>NZ_JAWRZD010000001.1:0-4800000 GCF_056523125.1 Achromobacter sp. ISS7 | reverse complement strand
ATCCAGCTCGGCGTTGTTGCGCACGCGCTTGAACTGCACCTCGCCGGCATGCGCCGCGGTGCCGGCCGCGGCCGGGCCGCCGGAGGCAAAGTGCGACAGCGGCTGCAGCACGTCGCGGCCGCCGCTGGCCGCGCCGATCAGCCACGCGGCGGCGGCCAGGGCCAGCAACAGGCCGATGCCCTTGCCGAACATGCGCGCCGAGCCGGCACCGGCCGGCAGCGCGTCGAACGCGCGCAGCATCACCGCGCCGACGATGGCCAGGAAGGCCCAGCCGGTCATCTGCACCCAGGTCGGCACCACCGGAATCAGCATCCACCACGCGGTCGCCAGCAGCAGCATGCCGAACAGCCGCTTGACGCCGTCCATCCACGGACCGGCCTTGGGCAGCAGCGCGCCCGACGAGGCGCCGACGATCAGCAGCGGCACGCCCATGCCCCACGCCATCGCGAACAGGGCCGAACCGCCCAGCACCACGTCGCCGGTCTGCGAGATGTACAGCAGCGCACCGGCCAGCGGCGCGGCCACGCACGGCCCGACGATCAGCGCCGACAGCGCGCCCATCAGCAACGCGCCGGTGTAGCGGCCGCCCGGAATGCGCGACGACCGCTCGGCCAGCCGCGCCTGGATGCCGGACGGCATCTGGAAGGTGAAGGCATCGAACATCGCCAGCGCCAGCACCGCCAGCAGGATCGCGAACAGCGTCAGGATCCACGGCGTCTGCAGCCAGGCGGCCAGGCCCGCGCCGCTCAGGCCGGCGGCCACGCCCAGCGCGGTGTAGACCACCGACATGCCCAGCACATAGGTCGCCGCCAGCGCCAGGCCGCGGCCGCGCGTCGGGCGTTCCTGGCTGGCGCCGCCCAGCACGATCGACGACAGGATAGGGATCATGGGCAACACGCAGGGCGTGAACGCCAGCAGCAGGCCCAGCACCAGGAACACGCCGGCCGTCTTGATCCAGCTCAGCCCGCCCAGGGCATCGGCCAGGCCGGTATCGCCCGCGTTCACCAGCGCGCTCAGGCCGCCGCCCGCAGCCGCGGCCGGCGCGGCGGATGCGCCGCCGCTGCCCGCCAGGGCGTAGCCGCCCGCCACCGGCGTCAGCTTCACGCTGCTGTCCATCGGCGGATAGCACAGGCCGGCGTCGGCGCAGCCCTGGCCGGTCAGCGTCAGCGTGAACGGCTGGCCGCCGGGCGTCACCGGCACGCGGATCAGCACGTCCTGGTGATAGACCTCCATGTCCTTCTCGAAGGTCGGGTCGTACTTGACGTCGCCCTTGGGATAGACCGGCTCGCCCAGCGTGGCCGCGCCCAGCGGGCTGATGCTGATGCCGAAGCGCTCGCGGTACATGTAGTAGCCGGGCGCCACGCGGAAACGCAGCTCGACGGTATCGGGCGTGGCCATCGCCGCGCTGAAGACAAATGCCTTTTCGGGCTCGAGGAACTCGGCCTCGGCGCGCGCCGGCGCGTTCCAGGCCAGCCACAGCATGGCCATGGCCAGCAGCGCCAGCAACTTGGGGAAAAAGGCACGCATCGGGGCGTGGAGCCGGACCGCGGGTTGCAACATCAGTCTCTCTTGTTCTGCACGACGGCCGTCTGCTGGCGCACCCAGTCGAGATAGGGCGCGGCGCCGCCGATGACCGGCAGCACGATGATTTCGGGCACGTCGTAGGGATGCATCTGCGCCAGGGCCTGGACCACGGCCGGGTGGCGCGCGTAGGTGGTCTTGATGTGGATGGGGATTTCCTCGGCCCCTTCCACCTCGCCTTGCCACTGGTAGATGGACAGGCCCGGCGCGCCAAGGTTCACGCAGGCGGCCAGCCCGTCTTCGACCAGCACGTGGGCGATGCGCTTGGCCAGCAGCAGGTCCGGCGCATTGCTGATGACCAGCACGACGTCGTCATCGCGCAACATGGAGCCTCCTGGGAATACCCGTGTGGGATGTAACTCGGGGTATTTTATCGGTATCGCCGACCCTGTCCGCCCACAATCAGACCCACGGCCACCGCATACCCCTTCCCACCGAGGCAAGCATGTCCGATAACTGCCTGTTCTGCCGCATCGCCCGCCACGAGATCCCGGCCCACATCATCCACGAAGACGAGCGCCTGATGGCCTTCCTGGACATCCAGCCGGTGCGCCCCGGGCACACGCTC
Organism: Achromobacter sp. ISS7; assembly: GCF_056523125.1. Taxonomy (NCBI): domain Bacteria; kingdom Pseudomonadati; phylum Pseudomonadota; class Betaproteobacteria; order Burkholderiales; family Alcaligenaceae; genus Achromobacter; species Achromobacter sp. ISS7. The sequence continues at coordinate 4,797,851 of NZ_JAWRZD010000001.1, read as the reverse complement.
ATCATCCCCAAGCAGCACTATCCGTACTACGAGGACATGCCCGCCGACCTGGCCGGCCACATCGTCAACCTGGGGCAGAAGCTGGGCCGCCACATGAAGCGGCTGTATGGCGTGGACCGCGTCGGCTTCGCCTTCACCGGCATCCACGTGGCGCACACCCATGCGCACGTGATCCCCATGCACCATCCGCAGGACGTAACCTCGACCCAGTACATCGAGCAGCAGGACCTGACCTTCCGCATGCCGCCCCAGGCGCCCCAGGAGGCGCTGGCGGCCACCGCCGCGCAATTGCGGGGGGAACTGCACGCCTCGTAGCGATCGGCGCGCCTGCGCCGCCTGGGCGGCCCGCAGGCGTCGCGCAAAAAAACAAGGGCGGGTCCGAAGACCCGCCCTTGTCGCTTATCTAGACACCGAAGCTTATTCGGCGCTGTCCTCAGCGGCCTCATCGACTTCCGGACGGTCGACCAGCTCCATGAAAGCCATGGGAGCGTTGTCGCCTTGACGGAAACCCATCTTCAGCACGCGGGTGTAGCCGCCGTTGCGGGCCGCGTAGCGCGGGCCGATTTCGGCGAACAGCTTCACCACGGCGTCGCGATCGCGCAGACGGGCAAAAGCCAGACGCTTGTTCGCGAGGGTGGGTTCTTTACCCAGCGTGATCAGGGGTTCGATGACGCGGCGCAGTTCTTTCGCCTTGGGCAGCGTGGTCTTGATGGCTTCGTGGGTGATCAACGAAACGGCCATGTTGCGGAACATGGCAAGACGGTGACTGCTGGTGCGGTTGAGCTTACGCAAGCCATTACCGTGACGCATGATAAGTATCCTTTGAATCTAATGAAGGCGTTTCCGCCATCGGGTTATCCGGCTCTTCTATCAACCTGCAACCAGGCCGCGGTCCGGTGGAAAACGGTGCATTTTACGACGGTTTCGCAAACCGCCCGGCGGCAAGGCCGGGCGCCGCGGGAAACGCCCCTGCGAGAGGGGCGCCACCCTTGCAAGACTTACGGACGCTCCAGGCCCAGCGGGGGCCAGTTTTCGAGCTTCATGCCCAGCGTCAGGCCGCGTGCGGCCAGGACTTCCTTGATCTCGTTGAGCGACTTGCGACCCAGGTTCGGGGTCTTGAGCAGTTCGTTCTCGGTACGCTGGATCAGGTCGCCGATGTAGTAGATGTTTTCGGCCTTCAGGCAGTTGGCCGAACGCACGGTCAGTTCCAGGTCGTCGACCGGACGCAGCAGCACCGGGTCGATCTGCGGCGTGCCGCGGACCGGGGCTTCGTACGAATCGCCGGCGCCTTCCAGGGCGGCGAAGACCGAGATCTGGTCCATGAGGATGCGAGCCGACTGGCGCACCGCTTCCTCGGGCGAGATGACGCCGTTGGTTTCGATGTCCAGGACCAGCTTGTCCAGGTCGGTGCGCTGTTCCACGCGGGCGCTTTCAACCGCGTAGCTGACGCGGCGGACCGGGCTGAACGAGGCGTCCAGGACGATGCGGCCGATGGTGTGGGTGCGGTCTTCCGACAGCGCGCGCACGTTGCCCGGCACGTAGCCGCGGCCCTTTTCGACCTTGATCTGCATTTCCAGCTTGCCCGCGTCCGTCAGGTTGCAGATGGCGTGGCCGGGGTTGATGATCTCGACGTCGTGCGGCAGCTCGATGTCGCTGGCCAGCACGGTGCCGGCGCCGGTCTTGCGCAGGACCAGGGTGACTTCGTCACGGTTGTGCAGCTTGAAGACCACGCCCTTCAGGTTCAGCAGGATGTCGACGACATCTTCGCGAACGCCCGGGATGGTCGAGTATTCGTGCACCACGCCCGTCATCTGGACTTCGGTCGGCGCGTAGCCGGTCATCGAAGACAGCAGGATGCGGCGCAGGGCGTTGCCCAGCGTATGGCCGTAGCCGCGCTCGAACGGCTCCATCACGATCTTGGCATGGTGGGTGCCGACCGGTTCGACTTCAATGGAGCGCGGCTTCAGGAAACCTTGAGTGGACATGTACTGTGTTCCTTTTCAATACCCTCGGCTCGTTACACCGATAAGGCTGATGGACAGGTTGAAACGTGAAACGCGGGCGATGAAAAACCGCCCGATACTTACCGCAAAGCCCGCCCCGCCAAAAGGCGGAAAGCGGGCTGCTGCGAGACTTGCAAACCGGTCGCGAAACCAGCGTGCCAGCACCTTGCGAAGGAGGCGCCGGCAGGCGTGATTAACGCGAGTACAGTTCGACGACCATCGATTCGTTGATGTCGCGAGCGACGTCAGCGCGATCGGGGGCCGACTTGAACGTGCCGGTCAGCTTGGTCGTGTCGACTTCCACCCACTGGGGGATGCCGATGCTGGTGGCCAGGTCGAGCGATTCCTTGATACGGCCTTGCTTCTTGGCCTTTTCGCGGATCGAGATGACGTCGCCAGCCTTGACCAGCATCGAAGCGATGTCGGCGGTGTGGCCGTTCAGTTCGATGGCGCGGTGGCTCACCAGCTGGCGAGCTTCGGCGCGGGTCGAGCCGAAGCCCATGCGGTAGACGACGTTGTCCAGGCGCGATTCCAGCAGCTGGATCAGCGTTTCGCCGGTGTTGCCACGGCGGCGCTCGGCTTCAGCGAAGTACTTGCGGAATTGCTTTTCCAGCACGCCGTACATGCGCTTGAGCTTTTGCTTTTCGCGCAGCTGCAGGCCGTAGTCGGAAGTGCGGGCACCCGAAGTGCGGCCGTGTTGGCCAGGCTTGGAATCCAGCTTGCACTTGGAATCCAGCGAGCGACGGGCGCTCTTCAGGAACAGGTCAGTACCCTCGCGGCGCGAGAGCTTGCATTTGGGTCCAATATAACGTGCCATGTGGATTCCCTTTAGATACGACGACGCTTCGGCGGACGGCAGCCGTTGTGCGGAACGGGCGTGATGTCGGCGATGGACGAGATCTTGATGCCCAGCGCGTTCAGCGCGCGGACCGACGACTCACGGCCGGGGCCGGGGCCCTTGATACGCACTTCCAGCGTCTTGATGCCGTATTCCAGCGCGACACGGCCGGCCGTTTCAGCGGCGACCTGCGCGGCGAACGGGGTCGACTTGCGCGAACCCTTGAAGCCAGCACCGCCCGACGTGGCCCACGACAAAGCGTTGCCCTGACGGTCGGTGATGGTGATGATGGTGTTGTTGAACGAAGCGTGAACGTGCGCGATGCCGTCCGAGACGTTCTTCTTGACCTTTTTGCGCACGCGCGAAGCGCCGCTGGTGGAAGCTTTCGCCATAATCCAGTTCCTCGATTATTTCTTCAGGGACGCAGCAGCACGACGCGGGCCCTTGCGGGTCCGGGCGTTGGTGCGAGTGCGCTGGCCGCGCACGGGCAGGCCGCGCTTGTGGCGCATGCCGCGGTAGGTTCCCAGGTCGATCAAACGCTTGATCGAGAGCTGCACTTCACGACGCAGGTCACCTTCGACCGTGAACACACCAACGTGTTCACGGACGCGTTCCAGCTCAGCGTCGCTCAGATCCTTGACCTTTTTGTCAAACGGGACGTTAGCCGCTTCGCAGATCTTGCGAGCGCGCGTACGACCGATGCCAAAAATGGCGGTCAGGCCGATCTCGGCGTGCTGATGCGGCGGAATGTTAATGCCAGCAATACGGGCCATGACTGTTCCTTGAATAAATCCGTTGCGTAGTCGCTAACCCGAGTTAGCCTTGACGCTGCTTGTGACGCGGGTCGGTGCAGATAACGCGCACCACGCCGTGACGTTTGATAACTTTGCAGTTGCGGCAGATCCGCTTAACCGATGCCATTACTTTCATGGTTGACTCCTAATTTTCCGTAATCCGGTTTCGCTCACTTGGAGCGGAAAACAATCCTGGCTCGCGTCAGATCATAGGGCGTGAGCTCCACTGTGACCTTGTCACCCGGCAGGATCCGGATGTAATGCATACGCATCTTGCCGGAAATATGGCCCAACACCACGTGGCCGTTTTCGAGCTTGACGCGAAATGTCGCGTTCGGGAGGTTCTCAAGAACCTCGCCTTGCATCTGAATGACGTCGTCCTTGGACATTCTTTTGCTTACCGCATCGGCAAACCCGCGCCCTTGAAGTTAGCCTTCTTGAGCAACGAGTCGTACTGGTGAGACATCATGTAGGCCTGAACCTGTGCCATGAAATCCATCGTCACCACCACAATAATCAACAGAGACGTACCACCGAAGTAGAAGGGGACGTTCCACCGCATTACCAAGAATTCCGGCAACAGGCACACCAACGTGATGTAGATGGCACCTGCGAGCGTCAGACGCATCAGGATCTTGTCAATGTAGCGGGCCGTCTGTTCGCCCGGACGGATGCCCGGAACAAACGCACCACTCTTCTTCAGGTTGTCCGCCGTTTCGCGGCTGTTGAACACCAGAGCCGTGTAGAAGAAGCAGAAGAAAATAATCGCGACCGAATACAGCGTGATGTAGAGCGGTTGACGAGGCGACAGGGCCGCAGCCAGGTCGCTAAGCCAGCGCATGTTCTCACTGCTGGAGAACCAGCTCGTGATCGTGGCCGGGAACAGGATGATCGACGACGCGAAGATCGGCGGAATCACCCCGGCCATGTTCAGCTTCAGCGGCAGGTGCGAGCTTTGACCACCGTAGACCTTGTTGCCGACCTGACGCTTGGCGTAGTTCACCGTGATCTTGCGCTGTCCGCGTTCCACGAACACCACAAAAGCGGTAACCAGCACCACCAGGGCCACGATGAACAGTGCCGACAGCACGGACATCGCGTTGGTGCGAACCAGGTCCAACAGTGCAGCCAGCGCCGCGGGCAGACCCGCAACGATACCTGCGAAGATCAGGATGGAAATCCCGTTACCGAGACCGCGTTCCGTGATCTGCTCACCCAGCCACATGACGAACATGGTGCCGGTGACCAAAGTCACGACGGTCGTGAAGCGAAACAGCATGCCCGGATCGATCACAAGTCCCTGCTGGGACTCAAGCGCAACCGAAATGCCCACAGCCTGCACCAGCGCCAGCACGACCGTGCCGTAGCGGGTGTATTGGGTAATCTTCCGACGACCGGCTTCGCCCTCTTTCTTGAGCGCTTCCAGCGACGGCACCACCACCGACATCAACTGCATGATGATGGATGCCGAAATGTACGGCATGATCCCCAGGGCAAAAATCGAGAAGCGCGAGAGCGCCCCGCCCGAGAACATGTTGAACAGGCCCAGGATCCCGCCCTGGTTCTGACGGAACAAGTCCGCCAGCGCGTCCGGGTTGATGCCCGGAACGGGGATGTGTGTACCCAAACGGTAAACCACCAGGGCGAGCACCAGGAACACGAGGCGGCGCTTGAGGTCGCCGTACCGCGTTCCGGTTTTACCCAATGCCTGCGCGTTAGCCACTCGTCACCTCGTGATCAAGCAAGCGAGCCGCCCGCGCCTTCGATGGCGGCGCGAGCGCCGGCCGTCGCGGTAATGCCCTTGAGCACGACCTTGCGCGAGAGTTCACCCGACTTGATGACCTTGGCGTAACGAACCGCCTGGCCAATCACGCCAGCCGCCTTCAGCACTTGCACGTCGATTTCGTCGACGGGCACGGCTTGCAGGTCCGACAGACGGACTTCGGCGTACAGGTGCTGACCGAGCGGGGTGAAACCACGCTTGGGCAGGCGACGCTGCAGCGGCATTTGACCGCCTTCGAAGCCAACCTTATGGAAACCGCCCGAGCGCGACTTCTGACCCTTGTGACCACGGCCGGCGGTCTTACCCAGACCCGAACCGATGCCACGGCCGACGCGGCGCTTGGCGTGCTTGCTGCCCTCAGCGGGCTTCAGCGAATTAAGTTGCATATCCGACATGGTGATTCCTTAGGCTTCCGAGACGGAAACGAGATAATCCACCTTACGGATCATCCCACGCACCTCGGGCGTATCGACCAGCACGCGGCTGCTGTTGATACGGCCCAAGCCCAGACCGCGAACCGTGTCACGGTGCGATTGCTTGGTACCGATCACGGAGCGCACGAGGGTCACTTTGATCTGCTTCTGAGCCATGATTTACCCCAGGATCTCTTCGACGGTCTTGCCGCGCTTAGCAGCAACATCCGCCGGGGTCAGGGAGGCGCGCAGGCCGTTCAACGTGGCGCGAACCATGTTGTAGGGGTTGCTCGAGCCCAGGCTCTTGGCAACCACGTTACGCACACCCATCACTTCGAAAATAGCGCGCATCGGGCCGCCGGCGATGACGCCGGTACCTTCAGCAGCGGGCGAAATCAGCACGGTGGCGGCGCCATGCTTGCCGACCACGGTGTGGTGCAGCGTGCCGTTCTTCAGGGCCACCTTGAACATGCCGCGACGGGCCTGTTCCATAGCCTTCTGAACCGACACCGGCACTTCACGCGCCTTGCCCTTGCCCATGCCGACGCGGCCATCGCCATCGCCAACCACGGTCAGCGCGGCAAAGCTCATGGTGCGACCACCCTTGACCACTTTGCTCACGCGGTTGACCGCGATCATCTTTTCGCGGAGGCCGTCATCGTTCTCTTTTTCCGCGGCGTTCTTGCCTTGTACTTTAGCCATTTGACAGATCCTCGCTTAGAACTTCAGGCCGGCTTCACGCGCGGCGTCGGCCAGCGCTTTCACGCGGCCATGGTAACGAAAGCCTGAGCGATCGAAAGCGACCAGTTCGATACCGGCAGCCTTGGCCTTTTCGGCCACGCGCTTGCCAACCAGCGAAGCAGCGGCCTTGTTGCCACCTTGGCCGGTCTGGCCAGCCAGCTGGGCGCGCACTTCGGCTTCCACCGTCGAGGCGCTGACCAGAACGCGATCGCCTTCCGGCGAAATGATATTGGCGTAGATGTGCTGGTTCGAGCGGAAAACCGAGAGGCGGTGAACGCGCAGCTCGTTGATCTTCCGGCGGGTAGGAACCGCACGACGCAAACGGGAAACTTTTTTGTCCATGATTCGTCCTTGCGTGCGCCGTTATTTCTTCTTGGTTTCTTTGATGACGACGCGTTCGTCCGAGTAACGCACGCCCTTGCCCTTGTAGGGTTCGGGTTCGCGGTACGCGCGGATTTCAGCGGCCACCTGGCCGACGACTTGCTTGTTGGAGCCCTTGATGACGATTTCCGTCTGGGTGGGGCATTCGGCCTTGATACCGGCCGGCAACTTGTGCAAAACGTCGTGCGAGAAACCGAGCTGCAGCTTAACGGCGTCGCCTTGAATCGAGGCGCGGTAACCCACGCCAACCAGATTCAGCTTGCGCTCGAATCCCTTGCTCACGCCGTTGACCATGTTGGCCACCAGCGCGCGCACGGTACCCGACATGGCGTTGGCGTGGCGGGTTTCGTTGGCGGCGACAAACGTCAGCTTGCCGTTGTCCAACGCGACCGTGACGTCGCCAGTCAGGGCTTGGGTCAAGGAACCCAGCGGGCCCTTGACGGTGATCTGATCCTGCTTGATGTCGGCTTCGACACCCTTGGGCAGGTCGACCGGATACTTAGCGATACGTGACATTCGAATTTCTCCTTAGGCCACGTAGCACAGCACTTCGCCGCCGACGCCGTTGGCGCGAGCCTTACGGTCGGTCATGACGCCGCGCGAGGTCGACACGATAGCCACGCCCAGGCCGTTCATGACCTGAGGAATGCTGGTACGGCCCTTGTAGATACGCAGACCGGGGCGCGAAACACGTTCGATGCGCTCGATGACCGGACGGCCAGCGTAGTACTTCAGGGTGATCTCGAGCTCAGGCTTGGCCTGGGTGCCCTTGATTTCAAAGCTGTCGATGTAGCCTTCGTCCTTCAGCACGGCGGCAATGGCCGCCTTCAGCTTCGAGGAGGGCATGTTCACCGTAACTTTGTCCACTTGCTGCGCATTGCGAATGCGGGTCAGCATATCGGCGATGGGATCGCTCATGCTCATATTCGTTCTCCTACCAGCTGGCCTTGGTGATGCCGGGGATTTCACCCTTCATCGCCATTTCACGCAGTTTGTGGCGCGTCAGGCCGAACTTGCGGAACACACCGCGCGGACGACCGGTGACCACGCAACGGTTACGTTGACGCGTCGGGTTGGCATTGCGCGGCAGCTGTTGCAGCTTCAGCCGAGCTTGGTAACGTTCTTCGTCGGTCTTCGACTGGTCGTCGATGATCGACTTCAACTCAGCGCGCTTGGCAGCGAACTTGTCAGCCAGCTTGGCGCGCTTGATGTCGCGATTGATGAGGGAAAGTTTAGCCACGTCATCAGCCCCTTAGTTACGGAACGGGAAGCTGAAGGCCGTCAACAGCGCCTTGGCTTCTTCGTCGGTCTTCGCGGTGGTGGTGATGCTGATGTTCAGCCCACGCAGCGCGTCGATCTTGTCGTACTCGATTTCGGGGAAAATGATCTGCTCTTTCACCCCGATGTTGTAGTTGCCACGGCCGTCGAAAGCACGACCCGAGATACCGCGGAAGTCGCGCACGCGAGGCAGCGCAACCGCCACCAGGCGATCCAGGAATTCGTACATGCGTTGACCACGCAGCGTGACCATGCAACCGATCGGGTAGTTTTCGCGGATCTTGAAACCGGCGATAGCCTTCTTGGTCTTGGTCACGACAGGCTTTTGGCCAGCGATCTTGGTCAGGTCCGAGACAGCGTGCTCGATGACCTTCTTGTCGGCGACGGCTTCCGAGACACCCATGTTCAGGGTGATCTTGGTGATGCGCGGCACTTCCATGGCGCTCTTGTAGCCGAACTTGGCCTGCAGGTCGCCAGCGACCTTGCTCTTGTAGAAATCTTGCAAACGAGACATGTCTATCGCCCCTTACGCCTTGGCGCCGACAACGGCACCATTGGAACGGAACACGCGAACCTTGCGGCCTTCGACTTCTTGCACGCCGACGCGGTCGCCACGACCGGTAGCGGGGTTGAAGAGCGCCACATTCGAGATGTGGATCGGCATGGTCTTTTCGACGATGCCACCCGGGTTGTTGGCCATCGGGTTGGCTTTCACGTGCTTCTTGACGACGTTGACGCCTTCGACCAGGACGTGGTCGGCATCGACGCGCGCCAGCACGGTACCGCGACGCTTCTTGTCGCGGCCGGTCAGGACGATGACTTCGTCGCCTTTACGAATGTTGTTCATCGTAGGGCTCCTTACAGCACTTCCGGGGCCAGCGACACGATCTTCATGAACTTCTCGGTACGCAGTTCACGCGTAACGGGTCCGAAGATGCGGGTGCCGATGGGCTCCAGCTTGGCATTGAGCAACACGGCGGCATTGCCACCGAAACGAATCAGCGAACCGTCCTTACGGCGCACGCCCTTGGCGGTACGAACCACCACGGCATTGTAAATTTCGCCTTTCTTGACGCGTCCGCGCGGAGCCGCATCTTTGACGCTCACCTTGATGATGTCGCCGATACCGGCATAACGGCGCTTGGAGCCACCGAGCACCTTAATGCACATGACATGACGCGCACCAGTGTTATCGGCCACGTCCAGCGTGGTCTGCATTTGGATCATGATTTTTCCTGTTCCAACTTAACTGGAAATACGGTTTTCCCCAAAAAAGGGAACACTGCAATTCCTGCCAGTTTTGGTCCCGTCAGGTCAGCCGCCCTGCTTTATTGTTGGCTGGCGCATCGAGCTTTCGCTTCGAAGGCCATCAACTGGTGGCAACGCAACGACCCTGGGTTGAAATCCTGCGGGTATTCCCCCAACACGTTGGCCCGGCTAGTTCCTGGCCAATCGACAATCTGGGAAAGCTGACCATTCTATCCTGGTTAGATTTTGAGCGCAAGGCCTTTGTTGAGAGAGTGAGCAAATACGCGACAGTGCCTGTGGACAACTGTCTCTTTTCCACCCTGCCGGGGCCGATTTAGTCTGACCCCGTTTTATTTCGGTAGTAGTCGCGCTCCCAGGCGTCGTGGTTGGCCTTGCCACGCCGGATCTCGTCGGTGAACGGCGCCGCCATCAGCACCAGCCGGTTCAGCCAGCGGATCGGCGCCCGACAGGGGCGCTCGAAGTCGATGAACAGCACCGCCCGGGTGCCATCCGTGTCGTTGTGCACCTGGTGCGGGTAGAGATCGTCGAACACCACGGCCTCGCCTTCCTTCCAGTGGTAGCGCTCGCCGCCCACCTCGATCCAGCAGCGCTCGGCCGGCTCGGGCACCAGCAGCCCCAGGTGCAGGCGTAGCACCCCGTTGTAAGGACCAGTGTGCAGGGGAATGCGTTTGCCCGGTTCGAGGATGGAATAGAACGCGGTGCGCAGGCCCGGGATGTCGCGCAGCGCCTGCGCCGTGGCCGGGCAGCGCGCCAGGTTGCGGTCCGAGCGCAGGCCGTAGCCCATGAAGACGAAGGTCTTCCACTGGTCGTCGGAGGTGATCATGCCGACATCCGGGGACAGTTCATGGAAGGACGGCAGCTGCTCGCGCTCGGCCAGCAGGGCCATCAGTTCGGCGCGGATGGCGGGCGCCTGCGCCTCGAGGCGGGCGATCCAGGGGAACTGGCTGTTCTGGAAGATCGGGTGGTCACCCACCAGGGAGGCCAGCGCGATACGGTGGCGCAACCAGTCGATGAAACGGAAAAAGACGCGGGAATAGACACTGGGCTGGCTGGACGGACGCGTATCGACGGGTTGCACAGTAGGTATCTATATAGACAGCCAAAGATGCATCATTTTGTCCATGGCGCCACCCGGGCGCAAGGGGCGGCCATTGGCTCCTAGCCGGCGGCGGGGATTGGACCTCCCCGCGGCGGACAAGCTGGTTTAGACTGGCACGGGCGATTGCGATCGCTACCCACTCCTATTTCGCAAGGAAAGACAGGCATGTATGAACAGTTGGCGCTGTATATCGACGGCGAATTCGTCGCCGGCGAGGGCAGGCGCACCCAGGACGTCATCAACCCGGCCACGCTGGAAGTGCTCGGCCAGCTGCCTCACGCCACCGAAGCGGATCTGGACCGTGCGCTAGCCGCCGCCCAGCGCGCGTTCGAATCCTGGAAGAAATCTTCTCCCATGGATCGTTCGGCCATCCTGCGCAAGGTCGCCACCCTGTCGCGCGAGCGCGCCAAGGAAATCGGCCGCAACATGACGCTGGACCAGGGCAAGCCGCTGGCCGAAGCCATCGGCGAAGTCACCTCCTGCGCCGAGCACGCCGACTGGCACGCCGAGGAATGCCGCCGCATCTACGGCCGCGTGATCCCGCCGCGCAACCCCGACGTGCGCCAGATCGTGGTGCGCGAGCCGATCGGCGTCTGCGCCGCCTTCACGCCCTGGAACTTCCCCTACAACCAGGCCATCCGCAAGATCGCCGCCGCGCTCGGCGCCGGCTGCACGGTGGTGCTGAAGGGTCCGGAAGACTCGCCCAGCGCCGTCATGGCGATCGCCCGCATGTTCCACGACGCCGGCCTGCCCAAGGGCTGCCTGAACATCGTCTGGGGCGAACCGGCCAAGATCTCCGACTACCTGATCCGTTCGCCGATCGTGCGCAAGGTCTCGTTCACCGGCTCCGTGCCGGTGGGCAAGCAGCTGGCCGCGCTGGCCGGCGCGCACATGAAGCGCGTCACGATGGAACTGGGCGGCCACTCGCCGGTGCTGGTGTTCGACGACGCCGACATCGACCGCGCCGCCACCATGCTGGCCAAGTTCAAGGTCCGCAATGCTGGCCAGGTGTGCGTGTCGCCGACCCGCTTCTACGTGCAGAACGGCGCCTACGAGCAGTTCCTGGCGCGCTTCTCCGAAGTGCTCAAGAACATCAAGGTCGGCGACGGCCTGGAAGCCGGCACCGACATGGGCCCGCTCGCGCACGAACGCCGCGTCCCCGCCATGAGCGCCTTCATCGACGACGCCAAGAAGCACGGCGGCAAGGTGGTGGTGGGCGGCGGCCCGCTGGACCGCAAGGGCTTCTTCTTCGCCCCCACGGTCGTGACCGACCTGCCCGACAACTCCATGCTGATGACCGAAGAGCCCTTCGGCCCGGTGGCGCCGGTGGTCCGCTTCACCGACACCGATGAAGTGCTGGCGCGCGCCAACAGCCTGCCGTTCGGCCTGTCTTCCTACGTCTTCACCAATTCGCTGCAGACCGCCACCAAGGTCTCCAACGGCCTGGAAGCCGGCATGGTCAACATCAACCATTTCGGCAGCGCGCTGGCCGAGACGCCGTTTGGCGGCATCAAGGACAGCGGTATCGGCAGCGAAGGCGGCCTCGAAACGTTCGATGGCTACCTGGTCACCAAGTTCATCACGCACATCTGATCGCCGTCGCATCAGCCCCGAAAAAGCCCCGCAAGGGGCTTTTTTTTTGCCCTCGCCGCGCGCTTGTTTCTCACTTTGGCGCCATTCTTTCATGTTGCTGTAATCCTGGGCAGCGAGGATTGCGCCTCACTCGCGGGCGGCACCTCCCAGGAACAGGGAAACCACGCCTGAAGAAAAATTTGTTCCAACCAGAGAAGCACAATGCATCGATATCAGCAAAGCGCGCGCGCGCTGGGCGCGGCCGCGCTCATGGGTCTGTTGGCCGCCTGTGGCGGCGACAAGGATGACGACGACAAGTCGCCGACCGCCGAAACGCCGGTGACGCAACCGGCCGCAGTCCAGGTCGCGTTCATGCCCGACATCCATTTCCACGACATCTACGCGGACTTCAAGGACGGCTCGTTCCCGGGCATCCCGAACCCCAAGCGCGGCGACAACGCCACCATCCGCACGATGTATGCGCAGCTGACGTCGACGCGCCTGTTCAACGAGAACTACTTCGCCTTCCTGGCCGCGCTGGACGACGCGGTGGCGCGCGGCGTGAAGTACATCGCCCTGCCCGGCGACTTCTCCGACGACGGCCAGCCGGTGCACATGCGCGGCCTGGTCAAGATCATGGACGAGTACACGCGCAAGCACGGCATCCAGTTCTTCGCCGCCCCCGGCAACCACGACCCCGTGCGGCCCTTCAACCAGGCCAACGGCAAGAGCGACTACCTGGGCCTGGACCCGGTGACGGGCGACATCGGCTTCTCGCAGCCGATCTACAGCCGCGGCGGCAACGCCGCCTGCAGCACCCCCTATGCCGGCGACTGGGCGCGCGTGGGCGACACCTACTGCACCGAGGAAGTGCTGCACATGGGCTACGGGGGCATCACCGAAGCCCTGACCCAGCACGGCTTCATGCCCAAGCCCGAATACCTGTATTACGAGACCCCGTACAGCAGCTACAAGTACGAGGACTACCGCTACGACACCGCGCTGTCGCAGGCCAGCTGGATCAACCGCCAGTACGAGATCTGCGCGCAGGGCACCGGCGGCCCGAACAAGCCGGCCAACTACACCTTCTGCAAGATGGTGCCGGACACCTCGTACGTGGTCGAACCGGTCAAGGGCGTGTGGCTGGTCGGCATCGACGCCAACGTCTACGTGCCGACGGGCAACGGCCCCAACGACTTCACCGGCTCGGGCGACCAGGGCTACAACAAGATGCTCACGCACAAGGCGCACGTCATCAAGTGGCTGGCCGACGTGGTGGCGCGCGGCAAGGCGCAGGGCAAGCAGGTGGTGGCGTTCAGCCACTTCCCGATGACCGAGTTCTTCAACGGCGCGTCCGATGACATCGAGGCGCTGCTGGGCGCCAACAAGATGCAGATGGTGCGCCGCCCGGCCGAGAACACCACGCGCGCGCTGGCCGACACCGGCCTGAAGGTGCACGTGGGCGGCCACATGCACTTCAACGACACCGCGTCGCGCAACTACGGCGGCGACAAGGCGCTGTTCAACATCCAGGCGCCGTCGATGGCGGCCTACGTGCCGGCCTACAAGCTGATGACGATGCAGGGCGCCGACCAGATCGAGCTGCAGACCATCCGCCTGGACAAGGTGCCGCGCTTTGACGAACTGTTCGACCTGTACCGCGCCGAGCACGCCTACAACGTGCCGCCGCGCTGGGACGTGTCGATCCTGGATGCCAAGGACTACGGCGACTTCAACTATCGCTACATGAGCGAACTGGTGCGCCTGCGCCTGTTGAACGACGACTGGCGCTGCGAAATGCGCGAGCTGGTCAAGAGCCCGCTGACCGGCGCCGACCTGCTGGTGCTGTCGCAGCTGCGCACGTCGGTGACGCTGGGCGAACTGCAGAACACCGGTGACCGCGCCCAGCTGACGCCGGCGTTCTTCGGCTGCCTGTACGTCGCGGGCGGCCCGACCGCCAGCAACCCGGCCTTCGCCGGCGACATGGCCGATGCCACCGCCCGCGCCCAGGCGCTGGCGCAGGCCAACGGCATGCAGCTGGCCGACTTCGCCAAGTGGAAGGCGCTGGACATGGCGGGCGACTTCGTGCGCCTGGCCAACGCCGGCGACCTGGCCTACGCCGACATCCCGGCGCAGCGCGCCAACCAGTACAAGCTGCTGGCCCAGGCGCTGAGCCAGACCAACGCCAGCATGCAGATGAATGGCGACCGCGTCAGCGACGCCAACACGCCGGCCGACATGTTCAAGGCGCGCTTCAAGCCGCTGATGGCGATCATGCTGAAGCTGGCCGATGGCCTGCCGTCCGAGCACATCCGCCTGGACCTGAAGACCAACAGCCTGGTCAACCTGTCGACCACGCCGTCGCCGTTCTGATCGAACCACGGGCCGCGGGCCCGATGCGACAAGGCCCGCGCGAGCGGGCCTTTTTCATTGCCGGCCGGCGCGCCACTCGCGTGGCGACAGGCCGAAGCGGCGCTTGAACAGCCGGCTGAAATGCGAGGGATGGGCAAAGCCGGCCTGGTACGCCAGCTCGGCGATGCCGCGGTGCCGCTGGGCCGGGTTCAACAGCAGTTCGCGGCAGCGCTCCAGGCGCTGGTCGAAGACGAAGCTTTCCACCGACAGGTCGCCGGCCTGGAAGATGCGGTGCAGGTAGGCCACCGACAGGCCGCAGCCCTGCGCCACCCGCTGCGGCGACAGCGCCGGGTCGGCCAGGTGCTGGCGGATGTAGGCCATGGCCCGCTGGCGATGCGCCATCGTCACGCTGCTGTCCGCCTCCGACGCATGGCCCTGCCCAGGCTGCACCAGGAACAGCACGATCAGGTCGATCAGCCGCTCGCCCAGCTCGGCCGCCTCGGCCGGCGACCAGCCGTCCAAGCCCTTGAACAGGTGGTCCATGTAGCTGGCCAGCATCGCGCCGCGCGGCGAACCGTCGCCGAAGCGCAGCGTGTAGAAGGGACCGATACGTGAATCGCGCTGCAACAGCGCGCTGCGCGGGAACGACACGCTCAGGCTGCGGTAGCCGTCGGTGCCGAGCGCGGTGGCCTGGTACGGCAGGCTCTGGTTCATCAGATAGACGCAGCCGGGCTCGACCTGGAACTCGCGCCCCTGTTGCACCACGGCCAGCGGCCCCGCCAGCGGGACACCGAAGGTGTAGAACTCCTGGTCCAGCCGCGAGACATTGGCGGCGGTGCGTTCGAGCTTCTGTCCCTGATAGTGCAGGTCGTTGAATTGCAGGCTGGCGCGCCGCACGTAGCGCAGGTGGCCGGCAAACTGGCCCGGCTGGCCATGGTGCACCTCGAACGGGCCGAAGGCGTCCGACAAGGCCGCGCACCATTGCTCATACCGCTCGGCGCCAGCAATGGCCGAAATGGCAAATTCCGTGTCGGACATGGCGCGGTCTCCTGGTTCGCGGGGTTGGCGGGGACTCATGACCCTGCGTCTACATATTCTTGACTCACCCTGCCACGGGCGGTCCGGCGCATTGTGGCCACGCCTGGCGCAAGTCTATAGTCAGCGCCACAAGCACACAACCTGGACAACCCGGGAGGAGACGCATGGCCAACGCGCCCGCACAGGCCGCTCGCCACACACCGGCTTCGCGCTATCTGCGCTGCGAAGGCCGCGAGCTGCATTACACCGAGTGGGGCCGTCCGGACGCCCCCGCGCTCATCATGTGGCACGGCCTGGCCCGTACCGGCCGCGACTTCGACGAGCTGGCGCAGGCGCTGGCCGGCGACTACCGCATCATCTGCCCCGACACGATCGGCCGCGGCCTGTCGCAATGGAGCCCCGATCCGGTGGCCGAATACCGGCTGGATTTCTACGCCCGGCTGGCGCGCGCCCTTCTCGACGGCCTGGCGCTGGACCGCGTGCGCTGGGTCGGCACCTCGATGGGCGGCGCCACCGGCATGTACGCCGCGGCCACCACGCTCAGGGACCGGATCTCGCACCTGGTGGTCAACGACATCGGCCCGTCGCTGCCGCGGCCAGCCGTCGACCGCATCCTGGCCTATGCCGGCAACCCGCCAGCCTTCGACACCGTGACCGAACTGGAAACCTGGCTGCGCGCCGCCTACAGGCCGTATGGCTGGCAGAGCGACGAGCAATGGCGCCGCATGGCCGAGACCTCGGTGCGCCGCCTGCCCGACGGCCGCGTCACGGCGCACTACGACCCGGCCATCGTCGGCCAGCTCCATCATCACCCGGCGGACTACGAGCGCTGGGACGAATACGACACGCTGCGCATGCCGCTGCTGCTGCTGCGCGGCGCCGACTCGGACCTGCTGCTGCCCGAGATCGCCGAGGCCATGACGCGGCGCGGCCCGCGCGCCCAGCGCGTCGACTTTCCGGATTGCGGCCACGCGCCGGCGCTGAACGTCGCGCCGCAGATCGAGGCCGTCCGCCAATTTCTCGCCACGCCGGCCGCCGACGCAGCCGCCGGCGCCCTCTAGGAACAAGGAGACTCCCATGAAACGCATCCTGCTCGCCGCGCTGGCCGGCCTGTGCCTGAGTTCCGCCGCCGCGGCCAAGGACTTCGTCGTGGCGCACGTCTACGACAAGACCGGGCCGCTGGAGGCCTACGCCAAGCAGACCCACAATGGCCTGATGCTGGGCCTGGAATACGCCACGCAGGGCACCATGACGGTGGCCGGCCGCAAGATCCGCGTGATCGAGAAGGACAACCAGGGCAAGCCCGACGTCGCCCGCGCCCAGCTCGCCTCGGCCTACGCCGACGACAACGCCGACATCGCGGTGGGCCCGACCTCGTCGGGCGTGGCGCTGGCCATGCTGCCGATCGCCGAGGAATACGAGAAGATCCTGCTGGTGGAACCGGCGGTCGCCGATTCGATCACCGGCGACAAGTGGAACAAGTACATCTTCCGCACCGGCCGCAACTCGTCGCAGGACGCCATCGCCAACGCCGTCGCCTTCGACCAGCCGGACACCTCCATCGCCATGCTGGCGCAGGACTACGCGTTCGGCCGCGACGGCGTCAAGGCCTTCAAGAGCGCGCTCAAGCAGGCCAGGATCGTGCACGAGGAATACCTGCCGGCCAACGCCACCGATTTCACCGCCGGCGCCCAGCGCCTGTTCGACGCGCTCAAGGACAAGCCAGGCCGCAAGATCATCTTCATCCTGTGGGCCGGCGCCGGCAATCCGTTCAAGATCGCCGACCTGGATCCGAAGCGCTTCGGCATCGAGATCGCCACCGGCGGCAACACGCTGGCCGCGATGACGCCGCTCAAGTCGCTGGCCGGCATGGAAGGCGCGACCTATTACTACTACGGCATTCCCAAGAATCCGATCAACGACTGGCTGGTGGCCGAGCACCAGAAGCGCTACGGCCAGCCGCCGGACTTCTTCACCGCGGGCGGCATGTCCGCCGCCATCGCCATCGTCACCGCGCTGAACAAGAGCGCCGGCAAGAGCGACACCGACACGCTCATCAAGACGATGGAAGGCATGAGCTTCGACACGCCCAAGGGCAAGATGACCTTCCGCCCGCAAGACCACCAGGCCATGCAGTCGATGTACCACTTCCGCATCAAGAACGACCCCTCGGTGCCGTGGCCGGTGCAGGACCTGGTCAAGGAAATCACGCCCGACCAGATGGCGGTGCCGATCCAGAACAAACGCTGAGCCGCGCCCTTCATGCTGGAAACCCAATCGCTCACGATCCGCTTCGGCGGCCACGTGGCCGTCAACGCGGTGAGCTGCCGCTTCGCGCCGGGCAGCCTGACGGCCATCGTCGGGCCCAACGGCGCGGGCAAGACCACCTACTTCAACCTGATCTCGGGGCAGCTGCGCGCCAGCGCCGGATCGGTGCATCTGAACGGCCGCGACCTGACGGGGCTGTCGGCGCCGGCGCGCATGCATGCCGGCCTGGGGCGCGCCTTCCAGCTGACGCAGCTGTTCCCGCGCCTGTCGGTGCGCGAGAACGTGCGGCTGGCGCTGCAATCGCGCCAGCAGGGCCTGGGCTGGCGCCAGATCCGCTTCTGGCGCACCTGGGACGATGACCGCGCGCTGCTGGCGCGCGCCGACGCGCTGCTCGACCGCACCCGGCTGACGGCCCGCCGCGACCAGGCGGCGGCCGACCTGCCGCACGGCGACCAGCGCAAGCTCGAGATCGCCATGCTGATCGCCCTGGAACCGCAGGTGTTCATGTTCGACGAGCCCACCGCCGGCATGAGCGTGGACGACGTGCCCGTGGTGCTGGACCTGATCCGCGAGATCAAGGCCGACGCGTCCAAGACGATCCTGCTGGTGGAACACAAGATGGACGTGGTGCGCGAACTGGCGGACCGCATCGTGGTGCTGCACAACGGCGAACTGATGGCCGACGGCGAACCGGCCGAGGTGATCGCCTCGCCGATCGTGCAGCAGGCCTACCTGGGCGCCGCCCTGCCGGAGAAGACGACATGAGCGCGGCCGCCTTGCTGGAACTGAAGGACGTGCACACGCACATCGGCGCGTACCACATCCTGCACGGCGTGGACCTGTCGGTGCCAGCCGCGGGCGTCACCATGCTGCTGGGCCGCAATGGCGCCGGCAAGACCACCACGCTGCGCACCATCATGGGCCTGTGGAAGGCGACGCAGGGCCACATCGGTTTTGACGGCACCGCGGTCGGCGGCCCGGGCGTGCGCACCTCGCCGCCAGACATGGCGCGCCAGGGCATCGCCTACGTGCCGGAGGACATGGGCATCTTCGCCGACCTGTCGGTGAAGGAGAACATCCTGCTGGCCGCGCGCCAGGCGCGCAGCGCCGCGCAGCTGGACAGCGCGCGGCTGGAGTGGATCTTCGGCTTCTTTCCCGCGCTCAGGAAATTCTGGCTGTACCCCGCCGGCAAGCTGTCGGGCGGCCAGAAGCAGATGCTCGCGGTCGCGCGCGCCATCATCGAGCCGCGCCGCCTGCTGCTGGTCGACGAGCCCAGCAAGGGCCTGGCGCCCGCCATCATCCAGAACATGATCGACGCCTTCATCGAACTCAAGCAGGCCTCCACCACCATCCTGCTGGTGGAGCAGAACTTCAATTTCGCGCGCCAGGTGGGCGACCACGTCGCGGTCATGGACAACGGCCGCGTGGTGCACGCCGGCGGCATGGCCGAACTGGCGCACGACGACGCGCTGCAGACCCGCCTGCTGGGCCTGTCGCTGGGAGCGCACCAATGAGCGCCGCCGATATCGATACGCCGCTGCCGCAGACCCGCGCCGACCTGCGCCCGGTGCTGCTGGTGCTGGGGCTGGCCGCCATCGCGCTGCCGCTGGTCGGTTCCTTCTCGACCTGGGTGACGCTGACCTTCGCCGGGCTGGCGATGGGCATGATCATCTTCATCGTCGCGTCCGGCATGACGCTGGTGTTCGGCCTGATGGACGTGCTGAACTTCGGCCACGGCCTGTTCATCGCCATCGGCGCCTACATGGCGGCCACGGTGCTCGGCGCGATGTCCGACTGGACCCAGTCCGGCAGCCTGTGGCTGAACCTGGCGGCGGTGCTGCCCGCCATGATCGTCGGCATGCTGGTGGCCGGCGCGGTGGGCGTGGCGTTCGAGCGCGTGATCGTGCGGCCGGTCTATGGCCAGCATCTCAAGCAGATCCTCATCACCATGGGCGGCATGATCATCGGCGAAGAGATCATCAAGATGCTGTGGGGGCCACAGACGCTGTCGCTGCCGTTGCCGGAAGCGCTGCGCGGCGCGTTGCTGATCGGCGACGCCGCCATCGAGAAATTCCGCATCGTCGCGCTGGTGGTGGGCCTGGCGGTGCTGGGCGGCATGCTGTGGCTGCTCAACCGCACCAAGCTCGGCCTGCTGATCCGCGCCGGGGTCGAGGACCGCGAGATGGTCGAGAGTCTGGGCTACCGCATCCGCCACCTGTTCGTCGGCGTGTTCGTGGCCGGCTCGATGCTGGCCGGCCTGGGCGGCGTGCTGTGGGGGCTGTACCAGCAGTCCATCGTGCCGCAGCTGGGCGCGCAGGTGAACGTGCTGATCTTCATCGTCATCATGATCGGCGGGCTGGGCTCGACCGTGGGCTGCCTGATCGGTGCGCTGCTGGTCGGGCTGATGGCCAACTACACCGGCTTCCTGATGCCCAAGGCCGCGCTGTTCTCGAACATCGCGCTGATGGTCGCCATCCTGCTGTGGCGCCCGCAGGGCGTGTACCCGGTCACGAATCGCTAGGAATCGCCCCCATGTCCTTCCGCCTGCTTTCCGGCGATCCTCCGCGCAGCACGCTGCTGGCGGTCATGCTGGTCGCCATCGTCCTCGCGCTGGCCGCGGCGCCCTTCCTGTTTCCCGGCCCCAAGTCGCTGGCCGTGGCGGCCAAGATCCTGGTGTTCGTGATCCTGGTCGCCAGCTATGACCTGCTGCTGGGCTACACCGGCATCGTCAGCTTCGCCCACACCATGTTCTTCGGCATCGGCGCCTACGGCGTGGCCATCGCCAGCATGCGCATGGACGCCAGCTGGCTGTCGGTGCTGGCGGGCACGGCGGCCGGCCTGGCCGTTTCGCTGGTGTTCGCGCTGGTGATCGGACTGGCCAGCCTGCGGGTGCGCGCCATCTTCTACGCCATGATCACGCTGGCGGTCGCGGCGGCGTTCCAGACGCTGGTGTCGCAGCTGTCCGACCTGACCGGCGGCGAGGACGGGCTGAACTTCAAGGTGCCGCAGATGCTGCGCCCGGCCTACCGGCCGTTCTCCGAGCCGCTGTTCGGCGTGACCATCGATGGCCGCATCATCACCTACTACCTGATCGCCGCGGTCTGCGTGGTGCTGTTCCTGATGCTGCTGCGCATCGTCAATTCGCCGTTCGGCCGCGTGCTGCAGGCGATCCGCGAGAACCCCTTCCGCGCCGAGGCCATCGGCTACCGCACGGTGCTGTACCGCAGCCTGTCGAACCTGCTGGCGGCGGCCTTCGCCACGCTGGCCGGCGCGCTGTACGCGCTCTGGCTGCGCTACAACGGGCCGGACACGTCGCTGTCGTTCGAGATCATGCTCAATATCCTGCTGATGGTGGTGATCGGCGGCATGGGCACGATGTACGGCGCGGTGATCGGCGCCAGCCTGTTCGTTTTCGCGCAGAGCTATCTGCAGGACGGGCTGCACGTGATCCACGACGCCGTCGCCGGCGTGGCGCCGCTGGCGTTGCTGTTCGAGCCGGACCGCTGGCTGCTGTGGCTGGGCATCCTGTTCGTGCTGTCGGTGTATTACTTCCCGACCGGGATCGCCGGACGGCTGCGGGAGCGGGCGCGGCCCTAGCGTCCGCCCTGGCGCATCGTGTCGGCGTCGCGTCGCAGGTCGTTGACGCGCCGCTGCATCTGGTCGACGCTACGCTGCGCCGCGCCGCCCAGCTGCGATCCGGAAGGCGTCGGGGCGAGCGGCGCCATGTTCATCGGCGCGCCACTGTTCAGGGGAATCATCGCCGGCGGGTACGGGTCCGCCGCGGCCGGCTTCTGCGTCAGGAGACGTTCCAGCACCTGCAACTGATCGCGCTGCACCTGCAACGCGCGTTCGTTGTCGAGCACGGCCTGCTCGCCTTCGTCGTCGGTGCCGAAGATGGCGGCGTGGTCGAGCGACAAGCCATCCAGGCGCACGCGCGGGTCGGGGCCGGCGTTCAGGATGTTGCGGCCGAGCGCGGCGGGGTCGGTGGCGGGCGCGATGCTGCCCGCCGGCTTTGCCGGGGTCGCGGCGGCGGAACCCTCGGCCACGGCCGGAGGTGGGGTTCGACGCGCGTCCTGCCCTTGCGCCCACGCGGGCATTGCTGCCAGCAATCCGAGCGCGAGCGCCTTGCTGAAACCTCGCATGATGTCCTTCGCTTCTGAGGAACACGAGACGGGGCGCGCTGAGCGGCGCCGGCCTGATCGTGCATCCGCACATATTACTTCCCGCCGCCAGGCCGGCCTGTGGCGGGCCCTGGCGCCGTGGCGCTCAGAAGCCCACGCGGTCCTCGGCGGCCAGGGGTGCGCCCAGGTCGCGCTCGTCCATCTCCCAGATCAGCAGGCGCGGCGGGCTCTGCTTCCAGGCCGGGCTCTTGAAGTACGCCTGCGCCGCGCCGCCGAACTTGCCGCCATCGCGGGCGAAGTTGCCGACGGCCACGCCGAGGTCCTGCGACAGCTGCGGCAGGAACTCCGAAGTACGCGAGAACGAGGTGCCGACTAGCGCCAGCGACGGCAAGGCGCTGTCGCCGAACAGGTCGTCGGCATCGCCGGCCGAGGCGGCGGCCTCCGGCGCATAGGTATGCAGCGCAACCACTTCGGCGCGCGGCTGCCAGGCCAGCGGCAGCCAATCGACCCCGGCCAGCCGCACCAGGTCGCCGGGCCGCGGCGCGGGCGGCTGGGCGGTGACGCGCCAGCGCTGCGGCGCCTGCAGCGCGACGCCGCTGGCGCGCACCTGGGCGGCGACCGCGCGGGCGGCCGCGCCGGCGCCGGCCTCGGTCCAGTGCGAATCGTTGCGGTAGTAGGCGTCCTGTTGCACGCCGCGCAGCGCGGCGCTCAGGTCGACCGTCGCCACGCCCTGCGCGCGCAGCACGCCGACCCAGCTCGACAGCCGGTCCTCGAACCCCGCCGACCGGTGCAGGCCGCACAGGCGCTCGGACTCGATGCGGCTCTTGTCCGGCACCACGGCCACCAGCAGCTGGATGCCGCGCGCGGCCAGCGCGTCGCGCAGCGACACCACGATGCGGGCACGCTCGGCCTGGTTCTCGCGGGCGGCCGGATGCGGCTGCAGTTCATCGCCCAGGAACAGCCAGCCGTCGCAGCCCCGCCGCACCCGCGGACCCAGGTCGGCCAGCGTCAGCCAGCCCAGGCCGCGTTGCAGGCGCGCGGCCTCGCTGCTGAATGTCATGTCGGCCAGCCGCAACGACAGGTCGTGCGTGACGCCGCCATCGAGTACCCGCGGCAGCGAGGTGTCGTCTGGCAGCACGTCGTGGTCCAGGCTCCACCAGATGTTGCTGAGCATGGCGCCGGCCATGAAGAGCACCAGCGCCACGCCGGCGAGCTGGCTGGCGCGGCGGTTGGCCACGGAGGCATGGGCTATGGGCGGCGGGGCCGGGGTGTCGTGATGGACGCTCATCGTCTCCGGCCTCAGAACTGGAAGTAGAGGAAAGGCACGGCGCCGCGCGCCGCGATCAGCGCGTAGGCCAGCAGGAAGCCGGCGACCGGCCACACCGCGCTCCAGGCCGTGCGCAGCATGCCCGCCGGCCGCGCCGACCACCACGGCTGCCATGCGGGCAGGATGACGCACACAATGCCCAGCGCGGCGGCCAGCCAGTGGGTCGGCCGCAGCACGTACGACATCGAATCGCCCAGGCCGATGCCATTCAGGCCGAACTGGCCGCGATACATGGCCAGCGCGGCATGGAAGTCGACCGCGCGGAAGATGGTCCAGGCCAGCATGACGAACAGCAGCGTCGCGATGCGCGACAGCCAGCCCGGCAGCGCCGGCAGGCCATTGCCGCCCCAGGCGCGGGCCACGGCCAGGGCGGCCCCATGCGCCAGGCCCCACAGCAGGAAGTTCCAGCTTTCGCCGCCGTGCCAGAGACCGGCGATGCCCATGGTCAGCAGCAGGTTGCGGTAGGTCTTCCACACGCCCAGGCGATTGCCGCCCATGGGGATGTACAGGTAGTCGCGGATCCAGCTCGACAGCGACAGGTGCCAGCGCCGCCAGAAGTCCTGGATGCTGCGCGCCAGGTAGGGGTTGTTGAAGTTCTCCGGCAGGTGAAAGCCCATCATCAGGCCCAGGCCGATGGCCATCGCGCTATAGCCGGCGAAGTCGAAGAACAGCTGCAGGGTGTAGGCGCCGCAGCCGATCCAGGCGTCGGCCAGCGACGGTGAACGCAGGGCGAAGGCGGCATCGACCACCGGCGCCAGCGTATCGGCCACCAGCACCTTCATGCTCATGCCAACCATGAAGCGCCTCGCGCCCAGGCAGAAATTGCGCCAATCCATGGTGCGATGGGCGATCTCTTTCTCGACCCAGGCCCAGCGGATGATGGGGCCGGCGATCAGCTGGCCGAACATGGCCTTGTAGGCGGCGAAGTCGATGAAGTTGCGTTCGGCCCGCACGTCCTGGCGATAGACGTCCACCAGATAGGAGATGGCCTGCAGCACGAAGAACGACAGGCCCGCCGGCAGCGCCACCCGTTCCCAGGCCAGCGGCACGGCGCCCGCCATGGCGGCGATGTCGTTGAACGTGGTCACCAGGATGTTGGCGTACTTGTACCAGCACAGCGCCGCCACATTGGCCGCCAGCAGCAGGGTCAGCAGCACCTTGCGGCGATGGCCGGCGCGCAGCTGCTCCAGCATCAGGCCGCCGGCCCACGCCACCACGGTCACCGCGACCAGCAGCAACAGGTAGATGGGCTTGAGCCAGCTGTAGAAGGTCCAGCTGCCGACCAGCAACACGAAGTTGCGCGCGCGCTGTGGCGTCAGGGCGTAGACGACGAGGAACAGCGGCAGGAACAGCGTCAGGAATTCGAGGGACGCGAAAACCATGGCGGGAGGTGGCCGGAGATATTGTTATCGAAGCGGGGGCCGCGCCCCCGCCGGTCATGGGCCGGATCAGCGGGCCGTCTGGTCCGCCGCGTGCAGCAGGCGCGGACCCTGCGCCGACGGCAGCAGGAACACGGTGTGGCGGTCGCCGGCCTGCAGCGCGCCCAGGTCCAGTTCCTGCCCCGCGGGCTGGCCGCCGCAGCTGGCGCGCACCTTCAGGGACACGGGATTGACCAGGCGCCGGGCGACCGCGCCCTCGGCCACGTGCTCGAACATCGCCAGATTGCGCGGCACGGCCAGCAGGCCGGCGTCGGCGCACGCGGGGTCGAGGTTGTAGAAACCCACCGAGACCTTGAGCGCGTTGAAGTCCTCGGGCTGCTCGCGCACGATGCGCGCCTGCAGGCCGTCCTTGCCGGGCAGGCCGACCACCGAGGCGAATTCACCCGGTTGCACCGAGATGTCCACCTCCTGCTTGCGGCCGGCGCTTTCGAGCAGGCCCTGCATCTTCGCGCCTGCCTTGACCGGCATGAAATCCGACGCGGGATGGGCGGCATCGAGCTGGATGCGCGCCTGCGATCCCTTGGCGCTCACCGCCATCGGCTCGGCGCCGGCGTTGACGAAGCGCACGAACGACGCGTCCTCGGCCGGGCCGGTTTCATAGAGCTGGATCTGCGCCGCGCCGGCAACGCCGGCGGCCAGGGCGAACGACAGGGCGGCCATGCCGCGCGACAGGAGGATGCTCATCCGTGGTCCTTTGGTAGCGGGGATCGCGCGCGTCATTTCTTCTGCAGCGCCTTGACCTGCGGCAGGTCGCCCAATTGCTTGGCAATGGCGTCGCCCCAGGCCTTGTAGCCGGTGTTGGTGTAGTGCTGGCCGTCGGTGGTGGGCCACTGGCCGGGCGTCGAGAACTGGGTCGAATCGATGTACGCGCAAGGCGCCACGTTGCTGCCCAGGAAGGCCGACACCTGTTTGACCCGCGCGAAATTCTTGTTGTACTTGCCGCCCTCGGTGCCCCAGCTGGGACCGATCCAGACGCAGGCCGTGCCGGTGCCCGAGATGGCCTTGGTCAGCGCGGTCGTCTGCTGCCAGGCCCAGGTCTTGGGAAAGGATGGATTGGTGTAGCCGGCCATGGTGTCGCCGAGCACGATCACCACCAGGTTGGGCTTCTTGGCGGCGATCAGGTCGGTCACCGGCGTGGTGCTGGCGTCCTTGCCCTTGAGCACGATCTGGCCGCCGTTCAGGCGCTCGGCGCCGCCGCAGGTGCTGGGCGTGGCCTTGAGCCAGTCGCCGGCATTACTGCCGCACACGCCGATGGTCTGCACCACCGCGCCCTGCTTGACCAGGTCGTCCTGCAGGGTCGTGATCAGGTAGCCCGGCGCGGCCAGATGGCTGTCGCCGATCAGCAGGATGCTCATTCCGGCAAAAAGAGAGGTCAGCATGGCAATACTCCTTGATGAATCGTCCCTAGCGGGCGTATGGCGACTGATAGGGATTGACCGGCAGGTCCAGCGGGCGCGTCTGCGGGTAGAACGCGTAGCGCAGGTAGAGCCCCCCGACGTACTGGCGGTAGTCGGTGGCGTTGTCCATCGCCAGCGAACCGCCCAGGAACAGCTTGGGCGACAGCTGGTACTCGCCCGCGGCCGCCAGGTTGTAGCCCACGCCGGTGCGCGACTGCCCCTCGTAGGTCGCCGAGGCGCCGTAGACGGCGCGATTGGCCGTGTTGGCCGCCGCCTGCATGCCGCCGTTGGTCGGGAAATAGTCGGCGCCGTCTTCCTTGAAATGACGCAGGCCGACCGAGCCTTGCAGCTTGTAGGTAAAGCGGCCATCGCGCTGCGCCCACGTCACCGGCACGCTCAGCGCGTAGAACTGCTGCGGACTGAAATAGCCGCCGTGGCCGTAGGTGAAAAAGCGCTGGTTGTTGTCGTAGAAGATGGCGCCCAGGTTCAGGCCGGCCGTCAGCATGCGGTCGGTTTCGCGCGTCAGGTTCCAGTAGATGCCGGTGCCGACCTCGGTGCGGCTGTTGGACTCGACATTGTGGCCGTCCAGGCTGCGCCACGAACCGTAGGCGTAGACGCCGTAGTCCTTGTTGTCCATACCGATCTGGCCGCCCACGCCGGTGGCCGTGACCGCGCCCCAGCGCTGGCCGGTGCGGTCGTCGCGCGCGCCGGCGAACGACAACAGGCTGTCGGTCACCGCGCGGCGCGACAGGTCCACGCTGTACCAGGTGCCCGCGCCGCGGTCGATGGGGCCGTTCAGGCGCACGCCGCCGACCACGTTCGAATACTCGAAGCCCAGCGGCGTGGTGCCGATGTCGGCGCTCAGGCCCTGCATGGTGTAGCCGACCGACAGGCCCACGCCTGTATCGCGCTGCTTGCCGGCATCGCCCACCAGCCCCAGTTGCTGCGCCTGGGCGGCCACCGGCCCGCCACCGAAGCGGCTGTTGCTGGCGTAGCCATCGCCGAGGCGACCGGCGTCCAACATCACAGCAGTCGCGCGCAGCGAGATCTTGCCATCGCCGGCCGGAATCAGGGCCTCGACCGCAGAGTCGATCTCGGTCAGCTTGCTCATGCCGGCCTCGCCATTGTTGGAACGGACGAAGTCGCCCACTCGGACCTCGGCGCTGCGTTCCTGCCTGACCTCGTCGAGCTCCTGCTGCAAGGAGGGCGCCACCGCGCCGCGCCCGCCGCCATAGGCCGCGCCACCCGCGGGCGCGTTGGCGGCGGCGCGCGAATCCTGCGCGCCGGCGATGACGTAGGGTTCCTGGCGCGACGTCGTGGGCGCGCCGTCATAGCTGGCGCCGTAGCCCGCGCCATAGCCGGCGCCATAGGTGGCGGCCTGCGGGTCGTTCAGGGCCTCGCCCATGACCTGCGCCGCGCGGGTGGAGCGCGACCGCTGGCCCGGCAGGCCGACGAACGGATTGCCGTCGGCATTGCCGCCGGGCGCCGCGGCGCTGGCCATCATGGTGCCGCCGCCGCGCGCCTGCTGGGCCGCGATGGCCTGCTGGTACAGCTCGGCGGCGCGCGACGTCTTGCCGCGCGAGCGGTAGATGCGCGCCGCGCCGGCCAGCACGTCGGGATCGTTCGGCGCCAGCGCCAGCGCCTTGTCCATCGCCGCCGAGGCCGAACGCCAGTCGTCGGCCTCGGCGGCGATGCCGGCCACGGCGATCTGCAGCTGCGCGTTGTCGGGATCGCGCGCCTGCAGGCCGCGATAGATGGCCAGGGCCTTGTCGCGGTCGCCGGCGGCGACGTACATGCGCGCCAGCGCGCCCTGGGCCAGGGGATCGTCGGGCCGGCGCTTGAGCACCGGCTGCAGGATGTCGTAGGCCGCCACCAGGTCGCCGCGCTGGCGCATGGCCTCGGCCTGGCGCACGGTGTACAGGCTGACCAGGTCCTGGAAACTGCGATGCTGGTCGGCGTCCATGGGCAGCTTCTGCACCTGGCGCAACACCGCTGCCGTGCCCGCGTCATCGCCGCTCTTGAGCAGCACGCTGGCGTACGGGATCAGCACATCCGGGCCCGCCGGACGGCTTCCATTCACCAGCGGCCGCATCACGGCCAGCGCCTGCGGCGTGTCGCCCGCATCGATATAGGCCTGGGCGATGGCGCCCAGCAATTCGGGATCGCCGGCGGCCGTGGCCTGCAGGCCGGCCAGGCGCTGGCGCGCCTGCGCCGTGTCACCGGACTGCGCCAGGCGCGCGGCCTGGGCCGCCTGCTCGTGCACCCACACGTTGCGCTGGAAGCGCGTGATTTCGGGGGTGCGGCGGTTCTCGGGAATGCGCGCCAGCGTGTCATAGGCGCGGCCCCATTCGCCGCGTTCGGACGCGAACAGTGCGCTGGCGTGCAGCGCATCGGCCGAGTCCGGCTGCGCGCGCAGCGTTTCATCCATGATCTGTTGCGCGCGGACCGATTCGCCGCCGCGCAGCAGCAGCCGCGCCAGCTCGTAGGTGGTCCAGGGATTGCGCGGGTCGGTCCTGCGCGCGTCTTCCAGCATGCGGCGCGCGCCGGCCGTGTCGCCGCGCTTTTCCGCCTCGCGCGCCTGGCCCGCCATGACGGCGGCGCGCAGCCGGCTGACATAGCCCGCCTGCCCCGCCGGCAGCGCATCGACCAGCCGCAGGGCCTCTTCGGCGCGGCCGGTCTGGGCCAGCACGTCGGCCAGGCCGCGGACCGCCTCGGGATCATTCTTGTGGCGGGCGAGCACGTAGCGATAGGTCTTCTCGGCATTGGCCATGTCGCCGGCGCTGGCATAGGCCCGGCCGATGGCGTTGTAGGCGCCGGTGGCGTTGCCGTCCAGGCGGATGGCCTGTTCCAGCAGCTTGCGCGCGCCGTCGCTGTCGCCGCGCTGGCGCGCCGCCTCGGCCTGGTCCAGCAGGTTCCAGTAGCGCACCCCGGCGAGGGCGCGGGTCCAGTTGCGCCCGGCGCCGGGACGGGCCGCCGCGCGCGACAGCAGTTCCTGGGCCTCGGCGTTGCGGTCCTGCTGCATGCGCACCAGCCCCAGGCCGCCCAGGGCGTCGGGGTCGTTGGGGGTGGCGCTCAGCTTTTCCTGGAACGCGGCCTCGGCCGCGGCCAGGTCGCCATTCTTCAGGGCCGCGAAACCACGCGCCAGGCGCGCATCCTGGCGCCAGACCGGCGCCGGCGCGCCGCGTTTGGCCGACGGATTCTCGTAGACCGCGCGCACTTCCTTGTCGTCCGGGTGCGCCGCCAGATAGGCCTCGAACAGGGGCTTCTCGCTGGCGTTGGGCGCGCCCAGCCAGATCAGGCCGGCGCGCCAGCTTTCGGCGGCGTCGGCGCCGACGTCCTTGCGCTGCGCCAGCTGCGCCAGCATGCGCACGCCTTCGGCGCGCCGGTCTTCGTCGCGGATCAGGTGCTTGGCCAGGGCCAGCTGGACATTCGGATTGCCGGGCATTTCGCGCGAAAGCCGCTGCAGGCCGGTGATGGCGCGCGACAGGCCCTTGTCCGTATAGCCGAGGAAGCTGTAGTACTCGAGCGCGATCTCGCCCTGCGGCTCGCGGCCTTGCAGGGCCTGGTCGTAGGCTTGCATCGCCTTGTCGATCTCGCCCGAGGCCGCCAGCATGCGGGCGCGGTCCAGGTCGGCCGCGGCGGTGCCGCCAGCCAGGCCGATATCCTGCTGCAGGCGCTTGGTGAAGGTGCCGTTGGCGTTGAGCTGCTTGAGCCGGGTCAGGTAGCCCTGGGCGTCGTCCAGGCGCTTCTCGCGCACCGCCGCCAGCCCCAGGCCGTACATCGCCTCCTGCTGCGACGGATCGGACAGCAGCAGCTTTTCCCAGGCCTGCGCGGCGCGCTTGGCATCGCCCTGGTTCTGCCAGTAGCGTCCCTGCTCCAGCAGCGAAGCGGTGGCGGCCGGTTGCGCCCAGCCACTCTGGTGCATCAGGGCGGCCAGAACGCCGATGGCCAGCTTGTGGCGGTTCAAGGACATTTCTTCTCCCACTCCAATGACACACGGCCGGTGGCACCGAACCGGTAACGCTGCTCGAACCAGCCCATCCCGAACAGGCTGAGTACGTAATCGTAATAAGGTGGCTGCTGAACCGCCAGCCGCGCCGGGCTCTGGCTGGCGGCCCAGGCATCGCGCACGCGCCGCAACTGGCCCTGCAGCAGGTCATTCTGCCCGCGCGCCTGGAAGTACGGCAACAGGGCCGCCGAAAAACCGAACGGCCCCTGGCCCTGGGCCTGGCCGCTGTCCACATCGACCGACTCGGGCGGCACGCCCGTGGCGGCGACGGCGGTGGCCATGCCGGATAGCGCCGCCAGCAGCGGCCGGGCGGCCGGGTCGCCGGCCGGCGTCATGCCGGCCCACAGGTACGTGCGGATCGCATCGTAGCTGCCCTTGGCGCCATGCACCGGATCATTTTCGTATTGGCCCAGCGCCCCGCCCTGGCCCGACACGCGGCGGTAGGCGACCCAATCGGCCACGTACCCCTGGGGCGTGGTCGCCTGGATCACCCGCACCGTATTGTTGGCCACCTGGTTCCATGGTCCCTTCGCCGAGGCCTGCGCCAGCCGGCGCAGCACCGGCACCGGCAGGTAGCTCGGATTCAGGCGCCACAGGTCGGGCTGCGCGAAGCCCTCGGGCGCCGGCAGCAACATGCTGCCCAGGCCGGGCAACGGGACCACTTCGCGCCCCTCGATCAAGGCCAGCAACGCCTGCGCGTCGCGGGTGTAGGCCGGCTGGCGCCAGAGCCGGCCGGCTTCGAGCAAGGCATAGGTGAACCACAGGTCGGCATCCGACGCCGCGTTGCTGTCGAGCACGCCCCAGGCGCCGTCGTCGCGCTGGCCCCAGGACCACGCCGGCAGGCGCTGCGCGGTGTCGCCGCCCGCCAGATTGGCCACGCTCCAGCGCCACAGCCGCTCGAAGGTCTCGCGGTCATTGGCGACCAGGGCGAAGAACATGGCGTACGACTGGCCTTCCGAGGTGCTCATCTTGCGCGGCGTGCTGGCATCCACCACGCGCCCGTCGGGCTGCACGAAGTGCTTGACGAAGGCCGACCACTCCGGCCAGGCCACCGCCGTGCAGGCCGGCGCGGCCCGCGCCGCGCCCGACGCCGCCACGGCCAGGCCGAGCGCCAGCAACGCCCGCCGGGCACGCTGGCGCCAGGCGGAACGGCGGCGGGCGGGCCGGGCCGGATGCATCAGGCGTCCTTCTTGCGCAGGCGGCGCAGCAGCGCGCGCAGCACGGCCAGCGCCACGGCGATGCCGACCAGCCAGACCAGCGCCATCACCACCAGGCGCAGCAGGGTGTAGCCCGGCAGCCGCGACGAGACCCACCAGTCGATGCGCTTGAGTAGCGGCAATTCTCCCAGCGTGTAGGTCTGGTCGCCGACCAGCGCGTCGATCTGCTTGCCGCGGATCACGGACAGGCTGCCCTGCACGCTCTTGTCATAGCCTTCGCCGCCACGCAGCGCGGCCACGGCCGCGTCCAGCCCGTCGGGCTTGCTGCTGGCCAGCAGCACCACGCTGCGCTTGGCGGCCAGCGGCGATTCGAAACCGGCCACGATCGCGCTGACGCCTTCGCCGGTGTAGCTCATGGCCACGCGCGGCTCGCGCCGATCCAGGCGCGGATCGGCATGGAACCAGTCCGTCACGCGGTAGATCAGGTCCGACAGGCCGAAGTGCGCGCCCGATTCATAGCTGCCGGGAATGTGCGGAGCCCAGGTCTTGAGCAGCGGATTGGCGGTGTCGCCCGCGATCACCAGCAGATCCTTGCCGGCCTGCCCGCTGGCCTGCTGCGCCCGCGTCACGGTCACGCCGGTGGCCGGATAGCCCGTGGCATCGCCCAGGCGACCCAGCACGTTCAGGTAGGCCGAATAGGCCGCCGCGTTGGCGCGGTCATCCAGCACCACGGCCGTTTCCGACAGGTCGGCCATGCGGGTGAAGGGGAAGCCCGCCTGCGCGAACGCGCGCAGATCCGGCATTTCGATGAAATGCGGATATCCCGACAGGTCGATGGTCGACTCGGGCTCGATCATGCCGCGCACGTTGTCGATGATGATGTCGCGGCACTCGCCCTGCTTGATGTAGTCGTACATGTAGCGGAACTGCAACTGGCCATTGGCCTTCAGCAGGTCCAGCGGCACGTCCAGCTGGGCGCGCATCGGCAGGCTCTCGTCGGGCAGCACTTCGGCGCGCAGCTTGTCGCCGCCCTCGATGCGTTCCAGCGCGAACAGCGGCATCGACTTGACGAACTCGCCGTTGACGCCGAACAGCAGCGAGGAATTGAGCGACGTCGGCTGCGGCGTGTAGCGGTAGCGCAGGTCGATCGGCACCTTCTTTTCCTGCCAGCCGAACAGGTCCGGCGGCACGCGCACGTCGATGCGGATGGTGTCGGGGCTGAAGCCCGACACGTTCAGTCGCTTGGGGTCGATCAGGTCGCCAAAGCGCACCGGGCGGTCGGTGCGCAGCCAGCGCGGCGCGTCGTACGGCTGGCGCGGCTTGACGTCGGCCAGGCGCGTGATGGCGGCCGACTGGCCGGCCAGCGTCTGGCTGCCAAGCGCCAGGGCGGCGGCGGCCTGCTTGAGGTCCTTGCCGTCGCGGCCCAGCACCAGCAGCAGCTTGCCTTCCGGATCGTTGGGATTGGTGACGATGGCCAGCGTCGGGCCATTCACGGTGGCCTGGGTCAACCCGGCGGTGGCCGCGCCCATCGCGAACACCACGGCATTGCCGCGGCTGGGCACCTGCGCCACCGCGGCCGGGAAGTCCGAGCCGCGATAACCCGCCAGCCCGCCGAACCACGAGGACAGCGCGCCGGCGGCTTCCAGCGTGGCGTTGTCCGGCTCGGCCTGGAACACGAACGGCAGCACCAGCTTGCGCATGTCGCGACGATCGAAGAACGGCAGCGGCAGATTGGCCAGCTCGTTGGGCAGCGGCAGCGCCGCGGTCGCCAGGTCCAGCGTGCTCAGGTTGCTGATGTTGGCCCACAGGCTCGAATGCAGCGGGTCTTCGCAGTTCAGCGTGTAGTGCCCGATCAGCTGCAGGCGCAGGTCGTTGTACGGCGTGATCAGGTAGGGCGGGATCTCGATGGTCTGCCGCAGGTTGCTGCCGGCGGTCTCGCGCGGCACCGGAATGGTGGCGGCCACCTCATCGTTGACCAGCACGTTGATGTGCGACAGGTCGGACAGCAGCGCGGGCGAATAGGCATAGCGCAGGTCGACCCGCGCGCCGGTCACCACGCGGTCGTTGCGCACGCTGAAGTTCAGCGTATTGCTGCCATCCACGCCGCGCAGGTTGAGCGGATACTGCGCGCCGAGCTGCTTGAAGGTGTAGGTCTGGTCGGCCACGAACGGCGCCGGCGCCGCTGCGGCGGCCGGCACGGTGCCCGGCGCCTCGGCCGCGCTGGCCAGCAGCGAGCAGCCGGCCAGCAGCGCCAGCGATGCGCGGCCGAGCGCATGGCCACGACGGCGCGGCGAACGGGACGGCGTCGCCTGCGCGGCCGGCGGTTGGGTCGAACGGATTTTCTTATGCATGATCACGATCCCAGGCGGCGCTGAGCGCGGGCGCGCAGCGACAGGTAGAGCAACACGGCGATGACTAGCGCGCTCAGGAGCAACGCCCCCACGAGCGTGAGCGGATGGCGTGCGAAGAACCACTGCAGGCCCAGCCAGGTCGGCAACGAGCCCACGTAGTAGTTCTGCTCATCCTGCAGGGTATAGGCCTCCTTGCCGCTGATCACCGTCAGGCTGCCGCCGATGCGGTCCTGCGGGTTGTCGGCCTTGCTCTCGGTGTCGCGGCTGGTCAGCAGCGCCTGCACGGCGCTGGCCAGGCCATCGGCGCTGGTGCCGGACACCACCACGGCGCTGCGGCCGGACTGCAGCGGCGATTGCAGGCCGGCCAGCGTGGCCGAGACGCCACCGCTGGAGAACGCCAGCTGGATATCGGCCTGGCGCTTGCGGTCGCGCGGATCGTTGCCGAGCCAGGACGCGACGCCATCGACCCAGCCCGACAGGCTGAAGCGGCGCTCCTTGCCGTTGAAGCCGCTCGGCAGCGCATCGCCCCACTGCGCCAGCAGCGGCTGGTTGTCGCCGGAGGCCAGCACCAGCAGGTCCTTGTCGCGTTGCGCCGCGACCTGCCCGCTCTGGGTAACGGTGACGCCGGTGGCGGGATAGCCCGTCGCCTGCCCCATCACGCCCAGCAAGGTCAGGTAGGACGAGAAGTCCGACACGCCCGCGCCCTCGGGCATGACGACCGCGGTTTCCGACAGGTCGGCCATGCGCGTGAACGGGAAGCCGGCATCGGCGAACAGCGACAGGTCCGGCATGGCGGCGTACTTGGGCAGGCCGGAGATGTCGATGGTCGAGCCCGGATCGATCGCGCTGCGCACGTTGTCCAGGATGCTGTTCTGGCACTCGCCCAGTTTGGCGTACTCGTACACGTAGTTGAATTGCAGCGCCGTCTGCGGCGGCAGCAGATAGGTCGGCACCATCACCCGCGCTTTGCCTTCCGAGACCGGCACGCCGGTCAGGCGGTTGTAGACGCCCGGGCCTTCGTGCAGCGCGAAACTGCGGATCAGCTGGTTGCCGGCCATCATCTCCATGACCGACTGCTTGGCGCCGGGACGCGGCGAATAGCGGTAGACCAGGTCCACCGGCACGCCATCGCTGTGCCAGCCGAACAGGCCCGGCGGCACGCGCAGGTTGACCTGCACCGGCGGCGGCCGATGGCCCGAGACGTTGAGTTCGCGAGTCGGCACCAGCTCGCCGAACGCCACCGGCCGGTCGCTGCGCAGCCAGTTGGGCGCGTCGAACGGCTTGCGCGGCCGCGGCGTCTCCAGGCGCGTGATGCGCGCCTGCGGGCCGGACAGCGCCTCGCTGCCGAGCGCCAGCGCGGCGGCGGCCTGCTTCAGTTCCTTGGCGTCGCGCCCCATCACCAGCAGCAGCTTGCCGTGCGGGTCGCGCGGGTTGGTCTGCATCGCCACCGACGGACCGTCGATCGTCGGCGTCGTCAGCCCGGCAACGGTATCGCCCGGCTGCAACAGCACGACCGCGTTGCCGGTGGCCGGCAGGTCCTGCAGGTGGGCGTCGAACTTGGCGCCGCGGTATCCCGCCAGCGCGCCGAACCACGAGGCCAGGACGCCCGCGCTCTCCAGTCGCGCCGTATCTGGAGTGCGGCCCAGCACGATCGGCAGCACCAATTGGCGGATGTCGCGGCTGTCGAAGAACGGCACGGGCAACAGCGCCAGGTCATTGGGCAGGTCGACCGGCATCACGGTCAGTTCCAGCGTGCTGCGGCCGGCGACGTCGGCCCACAGGCTGGAATGCACCGGGTCCTCGCAACCGAGCGTGTAATGGCCGATCAGCTGCACGTCGAGCCGGTTGTAGTCGGCCAGCGCCGGCACCGGCAACTCGACCGTCTGGCGGGTCGGCGTGGCCGCGGCTTCCTTCGGCAGCGCCACGCTGCCCGCCACCTCGCCGTTCAGCAGCACCTTCAGGTGCGACAGGTCGGGCAGCAGCGCGGGCGAGTAGCTGTAATCCAGATTGACGCGCGCGGAAGCCCAGTCCGTTGATGCCGTCCACGCCGCGCAATGGCAGCGCGCTCTGGCCGCTCAGGCGCGACAGGGGCACGGAATAGGTTCGCGCGCCGGGCGGCAGCGCGGGCGCTGGCGCGGCGGCCGCGGCAGTCGTGGCCGTGGCCGCCGGATCGGCCGCCACGGTCTGGGCCAGGGCCGGCATGGCGGCCCCCAGGGCCAGCAACGCCGATAGCAGCCGCCACCGCAGGACGGGCCGCGCGGGAGACGGGCAAGGCCTGGGCGGCCAAGCATCAAGCCTGGGAATCATCGCTCTGTCGTCCTCTAGTTTTTGGTGGACACGGACGTGGGACGGCGCACGGCCGCAAGGCTGCGATCGCGCAACTGGCGCAGCAGCAACGAAAAACCGCGTACGCCGATGCTCGAGATCTGTCTCAACGCGACCCACGGCGAGTCGGGCGCATTGTTGCCCCAGGTGCTGGCCCAGGTATCGGCACGGCCAAAAGTCATCTGCGCCAGGTCGCGTTCCTGCTCCAGCGTCAGCGACTGGAAGCTGATCCCCAGGCGGTCGCCGCGGCTGAACGTGACCAGCGCCGGGAACATCGCTTCCTCGTCATTGCGGAACAGCGACACGCTCAGCGGCATGCCGTTGGGCACCAGCACCCCGGGCGGCAGCACCAGGCCCAGGCCGCCCTGCGAGTAGTCGCTGGTGCGGCAGGCGACGGTGCGTCCATCGGGCAGCAACAGCATGGCCGCCAGCGAAATCGCCACGCGCGGCGTGTTGCGCAGTTGCCGGACCTCGCCGGCCACGGCCACGCTGGCGCTGGTCATGACGATGTTGTAGATGGTCCAGATCAGGTTCAGCACGATGGTCAGGCGCGCGTCCACGCCCCCGTACCCCGCCACCAGGCTGACCACGCCGACGATGAAGCCGGCCAGGTTCAGCCCCAGCAGCACCACGTAGGGCCGCGCCAGCGTCCAGTCGAAATACGATTCGCGGATGATGCCGCCCTTGGCCGTCACGTTGAACAGCGCGGTCTTGGGGCTGATCAGCGTCACCAGCGCCGGGCGCATGATGTACCAGGCCAGCACCGATTCGTAGACCTCGTTCCAGAACGAATGGCGGAAGCGCCCCTGGATGCGTGAACCGGTCAGGTTGGACAGCACGATGTGCGGCAGGGCGTAGGCCGCCACCATGATGGCCGATGCCTGGAACACGTTGGCATGGAAGAACAGATAGGCCAGCGGCGCCGTCAGGAACACCACCCGCGGCAGGCCGAAGAAGAAGTGCAGCATCGCGCTCAGGTAGCACAGCCGCTGCCCGATCTTCAGGCCCTTGCCCAGCAGGGGATTGTTGGTGCGGATGATCTGCGCCATGCCGCGCGCCCAGCGCGTGCGCTGGCCGATGTGGCGCGACAGGTTCTCGGTCGCCAGGCCCGCGGCCTGGGGCACCGCCAGGTAGGCCGTATTGAAGCCCAGGCGGTTCATCTTCAGGGCGGTCAGCGCGTCCTCGGTCACGCTCTCGACCGCCACGCCGCCGACGGCGTCCAGCGCCGAGCGGCGCATCACCGCGCAGGAACCACAGAAGAACGTGGCGTTCCACAGGTCGTTGCCGTCCTGGATCACGCCGTAGAACAGTTCGCCTTCGTTGGGCACGTTGCGGAAGGTGCCCAGATTGCGCTCGAACGGATCGGGCGAGAAGAACACGTGCGGCGTCTGCAGCAGCGCCAACTGCTTGTCCTTGAGGAACCAGCCCATGCAGATCTGCAGGAACGAGCGCACCGTGACGTGGTCGCAATCGAACACCGCGATGAATTCGCCGTCGGTCTTGGCCAGCGCGGCGTTGATGTTGCCGGCCTTGGCGTGCTTGTTGTCCGGGCGCGTCAGGTAGCCCACGCCCGCCTGCTCGCTGAACTCGCGGAACTCCTGCCGGCGGCCGTCATCGAGCACGTAGACGCGCAGCTTGTCCGCCGGCCAGTCCAGCGACTGCGCCGCCAGCACCGACTGGCGCACCACGTCCAGCGGCTCGTTGTAGGTGGGAATGTAGACGTCCACGGTCGGCCAGGCCGATCGATCGACCGGCAACGGCGTGGGCTTGCGCCGCAGCGGCCAGGCCGTCTGGAAATAGCTCAGCAGCATGACCGTCAGGGCGTAGATTTCCGCCAGCAGCAGCCCATAGCCAAAGAACGCGTCCACGACATTGTGAAAGCCGATGGTGTCCGTGATGCGCCAATACATGTAGCGCAACGACGTGATGACCGACAGCATCACCAGCGTCAGCGTCGCCAGCCGTCCGCCCACGCGGTGCAGCAGCAGCGCCACGATCACACAGAACGCCGCGAACATCATCTGTTGCGGCAGGCCCATCTCGACAGCCACGGCCAGCACCGACAGCACGCCGGCCAGCACCAGCGACAACACCCGGACCCAGCCCATCTTCCAGATGCGCCAGGACAACAGGCTGTTGCTCAGGCGCGAGAGACGCGGACTGTGCGCCGCGGTCTCGTTGGTCACCGACTTCATGGCTGGTCCTCCCGGGGCTCGCGCAATTGCCGCAGCAGCCATTGCGCGCTGATGCCGATGTCATTGCTGGCCTGGCTGTGCGGGGCGTGGTCGATCACGGTGGCGCCGAAGGCCAGCGCCTCGCTGACGGTGGCGTCGCGGTGGATCACGCCGGCCAGGCGGTCGGCCAGGATGCCGCGCATCACCTGCAGCGTGTCCTTGGCCAGCGGGGCCGCGCTGTCGGCCTGGTTGACCACGAAGGCATGGCCCATGAATTCCGGGCGCCCTTCGCAGTACTGCGCGATCAGGTTCTCCACCTGCGGCAGCGTCGCGTAGGAAGCGGCATCCGGCAGCGTCACGACCAGCACCAGGTCGGCGCAGCGCAGCGCCTGGCTGAGATAGCTCGACGGCCCCGGCGGCGTGTCCACCAGCACCACGGTATCGGGATCGAGATCGAGCGCCCGCAAGTGGTTCGCCAGCCAGGCGTCGTCCTGCCGCATCTGCTGTTCCAGCGCCAGCCGGTCCGCCTCATTGATCTGGCCGAACGGCAACAGGTAGGGGCCGGCGTCGCCCCGCACCACCGTTTCGCGCCAGGGGATGCTCGCCAGGCTGGCGCGCGCCAGTCCGGCCTCGGCGGCCTGCGATTCGACGCCCAGGTGAAAACGCAGCGCGTTCTGCGGATCCAGGTCCACCAGCAGGGCGGAATGGCCGGCCCGGCTCAGGGCCAGGCCCAGCGTGGCGGCTATCGTGGTCTTTCCTACCCCGCCCTTGGCGGAAACAATCGCGATGGTTTTCATTTTTTCGCCGCTTTAGAAGATGGCGGATCCTGGGTCGCGTCCGCGGGCGCCGTCCGCGCCAGGCGCGCGAAGACGCCTTGCAACGGCGTCGCGGCGCTGGCGGGCGCGGGCTCGGGGGCAACCGCCGCAGGCCGCTCGGGCGCGAGGGTGGGTTCGATAAGGACTTTCGGCGCGGGCCGCGCGGGAGGCTCGGCCGCGACCGGGGCGCGGGGCGCGGCAGCGGGCGGCGCCGGCGCAACGACCGGCGCGCTGACCCGCGGCTCGGCGACGACAGCGGCAATGGCCGCGGCCGAGGCGACGGCCGCGGCAGGCGCGGCGACCACCGGCTCGGCGGCAGGCGCCAACGGGGTTTCCCGCGAGGGCGCCCGCGGAATCTCCAGCGCATCCAGCGCCGGGCGCTGCACGCGCGCGCCCCGGATCAACGCG
Organism: Achromobacter sp. ISS7; assembly: GCF_056523125.1. NCBI lineage: Bacteria > Pseudomonadati > Pseudomonadota > Betaproteobacteria > Burkholderiales > Alcaligenaceae > Achromobacter > Achromobacter sp. ISS7. Next base: position 4,758,499 of record NZ_JAWRZD010000001.1, on the reverse strand, counting down.
GCCACCTTGGCCGCATCCACCGCGGCGCCACGGCGCACGGGCGCGAATCGCGACAACGGCAGCGCCGACACGGCCGCGCCGGGCGCCAGCGGCCAGGCCGCGGCCTGCGCGGGGCGGTCGGCGGGCGAATCACCGGCGGCGGGCGGCACGCCGGCCTGCCCCGGCCGGATGCGGCTCAGCAGCGGCCAGCGGCCGCGCGCGGCGTGGGCCCGGTCCTCGCGGCCGATCTCGCGATAGTTGCGGGGATCGCCCCCGAACTCGCGATACAGGCTGGTGATGTCGTTGTCGTCTCTCATCCGTGGTCCCGCGTCCTAGCGGCCGAACCGGTAGAGAATGACACCGTGTTCATCGGACGCGCGCTGCTGCGTCACCTTCAACTGCGCATCGGCGCCCAGCAGGCGCATCCACGATTCGTAGGCGCCTTCCAGGAATCCCGCGCTCCAGTCCAGGTGCGCGGCGCCGAACGCCGCGCGCAGCGGCGCGCAGTAGTGCGCCAGCGCCAGGTGGTCCTCGGCTTCTTCGATCTCCACCCACCCCCAGTCCAGCGGACGCCAGACCTGGTTGATGGCGGACTGCATCTCGGCGATCGACGCGGCGCTCGACAACGCATGCCTGTCGGCGAACTGCTCGCCGGCGCGCCGCATCAGCGTGTGCAAGCGCTGCACGGTCAGATCCTGCGACAGCTCCTGGGCGAAGGCCGCCAGCACATCGCGCCACTGGCTGGCACAGAGTCGATCATCGAGGTGGGAGAGGATGGCGCTTTGCACGTTGTTCCTTCGTCATGGACAGGCGACAGGACTTGGCCCGCAAGCGTCAGCGCGACGCGCCGCGGGACCAGGGCAAGTGTTGAAAGGCAAGGCTAGCAGGCATGCGGCGGCCCGGGTAAAGGCCGCCATGCCGAGTTGTTTCATACAGGCGTCGACGCGAATCGAGGCCGCGCGCGGGAAACCGCGCGTCAAGGGAGGCGCGGACGACACGGGGGACATCCTGGCTTTCAGGCTTTGCATAGCCTGCATCCGCGAGTTGGCAAGGCGGAGCTGCGGTACTTTAGGCCGCATTCTTGGAGCATGACCTTGCGTCTTAGACGGCAGCGCGCGGTGTCATCGGTTTGAAGTCTTTTCACGGATGCTCGTAAACGTTTTGTTTCGGGCAGTATTAACGCGTGCTGACTTATATTGCCGATAATAGCAAAATGCATCGATATATATGCATCAAGCCTGCGCTGCGGCACAGTCTTTTAGTATAGTGAAGACAACAATCAATTTAAAGACATACACATCTTAAAGATCTTAAAGATTTGCAAACACTTTGCCACAGCCGATTCCGCAACCTTTATAGTTGAGGCCGCTGGCAGGACGCAGAACGTGTGCCGCGACCGATGAGTATCCCGCCCCACGGCGCCACGCGCCGCCGGCGACAGATTGCAAGGGACTTCCGATGTCGAGTACCACGCCGCAACTGCGTTCCGTACTGCTGGTAGGCGGTACCGGCAGCCGCCTGTGGCCGCTGTCCCGCGGCAGCTACCCCAAACAGTTCCTTCCCCTGCTCGGCGACCTCTCCCCGCTGCAAGCCACCTGTGAGCGTGTGGCCGGACTTAGCGGCCTGGCGCCGATCTTCGTGGCCAACGAGGAGCATCGCTTCATCGTCGCCGAACAGCTGCGCCAGATCGGCCAGCAGCAACCCACCGTCCTGCTCGAACCCGTCGGCCGCAACACCGCGCCGGCCATCGCCCTGGCCGCCCTGCTGGCGCAGGCCGAGGGCGACGACCCGGTGCTGCTGGTGCTGCCTTCCGACCACGCGGTGCCCGACGTCGAGCGCTTCCACGACGCCGTGCGCCAGGCGCTGCCGGCCGCCGAGGCCGGCCGCCTGGTCACCTTCGGCATCCAGCCCACCTACGCCGAAACCGGCTACGGCTACATCCGCGCCGGCGCGCCCCGTGACGGCGTGGCCGACGTCGAGGCTTTCGTCGAGAAACCCGACGCGGCCACGGCGGCGCAATACCTGGCGAGCGGCCAGTACTTCTGGAACAGCGGCATGTTCCTGTTCCGCGCCTCGCGCTACCTGCAGGCCCTGCAGACGCACCGCCCGGACATCCTGGCGGCCTGCCGCCAGGCCATGGCCGCGCCGCGCCATGACGGCGATTTCCTGCGGATCGACGAGGCCGCCTTCGCCGCCTGCCCGTCCGACTCGATCGACTACGCCGTCATGGAACGCGATCCGGGCGTGGCCATGGTGCCGCTGGACGCCGGCTGGAGCGACATCGGCTCGTTCGCCTCGCTGTGGCAGCTGGCGCCGCAGGACGCCGACGGCAACGCCCTGCGCGGCGACGTGGTGGCCGAGGACTGCCATGGCGTCTACGCCTATTCCAGCCACCGCCTGGTCACGCTGCTGGGGCTGGAGGACACCGTGGTGGTCGAGACCGCCGACGCCCTCCTGGTCGCCGCGCGCGACAAGGTGCAGGACGTGCGCCGCATCGTCGCCCGCCTGAACCAGGCCAAGCGTCCGCAGGCCACGGCCCACCGCCTGACCTACCGGCCGTGGGGCAGCTACGACGCCATCGACGACGGCGACCGCTTCCAGGTCAAGCGCATCCGCGTGGCGCCCGGCGGCCGGCTGTCGCTGCAGATGCACCACCACCGCGCCGAACACTGGATCGTCGTCACCGGCACGGCGCGCGTCACGCGCGGCGACGAGGTCTTCCTGCTGACGGAAAACCAGTCCACCTACATTCCTCTGGGTGTAAAACACCGCCTGGAGAATCCGGGTTCCATCGACCTGGAGCTGATAGAAGTGCAGTCCGGCCCGTATCTGGGCGAGGACGATATTGTGCGGTTTGATGATGTCTACGGTCGCTGATCCCCCCACCACCTTTTCCATGCTCACCTACGCGACGCCCAGCCACCCTCAACGCTCTTTCATGGCCCTGACGGGCCTGATCTGCGCGCTGATCAACGCCGGCACCTTTCTCGGCCTGACGCTGGCCGAGGACATGGCGTCGCCCATCTTCCGCGGCTGGATTCCGGTCATCCTGGCCGCGGGCGCCTCCATCGCGTTCGCCCGCTTCACCCTGCTGATCAGCGCCCGCAGCGTCTGGTGGATGCTGAGCCGCGGCGTGATGCGCTGGTTCAGCGTGCTGTTCCTGGCGCTGGTCGCGCTGTTCTTCCTGCCGGGCAGCGCCACCGACACCGAGTCGCTGCGCGTGCTGCTGCTGAAGTGGGCGGCCATCACCCTGCCGCTGCAGGTGCTTGCTCTCTACGGCCTGCGCCGCACCGCCTATCGGCTGAACAACGCGTCCGCCAGCCGCCGCTCGGCCGTGTTCTTCGGCATGGGCCCCGAGGCGCGCAAGCTCGCCATGCGCCTGCAGCGCTCTCCCATCCTGGGCATCCACACGGCGGGCTACTACGCCGAGGAACAGGTGCGCACGCGCAAGGGCGAACCGACGCCGCCGCCCTATCTGGGCCGCTACCCCGACGCGCTGACCCGCATCGAGGCCGGCGAATACGGCATGGCGTTCGTCACGCTGGACGACACGAAGGACAACCCCGTCGTGCTCAACCTGATGAACCGGCTGTATGACTCGACGGCCGCGATCTACCTGATGCCGGAGTCGCCGTTCCTGGGCGAACTGACGGCCAGCAGCGCCGAAATCGCCGGCGTGCCGCTGCTGGCGCTGCATGAGACCCACATGCAGGGCCTGTCGCGCAGCCTCAAGCGCGCCATGGACCTGACGCTGGGCGGCCTGATGCTGCTGCTGGCGTCGCCAGCCATGCTGCTGATCGCGCTGGCCATCAAGCTCGACTCGCCCGGGCCCGTCATCTTCCGCCAGATGCGCTATGGCGAACGCGGGCTGCCGATCACGGTGTTCAAGTTCCGCTCCATGCGCGCCAACGCCGGCACCGAGGCCGACGGCACGCTGCGCCAGGCGCAACAAGGCGATTCGCGCGTGACGCGCATCGGCCGCTTCCTGCGCAAGAGTTCGCTGGATGAGCTGCCGCAGCTGCTGAACGTGATGGCCGGCACCATGAGCCTGGTCGGCCCGCGCCCGCACGCGGCCGAGCACAACGAGATCTACCGGCGCATGATCCAGGGCTACATGCTGCGCCACAGCGTCAAGCCCGGCATCACCGGCTGGGCCCAGATCCACGGCCTGCGCGGCGAGACCGACACCACCGACAAGATGCTGCAGCGCGTGCGCTACGACCGCTACTACATCGCCAACTGGTCGCTGATGCTGGACCTGAAGATCCTGTTCCGCACCGTGCTGGTGATCTTCTGGGACCGCAACGCCTACTGAGCGCTCAGGGCTCCTCGCCCATCGGATCGCACATCGCCAGTTCCGGCCGACGCCATTGGCAGTCGGTCGGCTGCATCATCAGCCGCAGGTTTTCCTTGCCGCGGCTGCCGAAGGTGTATTCCAGCCCGACGCGCACGAAATTCTGGTTGTAGCTGTCGCCGGCGGATTCGCCCATCTGCCGGTCGCGGTAGACGTCCACGATCCAGCGCAGGTTGTCTTCCTGCTGCCACTGCACGCGCGCGCCGAAGCGGCGGATCTGCAGGGTCTGGTCGTTGCCGCCGGTGAAGGCGGTGTTGCGCTGGCGGGTGAGTTCCGCGCCCAGCTGGAACGCGGTCTTGACCGTCGGCCGCCACGTCACCGAGGCCAGGCCGCCGGTCTGGATCGAATACAGCACCGTGGGATCGTCGTCATAGGCGTAGGGCCGGCGCCACAGCTGCAGGTCCAGGCGCGTCTTGGGCGAATAGTCCCAGGTGGCGCGGCCGGCAAAGGTGAACAGGTTGGTGTCGCGGTCGCCCAGGTGCACGTAGCTGCGCTTGAGCAGGCCGACGCGCGCCTGCAGCAGGGTCTTGGGGCTGTAGTCCCAGCGCGCCGCGACGAAGGCCTCGTTGTCCGTGAAGCGGTCGTCGATGGTCGCCACCAAGTCCGGCGTGCGGCTGTAGTAGTCGGCCTCGGTGTGGCGCAAGCCGGCCTGGGCGAAAGAGCGGCCGAAACCGGCGTAGCGCGCCGACAGTTGCCAGCCCTGGTCCTTGCGGTTGTACAGGGTGCGGTTGATGTCCTGGTCGTAGCGCGTGCCGTTGGTGAAGACGCCGAACACCGGCAGCGTCAGCCGCTCGGAAACCCGCAGGCCCAGCTCGGCCGATTTGTTGTCGCGGGTCTGCAGGTCGCGCTCGGGCCAGGTGCGCGCCATGTTGGGATTGAGCTGGCTCTGGTAGCCGTAGTCGAAGCGCCCGGCGAACAGCCGGCCGGCGCGCCAATGCAGCGTCGACAGCATGTTGCCGGGCTGGTGGTCGAGCTGCCGGTTGTTGCTGTAGCGGGCATCGGCCAGCGTGCCGCCGACGTCCAGCCGGGTGTCGTCGGACAGCAGCGGCATGCGCAGCCCCAGGCCGACCGAATTGACCCACACGCCGGCGCCGCGGATGTCGGAGGACGACTGCGGCAGGCGCGCGGGATTGCTCTGGTATTGGTAGGAACTGCCCAGCTGCACCGCGTAGTCGGCCGGCCCCGGCGCGCCCAGGGCCTGGGCGCCGCACATCATCAGGCTGGCCACGGCCAGCTGCCGTCCGATCGTGAACGTGCCTCGCTTGGCCCCGCCATCCATGGCGAGGCTGGCGCTGGGGCGCAAGATCACGGCGCCGAGCCGCGCCGCTTGCGCCACTGCCGCCAGCAAAGCCCCAGGAAGCGTGGATCGTCGACCAGGTAACGGCGCCACAGGCGGCGCGGATTGCTGGCCAGGCGCCACAGCCATTCCAGGCCGATGCGCTGCATCCACATGGGCGCCCGGCGCTGCAGGCCGATGGCGAATTCCATGGCCGCGCCCACGCACAGCAGGATGCCGCCGGGCAATTCGCCGGCGTGATGCAGCACCCAGTGTTCCTGCTTGGGCATGCCCACGCACAGGAAGACGACATCGGGCTGGCGCTCGCGCACCCGGTCGGCATAGGCCTGCCCCTCGGGTCCGAGCGGGTCGAAGCGCATCGAGGGGCTGACGATATCGATGTTCAAGCCCGGGTAATACTGCGCGAAACGCGCCAGCAGGTCGGGCTCGGAGCCGGGCATGCCACCCAGCAGCATCACTTGCCAGCCTTCGCGCTGGGCGCGCTGGCACAGCGCGACGAACAGGTCGGAACCGGTGATGCGCTCGGGCAGCGGCTGACCCAGGAAACGGCTGGCCCACACCACCGGCATGCCGTCGGCGAAGATGAAATCGGCCTTGGCGTAGCGCTCGCGGAATTCCGGCGAAGCATCCAGGCGCACCACATGATCGACATTGGGCGTGACCACGATGCGGGCGCGGCCATCGCGGCGCACGGCCGCCTGCGCCAGGCCTTCGACGGCCTCATCGAAGGAAACTGCCGCGATATCGAGGTCGAACAGCCGCACGACGGGCATGACGGGGATATCGTCGTTCGCAGTTCCGCGGGGGTCCGATACGTGCTCTGAACTGTGCAAGGAGAATCTCGCTCAAAGGGCGGTAGGCTCGAGAACAATGGTCTCACGTTTGCGTTTGAGAAAACCACATTCATCGAGCCGGCACGCGCGTATTGTATTTAAAATACCCGCAGTGTGGCGTTTTGCTTCGGCTACTATTGGACGCGCGCAACCTTTAACCAAAGGATCGGAGAATAACGTGGCGTGTCTGACGACGATGTGGCGAAGAGCGATGTTGGCGGCGCTGCTGGCCTGTGCACAACCGGCAGGCGCGCAGGACTTGCCGATTCCCGACCCCGTGTCTCCGTCCCGTCCGGCCGCGACCTCGCCCGACAACGACTTCAAGCGCTACAACGCGCCCTACGAGTCCCCCGCCTACACCCCGCCCGCCCCCGTTGGCGCGCCCGTGCGCCCGCAGCCGACCACGCCGGTCGCCGCGCCGCCTGCGCCGCCCGCCGCCTACACGCCGCCGGCCGTGCCGCCCGCGGTCAAGAGCGGCAGCGGTGACCGTGGCACCGACCGCAACATGGCCGGCAACCGGTTGCCGGAAAACGGCGTCGTGCCCACCCCGCGCCAGGCCGCCGCGACGCCGGTCGACCCGGCCGTGGAGCAGGCCATCGGCAGCGCCATCGGCGCGGTCGGGCCGGGCGACACGCTCAACATCAACATCCTCGGCACCGGCGGCACCCAGGCCCGCGCCACCGTCGACGCCGACGGCCAGATCGTGGTGCCGATGCTGGGCAACGTCCGCGCTTCGGGCCTGACGCCCGCGGCCATCGGCAAGCGCATCGAACAGGACCTGCGCAGCAAGGGCTTCATGACCGATCCGCAGGTCGCCGTCGAAGTCGTCACGCTACGCAGCCGCATCGTGTCGGTGCTGGGGCAGGTCGCGCGGCCGGGCCGCTACCCGATCGAAGGCAAGCTGTCGGTGCTGGAACTGCTGGCCATGGCCGGCGGCGCCACCGGCGGCGCCGGCGACGTCGCCACCCTGGTGCGCCGCGCCGGCGGCGGCAACGACCGCATCAATCTCTACGTCGGCAATCGCCAGTCGCCCTCGCAGAGCCTGCAGGACACCGAACTGCAACCGGGCGACGTCGTGTTCGTGCCGGAAGCGCCGCGCTTCTATGTCTACGGCGAAGTCGGCAAGCCCGGCGCCTATCCGCTCGAACAGGGCCTGAACGTCATGCGCGCCCTGGCGGTCGCCGGCGGCCTGACGCCGCGCGCCTCGGACAGCCGCATCGACCTGAACCGCACCGACGCACTCACCGGCGAGATCACCGACCGGCGCGCCAAGCTGACCGACGCGGTGCAGCCCGGCGACGTCATCCACGTCAACGAGCGCTTCTTCTGATGAACCGCCGCACCCTGCTCTCGGCCCTGCTGCTGGCTCCGGGATGCGCCGCGCTGCCCGCCTGGGCGCGCAACGAACGCATCTACGCCGTGGTGGTCGGCGACTCCATCGCCGAAGGCGAGATCCAGCGCAAGGGCCGCCTGAACGTGCAGGGCCAGTTCGTGCCGGACTATCCGTCCAACCCGGGCCAGCTCTCCTACGAACTGGCGCGCTATTCCGGCGTGTTTCATTTCAACCATGGCATCGGCGGCCAGATGTCTGCGCAGGTCCGCGCGCGCTGGCGCCGCGACGTGCTGGCCGAGGAATACGATCCCGGCGATGGCCGCGGCGCGCGCACCCTGCCCGCCGGCACGCGGCCGAGCCTGGCGTACCTGCACGTCGGCATCAACGACGTGGCCGTGGGCATGGTGCCGCTGCAGACCCTGCAGGACAACTTCACCTACTTCGCCCAGACCACGGCGAAGCTGGGCATTCCGCTGGTCGTGGACAACATCGGCGCCTATCTCGGCATGACGCCGCCGATGATCGAGGTGACGCGCGCCTTCAACGATTGGCTGCTGCACGAACTGCCGCGCCAATACCCGCACGTGCGGGTCGTCGACTACCTGTACTGGTCCAGCGGGGGCACCAACGATTTCCTCAAGCTGGCGCCGGGCCTGTTCGCCGACGGCGTGCATCCGAACATCGCCGGCTATACCGCCTTCGCGGGCTACATCCACGAAACGCTGAAGCTGCCGGCGGGCGCCGCCGTGCGATACTGATGTCCCTGGTCCGCGCACGCGCGGCACCCGGCTTGCGGCGCCTGCCCGGAGCGACACGATGATCCTGGACGCCAACACCATTCCGAACGGCTCGACCCTCACCGCCGACCTGTGCATCGTCGGCGGTGGCGCCGCCGGCATCACGCTGGCCCTGGCCTTGCTGGACAGCGGCCTGGACGTCGTGCTGCTCGAAAGCGGCGGCACGGCCGAAGACAAGGCCACCCAGGCGCTCTACGCGGGCAGCGTCGCCGATGCGCGCATGCACCCCGAGCCCGAACGCTACCGCCAGCGCCGCATGGGCGGCTCCACCACCATCTGGGGCGGACGCTGCATGCCGTTCGATCCCATCGACTTCGAGCCGCGCGATTACATCGCGCACAGCGGCTGGCCCATCGGCCTGGACGACCTGCGGCCCTACTACCCGCGCGCCAACCACCTGTGCGAAGCCGGCGATTTCGCCTACACCGTCGAAACCGCCTTCCACCGCCCCGTGCGGCCGATGATCGAAGGCTTCGACAGCCCCGAGTTTTCCACCGATACCCTGGAACGCTTCAGCGTGCCCACCGATTTCGGCTGGCGCTATGCCGAGCGGCTGCGCCAGGGACCCGTGCGCGTGCTGCAGAACGCCAACCTGTGCCAGCTCGACAGCGGCGCGGCCGGCGACCCCGTCGGCCCGGCCCGGGTCCGCACGCTGGCCGGCAACAATGTCTTCACGGTCCGGGCGCGCGCCTACGTGCTTGCCACCGGCGGCCTGGAAACTGCGCGGCTGCTGCTCGCCAACCCCGGCGCCAGCGGCCGCGGACTGGGCAACGCGCACGACGTGGTGGGCCGCTACTACATGTGCCACATCGCCGGCACCATCGGCAACGTGGACCTGGCCGGCGCCCGTTCCGTCTGGCATGGCTATGAGGTCTCCGACGAGGGCATCTATTGCCGCCGGCGCCTGGCGCTGCAACCCGAGGCGCAGCGCCGCCTGCACGCGGGCAACTTCATCGCGCGGCTGCACCATCCGCGCATTCCGGATCCCGGCCACGGCAGCGGCGTCCTGTCGGCGCTGTACCTGGCCCGTCCCGTCGTTCCCTACGAATACGCCAAGCGGCTGTATGGCGACACGCCGGGTTCGCTCGGCCTGTGGCTCAGCCACCTGCGCAACGTGCTGCTGGGCGCGCCGGCCACCGCGCGCTTCATGTGGCACATGCTGACCGAGCGCAAGCTGGCCGCGCGCAAGTTTCCGTCCATCATCGTCCACCCGCGCAACCGCCGCTACAGCCTCGACTTCCACGCGGAGCAGGAGCCCAATCCCGACAGCCGCGTCACGCTGGGCAACGAGGTCGACGCGCTCGGGATGCGCCGCCTGCACATCGACTGGCGCTACACGCCGCGCGACGTGGCCACCGTGCAGACCGCGCTGGCGGCGCTGGCCGAGGCGCTGGCCGCCAGCGGCGTGGGCCGCTTCGACTACGACCCGGCCCAGGTCGAGGCCGAGATGACGCGCTACGGCGCCTATGGCGGCCACCATATCGGCACGGCGCGCATGGGGCACGATCCGCGCGACAGCGTGGTCGATGCCGACTGCCGCGTGCACGAAACCCGCAATCTCTACGTCGCCGGCTCGGCGGTCTTCCCGACCTCCGGCCAGGCCAACCCGACCCTGACCATCGTCGCGCTGGCCCTGCGCCTGGCCGATCACCTGCGCCGCGTCCATGCGCCCAGCGACGTAGCCACGGAGACCCGCACATGAAACAACGCATCCTGGTCCTGGGCGCCAATGGCTATGTCGGCCGGCGCGTGGTGTCGGCGCTGGCCGACAGCGACTGGGCCGATCCGGTGGCCGGCGTGCGCCGCGCCCGCCAGCAAGGCCGCGAGATCGTGCTCGACGCCACCGATCCGGCCGCCGTCACGCGCGCCCTGGGCGAAGTCGACGCCGTGGTCAATTGCGTGGCCGGCTCCGCCGACGCCATGACGGCCGGCGCCCGTGCCCTGGCGACCGCGCTCGACGCACGGGCCGCGCGCCTGGTGCATTTCAGTTCCATGGCGGTCTACGGCGCGGCGCGTGGCGACATCAACGAGGACCACCCCATGGCCGCGAACCTGCAAGGCTATGCCGGCGCCAAGGTCGAAACCGAACGGCTGCTGGCCGCGCGCGACACCGTCATCACCTTGCGGCCGGGCTGCATCTACGGCCCCAACAGTCCGCAATGGAGCCTGCGCATCGCCGACCTGCTGCGCGCGCACCGCATCGGCGATCTGGGCGCGGCCGGCGACGGCTGCAGCAACCTGGTCTACATAGACGATGTCGTGGCGGCCGTGCTGGCCGGCCTGCGCGCGCCGACCGGAGCCGCGGCCTACAACCTCGCCATGGCCGGCGCGCCCGACTGGAACGGCTACTTCCTGGCCTACGCCCGCGCGCTCGACGCCGTGCCGCTCAAGCGCATCGGCGCGCGCCGCCTGAAGATCGAGACGCACCTGCTGGCGCCGGCGCTGAAGATCGCCGAGATCGGCCTGCGGCGCGTCGGCGTGCGCCTGCCGCCGCCGATTCCGCCGTCGCTGGCGCGCCTCTGGCGCCAGCCCATCCGGCTGGTCTCGACGCGCGCCGAGCAGCAGCTCGGCCTGCATTGGACTTCCCTGCAACAGGGACTCGCGGCGACCGTCGCCGCGGCCCGGACATGATGCCGCCACCACCAGGAGAACCGGCCGTGGCCTATCCCTATCGCGTCGCCGCCCAGATCAGCATGTACCCCATGGACTATCCCCATGCGGCGCTGCTGCTGCCGCACCAGATCCGTGTCTGGGCGCCCATGGTCGACCGCATCCTCGTCACCATCGACACGCACCGCAGCCGCTCGGGGCGCTATCGTGGCACGCACTTCGACGAATACCGCGCCAAGCTGCTGGCGCTGGCGCAGGACCTGCGCCGCGACATGCCCAAGCTCGACGTCATCGAAGTCGACTACGCGCCGGCGGCCCGCCGCGAGGTGGCGCAATCGTTCTTCGGCGTCGACGACATTCCCGTCAAGGCCTGGGACGGCGGCCCGTTCTACGCCTATTTCTACGGCATGCACCACAGCCAGGCGCGCCATATCGTGCACTTCGACGGCGACATGCTGTTCGGCGGCGGCAGCCACACCTGGGTGGAAGAGGCCATCGCCTATACCGACCAGGATCCCGCCGTGCTGCTGACCGGCCCCTTCCCCGGCCCGCCGCGCGCTGACGCGGCAGTCCATGGCCACGGCCTGCCGGAGCCCGAGCGCGTCGAGATCGCCGGCGCCCCCGCCTATCGTTTCCAGAACGCCAGCACGCGCATCTTCATGCTCGACATGGAACGGCTGCGCGCCACCCTCGGCCACCTGCCGCTGATGCGGCCAGGCGCCGTGCAGCGAACCAAATCACATCTGCTCGGCAATCCGCCGGACGTGCGCGAGGCCGAGGTCATCCTGAGCGAGGTGCTGCGCGCCAACGGCCTGCGCCGCGTCGACCTGCTGGGCTCGGCGCCCGGCCTGTGGTCGCTGCACCCGCCCTATCGCGGCGCGGAGTTCTACCGCAGGCTGCCGGAGCTGATCGCGGCGGTCGAATCGGGCCAGGTGCCGGACGCCCAGCGCGGCCACTACGACATCCACGACAGCATGATCGACTGGACGCCGCAGCGCGCCGCGGCGCGTCGCCACAAGCGCTGGCTGCGCCTGCTCAAAGACCGGCTACGGATCGGCGGGTAGCGGCCTTGGAGGCCTCCTGCTCGCGCGGCTTCTTGAAGATATTGATCAGCGGCCGTTCCATCAGCTGGTAGACCAGCAGGCCCGCCACGGTGCAGGCCGCGATGCCAACCACGCAGAACGCCACCTGGCCGCCCGGCAGGCTGTCCAGGTGCAGCTTGCGCCAGCCCTGGCTCACGGCCGACAGCACGAAGGCGTGCGACAGGTAGAGCGAGTACGAGGCGTCGCCCAGCTTGTGCAGGAAATTCATGCGCGGCAGCGCCTGGAAGCGTTCCAGCAGGATCGCGCCCACCACGATCGCCGCCGCCGGCACGCCCTGCGCCAGCGGCCGCGAGGCGTTCGGCGCCAGCACCGACATCAGCCCGATCACCACGAAGCCGCCCAGCACCAGCGTCCAGCCCAGCGTCGCCGAACCGCCCTTGTGCGGCCGCGAGAACCACCAGCCCACGCTCATGCCCAGCACGAATTCGAGCACGATGTCCGATGTGTAGACCTTGAGAATGGGCGTATCGTCGCCCACCACGAACCAGCCCAGCATGCTCAGGCCGAGCAGCACCAGGGTCGTGGTCGCGAAGCGCCACGCCGTCGGCAGCACCAGCGTCAGGCCGAAGATGACGTAGTAGAGCATCTCGTAATTGAGCGTCCATCCCACCGTCAGCACCGGTTCGATCAGCCCCGCCGGGTTCGGCACCATGACGAACAGGTACGAGGCGATCACGTGGAACAGGCCGAAGCGGGTGGTCTGCAGCAGCTGCGGCGCGATCAGCATCACCGCCACCGCCACCGAGGTCAGCAGCCAGTACAGCGGAACGATGCGCACCGCGCGGCGCCGGTAGAACTCCAGCACGCCGACCTTCTTGCCGCGCGTCGTGATCCACATCAGGAAGCCGCTCAGGACGAAGAAGATGTCCACGCCGGCGGCCAGCCAGTGCGGCCAGTAGCCCTGGTAGCCCATGCGCTCGAGCTGCGGATACAGGTGGACCAGCACCACCATCATGGCCGCGATGCCGCGCAGGTACTGAATCGAAAGAATGTCCATGAACGGTTACCTGGTACGGTAAGAATGGAAAGCGGGCACGCGCGCCGCTCGATGGCAGGGGGTCACGACCGCGCCTCCCGGATGGCGTAGTCGTCATCGCGCCGCACTTCGCGCCATGCCATGACGATCACCGCCAGCCCGTAGCAGGCTTCGCCGGTCAGGATGCCGATCACCGCGCCAACGGGGCCCAACTGCAGCATGCCGACATAGCTTATCGCCAACGCGATCAGCGCGCAGACCAGGGTGGCGGCGCTCAGCGCCCGGAAGCGCTGGCGCAGCAGCGGCACCATCATGATCGGCTCGCGGATGACCATCAGCACGAACAGGCCGATCCACAGCACCAGCAGCAGGTCGCGCTGCGGGAAATCCTTGCGCATCAGGTCCAGGAAGATCCAGTCGCGCAGCAGCCAGATCACCGCCCCATACAGCAGCGTGAACAGCGCCAGCGCCAGCGAGAACAGCATCAGGCGGCGCAGCGTGCGGCGCGCGCCCATGCCGTGCATCCAGTCGGACGCCAGCGGCGTCAGCTGCTTCTGCATGCCGGCCAGCAGCAGGTTGATCGGCATCAGCGTCAGGCGCGAGGCCGCCAGCGCCGCCACCGCCGCCAGGTCCAGCGTGGCGGCGGTCAGGAAGTTGTAGCCCTGGTTGAACAGCCAGTAGATGACGCCGCCCGAGGCCGCCCAGAACCCCATGCGGGCGATCTCGCGCAGGCGGCCGGGCGCCGCGCCGCGCTCGATATCGTTGGCCAGCACCCGGCGCAGCACGCTGGCGCAGGCCAGCGCCGCCATCGTGCCCGCCAGCAGGGCGCCCGCCGCCGCCACCGGCGTCCTGACTGCGAGCGCGCAGCCGGCCAGCAGCACCGCCACGTAGATTGCGTCCGCGCCCAGCACCTGCTGCGGACGGTGGTACATCAACAGGATGCCGCGCAGGTATTCGCGGTACAGCGCCGCCAGCACCAGGCCGATGGCCGCCACCACCACCAGCGTCGATTCGCCGTCGAACAGTCCCATCGCCCAGCCGGCCAGCGCCACGACCAGCGCCAGCGCGCCGCCCGCCGCTCCCAGCCATTTCTGGTCCCGCAGCAGGCTGCCCATCCACTGGCGCCGCGCCGCCTCGTCCAGGCCGGGCAGGCGGATCACCATCGGCGTGCCGATGAAGGTGCCCTGCAGCGTCGTCAGCAACATCATGGTGTTGAAGGCCAGGATGTAATAACCGTACTGCGCCTCCGCCGCGTAGCGGATCAGGATCAGGCCGACGCCGAAGTTGGCGGCCGACAGCATGGCCTGGTCGGCGATCGAACTGCCGAACAGGCGCGCCAGGCCCGAGGCGGAGAAGCGTGTCCACGTCACTTGGAATCCCGATCGGTCTTGATCCAGTGCTTGTTGCGCCGGTTGCGCAACAGCACATACAGCTTCCACAGCACGAAGAACGGCACGCGCAGCAGGTCCAGCAGCGCCCTCGGTCCCAGCGGCGACAACTGCCAGCCGCGCAGCGCGTGCAGCGCCAGCACGCCCAGCAGGACCAGCGCCAGCAGCGGCCATGCGGCCAGCCCCGCGCCGGGCAGCAGCCACGCGGCCAGCCCGCCCAGCACCAGCAACGCGCCGATCTGCAGCGCGATGTAGCCCAGCGGCATGGTCAGCAGGTCGATGGCCAGTTCCAGGCAGATCCAGCTCGGGCGCGCCACGGCCTGGCGCAGCAGGCGGCCGACGTAGGTCCGCATCACCGCCAGGCGGCCGCCTTCCCAGCGCTGGCGTTGCGTGCGCGAACCGCGCTCGGACGCCACCAGTTCCGCGTCGGCGCTGGCCTCGTCGATATAGACCACGCGGTGGCCGTGCAGGCCCAGCACCACGCCGTACTCCAGGTCTTCCGCCATCGAATGGATATTGAACGGCACCTCGCGCAGCAGCGCGTGCGTCATGCACATGCCGTTGCCGCGCAGGCCGTTCGAAGCGCGCAGCCGTTCACGCGCGCGGCCGCGCACCGCATGGAAGGCGCCGTAGGCGATGGTGATGATGCGGGTGCGCCACGACTCGTCCGGATTGAGCACCCCGTAATGCACCTGCATCACCGCCGCCCCCTGCTCGATGCGCGCGGCGTAGGCGGCCAGCAGGTTGGGCGTGACCTCGGTGTCGGCGTCGATCACCGCGACCGCGTGCGCGAAGCCGTCGGCCGCGCTGCGCGCGATGCCGTACTCCAGCGCGTAGCCCTTGCCCCGATGCTGGTCGTCGTGGCGTTCGATCACCTCGGCGCCCGCGGCGCGCGCCAGCGCCGCCGTGTCGTCGGTGCAGTTGTCGGCGATGACGATGATGCGGTAGTGCTCGCGCGGCCAGTCGATGGCCGCCAGGCTGCGCACCGTGCGCTCGATCACCGCGGTCTCGTTGTGCGCCGGCACCAGGATGTCGAAGCGCATGTCGCGCCGCTGCGGCTGCGGCCGCGGCAGGCGCGCCGACAGCAGCGTCAGCAGGCCCAGGTAGGCGGTCGCCGCCGTGACGGGCAGGGCAATGACGAACAGGATCAGGTGCAGGAATCCGGCCATGGGCTCAAGCGTACTCTTGGTAATGCCCGCCCCACAGGACGGACAGTTTTCCGTAGTTGGCGTAGGCCCGGCCCAGCCAGTGCACCGCGCGATGCCGGCCCAGCGGCCACGATACCAGCGCCAGGAGGCCCGCCACCACCATCTGCGCCAGCGCCCGCGCGTAGAACACCACGCGGCGCATGATCGCGGGACGGCGGTTGGCCAGCCGGCCCGCCTCGAAATGGATGGCGAAATCCTGGCCGCCGCGCAGGGCGCGCTTCAGGATCCAGCCGGTCCGCATGCGGCTCTCGGGCACGGGTTCGGTCACATAGGCCTCGTCGCACCAGACCATGCGCGCGCCCTGGCCCATCAGCCGCATCAACAGGTCGCCGTCCTCGCCCCCGGTCAGGCCGTAGGCGGGGTTGAAAACCTGCTCCTGGCGCCGCAGCCAGGTGGCGGCAATGAAGCAATTGCCGGTGCGCACCGCATTGCGCGGCACCGCGTCGCCGGTGCGAAAGCGCGGCCAATCGTAGAAACGGCCGCGCCGTATCCAGTCCGGCGCGGTCGGCGGGATCTCCGGCACGACCGGCGCCTGCACCGCGTCGGCGCCGTATTCGCGGGCCGCCGCGGCCAGCAACGCCAGCCACTGGGCCGGCGCGCGCTCGTCATCGTCGATCATCGCCAACCAGTCGCCGCGCGCCAACGAGACCGTCATGTTGCGGGTCAATGAAATATTCTTCTCAGGCTGGATGGCGTAGTCCAGCGCCACGCCTTGCGCCGCGAAGGCGTCACGCCGGGCGTCGACCACGGCGCGCGCGCTGCCCGTGGCATCGTTGTCCACCACCACGATCTGCGACGGCGCCAAGGTCTGCGCCGCCAGATCGCCCAGCAGCAGGTCCAGCATGACCGGGCGGCGGTAGGTGGCGATGCACACGCTGATGGGGCCGGCGCTCATGGCGTTTCCTCGAAAACCAGTTCATACCAGGGGCTGGCGCCGTCATCGCGGGTCTGCACCCGCACGCGCACGCCATCGGCGCCCGAGACCGCGTCGGCGGCCGGCAGCGCCGCCCGGCGGCGGCCTTCGCCATCCAGCGGATAGACCGACAGCCGGCCGGTGCGCGGCGCCAGGCCCAGCATGGCCGGCGTGCGGCGCAGCCAGGCCGGCGCACGGGTGGCGTAGCTGCCGGACGGGCCCGCGGAACCGGCGTCCGGCTCCAGCGTGGACCAGGCGCCCTGGCCGCGATAGGGCACCCGCATCTTGGGACGCGCCGGCATCGAACCCGGTTGCGTACCGGTGGTGTCGTTGCCCAGGCTCAGGAGCATATGCCGCGACTGCGCCAGCGGCTGGCCGTCCAGCGCCGTCAGCATGGCGCTGGCCGTGCCTGCCGCGTCGAACTGCATCCACGCCGACTGGCCGCCGATACGTCCGGTTCCCGTGGCGCCGAATACGGCCCACAGGGCCGGCGCGTCGATCACGATGCGGCCGGCCGATGCATCATGGGTCAGGAGCGGCGTCGCGTTCGGCAGGCCCGGCAGCGCCGCGCCGGGCGCCGCGCCCAGGTCCAGCCCCAACCGGCCCCGCAGGGCCCATTGCGGCTTCACGCCCAGGCCATCGGCCAGGCCGGTGGTGATGGCATCGAAGCGCCGGTCGGCGCCCAGCAGCAGGCGCTGCTGCGGGCCCACCGGCAGGGTCACCGCGTCGGGCAGCGCGGCCAGCAGCGGCTGGCGGAACAGCCGGGCGCTCTGGCCCGCCAGCGCCAGGCGCCCCCAATCGCCGCTCAGCGCGAAGCGCGACGGCGATTGCGGCAGGCGCTGGGCGTCGCTGTAATCGAAATAGAACAGGCCATCCCAGTCCTGCAGCGCGCCAACCGCGCTCATCAGCGGCAGGATCTCCGCGCCACGCGGGTTGGGGAAAGGCTGGTTGAATTCGCTGACCACGAAGGGCCGTTTGGCATCGCGCCGCAGCGACAGGGCCAGCACGCGGTCGAACTCGTTGCCGCTGGCGCTCAGGTCCGGGATGCGCCAGTCGTTGTCGGCCCGGATGTCCGGATGCCCGACGTAGAAGTGCTCGTCGATATAGTCCATGGCGACCTGCGAATCGAAATTCAGCAGGCCGCCATAGCCCATCTGCGTGCCGGTCACCGGCACCCTCGGGTCGGCGCTCTCGTGCACCACGCGGCGCAGGCGCTCGAAATAGGCCTGGTCGGTCGCCGCCAGGAACAACAGGAAATCGCGCTCGCGCAGGTCCGGCTTGGCGTCGCTGCCGAACAACGCGTTGACCCGCCGCGCGATCCCCGAGCGCAACTGCGCCAGGCCGCTCTCGTAAAGCGGCTGCTGCTGGCCCGGCACCGGGAACTCCACCGCGTTGTCGTTGCCGCCCGCGCACCCGCCCCAGGCCGCGCAGGCCTGCGCCAGCGACCCATGACGCTGCATCAGCCAGGCCCGCCACTGCTTGCGCAGTTCGGGCGCGTAGGCCGACGGAATCGCCGCCAGCCAGTCCGGCCCCAGCCAGGCAGCCAGCAGCGACGACTCGTTGTTGAGCTCGACCATCGCGAGCGCCGGATTGCCCTTCAGGCCCAGCGCCTCGATCAGCCGCCGCGCATAGTCTTCCTGCATCGCGATCAGGCGCGGATCGTACACATGGATCGGCGCCGTCAGCGGCGGCATCTCGGCGCCGCCATCCAGCGCCGGCAGGCCATCCACCCGCGGGCGGAAGCGATAGCCCACGTGCAGGTTCAGGTTGACGTAGATGCCCTCGCGCGCCAGCGCCTCGATCAGGCCGCGCAGCCGCGCCACCGCCGTCGGACTGAATGTCGGAAACGGTCCCGTCGTCAGGATGCTGATCGGCGCGTCCGGATAATCCGACGGCAGCGAATCCAGATGATGCAGGCGCACCGCGTTGAAGCCCAGCTTGCGCAACTGCCGCGCCAGCACGGTGGCCTCGACCGGATCCGGGAAGTTGGCGCCGAACGTCAGGTTCACGCCGAAGAAACGCACCCGCGCATCATCGCCCGTGCCCGGCTGGCCGTCAGCGCCGACGCGATAGAAATGCCCGTCGCGCACGACGATGCGCGAGGCCGCGTCCAGCGGCCGGTTCAGCGCCGACACGTCCGGCGCGCCGGACAGCGCCGCCGGATCCATCTCGAAGCCGAACCAGCCCGCGGGCGCGGCCGTCGCGGCGCCCATCACCCACATCAGCGCCAGAACCAGCACGGCGCGCCAGCGCATCATGCCTGGCGCTCCCGGCGGACGGCATATGGCCGCTGGGCCGCGGCCCGGACGGGCGGCGGCGTCGGCGTGGGCTGGGCCGCCGCGCGCCGCCGCCAGCGTTCCATCGCCAGCCGGCCACTTATCGCCAGCGACGAATAGATGAACATGATGTTCTGGAAGTTGGTGTCGCGCAGGATCTGGCTTTCCGAGAAATTACTGACCATGATCGTCACGCAGATACCCAGGTGCATCGCCGCATCCTCGCGGTCGATCTTGAACAGGCGCATGATGCTGACCACGTGCCACAGCAGGCAGGCCAGGAACAGCCCCATGCCGACCTGGCCCAGGTCCAGCAGGATATCGATGTAGCCGTTGTGCGCCTGTCCCGGCAGCCAGCCCAGCTTGTCGGCGATGAACTGCGCCGGACCGCCTTCGCCCACCCAGAAGGCGCTGTAGCCGATGCCCCAGACGGGATGCCGCTGGATGGCCATGTCCACCAGTGCCCAGATCTCGCCGCGGCCCGTCAGGTCATTGCTCTTGTTGAACAGCGACGTGACCACCAGCACCACGTCGTCGACCTGCGGCATGCGGCCCACCGCCACGTAGAACATCAGCAGGAAGTACAGCGCCACCAGCAGCGCGCCCAGCATCAGGATCTGGCCGGTATGGCGCCCGCCGAAGAACCGCTTGCGCGTCAGCAGGTAGACCCCGGCGCCCAATCCCGTCACCAGCATGGCGGTGGCGCTCTTGGCCATCACCAGCATGAACACGCTGAACAGCAGCCCCACCGCGCTCATGCGCCGGATCGATGGCGTCATCAGCCATTCGCGCAGCCACAGCAGCACGGCAAAGCCGGCGATCGAGCCCAGCATGTTCTTCTGCCAGGTGATGCCGCGCCACGCGTTGCCCAGCAAGGTGTCCACCCCCATGCTCGGAATGAACACCGCCACCAGGCACGACAGCACCAGCACGATCGTGTAGGTGCCCAGGATGACGCGCAGGAACTGGCGCGGACTGCTGAACGGCGGCGCCACGGTCAGCCCGATCAGCACCAGGCCCGCGAAAATGATGGTGCGCTTGATGGTGATGTCCGGATACGGCGACCAGGTCGCGCTGACCAGGCAATACAGCACCAGCAGCATCAGGAACAGATTGGACGCGCGCAGGTTCATCAGCGCCGGGCGCACGTGGTGCCAGAGCACGAACAACGCGCCCAGGAACAGCGACCCGTACTGCACCTGGCGCAGCATCGAACCCTGCTCGATGGTGTGGTTGGCTTCCGGGCCCACCGCGTTGACCGACAGCGTGTCCGGCACGATGGCGAACAGCAGGCTCAGCCCCACCAGCAGCCAGACGGCCCAGCGGTCGCCCCGGCTCTGTCCGCCAACCGCCACGACCGCGGGCGCGCCCATGGCCGTGCCCCTCAACGCCGCAGCCGCGCCGGCAGGAGCGCGCGCAGCCGGTCCTTCCAGCCCTGCGGGGCATCCGGCTCGTATTCGTTGTAGACCGTGCCCAGCACGCGCACGCCGGCCGTCTCCAGCACCTCCGCGGTGCGCGTCAGGGCGCTCAGCGACGTCACGTCCTTGCGCGCCACCAGCACACAGGCATCCACCTGGCGCGCGATGCTCTGCGCGTCCGAGGAATGGGCCGCCGCCGGCGTGTTCACGATGAAGATCTCGTACTGGTCGGCATAGGCCGCCAGCAGGCGGTCCAGCGCCGGCTCGCGCAGCAGTTCGGCCGGGTTGGGCGGTTGCGGTCCGGCGTCCAGCACGCCCAGCGTCGGAAAGCCCGGCACGGCGCGGCTGTCGCCGGCCGGCGCGCGTCCGGCCAGGATCGAGGACAGGCCCGCGCCGCTGGCGCCGCCGAGGATGTCGTCCTGGCCGCTGGCGCGCAGATTGGCGTTGACCAGCAGCGTGCGGCGGCCGGTCTGCGCGAACGCCAGCGCCAGACTGGCCGACAGGTAGGCGCGGCCCTCGTTGTCGTCCGGGCTCACCACCGCCACCGCGATGCGCGGCAGGTCTTCCAGGCGGATCGAGATTTCGGCGCGCACCTGGCGGATCGCCTCGGCCTCGCGGCTGAACGGCGCGGCCGCGATCGCCAGCTGGATGTCGCCATGCTGGGCCGAGGCGTAGTCATAGCGGTATTGCTCGGCCAGCACCGACTGTACGCGCGCTTCCGACACGAAACCGAGCTTCACGGCCGCCTGGCCGAAGCGCAGGCGCTCGGCCTGCTGCAACTGCACCACGTGCTGGACCTGGTCCTCGGTCAGAAGGCCCAGGCGCACGAAGCGCTCGCCCATCTTCTCGCCGGGCACGGTATCGGGCGCCTGGCTCGAAGCGGGTTCGTCAGCCTGTTGCTGGTTGAGGCGGTCAAACAGAGGACGCAGCGTGGAATCGCTCATGACGTCACCGTCGCGGGAGTCGGGTTGCGGCCGATGCGGCCCAGCACGGGCTGGCGCGTATTGCGCTCCAGGTCTTCGGCGCAGCGGATGCGGCGCCGGCTCAGTTCCAGCAGCATCGCCAGCGCCAGGCCCGCCAGCAGGCCCACCACCAGGCCCAGCGCCAGGCTGCTGCGCACCTTCGGACGCGACGGCGAGGTCGGCATGTCGGCCGCGCGCAGCACCGCCAGGTTGGGCAGGGAAATATTGCTGGCCATCAGGATGCTGTCGTACTTCTGCAGCGCGGTCTGGTAGACCTGCTCGACGCCGGCGAACTGGCGCCGGTAGGCGGCGATGCGATCGCGCTTGGCCATCTGCTCCAGCACCTTGGCGCGCTGCGCATCGATATCGCGCTGCAGCGCCGCCTTCTGGGTCTGCAGGCGCTCGAGCTCGCCGCGTTGCGCCTCGATCGTCGCCTTGGCCTGGCGCGTGATGTCGGCCTGCATCTGCGCCCGCTGGGCCAGCAGGCCGGCCACGGTCGGATGCCGCGGGCCCAGCGAGCCGCGCAGCTGGCCGAGCTGGTGTTCCACCACCGTCAGGCCGTTGCGCAGGTCATTGATGGGCGCGACCTGCCCCACCTCGGGCAGGTCCTCGGGACGGATGCCGCTCTTGAGCAGGCGCTCGGTGGTCTCGTTGCGCGCCTTCGCCGCTTCCAGCTGCGAATCCAGCGCCAGCATCGAGGTCGTCATGTCATTGAGGCTGCGCACGTCGATATCGCCGCCGGTCTGTTCCGTGTCGACGATGCCGGTTTCCTGCTGGTAGCGCGTCAGCTTGTCCTGGATGGCGTCGACCTCGCCGCGCAACTGCTCCAGCTGCGCCGTGTACTGTTCGCTGCGCGCGCGCGCGGCCGCCGACGAGATGTTCTGGCTGACCGCGAGATAGGAATTGACCACCGCGTTGGTGAACTCGCGCGCCTTCTGCGGCGTATCGGCCGAGAACGACACCGTCAGCACGCGGCTGTTCTGCTGCTTGACGACTTCCAGGTTGCGGCGGATGTAGGCGACCAGTTCGTTGTGCGCCTTGGTGCCCTGCGACGCGTCCGGTCCCGACAGCAGCTCCAGGGTGGAGATCACGTGGTCGGCGACCGCCTGGCTGCGGATCATGTCGATCTGCGTCTGCATATAGCTTTCGTCGAGCAGCGCCGAAAACGAGCGTCCGTTGATCGGGTCGTTTTCGCGGTAGTCGATGAAGACGTCCGACGATGCCGTCCACACGCGTGGCAGCACCAGCAGCAACAGGCAGGTCAGCGCCAGCGTCGCCAGGGTCACCCGGGCGACCAACCGCGCGCGGGCGGCCAGCATTGCCCACACCTGATTCAACGAGAGCAGACTGTATTCGGGAGTCACGGCGGGATCTGGAGTCAGCGTGGCGTAATAGCTGATTCTACCGGAGAGTCCGATCTGGGGGCCAGATGGGAAAAATACCGGAAATAAAACGCCTGATGACGATATTTATCGCAAAAAAAAGGCAAGGGCCTGAGCCCTTGCCTTTCTAGCCCGGAACGGCGAACCGCTCCGAAAGCTGGCACTTAGATGATACGTGCGGCTTCAACCAGACGCACCACGCGCCACGACTTCGAGCGCGAGATGGGACGGCCTTCAGCGATTTCAACCGTATCGCCTTCGTTGTACTGGTTCGACTCATCGTGCGCCTTGTACTTCGCGGAACGCATGATGATCTTGCCGAAGATGGGGTGCTTGACGCGGCGTTCAACCAGAACGACGACAGTCTTGTCCATCTTGTTGCTGACGACCTTGCCGACCAGCGTACGCTGGCGCTTGGCCACTTGGGTGTTTTGAGTTTCGCTCATCTTTATTTCCCTGCCTTCTCGGTCAGCAAGGTACGCACGCGCGCGATGTCGCGGCGCACGTTACGCAGCTGGCTGGTGTTGGCAAGCTGCTGCGTGGCCTTCTGCATACGCAGACCGAATTGTGCCTTCAGCAGGCTTTCGAGCTCTTTGCCGAGCTCGGCGGCGTCTTTCGAACGGAGTTCGCTGGCTTTCATGTCTTAGTACTCCTTAAGCACCGATATGACGCGCGACGAACGTGGTCGAAATCGGCAGCTTGGCAGCGGCCAGGCGGAAAGCTTCACGCGCGAGCTCTTCGCTAACCCCTTCCATTTCGTAGAGCACCTTGCCGGGCTGAATCTCGGCGACCCAGTACTCCGGGTTGCCCTTACCGTTACCCATACGGACTTCGGCAGGCTTCTGCGAGATGGGCTTATCCGGGAAAATGCGAATCCAGATGCGGCCGCCGCGCTTGATGTGACGGTTGATGGCACGACGAGCGGCTTCGATCTGGCGAGCGGTCAGACGGCCACGGCCGGTGGCCTTCAGACCGTATTCGCCGAACGACACGTGGGTACCACGGGTCGCCAGACCGGTGTTGCGGCCCTTCTGCTCTTTGCGATACTTTCTGCGAGAGGGTTGCAGCATGGTTATTCTCCTTCAGGCGCCGGAGCAGCGTCCGCCTTGCGGGGACCACGGCCACGACCACCCGGACGACCGGTGCGAGCACCGTCCGGACGATCACCACGCGGAGCGCGGCGCGGACGACGTTCTTCTTCACGCGGGGCGGCGGTTTCCGGCGGCAATTCGCCGTTGGCCAGCATGTCGCCCTTGTAGACCCAGACCTTGATGCCGATCACGCCGTACGTGGTGTGGGCTTCGGAGGTGCCGTAGTCGATGTTGGCCTTGAGGGTGTGCAGCGGCACACGGCCTTCGCGATACCACTCGGTGCGAGCAATTTCGATACCGTTCAGACGGCCCGAGCTCATGATCTTGATGCCTTGGGCACCCAGACGCATGGCGTTCTGCATCGCGCGCTTCATGGCGCGACGGAACATGATGCGCTTCTCGAGCTGTTGCGAGATCGAGTCGGCGATCAGTTGAGCATCGGTTTCCGGCTTGCGGATTTCTTCGATGTTGACGTGCACGGGCACGCCCATCAGGCGCTGCAGATCAGCCTTCAGGCTTTCGATGTCTTCGCCGCGCTTGCCGATCACCACGCCCGGACGAGCCGAGTAGACGGTGATGCGGGCATTCTTGGCGGGACGCTCGATGATCACGCGACCGACGGAGGCGCTCTTGAGCTTCTTCTTCAGGTACTCGCGGACGCGAATGTCTTCGGCCAACATGCTGCCGAAGGCCTTGTCGTCGGCGAACCAACGCGAGGACCAATTACGGGTGACCGCGAGACGGAACCCAGTGGGGTGAATTTTCTGACCCATCGTGACTCCTTAAGCTCCGACCTTGACCGTGATGTGGCAGGTCTGCTTCTCGATACGGTTGCCGCGGCCCTTGGCGCGAGCGGAGAAGCGCTTCATCGACTGAGCCTTGTCCACGAAGATCGTGGTGACTTTCAGTTCGTCGATATCGGCACCGTCGTTGTGCTCGGCGTTGGCGATGGCGGACTCGACAGCCTTCTTCAGGATGACGGCGGCCTTCTTCGGCGAGAAGGTGAGGATCTCGAGCGCACGGCCGACCTTCTGACCGCGGATCAGATCCGCAACCAGACGCGTCTTTTGAGCGGAGATGTGAACCCCACGGATAATGGCAGTAGTTTCCATCGCTTACCTCTTCGCCTTCTTGTCCGCGGCGTGACCCTTGAACGTACGGGTCAGCGCGAACTCGCCCAGCTTGTGACCGACCATGTTCTCGTTGATGTAAACGGGAACATGCTGCTTGCCGTTGTGCACAGCGATCGTCAGACCGATGAACTCGGGCAGGATCGTCGAGCGACGCGACCAGGTCTTGATCGGCTTCTTGTCTTTGCCCGCGACGGCCGTGTCCACCTTTTTGATCAGGTGAGCATCGACAAACGGGCCTTTCTTGATCGAACGTGACATAGTGTTCGCCTCTTACTTGCGCTTGCGCCGTTGGACGATCATATTGTTCGTCCGCTTGTTGCGACGGGTCTTGAAACCCTTCGCCGGGGTGCCCCACGGGCTGACCGGTTCGCGTGCTTCACCGGTACGGCCTTCGCCGCCACCGTGCGGGTGGTCGACCGGGTTCATGGCGACGCCACGAACCGTCGGGCGAATACCGCGCCAACGCATTGCACCGGCCTTGCCGATTTGGCGCAGGCTGTGTTCTTCGTTACCGACTTCACCGATGGTGGCACGGCACTCGATGTGCACACGGCGGACTTCACCCGAGCGCAGACGCACTTGAGCGTAGGTACCTTCGCGGGCCAGCAGGACGGCGGAAGCGCCGGCCGAACGGACCATCTGGGCACCCTTGCCGGGCAGCATTTCGACGCAGTGAATCGTCGTACCCACCGGGATGTTGCGGATCGGCAGCGTGTTGCCGGCGCGGATCGGGGCTTCGATGCCCGAGATCAGCGTGGCGCCCACTTCCAGGCCGCGCGGAGCGATGATGTAACGACGCTCGCCGTCGGCGTAGCACAGCAGAGCGATGTGCGCCGTACGGTTGGGGTCATATTCCAGACGCTCGACCTTCGCGGGGATGCCGTCCTTGTCGCGACGGAAGTCGACGACACGGTAGTGCTGCTTGTGACCGCCGCCACGGTGGCGGATCGTGATGTGACCGTTGTTGTTACGGCCCGAACCACGGGTCTTCTTTTCCAGCAGCGGCGCGTAGGGCTCACCCTTGTGCAGGTTCGGGCTGACAACCTTCACCATGCCACGGCGGCCAGCCGAAGTCGGCTTAACTTTTACGAGGGCCATTTACTTCACCTCCGCAAAGTCGATTTCCTGGCCGTCCTTGAGCGACACGTAAGCCTTGCGCTCATTGCGACGGCGGCCAACGAATCGGCCAAAGCGCTTGACTTTGCCCTTACGGTTGAGGACCTGCACGGACTCGACCTGCACCTTGAAGAGCAGTTCGACGGCAGCCTTGATTTCCGGCTTGGTAGCGTCAGCCACGACACGGAAAGCGACTTGCTGATTCTTCTCAGCGACGAACGTGGCCTTTTCGGTCACGATCGGAGCCAGAATGACTTGCATCAAGCGTTCAGCGTTCATCCCAGCATCTCCTCGAGTTGAGCGATGGCCGGCTTGGTGATCAGCACTTTCTTGTAGTGGACCAGCGACAACGGATCGGCATAACGGGGCTCGACAACGGCAACGTGCGGCAGGTTGCGGGTGGCGAGGTAAACATTTTCATCAACGTTGTCGGTGATGATCAGGACCGAGTCCAGGCCCAGGCTCTTCAGCTTTGCAGCGGCAGCCTTGGTCTTGGGCGATTCCAGATCGAACGATTCGACGACGGCGATGCGGTCTTCGCGAGCCAGCTGCGACAGGATCGAGCGGATCCCGGCGCGGTACATCTTCTTGTTGACCTTCTGGCTGAAGTTCTCTTCCGGCGAGTTCGGGAAAATCCGACCACCGCCACGCCACAGCGGCGACGAGGTCATACCGGCGCGAGCGCGGCCGGTACCCTTCTGGCGCCAGGGCTTCTTGGTCGAGTGCTTGACTTCCGAGCGATCCTTCTGAGCGCGGTTGCCGGCACGGGCATTGGCTTGGAAAGCCACCACGATCTGATGAATCAGCGCTTCGTTGAAGTCACGGCCGAAGATCGTGTCGGGCGCGCTGAAAGTCGCGGCCTGACCTTGGTCGTTCAGGAGCTTGAGATCCATTTACTTACGCTCCCTTCTTGGCCGGGGCCTTGATGGCCGGACGCACGACGATGTCGGCGCCAGCGTGGCCGGGGACAGCGCCCTTGACCAGCAGCAGGCCGCGCTCAACGTCAACGCGAACGACGTCGAGGTTTTGAACGGTGCGGGTGACATCACCCAGGTGACCCGCCATGCGCTTACCCGGGAAAATACGGCCCGGATCTTGAGCTTGGCCGATCGAGCCGGGAACGCGGTGCGAACGGGAGTTACCGTGCGAGGCGCGTTGCGAGCCGAAGTTGTGGCGCTTGATGGTACCGGCAAAGCCCTTACCAATCGTGGTGCCCGTGACGTCGACCTGTTGGCCGGCTTCGAACACCGATTCCACGGCGATCACGGCACCAGCCGCAAATTCAGCGGCGCGGGCGGGATCAAGGCGGAATTCTTTGAGGATGCTACCGGCTTCAACGCCGGCCTTGGCGTAGTGGCCCGTTTGTGCTTGCGGCACGCGCGAGGCGCGACGAGCGCCATAAGCCACCTGGATCGCGGCGTAGCCGTCGGTTTCCAGCGACTTAACTTGGGTCACGCGGTTGTTCGACACGTCCAGCACGGTCACCGGGATGGATTCACCTTCCTCGGTAAAAATGCGGGTCATGCCGACCTTGCGACCCACCAGCCCCAGCCGATGAGCGGCGGGCGTGGGTGTCGAATTCGACATCGTTTTCTCCATTCCCGACTGCGATTGGTCGGGGCTAATCAGGCAAAAGGTAACGGCCTTTGCCCTACGACTATGTTCAACCTGGCTTGGGGTTGCCCACCCGGAACTGCGGGGTTTGCGCGCGCCTCACCATAGTTAGACCTGCCACAAAATGGCAAGCTTGGCATATTAGCACGTTTTTTTCAGGCAGCACAAGCACTTAGCGTAAATAGGCCCCTGCCCCGCCGCCCGCGCGCCAGGCTGTGGCGCAAAAACAAATGGCCGCAGTCCCGAAGGATTGCGGCCATTCTGCACAAGTCCACTGGCGAAGGTAGCGGACTCGCGATACGCCTTACTGCAGCGCGATTTCGACGTCGACGCCGGCCGGCAGGTCCAGACGCATCAGGGCGTCAACGGTCTTGTCGGTGGGATCAACGATGTCCATCAGGCGCTGATGGGTACGGATTTCGAACTGGTCACGCGACGTCTTGTTGACGTGCGGCGAACGCAGCACGTCGTAACGGCGAATACGCGTGGGCAGCGGCACCGGGCCGCGGACAACGGCGCCCGTGCGCTTGGCGGTGTCGACGATTTCAGCGGCCGATTGATCGATCAGCTTGTAATCGAAAGCCTTCAAGCGGATACGGATCTTTTGGTTTTTCATGGCGTTTCCTAAAGAACGAGGGGCGAGGGCGGCAGGCGCCCCCGCTGGTTGTGTGCTGCTTAAGTGATCCGAATTACTTCAGGATCTTGGCGACGACGCCGGCGCCGACGGTACGACCGCCTTCACGGATGGCGAAACGCAGGCCTTCTTCCATGGCGATCGGGGCCAGCAGCTTGACGGTCATCGTCACGTTGTCGCCCGGCAGGACCATTTCCTTGTCGGCCGGCAGGTCGATCGTGCCGGTCACGTCCGTCGTGCGGAAGTAGAACTGGGGACGATAGCCGTTGAAGAACGGGGTGTGGCGGCCGCCTTCTTCCTTGGACAGGATGTACACCTCGGAGGTGAAGTCCGTGTGCGGGGTGATCGAGCCCGGCTTGGCCAGAACCTGGCCGCGCTGGACGTCTTCACGCTTGGTGCCGCGCAGCAGGATGCCCACGTTGTCGCCGGCTTGACCTTGGTCCAGCAGCTTGCGGAACATTTCCACGCCGGTGCAGGTCGTCTTGACCGTCGGGGTGATACCGACGATTTCGATTTCTTCGCCGACCTTGATGATGCCGCGCTCGATACGGCCGGTCACCACGGTGCCGCGACCCGAGATCGAGAACACGTCTTCGACCGGCATCAGGAACGCGCCGTCAACGGCACGCTCGGGCGTCGGGATGTACGTGTCCAGGGCTTGGGCCAGCGACAGGATCGCTTGCTCGCCCAGTTCGCCCTTGTCGCCTTCCAGCGCCAGCTTGGCCGAACCCTTGACGATCGGGGTGTCGTCGCCCGGGAAGTCGTACTTGCTCAGAAGTTCGCGAACTTCCATTTCCACCAGCTCGAGCAGCTCGGCGTCGTCAACCATGTCGGCCTTGTTCAGGAAGACGATGATGTACGGCACGCCAACCTGGCGGCTCAGCAGGATGTGTTCGCGCGTCTGCGGCATCGGGCCGTCAGCGGCCGACACGACCAGGATCGCGCCGTCCATCTGGGCCGCGCCCGTGATCATGTTCTTGACGTAGTCAGCGTGGCCCGGGCAGTCAACGTGCGCGTAGTGGCGCGATTCCGTTTCGTACTCGACGTGAGCCGTGTTGATCGTGATGCCGCGTGCCTTTTCTTCAGGAGCCGCGTCGATCTGGTCGTAGCCCTTGGCTTCGCCGCCGAACTTGGTCGACAGAACGGTCGTGATGGCCGCCGTCAGGGTGGTCTTGCCGTGGTCAACGTGACCGATCGTGCCGACGTTCACGTGCGGCTTGGTGCGTTCGAACTTACCTTTTGCCATGATCTCTATCCTTTGACTTTCAAGGAAACTTTGGTTTCTGCCGGGACCGCCCGGATGGGGCGGACCCGGCAAAGGGTTATTTACTTGGCCCGAGCGGCGATGACTTCGTCAGCGACGTTCTTGGGGGCCTCGGAGTAATGCTTGAATTCCATCGTGTACGTGGCACGGCCTTGCGTCAGCGAACGCAGGTTCGTGGCGTAACCGAACATCTCGGCCAGCGGAACTTCGGCCTTGATGGTCTTGCCACCACCGACCATGTCGTCCATGCCCTGAACCATGCCGCGACGCGAGGACAGATCGCCCATCACGGTACCGGCGTAGTCTTCAGGCGTTTCGACTTCAACGGCCATCATCGGTTCCAGCAGCACGGGGCTAGCCTTGCGCATGCCTTCCTTGAACGCCATCGAGCCGGCCATCTTGAACGCGTTTTCGTTCGAGTCCACATCGTGGTACGAACCGAAGAACAGCGTGACCTTGACGTCCACGACCGGGTAACCGGCCAGGATGCCGGCAGGCAGCGTTTCCTGGATGCCCTTGTCCACCGCGGGGATGTATTCGCGAGGAACCACACCGCCCTTGATGGCGTCGACGAACTCGTAGCCGCCGCCCGGTTGGAGCGGTTCGACCTTCAGGACCACGTGACCGTACTGGCCGCGACCGCCCGACTGCTTGACGAACTTGCCTTCGACTTCTTCGCAGGTCTTGCGGATCGTTTCGCGGTAGGCCACCTGGGGCTTGCCGACGTTCGCTTCCACGCCGAATTCGCGCTTCATGCGGTCGACCAGAATTTCCAGGTGCAGCTCGCCCATGCCGGAAATGATGGTTTGGCCGGATTCTTCGTCGCTGCGCACGCGGAACGACGGATCTTCCTGAGCCAGACGCGACAGCGCCAGGCCCATCTTTTCCTGGTCAGCCTTCGACTTGGGTTCGACGGCCTGCGAGATCACGGGCTCCGGGAACACCATGCGTTCGAGCAGGATGTGGGAGTCGATGTCGCACAGCGTTTCGCCGGTCGTCACGTCCTTCAGGCCCACGACGGCGGCGATGTCGCCAGCCAGAACTTCCTTGATTTCCTCGCGGTTGTTCGCGTGCATCTGCAGGATGCGGCCGATACGTTCCTTCTTGCCCTTGATGGGGTTGTAGACCGTGTCGCCCGACTTCAGGACGCCCGAGTAAACGCGCACGAAGGTCAGCTGACCCACGAACGGATCGCTCATCAGCTTGAACGCCAGGGCCGAGAACTTCTCGCCGTCGTCGGCGTTACGCTGCACGGCATTGCCGTCGTCGTCCTGACCGTCGACCGGGGGAATGTCCACGGGCGAAGGCAGGTAGTCGATGACCGCGTCCAGCATGCGCTGCACGCCCTTGTTCTTGAAAGCGGTGCCACACAGCATCGGCTGGATTTCGCCAGCGATGGTGCGTTGACGGATGGCCAGGTTGATCTCGGCCTCGTCCAGCGAACCCGTTTCCAGGTACTTGTTCATCAGCTCTTCCGACGATTCGGCGGCGGCTTCAACCAGCTTTTCGCGCCATTCGTTGGCAGTGCCTTCCAGCTCGGCCGGAATGTCCTTGTAGTCGAACTTGGTGCCTTGGCTGGCTTCGTCCCAGATGATCGCCTTCATCTTGACCAGGTCGACCACGCCTTGGAACGTGTCTTCGGCGCCGATGGGGATCACGATGGGCACGGGGTTCGCGCGCAGACGCGTCTTCAGCTGGTCATAGACCTTGAAGAAGTTCGCGCCGGTACGGTCCATCTTGTTGACGAACGCCAGACGCGGCACGCCGTACTTGTTGGCTTGACGCCACACGGTTTCGGACTGGGGCTGAACACCACCCACCGCGCAGTAGACCATGCAGGCACCGTCCAGGACGCGCATGGAACGTTCCACCTCGATGGTGAAGTCCACGTGCCCCGGGGTGTCGATGATGTTGATGCGGTGCTCGGGGTAGTTGCCGGCCATGCCACGCCAAAACGCCGTCGTAGCAGCCGACGTAATGGTGATGCCACGCTCTTGCTCTTGTTCCATCCAGTCCATGGTGGCGGCGCCATCATGCACTTCGCCAATCTTGTGATTGACGCCGGTGTAGAACAGGATACGTTCGGTCGTGGTGGTTTTCCCTGCATCGATGTGCGCAGAGATGCCAATGTTGCGATAGCGCTCGATCGGGGTTTTGCGGGCCATGGTGGGTTAGTCCTTAAATTACCAGCGGAAATGGCTGAAGGCCTTGTTGGCCTCGGCCATCTTGTGCGTGTCTTCGCGCTTCTTCATCGCGGCGCCACGACCTTCGGAGGCGTCGATCAGTTCGCCAGCAAGACGCAGATCCATCGACTTCTCGCCACGCTTCTTGGCGGCTTCACGGAGCCAACGCATAGCCAGGGCCAGGCGGCGCACGGGGCGCACTTCAACCGGCACTTGGTAGTTGGCACCGCCAACGCGGCGGCTCTTCACTTCGACGATCGGCTTGATGTTGTTGATCGCCAGGCTGAAAACTTCGATCGGCTCCTTGCCGGTCTTGGTTTGCACTTGCTCGAGGGCACCGTAGACGATGCGCTCGGCGACGGCCTTCTTGCCGTCCAGCATGACGACGTTCATGAACTTGGCGAGCTCGACGCTGCCGAACTTGGGATCGGGCAGGATCTCGCGCTTGGGTACTTCGCGACGACGGGGCATTGTTGCTTCCTTGTGTCTGTTCAGTTGAACCGTGTTTCATTACACGGCCATGGCCGTCCACTGGGACGACCCCTTACGTGCCGCGCACCTTCCCATTTCCTGGTTGGCGCGGTTGCACTTCCCTAATGACGGATGGCCGCCACGCGGGGGTACTGCTGATTCGCGTTGCGAACCCTTAGGCCTTCTTCGGGCGCTTGGCGCCGTACTTCGAGCGGGCTTGCTTGCGATCCTTGACGCCTTGCAGGTCGAGGGAACCGCGCACGATGTGATAACGCACACCGGGCAAGTCCTTCACACGACCGCCACGCACCAGAACCACCGAGTGCTCTTGCAGGTTGTGGCCTTCACCGCCGATGTACGAAATGACTTCGTAACCGTTGGTCAGACGCACTTTGGCAACCTTACGCAGAGCGGAGTTCGGCTTCTTGGGGGTGGTGGTGTACACGCGAGTGCACACGCCGCGGCGTTGCGGGCAGTTTTCGAGCGCGGGGCTCTTGCTTTTGATGATGCTGACTTCGCGCGGCTTGCGCACGAGTTGGCTAATGGTAGGCATGACCTTTGAAATCCCTTTTACGTACCACTGGTAAGTACTTACGTACTCGTCTCTTCGAGTGATGACTCTCTGAGAAGGCGGCTCGCGCAAAACCGCCTCAAACGTTCAAATACGTAAAAGAGCGGGCTTGCCAACAAACCATGACAAACGCACAAACCGGATGCTTCGGAGATGGCGGCGTTGGTTGACGGGGGCTCGTGACGCACCCCTTTGGTCTTGGGCCGCCAAGCTGGGCGCGAAGGCTTCGCTTGGGTGATTGGCCGGACCTGTCTTCCTGGCGCCTCAAATGCCAGTCTTGGCATCGACTTTGCGCGCGATTAAAGCAGTAAGCCCTTTAGCATAGCTTAGATTCCGGCGCACTGTCAAAAACTTTTGTAAGCGTTGCGCGCGGGCACGTTGGCGGCAAAAGACGGCCTGTTAGGCGCAGGTCCGGCCCAGGTCGGCAAAATTGGGGCCAAATTGACGACGCGGGCATGCGGCCTTGGGCGCGGGGAGCGCCAGGCCGGGGGAAGCGCCAGGCCGGGGGAAAGGCCTCGCCCGGAGCAGGAACGCCACGCGGCGGCGGCGGACTGGCTGGCAGTGTAGCCGGTGGCCGGGACGTTGTGGGGAACCGTCCGGCGGCGGGCCGTTATTGGTCGGCGAACAGGTAGCCGCTGCCGTAGACGGTGCGGATCGGCAGCATCAGTCCCGCCATTTCGGCCTTGCGGCGCAGGCGGCTGACGATCACGTCGATGCTGCGCGTGCCGCTCGAGCGCGCGCCGCCGCCTTCCTGGCGCAATTCGTCGCCCAGTTCGTTGCGGCCGACCGCCCTGCCCGCCACCTCGAGCAGCGAGCGCACGATCAGGCGCTCATTGGCCGACAGGGAAATCGTGGTGCCGGACGGCGCCGCCAGGGTCCAGCCCTGGTCACGCAGTTCCCACTGGCCGAGGGTCGGCTCCTCGGTAGTCAGGTTGTCCTGCCCGGCCGGCAGGCGCCGCGCCAGCGCCAGCAGGATGCAGGCCAGTTCGCGAGGGTCGTGCGGCGGTGGCAGGCAGGCGTCCGCGCCGCTCTGCAGGCAACGCAGGCGGGTATCCAGGGACAGGTTGTTGCCCATCACCACGATCCCCATCGGCGACGAGCCGTGCAGGCGGGCCACCAGGGCATAGCCGATTTCACCGAGGGTGCCCACGTTCAGCACCACGGCGTCGTAGGGGCTGTTGCTGAGCAGGCCAAACAATTCCAGGGAAGTCGAGCAGCCGCGGGCCGAAATTCCAGCTTGAAGCAGTGCGGACACAGCGGTGTTACGTGCAGCCTCGTCCGGCGACATCATCAGTACGCGCAATTGATTCATAGGTTCTTTCCATCCCATCTGCCCCTGCCGCGCCCGGCAGACTGCGCCGGTTGACGGGAGGGGTCGGGACAGTGTGGCCTGTTGTTGTGCAACAACTCCAGTCAAGATTCGTTAAGTTTGCAATGTTTGACAGTTCTTGGCACAACGTAGCCAACAGTGACGCGACGCGAGTTATCATTCCATTACACAATCCTTTCTTCTTCTTGCAGTAGGGCGCCACAGGGCGCGCTTGCGCAGCCAACCTTCGCGAGACCACGTCTGATGAAAATCGCGTCGCTGGAAGACGACCTGGACCAGGCGAAACGTATCCAGCAAGTCCTGACTGCCGCCGGATATACCTGCACCAGCTATCAGCAAAGCCGCGACCTGCTTGCCGCTTTGCGCACTGAGACATTCGACCTGGTGCTGCTGGACTGGCACCTGCCCGATATCGATGGCGATGATGTGGTGCGCTGGCTGCGCGCCAACATCGGCCCGCGCGTGCCCGTCATCTTCCTGACCAACCGTTCCAGCGAGGACGACCTGGTCGAGGGCCTGCGCGCCGGCGCCGACGACTACATCGTCAAGCCGCTGCGGCCGCTGGAACTGCTGGCGCGTGTCGCGGCGCTGCTGCGCCGCAGCCAGATCGCCGAGCCCGCCGACGAATCGTTCGACGTGGCCGCCTACCGCATCGAGCCCGCGGCGCGCACGATCCTGCTCGATGGCGCGGCGGTCACGCTGGCGCCCAAGGAATTCGAGCTCGCCCTGCTCTTTTTCCGCAATCTCGGCCGTCTCATGTCGCGCGACGTGCTGGCCGAATGCGTCTGGAACCGCGAGATCCCCGCGACCTCGCGCACGCTCGACACGCACCTGTCGAACATCCGGCAAAAGCTGCAACTGCGCCCGGAACACGGCGTGCGCCTGAGCTCGTCCTATGCGCTCGGCTACCGGCTGGAATTGATATCCGCGTCCGAAGATAGCCCGCCCTCCGCGCCCTAGCGCCTGGCGGCATTACCTGGAGAATTGAACGACATGAGCCGCTGCCGCGCGCTTTCTTTGCTTGCCCTGCTTTCCGGCCTGCTGCTCGCAACCTCCTCCCACAGCCAACCCGCGGGCGCGCTGGGAGAGAACTTCATCTACCGCGTGCGCCAGGGCGACACGCTGATCAACATCGCCGCGACCTACACGCGCAACCAGGCCAACTGGAGCCCGTTGCAGTCGCTGAACCAGGTCGCCACGCCCGAACGCCTGCCCATCGGGCTGGAACTGCGCATTCCCCTGTCGATGATTCCGGAGCGCGCCGCCGATGCGCGCGTGGTCCACGTCAGCGGCCAGGCGAACCTCGACGGCCAGGCGCTCAAGCCGGGCGCCAACGTGGCCGAAGGCAGCAAGGTCGTGACCGCCCCCAACGGCTTCGTGACGCTCGAGCTGGCCGATGGCTCCAAGCTCACGCTGCCGGCCGACGGCGCCGTCGAACTGACCCGCCTGCGCCAATTCGAAGGCACCGACCTGACCGACTCGGTCATCCATGTCGAACGCGGCAGCGTCGAATCCAGCGTCGCGCCGGGCGGCCAGGGCGTGGGCCGCTTCGAGGTCCGCACGCCGGTGGCCGTGACGGGCGTGCGCGGCACGCGTTTCCGCGTGCAGAGCGGCAGCCAGGGCGTGCACAGCGAAGTGCTGGAAGGCAGCGTGCGGCTGCAACCGCACGCCCCCGGCGCCGCGCCGGCGCAACCGGTGGCGGTGGCCCGGGGCTACGGCGCCGCCATCGGCGCCGATGGCAGCGTCGCGGGCGTGCGCCCTCTGCTCGCCGCGCCGCAGCTCGGCGAGCCGGTGCGCGCCGGCGGTGGCAGCTGGACCAGCGCGTTTCCCCCCGTGCCCGGCGCACAGGCCTACGTCGTGCGCGTGGCGCGCGACGCCGACGGCACGCAGCCGGTGTCCTCCACCCGCTTTCCCGGCCCGGACATCCGCTTCAGCGCCCCCGGTCCCGGCACCTTCTACGTCTCGGTGCGCGCCATCGACGAACTGGGCCTGGGCGGCCAGGACGCCACGGCCACCTTCACCGGCGTGAACCAGCTGATGACCAACAGCGGCCTGGGCGTCGCCACCGGCTTCGGCGGATTCGTGACGCTGAACGACTACTAGATCCGCGCCCATGGCAGATGCCGCCGACTCCAACGACCGGGCCTCGCGATCAGGCCTGTGGTTGACGGTGGCGCTGGCGCTGCTGGCCGCGCTGCTCGGTTCCTTCAACGGCCTGGGACGCATCGACCAGATCCTGTATGACCGCGCCGTCGCGCTGACGGGCCGCGACATGTCGCCCGACATCGTGATCGTGGCGATCGACGACACCAGCATCGACGCGCTCGGCCGCTGGCCCTGGCGCCGGGCGGTGCACGCCGCCCTGCTGGACCGCCTGCAGGGCGCGCGCGCGGTCGGCCTGGACCTGATCTTCGCCGAACCCGACACCACCCATCCCGGCGACGACGCGATCCTCGCCGACAGCCTGCGCCGCAATGGCCGCACCGTGCTGCCGGTGGTGCTGGACCGCCTGGCCTACCCCTCCTCCATCAGCACGCCCATCCCGATCCTGGCGCAGGCCGCGGCGGGCAGCGGCTTCATCAACGCCAACCTCGATGCCGACGGCGTGCTGCGCTCGGCGATGCTGACGGCGCGCTTCGCCGGCGAGCGCTGGCAGCATTTCGCGTTGAGCATGCTGGACGTGGGCGGCCAGACGGCGATGGCCGACCGGCTGCTGCGCCGCGCGGGCAAGGACGGCGGCATCCTGATCCCCTACGCCGGCCCGGCGGCGCATACCCGCGCGGTGTCCTACCTGTCGGTGCTGCGCGGCGACGTGCCGCCCGAGCAGTTGCGCGGCAAGTACGTGCTGGTGGGCGCCTGGGCCACCGGCCTGGGCGAC
This sequence comes from Achromobacter sp. ISS7, assembly GCF_056523125.1. NCBI lineage: Bacteria > Pseudomonadati > Pseudomonadota > Betaproteobacteria > Burkholderiales > Alcaligenaceae > Achromobacter > Achromobacter sp. ISS7. The sequence goes on along the minus strand of NZ_JAWRZD010000001.1, from coordinate 4,721,385 downwards.
GCCTACACCACGCCGGTCTCGCACGAGGTCAGCGGCATGCCGGGCGTGGAGATCATCGCCAACCTGCTGCAGGCGGCCAACGACGACATCGCTTTCCGCCCCCCCGCCCCCTGGCTCAATGCCCTGTTCTCGGCCCTGCCGGTGCTGCTGGCCTGCCTGGCGCTGTGGCGCCTGTCGCCCAACCTGGCGCTGCTGGTCAACATCGGGCTGCTGGCGCTGGTACTGCTGGCCAGCCTGCTGCTGCTGGGCCACAGCTATCAATGGTTCGCGCCCACCGCCGCGCTGGTGGGCGTGGCGCTCTGCTATCCGCTATGGAGCTGGCGCAGCCAGGAAGCCGCGCTGCGCTACATGGACAACGAATTGCGCCGCCTGCAGCGCGAATACCCGCCGGTGCTGAACGAAGCCCGGGCGCAATCGGGCGGCCCCAGCGCCTCGCTCGAAAGCCGCGTCGGCGAACTGCGGCGCGCGCTGGCGCGGGTGCGCAACCTGCGGCGCTTCCTGGCCGACGGGCTCGACGGCATGCCCGACGCGACACTGGTGTTCGACCAGGACGGCCGCATGCAATTTCGCAACCAGGCCGCCGTGATGTACTTCCAGCGGCTGGGCATGCGGCCACCGCGGGTCGGCCATCCCGCCATCCACCTGCTGGAAAAGACCATCGGCGACGACGCCACCCGACAACGCGTGGCCCAGGTGCTGAGCGGCCAGGGACCGGCCGCCGAACAGTCGCCCTGGAGCGCCGACCTGGAAGTGCGCGACCACGCCGGCCGCGACCTGATCCTGAAATGCGTGCCGATCCATACCGCCGAGGGCAACTTCGCCGGCACCGTCGCCACCCTGACCGACATCTCCGGCATCCGCCAGGCCGAACGCCAGCGCGAAGAGACGCTGCGCTTCATCTCGCACGACATGCGCGCGCCGCAAAGCTCGATCCTGGCGCTGGTCGAAATGAAGCAGGATGGCGCGCCGCGGGATGGCCGCGACGACACCCTCACCCGCATCGCCGCGCTGGCCAACCGCACGCTGCATCTGGTCGACGACTTCGTGCACCTGACGCGCGCCGAATCGATGGCCATCAACGCGGTCGACCTCGACCTGGGCAGCCTGCTGCAGGATGGCGTCGATGAATTCTGGGCGGCCGCGCACAAGCGCGGCATCACGCTGGCGGTCGCGCCGTCTTTGCCGGTGGCGTACGTGCGCGGCGACCAGACGCTGCTGATGCGGGCCTTGAGCAACCTGATCGACAACGCCATCAAGTACAGCCCGGCCGACAGCCGCATCACCTGCGACATCGACCAGGCATCCGGCTACTGGCGCGTGCACATCCGCGACCAGGGGCAAGGCATCGCGGCGCAGGACCTGGCGCGGCTGTTCGAACCGTTCGCGCGGGTCGGGGTCGCCACCCGCGGGGACGTGGGCGGCGCGGGATTGGGATTGGCCTTCGTGCGCACCGTGGCGCAACGCCACGGCGGCGAGGTCGAGGTGACCAGCGAAGCGGGCGCCGGCTCGGTGTTTACGTTGCGCCTGCCGATGGCGCCCGAGGACGGCACGGCCCAGGATTAGGGCCTGGCGGCGTTCACGTCACTGGAAGGCGTGCGAGATGACGGCCGGCTTGCCCGGCTTGACTTCCAGCGTCGCCCGATAGGGCGGCAGATCGGCGTTGCGCAGCAACACCTGGTACTTGCCGGGGATCAGCCGCAATTCCTTGACCGGCGGACTGATGCCGCGCGCCACGCCATTGATCCACACCTCGCCCCACGGCCGGATGTCCAGGCGCACCAGCACGGGCACGGGCTTGGGTTTGGGCGCCTCTTCCGGTGACGCCGCGGCCGGCGCGGCGGGTTCCTGCGCGCCCGGCGTCGCGGGCGCCGCATTGGCGTCCGGCGCCGCCGTGGCGGGCGCCGCGGCGGGCGTGGCGGGTCCAAGTCCGGCAGGCGGGGCGGCGGGCGGCGTCGCCGTGCCGCCCGCGTCCGGCGCGGATGTCTCGGGCAAGGCGGCCTGCGGCGCGGGCGCCGCCGCCTGCGGTGGCGTCGGTTCGGTGGCGGGCGGCGCGGGGCTCGCGGCGGGTGGCGCAACGGGCGCCGCCGGCGGATTCGGCTGCACCACTTCGGAACGGGTGATCAAGGCATTGCCGGTGCCGAGCCCGGAACGGATCCAGGCGTAGGCGCCGGCCCCGATCAACGCCACCAGCAGCAGCAGAAGCAGCAGCGGCCGCCCGCCGCCACCGCGCGGCTTGTCGACGACTGCCGCCGGCGCGGCGGGCGCGGCCATCACCTCGGCCGCGGCCGCTTCCGGCGCGGCGGGCGACTCATCCACGTAGACCGCGATGTCCAGCAGGGCGGCCAGCTCGCCCAGGGTCTGCGGCCGGTCGGCCGGCAGCATGGCCAGGCCGCGATCGATCGCCTCCAGGAACGCCGGGCTGTATTTCGTCAGGCCCAGCGAGGCCAGCGGCTCGTAACTGTCCGTGGCGCGGCGCTCGGGCGCCGGCGGCGGGCGCAGCCCGATCACCAGCGCGTGCATCACCGCACAGAGCGCGTAGACGTCGGTCCAGGGGCCGCGCGGCCATTCGGCCGAATCCGTGTACAGCTCGAACGGCGCGAAGCCCGGCATCGGAGTCAGCCCCGAGCGGCGCGACCGGGGCACCGACAGCTCCGGCAGCAGGTGCGCGCGCGCGCCTTCGTCCATGCCCACCGTATCCAGCGAGATGTCGCCACATATTTCGCCCTGCGCATGCAGGCCCATGAGCGAAGGCAGCAGATCCGACAACAACCGCTTGATGCGGGTTTCCGGCACCCCGCCCGCCGCGCTGGCGGCGATGGCGCTCAAGGGGCGCAACGCGAGCGGCGCGGCGCCTGAAAAAGGGCTGCGCGGCGTATGCAGGCCGGCGGGTGAGGACATGTTCAACATACTGCGCAAGGGGCGCGAAAACGGGTTGAGGGCGGATAGGCGGAATATTATCCAATCCGTTACGCAAGGACATTGCCGAAAATGTCGGAGCGCATCAGGCTGTGGCACGATAGCGTATCGCCAAATTCCCCCACCTAGATGAAAGCCCATGAAAATTCGCCTGCTCGGCAGTTTGCTCGGATTATCGTTCGCCCTGGCCGGCTGTTCCGGCCTGCCGGTCACCCAGCCCGACCATCCGCCCACGCCCGAGGCGCTGGAGCAGTTGCAACAGGTTCGTGACCAATATAGCGCCGGGCATTACGGCGAGGTCATCCGCCGGGTGGCCAAGTCCGACGAGCTGGCCGGCTCCAGCAAGGCCGTGCGCATCGAGGCCTACAAGCTGCAGGCGTTCAGCTACTGCGTCAGCAAGTACCCGCAACTCTGCGAAGACAGCTTCAGCCGCATCCTGCAGCTGGACCCCGCCTTCGAACTGGCGCCGAACGAAGCCGGCCACCCGGTCTGGGGCCCGGTATTCCAGCGCGCCAAGGGCCAGGCGGCCAAGTAGCGCCAGCGCCCCGCCGCGCAGACAAAAAAAGGCCGCTGATTCGCATCAGCGGCCTTTTTGTTTCTGGCCTCCCCCGCCGGTCCCGCGCGGGGGGTGCACCGGACGTCGCCCTTATTCGGCGGCGTCCTCGCTGCCCAGGTCGGACGACGGGGCATCGGCGTCCGAGCCCACCGTGACCGGCGAGTCTTCGAACGGGTTGGCCAGCTGGCGGGCGGCTTCGCGTTCCGCGGCCTCCAGGGCTTCCTTGTCCTTGCGGGCATGGTGGTACGCCAGGCCGGTACCAGCCGGGATCAGGCGGCCGACGATGACGTTTTCCTTCAGGCCACGCAGGTCGTCGCGCTTGCCCATGATGGCGGCTTCGGTCAGGACACGCGTGGTTTCCTGGAACGAGGCGGCCGAGATGAACGAGTCGGTCGACAGCGAGGCCTTGGTGATACCCAGCAGCACGTTTTCGTACGAAGCCGGACGCTTGTCTTCAGCGTTGACGCGGTCGTTCTCGTTCAGCAGCTCGGAGCGCTCGACCTGCTCGCCCGGGATGAACTCGGTATCGCCCGCATCGACGATGTTCACACGGCGCAGCATCTGACGAACAATCACTTCGATGTGCTTGTCGTTGATCTTCACGCCCTGCAGACGGTACACGTCCTGCACTTCGTCGACGATGTAGGTCGCCAGCTTCTCGATGCCCTGCAGGCGCAGGATGTCGTGGGGATCGGCCGGGCCGTCCACGATCATTTCGCCCTTGTTCACCACCTGGCCGTCGTGCACCAGCACCTGCTTTTCCTTCGGAATCAGGAACTCGTGGCTGACGCCTTCCAGGTCGGTGATGACCAGACGCTGCTTGCCCTTGGTGTCCTTGCCGAACGAGACCGTGCCGGTGACGTCGGCGAGCATGCCGGCATCCTTGGGCGAACGGGCTTCGAACAGCTCGGCCACGCGCGGCAGACCGCCGGTAATGTCGCGGGTCTTTTGCGATTCCTGCGGAATACGCGCCAGGACTTCACCCACGGCAACCTGCTGGCCGTCACGCACGGTGATCAGCGCGCCGACCGGGAACGAGATGTTCACCGAGTGATCGGTGCCGGCGATCTTGACGTCTTCGCCGTTCTCGTTGGCCAGCTTGATCTGCGGACGCATGACGATCTTGCCGCCACGGGTCTTGGGCGTGATGACGACGAGCGTCGACAGGCCGGTGACTTCGTCCACCTGCTTGGCCACGGTCACGCCTTCTTCGATGTTCTCGAAGCGGACGGCGCCACCGTATTCCGACACGATCGGACGGGTCAGCGGATCCCACGTCGCCAGGCGCGCGCCGGCCTTCACGGCCTCGCCATCGCCCACCAGCACGGTCGCGCCGTACGGGATCTTGTGGCGTTCGCGTTCGCGGCCGTTGTCGTCGAAGATCGCCAGTTCGCCCGAGCGCGAAATCGCGACGCGTTCGCCCTTGGCGTTGGTGACGTAGCGCATGGTGCTGGCAAAGCCGACCACGCCGCTGGACTTGGTTTCCACCGCGCTGGCCAGGGCCGAACGCGACGCCGCGCCACCGATGTGGAACGTACGCATCGTCAGCTGCGTGCCCGGTTCACCGATGGACTGGGCGGCGATGACGCCAACCGCTTCGCCCTGGTTGACCGGCGAGCCGCGGCCGAGGTCACGGCCGTAGCAGTGCGCGCACAGGCCGTGGCGCGTTTCGCACGTCAGCGGCGTGCGGACCTTGACTTCGTCCACGCCGATGCGGTCGATCATGTCGACCATGTCTTCGTCCAGCAGGGTGCCGGCGGTGATCGCCGTTTCCTGCGTGTCCGGGTTGACGATGTCGATGGCAGCCACGCGGCCCAGGATGCGGTCGCGCAGCGGCTCGATGACTTCACCGCCTTCCACCAGGGCCTTCATGTTGTAGCCCTGCGACGTACCGCAATCGTCCTCGGTGATCACCAGGTCTTGCGTCACGTCGACCAGACGACGGGTCAGGTAACCCGAGTTCGCGGTCTTCAGTGCCGTGTCGGCCAGACCCTTACGCGCGCCGTGAGTCGAGATGAAGTACTGAAGCACGTTCAGGCCTTCACGGAAGTTCGCGGTAATGGGCGTCTCGATGATCGAGCCGTCAGGCTTGGCCATCAGGCCGCGCATGCCGGCCAGCTGGCGGATCTGGGCGGCCGAACCGCGGGCGCCCGAGTCAGCCATCATGTAGATGGAGTTGAACGATTCCTGGCGCACTTCCTCGCCGTGGCGGTTGACCACGGGTTCGGTTGCCAGCTGTTCCATCATCGCCTTGCCGACCTTGTCGCCGGCCTTGCCCCAGATGTCCACCACGTTGTTGTAGCGTTCCTGGGACGTGACCAGACCCGACGAGTACTGCTTGTCGATTTCCTTCACTTCGCGGCTGGCTTCGGCCAGGATGCCTTCCTTGGCCGACGGGATCAGCATGTCGCCCATGGCGATCGAGATACCGCCGCGGGTGGCCAGGCGGAAGCCCGACTGCATCAGCTTGTCGGCGAAGATCACCGTGTCGCGCAGGCCGCAACGGCGGAACGACTGGTTGATCAGGCGCGAGATTTCCTTCTTCTTCAGCGCCTTGTTCAGGACGGTGAAGGGCAGGCCCTTGGGCAGGATCTCGGACAGCAGCGCGCGGCCGACGGTGGTTTCGTGGCGGCGGATCACCGGCTGCCATTCACCCGCTTCGTCGCGCTCGTGTTCCTTCAGGCGCACGGTGATGCGCGTCTGCAGTTCCACTTCGCCGTTGTCGTAGGCGCGTTGCACTTCGGCGACGTCGGTGAAGAAGATGCCTTCGCCCTTGCCGTTGATGCGCTCGCGCGTCGTGTAGTACAGACCCAGCACGATATCCTGGGACGGCACGATCGACGGTTCGCCGTTGGCCGGGAACAGCACGTTGTTCGAAGCCAGCATCAGCGTGCGCGCTTCGAGCTGGGCTTCCAGCGACAGCGGCACGTGGACGGCCATCTGGTCACCGTCGAAGTCGGCGTTGAACGCCGCGCAAACCAGCGGGTGCAGCTGGATGGCCTTGCCTTCGATCAGCACCGGCTCGAACGCCTGGATGCCCAGGCGGTGCAGCGTCGGCGCGCGGTTCAGCATCACCGGGTGTTCGCGGATGACTTCTTCCAGGATGTCCCAGACCACCGGTTCCTGGCTTTCCACCAGTTTCTTGGCGGCCTTGATGGTCGTGGCCAGGCCCATCATCTCCAGGCGATTGAAGATGAACGGCTTGAACAGTTCCAGGGCCATCAGCTTGGGCAGGCCGCACTGGTGCAGCTTGAGCTGCGGACCCACCACGATGACCGAACGGCCCGAGTAGTCGACGCGCTTGCCCAGCAGGTTCTGACGGAAACGACCGCTCTTGCCCTTGATCATGTCGGCCAGGGACTTGAGCTGGCGCTTGTTGGCGCCGGTCATGGCCTTGCCGCGGCGACCGTTGTCCAGCAGCGAGTCGACGGCTTCCTGCAACATGCGCTTTTCGTTGCGCAGGATGATTTCAGGGGCCTTCAGCTCCAGCAGGCGCTTCAGACGGTTGTTGCGGTTGATGACGCGGCGGTACAGGTCGTTCAGGTCGGAGGTCGCGAAGCGGCCGCCGTCCAGCGGCACCAGCGGACGCAGGTCCGGCGGCAGCACGGGCAGCACTTCCATGACCATCCACTCGGCCTTGATGCCGGACTTCTGGAAGCCTTCCAGCACCTTCAGGCGCTTGGAGATCTTCTTGATCTTGGCTTCCGAGCTGGTGGCCTTCAGTTCGCCGCGCAGCGTTTCCACTTCGCGGTCGATGTCGATGGTGCGCAGCAGTTCGCGCACGGCTTCGGCGCCCATCAGGGCACGGAAGTCGTCGCCGTATTCCTCGGTCTTGGCCAGGAAATCGTCATCCGACATGATCTGGCCGCGCTTGAGCGGCGTCATGCCGGGTTCGATCACGCACCAGGCTTCGAAGTACAGGACGCGTTCGATGTCGCGCAGGGTCATGTCGAGCACCATGCCCAGACGCGACGGCAGGCTCTTCAGGAACCAGATGTGCGCGACGGGGCTGGCCAGCTCGATGTGGCCCATGCGTTCACGGCGAACCTTGGCAACGGTGACTTCAACGCCGCACTTCTCGCAGATCACGCCACGGTGCTTCAGGCGCTTGTACTTGCCGCACAAGCACTCGTAGTCCTTGATCGGGCCGAAGATCTTGGAGCAGAACAGACCGTCGCGCTCGGGCTTGAACGTGCGGTAGTTGATGGTCTCGGGCTTGCGAACTTCGCCGTAGGACCACGAACGGATCTTCTCGGGCGAGGCGATGCCGATCTTGATGGCATCGAATTGCTCGTCTTGCGAGACTTGCTTAAAGAGGTCGAGTAGCGCTTTCATTAGTTACGCTCCAAATCCATGTCCAGGGCCAACGAGCGGATTTCCTTGACCAGCACGTTGAACGATTCCGGCATGCCGGCATCGATGACGTGATCGCCCTTGACGATGTTTTCGTATACCTTGGTGCGGCCGGTGATGTCGTCGGACTTCACCGTCAGCATTTCCTGCAGGGTGTAGGCGGCGCCGTATGCTTCCAGCGCCCACACTTCCATTTCCCCGAAGCGCTGGCCACCGAACTGCGCCTTGCCGCCCAGCGGCTGCTGGGTCACGAGCGAGTACGGGCCGGTCGAACGCGCGTGCATCTTGTCGTCGACCAAGTGGTGCAGCTTCAGGTAGTGCATGTAGCCGACGGTGACCGGGCGCTCGAACTTCTCGCCGGTGCGGCCGTCGTACAGCCACGCCTGCGTGCGCGAGGGCGTCAGCGCCATGCGCTTGGCGACTTCGTCCGGATAGGCCAGTTCCAGCATCTTGGTGATTTCCTCTTCGGTCGCGCCGTCGAAGACGGGCGTCGCGAACGGCACGCCGTTCTTGAGGTTCTGGGCCATTTCCATGACTTCTTCGTCGGTCAGCTCGTCGATGCGCGCGCCGGTGCCGGTCGTGTTGTAGACCTTGTCCAGGTACGCACGGACGTTCTTGACCTGCGCGGTGCGCTCGTCGCGCAGCATGTCGGCGATGCGGTGACCCACGCCCTTGGCAGCCCAGCCCAAGTGCACTTCCAGCACCTGACCCACGTTCATCCGCGAGGGCACGCCCAGCGGGTTCAAAACGATGTCGGCCGGCGTGCCGTCAGCCATGTGCGGCATGTCTTCCACCGGGGTGATGCGCGAGACCACGCCCTTGTTGCCGTGACGGCCTGCCATCTTGTCGCCAGGCTGCAGACGACGCTTCACGGCCAGGTAGACCTTGATCATCTTCAGCACGCCCGGGGGCAGCTCGTCGCCCTGCGTCAGCTTCTTGCGCTTCTCTTCGAAGGCCAGGTCGAACTGGTGACGCTTCTGCTCGAGCGATTCCTTGGCCTGCTCCAGCACCACGGCGTGGGGCTCGTCGGCCAGGCGGATGTCGAACCACTGCCAGCGATCCAGGTCGGCCAGGTAGGCCTTGGTGATCGTCGCGCCCTTGGCCAGCTTGCGCGGGCCGCCGTTGACGGTCTTGTTGACCAGCATCTTCTCGATACGGTCGAACTGGTCGTTTTCAACGATGCGCAGCTGGTCGTTCAGGTCCTGGCGGTAGCGGCGCAGTTCATCGTCGATGATGGACTGGGCGCGCTTGTCGCGCACGATGCCTTCACGCGTGAACACCTGCACGTCGATCACGGTGCCGGTCATGCCCGAAGGCACGCGCAGCGAGGTGTCCTTAACGTCGGACGCCTTTTCACCGAAGATGGCGCGCAGCAGCTTTTCTTCCGGCGTCAGCTGGGTCTCGCCCTTGGGCGTGACCTTGCCGACCAGCACGTCGTCGGCGCTGACTTCGGCGCCGATGTAGGTGATGCCGGAATCGTCCAGGCGGTTCAGTTGCGTCTCAGCCAGGTTGCTGATGTCGCGCGTGATTTCTTCCGGACCGAGCTTGGTGTCGCGGGCGACAACCGTCAGTTCCTCGATGTGCACCGAGGTGTAGCGGTCATCGGCAACGACCTTTTCGGAGATCAGGATCGAGTCTTCGAAGTTGTAGCCGTTCCAGGGCATGAACGCGATCAGCATGTTCTGACCCAGGGCGAGTTCGCCCAGGTCGGTCGATGCGCCGTCGGCCAGCACGTCACCCTTGGCGACCTTGTCGCCACGCTTGACGATGGGACGCTGGTTGATGTTCGTGTTCTGGTTGGAACGCGTGTACTTGATCAGGTTGTAGATATCGACACCGACTTCGCCGGCGACGTTTTCTTCGTCGTTCACGCGGATAACCACGCGCTCGGCGTCGACGTGGTCGACCAGGCCGCCACGCAGCGCCTGCACGGTGGTGCCCGAGTCAACGGCCACGGTGCGCTCGATACCCGTACCCACGACCGGCTTTTCCGGACGCAGGCAAGGCACGGCCTGGCGTTGCATGTTGGCGCCCATCAGTGCGCGGTTCGCGTCGTCGTGCTCCAGGAACGGAATCAGCGAGGCGGCGACCGACACGATCTGCGACGGGGCAACGTCCATGTAGTGCACGTTGGCCGGCGAGGTCAACATCGTTTCGCCCGCTTCACGGCAAGCGACCAGGTCGTCGACAAAGGCGCCCTGCTCGTCCAGCGCGGCGTTGGCCTGCGCGATGACGTAGTGGCTTTCTTCGATGGCCGACAGGTAATCGATCTGCTCGCTGACGCGACCGTCGATGATCTTGCGGTAAGGCGTTTCCAGGAAGCCGTACTCGTTCAGGCGAGCGTACAGCGCCATGGAGTTGATCAGACCGATGTTCGGGCCTTCCGGCGTTTCGATCGGGCAGACGCGGCCATAGTGGGTCGGGTGCACGTCACGGACTTCGAAGCCGGCGCGCTCGCGGGTCAGGCCGCCCGGGCCCAGTGCGGAAACGCGACGCTTGTGCGTGATTTCCGACAGCGGGTTGGTCTGGTCCATGAACTGCGACAGCTGGCTCGAACCGAAGAACTCCTTGATGGCGGCCGAGATCGGCTTGGAGTTGATCAGGTCGTGCGGCATCAGGTTTTCGGTCTCGGCCTGGCCCAGACGTTCCTTGACGGCGCGCTCGACGCGCACGAGGCCGGCGCGGAACTGGTTCTCGGCCAGTTCGCCGACGCAACGCACGCGGCGGTTGCCCAGGTGATCGATGTCGTCGATCTGGCCACGGCCGTTACGCAGCTCGACCAGCACCTTGATGGTTTCAAGGATGTCTTCGTTGGTCAGCGTCATCGGGCCGGTGATGTCTTCACCACGGCCCAGGCGGCTGTTGACCTTCATGCGGCCGACGCGCGACAGATCGTACGTTTCTTCGCTGTAGAACAGGCGCTGGAACAGCGCTTCCACCGCTTCTTCGGTGGGCGGTTCGCCAGGACGCATCATGCGGTAGATGGCAACGCGCGCGGCCATCTGGTCGGCGGTTTCATCGGTGCGCAGCGTTTGCGAGATGTACGGGCCGCGATCCAGGTCGTTCGTGTAGAGCGTCTGGATGTCGTGCACGTTGGCGGCGCGCAGGGCGCCCAGCACGCTTTCGGTGATCTCGTCGTTGGCGTTGGCGATGACTTCGCCGGTATCGGCGTCAACGATGTTCTTGGCCAGCACGCGGCCGTACAGGAAGTCTTCCGGCACGGAGATGCGCTGGATGCCACCGGCAGCCAGGTCGCGCAGATGCTTGGCGTTAATGCGCTTGTCTTTTTCGACGATGACCTTGCCGGAGCGGTCCGCGATGTCGAAACGGGCCATTTCGCCCTTCCAACGCTCGGGCACGAACTCCATCATGCCGCCTTCGCTCTTCAGTTCGAAGTTGTCGAAGTCGAAGAAGTTGGCCAGGATCGATTCGGGCGTCATGCCGATCGCCTTGCACAGGATCGTCACGGGCATCTTGCGGCGACGGTCGACGCGGAAGAACAGGACGTCCTTGGGGTCGAACTCGAAGTCCAGCCACGAGCCGCGGTAGGGAATCACGCGGGCCGAGAACAGGAGCTTGCCCGAGCTGTGCGTCTTGCCGCGGTCGTGCTCGAAGAACACGCCAGGCGAGCGGTGCAGCTGCGAGACGATGACACGCTCGGTGCCGTTGATGACGAACGAACCGGTGCCGGTCATGAGCGGAATTTCGCCCATGTAGACTTCCTGTTCCTTCACTTCCTTGACGGTGGGCTTGCTGACTTCGCGGTCAAGCAGCACCAGGCGAACCTTGGCTCGCAGGGGCGAGGCATAGGTCAGGCCACGTTGCTGACATTCCTTGACATCGAACACCGGTTCGCCGAGCACATAGCTCACGAACTCCAAGCGCGCCATACCGTTGTGACTAACGATCGGGAAAATCGACGAGAACGCCGCCTGCAAACCGTCGGCTACGCGATCGGACGGGGCGGTATCCGCCTGCAGGAAAGTTAGGTAGGATTGAAGCTGAGTCGCCAAAAGGAAGGGAACGTTTTGAACGTCTTCACGCTTGGCGAAGCTTTTGCGGATGCGCTTTTTTTCGGTGTACGAGTAAGGCATGAGCACTCCGACTCGAGGTTGCATGGGCCGTCAACCACGGCCCCAGGTGATACGACTCCAGGAAACCCCTCTGGAAAGGGCCTGACCCCAGCAGGGGTTTCCTGGAAACGCAAAAGCCCGGGGACGGCAAATTGCGCTGTCCCCGGGCAAGTTGACGCAGGTCTTACTTGACTTCGACCTTGGCGCCAGCTTCTTCCAGCTTCTTCTTGGCGGCTTCGGCGTCAGCCTTGGCCACAGCTTCCTTGACGGGCTTCGGAGCGCCGTCGACCAGGTCCTTGGCTTCCTTCAGACCCAGACCGGTCAGCTCGCGCACGGCCTTGATGACGGACACCTTGTTGGCGCCGGCTTCAGCCAGGATCACGGTGAACTCGGTTTGCTCTTCAGCAGCGGCGGCAGCGCCACCAGCGGCGGGAGCAGCGACAGCGACAGCGGCGGCAGCAGCCGACACGCCGAACTTCTCTTCCATTTCCTTGATCAGCTCGGACAGCTCGAGCACGGTCATGCCAGCGATGGCGTCAAGGATTTCAGCTTTGTTAAGTGCCATTTTTCAGAACTCCAAAAATTTTGGTAATGCCAGGGTTTGGGTGTCGCTCGGTCGTTCAGCGAATTCCGTGAAGGGCGGGGATTAAGCCGCGGCCTTCTGGTCGCGCACGGCGGCGAGGCCACGGGCGAACTTGGTCGGAACTTCGTTGAGCGTACGCACGAATTGCGCGATGGGGGCTTGCATGGTGCCCAGCAGTTTCGACAGCAACTCTTCGCGCGAGGGCATGGTGGCCAGGGCCTTCACGCCGTCTTGGTTCAGCAGGCTGTTGGGCAGAGCGCCCGCCTTGATGACCAGCTTGTCGTTGCTTTTCGCGAAACCTGCGAGGACCTTGGCCGCCGAAACCGGATCAGTGCTGATGCCATAGATCAGCGGACCGGTCAGTTGCTCAGCCAACGGCTCGAAAGCCGTGCCGGCAACAGCACGACGGGCCAGCGAGTTCTTCAGAACACGCAGATACACGCCCGATTCACGCGCAGTTTTGCGCAGTACGGTGACAGAGGCGACGTCCAGACCACGGTACTCGGCGATAACAATCGATTGCGCCTTGGCCACTTCGGCCGAGACTTCCTCGATTACCACCGCTTTCTCTTGACGATTGAGACTCACGGTTTGAACACTCCATCAAAAGACGCTTGGGGCCGAAGCCTTGCACGTCAACCGAATGCGGCGCCTGGTCGAGTTCTTCATATAAAGAAATCTTCCTGGGGACGCCGTCTACGCTGGATCCGAACTGTGCGAGCTTCGGGATTAAGCGGGGCAGCGGGGGTACTGCTTCCAGCGGAAGGAGAACCTTCGCGCCGACCTGCTCCAGCGGTCTTTGACAGCAGCATCCGGAGGAATCCGGATGCGGCCCAAAGTACGTTTACAGCTGTTGGCTTAGTTGGAAGCCGACAGCGAGGCAATTTCCACGCGCGCACCGCCGCCCATCGTGGACGAAACGGCCAGCTTGCGCAGGTAAATGCCCTTGGCAGCGGCGGGACGAGCCTTTTGCAGGGCGTCGACCAGAGCGGCCAGGTTGGTTTGCAGCTGTTCCACGCCGAACGACGCGCGGCCGATCGTGGCGTGGATGATGCCGGCCTTGTCGGTACGGTACTGAACCTGACCGGCCTTGGCGTTCTTGACGGCGGTGGCGACGTCGGGGGTCACGGTGCCGACCTTCGGGTTCGGCATCAGGCCACGCGGGCCCAGGATCTGACCCAGGGCGCCGACGACACGCATCGTGTCGGGCGAGGCGATGACCACGTCGAAGTCCATTTGACCGGCCTTGATCTGGTCAGCCAGGTCGTCCAGGCCGACGATGTCGGCGCCAGCGGCCTTGGCGGCTTCAGCCTTGTCGCCTTGGGCGAACACGGCGACGCGGACCGACTTGCCGGTACCGGCGGGCAGCACGACCGAGCCGCGGACCAGTTGGTCCGACTTCTTCGGGTCGATGCCCAGCTGCACGGCCACGTCAATCGATTCGTTGAACTTGGCGACAGCGGTTTCCTTGACCAGGGTCAGGGCTTCGGCGACCGGGTACAGCTTGGTGCGGTCGATCTTTTGCGCAATGGCGGCGGCGCGCTTGCTCAGTTTTGCCATGATTAGATCCCCTCAACCGTGATGCCCATGCTGCGGGCGCTGCCAGCGATCGTGCGGACGGCGGCGTCCAGATCAGCGGCGGTCAGATCGGGGCCCTTGGCCTTGGCGATTTCTTCAGCTTGCGCGCGGGTCAGCGTGCCGACCTTGTCGGTATGCGGCTTGGACGAACCCTTTTGCACGCCGGCGGCCTTCTTGATGAGGACCGTCGCGGGCGGGGTCTTCATGATGAAGGTGAAGCTCTTGTCGGCGAAAGCGGTGATCACCACCGGAATCGGCAGACCAGGCTCCATGCCTTGGGTCTTGGCGTTGAACGCCTTGCAGAATTCCATGATGTTCAGGCCACGCTGACCCAGGGCCGGGCCAATCGGGGGGGAGGGGTTAGCCTTACCAGCCGGCACTTGCAGCTTGATAAAGCCGACGATCTTCTTCGCCATGCTTTGCTCCTTGCGGGTTATATCGCCCTAGCGCGCGGCCAGGGCTCCCCGGGGGTTGAAATCAGGTCTTTTCGACCTGGCTGAAATCCAGTTCGACGGGGGTGGCACGACCGAAAATCGTGACAGACACGCGAACCTTGCTCTTTTCGTAGTTGACTTCTTCGACGTTGCCGTTGAAGTCCGCAAACGGACCTTCCTTGACCCGAACCATCTCGCCCACTTCGAACAGGATCTTGGGGCGGGGTTTCTCGACGCCCTCTTCCATCTGGGAGAGGATCTTTTCGACTTCCTTTTCGGAAATCGGGGTCGGACGATTGCCCGAGCCACCCAAAAAGCCGGTGACGCGGTTGGTGTTCTTGACCAGGTGCCACGTTTCGTCGGTCAGGTCCATTTCAACCAGGACGTAACCGGGGAAAATGCGGCGCTCGGTGATCGACTTCTGGCCACCCTTGACCTCGACGACTTCCTCGGAGGGCACAAGAATGCGGCCGAAAGACGTTTGCAGGCCCGCGCGCTCGATGCGCTCGTTCAGGGCCTTGTGTACGCTTTTTTCCATGCCGGAGTACACATGGACGACATACCAACGCTTACTCATTCGCCGTCCTTATTTCCAGCCCAGCAGCAGGCCGTAGAGAATCCATTCGATGCCCTTGTCGAGCACCCACATGAAAATGCCCATGACCGCCACGAACGCGAAAACGATGCCCGTCATCTGGGTCGTTTCCTTGCGGGTGGGCCACGAGACACGCTTGACTTCGTTGTAGGACTCGCTGGCAAAGCTCAGCGTGCGACGACCCGGTTCGCTGAACCAGGCGATCACGGCCGCGATCACGAGGCCGCCGACAAAGACGCCGATACGAGCAGGCATCGGTTGTGCGCTGAGCACGGAAAACCCGACGATGCCAGCAATAACGACAAGAACCGCCAGCCCGAGCTTGACCCGGTCGGCGGTACTGGTTACGGTTTCTACGCTGGTATTAGACATATTGCGACGCGAGCCGCCGTGAATGCGTAACTCGCGATGATCTCCCGCGGGTTTATCCTGGCGGTGGCAGGGGCAGTAGGAATCGAACCTACAACCTTCGGTTTTGGAGACCGACGCTCTGCCAATTGAGCTATGCCCCTAAAACACTCACATTCGCACTCACGTGCACTGCACTTTCATCGTTCCGCTTCATCTATCTAGCCACTACCATGCGTAGCGGCTTGCGGAACCATACATCATACTACTTTTACAGCAAAGATGGATAGAGGGGCTTGAGAGCCCACTCTACCCATCCGGGTATTGCTTACTTCAGGATCTTGGCGACGACGCCGGCGCCGACGGTACGACCGCCTTCACGGATGGCGAAACGCAGACCTTCTTCCATGGCGATCGGGGCCAGCAGCTTGACGGTCATCGTCACGTTGTCGCCCGGCAGAACCATTTCCTTGTCGGCCGGCAGGTCGATCGTGCCCGTCACGTCCGTCGTGCGGAAGTAGAACTGGGGACGGTAGCCGTTGAAGAACGGGGTGTGGCGGCCGCCTTCTTCCTTGGACAGGATGTACACCTCGGACGTGAAGTCCGTGTGCGGGGTGATCGAGCCCGGCTTGGCCAGAACCTGGCCGCGCTGGACGTCTTCACGCTTGGTGCCGCGCAGCAGGATGCCCACGTTGTCGCCGGCTTGACCTTGGTCCAGCAGCTTGCGGAACATTTCCACGCCGGTGCAGGTCGTCTTGACCGTCGGGACGATACCGACGATTTCGATTTCTTCGCCGACCTTGATGATGCCGCGTTCGATACGGCCGGTCACCACGGTGCCGCGACCCGAGATCGAGAACACGTCTTCAACCGGCATCAGGAACGCGCCGTCAACGGCACGCTCGGGCGTCGGGATGTAGGTGTCCAGGGCTTGGGCCAGCGACAGGATCGCTTGCTCGCCCAGTTCGCCCTTGTCGCCTTCCAGCGCCAGCTTGGCCGAACCCTTGACGATCGGGGTGTCATCGCCCGGGAAGTCGTACTTCGACAGAAGTTCGCGAACTTCCATTTCCACCAGCTCCAGCAGCTCGGCGTCGTCAACCATGTCGGCCTTGTTCAGGAAGACGATGATGTACGGCACGCCAACCTGGCGGCTCAGCAGGATGTGTTCGCGCGTTTGCGGCATCGGGCCGTCAGCGGCCGACACGACCAGGATCGCGCCGTCCATCTGGGCGGCGCCCGTGATCATGTTCTTGACGTAGTCAGCGTGGCCCGGGCAGTCAACGTGCGCGTAGTGGCGCGATTCCGTTTCGTACTCGACGTGAGCCGTGTTGATCGTGATGCCGCGTGCCTTTTCTTCAGGAGCCGCGTCGATCTGGTCGTAGCCCTTGGCTTCGCCGCCGAACTTGGTCGACAGAACGGTCGTGATGGCCGCCGTCAACGTCGTTTTGCCGTGGTCAACGTGACCAATCGTACCCACGTTCACGTGCGGCTTGGTACGTTCAAACTTGCCTTTTGCCATGGCTGACTCCTGACCTGGATTGCGCTTTTGACTGAAGCTGCTGACTGAAGATAAGACTTTGGAATTTGTGGTGCCCATGGCGCGGATCGAACGCGCGACCTCTCCCTTACCAAGGGAGTGCTCTACCACTGAGCCACATGGGCATGTGTACTGCTTGGAGCGGGTGAAGGGAATCGAACCCTCGTCGTAAGCTTGGAAGGCTTCTGCTCTACCATTGAGCTACACCCGCGGCTGTCCTTTCACCACCTCACTACTCTTTCCCAGACTTTCAAAATCAAGGCCCGGAGAACTTACCACCTTCGTTGCGAAGGCCGCTCAGTTCCCTAGGCCTACATTTTAAAATCCAGGCAAACATCGCCTGGATTCAGGTTTGGGTCTCTGGTGGAGGAGGTTGGATTCGAACCAACGTAGGCGCAAGGCCAACAGATTTACAGTCTGCCCCCTTTAACCACTCGGGCACCCCTCCAGCGGAGAACTTGAGATTATGAACACTTTCAAATCCGCTGTCAAACGCCTGGGACGAAAAATATTCAAATCTTTTGTTCTTCCTGCCGCGTTTCCGCGCAGAGGGGGCGAAGCTTACAAGATTCCGCGAACGGCTGCACGAAAAAGTTCAGCGTACTGCTCCGGCGTGTAGGCGACGGGGTTGGTGCCGCCCGACGGATCCTCGCTTGCCATGCGCCCCACCCGCTCCGCCTCGGCGTCGTCAATGCCGATGTCGGCCAGGGTGTGCGGGATGCCGACGGTCTCTCGCAGCGCCAGCACCCAGTCGAGCACCGCGCCCGGGCTGTCGTCCGCCAAGGCCAGGTAACGCGCCAGCGCCTGCAGCCGCGGTGCGACCGCGTGCTGGTTGGCCTTGAGCACGTAGGGCATGAGGATGGCGTTGAGCATGCCGTGGTGGGCGTCGTACAGCGCCCCCAGCGGGTGCGCCAGCGCATGCATCGCGCCCAGTCCGCGCTGGAACGCGGTGGCGCCCATGCTGGAGGCCACCAGCATCTGCTGGCGCGCCTGCAGGTCGGCGCCGTCGGCCACGGCCTGCGGCAGGTACTCCTTGATCATGCGCATGCCTTCCAGCGCGATGCCGGCGGCCATCGGATGGAAGAACGGCGAACAGTAGGCCTCGAGGTTGTGCGACAGCGCATCCATGCCGGTGGCGGCGGTGATGCGCGGCGGCAGGCCGACGGTGAGTTCGGGATCGAGGATGACGATGGCGGGCAGCATGCGCGCATGGAAGATGATGCGCTTGACCTGCGCCGCCTCGTCGGTGATGACCGAGGCGCGCCCCACTTCCGAACCGGTGCCCGCGGTGGTCGGCACCGCCACCACCGGCGCCATGCCGGCCACGTTCACGCGCAAGTAGTTGTCGCCCACGTCTTCGAAGTCCCACAACGGACGCTTCTGGCCGGCCATCAGCGCGATGGCCTTGGCCGCGTCCAGCGCCGAGCCGCCGCCGAACGCGATGACGCCGTCGTGGCGGCCTTCGCGATAGCGCGCCACGCCATCGTCCACGTTCCTGCCGGTGGGGTTGCCCTTCACTTCGTGGAACAAACCGCATTCGAGTCCGGCCTGGCGGCAGCCGCGTACCGCCTCGGCAATCATGGGCAACGCGGCCAGGCCGGGATCGGTGACCAGCAGCGGCCGCGCCATGCCGAGTTCGCGGCACCAGTCGGGCAATTCCTTGATGCGGCCGGGGCCCGCCTTGATGGCGGTGGGATAGTTCCAGTTGACGCTGGGGACGGTCATGTCGGCTCCTGGTCGCGCTCAGACGTTGCGGCGCAGATGGAAGGATTTGGCTTGGGTGAGCTGTTCGTAGCCGACGCGCGATAGCGAAACGCCGCGGCCGGTGTGCTTGACGCCGGTCCACGCCAGCGCGGGGTCGAGGTAGTCGCAACGGTTCATGAAGACGGTGCCGGTGCGCAGCTGGCGGCCGAGATGCAATGCGGCCTCCTCGTCCTGCGTGAAGACGGCGGCGGTCAGGCCGTAGGGACTGTCGTTCATCAAGGCCACGGCCTCTTCGTCGCTGTCGACCGGCATCACGCCGACCACGGGGCCGAAGCACTCGTCGTTCATCACGCGCATGCGGTGATCCACCTGCGTCAGCAGCGCCGGCGCCACGTACGGCGTGCCGGCACGCGCGGCGTCGAAACGCGCCGCCTCGACCAGGTTGCGGGCGCCGCGCGATTCGGCTTCGGCGATGACCTCGCGCACCTCGTCGGCGGCGCGTGTGCGCACCACCGGACCCAGCGTGGTGTCTGGCTGCAGGGGATCGCCCAGCACATATTCGCGGGTCAGGGCCGCGGCGCGGTCGATGAAGTCCTGGTAGCGCTCGCGCGCCACGTAGATGCGCTGGATGCCGCAGCAGGACTGGCCGGAATTGAAGAAGGCGCCGTCCACCAGCGTCTCGACCGCGTGCGCCAGGTTGGCGTCGGCGCGCACGTACGCGGGATCGTTGCCGCCCAGCTCCAGGCCCACGCCGATGAAGCGGCCGGCGGCGGCCTGTTCCACGCTCTGGCCGCCGCGCACGGAACCGGTGAAGGACACGTAGCCGATTTCGGGCGCGCGGATCAGGCGCTGCGCGATGTCGTGGTTCGCGTGCAGGTACTGGAACACGCCATGCGGCACGCCGGCTTCGCTGAAGGCGCGGCCGATGAGCTCGGCGCACAGCGGAGTCTGGTCGGAGTGCTTGAGCATGACGGTGTTGCCGGCCATCAGTGCCGGCACGATGCTGTTCACCGCCGTCAGCAGCGGATAGTTCCACGGCGCGATGGTGAGCGCCACGCCGATCGGCTCGCGGCTGATGAAGCGGGTGAAGCCCGCGATCTCCGGCACCTGGATCGGCGCCAGCGCCTCGGCGGCGATGCCGATCATGTGGCGCGCGCGCGCTTCGAAGCCGTCCACTTCGCCGGGCGTGTAGCGCAAGGGGCGGCCCATCTGGATCGTGATGGCGCGCGCGATCTCGGCCTTGCCCGAGACGAAGCGCGCTACCGCATCGGACAGGATGCGGCCGCGCTGCTCGATGCCGAGCGCGTGCCAGGCGCCCTGCGCGGCCTGCGCGTCGGCCAGCGCCTGCGCGACCTGCGCCTCGCTGGCATAGGGGCGGCGCACGACTTCGCGGCCGTCGATGGGACTGATGGTGATGAGTTCCTGCGTCATGGCGACCCTGTGCATGCGTGGTGGAAGGGTGAAGCGGCGGTGTTCAGATGATCTCGAAGTAGCGCGCCAATTCCCAGTCGGTGACGTGGCGGCGGAACTGGCGTTCTTCCCATTCGCGCGTGGCGGCGTAGTGCTCGACGAAGGCAGCGCCGAACAGCTCGCGCGCGGCCTCCGACTGCCGCAGGCGCTGCGCCGCTTCCCACAACGTCGTGGGCAGGCGCAGGTGTTCGGGGAACTGCTGCGTGTAGGCGTTGCCCTGCACCATCGGCTCGGGTTCGAGGCCCTGCTCGATGCCATACAAGCCCGACGCCAGCGCGGCGGACAGCGCCAGGTACGGATTGGCGTCGGCCGAGCCGATGCGCACTTCGACGCGCTGCGATTTGTCGCTGCCGGGAATCAGGCGTAGCGCGGTGGTGCGGTTCTCCATGCCCCAGGTGGCGTCCAGCGGCGCCCAGTAGCCCGGCACCAGGCGCGAATAGCTGTTGATGGTCTGCGCGTACAGCGCCATGAATTCGGGCAGGTAGCGCTGCACGCCGGCCATGAAGGCGGTCTGCGTCGCGCTCATGCCATGCGGGCGCGACTCGTCGTAGAACGCCGAGCGGCCGCTGGTGCGGTCGCGCAGCGACAGGTGGATGTGGCCGCTCTGGCCCGGATGATCGTGCGACCACTTCGCCATGAAGGTGGCCATCAGGCCGTTCTGCTGCGCCAGCGCCTTGGTGAAGGTCTTGAAGAGGAAGGCCTTGTCGCCCGCGGCGGCGGCCTGGTCGACGGCGATGGCCGCTTCCAGCACGCCGGGACCGGTCTCGGTATGCAGGCCTTCGATCGGCATGTCCATGCGTTCGCACATGTCGAGCAGCTTGCGATAGAAATCGCCCTGCACGGTGCTGCGCAGCACCGAGTAGCCGAAGTTGCCGGGGGTCCAGTTCTCCATGTCGCGGTAGTGCTTGGCGCGCACCGAGTGCGGCGTTTCGCGGAACATGAAGAACTCGTATTCGAGCGCGGCGTAGACCTCGAAGCCCATGCCGGCGGCGCGGTCCAGCGTGCGGTGCAACAGGCGGCGCGGGCAGATGTCGGCCGCGGGCCCTTCGAACTCGGCCAGGAACAGCAGCATGTCCTCGCCGCCTGGCCCCTGCTCCAGCGGCAGCCGGCGGCAGGTGCTGGGCACGATGCGCAGCTTGGCGTCGGGATAGGCCGTGTGCCAGCCGGTGTACTTGGTGTTGTCGTAGAGCTGGTCGTCCAGGTCCCAGCCGAACACCACGTCGCAGAACGCCAGCCCGCCGCGCAGCGCGGCCAGGAACTTGTCGCGCCTGACGTACTTGCCCAGCATGACGCCATCGACGTCGGACAGGCCAATCTTGATATGCGAGAGCGTGCTGGCCTGGACCAGCCGCTCCGCGTCTTCCACCGTTGCTACCCCTAGTGCATGCATGGCTCGTTCACCTTGTCGTGGCTGAAGCGTTGCGTTGACGTGCGGGGTCGCGGGGCGCGGTGTTTCAGGTCACGGCCGCCCCCAGCACCCGCATCGCCTCGCGATGCAGTTGCGGCGTGGCGGCCGCGATCACGCGGCCCTGCGACGCGAGGCCTAACGGCTGCCCCGACCAATCGGTAATGACGCCGCCCGCGCCTTCGATCACGGGCATCAGCGCCAGATAGTCATACGGCTGCAGGCCGGCCTCGACCACCAGGTCGACATGGCCGCTGGCCAGCAGGCCATAGCTGTAGCAATCGCCGCCATAGCGGCGCATGCGCACCGAGCGCGCCAGCGCGTCGAACGCGCCCAGGTCGGCGCCTTCGAAGATGTCGGGCGAGGTGGCGTAGAGAATCGCCTGGTCCAGTTCGGTGCACTGGCGCGCGCGGCAGGGCTCGCCATTCAGGCGCGCGGGCGAACCGGCGACGCCGAGCCAGCGCTCGGCCATCATGGGAATGTCGATCAGGCCCAGCACCGGGCGGCCGCGGTGCAGCAGGCCCAGCAGCGTGCCCCACAGGGGATTGCCGGAGATGAAGGCCCGGGTGCCGTCGATGGGATCGAGCGACCACACCCACTCGGCCTCCGCATGGCTGGCGCCGTATTCCTCGCCAAAGATGCCGTGGTCGGGATACTGGCGGGCGATGGCTTCGCGCAGCGCCGCCTCGACCTCGCGGTCGGCACGGGTGACGGGACTTTCATCCGCTTTGGTTTCCACCATCAGGGGGTGGCGGAACCACTGGCGCGACAAGGGCCGGACCTGGTCCGCCAGCGTCTGGGCGAACGAGGAAAACGCGGCCAATTGCTGCGCATTGAGCGGCGGCGAAGTTTGCATGACGAGCTCCGAGGCGTGGCGCGGCGCTGAAAGACCCATGCGATTCGGGTTTTTCCAGTCTAGACACGTTGCCACAAATTTGCAAATATACCTAAAAACGCAACCCGGGAAACGCAACGTTTCCTCGCGCAACCCTACCGCCCCGCCCGCAGGTCGCCGTCCGCAGAAAAGCAGCTCATCGCCGTTGCCGTGTATTCCTTTCCGGAGTTCCATCATGCAATGTAAGAAGAAGCTTGGTCTCGTGGTTGCAGTAATTTCCCTAGGTTTTGCCCAGGCCGTCCACGCCGGCGCCATCACCGTCTACACGGCGCTGGAGGAAGACGAGATCGCCGCCTACCTGAAGGCCGCCAACGCCGCCCTGCCGGACGTGAAGGTGAACGTGCTGCGGCTGTCCACCGGCGACCTGGGCGCGCGCCTGATCGCCGAGGCCGGCAATCCGCAGCAGGACGTGATCTGGGGCTTCGCGGTCAGCAACATGCTGGATCCGCGCCTGCAGAAACTGCTGGAACCGTATGCGGCCAAGGGCATCGACGCCCTGCCCGCGCAATACAAGGCCGCCGACAACAAGTGGTTCGCCGCCACCGGCTACGTGGCCGCGTTCTGTGTCAACACCGACCGGCTCAAGTCCAAGAACCTGCCGATGCCGACCTCGTGGGAAGACCTGGCCAAGCCGGTCTACAAGGGCGAGATCGTCATCCCCAGTCCGGCGGCATCCGGCACCGGTTATCTGCAGATCGTCGCGCTGCTGCAGGGCCTGGGCGCCGAGAAAGGCTGGGCGCTGCTCAAGGACCTGGACAAGAACGTGGCGCAGTACACGCCATCGGGGTCGCGCCCCTGCAAGATGGCGCGCGCCGGCGAGTATGCGATCGGCGTGTCGTTCGCGTTCCCGGCGATGCAGTCGATCGAGGAAGGCTTTCCCGTGAAGATGGTGATCCCGTCGAAATGGGTCGGCTACGAACTCGAGGCCTCGGGCCTGATGAAGACCGCCAAGAATCCCGCGGACGCCAAGCGCTTCCTGGACTGGACCCTGTCGGCGCAGGCCGGCGGGCTCTACAGCAAGTACAAGGAACTGGTGACGATTCCCGGCGCCGCCCCCAACAAGGCGGCCGAGGCCGCGGGCTTGCCCAAAGACCTGACCACCGTGCTGTACCCGGTGGACTTCCAGAAATCGGCGGCGGAACGCGACGCTACCATCAAGACCTGGCAGGACACCATCAAACGCTGACGGCGCGCGCGGCCGGCGCCCCCGGCCGCCACGCCACCGCCTGGAGCGGCCATGTACCTGGAATTGCGCGGGATCCGCAAGACCTTCGACGGCGCGGTGGCGCTGGAAGGCATCGACCTGTCCGTCGGCGAACACGAATTCGTCTGCCTGCTGGGCCCCAGCGGCTGCGGCAAGACGACCCTGCTGCGCATCGTCGCCGGGCTGTTGCCATTCGACAGCGGCACCATCACGCTGGGCGGACGCGACCTGTCGGCGCTACCGGCGCGCAAGCGCGGCTTCGGCATCGTGTTCCAGTCGTATTCGCTGTTTCCCAACATGACCGTGGCCGAGAACGTCGGCTACGGCCTGCGCATCCGCGGCGAGAGCCGCGAGCGCATCGACGCGCGGGTGCGGGAATTGCTGGCGCTGATCAAGCTGCCGGATTATGCACAGCGTTATCCCCATCAGCTGTCCGGCGGCCAGCAGCAGCGCGTGGCACTGGCGCGGGCGCTGGCGGTGGACCCCGCGCTGATCCTGCTGGACGAACCGCTGTCGGCGCTGGATGCGCGCGTGCGCACCGACATGCGCGCCGAGATCCACGACGTGCAGCGCCGCCTGCAGATCCCGACCATCATGGTGACGCACGACCAGGAGGAAGCGCTGACGCTGGCCGACAAGATCGTGTGCATGAACGATGGCCGCGTCGAGCAGGTGGGATCGCCGTCCGACCTGTACCTGCGACCGCGCACGCGCTTCGTCGCCAACTTCGTCGGCCTGAGCAACCTGCTGCCGACCGACTGGGTGCGCGAGGCCATGCCGGCGCTGCTGGCCACGCGGCCCGATGGCGCCAGCGAGCGTTTCGAGGCCTGCCTGCGGCCGGAAAGCCTGCGCATCGCCGCCGATGAACGCGGGCCGGGCCGGGTGCGCGAAATGACCTTCATGGGCAACCTGACGCGCGTGCGGGTGGCGTGGCAGGGCCGCGAGCTGCTGGTCGAACAGCAGGGCGCGGCGGGGTTGTCGCAAGGCGCGCCGGTGCGCCTGGACATGGCGCCGGAACAATGCGCCTGGGTCCGCGTATGACTGCGTCCGCCACGCCGGCACGCGCGGGAGCCATGGCATGAACACGGTTCGTATCGGCGCCGCCACCTCGCCTCGCGCCCACCGCGCGCCGGCCTCCCTGGACCGCCTGCTGCTGTGGACCTGCGTCGGCATCCCGATGGCGGGCCTGGCGCTGTTCTTCCTGTATCCGCTGGCCACGGTCGGCTGGCGCAGCCTGGTGGAAAAGGACGGCGGCATCGGCCTGGGCAATTACGCCGAGGTGTTCGCCACCCGCGGCATCCTGACCGCCACCGCCAACAGCCTGACGATGAGCGCGGCCACCACCGCCGTCAGCCTGCTGCTGGGCTTTGCCATTGCCTTCGGACTGGACCGCAGCCGCATGCGCGGCAAGGCGCTGGTCAAGCTTGCGCTGGTGCTGCCGCTGCTGGCGCCATCGCTGGTGCAGGGCCTGGGGCTGATCTTCATCCTCGGGCGCAACGGCCTGGTGCATCGCTGGACCGGCTGGGAGTTCGACATCTACGGCTTCTGGGGCCTGCTGATCTCGAACGTGTTCTATGCCCTGCCCCAGGCCGTGCTGATCCTGCAGGCGGCGCTGCGCAATACCGATGCGCGCTACTACGACGCGGCCGAAGTGATGGGCGCGTCGAGCCCGCGCCAGTTCTTCGACATCACGCTGCCCAACTGCAAGTTCGGCCTGCTGAGCGCGGCGTTCGTGGTGTTCGTCATCACCATCACCGACTTCGGCAACGCCGCGGTGATCGGCGGCAACTACCGCGTGCTGGCCACGGAGATCTACAGCCAGGTGTCGGGGCAGATGAACTTCGGCATGGGCTCGGTGGTCGGCATCCTGCTGCTGCTGCCGTCGCTGATCTCGGTGCAGATCGAACGGGTGGCGTCGCAGCGCCAGTTCGGCGCCGCCTCGCCCAGCGGGCTGCGGGTCACGCCGCAACCGGCGCGCGGCCGCGACCTGGCGTTCACGGCCGGCGTGCTGCTGTGCGCCAGCACCATCGTGGTGACGGTGGGCACGGTGGTGTTCGCCAGCTTCATGCGGTTGTGGCCATACCGCATGGAGTGGACCTTGAAGCATTACGACATCACGGTCAGCGGCGGCTATGCGCCGCTGTGGACCTCGCTGTACCTGTCGCTGGCGGCCGCGGCCGGCGGCGTGCTGCTGCTGTTCTTCCTGACCTTCGGCGTGTGCCGCATCCCGCGCGCCTGGGCCAAGCTGGTGTACCTGGTGTCGGTGCTGCCGGTCGGCGTGCCGGGGCTGGTGCTGGGGCTGTCGTACATCTTCGCGTTCAACTCGCCCGCCACGCCGCTCTACGCGCTGTACGGCAGCGCCGCGCTGATCGCGCTGTGCAACTTCTACCACTATCACACGCAGGGCTTCCTGACGATGATGACCGGCATGCGCGCCGTGCCGCAGGCGCTGGAGGAAGCGGTGAGCTGCCTGGGCGGCGGCACCTTGCAGGTGCTGCGCGACGCGGTGCTACCGCAGATCGCCGCGACGGTGCTGGGCGTGTTCTTTTTCCTCTTCATGCGTTCCATGGTGACGCTGTCGGCGGTGATCTTCCTGGTCACGCCGTCGGTCAGCGTCGCGCCGGTTTCCGTACTGCGGCTGGACGAAGCGGGGTTCGTCTCGCAGGCGGCGGCCTATTCGACGCTTATCATGCTGGTCGTGGGCGGCTCGCTGCTGGCGATGCGCGCGTTGATCGCGCTGCCGGCGCGCCGCCGCAAATAGATTAGGAAGCATCCGATATGTGGCAAGAAGAGCGGTATCAGAGAATCCGCGCCCTGCTGTCTTCCCTGCAGCAGGTATCGACCGACCGTATCGTCGGCGAACTGGGGGTATCGCGGGAGACCGTCCGGCGCGATCTGCTGGAGCTGGAAGCGATGGGCGAGCTGCGCCGCGTGCATGGCGGCGCGGTGCCGGTGCACAGCGAACCGCCGATCACCGAGCGCGTGCACACCCGCGTCAAGTACAAGCGCGCCATCGCCCGCGCCGCCGCCGGCCTGGTCAGCAGCGGCCAGACGCTGTTCCTGGACGCCGGCAGCACCACCAGCATGCTGGCCGACGAACTGGCCAAGCTGAGCGGCCTGACCATCATCACCAATTCGTTCGACGTGGCGCTCAAGGTCGGCGCCGCAGGCAGCGGCGCCAACGAACTGCTCATGCTCGGCGGCTCGGTCGGCGGGCCGGTCTGCGCCACCGCCGGCGACATCACCATCTCCGAGATCCACCGCTACCGCGCCGACGTGGCGCTGCTGTCGCCGGTGGGCGTGGACGCCGAGTGCGGCGCCACCAGCTACGACCTGCGCGAGGCCGAGGTGGCGCGCGCCATGGCGGCCAACGCCAAGCAGCGCATCCTGCTGGCCGACTTCAGCAAGATCGGCCTGTGCAGCCGGGTGTCGTACTGCGAGGTGAACCGCATCGATCACCTGGTGACCAACAGCAACGCGCAGAAGCAGCCCGCCTATGCAGCCGTGAAGGCCGCCGTGGGCAAGCTGCTGGTGGTGTAGTTCAATCCACCGAGACGCCGGCGACCTTGACCATGTCGGCCCAGTACGCGGTGTCCTGCTGCAACCGCTTGCCGAAGGCGTCGGGCGCGCTGCCCACGGGCTGGCTGCCGCCGGCCTGGATCTTGGCGATGACGTTGGGCGACTTCATCGCCTGCGCCACCGCCTGGGCCAGATAGGCGACGCGTTCGGGCGGCGTGCCGGCCGGCGCGAACAGGCCATACCAGTCGTCGGCCGTGATGCCGTCCATGCCGGACTGCCCGAGCGTGGGCGCGCCCTTGAAGATGCCGATGCCGTTCTCATGGCTGAGCGCCAGGATGCGCAGCTTGCCGGCCGCCACCATCGGCTCGGCCGAAGCCGGCGACGTGATCAGCATGTCGACCGTGCCGCCCATCAGGTCGGTGATGGCGGGCGCGGCGCCGCGGTACGGCACGTGCACCAGCTTCACGTTGGCCTTCTGCGACAGCAGCGCCCCCATCAGGTGGCTCATGGTGCCGTTGCCGGGCGTGGCGTAGGTGATGACGCCCGGCTGCTTGCGCGCGGCCTCCAGGTAGTCGCCGAGCGATTTGTAGGCGCTTTCGCTGCGCGCCACCAGCACCAGCGGCGCCGAGGTGATCTGCGAGATCGGCACGAAGTCCTTGAGCGGATCGAAGCCCACGTTCTTGTACAGGCGCGGGTTGACCGCCATGACGCTGGTCTGCGACATCACCAGCGTGTAGCCGTCGGGCTTGGCGCGCGAAACCTGCGAGGTGCCGACGTTGCCGCCCGCGCCGGAACGATTTTCCACCACCACGCTCTGGCCGATGAGCGTGCCCAGTTCCTGCGCGATCAGACGCGCCACGCCATCATTGCCGCCCCCGGGCGGGAACGGCGACACCACGGTGATCGCCTGCTTCGGATAATCGGCCAGTGGCGCCGGCGCCTGGGCGTGGGCATTCATCCCCCAAGCCAGGCAGGCCAGGGCCGCGGCGGTCTTGCAGGCATGCTGCAGGTTGAGCTTGTTCATCGGTATTTCCCCTTGTGGTTGGCGGCCGGATGCTCGGCCGTCCATTGCATTTCGGTTCGCCATGAACCGTCCGCGCCCCGCCGGCGAAAGCGCCGGGGCGTGCTGATCGGATGAAGCGTTGCGCGCGGCCGCCGTGGCGGCCGCGAGGGTCATTCAGTCCCGGCGGTCACCCGACCGGGAAGCGGTACGCGGCGCGCTCGCGCGCGTCGATCTGCTTGACCAGGTTGGTTTCCCAGGCGAGGTATTGACGCGCCGCGGCCTTGTTGCCGTCGTGACGGTCGTGCACGAAAAACAGGTAGTCGATGCAATCGGCATCGGCCGGTTCGGCTGGCGTCGACACCAGCGCCAGGCCGGACGCCGACCAGCCCGCGGGCGTGCCCAGGTTGGCCTGGACGTCGCGCACGCCGAGCGCGCGCAGGTCCGCCGCGGCCCACGCGGCCACCGCGCGTTCTTCGGCCAGCAGCACCAGCGGACGCGCGGGTTCCAGCGCCAGGTCGGCGAAGCGCGGCCGCACCGACCAGCGCGCGCCGTCGATGTGCTGCGCGCGATAGCGCATGCTGGAACGGATGTCGAGCAGCTGCGCGCCTTGCGCCAGCGCGGCGGCCAGCGCCGCGTCGTCGAGCACCGGCAACGCCGGCTCCGCCACCGGGGCGGCGGGCGCTTGCAGATCGGCGGCCACGCCTTCCTGCAGCACGCTCGCGTCCCACCCCATCTGGCGCAGCCAGCTGGCCACCACCGGCGCGCGCACGCCTTCGCCATCGAACACCACGATGCGCGCGCCGCGCACCGCCAGGTATTGGTCGGTGGCCTGCACCAGCTGGCCGCCAGGCGTGTGCTGCGCGCCGGGCAGCGAGCCGCGCGCGAATTCCTCGGCGCTGCGCACGTCGCACAGGAAAGTGCTGCGGCTGGCATCGTTCAGCCAGGCGCGCACCTGCGCGGCATCCACCTCTGGCACGCCGTGACGACGGGCCAGGCCGGCCGAGCGCTGCGCCAGGTCGGGCAGGTCCGCCGGCGCAACGGCGTCGTCGTAGCGGCGGCTGGCGCCGTGGTCCAGCTTGAAGTCCGCCAGGTACCAGCCCTGGGTGCCGTTCTCCAGCGCATAGACCGGATTGGGCACGCCCAGGTTGATGAGTGTCTGCGCGCCGATGATGCTGCGCGTGCGGCCGGCGCAATTGATCACGATGGTGGTGTTGGGGTCGCGCGCCAGCGTGTGGGCGCGCAGCGCCAGCTCGCCGTTCGGGCAGCAGACGCCGCCGGGAATGCTCATCTTCTGGTATTCGCTGTAGGGCCTGCCGTCCAGCACGATCAGGTCATCGCCGCGGCGCTGGCGTTCGGCCAGTTCGGCGGCGCTGATGCGCGGGGTGTGGAAAACTTCCTCGGCCAGTTCGCCGAAAGTCTTGCTCGGCACATTGACGCCAGCGAAGGCGGCGTAGCCATCACGCTGCCATTGCGCGATGCCGCCGGCGAGGCGATAGACCCGCGTGTAGCCCAGCGCGCGCAAGGCCGTCGCCGCACGCGTGGCGACGTTGTCATCGCCGCCTTCGTCGTAGACCACTACGCGCACGTCGCGGCGCGGCGCCAGGCGCGCGATGTCGGCCTCGAGCCGGCTGAACGGCACGGGCGCCGCATAGAACAGGTGGGACTCGCCGTACTGGCCATGCTCGCGCACGTCCAGCAGCGCAATCTCGCCGCCGTCATGCAGCCAGCCCTTGAGGGTGTGCGAGTCGATATCGGCCAGTTTCAGGTCGGAATGGGAATGCATCGTTAAATCCGCAGGGAATCGGGGGAATGGGAGTTCAGGGCCTTCTGGGCAGGCCGCAATTGGCCGAATGCCTGTTCGAGGTCGGCGATCAGGTCGTCCGGATCCTCCAGCCCGATATGCAGGCGCAGCATGGCGCCATGCAGGGCGACGGGCAGGGATCGCGCCTTGGCCAGATTGACGGGAATCACCAGGCTTTCGAAGCCGCCCCACGAGGCGCCAATGCCGAACAGGCGCAGCGCGTCGATGGCGCGTTCCATGTCGGCGTCAGCGATGCCGGCGGCGAACTCCAGCGTCAGCAGGCCGTTGGCGCCCGAGCATTCGCGCCGCCAGACCGCATGCGCGGGATCGTCGGGCAGGGCCGGGCACAGCACGCGCGCCACCTCCGCCCTGCCCTGCAGCCACTGCGCCACGCGCAGGGCGCTGCGGGCGTGCTGTGCCATGCGCAGCGGCAGCGAACGCATGCCGCGCAGCACAAGGTAGGCGTCGTCGGCGCCGACGGTCTGGCCGAAGTCGATGCTGGCGCGTTCCAGCGCGCGCCAGGCGCGGGCATTGGTCACGACCGCGCCCATCATCACGTCGGCGTGGCCGCCCAGGTACTTGGTGGCGGCGAGGATCGAGATATCCGCGCCCAGCGCCAGCGGCTGGCACAGCAATCCCGACGCCCAGGTGTTATCCACAGCCAGCCAGCAATCGTGGCGCCGCGCCAGGTCGGCCAGCTGCCGCAGGTCCGGCATTTCGTAGGTCAGCGAGCCGGGCGACTCGGCATAGATCATGCGCGTGTTGGGACGCAGCAGCTGCGCCAGGCCGGCACCGTCCGGCGGATAAAACGTGAATTCGATGCCCAGCCGCGCCAGGTGCTCGGCGCAGAAGCGGCGCACCGGTTCATAGACCGCGTCGGTCACCAGCACGTGGTCGCCGGCGCGCAGATAGGCCAGCAGCACGACGGCGATGGCGGCCTGCCCCGTGGGATACAACTGCGCGCGATGGCCCTGCTCCAGCTCGACCAGCGCGTCTTCCAGCGCGTGCGTACTGTCGGTGCCGCGCGCGCCATACGACGGCAGGCGTTCCTGTTCGCGGCGGGCGCGGGTGTCACGCCAGGCCGCGACACTGTCGAACACATACGTGCTGGCGCGCGTGACCGGGGTGTTGACCCAGCCGGCATGGGGACGCCCGGCGCGCAGCAGGCGCGTCGCGGGCCGCAGGGGCTTGTTCATGATGGTCAGCGGCGGGTCTGCACGCCGATCTGCATGACTTTGCAGGTGCCGGCGGCCAGGTCGAAGGCCAGGCGCTCGGTCAACGTCTCGAGGGCGCGGCCGTACATGTGCAGGTGGCGGATGACGCTGTCGCCCTGGATCTCGACGGCGTGGATGTCGTCGGGCATCAGCGCGATGCCGGCGCCCGGTCCCACCACCACCGTGCCGGTCTTTTCCAGGTGGCCCACGCCCGGCACCGAGCCATCGTCGGTGCGGTCGTAGACGTAGTTGTATTCCACGCCTTCCACGGCGGCGATACAGGCCCAGGTGGTGTGGTTGTGCGGCACGATCTGCTTGCCCGGGCGCATCACGTTCAGGTAGAGCGCGTAGCTCTTGTCGGCGTCCTCGGCGATCAGGTAGCGCGCCTGGCGCTCGCCCTCTTCCGGCGCCGGGTAGCGGTCCTGGGCCCACCAGTCGGCATGGCCGGCCAGGCCGATCAGCTCGTCCAGCACGACCTTCAGGCTGTCGCGGTTCAGGCCCTTATTTCCTAAAGTATTTTTAATATTTCCGATGGCGCTGTCGATGCCCTGCTGCTGGGGGTGCGTGGTGCTCACAATGACTTTCCCTCTTGTTTCATGAGTTATTGCAGTCACTGTATCGCCGCACCGGGGCGCCAACAATTTAAATTGCCTTAATATTCCATAAGCATCCCTAATACTTTCGGCCCCGCCGCTCCCATGCGTAATCTCGATCTGGACCTGCTGCGCACGCTGACCGCGATCGCGCGCTACGAAACGTTTTCGGAAGCGGCCAACCGGCTGCACAAGACCCAATCGGCGGTGACGCAGCAGATGCAGCGGCTGGAAGCGGCCATCGGCCTGCCGCTGTTCGAGAAACAGGGGCGCAACAAGGCGTTATCCACGCATGGACGGCGCCTGGTCGAATATGCGCGCCACATGCTGGCCATCAACGATGAAGCGCTGCGCGCGCTGCAGGATGCGCCGCTGGAAGGCGATCTGCGGCTGGGCGCGCCGCTGGACGTGGCCGACACCATCCTGCCGACCCTGCTGACCCATATCGCGCGCTCGGCGCCGCGCGTGAAACTGGAGATCCGCACCGATCGCAGCCCGTTCCTGATGGACGCGTTGCGCGCCGGCGAACTGGACCTGACCATCTCGACCCGCTTCGACCAGGAATTCGAGGGCGTGGCGCTGCGCACCTCGCCCACCGTGTGGCTGGCCTCGGCCGACTATGTGCATGACATCAACGCGCCGGTGCCGCTGGTGCTGGCCGACGAACCCAGCATCTTCCGCCGCCTGGCGCTGACCGCGCTGGAACAGGCGCAGGTGCGCTGGCACACCAACTACGTGGCGCCCAACCTGGTCGGCATCAAGGCCGCGCTGCGCGCGGGCCTGGGCGTGACGGCGCGCAGCGTCGAGCTGCTGGCGCCGGAAATGCGGGTGCTGGGGGAAAAGGAAGGCCTGCCGCCCCTGCCGGACGTGACGTACTTCCTGTGGATAAGGCGCGACCTGATCAATCCGCTGACGCGGCAGGTCTACGACATGCTGCGCACCAGCCTGGGATTGGCGCACGGCGCGGACGCGCCGCCCAATCCGTGACGACGGCGTGCAACGGAAGGGCCCGTTGCGCGCCGCCCTGCGCGGCGCTCAGTAGCGGTCGAAGCAGCGCTGCAGCGCCGCGGGTTCGCGCGTGACGCACAAGGCCAGCATCAGCAGGACGCGGGCCTTTTGCGGATTGAGGTCGCCGGCTGCGACGAACCCCAGCACCGCGTCATCCAGTTCGACATCGCGCGCGACGAAACCGCTGCCGGTGCGGCTGGATCGCACCACCGCGACGCCGTCGGCGGCCGCGCGGGTCAGGGCGTCGATGGCCAGGTCGGTGGCGTTGCCGTCACCCACGCCCGCCAGCACGATGCCGTCGGCCTGCCGCGCGATGAATTCGATGACGTCGCCTTGCAGGTCGGCGTGCGCATGAACGATGTCCACGCGCGGCCAACCGGCCTTTTCCAGCAATGCGAGTGAAAACTCGCTTTGTGTGGTGTGCGTGGTGGTGTTGCGCGAATAGAAGCACGGCGTGCCGCCATGCATCACGCCGGCGCGGCCGCGATTGGGCGAGGCAAAGGCGTTGATGCCGGCGCTGGCGATCTTCTGCAGTTCGCGGGCGTAGTGCACGTCTTCGTTCATGACGACCAGCGGCCCGCGGCCGCGCGCGTCGGGGTGGCGCGCCAGCGCCACGGCGTTGTACAGGTTCGCCGGGCCTTCGGCGCCCAGCGCGGTGGCCGGACGCATCGCGCCCACCAGCACCACCGGTTTGTCGTGCTGGATCACCAGGCTGAGGAAGTACGCGGTTTCCTCAAGCGTATCGGTGCCATGCGTGATGACGATGCCGGCCACCGACGGATCGGCGCACAGCGCATCGACACGGCGCGCCAGCGCAAGCCAGACATCGTGCGTCATGTTCTGGCTGCCGACGTTGGCGACCTGTTCGGCGCGGATGTCGGCCAGGCCGGATAGCTGCGGCACCGCCGCCAGCAGGTCGCTCACCGAGAACGAGCCCGACTTGTAGCCGGCGGACGTGGCGTCGGCCTGCGCGCCGGCGATGGTGCCGCCGGTGGCCAGGACCGCGACGACCGGCAATGCCTGCTCAGGCATCGACCACTCCCGACAGGCCCTGCCGTTCGAGCAGCGAATTCAGGTGTTCCCAGCCATGGAAGTCGATGACGATCTGGCCCTTTTCCTTGGCGCCGACCTTCAGCGCCACGCGCGTGCCCAGATGGTCGGACAGCGCCTCTTCCAGGCGCGTCAGGTCGCGCGAGACGCCGTTGGCCTTCTTCTTGGGCGAGGCGGCGCTCTCGGCTTCCTTGGCGGTCTTGGCGACCAGCTTTTCGGCTTCGCGCACCGACAGGCGGCGCGCGATGATCTGGTTGGCCAGCTGGATCTGCGTGGCGGCGTCCACCGCCAGCAGCGCGCGCGCATGGCCCATGTCGACGTCGCCGGCCAGCAGCATGGTCTGCACCGCGGAAGCCAGGTTCAACAGGCGCAGCAGGTTGCTGGTGGCCGAGCGCGAGCGGCCGATGGCCTGGGCGGCCTGCTCGTGGGTCAGGCCGAATTCGTCCAGCAGGCGGCGCACGCCATGCGCCTCTTCCAGCGGGTTCAGGTCTTCGCGCTGGATGTTCTCGATCAGCGCCATGACGGCCGCGTTTTCGTCGGCGACTTCGCGCACCAGCACCGGCACTTCCTTCAGGCCGGCCAGTTGCGCGGCGCGGAAACGGCGTTCGCCCGCGATGATTTCGTAATGGCCGGGCGCATCGCCCAGCGCGCGCACAAGAATGGGTTGCATGATGCCTTGTGTGCGAATCGACTCGGCCAGCTCGCCCAACGCGCCCTCGTCCATGCGGGTGCGCGGCTGATACTTGCCGGCCCGCATCTTCGAAACAGGCAGGGTGGACGGCAGACCCTCGGGCTTGGCCGGGGCCTTGCCGATATTGTCGATGGCGGGCGCGTCGGCGCCCAGCAAAGCGTCAAGTCCGCGACCCAATCCCTTGGGTTTCTTGGTGGCCATAGTTAAATCCTCTTTCCTTCTGTTTTTGGTATCCCGAGCGGAGCTCAGGCGGCCGCCTGCTCGGCGGGCAGGCGGTACCAATACGCATAACAGTCTTTGAAACCGTAGCGGCCATACAAAGCGCGCGCGGCGGTGTTTTGCGGCTCCACCTGCAGATAAGCCGTGGTGGCGCCGTCTTCGACGCACACAGCCAGCAGATGCTCGACCAACATCGCGGCATGGCCCTTGCGCCGCTGCGCGGGGTCCGTCACGATATCGAACAGCCCCGCGAGATCGCCATCCCGCACGGCCATGCCACCCGCCACGCATTCGCCGGCGGCGTCGAACGCCAGCACCGGCGAGATATCCACAGCCAGTCCCTCCAGGCGCGCCTGATGCTCGGCGACATGCTCGGGCCGGGAATCGCGCATGCGTCCGACCGCCGCCGCGAAGCGGGCAGCGTCCACTGTCCTGAAAAGCAGATCGCCCCGGGCGGCCAGCCTGGGGGCGAGCGGCATGCTCATGACTCGGGTCTCTTCGGTGAGGAGGTAGCCCCGCGACGCCAGTTCGGCATCCAGGGCGAAATCGGGGCCGATGGAGGTCAGGCGCAGCACCATGGGCAAGCCATGGCGCGCGTACAACGTTGAACAATACGCCAGCCGCTCATCGAGCGGACGTGTGGATAACCCCAGCACATTGATGCTGCGTACCCGTTTGGCGGACGACGGCGCGAAACGCACCAGCCAGCCGTCGTAGAGCACCTGCGCGCGCACCGCGGTGGCGTTGAGCGCGGCCTCTTCCAGCCGCACGCGCAGCCCGTCCCGCACGTCGACGGGCGGCGTGTGGGTGGAGTCCGGGGACAGGCGCGTGACGGCGGACATGCGGGCGGCTCAGCTGAGTTCGCGGACGCGCTCGATCATTTCGGCGCCAAAAGAGATGTACGCCTGCGCGCCACGCGAGGCACGGTCGTACACCACGCCGGGCATGCCGTAGCTGGGCGCTTCGGCCAGGCGCACGTTGCGCGGCACCACGGTCTTGAAGACCTTGTCGCCGAAGTGCGATTCGAGCTGCGCCGACACCTGCTGCTGCAGGGTCATGCGCGGATCGAACATCACGCGCAGCAGGCCGATGACGCGCAGATCGTCGTTGATATTGCGGTGCACGCGCTTGATCGTGTTGACCAGGTCGGACAGGCCTTCGAGCGCGAAGTACTCGCACTGCATCGGAATGATGACGCCATGCGCCGCGGCCAGGCCGTTCAGCGTCAGCAGCGACAGCGTCGGCGGGCAATCGATCAGCACGAAGTCGTACTGGCTGCCGACCGTGTCGATGGCGGCCTTGAGCTGGCGCTCGCGTTCATCCATCTGCACCAGGTCGATCTCGGCGCCGGACAGTTCGCGGTTGGCGGGCAGCACGTCGTAGCCGCCCGACTCGGAGCGCACGCGCGCCTGCTCGATGGTGGCTTCGCCGATCAGCACCTGGTACAGGTTCGACTCGAGCGAATTCTTGTCGATGCCGCTGCCCATGGTGGCGTTGCCCTGCGGGTCCAGGTCCACCAGCAGCACGCGTTGCTTGTGCGTGGCCAGCCCGGCCGCCAGATTGATGGCGGTGGTCGTCTTGCCGACACCGCCCTTCTGGTTGGCGATGCAAAAGACGCGGGCGGTCGAGCTGGGGGGTAAGTTCTTCATAGGGTTCCTTGACTGCGGCGCATCCAGATCAGGCAGCGTTCTGCTTGCAGCTCCGGCACCCGGAGCGGCTGAATATGGTCGACTTGCCATTCCCCACGCGCGTGCAGCGCCTGGATTTCATCATCCGGGACCTTGCCCTTCATGGCGACGAGGGTACCACCGTTGTCCACATGTCTGCCCGCGAGCATCGCAAAATCCTCCAAGGAGGCGAATGCGCGCGACGTCACAATGTTGCAGCCGGCGGGTTCCAGCGTTTCGATGCGCGCGTGGCGCGCCTGCAGGTTGGGCAGCGCCAGCGCGCCGCTCATCTGCCGGACGAATGCGGTTTTCTTTTCAACGGCGTCGATGCAGGTCACCGACCACTCGGGCCGCATGACCGCCAGGACGACGCCAGGCAGGCCGCCGCCGGAGCCGACGTCGTAGACCTTGGCCGGCGTGCCGGGCGCGCCCAGCGCCTCGCTGAACGGGCCCACGGCGGCCAGGCTGTCGAACAGGTGCTGCACCAGCATCTGTTGTGGATCGCGGATGGCGGTCAGGTTGTAGGTGCGGTTCCAGCGCTGCATCTGCGCCAGGTAGTCGAGCAGCTTGGCGGCCGCGGCGGCATCCGCCTGCAGTCCGAGCTGCTCGAAGGCATGCGAGAGGCGGCCGGCCATGTCCGCGCCGGCCGGTTGGGGATGGGCGCTCATGCGGCTTGCTTGCGCGAGCCGTAATGCAGGCGCTTCAGGTGGATCAGGAGCAGCGAGATCGCCGCCGGCGTCACGCCCGAAATACGGGCGGCCTGGCCGATGGTCTCGGGGCGATGCGTCTTGAGTTTCTGGCGCACTTCGAACGACAGGCTGGTCACGGCGTCGTAGTCGACGTCGGCCGGAATCGGCTGTTGTTCGTGCGCGATCTGTTTCTGTACTTCGTCCTGCTGGCGGGCGATGTAGCCGGCGTACTTCACCTGGATCTCGACCTGCTCGGCCAGGACTTCGTCCTCGACCACGCCCGGACCGGCCAGCAACGTGCCGTCGGTGTTGCGGGCGGCCATCAGCGCTTCATAGGAAACATTGGGCCGTTTCAGGAGGTCTGCAAGTGAGTACTCACGTTCAATTGCCTTGCCCAGCAGCGGTTCGGCCACTTCCAGCGGCAGCACGCGCGGATTGACCCACGACGATTTCAGGCGCTCGACCTCGGCCGCGACGGCGTCGCGCTTGCGGTTGAAGGCATCCCAGCGGGCGTCGTCGACGATGCCGAGCTGGCGGCCGATCTCGGTCAGTCGCAGGTCGGCGTTGTCTTCGCGCAGGCTCAGGCGGTATTCGGCGCGCGAGGTGAACATGCGGTAGGGCTCGGTCACGCCACGGGTAACCAGGTCGTCCACCAGCACGCCGAGATAGGCTTCGTCGCGGCGCGGCGTCCATTGGTCGCGGCCGAGCGACGACAGCGCGGCGTTGAGCCCGGCCAGCAGGCCCTGGGCCGCGGCTTCTTCGTAGCCGGTGGTGCCGTTGATCTGGCCGGCGAAGTACAGGCCGGAGATCGCCTTGGTTTCCAGCGTGCTCTTCAATCCACGTGGATCGAAGTAGTCGTATTCGATGGCGTAGCCGGGGCGCAGGATGTGCGCGTTCTCCAGGCCGGGCAAGGAATGGATCAGGTCCAGCTGCACATCGAACGGCAGGCTGGTGGAAACGCCGTTCGGGTAGACCTCGTGCGTGTCCAGCCCTTCGGGTTCCAGGAAGACCTGGTGCGATTCCTTGTCGGCGAAGCGATGGATCTTGTCTTCGATCGACGGGCAGTAGCGCGGGCCGATGCCCTCGATGACGCCGCTGTACATCGGCGAACGGTCCAGGCCGCCGCGGATGATGTCGTGGGTCCGGGCATTGGTGTGCGTGATCCAGCACGGCAGCTGCCGCGGGTGCATGGCCACGTTGCCCATGTACGAGAACACCGGGATCGGATCCAGGTCGCCCGGCTGCTCTTCCAGGATGCTGTAGTTGATGCTGCGGCCGTCGATGCGCGGCGGCGTGCCGGTCTTCAGGCGACCTTGCGGCAGCTGCAGTTCCTTGAGGCGCTGCCCCAGCGAAATGGCCGGGGGATCGCCGGCACGGCCGCCGGAATAGTTCTGCAGTCCCACGTGGATCAGGCCGTTCAGGAACGTGCCGGCGGTCAGGACCACCGTCTTCGCCCGGAACTTCAGGCCGACCTGGGTCACGGCGCCGACCACGCGGTCGCCCTCCACCATCAGATCTTCCACCGCCTGCTGGAACAGCCAGAGATTGGGCTGGTTTTCCAGGCGGCCACGAATGGCCTGCCGGTACAGCACCCGGTCCGCCTGCGCGCGGGTAGCGCGCACGGCCGGCCCCTTGGAGCCGTTCAGGATACGGAATTGAATCCCCGCCTCGTCCGTCGCCAGTGCCATGGCACCGCCGAGGGCGTCGACTTCTTTGACGAGATGGCCCTTGCCAATCCCGCCGATGGAGGGATTGCAGGACATTTGGCCTAGGGTCTCGATGTTGTGGGTCAGCAGCAGCGTCTGGGCACCAGTGCGTGCCGCAGCCAGCGCCGCTTCGGTACCGGCGTGGCCGCCACCGACGACGATGACATCGAATTCGCGGGGATAATCCATGATGGGGAGATAAGAGAGCGTTCGGTGCTCATTATAGAGGCAGGGTGTGCATGTTTCACGTGAAACATGGTTCGGTGCAGCAATGGAGGTAGTAACACTCGCCTTCGTGTGCAGATTGGCAACGAGGAAGGGTGGATCGGCGTTTGAATATGTCGGCATCTGCCGCTGTTAGGGGGTGATGTTTCACGTGAAACACCGGATACCCACGGGGGCGGGGCGATGTTTCACGTGAAACATGCCAGACTGCGGAGCCAGGTGCAGTGTCCAATACCGTTCATCAAAGACATCCTGGCCTGAGTTGGGACCAGGCTATCGTCGCCTGAAGTCTCCCCTGCCCCAGCGCTCGCTACCTGGCCGGCTGATGTTTCACGTGAAACATGCGAAGCGTGGGTCACGTATGAAGGATTTCCAACTCGTCCAGTACGGGGATTCCGGTCAAGCAGCCGCCAATGCATCGGTAGTGCACCCCTCATCGGTTGCCGTACTCCACCCTCGATAACTGCCAATGTTTCACGTGAAACATCGCTTCATAGCGCACCGTCGGCTAAAGATACATGCCTCCTAGCAAGCTGGCGAACAAAGCTGCAACTCAAAAGGCCGGTGCTTTGATTCGATGTTTCACGTGAAACATGCCGCACCTGAACCTTAGATTCGGTGCTCCAACCGGCTGCCGGACCGAGCACTGATAGCTGTTTCACGTGAAACATAGCGAGAGCACATCGATCCCGGGCAGCCCATCACATTGAAAATGCCACGGAAGCAAGCACTTCATCTTCTGGATTTCCCTCAAGCCCGCCCGATAAGGGAGGAACGACGCTCCCGTTGCACAACAAAGCGGAGCCTGGGCTCATGCAGAAAAAAAGCTTTTTATCACCCCTACCCTACCCCTATCCCCAAAACATCATCATTTTTCCTGTTCCACGTGAAACAGCACGTCGATTCAGCTCAACTTGCGTGCCCTGAATCTCACAATCTTCACCATCGCATTCGCCGCTATTCGTCTTGAATATCTCCCGTCATTCAGCTGAAACACTAAGCCCCTATGACAATTCCAGCACGTCGACCAACAGCCACAAGCCGGCACCCGCAAGTACGTGGCCCGGAAATGGCGTGATTGGAAATCGGGTTCACGCGGAACGCCGGAGCAACCCCAGCCCGCCCGCACTTTATGCACAACGCCATCCACAGCCACGAACACCTCCCGTGGCCTGGGTTTCACGTGGAACAACTTTGGGGATAACTCGGAGAGGTGGTCGACGCCAGAAGTGGAAAATGCAGGCCCGAGGCGACCCGAGGGAGAATTACCCAGATTGCGGAAAGCGCACAAATTCACAACGCGCTACCCGGGGAAAGGCGGACGACAAGCGCGAAATCGCCATGCCTGCAACGTCTGCGATCTGGCCGCCAGGTATACCCGGGACGATACAGAAGGAGGGAGAAAAAACAGTGGAAAAGATTGTGGATAAGCTGCCGCTATCGATTCGATAAGCGCCGCCAAAACCCGAATCCCAAAGCCGCCGCGGAAAAAAATCTATCTCTGCTCCGGCCGCGCAGGTGAGACATTGCCGCGACTTCACGGGGAACTTCAAACCCGGTCAAAAGTCCAACCGCGCCTTAAGCGGACGCCGGCACCTTATTCACATATTTATCCCGTGCCGCCGGTTCGCATCACGCGGCTGTGCACAAGTCAGGGCAGGACGCTTGATCGGACAATCATATTGCCCGTCCTGGAAGTTTCGCGCCATCATCCATTCGGCTGACACGCTTCCATCCCCACGGCCAACTCGCCGCCAACTGTGGAAAACTCGTTGGCGGAAAATCCCGGCGAAAATTCGCCTTCACATGAAATCCACAGCCAGGCGGCCAGATGCAAAAGCCGACGACAGCATGCCGCCGGCCGATCCGGAAAACCCGATTTTCGATTCGCTATCCCCATTTCTATCCACAGGCTGAGCACCCACCTTTTGGCTATCCAAGGTGTCATTCTGTGCATAACCGGGATGGGGATATCTTTGTGAACAACCACGGCGCGAAAGGACAAAAATGCGTCATGACGAGCATCAATGCTTCCCCGCCCGCACCGGATTCAGCGCCGCCAGGCACACCAAAAAAAGCCGTAAACGCCCGGTTTTCCTAGGGAAACGCCCGGTTTCCCATGAAGCGTGCCCAGGCGGGAAGCAGGCCACCGATGACATGCGAATCACAATTTCACGTCGACGGATCTTTCCAGAAATTGTGCAAAACTACCTCGCGCAAAAGCGGTGTGCTTCATTACTGCGCAGCGCAATGCACATGCCTGAAAATAATTATCCACAAACTTATCCAACGCTCGAGGATATGTTAGTAATCACTAACATCATGGCGAGAACGGGCCACGGAAACCCGCGCCGCAAATGAAACAACGCCCCAGACCGCGAGGTACTGGGGCGTTGTAGCCAGGCCAAGCCTGGCGGACGGGAAATTGGGATTTCCCGATTTAGAGCGGGCGAATTTCGGCCGCTTGAGGTCCTTTCGGACCATCCTTGACTTCGAATTCGACTTCCTGCCCTTCGTTCAGGCTGCGATAGCCGCGGCCCTGGATGGCGGAAAAGTGTGCGAAAACGTCGGTGCCACCGGCATCCGGCGTAATGAAACCGTAACCCTTGTCAGCGTTGAACCACTTGACTTTGCCCTTCTGAGCCATTTTCCTAGCGTCCTGTAATTAACGAAATGCAATGAATCAAGGACGCCGTGAGAACTGAACGACCGGTAGGGATACCTGCGTTGCTGCTGCGTTCTCGCATGCCGCAAAAGCGGCAGAACAAGTCCGCGCGCTGCTTGAATCAACTGCGGAACCAGCATACTCATCCCGCATTACAGACTCATATAGTTGTTTTCCCCAATGTCGTATTTTTCTGACTGGAACGCCAGTACCGCTACGCGGAATTTGCCTGCCGCCGCGCCAGAAACGCGTACATCGGACCGGTCACGATCACCACGAACACCATGCGCGATACGTGGAACGCGGTCACCACCGGCACGCCCAGCTGCAGCACCTTGGCGGTGATCGCCATCTCCGCAATGCCGCCCGGCGTGGTGCCCAGGATCAGCGTCGGCACCGGCGCCGCGGACCACAACGACAACAACGCGCCCAGGCCGAATGCCAAGGCCAACGCGATCACCGTGAACACCGCCACCGCCGCGATGAAGCGCGGCGCCGCGCGGAAGAAGTCCGGCCGATAACGATCCCCCAGCGACCAGCCGATGAAGAGCTGGCCGATCTTCGGCACGAAGTCCGGCAACGCGGACAACTCGATGCTGCTGGCCGTCAGGATCATCGCCACCAGCATCGGCCCCAGCACCCACGGATTGGGCAGGCGCAGCTTCATGAAGCACAGGCCGCCAACGCAGGTCAGCGCCACCAGCGCGGCCAGGCCGGCGCCATGCACGGTTCTGGGCCCCGGCACCGTGGGGTCGATGCCCGCGACACCCCACCACTGGAAAATGAACGGCACCGTCACCACCACCAGCAACACGCGCACGCTGTGCGCCGTCGCCACGCGGTCGATACGGGCGCCATGGCGTTCCGCCAGGCTGGCCATTTCGCTGGCGCCGCCCATGGCCGACGAGAACCACGCCGTCTTGAAATCGGCATCGGTGTAGCGCCGCAGGATGGCCGTGCCGATGAACGCCAACCCCAACGCGAACAGCATGCCGACGATGATGGGGCCGGCATTGCTGCCGATGTGCCCGATCACCTGCGGCGTGAAATACAGGCCCAGCGATGTGCCGATGACCCATTGCCCGGCATTGCGCGCCGGCCGCGGGCACACCGTGCCGCCGCCCGCGATCCGCACCGCCGCCGTCAACAGCAACGCGCCCAGCATCCACGGCAACGGCAAATGCGCCCACAGCGCCAGCACGGCGCCCGCCAACGCGATCGCCAAGCCGCCGACGACCCTCCACAACATGTTTTGAACCACGATACCGCCCACGCCAATAAGCTCATGAGAAAACCGAATTATGAGTTAGTGGGATACTTACGAAAACTCTCTTGCACACCCAGCGTTCCACTTCGCGTCCACCATGATCCGATCCAAACTTCCCGACGTCGGCACCACCATCTTCACCGTGATGAGCCGCCTGGCCATCGAGCACAAGGCCATCAACCTGGGCCAGGGCTTTCCGGACTTCGATCCCGATCCGGCGCTGTGCGCGCTGGTCAGCAAGGCCATGGCCGACGGCCATAACCAATACCCCTACATGCCCGGCGTGGCGCCGCTGCGCGAAGCCATCGCCGCCAAGACGCAGGCCCTGTACGGCCGCGCCTACGATCCCGAAACCGAGATCACCGTCACCAGCGGCGCCACCGAAGCGCTGATGGCCACCGTGGCGGCCGCGGTCAACAGCGGCGATGAAGTCGTCGTCATCGAGCCGTGCTACGACTCCTATCTGCCGGCCATCCGCCTGG
The DNA here is from genome assembly GCF_056523125.1 of Achromobacter sp. ISS7. Taxonomy (NCBI): domain Bacteria; kingdom Pseudomonadati; phylum Pseudomonadota; class Betaproteobacteria; order Burkholderiales; family Alcaligenaceae; genus Achromobacter; species Achromobacter sp. ISS7. Next base: position 4,677,935 of record NZ_JAWRZD010000001.1, on the reverse strand, counting down.
CCGGCGGCACCGCGGTGCCGGTGCCGCTGCGCGCGCCCACCGCGGACGATCCGTACTACCGCATCGACTGGCAGCGCGTGCGCGACGCCATCACGTCCAAGACCCGCCTGCTGATGCTGAACTTCCCGCACAACCCCACCGGGGCGGTGCTGGACGACAGCGACCTGGACGCGCTCGAAGCCATCGTGCGCGACACCGGCGTGCTGCTGGTGTCTGACGAGGTGTACGAACACATCGTGTTCGACGGCAAGCCGCACGCCAGCATCGCGCGTCGCCCGCTGCTGGCCGAACATGCGTTCGTGATCTCGTCGTTCGGCAAGACCTATCACACCACCGGCTGGAAGATCGGCTACTGCTGCGCGCCGCGCCAGCTCAGCGCCGAGCTGCGCAAGGTGCACCAGTTCATGGTGTTCACGGTGCCCTCGCCGATGCAGTTCGCGTTGGCCGAATTCATGCGCGATCCCAAGCCCTACCTGGAGTTGCCGGCGTTCTACCAGGCCAAGCGCGACCGCCTGTCGCAAGGCCTGGCCAAGACGCGCTTCAAGCCGCTGCCCAGCCCCGGCACGTTCTTCCTGCTGGCCGACTACAGCGAGATCTCCAGGCAGAACGAAGCGGACTTCGCGCGCGACCTGACGGTGCGCCACGGCGTCACGGTGATTCCCGTTTCCGCCTTCTACCAGAAGCCCGACGCGGCCGAATCGAACCATCGCATCGTGCGCTTCTGCTTCGCCAAGAAAGACGCCACGCTCGATGCCGCGCTGGAGCGCCTGGCGCAGGTCTGACGACGCGCCGCGCAGCACGACAAAGCGCCCTGCCAGGGCGCTTTTCTTTTGTCTCGACACAACACGCGGCGATGAAAAAAAGGAGCGCCGCGGCGCTCCTGAACAACCGCCGGCGTGACACGCTCCGACAGCACGCGGCCCCGTGCCGGCGGGGCCGCGGCGCGGAACCCGTCACACCGGTTCGGCGGCAACCTTGCGGGCGCGGCGCACGCGGCGCAGGATCTGCGGCACCACCACCACGGCGATCGCGGCGGTCCAGAGCGCGATGGCGACGGGGCTGGCGAACAGCACCGACAGGTTGCCATCGGTGATCGACAAGGCGCGGCGCAGGTTCTGCTCCATCATGTTGCCCAACACCACGCCAAGCACCAGCGGCGCCATCGGCACGCCGAACTTGCGCAGGAAGTAGCCCAGCGCGCCAATGCCCGTCACCAGCAGCAGATCGAACGTGCCGGCGTTGATGGCATACACGCCGATGTAGCTGATGCACAGGATGCCCGGCACCATCAGCCAGCCCGGCACCGACAGCACTTTCGAGAACAACCGCACCATCGGCACGTTCATGACGAACAGCAGCACGTTGGCCACGAACAGCGACGCGATCAGGCCCCACACCAGTTCCGGCTTGGTGTCGAACAGCACCGGGCCCGGCGTGATGTTGTAGAGCGTCAGCGCCCCCATCATGACCGCGGTGGTGCCCGAACCCGGCACGCCCAGCGTCAGCATCGGCACGAACGAACCGATCGCCGACGACGTGGCGGCGGCTTCCGGCGCGACCAGGCCGCGCATGTCGCCCTTGCCGAACTTGGCGTTCGGATCCTTGGCTTCGATGATGCGTTTTTCCTGCGAATAGGCCACGGCCGCGGCCACGCTGGCGCCGGCGCCCGGCAACACGCCAACGCCGAAGCCGACCAGCGCGCTGCGCACCACGCTCCACCAGGTGAAAGCCAATTCCTTCAGGTTGAACAGCTTGCGGCCGCTGGGCTTGACCTCGACGCTGTGGCCCGCCATCACCTTCTCGAGCATTTCCAGCATCTCGCTGACCGCGAACAACGCGATCACCACGACCACGAAATCGATGCCATCGGCCAGGTGCACGGAGTCGAAGGTATAGCGGTATACGCCCGAGTTCGCGTCCACGCCAATGACCGAGATCGACAGGCCGATCATGGCCGCCAGCACACCCTTGATGGGTTGCTTGCCGAGCAGGCTGGTGAGGCAGCAGAAGGCGAAGATCATCAGCACGAAATACTCGGCGGGGCCGAACGCCAAGGCCCATTTGGCCAGCAGCGGCGCCAGCAAAATGATGCCCACCACCGACACGATCGCGCCGAAGAAGGCGGACCACGCCGACAGCGACAACGCGACGTTGGCCAGGCCCTGGCGCGCCAGCGGATAGCCGTCCAGCGTGGTCATGATGGCGCTGGCCTCGCCCGGCACGTTCAGCAGGATCGAGGTGATGCGGCCGCCGTATTCCGCGCCCACGTACACCGCCGCCAAGAGGATCAGCGCGGTCTCGGGCGGCAGGTTCATGGCGAAGGCGATCGGGATCAGCATCGCCACGCCATTGATCGGCCCCAGGCCCGGCAGCACGCCCACCATGGTGCCGAAGAACGAGCCGATCGCGGCCACCAGGATGTTGTTCCACGACAGCGCGACGCCAAAGCCGATCGACAGATGATCGAGGATTCCGCTCATATCAGGTTCTCCAGCAAACCACCGGGCAGGACCACGTCCAGCACCTTGTCGAACAACACGAAGAAGAAGACGCTCATGACCACGCCGCCAAGCGCGCACTTGGCCCAGCCGCCACCGAACAGGCGGCCGACGAACACCGTCATCAGCGAAGTCGCGATGATGAAGCCGAGCCACTGGAACAGGAACGCGTAGGCGGCGGCGAACACCACCATCAGCACGATGCGGCCGTTGGCGCCGGCGGGGTTGGGTTCGACCGCGTTGCCGCCCTTGTAGGCCAGCCGCAACCCGCACAGGCCGATGATCAGCGCCAGCAGCAGCGGGAAGGCGCGCGGCCCCACCGGTTCGTAGGCGAACGGGGCTTCGATGCCCCACCCCGCCCAGGTCATGAAGGCCGCCAGCAGCAACGCCGCGATGCCGAGGATTCGATCGTTCATGATTGGCGGCCTACTTCTTGACCAGGCCGAAGGAGCCGGCCAGTTCGGCGTACTGCTTGACCTGCTGCTTCACGTAGGCGTCCAGGTCGGCGCCCGTCTTGTTGAAGGGGAACAGGCCCTGCTGTTCGCGCAGCTTGGCGAACTCGGGCGCCTCGGTGACGCGGTTGAAGGCGTTGACCCAGAACTGGTAGTCGGCGTCCGACACCTTCGGGCCCACGTAGAAGCCGCGGATGATGGGCCAGACGATGTCGTAGCCCTGCTCTTTCGCGGTCGGCACGGTGCCGAGCTTGCCCGGCAGGCGCTGGTCGTTGAACACCGCCAGCACGCGGATGGGGGCTCCGCCCTCGAGCATGGTGAAGGCTTCCGCGGCGTCGCCCATGTAGGCCTGGATGTGGCCGCCGCGCAGGGCGGTGACGGCCTCGCCGCCGCCTTCGAAGGCCACGAAGCGCATCTTCTTGAAATCGACGCCGGCCGCCTTGGCGGTCAGCGCGGCCTTCATCCAGTCCTGGCTGCCCACGGTGCCGCCGGCGCCCAGCACGATCTTGGTCGGATCCTGCTTGAAGGCCTCCATCAGGCCCTTGAGGTCGGTGTACGGCGAATCGTTGCGCACCACGGCCACGCCGTAGTCGGTGCCGATGGCCGCCAGCCAGCGCACGTCGTCGACGTTGTACTTGCCGAACTTGCCTTGCGCCAGGTTGAGCAGCGAACCGCCCGAGAACGCGACGATCGTGCCGGGCTCGTTGGGGTGCTGGGCCACGATGTTGTTGTAGGCCACGGCGCCGATGCCGCCCGGCATGTAAACGATGCGCATGGCGCTCTTGAGCGCCCCGCTCTGCTTGAGGCCTTCGGTGGCCAGGCGGCAGGTCAGGTCGAAACCGCCGCCGGGCTGGGCGGGGGCGATGCACTCGGGGCGGCGCGGCTCGTCGGCGGCATGGGCGGCGCCCAGGGACAGGGTGATCGCGCCGAGGGCCGCGACGGCGGCCAGGCGCAGCTTGAGGCTGGTCTGCATTCTTGCGTCTCCGAATTTATAGGTCTAGGCATGGCTGGCGATCCCGGCGGTGTTCCGCCGGTCAGGGGTCCAGCGGATGCCACCGTACAAAATCGAAGCTTTCCAAAAGCTTTCAAAAATCGCTGTTTTCCTGGTGCGGCGCAACATCCACGGCCGTTTTCAGGGAAAACACCAGCGAGGCGCGCAGGCCCGGCCCGGGAATCCGGTTCTCCAGCACCAGGCGGGCGCCCAGCAGCTCGGCGATGGTGCCGACGATGGCCAGCCCCAGTCCGGCGCCCGGCTTGTTCTTGCCGGCGGCGCCGCGGCGGAAACGCACGCCGGCGCGGGCGATGTCCTCGGCCGACATGCCGGGACCGTCGTCTTCCACCGTCAGCCAGGCCTGGCCGGGCAGGTTGCGGACCTGCACCGTGACCATGCCGCCGGGGGCGGTGTAGCGGATGGCGTTGTCGACCAGGTTGCTGACCGCCTCCCGCAGCAGCCAGTCGGCGCCGTTGACCACGACCGGACCGGTTTCGGCGTCCAGGCCGATGTCCAGCTGACGGGCGCGGGCGGTCGGCAACAAGCCGCGGATCACTGCGTGGGCCAGTTCGGCCAGGTCGACCGGTTCGGGCGCGAAACCGGCTTCGGGCAGGGAAGCGTCCTTGGCGCGCGCCAGGGCGAGCATCTGGTTGGTGGTGCGTACGGCCCTGTCCAACCCCTCCTGCATCGCCAGAAGGGCTGTACGGACCTCCTGAGGGCATGTTTCGCGCAAGGCATATGCCGTCTGGGTCCGCAAGACCGACAGCGGCGTGCGCAATTGATGCGAGGCGTCGTCCAGGAACTGGCTCTGGACCCTCGCCTGAGCCGCGTAGCGGGCCATGTGGAGGTTTACGGCCGCGACCAGGGGTAGGACCTCCCCTGGCATCTCCGACGCGCTGACGGGGCTTAAATCGTCCGCAGAGCGCCTTTCCACTTCCTGCTTCAGGCGCTGCAGGGGGCGCAGGGCCATGAAAACCCCCAGGACGATCACCAGGACGCTGATCAGGATCACGGCCAGGTCGCGCTCGACCGAGCGCACCAGCACCTGGTGCAGGAACGCCTGGCGGCTCTGCAGGCCCTCGGCGACCTGCACGATAACCCGTCCCCCATTGTTCGCATAGAGCGGCGGATCCATCGCCCGCGCCAGCGCGGCGACCCGCACCGGGGTGCCCAGGTAGGTCGCGTAGAAAAACTGGGCCTCGCCGGATTCCAGCGGCTGGGTCGGCATGGGCAGCCCCGGATGGCCGATTTCGGCCAGCCCGTCCTCGGTGGCCACGCGGTAGAACACGCTGCCATTGGCCGTCAGCTCGAAAAATTCCAGCATCAGGTAGGGCTGTTCCATGGCTAATCCACCGCTGGCTGTGGATATGTTGTGGTCGATCGCGCGCAGCGCGCCAGCGAGCGACCGGTCATAGGCGATATCGACCTGGTTTCGCAGCTGGTGGTTGGACAGCCAGAGCGCGCCGACCATGACCAGCACCAGGGTCGGGATCAGCCACCAGAGCAACTGCGTTTTCAGGGTCCGGTTGCGGCTTTTTTTTCTGGAAACCGGGGTTTTTTCCGGAAAACTAGTTGTCAACAGCGTTCTCCAGGCAGTAGCCCATGCCGCGCATGGTGGTGATCTGCACGCCGGTTTCCGCCAATTTTTTGCGCAATCGGTGCACCAGCACCTCGATGGCCTCGAGGTTGATGTCGGCATCGTCGGTCACGATCCGATCCAGGATCTGCTGCTTGTTGATCGGTTCGCCGCTTTTCTGGATCAACACCCGCAGGACCGCGTGTTCACGTGGGGATAACTGCAAAGCCTGTCCGGAGACCGTGAATTTTTGCGCGGAAGTCTCGAAAACCAGGTTTCCCAGGGTGAGTCGCGGATGGTCGCGGCCGCGGCTGCGGCGTACGAGTGCGATCAGGCGCGCTTCCAACTCTTCCACGACAAACGGTTTCGGCAGGAAATCGTCCGCGCCTTCGTGAAGTGTCCCGATTTTTTCGGCCAGTGAATCGCGCGCGGTCAGGACCAGCACCGGCGTACGGTCGTCTCGCGCGCGAATCTTCGCCAGCAAGGTATGGCCATCCATGCCCGGCAGTCCCAGGTCGAGGATGACCGCATCGAATTCTTCGACCGCCAGTCTTCTTTCGGCGACCAGGCCGTCGTCAGCCCAGTCGACCACGAAGCCCGCATGTCGGGCCAGGCTTCTTGCAAGCCAGCGAGCAAGTTCGGCTTCGTCTTCTATGAGAAGGATGCGCATGGACGGAGTCCGGGGGGGCGTGGCTGGGAGATAGGAGAAAGCATGTTTGTCTTTTCCCTGTATTTCTCTTTATATAAAGACTAATGATTAATAAGGCCTGTGGATAACTACCTTAACCTTGGAAACCTGTTTTTTTTCATCAGGTTGCGAGCGTTTTTGGCTGTGCAAGAACTCTGTGTGGGAAAAGAGTCGAAGTTGGACAAGATTTCGGACCCGGTCGAAAACCCCCGCTTGTTCAACTTGCCTCCACACAATGTGCACAACCTGCCGCCTTAGGAGTTATCCACAGCCCTTTTCTGCCGAACCGGGTCGGGAAGCGGCACTTTTACCCCGAAAAAACGCCCCTTGCCTACCCTGGTTTTCGCCTCTTTCCAGGCCCGTAAAAGCCCCTGGAGGCGCTGCTGGAATCAGCCATGTGAGGGGTGGCGTCCCCGTGCGGTTGACGTTGGGCTGAACAAAAAGTGAGCAGATTTCCGCCGTAGAATTCCGCCCATGGCACGACAACTCAGAATCAAAAAACCGGCCTGGGCGACTTGGCTGAGAGGCCGTTTGCTGGCCGACAACCTGCCCGCGACCCTGTGCGCGGCCGCCCTGATGGGACTGGCCGGCGCGCTGGCGACGGTGATCTTTCGGGAATTGCTGGGCTGGATCCAGATGGTGCTGGGCGGGTTCGATTCGCCGCACGGCATGGTGTCGCTGGCGCGCGGGATGTCGCCCTGGGAACGGCTTCTGCTTCCGGCGGCCGGGGGCGCGATCGCGGGGGTGATCCTGCAGGCGGCCGCCCGGTGCCTGCCGCCGCGAGGGGCCGCCGACTATATGGAAGCGATCTCCATCGGCCGCGGCGTGATCGGTTTTCGCCAGACCGTGGCGCGCAGCATTTCTTCTTTGTTTTCAATCGGTTCGGGCGCATCGATCGGCCGCGAGGGGCCGATGGTGCAGCTGGCGGCGATGTTCTCGTCGCTGTCGGGCCGCTACCTGGTCCTGCCGCCCCGGCATCTGCGGCTGCTGGTGGCCTGCGGCGCCACCGCCGGGATCACGGCCGCCTATAACGCGCCGATCGCCGGCGCGTTGTTCATTTCCGAGATCGTCTACGGCGCCATTTCGTCGGCGACGCTGGTGCCGCTGGTGGTGTCATCGGTGGTCGCCAATATCGTGACGCGCCAGATCCTGCACTACGACGCGGTCTTTCACATGCCGCCGTTCGAGTTCGTGTCGGGCTGGGAAGTGGTCAATTACCTGGGGCTGGGCTTGATCGCCGGGATGGTGGCGCCGCAATTCCTGCGGTTTCTCGATGGGTCGAAGGCGCTGTTTCGCCGCCTGACCCTGCCGCTGTGGGCCAAGATGGCGCTGGGCGGACTGATGGTCGGCGCCCTGTCGGTGTTCAAGCCCGAGGTCTGGGGCAACGGCTACAGCGTGGTCAACAGCATGCTGCATACCGAATGGGCCTGGCAGGCGGTGGCGGCGATCCTGCTGTTCAAGATCGTGGCCACCGGCGCCAGCGTCGGCTCCGGGGCGATCGGCGGCGTGTTCACGCCGACCCTGTTCGTGGGCGCGGCGGTCGGGGCCCTGTATGGTTCCGGCCTGCATGCGCTGTTTCCCGCTGGCGACCTGTCGGCGGTGTCGAGTTATGCGGTGGTCGGCATGGGGGCGCTGCTGGCGGCCACGACCTACGCGCCGCTGATGTCGATATTGATGATCTTCGAGATGACGTTGAGCTACGAGGTGATGTTGCCGCTGATGCTGGCGTGCATCACGGGCTTCGTGATCGCGCAGCGCATCCGGCCGGATTCGGTGTATGCGAAATCGCTGGCGAGCAATCGCATTGCGCGCGAGACGTTGAAGGCCGCGCCGGTGCTGCCGGCGGATAAGCCGCGGGATTCTTGATCGGCGTTTTTCGCTAAAAAACCCCTTAAAAATAGGTATGAGCAAAAGCTCATATTATTCGGTTTGCAGGCAGCGGTTGACCGGCGTCAGGGTTAAACAATTAAGTGAGCTATTGCTCACTTATTGTGATTTGATCAATCCAGGCGTTTTGTCATGAACACGCGCTTCAAGCCGATCTCTTCGGCGCGATGCGTTTCGACATAGCCATAGCGCTGGTAGATGGCGATGTTCTCGCTCATCGCTTCCTGCGTGTACAGCCGGATACGCGGGTAGCCCGCCTGCCGCGCCGCGGTTTCCGCCCATTGCATCAGCACGCGGCCATAGCCGCGCCCTTGCGCGCCCGGCGACACCGCCACATTGTCGAGCAGCAGGCAATCCGCTTCGCGCACCAGGACCAGCACGGCCTGGATACCGGTTTGGTCCTCCAGCACCTGCGCCTGTCCTTGCGCGATGCGGGCGCGGTAATCGTCGCGCATTGGCCCCGGCGTGGCGCCGATGCGCGCCACGTAATGTTGGTAGGCGTCGTGGACGATGCGCTCGACCGCCGCCAGATCGTCGGCCGTCGCCAGGCGGATCCGGTGGGGCGTGCTGGCGGCCGTGGCCATGCGCTATTTCCCGATGCAGAAGCTCGAGAAGATCTCGCCCAGCAGGTCGTCGCTGGTGAACTTCCCGGTGATGCTCGACAGGCTGTCATGCGCCAGCCGCAGTTCCTCGGCGAACAGGTCCAGCACGCGGTCGTCCTGCTCGGCGTGTTCGGCCGCCAGGGCCAGGTGGTCGGCGGCGTCCTGCAGCGCGTGCAGGTGACGTTCGCGTGCCAGCCAGGGCGATTCGGCGCCGGGATTCCAGCCGGCGATCCGCAGCAGTTCGGCGCGTAGCGCGTCCAGGCCGGCGCCGCGCTTGGCTGAAATGCCGAGTTCGCCGGGGCCGGCCGCAAACGCTGTGGATAACAAATCCACCTTGTTGAAAACCTTCAGCACCGGCGTGCGCGGCGGCAGGCGCGCGGTGATCTGCGCGTCCAGTTGATCGCCCGGCTGGGTGGCGTCCTGCAGGTGCAGGATGACGTCGGCGCGCTCGATTTCCTGCCAGCTGCGGGCGATGCCGATGCTTTCCACGGTATCTTCGGTTTCGCGCAGGCCGGCGGTGTCGACGATGTGCAGCGGCACGCCGTCGATATGGATCTGCTGCACCACTTTGTCGCGCGTGGTGCCGGCGATCGGCGTGACGATGGCGACGTCGTCGCCGGCCAGCGCGTTCAGCAGGCTGGACTTGCCCACGTTGGGCTGGCCCGCCAGCACCACGTGCAGGCCTTCGCGCAGGATCACGCCCTGGCGCGCCTGGGCGATCAGGTGGCCGAGGTCGCCGGCCAGCTTTTCCAGCGTGGGGCGCGCCTGATACTTTTCAAGGAAGTCGATTTCCTCTTCCGGAAAATCGAGCGTGGCCTCGACCAGCATGCGCAGGTGGATGATGCGGTCGGACAGGTCGTTGACGCGCGCCGAGAATTCGCCCGACAGCGAGGCCATGGCGCCGCGCGCGGCGGCCACCGAGGAGGCCTCGATCAAATCGGCGACGGCCTCGGCCTGCGCCAGGTCCATGCGATCGTTGAGGAAGGCGCGGCGGGTGAATTCACCTGGTTCGGCCAGCCGCAGGCCCAGGTCGCGGCCCGCGGCGAGGCAGCTTTCGAGCACGCGGCGCAGCACTGCGGGGCCACCGTGGCCTTGCAGCTCAAGCACGTCTTCGCCGGTGTAGGAATGCGGCCCCTTGAAGTACAGCGCGATGCCTTCATCGAGCAGTTCGCCATCGACCGCCTTGAACGGCAGATAGTGCGCGTGGCGCGGTGTGAGGTCGCGTTGAAACAGGCGCCGCACCAATTCGGACAGGTCCGCACCAGAAACGCGCACGACGCCGATGCCGCCTCTTCCGGGGGCGGTTGCAATGGCGGCGATGGGGGCATGGACGGACATATCGGGGATAACGCGAAGCTAGGACAATAGGGGAATATAACTGTTGCGCGGCGGCTTGTTTGCTGGTTACTGTGCCCCAGAGGTTTAAAACCCGAAACAACCCTGGGAGATCACGATGGCATCTCGGTTTTCGCGTGTGTTGGCCTGTAGTTCGGTCGCGGTCATGTTGGCGTTCGGCACCTGCAATTCGGCGCTTGCGCGCGACCTGGTGATCGGCCTGAAGACCGAGCCGTCGTCGATGGATCCGCAGTACCACGCGCTGACACCGAACACCCAGATCTCCCAGACCATCTTCGACACGCTGGTGGCCACCGACGCGCAGCTCAAGCCGGTGCCGGCGCTGGCCGAATCCTGGACCGTCGATGGCAAGGTGTGGACCTTCAAGCTGCGGCCCGGCGTCAAGTTCTCGGATGGTTCGCCGTTCACGGCCGAAGACGTGGTCTTCACCTACGATCGCGTGCCGAAGGTGCCCAACAGCCCCTCGCCGTTCACGCTCTACCTGGGCTCGGTGGCCAAGGCCGAAGCGGTGGATCCGATGACGCTGCGCATCACCACCAAGGAAGTGGCGCCGAACCTGCTGGTGAACCTGGCGCAGCTGCCCATCATGTCGAAGAAGGCCGCCTCCGGCCCCGCGGCCGAAGGCAAGACCACCACGGAATTGAACAGCGGCGATGGCCTGATCGGCACCGGCCCGTACAAGTTCGTGTCGTGGAAGCGCGGCGCCGAATTCGTGCTGGCGCGCAATGAAAACTACTGGGGCAAGAAGCCCGCCTGGGACAAGGTGATCTATCGCCCGATCAGCAACGCCGCGGCGCGCGTGGCGGCCCTGCTGGCCGGCGACGTCGACATGATCGAGGATCCCCCGACCGATGACCTGCCCAAGCTCAAGGGCGACAAGAAGCTGTACGTCGAAGAGACGCCGTCGGTGCGCGTGGTGTACGTGGCGCTGGACCAGTACGCCGAGCCCTCGCCCGGCATCCAGGGCACCGACAAGAATCCGCTGAAGGACAGGCGCGTGCGCGAAGCGCTGTCGCTGGCCATCAACCGCGATGCGCTGGTCGAGCGCGTGATGGGCGGCGTGGCGCTGCCCGCGGGCAACCTGCTGCCCTACCCCATGTTCGGGTCGAGCAAGGAGCATTCCAAGGCGCCCAAGGCCGACGTGGAAAAAGCCAAGGCGCTGTTGAAGGAAGCCGGCTATCCCAACGGCTTCTCGATCACGCTGGGCTCGCCGTCGGGCCGCTACGTCAACGACTCCAAGGTGGCGCAGGCCATCGCCTCGATGTGGACGCGGGTGGGCGTGAAGACCAGCGTCGACGCCATGGCGCCCCCGGTGTTCTTCAAGAACCGCGACAGCTACGCGTTCTCGGCCTACCTGGCCGGCTGGTCGGTGACCAGCGGCGAGATGTCGAACGCGCTGACCTCGCTGCTGGTGACGCGCAATCCCGAGGCGGGCCTGGGCACCACCAACCGCAGCCGCTACTCGAATCCCAAGATGGACGAACTGGTGAAGGAAGCCTCGTCCACCATGGATGACGCCAAGCGCGCCGAGCTGCTGTCCAAGGCCAGCAACATCGCCATGGACGACTTCGCGATGCTGCCGGTGCACTTCGAGCTGTCGGTGTGGGCGATGAAGAACGACATCCGCTACCAGGGCCGTCCCGACCAGGTCACGCTGGCGCAGTTCGCAACGCTGAAGAAGTAATGCGCGCAGCGGGCGGTATGACGTGCTAGCGACAATCGTACGAAGACTGCTGCAAACCATCGTCGTCATGCTGGTCATGTCGGCGCTGGTCTTCGCCGGCATCTACATGGTCGGCGATCCGGTGTCGATGCTGGCCAGTCCGGAGGCCACCGAAGCGCAGCGCGCCGCCATCCGCGCGTCGCTGGGCCTGGACCTGCCGCTGTGGCGGCAGTACCTGATCTTCATGGGCCAGGCGGTGCGCGGCGATTTCGGCAACAGCTTCCTGACGGGCGAGCCGGCCATGCGCCTGATCCTGGAGCGCATGCCGGCCACGGTCGAGCTGGCCTGTGTGGCCATGCTGCTGTCGGTGCTCATCGGCGTGCCGCTGGGCATCATCGCGGGCCTCAAGCCCAAGGCGGCCGGCTCGCGCGCCATCATGACCGGATCGGTGCTGGGCTTCTCGCTGCCGAACTTCTGGGTCGGCCTGATGCTCATCATGGTGTTCGCGGTGATGCTGGGCTGGGTGCCGGCCGGCGGCCGCGGCCAGACCGTCAGCATCGGTTCGCTGCAGCTGAGCGTGCTGACGCTGGATGGCTGGCTCAGCCTGGCGCTGCCGGCGGCCACCATCGCCTTCGCCAAGTGCGCCATGATCATCCGCGTGACGCGCGCCGCCACGCGCGAGGCGCTGCCGATGGACTACATCAAGTTCGCGCGCGCCAAGGGCCTGTCGGAAAAGCGCGTGCTGGGCGTGCACCTGCTCAAGAACATCCTGATCCCCGTGGTCACCGTGGCGGGCCTGGAGTTCGGCCAGGTGATGGCCTTCGCGGTGGTGACCGAGACGGTGTTCTCGTGGCCCGGCATGGGCAAGCTGCTGATCGATTCCATCATCAACCTGGATCGTCCGGTGGTGGTGGCGTATCTGCTGCTGATCGTGTTCTTCCTTGTGATGCTGAACCTCGTGGTGGACATCATCTATACGGTGCTGGATCCCCGCGTACGCCTGGATAGCCGCCGATGACCGCCCCCGCGACCGCCACCGTACCGACCGCCGCCGCCAAGGAACAGACGCCGTGGCGCCGCTTCCTGGGCGATTTCTTCGCCAGCAAGCTGGCCACGCTGGGCCTGGTGATGCTGGTGCTGATCGTCGGCGCCGCGCTGCTGGCGCCGTGGATCGCGCCGCAGAATCCGTATGACCTGGCGACGCTGGACATCATGGATTCCAAGCTCAAGCCGGGCAGCGAAAGCGGCGACGGCAGCATGCATTACTGGCTGGGCACCGATGGCCAGGCGCGCGACCTGCTGTCGGCCATCCTCTACGGCATGCGCACCAGCCTGATGGTGGCCGCCGTATCGGTGCTGGCGGCCTTCGGCATCGGCGCCACGGTGGGCCTGATCGCGGCCTACTTCGGCGGCCGCATCGACGCGCTGCTGATGCGCATTGTGGATATCCAGTTGTCGTTCCCGGCGATCCTGGTGGCGTTGATGCTGCTGGCGATCCTGGGCAAGGGTGTGGATAAGGTGATCATCGCGCTGATCGTGGTGCAGTGGGCCTATTTCGCCCGCGCCGCGCGCGGCGCGGCGCTGGTCGAGCGCGGCAAGGAATACGTCGAGGCGGCGCGCTGCATGTCGCTGTCGTGGGGGCGGGTGCTGTTCCGCCACGTGCTGCCCAACTGCATGCCGCCGCTGATCGTGATCGCCACCATCGACCTGGCGCACGCCATCGCGCTGGAAGCCACGCTGTCGTTCCTGGGCGTGGGCGTGCCGGTGACCGAGCCGTCGCTCGGCATGCTGATCTACAACGGTTTCGAATACCTGCTGTCGGGCCAGTACTGGATCTCGTTCTTCCCCGGCATCGCGCTGGCGCTGGCCATCATCGCCATCAACCTGGTGGGCGACCACCTGCGCGATGTGCTCAACCCGCGCCACGCGAATTGAAGGCGGACGCGATGCAGACGCAAGCTGTGGACAAGTCGCCCGCCCCCGCCGTGCTCGATGTGCGGGGATTGAAGACGCATTTCTTCACCCGCAACGGCGTGGTGAAGGCGGTCGATGGCGTCGACCTGACGGTGGCCGAAGGCGAGATCCTCGGGCTGGTGGGCGAGTCGGGGTCGGGCAAGAGCATCACCGGCTTCTCGCTGATGGGCCTGCTGGATGAACCGGGCCGCATCGTCGAGGGCGAGCTGCGGTTGAACGGCGAGGACCTGCGCGGCGCCTCGCCGGCGCGCTGGCGGCAATTGCGGGGCCAGGAGATCGCCATGATCTTCCAGGATCCGATGATGACGCTGAACCCGGTGCTGCGCGTCGATACGCAGATGATCGAAGCCGTGCAGGCGCACCACAAGGTATCGCGCGACCAGGCGCGTGAACGCGCCTTGCAGACGCTGACGATGGTCGGCATTCCGTCGCCGCAGGAACGCCTGCGCACCTATCCGCACCAGTTGTCGGGCGGCATGCGGCAACGCGTGGCGATCGCGATCGCGCTGCTGAATTCACCGCGCGTCATCATCGCCGACGAACCCACCACGGCGCTGGACGTGACCATCCAGGGGCAGATCCTGTTCGAAGTGCAGAAGCTGTGCCGCGAGACCGGCACCGGCCTGGTGTGGATCACGCACGACCTGGCGGTGGTGGCGGGCCTGGCCGACCGCGTGTCGGTGATGTACGCGGGCCGCGTGGTCGAGACCGGCAGCACGCGCGACGTCATCAGCCATCCGATGCATCCGTACACGCACGGCCTGATCGCCTCGATTCCCACGCCGGAATCGCGCGGCCGGCCGCTGGTGCCGATTCCCGGCATGACGCCGTCGCTGCTCAACCTGCCGCAGGGCTGTGCGTTCCGCGGGCGCTGCCCGCGCGCCAGCGACGCCTGTCTGGTCGAACCGCAGCCGGTGCAAGTGCGCCCGGCGCAATGGGTGCGGTGCTGGCATGCCGGCGCGCCGGAGGTCCAATGAGCGCCGCCGATCGCAACGCCCCCCCCATCCTGTCGCTGCGCGGCGTCGAGCTGCGTTTCACGCAGCACGTGGACCTGGCCGGACGCATCGCCAACCTGCTGGGCGCGGGCCTGAAAACACAGGTGGTGCACGCCGTGGCCGGCGTGGACCTGGACGTGCAGCCGGGCGAGGTCATCGGCATCGTCGGTGAATCCGGTTGCGGCAAGTCGACGCTGGGACGCATCGTCTCGGGCATCCTGCCGCCCTCTTCCGGCGAGGTGCACTACCAGGGCCAGGCGGTGAAGGCCATGGCGGGCCCGCAACGGCGCGCCTATGAGCTGGGCGTGCAGATGATCTTCCAGGACCCCTACGCCTCGCTCAACCCGCGCATGCGGGTGCGCGAGATCATCGGCGAGGCGCCGGTGGCGCATGGCCTGATCCGCGCGCGCGACAAGGCCGAGTACGTGGCCGGACTGATGCGCCAGGTGGGACTCGACCCGGCCTTCGCGCAGCGCTATCCGCACCAGTTCTCGGGCGGCCAGCGCCAACGCATCGGCATCGCGCGGGCCCTGGCGCTGAAACCCTCGGTGATCGTCTGCGACGAGGCCGTCGCGGCGCTGGACGTGTCGATCCAGGCGCAGGTATTGAACCTGTTCGAGAAACTGCGTGACGAGCTGGACCTGACGTACCTGTTCATCAGCCACAACCTGAGCGTGGTCAGCCACATCTCGGATCGCGTCGCCATCATGTACCTGGGCCGCGTGGTCGAGCTGGCGCCGACCGACACGGTGTTCCAGCGCGCCAATCATCCGTACACGCAGGCGCTGCTCAAGGAACTGCCGACGCTGACGCCCGGGCGCCGCAGCTACCAGCCGATCAAGGGCGAGCTGCCGTCGCCGCTGGATCCGCCCGGCGGCTGCGCGTTCCATCCGCGGTGTCCCCAGGCCATGCCGCGCTGCAAGACCGAACGGCCGCTGCTGCGCGAGGTCGCGCCGATGCAGTTCAGCGCCTGCCACCTGAACGACGCGGCCTGAGGCCAATCCGTAACAACGCTGGACGCGGCCGGCGACGGGCGCGAGAATTTCCCGGTACCCTGTCATACGACATCCGTTCTCTTTCTTTCGCCCCCATTCCCTTCCGCCTATCCTCCGCCATGAAAACCCTAGCCGAAATCGAACGCGCACACGGTGAACTGACCGAACTGCGCCGTGACATCCACGCCCATCCCGAACTGGCCTTCCAGGAAACGCGCACCTCCAACCTGGTGGCCGAGCGCCTGCGCCAGTGGGGGCTGGAAGTCCACACGGGGCTGGGGAAAACCGGCGTGGTCGGCGTCCTGCGCGGCGGCAACGGCGGCAAGACCATCGGCCTGCGCGCCGACATGGACGCGCTGCCCATGCCTGAGCACAACCGCTTCGCGCACAAGTCCACCATCAGCGGCCGCATGCACGGTTGCGGCCACGACGGCCATACCACGATGCTGCTGGGCGCGGCGCAGTACCTGTCCACGCATCGCGATTTCGACGGCACCGTGGTGTTCATCTTCCAGCCGGCCGAGGAAGGCGGCAACGCCGGCGCGCGCGCCATGATGCAGGACGGCCTGTTCGAGAAATTCCCCTGTGATGCGGTGTTCGGCATCCACAACATGCCCGGCATGCCGGTCAACCAGTTTGGCTTTCGCGCCGGCCCCACCATGGCGTCGAGCAACCGCTGGGACATCGTCATCAAAGGCGTGGGCGGCCACGCCGCGCAGCCGCACGCGTCGGTCGACCCGATCATCGTCGCGGCCGACATGGTGCATGCGCTGCAGACGGTGATCTCGCGCAGCAAGAACCCGCTGGAGCAGGCGGTGCTGTCGATCACGCAGATCCACGCCGGTGATGCCTATAACGTGATTCCCGGCGAAGCGGTGCTGCGCGGCACGGTGCGCACCTATTCGGTCGAGGTGCTCGACAAGATCGAGGAAGACATGCGCCGCATCGCCACCACGCTGCCGCAGGTGTATGGCGGCACCGGCACGCTGGACTTCGTGCGCGCCTACCCGCCGCTGGTGAACTGGGACAAGGAAACCGCGTTCGCCGCGCAGGTGGCCGAGGACGCCTTCGGCGCCGAGAACGTGGTGCGCGACATGCCGCCCTTCATGGGCGCCGAGGACTTCTCGTTCTTCCTGGAAGCCCTGCCCGGCACCTACCTGTTCCTGGGCAACGGCGACGGCGACCATCGCATGGAGACCTATCACGGCATGGGCCCGTGCCAGTTGCACAACCCGAACTACGACTTCAACGATGCGCTGCTGCCGGTGGGCGCGACGTATTGGGTCAAGCTGGTCGAAGCCTACCTGCCCAAGCACAAGTAGCGCGCCACGGCGCTTCAGGCATTTCGGCTATTTGCTTATGCGCGATGCCGCCACGAACCGCCCGGCGCCCCGGGCGGTTTTTCTATATGACGCCAGGCTTTGTTCAAACGCCGATAACTTCGTTTGAGATACAAGGCGCGCTTTCCATAATCGGTCATTCCTGATCCATCCGAGGATGGATCGCAGCGCCGGCGGCAACGCCGCGACGCCAACCGGAGTGACCCATGTCCCAGAGCAACGCCGTGCGGCGCGAAGAGGCCGCCCCCGTCCCGCCGCCCCCGGCCGCGCAGGCGTTCGAGCTGCGGCCGCTGCCGGGCCCCGTGGGCGCCGAGCTCATCGGCCTGGACCTGGGGCGCGAGCTGTCGTCCGCCGATTTCAAGCGCGTGCACCAGGCGCACCTGGACCACCACCTGCTGGTGTTCCGCGACCAGCGCATCACGCCGCAGCAGCACATCGATTTCAGCCGCCGCTTCGGCCGCCTGATGATCCACGTGCTGCACCAGTTCCACCTGGCCAACCACCCCGAGATCCTGATCGTCTCCAACATCGTCGAACACGGCAAGCCGGTCGGCCTGGGCGATGCCGGCAAGTACTGGCATTCGGACATTTCGTACAAGGAACTGCCCAGCCTGGGGTCGCTGCTGCACGCGCAGGAATTGCCGGCGCAAGGCGGCGACACGCTGTTCGCCGACATGCACCTGGCCTACGACACCCTGCCCGCCGCATTGCGCAACGCGGTCGAGGGCAAGCGCGCGGTGCATTCCTACCTGGCCAAGTACGGCCAGCTGCAAAAGGAAGGCAACTGGCGGCCCAACCTGAGCGCGCAACAGGTGGCGCAGGTGCAGGCGGTGTCGCACCCCGTGGTGCGCACGCACCCCGAGAATGGCCGCCGCGCGCTGTTCGTCAGCGAAGGCTTCACCACCCATATCGAAGGCCTGCCGGAGGACGAGAGCCGGCAATTGCTGGACGAACTGTTCGCGCACAGCGTGCGGCCCGAGCACATCTACCGCCACCACTGGCAGCCGCACGATCTGGTGTTCTGGGACAACCGCTCGCTGATCCACCTGGCGGGCGGCACGCCGGACCACCTGCGCCGCAAGCTGTACCGCACCACCATTGAAGGCGACGTGCCGTTCTAGGCCGCCCGCGACTTATCCACAAGGAACGCCATGCATCTGTCACCTGATCTGCGCGAACGACTGGTCCGCACCGCCACCGCGGCGGGCGTGGCATTGGCGTTGGCCCTGATTGCCCTGGCCGCGCCCACGCCCGCGCTGGCCGCCCCGGCCACCGACGGCGTCCACGCCGCGCCGGCGCACGATACGGCTCTCGCGCCGTCCGCGATCGCGCCCCGCCACGGCTGATCGGCGCCCGAGCCGACCTGTGGATATCCCAGCATCCCTAAAATAGTCCGGTACGCATCAACCGCGTCCCCGCATCCGCCGGATGCGCGCGGGCGCGCCTACCGGACTCGACATGCTGGCAACCTCCTCGATTGAACTCATCGGCAACACCCCCCTGATCGCGCTCGGCCGCGTGCACGACGGCCCCGGCCGTATCGTCGCCAAGGCCGAATTCCTGCAACCGGGCGGCAGCGTCAAGGATCGCGCCGCCAAGGCCATCCTGCTGGCCGCGCGCGCCGACGGCCGGCTGCGGCCCGGCATGCCGGTGATCGAGATGACCAGCGGCAACATGGGGGCGGGCCTGGCCGTGGCCTGCGCCGCGCTGGGGCATCCCCTGGTGGTCACCATGTCGGCGGGCAACAGCCCCGCCCGCGCCCGCATGCTGGAAGGACTGGGCGCCGAGGTGGTGCTGGTGCCGCAGGTCGATGGCGCCCCCGGCCAGGTCACCGGCGCCGACGTCGAGGCGGCGGCCCGGGTGGCGGCCGCCCTGGCGGGCGAACGCGGCGGCTTCTACGTCGACCAGTTCAATGCCGTCGAATGCATCGCCGCGCATGAAACCGGCACCGGCCGCGAAATCCTGGAGCAATTCGGCGCCCCCGTGGATGGCTGGGTCGCGGCCGTCGGCACCGGCTGCACTTTCATGGGCGTGGCGCGCGCGCTCAAGGCGGCGAGCGCCGCGACGTTGTGCGCGGCGGTCGAACCGCTGGGCTGCGAGGTGCTGGCGGGAGAACCGGTGACCAAGGCGCGCCACCTGATCCAGGGCACCAGCTACGGCGCCGTGCCGCCGCACTGGGATCCGTCCCTGATGGACCTGAGCCTGTCGGTCACCGACGACGAGGCAGAGCAATGGCGGCGCCTGCTGGCCGTGCGCGAGGGCCTGTACGTGGGCTATTCCGCCGCCGCCAACGTGTGCGCGGCCGCCAAGCTGTTGCGCTCGGGCCGGCTGCGTCCGGACGCGACGGTCGCCACGGTGCTGTGCGATACGGGCCTGAAATACTAGCAAGCAGGTTTTCCCCAGCGTTCCCCGATAACGCTATCCACAGCGCTTGTGGAATTCCTGTGGATTGCCTGTGAATTGCCTGTGGACGGATGGGGATAACTTTTTTCCGCCTTGTTGTGGAAAAGTCGCTTGCGGTGGCTTTCGGAGCAAAACGCAGGCGGAACACGCAGGCGTGAACGCGAAACCCGCCGAAAAAGCAGCCAAAAAATAGCGGCAGAAAGAAAACGGGCGGCCCCGTGGGGCCGCCCGATACGCGCCGCGCGGCGCCTGCCGCGCGCGAATGCCGCGCCTACAGCTTCAACCCCAGCGCCTTGGCCACGCCCGCCGCGTAGGCCGGATCGGCCTTGCGGAAGTGCTCCAGCTGGCGACGCTGGATTTCCTCGGGCACGCCCGCCATGTGGCGGCCGATGTTGCCGAACAGCAGCTCCTGCTGCGCCGGCGTCATCAGGCGGAACAAGGCGCCCGGCTGCGAGTAGTAGTCGTCGTCGACGCGGTGGTTCCAGCGCGCGGCGGCCTGGCCGTCCAGCGGCAGCGGCGGTTCGCCGGCCGACGGGGTTTCCTTCCATTCACCGGCGCTGTTGGGCTCGTAGTTGAGCGTGCCGCCGGCGTTGCCGTCCACGCGCGCCGCGCCATCGCGGTGGTAGCTGTGGAACGGGCAGCGCGGCGCGTTCACCGGGATCTGGTGGTGGTTGATGCCCAGGCGGTAGCGGTGCGTGTCGCCGTACGAGAACAGGCGGCCCTGCAGCATCTTGTCCGGCGAGAAGTCGATGCCGGGCACCACATTGGCGGGCGTGAAGGCGGCCTGCTCGACCTCGGCGAAGTAGTTCTCCGGGTTCTTGTTCAGTTCCAGCACGCCCACTTCGATGAGCGGGTAATCGCCGTGCGGCCACACCTTGGTCAGGTCGAACGGGTTGATGTGATAGGTCTCGGCGTCGGCCGCGGGCATGATCTGCACCTTCAGCGTCCACTTCGGGAAGTTGCCCTGCTCGATGTTCTCGAACAGGTCGCGCTGCGAGCTTTCGCGGTCGTGGGCCACCACCTGGGCGGCGTCTTCGTCGCTCAGACAGGCGATGCCCTGCTGCGACTTGAAGTGGAACTTCACGTAGAAGCGTTCACCGCCGGCGTTGACGAAGCTGAAGGTGTGCGAGCCGAAGCCATGCTGCTGGCGCAGGTTGGCGGGAATGCCGCGGTCGCTCATCAGGATCGTGACCTGGTGCAGCGATTCGGGGCTGAGCGACCAGAAATCCCAGGCGGCGGTGGCGCTGCGCAGGTTGGTCTTGGGGTCGCGCTTCTGGGTGTGGATGAAGTCGGGGAACTTGAGCGGATCGCGGATGAAGAACACCGGGGTGTTGTTGCCCACCAGGTCCCAGTTGCCTTCGTCGGTGTAGAACTTGATGGCGAAGCCGCGCACGTCGCGTTCGGCGTCGGCCGCGCCGCGTTCGCCGGCCACGGTCGAGAAGCGCAGGAACAGCGGGGTCTGCTTGCCGATCTTGGAGAAGATGCTGGCGCGGGTGTACTGGGTGATGTCGTGAGTGACGGTGAAGGTGCCATAGGCGCCCGAGCCCTTGGCATGCACCACGCGTTCGGGGATGCGTTCACGGTCGAAATGGGCGAGTTTTTCTATCAGCCAGAAGTCCTGCAACAACGCCGGACCGCGCGGGCCGGCGGTCAAGGTGTTGTTGTTGTCGGCCACCGGCGCGCCAGAGGCGGTGGTCAGATGCTTCTTATCGGTCATGGCACACTCCCTACGAAATTCCTGGAATGCGCGGCGCCTGGGCCGCGCTGCGTGATCGGACACCGTCCCGGACATTGCCGGCCGGGGGATATCTCCGACACATCATAGGGGTCAATTTTTTCGTTGTGAAGTTGATTGATCTACCAAATTTGATTGAAAATAACTATCAAGAAACTTGCCTGACGCGCATCATCCCCAAACGCCGCGGCAACGCGGACGAAAAAAAACCGGCCCCTGGAGGCCGGTTTTTCATGGCGCGAGCCGGAATCAGCGGTTGGCCGCGGCTTCCGTCTTGCGCTGCATGGCGCGGGTGATGGACCACTGCTGCGCGATCGACAGGGTGTTGTTGACGCACCAGTAGAGCACCAGGCCGGCCGGGAAGAAGAACATCATCCCGCCGAACACCAGCGGCATGATCATCATGACCTTGGCCTGGACGGGGTCCGGGGGCGTCGGGTTCAGTTTGATCTGCAGGAACATGGTGGCCATCATGATGGCGGGCAGAATGAAGAACGGGTCGCGGATCGACAGGTCGTGCACCCACAGGATCCACGGCGCGCCGCGCATTTCGACGCTGGCCAGCAGCACCCAGTACAGCGAGATGAACACCGGGATCTGCACCACCATCGGCAGGCAGCCGCCCAGCGGGTTGATCTTCTCGGTGCGGTACATCTCCATCATGGCCGCGTTGAGCTTCTGCTTGTCGTCGCCGTACTTTTCCTTCAGGGCCTGCAGGCGCGGAGCAACCTGTTTCATGCGGGCCATGGAGCGGTAGCTGGCGGCGGCCAGGGGGTAGAACAGGGCCTTGATCAGCACGGTCAGGGCGACGATGGTCCAGCCCCAGTTGCCCAGGATGGAATGCAGCCAGGTCATCAGCGTGAACAGCGGCTTGGCGATGATGGTCAGCCAGCCGTAGTCGACCACCAGTTCCAGGCCGGGGGCGAGCGCCGCCATGGCCTTCTGGTCCTGCGGACCGACCCACAGGTGCGAATCGACGCGGGCGGCGGCGCCCGGGGCGATCTCGCCGACGGCTTCGATGGTGCGCGCGGCGTACAGGTTCTTCTGCACTTCCAGCACTTCGTTGTTGCGCGGCTTGCCTTGCGGCGGCACCCAGGCGGTGGCGAAGTAGTGCTGCACCACGGCGATCCAGCCGTTGTCGGCCTGCTTGATGTAGTTGGCCTTCTTCTTCTCGATGTCGGCGAAGGTCATCTTCTGGAACTTGTCCTGTTCCGAGTAGACGGCCATGCCGGTGAACGTGTGATAGAAGCTGGACGTATCGGCCGGATCGTTGCCGTCGCGCTCGAGCTGCAGGTACAGCGCGGGCGTCACGGGGGCGGCGCCGACGTTGGCCAGGTCGTGGCGCACGTCGATGTCATAGCGGCCGCGATGCAGCGTGAAGGTCTTGGTGACTTTCACGCCACCCGATTCGGCTTCGAACGCCACCACCAGGCTGTCGCCGGTCATCTGGCGGTCGGTCGAGACCACGCGGAACGGCGTCTGGTGGGTGGGGAAGTTCTGGCCGTTGGCGGCGCCGACGACGCCGGTCTGGGCAACGTAGTTCAGGCCCGCGGTGCGGTCGAGCAGCACGGTGGGCTTGTCGGGTTGGCCGGTGGCCGGGTACTTCAGCAGCTCGGCGCGCACCAGTTGGGCGCCCAGCGTGTCGAAGGTCAGGCGCAGCACGTCGGTGGTGATGACGACTTCTTCCGAGCGCGTCGGCACCGGCGCGGCGGCGCCAGGCACGGCCGAGGGCGCGGTGGTGGCGGTCGCGGGCGGCGCATTGGGCACCGACGGCGTCGCGCTGTTCGCGTCGGCTGCCGGCGTGCCGTTGGCGGGCGTGCTGGCCGCGGGCGTGGGGCCCCCGAACAGCGACGGTTTGCCGTTATGGATCTGCCAGTTGTTCCAAAGGAGCAACAGCGAGAAGGAGAAAATCATCCAGAGGACGGTTCGTCGGATATCCATGGTGCCTACTGAAGTGAATACGGGCCAGCAAAGCCCGCCAGTTTAGCGTCAATCATGCTCGGTGCGGTGGCCATGGGAGCAGCAGGCCCCGCGGTTGGTTCCCTTGGACGGCGGAACCGGGTCCCAGCCGCCGGGCGACCAGGGGTGGCAGCGGCCGATGCGTCGCAGCATCAGCCAGAAGCCGCGCCAGGGACCGTGGCGTTCGATCGCCTCGATCGCATACGCCGAGCAGGTCGGGGTGAAGCGGCATTGCCGGCCGATCCAGGGACTCAGGAAAAACCTGTAGAACCGGATCGGGGCAATGAGTATTGCGGCCCCCACGGAACGCCCGCGTCGCGGACGGCCTGCCTGCCGGGGGGATGACCCGTTCATCGCGCGATCCGCTCGAAGTGAGCGTCCGCTTCGGCCCGGGCCGCCTGTTTCAGCGCGGTGAGCGTGGCGGGCGTGACCTTGCTGTGCAGCCGGACGACGTAGTCTTTCGCCGGCAACCCCAGCCGCCGGTGGCGGAACGCTTCGCGGATGACCCGCTTGAGCGCGTTGCGCGTGGTGGCGTGGGCGGCGAAGCGCTTGGCGATCACCAGGCCCAGCCGGGCACAGGCGTCCTGGCCGGGGGGCAGGTCGTTGGAAGCGGCGCTCACAACGAAAAACGCCCCTCGGGCCAGACGCCGGCCTTTGAGGGCGGCGGCGAACTCGGAGGGGCGATGCAGCCGCGCCTCCGGCGGAAGCGTGGCGCGCGGCATGGACTGCGGGGTCAGCGGGTCAGGTGTCTGCGCAAGAAGCGAGACTTAGACAGCCAGACGCTTGCGGCCCTTGGCGCGGCGAGCGTTCAGGATGGCGCGGCCAGCGCGGGTCTTCATGCGCACGCGGAAACCATGGGTGCGCTTGCGGCGGGTAACGGAAGGTTGGTAGGTGCGTTTCATGGACGATCCACAAAAAGAACAAAAGTCAGAAGGGACCTGCCCGGAGGGTTCCTGGTCGCAAATCCGGTAGCGGGTATCTAGTAAGCGCCTCGCTGCGAATTCGCACATGACATGCGGATTCACTGGCAAAGACAGGCTTGTAGACGGGGCTCTGGTCCGGGGTAACCCCGGGCGACCTATTCAGCAAGGCACAGTTCCGGGGGCGGGGGTAAGTGTAACCATTACCCTATTACCCGTGTGAACCTGGGCCTTCTGCGAAACCTTCTGACAGACAGAATTCGGAAAAGCCCACCATTTCAGCAAGTTTTCCCTGTCTTGTCAAACAGTTAAGGGGGCAGGTTGTGCACGCTCATGCCCTACCCTGTGGATAACCCATGCCCAGGCAAGGTAGAATCGAGGTTTGAATAAGAGCGACATGAAAGAATTCTGGCAGACCTGCGTCAGTCGTCTTGAGCAGGAACTCCCCCCCCAACAAATCAGCGCGTGGATACGACCGCTGGTCCCGCTTGCGTATGACGAAACGCAGGCGGTGCTGCGCGTTGCCGCCCCCAACCGGTTCAAGCTGGACTGGGTGCGCAAGAACTTCTCCCACCAGATCGAAGCGTTGGCCGCGGAGTGGTTCGAGCGTCCGGTACAGGTCCTGTTCGAATTGCCCTCGCAGGGCGCGACGCCGCGCATGCCGGTGGCGCCCGTGCGCGCGCAGCCGCCCGTGCCGACCGCGCCTTCGGCCGCCACGCCCCTGGGCGGCGCGCCGCCGCCAGGCATGCCGGCGCAGCCCGCCGCGCCCGCTCCCGTCGCGACCACCGCGGCGGCCGCGGCCGTGAACGCGGACGCCGCCAACATCGTGTACGAGCGCTCGCGCCTGAACACCGACCTGACGTTCGAGAACTTCGTGACGGGTAAGGCCAACCAGCTGGCGCGTGCCGCCGCGCTGCAGGTGGCCGAGAACCCGGGCACCTCGTACAACCCGCTGTTCCTGTACGGCGGCGTGGGCCTGGGCAAGACCCACTTGATCCACGCCATCGGCAACGCCATGGTGGCGGCGGGCACCGGGGTGCGCGTGCGCTACGTGCATGCCGACCAGTACGTGTCCGACGTGGTCAAGGCCTACCAGCGCAAGGCGTTCGATGACTTCAAGCGCTACTACCATTCGCTCGACCTGCTGCTGATCGACGATATCCAGTTCTTCTCCGGCAAGAACCGCACGCAGGAAGAATTCTTCTATGCGTTCGAGGCGATGGTGGCCCAGCGCAAGCAGATCATCATCACCAGCGATACGTATCCGAAGGAACTGTCGGGCATCGACAGCCGCCTGATCTCGCGCTTCGATTCCGGCCTGACGGTCGCGATCGAGCCGCCCGAACTCGAGATGCGCGTGGCGATCCTGCTGCGCAAGGCCGAGTCCGAAGGCGTGCCGATGCCCGAGGAAGTGGCGTTCTTCATCGCCAAGCACCTGCGCAGCAACGTGCGCGAACTCGAAGGCGCGTTGCGCAAGGTGCTGGCCTACGCCCGTTTCCACGGCCGCGACGTGCTCACCGTGGACGTCTGCAAGGAAGCCTTGAAGGATCTGCTGTCCGTGTCCAACGGCCAGATCACCGTCGAGAACATCCAGAAGACGGTGGCGGATTTCTACAAGATCAAGGTGGCCGACATGTATTCGAAACGCCGGCCGGCCAATATCGCGTTGCCGCGCCAGGTCGCCATGTACCTGGCGAAGGAGCTGACCCAGAAAAGCCTGCCGGAAATCGGCGATCTGTTCGGTGGCCGTGATCACACCACCGTACTGCACGCCGTACGCAAGATTTCCGACGCCCGCGCCAAGCAAGCGGAGCTCAACCATACCCTGCACGTGTTGGAACAAACTCTAAAAGGATGACCATGCAACTCGTACAAACCACACGCGATGCATTGCTGAAACCGCTGTCGACCGTGGCGGGCATCGTCGAAAGACGCCATACCCTGCCCATCCTGGCGAACATCCTGATGCGCAAGGAAGGCAACAAGGTTGCCTTCATCGCGACCGACCTGGAAGTGCAGATCACCACGCACGCCGACTTCGGTGTGGGCCACGACAACGAGTCCACCACGGTCGCGGCGCGCAAGTTGCTGGACATCCTGAAAGCCCTGCCGGACACCGGCGACGTGCGCCTGGCGCTGGCCAGCAACAAGCTGTCGGTGCAGTCGGCCAAGAGCCGCTTCGCGCTGCAGACGCTGGCCGCCAGCGAATTCCCCACCGTGGCCCAGCCCGAGCAGTGGGACGTGTCGCTGAGCATGCCGCAACGCACGCTGCGCCACCTGTTCAACATGGTGCACTTCGCCATGGCGCAACAGGACATCCGCTACTACCTGAACGGCATGCTGCTGGTGTTCGAACCGGGCCGCGTGCGCGCGGTCGCCACCGACGGCCACCGCCTGGCGCACTGCTCCACCGAAGCCGACGGCATCAGCGAGCGCCACGAAGTCATCGTGCCGCGCAAGACCGTGCTGGAAATGCAGCGCCTGCTGGAAGACTCCGACGAACTCGTCTCGATCGACGTGGCGCCGGGCCAGATCCGTTTCCGCTTCGGCGACGTCGAGCTGGTGTCCAAGCTGGTCGAAGGCAAGTTCCCCGACTTCACCCGCGTCATCCCGACCAACTACTCGCGCCACTTCCTGGTGGGCCGCGAAGCCCTGCAGGGCAGCCTGCAGCGCGCCGCCATCCTGACCACCGACAAGTTCAAGGGCGTGCGCCTGCAACTGGCGCAGAACCAGATGAAGATCTCGTCCTCCAACGCCGAGCAGGAAGAGGCGCAGGA
Source organism: Achromobacter sp. ISS7 (assembly GCF_056523125.1). Lineage (NCBI taxonomy): Bacteria > Pseudomonadati > Pseudomonadota > Betaproteobacteria > Burkholderiales > Alcaligenaceae > Achromobacter > Achromobacter sp. ISS7. The sequence goes on along the minus strand of NZ_JAWRZD010000001.1, from coordinate 4,651,124 downwards.
AGAAATCGACATCGACTACGGCCATGAGCCGCTGGACGTCGGCTTCAACGTCGGCTACCTGCTCGACGTGCTGGCCAACGTCAAGGTCGACAACATCCAGTGGTCGGTCATGCCCGATGCCAACGCGTCGGCGCTCATCACCCTGCCCGAAGACGACCAGTTCAAGTACGTCGTCATGCCCATGCGGATCTAAGTCCGCGCAGACGTGGGTTTGTGCCGCCCGCGGGCCCGATGGCCCGCCGGCGGTCCGGCCGCCAGGCCGTTCTTTAAAGCGTTATCGATACAGACATGTCAGATCAGCAGAACACCACTCCCGAGAACGGCGGCTACGGCGCCGACTCGATCAAGATGCTCAAGGGGCTGGAGGCCGTGCGCAAGCGCCCCGGCATGTACATCGGCGACACGTCGGACGGCACCGGTCTGCACCACATGGTGTTCGAAGTCGTCGACAACGCCATTGACGAAGCGCTGGCCGGCTATTGCGACGACATCGTCGTCACGATCCACACCGACAACTCGATCTCGGTCACCGACAACGGCCGCGGCATCCCCACGGACATCCACAAGGACGACGAATTCCACCGCAGCGCGGCGGAAATCGTCATGACCGAACTGCACGCCGGCGGCAAGTTCGACCAGAACTCGTACAAGGTGTCCGGCGGCCTGCACGGCGTGGGCGTGTCGTGCGTGAACGCGCTGTCCGAGTGGCTGCGCCTGACCATCCGCCGCAACGGCGAAGTGCACCAGATGGAATTCCGCCAGGGCGAGCGCGTCGCGCCCCTGGCCGTGACCGGCACGACCGACAAGCGTGGCACCGAAGTGCGCTTCCTGGCCGACCCGATCATCTTCAACAACATCGAGTACCACTACGAGATCCTCTCCAAGCGCCTGCGCGAGCTCTCGTTCCTGAACAACGGCGTCAAGATCCGCCTGATCGACCAGCGCCAGGGCAAGGAAGAGAACTTCGCCTTCTCCGGCGGCGTGAAGGGCTTCGTCGAATACATCAACCGCGCCAAGACGGTGCTGCACCCGAACGTGTTCTCGGTCACCACCGAGTCGGCCGCGGGCGGCGTGCCGGTGGGCGTGGAAGTGGCGATGCAGTGGAACGACAGCTACAGCGAAAGCGTGCTGTGCTTCACCAACAACATCCCGCAGCGCGACGGCGGCTCGCACCTGACCGGCCTGCGCGCGGCGATGACCCGCATCATCAACAAGTACATCACCGACAACGAACTGGCCAAGAAGGCCAAGGTCGAGACCTCCGGCGACGACATGCGCGAAGGCCTGGCCTGCGTGCTGTCGGTGAAGGTGCCCGAGCCCAAGTTCAGCAGCCAGACCAAGGACAAGCTGGTCTCGAGCGAAGTGCGCCCGGCCGTCGAAGAAGCCGTGGCCCGCACGCTGGAAACCTGGCTGCTGGAGCATCCGAACGACGCCAAGGCGCTGTGCGCCAAGATCGTCGAAGCCGCCCGCGCGCGCGAAGCCGCCCGCAAGGCGCGCGAAATGACGCGTCGCAAGAGCGTGCTGGAAGGCGCCGGCCTGCCCGGCAAGCTGGCCGACTGCCAGGAAAAGGATCCGGCGCTGTGCGAGCTGTACATCGTCGAGGGTGACTCCGCAGGCGGCTCGGCCAAGCAGGGCCGCGACCGCAAGTTCCAGGCCATCCTGCCGCTGCGCGGCAAGGTGCTGAACGTCGAGAAGGCGCGCTTTGACCGCCTGATCGCCAGCGAGCAGATCGCCACGCTGATCACCGCACTGGGCACCAGCATCGGCCCCGACTTCAACGTCGACAAGCTGCGCTACCACCGCCTCATCATCATGACCGACGCGGACGTCGACGGCGCGCACATCCGCACGCTGCTGCTGACGCTGCTGTACCGCCAGATGCCCGAGCTGGTGCAGCGCGGCTACGTCTACATCGCGCAGCCGCCGCTGTACAAGGTCAAGGTCGGCCGCGAAGAGCGCTACCTGAAGGATGACCAGGAAGAAGCGCAGTTCATGCTGCAGCTGGCCCTGAAGGACGCCGAGATCATCTCCGGCGGCAACATCATCCGCGGCGACGAACTGAACGAGCTGGCGCGCCAGTACGTGGCCGCCGACGGCGTCATCGCGCGCCTGTCGCGCGTGTTCGACGTGGCCGCGCTGTCGGCCATGGCCGAGGGCGTGGAGATCAACCTGGAGTCGGCCGAGGCCGCCGCCGATTCGGCCAGGCGCCTGGCCGACGCCATGCGCGATCCGGTCAGCGGCAACGGCGTGGAAGTGGTGCCCGAGTTCGACGAGGCCACCGAACGCCATCGCCTGTCGATCCAGCGCATGCACCACGGCAACGTGCGCGTCAGCATCATCGACGCCGACTTCGTTGGCGGTTCTGACTACGCCATCCTGTCGCGCGCCGCCAAGAGCTTCTCCGGCAAGGTCGGCCCGCGTTCGCTGGCCGCGCGCGGCGAAGGCGAAAAGCGCAAGGAACAGAACGTCTCCGACTTCCGCGAAGCCATGCAGTGGCTGCGCAGCGAAGCCGACCGCGGCATCTCCAAGCAGCGCTACAAGGGCCTGGGCGAAATGAACCCGGAACAGCTGTGGGAAACCACCATGGACCCGAAGGTGCGCCGCCTGCTGCGCGTGCAGATCGAGGACGCCATCGCGGCCGACGAGGTCTTCACCACGCTGATGGGCGACGACGTCGAACCGCGCCGCAACTTCATCGAGGCGCATGCGCTGTCGGCGGGCAACATCGACGTCTGACCGGCACGATTCGCCGCAAGCCCGTCAGGGCTTGGCGGCGTGCATGAAAAAGGGGCTGCCTGCGCAGCCCCTTTTGTTTTGATGGACCCCGTGGGCCCGCGGGGCGGCCGCGCCCTACCCCTGCACGTCGCTGGCCCACGGCTCGGCCGTCAGGCGTTCCGCCAGGTACTCGATCAGCGCCTGCACCCGCGCCGGCCGCCGGCGGCCCGGCGGGGTGACGATGTGCAGCGCGATCGGGTCGATCTGCCAGTCGTCCATGGCGGTCTCCAGCGCGCCCGATTGCAGGTCTTCCCAGGCCAGGAATTCCGGCTGCAGCGCCAGGCCCAGGCCGGCCTGCAACGCGGGCGAGAGGGCCTCGGCGTTGTTGACGTTCAACTGCACCGGCAGCGATTGCGAAAACTCGCCGTGCTTCTCGTGGCGGAAGCGCCAGCTCGAGCCGTTGCGCGCATACATGTACTGCAACGCGGTGTGCTGGGCCAGGTCGCGCGGATGCTTGGGCTTGCCGGCGCGCTTGAAGTAGCTGGGCGCGCCCACCAGCAGGATGCGCACCGAGCACAGGCGCCGCGCCAGCAGCGTCGAGTCCACCAGGTTGGAGATGCGCAGGGCCAGGTCGAAGCGTTCCGACACCAGGTCGGCCTGCTTGTCGTTGAATTCGATTTCCAGGTCCACGTCGGGATGCGCCTGCATGAAGGGCGGCAGCATCGGCGCCAGGTGCGTGACGCCGAACGACATGGGCGCGGCCAGCCGGATCTTGCCGCGCAGGCTGGTCGATTTCTCGGTCACCTCGGCCTCGACCGCCTCGCCCTCTTCCAGGATGCGCGCGGCGCGTTCCAGCGCCGCATAGCCGGACTCGGTCAACGACATGCTGCGCGAGGTGCGATGGAACAGCATGGTCTTCATCTTGGTCTCCAGACGCGTGATGGTCTTGGACACCGTGGCCTGTGACAGGGACAGTTCGGCCGCGGCCTTGGCGAAGGAACCCGTCTCGGCGACCTTGGCAAAGATCGCCCACCCTTCGAGATCCGGCAATTTGTTCATGTCATGCACCCGTAAAAAAGTCGGGTCGATGATAGCGGCTGAGTATGTGACGGACAAGAAAACCCGGCGATCGCGTCACCCGGAAAAGGGCCCGCCCATAGGGAGCATGCAAAAAATGGAAAGGATGGAATTCCCTGGCGCGGGTTCTCAGCCCGGCGGCCGATCCCTACTATGCACATACCGACAGACGACGTGAACGAAACCCCTCAAGCGGCATTTCGGACACGGCGGAAACGGGGCAAGCCAGGCTGGTTTGCGCAGTCCCCCGAATTCACTTTGCCGCATTCCCTGAAACGATTCCTTGAAAGAGAGACCCGCCATGTCCGCCAACAAATACCTCGAAGTCCTGACCCCGCAGAACAGCCAGATCATCTTCATCGACCAGCAGCCGCAGATGGCTTTCGGCGTGCAGTCGATCGATCGCCAGACGCTCAAGAACAACGTGGTGGGCCTGGCCAAGGCCGCGCGCACCTTCAACATCCCGACCACCATCACCACCGTCGAGACCGACGGCTTCTCGGGCAACACCTTCCCCGAACTGCTGGCCGTGTTCCCCGAGAACAAGATCCTGGAGCGCACCTCGATGAACTCGTGGGACGACCAGAACGTGCGTGACGCGCTGGCCGCCAACGGCCGCAAGAAGATCGTCGTGGCCGGCCTGTGGACCGAGGTCTGCAACACCACTTTCGCCCTGTGCGCCATGCTCGAAGGCGACTACGAAATCTACATGGTGGCCGATGCGTCGGGCGGCACCTCGGCCGACGCGCACAAGTACGCGATGGACCGCATGATCCAGGCCGGCGTGGTGCCGGTGACCTGGCAGCAGGTGATGCTGGAATGGCAGCGCGACTGGGCCCGCCAGGAAACCTACGACGCCGTGACCGGCATCGCCAAGGAACACTCCGGCGCCTACGGCATGGGCATCGACTACGCCGTCACTCACGTGCACAAGCTGGCCGAGCGCGTGACGCACGGCGAGCGCATCGGCCCCAACCCGGCCAAGTAAGCCCCGCGCCCGGGCCGGCAACGGTCCGGGCCGCTTCTTTTTCCGAACACGGCAGGCGGCATGATGCACGGCCCCTGGCGACCCAGCCCGATCCCGGAGCATTCCATGCCGACCCCCTCTTCCCCTTCCGCGGGAGGCAGCTTTGCGCCTCTGCGCCAGCCCGTGTTCGCCGTCCTGTGGGCGGCCGCGGTGCTCGGCAACGTGGGCAGTTTCATGCGCGACGTCGCCAGCTCGTGGCTGGTGACCGACCTGTCGGCCAGCCCGGCGGCCGTGGCGCTGATCCAGACGGCGGCGACGCTGCCGATCTTCCTGCTGGCGATTCCGGCCGGCGTGCTGTCGGACATCCTGGACCGCCGGCGTTTCCTGATCTTCGTGCAGTTGCTGCTGGCCTCGGTCAGCGGCACCTTGCTGCTGCTGTCGCATTTCGGCGCGCTGACGGTGGACTACCTGATCGCGTTGACGTTTGTCGGCGGCATCGGCGCGGCGCTGATGGGCCCCACCTGGCAGTCGATCGTGCCCGAGCTGGTGCCGCGCGAGAGCCTCAAGGGCGCGGTGGCGCTCAACTCGCTGGGCATCAACATCGCGCGCGCCATCGGCCCGGCCGCGGGCGGCCTGATCCTGGCCAGCTTCGGCGCGGCGGTGACCTACGGCATGGACGTGTTGAGCTACGTGTTCGTGATCGCCGCCCTGTTGTGGTGGAAGCGGCCTGCGGCCACCGACAGCGCGTTGTCGGAGAACTTCCTGGGCGCGTTCCGGGCCGGCCTGCGCTATACGCGGGCCAGCAAGGAACTGCATCGCGTGCTGCTGCGCGCCGCCGTGTTCTTCCTGTTCGCCAGCGCGGTGTGGGCCTTGCTGCCGCTGGTGGCGCGGCAGATGCTGGGCGGCACGTCGGGCTTCTACGGCATGCTGCTGGGCGCGGTGGGTGCGGGAGCGATCCTCGGCGCGCTGGTGATGCCGAAGCTGGGCGCCAAGCTGAATGCGGATGGGCTGGTGCTGCTGGCCTCGCTGGTCAGCGCGGTGGTGATGGGCGTGCTGGTGTTCGCCCCGCCCAAGTGGCTGGCGGTGGTGATGCTGGTGCTGCTGGGCATGGGCTGGATCACGGCGCTGACCACCTTCAATGGCGTGGCCCAGGCGATCCTGCCCAACTGGGTGCGCGGCCGCGGCCTGGCGGTGTACCTGATGGTGTTCAACGGCGCGATGGCGGCCGGCAGCCTGGGCTGGGGCCTGGTGGCGCGTGAAATCGGCGTGCCCTATGCCCTGGTGGCCAGCGCCGCGGGCCTGGTGATCGTGGCGCTGCTGTTCCATCGGGTGCGGCTGCCGGTGGGCGAAGCCGACCTGCAGGCGTCGAATCACTGGCCGGAGCCGCTGGTGTCGGAATCGGTGGCGCACGACCGCGGGCCGGTGCTGATCCAGGTCGAGTACCGCATCGCGCAGCAGGACCGCCCGGCCTTCCTGGAAGCGATGCAACGCCTGTCGCAGGAGCGCCTGCGCGACGGCGCCTACGCCTGGGGCGTGGCCGAGCACACGAGCGATCCGGAGCGCGTGGTGGAGTGGTTCTTCGTGGAGTCCTGGGCCGAGCACCTGCGCCAGCACCATCGGGTCTCGCATGCCGATGCCGACCTGCAGGCCGAGACGTTGCGCTTCCATATCGGCCCCGGCGCGCCCGAGGTGCACCACTTCCTGGCGCTGAAACGCTGAACTTGCCGGACATGACGCCTTGTTTTCCGATCAACCTGGAGGCTCGCCATGATTGAGCGCCGACCCTTGAGAACCCTGGGCCATGCCCGCCGCGGCTGGCTCGATGTGAAACACCATTTCTCGTTCGCCAACTACCTGGACCCGCAGCGCATGAATTGGGGCGCGCTGCGCGCCTGGAACGACGAGACCATCGCGCCGGGCGCCGGTTTTCCCGCGCTGATGCATGCCGACGTGGAAATCATCACCTGCGTGCAGGAAGGCGCGCTGACCCACGAGGACGACCTGGGCAATGGCGGCCGCACCCGCGCCGGCGACGTGCAGGTGATGAGCGCGGGCAGCGGCCTGACGCACGCCGAGTTCAACATGGAAGGCGGCCCGGCCCGCGTGTTCCAGATCTGGATCGAGCCGGATCGCCGCGGCGCGCCGCCGAGCTGGGGGCGCAAGTCGTTTGCGCGCGAGGCCTGCAACGGACGGTTCGTCACGCTCGCCAGCGGCATCGAGGGCGACGAGGACGCGCTGCCGATCCGCAGCGACGCCCGCGTGCTGGCGGTGGCGCTCAAGGCCGGCGAAGCCGCCACCTATCGCTTTGCACGCGGCCGGCGCCGCGGCTACCTGGTCGCGTCCAAGGGCCGGCTGACCGTCAACGACGTCGAGATCGGCCTGGGCGATGGCGCCGCCATCGAGGACGAGACCGATGTGCGCATCACCGCGCTCGATGACGCCGAGCTGCTGCTGGCCGACACCCACGCCTGATTCCAATGACGAGGACATCCATGAAGATCTATCTGCTTTCCCTTGGCGCCGGCCTGCTGGTCGGCGTGGTCTACAGCCTGCTGCAAGTGCGTTCGCCGGCGCCGCCGCTGGTGGCGCTGATCGGCCTGCTGGGCATCCTGGTCGGCGAACAGATCGTGCCGGTGGGCAAACAGATGCTCAACGGCACCGCCTTCGCCGCCGCGTGCGACAAACAGAAGACGGTGAGCCATGTGTTCGGGCAACTGCCCGGCCATCAGCCCCGCGACAAAGACCAAAGCTGAATTCTTTCCACACCCAGGGAGATAATCGTATGCCTACCCGCCGCGACCTCATCGGTGTTGCTTCCACATTGGCGCTCAACGGCCTGCTGGGCCGATCCGCCCTCGCCCGTTCCCAAGGAGAATCCTCCATGTCAAACCCCGCCCCCGACGTCATTTATCACAATGGCCGCATCACCACGCTGGACCGCGCCAGGCCGCTGGCCAGCGCCGTGGCGATCAAGGATGGCAGGTTCGTGGCCGTCGGCGACGATGCCGAAGTGATGGCGCTGGCCGGCGCCGGCACCCGCCGCATTGACCTGAAGGGCCGCGGCGTGCTGCCGGGGCTGTTCGACAACCATACCCACGTGGTGCGCGGCGGCCTGAACTACAACATGGAGCTGCGCTGGGACGGCGTGCGCTCGCTGGCCGACGCCATGGCCATGCTCAAGCGCCAGGTCGCCATCACGCCGGCGCCGCAATGGGTGCGCGTGGTGGGCGGCTTCACCGAGCACCAGTTCGCCGAGAAGCGCCTGCCGACGATCGAGGAGATCAACGCCATCGCGCCCGACACGCCGGTGTTCCTGCTGCACCTGTACGACCGCGCCCTGCTCAACGGCGCCGCGCTGCGCGCGGTGGGCTACACCAAGACCACGCCCAACCCGCCGGGCGGCGAGATCATCCGCGACGCGCAGGGCAACCCCACCGGGCTGCTGCTGGCCAAGCCTAACGCGACCATCCTGTACGCCACGCTGGCCAAGGGCCCCAAGCTGCCGTTCGACTACCAGGTCAATTCCACGCGCCATTTCATGCGCGAGCTGAACCGGCTGGGCGTGACCGGCGTGATCGACGCGGGCGGCGGCTTCCAGAACTATCCCGACGACTACGCCGTGATCCAGAAGCTGGCCGACGAAGGCCAGATGACGGTGCGGCTGGCCTACAACCTGTTCACGCAGAAGCCCAAGCAGGAGAAGGAAGACTTCCTCAAGTGGACCTCGAGCGTGAAGTACAAGCAGGGCAGCGACTACTTCCGCCACAACGGCGCCGGCGAGATGCTGGTGTTCTCGGCCGCCGACTTCGAGGACTTCCGCGTCGAACGGCCGGACATGCCGCCGGAGATGGAAGGCGAGCTGGAGGAAGTGGTGCGCGTGCTGGTGCAGAACAAGTGGCCGTGGCGCCTGCACGCCACCTATGACGAGACCATCTCGCGCGCGCTGGACGTGTTCGAGAAAGTGCACCAGGACACGCCGCTGACCGGCCTGAACTGGTTCTTCGACCACGCCGAGACCATTTCCGACAAGTCGATCGACCGCATCGCCGCGCTGGGCGGCGGCATCGCCGTGCAGCACCGCATGGCCTACCAGGGCGAATACTTCATCGAGCGCTACGGCGCGGCCGCGGCCGAGGCCACCCCGCCGATCGCCAAGATCCTCGATCGCGGCGTGAAGGTGTCCGCCGGCACCGACGCCACCCGGGTCGCGTCGTACAACCCGTGGGTGTCGCTGTCGTGGATGGTGACCGGCAAGACCGTGGGCGGCACCCGCCTCTATCCGGCGCGCAACTGCCTGGACCGCGAGACCGCGCTGCGCATGTGGACCGAGAACGTGGCCTGGTTCGCCAACGAGGAAGGCAAGCGCGGCCGCATCCAGCCGGGCCAGCTGGCGGACTTCATCGTGCCGAGCAAGGACTACTTCCGCTGCGCCGAGGACGATATCTCGTTCCTGACCTCGGAGCTGACCGTGGTTGGCGGGCGGGTGGTCTACGGCGCGGGGGAATTCGGCCCGCTGGACGACAACGCGCTGCCGCCCGCCATGCCGGACTGGTCGCCCACGCGCCTGTTCGGCGGCTATGCCGCCTGGGGCGACCCCGACGGCGCCGGCCGTAATTCGCTGGGCTACCGCAACATGGCGGCCTGCGGCTGCGCCAGCAGCTGCGGACTGCACGGGCATGACCATGCCAAGGCCTGGGCCTCGAGCGCGCCCAGTTCCGACCTGCAGGGCTTTTTCGGCGCCCTGGGTTGTTCCTGCTGGGCCGTGTGAGGGAGCCGGCCATGAATGCGACCTTTCAATGGGAGCAGCGGCTGGCCGGCCTGGCGCGGCCGCTGTTCGGATCGCCGGCGGTGCGGTTCCTGGCCTATCTGGGCCTGTGCGCGGCCTATCTGCAGGGCGGGCTGGTCAAGCTGACCGACTTTCCCGGCGCGCTGGCAGAGATGGCGCATTTCGGCCTGGCGCCGGGGCCGCTGTTCGCGGTGCTGGTGATCGTGCTGGAACTGGCGGCGTCGGCCATGATCCTGGCCGGTCGCCTGCGCTGGCTGGGGGCGCTGGCGCTGGCGGGCTTCACGCTGGTGGCCACGGGCATCGCGCTGCGCTACTGGGAGATGGCGCCGGGGCAGGAGCGTTTCATGGCGGCCAATGCGTTCTATGAACACCTGGGGCTGGCGGGGGGATTGCTGCTGGTGGCGTGGCTGGACCTGCGCGAGTCCCTGCCGGACGCGGCGGCGGCCTGAGCGGGCCCGCTTCATAGACCCACTTCATAGACCCACTTCACGGACCCGCTTCACGGACCCGCTTCAGTGGCAAAAAGACCCCTTCAAGGGGCCTTTTTTCATTCGCCGCACGGGGATATCCACGCTCACCGCCCCGGCCGCGCCTTCAGGTCCGCCATTTCCTCCTGCATCAGCTGGTGCGCATAGCGCGAAAACACGCTGACCAGCCGGGTGCGGGTGTGGTACGGCGGGTACAGCAGCGCCACCGTGACCGGCACCGCCGGACTGAACGGACGCACTTCGACGCCGTTGGCCTCGTATTCCTCGCGCGCGGCCAGCGGGTTGATCAGCGCCACCCCCAGGCCGGCGCCCACCAGCGCACAGACCGACGAGCCCAGGCCGGCCTCGGCCACGGTCTGGCGCTCGACCTTGGCGGCCTTGAAGACCGCGTCGATCTTCTCCCGCAGCGGCGTGGCGCTGGGGAAGGCGATGAAGGGTTCGCCGGCGAAATCGGCCGGCTTGAGCTTTTTCAGCTTGGTCAGCCGGTGGCCCTTGGGCAGCACCGCCACGCAGTTCATGGTCAGCACCGGCTCGACCTGGATGCCGGGGCTGTCGCCCGACAGCATGGCCAGGCCGGTGTCGCAGAAGCCCGAGCTGATCCAGTTGTGCACCGCGCTGGCGTTGCCGGAGTGGATCGACACCATGACGTCGGGGTATTCGGTCTTGAAGGCGGCCACGATGCGGGCCAGCAGGCCGCCGGCCAGGCGTGGCATGGCGGCCACGCTCAGGCGGCTGGCGCTGAACGAGCGGATGCTGGCCGCCGCCGATTCCAGGCCGGCCAGGCCGATGAAGGTCTTTTCGACCTCCTGGAAGAAGCGCGAACCGTCCTGGGTGGGGGTCAGGCGGCTGCCGTTGCGGTCGAACAGGGGAAATTGGGTGATTGCTTCCAATTGCGCTATTAAGCGGCTAACGTGCGGCTGCGAGGTATGCACTCTGCGTGCCGCGGCGGTCATGGATCCGGTCATCATGACGGCTCGGAAAGCCTCGATGTGTCGCAAGCCCATTCGTGTAATGGCCATATCAAATCCGTATAGAGGAATACCCGATTGGAACTGGATAAAACCATAACGCTAGTTGATACTTTTTGCCAGCCGCGGGGCTCATCGCGGGACGCGGCGGGTCGTATGCAATCCGGCACCGCTGTTCGTGAACATAAGCACGCGCCGCTCGACCGGCGCCAAGGGAATAAGATGAAAGCATTTGCCGCGATTTCGGTCGCCGCCGCCCTGTTCGGCAGCGCCGCCGCCCACGCCGAAGGCCCCAGCCGCCTGGACAAGATCCGCGACACCGGCGTGATCACCATCGGCCATCCCGAGACCTCCGTGCCGTTCGCCTACCTGGACGGCAACCAGAAGCCGATCGGCTACACCGTCGAGATCTGCCAGGAAATCGCCCAGCACATCAAGACCGCGCTCAAGCTGCCCAAGCTGGACGTGCGTTACAACCCGACCACCTCCGCCACGCGTATCCCGTTGCTGGCCAACGGCACCATCGACCTGGAGTGCGGCAACACCACCAACAACCTGGAACGCCACAAGCTGGTGTCGTTCGCGCCCACCACGTTCGTGGCGCAGGTGGTGCTGGTGGCGCGCAAGGACGGCGGCGTCGACCCGAACAACCTGGCCTCGTTCCGCGGCAAGTCGATCGCGGCGCAGGCCGGCGGCCAGACCTTCAAGCTGATTTCGCGCTTGAACGCCGAGGGCAACCTGGGCATCACCATGGCACCCACCAAGGATACGGCGGAAACGCTGCTGATGGTTGAATCGGGCCGCGCCGCGGGTTCGGCCAACGACGACGGCATCGCCTATGGCGTGGTGGCTTCGTCCAAGAACCCCGACGCCTTCGTGATCGGCACCAAGGGCCTGGAACTGGCGCCCTACGGCATCATGCAGCCCAAGGACGACCCGGCCTTCAAGAAGGTGGTGGACGACGCCGTGCTGGACCTGATGAAGAGCGGCCGCGTCGCGGCGATCTACGACAAGTACTTCAATTCCCCGATCCCGCCCAAGCAGATCAACCTGAAGTACCCGATGAGCGACGCGCTCAAGCGCGCCCTGGCTCATCCGACCGACTCCGGCGACCCCAAGGCCTACGAGTAAGCCGGTCCGCCGCCGCGGCCCCTCGCGGGCCGCGCGGCGACGCGCTAAACCGGGCGCCGGCCGCCGGCGCCCGTTTCTTTAGTTGTCCACAGGTCCTCAAAGCATGAATTACAACTGGAGCTGGAGCGTCTTCCTGGAGATGTCGCCCGACGGCGTGCATACCTTCCTGCAGACCATCCTGATCGGCGTGGGCTGGACCCTGGCGCTGGCCCTGACGGCGTGGGTGTTCTCGCTGCTGCTGGGCTCGTGCCTGGGCGTGATGCGCACCGCCTCGTCGCGCCTGGCCAACGCGGTTGGCGCGACCTACGTCGAGATTTTCCGCAACGTGCCGCTGCTGGTGCAGATGTTCCTGTGGTATTTCGTGCTGCCCGAGCTGCTGCCGCACGCCTGGGGCCTGGCCATGAAGCAGATGCCGCAGCCGTGGGGGCAATTCCTGCCGGCGGTGCTCTGTCTGGGCTTCTACGGCTCGGCGCGCGTGGCCGAGCAGCTGCGCGCCGGCATCCAGTCGCTGCCGCGCGGCCAGTTCCAGGCCGGCACCGCGCTCGGCCTGACCGAAAAGCAGGTCTACCGCTACATCATCCTGCCCGAGGCCTACCGCATCGTGCTGCCGCCCCTGACCTCCGAGTTCATGGGCACCATCAAGTATTCGTCGGTGGCGCTGACCATCGGCCTGCTGGAACTGACCGGCCAGACCCGCTCGATGGCGGAGTTCAGCTTCCATATCTTCGAGGCGTTTTCGGCGGCGACCGTGATCTACCTGATCCTGAATGGCATGGTGGTGCTTGGCATGCGCCTGCTTGAACGCCATGTGGCGGTTCCCGGCCTGATCGGCGCGGCGACCAAGAACGGACGCTAGGAATCGACATGGGCAAATTCGATTTCGACGTCATCGGCAGCGCGCTGCCGTACCTGTTCCAGACCGGCATGACGTTCACGCTGACCCTGACGCTGCTGGCGGCGGTGATGGGGCTGGTGCTGGGCACGCTGCTGGCGATGATGCGCCTGTCGCGCTACCGGATCCTGTCGGTGCCGGCGGGCATCTACGTGAACGTGATGCGTTCCGTGCCGCTGCTGCTGGTGATCTTCTGGTTCTACTTCCTGGTGCCCTACATCGCCGCCTGGATCGTGGGTTCGCCCACGCCGCTGCGGGTGGGGGCGTTCAACTCGGCGGTGGTCACGTTCACGCTGTTCGAGGCCGCGTACTTCTGCGAGATCATGCGCGCCGGCATCCAGTCGATCGCGCGCGGCCAGGTCTCGGCCAGCATGGCGCTGGGCCTGAACCACTGGCAGGGCATGCGCTACGTGATCCTGCCGCAGGCGATCCGCAACATGGTGCCGGCGTTGCTGACGCGGGTCATCATCCTGTTCCAGGACACCTCGCTGGTGTACGTGCTGTCGCTGACCGACTTCCTGGGCGCGGCGTCCAAGATCGGCCAGCGCGACGGCCGGCTGGTGGAACTCTATCTCTTCGTGGCGGTGGTGTATTTCGTGATCTGCTTCACGGCATCCCGTCTGGTCAAACGGCTGGAAAAGCGCGTCCGGGTGCTGCGCTAGGCGCCCAGGTTATCCACAGGTCCAACGATGCAACTCTCTTCGAAACCCCCGATGATCGAGATCAAGCAGGTCAGCAAGTGGTATGGCGATTTCCAGGTACTGGATGATTGCAGCACCACCGTTGGCCGCGGCGAGGTGGTGGTGGTGTGCGGTCCCTCCGGGTCGGGCAAGTCGACGCTGATCAAGACCGTGAACGCGCTGGAGCCCTTCCAGAAGGGCAACATCGTGGTCAACGGCATCGAGGTGGGCGATCCGCGCACCAACCTGCCCAAGCTGCGTTCGGTGGCCGGCATGGTGTTCCAGCACTTCGAGCTGTTCCCGCACCTGTCGGTGACCGAGAACCTGTGCCTGGGCCAGATGAAAGTGCTCAAGCGCGGCAAGGTCGAGGCCCGCGCCCGCGCGCTGGCGCTGCTGGAGCGGGTCGGCCTGTCGGCGCACAAGGACAAGCACCCGGGTGAGCTGTCCGGCGGCCAGCAGCAGCGCGTGGCGATCGCCCGCGCCCTGTCGATGGATCCGGTGGTGATGCTGTTCGACGAACCGACCTCGGCGCTGGACCCGGAGATGGTCAACGAGGTGCTGGACGTGATGACCGACCTGGCCGGCGAAGGCATGACGATGATGGTGGTGACCCATGAAATGGGGTTTGCCCGCCGCGTCGCCGACCGCGTGATCTTCATGGACGGCGGCAAGATCGTCGAAGACTGCCCGAAGGATGCGTTCTTCGGCGATGTAGAGGCGCGCGCCCCGCGCACGCGCCAGTTCCTTTCCAAAATTTTGCAGCACTGATAGCCATGAGCCAGCGGATCTCCGTCGACCCCTCCCACCCGCTCGTCGACCTGCGCAGCGACACGGTCACCCACCCCACCGAGGCCATGTACGAGCGCATGCGCACGGCGCCCATCGGCGACGACGGGCTCGATGGCGACCCCAGCGTGCGGGCGCTGGAAGCGCACGTGGCCACCCGCCTGGGCAAGGAAGCCGGGCTGTTCGTGCCCAGCTGCACCATGGCCAACCTGCTGGCGGTGCTGGCGCAGACCCAGCGCAACGAGCAGGTGGTGCTGGAGTCGGCGGCGCACATGTACACGTCCGAGCGCGGCGCCGCCACGTTCACCGGCCTGTTCTACCAGGGCGTGCCCGGCACCGACGGCGCGATGGACCTGAACCGCCTGGAAGACGCGATGCAATCGGGCGGCCACAAGCTCAAGACCTCGCTGGTGGCGATGGAGACCTCGCACAACAACGCCGGCGGCGCGGTGCTGCCGCTGGATCACATGCAGGCGGTATACGGCATGGCGCAGGCCTGTGGCGTGCCGGTGCACCTGGATGGCGCGCGCCTGTTCAACGCCGCGGTGGCGCTGGGCGTGGCGCCGGCCGAGATCACCCGCCATGCCGATACCGTGTCGCTGTGCCTGTCCAAGGGCCTGAGCGCGCCGGTGGGCGCGGTGCTGACCGGTCCGCGCCAGGTGATGGCGCGGGCGCGGGTGCTGCGCCGCATGCTCGGCGGTACCCAGCGCCAGGCCGGCATCATGGCCGCGGCCGGGCTGGAAGGCGTGCAGACCATGGGCGACCGGCTGGTCGAGGACCATGCGCGCGCCCGCCGCCTGAGCGACGGCCTGAACCGCCTGGACCCGGTGCTGTCGGCCACGATGCCGCAGACCAACATCGTGCAGGTCGAGACCGCCGACACCGGCATGACCAACGCGCACTGGGTCACGGCGCTGGAAGCGGCGGGCCTGCTGACGCGTCCGTGGGGCCGCACGCGGCTGCGCTGCGTGACCCACCGCCACATCGGCGACGAGGACATCGACCGCGCCATCGAGGCCTTCAAAAAAGTGCTGGCGAGCCGCTGATCCGCCGTTTCGCGGGGGCGGGCGATGCGATAATGCGGGATGTCCGCCGCTACCCAACTTTCCAGGAAAGACTATCTCTGCGCCCTGACGGTGGTGGTGATCTGGGGCCTGAACTTCGTCATCATGAAGATCGGCCTCAAGGGCCTTTCGCCGATGATGCTGGGCGCCCTGCGCTTCGCCCTGGCCGCCTTCCCCCTGGTGCTGTTCGTGCGGCCGCCGCGCCTGCCGTGGCAGTGGATCGCCGCCTACGGGCTGGTGCAGGGGCTGGGCCAGTTCGGCCTGCTGTTCACGGCCCTCAAATTCGGCATGCCGGCGGGCATGGCCTCGCTGGTGATCCAGACCCAAGCCTTTTTCACTTTGCTGCTGGCCGCGCCGGTGCTGCGCGAACGCGCGCGTCCGCATCACTGGCTGGGGCTGGGCGTGGCCGCGCTGGGGTTGGCGGTGATCGCCGCCGGCCGTGGCGAGGGGCCGGGCCAGATGACCATGCTGGGGTTCGTGCTGACGCTGGGCGCCGCCTCGATGTGGGCGGTCTCGAACATCATCGTGCGCCTGGCCAGCCGCAAGGCGCCCGGCTACGACCCGTTCGCGTTCATCGCCTGGAGCAGCGCCGCGCCGGTGCTGCCGTTCGTGGCGCTGGCGGTGCTGGCCGATGGCTGGGACGCGGTGGCGGGCATGATCCTGGGCATCGGCTGGGCCGAGGCGCTGTCGGTGCTCTACCTGGCGGTGCTGGCCACGCTGCTGGCCTATACGCTGTGGACGCAGCTGCTGACGCGCCATCCGGCGGCCAAGATCGCGCCGTTCTCGCTGCTGGTGCCGGTGGTGGGCCTGTGGGCGGCGTCGGCCGCCTTCGGCGAGCGGCTGCAGCCGCTGCAATGGCTGGGCGCGGGCTGCGTCCTGGCCGGCCTGATCATCAACCAGGTCGGCGGGCGCTGGCTGCGCAACCGCTGACCTCATCCTTCCTCCCGCCGCGTCTCCTACCCGCTTTCGGATGAGCGGCGTAGGCCGTGGCGCGCCGCCTACAGCTGTTCGAAATGGGCATACCGCTTGTCGGTGTACTCCCGGCGCGTGACCATCTCGATGACCTCGGCCCCGGGCGGGCCGCGCCGCAGCCATTCCAGCATGTGATCGACCTGGTCGGGCGTGCCCTGCACCAGGGCCTCGACCGTGCCGTCCAGCATGTTCTGCACCCAGCCCTTGGCGCCCAGCAGGTGCGCGCGCCGCACCGCCGCATGGCGGTAGCCCACGCCCTGCACGGCGCCGCTGACGGTGACGTGGACGGTCTCGATATGGGTGTCTTGCATTGGTTTTCCTTCGGATGATGCGCCGCAGCGCGCCGGTGACCTAGGCGGTTCCGGCTACAGCGGATGGTCGATAGGCCCCTCGGGCATCGAAGCGATACGTTAGAGCACATGTCAAAACGTGCCAACGGGAACACCCGCAAGCAAAGCTTGGAGAAGCCATTATGGAAGAGACCAGTTTGTTGTCGGAAGCAGAAACAGCACGCTATCGGGACCAGGGCTACCTGGCCCTGCCGGACATGTGTCCGCAGGACGAGGTGGGCTACATCCGGCGCACGCTGCTGGAACTGTTCGCGAACAAGACGGGCTACAACGAGGGGGCGCAATACGACTTCATCAGTCGCGACGACCCGTCCAAGCCGGCCAAGTTTCCCAGTTTGCACGATCCGCGCCATTATGCCCCGGGCCTGCTGAAGACCGCCTATCACGAGCGCACGCTGGAGCTGGCGCGCCAGCTGCTGGGCGAGGATGCCGCGCTGTACGGCGAGCACGCGCTGCTCAAGCCGGCGCTGATCGGGCCGGAGACGCCGTGGCACCAGGACGAGGCGTTCCGCTCGCCCGACTTCGTCTACAACGAGCTGAGCATCTGGCTGGCGCTGCAACCGGCCACGCTGGAGAACGGCTGCATGCAGTTCATCCCGGGTTCCAACAAGAGCGAGGTGCTGGAGCATCGCTCGCCGGGCGGCGACAAGACGCTGCATCCGCTCGAATGCTGCGCCGATTTTCCGCGCGACCAGGCGGTGGCCGAGCCGCTGCAGCCCGGCGGCTGCACCGTGCACGATGCGCGCACGCTGCATTTCACGGGCGCCAATACGTCGCCGCAGCCGCGGCTGGCGTACATCCTGATCTACAACACGCCGCCGGTCTACAAGCCGGGACGGCGCGAGTTTCCGTGGCTCGAAGGCCGCTGGACCGACAGCCAGACCCGCAAGAAGGAATGGCATCGCCGCGGCGGCCTGGCGGTGGACGTGCTGCGGCGCCTGCCGGGGGCGCGCCTGACCAGCCCGCGCTGGGTGGCATGGGCCACGATCCGGGCGGTGACCAAGGTCTGGCCGCGCTAGCGGCGGGGGGCAGCGGCCGCGTCGGCAGCGGCGCGAAAGCGGTCGCGATGAAGGGGGAACCGGGGCCGGCAAGGGGCGCTTGCCGGCCCCGGCGCGTATACTGGGCGGCGCCGCGGGGCCTTGCCGCCCGGCGTGAACGGCAGGTGTCTGGACGACGCGTGCGGGTTCGCGCGGGGCCGGTCGTCGCGGGGTCGCGTCCCACTTTCCCCAGAAAAATAACCATGACCGCTAACCTCTCCACGATCACCTGCATCGAAGACCTGCGCGCGATCGCGCGCAAGCGCGTGCCGCGCATGTTCTACGACTACGCCGATTCGGGCGCCTGGACGGAAGGCACGTACCGCGCCAACGAAAGCGATTTCCAGAAGATCAAGCTGCGCCAGCGCGTGGCGGTGAACATGGAAGGCCGCTCGCTGCGCACGACGCTGGTGGGCCAGGACGCGGTGATGCCGCTGGCGATTTCGCCGACGGGCCTGACCGGCATGCAGCATGCCGATGGCGAGATCCTGGCGGCCAAGGCGGCGGCCGACTTCGGCGTGCCGTTCACGCTGTCGACCATGAGCATCTGCTCGCTGGAAGACGTGGCGGCGGCCACCGGCAAGCCGTTCTGGTTCCAGCTGTACGTGATGCGCGACCGCGAATTCGTCGGCGACCTGATCGACCGCGCCAAGGCCGCGGGCTGCTCGGCGCTGGTGCTGACGCTGGACCTGCAGATCCTGGGCCAGCGCCACAAGGACATCAAGAACGGGCTGTCGACGCCGCCCAAGCCCACCATCCGCAATCTCATCAACCTGGCGACCAAGCCGCGCTGGTGCATGGGCATGCTGGGCACCAAGCGCCGCACGTTCGGCAACATCGTCGGCCACGCCAAGGGCGTGAGCGATCTGTCGTCGCTGTCGTCGTGGACGGCCGAGCAGTTCGATCCGCGGCTGAGCTGGGACGATGTAGAGTGGATCAAGCAGCGTTGGGGCGGCAAGCTGATCATCAAGGGCATCCTGGATGTCGAGGATGCGCAGCTGGCGGCCAACAGCGGCGCGGATGCGCTGATCGTCAGCAACCATGGCGGGCGCCAGCTGGATGGCGCGATGTCGTCGATCGCGGCGCTGCCGTCGATCGCGGACGCGGTGGGCTCGAAGATCGAAGTGTGGATGGATGGCGGCGTGCGGTCGGGGCAGGACATCCTCAAGGCGGTGGCGCTGGGCGCGCGGGGCGCGATGATCGGGCGGGCGTTCCTGTACGGGTTGGGGGCTTACGGGCAGGCGGGCGTGACGCGCGTGTTGGAGATCCTTTACAAGGAAATGGATACGACGATGGCGCTTTGCGGGCGGCGCAATATTGAGGTGGGGGATCGGAGTATTTTGTTGCCGGGGACTTATCCCGTCTGAGGGTTTTTTGATTGGCTGGAAGCCGGTGGGTCGCTATGGGCGGCTTGCCGGCTTTTTGCTTTCTTGCTTGTGCGGTTGGTGCTTCGTAGGTCGGCCGGCGCGGCGAGGGGCAGGCGGGGCGCGCCTACGATTGCGGTCCGGAGCGTTCGCTCCGGACTGCCCCTTCGTCATCCTCGTACAGGCCTTCGGCCTTCCCTACGGATTCCCTCGGGCGCATCTACACGGCGCGCCCCGCCTGCCCCTCGCCGCGCCGGCCTGCGTGTGTCGAGCGTTGTGGCGTTGCTGGGTTGGCGGGGCATGCGAAAGGCTTGTTTTGCCCGTCACTGGCGGCTGCGCGGGCAGCCGGCAGTGACATACGCGGTGTCTTGGGGGGCGCGATGTGCGCTGCGCGGTGTTGACGCGGGGCTTGTAGTGGTCCGGCCGTGGGTGGGGAGAGAGGGTGTTTTGGCCGGGTGTCTTACTCGCGGTTGCCTGTGCCCAGGAACTGGCTGGGGCGGCGTAGCGCCGGGTCGAAGGGGTTGAGTTGGGCGCTGATGCCGGCGGCTTCGCGGCGCAGGATTTCCACGATCAGGGGGAGGCGTTCGTCGCTGATGCGTTCGACGGGGGCGGCGATGCTGAGGGCGGCGACGGTGACGCCGTTGGGGTCGTGGACGGGGACGGCCAGGCCGGCGATGTTGGGGAAGATGCCCTGGCCCTTGCTGCGGGCGTATTGGAGTTCCTGGCATTCCTTGATGCCGGCGCGCATCGAGATTTCGTCGACGAAGCCCAGGTGGTGCAGGCGCGGGATGTTGAAGCGCAGGACTTCCTCGCGTTCGGCTTCGGGCAGGTTGGCGAGCAGCAGCAGGCCGCCCTGGCCCAGGCCGAGCGGGACGCGGCCGCCGATGTCGCCGGTGTGCGAGCGCACCGGGAAGGCGCCGTCGATGCGGTCCAGGCAGACGGCGTCGAAGCCGCTGCGCACCAGCAGGAAGATGGTGTCGTTGAGCATGCCGCTCAGGCGCAGCATGACGGGGCGGTAGATCGAGCGCAGGGTCGACTGGTGGTTGCCGGCGGCCGCGGCCAGGGAGAAGAAGGCGACGCTGAGCTGGTAGCCCTTGCTCTGGGCGGGCTGTTCGACCATGCCTTCCTGCACCAGGCCCTGCAGCACGCGGTGGACGGTGGCCTGGGCCTGGCCGGTGCGGGCGGCGATGTCGGTCAGGCGCAGTTTTTCGCCCTTGGCGTCGGACAGGACGCGCAGCACGGCGAAGGCGCGTTGCAGCACGCCCTGGGCGCCGGCGTCGTCGGCGGGTTCTGATTTCTTCATTATTCAATTCCGATAATCAAAATATGTTGCTGTATTTTTATCAGGAAATTCAGCTATACGGAAATAATACTTAGAAAATTCGATTCTTCGGAAAACCCTAATTGACCGGCCTTTTCGGCGACTCCTAGACTGCCCTGCATCGATTGCTTCGCGGGGGTCTGCCTCGCGCACTGCTCCTCACCGGGCACGGGGTTTGGAATATGTCATTTCTGCGGTTGGACAACGTCTCCAAGAATTACGGCGACCTGCGGGTCGTCTCGGACCTGAACCTGGCGGTCGAGAAAGGGGAATTCGTGTCCTTGCTGGGGCCGTCGGGCTGCGGCAAGACCACCACGCTGCAGATGATCGCGGGCTTTGCCGACGTCACGCGCGGCAGCATCACGCTCGATGGCCGCGACATCACGCATGCCAAGCCGAACACGCGCGGGCTGGGCATCGTGTTCCAGAGCTATGCGCTGTTCCCGCACCTGACGGTGGCGGACAACGTCGCGTTCGGACTGAAGATGCGCAAGGTCGAGCGCGCCGAGCGCCAGGCGCGGGTGCGCGAGGCGCTGGCGCTGGTCAAGCTGGACAAGCACGCCGACCGCTTTCCGCGCGAATTGTCGGGCGGCCAGCGGCAACGGGTGGCGCTGGCGCGCGCGCTGGTGATCCGGCCGCCGGTGCTGTTGCTGGACGAGCCGTTGTCGAACCTGGACGCCAAGCTGCGCGAAGACATGCAGTTCGAGCTGCGCAGCATCCAGAAGCAGATCGGCACCACCACCGTGATGGTGACGCACGACCAGGCCGAGGCGCTGTCGATCAGCGACCGCGTGGTGGTGATGCAGGACGGCCGCGCCACGCAGGTGGATGCGCCCTATCGCATGTACGAGCATCCGCAGAGCGAATTCATCTCGCGCTTCGTCGGCAAGACCAACCTGCTGCCGGGCCGCGTGACGCGCTGCGGCGCGCAGGCGGAGGTGGAAACCGGCGCGCTGCGCGTGCTGGTCGACGGCGCGGGGCTGCGCCATGGCGACAGCGTGCAGCTGTCGCTGCGCCCGGAAAAGCTGGTGCCGGTGCCGGCCGGCCAGGGCAAGCTGTCCTGTGTGGTCAGCACGCGCTACTTCCTGGGCAGCCAATGGATGTACGGGCTGGATTCGCCGGTGGGGGCGCTGACGGTGCTCACGCCCAACGACGGCCGCCGGCCGCACGACGATGGCGACCAGATCGGGCTGGACTGGGCCGAGGGCGTGCTGCGCGTGCTGCCGGTGGCGGCCGCCGCCGAAGAGGCCTGACATGGCGACGCTGACCCGACCCGGCGCCGCCAGCGCGCCCAAGCCGCACACCGACGGCCTGCTGGCCATCCTGGGCTCGATCCCGCTGGCGATCGTGTTCCTGACGCTGGTGCTGACGCCACTGGCGTTGACGCTGGTGCTGTCGTTCCGGCCGTTCGACTACAGCGCCGGCATCCTGCCCGGGCATACGTTCGAGCACTACCTGGCGGTGGTGACCGACGGCTATTTCCTGGAGATCTTCTGGCGCACGTTCTGGATCGCGGGCGTGACCACGCTGATCTGCGTGCTGATCGGCGCGCCCGAGGCCTACATCCTGTCGCGCATGGGCAAGCCGTGGCGCTCGATCTTCCTGCTGGTGGTGCTGTCGCCGCTGCTGATCTCGCTGGTGGTGCGCGCCTTCGGCTGGAGCATGCTGCTGGGGCCGGGCGGCGCCATCGGCCGCGCGGCCGCGGCGCTGGGCCTGGGGCCGCTGCTGTACACGCCCACCGCGGTCATCATCGGCCTGGTGCACGTGATGCTGCCGTTCATGGTGATTCCGGTGTGGACCTCGCTGCAGAAGCTGGATCCGACGGTCGAGCACGCCGCGTTGTCGCTCAACGCCTCGCGTTTCCAGACGCTGCTGCGCATCGTGCTGCCGCAGGCCATGCCGGGCATCCTGTCGGGCAGCCTGATCGTGTTCGGGCTGTCGGCCAGCTCGTTCGCGATTCCCGCGCTGCTGGGCGGACGGCGCCTGAAGATGGTGGCCACCGTGGTCTACGACGAGTTCCTGACCGAACTGAACTGGCCGCTGGGCGCGGCCATCGCCATCGTGCTGCTGGTGGTCAACGTCGTCATCATGATGGCCTACAA
The DNA here is from genome assembly GCF_056523125.1 of Achromobacter sp. ISS7. Classification (NCBI taxonomy): domain Bacteria; kingdom Pseudomonadati; phylum Pseudomonadota; class Betaproteobacteria; order Burkholderiales; family Alcaligenaceae; genus Achromobacter; species Achromobacter sp. ISS7. Next base: position 4,628,424 of record NZ_JAWRZD010000001.1, on the reverse strand, counting down.
CCGCGTGGTGGAACGTTCCTACCGGCGCAGCCTGGGTTGAGCGAGGACAGCGATCATGCAGAAAAACGGTCCCTTCGCCCTGGCCTTCAATGCGCTGGTGGTGCTGTTCGTGCTGGCGCCGCTGGCCATCGTGTGCCTGGTGGCGTTCACGCCCGAGTCGACGCTGACGGTGCCGACCACGCAGTTCTCGCTGCGCTGGTTCCACGCGGTGTTCGAGCATCCCAACTTCATGCAGGCGTTCAAGAACAGCCTGTGGCTGGCGTTCCTGTCGGCCAGCATCGCCGTGTGCCTGGCGGTGCCGGCGGCCATCGCCATCACGCGCTACCGCTTCCCCGGGCGCGACGCGCTCAACGGCCTGTTCCTGTCGCCGCTGATGATTCCGCACCTGGTGCTGGGCGTGGCGCTGCTGCGCTTTTTCGCGCTGCTGGGCACCACCGGCAGCTTCGGCTGGCTGGTGTTCAGCCACGTGGTGGTGATCACGCCCTACGTGATGCGGCTGGTGATCGGCGCGCTGGTGGGCTTTGACCGCTCGGTCGAGCACGCCGCGCTGTCGCTGGGCGCGAGCCGCGCCACCGTGTTCTTCCAGGTGACGCTGCCGCTGATCATCCCGGGCGTGTCGGGCGGCTGGCTGCTGGCGTTCATCAACAGTTTCGACGAGCTGACCATGTCGGTGTTCATCACCGCGCCGTCGACCATCACGCTGCCGGTGCGCATGTACATGTACGCCACCGAGTCGATCGACCCGATGATGGCCGCGGTGTCGGCGCTGGTGATCGGCCTGACCGCGGTGACCATGCTGCTGCTGGACCGGGTGTACGGCCTGGACCGCGTGCTGGTGGGACAGAAATGACGATCAAGCCGGGTACGCAACGGGAGACCCCGCCATCATGGCAATACTGAAACGCCTGGCCGAAACGGCCCGGCCCCCTGTCGCCTTTACGCTCGACGGCAAGCCGTGCACCGCGCTGGCCGGCGATACCGTGCTGACGGCGGTGTTGACGCAGGCCGAGCGCCTGCGCGTGTCGGAATTCGGCGGCGGCCCGCGCGCCGGCTTCTGCATGATGGGCGCCTGCCAGGACTGCTGGATGCAGCGCGAGGACGGCACGCGGCTGCGCGCCTGTTCCACCTATATCGAGGCGGGCATGCGTCTGCGCAGCACGCCGCTGCGCGCCGAGCAGGTGCCGGGCACGCTGGCCGCGGCCGCGGAGGGCGGCGCATCATGAAGCTGATCCTGCCCGTGATCGTGGGCGCCGGCCCGGCCGGCATCCGCGCCGCGCAGACGCTGGCGGCGCAAGGCCTGCGGCCGGTGGTGCTGGACGAGGCGCCGCGCGCCGGCGGCCAGATCTATCGCCAGCCGCCGCCAGGCTTCGCGCGGCCCAAGGCGGCGCTGTACGGCTTCGAGCATCGCAAGGCCGACGCCCTGCACCGCAAGATGGATGAACTGGCGCCGCGGCTGGACTACCGTCCCGGCAGCCTGGTGTGGAACGCCGAGGGCAAGACGCTGGATGTGCTGCGCGATGGCCAGAGCACGCCCGTGCCCTACACCCACCTGATCCTGGCCACCGGCGCCACCGACCGCGTGCTGCCGTTTCCGGGCTGGCTGACGCCGGGCGTGTACACGCTGGGCGGTTCGCAGGTGGCGTTGAAACACCAGGGCTGCGCCATCGGCGAGCGGGTCGTGTTCCTGGGCACCGGCCCACTGCTCTACCTGGTCGCCTACCAATACGCCAAGGCCGGCGCCCGCGTCGCCGCGGTGCTGGACACCTCGCGCTTCGCCGACCGGCTGGCCGCGTTGCCCGGCATGCTGCGCGCGCCGCGCCTGCTGGCCAAGGGGCTGTACTACATGGCCTGGCTGCGCGCGCATGGCGTGCCCATGGCCAGCGGCGTGCGGCCGGTGCGGGTCGAGGGCGCGGCGCGCGTCGCCGGACTGGTCTACCGCCAGGGATCGCGGCAGCGGCGGGTGGATTGCGACGCGTTGGGCTACGGCCTGTCGCTGCGTTCCGAAACGCAGCTGGCGAGCCTGGTGGGCTGCCAGTTCGCCTTCAACGTCCGCGACCGTGGCTGGACGCCGCGCCTGGATGCGGCCGGGCGCAGCAGCGTGGCCGGCGTGTACGTGGCGGGCGATGGCGCCGGCATCGGCGGCGCGGACGCGGCCGAGCTGGCCGGCGAGCGCGCCGCGCTGGCCTTGCTGGAGGATGCAGGGCATGCCGTGCCGGCGGCGCGTGCGCGCGAACTCGAATCGCGCCTGGCCGCCAACGGCCGGGTGCGCGACGCGTTGGAGCGGGCCTTTCCGTTTCCCGAGGATTGGGCCGCCGACATCGCCGACGACACCGTGGTGTGCCGGTGCGAGGAAGTCACCGCGGGCACGCTGCGCGCCGTGATCCACGCCACCGGCGCGCACGAACTGAACCGCCTGAAGGCGTTGACGCGCGTCGGCATGGGCCGCTGCCAGGGCCGCATGTGCGGCGCGGGCGCGGCCGAGGTGCTGGCGCATGCGTGCGGCGCCGGACCCGACGCGGTCGGCCGCCTGCGCGGCCAGCCGCCGGTCAAGCCCATCCCCGTGGATATCGTCTGCCTGGACCGTTCCGGAACGCCCGCGCCATGACCGAACGCATCGAAACCGAAGTCGCCATTCTCGGCGGCGGCATCGTCGGCGGCAGCGCCGCGCTGTTCCTGCGGCGCCAGGGCGTGCCGGTGGTGCTGCTGGAAGCCGCGCTGTGCGGCGCTCGCGCCAGCGGCGTCAACTACGGGGGCGTGCGCCGCCAGGGCCGCGGCCTGGAGCAGATGCCGCTGGCGCGTCGCGCGCACGAACTGTGGGGCCAGCTGCCGCAGCTGATCGGCATCGACGGCGAGTACGTGCGTTCGGGCCACCTGAAGCTGGCGTGTTCCGACGCGGATCTGCAGGCCCTGCACGCCTATCGCGCGCAGACCCGCGGCTTCGGCATGAACCTGGAAATGCTGGACCGCGCCGCGCTGGCGCGGCGCTTCGGCTGGTTGGGCGCGCACGTGGTGGGCGGCTCGTTCTGTCCCGAGGACGGCCACGCCAACCCGCGCCTGGTCTCGCCCGCCTTTGGCCGCGCGGCCCGCGCGCTGGGCGCAGACGTGCGCGAATCGACCCGCGTCACCGAAGCGGTCCATGACGGCGACCGCTTCATCCTGCGCGTCGGCGATGCGCTAGAGGTGCGTTCGCGCTTCCTGCTCAATTGCGCCGGAGCGTGGGCCGGACGCTTCGCGCAGGACTTCGGCGAGACCGTGCCCGAGACTTCCATCCATCCGCTGATGATGGTGACCGAGCCGCTGCCGCTGTTCATGGATGTGAGCCTGGGCATGCAAGGCGGCGGCATCTACGCGCGCCAGGTGGCGCGCGGCAACTGCGTCATCGGTGGCGGCCGCGCCGTGTCGTCCGGCCCCGACTATGCCCGGCCCGGCCGCGAGGCGCTGGGCACGCTGATGGCCAACGCCGAACGCCTGCTGCCGCCGCTGCGCGGCGCGCAGGTGATCCGATTCTGGACCGGGGTGGAGGGCAACATGCCCGACCACAATCCCGTGCTGGGCCCCAGCGCCACCGTGCCGGGCCTGTTCCATGCCTTCGGCCTGTCGGGCGCGGGCTTCCAGATCGGCCCCGCCGTGGGCGAAGTGCTTTCCGAACTGGTCGTGAACGGCCGGTCTTCCATTCCCATCGACGCCTTCGGCATCGGACGATACACGGGGGCCGCTCACGGCGCCGTGGCTCGGTTGGGGCCTGTTCGTGAGCAAACGCTGGAGTCACCATGAAGCACAACAAACAGGGCGTTCGCCGCCCGTCCAAGGGGAAGTGGTTGCTGGGCCTGGCGCTGGCCGCGCTGTCGGCGGGCGCCATGGCGCAGCAGAAGACGCTGTACGTCGGCATGAACGGCGGCGACATGGAACGCGCCTTCACGCAGTACGTGTTCCCGGATTTCGAGAAGGCCAACAACGTCAAGGTCGTGGTGGTCCCCGGCACCTCCACCGACGTGCTGGCCAAGGCCCAGGCGTTCAAGGACAAGCCGCAGATGCACGTCATGTTCCTGGACGACGGCATCATGGCGCGCGCCATCTCCATGGGCCTGTGCGAGCCGCTCAATGACGATCCGGTGCTCAAGGATCTCTACCCCACCGCCGTCATGAAGGACCGCATGGCCGCCGGCATCGACATCGGCATGACCGGGCTGGGCTACAACACCCGCCTGTTCAAGGACAAGGGCTGGGCGCCGCCGACCTCGTGGATGGACCTGGCCGATCCCAAATTCAAGGGCAAGGTGGTGTTCCAGTCGGCCTCGGGCAGCACCTTCGGCCTGCACGGCTTCCTGATGTTCAACCGCATCCAGGGCGGCAACGACCAGAACACCGAGCCCGGCTTCAAGCAGTGGCCGTCGACCATCGGCCCCAACGTGCTGGAATACATTCCCAACTCGGCCAAGCTGGCCGAGATGATCCAGTCCAACGAAGCCGCCATCTTCCCGCTGACTCCCACCGCCATCGCGCGCCTGAAGAAGCGTGACATTCCGGTGGAATACGCCCAGCCCAAGGAAGGCTCGGTGATCCTGATGGTGGCCGAGTGCGTCATCGCCAAGAACAGCGAACCGGAGCTGGCGCAGAAGCTGGCGCTGTACCTGCTGTCGCCGCAGGCGCAGGCCAAGGCACTGGAAATGGGCGGCCATTTCCCGTCCAATAAGAACGTTCAACCGCCGGCCGGCAGCGAAGAGGCGCTCAAGCGCTTCCAGGGCTACATGGCCAACGCCAAGATCCTGGACTGGGACCAGATCAACGCCACCCGTCCCGCCTTCAACGCGCGCTGGAACCGCACGGTCGAACGCTGACGACAGGCGCGCCGCGCCGTTCGCGACCTCGTGCGTCGCGGGCGGCCGCGGCGCCGATCACCCAGGGCGCGCGCGCCCGCAATGGAGTAAGCGAGGCATGCGGCTCATCATCAGGTCTGGCGGCGAATCGGCCATGCAGGAATGGCGCGAGCAATTCAGGGTGCACGCGCCCGATCTGGAGATCGTGAGCTGGTACGACGACGTCGACCCCGCCTCGATCGACTACGCCCTGGTGTGGGCGCCCGACCACGGCCGCCTGGCCACCTTCCCCAACCTCAAGCTCATCATCAGCGCCGGCGCCGGCGTCGACCACATCGTCTCGGACCCCGCCTGGCCGCGCCACCTGCCCATCGCCCGCATGGTCACGCCGCGCACCGAGACCGAGATGGCCGAGTTCGTGCTGACCAGCGCCCTGATGCTGACGCGCGACCTCAAGCGCGCCATCGACCAGCAAACCCGCCGCCACTGGGAGCTGTACGACTCGCTGCGCGTGGCCGCCGACGTGCGCGTCGGCATCATGGGCCTGGGCCACCTCGGCATCGCCGCCGCCCGCCTGCTGGCCAAGGTCGGCTTCCCCGTCAGCGGCTGGTCACGCGGCGCCAGCACCCTGCCAGACGGCCTGCCGTCCTACGCCGGCCCCGACCAGTTCCCCGCATTCCTGTCCCGGACCGACCTGCTGGTCTGCCTGCTCCCCGCCACCGAAGCCACCCGCGGCATCCTCAACCGCGACACCTTCGCCCACCTCCCCCGCGGCGCCAGCCTCATCAACGCCGGCCGCGGCACCCACATGGTCACCCAGGACGTCCTCGACGCCCTCGACTCCGGCCACCTCCACCAGGCCCTCCTCGACGTCTTCGACCCCGAACCCCTGCCCCCCGAGTCCCCCCTCTGGACCCACCCCAGCATCATCATCACCCCCCACTGCGCCGCCATCCCCGACCGCCAGGAACGCGCCCGCCACACCGCCTGGCTCATCACCGCCAACGAACGCGGCGACCCGCTCCCCAACATCTACGACCCCACCCGCGGCTACTGAAAACCCCGCAAAGCACTTATCCACAGCCTGCGCGTTCCGCAAAAAAAGCGAAGCCCTGTGGACAACCCGCTTAAGCCCCCAGCGCCCGTCAAGTGAAAGCAACAAGAGCCCGGCGCGCCGTCGCATGGGGGTGCGGGGCGTGTAGATGCGCCCGACGGAAACCGTAGGGAGCCGCAGGCGGACGAGGTTGAGTATGGGGCAGTCCGGAGCGAACGCTCCGGACCGCAATCGTAGCCCCGCACCCCCATGCGACGGCACGCCGGGCGTCTAAAGAACCCCACACCCCACCAGCAAACCAACAACTGTCCAACAGAAAAAAACCGCAAAATCTGCAAACCACGCCCGCCTACATTAGCTCCCCAAGGAGCCACCCAATTGAAACCCCAAACTCGCACCACGTACGCCCACCGCCTGGACCCCGTCCTGCGCTGGCTGGCAAGCCACCCCGACGCCGACCCCGACCTGTACCGGTTGGCCGACCTGGCTTGCCTCTCGCCCTACCACTTCCACCGCGTCTACCGCGCCGTGATGGGCGAAACCGTGAACGCCACCGTGCAACGCATCCGCATGCACCGCGCGGCCGTCTCGCTGGGCAGCACCGGGGATTCCTTGCGTGACGTCGCGCAGCGCGCCGGCTATGAGTCGGACGCTGCCTTCAACCGCGCGTTCGGCGCGACCTTCGGCATTTCGCCGGGGCGCTACCGCGCGACCCGCTCCCGACCCTTCGACCCCAAGGAGCTAGGCATGTATCCCATCACCATTGAAACCTTTCCCGGCGCCGTGCTGGCCGCCCTGCCGCATCACGGCAGCTATCAGGAAATCGGCCCGGTCTTCACCCGCGCCTTCATGCTCGCCGCCAGCCGCGGCCTGGCGCGTCCCGAGGCCATCGGCTTCGGCGTCTACTTCGACGATCCCGAGCAGGTGCCGCCGGCCCAGCTGCGCTCGATGGCCGGCATGTCGGTCGCGCCCGACGCCGAGCTGGGCGACGAACTGGAACGCTTCGAGATTCCCGCCATCCGCTGCGCCATCCTGACCTACACCGGCCCGTACAACGAGATGGACAAGCCCTACAACTGGATGTTCTCGGAATGGCTGCCCGGCAGCGGCAGGGTGCCGGCGGACTTTCCCATGTTCGAGCAGTACCTGAACGACCCGCGCACCACGCCGCCGGCGCAGTTGCAGACGCGCATCTGCATGCCGTTGAAATAGGCGTCGCACGCCGCGCGACGGCCCGCAAGGCGGCGCCGCCGTGCGCGGCATGGGCGCGGCGGCCCTGATATCGAGGGCCGCCGTTACCCCAGCACGCCCGCCAGGTACTGCCGCAACCACGCGTGCGCCGGATCGTCCTGGTAGCGCTCGTGCCAGTACAGCGACACGGTGATCGCCGGCAGGCTCAGCGGCGCCTTCAGCGTCACGATGCGCGCACTGCCCGACATGGCCTTGGCGATGCTCACGGGCATCGTCGCGATCAGGTCCGAGGCCTCGACGATGAAGGGGCACACCATGTAGCTCGACAGGGTCGCGACGATGCGGCGGCTGCGGTTCTGCCCCATCAGGATGCGGTCGATGGCCTTGCTGAAATAGCGCGTGTGGGCCGCCAGGTCCAGGTGCCCGTAGCTCAGGTAGGCATCCAGGTTCCAGCGCTTGCGCAGACAGGGATGGCCTTCGCGCACGATGCACACCGCCGGTTCCTGGTACAGGAAACGCGTGCGCAGGTCCGGCGCCGGATCCGGGAAGTAGCCGGCGATCAGTTCCACATGATTGGTGTCCAGCATGCTCAGGCCGTGCTGCGGCCGCGCCGGCACGATCAGCAGCTGGAAGTGCGGCGCATCCACCGCCAGGCGCGGGATCAGCTTGGGCAGCAGCGTGTACTGCACGTAGTCGGTGGCGTAGAACGACAGGCTGCGGGCCGAGTGAGCCGGGTCGAACACCTCGCGCGTGCGGGTGGCGCGGCGCCAGCTTTCCAGCAGCGGCAGAAAGCCCTGGTGCAGTTCGTGCGCGCGCTGCGTCGGCTGCCACGCGCCGCCCTCGCGCACCAGCAGCGGATCGCCGAACAATTGCCGCAGGCGGTTCATCGCGGCGCTCATGGCGGGCTGGCTGATGCCCAGCTGTTCGGCCGCGCGCGACACGTTGCGGCAGCCCATCAGCGCGTCGAAATGCAGAAGCAGATTCAGGTCCGGATTCTTCACCGCCGCCCACCTATAAATGGCATCTATACCAATATAAACCGCCAGGACTGCTGGCGTGCGCCCGCCGGGCCTAGGATGTTCCCGTTGTTGCAGTGAACCCGAGGCAACGCCTCTCAGGTCCGACATCCATGATCGGGCCGCAAGGAAGTTCTATCAACAAGGGGAAGTCATGAACGCAGCGTTCATTCGCAGTTGCTGTCTTGCATTCGGGGCGGCCGCGCTGGCCGCCGCCGCGCTACCGGCCCGCGCCGAGTGGCCGGATAAAGTGATTCGCATCGTGGTGCCGTTCGCGGCGGGCGGCTCGACCGACCTGATCGCGCGCAAGATCGCCGAGGGCCTGGGCCAGCGCCTGTCGGCCAACGTCATCGTCGAGAATCGTCCCGGCGCCGGCGGCACCGTCGGCACCGAGTACGTGGCGCGCCAGCCGGCCGACGGCTACACCATCCTGATGGGCTCGGTCAGCACGCACGGCAGCGCGCCCTGTGTGTACACCAAGCTGCCGTATGACGCGCTCAAGGATTTCACGCCGCTGACCGTGGTCGCCACCATTCCCAACGTCATGTCGGTGAACAAGTCGGTGCCGGCCAGCAACCTGCAGGAGTTCGTGGCGCTGCTCAAGAAGGAGCCCGAGAAGTATTCGTTCGCCTCCAACGGCCAGGGCACCTCCAACCACCTGGCCGCCGAGCTGTTCAAGAGCACGGCCGGCGTGTCCATGGTGCACGTGCCCTACCGCGGTTCGGGCCCGGCGCTGATCGACCTGGTGGGCGGCCAGATCAACATGATGATGGACGTGGTGATGACGTCCTATCCGTACATCAAGGACGGCAAGATCAAGGCGCTGGCGGTGACCTCGCCGCAGCGCTCGCCGATGCTGCCGGACGTGCCGACGGTGGCCGAGTCCGGCTATCCGGGCTACGAGGCCATGGTGTGGTTCGGCATGCTGGCGCCCGCCAAGCTGCCCGAGCCGCTGAGCGCCAAGCTCACCGACGCGCTGGTGCAGACGCTGCACGCGCCCGCCATGAAGACCTATCTGGAGCAACAGGGCGCGCAGGTCTCGGACGTGGCCGGCCCGGCCTTCGGCACCATGATCAAGAGCGAAATCGACAAATGGTGCGGCGTGGTCAAGCAGGCCGGAATCAAGCTGGACTGAGCGCGGCCGCGCCCTTCTTTTCTTTCAGGGAAGCACAAGCATGTATCGCATAGGGATAGACGTCGGAGGCACGTTTACCGACTTCACGATGATCGACGAAGATCAAGGCATCGTGCATTTTCACAAGGTGCCGTCGACACCGTCGGATCCATCGGAGGCCATCGCCACCGGCATCGGGCAGATGCTCAAGGACCATGGCGTGTCGCCGTCGCAGGTGTCGCACGTGGGCCACGGCACCACGGTGGCGACCAACCTCATCATCGAGCGCAAGGGCGCGCGCGTCGGCCTGATCACCACGCAGGGCTTTCGCGACGTGCTGGAGATCGGCCGGCAGACGCGGCCGCACCTGTACGACTACAGCGTCGGCAAGCCGCCGGTGGCGGTGCCGCGCGAGTTCCGCGCCGAGGTGGGCGAGCGCGTCAATGCGCAGGGCGAGGTGCTGACGCCGCTGGATGTGGACGCGGTGCGCGCGGCGGCGCGGCGCTTTGCCGCCGCCGGCATCGACGCGGTCACGGTCTGCTTCCTGCATGCCTACCGCAACCCGGCGCACGAGCAGCAGGCCGCGCGCATCGTGGCCGAGGAAATGCCGGACGCCTACATCAGCCTGTCATCGGAGGTGCTGCCGGAATTCCGCGAATACGAGCGCCTGTCGACCACCGTGCTGAATGCGGCGGTGGGTCCGAAGATGGCGCGCTACCTGGAACGCTTCCTGCAGCGCGTGCGCGAACTGGATATCGGCCACGAACCGCACACCATCCATTCCAACGGCGGCCTGATGTCGATCGCCACGGTGCGCCAGTATCCGGTGCGTACCTGCCTGTCGGGGCCGGCCGCCGGCGTGGTGGGCGCGGCCGCGGTGGGCCGCGCCATCGGCAGCCTGAACCTGGTGACGTTCGACGTCGGCGGCACCAGCACCGACGTGTCGCTGATCTGCGATGGCCGGCCGCTGTTCACCTCGCATCGCCAGGTGGCGGGCTATCCGGTGAAGACGCCGATGGTGGACATCCACGTGATCGGCGCGGGCGGCGGCAGCATCGCCTGGCTCGACGACGCGGGCGCGCTGAAGGTCGGGCCGCACAGCGCCGGCGCGGTGCCGGGGCCGGTGGGCTATGGCCGCGGCGGCACCGAGCCGACCATCACCGACGCCGAGATCGCGTTGCAGCGCCTGAATCCGGTGGCGCTGCTCAACGGCCGCATGCCGGTGCACGCCGAGGCCGCGCGCCAGGTGATCGACGAACGCGTGGCGCGGCCGCTGGGCCTGACGCGCGAGGCGGCGGCCGAGGGCATCCTGCGCATCGCGGCGGCCAACATGAGCCGCGCCATCCGCGCCGTGTCGACCGAGCGCGGCTACGACCTGTCGCAGTTCGCCCTGTATGCCTACGGCGGCGCGGGGCCGTTGCACGCGGTCGAGGTGGCCGAGGAATGCGGCATCCCCACCGTGATCGTGCCGCAGGAGCCGGGCACCATGTGCGCGCGCGGCATCCTGCTCAGCGACATCTCGTTCGACTTCGTGCGCAGCGAGATTTCGCTGGCCGGCGCCGACACCTGGAGCGGCGTGTCCCGCATCTTCGAGAGCCTGCGCGAGCAGGCCGAACGCTGGCTGGAAGAGGAACGCGTGGAGCCGGCGCTGCGCCTGTACCGCAGCGCCATCGACGCGCGCTACGAGGGCCAGAACTTCGAGGTGCAGGTGGCGCTGGACGACACCGGCGCGGCCGGCTACGCCGAATTCGCGCGCCGTTTCGCCGAGGCGCACGAGCGCGAGTACGGCTACACCGTCGACGACCGCAAGGTGCAGATCATCAACTGCCGCATGCAGGCCGTGGGCCAGGTGGTGAAGGCGCCGCTGGCGCCGCGCCAGGTCGATGGCACGCTGGACGGCGCTCGCATCGGCGAACGCCGCGCCTATTTCGGCGAGCGCCACGGCTGGCTCGACACGCCGGTCTATGACCGCGACCGCGTGCCCACCGGCGTGCGCTTCAGCGGCCCGGCGCTGCTGGAGGAAATGAGCTCGACCACCGTGGTCGGCGCGGGCCAGGACGTCGAGGTCGACGCCTACGGCAACCTGATCATCCGTTTGCAAGGAGGCTCCCATGCGTGAAGCCCAAGAAACCCGTCAAGCCCGGCAAGACACCGGCGTGGCGCTGGCCGACCCGGTCGGCATGGAGGTGTTCTGCAACCGCCTGCTGTCGATCACCGAAGACATGAACAACACGCTGGTGCGGGCCTCGTTCTCCACCAACATCAAGGAACGCAAGGACTGCTCGGTGGCGCTGTTCGACGCCGCCGGCCGGCTGGTGGCGCAGGGCACGCAGATTCCGCTGCACCTGGGCTCGCTGGACGGCGCCATGGGCGCGATCCTGCGCATGTTCGCGGCCGACGAGATCCGCGACGGCGACGTGTTCATCTGCAACGACCCCTACCTGGCCGACGGCAGCCACCTGCCCGACATCAACATCGTCACGCCGGTGTTCTGGGAAGGCACGCTGCGTTTCTTCGCCGCCAACATCGCCCACCATTCGGATGTGGGCGGCGCGGTGCCCGGCTCGATCGCCGGCGGCCTGAAGTCGATCTTCGAGGAAGGCATCCGCATCCCCGCCTGCCGCATCGCGCGCGCCGGTGAAGTGGACGAGGACATGCTGCGCCTGATCTGCGCCAACACCCGCGACCCGGAGGAACGGGTGCTGGACCTGCGCGTGCAGATGGCCACCAACCGCCGCGGTGCGGCCGCGGTGCAGGGCCTGATCCGGCAGATGGGCCTGGCGGCGGTGTTGCGCTCGGTGGACGACGTCATCACCTATACCCGCCGCCGCCTGCTCAACCGCATCGGCGAACTGGCGCAAGGCAGCTACACCTTCCGCAGCGATCTGGACGATGACGGCATGGGCGGCGATCCGGTGCCGATCCAGGTGACGCTGACCGTCAGCCGCGACCGGCTGCATTTCGATTTCGAGGGCTCCGGCAAGCAGGCGCGCGGCGCCATGAACCTGCCGTTCAACGCGCTGCGGGCCTGCGTGTACTACGCGGTCAAGGCGCTCCTGGATCCGGACCTGGCGCCTAACGCCGGCCTGTTCGATCCGATCAGCGTGTCGGCGCCAATGGGCACCATCACCAACCCCGAACACCCGGCGGCGGTGGGCGCGCGCTCGATCACCGCGCAGAAAGTGGCGGGCGCGATCTTCGGCGCGTTCCGCGGCCTGCTGCCGGCGGAAAAGACCATGGCGTCCAGCAACGACTGCTGCCCGGCCATCGTGTTTTCGGGCCGCTGGCGCGAGCGCGCGGGCCACTTCGTCTACCTGGAAACGCTGGGCGGCGGCGCCGGCGCGCGCCATGACAGCGACGGCATGGATGCGGTGCACGTGCACATGACCAATACGTCCAACTTGCCGGTGGAGGCGCTGGAAAACGAATATCCGCTGCTGATGGACGAGTACGCGATGATCCAGGATTCCGGCGGCGCCGGCCGCACGCGCGGCGGCATGGGCATCGCCAAGCAGATCCGCGCGGTCGGGCCCGGCATCGTGTTCTCGGCGCGTTCGGACAGCCACACCGTGGGCGTGGCGGCGGGCGTCGATGGCGGCGCCGATGGCCGCCGCGCCCGCCTGGTGCGCAACCATGGCACGCCGGCCGAAGAGGAACTGTTCTCCAAAACCGCCAACATCGCGCTGGCGCCGGGCGAGAGCGTGCGCATCGAGACGCCGGGCGCGGGCGGCTATGGGGCGCCGGCCGAGCGTTCGCGCGCCCGCATCGAGCGCGACCTGGCCGACGGCAAGATCAGCGCCGCGGCGGCGCGCGCGGCCTACGGCTACGAGGCCCCGGCTACGCCACGTTGAGCGACATCGAGTACTTCATCTTGTCGTGCGGGAAGGTGGTGATGGTGGCCAGCAGCAGCACCCCGCCGCCGCCGTAGTAGCGGCGGGTGATGACAAAGCCCGCCGTCTGCGGCTCGACCTGAAGCTGCCTGGCGATGGCGGCCGCGATGGGCGTGGCCGAGAACTCCTGGTTGACCTCGTGGATGCGGTTGCCGAAGTGGTCCTCGATCAGCCGCAGCAGCGAGATGCGCGGCTGGATGTCGGCGCGCAGGTCGGAATGCGCCGGATCGGCGTAGATCAGCGTGCACGCCACCGGCGTGTCCTGGTCGCCCAGCGTCTTGATGGAGTTGATGTGCAGCCACGACTGGCCGGGCTCGGCGCCCAGGGTCTCGGCCAGCCGCCTGGTGAGCTTGACGGTGCGCACGTCCTGCACCAGCAGCGCGGCATTGCGCGCGTACTGCAGCAGGTCCGGAAACTGCGAGATGCGTTGCGTGAAGCGCGTGCTGGCGCTGGCGGTCTCGACGCGCGTGCCCACCCCCGGGCGGCGCGACACCATGCCGGCCACCGTCAGCATGCGGATGGCTTCGCGGATGGTGTGGCGGCTGGCGCCGAACTGGTCGCACAGCTCGTGCTCGGTCGGCAGCAAGGTCATGACCGGATAGCGGCCGGCGCCGATGTCCCGCGCCAGCTGCTGGTAGATGCTTTTGTAGCGCGGGCCGCCGGCATCGCCGTCCGGCGCCGCGGACTGGCCACGCGCTTCGCGCGCGCCGCCCGCGGCCGGCGCGCGTTCGGAGGATCGGGTCATGGGGTGGCTCCTTTTCTCGTTCTATCGGGGTTTGTACGGACAATAACCGATTGACAAGGCGGTCTCGGCGGATCCATTATTTGTCCGGACATTCATGTACGGACAAATTGTACGGCGGACATGAGGTCGCGGGGCAAGCGGGGCCGCGTTTTTTTGTGCGGCGAGTCCACCCCCGGATTCAGGCAGCACCGGCAGTTCTTGCAGTTCTCTTCCAATAACGGGGGTTTTCATGGGCAAGGTACTCGCAGTCCTGGCGGCGGCCACAGTGGCCGTCGGTGTGTGCGCCACGGCGCAGGCGCAGCAGAAATTGGTGGTGGCCGGCTACGGCGGCTCGTTCGAAGACATCATGCGCAAGGACATCTTCCCGCCCTTCGCCAAGCAGCACGGCGTCGAGCTGGATTACGTGGCCGGCAACTCCACCAACACGGTGGCGCGGTTGCAGGCGCAGAAAAGCAATCAGCAGATCGACGTCGCCATCATCGACGACGGCCCGATGTACCAGGCCATCGCGCTGGGCTTCTGCGCGCCGATCCAGGGCCTGCCGGCCGACGACATCTACGGCACCGCGCGCTACAAGGACGACAAGGCGGTGGCCATCGGCATCGTCGCCACCGGCATCATGTACAACAAGAAGGTCTTCGACGAGCGCAAGTGGGCCGCGCCCACCTCGTGGAAGGACCTGAAGGATCCCAAGTACAAGAAGCAGCTGGTGGTGCCGCCGCTGAACAACACCTATGGCCTGCACGCGCTGGTGGAATATGCCCGCGAGGGCGGCGGCGGCGAGAAGAAGATCGACGCCGGCTTCAAGACCTTCAAGGACGAGGTCGGCCCCAACGTGCTGGTCTACGAGCCGTCGCCCGGCAAGATGACCGAGCTGTTCTCCAGCGGCCAGGCCACCATCGCGGTATGGGGCAGCGGCCGCGTCAAGGCCTTCGCCGACACCGGCTTCCCGGTGGGCTTCGTCTATCCGCAGGAAGGCGCCTACGCGCTGCTGTCGTCGGTGTGTCCGGTGGCCAAGGCCAACGCCAATCCGCTGGCGCAGGCCTTCGTCAACTACCTGGTCAGCCCCAAGGTGCAGGAGCAGCTGGCCACCGCCTATGGCTACGGCCCGGTCAACAAGCAGGCCAAGGTGGCCGACGATCCGCGCGTGCCGCTGCCGATCGGCAAGCGCGCCGCCGACCTGATCGTGATCGACTGGGACACCGTCAACCAGAACCGGGACGACTGGAACAAGCGCTGGACGCGTGAAATCGAGCGCTGAGGTTCGTACACCAGCACGCAACGGCGGCGCGGGCGCGCCGCCAGCGGGAGCATCCATGAGTTATCTCGTACTGAACCGCCTGTCCAAGCGCTACGGCGACCTGACGGCGGTCGAGGACCTGAGCCTGTCGGTCGAACGCGGCGAGTTCATTTCGCTGCTGGGGCCGTCGGGCTGCGGCAAGACCACCACGCTGCAGATGATCGCCGGCTTCGTCGAGCCCAGCGGCGGCAGCATCGTGCTGGACGGCAGGGACGTCAGCCGCACGCCCGCCAACAAACGCGGGCTGGGCATGGTGTTCCAGAACTACGCGTTGTTCCCGCACATGACCGCGGCCGAGAACGTGTCGTTCGGCCTGGAGATGCAGCGGGTCGGCAAGGAGGAACGGCAGGCGCGGGTGGCCGATGCGCTCAAGCTGGTGGGCTTGTCGCACCTGGCCGACCGCCACCCGGCGCGCATGTCGGGCGGCCAGCAGCAGCGCGTGGCGCTGGCGCGGGCGCTGGTGATCCGCCCCAGCGTGCTGCTGCTGGACGAACCGCTGTCGAACCTGGACGCCAAGCTGCGCGAGGAAATGCAGCTGGAACTGCGCAGCATCCAGCGCACGGTCGGCACCACCACCATCCTTGTGACGCACGATCAGTCCGAGGCGCTGGCGCTGTCCGATCGCATCGTGGTGATGAACCAGGGGCGGGTCGAGCAGGTGGCCGAGCCGTTCGCCGCGTATGAAGGGCCGTCCAACCGCTTCGTCGGCGGCTTCCTGGGCAAGGCCAATGTATTCACGCCCTCGCCGCAGCCTTATGACGGCGAGGTGCGGGCGCGCATCGGCGAGGCCCACATCGCCATGGACGGGCAGCCCGTGCCGCAGGGCGCGGTGATCGTGCGGCCGGAAAAAATCCTGTTTGCCGAGGCCGGCGCCTGTGCCCTGCCCGGCCGCATGAAGACGCGCGTGTTCCAGGGCAACCACTGGCTGTGCCAGGTCGAGACCTCGGTCGGCGAAGTCATGGTGATCCGCCAGAACGACGGCGTGCCGGTGCCCGCCGAGGGCGAGACCGTGCACCTGCGCTGGCGCGGGCAGGACATGTGCGCGGTGGCCGGCCAGGAGCCGGGCAAATGAGCGCGCGCGCCAACCCCTGGCTGCTGAGCGCGCCGGCGCTGGCCGTCTACGCCACCTTCCTGGTGGTGCCGATGGCGCTGGTGCTGCTGATCAGTTTCTTCGACTTCCAGTTCTACGGCGGCATGCAGGCCACCTTCACCTGGAAGAACTACATCGAGATCCTGGGCGACGGCTATTACTACGAGATCTACGCCCGCACCTTTGGCGTGGCGGCGCTGGTGACGGTGGCCTGCCTGGTGCTGGGCACGGCCGAAGCCTATGTGCTGTCGCGCATGGCCAATCCGTGGAAGGGCCTGTTCCTGATGGTGGTGCTGGGGCCGCTGCTGATCTCGGTGGTGGTGCGCACGCTGGGCTGGGCGCTGCTGTTCGGTTCCACCGGCCTCATCAACAAGGTGCTGATGGGCATCGGCCTGGTGTCTTCGCCGATCGACCTGATGTACAGCAACCTGGGCGTGGGCATCGCGCTGACGCACGTGCTGGTGCCATTCATGGTGATCTCGGTGTGGGCGTCGTTGCAGCGGATCAATCCGTCGACCGAGGCCGCCGCGCTGTCGCTGGGCGCCAGCCAGTTCACCGTGATCCGGCGCGTGATCGTGCCGCAGGTCATGCCGGGCATCCTGTCGGGCTCGATCATGGTGTTCGCGATGGCCGCCAGTTCCTTCGCCACGCCCGCCATCATCGGCGGCCGGCGCCTGAAGAACGTGGCCACCGCCGCCTACGACGAGTTCCTGAACACGCTCAACTGGCCGCTGGGCGCGGCGCTGGCGGTGGTGCTGCTGGTGGCGACCGTGGTGGTGCTGCTGTCCGCCAACCGGTTGATCGAGCGCCGCTATGGCGCGGTCTTCAATCCGTCGGGAGCCTGACATGAACTTCCGCAATGGCCCCATCGGCCTGCTGTTCCACACGCTCTTCATCCTGTTCATCCTGGCGCCGATCGTGATGGTGTGCGCGGTGGCGTTCACCTCGGAAGGCTTCATCTCGCTGCCCAGCGGCGGCCTGTCGCTGCGCTGGTTCCGCGCGATCCTCGACAACCCGCGCTTCATCGAGGCGTTCTGGTTCAGCCTGGGGCTGGGCACGCTGTCGGCGACGCTGGCGATCGGGCTGGCGGTGCCGAGCGCGCTGGCGCTGGCGCGCAACCGCTTCCGTGGCCGCGAGGCGCTGGTGGCGTTCTTCCTGTCGCCGCTGATGATCCCGCACGTGGTGCTGGGGCTGGCGTTCCTGAAGTTCTTCACCACGGTGGACCTGGCCGGCACCTACGTGGGGCTGGTGGTGGCGCACGTGATCCTGGTGATGCCGTATGCGCTGCGATTGGTGCTGGCATCGGCCACCGGCATCGACCCGGCGCTGGAGCGCGCGGCGCAGTCGCTGGGCGCGTCCAACTGGACGGCGTTCCGGCGCGTGGTGCTGCCGCTGCTGCTGCCGGGCGTGGTTAGCGGCTGGGTGATCGCCTTCATCACCAGTTTCGACGAACTGACCATGTCGATCTTCATCGCCTCGCCGTCCACCACCACGCTGCCGGTGCGCATCTTCCTGCACATCGAAGACACCATCGACCCGCTGGTGACGGCCGTGTCGGCCGTGCTGATCTACGTGACCATCATCGCCATCTTCATCCTGGACCGCCTGGTCGGCCTGGAAAAGCTGTTTGTAGGAAAGGGACGCTAATGACGGACGAAACACAAGGGGCGCCGCGCGCGCCGAGGCATCGCGGCATCCACGACGCCGTGGTGATCGGCGGCGGCCTGGTTGGCTCGGCCGTGGCCTACGGGCTGCGGCGCGAGCTGGAGCACGTCGCGGTGCTGGACGAAGGCGACGTGGCCTATCGCGCCTCGCGCGGCAACTTCGGCCTGGTCTGGGTGCAGAGCAAGGGCATGGGCCTGCCGCGCTACGGCGTGTGGACCATGACCTCGGCCGGCGCCTGGCCGCAACTGGCGGCCGAGTTGCTGGAACAGACCGGCGTGGACGTGCACCTGGAGCAGCGCGGCGGCCTGCACGCGCTCCTGAGCGACGAGGAAATGGAAGCGCGCGCCACCTTCATGCGCACGCTGCTGGCGCAGCCCGGCATGGCGCAGTACGACTGGAAAATGCTGGATCGCCACGAGGTGGCCGACATGGTGCCGGGCATCGGCCCGGAAGTGCGCGGCGCCACCTGGACGCCGGTGGACGGCATCGCCAATCCGCTCAAGCTGCTGCGCGCGCTGCACATGAGTTTTGCACAGCGGGCTGTGGATTACCTGCCGCGCTGTCCGGCGCAGCAGATCCGGCAGCGCGACGGCGTGTTCGAGGTCACCACGCCCGGCGGCACGGTGCGGGCGCGCAAGCTGGTGCTGGCCGGCGGGCTGTCGAACAAGGCGCTGGGCGAACAGGTCGGCCTGGCGGTGCCGGTGCGGCCGCAGCGCGGCCAGATCGTGGTGCTGGAACGCACCCGCCGCCTGCTGGAAACGCCGCTGTCGACGCTGCGCCAGACCGACGAAGGCACCTGGCTGATCGGCGACTCGCAGGAAGAAGCCGGCTATGTGGATAACCAGGTGGGCCTGCCGATCCTGGGCACGCTGGCGGACCGGGCCGTGCGCACGCTGCCCGCCTTGCGCGAGGTGCGGGTGGTGCGCAGCTGGGCCGCGCTGCGCGTGATGTCCAGGGACGGCTTCCCCATCTATCAACAATCCGAGACGTGCCCCGGCGCTTTCGTCGCCACCTGTCACAGCGGCGTGACCCTGGCCGCCGCGCACGCGCTCAACCTGGCGCCCATGATCGTCGCCGGCCAACTGGCCGACGACATGGCGCCCTTCTCGACCCGGAGGTTCCATGTTCAAGAGGCTTGACGAGGCGCAGCGCCAGGCGCAGGGCGCGCCGGTGCGGGTGACGGTGAACGGCGCCGAGCTGCAGTGCCGCGCCGGAGACAGCGTGGCCGCGGCGCTGTTCGCCGGCGGCATGCAGGCCTGTCGCGATACCGCGGTGGGCGAGGTGCCGCGCGGACCCTATTGCATGATGGGCGTGTGCTACGACTGCCTGGTCACCATCGACGGCCAGGCCAACCAGCAGGGCTGCATGACGGCCGTGCGCGATGGCATGAAGATCGAGCGCCAGCTGGGCGCGCGCAAGGTGCAGGCATGATCGAGACGACGCAATGCGATTTGCTGGTGGTGGGCGCGGGTCCCGCCGGGCTGGCCGCGGCCACCACGGCCGCGCGCCTGGGCGTGGACACGGTGCTGCTGGATGAGCAGGCCGCGCCGGGCGGACAGATCTACCGCGCCATCACCACCACGCCGGTCACCGACCGCGCCGTGCTGGGGCCGGACTATTGGCACGGCGCCTCGCTGGTCGAGCCGTTCAGGCAATCGGGCGCGCTGTATGTGCCGGGCGCGACCGTATGGGCGGTGGCCGAGCGCACCGCGCCCGAGCCGCAGCGCGGCTTCGAGGTGGCGTATTCGGTCGGCGGCGAAGCGCGCATCCTGCATGCGCGGCGCCTGCTGCTGGCCACCGGCGCGCAGGAGCGGCCATTCCCGATTCCCGGCTGGACCCTGCCCGGCGTGATCACCGCCGGCGCCGCGCAGATCCTGCTGAAATCCGCCGGCATGGTGCCGGCCGACCGCACGGTGCTGGCGGGCTGCGGTCCGCTGCTGTACCTGGTGGCCTGGCAGTACCTGAATGCCGGCGTCAAGATCGACGCGCTGCTCGAAACCACCCCGCCCGACCGCCTGCGCCAGGCCCTGCCCAAGGTCTGGGACTTCCTGCGCTCGCCCTATCTGGGCAAGGGCTTGTCGCTGCTGCGCGCGGTCAAGGCGGCGGTGCCGATCGTCAAGGGCGTGACGGCGCTGGAAGCGCTGGGCCAGGACAAGCTCGACAGCGTGCGCTACACCGCCGCTGGCGTCACCAAGACCCTGCCGGCGCAGCAGTTGATGCTGCACCAGGGCGTGGTGCCCAACGTCAACCTGTCGCGCGCCATCGGCGCCGAGCATCGCTGGAACACGGCGCTGGCTTGCTGGGAGCCGGACGTCGACGGCTGGGGCCTGACCTCGGTCGACGGCGTCGGCATGGCGGGCGACGGGGCCGGCATCGCGGGCGCGCTGGCCGCCGAACAGCGCGGCCGGCTGGCGGCGTTGCAGGCCGCGCACCTGCTGGGCCGCATCGACGCGGCGCGGCGCGATAGCGAGGCCGCCGCGCCGCGTGCCGCGCTGGCGCGGGCGGTGCGCGGACGCGAGTTCTTCGACGTCCTGTACAAGGCCCCCGAGACCTTCCGCCGCCCCACCGGCGACACCATCGTCTGCCGCTGCGAGGAAGTGACCGCGGCGCAGGTGCGCGAGACCGTCAAGCTCGGTTGCAGCGGGCCCAATCAGATGAAGGCCTTCCTGCGCTGCGGCATGGGGCCGTGCCAGGGGCGCTTCTGTGGCCTGACGGTATCGGAACTGATCGCCGAGGAGCGCGGCGTGCCGGTGCCGGAGGTGGGCTACTACCGCCTGCGCTTCCCGACCAAGCCGCTGACGCTGGGCGAGCTGGCGTCGCTGCCGCAGACCGACGACTCGCGCCAGGCGGTGGTGCGCCTGAAGAAATAGGAGGCCGCCATGACGGACGCTTCCCGCTCGGCCGCCGTCATCATCATCGGCGGCGGCCTGCACGGCAGCTCGGCGGCGCTGCACCTGGCGCGCGCCGGCGTGCCGGCGCTGGTGATCGAGAAGAACTACGTCGGCCGCCATGCCTCGGGCGTGAACGCCGGCGGCGTGCGCACGCTGGCGCGGCACCTGGCCGAAGTGCCGCTGGCGCTGGCCTCGCGCGAGCTCTGGTACCGCATCGGCGAACTGGTCGATGACGACTGCGGCTTCGAGCAGCACGGGCAGGTGCGCGTGGCCGAGAACGAGGCCGACGTGGCGACATTGCGCGCGCGCCTGGCCACCATGCAACAGCATGGCTACACGCATGAGCAATGGATCGACCGCGATGCGCTGCTGGCGATGATTCCCGCGCTGGCGCCCACGGTGCAGGGCGGGCTGATCGCGCGCGAGGACGCGGCCGCCGACCCCTACCGCACCACGCTGGCGTTCCGCCGCAAGGCCGCCAGCCTGGGCGCGCGTTTCCTGGAAGGCGTGCGGGTGCTGCGCACCGTGCATGAGCAGGGACAGTGGCGGATCGAGACCGATGCCGGCGCCTACACCGCGCCACGGGTGCTCAACTGCGCCGGCGCCTGGGCCGACCGCATCGCCGCCGAATGGGGCGAGCCGGTGCCGTTGACCGCCATCAGCCCGATGATGCTGGTGACGCTGCGCATGGACCACTTCCTGGACGCGGTGGTGCTGGGCACCGGCCGCCCGCTGTCGTTCAAGCAGCGCGCCAACGGCACCGTGCTGATCGGCGGCGGCCGCCGTGCCTGGGTCGACCGCGACGCGGAATGGACCGAACTGGATTTCCATTCGTTGGCCGAGGGCGCGCGCACCGTCTGCGACGTGTTTCCGCACATGCGGCAGGCGATCGTGAACCGCGGCTGGGCCGGCATCGAGGCCGCCATGCCCGACGAGATCCCGGTGATCGGCCGCAGCCAGCGCTACGACAACGCCTTCCATGCCTTCGGCTTCTCGGCCCATGGCTTCGAACTGGGCCCGATCGTCGGCCGTATCATGGCCGATCTGATCACCACCGGCGCGACCGATCTGCCGATCGCGCCGTTCGCCATTGATCGTTTCACCGGCGCCGCGGGCGCGCCGGCCCCCACCCCCAAGGAGCAGCACCCATGACTGATATCGTGCGCAAGGATTCCAACGAACGCCTCAGCCGCATCGTGATTCACGGCGACACCGTGTACGTGGCGGGCGTGACCTCGTCGGCCGAAGGCGGCATCGCCGCGCAGACGCGCGACGCGCTGGCCAAGATCGACGGCTACCTGGCGCGCGCCGACTCGGACAAGACGCGGCTGCTGTCGGTGCAGATCTGGCTCAAGGACATCGAGCGCGATTTCGCCGGCATGAACGCGGTGTGGGCCGAGTGGGCCCCGGCCAACGCGCTGCCGACGCGTGCGACGTGCGAGGCCAGGCTGGCCTCGCCCGATCTGCTGGTGGAGATCATCGTCACGGCCGCCAAGCGGGCGGGCTACGTCGGCGGGCCGGCGTCGGAAGCCTGATCGTGGCGTCTATGGCCCGAAAACTCAGTCTTCGCCACATTGAAACCATCCATGCCGTCATCTTGACGGGTTCGGTCACGGGCGCGGCAGCGCGCCTGTTTGTCACGCAGCCAGCCGTCAGCAACGTGCTGCGGGAAGCAGAAGACCGACTCGGCTATCCGCTGTTTGACCGCCGTGGCGGGCGGTTGATGCCGACAGCGTTGGCTGACATGTTGTTCGAAGAGATTGAGCGCTCGTTCACCGGATTGGAGGCCATTAACGATTTCTGTGAGCAGATCCGAACGAGTCAACGGCAGCGGATGACCATTGCTTGCACGCCGTCTTTTGGCGCCGCGGTGCTTCCCCGGATCATCAATGCCTACGTCAACGAACTATCGCCGACCTTCTTCTCGATTCATTCCCGCAACGCGCAACACGTTGCGGCGCTGGTCAGTTCGCGAAAGGCCGACGTTGGCTTTGCGCTCAAGGTGCCCGAGATTCCGGGCGTTCAAAGCGAGGTTCTGGGCGAGCTGCCGCTGTATTGCTATCTTCCCGCCAGCCATCCCCTGGCCAGTCATCCCTTCCTGACGGCGGAACAGCTGCGACACGAACCGATGATTTCCCTGTCCCGCATCGAGGGCGTGCAGGATATCGTCACGCACGCCTTTGCCGGCGCGGGCGGGGCGGCCACCACAGTGGCGGAATGCCCGGCCGCGATCACCGCGTGCGCAATGGTGGCCGCCGGCATCGGGTTCACGCTGTACGACCTTCTGCCCCGCACGTTCTTCGATGACTCGCGCGTCGCGGTGCGTCCGTTCAAGCCCGATTGCCAGACCACTTATCAAGCCTACTGGTTGCGCTCCAAAACAAGCGATAGTGACTTTGCGCCGATCGTGCGGATGGCGCGCCAGGCGTTGGGCGATGTGGCGGCTCAGCTGAAGCGGGATAACCCGTAGGGCTCCGGATCGATCTGCGCGGCGCGGCCCGTCACCCAATGCACGATCAATTGCGCCGTCATGGGGGCTCCAGTAAGGCCGGTGTGTCCGTGGCCGCAGGCAACGAACAGGCCTGGATGCTTTGCGATGCGACCGATGATCGGCATGCTGTCTGGCGTCGATGGACGAAAACCCAGCCAGGTCCTCGCCCCATCGGTATTGATTCCAGGGAAGAGCTCGCCAGCGATGCGCAACAAGGCCTCGGTGCGGCGCGGATCCGGCGGGCGGTCCAGTCCGGCAAACTCCACGGTGCCCGCGATTCTCAGCCCGTGCTCCATCGGTGTCACCGCCACCGCGCGGTCCTTGTCGACGAAGGGCACCTTCAATTGCACTTGGGCAAAGGGAAGCTCCACGTGATAGCCACGCTCGACTTCCATGGGCATGCGGACTCCCAGGGGGCCGAGCAGGCGCGGCGTGTGCGCGCCAGCCGCCAAGACCACTTGTTCCGCGTGAACGCTGCCGGTACTGCCCCAAAGCGCATACCCGCCGCGCGCCATGGCCTGGATGCACTGTATGCGTTCGTGCCGAAGCGTGCCGCCCTCGCTTAGGAAATTATGAACAAGGGTTTTCACCAGCCGCTGCGGGTTTATGCAATGTGCGTGCTCTTCAAAGCAGATTCCATGCATTCCCTTTGCATCCAGGCCAGGGACGAGCCGCGCGATATCCTGTGCGTCCAGCGTCTTGACGAGAATCTTCTGGCGCCGGCGAATCTCCGTGATCAACCGCCCGGCTGCGTTCGAGTGGGGCGATCCTGCCCAAAGGTGAAGCTGCCCCCCTGCCTTGATCAGATCCGCAAACGCGTCCGCGCCCAACAGGCCTCTGTATTGGGTCAAGGCCGGTCGATGAAGTCTGTGGAGCGCGGCGGAATGAGCCAGGACCCGATCCTCTCGGCCCGCGCGCAGCCATTTGACGAGCCAGGGCAGCAGGCTGGGCAGATACGCCGGCCGGATCGCCAGGGGGCCGTCGCGGCTCAACAGCCACCTTGGGGTCTTCCAGATCATGCCCGGCAGCGAGATTGGCAGGCAACTGTCGACGCTGATCAAACCTGCATTGCCGTACGACGTTCCACAGCCCGGAGGCAATGCATCGATCAGCGTGACCTTGCAACCGGCGCGATTCAGGGCGAGCGCGACACAGGCGCCCACAATGCCCGCGCCGATGACAAGCACCGTATCGGAAGTGGGCGGCGGGGGCACGGTCGGGCATGAAGGAGATGCGGGCATGGGAATATCTTCGATGTCGGTGCAGAGCGCCCGGCACCGTCTCGGAAGCTGGCGTTGGCCGGAATCATGGCAAGGTTTGCCCCCTCCGAGACAGTTTCTTTTTCTGATACGGTATCCAGGAAACTGATTCGACAAAGCGTGTGATGTCCATCAATACTTTGCTCCTCCCGTATCCCCATCAGAAAAATTCGTCAAGGAGACATCATGGTGAGCCGGTTCACACGATCGATGCGTCGCAGCATCTTCCTTGGAGCAATGGGATTGGGGACGCTCGCGGTGCTGAGCGCGTTGCGTCCCGCCGCGGCGCTGGCCGACACCCCTGTGAAGTTCATCGTTCCGTTTCCCGCGGGTGGCGCGGCGGACTCGATGGCACGCATATTGGTCGAAAAGCTCAGGAATGAACTCAACCAGGCCGTCGTGGTGGAGAATCGAGCGGGCGCCAGCACTCGCATCGCGGCGGAAGTCCTCAAGCACGCCAAGCCCGATGGCAACACGGTCTTGCTGACCTTGCTGGACACCATGGTGATTGCGCCCATGGTCTACGCCAATCTTCGCTACGATCCATCCAGGGATTTCGTGCCCATCACCTCCGTGGCCACGGTGACCTACGCGCTGGCCGTCAACGCCGACTCCCCTTATCACAGCGTTCATGACTATCTCAAGGCTGCAAGCCAGGACCGCGGCAAGGCCAGCCTCGGAACAACGGGCCAGGGGTCGACATTGCATTTTCTCGCTTATGAATTCGCGAGACGTGCCAACACGGACATCACGATCATTCCCTTTCAGGGAGGCCCGGCGATGGTCACCAACCTTGTCGGCAACCAGATAGGCTCGGCCATCGATGGCCTGGGTGTTTTCCTGGAACAGCATGGCGCCAGGAAGCTGCGCATCCTGGCGGTGTCCGGCAGCAAGCGTGCCAGCCAATTGCCGGAGATCCCAACGTTTGTGGAAGCCGGCTTCTCGTCATTGACCAGCGGCTCGAGCTATGCGCTCTATGCACCTGCCGGCACGCCAGAGGCGCAGGTCGCCCGCTGGAACCAGGCAATGCGCAAGGTACTCGCCTTGCCTGAGGTCCGTGCGCGCATTCTCAGTATTGGCTATGAGCCGCTACCCGGGTCGTCGCCAGGGGAAGTGACGCAGTTGCAGCAGAAGATGGTGAAACTTTGGCGGCCTATCGTTGATGCCGCCAACTACAAGGGCGACTGAACCCATGCGGGCCAGGGAAACGCCAGATCAGCGCGCCGGCGTCTGAAAACTCACCTGCGCCGGCCGCCCCGGCAAGTTCAACGTTGCCGTGGCCGGCGGCGTGGTCGCCACCACCTGGCCGGCGCGCAGCACCATCAGGCGCGTAGCGCGCAGGCGCAGCGCCTCGACCGGGTCGCGCGCCTGCAGCAGCACCATGTCGGCGCGCTTGCCGACTTCCAGGCCGGTTTCGTCCAGCCCTAGGATCTTGGCCGGCGTGGCCGTGACGGCCTGGAAACAGGCGCGCATGGCGTCCTGGCCGGTCATCTGCGCCACGTGCAGGCCCATGTGCGCCACTTCCAGCATGTCGCCGGAACCCAGGCTGTACCACGGGTCCATCACGCAGTCGTGGCCGAACGCCACCGGCACGCCGGCCGCCAGCAGCTCGGGCACGCGCGTCATGCCGCGACGCTTCGGATAGGTGTCGTGGCGGCCTTGCAGCGTGATGTTGATGAGCGGGTTGGCGATGGCCGACACGCCGGCCTCGCGCATCAGCGGGATCAGCTTGGACACGTAGTAGTTGTCCATCGAGTGCATCGAGGTCAGGTGCGAGCCCGTGACGCGGCCCTGCAGGCCCAGGCGCTGCGTGTGATAGGCCAGCGTCTCGATGTGGCGCGACAGCGGATCGTCGCTTTCGTCGCAGTGCATGTCCACGCGCAGGCCGCGCTCGGCCGCCAGTTCGCACAGGATGCGCACCGACTCGGCGCCGTCCTGCATGGTGCGCTCGAAGTGCGGAATGCCGCCGACCACGTCCACGCCCATGTCCAGCGCGCGCTTCAGGTTATCGAGCGCGCCGGGCGCGCGCAGCACGCCGTCCTGCGGGAAGGCCACCAGTTGCAGGTCCAGGTACGGCTTGACCTGCTCGCGCACGTGCAGCAGCGCTTCCACCGCCAGCAGGCGCGGATCGCACACGTCGACGTGCGAGCGGATCGCCAGCAGGCCGCGCGCCACCGCCCAGTCGCAATAGGCCAGCGCGCGTTCGACCAGCGCTTCCTGGGTCAGCAGCGGCTTCAGTTCGCCCCACAGCGCGATGCCTTCGAGCAGCGTGCCCGACTGGTTCACGCGCGGCAGGCCGAACGACAGCGTCGAGTCCATGTGGAAGTGGGCGTCGACGAACGGCGGCGCCACAAGCTGGCCGGCGGCGTCCACCGTTTGCGCGGCCTCGGCCTTCAGCGCCGGTTCCAGGGCGACGATGCGGCCCTGGGCCACGCCGATGTCGATGTGCTGGCGGCCGTCCGGCAGCGTGCAGTTCTTGAGGATCAGATCGAGCATAGTCAAACCTTGTGGGTTACCGTTCGCCCTTGCGGTAGGGCTTCATCAGGGCCTGCGGGTAGGCGGCGCGGCGCGCCATCACCACCAGGGCCAGGATGGACAGAATATAGGGCAGCATCAGGTAGACCTGATAGGGCAGCTCGGGCAGGCCCGGCAGCGCCGCCCCGCCCTGCTGCAGCCGCAGCTGCAGCGCGTCGAAGAAGGCGAAGATCAACGCGCCCAGCAGCGCCTTGCCGGGCCGCCACGAGGCGAACACCACCAGCGCCACGCAGACCCAGCCGCGGCCGTTGACCATGTTGAAGAAAAAGGCGTTGAAGGCCGCCAGCGTCAGGAAGCTGCCGGCCACGCCCATCAGCGCCGAGCCGGCGACGATGGCGCCCATGCGCAGCCGGGTGACCGACAGGCCCTGGCCCTCGGCCGCGGCGGGGTTCTCGCCCACCATGCGGATCGCCAGGCCCACCGGCGTGCGGTTCAGCACCCAGGCCAGGATCGGCACCGCGGCCAGCGCCAGCAGCGTCATCGGCGTCTGCCCGGCCAGCACCGGGCCGATCAGCGGAATGCCGTCCAGGAACTTCATCTCGGCGAACGGGGTGATCGTCGGCGGCGTGTTCACGCTGGGGAAGGTGACGCGGTAGGCGAAGTAGCTCAGGCTGGTGGCCAGCAGCGTCACGCCCAGGCCCGAGACGTGCTGCGACAGGCCCAGCGGCACCGTCAGCACCGCGTGCAGCAGCCCGAACACGGCGCCCGCCAGCGCGGCCGCCAGCACGCCGACATACAGCGGCGCGCCCAGGTACACCACCAGCCAGCCGGTGAAGGCGCCGGCGGCCATGATGCCTTCGATGCCCAGGTTCAACACGCCGGCGCGCTCGCACAGCAGCACGCCCAGCGTGCCCAGGATCAGCGGCGTCGCCAGCCGCAACACCGCGACCCAGAAGGCCGCGGAACTCAACAGGTCCATCCATTCCATGGCGTGCTCCTCAAGCCCGGTTGCGGCGCAGGCGGTACTGCGCGAATAGCGTCGCGACCAGCATGGCGAGCAACGAGGTGGCGACGATGACGTCGGCGATGTAGTTCGGCACCGCGATGGCGCGGCTCATGCTGTCCGCGCCGACCAGCATGCCGGCCACGAAGATGCTGGCCAGGATCACGCCCAGCGGATGCAGGCCGGCCAGCATGGCCACCACCACGCCGGTGTAGCCGTAGCCCGGCGACATGTCGAGCGTGACGTAGCCGGTGCGGCCCGCCACCTCGATGGCGCCGGCCAGCCCGGCCAGCGCGCCCGACAGCATGGCGGTGCCCAGCATCACGCGGTTGACCGGCAGGCCCAGGAAACGCGAGGCGTGCGCGTTGGCGCCGACCGCGCGCATCTGGAAGCCGAACACCGTGTAGCGGTTCAGCAGCCAAAGGCCCAGCGCCAGGCCGGCGGCCCACAGCAGGCCGGTGTGGGCGCGGGTGCGTTCGATCAGCTTGCCCAGTTCCAGGTCGGGATTGAGCGCGACCGACTGCGGCCAGCCCATCGCCATCGGGTCCTTCATGGGGCCGTCCAGCATCATCGAGACGAACAGCAGCACGATGAAGTTGCCCAGCAGCGTGGTCACCACCTCGTCCACGCCCAGGCGCGTCTTGAGCAGGGCCGGGATCAGCAGCAGCAAGGCGCCGGCCAGCGCCGCCGCCAGCATCATGCCGCCGAACAGCGCCGGCATCGGCAGGTCGAAGCCGGTGCCGTCGTGCAGGCCGCCCACCGCCACCGCGGTCAGCGCGCCCAGGTACAGCTGGCCCTCGGCGCCGATGTTGTAGAAGCGCGCGCGAAAGGCCACGGCACAGGCCAGGCCGGTCAGCATCAGCGGGGTGGCGCGGGTCAGGGTTTCGGACAGCGCGAATTTCGAGCCAAAGGCGCCTTCGAACAGCAGCGCGTAGGTGCGGCCCACCGGCGCGCCGGCCCAGGCCACCAGCAGCGCGCAGACCGCCAGCGTAAAGAGGATGGCCGCGATCGGGGCCAGGGCCAGCGCGGCGCGGCTGGGCTCGGGGCGGCGTTCCAGGATCAGTTTCATTCGAGAAATGCTCAGTAGAAGGGGCGCGGCGTCAGGCGCGCGTGCCCGTCATGGCCAGGCCGACGCTGGCGGGCGTCCATTGCGCGACCGGCTTGTCGGCGACCAGCTTGCCGCCGCATAGCACCGCGATGCGGTCGGCCAGCGCGAAGATCTCTTCCAGGTCTTCCGAGACCAGCAGGATGCCGGCGCCGCGCCGGCGCGCGGCCAGCAGCTGTTCGCGCACGTAGGCCACCGCGCCGATGTCCAGGCCCCAGGTGGGCTGGTCGGCGACGATGAAGCGCGGCTCGCGCGCCAGGGTGCGGCCCAGGATCAGCTTCTGCATGTTGCCGCCCGACAGGCTGCGGGTGCGCACGTCGAGCGAGGCGGCGCGCACGTCGAACTGTTTGGCCAGCGCCGCCGCGTAGGCGCGGCCGGCCTTGGCGCGGATCAGCCCGAAGCGCGAGAAGCGCGGGTCCTTCAGGTCTTCGACGATGGCGTTTTCCCACAGCGGGCTGTCGCCGATCATGCCTTCGCCGTGGCGGTCCTCGGGAATGCGACCCACGTGGGCGGCGGTCCAGCCGGCCGGCGTGGTGGGCGCGGCCGCGTGTTCGGGGCCCAGGCGGATGGTGCCGTCGGCCGGCTGGCGCAGGCCGGTCAGCACCGACACCAGCGCCTGCTGGCCGTTGCCGGCGACGCCGGCGATGGCCACGATCTCGTGCTTGTGCACCACCAGGTCCAGGCTGTCCAGGCGCGGCGCGCCGCCGCGTTGGTCGCGCACCGTGACCTGCGACAGCGTCACCACGGGCGCGGCCTGGCCGGCCGCCGCCATGGCTTCGGCGTGCGGCATGGCGACCTTGCGGCCGACCATCAGCTCGGCCAGTTCGGCCGGCGTGGTGGCGGCGGTCTCGCGCTCGGCCACCAGCTTGCCCTGGCGCAGCACCGCGACGCGGCGCGACACGGCCATGACCTCGTCCAGCTTGTGCGAAATGAAGATGACGGCCAGGCCCTCGTCGACGAAGCCGCGCAGCGTGGCGAACAGGTCCTGCACTTCCTGCGGCGTGAGGACGGCGGTGGGCTCGTCCAGGATCAGCACCTTGGCGCCGCGGTACAGCGCCTTGAGGATCTCGACGCGCTGCTTCTCGCCCACCGACAGGCCGCCGACGCGCGCGTCCGGGTCCACGCCCAGGCCGAAGCGCTGGCCCAGCTCGACCAGGCGGCGGCGCGCCTGGCCGCGGCCCGAGGCCAGCTTCCACAGCGATTCGGTGCCGACCATGATGTTGTCCAGCACGGTCAGGTTGTCGGCCAGCGTGAAGTGCTGGTGCACCATGCCCACGCCCGCCGCCAGCGCGGCGTCGGGCCGGCCGGGCGGCAGCGGCTGGCCGAAGACTTCGATACTGCCGGCGTCGGCCACATAGTGGCCGAACAGGATCGACACCAGGGTTGATTTGCCGGCGCCGTTCTCGCCCAGCAGGGCCAGCACTTCGCCTTGCGCCAGCGTCAGCGAGACATCGTCATTGGCCGTCAGGCTGCCGAAGCGTTTGGTGATCCCTGCCAGCCGCAGGGCGAGAGGCGCTTGATTCATCGTGCCGACGACTTGGGTTCTTTGTCGTTGACCTGCACGCTGAAGCTGCCGTCCAGGATGGCCTTCTGTTTGGCCTGCACCTTGGCGATCAGGTCAGCCGGGATCTTGCTCTCGAAGGTGCCCAGCGGCGCCAGCGACGAACCCTTGTGCTTCATCAGCGAGTACTGGCCGAAGTCGGCGGCCTTGAAGGTGCCGCCCTTGACCTGCTTGAGCGCCTCGTCGATGGTCGGCTCCATGCTCCACAGCGCCGAGGCCACCACGGTCTCGGGGTACTGCGGCTGGGTGTCGATGACGTTGCCGATGGCCAGCTTGCCGCGTTCCTTGGCGGCGTCCGACACGCCGAAGCGCTCGGCGTACAGCACGTCCGCGCCCTTGTCGATCATGGCGAAGGCGGCTTCCTTGGCCTTCGGGGGATCGAACCACGAGCCGATGAAGGTCACGGTGAATTCGGTCTTGGGATTGATTTCCTTGGCGCCCTCGATGAAGGCCTGCATCAGGCGGTTCACTTCGGGGATGGGGTAGCCGCCCACCAGGCCGATCTTGCCGGTCTTGCTCATGCCGGCGGCGATCATGCCGGTCAGGTAGGCCGGTTCCTGGATGTAGTTGTCGAACACCGAGAAGTTGGGTTGCTGCGGCTTGCCCGACGAGCCCATCAGGAAGGCGGTCTGCGGGTAGTCCTTGGCCACCTTGCGGGCGGCGGCTTCGACCGCGAAGGCCTCGCCCACCACCAGCTTGTTGCCCTGCTCGGCGTACTGGCGCATGACGCGTTCGTAGTCGGCGTTGGTGACGTTTTCCGAGAACGTGTATTCGATTTCACCCCGGTCGCGCGCGGCGATCAACGCCTTGTGGATGCGCGACACCCATTGCTGCTCGACCGGCACCGTATAGATGGCGGCGACCTTGGTCTTGGCGGGCGCCTGGGCCTGGGCGCCGGCCGACAGCAGCAGCGCGCCGGCGGCGGCCGCGGCCAGCTTCAGCAGGCCACGGCGGGCAATGCCGCCGGCGGCCGGGAGGGAAAAGGATTTCATGCGCAAGTCTCCTTCGCGAGGATGGATGGGGAATGGGAGGGATGGCGGCGATGTCCGGGCGTCGCGGTGCGGCACGCGTGGGCGGGCGGGGTCGAGGGCGTGGGATCGGTCATCGGATGGGGGGAGCGCCGGGGCGGCGCGCCCCATCCGAATGGGCGGGTTCGCGGCCAGTCCTGGCGAAGCAAGTTGTATGCCATGGGGCATTCCCGCGGCAAGTCGGGGGAATCCTGATGGCCGGGCGGGATTATAGGCACCCTAGCGGGGAAACGTGGCACCAGGATGGTGCGCACCGTCGCGGTGCGTGGACACTTTTCGTCGTGGAACAGGCTGTTGCGGCCGAAATGGGCCCGAAAGGCCCTGGAAGCCTATCGCCAAGCGGCCATCGGCGCGGCCGTGCGCCTAAAATTCCCCGCATAGCGCCGCGCCCGTGCGCGGCAAGCCGGAACCCACCATGCAAGACATTCAATTGCTGCTCGAGCAGTACGGCGGCTGGCTCGTCTTCGCCAACGTGCTGGTCGAGCAAGCGGGCCTGCCCGTGCCCGCCTATCCCATGCTGATCGCCGCCGGCGCCCTGGCCGGCTCGGCCGGCTGGCTGGCGCCGTGGCTGGCGGCCACCCTCGCCTGCCTGCTGGCCGACTCGCTCTGGTACGCGGCCGGCCAGCGCTACGGCGCGCGCCTGCTGGGCGTGATCTGCAGGATGTCGCTGTCGCAGGACTCCTGCATCCGCCAGACCCAGCGGCTGTACCTGCGCATCGGCGTGCGCGCCCTGCTGGTGTGCAAGTTCCTGCCGGGCGCCGGCGCCCTGTCCACCGTGATGGCCGGCCTGACCGGCACGCCGTACCGCCGCTTTCTGGCCTACGACCTGGTGGGCGCCATGATCTGGGCCGGCTCGGCCCTGCTGCTGGGCGGCCTGTTCCACGGCGTCGTCAACGACGTGCTGGACGTGCTCGGCACCTATGGCCCGATGGGGCTGGCCCTGCTGGCGGCGGTGCTGGCGCTGTACATCATCGCGCGCGCCCTGCGCCGCTGGATCCTCAAGCGCAACCTGCGCGTGATTCCGCGGCTGTCGGTCGACGAGCTGATGCAGTGGCGCCAGGACGGCCGCCAGGCGCTGGTGTTCGACGTGCGGCCCGAGGCGATGCGCGAGGCCGACCGCATCCCGGGCGCCATCGCCGTCGACCTGCGGGCGCCGCTGCCGGCCCTGGAGGCCGGCGCCGAGGCCGCCGACATCGTGGTCTATTGCGCCTGCCCCAACGAGGTCTCGGCCGCGATGCTGGCCGCGCGCCTGCGCGCCGCCGGCTATCCCAACACCTGGGCGCTGCGCGGCGGCTACGAGGCCTGGGCGCGGCACGCGCACCCGGCCTGACGGCGTGCCGGGGGCGCGCGGCGCCTGTCCGGGCCATGGGCGCCCGCGCGGTTTCGGCCCTCGCCCGGCGCCGCCACGGGCGCATAATGGCTCCATCGGCCCGCGCCTTTGACGGGCCAGGGAGACAGGCATGAAGTTGTTGTTCTTGGGCGCCGGCGGCACCGGCGGCTATTTCGGCGGCCGCGCCGCCCAGGCGGGCGCCGACGTGACGTTCCTGGTGCGCGAGGCCCGCGCCCAGCGCCTGCGCGAGCAGGGCTTGCGCATCGAAAGCCCGTTCGGCGACGTCACGCTGCAGCCGCAGCTGGCCACCGCCGACACCCTGAAGGGCTTCTACGACGTGGTGGTGCTCAGCTGCAAGGCCTACGACCTGCAGAGCGCCATCGACGCTATCCGCCCCGCCGTCGGCCCCGATACCGCGGTGCTGCCCATCATGAACGGCGTGCTGCAGTACGACGTGCTGGACCGCGAATTCGAGCCGCACCGGGTGCTGGGCGGCCTGTGCCAGATCAACGCCACGCTCGGCCCCGAGGGCCAGGTGGTGCACCTGGGCAAGCACGCCAGCATCGTCTTCGGCGAGCGCGCCGGCCCGGCTCGCAGCGCCCGCTGCGTGGCGCTGGCCGAGGCCCTGGCCGGCGGCGAATACGTCAGCCGCCTGAGCGAGGACATCCACCAGGACATCTGGGAAAAATACGTGTTCCTGACGACGCTGGCCGCCGCCACCTGCCTGATGCGCGGCACGGTCGGCCAGATCGCCTCCACCGACGACGGCGCCGACATCGTGCGCGGCCTGCTGCGCGAATCGCAATCGGTCGCCGCCGCCAGCGGCCACGCGGTGCGGCCCGATGCCGATGCCGCCGCGCTCAAGATCCTGACCGATCCGTCCCAGGCCATGACCGCCTCGATGTTCCGCGACCTGCGCCAGGGCCTGCCGGTCGAGGCCGACCACATCGTCGGCGACATGGTGCGGCGCGCCCGCACGCTGGGCGTGGATGCCACCTGCCTGCGCACGGCGTACACCCATCTGCAGGTCTACCAGGCGCAACGCGCCGCGGCCTGAGGCCGGAGGAACGGGAGCCCGATTGGTGCATGGATTGCAAAAAACTCTTCCATCCCCGTGGGTTCCTGGATCCGGTCGGGCCGAATAGTATGGCTTTGCCTGAGCCCGGGCAGGACAGGACCGCAACGCGCGGCCGCCGCCCGGCGCCCACCTTCCAAGGAGCAAGACCATGAAAATCGCT
The DNA here is from genome assembly GCF_056523125.1 of Achromobacter sp. ISS7. Lineage (NCBI taxonomy): Bacteria > Pseudomonadati > Pseudomonadota > Betaproteobacteria > Burkholderiales > Alcaligenaceae > Achromobacter > Achromobacter sp. ISS7. Next base: position 4,594,161 of record NZ_JAWRZD010000001.1, on the reverse strand, counting down.
TTGATCGGAATTACCGGCCGCGTGGGTTCCCGCGTGGCGGACGAACTGCTCAAGCGCGGCCACCAGGTGACCGGCATCGCCCGCAACCTGGGCGACGTCAATCCCCAGCCCGGCCTGACCATCGAACAGGGCGACGCCACCGATCCGCACGGCCTGACGCCGCTGCTCAAGGGCCACGATGCCGTGGTTAGCGCCTCGCGCTTCGTGTCGGCCGACGCCAAGCCGCTGCTGGCCGCCGTGAAGGACGCCGGCGTGCCGCGCCTGCTGGTGGTCGGCGGCGCCGGCAGCCTGGAAGTGGCGCCCGGCAAGCTGCTGATCGACACCCCCGAATTCCCCGACGCCTACAAGCCCGAAGCCCGCGGCGGCGTGGTGTTCCTGGACGCGCTGCGCCAGGAAAAGGTCCTAAATTGGACGTTCCTGTCGCCTTCGGCGCTGTTCGAGCCGGGTGAACGCACCGGCAAGTTCCGCCTCGGCGACGACACGCTGCTGGTCGACGAGGCCGGCAAGAGCTGGATCTCGATGGAAGACTACGCCATCGCCCTGGCCGACGAAATCGAGGCGCCCAAGCATTCGCGCCGCCGCTTTACCGTCGGCTACTGATCGCGGGCAGGCCGCGCCGCGCGCGCGGTGTTGTTTGCATGCGATACCCGGCTGGCCACGGCCCCCTGTCCCCCACAGGGGGCCGTGCGCTTTTCAGGCAAGGCCGCACTGGCGGCAGGGTCGATTTGGCCGGTTTTGTTTGTAAACTGGCAGGCCGCCAAGCCGGCGCACGACCCGAGTAGTCAGTATGAGCATGAAGTTGAAATCGTTGGCCCTGTGTTTGCTGCTGGCCGCCAGCTGTCTGGCCCCGGTCCAGGCCGCCACGCCGCAGTCGAACAAGGACATCGTGGTGGCGTTCTTCCGCATGATGTTCCAGGACCGCGAGATCGACGAGGCGGTGCGCCTGTATGTCGCCAAGAACAACTACACCCAGCACAACCCCTACATGCGCGACGGCGTCGAGCCGATGGTGGATTTCTTCCCCCATTACTTCGAGCAGCACCCGCAGGCCACCGTCGACATCAAGCGCGTCATCGCCGAGGGCGACCTGGTGGTGATCCACAACCTGTGGCGCGAGTCGCCGGAAGACCGCGGCCAGGCCGTGGTCGACATCTTCCGCGTCGAGAACGGCAAGATCGTCGAGCACTGGGACGTGAGCCAGGAAATCCCCGAAAACCCCGCCAACAAGAACGGCATGTTCTGAGCAGGCCGCCCATGTCCGCCATCGAACCCGTCGAACTGTCCCGCGCCTACCTGCTGCTGAACCACGGCCCCACCGTGCTGGTCACCAGCGCCCACGGCGCCGAGCGCAACGTCATGGCCGCGGCCTGGGCCATGCCGCTGGACTTCAGCCCGCCCAAGATGCTGGTGGTGGTGGACAAGAACACCCATACCCGCACGCTGATCGAGGCATCCGGCGAATTCGCGCTGTGCATTCCGTCGCGCGCCCAGGCCCGGGCCACGTTGCAGGTCGGTTCGCGTTCGGGGCGCGAGGAAGACAAGTTCCAGGCCAGCGGCCTGGCCACCTTCCCCGCCAGCAAGATCGGCGCGCCGCTGGTCGAGGGCTGCCTCGGCTGGCTGGAATGCAAGGTCGTGCCCGAGCCGCACAACCAGCAGGCCTACGACCTGTTCATCGGCGAGGTGGTGGCGGCCTGGGCCGCGCCCGACGTGTTCTCGGGCAACCGCTGGCACTTCGATGACGACGCGCGCCGCTCGGTGCACTACGTCGCGGGCGGTTCCTTCTTCGCCACCGGCGAAGCATTCTCGGTCTCCGATCCGGAGTAAGCCCATGCGCCGCGTCTACCTGGCCGGCTTCGACGTGTTCCTGCCCGACGCGGTGGCGCAAGGCGCGCGGCTCAAGGCGCTGGCCGCCGCGCACGGCTTCGAGGGGCTGTACCCGCTGGACAACACGCCGCCCGCCGGCCTGTCCGGCGCGGCCCTGGCGCAGTGGATCTACCAGGCCAACGTGGCGATGATCCAGCGCGCCGACCTGGTGATGGCCAATCTCAATACGTTCCGCGGCGCCGAGCCCGATTCGGGCACGGCCTTCGAGGTCGGCTACGCCATCGCCCTGGGCAAGCCGGTGTGGGGCTATACGGCGCAGGCCGGCAGCGTGCGCCAGCAGGTCGCCGTGGGCGTGGCCGCCGATGACCCGGCGCGCGCGGTGGACGCGCAGGGCTTCACGGTCGAGGACTTCGGCTTGAATCTGAACCTGATGCTGGCGTGCAGCGCCCGCATCGTGGTGGGCGACGCCGCCGACTGCCTGGCGCGCATGGCGCGCGACTAGTGCGTCGTTAGCGTGCCGTTAGCGTGTCGTTCGCGCGCCGCTAGCGCGCTGTCTTGCGGGCGGGCTTGGCCTTGGCGCCGGCCGCCGGCGCGCCCAGGTATCCCATCACCGCATCCACCACGGCCTCCTCCAGCTGTTCCGGACTGAAGCCGGCCGGCGGCTCCAGCGCCGTCGCGTGCACCAGCGATTCCATGATGCGCAGCACCACGTAGGTCGCCAGCTCGCGGTCCTGTTGCGCGATCTCTTCGCGATGCAGTTCCAGCAGGTGGCGCATGCGGCGGTGGATGTCCTGGTCGGCGCGGCTGTGGTCGCGCGGCTGGTCGAACAGCGGAAATTCCCGTTCCAGCACGCGGTGCAGCGCCGGCTCCAGCAGGTGCGCATGCAGCGAGGCGGCGACGATGGCCGCGACCCGCTCGCGCAGCGTGGCCGCGGGGTTGCCGTCCAGCACCGTGTCGATCAGCGCCAGCATCTGCTCGTCGTGCCGATCGTGCAGCGCGGCGATCAGCGCGTTCTTGTTGGGGAAGTACTGGTACAGCGATCCGACGCTGACGCCGGCGGTCTCGGCGATCCGGTTGGTGTTGGTGCCAGCGTAGCCGTGCTCGGCCAGAACGCGAGCCGTCGCCTGCAAAATGGTGTCCACGGTCTGCTGCGACCGTTGCTGGCGCGGCGATTTACGGGGCTGCGGGATGGATGTCATGGAGTTCTGGGAAAGCGAGTTTCAAACCTGAGCACCGGCTCATAAAATTTCGATACGCAACGGGAATCGCGTCGAGCACCGGCCGATTATGCCATCGTCGATCAAGGCGAGCGGGCCGCCCGGTGCCGTTTCCCTCTTCCAAGGAATTCTCATGTCGAATGCTTCGACGGCCGCGGCGCTGCCCGCGGCCGGCGGGACCGCGCGTCCCGTTTTCATGCAGATATTGCCCCTGGCGCTGGCGGTCTTCGTCGGCTTCTTCATGGTCGGCCTGCCCATGCCGGTGCTGCCGCTCTACGTCGACGGCGTGCTGGCGCAGGGCGCGCTGGTGGTGGGCATCGTCGCCGGCCTGCAGTTCGCGGCGGCCTTGCTGTCGCGCGCCTGGTCCGGCGCGCTGGCCGACCGCCGCGGCGCCAAGCGCGCCGTGGTCACCGGCTTCCTGCTGGGCTCGGCGGCCGGCCTGCTCTACCTGCTGGCCGACGCGCTGGTGTCGCAGCCGCGCGCGGCATTGGCCGCGCTGATGGCCGGCCGCGCACTCATGGGTTGCGCCGAAAGCCTGATCGTCACCGGCGCGCTCAGCTGGGGCGTGGGCCGCGTCGGGCCGCAGAACGCGGGCCGCGTGATGGCCTGGGTCGGCGTGGCCATCTATGCCGCCTTCGGGCTGGGCGCGCCGGCCGGCATGCGCTTGTACGGCGCGGCCGGTTTCGAAGGCATCGCCTGGGCCACGGTCTTCATTCCCGTGCTGGCGTTGGCGCTGGTGCTGCCGCAGCGCGGCGTGCCGGCGGCCGGCGGCGTGCGCACGCCGTTCTACCGCGTGCTGGGCCTGGTGATGCTGCCGGGCCTGGGCCTGGCGCTGACCAGCGTCGGCTTCGGTGTCATCACCGCCTTCATCAGCCTGCTGTTCGCCCAGCGCGGCTGGGACGGTGCGGCGTGGATGTTCAGCCTGTTCGGCGTCGGCTTCATCGTGGCGCGGCTGTTCTTCGCCGGGCTGCCCGACAAGCTGGGCGGCGCGCGCGTGGCGCTGGTGTGCGTGCTGATCGAGGCGGCCGGCCAATGGCTGATCTGGATGAGCCCGACGCCGATGTGGGCGTTCGCCGGCGCGCTGTTGAGCGGCGCGGGCTATTCGCTGGCGTTCCCGGCGTTCGGCGTGGAAGCGGTGCGCCGCGTGCCGCCGGCCAGCCGTGGCGCGGCCATGGGGGCGTACGTGGCGTTCCTGGACGTGGCGCTGGGCATCGCCAGTCCCGTCGCCGGCTGGCTGGCCGGGATGCAGGGCTACGGCGCGGTCTATGCGCTGGGCGGCGCGTGCGCGCTGGGCGCGGTGTTCGTGGCGCTGGCGCTGCGGGGCCGGGTGGCCGCCGCGTAAGGCCGCGGCATTGCGCCCAGCGCGCACGCCCGGACCGGGCTGCCGCGCAGGGCGTCTCGATTGACGGTCAAGGCGCCCGCGGCAAGCGGGCGCCTTTTCACGTTCAGACGGTGGCGGCCATTTCCAGCACTTCGTCGTCGACCGGCTGGGCCTGGCCGTCGCGCAGCTGCTGCAGGTGGTCGGCCAGTTCGGCGATGGTCAGGGCGACCAGGCCGTGCTGGGCGGCGTAGCGCTCGAGCGCGGCGCCGCGCATCATGGTGCCGTCGGCGTTCATCAGTTCGCACAGCACGCCGGCGGGGCGCAGGCCGGCCAGGGTGGCCAGGTCGACCGAGCCTTCGGTGTGGCCGCGGCGGGTCAGCACGCCGCCGGCCTGGGCCCGCAGCGGGAAGACGTGGCCGGGGCTGACGATGTCGTCGGCCTGGGCGGTGGGCGCGATGGCGGCGCGGATGGTGGTGACGCGATCGACGGCCGACACGCCGGTGCTGACGCCTTCGCGCGCTTCGATCGAGACGGTGAAGGCGGTGGCGAAGCGGCTCTGGTTGCGCTGGACCATGGGGGCCAGGTCGAGGCGGTCGAGGACTTCGCCGGGCAGGCACAGGCAGACGATGCCGCTGCCGTCGCGGATCAGCTGGGCCATGACGGGCACGGTCAGCTTGTCGGCGGCGACGATGAGGTCGGCTTCGTTTTCACGGTCGAAGTCATCCATGAGGATGACGGGACGGCCCAGGCGCAGGTGATGCAGGGCGCGTTGCAGGCGCACGGCGAAGGGCTGGGCGGCCAGGCTGGGGGACTGCGGGGTAAGGGTAACGTTGGACATTGAAACGCTCTCGCGAAAAAGTGGGCGAAAAACGTTTCAGGGCTCATCGACAGCCGAACGCAAACCGGCTGTCCAGGCGTGTGCGGCCTGGGCAGGGGGCGTGTGACGGCACATCTTCTCTCATCCGGACTGTGACCGTCGGCTCTGGCATCTCACCAGATCTGCTGACCCCGGTGTCCTCCGTGAAGGACGCCGGGCGCTCGCGGGCTCGCCAAATTGCTTGGCATACCGCCGGTGGGGAATTTCGCCCCGCCCTGAAGACGTACTGCTTGTTTGTCGTGTTAACGACGTTAGGGATTTTACGCCTGTCCGGGGAATGGTGCGGAATATGCTTATTTCGGGTGGGGGTTTTTGCTGGTGGGGGGTGGGGTTCTTTTGGCGGTTGTACCTTCACGGGCGCTGGGGAGAGCGGTGTGCTTGGCGTTCTGGCCCAGGGCCGGGCTGGGGTGGAGGATTTTGCGGGGTTGCCAAAGGCGGCCGCGCGGGCGGCCTTCTTTGGCGTTTGAGGGGCTTGCGTCGGGGCAGCGGTGGCCCGGTATCGCCACGGTCGCGGGCCGCATGGCGGTGGGGCGGGCGTGGCTGGGGCTGGATGCCGGGTGTTGGGCGAGCGCGGCTGTGGGGGCTGCGCTGTTGGTGCCCTTGCGGTTTGTTTACTTCGCGGTTTCCGTTGCGGCTTCCGGTTCGGCTTGTTTCTTTTTCTTCTTCTTTTCGGGCAGGGCCAGCATGGTGCCGCGGCACGGGGGGGTGCCGCAGAGGCACTTGTAGCCTTCCTTCAGGGCCTTGGTGATGCGGCCGTCGAGGACCAGGCCGTAGTCGTAGGAGAGTTCGGTGCCGCGCGGGAGGTCTTTCAGGGCGACGATGTAGACGCGCTTGCCGTGCTTGCCTTCCTGGGCTTCGCAGTTGGGTTCGCAGGAATGGTTGATCCAGCGGGCGTCGTTGCCCTGGTCGCCGCCGTCGATGACGCGGCCAGAGCTCAGGGCGAAGAAGAAGGTGTGGAAGGGATCGTCGGGGTTGGTGGGGTGGCGACGGTCGGCTTCCTTGGCGCTGATGCGGGCGCCGCCGTACTCGATGATGCGGGTGCCCGCGGGGATCTTGCGGGCGGCGAAGACGCCGTTGCCGTGCAGCTTGGAGCGGCGCACGACGTACCAGGGCTTGATGGGGGTGTCTTCGGTGGTCATTGAGTGGCGAGTGTGGCGGTGAGACGAAACAGAATTATATCGGCGCGCTCATGACACGATGACAGGCGTATAGTGAGCGCCGCCTCGTTTCTTTGTTCACCCGCACCATGATTGTCCGTCCGCGTCCTTCCGCGCTGGCCCTGTTCTTTGTTTTGCGCGGTTCCATCATTCCCCGCATCTTCAGCCGCATCCTGGTGATCACCGTGCTGTCGTGCGTGGTGGTCTGGATGTACCACCGGCACTGGTTCTCGCCCACGCACCTGTCGGCGGTGCCGTTCTCGCTGTTCGGGTTGGCGCTGTCGGTGTTCATGGGGTTTCGCAACAACGTCTGCTACGACCGCTGGTGGGAAGCGCGCAAGCAATGGGGCGATCTGATCGTGCAGGCCCGCAGCCTGGCGCGCGAGAGCGCGGTGCTGCTGGCGGCCAGCACGGCCAATCCGGTGCAGGAACGGCTGGTGCGGCGTTGCATCGGGTTTGGCTACGCGCTGGCGGCGCGGCTGCGCGACCAGGACATGCTGGAAGCGGTGCGGCCCTGGGTGCAACCCGAGGAACTGGATACGCTGGCCGGCAACCGCAATGTGCCGGATGCGCTGCTGATGGCGATCAACCGCGACCTGGCGGCCTGTCTGCGGCGCGGCGAATTGACCGACATCCTGTACCAGGGGCTGACGCAGCGGGTGGCGCAGTGCGCGGCGATCCAGGCGGCCTGTGAGCGCATCAAGTACACGCCGACGCCGTTCGCCTATTCGCTGCTGCTGCATCGCACGGCCTGGCTTTTCTGCCTGCTGCTGCCGTTCGGGCTGGTGGGCACGCTGGAATACCTGATGCCGGTGGCGGTCACTATCATCGCCTACACCTTCTTCGGGCTGGATGCGCTGGGCGACGAACTGGAAGACCCGTTCGGCCTGGAAGCAAACGACCTGCCGCTGTCGGCGCTGGCGCGGGTGATCGAGATCGACCTGCTGGACGGGCTGGGCGTGCGGCCGCTGCCCGAGCCGGCGCAGCCGGTGGACTGCGTGCTGCGCTGACTCAGCTCGTCGGCCCGTTCAGCGGCAGCATGGTTTCCTTCAGGCGGCGCAGCACGAAGCAGGATTTGCTGTGGCGGATGCCGGGGATGCGGTACAGCTGCTCGCGCAGCAGCCGCTCGTAGTCGCGGGTGTCGCGCACGGCGATGCGGATGTAGTAGTCGTAGTCGCCCGACACCAGGAAGGCTTCCAGCACTTCCGGGATCTGCGCCAGCGCGCGCCCGAATTCATAGAGCGTTTCCTCGCTGTGGCTTTCCAGGGTCACGTGGACGATGACCGTGTCCATGAACCCCAGGCTGGCCGGGTCGATGTCGACCGTGTAGCCGCGGATGACGCCGGCGGCCTCCATGCGCTTGATCCGGTTCCAGCAGGGCGTGGATGACAGGCCGACCGCCGCGCCGATGTCGTTGAGGCTGGCGCGGGCGTTCTCCTGCAGGGCGCGCAAAATCGCCAAATCAAACTTGTCCAGGTTCATTTTCTTTGATTCCTCCGATCCAAAGATAAATTTACTGCGTTTGCCGGCAATTCGTGGAAAAGAAGATAAATATTCTCCCGGATTCCCAATAAGATGGATAGCATGAACGATCGCCTGCACCCCTCCGTCGCCGCCGCGCTTGCCGCCCCTGAAACTCCCCCCGCGAACGGGGCCAGGATTCTGCTGGAAACGCTGATTGCGCACGGCGTCGACACCGTGTTCGGCTATCCCGGCGGGGCCGTGCTGCCGCTGTACGACGCGCTCTACGCCGAGCCGCGCCTGCGCCACGTGCTGGTGCGCCACGAGCAGGCCGCGGTGCACGCCGCCGAGGGCTACGCCCGCACCACCGGCCGCACCGGCGTGGTGTTCGTGACCTCCGGGCCGGGCATGGCCAACACCACCTCGGGCCTGCTGGACGCCATGTGCGATTCGATCCCGGTGCTGTGCATCAGCGGCCAGGTCGCCACCAGCGCCATCGGCACCGACGCCTTCCAGGAATGCGACGCCATCGGCATCTCGCGTTCCGTGACCAAGTGGAACACCCAGGTGCGTTCGGTCGACGACGTCGCCGCCGTCACCGCCCGCGCCTTCGAACTGACGCGCCAGGGCCGCCCCGGCCCGGTGCTGCTGGACTTCCCCAAGGACGTGCAACTGGCCGTGCCGCGCGACGCCGACGGCGACGACGACACCCCGTCGCAGCAGAAGCTGGCGGCGCTGCGCGCGCGGCGCCAGTCGGGCAAGCTGGCGCCCAAGCTGCCGCAATCGGCCGTGCGCCGCGCCGCCGCGCTGATCGCCCAGGCCAAGCGCCCGATCTTCTACGGCGGCGGCGGCCTGGTGAACGCCGGCCCCGAGGCCTGCGCCGCCTTTACCGAGCTGGTGCGTGCCAGCGGCGCGCCCTGCACCCTGACGCTGATGGGCCTGGGGGCGTTCCCGGCCTCCGATCCGCAATTCGTCGGCATGCTGGGCATGCACGGCACGGTCGAGGCCAACCTGGCCATGCACAACGCCGACCTGGTGGTCTGCATCGGCGCCCGCTTCGACGACCGCATCACCGGCAAGCTGTCCGAGTTCTGCCCGCATGCGCGCAAGATCCACATCGACATCGACCCCGCCTCCATCAACAAGGTCGTGCGGGTGGACGTGGCCCTGGTGGGCGACTGCCTGCCGCTGGTGCGCGCCCTGCAGGCCGAGCTGGGCGAACCGCTCGATCCGGCGCGGCTGGCGCCGTGGTGGGCGCGGGTGCAGGCCTGGCGCGCGCAGGACTGCCTGGGCTACACCCCGGCGGCCGACGCGATCCTGCCGCAGCACCTGATGTCGCGCCTGAACGCGGCGCTGACGGGGCGCGACGCCATCGTCTCGACCGACGTCGGCCAGCACCAGATGTGGGCCGCGCAGTACCTGCGTTTCGACCAGCCGTACCGTTGGCTCACCTCCGGCGGCGCCGGCACCATGGGCTACGGCGTGCCGGCCGCCATCGGCGCGCAGGTCGCGCATCCGGACAAGACCGTGGTCTGCGTCAGCGGCGACGCCTCGGTCCTGATGAACATCCAGGAACTGTCCACCGCCATGCAGCACCAGGCGCCCGTCAAGGTCGTGCTGTGCAACAACGGCTACATGGGCATGGTGCGCCAGTGGCAGGAACTGATCCACGGCGGCCGCTACAGCCACAGCTACAACGCCTCGCTGCCCGACTTCGTGGCGCTGGCGCGGGCCTTCGGCTGGGGCGCGGCGCGGGTCGAGGATCCGGCGCAGCTGGATGCGGCGCTGGCCGAATGCCTGGCGCACGACGGCCCCTACTTCCTCGATGTGGCGGTGACGGCGCAGGAGAACTGCTTCCCGATGATGCCGGCCGGCCATGGCCATCACAAGATGATGCTGGCCGAAGGCGTGTGGTACCAGGACGAGACGACCTGAGCCGGCAGCGATTGTCAGGCAGGCGGGCATCCCTGCCGGGACCGCCGGAATGATGAAGGGGCCCTTTGCGGGCCCCTTCGCTTTTGCCGCACGGTCAGAACTGGATAGACAACCCGCCGTCCACCACCAGCACGTGCCCGTTCACGTACGAGGCCGCCTTGGACGCCAGGAACACCGCCGCGCCGGCGATCTCCTCCGGTTCGCCCCAGCGCCCGGTCGGGTTGCGCGCCGCGATGCGCGGGCCGAAGGCCGGGTCGGCCACCATCTCGGCATTGGTCTCGGTGGCGAATGTGCCCGGCGCGATCGCGTTGCTGGTGATGCCGCGCCCGCCGAATTCCGCCGCCAGCGCCCGCACCATGCCGGTCAGGCCCTGCTTGGCGGCCGGATAGACCGCGTCGCCGGCGCGCGCCAGTTCCCCCACCACCGAGGTGATGGCGATCAGGCGGCCGCCGCCCTGGCGCACCATGCGCTCGGTGGCGTGCTTGGCCAGCAGGATGCCGGCCACCATGTCGGTGTCGATCAGCTCGCGGATCTCGGCGGCGCTGGTGTCGGCCAGCGTCTTGCGGTTGCGGGCGCCGACGTTGTTCACCAGGATGTCCAGGCGGCCATGCTCGGCGTCGATGCGCGCGAACGCCCGCGCCATGCCGGCATCGTCGCTGACGTCGAAGGCCAGCGCGTGCGCGTCCAGGCCGTCGGCGCGCAGCGCGGCGGCGGCGCTTTCCGTGGCCTGCTCGTTGCGGCCGTTGATCAGCACGCGCGCGCCGCTGCCGGCCAGCGCGCGGGCGATGCAGAAGCCCAGCCCGCGGGCCGAGCCGGTCACCAGCGCGACCTGGCCGCTCAGGTCGAAGTTGCGCAGGTAGGGCAAGGAAGTGGTCATGGTTGCGGTCCGGTTCATTCGCGGAATTCGGGCGCCCAGTGCAGCAGCCGCCGTTCCAGCCAGGTGACGCAGTACACCAGCGCGATGCCGACGATGGACAGCAGCGTGACCGCGGCGAACATGTCGGTGGCGTTCAGTGTCGCCAGCGCGGTGATCATCAGGTAGCCCATGCCGGTGGTGGAGCCGACGAACTCGGCCAGCACCACGCCGATCAACGCGAAGCTGATGGCGTTGGGCAGCGCGGCGAAGGTCCAGGCGGCGGCGGTCGGGATGCGCACGCGCCACAGGATCTGGCGCGGCGACCCGCCCAGCGTGCGGCAGAAGTCCACCAGCTCGCGTTCGACGCTGCGCCCGCCCTTGTAGGTGTTGAAGAACACCAGGAAGAACACCACGAACCACGAGGTCACCACCTTGGACGCCAGCCCCAGCCCGAAGAACATGGTGATGAGCGGCACGAAGGCGATGCGCGGCATCGAATTGAAGGCCACGATGAACGGGTTGAACACGTCCGCCAGGAAGCGGCTGCGGCTGAGCGTCATGCCGACGATGAAGCCGCTGCCCACGCCCACCAGCAGCCCGACCAGCGTGGCCTGCAGCGTCAGCCACAGGTGCGGCCAGACCGAGCGCGGCCCGGGCTGCAGCCATTCCCACAGCCGCACCGCCACGCGCGACGGCTGGCTGATGAAGAACGGATCGAACAGCGTGTTCTGGGTGAACCAGGGAATGCGCGTCAGCGTTTCCCAGGAGCCAAGGATGATGGCCAGGATCAGCACCTGCCACAACGTAATGCGCACGCGCCGCAGGGTGCTGGCGCGGCGGTCCAGCCGCAGCTGGTCCTGCAGGGTATCGGTGAATTCGGGAGCGGTCATGGCGGGATCAGGCGGCGGCGCGGAACTGCTGGCCCAGCACGCTCCAGAGGCTTTGCACGTGGGTGACGAACTGCGGCGTCTCGCGCAGGGTGAAGACGTCGCGCGGATGCGGGATGGCGATGCGCTCGTCCAGCAGCACGCGGCTGGGCGGCCCGGACAGCACCACCACGCGGTCGGACAGCAGGATCGCCTCGTCCAGGTCGTGCGTGACCAGCACCACGGTCTGGCCCAGCTTGCGCCAGATCTCCATCAGCTCGCGGTGCAGGTGGGTCTTGGTGTGCGTGTCCAGCGCGCCGAACGGCTCGTCCAGCAGCAGGATGCGCGGCTCCACCGCCAGGCTCATCAGCAGCGCCACGCGCCGCCGCATGCCGCCCGACAGCTGGTGCGGAAAGGCGTCGGCGAACGCCGTCAGGTGACCCAGCTCCAGCAGCTCGGCCACGCGGTTGGCGATGCGCGCGGCCGGCACGCCCTGGAACTTCAGGCCCAGCGCCACGTTCTTCTTCACGCTGAACCAGGGCAGCAGCGTGTCCTTCTGGAAGATGTAGCCCAGCGCCGGCGGCACCTGGCCGTCGACCACCCGGCCGTCCACCCGGATCTGGCCGGTGGTGGGCGGCAGGAAGCCGGCGATCATGTTCAGCAGCGTGCTCTTGCCGCAGCCCGAGGGGCCGACGATCGACACGAACTCGCCCGCCGCGATCTCCAGGTTGACCTCGCCCACCGCGTGGGTGGTGCCCTGGCGGGTCTGGTAGGCCTTGCCCACCCGGTCCAGCGTGATCATCAGAGCCCCCGGGCTTTTCGCACGAAGCTCATGTCGACGCACTTGGCGTACGGCACGGTCTTGATCTCGTCGTTCGAGAACTGGCGGCCGTCGCCCATGATCGCGGTCATGCGGTCATAGGCGTCCTGGGTGATGAGGTTGTCCTTGAGGAACACCGTGTCCTTGTAAACGCCCAGCGTCTTCTCGATGGCGGCGCGCGGGAAGGCGTTCAGATAGTCGTCGTAGATCACGTCGGCGATCTCGGCGGCGCTGTGGGCCGTGATGAAGTCCTGCGCCTTCACCAGGCCGGTGACGAAGGCCTGCACCGTCTCGGGCCGCTTCTGGATGGTGTCCTGCAGCGTCAGCGCGGCGATGCCCGGCACGTCGCCGCCCATGAATTCATTCCACGAGGCCTCGGTGGTGGCGTCGAAGATCGGCACGCCCCAGCCTTCCTGCCTGGCCTGTTCCATCATCGACATGGTGGCCATGCTGGCGGCCACCGAGCCGGTCTTGAGCGCGCCTAGCATGGTGGCCAGGTCGCCCAGGGGGCGGATGTCGACCTTGTCGGCCACGCCGGCCTTCTGCATCAGGTACAGCGCCATCAGCCAGGTGCTGGACTGCGGCTGGGTCGCGCCCACGCGCTTGCCGGCCAGGTCTTTCAGCGACTTGATCTTGCCGCTGTCGAAGTCCTCGCGGCGCACGATGACGTTGGCGTAGGTCAGCTTGCGGTCGAAGCCGAACACCAGCGTGGCCGGCTTGCCGGCCAGCGTCAGGGCCGGCGCGGCGGTGGCCGCGGTGGCGCCGAAGACGATCTGGCCGGCCGCCAGCAGCTGGTTGGTGCGCGGGCCGCTCTGCGAGTTCAGGTACTCGACCTCCAGGCCGCCTTCGCCGAAATAGCCCTTCTTGAGCGCCACGTAGCCGGCCGCGAAGAACGGGTCGATGCTGCCCTGCCCGTAGACCACGCGGCCCAGCTTGGGCTGCGCGAAGGCGACACGGCCGCCGATCAGGGTGACGCCGGCCAGCGCCCCGGTTGCGGCCAGCACGCGGCGGCGGGTGGTGAAGTGGGGGCTCGTGCTCATGTCTTCCTCGGTCTCGATCGGGTGTGGTTGTTTGGCGTCAACAATACCGCAGCGGCGCCTGCCGTCCAACAATGGAAAACGCCCGGTTGCCCGGGCGTTCTCGTCGTGCCACGCAAGTGTAGACCGTGGCGGCTTATGCCGCGGTCTTCTTGGGCGCGGCCTTCTTCACGGCTTTCTTGGCGGCGGTCTTGGTCGCCGTTTTCGTGGCGGTCTTGGTGGCGGTCTTCTTCACCGCGGCCTTCTTGGCCGGCGCCTTCTTCGCCGCCGTCTTGGCGGCGGTGGCGGTCTTGGCCGGCGCGCGGCCGCGGCCGGGCTTCTCCGGACGCGGTTCGAACTCGAAGCCGATCTTGCCGTCGGGCTGGCGCACCAGGAAGGCCTTGAACTTGCGGTTGGTGCGGCTGGACACGAAGCCGTCGAGCAGGTCGGTGCGGCCGTCGGTCAGCAGCTTTTCCATCTGCTCGCGCGAGATTTCCTGCTGCAGGATGACCTTGCCCGAGCGGAAGTCGCAGCTCTTTTCAGGGCCGACCGACTTCTCGCAGACGTAGCTCATGCCATGCTCGAACACGCGCGACTGGCACTTGGGGCAGTTGCCCACCGGCGTATGGCCGGAGAAATCGACCGCCTCGCTGTCGTCCTCGTCGTTCTGGCCGAAGTCGAATTCCAGCTTGTACTCGTCGCTGATGCGCAGGATGGCGGCGAACGGCCGGCCCATCTTGCTGATGAAGCCCTGCAGCGGACCGATCTCGCGCTTGGCCAGCAGTTCCTCGACTTCCGGCAGCTCGAAGGTGCGGCCGCCCGGGTGCTTGCCGATCGAGAAATCGCAATTGGTGCAGGCGAAACGGCGGTAGTTTTCCTTGACCACCCCGCCGCACTTGGGGCACGGCGTCTGCAGCGTGGCGTAGTCGCCGGGCACCGTGTCGCGCTCGTATTCCTTGGCGCGCTTGACGATGACCTGCGTCATCTGGGCGATCTCGCGCATGAAGGCCTGGCGGTCCAGCGCGCCCTGTTCGATCTGCTTGAGCTTGTGTTCCCATTCGCCGGTCAGCTCGGGCGAGGTCAGTTCCGACACGTCCAGGCCCGACAGCAGCGTCATCAGCTGGCGCGCCTTGGCGGTCGGCACCAGGTCGCGGCCTTCGCGGCGCAGGTAGACCTCGTTGAGCAGGCCTTCGATGATGGCCGCGCGGGTGGCCGGCGTGCCCAGGCCGCGCTCGGACATGGCCTCGCGCAGTTCCTCGTCGTCCACCAGCTTGCCGGCGCCTTCCATGGCCGACAGCAGCGTGCCTTCGTTGAAGCGCGCCGGCGGCTTGGTGGCCAGGCCCACGGCTTCGACTTCCTCGGTGCGCACGGTTTCACCCTCGGCCACCGGCACCAGGTTGGCGTCCTCGCCCTGGGCTTCCTTGCCGTACACGGCCAGCCAGCCCGGGTTGACCAGCACCTTGCCGTCGGTGCGGAAGCGATGCCCCTGCACTTCGGTCATGCGGGTGGTGACGCGGTATTCAGCGGCCGGGAAGAACACGGCCAGGAAGCGCTTGAGCACCAGGTCGTAGAGCTTGGCCTCGGCCTCGCTCAGGTCGTGCGGGATCTGCAGCGTCGGGATGATGGCAAAGTGATCCGACACCTTCTTGTTGTCGAAGATGCGGCGGTTCGGCTTGACCCAGTGCTGGCTGGTCACCGTTTCGGCATGGCGCGACAGGCCGCCGACGGCGTTCGAGCCGCCCTTGGCCAGCGCGCGCATGGTTTCTTGCACCGTGCCGATGTAGTCCTCGGGCAGGTAGCGCGAATCGGTACGCGGGTAGGTCAGCGCCTTGTGGCGTTCGTACAGGGTCTGGGCCAGCGCCAGGGTGGTCTTGGCCGAGAAGCCGAAGCGGCCGTTGGCCTCGCGCTGCAGCGAGGTCAGGTCGTACAGGGCCGGCGACATCTGGGTCGACGGCTTGGATTCCTCGGTCACGCTGCCCGGCTGGGCGCGGCAGGCGGCCACCACGCTCTGGGCGGCGGCCTGCGACCACAGGCGCGACTCGCGCTTCTCGGGGTCGCGCTCGTCCTTCTTGAAGTCCGGGTCGATCCAGCGGCCTTCGTACAGGCCGGCCGCGGCCACGAAGGTGGCGCGCACTTCCCAGTAATCGCGCGAGACGAAGCGGCGGATGCGCTCTTCGCGCTCGGCCACGATCGCCAGCGTGGGGGTCTGCACCCGGCCCACCGGCGTCTTGAAGAAGCCGCCGTCCTTGCTGTTGAAGGCGGTCATGGCGCGGGTGCCGTTGATGCCCACCAGCCAGTCGGCCTCGGCGCGCGAGCGGGCGGCGGCCTCCAGCGGCTTGAGCTGGACGTCGTCGCGCAGGTTGGCGAAGGCCTCGCGGATGGCGGCCTGCGTCATGGATTGCAGCCACAGGCGCTGGATCGGCTTCTTCACCCCGGCGTA
Organism: Achromobacter sp. ISS7; assembly: GCF_056523125.1. Lineage (NCBI taxonomy): Bacteria > Pseudomonadati > Pseudomonadota > Betaproteobacteria > Burkholderiales > Alcaligenaceae > Achromobacter > Achromobacter sp. ISS7. Next base: position 4,578,371 of record NZ_JAWRZD010000001.1, on the reverse strand, counting down.
CTGGATGATGTAGCGGAAGATCAGTTCGCCCTCGCGCCCAGCGTCACAGGCGTTGATGATGGCATCGACGTCCTTGCGCTTGGCCAGGCGCACCAGCAGCTTGAGGCGCTCGGCCGATTTCTTGTCGGTCGGGCCCAGTTCGAATTCAGGCGGAATTACGGGCAGGTGCGTGAAGCTCCACTTTCCCTTGACCGGATCGTTGGGCGCGACCAAGCTCAGCAAATGGCCAATGCTGGACGCGAGTACGTAACGTTCGCTTTCAAAATAGTCGCCCTCGCGCGCAAAGCCTCCCAAGGCGCGTGATATATCAAGGGCCACCGAGGGCTTCTCGGCAATAATCAGCGTTTTATTCATGTGTATCCAGTGGCGGCAGACCCGCCTTAGTAGCGCGGATAATAAGATCGGAGATTCGCGAGATGCAAGTCGGCACTGAACGGCAAGTGGGATCCGAACTGCACGCATGGCGCCAATTCCTGGCCCGCGGCACCCTTTGGCTAGGGGTTTTGCTGCTCGGCAGCGCCGCCATCTGCTGGGTCGCGGCGAACTGGCAGGACATGACCAAGATCCAGCGCTTCGCTGGCACGCAGGGCCTCCTGGCCCTCAGCGCGCTGGCGGCGGCGTGGGCCGGATTACGCCTGCGGGGCACCCCGGGGGTGCGCCGCAGCATACCCGGCGCGCTGCTGGCCCTGGCCGGCATCCTGCTGGGCGCCTTGCTCGCGTTATTAGGCCAAACTTACCAGACTGGCGCCGATACCTGGGAATTGTTCGCCTGGTGGGCGGTCCTGCTGCTGCCCTGGGCGCTGGTGGCGTCCAGCCAGGCGGTCTGGCTGCTGTGGGTGCTGGTCAGCAACGTGGCCCTCGCGCTGTGGCTGGGTGAACGGGCCTTCAACTGGTGGCTGCTGCTGGGCGGCCCGCAGGTCGCCAGCCTGATCGTGGCCGCCTGGAACCTGATCCTGCTGCTGGGCTGGGAGCTGGCGGCGCGCCGCTGGCGCGCCAGCACGCTGATCGGGCCGCGGCTGCTGGCGGCGCTGGTGATCGGCGTGCTGGTGACGGCGCTGATGTTCGGCGATTTCATCATGCGCGGCCTGGGCGCCACCAACGGCGTGGCGTGGCTGGCCGTGACGCTGGGCCTGGGTTTCTATTACCAGCGCGGCCGGCGCGACCTGATCATCCTGGCCATGCTGGCCGCCGGCGTCATCTGCGTGTCGTTGCGGATGGTGGGCGAATGGCTGCTGCGGCTGGAGCCCGGCGTCTGGGCGGCCCTGCCGCTGGCGGCGCTGCTGATGGCCGAGGCGGTCTGGGCGGCGCGCTGGCTGCGCGGACTGGCCACGGGGCCGCAGGTGGCCGCCGCGGCCCCGGCCGACGCCGAACCCGCCGCCGCCTCAGCCGGCAACGCGGTCGATCCCGGCGAGGCCGGCGAACCCGTGGCGCAACTGGCGCCGCCCGCCGTGCCGCACACCGAACCGCCCTGGTACGTGCAATGCATCCTGGCGCTGAGCGCCTGGCTGTCGACGCTGCTGCTACTGGTGTTCGTGGCTTTCTCCGGCGTGATCAACTCAGAGGAAGGCGCGCTGGTGGCCGGCCTGGTGCTGTGCGCCGCCGGCGTGGCCGTGCTGCGCAGCGACACCGGTCCGTTCTGGCGCCAGTGCGGCACCGCCATGGCGTTCGCCGGCCAGATCCTCATCATCTACGGCATGTCCGAGTCGACCTCGTTCGCCAGCGCCTGCCTGTTCGTGCTGCTGATGGCCACGGCGGTCTACGCGCTGGGGCCCGACGTGATCCTGCGCTTCCTGAGCGGCGGCCTGATCGCGATGGCCGGCGCCGGCCTGATCTGGCGCGTCCTGGCGCCGGAGCTGCTGCGCGACGACATGCTCGACGCCCTGTTGTACTTCGACATGGCCCGCGCGGCCTTCGTCTGGCTGCCGATCGCGGTGACCGGCGCCTGGGCCACGGCGGTGATCCTGACCCTGGGCCAGCGCCTGGGCGGCAAGCGCGGCCACGCGCTGCAGCCGCTGGCCTGGGCCTTCCTGCTGTCGGTGCAGGGCATGGTCTGGCTGGCCAGCGGCCTGTCGATCATGCAGCTGCCGGCCATGTGGCAGTTGAACCCGCAGACCGCCCTGCTGGTGTGCGCCGGGGCGCTGTTGCCGGCCGCGGCGGCGCTGGCGGTGCTGTGGCCGCGGCGCCGGGTGCTGACCGCCGGCGTCACCTGGGGCGTGCCCGTCGGCCTGCTGCTGCTGGCCCTGTTCTGGCTGCCCAGCCCCGGCGTCGGCTTCGCGCTGGCCTGGCTGCTGCTGGGCTTCGGCATGAACCAGCCGCGGGTGGCGCTGTTCGGCGTGTTCAGCCTGCTGGCCTACCTGGGCGTCTATTACTACCAGCTCGACGTGCCATTGCTGGAAAAGGCCCTGTGGCTGGGCGGCGGCGCCGTGCTGCTGTTCGTGCTGCGCGGGCTGGTGTGGCTGGTGCCGCGCTTGATGCGCACCCAGGAACCGTCGCGTCGCGCGCCACTGCCGCCGGTCGCGCCGGCCCTGCGCTGGCGCACCCTGGCGATCCTGGGCGGCCTGGCGCTGGTGCTGGTGGTGGTCAACGGCGGCATCTGGCAGCGCGAGAAGCTGCTGGCCACCGGCAAGGTGGTGATCCTGGAACTGGCGCCGGTCGATCCGCGTTCGCTGATGCAGGGCGACTATATGGCGCTCAACTTCGCCGCCGGGCGTGAAGTCACCCGGCTGCGGCTGGGCGGCGAGCGCCAGGACGCCGAGGACTCGATCCTGGGCTACGAGCCCGATGGCTACGTGCTGCTGACGGCCGACGCGCGCGGCGTGTCGCAGCCCGTGCGCATCCAGCCCGACGCCCGCCCGCACGCCGATAACGAGGTGCCGCTGCGCTATCGCCTGCGCGACAACGGCGTGCGCATCGTCACCAACGCCTATTTCTTCCCCGAGGGCCAGGCCAAGCGCTATGAAGTCGCCAAGTTCGGTGAACTGCGCGTGGCCGAGAACGGCGAGGCCCTGTTGGTGCGCATGCTGGGCGAGGATCTGCAGCCTTTATAGGGATCGCGGGTCGGCGGCACCCCACCCGGCGTGATGTTGCCTGGTGGCCGTGGGCCATGCGTCGGAACGGGCGCCTCGGCACGAGCGATTGCACCGCCCGTGACGGCCGCCAGCCCCTGCCGGTCTTGCCGGCTCAGGCCAGCGGAAAGCGCGCCGCCCAGCGCGCGGTCGCCTCGCGCAGGAAGGCCGCCGTGTCCGGCGCGTCCAGGGGCGCGAAGCCCAATGCCCGCCAGGCGCCTTGCAGCGCCGCCAGGGGCGCGCCGGTGTCGAGGGCGGGGGCGCCGTTCTGCTTGGACAGTTTCAGGCCGCTGGCGGGGTCCAGGATCAGCGGCACGTGCATGTAGCGCACCGGCGGCAGGTCCAGCAGCCGGCCCAGCACGCGCTGGCGCGCGGTCGAGCTGAGCAGGTCGGCGCCGCGCACCACGTCGGTGACGCCCTGCGCGCCGTCGTCCACCACCACCGCCAATTGATAGGCCCACAGGCCGTCCGCGCGCTTGACGGCGATGTCGCCCACCGCCTGCGCCACGTCCTGTTCCTGCGGGCCGAGCCAGCGGTCGTCGAAGCGTTCAAGGCCGGCCGGCATGACGACGCGCCAGGCGCGTGCCTCGCGGCCGGGCGGCAGGCCGTGGCGGCAGGTGCCGGGATAGGGGCGCTCGCCGTCTACGCCCGGGGCCGTCTGGCCGCGCAGCGCGGAGTCGGCGATCTCGCGGCGGGTGCAGCCGCAGCCGTAGACCAGCCCGCGCGCGGCCAGCGCGTCGAACGCCGCCTGGTAGGCGTCGCCGCGCCGCGATTGCCACATGACGTCGCCATCCCAATGCAGCCCCAGGGCCTCGAGCTGGCCCATGATGTGCTCGGCCGCGCCGGGCACGGTGCGCGGCGTGTCCACGTCCTCGATTCGCAGCAGCCAGCGGCCGTCGTTGGCGCGCGCATCCAGCCAACTGGCCAGCGCGGCCACGAGCGAACCCGCGTGCAACGGGCCGCTGGGGCTGGGGGCGAAGCGGCCGGTGTAGGTCACGGGAGGGCGCGGCAAAACGGGAGGCGTGGCGAAACTACGGGGTTACGGCGAAGCGGCGCCGCGCGCTCGATGCGCGCGGGTCGCGGAGAAACGGACGTCGGCCGGAGCCGGCGCCGGTCAGTGCAGCAAGCGCACGCCGTCTTCGTCCAGCAGCTCTTCCAGGACCAGGTTGTCGATCTCGGCTTCCTGGCTCCAGAGAACCATGAGGGCGATGATCTTGATCTTGGACAGCGGCACGGGCGATTCCGGCGAAGCCAGGCCCCGGTCGATGACGATCTCGCGCAAGGGCGCGGGCAGCACGCCGGCCGATTCCAGGAAGGCGATGAAGCCGATGGATTCGGAACCCAGTTGCTGGTATTCGTTATCGGTGTAGATCCGGGTGCCGCTGGTGGGCGCCTGGGCGAGGTCGACACAGCGCTCGGTGGTTTCGGCCAGCCCGTAGAGCCAGCCTAACGCATCGTCGATGTCTTCGTGCTCGAACCCGGCGGCGGCCAGCCGTTTCGCCAGTACGTCGGCGGCGGGACAGGCTTGCGGCGTGTAGTAATTCTCGTACAGATAAACCAGGATATCGAACATATGGCGCAGTCTTGAGCCTGTTTGCACAGTCGGCCCGCATATCGGCAGACCAGCAAACATGAATTTTACTTTACGCTGATTTATTTGCCCGGGCAACCGCCGACAAGGGGGAGCGTGGCAGGGCGTCGTGGCCTCGCGACAGTCACGAAAACCGCGCGCAATGCCTGACAGAATAAGGGGTTGCGCGATTTCCGAGGGGCGGGCCGTTACGGTCCGCCCCTCTTTAATACCCCTACGGTTCAGGCGGTTTTCGGCGCCGATTCCAGCTTGAGCTGCGCGACCTGGCGCATGAACACCGGGATGCAGATGGCCAATCCGACCAGCCCGCTGGTCAGCCCCGGCAAGATGGTCAGCAGCGCGCCCAGCGTGCACAGCCAGCGCTCCCAGCTCTTCATGCCCACCAGCATGTAGCGCGAGAACGCCGCCGACAGCAGCACCAGCCCCACCATGCAGCCGAACAGCGTCACGAAGAAGTCGTACCAAGTGAAGCCCTGCACCGAGATCAGCAGCGACGGCGAGAACACGAACACGAAGGGCACGATCAGCTTGGTGATGCCCAGCCGGAACGCGGTATTGCCGGTCTTGAACGGATCGCTGCCCGCCATGCCCGCCGCCGCGTAGGCCGCCAGCGCCACCGGGGGCGTGATGTCGGCCAGGATGCCGAAATAGAACACGAAGAAGTGCGCCGCGATCGGCTGCACCCCCAGCTGCACCAGCGTCGGCGCGGCCACCGCCACCATGATCAGGTAGTTGGCGGTGGTGGGAATGCCGCAACCCATCAGGATGCAGACGATGCCGGTCATGATTAGCGCCGCGATCAGCGTCAACGACTGGGCGTTGGCGATGGCCTCGGGAATGATCGCGCCCGCCACGCCCGCGATCGACTGGGCCGCCGAAATCACGATGTATGAGATCTTGAAACCCACGCCGGTCAGCGTCACGACGCCGATCACGATGCCCACCGTGCCGGCCGCCGCGCCCACTGCCAGCGCATACTTCGCACCCGTTTCGAAGGCCTCATACAGATCGCGCAGCCGCAGCCGCTGGAACGGATTGAGCAGGCCCACGACGATGCAGCCCGTGATGCCGGCGAACGCCGCCAGGTACGGCGTGCGGCCGCTGGCCAGCACGCCGATCAGCAGGAACAGCGGAATCAGCGTTGGCCAGCGCATCTTGAACGACTGCTTCAGCTTGGGCATTTCCTCGGCGGTCAGCCCGCGCAGGCCCTCGCGCTTGGCCTCGAAATGCACCTGCATGAACATGCCGAAGAAATACAGGAAGGCCGGGAAGATGCCGGCGATCGCGATCTGCTGGTACGGGATGCCGAGGAACTCGATCATCAGGAACGCGGCCGCGCCCATGATCGGCGGCGTGATCTGGCCGCCGGTGCTGCTGGCCGCCTCCACCCCCGCCGCGAAATGGCGCGGATAGCCGATGCGGATCATCGCCGGAATGGTCAGCGAGCCCACGGTCACGGCATTGGCCACCGACGACCCCGACAGCATGCCGAACATCGCCGAGCCGAATACCGACACCTTGGCCGGCCCGCCGGCATAGCGGCCGGCGATAGTGGACGCCACGTCCAGGAACAGCTGCCCCAGCCCGATGCGCGTGGCCAGCACGCCGAACAGCACGAAGTGGAACACGTAGGTCGCCACCACCCCCACCGCCACGCCGTAGACGCCCTGGCTGGTCAGGTACATGTGGTTGACGATCTGCGACCACGTGTTGCCCGCGTGTTGCAGCAGTCCGGGAAAATAAGGCCCGAACGCGGCATAGGCCATGAACACCAGCGCGATGATCGGCAACGGCCAGCCCATGGCGCGGCGCGTCGCTTCCAGCAGCCCGATCAGCAGGATCGAGCCCATGAACACGTCGATCGGCAGCGGATTGCCGACGCGGAACGCCAGGTCCTCGAATATGTAGGGGATGTACAGCACCGACAGCGCCAGCGCGATGGCGATGATCCAGTCGTACAGCGGCACGCCGCCCGGCGCGTACCAGGTCGATTTCGGCTCGCGCTGGTAGTGCGCCTTGGAAAAGCCGAACACCAGGAAGATCAGGCTCAGCACGAAGGCCAGGTGCACGCCGCGGTGCGTGGCCTCGCGCAAGAGGCCGAAACCGGCGGTGTAGTAGTGGAACAGCGACAGCGCCACCAGCAGCCCGGAGACGATCCAGGTGGCGGTCTTGTGCAGCGGCCGGAAGCGGATCTCGGCGTCGTACTTTTCCGCCAGCCGCTGCGTTTTATCGTGGTCTATTTCCATAGCCAGGGTTCTCAGGTGATTGCGCGAACAGGGCCGCTCGTGGCGGCCCTGCGCGATCGCGGCGCCGTGCGCCGCGCCCATCAGGAAGGCAACAGACCGGCGCTTACTTCAGCAGGCCGATTTCCTTGTAGAACTTCTCGGCGCCCGGGTGGAACGGAATGCCGGCGCCCTTGACCGCGTTCTCGCGGGTGATGAGCTTGCCCTTGGCGTGGCCGCTGTCCAGCGTCTTGCGGGTGGCGTCGCTGTACAGGGCCTTGGTGACGTCATACACGACCTGTTCAGGAATCTTGGCCGACGTCACCATCTGCGCGTTGACCGAGATGGTCTTGACCTCGCCCACGTTCTGGTAGGTGTTGGCGGCGATGGTGTCGGGCGTGAAGAACTCCTGCTTGGCGCGCAGCGCGTCGATCTCGGGGCCGACCAGCGGCACGATCTCGATGCCCGCGCCGCTGGAGGCCAGTTCGGCGATGGCGCCCGCGGGAGCCCCGCCGATAAAGAAGAACGCGTCCAGCCCGCCGTCCTTGAGCTTGTCGCCGGCCTGATTGGGCTTGAGGTACTCGGCCTTGATGTCCTTGTCGGTCATGCCGTAGGCGCCCAGGATCAGGCGCACGTCCACCAGCGTGCCGGAACCGGGCTCGTCCATCGACACCCGCTTGCCCTTCAAGTCAGCCACGCTCTTGATGCCGGCGCCCTTGCGCGTCACCAGGTGGATGCTCTCCGGATACAGGGTGGCGATCAGCCGCAGGTCCTGCGCCTTGGGCTTGCCCTCGAACGTGCCGGTGCCGCTGTAGGCCCAGAACGCCACGTCCGATTGCGTGAAGCCGGCTTCGAAAGATCCGCCCATCACGCCGTTGATGTTTGCCACCGAGCCATTGGAGGCGACCGCGGTGGCGATGAGCTTGCCCGGCTGGGACACTGCGTTGGCGATGATGCCGCCGATGGGGTAATAGGTGCCGGCGGTGCCGCCGGTGCCGATACGGAAGAACTGCTGGGCCTGGGCGGACCCGGTGGCGCCGACGGCGGCCACGGCCATGGTCAAGGTGACGATCCAATTCCTGAGTTTCATGCGAGCTTCTCCGTTATGGGATGGAAGTAACCTATTGTTGTGCTGAAATTCTGGCATGCCCCCTGCCCCGCGCCAATGGCCTGGAAGCTATCGTTTACCAGGGGATGGCGGCGGTTTGGCAGCCATCCGGGCCGGCGTGGGCTATCGTGTGCGGCGGCGATCCACGCCCATGCAGCAGGTTTGATCACGGAGCCCTTCGATGTCCCAGGAAGTCATACGCGGCATTGCGCTGCCCCCGCCCGCGCAGGCCGGCGATCCCCTTGCCAGCGTCGATACGCCCAGCCTGGTGCTGGACCTGGCCGCGTTCGAGGCCAACCTGCGCGCCATGCAGGCCTGGGCCGACCGCCACGAGGTCGCGCTGCGGCCGCACGCCAAGGCCCACAAATGCCCCGAGATCGCGCGCCGCCAGCTGGCGCTGGGCGCGCGCGGCATCTGTTGCCAGAAGGTCAGCGAGGCCGTGCCGTTCGTGGCCGCCGGCATCAACGACATCCACATCAGCAACGAAGTGGTCGGCCCGGCCAAGCTGCGCCTGCTGGGCCAGCTGGCGCGCGCCGCCAAGCTCAGCGTCTGCGTCGACAACGCCGCCAACCTGGCGCAGATCTCGCAGGCCATGGCCGCGGCCGGCGCCGAGATCGACGTGCTGGTCGAGGTGGACGTGGGCCAGGGCCGCTGCGGCGTGTCCGATGACGCCACCGTGCTGGCGCTGGCGCAGCAGGCGCGCGCCCTGCCCGGCGTGAACTTCATCGGGCTGCAGGCGTACCACGGCTCGGTGCAGCACTTCCGAACCCGCGAGGAACGCGCCGCCGTCTGCCGCCAGGCCGCGCGCATCGCCGCGTCCTACCAGCTGCTGCTGCGCGAAAGCGGCATCGCCTGCGACGTCATCACCGGCGGCGGCACCGGCAGCGTCGAATTCGACGCCGCCAGCGGCGTCTTCACCGAACTGCAGGCCGGCTCCTACGCCTTCATGGACGGCGACTACGGCGCCAACGAATGGGACGGCGCGCTGGCCTTCCAGAACAGCCTGTTCGTGCTGTCGACCGTGATGAGCACGCCGGCGCCGGACCGCGTCATCCTCGACGCCGGGCTGAAGTCCACCACCGCCGAATGCGGCCTGCCCGCGATCCACGGCGCGCAAGGCCTGCAATACGCCGCCATCAACGACGAACACGGCGTGGTGCGCGTGGCGGCCGGCGCACAGGCGCCCGCGCTGGGCGACACGCTGCTGCTGGTGCCGTCGCACGTCGATCCCACCTTCAACCTGCACGACGGGCTGGTGGTGTATCGCGACGGCATCGTGCAGGACATCTGGGAAATCTCGGCGCGCGGGTTTTCGCGCTGATGGCCGCCGCGCCGATCGCGATGGAGCCGTTGTCCTTCGATTGGAAAACGCCGCTGCCGGAGTTGCTGGACGCGTTGCGGCAGGCCCATGCGGCGCGCTACCCGGCGCTGGCCGCCGCGCGGCTCGATGCACTGCGCGCGGCGTTGCGTGATGACCGCGCCGACGACTTCCTGCCGCTGTTGGGCCAGGAACTGGAAGCGCTGGGGTTGGCGCTGATCGGGCAGGATGAAGACGACGATGGCATCCATCTGCTGATCGTGCCCCAGGCCGACGCCGGCGACGCGCTGGCGCGGATCGCGGCTCATGGCCGACAGGGCACGCGGCATCGGCAGGACGGCGCCCCGCAAGGTGTCCCGGCGACCTTGCCGCGTCCCGCTTCCGGCCCGCTGGCGCAGCCTGGCGATTATCTGGACATGGCGCAGTGCTTGCCGCTGGCATCGGGCTGGGCGTGCGCGGCCAACCGCGACACGGCAATGCCGGAGCTGGTGGACCTGCGCGGCTGGCCGGCCTTGCGCGCAGTCGCCTGCAAGTTCCAGCCGCATCGCGGCCTGCTGGCGTCGGCCATCGCCGCGAACGGCGTCCACGCCTGGATCGAGCAAGGCCCCGACGGCATCGCCAGCACGCCCTATGCACATCTGCTGCGCGCGTCCGGGGTCGAGGCCGCGCCGCCCAGCCGGCCCGGCCTGGCGCTACCGCCGCGCGCGGCGCAGGCGCAGCGCCGCACGCCCGAATTCAGCCTGGGGTTCGCGGGCGATGACCTGCTGCTGGTGGATCGCGGCATGGTGTTCGCATACCCAGGCTTTGCCGCGCAGGACGAGGCGTCGGTCATCGAGCCGGCATTGCTGTACACCGCGCCGCCGCAGCGTCGCCCCGTCAGCGACCGCTCGGCGGTGATCCAGACGGCCGACGGCCGCGCCTGCGTGCTGTGCCGTGGCCAGCTTCTGCTGTGGCGCGACGGCCAGTTGCATCCCCTGGTATTGCGCTATCCCGAAGCGGCATCGGGGGATGTCTCGCATCCCGTCGCCTGCGGCAACGGCGCCATTGCCTGGCTTGAAGACGATGCGCTTTGCCACGCGAACCTGGACGCGCTCGTCGTCAACCGCCATGAGCCCCAACAGATGCCCGCCGGCGGCATGATCCTGCAGTCCCTGCCGCAAGACTGGCTACTTCTGGGCCATTGGCATGCGCCCCATCGCAGCCTGGACCTGGGCCAGTTGTGGCATCCCGGTTCCGGTCAGGTCCTGCGCATCCGCCACGGTGCGCTCGATCTGGATAGCGGCATCCAGCGCGCCTTGATGTTGCCGGATGGCGACCTGGTGGTCGGCGGACAGCTGCGTCATGTCCGCCTGGGTCGCTTCGACGCATTGTTGGGCCGACTGCCAGCCGCTTGACCAGCGGCGGCCGGGCCATCGCCGCCGCCAGGCACTGCGCGCCCGCCTCGATGCCGTCGTGACGGCCAGCGGCCACGACGATCCGGATCCTGGCACGCCAGGATCCACGCGCCCTATCCGGCCAGATCCGTCATCCCCAGGAACTGCCGCAGCTCCGGCGTCGCGGGTGCCGTGAACAATTCCTCGGGCGGCCCGATCTCATGCACCCGTCCCTGGTGCATGAACACCACCCGGTCGCAGACCTCGCGCGCAAAGCGCATCTCGTGCGTCACCATCAGCAGCGTCATGCCGTCGGCGGCCAGCTCGCGCACCACCGCCAGCACCTCGTTGACCAGCTCCGGGTCCAGCGCCGACGTGATCTCGTCGCACAGCAGCGCCAGCGGCTGCATCGCCAGCGCGCGGGCGATCGCCACGCGCTGCTGCTGGCCGCCCGACAATTCATCGGGCCAGGCGTCGAACTTGTGTTCCAGCCCCACCCGCGTCAGCATCGCCCGCGCCAGCGCGGCCGCCTCGTCCTGCGGCATGCGCTTGGCCACCATCGGCGACAGCATCACGTTGCGCCCCACCGTCAGGTGCGGGAACAGGTTGAACTGCTGGAAGATCATGCCCACCTTCAGCCGCAGCGCGCGCAGCCGCAGCTCGTCGTCGCCCAGCTGCGCGTCGGCCACCATGATGGCGCCGCCGTCGATCTGCTCCAGTCCGTTCACGCAGCGCAGCAGCGTGCTCTTGCCGGAGCCGCTCTTGCCGATGATGGCGATCACCTCGCCGGGCTCGACGCGCAACGTCACCCCTTTCAGGACTTCGTTGTCGCCGAACTTCTTGCGGACGTCTTCAAGGGCGATGAGGGGCATGCAACTTCCTTTCCAGCCGGAGGCTGAGGCGCGACAGGGGCCAGCACAGCGCGAAATAGATCAGCGCGGCGCAGGCATAGACGGTGAAGGGGCTGAAGGTGGCGTTGGTGATCACCGTGCTGGCCTTGGACAGCTCGGTGAAACCGATGATGGAGGTCAGCGCCGTGCTCTTGACGATCTGCACCGCGAAGCCGACGGTCGGCGCCACCGCGATGCGCAGCGCCTGCGGCAGCACCACGTGGCGCATCTGCTGCACGTAGCCCAGCGCCAGGCTGGCCGAGGCTTCCCACTGGCCCTTCGGAATCGCTTCCACGCAGCCGCGCCAGATCTCGGCCAGGAACGCGCCCGACCACAGCGTCAGCGCCGCGCCCGCGGCCAGCCACGGCGGCACCTCCACGCCGATCAACGACAGCCCGAAGAACGCCAGGAACAGCTGCATCAGCAGCGGCGTGCCCTGGAACAGCTCGATATAGGCCCAGCTCACGCGCCGCATCACGGTCACGCGCGAAGTCCGCATCATCAGCGCCAGCGTGCCCATCAGCGCGCCGCCGGCAAAGGCCACCAGCGACAGCACGATCGTCCAGCGCGCGGCCAGCAGCAGGTTGCGGACGATGTCCCAGGTTGAGAACTCGATCATCGCACCGCCTTGCGGAAAAACCGCCTGCCCGTCATGCGCAGCAACTGGCGCAACAGCACCGCCAGCGCCAGATAGATGCCGGTGGTCACGAAATACACCTCGAACGCGCGGAAATTGCGCGACTGGATGAAGTTGGCCGCGAACGTCAGGTCCTCGGCCGCGATCTGCGAACACACCGCCGACCCCAGCATCACGATCACGATCTGCGACGACAGGGCCGGCCAGATGCGCGCCAGCGCGGGTTTCAGCACGATATGGCGGAACACCTGCCAGCGCGTCATCGCCAGGCTGGCGCCGGCCTCATACTGGCCCTTGGGCGTGGCGTCGATGCCGGCGCGGATGATCTCGGCGCTGTAGGCGCCCAGGTTCAGCGCCATCGCCAGGCAGGCCGCCTGCATCTCGTTGAACTGCACGCCCAGCGACGGCAGGCCGAAGAACACGAAGAACAGCTGGATCAGGAACGGCGTATTGCGCACCACCTCCACATAGGCGGTGACGGGCGCGCGCAGCCAGCGCGGCCCCTGCGTGCGGGCCCAGGCGCAGCCGATGCCCAGCGCCACGCCCGCCACCGCGCCAAAGGCGATCAGCTCGACCGTCACGCCAATGCCCTTGACGAGCACCGGCGTGTAATCGAACACGGAAGCGAAGTCGAATTGATAAGCCATGAAAGCGCCCCGGCGCGCGCGCCCGCCTTACAGGTCCTTGGGCAGGTCGGCGCCCAGCCATTTCCTGGAAATCGCCGCCAGCGAACCATCGCGCTTGGCGTTGGCCAGGATCTCGTTGACCTTGGCGCGCAGCTTCGGCTCATCCTTGTTCATGCCGATGTAGCAGGGCGAATCCTTGATCAGGAACTTGGTCTCCGGCTTCTTGGGCGGATTGCGCGCCAGGATCGCGGCGGCCACCACGTTGCCGGTCGCGATCAGCGGCACCTGGCCCGACAGGAAGGCGGTGATGGTGCCGTTGTTGTCCTCATAGCGCTTGAGCGTCGCCGTGGGCGGCGCGATCTTGGTGAGCTCGATGTCCTCGACCGCGCCGCGCGTCACGCCGATGGTCTTGCCCGCCAGGTCGGCGGCCGACGCCACCTTCAGGTCGGCCGGGCCGAACACGCCATTGAAGAACGGCGCATACGCATCCGAGAAGTCGATCGCCTTCTCGCGCTCGGGATTCTTGCCCAGGCTGGAAATCACCAGGTCCACCTTGCGCGTCTGCAGGTACGGCACGCGATTGGCGCTGGTCACCGGCACCAGCTCCAGCTTCACGCCCAGCTGCTTGGCGATCAGCGCGGCGGTGTCGATGTCGTAGCCCAGCGGCTTCATGTCCGAACCGACCGAGCCGAACGGCGGAAAGTCCTGCGGCACGGCGACCTTGAGGGTGCCGGCCTTGACGATGTCGTCCAGGGTGTCGGCATGCGTGAGCGGCGCGGCCAGCAGCGTGGCGGCGGTGCAGAGGGACAGCAACAGGGTTCTACGGTTCATGAGGAACTCTCCAGGGCGCGCCGCCCCGGGGTGGGGTCGAGCGTTGCACACCAATTCGGTATACAAAACCTGAAAAGCAAGTTCCGTGCCATTTGGCGGGCGCTCGGGATGCCCGCAGGCGCGCCGGAGCGGGTGCACCGTGATGGTGCGGTGCGCGCCATCGCGGCGCACGATGCGCACCGCGGTGGTTACCGGACGTGCCGCGGAAAGAAGGCTGCCCAACCCGGGGAACGGCCGAAGCGAGTCAGCGTCAGGGATTTACAAAACCAACCATAATGGTAGAAAACAGACCAAATCGGTTTATCATGCCGGTACCCGACCATCCGGAACCCTGACAATGGCCGCCACCCTCGCCCTGCTCGCGGGCCTCACCGTCTACCTCTACCTGTCCGAACCACCGCCACCCCGCGTCGTGCCGTACATCGGCATCATGTCGGCGATGCCACGCGCAGGGTTCTGATGGGCGATCAGGCAAAATGCGGCGTACCGGAAGGATTCGCCATGCCTAGACCCACAAAATCCGAGATCGCCGCCGAGATCCTCGACCGAGCCGCGGCCCTGTTCGCGCGCCACGGCTTTGCCCACACCTCGCTGCAGCAGATCGCCGACGCCGTGAATTACTCGAAAGCCGGCCTGCTGCACCACTACCCCAGCAAACAGGCCATCTACGACGCCGCCCTCAGGACCGGCACCGACCACATGCAGTCCCTGCTGGAAAACGTCCAGCACATCCCCGTCGGCGTCGAGCGCGACCGCGCCGTGGTCGAAGCCTCGGTCGACTTCACCTATGACTGGCCCGGCCTGTCGGCCCTGGCCAACCGCCTGGCCGACCAGGGTGACGACGTAGATCCGGAACTGATCAAGATCGGCATGACGCTCTACGCCGCGCTCGGCATCGACCTGGCCAACCTGCAACTGGAACGGGTGGTGCGCGTCACCAGCGCCTTCTGCGGCTTGGGCACCGCCGCGCTGACGGCGGCGCGCATGGATGTGAAGCGCGAATGGCGGGGGTTTCTGGTGCAGGCGGCGATGGATGCGCTGGGGCATGCGGGCAGCGCGCCTTGATATGGGTGGCGCGCCTCGCCACGGCCGCTGAACATGGCTGCCGAAAATCCACGTGAAAACGCCGGGCGATTGCCCGGCGTTTGTCATTGCGACGGCGGCTTCATGGCCGGCTGATCGCGCAGGCCGGCAAGGCCACCGCGCCAGCCTCCAAGCCGCGCCGTCAGTCGACCTGCGCGCCCGACTGCTTGACCGCCTTGCCCCACTTCTCGACCTCGCCGGCGATGAACGCGCCGGTGGCCTCGGGCTTCAGCGGCATCGGTTCCGCGCCGCGATCACGGAAGAACTTCTGCATCTCGGGCGTGCCCAGCACGTGGCCGATCTGCTGGCTCAGGTAGTTGGTGATGGCCGGCGGCGTGTCACGCGGGGCCAGCACCGCCGCCCAGCCGATCGCCTCGAAGCCCGGATAGCCGCTCTCGGCCACCGTCGGCACGTCCGGCAACTGCGGCAGGCGCTTGGCCGTCGTCACCGCCAGCGCCACCGCCTTCTTGCTCTGCACGTGCGGCAGGCCCGCCGTCACCGAATCCACCATCAGCGGCACCTGATGGCCCAGGAAATCCGCCTGCGCCGGGCCGCTGCCCTTGTACGGAATATGGCGGATGTCGATATTGGCCGCCGCCTTGAACATCTCGGCCGACAGATGCTGCGTGCCGCCGATGCCGGCGCTGGCATACGCCAGCTCGCCCGGATTGGCGCGTACCTGCTTCACCAGCTGCTGCAGCGACGTGATGCCCGACGCCGGCGTCGCCAGGAACATCAGCGGCACCGAGAACACCCCCGACACCGGCGCGAAATCCTTGGTCAGGCTGTAGTTGATGGTCTTGTACAGCGTCTGGTTCACCGCCGCGGCCGAGCCCGCGATCACCAGCGTGTAACCGTCCGGCGTCGCGCGCGCGGCCTGCTCCATGCCGATATTGCTGCCGGCGCCGGCGCGGTTCTCCACCACGATCGGCTGCTTGAGCGCCGTGCCCAGCTTCTCGGCCAGCGCGCGGGCGAAGATATCGGTCGCCTGCCCCGGCGGAAACGGCACCACCAGGCGGATGGGACGGTCGGGATATTCGGCATGCGCGGCCGTCGCGGCCGCCGCCAGCACCAGGCCGGCGGCAAGACTGGAAAGAATTCGTGTCATGATCGGTCAGTAAAAAGCGACAAAGGGCGGCGCCCGGCGCCTGCCCTGTTGCATAAAATAGAGAGCCCCGCGCAAGCGGCCCTTTTGGGGCGGCCGTGGGGCGGGTCGGCTGGGGGTGCGTCACGATAGCATCCCCCCGCCGGTGCTAAATTCGTCATTTAGCGTTTCCCACCCTTTTCAACCCCTGTTCTCTCCTTTCAGCAGGAACCGCCATGGAATTCAGCCAGTACAACGTCAACGCCCTCATGGAGATCACCTCCCGCCCGGACCTCGTGTTCGTGCGCGGCCAGGGATCCTGGCTGGAGGACCACGCCGGCAAGCGATACCTGGACTTCGTCCAGGGCTGGGCCGTCAACACCCTGGGCCACAGCGCCCCGGAAATGCAGAAGGCCCTGCTGGACCAGTCCAAGCTGCTGATGAACCCGTCGCCGGCCTTCTACAACCTGCCGTCCATCGAACTGGCCAGCCGCCTGACCGGCGCGTCGGTGTTCGACCGCGTCTTCTTCGCCAACAGCGGCGGCGAAGCCAACGAAGGCGCCATCAAGCTGGCGCGTAAATGGGGCCAGGTCAACAAGAAGGGCGCCTACAAGATCATCACCATGAACCACGGCTTCCACGGCCGCACGCTGGCGACGATGTCGGCGTCCGGCAAGCCGGGCTGGGACAAGATGTTCGCGCCGCAGGTGGAAGGTTTCCCGAAGGCCGAGATCAATGATCTGGAATCGGTGCGCAAGCTGATCGATGACCAGACCGTGGCGATCATGCTGGAACCCGTGCAGGGCGAGGCTGGCGTGATTCCGGCGACCAAGGAATTCATGCAGGGCCTGCGCAAGCTGGCCGATGAGCACAAGCTGCTGTTCATCGTTGATGAAGTGCAGACGGGGATGGGCCGCACCGGCACCCTGTTCGCCTACCAGCAATCCGACGTGGTGCCGGACATCATGACGCTGGCCAAGGGGATTGGCGGTGGCGTGCCGCTGGCTGCGTTGTTGGCGCGCCAGGAAGTCTGCGTGTTCTCGCATGGCGACCAGGGCGGCACGTACAACGGCAACCCGCTGATGGCGGCTGTCGGCGTGGCGGTGTTCGACGCCCTGGCCGCGCCGGGCTTCATGGAATCGGTCAATGCCCGCGCCAAGCAACTGTCCGAAGGCCTGCTGACCCTGTCGGCCAAGTACGGCATGAAGGGCGAGCGCGGGATGGGCCTGCTGCGCGCACTGATCATGGATCGCGATGACGGCCCCGCCATCGTCGAAGCCGCGCGCAACCTGGCGCCCAATGGTCTGCTGCTGAACGCGCCGCGCGGCAATCTGTTGCGTTTCATGCCGGCGTTGAATGTGACGGCGGAAGAAATCGACACGATGCTCACGCAGCTGGATGGGTTGATTGCGCGGGTGCGCAAGGCTTGATGGAAGCGATTCGTTAAGCCATGAAGATAAGGGCCGCTTTTGCGGCCCTTATCTTTTCCATCCTGTTTACGTACTCATCCGCGTAAGGCTTCTGCCAATACCGCGGCATTCAATTCGAGGTCGGGTCCCGGATTCTCCGCCAGATGAGCGTTATCCGCGCAGGACCGTAACCGACGGCTCACGGCCAAACCCTAAAACGTGTATTTCGCCGTCAACAAGAACGACCGCGGCGCGCCGAAGTGATTGTTGTCCTGGGTGCTTCCGATCGCCTGGTAGTAATACTTGTCGAACAGGTTGTACACGTTCAGGCGCAGATCCAGGTTCGGCGTGGCCCGATACGCCACCACGGCATCCCAGATGCTGTACCCGGGCTGGCGCACGTTATACGCGGGCAAGCTGATCGCGCTCTGCACGCGCACCGCTCCGCCCACGCGCCACGCATTCAGCGAGCCGGGCAAGGTGTACATGGTCGAGAGCTTGAACAGATGGCGCGGAGTCTGCGTATCGTAGGCCGCGCCCGCCCGCAGGTTGCCAGAATCCTCCAGGTATTTGGACTGGTTGTACGTATAGCCGGCCGACACCTGCCAGCCCGGCGTGAGCGCGCCCGCCACTTCGAATTCGACGCCCCGGCTCTGCACCTTGCCAGACGGCGCATAGCACTCGATCACCCCCGGGCTGCACATGGACGTGTCCAGCGCGACGGGACGGTTGCGCTGGCGGATCTGGAACACCGCGGCGCTGGCGTTGAGCCGCCCGCCGAAATATTCGCCCTTGATCCCTGCTTCCAGATTGGTGCCGATGACCGGGTCCAGCGGCGCGCCACCCGTCGACTGATTGCTCTGAGGCTGGAACACGCTGGTCCAGCTGGTGTAGACGGTGTGCTGGCGGTCCAGGTCATAGATCAGGCCCGCGTACGGCGTCAACTCGTGCTTGACCTTGTAGTCCGCCGGCGGGCTGACGTAATCGCCCGACTTCAGCTGCATGTCGTACTCATACCAGTCCAGCCGCGCGCCCAGCATCAGCGTCAGCGGGTCGGCCAGGCTCAGGCGGGTGGTGGCGTAGCCGCTGACCTGGCGCTGGTATCCCTTGCGCGACCACGGGTAGACGAACGCGGGCTTTTCGACGGCGCTGGAATTCCAGTGTTCCGGGTCGACCGTCATGTTGTAGTCCAACGGCCAGCCGCCAGGGCCGTCGTCGTCCTTGTTCTTCAGGAAGCTGCCGCCCAGCACCAGCTCATGCGTGCGCCCCAGCAGCGTGAACGGGCCGCTAAGATAGCCGTCCACGCTGTACTGGGTCTTGTCATAGGCATACTGGCCCAGCCCCTGCCCGAAGAGCGTCGAGTCTTCCAGGGGGTACAGATAGCTGCCCAGCATATTCATCTTGGCGCGCAGCGTGCGGGCGGTCAGCTTGCCGGACCAGCCGTTCTCGAAACGGTGGTCGAGCTCGGCGAAGAAGCTGGTGTTCTCCTTGTTCCAATAGGCCCAGTCCGGCGACAGGCGGGTCGAGCGTTTGAAGTCATAGAAGCTGCCGTCCCTGCGCGTCGGCAGGCCATTCCAATCCGCGCCCGGATTGTCCTCGCGGTTGTAGTAGCCGCCGATGCTGAGCGTGGTGTTGGCCGTGATGTCGGCTTCGATCGTGCCGTAGAAAAGCTGGCGCTGGTGCTCGTAGGCCTTCTTGAAGGTGTTCGAATCCTGATAGGCCACCACGCCGCGGGCGCGCAAGGTGCCGCTTTGGTTCAGCGGGCCCGAGCCGTCGACCTCGCCCCGGTAATTGTCCCAGCTTCCCGCGCTGGTCGTCACCGAGAATTGCGGCACCGCCGTGGCGCGCTTGCGCACCAGGTTGATCGTGCCCGAGGGATTGCCGGCCCCCGTCATCATGCCGGCCGCGCCGCGCAGCACCTCGATGTGATCGTACATGGCCAGCGTGGCCACACCCTGCGTGTCGTAGTCGTAGCCCAGCGGAACCCCGTCGGCCAGGAACGAACTGATCTCGAATCCGCGAGAGAAGAACTGCGTGCGTTCGCCGCCGCCGATCTGGCGCGTCGTCAGCCCCGTCGTATCGCGGGCCACGTCGTCCAGCGACTGATAGCCCCGGTCTTCGATCTGCTGGCGCGTCACCACGCTGACCGACTGCGGCGTCTCGCGCGGGGACAGCGCGAACTTGGTGGCCGTGGACATGACCGGCGTGGTGTAGGAATGGGTCCCCTCGGTCACCCCCAACGTGGCCGCTTCCACCGTCACCGGCGCCAGCGTCGTCGCGCTGGCCGGGGTCACCGTCAGGCTGCCATCCGGCGTGCGCCGCAGTTCCAGCCCGCTGCCGGCCAGCGCGCGGGCAGTGGCTTCCTCCACTGACAACTGGCCGGAGACGGCGGGGGCGGACTTGCCCGCCACCAGATCGGCCCGAAACGAGATCACCGCGCCCGCTATGCGGGCGATCTGGGTCAGCGCCACATCCAGCCGGCCGGCGGGCAAGTCGTATTGACGCAGCGCCTGGGCATGGGCGGTGCTGGCGGCGGCTGCGATGACGCAGGCGGCCGGAAACCTCAGGGAAAGCATGGAACACTCCGTGGATGCGTGAGCACGCGTTCCATGTATGTGCATCGGCGCCATCAAAAAAACACCTGGCGCGCAAAAAAAATTTCAAGCCAGGTCGATCATCACGTACCAACGGCTCAGCCGCTGCAACCGGATCGGCAAGGTATTCCTGAGCGCCTCCAGCGCTCGCTCGCCGTCGTCCAGCGGAAACAGCCCCGTCACGCGCAGCCGCGATGCCTGCGGCGATATCCGCAGCCAGCCGGGCTGGTACCGGGCCAGCCCATCCACCACGGTCTGCAGCGGCTCGTCATGGACTTCAAGCTCGCCGTTCTGCCAGGCGGCGGTGTGCTCCTGGCCGTTTTGCACCGCATCGACCTGCCGCGCATCGAACCAGACGCCCTGCCCCGGCGCCAACGGCTGGCGCACGCCTGTCAGCGTGGTGACCTCGGCGGCCCCGCTCAAGGCCAGGCAGAAGCTGCGCTCGGCCCCACAGCGCACCATGGCGCGCCCCGAGGCAAGCCGGACCTCGCCTTGCGGCAGCCGCACTTGCAGCCCCTGGCCGCCCCGCAACTCAAAAATCGCCGCGCCGGCTGACACCCGCACGACATGCTGCCCCTCCCACGACGCCGCGCTGCGCGCATCCAGCTCCATCACATTGCCATCCGGCAACGCCACGCGGCGGCGCTCGCCGGTGCGGGTCACATAGCCCGCTGCCAGATACTGCAACGGCACATAGCGATCCGCCACGCCCGCGCCCAGCAGCAACGCCCCGCCCGCCAGCGCCAGCTTCCCCAGCCGGCGGCGCTGCGCAAGCTGCGGCCTCACCAGCGAACGCCGCAGCGCATCGCCATCGGCCAGCAGCCCCGGCCGCAACGCGTGCAACGTGCCATCGAGCGCCGCGTTCAGCCGCTGCCAGGCCGCGCCATGGCTCGGGCTCTCCGCCAGCCACAGCTCAAACGCCGCGCGGTCCGCATCGTTGGCCTGACCGCTGGTCAGACAGACCTGCCATTCAATCGCCGCCGCTCGGGCGCGCGCGTCCAAGGCCGTCATAGCCCAAACACCTCGCAGCAACGGCGCAAAGCCTGCATGATGTACTTGCGCACCATGGTCGGCGATACGTCCAGGCGCGCGGCGATCTCCACATGGGTCATGCCATCGAGCTGGCTATACAGAAACGCCATCCTGGCCTTGGAGGACAGCCCTTCCAGCGCCGTGTCGAGTCTCTGCAACGCGTGCAACGTCTGTACCCGTTCCTCGGCCGACGGCTCCAGCGGTTCCGGCTGCAAGCGCAACATCTCCAGCCAGGCTTGCTCCAGCTCGCGCCGCCGCCACAGCCGCCACGTAATGCGCCGGGCGATCGTGATCAGCATCGCCCGGGGCTCGTTCAATTGGTCCAGCGCGGGGAGGCAGAGGAGTTGCGTGAAGGTTTCACCGGCGACATCCTCGGCGTCCTCGCGGTTGCGCAATCCATTGCGCAGCCGCCGCTCCAGCCAGGGATGGTCGTTCTTGTAAATGGTGGAAAACCGGCTATCGCGTGTCGAGTCCACGGCTTGCGCTATGAATTAATGGGAATCGTTATCAATTATCGCATGGCGGGAGCGGGCGGTTCTAGCCCCAATTGTGGGCTCCTGTGCAGACGCGCCGCGATGTTGCGGGTCGAGGATTTCGGTAGACGGTGCGGCACGGTTGTTTGTGAGGGAGACGGTCTTGGGAGATCACCTATCCACGGCTTCCACGGCGGCACGTTGGCGACCATGTGAGGCCGGCGTGATTCCTGCGACCAAGGAATTCATGCAGGGCCTGCGCAAGCTGGCCGATGAGCACAAGCTGTTGTTCATTGTTGATGAAGTGCAGACGGGGATAGGCCCCACTAGCACCCTGTTCGCCTACCAGCAATCTGCTGCGCTTCATGCCGGCGTTGAATGTGACGGCTGAGGAGATTGAGAGGATGCTGGGGCAGTTGGATGGGTTGATTGGGCGGGTGCGTAAGGCTTGAACTTATAGTTGGCCGAATAAGTCAAGGGCCGCAGTGCAAACTGCGGCCCTTCTTCTTTTTATATTGTTGTCTTGAGCTGTTAACCCGAGATGGCAAAGATATTTGCCTGTACATAGAAGTGCTTAAGAAACCGGCATTACCTGCCGTTTACTAAAAGCGCTTTTTGTTAAAATTTCTAGGGTCGTATCATATGCTTGATAGATTTATCGAGATGCTTGGAAACTCCCATTTTGAAGCGTACGTTGGTGGTCCTATAGCAGGGGTTGTAGCTGCATTCTTGTTTCAAGGATTTGGTGGCGGAAGCGCAAAAAGCGAAAATCGTTTGGCGGTGCCTCTTCCGGTAAATATCTACAAATTTCGTACCACTGTTCTCAGTGAACAAGGCAAGCCCGACAACGGATTCGCTTTTGGGGCAATGATTGCCGGGGTCTTGATAGCTTTTTTGTTTGTTGCGTTTTTGCCCGTGCTGACGGACGGTATTCAACTCTTGAATGCGGCCACCTTAGTATTCGGTTTGACGTCAGCGATGCTTGGAGCGCTGAACGGTTGGGTACGTTCAATTCAATGGTGGTTGCTGGCGGTATTCTCGTCAATGATCGCGGCAACTTGCTTTGTTCTAATTGGCATGGCCTTTGATGCTATTCATCCAGATGTTATTAGATATGCGCAAAATTCGTTTAATGCGAACTCCGATAGGCTTAGCCACATTTTCTCGGCAGCTTTTGACTTTTTGAAGGCGGTTAGTTCGGAGTATTGGCGTTGGATGATCTGGATCTTGTTTGGATTTTGCCTTGTTATTATGTGCTCTATATCTGCATTAATGCGGATCGTTCACTATCTGGCATTATCAAAAATAGCTGCAGGTTCTTCAAGTCACTGGTGGATTGCTATAGCTGTTCGAACGCGGTCATACGGAGGTCTCAAAAATCTTAGCTTTATGGTCGGCGCTCTCGTAGTAGCGTATTGGCTTATAACCGGGGGCGCATATCGATTTTTGCGATAGCCAGAAAATGCAAAAAGGCCCAATGGCTGGGGGGTAAGCACGCATTGAGTGGGGCGTCAAAACTGCAGCGAGCTGCAGCAGTTAAATTTTTCGTTTGTTTTGATATGCCTAATCTGCACCCTATCAAATAGTCGGGGCATCCGCGCCCTAACCAGCCTAGACTAATTCCACCTCATAAGACCAAAGGCGCTTAAGGCCTGTACTAGTTTCACGCGAGTACGTCAGGCATTCAGGAAGCAGAATTGCACATCGGCCCCGGGCCTTTCCTTCGAGCAGCCAAAAAATACTCATTCCGAGGACTTGAGCTTTCGTTGATAAGGGGGATAAGAAAATATTCTCACTGTTCCCTTTTTTATCGATATGGCGGACTCGCTCGCTTATCATCTCTGCGGTAGCGAAAGGATCATTCGCTGGCGCAAAAAAGCGATTGTTAACCCAATCCTCCTTTAGAACAATTTCCCCGCTTTTTTCTGCTCGAAGTGCACTTTGTTGGTACATGTCCGCGCTGAGAGACGGAAATGCAAAGAGAGGGTGAGTTATGACGTTATTCTTATACGAGAAGACTTGACTAATTAACTGGTGATCGTAGCCCACACCGAGAATCAAATGGCTCCTTCCATTCCCGGGGGTCCCATACATGCCGCGGATTGGGCGAACGATTTCAGAAGTCGTTGTTGCGAATTGCGTTTCTTCTTGTTTGGAATAGCTGACAGGTTCAGAATAAATTGCTGTGAACGACTTCACGCCAAGGTGTGCCAGCTTTGGAATAAGAAACGCTAGCGAGTTCCGCATAAATCCGGTTATATCGATGCAGAGCGAAACTTCGCTTATATTTTCGATTTTGGCAAGAAGCTCGGCAATCTGAGCGACCTCGTCACTCATCGGAGGCGCGACTACAACATGCCCAATGGGATGCTCGATCGGTGTGTATTGATATTCTGGATGAATGAGCCAAATTTTCTGTTGTGCGTTGATATGGTCAAAGATAATCTTAACGCGATCGCTAGAATTGTAAGCGGAAATAAAAACGTCAAATTTACCGAGTTCCTTTTGTAGGCGGTTGGTTTGTATGCTACGGCGGTAGAATATCGAGTATTCCATCAAAAAAGAGCCTCCTGCCTCAGATCCTTGGAAGCGGGAGTGAACGGGAGATTCCACCGGTTTTGAAGGCCATTTAGTAGTGGCTCGAAGGCGTCTTTTGATTTTTTATCAAAAATTGCGTTTACCACCTCGCCGCTTAGACTTATATCACCGCGACGAGCGATAGGAAGCCCCCAGCGTGCCGACAGCATAGGGCTAAGTTGTATCTTACGGCGAATTAGCTGGTTGTTTCGATCTATTCGGCCTTCATAAACTTCTTGGATCAAAGAGTAGTTAATTGCCGCCTCAAGCATTTTTCGGCCTTCGGGGGTCAGTTCATCGTTGTTAAAACTCACGGCTAGAGGGGACACCTCAGGAATATTGAGTGCATACCGAGCTGTTCTCAGAATTTCCGCGAGGCGTATCGTGGCGTCTCGCGCGAGAATCGACATTTGGCCATAGTTGGAATCGCTTTCGAACGCAAAACGCGCTGCCTCAATTGCCGCCTCTGATTGAATTTCGACGGGAATTTTGTTACCTGGACGAATGTCAACTTCCTTGAAACTTGCAATCTCGTACACCTTGGCGAGCAAGACTAAAAGGTTTCGCGGATTATGTGACGACATTTCCACTAGGGAATTAAACCCGGCATACGGAATTAGAGCGTCACGCCGCTTTGATTCCCTACATATCTGCGCAAACAAATCCAACTTCCAGTGCCCAACTGCTGTGCGGTAGGAATTCTTCTCGCCCCCACGCTCGTTTAGATACTCTAGGCAATCTGTCCTTATGCGGGTAGCCACGTCCTCTGGGTTCTTCCCTCTTCCGAATTTTTTACAAAAAAGCAGGACGTTTAGCCGTTGAAATAGGGGAGGAACATCTGTAGTTAGAGACTCAATAACGCTCTCAATGACGGAAAGGTCTAGGAGCTTTGGAAAGGCACTTTTGGCAGATGCTTCACGAAATAGCCTGAGAAATCGCGACTCAGCTAGCGGAAGTGAGTGGCGCTCAATATGTTTTTCTAAATCTATTTCTTCGAAAATTTCACGGGGGTCAAATGTGGAAGTTACCCCGCGACCGTGGCCAACGCGTTTGGAGATGAACTTCCTCGCAAAATCAGAATAATTTTTCCATGATCGAAGAATCTCATCCAGGCGAATTACAGAAAACTCCGAGCCCTCTCGATTCTCTTCGCCTTCAGCAACCGTTGCGAGCGTTTTTCTAGAATATAACCTTCCCGTGAGTCGGAACGTGGCGCGTCCTTCGGCATACCGCACCAATGTGTTGATAACCTCTTGCTGCTTGAGCGTCAGGTTTTCAATTTCATCTAGCATATAAATTAGATGAAGCCCCTGAAACTTTGGGTGCCACTGCTTTAGTCCAGCGCCGACCGGCAAAGCGAGCCCCCCCATGGAGAAAGGGAGGTGTAGCTCCACTTTCTCGGAAAAGGCTGCAGCGTTAATTGCGTCGTCAATCCTGTTTAACCAATCGAGCGTCCAGATCTGCAGATCCTCGATGCCACCGATTCGTTGAAATGCTTCGTCCGATGTTCCTATCGTCTTCGAAATTGTTTCTACAAAAGCTTGGTCGTCAAACTTCTCGCCAGGGCTACTTTCTTTGATGTCTAGCAGTGCGTCGAGAACCAGTTCTACGAGGCGGAGCTCCAGATGAGTGGAAAACAATTGCTGCCATGCAGACGTCGTGCCACCCGCCATTTCGAATCGCGGCGCATCAATATTTGTTGTGCGAAGGAAAACGGCGAGGCAACCTGCCTCTTCAATGATTGAAATACCACTTCTGCTCGACGATCGCTTTCGAGATACCTGATAGCTCTGGTAGCGCAGCAAATGGGTTTTGCCGGTACCTTTCCCGCCTAGGATATATTTGGATCCCAGTGAGCGTGGATCCAGAATGGTGGCCGTACGAGTGCCGCCGACATCGACCCACAATTCATTTATCTGCTTGTCGGTGTACTCTGAAGCACGTATCAGCGAGAAGGGGTTGGAGTCATCTACTTGGTACATGACTTAATAAACCTTATCGTAGCGAACAAAAATGGGGCTCCAAGGCGTTCTACGACCCTCGTTCCAGTAAATTGGCAACGTATTGTCTGGTGTGTTATGAGTGAACCCGAGCATCAGTTGGCCATCCTTATAACCTGCGGAATGATGAGGAAACAGAATCTGGCCATAATGACGCACCATTCGTTCAAATGTCTGATTGTTAAATGTGCCGAGCATTCCAGGCGGGAAATAGCGTTGCACGGCATTGAATACTCTATACGTGTCATCCAGCTCGAATAAGCAGGTGGCTTTGCCGTCAAACATGCTTTTGCTGTTTAATTTCTCCAGGCCCAGGGATGTCGAAAACAGGCACATGAAGCGTAGGTCGAGTCGGGGGTTGGCTTTCCGAATGCGCCGGAGTTTGGCTGAAAGATAAGAGGTCGATTGATCTGCCGAGCCTACAACGTCGTCAAAAAAAACGTAACGGCAGGCGGATAAATCGGCCGCTTGAAGCGCGGCTGTTCTGCCACCCGGTCGGATTTCGCTAAATGCTGCACCCAGATCAATAAATAGGTCTTTAGAGAGTCTATTTATTTGACGAAAATAATATAAAAGATGTGCGCCACTTTCCGACGGATTGCCTACTCCTATGAAACGAGTGGAATTTAGTTCTTCCTGAAATTGCTTTTCAAGTAACCCAGTGTCTCGTGTGTTCTTGCAGTTTCGGCGTAAGCGTTGAATAAGAGGGGCTTCAAAATGGTCTCTATATATAGAGCGGAGCATCTCTCGGACTAGTCGCTTTCCGAAATATATGAAACGGGTGAGGGCAATCAACCCGTGTTCTCGCTCTATATCGATTGTTGCTGTCTGGCCGGTGAAATTCTGTGCCCAAGCTTGGACTTGACTCCAAGTGACCTCACGATCCCATGCGTGGTCAACGAGTGTCCGCAATACCCTGTCGATATCCGTAGTCTTCATCTTATTTTCCGGAACATTAAGATAGTCTCACCCGAAATTATAGACGCACTACTATTCCTGGCGGTCATTAGTCCCCGTGAATGGATACGGTCTACGAGCGCTAAATCTAAAGAAAATCCAAGCTCTAGCATTATCTCCGTGGCGAAACAGTCGTTGCCCACATGAAATCCAGCTACAGTATTGTTCCCCAGAATTAAGATGGCATGGCCGTGCGGAGCCGTTACTCTCGCCACTTCACAAAGGGCATCTCCCAGTTCACGGAAATATGTTTCCGTGATTGCTCCGCGGGTTGGATTCTTCAAGCTAATGCGTTCAACGAGTCGTTGAAATTCTGGTGTTAATTCACTAGAGCCGGTGAACGGTTCCGCTTGATATTTGGACGAGAGGTGTTCTCGCCCGATAGAGTGTGCTTCAAGAGACGCGAGCTCATCCGGCGAGCACAATGATAGCCAATTCAAAGCAAGGCTAGAAGCGCGTATGTACTTCTGTGCGCTGCCATAGGGTGGCGACGTTATCGTTAGTGGCACTGAGTCATTAGGGTATCTACAGAAGCCCGCAGTAAGTAGCTGCCTTGCATCTCGCCCAATTATATTCGCGGCCAATCTCTTTGGGGACGCTGAGTTAGCGGCATGGACTCGTCCGATATTTAGCTGGACGACCCTGTCGAATTCCTCGGCAACCGAAACTGTACTGAGCCATTCAAGATGTTTGCGGATTTTTTTATTTGCCAAGTCAGAAAGAGACTGCTTTTCCTTTATCCGAACAGGAACGTTTACGGCCGGATCTGCGTGGCTCACGCGTCGAGCGAGTACAGAAAAGCAAATTCGAAAAAAGTCTTGAATATCGGAATTTTCGATTTCCATGACCGCTCTCAGAATCTTCTCTAACTCCTTTTTTGTTTTGACTGAATACCACAGTTGCTCATTTACGACCCGTATAGGTTTTGCTGTTCTCAGTCGAGAAATTCGCATGCGCAGATGGCGCGCTTCGGCAATTAGTTGAAGAGTTTCGTACGGAGTGGTTTTGACTTTAGTTAACAAGAGTGCAAATGGGTTGGCATCTGCCACGAGAGGGTTCATTCCGGCCAAAGAGGCTTCGAGCGCCACGGTTCCTGAGCCACAAAAAGGGTCGAGGATGTTTTGGCCTGGCTTGCAAAGTGAGCTGGAGCGAACAAAAAAGTTCGCGATGTGCGGTAGTAGCTTGGCTGGATATGGATGAATCTGATGGGTGAGCTGGTCCCCCCCGCGTACCCAGGACATCAGATCTCGAAATGAGACGTCAATCGGCGTACCGGAGGCGCGATACCGCCGCTTCAGATCTTCTAGTAGTAAAGTTGTATCAACCAAGTCCCGACAAGGGGATGGCGGCCATTCGGCCGATTTCGCCGAATTACTCAGTGCTCCGTCGCAGGCTGGCGTACGCTGTTGCTTACGAACTGGCATGCATGCGCTCAGGTTGCCGTGCATAGATAATCCGGCCGTTAGACAACATGCCCGGAAGGAAATTTTTCAAGTTCGTCACCGCGTTTCTAGACCTATTTGCAGACCATGGAATGCTACCGCAACCACACTCTGAGAGACAGGGGGGGCAGCAATGCCTAGCAACGACATAGACGCTGATACATTCGTCACCAGCCTCTGTTCGGCCCAACGCGCCTGTGACGGCTTACCGTTCCGTATCGCCTGTTGTCGGTCCACGGGTCTTAGCGAGCAGAGCTATTCGGATCTTCGTCGAGTGTGGACTTGGTGCTAAACCGTCGCCTATCGGATACTCTCTAAAACGGAGTTGCTTAGCTTAGAGCTAGCACAGGATGCCTGGTTAGGTATCTCTCAAGGGCTAATGCCGTCACGTTGGGAATGCATCAGCGGCCCTCTACCGTATACTTGGCGCACTACCACTAACGGGTAGCCCCGGTTTGGAAGCCGGCAATGTCTTTGGCGGACCGCCGCCGCTTGGCGGCTTTTTCACGTCCGTACGCCTCTGCACGTCCCTATGGGCGGGCCCTGGCGAGGGTGCGTTCGCGCACGCCGGTTTCCAAAGACGCCGGTCTTCCAACCTTGCCTTGCGCCCGCCCACCCCATTTGGAAGTGGGGAGCGGGCTTCATCAGTCTTTGGAGCCTGTCATGCAATCCCACCCCCTCACCCAAAACCCCTGGCTAGTCGACACCGACCCCGAACACGGCCCGGTCCCCCTCTCCCACCTCTACAACATCGAACGCGCCCGCTACGCCATCCAGACCATCGCCCGCCTGGTCGGCAACAGCGCCTCGGAACCCGCCGCCACCGGCAGCCAGCCGCTGGACGCCTGGACGGTGGCCGCGTTGATGGGTGGCGTGGAAGGCCTGTGCGAACACCTCGGCACGCTGACCGACGCCATGCTGGAATCGGCCCGCGCCTACGCCGATGACGCCGCGTTCGACGCCGCCACGCACAACGCGCCGCGCTCGATCCAGTAACCCGAAAAAGACCAACGGCCTGCCGCGCAACGCGTCAGGCCAGTTCTCGGCCACCAAGCGTCAGACCGCCCCATCCCCCGCGCATCAGGCAGCCCCAGCCACCCTCACCCCGCCCGCCGAAACGCCCGTCGATACCCCATCGGGCTCGTCCCCACGATCCCCGTGAAATGCTCCCGCAGCGACACCGCTGACCCGAACCCCACCTCCATCGCCACCCGCTCCACCGGCAGGTCTGTCGTCTCCAACATCCCGCGCGCACGATTCACGCGGGCCTGGATCACCCACTGCAACGGACTCACCCCCAGCAGTTCCTGAAACCGCCGGTTCAACGTCCGCACGCTGACTGCGGCCTGATCGGCCAGCGCGCCGACGGTCAGGTTCTGCGCCAGCCGGCTCTCGATCCAGTGCAGCAGCGGTGTCAGGTCGGTATGCGACGCCGGCGTGGGCCGCACGATAAATTGCGCCTGCCCCCCGGCGCGTTCCAGCGGCACCACGGCCAGCCGCGCGCTGTTGGCGGCGACGGCGGCGCCGTGGTCGCGCTTGATCATGTGCAGGCACAGGTCCATGCCGGCGGCGGCGCCGGCGGAGGTGAGGATCTGGCCGTTGTCGACGAACAGCACGTTGGGGTTGACGTCGATGGCGGGGTAGCGGCGCGCCAGTTGGGCGGCGGCTTTCCAGTGGGTGGTGGCCTTGAGGCCGTCGAGGATGCCGCTGGCGGCCAGGGCGAAGGCGCCGGTGCAGATGGAGGCGATGCGGGCGCCGGCGGCGTGGGCGTGGCGGATCAGGTCGAGGATGTCGCGGGGGATGTCGTGGCTCGGGTCGGCCAGGCCGGGGACGATGACGGTGTGCGCGTGGCGCGCGACGTCGAGACGGGCGCGGATGTGCAGGTCGTAGGCGTGGGTCCGGATGCGGGGTTTGCTGGCGCAGACCTGCACGTCGTAGGGGCGGCGGCCGTCCAGGGTTTCGGCGAGCTGGAAGATCTCGCAGGGCGCGGCGAGGTCGCCCGCGACCAGGCCGTCGAAGGCGAGCACGGCGATGCGATGGGGGGCTTTCTTGGGCATGCCTGGGGTTCCGGCGGTGGCGACGAGCCTGGTTAGCTCGATCGCACGGTTGGCGGATTTCTTTCGAAGATTGGCATTTTGGCCAATGGTTGGCGATTGCGCCAGCCCGGACAATGCCGGTTCTCTTTGTGACGCGGTGGCCATGTCCATGAAAGATTCCGGCGGTTCGACACCTTTGCTGTTCAAGTGGGCGGCGGTCCTGGAGGGGACAACGCTGCTGGCGCTGCTGGGCATTGCGGTGCCGCTGAAGCATCTGGCCGGAATGCCGGCGCCGGTGTCATGGATCGGGCCGGTGCATGGCGTGGCGTTCATGGTGTACATCGCGCTGGCGTGCAATGTGGCGGCGGCGCAGGACTGGCCGCGCAAGCGGCTGCTGCTGACGTTGCTGGCGACGCTGGTGCCGTTTGGCGGCTATGTGATCGCGCGGTCGCTGGGCCGCGCGGCGACGCCGGCCGGGAGGGCGTGAGCGATGGGGTATCTGCTGGTCAAGGCGCTGCACATCGCGCTGATGCTGTTCTGGGTGGCGGGGATGGTGGTGCAGGCATTCGTGCTGGCGGCGGCGGCGAAACTGCCGGGGCCGGCGTTGCCGCAGGAGCTGGCGTGGCTGCGGTTGTTGCGCAAGGGCGAGCGCCTGCTGACCACGCCGGCGATGGTGGGTGCGTTGGCCAGTGGCGTGTATCTGGCGAGCAGCGCGGGGTGGTTTGGCAGTGGATGGTTGTCGGTGAAGCTGGCGTTGGTGCTGGGGCTGGCGGCCGTGCATGGGATGCAGGCGGGGCGGTTGCGGCGGCTGGCCGAGGGCGCTGCCGCAGCGCGCGGCGCCAACCTGCTGCCGATGGTGGTGATCGCACCCGTGCTGATCATCGTGCTGGTGGCGGTGAAGCCGTTCTGAGGCCGGGGCGCTGGCGGGGGCATCATGCCCCTATAATGTGAACAATTCCCATTCACACAGCCTCCCCCGATGTCCGCCAAGTCCAGCGCCGGCCCCGACGCCGGTATCACGACGCTTTATCGCGACCACCACCGCTGGCTGAGCGGCTGGCTGCGCCTGAAGCTGGGCGACACGCATCGCGCGGCCGATCTGGCGCAGGACACGTTCGTGCGCCTGCTGTCCGCGAACCCCGCCACGCCTTGCGACAGCGCCTTGCGCGAGCCGCGCGCCTATCTGCGCACCATCGCCAACCGCCTGCTGGTGGACCACTGGCGCCGCCAGGAGATCGAGCGCAATTACCTGGCGGTGCTGCAGACCTATCCGCAAAGCCATTGGCCGTCGGAGGAATCGCGGCTGCTGATCCTGGAGTCGCTGGAGCAGATCGCGCAGATGCTGGCGCGGCTCAAGCCCGAGGTGCGCGAGGTGTTCCTGCTGGCGCAGATGGACGGCCACACCTGCCCGCAGATCGCGCGGCAGGTGGGCAGGTCGGTGGCGACGGTGGAGCGTTACCTGGCGCAGGCGTTGGGGCATTGCTATCGCCTGGCCTATGAATCCTGATCGCGCCAGCGCGGCGGCCAGTGACGGCGGTGCCGGCGCGGCGGATGCCGCGGTGCTGGACGCGGCCATCCAATGGCGCATCAAGCTGCAATACAACAGCGCCGACGCCCACGCCTGGCAGGCTTTCGACACGTGGTTGCGGGCGCGGCCCGCGCATGCGGTGGTGTGGGAACGGCTGCAGGCGCTGGGCGCGCGATTGCAGCGGCCGGCGGCCGACATGCCGCCCGAGGCGGTGGCGCGCATTCTGCGCGAGACGGGCGCGGCGCAGGGTCGCCGCGCGCGCCGCAAGGTGCTGGCGTCGCTGGGGGTGTTGGTGGCGGGCGGCGGGGTGGCGTGGCGGGTGGCGGATACGCCGGTGGCGCAGCGGCTGCTGGCGGATGTGTCCACCGCGCGCGGCGAGCGGCGCCGTGTCACGCTGCCGGATGGCGGCACGCTGATGCTCAACAGCGATAGCGCCGTGGATATCGATTATCGCGGCGCGGTGCGCCGCATCGCGCTGCGGACGGGCGAGATCTACCTGGTGTCGGGGCATGATCCGTTGTCGCGGCCGCTGTTCGTGGAAACGCGCGACGGCCGGGCGCAGGCGTTGGGCACGCGCTACCGGGTGCGCCAGTGGGACGACCACAGCGAGATCGCGGTGGACGAAGGCGCGGTGGCGCTGCTGCCGCGCGACAGCGGGAACGCACCGCCCGCGGCGACGTTGCGCGCCGGCGAGTCGGCATGGATGATGCCGGACGGGGTGCGGGCGGTGGGTCCGGCAGACTCGCGCATGATGGATGGCGCCGCCTGGATCGAGGGGGCGCTGTCGGTGCGCGATATGCCGCTGGCCGCGTTCCTGGGCGAGTTGTCGCGCTATCACGGCGCCATCGCGTGCGATCCGGCGGTGGCGCGGCTGAGGGTGTCGGGGGTGTTCCAGCTGGACGATACGCGCAAGGTGCTGGCGCTGCTGCGCCAGATCCTGCCCATCGATACGCGCGAGGGACGGCAGTGGTGGGGCGGCAAGGTGACGCGCGTCCTGGCCCGGTCTTGAGCGGGCCATCGAGCGGGCAAGAAAGAAATTTGAGGGGATCGGCGAAGTTGTTCGTCATATGGGCTGACGCAGTGCGCACTGCCCAGCCCAGACCGACCCTCAATGGAGTAATGCTTTCGTGAAGACCCCCCGTCTGCGCGCCGCGGCGATGCCGCCTGGCGCCCGGGCTGGCTTGCGCGCCCGCCCTTCCCTTTCCTATGCCGTATTGCTGCCGCTGGTGGCGGTGCTGGGCGCCGTGACGGCGGCCGCGCCGGTGCGTGCCCAGGCTGTGTCCACGCAGGCCGATGCGTCCGGCGCCGCGCGTGACTATGCGATCTCGCCGGGGCCCTTGAATGACACGCTGGCGGCGTTTGCCCGGCAGGCAGGCATCTCGCTGGCGTACTCGTCCGCGCAGTTGCAGGGCGCGCGTAGCGCCGGCCTGAATGGCCGGTTCGGCGTGGCCGACGGCCTGCGCACGCTGCTGGCGGGCACGGGCTATCGCGCCGTCAATGTCGACGGCGGCATCCGTGTCGAGGCCGAGCCGCGCTCTAACGCCACCCTGCTGGCGCCGGTGCAGGTGACAGGCAATTACAACGTCCAGACCGAAGGCTCGCAGTCATACGCGGCCAGCGCGGCGACCATCGGCAAGACCGAACAGGCGCTCAAGGACATTCCGCAGTCGGTGACGGTGGTGACGCGCAAGCGCATCGACGACCAGAACCTGGCGACGATCAGCGAGGTGCTGGAGAACACCACCGGCGTGACTATCAGCGAGGTGGCCGACGGCGGACGCAATTTCTATTCGCGCGGGTTCAAGATCAGCAATATCCAGTACGACGGCGTGCCGCTGTCGCGCAGCTTCTATGCGGTGGGCAACAGCTTCACCGGCAGCACCGCCTATCTGGATCGCGTCGAGGTGTTCCGCGGCGCGCAGGGCCTGTTCGAAGGCGCGGGCCAGCCGGGCGGCTCGGTCAACCTGGTGCGCAAGCGGCCGACCGCCGAGACGCAGGTGCTGATGGAGGCGCGCGCCGGCTCGTGGGACCACTACGGCGGCATGCTGGACGCGGGCGGCGCGCTCAACGCCGACGGCAGCCTGCGTGGCCGCGCGGTGCTGGACTACGACACCAAGGGCTCGTTCATCGACGTGGTCAAGGAACGCGACACCAATCTGTATGCCGCGCTCGACTACGACCTGACGCCGCGCACCACGCTCGGCGCCGGCGTGCTGGTGTCGCGGCTGCGCTCGACGCCCTTCTTCGGCGGCCTGCCGCGCTACAGCGACGGCAGTTCGCTGGGCTTGAAGCGCTCGACCTTCCTGGGGGCGGACTGGAACAAGTGGGATCGCGACGAAACGCAGTTCTTCGCCGACCTGACGCACCGCTTCAACGACAACTGGCGCCTGAAGATCGCCGCGGCCTACGTCAAGGAAGAGAGCCTGACCACGGCGCTGGATGCGACCGGCGCGGTCGATCCGGCGACGCGCATGGGGCCGATGCGCAACGCCTGGAACTACGACAAGTCGGCGCGGCACGTGGGCTTCGACGCCAACGTTAGCGGGCGTTTCACTACCTTCGGCATGCAGCAGGACCTGGTGGTGG
This sequence comes from Achromobacter sp. ISS7, assembly GCF_056523125.1. NCBI lineage: Bacteria > Pseudomonadati > Pseudomonadota > Betaproteobacteria > Burkholderiales > Alcaligenaceae > Achromobacter > Achromobacter sp. ISS7. Next base: position 4,543,909 of record NZ_JAWRZD010000001.1, on the reverse strand, counting down.
GCGTGAGCATGTCGCGCCTGAAATCCAACGACCGCATCGAGTACGCGTCCAACTACCTGCCGCTGGACGTGTTCCACCCGGACTCGGGCGTGCCCAGGCCCGATAGCTTCCCGGATTCGCAGCGCACCTCGCGCTACGAGCCGCACGTGCAGAAAGGCATCTATGCGCAATTGCGCAGCAGCCTGACGGACGACCTGACGTTGGTGTCGGGCGGCCGCTTCAGCTGGTTCGAGAGCCGCTACAGCACCCAGGCAGCCACCTGGAGCGATGTCAGCACCAGCAAGGCCAGCGCCGAGTTCACGCCGTTCCTGGGGCTGGTGTACGCGCTGACGCCACATTGGTCGGTCTACGCCAGCTATGCCGACATCTTCGAGCCGCAGACCGCCACCACGCTGGACGGCAGCATCCTCAAGCCCATCGTCGGCGCCAACTACGAGGCCGGCATCAAAGGCGAGCTGATGGACGGAAAACTCAACACCTCGTTCGCCGTCTACCGCATCGACCAGAAGAACCGCGCGGTGCAGGACTACGAGGCCGGCCCGGTGTGCAATGGCGGCTATTGCTCGCGCGCCGCCGGCAAGGTGCGCAGCCAGGGCTTCGAGACCGAGCTGAGCGGCGAGGTGATGACCGGCCTGCAACTGGCGGCCGGCTACACCTTCAACAGCAACAAGTACCTGAGCGACCCCGACCGCGAAGGCCAGACCTTCAGCGAGGAAACGCCGCGCCACCTGCTGCGCGTCTGGAGCGAATACCGCCTGCCGGGCGACTGGAATCGCCTGAGCCTGGGCGCTGGCGTGAACTGGCAAAGCGCCTTGACCAACAGCGTCTCGAAGGTGCGGCGGCCGGCGTACAGCGTGTGGAATGCGCGGGTGGCGTATGACCTGACCTCGCACTGGACGGCGGCGCTGAACGTGAACAACCTGTTCGACAAGGTGTACTACGAGTACCCGGGGTACGTGGAGAATCGCAACAACTTTGGCGCGCCGCGCAGTGTGTTGCTGACGTTGCGGGGGCGGTTCTAGCGCGCGGTCTGTCGGGGGGCTGCGCGTTCATGCCGGACGGGTGGGGGGCGGCCGTGCGGGACCGGCTCGCCGCTACTGCCCCGCCCAGGCCGCCGCGTCATCCACCGGCTTGGGCAGATACCCTTCCAGGGTCTCGGCGATCCAGCCCGGATCGATGTAGTTCCAGGTCGACTCGATGACCCAAGCCAGGCATTCCTCCGGGCCGCCGTTCAGGTACGGCGGCGGTGACACCGGCTTGAACACCGTGGGCAGCTTCTCTTGCACCGACAGGTCGTTCAGGACGAAGCCCAGTTCCTGCACCACGCGCCACGCCAGCGGATGCGCCAGGTCGAGCGTCAGCTTGACCCACCAGTACGCATCGCGGGTCACTTCCGACGACAGCACGGACACGCCCGGCATGCGCGCCAGGTAGGCGACCAGGCGCGGCAGGTTGGCACGCAAGGGTTTCGGGTCGATCGACTCGGCCGGGGGCGTGATGTTCTCCAGCTTTCTGACCAGGTGGGCGTGCAGCGTCCGCTTGGCGTCTTCCGCTTCGCGTTCCATGGCCTTTTGCAGTTTGCCGGGCAGGGTCAATTCCATGTCGGTCCTTTGATGGCGGTGTGGGGGGATATTACACAGGGGCGCGCAGCCATTCGCTTCGTCCGAAACCCAGGGCCCGCACGCGCATGGACCCGCTGAACCCCTTCAAAATGGGTTTCAGTCGATTCCCGATAGTGATACGCGTGCATTGCCATGAATGCCCTGTTTGTCGAACTGCCCGAGTTCTCGCGCCACCGCGAGAAGTTCCTGGACGATGACGCATTCCGCGCGCTGCAAGGCATGATGTTGAAGATGCCGGAGGCAGGCGTGGTGCTCGAAGGCACGGGCGGACTGCGCAAGCTGCGCTACGCCGATCCCCACCGCAGCCGGGGCAAGCGCAGCGGTCTGCGGGTGATCTATTACTGGTGCGACGCCGAACGGCAATTCTGGCTGTTCAGGCTGTATGTGAAGGTGGACGTGGACGACGACACCGTCGGCAGCCGTAGGGTGTCAGGCAAGCAACTGGCGCGGGCGCTGGCCAAGCCGGGGCGGTCCCTTGAGGCCACGACACGACCATCACGCAAGCGTTCGTCGCATTATCGGGCGCCGAAGCATCCGGTGAAGATGGGAGCCAGTTGAACGGACGCTGGGCATTGCGGGAGGCCGGCGCGGGGCTTCCGATCTCGGTCCGGGGTGATTGCCGCCGATGCGCGCATCGCCCACACAACACGTCATTCATCCGATTTTCGCGCGTGTCTCGCCGAATCTCGGATCGTTCCTACGCCTTGCGCAAACTGACCACGACTAAAAATGAAGTCCTGCGTGGCGCTTCGCGAAACGCGCAATTGCCGATCGCAGATAGCGGCGGCGATCCGCCGCGGGTAAAGGGGTGTGGCTGTTCCTTGCGGTCATCAAGACGCTTGCGATGCCCTTCCCTCTCGCCTTCTTCAACCGAGTACGAATGATGTCCAAGCTCCGCTCCCTGATCGTGTGGTCCGTGGTCTTCACGCAGGCCTGGTCGCCGGTGCTGGCGCAGACCCTGCCGATCTCGGTGGACAGGAGCGTGCCGGGCGCCAAGCCTTCCGTGGGCGTGAGCAACGGCGTGCCCGTCATCAACATCGCGCCGCCTTCGGCCGGCGGCGTCTCGAACAATCGCTACACGCAATTCAACGTCGGCCCGTCCGGCGCGGTGCTCAACAACAGCGGCGGCGCCAGCCAGACGCAACTGGCCGGCCAGGTGGCGGGCAATCCGATGCTGGGCAATCAGCGCGCGGGCACGATCCTCAACCAGGTCACCGCGCCGAATCCGTCGCAACTGCTCGGTACGCTGGAAGTGGCGGGCAATCGGGCCAACGTCATCGTCGCCAACCCGGCGGGCATCACCTGCAATGGCTGCGGGTTCCTGAATGCCGACCGGGCCACGCTGACCACTGGCAGACCTCGCGTCGGGCCGGACGGCGGCATCGGCTTTGACGTGGCGGCAGGCCGGCTTGGCATCGAGGGACAAGGCCTGAACGGCATGAACCTGAGCCAGGTGGACCTGATTGCGCGCACGCTGGAAATCAACGCGCAGGTCTGGGCGAACCGGTTGAACGTGACGGCAGGCGCGTCGCGGGTCGACTATGGCACGGGCGCTGTATCGGCGCAGGCAGGTGATGGCCCCGCACCCGGCGTAACGCTGGATACGGCCGCGCTGGGCGGCATGTATGCCAACAGCATTCGCCTGATTGGCACCGAAGCCGGTGTGGGGGTGAACATCGGCGGCAATCTGATGGCGCTGACGGGCGATTTGCAGGTCAATGCCGCCGGCGACGTTCGCATTGCGCCGCGCGCCACCGTGCAGGCAGCGGGTGATCTGCGCGTGGAGAGTGGCGGCGACCTGGCGGTGCAGGGCGTGGCGCAGGCGGCAGGCGCGGTTGCGCTCACCGCCGCACGTAATGTCGCGGTGCCGGGCGCGGTCGGCGCGGGCGCGGCGTTGGACATGGACGCGGGCGGCGACGCAACAGTGGGCGCACAAGGCAGCCTGCGTACACAGGGCGCCTTGCGTGTGGCCGCCCTCAGGGACCTTTCGCTATCGGGAAGCCTGCTGACGTCGGGCCAGGACGCGCGCGTGCAATCCGGCCGTAACCTGACGGTGGCCAGTCAAACCGCGCCGCCGCAACCCGCCCAGGGCGTAACCACCGATAGCGGTGCCGGTGCCGCAGCGCAGGCGGATGCGCAGTTGGGCAAGCCGTCCGACGCGCCGGCCGACTCGCGCGGCGGCGTATCCCTGGTGGCCGGCGTGGTGTCCGCAAAGGACGGTGTCACGCTGCAAGCGGGACGCGACCTGGTGCTGCCGCAACAGGTGTACGCGTCGGGGACGCTGCTGACCCAGACCGACGCGAACTTGACCCTGGAGGCCGGCACGCAATTGCAGTCGGCCGGCAACGTCACGCTGCGAGCCGGCCAGGATGCGGCCTTGGGCGGGGCCGTCCTGACCGACGCGGCGCTGAGCCTGACAAGCGGCAATAATCTGGCGCAGGGTTCGACGGGCAAGCTGCAAGGCAAGCAGGTGCAAGCCACTGCGGGCCGCGACCTCACATTGGGCGGCGCATTGGTGTCAGCGGCCGATGTCCAGGCGCGGGCGACACGCGATACACGCGTGGACGGAAAGGTCGGTGCCGGTGGATCGTTGGGTATGGACGCCGGACGCAACCTACGTATCGGCGCCACCGGGCAAGCAGACGCATCCGGCAAGGCGCGCCTGCTCGCTACAGGCGACCTATCACTGGCCGGCGCGACGCATGGTGCCATGGGCATGCACCTGGAGGCCGGCGGCCAGATGGACTTGGCCGGCACCGCTGCGTCCGCCAACGGGCCCCTGGATCTGATCGCCGGGCTAGGCATGAACCTGTCCGCCGACAGCCAGGCGCTGGCGGGCGGCGTATTGCAAGCACGCGCGGGCAGCACGCTGATGGCAACCGGCACGATGACATCGCTGGGCGACCTGGTACTGCAAGCGGCCAATCAGCGCCTTGCGGGCCAGCACTTCGCCGTCGGCAACCTGATCATTCAGACGCCCGGCGGCCTGACCACCTTGGCGGGATCGCGACAGCAGGCCAGTGGTTCTATCCTGGCGCGGGCGGATACCGCGGCGTTGGCGGGCACGTTGCTGGCGGGTCAAGCCGCGACCTTGCGAGCCGAAAAGGACCTGACCCTGGACGGCACGGTATTGGCGGACGCGGGCGCGCTCAACGCCAGCAGCGGCGGCGCCATGACGCTGGGTGGCGCGAGTGCGCTGCAGGCCGGCGGATCCTTGCAGGCGCAGGCCAGCGGCAAGCTGCTGGCGAACGGCACGATTTCCGGTCTGCGGGACATCACCCTGACAGCGGGCACGAATGCGGAGTTGAATGGCAAGACCGTCGCCAACGGTACCCTGCGCACCGAGGCCAACGATGATCTGACCGTCGGCGAGACGGGCCTGACCCAGGGCAACGCCAAGCTGCTGCTGGGCGCGGGCCAGGACCTGCGAATCGCCGGCATCGCAGGTACCACCCACGACGCCGGAACTGGCGCGAGCCTGGGTACGTTGCAAGCGCAGGCGGGCCGCGACCTGTTCATCACCGGCGCGGCGACCGCCGGCTCGCCCATTGTCCTGGGCGCGCGGCGCGACATCCGTGTCGACGGCATCGCGACGGCGCTGGCGGGCGCGCTTACGGCTGACGCGGGCGCAAACCTGGAAGTCGCGGCAACCGGCAGGATGCAGGCGTCGCAGGACCTGAACGCGAGTGCCGGCGCCCAGCTGGACGCTGATGGCGTCATTGCCGCCGGCGGCGGCCTGACGCTCACCGCAAAAGGGGACGTCCGCGTGGGCGGTCTGGCGGCTGCGCTGGGCGGGCGTGCAGCGGGCGATGCCTCTATCACGGCTGGGAGCGATGTCGTCGTCAAACAGGACGGGTCGTTGCAGGCCGCGGGTACGCTGACCGCCAACGCGCGGCGCTCCCTGTTCGTGGCGGGCGCCCTCAGTTCCGTGGGCGACATGCGGCTTGCCGCCATGCACGACGCGCACTTGAACGGGACCGCCGCCACCGACGCGACCCTGACGCTGACAGGCCGTGACGTGGCGGTGGGCACGACCGGGCTGGCGCAAGCCGGCCGCACGCTGAACGCCTCCGCGTCAGGGGCGTTGGAAGTGGCTGGCCGCATGCTGGCGGGCGGCTCGCAAGCGTTGACCGCGGGCGATACGCTCAGCATCGAAGGCACGGCCGCCGCCTTGCAGGGTGATCTCTCGCTGACCGCGCAGCGCGGCGACATCGCGCTGCGCGCCGCCTCGCGGCAGCAGGCGGGCGGTGGCATGACGGCCCACGCCGGCGCTGCGCTCACCGCGCTGGGCTCGGCTGCCGCGCAACACCGCATGACGCTGCGCGCGGGCACCGATGCGACGCTGGGCGGCATTGCCGCGACGCAAACGGGCGACCTCGCCCTCAGTGCCGTCGGCAAACTCACCACCATGGCGGACAGCCGCTTGCAGTCCGGCGCTGCCCTGGACCTGAGCGCGGGCGGTGGGCTGGGCAACGCCGGTATCGCTTCGGCAGCCGGGCGCGCCAGCCTGAAGGCCGGAACCACGCTGGACAACACGGGTTCGGTGCTGGCTGGCGGCGATCTGATAGCCACCGCCACCGGACAACTCGCGAACGCTGGCCAGTTCGTGGCCGGCGTGGACGCCGACGGCGCGCTCAACCTGCCCGGCAGCCTTACGCTGAAGGCGGGCGTCATCGTCCACCCGGGCGCGAGCCTGGCCGGCAAGGCGCTGAGCGTGTCGGCGGACGGTCTGGACCTGGCGGGCGGCAAGCTGTCCGCCGTCGCCAAGGTCGTGCTGTCCACGCCCGGCGACGTGGACAGCCGCAACGCGGTCGTCCAGGGGAACGCCCTGGATGTCACCGCCGCCAATCTGCGCAACCAGGGTGGCGATCTGGCCGCAACGCGCGATGCCGCGATCAAGCTGGACGGAAATCTCGACAACACCGGCGGGCGGATTACTGCCGAGGGCGATGCGCGCCTCGAGGCCGCCGCCATCGTCAACCGCCACGGCACGCTGGCGGGGCGCGATTTGAGCATCACCGCGACCGCCGCCCCTACCCCCACGGACGCGGTGGACAACCGCGAAGGTCTGATCCTGGCCGACAACGCGCTGACGCTACGCGCGGCCAGCCTGGACAACAGCGGCACCTTGACCGCCGCCGGCGATCCACCCAGGGGCGTGCTGGCCAAGGTGGTCGACATTCTGGCGGACCGCGTTGGCAACCAGGCGGGTTCCATGCAGGCGCGCGCGGACCTGACGCTGACCACCCCGGACCTGGACAACACCGGCGGCGAAATCGCCTCCCAGGGCAATGCGCGAATCCTGGCCGACCGGCTGGACAATGCCGGCGGCAAGCTGTTGGCGGACAAGCGCCTGACGGTCGTCACGCAGGTCCTGCAAGGGTTGGGGACGTTGCAGTCGGCGGGCGACCTGTCCTTCCAATACGCCGGCTCCCTGAACCAGGAAGGCGATATCGCCAGCGGCCGCGACCTGGCGTTGTCCGTGAGTGGCGACATGGACAACCGCGCCAGGGTCAGCGCTGCCCGCGATCTGAGCATCACGGCGGATGCGTTGAACAACCAGGCGTCGGGCGAACTGTTGGCCGGCGGCGCCAATGCCATCACGGTCGCGCGCGGCCTGACCAACGCCGGTCTCATCGACGGCGGCGCGACCCGCATCACCGCGGATCGCGTGGAAAACACCGGCCGTATCTATGGCGACACGCTGTCCATCCAGGCGGGCGCGCTGGCCAATGGCGCGGGCGCGGGCGGCGGCGCCGTCATCGCCTCGCGTGGAAACATGAATCTTGGGGTGGGGGCGCTCACCAATCGCGACCACGCGCTGATTTACTCGGGCGCCGACCTGCATATCGGCGGCGCGCTGGATGCGCAAGGCGCGGCCATCGATCAGGCTGCCTCGATCTTGAATGCTTCGGCCACCATCGAGGCGGCCGGCGATGCGAGCATCGCCGCGGACCAGCTCCAGAACCAGAACACCCAATACACCAGCGGCATCGTGAAGGTGGCCGACCAGAAAAAGGTCTATGCCAAGCCGTGGAATTCCAGCGTCATGTACGACATGGCGGACAACTGGGTCTGCGACTCGGTCACGAAGCTGTGCGGTCAGGACCCCAGGAGCTTCATGGACGACGATGCCGAGCGCATGCTGCTGGTGCCGTCGGACAAATATCCGGCCTCGCGCTACGGACCGCAGTTCGACTACACGCCCGGCATCGGCAACAAGCAGGGGCATATCCCGGTCACGCCGGCCTGGGTTCCCCAATTGGACCGGTGCGCCCTGGGAGGGAGCGGCTCGAGCTGCTCCGCGTCCACCCCGTTCTGGGGCGGCGGCATATTCGTGCGCCTGCCGCCGTCCTACGACTACGGCGTCGATGCGAAGATCTGGCAGGTTTTCGGCGTGACGCCGCCGGCAGGCCCGGCGCCGCAGTGGACGCCGCGCCATTGCGGACGCGATGGCCGATGCATCGCCGACGAAAACGCCCGCCGAGAGGCCTACAAGCAGGCGTTCGCCGCTTACCAGGCGCCCTTCCTCGAACTGAATACCCGCATCAACGCGTTCAATGCGGACTTTCAACGTCGATTGGTCGATGACTTTACGTACTACTACCTGGATGAAACAGTCACTGAAACGCAGACGCTGAGCTCCGATCCCGGCAAGATCCTGACCGGCGGCGCCATGACGCTGGCCGGCACCGTCATCAATGACAAGAGCCAGATTGCGGCGGGCGGTGCGTTGTCCGTGCAAGGTCAGGCGATCCAGAACATAGGGGCCGGCGGCGTTCGCATCACGACGCGCGTGGGAACGCAAACCCACACTTATCCGGGCAGAAAGAACCACCGCAAGGAAGATCGATCCTCGTACCGGCGCACCGCGAGCGAAGAACCCATCGAGGTGCCGGTGGGCACCGCAGGCGGCAACACGGCGGTATCACTGAGCGGCAAGACGCCTGGGGCCAGCGGCATCCCCGCACCCGGCCCCGTGCAGGTGGCCAGTGTGGACCTGCCCGGTGGCAACACGGTGCGTGTCGTTGCCAATCCCGCGAGTATTCCCGACAGCCAGTTCTTTGTCGTCAACGGCAAGCCGGACGCGCCGTACATCGTGGCTACCGACCCGCGTTTCGTTGGCCAGCGTCCTTCCGTGTCCAGCGATTACCTGCTGCACTTGCTGCGCCAGCCCGGCGCGGCGTCGGACGCCACTATTGGCGCTGCGACGCCAGACATAGGGCCGTCCGACGCGCGCCCGCCGGATCGGGATGCCCTGTTTCCCCCAAGCGCCGGATTCTTGACGCCCACGGGCCAGCCCAGGCGCCTGGGTGACGGCTTCTACGAGCAGAAACTTGTGTCCGACCAGATCCTGGCTTCCTCCGGCCAGCGCTTTCTGGAGAACTACAGCGATTACGACGCGCAGTACAAGGCGTTGATGGCCGAAGGTGCCCGATTCGCCCAACGCAACGGCTTGAAGGTCGGGGTCGCGCTGAGCGAGGCGCAGCAGCGCCTGCTGACCACCGATCTCGTCTGGCTGGAGCAAGAGACCGTCACGCTGGCCGACGGCAGCACCGAGAGCGTGCTGGTGCCGCGCGTCTATCTGCTGGTGCGGCCGGACGATCTGAAAGGCGACGGCACGTTGATGACCGGGCGCAACGTCGAACTCGCGGCCCAAGGCGATATCGACAACAGCGGCACCCTCGGCGCGCGCGAAGCGCTCGTGATGAGCGCGGCCAATATCCTCAACCAGGCAGGCGGGCGTATCCAGGGCAGCCAGATCAATCTGGCCGCGCGCGAGGACCTGGCCAACCAGGTATCCAGGATCGTGGGCAAGACGGTTGCGTTGCAGGCCGGACGCGACATACGCCTGACCTCGACCGTGGCGACGGAGAACCATGGCGCGACCTGGGGTTCGTACCTGACGGGCGTCTCGCGTATTGACGCGGGCAATCTGGACATGTGGGCCGGGCGCGATCTTGCCTTGACGGCGGCGCAGCTTGCCATCCAGGACGACGCGCGCCTGCAGGCCGGACGCGACCTGTCGCTGACTGCCCTCACCCAAAGCCATGGCGAAACCAATGTGCGGGACGCGCGCAATCGCTACGAGTTTCGTGCCAGTGAGCAAGCCGGCACGACAATCGCCGTGGGCGGCAACCTGGCGCTGGTTGCCGGTCAGGACGTCAATGCGCGCGCGGCGGACGTGACCGCGGGCAAGCAATTGGCCGTCGATGCGGGCCGCGATATCCACATCACGGCAGGAGAGCGGACGCTGTACGCGTATGCCGAAAGCTACAACAAGGAACGTGGCTTTCTGCGGTCCAAGACCACCCACAAGATACAGTCGGTGGACCAGATACTGGCGCAGGCCGCTACCTTTACTGGCGACACCGCGGTGTTGGTGGCTGGCCGCGATGCGAACGTCATCGGCTCGAATGTCGTTGGCGACCGTGATGTGCACATTGCCTTGGGTAGGGACTTGCAGGTTCTGGCCAAGAGCGAAACCTATAACGACTACCAATACGAAAAGGTCAAGCGGTCGGGCTTTGGTGGCGGCGGCGGATTCAGCATCGGCTACAGCACGCAACAGCGCACCGATTGGATGCGCGGCGCCAGTGGTGGCTATTCGGCCAGCACGGTGGGTAGTGCCGGCGGCAACCTCGGCGTCGATGTGGGACGCAATGTCGATGTCATGGCCAGCAACCTGCTGGCCCAGGATGGCCACATCTCCGTGGCCGGCAGCAACGTCGCGATCCTCGCCGGTGTCGGCGATGCGCGCCAACACGAATACCACGAGTTCAAGCAGTCCGGCCTGACCATCGGCGTAGCTGGCGGCATGCTGGGCGCGGCCCAGCAGATCCAGGGAACCTTGCAGCAAGCCCGCGAGGCCAAGGATGGCCGCCTGGCCGCCGTCAAGGTCGGGCAGGCGGCCTATCAGGCCGTGCAGGCCAATCGGATGATGGACGCGGCAAAGACCGACGGCGCATCGGCGGCGCAGAAGGAAGCCGCCAGCGCCCAGATCCAGATAAGCCTGGGCGCCAGCAAATCCGTCAGTGAAACCAGGCGCACCCAGGACACCGCCTTTGCCTCATCCGTCATGGCCGGGGGCGATCTTTCCCTCATGGCCGCAGGTGAAAGAGACGCCGCCGGCACGGGCAACGTGTCCATCATCGGCAGCGATCTGGTCGGTAGGAACGTGTTGCTGGCGGCTACCAATGACTTGATGCTGCAAAGCCAGGCTGAGACCTCCACCGAAGTTTCCACCAGCAAGAACAGCGGCTGGAAGGTCGGTGTCGGCATCGGCGTGTCCGATAGCGGTAGCGGCGGCGGCATCAACGTCTTTGCCAGCGGCTACGCGGGCAGTGGCAAGGCCCGCGGCAATGGCACGACCCATCGCGAGACGCAGGTCAGCGCGCGAGACAACCTCGCGCTGATTTCCGGCCGGGACACCTTGCTGGAGGGCGCCCAGGCGCGCGCCGACCGCATCCGTGCCGATATCGGCCGCAACCTGACACTGGCGAGCCAGCAGGATTCGGATCGCTACGACGCCAAGCAGAAGCAGGTCAACGCCGGGGGGAGCTTCAGCTTTGGTTCGATGACAGGCAGTGCCTATCTGGGCGCGAGTGTCGGCAAGACCAAGTCCAACTACGACAGCGTCGTCGAGCAGACAGGGCTGTATGCGGGCGCGGGCGGTTACGACATCCACGTGGGCAAGCACACGCAATTGGATGGCGCGGTCATCGCCAGCGACGCCGAGGCGACGAAAAACGGATTGTCCACCGAGACACTGGGATTCAGCGACCTCCACAACAAGGCGCAATACAAGTCGACCACGGTGGGTATCAACCTGGGCATGTCGGGCGCATTCGACAAACCGAACAAAGGCGCCGCGCTGGGCGCCGGGCCATCGGGCCTGAGCTTCGCCAGCACCAGCGGCAGCGAATCAGGCACAACCCGCGCGGCGGTGTCGGCTGGCACGCTGGCGGTGCGTTCGGACGCGGGGATGGGGCGGGATAGCACGGCCGGGCTGAGCCGGGATACGGCCGGGGCGAACGGCAGTATTGGGAAGATCTTCGATAAGGACAAGGTCCGCGAGCAACTGGAGTTCCAGCAGGCGTTTGGGCAGTTGGGGATGCAGATTGCGGGGGATGTTGCCGATAGGCTCACGGCGGACGATCAACAACTCTGGGGCGAGGGCAAGCCTGGGCGCATGGCCCTGCATGCGACCATCGCCGGGATTGGCGCGGCGTTGGGCGGTGGCGATGTGGCTGGCGCCATCTCGGGCACGCTAGCCGGTGACGCGGCCTCTAACCTCCTGCGCGATCAGGTCAATCAGGCGGTTGCTGGTTTGCCGGCGGATACGCGCGATCAGGTGTCCAAGGTCATTCTGAACGTCGTGGCGAGCGCGGCGGGGGGAGCGACCGGTGGCATGAGCGGCGCCTCGGGCGCGTCGCTGGCCGATATGTACAACCGGCAACTGCATCCTGACGAAGCTTCGTTGATCCGAACAAGCGCAAAGCGCTACGCCGAGAAGAATGGGATATCCGTTTCCCAGGCCGAGGCAGAACTCACCGCGCAGGCGTTGCGGCAGACCGATTCCTGGGCCGCTGAACACTATGACGAGAATCAGAAGGCCCGTGCGTTCCTGGCGGAAATCGCGTCGGGGACCCAGGGACCGGGTTTTGTCTATTTCGATGGCAACGCGGACGCCTCGTATGGGCATGCGCTGATATTTGCCGGAGGTATCAAGGAAGACGCTGATCTGGCCGATCTCTACGATCGCGCAGGGGCCTGGCGGCAAGCTGGGAAGCGCGGTCCGCGCAATGTACTGACGGGCTCGAACCTCGCGTTGATTGAAGCGGCGCAAGACGCCGACAGCTTTTCGACTCATCCCGATGACGTTGCCAAGCTGATCCGGACTTTGCAGGACGAGCGTGAGATCGCGCAACGCGCGGAAAAGTACCCGTTGGTCGGGGTGTTCGATAGCACGCTGGCGACGATCGATCTCATCCAGCGTGGCGGTGAATATGACTTACGGTCACTGCCGATAGAGAACCGGATCGGCATTGGCCTGGCATTGAATGCCGGCCTGGAAGGGACGCTCTCGATTGGCCAACTGCGCGGCATCGTGGCGAAGGGCAAGGCGTCGATAGCGTCAACGATCAGCCTCAAAGCGACGGGAAATCCGCTGGTCGATGCAGAAACGGCCGCACTCGATCGCATTGCACGGAACCCCAAAGGGCCTGATCTTGAAAACAAGGCTCCCAATAGCGTTGTCAACGCACAAGCGCTTATTGATTTGAAAGCAGGAAAGCTGCCTGGTACGCCCGGAAAGGACCCCGGTTCGCCAAGAAGTATGCCAGCCAGTGCCAACCCCAACGCTACCGCAGAGAATTTTGCGGAGCAGATATTTGACGGGGCCAGGATCGACAAGTTGTTATTGGACAACTGCCCTGGTTGCTGGGTGGCCAAGACCGCAGATGGCACATCGGTTACTTATCGTCCTGCGGGTCAGGCTAGCGCAAGAACATCCTCAACCACTGCGACGGTAGAGGTCAATAACGATGCCATTAAGGCACTGAATGCAGATAAAAAAGGCGTAGGTAATATTCTAAAACTTAAATTTCCCGTGAAAGGTGAGGTAGCACCATGAGCAATATTTCTCCCAAGCATGCAGCAATTATCCAATCTGATTTCTATCGATTGACGTTAGATGACTATTCGCCCAGCGGACTTTTTGGCACTTCTCCTGGTGCATGGCAGTACGCCGTTGACATTATATATAGATGCTTGAAAGTTGGTTATTGGAATCTCTGGAATGAGGGGTGGATGAAAGCACGCCAATTGCGGAATTACGAAGATTTTTGCAGCAAACTGGCCCAATTCAATCCACATAAGCTTTCGAACGAAGGGATGATGTATTGGCTAGCACCTCTAATTTACTCCTCCGATTTGGGCGAGCAATTGGTTAAAAAATATGATTTGGCTACGTTAGAAAGCTATGAGGCAGGGAAAGAATATTCTGTCTGCAAACCATTTATTGATGAAATCGAGAAAACTTTTGCTGAAAACAATATTCCGTGGGGGAAGAGGCTTTTTCCGGTGCGGGAATAATGGGCGAGAAGGATTTTTGCCTTGGAGAGCGCAATATTAAGGAAAGATTTTTTGGAGAGTGGTCCTGATGCATTTAGTAGGAGAGGACTTAACTGTTTTTTGCATGTTGGCTATTTCTATACTATCTCTGGGCCTCACATGGTTTTTATTTGGAAGAAAAGAAATAAAAGGATGGTTTGGGGAATTCATGTATTGGTTCAAGTCTTCCCTGGTAAGTGGGTTGCTCGTGTTCATATGGATGTGCATACGTTGGCCTTGGGCGAACAAATGGCCACTGGCATTATTTTCTCTTGGGGTTGCGGGGGTTATTACCTTAGTTAGATCAAATGCCATTCTTCTATTTTTTTGGTAGCGGCCCCGGTTGCTGTCATTTGGCGGGGGTGATGGGGGTATGAATTTTTTTGATGTGCTCATCCGCAAGGGGGGGCTCAAACGCTGGCTACGAGGGTCGTTATTGTGCGTTGGCGCTATCTTGGTCTGGTTTGGGTTGACATTTGATATTTTTGTTTTCACGTTGATCGGAATGGTTGTGGAATCGGTTGGCATGTACGCAGCAAAAGCGGCCATGACCCACGCTAAGCCCGCGGAAAAAGGGGAAACCATTGAAAAACAATAAATCGCGATGATTTATTTCTACGTTCTCGGGTGGGCGCGACTGACGACAGGACGAAGTCAAACCCGACCGCATCATCGGGTAAACCGAACTACTTGTGGGGTCCGGAGGGGCGTCTCAAGTTTCCGCTTGGCGGCCCGGACATGCCGCTTTGGGAGGCCAGTGATGATGAGGCGTGCAGAGTTCATTCGTTGTTTGTTGTCGGTGGTGTTCGACCGTGCACAAACGGCGTACCAAGATGTTCTTGGCGAGTGGCAGCCAGAAGATCCGCCTGTCACGGAGCTGTTTGCCGCGCTTGGCTATCAAATTGCCGACTTCGTTGTGCTGAGACGGATGCCAATTTTCGAACGTTTTCATTGACTGAGAAAGCGATGGAGAGCGGCGACCAAGAGTTACTAACAGCCGTCGCGACAGGACTTGTTGAAGTTCTAGTAACTCGAGCTGCTCAGGTTGAAGGCTTATGGACGCATTCAGCCTTCTTTCCTGATGAAGGGGATAGTGTTCTCAGATCTGCTGAAAGACTAAAAGAGCGTTATTCAAGGAAGCTCTAGATTGAGGTGAATCGACGTTCAGAGAGAAGTCCGAATAGACCAAAAGATCCAGCGACGTGAAGATTAGCTTGCCGCCCCACCGTTCCACAGTCAGCGTGCCTTCGGCGGAATCCATGATGGTGAAGCCGAGCACGGACTCATAGAAGCGGCGGGTCGCGAGGAAGGTCGGCGCTGCGCAACAGGACGGATAGAGGCATGGGGCTGCGTTATCCAGCGATGGATCGCACCACGCGCGCCGGGTTGCCCGCCACCAGGCTATCGGGCGGCACGTCCCGGGTGACGACAGCCCCCGCCGCGACCACCGAGTTCTCGCCAATGGTGACGCCGCCGATGACGATGGCGCCGGCGGCGATCCAGACGTTCTTCTCGATGACGATGGGCCGGGCGATGACGCCATCGCGCCGTTCCGACGGCGCGAGCGGATGGCTGGAGGTGATGAGGCTGACGTTCGGGCCGATCATGACGTCATCGCCGATCGACAGTCCGCCCAGGTCGTAGAAGGTGCAGTTCTGGTTGATGAAGACATTGCGCCCCACGCGGATCTCGGAGCCGCCGGTGGTGTAGAACGGCGGAATCAGCATGAAGCCGGCGTCGACGGGCTGGCCGGTCAGTTCGCTGAACAGCGCGCGGACGGCGTCGGCGTCGTCGAAGGTCAGGCGGTTCAGGCGGGCCGTGAGCGCCATGGCGCGCTTGACGTTGGCGGTCATGGCGGCGGATTCGGGCGTCTTGCGGTGAATCCTCAGGGTGCGGTCGTCGTGGGCCATGAAAGGCAATCCGTCGTCAGGGTCAATCTTCCAGGAAGCCCAGCGCGCGCAATTCGTTGATCGCGCCCAGCTCTTCGTCGCGCCGCTTCTTCGGCGCGCCCATCGATGCGGTCAGCAGCATGGCCGGCGCATCCGATTCATCGAAGCCGCGCAACACGCTGTCGGCGACGGGAAACGCCTTCGCGAAGCTGGCATCCAAGAATTGTTGGCCTCGATAGCGGCCGCGCTTGTCCAGGATCACCTGCGTTTGAGGATCGCGCTTGATCAGATGCAGCGGCACGGCCTCGCAGCGCAGTCCCAGCAGTTTGGCTTCGCTGATATCCAGCGCCCAGTCGGTCTCGGCGTAGAACGCGGCGCGGGCGGTCTCGAATTGTCGCAGGCGTTCCGCGTCCGTGCAGAACGCTTCGGGCGTCAGGTTCAAGTTGATCTTGCCGATCTTGCCCTTCAGCGTGACCCGGCGAAAGAACGAGGCCCACACCAGCAGTATGGGGTTGGTGGACAGGTCCTCGACCACCACGTCCTCGAACAGGCACGGCTTGATCTCGGAATTCACGACGCGGCAATTCGACAAGCGCACGTTCTGCACGCGCGACATGCGTTGCGGGTGCTTGACCATCGACAGGCCGCAGTTGTCGAAGACGCAGTCGCGCAGGTGCAGGTCGTGGAAATGCGTGTTGCCCTTGTCCAGGGCCATCCGGAATTCCTGGCCTTCGATCTTTTGCATGGATGGTGCGCGTCAGTTGCGGCTGGCGGTGGCCAGGCGCAGCGCCAGCGCCAGGAACACGGACCCCAGCGCGTATTGCGGCCAGCGCGACACGCGTTGGCGGCCGGCCCAGCGCCGGCTGAGCTGGTGCGCGGCGAGGATGACGGCGCCGTTGATGAACAGGCCGATGACGTTGAGGATGGTCGCCAGCACCAGGATCTGCACGGCGACGGAGCCGTCCTGCGGCCGGATGAACTGCGGGAACAGCGCCAGCACGAACAGCGCCATCTTGGGGTTGAGCAGGTTGGTCAGCAGGCCCTGCATGAAAACCTCGCGCACCGGCGAGCGGGTCCTGCCGGCGTCGGGCATGTGTTGCACCGGCCGCGAGCGGAACGTGCGCACGGCCAAGTACAGCAGGTAGAGGGCGCCGGCGAAGCGCACCACGTCGTAGGCCATGGGCACCGCCACGAACAGTTGCGACAGGCCGAAGGCCGCCAGCAATGCGTGGCAATAGGTGCCGGCCTGGATGCCGGCCAGCGAGGCGAAGCCGGCGGCGCGGCCCTGGGCGGCGCTGCGCGAGGCGATCAGCAGCATGTCGGGGCCGGGGGTCATGGCCAGGGCGACGCAGGCGCCGCTGAAAAGGACGAGGGTGGCGGGGTCAAGCATGGTCGGGGTCCGGAGAGGGTCAGGTCAGCAGCGCCAGGGCGTCGCCCAGCGACAGCACCGTGGTGCGCGATTCGAAGGCGGTGGCGAACAGGTGTTCGTGCACGATCGGGTCGGGATCGTAGCAGCAGTCCTTGACGGTCAAGAGGCGGTAGTCGGCGTCGCTGGCGTGGGCGATGGACGACAGCATGACGCCGGTGGACGCGACGCCCGCCATGATGAGGGTGTCGATGCCGCGCGCCGACAGCCGTGGTTGCAGGTCGGTGCCGAAGAAGACGCTGGCGCGGTGGGCGAGGATGATGGGTTCGTCGTCGCGCCGGCCGAGCTCGGGCGAGACCTGATCGTGCACGAAGCGGCCCAGCTGTCGGATGCCCTGCCCGTTCTTGTTGCGCGGGCTGACTTCCGGATAGCCCGGGCTGAAATGGATCTTGGCGAAGTAGACGGCGACGCCGGCCTGCCGGGCGGCGTCGCACAGCCGCCGCGTGTTGGCGAGCAGCGTGGGGGCGACCGACGGGAACAGGTCCATGATGTCGGTCTGGTAGTGCATGACCAGCATGGCGCTGCGCGCCGCGGTGATGGCCAGGGGCTGGGAGGTCATGTTCCGCTCCGGAAAGGGGACTGCATGACCCGCCAGTGTAGCCGTTGGCGCGGGCCGGTTTGCCGCCGGCGATCGCCACTGCCAGGCCTGTTTGCCATCGGCTCCGCCGCTGCCGGACGGGCGCGCGGCGGCGCCCTACTTCTCGGCGTACTTCTTGCTGGCCGTGTCGTAGACGTAGGTGGCCATGTCGGCGGCGCCGACCTGGCGCGTCTTGCCCGGGCCCGAGATCTCGGTGCCGCTGGGCGTGACGGTCAGGCGCGGCATGTCGCTGCCGCTCTGGGCGACGAAGGCCAGCTTGCCGGTCTTGGACACGCACGGCATGACGTCGCCGTCGGCGCAGGCGGCGCTGTTGTCGTCGCCCGTGATGATGCTGCCGACGTAGCTCCAGACGTTTTCCTTGATTTCATCGCGCGGGCCGATGTTGAAGACGAACAGCGCGTAGCCCTCGAAGCTGGTGCCGTTGTCGAAGCCCTGCGTGGGCACCGCCAGTACCAGCTTGCCGGCGGGCGTGCGGTATTCGACCGGCTTGCGGCGGGTGTCGATGGCCTCGGGCCGTTCGTAGGCGCCGAACATGCCGATGGTGTGCTCCATGCCGCGGAATTTCCAGGGGCGTTCGGCGGTGGAGCCGGTCAGGGTGAAGGTGGACTCGGCCAGGTTGACCTGGGTTTCCGGGCCGACCTCGTCCTCGCCGGGCTTGCCGTATTTCTCGCGGGTGTCCCAGGCGAAGCCGGTGAAGTACTGCGTGCCGCCCAGCTCGAAGGCGTGGCCGAACCAGTAGGTGGCGACGCTGCCGTTGGCGACTTCGTACGAGTCGGCGCCCTTGCCGTCGATCTGGTAGATGTAATAAAGCACGGTGGCCGCGTCGGGCGGCGTCACGGTGGTGGCGGCGCCCTGGGCGGCGTCCAGGCGCGGCGCGGTGGCGGCGGGCTCGGCTGCTAGGGTAGCCGGGCTGAACGCGGCGGCCAGGGCGGACACCAGGAGCGTGGCCAGGGTCGTGCGCAGCGATTGGCCGCGGGAGGGGGACGTGGAGCGGGCTTTCTGCATGGATGTCATCGGTTGGACAATCTTGTGGTGGGCTTTCGGTAAAAGAGCCACGTGTTCGTCTGTCTCGGGAGGGAACCGTTGTCGCCCAGGCGCTGGCCTGGCATCGTCCGCGGTCCCGCTGGCGGCATGTCGCCTCTTGCGGCGCCATCTTAGTGGGCGCGCCCGGCGCGCGCCGGACAGCAATTTGCCAATTGTGTCGAACTGCAATCGCCGGTTGGGTATGGTTTCCCTACCTGTCCGTCTGGTCCGCGACCACCCGCGCCACCGCCTGCAGCGACCGCCGCAGTGCGTCCAGGTCCACCGAGCCGAGCGCCAGCCGGATCGCGTGCGGCACGTGCGAGACGGCAAAGGGATGGGCGGTGGAGACCGAGATGCGTTCGCGCATCAGCGCCATTGCGATGGCGTCGGCCCGCACTTCCGACGCCAGAGGCAACCAGGTGAAGTACGACGAAGGATGGGCGACCGGATGCAGCGGGCCGAGGATCTCCGTGGCGATGCGTTGGCGTTGCGTGGCGTCGCGGCGTTTCTCGGTCTCCAGCCGCAGGACGGTGCCGTCCTCGATCCAGCCCTGGACGATCGCGGTCAAGGTGGCGGGCGTGTTCCAGGTGGTGGCGCGGATGGCGCGTTCGAGCTTGGGAATCCAGGCGGGCGGCGCGCTGATCGAGCCGATGCGCAGGCCGGTGGCTACGCTCTTGGACAGGCTCGATACGTATAGCGTGGCGTCGGGCGCCAAGGCCGCCAGCGGCGGCGGCGCGCCATCGGCCAGGAAGGCGTAGGCGCCGTCCTCGATCAGCATCAGGTCATGGCGGCGCGCCAGGTCGATCAGCGCCTGGCGCCAGGCCAGATCGGCGACCCAGCCCAGCGGGTTGTGCAACGTCGGCATGGTGTAGGCCGCGCGCACGCGGCGGCGCCGGCACAGGTCGGCCAGCGCGTCCAGGTCCATGCCGTTCGCGGTGGCGGGCACGGGCGCCAGCTCCAGTCGCGAGAACTCCGCCGCCAGCCTGAAGCCGGGATAGGTCAGCGCGTCCACGGCGACCACGTCGCCGGGCTCGAACAGCGCCATGGCGGCGACGGTCAGGCCATGCTGCGCGCCGCTGACCAGCAGGGTCGAGGCGGCCGTGGCGGTGACGCCGCGATGGGCCAGGTGCGCGGCCGCGGCGGCGCGCTCGGGGTCGCTGCCGCCATGCGGCCGGTAGCGCAGCAAGGCGTCGGCGTCGCCTTTTGCGGCCAGCCGCCGCAAGGCGGTGCGGTACAGCTCGGCCTGGCCCGGCAGGGTTGGTGAATTGAAGGTCAGTTCGGTGGTGTCGTCGTTCCAGGCGCGCAGGTCGATGCCGTGGCCGCGCGGCAAGGCTTCCTTGACGAAGGTGCCGCGGCCGGACTCGCCGCTGACCAGGCCCATGGCCTGCAACTCGGCGTAGACGCGCGTGGCGGTCATCAGCGCCAGCCCTTCGCGCGCGGCCAGTTCGCGGTGCGTCGGCAGGCGCGTGCCGGGCCGCAGCCGGCCTTCGCGGATGTCGGCCGCCAGTTGGTCCACCAGCTGTTTGTAGCGGGGCGTGGGCATGGCGCAAGCGTATCCAGGACGATTATTTTGATGCGCTGATTATCCGGCCTAGGATGGCGTCACACAACGCCGCGAGCTGGCGTTTTTTCAATGTCCGTTCTTGCTGCTCCAGGCCATGGATCTGAATTTCTACGTTGTTGCGATGTCGCTGCTTGCCGTTGGCGTGATCGGTTTCATGAAGGGGGCCTTCGGCGGCGGGTTCGCCATCATCGGCATTCCGCTGATGGCGCTGGTGATGGACCCGATCACCGCCGGCAGCGTGCTGGCGCCGGTGTTCGTGGCGATGGACCTGTTTGCGTTGCGTTACTGGAAGCCGCGCACTTGGTCGCGGCCGGACCTGGCGTGGCTGGTGCCGGGCCTGCTGGTGGGCGTGGCCGCCGGTTATGTGGTGCTGCGGCGGGTGGACCGCCATTTCGTCGAGGTGCTGATGGCCGTGACGACGCTGCTGTTCGCCTGGCTGTGGTGGCGCGGCGGCGCGTCGGTGACGGTGAAGCCGCGTTCGAGCGGCAAGGCGCTGCTGGCGGGCGGCGCCTCCGGCATCACGACGATGGTGGCGCATTCGGGCGGGCCGCCGCTGGCCATGTACCTGCTGCCGCTGGGGCTGTCCAAGGAGGTCTACGGCGGCACCACCAGCCTGTTCTTCACCCTCGGCAATCTGCTGAAGGCGGGGCCGTGGCTGGCGGTGGCGGATCTCTCGCGCGGCTACTGGAGCCTGGTGGCGATGAGCCTGCCGGCGGCGTTCGTCGGGGTCTGGGCGGGATGGCGGCTGCACCACCGCCTGAACCAGGCGCAGATGTACCGGCTGTGCTACGGGCTGCTGGTGGTGACGGCGGTGAAGCTGTTGTGGGACGGGCTGGCGGGGTACGCCGGGGCGGGTTGAGCTGCCCCGGCGCGCGCCGGGCGAGGTCGCGCCGGCGGCGCTTGTCGCCTTTGGCGCCCTCCCCGCCTCAGTACGTCGCCTTCAGGTTCAACATCACGCTGCGCGGTTCGCCGTAGTAGTTCGAGCCATACGCCGCCCACACGCGCTGGTAGTAGACCTTGTCGAACAGGTTGTTCACCGTCAGGGTCGCTTCCAGGTGCTTGTTGAAGCGGTAGCCGGCCTGCGCCGATACAGTGGTGTACGGGCGCTGTTCGAACTTCACCGGACCGTTCAGGCGGTACATGCTGCTGACGCTGCGCAGGCCCGCGCCCAGCGACAGCCCTTCCAGAGTACCGGTGGCGAAGCTGTACTTGGTCCACAGGTTGAAGGTGTGGCGCGGCGTGATGAAGACGTATTGCTGCGCCTTCTGGTCTTCCGTGCCCTTCAGGGTCTTGGTGGTGGTGTAGGCGTAGCCCGCGGTGATGTCCCAGCCGGGCGCGGGGCTGCCGCTGATCTCGGCCTCGAAGCCCTGGTTGCGCATCTTGCCCGCCGCCATCGAGAACAACGGGTTGTCGGGATCCGTCATGGCGCGGTTCTGGTCTTCCATGCGGAACAGCGCGACGTGGCCATTCAGGCGCTTATCCAGGAATTCGCCCTTCAGGCCGATCTCGACCTGCTTGCCGGTGCGCGGGTCGAGCAACTGGCCATTGGCGTCGGTGGTGGTCTGCGGCGTGAAGATGCTGGTGTAGCTGGCGTAGGCCGACAACTGCTCGTTCAGGTCCACCACCAGACCCAGGTACGGCGTGAACTTGCCGTTGATGTTGCTCTTGGTGTTGGTGAACTGGTTGAAGTAGGCGTTGCGGTTCTGCGTGCGGTTTTCCCACCAGGTCAGGCGGCTGCCGGCGATGAAGGTGGCGGCGTCGGTGATGCGCAGGTTGGCGCGCGCGTACAGGCCGTACTGGTCGGTCTTGCTGTCGTTGCCGTTGGTGTATTCGTAGTCCGGCTTGGGGACGTTGTTGTCGGGGTGGAACAGGTTGATGTCGGCGTTGTCGCCGCCGCCGTAGCGGAAGTTCTTGTGGATGTTGCGGTAGTCGGCGCCGACGGTCAGCTCGTGTTCGCGGCCGAAGGCCTGGAACGGCGTGGCGACGAAGGCGTCCAGGCCGTAGGTCTTCCAGTGGCTGCGGTATTTCCAGGTGACCAGGCAGGTATCGCCCGTGACCGGGTCGACGGCGCAGTCCGACCAGCCGAACTGGCGGCTGGGCTCGTCCTGTTCGCGGTATACGCCGCTGACCTTGATGCGGCCGCCGTTGGACAGGCGGTGGTCGACGTCGGCGAAGTACTCGGTGATCTCTTCGGTGATGTGGTTCCAGCTGGGATCCAGGTTGGTGGAGCGGCGCACGTCCAGCAGGCGCCCGTCGGTGTAGCCAGGCAGGCCGAAGAAGGGACGGCCCTTGTATTGCTGGTAGGTGGCGCCGGCGGTCAGCGTGGTGTCGGGCGTGAGGTCGAAGCTCAGGGTGCCGTAGAACAGCGGCTTGCGGGTGTAGACGCCGTCGACGAACGAGCCGCGGTCGTCATAGGAGGCCACGATGCGGCCGCGCAGGCGGCCGTCGCTGTCGAGCGGGCCGGTCAGGTCGGCCTCGGTGTAGTAGCGGTCCCACGAGCCGGTCATGACCTGGCCGCTGAAACCGAATTCCTTTTGCGCGCGCTTGCGCACCAGGTTGACGGTGCCGCCGGGATCGCCCGCGCCCTGGTACAGGCCGGACGGGCCGCGCAGCACCTCGATGCGGTCGTAGATGGCCAGGCCGAAGCCGGCGGTCAGGTCGTTGCCGGTGCTGGCCGGCGTGTTCACGCCATCGACCTGGATGGTGTCGAGCGCGTAGCCGCGCGAGTAGAAGTTGCCGTGGTTGCCGCCGATGCTGCCGGCTTCCACGGTGATGCCGGTGACGGTGCGCATGGCGTCGTCCAGGTTCACCAGGTTCTGGTCATCGAGCAGCTGGCGCGTCACCACCGAGACCGATTGTGGAATCTGGCGCAGGCTTTGCGCGTTCTTGCCGAGCGTGACGGCAGCGGGGGTGTAGGAACCAGTGCCTTCGGTGGTGGCGAGGTCGCGGCCGGTGACCGTGACAGGCGCGAGCGTGGTGGCGTCGCTGGCGGACGCGCCGGCGGGCGAGCGCACCATGAAGCCGCTGCCGCTGGGCACGGCCACCAGGCCGCTGCGCGCCAGCAGGCGGTCGAGCGCGGCCTGGGCGGTCATGGTGCCCGACACGGCCGGCGCCTGCTTGCCCGCGACCGTGTCGGGGCTGAACAGTACCTGCACCTGCGCCTGGCGGCCCAGCGCCACCAGCGCGTCGGCCAGTTGGCCGGCGGGCAGGTCGAAGGCCTGAGTGGCGGCGCGGCCCTGCGCATGCGCCACGGACGGCGCCAGGGCCTGAGCCGCCAGCGCGGCGCTCATCGACAGCGCGCACAGCAGCGCGTAACGGCCGGCACTGTGCCGGCGACGGAAATGGCGTTGCGCCATGGTCTTTCCCCAGTGTGGAAGTGGATCTACACGGGGGAAGACGCGCCAGCTGCCATAACCCGTACCTGCGGAATGAAAATATTTTCGCTTGGGTCGGTCAGTCGATCCGCCGGTCAGCGGCTGGCGATCACCGCCGTGCCATCGGGCCGGCGGGTCAGCGTGACCGGCAGCAGGCCGGGCAGCGCGTCCAGGAAGGCTTCGGGGTGGCGCAGGTCGAGCGTGCCGGACAGGCGCAGGCGGCGGGCGCGGTCGTCGGCGAAGCGCAGCGGCGCGTCGCGGTACAGGGCCAGGTAGCCGGCCAATTGTTGCAGGGTGGCGTCGTGCACCACCGCTACGCCGTCCTGCCAGGCGCCGACCTCGCCGGGCGGCACCTGGGTGCGCGCCACCAGCCGCGCGTCGGCGCGCGCCAGCAGCACGCTGTCGCCGGCATGCAGCGTCTGCGGGCCGGCGCCGTCGGCGTCCAGCATGACCTGGCCGCTGCGCACGCCGACCTGCAGCAGGTCGGGCAGCAGCAGCACGTTGAATTCGGTGCCGATGTCGCGCAGTCGCGCGCTGCCGGCGGATACCACCAGCGGCCGGCGGTCGGGCGCGGCGTCGATGTAGACCTCGCCGCTGTCGATGTCGATGCGGCGTTCGGCCAAGGTGTAGCGCACGCTGACCCGGGTGCCGACGTTGGCGTGCAGGCGGGTGCCATCGGCCAGTTCGAGGGTGCGGGTCTGGGTGGAGGCGTTGGCGACCGACTCGTAGTTGAGTGGCAGGTATTGGTAGGCCGCGCCCGTCACCAGGAGCAGCGCGGCCAGCGCGCCGCCCCAGCGCAGGAAGGCGGGCCGGGGCTGGCGCGTGGTCGCCGGACGCGGACGCGGTAGGGCGGCCAGGTCATCCCATACCCGCGCCAGCTTGTCGTATTCCTGCCGGTGCAGCGGCGATTGCGCGAGCCAGGCCTGGAAGGCCTGTTCGGCGCCGGCATCGGACGCGCGTTCCCGGCGGCGCATGAACCATGCGCTCGCGGCCTCTTCGACAGCGGATAAGGAACGGGACGGGGTCATGGGGTTTCGCCGTGGACGCGGCGCTTGCAATGCGCCAGGGCCAGTTGCAGGTGCTTTTCGACGGCGCGCACGGAGATGCCCATGCGTGCGGCGATGTCCTCGCAACGCAGCTCATCATACCGATAAAGCAGGAACGCCTCGCGTTGGCGCGGCGGCATTTCGTCGATGGCGGTTTGCAGCAGGCGCAGGCGCTGGTTGGCGTCGGCGCGCGCCTCGGGCTGCCAGCTGGCCTCGGTGGCGAGACTGCCCGGCGGCGGCGTGTAGCCCTGGTCGTCCAGGCTGGCCACCATGTGCTCGTCGCGCACGGCTTCGCGGCGCCAGTGGTCGCGCAGCAGGTTGCGGGCGATTTCGTAGAGGTAGGCGCGCGGCTTTTCGGGCGGCTCGGCGCCGCGGCTGGCGGCCAGCCAGCGCGCGAAGGTTTCCTGCGCCAGATCCTGGGCGGCGTCGGGCGAGCGCTTGAGCTGGCGGTTCAGGAAACCGACCAGCTCCGCGTTCCACGCTTTGTATGCCTCGGCGATCGCGCCGAAGAACCGCTCCCCCATGGTGCCCCTAAGTCCGATGTCCGTCGCGCGGCCAGCGGACCCGGCGCGATATCCTGGCGTCGATAGAATGATAATGATTCGTATTGTATCAACAATGCCGGGCGGCACGGCATGCCATGCGCGGGGGCGGGTCAAGGCATGGAAACGGCAGCTCGCGATCAGTGGGCCGGGTGCTCGTCCCGCCCCGGTCCTTCAACCCGGCGCGTCCCCGTCCGCCAACGCCGCCGCCTGCTCGCGCAGCACGAACTTCTGGATCTTGCCGGTGGACGTCTTGGGCAAGGCGCCGAACACCACGGTGCGCGGCGCCTTGAAGCGCGCCAGGTGTTCGCGGCAGTAGGCGATCAGGTCATCGGCGTCGCACGCCGCGCCCTCTTTCAGCGTGACGAAGGCGCAGGGCGTTTCGCCCCACACCGCGTCCGGACGCGCCACCACGGCGGCCTCCAGCACGTCGGGGTGGCGGTACAGCACACTCTCGATTTCCACGGTCGAGATGTTCTCGCCGCCCGAGATGATGATGTCCTTGGCGCGGTCCTTGATCTCGATGTAGCCGTCGGGATGCACCACCGCCAGGTCGCCGGAATGGAACCAGCCGCCGGCGAAGGCTTCGGCGGTGGCGTCGGGGTTGTGCAGGTAGCCTTTCATCAGCGTATTGCCGCGCAGCATGATCTCGCCCAGCGTGGCGCCGTCGGGCGGCACGGGGCGCAGGTCGGCGTCCATCACCCGCACCGCTTCGACGTTGAGCTTGCGCACGCCGATGCGGGCCTTGAGCGCGGCGCGCTCGGCCAGCGGCAGATCGTCCCATTCCTCATGCCAGGCGCAGCTGATCGACGGGCCGTAGGTCTCGGTCAGGCCGTACAGGTGCGTGACGCCCACGCCCAGCTGCTCCATCGCTTCGATGATGGCGGCCGGTGGCGCGGCGCCGCCGGTCATGGCCTGCACGCGGTGCGTGGCGCGGTGGCGGACGTCGGCGGGGGCGTTGACCAGCATGTTCAGCACCACCGGCGCGGCGCAGAAGAAGCCGACCTGGTGGCGGCGGATGGCCGCGAAGATGGCGGCCGGTTCCACGCGCCGCAGGCAGACGTTGGTGCCGGCCAGCGCCGCCATGGTCCACGGGAAGCACCAGCCGTTGCAGTGGAACATGGGCAGCGTCCACAGGTAGACCGCGTGCGGCGGCATGCCGCAGGCCAGGACGTTGCCGGTGGCGTTGAGGTAGGCGCCGCGATGGTGGTAGAGCACGCCCTTGGGGTTGCCGGTGGTGCCCGAGGTGTAGTTCAGGCAGAGGTTGTCCCATTCGTCTTGCGGCCCTTGCCAGGGAGCGTCGGCGGGTTGCGCGGCGAGCCAGGCTTCGTATTCCGCGTCGCCCAGGTCGCCGTGCGGGCCGGCGTATTCGCTGTCTTCGATGCGCACGGTGCGCGGCGGCGCGCGCAGGTGGCCCAGCACCTCGCGCACCAGGGCGGCGTATTCGCTGTCGTAGAGCAGCACGGTGGCGCCGCCGTGTTCCAGGATGAACGCCAGCGTGCGCGCGTCCAGGCGGGTGTTGAGCGCGTTCAGCACCGCGCCGGCCATTGGCACGCCGAAGTGCGCTTCGTACAGGGCCGGCGTGTTGGGCGCGAGCACCGCCACCACGTCGCCGCGGCGCACGTCCCAGGCGGCCAGCGCCGCGGCCATGCGGCGGCAGCGTTCGTAGGTGGCGCGCCAGTTCTGGCTGCGGTCACCGTGCAGCAGGGCCGCGCGTTCGGGGTAGACGGCGGCGGCCCATTCCAGGAAGCCCAGTGGGGTCAGCGGGCGGTGGTTGGCGGCGTTGCGCGGCAGCGCGGCTGCGGACGGAGATGGCGATGCGGTCATGATGCGCTCCTAGCGTTCGGCGGCGGCCAGCCTTGCGGACTCGCGTTGCGCGGCCTGCCAGCCCAGCGCGGCCAGCGGTTCGACGCGCGCGCCCATCTCCATCGCATCCGTGGCGGCGGCGTTGCCGGCGCGGGCGCGGGCGTACACGCCTTGCAGGATGGCGGCGATGCGAAAGAAGCTGTAGGCCAGGTAGAAGTCCCAGTTCGGCGGCGGCGCGATGCCGCGCGCTTCGCAATAGGCGCGCACGAAATCCGCTTCGTCGGGAATGCCCAGCGCCGCCAGGTCCAGGCCGGCGATGCCGCGCCACAAGGCCGGCGGGATGCGCCAGCACATGCAGTGGTAGGCCAGGTCCGCCAGCGGATGGCCCAGCGTCGACAGCTCCCAGTCCAGCAGCGCGATGGCGCGCGGCGCGTCGGGCGCGAACACCAGGTTGTCGATGCGGTAGTCGCCATGCACCAGACGCGTCTGGTCGTCGTGTGGCAGGTGTTGCGGCAGCCAGTCGATCAGCGCGTCCATGGCGCTGATCGATGTGGTCTCGGTGTCGCGGTATTGGCGGGTCCAGCGCGCCACCTGCCGCGCGAAGTAGTCGCCGGCCTTGCCGTAGTCCGCCAGCCCGACGGCGGCCGGCTCCACGGCGTGCAGCGCGGCCAGCACGCGGCCGGTCTCGGCATACAGCGCGGCGCGTTCGTCGGGCGCCAGGCCCGGCAGCGCCGGGTCCATGAAGACGCGGCCGCGGGCGTAGCTCATCAGGTAGAACGGCGTGCCGATGATGGCGGGGTCGGCGCAGTAGTGCAGCATGGCGGGCACGGGCACGGCGGTGCCGGCCAGCGCGGCCATGACGCGGTATTCGCGGTCGACGGCGTGGGCCGACGGCAGCAGCGTGCCGGGCGGCTGCTTGCGCAGCACGCGCGCGCCGCTGGCGTCTTGCAGCAGATAGGTCGGGTTGGACTGGCCGCCCGTCAGCGCCCGCGCGCGCAGGCCGTCGGCGCTGCCCAGGCCTTGCGCCGCCAGGTAGGCGGCCAGGGCGGGCAGCCATTCAGGGGCGGCGTCCGGCGCGTGATCGGGCGCGCTCATACCAGCGCCTTGCGCGGGGCGTCCGCATCGTCCCAGTGCCAGAACGCGTCGCCCTGGTCCATCAGGTAGCGCGCCAGCACCATCTTGTGCACTTCGGAGGCGCCGTCCACCAGCCGCGCCTGGCGCGCGTAGCGGTAGATCCATTCCAGCGGCGTGTCCTTGGAATAGCCGCGCGCGCCGTTCAGCTGCAAGGCGGTGTCGACCACCTTGTGCAGCGTCTCCGACACCACGATCTTGGCCATGGAGATTTCCTTGCGCGCGAAGTCGCCCTGGTCCAACCGCGCGGCGGCGCGCATGGTGAGCAGGCGGCCGATCTCGATCTGCATGGCGGCGTCGCCCAGCAGCCATTGCACGCCCTCGCGGTCGGCCAGCTTCTGGCCGAAGCTGCTGCGTTCGCCGACGTAGTCCACCGCCACCGCCATGGCGCGCCGCGCCAGGCCCAGCCAGCGCATGCAGTGCGTCAGGCGCGCCGGGCCCAGGCGGATCTGCGTCAGCTTGAGGCCGTCGCCCACTTCCATCAGGCGGTTCTCGTCGGGGATCTCCAGGCCGTCGAATTCCAGTTCGCAGTGGCCGCCGTGTTCTTCCGGCCCCATGATGGGAATGCGGCGCACGATGCGCCAGCCGGGCTGGTCGGCGTCGAACAGGAAGGCCGACAGGCCCTTGCGGGCGTCGTCCGAGGTGCGCGCGATCAGGATGAAATGCTGCGCCGCGCCGGCGCCGGTGATGAACCACTTGCGGCCGTGGATCAGCCACTTGTCGCCCTGGCGGGTGGCGGTGGTGCGCATCATCGACGGGTCCGAGCCGCTGCCCGGATTGGGTTCGGTCATGACGAAGGACGAGCGCACCTTGCCGTCGATGATGGGTTGCAGCCAGCGGTCCTGCTGGTCGGTCCGCGCCACCTGCGCCAGCACGCGCATGTTGCCGTCGTCGGGGGCGGCGGCGTTGAAGGCGGCCGGGCCGAAGATGGAGCGGTTCATCTCTTCGTAGCAGGCGGCCAGACCCACCATCGGCAGGCCCTGGCCGCCGCGCTTGCGCGGCATCTGCAGGGCCCACAGGCCGGCCTCGCGGGCCTTGGCGCGCACGCGGTCCAGCAGGGTTTCATCGATGTTCTCGTGGGCGTCGTAGTTGGCGCGGTCGGCTTCCAGCGGAATCAGTTCGCGGTCGACGAAGGCGCGCACGCGCTGGCGGTAGTGTTCCAGTTCGGGGGGCAGCGAAAAATCCATGGCGGGGTCTCCGGATGGGGATGCGGGTTCAGAGCGAGCTGGCCAGGTGGCCGCCGTCCACGTCGATGACGGCGCCCGTCATGTAGGCGGAGGCATCGGAGGCCAGCAGCAGCAAGGGGCCGTCCAGGTCCTGCGGGCGGCCCAGGCGGCGCTGCGGGATGCGCTTGACCAGGGCCTCGCCGGCGGGCGTGGCGAAGAAATCGCGGTTCAGGTCGGTGCCGATGTAGCCGGGCGCCAGCGCGTTCACGCGGATGCCGTGGCGCGCCCATTCCAGCGCCAGCGCGCGGGTCAGGTGCAGCAGGCCGGCCTTGGCGGCGGTGTAGGCGGCCACGTGCGAGGCCACGCGCTGGCCCAGGATCGAGGCGATGTTGATGATGGCGCCGGGCCGGCCGTGGCCGTGGAAGTGGCGCGCGGCGCATTGGGCCACGCGCCATGCGCCGTTCAGGTTGACGTCGATCAGGCCGGTCCACTCGTCCTCGCTGATCTCCAGCGCCGGGCGCGTCATGGCGATGCCGGCGTTGTTGACGACGATGTCCACCGGGCCCAGCGCCTGCTCCGCCTGTGCGAACGCGGCCTGCACGGTATCCGGTTGAGTGACGTCCATGCCCGCGACGCAGGCCTGGCCGCCGCCGGCGCGGATCTCGCGGGCCAGCGCCTCGCCCAATTCGGTCCTGCGGCCGCACAACGCCACGCGCGCGCCGGCCTCGGCCAGCCGCAGCGCGAAATGGCGGCCCAGGCCGCTGTAGGCGCCGGTGACCAGCGCGGTCTTGGATTTCAGGTCTTCAAACATCGGTGCGTCTCCTTTGTTTGCATGCCGGCGGCATCACGCCGCCTCGCGGGCCACGGACTGGCTGGCGGGATGAAGTTCCACCAGCGCGTCCACCGCCACCGCGCCCTGCCCCACGGCGCCGACCATCACCGGGTTGATGTCGACCGACGCCAGCCGCGGACCCGCCGCCAGCGCGTAATCGCCCAGCGCCACGGCCTGTCGCGCCAGCGCCTCGACGTCGGCCGGCGGATCGCCCCGCACGCCCTGCAGCAGCGTGCCGATGCGCAGGCCGCGCAGCTTCTCGATTACCTGCGCGGCGTCGAACGGCGGCATCAGCACCGCCACGTCGCGCAGCGCCTCGACGTACTTGCCGCCGCTGCCGATCATCACGACCGGCCCCAGCACCGGGTCCACCCGCGCGCCCAGCGCGCATTCGTGCAGGCCGCGCCGCATCCGCGCCACCAACCAGGCGCCGTCGCGCACATCCAGCTTACCCAAGGTCTGGGCCTGATGGGCAAACGCCGTGTGCAGCGCGGCCTCGTCGTTCAGCCCCAGCGCCACCAGTCCGTGCTCGGACTTGTGCGGCAGTTGCGCCGAGCAGGCCTTCAACGCCACTGGCGCGCCGATGCGGCGCCAGGCGGCCACGGCCTCGTCGGCCGTGCGGCAGACGGCGTGCTCGATCACCGCCAGCCCGTTGTCGGCCAGCAGTGCAAGGCTGGCCGCCTCGGACAGGAAGCCGCCCGCCGCATCCGGCGCCGGATCGGCCGCCAGCGCGGCTTGCGGCGCCAGGATCATGCCATCGCGTTCACGCAAGCGGCGCAGGCGCAACAGCGCCGACAGCGCATCCATCGCCTGGATCTCGTCGGCGTACACCGGCAGGCCGTGCGCGCGGAAGGTGGCGGCCACGTTGTCCTGCCAGGCCACCACCGCCACCGGCTTGGACGCGGCCCGCGCGAAGCCGGCCGCATCCGTCGCGAACGAATCGACGTCGTAGCCGCGCCCCGCCACCGGAATGTCCAGCAGGAACATGTCGGCCGCCGGGTCGGCGCCGATCACGGGCAGCACCTGGCCGAACAGGCCATTGTTCGACAGCAGCGCGGCGGTGATGTCCACCGGGTTCAGCGTGGTGGCGTAGCCGGGCAGCCGGTCGGCCAGCGCCTGCTGCGTGGCGGGCGCCAGCGGCGCGATCTCCAGGCCGCGCTCGGCGGCCGCGTCCGAGGCCAGCACGCAGCTGGCGCCGGAGTTGCTGACCACCACCACGCGCGGCCCTTGCGGCAAGGGGCTGCGCAGGGCCAGTTCGGCGTAACGCACCAGTTCCTGCGGATCGCGCGCCCGCAGGATGCCGTGGTGTTCGAAGAAGGCATCCACCGCGCGGTCCTCGTTGGCCAGCGCGCCGGTATGCGAGGTGGCGGCGCGCGCGCCGGCCTCGGAGCGGCCCGACTTCACCACGATCAGCGGCACGCCGCGCGTCCGCGCCAGCGCCGCCGCCTCGGCCAGGGGGGCGGCCTCGCGCAGCGATTCCAGGTACAGCAGCACGCAGCCGACTTCCGGATCGCGCAGCGTGGCGCAGGCCAGCTCGGCCACCGATACGTCGGCCTCGTTGCCGGTGGCGTGCACGTGGCGCACGCCGATGCCGCGCTGGCGCAGCAGGCCGTAGACCATGGCGCACATGCCGCCGCTCTGGCTGATGACCGCCACCGGCCCGTCGCCGGGCGTCACTTCCAGGAACATGGTGGAGAAGCTGGCGATGGCGCCGTTGCCGAAGTTGGCCAAGCCCTGCGAGTTGGGGCCGACGATGCGCATGCCGGCGGCGCGGGCGCGCGCCGTCATCGCGTCCTGCAGGGCGCGGCCGGCCTCGCCGGTTTCCGAGAAGCCGGCCGAGATGACGATGGCCGCCGCCACGCCCAGGGCGGCGCAGTCATCCACCGCCCGCACCGCCTGCTCGCCCGCCACCGCCACGATCGCCAGGTCCGGCGCCGCCGGCAGCGCAGCCAGGCTGGGCCAGGCGCGCTCGCCCTGCACCTCGGCGCGTTGCGGGTTGATCGGGTACAGCGTGCCCGCATAGCCGTGGCGCCGCATGTAGTGGATCGGCCGGCCGCCGATCTTGTCCGGATTGTCGGAGGCGCCGACGATCGCGATCGAGGCCGGATCGAGCAGGCGCGCGAGGCTGGCGTCGCCGGTGGGTACAGAAGCCATGAAACTCCCCTGGGTAGGATGAAGGCGGGCGCGCGCGGTCAGTTGACCGTGGCGCCGGAAGTCTTGACCACGCCGGCCCATTTCTCGACCTCGACATCGAGGAAGCGCGCCGTGTCGGCGGGCGTCTTCCATGCCGGGGCGAAGCCCTGGGCGGCGAATTTCTGCTGGATGTCGGCGCGGCCCAGCACCTTCTGCAAGGCGCTGTTCAGGCGCTCCACCACCGACGCGGGCGTGCCGGCCGGGGCCAGCAGGCCGTTCCAGGCGGTGGCCTCGTAGCCGGGCAAGCCGGCTTCGGCCACGGTGGGCACGTTGGGCGCGGCCGGCGAACGCGCCGCGCCGGTCACGGCCAGGGCCTTGAGCTTGCCACCGTTCACGTAGGGCATCGACGACAGCATGGTGTCGAACATGATGTCGGCCTGGCCGCCCATGACGTCGGTCAGCGCCGGCGCGCTGCCGCGGTACGGCACGTGCACCATGCGCACGCCGGCCATGGCGCCGAACAGCTCCGCCGCCAGGTGGGTGGACTGGCCGTTGCCCGACGAGGCGAAGGTCAGCTTGCCCGGCGTGGACTTGGCCAGCGCGATCAGCTCGCGCACGTTGTTGGCGGGCAGGTCCGGCCGCGTCACGATCACCAGCGGACCGCTGGTCAGCAGCGTCACCGGCGCGAAGCTCTTGCGGGTGTCGTAGTTCAGGTTCTTGAACAGCGACATGTTGATGGCGTGCGCCGTGGTCGCCAGCAGCAGCATGTAGCCGTCGGGCGCGGCCTTGGCCACCATGTCGGCGCCGATGTTGCCGCCGGCGCCGGAACGGTTGTCGACGATGATGGTCTGCTTCAGTTCATCGCCCAGGCCCTGCGCGACCACGCGGGCCACGATGTCGGTGGGGCCGCCCGGCGGGTACGGCACCACCAGGGTGATGGGCTTGGTTGGCCAGTCCTGAGCGGCCGAGGCGGCGGCTGCCACCAGGGAAAGCGCGGCCAGGGCCGTGCGGCATGCTGCGATTGCGCGCATGATTGTCTCCTCCGTCGTGCGGATATGTTGTTTTGCTTGGGGGGATGGTGTTGCCGGCGGCGCTTCAAGGCGGCCGGCGCGCCTCGAAACCGAGCAATACGCGGCCGTCGATCGTGATCGCGCGGCCCTGGACCTGCTGGCCGATGGCGATGCCGGCATCGGCATGGCCCATCAGCACCGCGCCCTCGTCCAGGCGCACCAGCACCAGCACGTAGGGCACATGCGCGCGCCAGAAGGCGTCGGGCGCGCGGTGGATCTCGGTGCGCGCCAGCACTTCGCCAACGCCGCCGCTGCGCTGCCATGCAAGGCGGGTGCCGCCGCAATGGGCGCAGGCGTAGGGGCGCAGCGCCCACCAGGCACCGCAGTCTTCGCAGCGTTGCAGGTCGAGCGGATCATGCGGGTTCATCGGCCGGCCTCCGCTTGCAGCACCAGGCTGACGTGGGCGGACAGCACGCCGCCGTCCGCATGCACCAGCGCGCAGCGCGGCGCGCCGACCTGCCGCGGGCCCGCCCGCCCCGCCAGTTGCGTCCAGGCCTCGGCCACGTGCGCCATGCCGCCCGCCACGCCGGAATGCCCGAACGACAGCAGGCCCCCGTGCGTGTTCAGCGGCAGCGGCCCGGCCGCATCGAAGTCGCCGTGCCGCGCGCGTGCGGCGGCGCCGCCGCGCGGCGCGAAACCCAGTTCTTCCAGCAGCATGGCCAGCGTGATGGTGAAGGAATCGTAGATGCCCAGGTAGTCGACCTGGTCCTGGCCGATGGCGGCGTCGGCATAGGCCAGCTTGAGCGCCCGCGCCGCGCCGGTGTCGAGGATGTCGCGCAGCGCCGACAGGTGCTGGTGGCGGTGCGCCTGCCCGGCGCCGCTGATGCGCACCGGCCCTTCGTCCGCGCCCACCACCAGGGCCACCGCGCCGTCCGAGATCGGGCAGCAGTCCAGCAGGTGCAGCGGCGTGGCGATGGGCCGCGAGGCTAGCACCTGGTCCACGCTGATGGCTTCGTTCAGATGCGCATGCGGGTGGCTGGCGGCATGGCGCCGCATCAGCGCGGCGAACTCGGCCAGATCCTCGCGCCGGGTGCCGGTGTGGTGCATGTAGCGCGACGCCAGCAGCGCGTAGTAGGCCGGCACCGAGGCGCCGTTGGGCACTTCGGTATCGGCTTCGCCGACCTGCGCCAGCGTCTGGATCGAGGCATCGACGGCCTGCCCGGTCAGGCGGTTCTCGCCCGCCACCACCAGCACGCGGCGGCAGCGGCCGGCGCGCACCAGTTCGCGCGCCAGCATCACCATGGCCGCGCCGGTGGCGCCGCCCATTTGCATGCCATGCGCGTAGTGCGGTTCCAGGCCCAGTTTCTCGCTGAGCAGCGTGGCCAGCATCAGGTGCGGAAAGGTGGTGGCGTAGCCGCACAGCACGCCGTCGATGTCGGCGCGCCGCAGGCCGGACTGCGCCAGCGCGGCGTTGGCGGCCTCGGCCATCAGGTCCAGGGCCGGGCGGCCCTCGTGGCGGCCGAAGCGCGTGGTGGCCGCGGCCAGAAGGTAGGCGTGGCGCAGGTAAGTGGGGTGCAGGTCAGGCATGGGGCATCCAGGCGCGTTCGATGGCGCGGGCCTCGGCCGCCAGGGCCTGGGCCAGTTCTTGTTCGCGCGATTCGACGCGCTCGCTCAGGGCCGCCACGCTCAGCGCGGCGATGGCGCGGCCGCTGGGGCCGCGCACGGCCACGCCCAGGCCGCCCATCTTTTCCACCACCACGTCCAGCAGCATGGCGTGGCCGAGCTTGCGGGCGCGCGCCGTCATCTGTTCCATCAAGTCGACGCCGTAGCGCGGGTAGCGTTCCCGCAACCGCTGGTGCACCGGCGGCAGCACCGCCTGCGCCTCGCTGTCGTCCATGGCCGCCAGCAGCGCCAGGCTGCCGGCGCCGATGCCGAGCGGGCGGCGGCTGCCGACCTCCAGGTAGTTGGCGCGGATCGGATAGTCGCCGAAGCACAGGTCCAGGCAGACGGATTCCCAGCCGGTCGGCATCGACAGGATCACGGTGTCGCCGAACTTGCGCGCCAGGCGGATCAGCGCGGGCCGCGCCAGGGCGCGCAGGTCGAGGCCGTCGACCATCGCGTGATGCATGGCGTAGACCTGCGGCCCCAGCATGTAGTGCTTGCTGACCGGGTCTCGCTCCACGAAACCCTCGGCTTCCAGGTCCTTCAGGATGCGCAGCGCGGTGGACACGTCCAGCTGCGCCGCCTGGGCGATGTCGGTCAGGCGCTGGACGCGCCGGTTCGACAGGCTGGCGAGGACGCGGCAGACCTTTTTCGTCGCAGAAACAAGGCTTGTATCCGGTGAAGACATGGCAGCGGCGGGACCCGATGGCTGAACATGGTCACAAGATAGGCAGGGTCGCGGAGTGGGTAAAGTTGCGTCGCAACAAATTTTCGCCCAGCAACAATCGGCATGCGGCGAGGTGAGCGGCGCGAGCTCAGGCCGGTTCGGATTCGGGATGCAGCGTGCGTAGCTTGCGCAGTTCCGGGAACCAGTGCATCCACAGCCCCGCCACCGCAATCGTGCCCAGGCCGCCCACCACCACCGCCGGCACCGCGCCCAGCAGCGCCGCCATCACGCCGGATTCGAATTCCCCCAGCTGGTTGGAGGCGCCGACGAACAGCGTGTTGACCGCGCTGACGCGGCCCAGCATGTGGTCGGGCGTGTTCAGCTGCACCAGCGACGAGCGCACCACCACGCTGATGGCGTCGGCGGCGCCCAGCACCACCAGCGCGCCCACCGACAGCGGGATCGAAGTGGACAGCCCGAACACGGTGGTGGCCAGGCCGAACAGGATCAGCGCGCCGAACAGCAGGCGGCCGACGTGCTCGCCCAGGCTCAGGCGGGCCAGCGTCAGCGACATCAGCATGGCGCCGCAGGCCGGCGCGGCGCGCAGCGCGCCCAGCGCCCAGGGACCGGCGTGCAGGATGTCCTTGGCGAAGATCGGCAGCAGCGCGGTGGCGCCGCCCAGCAGCACCGCGAACAGGTCCAGCGACAGCGTGCCCAGCAGGATGCGGCGCTGGAAGATGAAGGTGATGCCGGCGAACAGCGTGCGCCAGGTGGTCGGTTCCCGGCGCGGCGGGGCGCGGTCGATCGACATGCTGGCGATGCAGGCGAAGCCGCACAGGTACAGCGCCGCCGCCACGCAGTAGATCCAGCCGGCCCCCAGGCCGTAGCCGATGCCGCCCAGCGCCGGGCCGGCGATCTGCGCGATCTGGCCGCCGGAGGACGACAGCGCGGTGGCGCGCGGCAGCCATTCGCGCGGCACGATGGCGGGAATCAGGGTGGTGAGCGTAGGCGCCTCGAAGGCGCGCGCCGAGCTCATGATGATGAGGGTGGCGTAGATCAGCGTCTTGCCGCCAACGCCGTGCAGCGCGGCGATGGCCAGCAGCAGCGTGGCCAGGGTCTCGACCGCCATGCAGATGGCGACGATCTTGCGGCGGTCGTAGCGGTCGGCCACGTGGCCCACCACCAGCGTCAGCGCCGCCATCGGCAGGAACTGCGCCAGCCCGATCAGGCCCAGGTCGAGCGCGCTGCCCGACAGCGCGTAGACCTGCCAGCCCACCGCTACCGAAACGATCTGGAAGGCCAGCGACGCGCCGATGCGCGCGAACAGGAAATGCAGGAAGGCGGGACGGTAAAGCGGACTGGGCGAGTCGGGGGCGGGCATCGGGGCGGAACGCGCGGCGCATGCGCGGGCGGGGATGGGAATCCCGCATTCTAGGGAAAACCGGCTGACGGGAAACTAAGAGTCGCGGGAATGCCCGCCTGCCGGCCGCGCCTGGCCGGCCGCACCTAGCCGGCCACACCTGGCCGTCGGGCTATCGCTGGGCCTTGGGCCAGTAAGTGCCGAAGTACCACAGGTTGCCCTCGGGGTCGCGACAGGCGAAGTCGCGGCTGCCGTGCGGCGAATCGTAGGGTTCGGCCACGATGGTCGTGCCGCTGGCTTTCACCGTGACATACAGGGCGTCGGGGTCGTCCACCGCCAGGTATAGCGCGTCGGTGCGGCGGCCCTGCGGGTCGCCGATCTGCCGGCCGTAGTCGTCGTCGCGGTGCTGGCCCAGCATCAGGATGGAGCTGCCGAGGGCCATTTCGGCGTGCTGCACCGCGGCACCGTCGCGGTAGACCGCGAGTTCGGTGAAGCCGACCACGTCGGCCAGCCAGCGCATCATGGCGTCCGGGTCCTGGCAGCGCAGGGTGGGAAACAGGCGGGGCGGTTCTTGGGGTGTCGGGTTCATTGGCTGGCTCCTGGGGGCAAGGGGGAACCTTCATGATGAACCGACGCGCGCGCCGGGTCTTGAAGATTTGTTACCCGGCCTGGCGCCGCGCCCAGGCCTGCGGCGATTCGCCCGCCAGGTCGATGAATTCACGCGCCAGGTGGGCCTGGTCGGCATAGCCGCCGGCGGCCGCCACCTGGGCCCATTCGCTGCCGGGTTGTTGCGCCAGCCGGCAGGCCTGGTGAAAGCGCAGCATGCGCGCCAGGGCCTTCGGGCCCAGGCCCATCTCGGCGCGAAAGCGCTGCAGCAGGTGCTTGCGGCTCCAGCCGATCTCGGCGGCCAGCGCGCCGATGCGCAGCGTGCCGTGTTCGCGCAGCAGCAACCGGTAGGCGTGCGCCACCGGTTCCGATGGGGCGCGGCCCAGGCGGCGGGCGATGAACGCTTCGACCAGGGCGAAGCGCCGCGGCCAGTCGGGCAGGTTGCCGAGTTGTTCGCGCAGCGCGGGGCCGTCGCGGCCCAGCGCGTCGCCCAGGTCGACCAGGCGGTTCGCCAGGTCCTCGACCATGCCGCCGAAGAAGCGGTAGGCGCCGGGCGGCGTGAAGTCGACCTGCAGGCACTCGGCGGCGCCGTCGGAGGCGACGAACACCGGGCCGGCATACAGGCCCGAGGCGAAGCTGGACCAGGGCGCCGGGCCGTCGGCGCGGCCCAGCCCGATACCGAAGGGGCTGCCGAAGCTGATCACCAGCGGTACCGTCAGGGGGGCGCTTTCGAGCCACTGCATGCCGGCGCCCTGCCCGCCTTCGCGGTAACCGGTCAGGTGCGACACGATGCCGGCCAGCCGCGCCGACGGCGCGACCTGGATCAACTCGCAGGACATCTGGCTGGCCATGCATGCCTCTTGCGGAAAGACACGCCATCGCCGCGGGAACCGGCGACGGCGCGCGCGTTCAGGCGCCGATCGCCACCAGTTCGGCGCCTTCCGTCACCTGGTCGCCGACGGCGTAGAACAGTTCCTCGACCTTGCCGTCGGCCGGCGCCGAGATGGTGTGCTCCATCTTCATGGCCTCCATCACCAGCAGCGGCTGGCCCTTGGTGACGCTGTCGCCGGCCTTGACGGCGATGGAGATGATCTTGCCCGGCATGGGCGCGGTCAGGCCGCCGCCGTGGTCACCCTGGGTGTCCTGGGCGTGCGCCAGCGGGTCGTACAGGTCCAGCACGCGCGCGCCGCCGTCGCCGAAGACATGGGCCTTGTCGGCGTGCAGCACGACCGTGCCGGCGCGCTCGCGGCCGTCCAGGGTGATGCGCAGCACGCGGGCCGGGCCGTTGCCGTCCTCGGCGCGCCAGGCGAAGGGCTGGGCGCCGCTGCCGCTGTCCAGCGTCCAGCCGGCGCCCTGGCGCGCGACGGTGACGTGGCGCGTCTCGCCGTTGTCGATCCATTGCAGGGTGCGCTGGTAGCGGCCGCCCAGGCGCCAGCCGTCGCGCGCGTCCCACGGATCGGCCGGGGCGGCGGCATGCGGCGCCGATTGCGCCTGGCCCTGGCTGGCCAGCACGGCAGCCGTGGCCAGCGCCAGCGTGGCGGCGTCGGCCGGCACCGGCTCGGGCAGCAGCGTGGCGCGCTGGCGTTCGATCAGGCCGGTGTCGAGATCCGCGGCGGCGAAGGCGCTGTCGCGCATCAGCCGCGCCAGGAAGGCGACGTTGGTCTGCACTCCCACCGCCTGGGTCTGCGCCAGCGCCTGCAGCATGCGGGCGCGGGCCTGGTCGCGGTCGGCGCCGTGCACGATCAGCTTGGCGATCATGGGGTCGTAGAACGGCGTGATGGTGTCGCCGGTGCGCACGCCGCCGTCGACGCGGATGTCGCCATTGGCGAAGGCGACGTGGGCCGGCAGGCCCAGGTAGGCCAGCGTGCCGATGGAGGGCAGGAAGCCCTTTTCGGGGTTCTCGGCGTAGATGCGGGCCTCGATGGCGTGGCCGTGGATGCGCAGGTCTTCCTGGCGCGCCGGCAGCGGCTGGCCGGCGGCCACGCGCAGCTGCCATTCGACCAGGTCGTGGCCGGTGATCATCTCGGTGACCGGATGCTCCACCTGCAAGCGCGTGTTCATTTCCATGAAGTAGAAACGGCCATCGGGCTCGGCGATGAATTCCACCGTGCCGGCGCCGACGTAGCCCACCGCGCGCGCGGCGGCCACGGCGGCCTCGCCCATGGCGCGGCGGCGTTCCTCGGTCATGCCGGGGGCGGGCGCTTCCTCGATCACCTTCTGGTGGCGGCGCTGCACCGAGCAGTCGCGCTCGAACAGGTAGACGCAGTTGCCGTGGGTGTCGGCGAACACCTGGATCTCGATGTGGCGCGGCTTCTGCAGATAGCGCTCGATCAGCACGCGGTCGTCGCCGAAGCTGGAGGCGGCTTCGCGCTGGCACGAGGCCAGCGCGTCCAGGAACGCGCCCGACGCTTCGACCACGCGCATACCCTTGCCGCCGCCGCCGGCGCTGGCCTTGATCAGCACGGGGTAGCCGATGGCGTCGGCCTGTTCCTTGAGGAATTGCGGATCCTGGTTGTCGCCGTGATAGCCGGGCACCAGCGGCACGCCGGCCTTCTCCATCAGCGACTTGGCGGCGGACTTGCTGCCCATGGCGGCGATGGCGGACGCCGGCGGACCGACGAAGGCGATGCCGGCCTGTTCGGCGGCTTCGGCGAAGGCTTCGTTTTCCGACAGGAAGCCATAGCCGGGGTGGATGGCCTTGGCGCCGGTATCGCGCGCGGCCTGCAGGATGGCGTCGGCGCGCAGGTAGCTGGCGCGCGGCTCGGGGCCGCCGATGTGGACGGCGATATCGCAGGCGGCGACGTGGCGGGCGTTGGCGTCGGCGTCGGAATAGACGGCGACGGTGCGGATGCCCAGGCGGCGGGCGGTGGCGGCGACGCGGCAGGCGATTTCGCCGCGGTTGGCAATCAGCAGGGTATCGAACATGGCGTTATCCAGACTGGGATGTTTCGTGGGTCGAAATAGAGCGCGCGGCGCGCTCTACATCCGGAAGACGCCGAAGCGCGTGTCTTCGATCGGCGCGTTCAGCGCCGCCGACAATGCCAGCCCCAGCACGCGGCGCGTGTCGGCGGGCGCGATGATGCCGTCGTCCCACAGCCGCGCGGTGGCGTAGTACGGATGGCCTTCGCGTTCATACTGTTCGCGGATCGGCGACTTGAAGGCGTCTTCCTCGGCGGCGGACCACTGGCCGCCGCGCGCCTCGATGCCGTCGCGCTTGACGGTGGCCAGCACGCTGGCGGCCTGCTCGCCGCCCATGACCGAGATGCGCGCGTTGGGCCACATGAACAGCAGGCGCGGCGAATAGGCGCGGCCGCACATGCCATAGTTGCCGGCGCCGAACGAGCCGCCGATCAGCACGGTGAACTTGGGCACGTTGGCGGTGGCCACCGCGGTGACCATCTTGGCGCCGTGGCGCGCGATGCCTTCGTTTTCGTATTTGCGGCCGACCATGAAGCCGGTGATGTTCTGTAGGAACACCAGCGGGATCTTGCGCTGCGCGCACAGCTCGATGAAGTGCGCGCCCTTCTGCGCCGATTCCGAGAACAGGATGCCGTTGTTGGCGACGATGCCGACCGGCATGCCGTGGATGTGGGCAAAGCCCGTCACCAGCGTGGGACCGAAGCGCGCCTTGAATTCGTCGAACTCGGAACCGTCGACGATGCGGGCAATGACCTCGCGCACGTCATACGGCTTGCGCGTGTCGGCGGGGATGATGCCGTTCAGTTCGGCCGGGTCGTAGCGCGGTTCGCGCACCGGCACGGTGGCCAGCGGCGCGGGCTTCTGGCGGTTCAGGCGCGCCACGGCGCCGCGCGCCAGTTGCAGCGCGTGCATGTCGTTGGCGGCCAGGTGGTCGGCCACGCCCGACAGGCGCGTGTGCACGTCGCCGCCGCCCAGGTCTTCGGCGCTGACTTCTTCGCCGGTGGCGGCCTTCACCAGGGGCGGGCCGCCCAGGAAGATGGTGCCCTGGTTCTTGACGATGATGGACTCGTCGCTCATGGCGGGCACGTAGGCGCCGCCGGCGGTGCACGAACCCATCACCACCGCGATCTGCGCGATGCCCTGCGACGACATCTGCGCCTGGTTGTAGAAGATGCGGCCGAAGTGGTCGCGGTCGGGAAAGACCTCGTCCTGCTGCGGCAGGTTGGCGCCGCCGGAATCGACCAGGTAGACGCACGGCAGGCGGTTCTGCGCGGCGATCTCCTGCGCGCGCAGGTGCTTCTTGACCGTCATCGGGTAGTAGGTGCCGCCCTTGACGGTGGCGTCGTTGCAGACGATCACGCATTCGCTGCCGGCGATGCGGCCGATGCCGGTGATGACGCCCGCGCCCGGCGCGTCGCCGTCGTACATGCCGTGCGCCGCCATCGGCGACAGTTCCAGGAACGGCGAACCCGGATCAATCAGTTGCTCGACGCGGTCGCGCGGCAGCAGCTTGCCGCGCGCCACGTGCTTGGCGCGCGACGATTCGCTGCCGCCCAGCGCGGTCTGCGCCAGCTGCTGGCTCAGGTCGTCCAGCTGCGCCTGCATGGCGCGGGCGTTGTCGGTGTAGTCCTGCGACCGCGGATTGATGCGGGATTCGATGATGGGCATGGGGTACCACCCGTCCTGCTGATTGGGATGTTGAAGGCGCTCGGGGTCGAGCGGTTTGTCTCGCCGCCCGGTGGTCCGGGCCTGGTTGTCGATGATTCTTGTTGCTTGTCCGGATTTCGTTGCGCCTCTCCCGCACGGCCCGCGACCGACCCGTCGCGGACACTGCCATGCAAGAAAGACGCAACGGAATCCGGTTCGGTAAACGGGCCGCGGCCCGTTTACCGAACATCCCGCCTTAGACCATCTCGATCGCCATGGCGACGGCTTCGCCGCCGCCGATGCACAGCGTGGCCACGCCGCGCTTGCCGCCGGTCTTGCGCAGCGCGCCGATCAGCGTGGTCATCAGGCGCGCGCCGGAGGCGCCGATCGGGTGGCCCAGGGCGGTGGCGCCGCCGTGGATGTTGACCTTGTCGTGCGGCAGCTTGAAGTCGGCCATGGCGGCCATGGTGACCACCGCGAAGGCTTCGTTGATCTCGTACAGGTCCACGTCCTCGGCCTTCCAGCCGGTCTTGGCGAACAGGTTCTTGAGCGCGCCGACGGGGGCGGTGGTGAACCAGTTCGGCTCCTGCGAGTGCTGGCTGTGGGCCACGATGCGGGCCAGCGGCTTGACGCCGAGCTTCTCGGCGGTGGACGCGCGCATCAGCACCATGGCGGCGGCGCCGTCGGAGATCGACGACGAGTTGGCGGCGGTGACGGTGCCGTCCTTCTTGAACGCCGGCTTGAGCGTCGGGATCTTTTCCGGCATGGCCTTGGTGGGGGCCTCGTCGGTGTCGATCACGGTGTCGCCCTTGCGGCCGGCGACCGTGACGGGGGTGATTTCCCACTTGAAGCTGCCGTCCTCGCTGGCGGCGCGGGCGCGGCGCAGCGATTCCAGCGAGAAGGCATCCTGCTGCTCGCGGGTGAACGAATACTTGGCGGCGCAGTCCTCGGCGAACACGCCCATGGCCTTGCCCTTGTCGTAGGCGTCTTCCAGGCCGTCCAGCGCCATGTGGTCATAGATGGTGCTGTGGCCGTAGCGGTAGCCCTGGCGGCCCTTGAGCATCAGGTAGGGCGCATTGCTCATGCTTTCCTGGCCGCCGGCGACGACGATGTTGGCCGAACCCGCGGCCAGCAGGTCATGGCCGAACATGGCGGCCTTCAGGCCCGAACCGCACACCTTGTGGATGGTGGTGCACGCCACGCCCAGCGGCAGGCCCGCGCCCAGCGCGGCCTGGCGCGCCGGGGCCTGGCCCTGGCCGGCCTGCAGCACGTTGCCCATGATGACTTCTTCGATCTGCTCGGGCTTGACGCCGGCGCGTTCGACGGCCGCCTTGATGGCGATCGCGCCGAGTTCGTGCGCGGCCAGGCCGGACAGGCTGCCGAGCATGCCACCCATGGGCGTGCGGGCGACGGAAACGATAACGATGGGGTCTGACATGACTAGCTCCTGTGAGGGTCGGGACAGCGTCTTTTACGAGGCCGCGCCGGCGGGTGCCGGGCGCAGGCGCCTGTCCGTATCGTAAGGGAAAAATTCTTCGATCCGGCCTTGCGCCACGTGGGCGCGACAGGCCTGCCACCATTCCGGTTCCAGCAGGTCGGCATGGTGGCGCAGGAAGGCGCCGCGCACGCGCGCGTCGCCCAGCAAGAAACGGCCGAACTCCTCGGGGAAGACGTCGTTCGGTCCGACCGCATACCAGGGTTCCGACGCCATTTCCGCCTCCTCGTTGGGGGCGGGCGGAATCCGTCGGAAATTCATTTCGGTCATGCGCTGGATTTCGTCGTAGTCGTAGAACACGACCCGGCCCAGCCGCGTCACGCCGAAGTTCTTGTAGAGCATGTCGCCGGGGAAGATGTTGGCCGCGGCCAGCTGGCGGATGGCGTCGCCGTACTCGCGCACGGCCGGCTCCAGCAGCGCGTCGGGCGCCTGGCTCAGGTACAGGTTCAGCGGCGTCATGCGGCGTTCGATATAGACGTGGCGGATGACCACGGTGTCCCCGGTTTCCTCGATCAGGCTGGGCACCAGGCGCCGCAGTTCGTCCAGCAGCTGCGGCGCGAAGCGGGCCCGCGGCAGCGCCACCTGCGAGTATTCCCAGGTGTCGGCCATGCGGCCGACGCGGTCGTGCAGCTTGACCATCTGGTACTTGCGCCGCACGGTGGCGTGGTCCATGCCGTCCTTGTCGATGCGGTCCTTGATCAGCTTGAACACATAGGGATAGGACGGCAGCGTGAACACGCACATCACCATGCCCTTGATGCCGGGCGCGA
Organism: Achromobacter sp. ISS7; assembly: GCF_056523125.1. NCBI lineage: Bacteria > Pseudomonadati > Pseudomonadota > Betaproteobacteria > Burkholderiales > Alcaligenaceae > Achromobacter > Achromobacter sp. ISS7. The sequence goes on along the minus strand of NZ_JAWRZD010000001.1, from coordinate 4,499,507 downwards.
TGTCGAAGGCGTCGCGCGAATGCGTCAGGTGGTGCAGGAAGTCGCGGTAGAACAGCGTCTTGCCCTGCTTCTGCAGGCCGATCATGGTGTACAGCTCGGCCTTGGGCTTGCGCGGCAGCAGGCTGGCCAGGAAGTTGACCACCGCGGCCGGCGTTTCCATGTCGACCAGGAAATAGGCCCGGGTGAAGCTGAACAGCGTGCTCAGGTCGTCGGACCCCAGCAGCAGCGCGTCCAGGTTCACCTGGCCGGCCGGGTTGCGCGTGAGCGCCACGGCGAAGGGGTAGACGGTGCCCTGGTTGATCAGGCGGCCGACGATGTAGGCGCCCTTGTTGCGAAAGAACAGCGAGCCCAGCGCGTGCACCTGGCAGTCGCTGGCGATGCGGCGGCCGACGTGGCGCGGCAGCTGCCGGCGCAACTGCCCGATCGCGGCGCGCGCCAGCAGGCGGGTATCGCGCGGCAGGTCCTCGAACGGCAGCGCCAGGCCGAACTCGGCCACCATGCGGATCAGGCTCTTCTGCAGCCCTTCGGTCACCGGGTAATAGACCCGGTACGACGGCATGCGGCTGTCCAGGTAGTCGGTGGCCACGGCCGGCCGCACGAACAGGAAATCGTTGTGGAAATAATCGCGGTGCAGCAGCCGGCACGACACCGAGTTGAAGAAGGTCTCGGCGCATTCGGGCTGGCGGTGCTCGCCTAGCAGGCCGACGAATTCCTGCTTGATCTGCTGCCAGTAGGCGGTTTGCGCCTCGGTCAGCGCCGGGCTGGCGGCACCGTTGCCGCCGGCGGCGCCATTGCCGCCATGGGCGCCGACCGCGCCCTCGGGACGCCCGCGCAGCACGCCCTCGAGCTGGCTGGCGCACTCGCGCACCCGCATGTCGTAGTACTCGATGCGTTCGCGCGACAGGCGCTGGATGCCGTGCCAGTCGCCGGATTCGAATAGCGCCTTGGCGCGCTGCGCGCTGTAGCGGAACAGCGCGTAGTGGCGGTCGAAGCCGGCCAGGATGCGGCGCGCGACGTCCAGCGGCGAGGGGCCCTGCGCGGGCGCCTGCTCGATGTGCTGGACGTCGGACGTGCGGATCATGGCAAACGACTTCCGGGGTGGACTCAGGCCGTCTCGGCGAACAACTCGCGGCCGATCAGCATGCGGCGGATCTCGCTGGTGCCGGCGCCGATTTCATACAGCTTGGCGTCGCGCCACAGGCGGCCCACCGGGTACTCGTTGATGTAGCCGTTGCCGCCCAGGATCTGCACGCCTTCGCCGGCCATCCAGGTGGCCTTCTCGGCGGTGTACAGGATCAGCGCGGCGCAGTCCTTGCGCACCTGGCGCACGTGCTCGGCGCCGAGGCGGTCGAGGTTCTTGCCGACCTGGTAGCAGAAGGCGCGGCTGGCCTGCAGCGTGGTGTACAGATCCGCCACCTTGCCCTGGATCAGCTGGAATTCGCCGATGGCCTGGCCGAACTGCTTGCGGTCGTGGATGTACGGCACCACCACGTCCATCACGGCCTGCATGATGCCGACCGGGCCGCCGGACAGCACGGCGCGCTCGTAGTCCAGGCCGCTCATCAGCACCTTGACGCCGCCGTTGACCTGGCCGAGCACGTTTTCCTCGGGGATCTCGCAATCCTGGAACACCAGTTCGCCGGTGTGGCTGCCGCGCATGCCGAGCTTGTCCAGCTTCTGCGCCACCGAGAAGCCCTTGAAGCCCTTTTCCACCAGGAACGCGGTGATGCCGCGCTGGTGCGCCTCGGGGTCGGTCTTGGCGTAGACCACCAGGGTGTCGGCGTCGGGGCCGTTGGTGATCCACATCTTGGTGCCGTTGAGCACGTAGCGGTCGCCCTTCTTGTCGGCGCGCAGCTTCATGCTGACCACGTCCGAGCCGGCGCCCGGTTCGCTCATGGCCAGCGCGCCGACGTGCTCGCCGGAGATCAGCTTGGGCAGGTATTTGGCCTTCTGGGCCGGGGTGCCGTTGCGGTTGATCTGGTTGACGCACAGGTTCGAGTGGGCGCCATAGGACAGGCCGATCGAGGCGCTGGCGCGGGAGATTTCCTCCATGGCCACCATGTGGGCCAGGTAGCCCATGTTGGCGCCGCCGTACTCTTCGCTGGCCGTCATGCCCAGCACGCCCAGGTCGCCGAATTTGCGCCAGAGGTCCATGGGGAACTGGTCGCTGCGGTCGACTTCGGCGGCGCGCGGCGCGATCTCGGCCTGCGCGAAAGTGCGCACGGCGTCGCGCAGCATGTCCAGGTCTTCGCCCAGATCGAAGTTCAGGCCAGGAAGGTTCATCGCTGTCTCCGTGATAGTGGGTACTTACATTCTTATGGGCGCAGGGGACCGCGCCGGATCTCGCCGCGTGGCCCCATGATGCGCTGATCGACGCAGGCTACGCAATGATGCACCGCAAATATTACGTTTACGTAAACGTAAATAAGAGTCGGGTTTTCCCTAGGCAAATGTTTGCGTCCCCGGGGAAGCGCCGTGGGTACTATTCCCCGGGTCCTTGAAACTTGAAATTTTGTTACGGAGTCAGCGGTGTCCGACCTGGCCAATCTCGACGATATTGTGGCGCTGCGGCGCGACCTGCACGCCCATCCCGAGCTCTGCTACGAAGAGCACCGCACCGCCAAGGTGGTGGCCGACGCGCTGCGCGGCTGGGGCATCGAGACCCACACCGGCATCGCCAAGACCGGCGTGGTCGGTGTCATCAAGCGTGGCGCGTCCCCCCGCGCCATCATGCTGCGCGCCGACATGGACGCCCTGCCGATGCAGGAAGAGAACCAGTTCGAGCACCGCTCGCGCCACGACGGCAAGATGCACGGCTGCGGCCACGACGGCCACACCGCCATGCTGCTGGCCGCCGCGCGCCACCTGCAGCAGGAAGGCGGCTTCGATGGCACCGTCTATTTCTGTTTCCAGCCGGCCGAGGAAGGCGGCGCGGGCGGCCGCGCCATGATCCAGGACGGCCTGTTCGAGCGCTTCCCTTGTGAAGCCGTGTTTGGCATGCACAACTGGCCGGGCCTGGAAGCCGGGTCGTTCGGCGTCTGCGCCGGGCCGATGATGGCGTCGGCCAACGGCTTCAAGATCACCGTGCGTGGCAAGGGCGGCCATGCCGCCGCGCCGCACGATTGCGCCGACCCGGTGCCGGCGCTGTTCGCCATCGGCCAGTCGCTGCAGACCATCCTGACGCGCAGCAAGCGCCCGCTGGACGCCGCCGTGCTGTCCATCACCCAGGTGCAGGCCGGCGGCAGCGTCATCAACGTGATCCCGGGCAGCGCCTGGCTGGGCGGCTCGGTGCGCGCCTACAGCACCGACGTGGTCGACCTGATCGAGCGCCGCATGCACGAGATCGCCGGCAGCATCGCCGCCGCCCACGGCTGCGAGGCCGAGGTCTACTTCGAGCGCCGCTACCCGGCGCTGATCAACACGCCCGCCGAGACCGAGTTCTGCATGGAGGTCATGCGCGAGGTGGCCGGCGCCGACCACGCCCGCGTGATCGAGCCGGTGATGGCCTCGGAGGACTTCGCCTTCCTGCTGCAGGCCAAGCCCGGCTGCTACGTGTTCCTGGGCAACGGCGACGGCGATCACCGCATGGCCGGCCACGGCCTGGGCCCCTGCATGCTGCACAACACCAGCTACGACTTCAACGATGCCCTGATCGCGCCGGGCGCGAGCTACTGGGTGCGCCTGGCGCAGCGCTACCTGGCCGGCTGATTCAAGCATTACCTGACGCAGTGCTACGCAACACCACAAGGAAGCCATGAAAAAGAAGATGCTGTTCACGGCCGCGGGGGCGGCCCTGGCAATCATGACGGGCGGCGCCGCGCTGGCGCAGGGCTGGCCCGCCAAGCCCATCACCCTGGTCGTGCCCTACACCGCCGGCGGCAGCGCCGACGCGATCGGGCGCCGCCTGGGCGACGTGCTGCGCAAGGAGGCCAACGCCACCGTCATCGTCGAAAACAAGCCCGGCGCGGGCGCCTCGGTCGGCACCGACTTCGTGGCGCGCGCCCAGCCGGACGGCACCACCCTGCTGCTGGCCTCGACCAGCCCGCTGACCATCTTCCCGCACCTGGCCAAGACCAACTACGATCCGATGAAGGACCTGACGCCGGTGGCCAGCGTGGCCGTGGCGCCCGTGGCGATCGTCGCCACCAAGGCCCTGCCGGTGAAGGACTTCGCCGGCCTGATCGACTACGCCAAGTCGCACCCGGACGGCGTGCGCTACGGCACGCCGGGCCAGGGCACCGTGGCCCACATCGGCATGGCGGCGCTGACCACGCAGACCGGCACCAAGATGCTGCACGTGCCCTACCGCGGCAACAGCCAGGCGCTGACCGACGGCCTGGGCGGCGTGGTCGAGCTGCTGGTGGTCAACACCGACGTGGTGCTGCCGCACGTGGCCAGCGGCGCGCTCAAGCCGCTGGCGGTGATGGCGCCCGAGCGCCTGGCCGCCTGGCCCGACGTGCCCACCATGGCCGAACTGAAGCTGCCGCAGGCGCAGTACTTCTCAAACTTCGGCATCTTCGCGCCGGCCAACCTGCCGCCGGCGGTGTCGGGCCCGCTGCAGGCCGCGCTGGCCAAGGCCGTGGCCAGCCCCGAGTTCAAGGAACTGCTGGCCAAGTCCTACCTGCAGCCGGGCACCGCGTCCGGCGACGCCTTCGTCAAGCAGGTGCAGGCCGAATACGCCAACAACGCGCGCATCATCAAGGAAGGCAACATCAAGGCGGAATGACGCCGGCGCTGCACGGTTATCCGCGGCAAGCGCTCAGGCGGTCTTCGGCCCGAACATGATGACCAGCATCCCCGCCAGGCACAGGCCCACGCCGACGTAGTCGCTGACGCTGGGCCGCACGCCGTCGACCGCCCACAGCCACAGCAGCGCCATGCCGATGTACACGCCGCCGTAGGCCGCGTAGACGCGTCCGGACGCGGTCGGGTGCAGCGTCAGCAGCCAGGCGAACAGGGCCAGGCTGACGGCGGCCGGCGCCAGCAGCCAGATGGAATAGCCGCGGCGCAGCCACAGGTACGGCAGGTAGCAGCCGACGATCTCGGCCAGCGCGGTCAGGATGAACAGCGCGACGGTTTGCAGCATGCCCATGGCGCGGTCAGGCCCGCTGCTGCGCCAGCAGGTCGTGGCACTGGCGCTCCTGCACCGCGATCTCCTGCAGCGTATCCTCGATGTCGCGGCGCTGCTGTTCCAGCGTGGCGCGGTGCTGGGCCAGCACCGCCAGGTACTGGCGCAACTGCACCTCGGTGTCGCCGGGGCCGTCGTACATGTCGATCAGCGTCAGGATCTCCGACAGCTGCAGGCCCAGGCGCTTGCCGCGCAGGGCCAGCTTCAGGCGCGTGCGGTCGCGCGGCCCGAAGATGCGGTTGCGGCCCTCGCGCGCCGGGCTGACGATCCCCTGGTCTTCATAGAAGCGGATCGTGCGGGGCGTGACGTCGAACTCGCGGGCGAGCTCGGAGATGGTCCAGGTTGACGGGGACATGCGACGTGTGGCAGTTTACGTAAACGTAAATTATGATGACTTGACGCGATCGTCAAGCGTGGAGAGCGAGGCAATGAACCCCAACGAACAGAAGCTGCAGTATCCCTGGGCCGATTTTCAGCCCGAAGCCGGCCGGGCCCACCAGGTGGCCGAGGGCGTCAAATGGATCCGCATGCCGCTGCCGTTCGCGCTGGATCATATCAATCTCTGGCTGCTGCGTGATCGCATCGACGGCCGCGACGGCTGGACCATCGTCGACTGTGGCATCTCGCGCGACGAGGTCAAGGCGCTGTGGGAGCAGGTATTCGAGAACGAACTGGAAGGCCTGCCCGTGCTGCGCGTGATCGTCACCCACATGCACCCCGACCACATCGGCCTGGCCTACTGGCTGTGCGAACGCTGGGACGCGCGGCTGTGGATGACCATGACCGACTTCATGGTGGCGTCGCTGTGGTCCTCGCGCCGCAATGACGCCGGCGCCGGTCCTGGCGGCCAGTCGGCGGTCGACCACTTCGCCCGCCACGGTCTGACCGACCCGGACGCGCAGGAACAGATCCGCCAGCGCGCCAACTACTTCCCCAACCTGGTGCCGGCGGTGCCCGCGCGCTACACCCGCATCATGCACGGCGACCAGGTGCGCATCGGCGCGCGCGATTGGCGCGTCATCGTCGGCTACGGCCACGCGCCCGAGCACGCTTCGCTGCATTCGCCCGACCTGGGCGTGCTGATCTCCGGCGACATGGTGCTGCCGCGCATCTCCACCAATGTCAGCGTGTTCGACTACGAGCCCGACGCCAATCCGCTGCCGCTGTACCTGCGTTCGCTCGACGGTTACGCCGACGTGCTGCGCGACACGCTGGTGCTGCCGTCGCATGGCCGGCCGTTCAAGGGCCTGCACGAACGCATCGCGCAGCAGCACGAGCACCACCGCGACCGCCTGGCCGAAGTGCTGGAGGCCTGTACCGCCGGGCCGCAATCGACCTCGGACATCGTGCCGGTGCTGTTCAAGCGCAAGCTCGACCTGCACCAGCTCACCTTCGCCATGGGTGAGGCGCTGGCGCACCTGCATGCGCTGTATTTCGAAGGCAAGTTGACGCGCGCCACCGGCGCGGACGGCATCGTCCGCTTCAAGGCGGCCTGACGCCGCTTGCTAGCGCGTGGCCGTCGCCAGCCGCACGGCCAGCCCCACGAACACCAGCGCCGCGACGCGGTTGAGCCAGCGCTTGGCCGTGACCGAGCGCTGCAGCAGTTCGCCGAACGCGCCCGAGAAGAAGGCGATGGCGCCGAACACCAGCAGCGTGGCCAGCATGAACACCGCGCCCAGCTGCACCGTCTGCCAGCCCACCGAACCCAGCTTGGGCGAGGTGAACTGCGGCAGGAAGGCGAAGAAGAACAGCAGCACCTTGGGGTTGGTCAGGTTCATGACGATGCCGCGGCGATACAGCGCGGACGTCTTCATCGGCGCCGGCCTTTCGCCGTCCTCGGCATGCACCGGCGCCCGCAGGATCTGCCACGCCAGGTAGGCCAGATAGGCCGCGCCCGCCAGCTTCAGCACCGTGAAGGCCACCGGCGAGGCGGCGAACACGGCGGCCAGCCCCAGCGCCACCGCGGCGGTGTGGCCCAGCAGCCCGGTGCACAGTCCCAGCACCACGAACAGCCCGGCCTTGCGGCCCCAGATGGCCGACTGCATCAGCACGAACAGGTTGTCGGGCCCGGGCGTCAGGGCCAGCAATACGGCAATGCCGAAGAATGCGATCAGGGAATCGAGGGGCAGCATGGGGTCTCGCCAGGGTCGGGCGGCGCCTTGCGCGCCGGCAATCAAGTGGCATCATACGAGGAAACCAAGGAGACACCATGCCCGCCGTACCGCAAGCGCCCGCCGCGCGTCCCGATGCCGCGCTCGAAGACTGGCTGCGTACCCGCCATAGCTGCCGCGCCTTCCTGCCCGAGCCGGTGCCGCGCGCCACCATCGAACGCATCCTGACGCTGGCGCAGCGCACGGCGTCGTGGTGCAACTGCCAGCCGTGGCAGGTGACGGTGGCCTCGGGCGACGGCGCGCGGCGCCTGAGCCGGGCCCTGGTGGAACGCGCCGGGCAGTCCGGCTTCACGCCCGACTTCCCGTTCCCGCGCGAGTACCAGGGCGACTACCTGGCGCGGCGCCGCGAGTCGGGCTTCCAGCTGTACGGCGCGGTGGGCGTGGCGCGCGGCGACCGCGAGGCCTACCGCCGCCAGGAGCTGCGCAACTTCCAGTTGTTCGACGCGCCGCACGTGGCCATCATCACCACCGACGAGGCGCTGGGCGAATACGGCGCCATCGACTGCGGCGGCTATGTCGCCAATTTCCTGCTGGCGGCGCAGGCCAACGGCGTGGCCACGGTGGCCCAGGCCTCGCTGGCGATGTATCCCGAGGTGCTGCGCGAACAGCTCGGCATCGGCGCCGACCGCCGCGTGGTCTGCGCCATCTCGTTCGGCTACGCGGATGCCGAGCATCCCGCCAATAGCTACCGCACCAGCCGCGCCGACCTGGACGCGGCGGTGCGCTGGATCGACTGACGCCGGACCCCGGGGGCGCGACATTCCGGCGCGTTCCTGCTAGGGTTCGGATTCCCCACCATACGCAAGCACTCCCTCTTGAAGATGGCTACCAAACACATCGATACGGTTTTGCAGCACGCGGGCACCGCCCCGTTCAACCCCGAGACGGGCACGGCGCCGGTGCCGCTGCCGCCGATGCGGGCCAGCACGGTGCGCTTCGAGAACCTGGCGGCGCTGGAAAAAGCCCAGCGCACCAAGGCCGCCGGTGGCCGCGCCACCACCTATGGCCGCATGGGCATGGACACGCACGCGGCGCTGGAGCAGGTCTTCGCGCAGCTCGAGGGCGGCACCCATGCCTACCTGGCGCCGTCCGGCCTGTCGGCCATGACGATGGTGATGCTGGCGCTGTGCTCGGCCGGCGACCACGCCCTGATCTCCGATTGCGTCTACGGTCCGATGCGCGAGCTCGACGATGCCGTGCTCAAGCGCATGAACATCTCGATCACCTACTTCGCCGCCGGCGAGGACCTGGACGCGCTGGTGCAGCCCAACACCAGGCTGCTGTACGTGGAATCGCCCGGCTCGCTGCTGTTCGAGATGCTGGACATGGGCGCCATGGCCGCCATCGCGCAACGCCACGGCCTGGTGCTGGCCACCGACAACACCTGGGGCTCGGGCTACATCTACCGGCCGCTGACGCTGGGCGCGCAGGTCTCGGTGATCGCCGGCACCAAGTACGTGGGCGGCCATTCCGACCTGATGCTGGGCGCGGTGGTCACCAACGACGAAGCCATCGCCAGGAAGCTGAACCGTACCCAGTACGCCATGGGCTACTCGATCAGCGCCGACGACGCCTGGCTGGCGCTGCGCGGCGTGCGCACCATGCCGATCCGCATGGCGCAGCACGCGCGCCATGCGCTGCAAGTGTGCGATTTCTTCAAGGGCCGTGCCGAGACCGTGCGCCTGTTCCACCCGGCCTGGCCGCAGGATCCGGGCCATGCGCTGTGGCAGCGCGACTGCACCGGTTCCAACGGCATGCTGTCGGTCGAACTGCGCCTGTCGCCGGCCGCCGCGCGCGTGTTCGTGGACGAGCTGGAGCTGTTCGGCATCGGCTTCTCGTGGGGCGGCTACGAAAGCCTGGTGCAGCTGGTGTCGCCCAAGGACCTGTCGCACCACCGCTACTGGGGCGAGGGCCAGAACGCGCTGGTGCGCCTGCACATCGGCCTGGAGTCGCCGCAGGACATCATTGCCGACCTGACCCAGGCGCTGGAAAAGGCCGCTGCCGTCAAGGGCTGACGCGGGGCCGCCAACCCGAGGGAACGCCGGCCCTGGCAAGGGCCGGCCGCCTGCCAGACCGCTTCAGGCGGTGGCGCGGATCCACGCGCCGATGCGCGTGGCGATGTCGTCGCTGTTGTCGTCCATCATCGGCAGGTGCGAATTGCCGTGGATGCCCATGTCGGCCAGGCGCCAGCGGGTCACGCGGCCGCCCTGCGCCGCCAGGCGGTCGGCGTAGGCCTGCCCGGCCGCATCCAGCTTGGCCCATAGCGGCGTGGCGTCGAGATAATCGCCATAGACGAACAGGAACGGCTTGTCCGCCACGGCGGCCGGGTCCACTTCCTGCGAGAAGCCCGACGGCTCGATGCCGATGACGCCGCGCACCAGGTCCGGCCGCGCCTGCAGCGCGCGGTAGGCCACTTCGCCGCCATGGCTGTGCGCCAGCACCAGGCACGGGCCGATGCGTTCCAGCGCGGCGCACAAGCCCGCCAGCGCCGCATCGTTGTTGCCCAGCCAGCGCGGCACCGCGTGGCGGATGAAATCGTCGAAGGCCGCCAGCGGAAAGCGCTGGCCGTCGAAAGCCCGGCGCCGCGCGTAATCCTCGGCGCGGCCGAGACGGAACAGCGACCAGCTTTCCTCGGCGTTGCGCACGATGGGCGCATCCGGCCAGACTTCCTCGAACGGCGTCCAGCCGGCGCGGCCGCGCTCGACGTTGTCGACCACATAGACCGCGTGTCCCTGCCGCACGAAGTGCTGCAGCCAGCCGCGCCGCCCGTCCGGCGTCTGTTCCCACATCGCGCCGGTCATGCCGCCGCCGTGCAGCAGCACCAGCGGCAGCGGGTGACGGCGTTCGGCCGGAATGAAGAACTGCACGTAGGCCTGTTCCACGTGGTACAGCCCATTGGGGTCGTACGACAGCGAGGCGGTCTTGGTGAAGGCGATCTCGCGCACGGGGCGGCCGCTGATGCGCGCCTGCCGCCCGCCCGCGTAGAAGCTGCCGAAATCGGCCAGCGCCAGGGGGCCTGCTTCCAGGGGGCCTACTTCTTGACCAGCGGGCATTGGCTTTCCGACAGGGGCCAGGCGAGCGAGTCGCCGGGAATGGTGCGCACGATGTTGTAGTAGTCCCAGGGCGCCTCGGACTGGTCGGGCGATTTCACCTGCGCCAGCATCATGTCGCGCACCACCAGGCCGTCCTCGCGGATGTGCGCGTTCAGGCTGAAGGGGTCGTCGATCGGCATCGACTTCATCTTCGCCATCACCGCGTCCGAATCGGTCGTGCCGGCCGCCTGCACCGCGCGCAGGTAGTGGCGCACCGAGCTGTAGACGCCGGCCTGCAGGAAGGTGGGCGGGCGGCCCAGGCGGGCCTCGAACTTCTTGCTGAAGGCGCGGGTGCCGTCGTTCATGTCCCAGTACGACGGCACGGTCAGGTAGGTGTGCTGCGCGGCCTGCAGGCCCAGGCTGTGCACGTCGGTCAGCAGCAACAGCATCGCCGCCAGCTTCTGGCCGCCGCTGGAGATGCCGAATTCGGCCGCCTGCTTGATCGCCGAGATGGTGTCGCCGCCGGCATTGGCGACGGCGATGATCTGCGCCTTGGAGGCCTGCGCCTGCAGCAGGAACGAGGCGAAGTCCGAGGCGTTGAGCGGATGGAACACCGTGCCCACGACCTCGCCGCCATTGGCCTTGACCACGGTCTCGGTATCGGCGGCCAGCTGCTTGCCGAAGGCGTAGTCGGACGCCAGGATGAACCAGCGCTTGTTGCCTTCCTTGACCACGGCGGTGGCCGTGCCGCGCGACAGCGCGTAGGTGGTGTAGGTCCATTGCACGCCATAGGGCGAGCATTGCGCCTGCGTCAGCGCGGTGGTGCCGGGGCTGGAGAACAGCACCAGCTTTTTCTTTTCGCGCGCGATGCCCTGCACCGCCAGCGCCACCGACGAATTGGGCACGTCCACCACCACGTCGACGCCGTCGGTGTCGTACCACTTGCGCACCATGCTGCTGCCGATGTCGGGCCGGTGCTGGTGGTCGCCGGACACCAGCGACACGGGCTTGCCGAGCACGCTGCCGCCCAGTTCCTCGATCGCCAGGCGGGCCGCCTCGACCGAGCCGCGCCCGGTGGCGTCGGCGGTGACGCCCGCCATGTCGGTCAGGACGCCGATCTTGACGCCGTCGGCGTCATTGGCGTGCGCGGTCATGCCGGCCAGCGCCAGGCATGCGCCCAGCGCCGCGCGGCGCAGGAATTGCTGTCTCATGTCTTCCACCCTTGTGAGCCGCGCATGGCGGCGAATTATTGTGGAAGGAAGTGTAGCCCGCGCCGGGCGCTTTGCCGCGGGGGCGGGTCCTGGGGATGACCCCATGAAAAACGCCCCGGCCTGGCGGCTCGGGGCGTCTTGATATCTGGCGTTGCGCGGGATTACTTGCCGCGGGCCATCGGGATCAGCTGGTTCACTTCCTTGATGGCGCCTTCGTAGCTGTTGCCCGCCATGACCGGCGAGGTCATGAACTTGCCGCCCACGGCGAACGACGGCGTGCCGTCGATGCGGTAGGCCTCGGCCAGCTGGTTGGCGCGCTGCACCTGGGTCTGGACGCTGAACGAGTCGAACACCGAGTCGAACTTGGCGCGGTCCACGCCTTGCGCGGCGGCCCACTCGCCCATGGCCTTCTTGTCGATCAGGCGCTTGTGCTCGCCGTGGATGGCGGTGAAGACCTTGGCGTGCAGGTCGGGGCGATCCAGGGCCAGCAGCGTGTAGTACAGCTGTTGCAGCGGCTTCATGCCGGCGTTGAAGGCGATCGGCACCTGCTTGAGCACGACGTCGTCGGGCTTGGTCTTGGCCCAGTCCTCGATCATCGGTTCCATGGCGGCGCAGTGCGGGCAGGTGTAGGCGAAGAATTCCAGGACCTCGATCTTGCCCGGGGTGTCCGACGGCAGCGGCGGATTGATCGGCACGTAGGCCTGGGTGCCCTGGGCGTGGCTGACCGGGCTGAAGAACGCGGTGGCGGTCAGCGCGGCGGCTGCCAGGATGCGGATGAGCTTGGGGGACAGCATGATGGGATGAGGTTCCTGAACAAAGAGGTTACAGACAGGGCCAGGCCCGGATTAGTTCAATCAAAACCATGATGCGGGCGCCGTGTTACTGGCGCACCACCGCCGTTTCAATCTTGTTTTCGCCGAGGCGGCCACGGGCGCGGTTCATGTCGTCCAGGCGGGCGAACGGACCGACGCGCACGCGGTTGATCGGCTTGCCGTTGACCTCGGCTTTCTGCACCGCCACCGGCAGGCCCAGCAGGATGATGCGGGCCTTGAGCGATTCGGCGTCGTCCTGGCCGCGGAAGGCGCCGGCCTGCAGGTAGTACGAGCCGTTGGCCGATGCCGTCGGGGCGGCGCTGGCGACCGGCGCCTTGGCCGCGGGCGCCGGGCTCGGCGCCATCTTGGCGATGGGCGTGGGCGGCGCGCTGGCGGCCGGCGCGGGCGCCGGGGTCGCGGCCGGTGCGGCGGTGGGGGTGTTGTTGGAGGTCGGCAGGGTGGCGATCAGCGCGCCCAGGTCGTCAGGCTTGCGCGACGGCTCGGTGCCGGCGCCCGGCAGCGGCGCGGGCGCCGTGGCGGTCGGGCCGGTGGGCGACGAACCCGCGGCGCCGTCGCGGCCATACAGGCCGGCGTTGGGGTCCGGCGCCTGGCGCGGGTCGGGCAGCTTGCCGGCGTCGCCCTGGCGGGTGGCGCGATCGACGAAGGGCACGGGCGCCTTGGTGACGTAGAACGCCACGACGGCGGCCACGATCAATCCGAGGAGCAGACCGGCGAGCGCCCCGTACAGGGTGCTGCCGCTTTCGCCTGACCGGCGGGTGGGTTTGCGCTTGGTGGCCATGTACCGATGTTACATCCGCTCGGGGGCGGACACGCCCATCAACGCCATGCCGTTGGCCAGCACCTGGCGCGTGGTCGCGGCCAGGCGCAGGCGCGCCAGCTTGAGCGCGGTGTCGTCGACCAGCACGCGTTCGGCGTTGTACCAGGCGTGGAAGTCCGACGCGCAGTCACGCAGCCAGAAGGCGATGTGGTGCGGCGCCAGCTCCTGGGCGGCCAGCGCCACCACGTGGGGGAATTCGGCCAGGCGCTGCATCAGCGCGAATTCGCTCGGGGCGGTCAACAGGGACGCATCGGCCGCGGCCACGTCCGCCGCCGGCATGGCGGCGTTGTTGATGACCGAGCAGATGCGCGCGTGGGCGTACTGGATGTAATAGACCGGGTTCTCGTCGCTCTTGGACAGCGCCAGGTCGACGTCGAACACGAATTCGGTGTCGGCGCGGCGCTGGATCAGGAAGTAGCGCACGGCGTCGCGGCCGACCCAGTCGATCAGGTCGCGCATGGTCACGTAGCTGCCGGCGCGCTTGGAGATCTTGACCTCCTGGCCGCCGCGCATCACCTTGACCATCTTGTGCAGCACGTACGACGGGTAGTCCTTGGGGATGCCCTCTTCCAGCGCCTGCAGGCCGGCGCGCACGCGCGCCACGGTGCCGTGGTGGTCGCTGCCCTGGATGTTCACGGCGCGGTGGAAACCGCGTTCCCACTTGGCCTTGTGGTAGGCCACGTCCGGCACGAAATAGGTGTAGCCGCCCTCGCTCTTGCGCATGACGCGGTCTTTGTCGTCGCCCGTGCCCAGTTCGGTGGTGCGCAGCCACAGCGCGCCGCCTTCTTCATAGGTATGGCCGCCGGCGACCAGCGCCTTGACGGTGGCCTCGACCCGGCCCGAGGTGTACAGCGAGCTTTCCAGGTAGTAGTTGTCGAACTTCAGTCCGAACGCCTGCAGGTCCAGGTCCTGCTCGCGGCGCAGGTAGGCCACGGCGAAGGCGCGGATGTCGTCCAGGCTGTCGATGTTGCCGGTGGCGGTGACGGGCTCGCCGTCCGAGGCCTGCAGGGTCTTGCCGGCCTGGAAGTCGCGGGCGATGTCGACGATATAGTCGCCCTTGTAGCCGTCGGCGGGCCATTCGGGCGAGTCGGTCGTCAGGCCGCGGGCGCGCGCCTGCACGCTGATGGCCAGGTTCTCGATCTGGTTGCCGGCGTCGTTGTAATAGAACTCGCGGGTCACGTCCCAGCCGATGGCGTCGTACAGGCGGCACAGGGCGTCGCCCAGGGCGGCCTGGCGGGCGTGGCCGACGTGCAGCGGGCCGGTGGGGTTGGCGGACACGAATTCCACCAGGATCTTCTCGCCGCTGCGGGGCGAGCGGCCGAAGGCCTCGCCCTGCTCGGCCACGACGCCGATGACGGCCTGGCGAGCGGCGGCGGTGACGCGCAGGTTGATGAAGCCGGGACCGGCGATTTCAGCGCTTTCCACCAGATCGCGGGCGCCGGGCTGCGCCAGCAGCGCCTCGACGATGGCCTGGGCCAGTTCGCGCGGGTTGCGCTTGGCCGGCTTGGCCAGCTGCATGGCCACGTTGGTGGCGACGTCGCCGTGGGCGGCGACCTTGGGGCGCTCCAGCAGGACGATGGCCTGGGCGTCGGGCAGGCTCTGCGCAACCGCGGCCTGGATCAGGGAAATAAGCTGTTTTTGTTGCTCGGGGAGCATGGGCGTCTGGAGAAGTTCTGGGTGGGTGACGAAAGCGTCGGGCCGGGGGCGCATACAGGCCCGCCAGCGGCGCCAGGGGGCGGGATCGGCCCGGCGGGCGCGCCGCTCGGGGCACGACCGCGCCTGGGCGCCGGATTCTCGGCCGCCGCGGCGCCTGCCGTCACGGGAATCTCCTGAATCATAGCTTGATTTGGCGGCCGCCACCGGGCGCGGCCCCCCGCCCCGGCATGGCCCGCCGCGGGGGCCAGTTGGCATCCCCTGGGCGTTGCGGTAGTGTATGGAAGGTATTCAATAGTGAGGGAGACCGGAATATGCTGATTACATTTCACTCCAAGGTCGTGGCCGAAGTCCTGATGCTGACCGACCACGCCGGCATCCTGCTGCAGGCGGCGGGCAAGTCCTTCGGCGACAAGATCCCCGAGCGCGGCGTTTTCACCGTCGACCAGCTTGGCCCGGCCATCCAGGGCATCGAGCGGGCCATCGAGGAGTCCCAGGGCAGCCACGACGAGGACGAGGAAGACGAGGACAAGGCGCCCGTGGCCCCCATGGCGCGCGCGGTCGGCCTGAAGGAACGCGCCTTCCCCTTGCTGGACATGATGCGCCAGTCGCAGGCGGCCGGCGCCGAGGTCACCTGGGAAGTCTCCCGCGGCTGGTAGGCAATGTCGCCGGACGGACAATCTGCCCGGCGATTTTTCCCTACCCTTTGCGGCTGACGTCATTTCAAGGAATCCCTGCCATGCGCAGCGACATCACCATCGTTTTCGACACCCGGCGCTCGCTGGACCTGTCGGCCAACGTCGAACCCAGCCCGCAGCGCCAGAACGACGCCCGCGACTGGTTCGACGGCGCCTGGGAAACCCTGGGCTGCGAACCCCTGCGCCCGAGCGGCAAGGTGCTGCTGCTGGACAAGGTGCTGGGCGTGGCCGACGCGCTGGGCTACGACATCCTGTCCACCGACGCAAAGGAAGCCCGCGAGTTCGCCGAGCACCTGGCGTTGGCGCTGGAACGCCCGCGCATCACCGTGGACCTGCCCGGCCTGACGGTCGGTTACTGACCGGGCGGCGCCCGCCGCCCCGTCCCCGAAGCCGGATCCGATCCTCGAATCCGGCTTTTTCTTTGGCCGCGTTGCGGCCGCGCACTGGCCTGAACCCAACCCACTCCACCCCGCCGCGTCCGCCGTCACGGAACCAATCCGGCCTGCCCGTTACTCATGGGCGAGGGTGGCCTCGCGCCATCCGCCGATCATCCCCCCGCCGATCATCCCCTTTACGCGGAAGCCGTGACATGAGCCAGGATCGTTATCTCGCCCTGTTGGACGCCTACGCGCGCCGCCGTCCGGCCCATGCCGACGTGGCGCGGACACAGGCCGTCGTCATCGGCGGGCGCGCCATCAGCCTGTGGTTCGAGCCCGCCGGGCCCGACCGCCCTGCCGATGACGGCCGGCTGCTGTGCCGCGCCGACGTGGCGCGCTTTCCCGCCGGTGTCCCGCTGTCGGTCTGCCGGCTGCTGTTGCGGGCGGACAACCTGTGGGCCGGCACGCATGGCGCCACGCTGGGCCTGCGCGGCCACGACACCGTGATGCTCAGCGCGGCGCGGCGCATCGGTTCCCTGACCGCCGCCACGCTGGACGCCCTGCTGGCCAGTCTCTGCGTCGATGCCCAGACCTGGGCCGCGCAACTCACGCGGCCCGCGTCGCCGCCCGCCACGGGCGCCGGCGCCGCCATGCTGCATCTGCGCGCCTGATCTCGCCAACCCCGCGCTGGAGCCCTACGCCCATGTCCGAAGCACGCTATCACGCCGCCCTGGCCGACCTCGCCATCCATATCGGCGTCGATGCGCCGGCGCTGGCCGAGCGCCAGGAACTCGTCATCGACGGCGCCGCCATCGCCCTGGCGTATGTTGACGACGGCCTGGGCGGCGCCATGCAGGGCGCCTGCCGCGTCGGCGCGCAACCGCTGCCGGCCGAGCCGCCCGCGGGCCTGCTGCCGCTGCTGTTGCAGGCCAACACCCTCGGTCCCGCCACCCGCGGCGCCACCCTCGGCCTGCAGCAATCGGGCCATCTGGTGCTGGCCAGCCGCCAGCCGCTGGATCTGCCGCCCGAGCGCCTGGCGCAAGCCTGGCGCGACCTGGCCGAGGCCTCGACCGCCTGGGCAACCGCCATCGACCAAGGGCTGGGCCACCCCGCCGGTCCCCGCTGAATCCGCTTTGCGACAGGAGCCTTCCCATGTCCCGCTATGAAACGCTGCTCGAAGACTACGCGCGCCTTGCCGGCCTGTCGCCGGTCGAGGATTTCCTGGCCAACCAGGAACTGGTCATCGCCGACATCGTGGTCGGCCTGTCCGTCGAAGGCGATGCCGACGCCGGTGACATCGCCTTCTTCGCCACGCTGGGACGGCCGGCTCCGCAGGTCGCGCGCGACAGGCTGCTGCAGCTGATGCTCGAAGCCAACGCCCTGTGGGTGGGCACGGGGGGCTGCACGCTCGGCCTGCAGGCGGGCACCGGGGTCGTGGTGCTGTGCGCCCGTGCGCCGCTGGCCCTGTGCGACGCGCCGGCGCTGGCCGTCGCGCTGGATGCCTTTGCCGATGTCGGGCTGCTGTGGCGCGACGTGGTGCAGGGCCGCGTCACGCCTGAACTGCCGCAACTGGCCGCCTGACCGGGAGCGCCGCCATGTTCATCAATCCCAATGCCGGCCGCGTGGTCGGTGGCGAGCTGCCCCCTGCGCAGGACAACGCGACCGGCCAGACCGCCGGGACGCAGGCGTCGCCCCAACCCGGCCAGGGCGGGCTGCAGGGCACGATGGTGGCCGTCGGCGAAGGCGGCACCACCGCGTTGCGCGAGGACGCGGCGCAGACCCGGGGCTGGTTCAGCGGCGCGCTGTCGGCCTTCTGGGAGGCCGCCGAGGCGTTCACCTTTGCCATGCACGGCGACCCCGTCGATGACGACGCCGAGGTGCGCGCCGACGGCGGCGCCGATGACGAGGTCCGCACCGACACCGACGACGATGACACGCTGACCGAAGTGGATGACGGCGAAGACGAGTTCTTCGATTGCGACGACGATGGCATCGCGGCCTACAACGCCCGCCAGCTGGAACGGCAGGCGCTGCCCGACGGGCCGGTCGGATCGGCGGGGCCATCTTCGCTGGACGATGTGGAGATCCTGCCGCTGTCCGCGCTGCTGGGAGACATCGGCGATCCGGGCCTGAATGTCGAGACCGGATCCACGCCGGCCCGCGAGGCCGTCGCGCAGCAGACGCAACAGCAGCAGGACGGCATCCTGAGCCGCATGATGGCCCTGGGCGGCAACGCGCTCGGCGCGGTAACCTCGACCGTGGCCAGCACCGTGTCGACGGTGGCGAGCACGGTCCGCGCCTATCTGCCGGGCGGCGGCACGCCGGTGGCCGAAGGCGCCGGCGTCGCGCCCAGCCAGACCGTCTCCGAGCGCAACCTGGCGCGCGCCGGCGAGGTCGCCGGCAAGATCGACCTGGAGATGGCCAAGCTCAACGAGCAATTGCGCCGCATGGGCGGCGACGCGCTGCGCGTGCCCGATGGCGAGCGGCTGAATGCGCCGACACTGTCGAACTGGGACACGCTGTCGCGTTGGAACCACCAGGTGCGCGGCGCCATGTCGGCCGGGCTGACCACGCTGGGATGGACCACCGCGGCGGTGGCGATCCCGACGGCCACCAGCGTCGTCACGTCGCCGATGGGCTGGACGCCCACCGGCATCGGCCTGAATGCCACGGCCGCGCTCGGCGGCGCCTACCTGGGCCTGACCGCGCTGCGCGACTTCCCCGAACTGGCGACCAATCGGGGGGCGCTCAGCCTGGTCGAAAGCACCCTGCAATCGCTGCAGCCGCAGTTCAAGGAACTGGACAACCTGATCGCGCAGGAACAGTCGCGCCAGACCGCCACCGAGCGCACCCTGCTGGTATCGCTGGAACGCGCGCCGCGCATGGACGCGCTGCAACGCGAACTGGCGCAAGTGGACGAGGCGCTCAAGACCGCGCCATCGGATGCCGCGCAAGGCACCGCCCTGCGCCATCCGGTGGCCTTGGGCGATGGCCAGGCGCGCGCGCAGACGCTGGGCCTGGCGGCGCGGGCCAAGTCGGCGTTCCATTCCTTTTTCGGTTCGATCGCGCGCGGGCTGTCCAGCGTCGGCCGCTTCCTGTCCGACCTGCCCAACGTGCCGGGGCGGCTGCTGGAGCGCCGCGCCGCGGGCAAGAGCGAACTGGCCTACACCCAGGGGGCCGGCCGTGCCGCGCTCGGCCTGCTGGCGTCGCCGCGCGACGGCGGCATCGTGCGTGATGGCGTCGATGTTCGGGTGATGCAGCGCGCCACCGACGCCGGCGCCTCGCAAGGGCTGGCCGACGTGCGCCGCCAGATGCACATCGGTGAGAACCTCACGCAGGCCCTGCGCGCCAATGGCCAGCCGGCCTTCGGCGCCGTCGCGGTGGGCGAAGGCATCCAGCAGGTCGCGGTCACCGCCAACCTGACCACGGCGCGCGCCATGGCCTGGTATTTCGCCGCCGCGGCCGAAGGCGGCAACGGCCAGGATCCGGCCGTCACCCGCAATGCCGACGGCAGCCTGTCGGTGGCCGACCCGGACCGCAAGCTGTACAGCTTCCTGATGCATGCGCCGTCGGCCTATACCGGCGCCATGGCCGGCGACAGCGGCGGAGAACCGGGTCGCCTGACGCTGGATGATCACCGGCGCGGTTTTCCCGAGGGCGCGCGCGGCATGCAGTTCGAGACGGCGCTGGATGCGCGGGGCGGCGCCGAATTGCGCGTCCGCTTCGTCGCCGACCGGGCGCAGCCGGTGTTCAACCCGCTGGCCAACGAGCACGACGTGCTGCTGTCCATGTACCAGGCCCTGCACAGCCCGGCGCAGGCGGGCGAGCGGCAGGCGGATTTCTCCGGCTGGTCGCGCCAGCAGCTGGAGGCGCACCAGTCGTCGCTGCAGGCCTCGTTGCAGCGCGAGGCCAGCCTGATGGCCGGCGACCAGCAGCAGGTGCGCGACCTGCAGGGCTGGCAGAACCCGGCCTTCCTGGCGGGCCGGGCCTAGCGCCTGGCCCCTGGCGCCCGGCGCCGCTCAGCGGATGCCGGCGCGCATGAACGACTGCACGAACTGGCGCTGGAACAGCAGGAAGGCGATCAGCAGGGGCGCGGCCGACATCAGCGTGGCGGCGGTGATTACCGACCAGTCGATGCCCTGGTCGGTCGATGAGAACACCTGCAGGCCGACCGTCAGCGGCCGCGATTCGACCGAGTTGGTGATGATCAGCGGCCACAGGAAGTTGTTCCAGTGGTGGCTGACCGACACCAGCCCGTAGGCCACGTAGATCGGCTTGGCCAGCGGCACGTACACCTTCCACAGCACCTGCAGGGCGTTGGCCCCCTCCATGCGCGCGGCCTCTTCCAGCTCGCGCGGCACCGTCTTGAAGGTCTGGCGCAGCAGGAAGATGCCGAAGGCCGAGGCGAAGTACGGCAGGCCGATGGCGAACACCGTGTCGCGGATGCCCAGCTGGCTCATGGAGCGGTAGTTCTCCACCAGCAGCACGTCCGGCATGATCATCAGCTGCAGCAGCACCAGCATGAAGACGAAGTCGCGGCCGCGGAACTCGAAGCGCGCGAAGGCGTAGCCGGCCAGCGTCGACAGCACCAGCTGCGCCGCCAGCACCATCGTCACCAGCAGGAACGTGTTGGCGAAATAGCGCGGGAACGGCGCGGCCTGCCAGGCCCGCGCGAAGTTGTCGAGCGTGAGCGGCGCGAACAGGTCGAAGCGGGTGGCATAGGCCGGCGGGTGGAACGCCGCCCACACGGCATACGCCAGCGGCAGGATCCACAACAGGCCCAGCGCCCACGCGCCCAGGGTATCGAGCTTGTCTTTCATTGGTAGTGCGTCCTGCGGTCCAGCCAGCGGAACTTGATCAGCGCGGTCAGCGCCAGCACCACCAGCAGCACGACGGTCAGCGTCGCGGCATAGGCGGTGTCCCAGAAACTGAAGCCCACCTGGTAGATGTAGTACAGCAGCAGCGTGCTGGCGTTGTCGGGCCCGCCGCGGGTCATGACCACCACGTGGTCCACCAGACGGAAGGCATTGATCAGCGCGTTGATCAGCACGAACAGCGTGGTCGGCATCAGCAGCGGCCACAGCACGCGCCGGAAGTACTGCCAGCGCGAGGCCCCTTCCAGCATTGCCGCCTCGCGCAGCGACGGCGACACCGTCTGCAACGCGGCCAGGTAGAAGATCATGAAGAAGCCCGACTCCTTCCACACCGTCACCAGCATCAGCGCCGGCAGCGCCGTCTCGCGGTTGCCGAGCCAGTTGGGGCCGGGCGAGCCGAACAGCTGCATCACCTGCGCGATCAGGCCGTACTGCGGGGTGTAGAAGAACAGCCAGATATTGGCCACCGCCACCATCGGCAGCACCGTCGGCGTGAAGTACGCCATGCGCAGGAAACCGCGCCCGCGCAGGTTGCGGTTGACCCACAGCGCCATGACCAGCGCGATGCCGATCGAGGTCGGAATGGTGCCCAGCGCGAACCACAGGTTGTTCCAGAGCGATTGCCAGAACACCGGGTCGTCGCGCATGACGGCGTAGTTGTCCAGCCCGACGAAGCGGGCCGGGCGCGCGCCCTTGGGCGTGGAATAGAAGCTGTGCCAGAGCGTCGCCAGCGCCGGGTAATGCGTGAACGCGGCGAGCAGCACGATGGCTGGCAGCAACAGCAGCCAGCCATAAAGCGCATTCAAAGAGCGGCTCATCGTGCTTGCGGATTTACTTGTAGGAACGCAGTATGCGGTCGGCCTCGCGCTGGGCGTCCGTCAGCGCCTGCTGCGGCGTCTTCGAACCCGTCAGCGCGGCCTGCAGCGCGTCGTTCAGGGTCTTGGTGACGCGCTGGTTCTCGTGGGTCGAGAATTCGGCCACGCTCACCTGCAGCTGGTCGCGCGCCACGGCGGCGGCCGGCACTTCCTGCGCGTACTTCTTCATCTTCTCGGTCTGCCAGGCGGCGGGCGTCACGGCCACGTAGCCGGTGGCGATGCTCCAGTCGGCGGCGCGCTCGGGCGTGGTGGCCCATTGCGCGAACTTGAGCGCGGCCTGCTGCTGTTCCGGCGTGCCGCTCTTGAAGATGTAGAAGTTGCCGCCGCCGGTCGGGCTGCCGCCGCGCTTTTGCTGCGGCATCATCGCCACGCCGAACGGGAAGTCGGCGTTCTTGCGGATGTTGGTCAGGTTGCCGGTGGTGGTCCAGATGATGGCGGCCTTCTTTTCCAGGAAGTCCTTGGGCGTGGTGCCCCAGTCGATGGTGCCGGTGGGCATGACCTTGTGCTTGGCCGACAGGTCGCGCCAGTACTGCGCGGCCTCGACCACGGCGGGCTTGTCCAGGTAGACCTCGTTGCCGGCCTCGTTCATCAGGATCGCGCCGTTGGGCGTGGTCAGGGCCTGGAACAGCCAGTAGGCGAAGGCGCCGCCCGACGGGATCTCGATGCCCCACTGGGTGGTGTTGCCGCTGGCGTCCTGCTTGGTCAGTTTCTTGCCGTACTCGACCAGCTCGGCCCAGGTGGCGGGCGCGCGCTCGGGATCCAGGCCGGCGGCCTTGAACAGATCCTTGTTGTAGTACATCACGATGGTCGAACGCTGGAACGGCACGCCCCAGGTGTGGCCGCCGGTGCGGCTGTTCTGCATGAAGGCGTCGTAGAAGCCGCCCAGCCACTTCTTGTCGGCGTCGCTCTTGGCCAGGCCGTCGATCGGCACGATGGCGTCTTCGTCGATCAGCGTGAACATGTCGGTCGACAGCAGCACGGCCAGTTGCGGCGGCGTGCCGCCCTTGAGCGCGGTCAGCGCCTTGGCGATCGAGTCCTGGTACGAGCCGGCGTAGATCGGCTTGATCTTGATGCCGGGGTTTTCCTTTTCGAAGTCCGTCACCATGTCGTCGACGATCTTGGTGATCGGGCCGCCCACGGCGACCGGGTAGTAGAACTCCACTTCGACGGGCTTTTGCTGCGCCTGCGCGGGCAGCGACAGGCAGGCGGCGGCAAGGCTGGCGGCCAGGGTCTTGAGTACGATGCGTCGCATGATTGCGTTTCCTTTCCTGTGGATTGGGCGTCTTCAGCGCCCGACGGTGTTGATGACCGCCGAATCGGCGGCAAAAAAATGCTGTTGCTCGTGCGGCCACGACAGGCGCAGCGCCTCGCCGGCGCGGGCGCGCAGATGGCCGCCCACGCGCACCGCCACGCCGCCGCTGTCGCCGATGCGGCAGACCACGATGGAATCGGCGCCGAAGTACTCCACGCTTTCCACGGTGGCGGGGAAACCGTCGCCGTCGATGCGGATGTGCTCGGGGCGCACGCCCAGCTTGGCGGCGCCTTCCGGTGCGCCCGCGATGGCCGGGCCATGGGTGCCGGCGATCACGGTGGCGCCCTGCAGCGGCATCAGGTTGATCAGGTTCATGGGCGGCGTGCCGATGAAGCGCGCCGCGAATTCGCTGGCCGGACGGGCGTACAGGCCGTCGGGCGTGTCGTGCTGTTCGATCTGGCCGCCGCGCAGCAGCACCACCTGGTCGGCCATGCTCATGGCCTCGGTCTGGTCGTGCGTGACGTACACCATGGTGATGCCCAGGTCCTGCTGCAAGGCGCGGATCTCGCGCCGCATTTCATGGCGCAACTGTGCGTCCAGGTTGGACAGCGGCTCGTCCATCAGGCACACCGGCGCTTCGGAGATCACCGCGCGGCCCAGCGCCACGCGCTGCTGCTGGCCGCCCGACAGTTGCGACGGCTTGCGGTCCAGCAGGTGGCCCAGGCCCAGCAGCGAGGCGACGCGCTGCAGGCGGCGGTCGTAGTCGCGGGCGGGTTCCTTGCGCACCTTCAGTCCGAACAGGATGTTCTCGCGCACCGACAGGTGCGGAAACAGTGCGTACGACTGGAACACCATGGAAATGCGGCGTTTGGCGGGCGGCAACTGCGTCACGTCGCGGTCGCCGATGCGGATCGTGCCCGAGGTCGGCGTGTCGAGCCCGGCGATCATGCGCAGGGTGGTCGACTTGCCGCAGCCCGAGGGGCCCAGCAGCACGGTGAAGCTGCCGGCCGGCACGGTGAAGCTGACGCCGTGGATCGCGGCCGCGCCACCGTATTGCTTGGTGAGGTTATCCAGAACGATGGATGACATGCTGTCTCGTAGATCTAATTTTCAGATCCGTCTGCGGCGCGTGCGATGAAAACCTTTTCATTGTGCAGCGCAATCATGACGGAGATATGGCAGGGCATAGTGTTTGTAATCGAGATCGGGGCTCAGGCGAAGGGATACGGCCCGGGGTATTCCCCAATCACGGCATGGTGGGTGACCAGCGCGCCGTCGTGCCACCAGTGCAGCTGGTAGCCCGGCGGTTCCATGATGTACTGCAAGGTCGGGCGCGGCCCCAGTTCCAGCGCCAGCTGGTGCGCGGTGCCGGGACAGGTCGAAGCGATGGTGCCGCCGAAACGGCGGAAGATGGTGCGGTGCAGGTGGCCGCACAGCACCCGTTCGACGCGCGGATAGCGCGCCACGATGCGTTCGAGTTCCGGGCCGCCGGCCAGCAGGCCGATGGCGTCCATGTGTTCGATGCCGGTCTGGAACGGCGGATGGTGCATCAGCACCAGCGTCGGCCGGTCGGGCTGCTCGGCCAGGCGCGCGGCCAGCCAGCCCAGGCGCGCCTCGCACAGCTCGCCGTGGCTTTTCATCGGCACCACGGTGTCCAGCGCCAGCAGGCGCAGCGGATACGTCTCGACCGCGTACTGGATGAACGGCCCCTGCCCTTGCAGGTAGGCATGGTCCGGAAAGGCCGCGCGCAATTGCGCGCGATCATCGTGATTGCCCGGCAGCAGGAAATACGGGATTTCAAGCGCGTGCAGTTGTTCGCGCAGCGCCTGGTATTCGTGCGCCTTGCCCAGGTCGGTCAGGTCGCCGGTGATCAGCACGCAGTCCGGTCGCGGCGTCAGGGCGTTCAGGGCGCGCACCGCGGGACCGAGGAAGGCGGCGGGATCGATGATGCCGTAGGCCTTGTCGCCCGGGGTGCGCATGTGCAGGTCGGTGATCTGTGCGATGAGCATGGCGCGTGTCTGTATCGGAATTCGAAAAGGGGAAATCAGCGGCGCACGGGCGCCGCGGTGCCGCCCACGACGATGCAGTGCGGCAGGCGGCTCGATTGCGGCGGTTGGCCGTGGATCTGCGCCAGCAGGTTGGAACAGGCGGCCTGGCCGATGCCGTCGCTGGGCTGCGCCACGGTCGTCAGCGGCGGCGTCAGCAAGGCGCCAAAGCGCATGCCGTCGAAGCCACAGACTGAAATATCGGACGGGACTGACAGGCCCAGGGCCACCAGGTCGGCGATGACCGCCGTGGCCAGCAGGTCGTTCGAGCAGAACAGGGCCGTGGGCGCCTGCTTGCCGCGCAGCGCGCCCTTCAGGGCGTCGGCGTCGCTGCCGGTGTGCGAGCTCATGGCGATGTGCTGGATCGGCTCCAGCCCCAGTTTCTTGGCGCAGGTGCGGGCGCCGGCCAGGCGGCGGCGCGCGCGGTCCGACGCGGTCAGCGGGCCGGTCACGAGGGCGATGCGCCGGTGTCCCAGCGCGGCCAGGTGCGAGACCATGTCGATGGCCGCGGCGCGATTGTCGACAGACGCGTAGGGGTGGGCCGCGGACTCGTTGTAGACCAGCACGTAAGGCATGCCGGCGCTGTCCAGATCGTCCAGCGTGGTGCTGCGCGCGGCGTCCGCCACGGTCAGGATCAGGCCGTCGACCAGGTGGTCGATCAGGCCCTGGACCGCCGCCGATTCCACCGCCGGGTCATAGCCGGTGGCGGTCAGCATGACGCTGTAGCCGGACTCGCGGGCGCGCCGTTCCGCGCCTTCGAAGCATTCGGCGAACACGGGATTGGAGAGCGTCGGCAGGATCAGGCCGATGGTGCGGGTGCTGCCGGACCGTAGGCTGCGGCCGACGCGGTTGGGCCGGAAGCCCGCCCGCTTGGCGATGGCGCGGATGTGCGCCAAGGTGTCGGGATGGACGATGTCCGGCTGGTTGAACGCGCGCGAAACCGTCGCGGGCGACACCCCGGCCTTGCGGGCAACCTCGATGATGGAAAAGCGGGGCGAGACGCGCGACGCCATGGCTACATTGCTGTCGGTTTGCTGAAAACGTTTTCATCTTACAAGACAAATATGACCTTTGTATTGCACGGGTTTGCGCTATGCTGTTAACGACGCAACAACACAAAGCCAAGGCGCGGCGCCGCATGAAATCCTGGCGAAAACACGGTGTTTTCAGTGGTTTTCCCAATTGACGCGACGCGCACAATGGCTGGGTTTGTCACAACCGGCCGGCATCATGCCGCCAGCCGGATCGGGATAAACCCCAGGTCAAGGGGACCGGGTGCGGAAGTCAGTACCGTGCATCTCGCACGGCACCGGGATAGAGGAAAGGATCATGTCTACTGCCTTAAACAGACTTGGCGCGCTTGAAGCGGCGCGCAAGCTGCAACGGCGCGAATTGACTGCGGTGCAATTGGTGCGGGCCTGCTTTGCGCGCATCGAACAACGCGAAAACACCATCCATGCCTGGACGGCGCTGCAAAAGCAGGCCGCCCTGGATCACGCGGAAGCCCTCGACCGGGGCGCATTGCGCGGCCCGCTGCACGGCCTGCCGCTGGGCGTGAAAGACCTGTTCGACACCGTCGACCTGCCGACGCGTTACGGTTCACCGATCTACGAACGCCATCACCCCGGACTGGACGCGGCTGCCGTCGCGCTGTGCCGCCATGCCGGCGCCATCGTCATCGGCAAGACCGTCACCACCGAATTCGCCACCTACCAGGCCGGGCCGACGCGCAATCCGCGCAACGAGGCCTACACGCCCGGCGGCTCCTCCAGCGGCTCGGCCGCGGCGGTGGCCGACGACATGGTGCCGTTCGCGCTGGGCTCGCAGACCGCGGGCTCCATCATCCGCCCCGCTTCGTATTGCGGCATCGTCGGCTACAAGCCCACCTTCGGCGCGATTCCGCGGGCCGGCGTGAAGAGCCTGGCCGAATCGCTCGACACCGTGGGCGGTTTCGCCCGCTCGGTGCCGGACGTGGCCCTGTTCGCTTCCGTCCTGATGCGCGATCCGCGCCTGCAGGATCTGAGCTACGACGCCAAGCCGCGCATCGGCATGTACCGCAGCCTGCAGTGGCGCCATGCCCAGTCCGAGACCAAGGAAGCCTTCGCGCAGGCCGCCGCCACGCTGTCGCGCGCCGGCGCCCACGTCGAAGAAGTGCCGCTGCCGCCCGAACACTGCATGCTGGTGCAGCTGCACGCCGACATCATGGCGTTCGAGTCGTCGCAGTCGCTGGCCTATGAAAGGCTGGAGCACGCCGCGCAGCTCAGCCCGAAGATCCAGGCGATCCTCGAGGCCGGCGCGCAGATCACCGCCGAAGAGCACATCAAGAACCTGGCGCGGGCCGCCGAATCGCGCGCCCGCGTGGACGGCTGGTTCGACAAGTACGACGTGCTGCTCGCGCCCGCCGCCAGCGGCGAAGCGCCGTTCGCCGACCTCGGCACGGGCGACCCGCAGTTCTCGCGCGCCTGGACCCTGTTCGGCCTGCCGTGCCTGAACCTGCCCTTCGCCACCGGTCCGCAAGGCCTGCCGGTGGGCCTGCAACTGATCGGCAAGCGCTACGACGACCACCACACCCTGGCGATCGCCGCCTGGATCCACGAGCGGCTGCTGGCCGCGCGCGAACCCGATATCGGCGCCTCCGACATGTGGCCGCGAGGCTGAGCCAGCCCGCCGCGAAAAAAAGAAAGCCCGCCGGATAAAGGCGGGCTTTTTGTTGTGCGGAGCGGCTTCACCGTAAGAAGCGCGCGGGGGACGCGGCGGCGGTAACCGCCACGCCCGCGGCCTGGCGGCGGATCACGCGGCCTCGGCGGCTTCCTGTTCGGTGGCGACGGTGCCGGCGTTGATGTGGCGGTTCACCGCGCTCAGCACGGCCTGGAACGAGGCCGTGACGATGTCGCGGTCGATGCCCACGCCGAAGCCCGTGCTCGAGTCGCCGACGCGCAGTTCCACGTAGGAGGCGGCGCGGGTGTCGGTGCCGGTGCCGATGGCGTGCTCGTGGTAGTCCATGATGCGCACCGGCACGTCCAGCGCGGCCACGAAGGCCGAGATGGCGCCGTCGCCCTTGCCCGTCACGATGCGGCGTTCGCCGTTGTATTCGAGTTCGGCCTCGATGCTGAAGTGCTGGCCTTCGCCGGCCGACGGATTGCCGTCGATGCGATGGCGCACCAGCTTCCACGGGGTCTTCTGCTCGAGGTATTCGCGGTTGAAGATGGTGTGGACGTCGTCGGCCGTGACTTCGCGGCCGGTCTCGTCGGTGACGCGCTGGATGGCGCGGCTGAATTCGATCTGCAGGCGGCGCGGCAACACCAGGCCGTGTTCCTGTTCGAGCAGGTACGACACGCCGCCCTTGCCCGACTGGCTGTTGACGCGGATCACGGCGTCGTAGCTGCGGCCGAGGTCGGCCGGGTCGATCGGCAGGTACGGCACTTCCCAGACGGCGTCGGGCTGCTGCTGCGCGAAGCCCTTCTTGATGGCGTCCTGGTGCGAACCGGAGAAGGCCGTGAAGACCAGGTCGCCGGCGTACGGGTGGCGCGGGTGCACGGGCAACTGGTTGCAGTACTCGGCGCAGCGGCGCACTTCGTCGATGTCCGAGAAGTCCAGGCCCGGGTGCACGCCCTGGGTGTAGAGGTTCAGGGCCAACGTGACCAGGTCGACGTTGCCGGTGCGCTCGCCGCTGCCGAACAGGCAGCCTTCGATGCGGTCGGCGCCGGCCATCACGGCGAATTCGGCGGCGGCCACGGCGGTGCCGCGGTCATTGTGCGGGTGCACGCTCAACACGATGCTGTCGCGGCGCGCCAGGTTCTTGTGCATCCACTCGATCTGGTCGGCGTACATGTTCGGCGTGGTGGCCTCGATGGTGGCGGGCAGGTTCAGCACCATCTTGCAGTCCGGCGTGGGTTGCCATACGTCGGCCACGGCGTTCGAGACTTCCAGCGCGAATTCCGGTTCGGTCGTGCTGAAGACTTCGGGCGAGTACTGGTAGCGCCACTTGGTTTCCGGGTGCTTGGCCACGTGCTGCTTGACCAGGCGCGTGCCGGTCGTGGCGATGTTCTTGATCTCGTCCTTGGTCATGTTGAACACGACCTTGCGGAACGCCGGGGCGCAGGCGTTGTACAAGTGGACGATGGCCTGCTTGGCGCCGGCGGCGGATTCCACCGTGCGGCTGATCAGGTCTTCACGCGACTGGGTCAGCACGATGATGGTGACGTCGTCGGGGATGCGCTTTTCGTCGATGAGCTTGCGCACGAAATCGAAGTCGGTCTGCGAGGCCGACGGGAAACCCACTTCGATTTCCTTGAAGCCGATCTTGACCAGCTGCTCGAAGAAGCGGAGCTTGCGCTCGACGCTCATCGGCTCGATCAGGGCCTGGTTGCCGTCGCGCAGGTCGGTGCTCATCCAGATCGGCGGCTGCGTGATGCGGCGGCTGGGCCAGGTGCGCTCGGAAAAGTCGCGGGCGAACGGCGTGAAGGGGACGTATTTGGTGGCGGGGTTGGCAAGCATCATCACTACACCTCGATCGGTTTCTTGTGAATCCCGGGATCGGTTTCCTCGGCCGGCATGCGGCCGGATGGCGGCCTGGTGCCAGGGTTGGCCGCATTCGCGCGGCGCAAGATTCAGTTTTGAAAAGGGGAAATCGCGTGTGGCAAGCGTGGCTGCCGAGCTACCACGGGGACACTAGGCCCGGCAACCGATCGGTAGGTATAGCGATAGCGCGATGAAGGCGGTACGAGCGCGCAGGCCGGCAACCGGAGCGGCGGAGCGTCCGGTGGCAATCGCGAGGGAGGTGCGTTGAGCGGCCATAGGTTGCTAGTCAAACATACTTTTGCGGACTGCGCAATTGGGAAAGCGATAAAAAGCCGGGGACGGATCAGTCCCCAGCCGAGCATCTCACACGTTATTGCGTCTGCATGTGGCCGTTCTTGACGACCTGGCCCAGGCGCTCGCGCTCGCTCTTGGCGAACTCGATGAAGCTGGCGCGCGAACCGCCGCCCGGCTCGATGCTGCTCTGGCGCAGCGCGTCCTGCACTTCCTTGGTCTGCAGCGATTTCTCGATCGCGGCGTTCATCTTGTCGAGCACGTCGGCGGGCGTGCCGGCGGGCGCGTACAGGCCGGCCCAGTGGCCGATGCGGATGGCGGGGAAGCCCAGCTCGGCGGTGGTGGGGATGTCCGGCGCGCTGGCCATGCGCTTGTCCCAGGTGGTGGCCAGGGCCTTGAGCTTGCCGCTCTGCACCAGCGGCAGCGTGACGATGCTGGCTTCCGAGGTGGCGTCGACCTGCTTGCCGATCACGGCGGTCACGCCTTCCGAGCCGCTCTTGTAGGCGATCGGCTCGACCGGCAGGCCGGTGGCTTCCTTGACCATCTCGGCCACGAAGTGCGGCGTGCTGCCATTGCCGGCGGTCGAGAACGTGATACGGTCGGTCTTGGCCTTCTTGGCGCGTTCGACGAAGTCCTTCAGGTCCTTGGCCGGGTTCGACGGATTGGCGACGATGACCGACGGAGTGATCGACAGCAGCGCGACCGGGGTCAGCTCTTCGTCCTTGTAGGGCTGGTCCGAGCGGATCAGGCTGTTGGTGACGGTACCGTTGCTGCCCACCAGGTAGGTGTAGCCATCGGCCGCGCTGCGCGCGACGTGCGCGGCGCCGACCACGCCACCGGCGCCGGGACGGTTTTCGACGATGACGGGCTGGTTCAGCGTCGTGCCCACCGCCTTGGCGATGATGCGCGCGACCAGGTCGTTGGCGCCGCCGGCGCTGAAGGGCGCGACGAACGTGATGGGCTTGTCGGGCCAGGCGGCGTTGGCCGGGGCGGCGACGAAGGCGGCCGAGCAGGCCAGCAGGAGGCCGGCGGCATACCGGACGGGGGTGCGGAACATGTAAAGCAACTCCAGGGGGCTGGCCGCGCATCCGACCGGTCTCTGCAGTCGGCTTGGTCTGGTTTTGAAGGTGCGCGGCCCGCGGTTGCGCGAGCCTGGAGGGGCAGTATAGGGGAGCCCGGCTGGCAGGGGACTGAAACAACCAGGCCGCCTTGCGGCGGCCTGGATCAGCGGTCTGACGGTGGTGTGCGCTGCTTCAGCGGACCGGGCCGCCGATGCGGGGCTCGACGTAGCGGGGTTCGCGGCTGTCGCGGGCATCGCGGCGGTCGTCGCCACGGCGGCCGTCGTCACGATCGTCGCGCGACGGCTTGGCGGTCGCGCCGTCGAGAATGTCGGCCTGTTCGGCCACCATCGCGATCTTGCCGATGCGGTTGTGGCGGATTTCCGACAGCGAACGGTGCAGGTCGCCGACGGTGAAGGGTTCCTCGCGGGTGCCCCAGGTCCAGCGCAGCACGCCCAGGGACTCCTCCGACAGCTGCGGCGCCAGGTCGGCCAGCACGCCGGTGCCGACCGGGGTGGCGCGGCCGGAAGCCAGGCTGGCCGACAGCCAGGCGCGCAGGATGAAGAAGACGATCAGGGTCCAGATGCCGGCCACGACCCACCAGATGTACGGATTGACCTTCTGCACCATGTCCATGGTGGGTTGGCCCAGCGAATGCAGGAATTCGTAGTTGATGCGCTTGCCGAAATCCAGGATCCAGGAGGCGGCGAGATACCAGACGATCACGGCAACGGCGATCACGATCGCGCGCACGAGAAGTCGGGGAAGTGCCAGTTTGAGCAGGGTCTGGCCGATAAGTCGGCAATCCTGGCGAACGCGTGCGGGCGAAGTCTGATTCATCATGCAAAATATTGTACCTATGACCCGTCCTATTTTAGAACTGCGGCCCGGTCAGCATCTGACGCTGACCCCTCAACTGCAGCAATCCATCCGGTTGCTGCAGCTGTCCACGCTCGACCTCGAGGCGGAAATCTCGCAGGTGCTCGCCGACAATCCGTTGTTGGAACGCGACGATGAGCCGTCGTCCGCCGAAACCCAGGCGGAATCCGAGCGCGAATCGTCGGTGCAGGACGACGATCCGGCGCCCGAACGCGAGACCCCGGTGGACGAAATGCCGGGTTCGGGCGGGGTCTACCCCGACGACGATTCCAGCCTGCCCGAGGCGGCCCGCCCCGACACCCTGCGCGAGCACCTGCTGGGCCAGCTGGTGCTGACGCGCGCGGCGCCGCGCGATGCCGCCCTGGCGGCGCTGCTGATCGACGAACTGGACGAGAACGGCTACCTGGGGTCGCCGCTGGAGGAGATCCTGAGCTGGCTGCCCGCCGAGATGGAGCCGGACCTGGATGAACTGCGCGCGGCGCTGTCGCTGCTGCAATCGTTCGATCCGGCCGGCATCGGCGCCCGCGACATGTCCGATTGCCTGTTGTTGCAACTGCGCAACCCGGACCTGACGCGCCTGCCCGAAGCCGCCGATCCCAAGGTGCTGGCCTGCGCCCGTCTGATCTGCGGCCAGCACCTGGCGTTGCTGGCCACCGGCAACAACGCCCGCCTGTGCGCGGCGGTCGGCTGTGACGAGGCGACCCTGCGCGCCGCCCATGCCCTGATCCTGCGCCTGGAGCCGCGTCCTGGCCGCGCCTGGACGGTGCCGGCGGCCGATTACGCCGTGCCCGACGTGATCGTGCGCAAGACGCGCCGCGGCTGGCAGGTGACGCTTAACAGCGCCGCCGTGCCGCGCCTGCAGATCAACGGCCTGTACGCGCAGATGCTGGGCAACCAGAAGGAATCGGCCCATGCCGGCCTGCAGGCGCAACTGCAGCAGGCCAAGTGGATGATCCGCAACGTCGAGCAGCGCTTCGACACCATCCTGCGGGTGGCCCAGGCCATCGTCGACCGCCAGACCGCCTTCTTCAGCCAGGGGCCGGCGGCCATGCGGCCGCTCATCCTGAAAGACATCGCGGGCGAACTGGGCTTGCACGAATCGACCATTTCACGGGCCACGACGCAGAAGTACATGCTCACTCCGTTTGGCACGCTGGAGCTCAAGCGCTTCTTCGGGGCGGGGGTGTCGACGGACGGCGGCGACGCCACTTCGGCCACGGCGGTGCAGACCTTCATCCGCCAGATGGTGGCCGAGGAGAACCGGGCCAAGCCACTATCGGACAGCCAGATCATGGAAAAGCTGGCCGATCAGGGCATCGTCATCGCCCGCCGCACGGTCGCGAAGTACCGCGAAGCGCTGCGCATCGCGCCCGCCGCGCTACGCAAGGCGCAAGCCGTGGCGCGGTGAAATAAGGGACGCTTCTTAGGAAAAATGTCCCTTATTTCAATGAGTTAAGCGACAAGGTGGTTGCAAATTATTTACGCTGAGTACTTGTCATTGCACGAATAAATGTCGATAATTATTCTCATGTACATTTGCGTATGTAATGCCATCACCGAACGCCAAGTCCGCGCCAGCGTGGACGCGGGCGCGACGTCGCTTTCCGACCTGCAGTTCGAGCTGGGCGTGGCCACGTGCTGCGGCTGCTGCGCGGCCACCGCCGCCGAATACCTGCCGGGCGGCCGCTGCTCCAGCGTGTGCGATGTGCGCTCGATCGCCGTTCCGGTCAACCCGCCGGCCGCCATGGCCGAACCGGGCGCGGCCGCGGCGAACAGCAGCTATCCGGTCATCCAGGTCGCGGTCGCCTGAGAGGCGCCGTCATCTGCCACGGCTTGCAGGCCCAGCCCTGCAAGCCGTTGTGTTTCCGTTTCACAAAAATCCCTGATCATCCCTGCCAGTTGGCGCACCGGCTCGCGCGCGTTGTCCGCCAGGCATAGCGCCAGTTCGGACGGCGGCACCGGCGGCAGCGCGTCGTCCACCAGCCGATGGCCCGCGGCGATGCAGCGCCGCTCCAGCAAGGCCACCCCCAATCCTCCCGCCAGCGCGGCCTGGATCCCCATCAGGTTGGGGCTCTCGTAGGCGATGCGCCAGCGGCGTCCGGCGCGTTCGAGCGCGTGGATGGCGCGGTTGCGGTAGATGCAGCCCTGCGGAAAGGCCACCAGCGGCACCGGTTCGGTGCTGGCGGGTAGCGCATGCGGGCCGGCGATCCAGTGCAGGTGTTCCGGCCAGCTCGTCAGCGCCGGGCCGGCCCCCGGCTCGCGCTTGAGCAGCGCCAGGTCCAGGTCGCCCCGTTCCAGTCCGCGCGTCAGCGCCACGGTCAGGTCGCAGCGCACCGACAGCCTGACGGCCGGCCGGGCGCGGGCGAACTGCGCCACGATGGCCGTCAGCGTGTCGGCGGCGAAATCGTCGGGGATGCCCAGCCGGATCACCTCCACCCGCTTGCGGCCGCTGACGGCTTCGCGCACTTCGGTGGACAGCGCCAGCATGCGGCGCGCATAGCCCAGCAGGCGCTCGCCGTCCTCGGTCAGGTGGACCTGGCGGCCTTCGCGCACGAACAGCGAGCATTCGAGGGTCTCTTCCAGCTTGCGGATCTGCTGGCTGACGGTGGACTGGCTGCGGTGCACCCGTTCGCCGGCGCGGGTGAACCCGCCCGCGTCGACGACGGAGACGAAGCTGTGCAAGAGATCGAGATCGAGCATGGGAGGCGCCTTTGCATCGGTTTTTCAAATACTTTTGATCCAAATAAAGCGTTTGTCAATGGATGGGGCCGCGCCCAGAATGGGCTCCTCTTCCTTTGCCGGACCTGCTGCCATGAAGGCGTCATCGACTTTGCCCGCCACCGCCCTGCCTGCCGACGCGCCGATGGGAGTGGCCTGGACGCCCATCGCGGCGTTCTGTTTCCTGTGGAGTTCGGCGTTCGCGGCAGCCAAGATCGCGGTGCGCGACTGCCCGCCGCTGACCCTGCTGACGATTCGGTTCCTGATCGCCGGCGCGCTGATGCTCGGCGTGGCCGCGGCCAGTGGCCGTTGGCAACGGCCCAGCGGCCGCGACCTGGCGTCGCTGGTGCTGCTGGGCGTATTGAACAACGCGGCCTACCTGGGCCTGAGCTGGAGCGGCATGACCACGGTGTCGTCGGCTTTCACCGCGGTGCTGATCAGCACCAATCCGCTGCTGATCGGCGTACTGGCCGGGCCGGTGCTGGGCGAGCGGCTGGGCTGGCGCAAGATGCTGGGCCTGTGCCTGGGGCTGGCCGGCGTGGCGCTGGTGCTGCGTTCGCGCCTGTCGGGCATGCAGGAGGATCTGCACGGCACCCTGCTGGTGACGGGCGGCCTGGTGGCGCTGGTGGCGGGCACGCTGCTGTACAAGCGCCTCAAGCCGTCGACCGGCTTGTGGATGGCGACCGGCATCCAGTCGCTGGCCGGCGCGGTGGCGCTGATGCCGGTGGCGCTCTTGCACGACAACATCGGCGATGCGCGCATGACGGCCAGCCTGTTCTCGAGCATGGCCTACATGATCGTGGCGGTGTCGATTGGCGGCTACTACCTGTGGTTCATGATCCTGGGCCGCGCCAGCGCGACGGCGGCCAGCGCACTGCATTTCCTGATGCCGCCGCTGGGCCTGCTGTTCGGTTGGCTGGTGCTGCGCGAACAGGTGTCGTGGCTGGATCTGCTGGGCATCGTGCCGATCGCGTTCGGCATCTGGCTGGCGACGCGGCGCGCGCCGTAAAAAAAGATTGGGCGGGCGATCGATGGAATCCGGCGCGAGAGCGGCGCGCCGGCCAGCGCTTTTCGCGGCAAATGGCGGCCGAATATGGCGCGTCATGCGCGCGCAGGCCGCCAAATACCTGTGCCGCGCTGGCAAATCATCAAGCACACATACTCATTCTCATTTGTTTGTCGCTTTCTTGTAGCGCTCGTAAAGCGGTTTACCAAATGCGCGCCAAGGCTAGGCGCGGCCCCGCGGCCGATGTTAGTCTGCCGGGGTTGCGTACTCGCGGCATCGTGCGCTTCTTGTCGCGATGCAGTGCGCGTCGCGCCCGACTGCAAGGAGTCCATTATGAAAGGCGACAAAACCGTCATCCAGTTTCTGAACAAGCAACTGACCAACGAACTGACGGCGATCAACCAGTATTTCCTGCACGCCCGCATGTTGAACCACTGGGGTTTCGACAAGCTGGGCAAGCACGAGTACGAAGAATCCATCGGTGAAATGAAGCATGCCGATCGCCTGATCGCGCGCATCTTCATGCTCGACGGCCTGCCCAACCTGCAGGACCTGCACAAGCTGCTGATCGGCGAAGACGTGCCGGAGCTGCTGGCCTGTGACCTGAAGCTGGAGCAAGGCGCCCAGGCGACCGTCAAG
This sequence comes from Achromobacter sp. ISS7, assembly GCF_056523125.1. NCBI lineage: Bacteria > Pseudomonadati > Pseudomonadota > Betaproteobacteria > Burkholderiales > Alcaligenaceae > Achromobacter > Achromobacter sp. ISS7. The sequence goes on along the minus strand of NZ_JAWRZD010000001.1, from coordinate 4,463,429 downwards.
GAAGCCATTGCCTACTGTGAATCGGTGCGCGACTACGTGTCGCGTGATCTGTTCCAGGACATCCTGGACGACACCGAAGAGCACATCGACTACCTGGAAACCCAGATCGACCTGATCGACAAGGTCGGCCTGCAGAACTACCTGCAAAGCCAGATGTCGGTGCCCGACTGATCGATTTTGCCGGCATGAAAATGGCGCCCCGCGGGGCGCCATTTTTTTGTGGCCGCCGCGCGTGGCGCGGACGGTGAATGCGGGGATTTACTGCGGGCGGGCCGGGCATTCGGCCATCGTGCCCCAGGCGCGGTTCGGACCACAGTACTTGTTGCGGGCCGCCCACGAACACGAGGGACGCTCGAAGAAGCCTTGCGTGGCGCACTGCGCCAGTTCGCGCTTGAGCGCGTCCTGCCAGCCAGGCGCGCCGGGCGCGGGCGAGGAGTTGGGCGGCGGTGGTGCCTGCACCATCGGCGTGTTGCCGTAGCCGGCGGCCTGGGTCTGGGTGCCGGGCTGGCCCTGGCCGCCATTGACGGCGGCGCCGGTGCCCGGCGCCTGCAGGTCCAGCGTGCTGACGTCGGAACCGCCTTGCGGCAGCGGCACCTGCGAGGCGGCGGCGATTTCGCGCGCCTGTTCCTGGCTGATGCGTTCGCGCGAGATCTTCACGGCCGGATCGCTGACGGTGTCGAACAGCGACACCGTGTTGATGGCCCATTCGCGGTCGGCGGGCTTGTCGGGCACGCCGAGCGTGCCGTCGATGCGCGGCTGCGGCGGCTGGGCCACGTAGGGACGCCCGTTGGCGTCGAGCACGGGCTGCTGCGACGCGGCCGCATCCTGGCCGGGCGCAGGCGCGGCGGGCGGCGCATGCGCCACCAGCCAATCACCCAGTTGAATGCCGCCCCATGCCGACGCGCCAAGCGCCAGCAGGAGCGTTGCGAATAATAAACGCCAAGACATTGCTACCCTCATCTGCCGTGCGGTACCCGAACGGGTCTACGCCTTGTCTCCGAAGACCTTGCCGCCGTGCTCCCGCATGGCGTGGAATTTCACATCCGGATACAGTTCCTCGGCCACGCGCAACTGCGCGGGGGAACTGATCAAAAACGCCGCCGCATCGACCACATCATAGGCGATATGGGCTGCATTGGCATCCATGAACTTGCGCAGCGCCTTGGGGTTATCAGAAGTAATCCAACGTGCCATTGTGTAGCGCGAAGGCATCATGCGGGCGTCCACGCCGTACTCGGTCTTGAGGCGGTGCGCGACCACTTCGAACTGCAGCTGGCCGACCGCGCCGAGCAGCAGCGAGCCGCCGGCGGCCTCGGGGCGGAACACCTGGATGGCGCCCTCTTCGCCCAGCTGCGTCAGGCCGGTGCGCAACTGCTTGGTGCGCAGCGGGTCCTTCACTTCGACGGCCTGGAACAGTTCCGGCGCGAAGAACGGCAGGCCGGTGAACTGCAGCGTCTCGCCTTCGGTCAGCACGTCGCCCAGTTGCAGCACGCCGTGGTTGGGAATACCGATGACGTCGCCGGCATAGGCCTCGTCCAGCAGCTCGCGGCGTTGCGACAGGAACGACACCACGTTGTTGGGGCGCATTTCCTTGTTGGTGCGCGCGACCTTCAGGCGCATGCCGCGCTCGAAGCGGCCCGAGCTGACGCGCACGAAGGCGACGCGGTCGCGGTGGGCCGGGTCCATGTTGGCCTGCACCTTGAACACGACGCCGGTGAACTTGGGCTCTTCGGGTTGCACTTCGCGTTGCAGCGCGACGCGCGGGCCGGGGGGCGGCGCCTGTTCGACCAGCGCGTCCAGCACTTCCTGCACGCCGAAGTTGTTGATGGCCGAGCCGAAGAACACCGGGGTCTGCTTGCCCGCCAGGAACTGGTCGCGGTCGAACGCCGGCGCGGCTTCGTTGATCAGTTCGATCTCGCCGCTGGCCTGTTCGAAGGCCGAGCCGAAGCGCCGGCCGATCTCGGGATTGGTCAGGCCTTCGATGAAGTCGTCGTTGTCGGAGCGGCGCTCCTGGCCGGGGCGGAACACGCGCATGCGGTCGCGGCGGATGTCGAACACGCCGCCGAAGGCCTTGCCCATGCCCACCGGCCACGAGAACGGCACGGCGTCCATGCCCAGGTGGCCTTCGATTTCCGACAGCAGTTCGAGCGGCTCGCGTACTTCGCGGTCCATCTTGTTGATGAACGTGATGATGGGCGTGTTGCGCGCGCGGCAGACCTGCAGCAGGCGGATGGTCTGCGGTTCGACGCCGTTGGCGGCGTCGATCACCATCAGCGCGGCGTCCACCGCCGTCAGCACGCGGTAGGTGTCTTCCGAGAAGTCCTGGTGGCCCGGGGTGTCGAGCAGGTTGATGACGCAGTCGCGGTATTCCATCTGCATCACCGACGAGGCCACCGAAATGCCGCGCTGCTTTTCGATTTCCATCCAGTCCGACGAGGCGTGGCGCGAGGCCTTGCGCGCCTTCACGCTGCCGGCGATCTGGATCGCGCCTGCGAACAGCAGCAGCTTTTCGGTCAGCGTGGTCTTGCCCGCGTCAGGGTGGGAAATGATGGCGAATGTACGGCGCCGCGCTACTTCTTGTGGGATGTTCATGATCGGAGGATTCAACCTGACGCCGCGGCTTCAGCCCGGCGCGGTCCGGTATCGTGCATCGAAACAAGCGGGGCACGCGCCGTTGCCGGCGCGTGCCCCGCGCGTGGAAATTCAGGAATGGCGGCGGAACGAGGCCAGGAACACGCCGGCCAGGATGAACAGCGAACCGAAGGTGCGGTTCATCCAGCGAATGTGCTTGGCATCGCGCAGCAGGCGCAGCACGCGCGCCGCCAGCAGCGTGTACACGCCCATCGCCACCAGGTCGGTGAACGCCAGCGTGCCGGCCAGCGCCGCGTACTGCGGCGTCAGCGGCAAGGCGGTGTCGACGAACTGCGGCACCACGGCCAGCAGGAACACCGTGCCCTTGGGGTTCATGGTGTTGATCAGGAAACCGCGCATCACCAGTTCGCGGATCGAGGCCTGCTTGGGATCGCCGGCATCGACCGCGACCGGCGCGGCGTCGGTGCGGATCTGGCGCACGCCCAGGTAGATCAGGTAGGCGACGCCCAGGTACTTGACCACGTTGAAGGCCATCTCGGAGGTGGCCAGCACCGCGCCCAGGCCGACCGCGACCACCACGAACTGGAACAGGATGCCCATGATCAGGCCGGCCGTGTTCCAGTAGCCGCGGGCGAAGCCGTACTTCAGTCCGGAGGACATCGCGGAGATGGCCCCCGCGCCGGGCGAGAACGAAATGGCCCAGGAGGCCAGGAAGAACGTCAACCAGGTAGAAAGAGGCATGATGGCGCGGGTCCGTGGGTCGCAGTAACAGGTATGCCGCTGATATTACTTGGAGAGCAGCGCCGCGCGCGGGCCGCCGGCCGGGCGGCCGCCGTTGCCGTTGCCGGCGGGACGGGCGCTGCCTTCGGGACGGCGGTGGTTCTGCTGCGGGCGGGCGTCGCCGCGGCCGGCGTGGGCCGGACGGTCGGACGGCTTGCCATCGCGCTGGCCCTGGCCGCCGCGGTTGTCGCCGCCGGCGCGGGCCGGCGCCGGGGCGCGGCCGCCGTTGGCGCTGCGCGGCGCGGCGTTGGCCGGACGCGAACGGGGCGCGCCGGCATTGCCGCCGCGGCCGCCGTTACGGCCGCCACCGCCACGCGGCTGGCGCGAGTCTTCGTCGCGTTCCTGGCGTTCGAAGGCGGCGGCGCTGGTGGCGGGCGGAGTCCAGTCGGCCACCGGCTTGCGCTCGATGGTCTTCTTGATCAGGCGCTCGATGTCCTTGAGCAGCTTGATTTCGCTGTTGTCCACCAGCGAGACCGCGGCGCCGGTGGCGCCGGCACGGCCGGTGCGGCCGATGCGGTGCACGTAGTCTTCCGGCACGTTGGGCAGTTCGAAGTTCACCACCTGGGGCAGCTGGTCGATGTCCAGGCCGCGGGCGGCGATGTCGGTGGCCACCAGCACCGTCACGGTGCCTTCCTTGAAGCCGGCCAGCGCGCGGGTGCGGGCCGACTGGCTCTTGTTGCCGTGGATCGCGGCGGCGGTCAGGCCGTCCTTGACCAGCTTTTCGGCCAGGCGGTTGGCGCCGTGCTTGGTGCGCGTGAACACCAGCACCTGGTGCCAGCCGCTTTCGCGGATGATGTGGCTGATCAGGTCGCGCTTGTGGTGCTGTTCGACCAGGTGCACCGTCTGGGTGACCAGTTCGGTGGCGGTGTTGCGCGGGGTGACCGAGACTTCGCCCGGGTTGTTCAGCACGCCGCGCGCCAGCGAGCGGATCTCATCCGAGAAGGTGGCCGAGAACAGCAGGTTCTGGCGCTGCTTGGGCAGCAGGGCCAGGATCTTGCGGATGTCGCGGATGAAGCCCATGTCCAGCATGCGGTCGGCTTCGTCCAGCACCAGGATCTCGACGCCGGACAGGTCGACCGTCTTCTGGCCGCAGTGGTCCAGCAGGCGGCCGGGAGTGGCCACCAGGATGTCCAGCGGCTTGCGCAGGGCGGAGATCTGGGGGTTGATGTTGACGCCGCCGAACATCACCATGGACGTCAGCGAGGTGTGCTTGCCGTAGGTCTGCACCGATTCGGCCACCTGCGCGGTCAGTTCGCGCGTGGGGGTCAGGATCAGGCAGCGCGGGCGGCCGGCCTTGCGGGCTTCCGGCTTGCTCTGCATCAGCAGATGCAGGATGGGCAGCGTGAAGCCGGCGGTCTTGCCGGTGCCGGTCTGGGCAGCGGCCAGCAGGTCGCCACCCTTGAGGACCTGCGGAATCGCCTGGGCCTGGATGGGGGTGGGCGCGGTGTAGCCGGTATCGGCAATGGCGCGCAACAGGGAATCGGCCAGCCCGAGGTCGGCGAAAGAAGAAGAGGTAGTCAAAACAACTCCAGCGGCAGCCCGTCGCTCAAGTTGAGAGACTCCAATCCAGGCGGACGAATAAGGAGAAAAGGGAAGCGCCCCTGAGGGCGAAGCTTGGCGGCGAAGTGCCTAGCGGACGCGTGCAGATTGGCAAAGCACGCCAGGCGATTGTAGCTGATGCGGCGGTGCCGCATGCGCAATCGCTTGTTATCGGCATGGTCCGTAACATTTTGCACTAAATGTGTACGAAATTAGCGTAATCCCTAGGCTGCGCTCCCTATAATCCGTGCGCTTACCTCCAACACACAAGAATTAAGGGTTGCTATGAAAAAGGCGGCAATAGCGGGTCTGGTCGTTGCTCTGGGTGCGATTTGGACCGGCACGGCCTGGTACACCGGCCAGAAGGCCGAAGCGTTCGTGAAGCAGTCGATCGAAGACGGCAACGTCGAACTGCGCAAGATCGGCGAAAAGTGGGGCGTGACCCCCGTGATCGAACTGATGTCGTTCGAGCGCGGCGTGTTCTCGTCGACCGAGCGCTATCGCGTGAAGTTCACGCTGCCCGCCAAGGACGGCAAGCCGGCCGAGGAGCGCGAGCTGCAGTTCGTCGAGCACCTGTCGCACGGCCCGTTCCCGTTCTCGAACCTGGCCTCGGGCAAGCTGGCCCCGGCCATGGTCGCGAGCCGCTTCCAGATCGAGGAAACCCCGGCCGTCAAGGGCTGGTTCGCCGCCACCAAGGGCGCCACGCCGCTGACGGGCGCGTATAGCGTCAGCTACGGCAAGCAGGTCACCGGCACGTTCAACCTGGCCCCGGCCGAAGCCTCGACCGACAAGACCAAGCTGACCTTCGCCGGCCTGGCCGCCGACGTCGACTTCGACACCAATAGCAAGCACGGCGTGCTGGCGCTCAAGAGCGACGGCGTGACGCTGGCCGGTCCGGCCGGCGACAGCGATATCGTCGGCATGGCGGTCAAGGGCATCACGCTCAACAGCGACCTGACCCCGGGCAAGAGCGACATGGCCATGGGCAGCCAGAAGCTGGTCTTGAAGGAATGGACCATCACGTCCAAGACCAAGCCGCCGGTGCTGCTCAAGGACACCAGCATTGCCGTGGACCTGGCCGAGGCCGATACCGGCGTGAACGCCAAGATGGTGCTGGACTTCGGCATGATCAATGTCCAGGAAAAGGACATGGCGGGCCTGCAACTGGCCATCGGCATGAAGAACATGGACCCGAAGGCGCTCAAGGCGCTGAACGACGTCTATGAAGCGTCGTCGCGCCGCATGATGCAAGGCGGCGGCGAGCAGGCTGCGCCCGAGTTCACGCCCGAAGAGCAGCAGATCCTGAAGACCAACGTCGAACTGCTGCTGGCCGGCAAGCCCAGCCTGTCGGTGTCGCCGCTGCAGGTGCGCACCGCCAATGGCACCTCGACCTTCAACCTGGACGTGGACCTGTCGCAACCGGTTTCGACCGATAAGTCGATCTGGGACGTGGCGCTGCAGGCCGTTCGCAAGCTGGATGCCAAGCTGGTGCTGTCCAAGGGCAACCTGGCCGACCTGATGGCGATCGAGCCGCAGATGCGTGGCGTGCCGGCCGATCGTGCCATCCAGACCGCCAAGGGCCAGGCTGAAATGGTGGGCACCATGGCGGGCGCCATGGGCGTGGCCAAGACGGAAAATGACAACATCGTTTCCTACCTGAACTATGCCGACGGCCAGGTCGATTTCAACGGCAAGAAGATGCCGCTGCAGCAGTTCATGATGATGGTCATGAGCGGCGCGATGGGCGGCATGCGCTAAGGCGCGGGCAGGACCCTGGCGCCGGCGTGATGCCGGCGCCTTGTACGGGCTGCGGCGCCCTCGGGCGCGGCAGCCCGTTTTTCATGCGCGGCGTATGCTGGCGGCTGCGGTCGATGCGAGGCCGGCGCAAATGGGAAGCGGGACGGACATCATGCGGAAATGGGTAGCGGTGGGTTGCACCGTGCTGGCGCTGGGCGCGATCTGGACGGGCACGGCCTGGTACACCGGCAAGCAGCTGGAAACCGGCATGGCGCAGTTGGCCGAAAACGCCGCCGAGCAGGCGCGGCTGATCGGCGCGAAGCTGGGCGAGACGCTGTCGTTCGAGCAGCTGTCGTACGAACGTGGCGTGTTCACGTCGCAGGCGCGCTATCGCCTGAAGGCGGTGCCCTCGCCCAAGGATGGCGCCGGCGCGGCGGGACGCGATTTCGAGATGCTGGTGCGCCTGGACCATGGGCCGTTTCCCCTGTATCGCCTGGCGCGGGGACAGCTGTTCCCGGCGATGGCGGCGGCCCGTGCCGACCTGGTTCGGACGCCGTCCGTCGAAACCTGGTTCGCGGCCGCCGGGGGCGCCGTGCCCATGACCGCCGAGGCCGTGGCGGGCTATGGCCGCGACATCGCCGGCACGCTGGACATGGCGCCGTTGGAGCGCACGCGGGACGATTTGCGCTTCAGCTTCTCGGGCCTGAAAGTGCAGGCCAATGTGGCCGCCGGCGGCAGGCACAGCACGGTGACCCTGCGGTCCGACCGCGCCGACCTGTCCGAACCGTTCACCAAGGATGGCGCGCGCCACGCGCGCCGGCTGGCCATGCGCGACCTGGCGATCACATACGACGCGACCCGGGCGGCCGACGAGACGAGCGCCGCCTCGACCCGCGCGACCCTCAAGCAATGGGACGTCGAGGTAGACGGCGAGCCGGTCACGCTGCGCGATGTCGCCATCAACGCCGACGCCAAGGGCGTCGAGAGCGCGATGAACGCCAAGCTGGCCGTGCAGGTCGGGGGCATCGACGCGCGCGGCGGACAGGCGGCCAACCTGCGCCTGGCCGCCGAGGCGCACAACTTCGACCTGGTGTCGTTCCGCGCATTCCAGGCGTCGATGGAGGCGACCCAGGGCGACGCCAGCCTGAGCGACAAGATGGTGGGCGCGGGCCATTTGATGAAGTTCCTGCTGGCCCAGCCGGGCTTTTCGCTGTCGCCGCTGCAGGTCGATACTGCTCGCGGCTCCGCGACCCTGCAGCTGGACCTCGACCTGAGCGCGCCCACGTTGTGGAACCGTTCGCCCGCCGCGGTCGTCAAGGAAACCGTGCGCAAGCTCGATGTACGGATGTCCGTGCCGGTCGTCAGCATGGCCGACCTGATCGCGGTGCGCCTGCAGGCCGAAGGCATGCCCGAGGCTGCCGCCCGCGAGGCCGCAGGCCTGCAGGCCGAGGCCATGCGCGACCGCTTCGTGGCGAGCCAATGGGGGCGGCTGGAAGACGGCAAGCTGGTGGCGAGTGTGAACTACGCGGGCGGCCAGGTCGATCTCAACGGCGAACGCATGCCGCTCGAGACGTTCCTGGCCTGGCTGATGGTCAGGGGCGTGCGGTAAGGCGCGGGACGCCGCCGTGTCCCGCGCGGGCGGGCATCAACCCGGCAACGCGCCCGCCACCACTTCGCCGTTGCGCAGCACTGCCACATGGAAGCGCCGGTCGGCGGCCTGCATGATGTCCTCGGTCGGGTCGCCGCGCACCAGCAGCAGGTCGGCCACGCTGCCCTGCTCCACCACGCCGTGGCCGTCCATGCCCATCAGGTCGTGGCCGCGCGAGGTCGCCGCGATCAGCGCGTCGACCGGCGTCATGCCGAATTCCACCATGTAGGCCAGCTCCATCGCGTTCTCGCCGTGCAGGTTGAACGGCGTGCCGGCGTCGGTGCCCAGCGCGATGCGTCCGCCTGCCTTGTAGTACATCTGGATCGATTCGCGGTGGCGCTGCTCCACTGCGCGCGCTTTCTCCACGGCGTAGGCGGGAATGCCGTTGTCGGCGTTGGCGACGATGTTGCGCACCGCGGCGATGGTCGGCACCAGGTACGTCTCGGCCGCCAGCATTTCGCTCAGGCACTGCTCGTCCATGAAGATGCCGTGCTCGATCGAGTCGATGCCGGCGCGCACCGCGTTCAGGATGCCCTGCGTGCCCTGCGCGTGGCTGGCCGTGCTCTTGCGAAAGCGCTTGGCCTCGTGCACGCCCGCCTTCATCTCGTCGAAGCTGTAGTGCGCGTCCATGGGGCTCACGCCCGGCGTCATGACGCCGCCGGTGGCCATGATCTTGACCAGGTCGCAGCCGGCGTGGACCTGCTCGCGCACGGCTTTGACCACTTCCTCACAGCCGTCGGCGACGCGGCCAATGCGGTTGCCGTGGCCGCCCGTCATGCAGATGATGCGGCCCGAGGCCTTGATGGTCGGGCCCGGGAACACGCCGCGCGCGATGGCGTCGCGCACGCCGAACTCCAGGTAGTCCTTGCCGCCGCAGTCGCGCAGCGCCGTGAAGCCGCCGCGCAGCGCGGCCTGCGCGTTCTCCAGCGCCGTCAGGGTGATTTGCGCCGGACCCTGTTTCGACATCTGCACGTGGGGGTCGGCGCTGCCGGTATAGACCAGGTGCACGTGGCAGTCGGCCATGCCGGGCATCAGCGTCATGCCGCCGGTATCGACGCGGCGTCCGGCGAAGCCGGTGAATTCGCCGGCCGGCGCCACGCGCGCCACGTTCTTGCCCTCGACCAGCACGCCGTGGTTCGGCAGCACCTGGCCGCGGCCGTCGAACACCTTGCCGCCGATGAACAGGGTCTGTGGCGTCGCACTCATGTCTTGCTCCTTGTCGTCTCGCTCGGATTTAGCCGGCCACGTCCAGACCCTCGCGGGACATCGACTGCAAGCGGGGCATCAGCCCCAGCAGGTGCTGGCTATAGGGATGCTGCGGGTGTTCGAACAGCGCCTCGGTCTCGGCCACTTCCAGCAGCTCGCCGTAGCGCATCACGCCGACGCGGTCGCACATCTGGCGGATGACGGGCAGGTCGTGGCTGATGAACAGCATGGTCAGGCCCAGCTGTTCCTGCAGGTCCTTGAGCAGGTTCAGGATCTGCGCCTGGATCGAGACGTCCAGCGCCGAGGTGGGCTCGTCGCAGATCAGGAAGCGCGGCCGCGTGGCCAGCGCCCGCGCGATGCAGATGCGCTGGCGCTGACCGCCGGAGAACTCGTGCGGGAAGCGCTCGGCGGCGCGATCGCCCAACCCGACCACGTCGAGCAGGTCGGCGACCACGCGGCGCGTCTCGGCTTCGTTGGCCGCCAGCTTGTGGAAGCGGATCGGCTCGGCCACGATGTCCAGCACCCGCATGCGCGGGTTGAGCGACGAGAACGGATCCTGGAAGATCATCTGGATCTGGCGCCGGAACGGGTTGAGCTGCTTTTCGCCCTTGAGCGCGGTCAGGTCGGTGCCGCCGAAGGTGACCGAGCCGCCGCTGGGCGTATACAGGCCCGAGATCAGCCGCGCCACGGTGGACTTGCCCGAGCCGGATTCGCCCACCAGGCCGAACACCTCGCCTTCGCCGATCGAGAAGTTGACGCGCTTGACCGCGTCCAGCGTGCGCTGGTTGCGCTTGAGCAGCGCGCTCTTGAGCACGAAGCGCATGCCCAGGTCCTGGACCTGCACCAGCGGGCCTTCGCCGCGCGCGCCGAAATCGCGCCGCTGGCCCAGCCAGTGGGTGGCCAGGTCGAGCGGCTTGGCCGGGGTCTTCACATCCTCGATGTAGGTGACCAGCGGAAAGCGCTTGAGCTTGATGTCCGGCCGCGGCACGGCCGAGATCAGGCTGCGGGTGTAGGGATGGTCGGGGTCGCCCAGGATCTTGGCGGTGGGGCCCTGTTCGACCAGCTTGCCGTGGTACAGCACCGCCACCCGGTCGGTGACGTCGGCGATCACGCCCATGTCGTGGGTGATGATGATCATGCCGACCTGTTCCTGGCGGCAGAGCTTTTTCAGCAGCTCCAGGATCTGCGCCTGGATCGACACGTCGAGCGCGGTGGTGGGTTCGTCGGCGATGATGACTTCGGGCTCACAGCACAGCGCCAGCGCGATCACCACGCGCTGCCGCATGCCGCCCGAGAACTGGTGCGGATACTGCTGCACGCGCAGCTCGGGCTGGTCGATGCCGACCTGCGCCAGCAACTGCACCGCGCGTTGTTTGGCCTGGTCGTGCGTCAGGTCCAGGTGCACCAGCATGGTCTCGACCAGCTGGCTTTCCACGGTCTGCAGCGGGTCCAGCGAGGTCAGCGGATCCTGGAAGATCATGCCGATGCGGCGGCCGCGCACCTTGCGCTGCTGCGCGGGCGTCAGCGTGTCGATGCGTTCGCCGTTGAGCAGCACCGCGCCGCCAGCCAGCCGGCCGGGCGCTTCGAGCAGGCCGATCACGGCATTGCCGATGGTCGACTTGCCGGCGCCGGACTCGCCGACCACGCCCAGGATCTCGCCTTTCTCCAGCGACAGCGACACGCCGTCCACCGCCACCAGCGTGCCGCGGCGGCTGGGAAATTCGATGCGGATGTCTTCGATGTTCAGCAGGGCCATGGCATCCTCAGCGCAGCTTGGGGTTGAGCGCGTCGCGCAGCCAGTCGCCCAGCAGATTGACCGACAGCACCAGCGCGACCAGCGCGATGCCGGGGAAGATCGAGATCCACCACATGCCCGAGAACAGGTAGCTGTTGCCGATGCGGATCAGCGTGCCCAGCGACGGCGCGGTGGGGGGCACGCCCACGCCCAGGAACGACAGCGTGGCCTCGGTGATGATGGCGATCGCCAGGTGGATGGTGGCGATCACCAGCACCGGGCCCATGACGTTGGGCAGGATGTGGCGGCGCAGGATGGTGATGGGACCGATGCCGATCAGCCGCGCCGCCTGCACATATTCCTTGTTGCGTTCCACCAGCGTCGAGCCGCGCACGGTGCGGGCGTACTGCACCCAGCCCGAGATGCCGATGGCGAAGATCAGCACGTACAGCGCCAGCTGGTCATGCATGTCGCGCGGCAACACGCCGCGCGCCACGCCGTCGATCAGCAGCGCCACCAGGATGGCGGGAAACGACAGCTGCACGTCGGCGATGCGCATGATGAAGCTGTCGACGCGGCCGCCGGCATAACCGCTGATGAGGCCGAGCGTGACGCCCAGCACCATCGAGAACAGCACCGACGCGAAGCCCACCAGCAGCGACACGCGCGAGCCGTACAGCACGGCCGACAGGATGTCGCGGCCCTGGTCGTCGGTGCCGAGCAGGAAGTCGGGGCTGCCGCCCTCCTGCCAGGCGGGCGGGGTGTTGGCGTCCATGATGTTCAGGGAGGCCAGGTCGAACGGGTTGTGCGGCGCCACCACCGGCGCGAACAGCGCGCCCAGCAGGATGGCCAGCGTGACGGCGGCGGCGATGATGGCGCCGGGCGAGCGCTTGAAGCTGTGCCAGAGGTCGCTGTCGGCGGCGCGCGCGAAGAAGGGAGCGATGCGGGCGTTCATGAGGCGGTTCCCTTATTTGCTCTGCACGCGCAGGCGCGGGTCGACGGCGAAATACAGCAGATCGACCACCAGGTTGATGACGACGAACATGAAGGCGATCAGCACCAGGTAGGCGGCCATCACCGGAATGTCCACCATGCTGATGGCCTGGATGAACAGCAGGCCCATGCCGGGCCACTGGAACACCGTCTCGGTGATGATGGCGAAGGCGATGATGGAACCGAGCTGCAGGCCGGTGATGGTGATGACCGGCACCATGGTGTTCTTGAGCGCGTGGCGGAAGTTGATCAGGCGTTCCGGCAGGCCGCGGGCGCGCGCGAACTTGATGAAGTCGGCGCGCAGCACCTCCAGCATCTCGGCGCGCACCAGCCGCATGATCAGGGTCATCTGGAACAGCGCCAGCGTGATGGCCGGCATGATCAGCGCCAGCCATCCGGATTTGGTCAGGAAGCCCGTGGTCCACCAGCCCAGCCCGACCACGTCGCCGCGCCCGAAGCTGGGCAGCCATCGCAGCTGCACCCCGAAGAACAGGATCAGCAGGATGCCGATGAGGAAGGTGGGCAGCGAGATCCCGGCCAGCGAGATCGCCATGAAGGTCTTGGACAGCACGCCGTGGCGCTTGAGCGCGGTGTAGATGCCCATGGGGATGCCGAGCGCCAGCGCCATCACGGCGGACACGAACGACAGCTCCAGCGTGGCCGGCAGGCGTTCTTCGAGCAGCTCGCTGACCGGCCGGCGGTGGCGATAGGAAATGCCGAAGTCGCCGCGCACCGCGTTGGCGACGAAATGCGCGTACTGCACCACGAAGGGATCGTTCAGGCCCAGCTGTTCACGCAGCTGATCGCGCTGTTCGGGCGTGGTGTCCTGGCCCACCATGCTGGCGATCGGATCGCCGACGTAGCGGAACATGGAGAACGCGATCAGCGCCACCGTCAACATCACCAGCACCGACTGGATCAGCCGCTGCGCAATAAAGGAAAGCATGGTTGGATGCCCTCTTGGTCGGATAACGCCGGGCCGCGCGTTGCCGTTCGCGGCAAGCGGGGCTGGGCCGGGCGCGCCCGGACGGCTGGCGCCGTCGCGGGGGTCGCATCAACACGGCGCCGCGCACGCCCTGCGGCGTGGCGCGGCGTCCGGGGTTACGGCAGGACCACGTCGCGCAGGTCGAGCACGTCGTCGGCGCGCTGGATGACCTTGATGTTGTCCTTCACGCCCCACGACATCGGCTGCTGGTGCAGCGGCAGGTAGCCGAAGTCGCTGCGCACGATGCCGAAGGCTTCCTTGATCATCGCGTTGCGCTTGGCCTGGTCGGTCTCGACGCCGATCTTGGCGGTGAGGTCGTCGACCTTCTTGTTGCAGTAGCCGCCCAGATTGAACTGGCCCGCCGCCGTCTTGGCGTCGCGGCACGCGGCCAGGTTCAGCAGCGTGTTGTGGGCATCGGTCGAGCTGGGCGTCCAGCCGAGCATGTACATGCTGGTCTGGTTGCCGGCCTGCAGCAGGATCTTGCCGAAGTACTTGGACTTGGTCTGCGCCAGCAGGTTGATCTTGATGCCGACGCGCGCCAGCATGCCGGCCACCGCCTGGCAGACCTTCTCGTCATTGACGTAGCGATCGTTGGGGCAGTCCATGGTCACGGAAAAGCCCTTCGGGTAGCCGGCCTCGGCCAGCAGCTTCTTGGCGCGTTCCGGGTCCGGCTTGTAGGGCGCGCCGAACGATTCGTCGTAGCCGTTGATGGCGGTGGCGATCAGCGAACCCAGCGGCTTGGCCGCGTTGCGCATGATCTTTTCGTTGATGGCCTTGGTGTCCACGGCCAGCACCACGGCCTCGCGCACCTTGGGGTCCTTGAAGGGGTTCTTGCCCTTCACGTCCGAGAACAGCAGCTCGTCGCGGTCCTGGTCCATGCCGATGAAGATGGCGCGGGCCTCGGGCGCGGTCAGCGGCTTGACGCCCTTGGCGTCTTCCAGGCGCTTCCAGTCCTGCACCGGCACCGGTTGCACCAGGTCCATCTCGCCGGAGATCAGCGCGGCCACGCGCGTGGCTTCCTGCGTGATCGGCTGGAAGATGACCTCGTCGACGTTGGTCTTGATGTCCTTGTTCCAGTAGCCGTCGTAACGCTTGAGCACGGTCTTCACGTCGGGCTGGCGCGACACCAGCATGAACGGGCCGGTGCCGTTGGCGTTGAGGTTGGCGTAGTTGCCCTGGTTGTCGCCCTTGACGTTGGTGGCCTCGGTGGTCTTGTTCTTCTCCGACCACGTCTTGCTCATGATGTAGAGGAACACCCATTCGCGCGGCAGGATCGGGTTGGGCGTGGGGGTGGTGACCTCGATGGTGTAGTCGTCGACCTTCTTGATGTCGGAGGCCTTGGCGCCGTAGCCCTTCATGTCGGAGCCTGGCGTGAGGCTGCGCTTCCACGAGAAGATCACGTCATCGGCGGTGAACGGCGAGCCGTCGTGGAATTTCACGCCCTTGCGCAGCTTGAAGACCCACTTGGTGGGCTCGGGGTTTTCCCAGCTCTCGGCCAGCAGCGGCGTCAGTTTCAGGTTGCCGTCGTAGCCGGCCAGCGTTTCGTAGATGTTGCCCTGGAAGCCCAGCGTGAAGGTCTCGTTCAGCGCCATCGGATCCATCGATGTGGCGTCGCCCTGATAAGACCAGTGGAAGGTCTTGGCGGCCGCGCCAGCGCTGAATGCCAATGAGGCCGTCAGCGCGGCTGCCAGCGCCACTTGCTTTAGGTGGGGAAAAGTACGCATAGCCCTCATGCTCCGTAATGCGCGGATAGCGCGACAGAAGTGATAGGGCCCTGGCCCACGGGGAGCCGGGGCATGGCGTTGCTGCTACGAGGAAAGGCGGTTCACGGTAGATCCAACCCCTTGTGATTGTCATGGCGGGATGGACCGCACCGATGCAAAACGAATCTTATAGAGCGATTCGTTTAAGCGTCAATCGGTTTGGATTGGGGTTAGTACTTGCTTGCTTTCGCCAATTCGCGCACCACCTGCTTGCGCCGTTCGCTGTCTTCGTGGCCGGGGGCCAGCGCCGACCATTCGGGCCGGCTGCGGGCTTCCTTGAGCGCTTCGGGCAAGGGGCCGCTGCGCAGCGCATCGTCATCGGGCCGGTCCAGCCGCAGCGGCGCGCGGGCCGCGTGGCCGCGGCGTTCGAGCGCGTCGATCAGTTGCCGCTGGCGCAGCGCCAGCAGGCGCAGCACCGCGTCGTCGACGCTGATCTCGCGCCAGCCGCGCAGCTTGCCGGCGACGCGCTTGCCGAGTTTTTCCACGCCTTGCCACAGGCCGCCGGCGGCGGCGCCGATCAACATGCCGGTGCCCAGGCTGAGGCCGGCGCTGAGCAGGTCCACCGCCGCGCCGGCCATGGCGCCGGCGGCCGCGCCCATGCCGACCTGCACGCCCATGTCCTTGAGCGCCTGCGGGTGGAACAGATCCATGCCCCAGCGTTCGCCCTGCAAGGGCAGCGCGTCGTCATCGAAATCAGATGAACGGAAGTTGTAGAGCGCCAGCAAGGCGCTGACGCAGGCTTGTTCGCGTTGCCGCACCTGTTGGCGCAGTTGCTGCGCGGTCGCGGCCAGCGCCGCTTCGTCGCTGGCGCTAGTCAGATGCAGCGCGGCCACGTCGACCAGCAGATCGGCCAGCAGCTCGCACGCCGCTTCGTGGCGTTCGCGGCGCTGGCGCGCCAGGCTGTCGGCCAGTTGCGCCAGCGTGTCGGCATGGCGGTCCAGCAACACGCCGAGCTTGGCGTAGAGCTGCTGTTCGCCATCGAGCGGTGGCGCCACGGTGTCGAACTCGACGGCCGCGTGCAGTCCTAGCCGCGCCAGCGCGTCGCGCCATTCGCCGGCGCGGTGCGCGGGTGCGTTGACGAAGTTCAGCACCGGCAGCAAGGGGCGGCCGCAGGCAGCCAGGATGGCCAGTTCGTCGCGATGCTTGCCCAGCACCGGGTCGCGGGCGTCGACCACGTACAGCGCGGCGTCGCAGTCCAGCATCTTCTTGAGCACGCGCGCTTCCTGCTCGTAGCGGCCGTGCGCTTCCGGGGTGTCGAGGAAGCGTTGGATGCGCGCCGGTCCGTCGAGCCGTTCGCCAGGCTGGGCGACGCGTTCCAGGTACTCCAGCAAGGCGATGCTGTCTTCCATGCCCGGCGTGTCGAACCATTCCAGCACCGGACGGCCATCCAGCCGCAGGCGCGCGCCCTCGACGTGGCGCGTGGTGCCGGGCTGGTCGGCCACTTCGCCGAAGGTGGTGTCGCGTGTCAGCGTGCGCAGCAGGGAGGTCTTGCCGGTGTTGGTGTGGCCGACGACGGCGATGCTGATGAGCGGCTCACGCATCGCCGTGCTCCAGCCAGGCCAGCGGCGTGCCGCCGGGGCCGATGATGTCGCCGGCCTCAAGGCCGAGGGCCGCCAGGCGTTCGCGCCACACGGGTTCGCGGGTGTCGGCGGCGGCGGGCGTCCGCAGCCAGACGCGGGTCTGACCGGCGTGCGCGGCCAGTTCGGCGATCAGCGCGAGCGTGCCGCGGTCGGGCGTCTGGCGCGCGTCGCAGGCGATCAGCAGGCGCGAGGCGGCGGCTTGCGACAGCGCGTCCAGCAGCCGATTGCGTTGTTCGCGGGTATCGAGGTTGCCAGCCATGCGGATGGCGTCGGGCAGGCCCGCGGGGGGCCAGTCCAGGTCCGCCGGCAGTTCCAGCCCCAGCAGCACGGGCTGGCCGCCCATGCCCGCCGGGACCGCCGATTCGACGCGGGGCTGGTGCAGCGGATCGACCGGGCGGTCGATGCCGGTGGATTGGGCCGGGGGCTCGAGCCGGTCGCGCAGCGCCGCGTAGCCGGCCAGCGCGGGATCGATGCGCAGGCCGCGCAAGGCGCGCCGGGTGGCGGCCAGGCATGCCAGCCACGCCAGCAGGCGCGGCAGGATGCCGTAGGTCACCAGCACGCCGATCAGCCACCAGGACCATTGCACCTGCGCGTCGGCCCCCAACGCCTGGACGCCGTCGCTGGCGCGCACCATGGCGGCGTCGGGCAGCGGAAAGCCCAGGTGCGCGGGCAGCCAGCCCACGACCTGGGTCAACCCGACGAAGGTGTCGGGCGCGAGCAGCGTGGTGGCCCAGATGAAGCGGTAGCTGGCGGTGGTCAGCAGCGCCAGCAAGGTCGCCAGCGCCGCGCCCAGGCCGGCCAGCCACAGGCCATGGCTGACGGCGCCGAACAGCCCGCGCAGCGCGCCGGCGCGGGCCAGCAGGTTGAGCAGGGCCTGCGGCACCAGCGCGCCGTCCGGGCCGCGCGCCAGCTTGCGGGTGGCCCAGAGCCAGAGGCGTCCCAGCGGAGTCATCGCGGCCGGCGCCAGCAGGAAGCTGGCCAGCCAGAGCAGGAAAGTGAGCGCGTGCAGGCCGAGCAAGGCGCCCAGCGCCCACAGCACATTGACGGGGCGCGTGCCGTCGCCCAGCGCGCCGGCGGCCACGCCCGCGCCGGACAGCAGCGCCAGCAGCAGCAACACGGCCAGTACGGCCCAGGCGCTGCGGCGCCAGCCGTCCACCAGCGGCGCCAGGCCTTCGCGTTGCGCCAGTTGTTGCGCCCGGACCAGGATGCGGTCCGGCAGCGCGACGTCCATCTGGCGCACCTGCCGGACCACGGCGGCGTCTTCCAGCGGCCCCCAATGCGCTTCGCGCAGCCGGATCAGCTCGGCCAGCCAATGCGCGCGCAGCGGCGAGGGGCGGGAGACGTCGGGGACAGCGGAAACGGCGCGGGAAATCGGCGATGGCATCGCGGGCGGGGCAGGCGATCAAGGCCGCGAAGGGCGGTGCGCCATTGTAGACCGCGCGGGCCCGGCGGGCCTGGGGTTCAGTGGCCGCGACGGGCGGCGCGGTATTGCCCCGGCGTCACGCCGACCGCGTCGCGGAAGACGCGCGACAGGTGGCTGGCGTTGCCGAACCCGGCGGCCTGCGCGATGCCCGCCAGATCGCCCTTGCCTGCCGCCAGCAGGCCGCGCGCATGCGCCAGGCGGCGGCCGCGCACCCAGGCGTGCGGCGGTTCGCCGAACGAGGCGTGGAACATGCGCGCGAAGTGATAGGTGGACAACGCGGCCACGCCGGCCAGCTGGTCCAGCGTCAAGGGCTCGGCGAGATGGGCGTCGACGTAGTCCATGACGCGCCGGCGCACCGCGGGCGCAAGGCCGCCGCGGGCCGGCGGCGCAGCCTTGCGCGACACGCCCTGCCGCAGCAGGTGATGCAGCACCGTCTCGGCCGCGCTGCTGGCGGCCAGGCGGTCGGCGGGCGCATTCCAGTCGGTGTCGAGCAGGGCCCGGCAGACATCGGTCAGCGAGTCGTCGTGGATGTAGGTGCGGTCGCGCAGTTCGAGCGAGCGCGGCTCGCAATCGAGCCGCATCACCGCCTCGCGCGCCAGCCGCTGCGGCGCGATGTACAGATGCAGGAAGTGCACCGTGTCGTTCATGCACCAGCGCGAATAGTGTTCGGCCGGCAACACGCAGAACTTGCCGGCGCCGCCGTGCAGCGGATTGCCGACCCGGAACGATTTCTCGCCGCCATGCAGGTACAGCGACAGTGTGTGATGCCCGGGCGTGTCGTAGCCCAGCGTCTCGTGGGCGCTGCGGCCCCATTGCGAAATGGCGATGCCCTCGCCCAGCGAGGCCGCGCGCGCCAGCGTCGCGGTGGACGCGGACAGCGTGCGAAAAACGGAGAAGTCGGACGGAGCCGATGCGATGGTGCCCATGGAACCGAAATGCTACTGCGATCCTTGCGCGCGTGGAGCGCGCGAAGCAAGAAAAAACCGCAAGAACCGGCAATTTTCGCGGGACGCGCGGGCGCAGACTGCGCGACAGGGCAGCGCTTTTTCGCATGCCCCGATCCGATGTCTTTTTTCGCCCTGCCGAGCGTCCGAAAGTGAATCTCTTCCTGTATTTCCTGACCGTCATCATCTGGGGCACCACCTGGATCGCCATCAAGCTCCAGCTGGGCGTGGTGGCCATTCCCGTCTCCATCTTCTACCGCTTTGCGCTGGCCGGACTGGTGCTGTTCGCCGCCCTGCTGCTGACGCGCAAATTGCAGCGCATGGACCGGCGCGCGCACTGGCTGTGCCTGGGCCAGGGGTTGTGCCTGTTCTGTCTGAACTTCCTCTGTTTCTACACGGCCACGCAGTGGATTCCCAGCGGCCTGGTGTCGGTGGTGTTCTCGGCCGCCACGCTGTGGAACGCGCTCAATGCGCGGCTGTGGTTCGGCACCCGCATCGCGCCGCGCGTGATGGTCGCGGGC
Organism: Achromobacter sp. ISS7; assembly: GCF_056523125.1. Classification (NCBI taxonomy): domain Bacteria; kingdom Pseudomonadati; phylum Pseudomonadota; class Betaproteobacteria; order Burkholderiales; family Alcaligenaceae; genus Achromobacter; species Achromobacter sp. ISS7. The sequence continues at coordinate 4,443,983 of NZ_JAWRZD010000001.1, read as the reverse complement.
GTGGTGGGTTTCTGCGGACTGGTGCTGCTGTTCTGGCCCGAGCTGTCGGGCCAGCAGGCCAGCCACGAGACCCTGCTGGGCCTGGGCTTCGCGCTGCTCGGCACGTTCTGCTTCTCGACCGGCAACATGCTGTCGTCGCTGCAGCAGCGCGCGGGCCTGCGGCCGCTCACCGGCAACGCCTACAGCATGCTGTACGGCGCCGCGGTGCTGCTGGCCGGCTGCCTGGTCGCCGGCGTGCCGTTCCGTTTCGACACATCCACGGCCTATGTCGGCGCGCTGGTGTACCTGGCCATTCCGGGGTCCGTGATCGGCTTTACCGCCTACCTGACGCTGGTCGGCCGCATGGGGCCGGCGCGCGCGGCGTATTGCACCGTGCTGTTCCCGGTGGTGGCGTTGAGCGTGTCGACCTTCGCCGAGGGCTACCAGTGGACTCCCGCGGCGCTGCTGGGCCTGGCGCTGGTGATGTTCGGCAACCTGCTGGTCTTCACCAAGTGGTCGCCGTTCGCGCGCCGCGTCGAGGTGTAGGGCGACGGCGCCGCGGTGTCCGTCGGCGCCGCGGCGACGAACGCTAGCCGCCCTGGCGCGCCAGCGTGCGCAGCGCGTCGAGCAGGCGGTCAATCTCGTCGTCGCGCGTCAGGTAGCTGACCGAGGCGCGCGCGATCTGCGTCAGCCCGCGCGCGTTCATGTCCAGCGGCGTGTACGGCACGCCGTTGCTGCCGATGATGATGCCTTGCGCCGCCAGGGCGCGCTGCACCGCGGTGGCTTCGTGCCCGGCGAGGTTGAACGACACCAGGCCCGAGCGTTCGCGGCCCTGGTCCAGCACCTCGATGCCGGCAATCGCGGCCAGCTCCGTTCGCAGCGCCTGGGCGACCGTGTCGATGCGGGCCCGGATGGCGTCCAGGCCGATGTCGAGCGCTTCGCGCAGCGCGTTGGCCTGGCCGCAGCGCAGCGCCAGCGAGGCCTCGGCGGATTCGAAGCGCGCCGCGTCGGCGCGCACTTGCGGCTGGCCGTCGGCGTCCAGCGGCGCGGAATAGGTGTCGACGAATGCCGGCGTCAGCCGTGGCAGGAAGTCGCGCCGCACGTACAGCAGGCCGGTGCCGCGCGGGCCGCGCAGGGCCTTGCGCCCGGCGCCGCTCAGCACGTCGCAACCGACTTCGGCGACGTCCACCGGCAATTGCCCCACGGCCTGCGCCGCGTCGATGAAATACGGCACGCCGGCGGCGCGCGCCACGCGGCCGACGGCGGCGGCCGGATTGATCAGGCCGCCGTTGGCGGGTAGCCAGGTCAGCGCGATCAGCCGCACCCGTTCGTCGAGCATGGCCTGTAGCGCGGCCGGATCGACGCAACCGCTGTCGTCCGACGGGATCGTCTCGATCGAGGCGCCGGCGCGTTGCGCCGTCAGCCGCATGGCGGAGAGATTGCCGCCCCATTCATGGCGCCCGACCAGGATGCGGTCGCCCGCGCGCCACGGCCCCAGCGCCGCGAAGGCCGCGCCCCAGCCGGGCGAATTGCCGCCGGTCAGGGCGATTTCGTCGGGGTGGGCGTTGAGCAGGCGCGCCGCCAGCTGGCGCGCCTGCTCGGTCGTTGCACGCGCGGCCACGCCCGCCTCCATCGGCCCCTGCTCGGCTTCGCGCCGCAGATGGGCCTGGATGGCGTCGAGGGTGGCGGCGGACGGCAGGGAGGCGCCGGCATGGTTGAAGTGGACGGTGGTGCGCGTGCCGGGCGTGGCGGCGCGCAACGCGTCCAGGGCGGCGGGAGTCAGGGCGGCGGACATGGCGATTCCAGGAAAGTCGCGCCGGGCGGCGGCCCGGCGCCGCGACATCAGGCGGGGGTGAGCGCGATGACCGCTTCCACTTCCACCGCCACGCCTTGCGGCAGCGAGGCCACGCCGACCGCGCTGCGCGCGTGGCGGCCGGCGTCGCCGAAGACCTCGACCATCAGGTCCGAGGCGCCATTGGCCACCGCGCTCTGGCGGTTGAAGTCCGGCGTGCTGGCGACGAACACGCCCAGGCGCACCACGCGCGCCACGCGATCGAGGCGGTCGCCGGTGGCGGCGGCGATCTGCGCCAGGATGCCCAGCGCCGACAGGCGCGCGGCGGCGACGCCGTCGGCTTCGGAAATCTGGTTGCCCAGCTGGCCCAGGAACGCCGCCTTGCCGCCGGCGCGCGAGATCTGGCCCGAGATGTACAGCAGGTTGCCCTCTTGCACGAAGGGGACGTAATTGGCGGCGGGCGCGGCCGCGGGGTCCAGCGCAAGGCCGAGTTCGGCCACGCGGCCGGAGATCGTACGGGTCATGGAGTCACCTGTGAAACGGGAAAGGGAAAGGGTGATCCCCATGCTATCGGCGCGCGCCGCGCCTGACCAATCAATTATTGTGGACCACGTATGAATAAAAGTAATGCGTCAGCCTTCCGCCGCGGCCCGCATCAGCCACGCCTGGAATGCCTGGGCGGCGGCATCGGCCTTGCCGCGCGGGCTCACGAACCACCAGCCGATGCGCGGATCGTCCAGGGTGGTGCCCGGCAGGGCCTCGACCAGGGCGCCGCTGGCCAGCTGCGCGGCGATCATGCGGTGGCGGCCCATGGCCAGGCCCTGCCCCGCCAGCGCCGCCTCGACGACGATGTTGTAGTCGTGCAGGTGCACGGTCTGGGCGCGGCCGAGATCCAGGCCTTGATGGCGCGACCACGTGTCCCACTCGAACGGATGCTGGGTGTGCGAGACCAGCAAGGGATGGCGCAGCAGGTCCGCCGGCGTGCGCGGCCGTCGCCGGCCCGCCAGCAGCGCGGGGGCGCACACCACCGACAGCCGCTCCGCCATGATCCGGCGCGCCTTGACGCCAGGCCAGGTGCCGCGGCCGTAGCGGATGGCCACATCGACTTCGCCGCCCGCCACGTCGGCCAGGCCGATGTCGGGCAGCAGTTGCAGGTCGATGTCGGGGTGGGCCGCGGCGAAGTCCGCCAGCCGCGGCGCCAGCCAGCGCGTGGCGAATGACGCCAGCAGGCCGACGCGCAGCGTGTGGCGCGCGACGGCCGGCGCGCGGATGTCGTCGGTGCCCTGGCGCAGCAGCGTGAACGCGGCATGGACCCGCTCGTAATAGGCCTGCCCGGCCGCCGTCAGCGCCACGGCGCGGGTGCGGCGCTCGAACAGCGCCACGCCCAGTTCCGCCTCCAGCCGCTGGATATGGTGGCTGATGGCGCTCTGGGTGACGAACAGCTCTTCGCCCGCCAGGCTGAAGCTCAGGCGCCGGGCGGCGGCCTCGAAGGCGCGCAGCGAGACCAGGGCGGGCAGGGATCGATTGGAGCGCATGGGGCGGGCGGTGGCGGAAAGGACCGGACGGGGGCAGTATCCGGCGGGCGCCCCATTCTCGCAAATCAGGAGCGGGCGGGGAATCGGGCCAGGTCGGCCGCGGTGATCGGCTTGCTGCGCTGCACTTCATGCCGCACGACGCGCAGCGCCTGCTGATGCGGCGGCTGGTCCGCAGGGACGTCCCAGGCGCCCGCCAACAGCGGCGAGGCCGGATCGAGCAGCCGGAAAGTGAGATCCATCAGCAGATAGGAGGCCGTGGCCTGGGTTTCCAGGGGCGTGCGCGCGGGCCAGCCCGTCAGATCGCCGGTTTCACAGATCCACAGGATCACATTGACGGCATCGGCCTGGTGTCGCTTCATGACCGCGATGTCCGGCAGCGGGGCCGAGGCGTCTCGCACGATCCAGGGGTTTTTCTGCAGCAGCCCGAACACGAGTTCAAAGGCGGCCTTGGCGTCGACGGACTTCGTTTGGGAAGGCATGGGAAAGCGGCTGGGACCCGGGCATCACGGTTGACTCGATGTCCATCGTAGAACCATTTCACCCCGCAGCCGGACCTAGAAGGCCCGGCTGCGGGGGGACTGTAGCGCGGCGCGTCGTTTGAGACGGATCGGCGCGTCATTTGATACCGCTGGGGGGCGCGAGAACGGCCCAGGACGCGGAATCGGGCAATAGGGCGGCCTACCCCCTGCCCGTCGCCTAGAGGCGGGTCTGCGGCAAGGCTATAAATCGGGGATACTGCCCGGTTTTAACGCCCCTCCCGCCGAGCCATGAAACCCTGGACCCGCCGCCAGCCCCGCCGTAAACCTGCACCGACCCTTGCCGAGGCACTGGACCGCTACCTGGTCGAGGTGTCTGCGACAAAAAAGGGGCGGGCGGCCGAACAGTCGATTGCGCGCATCTGGCGTGCGACCAGGCTGGCCATTCGCCCCGTCGACCGGATACGCAGCTCGGACCTGACGGAGCTGCGTGACGAATGGCTCAAAGACCGAGCGCCGGCCACGGTTGTACGCCGTATGGCGTTCCTATCCCATGTTTTCACGGTCATTCGGAAAGATTGGGGGTTTGACCAGTTGGCCAACCCGGTCCAGCTCGTCCGCCGGCCGGCGGTCGATGACGCACGCGACCGCAGATTGTTCGACCGTATTACCCTGCGGGGCGTATCCGGCGACGAATGCCCACGGGGTGAGCTTGAATGGATCATCCGGGCGACCAGGTCGGCCGAGCTTCCCACCATCCTCACCGTCGCCAAGGAAACCGGCATGCGCCGATCCGAGGTCGTAGGCATTCAGCGGGAGAACCTGGACCTAATGCATGGCGTGGTGCATTTGCCACATACCAAGAACGGCCGCGCGCGGGATGTCCCGTTGACGCCGCTTGCCCGTGAAGCGCTACGCCGTTGGGTCACGGGAAAGCCTATGCGTGGCCGGATATTCACGATGCAGCCAGGCTCTGTTACTCGGGCCTTCATTCGCGCTCGTCGCCGTGCTCGCCAGAGCTACGAAGGTATGTGCCGGCACTACGGCCGCCGACCCAGCGCCGCGTACTTCCGCGATCTGCGCTTCCATGATCTACGCCACGAAGGCACGTCACAGCTTGCCACGGTGTTTGAAATTCATGAGCTGGCCAAGGTAAACGGCAATGTCGATACCCGCATGCTCCTGCGCTACTACCATCCACATGGCCGCGAGCTGGCCCAAAAGCTGGCGCGCAGCCCGCTGGGCAGGCGGCAGCAAGACCAACTGCGCCGCGCACGGGAAGAAGCGGACCCCCTCCCGCTCGCGGCTTGACGCTCAATCCTGGGCCGGCTCTTGCGTCATAGGTGGCGCAGTGCGAGTTAGCCAAGTAGGAAGCGGTCCCCACCCCGGGTAGCTGACCGGACCATCCGCGCCTGGATGCTCGCTGCCCACCGAATACGGCATTCCCGTTTCCACCACCCAAAGCGGCGTGGTGCGGTAATCGTCGACCAGGACCCAGGCATTGCCTAAGCGCTGCGGCCATTTCCCGGCCGGGGCCGGGGGAGGCATATCCTCGTATGCGCCATAGGGGATGTTGAATGCGCCAGGCGTCAACGCCAGCTCGTTCGCCATGGACTCGTACAGGAACAGACCATCATCATTGGTTTGAAATACTGCTTTCTGCATACCGCTCTCCTAAAAAATGAAATTTGCACTGCAAATGCGCGGGCGCTCGCATCTCGCCAGTCTGGTAGCGCGGTTGCCGTGAACGGCGGACCCACCGGCCTTACGTCGGTTGCCGACTTTTCCGCTGCGGCCGCCGCCGTGTGGGGACTGGAGCCTATGCCCAGCCCGACCGCCGGCATGAAGATCAGCAGCACGCCAGGCACCGCCGGTACGCCGACGTCGGGCAACGTGGCAAGGGTGCGCCCGACGAACATTGCATATCACCCCCGCATTCATGCGTAGCGACACCTTCACTGCAAATGCAAGAGCTATGGGGTCTAGACAAGCTTGCACCAGCTACGGCCGCTTGCCTTCTTGCTCGACTCCTCGGCGGCCCAGCAGCCCGTTACGCGACCGGGGTGGTAAATGCCCGCTGGCAGCCGAACAAAGCGGCGGCCTCCCGATGGCCCGGCCACGGTGCTCCTCGTGGCAGACACGGGCTCGGAAACCAGGGCATCGAACACCGCCTATCACCCACGAATCCACGCCTAGGCTACGCGTGAATACGAGGGTAATAGGCGACGTTCGATGCCCTGGTTTCCGCGCCACCTGTCTGCTCAAGGTACGAGGAGGCGCCAGTTGCCGGGCCTTTATCGTAGAAACCGTCGCCGCTGTCTTGGCCGCCAGCAAGCGTATTTACAGCACCACCGGTCGCGTAAAGGGCCGCGAACGGCGCGCCGGTATTCGTGCACAGCGCACCCGTGGCCGTGCCTGGCCAGCTTGTTCTGACGACTGCCCATAGCTCTTGCATTTGCAGTGTCAGCGTCAGTTCCGGTAAACCGGCGGAACATATCGCGCAGGTCGGGCAAGCGAAACTGAGTAGGCGAGTAGTCCGAGAACCAGTGACTCCCTCGGTTGGCTTGCCAAACCGCTTCCGTCCTGACCAGCCCCTGTTCCTGCGCGTATCCCCACAACCCAGCGTATCCGCCTGTCTTGAGGACCAGGCCGCCAATCGCGTCGACCTCGCTGGCCAGTGGCATTGCGGTATGGCCGTCCAGCGGCCGCCCACACAAGGGGGAACGGTATCCGGTATAGAACGCGCTGCTGGTCCATACCCATACCTCGGCGCACTCTGCCACGATGATCGGGCCACGATCTTGCGTCGGCAGATTGGCGATAGGGAAGATCAGCGGTCGATTCGCAATCGCTTGATCCAGCAGATAGCGAATTGCCTTGAGCAACTGCCCGTCATCTTCCGGGTTGGGTTGCATGCCTGCTGCGGCCAGGATGCTCTTTTTCTCCCGCAGGTCGGAATTCATGTAGGCGGCCGTCAGCATGCTCCCCGGCTTTCCGATGGCGGGATTGCCGGGGATAAATTCGCCGGTCTCGGTTTCTGGAATTCTCACGGGATTTGCTCCTGATAGTCGAACAATACAAAGGTGTGCGCGGGTTTGAGGTCCTGGAAGTAGCCTTCGATGACCGCATCGCTGAATGACAAAAGCGCCTCATCCACCGACGACATATCGACGTAAAAAGGGAAGGCACGGACCTGGCCACCCTTAACGGATACCTGCCAAATCCAAATAACATCCGCCTCATACAGAATGTCCCGATCTAACCTGCTGTAGTCCAGATAGAACGGCTCAAACTCGGTAATCTCGATCTCGTAGCCCAGCCGCCGGGCCAGGCTCTTGAAATAGGGAATAGACAGGCCGCCCAGCTCTTGCAGCTTGGCCAGGACGGCGTCCAAGCGCTGTTGGCGGTTGGATCCTTCCATGGGCGTCAACCCGCAAACCCGTTCCCAATCGGGCAGCGTGTCGACCGCTCTGAACGGTGTGACGCTATCCAGCACTCGGGCGGCGCTTTGCTGTACACGGTCCAAGGTGTCGCCCTCGGCCCCCAGCTCGCCGGCCAGCGCCGCGCCTTGGAAGTCGTAGCTACGCGGCGGCAGTAGCCGGGCCAATAGCTGCCGGTGTTTCATTGCATGGGTTCCACAGTGACGCTACCCAGGCGCAGCCATTCGATCACGTCACCATTGACAACCGGAACGACGTTGCTGGCGGGCGAAGTGATTGCGCGGTCTACGACGCCGGAAACATTCGACACCAGCGCTTCGGCTTGGCTGCGGACCCAGGTGGCACCAGGCGCAATGCCGGCAAACTGCGACGCGAACGCGCGCTGTATTGCCGCCTTGGCTTGCTCCAAACTGATGTCACGTAGAGATGCACGCACGACCTGGTCAACAAGCCGCAAGGTCGGCGCGACCACCAAGAAGCTCTTGGCCGTCACGGGCCGCACGTCGTCAATGTATGCGCGGACCCGGTTTATGGTGTCCTGTGACGGCAGGCCGTCCCCCGACACAATCGCCACGTCCACGGTGCCAACGCCCCGACGCAGCGGGTAGACGAATGCCTCGGACACCCCATCCACTTCCATCGCCCAGCGTCGGTAATCGTGACTATTCCCGCCAGCCGGTGGCCGGCGGATAAGGTCCAGCAGCCGGGCCAATAGTTCCGCGTCCGTTTCTTGCGCGACGCCGCCACGCATAGATTGGAGTTTGGCGGATGTGTCCAAGCCGGCCGGCGCGACTTGAACAGTTACGGGAGTATCGTCGGCAGCGTTGCCAGCTTCCCCGGCCGTCACCGCCTCGGCAGCAAACAAGCCGATTCCGGCGGCGGGCATTTGCTCGCTGGCCGTGACGCGGTACAACATGCCATCGCCACGCTTGGCTTGCAGGCCCTCGGGAACCGTGGTTCCCGCCTGTCCTTTGATTTGGAGAAATCCGCGCGCGGGCACGGCGTGCTTGAGACTCAGCCCACGCACAGCGGCGTGCATGTACAAATATTCTTGGTCCGCAGTGTCCGGGAATATCTGGCGAACCATCCACGCTTGATGCTGATACAGCCCCTCGGCAGCGCTGGCCACCGACGTGGCGCGCACATAAAAGTCGCTGTCGGGGGTAACGTCCGCATCGGGCCGATAGTTCTTGATGTCGCGCAGCAAGTCGCCGCGAATTTGCGAAAACGCTGGAACGGGAAACGGCATTAGGCGACCTTCACCGGATGTTTGAAATGCTGCTCTTGGCCTGTTTCGTCAATCACAGAAACCCGCAGGTCGCACCAACCTACGCGCGTCTGCTCCGCTTCAACTGTGATTTCCCTAGCGCGCAGCGCTTGGACCAAAGGGGCCAGAGCCTGTTCGGCGTACTGCTTGGCCAACCTGCGCACGCGGGGAACGTCGCGCTCTCGCTCCAGTTCGTGCAGCCGCGACCCCATTGCAGGATCGGCCCACCAACTTCCTAGCGGCGTCATGAGGCGAAGATAAACAGCATTGGCGAGCGTTGTGACGCGCTCGCCGCTGTAGTCTCCGGTGCTGGGATTGATTCGCGGGTCCATGCATGCATTGTGGCCAGACCCGCGTTCGAGAATCAGTTGAAGGACTTCAGTAGGTCAGCGAATAGGATCGCCAGTCTCGCCGCCCAGCGAGTCCTTGTGATGGTGATAGACCTGGCTGACGCCGCCAGCGATGACATCCTGTGTGACTCGTATCGTCCCAGCGATTTCCGCAGCAGCGCCGCCGCCGCCTTTCTCGTTGGACAGAGCCAGGCCGCCCTTGCCAGTGACAAGCCCGTCGATCTGCGCCTGGTTCGTCATTGCGACCAAAGGAGTATCCAGCGTTGCGCCATCGGTGGCTACAACGCGCCAGGTCTTGCAGCGCATGACGTAGTCGTCGCACTCGACCTCAATGACACGACCATTTTTCAGATGGATGTAGTGGCCTTCCTGATGCACCACGGATACCTCGCCTGTGGCCAGGTCAATGCCCACCGCTGCATGCTCGGTCGCCACAACCATGGAGTGCGACGTGGCACCGCCCAGCGGCACCACCACGCCCATCGTCCCGCTCGGCGGCACGGATTGGAAGCCGTAATACTGAAACTGTTCAGCGTCACGTACCGGCTCGCCCGCCAGTCCCTCGCCGGAGACCTTCTTGACACCCTTGCCCGTGGTGACGCCGGCAATCACCATACGAAAGGGTTTGCGAATGGAATTCACGAATCGCCGGATGCGCTCGTCGATGATATGGATCATGGTCGGGTCCCAAGTTCTTGCGGGCTAAACGCTCGCGTTTCCATCTTTCGTTTCTTTGCTGGCACAACAGCAGGTATCCACACCTTGTCCTCTTTCAGGACGAGCGTTGTTGTGGTCGCGGTCCCACTGCCGCCTCTAAACTGCCGCGCCATGATGAAAAGAACGCCATTGAATCCCCGGCGTTCATCTTCTAGATGCACGCGCTGGCCAGGCGCCCACAACACGCCGCTGCTGGTTCGGTGGCCTCGCACCTCGGCCTGGTAGGTCAGGCCATCGAGGCGGCCGTCTGCGAGCGCTTTGTGGGCGCGCTGGGACAGGGACTCGCCGCTGATGGCATCGCCTGCCGTCAGAATCTTCGGCCGGTACACTTTGACTGCTGGGTCCTGGACAACGGTTCGCATCGCGTTTCGACCGTCAGCCGCATCGGTGCCATGCGCCTGGCCAAGAATGGTGATCTCCGAATACCGACGCGCGATAGAGGCCGTCCGCCGCAACCGGCTGACGTTGTTTCCCTTGCCGTCGCGGCGCAAAACCAGGCTGGCCACCGGCGGCGCGTCGTAGTCCGGCCCCCCTACAACCAGCGTGCCGTCAGGAGCAAACCAAGGCCATAGGCCGTTCGCCTGTGCGGCCTTCTCCAGCGCGTCCCATGCAGTGTCCCCGGGTTCGATGTTGACCTTCTCGGAAACGCTGTTGCCGCGTGGGTCGATGCGCACCTTCGATATGCCCAGAGGATTGACGACCGACTTGACGATTTGATCTAGCGAAACTTCCTTGGCGGCAAAGATCGGGGCGCTGCAATCAACGAGAATGCTCGCGCCGTCTCGGCCCGACATGGACAGCGTTGCGGAGCTCCCGCCCACATCATCACCTACGTCGTCAACTGACCCCGTCATGGCCACATCCGACCCTACCCGTACCTCGACGCGAGCGCCTGGCTCGACCTCGGCCGGCAACTCCCCATCCGGCAAGCCGAGCTGGACACTCCAGGCCGCCGCCGGGCGGGTCATGTCGGACTCAACTGAGTATCGCGTCCACTTGTCATGCACGCGGCCACCAATCAGGAGGGAAACCTGCTCAATGTCCCGCGATCTGTCGCGGCTCGTATCGTCCATGTTATTGCGAGTAGCCATTGAGCGTGGTTCCTGCGGCGATGTCGTTGGGGTTGCGCACAGCGGGGTTAAGCCTTGCCAGCTCGTCGGCGCGCCGATAGTCGCCATACCATTGGTGAGCCAGCAAATGCAGATTGGTCGGCGCATTCACGACACGCTGCCGTAGGGGTGGCCGGGCTTCGATAATGACCACGGCGGCTTCCTGGATGGCCAGCGCTGCGTCCTTGAGAGGCTCGGTGATGAGGCGAGCTTCCTCCACCGGATACAGGTCCCGATTCGCGTCAATGGCGTCCTGCACCACTTCACGAACGTCCGAGACGATGACCTCGATATCGGCCGGCGAAAGCGTGGGCGTCTTGGCCTCATCGGTCAGGATGTCCGATGCAGTGTCGACCAGCTCGGCGGCCGTGACCACCTTCACCACCGCGACAATTGGCTGTTGATCCTCCTGCAGGATGGCAATAGGCACTTGCGATTGCTGTGCGCCAACCTGGCCGGCTTGCGTCGGGCGGAATGACGTAGGGGTTTCGCCCTTGGCCGACGAGACCGGAAGCCGGATCACATCGTCAAAGACGCCTTTCAGGCCATTCCAGTCGGACATGCGGCTGGACCGGCCGAAGCTGCGCAGGTCGACCAGGCCGCGCAGGCCATCGGCCAGGCTGGACGTGAACGTACGCGGGAACTCGACCAAGTCGGTGACCGCACCCACGCCATTGGTCACGCTGCGAATGGCGCTAAGTGTGCGATCCATGGTCGACCGAATCGAATTCAGACGATCCGTGACGCCCTTCAAACTCGTCAGCGCTTTTAGCCGCTTGGCGAAGGACTCCACGCCGCTGGCCAAGCCATCCTCTTTGAGCTGTCGGCTTGCCGCCGCCTTCTGTTCGGGCAATTGGCGAGTGAACAGCGGACTGCTGGGCGTGCTATGGACAAAGCGCAGGTCTACGGTGCAAGCGTCGGGGGTGTCCGCGTCATGGCCCACGCGCCACGCTTCGAGCTGGGCGAGAGGTATTGAGCCGAAGATGGGATGGATCAGTTCGCCCGGCCCGGGCTGCTCCAGGACCTCTAGGAACTTCTGATAGCGCTGCTCATAGTCATCCCCCCAAAACACCGCAGTCAAATCCGACGTGACGGCGGTACGCCCGAGGTCCTCGGTGTCCTCGCCATTGACGTAAGGGTATTGGTGCCGTTGTACGTCGCGCTGCGCTTCGTCCTGAATGCGCGCGCAGTCGAACTTCACGCCCTTGAAGGACGCATCAAGCAGGGTATCTTGCCAGGCCATCAGTTCCTCCGCGCATCGCGCGCGTTGTGCTCGTTAACGCTGGCGGCGATCTCCCGGCCGTCCAGCTCCACCGTGACCTTGGGCGGCGGTGCTGCGCGGTAGGCGTTAATCATCGCCTGTTGCAGCTCGGCGGGATCGAAGCCGCCGGTTGATAGTCTCGGCGCCGATCTCGTCTCCGGCCGGGCTTCGCCAGGGCCGAACCAGGCTTGTCCCAGCTTTTCGCCGGTAAAGTCGCCAAGCAGGCTGCCGAGAATGCCGCCGCCGATGGCGCCCGCCGCGATGCCATAGGGACCGAGGAATGAAAGGGCCTGGCCACCGGCATAGGCGCCGCCGATCCCGCCGCCAGTTCGCCCGCCGATCCGCGTATAGGCGGCGTTCTTTTCCGCATCGGATAGGTCGCTGCCGGCCACTTGCAGCGCGTCATAGCCACCGAGGCCAATCGAGGCAAGCGGCGCGGACCGTGCCAGTACACCCGAACCCAGAAAGCGGGTTGGAGCCAGCACACCGACGGCGCGGCCAGCGACGTTTGCGGCACCGCTTGCAGCACCGGCAGCGGCTGCGCCCACGCCCACACCTGCGCCACCGCCGGTTAGCATCTTGACGCCTGCGAACGCGACAGCGGCCCCTGTCATGACCTTAATGCCTTCCGTTGCACCAGTGAGCGCCGTGGTCAACTCGGGGTACTTGCCTGCGTAATCGGTGATCTTCTTGGCCAGGTCGCCCATCAGCTCGGTGACGGGTTCCAATGCACGCTGGCGCGCGTCGGCGATGGCTTGATTCGCCTGATCGACCTTCGCGCCGGCCGTAGCCATCATGACCGCGCTGCTGGTCTCAAGCGCGCCCACGCCTATACCTGCGTACTCGCTGCGCAGGCCCTTCACCGAGCCGCGTTGGGCCATGTAGCCGGACAGGGCCATCAGGGACTCGCGGCCGATGCCGACATCGCGGAACACCGACGATTCCAGCAGCGTGGCCATCTGTTCCCGGTCGGCTTGACCGCCGCCTTGCTCTAGGCGGCCTTTGAGTTGCTTGTACGTCTTGTTGTTGGCCATCGACTTGTCGACCATGGCCGTGAACGTCTCCAGCGGGCTAACGTCTTGTAGCGCGCCCTTGCCCAGGGTGCCGGCCAAGTCCACCCCCTTGCCACCGATGGATAGCTTCTTGGCCACCGCTTCGGAGACCGAAGGTTGCCGGAGCGTGTTCATCAGCGCCATGAAGGATTGGGCCGACTCCTGCGGCATGTTCGTGCCGGCCGTGATGGCCTGCATGTCCGCCAGGGCCATTTCCAGACCCTTCATACCTGAGATGCCATAGTTGTCGCGTTGGGATGCCAGCAACTTTGGCAGGCTAGCAATCATGTTCTCAATGCCATAGCCGCCCGTCTCGCCGGCATGCAGCATCTTGCCCAGCGCTGCGGGCATGTCGGCCACCGAAATGTTGTTGGCCTTGAGCGCGCCAACCAGCGGTACGATGTCACGCGACTTACGGCCGGCTGCAAGGCCGGTCTGCTGAACGGTGGGCAGCATCGCAAATGACTCATCACGCGAAAGCCCGCTGCTGCCGAGCAATTCGCTCAAGGCATCTGCGGCTTCTTCCCGCGTGCCGCCGAGCTTAACGGCGGTGGCAATCTGATGCCTGATGTCTCGTTGGCCATCCCGTCTCCCTTCAGCTCCTTCCGAGGCATAGGCCGTATTTGAGATTGCAGCCACCTGCTGCTCAAACGCCATGGTTTCGGACAAGGGGCGCTTGGCGATGGCGGCACCTGCCAAAATGCCGCCGCCGATTGCCGCAAGACCCTTTCCCCATTCGCTCGGCGTTTGCAGATGGCGCATCTCGCGCTGGAGCATCTTGACCTTGCGCTGGGCGGCTTCCGCAGCTCGGGCCAGTTCTAGGCCCGACACGCGCCCGGACTGCTCCAGGCGCCGGTATGCGATGGCGGTTTGGATAATCTCCCGCTGCAATGACTTCTCGGACCGAATGCCCAACTGCGCCCGCGCTTTGTGCAGCTTGTCCGCATCACGCAGCATTGCCGATGAGGCAGAGCGCGATGCGGCCATTTGTTGCTGGGCCAGTTGAACGCTGGCGCGGCGGCTGTGATCGTAGTAGCGCGCATTGGCCGCGCCGACTGCTGCGGCATCGCGTTGTTCCTGGCGGGCGGCCTCGTGCTTTTTCTGCGCAACGACGGATACCGCCGTGCCTACCGCTGCGGCGTCCTGGCGCTCTTGCCTTGCGGCCTCATGCTTCTTCTGCGCAACAGCGGATACAGCCTGAGCGGCCTCACGGCTGCCCCGGTCGCTGACGACGATCTCAAGGGCAACCTTCATGTTGGTATTGGACACGGTGAACCTCTTGCTACGTGGTCTGGGACGACAACCCGGGGGCGTACTTCGGTCTGCCCCGCTTCTTGGGTTTGATACGCCGCTGGCTGACGATGCGGCGGGTGGTCGAATTGCCGGAATCCCTGGCCGTTCCGTTCAGTTCGGCCAGGGATTCCAGGTAGCCTTGCACCTGTTCAAAGGTCAGGCTACGGACGCGGTCCTCTGAGATGCCGTGCTTTCCGAGGACGAGGACGAGTTTTCGGAAGGTTCGCAGGCGGCGCTCGGCAACAGCAGCTTTTTTTTTGCCTCGCTCATCTCCGCATAGATCACGTCCAGGTCCGTGGGAACCATCGTGGCCAGCAGCTCAAAGGTGATGTCATCCTCGGGGATATCACCCAGGCGCTGCATGCACGCGGCGAACATGGCCAGGTCGATGCGCGCGACCGATGCGTCCGCGTGGGCTTCCAGCGCGTCGATGTTGTCGCCCATGGTCGGCAGGCGCATGACGAAGTTGTAGTGCCTGCGGCCCTGGTATGGCACGCCGTAGACGAGCGTGCCGGTGGCCAGGACTTCCTTGTCCGGTTGCGTGACGGTGCTCGTCTGCGCTTGATGGTTGGCGCTGGTCATTCATCCACCTTCTTGACGGCGAACATGGTGAGGGTGCGGCGCGCTTCGTTGTCGACGGTGTATTGCTTGCCGACTTCGGACGTGCAGCAGTCCAGGTAGGTTTCGCGCTTGCCGCCGGGCGAGGACGGAAACACCGTGATGGTTGCGCCGAAGATTTCGGCCCACTTGATGTCATCGTCAAAGGGAATCGGCACGGTGATGCGCAGGGAGTATTCCTTGATGCCCTTGGCCACACCGCCAATGTTGCGGCTGCGGTTCATCACCTTGACCGGCTTCATGCCCGTGCTTTCGGTCACGTCGATGTCGATGACTTCGACCTCTTTACCGTCGACCTCCATGATGATGGCGCCGACGTATTCTTTGATTGCCATGGATGGCTCCTTTCAGGGTCCGGAGACCCGTTAAACGTACAGGTCGATGCGACCGGCAAATACGTGCATGCCGTGAACGATGGGCGCAGGAATCGCCGCCACGCACATTCCCTTGTTTTGCTGGTGCTTCTGCACCACCAGGCGGTCCTTGTAGGTGTCGATGAGTTGCAGGATTTCCAGGTCCTCGCATTGGTACATGATTTGCAGCAGTACGGTGCGGACCTTGGGCGGCGTCTTTTCCGACAGCAGCTCGCGCGGGAAGCGCAGCGCCACGGCCTGACGGCACGCCTTGCGGAAGTAGTGCAACGTGCGAAACACCGTAATGTCCAGGCAGGAGTCATCCTTGATGTTCTGCGCGTCGACCAGGTACGTGGAGATGGCGCGCACGATCTGCACGCGATTGCCAGGGCCGACCACCAGGGGCGTTACGCCATTGAACAGGGCGTTTTCCTGCTCCTTGCGGCCCGGGTAATCCTCCTGGTCGATGATGTCCAGGCCCTTGATCTCCAGGTAGTTCAAGGGGCGCGCCGGGTGTTCCTCGCTCGCCATGACGGCGGCATAGCCGGCGGCGATCTCGCCCGAGCTGCGCTTGGACTTGTTGTACCAAGCGAACGAGATGATGGCCGAGTTGACAACACTGGCCACGGTACTGGCGGCCGCCAGCGTGCCGGGAAAGCCCGCCACGCCGATGGCATCGCGCTGTTCCAGCGGGCTGCCCAGGTCCTCCAGATGGTCACGGAAGGCCAGCAGCGCGTCCTGGGTAGCGAACGGGCACACGCGGATTTCATACGACGACCCGAACGCGGCAGCGTAAGCCGGGCGCAGGTCGGGATCACCCATGCCGCCCGCCAGTTGCGCCTTGACGGTGTTGGTCGCGCCAGTGGAGTAGCGGACCACGGCCGCAACCTTGATCTGGTTGCCGGACTCGCCCTTGTGCTTGGCCGTCACCTTGATCTTGCCATCGGCGGCGGTGGCCGTTACGGGCAAGGCGACCTGGTCATTGACCGCTGCGGCGACGGCGGTGGCCATCTCGGTGGCGGTCATACCCGTCTCCAGCGCCACGTCGACTGCCTCCGCTCCGACTTGAAACGTCAGGATGCCGCGCCCGGTGGCCGGTGCGGTGATTTCGACCTCGGCATCGGCGGCCTGGCCGGCAATGGCATCGTCCACCGTGATGAATGCGATTTGCGCATTCGGGTTCGCTTCGATGGCGCTGATGGCCATGCGATGCGCCATGGAACCGTTGCCGAAATAGACGGCGGCGTCCTTGTCGCTGAAAACGTCGACCACCTTGAGCGCCGGCACCATGCCGGTCGACAGGCGCTGCGCGTAGATCAGGATGCGCTGCTCGTTCGTCGGCAGGGACTGGCGGGCCAGCTTGGTGTTGAACTCGAAATAGACGCCCGGCTTGCGCGTGCTGACGGGAATCTGGTCCAGGTAGATGACATCAGCCATGTCAGGCTCCTTTCTTGGCGGTACGGGCGGCCGGGGCGTCGGCGGGCGGCGCATGCTCGCCGGCTGGCGCGGGGTTGATCTCGACCAGGTCGCCGTCAGCCAGGCGGCGCAGGTAATAGGCCGTTTTTTCCACCGGCGTTTCCTTGTCGTCGGTGATGTACTTGCGTCCGTTGTCCTCACGCGGTACGCGCAGGCCAGGGGCGGCTTTGACATTGATGGTGGTCATCGTCATTCCTCGTTGAAAGACACCACATCGGTGGCATCAGGTGGGTCGGTATCGCTGCGACCGTCCAGTCGATAGTCCAACTGGATGGCGGAAAGCCACGGGTAGGGCGTGTCGGTCTTGCCGCCCGCCTCGGGAAAGATCAGGTCCGGGTCTTTCGCTTGCGGGTCGTCGACCTGGCCAGGGTCGGGGCTTGGCCAGCGCCCGTTCTCCAGGACCTGTTCAACCCACTTCACGTCAAACTCGATGGCATAGACCGAGCTGGCGTCGCTCTTGGCGCGACCGTTAAAGATCGGCCGTACCGCGCCAGGCTCCATCTGGCCAACATCGTCCAGGCCGAAGTCCTGGCCAGTCAGAAGCCGGCGCACGGCATAGATCAACTGATTGGTGCCGACCTCGCCACGGGCGCCGCTGCGTGCGGCCGATTCAGAGCGCACCGAGCGCTGGCCGACCATGACCGTAAAGCGGCCGCGCGCCAGGTACTTGTTGCGTGACGTGTTCATCCGCTTGGTTTCCTGGATGCCCAGGAACGCGACCCAGGCAGCGGGGAACTTGCGCACCACGTCGGCCAGCTCGTCGTCAAACTCGCCGCCGTAGGTCGCAACATCCTTGACCAGCTTGCCCAATCCTGCCTTGAGGCGTTCGACCATGGCGGCCTGGATGAGGTCAATCACCGTTGCGCGCACCATGGTCAGAAGGCCCCCGGTCCTTGCCGCGCGAAAACGCGCGAGCCTTGCACGAACTGCACGCCGCCGTCAGCGCTGGGCGTGATTCCGTTCTCGGCCGGTCCCAGCGTTACTTTGCCGCTGGCCACCAGCTCCAGGAACCGCACAGCGGCTTTGTAGCGGTCGTTGATGGTGTCAGTAACCTGGCGCTCATCTCCCGTCAGCACGTAGCGCGCGATGTCGCAGCAGATGCGTATCAGGTGCGGCGGGATGGGATTGAGCGGCAGGCGATAGCGTCCGCTGAGATAGGTATCGATCTCGGCGGACGCGGCGACCAGCGCGCCGCCCAGGATTTCCTGGTCGATTTCGCCCGTGTCCTCGGGATCGGTCAGGGCCAGCACCTCCCGGCGCGTGAACTGCCTGACCATGTCGGCGGTGGTCGCGTACATGGTTACTTCGCCGCGGTCGTCTTGCGAGCCTGGCCACGGCCGCCGGTAGCAGCCGGCGTGGTCGCGTCGGTCGGCGCGGGCTGGACGGTGTCCGCGTCCACGTCCAGCTCGTTGGCGACCAGGTTGGGGTCCGCCATGATCGCGTCCAGCTTCTTCTTGCCTTGAGCGCCCGTCAGCTCGTCCATGGGGATGTCGACGGCTTCGGCGCCGAACTGATAGCCCGCGCGGCGGAAGCTGTCGGTACGTGCCACGACGCGCAGCACCTTGATTTTCTCGGCCATATGGCCCTCCTGTGTTTGGTTCGGATGCCGCTGCCCTCGATGGCCACGGGCGGCGGGTTGATCGCTATGCCAGGCTTATGGCTTCGCCTGGACTTCTGGCTACGGCGGCGAGCGGGTCTAGGCCAGCCAGGGCGTGGTCAGCACGTCGACCACATCGCGGTTGATGTTGGTAGCACCGTTGGCGCTGCGCTCTGCCTTGACGACTTCCAAGGCGGCGGCACGGTCTTGCGGTGCCACAACCAGCAGCTTCGGACGGATGCCCAGCGGGTTGCCGTGGTCGCCTTTGATGGCTTGCATCTGCGCGTAGACATCGTTGAACGCGCGGCCGTCCAGCGGCTCGCGGCTGGCGAAGGCGAGTTGCCAGAGGCTGTAGCCGACGTTCAGACGGCCATCGGCGCCGTACACGAACTCGTTGTGCTTGAACACGGGTTCGTCCTTGACATCGGTCAGGGACGTAAAGGCGTAGTCCCGGCGTTTTTGCAGGATCAGAGGCTTGATGACGCGGCTGGTGTCCAGCAGGAACCAAGGCCGGCCGCTGCCACCCTGGAAGTTGCTGACGGATGTGATGGCGCCTTCCTTGCCCACCGGGTGGTCGGTGTCAAAGAAGTACTGGCCGTCGTAGCAGGCGGTGTTAAAGCCTTCCTTCAGCAGCTTGAAGATCAGCAGGTCCGGATGCTCCTTGGCGTCCTGGCCGAGCTGGGCCATCAGAGGCGTAAACACGCCGTACGAATCGTCCTCGATGGCGTCGCGCTTGACCGCGACCGTGTTCTCGAACGTCTTGTTCTTGATGCGGTAGCCGTGGACCTTGAGGTTTTGGTAGACGCGCTCGCCGACCCACTCGCGGAACTGCGTGGATTGGCCCAGCCAGGGATAGACTTCCTCGCCCGTGGTGGAGGGGACGGGCGTGGCGATCTGTTCCCACGCCGGAACGGTGCCGGTGAACGCCTGCTGGAATGCGAGCTTGAAGCCCTGGAACAGGGCTGCCATGTTTTCGCGGTTGATGATCATGAATGCTCCGTATGCGGATAGAAAGGGGGGCTGACCTGGTCGGGTCAGAATTCGACCCAGACGCCGTCGGCGTCCACGTCGCGCACGGTGCCGGCGACGATGGCGGCGGCATCCTCGCCCACCAGCGCGACCGATTCGTCGTCGGTCGCCTTGACGCGCTTGCCGTAGGCCGCCAGGGTGATGCCGGCGGCGGCGGGCTTGAGCTGGAAGGTGCCGCGCCGCACGTCGATGGATTGCGCGCCGGCCGTGCCGTCGCGGTTGTCGATCTGTTCTTGGGCGATGCCCACGATGGCGACGGCGGCGGGGCTACCGCCCGGAACGGCGTTACCGTCAGCGTTCACGCCAACCATGCGGCCCGCGTAGAGGCGCACGCCGGCCGCCACCGGCAGGCGAAGGCCCAGGCCGTCGCGGCGCGGGGTGTTGCGGTCATTAGCCATGAGGTTTTCCTTGCTGAAATGCGGCCTGGTCGGGCCTGGTGGGGATCAGTCGGTCGTGCGCGCAGCCTTGAACTTCGCCGGGTCCAGACCCATGCGAGTGCAGACGGCTATCTCGGCTTCGCTCAACTGCGAGCCGTCGCCGTTGGGCTTACGGCCGCCCGTCTGCGTGCCGGACAGCGCTGCGATGGCCGGCGCGTTTTCCAGATACGCCTTGAGCTGGGCGGGGTCCTTCATGCCCAGGTCCGTGGCCCAATCCTTGAGCGCCGGCAACAGTTGGCCGCTGGACAGCGCCGCCGTCACCAGCTCGCCGACCTCGCGGGCGCGGCCGTCCTTCTCCAGGGCTGCCACTTGTCCTTGCAGTGCCGTGAGGGCGGCCACCGGGACCCACTTGGCCGGGTCCGGATTGCCGGCGTTGGACTTGAGGGCCACCACCTCCTTTTCCTTCTCTTTGACCTCGCCGGTCAGGGCGGCGACCTGGTCGGCGTCTTGTTTGGCCTTGGCGGTGTACTCGTTCAGCTTGGTCAGGATTTGTTCCTCGGTCGCGTCATCGGGCAGGTTCAGCAGCGCCAGCAGCGCTTTCAACAGTTGATCCATGGGGATTTCCTTGGGAGATTGAGCGGGATTGGGCAGCGCCCCGCCTTGCGCGATACCAAAGGCCAGAGCGCTGGCCGCAGCCAGGCGCACCGCGTCCATGTTGTCCAGCGCGGGATCGTTGGTCAGTGCGGCGTGCAGGATGTCCTGGGGCCGGCCTTGCTCGTCGTAGGTAAAAACCGGCGAGATGTAGAGATATTCCTCGGCGTCGATGTGGGCCTTTGCGCGCTTGGTCCAGTCAACCAGGGCAAAGACGCCCTTGCCCTCGCGCCACTCCAGAGACTTCATCCAGCCCGAGGCGGGCGCGGGCTGGCCGTTGGTCTTGGCGGCCAGGGTCTGATGCTCGTAGTCGATGACCAGGCGGCGTTGGCGTGCGCTGAATCGTTCGATGAGGGCGCGGGCAATGTCGCCATCCATGCGCCAGGTGTCCACGTCCTGCGGCCGGCCGTCCGAGGCGCGGAACTCGCCAGCGGGGAAAACCTGGATCTCATCTTGGCCAGCCTGGCCGGGACGCAGCGCAATGCTGAGGGCGGCCACCATCGGCCTGGCGGCGACCCGCTGGGGCGCCTTGGGGGTGGGGTTGGATCGGGTCGTAGCCATGACCGCCATGGTGCCGGCCGGCACCGGCGGCGATCAGTTGAAAGACTTCAGTAGGCGGGGGTGGGGGAATTGACCGGATCGAGGGGGGAAATCCGCCGGATTTGCCGGTTTCGTGCAAACCGCAGGGGGGCCGACAGATGGCGATGGCGTTAAAAACGTTTTTAACGCGGGGTTAACGATGGGCTGGGATGGAATTGGTAGCGATACCGCACCCCACCCCCTTTAAATCGCTCCACGGCCCGATTTTGCGATTCTCGGATTTCCCGCCGGCTCGACCTGGTCGAACTATGCCGGGCCGCCCTTGAATGCGCCACCCAGGTACTCGGCCACCAGCGCCTCGCTTTCGGTGGCGTCGTCGGTCGAAATGCCCAGGTACGGACGTGCCGGTATCTTGACCTGGCTGACCACGCGCCCGCCCACTTTCAGCGCCTTGGCCCGCTTGGGGCGGATGATGCCGCCGAACTGGTGAATGGCGGCGTACTCCAGGTTGCTGCCCACCAAGACCTGGTCCGGGAATACCTGCCAATGGATGGTGTTGCAAAGATAGCCGTTGAGCGTGAGGACCTTATCCTTGTTGGCGCGCTTGGATTCCCTGTACCACTCGGACAACGGCGCCCACGCGCTGCCGTCCGGGGCGGTCTGCGATCCAAAGCGGTCCTTGCTAGAGCTGGCCAAGTATTCGCCGATGCCGCGCAGGGCCGGTGTCATGTCCTTAATCAGCTCGTCCAGGCGCTTCATCGCCTCGGCAAACTGCGCGTCATTGACCTCCACGACCAGCATATGGGCCATTCGCTCGGCTCCTATTGCGTCTCGGCGTCGGCCGCGCCGTACCAGAGGTTGCCTTGGCGCAACCGGGCCAGCGCTGGGCTGTTGGCCACCGGCAATTGCGCCCACGCCTCCAGGTAGCCCGTGCCGACCTGCGCGACCAATGCCGCCTCGGTGCCATCGGCCTGGCGGTAGCCCTTGATGAAATGCGTCCGCAACACATACGCGCCCGACACGCGGTCGCGGAACAGGTTTTGCCACACCTCCCAGGGCTTGGTCAGAAGGTCGATCAGGATGGCCAGCAGCGGCAAGGGTTCGGCCTCCCTGGCCAGGGGCGCGGCCAGCGCCTGGGCGACCAGGGCAATAGGGATGTCATGGGGCCGTACCAGGCGCGCCTGGCCGCCCAAGACCTGCGCGACCTGGTCAACCCACGGCGCGGTCGTTTTAACGGCGTCGCCGGGCAGGATCGGGGCGGCGGTGGTTGGAATGGCCTGCGGCCTGCCTGCCAAGCTGGGCGAGCCGGGTAACACAGGTTGCCACCGGGACGGTGCCAGGTCGGGCGCGTGTTGCAAGGCGTCCTCTGCCCGCCGGCCGAGGACGCCTTGCGGCACCGTTGCGCCGGGCGCGTATTCAAAGCCGGGGTCTATCCCTTCGGGTACCCGCACCGTGCGCGGGGTCGGTCCATGCTGGCCGATGACCACCTCATGCACCGGAATGTCCGGGGCCTGGTCCGGGCCGTCCTTGCCCAGCTTGCGCAATTGCCGCTCGGTCAGCGCTCGGATCGAACACTGGCACCCCCAGCCATTGGGCGGAAAGAACGTGTCCCAAAACGGATCATCCCAGCGCAAGACCAGGCCATCGAGCGCCAGGTGTTCCGGCCGAGGGTGCTTGACCGCATCGGAATGCACGTACATCCAATACGGATGCGTTTCTGTCATGCTCAAGAGCTGTTCGCGCCGGCCGGCGGCAAAGCTCGTAAACAGGTTGGTTTCGTAGATGACGCGGCTGCGCCAGTTGCGCGAGCCGTTGTAGTCCCAGCCGTGCGCCGTCACGATCCGGTCAAAGTCCTTGCGGAACGACTCCAGCGACTTGCCCTCGGAAATCGCCCTTTCCACGGACTCAAAGAAATCCTGCACCAGCGCTTCGCGCGTGGCTCCGGCGATGACAAAGCCGTGGTCATGGCCAGCGGTGTATAGCTGCGTCCAGGACTCGGACGGCAGCGGCACCTTGCGCCGAAAGAACGCGATCTGCTCGGCAAAGGGGACCCGCCCCACGGCAAGGGTCGGGTTAGCCACGGGCCTGGTCCAGGATGTCGACGCGACCGGCCAACCCCGCCGCCGTCAGCGCCTCGGCCAGCAGCGCAGCGTATTCATCAATCCCCATCTCGGGAGCCAGTGCCAGCAGCCCGTCCCGGACCTCCTGCAGGTCCTTGGCCTGGTCGACCAGGTCGCGGACCTTGGCGATCCAGTCGTCCATGGTCGGGGCGGCCTGCGCAGCCAAGCGCGCGACCTGGCCGGTGGCCGTCGCCGTGCCGGCCGGCGCTGTGCCGGTGGTCCCCGTCAGTGCTGCGACGGCAGCGCCGAGCTGGGAGGTTGCCGCAGCCAGCCCGGCCGGGTCGGCCGCGCCAGGCGCTGGCCGCTTGACCAGGACGGCCTGGCCAGCCGCAGGCTTGGGGATGTTGGCCCGCTCATGCGCCCAATCCACGGGAATCTGCATGCCGGCGTCAACCAGGCGCGGTAGGGCCTGCGACAGAGTGCGCAGGTCGTCGAAACGCCGCGTGTCAAAGCGGAACTCCGGTGGACGCCGGCCGGCAGCGCCGGCAATGTTGAGCGTGCGCATCGGGCCGATGACCTGCCGATTGATTGTCGCGGCGAGCTGACGGGCGTCGGATTCAAGCAAGTCGTGCCGGATTTCGTTATGCACATTGCCCAGCGCATGGGTGGACGACTTGCCATCGGCCTGGCTGGTCAGCGTACCGCCCAGGATGACCTTCGATTGCGTGCGCTCGCACCAGGCAATCATGGCCTCAAAGGGTTCCTGCGTTCCCTGGGCCGCGTTCTGAAAGTCGATCACCATCGAATCGGGGATGATGCCGGCGGCGTTGTGGCCGATTCCGGCGACAGCAGCCAGGAGCGTGGCTTTCTCCCTATCGGTCGTGCCGGCCGGATACTTGCCCACGCGCAGCGGCAAGCCGTAGATTTCCAGGAACTCGGCCAGGTCGCGGATGGAGTAGTTCTTGAACAGATAGGGCCAGGCGAGCGTTCGGTGCAAGCCCGCCCGCGTCAGGTATCCCGAGCGGGCCTTGTGCTGGTGGACTACCCAGCCCAGGGGCCAAAGCTCATGACCGTGGGCGGTGCCATCGCGCAGTCGCAGCGCGTTGCCGTCATGCGGCAGCGTCTGAAACCAGCGCTGCGGCCGGTGATGAAAGGCGCGCTGCAAGGTGTAGGGGCCAACCTGGTGCCATTCCACCTCAATCGGGGCGAACCCATGGCCCACCGCGTCCATGCAGTCCAGCGTGAATTCATCGAACGCGGGCAGCTCCGACATCAGCTCGCGCACGATGGCGGTGTCGCGCTTTTCCTCGTCGGTTGCATTGAGCGGTTCGTGGACCTCCCAATCCAAGGTCAGGATGGCGCGCTTGCGCTTGGCCATCTCGGACATGATGTGTCCGTCCTTTTCCTCCATGTCCGAAAAGAGGTCAGCTTGCGCCACCATGTTGCCTTGCTCGGCATCCTCCAGAATGCGATGCAGACGTTGCGGGGTCAGGCCGCGTGACGGATGTTCGGCCCATTCACGCGGCACCCATCCCAGGCGGGCGCTTTGGGGTTCGTGAAGGGCCTCCCGGCTTATCGGGCGGCCTCGGGAGTCAACGAGTTGAGTCATAGGGTTTCCTACCAGGCCCCCACGTCGCGCCAGGCGACGTCTGTGACGTCATCATCTTTCGCGTCATGGGAGCGCTTGTTAGCGGGCGTGTATTCAAAAACTCCGAAGCCAGTCGTAGCGGCCATCCAGAGCATCTGTAGGGCGTCGGGGCCGTCGTCGTGATCGGCCATGGGCCAATGGGTCAGTTGGCTGTTGAGGGTCTTTTGCGACGGATGCAGACGGATCAGGCCGTTGGCAAGGTGCGGCTGTATCGACGCGATGCGTAAATCCTTGTCCGTGCCAGGCGTGATGCCTCGCGCCGGCACGGGGACGCCCAGCGCGGCGGATCGCTTGACCAGCTCGGTGCGAAGGAACTCCTGGAACTGGACCGACTCCACGACCCACAGGAGGCAGCGGTATTCGCGTTGCAGGGCGATCACGTCGCTGATGATCTTGTCCGGCACGCGCTTGCCAATCTTGGCTTCCACAACGTCCAGGATGCCCGTGACACGGTTAAAGCCGCCCACCAGCAGCGCGGACGGGTCGCGCCGATTCCCGGCCTTACCTAGGCTCGGATCGCATGAGCCATAGAAAAGCCAATCCGCCAGGCGATTCACCCAAAACGTGATGACGCCAGCGAATGGGGCGTTGTCACCCGCGACAGGATCGTTTTGCAGCTCGGAATCGAAAGCGTCATGCCCGTCCCGGGCGCGAATGATCATCAGCGACAGGATGGGGCGGGCGGCAGGCCAGGACACCACCGCGCCCTCGATCATGTCGGCTTCGTTGGCCGCGTAGAAGAGGCGCGCCGTGTCCGGCCCCTCGTTGCGATACAGCTCCTCCCATTGGTCCCACAGGTCCATACGGTTGGGCCAGGTGATGACCGCCTGAAACTTGATACCACGCCAGAAGTGGTTTTTCAGCAAGCGCGACAGCACCGAGTCATAGTGCAGCACGGTGCCGATGATGACTACGTCTAGCTTTTCGCCCGGGCCGGCCAGCTTCATCACGGACTTGGCCAACCAACCTTGCAGCTTGTCGCGCTGCTCGGGCGAGCGGACGTTTTCATCGTTCTCCAGGTCATCGCCCACGACCAGGTCTGGGCGGTGCGGCCCGTGGCGACGGCCACGAATCCGCTTGCCCGCGCCAAACACTTCCACCATGCGGCCGTTCTTGGTGATGATCTTGCCAACCTGCCAGGTGCTGCCCTGGCCCGCCGCCTCGGGAAAGTCCATGGCCAGGCGCGGGTTGCTTTCCAGCTCGGCCTTGATGGCCTCCAGTATCACGGCCGATTGCTCAAAGGCGTCCATGACGATGACCGGATACCACTTGCGCTCGGTGATGACGCACCAGAGAACGAATATCTGGCTGGTAATGGTCGACTTGGCCTCGCCACGGGGCGCGGCGATCACGTCCGATTGCGAGTCGGGCGCGGCGACCATCGCCGGCAGCCGCTTGTACAGGTAGTCATGCAGCAAGCTGTTTGCCTTGCTGATGTAGTGCGGAAAGTAGGTGCGGGCGAAATACTCAAAATCGTCCCAGGCCCTGGCCCTGCGCTCGCGCGCGATCGCGGGGTCCGGATTGAAGCCGGAAACCTCGGCCTCAATCATGGCCCGCATGCCTGCGGCCAGTTGCATGACCTCGGTGAGGAACGCCTTGCGGTTAGTCCGCTTGGCCTTGATTTCAAAGCGAGCCATACGCTACCCGCCGAAGTTGTTGGCCAGCACCTCGCCGAACGGCTCCAGAATCTGGACGAACGCGGTAGCGTGCTTTGGGTGGTTCTGCTGGATGAACTCCGCCAGCAGTTGGACGACCTGCATGGCCGTGGCCAGCTCGCTGGTTTCCGGCAAGATGCGCTTGGACGCCGATACCGTCTTGTTGTACGCGTCGGCGAGACTGGACAGCATCTGTACCTTGGCGGCCGGCTTGATGTCGGTGTCAACGCTTACCGCGTCCATCGTCGCCTGGTACTGCATGACAAGGCCCGCCAGCATCTGACGGGCGATGTTCTCGATGCCACCACCGGAAAGGAGCTGCGCGGCCTGCGCCTTATCCCAATCGTCGCCGTCCTTGGCGGATTGGCTTTTCCAGCGCGCGGCAGTCGCATAGGAAACGCCGGCCTTCAGGGCCGACACTTCCAGCGACAAACGGTCGTACACGTAGGCACGCCGTACCGCGTCACGGGTTTCCTTGGGGTGGGCCATGCGCTACAGGCCCAACTTTGCTTTGGCCAGGGCCACGCCCACGGCGATAATCCCGCCCGTCAAACCGCCAGCGGTAGCGCCGTACACCACGGCGTCCTTGCGCACTTCCTGACGCATGCGGTCAAGCTTGCCGTCCAGGTTGTCGAGCTTTCCGTCCACGCGGCGCAGTAGCTGCAATTGTTCGTCGGGGCCTGCGTCGTTGGGCTTGTCTTTGGCGGTCATGCTTGTTTGTCCTGTTTGGAGTCCAGTTTGTCGGTCATGCGGTCTAGCTTTTCTTCGATGCGGCGCATAAGCGCTTCCAGCTCGCTGCGGCGCGCATAGTCGCTCGCCTCACGCGCGAGCTGTTCGCGTAGCTCGGCCACCTGGACCTTGAGCGTTGCGACCTGTTGCGCGTTTTCCTTCTGATCGCTTTGCACGCGACGAGTCCACATGCCGACCAGGCCGGCAATGACCATCACCACGACGCTAAAGAGTTGCGCGCCGCCGATCTCTATCATCATGGCGATTTCCCCTCATCCAGGTCCAAAATGGCATTGAGCTGGGCGGCAAGCTTCTTGCAGACGGCGGAATTGTCGATGTGGTTGTCCAGCACGTCGGCCTGGCTTACGGTGCTGCGGGCAAGGTCTGCGGGGTCGATTCCACCGAGGGAACCAACGGCTTGAAAGCCGGCGGCCGTTCGCGCAGCGGTGCCGGCAGCCGCAGGGGCTTGGGGCATTCGTAGGCCAAGGGCGGCGTTGTAGTCGCGCACCCAGCCAGCAGTAAAAGGACGATCAGGCAGGGCAACAGGCGCCGCACCGGGCTTTTCGAGGTAGACGGTTGATACACGGGGGACTCGCTTCTTGAGGTCATCGGAGAGCTTGGCGTTCTCCGCGTTGGTGGAAAGAAGCCACGCGGACAGTGCATCACCTCGCTCTTGCTCGGCGCGCAGCTCGCGCAGATGCTTTGCCTGGGCGTCGGCCGTGGCCTGGCTCTGCTTGACGACATAGGCGTTATGGCTGGCCTCGGCCTGCGCCGTGGCGTAGCCATAGCCGTGCAGGTAGCCGCCGGCACAGGCGACCACCACCAGCACAAACCAGGCGGCGGTGGCGTCGATGCCGAGCCAGGACAACAGGCGGGCGATCATTGCTTACCCTCGGCGTCGTCGTTCGGGTTCGCCTGCGGCTGCAAGCAAGGTTGATCCACGTAACGCAGCGCGGCGATCAACACGCCGAGCCCCATTGAAATCCAGGCGAAACGGGATTCGGCCACCAGGGACCGGAACAGCGGCAGCAGCTCATAAGCGGCTGATGCCACCGCAAGGACCAGGCCGAGGATGACCGTGTACGAGCGATGGAGCCGCCGCCAGCTCTTGGTCAGTCTCGGGCGGCGCTTCACGACCAGGCCCCGGTCAGGAACAATTGCCGCTCGGCCTTGCGGCGGCGCTCCAGGCCGCGCAGCGGCACGCCACCCGAGTAAATCCATTTCAGGAATTCCTCTGCGGCTCCGGCGTAGTCGCGCGCCAGGACCTTGCGGGCCAGGGTGGACGGCTGGCCGTTGGTCAGCACGAACAGGCCGGACTTGATGCCGCGCTTGCCGGGGCCGACGTTGTAGAGGAAGGACACCAGCGCGTCGAACTGGCCTCGCGTGAGGGGAACGCTGGCAAAGCACTTCTTGACGGCGTTCTCACGCTCGATGAGGTCCTGCGCCAGCATGGCGTCCGCGACCGCTTGCGTGATGACCAGGCCCTTGTACACGTCCAGGCCCGTATGGCCCCAGCCGATGGTCCATACCTTGCCGGTGGCGTCCCAATACGCGGTCAGGCGGCAGCCCTCGAAATGTTCGATGAGGGAGACGCCAGCCTCGGAAGTCTTGTCAGGGTGCATATTCGTGTCCAATAGTTGCTGGACACGACTATCCCAGCGCGGCCCTTATGGCGCGCCGTGAATTACTTCAGTAGGTGGGGGGGCTTAGAACAGCCCGAGTTGGCCAGCGGCCCCGATGGCGTTCTCGCCGTCGCCGTGGCGGTCGGACATTTTGAGAATCGACCAGATGTGTCGGTCGGCATAGCCGTAGCGCACGGCCAACACCGCGACGGCCTGAACCGCCGACGTGTCGCGCGTAAGGCGGTCGAAGGTCTGCCGAATTTGGCGATAGGTGTATTCAAGAAGCGCTGCGCGGCAGCGCGGGATATAGAGTTTGTCGCCCGCGAAGTGCCGTACCATGGCCGCCGCGGCGTCCGGCCCGATTACTTCGGCCAGCGCTTCAAACTTTGCTTCCCCATCCCGGGTTTGCCGCATAGGCACTTCAAAGGTCGTGCCGCCAAGCTGACGCACCAGGTCCGAAGTTGCGCGCAGGCCAATTACCCCGATCAGCGTTTGCACGATGGGCGGCAAGAGACCCGCAACGTCGGACAGTTCGATAGGGCTGGCGGCGGGGCTTTTCACGGATAAGCCCGTCCATGTCGTTCAGCATCGATGGCCAGGGCCGCGATCAACTTGGAAAGCGCCTGCTCATCGCAGAATTCCAAGGCATCCACCTTGGCGATGCGCTTGACCATTCCGTCCAAGTACCTACGGTCCCGGCCGGCCGCCGATAGCTGGGCGGTCAGCTTGGCCAGCAGACGCTGGCGAGAGATGCCCACGCGGTCCAGTTTCCTGCGTGCCACGGATTTGACGCCCAGGCGGGCGAAGTGGTCCAGGACGCGGCGCAGCTCCACGATGTCCATATCCGAGCAACTGCCTTTTCCGGTTTGCGCTCGCAGCATGGTGCGGTACTCGTCCTCGCTCATGCCAGCCTGATTCTTGAGCGCGTGGATAGCGCTGATTGCCTTCTTGCGCGCCAACATCAGGGAGCCTTGCTTGGGCTGCATGCGTTTGACAATGGCGTTCATTACTTCAGCTCCAGGCGGCGCGTGGGGTTTACCTGGACGGCGCGGGGTGTTCGCTTGCGCCCACTCGCCGGTTCCGAGTATCCCTCGGGCATTCGGATTTGATCCGCACGCACAAGGGAAAATTCCACGCGGGGCTGCTCCTTCGCGATGAATTGCTCATCGTGCCCGACGTAGTCGCGGTCGCATCCGATGGCGTGCTGCATCGCCTCCAGCACGCGCATTCCCTTGTCCGCCGGCATCAAGAAGTCTTGATAGCCGATGGTGACACGGCACATTGCGCCGCCTTGCTTTTTGGTTGTGGCCATCTCGGGTTCCTCTTTGGCTGCTCATCAGTGCCAGACCACCACATCTGACAGACCGCCTTCCGGCGGTTTCGCCACGCTCTATCCTCTATTGACCCACCGCAGCCCGTTGTGCCTGGGTGCGCTTGCGCCTATGGTTGGCCAGGTACGCCTGGCGCTCGGGGTCCTCATTGTCGCAGGCTCGGCAGCGCGAGCGGGGCCGGCCTCGATCCATAAAGAAGAACTCGCCATCGGCCGGCCAGAAGCACTTGCAGCCTGTGCATAGGACTTCGCGGCCCAGCTCGGTTTCCATGCTTTCACGCATCGTTTCATGCTCCAGAAAATGCCGGGGCCGCACACACCCCGCCCGGCCAGGGTCCTGAACCGCGCACGTTTACCCGCGTGCGCCCGTCGACGGCTGACGGTAGGTCGGGGCCAAGGGGCATGTAGGCGCGTCAGAGCGCCGCAAAGTCCAGAGGGATGGCCACGTACTCGTCCGACCCTTCCGCGCGCTCGTAGAAGCGGATATAGGGCTTGCTGCCGTCCACGCGCACGCTATCGCTGATGGCGGTCATCGCGCGCTGCCACTTCTCGTCTTTGATTTCCAATCGCCGCAGGCCCAGCACACGGCCCGTGTTGATCTGGCCTTCCTGGTCGACGCGGAAGGCATCGTTGACCAGCACCTTGATTTCGTCGCGGCTGCCCTCGGACCAGTCCATGATGCATTCATCAATCAGCGCCTTGGCGGCCTGCAAGCGCTCATCGAACGTCAGGCGCTCCTGCACCTGGCGCACGACCTTGTAGCGGCCGCTGTAGCTGGTCAGGGTCACATTGCCTTTTTTGCCACCGGCCCTCACGCCGTACTGTTCCTGGCTGATCGCAACGAACGATTCCACGTCAGCAAAGACGGAGCCTTTGAGCCGGGCCAAGTTGGCGCTCTGTTCTTTCACGGCGGCAATCATGCGTTCGATGGTCTGGTCGCGCAGCTTGTCGATGTCGCTAACCATGGACTCGGGGACCAGGCTACCGTCCGCGCGTTGGCGGTAGCCGCTGGGGATAGAGGTGTTCATGCAGTTTCCTTTCTGCTTAGTGGTAAGAGGGGGCCTGCGGCGGGGTGCCGTAGCCGCTGCTGACCGCGAACTCGCGGCCATTCCAGGGCAGCAGCTTTCTGCCCATCTGGTTGGAGGCAAAGCGCGACATGTGACCCAGGGCGCTTTCGGAGATGCAGCCCATTGCATGCAGCGATTGAGCGATGCCCAAGCTGGTGCCATAGTTGGCGAACATCTGGAGCGGGCTTTCCTCCGGGTCTGCCGGCTGTTGCAGCTCGAAGTACGCCCGCACGCACCGGTCAAGCTCGGGGGTCCAATCGGCGTGTTCCTGGGTCAACTGTTCATACAAGGCCCGGTGCGCCGTGCTGTCCGCGTTTGCGTTGTCCATCGTTTCGGCGTGGTTGCTCATGAATCTGTCTCCTGTTCGATTACTGCGGCGTCGTCCAGATGGCACGCACACCAAACACCGATGCGCTATGCCGTTGCGTGGCGGCGTTGTGGGTGCTGCCACCAGCCGCGCCGATAAGCTGCTCGGCCTGGTGGGGAAGAATTGGCCCGAGGTCGACCACCGGGGCGCCGTCATCGTTCGGTGCCACGTCCTGGTCCGCGATGCGCAAGCCCAGCTTGCGCAGCTCACGGCAAGCCGCGTTGATGGTGGCCAGGCGCGCCTGGATATCCAGGGTGAGGATGGCCGGCTTGTGGATCGCTCTTTCCCGGAACAGGGATTGATCGCTGACCATGCGTGATTCGTTCGCTGCGTTCATCATTGAAATTCCCCGATGATCTCGGTTGAGGGGTGGGCCTGCTGGTGTACGTACTTGGCGCGGTGCGGGCATGCTTGGCATGCACGCCAGTGGCGTAGCTCGCGCGGGTTGTTGATGGGCGGGGTTTCGCGGTCGGCGTGGCCTCGGCACTCCGCGCCGGTGATGACCGTGGCCTGGCCGTGAAACTCGGTCAGGAACGGGCAATGGACCTTGGTGAATGCCTGGATGGCCTTCTCGGCCAGCTTGGCCACGCTGGCCTTGCCCGTGCCGTAGGGGCCGCATTGGTTGATGACCTGGGACAGGGCCGAGCGCGAGCAATTCATGCGCTTGGCCGTCACGGTGATGTTGGATGCCTGGACCTCGGCACGTACTAAGTCAAGCCACGACGCCATACTCGCGTTCCTCGTTCGGGTCATAGACGCGGTCCTTGCCGCGCCGGGTGGGTGCCAGCGGGCCGGTGTCACGCACCAGCAAGTACCGCTTGAAACCGTTGCTGGTGGGCTTGCTGCCAGGCTCACGCCGCATGTCGGCCAGGTAGCCGGTGGCGCGCAGCGCGCGCAGGTACTTCTGCACGTTGTTGGTCACACACTCGATTTCCTTCTCGGTCGCATCGCCATCGCACAGCAGCGCGACGACCTCCGGCACCGAAGCCTTTTGACGGATGCGCAGCAGCCGCCAGACCTTTTCACGCAGCGAACCGGCGGTGTTGCGCGCCTTGCCGCTCGGCCCTTTCGGACCGCTCTTGAGGTTGGCGCCCGCCTCCAAGGCAATGCGGCCCTCGGCCGTCAGGCGATACTTGCCAGGTTTTACTTTGCCGTCGGCGTAGGTCTGACGCGCGAGATAGCCATGGGTCACCAGCTTGTCGCAGGCATTGGCCACCTGCTTGCGGTCCAGCGCGGATTCGCGTGCGATGCCGTCCAGGTCGACCAGGTCAGTGGCATCGACCAGCCGATGCAGCGCCGCCATGACGGCCTGCGATGTCCATACGTGACTCATGCAACCCTCCCAGGAACGCGCGAGCGCCGACCCTGCCAGTCGTGGCACAGGGGGATATCCTTGATGTTCTCGGCCTTGACCTCGGCCAGGCCATTGGTGGTGGCCAAGCGCTCAATGGCGGCAATCCCGTTCATGACCAGGCGCATGCGGCCTTCCGATTGCCGATGCAGTTCTGCGATGACCGCATCGGCAATCTTGACTTCGGCCAGTTGGCGCGCGGTCAGCAGTACGTCTTGCTGCGTCAGCGGCTGGAAGTGAACGACCTGCGCCACGCGGCTGGATATCTGCGGGTAACGTGCAATACGGCTTTCGATAGTCTCCATGCCGACCAGCACCACCAGGACCTCGGTGAGGTCGGAGATATCGCGCACGCATTCCAGGATGGACGCGGTCGTGCGCACAGTGAATTCCGCCTCGTCAATGACGATGGGGGTTTGGCGTTGGGCGACGTGACCGATGATGCGGGCCTGCACTTCCTGGTTGCGGCCACTGCTCGACAGCTTCAAGGTGTCGGCCATTTCGGAAAGCAAACCGCGCTTGGTCCAGGTTTCTTTGGCACGCAGGTAAATGGCGTTGGTGTCCATGGCGAAACGGTCAACCGTCTCGCTCTTGCCCAGGCCGGCCGGGCCGGTCACAAGCAAGATGGACGCCTCGCGCGCGCCGCGCTGCTCGACGGCCTTGACCGCCTCCACGAAGCGCACGTAATTGCTGTTTTGGACAAAGGCTTTTTTCATGGGGTAATATCCTCCTGACTCTCTCAAAGTCAGTTTTTCCGGCCCGGTTGGTGTTCCCGCACCTTCCGGGCCATTTCGTTAAGACCTCACGCAACCCTGCGTGAGGGGCTGTTGAAACGGTTCAATTCCTGCTCGTCTTCGTCGGTCCAGTCCAGGCCCAGCGGCTCGTAGCGTTGGGCGAATAGCGCGTACCCTTCGGGGTCCTCGACGTAGTCACGTAGGAACTGCTGATCTGATTCGGTCCACGCTGCGCTGCCCTCGGCTTTGAGCCATTCGTAGCGCTCCGAAGGGTTGCGGAACGCGGGGCGCGTGGCGACCTGGTCGTGCTGGCCCGGGTGCAATTCGACGGCCTGAATTTCGATGCGCTCCACCAAGCGCTGGGCGTCGTAGCCGGCTACAAACTGGGCCCGCTGCGTGGGGTTGTTTTCCAACACCACGGGACCGCCGTGCAGCTCGTCGTGGACCTCGGTGAGCTTTTCTTCCAAGCGACGTTTGCGACCCTCGGCGCGTTTGCGGCTTGCGCGTTCCAGGAAGCTTTCCGGCATGAAGTCACGGCGGTTGCCGTCCAGTTGCGCCTTGCACAGCAGGACGCCATCAGCGTCGTATACCCATACCTGGCTGGGGTCGTGGATGTCGAAGCCGACGTTTACACCCTCGCCGTGGTACTCGGTCAGCTCATGCGAAAAGTAGATGTTGTTGAACAGGCGGATTTCACCGCGCAGCACGCGGCATTGCTGCTGCGGGCGGAACAGATGATCCGTTTCGGCCGGCTGTAGCTGGACCAGGTCGGCACCTTCTTGGACGCCCTTGCGCCAGGCTTCGTTGGGCGTCATGTGCCTGCGTTTACCCGTAACCGGATCGGCCACCATCGGCAGGCCGCGATGGGGCCGGTCGTTGTATTGCGCGATTTGGTCAGCGGCGAACGCCACGAAGTCCGGCCAGGTCATCAGCGCACGACTGGCGCCCAGGCGCTTAACGTCGCGTCGTGTCAGCTTGTGGACCTTGTTGCTTGCCTCGGCGTCCATGTCTTTGCCAATGTAGGTGGGCAGCTCTTTGGCGGCACGGACCCAAATGGATTGATGGGCGCGTTCGATGATGCCTCGGGCCTGCGAGTTGTAGGGCAGGGAATGCGTAAGCGTCGTGCCAAGGCGGGACAGCAGGCCCGTACCAGGGCCGCTGATCATGGCGTTGATGTAGCCCGCGCCTCGGTCGACGTAAAACACGCTGGCGATGCCGCCGTTTTGCGTCGCTACGCGCAGGGCGTCCAGCACGGCCAGGCCGGATTCGGCCAGGTCGGTCGACCAGCCTAGGGCCTTGCGCGTTGCCGTATCCAGGACGGTCGTAATTTCTGGACGGAACGGACGACCGTGGCGGGGGTGTGCCACCTCAGCGTCGAATGCGTGGCCATCGGCCATGTAGATATCGCCTGGCCAGAGCTTGGATGTGTCGCGGCGTACGAACGGCTTGATGGCCTTTATCTCGCGCGGTCCCATGCGGCCCTGTTCGACGGCGACGTTACCCATTTGCGCGATGAAGCGGCGCAGGGTGTCATAGCTGGGCGGCGTCACGCCTTTGGGCAGATGCGCCGGCAATTGGTCATGCACCCAGCGCAAGGTGGGCTTTTGCGGGCGCTGGTAGAGTTTTAGGACGGTTTCCGCCCAGGGTGCGACGACGTGACGCAGCCACTTGCCACGGCGGGCCTGGCCGGCGTCGGCCGGCGCCAGCAGGTCAACGGCGTTGGGCTGCGTGAGGTCGAACTTGGACAGCCAGCGGTACAGGGTTGCGCGGGTCAGGGTGCGGCCTTGGCCCGCCTTGTTGTTGGCCAGGGCTAGCGCTGCCGACAGCTCGGGCGGCAACTGTTGTTTTTGGGCGGCTTCAATCGTGGACTGCACCGCGCTGCTCATGCCTTCCATGGCTGCCAGGCGATGGACATGCAAGAGGATCGACGCGCGGGCCTCGGCGACCGCGCGCTGGCGGGCCGAGAGTGACGGCGTTGCGCTTGTCGTTCCTGCTGCATCGACGACGCGGCCGCCTTCTTGCGACCGCTTCAGCGACAAGGCAGCCTGCACGTACGCGGGGAGGAAATAGCGTCGAACGATACCGCGCGCACCAGCCCCCGAGCCGGAAGGAACTTCAACGAATTCCCATCCTTCCGCTTGTGCGCGGCGACCGATGTTGGGCAAAGTCGACGGCAAGCATGCCAGCCCAAAGCTCAGAAGTTCGGATGCGGTGAACGTAGCGTTTGTCGGTGCCTCGCCAGCGTTAAATCGTTGTGTTACAAGGACATCCGATACTTTGACGATAGTCATTTCCCGCCTTCCTCATAAAGGGTTTTGGGATCAGGTTTGATCCCTAGCGCGATGGCGGCTCGATGCGACTCCCCGCGAACGCCCTTATTGCGGCCATACAGAAGTTCTCTGACTACGTGATAGCTAAGACCTTCCTGGCGGCACCATGCGCTTATGGCCACGCCGTTCGCGCGGAACCAAGCCAGGTCCCGGAGCGGGACACGGCGAGGAGACGCCGGAGTAGCGGAATTTTTTTTCATCGCAGTCGTGTTGGAATGCGTTGTTAAAAGGTTGACTGTGTTGGATTATGGTAAAGAAATCTTTACCTGTCAATCTGTGTTTAGGGGCTGTTTTCATGACCATAGGGGACCGGCTACGCGCTGAGAGGGAAAGGCTGGGGCTGTCGCAGACAGCTCTAGCGGCGCACGCGGGTACGTCAAAGCAGGTGCAGATTAGCTATGAGAAGGGCAAGACCTTTCCCAATGCCGAGTATCTGGCCATGTTTGCGGAGCTAGGCGCAGACATTAACTTCGTGGTCACGGGTAAAAAAATATTGACCATCCACCCATCGCCACCGCCTGCGACGGTTCTAACCGCTAGAGAGGAAGCCCTGATCGACAACTATCGTCACACTGCCGAAGCCGGCAAAAGGGCGATAGAGGCCACGGGGGCTGTACTGGCGCGCGAAATTTCCGCGCGCCGGAAGGCAGGCGGCGAACGATGACACCTACTAATTCGGAAGCGATTCGCGCAACCAGCATAGAATTAAGGCTTGTATTTTTTTCTTTTATTATCAAGGGCTTGTGATTATGGGAACGGTTTCTTGGGAAATTGCGAGTTCGCAACCAGCGCGGCGTTTTCTGGTTGCGTCGTTCCTTGCTCTTATGGCTGCTCATTCGGCTGATGTAACAGCCGCCGAAGCCGGGCCAGCAGATGCGGCGGCCGTCCGGTTCATAGTGGCCGATGGTGCCGCTGGAACATCTGTAGTGCGCGCTTGGACTAAGAGCGAGACGAAGGAGGCTGCCACCGAAGCGGAGGCGGTGATTCGCCGCGCCGCGTCTCGGATTCAGACCGCGTTAAACGCGAACGACGCCGAGTTCTTCATGGGGGCCGGAAGTCAGTACGTACAGAAGGAATGGCAGTTGTTTACCGCCCAGGATGTTGCCTATGTCTTTGGCGTCCAGGGGGCCAAGCTGAAGAATCCTTGGATTCCTTCCTATTCGACATGTGAACACGCAGGCCAGGCCTTGGGCGACTGGTACCACTTTTACCGCTCCAACCTGAGCAACGGATATTCCCTAAACGACCTTAAGGTGATGCCAGCCAGCCGGCAGGCAGAGCGTGACCTCTGGGGCAGCCTGTCCGCGTGCAAGAAAGCGCTTTGACGCAGGCCGTCTCAAATAACGCGCATTCATTCGCAGATTGAGGCGTTTCCTGGCCGATCAGTCTCAAATGGTCATCGGCCCCGAATTGTGGATAACCCATTGATTGTTCGGGGCTAATTGGGCTGCCCCGTGCCCCCTTCGCGTCTCAAATTGCACACCTCCCCACAGGGACACCGTCCGAGTTTGGCGGGGTGTTCCAGGCGTTCGCCCATGCAAAAGGCCCGCAACACGTTGCGGGCCCTTCAGTACTGCATTCTTTGGCTCCCCGAGCTGGGCTCGAACCAGCGACCTGCGGATTAACAGTCCGTCGCTCTACCGACTGAGCTATCGGGGAACAGGTAGAGGGGGCGAATTATGCACAAATTTCGCGGGGAATGCAAAACGACCCCGCGGGCCGTGGGTTCATGACGGTTGGGCGTCAGGGCGATCCCTTATCATGGCAACCAGAAGGTTCGCGACCTCTCACGTTTTTTCTGGGTTTCATACATGTCTTCGTTCGACATCCAATTGTTGCTTACCGCCCTGGTAAGCGTCCTGGTGCTGGTCGCCCTCATCGTCTCGCGCATCCGCATGCATCCGCTGCTGGCGCTGCTGATCGTGTCCATCGGCGTCGGGTTCGCCACCGGCATGGAGCCGACCGCCATCGTCAAGAACCTGACCGACGGCGCCGGCAAGACCCTGGGCGCGGTGGGCGTGGTGATCGCGCTGGGCGCCATGCTCGGCAAGATCCTGGCGGACTCGGGCACCACCGAGCGCCTGGCCAATGCCATCCTGAACCGCACCTCGGCGCGCATGATCCCCTGGACCATGACGCTGGTGGCCTTCATCATCGGCATCCCGATGTTCTTCGAAGTGGGTCTGGTGGTGATGCTGCCGCTGATCTTCAGCGTGGCCCGCAAGCTGGAAGGCCAGGAACGCTTCAAGGGCTCGGCCTACGTGTACGTGGGCGTGCCGGTGATCTCGGCGCTGGCCGCCATGCACGGCATGGTGCCGCCGCATCCCGGCCCGCTGACGGCGATCGCCAGCCTCAAGACCACGGTCGGCCCGACCATGATCTATGGCTTCCTCGCCGCCCTGCCCGCCATGATCCTGGGCGGTCCGCTGTATGGCGCCTTCATCGCGCCGCGCATGACGACCCGCCCGGACGAAGCCCTGCTCGAGCAATTCACCGCGGTGCGCCAGGCCGATGCCGGCCATTCCGTGCCCGGCGTGGGCCTGGGCGTGCTGGCGGCCCTGCTGCCCGCGTTGCTGATGCTGCTGCACGCGGTGGCCGAGATGCTGCTGCCCAAGGCCTCGCCCCTGATGCACGTGGCGGCCTTCCTGGGCAATCCGCTGGTTGCCATGCTGCTGGGCGTGCTGTTCGCGGCCGTGGCGCTGGTGCTGGCGCGCGGCGGCGACGCCGAGAAGCTGCGCGACGCGCTCGGCAAGAGCCTCAAGCCGATTGCCGGCATCATGCTGATCATCGCCGGTGGCGGCGCCTTCCAGCAGGTGCTGACCAGCGCCAAGGTCGGCGACGCCATCGTCCACCTGACCCACCAGTTCGCGTTCCCGCCGCTGGTGTTGGGCTGGCTGATCGCCATGCTGCTGTCGGTGTCCACCGGTTCGGCCACGGTCGGCATCGTCGGCGCGGCCGGCCTGCTGGCGCCGCTGGCCGGCGCCGATCCCTCGCTGAACCTGCCGCTGCTGGCGCTGTCGATCGGCTGCGGCTCGCTGTTCTTCAACTACGCCAATCACGCCGGGTTCTGGATGGTGAAGGAATCCTTCGGCATGACGATGGGCGAGGCCACCAAGACGATCTCGGTGGTGCAGTCCATCGTGGCGGTGGTCGGCCTGGTGATGGTGCTGCTGTTCAATATGTTGCCGGCGCTGGGCTGAGCGCACGGGAATCCGCGACGCAAAAAAAGGAGGTCTTTCGACCTCCTTTTTGATTCATGCGGTAATCGGTTTCCGCAGTGGCGATGGGGGGCCGGCCTCTTCGCGGGCGCCCTGCCTGATGCCTTCGCTGCCGCTGGTGATGGCGCGTACGCCAACGTCCGTCAGGGTCAGTTCGCGGACGGTGATGACCGCCCCTGGCCTTGATATGAGCCTGGATGCCTTGACGAAGGTCTCGGCCGGCTTCCTGGGGATGGTATGCATGTCAGTACCTCTTCGTGACAAAGTCGCTGATGGCCTTGGTGCCAGCGCCAACGATTTCCACTACATCGTCGCGTTCAAAGAGCGCGCGGTCACTTGAATCCAAGTAAATCACGCCGATCGGGTGCTGTCCAGAACGGTCCAGGACGGGCACCGCCATTGCTGAATAGCGTCCGGGGCCAAGCTTGCGGACCTCGGCTTGCGTGTATCCTCATTCGCGCACCAGCTCGGCGCGAAGCTGTTCTTCCGTTGCGTCCGGGCTGGACATCACCAGGGGCTTCTTGCTGCGGATGGCTCTGCCGGTGATGCCGGTGTGGACCGGGAAGGTCCGGCCCACGCCCTCGCCGTTGGCGCCGGCATAGTTGATGATCTGCTCGATTTCGCGCGGCTCATGAACCGGCGGCACCACACGGTGGAAGGTGGCGCGGATGTCGGCGCCGCATTGGCGCTTGTCGCACCATTCGGAAAGCATGGTGTGCATGGTGGAGACCGCCGCGTACAACCCTTCGTGGACCACCTCCGGCCCGTCTTTCCGGTCTTCGGCTCGCGCGCCGGCGACGCGAACGCAGGCGGCCACGGCCAGCCAGAGACACACGGTGGTCGCGAGGCCGAAGGTCCATGGATCGAGCACCGGCTCTTGCCAGCTTTTCACCGCGGCTGAACCGGCCACGATGATGGGCGGCCCGTTGAACAGGACTTCCCTGGGCCATTTCTTTTGCCAGAAGCGTTTTCGCTGCGCGCCAGGAAGATGAATCGCATGCATGTGGCCGAGCCGTCTTGATGCAGGGGTGGAGGGACGATGGTAGCGGCGTATTGCGCGGTTGGCGCCCGCAATCGGGGCTTGCGGGCTCGTTAATCAGTCAGATTCGTCGAGGCAGGCGCCGCAGGGAGTCCGTGCCGGCAATAAAAAACCCGCACGGCGCGGGGCGGGGCGGGTGCGGGTTGTCGATGCGTTGGATTGGTGCCGGTGAAAGGAATCGAACCCTCGACCTTCTCATTACAAGTGAGCTGCTCTACCAACTGAGCTACACCGGCGTGGCGCGCCAGGGGCGCGCGCAGGGACTGCATTGTAATGAAAAAAGGAGATTCTTTCCGGCGTGCATGCGCGTCATTCCGGTCGCGCGCCCGTCGCGCAGCGCCGCTTGGCTTCCCAGCCGCCGAGACGCTCGGCGCGCAGGGCGCGCCAGAATTCATCCGAGCAGAAGTAGCCGCTGATGCCGCTGTGCGGATAGGCCGGCCGGACGCCGAATTGCCGCGGCAGGCGCCAGAAGCAGCGGTCCTGGATGGCGTCGCGGTCCAGCACCAGCGGCGTGCCCTTCAGGTACGAGAAGCAGCCGCCGGCTTCGTAGCCGGCGCGGCCCATGCCCTTGGAGAACTCGGTCTTCTCGATGATGACGGCGTCCACGCGCGGCGGGCACAGCAGCAGGTGGTAGGTGCGGAACGGCCGGCTCTTGCGGCCGACGATCATGGTCTCGGCCTCGACCGGCAGGAAGCGGTGCGTGTCGGGTTCGAGCGTTTCCATGAGTTCGCGCACCCGCGCATTGACGAGGAACGGCCCGCCGTCCCATCCGACGATCGCGGGAACGCGACCGGTGCTGCGCAGGGTCAGGCGGATCTGACGCGGGATGTTGGCAAGATCGTCGTCCGACAGGGTGTCGAACAGGCACAGCTTGGCGACCAGCTGGCGGTCTATCTGCGGCATGAACTGGGTGGATACGCCGCCGGCGGGCGTCATTCCGATCAGGTACGGCATGGACGGGGCATCACTCCTGGAAGGCCGGGGACGGCGTGCGCCGCGACGGACGCGGCGGGCCGCGCGGGCCGATTCAGGCGTATGAGACGGGATTTTGCCCAGATATGCAAATGATACGCACTCTTATCCTGGGTTTCAAAAAATCGCCATGCCATGGCGCGTCACATCGGCGGCGGCCAGACGTGACCGCGCCGCCCGGGCCTGGGGCCGGGGCGGCGCGGGGGACCTGCCGGATTACTTGACGATGGTCAGGCGCGGACGCTTGGGCTCGTCGTCGCCGCCGTCATCGCCGGGGGCGGCATCCGCCTCGGCTTCGGACGGGACGCTCTCGGACGCGTTCTGCGCGCCCGGGGCCGGCGGTTCGTAGGGCTGCACTTCGAAGCCCATGCCGGCGCCGGTTTCGCGCGCATAGATGGCGCTGACGGCGCCCACCGGCACGTAGACGTTTTCGGTCACGCCGCTGAAGCGGGCCTGGAATTCGATGAATTCGTTGCCCAGCACCAGGCGGTTGGTGGCCAGCGTACCCACGTTCAGGGTGATCTGGCCGTCGCGCACGTGGGCGACGGGCACCATGGTGTGCTCGTCGACCTGCACGGTGATGTACGGCGTGTAGCCGTTATCGGTGCACCATTCGTGCAGCGCGCGGATCAGATACGGTTTGGTCGAAGTTTCACCCATCACGCGACAACCTTAGCGACGCATCACTTTTTCCGAAGGCGTCAGCGCTTCGATGTAGGCCGGGCGCGAGAAGATGCGTTCGGCGTACTTTTGCAGCGGAGCCGCGTTCTTGGGCAGTTCGATGCCGTAGTGGTCCAGGCGCCACAGCAGCGGGGCCACGGCCACGTCGAGCATGGAGAATTCCTCGCCCAGCATGTACTTGTTCTTGAGCAGCATCGGGGCCAGCTGGGCCAGGCGGTCGCGAATGTTCTGGCGGGCGTTGGCCAGCTTCTTCTCGTCGGGCTTGGCGCTGCGGTCTTCCAGCGTCGAGACGTGGACGAACAGCTCTTTCTCGAAGTTGTACAGGAACAGGCGGGTGCGGGCGCGCATGACCGGATCGGCCGGCATGAGCTGCGGGTGCGGGAAGCGCTCGTCGATGTACACGTTGATGATGTTCGACTCGTACAGGACCAGGTCGCGCTCGACCAGAATGGGCACTTGACCGTACGGGTTCATCACCGAGATGTCTTCGGGCTTGTTGTACAGGTCGATGTCGCGGATCTCGAAATCCATGCCCTTTTCAAACAACACGAAGCGGCAGCGTTGCGAAAACGGACACGTGGTTCCGGAATAGAGCACCATCATGGCGATAAATCCTTTATGAAAAACGAAAGGCCAGCGCCCTAATCTAGCAGGCGCTGGCCCCGATTGCCAGGCGGGGGGTAGGCATACAGCCCTAACCCGCCATTATCCACCGCCATGAAAATGGGGGCAGATACGCCTGGCGGGGCGTTGCGGTTAGCGCACGTGTTTCCAGTAAGAGGCGTTCAGGCGCCACATCACCAGGAAGAACAAGAGCAGGAACAACATGACACCGACGCCCAGCTGGACGCGGAAGGTCTGGACGGGTTCGGCCATCCAGGCCATGAACGCGGTCAGGTCGGCGACGTCGTTGTCGTATGTTGCGATTTGGGCCGGGTTGGCGGCCTTGAATTTGGCCTCGAAGGTGGCATGGCCGTGGTAGCTGGCTACCGGTTCGGCCTTGACCGTGGAAAAACCTTGCGCATCGTACACCGTCGTGACGCGTTCCCACGATTTCGGCGTGCCGTCCTTGCCTTCGACCTCGTGCATCGCCACCGTGGTCAGCTCGCGCGGACCCTGCCGTTCCCACAGCGCGTGCGGCATGCCGACGGCCGGGAACACCAGGTTGTTCCAGCCCGTGGCACGCGAGGTGTCACGGTAGAACGTGCGCAGGTAGGTGTAGATGTAGTCGGAACCCGAGGGGCCGGCGTTGACGGATTTGGCGCGCGCGATCACGGACAGGTCCGGGGGCGTGGTGCCAAACCACTTCTTGGCGTCCTTGGGCGTCATGGCGACAGTCATCATGTCGCCGACCTTCTCGCCGGTGAACAGCAGGCTTTCCTTGATTTGCTGGTCGGTCAGGCCAATGTCCTTGAGCTTGTTGTAGCGCATCGAGGATGCGCTGTGACAGTTCAGACAGTAGTTGACGAACAGCTTGGCGCCGTTTTGCAGCGACGCCATGTCGTTGACGCGGTAAGGCGCCTTGTCCAGCGGATAGCCGCCCTCGGCGGCGAACGTGGCGGTACACGTGAGCAGCATCAACGCCACGGCACCAATCAGCTTCTTGATCATGGTCAGTCCGTTATTCTCGTGGGCTCAGTGGGCGTGGAACGTCACGCGGTCAGGCACTTTCTTGAAAGTGCCCAGGCGGCTCCAGACCGGCATCAGGAAGAAGAATGCCAAGTACAGCAGCGTGCCGATCTGCGACGTGATGTTCAACGGCGGACTGGGCGGCTGCGTACCGATGTAGCCGAGCACCAGGAAGTTGACCATGAAGATGCCGTAGATCCACTTGTGCCAGGTGGGGCGGTAGCGGATCGACTTGACCGGCGAATGGTCCAGCCACGGCAGGAAGAACAGGATGACCACGGTGCCGCCCATGGCGACCACGCCCCAGAACTTGGCGTCGATCACGCGCAGTAGCACGGCCACGACGATCAGGATGCCGGGGACGGCGATGCGCATGAAGCCCTTCAGGTTGCTCTTGACGAGCAGCGCGATGGCGCCCAGCACCGAAGCGCCGGCCAGCACCCACGTGAACTCGTCGGTGGTGGCGCGCAGCATCGAGTAGAACGGCGTGAAGTACCAGACCGGGGCGATGTGCGGCGGCGTCTTGAGCGAGTCGGCCGGGATGAAGTTGTTGAACTCCAGGAAGTACCCGCCCATTTCCGGCGCGAAGAACACGATGAAGGCGAACACCAGCAGGAAGCCCGCGACGCCGACCAGGTCGTGCACCGTGTAGAACGGATGGAACGG
Organism: Achromobacter sp. ISS7; assembly: GCF_056523125.1. NCBI lineage: Bacteria > Pseudomonadati > Pseudomonadota > Betaproteobacteria > Burkholderiales > Alcaligenaceae > Achromobacter > Achromobacter sp. ISS7. Next base: position 4,399,973 of record NZ_JAWRZD010000001.1, on the reverse strand, counting down.
AATGCCGTCCTTCGGTCGACCGTACTTGTCCTTCGGGCCCTGCTTGATCTCGATGCCGTCCGGGTTGTTCGAGCCGACTTCGTGCAGCGCCACCAGGTGGGCCGCCACCAGGCCCACCAGCACCAGCGGAATGGCGATGACGTGGAAGGCGAAGAAACGGTTCAGCGTGGCGTCGGACACGACGTAGTCGCCGCGGATCCAGATCGACAGCTCGGGGCCGATGAACGGGATGGCCGCGAACAGGTTCACGATCACCTGTGCGCCCCAGTAGGACATCTGGCCCCACGGCAGGAGGTAGCCGAAGAATGCTTCGGCCATCAGACAGAGGAAGATCGCGACGCCGAAGATCCAGACCAGCTCACGCGGCTTGCGGTACGAGCCATAGAGCAGGCCGCGCAGCATGTGCAGGTAGACCACGACGAAGAACATCGAGGCGCCGGTCGAGTGCATGTAGCGCACCAGCCAGCCCCACGGGACTTCGCGCATGATGTATTCGACGGATTGGAACGCGCGCTCGGCGTCCGGCTTGTAGTGCATGACCAGGAAAATGCCGGTCACGATCTGCAGCACCAGCACCAGGAGTGCCAGCGAGCCGAAGAAATACCAGAAGTTGAAGTTTTTCGGTGCGTAGTATTCGGACAGATGCGCTTTCCAGGTGGAGGTCACCGGGAAGCGCCGATCCAGCCAGCCCAACAGGCCTGTCGTCTCGACGGTTTTCTCGCCAGCCATGTAACGGCTCCTTCTCTAATACGTGGCGTATTTGTTTTACTTACGTAATTCGGGAAAAAAGCGCGACGCGTGCGTCAGGCCTTGTTGTCTTCATCAACGCCCACGATGATGCGGGAGTCGGTGAGATACTGGTACGGCGGAACTTCGAGATTATCGGGAGCGGGCTTGTTCTTGTAGACCCGGCCTGCCAGGTCGAACGTGGAGCCGTGGCACGGACAGAGGAATCCGCCTTGCCAGGAAGCGCCCATGCCGCCACCGCCGCCTGTTTCGAAGTGCGAGGTGGGCGAGCAGCCCAAGTGGGTACAGATGCCGACGCAGACGAACAGTTCGGGCTTGCGCGAGCGGCCCTCGTTTTCTGCGTATTTGGGAGTGAAGCCGGGCCGTTTGGAGTCGGGATCCGCCAGGAGCGCGTCCTGGGTCTTGAGGCCGGCGATCTGTTCAGGAGACCGGTGGATGATCCAGACCGGTTTGCCACGCCATTCCACGGTTTTCATGGTGCCGACGGGAATGTCGCCCACGTCGACTTCGACGGGGGCGCCGGCGGCGCGGGCTTTTTCAGAAGGGGAAAACGTGCTCACAAGCGGTATTGCCGTTGCGACACCTGCTACGCCACCCACAGCACAGGCGGTGGTTACCCAGAAACGTCGCGAAGGATCGGGCGGCAGATTTGGATCAACCGCACCGTCATCATCATGCACCAGCGTATCCTGACTCATCTTCCTATCCTTGTTGATGCGCCCGCTCTACGAGTAGCATCACTTCTGCGGCATCGGCTTCGCGGGAATATGTAACAACATAGCAACCGCGTATTATAGCGCCAGCCTACTGGTGGGCGTATCACGAAGGGAGTGCTTTTATGAGCAAAACAACTGGTTTCGTCAAAGAATTCCGGGATTTCGCCGTCAAAGGCAATGCGGTTGATTTGGCGGTTGGTGTGATCATCGGCGCGGCGTTCGGCAGGATCGTCGATTCGCTGGTCAAGGATATCGTCATGCCTCTGGTGAACTTCGTGCTTGGCGGGTCCGTTGATTTCTCGAACAAGTTCCTGGTGCTGTCGATGCCTGCTGGTTACAACGGGCCGATGACGTATGCGGATCTGACGAAGGCGGGGGCCAATGTTTTCGCCTGGGGGAATTTCGTCACGATCATCATCAACTTCGTGTTGCTGGCGTTTGTGATCTTCTGGATGGTGAAGGCGATCTACAAGGCGCGCACGAAGGCCGAGGAAGCGCCGGCGCCGGCGGCTCCTGCCGCGACGCCTGAGGATGTGGCGTTGTTGCGCGAGATTCGGGATTTGTTGAAGAGGCAGCCTTGAGCTGAAATGGAAGAGCGCCCTGTGGGGCGCTTTTTTATTGGTTCAGGGGTTGTTTGCTTGCGGAGGTTGTGGGCTTCGTAGGCCGCCCGGCGCGGGGGGGCGCGGGCGGGGCGCGCCTGCGATTGCGGTCCGGAGCGTTCGCTCCGGACTGCCCCGTGCTCAACCTCGTTGCCGCCTTTGGCGGCTGCCTTCGGTTTCCGCCGGGCGCATCTGACGGCGCGCCCCGCCCGCGCCCCCCCGCGCCGGGCTACGGGTTTCGAGGTTCCAAGCGCTGCTGGACCCAGGCGGCATGGGAGAGGCTTGGGTTGCCCGCCGCCACCGGCTGCGCGGGCAGCCGGTGGCGGCATACATGCTTCTGGGAAGTGGGGGGGCGTGCGCTGCGCGCTTGCGGTGAGCGGCGCGGGTGGCTGCGGAGCGCTCAGGGGCTGTGTGGCTGCGGGCAAGGGGGGGCGCTGGGATCAGCGTTGCGGCCGTGCCCTTCGTTGCTGTTACACCGGGTTGTCGAGGTCCACGAATTCGACCTTGATGCCGAAGCGTTCCGCCACGGCCTGGCCCAGGGCCTGGATGCCGTAGCGTTCGGTGGCGTGGTGGCCGGCGCCGAGGAAGGCGACGCCGGTTTCCTGGGCGAGGTGGAAGGTGGATTCGGAGGCTTCGCCGGTGATGTAGACGGTGGCGCCGGCGTCGATGGCGTCGGCGAGCATGCCTTGGGCGCCGCCGGTGCACCAGGCGATGCGGGCCAGGGGCTGGTCGGGGTTGCCGACGACCAGGGGCTGGCGGCCCAGGCGTTGCTGGATGCGGGTGGCGAGCTGGCCGAGGGTGGCGAGGTCGGGGGCGGTGCCCAGCCAGACCAGGTTGTCGGGGCCACAGGTGCGCGGCGCGCCGTCGTCGCGGCGTTCGGGTTCCAGGCCCAGGACGCGGGCCAACTGGGCGTTGTTGCCCAGGGTGGGATGGGCGTCCAGGGGCAGGTGGTAGGCGTAGAGATTGAGGTCGTTCTTCAGGGCCAGCGCCATGCGGGTGCGGCGCGTGCCGATGACGCGGCGGTCCTCGTTGCGCCACATCCAGCCGTGGTGGACCAGCACCGCGTCGGCGCCGCGTTCGACGGCGATGCGCAACAGGGCTTCGCTGGCGGTGACACCGGTGATAATGTGTCCGACTTCGGATCGGCCTTCCACCTGCAGCCCGTTGGGGCAGTAGTCCTTGAAACGGGCGGCTTGCAGGGTGTCGTCCAGCCAGGCGGCCAGGACGTGGGAGTCCACTTTACTCATTGCTAGTCCTATCAGAAACATGCGCCGATATTGGCTGATCTTCGCTCAGGCCGTCACGGTCTGCCTGGGTATTCTATTCGTCGTCACCACCTTGCGGCCGGATCTGCTGCGGCTGGTCGGGCCGGACGCCGCGCCCGCCGCGACGTTGCCGCCGGTTGCCGCGGCCGCGCGGCCGGTGGCGGGAGCCGTGTCCTACGCCGATGGCGTGGCGCGCGCGGCGCCGTCGGTGGTCAATGTCTACACCACCAAGCACGTCGACGTGCCGCTGGTGCCGCTGCCGGACGATCCGATCCTGCGTCAGCTGTTCGGCCAGGTGCCGGGCGTGAGCCGGCGCCAGGCCAGCACCAGCCTGGGCTCGGGCGTGGTGGTGAACCATGACGGCTACGTGCTGACGAATTATCACGTGGTGCAGGCGGCCGACGCCATCGAGGTGGCGCTGGCGGACGGGCGCAAGGACACGGCCAAGGTGGTGGGCGCGGATCCGGACACCGACCTGGCGGTGCTGAAGCTGGCCAGCCTGCGCAACCTGCCGGCGGCCACGCTGGCGCCGGACCGCGGCCTGAGGGTGGGCGACGTGGTGCTGGCGATCGGCAATCCGTTCGGCGTGGGGCAGACCACCACGCAGGGGATCGTGTCGGCGCTGGGCCGCAACGGGCTGGGCCTGAATACCTACGAGAACTTCATCCAGACCGATGCCGCCATCAATCCGGGCAATTCGGGCGGCGCGCTGGTGGATGCGCAGGGCAACCTGGTGGGCATCAACACCGCGATCTATTCCGAGTCCGGCGGCTCGATGGGCATCGGCTTCGCCACGCCCATCGACATCGCTCGCAAGGTCATGGACGAGATCGTCAAGACCGGCGGCGTCAAGCGCGGCTGGCTGGGCGTGGAGCCGCAGGACCTGACGCCCGAGCTGGCGCGCGCGTTCCAGCTGGAGCGCGATGCGCGCGGCGTGATCATCGCCGGCGTGCTGCGCGACGGCCCGGCCGCCAAGGGCGGCCTGCGCGTGGGCGACATCGTGCAGACGGTGAACGGCAAGCCGATGATGGACACGTCGGGGCTGCTGGCCGAGATAGCGCAGTTGACGCCGGGACAGCGCGCGACGCTGGGTGTGCTGCGCGGCGGCAAGGTGGCCGAGCTGACGTTGATGGTGGGCACGCGCCCGGGGCTGCCACGCTGAGAATTCGGCGCTGGCCGCGAACCGCGGTGGCGTGGGCGTGCCGCTACGATCCGGCTTCGGGCAGGCTTGGCGTTTGCGGGCGACCGGGGCGACGGGGGTGGCACGGCATGTCGAGCACCAGGCGCACGACCTGCAGCACGCGCTTGCGGGTGGCCTCGGGCTGATCGCGCAGCAGCGCGCAGATTTCGATGCAGTAGGCGTCGGATTGCGGTGCTTCATGCGGGGCCGGCGCGGCGGTCTGCACGACCATGCCGTCGGCCAGCCAGGGCACCTGCGTGTCCAGCGCCTGCGCCAGCCGCAGCAGCGTGGCGCGGGTGGGCGCGTAGCGTTCCTCGCGGGTGAGGATGCGGTGGATGCAGGACTGCGGCACGCCGGAGATGCGGGCGAGCTGGTTCTGGCTTTTGATGCCGCGCCACCGCATCAGGGCGCGCAGGCGTAGGGCGAGCGACATGGCCGCAATGTAAGTTTGCAGCCCGCTCGGGACAAGCGGAAACCGTCCGTTTGTGCGAAAAAAACGGGGGCCATCGGCCCCCGCTTCGCTTGAACGCGATGCGTTCAGTGGTGTGCGCTCAGTTGCGTTCAGTCAGCGAGCCGTCATTGACGGCCTCCTCGGCCCCGGCCTTGGGCGTGACCATGCGCGCGCAGATCAGTCCCAGTTCGTACAGCAGGCACAGCGGCACCGCCAGCATGAACTGGCTGACCACGTCCGGCGGCGTCACCACCGCGGCGATGATGAAGGCGCCGACCACCACGTAGCCGCGCGCGCTCTTGAGCTTGGACAGCTCCACCACGCCCATGCGCACCAGCAGCACCACGGCCACCGGCACCTCGAAGGTGATGCCGAACGCCATGAACATGGTCATGACGAAGCTCAGGTAGGCCTCGATGTCCGGCGCCGGCGTGATCGATTGCGGCGCGAAGGTGGCGATGAAGTGGAAGACCGTGCGGAACACCACGAAATAGCAGAACGCCATGCCCGCGATGAACAGCAGCGTGCTGGAGATGATGAGCGGCAGCGCCAGCCGTTTCTCGTGCTTGTAGAGGCCGGGGGCGACGAACGCCCAGGCCTGGTACAGCACCACCGGCAGCGCCACGATGAAGGCGGCCATCATGGTGACCTTGACCGGCACCATGAAGGGCGTGATGACGCCGGTGGCGATCATGCGCGTGCCCTGCGGCAGCGAGGCCAGCATGGGCTGGGCCAGCACGTCATAGATGGCGGAGGCGCCGGGATAGATGAACAGGATGATGAACACCACCACCACCGCGCCGACGGCGCGCAGCAGGCGGGTGCGCAGTTCGACCAGGTGGGAGATGAAGCTTTCCTGCTGGCCGTCTTCTTGGGAGGCGTCCTGGGTCACGTTGCGGTTCCGGGGGGCGTGGCGGGCTTGGCGGCCGGCGGGTGGTCGCTGGCGGCGGGCGCGTCGGCCGCGGGCGCCGGGGTCGGCGCGGGTTGCGGGGCGGGGGGAGCGGGCTGGGCTGCCGGCGCGGCGGCGGGCGGATCCAGGTCCAGGCTCAGGTTCGGGTTGGGCGGCGCGATGATGCGTGGCGGCTCGGCCGGCTGGGCGGCGTGCGGTGTCATCAGCGGGTTGGCCGCCGGGGCCGGCGCGGCCGTATTGGCGGGCGCGGCGAGCGGGTCGGCGGGGGCGGTGGTTTCGGCGCCGGCCGTCAGCGCGGGCTTGCCACTGGCTTCACGGGCGACTTCGTCGAGTTCGGCGCGGAATTGCTGCACCGGTTCCTGCAAGGCGTTGTGGGTATCGTTCAGGGACTGGTGCACATCCTGTGCCGCCGTCTCCATTTCGCTCTTGAATTTGCGCAGCTCGTCCAGCTCGATCTCGCGCTGGATATCGGATTTCACGTCATTGACGTAACGCTGCGCGCGGCCCAGCAGGTGGCCGACCGTGCGGGCGACCTTGGGCAGGCGTTCGGGGCCGATGACGATCAGCGCGACGACGCCGATCACCATCAGTTCAGTGAGGCTGACATCAAACATTCGACGGCCGCTCGGGAATTGAGGCAATTAGGGCCGGCCGGTTCAGGCCGGGCCCGGGGGAGCAGGCGCTCAGGTGTTGGACTTTTCCTTGGCCTGCACGTCGATGGTGTCGCCGGCGACGCGCTGCTGCGCGATGGGCTCGGCCGGCTTCTCGCCGTTGGCGTCCTTCATGCCTTCCTTGAAGCCCTTGACGGCGCCGCCCAGGTCGGACCCGATGTTACGCAGTTTCTTGGTGCCGAAAATCAGCGCCACAATGACCAGAACGACCAGCCAATGCCAAATGCTAAAGCTACCCATGATGGTTCTCCGTATTACGCAGTGGGGGCCATGCGCCCTTTCCAGGGTCGCTGACCGCCGATGATGTGGAAATGCAGATGCGGGACTTCCTGGCCGCCTTCGACGCCAGAATTGATCATGATGCGAAACCCGCCATCAGGGCCCGGGCTACAACCGTTTTCAGCGGCAAGCCGCGGCGCCAATGCCATCATTCTACCCAACCAACCTGCGTCCTCGGCCGTAATATCCTGCATGGATATGACATGACGTCGAGGTATCAGCAATAAATGCACCGGCGCGGCCGGGTTGATATCGTGGAATGCAACAAACTCCTCGTCCTCGTAGACCTTCTTGGACGGGATTTCGCCGGCGGCGATCTTGCAGAAGATACAGTTGGCGCTCATTTTTCCGGTTCCGTGTCAGTCCTGGGGACGGCTGGCCTTCTCGGCCAGGCCCGACAGCCCTTCGCGGCGGGCCAGTTCGGCCAGCACGTCGTCGGGCCGCAGATTGAAGTGCGTCAGCGCGACCAGGCAATGAAACCACAGGTCGGCGGTTTCGCTGACGATGCGCTCGGGCACGCCATCCTTGGCGGCCATGACCAGTTCGGTGGCTTCCTCGCCGATCTTCTTGAGGAAGGCGTCGGGGCCCTTGGACAACAGCTTGGCCGCGTACGAGGCCTTGGGATCGCCGCCGTTTTCGGGGCGGCGGGTTTCCAGGGTGTCGGCGATGCGGGCCAGCACGTCGTGGGCGGTCAGGGGCGAATCGGTCATTTGTAGATCAGCTCGGGGTCTTTCAGCACCGGGTCCACCGTGACCCAGGTGGCCTGGTCGGTCTGGCCTTCCAGGCGGCGGTAGAAACAGCTGGCGCGGCCGGTGTGGCAGGCGATGCCGCCTTCCTGGTGCACCTTGAGCAGCACCACGTCGCCATCGCAATCCAGGCGCAGTTCATGCACCTGCTGCACGTGGCCGGATTCCTCGCCCTTGCGCCACAGGCGCTGGCGCGAGCGCGACCAGTACACCGCGCGGCCGGTGGCGGCGGTCTCGGCCAGCGATTCGCGGTTCATCCAGGCCACCATCATGATCTGGCCGTTGTCGGCATCCTGCGCGATGGCGGGGATCAGGCCGTTTTCGTCGAAGGCGACGTCGGCCATCCAGCTGGGTTCGTTGCTCATCTTCACATCCTCACTGCAATGCCCTGCTCGGCCATGAAACGCTTGCACTCGCCGACCGTGTGCTGGCCGAAGTGGAAAATGCTGGCCGCCAGCACCGCGCTGGCGCGGCCCGTGGTGACGCCGTCGGCCAAGTGCTGCAGGGAGCCGACGCCGCCCGAGGCGATGACGGGCACCGGCACCGCGTCCGACACGGCGCGGGTCAGTTCCAGGTCGAAGCCGGACTTGGTGCCGTCGCGGTCCATGCTGGTCAGCAGGATTTCGCCGGCGCCGTAGGCGGCCATGCGGCGGGCCCAGGCCACGGCGTCCAGCCCGGTGGCCTTGCGGCCGCCATGGGTGAACACTTCCCAGCGCGACGGTTCGCCCGCGGCCGAGACCCGGCGCGCGTCGATCGCCACCACCACGCATTGCGAGCCGTGGTAGTCGGAAGCCGCGCGCACCAGTTCCGGATTGGCCACGGCGGCGCTGTTGATGCTGATCTTGTCGGCGCCGGCGTTGAGCAGGCGCTGGATGTCCGACACCTGGCGCACGCCGCCACCCACCGTCAGGGGGATGAAGACCTGCGAGGCGACCTGCTCGATGATGGGCAGGATCAGGTCGCGGCCGTCGCTGGTGGCGGTGATGTCCAGGAAGGTGAGTTCGTCGGCGCCCTGCTCGTTGTAGCGGCGGGCGATCTCGACGGGATCGCCAGCGTCGGCGAGGTTGACGAAGTTGACGCCCTTGACGACCCGGCCGGCGGTGACGTCAAGGCAGGGGATGATGCGGCGGGTCAGCGCGCTCTGGGCGGGCGCGCCGGCCTCGGGGGACCTGCTGGCGGTGTTCATTTGGCCAATTCGTCGGCGCGCGCCTGCGCCGCCTGGAAGTCGAGCGTGCCTTCGTAGATGCTGCGGCCCAGGATGGCGCCTTCGACGCCCTCTTCCTCGACGGCGCACAGCGCTTCGATGTCCTGGATGCCGGCGATGCCGCCCGAGGCGTACACCGGGATGCGCACGTGCTGCGCCAGGCGCACGGTGGCCTCGACGTTCACGCCCGACAGCATGCCGTCGCGACCGATGTCGGTGTAGATGATGGCTTCGCAGCCGTAATCCTCGAACTTCTTGGCCAGGTCGAGCACGTCGTGGCGGGTCAGCTTGCTCCAGCCGTCGGTGGCGATCTTGCCGTCGCGGGCATCGAGGCCGACGATGATCTGGCCGGGGAAGGCGCCGCAGGCGTCCTGCAGGAAGCCCGGGTTCTTGACCGCGGCGGTGCCGATGATCACGTAGGAAATGCCGGCGTCGAGGTAGCGCTCGATGGTGTCGAGGTCGCGGATGCCGCCGCCGATCTGGACGGGGATGTCGTCGCCGACGGCGTCCAGGATGGCCTTGATGGGCGCTTCGTTCTTGGGCTTGCCGGCGACGGCGCCGTTCAGGTCGACCAGGTGCAGGCGGCGGGCGCCCTGCTCGAGCCATTTGGAAGCCATGGAGGCGGGGTCTTCGGAGAACACCGTTGCATCGTCCAGGTCGCCCTGGCGCAGACGCACGCAGCGTCCGTCTTTGAGATCGATGGCGGGGATCAGCAGCATGGTTGGCAGCGGGAAAATATGGGGTTGAACGGGCTGGAGCGCATTGGCCAGAGCGGTGTGCTGATGGCTTACGGCTGCCAGTCTACAAAATTGCGATACAGGCGCAAACCGTGCTCGGCGCTCTTCTCGGGGTGGAACTGCACCGCGAAAATGTTAGCTGCCGCCACCGCGCAGGTAAAGGCGACGCCATAATCGGTTTCACCAACGGTCAGGCTCGTATCGGCCGGGTCGGCGTAATAACTATGGACGAAATAGAAATGCGTGTCGCCCGGAATGCCGTCCCAGATAGGGTGAGAGCGCGTCTGGCGGACTTTGTTCCATCCCATGTGCGGGACTTTCAGCAGTTCGGGGCGGGCGTCGACCGGGCCGGCGGCGCCGGTGTCGGCCAGGCAGGCCGCGTCGTCGCCGGTGGCGAGGTCGGCGAAGCGCGGGCCGGCAAAGCGCCGCACCACGCCGGGGAACAGGCCCAGGCAGGGGGTGGCGCCCTCTTCGCTGGAGTCGAACAGCATCTGTTCGCCGACGCAGACGCCCAGCAGCGGCTTGCCGCGGGCGGCCTTGACGACCGCTTCGCGCAGGCCGGATTCATTCAGGGTGCGCATGCAGTCCGCCATGGCGCCCTGCCCGGGAAACACCACGCGGTCGGCCGCGTCGATTTCATGGGGCTGGTTGCAGATGCGGATGTCCGCGTCGGGGGCGGCGTACTTGAGCGCGCGCGCGACGGAGTGGAAGTTGCCCATTCCGTAGTCGACGATGGCGATAGTGGTCACTTCGGTTTACCTGATGCGTGGCGGGAGGTCGCGGACGTTACAGCACGCCCTTGGTCGAGGGGACGACGTCGCCCATGCGGGGGTCGACTTCGATGGCCATGCGCAGCGCGCGGCCACAGGCCTTGAAGACCGTTTCGCATTGGTGGTGGGCGTTGGTGCCGCGCAGGTTGTCGATGTGCAGGGTGATCAGCGCGTGGTTGACCAGGCCCTGGAAGAATTCGCGCGTCAGGTCGACGTCGAAGGCGCCGATGTGCGAGCGCGTGAAGGGGATGTGGTATTCCAGGCCGGGACGGCCCGAGAAGTCGACCACCACGCGCGACAGCGCTTCGTCCAGCGGCACGTAGGCGTGGCCGTAGCGGCGCAGGCCGGCCTTGGTGCCGACCGCCTTGGCGATGGCCATGCCCAGCGTGATGCCCACGTCTTCCACCGTGTGATGCGCATCGATGTGCAGGTCGCCCTCGGCCTTGATGTCGAGGTCGATCAGGCCGTGGCGCGCGATCTGGTCCAGCATGTGGTCCAGGAAGGGCACGCCCGTGTCGATCGTCTGCTTGCCGGTGCCATCCAGGTTGATGGCCACGCGGATGCGGGTTTCGTTGGTGTTGCGGGTGATCTCTGCGGTACGCATGTCAGGACTCGATTAGGCACTCAGGATGTCTTGCAGTGCCGATAGCAAAGCGGCGTTCTCGGCTGGCGCGCCCACCGAGATGCGGAGGCAGCCGGCCAGGAGCGGGTGGGCGTTGGAGAAGTTACGAACCAATATTTTGCGCTGTTTCAGGGCAAGATGCACGGCGTTGCCGTCCAGCTTGCCGGAAAAGCGCGCGAGTACGAAGTTGGCGGCGGAAGGGAATACCCTGACGCCGGGCAATGCCGCCAGGGCCGCGGCCAGCGGTTCGCGGTCGGCGCGCAGGCGGGCGGCCTGTTCGTCCAGCACCGGCTTGTGGCGCAGCACCGTCAGCAGCGCGGCCTGGGTCAGCACGTCCAGGTTGTAGGGCGGGCGCACCTTGTCCAGCTCGGCGATCCAGTCGGGGTGGCCGGCCAGGTAGCCGAAACGCAGGCCCGCCAGGCCGATCTTGGACACCGTGCGCATCACCACCACGTTGGGCGCCTCCAGCAGGCGCGGCATCCAGCTGCGGTCGGTGAAGGGCTGGTAGGCCTCGTCCACCACCACCAGGCCGGGGGCGGCGGCGATGATGGCGGCCATGTCCTCGTCCGACCAGGCGCCGCCGGTGGGATTGTTGGGCACGGCCAGGAACACCACCTTGGGCTGGTGCTCGCGAATCGCGGCCAGCATGGCCGGGAGATCCAGGGACAGATCATCGGTAAGCGGCACGCCGACGAAGCGGGCGTGGTCGAAGCGCGCCGCCATGTCGAAATAGACGAACGACGGCCACGGCGCCAGCACCACCTCGCCGGGGTTGCAGCAGGCCTGCACCACGATGTGGATCAGCTCGTCCGAGCCGTTGCCGAACAGCACGCCGGCGGCCGCGGGCACGCCGAAGGCCGATTTCACGGCCTGCCGCAATTCGGACAGATCGGCGGCGGGGTAGCGGTTCAGCGGCGTGTCGCGCAGCGCGCGGGCCAGGTCGTCGCGCACCGCCTCGGGCAGTTCATACGGCGACTCCATCGCGTCCAGCTTGATGCAGCCTTCGGCGTGGGCCACCGGATACGCGGTCAGTTCACGGATGTCGGGCCGGATGGTGCCGGCGATGCGGCCGGCGACCCCGCTCATGGCTGGTCGATCCGGTACTGGGCGCTGGCGGCGTGGGCCTGCAGGCCTTCACCCAGCGCCAGTTCGGCGGCAATGCGGCCGAGCGTCTGGGCGCCCTGGTGCGAAACCTGGATCAGGCTGGAGCGCTTCTGGAAGTCGTACACGCCCAGCGGCGACGAGAAACGGGCCGTGCGCGAGGTGGGCAGCACGTGGTTGGGGCCGGCACAGTAGTCGCCCAGGGCTTCCGAGCTGAAGCGGCCCATGAAGATGGCGCCGGCGTGGCGGATCTTCGCGGTCCAGATCTCGGGCTGCTCGGTGGAGATCTCCAGGTGTTCCGGGGCGATGTCGTTGGCGATGCGGCAGGCTTCGTCCAGGTCGCGCACCTGGATCAGCGCGCCGCGGTTGGCCAGGCTGGTGCGCAGGATGTCGGCGCGCGGCATGGTCGGCAGGAGGCGGGCGATGGCGGCCTCGACCTCGGCGATGAAGGCGGCGTCCGGGCACAGCAGGATGGATTGGGCCAGTTCGTCGTGCTCGGCCTGCGAGAACAGGTCCATGGCGATCCAGTCGGCCGGCGTCTTGCCGTCGCAGATCACCAGGATTTCGCTGGGGCCGGCGATCATGTCGATGCCGACCACGCCGAACACGCGGCGCTTGGCGGCGGCCACGTAGGCGTTGCCCGGGCCGACGATCTTGTCCACGGCCGGCACGGTGGCGGTGCCGTAGGCCAGTGCGCCGACGGCCTGCGCGCCGCCGATGGCGAACACGCGGTCGACGCCGCTGATGGCGGCGGCGGCCAGCACGATCGGGTTGCGCACGCCGTCCGGCGTGGGCGTGACCATGACCAGTTCCTGCACGCCGGCGACCTTGGCCGGGATGGCGTTCATCAGCACCGACGACGGATACGCGGCCTTGCCGCCCGGCACGTACAGGCCGACGCGGTCCAGCGGCGTGACCTGCTGGCCCAGCACGGTGCCGTCGGCCTCGGTGTAGGTCCAGGTCTCGGCGCGTTGGCGTTCGTGGTAGTGGCGCACGCGCTCGGCGGCGGCCTGCAGCGCGTCGCGCTGGGCCGCGGGCAGCGCGGCCAGGGCCGCATGCCAGTCGGCCTTGGGGATTTCGAGCGTGTCCGCGGACGCGTGCGGCATGCGGTCGAAGCGCTGGGTGTATTCCACCAGCGCGGCGTCGCCGCGGGCGCGCACTTCGGCCAGGATGCCGGCGGCGGCGCGGTCGATGGACTCGTCCTCGGTGGCCTCGAAGGCCAGCAGCTTGGACAGGGCGGATGCGAATCCGGGATCGCGGGAGTCGAGACGATTGATCAGGGCCATGGCGTTCAGGCGGGTGGCGGCCGCCGCATTGGAGGCGGCGGTCTGGGTCAGGCGTTGCGGGAGGCGGCGCGCTCGAAGGCGTCCAGCAGCGGTTGCAGGCGTTCGCCGCGGGTCTTCAGCGCGGCCTGGTTGACGATCAGGCGCGAGGAGATCGGCATGATGTCCTCGACCGCGACCAGGTCGTTGGCGCGCAGCGTGCCGCCGGTGGACACCAGGTCCACGATGCAGTCGGCCAGGCCCACCAGCGGCGCCAGTTCCATCGAACCATACAGCTTGATGATGTCGACGTACACACCCTTGGAGGCGAAGTGTTCACGGGCTGACTGCACGTACTTGGTGGCCACGCGCAGGCGCGCGCCCTGGTGCACCGCGGCCTCGTAGTCGAAGCCGTTGCGCACGGCCACGGCCAGGCGGCACTTGGCGATGTTCAGGTCGATCGGCTGGTACAGGCCGCCGGGTTGTTCGGCGGCATGCTCGATCAGCACGTCCTTGCCGGCGATGCCGAGGTCGGCCGCGCCGTACTGCACGTAAGTCGGCACGTCCGAGGCGCGCACGATGATCAGGCGCAGGCCGGGATCGCTGGTCGGCAGGATCAGCTTGCGCGAGCTTTCGGGGTTCTCGGGCACCTCGATGCCGGCTTCCGCCAGCAAAGGCATGGTTTCTTCGAAGATCCGCCCCTTGGACAAAGCCAGGGTCAGGGGCGCGAGAGGGGCATTGCTCATGCCGATTCCTTGCCGCTAGTGCGTTCAGCAACGCGTTGAATATTGGCGCCCAGGGCGCGCAGCTTGACTTCCATCCGGTCGTAACCGCGGTCCAGGTGGTAGATGCGGTCGACCAGCGTGTCGCCGTCGGCGGCCAGGCCGGCGATGACCAGGCTGGCCGAGGCCCGCAGGTCGGTGGCCATGACCGTCGCGCCCGACAGGCGGGCGATGCCGCGCACGATGGCGGTATGGCCGTCGATGTCGATGTCCGCGCCCATGCGGCGCAGTTCCTGCACGTGCATGTAGCGGTTCTCGAAGATGGTCTCGACGATCACCGAGGTGCCTTCGGCCACCGTGTTCAGCGTCATCACCTGGGCCTGCATGTCGGTGGCGAAGCCGGGGTATTCGTGGGTACGGAAGCCCACGGCCTTGGGGCGCGCGGACATGGCGCCGCGGATCCAGTCGGGGCCGGTCTCGATGGTCAGGCCGGCCTCGGTCAGCTTGTCGAGCGTGGCGCCGAGGATGCCGGCGTCGGTGTTGCGCAGCACGATGTCGCCGCCGGCCGCGCCCACGGCGCACAGGAACGTGCCGGCCTCGATGCGGTCGGAGATCACGCGGTGTTCGGCGCCGTGCAGGCGCTCGACGCCGTCGATCACGATGCGGTCGGTGCCGTGGCCCTGGATGCGGGCGCCCATCTTGATGAGCAGCTCGGCCAGGTCGACCACCTCGGGTTCGCGGGCGGCGTTTTCCAGCACGGTCTGGCCCTCGGCCAGCACCGCGGCCATCAGCAGGTTCTCGGTGCCGGTGACGGTGACCATGTCGGTGCGGATCGAGGCGCCCTTCAGGCGCTTGGCGCGCGCCACCACGAAGCCGTGCTCGATGCTGATATCGGCGCCCAGCGCGGCCAGGCCCTTGATGTGCTGGTCCACCGGCCGCTGGCCGATGGTGCAGCCGCCGGGCAGGCTGACGCGGGCCTCGCCGAAGCGCGCCACCAGCGGACCCAGCACCAGGATCGAGGCGCGCATGGTCTTGACCAGGTCGTACGGCGCTTCGAGGCTGTCGACGCGGTCGGCCTGCAGCGTCACGATGCCGTCGCTGCCGCGCTCGGCGCGCACGCCCATGCGGCCCAGCAGGCGCAGCATGGTGGCGGTGTCGTTCAGGTGCGGCACGTTGGAGATGGTCAGCGCGTCGGCCGTCAGCAGGCCGGCGCACAGGATCGGCAGCGCCGAATTCTTGGCGCCGGAGATGGTGACTTCGCCGTGCAGCCGCGCGCCGCCGGTAATGCGGAGTTTGTCCATGGTTACTTGCCCGCCTGGGTGTATTCGGCAGGGGTCAGCGTGCGCATCGACAAGGCGTGGATCTCGGCCTTCATGCGGTCGCCCAGCGCCGCGTAGACCAGTTGATGGCGCTGGATCAGGCGCTTGCCTTCGAAGGCGGTGCTGACGATGACCGCGTCGAAATGCGAGCCGTCGCCCTGTACGTCGAGGTGTTCACAGGGCAGGCCGTCCGCGATGTATTGGCGGACTTGCGCGGGAGTGGGAAGCATGGACGTCAGTTCCTGAGTTTGTAGCCGCTGGCCAGGAGCCGCAGCGCATAGATCGAAAGCGCGAGGAACACCCCCGTCACCACCGCCAGGCTGCGCCAGGGGGAGACGTCCGACACCGAGAAGAATCCGTAGCGGAAACCGTCGATGGTGTAGAAGATGGGGTTCCAGTGGGACACGCCCTGCCAGAAGGCGGGGAGCGTATGGATGGAATAGAACACGCCGGACAGGAAGGTGGCCGGCATGATGAGGAAATTCTGGAACGCCGCCAGCTGGTCGAATTTCTCGGACCACAGGCCGGCGATCAGGCCCAGCACGCCCATGATGCCGCAGGCCAGCACCGCGAACACCAGCAGCCACAGCGGGTTGGCCGGCACCAGCGAGACGAAGAACAGCGCCACCACCCACACGCACAGGCCCACGGCCAGGCCGCGCACCACGGCCGCCAGCACGTAGGCGGCGAAGATGTCGCGGTGCGACAGCGGCGGCAGCAGCATGAACACCAGGTTGCCGGTGATGCGGCTCTGGATCAGCGACGACGACGGGTTGGCGAAGGCGTTCTGCAGCATGCTCATCATCATGAGCCCGGGGATCAGGAACGCGGTGTACGGCACGCTGCCGTAGACCATGACGCGCCCTTCCAGCACGTGGGCGAACACCAGCAGGTACAGCAGCGCGGTGATGACGGGCGCGGCGATGGTCTGGAAGCTGACCTTCCAGAAGCGCAGCAATTCCTTGCGCAGCAGGGTCGGAAAGCCGGAGCCCGCGTCCAGGCGGGGCTGCACCAGCGGCTGGCTGGCATTGGCGGCGGGCTGCGTCATTGCGAAATCTCTTCGGGTTGCGGGGCGTCGTCCTGGTGCATGATGCGCACGAAGGCGTCCTCGAGGTCGACGCCGCCGACGCGGGCCAGCAGCGCCTGGGTGGTGTCCAGCGCCACGATGCGGCCGCCCTTGAGCATGGCGATGCGGCCGCACAGGGCTTCCGCTTCTTCCAGGTAGTGGGTGGTCAGCATGATGGTGTGGCCGGCCTTGTTCAGGCGCGAGATGAATTCCCACAGGGTGCGGCGCAGGTCCACGTCGACGCCCGCGGTGGGCTCGTCCAGCACGATCACGGGCGGGCGGTGCACCAGCGCCTGCGCCACCAGCACGCGGCGCTTCATGCCGCCGGACAGCGCGCGCATGTTCGAGTTGGCCTTGTCGGCCAGCCCCAGGTTGAAGAGGATCTCGTCGATCCAGTCGTCGTTCTTGCGCAGGCCGAAATAGCCGGACTGGATGCGCAGCGTCTCGCGCACCGTGAAGAACGGGTCGTAGACCAGTTCCTGCGGCACGACGCCCAGGGCCCGCCGCGCCGACTTGTAGTCGGCCACGACGTCGTACCCACAGACGGTGGCGCGGCCGGCGCTGGCGTGCGCCAGTCCGGCCAGGATGGAAATCAGGGTGGTCTTGCCGGCGCCGTTGGGGCCCAGCAGGCCGAAGAACTCGCCGTGCTCGATGTTCAGGCTGACGTTGTCGAGCGCCTGGAAGCCGGCGCCGGGCGCGCGCCCGGTGAGCCTGCCCCAGCCGCTGCGGCGCGGCGAGTAGATTTTGGAGACGTTCTCAAGACTGACGGCAGACATGACGGCGGCGAGGGGGCCCGGCAAAGAGCGAATTGATCATTATATAAGCGCCCCGCTACGCGAGGCGCCGATAGCCCCGGCGGCCGTGGGGGCGCAGCGCGTTGGTCTGTCCCTAAAAAAGACATGCCCGGCGGACCGCAGGGGCGCGCCGGGCCGGGACAAGCCGGACGGGATCGTTACTGGTTGCGCTGGTTCAGCGCCTGGATCAGGCCGTCGATGCCGTTCTGGTTGATCTGCTGGGCGAACTGGTTGCGGTAGTTCTCGATCAGCCAGATGCCTTCGACGTTCATGTCGTAGATCTTCCAGCCCTGGGGCGTCTTTTCCAGGCGGTAGTCGACGCCGACCGGCTGGCCGTTGGGCTGGCTGATGAGCGTGCGCACGACCACGTCGTCGGCCTTGGGGTCGCCGCGGAACGGCAGGGCCGTGATCGTGGTGCCGGACGTGACGCGGGTCAGCGCGCCGCTGTAGGTGCGCACCAGGGTGCCGCGGAAGGCGTCGGCCAGGGCGGTCCGTTGCTGTTCGGTGGCCTGGCGCCAGTAGCGGCCGGCGGCCAGCCGCGTCGTCTTCTGGAAGTTGACGTAGGGCAGGATGTGTTCGTTCACGACCTGGTTGATGCGGGCGGTGTTGCCGGCCTTGACGGCGCCGTCGGCCTTCAGGACGTCCAGCGCCTCATTGGCGGCGGCCAGCACGAAATCGTTGGGCGCGCCGTTCGCATTGGGTTGCGCCTGCACGGCGGGCGTTGCCGCCAGCCCCAGCAACCCGGCAAAGGCCAGGCGTTGGAGCAGGGGGAAAAAAGAAAACCGCATGGAAACTCCTTGCTGTACTGAAAACGCAATCCGACAGCTTACTTGGTTGCGGGGTTGGCGACCGGAGCGGGCGCGCCCTTGGCCTTGGCGGCATCGTCCTCGTCGTCTTCGTAGTTGGGCAGGCTGGATTCGTCATCCACGCGCTGGCCGTTGACCATCGCGGCGCGGCGCTGCAGGTAGGCGTCGCGCACGAAGCTGTACGGATCGAGCGCCACGCGGTCGATGGTGTCGGTGGCGTTGAGCAGGCTGGCGCGCGTGTCGACCACTTCCAGGCCCCACAGCGAATTGCGCAGCGCCACATTGTCGATGGCGCTCACGCCCATGTAGCCGTGCATGCGGCCCTGCCAGTCGCCAACCAGGCCGACGCCGTCGCGCACGCTGGCCGAACCGAAGAACGGCAGCACCAGGTACGGACCCTGGCTGAAGCCCCAGACGCCCAGCGTGGTGCCGAAGTCGTTCGGGATCTTGCGCGCGCCGTTGGCCGAGGCGACGTCGAAGCAGCCGCCCACGCCCATGGTGGTGTTGAACAGGAAGCGGCCGAGCGTGTTGACGAAGTCGTGGCCGCGGCCCTGCAGGAAGCTGTTGGTGCCCGACCAGAGATCGCCGACGTTGCTGAAGATGTTGTGGACACAGCTGCGCACCGGCTCCGGCGTGACGTAGGTGTAGGCCTGCGCCACCGGCTTGAAGACCGCGCGGTCGACGGTGTCGTTGAACTTGTACACGCCGCGGTTGAAGCCTTCCCAGGGATCGCGCGGATCCGGATGCTGCGGCGCGGCGCAGCCCGCCATCAGTGCGCCGGCGGCGGCGATGGTGGCAATGCGGGAAAGAGCTTTCGTGTTCATGATCAGGGCATCCCTATCAGCAGATTTCTATTTTTATTGCAGCGTGCGGCGCGTCAAGCTTCGGGTTGTTGCCGGGCGTGACGGGTCCTCTTCAATTCGGGGCTTTCGCGTCGGGCGCGCCAGCCGCGTTCGTGCCTTCCTTCTCGGCCGAGCCGTACAGGAACTTGCTGATCAGCTGTTCCAGCACCACGGCGCTTTGGGTATAGCGGATTTTGCCACCCTCGGCCAGGTTGTCGTCTTCGCTGCCCGGCGTCAGGCCCAGGTATTGCTCGCCGAGCAGGCCGGAGGTGAGGATGGCCGCGGAAGAGTCCTTGGGGAACTGGTAGGCGGTTTCCAGGTTCATCGCGACGACCGCCTGGAAGGTCTTGTCGTCGAAGGAGATCTTGGAGATCCGGCCGACCACGACCCCCGCGCTTTTCACGGGCGCGCGCACTTTGAGGCCGCCTACGTTATCGAAATTGGCCGTCAGCGTATAGGTGGGGGCAAAAGAAAAGGTGCTCAAGTTGCCGGCGCGCAACGCCAGGAACGCCAGCGCGGCCGCGCCCAGCAAGACGAACAGGCCTACCCAGAAATCGGTTTTTTCGCGAGACATGATCGATCCGTAATCAGTTTCCAAACATCAAGGCGGTCAGCAGGAAGTCCAGCCCCAGCACCGCCAGCGAACCCACCACCACCGTGCGGGTGGTGGCGCGGGCGACGCCTTCGGGGGTGGGCTTGGCCTGCCAGCCTTCGTAAAGCGCCACCAGCGTCACCGTGACGCCGAAGACCAGGCTTTTGATGACGCCGTTCAGGACGTCGTTCCAGACATCGACGCCGCCCTGCATCTGCGACCAGAAGGCGCCGGCGTCGACGCCGATCATCAGCACGCCGACCACCCAGCCGCCCAGGATGCCCACCATGGAGAACACGGCGGCCAGGATCGGCATGGCGATGATGCCGCCCCACAGGCGCGGCACCAGCACGCGGCGCATCGGGTCGACCGCCATCACTTCCATGGCCGACAGCTGTTCGCCGGCCTTCATCAGGCCGATCTCGGCGGTCAGCGAGGTGCCGGCGCGGCCGGCGAACAGCAGCGCGGTCACCACCGGCCCCAGTTCGCGCACCAGCGACAGCGCCACCAGCAGGCCGAGCGATTCCTCGGCGCCGTAGCGGTTCAGCGTGTAATAGCCCTGCAGGCCCAGCACGAAGCCGACGAACATGCCGGACACGGCGATGATCAGCAGCGAAAAGTTGCCGATGAAATGGATTTGCTGCGACACCAGCCGCGGCCGCGACAGCGCGATGCCGCTGCGCGCCAGCATGGCGCCGAAGAACCGGGTGAAGTAGCCGATGCCGGCGATGCGGGTGCGCACCCAGCCGCCCAGTGCGCTCACGGCGTTGTTGGATCCGCTCATGCCTTGCGCCCTTGTTGTTGCGACAGCCATTTCTGGAAGGCCGGCGTTTCGGGGTACTGGAACGCGACCGGGCCGTCGGGTTCGCCTTTGAGGAATTGCTGCACGTAGGGGTCCTGCGAGGCCGACAGGCTCTCGGGACTGCCGGCGGCCTTGAGCTGGCCCTGCCCCACCAGGTAGACCTGGTCGGCGATCGCGAACGATTCGTGCACGTCGTGGGTGATCAGCACCGAGGCGCAACCCAGGCGGTCGGCCAGGCTGCGGATCAGTCGGGCGGTGATGCCCAGCGAGATCGGGTCGAGGCCGGCGAAGGGTTCGTCGTACAGGATCAGTTCGGGTTCCAGCACCACCGCGCGGGCCAGCGCCACCCGGCGGGCCATGCCGCCAGAGACTTCGGCCACCTTCAGGTGGGCGGCGGCGCGCAGGCCGACGGCGTCGAGCTTGTCGAGCACGCGGGCGGTGATTTCGGATTCGGCCAGCGTGGTGTGTTCGCGCAGCGGGAAGGCGACGTTCTCGAACACGTTCAGGTCGGTGAACAGCGCGCCCTGCTGGAACAGCACGCCCATGCGCTTGCGCAGGGACTGCAGTTCGGCCGGCGTGGCCTGGGCGATGTCCTGGCCGAACGCCAGCACGGTGCCTTGTTGCGCGATGAGCTGGCCGGTGGCGGCCCGCAGCAGGGTGGTCTTGCCGGAGCCCGAGCCGCCCATGATGGCGACCACCTGGCCCGAGCGCGCTTCCATGGAAATGTCGCGCAAGACGGTGAAATCACCGTAGCCTAGCGCCACACCTTCCAGGCGCAGGGCGAATTCCGGGGTGCTGCGGGTTTGATCGGGCATGGGCAACAAAAGGGTGTTTCGGTGGCGAATGCCCTGCCGCCACGCTGGTGCGCGGGCGGGACATCCGGCCGGCGCGAGCGAGACGGGCTGCGTCGGGAAGCGCCCTGTTACTCATATGCCGGGGACGAGAAAAGACCCGTCGCACCCGGCGGCGAGGGGCCATTGTAGCCCGACGAATTGTCATCGCAGTGGGATATGGCCCTCTATGGAACAGTGTTTTCGCCATTGGGAACAATCCTCGGGGGCCAAGGGGCCCCCGACCCACCCGCGCCCGGGTCCGTCAGGCTTGGCCGCGGCCGCGCGCCGCGGCGGTTTCGCGCGCCAGCCGGGCCACCAGCGCGGCCGTGCTTTCCCGCCGCGCCAGCGGCGCGCCCTGGCCGGCCCACAGCGACAGGACGGCGATGTTGCCGGCCTTGCCGCCGGCCGTGCGCATCGGGCGGGTCAGCGCGTTCTGCAGCGGGTACGGCAGGATATCGTCCGAAAGTTGGTCGGCGTCGCGCATGAAGGAATTCACGATCCCGCGCGCCGGGCGTCCGGAGAAGGCCCGGGTCACCCGCGACTGTTCCGGGCGCGAGGCGGGCAGCACCGCCTTGTAGGCGTCGCCGATGCCGGCTTCGTCCGTGGTCAGGAATGCTGTCCCCATTTGTGCGACGTCCGCGCCCAGGGCCAGCGCGGCGGCGATGCCGCGGCCGTCCATGATGCCGCCGGAGGCAATCACCGGGATGGACACCGCGTCGGCCACCTGCGGCACCAGGGCCATGGTGCCGATCAGCGAATGCTCGAAATCGTCCAGGAAGGTGCCGCGGTGCCCGCCCGCCTCGGCCCCCTGGGCCACGACGGCGTCGACCCCGTCCTGCTCCAGCACCACGGCTTCGCGCACGGTGGTGGCCGTGCCGACCGTCAGGATGCCCAGTTCACGGCAGCGCGCCAGCACGTCCGTCGGCAGGCGGCCGAAGGTGAAGCTCAGGACCGCCGGCTTCACGCGCAGCACGGCCTCGATCTGGCCGGGCAGCGGATCGGCCTGCGGGCCGGGGGCGACGGGCGCCGGCAGGCCCAGCTGGGCGTGGTAGCGCGCCAACAGGGCCAGCATGCGGTTGGCGTCGCCCTGGAAGGGCTGCTCGGGCACCGCCGCGAACAGGTTGATGCCGAACGGCCGGTCGGTGCGCTCGCGGATCGCGGCGGCGGTCGTCTCGATCTGCTCGGGCGTCAGGTAGGCCGCGCCCAGCGAACCCAGGACACCCGCCTTCGAGGCCTCCGACACCAGCTCCACCGTCGTCGCGCCGCCCGCCATGGGCGCCTGGATGATGGGGTGGTCAAGCTTGAGCAGATCGGAAAGGCGGGATGTCATGGGGATACTCCTGGTTGGCTTACTGGAGCTGGATGTTTCCAGCCTTGATGACCTGCGCCCACTTGGCCGTTTCGCTCTTGATGAACGCGCCGAATTCCTCGGGCGTGCCGCCGCCGGCCTGGCTGCCGGTGTCGGCGATGGCCTTCTGCACGTCGGGTTCCTTCAGGATGCGGTTGAACTCGGCATTGAGCTTGGCGATGATGGGCGCCGGGGTGCCGGCGGGGGCGACGATGCCCTGCCAGTTGTACGACTCGAAGCCCGGCAGGCCGGATTCGGCCATGGTCGGCACGTCCGGCAGCACCGCCAGGCGCTGGGCCGACGTCACCGCGATCGGGTGGATCTTCTGGCCCTGGATGGCCGGCAGCGCCGAATAGCCCATCTCGAACATCATCGAGATGTGGCCGCCCATCAGGTCGGTCGCGGCCAGGCTGCCGCCTTTGTAGGGCACGTGCACGATGTCGATCTTGGCCTGCTCGCGGAACATCTCGCCGGACAGGTGGTGCGCGCCGCCCACGCCGGACGAACCGAACGACAGCTTGCCGGGCTGCTTCTTGGCCATGGCGATCAGGTCGGCCAGGGTCTTGACCGGCAGTTCGTTGTTCACGCTCAGCACCAGCGGGCTGTTCTCGATCAGGATGACCGGCGCCAGGTCCTTTTGCGGGTTGTACGGCATGTCCTTCATCAGCGACGGGTTGACCGCCATTGGCGCCAGGTTGCCGGTGCCGATGGTGTAGCCGTCGGGCGCCGCCTTGGCGATCAGGTTGGTGCCGACCACGCCGCCCGCGCCTGCCTTGTTCTCGACCACGATCGGCTGGCCCAGCGATTCGCCCAGCTTGCGCGCCAGCAGGCGCACGCGGGTATCGGCGAAGCCGCCCGGGGCGTAGGGCACGATCATGGTGATGGGCTTGGCGGGCCAGTCGGTGGCCTGGGCGTGGGCGGTGCCGCCAAGGGCGGCGAAGGTGGCCAGGGCGGCGACCAGGGGGCGTAGCGATTTCATGCTGGGTGACTCCTCTCTCTTAATTTGATGGTTCCTGGGAACCGATCGCATTATGCCCAGCGTTCTTGCCCGCGGCGCTGATATTTCCCAAGCGCCAGGCCGACAGCGCCAGCAGCGCCGCGCCGCCGGCCAGCACTTGCGGCAGGCTGGCGCCCCAGCGCGCCGCGCCGGAGGCCAGCAGCGGGCCGATGATCTGGCCGGCGGCAAAGGCCGACGTCATGACGGCCGCGGCCCGCGGCGCGGCGCTGCCGGCCAGCCGCTGCGCGGCCAGCATGCCCGATTGGGTGATGACCATGAACGTGCCGCCCACCAGCAGCGCGGCGACGATGACCGCGGCGATGTCGTGCCACACCGCCACCGCCAGCATGCCCAGCGCCATCACCGCCTGCGCGCCGCGCCACACGGTCTTGTCGTCGCGGGCCTGCGCCACGCGCGGCGCCACCAGGCAGGAGAGCGCGGCGGCCAGGCCGAACAGCGGCCAGGCCCAGCCGAACACCGCCGGGTCGGGAATGATCTCGCGGGCCATGGCGGGCAGGAAGGTGGCGGGAATGATGTAGCCGGCGCCGAACACGCCGTAGTGCAGCGCCAGCCGGCCGATGCCCGGCGGCAGGCGTCCCGGGGCGGGCGCGGCGGCCAGGTGGTGGGCCGGGGCCGGGCGGTTCAGGCCCGGCCAGGCCAGCGCCGACAGCGCCAGCGTCAGTCCGCCCAGCGCGGTCCAGTTGGCATTGGCGCCGGCGCCGGACGCCATCAGCGCCAGGCAGGCCAGGCCCGTCAGCGCGATGCCGGCGCCGACGCCGGCGTAGGTGATGGCGGACACTGCCGGGGCGCGCGGGTCGCCGGGCCCGACCGGACGCGCGGCGGCCACGCAGATGAAGGCGCTGGCGCTGCCATAGCCCGCCACCAGCCGCAGCAGGCTCCAGGCCAGGACGCCGTGGACCCACGGCATGGCCAGCGTCAGCAAGGCCACGGCCAGCAGGCTGACCGCCAGCATGGCGCGCGGATGGCGCGGCGGTCGCACCGCGGCGGCCAGCGCGCCCAGCAGGTAGCCGGCGTAGTTGGCCGACGCCAGCCAGCTCCCCTGCGCCAGCGACAGCCCGGCTTCCTGGGCCATGAGCGGCCAGACCGGGGTGAAGGCGAAGCGGCCGATGCCCATGGCGGCGGCCAGCGCCAGCGCGGCCGGCAAGGCCAGGCTGAGGGCGCCGCGCGGGGGCGCGGGATCGGGGTGGGTGGCTATTGACATGGCTCCCACTCTACGGCTGTACTAATATCTTGAATAGTGAATTATTAAGAACATGAGTTCTTGAAATGAGAAACTTAGACCTCGACGCGCTGCAGATCTTCAAGGCGGTGGCGGACCATGGCGGCGTGGCGCGCGCCGCGGCCCACCTGAACCGGGTGCAGTCCAACGTCTCGACCCGCCTCAAGCAGCTCGAGGCGACGCTGGAGGCGCCGCTGTTCCGCCGGCAGAACCGGCGCCTGGTGCTGTCGGAACAGGGGCGCGTGCTGCTGTCCTATGCCGACCGCATGCTGCGCCTGTCGGCCGAGGCCCAGGCGGCCGTGCGCGACGGCGCGCCGCAAGGCCTGCTGCGCATCGGCACCATGGAAAGCACGGCCGCGGCGCGCCTGCCGCCCATCCTGGCGGCATACCACGCGGCCTGGCCGAAAGTGCGGATCGAACTGGTGACCGGGACCTCGGGCGCGTTGGCGGCCAAGGTGCGCGACTTCGAGATCGAGGCCGCGTTCGTGGCCCAGCCCTTCGAGGCGGAGGGCTTGGCGCAGCAGCCGGCGTTCGAGGAAGAGCTGGCGTTGATCTCGCCGCTGGCCTGGCCCGAGATCCACGGTCCCAAGGACGTGGGCGATCGCAGCGTCATCGCGTTCGCGGCGGGGTGTTCTTATCGCCGCATCCTGGAATCCTGGTTCGGCCAGGAAGGCGTGGCGCCGGGCAAGGTGATGGAGTTCGCGTCGTACCACGCGATCGTGGCCTGCGTGGCCGCGGGGTCGGGCGTGGCGATCGTGCCGCGCTCGGTGCTGGCGGTGCTGGGGGCGGAGCAGTCGTTGCGCGTGACGCCGCTGTCCGGCAAGCACGGCCGCGCGCAGACGCGATTGATCTGGCGCGCGGACGACGAAACGCCTGCATTGCAGGCGTTGCAGCAGCTACTGGCGCAGCGACGCCAGTAGCCGATGGGGCGTGGAAATCAGAAGCGGTAGCCGACGCCCAGCGTGGCGACCCACGGGTTGATGCGGGCGGTGCCGATGTGTTCGCCGTTGAGCTTCACCTTCGACTTGATGTCGATGTAGCGGATGTCGGCGTTCATGAACCAGCGTTCGCTGATCTTGATGTCCGCGCCCAGTTGCGCGGCCACGCCCCACGAATCGCCCATCTTCAGGTCCGAACCCTTGAGCGCGCCTTCGGCCTTGGTGTCGAAGAACTTGGTGTAGTTGATGCCGACGCCGATGTACGGCTGCACCATGCTGTCGGGCAGGATGTGCCATTGCAGGCTGAGGGTCGGCGGCAGCTGCTTGCTCGAACCGATCTTGCCCAGCCCGCTGCCGCTCACGTCGTGCTGGAACGGCCAGGCGCCCAGCAGTTCGATGCCGATGTTGCGCGTGGCCATGTAGGCCAGCGTGAAGCTGGGGCGTACGTTGTTGTTGGCGTCGAGCTTGACGGTGCCATCGAGCACGGTGCCGTTGTTGGATGCGGGACGGACCTGCGTCGCGCCGACCCGGAACAGGATGTCGCCGGCTTCGTGGGCATGGGCGGGGGCGGCAAGCATCAGGGTGGCGCCGCAGGCAGTGGCCAGGGCAAGGGCGCGGGTGCGCCGATACGTCGCGAACATTTCCTCTCTCCGTGTATTGCGTGAATGTAGGCATTCAGGTTCGCAGAGGCGGGAAAAGCGGGTCTTGACGTGTATCAAGCGGCAACGCGGCGCGTGGTTGCAGCGCCACAACTACGCACGAATCGGACTCAACGCAAGGTGTCGGTGCCGCGCGGCACGGCGTAGGCGTGGCGGAAATAGTCGCGCACCGCGCGCATCGGACCCGTGATGTCGGCGCCCTTGCGCCAGGCCAGGCCCACGTTCATCGGCGGGATCGGATCCTTCAACTGGATGGTCTCGATGCGGCGGCCTTCCAGCGACCACGGGCGATAGACCATGTCCGACAGCACCGCCACGCCGCCGCCGTTGGCCACCATGCTGCGCACCGCTTCCACCGACGAGGTGCGCAGGCGCACGTCGGGGCGGAACGGCGTCTCGCTCCAGTAGCGCAGCGCGGTGTGCGCGGCCTCGTCGACGGTCAGCATGATGAACGGTTCGTGCGCCACGTCTTCCAGCGTGACGGTGTCGCGCGCCAGCAGCGGATGGCGCGCGGGCACCCACAGCCGCCGCGGCGAGCCGAAGAAATGCTCGACCGCCAGTTCCGGATTCACCACGTTCGAGGTCAGCAGCACCGCCATGTCGTAGCGGTGCGCGATCAGGCCTTCCTCGATCGCGTTGCGGTTGAGCTCGTGCAGCTGGATGTCCAGGTTGGGATAGAGCTGCGACAGGCGCTGCAGGTGGTACGGCAGGAAGTAGCCGATCACGGTGTAGGACGCCGCCAGCAGCAGGCGCCCGCTCTCGCGCGCATCGGCGCTGGGCATGCGCAGCGCCTCGTCGACCGACGACAGGATGTTGTAGGCGTGGTTGAGGAAGCCGCGTCCGGTCTCGGTCAGCGCCACGCCGCTGGCGCTGCGCTGGAACAGTGGCGAGCCCACGCTCTCTTCCAGTTCGCGGATGGCGGTGGTGACGGCCGATTGCGAGATCGCCAGCTGGATCGCCGCTTGTGAGATCTGTCCGAGTTCGGCGGCCGCGACGAAATATTTGAGCTGCCGGAGGGTAAGCGACATGGCGGCAATATCTGATTAATAGATAGTCAGCCGCCAGAATATCTGTTTATCCGCGCCATCGGGGTGCAGGGAATCTCAGGGAAATCCCTGAAATTTCATAGGAATTCTTCAACCGCCCCGATTTGGTGCGCAACGTGGGGCATCTGAAATTCAGATAAGGATTGATCCAAAAAAAGAACTTTTTATCCCTCGGGCGCTTCGCTACTGTGCAGGCATTGCGCGGGCCACCGGCCCGCAAATGGAAGGAGATCCTGTTTCATGAGCAAGGCGACGATAGACCTGAACTCCGACATGGGCGAGGGCTTTGGTTCCTGGAAAATCGGCGATGACGTGGACGACGCCATCATGCCGCTGATCAGCTCGGCCAACATCGCCACCGGCTTTCACGCCGGCGATCCCAACATCATGAACCGCACCGTGGTGATGGCGCGCGAGCACGGCATCGGCATCGGCGCGCATCCCGGCTTTCGCGACCTGGTCGGCTTCGGCCGCCGCGACCTGAACGAGAACGCCGAGGGCCTGGTCAACGACATCGTCTACCAGGTCGGCGCGCTGCGCGAATTCGCCCGCCTCTATGGCCTGCGCCTGCAGCACGTCAAGCCGCATGGCGCGCTCTACATGCGCGCCGCGCGCGACGAAACCCTGTCGCGCCGGCTGGTGCAGACGCTGCGCGACCTGGAACCCACGCTGATGCTGTATTGCATGGAGAACTCGCTGACCTGCAAGGTGGCGCGCGAGCTGGGCCTGCCGGTGGTGCGCGAGTTCTACGCGGACCGCGACTACGACGCCAGCGGCTCGATCGTGTTCACGCGCTACACCCAGGCGCTCGATCCGGAGCAGGTGGCCGACAAGGTGCTGCGCGCGTGCACCGACGGCAAGGTGCGCACCGTGGACGGCCGCGACATCCCGATCGGCTTCGACTCCGTTTGCATCCACAGCGATACCCCCGGCGCGCTGGCGCTGGTGCAGGCCACTCGCGCCCGCCTGGAGGCGCACGGTATCCGCATCGCGCCGCCGCAGCTGTCCTGATCCGCCCACCATTCCCATACATTCCAAGGAGAAAACCATGTCGCAGCAAGAGATCCAGAGCCCACTGCCCGGCACCTTCTATCGCCGTCCCAGTCCCGACGCGGCGCCGTTCGTCGAGGTGGGCGCCGCCATCAAGCCGGGCGACGTGGTCGGCATCGTCGAGGTGATGAAGCAGTTCAACCAGATCGAGGCCGAGATCGGCGGCGTGGTCGCCGAGATCCTGGTGGCCGATGGCGATCCGGTCGAACCGGGCCAGCCCCTGCTGCGGATCGAGGGCTGAGGCATGGGCATGCATTCCTTCTACCGGCCGCGACGCATCCAGACCCTGCTGGTCGCCAACCGCGGCGAGATCGCGCTGCGCGTGATCCGCGCCGCGCGCGAGCTGGGCATGCGCACGGTGGCGGTCTACAGCGACGCCGATCGCGATGCGCTGGCGGTGCGCCTGGCCGACGCCGCCGTCCACATCGGCCCGGCCCACGCCACCCGCAGCTATCTGAATGCCGAGGCCCTGCTGGCGGCGGCGCGCGAGAGCGGCGCCGACGCGATCCATCCGGGCTACGGCTTCCTGGCCGAGAACGCCGATTTCTCCCAGGCCGTGACCGACGCCGGCCTGGTGTTCGTCGGCCCCGACGCCCGCACCATCCGCAGCATGGGCGACAAGGCCGCGGCGCGTGCCTGCGCCAAGGCGGCGGGCGTGCCCACGGTGCCGGGCAGCGAGGGCGTGGTGGGCTCGCTGGACGAGGCCCTGAGCCACGCCGCGCAGATCGGCTATCCGCTGATGATCAAGGCCAGCGCCGGCGGTGGCGGCCGCGGCATCCGCGTGGCGATCGACGAGGCGCAGCTGCGCGAGGCCATCCCCATGGCGCAGGCCGAGGCGCGCGCTGCCTTCGGCGACGGCGGCGTCTACCTGGAGCGCTACCTGCCGCGCGCCCGCCACATCGAGGTGCAGGTGCTGGGCGACGGCGAGCGCGCGGTGCACCTGTTCGAGCGCGAGTGCTCGCTGCAGCGCCGCCGCCAGAAGGTGTTCGAGGAAGCGCCGTCTCCGGCGCTCAGCCCCGCGTTGCGCCAGGCGCTGTGCGAATCGGCGCTGCGCCTGACCGAATCGGTGGGCTACCGCGGCGCGGGCACGCTGGAGTACCTGTACGACGAGACCCGCGGCGAGTTCTACTTCATCGAGATGAACACGCGCATCCAGGTCGAGCATCCCATCACCGAGGCCATCACCGGCATCGACCTGGTGCGCGAGATGCTGCGCATCGCCGACGGCGAGCCGCTACGCTTCAAGCAATCGGACATCGTCATGCGTGGCGCCGCCATCGAATGCCGCCTGAACGCCGAAGACCCGTCGCGCAATTTCGCGCCCGGCCCCGGCACCGTGTCGCACGTGCGCTGGCCGGCCGGACCGGGCGTGCGCATCGATTCGATGGTGTACGCCGGCAGCGTGGTGCCGCCCTACTACGATTCGCTGCTGGCCAAGCTGATCGTGTGGGACGAAGACCGCGACGCCGCGCTGGCGCGGATGGCGCGCGCGCTGGACGAAACCGAATTCGAGGGCGTGCCGTCGACGCTGGCCCTGCACCGCGCCCTGGTGGCCGATGCGGGCGTGCTGGCGGGCGACTATCACACCAACTATCTGGAAAGCTGGATGCAGCAGCGGGAGGGGACCCAATGACGGTGCGCTACACCCATGGCGGCGATGAATTCATCTTCGCCGAGATCAGCGAATCGATGTCGCTGGCCGCGTTCTTCAAGGGCATGGCGATCACGCGCGCGCTGCGCGAGCGCGCCGTGCCCGGCGTCAGCGAGATCTGCCCGGCCAACGCCTCGTACCAGATCCGCTACGACCCCGAGCAGGTCGCGCCCGAGGCCATGCTGGCCATCCTGCGCGAGATCGAGGCCACCATCGACCTGGACAACCTGCGGCTCGATACCCGCGTCATCGAGGTGCCAGTGCTGTACAACGACCCCTGGACCCACGAGACGCTGATGCGCTTTCGCGAGCGTCACCAGGACCCGGACTCGACCGACCTGGAATACGCCGCGCGCATCAACGGCTTTGCCGGCACCGACGAATTCATCGCGGCGCATTCCAGCGCGCCCTGGTTCGTGTCGATGGTGGGCTTCGTGGCCGGCCTGCCGTTCATGTTCCAGATGGTCGAACGAGAACGGCAGCTGGAAGTGCCCAAATACCTGCGGCCTCGCACCGACACCCCCAAGCACACGGTGGGGCACGGCGGCTGCTTCGCCTGCATCTATTCCGTGCGCGGCGCCGGCGGCTACCAGATGTTCGGCGTGACGCCCGCGCCGATCTTCGAGCCGGCCCAGCGCCAGGCGCACCTGCGCGATTCCATGGTGTTCTTCCGCCCCGGCGACATCGTCAAGTTCAAGCCGATCAGCCGCGCCGACTACGACACCGCGGTGGCCGAGGTCGAGGCCGGCACCTTCCAGCTCAACATCCGCCCGGTGTCGTTCTCGCTGTCCGAATTCATGGCCGCGCCCGCGCAGTACAACGCCCGCCTTCTGGAGACGCTCCATGTCGCATGACGAACCGCTCATCGAAGTGATCAAGCCCGGGCTGGCGACGTCGGTCCAGGACCGTGGCCGCCAGGGCTACTACCACCTGGGCATTCCGCCCTCGGGCGCGCTGGACCAGTACGCGCTGGCCGCCGCCAACCTGCTGGTGGGCAACCCCGAGGACGCGGCGGTGCTGGAATGCACGCTGATGGGGCCCGAGCTGCGCTTCACGCGCGCCGCGGTGATCGCCGTCACCGGCGCCACCATGATGCCCAGGATCGACGGCCAGGCGCAGGCCTGCAACACCGCGCTGGCGGTGCCGGCCGGCGCCCGGCTGTCGTTCGACTTCGTGCAGGCCGGCGCGCGCGCCTGCCTGGCGATCGCCGGCGGCATCGACGTGCCCAAGGTGCTGGGCAGCCGTTCGACCTACACGCTGGGCGCCATCGGCGGCTTCGAGGGCCGCCGCCTGCAGGCCGGCGACCGCCTGCGGGTGGGTGCGCCGCACCCGGGTGCGCGGGTGGGCCGCGCGCTGCCGGCCGAACTCGCCAGCGAGTGCCCGAAGGAGCAGGTGCTGCGCGTGGTGCCGGGCCTGTACGACCATCGCCTGATGCCGGAATCGGCCGCCTCGTTCTACGAGGACGCCTGGAGCGTGACCTCGGAAGCCGACCGCATCGGCTACCGCTACAAGAAAGGCCGCGCGCTCAAGTTCCAGCCGCGCGAGCAGCCGTTCGGCGCCGGTGCCGATCCGTCCAACATCGTCGACGCCTGCTATCCGATCGGGTCGATCCAGGTGCCGGCCGGGGTCGAACCCATCATCCTGCATCGCGACGCCGTCTCCGGCGGCGGCTACGCCATGATCGGCACCGTCATCAGCGCCGACCTCGACAAGGTTGGCCAGATGCAGCCCAACCAGCAGGCCCGCTTCGAGCGCATCACGCTCGAGACCGCCTTGCAGGCCCGCAAGGACTACCGCGCCCGCCTCGAGCGGCTGCGCACCGCCATGGGTTGATCCCCGCCCCGCTTTCCCGTTGATCGCTGCTTTCCTTCCGGCCCGTTGCGACGGGCCGGGCGGGCGCGCCTGCGCCTGTGCCTTTCGAGTTTCACACGCTGCACGCCGTACTCGTCCGCATTCCGCGGTTCTTCAGCACGTCAGGAGAGCCTCCATGGCCAACCTTGCTTCCAGCTCCTCGTCCTCCGACCGGGACACTTCCCTAGCCACCGTGGCCGATGCCGACCGCATGGGCCGATTCCCGCTCACCATGGCCTGGTGGGCCGTATGCAGCGCCATCTTCTACATCGTGGTCGGCGCCACGCTGGCGCTCAACTACGGCGCCCGCAACGCCATCATCGGCATGGTGCTGTCGGTGATTTCGTATGGCCTCATCAACGCCGTGATCTCGCGCTATGCCATCCGCACCGGGCAGTCGGTGGCGCTGTTCTCGCGCGGCGTGTTCGGCACCTCGGGCGCGGCGCTGGCCACGCTGATCTTCTTCGCCACCGCCATCTACTACGCCGTGTTCGAGGGCTCGGTGATGGCCGTCGCCGCGCACCACATGTTCCCGGCCGTGCCCTACTGGGCCTTCGCGCTGCTGGTGGTCATCTACAGTGTGCTGCTGATCTTCGGCAGCGTGCAGCGCTGGCTCGACAAGTTCAACGGCGTGCTGCTGCCGTTCTACCTGGGCGGCCTGCTGCTGGCGGTGGTGCTGGCCACGCGCGAATACGGCTACAGCGACGCCTGGCTGGCGTTCGGCCCGGCCGGCGGGCCGGTGGCGGGCGGCTGGTGGGACGCCTACGTGTACTACATGGGCGTGTGGATCCTGATGATGTTCACCTTCGACTACGCGCGCTTCGGCCGCCGCGAGGATGCGCGCTACCACGGCCGCTACAACTTCGGCATGCCGTTCTACCTGGTCACCTTCCTGCTCAATGGCGTGGCCGGCATCTACCTGGTCGCCATCATTCCCGGCGATGGCGCCTTGAGCGAAGTGTCGGTGGTGCTGGCGCTGCTCAAGCTGATGGGGCTGGGCGGCCTGTTCTTCGTGTGGGTGACGCAGACCCGCATCAACACCGCCAACTACTACCTGGCCACCATCAACATGCAGGCCTTCTTCGCCCGCTTCGGCCTGGGCCGCTGGCCCAAGGCGGCGTGGGCAGTGGTGGTGGGCCTGGTGTCGTACGCCCTGATGCTGTTCGACGTGTTCGCCTACCTGCTGCAGGCGCTGGCCTACCAGGGCATCTTCGTGGTGGCGTGGGTCGCGGTGGCGCTGGTGCACATCCTGGCGGTGGGCGAGACCGAGCCGGCGCCGGGCGGCGGCAGCGCTTACAACCGCCGCGGCCTGGGCGCCTGGTTCGCGGGCGCCGCGAGCGGCCTGGTGTTGATGCACGTGAGCGGCCTGGCCGCGACCTTCGCGGCGCCGGCCAGCTTCGTGGTGGCGGGCGCGGTGTACTGGCTGGGCCAGGCCGCGGTGTCGGGCCAGCGCATGCAGGGCGGCGGCGCCTAGCGACGCGACGGCCGGCGGCTGGGCGCGGAGCCGGGCCCGCCGGCGCGGCGATGGGCGGGGTTGCGCGTCAGGCCAGCGCGGCCAGGAACACGACCGCGCCCAGCGCCAGCATCAGGAAGGGGCTGACGCGGGTGTAGACCAGCGCCAGCGTCGAGACGGCGGCCACGCCCCAGGCCCAGGCCCCGCCTTCGGCGGCGCGCAGCAGCGTGCACGACGAAGCCAGGATCATGCCGGCCGCCACCGGCACCAGTCCGGCCTCGATGGCGCGCACGCAGGTGGCGTGGCGGTAGCGCGCCCAGACCCGCGCCAGCGCATAGATCAACAGCGAACAAGGCAGGAAGATCGCGATCGAGGCGGCGATGGCGCCGGCCCAGCCGCCCACCTGCCAGCCGATCAGCGTCACCAGCAGCGAGGCCGGCCCCGGCGTGATGCGCGACAGCGCGAAGTAGTCCAGGAACTGCGCCTCGGTGATCCAGCCGTAGTTGTCCACGGCCTGGCGGTGGATCTCGGGCAGGATGCTCTGGCCGCCGCCCACCGTCAGGAACGACTGCGGCGTGAAGACCGCGAACAGGTCGTGCAGCGTGGCCAGGTTCATGCTTGCCGCTCCCGGCGCCGCAGGCGCGAGTAGGCGATGCCGATCGACAGCGGCGCCATGACGCCCACCACCCACAACAGCGGCAGGCGCAACAGGAAGATGGCGGCGAAGGTCACGCCCATGACCGCGGCCGGCACCCAGCCCTGCAGCGCGCGCCGCGCGGCGCGCAGGCCGGTCTGCAACGACACGCCCACCGCCGCCGCCGCCACGCCCGCCATCGCCACGTGCAGGCCGTGCGATTGGGCCAGGCGGGCGAACAGCGCCGCGGCGGCGATCGCCACCAGCATCGGCGGCACCGTGATGCCCAGGCCGCCCAGCAGCGCGCCGGGGCCGCCGCGCAGGCGAAAGCCGATCCAGATGGCCAGGTTCACCACGTTTACGCCGGGGAACGACTGCGCCAGCGCCAGGCCGCTGAGAAAGTCGGATTCGGACAGCCAGCGCCGCTGCTGCACGAATTCGCGCATCATCCAGCCGCTCAGCCCGCCGCCGAAACTGGTCAGGCCGACCTTGGAGAAGGCCAGGAAAATCTGCGGCAGCGTCGGCGGTGCGGCAACGGCGGGATCGGTGGCGGACATGGCGGATGGCGCGGCGGGGCGATGCCGCATCTTACGCAAGGCGAAATGTCGGTTGGCTGAAAAAACCGCGCCGCCGGGCACGGGGTGCCGGGCGGCGCAAGCGGGTCAGGACCCGCCAGGTCTGGCGGACCCCGGGACGCGGCGCGTTCAGCGCGGCAATTCGCTCGACCCCATCAGGTAGGCATCCACCGAACGCGCGCACTGGCGGCCTTCGCGGATGGCCCAGACCACCAGGGACTGGCCGCGGCGCATGTCGCCGGCGGTGAAGACCTTTTCCACGTTGGTGCGGTAGTCGTCGGTGTTGGCGCGCACGTTGCCGCGCGCGTCGCGGTCGACGCCGAAGGCATCCAGCACGGTCTGCACCGGCGACACGAAGCCCATGGCCAGCAGCACCAGGTCGGCCTTGATCTCGAATTCCGAGCCTTCGACCTCGCGCATCTTCATCTGGCCGGTGGCTTCGTCCTTGAACCACTCGACGCGGGCGCCGACCAGCTTCTCGACCTTGCCGTTGCTGCCCTGCAGCAGCTTGGTGGTCACCGACCAGTCGCGCTCGCAGCCTTCCTCGTGCGAGGACGAGGTGCGCATCTTCAGCGGCCAGTACGGCCACGTCATGGTCTTGTTCTCGGATTCGGGCGGCTGGGGCATCAGCTCGAACTGCGTGACCGAGGCGGCGCCGTGGCGGTTGCTGGTGCCGACACAGTCGGAACCGGTGTCGCCGCCGCCGATCACCACCACGTGCTTGCCCTTGGCCAGCGTCTGGTTGGTGAGGCGGTCGCCGGCCACGGCCTTGTTCTGCTGGCGCAGGAAGTCCATGGCGAAGTACACGCCCGACAGCTCGCGGCCGGGCACCGGCAGGTCGCGCGGGGTTTCCGAACCGCCGCTCATCACCACGGCGTCGAATTCGGCCAGCAGCGAGTCCGGGGTGCGCACGGTCAGGCCGTCGGCCACGGGGTCGGACGGGTTGCCGACGTAGGTCGAGGGCGCGAATTCCACGCCTTCGGCTTCCATCTGCGATATGCGGCGGTCGATCTGGTGCTTTTCCAGCTTGAAGTCGGGAATGCCGTAGCGCAGCAGGCCGCCGATGCGGTCGCTCTTCTCGAACAGCGTGACCGAGTGGCCGGCGCGCGCCAGCTGCTGCGCGCACGCCATGCCGGCGGGGCCGGAGCCTACCACCGCGACCTTCTTGCCGGTCTTGCGCGCCGGCAGTTGCGGCGCGACCCAGCCTTCGGCCCAGCCCTTGTCGATGATGGCGTGCTCGATGGACTTGATGCCCACGGCGTCGCTGTTGATGTTCAAGGTACAGGCGGCTTCACACGGCGCCGGGCAGATGCGGCCGGTGAATTCCGGGAAGTTGTTGGTGGAATGCAGCACGTCCAGCGCGCGGCGCCAGTCCTGCTTGTACACCAGGTCATTCCAGTCGGGGATGATGTTGTTGACCGGGCAGCCGTTGTTGCAGAACGGGATGCCGCAGTCCATGCAGCGCGCCGCCTGCTGCTTGGCCTGGTCGTCCGTCAGGTGCAGCACGAATTCGCGCCAGTTCTTCAGCCGCTTCTGCGGGGCCTCGGAGGCCTCCTGCAGGCGCTGGTATTCCATAAAGCCGGTAATCTTTCCCATGGTATTCCTCACGCAGCCAGTTGTTGCGGGTTGGCTGCACGCCACATTTCACCCAATGCGCGGCGGTAGTCCGTCGGCATGACCTTTACGAATTTGCCGCGCGAGGCTTCCCAGTCGCCCAGGATCTCGCGGGCGCGGAAGCTGCCGGTGTAGCGGAAGTGGTCTTCCACCAGGCGGCGCAGGATGGCTTCATCCGTTTCGCGTTCGCCGCCGCGCTGCGCGCTGTGCCAGACGTCGATGTTGTTCTGGGCCTGCTGCTCGGCATGCGGCACCACGGCTTCCAGTTCGACCATCGACAGGTTGGCGCGATGCTTGAGCGTGCGCTCCGGATCCCACACGTACGCCACGCCGCCCGACATGCCGGCGGCGAAGTTGCGGCCGGTGGCGCCCAGCACCACCACGGTGCCGCCCGTCATGTATTCGCAGCCGTGGTCGCCGGTGCCTTCCACGACCGTGGCGGCGCCCGAGTTGCGCACCGCGAAGCGTTCGCCGGCCACGCCGTTGAAGAAGGCCTCGCCCGCCAGCGCGCCGTACAGGACGGTGTTGCCGGCGATGATGTGGTCGGGGCCGAAGCCGCGGAAATCGTTGGGCGAGCGCACGATGATGCGGCCGCCCGACAGGCCCTTGCCGACGTAGTCGTTGCCTTCGCCCACCAGGTCCATGGTGATGCCATGGGCCAGGAACGCGCCGAAGCTCTGGCCGGCGGTGCCGTTGCACTGGATGTGGATGGTGTCGTCCGGCAGGCCGTCATGGCCGTAGCGCGCGGCCACGGCGCCCGACAGCATGGCGCCGATGGTGCGGTTGCGGTTGCGCACCGGCACGATGAACGAGACCTTTTCGCCGCGTTCCAGCGCGGGCTTGCTGCGCTCGATCAGCTGATGGTCGAGCGCGCCGGCCAGGCCGTGGTCCTGCTCTTCGGTCTGGCGCACGTCGGCGTCGGATTGGGTCTGGTGGAACACGCGGGCGAAGTCCAGGCCCTGCGCCTTCCAGTGCTCGACGCCCGAGCGCATGTCCAGCAGGTCGGCGCGGCCGATCAGGTCGTCGAACTTGCGGATGCCCAGCTGGGCCATGATCTCGCGCACTTCCTCGGCGATGAAGAAGAAGAAGTTGACGACGTGTTCGGGCTTGCCCTGGAACTTCTTGCGCAGCACCGGATCCTGCGTGGCCACGCCCACCGGGCAGGTGTTCAGGTGGCACTTGCGCATCATGATGCAGCCTTCGACGACCAGCGGCGCCGTGGCGAAGCCGAATTCATCGGCGCCCAGCAGCGCGCCGATGACGACGTCGCGGCCGGTCTTCATCTGGCCGTCGGCCTGCACGCGGATGCGGCTGCGCAGGCGGTTCAGCACCAGCGTCTGCTGGGTTTCGGCCAGGCCGAGTTCCCACGGCGTGCCGACGTGCTTGATGGACGACACCGGCGAGGCGCCCGTGCCGCCGTCATGGCCGGCGATCACGACGTGGTCGGCCTTGGCCTTGGCCACGCCCGCGGCCACCGTGCCGACGCCGACTTCCGACACCAGCTTGACCGAGATCGAGGCCTTGGTGTTGACGTTCTTCAGGTCGTGGATCAGCTGCGCCAGGTCCTCGATCGAGTAGATGTCGTGGTGCGGCGGCGGCGAGATCAGGCCCACGCCCGGCACCGAATAGCGCAGCTTGGCGATGTATTCCGAGACCTTGTGGCCGGGCAGCTGGCCGCCCTCGCCAGGCTTGGCGCCCTGCGCCATCTTGATCTGGATCTGGTCGGCCGACGACAGGTACTCGGCGGTGACGCCGAAGCGGCCCGAGGCGACCTGCTTGATCTTCGAGCGCAGCGAGTCGCCCTTCTTGAGTTCGACGTCGGCTTCGATGCGTTCCGGACCCAGCAGCGAGGCCAGCGTGTCGCCGTCCTTGATGGTGCTGCGGCCTTCGCGCATCTCGGCGCGGTAGCGCAGTTCGTCTTCGCCGCCTTCGCCGGTGTTGGACTTGCCGCCGATGCGGTTCATGGCCACGGCCAGCACCGAGTGCGCCTCGGTCGAGATCGAACCCAGCGACATGGCGCCGGTGGCAAAGCGCTTGACGATGTCTTTGGCCGATTCGACGTCATCGAGCGGAATGGCGCGCGACGGGTCGAAGCGGAACTCGAACAGGCCGCGCAGCGTCATGTGGCGGCGGCTCTGGTCGTTGATGATCTGCGCGTACTCCTTGTACGTGCGGTAGTTGTTGGCGCGCGAGGCGTGCTGCAGCTTGGCGATGGAGTCCGGCGTCCACATGTGCTCTTCGCCGCGCACGCGATAGGCGTATTCGCCGCCCGCGTCCAGGTCGTTGGCCAGGACCGGGTCGCTGCTGAACGCGGCGCGGTGCTGGCGCAGCGCTTCCTCGGCCACCTGGAAGATGCCGATGCCCTCGATGTTGGAGGCGGTGCCGGTGA
The DNA here is from genome assembly GCF_056523125.1 of Achromobacter sp. ISS7. Classification (NCBI taxonomy): domain Bacteria; kingdom Pseudomonadati; phylum Pseudomonadota; class Betaproteobacteria; order Burkholderiales; family Alcaligenaceae; genus Achromobacter; species Achromobacter sp. ISS7. Next base: position 4,361,492 of record NZ_JAWRZD010000001.1, on the reverse strand, counting down.
AGTACTTGTTCACCAGGCTGCTCTGCAGGCCGACCGCTTCGAAGATCTGGGCGCCGGTGTAGGACATGTAGGTGGAAATGCCCATCTTGGACATCACCTTGTTCAGGCCCTTGCCGATCGCCTTGATGAAGTTCTTGACGGCCTTTTCCGGGTCGCTCATCTTGCCCAGCGATTCCAGCGCCAGGTTGGGGTGGATGGCTTCGGCGCCGTAGCCGCCCAGCAGCGCGAAGTGGTGCACTTCGCGGGCCGAGCCGGTTTCCACCACCAGGCCGGTGTTGGTGCGCAGGCCGGCGCGGATCAGGTGCTGGTGCACCGCCGAGGTGGCCAGCAGCGCGGGGATGGCCACGCGCTCGCCGTCGACCAGGCGGTCCGACACGATCAGGATGTTGTAGCCGCTCTGGACCGCGTCCACGGCGCGCGCGCACAGCGCGGCCACGCGGGCTTCAATGCCCTCGGGACCCCAGGCGGCCGGGTAGGTGATATCCAGCTCGAAGCTGCGGAATTTCTTGCCCGTCACCTGCTCGATGTCGCGGATCTGCGCCATGGCGGCGAAGTCCAGCACCGGCTGCGACACTTCCAGGCGCAGCGGCGGGTTGACGTTGTTGATGTCCAGCAGGTTGGGCTTGGGGCCGATGAACGACACCAGCGACATCACCATCTGTTCGCGGATCGGGTCGATCGGCGGGTTGGTGACCTGGGCGAACAGCTGGCGGAAATAGTTGTAGAACGGCTTGGCGCGGTCGGACAGCACGGCCAGCGGGGCGTCATTGCCCATCGAGCCGATCACTTCCTCGCCGGTCGAGGCCATGGGTTCCAGGATGAACTTGTAGTCTTCCTGGGTCCAGCCGAAGGCCTGCTGGCGATCCAGCAGCGCCACCGGCGATTGCGCGGGCACGGCGGCCTGGCGCGGGGCCGGCAGCGATTCCAGCTTGATCTGCAGGCGTTCGATCCACTGGCGGTACGGACGGCTGTTGGCCAGTTGCAGCTTGATCTCGGCGTCGTCGATGATGCGGCCCTGTTCCAGGTCGATCAGGAACATCTTGCCCGGCTGCAGGCGCCACTTCTTGGTGATGCGGTTTTCCGGGATCGACAGGGTGCCGGCTTCGGAAGCCAGGATGACCATGTCGTCATCGGTCACCAGGTAGCGCGCCGGACGCAGGCCGTTGCGGTCGAGCGTGGCGCCGATCTGGCGGCCGTCGGTGAAGGCGACCGCGGCGGGGCCGTCCCACGGCTCCATCATGGCGGCGTGGTATTCGTAGAAAGCGCGGCGGCTCTCGTCCATCTGCGTGTGCTGCTCCCAGGCTTCCGGGATCATCATCATCATGGCGTGGGCCAGCGAGTAGCCCGAATTCACCAGCAGTTCCAGGCAGTTGTCGAACGTGGCGGTGTCCGACTGGCCTTCGTAGACGATGGGGTACAGCTTCTTCAGGTCGTCGCCCAGCACGGCCGACTGCATCATGCCTTCGCGGGCGCGCAGCCAATTGAAGTTGCCCTTGACCGTGTTGATTTCGCCGTTGTGGGCGATCATGCGGTACGGGTGGGCCAGCGGCCAGGCCGGGAAGGTGTTGGTCGAGAAGCGTTGGTGCACCAGCGCCAGCGCCGACACGGTGCGCGGGTCGGCCAGGTCGCGGTAGTAGCGGCCGACCTGGTCGGCCAGCAGCAGGCCCTTGTAGACCACGGTGCGCACCGAGGCCGAGGGCACGAAGTATTCCTTGCCGTGCGCCAGGTGCATGTTCTGGATGGCGTGGCTGGCGGTCTTGCGGATCACGTACAGCTTGCGTTCCAGCGCGTCCGGCACCATCACGTCGGCGCCGCGGCCGATGAACAGCTGGCGGATCACGGGTTCGCAGTCGCGCACGGTGGGCGACATCGGCATGTCGACGTCCACGGGCACGTTGCGCCAGCCCAGCACGACCTGGCCTTCGGCGCGCACCGAGCGCTCCAGTTCCTGTTCGCAGGCCAGGCGCGAGGCGGTTTCCTTGGGCAGGAACACCATGGCCACGCCGTATTCGCCGGGCGGGGGCAGGGTGATGCCGTGCTGCGCGAACTCGTCGCGGTACAGCGTGTCGGGGATCTGGATCAGGATGCCGGCGCCGTCGCCCATCAGCTTGTCCGCGCCCACCGCGCCGCGGTGATCCAGGTTTTCCAGGATCTTCAGGCCTTGCTGGATGATGGCGTGGCTTTTCTTGCCCTTGATGTGCGCCACGAACCCCACGCCACAGGCGTCATGTTCGTTCTTGGGGTGGTACAGGCCCTGGGCAGGCGGCAGGCCGATGCGGCTGGCATCGATCGGGGTCGCCTTGGGGGTGGGACAGGATTCGTTCGGGGTGATTTGGGGCATGGCGCGCTCCGCAGTAAGACTGCGTTCTAATGTTGCAGTGCAGGAACGGACAATACCCCCGCGCGTAGTAGGGTGCAATAGGAATATAAGGGGTATGACCCCAATTAATTCAATGCACCGTCATAGAGCATTAATACGGGGACGCAACAAGAGCCGCGCCAATCAAGGCTTGCCACGGGGGTGTGCCGACCCGCATGGTTCTTGAGAGCATGACTCCCTCATTTTCGCCATGTTTTGTCCCTAATTATTGTGATGCTTTTTAGCGAATTTGGCGGGCCGCTCGGCGTCCATCGGGCAGCGTCGGATGCACGCGTTCATGCCGCCACGGTGATCGCGGCGGCATGAAAAAAGCGCCCGAAGGCGCTGTGTCAGGAGGTCGATCCGCTTCCGGAGGTTCCGGAGGTCGGCGGCGGTGACGCCGGCGATGCGGCCGGGGCGGTATCGCCGTCGGAGTCGGCGGCGGCCGGCGTGGCCGGCTTCTTGCGCGGGCGTCCGCGTTGGCCCGGGGCCACGCGACGGCTGGCGGTGTGGGCCAGGCTGGCGATGAAGCTCGGGCCGCCCAGCGCCCACTGGCCAGAAACGGCCTGGTCGATGCGCTGGCTTTCCTCGCGCGACAGGCCGTCCTGCAGGCGCTTGCGGTAGTTGGCCTGGCGATCGAACGGCGTGTTGCCGCAGGCCCAGTAGTCGGCGTGGTCGGACTGCCACTGCGCCGGCGCGGCCGTAGTGTTGCCGGTATGGCTGGAGGCCGAGGACCAGGGCCAGGAGTCGGGATCCTGCGAGGCGCCGCTGCGCACCGGATAGGTTTCCAGCCAGACCAGCGCGGGCAGCACCCAGGCGCCAGGTTCGAGCAGGGCCGATCGGTAGCGGCCGGCGAATACCCGGCCGCCGCGCAGGCGCGCCGCCAGGTTGCGGCCCAGCGTCTGCATCAGGCGCGGCAGGCCTTCCTCGTCGGCGGGGGTGGCCAGCAGCAGGATGCGGTCGTTGGCGAGCAGCCAGCCATGCACCGATACCCGGTGGCGCTGGGCGGATTCGCCCAGCCACGTGGCTAGCTGGTTGAGGATATCGGCCGGGGCGGGCTGTGATGCCGCCGCCAGCGGCTGAATGAAGTTGGCCTGCACCAGTTGGGGCAGCCCAGGGGCGTACAGACGGGGCAGACGGGCCATAGTGTCAGGGCTTGCGCTTCCAGAAGAACGGGTTGTCTTCTCTCACGTATATAAATAGTGCCACGGTGAACGCTGGTCAAGCCCCGCGATCACAATATGGGCGCGGAATCGCTACTTTTTGTGGAAAGGACTCCAATTCGGGCAGGTTAACATTCGGCGACGGATCGTCGTACCGTGGATATACCCTAATTCCGACCGAATTTTCTTCAGCCTCAGACCCGGAGACTTCCCATGCTCGCCTCCCTGGAACTCATTTCCCAGCATCGTTGTTTCGGGGGTTCGCAGCGCTATTACCGCCATGAGTCGGCCGAGATCGGCCTGCCGATGCGGTTTTCGGTGTTCGTCCCGCCGCAGGCCGAGCACGGCCCGGTGCCGGTGCTGTTCTACCTGGCCGGCCTGACCTGCACCGAGGAAACCTTCATGATCAAGGCGGGCGCCCAGCGCCTGGCCGCCGAGCTGGGCGTGATGCTGGTGGCGCCCGACACCAGCCCGCGCGGCGCCAACGTGCCCGGCGAAGACGAAAGCTGGGACCTGGGCACCGGCGCCGGCTTCTACCTGGACGCCACCACCTCGGCCTGGCGCACCCACTACCGCATGGACAGCTACGTGACCCGCGAGCTCCATGGCATCGTCACCACCGCCCTGCCCGGCGACGCCGCGCGCGTCGGCATCTTCGGCCACTCGATGGGCGGCCACGGCGCGCTGGTGCTGGCGCTGCGCAATCCGGGCAAGTTCCGCTCGGTCTCGGCGTTCGCCCCGATCGCCGCGCCCAGCCAGTGCCCCTGGGGCCAGAAGGCGTTCGGCGCCTACCTGGGCGAGAACCGCGACGACTGGGCCGCCTACGACGCCTCGGCGCTGATGCGCGGCCTGCGCCAGCCGTTCCCCGGCGGCATCCTGCTCGACCAGGGCAGCGCCGACCAGTTCCTGGCCGAGCAGTTGTATCCCGAGGTATTCGAGGCCGCCTGCGCCAGCGCCGGCCAGCCGCTGGTGCTGCGCCGCCAGGAAGGCTACGACCATGGCTATTACTTCATCTCGACCTTCATCGAGGATCACATCCGGTTTCACGTCGAGCGGCTTGGAAAGCCGGCCGCCTGACGCCCCGCTTCTATACTGGGCGGCCTGCCGTGGCAGGCCCGCGGCGTCCCCCGCCCGGTCCCCGGCCGTGGCGTTCTTTGCATAGGATCGCCTGATTTGATCAACGGAATCGCTCCCTTCGTCTGGATCCTGCTGGCCGCGGTGGTCGTCTTCCTGCCGGGCCTGGCGATGCTGCTGGGCAAGGGCGGCCCGCGCGACGAGCGCGGCCGGCGCACCTTCCAGTTCCGGCCCGTGCGGCGCGTGTTCGGCCTGTTGCTGCTGTTGCTGGGCGGCGTGTCGGGGCTGCTGGCGCTGTCGCTGGTCCAGTTCTTCAAGCTGACCACCGACGAACCCGTTGCCCGGATCGAGATCCGCCAGCAGGCGGAAGGCCAGTTCCAGGTCAGCGCCAGCGCGCCGGGCGTGGGCACCAAGCAGTACGTGCTGTATGGCGACCAGTGGCAGATCGACGCCCGCGTGGTGCGCTGGCGTCTGCCGGCCCTGATGGCCGGCGTGTCGCCGCTGTACCGCCTGGAACGCCTGTCCGGCCGTTATAGCGACGCCGCGCGCGAGGCCTCGGCGACGCGTTCGGTGCATGCGCTGGACGACTGGCCGGCGCCGGACCTGGGTTCGCTCAAGCAGAGCTTCCCGAACTGGTTCCCCTTCGTCGATGTCCAATTCGGCAGCGCGGCCTACATGCCGCTGTTCGACGGCGCGAAGTACCAGGTCTATATGGATCCGCGCGGCGCGCTGTTCGCCCGACCGGACGGCGAGGCCACCGCGGCCGGGCTGAAGCGCCTGGGCTGGTAGCCGGGGCAGCCGGCCCCCGATTGCGGGTGAAGCGGACCCGGCCCGCCAGGGCGCTGGCGCCCACGCGCCCGGTGCGAATTTAAAATGGGGACGCGTTGCTGGATGGAAACTTTGACGCGCCGCAATAGTCGAATTAGCACTCCCTTTACTAGAGTGCTAACATCGAATCCATGTCTTTACCCCTTCGCTTTCCGGAGACCGCCGCAATGAAACAACCCAGTACCTCGTTGGCCACTTCCGGCAACGCCCTGGCGTTGGCCATCGCCAATCCGGGCGCGCTCGGCACGATCGATGCCTACATCTCGGCCGTGAACCGCCTGCCGGTCCTGTCGGCCGAACGCGAAACCGAACTCGGCCGCCGCCTGCGCGACAGCGAAGACCTGGGCGCCGCGCGCGAACTGGTGCTGTCGCACCTGCGCCTGGTGGTGTCCGTGGCGCGCCAGTACCTGGGCTATGGCTTGCCCCACGCCGACCTGATCCAGGAAGGCAACGTCGGCCTGATGAAGGCCGTCAAGCGTTTCGACCCCGAGCGCGGCGTGCGCCTGGTGTCGTTCGCCGTGCACTGGATCAAGGCCGAGATCCACGAATACATCATCCGCAACTGGCGCCTGGTCAAGGTGGCGACCACCAAGGCCCAGCGCAAGCTGTTCTTCAACCTGCGCAGCATGCGTCCGGACGGCCAGACGCTGGACCCGGAACAGGTCGACCACATCGCGCGCGAACTCAACGTGCGCCGCGAAGACGTCAGCGAAATGGAAGTGCGCCTGTCCGGCCGCGACATGTCGCTCGAGAACCAGGACGACGATGACGACAGCTACGCGCCCATCGCGTACCTGTCCGACGAAGGCCGCCAGGAGCCGACCCGCGTGCTGGAACGCGCCGCGCGCGACCAGCTGCAGAGCTCGGGCCTGTCGAGCGCGCTGGAAGCGCTGGACCCGCGTTCGCGCCGCATCGTCGAAGCCCGTTGGCTGCAGGACGACGGCGGCGCCACGCTGCACGAACTGGCGCAGGAATTCGGCGTGTCGGCCGAACGCATCCGCCAGATCGAGGCCGCCGCGTTGAAGAAGATGCGCGGCAACCTGGCCGCCTGATTCCCCGCCGCATCCATGCCAAGGGCCGCGATTCGCGGCCCTTTTCTTTTGCGCCGCAGCCTGGGCGCGCCCCGGGAAAGGGGCCACGGCGGCCGTTGTCGCGACGCACCAATAAATTGATACAAATTCGCCGCGAAATAACGCTCGATTTCAGAAACTTAATGAAGTGGGCACCGCCTAACTTCACGTAGACCGCAAACTTTGGTTGGCAGTCTTGTCATCCGTCTCGGCTTCTCCTCTTTCCCCTCCCCTATGAGACGGATGCTTGCGGGGCACCACGCATATGGTGCCCCGTTTTTTATTGCGCGCGCGAAACGCGCGGCCTCGCTCAGGCCGCCTGCGCGCTGGCCGGGCCGGGCTGCGCCGCATGCCACAGCGCGTCCTGCACGCGCCGCACGCCGGTGGCCATGGAGCCATCCTGGTAAAGCTTGAGCCAGCGATAGCCGGGGGCGAGGTTGTCGACCACGTGCTTGCCGTCGCGAATGCTGAACTGGAAGCAGGTGGACGGCGTGGCCAGCATGCGCAGGTTGTGGCGGCGGCGGTCGAATTCGTGGTGCACGTGGCCCCACAGCAGCACCCGCACCTGCGGCCAGCGCGCCAGCAGCTTGAACAGCGCCTGCGGGTTGTCGATCATCATCGAGTCATGCCAGTGGCTGTCGATCTGCATCGGGTTGTGGTGCATGGCCAGCAGCGTGTGCCGTCCAGGCGCCTCGGCCAGCGCGGCTTCCAGCAGGTCGAGCTGGCTGTCGGGCAGGTGGCCGGCGTTCGAGCCGGGCACGGTGGTGTCCAGCGAGACCACGCGCCAGGCGCCCACGTCCGTCACCGGCACCGACCATTCGGGCAGTTCATGGCGCATCGCCAGGGGCAGGTCGTGGTTGCCCGGCAGGCAACGGATCCGGGCGCCTTCCAGCGCCGGCGCCGCGCCCAGGATGGCGGCCAGGCGCTGATAGGCGGCGGGTTCGCCGTCCTGGGACAGGTCGCCGGTGGCCAGCAGCAGGTCGGGGTGCTTGCTGTCGGCCTCGATCTGGCGCAGCACGGCGCGCAAGCTGGCGTCGGTGTTGACGCCGAGCATCACGGTGTCGGGCTCGCCGAACAGGTGGCAATCGGTCAGCTGGACGAGCATGGCCGGGGCGTCGGTGCGCCGGGCCAGGGTATGGACGCGTGCCAAGTGCGGCTCCTGCGAAGTTTCTGCACGGCCCCTACCTTACCGAAAAATCGTGTCGCGGCGCGTATCGCCTGGCCCGATCGGGGTAACGAAACGTGCGCCGGAAATATCTGTTCGCCGGAATCGACAGGAAAACCCGCTATTCTTGTGGAACTTCTCACAAGCTTCATGATCGGGACGCGGCGTTATCCATGGATGTAGGTTTTCTCGTATTCGGCCTGGCCGGGCTGTTGACCCTGGTGTGCTTCATGCCGCCGCTGGCTGGCCGCCTCAAGCTGCCCTACTCGGTGCTGCTGGCGATCGTCGGCTGCTTGCTGGGTATCATCGTGCACGTCCATGGCTGGGCGCCGAGCTGGATCGGCGACTTCCTCGACTCGCTGGAACGGTTCGAGATTTCCTCCGAGACCTTCCTGATGGTGTTCCTGCCGGTGCTGCTGTTCGAGACCGCGCTGTCCATGAACGTGCGGCGCCTGATGGACGACATCGGCCCGATCCTGATGATGGCGATCGTGGCGGTGGTGGTGTGCACCGTGGTGGTGGGCGTGACGCTGGACGCGATCTCGCCCTATGGCCTGGTGGTCTGCCTGCTGCTGGGCGCCATCGTGGCGACCACCGACCCGGTGGCGGTGGTGGGCATCTTCCGCGAAGTGGGCGCGCCCAAGCGCCTGACCACGCTGGTCGAGGGCGAGAGCCTGTTCAACGACGCCGCGTCGATCGCCTTGTATTCGGTGCTGCTGGCCGTGCTGGGCGGCCATGGCGAGCTGACCGTCAGCGGCATCTTCAATGACTTCATCGTGCACTTCATCGGCGGCGGCATCGCCGGCTTCGCCATGGGGCGGCTGGCCTGTTTCCTGTTCGCCTGGCTGCGCGGCTTTCCCACGGCCGAGATCACGCTGACGCTGACGCTGGCCTACCTGTCCTTCTTCATCTCCGAGCACTACCTGAATGTGTCGGGCGTGGTCGCCACGGTGATCGCCGGCCTGGTGGTGGGGTCGACCGGCCGCACCCGCATGTCGCCGACCACCTTCGAATACCTGTCGAGCGCCTGGGAACAATTCGGCTTCTGGGCCAATTCCCTCATCTTCCTGTTCGCGGCCATGCTGATCCCCAAGCTGATGGCGGCGGCCGATTGGCAGGAACTGGTGCTGGTGGCGGTGGTGTTCGTGGTGACGCTGGTGGCGCGGGCCATCGTGGTGTTCGGGCTGCTGCCGCTGCTGGGGCTGACCAAGCTCGGCACCAAGGTCAGCAACCCGTACAAGGTGGTGATGCTGTGGGGCGGCCTGCGCGGCGCGGTGTCGCTGGCCCTGGCGCTGGCCGTGACCGAGCAGACCGGCGTGGCCGAAGAGGCGCGCCAGTTCATCGCGGTGGCCACCACCGGCTTCGTGCTGCTGACGCTGTTCGTCAACGGCATCAGCCTGCGGCCGCTGATCCGCATGCTGGGCCTGAACCAGCTGTCGCCGGTCGAGCGCACCATCCGCAACCAGGCGCTGGCGGTGGCGCTGGAGGACCTGCAGGGCAAGACCGAGGAAGTCGCCAAGACCGAACACATCGGCAGCGAGGTGCGCGACCGTATCCGCGCCGTGTTCGACGCCAGCCTGACCAGCGTGCATGACGGCCAGGTCAGCCAGATGAGCGACGAGCAGCGGGTGGCGGTGGGCCTGGCGATCGTGGCGCAGCGCGAGGAGGAAATGTTTTTCGACATCCTCAAGGCGCAGATCGTCGACTGGCGCATGGCGGAAACGCTGCTGGCGCGGGCCGAACGGCTGGAGGACGCGATCCGCATGGGCGGGGTGCCGGGCTTCGAGCGCGCCATCATCGCCGACGTGCGCTATTCCTCGGGCTTCCGGCTGGCCTTGCGGCTGCATTACCTGTTCGGTTTCCAGGGGTGGCTGGCGCGCGAGCTGGGCCATCGTTTCGCCAACCTGATGAGCAAGCGGTCGGTGGCGCAGCGCCTGATCGTGTTCGCGCGCGAGCAGATCACGCCGCTGCTGGGTGAAACCGCCACGCAGCGCATCGTGTCGCTGCACCAGCGCCGCCTGGACCTGATCGAGAACGCCATGCAGGCGCTGAACCTGCAATACCCGTCGTACGCGCAGTGGCTGCAGGAAAGCTACCTGGGCCGGGTGGCGCGCGAGCTGGAGCGGATCCGCTACCGCGACATGCTGGAACAGTTCCTGATCAGCGGCGAGGTCTACGCCGACCTGATGGCGCAGTTGAAGAGCCGCTGGGCGCATATCGACACGCACCCGCCGCTGGACATCGAGATGAGCGCGGCCGACCTGATCAACCGCGTGCCGCTGTTCGAGGGCTTGTCGGCCGATTCGCTGCGCGCCATCAGCAAGCTGCTCAAGCCGCGCCTGTCGCTGCCCGACCAGCGCGTGCTGACCAAGGGCCGCCATGGCGAAGAGATGTGTTTCGTGGCGTCGGGCGCGGTGGCGGTGCACCTGCCGGACAACACCATGATCGAACTGGGCAGCGGCGAGTTCTTCGGCGAACTCGGCCTGCTGGGCGAGCAGCAGATCGCGCCCGAGGTGACCTCGCTGGGCTACAGCAAGCTGCTGATGCTGTCGTCGCGCGATTTCCATGCCCTGCTGGCGCGCGACGAGCACCTGCGCGAGCGCATCCAGGTGGTGGCCAAGCAGCGCCTGCGCGCCATCGAGGTCTGGAAGCAGTTCTCGCAGGCCAACGCGGCGCCGGCGCCCGCTCCCGCGCCGGCCTCCGCGCTCACGCCGTCACAGGCGGCGGAAGCGGCCGAGGCCGCGGGGGCGCAGAACGGGCTCGATACGCGGGCGGTGCAGGCGCTGCGGGCCGCCGATCCGGGCGCGTCGCAGGCGCTGCCGGCCGTGGCGAACGCGCCCGAGACGCCGCAACGTCCACAGCAGGTCGAGACGCGGCAGGCCGAAGCACGGCAGGTGGAAGTGCCGCAGGCCGAGACCCGTGCGGCCCAGCCACAGCAGGTCGAGACGCGCGCCGCGCCGTTGCAACAGGTGGAGACGCGCCACGCCGAGGCGCACAAGGCCGAGGAGCGCAAGGCCGAAACGCGCGAGACGGACCCGGCGCCGGGAGGCGCCAGCGCCTGATGCGGGGAGGTCCGCGCCGGCAGTCCGGCGCGGTCGAGTCGCGCGCCCGCTGACTCGCGCCCTTTGAACGTCCAGTCAGTCCGCGCGCGGCGCCGGCTCAGATTTCGCCGGCCGCGCGGCGCTGCATGATGTCTTCGAGGATCACCAGCGCCGCTTCCAGTGTGAATTCACCGTCGGCCACGCGCCGCACCACGGTGTCGACGTCGGCGGCCGCGATTTCCATCACTTCGCCATCGCGATTGGCGGGCCGCGCATCCGCCGCCAGCACGCAGGTGCTGGTCAGCACGTCCTCGACCTGGTAGCCCTCGGGCAGGCGGCGGTGGATGCGCAGGATGGTGCGCAGCGGCGAGCGCTGCGCCAGGTCCGGCGCGTCCAGGCCGGCTTCCTCGCCGCATTCGCGCACCAGCGCGACGTCCAGGTCTTCGCCGCGGCCGGCCAGGCCGCCCACCAGGGTGTCCCACATGCCGGGGTCGGTGGATTTGCTGAGCGCGCGCCGCGCGATCCAGATGCGGCCATCGGGCGTCCAGGCGTTCAGGTGGACGGCCTTGGTCAACAGGCCCAGCGGCCGCATCGCCGCGCGTTCGATGACGCCCAGCGCGGTATCGCCATCCAGCACGTCGAGCAATTCGTCGCGCCAGCCGCGCAGGCAGTTGGCTTGGCGCAACAGTTGCGCGGCCTGTTCGAGTACCGCATCGAGGGCGGGGCCGGGCGACAGCGTCGCGCCGATGCGCAATGCATCGGCATCGGACTCGATGTGGGCGGCGCCTTGCAAGGCATCGCAGGCGGCATGCGTGGCCCAGCCGCAGCGGCGCCCCGCTATATAGAGCGCGTGCGCGCCAACCGGGGCGGGCTCCTGGGCCCGTGCGCTCAGGGCGGCATACAGATCGGACAGCTGTTTGGGCATCGTGAGGCAGGTGTTAATAAGACTGTCCGCGATTTTATGCCACCCCTGTTTACCCTGGGTCGTGAACGAACGCGCGCAGATGGGGGCAAGCGGTATGAATTCAAGAGCACAAACTTACATCCATTTGCGCGTCCGCTATAATCCGCCAGTTTCTTTGTGATTTCGAGTGGGAACGCGGGGGCCGCTCTATCTCCCTGCTTAACCCTGCCATCTAATAATTGCGCGTAGTCCTGTTGCAGTGACATCCGTGCCACTAGGCGACAAGGGCCCTCGCGCCGTGTTTCGAGGTAAGCATGAAGAAGTGGAGAGGGATACTGGGCGCTTGTGCGCTGCTGATTGGCAGCGTGGCCGTCGCTCAGGTGCAAGACATGCCCGGCGGCCCGAAGGTCAATCAGCTGAACCTGCACGAAGGCGTCACGCAGATCACGCGTGATGTCATGTGGCTGCACTGGCTGCTGCTCACGATCTGTATTGTGATTTTCGTGGGCGTCTTCGGAGTGATGTTCTACTCCATCTGGGCGCACCGGAAATCGCGCGGACACAAGGCCGCGACCTTCCACGAACACCTTGGCGTGGAAGTGGCCTGGACGGTCATCCCCTTCATCATCGTTATCGCCATGGCGCTGCCGGCCACCAAGACGGTCGTCGCCATGAAAGACACTTCCAGCGCCGACCTGACCGTCAAGGTCACCGGCTACCAATGGAAATGGGGCTACGAATATCTCGACGGCTCCGCCGCCGGGATCAAGTTCCTGGCCACCCTGTCGACGCCACGCGCCCAGATCGAGAACCGCGAGCCCAAGGGCCAGTTCTACCTGATGGAAACGGACAACCACATGGTGGTGCCCGTGGACAAGAAGATCCGCGTGATGTTGACCGCCGCCGACGTCATCCACTCGTGGATGATTCCCGATTTCGGCGTCAAGCAGGATGCCATCCCCGGCTTCCTGCGCGATGCGTGGTTCCGCGCCGAAAAGCCCGGTATCTACCGCGGCCAGTGCGCCGAGCTGTGCGGCAAGGACCACGCGTTCATGCCCATCGTCGTGGAAGTCCTGTCGCAACCGGACTACGATAAGTGGGTTGAAGACCAAAAGAAGAAGATGGCGGCAAACGCCGACGATCCCAATAAAGAGTGGACGGAAGCCGAACTGGTTGCCCGTGGCGAGAAGGTCTTCGCCGCCAATTGCGTGGCCTGTCACCAGGCCAACGGCAAGGGCATCCCGGGCAGCTTCCCCGCGCTCGACGGAGACAAGGTTGTCCTGGGCCCGAAAGCCGCCCAGATCAACACCGTGCTGAAGGGCAAGCCCGGCACCGCCATGGCGGCGTTCGGGCCCCAGCTCAATGATGTCGAGATCGCCGCGGTCATCAGCTATACGCGCCATGCCTGGAGCAACGCCGGCAAGGGGCAGGACCCGACAGTGATGCCGAAGGACGTGGCGGCCGCGCGTTGATCGCGCCCCGCTTTCCCATCGCCAGAGCTGGTTCCGTTTAGTCAGAGATACCCTGCCGGTTCCGTGGAACGGGGCCGGCACTCAGCAGGAAGGAGTCCATCATGAGCAGCGTCACTGTAGACCACGTGTCGCCGGGCCACGGCCACGGTCACGATGACCACCACCACGCCATGCCCACCGGCTGGCGCCGCTGGCTTTTCGCCACCAACCACAAAGACATCGGGACGATGTATCTCATCTTCTCGTTCGTCATGCTGCTCGAAGGCGGCACGCTGGCGCTGTTGCTGCGTACCGAGCTGTTCGAGCCGGGCCTGCAGTTCTTCCGCCCCGAGCTGTTCAACCAGTTCACCACCATGCACGGCCTGATCATGGTGTTCGGCGCCATCATGCCGGCGTTCGTGGGCTTCGCGAACTGGATGATCCCGATGCAGATCGGCGCGTCCGACATGGCCTTCGCCCGCATGAACAACTTCAGCTTCTGGCTGCTGCCGGTGGCCGCGATCATGCTGACGGCCTCGTTCTTCGTGCCGGGCGGCGCCACCGCCGCCGGCTGGACGCTGTACGCGCCGCTGTCGCTGCAGATGGGCCCGGGCATGGACCTGGCCATCTTCGCCATGCACATCATGGGCGCGTCCTCGATCATGGGCGCCATCAACATCATCGTGACCGTGCTGAACATGCGCGCGCCCGGCATGACGCTGATGAAGATGCCGCTGTTCTGCTGGACCTGGCTGATCACCGCGTTCCTGCTGCTGGCCGTGATGCCGGTGCTGGCCGCCGCCATCACCATGGTGCTGACCGACCGCCACTTCGGCACCGGCTTCTTCAACGCCGCCGCCGGCGGCGACCCGGTGCTGTACCAGCACGTGTTCTGGTTCTTCGGGCACCCCGAGGTCTACATCATGATCCTGCCGGCGTTCGGTATCGTGTCGGCCATCGTGCCCGCGTTCGCCCGCAAGAAGCTGTTCGGCTATGCCTCGATGGTGTACGCCACCGCCTCGATCGCCGTGCTGTCGTTCATCGTGTGGGCCCACCACATGTTCACCACCGGCATGCCGGTGACCGGGCAGCTGTACTTCATGTACGCCACCATGCTCATCTCCATCCCGACCGGGGTGAAGGTGTTCAACTGGGTCGCCACCATGTGGCGCGGCTCGATGACGTTCGAGACGCCGATGCTGTTCTCGATCGGCTTCATCTTCGTGTTCACCATGGGCGGCTTCACCGGCCTGATCCTGTCGGTGGCGCCGATCGACATCCAGGTGCATGACACGTATTACGTGGTGGCCCACTTCCACTACGTGCTGGTGGCCGGTTCGCTGTTCGCGCTGTTCGCCGGCACCTACTACTGGCTGCCCAAGTGGACCGGCCGCATGTACAGCGAAAAGCTGGGCAAGGTGCATTTCTGGTCGACGCTGATCTCGTTCAACGTGACCTTCTTCCCGATGCACTTCCTGGGCCTGGCCGGCATGCCGCGTCGCTACGCCGACTACGCCGCGCAGTTCACGACCTTCCACCAGATCGCCACCATCGGCGCCTTCTGGTTCGGCCTGTCGCAGCTGATCTTCCTGTGGGCGGTGCTGCGTTGCTACATGGGCAAGGGCGAGAAGGCCACGGCCAAGCCGTGGGAAGGCGCCGAAGGGCTGGAATGGACGGTGCCGTCGCCCGCGCCGTTCCACACCTTCGAAACGCCGCCCGAAGTCAAGTGAGCGCCGATTCCAACCCCGCAACAGGCAGCATGGCAATGACCCCCGAGCAGCGCCGACGCAACAAGATCGCAGGACTGATTCTGCTGGTATTCGTCATTGCCGTCTTTGCCTGGACCGTGTTTCGCGGTTCGGCGCTGTTGACGGGCAAGGCCATCGGCGGCTAGCGAACCATGAGCGACGACCTGCGTGAATCCGCCCAGCGCAAGCTGAGTTTTCTTCAGACGATGAAGGCGGTGGCGTGGGGGTTTTTCGGCGTCCGCAAGGGCGCGGGCTACCGCGAGGACAGCGCCAGGCTCAATCCCGTCCATGTGATCGTGGCGGGGTTGTTGGCGGCGGCGATCTTCGTGACCGTGCTGGTGTTAATTGTGCGTTGGGCGGTATCCAGCCTGACTTGAATCACTTAATTCTATAAATCAGTACCAGGGAGAAAGCCATGAGTGCAAGCCACTCGGTTCAAGGTAAAGAGGCACCCTATTACTACGTGCCCGCCGATTCGGGGCATCCCGTGCGCACGGCCGTGGCGCTGTTGCTCATGGGCCTGGGCGCCGCGGGCTGGATCAACGGCGTGAGCTGGGCCAAGTGGTCGGTGCTGGTCGGCTTCATCGCGCTGATCGTGGTGCTGTATTACTGGTTCGGCGACGCCATCCAGGAATCCGAGGCCGGCATGAACAGCAAGCGCATCGACGGGTCGTACCGTTGGGGCATGAGCTGGTTCATCTTCTCGGAAGTGATGTTCTTCGCGGCGTTCTTCGGCGCGCTCTGGTATGTGCGCACCATCACCACGCCGTGGCTGGGCGACATGGACCACCGCCTGATGCTGTGGCCCGATTTCCAGGCGGTGTGGCCCAACTTCGGCCCGGCCGGTGTGGTCGAGCACTTCCAGACCGTGGGTCCCTTCTGGCTGCCGACGATCAACACCGCGCTGCTGCTGAGCTCGGGCGTGACGCTGACCATCGCCCACCATGCGCTGCGCGAGAACCATCGCGGCAAGACCATGTTCTGGCTGGCGGCCACGGTCATCCTGGGGTTCATCTTCGTCGCCTGTCAGGCCGCTGAGTACCACCACGCGTACACCGAGCTGAACCTCAAGTTCAATTCGGGCGCCTACGGTTCGCTGTTCTACATGCTGACGGGCTTTCACGGCTTCCACGTGATCCTGGGTGCGACGATGCTGACGGTGATCCTGATCCGCCTGATGCGCGGCCATTTCACCGCCGACCATCACTTCGGCTTCGAGGGCGCCGCCTGGTACTGGCACTTCGTGGACGTGGTGTGGCTGGGCCTGTACCTGTTCGTCTACTGGTTCTGAGGCCAGGGTCCGGCGTTGCCGGGCCGATCGGCCGGACACGGGGCGAGGCTGGCGGGCCGCCGGGAAACACCGGCGCCGCGGGCCTCGCCCTTCGTTTCGTGGGGGTCGTGTTCCAATAGGGCCGGACCCGCCGGCATTTGGCGGGAACCGGCCGGACGCGGGCCTATCTAAGACCGGTGCTTTCGATCCAGCCCATGTGGTGGGCGAACAGCACGAACAGGAACAGGGCCACCGACAGGCCGATGCGCACCGTCAGCGCATTGACCGTGCGGTTGGTGCTGCCTTTGTCCCGCATCAGGTAGACCAGGGCGGATGCCAGACTGGCCAGGATCCCGATGAAGGCCAGTACGACGAAAACGCGCATGATGGTCTCCGGACAAATCGAATGTATTGAAGACAAATGGCCCGACCGCATTCAACCCGCTACACGGTAGCCGCCTTGCTCCTGCTGGGGATCGCCGTGGTGATCCTGGCGTCGCTGGGCCAATGGCAACTGCGGCGCGCCGACGAGCGACGCGACATTCTGGCGGCTATCGAGGCCGGCCGCAACCAGGCGCCGCTGCAGTTGTCGCCTTCGACCGCCCCGGCCGACATGAAGCCGTGGCGCGTGGCCCAGGCCAGCGGCACGTGGCTGCCAGAATTCAGTGTACTGCTGGACAACCGCAACCATGACGGCCGGCCCGGCTACTGGCTGGCCACGCCGCTGCTGCTGGACGCCGACAAGCGCACCGCGGTGCTGGTGCTGCGCGGCTGGCTGCCGCGCGTGATCCAGGGCCAGGGCGCGCCGGCGCTGCCGGCCACGCCGCAGGGCGAACAGACCATCAAGGGCGAGCTGTCGACGCGCGTGCCGCGCATGTTCGAGCTGTGGTCGCTGGGCGGCCAGGATGCCTCCAGCCTGCCCGCCGCGCTGCCTGCGGCGGGCGGCGTGGTGCCGCAGGTGCAGAACCTGCCGCTGGACGCCTACGCGCGCGTTACCGGCCTGACCCTGCTGCCCGCGGTGGTGAGCCAGTTCGGGCTGGGTGAGGACGACGGCCTGGTGCACGACTGGCCGCAGCCGTCGGTGAATTTCCAGCAGAACACGATCTACGCGGTAGAGTGGTTCTCTTTTGCCTTGTTCGCCGCGATCGCGTGGCTGGTGGTGCTGGGGGGCGCCATCAAGCGCATGCGCCAACGCGCGGCCAACGACCCGGTGGCCTGAGCGCCGCCTTTCCCGACAACAGGATTCCGAAACAACGTGGCTCGCGACATGACTGCTTCCCAACCCGCCCGGCGCTCGCTGACGCCCATGGTGCTGGTGTTCCTGTGCACGCTGGCGCCGATCGTGGCGGCCTTCGTGGTCTACATGAATCCCCAGTGGTGGCCGGCCGACGCCAGCAACTACGGCCAGCTGGTCGAGCCGCAGCGGCCCGTGCCGGCGCCCGAGGCGCTCAAGCTGACCACGCTGGACGGCAAGCCGTTCGACCTGCACAGCCTGAAGGGCAAGTGGCTGCTGGTCGCGGCCGACGGCGCGGCCTGCCCGGAAAGCTGCGCCCGCAAGCTCTACATCACCCGCAACACCCACGCCAGCCAGGGCAAGAACGTCGACCGCCTGGCGCGGGTCTGGTTCATCACCGACGACGGCCCGGTGCCGGACAAGGTGATGGAGGCCTACCAGGGCACGATCATGCTGCGCGCCGATCCGGACCAGCTGGCGCGCTTCCTGCTGGCGCGCGACGGCGCGGCCGGCCAGCCTGGGCTGGCGCAGCCGATCTGGGTGATCGATCCCCTGGGCAACCTGATGATGCAGTATCCCGCCGACGCCGACGGCGTGAAGGTGCGCAAGGACATCAGCAAGCTGGTCTATAACTCGCGCATCGGTTGAATCGGTATTTAGTTGATTTCCATGGAACGCATCAAAGCGCGGTATCGCAAACTCGTCTTCTTCACCTGGTTCCTGACGCTGGACCTGATCATGTTCGGCGCCTTCGTGCGCCTGACGGACTCGGGCCTGGGCTGCCCGGACTGGCCCGGCTGCTACGGCAGCGTCACGCCGCTTGGGGCGATGGGCGATATCCACGAGGCCTCGCAGGCCATGCCGTTCGGCCCGGTGACGCTGTCCAAGGCCTGGATCGAGATGATCCACCGCTACGTCGGCTCGATCCTGGGCATGCTGATCATCGGCATCGTCTACATGGCCTGGCGTTATCGCCGCGAACTGGGCCGCTCGCCGGCCCTGGCGGTGACGACGCTGGTGGCCGTGTGCGTGCAGGGCGCGTTCGGCGCCTGGACCGTGACGCACAAGCTGATGCCCGTCGTGGTCACGGCGCACCTGGTGTTCGGCCTGTCGGTGCTGGCGCTGATGACCTGGCTGTCGGCGCGCGAGCGCCCGCACCATGCCGTAGCCGCCGCGGCGCGGCGCTTCAAGCCCTGGGTGGTCGGCGGTTTCGTGCTGCTGCTGGTCCAGGTGACGCTGGGCGGCTGGGTCAGCACCAACTACGCGGCGCTGGCCTGCATGGATTTCCCCATGTGCCACGGCAAATGGGTGCCGGACATGGACTTCCACGGCGGCTATTCGATCATCCGCGCCTTGGGTGAACTGCCGTCCGGGGAAATGATCTCGCAGCCGGCGCTGACGGCGATCCACTGGGTGCACCGCAATTTCGCCTTCGTCGTGTTCGCCTACCTGGGCGTGCTGGCCTGGCGCCTGCGGGCCGACCACGGCCTGCGCGGCCCGGCCACGCTGATGCTGGCGCTGCTGGGGGCCCAGCTGCTGACCGGCCTGACGACGATCTTCTTCCAGTGGCCTTTGTTGATCGCGGTGCTGCACAATGGCGGGGCCGCCGGCCTGACGCTGGCCGCGGTGGTCCTGATGGTGCGCCTGTCCACTGCGGGCGGGGCGCCGGCCGGGGGCTACGGCCCCAATTCGGTGCGCGTTTAAAATAGGGTGCATGATGACCAGTCTTGCCGCTCCCCAATCCGGATTGCTCCGCCAGTATTTCGTTCTCACCAAGCCGCGCGTCACCCAATTGGCGGTGTTCTGCGCGGTGATCGGCATGTTCCTGGCGGTGCCGGGCGTGCCGGACATGCGCCGCGTGCTGTTTGGCACGCTCGGCATCTGGCTGCTGGCCGCGGCCGCCTTCGCCATCAACTGCCTGATCGAGCAGGAAGTCGACGCGCGCATGCTGCGCACGGCGCGGCGCGCCACCGCGCGCGGCACCATTTCCGCTTTCCAGGTGCTGAGCCTGTCCGGCCTGCTGGGCGGCGCCGGCATGTTCGTGCTGTACACGCTGGTCAACCCGCTCACCATGTGGCTGACCTTCGCCACGTTCGTCGGCTACGCCGTCATCTACACCATCATCCTGAAGCCGCGCACGCCGCAGAACATCGTCATCGGCGGCCTCTCGGGCGCCATGCCGCCCGCGCTGGGCTGGGCGGCGGTGGCCGATTCCGTGCCGGCCGAGGCCTGGCTGCTGGTGCTGATCATCTTCATCTGGACGCCGCCGCACTTCTGGGCGCTGGCCCTGTACCGCAACCATGACTACGTCAAGGCCGGCCTGCCGATGCTGCCGGTGACGCATGGCCAGCAGTTCACGCGCCTGCAGATCCTGCTCTACAGCATCGCGCTGGTCGCCACCACGCTGCTGCCCACCGCGATCCGCATGAGCGGCGCGCTGTACCTGGCGTCGGCGCTGGTGCTGGGCGGCATGTTCGTGTCGTACGCCTGGCGGCTGTACCGCAACTACAGCGACGAGCTGGCGCGCAGCATGTTCCGTTTTTCCATCCTCTACCTGGCGCTGCTGTTCGGCGCCCTGCTGGTGGACCACTGGGTCGCGCTGATCTGACCCCCTGGAGATAAGTCGATGTCCGTATTTTCCGCCAGCCGACGCCTGGCCCTGCGCCTGGCCACGGCCGCCGCTTTCACCGTTGCCCTGGCCGCCTGCGGCGACAACGCGCCCCAATTCAAGGGCAGCGACATCAGCGGCACCCAGCTGGGCCGCGGCCTGGAGCTGTCGGACTACAACGGCAAGACGCGCACCTTGCAGGACTTCGCCGGCAAGGCGGTGGTGGTGTTCTTCGGCTTCACGCAGTGCCCGGACGTCTGCCCGACGTCGCTGGCCGAGCTGACCGAGGTGATGAAGAAGCTGGGCCCGGACGCCGACCGCGTCCAGGTGCTGCTGATCACCGTCGATCCCGAGCGCGACACGCCCGAAGTGCTCAAGCAATACGTAACGGCGTTCAACCCGCGTTTTCTGGGTTTGACCGGCACGCCGGACCAGGTGAAGAAGGCGGCGGCCTCGTTCAAGGCCTATTACGCCAAGGCGCCGACCAAGGACGGCAACTACACCATGGACCACACGGCGGCGTTCTACCTGCTCGACGGCAAGGGGGAATCACGGGTGCTGGCCAACAACAACATCGGGGTCGATGCCCTGGTGCACGACATCCAGGCCCTGCTCAAGGGCTGATTGCGCGATGGCCGCCCCAGGGGCGGCCTGCCAGGATCCGCCTGCGCGACTGCGCGGCCGGCGGACCGTGGCGAGGGGCTACGCGCCCGGCGGCGTCATGCGCCGCCAGCCGCCTGCCAGCGGGCCAGCGCGTCGCGGGCCTGGTCGCCGATTTCCGTGGCGGGCAGTTCGCGGCGGTGCGACATGATCATCAAGGCATAGGGGGCGGCCAGCGCGGCCGCCTCGGGGCACAGGCGGGATTCGTCGCCGACCGACGGCGAGACGTTGCGCCAATAGTTGATGGCCGCTTCGATCTGAGGCAAGGTAATGGCATCCATGGCCCTATTGTCCACGAATGCCAGGGGCTGTCCAATTGCATTGGTGCAGCAAAGAAGCGTCACCATCGCAACATGCCGAAACCGCATCCGGGTGCTATACCACTGCCGGTTAGTAACGATGGAGCATCGTCATGAATAATCCCGTCCAGTCTGATTCCGCCCGCCGCGGTCTGCATCCGCTGGTCTCGGCCGCCGCCATCGCGGTCATCGTCATGTGTTCGGTCGGCGTCGCCGCCGTGCTCGGCTGGCTGCCCACGCCGTCCGCCACGCCGCACCCCGAGGATCCCGCGCTGGCGCAGGCCGGCCCCGAAGGCGCCAACCTGGCGCCGGTCCAGCCTGGCGCACCCGGCCAGCCGCAAGCCCCGGGCGCGCGGCCGCCCGCGGCCCAGGCGCAGCCCCAGGCCCAGGCCCAGGCCCAGGCCCAGGGCCGGCCCGCGCCCGCGCCGGCCGTGCCGGCGGCGCAGGCTTGCCGCACCTGCGGCGTGGTGGAGACCATCCGCCAGGTGCAGGTACCGGTCAAGGACAATAGCGACCACCTGGTCGGTACCATCGCCGGTGGCGTGGCCGGCGGCGTGGTCGGCAACCAGTTCGGCGGCGGCAGCGGCAAGACCGCGCTGACCGTGCTGGGCGCGGTGGGCGGCGCTTTGGCAGGCCGTGAAGTTGAGCGTAATATCAGGCAGCAACAAACGGTGACGCACTACGAGCTCACGGTCCGCATGAACGACGGCAGCACGCGCCAGTTCCGCAGTGCGCAGCCGTTCGCGTTTGCGTCCGGCGACCACGTGCGCGTGGAGAATAACCAGCTGCTGCCGGGATGACCGTGCCGGCCGGCAGCCCTTTGCGATCTATGGGGAACCAGGAATGAGCGACCAACACAGCAACCCGTTCGTCCTGCCCGGCATGGGCCAGAATGCCGACCTGTCGGGCAATCCGCTGCTGGCCAGCATGGAAATGATGCGCCAGGCCTGGGCCGGCCTGACCGGCCCGGGCGGGTTGGCGAGCAGCCTGCCGATGGCGCCGCCGATGAACCTGGAAGACCTGGACCGCCGCATCGCGGAACTGCGTTCGGTGGAAAACTGGCTGCGCATGAACCTGTCGATGCTGTCCAGCACGATCCAGGGCATGGAAGTGCAGCGTTCCACCATCAGCACCTTGCGCGCCTTCGTCGACTCGGCCGCCAACCTGGACCTGGGCGCCGTGCGTGAAAGCGGCGCGGCGTCGCCGCTGGAGGTGGTGCTGGGCCTGAAGCCGGCGCCCGCCGCCAAGCGCGAGCCCGCCAAGGAGCCGCCGGCCGCGGCCTCCAAGGACGGGAACAAGGATGCGAACGCGGCGGCCGGGGCGGCGCCGCAGCCGGACATGACCGAACAGATGGGCGCGGCGGCGCAGTCCGCGTCCAAGGCGTGGTGGGACCTGCTGCAGCAGCAGTTCAATCAGATCGCCGCGGCCACGGCCGCGTCCATGCCGGGCGGCGGCCCCGCGCCCGATGCGGGGGCGGCGCCCAAGGCCTCGCCGGGCGGTCCCCAAGCCGCGGTCAAGCCGGCGGCCAAGGCGGCCAAGGCCAGCGGCCAGACCGCCGCCAGGAAGACCGCGCGCAAACCGGCCGCCAAGCCGGCTGCCAAGAACACCGGGCCTGCCGACGGCAAGCCCTGAACTTTTTCAATCCAGATCCGGGGCCGCTACGCCGACCCCGGGCGTTTTCGATACATCGGAACTTATGCTTAACGTAGTGATTCTCGCCGCCGGACTCGGCAAGCGCATGCAGTCGGACCTGCCCAAGGTGCTGCACACCCTGGCTGGCAAACCCATGCTGGCCCACGTGCTGGACAGCGCCCGCCAACTGGAGCCGGCCCGCGTCATCGTGGTGGTCGGCCATGGCGCCGACCGCGTCAAGCAGGCCTTCTCCGGACAGGACGATCTGCGCTTCGCGCTGCAGCAGCCGCAGCAGGGGACCGGCCACGCGGTCCAGCAGGCCGTGCCGCAACTGCTCGAAGGCGATGGCCAGGACGACGTGACCCTGGTGCTGTACGGCGACGTGCCGCTGGTGCAGCCCGAGACGCTGCGCGGGCTGTTGCAGGCGCGCGGCGCCGGCGCGGCGGTGCTGACCGAAGTGCTGGCCGACTCCACCGGCTATGGCCGCATCGTGCGCGACGCCGCCGGCAACGTCTGCCGCATCGTCGAGCACAAGGACGCCTCCGAGGCCGAGCGCGCCATCAAGGAAGTCAACACCGGCATCCTGGTGGCGCCGACCGCCAAGCTCAAGGACTGGCTCTCGCGCATCGACAACAACAACGCCCAGGGCGAGTACTACCTGACCGACGTGGTCGGCCTGGCCGTGACCGACGGCGTGCCGGTGGGCGCGGCCCAGCCGGGCGCGTCCTGGGAAACGCTGGGCGTGAACAGCCGCGTGCAGCAGGCCGAACTGGAGCGCCGTTGGCAGGCCGAGCAGGCGCGCCGCCAGCTCGAGGCCGGCGTGACGCTGGCCGATCCCGCGCGTTTCGACGTGCGCGGCACGCTGACCTGCGGCCGTGACGTGTTCATCGACGTGGGCTGCGTGTTCGAGGGCAAGGTGACGCTGGCCGACGGCGTGCGCGTGGGTCCGCATTGCGTGCTGCGCGACGTGAGCATCGGCGCGGGCACGCAGATCGAGGCCTTCAGCCATCTGCACGATGCCCAGGTCGGCGGCGATGCGCGCATCGGCCCGTACGCCCGCCTGCGCCCGGGCGCCGAGCTGGGTGACCGCACCCACGTCGGCAACTTCGTCGAGATCAAGAAGAGCGTGCTGGGCGCCGACAGCAAGGCCAACCACCTGGCCTACATCGGCGACGCCGACATCGGCGCGCGCGTGAACGTGGGCGCGGGCACCATCACCTGCAACTACGACGGCGTCAACAAGCACCGCACCGTCATCGAAGACGACGCCTTCATCGGCTCGGACACGCAACTGGTGGCCCCGGTGCGCGTGGGCCGCGGCGCGACGCTGGGCGCCGGCACCACCCTGACCCGCGACGCGCCGGCCGACAAACTGACGGTGACGCGCGTCAAGCAGCTCACCATCGACGGTTGGCAACGGCCGGTCAAGAAGTCGTGACGCCGCCGGCGTCGCAAACCCCGGCCGGCGGCGCCAAGCCCGCCGCGCCGGACGGCCTGCCGGTCCCGCGTCGCTATTGGGCCGCGGCGACCGTCATGACGGGCATCAGCCTGTCAGTGCTGGACACCACCATCGCCAACGTCGCCCTGCCGACCATCGCCGCCGACCTGAATGCGTCGCCGGCGCAGGCGGTGTGGGTGGTCAACGCCTACAACCTGGCGGTGGTGATGATGCTGCTGCCGCTGTCGGCGCTGGCCGAGCGCATCGGCTTTCGCCGCATGTTCACGTTCGGGCTGGTGCTGTTCACGCTGGCCTCGCTGGGCTGCGCGCTGGCCGGCACGCTGATGCAGCTGACGCTGGCGCGGGTGTTCCAGGGCGTGGGCGCGGCGACGCTGATGTGCCTGTTCGGCGGCCTGGTGCGCAATATCTATCCGCTCAAGATGCTGGGCCGGGGAATCAGCCTGAACGCCACCACGGTGGCGGTGATGTCGGTGCTGGGGCCCACCATCGGCTCGGCGATCCTGTCGGTGGCGCCGTGGCCGTGGATCTTCGCGGTCAACCTGCCGATCTGCGTGCTGGCCATGTTCGGCCTGCGCCACTTGCCCGAAGTGCCGCGCAACGACGTCAAGCTGGACGGGATCAGCGCCCTGCTCTGCATGGCGACGCTGGGCGTGTTCATTACGGGCATCGACATGATGGGCGAGGATCTGCTGCGCGGCATCGGCCTGGTGGCGATCGCGGCCGTGGCCGGCCTGGTGCTGATGCGCCGCGCCAGCCGCCAGCCCGCGCCGCTGGTGCCGGTCGACCTGCTGCGCATCCGGCCGCTGGCGTTCGCGGTGGGGGCGTCGGCCTGCACCTTCGCGGCGCAGATGGCGTCGTATGTGTCGCTGCCGTTCTATTTCCAGCAGGTGCTGGGCCGGCCCTACCTCGAGGTCGGCCTGCTGATGGGCGCCTGGCCGGTGGGCACGGCGCTGATCGCGCCGGTGGCGGGCCGCCTGTCCGACCGCTATTCCGCCGCCACCCTGAGCGGCGTGGGCGCGGCCACCATGGTGGTGGGCATGCTGTGGCTGGCGGCGTTGCCGGCGGCCGTGGGCAACGTGCCGATCATGGCCGGCATGTTCGTGGCCGGCGTCGGCTTCGGCTTCTTCCAGACGCCCAACAACCGCGCCATGCTGTCGGCCGCCCCGCGTTCGCGCAGCGGCGCGGCGGGCGGGCTGCAGGCCACCACCCGGGTGTTCGGGCAGAGCTTCGGCACCGCGCTGGTGGCGATCGCCTTCAGCGTCAGCGTGGCCCATGGGCCGGGGCTGGCCCTGGTGCTGGGCACGATCTGCGCCGCCCTGGCGGTGGTCGTGAACACGGTGCGCTTCAGCAAGTTGCGGGCGCCGTAACCCGCCTCCCGCTCCTGGCCGGGCCGGCGCAATACCCGCCGGCCGGCCCGCTTCTATAATGGCGACCGGCGCTGGGGTGGGATGCCCCGGCGCGACGATTACCTATTTTTAAGGCGTTCAGGCATGAAGATCACGGTCGTGGGTACCGGTTACGTAGGGTTGGTGTCGGGGGCGTGCCTGGCCGACATGGGCAACGACGTCATGTGCCTGGACGTGGACGCGGCCAAGATCGCCCTGCTGCGCCAGGGCGGCATTCCGATCTACGAGCCGGGCCTGGAAGACCTGGTGCGGCGCAACGTGCAGGCTGGCCGGCTGCATTTCACCGATGACGTGGCGCAGAGCGTGGCCTTCGGCGACGTGCAGTTCATCGCCGTCGGCACGCCGCCGGGCGAGGACGGCTCGGCCGACCTGAAGTACGTGCTGGCCGCGGCCCGCAACATCGCCCGCCACATGACCACCCGCAAGCTGATCGTGGACAAGTCCACCGTGCCGGTCGGCACCGCCGACAAGGTGCGCGCCGAGGTCGAGCAGGAACTGGCCGCGCGCGGCGTCGAGGTGCCGTTCAGCGTCGCGTCCAACCCCGAATTCCTGAAGGAAGGCGCGGCGATCAACGACTTCATGAGCCCCGACCGCGTCATCGTCGGCGCCGACGACGACTACACCATCGGCGTCATGCGCCGCATCTACGAGCCGTTCCAGCGCACCCACGACCGCCTGATGGTGATGGACGTGCGCTCGGCCGAGCTGACCAAGTACGCCGCCAACGCCATGCTGGCCACCCGCATCTCGTTCATGAACGAGATGGCCAACCTGGCCGAGGCGCTGGGCGCCGACATCGAGCAGGTGCGCCGCGGCATCGGCGCCGATCCGCGCATCGGCTACCACTTCCTGTATCCGGGCGCCGGCTACGGCGGTTCGTGCTTCCCCAAGGACGTGCAGGCGCTGGTCAACACCGCCGCCGAGAATGCGCTGCCGATGCGCGTCATCGTGGCGGCCGAGGCCGCCAACCACGCGCAGAAGTTCCGCCTGTCGGAAAAGCTGGTGGCGCGCTACGGCGAGGACCTGAGCGGCCGCAAGTTCGCGCTGTGGGGCCTGTCGTTCAAGCCCAATACCGATGACATGCGCGAGGCGCCCAGCCTGACCGTGATCGCCGAGCTGACGCGGCGCGGCGCCAGCGTGCGCGCCTATGACCCGGTGGCCATGCACGAGGCCGGCCGCGTGCTGGCCGGCCAGCCGGGCGTGAGCTTCGCCACCGACATGTACGACGCGCTCGACGGCGCCGACGCGCTGTTGATCGCCACCGAATGGAAGGTCTTCCGCGCGCCCGACTTCGACCGCGTCAAGGCCCTGCTCAAGACGCCGCTCATCATCGACGGCCGCAACCTCTACACGCCGGCCGACGTGCGCGCCCAGGGCTTCGAGTATTCGGGCATCGGCCGCGCATGAAGATCCTGCAGCTGAACTTCGAGAAAGGCTGGCGCGGCGGCGAACGCCAGACGCTGTACTGCATGCGCGCGTTCCGCAATGCCGGCCACCAGGTCGAAGTGCTGTGCCGCGAAGGCGGCCCCCTGGCCGAACGCGTGCGCCAGGAGGGCTTCGTGGCGCACACCGTCCGCAACGTGCCGGCGCAGCTGGCGTTCCTGGCGCGGGCGGGCAGCGGCTACGACATCATCCACGCCCAGACCGCCAACACCATCACCTGGGCGGTGCTGACCAAATGGCTGCACCGCCGCCCGGTGGCGTTCTCGCGCCGCACCTCGTTCGTGGTCAAGCCCAACGAGGAATGGAAGACCGGCTTCAAGTGGCGCCGCACCGACCTGTTCGTGGCCATCAGCGACATGGCCGCGAGCGAGCCGCGGCGCCTGGGGCTGGACCCGGTCATCATCCGCAGCGCGGTCGAGCCGCACCAGATCAACCAGGAAAACGTCGCCGCGCTGGTGCGCGAGTTCGGCCTGGAAGGCAAGAAGGTCATGGCTACGTCGGCCGCGCTGATCCGCGACAAGGATCCGGTGACGCTGGTGCGCGCGGTGGCCGAACTGGCCAGGACTCGGCGTGACTTCGTCTTCCTGCATTTCGGCGCCGGCGGCGACCGTGAACAGCAGGCGCGCGACGAGGCGCGCGCGCTGGGGGTCGAGGACGTCTACCGCTTCGCGGGCTTTCGCAAGGGCGTCGAGGACTTCTACAGCATCCTCGACGTGTTCGTGATGAGCTCCGAGGAAGAGGCGCTGGGCAGCAGCGTGCTGGATGCCTTCCTGCAACGCGTGCCGGTGGTGTCCACCGATGCCGGCGGCCTGAAGGAAAGCCTGGCCGACGGCCGCGGCGTGCTGTGCGCGGTGGCCGACTTCCATGCCATGGCGCAGGGCATGGCGCGCTGCTTGGACGACGCCGCGTTCCGCCAGGAAATCACCGATCGCGCCTATGACTACGTGCGCGACGAGCACGACGTGCAGAAGATGGGCAACCGCTACCTGGCGCAGTTCGAGCGCCTGCTGGCGGCCCGCTGAGGCGCGTCGCTACGGCGCCCGCAAGTCGATGCGGGTCTCGAACTTGGCGCGATGCACCGAGAAGAACGTGCGCACGTTGCGCACGTTGGCGTGCGCGGTGAAGGCGCGGTGCGCCAGCGCGTGATAGGCGGGCATGTCCCTGACCTGCGCGATCACCACGAAATCCGGCCCCGGCGACACGCGGTAGCACTGCAGCACCGCCGGCTCGGCCAGCATGATCTGTTCGAAGGCGTCCAGGCTTTCGGCCGCCTGCACGTCCAGCGTGATCTCGACGATGGCGGTCAGCGTGCTGCCCAGCTTCTCGGCCGCCAGGATGGCCACCTGGCGCGCGATCACCCCTTCTTCCACCAGGCGCCGCACCCGCCGCAGGCAGGTTGGCGGCGAGGCGTGCACGCGCGAGGCGATTTCCTGGTTGGTCAGCGAATTGTCGTCCTGCAGCTGTTCCAGGATGCGCAGGTCCAGATCATCCAATTCGGGTGGGGAAAGCGGCGGGTTTTGCATGATTAATTCACTAATCCATGATTGGTGAAATATTATTTAATCACAAATATGTAAGTGAATAAACTGTCAAATATGAGCAGATAAAGAAATCAAATTTCTTGGCGGTGCGCGCACAATGCGTTCCGTACTCGAACTTTCAGGAGTCTCTCCTATGTGTGGCATTGTTGGCGCCGTCGCCCAGCGCGACATCACCCCGATCCTGGTCGAAGGCCTGAAGCGGCTGGAATACCGTGGCTATGACTCCTGCGGCGTCGCCGTGTATGCCGACGGCCACCTGCGCCGTACGCGCAGCACCCAGCGCGTGGCCGAGCTGGCCGAACAGATCGCCCAGGACAAGGTGCAAGGCTTCACCGGCATCGCCCACACCCGCTGGGCCACGCACGGCGTGCCGGCCACCCACAACGCCCACCCGCACTTTTCGCGCCTGGGCAACGACGAGCCGCGCATCGCGCTGGTGCACAACGGCATCATCGAGAACCACGACGAACTGCGCGCCGAGTTGCAGGCCGTGGGCTACGTGTTCGAAAGCCAGACCGACACCGAAGTGATCGCGCACCTGGTCAACCACCTGTACGCCGGCGACCTGTTCGAGGCCGTGCAGAATGCCGTGCGCCGCCTGCATGGCGCCTACGCCATCGCCGTGTTCTGCCGTGATGAGCCGCACCGCGTGGTCGGCGCGCGCCAGGGGTCGCCGCTGGTGGTGGGCGTGGGCCAGAACGAGAACTTCCTGGCCTCGGACGCGCTGGCGCTGGCCGGCACCACCGACCAGATCATCTACCTGGAAGACGGCGACGTCGTCGACCTGCAGCTGGCGCGCGTCTGGATCGTGGATGCCAACGGCAAGAACGTGAAGCGCGAAGTGCACACGGTGCACGTGCACACGGGCGCGGCCGAGCTTGGCCCCTACCGCCACTACATGCAGAAGGAAATCTTCGAGCAGCCGCGCGCCGTCGGCGACACGCTGCAGGACATCGAGTCCATCACGCCCGAGCTGTTCGGCGACGACGCCTACAAGATCTTCAAGGACATCGACTCGCTGCTGATCCTGGCCTGCGGCACCAGCTACTACGCCGGCCTGACCGCCAAGTACTGGATCGAATCGATCGCCAAGATCCCGGTGGCCGTCGAAATCGCCAGCGAATACCGCTACCGCGACAGCGTGCCGAACCCGCGCTCGCTGGTGGTGACGATCTCGCAGTCGGGCGAGACCGCCGACACCCTGGCCGCGCTCAAGCACGCCCGTTCGCTGGGCATGGAAAACACGCTGACCATCTGCAACGTGTCCACCAGCGCCATGGTGCGCGAGTGCAAGCTGTCGTACATCACGCGCGCCGGCGTCGAAATCGGCGTGGCCTCGACCAAGGCCTTCACCACGCAGCTGACCGCGCTGTTCCTGCTGACGCTGGCGCTGGCGCAGGTGCGCGGCCGCCTGACCGAGGAGCAGGAAGCCGAGCACCTGAAGGCGCTGCGCCACCTGCCCGTGGCCATCGGCTCGGTGCTGGCGCTGGAACCGCAGATCATGGCCTGGGCCGACCGCTTCGCCTCCAAGGAAAACGCGCTGTTCCTGGGCCGCGGCATGCACTACCCGATCGCGCTGGAAGGCGCGCTCAAGCTCAAGGAAATCAGCTACATCCACGCCGAGGCCTATCCGGCCGGCGAACTCAAGCACGGCCCGCTGGCCCTGGTGACCGAGCACATGCCCGTGGTCACCATCGCGCCCAAGGACGAGCTGCTGGAAAAGCTGAAGTCCAACATGCAGGAAGTGCGCGCGCGCGGCGGCGAGCTGTACGTGTTCGCCGATGCCGACAGCAAGATCCAGAGCGCCGAAGGCATGCACGTGATCCGCATGCCCGAGCACTACGGCAAGCTGTCGCCGATCCTGCACACCGTGCCGCTGCAACTGCTGTCGTACCACACGGCCTGCGCCCGTGGCACGGACGTGGACAAGCCGCGTAACCTGGCCAAGAGCGTGACGGTGGAGTAAGCCGCTGGCCACGCATCGTTCCCGGGACGATGCGTGTGGACCGGGATCCGGAAGGGCCGCATTCGCGGCCCTTTTTTCATGTCGAGTGCGTGGAGCCGTCGCGCCTGCCCAGGCGGGGACGCGGCATGCCGATGACGAACGTGTGCGAGGAGGGATGGCCGTGGCGTGCGGGAGGCGGAGGCCTGGCCGCGAGCCCGGTTCAGGCCGGGCGCATCACCATGAGCGAAACTAATGATTTCATGGAAATTAAATCATTATTATTCATACAAGGCCCGGCATAAAATACGACCCGAATATCGATGCTGTCAATACTGCTTAATCAAAAAAATCCAAAAAATATTGGAAATAATGAAAAGCAGGAAATAACGCGGGTTTTATCTGAGAAATTTGGGCGCTGGATCAAAATGAGTAAAGAGTTCGCATTTTCCATCAAGAGTATTTGTTTCGACGAAGATTATCGTCCCGCCGACAATACGCGAATCACGACCAACTTCGCCAATCTGGCGCGAGGCGAAAGCCGCCAGGAAAATCTGCGCAACACGCTCAGGATGATCGATAACCGTTTCAATGCGCTGGCGCATTGGGACAACCCCAAGGGCGACCGTTACGGCGTCGAACTTGAAATCATTTCGGTCGAATTGAGTATCGACGGCGAAAGCAGCGGCAATGCGCTGCCCCTGATCGAGATCCTGAAGACGAACATCGTCGATCGCAAGACCAACGAGCGTATCCAGGGCATCGTGGGGAACAATTTCTCCTCGTACGTGCGGGACTACGACTTCAGCGTGGTGCTGCTGGAGCACAACAAGGATCAGCCCCAATTCAGCGCCCCGGAAGGTTTCGGCGACCTGCATGGCAAGCTGTTCAAGAGCTTCGTGAACTCCAGCACCTACAAGGAAAACTTCAACAAGCCGCCCGTCATCTGCCTGAGCGTCTCGAGCAGCAAGGTCTACCAGCGGACGGAAAACCAGCATCCGGTGCTGGGTGTCGAGTACCAGCAGGATGAGTATTCCCTGACTGACGAGTACTTCAAGAAAATGGGGATGAAGGTTCGCTACTTCATGCCGCCGAACAGCGCCGCGCCGCTGGCGTTCTATTTCACGGGCGATCTGCTGGGTGATTACACCAATCTCGAGCTGATCAGCACCATCAGCACGATGGATACCTTCCAGAAGATTTACCGCCCCGAGATCTACAACGCGAATTCGGGCGCGGGGAAATCCTACCAACCCAGTCTGAAGCACCAGGATTATTCGTTGACCCGGATTGTCTACGATCGAGAGGAACGTAGTCGGCTGGCTGTCGAGCAGGGCAGGTTTGTGGAAGAGCAATTCATCAAGCCCTACCAGACGATTCTTGAACAGTGGTCCGCGGCCACTCCTCTTTGATTAATCAGCGCATCAGGTCATCATTGTGAAAAAACTGCTTCCCACCTCCACCGCCGGCAGCCTGCCGAAACCCTGCTGGCTGGCTGAGCCCGAGACCCTGTGGTCGCCCTGGAAATTGCAGGATGGCGGACTGCTCGAGGGCAAACAGGATGCCCTGCGCCTGTCGCTGCAGGAACAGCAACACGCGGGCATCGACATCGTCAGCGATGGCGAACAGACGCGCCAGCACTTCGTGACCACGTTCATCGAGCACCTGGACGGCGTCGATTTCGAGAACCGCAAGACCGTTCGCATCCGTGATCGCTATGACGCGAGCGTGCCGACGGTGATGGGCGCGGTTGCCCGCAAGAAGCCGGTGTTCGTCGAGGATGCCAAGTTCCTGCGCCAGCAGACCAAGCAGCCGATCAAGTGGGCCCTGCCGGGTCCCATGACGATGATCGATACGCTGTACGACGATCACTACAAGAGCCGCGAAAAACTGGCCTGGGAATTCGCCAAGATCCTGAACCAGGAAGCCAAGGAACTCGAGGCCGCCGGCGTCGACATCATCCAGTTCGACGAACCCGCGTTCAACGTCTTCTTTGACGAGGTCAACGACTGGGGCGTCGCCACGCTGGAACGCGCCATCGAAGGGCTGAAGTGCGAAACCGCCGTCCACATCTGCTATGGCTACGGCATCAAGGCCAACACGGATTGGAAGAAGACGCTGGGCTCGGAATGGCGGCAATACGAAGAAGCCTTCCCCAAGCTGCAGAAGTCCAATATCGACATCGTCTCGCTGGAGTGCCACAACTCCCACGTGCCGATGGAGCTGATCGAACTGATCCGCGGCAAGAAGGTGATGGTGGGCGCCATCGACGTGGCGTCCAACACCATTGAAACCCCCGAGGAAGTGGCCAACACGCTGCGCAAGGCGCTGCAGTTCGTGGACGCCGACAAGCTCTATCCGTGCACCAACTGCGGCATGGCGCCGCTGTCCCGTGCGATCGCGCGCGCCAAGCTGAGCTCGCTGAGCGCAGGCGCGGAAATCGTCCGCAACGAACTCTCGAACTGATTTCGAGACGGAATCTGGCCGTCGCAAGCTGCTTGCGACGGCCAGATTCGCAAGGCCCTACGTCGCATTCGCGCTGCACCCAGTCGCCAGCATTTGGCTGTACCTACCATGTCACTCCCCAGTCCTGCCATCGAGCCGTTGCGCTTTCGTGAAGCGCTCGGGCACTACGCGTCCGGTATCACGGTGGTCACCACCCACATCGATGGCGAGCCGATCGGCTTTACCTGCCAGTCGTTCCACAGCGTGTCGATGAGTCCGCCGCTGGTGTCGTTCAGCGTGATGTCCAATTCGGCCAGCTATCCGAAGATTCGCCAGGCGGGCCGGTTCGCCGTGAACATCCTGTCGGATGCGCAGGTCGAGGTGTCCAACCAGTTCGCCCGCCGCGGCACGGACAAGTGGCTCGGCATCGACTGGCAGGAATCGCCGCTGGGTAATCCGCTCATTGCCGGCAGCCTGCACTGGATCGATTGCGAGATCCATGCGGAATACGCCGCGGGCGATCATGTGATCGTGATTGGCGAAGTGAAGGCGTTGGATCTGCAAGACGCCACCGCCACGCGGCCTTTGCTGTATTTCAAAGGGCAGTATCGCAACATGGCCGCGCATGACGCGGCTTGAGCGTTTGCCGCGCTGGGCGTCATCCGCATCGGCTTGAGGCGGCGCGGTTTTCCCCTGCTTCCCACGGTATCGAGCTGTCTTGAGTTCATTGAAACAGGCGCTGGACGAAGGACGCTTCGCCTGCGTGCTGGAGGTCATTCCTCAACATTCCCCTGCGCGCCTTGCCGCGCTCGAGCCGATCGTGCGGCGCGGGCACCTGGCCGGCTGGCCGTTGCTGCCGGCCTTCGCCGATCGCGTCGGCCTGCATTCGGACTTGAGCCCCCTGGAGGGCGCGGCAGCGTTGGACGATCCCCCGGCCTGCCTGCTGCATTTTTCAGGCAAGGATCGCGAGCGCGCGGACTTGCTGCGCCAGATGGCGGCGATGCAGGCGCGCGGCCTGAAGCAACTGTTGGTGCTCAGTGGCGATCGCCTGCCCGGCCACCAGCCGGGCCAGGCGCCGGTGCGCTATCTGGAGTCGGTGCCCGCGCTGCAGATTGCCCGCGAGCACGGCCCGGACTGGCTGCTGGGCGCGGCGCTGAACCCGTTCAAGTACCGCGAGGAAGAAGGCGCCGCGCAGTACCTGAAGGCGCAGAAGAAACTGCTGGCCGGCGCGGATTTCCTGACCCTGCAACTGGGTTTCGACGCAGCCAAGCATCTCGAAGCCCAAGCCTGGATGCGCGCGCAGGGCCGCGGCAAGCCCATGCTGGCCTGTGTGATGCAACTGACCGCAAGGCGCGCGGCGGTGTTGCAGGACGTGCCCGGCATCGTCATCACCGACGCCATGCGCGAATTGCTGCACAGGGAGCAACAGCTATCTCCCGCCCATGCCAGCGCACGCAGCCTCGATCGCCTGGCGCTGCAGATCGTGGGCCTGCAATGGATGGGGTATGCCGGGGTGCATCTGTCCGGGGTGCATACGCTGGACGAACTGCTGTCGCTGGAGCAGGCGATCGCCCGGCAGCGCGACGCGGTGACTTCGCTGTCCGATTGGGTCGAGCGATGGCAGGCGAGTTGGCGGATGCCCGGGATGCCCGAGGTGTGCTTCGCCCCTGATACCGACACGTGGGCGCTGGGGCAATCCGATGTCGCCGCCACGCCTGGGGAGCGCCTGCGTTATGCGCTGCTTTCCACGGTGCATGAACAGCTCTTCAATCGCACGGGATGGCTCGGCAGCGCCTTTGGCTGGAGTGTGACGCGGCCGTTCTGGAAAACCGGCGTGGCGGCGCAGGCGCTGCACGCGGTCGAACGGACGCTCAAGCGGCCGCTGGTCGGCTGTGAAACCTGCGGGACCTGCCGCTTGCAGGACACACTCTACGTCTGCCCCGAGACCTGTCCCAAGGGCCTGGCGAACGGGCCCTGTGGCGGCACCCGGCTCAATCGTTGCGAATTCGGCGACCGGGAATGCGTGCACAGCGTCAAGTACCGGATCGCCAAGTCCGCGGATCAGTTGCCTGCGCTGGCGCAGACGTTGATTCCCGGTATCGAAGCGGGCGACAGGCATCGCAGCTCGTGGCCCGCATGGTTCAAGCCGGAGGATCCGACGCCGGGCAATGATTGCCAATCATTGCCAAAGTCTGGTTGATGCCGGGAGGCTCCCGCAGAATGCACCACGCCTTGGCGTTTGCCTGCCTGTTGCCTGAAGTGGAGCCCATCCCATGCGTATCGAGACGATTTCCAGACTGGCCGTGCTGGCCGCCGTGGCCGTGTCGGCCGGCTGCGCCCAACCCGTATCGACGCGCGAAGTCGCGCTCAACGCCGACGCCTATACCGCGCGCGCCCTGTCGCCCGATGCGTTGCCGGCCAGCGTGCGGGCCAGGCTGCCGGCGGCGGGCACGCAGCCGATGGGATTTCGCACGTTGCGGCTGATGGGCACCCAGCATACGGTCGGCATCGACCACGTCGCGGTGGACAGCGAGTACGAACTGACTTTCCACAACGACCGCGACGACGGCACGTTGCGCAGTATCTATATCGGCAAACTCAACGGCCTGCCGGTCAACTACGTGATGGCGCTCAACTATCGCAGCCTGGCGTTGCTGATGCATCAGGGCGGTGGTTTCAAGGCCGCGCACGTGCCGCCGCGCTGGACGGTGCGCAGCATCGAGCAATGGCCGGGTGACGTGTTGGCGAATCCGCCCGAAAATGCCCGTTTCACGCTCGAGAGCGAGGGCGGATGGGAGGGGCAGCGGACCGGGCCCAGGCAGACGCTGAC
Source organism: Achromobacter sp. ISS7 (assembly GCF_056523125.1). NCBI lineage: Bacteria > Pseudomonadati > Pseudomonadota > Betaproteobacteria > Burkholderiales > Alcaligenaceae > Achromobacter > Achromobacter sp. ISS7. Next base: position 4,325,920 of record NZ_JAWRZD010000001.1, on the reverse strand, counting down.
CTGCACCAGCGGTGCCGACTTCCCGGCCAGCCGGGTGCTGGCGCAGTTGCCGGGGCAGGCGATCGACCTGAATTGCGTCGAGACGAGCGAGAACGGCGTGCCGGTGCGCAAGCTGCGTTATGTGTTCCTGCGCCAATTCGGCCTCACCATCACCACCGAAATCACGACAGCCAGAACGGCTACCACCATGACGGTCACGGCGGTCCAGGTGAAGTAGCCGCAGCGGCTCACTTCGATTTGGGCCGATCCGGCGGCCCCCTGTCGATCGCGCTGGCTGTCGCGACGCATTTCCTGCAGAATGAGCGACCCTTAACGTTTGCTTACATTTTGATGAAAGGCGGAGTGTGCGTCCCATGCGTACCGTGACGTTTTCCAGAATTACCGGTGTGTTGGCCCTGTCCGGCGCGGCCCTGTTGACCGGATGCGTGTCGCTCACGCCGATCAAGGAAGTGGCGGGCAATGCCGATGCCTACTCGGCGCGCGCCTTGTCGATCACCGCGCTGGCGCCCAGCGTGCGCGCCAGGCTGCCGGCGCCGGGGTCGCAGCCGCTGGGATTCCGCAAGCTGGTCTTCACCGGAGCCACGCACATCGTCGGCGCCGGCAACCAGTCCCTCGACAGCGAATTCGAATCCACCTTCTACAACGATCGCGACGACGGCACGGTGCGCAACGTCCACATCGGCAAGCGCAACGGCCTGCCGGTCGATTACCTGGTGGCGCTCAGCTATCGCAATGTGGCCTGGCTGATCGATCAGAGCGGTCCGTTCAACGTCACCTACATGCCGCCGCGCCTGACGGTGCGCAGCATCGAGCAATGGCCGGGAGACCTGGCCAATATTCCGGAGAACGGCACCTTCACGTTCGAGGCCGGCGCCGGCCGCGAAGGCGTGCTGGTGTCGGGGCCGAGGCAGACGGTGACGTGCACCAGCGGCACGAATTACCCCGCGAGCCGCCTGCATCCGCAGATTCGCGGGCAGGCCATCGACCTGAGCTGCGTGCAGACGCGCGACAGCGGCGTGCAGTTCCGCAAGACCCGCCGGGTGTTCCTGCGCCAGTTCGGCATCGCGATGATCGTGGAAGCGGTCACCGCAGGATCGACGGCGACCATGACCGTCAAGACCTTCCAGGTCGAGTGATGCGGCATCTCCCCGCCAGACCCTTCGGGGCCTGGCGGGGAGATGCCGCCGGGCCGCGCCCATCCCGCGTCATTGGCGCGTGAAGTCGCCCGGTTTCCAGCTCTTGTCGAAGGCCGCCGCTTCGGGGCCGTAGATGCGGATGTAGGCGAACCAGCCCTGGCCCGGGTTGGTCTGGATCCAGCGGCCCTCCTGGCCGGCCGGCGCCTTGGGGCCGAAGTACAGGGTCAGCGGCTTGCTGGTGTCGACGTCCTTCAGTTCGAACAGCGAGCGCAACGCGGCCTTGTCCTGCGTGGTCTGGACCTGCGAGCGCGTCTTGCTGTCGTACAGGGTGACCGACCAGAACAGCTTGCCCGGCACCGGTTGCGGCAACGTCAGCGTGTATTGCTTGCCGCCGTCGAGATAGGCACCCTGCGCGTCGCGCGCGCCCAGCCAGTACAGCGAGCCCGCGCCCGGGTCGCGCCGGAACATGGCGGGCGAGGTGACGATGGCCTGCGCGAACCAGCGGTCACGCGCGTCCAGGTCGATGCCGGCGAGGGTTTCGAACTGCGCGCTGCCGGGCACCAGGCCGACCCATTCCCACTGGCGATCGGGCCAGGCCTTGCGGTCGGGGCGATCGCTGTCGAACGCGGCCACCAGCATCTGGTCGCGTCCGAGGCGAGCGGCGTGCGTGAGAGTCTCGCGCAGTTTCAGGTCGGGCTTGAAGGGTTTGCCTTTCTCGATGCCGAACTCCGCCAGCAGGCCATACATGGCGCGGGCGCGCGGGTCCACGGGCTCCTGCTGGATGATGCGGTCCAGTATTTCCCAGAACTGGAAGTTGTCTTCCCATTTCAGCGACGAACTGTCGAGCTTCATCTGCGTGGTGTCGACCGGCGTGAGCGCGGGCGTGGCCTGGCCGTCGGCGGCGAGCGCGTGGATCTTGACCGCGCGCAGCGCGTCCATGGCCTTGGGCAGGTCGCCGCCTACCGGCATGGCGCGCAGCGCGAGCAGGTTCTGCAGCGTGGCCGAGCGGCCGGCGTGGTAGCCCGCCGGCACGGGGCCGGCGTAACCGGGTGGCAGCACCACATGCTTGCCGCCCTTGCCGGCGTCGGGGCCGGGCAGGCCCAGGTCCTGCACCCAACCCTGGTTGTGATCGTTGACCAGGCCGATGTAGGGGCCTGGGGGCAGCTCGATCACCACGGGGCCTTGCGACAGGTCGATCACCGCCGAGCCGTAGGGCGTGTCGGAGTTGAGCGTGAAACCCACCTGGCGTGGACCGGCCGCAGCGATACCCCATTGCTGGCCGTCGGCAATGCCGACGGCGCGGTTGCCGTTGAAGATGCCTTCCATCGATACCGTGGGGTACCAATAGCGATAGGCCACCAGCGCGCGTTGCAGCGTCTGGTCGGTGCGCACCTGCTGCGAGGTGGCGGGCGTGGGGTAGCCGCGCTCGAAGCGGTAGGCGGGGGTGTCGTGCGCCTGCACGGCGGCGGCGCAGGCCAGGGCGAGCCCGGCGACGAAGGTCTTGTGCATGGTCAATGTCCTGTCGAGGGGGACGTACATGTGCCTGACATCATGGCATCGGAATTTCTTCGAAATCGTTGAGCTTCCAGCTCTTGTCGAACCAGGGTTGCAGCGGGCCGTAGAGGCGGAAGATGGTCATCCAGCTTTTTCCGGGAATGGTCTGGATCCAGTTGCGTTCCTTGCCGGCAGGCGCGCGCGGACCGAAATAGACGTCCACCGAACCGTCAGGGTTGACGTCGATCTGCTTTTCGCTCGACAGGCTGGGAAAGGGCTGGTCGGTCTGCAGCATCGAGCGGGTCTGCGTGTCATAGACCACCACCGACCAGAAGTCCTTGACCGGCACCTTGGGCGGCACCCGCAGCACGTAGGTCTTGCCGCCGTCGAACGGCCGGCCCTTGGCGTCGTAGTTGGCGGCCGCGTATTGCGAGCCGATGCCCGGCATCGCGACCGCCATGGCGGGCGTGTCGATGGTGGCGGCGTAGAAGAACATGGTGCGGGCGTCGAAGTTGCGCGCGCCTTCGTTGAGCCACTGGTAGCTGCCACCGACGAACGGCGTGTTCCAGTGCCGGTCGGGATAGATGCGGGTGGCCGGGTCGCGGTTGGCGAAGTCGATCGCCCGGGCGGTGGCGTTGCCCACGGCGACCGCGTCGGTCAGGATGGCCTTCATGCGGGGGTCTGGCGCGAACGGCTGGCCCTTGCGCATGCCGATGGCGGCGTAGATACCGGTCATATCGGGCCCGTACGCGCCGGCCGGCTCTTCCTGGATGATCTGGTTCACCTCGTCGAAGAAGGTGTAGTCGTTGGCGTGGATGGTGTTCATCACGCGGCCCGACAGGTCGATGAAGCGGGTCGCGGGCGGCGCGCCGGCCTGCGCGTAGGGATAGACCTTGAAACCTGCCTTGACGGCGTGCACGCCGGGCGCCGGGTCGCCGTTCTGCATGAAGGCGCGGCCGAACAGCAGGTTGCCGTAGGTCGGTGAATGCACCACGAAGTAGCCCGTCTGCGGCAGCGGTCCCTGATAGCCGGGTGGCACGAACAGGTAGCGGCCGCCCTTGCCTTTGTCGGGACCGGCGTTGCCCATGTCGGTCACATAGCGGAACCAGAAATCGTCGACCACGCCCAGGATGTTGGGCGGCGTTTCGACCACCACCGGTCCGTCCTTCAAGTCCATCCAGTTCCAGAAGTAGACGGTCTCGGTATTGGCGGTGAGGAACAGCGAGCGCGAGTCCATCAGCGATTCGAATATGCCGACGGTGCCGCCGGTGGCGCCGGCCTCGCGCAGGCCGGCGCGGATCGCGACCATCGAGGCGCCCGGAATGCCGTTCAGGAAGGCTTCGACGCCGCGAAGGAAATCGAGGTTGTCGAACACCTTGCCGGCGGTCTCCGGGGTGGGCACGCCATCGAAGAACTTGAGCGCGCCGATGCGGGTCTCGACCTGGGCCGGGGTCAGGATTTGCGGTGGCGTGGGGGTAGTCATCTTGTAGGTGCCGGGCCGCTGGCCGGCGCCGCCGCAGGCGGCCAGCAAGAGGGTGGCCGAGACGACGGCGGCAAGGGGAAACGCGCGGGCAACGTATCGCATGTCAACTCCACGAAAAGACGGCGGCGGGCGGAAGGCCCGCGCGCTCAATGTCCAGCAGTGAAATTCAGTGCAGCGAAAACGGCGGGATGCGGGCGGCCATTGCGCACGGCGGCGCTGGCAAGGCCCATGTCGTGCAGCGGCAGCAGGTCCGGATCGAAGTCGGCGAAGGTAACGGGAAAGGCGGGAGCATCATCGCGTCGCGCCCGGAGAGCGGCGGCCAGGAGGCCATGGGCGGTGCGCGCGATGCGAGTGGCCGGCGCCGTTGGCGGGCCGGCCTGATAGAAACAGGGCGAACGGTGGCGTAATGTTGACATGCAACAGACCTCGTTCCTTGCCTTCGTACTTCCAACAAGCGGGTTGATGGGCACTAGCAAAGCGACGGTCGTCGCATGATCGCAAGTTTGCGATTATTCGCGGTTATCGTCAATATCTGAAATTAATGGGCTTTCTGTCGGCGCGGGATAATGAAAAACACGGCCGGATAATCAGGTCGTTATTTGACGGTCTGTCCGTTTTTATTAATGACCTGCCAGTCTCCGCCCGACCACCAGCGGTGTTCGCCGTCGCTTTCGTTCTTGCAGCCATGGCCGACACTGGCCTTGCCGTCCTTGAACGGAAAGGCGCAGTCATAGACCGGGGCCACGACGATGGCGCCGGTCTCTTCATCCGCGAAGCCGATCTTGCCGTCCAGGCGGATGCGATAGCGTCCGTCCTGCGGATAATCCGGGCCGTTGTCGAACAGATATACCTGGTACGGTTCGCGCAACTGCGCGTCCACGACGCGGAACCCGCCGGCTTCCTTGTCGAGATAGATGCAGTAACGAAACGGATTGTCGGCGACGAAACAGTCGTCGATCCATTCGGGCTCGATGGCCCGTTGCTTCAAGGTCGCACGCGCCTGCGCGGCGTCGGTGTCAGCCTGCGCGATCGCTGTCAGCGGGAGGGCCAGGAGAGTGAGCAGGAGCGGGCGGATGAGGCGCAAGGGGCGGGACCGGCGGCCGTGGCAACAAGGAGGGAGTGCCATCATATGCCGATTGCCGAGCCCCGAGCCCCGAGCCCCGAGCCCCGAGCCTTGAGCCTTGAGCCCCGAGTGTCGCCCGCCACGCGCCGCGGGCGGTGCGATGGGCGGGAGCTTCCGTCGCGGGGTCAGGCGGGTGCGGCCCCGGCGCCGCCGCCAGCATCCGCGCCGCCGATGCTCATGGCGCCGCCCATGCCGCTATCCAGGCCGCCACCCGTGCCGCCGCCTTCGATCGCCTGGGCCGTCTTGGTTGCCTCGTCCAGGGCGTCCTGGACTTCGCGGACCTGCTTCTGGGCGGCCTTGTCCTGTTGCCGTAGCTTGCTCTTGAGCATGGCGAGCAGTTCCTTCATGGCGCGGATGGCATCGCGCACGGCCTGGGCATCGTTCTGGCGCTGCTTCTGCTCGACCTGGCGTTCCTGGCGGGATTCAGCGGCGGAGGTTGTCTTGTCGTCTTCGCCGCTGGCGCCGTCGGGTTTGTCTTGTTCGCCGGGCACCGAGACGTCCTTGGCGGCGTCGCGCGACGTCGGGGTCGCGCCCTGCGTCGCGGGGGCGGTGGCCGCCGCGTCGGCCGTATCCGCGGAGGTCGCGACGGCGGTGTCGCTGGCGGCGGCATAGGCCGCCATGGCGCGCGAGGCGGTCGCGGCGCTGGGGACGGCGGCCTGGGCCGATGAGGCGTCGTCGGTAGCGTCGGACGTGGGCCCGGCGGCGTTGGCGCCCTCGGCGGCCGACGGAACCGTCACTGCGGCGCCAGTCGCGGGGCCGCTGGCGCCCTGCACCACGGGCGCCGCCATGGCGCCGCCGACGCTCGCGGCCGGCGCGGCGCCGGCGCTGCTTTTGAGCGCCGAGGCGGCCTGGCCGAGTTCGCCAGCCAGCTGGCGCAGTTCCTGCAGGATGGATTTGGCCGCGGCCTTGCCCAGGAACATCAGCATTTTCTTGAGCATCTCGATGCGCTGCTTGATCTGCGAGACGCGGGAACGGGCGAAGTCCTGGCGCGACTGGGCGGCATCGACGGCGAGCTGGGAGATGGCCTTGCGCGCCTTGGCGGCGCGTTCCAGGGCGTCATCGCTGAGCACCACGCGGACCGAGACCGGGCGGTCGCTGGTCGCGGTGTCCGGGTCCTGCGCCGCGGGGTCGGCGTCGCGTCTGGCGGCGCGCGGGTCGTTGCCCGTGGGGGCGGCGGAGGGAAGGAGGCTGTCGGTGGCCAAGGGCTGCATGGGAGGTTCCGGTAAGGCGGGACACGTGGCATCGGGGGCACGGGCCGGGTCGGCCGACGCCCGCGATGGCGAGGTGACACGACATGTACGGCAGTCCGGCGCGCATTCTTTAACCGGGAGGCGCTTGGAATCGGTCCGAGACTGCGTGGCGGCCCCATGGCGGTGGTATCTTCTGCCCCATGTCCGCCCGTGATTCCTCCCTGTCCCTGTCCGGCGCGCCGGTGGCGCCGGACGCCGCCCGCGCCAGCGCACCGGCCGCCCAACCCTACGTGCAGGCCGCCGGCACCACCCGCACCCTGCATTTTTCCGAAAAAGTCATCCAGAGCCGCATGTCGACGCTCAACCCGGATGCGCTCGACCTCGAGTACACGCGGATGATGATGGGCTTCGTGCTGTTCGCGCCGGAGCCCGCCGACATCCTGATGGTGGGATTGGGCGGCGGTTCGCTGGCCAAGTTCTGCCACCGCTATCTGGCGCGGTCGCGCATCGAGGTGGTCGAGATCGATCCGGCCGTGATCGCGCTGCGCGAGGCGTTCATGGTGCCGCCCGACGGCGACCGCTTCCGGGTGGTGCAGGCGGACGGCGCCGATCATGTGCGCGGCCTGCAAGAAGCCGCCGACGTGCTGCTGCTCGATGGTTTCGACGACGCCGGGATTCCCGACGCGCTGTGTTCGGCGGACTTCTACGCGGACTGCCACCGGGCGCTGCGCGACGACGGCATTCTGGTGATCAACTTCCATGTGAATCATCCGCTGCACCACGAGTACCTGGACCGGGTGCGGGCCGCGTTCGGCAGCGCGATGTTCGAGGTGGTGGACGACGACATGACCAACAGCATCGTGTTCGCGTGCAAGGGCGACCTGCTGGATGATCCGGCGGCGGCGGACCTGAAGCGGCCGGCCGCGATCGCCAAGGACGCCTGGCGCCAGCTGATGCCAACCCTGCGCGTGATCGGGGCGACGCGGGAATTGAAGTAGGGCCGTGGGCGGCTGATCGCGCGGCCATTCAACAGTAGCCATTCAACATCTGGTTGCGGGCGGCGGGCTTTTGTTGCATCTGGCCGGCCAACGCGTCGCGAGGGCTTGATAGCATCCCCGCTTTCCCCCGGACAGGTAGGCTCCCGACCATGAGTATCTTCTCCCGCTTTTTCGGCCGCTCCGATTCGCCTGGCGAGACCGCGGCGCTGACGGCCAATCCCGACATCGAGCATCCGCTGAGCCTGCAGGTGGTGTTCGCGGCGCCGCTGGCGGTGCAGGCCGATGCCCTGGCGGCAGCCCTGCGCGCGTACCATCCCGACATGCGCCAGGCGCGCGCCGAGATCGAGCCGGACATGCCGCAGCTGCTGGGGATGGTCGGCTGGGGCAAACACGTGGTGCGCCTGGTGGGATTCGACGCGCCGCTGCCGCACGATGCCCTGGAAGTCTGCGTGGCGCCGGCGCACTACCCGGCGCCGGTCAAGGAGCAGGTGCGCGCCCACGTCAGCCACGTGCTGCTGTACTACGCCGGCTTCGACGAGGATCCGCTGGAGCAATACGTGGCGATGGCCGCGGTGGCCGGCGCGCTGGGCCGGTTCAACGCGGTCGCGGTGCTGAACGAGCATGCGCATACCTCGCTGCCGGCCGGCGTATTCACCGACGATTCGCTGGGCGATGAAAGCCTGGAGGTGCTGCGCACGCTGCCGCTGACCATGCTGTACTGCGGCTTCGTGAAGTACGAGGTCGACGGCGTGCAGGGCGTGTGGATGCGCACCTACGGCGGCGACCGTTTCGGCCTGCCCGATTTCGCGGTGCTGGCCGACGGCCACCACCAGGGCGAGGAATATTCGAACATGTTCAACAACATCATGGCCTACATGCTCGACAGCGGCGCCGAACTGGCCGCCGGGCATACCATGCAGATCGGCGAACACAGCTACATGAAGCTGCGCGAGCCGCAGGAAGCCGAGTACTACCTGCAGGGACCGGGCCCGGTGCTGGTGGCGGAGATCATCGACGCCTCGCAGATCAACCAGCCCGAAGCCGACCCCCAACACTGAGATCCCGCCGGGTGGGCCAGACGCGCAAGGCCAGGGCGCCGACCGCCGCGGCCGTGGCCACCGCGGTCACGCCGATCCAGCCCCAGTGCGCCAGCGCCAGGCTGCCCAGCGCGCCGCCCGCGGCCATGCCGATGAATACGCTGACCATCAGCACCGCGTTGAGCCGGCTGCGCGCGGCGGGGTCGATGCCGTAGACGATGCTCTGGTGCGCGATCAGCGCCACCTGGATGCCCAGGTCGAAGCCGATGGCGCTGGCGGCGATCAGCCACAGGCCGGATTGGGCCGACAGCAGCGGCAGCAGTGCCATGGTGGCGAACGACACCGCGGTCAGCGCGGCGCCCAGGCGGCTGACGGCGTTGGGGCCGCGCCGGTCGGCATAGCGGCCGGCCAGCGGCGCCGCCAGGGCGCCAGCGGCGCCGGCCAGGCCGAAGGCGCCGGCCGCCGCCGCGCCGAGGTGGAACGGCGCCTCGTGCAGCATGACCGCCAGGGTCGACCAGAACGCGCTGAAGCCCAGCGACAGCAGGCCCTGCGCGGTCGCGGCGCGGCGCAGTTCGCCGTGCTGGCGCCACAGCCGGGGCAGCGAGCGCAGCAGTTCGGCGTAGGGCAGCCGCGAGGTCGGGGCGAACGCCGGCAGGCCGCGCCACAGGGCCGCGCCCAGCGCCACGATCGACACCGCGGCGGCCAGGAACATGGTGCGCCAGCCGAGCTGTTCGGCGACGAAGCCGCTGATGACGCGCGACAGCAGGATGCCCAGCAGCAGGCCGGTCATCACGGTGCCGACGATGCGGCCGCGATGCGCGGGCGGCGCCAGCGTGGCGGCGGCGGGCACGATGTCCTGCGCCAGGGTGGCGGACAGGCCGATGGCGAAACTGGCGGCCAGCAGCACGCCGATGGCGGGGGCGACGGCGGCCAGCAGCAGCGCCGCGGCGAGGGCGGCGGCCTTGATCAGGACGATGCGCTTGCGGTCGTAGCGGTCGCCCAGCGGCGCCAGCAGCAGGATGCCGAACGCATAGCCCAGCTGGGTCAGCGTCGGAATCCAGCCGAGCTGGCTGGCGCTGGCGTGCAGGTCCGCGCCCAGGATGCCCAGCATCGGTTGGTTGTAATACAGGGACGCAACGGCCAGGCCGGCGCCCATGGCGAGCAGCAGGACCAGTCCGGCGGACGGATCTTGGGTGGGGGGCGCGGGATGCGCCCGGGTATCGGAGGACATGAGGGGGGTTCCGTTCAGGAAAGATGCCGCGAAGGGGGTACGGCGCAGATTCTGAGCGTCCGCCCGGGCCGTGGGTAGCCGTCCGCCGGGTAGATCCGTTATACGATTGGCGTATGACCATCCCCGCCCTGCCCGCCGCGACCGGCACCGACCGCCTGCTGTTGCTCGAAACCTTCATACGTATCGTGGAGGCAGGCAGCCTGTCGGCGGCGGCTTCGCAGCTGGGGGCGACGCAGCCCACGGTCAGCCGCCGGCTGCAACTGCTGGAGCGCACGCTGGGGGTGCGGCTGCTGCAGCGCTCGACCCATGCGATCCGGCTGACCGACGACGGCCAGCGCTGTTACGAGCGGGCCCGGGAACTGATGACCACCTGGCAGTCGCTCGAGAGCGAGGTGCGCGGCGCCGGCGAGGAACTGGCCGGATCGCTGCGGGTGGTGGCGCCGCACGCGTTCGGCCAGAACCAGTTCATGGAGGCGCTGGCGCACTACCTGCGCCAGTATCCGAGGATGCGGGTGGAATGGCTGCTGCACGACCGCGTGCCGGATTTCATTGCCGAGAACATCGATTGCGCGATCAAGGTCGGGCCGGTGCAGGATCCGTCGGTGGTGGCGGTCAAGCTGGGCCAGGTGTCGCGCAGCGTCATGGCGGCGCCATCGTTGCTGGGCGACGGCCCCCTGCCCCTGCATCCGTCCGAGCTGGCGGCGCTGCCGTGGCTGGCGCTGCGCACGTTCTACCGCGACGAAGTCAGCCTGACGCACGTGCGCACCGGCGAGGTGATGTGCATCGACATCGTGCCGCGCCTGTCCACCGACGGCCTGTATGCGCTGCGCAAGGCGGCGTTGCTGGGCCTGGGGGTGGGCATCGCGTCGGCCTGGGCGCTGCGCGATGATCTGGCCAGCGGCCGGCTGGTGCAGCTGGCGCCGGACTGGTTCGCCCCGCCCTTGCCTGTCTACCTGATCTACGCGCCGTCGCGCTTGCAGCCGGCCCGGCTGCGGCGTTTCATCGAGGTCATGCGCGAGCACCTGCCGGCGGAGTTGCGCGCGAGTGACGCGGTTTAGGCGCAGTTCGCGGCATATCAGGGATTACCAGCAGCGCCACGGCCGGATTGCGACAAGTGGCATCGGCCGTTGCCAGAATGGCAGGTTCCTTGCATTTTGTGTGGAAAGTGGGCGCTAGGCATTGACCTGGGCATCGGACAGAATTTCTGTACCGAAACATCAGGGGAAAATAATGACGACACTGCTCACCACCACCGACGTCGCGAAGATCGTGGCCGCACAGGGCCCGCGCAAGGTATTCGAGGATCTGCTGGATTATCTGCTGGCCGATTTCCTGCGCTGGCAGGAGTTCGACAAGAGCGCGCGCGTCGCCAGCCATTCGGCGACCGGCGTGATCGAACTGATGCCCACGGCCGACAACGATCTCTACAGCTTCAAGTACGTCAACGGCCATCCCGGCAATCCGACGGCCGGCCTGAGCACCGTGATGGCCTTTGGCGCGCTGGCGCAGGTCAACACCGGCGAACCGCTGCTGATCAGCGAACTGACGCTGACCACCGCGCTGCGCACCGCCGCCACGTCGGCGCTGGCCGCCCGCGCCCTGGCCCGTCCGGGCTCGCGCAGCATGGCGTTGATCGGCAACGGCGCGCAAAGTGAATTCCAGGCGCTGGCGTTCCATCACATCCTGGGCATCGACACGCTGCACCTGTACGACGTCGATCCGGCCGCCACCGACAAGCTCGAACGCAACCTGGCCGGCGTGCCCGGCTTGCGCCTGCGACGCTTCGACAGCACCGCCGCGGCCGCCAAGGGCGTGGATATCGTGACCACGGTGACGGCCGACAAGGCCTACGCCACCATCCTGACCGCCGACATGATCGAGCCGGGCATGCACATCAACGCCGTGGGCGGCGACTGCCCGGGCAAGACCGAGCTGCACGCCGACGTGCTGCGCGCGGGTCCGGTGTTCGTCGAATACGAGCCGCAGACGCGCATCGAGGGCGACCTGCAGCAGATGCCCGCCGACTTCGCGGTGACCGAGCTGTGGCGCGTGCTGACGGGCCAGAGCGCCGGCCGCCAGGGCGATCGCGACATCACCGTGTTCGACTCCGTGGGCTTCGCGCTCGAGGACTTCTCGGCCCTGCGCTGGCTGCGCGACAGCGCGGTCAAGCATGGCATCGGCACCCGGGTGGAAGTGGCGCCGCGACTGGCCGATCCGAAGAACCTGTTCGAACTCGTGCGTGGCCGCCAGGCCGCCGCGCAGGCCGCGGCCCGCGCCAGCCAGGCGCTGCTCAAGGACTGAGCCGCGCCGGGGGCGCCGCGGCCTATTCGGGCTGCGGCGGCTCGTGCGACACCGGCCGTCCCAGCAGGAAGCCCTGGAAGTGCGAGCAGCCTTCCTGAGTCAGCCTTTCCAGCTGGGCCGCGGTCTCCACCCCCTCGGCGGTGGTGGGGATATCGAGGCTGCGGCCGATGCCGTTGATGGCGCGGATGATGGCCAGCGCCTCCTTGCTCGATTCGACGTCCTGCGTGAAGGACTTGTCGATCTTGATCTTGTCGAACTCGAAGGTGCGCAGGTAGCCCAGCGAGGAATAGCCGGTGCCGAAATCGTCCAGCGCCACTTTCACGCCCAGCTGCTTGAGCCGGTTGAGCGTGGTCAGGTTGGCTTCGGAGTTGGCCAGCAGCACCGATTCGGTGATCTCCAGCTCCAGCCGCCGCGCCGGCAGGCCGGACGTGGCCAGGGCCGATTCCACCAGCGAGACCAGCGCATTGTTGGTGAACTGCGTGGCCGACAGGTTCACCGCCACGGTTTCGTGCGCGTCCCAGGTCATGGCTTCGCGGCAGGCTTCATGCAGCGTGAAGGCGCCCAGCTCGTGGATCAGCCCGGTCTCTTCGGCGATCGGGATGAAGTCGTTGGGCATGATGAGGCCCTTGGCCGGGTGCTGCCAGCGCATCAGCGCTTCGCGCCCCACCGTGCGGACATGGCTGGCGTCCTTGATGGGCTGGTAGTACAGCTGCAGCTGCTGCGACAGGATGGCCTGGCGCAGGTCCATCTCCATTTCGTGGCGCTTGAGCGCGGCCGCCTCCATTTCGGGCTTGAAGAACGCCAGGCAGTTGCGGCCGTTGCGCTTGGCTTCGTACAGCGCCATGTCGGCGTAGCGCAGCAGATGGTCGGCGCCACATTCCTGCGCGGTGGCCCGGGCGATGCCGATGCTGACGCTGACCGGCACGGTGTGGCCGTCGACCTGGAAGGGTTCGCGCACCGCGTCGATCAGGCGCTGGGCCATCTGGCGCAGGTCGTCGGTCTTTTCGATGCCGGGCAGCACCACCGCGAATTCGTCGCCGCCCAGGCGCGCCAGGGTGTCCTGCTCGCGCAGGTTCTTGGCCAGGCGACGCGCCAGCTGGCGCAGCAGTTCGTCGCCGTACTGGTGGCCGAGCGTGTCGTTGACGCTCTTGAAGTTGTCCAGGTCCAGGCACAGCACCGCGGCGCTGCGCTCGCGGCCCTCGGGCGACAGCGCCTTGAGCAGCCGTTCGCGGAACAGGCGGCGGTTGGGAATGCCGGTGAGCGTGTCGTGGTGCGCCATGTAGCGCACCTGGGCCTGGGCCGCGTTCTCGTCGGTGATGTCGTCGGCGATCAGCAGCACGTAGCGCGAGCGCGGATCGCTGCTGTGGAACACCAGCGTCTTGCTGCGCAGCGTGCGCGGGCCGCGTTCGGTGACGACCTCTTCCTGGCCGGCTTCGCGCAAGGCGCCGTCCGAGCGCAGGGCGTCGTTGGTCAGGCGCTCGAAGAATTCATGGACCGCGGGCGGCAGGCATTGCTGCATGGTGTGGCCCTGCATCTGATCGCGGCGCGCGCCGAAGACGTTTTCGGTCTGCCGGTTGGCCAGCAGGATGCGGCGCGACACCGCGTCCAGCACCAGCACGCAGGACGGGATGTGCGAGACCACGGCTTCCAGGAAACTCGACAGCGAGGTCAGCTCGCTGTTGTAGCGCTCGGCCAGTTCCTTGGCGTGCAGCACCTGCAGTTCGCGTTCGCGGCGCTCGGTGCAATCGCGCGTGATCTTGGCGTAGCCGATGAGCGCGCCGGCGTCGTCGAGGATGGCGTCGATCACCACGTGCGCCCAGAACGGCGTGCCGTCCTTGCGGATGCGCCAGCCCTCGGCCTCGAAGCGGCCCTGCTCGCGGGCGATGCTCAGGCCGCGTCCCGGCAGGCCCGAGGCCTGGTCGGCGGGGCTGTAGAAGCAGGAAAAATGCCGCCCCACGATTTCGTCCCGCGTATACCCCTTGGCGCGCTCGGCGCCGGCGTTCCAGTTGGCGACGGTGCCGTCGGGGTTCAACATGTAGATAGCGTAGTCAACGACACCTTGCACGAGGTGCCGATACATGACGTCGGAATGGTCGATGATCATTGGGAGTGGGCAGGCGTTGCGGGATTCGCGGCACTACGTTTACGTCGTGCCGCCGAGATTATTTACCGGCAATGCGCGGAAAAGCCGATCCTTGCCGATCTTGACGCATTAAGTCCTATCTTTGCGTTGGGTAACAGGCTCAGGGTTTCATGCGTTGCTTGAGGGCCTGCGTGATCATGGGGATGTCGAGATCCTGGCCCGGATGCTTCTGGCAGAAGTCGTACAACACCGCGATGTAGGCGTTGCCCAGCAGTTTGGTGATGGCGCCGGCGGTGGTGGCGGCGATGGTGCCGCCGATCGCGCTGCCGGCGCCGGGGATGAACTTCAGCAGGCCCGACACCACCGAACGCCCGACCAGCGTGGCCGCGGACGCGCCCAGCGTGGACGTGACCAGCGTGCTGATGGCGGCGGTGTTCAATTCCATGCCGAAGGTGATGCCGATCTTGGCGATCATGCCGACCTGGATCGGCACCAGCGCCACGGCGTCGGAAAACGGAATCGGCGCGGCGGCGGCCGAGGCGGCCAGTCCGGCGGCGACGTTCACCTCTATTTCAGCCCGCTTTTTTTTTACTTCCAGGGCTTTCTGGTTGCGGGTCGAGAGCGCATTGGCGTAGGCGCGCTGCTGCGATTCGGGGATGAAGGCGGCGGTGGCTTCGATCAGCGCGTCCAGACCCATCGGCGGCAGGTCGGCGTCCAGTTCCTCGATGCGTTCGGGCAGCGCGCGCACCGCCACCACCTGGCGCGCGCGCGGCAGCAGCGCCCGCGCCTGTTCCAGGAAGAGGCTGTTCTTGCGGGCCTTGGTGAGCACGCCGATGACCGGGATGCCGGCATCGGCCAGCAGCGCGCACAGCTCGATCTCGGCATCCTCGACGCGGTGGCTGCTGTCCTGGATGCAGAGCCAGGCCACGTGCAGGTGCCGGTCCTGGTCGTCCGAAGCGGCGCGCTCGCGGATCAGGTCGGCCAGTTGCTGGCGCGAACGGGCGTAATCGCCGACCTCCAGGCCGCGGGTATCGATGATGGTGAGCGGATGGCCGGGCCGCGAGAATTCCTGCGTGGTCTGCGTGACCGGCCTGCCGGCGCCGGTCTTGGCCAGGTCGCCGCGGAACACCGCGTTGATGAGCGTGCTCTTGCCCACGCCGGTCTTGCCGGCGACCAGGATGTTGACGCGGCCCGCGCCGCGCGTGGCGGTGCTGATCGCGTCGGCGATCGCGTCCTGCAGCTGGGGCGTGTCGTGGCGGGGCGGGTTCATGGCTGGCGAAGGGAGAATGCGCGGCGGGCGCGGAAATCGGGCATGGCTTGATTCTAGCGACAAACGCGGACGGGGCCGGATCGCCCGGCCGCCGGCGGCCTAGCCGTACAGGTGTTCCGCCTCGGGGAAGCGGCGCGCGCGCACGTCGGCGGCGTAGTCGCGGGCGGCGTCCTGGATGCGGGCCGACAGGGTGTCGTAGCGTTTCACGAAGCGCGCCGTGCGGTCGAACATGCCGAGCATGTCGTCGACCACCAGCACCTGGCCGTCGCAGCCGGCGGACGCGCCGATGCCGATGGTGGGGCAGGCGATGGCTTCGGTGATGGCCAGCGCCAGCGGTTCGACCACGCCTTCGATCACCACCGCGAAGGCGCCCGCGTCGGCTACCGCCGCGGCATCGGCCGCGATGCGGGCGTACTCGGCGTCGCCGCGGCCGCGCGCGCCGTAGCCGCCGAGAATGTTCACGGCCTGTGGCGTGAGGCCGATGTGCGCCATGACCGGAATGCCGCGCGCCGACAGATAGGCGATGGCGGGCGCCATGGCCTGGCCGCCTTCCAGCTTGACCGCGCTGGCGCCCGTTTCCTTCAGGACCCGCGCGGCCGAGCGGAAGGCCTGCTGCGGGCTTTCCTCGTAGCTGCCGAAAGGCATGTCGACCACCACCAGCGCCTGGCGCGCGCCGCGCGCCACGGCGGCGCCGTGCGCGATCATCATGTCGAGCGTGACCGGCACGGTGGACGGCAGGCCGTAGATGGTCTGCGCCAGGCTGTCGCCCACCAGCAGCGCGTCGCAGTGGGGGTCGAGCAGTTCGGCCATGCGCGCGGTGTAGGCGGTGAGCATGACCAGCGGCTCGGCGCGCTTGCGGGCGCGAAAGGCCGGGACGGTCATGCGGCGCGGCGCGGCGGCGGCGGAATTCAAGGTGGCGGTGGTGGACATGCGGGCTCCTGGTATGCGGCGCGCGGGGCCTGGTGCGGACGCCGCGCGCGGCACAGGTATATCACGGCGGCGGGGCCGGCGCGTCCAGCAGGGCCGCGCGCATGTCCTCGAGAAAGGCCGCGGCGATGTCGTCCAGGTGGCTGCGCCGCTTCGCCACCATGCTGATCTCGACGTCGTAGTGGTAGGCGTTGGCGTCCAGCGCGTGGAGCAGGCCGGCGGCCACGTACGGCGCCGCGTAGTGCTCGGGCAGGTAGCCCAGGTGCGCGCCCGACAGGATCAGGATCAGCGCGGCCTCCATGTTGTCGGCCTCGGAGGTGATGTGGCGCGGCCGGCCGGCGAACGAGGATTCGGGCAAGGGGTAGGTGCGCCAGGTCCAGTCGGCGTCGGCGATGTCCTGTTCGGTGACGCGGCCGGCGCGCGCCGCCAGCGGATGGGTGGCGCCGCAGTAGGCGATCTGGCGTTCATGGAACAGCGCGGTGTAGTCGAGCATCGGCACCCGGTGCAGGAAGTAGCCGATGGCGACCTGCATCTCGTCCTTCAGGATCAGTTCTTCCAGTTCACGCGGACTGCGGATCAGTACCGACAGGCGCACGGCTTCGTCGCGCCGGCGGAATCTCTCGATGGCGTGGCCGATGCGCGCGTTCTGCGCCATGGTCGCGTTGCCGATCAGGCCCAGCGTCAGGTTGCCCACCAGCTGCCGATGCATGTTGCGCGCCTGCGCGCTGAAGTCGTCCAGCGAGGCCAGCGCGCGGCGCGCCAGCTTGTCGAAGCGCTGCCCCTTGGCGCTCAGGCGAAAGCCGCCGCGGCCGCGTTCGCACAGCGTGAAGCCGAGCCGGGTTTCGAGGGTGGCGAGCTGGCTGCTGATGGTGGACTGGCCCACGCCCAGCAGCGCCTGCGCGGCCGACACGCCGCCGGCGTCGACGATGGTCAGGAAGACCCGGATCAGCCGCAGGTCGAGGTCGGAGACGTTCGAGAGCATAGGGTAACTACCGACTAAACATTGATGAACATCGATGTGAATTTTCCGAACCAGATATGGATGGAAAAAGAGCGGATTCCTATTATTCCACCGGAGTTGCCGATTTGGATCGACGCCGACGCCGCCGGCGGCGAGCGAGCCGATCGGGGCCGGAATGCGCGAGTTTTCCGGATTCACTTCTACGTCAATAGCTGTTTTCCGGCGGCAGTCAATCAGCGTGCGCGCCTTGCGACGCACGCGGCGACACAAGGGGAAGGACATGGTTTTGGACATAGGCGTCGTGATGCTGTACCTGGCCGCCATGCTGCTGCTGGGCTGGTATGGCATGCGGCGGGCGAAGACGCACGAGGATTTCCTGGTGGCGGGCCGCAACCTGGGGCCAGGTTTCTACATGGGCACCATGGCGGCCACCGTCCTGGGCGGCGCCAGCACGGTCGGCACGGTCCGGCTGGGTTATGTGTACGGCATCTCCGGCTTCTGGCTGTGCGCCATGCTGGGCCTGGGCATCATCGTGCTCAATGTGTTCCTGGCCAAGCCGCTGCTGAAGCTGCGCATCTTCACCGTGACGCAGATCCTGGAGTACCGCTACAGCGCGCGCACCAGGCACGTCAGCGCGCTGGTGATGATGGCCTACGCGCTGATGCTGGCGGCCACCTCGGTGATCGCGATCGGCACCGTGATGCAGGTGTTGTTCGACCTGCCCTTCTGGCTGTCGATCCTGGTGGGCGGCGGCGTGGTGGTGGTGTATTCGGCGGTGGGCGGCATGTGGTCGCTGACGCTGACGGACATCGTGCAGTTCCTCATCAAGACCGTCGGCCTGATGTTCATCCTGCTGCCGATCTGCCTGTCGCGGGTGGGCGGCTGGGACCAGCTGGTGGCCCGGCTGCCGGCGTCCAGCTTCGAGTTCGCCACCATCGGCTGGCCCACGGTGCTGACGTACTTCCTGATCTATTTCTTCGGCATCCTGATCGGCCAGGACATCTGGCAACGCGTGTTCACCGCCCGCAGCGAGGGCGTGGCGCGGGTGGCGGGCGCGGCGGCGGGCGTGTATTGCATCGTCTACGGCCTGGTGGGCGCGTTGATCGGCATGACGGCCAGGGTGCTGCTGCCCGACCTGGACAACGTCAACAACGCCTTCGCCGCCATCGTGCAGGCGGGCCTGCCGGAGGGCATCCGCGGCCTGGTGATCGCGGCGGCGCTGGCGGCGATGATGTCCACGGCCAGCGCGGCGATGCTGGCATCGGCGACGGTGCTGTCCGAAGACCTGTTGCCGGCCTTGCGCGGCGGACGCGGTTTCACGCAGGTGCGCAGCCATCGCCTGGTGACGCTGCTGGTCGGCCTGGCCACGCTCGGCATCGCGCTGGCGGTCGACGACGTGCTGAACGCGTTGACCTGCGCCTACAACCTGCTGGTGGGCGGCATGCTGGTGCCGATCCTGGGCGCCATCTGGTGGCGCCGCGCCACCACGCCGGGCGCCATCGCCAGCATGCTGCTGGGCTGCGCCACGGCGATCGGCTTCATGATCCGCGACGGCCTGGCGGCCAACACGCCGATCTACGCCAGCCTGGCCGTCAGCGTCCTCAGCTTTGTCATCGTCAGCCTGATGGGGCGGGCCGCCGCGCCTGTCCCCGGCGACACCCCTTCCAGGAGCATTCCATGACCTTCACGCCCGAGAAGCTGGCCGCGCTGCGCGCCCGGTTCGGCGGAGCCAACGAGGCCGTCATCCACGACCCGCATTTCCGCGCGGTGGCGGCCAACGTCATCGACGAAAGCGGCACGCGCAGCGCGCCCTATGCCGGCATGCCCACCCTGCTGGACGCGCCCACGCGGCAGATCGACTGGGACCGGCCCGATTTCGGTGATCTGCAGGTGGCGCTGACGGGCGTGCCGATGGACCTGGGCGCGAGCAATCGCAGCGGCTGCCGCTTCGGACCGCGGGCTTTGCGCGCCATTGAGCGGGTCGGGCCCTATAACCACGCGCTGCGATGTGCGCCGGTGCGCGAGCTGCGGGTCGCCGATATCGGCGACGTGCCGATGCGCAGCCGCTACAGCCTGGAGCAGTCGCACGAGGATATCCACGCCGCCTACGCCAAGATCGTGGCGGCGGGCGTGACGCCGCTGTCGGTGGGCGGCGACCATTCCGTGACGCTGCCGATCCTGCGCGCGCTGGGCGCTCGGCAACCGGTGGCGCTGGTGCATTTCGATGCGCACTGCGATACCGGCGGGCCGTTCGACGGCAGCCGCTTCCATCATGGCGGGCCGTTCCGGCAGGCGGTGCTGGAAGGCGTGCTCGACCCCACCCGCGCCATCCAGATCGGCATCCGCGGCTCGGCCGAATACCTGTGGGAATTCTCGTACGAGTCGGGCATGACGGTGATCCACGCCGAGGATATTCCGCGCCTGGGCGTGGAGGCCGTCATCGCCCAGGCGCGCGCCGTGGTCGGCGACGCGCCGGTCTATGTGTCGTTCGATATCGACTGCCTGGATCCGGCCTTCGCGCCCGGCACCGGCACGCCCGAGGTCGGCGGGGTGACCGTGCGCGAGGCCCAGGCCATGCTGCGCGGGCTGGCCGGCCTGGACATCATCGGCGGCGACCTGGTGGAAGTGGCGCCGTCGTACGACGCCACCGCCAACACGGCGCACGCGGGCGCGCAGATCCTGTTCGAGATCCTGAGCCTGATGCGCTGGCGCGGCGCGCGCTGACGTGGCAGCGCGGCCGCGCCGTCAGGGCGCCGTGGCGCTCTCGCCCGTCACCAGCAGCAAGGTGTAGCGCCGGCTCGAATACAGCGGCGTGACGCGTCCGCGCCAGGTCCCCAGCAGCGTGGTGGCCTCGCGCTTGCGCACGGCCAGGAAGACCCGCTGGCAGGCGGCCGGCAGCACCGCGGCCAGGGCCTGCGGGTCGTCCACCAGGCCGGCCGTGCCGCCCGAATAGTAGCGGGCGGAGAACGGGCGGCTGCCGACGAAATAGAGCCGGTCGTCGGCCCGCATGGCGGCTTCGGCGCGCCGCACCAGCTGCTTTTCCGTCTTGTAGTGCGCCGGCTGCGCCCAGGCCAGCAGGGCCAGGACCAGCGCGGCGGCGGGCGCCAGCGCCATGCCCGCCAGTATCAGCCCGGCCGGGCGCGCGGCGCGCCACTGTGCCACCTGCATGCCCAGCGCCAGCGCCACGGGCGGCAGCGCCGGCAGCACATAGGTCCACAGGATGTTGCCCGACAGGGTGAAGAACGCTGGCGTGGCCAGCCCCCAGGCCAGCAGGTAGGTCAGGTCGGGGTCGCGCGCCGCCGTCGCGACGCGGCGCCGCAGCGGATCGTCGCGTCGCGGCCACAGCAGCAGGCCGAGCCAGGCCAGGCCCCACGGCATGGTCGCCAGCAGCCAGTCCAGCCAGATGCTGCCATAGGGGCGCTGGTGGGCCGAACCGTAACGGTCGCCCTGCCAGCCCGGATCGACGAAACGCAGGATGTGCTCGCCGACGATGAAGTAGCGCAGGAACCCGGGCGTCTTCAGTTCGGCCGCGATGTACCAGGGCAGCGCCAGCGTCAGCGTCAGGGCGATGCCCGCCGCCCACGGCAGCGCGCGTAATTGCGCGCGCCCATTGCGGTGCCACAGCATCCACGGCACCATCGCGCCGGCGGTCAGCGCCAGCGCCAGTGGGCCCTTGGCAAGCAGGCCGATGGCCAGGCCGACGAAGAAGCCATAGCGCCACAGCGGCCGCGGGTCGCGCGGCGCCAGCAGGAACGACACCATCGACAGCGTGATCCCCAGGGCCAGGAAGGCGTCGGTCAGCACCGCGCCGGCGCTGGCGTACGGCAGCAGCATGGTGGCGAACAGCAGCGTGGCCCAGCGCGCGGCCTGCTCGCCGCGCAACTGGCGCGCGCAGCGGTGGACCAGCGCCAGCACGCCCAGCATGGCCAGCCACGACGGCAGGCGCACCGCCAGTTCCGACAGGCCGAACAGCCGGATGGACAGCGCCTGGGCCCAGAAGGCCAGCGGCGGCTTGCCCCAGAACGGCTCGCCCGGCTCGAACCACGGGGTGATCCAGTCGCCGGTCGCCGCCATCAGGCGGGCGATCTCGGCGTAGCGCGGTTCGGAGGTGTCGGCGAACGGCATCATCGCCATCGCCAGCAGGCGCAGCGCCAGGATGCCGCCCAGGCCCAGCAGCAGGCCCCTAGAAGTTAACCGCATGCGGACCCTTGGCGGTGTCGGCCAGCGGCAGGGCGGCCACGGCGCTGTGCTGTACGTCGCGCACCAGGTAGACCGGGCGCTGCTTGGATTCCATGTAGGTCTTGCCCATGTATTCGCCCAACAGCCCGATGGTGATCAGCTGGATGCCGCTCAGGAACGTGATCATGGCCATCAGCGAGGGGTAGCCCTGGACGTCGTCGCCGTGGATCAGCGTCTTGAAGATGATGACGATACCGAACAGGGCGCCCAGCAGCGCGGCCGTCACGCCGGCGACCGTGGCCCAGCGCAGCGGCGCGATCGAGAACGAGGTGATGCCTTCCAGCGCCAGCCGCAGCAGCGCGAAGACGTTCCACTTGGTGGCGCCGGCGGCGCGCGGGGCGCGGTCGTAGTCGATGACGCGGGTCGGCATGCCGACCCAGGCGTACAGGCCCTTCATGTAGCGGCATCTCTCGGGCAGCCGCAGCAGCGCATCGACGGCGCGACGGCTCATCAGGCGGAAGTCGCCGGTGTCGGGCGGGATCGGGGCGCGGCTCAGCCGGCTCAGCAAGCGGTAGTAGGCGTAGGCCGAGGCGCGCTTGAACCAGCCTTCGCCGGCGCGGCTGCGGCGCCGCATGCCGACCACGTCGGCGCCCTCGCGCCAGGCGCGCACCATGTCGGGGATCAGCTCGGGCGGGTCCTGCAGGTCGGCGTCCAGCAGGATGACGGCGGCGCCGGCCGCGTGTTCCAGGCCGGCGGTCATGGCGGCTTCCTTGCCGAAGTTGCGGCTCAGGCGCACCAGTTTCAGGCCGGGCTCGCGGGCCATCAGTCCGGCGACGTATTCGGCGCTGCCGTCCTGGCTGCCGTCGTCGACGAACACGATTTCCCACGGCTCTTGCAGGGCGTCCAGCACCTGCCGCAGCCGCGCGTGGCACAGCGGCAGCGCCTCGCGCTCGTTCAGGAAGCAGATGACGACGGACAGCTGTACCGGACGCGGCGGGATGCGCGGCAGGATCGGGGTAGCGGGATGGGGACGCATTTTCGGAACGCCTTTGGGTCGATCGGTCGGGCCGCGCCGGCCGGGCGGCACCGGCGCATCGCCACTTTATTGAGCCGTCCGCGACAGCAGGCGGACGGCGACATTACATTTGCGCAAGGTGGCGCCTGCTGGGTCAGCCGGCGGCCGTCTCCTGGCGCCGCGCCTCGCTCTGCGCCAGCTCGATTTCCTCGGCGTCCTTGCGGTGCATCAGGCGGTACAGCGCGGGCAGCACCAGCAACGTCAGGATGGTCGACGAGATGATGCCGCCGATGACCACGGTGGCCAGCGGCCGCTGCACTTCGGCGCCGGTGCCGGTGGCGATCGCCATGGGCACGAAGCCGAGCGAGGCCACCAGCGCGGTCATCAGCACCGGCCGCAGCCGCGTCAGGGCGCCCTCGCGCACCGCCTGGTCGAGCGGCTTGCCGGACTCGCGCAGCGAACTGATGAACGACAGCAGCACCAGGCCGTTCAGCACCGCCACGCCGCACAGCGCGATGAAGCCGACCGCCGCGGTGATCGACAGCGGAATGCCGCGCAGCCACAGCGAGATGACGCCGCCCGTCAGCGCGAACGGAATGCCGGTGAACACGATCAGGCCATCCTTGATGTTGCCGAACATGGCGAACAGCAGTCCGAACACCAGCAGCAGCGCGGCGGGCACCACGATCTGCAGGCGCTGGGCCGCCGACTGCAGCTGTTCGAAGGTGCCGCCCCAGGCAGTCCAGTAGCCGGCCGGCACCTTGATCTTCTCGGCCAGCGCCTTCTCGGCATCCATCACGAACGACCCGAGGTCGCGGCCGCGCACGTTGGCGCTGACGACGATGCGGCGCTTGCCGTCCTCGCGCGAGATCTGGTTGGGCCCGGGCGCCAGGTCGAAGGTGGCGATCTCGGACAACGGGATGTAGGCGGTCTGCGCCTGCGCGTCGCCCTTGGGCAGGGCGATGGGCAGCTTGCGCAGGGCCGGGATGCTCTCGCGCACCGTTTCCGGCAGGCGCACCACGATGTCGAAGCGGCGGTCGCCCTGGAAGAAGGTGCCGGCCTCGCGGCCGCCGATGGCGATGCCCAGCGTGTCCTGCACGTCGGCCAGGTTCAGCCCGTAGCGGGCGGCGCGGGCGCGATCGATGTTGACCGTCAGCACCGGCAGGCCGGTGGTCTGCTCGATCTTGACTTCGGAGGCGCCGGGAATCGCCTGCAGCACCTGGGCGACCTCGGCGGCCGAGCGGTTCAGCACCTCGTTGTCGTCACCGAAGATCTTCACCGCGACGTCGCTGCGCACGCCGGAGATCAGCTCGTTGAAGCGCAGCTGGATCGGTTGCGAGAACTCGTAGTTGTTGCCGGGAATCTGCGCGGCCTCTTCCTGGATTGCCTGCAACAGCTCGGCCTGGGTCTTGCGCGGCGCGGGCCACTGGTCCTTCGGCTTGAGCATGATGTAGCCGTCGGAGATGTTGGGCGGCATCGGGTCGGAGGCGATCTCGGCGGTGCCGGTGCGGGCGAAGACGCGCTCGATCTCGGGGAATTTCTGCTTCAGCCGGGTCTCCAGCTGCTTCTGCATCTCCAGCGACTGGCTCAGGCTGGTGCCGGGAATGCGCAGCGCCTGGATGGCGATGTCGCCTTCGTTCAGGTTGGGAATGAACTCGCTGCCCATGCGCGCGGCGATCACTGTGCACACCGCCACGAACAGGGTGGCGGCCGCCAGCACCAGGGGCGTGCGGCGCAGGGCCAGGTCCAGCAGTGGCGCGTAGCGGCGCTTGGCCCACAGCATCAGGCGGTTTTCCTTTTCCGACACCTTCTTGCCGATGAACAGCGCCACCGCGGCCGGCACGAAGGTGACCGACAGGATCATCGCGCCCAGCAGCGCCAGCACCACGGTCAGGGCCATGGGGTGGAACATGCGCCCCTCGACCCCGCTGAGCGCGAAGATCGGCAGATACACCACCATGATGATGAGCTGGCCGAACAGCAGCGGCCGGCGCGCCTCGCGCGCGGCGGCGAAGACCTCGTGGAAGCGCTCGCTGCGGGTCAGCGGCCGGCCCTGCTGCTCTTGCGCGTGGCTCAGCCGCCGCACGCAGTTCTCGACGATCACCACGGCGCCGTCGACGATGATGCCGAAGTCCAGCGCGCCCAGGCTCATGAGGTTGGCGCTGACCTTGTAGGTGACCATGCCGGTGAAGGTGAACAGCATCGACAGCGGGATCACCATGGCGGTGATCAGCGCGGCGCGGATGTTGCCCAGGAACAGGAACAGGATCACGATCACCAGGGCCGCGCCTTCCAGCAGGTTCTTCTTGACCGTGGCGATGGCCTTGTCGATCAGGTTGCTGCGGTCGTACACGGTGACGGCCTGGACGCCGGCCGGCAGGGTCTTGTTGATGGCGTCGATGCGCGCCGACACCGCCTGCGACACCGCGCGGCTGTTCTCGCCGATCAGCATGAACACCGTGCCCAGCACCACTTCCTGGCCGTTGTCGGTGGCGGCGCCGGTGCGCAGCTCGCGGCCGATGCTGACGTCCGCCACGTCGCGGATGCGGATGGCCTGACCGTCCACGGCGGTCAGCACCACGTCGCGGATGTCGTCGATGGAACGCACCTGGCCGGGCGCGCGGATCAGGTACTGCTCGCCCTTGCGCTCGATGTAGCCGGCGCCGACGTTGGCGTTGTTGCGGTCCAGCGCCGTCATGATGTCGGTCAGCGACAGGCCGTAGGAGGCCAGCCGCTCGGTGTTGGGCGCGACCTGGTATTCCTTGGCGAAGCCGCCGATCGAGTTGATCTCGGTGACGCCGGTGATGTTGCGCAGCTGCGGCTTGATGACCCAGTCCTGGATCTCGCGCAGGTCGGTGGGGGTGTAGGGCGTGCCGTCTTCCTTGGTCGCGCCCGGCTCGGCCTCCACCGTCCACAGGTAGATCTCGCCCAGGCCGGTCGAGATCGGGCCCATGGTCGGCGTGATGCCTTCGGGCAGGCTTTCCTTGGCCTCCTGCAGCCGCTGGTTGACCAGCTGGCGCGCGAAATAGATGTCGGTGCCGTCCTTGAAGATCACCGTCACCTGCGACAGGCCGTAGCGCGACAGCGAGCGGGTCTGCTGCAGGCCGGGCAGGCCCGCCATGACGGTCTCGATCGGATAGGTGATGCGCTGTTCGGTTTCAAGCGGCGAATAGCCGGGCGCGCCGACGTTGATCTGCACCTGCACGTTGGTGATGTCCGGCACGGCGTCGATGGCCAGCCGGGTGTAGTTGTAGACCCCGATGGCGGCGACGCCCAGGGTAACGAAGATGACGAGCCATCGTTGCTCGATGGCGAAGCGGATCAGGCGTTCGAACATGTCTGGATGCTCCGGCTCAGTGCGCGTGGCTGGCGCTGGCCTTGCCCTGCTCGGCCTTCAGCACGAAGGCGTTGCGCGCGACGTAGCGGGCGCCGGCGGCCAGGCCCGACAGCACTTCGACCTGTTCGCCGGCGGTACGGCCGAGCTTGACCGGCCGGGCCAGGAAGCCCCCTGGCGTTTCGACGTACACCACCGATTCGTTCTCGACGGTCTGGACCGCGTCGGCCGCCACCACCACCGGCGCGTCGGCGCTGCTGGTGACCACGTTGACCGACACGAACAGGCCCGGGCGCCACGCCATGTCGGGGTTGTCGAGGGTGACGCGGGCCGTGGCCGTGCGGGTCTGCTGGCCCAGCAGCGAGCCGATGTACGAGACCTTGCCCCGGGCCTGCCCGGAGAAGGCCGCCGAGGCGACGCTGGCGGTCTCGCCGACGCGCACGTCCTGCAGGTCCTTGGGCGCGATCACGAATTCCGCCCAGACCGTGCGCAGGTCCGACAGCGTGAAGATGCTGGCCGTGTCGGGCAGCGCCTCGCCCAGGGCGATGTGCTTTTCGACCACCACGCCGTCGAACGGCGCGCGGATCTCCAGCCGGCTCAGGTCCCTGGACTGCGGCGGCGCGCCGATGGCCGCCAGTTTCTGCGCGGCGTTCTGCACTGCGATCTGCGCCTCCTGCAACGCGGTGCGCGCCTGCTGGTAGTCCTGTTCGGCCGACACCTTCTCGCGCCAGAGCTTGAGTTCGCGCTGGTGCGTGGCGGCGGCGAGGTCGCGGCGCTTGCTGGCGGCAAGCCATTCGCTGCGCAGCTCCGACAACGCGGTGCTCGACAGCGCCGCCAGCAGGTCGCCTTGCCTGACCTGTTGGCCCAGGTCCGCCGAGACCTCCTGCACCACGCCGGCCAGACGCGGCACCACGTGCGCGGTGCGGTCGGCGTTGAACTTGATCTCGCCGGGGAATTGCGAAGCGGTCTCCAGCCGCGCGGGGCCGGCCGTTTCGATGCCGAGGCCGGCGGCCTGGATCTGTTCGGCGCTCAGCGTGATCTTGTCTTCGTCATGATCGGCCGGGGCGTCGGCCTGGCCGGCCTTGCCAGCGGGCGTTGCCTCGGCGGCGGCATGGCTGTGTCCGTTGCCGGCGGCGTCGGCCAGGGCCGGGCGCGGCAGGGCCAGCGCCAGCAGGCAGGCGGCGGACAGGGCGGCGGCCAGCGCCGGGCGGGAGAAGGCGGAAAGCGCGGTGTGCATGGTCATGGCAGTGGTGGGGTTCAACGTCCGAGAATGCGATCGATGTCCGCGGCAGCCTGATAGGCGCTGGCCAGGACATTCAGGTAGCCGATGTTTCCTTGCGACAGGGTGCGTTGCGCGTCCAGCACTTCCAGGAAACTGACCTTGCCGGCCTCGAAGCCCTTGCGGGCGCTGTCGTAGGCTTCGGTGGCGCCGGGCAGCACGGCGTCGCGGTATTCGCGCACCGAATTGGCGGCCAGGTCGAACTGCGATACGGATTGCAGCAGGTCGGCGGTCAGGCGCGACTCCAGCTCGCGGTACAGGTCCTGCGCCTTGTACGACTGCATCGTGGCCGAATAGACGTTGCCCTGGTTGCGGTCGAACAGCGGCAGCGGGATCGCGACGCCGAACTGGGCCTTGTTGCGGCCCTGCTCGTTGTCGCGCGCGACGCCGGCGCTCAGGGTGATGTCGGGGTAGCGCTTGCTTTTCTCGACCTCCAGCTGCGCCCGGCCCATCTCGACCGACAGGCGGCCGGCCTCCATGCGGGGAGAGGTGGCCAGCGCGCTGCGCAGGTCGTCGATGGCCTCGCGTCGCGGCAGCGTGCCCAGGTCGGCGCCCACTTGCGTGAAGTCGGGCTGCGGCGCGCCCCACAGTTGTCCGAGCGTGCGACGCGCGGCCTGCAGCGCGCTGTCGGCGGCGCGCGCCTCGATGCGCGCATTGGCCAGCTCGACGCGGGCCTTGCTGCCTTCCAGCGGCGGCGCCTTGCCGGCCGCCACGCGCCGCTCGGCCAGGCGCAGGGCGTTCTGCGCGATCTCCACGGTGCCCTGCGACACCCGCACGGTCTCCTGCGCCACGGCCACGTCGAAGAAGGCGGCGATGACGGCGGCGCGCAGGTCGGCGCGCGCGCTCGACAGGTCGCGCTGGGCGATGTCGCGCGCCAGGCCCGTGGCCTTGATGCGCGCGGCGCGCTTGCCGCCCAGCTCCACCGGCATGCTCAGCGTGGTGGTGGTGGTGCGCGTGGCGCGGCGGTTGTCGTCGATGCCGACCTCGATGCTGGGATTCGGGATGACGCCGGCCTGCGTGAGCTGGCCTTCGCTGGCCGCGGCCTCGTTGCGTGCGGCCGCCAGCAGCGGGCTGCGTTCATAGGCGGTGGCCAGGGCCTGTTCCAGGGTCAGCGGCTGGGCGGCTGGCGCGGCGCGAAGCGGGACGGCGGGGCGGTCGGGGCCGGGCTGGGCCCAGGCCGGGGCGAGGCACAGGGCGGCCGCCAGGGCGAGCGGTATCGGGGATAAACGCATGAGGTCAACCAAGGGAGGGCGCCACGGACTCGGGCTGAGGCAGGCATTGGTGGGCACTCTATCCAACGGGCCTCGTCAGATCCCCGACAGAAAAATGACATTTCCGTAAGGTTCGCGCGCCTTACGAATTCGTAATCGGCGTGTTGGCGAATTGACGTGGTCGCGTCCGTAAAGTGTCTTCACCGCTTGGGGTCTGTCAGCCCGGCAAGCGTGCAGGCGCGGCATCCCAGCCGCCCCGGCAAGTCAACGGAACTAGGAGATATCCATGAAGCAACGCATCGTCGCCACCCTCGCCCTGTGCGGCGCCCTGGCCGTGCCGGCCCTGGCCAGCGCCAACAGCACCTGGCACCAGACCGATACCGAGATCGGCTACAGCATCGCGCCGGGCCACGCCACCGCGGGCAAGACCGGCGAGCAGGTCGCCGGCGAGCTGGCGGCCGCCAAGGCCGACAAGCGGCAGTGGTTCTTCACCTACTACAACCTGGGCAAGCCGGGCTGGGCCAAGCAAGGCACGTCGCGCACCCGCGCCGACGCGCTGGCGGAAGTCGAGGCGATGACGCCGGCCGAGCGCGCCCGCCTGGCGTCGATCTACACGCCGGGTTGACCGCGCCGCGCCCTTTCCATGTCGCCGGCGGGTCGGCCGGCCCGGCTTTCGCCGTCCCGCGCTGCGGCGCCCGGACGGCGGGCGCCGTTTTTCGCCGCCGCGAACGTAGAATAGGTGGCACCGCGGGGTGGCACTGCGTCGTGGTTCGTCCCTTTCTCCATCCGGGGCCTCATGAAGATACTGGTCATTGAAGACGAAAAAAAACTCGCCGAGTACCTGCGCCGCGCGCTCACCGAGCACAGCTACGTGGTCGACGTGGCCATGGACGGCGTCAGCGGCCTGCACCTGGCGCGTGAAAGCCAGTACGACCTGGTGCTGCTGGACGTGATGCTGCCGGGCATGGACGGCTTTTCGGTGCTGCACGAGTTGCGCAAGACCGATCGGGTGCCCGTGCTGATGCTGACCGCCCGCGACAAGCTGGAAGACCGCGTGAAAGGCCTGCGCGACGGCGCCGACGATTACCTGGCCAAGCCGTTCGCGCTGTCCGAGCTGCTGGCGCGGGTATTGGCGCTGGGCCGCCGCAGCGGCCACAACGTGGCCGAGGCCGGCGGCCAGAACGTGTTGCGCATCGGCGACCTGGAACTCGACCTGCTGCGCCGGCGCGCCTATCGGGCCGGCACCCGGCTGGACCTGACCGCCAAGGAATTCACGCTGCTGGCCCTGCTGATGCGCAAGCAGGGCGAGGTGCTGTCGCGGCTGGAACTGGCCGAGCAGGTCTGGGACATCAACTTCAACAGCAACACCAATGTGGTCGAGGTGGCGGTGCGGCGCCTGCGCGGCAAGGTCGACGACCCGTTCGAGAAGAAGCTGCTGCACACCGTGCGCGGCATGGGCTACGTGCTGGAAGTGCGGGAAGACTGATGGCCGTCGCGCGGCCCCGTTCCTTGCGCCGCTGGCTCACGCGCTGGCTGGCGATCCTGACGTTCGCCGGCCTGGGGCTGGTGTGCGTGGCGGTGTACTGGGCCACCAATCGCAATCTCTCCATCCGCCAGGAAGCGCTGCTGGCGCAGAAGGTGGAAGTCATCAAGCATCTGGTCGAGGAAAACGCCGCCAAGGGCGACTCGGCCTCGCTGCGCCACAAGCTCGAGGATTTCTTCTACGGCCGTCCCGATTTCTCGCTGGCGCTGGAAATCGATGGCGCCAGGGTGGTGTACGGCGCGCCCGACGATGGCGATGCCGGGCATGACCGCCGTATCAGTTTCACTCTGCCGGTGCCGGGTTCGCCGGGCGGTTCGATGAACGCGGAGCTGGTGCTGGACATCACCTCCGACCTGCACCTGCGCGCGGCGCTGGCGTGGACACTGCTGGGCTGCGCGCTGGCCGGCGCCATCGTGGTGTCGGCGATCGGCACGCGGCTGGTGCGGCGCGCCCTGGCGCCGGTCGATGAACTCGGACGGCAGGCCGCCAGGCTGTCGCCCGACCGCATCGGCGAACGGCTGGACGAGAGTCACCAGGCCGAGGAAATCCGGCCGCTGGTGCATCAGTTCAACGCGGTCTTGCAGCGGCTGGAGCGCGCCTACGTGCAGATGGAAGGCTTCAATGCAGACGTGGCGCACGAGATGCGCACGCCGCTGGCGACCCTGATCGGCGAGACCGAGCTGGCGCTCAGCGCCAGGCGGCCCGAAGCGGTGCTGCGCGAGATCCTGGGGTCCAACCTGGAGGAACTGCAGCGGCTGTCCGGCATCGTCAACGACATGCTGTTCCTGTCGCAGGCCGATCGGGGCGCCCGCGCCCGCGGCAGCTGGACGCCGAGCCTGGCGCAGGTGGTGAGCGAGATCGCCGACTACCACGAGGCCGAGGCGATGGATGCGGGCGTGTCGTTCGCCGTGTCCGGCGAGGCGGCGGCGCAGGTGGACCGCCCGCTGTTGCAGCGCGCCGTGTCCAACCTGGTGTCCAACGCGGTGCGCTACGCCCATCGCGGCAGCCGCATCGACCTGCTGATCGACCGCGGCGAGCAAGGCGTGCGCATCGCGGTGCGCAACCATGGCGAGCCGATCGGCCAGGAGCATCTGCCGCGGCTGTTCTACCGCTTCTACCGCATGGACGCGGCGCGGCCGTTCGACGCCAATCACCATGGCCTGGGACTGGCCATCGTCGCCGCCATCGCGCGCATGCACGGCGGGCGTCCGTTCGCCTGCTCCGAGGGCGGCGTCACCACCATCGGCTTCTGGATCGCCGGCGGCCACATTACAGAAAACTAATTTTCCTGTTCGCGTCCTGTCGCGCCGCGCTTCCTAGACTGTTCCTGTTCATCGGCCGCGCCCATCGGCGGCGCGGGGTGGGCGCCAGGGAGCAGCGATGCAGCGATGGAAACAGGCGGCCGGATGCGTCGCGGTGGTGGCGGGACTGATGGCCGGATCGCAGGCGTCGGCGGCCCGGCCGGCGCCCGCCGGCGACGCGCCGGCGGCGGCGAACAGGGCGTGCGATCTGCCGGAGTCCGTGCGCGACGCCTTCGAGCGCCGGCAGGCGCAGGGACAGCTCACGCGCGCCGAGGTGCGCGCGCAGGTCGAGGTGTGGCGCGCCTCGGGCATGTCGCAGCTGTCGCGCGCGCGGCCCCTGCCGGACGTCTACAGCGAGCGCTACCGCCAGCACTACGCGACCTATGCGCGGATGCGCAATGGCCCGGAGTACGCCGCCGCCCTGTGCCAGGCGCTACGGGAGGATTGAGGGCGGGCGATGAAGATCCTGTACACCAACTTCCACCTGGGCGACGGCGGCGGCCACACCACCTACGTCATGTCGCTGGCGCGGGCGCTGGCCGGGCGCGCCGACGTCACGGTCGCCGCGCCGCGCGGCAGCCGCTTGCTTGACGAAGCGGCCGCCCTGCCCGGCGTGCGCACGGTCGCGCTGCAGTTCAAGGGCGCGCCGGCGCGGCAATGGCGCGCCTTGCGCCAGTTGCGCGCGCTGTTGCGGGCCGAGGCGTTCGACGTGATCCACGTCAACGGCTCGGCGGACCATCGCCTGTGCATGCTGGCGGCCGCCGGCCTGGGGCCGCCGCGGCCGTTCATCGTCTACACCCAGCACAATGGCCGCCATCCCCGCAGCCTGGGCGCGCGGCTGCGCGCCATGCTGGCGACCGATCGCGTCATCTGCGTCAGCCAGCATACCTTCGACGGCATGGGCCGGTCGGCCTTCCGCCCGCGGGACCTGCGGCTGGTGCGCAACGGCGTCGACACGGCGCGCTACCGCCCGGCGGCGCCCGGCGAGGCCGCCCGGGCGCGTGAGCAGTTGCTGCCGCCGGCGTTGCGCGACCGCCTGGTGGTTGGCAGCCACGCCGGCACGGCCAGCTACAAGAATTGGCTGGACATGGTGGCGGCCGTGGCCCTGCTGCCGCCGGCGCAGCGCGAACAGGTCGCGGTGCTGATCGCCGGCCTGCCGCCCTCGGCCGCCGATCTGCGGCGTGTCGAGGCGCTGGGCATGACCGGCGCGGTGGTGTTCACGGGCCTGCTGCGCGACGTGCGGCCGCTGCTGGCGGCGATGGACGTGGGCTTCGTGCTGTCGTCGCGCCTGGAGACGATTTCCTTTGCCTGCCGCGAGATGATGGCGGCGGGCAGGCCGGTCATCGTCAGCGACACCGGCGGCCTGGCCGAGAACGTCACGGAAGGCGGCAATGGCTGGATCGTGCCGGTGTCGGCGCCGCCGCGGGTGGCGGAGACGTTGGCGGAGATCCTGGAGAACCGCATCCTGCTCGATTGGATGGCGGCCGCCGCGCGGCGCCGGGCGGTGCGGGACTTTTCGCTGGAGGCCTTCGTGCGCGATACCGAGCGGATCTATGACGAAGCCGGCCAGCGCCGCGCGCCGCGACTGCGCTACAAGCTGATGTCGGCGGGAGTACTGGTGGGCGCGGCGGTGCAGAGCAGCGCCACCTGCCTGGGCTAGCGCCGGCGGGCGCGGGTCGCGGCGCCGGCCGCGCTTTGGCGAGGCGGCCGGCGGGTGCGCTTACTCGCTGTACGTCTTGGTGCTGTACTGGCTGATCGGCAGCGGGTTCAGCACCGGCAGGCCGGACACGGGATCCCTGGCCTGCTTGTCGATGTAGGCCTGCAGGACATCCGCATCGAGCACGCCGATGTCCTGGCGGCGCGCCGCCGGCACGTTGGCCAGGGTCTTGTAGCCATCGCCGCCGGCGGCGTTGAAGCTCAGGACGAACAGCTTGTAGGTGCGGTCCGGGTCCAGCGGCAGCCAGTTGCCGCTGGCGTTGTCACGCACCTCGATGTTCGACACGCGGCTGCCTTCGGCCAGCGCGGCGTTCACGTCCCAGCGCAATCCGCCCGCATAGGGGTACGGGCCGGTCGAACCGCCGGGGCCGTAGACCGCCTGCATGCCGTCCTCCAGCATGCGCTTGACCTCGGCGCCGCTGAGCTCGAGCCGCCATAGCAGGCTGCCGAACGGCACGACTTCGACGACCTTGGCCGCGGTCACCGGACCCAGCAGCGGCACGCGCACGCCGCCGCCGCTTTGCAGCGAGATGTCGGCGCCGCCATAGCGGGCATTGGCGATCTCCAGGTAGGCCTGCGCGACCCACTGCTGGATGTCGCCGCCGTGCCGGTCGACGTTGCCCAGGGCATTGCAGGCGACGCTGGAGCGGCCGTAGTCGCGCGAACCCGGACCGCCCGGCACGCGCCGCGAGCACAGTTCGCGCGGCACCGTCGCCACCACGCTCGCGCTGAAAGCGTCGACCCGGGCCTTGAAGGGCCGCAAGGCCTCCGTGGCGAGCGGGTCGGGCGCCTGCACCCGCAGGAAGCCGCTGGCGGCGATGTCGGCCAGCAGGGCGGCCCGGTCGGCGGGGCTGGGGGCCGCGCCGGCGATCGTGAAGGCATCGCCCAGCAGCACATGCGGGGTGCCGGAACAGGCGGTCACGTCGCCGTTGCCGTCGAAGCGGACCTTCAACTCGCCCACCACCTGCGAATATTCCCAGGCCTGCACCAGGCAGACGCGCTTGCCGTCCCTGTCGCGCAGTTCGGCGGGATACGGGCCGGCGGGCGCGCCGACGCCATAGGTCGACAGCGCCGGGGGGCCCAACAGTGTGTGCGAATCGCCGCCGACCACCACGTCCACCCCGCTCAGCCGCGCAATGATCTGCCGGTCGTAGTCATAGCCGATATGGCTGACCAGGACGATCTTGTTGACGCCCTGGCCGCGCAGCGCGTCGATTTGCCGCTGCGCGGCGGTGGCCTCGTCGGAGAATCGCGTGCCGGGGTCGGGGCTGGACGACTGCCGGGTCTTGTTGGCGATGGTCAGGCCGATCAGGCCGATGGGCTGGCCGGCGCGTTGCAGCACCACCGACGGCAGCACCATGCCGGGCGCGCGCGCGGGGTTCAGGACGGAATCGGCGCCGAAGGCGACGTTGGCGCTGAGCACGGGCGTCTGGCACCGGCCCGCGTGCAGCTGCTCGATGAAGCGCCGCAGGCCGCGGTCGCCCAGGTCGAATTCGTGGTTGCCGAGCGCCATGGCGTCGAAGCAGACCGTATTCATCAACGCGGTGTCGGCCTGCCCCGGTTCGCCGGCGCGGTTGAAGTACATGGTGCCGGTGGTGGCGTCGCCGGCATGCAGCATCAGCGCGTTGGGCGATTGCGCGGCCAGCGCCTTGAAGGCGGCGGCCACCCGGGGGAAGCCGCCGACCTGCACGCCGACGGAGACGCGTGCGCCGGCGGCGTTGCGCAGCCGCAGGTTCCCGGGACGCGCGTCCAGGTTGGAATGATGATCGTTGATGTGCAGGATCGTCAGTTCCATGGGCCGGCCCGCGGGCGTGCCGCCCACGGAACCGCCGCAGGCGGCCAGCAGCGCCAGCAGGCTCGACGCCGCCATGCCGGCGGGGATTCTCCATGGGGTCATTCGCGCGCGTCCGGGTGCCATCATGGGCGACATGGTCGCGGGCCAAGGCTACCGGCAGATGAACGCCGGGCA
This sequence comes from Achromobacter sp. ISS7, assembly GCF_056523125.1. Taxonomy (NCBI): domain Bacteria; kingdom Pseudomonadati; phylum Pseudomonadota; class Betaproteobacteria; order Burkholderiales; family Alcaligenaceae; genus Achromobacter; species Achromobacter sp. ISS7. Next base: position 4,291,139 of record NZ_JAWRZD010000001.1, on the reverse strand, counting down.
CGGCCGGGCCGCCGTTACAAACGCCACGGGCCCGACGCTCGCGCGCCGGGCCCGTGGCCGTGGCAGTCGGGCGTGATCAGTAATGGATCACGGTGCGGATCGACTTGCCTTCATGCATCAGGTCGAAGGCCTCGTTGATGCGGTCCAGCGGCAGCGTGTGGGTCACGAACGGATCCAGGTCGATCTTGCCGCTCATCGCGTCCTCGACCATGCCGGGCAGCTGGGTGCGGCCCTTGACGCCGCCGAAGGCCGAGCCGCGCCACACGCGGCCGGTGACCAGCTGGAACGGACGCGTGCTGATTTCCTGGCCGGCGCCGGCCACGCCGATGATGATGCTCTCGCCCCAACCCTTGTGGCAGCATTCGAGCGCGGCGCGCATCACGTGCACGTTGCCGATGCACTCGAACGAGAAGTCGACGCCGCCGTCGGTGAGCTCGACGATCACTTCCTGGATCGGCTTGTCGTAGTCCTTGGGGTTGATGCAGTCGGTGGCGCCCATGGCGCTGGCCAGCACGAACTTGTTGGGATTGGTGTCGACCGCGATGATGCGGCCGGCCTTGGCCTGCACCGCGCCCTGGATCACCGCCAGGCCGATGCCGCCCAGGCCGAACACGGCCACGGTGTCGCCTTCCTTGACCTTGGCGGTATTGTGCACCGCGCCCAGGCCGGTGGTGACGCCGCAGCCCAGCAGGCAGACCTTCTCGTGCGGCGCGGCCGGGTTGATCTTGGCCAGCGAGATCTCGTTGACCACGGTGTATTCGCTGAAGGTCGAGCAGCCCATGTAGTGGTAGAGCGGCTTGCCGTCATAGCTGAAGCGCGAGGTGCCGTCGGGCATCACGCCCTTGCCCTGGGTGGCGCGCACCTTCTGGCACAGGTTGGTCTTGCCCGACAGGCAGAACTTGCACTCGCGGCACTCGGCCGTGTAGAGCGGGATGACGTGGTCGCCCGGCTTGAGCGAGGTCACGCCTTCGCCGACCTCGACCACCACGCCGGCGCCTTCATGGCCCAGCACGGCAGGGAACAGGCCTTCAGGGTCGTCGCCACTGAGGGTGAAGGCGTCGGTGTGACAGACGCCCGTGTGGGTGATCTGCACCAGCACTTCGCCGCGCTGCGGCGGCGCGACGTCGATTTCAACGATTTCCAGCGGCTTGCCGGGTCCGAATGCGACTGCTGCGCGTGATTTCATAGCTTTGCTCCACGAGGTCGATGGCGTTATTTCAGATAGGAACGGACGATGCGCATGATCTGATCGATTTCCGCTTCGGGTTCGATCGTGGCGCCGGGTCGTCCGCCCTGGGCGGATTGGAGGAACGTCTCCCGGAGGTGGCTTTCCAGCACTTCGGCCATCAGGCCGGTGGCCGCGCCGCGCAGGGCGGCCAGCTGTTGCAGCAGCGCGCCGCATTCCGTGCCTTCGTTGACGGCGCGCTCCAGCGCCAGCGCCTGGCCCTGGATGCGGCGCAGGCGCGTGGTGACGCGCTTTTTCTCTGCGGGGGAATGGGGCACGGCGGGCTCCGGTAGATACAGGGGGGGAGTATACGCAGCCAGGGCCCCCGCGTCCAGCGCGGGTCGCCTGTCTGTACATGTCTAGTGGCCCCTATAATCGGTTTTCGTCCAACGGCACGACAACAGGATATTCCGTGGCTTCCAATCCGCCCAGCCTGCCGGCCCAGGCCAACACCCTGCCCGCGCCGCTTTATGCGCAACTCAAGCAGATGATCGCCCAGCAGATCCGCAGCGGCGCGTGGCCGGCGCATTACCGCGTGCCCTCGGAAAGCGAGCTGGTTCAGGAGCTCGGTTATTCCCGCATGACCATCAATCGCGCGCTGCGCGAGCTGACCGCCGAGGGCCTGCTGGTGCGCATGCAGGGCGTGGGCACGTTCGTGGCCCAGCCCAAGACGCGTTCGGCGCTGTTCTCGGTCAACAACATCGCCGACGAGATCGTGGCCCGCGGCCATCGCCACCACAGCCGCGTGGTGCGGCTGGTCGAGGAAGCGGCCGGCAGCGAACAGGCCATCGCGCTCGATATCCGCGAAGGCCAGCCGGTGTTCCATTCGCTCATCGTGCACTTCGAGGACGACGTGCCGATCCAGCTCGAAGACCGCTACGTCAACGTGCGGCTGGCGCCCGACTACCTGAAGCAGGACTTCACCCGGCACACGCCCTATGAATACCTGACGCGGGTGGCGCCGCTGACCGAGGGCGAACATGTGGTCGAGGCCATCGTCGCCAAGCCGCGCGAATGCCAGCTGCTGCAGATCGAGCGCAACGAACCCTGCCTGCTGATCCGCCGGCGCACCTGGTCGGGCTAGCGCGCCGTCACCCTGGCACGCCTGATCCACCCCGGCTCGCGCCATCGCCTGGAAGGAAAATTCTCCACATGACTTCGCCAGACGTGCGCCTGTACCGGGCACAGGACTATCCCCGCATGCCGTGGCGCAATGGCGGCGGCACCACCCAGGAGGTGGCGTGCAATGCCGGCGGCAGCAGCAGCGCGTTCACCTGGCGCCTGTCGATCGCCGACGTGGCGCAGGACGGCGGCTTTTCCGCGTTCAGCGGGTTGCAGCGCGTCATCACCGTCCTGGAAGGCGCGGGCATTGCGCTGACCGTCGACGGCCACGCCCAGGCGCCGCTGCGGGCGCGCCAGGCCTATGCGTTCTCGGGCGACGCGCGGGTTGATTGCCGGCTGCTCGATGGCCCCATCCGCGATTTCAACCTGATCTACTCGCCGCGCCATCACCACGCGCGGCTGCAATGGATCGGCGGCGCGCGCGACTGGACTTTCCACAGCGCGGCCAGCACCGTGCTGCTGTTCAATGCCGGCGACGCGCTCAACGTGCGGCGCGACGGCCAGTCGCTGCCGGCGCCGGCGCGCTACGACTGCCTGCACGTGGACAACGCGGCCGGCTCGGGCGGCCTGGCGGAATACCGCCTGGAATCGGCCACGACCCTTGATGCCTGCCTGATCGAACTGCAGCCGCGCCAGGGCTGACGCCGCCGTGCGGCGCCCGCCGAGCGCGGCGTCGTACGGGAAATCCCCTATCCGGAAGACGTCCAATCAACTTGTATATACAAGCATAGGCATCCTATGATTCGGGCAACAGGCCGCGCATCGCCCCGCGCCGCGCCATCGATCATGGAGACTGCCTTGGAACAATCGAACCGATACCGCGATGTCGAGATCCGCGCGCCGCGCGGCAACCAGCTCACCGCCAAGAGCTGGCTGACCGAAGCGCCGCTGCGCATGCTGATGAACAACCTCGATCCGGACGTGGCCGAGAACCCCAAGGAACTGGTGGTCTACGGCGGCATCGGCCGCGCCGCGCGCGACTGGGACTGCTACGACCAGATCGTCGAGACGCTCAAGCGGCTGGAGGACGACGAAACCCTGCTGGTGCAGTCGGGCAAGCCGGTGGGCGTGTTCAAGACCCACGCCAACGCGCCGCGCGTGCTGATCGCCAATTCCAACCTGGTGCCGCACTGGGCCACCTGGGAACATTTCAACGAGCTCGACGCCAAGGGCCTGGCCATGTACGGCCAGATGACCGCCGGCAGCTGGATCTACATCGGCAGCCAGGGCATCGTGCAGGGCACCTACGAGACCTTCGTCGAGGCGGGCCGCCAGCACTACGGCGGCAAGCTGGCCGGCCGCTGGGTGCTGACCGCCGGCCTGGGCGGCATGGGCGGCGCGCAGCCGCTGGCGGCGACGCTGGCCGGCGCCTGCTCGCTGACGATCGAATGCCAGCAGGCCAGCATCGATTTCCGCCTGCGCACCCGCTATGTCGATGAACAGGCGGCCGACCTGGATGACGCGCTGGCCCGCATCGCCCGCTACACCCAGGAAGGCCGCGCGGTGTCGGTGGCGCTGTGCGGCAACGCCGCCGAGGTGCTGCCCGAGCTGGTGCGGCGCGGCGTGCGCCCGGACATGGTGACCGACCAGACCAGCGCCCACGATCCGCTCAACGGCTACCTGCCGGCCGGCTGGACCTGGGCCGAATACCGCGAATGCGCCAAGCGCGAGCCGGCCGCCGTGGTCAAGGCCGCCAAGCAGTCGATGGCGGTGCACGTTGAAGCCATGCTGGCGTTCCAGCGGCAGGGCGTGCCGACGTTCGACTACGGCAACAACATCCGCCAGATGGCCAAGGAGGAAGGCGTCGCCAACGCCTTCGATTTCCCGGGCTTCGTGCCCGCCTACATCCGTCCGCTGTTCTGCCGCGGCGTGGGACCGTTCCGCTGGGCCGCGCTGTCGGGCGATCCGCAGGACATCTACAAGACGGACGCCAAGGTCAAGGAACTGATCCCCGACGACGCCCACCTGCATCGCTGGCTCGACATGGCGCGCGAGCGCATCCGCTTCCAGGGCCTGCCGGCGCGCATCTGCTGGGTCGGCCTGGGACAGCGCGCCAAGCTGGGCCTGGCGTTCAACGAGATGGTGCGCAGCGGCGAGCTGTCGGCGCCGGTGGTGATCGGCCGCGACCATCTGGATTCCGGCTCCGTCGCCAGCCCCAACCGCGAAACCGAGGCCATGCGCGACGGTTCCGACGCGGTGTCCGACTGGCCGCTGCTCAACGCCCTGCTGAACACGGCGGGCGGCGCCACCTGGGTGTCGCTGCATCACGGCGGCGGCGTCGGCATGGGCTTCTCGCAGCACGCCGGCATGGTGATCGTGTGCGACGGCACCGATGCCGCGGCCGAGCGTATCGCGCGCGTGCTGACCAACGATCCGGGCACCGGCGTGATGCGCCATGCCGACGCAGGCTATGACGCCGCGGTCGATTGCGCCCGCGAGCAGGGCCTGGACCTGCCCATGGTCAACGCCCGACGCTGATCCGGGCCCGGCGGCCACGGCACAACACCCGGGCGCCGCCGCGCGGCGCCCGCTAGGAGACAACGCATGGAGCAGGACAGCGGGTCGCACAACGGGGCGCTGATCGAGCGGCGCTCGATCGACTTCATTCCGGAAACCGAACGCCACGGCAGGCTCTACAGCCAGTTCACGCTGTGGCTGGGCGCCAATCTGCAGATCACCGCCATCGTCACCGGCGCGCTGGCGGTGGTGCTGGGCGGCGATGTGTTCTGGTCGCTGATCGGGCTGTTGCTCGGCCAGGTCTTCGGCGGCGCCGTCATGGCGCTGCACGCGGCCCAGGGGCCCAAGCTGGGCCTGCCGCAGATGATTTCCAGCCGCGTGCAGTTCGGCGTCTACGGCGCGGCCATTCCGATCGTGCTGGTGTGCCTGATGTACCTGGGGTTCACGGCCACCGGCACCGTGCTGTCGGGGCAGGCCATCGGCCAGCTGCTGGGCGTCAGCGACAGCGCCGGCATCCTGTTGTTCGCCGCGGTCATCGTGCTGGTCACGGTGTTCGGCTACCGCATGATCCACATCATCGGGCGGGTCGCCAGCGTGCTGGGGCTGATCGCGTTCGTCTACCTGTTCAGCCGCGTGATCGCGCTGGGCGACGTCGGCCAGTTGCTGCAGATCCGCCATTTCAGCTGGACCTCGTTCCTGCTGGCGGTGTCGCTGGCCGCCTCGTGGCAGATCGCCTATGGCCCGTACGTGGCGGACTACTCGCGTTACCTGCCCAGCCGCACCTCGTCGTTCAAGACCTTCCTGGCGGTGGGCCTGGGGTCGGTCGTGGGCGCGCAGATCGCCATGACCCTGGGCGTGCTGGCGGCCGCCATGGCGGCCGGGCAATTCGCCGGCCGCGAAGTGGCCTACATCGTCGGCCTGGGCGGCGCCGGCGCCACCGCGGCGCTGCTGTACTTCAGCATCGCCTTCGGCAAGGTCACCATCTCGACGTTGAACTCGTACGGCAGCTTCATGTGCATCGCCACCATCATCAGCGGCTTTCGCGGCCATGTGGAGATCTCGCGGCGCCAGCGGCTGGTGTTCGTGCTGCTGATCGTCGGCGCGGCCACCTGTGTGGCGCTGGTGGGCCAGCACTCGTTCCTGAACGCGTTCAAGTCGTTCATCCTGTTCCTGCTGGCCTTCTTCACGCCCTGGAGCGCCGTCAACCTGGTGGACTACTACTTCATCAACCGCGAGCGCTACGATGTAGCGGCACTGTCGGATCCGGACGGCCGCTATGGCCGCTGGAACTGGCCCGGCATCCTGGTGTACGTGTTCGGGGTGCTGGTGCAGATGCCCTTCATCTCGACCAAGCTCTATACCGGCCCGATGGTCGCGCGCCTGGGTGGCGTGGACATCTCGTGGATCATCGGCCTGATCGTGCCCGGCCTGCTCTATTACGTGTTCGCCCGCCGCGGGCAGGCGCCCGCGCCCCACCCGGCCCGGCGCGGACACGACATCGCATGACATCGAATATCCATCCTGGAGAATAAGAAATGGATCTGCACCTGAACCCCGGCCACCTGACCCTGGCGCAACTGCGCCAGGTGTACCAGCACGCGGGCCGCGTGACGCTGGACCCGGCCGCCTACGGCCCGATCGACGCCAGCGTCGCCTGCGTCGAGCGCATCATCGCCGAGGGCCGCACCGCCTACGGCATCAACACCGGCTTTGGCCTGCTGGCCTCCACCAAGATCGCGCGCGAGGACCTGCAGGCGCTGCAGAGTTCGCTGGTGCTGTCGCACGCGGCCGGCGTGGGCGAGCCGCTGGACGACGCCATGGTGCGGCTCATCATGGTGCTCAAGATCAACAGCCTGGCGCGCGGCCGCTCGGGCATCCGCCGCAAGGTCATCGACAGCCTGATCGCGCTGGTCAATGCCGGCGTCTATCCGCACATCCCGCTCAAGGGCTCGGTGGGCGCCTCGGGCGACCTGGCGCCGCTGGCGCACATGTCGCTGCTGTTGCTGGGCGAAAGCCGCGCGCGTTGCGACGGCGAGTGGCTGCCGGCCAAGGCCGCGCTGGCCCGCGCCGGCCTGGAGCCGCTGACGCTGGCCGCCAAGGAAGGCCTGGCCCTGCTGAACGGCACCCAGGTGTCGACGGCCTATGCGCTGCGCGGCCTGTTCGAGACCGAGGACCTGCTGGCCGCCGGCCTGGTCTGCGGCAGCCTGAGCGTGGAAGCGATGCTCGGGTCGCGCGTGCCGTTCGATGCCCGCATCCACGAGGCGCGCGGCCAGCCCGGCCAGATCGACGTGGCCGCCGTCTACCGCGACCTGCTGACCGAAGACAGCGAGGTCGGCCATTCGCACGTCGATTGCGACAAGGTCCAGGACCCCTACTCGCTGCGCTGCCAGCCGCAGGTGATGGGCGCCTGCCTGACGCAGATCCGCCACGTGGCGCAGGTGCTGGAGATCGAGGCCAACGCCGTGTCCGACAACCCGCTGGTGTTCGCCGAACAGGGCGACGTGCTGTCGGGCGGCAACTTCCACGCCGAGCCGGTGGCGCTGGTGGCCGACAACCTGGCCCTGGCGCTGGCCGAGATCGGCGCGCTGTCCGAACGCCGCATCTCGCTGATGATGGACAAGCACATGTCGCAGCTGCCGCCGTTCCTGGTGAGCAATGGCGGCGTCAATTCGGGCTTCATGATCGCGCAGGTCACGGCGGCCGCGCTGGCCAGCGACAACAAGGCGCTGGCGCATCCGGCCAGCGTCGACAGCCTGCCGACCTCGGCCAACCAGGAAGACCATGTGTCGATGGCGCCCAACGCCGGCAAGCGGCTCTGGCCGATGGCCGACAACGTGCGCGACATCCTGGCGATCGAGTGGCTGGGCGCCTGCCAGGGGCTGGACTTCCGCGCCGGGCTGAAGACCTCGCCCAAGCTGGAGCGCGCGCGCGGCCTGCTGCGCGAGAAGGTCGCGCACTACGAGAAGGACCGCTTCTTCGCGCCCGACATCGAGGCCGCCAGCCAATTGATCGCCGGCCGCCACCTGAACGCGCTGGTGCCGGCGGGCCTGCTGCCCAGCCTGTGAGCGCGGCCATGATGACGGGAGCGAGCCCATGAAACAGATCTGGCGCCACTGCCACGTGGCGACGATGGCTGGCGGCGAATACGCCGCCATCGAACGGGCGGCGCTGGTGACGCGCGGCCAGCATATCGAATGGGTCGGCCCGGAAGCCGACCTGCCGCGCGGCGACGAGGCGGCCGAACATGACCTGGGCGGCGCCTGGGTGACGCCGGGGCTGATCGATTGCCACACCCACCTGGTGTTCGGCGGCGACCGCAGCCAGGAGTTCGAGCAGCGCCTGCAGGGCGTGGACTACGCGGTGATCGCGGCCCAGGGCGGCGGCATCGCCAGCACGGTGCGCGCCACCCGCGCCGCCACCGAGCAGGCGCTGTACGCCAGCGCGCGGCGGCGCGCGCTGCACCTGCTGCGGGACGGCGTGACCACGCTGGAGATCAAGTCCGGCTACGGCCTGGACCTGCCCAATGAACGCAAGATGCTGCGGGTGGCGCGCCACCTGGGGCAGACGCTGCCGTTGACCGTGCGCGCCACTTGCCTGGCGGCGCACGCCCTGCCGCCGGAATTCGCCGGCCGCGCGGACGACTATATCGACGAGGTCGTGCGGCGCATGCTGCCGGTGCTGGCGGCCGAGGGCCTGGTGGACGCGGTGGACGCGTTCTGCGAGCACCTGGCCTTTTCGCCCGCGCAGGTCGAGCGTGTCTTCCAGGCCGCCGCCCAGCTGGGCCTGCCGGTGAAATTGCATGCCGAGCAGTTGTCATCGCTGCACGGCGCCAGCCTGGCCGCGCGCTATGGCGCGCTGTCGGCGGATCACCTGGAATACCTGACCGAAGACGACGTGCGCGCCATGGCCGCGGCCGGCACGGTGGCGGTGCTGCTGCCGGGCGCGTTCTACGCCCTGCGCGAAACGCAGCTGCCGCCGATCGACCTGTTGCGGCGCCACGGCGTGCCCATCGCGATCTCCAGCGACCTGAATCCGGGCACCTCGCCCGCGCTGTCGCTGCGGCTGATGCTGAGCATGGCGTGCACCCTGTTCCGCCTGACGCCACAGGAAGCGCTGGCGGGCGCCACCGTCCACGCGGCGCGCGCGCTGGGCCTGCAGGCCAGCCACGGCGTGCTGGCGCCCGGCATGGTCGCCGACTTCGTGGCGTGGGACATCGCGCACCCCGCCGAGCTGGCGTACTGGATCGGCGGCGAACTGCCCAAGCGGGTCATCCGCCACGGCCAGCCCGCCTGCGCGACCACGCTGGACTGACGGGGCGCCGGCCGGCGCCCCGCGCGGCGATCAGGCCGACAGCGCCAGGCGTTCGCGCACGGGCAAGGCCTGCGGCGCGTACTCGTGCTGGTTGGCCGGCAGCCGGAAGGTGCTGACCGACTGCTGCAGGCGTTGCGCCTGCGATTCCAGCGAGGCCGCGGCGGCGGCGGCCTGTTCGACCAGCGCGGCGTTCTGCTGCGTCACCTGATCCATCTGCGTGACGGCGGTGTTGACCTGATCGATGCCGGTCACCTGTTCGTGCGAGGCGCTGGCGATGTCGCCGACCAGCGTGGTCAAGCGCTCGATCGCCGCCTGGATTTCCTCCATGGTGCGGCCGGCCGTCTCGACCTGCGCCGCGCCGGCCTGCACCGTCGCGCCCGAGGCGCCCAGCAGCTGCTTGATTTCCTTGGCGGCGCTGGCGCTGCGCTGCGCCAGCGAGCGCACCTCGCCGGCCACCACGGCAAAGCCCTTGCCCTGTTCGCCGGCGCGCGCGGCCTCGACCGCGGCGTTCAGCGCCAGGATGTTGGTCTGGAAGGCAATGCCGTCGATCACGCCGACGATGTCCTCGATGCGGCCCGCGTCCTGCGCGATCTCGCGCATGGTGGCGACCGCGCTCTGCACCGCGGCGCCGCCACGGCGGGCCACTTCCGAGGCCTCGGCGGCCATGGCGTTGGCTTGGCGCGCGTTGTCGGCGTTGCTGGTCACGGTGGACAGCAGTTCTTCCATGCTGGCCGCGGTTTCCTCGAGCGAGGCGGCCTGCTGCTCGGTGCGGCTGGACAGGTCCTGGTTGCCCGCGGCGATCTCGCTGGAGCCGGTGTTGATCTCGGCCACGCCGTCGCGCACCGAGTGCACGGTCTGCACCAGGCTGGCCTGCATTTCCTGCAGATAGGGAATCAACTGGCCGACGCAGTTATTGCCGTAGGTCGCGATGGGCGCGGTCAGGTCGCCCGCGGCGATGTGCTGGAAGTGCCGCTTGACCACATTCAGCGGCCGCTGCATGAAGAGCACGACGTAGCGGTCTCCCAGCACCAGCAACAGCAGGCTGATGCCGAGCACGATGCCGATGCCGACATAGGCGTCGCGGCGCTCGACGCTGGAGCGTCCGATCAGGTCTTCCTGGCGCTGCTTGGCGTAGGCCTGGTAGTTCTCGATGCTCTTGCCGAAGGCGCGGCTGGCGGTGACGACCGGCCCCGAGGCGTGGGCGCGGGCCTTTTCGATGTCGTCCTGCGCCAGGAAATTGCGCTGCACCGCGATGCCGCCATTGACCAGCGCGTCGAAGTCGTTGCGCAGCGGGTCGAGGATCGACGCGGGGGTATCGTTCTTGGCCGATTCCAGGAACGCCTGCTGGTTCTTGCGGGCTTCCTGCAGCGCCGCGTCGATGGCGCGGCCTTCTTCGGCCGCCGGCGCGGCCAGGCCGTCGCGGGCGTATTCCAGCTGGCGGGCCAGCCGCAGGCGGGCGCGCATGATCTGGTCGTTGATGAGGGACAGCGAGGAAACTTCGTTCAGCAGGTCGTTGCTGGCTTCGAGGGCGTCGCCGGCGTGGCGCAGGCCGTTGACGCTGATGGTCGCCTGGCCGGCGAACAGGACACTGATCATGAGCAACGTGCACAGGATCATGCGGCGGATGGTGATGTCTTTCAGGAACTGTGTCATACGCGTCGTTCTAGGGTGTAGAGGAGACTGCTACACCCCGGACAACGGCCCGGCCCCATTGATATTTAGCGCGTGTTGCACATCTTACGTATGTGTCGGCCGGCCAGCGATATATAACGACATTAACTGTAATAAAAGTGTCTTTTCAGCGTGCGGCGGGCGCCTCGGCCGGTTCGATCGCGCCAAAGCGCAGGCGCGCGAAGCTCGCCAGGCTGGCCAGCGCGGCGCACAAGCCGCCCAGCCACAGCGCGATCACGGCGCCATGGGTGGTCGACACGTTGAAGCAGGCGGCCACCAGCGCCGCGCCGGTGGCCTGGCCCAGCAGCCGCACCGTGCCGATCATCCCGCTGGCCCCGCCCGCGCGCGACGGCGGCGCCGAGGTCATGATGGCGCGCAGGTTGGGCGACTGGAAGAAGCCGAAGCCGGCGCCGCACAGCGCCATGCGCCACGAGATGTCCCACGCCGAAGGCGCGGCCGGCAGCACGGCCAGCGACGCCATGCCCAGGGCCAGCAGCGCCAGCCCCACGCCACCCAGCATGCCGGCCGGATAGCGGTCCGACATGCGCCCGGCGATGGGCGCCATGATCGCCACCACCACCGGCCATGGCGTGATGAGAAAACCGGTATGCACCTGGGTGTAGCCCAGCACCGTCTGGAACAGGAATGGCAGCGACACGAACGCCAGCGCCTGCGCCGCGAACGCGCACACGGCGGTGGCGGCGGACAGCGCGAACAGCGGCCGGCGCAACAGGTCCACTGCCAGGATCGGCGCGGGGTGGCCGGCCTGGCGCCGCATCAGCAGCCACAGGCTGGCCGCGGCCAGGCCCCATTCCAGCGCCACGCGCTGCCATGGCGCGCTGTGCGCCAGTTCGTTCGAGCCCAGCACGAACAGCCCCAGCGTCATGGCGCACAGCGCCGCGGCCAGGCCGTCGAAGCCGTGCGGCGCGCGCGTGGTCAGCGGCAGGCCGCGCAGGCCCAGCGCCACGGCCAGCAGGCCGATCGGCACGTTGATCAGGAACAGCCAGTGCCACGATCCCAGCAGCAGGATGGTGGAGGCCGCGGTCGGCCCGGCCGCGAACGACAGGCCTACCACCATCGCATTCAGGCCCATGCCGCGACCCAGCACCGGGGCCGGATAGATGAAGCGCAGCAGGGCCGCGTTCACGCTCATGACGCCGGCCGCGCCCAGGCCCTGCAGGATCCGGGCGGCGACCAGCACCGGCAGCGACGGCGCCAGGCCACAGGCCAGCGAGGCCAGCGTGAACACCACGATGCCGACCATGTAGACGCGGCGGTGTCCCAGGATCTCGCCCAGCGCCGCGGCCGGCAGCAGGCCCGCGACCATCGCCAGCTGGTAGCCGCTGATGACCCAGATGGAACCCGCGTCGCTGGCCTGCAGGTCGCGCGCGATGGTGGGCAGCGCGGTGTTGGCGATGGCGGTGTCGAGGCTGGCCATGCAGACCGCCAGCATGACGGCCAGCAACGCGCCCAGGCGTTCGGAAGCCGGCAGGCCGCGGCCCGCCGGATGGATGGTGTTGCTTGAGAAGGAGAACATGGGGAGACGCGCGGCGAAACGCCGGGGCCGACGGCTGTGGGTGAGCGTTGATTCTAGTGCGACATGTCGATTCAACGCTTCGTCAGCCGCGCGCGCGGCCGGGCCGCGAACCTTGTGCCGGCGGTGGTTGGAATGCCGGGCGTGGAAGGATTATCGACAGACGGCGATTAATGCGACCGAGTGGTCACCCGCGATAGGCGCCAGATAATGCGGAAAGATTAATCGGGCGACGCGGAATAATCGCTGATCCGGCTTTATTTGTTACTAATTGAAATTATATAGAGTGCTGAATTACAACAATTTATCCGCACCCGGATTAATCGTGCTTTCATAGAGAAAATTCAATCCATTGGCCCCGATTCTTAATCCTGTTGGTGAGAAGTGGTAAGCGCGGGGTGTTGGAAATTAACGAGATTGTGCGAGGCCGATTTATTAGTCGTACGATGATTCTTCATGCAGGTCTGACAGTGCAGCAGTATTTCGTGGGGGTGATTCATGAAACGCTTGTCCTTGTGCGCGACGACTCTGACTTTGACGCTGGCAGTGGCCGGGGCATGGCCCGGCGCCGCGCGGGCGCAGACCACGGCCAACATGGCCGTGACGCTGACCATCACCGCGAACTGCACGATCGGCGCGAATAATCTCAATTTCGGCAGCCACGGTGTGCTCAATACCGCGCTGAACAACACCACCACGGTCAACGTGACCTGCACCAACACCACGCCCTATACCGTGGGCCTGAGCGTCGGCACAGGGACCGGTTCGACATTCGCCACTCGCTACATGCAGGGCACCACCACCGGCAATACCGCATCCGTCGTGTCCTATCAGCTGTACCAGCCCGCGCCCAACCAGACCGTGGTGTGGGGCGACACCGGCACCGCGGACCGCGTGGGCGGCACGGGGAACGGCTCGTCGCAGGCGCTGACGGTGAACGGCACGGTACCCGCACAGACCACGCCCGCGCCTGATACGTACTCGTCCACCGTCACCGCGACGGTGTACTTCTAGTGGCCCGCGCCCTTCGGGTACTGGCCGGGGCGGTATTGGCGGGATGGATCAGCCTGGCGGCCCTGCCCGTCCAGGCCGCCACCTTGCAGATTTCTCCCGTGCTGGTGGACCTGGCGCCGCAACAGGGCGCCACCGGCATCCAGCTGCGCAACCCGGGCGCCACGCCGATCTACGGGCAGGTCCGCGTCTATGCCTGGGACCAGACGCAGGGCGAAGACGTATTGACGCCGACGCAGGACATCCAGGCCAGCCCGCCGATCATCCAGGTGCCGCCCAACGGCGAACAGTTGGTGCGTCTGGTGCGCGTCGGCAAGGAATTGGCGCCGCTGGAGAAGAGCTACCGGCTGGTGATCGACGAGATCCCCGACCCTTCCACGCCGCTGGTCAATGGCGTGGTGCTGCGCATGCGTTACTCCGTGCCCGTGTTCGTGGCAGGCGCCACGCCGGAGCCTGCGCCCGAACTGGCCTGGCACCTGTCGCGGCAGGGCAAGGAATGGGTCCTGCGGCTCGACAACTCCGGCACCCGCTATGCGCAGGTGGCGTCGCTGCAGCTGCTGTCCGGTGCGGACGCGCCGCTGGCGAAAGTGGACGGCCTGCTGGGATATGCCCTGGCCCGTCGCGAACGGCAGTGGCGCTTTCCCGCCAAACAAGATGCGGCCGGCCAGATCAGGATCCGGGCCCTGGTGAACGGGAGCAACGTCACCATCACGCCGCGAGTCGACTGACTGATTGCGTCCCGCGCCGCCCTGTCGGCGGCCGCGGGGTAAGAGAAGGCAGCCCATGGCAGTACGTGCGATCCGTGCTTGCGGGCGCTGCGCCTGCCGCCTCGCGCTCGTATTGTCCGGCGCGACGGCGGCGGCGGCGGATTTGCCCATCCAACTGGTGTCGTTCGGCAATATCGCCGAACGCGACGTCTATTTGGAGGTGAGTATCAACGGCGTGAACACCACGCAGCTGTTGCGTTTTCGCGATGCGCAGGGCCGGTTGTCCGCCAGCCCCGGCGCGCTGGGGTCCGTCGGGGTGGACGTGAGCAAGCTCGGCGCGCCGCGCGACAGCGAGATCCCGCTCGATGACATCGCCGGCTTGCGCTACACCTACAACGCCGCCATGCAGACGGTGAACCTGGTGGTGCCCGACGCGTTGCGCCGGCCGTTCCAGGTGGACACCCGCGGCCTGCCGCAGACACCGCGCGCGACCTCGGGCCGCGGCCTGGTCGTGAACTACGAGGCCTACGCGCAGACCGATGCCTACAACAAGGTGTCGATGTACACCGAGCAGCGCTACTTCGATCCGCACGGCACGCTGAACAACACCGGCACCGCCTACCTGGGCGGGCGGGCCGACCGCTACATCCGCTATGACACCTACTGGACCCATTCCGACCAGGACACGCTGCGCACCCTGCGGATCGGCGACACCATCACGTCGTCGCTGAACTGGTCGCGCTCGGTGCGGGTGGCGGGCATCCAGTGGGGCCGCAACTTCGCGCTGCGCCCGGACCTGGTGACGTTTCCGGTGTCGTCGCTGAGCGCCTCGTCGGTGGTGCCCTCTTCCGTGTCGCTGTACGTCAATGGCGTGCAGCAGTATTCCGGCAACGTGCCGGCCGGCCCGTTCGTGGTCAACCAGATTCCCGGCGTCACCGGCTCGGGCCAGGCCACGCTGGTCACGCGCGATGCGCTGGGCCGCAGCGTCAGCACGTCGGTGCCGCTCTACATCGACACGCGCATGCTCGCGGCCGGCCTGTCCAGCTACTCCATCGAGGCCGGCGTCGCGCGGCGCCAGTTCAGCGTGCGCTCGTTCGATTACGACAAGCGGCCCGCCGTCACGGCGTCGGGCCGCTACGGCCTGAATGATGCCTTGACGCTGGAAGGCCACACCGAAATGAGCGCGGGCATCTATAACGTCGGCGGCGGCGCGCTCGTGCGGCTGGGGCAGGCGGGCGTGGTCAACGGCGCGTTGTCCGGCAGTGCCGGCCACTACAACGGCGGCCAGGTCAGCCTGGGCTATCAATACATCGAGCCGGCCTTCAGCGTCGAACTGCAGACCGTGCGCGCGCTGGGCAACTACGGCGACCTCGGCTCGCGCGAGGACGCGCCCGTGCCGCGGCAGACCGACCGGGTCACTTTCTCGCTGCCGCTGACCCAGTCGCAGAGCGTCGCGCTGAGCTATATCGGCTTTCGCATGCCGCAGGTGCCGGCCGCCAAGATCGGGTCGGCCTCGTACACCGCCAACCTGCACAGCCGCGTGTCGATGAACGTCAGTGCATACAACGATTTCGCGCAGACCAATTCGCACGGCGTCTTTGTCGGCTTTTCCATCCTGCTGGGCGATGACACCCAGATCAATGCTTCGGTCGGCCGGCAAGGAGATCAGGACATCTACAGCGTCGGCGCGCAGCGCAATGTGGACTACGACGGCGGTTGGGGCTGGGGCGTGGAGAACGGCCGTAGCGGTGGCATGCAGTACAACCAGGGCAAGGTGCAGTTCCTGGGCCGATACGGCCAGCTGACGGCCCTGGGCCAGGACTACGGCGGCAAGAGCCAGGCGGCGTTGCAGGCCACCGGGGCGGTGGTGCTGATGGACGGTTCGCTGACGCCGTCGCGCCGCATCAACGACGGCTTCGCCCTGGTCAGCACGGATGGAACGGCGGATGTGGCGGTGCTGCACGAGAACCGCAAGCTGGGCCGCACCAACAGCGCCGGCCACCTGCTGGTGCCGGACCTGAACTCCTACCAGGCCAACCGCCTGTCGATCGACCCGGACGAGCTGCCCGTGGACATGAAGCTCGAAACGACCAAGGCCGTGGCGGTGCCGCAGGCGGGCTCGGGCGTGTTGGTCAAGTTCCAGTTGCAGCGTTATGCCGCGGCCTCGGTCATCCTGCACCTGCCGGACGGCGACGTGCTGCCGGTGGGCGCGCGGGTGGCGCATGTGGAAAGCGACAAGCAGTCGGTGGTGGGTTACGACGGCATCGCTTTCGTCGAGGATCTGCAGGCCGAGAACCATCTGCGTGTCCGCGGCAGCGGCGTATCGTGCGTGGTGGAATTCCCATACCGGCACGATCCGGCGCGCCCGCTGCCCACGCTGGGGCCGTTCGTCTGCCAGCCATTGAAGGAGCCCGGCCAATGAAATCCGTCCTGTTCGTCGTGGGCGCCCTGCTGGGGCTGGGCGTGGCCGCCGATGCGCAGGCCAGTTCGTGCTCGCTGGGGGCGGGCACGACGTCGACGATCAACTTCGGCACGGTCAATCCGCTGGTGGCCACCGATACCTTCGCGGATGCCAACAGCGTCGTCGTCAACTGCAATTTCACCGCGCTGGCGCTGGGGGCGCGGCTGTGTTTCTACATGGGCGTGGGCACCACCAGCCCCTCCACCGCGGCGCGGGCCATGGGCGCTGGCGCGTTCCGCATGAATTACAACCTTTACACGGACAGCGGCCACAGCCAGGTGTGGAGTACGGCCGGCACCACGGCGCCGACCTCGATACTGCTGAGCGGCCCCGCGCTCGGGGGCAATGCGTCGGCGACGTTCTCCTACTACGCCAAGCTGCCGGGCGGCCAGAGTACCGTCTCGACCGTCGGCAACGCCAATACGCTCTACAGCGAGACCTACACCACCACCGGGTATGTCGATATCGCGATCGGGCTGCTGGCCTCCCTGCTGGTGAACTGCCCGATCGCCGCGCCGACCGTGCGGCTGTCCATCCCGCTGACCGTGCAGGCCACGGTGCAGAAGAACTGCACCATCAACACCACCGACCTGGTGTTTCCGCCGCAGGGCCTGCTCACGCAGGCGGTCACCGGGAATGCGCAGGTCACGGTGCGATGCACCAACAACAATGCGTTTTCGGTGGCGCTCAATGGCGGGTCGGTGGCCAACAATGTGTCGGCGCGCAAGATGAAGCACGCGACGGCGGCCGATACGGTGGGCTATCAGCTCTACCAGGATGCGAACTACGCGACGGTATGGGGCGATGGCGTGACGGGCGGCACCCCGCTCAACCGCACGGGAACCGGCGCCAACCAGGTGTTCACGGTGTATGGACGGGTGCCCGTGCAGACCACGCCGCGCCCAGGCAGTTACAAGGACACCGTGCTGGTCACCATCACGTTCTGAGGCGCGGGCTCAGGCCGGGGGCGGCGCGACGCGCGGCTTGACCGGCCAGAACAGCGTGGCCGGCCGTTGCCAGATGCGTTGACGCACCCCCAGCGCCAGCGCCTGGCGATCGCCGCGGCGCAGGTTGCGCGATCGCAGCGCGACATTGAAGGCCAGCGCGAAGCTCACGCCCACGTTCAACAGGCCCGTCACCGCGGTGCCCGCCACCGCCATCCAGAAGGCATGCGTGTGCACCACGTCCCAACCCAGCGCGCCGATGGCCGAACCGATCTGGCCGGCGCTGAGCGTGACGTGGCGCACTTCGACGTGCGGGCCGAAGAAGCTGACGATGGCCGGCCCCAGGCCCAGCATCAGGCCGAGCGACACGTTGCCGGCGATGCCGGAGACATTGCGTTGCCAGAAGCCGGCCCAGCGCGCCGCGCCGCGCGCGCCGAACAGGTGGCGGATGCGGCGGTCGTAGGCCATGACGTCGTGCACCCGATGCAGGGCGAACCAGTTGTCCGCCCAGCCCGCGATCAGGCTGGACAGCCACAGCAGCACGGCGGTGGCGGCGGCGTAGATCGGCGTCGGCCCCCAGAGGGAGAACGAGTCGAGCGTGGCCTGCGCCTTGGCGGCATCGATCAGGGGCCGTTGCAGCCAGTGCTGCGCCACCCACTGCACGGCCCAGGCCAGCGGGAACACCACCGCCAGGTTGCCCAGGATGGCCGCCGCGTTCGAGCGGATCATCGACAGGGTATCGTCCAGGAAGGCCTCGCGGCCCTCGGGGGTGTTGGCCTCGTCGAGCCGGTGCGCCAGGGCCGGGCCGGTCATGGCCGGCTGCTTGGTGGCCAGCGTGAAGTGGGCGAAATGGATCGCCAGGAACCCGCCGGCATAGTTGAGCGAGGCCAGCAGGCCTTCGATGAACTTGTCCAGGTGCAGCGAGACGATGAAGAACTTCAGGTAGACGGTCAGCACCATCACCAGGCCGCCGCCCGCCGACGCCTTCAGCATGGACAGGTATTCGGTGGTGTCGCGGGCGATGTAGTGTTCGCCGGTTTCGGCGGTGCGGTCCATGACGCGGCGCGCCAGTTGCGCGAACGACGACGCGGCCAGGTGGCGGATGCTGCTGCGCGCCTGGGTCGAGCGGACCAGTTCGGCGATCAGGTGGGCATACTTGCTGCGCTGGGTGGGGTCGACCCACACGCCCAGCAGCAGTTCGATGCGGGCCAGCCGCAGCTTCATGCGTTCGATCTGGAACACCACTTCGACCGATACCCCGTTCTGCTCCAGCTCGGCGTAGACCTCGCGGGTGGCGTCGCGGCAGCTGTCCAGCAGCGCCCGGAACACGTTCAGCCGCCTGCCGAAGACGTCGCGCGGCGTATCGGGGTCGCTGTCGCAGAGTTCGGCCGCGGCGGCGGCCAGCGCGAAGAACGGGCTTTCGCGTACCCGGCCGGGCAGCCGGCTGCGGATGTCCTGGCTCAGGCCGGTGGCGCGCACCTGGCTGGCCAATACCTGGATGCTGCTGGTCAGGGCATCGACCAGGTGTTGTGGCGGCGGCTCGGGCGCCATCGGGTCGGCGTGGGCGAGGCCGTCGCCGTGCCGCAGCAGCCGGCGCAGGCGGGCGCGGGTCTCTTCGTCCAGGGCTTCGATCCAGGCGGCGTCGTGCGCCTTGCGGAAGATCAGCGAGAACAGGCCGAACATGTCGCCGCGATTGGGCGGGGGCGGCAGCAGCCGCGCCTGCGCCCGCTCCCAGAACTCTCCCCAGAAGCCGGGGTGCGAGGCCACGCCGGTATCGCACAGCAGCGAGGTGGGGTCGTTGTCGGTGATGAGCGAGCGCAGCGTGGCGGCCACCGGCGCGGCCAGCGCCGGATTGTTCTCCAGCACCTGCAGCACGTAGCGCAGGCGGGCGTGTTGCGGATGGCGGCCGTCTTCCGCCGGGTCGCGCGCGGGCCGGTCGATCCAGCGGCACAGGTCGACCATCCAGAGGTTGCGCTGCGCCAGTGGCGCGTCCGGGTCGGCGCTCGCCAGCAGGGTGTCGAGCTGCGGGCCGCCATGGCGCGCGGCACGCCATTTACGCCAGAGGGAAGTCGCCATGGTCGGACCTCGCGGGTCAGAGGGATTCGGGTTCCCGGCGCAGCGAGAAGCCTTGCGCCTCGTTCATCGCCAGGTAGCTGACGTTGCGCGACACCACCGGCGGCTTGTCGCCGTCATGCAGCGCCAGCAGGCCGTCCAGCACCATCTTGTCGGCCAGCGTCATGCGGTCGATCATGCGCAGGTACTGCATCCAGCTTTCCACCAGGAACACTTCGCGCCAGACGCCGTCGCGCTCCAGGTCGCGGAACAGCTGCCATTGCTGCGCGCCGTTGCGCAGCCGCAGCAGGCGCAGGGGGCGCGCCGCGTCGATCAGGGCCGGCAGCTTTTCCTTGGGGATCAGGTATTCCACCGCCACCAGCACGGCGCCGTGCTGGGTGTTGAAGCCGGCGGCCGAGAGCGCCGGCTCGGTCGTGTCGGCGCGCGCCAGCGATTGCGTGTTGACCTGCTCCGGCAGCCGCGAGCGGTACAGCAGCGCGACGGTGATGGCCAGCATCACGCCCGCGGCCGACAGCGCGCCGGACACGCCCATGGTGCCGGCGAAGTGGCCCCACATGAACGAGCCCGCCGCCAGCCCGCCGAAGATCGCCGTCTGGTAAAGCGCCAGCGAGCGCGCCTTGACCCAGTCGGGCACCAGCATCTGCACCGTGGTGTTGTAGGTGGCCAGCACGCCGATCCAGCAGGCGCCGGACACCAGCAGCGCCGGAAACGCCAGCCACAGCGTGCTGGTCAGCCCCAGGATCAGCAGGCAGGCGGCCAGCAGTCCCGCCGCGACGGTCACCAGCCCGCTGGCGCCCCAGGCCGCCTGCAGCCGGCGCACCACGGCGCTGCCGAGGATGGCGCCGACGCCGAGCGCGCCCAGCATGTAGCCGTACAGCAGCGCGTTGCCGTCTTCCTGGGCGTAGGCCAGCAGCGGCAGCAGCGCCCACAGCGCGCTGGCCGACAGGCCGAAGGCGAATGCGCGCAGCATCACCACCCGGGTCACGGTGGAATGCTGGGTGTAGCGCAGCGCGGCGACCACGCCCTCCAGCAGCCGTTCGGGCGGCAGCCGCCGCAGCGGCACATCGCGGCGCCAGCGCCAGATGGCCCAGATCAGGCCGCCGTAGCAGACGCAGTTCAGCAGGAACACGACGGGCGCGCCGGCGGCGCCCAGCAGCAGGCCGCCGATGGCCGGCCCCACCGCGCGCGCCACGTTGTAGTTGACGCTGTTGAGCAGCACCGCGCTGCCGATGTGCTCGCGCGGCACCTGTTCGCCCACCGCCGCCTGCCAGGCGGGCGTGACGATGGCGCTGCCGATGGCGATGCAGAAGACCGACACGATCAGGGTGATGGGGTGCAGCAGGCCGATGAATGCCAGCGCGGTGATGAAGATGCCGCCGGCCAGCTCCAGCAGCATGCCGACCAGCATGACCTTGCGGCGGTCGTAGTTGTCGGCCAGCACGCCGGTCAGGATCGACAGCGCCACCAGCGGGAAGGCGGCGGCCACCTGGATCATGGCGACCATCAGCGGGCTGCTCTGCTCGGTGGTGATGACCCAGGCCGCGGCCACCGACTGCGCCCAGGTGCCCAGGTTGGCGAACAGGTTGGCGATCCAGATGATGCGGAACGCCGGGAAGGCAAAGGGGGATAGCGTGCTGACCCGCAGGACGGGTTTGGGGGCGGCGGCGGCCGCGCCCGGCGAGGTGGGGGGAAGATCGTTGTTGGCCGAGACGGGCTGGAGCATGGAAGCCTCTGTGATCACCCGGCGACGGCGGGCGGGGGCTGTCCAATGGTACGCCTATTGAGGGTCCGGGTTAAGGCGACGCGCCGCGCGTCCGGCAAACGCGCGGCGCGGGGGCGCGATCAGGGTTTGGCCTGGGCCGGGCCGGGGTAGGCCTGGTTCAGGTACTCGACGATCAGGGGCACCTGTTCGGCCGGGATCGGCGCGCCGTAGGTGCCGACCATCTTCTTGACCTCGGCATCCCAGAAGCCCAGGGGCATGGGCGGTTGCGATGACAGGTAATCGACCGAATGGCACATCAGGCACAGGGTGGCGCCCTGGGCGCCGGGGCCGGTGCCGGGATGCAGGGTGGCGGTTTCCTGGGGCAGCTGGATGTCCAGGGCGAATGCGGGCGCGACGGCGCCGGCGGCGGCCATGGCCAGGACAAGGCGGGCGAAGGGGATCATGGCGGGCTCCTGGCTCAGGCGGCGTCGACGCGCACGGTTTCGACCACGTTGCGCATGTAGCCGGCCGGATTCCACAGCGGTTCCAGCGGCTGGGTGTCGCCGGCCTGGTTGGTGGCGCGCACCTTGAGTGCGTAGCGGCCGGCCTGGGCCGGCGTGAAGTCGGCATGCCATTCGCGGAAGGAATAGCGTCCCAGGTCCTGGCCCAGCGTGGCGGCGCGCCAGGTCTTGCCGTCGTCGGCCGAGAACTGCACTTCGCGGATGCCGCGGCCGCCGTCGAAGGCGATGCCGCGCACCTGCACCCGCGCGCCCTTGGCGACGCGGGCGCCATCGGCCAGGCTGGTGATGAAGCTGCGCACGTTGTAGCGGCCGATGGGGCGGGTCTTCTCCGGCGCCTTGCCCGCGGGCGTACAGGCGCAGTCGTTGTCGGGGATGCGGTAGGCCTTCTGCATCCAGAAGCCGTCGAACTCCTTGTCCAGCACCGTGATGTCCGCCAGGTGCTTGACCCAGTAGGTGCCGTAATAGCCGGGCACCACCAGCCGCACGGGATAGCCGTTGAGCATCGGCAGGTCGGCGCCGTTCATGGCATAGGCCAGCATCACCTCGCCGTCCAGCGCATGGGCCGCGTCCAGCGCCTTGACGAATTCGGGCGTGCCCTGCAGCACCGGCCGGTCCAGCCCCTGGAACGTGACCTGGCGCGCGCCGGCCTGGATGCCGGCCTTCTCGAGCACGCGCTTGAGCGGGATGCCGAGCCAGCGGGCGTTGCCCATGGCGCCGTTGCCGAGCTGTCCGCCGCCCACGCGCGGTTCGAAGAAGCCGCGGCTGTTGCCCGAGCACTGGGTCACGGCCACCAGCTCGACCGGCTGGCCGAATTGCTGCTTCAGGTCCGCCAGCGACAGTTCCAGCGGCGTGCCCACCCGCCCGCCGATGCGCAGCCGGTAGGCGGCGGCGTCGATGGCGGTGGGAATGTTGCCCAGGTGGTAGCGCACGAAGAAGGCGTCGTTGGGCGTGATCACACTGTCGTTGAAGACCGCGAACGGCGTTTCCAGCTGTGGCGGCCGCGAGGTCTGGCGGATCAGGGGGCGTTTCTGGGGGTAGGCGATCAGGTCGCGCTCGCCATTGGCGAACGGCAGGGTGACGGTGGCGGGGGCCGCCAGGCTGGTGAGGGCGTGGCCGGCCAGCGTGCCGGTCGCGCCCAGGGTACAGGCTTGGCGCAGGAAGCGCCTGCGCCCATCCGTATCGAATGCGCTCATGCATGTCTCCTCGTGTTTTTCTAGTACCCTCGCCTGCGGCGGGGTCGAATCAGGCTACGCCCGCCGGCCTGACAAATGCGTTAACAGTTGCGTCAGCCGTTCCAATAACCGCGTTTTCGGCGCCCTGGGCGCATAGACCTCCCGATGCGACTGACCTTCAACCGACTGGCGTTCGCCGCCCTGCTTGCCGTGACCGTCGTGGAGGTGCTGATCGCCACCCTGGGCAAGCCCTACCCGCTGTTGCGCGGGTTCGTGGGCGATGTGGTGGCGGTGGGCTGGGCCTATCTGGTGTATCGCAGCTTCATCCGCGCCGGCGTGTTGCCGCTGGCGATCGCGGCGCTGCTGACCGGCTACGCGGTCGAGTTCGGTCAGTACCTGGCGCGGCTGTTCGGCTGGCGCCTGGAGCAGCCGGTGCTGCGCATCCTGCTGGGCAGCGTGCCCGACTGGTGGGACGTGCTGGCCTACACGCTGGGATTCTTCCTGGTGCTGCTGCTGGCCGGGGTGCGGCGCCAGGTTGGTCGCGCGCGCCAGGCGGGCGGCTCCCGGATCGCGGAAACCTAGGCCAGCCGGCTTCTGCGCAGGCGGGTCGCAGGCAGGCGGCCGGTAGAGAGTCTGCCTTCAAACGATCTTCAGGTAATCGGGGGCGCGCAAGGCGCCTCGGAAGACTCGCGCCCGTCATATCGGGCGATCGGCGTCAGCCGGCCTGCACGGCCGGGGCGCGCTTGTCGGCCTGGTTCGACGGCGCGGCTTGCTGCGGCCGCAGCCGGGCGTTGCGGAACGGCGCAAGGCATTCCGACCACGACGAGGGGAACAACGGGGTGGCATGGCGCACGGCATCGCGGCCGGCGTAGTGGGCCAGCAGCTGCTGGCCGATCGGGGCGTCTCCCAGGGGATGGCGGGTGGTCATGGTATTTCCGTATTGCATTGAAAGTGTATTCATTGTACCAGCGGTCGATCCGCTCGGGCAACCGCGGTAGCGCACGCCAAGTCATTGATATCAGAGGGACCGTCCCTCTTAACAGAAACCTGCAACGGGAATACCCTAGTCGCTCAAAACGGTAGACGGTATACAATGTTCATCAACGGTCGATGGTTTCGGCCGGCCCCTCCCTCACCAGACCTGGAGCGCGTCATGGCTGAACTGATGAACCGAGATGAATTTCGTACCGCGTTGGAAAACGCAATCAAGGGCAAGAGCGCCAACGCCTCGCCGTTTTCGATCGCCTGGGCCGAAGGCAAGCTCAGCCGCGAACACCTGTCGCGCTGGGCCGAGAACCACTACCACTACGTCGGTCCGTTCGCCGACTACCTGGGTTACCTGTATGCCCGCACGCCCGACACCTACACCGAGGCCAAGGATTTCCTGCTGGCCAACATGTACGAAGAGGAAATCGGCGGCGACCGCCATACCGACCTGCTGATCCGCTTCGCCGAGGCCTGCGGCACCACCCGCGCACGGGTCACCAATCCGGACAACATGTCGCCCACCACGCGGGCGCTGCAAAGCTGGTGCTACGCGGTGGCGATGCGCGAAGACCCGATCGTGGCCGTGGCCGGCCTGGTGGTGGGCCTGGAATCGCAGGTGCCGTCGATCTACCGCAAGCAGACGCCGACCCTGCGCGAGAAGTACGGCTTCACCGACGAGGAAGTCGAGTTCTTCGACCTGCACATCGTGTCCGACGAGATCCACGGCGAACGTGGCTACCAGATCGTGCTGGAGCATGCCAACACGGTGGAACTGCAGCAGCGCTGCCTGAAGATCTGCGAGATCGGCGCGCAGATGCGGCTGCTGTACACCACCGCGCTCTACACCGACTACGTGCAGCAGGAAATCGCCCTGCCCGAACTGGGCCTGGCGGCCTGAGCTTCCCGCCCGCCATCGCCGCCCGCCCGGACGGCGGCGGCGGGCGCAACCGGATACCTGATCCATGCCTACCGTCGTATTCCACAAAGACGGCCAGACCCATACCGGGGTGGTGCCGGACAACGCCAACCTGGTGGTGCGCGCCGGCATCCGGCAGTTTCCCTTTCCGCACCTGCGCTACGAATGCGGCATGGGCAAGTGCGCCAAGTGCGCCTGCCGCGTGCTGGCGGGGGCGGAACACCTGCCGCCCGTGAACTGGAAGGAAAAGAAGCAGCTGGGCGAGCGCATCGACGCGGGCTACCGGCTGGCCTGCCAGCTGTGGCTCGACCACGATATCGAGCTGGCGCAGGACGTCGAGGCGGCGGCGCCGCGCGAGGCCGTTGCCGCCGCCGAGCAGCGCTAGGCGCTTTCACGATCGGCAACGCCGAGGCAACCCCGATTTTTCCCGAACGCAATGTGATGCAAAGGAACCGCGCATGACCCGCGACGCGAATGACCCCGTGTTCGTGATCCTGACGTCCAAGCCCGGCGTGTACCGCACCGAGGCGGACGCGCTGGCCGAGATCGTCGAGACCTACGACTACGCCTGCGACGGCCGGTTGCGCGCGGTCTTCAGCATCGCGCGGCTGCGCGGCCCGAGCCGGCTGGTCGTGACCGAGGAAACGCCGCCCTATGTGGTGAACCGGGTGCCGTCCAAGTTCCTGGAGGCCTTCGCGTCGCTGGAAGCCGCGCGCCAGGAGCTGGTCCACCTGACCCGGTTCGGCAGTATCGATACCACCCTGACGCGGCATCCCGACCGCGTCGCCGCGGAGCAATGAGCAGCATGGTCAAGATCACGTTTCTATCGAATGGCGGCAAGGTGGCGCAGGCCCCGGAAAACAGCAATCTGCTGCGGGTGTCGCTGAAGGAAAAGGGCGGCATTCCGTTCAAGTGCGGCGGCGGCCTGTGCGGCACCTGCAAGTGCCGCATCGAGCAGGGCATCGAGAACACCGACGCCATCAAGCCCAAGGAGCGCAAGCACCTGCGGCCCGAGGACTTCGAGGCCGGCTACCGCATGGCCTGCCAGACCTTCGTGCTGGGCGACGTGGCCGTGTCTTGGGAGGTGCGCGACGGCAAGGGCGTGGTGACGGACACGGCGGCGCAAGCGGCGCCCGCCGCGCCGTGACGGCCGCGCGCTGACCGCCCCAGCGCCAACGGTCAGCCCGTAACGGCCTGCGCTCAGGCAGCCGAGGAGTGCGCCTGGCGCGTTTCCGTGTAGGCCTTGGCGGCGTTGTGCACGTGCTGGCTGGCCAGCAGCGCGGCCAGGTCGCCGTTGCCGGCGATGACGGCATTCAGGATCTGCGAGTGCTCGTCCCAGTTCTGCTTGGCGCGATGCATGTTGCTGGGCGCGAACAGCAGCGCCGTGCGGTCGCGCAGCGAGCGCATCAGGTCGGTCAGCACCACGTTGCCGCCGATGGTGGCCAGCATTTCGTGGAACTGCGAATTCAGCGCCAGGAACTTGTCGAGCTGTTCGCCGCGCGCGGCCTCGGTGCCTTCGCGCAGGAAGGCCTGCAGGCGTTCGACGGTCTTGTCGTCGCGGCGCTGCGCGGCCAGCTTGGCGTTCAGGCCTTCCAGCGTGGCGCGCACTTCCACCATGTCGTAGGCCACCGCGTCCGACAGCACCGACACCGACGCGCCGCGGCGCGGCTCGATGGTGACCAGTCCTTCGGCGGCCAGCGCCCGCAGGGCTTCGCGCACCGGGATGCGCGACACGCCCATTTCCTCGGACAGGCGGCCTTCGACCAGGCGGTCGCCGGGCGTGAATTCGCCGCTGAGGATGCGCTCGCGCAGCTTGTCGCGGATGACCGCGAACAACTGCGGATGCTGCTCGCCGATCTTCAGCGGAGCAGATTGCTGCGTGTCTACGGCTTGCGAGCTGACGGGCGAAGTGGTCATGGCGAGCAGGTCTGGCGGAATGGATACAGTCTTCATTGTATTACCGGGCGGGGCGACGACGGCGTTGGCGGGCGGCGTCAGCCGAGCCACAGGGCCTTGGCGATCACCCCGAGCGCGCCGATGGCGCAGGCGCCCAGCAGCACGGCGCGCACCGCGCGCGGCGGCAGCCGCGAGCGCAGCCTGCCGGAAACGGCGAAGCCGGCCAGCAGGATCGGCGCCAGGCTGAGCGCCAGCGCGGCGTGGTAGCCGGTATAGCGGTCGGCCAGCGCCAGCATCGTCAGCGAGAAGATCGACCCCAGGAACAGCACCATGCCCAGCGTGGCGCGCAGCCGCGGCGGCTCGGCGTGCTGCAGCACCAGGGCGATCGGCGGGGCGCCGACCGAGGTCATGGTGCCCATGATGCCCGAGGCCACGCCGGCGCCCGAGACGCGGCCCGGGGTGGCGGCAAAGCGCAGGCCGGCGGCGCTGAGGGCGACCGCCGCCAGGATCATGGCGGCGAACAGCAGGCCCAGCGCCTGCGGCGCGAAGCGCGCCATGGCGTAGATGGCGATCAGCGTGCCGGCGGCGCGTCCGGTCAGCGCGTAGCCGACCGCCGGCCAGTCGATCGCGGCGCGTTCGCGCAGCGCGGTCAGCAGCGAGATGAAACCGCCCAGCGTGAGTAGCGGGCCGGGCGCCAGCTGCGGAAAGCACAGCGCCGCCACCGGCGCGGCGAACATGGCGAAGCCGATGCCGCCCACGCCCTGCGCCAGCGCGGCGCCGAAGACGACCGCGGCCATGGCGGCGTAATGCCAGAGATCGGGAAGGGCAAAGGGCATGCCAGAGCACTCTTTTATGTATACGGTAGTCTGATTGAAAACCGGCGATGCACCAAGATTGGGCCTATGCGCCAACTTAATGCACTGATTTTCCTCGAATATTCATGGAAATTTCAGAATTATCGCTTTCCCTAGGCACTGCATATTTCGGTTGGTATGGCTTCAAACGAAATATAGTATACCGAAGTGGCGACTCAACAGCCACGTCACAAGGGGAATAGCGCATGCAATCGGACGTCGTCCTCAACGCCGCTCACTGGATGTACCTGGTCAGCGTCGCCGCCATCATCCTGACGATGATCCTGCGGGCCAACGTGGTGGTGCCGTCGGTCATTGGCACCTTTCTGGTGGTGCTGGCCATCACCGGCAATCCGATCAGCGCGCTGATCGGCATCTTCTCGGCCAGCTTCGTGGCCGCCAAAGAGCTTTTCAACATCTTCCTGGTCATCACCTTCATGACCGCCCTGCTCAACGCGCTCAAGACGCTGCAGGCGGACGTGCGCATGGTGCAGCCGTTCCGGCGGGTGATGCGCGGCGGCCATTCGTCGTTCGTCATCATCGCCCTCTGTACCTATGTGATCTCGCTGTTCTTCTGGCCGACGCCGGCGGTGCCGCTGGTGTCCGCGATCCTGCTGCCGGCGGCCATCGCGGCCGGGCTGCCGCCGCTGGCGGGCGCCATGGCCATCGCCATCGCCGGGCAGGGCATGGCGCTGTCGTCCGACTACGTGATCGGGGTGGCGCCCGGCATCAGCGCCAAGGCCGCCGGCGCCGCCGTCAGCGCCGCGGTGGTGGCCGACCGCGCGCTGGTGCTGTCGCTGATCACCGGCGCGGTGGCGCTGACCGTCGCCTACCTGTTGATTCGCAAGCACATCGTGCCCGCCAATGCGGGCCTGTTGTCGGCCTGGCAGGCGCGCGCCCAGGACGGCAGCCTGGCCGAGATCGAGCATTCCGGCTCGTTCGACAAGGCCGAGCTGGCGCGTGGCACCATGGGCGCCAACCCGGCGCTGCCGCGCGGCCCCGGGCTGGACGACGAGGAACGGCGCCGGGTGCGCTGGTCGCGCGTGTTCGCGGTGGTGACGCCGCTGGCCTTCCTGGGCGTGATCGCGGTGATGGTGCTGCCGCGGCTGTTCCCGTCGCTGCCGGCGTTGCGCGGCGGCGACGCGGCGGCGCTGGTGGGCGGCGTGGCGTTCGTGGTGATGATGCTGGTGACGCTGGCCGCCGAAGGGCCGCGCAAGATGCTGGACGTCTGCCCCGAGCACGTCACCGATGGCTTCGTGTTCGCCTTCAAGGCGATGGGCTCGGTGCTGCCGATCGCCGGCTTCTTCTTCGTCGGCGCCAACGAGACCGCCGCCCAGATCCTGGGCATGCCGCAGGCGCAGGCCCCCGGGCTGCTGTTCGAGGTGATCTCGGCGGGCCAGCACCTGATTCCCGAGAACCATTTCCTGGTGGCGTTCGGCGTGCTGCTGGTGGGAATGATCACCGGCATCGACGGCTCGGGCTTCGCCGGCCTGCCGCTGACGGGCACGCTGTCGGGCGCGCTGGGGCCGGTGGTGGGCGTGGATCCGGCCACGCTGGCGGCGGTGGGCCAGATGGGCGCGGTGTGGACGGGCGGCGGCACCCTGATCGCCTGGTCTTCCTTGATCGCGGTGGCGGGGTTTGCGCGGGTCCACGTGCTGTCGCTGGTGCGGGCGCTGCTGCTGCCCGTGCTGCTGGCGCTGTTCGTGTCGACGATCTGCGCCGTGCTGATCTGGCATTGACGCCGATTCGGGTTTACGCGGATCGAACCATTTAGATTAAAGTATACAATGTTCAGAAATTACCTCAGACGGCCAATTTCAGGGCATACCGGCCAGCCCGGCAAAGGAAGGACTTCCGTGGACGAGCTTTCGCAGCAGGCATTTCTGAATCACATCGGGGGCGAATGGGTCGCCTGCGCCTCGGGCGCGACGGCGCCGAACCTGAACCCGGCCGACAGCGCCGACGTGGTGGGACGGTTCCAGCAATCGGACGCCACCGACGGCGCCCGCGCGGTGGCGGCGGCCGCCGCCGCCTTTCCCGCCTGGCGCGACACGCCTATCTCCAAGCGCGCCGCCATCCTGCTGCGCGCCGCCCAGCTGCTGGAAGACCGCGCCGACAGCGTGGCGCGCGAACTGACCCGCGAGGAAGGCAAGGGTCTGGCGCTGGCCCGCGACGAAGTGCTGCGCTCGGCCCAGACCCTGCGCTTCTACGCGGTGGAAGGGCAGTCCTTCACCGGCGAGACCTTCGTCAACGACGATCCGGACATGGTGGTCTACAGCCAGCGCGAGCCGCTGGGGGTGGTGACGGTGATCTCGCCGTGGAACTTCCCGATCTCGATTCCGGCGCGCAAGATCGCGCCCGCGCTGATCACCGGCAATACCGTGGTGTTCAAGCCGTCGTCGGACGCGCCGCTGTCCGGCTACCGCCTGGCGCAGGCGCTGGTCGAGGCGGGGCTGCCGCCGGGCGTGCTGAATTTCGTGACGGGGCCGGCCTCGAAAGTGGGGCAGGCCATCACCACGGCGCCGGCGGTGCGCGCCATTTCCTTCACCGGCTCGACGTCCGCCGGCGAGCAGATCCACCGCGGCGCCGGCCTGACCACGCGCACGCAGATGGAACTGGGCGGCAAGAACCCGCTGATCGTGCTGGCCGACGCCGACCTGGATCGCGCGGTGGACCTGGCGGTCAAGGGCGGCTTCTCGCTCAGCGGCCAGGCCTGCACCGGCACCAGCCGGCTGCTGGTCGACCGCAAGGTGCTGCCGGCGTTCACCGAGAAACTGCTGGCGCGCATGGCCAAGCTGACCATCGGCAATGGCCTGGAGGGCAACTTCGACCTGGGCCCGCTGGCCACCCGCAAGCAACTCGACACGGTGCTGAGCTACGTCGCGCTGGGCAAACAGGAAGCCACCCATCTGATCGGCGGCGATCGCCTGGACGGTCCGGGCTACGAGCGCGGCTATTACGTGACCCCGGCCCTGTTCACCGACGTGACGCAGCAGATGCGCATCGCGCGCGAGGAGATCTTCGGCCCGGTGCTGGCGCTGATCGCGGTGGACGGCTACGACGAGGCCATCGCCTGCGCCAACGACACCGAGTACGGCCTGGCGGCCGCCATCGCCACCACCGACGCGCGCTACGCCCATCGCTTCGCCCGCGACATCCAGGCCGGCACCGTCAAGATCAACCGCACCACCACCGGCAATCTCATCAATGCGCCGTTCGGCGGCCTGAAAAGCTCCAGCACCTCGACCTTCCGTGAATCGGGCCGGGTCGGGCTGGAGTTCTACACCCAGATCAAGACCGTCTACCGCGCCGGCTGACGGCCCTTTGGAGAACAGACATGAAGCAGATCTATCGCCTGGAACTGGAAGAAGCGCGCGCGATGGTGCGCGCGGCCATCGCCCGATCGGAACAGATCGGCGTGCTGGAATCGGTGTGCATCGTCGACGACGGCGGCTACCCGATTGCGCTGGAACGCATGGACGGCGCCCGCATCACCGGCCCGCAGATCGCCTGGAACAAGGCTTTCACCGCCGCCGGCCACAAGCGCTCGACGCACCTGTTCACCACGCCGCCCAACGGGCCGGCGCTGCCCGGCAACGAGGCCTTCGGCATCCAGTGGAGCTTCGAGGGCAAGTTCGCGGCGTTCGTAGGTGGCTTTCCCATCGTGGTCAACGACGAGGTCATCGGCGGCGTCGGCCTGAGCGGCGGCAATGGCGAACAGGACACCCAGGCGGGCCTGGCGGCGCTGACGGCGCTGGCGGAAATGCTGGAGCCGCGCGGCATGAAGGTGCTGGTGCAGGCGGACATCAAGAAATAAGCGCCGGCTGACGGGGAATTCCATGGCATATCGCGTCCATCTGCTCGAGACCGGCCAGAGCTTCGAGGCCGAGGCCGGCGAATCCGTGCTGGCGGCGGCCGAGCGCGCCGCGGTGCGGCTGCCGCACGAGTGCACTTTCGGCGGTTGCGGCACCTGCCGCATCAAACTGGCCGAAGGGACGGTCGCCTACGACGAGTTTCCGATGGCGTTGACGCCGGAAGAGGCGGCCCAGGGCTATGCCCTGGCCTGCCAGGCGCGGCCGTGCGCCGACCTGACCATCAGCGTCGCCAATACCCGGCAGTTCGCCGAGCCGCGGCGGCTGGGCGCCACCGTGCATCGCATCGCGGCGCTGTGCGACGACGTCACCCACCTGACGCTGGCGCTGCCGCCGGACGCGCCGCTGGACTACGCGCCCGGACAGTACATGAACGTGGTGCTGCCGGACGGCGCCACCCGCAGCTTCTCGATGGCCTCGGCGCCCGCCGGCAACCTGGTGGACTTCCACGTGCGCCGCATTCCGGGCGGCCGCTACACCGACCATTGGCTGGGCCAGGCGCGGCCGGGCGCCGCGCTCGAGATCGAGGCGCCGCTGGGGGTGTTCAGTTACCACGAGGAAGACTGGCGGCCGATGATCATGATGGCCACGGGAACCGGCATCGCGCCGATCAAGGCCATCCTGGAATCGCTGCTGGACAACGACGATTGCCCGCCGGTCACGCTCTATTGGGGCATGCGGACCGAGGCCGACCTGTACCTGCGCGATCAGATCGCGGGCTGGGCGGGTCGCCTGTATGAGTTCAATTTCGTGCCGGTGCTGTCGCGCGCCGACGCCGGTTGGCAGGGCCGCCGCGGCCACGTGCAGCAGGCGGTGCTGCAAGACCACGGCGATCTGTCCGAGCACGCCTTCTATCTGTGCGGCGCGCCGGCGATGATCAGCGAGGCCTCCGCGCTGCTGGCAGGGCGCGGCGCCAGCCTCGACCACGTCTACGCCGACAGCTTCACCTTTCAGCATGCGCCGGCCACGGCGGCGATGCCGTAGGGCGACGCCGCCGGCAAAGCCCGCCTAGCGGAACACCAGCACTGGCAGCTTGGTGCGCGCCAGCACGCGCTGGGTTTCGCTGCCGAGCAGGAATCCGGTCATGCCGTGGCGGCCATGCGATCCCATCACGATCAGGTCGCAGCCGCGTTGCTGCGCCGTGTCGACGATGGCTTCGTGGGGATGGTCGTTGACGGCGACGGCGGTCTCGCACGGCACCAGTGCGTGGCGCGCCTCGGTTTCCAGCCCGTCGAGATAGGCGGTGGCGTTCTTGCGGGCCTGGTCGGTGTGCTGGGCCTGGTGCGCGCCCAGCATCTCGGCCTGGTAGACCGTCAGGTGATCTTCCGGAATGGCCCGCAACAGGGTGATGGAGGCGTTCATTTCCTTGGCGAAAACGAGCGCCTTCTTGAACGCCGACTCGGACAGCAGGGAGCCGTCCACGGCGATGAGCAGATGCCTGTACATGTTGCGTCTCCTTTGAGAAAAGGAACGTCCAGCAAGGGCGAATCCAGTATAGGCCCGCCCCTGCCCGCAATCCAGTACCGCGTTCGGATGATCGTCGCGCCGCGCCGCGTCAGGCGCGGCGACGCAGGGTTTCCCCTTCCCCGTCCAGGCCGCGCGGCAGCGCTTCGATCAGGCTGCGCGTGTAGGGGTGGCGGGCCTCGCGCCACAGGGTGGCGTTGGGGCCTTCCTCGACGATGCGGCCGGCGTGCATCACCAGCACCCGGTCGGCCAGGTAGTGCACCACCGACAGGTCATGCGAGATGAACAGGTACGACAGGTTGAACTCGGCCTTCAGGTCGACCAGCAGGTTCAGGATCTGCGCCTGCACCGACACGTCCAGCGCCGACACGGGTTCGTCGCAGATCACCAGCGACGGCCGCAGCACCAGGGCGCGGGCGATGCCGATGCGCTGGCGCTGGCCGCCCGAGAACTCGCTGGGGTAGCGCGCCAGGGCGCCGTGCGGCAGGCCGACCGCGTCCAGCATGTGGGCGATGCGGCGGCGCCGTTCCTGGCGGTCGGCCACGTGGTGGATGCGCAGCGCCGATTCCAGGATGTCGTTGACCGTGTGGCGCGGGTTGAGCGAGGCGTAGGGGTCCTGGAAGATCATCTGCACGCTCTGGCGGTACGCCGCCAGGCCGCGCCGGTCCAGGCGCGCGGTGTCCTGCCCGCGCAGCAGGATCTGCCCGGCGGCGGGCGCCAGCAGCCGCACCAGGGTGCGCGACAGGGTCGACTTGCCGCAGCCGGATTCGCCCACCAGGCCCAGCGTTTCGCCCGGCGCGATCTGGAACGACACGCCGTCCACCGCGTGCTTGGCGCCCTGGCGCGTGGCGTAGTCGACCCGCAGGTCGCGCACCTGCATCAGGGGCAGGGGATGGGGATCCCCGGCCGTCGCATCGTTGGCCGCCGCCACGCGCGGCGGCGTCACCAGGCCGAAGACCGGGCGGCCCGAGGCCGGATCGAGCCGCGAGCGGATCTCCGGCAGGCGCCGCTGGCGGTAATGGGTGGCGTCGTCCAGCCGCAGCGAGGCGCCCAGCAGGCCCTGGGTGTAGGCATGACGCGGCCGCGACAGCAACGTGGCGGCCGCGCCTTCCTCGACTTTTTCGCCGCCCACCATCACCGCGACGCGGTCGGCCCAGTCGCCGACCACCGCCAGGTCGTGGGTGATCAGCAGCAGGCCCATGCCCAGCTCCGAACGCAGATCGTCCAGCAGCCGCAGGATCTGCGCCTGCACCGTCACGTCGAGCGCGGTGGTGGGCTCGTCGGCCACCAGCAGCGCGGGTTCGCAGGCGATGGCGGCGGCGATCATGGCGCGCTGGCGCTGGCCGCCCGACAGCAGGTGCGGGTAGTCGTCGACGCGGCGCTGCGGCTCGGGCAGGCGCACCAGGTCCAGCAGTTCGATCGCGCGTTGCCGCGCGGCCTGTGCCGATGCGCCGCGATGCAGGCGCAACGCTTCGCCGATCTGCTGGCCCAGCGTCAGCACCGGGTTCAGGCTGGTCATGGGTTCCTGGAAGATCATGGCGATGCGGTCGCCGCGCAGGGCGCAGCGCTGGCGCTCGGTCAGCGCCAGCAGGTCGCGGCCCTCGAACAGGATGCGGCCGCTGGCGCGGGCATGGCGTGGCAGCAGGCCCAGCAGCGCCAGCGCGGTGGTGGACTTGCCGCAGCCGGATTCGCCCACCAGCGCCAGGGTCTCGCCGGCGGCGATGCGCAGGTCCAGCCCGCTCACGGCCTGGTGGCCGGGGAAGGCCACGTTCAGCCCTTGGATGTCGATCAGTGTGCTCATGTTCAGGGCGTCGGTAATGGAGCGGCGGGCGCGGCGGCGGTGCGCCGCCGCAGCTTGGGGTTGAGCGCGTCGTTGACGGCATCGCTCAGCAGGTTCAGGGCCAGCACGGCCGCCATGATGGTCAGGCCGGGCAGGGCGGTCATGTACCAGGCGGTGCGCAGCGCTTCGCGGCCGGCGCCGACCATGCTGCCCCAGCTGACCACGTTGGGATCGCCCAGCCCGAGGAACGACAGGCCGGCCTCGGACAGGATGGCGTTGGCCACCAGCACGGCGGTGGTGACGATGATGGGCGGCAGCGCGTTGGGCAGGATCTCGCGGAAGATGATGCGAGCGTGGCCGGCGCCCAGCGCCTGCGCGGCCCGCACGAATTCGCGTTCGCGCAGGGTGATGAACTCGCCGCGCGTCAGGCGCGCGATGCCGGTCCAGGAGGTCACGCCCAGCGCGAAGATGATGGTCGACAGCGACGGCCCCAGGATCGCCACCAGCACGATCGCCAGCAGGAACGACGGCACCGTCTGGAACAGTTCTGTCAGGCGCATCAGCACGGCGTCCACGCGCGGCCCGGCGTAGCCGGCGATGGCGCCCACCAGCAGCCCCAGCGCCAGGGCGATGGCGGCGGACGCGCCGCCCACCAGCAGCGAGACGCGGGCGCCATGGAACAGGCCGGCCAGGATGTCGCGGCCCATCAGGTCGGTGCCGGCCGGAAACTCCGCGTCGGCGCCCGGCCAGGTGAAGGGGGCGCCGACCATTTCGAGCGGGTCGCCCGGATACAGCCAGCCGGCCGTGGCGGCGGCGCCCAGCAGCAACAGCAGGACGGCGGCGCCGATGGCGGCGGAAGGCGCGCGCAGCAGGCGCGCCAGGGCGATCAGGGGGCGTTTCATGCTTTCCTCACGCGCGGGTCGAGCAGGCCGTAGCAGGCGTCCACGGCGATGTTCATCGCCGCCACCAGCGCCGCGCTCATCAGCAGGATGCCCAGCAGCAGGTTGACGTCGCGGCTGGCGATGGCCTCGAATGACAGCTGGCCCAGGCCGGGCCAGGCGAACACGGTCTCGACCACGATGCTGCCGCCCAGCAGCGCGCTGCTCTGCAGGCCGAGCATGGTGACCACCGGCAGGATGGCGTTGCGCAGCGCGTGGCGCCAGATCACGCGGGCCTCGCCGTTGCCGCGGGCGCGGGCGGTGCGGATGTAGTCTTCCTGCAGCGTCTCGATCATGGAGGCGCGCGACAGCCGCGCGTAGATGGCGACGTAATAGATCGCCACCGTGGCCACCGGCAGCACCAGGTGGCGGGCATAGTCCAGCCATAGCGCGCCGCCGCTGTAGGCGGCGCCGACGTCGCGGATGCCGCCGACCGGCAGCCAGTCCAGGCGCACGCCGAAGCCGACGATCAGCATCAGCGCGGTCCAGAACATCGGCGCCGAATAGCCCGCGGTGGCCAGGCCCGACAGCAGCGTGTCCAGCAGGCCGTGTGGCCGGCGCGCCGCCAGCACGCCCAGCAGCACGCCCAGCGCCACCGACAGCGCCAGGCCGGTGCCGATCAGCGCCAGCGTGGCCGGCAGGCGCCCCAGGATCAGGTCGGCCACCGGCTCGCCATAGCGGAACGAGTAGCCCAGGTCCAGCGACGCTAGGCTCTTGAGGTAATACCCCAGCTGCGACAGCACGCCCTGGTCCAGCCCGTAGGCCTGCCGCAGCTCGGCCACGTGGGCGGGGGTGATGCCGCTGTTCTCGGCGGCGATCACGTCCACCAGGTCGCCCGGCACCAGCTTGAGCAGGAAGAAGTTGGCCACCCCGGTGGCGGCCACCACGAACAGGATCTGCAGCAGGTAGCGGACGGGGCGGGGCAGGCGCGCGAGCATGGTGCCTGACCCTCAGGCCTTGCCGAGCCAGACGTTGGCGAAGTTGTTGCGCGAGTGCGACGAGGCGTCGGTCACGTTGCGCAGCTGCTTGTCCCAGACGCCGAACCAGCGGAACTCGAACAGGCCGATCAGCGGCAGGTCCCGCTGCGCCAGCCGCTGCAGCTCGTTGTACTGCTCGATGCGCTTGTTGGGATCGGTCTCGACCTGGGCCGCCTCGATGACGCGGTCCATCTCCGGGTTGTTGTAGCCGGATACGTTGTACCAGGGCGTGCCGCGGGCCTCGGCCTTGCTCCAGTAGCGCGTCTCGACGCCCAGCTGCGGGTCGATCAGCACCGTGCCCCACGAACTGATGAGCTGGAAGTTGTAGTCGGTGAAGACGTTGCGGGTCCAGGTGGCCAGGTCCAGCCCGCGCAGGGTCACGTCGATGCCGATCTTGCGCAACGCCTGCCGCACGAATTCGCCGGTGCGGCGGTAGTCGTCGCCGAACGGAATGTAGTCGTGCGTCAGCGCGAAGCGCCAGCCGCCGGCGCCGCGCGGATAGCCGGCCTCGTCCAGCAGCTTCTCGGCCAGCGCCGGGTCGTAGGCGTACTGTTGCACGTTGGGGTTGTGATACGGCTTGACCAGCGATGGCACCGGGCTGACGAACGGCTCGGCATAGCCGTTCCACACGGTCTTGACCAGCGCCTGCTTGTTGACGGCGTGGGCGATGGCCTGGCGCACCTTGAGGTTGGACAGGATCGGGTCGCGCAGGTTGGCTTCCAGCCACAGCCAGGCGGCGAAGCCGTTGTAGCCGGAGGTGTCGACCGCCAGCTTGGGCAGCCTGGACAGGCGGGTGGCGTCGGTGAACGCCACCGGGTTGCGCTCGCCGTACGAGACCGCGCCCGTCTCCAGCGCGGTGGCGCGGCCGGACACGTCGGGCACGATCTTCCAGACGATGCGGTCCAGGAACGGCCGTTCGGGCTGCCAGTAGCGTTCGTTGCGCTCCAGCACGATGTAGTTGCCGCGGTTCCATTCCTTGAAGACGAACGGCCCCGTGCCCACCGGCTTGTTGTTGTACGGGTTGTTCTGGATGTCGGTGCCCTCGAACAGGTGGCGCGGCAGGATCGGCGCGCCCAGCGAGTCGATGGCGTTCAGCGCCACCGGCGTGGGCTGTGACAGGTGCAGCACCACGGTGTGGTCGTCGGGCGTCTCGACCCGTTGCAGGTACTGGAACACGCGCCGCGCGCTGGGCGCGTGCTTGAGCCAGACTTCCTCGGCCGACCATTTCACGTCGGCGGCGGTGAACGGCTTGCCGTCGTGCCACTGCACGCCCTGGCGCAGCTTGAAAGTGATGGTCTTGCCGTCGTCGGCCACGCTCCAGCTTTCCGCCAGCTGCGGCCGCGGCTTCAGGTCGGGGCCGTATTCCACCAGGCCGTCGAAGATCTTGCTGGCGACCGCGCCGGTGGGGGTGGACGAGTTCAGGTAGAAGGCCAGCGTCGGCGGCTCGGGATGCACCACCGCGTTCAGCACGCCGCCCTTGGCCGCGCCCTGCACCGTGTTCGGCAGGCTCTGGGTATCGGCGTAGGCGGGCGCGAAGATCACGTTGGGGAAGAGGGCGCCGGCGCCCATCAGCGCGCCGGCGCTCATCAGCCAGCGGCGCAGGGGGTTGACGTCATCCTGCGGCGCGTCGGTCGCGGGCGCCGGGGGCAAGGGCTGGGTCATGCGGATTCCTTCGGTCGTGAGGGGAGTGCGGCCGCGTCAGGCGGCCAGGCTGGTCAGGGCGGGCAGGTCGTCGGGCGCCACGCGCAGGAGGGTGGCGAGCAGTTCGCGCCGCCAGGCGTCGTACAGCGCGACGTGGCCGCGGGTGTCCAGGCCGGTGGCGCGCAGGTTCAGTTGCCAGGAATCGCGCAGGTAGGGGCCGAGGATGCGCTGCACGTCCTCGTCGGCCTGGATCAGGCCTTGGGTCCATTCGTGGCGTTCGCTCTCGCTGGCGCCGGCCAGCTTGCGCAGCCACCACTGCGTGATGCGGATGCGGTGCGCCTCTTCGTCGGGCAGGATGCGGTTCTCGCCGAATTCGCGATGGCCGAAATCCAGCACCCGCGCGGTGCGGCGGTTCACGAACAGGCGCGCCAGGATGTAGTGCTCGTAGTGGAACTGCCAGGCCAGGAAGTTCTGCCAGTTGCGCAGCGCGAAGCCGCCGACCAGGTCCCAGGCGTCGCGCACACCCTGCTCGACCTCGGGCCGGACATCGCGCTCCAGCAGCAGGGTGGCGCGCGCCAGCGAGAATTCCGCGTGGGCCGCGTCATCGCCCAGCTGGCGCGCCAGCGCGAACTGGAAATCGGTGTCGTCGCGGAACAGGCCGGCGATGGCGTGCGCCGCCACCTGGGTGATGAACAGGTCATGCACGGTGTTCCAGATGGCGTATTCGCCGGCGGCCTGCCGCTCGGCGGCGCTGGCCAGGTCGCGCGGCGGATCGATGCGCGCGGCCGGAATGGTTGGCGCGGCCGCCAGGCGGATGTCGTCGAACAGGCGCGTTTCCAGCGTGCCGTCGTAGTCCAGGGCAATGGGCAGATCCAGTTCGGGCATGAGGGCAACGCGAGGCGGTCAGGAGAAAAGCTCGACTCTAAGCAAGCGCCAAAGCGCGCCGCAAACACTCTTTCGTGATTTGGATATGCCGGCGCGAGGGCTGCTAATAAGGGGGATGGGCGCGCGCCGGCGCATATACCGATTCCAAATATCCGCATGAGAAATCCGTCCTTCCGCGCGCCGCGGCGGGCCGATAGGCTGCACCTTTCTCCTTCGCCCGCATCGTCCCATGCCGCAAGCCGCGAGTTCTTCCCTGCCGATCGAATCCGACGAGGCCCCGCGCGTGGTGCCCGCCGCCCGCCTGCGTGGCGACAGCGAGGCCATCGACGCCGCCCACGCGCTGGCGGCGGACTTCGCCCAGGGCGCGGCGCAGCGCGACCAGGCGCGCAGCCTGCCGTGGCGCGAGATCGAGCGCTATTCGGCCAGCGGCCTGGGCGGCATCACGGTGCCGCGCGAGTATGGCGGCGCGCAGGTGTCGCACGTGACGCTGGCCGACGTGTTCCGCATCATCAGCGCGGCCGACCCATCGCTGGGCCAGATCCCGCAGAACCATTTCGGCGCGCTCAACCTGCTGCGGCAGGTCGGCACGCCGCAGCAGAAGCGGCGCTACTACGAGGGCGTGCTGGCCGGCCGGCGGCTGGGCAACGCCGGCCCCGAACGCCACACGCGCCATGCGCGCGACGTGCAGGCGCGGCTGGTGGCGGATGGCGACGGCTACCGCCTGTCGGGCCGCAAGTTCTATTCGACCGGCGCGCTGTACGCGCACTGGATCCCGACCAAGGCGCTGGATACCGAGGGCCGGCTGGTGACGGTGCTGCTCGAGCGCGGCGCGCCCGGCCTGACGGTGGTGGACGACTGGTCCAGCTTTGGCCAGCGCACCACCGCCAGCGGCACCGTGCTGCTGGACAACGTGCGGGTCGAGGCGGACACCGTGCTGCCGGCCTGGACGCTGCTGGAGGCGCCCGCGCTGCAGGGCCCCTTCGCGCAGCTGATGCAGGCCGCCATCGACGCCGGCATCGCCGAGGCCGCCCTGAACGACACCGTGAAATTCCTGCGAGAACGCGCCCGGCCGTGGGCCGAGGCCGGCGTCGAGCGCGCCACGCAGGACCCTTACGTGATCGGCGACGTGGGCCGGCTGTTCATCGACCTGCACGCGGCGCAGGCGGTGCTGGCCGAGGCCGCGGCGCACCTGGACGAAGCCACGCCGCGCACGCTGGACAGCGACGATGTCGCCGCCGCCTCGATCGCGGTGGCGCGGGCCAAGGCGCTGACCACCGAGATCGCCCTGGCGGCCAGCGAGACGTTGTTCGAACTGTCGGGCGCGCGCGCGTCGCTGGCGGAATTCAACCTGGACCGCCATTGGCGCAACGCCCGCACCCACACGCTGCACGACCCGGTACGCTGGAAATACCACGCGGTCGGCAATTACCTGCTGAACGGGCGTCGCCCCAACCGCCATTCCTGGATCTGATGCCATGACCGACATCGCCATCTCGACCCTGGCGCCGCGGCGCGCCGCGATCATCGGCAGCGACGCAGAGGCGCTCGACGTCGCGCGCGAACTGGCCGCGGACTTCGCCCGTGAGGCCGGCGCGCGAGACCGCGAGCGGCGCCTGCCGCTGCCGGAGCTGGAGCGCTATTCGCAATCCGGCCTGTGGGGCATCACCGTGCCGCGCGAGCATGGCGGCGCGGGCGTGTCGCGCGTGACGCTGGCCGAAGTCACCGCGATCATCTCCGGCGCCGACGGCTCGCTGGGCCAGATCCCGCAGAACCACTACTACGCGCTGGAGGTATTGCGGGTCAACGGCAACGCCGACCAGCAGCGCCGCTTCTACGCCCGCGCCCTGGCCGGCGAACGCTTCGGCAACGCGCTGGCCGAGATCGGCACGCGCACCGCCGCCGAGCGCCGCACCCGCCTGTCGGCCGACGGCGAGGGCGGCTGGCGCATCAACGGCAGCAAGTTCTATTGCACCGGCGCGCTCTACGCGCAATGGATCCCCACCGCGACGGTGGGCGAGGACGGCCTGCAGCGGCTGGCCTTCGTGCGGCGCGACAGCCCGGGCGTGGAGGTGATCGACGACTGGTCGGGCTTCGGCCAGCGCGTGACGGGCAGCGGCACCGTGCTGTTCAAGGACGTGGCCGTGCCGGCCGCCGACGTGATGGTGCTGATCGATCCGGCGGCGCCGCCCAACACCATCAAGCCGCTGGCGCAGATCATCCACGCCGCGATCGACCTGGGCATCGGCCAGGCCGCCCTGGCGGATGCGCTGGATTTCGTGCGCGAGCGCTCGCGCCCGTGGATCGACGCGGGCGTCGAGCGCGCCGCCGACGATCCATTGACCGTCAGCGAGTTCGGCCGCCTGTCGATCCGCCTGGATGCGGCCCGCGCGCTGGTGGCCCGCGCCGGCCGCATCCTCGACGTCGCCACCGCCGATCCGCAACCGCACTTGGTGGCGGCCGCCGCCATCGCGGTGGCCGAGGCCCGCGCGCTGACGACGGAATCGGCGCTGGCCGCCGGCACCAAGCTGTTCGAGCTGGCCGGCACCCAGGCCACGCTCGACCAGTTGAACCTGGACCGTCACTGGCGCAACGCCCGCACCCACACGCTGCACGACCCGGTGCGCTGGAAGCGCCACGCGGTCGGCAATTACTACCTGAACGACGCCGCGCCCGGCCGCGTCGGCACCACCTGATCCCTACGGAACGGCACGCCATGGCGAAGAAGCAGATCCTCCTGAACGCGTTCAACATGAATTGCGTCGGCCACATCAACCACGGCCTGTGGACTCATCCGCGCGATACGTCGACGCAATACAAGACGCTGGACTACTGGACCGACCTGGCGCGCCTGCTGGAGCGCGGCCTGTTCGACGGGCTGTTCCTGGCCGATATCGTCGGCGTCTACGACGTGTACCAGGACTCGGCCGACCTGACGCTGCGCGAGTCGATCCAGCTGCCGGTCAACGACCCGCTGCTGACGGTCTCCGCCATGGCCGCCGCCACCCGCCACCTGGGCTTCGGCGTGACGGTGAACCTGACCTACGAGGCGCCTTACCTGCTGGCGCGCCGCTTTTCGACGCTGGACCACCTGACCAACGGCCGCATCGGCTGGAACATCGTCACCGGCTACCTGGAAAGCGCGGCGCGCGCCATGGGCCTGTCGGAACAGATCGCGCACGACGAACGCTACGACCGCGCCGACGAGTTCCTGGAGGTGGCCTACAAGCTGTGGGAAGGCAGTTGGGACGATGACGCGGTGCGCGCCGACCGCCGCGCGCGCGTCTATGCGGATCCGGCCGGGGTGCGTCGCATCGACCACCAAGGCAAGTACTACAAGGTGCAGGGCTATCACCTGTCGGAACCCTCGCCCCAGCGCACGCCGGTGCTGTACCAGGCCGGCTCGTCGGGCCGCGGCCAGGCTTTCGCGGCGCGCCACGCGGAATGCGTGTTCGTGTCGAGCCAGACCAAGGAAGGCCTGCGCAAGCTGGTGGCCAGCGTGCGCGAGTCGGTGGCGCGCGAAGGCCGCGACCCGCGCGACATCAAGTTCTTCATGGGCGTGACGGCGGTGGTGGGCCGCACGGAGGCCGAGGCGCGCGAGAAGCACGCGGAGTACCTGCGCTACGCCAATCCGGAAGCCGGCCTGGCCCACTATGCCAGTTCGACGGGCATCGATTTTTCGCGCTACGCGGCGGACGAGCCGATCCGCTACGTGAAGAACAACGCGATCGAGTCGGCGGTGAAGAACCTGACGGTGGCCCGCACGGACCGCACGGTACGCGACCTGCTGGCCGACATGGCGCTGGGCGGCCGCTACCCGGCGCTGGTAGGCAGCGCATCGCAGGTGGCGGACGAGCTGGCGTCGTGGGTGGAAGAAACGGACATCGACGGCTTCAACCTGGCGAGGACGGTGACGCCGGAATGCTATGCGGATTTCGTCGATCTGGTGGTGCCGGAGTTGCAGGAACGCGGGGTGTACAAGACGGCTTATGCGGAGGGGGCGTTGCGGGAGAAGCTGTTTGGGGCGGGGCGGGCTTTGTTGCCTGGTGAGCATGTTGCTGGGGAGTATCGGCGGGTGGTTGCTTAGGTTTTCTTGGGGGCGTTGGTCTTCGTAGGTCGCCCCTCGGGCAGGCGGACCCGGTGGCGGGCGCCCACGATTGCGGTCCGGAGCGTTCGCTCCGGACTGCCCCGTCGTCATCCTCGTACGCCTTCGGCTCCCTACGGATTCCCTCGGGCGCATCGAGGTTGCCCGCCACCGGGTCCGCCTGCCCGAGGGGCTACGTGCGTCTTGGCCTGTCGCGCTGCTAGACCTGTGTGCAGGGAATGGAACTTCTGGGACGCCAATTGTGGCCGCGCGGGCGGCCGCAATTGGCGTTGGCGCATCTGCAATTGATGCGGGTGCGCTGCGCGCGGTTGTCGAGCGGTTTTCTAATG
This sequence comes from Achromobacter sp. ISS7, assembly GCF_056523125.1. Taxonomy (NCBI): domain Bacteria; kingdom Pseudomonadati; phylum Pseudomonadota; class Betaproteobacteria; order Burkholderiales; family Alcaligenaceae; genus Achromobacter; species Achromobacter sp. ISS7. The sequence continues at coordinate 4,247,587 of NZ_JAWRZD010000001.1, read as the reverse complement.
ATTTCGCACGTCGGGGGAGGGGCGGTGGTGGTCGGCGCGGCGCAAAGCGTATTGCGAGTGACGAACGGCTCGCGCCGCCCACAAACAGTCGGTGTGCCGACAGGCTTTCAATAGCAAACGATTCTGCGGCTTCCACACGCGCGAGCGGCATCACAGATCGCAAGACACCGCGTAAGCCTCAAAAGGCCGCCCGCGCGGCCGGTTTGAGGCGGGCATCGTCCCACCATTCCCCGCAAGCGCGAAGCGGCATCCTCAATCGCAAGACATTGCGGATGCCCCCGATGGCCGCCCGCGCGGCCGAGGAAGGGCGACCGACGCAAAATCTCCCACTTCCAAGCCACCGCAGCGCAAGAACACCAACACCCCCACCCACACGCGAGAGCGCCGTACCCCCGACGCAACACACCGCGTAAGCCCCAAACGGCCGCCCGCGCGGCCTTTTGGGGCGGGCCCCGCAAATCTCTCTCCCCACCCTGACGTTGCACAAGCATGCCAAGCACACGGCTCGCCCCGAAGCCCGAGGCTAAGTCTCATCGCGAGCGCGTGGTGGGGTCGGTGGGGGATGGCGGGGCGTGTAGATGCGCCCGAGGGAATCTGAAGGAACAGCCGAAGGCTGTGACGAAGATGACGAAGGGGCAGTCCGGAGCGAACGCTCCGGACCGCAATCGTAGCCCCGCCATCCCCCACCGACCCCACCACGCGCGCCTTAAGAACCCAAACCCTTCGCAAACCCCACCCCCCAAAACCCCCAGCAATAACCTCATATTTCCAAAACCCCAAACCTCAAAAAAAAACCAACCCACAACACATATCCTCATACCCACTAAGTATTTTTCCCAAAGATTTCGCAATGACAGAATCCACTCATCCCATTCGAATCCCGTCGGAAAAAAGATGTCCCTCACCCGCCACCTGCTCACCGCCACCACCCTGGCCCTGACTCTCATCGGCACCGCCCACGCCGACACGCAGGAAAAAAAGACCATCACCGTCGGCATCTCCGTCGGCACCACCGAGAAGATCTTCGACGTCGTCAAGCAAGTCGCCGCCCGTGAGGGCCTGGAGATCAAGCTGGTCAAGTTCAATGACTACCAGCTTCCCAATGCCGCGCTGAACGCCGGCGACCTCGACGCCAACGCTTTCCAGCACAAGCCCTTCCTCGACAACCAGATCAAGGCGCGCGGCTTCGATATCGTGCCGGTCGGCCTGACCGTCACCGCGCCGCTCGGCTTCTACTCGCGCAAGATCAAGTCGCTCAACGACCTGCCCGAAGGCGCGTCGGTGGGCATCCAGAACGACCCGTCCAACGGCAACCGCGCCCTGCGCCTGCTGGCCGCCTACAAGCTCATCACCCTCAAGCCCGAGGCCGAGCAGAAGAACAACGCCACCCCGCTCGACGTGGTGTCCAACCCGCGCAAGCTCAAGCTGGTGGCGCTGGACGCGGCGCAACTGCCGCGTTCGCTCGATGACCTGACGGCCGCCTCGATCAACAACGACTACGCCACCCAGGCCGGCCTGGTGCCGGCGCGCGACGCCATCGGCCGCGAGGCCGCCGACGGTCCCTATGCCAACGTGATCGCGGTGCGCACCAAGGATCGCGACCAGCCCTGGGTCAAGAAACTGGTGGCCGCCTATCAGTCGCCTGAAGTGCGCACCTTCATCGAAAGCGAATTCAAGGGTTCGCTGATTCCCGCCTTCTGAGCCGGCCTGGCGCCGCGCACGATTCTTCAACGCAACACCGGCCAACCCACATGAGCATCCTCACCCTGGCGGGCAGCCCGTCGCAGCGTTCCCGTTCTTCCGCCTTGCTGCGCCATGCCGCGCAACTGCTGCGCACGCGCGGGCTGGCCATCAGCGAGCTGGGGCTGCGCGACCTGCCCGCCGAGGACCTGGTCGAGGGCCATTACGCCGGGCCGGCCGCGCATGCGCTGCGGGCGCGCGTGGCGGCGGCCGACGCGGTGCTGATCTCGACGCCGGTCTACAAGGCGTCGTTCTCGGGCGGCTTGAAGGCGGTGCTGGACCTGCTGGACGAGAAGGCGCTGGCCGGCAAGGTGGTGCTGCCGATCGCCACGGGCGGCAGCCCGGCCCATCTGCTGGCGCTGGAATACGGCCTCAAGCCGGTGCTGTCGGCGCTGGGCGCGCGCCACATCCTGGCAGGGGTCTACGCCACCGACAAGCAGGTGCGCATCGATGACGACGGCGCCAGCGTGATCGACGACGACGTGCGGACGCGGCTGGAGGATTCGGTGGAACGCCTGGCCGAGCAGGTGCGCCCGCGCGGCGTCGTCGTCAACGAAGCATTCGATCTTGGCCGGCTCGCGCTCGCGGGCGGCTTCAGCGTCTGAACCAATCAAAGGGGCTCGCATGCGCAGCATGATCTGGATATCGCGTCTTTCCGTCTTCCGCTGGCTGGCGGCGCTGCTGTGCGCGGCGCTGTTGTGGCCCGCCGCGCAGGCGCAGGACGCCAAGACGCTGCGCATCGGCTTCCAGAAGTACGGCACGCTGACCATCGTGCGGGCCCTGGGCGACCTGGACAAGCGCCTGGCGGCGCAGGGCATCACCGTGAAGTGGACCGAGTTTCCCGCCGGGCCGCAGCTGCTGGAAGGCTTGAACGTCGGCTCCATCGACTTCGGCACCGTCGGCGAGGCGCCGCCGGTGTTCGCGCAGGCCGCCGGCGCGGCGCTGGTGTACGTCGGCAACGAACCGCCGTCGCCCACCAGCGAGGCCATCCTGGTGCCCAAGGATTCGCCGATCAAAAGCGTGGCCGACCTGAAAGGCAAGAAGGTCGCGCTGAACAAGGGTTCCAACGTGCACTACCTGCTGGTCAAGCAGCTGGAACGCGCCGGCGTGCCGTATACCGACGTGAACGTGGCCTACCTGACGCCGGCCGATGCCCGCGCCGCGTTCGAGCGCGGATCGGTCGACGCCTGGGTGATCTGGGATCCGTTCCAGGCGGCGGCCGAGAAGCAACTGGGCGCGCGGGTGCTGGCCGATGGCACCGGCGTGGTCAAGAACTACCAGTTCTTCCTGGCGGCGCGCGCCTACGAGAAGGCGCATCCCGAAGTGATCCAGACGGTATTGGATGAAATCCGCAAGGGCGACCTGTGGGCCCGCGACCACCGCGCCGAGGCGGTGGCGCTGCTGCAGCCGGTGCTGGGGCTGGACAAGGCGGTGGTCGAACTGGCCGCCGAGCGTCTGGCCTATGGCGTGCAGCCGATCACGCGGGAAGTGCTGCAGGAACAGCAGCAGGTGGCCGATGCGTTCCACGCGCTCAAGCTGATTCCCAAACCCCTCAACGTGTTCGACGCCGCGCCGTCGGGCCTGAAATAGACAAGGGCAGGCATTCCATGGACGTCTTCTGGTTCATCCCCACCCACGGCGATTCGCGCTACCTCGGCACCAGCCGCGGCGCGCGCGCGGCCGGCTACGACTACTTCCGCCAGGTGGCGGTGGCCGCCGACACGCTCGGCTACGACGGCGTGCTGCTGCCCACCGGGCGTTCCTGCGAGGATGCGTGGGTGGTGGCGTCCAGCCTGATCGGCGCCACGCGCCGGCTCAAGTTCCTGGTGGCGATCCGCCCCGGCGTCAGCTCGCCGCAGTTCTCGGCGCGCATGGCCGCCACCTTCGACCGCCTGTCCGAAGGGCGGCTGCTGGTCAATGTGGTGACCGGCGGCGACCCCGGCGAGCTGGAGGGCGACGGCGTCTTCGTCAGCCATGACGAGCGCTACGCCATCACCGCCGATTACCTGCGCATCTGGCGCGGCATCCTGGAAAACAGCCACGAGGCCGAGGGCTACAGCTTCGAAGGCGAGCAGCTGGTGTCCAAGGGCGGCAAGGTGATCTATCCGCCGGTGCAGAAGCCCTATCCGCCGCTGTACTTCGGCGGCTCGTCGGAAGCGGCGCACGAACTGGCCGCCGAGCAGCTCGACGTGTACCTGACCTGGGGCGAGCCGCCCGAGGCCGTGGCGCGCAAGATCGCCGACATCAAGGCGCGCGCGGCGCGGCATGGCCGCACCGTGCGCTTCGGCATCCGCCTGCACGTCATCGTGCGCGAGACCGAGGCCGCCGCCTGGGCCGCCGCCGACGCCCTCATCAGCCACCTGAGCGAAGACGCGGTGCGCGCCGCGCAGACGGCGTTCTCGAAAATGGATTCCGAAGGCCAGCGCCGCATGGCGGCCTTGCACGGCGGCAAGCTCAATGACGAGCACGGCGGCCGCAAGCACCTGGAGATCTCGCCCAACCTGTGGGCCGGCGTCGGCCTGGTGCGCGGCGGCGCGGGCACGGCACTGGTGGGCGACCCCGAGACCGTGGCCGCGCGTATCCAGGAATACGCCGACCTGGGCATCGAGACCTTCATCTTCTCCGGCTATCCGCACCTGGAAGAGTCGTACCGCTTTGCCGAGCTGGTGTTCCCGCTGCTGCCCGGCAAGGGCGGCAAGCAGGTCGGCAACACCGTGCTGACCGGGCCGTTCGGCGAAGTCATGGCCACCGAACTGGTGCCCAAGGAAGCGGCCAGCTGATGGCCGACGCCCGCAAGCCCGGCGGCTGGCGCGCGGCGCTGGCGCCCTGGCTGGTCCCCGCCCTGATCCTCGGCCTCTGGCAGTTGTCTGCGCAGGCCGGCTGGCTGTCGTCGCGCATCCTGCCGGCGCCGTCGGCGGTGGCGGCCTCGGGCTGGTCGCTGGCGGTGTCGGGCGAGCTCTGGCAGCACGTGCGCGTCAGCGCGCTGCGGGCGCTGTGGGGCCTGCTGCTGGGCGGGGGGCTGGGCCTGGCGCTGGGCCTGCTCAACGGTTCCTCGCGCACCGCCGAGACCCTGCTGGACACCACCTTGCAGATGATCCGCAACATTCCGGTGCTGGCGCTGATCCCGCTGATCATCCTGTGGTTCGGCATCGAGGAGACCGCCAAGCTGGCGCTGTTGTCGCTGGGCGTGTTCTTCCCGGTCTACTTGAATACGTTCCACGGCATCCGCTCGGTCGATCCGGCGCTGATCGAGATGGGCCGCTCGTACGGCCTGACGGGCTGGCGGCTGTATCGCGACGTGATCCTGCCGGGCGCGCTGCCGTCGATCCTGGTGGGCCTGCGCTTCGCGCTGGGGCTGGTGTGGGTGATCCTGATCGTGACCGAGACGATCTCGGCGCAATCGGGCATCGGCTACATGACCATGAACGCGCGCGAATTCCTGCAGACCGACGTGGTGCTGCTGGGCATCCTGCTGTACGCGCTGCTGGGCAAGGCCGCCGACACCCTGGCGCGGTTGCTGGAGCGCCGCCTGCTGCGCTGGAACCCGGCCTACCGGCCGGCCTGACCCGCCTTTTCCACGACGAGATTCCATGGCCAAGATCCAGACCGACCCCGATACCGCTCGCGCGCCCGCCGCCGGCGCCGCGCCGGCGCGCGTGGCCGACGACATCCCGCGCGCCGTCCAGGCGTTGGCCGACCAACTGGCCGCCACCGCCGTCGAGCGCGATCGCCAGGGCGGCCACGCCGCCGCCGAACGCGAACGGATCCGCGCCAGCGGCCTGCTGCGCCTGTCGGTGCCGACCCAGCACGGCGGCACGGGCGCCAGCTGGTCCACGGTGCTGGCGGCGGTGCGCACGCTGGCCGAGGCCGACAGCGCGCTGGCGCACGTGTTCGGCTTCCACCACCTGCAAGTGGCCGGCGTGCTGCTCTATGGCACGCCGGCGCAGCACGACTACTTCCTGCGGCCCACGGTGGAGCGCAACCTGTTCTGGGGCAATGCGCTCAATCCGCTCGACCGCCGGGTGGTGGCGCGGGCCGAGCTGGACGGCTACCGCATCGATGGCGTCAAGAGCTTCAGTTCCGGCTCGGTCGGCTCCGACCTGCTGACCTTTTCCGCGTGGCACAAGGCCTCGGACAGCGCGCTGATCGCGGCGCTGCCGACGCGCGCCGAGGGCATCACCGTCAACCCCGACTGGGACGCGTTCGGCCAGCGCCAGACCGACAGCGGCACGGTGCGTTTCGACCACGTACGGCTGGAGCCGGTGCAGGTGCTGCAGGCGCCTGGCGTCGAGCCCACGCCGCGCGCCACGCTGCGCTCGCAGGTGGCGCAGCTGATCATGACCAACCTGTACCTCGGCATCGCCCGCGGCGCCTTCCGCGAAGCGCGCCGCTACGTGCGCGACGACGCGCGGCCGTGGTTCGCGTCCGGCGTGCAGCGCCATGCCGACGATCCCTATGTGCAGGAGCGCTTCGGCGAGTTCTGGCTGCGGGTGCAGGCGGCGCAGGCGCTGGCCGACGTGGCCGGCCTGCGGCTCGACGCGGCGCTGGCGCGCGGCCCGTCGCTGACCGCCGACGAGCGCGGCGAGGTGGCGGTGGCCGGCGCCCAGGCCAAGGTGCTGGCGCACCGCGCCGCGCTGGAGGTGGGCGATGGCCTGTTCGATGTCACCGGCGCGTCGTCCACCGCGGCGCGCTACGGCTACGACCGCTATTGGCGCAACGCGCGCGTGCACACGCTGCACGACCCCGTGGCCTACAAGATCCGCGACCTGGGCCGCTATGCGTTGCTGGACCAGATTCCCGAACCCACCGCGTATTCCTGATGCGCATGACCTTCACCTCGATTCACCGATGACCGATCTTTCCTCCCTTCCCGACCTGGCCTCGCTGCCGCAGCCGCTGATCCGGCTGGACGCGGTGAGCAAGTCGTTCGCCACCCGCGCCGGCCGTTTCGACGCGGTGCGCGACGTGTCGCTGTCGATCCGCGCCGGCGACACCTTCGGCATCATCGGCAAGAGCGGCGCCGGCAAGTCGACCCTGCTGCGCCTGATCAACCTGCTCGAACGGCCCGACGCGGGCACGGTGCGCGTCGGCGGCACCGAACTGACCGCGCTCGGCAAGCCCGCGCTGCGCGCCGCGCGCCAGAACATCGGCATGATCTTCCAGCAGTTCAACCTGCTGCAGAACGAGACCGTGTTCGAGAACGTGGCGTTTCCGCTGCGCGTGCACGGCGGCCGCGGCCGCGAGCAGATCGCGGCGCGGGTGCGCGAATGCCTGGAAATCGTCGGCCTGACCGACAAGACCGCCAGCCATCCGGCGCAATTGTCCGGCGGCCAGAAGCAGCGCGTGGCGATCGCCCGCGCGCTGGCCAGCGAACCCGCCGTGCTGCTGTGCGACGAGCCGACCTCGGCGCTCGACCCCGAGACCACGCGCTCGGTGCTGAGCGTGCTGCGCGACATCAACAAGCGCCTGGGCGTGACCATCGTCATCGTCACGCATGAGCTGGCCGTGGTGCGCGCATTGTGCCGCCACGTGGCGGTGATGGAGAACGGCCAGGTGCTGGAGCAGGCCGAGATCTCCGGCGCCGGCGTGCACCTGACCTCGGCGCTCGGCCGCGAGCTGATCCGCGAGGCCACCCATCCCTACGAAGAGGTCGCCTGATGCTCGATACCTTTGTGCAATTGCTGCCCGAGCTGGGCGTGGCGGTCGGCCAGACCTTCCTGATGCTGGGCATCGCGCTGGCCGCGTCGATCCTGCTGGGCGGGCCGCTCGGCGTGCTGGTGTTCCTGACCGGCCCCGGCCAGTCGCTGGACCGTCCGCTGGCGCACCGGCTGCTGAGCTGGACGGTCAATACCGTGCGCTCGTTCCCCTTCATCATCCTGCTGGTGGCGCTGGTGCCGTTCACGCGGGTGATCGCCGGCACCTCGATCGGGCCGGTGGCGGCGGCGGTGCCGCTGTCGTTCGCGGCGATCCCGTATTTCGCCCGGCTGGTCGAGCAATGCCTGCGCGAAGTTCCGCGCGGCGTGATCGAGGCCGCCCATGCCGCCGGCGCCTCGGAATTGCAGATCGTGCGCCGGGTGCTGCTGGTGGAGGCGCGCTCCGGGCTGGTGCTGGCCCTGACCGTGCTGGCGGTGAGCTTCCTGTCGTATTCCGCGGTGGCCGGCGTGGTGGGCGGCGGCGGCATCGGCGACCTGGCCATCCGCTATGGCTATTACCGCTTCCAGACCGACGTGATGGTGCTGACCGTGGCGCTGCTCGTGGTGCTGGTGCAGATCATCCAGTTCGCCGGCAATACCGTCGCGCGACGCATCGACAAACGCTGATCCCGAGAGGAACCCCATGTCCGTCAAACGCAATCTCCTGAGCCTGGCGCTGGCCGCCGCCGTCCTGTCGCTGTCCGGCGGCGCGCAGGCGGCCGATCCGGCCAAGAAGGAAATCGTCTTCGGCGCCACCGCCGGCCCCTACAGCGACCAGATCAAGCTCGGCATCAAGCCGATCCTGGAGAAGCAGGGCTATACCGTGCGCATCGTCGAGTTCAACGACTACGTGCAGCCGAACTTCGCGCTGGCGCAGGGCGCGCTGGACGCCAACGCGTTCCAGCATATCGTCTACCTGAAGAACTTCGCCGCCAAGAACAAGCTGGAACTGTCGGAGCTGGTCAAGGTGCCGACCGCGCCCATCGCCATCTACAGCCGCAAGTACAAGAGCGTGGACGCCGCGCCCGAGGGCGTGAGCGTGGCGGTGCCCAACGATCCCACCAACCAGGCGCGCGCGCTGGTGGTGCTGCAGGAGCTGGGCTGGATCAAGCTGCGCGAAGGCTACGACCCGCTGCAGGTGTCGGAGAAGGACGTGGCCGTGAACGTCAAGAAGATCAAGCTGATCCCGCTGGAGGCCGCGCAGCTGCCGCGTTCGCTGGAGGACACCGACTACTCGTTCGTGAACGGCAACTTCGCGCTGGCCTCGGGCCTGAAGCTGACCGAGGCGCTGGCGCTGGAGAAGACCACGCCCACCTACCAGAACCTGGTGGCGGTGCGCACGGCCGACCTGGACAAGCCCTTCGTCAAGGACATCGCCGCGGCCTATGCCTCGCCCGAGTTCCTGGCGGTGACCGAGAAATCGTTCGCCGGCTTCGTCAAGACCGACTACCAGCAGAAGCTGGCGGCGGCCCGCTGAGGGCGACGCGCCAGGAGGGCCGGACCATGTTCATCCACCCCAGTGAGTACGAGCTGCTGCAGCACCTGGACGTGCCGGGGCGGGTCGAGCCCGACCCGGGGCCGGACGAGGGCGCCCCGGCCAGCCCCGCGCTGCGCGTGACCCTGCGCCAGTTGTCCAAGCGCTATGGCGAGCGCCTGGTGCTCAAGGGGCTGGACCTGGAGTTCGCGCCCGGCGAGTTCGTGGCCGTGGTGGGGCAGAGCGGCTGCGGCAAGAGCACGCTGCTGCGGCTGCTGGCCGGGCTGGAGACGCCCAGCGCGGCGCAGGGCGGCGTGCCGGCGCGTTCGCCGGTGCTGTTCGACAACTTTCCGCAATGGTCGGCCGACAGCCGGGTGCGGATGATGTTCCAGGACGCGCGCCTGCTGCCGTGGAAGAGCGTGCTGCAGAACGTGGCGCTGGGCCTGCCCGGGCAGGCCCGGGCGCAGGCGGCGGCGGTGCTGCGCCAGGTGGGGCTGGGCGACCGCGGCGGTGATTGGCCGGCGCAGCTGTCCGGCGGCCAGCGCCAGCGGGTGGCGCTGGCGCGCGCGCTGGTGCATCGGCCGGGCCTGCTGCTGCTGGACGAACCGCTGGGCGCGCTGGACGCGCTCACCCGCATCGGCATGCAGCAGCTGATCGAGGACATCTGGCGCCGCGACGGCTTCACCGCGGTGCTGGTGACGCACGACGTCGGCGAGGCGGTGGCGCTGGCCGACCGCATCCTGGTGATCGACGAGGGCCGCGTGGTGCTGGACGAGCGCGTCGAACTGGCGCGGCCGCGCGCGCGCGGGTCGGCCGCCTTCGCGGCGCTGGAGGCGCGGGTGCTGCGGGTGGTGATGAAGCAGGAAGCGCCGGCGGCGGGGGACAGGCCCCTGGCGCCGGTCATACAGATACGGCACCTGCGGCTCGCCGTCTAGGGCGCGGCCACGGGTGCGGTTTTCCTGGCAAGCGCCACCCCGGCGCGAGCGGGATCCAACGGAAATCCTTCCATTTTTCAGGAGCAGGACCATGAGCATTCAATCCATCAACGCCCGCAACCAGTTCCGCGGCAAGATCAAGGAAATCATCCTGGGCCCGGTGGTCTCGGAGGTCGACGTGGACACGCCCGCCGGCATCGTCACGTCCGTCATCACCACCCGTTCGGTCAAGGAACTGGACCTGCAGGTGGGCACCGAGGTGCTGGCCTTCGTCAAGGCCACCGAGGTCTCGGTCGCCAAGCTGTAGGCGCCCGCCGCCGAAATCGGCGCTTGTCCGGCGCCGGTTTCGGTTTATATTTGTCTGCGCGGTATCCGGCGGTTCACTCCAGGTTTGTGGCTTTTGCGTTGCGATCACGGAGAACAGGAAATGCGTCGACTGCAAGCGTGGTTATTCGGCTGTCTGTGCCTCGGGTTGGCGGCCTGCCTGCCCGCCACGGCCCAGACCCGGCTGGACAAGGGGCAGCTGGACCAGCTGCTGGCGCCGGTGGCGCTGTACCCGGACTCCCTCCTATCCCAGGTCCTCATGGGGGCCACCTATCCCGACGACATCGCCGCCGCGGCGCAATGGTCGGCCGCGCATGCCGGCCAGTCGGGCGACGCCGCCGTCAAGGCGGTCGAAAGCGAATCCTGGGATCCCAGCGTCAAGTCCCTGGTGGCGTTTCCGTCGGTCATGGACATGATGGGGCGCCAGCCCGCCTGGGTGAAATCGGTGGGCGACGCCTTCCTGGCGCAGCCCGACGCGGTCATGGACTCGGTGCAGCGGCTGCGGGCGCAGGCCAGGCAGGCCGGCAATCTCAAGAGCACGCCACAGCAGAAGGTCACCTCGACCGACACCGGCGGCAAGAGCGTGGTGGTGATCGAACCGGCCGATCCGCAGGTGATCTACGTGCCCAGCTACAACCCCACCGTGGTCTACGGCGCGTGGCCCTATCCCGCGTATCCCCCCGCCTACTACCCGCCGCCGCCCGGTTCGGTGTTCGCCACCTCGCTGGTGGCCGGCATCGGCTTCGGCCTGGGCGTGGCCGCGGTCGATTCCCTGTGGGGCGGCTTCGACTGGGGCCACAACGACGTGAACATCAACGTCAACCGCTACAACAACATCAACGTGAACCAGCGCATCAACGCGGCCAACATCAACGGCAACAACGTCGCCTGGCAGCACAACCCCGCCAACCGCGGCAACGCGCCCTATGGCGATCCGGCCAGCCGCCAGAAGTTCGACGGCCAGCGCCAGGCCGGGCTGCAAAACCGCGCGCAGGGGCAACCCGGCGGACGGTCCACGCCGGCGCCCGGGTCGCGCGACGCGGCCCGCGACCGCGCGGCGCAATCATTCCAGGGCCGCACCGGCCAGTCCATCGAGGGGCACGGCGGACCGCGCGGCGGCAACCTGGGGCAGGGCGGGGCGGGGACGCGGGCCCAGGGCCCGGGCCACGCCTCGGCGCAGGATCGCCAGGCGGCCGCGCAGCGCCAGCGCAGCGATGCGGCCGCCGCGCGTGACCGCTCGCGCGCCAACAACGGCGGCAGCGCCCTGCGCGACGCCGGCAATGGCGAACGCATGCGGCAACAGGCGCAACGCGGCGGCGGGGCCGGGATCACGCCGCGCGGCGGGGGCGGAGGCTGGCATGGCGGAGGTGGCGGCGGCGGCCATATCGGCGGTGGCGGCGGACATTTCGGCGGACGGAGGTAGGCACCATGATCAGCGGAGTCTCGATGATGAATGCGCTCGTCCGTGCCCGCGGCCGCTGGCCGCGCCGGATGGGTCACGCCCTGTGGCTGGCGCTGGCGCTGCTGGCCGCGCCCGCCGCGGCGCAAAGCGTCTATCCCACGCCTGGGGCCGCGGCCGACGCCTTCGGCGAGGCGCTGGCCACCAGCGACCCCGTGGCCCTGGCCAAGGTGCTGGGGCCGGATCACCGCCAGATCGTGCCGGGCGGGGTCGGGCAGGATGACGTCTATCGCTTCCTGGCCGCCTGGGCTCGCAGGCACGAGGTGCTGGCCGACGGCGAACGCCGCGCCTGGCTGAGCGTGGGCGATTCCGGCTGGACCCTGCCGGTGCCGATCGTGCGCGTGGCGCAGGGCTGGCGGTTCGACCCGGCCGCCGGCAAGGCGGAGATCGCGCGCCGCGCCATCGGGCGCAACGAGCTCAACGCCATCGACACCCTGCGCGAACTGCATGCGGCCCAGATCCGCTACCGCGACGGGGTGGGCCAGGGCCGCTACGCCGACCGGCTGGTGAGCCGGCCCGGCACGCTGGACGGGTTGTACTGGCCCGAACTGCCCGGCTACCCGGCGCAGGCCTACGGGCCGGACGCGCTGGCGATGGGGCCGGACGTGCCGGTGGCGGACGCCTATTACGGCTACCGTTACAAGGTGCTGCCGGCGCGCGGCGGCGACGGCTACTGGATCCTGGCCTGGCCGGCCCGCTATGGCCACACCGGCATCGGCAGCTTCGTCATCGACGCGCGCGGCGAACTGCGCGAGGCCGATCTGGGGCCGGCCACCGGGCGCCGCGCGGCCACGCTGCAGGGCACCGATGTGTCGTTCGGAACCTGGACCAGCATTCCCGCGCAACCCATTGGCGCCAAATGATTTTTCCGATTGTTTCCGGCGCCGCCGGGCAAGCGTTGTAGCGGTGCCGCAAACCGCGCGGCGGTTTGCCCGGCGGGCGCCGGCTTACGGTTTTTTGACAGTTGGCTATGCCAAAATGGCGAGCACTGGGATCGGCGCCCGATCCCCTTTTGTCGGACCTGGAAATTGAATCCCTTGCATTTTGTCCGCTGCGCCATTCTTGGCGCAGGGATGGCGCTCAGCGCCGCCGCGGCGTCGGCCCCGATCTTCGTCCTGAACTCCCTGGACGCCAACGTCAGCATCGTCGACCCTGCCACCTATACGGAACTGCGGCGCGTCCCGACGGGCAAGGAACCGCACCACCTGTATCTCACGCCTGACAAGAAGTCGCTGATGGTGGCCAACGCCACCGGCGACTCGATCACGCTGATGGACCCCAAGACCGGTGAGGTGCAGCGCACCCTGACCGGCATCGTCGACCCCTACCAGCTGCAGTTCTCGCCGGACATGAAGTGGTTCGTCACGGCCGCCAACCGCCTGGACCACATCGACATCTACGCCTGGAAGCCGCTGGAAAAGGGCTTCGACCTGAAACTGGTCAAGCGCATCCCGGCGGGCAAGACGCCCAGCCACATCATGATCGACGCCAAGAGCACCACGGCGTACGTCACGCTGCAGGACAGCGACCAGCTCATCGCCATCGACCTGGCCACGCAGACGCCCAAATGGACCGTCTCGGTCGGCAAGACCCCGGCCGACGTGTTCCTCACGCCCGACCAGAAGACGCTGCTGGTGGCGCTGACCGGCGATTCCTACGTCGAGGCCTATGACGTCAGCAAGGGCCCGGCCAAGCTGATCTCGCGCATCAAGACCGCCGCTGGCGCGCACGCCTTCCGCGCCCAGGGCGACCAGCGCCACCTGTTCGTCAGCAACCGCACCGCCAACTCCATCAGCCGCATCGACCTGCAGACGCTGGCCGTGGTCGACACCTTCCCGGTGCCGGGCGGCCCCGACTGTATGGACGTGCTGGCCGACGGCAAGACCCTGCTGGTCACCTCGCGCTGGGCCCGCAAGCTCACCGTGGTGGACCTGGAGCAGAAGAAGGTCGTCAAGCAGGTGACCGTCGGCAAGTCGCCGCACGGCGTCTGGACGCTGAACCATGCGCCGACCCGCTAAACGGCTGGCCGCCGCCGTCTGCCTGGCGCTGGCGGCGCAGGCCGCCACGGCGGCCCCGGCGTCCTGTGACAAGCCGGTCTACCTGACCTTCGACACCGGCCACATGGGCGTGGCGCCGCTGATCGCCGACGTGCTGGCGCGCCACCACGTCAAGGTCACGTTCTTCCTGGCCAACGAGCGCACCCTGACCGACGGCAGCAGCCTGGACGACCAGTGGGCGCCGTGGTGGAAGGCGCGCGCCGCCGAGGGCCACGTGTTCGGCTCGCACACCTACGACCACGTCTACTGGCAGGGCGACCTGCCGGACGGCAAGTTCCGCGTCAAGCCCAGCGCCGGCCCCGACACGGGCAAGCGCGAGACCTGGACGGCCGAGCAGTACTGTGCCGAGATCAAGCGTTCCGCCACCCGCTTCACGCAGATGACCGGCAAAAAGATGCTGCCGCTGTACCGCGCGCCGGGCGGCAAGACCTCGCCGGCCCTGCTGCGCGCCGCCAAGGCCTGCGGCTTCGAGCACGTGGGCTGGGCGCCGGCCGGTTTCCTGGGCGACGAACTGCCCAGCGACAAGTACCCCAACGCCAAGCTGCTGGAGCAGGCGCTGCGCACCATCAAGCCCGGCGACATCCTGCTGGCGCACCTGGGCATCTGGTCGCGCCAGGACCCCTGGGCCCCCGCCGTGCTCGAGCCGCTGATTGAAGGCCTGCAGCGCAAGGGCTATTGTTTTGCTACTTTGGATACGCATCCCGCTTACCGCGACTGGATCGCCACGCATCACTGATCATGGATACGCTTAGTCAATGGTTCGGGAACTGCCAGCAATGGCTGTTCGAAACCCTGGTGCAGCCCGCGCTGTTCCACCTGGGCCTGAGCAACTTCATCGAGGACGGCTACGACGCCACCATGTGGCTGCTGGTCGGCCTGTTGCAGGTGGCGTTGCTGTTGCTGGTGTTCGGCCCGCTGCAGCGCCTGCGCCCGGTCGAGCCGGTCACCGACCGCCGCCAGATCGGCATCGACGTGATCTACACGTTGATCCACCGCCTGGGCGTGTTCCGCCTGGCGCTGTTCTTCACCATCGACCCGTTCTGGGACGGCATCTTCGGGCAGCTGCACATCTGGGGCTTCGCGCCGTTCCAGCTCGACCAGTACTGGCCCGGCGTGACCGACCAGGCCTGGGTCAGCCTGATCATCTACCTGCTGCTGTTCGACCTGGTGGACTACCTGTACCACCGCGCCCAGCACCGTTTCGCGTGGCTCTGGGCGCTGCACGCGGTGCACCACAGCCAGCGCCAGATGACCGTCTGGAGCGATGACCGCAACCACCTGCTGGACGACATGCTGCGCGACGTGGTGGTGGTGTTCGTGTCGCAACTGGTGGGCGTGCCGCCCGCGCAGTTCGTGGCGATCGTGGCCATCACCCAGCTGGCGCAGAGCTTCTCGCACGCCAACCTGCGCATGCACTTCGGCGCCATCGGCGAACGCCTGCTGGTCAGCCCGCGCTTTCACCGCCATCACCATTCCATCGCCTACGACGCCTCGACGCCGGGGCCGGCCGGCGGCTACAACTTCGCCGCGCTGTTCCCGATCTGGGACGTGCTGTTCCGCTCGGCGCGCTTCGGCGTCGGCTACGGCCCCACCGGCATCCATGACCAGCAGCCGGAACTGGGCGGCCGCGACTACGGCCGGGGCTTCTGGTCGCAGCAGTGGCTGGGCCTCAAGCGCATGGTCGGCCGCGACCGCGAGCCCTCCGTGACGGCGCCGCCGTCGCGCCCGCCAGGCGCGGCCGAAGGCGCGTGACGCTGTCGCCAAAAAGAACCGGGCACTCAAGCCCGGTTTTTTTTCATGTCTGCTCACTGTTACCTGGACGCAGCTCGTCGCAAGAATACCCGCCCGTCCGCCGGGCCGCCCCAAGGGCGGGCAGCCCCCTCGGGGGGCAGCTAGCGCGCGAAGCGCGCGCGGCGTGGGGGCTCACCCCTCATTCGTGGTTTCGCGCTTGATCTCGTCGTGGCGCCGTTCCATTTCCTGGCGCAGTTCGCGGCGCAGGCGGGCGGCCTCGAAGCGCTGCTTTTCCTCGAGGTTGCGCGGCGCCAGCGGCGGCACCGCGGTGGGGGCGCCGTTGTCGTCCACCGCCACCATCGTGAAATAACAGCTGTTGGTGTGGCGCACCAGCTTCTTGCGGATGTCCTCGGTGACGACCTTGATGCCGATTTCCATCGAGGTGCGGCCGGTGTAGTTCACCGCCGCCAGGAAGGTCACCAGCTCGCCCACGTGGATCGGCTCGCGGAACACGACCTGGTCGACCGACAGCGTCACCACGTACTGGCCGGCGTAGCGGCTGGCACAGGCGTAGGCGACCTGGTCCAGGTATTTGAGGATGGTTCCGCCGTGCACATTGCCTGAGAAATTCGCCATATCGGGCGTCATCAGGATGGTCATCGACAGTTGGTGGCTAAAGGCGTCGTCCATGGCGGGCGTTCTACTCGGCGATAAAACGCCTATGGTAGTGGCGAAACCCTGTCATATCGCCGTCTGCCGCCAGGTTTGTCAGGGTTTCTTCGCGGCCGCGGGCGGCGGCGTGGCGACGGGCGCCGCGGCGGCCGCGGCCGGCTCGGGTTGCGCCTCGGGTTCGGGCGCCGGTTCGTCGCGCACCGCGGGCGGCGGCGTCCACAACCCGTCCAGCAGCGCCGGGCCGGGGCCGTAGGCGCGCAGCAGCACGTAGACCGGGCCGGTGGCCGCCAGCGGCAGCCAGTTGGCCTGGGCGCCCGGCTCGGGGGCGGCGTGGCTGATCACCAGGTCGAGCGAGCCGTCGGCGTTGTACTGCAGCGGATCGCGGTCGCCCAGGGCGTAGCGGTCCAGCGGATTGGCCATCGGCAGGCCCTGGCCGTCGTAGGCCGCCAGCGACCACAGCGCGCTGGCCGGCGGCAACTGGCCACTGTCGAAATGCAGCACGTAGCGGTGCGCGCCATCCAGCGGCCGGCCCTGGCTGTCGGCCGCCAGCAGCAACGCGGTCAGGTCCTCGGGCAAGCCCGAGCCGGGCTGCGCCTGGGTGGCCAGCGCGCGGCGCAGGTAGGCGTTGCCGTAGACGCCCAGGCTGGCCGTCTCCAGCTGCCAGCCGTTGACGCTCTTGAGGGTGGCGCCGGCGGCGGCTTCCATGCGTTCGCGCGCCTCGCGCAGGCCGCGGCGCAGGCCCTGCTTGACCGGGTTGTCGAGCTTGTCGAAGTCGAACGGCCGGCCGGGGATCAGCCCGACCCGGCGCAGCTTGGCCAGCACCGGCTGGTCGGTGGCGTGCGGCGGGTTGCGGCGCAGCAGCTCGGCGGCGCGGACGAAAAAGGCCTCGGTTGGCATCGCGTCGACCTGCTCGCGCACCGGGATCTTCAGATCCAGGGACGGGTCGGCCTTGATCCGCTGCGATTGCGGCGGCAGGTTCCACTGCGCCAGCGGCGTCAGCGTGAAGCCGTCCTGCAGCGCGTTGACCGCGCCGTACTCGGCCGGGCCGTCGGCCTGGATAAGGGCGCGGGCCCAGACGTAGGCGGTGGGCGCGTCGATGCGCGGCATGCCGGAGGGCAGCGTGCCGCTCCAGCCCGGCGGCACGATCGCGGTGTTGCCGCGCGCGGTACCGGTGCTGCGCTTGCCCAGCGTGGCGAAGGCGTCGTTCCACATGTCCAGCAGGGTCAGGGTGTACAGGCGGCCATGGCTGTCGGGCGTCGACAGCACCACGGGGCCGGCCGTCAGGTCGAGCCAGGCGGCGCTGCGCAGCATGTCGGGGTTGGCCCAGGGCGCGGCCGCGCCGGGGCGGGGCAGGGTGCGCGTGTGCTGGAAGGTGTTGGCGGGCGCGCCGTCGGCGCCCTGCGCGGGGTGCGTGAACTGGCGCCGGGTCAGGTCCAGGGTCAGCAGCGGATAGAAGTACAGATAGCCTTCCATCGCCGCTTCGCGGGCGGACTCGGTGGCGGCGGCGGCCGGACTCGGCGCCGGCGCGGCGGTGGCGGGGGCCGGCGCCAGGCTCGGGGCGGCCAGCGACAGGGACAGGGCCAGGGGGGCAAGACGGCGCATCGGCGCTCCAACGGGCATGCGGGACGGGCGGAAAAGCGGGCCGGAGCCCGCCGCCGGCAATGGTAGCAGTCTCGCGATCATCCAAAATCCGCGAAAAAGCCCGATCCTGGCCGTAAATCGTTCTCATTGCCTGATTTCGCGCTCGGGGGACGCAAGGCATGGAAACTCGTTCACGCTGCGCCTATACTTGCTTGCATATCCTTGGAATTCGTAGGGCTTTTCCCCGGATCGGCCCGCGGCTTCCCCCTATTCACCCGGAGAGGAGTGCTTCATGGTCAACATGAACCGCCGCCAGTTCTTCAAGGTGACCGGTACCACGCTGGCTGGCTCGAGCCTGGCATTGCTGGGGGTAGCCCCCGGCACGGCCATGGCCGAAGTGCGCCAGTACAAGCTTGCGCGCATGACGGAAACGCGCAACACCTGTCCCTACTGTTCGGTCGCCTGTGGTCTGCTGATGTATGGCCTTGGCGATGGCGCCAAGAATGCCCGCGCCAGCATCATGCACATCGAAGGCGACCCCGACCACCCCGTCAACCGCGGTACGCTCTGTCCCAAGGGCGCGGCCCTGATCGACTTCATCCACAGCCCCAACCGCCTGAAGTACCCGGAATACCGGGCGCCCGGTTCGGACAAGTGGGAGCGGATGTCGTGGGACGACGCCCTGACGCGCATCACCAAGCTCATGAAGGCCGACCGCGACGCCAACTTCGTCGAAAAGACCGAAGACGGCAAGACGGTCAACCGGTGGCTGACCACCGGCATGCTGGCCGCCTCGGCAAGCAGCAACGAGGTGGGCTACATCACGCACAAGACCGTGCGCAGCATGGGGATGCTGGCGTTCGACAATCAAGCCCGTGTCTGACATGGCCCGACGGTGGCAGGTCTTGCCCCGACGTTTGGCCGTGGAGCGATGACGAACCATTGGGTCGACATCAAGAACGCGGACGTAGTACTGATCATGGGCGGCAATGCCGCCGAGGCCCACCCGTGCGGGTTCAAATGGGTCACGGAAGCGAAAGCCCATAACAAGGCGAAGCTGATCGTCGTGGATCCGCGCTTCACGCGCTCGGCATCCGTGGCGGACTTCTACGCGCCCATACGCACCGGCACCGACATCATCTTCCTGGGTGGCGTCATCAAGTACCTGTTGGATCACGACAAGATCCAGCACGAGTACGTGCGCAACTACACCGACTTTTCCTACATCGTGCGCGAGGACTTCACGTTCGACGCGGGCCTGTACTCCGGCTACAACGCCGAGAAGCGGACCTACGACAAGGCCAGTTGGGACTACGAGCGCGGCGATGACGGCTTCGTCAAGACCGACCCGACGCTGGAGCATCCGCGTTCGGTCTACCAGCTGCTCAAGAAGCACTACTCGCGCTACACCGAAGAGATGGTCGAACGCGTCTGCGGCACGCCGCGCGACAAGTTCCTGAAGGTCTGCGAGATGCTGGCGTCCACCGCCACCACCAATCGCGCCGCCACCATCCTGTACGCGCTGGGCTGGACGCAGCACTCGATCGGCTCGCAGATCATCCGCACCGGCGCCATGGTGCAGCTGCTGCTGGGCAACATCGGCATCGCCGGCGGCGGCATGAACGCGCTGCGAGGGCACTCGAACATCCAGGGCCTGACCGACCTGGGCCTGATGTCGAACCTGCTGCCCGGCTACATGACGCTGCCCAACGAGCCCGAGCAGGACTACGGCAAGTACATCGCCACGCGCGCGCTCAAGCCGCTGCGGCCCAACCAGCTCAGCTACTGGCAGAACTACAGCAAGTTCCACGTGAGCCTGATGAAGGCCTGGTGGGGCAAGGCCGCGACCGCCGAGAACAACTGGGCGTTCGACTACCTGCCCAAGCTCGACAAGCTCTACGACATGCTGCAGGTCTACGAGCTGATGAGCCAGGGCAAGATGAACGGCTACCTGGCGCAGGGCTTCAACCCGCTGGCGGCCGCGCCCAACAAGGCCAAGCTGAACGCCGGTTTCGCCAAGCTCAAGTTCCTGGTCATCATGGATCCGCTGGTCACCGAGACCTCGGAATTCTGGCGCAATGCCGGCGAGGCCAATGACGTCGATCCCAAGCAGATCCAGACCGAGGTGTTCCGCCTGCCCACCACCTGTTTCGCCGAGGAAGACGGCGCGCTGGTGAACTCCGGGCGCTGGCTGCAATGGCACTGGAAGGGCGCCGAGCCTCCGGGCGAGGCCAAGAGCGACATCGAGATCATGTCGCTGATCTTCACGCGCCTGCGCAAGATGTACCAGGAAGAGGGCGGCAAGTACCCCGACCCCATCGTCAACCTGTCCTGGCCGTATTCCAATCCGCAAAGCCCGACCGCGGAAGAGCTGGCCAAGGAATACTCGGGCAAGGCGCTGGTCGACCTGGTCGATCCCAAGGACCCCACCAAGGTCACGCGCAAGGGCGGCGAGCAGCTGGCCGGCTTTGCCGAGCTGCGCGACGACGGTTCCACGGCCAGCGGCTGCTGGATCTTCGCCGGCGCCTGGAGCCCGGCCGGCAACCTGATGGCGCGCCGCGACAACAGCGACCCGACCGGCATCGGCCAGACCCTGAACTGGGCCTGGGCCTGGCCGGCCAACCGCCGCATCCTGTACAACCGCGCCTCCTGCGACGTCTCGGGCAAGCCGTTCGACCCGCGCCGCAACCTGATCTCGTGGAACGGCAAGGCCTGGGTCGGCGCCGACATTCCCGACTTCAAGGGCGATGAGAATCCGGATGGCGGCATGGGGCCGTTCATCATGAACCCCGAGGGCGTGGCGCGCTTCTTCGCGCGCGCCGGCATGGCCGAAGGGCCGTTCCCGGAACACTACGAGCCGTTCGAGACGCCGCTGGGCTACAACCCGCTGTATCCGAAGGCCAAGGGTGTCACGAGCAACCCGGCGGCGCGCGTGTTCAAGGACGACCTGGCGGCGATGGGCACGGTGGACAAGTTCCCCTACGTGGCCACCACCTACCGCCTGACCGAGCACTTCCACTACTGGACCAAGAACGTCCGCATCAACGCGATCCTGCAACCCGAGCAGTTCGTCGAGATCAGCGAGGTCATGGCCAAGGAACTGGGCATCGCCAACGGTTCGCGCGTCAAGGTGTCGTCCAACCGCGGCTACATCAAGGCGGTGGCGCTGGTCACCAAGCGCCTGCGGCCGCTGACCATCGAGGGCAAGACCGTCTACCACGTCGGCATCCCGATCCACTGGGGCTTCGTGGGCCTGGCCAAGCCCGGCTTCCTGACCAACACCCTCACGCCATTCGTGGGCGACGGCAATTCCCAGACACCGGAATTCAAGTCGTTCCTGGTGCAGGTCGAGAAGATTTAGGAGAGCGCTCATGTCAATGCAATCCCTGGACATCAAACGGCGCTCGGCCACCACCACGCCGCCGCCCGGCATCCGCGAACCCATCACCGGGTCCGTGGCCAAGCTGATCGACGTCTCCAAGTGCATCGGCTGCAAGGCCTGCCAGAGCGCGTGCATGGAGTGGAACGACCTGCGCGACGAGATCGGCACCAACGTCGGCGTCTACGACAACCCGGCCGACCTGACCGAGCATTCCTGGACCGTCATGCGCTTCTCGGAATACGAGAACCCGCAGGGCGACCTGGAGTGGCTGATCCGCAAGGACGGCTGCATGCATTGCGAGGACCCGGGCTGCCTGAAGGCCTGTCCGTCGCCGGGCGCCATCATCCAGTACAACAACGGCATCGTCGACTTCCACGAAGAGAACTGCATCGGTTGCGGCTACTGCATCACCGGCTGTCCGTTCAACGTGCCGCGCATCTCCAAGAAGGACCACAAGGCGTACAAGTGCACCCTGTGTTCCGACCGCGTGGCCGTCGGCCAGGAGCCGGCCTGCGTCAAGGCCTGTCCCACCGGCGCCATCGTGTTCGGCACCAAGGACGACATGAAGCAGCACGCCGCCGAACGCATCGAGGACCTGAAGTCGCGCGGCTTCGAGCAGGCCGGCCTGTATGACCCGCAAGGCGTGGGCGGCACGCACGTGATGTACGTGCTGCATCACGCCGACCAGCCCGGGCTGTACCACGGGCTGCCGAAGGATCCGCAGATCAGCCCGATGGTGTCGCTGTGGAAGGGCATCGCCAAGCCGCTGGGCGTGGCCGCCATGGCGCTGACGGCGCTGGCCGGCTTCTTCCACTACGCCCGCGTCGGCCGCAACGAGGTCGACGAGGAAGACGAACGCCGTGCCGAAGAGGAGATCCGCCATGAGTGACGATCGCCATCACCGCCGGATCAAGCGCTACTCGCCCGGCGAGCGCACCAACCACTGGATCATCGCCTTCACCTTCATCCTGCTGGCGCTGTCCGGGCTGGCGCTGTTCCACCCGTCGATGTTCTGGCTCACCAACCTGTTCGGCGGCGGTCCCTGGACCCGCATCCTGCACCCGTTCATCGGGCTGGTGATGTTCTTCTGCTTCGTGGTGTTCGCCGGCCACATGTGGCGCCACAACATGATGACGAAGGCCGACCGTCAGTGGCTGCGCCAGCTCAACGACGTGGTCGAGAACCGCGAGGAAAAGCTGCCCGAGGTCGGCAAGTACAACGCCGGCCAGAAGCTGCTGTTCTACGTGCTGATCCTGTGCATGCTGGGGCTGTTCGCCAGCGGCATCGTGATCTGGCGCGAGTTCTTCGCCTTCTACTTCCCGATCTGGGTGGTGCGCGCCGCCTCGGTGCTGCATGCCGTTTGTGCATTGGTGCTGATTTGCGCGATCATTGTGCATATTTATGCGGCGATCTGGGTCAAGGGCTCGCTCACGGCGATGCTGCGCGGCTACGTGACCGCGGGCTGGGCGTGGAAGCACCACCGCGCCTGGTTCCGGGAACAAATCGGCAAGCAGTCCACGACGAAATAGGCGGGTCCCGCCCGGCGGGCGCCACCCTGCGGTGGCGGCCTGGCCGGGCCGGCTCCGCCCGATCCCACCGCACGGCTGCCTCCCCTTTGCGGGGCGGCAGCCGTGTTTGTTTATCTGGAGACGCAATTGCAGCGAATTCTTCCGCGTGGCGAGATCGAGGCGCTCGATCACAACACCATTCCCCGCATCCAGCTGCCGGCGCGCGAGTCGGTTTTCGCGACGCGCGCGGCGCGCCTGCGGCAACTGGCCGTGGACAGCCCGGTGGCCGACTACCTGCTGCTGATGGCGCGGCTGGTCGACGCCCAGCAGAACGCCTTGCGCGGCTGCAACGCGCCGCCCGCCTCGGAAGACCGCATCGCCCTGGCGCAGGCCCACGGCATGCCGCCGCTGCAGGCGGTGGGCTGGCCGCGCGACCCGCTGTGGCGCGACATCCTGCGCCAATTGGTCGACGAGGTCGCCGGCGGCCAGGACCTGCCGGCCGAGGCGCTGGAAGTGTGCGCGGCGCTGCGCCGCGCGCTCGATGAAGACACCGAATCGCTCGAGGACCTGGCCGAGGCCGTGCTGTCGGAACAGCATCGCGGCGTCGACGGCGCCGCCGCGCCGTTCGTAATGGCCGCGCTGCAGGTCTACTGGACCGACCTGGCCAGCCGCTTCGACGAAAAGCAATTGCCGGTGGCCTCGCCGTTCGGCGTCTGCCCGGTCTGCGCCAGCCTGCCGGTGGCCAGCGTGGTGCGGGTGGGCGGCCAGTTCGAAGGCTACCGCTACCTGTGCTGCAGCCTGTGCGCGACCCAATGGCACATGGTGCGGGTCAAGTGCTCGCACTGCGAGGACGTCGAATCCGTGGCCTACCAGGCCATCGAGGGCCGTGCGCCCGCCATCAAGGCCGAGACCTGCGACCGCTGCCACACCTACCGCAAGATCTTCTACCAGGACAAGGACCTGCACGTGGAGCCGGTGGCCGACGACCTCGCCAGCCTGATGCTGGACGTGCTGGTGGGCGAGGCCGGCTATTCGCGCGCCAGCGGCAATCCGCTGCTGTGGCACGGCGCCGAGGAGGAATAACCATGACCGGGTTCGCCGCCGCCGCCGACATCCCCGCGCTCGACCGGCTGCTGAACGCGCCGGCGCTGGCCGCGGCGCTCGATACGCATGGCCGCACGCAAGTGGTGGCGGCGCTGCGCCAGCACCTGGACGGGCTGCGGCAACGCGCCTTGGCGGGCGAGCTACCGCGCGCCGAGCTGGCCGAGGCTGCGGTGGCCGCGGCCGTCGGCAGCGCCCTGGCGCGCGCCGCCGCGCCGCGCCTGCGCGCCGTCTACAACCTGACCGGCACCGTGCTGCACACCAACCTGGGCCGCGCCCTGCTGCCCGACGAGGCGGTGGCTTCGGTGCTGCGCGCGCTGACCACGCCGGCCAACCTGGAATTCGACCTGGACAGCGGCGGCCGCGGCGACCGCGACGACCTGATCGACGACCTGCTGTGCGAACTGACCGGGGCCGAGGCCGCCACCGTGGTCAACAACAACGCGGCCGCCGTGCTGCTGATGCTGAACGCGCTGGCCGACCGCCGCGAGGTGGTGGTGTCGCGCGGCGAGCTGGTCGAGATCGGCGGCGCCTTCCGCATCCCGGACATCATGAAGCGCGCCGGCGCCAAGCTGGTCGAGGTCGGCACCACCAACCGCACCCACGCCACCGACTACGAGAACGCCATCGGCCCGCGCACCGCGATGCTGATGAAGGTGCATTGCAGCAACTACGCCGTCACCGGCTTCACCAAGAGCGTCGGCGTGGCCGAGGTGGCGGCGCTGGCGCATGCGCGCGGCCTGCCGGCCACGGTGGACCTGGGCAGCGGCACGCTGGTGGACCTGACCCAGTTCGGCCTGCCGCGCGAGGACACGGTGCGCGAGACCATCGCCGCCGGCGCCGACCTGGTCACCTTCAGCGGCGACAAGCTGCTGGGCGGCCCGCAGGCCGGCCTGCTGGTGGGGCGCGCCGACCTGATCCGCAAGATCAAGAAGAATCCGCTCAAGCGCGCCCTGCGCGTGGGCAAGCTGACGCTGGCGGCCCTGGAACCGGTGCTGCAGCTGTACCGCGCGCCGGAATTCCTGGCGCAGCGCCTGACCACGCTGCGCCTGTTGACCCGGCCGCAGCGCGAGATCCAGCCGTTGGCCGAGCGGCTGCGCGGCGTGCTGGCGCACGCGGCGGGCGCGGACTACGAGGTCGAGGCGGTGCCGATGTTCAGCCAGATCGGCAGCGGCGCCCTGCCGGTGGACCAGCTGCCCAGCCATGGGCTGGCGCTGCGCTATCGCGGCAAGGGCCGCCCCGGACGCCATCTGGACCGCCTGGAGACGCGCTTGCGCAACCTGCCGGTGCCGGTGATCGGCCGCATCGCCGATGACGCGCTGTGGCTCGACCTGCGCTGCCTGGAGGCGCGCGACGAGGCCGCCTTCGCCGACCAGCTCGCCAGCCTCGCGGCGTCCGCCACGGAGCCGTCGGCATGATCGTCGGCACCGCCGGCCATATCGACCATGGCAAGACCACGCTGGTGCGGGCGCTGACGGGGGTCGACACCGACCGTCTCAAGGAAGAGAAGGCGCGCGGCATTTCGATCGAGCTGGGCTATGCCTACACGCCCCTGCCCAATGGCGACGTGCTGGGCTTCATCGACGTGCCGGGCCACGAGAAGCTGGTGCACACCATGGCGGCGGGCGCCAGCGGCATCGACTTCGGCCTGCTGGTGGTGGCCGCCGATGACGGCGTCATGCCGCAGACGCGCGAGCACCTGGCCATCCTGGCGCTGCTGGGCGTGGCGCGCGGGGCGGTGGCACTGACCAAGGCGGACCGCGCCGACGCGGCCCGGCTGGCCGCGGTGCGCGCCGAGATCGCGGCGCTGGCGGCCGACACCTTCCTGCAGGATGCGCCGGTGTTCGACGTCTGCGCGGCGCGACCGGGCGATGAGGGCGTGGCGCGCCTCAAGCAATATCTGGACGAGGCCGCGCAGGCGCTGGGCGCGCGCGACGGCGCCGGCCTGTTCCGGCTGGCGGTGGACCGCGTCTTCACGCTGGCCGGCCACGGCACGGTGGTGACGGGCACGGCGCACGGCGGCCGCGCCCGCGCTGGCGATGACGACGCCGACCTGCGCCTGATGCCGGCCGGCACGCGGGTGCGGGTGCGCGGCATCCATGCGCAGAACCAGCCCAGCGAGACCGGCGCGGCCGGACAGCGCTGCGCCCTGAACCTGGCGGGCATCGACAAGAGCGCGATCACGCGCGGCGACTGGATCGCCGATGCGCGCTGTTTCCTGCCGTCGCGCCACGTCGATGTGGCGCTGACGCTGCTGCCGTCGGCCGAGGCGCCGTTGCGGGCCTGGACGCCGCTGCACGTGCACATCGGCGCGGCGCGCCACGTGGCGCACGTGGTGCCGCTGTCGGCCGACGCGCTGGCGCCGGGCCAGTCGGGCTGGGTGCAACTGGTGTTCGACGAAGCGGTGTGCGCGATGCCGGGCGACCGCTACATCGTGCGCAACGCGCAGGCCACGCGCACGGTCGGCGGCGGCCGGGTGCTCGATCCGAACGCGCCGGACCGCAAGCGCCGCGCGCCGGCGCGGATGCAATGGCTGCAAGGCGTGGCGGACATGCTGGCGGGCGGTGGATTGCAGCCGCTGCTGGCGCAGGCCGCGCTGGGCCTGGACGAAACGGCGCTGCAACGCCTGGCGGGCAGGCCGGTGCGCGATCTGGCGGCACCCGATGGCGCGATCTGGATCGAGCCGCGCACGCCGCAGGGCGCGCGCACGCTGATCCTGGCCGCGCACTGGGAGGCGCTGCGGGCGCGGGTGGAGCAGGCGCTGGCGACGTTCCACCAGGGCGCGCCTGACGAGCCCGGGCCGGACGGTTCACGCCTGCGGCGCATGGCGCTGCCGGCGGCGCCGGAAGCGTTGTGGCAGGGGCTGCTGGACGATCTGCAGAAGCAGGGCCGGGTGCTGCGCAACGGGCCGTGGCTGCATCTGCCGGGGCACACCGCGGCGCTGGCCGAAGTCGAGGCGCAACTGGCGCAACGTTTGCTGCCGCTGCTGGCGGCGGGCGCCTACGATCCGCCCAGGGTGCGCGACCTGGCGCGTGCGCTGGGCGAGCCGGAGGAGCGGGTGCGGCAGGTGCTGCGCAAGCTGCTGCGGCGTGGCGAGGTGGCACAGGTGGTGAAGGATCTGTTCTATCACCGCGAGCGGGTGGCGGAGCTGGTGGCGCTGGCGGTCGAGCTTGCGGGCAAGCCGGAAGGGTTGAACGCGGCGGTGTTCCGGGATGCGACGGGGTTGGGGCGCAAGCGGGCGATCCAGATCCTGGAGTTCTTCGATCGGACGGGGCTGACGCGGCGAGTGCGGGATGCGCATCTGCTGCGCACCGATAGTGCGTATCTGGGGGCGGGTCAGGCGGTATCATAGGCGGGTCTTTTTGGAAGGCATCCGTGTCCGGTGGCACGGCCGGGCTTCAAACCCGGTTGGGGGCGTCAGACGTTCCCAGGTAGGTTCGACTCCTGCTGCCTTCCGCCACTCTTTCCTGTTGCGGGCATCGTGCATGGCTGAGCGCCGACTGCACCCGCGCCCGCCATTGCGCGACCCATGGCGAGACCCGCCCCATCGGGTCGCAGCATCGAAAGAAACGGATCGGTCCTGTATTCGCCGGTCTTGTCCCCAAGGCCTGCGAATCCGGCGTAGCTTACCGATCCTCCCGCGCCTGTTGGGCAACCGCTCCCTTCTCGAATACCCACGGCAAGACTCGTGGTTCAAGGCGCGAGGATCCTCGATCCTACGTTTCACCGAATATGCGCCACCTCGAACCCGCCGCGCCACAGATCAGTCTGATCGTCCCCGTATACAACTGCGAGCAGTATCTCTCCGATCAACTGGACACGCTGTTGGGCGATGCCTCCCTGCGCATGGAAGTGATCGTGGTGGACGACGGCTCGTCCGACGCCAGCATGGCGATCATGCAGGCCCATGGCGCCAAAGACGCGCGTCTTCGGATCATCAAGCAGCCCCACCTCGGGCTCGGCGCCGCGCGCAACGCGGGCCTGCAAGCCGCGCTGGGCACCTGGGTCGCCTTCGCCGATGCGGACGATCTGCTGCCAGCCGCCGGGATCGCCCGCTGGCACGGGCAGGCGGTCTCGCACGACCTGGACGTGCTGATCGGGAACGCCTACCGGTTCACGGAAACGCCGCCTCCCGCTCCCCGGCCCCCCGTCCTGACCCGGCAGCCGGTCGATCGAATCATGACGGGCCAGGACTGGATCGCGCACTGCGTCGCGGTCGGCGAGTGGCCGCATTACGTATGCCTGCAGATGATAAAGCGCGCGCTCATCACCAGGAACTGGCTGGCGTTCGACCCCTCGATGTTTCACGAAGACATTCTTTGGACCACCCAGCTCGCGATCCTGGCCAAGCGGATCGGCTTCGCGCCGGAACCCGTCTATGGCTATCGTCGGAACCCCGCGTCGATCACCCTGTCGCCTTCGCCGCAGGTGCGCCAATGGCGTGGCGCAAGCTACGTCCGCATCATCGAGTCGCTGTTGACCTTGTCCGCGCGGCAGGATATCGGCGCGCGGACACGCCGTTCGATCATCCGCCACGTGCTGCACGAGCTCCTGTGTTTCGTCGATCTGCTGCGCAAGGATATCGACAATCCGCAGATACGGGCGCGGCTGGCGCGATCGGTGCTCGACCTGCGCGCCTGGCGCGGCCTGGTCCGCCATGCGCGTGGGGTGACCGATCTTCGACGCCTGCTCAAAGCGTACTGGCGCCTGCGGCGCATGGCAAAGGCCGACGGTTCCTTCGCGACGGACATGACCGCCAGCCCATAGGCCCGACCTTCACCGTCCTGCATTGCCGCCTGCGGCCCGTGAAGGGCTTGCGGCGGCATTCACGCGCGCAGCATCCGGGTGACCACGCTAGTGACGTTCGCGGCTTTCCAGTCGAGGGCGCCCAGGTGCCAGTGGCGGATGCTGCCGCCGCGGTCGACCAGGTAGTTGGCGGGCAGGCCGACGGCGTCCCATTTCTTGGAGACGGTGCTGTTGCGGTCGTGCAGGACGGTGCCGGCGACGGGCCACTTGGCCAGGAAGGTGGTGATCTTGCCGAGGGCCTCGCCGACGTTGACGGCGACCAGGCGCAGGCCTTCTTCGCGGTGGCGTTTGGCCATGGCGGACATGAGGGGGATTTCGTCGCGGCAGGGGTCGCACCAGGTGGCCCAGAAGCTGACGATGACGACGTTGCCGCGCCAGGCGGCGAGTTTCTGTTCGCGGCCGGAGAGGTCGGGCAGGACCAGGGGCGGGGTGGGGGCGGTCCAGGGGGCCCAGTCGGGGCCGGTGGCGGCCTTGAGGGCGCTGTCGCTGGCGGCGGCGCGGGCCCAGGCGGGCAGGGCCGCCAGCGACAGGGCGGATTGCAGGAGGAGGCGGCGGCTGACCATGGGACGGCGCCGGCTCAGGTGGACAGGGGGCGGGCGGTCAGGGTGTAGCGGAAGCGGTCGGGGTCGAGGCTGTCCAGGCGGCCGTCGGCGGTTTCGCCGTTGGGGTACATCAGGAACGGCACGGGGCCGTGGGCGGAGCCAGGCAGGGCGACGTCGTGGCCGTGGTTGTAGGCGACCCAGTTCATTTCCCAGGCGCCGAACAGCATGACGCGGGCGCTGCGCACGCGGGCGTCGGTGGCGGGCAGGTCGCCAGGAGGTTCTTCCAGCATCACCTTGCGCACGTCGGCGGGGTCGACCGGGATCCAGCCGTAACCGTCGGCGTAGAACTCCGCGCGGCAGTGCTGCGCGCGGGTGACGTCGCCGGCCTTGCCCAGGCTCTTGAAGCCGAGCTGCGAATCGGCCACGCGCAGGCCGTAGGCGTCGCGGGCGGGAATGCCGGCGGCGCGCGCCAGGGCGACGAACAGCGCGTTGATGTCGGCGCATTTGCCGTTCAGGTCGTTGGCGGTCAGCATGTAGCGCACGTCGCCGGTGCCGCAGCCGCGGGTGGCGGCGGTGCGGCAGGTGTTCTCGACCACCCAGTCATAGATCGCCCGGGCCCGCGCCAGCGTGCCCTGGTGGCCCTGGGTGATGCGGTCGGCGGTGGCCTTGACGATGCCGTCGGTGGGCAGCAGTTCGGTGGGCTGGATGAATTCGCGCAGGGTGGCGGCGCTTTCGCGCGGGGCGCCGGGAGGCGGCTGGGTCAGGTCGACGCGGCGGTTGCGGGTCTGGAAGCGGCTGGTCACCGTGACCTCGCGCGGCGCCTGGGCGTCGGGCCACTGCACCGCCAGCATGCGCACGTCGTAGCCGGGGGCCTGCGCCAGCTGCGCGCTGCCGCCGCCGCTGACCAGCCAGGCGCTTTGCGCGCCGCGCTGGTAGGACGTGTCGGCGGCATAGGGCAGGGGGATCCACAGGCGCGGATGGGCGCCGGGGTCGAGCACCTGGATGTGGGTGGTCAGTTCGAAGCCGCGCCAGTCGGCGCTGACGGGCGCCTGCTCGGCGCGCGCGGCCAGGGGCAAGGCCGCCTGGGCGGCGCACAGGGCGCCCGAGAAACGGAGGAAGTGTCGGCGATCCATAAAGCCCTCACGCACGGTGAAGTTTGGCTGTCGGTGCGCCCGGTGGCGGGCGGGCCGTCCGTTGCTGCCTGCTGCCGGATCATCATAGGGCCATTCGGGGGCGCGATGCTATCCTTTTCCCATCACTTACGGAGAGACTGACATGACCCAGGATGCTGCGTCCGCGGCGGTGCCGCGCTTGACTTCGCTGTCCCACGGCGGCGGCTGCGGCTGCAAGATCGCGCCCGGCGTGCTGTCGCAATTGCTGGCCCGCTTCGGGCCGGCCGCCAGCTATCCCAACCTGCTGGTGGGCACCGAGACGGCCGACGATGCGGCCGTCTATCGGCTCAACGACGAGCAGGCGCTGATCGCGACCACCGACTTCTTCATGCCGATCGTCGACGATCCCTACGACTTCGGCCGCATCGCGGCCGCCAACGCGCTGTCGGACGTGTACGCCATGGGCGGCACGCCGATCATGGCGCTGGCGATCGTCGGCATGCCCATCAACGTGCTGCCGCACGACGTCATCGCCGATATCCTGCGCGGCGGCGAATCGGTCTGCAAGGACGCCGGCATTCCGGTGGCCGGCGGCCACAGCATCGATTCGGTCGAGCCGATCTACGGCCTGGCCGCGATGGGGCTGGTGCATCCGGGCCGCATCAAGCGCAACGCCGACGCGCGCGCCGGCGACGTGCTGGTGCTGGGCAAGGGGCTGGGCGTGGGCATCCTGTCGGCGGCGCTGAAGAAGAACCGGCTGGACGATGCCGGCTACCGCGTGATGATCGACACGACCACGCGCCTGAACCGGCCGGGCGCGGCCCTGGCGGCGCTGGACGGCGTGCACGCCATCACCGACGTCACCGGGTTCGGGCTGCTGGGCCACACGCTGGAGATGGCGCGCGGCGCCGGGCTGACCGCGCGGCTGCGGCGCGAGGCGCTGCCGTGGCTGCCGGGCGTGCAGGCCTTTGCCGCCGACGGCGTGATCACCGGCGCATCGGGCCGCAACTGGAACTCATACGGCGAATCGATCCGGCTGGGTTCGGGCGTCAGCGACACCGAGCGCGCCCTGCTGACCGATCCACAGACCTCCGGCGGCCTGTTGGTGGCCTGCGCGCCCGACGCGGCGCAAGCGGTGCTGGACCTGTTCCACCGCGATGGCTTCGAGGATGCCGTGGTGGTGGGCGAGATGACGGCAGGGGATCCGGTCGTGCGCGTCGACTAGCCTGGCCTTGCCCGCGCCGGTCGACGCGTTCGCGCCGACGCGCGCGGCCCGCATGCCGGCGCCGCGCGGCCGCTTGCGCTTTCCATCCGTCAGGGCCGATCCGGACGCGGCGGCAGCTGGTCCTGCACCTGGTAGTTGATCTGCCATTGCAGCAGCGGCGCATAGGCGTCGAGCCGCGCCAGTTCGGCCGCCTGCGCCGGCGAGGCGTCGCGCTCGAACGTCAGCGCCAGGCCGGTGGCGCCGGCCCAGGGCAGCAGGCGGCCCGGCCGGTCGCGCCGGTAGGCGCCGTCGCGGGTGATCAGCAGGTTCGGATTGTTGAAGCCGAAGCACCATTGCGGATCGGGCCGCGCGGCCAGCAGGTCGCAGCCGCTGCGGAAATAGGGCGTGTCCGGCAGGCTCAGGTGGTACAGCGTGGGCAGGATGTCCTTGTGGCTGCCGGGGCGCGACGGGTCATAGGTCGATTGCCCGCGATAGGCGGGCGGCACATACAGGTAGAACGGCACCGCGCGCGCCAGCACGGCGTCGGTGTCGAGCGCATAGTCGACGCCCAGGATGTTGTGGTCGCCGGTGACGGCGACGATGGTGTTGGCGCCGTTGGCCGACGCCTTCAGGCCGGTCAGGAAGCGTCCCAGCTGGTCGTTGGCGTAGCGCAGCGTGTCGAAGGCCTGGTCCAGGCCGGTCCAGTCCTGGTAGTAGGGCAGCCGTTCCACGTCGGCCAGGTCCAGCCCCGCGCGCTGGCCGCCCGCCGGCAGCAGGAAGGGCGGATGGTGGGTGGTGGACAGGGCCACGATCAGCAGGCGCTCGCCCGCGCGGTCCGCCTGCGCCAGGCGCGCCGCGATGTAGCGGAACATGTATTCGTCCGGCACGCCCCAGACGCCGGGCTCGGCCTCGGGATAGCGCTGCCGCAGCGCCAGCTGGTCGATGAATTCGTGCGCGCCCAGGTGGCTGGCGAAACGCCCCAGGTCGCGCCAGGTGGCGGTGCCCGAGGTGACGAACACCACCCGGTAGCCGTGCGCCAGGAAGGGCGTGAAGGCGTTGCTGGCGAAGGTGGCATTGGCCGCCGACGACTGGCTGATGGCCGGCACCGGACTGCGCACCAGCAGCCGGCTGAGCGAATCGATGGTGCCGTTGCCCTCGGACAGGAAGCGATCGAAGCGCCAGTCCTCGCGCCAATGCGGACGCAGCGCGCCCAGCAGGTCGCGGCCGGGGCGGTCGAACGTATTCATGTGATGGCCCATGCTCTCCATCACCTGCAGCACCACGTGCGGCGGCCGGGCGCGGGCCTGCGGATTGGCGCCGGTGCTGGCCATGAAGGGCTGCAGGCCGTGTCCCGGCTGGCCCAGGAAGCGCTGGTACAGCGCCGCGCCCTCGTCGTCGGCGACGGGCGAGAAGCGCTTGTCGTTGTCGCGTTCGGACAGCGCCCAGAAGAACGCCGAGATGCCGTTGGGCGCGATGTCATTGAGCAGCCGCAGCGACGAGATGCCGGCGTCGTCCTTGTTGAGCGGGAAGGTGCCCAGCGAGCCGCGGCAGGCCAGCACGGTGATGCCGATGATCAGCGTCAGCCGCAACGTGCTCGGCGCCAACGCGCGCCGCGCCAGCCGCGCGCGCAGGACGCTGGCGCCCCAGCGGCGCACCAGCGCATAGGTGATGCCCAGCACGGCCGCCAGCAGCGCCAGCGTGCGCAGGATCGGGTAGCCGTGCCACAGCGTCACCAGGATGGCGTGGGTGTCGTCGTCCATCAGGCCGAACACGAAGATGTCGATCGAGCGCGAGAAGGTGGCGAAATAGCAGACGCTGACCACCGTGCTGGCGGCGAACAGGGTCGCCAGTATCGCGCCCAGCCAGGGCAGGCTGCGCAGCCACAACGCGTGCGCGACCGGCCGCGCGGCCAGCAGCAGCGCCGCCAGCAGCGGCACCGAGAACGCGATCGCCGCGACCTTGATGTCGAACAGCAGGCCGATGCCCAGCGTGCGATGCACGTCCTGCGCCAGCGTGGCGTAGGCGCCTGGCGGCGCGTAGGTCGCCAGCAGGTAGACGCGGCCGGCGCTTTGCACCAGCACCGACACCAGCCAGGGCGCCAGCAGGATCAGGAAGGATCGCTGGAAATTGAGGCACCAGGCTTGCCAGGCGTTGGCCGAACGGAAGAGCTTCATCTGCGTCGGAAAAGAAAAGCGGAGCGTTGCGCCGGGAAAAAGGCGTAACGGGCCCGCGAGCCGGCCGTCGGGACGGAGGCGCGGGGTTCATTCGCAGGGGGGAGCTCGGATCCGTGCGTGCTATGCAGGCCGCAATCTACAGCAGGGGGGACGCGAATCTATGAAGGTTTGTATAGAACTTGTAGTGCGCCGGACAAGACGTGAAGCCCGTCCGCCAGTCTGATACTGCTGACGGGCCGGGCGTGGGCCGTGTTTATCGGGCGGATTCCGGGGTCAACAGGCTGGCCGTGGTGGCGGCCTGCTGCACCAGCCAGCGTGTCACGATCTCGGCGTCGGGCGTGCTGC
The DNA here is from genome assembly GCF_056523125.1 of Achromobacter sp. ISS7. Classification (NCBI taxonomy): domain Bacteria; kingdom Pseudomonadati; phylum Pseudomonadota; class Betaproteobacteria; order Burkholderiales; family Alcaligenaceae; genus Achromobacter; species Achromobacter sp. ISS7. The sequence continues at coordinate 4,213,747 of NZ_JAWRZD010000001.1, read as the reverse complement.
GGCGCGCGTTGCGCACCAGCCAGTAGGCATGTTCGGTGGCGTCGGCGGGTTGGCCGCCGACCGTGGCCAGGCGGTGATCGGCCAGCATCGGCGCGATCAGCGCCAGCCGCCCCAGCGCGATGCCGTGGCCGGCCAGGGCCGCATGCACGATCTGGTCGTACTGGTTGAAGCGCAGCATGCCCTTGGGCCGCACGCGGCCCAGGCCGCGCGCGTTGAGCCATTCCGACCATTGCAGCCAGGGGCGGGTGGGGTCGTCGAATTCCAGCAGCACGTGGCGCTGCAGCTCGCGCGCATCCAGGGCGCGGGCCTTGAGCGACGGGTGCGCCACCGGCACCACCGATTCGCCGAACAGCCAGACGGCGCCGTCCGGCACCGTGTCGCGCAGGCTGTAGCGGATGGCGATGTCGACGCTTTCGCGGTCGATGTCGATGACGCGGTTGTCCGCGGCCACGCGCACGTCGATGTGCGGATAGGCGGCCTGGAAGTCGCCCAGCCGCGGCAGCAGCCAGAGCGAGGCCACGCCGATGGTGGTGGTGACGGTGACCGGCGTGCGGCGCTCCGGCGCGCGCAACTGCTCGGTCAGGTCGCCCAGCTGGCTCAGCCACGCGTCCGCCATGCGGAACAGCTGCGCGCCCTCGGACGTGAACGAGACGCTGCGAAAGCCCCGCAGCAGCAGCGGCACGCCCAGGTGCGCCTCCAGCGCCCGGATCTGCCGGCTGACGGCCGATTGCGTCACGTGCAGGTCCTGCGCCGCCAGCGTGATGCTCATGCGCCGGCCCACGGCGACGAAGCCTCGGACCAGGTCAAGCGGGGGAAGTTTGGCCAGCGGGTATGACATTCGTGAAACTCATGCGTAGGCGGCGGAAATGTCGCTTGTGCAATATAACGCCTGCGGCGTCCAATATGACTCAGACGACGGGCGAAGCGGCAACACGCCAACCACGCCCGGCACGCTGGCCGCGGTTGCGGCGGGGGACGCGCCATGATCCGGCTATGTTGCACTGCGGGAATGTCATTCCGTTTGACCCGGGGTTCGACTATGCTGCTCAGGCGCGCGTCGGGCCTGCGGATCGAGTGCCGTGCCGGCACGGTCTGGCTGTCCGAATACCGACGACCGGACGACAGCCTGCTGCAGGCCGGCGAGTCGATCATCGTGGCCAGCAATCGCGACGTCGTCCTCAGCGGCCTGCCGGATGCGCAGGTCGCGCTGGTTTCCCAGGTTCCCAAGCCATTGGAGCTCTTGTCATGAATGCGCCCATGCCCGCCACGCCCCGCCTCGAGATGTGGTTCGATTTCGCCAGCCCCTACAGCTATCTGGCGATCGAGCGCATCGGCGAGCTGGCGGCGCAGGCGGACGTGCGGGTCGACCTGCGGCCGTTCCTGCTGGGCCCGATCTTCCAGGCCCAGGGCTGGAACGACACGCCGTTCCGCCTGTTTCCCGGCAAGGGCGCCTACATGATGCGCGACATCGCGCGGCTGGCCGAAAAGTACGGCGTGCCCTACAACCGGCCGCGCCTGTTCCCGCGCATGAGCGTGCTGCCGGCGCGCATTGCGCTGCTGGGCCAGGACGAGCCCTGGGGCCGCGATTTCTGCCTGGCGGTGTTCCGCGCCAATTTCCAGCACGACCAGGACATCCAGGCCGAGGACGTGGTGCACGCGCTGCTGACCGGCCTGTCGCTGGACGCCGACGCGCTGATCGCGCGCGCCAAGTCGGAAGCCGCCAAGGAGGCGCTGCGCCGCCGGGTCGACGAGGCCCGTCACCTGGGCCTGTTCGGGGCCCCGACTTTCCTGGTGGACGGCGAAATGTTCTGGGGCAACGACCGCCTCGAGGACGCGCTCGAATGGACCCGCCGCGCGCCCGTCAGCGCCTGGAGCGCCGCGGCCGGCTGATTTTCCGGCGGTCTCGATGCCGCCGTCCGGTCTGCGGCGGCCGTCGTGCTGACGGCCGCCAAGCCACCCTGTTTCTTCCCCTCGATGCTTTATCCGCAATGAAAAACAGCAGCAGTCCGCTACGCGGCGCACCCATGCCGGGCGGCCGTTCGTTCACGCAATTCCGTGCCGCGCGCATCCGGCGCGTGTCCTTTCAATGGCGGCAGGCGGCCGCCGAGCCGTCGCCCGGCGGCAAGGGCGACGGCTCGCGCCGAACCTGAAGGGCGCTCGCGGCGCCGCGATAGGCACGATCGCTGGCCTGTCCTGTCCAGCCCCGGCGCGCGCCCTGGCTGGCGACGCGCCGCGTTCAGCCGCGCGTGACCGGGGCCACCTGGGCCCATTCCTCGTCCGAGTACAGCCGCGAGCGCAACAGGAAGCGCTGGCCTTCGGCGCTGTCCAGGGAAAACGCGCCGCCGCGTCCGGGCACGGCGTCGATGATGAGCTGGGTGTGCTCCCAATACGTGAACTGGTCCTCGCCCATGTAGAACGGGCAGCCTTCCAGCTCGCCGAGCAGCACGTCCGAGCCGCCCACCATGAATTCGCCTTGTGCATAGCACATGGGCGAACTGCCGTCGCAGCAGCCGCCCGATTGGTGGAACATCAGCGGGCCATGCTTGGCGCGCAGCGTGTCGATCAGCGCGCGCGCCGCGTCGGTGGCGATCACGCGCGGGGTAGGTCCTGGCATAACGAGGCTCCCGCGGTCTCGCGCCGGCCTGCGCTAGCCGCCCCTCGCGGAGCGGCCGGCGCGGCGGCGCGAGGCCGCCCGTCGGTCAGAAGAAGCCCAGCTTCTTGGGCGAGTAGCTCACCAGCAGGTTCTTGGTCTGCTGGTAGTGGTTGAGCATCATCTTGTGGTTCTCGCGGCCGATGCCCGACTGCTTGTAGCCGCCGAACGCGGCGTGCGCCGGATAGGCGTGGTAGCAGTTGGTCCAGACCCGCCCGGCCTTGATGGCGCGGCCCATGCGATAGCACGTGTTGGCGTCGCGCGACCAGACCCCCGCGCCCAGGCCGTAGAGCGTGTCGTTGGCCAGCGCCAGCGCGTCGTCGGCGTCCTTGAACGTGGTCACGGCCACCACCGGCCCGAAGATCTCTTCCTGGAACACGCGCATTTTGTTGTGGCCCTTGAAGACCGTGGGCTGCACGTAATAGCCGCCTTCGAGCGCGCCCTGCATCTTGGCGCGTTCGCCGCCGGCCAGCACCGCGGCGCCTTCCTGCTTGCCGATGTCCAGGTACGACAGGATCTTCTCGAGCTGCTCGGTGGAGGCCTGCGCGCCCAGCATGGTGTCGGCGTCCAGCGGGTTGCCCTGCTTGATCTCGGCCACGCGCTTGAGCGCGCGCTCCATGAACTTGTCGTAGAGCGATTCCTGGATCAGCGCGCGGCTGGGGCAGGTGCAGACCTCGCCCTGGTTCAGCGCGAACATGACGAAGCCCTCGACCGCCTTGTCGAGGAAGTCGTCGTCCTGCGCGGCCACGTCGGCGAAGAAGATATTGGGCGACTTGCCGCCCAGCTCCAGCGTCACCGGGATGATGTTCTGCGACGCATACTGCATGATCAGGCGGCCGGTGGTGGTCTCGCCGGTGAAGGCGATCTTGGCGATGCGCTTGCTCGAGGCCAGCGGTTTGCCCGCTTCCAGGCCGAAGCCGGTGACCACGTTGAGCACGCCCGGGGGCAGCAGGTCGCCGATCAGTTCCATCAGCAGCAGGATGCCCAGCGGCGTCTGCTCGGCCGGCTTGAGCACCACGCAGTTGCCCGCCGCCAGCGCCGGCGCCAGCTTCCACGCGGCCATCAGGATCGGGAAGTTCCACGGGATGATCTGTCCGACCACGCCCAGCGGTTCGTTGAAGTGGTAGGCCACGGTGTCGTGGTCGATCTCGGACAGCCCGCCCTCCTGGCTGCGGATGCACGAGGCGAAGTAGCGGAAGTGGTCAATCGCCAGCGGGATGTCGGCGGCGCGGGCCTCGCGGATCGGCTTGCCGTTGTCCCAGGTCTCGGCGGTGGCCAGGCGTTCCAGGTTGGCTTCCATCACGTCGGCGATGCGCATCAGGATCTGCGCGCGCTCGGCAGCCGGGGTCGCACCCCATTTGGGCGCGGCGCGATGCGCGGCATCCAGCGCCAGGTCGATGTCGCGTTCTTTCGAGCGGGCGTTGCGGGTCAGCACCTGGCCGGTGACCGGCGTGACGTTGTCGAAGTACTCGCCGTCGGCGGGTTTTTGCCATTTGCCGTCGATGAAGTTGTCGTACTGCGTCCTGAGGTCCAGGCGCGTGCCATAGGATTCGGGGGTGACGCGGGTCGCGATGTCCATGCTTGTCTCCGGTATTGTGGGAATGACGGCAGTCGGGTGCCTGTTTTCCATCAAGCAAATCGCGTGCCATCCGGGGGTTCTTCGCTGGACAAGCGCGCGTGCCGCGTGCGAAAGTAGATTTCCACGCGCCGGCAAAGGGCGTGGGCGGCGGATCGCCGCCTCAAGGTGTCGCGTTTCGCGACACTGTCGCGGAACAGGTGTCGCAGAACACCGTCCAAGGAGACATGCATGGCCACTCAATCCCGTCGGCAATCGCTGACGCAAGCGCGCCAGCTGTTCAACCAGCAAGGCGTCGTGCCCGGCGGGCTGGTCGCCGAGCCCATCCTGCGATCCTGGCGCCGCTGCGCCGATCTGGGCTTCGACATGCGCGGCGCGCGCCGCGCCGAACCCATGACGGCCGGAGAGCTGCGCGAGGCGCGCGAACGCAACGAGGCCCTGCGGCGCCTGTCCGAACCCGCCATGTCGCTGCTGCGGCGCGAAGGCGGCAGCGACGGGCTGGTGATCCTGTCCGACGCGCAGGGCCTGGTGCTCGACAGCGATGGCGATATCGATTTCGCGCAGCGCGCCTCGCGCGTGGCGCTGATGCCCGGCGCGCCGTGGGACGAAGCCGCCGCGGGCACCAACGCCATCGGCACCGCGCTGGTGGAAGGCCGGCCCATCGTCGTCGATGGCGCCGAACACTATTTCGAACCCAATCGCATCCTGACCTGCGCGGCGGTGCCCATCACCGACAGCGAGGGCCGCATGCTGGGCGTGCTGGACCTGTCGAGCCCGGCGCGCGAGATCCGTCCCGACGCGCTGGCGCTGGTGCGCGCGGCGGTCGACCTGATCGAGCATCAGCTGTTCGACACGGCGCACGAGCCCTGCGCGGTGCTGCGCCTGCATGCCGACCGCTCCGGCCTGGGCACGCCCGGCGAGGCCCTGCTGGCCTTCCAGGGCGACCTGCTGGTGGGCGCCAACCGCCGCGCCCTGCAGATGCTGGGCCTGGCGCCCACGGCGCTGGGCGTGTATCGCTACGGCGACCTGTTCGATGGCGACCTCGATCACAGCCCCGACGCGGCCGGCCGGGTGCATGCGCGTGCCGGCGCGATCTACCATGCGCGCCTGCGCCTGCCGCGCGCGCGTGCGCCGGTGGCGCCGCAGCCGACCCTGCGCCTGCCCGCGGCATCGCCGTCGCCGGCGCCCGTGGCGCGCGGCGGCCTGGCCAGTTTCGATGCCGCCACCCTGGGCGCGCTGGCGCGCGCGGTGCACCTGTCGGACGCGGGCGTCTCGATCCTGCTGCAGGGCGAGACTGGCGCGGGCAAGGAGATCTTCGCGCGCCAGTTGCATGCGCGCAGCCGGCGCGCGGCCGGCCCCTTCGTGGCGGTCAATTGCGCGGCGCTGCCCGAGAGCCTGATCGAGTCCGAGCTGTTCGGCTACGAGGACGGCGCCTTCACCGGCGCGCGCCGCCAGGGCAGCAAGGGACTGCTGCGGCAGGCGCATGGCGGCGTGCTGTTCCTGGATGAGATCGGCGACATGCCGCTGGCGCTGCAGTCGCGCCTGCTGCGGGTGCTGCAATCGCGCGAGGTGTCGCCGCTGGGCGCGGCGCGGCCGGTGCCGGTGGACTTCACGCTGGTGTGCGCGACGCATCGCGCGCTGGCCCACGATGGCCCCGATGCGCCGGTGCGCGCCGACCTGTATTTCCGCATTGCCGAGTACACGGTGACGCTGGCGCCGCTGCGCGCCCGCGCCGACCTGCGCGAGCTGCTGCGTTCGCTATGGGCCGCGCAGGGCGCGGGGCCGGTGCTGCCGACCGAGATCGAGGACACGCTGGCGCACTACGCCTGGCCCGGCAACTACCGGCAGCTGGCCGCGGTGCTGCGCACGCTGCACGTGCTGGCCGGGGCCTCGGGCGTGGTCGATCGCGAGATGCTGCCGGCGGACATCCGCGGCCTGCCGGCGCCGGCGCCCGTGGCGGCCGCGGGCACCGCCAACCTGCAAGCCCTGGCCGACGACGCGATCCGCGCCGCGCTGGCCGCGCATGCGGGCAACGTCAGCGCCGCGGCGCGCGCGCTCGGCGTGCATCGCAGCACGCTGTACCGGCGGGCGGCGGCGCTCGGCCTGGCGCGGCCGCACTGAGCGCGCGAACGCCCGCCCGGCGCGGCCGGGACGGGCCGCGCCACCGGGCAGGCCGGCACTGCGTGAGGAGGGAAGGACGCGGGGCTGGCTCAGCCGACCACGCGCGCCAGTTCGGCGCCCGGGTCCGAGGCGCGCATGAAGGCCTCGCCCACCAGGAAGGCGTCGACCTTGTGCTCGCGCATCAGCTTGACGTCTTCCGGCTTGAGGATGCCGCTTTCGGTCACCACGCGCTTGCCCGCGGGAATGCGCGGCAGCAGGTCCAGCGTGGTCCGCAGGCTGGTCTCGAAGGTGCGCAGGTTGCGGTTGTTGATGCCCAGCAGCGGCGTCTTCAGCGTCAGCGCCACGTCCAGTTCCTGGGCGTCGTGCACTTCCACCAGGACGTCCATGCCCAGCTCCATCGCCAGCGTTTCCATGTCGCGCAGCTGCGTGGGCGTGAGCGCGGCCACGATCAGCAGCACGCAGTCGGCGCCCATCGCGCGGGCGGCGATGATCTGGTACGGATCGATCACGAAGTCCTTGCGCAGCACCGGCAGCGAGCACGCCGCGCGCGCCTGGCGCAGGTGGTCGTGCGAGCCCTGGAAGAACTGCACGTCGGTCAGCACCGACAGGCAGGCCGCGCCGTGCACGGCATACGAGGCCGCGATTTCAGCCGGTTGAAAGGTCTCGCGCAGCACGCCCTTGGACGGCGACGCTTTCTTGATTTCGGCGATCACGCCGGCCTTGCCCTGCGAGATCTTGTCTTCGATGGCCTGGGCGAAGCCGCGCACGTCCTGGCGCGCCTGCGCCTCGCGCAGGACTTCGGCTTCGCTGCGCATCTGGCGCGCGGCGGCGACTTCCTCGACCTTGACGGCGAGGATCTTCGCGAGAATATCGTTCATTTCTGGAATTTCCGGGTATATGCGCAGAAATCTTCCAGCTTGGCTCGTGCCGCGCCGGTGGAAATCAGTTCAAATGCTAGCGCTAACGCTGCGGGAATGGAATCGGCTTTATTGCCTGCGTAGATGGCGAGACCCGCATTCAGCGCGACGATGTCGCGGGCGGTGCCCTCGACATTGTCCAGCGCCTCTATGACAAGCTCGCGCGACTGTTCGCGATTGGACACCTTGATGCTGCGATTGGACATCATGGATAGCCCGTAGTCCTCGGGATGGATCTCGTACTCGCTGACCTTGCCGTCCTTGAGCTCGCCCACCAGGGTGGCGCCGCCCAGCGAGGCCTCGTCCATGCCGTCCTTGCCGTGCACCACCAGCACGTGGCGCGAGCCCAGGCGTTCCAGCACCCGCACCTGGATGCCGACCAGGTCGGGGTGGAACACGCCCATCAGCTGGTTGGCGGCGCCGGCCGGGTTGGTCAGCGGACCGAGGATGTTGAAGATGGTGCGCACGGCCAGTTCCTTGCGGACCGCGGCCACGTTCTTCATGGCGCCGTGGTGCGCCGGCGCGAACATGAAGCCGATGCCGGTGGCCTGGATGCACTCGGCCACCTGCTCGGGCGTCAGCACCAGGTTGGCGCCCAGCGCTTCCAGCACGTCGGCGCTGCCGCTCGAGGACGAGGCGCTGCGGTTGCCGTGCTTGGCGATCGGCACGCCGGCCGCCGCCGCCACGAACATGGCGGTGGTGGAAATGTTGAACGTGTGGCTGCCGTCGCCGCCGGTGCCGCACATGTCGAGCAGGTCTTCGGGGTTGGGCGTGACCACCGGCGTGGCGAATTCGCGCATGACCTGCGCGGCCGCGGTGATTTCACCAACCGTTTCCTTTTTCACGCGCAGGCCCATCAGCAGCGCGCTGGCGATCTGCGGCGACATCTCGCCGCGCATCAGCATGCGCATCAGGTGCAGCATTTCGTCGTGGAAAATTTCGCGGTGCTCGATACAGCGCGTCAGCGCTTCGGAGGGGGAGATCGTCACGGTGCGTCCTTCTTAGGCGAGGTTCAGGAAATTGCGCAGCAGGGCGTGGCCGTGTTCGCTGAGCACGGATTCGGGGTGGAACTGTACTCCGTACAGGGGCAGCGTCTTGTGGCGCACGCCCATGATGTCGCCATCCGGGGCCGTGGCGGTCACGGTCAGGCACTCGGGCAGGGTCGCCGGGTCGATGGTCAGCGAGTTGTAGCGGATGACAGTGTACGGCGTCGGCAGATCGGTGAAGATGTCCGTCCCGGTATGCGAGATGCGCACGGTCTTGCCGTGCATGATCTGCTGGGCGCGGACGATGTTGCCGCCATAGGCGGCGCCGATGGCCTGGTGGCCCAGGCACACGCCCAGGATCGGCTTCTTGCCGGCGAAGGCCTGGATGACGGGCACCGAGATGCCGGCCTCGGCCGGCGAGCACGGGCCGGGCGACACGCAGATGCGGTCGGGGTTGAGCGCGGCGATCTCTTCCAGGGTGATCTGGTCGTTGCGTGCCACGCGCACGTCCTCGCCCAGTTCACCGAAGTACTGGACCAGGTTGTAGGTAAACGAGTCGTAGTTGTCGATCATCAACAGCATTTTTTTCTCCAGGCGGGCCGGCTCGCGGCCCGGGGCGGTCATTGGGGGCGTCGGGCGTCTCAGATGGGCTCGTCCAGGCCGTGCTGGACCTGCTCGGCGGCGCGCAGCACGGCGCGGGCCTTGGCCTCGGTCTCGGCCCATTCGGCTTCGGGATTGGAGTCGGCGACGATGCCGGCGGCGGCCTGCACGTACAGCGTGCCGTCCTTGATGACGCCGGTGCGGATGGCGATGGCCACGTCCATTTCGCCGCCGTAGCTGAGGTAGCCGGCCGCGCCGCCGTAGATGCCGCGGCGCACCGGTTCGAGTTCGTCGATGATCTTCATGGCCTCGACCTTGGGCGCGCCGGTCAGCGTGCCGGCCGGGAACGAGGCGCGCAGCACGTCCATGCTGCTCATGCCGGGATTCAGGTTGCCGGTGACGTTGGACACCAGGTGCATCACGTGCGAATAACGCTCGATCACCATGGTGTCGCTGACCTTGACCGAACCCACTTCGGCCACGCGGCCGACGTCGTTGCGGGCCAGGTCGATCAGCATCACGTGCTCGGCCACTTCCTTCGGATCGGCCTTGAGCTCGGCGGCCAGGGCGGCGTCCTCCTCGGGCGTGGCGCCGCGCTTGCGGGTGCCGGCCAGCGGACGGATGGTGACCTGCGACTTGGGTGCGCCGTCCACCACCACGCGCTCCTGGCGCACCAGGATCTCGGGCGACGCGCCCACCACCTGGAAGTCACCGAAGTTCCAGAAGTACATGTAGGGGGAGGGGTTGAGCGACCGCAGGGCGCGGTAGAGGGAGAGGGGCGAATCGCGGAAGGGCTTGGCGATGACCTGGCCGATCTGCACCTGCATCAGGTCGCCGGCGGCGATGTGTTCCTTGGCGCGGTGCACGGCCGCCAGGTAGTCTTCCTTCTTGAAGTCGCGCCGTTCCTCGGTCTGCATGCTGGCGTGGCTGTACGGGATTTCCACCGGGCGTCGCAGGCGCGCGCGCAGGTCGTGCAGGCGCTGCTGGGCGCGGCTGTAGCTTTCGGGCTGGCCCGGGTCGGCGTAGACCATCAGGTAGATGCGGCCGGCCAGGTTGTCGACGATGACCAGCTCGTCCACGTGCATCAGCATCAGGTCGGGCGTGCCGCCTTCCATGCCGGCCGGGAACGGCTTGACGGCGGGGCCCAGGCACGGCTCGATGTGGCGCACGGTGTCGTAGCCGAAGTAGCCGGCCAGGCCGCCGCAGAAGCGCGGCATGCCCGGGCGCAGGGCGACCTTGAAGCGGCCCTGGTACTGCTCGATGAAGGCCAGCGGGTCGCCGTCATGGGTTTCCACCACCTTGCCGTCGTGCAGCACCTCGGTGCGGGTGCCGCTGGCGCGGATCACGGTGCGGGCCGGCAGGCCGATGAAGGAATAGCGGCCGAAGCGTTCGCCGCCCACCACCGATTCCATCAGGCAGGTCATGCGGCCGGCCTGCTGGCCGGCATGGGCCAGCTTCAGGTAGATGCCCAGCGGGGTGTCCAGGTCGGCGTAGGTCTCGGCCACCAGCGGGATGCGGTTGTAGCCTTGGGCGGCGAGGGCTTTGAATTCGATTTCGGTCATGTCGGTCTCGGGGGCGATGGGTATCTGCTTGGGACCAGGCACACAACAAAAAGCCCGGTCCAGGTTACTGGTTCCGGGCTTGGCTCTGTGTTCTACACAGTATCGGCGCTAGGCGGTGTGGTACGCGTCTAGGGCCGGGAAGGGAATCATCGCCACCCGGAAGACAAACGCCACCAGCGCCACGAGGCGCCGAGCATTTGGTTCTGGATGGAAACGTTCATCAGGGAGATATCGGTTCGATAGTCAGGTATGCCGTCAAAGGCGTGGACCCCGGCTTCAGGCCTGGGCTTTCGCGGCGTTCTGGTTTTGATTCCAGAGCTCCACCCACTGGGCGGCGTTGACAAGCGTGTCCACTATACCATCGACATCGAGCTCGCGCACGTCACGTCCTTCGTTGTAGCCATACGGCACCACCAGCACCTGGGTGCCGGCGCTGCGGCCGGCCTGGGCGTCGTTGATGGAGTCGCCGATGGTGACGGCCTCGGCCACCGTCACGCCCAGCAGTTCGCAGGCGTGCAGCACCTGGTCCGGGTCGGGCTTGCGGCGGGCGCAGGTGTCGCCGCACACCACCGCGTCGAAAAACCCGGCCAGGCCGGTGCGTTGCAGCAGCGGCAGGGTGAATTCGGTGGGCTTGTTGGTGACCACGGCCAGCTTCAGGCCCTGTTCGCGCATGTGCTTGAGGCCCTCGATGACGCCCGGGTAGACCTGGGCGCGTTCGCCGTTGACCAGGTGGTAGTGGCGGTAGAAGGCCTCGCGCGCCCGGTCGAAGTCCTCGGGCGAGGGATCGGCGGCGTCCAGGCTGCCGGCCAGGCTGCGGCGCACCAGGTTGTCCACCCCCTTGCCGACGAAGGTGGCCACGACATCCTCGCGCAGCGCGATCATGCCGAGTTCCACGCGCATGGCGTTGGCCGCGAAGGCCAGGTCGGGGATGGAGTCGAGCAGGGTGCCGTCCAGGTCCAGCAGCGCGGCGCGAAAGGGAGTCATGGCGGGGTTCCTCAGACGGCGGTGGTTTCGCCGATGGCGATCTGCTCGCGCATGGACTTGATGATGCCGGGGTAGTCGGGCTTGCCGAAGATGGCCGAGCCGGCCACGAAGGTGTCGGCGCCGGCGCGGCGGATCTCGGCGATGTTGTCGATCTTCACGCCGCCGTCCACCTGCAGCACGATTTCCTGGCCGCCGGCCTGGGTCCAGGCGTCGATGCGGGCGCGGGCCTCGCGCAGCTTGGTCAGCGCGCCGGGGATGAAGCTCTGGCCGCCGAAGCCGGGGTTGACCGACATGATCAGCACCAGGTCGACCTTGTCCATGACGTGGTCCAGGTAGGACAGGGGCGTGGCGGGGTTGAACACCAGGCCGGCCTTACAGCCGTTCTCGCGGATCAGCGACAGGGTGCGGTCGACGTGGCGGCTGGCTTCCGGGTGGAAGCTGATGTAGTTGGCGCCGGCCTTGGCGAACATCGGCACCAGGGCGTCCACCGGCTCGACCATCAGGTGCACGTCGATCGGCACGGAAACATGGGGACGGATCGCCGCGCAGACCATCGGGCCGATGGTCAGGTTGGGCACGTAGTGGTTGTCCATCACATCGAAATGGATCCAGTCGGCGCCGGCGGCGACGACGTCACGCACTTCCTCGCCCAGGCGGGCGAAGTCGGCGGACAGGATGCTGGGCGTGATGCGGGTGGTGGTAGACATGGCGTTCGGGGTGGGTGAAGGCATAATGTGCCATTATTGCAGCTTGCTCGTGCCACACAGGAAAGGACTGTGAAACCCTACGACCTGAGCGTCTCCGTCTCGCCGCGCTTCGTGCCAGAACAGTCCGATCCGGGTGAGCAGCAGTTCGTGTTCGCCTATACCGTCCGCATCACCAATACCGGTGAGCATCCGGCCCAGGTGATCAGCCGCCACTGGATTATCACCGATGGCAACCAGCGCGTGCAGGAAGTGCGCGGGCTGGGCGTCGTGGGCCAGCAGCCCCTGCTGGCGCCCGGCGAGACCTTCGAGTACACCAGCGGCTGTCCCTTGCCCACGCCGGTCGGGACGATGCGCGGCACCTACCATTGCGTCGGCGAGAACGGCATTCCGTTCGAAGTGCCGATTTCCGAATTCGTCCTGGCCATGCCGCGCACCCTGCACTGACGCGGGGCGCGGCCACACGTTGTACGGTTTTCCATCTGCTCATGAAGCGCATTCTTAGCCTGTCCGTGCTGTCGGTTCTGCTGGCGGCATGTACCACCACCTCAGAGATCCCGCCCGAATCCGGCGAACCCGGCGCCACCGGCGCGCGCCCCGCGGCCGTCGACGGCCCGCTGGTGGTGCCGTCGCTGTCGGCCCTGCCCGACACGCCGCCGCGCGCCCTGGCCGGCAAGTACAAGCCCGGCACCTGGGCCGAGATGCCGGGCTGGACCAGCGATGACCTGGCCCAGTTCTGGCCCCTGTTCCTGCGCAACTGCAAGGGGCTGATGCGGCCGACCAGCGGCAACCTGGCCGCGCCCGCGCGCGCCGCCCCGCGCGCCTGGCAGCCGGTCTGTGCCGCCGCGGCCGACTCGGCCCGGGCGCCGGCCGCCAACGACCCCGAGGGCGTGCGCCGCTTCCTGCAGACCTACCTGCAGCCGTGGCGCCTGAACGCCGCCGACGGCAAGCCGGCCGCCAACACCGTCACCGGCTACTACGAGCCGCTGGTGCGCGGCTCGCGCCGCCAGGGCGGCAACTACCAATGGCCGCTGTACGCGGTGCCGGCCGACCTGCTGACGATCGACCTGGGCTCGGTCTACCCCGACCTGGCCGGCAAGCGCGTGCGCGGCAAGCTGGAAGGCAAGCGCGTGGTGCCCTACGACACCCGCGCGGCCATCGAGTCCTCCGGCCGCCGCCCGCCGGTGGTGGTGTGGGTGGACGATCCGGTCGACAACTTCTTCCTGCAGGTGCAGGGCTCGGGCCGCGTGCTGCTGACCGACGGCCCCGACAGCGGCAAGACCATCCGCGTGGCCTACGCCGACCACAACGGCCAGCCCTACGTGTCCATCGGCCGCTGGCTGGCGGACCGCGGCGAGCTGTCGGCCGACCAGGCCTCGATGCAGAACATCCGCGCCTGGGCGCAGCGCAATCCCAAGCGCGTGCCCGAAATGCTCAATGCCAACCCGGCCGTGGTGTTCTTCCGCGAAGAGCCGGTGATCGACCCCGAACTCGGCCCCAAGGGCGCCTATGGCGTCAACCTGGCGCCGAAACGCGCCATCGCGGTGGACGCCGGCTTCGTGCCGCTGGGCACGCCGGTGTTCCTGGCCACCACCTTCCCGGCCTCCGACCGGCCATTGCAGCGCCTGGTGTTCGCGCAGGACACCGGCACCGCCATCCGCGGCGCGGCGCGCGCCGACTTCTACTGGGGCTACGGTGACGAGGCCGGCCAGCAGGCCGGGCGCATGAAGCAACGCGGCCAGATGTGGCTGCTGTGGCCGAAACAGGCCGGGGAGCCGAGCGCAAGATGACACACCAGATCGTGGTTTGCGGGGCCGGCATCGTCGGCCTGGCCTCGGCCCTGGCGCTGGCCCGCCGCGGCCAGCGCGTGGCCCTGCTGGCGCCGCGCGTGACCGTGCCGCCGGCCGATCCCAACCATTACCATGCGCGCGTCTACGCCATTTCGCCCGCCAGCCAGCGTTTCCTGGCCGAGCTGGGCGTATGGGACGCGATGCCCTCGGCCCGCCTGACGCCGGTGCAGGCCATGGAGATCCATGGCGACGCCGACGGCCTGGTGCACCTGAACGCCTGGCAGGCGGCCCTGCCGCAACTGGCCTGGATCGTCGAGTCGGGCGAGATCGAGCGGGTGCTGATCCAGGCGGTGCGCATGTTCGGCATCCCCTGGCTGGAAGACCGCTGCACCGGCTACCAGGCCGGCGCGGTGGACACCGAGAGCGGCGCCCGCATCCAGGCCGAATTGTTCGTCGGCGCCGATGGCGCGGCCTCGCCGCTGCGCACCGCCGCCGGCCTCAAGCACGACGCCGTCTCCTACAACGACACCGGGCTGGTGGTGAACCTGGACGCCGAGCGCGCCCACCAGGGCACCGCCTTCCAGTGGTTCCGCGACGACGGCGTGCTGGCGCTGCTGCCGTTGCCCGACACCGCCGATGGTCCGCAGGTGTCGATGGTCTGGTCCATGCGCAACGAGCAGGCCCGGGAATTGCTGGCCTTGCCGCCCGAGGAACAGTCCGCGCGCCTGGAATCGATGCTGGAACACGCGGCGCAGGGCCGCTTGGGCCGCCTGAAGGTGCGCAGCAAGCTGCACGGCTTCCCGCTGACGCTGGAACGCGCCCAGATGGTGGCGCCCGGCATCGCGCTGGCCGGCGACGCCGCGCACCGCCTGCATCCGCTGGCGGGGCAGGGCCTGAACCTGGGCCTGGGCGACGTCGAGGCGCTGGCCCGCACCGTGGCCGGACGCGAACCCTACCGCCAGGCCGGCGACCTGCGCGTGCTGCACCGCTACCAGCGCGCGCGCGCCGAGCCGGTGCTGGCGCTGCGGCTGGCCACCGACGGCCTGCACAAGCTGTTCGGCTCGCGCGCCACGCCGCTGGTCTGGCTGCGCAATGCCGGCATGCACTGGGTCGAGCGCGCGCCGCTGGTCAAGCGCCGCCTGATCGCCGGGGCATCGACCAATTAGGGACCGGTTCCAGGGCGGAACCTGCCCGCCACTGGGCCGGTCTGATTCCCTGGAGGCCGGGCCGGGCATGGCGCCGGATCGGTTACGCTTTCGGCCAACGAAGGCGACACGTCACATACAGGAGTCCCCATGAATTTCCGTTTTTCCGCCACGCTGGCCGCCTGCTTCATGGCCGCGGGCCTGGGCCTGTCGGCCGGCGCCCAGGCGCAGGCGACGGGCGACAAGTCCGTGTCCACCAGCACGGTCGGCCAGGCGGGCAAGGGCAGCAAGAGCTATTCCACCACCCAGATGGCGCCGGCTGACCCCGTGGCGGACGCGGTCAAGGACCGTTTCAAGCAGCGCTTCACCGGCATGGACGTGACCGCCGTGCGCCGCACGCCCTATGGCCTGTTCGAAGTGCAGCTGGGCATGGACCTGCTGTACACCGATGAAAAGGTGACCTGGGTCATGGAAGGGCCGTTGATCGATGCCATGACGCGCCGCGACGTCACCCGCGAGGCGCAGGAAAAGCTCGGCTCCATCCCGTTCGACCAGTTGCCGCTGGACCTGGCCATCAAGCAGGTCAAGGGCGACGGCTCGCGCAAGGTCGCCATCTTCGAGGACCCCAACTGCGGCTACTGCAAGCAGTTGCGCAAGACGCTCGAAGACGTCGACAACCTGACCGTCTACACCTTCCTGTACCCGATCCTGTCGCCCGACTCCAACGTCAAGGTGCGCGACGTCTGGTGCGCGAAGGACCCGGGCCAGGCCTGGGACGACTGGATGCTGCGCGGCCAGAAGCCGGCCACCGCCAATTGCAGCGTGCCTGAAGACAAGCTGCTGGCGCTGGGCAAGCAACTGATGGTGCGCGGCACGCCCACCTTGTTCTTCGCCGACGGCACGCGCATCAGCGGCGCGCTGCCGCTGGACCAGCTCAAGGCCCGATTGAACTGACCGGCGCGGGTCGCGTCGGCCGGGCGGCTGGCGCGGCAAGCGCCACGCCACCCGGAGACAGACTTGAAAATCGCAATACTCGACGATTACCACGACGTCGCCAAGCGCTACGCGGATTGGGGATCCCTGGGCGGAGACGCCGAAGTGCGGATCTTCAACAACTTCATTCCCGATGACCAGGTCCTGGCCACGCTCGAGCCCTTCGACGTGATCGTGGCCATGCGCGAGCGCACGCCGTTTCCCGCCGACCGCATCCGCGCGCTGCCGAACCTGCGCCTGCTGGTCACCACCGGCATGCGCAACAACGCCATCGACATGCAGGCCTGCGCCGCGCAGGGCATCGTGGTCAGCGGCGCGCCCGGCAGCGCCGACGCCAATACCGCCACCGCCGAACTGGCCTGGGCCCACATCCTGGGCCTGTTCAAGCACCTGCCCGCCGAAGACGCCGCCATGCGCCGCGGCATGTGGCAGACCGCCATGCCCGAGCCGCTGGCCGGCAAGCGGCTGGGCGTGCTGGGGCTGGGCAAGCTGGGCAGCGCGGTGGCCAAGGTCGGCCAGGCGTTCGGCATGGACGTGGTGGCCTGGAGTCCCAACCTGACCGACGAGCGCGCCGCCGAGGCGGGCGTCACGCGGCTCGACAAGCATGAGCTGTTCGCCACGTCCGACGTCATCAGCCTGCACCTGATCCTGTCCGATCGCAGCCGCCACATCGTCGACGCCGCGGCGCTGGCCGCGATGAAGCCGACCGCCTACCTGGTGAACACCTCGCGCGCCGGCCTGGTGGACCAGGCGGCGCTGATGGACGCGCTGGTGAAGTTCCGCATCGCCGGCGCCGGCCTGGACGTCTATCCGGAAGAGCCGCTGTCGCCCACCGACAACGTGCGCGACCTGGACAACGTGATCCTGACGCCGCACCTGGGCTACGTCAGCCGCGAGAACTTCGAGGCCTTCTACCGCAACGCGCTGGAGGCCGTGAAGGCCTGGCGCGGCGGCCAGCCGGTGCGGGTGCTGAACGCCTGAAGCGCCATTCTTGAGGCGGCTCGGCGATGAAAAGGCCCCGAATATCCGGCTCGCACGCGGGATGTTTTGGGGCCTTTTACCGTCCGCGCCGAGCGCGGACGGGGCGGCGTTCAGCCGCGGGTGAAGGTGACTTTCTTTTCGACGATGCCGGCCGCATCCGGCGTGGCCGGCGTGTCGCCACAGGCCTCGTCCGCATCGTCCGACGGATCGACCGCGTCGAACGCCGTGTCGCCGTTGGCGTCGGGCACGCCGGTCGGCTTGAGGCCGACGAAATCGAACAGGTCGCGGTCCATCAGGTGCGACGGCACCACGCGCGACAGCGCGTTGAAGACGTTCCACGAGCGGCCCGGGTGCTGCCTGTCCCATTCCTTGATCATGCGGCCGACTTCCTTGCGCTTCAGGTTTTCCTGGGAGCCGCACAGGTTGCAGGGAATGATCGGGAACTGCTTGAGTTCGGCGTAGGCGATCAGGTCGGTTTCCGGCACGTAGGCGAGCGGGCGAATGACCGTGTGGCGGCCGTCGTCGGACACCAGCTTGGGCGGCATGCCCTTGGCCTTGCCGCCGTAGAACAGGTTCAGGAAGAACGTGCCCAGGATGTCGTCGCGGTGATGGCCCAGCGCGATCTTGGTGGCGCCCAGTTCCGAGGCCACGCGGTACAGGATGCCGCGGCGCAGGCGCGAACAGAGCGAGCACATCGTCTTGCCCTCTTCGAGCACGCGCGTGACGATCGAATAGGTGTCCTGCGTCTCGATGTGGAACGGCACGCCCAGCTCGGTCAGGTAGCGCGGCAGGATGTCGGCGGGAAAGCCGGGCTGCTTCTGGTCGAGGTTGACCGCGACCAGCTCGAACGGGAACGGCGCGCGCTTCTGCAGCTGGAGCAGGATGTCCAGCATGGCGTAGGAGTCCTTGCCGCCCGACAGGCACACCATCACGCGGTCGCCCGCCTCGATCATGTTGTAGTCGGACAGGGCGCGGGTGGTCTCGCGCGCCAGGCGCTTGGTGAGCTTGTTGCCTTCGTGGCGGGCTTTTTTCTCGTCGGGCCGCCCCACGGGAAAAACGCCCCCTTGGGGGGCAGCAAGCGCGCTTTGCGCGTGCGGCGTGGGGGCCTTGATTTCTTCGGCTTCGGTGCGGAAGCGGACTTCGGGGGGAGTGGCGATGTCGTTCATGGTCAACGCGAGATCTGGATTTCCACGCCCACCGCCGCACAGTCGGAAAAGGCCATGGGCTTGCTGATGCGCAGGCGCAGCGAGCGGATTTCATGGAAGTCGGCCAACAGGCGCGCGGCGACTTGTTCCACCAGGGTTTCGATCAGGTTCACGTGCGCCTGGGTGCACTCCTCGACGATGGCCTCGCGCAGGCGGCGATAGTCCAGCACGCTGTGGATATCGTGATCGTCGACCGAGCGCTGGATGTCGACATCGAACTCGGCATCGACGTGCAGCGGCTGGGTGGCGCGGCGTTCGTGTTCGAGGATGCCGATGCGGGCGTCGAGCGCGAGTCCGGAAAGGATGATGCGGCGTGTGGGCATGATGAAAACCTGGGTGGAATCCCGGAATTGTAAGGCGGCGGCGGACCGGGCCGGCGCGCTGGCTACAATTCGGCCATGGCCGGGCGCCCGCGCGAGGGCGGGGACGGCAAACAAGGGATGAAATGCAACAGATGCACGATGCGGTCATTGTAGGGGGCGGCCCGGCCGGCGCTTCCTGCGCCCTGTGGCTGGCCCGGCTGGGCCTGGCGCCGCTGCTGGTCGAGGCCAGCGGCCGCCTGGGCGGCCTGAGCGTGGACAACCCGTTCGCCGACGACTGGATCGCGGTGCTGCCCGGGATGACCGGCCAGCAGGTGGCCGCCAACATCGACACCAGCGTGCGCGCCGCCGGCGTGCCGCTGCGCCTGGACACCCGGGTGACGGCGGTGCGCCCGTGCAAGGGCGGCGTCGAGGCGACCCTGGCCGACGCCAAGGGGGACGTATCGCAGGTCCGCGGGCGCACCCTGGTGATCGCCTCGGGCGTGCGCGCCAAGGGCTTTCCGGAACATCCGCCGGGGGCCAACTGGCCCGGCGTGCTGATCGGGCCGGGCTCGCCGATCGTGGCGCAGGATTACTCCGGCCTGTCGGTGGCCGTGCTGGGCGGGGGCGACAACGCCTTCGAGAACTACGTCTATGTGCGTAACCGCGGCGCCCGCGCCGTGCATCTGTACGCCCGCAGCGTGCGGGCCCAGCAGCAATGGGTGCTGCGTGCCGGCAAGGAAGGCGTGCGCATCGGCCCCTACCAGGTCGACCCGGCCACGCGCAGCGTCGACGGCCAGCGCTACGACCTGATCCTGGTTTTCTACGGCTGGGAGCCGCAGGCGGCGTTTGCCGACGGCCTGCAGCTGGCGCGCGACGAGCGGGGCTACATCCGCACCGATTTCGCCACCGCCGAGACCAGCGTGCCGGACATCTACGCCATCGGCGAGGTGGCCCACCGCATGCATCCCTGCGTGGTCACGTCGATGGCGGACGGCGTGGTGGCCGCCAAGGCGATCCAGCGGCGCTGGGAACGGGCCGGGGAGTAGCGGCGGGCGCGCCGCCACGATGTCCCGCCGGGCGTGGACGGGTCCGGATTGAGTTCCGCCTGCGCGCAGGTAATAATAATTATTCTCAAATAAACCTGTCCGGCCCTTCCGGATCGTTTCCCATGTTCCATTCCCGCGCCGGCCGCGCCACGGCCGCCGCCGACTATCACCGCGTCGACGCGGCCTTCGATCTCGCCAACGGCCGCGGCCTGCGCGCCGGCGTGTTCCGCCGTGGCCGCACCGAATGGCGCGAAGAAGCCCTGTATCCCGGCCTGAAGGTCATCCTGCTCGACGGGCGCGTCAGCAGCCGGGTCGAGGACCGCCAGCCGCTGGCGCTGCGCGGCCCGGTGCTGTGCCTGGCCTGGACGCCGGGGCAGGCGCGCGGCGCCGACGCGTTCGAGGCCGGCGTCGACCAGCAGTTCACGCTGGCGACGTTGCCGGCGGCGCAACTGCGCGACGAACTGGGCATCGATCCTGATTTCCTGCGCGGCCTGGATCCCGCGGCGGGCGCCGACGGCCCCGTCTTCTGGCACGGCGCGGCGGGCCGCGAGGCGCGGCGCATCGCGGCCCAGGTGCGGGTCTGCCGCTACGAGGGCGCGGCGCGCGCGCTGTATCTGGCGGCCAAGAGCCTGGAATTGGCGGCGGTGGCCCTGGCCCAGGCCGGGCAGGCGTTGCCCGCTGGCGGCGCCGCGTCGCCGGTGGCCGCCGCCCGCGAACTGGATGCGGCGCACGAGGCGCACCGCCGCCTGGCCGCCGATCTGCGCGAGGCGCCATCGTCCGCGGCGCTGGCGCGCGAACTCGGGCTCAACGCGCGTCAGCTGGACCTGGCGTTCAAGCGCGCCTTCGGCGTCAGCATGGCGCGCCATCTGCAGGAAACACGCCTGACGCGTGGCCGCGAGCTGATCCTGAACGGCGGCCTGAGCGTGTCCGAAGCGGCCTGGCACGTGGGCTACGCGCCCGCGCATTTCTCGGTGGCCTTCCGGCGCCGTTTCGGCGCCGCGCCCAGCAGCCTGCGCTGAGCGCGCCGGGTCCGTCGGGCGCGGGCTTCAGCGCGCCAGCAGGAACCCCAGCACCGCTTCGCGGAATTCATCCGGCCGTTCGATGTTGGACAGGTGCACCGCCTCCAGCAGGCGCCATTGCGCCCCGGGCACGGTCGCGGCGATCTGTTCGCCATGGCTGGCGGCGGTGACGGTGTCGTCGCGGCCCGCGATCACCAGCGTCGGCCGCGGGATCAGCGCGATGGTGCGGCGCAGGTCGGCATCGCGCACCGCCGCGAACGCGCCCGCCAGGCCGTGCCGGTCGGTGTTCAGCAACATGTCGCGGAACGTGTCGATGACCGGTCCGCCGGCCTGCAGCATCGCGGCCGGGAACCAGTTCGCCAGGAAGGTCTCGGCGGACGCCTTCATGTCCGGCGCCAGCAGCGTGGCGGCGATGCGCTCGTCCCATTGTGGCGCGGGCCCGAGGTAGGGCGAGGTGTTGGCCAGGATCAGGCGGTCGATGCGGTCCGGCGCGTGCACGCCCAGCCATTGGCCGATGATGCCGCCCAGCGACAGGCCGAGGAAGTGGGCGCGTTCCACGCCCAGCGCATCGAACAGCTCCAGCACGTCGCGGCCGAGCCGGTCCAGCGAATAGGGGCCGGCCGGCACGCTGGAATCGCCATGGCCGCGGGTGTCGAAGCGCAGCACGCGGAAGTGCCGCTCCAGCGCCGGCACCAGGTCGTCCCACATGCGCAGCGTGGTGCCGATGGAGTTGGACAGGGCCAGCACCGGCAGGCCGGCGTCGCCGTCCCAGCGGTAGGCGATGCGGGCGCCGTCGCCCGTGGTGATGAAAGTCGTGTCGGTAGGCATGATGAGCGTCCTGTCTGGTATGAGGGGTGTGCGGGGCTCTGGGCGATGTCGCGCTCATCTGCCGGGCCGGGCAACGGTGTCGACCGTGAGACGGATCGTAGTTGCGGCCCATCCTGAAAGAAATTACAAAGATCGCACAGTCACTGTAGGAAAACCTGACATGAGCGAATTCACGCTGCACGACCTGCAGTGCTTTGACGCGGTGGTGCGGGCCGGCGGCTTCCAGGCCGCGGCCGAGACGCTGCATCGCTCGCATCCCGCGGTGTTCGCGGCCGTGGCCAAGCTGGAACGGCAACTGGACCTGGCGCTGCTGGACCGCAGCGGCTACCGGGTGCGGCTCACCGCCGCCGGGCAATCGTTCCATGCGCGCGCCCAGGCGCTGCTGCGCGAACTGGCGGGCCTGCGGGCCCATGCCGAGCAACTGGCGATGGGCCAGGAAAGCGAATTGAACGTGGTGATCGGCGACTTCTGTCCGCGCCCGCTGCTGCTGGGGCTGCTGGGCCAGTTCTTCGCGCAGTGGCCGGCCACGCGCCTGAACCTGCACTTCGAGGCCGTGACCGGCCCGTGGGAACGGCTGCTGGACGGCGACGCCGACCTGATCCTGCATCGCGTGGAGCCGGGCGACGCGCGCGTCGAATGGCTGGAACTGGGCAGCGTGCCGTTCGTGCCGGTGGCCGCGCCGGGCTATCTGGCGCCGTCGCCACGCGCCCTGCGGCCCGAACACCTGCGCGACTACACCCAGTGCGTCATGCGCGACACCGCCCGCCACACGCCGGCGCGCGACTACTTCATGGTCGAGGGGGCGCGCCAGTGCACCGTGGCCGACCAGCTGATGAAGAAGGAGATCATCCAGCAGGGCCTGGGCTGGGGCCACATGCCGCGCTTCCTGGTCGAAGATGAATTGCGCGACGGCCGCCTGCTGTCGCTGGCCAACCGCCACCTGCCGGGCAGCACCGAGACGCTGGCCGCCGCGCGGCGCGCCGACCGGCCGCAGGGACCGGTCATGGCGCGCCTGTGGGAGGCCCTGCGCGCCCACGCGCCGGCCATCCGCCAGGCGGTGTCGCCGGTGAAAAAACGAAAGCCTTAATCCGGAATTCGAAAGCCTTTTGCATTGCCCGCCGCGGCGCCGTTGAAGATGATTATCAATCTTGTTGAGCGGGCTGGAAGCGGAGGCAATGGTGGGTATCGAGACACGTGGGATTCGCGCGAAACGGGGGCGTCCGGCGCGCGGGCGGGCATCTTCCCACAACGGCGCCGCATGGCTGCGGCGCGGCGCCATGATGGTGGGGCTGGCGGCAGGCGCGCACGCCGGCGCGCAAACGGCTGGGCCCGCCGGCACGGCCACGCTGGCGCCGGTGACGGTGCGGGGCGAGCAGGTCGGCGTCACCGAAGGCAGCGCGTCCTACACCGCGCCCAGCGTCACCATCGGCGGCAAGCTGCCGCTGTCGTTGCGCGAGATTCCGCAGTCGGTATCCGTCATCACGCGCCAGCGCATCGAGGACCAGAACCTGGCATCGCTGGAGGATGCCATGGCGCAGACGCCGGGCATCACCATCGACCTGATGGGCACCGCCGCGGTGCCGCAGTTCTATTCGCGCGGCTTCCAGATCGAGTACTTCCAGTACGACGGCGTGCCGATGCAGACCGGCGGCGCGTCGTGGGCCCAGCCCGACCTGTTCATGTTCGACCACGTCGAGCTGTTGCGCGGCGCGGCCGGCCTGTTCAACGGCGCGGGCCAGCCGGGCGGCGTCATCAACCTGGTGCGCAAGCGCCCCACGCGCGAACTGCAATTCACCGGCTCGGCCAGCGCCGGATCGTGGGACAACTATCGCGGCGAGCTCGACCTGTCGACGCCGCTGAACGCATCAGGTTCGGTGCGCGGCCGCATCGCCACCGCGCAGGAAGACCGCAAGTACTTCTACGACGTGGCCAATTCGCAGAAGCAGGCCTACTACGGCATCGTCGAGGCCGACCTGGGCGAGCGCACGCTGCTGACCGTGGGCGGCAGCTACCAGAAGCGCGACTGGCTGCCCTACATGATGCAGCTGCCGCGCTACAAGGATGGCGGCGATCTCGGCCTGACGCGCGGCACCTACCTGGGCGCCGACTGGAACCGCTGGGACTTCGAGAACACGCAGGTGTTCGCCGAGCTGGCGCACCAGTTCTCGTCGGACTGGACCGTCAAGCTCAACGTCAACCAGGCCGAGGAAACCAGCAAGCTCAAGTACGCCTACGTGCGCGGCGCCGTCGACCGCCAGACCGGCCTGGGGCCGCGACTGTACGGCGGCGGCAACCAGTACCGCAATGAACAGCTGGGCGTGGACCTGATGGTGACCGGCGCGTTCGAGGCGCTGGGCCGCCGCCACGAACTGGTGTTCGGCGGCAACTGGTACGACCGCAGCGCGCGCGCCTACAACGCCTATGCGCTGCCGGGCTTCGCGGCGCGGGCGGTGGACGTCTTCGACTACGACGTGCACGACTATCCGGAGCCGGCCGATCCGCAATGGGGCAGCAAGAGCGACGTCAAGACGCGCCAGTCGGGCATCTACGCGATGGCGCGCCTGAAGGTGGCCGACCCGCTGACGCTGGTGCTGGGATCGCGCATGAGCTGGTGGCGCACGCAGAGCACCAATCTGGTCAGCGGCCACAGCGATCCGGCCATCAGCGAGCATGGCCGCATGACGCCGTACGCCGGGCTGGTGTACGACATCGACAGCCACTGGACCGCCTACGCCAGCTACGCCGACATCTTCCGCGTGCAGAGCGACCTGCGCTCGGCCAGCGGCGGATCGCTGCCGCCGGTGGTGGGATCCAACTACGAGGCGGGCCTGAAAAGCGAATGGCTGGACGGCAGGCTGAACACCTCGTTCGCATTGTTCCGCATCACCGAACGCAACCGCGCGCAGCGCGACCCGAACTACCCCGAGGTCGGCGATTGCTGCTACGAGGCCAGCGGCCAGGTGCGCAGCCAGGGCTTCGAAACCGAGGTGTCGGGGCGGCTCGCGCCAGGCTGGGAAGTGGCGGGCGGCTACACCTTCAACACCACGCGCTACCTGAAGGACAACACCAACGGCGGCGCGGTCTTCCGCACCTTCACGCCCCGGCACATCTTCCAGCTGTGGACCACCTACCAGCTGCCCGGCCAATGGAACCGCTGGAGCGTGGGCGGCGGCGTCAACGTCAAAAGCGGCATCTACACCGAAAGCGCTGCGCAGGGACCGGTCAGCGGCAGCGCCGTGCGCGTGTCGCAAGGCGGCTACGCGATCTGGAACGCGCGCGTCGGCTACCGCGTCAACGAGCACGTCTCGCTGGGGCTGAACGTCAACAACCTGTTCGACAAGGTCTATTACCAGCGCCTGGGCAACGCCGACATGGGCAATGCCTATGGCGAGCCGCGCAGCGTCATGCTGAGCATGCGCGTCAAGTACTGACGCCGGCCTGGAACGCATCAACCGAGTGCCCTTGGGGCACGCATCACAAGGAGAACACCATGCACGCCTTCCTGTCGCAGCCACTGCGCGCCGCCGTCCTGGGGCTGGCGCTGTGCGCGGGCGCCATGGCGCAGTCCGCCGCGCCCGTGGCCGCCACCACGGCGTCGGCGCCGGCCGCGTCCGCCTGGGTCGCCGGCGAGTATCGCTGGCACATCGACGATCGCAACGGCGAGCCGCCCTACACCTTGCGGCTGTACGTGCAGCCGCTGCCGTCGGGCGATTACGTCCTGACTGGCAGCCTGCTGCTGGACGATGCCGAACTCGGCGCCCACGGTTCGGCGCGGTTGCGCGATGGCAAGCTGGTGCTGGACCTGGTCGCCAGCGGCGGCGTGCTGCAGGCGCCGATGGACGAGGGCAAGCGCCGCCTCTATCCCAAGGGCAAGGCGCCCGCGCGCGTGGACTCGGCGGGCTTTGCCACGATGCGCGCGCTGCTCGATCCGCGATCGCTCGAAGGCGTGGTGCAGCGCTACCAGACCAACGTCGTCACGGGGCACCACGTGCAAGGGCCGATGTATGCCAACAGCGTGATCCGCCGTATGCCCTAGTCCGCCCGCGAGGCCGCGTCCGGTAAGGGAAAATACGCATGGCACGAGGCCGTGCGCTTCTTCAGAATGCCTTCCAGACGCAAGATCGTCTTCCAATTTTCGCCGACTGCCAGTGTTGCCAGTCAGGCGTGGGGCAAAAAGGCCCGAGCCGGAGTTTCCGGCTCGGGCCTTTTCGTTTTCCGTTTGCACAACGTCTTCTTTCGAATGGCGCAACGACGCGCCGTGGGCGGAGCCTTGCCCGAAGAAACGTGCACGACGGTCGGACGGTTGTCGTCGTGATGTGGCTGCCTCTGATGACCGCCCAATCCCGGGCGGCCAGGCCGCAGGCTTGCCTTCGCCAACGCACAGGAGCGTATCGATGAGCGCATACAACCGCCGCCGCTTTTTGCAGCACAGTGGTTCCATGGTCCTGCTGGGCGCCACGTCGGGGATGGCCGCATTGCCCCGCGCCGCGTTCGCGCAGGACGGCAGCGTGAAACTTGGCCTGCTGCATTCCCTGTCCGGCACCATCGCCATCGCCGAGGCGTCGCTGGTGGACGCTGAGAAACTGGCCATCGAGGAGATCAACGCCGCGGGCGGCGTGATGGGCCGCAAGATCGAGCCGGTGGTCGAGGACGGCGCCAGCGAGAACGCCGTGTTCGCCGAGAAGGCGCGCAAGCTGCTGGACCGCGACAAGGTCGCGGCCATCGTCGGCTGCTACACCTCGGCCTCGCGCAAGGCGCTGCTGCCGGTGCTGGCGCGCAGCAAGGGCCTCCTTTACTACCCCACCTACTACGAAGGGCAGGAGCAGGACGCGCGCGTGTTCTATCCGTCGCAGGAGGCCACGCAGTCGGTGATCGCGGCGGTCGAGTGGATGGCGCGCGAGAAGGGCAAGACCTTCTTCCTGGTGGGCTCGGACTACATCTATCCGCGCACCTGCAACAAGATCGCCAAGCCGGCCATCGCGCACATGGGCGCCAAGGTGGTGGGCGAGGAATACGCGCCGCTCGGGCACACCGAGTTCTCGTCCATCATCAACAAGATCAAGGCCGCCAAGCCGGAGTGCATCTACAGCACGGTGGTGGGCGGCTCCAACGTGGCCTTCTACAAGCAGCTGCGCGCGGCCGGGCTGGACGGCACGCGGGTGGTGCTGCTGTCCACCGTGGTGTCCGAGAACGAGATCGAGGGCATCGGCAAGGACAACGCCGCCGGCTACTACGCCTGCATGGGCTATTTCCAGAGCCTGAAGAATCCGGCCAACGAGAAATTCGTCAAGGCCTTCAAGGCCAGGTACGGGCAGGACCGCGTCATCGGCGATCCGATGGAGGTGGCCTACAACAGCGTCTACCTGTGGAAGCTGGGCGTGGAGAAGGCCGGCTCGTTCGACCCCGACAAGGTCATCGCGGCTTCTGCCGGGCTGACGCTGGAGGCGCCCGAAGGCACGGTGCGGGTGCACGAGAAGAACCATCACGTCTGGAAGAAGGTGCGGGTGGGCCGCGCCCGGCCCGACGGCCAGTTCGACGTGGTGTGGGAATCGGCCGACCTGATCGAACCCAATCCCTTCCCGAAGCTGTAAGCCGGGCCCGCAGGACGCCGGCGGCGGGACCGCCGGCGGTGGCAACGCGACATGGAACGCGATCATGAACATCGACATCGCCGCAATGCAGCTTTTCAACGGCATCAGCCTGTTCAGCATTCTCCTGCTGATGGCGATCGGCCTGGCCGTGGTGTTCGGCCTGATGGGCGTCATCAACATGGCGCACGGCGAGCTGATGGCCATGGGCGCCTACACCACCTACCTGG
Source organism: Achromobacter sp. ISS7 (assembly GCF_056523125.1). NCBI lineage: Bacteria > Pseudomonadati > Pseudomonadota > Betaproteobacteria > Burkholderiales > Alcaligenaceae > Achromobacter > Achromobacter sp. ISS7. The sequence goes on along the minus strand of NZ_JAWRZD010000001.1, from coordinate 4,186,520 downwards.
TGTCGGTGGCGTTCCAGCATTGGGCGCCGGGGTGGATGGACGTCTACCTGTTCGTGGCGATTCCGCTGGCGTTCCTGGTGACCTCGGCGTTCGGCTACCTGCTTGAGCGCGGCTTCATCCGCTGGTTCTACAACCGGCCGCTGGACACGCTGCTGGCGACCTGGGGCCTGAGCCTGATCCTGCAGCAGGCCTACCGCTCGATCTTCGGCGCGCAGGAGGTCAGCGTGCCGCTGGCGTCGTGGCTGAGCGGCGCCTGGGAGCCGACGCCCGACCTGCAGTTTCCGCTGAACCGCATCTTCATCCTGGGCCTGACGCTGCTGGTGGCGCTGGGCGTGTACCTGCTGCTGTACCGCAGCGCCTGGGGCCTGCGGGTGCGCGCGGTGACGCAGAACCGTGCCATGGCCGGGGCCGTGGGCATCAACACGCGGCGGGTCGACGCGCTGACGTTCGCGCTGGGCTCGGGCCTGGCGGGCATCGCGGGCTGCGTCTTCACCATGATCGGCTCGACCAACCCCGGCACCGGCCAGCTGTACATCGTCGACTCGTTCATCGTGGTGGTGTTCGGCGGCGTGCAGAGCCTGCTGGGCACGGCGTTCTCGGGCCTGGCGATCGCGCAGTCGCAGACCACGCTGGAATACCTGATGAGCGGTTCGATGGCCAAGGTCACCATCCTGGTGCTGGTGATCGCGGTGCTGTACTTCCGCCCCAACGGGCTGTTCGCCACCAAGACGCGAGGATGACGCGATGAAGGCATTGCACCGCAGGACCGAAGAGATCGCGCTGGCGCTGGTGGCGCTGCTGATCCTGGCCGTGTTGCCGCTGGCGCTGGACCCGTTCCGGCTCAACCTGGTCGGCAAATACATGGCCTTCGCCTTCGTCGCCATCGGCATCGTGCTGACCTGGGGCTACAGCGGGGTGCTGAGCCTGGGGCAGGGCATCTTCTTCGGCCTGGGCGGCTACATGATGGCCATGTTCCTGAAGCTGGAGGCGTCCGCGCCCGACCTGCCCGACTTCATGGTGTGGAGCAGCGTCGACAGCCTGCCGGCCTGGTGGCTGCCGTTCCATTCGCTGGGCTGGACGCTGCTGCTGATCGTGGCCTTGCCCGGCCTGGCCGCCTACCTGTTCTCGCTGGCGATCTTCCGCAAGCGGGTCAGCGGCGTGTACTTCGCCATCGTGACCCTGGCGCTGGCCATGACGCTGACGGTGCTGATCATCGGCCAGCAGGGCGACACGGGCGGGGCCAACGGCATCACCGATTTCCGCACGCTATTGGGCTGGGACATCGTCGGCGACGACGGCAAGCTGGTGCTGTACCTGATCGAGGCGGCCGCGCTGACGCTGGCCATGCTGGCGGCGCTGGCGATCGTGCGCAGCCGGCTCGGCAAGATCCTCATCGCCATCCGCGACCGCGAGGACCGCGTGCGTTTCTCGGGCTACGACACGGCCCACGTGAAGGCCTGCGTGTTCTGCGTGGCGGCGGTGCTGTCGTCCATCGGCGGCGCGTTCTTCACCTTGCAGGTGGGGCTGATCTCGCCCGGGGCCATCGGTGTGGTGGCGTCGATCGAGATGGTGATCTATGCGGCGGTCGGCGGCCGGCTGTCGATCCCGGGCGCCGTGGTCGGCGCGCTGCTGATCGGCTTTCTCAAATCCTATCTGTCCGAGACGTTCCCCGAGATCTGGCTGTACTTCCTGGGCGCCATCTTCATCGTGGTGGTGGTGGCGATGCCCAATGGCCTGGCCGGGGTGGTCAGCCAGTGGCAGGCGCGCCGCGCCGCCGGAGGGGCGCGATGAGCACCGCCCTGGATATGACGGAGTCGCCCGCCATGGACATGCGCATCGACCGCCCGAGCGCCGGCGCCATCCTGAGCGTCGAGGATCTGACCGTGTCGTTCGACGGCTTTCGCGCCGTCGACGGCCTGAGCCTGAGCGTGGCACAGGACGAGCTGCGCGTCATCATCGGGCCCAACGGCGCCGGCAAGACCACGCTGCTGGACATCATCTGCGGCAAGACGCGGCCGTCCGCGGGCCGCGTCATGTTCGAAGGCCGCGACCTGGTGCGCATGGCGGAATTCGACATCGTGCGCGCCGGAGTCGGCCGTAAATTCCAGACGCCATCGGTGTACGAAGACCTGACGGTGCTGGAGAACTTCGAGATCTCGCTGCCGAACGCGCACGGCGTGATCCGGTCGCTGCGCTTCCGGCGCACCGGCGAGGTGCGCGCGCGCATCGAGGCGATGGCGGCGCAGGTGTTCCTGGCCGACCGGCTGGCGGAAAAGGCCGGGCGCCTGAGCCACGGCCAGAAGCAGTGGCTGGAGATCGGCATGCTGCTGATGCAGGAGCCGCGCCTGTTGCTGCTGGATGAACCGGTGGCCGGCATGAGCCCGCGCGAACGCGAACAGACCGCCGAGCTGCTGGCGCGCATCGCGCGCGGCAAATCGGTGGTGGTGATCGAGCACGACATGGATTTCGTCAAGCGCATCGCCCACAAGGTCACGGTGCTGCACCAGGGCCGGCTACTGAGCGAGGGCAGCGTGGCCGAGGTGCAGGCCGATCCGCGCGTGCTCGACGTATACCTCGGCCATTGACAGGGAGGCCCCCCATGTTCCGCATCGACAGGTTGAATGTGAGCTACGGCGAATCGCACGTCATCCGCGACGTCAGCTTCGAGGTGGCGCCGGGCGAGTCGGTGGCCATCATGGGCCGCAACGGCATGGGCAAGACCACCTTGCTCAAGGCGCTCATCGGCATGCTGCGCTCCGGCTCGGGCAGCATCCGGCTCGACGACGCCGAGCTGTCCGGGCTGGAGAGCTACCAGCGGGTGCGCAACGGGCTGGCCTTCGTGCCGCAGGGGCGCATGATCTTCCCGTTCCTGACGGTCGAGCAGAACATCATGACCGGCGCCGAGCGCAGCGGCCTGAAGGCGGTGCCGGACTACCTGTACCGCTTCTTTCCGGTGCTGCAGGAGATGCGCCGGCGCAAGGGCGGCAACCTGTCGGGCGGGCAACAGCAGCAGCTGGCGATCGCCCGCGCGTTGGTCTCCAACCCGCGGGTGCTGATCCTGGACGAACCCACCGAGGGCATCCAGCCTTCCATCATCAAGGACATCGCGCGGGCGCTGAACGCGCTGCGGCAAGAGCGCGGCTTCGCCATCGTCGTTTCCGAACAGATGCTGGGTTTCGCGCTGGACCTGGCCGACCGCTTCCTGGTCATCGACCGGGGCCGCATCGTGCACGAGGCCGGCCGGGCCGGCGTGGACCAGGACAAGATCAGGTCTTTCCTGACGGTATGACCGTCAACCAACGAGGAGCATTGTCATGAGACACGGAGATATCTCCAGCAGCAACGATTGCGTGGGCGTGGCCGTCGTGAACTACAAGATGCCGCGCCTGCACACCAAGGCCGAGGTGATGGACAACGCCCGCAAGATCGCCGACATGGTGGTGGGCATGAAGCGCGGCCTGCCCGGCATGGACCTGGTCATCTTCCCCGAGTACTCGACCCACGGCATCATGTACGACGCCAAGGAGATGTACGACACCGCCTCGGCCATTCCCGGCGAGGAGACCGCCGTGTTCGCCGAGGCCTGCCGCCGCGCCAACGTCTGGGGCGTGTTCTCGCTGACCGGCGAGCGCCACGAGGAACATCCCAACAAGGCGCCCTACAACACGCTGATCCTGATGAACAACCAGGGCGAGATCGTGCAGAAGTACCGCAAGATCATGCCCTGGGTGCCGATCGAGGGCTGGTATCCGGGCGACTGCACCTACGTGTCGGACGGCCCCAAGGGCCTGAAGATCAGCCTCATCATCTGCGACGACGGCAACTATCCCGAGATCTGGCGTGACTGCGCCATGCGCGGCGCCGAACTGATCGTGCGCTGCCAGGGCTACATGTACCCGGCCAAGGACCAGCAGGTGATGGTGTCCAAGGCCATGGCGTGGATGAACAACGTCTACGTGGCGGTGGCCAACGCGGCCGGCTTCGACGGCGTCTATTCCTACTTCGGCCACTCCGCCATCATCGGCTTCGACGGCCGCACGCTGGGCGAATGCGGCGAGGAGGAAATGGGCATCCAGTACGCCGAGCTGTCGACCAGCCTGATCCGCGACGCGCGCAAGAACATGCAGTCGCAGAACCACCTGTTCAAGCTGGTGCATCGCGGCTACACCGGCAAGATCAATTCCGGCGAGGAAGCCACCGGCGTCGCCGCCTGCCCCTACAACTTCTACGCCAACTGGATCAACGATCCGGAAGGCACGCGCAAGCAGGTCGAGTCGTTCACGCGCTCGACCGTGGGCACGCCGGAATGCCCGATCGACGGCATTCCCAACGAGGCGCCGCAACACCGCTAGTTCCCTTTCGTTCGCCAGGTCCGGCCGCGCGCCGGCCGGACCGCTGCACAGGATCCACGCCGTGGCCGCTCCGCTCGACTCCTACCGGATTGCGCAAGAACCCTATTACCGCCCCAGCGGCCGCGAGGCCGAGCTGTACGCGCATGCCTATGCGCACAGGCTGCCGCTGATCCTGAAGGGCCCCACCGGCTGCGGCAAGACGCGCTTCGTGGAATACATGGCCTGGAAGCTCGGCCGGCCGCTGGTGACGCTGGCCTGCAACGAGGACATGACGGCATCCGACCTGGTGGGCCGCTACCTGCTGGATGCCGATGGCACCGCCTGGCACGACGGCCCGCTGACGCTGGCGGTGCGCCACGGCGGCATCTGCTACCTGGACGAAGTGGTCGAGGCGCGCCAGGACACCACGGTGGTGATCCATCCGCTGACCGACGCGCGCCGCATCCTGCCGCTGGACAAGAAGGGCGAGGTGGTCCACGCGCATCCCGACTTCCAGCTGGTGGTGTCGTACAACCCCGGCTACCAGAGCAGCGCCAAGGATCTCAAGCCGTCCACGCGCCAGCGCTTCGTCGCGCTGGATTTCGATTATCCCGACGCCGGGCATGAAGCCGCGATCGTGGCGCACGAGGCCGGCATCGACGCCGGCCTGGCGCGCCGGCTGGTGCGCATCGCGCACAGTTCGCGCGAGCTCAAGCACCATGGCCTGGACGAAGGCGTGTCGACCCGCATGCTGATCTATGCCGGCGTGCTCATCCGCGACGGCGTCAGTCCGGCCGAGAGCTGCGACATGACCATGACGCGCGCCCTGACCGACGACCCCGACATGGCGGCGGCGTTGCGGGCGTTGATCGACGCCAACCTGGAATGACGATGCGCGGCCTGCATCCGCCGGGGGCAGGGGAGGGCGCGGCGGTCGCGCGGGTGCGTTCGGCCGTGCCGGATCCTGCCCGACCGGGACTGTCGTGGCTGCTGTGCGGCCTGGCCGGGCGCGCCGTGGCGGTCGAGTCGATGGACGCGCAAGCGGCGGGCGCGCCGCCGCGGCCGGTGCTGACGGCCACGCATCTATTGCTGCCGGCCGGCGCGCAGGACGAGGCCGTGGCCGGCGAGGCGACGTCGGCGGTCGGCGTGCCGCGCGTCGATGCGCCGGGTGGCGTGGAGCTGGATGCCGCCGCGTTGCGCCGCGCCGCCGTGGCGCACGCGGCCGCGCACCTGCTGTATTCGCCCATGGCCCAGCCGGTCGCCAGCCTCAAGCCGATGGGCCTGGCGGTGGTGTCCGCCATCGAGGACGCGCGCGTGGAGCGCGTGCTGGCGAACCTATACCCCGGCGTGCGGCGCTGGTTCCGTCCGTTCGTCCCGCCGCCACCCGATCCGACCGACCTGAGCTTCACCGCGCTGGTGCAGCGCCTGTGCCGCCTGCTGATGGATCCCGCGCTGCGCGACGACAACCATTGGGTCAACAAGGCGCGCGACCTGTTCGAGGCGCAGGCCGCCGCCGACCTGGCGGATGTCGCCGCGTTCCGCCGGCTGGCTTCGTTGCTGGCCAACGACCTGGGACAGATGCGGGTGCGCTTCAATCCGCTGCAGTACGTGGTGCCGGTGGCCTACCGCGACGACAACAGCTACCTGTGGGACTACGGCGAGGCCGCCGAGCCGCCGCCCGCGCTGGCCCTGGGCAGCCAGGGCGCGGCGCCGCGATCGCGCGAGGCGGCGCCCGGCGATGCCCAGGCGGCGTCGGACGAGGACGTCGAACTGGGCCGCTACGGCTATCCGGAATGGGACTACCGGCTGGCGCGCAGCCGGCCGGACTGGTGCACCGTGATCGAGCGCCTGCCCGGCTGGCGCGCCGACGCGTCGCTGCTGGCGGGGCTGCGGCAGCAGCGGCTGGTGCTGCCGCGCTCGCGCCGCCTGGACCGGGCGCGGCGCCTGCGGCGCCAATGGGAGGGCGATGACATCGACCTGAACGCGGCCATTGAAGTCATGATCGACCGCCGCCTGGACCTGGCGCCGGACGCGCGCTTCTTCCAGCGGCCGGGCAGCCAGCCCGGCGTCTGCAGCACGCTGGTGCTGCTGGACCTGTCGGCCTCGGCCAACGACCCCGCGCCGCGGGACGGCGCCACGGTGCTCGACCTGGAGAAGCGCGCGGCCGCGCTGCTGGTGGGCGCCGTGGCCGGGCACGGCGACCACATCGCGGTGCATGGCTTCTGCTCGGACACGCGCGCCGCGGTGCACTACTACCGCCTGCTGGACGCCGGCGCCGCGCCCACGGGCGCGGCGCTGGGCCGCATCGCGGCGGCCCGGGCCCGTTATTCCACGCGCCTGGGCGCCGCGCTGCGCCATGCCGGCGAGCTGGCGCTGCGCACGCCGGGCGAGCGGCGCGCCCTCATCGTCGTCACCGACGGCGCGCCGTCGGACATCGACGTGCACGACCCGCGCTACCTGGTGGACGACGCGCGCGAGGCGGTGCTGGGGTTGCGCCGCCGCGGCCTGCGGGTGCAATGCGTGGCGCTGGACGCCCGCGCCGAGCCGCAGCTGCGGGCGATGTTCGGATTCCGCGGCTACCGCATCGTGCTGAACGCGGCGGCGCTGCCGGCCGCGCTGGCGCATGGCTACAGCCGCGCGACGCTCGGCTGACCCCCAGGAATCCACGTGTTGACGCCACGCGCGCCTATGCTGAAACTGATCACCTCGACCGATTGACCTCTGTGCGGCGGTTCCTCCGACCATGGCAAACAAAGATCCTATCCGCGTGGGCGTGTTGTTCTCTGAAACGGGGGCCACATCGACCATAGGCCGTTCCCAGTTGCAGGGCACGCTGCTGGCGATCGACGAGATCAACGAGGCCGGCGGCGTCGACGGGCGCGAGATCGTGCCGGTGCGCTACGACCCGCGCTCCGACCCGGCCACCTACAGCGTGCTGGCCGAACGGCTGATCACCCAGGACCGCGTCAACGTCATCTTCGGCTGCTACATGTCCAGCAGCCGCAAGGCGGTGCTGCCGGTGGTCGAGAAATGGAACCGGCTGCTGTTCTACCCGACGCTGTACGAAGGCTTCGAGTTCTCCAACAACATCATCTACACCGGCGCCGCGCCCAACCAGAACAGCGTGCAGCTGGCGGAATTCATGACCGCCAACTTCGGCGCCCGCGTCTACCTGATCGGCTCGGACTACATCTATCCCTACGAATCCAACCGCATCATGCGCGAGCTGGTGCTGCAGCGCCAGGACAGCGCCAAGCTGGGCGAGCGCTACGTGCCGCTGACCGCGACCGAGCGCGATTACCGCGAAATCCTCGACGACATCCGCAACAAGCGGCCGGACTTCATCTTCTCGACCGTGGTGGGCAACTCCACCGCCTGCCTGTACCGCGCCTACGCCGACGCCGGCTTCGATCCCAAGACCATGCCGATCGCCAGCCTGACCACCTCCGAGGCCGAGATCTCGCAGATGGAACCCGAGGTGGCCGCGGGGCATTTCACGTCGGCGCCGTACTTCCAGTCGATCGACTCCGAGGTCAACCACCGCTGCCTCGAACGGCTGCGGCGGCGCTTCGGCCAGGACTGCGTGCCCAACCTGTGCTGGGAGGCGGCCTACTTCCAGATGCACATCTTCGCCAACGCCTACCGCGACACCGGCACCGACGAGATCGCGCAGATCCTGCCGCGGGTGCTGCAAAGCGAGTTCCAGGCGCCGCAGGGCCGGGTGCGCATCGACCCCACCAACCACCACACCTGCCTCTATCCGCGGGTGGGGCGGGTCAACGGCAAGGGGCAGTTCACCATCGTGCGCGAGGCCACGCGGGCAGTGCATCCCGACCCGTACCTGGTCACCCATTCGCTGGGCGACTGGACGGCGACCCTGAGCTCGCTGGAGATCTGACGGTGGAGCCGGCCAGCCGCCTGCGCGTGATGCGCGCGACGCCTTCCCTGCTGAAAGACCTGCGCACCCTGCGCATCGCCGTCTACCATCCGGACGACGCCGACGGCAGGCAGCTGACGCAGCAACTGCAGCGCATCGGCTGTCAGGTGCAGACCTTCTGGCCGCCCGCGCCGACCCTGCCCGAGGGGCTGGACGCGGTGTTCCTGGCGGTGCGGCCGGACGTGATCGACCTGGGCTTCGAATGGGCCAAGAGCGACGACGGGCCGATGGTCATCGCCATCGTCACCTATGAGAATCCGACCATCGTCGAAGCGGTGCTGCGTATCGGCGCCAAGGCAGTGCTGCCGTCGCCGGTGCGGTCGTTCGGCCTCTTGTCCACGCTGGTGGTGGCGCGCCAGGTCGATGACGACATCCGCTCGCACGCGCGCCGGCTGCGCAAGCTGGAAGGCAAGCTGCTGGGCGCGCGCCGCATCGCCGAAGCCAAGAGCATCCTGATGCGCACGCGCAACGTGACCGAAGGGCAGGCCTACGACCTGATCCGCGAACAGGCCATGAACAAGCGCGTCACGACCGAGGAAATCGCCGGCGCCATCGTCAACGCCAACGAGATCCTGTCGCTCGGGAAATAGCGGTCAATACTTGCCGGTCAGCAGTTCGCCGGCGTCGGGCACGCGCGTTTCCAGGTCCAGCACCTTGAGCATGCGATAGACCGTGGCCGCGGCGGCGGTCACCACCGGCAGGCCCAGGCGGTCCTGCACCGGCTGGATCGACGCCAGCGAGGGCATCTGCACGCAGGCCGACAGCACCACGGCGTCGACGCCGCGCGTATCCAGGCGCTCGACGTGGCTGGCGGGCGCCATCGGGTCCTGCGCGCCCACCTTCAGGTTGTCGGCGATCTCCAGCGACAGGCTGTCGTGCACTTCGATGCCTTCGTGTTCGATGTAGTCCACCACCAGCTTGGTCAGCGGCTTCATGTAGGGCGTCAGGATCGCGACCTTGCGCGCGCCGATGGCGTGCAGGCCTTCGACCAGCGCGCCGGCGCTGGAGACGATGGGCGCGGGCGCGCCGTTGTCCACGGTGGCCTGGTGCAGCCGTTCCTGCGAGGCGCGGTGGTAGCCCAGGCCCTGCGCCATGATGGCCACCAGGCAGGCATAGCCCAGCACGTCGACGCGGGCGTCCGACAGTTCCTGCGCGCAGCGGTCGGATTCGCGGTCCATCGAGGCCAGTTCGGCCGCCGTCACCTGCTTCATGCGCATGCGGCTGGAATGGAAGGTGAAGCGTTCGGGCGCGATGGTCTCGCGCCGGCGCAGCATGGCGGGGATCTCCGTTTCCATGGTGGTGTTGGAACTGGGAACGATCTGGCCGATGCGCAGGACGCGGGGCGACTGGGTCATGGCGGGTCTCCGGTGGGCGTTGTCTGCGCCGGATTGGCGCGCAAACAATTCTGCTCGCCGCCAACGATAGTTTCCAATATAGTTTTTGTCTGGTTTCATATCTTTTGCAAATCATTCGCCGCCATGGAAATCCGCCAACTCCGTTATTTCGCCGTGCTGGCCGAAGAACTCAACTTCACCCGCGCGGCCGCCCGCCTGCATATCTCGCAGCCGCCGCTGAGCCTGCAGATCGCCCAGCTCGAGCGCGAGCTCGAGGTCAAGCTGTTCGACCGCACCAACCGCCGGGTGTCGCTGACGGCCGCCGGCGCGGCGTTCCTGAACGACGTGCGCGCCACGCTCGCCGGCATCAAGGACGCCACGGCGCGGGTGCGCGCGGTGGACCAGGGCCGCGCGGGACGGGTCGAGATCGGCCTGTCCGGCTCGCACTTCCTGGGGCCGGTGCCGGCGCTGATCGCGCGCCATGCGCGCACCCATCCGCAGGTGTCGGTGCTGCTCAACGAAATGAACCCGGCCGCGCAGCTCGACGCGGTGCGCGGCCACCGCATCGACGTCAGCATCTCGCGCACCGCGGTCGATGACGACGTGCTGCAATCGCAGGCGCTGTGGCCCGATCCGGTGGTCGCGGCATTGCCGCCCGATCACCGCCTGGCCGGCCGCAAGCGCGTGGCCCTGGCGGACCTGGCGCAGGATGCGTTCGTGATGCTGCGCGCCGAGACCTCGGCCTTTGCCCGCGAATTGGCCGACACCTGCGCCCGCGCCGGCCTGGCGCAATCGGTGGCGCAGCGCGTGGCGGAAGTGCCGGCGCAGCTGGCGCTGGTGGCGGCCGGGCTGGGCGTGGCGCTGGTGCCGAAATCGGCGTGCGGCCATTTCGGCGCGCGCATCGCGGTGTGCGCGCTGCCGGCCAGCGTGGGCAGCGGCACGGTCTACGCCGTCACGCGGCGCGACGACGGCAACCGCGCGCTGCAGGCGTTCCTGCGCACGGCGGCGCAGATGGCCGCGCGCTGACACCGCAGGCGCGGCGCGCTCTTTTGCGCAGGCGAAGCCGCTCCTCCAGATTCCGGAATAGGCATTTCGCGGCATCGCGGCCACACTCCTTCGCACAAGTTGATCCGCACCAGGATCACGCAGGGAGACAAGCATGCTGCACTCGCAACGCTGGCTGGCCGCCGGCGCGCTGTGGCTCGCCATGGCAGGCCCCGCCCTGGCGGCGTGGCCCGAACGGCCCCTCACCCTCATCGTGCCGGCCTCGCCGGGCGGCACCACCGACATCGCGGCGCGCCTGATCGCCGACAAGCTGGCCGCGAAACTGGGCCAGCAGGTCATCGTCGAGAACCGCGCCGGCGCCGCCGGCATCATCGGCGCCCAGACCCTGGCGCGCGCCAGGCCCGACGGCTACACGCTGTTGATGGGCAACATCGGCCCCAACGCCATCAACTACGCGCTCTACAAGACACTGCCTTACAAGCCGGCCGACTTCGCGCCGGTGACGCTGGTGATTTCCGTACCCAATGTGCTGGTGGTCAACGAAGCCTCGCCCGCGCGCAGCGTGGCGGACCTGCTGGCGCTGGCGCGGCGGGACCCGGGCAAGGTGTCGTTCGGCAGCTCGGGCAGCGGCCAGTCGCCGCACCTGTCGGCCGAACTGTTCAAGCAGCGCGCCGGCATCGGCGGCACCCACGTGCCCTACAAGGGCGCCGGCCCCGCGGTGGCCGCGCTGCTGGGCCAGCAGTTCACCTTCATGATCGACAACCTGCCCAGTTCCATGCTCTACATCCAGTCGGGCAAGCTGCGCGCGCTGGCCGTCACCAGCGCGCGGCGCCTGGCGGAATTGCCCGACGTGCCCACCATGGCCGAGGCCGGCGTGCCCGACATGGTCGTCACCGCCTGGTTCGGCCTGGTGGCGCCGGCCGGCACGCCCGCCACCGTCATCGACACGCTGTATGCCGCCACCCGCGACGTGGTGCGCAGCCCGGACATCACCGAGCGCTTTCGCGCCATGGGCGGGCAGGCCGGCGGCAATACGCCGGCCGAGTTCGCCGCCTTCATCGACCAGGAACGCGCCCGCTGGAAACAGATCGTGGACACCGCGGGCATCGCGCAGGAGCAATAAGTGATCGACAAGATTCAAGCCTCCCTGCGGGATGCCGTGGCCGTCATCCCCGACAGCGCCAGCGTGCTGGTCGGCGGCTTCGGCGAAGCCGGCGTGCCGTACGAGCTGCTGCACTGCCTGGCCGAACTGGGCCGGCGCGACCTCACCATCATCGCCAACAACGCCGGCACCCATGACCGCGGCATCGCCGCGCTGCTCAACCGCCGCCAGGTGCGCAAGATCATCTGCTCGCATCCGCGCCCGCCCAATTCGGAAGCGTTTGCCCGCGCCTTCCGCGCCGGCGAAGTGGAACTGGAATGCGTGCCGCAAGGCACCCTGGCCGAGCGCCTGCGCGCGGCCGGCGCCGGGCTGGGGCCGTTCTACACGCCCACCGGCTACGGCACCGAACTGGCGCAAGGCCGCCGCCAGGAAGTGATCGACGGCGTAGGCTACGTGCTCGAACAGCCGCTGCGCGGCGACTACGCGCTGGTGCGGGCGCACCAGGGTGACCGCTGGGGCAACCTGATGTACCGCCACGCCGCGCGCAATTTCAATCCCGTGATGTGCATGGCCGCCGGCCACGCCATCGCCCAGGTCGACGAGGTCGTGCCGCTGGGCGCCTTCGTGCCCGAGCACATCATGACGCCCGGCCTGTTCGTGAAAACCGTAGTGCGGGTGGAGACCTGAGATGCCGACGATCACGCCCATGACCCGCCAGCAGGTCGCGCAGTTGCTGGCCGGCGACATCCCGGATGGTTCGGTCGTCAACCTCGGCATCGGCATGCCGACCCTGGTCGGCGACTACCTGCCACCCGACAAGGACATCCTGCTGCACAGCGAGAACGGCATCACCGGCATGGGGCCCGCGGCGGTCGGGGATGCCATCGATCCCGACCTCATCAACGCCAGCCGCCAACCCATCACCCTGCTGCCGGGCGCATCCATCACCGAGCACACCGTGTCGTTCGCCATGATGCGCGGCGGCCATCTCGACTACGCCGTGCTCGGCGCCTTCCAGGTCTCGGAACGCGGCGACCTGGCCAACTGGAAGACCGACGCCGCCGACGCCATTCCCGCTGTCGGCGGCGCCATGGACCTGGCCGTCGGCGCGCGCCAGGTGCTGGCCATGATGGAACACCGCGGCCGCGACGGCGCGCCCAAGATCCTGCGCCAATGCCGCTACCCGCTGACCGGCGCCGGCGTGGTCACGCGCATCTACACCGACCTGGCCGTGATCGACGTCACGCCCGCCGGCCTGCGCGTGCACGCCATGCTGCAAGGCGTCAGCGCCGACGACCTGCAGGCCGCCACCGAAGCAGCCCTGCAGTTTCCCGACACGCCTTCGGTCATCACGCTGGATGCCGCCGGCGCGCCGCGCTACGTCGGGGGCTGAGGCAAGCCCCATGCCCCGATCATTGCCGGCCAGTGCCGGGGCGTTGCCGCATCGTTCTTCCACGCCGCGGGTTGTCGCATGGGACGCCGCCAGCATTCCCCGCCCTGTCCGAGTCCTTCCGGAGTCTGCCATGTACCGTCCTTGCCTTGCCGTCCTGGCAACTGCCAGCCTGCTGTTCGCCGCGGCGCCCGCCGTCCGCGCGCAACCCGCCGTTCCAACGCACGCCGGCGCCTATCCCGACAAGCCCATCACGCTCTTGATCCCGTACCCGCCCGGCGGCAGCGCCGACATGCTGGCGCGCCCGCTCGGCGCGGCCCTGCAGAAAAAGTGGAACCAGCCCGTGGTGCTGGAATACAAACCCGGCGCCGGCGGCGCCATCGCCTCGTCGCAACTGGCTCGCGCCAAACCCGACGGCTACACCCTGCTGATGGTCCTGGCCGCCCACGCCATCAACCCCAGCCTCTATCCATCGCTGCCCTACGACACCCGCCGCGACTTCGCCCCGGTCTCGCTGGTCGCGACCCTGCCCATGCTGGTCTCGGCCCCGCTGTCCACGCCCGCCAACAACATCCCGGAACTGATCGCCTACGCCAGGCAACATCCCGGCAAGCTCAGCTTCGCCTCCGCCGGCAACGGCAACACCAGCCACCTGGCCGCCGAAATGTTCAAGCACCGCACCGGCACCGACATGCTGCACGTCCCCTACAAAGGCAGCGGCCCCGCCGTCGTCGCCCTGCTGGGCGGCGAAGTCTCCCTCATGTTCGACAGCATCTCCACCTCGCTGCCCCAGGTCCAGTCCGGCAAGCTCAAGGCCCTGGCCGTTACCGGCGAGCACCGCTCGCCCCTGTTGCCCAACGTCCCCACCGTCGCCGAAGCCGTCCCCGGCTTCGTCGTCAACGGCTGGTACGGCATCCTGGCCCCCGCCAACACGCCGCCCGCCATCCTCGACACCCTCAGCACCGCCATCGCCGCCGCCATCAACACCCCCGACCTGAAGGCCCAACTGAACAGCTACGGCTACGAAACCGTAGGCTCCACCCCCGCCGCCTTCGCCGACCACATCAACATGGAACTCGACACCTGGAAACAAGCAGTCGAAGTCTCCGGCGCCAACCTGAACTGACGCACACGCCACAGCATCATCCCAAATCGCAAGACACAACGTAAGCCGCAAAAGGCCGCCCGCGCGGCCGCCTTGCGGCGGGCCCCGCAAGATCCTCCACGCCAAGCCAACGTTGGCCAACACCCCAAGCACACAACCCGCCCCAACACCCGAGGCCAAGTCTCATCGTGAGCGCGTGGCGGGGTCGGTGGGGGATGGCGGGGCGTGTAGATGCGCCCGAGGGAATCTGAAGGAACAGCCGCAGGCTGTGACGAAGATGACGAAGGGGAAGTCCGGAGCGAACGCTCCGGACCGCAATCGTAGCCCCGCCATCCCCCACCGACCCCACCACGCGCGCCTCAAGAACCCCACCGCCCCAATACAAAAAGGGCCTTCCAAAAAGAGAAGGCCCTAAAAAAACAAACTCACCCAAACGACAACAAACAATCCAACCCCTCAGGCTCATTCAAACGCACCTGAAACACCCTCAACTCATCCCGCCTGAACACATGCACGCCAACGCGATCCCCCACCCGGTACTGCCCCAGCAGCACCTCCACCCCGGCAGCTCCCTCGACCTTCAACCCATCGATCGCCACCAGCACATCCCCCGCCGACAACCCGCCCTTGTGTCCGGCCCCGCCTTCCAGCACCGTCGCCAACACCAGCGACTCGCCCTGCTTGCGCGTGCGCACATCCAGCGAAGGAATATTGACCGAAGGCTTCCACTGCAGCTTGATCCCCTGCGGCGCCAGCAACTCCGCCAGCGGCACATCCGCCGTTCCATAGGCATGCCGCGCAATGAAGCGCCGCGCGTCCACGCCCGTCGCTTCCTTGATCAGCGCCGGCAGCCCATCCTCCGGCAGCCCCTGCGCCTTGCCGCGATAGAAATCGCGCCCATAGCGCTGCCACAGCAGGCGCATCACGTCATCCAGCGAATGCGCGCCCGCCGACTCCTGGCGGATCAGCAGGTCCAGCCCCAACGCCACCAGCGCGCCCTTGGTGTAGTAGCTGACCAGCGCATTGGGTGAGTTCTCGTCCTGCTTGTAATAGCGCGTCCAGGCGTCGAACGAGCTTTCCGCCACCGACTGCTTGTGCCGGCCGGGCGTGCGCGCCACGCTGGTGATGGTCTTGGCCAGCAGGCGCAGGTAATCGTTCTGCGTGATGGCGGTGGAACGCAGCAGCAGCAGATCGTCGTAATAGGACGTGAAGCCTTCGAACACCCACAGCAGGCGCGTCAGGTCCGGCTGCGCCAGGTTGTACGGCACGAACGCCTGCGGCTTGATGCGCTTGACGTTCCAGGTATGGAAATACTCGTGGCTGACCAGCCCGAGGAAGCCGCGATAGCCTTCGCCCTGGCCCTGCTGGCCCAGCACCGGCAGGTCCTTGCGCGCCGTCATCAGCGCCGTGCTGGCGCGGTGTTCCAGGCCGCCGTAGCCGTCGCCGGTCACCATCGTCATGAAGACATAGCGGTCGCTGCTGTCCAGGAACGGCGCGCGCTTGCTGCGCGGCTCGAAGAAGGCGATCTGGGTTTCGCAGATCTTGCGCACGTCGGCGGTGATGCGGGCCAGGTCCAGGTTGGGCGCCACGCCGGTGAACACCAGTTCGTGCTCGGCGCCATGCGCCGTGAAGCTGGCCACCTGCGGCGTGCCCATCTCGACCGGATGGTCGATCAGCGCGTCGTAGTCCGGCGCCAGGTACAGGCCGAAGCCGTGGCGGCGTGCCGCGCCCTTGTGGCCGCGGGCCTCGGGCAGGCTGGTGTAGACCTTCCAGCCGTCGATGCCGCGCGGCGGCGCCAGGTCCACCAGGCAGGGCAGGTGGTCCTGTCCATGCACGCGCAGGAACACGCTGGTGCCGTTGAAGAAGCCGTGCGTTTCGTCCAGGTGCGCGCCGCGCACCGACAGGTCCCAGGCATAGACCGTGTACTCGACCCGCAGCGGGCCGTCGCAGGGCGCGGCCTGCCAGGTGTGATTGTCTATTTTGTCGACAACCACGCGCCGGTTGCCCGAATAGGCCGCCACCGACTCGATCTGGCGCGAGAAATCGCGGATCAGGTAGCTGCCCGGAATCCAGGCCGGCAGCGACAGTTGCTGGCCTTCCGGCGCGGGCGCCTGGACGGTTAGGGTTATCCGGTAGCGGTGGCCGGCGGGGTCATGCGGCGCAAGGCGGTAAAGTACGGGGAAAGACACGGGGAAAGCGGCAGTTTTTTCCATCCGTATATCTTATTTCATCCCATCCTCTGGAGACAGGTAATGAGCGAGTCGTTTGTGCTGGTCGAAACCCGCGGCCGCGTCGGTCTGCTGACGCTGAACCGCCCCAAGGCGCTCAATGCGCTCAACGATCAACTGATGAACGAGCTCGGGGCGGCGCTGCTGGCTTTCGAGGCGGATGCCGACATCGGCGCCGTGGTCATCACGGGCAGCGAAAAGGCCTTCGCCGCCGGCGCCGACATCGGCGCCATGAAAGACTGGTCGTACATGGACGTCTACGGCAGCGAATACATCACGCGCAACTGGGAAACGCTCAAGCGCATCCGCAAGCCGGTGATCGCCGCGGTCGGCGGCTACGCGCTGGGCGGCGGCTGCGAGCTGGCCATGATGTGCGACATCATCATTGCCGCCGACACCGCCAAGTTCGGCCAGCCGGAAATCAAGCTGGGCGTCATCCCCGGCGCCGGCGGCACGCAACGCCTGCCGCGCGCGGTGGGCAAGGCCAAGGCCATGGACATGGCCCTGACCGCCCGCATGATGGGCGCCGAGGAAGCCGAGCGCGCCGGCCTGGTGTCGCGCGTGGTGCCGGCCGACAAGCTGATGGACGAGGCCCTGGAAGCGGCCACCGTGATCGCCTCGATGTCGCTGCCGTCGGTCATGATGGCCAAGGAATGCGTCAACCGCGCTTTCGAGGGTTCGCTCAACGAAGGCCTGCTGTTCGAGCGCCGCGTGTTCCATTCGCTGTTCGCGACCGAGGACCAGAAGGAAGGCATGGCCGCCTTCACCGAGAAGCGCAAACCGGACTTCAAACACCGTTAAACCTTGTTACGCCCTGGTCATCCCGCCGGATGGCCATGAAACGTCCCCACGCGCCCATCACGGGCGCGTTTTCGTTGGCGTCGCCACGGGGTCGCGGGCGTTGCGCCTTGAAACTTTTAGGCTGCACCTTGTTGCAGTGTTCGGCCCTATCCTGGAAAGGCGTCACTCAAAAAGTAGAGGTGCCGCGCCAGAGAGGCTTGCCCGAACTGGTAAGCCACGCGCGGCGGCTCGCCTGCAAACAATAGCAACAAGGAGCCTTGCATGCGT
Source organism: Achromobacter sp. ISS7 (assembly GCF_056523125.1). Classification (NCBI taxonomy): domain Bacteria; kingdom Pseudomonadati; phylum Pseudomonadota; class Betaproteobacteria; order Burkholderiales; family Alcaligenaceae; genus Achromobacter; species Achromobacter sp. ISS7. Next base: position 4,169,020 of record NZ_JAWRZD010000001.1, on the reverse strand, counting down.
ACTTCCCCTTTTACTCGCCGGTGCTCCGCCGCCGCGCTCGCGGGCGCCTTGAGCGTCTGCTTCGTGGCCGCCACGCAAGCGCAATCGCCGCGCCCGTCGATGCGGCTGGTGTCTGAAACGCCGTACCCCGCCGCCGCGGCGCCCGCGCCGCAGATGAGCGCGCAGGAGCTGCGCGACATCGCGATCGACGCCTACGTCTACGCCTATCCGATGGTGGTGATGGAACTGGCGCGCCGCAAGGCCACCGCGGTGCAGTCGCCGCTGGAAGGCAAGGCGCCCGTCAACCAGTTCGGCCACAAGGCCGCCTTCCCCGACCCGCGCGCGGCCGACACGCCCTGGCCCAGCGCCGACGCGCTGTATTCGAGCCTGTGGTTCGATGTGTCGCGGGCGCCGCTGATCGTGCGCCTGCCCGACACCGGCAACCGCTACACCGTGCTGTCGGCGCTCGATATGTGGAGCGACGTGTTCGCCTCGCGCGGCACGCGCACCAACGGCCCCGGCGCGCAGTCGTTCGCCATCGTCGGCCCCAACTGGCAAGGCGCGCTGCCGCCGGGCGTGGACGTGATCCAGAGCCCGACCTCCACCGGCTGGCTGATCGGCTGGACCCAGGCCGGCGGCCCGCAGGACTACGCCGCGGTCAACCAGATCCAGGCCAACATGTCCGCCAGCCCGATGGTGGCGCCGGTGGCGCCCGTGCCCGGCCGCCATCGCGGTCCCGGCAGCACCACGCCATATCCGCAGACCGGGCCGGGCGTGGGCACCGCGCCGATCGGCAGCGACGTGCCGATGCCCATGTCCACGCCGGTGACGGTGGGCGAGGGTACGCCGGCCGAACAGGTCGCGGGCATGGACGCGGCGTCGTTCTTCACGCTGTTCTTCGATGTCATGCGCAACAATCCGCCGCATGCCAACGACACGCCGATCCTGGACCGCATGCGCCGCATCGGCCTGGATGGCCGCCAGCCGTTCTCGTACGGCCGCCTGAGTCCCGCCGTGCAGCAGGCGCTGACCGAGGCGCAGCCGCTGGCCGGCCGCCGCATCGCCGACGGCGTCTCGCGCCTGGCCACGCCGATGAATGGCTGGAACACCGTGCTCACCGGCATCGGCACCTACGGCACCGACTACACGCGCCGCGCCGCCATCGCCTATGCCGGGCTGGGCGCGCCGACCGCGGAAGACGTGCTCTATCCGGTCACGGTCGCCGACAGCAAGGGCCGCGCGCTCAACTCGAACGAGGACTACGTGCTGCATTTCGAGAAGGGCCAACTGCCGCCGGCCAATGCATTCTGGTCGCTGCATGTCTATAACGACAAGCACGGCTTCGCCGACAACCCGGCCAACCGCTATGCGCTGCGCAGCACCGACGGCCTGAAGTACAACGCCGACGGCTCGCTGGATATCTACATCCAGCGTCGCGACCCGGGCGAGCGCAAGCGCGCCAACTGGTTGGCGACGCCGGCCGCCGACGGCCCGTTCCTGCTCAGCATGCGCCTGTACTGGCCGCAGGACGTCGCGCTCGACGGCCAGTGGGCGCCGCCGCCGGTCAAGCGCGACTGACCGATCCGACGCCGCGCGGCCCGTGCCGCCGGCGCGACCGACGGCCCCGCGAGGGGCCGTTTTTCTTTGCCGGCGCGCCGTCCGCGCGACCCGCGGCTCGCGGAAGGGCTTCCCGATTTCGCGTCCCCAATTTTTCGCGCCATGGCTCGCCCGGCGGGCGCTGTTGTCGCCTTACAAACCCCCGAAAGTTCATTTGCTCGGGTAAAAAGAATCACGCTATACTCTGCGGGTTTGACGCTTGCGGGATAAGAACACATGGCAAGGATTTCGCCAGGGTTCTGACAGGGGCAAGGCTGGCGGTATAAGGCTTTAAGCGGGGAAGTTTGATGCAGCAGAACACAGTGCGGCACGAACCTGCGCGCGGTTGGAATGAAACCCGGGAGCAATCCTGTGGGGGGAATCAGCAACCAGCACGGCAGGGCGAAGCACGCCAGGTTCTGGCGGATCAGGATCCGGTGGACCGGGTGCTGGTTCTCAGCGACGCGGACCGCGCGGCGCTGAATGCGCAGGCTGGCCGCGGACTCTTGTTGGCACTGGCGGCGCAAGGCGCCATGGGGCTCGCAGCAGCAGTAATAGCGGGGGTTGTCGGAGGGGCGGCGGCAGGTTGGTCGGCGCTGGCGGGGGCAGGAGCGTATTTCATACCCAATGCGTTGTTCGCATTGCGCCTGGCTGTCAGCGTTCGGGCCGGTAAGGCCAGTCCCTTTACCTTTCTCTCTGGTGAGTTGATCAAGTTGTTCGCAACGGCTTTGCTGTTGTGGCTGCTTTCGCGTGTGGCGCAGGACAGCATCGTCTGGCCCGCCGCGCTGCTGGGTCTGATACTCACCCTGAAGGGATATCTCCTGCTTTTGATGTTCCGCAAGTTGTCATAGCGCTGCCGGGTGGGTTACGGCAAACGGAATCGTGGAATCGTCCGGCTCGCAAGGGCTCGGGCATACAGCAAATAGGGTAGGATTCAAATGGCTGCTGCCAGCGACGTGTCGCCTCAGTCCGCGTATATTCAGCATCACCTGGTGCATCTGAACAATACGGGCGAGAAACAGAGCGCAATTGCTCAGTTCGACATCATCAATTACGACTCGTTGTTCTGGTCCGGCCTGACGGGTCTGATCGTCATCTTCTTCCTGTGGCGCGCCGCCAGCCGCGCGACCGCCGGCGTTCCGGGCCGCTTCCAGGCCTTCGTGGAAATGATCGTCGACATGGTCGATGATCAGGCCAAGGGCATCGTCCACAACGCCAAGAGCCGTCTCTTCATTGCTCCGCTCGCGCTCACCGTGTTCCTCTGGATCATCCTGATGAACGCGCTGGACCTGCTGCCCGTCGACCTGCTGCCCTCGATCTGGCGCTGGACCGGCCTGGGCGCGCACCACGGCGACCCCCTCTACTACCACCGCGTGCTGCCGACGGCCGACCTGAACGTGCCGATGGGCATGTCGCTGGGCGTGCTGCTGCTGATGTTCTACTACGGCATCAAGATCAAGCACCCGGGCGGCTTCGTCAAAGAGCTGTTCACCGCGCCGTTCCACGCCCATGGCGTCGGCGCCATCGTGCTGGCTCCGTTCAACCTGCTGCTGAACCTGATCGAATACGCCGCCAAGTCCGTGTCGCTGGGCATGCGGTTGTTCGGCAACATGTTCGCCGGCGAATTGATTTTCATGCTGATCGCCCTCTTGGGCGGTGCCTGGACCGGTTTCAACGGCGCCAGCATCGGCTTGGGAATCGGCCACGTGCTGGCCGGCTCGATCTGGGCCATCTTCCACATCCTGATCGTGTTGCTCCAGGCCTTCATCTTCATGATGCTGACCCTGGTGTATCTCGGCCAGGCGCACGAAGGCCACTGATCCCCCGAATTTCCGGCGTCGGCCTCCCGGCCGGCGCTGGATAGCAAGATCATCTTGCATTGAGCAGTACCACCATTCTTTTTTTGTTTTTTGACTTCAGATTTCTAACCAAGGAGTTGTCATGACCAACGTCGCTTTCGTTGCTCTCGCTTGCGGTCTTATCATCGGTCTGGGCGCTATCGGCGCTTGCATCGGCATCGCACTGATGGGCGGCAAATACCTGGAAGCTTCGGCTCGTCAGCCTGAACTGATGAACGCTCTGCAAACCAAGATGTTCCTGCTGGCTGGCCTGATCGACGCGGCATTCCTGATCGGCGTGGGTATCGCCATGCTGTTCGCCTTCGCCAACCCGTTCGTCGGCTAAGGCACGCCCGCCGGCGAAAAGGCGGGTCATGACGCTGGCGGCGATGAGGGCTTGAGCCCCGTCGCCGGCCGGCAAAGTATCGAGTGCTCCGCGTTGCCCACCCCGGGTGCCGTCGGAGCCGCAAGGTGTTAAAGGAACGACCGTGAATCTGAACGCGACGATCATTTTCCAGATGCTCGTGTTCTTCGTTCTGGGCTGGTTCACGATGAAATTCGTGTGGCCTCCTCTGACGAAGGCGATGGACGAGCGCCGCCAAAAAATCGCCGACGGCCTTGCCGCCGCGGAGAAGGGCAAGGCCGATCTGGCCCAGGCCCAGGCGCGCGTCAGTCTGATCGAGGCTTCTGCCAAGTCCGAAAACCACGCCCGCATCATCGAGGCCGAGAAGCAAGCCGCCTCCCTGATCGAGCAGGCCCGCCGTGAAGCGGAAGCCGAGCGTGCCCGCATCGTGGCGCAAGCTGCACAGGATGCCGCGCAGGAAGTCCAGCGCGCCCGTGATTCGCTGCGCGACGACGTCGCCGCGCTGGCCGTCAAGGGTGCTGAACAGATCCTCAAGCGCGAGGTTGACGCCCGCGCCCACGCCGAGCTGCTGAACCAGCTCCGCGCGCAGCTTTAATCCGGGACCGTCATGGCTGAACTTTCCACTGTTGCCAGGCCGTACGCCGAAGCCCTGTTCGCCGCCGCGCGCGACGACAAGGCCGGCCTGCAGGCTTGGGCCGACCTGGTCAGCGAGCTGTCGCAGGTCGCCTCCAACCCCGACGTGCGCGAGGCCATGGCCGACCCGCGTCTGGGCGACAAGCAGCGCGTCGAGCTGTTCACTGGCCTGGTAAAGGCCGAACTGCCCCAGGCCGCCCGCAATTTCATCGAGCTGCTGGTCGAAAACGACCGGCTGCTGCTGCTGCCCGAGATCGCCACGCAATTCGTGGTGCTGCGGAACCGTCACGACGGCACGGCGCAGGCGGAAATCACCAGCGCGTTCGAGCTGAGCGATGCCCAGGTCCAAGAACTGGTCGCCGGTCTCGAGAAGAAATTCGGCCTGAAGCTCAAGCCCGTCGTCACCGTCGACCAGTCGTTGATCGGCGGCGTGCGCGTGGCCGTCGGGGACCAGGTGCTCGATACTTCCGTACAAGCCCAATTGGCCCGCATGCGCGATACGCTCGCCGCTTAAAGGCAGCACTAACAGGATTCCAGGAGTCAATATGCAACTCAATCCCTCCGAGATCAGCGAACTGCTCAAGAGCCGCATCGAGGGCCTGGGCGCTTCGGCTGATGTCCGTACTCAGGGCACCGTCGTGTCCGTGACCGACGGTATTACCCGCATCCACGGCCTGTCCGACGTGATGCAGGGCGAAATGCTCGAATTCCCCAACAACGTCTTCGGTCTGGCGCTCAACCTCGAGCGTGATTCCGTCGGCGCCGTTATTCTCGGTGACTACACCGGCGTGTCCGAAGGCGACGCGGTCAAGACGACCGGCCGCATTCTGGAAGTGCCGGTCGGCCCCGAGCTGAAAGGCCGCGTGGTCAACACGCTGGGCGAGCCGATCGACGGCAAGGGCCCGGTCAACGCCAAGGCCACCGACATTATCGAAAAAGTAGCCCCCGGCGTTATCGCCCGCCGCTCGGTGTCTCAGCCGCTGCAAACCGGCATCAAGGCTATCGACTCGATGGTTCCCATCGGCCGTGGCCAGCGCGAACTGATCATTGGCGACCGCCAGACCGGCAAGACCGCCGTGGCCGTCGACACCATCATCAGCCAGAAGGGCAAGGGCGTCACCTGCGTGTACGTCGCCATCGGCCAGAAGGCTTCGACGATCAACAACGTGGTGCGCAAGCTGGAAGAGCACGGCGCGATGGAATACACCATCGTCGTGGCCGCTTCGGCTTCGGACTCCGCCGCCATGCAGTACCTGGCCGCCTACGCCGGCTGCACGATGGGCGAATATTTCCGCGATCGCGGCGAAGACGCCCTGATCGTCTATGACGACCTGACCAAGCAAGCCTGGGCCTACCGCCAGGTCTCGCTGCTGCTGCGCCGTCCGCCGGGCCGCGAAGCCTACCCGGGCGACGTGTTCTACCTGCACTCGCGCCTGCTCGAGCGTGCCGCTCGCGTGAACGAAGACTACGTCGAGAAGTTCACCGATGGCGCCGTCAAGGGCAAGACCGGCTCGCTGACCGCGCTGCCGATCATCGAAACCCAGGCGGGCGACGTGTCGGCCTTCGTTCCGACCAACGTGATCTCGATCACGGACGGCCAGATCTTCCTGGAAACCGACCTGTTCAACGCTGGTGTGCGTCCCGCCATCAACGCCGGTATCTCGGTGTCGCGCGTGGGCGGTGCCGCCCAGACCAAGGTCGTCAAGAAGCTGTCCGGCGGTATCCGTACCGACCTGGCGCAGTACCGTGAACTGGCCGCCTTCGCGCAGTTCGCCTCGGACCTGGACGACGCCACCCGTCGCCAGCTCGAGCGCGGCAAGCGCGTGGTCGAACTGCTCAAGCAGCCGCAATACCAGCCGCTGCAAGTGTGGGAACTGGCCGTCACGCTGTACACGGTCAACAACGGCTACCTGGATGACGTGGACGTGGCCCAAGTGCTGTCGTTCGAGAAGTCGCTCAAGGACCAGCTCAAGGCCAAGCACGCGGCCCTGATCCAGCGCGTCGAAGACACCAAGGAACTGTCCAAGGATGACGAAAGCGAACTCGCCGCCGCCATCCAGGAATTCAAGAAGCACGGTGCTTTTTAAGAAAGTGATGGGTTAGGCGTCTGCGGCGCCTCACCCATCCTTATCGGATGGTTGAGGCGCAAGCGACAACCCATCGGCCAGTCTTCACAGGAAAGCGCAATGCCCGGAATTAAGGAAATCCGAACCAAGATCAAGAGCGTGCAAAACACGCGCAAGATCACCAAGGCGATGGAAATGGTCGCCGCATCCAAGATGCGCAAGGCGCAGGAGCGGATGCGCGCGGGCCGTCCGTACGCCACCAAGGTGCGCGAGATCGCCGCGCACCTGATGCAGGCCAACCCCGAGTACAGCCACCCGTACCTGGTCGAACGCGAAGTCAAGGCGGTCGGCGTGGTCATGGTGACGACGGACAAGGGTCTGTGCGGCGGCTTGAACACCAACATCACCCGCGTGGTGTTGACGAAGCTGAAAGAGTTCGAGAAGAACGGCATCGCCGTTCAGGCGACCGCTTTCGGCAACAAGGGCGTGGGCGTGCTGTCCCGTATCGGCGCCAAGCTGGTTTCCCAGGAAGTGCAACTGGGCGACAAGCCGCAACTGGACCGCCTGCTGGGCGCGATCAAGGTGCAGCTGGACGCCTACCTGGAAGGCCGCATCGACGCGCTGTACGTGGCTTCGACCCGCTTCGTCAATACGATGAAGCAGGAGCCGCTGTTCCTGCGTCTGCTGCCCCTGGCCAGCGGTTTGGAAGATCCGTACCAGACGGGCGCCGAAAGCCTGGCCAAGACTTCGGAAGTGAAATCGGATTACAGCTGGGATTACATCTACGAACCCGACGCTCGTAGCGTGATCGACGACCTGCTGCAGCGTTACGTTGAAGGCCTGCTGTACCAAGCCGTGGCCGAGAACATGGCTTCGGAGCAGTCGGCCCGGATGGTCGCCATGAAGGCGGCGTCGGACAACGCCAAGAAGGTCATCGGCGATCTGCAGCTGGTCTACAACAAGACCCGCCAGGCCGCGATCACCAAGGAAATTTCGGAAATCGTAGGGGGCGCTGCCGCCGTCTGAGGCAGGCAGCATCCCGTCAAAAGCTATCAAGCAAGGAATCGACATGAGCAACGGAACCATCGTTCAGTGCATCGGCGCCGTGGTGGATATTCAGTTCCCCCGCGATCACATGCCCAAGATCTACGAAGCGCTTACTCTGGTCGACGAGGGTTCCTCGTTCGCCGAAAAGGGTCTGACGCTGGAAGTGCAGCAACAGCTGGGTGACGGCGTGGTGCGTACCATCGCCCTGGGCTCCAGCGACGGCCTGCGCCGCGGCATGAAGGTCGCCGGCACCGGCGCCCCGATCTCGGTGCCCGTCGGCACCGGCACGCTCGGCCGCATCATGGACGTGCTGGGTCGTCCCATCGACGAAGCCGGTCCGATCCAGCACGAAGAAAAGCGTGGCATCCACCAGGCGGCTCCCCGTTTCGACGAGCTGTCGCCGTCGGTGGAACTGCTGGAAACCGGCATCAAGGTTATTGACCTGGTGTGCCCGTTCGCCAAGGGCGGCAAGGTCGGCCTGTTCGGCGGCGCCGGCGTGGGCAAGACCGTCAACATGATGGAACTGATCAACAACATCGCCAAGCAGCACAGCGGCTTGTCGGTGTTCGCCGGCGTGGGTGAGCGTACCCGCGAAGGCAACGACTTCTACCACGAAATGGAAGAGTCGAACGTTCTGGACAAGGTCGCCATGGTGTTCGGTCAGATGAACGAACCCCCCGGCAACCGTCTGCGCGTGGCGCTGACCGGCCTGACGATGGCCGAGAAGTTCCGCGACGAAGGCCGCGACATCCTGTTCTTCGTCGACAACATCTACCGCTACACCCTGGCCGGTACCGAAGTGTCGGCACTGCTGGGCCGTATGCCGTCGGCGGTGGGCTACCAGCCCACGCTGGCCGAAGAAATGGGCAAGCTGCAAGAGCGCATCACGTCCACCAAGACTGGCTCGATCACCTCGATCCAGGCCGTGTACGTGCCGGCGGATGACTTGACCGACCCGTCGCCCGCCACCACCTTCCAGCATTTGGACTCGACCGTGGTGCTGTCGCGTGACATCGCCGCCCTGGGTATCTACCCGGCCGTGGACCCGCTGGATTCGTCCAGCCGCCAGCTCGACCCGCAAGTCGTCGGCGAAGAGCACTACGCCGTGGCCCGTGGCGTGCAGCAGACGCTGCAGCGCTACAAGGAACTGCGCGACATCATCGCGATTCTGGGCATGGACGAACTGTCGCCGGAAGACAAGCAGGCCGTGGCCCGCGCCCGCAAGATCCAGCGCTTCCTGTCGCAGCCGTTCCACGTGGCCGAAGTGTTCACCGGTTCGCCCGGCAAGTACGTGCCGCTGGCCGAAACCATCCGTGGTTTCAAGATGATCGTGAACGGCGAGTGCGATGCGCTGCCGGAACAGGCCTTCTACATGGTCGGCTCGATCGACGAGGCCTTCGAGAAGGCCAAGAAACTGCAATAAGGAACCGATATGGCTACCCTGCATGTGGATGTCGTCAGCGCAGAGGAAGCGATCTTCTCCGGTGAGGCGAAGTTCGTGGTGCTGCCTGGCGAAGCGGGTGAACTGGGCATTTTGCCCGGCCACACCCCGCTGATTTCGCGCATACGCCCCGGGACGGTCAAGATCGTTCGTGCCGACCAAGGCGAGGAAAACATCTTCGTCGCCGGGGGCATTCTGGAAGTGCAGCCGGGCAGCGTGACGGTCCTGGCCGACACCGCCATCCGTGCCGCCGACCTGGACGAGGCCCGTGCCCTGGAAGCGCGCAAGCGCGCCGAAGAGGCCCTGGCCAACGCCAAGGACAAGGCCGACATCGCGGTTGTCGAAGCCGAGCTGGCGATGCTGGCGGCGCAAGCCGTCGCCGCGCGCAAGCTGCGTCAAGGCGGTCGCTCGCACTGAGCGCACGACCTGCCGGGGTTCGCCCCGGATCCGAAAAAAGCGGCCGATGGCCGCTTTTTTCATGCCCGCTCGCTGGCGGGGCACTTCGGTCGGCCGCAGCCCCGCTTGCGTTCACTACGAATGGCTGGCCACGTTCTGCAACGGTAGCCTGCAATCTTTGGAACGCAAGCCGGGAGGAACTGCATGCGAGAAACCATGGATTGCGGGGTGCTGCTCGCCCCGGGCCACGAAATCACCATGGGCCATTGGGTCGCGCGCGACCAGCCCCGGCTGGCGCGGGTGCGCCTGCACCTGGTGCCGCTGCGCACGCCGGGCGGCGCGCCGGATGGCCCCGACGTCCACGCGCTCGCCGGTCTGGCCGTCGGCCTGCGGCGCTACGATCACTGCATCCTGCCGGTCGCGCCGGCATCGCTGGCCTGGACCCGCATGTCGCTGCAGCAGGCCGCCGGCGCGCTTGCCACGCCCATCCTGCTGTTCGTGCACGACATGACCGCGCCCGCCATCGAGGATCTGCTGCGGCTGGGCGCGTCGGACTTCCTGGCCGCGCCGTATTGCCTCGAAAGCCTGCGCGTGCGGTTGGGGCGGCTGGCCCGGCGCGCGCCATTGCTGGCCGATGGCTTGCGCGAACCCGAGGCCGCGTACGCCGCGGGCGGCGCGCGGCCGCCCGGCAAGCCTTGCGGCGGCCGGCCACAGGTGCCACGGCAGGTGTTGCAGCAGGGGCTGGCCGGGTTGCGCTACCAGCCCGGCCGCGACGCGCAGGAGGCCTTCCGGCTGGCCAAGGCGCGGGTGGTCGATGGGTTCGAGTCTGATTACATCCGCCTGGCGCTGTCGCGCCATCACGGCAACGTGGCGCGCGCCGCGCGCGCCTCCAGCAAGCACCGGCGGGCGTTCTGGGCGCTGATGCGCAAGCATGGCATCGATGCTGCGCCGTATCGGCGCCAGGCCGCCCTGCATGCCGAAGACGCGGCCGACGCCGGCTGAAGCCGGCCGGTTTGCGCGCCGGCAAACGGCGGCGGCGCCACTGCCAAGCCCTGTCAGCTTGGGGCAGTAAAATCACGGCTTCCGATCATCGAGGATAGTCGTGTCTGCTTCCGTCTTGAAGAACGATGTGTTCTTGCGCGCGCTGTCGCGCGAGCCCGTGCCCTACACCCCGATCTGGCTGATGCGCCAGGCCGGCCGCTACCTGCCCGAGTACCGCCAGACGCGGGCCCGGGCCGGTTCCTTCATGGGCCTGGCTCAGAATCCGGACTACGCCTCGGAAGTCACGCTGCAGCCGCTGGAGCGCTTCGACCTGGACGCGGCCATCCTGTTCTCGGACATCCTGACCGTGCCGCACGCCATGGGCCTGGGCCTGGACTTCGCCGAAGGCGAGGGCCCGCGCTTCGCCCGTCCGGTGCGCACCGAGGAAGACGTGGCGCGCCTGGCCGTGCCCGACATGGACAAGCTGCGCTATGTGTTCGACGCCGTCAGCACCATCCGCCGCGACCTGGACGGCAAGGTGCCGCTGATCGGCTTCGCCGGCAGCCCCTGGACCATCGCCTGCTACATGGTCGAAGGGCAGGGCAGCGACGACTACCGCCTGATCAAGACCATGCTGTATGCGCGGCCCGACCTGCTGCATCGCATCCTGGAAATCAACGCCGAGGCCACGCTGCAGTACCTGAACGCGCAGATCGCCGCGGGCGCGCAGGCCGTGATGCTGTTCGACAGCTGGGGCGGCGTGCTGGCCGATGGCCTGTTCCAGCAGTTCTCGCTGGCCTACACCCGCAAGGTCGTGGCCGGCCTGACCCGCGAACACGAAGGCCGCCGCGTGCCGGCCATCGTCTTCACCAAGGGCGGCGGCCAGTGGCTCGAGGACATCTCCGCTTGCGGCTGCGATGCCGTCGGGCTGGACTGGACGGTGGACCTGGCCGCGGCGCGGCGCCGCACCGGCGACTCGGTCGCGTTCCAGGGCAACCTCGATCCCATGGCGCTGTTCGGCGGCGCCGACGCCATCCGCGCCGAGGCGCGCCGCGTGCTCGACGCGTTCGGCCCGGTGGGCAAGGGCGGCCATGTCTTCAACCTGGGGCATGGTATTTCGCGCTTCACGCCACCCGAAGCGGTAGCCGAATTGGTCGACGAAGTCCACCATCACAGCCGTTCGCTCAGAGGGTAAGTGAGTGAACGCTTCGGCCCGCAGGGCCGGGCATCGAGGCCCCCGGAGCGCAGTTGTGCACAGCAAGATTGCGCTCGGGGAAAACCCTCTAGAAGCTAGTTTACAATCTTGGAAGTTTGCTTAAGTCGATGTTTTTAATGGAATAAAATAGGTTTTCAACAGGGTTGCAAGAGTTGATGCAATCTTGCCTTATTCCAATTTCTAACGTTGCTCTCGCCTTTTCCCCAAAGTTATCCACAGGCAGGGGCTGGAGTCCCGGCAGGGATTGCGGCGACAATCCTTCCTGGTCCGGGCGCCGGCCCGGCCCGCTCCTCCAGGCACCGTCATCGCGCCCGTTTCGGGCCAGTTCCGTTCATGTTCCGTTCCCTTCTCCATGTCTGAAGACTTCGCGCTGGTCGAATCCACGCCGGCCGCGCCGGCGGCGGTCTGCTGGGTGCGCGTGGCGCTCGACGTGCCGCTGCCCGGCCCGTTCGACTACCGTCACCACGAACCCGTCGAGGCGGGCCTGCGGGTGATCGTGCCGTTCGGGCGCCGCAAGTTGATCGGCGTGGTGGTGGACAACCCGGCCGAGCCGTCCTACGAGCCCAAGCAGATCAAGCCGATCGAGGAAGTGCTGCGCGACCTGCCGCCCTTCGACGAGGCCTGGCTGCGCCTGGCGCGTTTCGCCGCCGAGTATTATCAGCGGCCGCTGGGCGAGGTGATGCTGCCGACGCTGCCGCCGCCGCTGCGCAAGCCGACCGCCTATCAGGGCAAGCGCTCGGCCGGCGGCCCGGTGGCGCGGCTGGACGGACGCAAGCGCAAGCCGGTCCGCAATCCGGCCGAGGCCGACCAGCCGCCCGAACTGAACGATGCGCAGCGCGAGGCCGTGGACACCATCGCCGGGCTCGCCAAATTCAAACCGGTGCTGCTGTACGGCGTGACCGGCAGCGGCAAGACCGAGGTCTACCTGCGCGCCGCCGAGAAAGTGCTGGCCGCCGGCCGCCAGGTGCTGCTGCTGGTGCCGGAAATCAACCTGACGCCGCAGCTGGAGGGCGCCTTGCGCGCCCGGCTGGAAGGCCTGGTGGGCACGGATGGCCTGGCGGTGCTGCACAGCGGCCTGTCCGATGGCGAGCGGTTGCAGGCCTGGGCGCGCGCGCAGCGCGGCCAGGCGCGCATGCTGCTGGGCACGCGCATGGCGATCTTCGCGCCCATGGGCGAACTGGGCCTGATCGTGGTGGACGAAGAGCACGACGCCTCGTACAAGCAACAGGACGGCCTGCGCTATTCCGCGCGCGACCTGGCGGTGTGGCGCGCGCACGACCTGGACATCCCGGTGGTGCTGGGCTCGGCCACGCCGTCGCTGGAAACCTGGCAGCACGCCGAGCGTGGCCGCTACCTGCGGCTGGCGCTGCCGGCGCGCGCCCGCGCCAGCTCGCTGCCGGCCATGAAGCTGGTGGACACGCGCCGCCTGCCGATGAAGCACGGCATGTCGCCGCAGCTGCTGGAAGCGTTGGCCGAACGGCTGGCGCGCAAGGAACAGTCGCTGATCTTCCTGAACCGGCGCGGTTTCGCGCCGGTGCTGCACTGCCAGTCCTGCGGCTGGGTCAGCAACTGTCCGCGCTGCACCGCCTTCACGGTGCTGCACCGCACGGCCGGCCGCGGCCATCGCCTGCAGTGCCACCACTGCGGCTACCAGGCGCCGGTGCCGCACGCCTGCCCCGAATGCGGCGACCAGGACCTGGCGCCGATGGGGCGCGGCACGCAGCGGGTCGAGGAACACCTGGCCGAACTGTTTCCCGAGGCGCGCATCCTGCGCATCGACGCCGACAGCACCCGCAAGAAGGGCAGCGCCGAGGCGCTGTTCGCGTCGGTGCACGCGGGCGAGGTCGACATCCTGGTCGGCACGCAGATGGTGTCCAAGGGCCATGACTTCGCGCGGCTCGGGCTGGTGGGCGTGCTCAACCCCGATTCCGCCCTGTTCGCGCACGACTTCCGCGCACCCGAACGGCTGTTCGCCCAGCTGATGCAGGTGGCCGGCCGCGCCGGCCGCCACCAGGGCAACGGCCAGGTCATCATCCAGACCGGCTATCCCGAGCAGCCCGTGTATCAGGCGCTGCTGCGCCACGACTACGCGGGCTTCGCGCGCCACGCCCTGCAGGAACGCGAAAGCACCGGCCTGCCGCCGTTCGCCTACCAGGCGCTGCTGACGGCCGAGGCGCGCGAGCTGGCGGTGGCGCAGGCCTTCCTGCAACAGGCGCGCGCCCTGCCCGAAGGCGAGTGGGCCGCCGACTTCCCGGGGCTGGACGCGGTCATGCTGTACGACCCGGTGCCGCTGCGGGTGGTGCGGGTGGCCAACGTCGAGCGCGCCCAGCTGCTGGTCGAAAGCACCAGCCGTCCGGCGCTGCAGGCCTTCCTGGCGTCGTGGTCGCACCATCTGCCGTACCTGGCCAACGAGGCCCGGGTGCGCTGGCAGCTGGAGGTCGACCCGCTGGAAATCTGACACGCGCCGCGCGCCCGTCCGATTACTCTATGTCGTTCCCCTTTTCCCGAATCCCATGTCCGCACACGAACCCATCGGCCACGGCCTGAACCCCGCGCAGAAAGAGGCGGTGCTGTACCTGGACGGCCCCTGCCTGGTGCTGGCCGGCGCCGGCAGCGGCAAGACGCGCGTCATCACGCAGAAGATCGCGTACCTGCTGCGCGAGTGCGGCTACATGGGCCGCAACGTGGTGGCGCTGACCTTCACCAACAAGGCCGCGCGCGAGATGGACGAGCGCGTCAAGACGCTGGTGGACCGCAAGCTGGGCAAGGGCCTGACCATCAGCACCTTCCACTCGCTGGGCGTGAAGCTGCTGCGCGAAGAGGCGCGCAATGCCGGCTTGAAGCCGACCTTCTCGATCCTCGACGCCGATGACGCCATGGCGATCATCCAGGAACTGCTGGCCACCACCGACAAGGGCCGCCTGCGCCACGTGCAGGGCATCATCTCGCTGTGGAAGAACGCGCTGATGGAACCCGACGACGCCGCGCGCGAGGCCATCACGCCGGGCGACGTCGAGGCCGCCAACGTCTACCGCAGCTACGCCGCCACGCTGGCCGCCTACCAGGCGGTGGACTTCGACGACCTGATCCGCATTCCGGCGCTGCTGCTGGCCAACAACGAAGAGGTGCGCACGCGCTGGCAGAACCGCGTGCGCTACCTGCTGGTCGACGAATACCAGGACACCAACGTCTGCCAGTACCGGCTGGTGCAGCTGCTGACCGGGCCGCGCGCCATGTTCACCGCGGTGGGCGACGACGACCAGGCCATCTATGCCTGGCGTGGCGCGACCATCGAGAACCTGGCCAAGCTCACCACCGATTACCCGAACCTCAAGCTCATCAAGCTGGAGCAGAACTACCGCTCGGTGCAGCGCATCCTGGCCGCGGCCAACCAGGTGATCGAGAAGAACCCCAAGCTGTTCGACAAGAAGCTGTGGTCGGACCTGGGCGTGGGCGAGCCGATCCTGGTGTCGCCGATGGACGGCGAGGAACACGAGGCCGAGTCCATCGCCATGAAGGTCTCGGCCGCGCGCTTCGAGCGCCAGGCGCAGTGGAAGGACTTCGCCATCCTGTATCGCGGCAATCACCAGGCGCGCATCCTGGAGCAGGCGCTGCGCAACCTGAAGATCCCGTACACGATCTCGGGCGGGCAGAGCTTTTTCGACAAGGCCGAGGTGCGCGACATCCTGGCCTACCTGCGGCTGCTGGCCAACGACGAGGATGACCCCGCGTTCATCCGCGCCGCCACCACGCCCAAGCGCGGCATCGGCCAGGCCACCCTGCAGACGCTGGGCCAGTACGCGGCCAGCCGCGAGCTGTCCTTGCTGGCCGCGGTCGACGAGACCGGGCTGGAGAGTCTGCTGGCCCCGCGCCAGCTCGAACCGCTGCGCACTTTCACCGAATTCATCCGCCGCATGCAGTGGCGCGCGGGCCGTGGCGCCGCGTCGGCCAAGGACGCCGCGCCGGCCGAGCCCGCCGGCGTGATCCTGGACGACCTGGTGCAGGCGATCCAGTACGAACGCCACCTGTTCGAGCTGTTCGAGGAGCGTCCGGCGCAGACCCGCTGGCAGAACGTGCTGGAACTGACCGGCTGGCTCAAGCGCAAGGCCGAAGAGGACAACATGACCCTGTTCGAGCTGGTGCAGCACGTGGCGCTGGTGACCATGCTCGAGCGCGGCGAGGAAGAGGAACTGGACGCGGTCAAGATGTCGACGCTGCACGCGTCCAAGGGCCTGGAGTATCCGCACGTGTACCTGGCCGGGGTCGAGGAAGGGCTGCTGCCGCACCTGGGCAAGGACGACGAGGATGGCGATCCGGCGCGCGCCGCCGAGAACCTGGCCACCCGCATCCAGGAAGAGCGGCGGCTGATGTACGTCGGCATCACCCGCGCGCAGCGCACCTTGAACCTGAGTTGGTGCAAGCGCCGCCGCCGGGCGCGCGAGGATCTGGTGCGCGAGCCGTCGCGCTTCATCGAGGAAATGGGGCTGGACGACCCGACCATCAAGGAAGACGAGACCACCGCCGCCATGAATCCCAAGGAGCGCATGGCCATGCTCAAGGCCTTGCTCAAGAAGTGACGCCGCAATAAATTACAAGACCGGGAGGCGCGTCCAGGCTATACCTGCCGCTTTGCACCATGGCGTTACCGATGAAGGATGACGTGCGTTATCAACCGGTGCCCGGCACGCCGGGCCTGGTGCTGGGCGTGGCGCGGCTGGTCGATTTCGAGTTCGACCGGCATTACCACGTCGATTACCACATCGGCCTGGTGACCCAGGGGGTGCAGCGCCAGAACTTCCGCGGCCGCAGCACGCTGCTGGGGCCTGGCGGCATCGCCTTGATGCCGCCCGGCGAGGTCCATGACGGCGCCGGCGTGGCCGATTATGGCGAGTCCTACACCCTGAAGACCTTCCGCCTG
Source organism: Achromobacter sp. ISS7 (assembly GCF_056523125.1). NCBI lineage: Bacteria > Pseudomonadati > Pseudomonadota > Betaproteobacteria > Burkholderiales > Alcaligenaceae > Achromobacter > Achromobacter sp. ISS7. Next base: position 4,152,545 of record NZ_JAWRZD010000001.1, on the reverse strand, counting down.
TCGCCCGACCTGATGCGCGATTTCATCGCCGAGGTCTCGGGCGGCGCGCCCGGCGAACGGTTCCTGGGCACGCTGATCGAGGAACCCGCGCTGGCGGCCCGCTTCATGGCGCTGCACGCGTCCTGGATGGCGGACGCGGCCGCCGGGCCGCTGGCGCACGAGTCCGCCTCGCTGGCCCTGATGGGGGCGCTGTTCGCGCGTACTGGCGCGGTGACGCCGCAGGCGGTGCGTGGCGGCCTGTCGCTGCCGCACCAGCGGGCCGTGCTGGATTACTGCCAGGCGCATCTGGGCGACAAGATCGGCCTTGAAGACCTGGCGCGGCTGTGCGGCCTGAGCCGCTACCAGTTCCTGCGCCGCTTCGCGCTGTCGGTGGGGCTGACGCCGCACGCGTGGCTGACGCGGCTGCGCCTGGAGCGGGCCTGCGCCGCGCTGGCGCGGGCGCGCGCCCCGATCGCGCAGGTCGCGGCCGATGTCGGCTTCTATGACCAGAGCCATTTCAACCGCGCCTTCCGCACGGCCTACGGCGTGCCGCCTTCGGCTTACCGGCGCGCAGCCTGAGCGCGCCGTTTCCCGCGTCGCCCGGGAGCCGCTATCGCACCAGCGCGCGCAATGCCGCCAGGAAGTGGTCGACATCCTGCTCGCGCGTGGTGAACGAGGTCACCAGCCGCGCCACGCCTGGGCCCCAGCGGTCGTGGTAGAAGCGAAAGCCCTGGGCCAGCAGGCCGTCGACGGCGGCGGCCGGGAGCTGGCAGAACAGGATGTTGGCCTCGGCCGGTCCCTGCAGGGTCACGCCGGGCAGGCCGGCCATGCCTGCCGCCAGCCGCGCCGCCATGGCGTTGGCCTGGCGCGCGTTGTCCAGCCACAGGTCGTCCGCCAGATAGGCCTCCATCTGCGCCGACAGCAGCCGCATCTTCGAGAACAGGTGGCCGCCGCGCTTGCGCCGGTAGGCCAGTTCCGTGGCGTGTCCGGGTTCGAACAGCACGATGGCCTCGGCGCCCAGCACGCCGTTCTTGGTGGCGCCGAACGACAGCGCCGCGACGCCGGCCTTCCAGGTCATTGCCGCGGGCGTGCAGCCCAGGCTGACCAGCGCATTGGCAAAGCGCGCGCCATCCATGTGCAGCGGCAGGCCGGCATCGCGGCAGACGGCGCCGATGGCCTGGATTTCGTCCAGTGTGTACACGCTGCCGGTCTCGGTGGCCTGGGTGATGCTGACGCAGGCGGGCGGCATCGAGTGCACGTCGCCGGCCTTGCGGCGCGCTTCCGCCGCGAGCTGGGCGGGGTCGAGTTTGGAGGCCGCGCCCTCGAGCAGCGCCAGGCGCGCGCCGCCGCTGTAGAACTGGGGGGCGCCGCATTCGTCGTTGGCGATGTGGCTGTGCGCGTGGCACAGCACGCTGCCCCAGGGCGGCGTCAGCGCCGCCAGCGCCACCGAATTGGCGGCGGTGCCGGTGGGCACCAGCAGCACGTCGACCTCGCGCTCGAAGATGTCGGCCAGGCGCCGTTCGACGCGTAGCGTGATGTCGTCGGCGCCATAGGCGGGGGCCTGTCCCTCATTGGCCCGTAGCAGCGCGGCCAGGATCTGCGGGCTGGCGCCGGCGGTGTTGTCGCTGGCGAAACCCAGTTGGGGCGGGCGAGAGGCGGGGGTGTCCAAGGCGGGGCTCCGGTAAAGACAGACTGGCCCCCACTATGCCCGCCGGCGCCCGGCCGGGCTTGTAGAAAATTGCGCCGCGCTCCTACACTGGGACGGACCCCGCGGCTGCCCGCCGGGTCGGTTCACAAGGAGCGCATCATGTGCCGCTGGCTGGCCTACACCGGGAGTCCTCTGCAAATGGAGAGCGTGCTGTTCAAGGCCACGCACTCGCTGATCGACCAGAGCCTGCATGCGCGGATGGGCGCCACCACCACCAACGGCGATGGTTTCGGCCTGGGCTGGTATGGCCGGCCGCCCGAGCCGCCGTTCCGCTACCGCAGCGTGCATCCGGCCTGGAACGACCGCAACCTGCGCGAGGCCGCGCGCGCCATCCATTCGCCGCTGTTCGTGGCCCACATCCGCGCCGCCACCGACACGCCGGCGCAGGAAACCAACTGCCATCCGTTCCGCCACGGCAACTGGCTGTTCGTGCACAACGGCGTGATCCGTGACTATCCGCTGCTGCGGCGCGACCTGATGCTGATGATCGCGCCGGCCTATTTCGGCTCGCTGGAAGGGTCGACCGATTCCGAGGTGATGTTCCTGCTGGCGCTGACCTTCGGCCTGGAGGAGGACGCGCTGCCGGCGCTGGCGCGCATGGTCGGCGCGGTCGAGGAGACCGGCCGGCGCCACGGCGTGGCCCGGCCGATCAACATGACGGTGTGCGCGCTGGACGGCGAGCGCCTGATCGCGGTGCGCTATTCCAGCGAACGCGATTCGCGCACGCTGTTCCACAACACCTGCGTGCGCCATCTGCGCGAACTCTATCCCGACGACCCGAAGGTCGCGGCGCTGGACGACGACGCTTTCCTGCTGCTGTCCGAGCCGCTGACCGAGATGCCGGGGGCCTGGGAAGAGGTGCCCGAGTCCACCGCCATCATCGCCGCCCGCGGCCAGGTCGAGCACTATCCGTTCGTGCCGGTGCCGCCAGGAGCCTGAAGCCCGTAGCGCGCCGCCGGCGCGTTGCGCGACAGTTCCGGCCCGAGGGCCTGGCGCGCCGCTTCCAGGCGTTGCAGCAGCGCCGGATCGGTCAGCGACGGAATGGTGACGAACTCGCCCTGGTCCAGGCCCGCCAGGGCGCTGCGCACCATGTCGTCCGCGCTCATCACCATGGCGGACGGCAGTTCGCTGGCCGGCTTGCCGGCCAGGTCCCAGAACTCGGTGCCGGTGGCGCCGGGCAGCACCGCCTGGACGCGCAGGCCTTTGTCCGCCAGCTCATGGCGCAACGATTGCGAGTAGGCCAGCACATAGGCCTTGCTGGCGCCGTAGACGCCGTTGAGCAGCTCGGGGTGCAGTCCGACGATCGACGCGATATTGATGATGGTGCCGCCGCCGCGCGCCACGAAGGCGGGCGCGGCCGCCATGGTCAGGTGGGTGAGGGCGCTGATGTTCAGGTCGATCATGGCCTGCATCTGGCCGGGATCGGATTGCAGCAGCGGCGCCACCGAGCCGATGCCGGCATTGTTCACCAGCAGGGTCAGCGAATCGTCTTCGCGCAGCGCCTGCCCCACGCGTTGCACGCCGTCGGCCCGCGACAGGTCGGCCGGCAGCACGCGCACGTCGCGGCCGGTTTCGGCGCGCAGGCGCGCGGCCAGGGTTTCCAGGCGCTCGACGTTGCGCGCCACCAGCGTCAGGTCGTGGCCGCGATGGGCCAGATGGTGGGCGTAGCGCGCGCCGATGCCGGACGAGGCGCCGGTGACCAGGGCGCGGCCGGGGGAGGTGTGAAGCGGGGTGTTGCTCATGGGGGAACTCCGAAAAGAGGGACGGCGGTTCGTGCCGGTACGCTTGCAGAGTAGAGTCGCGCTGGAATATCCTCAATGACATAGAAACGTCTTTTCAGGACATATAACGAAAATGCAGGGGCAAACCATGAAGACCATCGCGATCCTGTTGCATCCGGGTTTCCAGCTCATGAGCCTGGCGGCCTGCGCCGTCTTCGAGATGGCCAACCGCCACACCGGCGAGCCGGCCTATCGCGTCGTGCTGGTGTCCGAGCATGGCGGTCCGGTCGCCAGTTCGCTGGGGTTCGCGCAGGACACCATCAAGCTCGGCCGGCGCACGTTCGACACCCTGATCGTTGCCGGCGACAACACCGGCGATGGCGCGTCCGAGAGCCTGTTGCGCACGCTGCGCGGCGCCAGCACGCGGGTGCGCCGCTGCGCCTCGATGTGCACGGGCGCGTTCGTGCTGGCGCAGGCCGGCCTGCTCGACGGCGGCCGCGCCACTACCCACTGGTTCTATGCGCGCCGCCTGCAGCGCGAATATCCCCGGGTCAAGGTGGACGAGGACCGCATCTTCGTGGCCGACGGCCCCATCTGGACATCGGCGGGCATGAGCGCCGGCGTCGACCTGGCGCTGGCCATGGTGGAGGCGGACCTGGGGGCGGAAATGGCGCGCACGGTGGCGCGCAAGCTGGTGCTGACGCAGCGCCGCGCCGGCGGACAGTCGCAGTACTCGGCGTTGCTGGAGCTGGATGCGAAGTCCGACCGGGTGCAGACGGCGCTGGCCTACGCCAAGGCCAACCTGAAGGCCGAATTGTCAGTGGACGAATTGGCGCGCGCCGCGCACTTGAGCCCGCGCCAGTTCAGCCGGGTGTTCCGCCAGGAAACCGGACAGTCGCCGGCCAAGGCGGTGGAGCACCTGCGCCTGGAAGCGGCGCAGGACATGATGCAGTCGGGCCGCCATGCGGCCGAGGTGGTGGCGCGCGAGACCGGCTTTGGCGACCGCGACCGCATGCGCAAGGCCTTCCTGCGCGCGTTCGGCCAGTCGCCGCAGGCGATGCGGCGGCTGCTGCACGCCTGAGGCGGGGCGGGGGCCGGGCGCGCCAGATCGCGGCGGCCAGACCCGCCGGCGTCAGTGGCCCGTGTGCAGGGCCGGGTTCAAGGTGCCCCAGGCCGCCGTGCGCACCAGCGTCTCGACCGCGCCGCTCTGCGAATTGCGGCGGAACAGCAGCCCGTGCTGGCCGGCCAGTTCCACCGCTTTCACCACCGCGCCTTCCGGCGTCAGCACGCGCGTGCCGGCGGTGACGTAGCAGCCCGCTTCGACCACGCAGTCGTCGCCCAGCGAGATGCCGATGCCGGAGTTGGCGCCGAGCAGGCAGCGCTTGCCGATGGCCACGACCTGCTTGCCGCCGCCGGACATGGTGCCCATGATGGACGCGCCGCCGCCGATGTCGGTGCCGTCATCGACGATGACGCCGGCGCTGATGCGGCCTTCGACCATCGACGCGCCCAGCGTGCCGGCGTTGAAGTTGCAGAAGCCTTCGTGCAGCACGGTGGTGCCGGCCGCCAGGTGCGCGCCGAGCCGCACGCGGGCGGTGTCGGCGATGCGCACGCCGGCGGGCACGACGTAGTCGGTCATGCGCGGAATCTTGTCGACGCCACGGATTTCAAGGATCTGCCCGGTGGCGCGCAGCTGCCAGCGCAGCGCCTCGACCTGGTCGACGGCGCAGGGGCCGGCGGAGGTCCAGGCGACATTGGCGAGGACGTTGAACAGCCCGTCCAGGTTGGCGCCGTGCGGCCGGATGAGCCGGTGGCTAAGCAGGTGCAGGCGCAGGTAGGCGTCGTGCGCGTCTGCGGGCGGCGCGTCGAGCGAGGCGATGGCGGTGCGCACGGCGACGATGTCGACTTTGCGCCGCGTATCGCGCCCCAGCGAGGTGGGCACGTGCTCGCCGAGCGCGGCGCGCGCTTCTTCAGGCGTCAGGTGCCGGGTGCCGCCGGCGGGCGTCTTGTCTGTCAGGGACGGACGCGGATACCAGGTATCAAGGACGGTGCCGTCGGTGGCGATGGTGGCCAGGCCGTAGGCGATGGCGCTGTTTGCGGGGTGTTCTTGCATGGGCTTTTTTTGTGGGGCTTCTCTTGGGAATATTCTAGGCGATGGTGGGTTTCTGCTGGTAGGCCGGGTGCCTTCGTAGGTCGCCCCTCGGGCAGGCGGCCCTGGCGGCGGGCGCCCACGATTGCGGTCCGGAGCGTTCGCTCCGGACTGCCCCATCCTCATCCTCGTTGCCGCCTGCGGCGGCTGCCTTCGGATTCCGTCGGGCGCATCGAGGTTGCCCGCCGCCAGGGCCGCCTGCCCGAGGGGCTGCGTGCGTCTGGGCTTGTCGCGTCGCTGGACCTGTGTTCAGGGGATGGAATCTGCGGGGTTGCCCATCGTGGCCGCGCGGGCGGCCGCGATGGGCGTCTGTGTATTTGAAAGTGTGGCGGGTGCGCTGCGCGCGGGTGACGAGTGGTTTTCTGTTGCTTCCCCACGTCGGGGGAGGGGCGGTGGTGGTCGGCGCGGCGGAAAGAGTGCTGCGCGTGACGAGTCACTCGCGCCGACCACAAACAGTCGTGGTGCCACCGGACCTTCAATAGCAAACGACTTCGTAGCCACCCGCGTGAGCGTCATCACATGACGCAAGACGCCGCGTAAGCCTCAAAAGGCCGCCCGCGCGGCCGGCTTGAGGCGGGCCCCGCAAGACCCTCTCCCCACCCCCTGATGGTCACCAGCACGCCAAGCAAACCGTTCCTCCCCAGCGACCGGAATGAAGCCTCATCGCGAGCGGGTGACGGGGCAGGCGGGGGATGGCGGGGCGTGTAGATGCGCCCGAGGGAATCCGAAGGAATCGCCGAAGGCGACGACGAGGATGACGAAGGGGGGGGCCGCCTAGGCAAGTCCGGAGCGAACGCTCCGGACCGCAATCGTAGCCCCGCCATCCCCCGCCTGCCCCGTCACCCGCGCCTAAAGAACTCCAACCCCCCCGCAAAAAGAACCCTAAGCAAGTTCCTTCAACAACAACTCCCAAAACTTCAACCGCTGCTCCAACGTAGAAACCAAGATGTACTCATTCAACGTATGAGCCCCATCCCCATCCGCCCCAAGGCCATCCAGCGTCGGAATCCCCATGGCGGAGGTGAAGTTGGCGTCGCTGCCGCCGCCGGTCATCGGCGCGTCTTCCAGCAGGAAGCCGGCGCGTTCCGCGTAGCCCTGCACCAGCGCCAGCAGCGCGGCGGCTTCTTCGGTCTTCACCATCGGCGGGCGGTTCAGTTCCACGTCGATGTCCAGTTCCACATCCGGGCCCACCGCGCACAGCTCGCGCATGCGGCGCAGCACGTCTTCGGCCGCGCCCATGTCGGGCACGCGGAAGTCCACCACGCAGCGGCACAGCGCCGGCACGGTGTTGGTCACGGTGCCGCCGGCGATCGTGCCCACGCTCACGGTGATGCCGCGCTCGTAGTCCGTCATCGCTTCCAGCGCCAGCACCTGGTGCGCCATTTCGCGGATCGCGCTGCGGCCCTTCTCGTGCTGCATGCCGGCGTGGGCCGGGCGGCCCTTGACGTTCAGGTTCAGCATGCCGGTGCCCTTGCGCGCCGTCACGCACTTGCCGCCGTTGGGGCGGGCCGGTTCGCACACCAGCGCGTACTTGGCGTTGGCGGCGAAGCGCTCGATGTGCACGCGCGAGGCGTGGCTGCCGGTTTCCTCGTCTGGCACCACCAGGAAGTCCACCGGCAGTTGCGTCGCGCCGGGACGTGCCACGCTGGCCAGCGCCGTCAGCGCCAGGTAGATGCCGGCCTTCATGTCATAGCTGCCGGGGCCGTAGAGACGGTCGCCGTCGATGCGCACCGGGTTCTCCAGCAGCGTGCCGACCGGATGCACCGTGTCCATGTGCGCTAGGATCAGGATGCCGGGGCGGGTGTCGCCGGGGGCGCGGTTGGTGGCGTACAGCAGCGGGCCGGTGGTGGGGCCGAGCGACGACAGTTCCACCGTCAGGCCGGCCGCGGCCGCGTAGTCGGCGATGATGCGGGCCATGGCGGCGATGCCATCGGGGAAGTTCGAGGGCGATTCGCATTGCAGCCAGCTCTGGATGCCGGCGACGAGTTGTTCAGTGCGGGAAGTGGACATGGCGATTCTGCTAGCGGGAATGAAAGGGAACGTTCAGGCGACCTGCTGGCCGGCCAGGCGGGCCAGCTCGGCGTCGCTCGGCATGGCGCCGTCGAACCACAGGCTGGCGCAGACCGCGGACATGGCGCGGCCGTCGTGGCCGATGCCGGGCACCACCTGCAGCGTCCAGTTGAACGACACGCCGCGGCGTTCGGCCTCCTTGCGGCCGGCCTCGAAGTAGTTGTGGGCGCGGGCGAAGCGGTGCGGGCCCTGGCGCATGGCGGCCGGTTCCGACGGCAGGTTGGGATCGTCGGTGGCGATGTCCTGGTCGCCGGCCAGGATGGTCATCGGGTAGGCCAGCAGCTTGACCAGGTGGTCCTCGGTCAGGCCGACGCCGTCCATGCCTTCGGGGAACGGGTGGTCGAAGGTCGGCAGCGTGTACCAGCCGGGATTGCCCGCCGCCACGGCCTTGAACGGCGCGTGCGACTGGCTGCTCATCAGGCGGTGCACGAACTGGCCGCCGGCCGAGTGGCCGAACAGGTAGACGTTCTGGCCGACGGTGATCTCGGCGTCGATCATGTCGCGGATCACGTTGCCCACCAGCGCGTAGGTCCAGCCGTCGATGTGGCGCGGGTTGCCGCCGGCCGAGAACACGCGGCCGTTGTTGTAGCTTTCGACGCCCGGCCAGATCTCGTTGGAGAAGGTCAGCGCCACGATCAGCAGCTTGTGCTTGTCGGCGGCCTCGACCCAGAAGTCGCGGTATTCGTCGCCGTTGCGCAGCACGCCGTGCTGCACGATCACCACCGGGCGGTCCGGGGTGTAGCCGTAGGGACGATAGGTCTGCAGCTTGAACGGGCGATCGGAATTGCGATCCTCGTCGATATAGGCGATGGCGTTGCGGCCGGCATGGCCCATTTCGATGGCGATGCGGTCCACGTTGGACATGTCAGAGGGTTTCATGGCGTTCAGGCGGTGGCTTCGTTCAGATGGCAGGCCGACCAGTGGCCCGGAGAGATTTCCTTCAACGTCGGCGCCTGCTCGCGGCAGCGCGGCATGGCGTGCGGGCAGCGCGGGTTGAAGGTACAGCCCGACGGCGGGTTCAGCGGCGACGGGATTTCGCCCTTGATGGGCGTGAACTTGCGGCCGCGGCGGGCCACGTCCGGCACCTCGGCCATCAGGGCCTGGGTGTACGGATGGTTGGCGCGCGCGAAGATCTCGGCCGAGGTCGAGATCTCGACGATCTTGCCCAGGTACATGATGGCCACGCGATCCGAGATGTGGCGCACCACGCCCAGGTCGTGGCTGATGAACAGGTAGGTGAAGCCGTGCTGCTCGCGCAGGTCCATGAACAGGTTGATCACCTGCGCCTGGATCGACACGTCCAGCGCCGCCACCGGCTCGTCGCACACCAGGAACTTGGGCGCCACCATCAGCGCGCGGGCGATGCCGATGCGCTGGCGCTGACCGCCCGAGATCTGGTGCGGGAAGCGGTCGCGGTACTCGGTGTCCAGGCCCACTTCGGTCAGCGCCTGGTCGATGCGCGCGGGAATCTCGGCCGACGGCGCCAGCTTGTGCACCTTGAGCGATTCGCCCAGGATCTGGCGCAGGCGCTGGCGCGGATTGAGCGAGGCCTGCGGATCCTGGAAGATCATCTGCACGCCCAGCGTGTAGGCCAGCTTGTCGGCGCCGCGCAGGCGGCGCGCGTCCTGGCCCTGATAGAGCAGGTCGCCTTCGGTCTGGCGGTGCAGGCCGGCGACGACGCGGCCCAGGGTCGACTTGCCGCAGCCCGACTCGCCCACCAGGCCGACGACTTCGCCGCGGCCGATGCGCAGGTCGACGCCGTTGACGGCATACACGGTGCGGCGGTCGATCGGGCGGCCGCCCAGGGCCAGGATGCGCTGGGCCAGGTCGGGACGCTGTTCGAAGCGCTTGTGGACGTTCCTGAGCTCGATGACAGGGGTATCGGCTTGACTCATGCTTGCTCGGCCTCGCGGGCGATCGGGACGTAACAGCGATAGCTGCGCGGACCTTCGGTGGTGACGGTGGGGGCTTGCTCGGTGCAGCGCGTGACCGCGTGGGTGCAGCGCGGCCGGAAGGCACAGCCCGACGGGCGGCCGGCCAGGCTGGGCGCCATGCCGTTGATCTGGTGCAGGCGCGCGCCCGGCGTGGTGGCGCCGGGCATCGAGTCCAGCAGGCCGCGGGTGTAGGGGTGGCGCGGCGCGTCCAGCACCTGTTCGACCGGGCCGCTCTCGACGATGCGGCCGGCGTACATGACCGCGACGCGGTCGGCCAGCTCGGCCACCACGCCCAGATCGTGGGTGATCCAGATCAGCGCCGTGTTGTGCTCGCGGCAGATCTCCTGCATGCGGTACAGGATCTGGCCCTGGATGGTGACGTCCAGCGCCGTGGTCGGCTCGTCGCAGATGATCAGGTCGGGCTTGTTGAGCATGGCGATGGCGATCGCCACGCGCTGGCGCATGCCGCCCGAGAACTCGTGCGGATAGCTCTTCAGGCGCTTTTCCGGCGACGGGATGCCGACCATGGCCAGCGCCTCGCGGCAGCGTTCCATGGCCTCGGCGCGCGGCACGTCCTCGTGCGTCAGGATGGCTTCCATCATCTGCTCGCCGATGCGCAGCACCGGGTTGAGCGTCATCAGCGGGTCCTGGAAGATCATGGCGATGCGGTTGCCGCGCAACTGGCGCATCTGCTCTTCGGAGAGCTTGCGCAGGTCGTTGCCCTTGAACTTCACTTCGCCGTCGACGACTTCTCCGGGCGGATCGATCAGCCCCAGCAGCGAGAAGCCGGTGACCGACTTGCCCGAGCCGGACTCGCCGACCAGGCCCACGATCTCGCCGCGGCGCACCGTCAGGTCGACGCCGTCGACCGCCAGCCACGCGCCGGCCTCGGTATGGAATGCGGTGCGCAGTCCGCGCACATCAAGAAGGACGTCGCTCATCGCTTGGGGTCCAGGCTTTCGCGCAGGCGGTCGCCCACGATGTTGATGGAGAGGATCAGCAGCAACAGCGCGATACCCGGGAACAGGCTGATCCAGTAATCGCCCGACAGCAGGTACTGGAAGCCGTTGGAGATCAGCAGGCCCAGCGAGGGTTCGGTGATCGGCACGCCGACGCCCAGGAACGACAGCGTCGCTTCCAGCGCGATGGCGGTGGCGATCTGGATGGTGGCGAACACCATGACGGGGCCCAGGCAGTTGGGCAGCAGGTGGAACACCATGATGCGCCAGGCCGGGAAGCCCAGGTTGGCGGCAGCCTCGACGTATTCCTTGCGCCGCTCCTGCAGCGCGCGGCTGCGCATGATGCGGGCGTAGTGGCCCCACTGCACCAGCACCAGCGCCAGGATCACCTTGTCGACCCCGCGCCCTAGCACCACCAGCAGCACCAGCGCCACCAGGATGGTCGGGAAACCCAGGATGAAGTCGACGATGCGCATCAGCACGGTGTCGACCAGGCCGCCGATATAGGCGGCCACCAGGCCGACCGCGCCGCCCACGGCGGTGGCCAGCACCACGGCCGACAGGCCCACCATCAGGCTGATGCGCAGGCCGTACAGGATGGCGCTGAGCATGTCGCGGCCCTGGTCGTCGGTGCCGAGCCAGGCGATGCTGCCGTCCATCAGCGCCTGGCGCGGCGCCAGGCGGCCGTCCATCAGCGACAGGTTGGCCAGGTCATAGGGATTCTGCGGCGCGAAGTAGGGGGCGAACACCACCAGCAGCACCAGGATGGCGAGCGCGATGACCGAGCCGCGCACGGTCGGGCGGGCCCGCAGTTTCTTCAGGATCGAGGCGCGCTTGGGCGTATCGGCCAGGGGCTGGACGGTACGGGTGCGGCCGGTATTGGGAGATTGAGCCATGGCGATTATTGAGCGGGGGTCACGAGCTGCACGCGCGGGTCGAGCGCGGCGTACAGGATGTCCACAACCAGGTTGATGACCACGAAGATCAGGGTGACCAGCATCACGTACGCGACCACCACGGGCCGGTCGAGCTGGTAGACGCTGTCGATCAGCAGCTTGCCCATGCCGGGCCACGCGAACACGGTCTCGGTGATGGTGGAGTAGGCGATCAGGCTGCCGAATTCCATGCCGATGACGGTGACCACCGGGATCAGGATGTTGCGCAGGATGTGGCGGCGCACGATGCGGCCGGGCTTGATGCCCTTGGCGCGCGCGAACTTCACGTAGTCCTGGCTGCGGGCCTCGACCACGCCCGAGGCGGTCAGGCGCAGCACCAGCGCGATGTTCGCCAGCGCCAGGTTGATGGCCGGCATGATCAGGTGCGACCAGCCGTCGGCCGTCAGGATCGACAGGCGCACGCCCAGCACCGTCACGGTGTCGCCGCGGCCGGTGGCGGGCAGCCAGCCGAGCCACACCGCGAACAGCAGGATCAGCATCATGCCCTGCCAGAAGTTCGGCAGCGAGAAGCCCAGCACCGACGACGCCATGATGCCGCGGCCCAGCGGCTCATCGCGGTACAGGCCCGCGACCAGGCCCAGTGGGATGCCGATCACACAGGTCAGGCCGATGGCCACGATCACCAGCTCGAAGGTGGCGGGGATGCGTTGCACGATCAGCTCGATGGCCGGGATGCCGTGCACGAACGACGTGCCCAGGTCGCCGTGCAGCGCGCGCCACAGGAATCCTGTGTATTGCTGCCACACGGGCAGGTCCAGGCCGAGGCGGGCGATCATCGCCTCGCGCGCCGCCTGGCTGGCTTCGGGGCTGACCAGCAGCTCGATCGGGTCGCCCACGGCATACACCGCGAAGAAGACCACGACCGAGACGGCCAGCAGCACGAACAGACTCTGGATCAGTCTGCGTAGGATGAAAAGGGCCACGTGATATTTCCTTGGTGGGCTCGGGTTGCAGGCGCCGGATCGGCGATCTTAATTGGCGGGCTTGGCCGACATGGCCAGGGTGTATTGGTCGGCGCGGCCTTCGTACGTCAGGCCCTTGCGGAACGCCCAGATGCTGCTTTCGAAATGCAGCGGAATGCTGGGCAGGTCGGCGAGCGCCAGGGTCAGGGACTCTTGCAGCAGCTTTTCGCGCACGGCCGGATCGACCGTGGTCAGGGCGCGCTTGAAGACCTTGTCGAAGGCCGGGTTGTCATAGCCGCCATAGTTGCTGGTGCCCAGGCCGTGTTCCTTGTCGAAGGCGCTGACCCAGTACTGCAGGAACGACGAGGCCTCGCCGGTTTCCGACGACCAGCCGCCCATGGCGAAGCTGAACTCGCGCTTGGCGCGCTTGGGGAAGTAGACCGAGCGCGTCATGGCGTCCACGGTCGTCTTGATGCCGACGCGCGACAGGTACTGGGCCACGGCCTGCGAGATCTGCGCGTCGTTGATGTAGCGGTCATTGGTGGACGAGATGGTCAGCTCGAAGCCGTCCGGGTAGCCGGCCTCGGCCAGCAGCTTCTTGGCGGCGGCCGGATCGTACTTCAGTTCGGGCGGCGGCTGCAGCGTGCCGAACATGCCGTCGGGCAGGAACTGGTTGGCCGGGGTGGCGGCGCCGTCCATGATGCGGGCGGTGATGGCCTTGCGGTCGATCGCCATCGAAATCGCGCGGCGCACGCGCAGGTCCTGCAGCGGGTTCTTGCCGTCGGCCGCGCGCACCATCGGGCTGGGGCTGCGCGCCACGTCGAACTGGAAGTACACCACCCGCACCGACGGCGTGATGACGTAACCGAAGCCCGGCGTTTCCGAGATGCGCTTGACGTCGCGCGCGGCGGGGTTCTCGATCAGGTCGAAGTCGCCGGCCAAGAGGCCGGTCAGGCGCGGGCCGGCGGCCGGCACCGGAACCAGGCGCACGTTCGGCCAGGCCGGCTTGTCGCCCCAATAGGCGTCATTGCGCGCCAGCTCGATGGCGCTGCCCTTGACGTACGACTTGAGCGTGTACGGACCTGTGCCGATGGCGGACTTGCCGCTGTTGAAGTCGCTGATGGTCGGCCAGGGGCCGGTCACGCCGCAGCCGGTCTTGGGCTCGAAGCGGATCGGGCCGTGCTCGACGATGCCGCTCCACAGCATGGCGTTGCGGGTCAGGTCGTTGGGCAGCAGCGGGTAGGGCAGGTGGGTCTTGATGACCAGCACGTTGCCGTCGCGCACGTCGATGCTGGCCAGCTTCTGCACCACGCTTAGGTACGAGCCGCCGATCGACTGCTCGTTGTGGAACGCGCGGCACAGCGTGAAGATCACGTCCTGCGGCGTGAACGGCTGGCCATTGGAGAACTTCACGCCCTGGCGCAGGGTGAATTCCCAGGTGGTGTCGTCCAACGCCTTCCAGGCGGTCGCCAGCCGCGGCACCAGGTTCATCTTGGCGTCCTGGCCGATCAGGGTCTCGAAGATGTGCGAGGTCATCGCGTCGTTGGGCGTGACCTGGTGATAGTGCGGGTCCATCGCCGTGGGTTCGGACGACAGGCCGATCCGCAGCGTCTGCGGGGCCGACTGGGCCATGGCGGCGGACGCGCCGGCGGCCATGGCGGCCACCAGCGTACAGGTGGATAACGCGCTGCGAATGAAAACGTTTGCGGACATGCGGCTTCCCTTGGCGGTTTTTTTATATGAGGCGGCGCGCCATCGAGGGCGCGCCGCGCGATGAATCAGACGATCGGTTGCGCCAGCCGCACCACGGTGACGCCGGCCCGCAGGTTGGCGCTGGACGGCATGATCAGCACGCAGTCATCGTAGGGCGTGGTCACGGCCTCGCCCTCGGACCAGCCGATGACGGTGCCGGCGCGCGCCAGCGTTTCCAGGCCCTTCCAGGGCTCGGCGAAACGGAAATCGGCGCTCTTGGCGGCGATGGCGTGGGTCACGCGCAGCGCGCGCTGCGCGCTGGCCTGCGGCGCGAACCAGGCGGCGGGCAGGTCGGCCTCGTCGACCGTGCCGGCCGCCACCAGGAAACGCGCCATCTGGTCGAGCGCCACGCCGCGCGCCTCGGGCGCGCCATGGAAGCCGCATTCGATCAGCAGCGAACGGGTGCCGTTGTCGCCGGCTTCTCCGAAGCGGCCGTAGTCGCGCATGCGCACGCCCGCGGCGTGGCCGGCGTCGGCGATGATGGTGGCGGGATTGCCCAGCGACAGGGCCAGGTCGATGTTGCGCTGTTCCATGCCGGTCAGCTGCAGCGGCACCTCGGAATTGCTCATCGAGTGGAAGTCCAGCAGCCAGTCGGCCTGCGCCACCCACGGACGGATGGCGGCGGCGCGGCGGCGTTCCTGGCTGATGGGCTGCGCCAGCTTGTCTTCGCTCCAGACCCGGTTCATGTCTTCGTCGACGAAGCGCGACGGCGCGTAGTTGGCGGGATCGAAGCGGTCGAACGCGGCCAGGTTGCAGAACGCCAGCGTCAGCGAGCCGCGGCGCGGGCGCAGGCCGGCGGCCAGCGCGTCCTTCAGGGCCCAGGCGCCGCACAGCTCGTTGCCGTGGACCAGGGCGCTGAGCATCACGCGCTTGCCCGGCACGCCGGAGTCGAAATGCCAGACGCCGGGGGTATCCGTGTTGCCCACGCGCTCGGCCGCCAGATCCGGACAGGCGAGAAGGAAGGGACGCGGACGGGGCGCGGGAGAGGACGAGGACATGGGAACTCCGATCAAGCGAGGGGGATTGTATAAGGGATGGCGCCCGAAGGCGGTCAGGTGGCGGTCAGGCGCGCGCGTTGCGCGGCCACGGCCGCGCCCTGTTCGCCCAGGTCCCAGAACAGGCCGGCCATGACCGCCGCGCCCTCCCGCGCCACGGAGGCGAGCAGGTGTTCGTCGGGGCCATGCTGGCAACAGGCGGGATACGAGTGCGGCACCCAGACGGTGGGCAGCCCGAGCACGTCCGAGAAGGCGTCGTTGGGCACGGTGCCGCCCAGGTTGGGCAGCAGCGCGGGCGTCTTGCCGGTGGTGGCGGCCAGCGAGGCCACGGCCCAGCGCGCCCACGGATCGTCCGGGTCCAGCCGGGTGGCCGGGGTGCCGCGCCGCACGCGTACGGCGACCTGCGTCAGGCCCAGCGCGTCCAGGTGGCGGCGCAGGATGCCCTCGGCCTGGCGCCAGTCGGTGCCGACCACGAAGCGCAGGTTGCAGGTGGCGCTGGCGCGCGGCGGGATCGCGCCCACCGGGTTGTCGGGGTTGCCGGTCTTGTAGGCCAGCACTTCCAGCGTGTTCCAGCCGAACAGGCGCTCGGCCAGCGACAGGCCGGGCTCGCCCCAGTCCGGGTCGATGTCGGGGGCGTCGTCGTCCTGGCCGACCTGGATGGTCGCCAGCGCCTCGCGCACGGCGGGCGGGATGGCGGGCGGACGCAGGCCGTCGACAAGCAATCGGCCGCGCGCGTCCACCAGGCTGGCCAGCGCGTTCGCCAGGATGATGCCGGGATTGGGCAGCACGCCGCCCCAGTTGCCGGAGTGGTGCGCGTGGCCGCGCAGGTCCACCGTCAGGTCGAACAGCAGCGTGCCGCGCGAGCCCAGGAACAGCGTCGGCAGGTCGGCCGCCAGCCGCGGCCCGTCGGAAGCGATGAAGACTTCCGCCGCCAGCGACTCGCGCCAGGCGGCACAGGCCTGGTGCAGGCCGGGCGAGCCGACTTCCTCGCCGCATTCCACCAGCATGCGCAGATTGAAGCCCAGGCGCCCGCCGCGTTCGGCCCGCACCTGTTCCAGCGCGGTCATGTTGACGCAGTACTGTCCCTTGTTGTCGGCCGTGCCGCGGCCGTACCAGCGGTCGCCTTCGGCGGTCAGCCGCCAGGGCGCCAAGCCGTCACGCCACTGCTCGTCGTAGCCGCGCACCACGTCGCCGTGGGCGTACATCAGCACGGTGGGCAGGGCGGGGTCTTCGATGCGTTCGGCCAGCAGGAACGGCGGGCCGCCGGCGACGGGGTTGTCCTCGACGCGCCAGGCACAGCCCAGGCGCTCCAGGCGCGGGGCGACCGCCGCGCGCAGGTAGTCGTAGAGCGCGGGGCGCTGGTCCGGGTCCTGGCTTTCGGTGCGGTGCGCGACCAGTTCCGCCAGGTCGCGCTGCAAGGCGCCGCTATCGGCGTACGCGACCGCGCGGCCGATGGCGGCGGCGCGGCTGGCGCTCGTGACTGCTGCTGGCACGGACTTCCCCTTGTTTGGCGGGGCGCGTCATTGCGCACCCTGCTGAATCGTTGCGCAAATTCTAGGATCAGGGAAGCTTTCTCTACAATTAGAATATTTATCGGCAGCTTTGCAAAAAAGGCAAAGCTATTTTCATCGGCGTCAGGCCCCAGCGAGGGGGAAACATGCACGGCATCGCCCTGCGATACTTTGTCGAGGTGGCCCAGGCGGGCAGCCTGAGCGGGGCGTCCGAACGCCTGCACGTGGCGGTGTCCGCCATCAGCCGCCAGATCGCCAAGCTGGAGGAAGAAGCGGGCGCGCCGCTGTTCGAGCGCGCCGCGCGCGGCATGGTGCTGAGCGAGGCCGGCCGGCTGCTGCTGGCCCACGCGCGCCGCACGCTGCTGGAATCGGATTCGGTGCTGCAGGAGATCGCCGCGCTCAAGGGCATGGCGCGCAACGAGATCCGCATGGCGGCGGTCGAAGGCGTGGCGCGCATTTTCCTGCCGTCGGCCATGGCGCGCTTTCGCCGCGACTGGCCCGAGGCGCGCTTCGACCTGCACGTGGGCACGCCGGCCGACGTCGCGCGCCGCGTCGCCGAAGGCAGCGTCGAACTGGGCATGACCTTCAACGTCGAACGCCTCAGCGGCGTCAGCGTGCGCTATTCGCGGCGCGCGCCGGTGCACGCGGTGATGGCCGCGGGCCATCCGCTGGCCGGCCGCAAGAGCGTCAGCCTGCAGGACCTGGGCCGCTATCCGCTGGCGCTGACCGGCCCGGGCACCACCACCCGGCACCTGTTCGAGATGGGCTGCCTGCTGGAGTCGGTGCAGCTCGAACCCACCCTGACCTGCAACGATTCCTCGCCGCTGCATGGCTTCGTGTTCGGTTCCGACGCCATCATGCTCAGCGGCTACATCTCGGTGGCCTGGAGCCTGAAGCGCGACGAACTGGTGGCGGTGCCGATCTCCAACGCGCAGCTGCAGTCGCGCACCTTGCAGCTGCACGTCATGCAGGGGCGCCAGCTGCCCTCCAAGACGGAGGCCTTCATCGACCTGCTGTCGCGCGAGCTGGACGTGCTGCTGGAGGAAGGGCCGGGCGCCTGAGGCCGCCACGAGGCCACCGGGCGTTTCGGCGGCGCCGCCCGCGCCCAAAGAAAAACGGCTGCCCGAAGGCAGCCGTTTTCATGTCGCGCGCGCCGGATTACTTGGCGTCGGGCTTGACCGAGGTGGCCAGCGTGAACTGGTCACGGCGGCCTTCGTAGGAGATGCCCTTGCGGAAGGCCCAGATGCTGCTTTCGAAGTGCAGCGGGATCAGCGGCACGTTGTCCAGCGCGATCTGGGTGGCTTCCTGCAGCAGCTTCTCGCGCTTGGGCGCGTCGACCGTGACGATGGCCTGCTTGTAGACCTTGTCGAAGTCGGCGTTGGTGAAGCCGCCGTAGTTGCTGGTGCCCAGGCTGTTGGGCGAGTCGAGCGAGGCGACCCACAGCTGGAACAGCGCCGAGGCTTCGCCCGTTTCCGCCGGCCAGCCGCCCATCGAGAAGCTGAACTCGCGCTTGGCGCGCTTGGGGAAGTAGATCGAGGCGGTCATGGCGTCGACGTTGGTCTTGATGCCGACGCGGGCCAGGTACTGGGCCACGGCTTGCGCCACCTGGCCGTCATTGACGTAGCGGTCGTTGGTCGACGACAGCGTCAGCTCGAAGCCATTGGGGTAGCCGGCTTCGGCCAGCAGCTTCTTGGCGCCTTCCGGGTCGTACTTGATTTCCGGGGCCTTGGGCAGCGCGCCGAACATGCCGTCGGGCATGTACTGGTAGGCCGGGGTGGCCATGCCGTCCATGATGCGGGCGGTGATGGTCTTGCGGTCGATGGCCATCGAGATGGCGCGGCGCACGCGCAGGTCCTGCAGCGGGTTCTTGCCGTCGGCGCTCTTGACGAACGGGCTCGGGTTGCGCGCCACGTCGGGCTGGAAGAACACCAGGCGGGTCGAGGGCGTGGCCACGAAACCGAACTTGGGGTTGTCCTTCAGGCGCTGCAGGTCACGCGCGGCGGGGTTCTCGATCATGTCGAAGTCGCCCGACAGCAGGCCGGTCAGGCGCGGGCCGGCGGCCGGCACCGGCACGAACTTCACTTCCTTCCAGTAGGGCTTCGGGCCCCAGTAGTTCTCGTTGCGCACCAGCTCGATGCCGGTGCCCTTGACGTACGACTTCAGGGTGTACGGGCCGGTGCCGATGGCGTCCTTGCCGTTGTTGAAGTCGGCCACCGTGGGCCATGGGCCGGTCACGCCGCAACCCTTCTTCGGGTCGAAGGTCAGCTTGCCGTGCTCGACGATGCCGTTCCAGACGATCGGCAGCGAGCGCGCCATTTCGGCGGGCATCAGCGGGAAGGGGGCGCCGGTCTTGATGATGACGGTGTGCGCATCCGGCGTCTGCACGTCGGTGATCAGCTTGGTCGTGTCCATGTAGGACTGCGACACGTTGGTCTCGTTGTTCAGCGTGCGGCAGATCGTGAACAGCACGTCTTCGGACGTGAACGGCTTGCCGTTGGAGAACTTGACGTCGTCGCGCAGCTTGAATTCCCAGGTCAGGTCGTCCAGGTTCTTCCAGGACGTGGCCAGCGCGGGCACCAGCTTCATGTCGGCACTGCGGCCCACCAGCGAACTGTAGACGTGCGCGGAGAACGCGTCGTTCTGCGTCATCTTGTGGTAGTGGGGGTCGGCCGAGGTGGGTTCGGCGGACAGGCCGATCTTCAGCGTCTGGGCCTGGGCAGCGGCCAAGGGAATGGCGGCGGCCACAAGGGCCAGGGTGGTGCGCAACTTCATGGTGACAACTCCGGATGGGGAACGAACCGGATCGTGCTGGGGGCGGGGAACAGCGGGCGGGCCAACCGGGGAAACGCAACGTCGGCCGGGGGGCTTGCGGTGTTTTTGGCGCCAGGCACGACGGCAAGGGGCCGATTATCGGTAGGGGGTTCGCGCGCTGTCAATGCGCGCCGGGCCGACGCTAGGGTAAACGCCGAGAGGGGCGAACGCCGCCGTTGCCGCGCACAAAATGACCATCGCCCCAGTGCGAGGCGGTCCCGCTTCGGGACGGCTTCGCACTGGGGCGACAGGGGTATTGCGTCGTGGAGGGCGTCGCGGGGGCCCCGCGAAGGGGGCCGGCGCGGCGCGATGGCGCCCGGTGAGGGGGAGGGCCCGAGGCCCCGGACGCCAGGTCCGATGCAACGGGCGCCGCATGGGCGGCGGGCGTTACACCGGCAGCGCGCCAGTGCTGAATCGCGGGAGATCGGTCGCGACTCAGTCCGGCACGGCTGGTCTTACCACTGCGAACCGGAGAAGCGCGAGCTGGCGGCGCGGGCCTTGTTCATCGATTCGTTGACTTCGTCGATGAAGGCGAACACGCCAGCAACGGCGGCGGCGATCGCCTGGCCAGCCTTCTTCAGGTTGGTCAGCGGGTGGGAATTCGGTTGGTTCTCGAGGGCGCCGCGGAGCAGGTCACGCTCCAGCGCGTCGGTCAGGCGGGCAGTGTGGTTCAGGGTCAGTTCGCTCATGGTTGGCTCCAGTCCGTTTCGTCTTGGGGTAAACCATTATAGGGATAACCCTAAAATAAAAGCAACGCGTTTTTAGGGGTAAACCCTAGGATGTTGTAAAAATGTATTTGTGCCGGGGACTTAGGCCATCGGCCCGCCGTTGCGCAGGCCCCGGGCGGCATCCGCCAGCTCGCCCGCCGTCAGTCCGATCGGCCCGATGCCCCGGGCTACCAGGGCGTCGGCGGCTGCCCCGTGCAGCCAGACCGCGCCGGCCACGGCCTGTTCCAGTGGCAGGCGCTGGGCCAATAGCGAGCCCAGGATGCCGGCCAATACGTCCCCGGTTCCGGCCGTGGCCAGCCCCGGGTTGCCGCTGGTGTTGCGGCGCCACCTGCCGTCGGGGGCGCAGACCACCGTGCCGGCGCCCTTCAGGACCACCCAGGCGCCGAAACGCCGCGCCAGCGCCTGGGCCGCCGCCGGGCGGTCGGCCTGGATGCGGGCGGTGTCCTGGGCGAGCAGGCGGCCGGCCTCGGCCGGGTGCGGGGTCAGCACCACCGGGCCATCGTCCCAGTTGGGCTGGATGCCGCCGCTGGCCAGCAGGTTCAGGCCATCGGCGTCCAATACCAGCGGCGCGCCCTGGCGCAGCACGAACAGTTCCGACAGGGCGTTGGCGGCGGTCGCGCCGGTGCCGCTGCCGCACCCGGCGACCCAGGCGGTCACGCCCCAGTCCGTATCCAGCAGCGAGCGCGCGTCGCGCAGCATCAGTTCGGGTTGCAGCGGATCGCAGGGCAGCGGCGCCGCGTCCTGGGCGAAGCCCACCAGTACTTTGCCGGCGCCGGTCTTGAGCGCGGCGCGCGCGGCCAGCAGCGCCGCGCCTTCCATGCCGCGTCCGCCGCCCACCACGCCGACGGTGCCGAAACTGCCTTTATGGGTGTCCGGATCGCGCACGGCGAACAGGGCCGGCAGGTCGTCGCGGCGGATCTCGCCGGCGAAGGAGGAGGCGGGGGTGTTCATGGGCTGAGGCTCCGGGATCGGCGGGGGCGTCGGGACAGGGGCTATCCACTATAGTGCCCCAAAACGCGCGGCCTTCCGCCCGCGCCTCCGGAGACGACAATGACCGATATCACGCTGGAACACTATTCCGCCTACGAGTCCCTCAAGCTTCGCCGCCATCCCAACGGCGTGCTGGAGCTGATCATGGGGTCCAAGGACGGCAAGCCGGGCAAGCTGTCCACCGCCGACGACCGCATGCACCGCGAGCTGGCCGACATCTGGCGCGATATCGACACCGATCCCGACACGCGGGTGGTGGTGATCCGCGGCGAAGGCAAGGGCTTCTCGGGCGGCGGCGACCTGGACCTGGTGCAGCAGATGGCGGACGACTTCGACGTGCGCACCCGCGTCTGGCGCGAGGCGCGAGACCTGGTCTACAACATCATCAACTGCAGCAAGCCGATCGTGTCGGCGATGCACGGCGCCGCGGTCGGCGCCGGCCTGGTGGCCGGCCTGCTGGCGGACATCTCGATCGCCGCGCGCGACGCCCGCATCATCGACGGCCACACCCGCCTGGGCGTCACGGCCGGCGACCACGCCGCCATCGTCTGGCCGCTGCTGTGCGGCATGGCGCGCGCCAAGTACTACCTGATGCTGTGCGAAACCGTGAGCGGCGAAGAAGCCGAGCGCATTGGCCTGGTGTCGTTGTGCGTGGACGAGGCCGAGCTGATCGGCCGCGCCTTCGAGGTGGCCAACCGCCTGGCGGCCGGCTCGCAGACCGCGATCCGCTGGACCAAGTATTCGCTGAACAACTGGCTGCGCATGGCCGGCCCGACGTTCGATACGTCGCTGGCGCTGGAATTCATGGGGTTCGGCGGGCCGGACGTGCGCGAAGGCGTGCAGTCGCTGCGCGAGCGGCGGGCGCCGAACTTCCGGCCCGACTCGCCGTTCTGACGGGGACGGCTGCCGTTCTCATCCGGCCCATCACTTCTTGAAGAACGCCGCGAACGCGGCCTGTGCCTCTTCCGTCTGCAGGCGGGCGCGGAACTGCTGCGCCTCGTAATCGAGCGTGTCCTGGATCGCCTGCCGGTCCGGGCGCTTGAGCATGGCCTTGGTCAGCCTCAGGGCGGCTGGCGGCTGCCTGGCCAGGCTGGCGGCGGTTGCCTGCGCGGCCGCCAGGGCGCCGCCCTTGGCCGTGACCGCGGTGGCCAGGCCGGCGTCGCACGCGTCCTGCGCCGAGAACGCCTTGCCCTGCAACAGCCACTCGGCGGCGCGGCGGGCGCCGGCCAGGCGCGGCATCAGCAGGCTGGACGCGCCCTCCGGGCACAGGCCCAGCGCCACGAACGGCATGCGCAGCGTGGCGCCTTCGCCGACATAGACGAAATCGCAATGCTGCAGCAGCGTCACGCCGATGCCGATGGCATAGCCCTCGACGGCGGCGATGACCGGCACGTCGGCCTGCGTCAGGGCGCGCAGGAAGGTCAGGCCGGCGCTGTCGCCGGCGCCGCGCTCGGCCTGGAAGTCGCGCAGGTCGTTGCCGGCGGTGAAGTGTTCGCCGGCGCCGGCCAGGATCACCGCCGACACGCCGGTGTCGGCAGTGGCCAGCGCGAGCTGTTCGGTCAGCGCGGCGTAGGTGGCCGTGTCGAGGGCGTTGCGGCGGTCCTGGCGGTCGATCACCAGCGTCAGCACCGCGCCGTCGCGCGTGACCCGCAGCCCGGCGCTCATGCGAAGGTCCTGGCGGCCAGTTGGGTCTTGGCCTCGGCGTACTCGCGGCGCAGCGTGTCGACGATCTGATGCGTCGGCTGCACGCTGCCGATGTTGCCCACGCCCTGGCCCGCGCCCCAGATGTCCTTCCACGGCTTGACGCGGCTGGAACCGAAATTGGAGGCGCCGCTGTCGGGCTGCGGCAGGTTGGCCGGATCGAGGCCGGCGGCGCTGATGCTGGCCTTGAGGTAGTTGCCGGGAATGCCGGTGAAGAACGGGGTGTAGAGGATGTCGGAGGCGCTGGCCTCGACGATGGCGGACTTGTAGCCCTCGCTGGCGTTGGCTTCCTCGCTGGCGATGAAGCGCGTGCCCATGTAGGCGAAGTCCACGCCCATGGCGAGCGCGGCCAGCACCTGGGCGCCGGAGGTGATGGCGCCCGACAGGATCAGCGGACCGTCATAGAAGCGGCGCACTTCGGACACCAGCGCGAACGGGCTGAGCGTGCCGGCATGGCCGCCCGCGCCCGCGCACACCAGGATCAGGCCGTCCACGCCCGCTTCCAGCGCCTTTTCGGCGTGGCGGATGGTGGTGACGTCGTGGAACACCTTGCCGCCCCAGTCGTGGATGCCTTTGACCAGGTCGCCGGGGGCGCGCAGGCTGGTGATGATGAGCGGCACGCGGTGGCTGGCGCACACGGCCAGGTCCTGCTCGAGCCGGTCGTTGGACTGGTGGATGATCTGGTTGACGGCATAGGGCGCGACCGCGGCGCCGGGGTTGGCCTCGCGGTACGAGGCCAGGCCGGCCTGGATTTCGTCCAGCCAGTCGGTCAGCAGGCTCTGCGGACGCGCGTTGAGCGCCGGAAACGAACCGACGATGCCGCTCGTGCATTGGGCGACGACCAGCTTCGGGTTGGACACGATGAACATGGGGGCGCTGATGACCGGCAGGGACATCTGGCCATACAGATCTGTCACTAGGGAGTGGGGCATAACGGCGTCACGTGTGGTTTCGGGTTGAGCGCCCAGGCCGCGCTTGAAGGGCGGAAAGGGATGTGCCTATAATTACCTACCGACCGTCCGGTAATTAATTAATCTTTATTTAACGGCAAGCGTCGAACCGCTGTCAATGGAACGGAACCGCCCGCGGTCCGGCATTGGCGCCCTCGACGCCGCCCCAACCAGGCCTGCCCATGGCGACTTCCGCTGCCCCCGCCTCCAAACGCGCCCGCGCCGGCCGTCCGCCGACCCTGGCGGCGCCGCGCGAACGCATCCTGGCCGAAGCCGCCAAGCTGTTCGCGCGCAGCGGCTACGACGGCAGTTCGGTGTCGGACCTGGCCGCCGCCATCGGCGTGTCCAAGGCCGCCATCTATCACTACTTCACCACCAAGCAGGACATCTACGACGCCATCATCCTGGCCGTGCTCAATGGCCTGACCCAGAACGTGGGCCAGGACGTGGCGCGCGCCGAGGGCGGCGCCGCCCGCCTGCGCGCCTTCATGGTGGGCCACGCCCGCTACTTCGAGCAGCACCACGCCGAGTTCGTCACCATGCTGATCGGCTATTCCGGCATGGCGCTGCCCGAGCGCGAGGATGCCGCCCGCCTGCGCGACGGCTACGAGAAGCGCCTGCGCGACCTGATCGCGCAAGGCGTGGCCGAAGGCGCGTTCCGATCGCTGGACGTGCCCGCCACCGGCCGCGCCGTGCTGTCGATGCTGAACTGGATGGTGCGCTGGTACAAGCCCGGCCAGGGCGACAGCGCCGAGACCATCGCCGCCGGCTATTTCGATTTACTGGTTGGCGGCATGCGCCCCTGAGCGCCGCCGCCCCGCACCCCGAGAGACTCTGATCATGGCCCTGGATACCGAAACCCTGACCCTGTTGCTGGACGCCGTGCGCCGCTTCGTGCACGAACGCCTGATTCCCGCCGAGGACGAACTGGCCGCCAGCGGCCAGGTGCCGCCGGACATCGTCGCCGAGATGCGCGAGCTGGGCCTGTTCGGCCTCTCGATCTCGCCCGACCATGGCGGCCTGGGCCTGACGATGGAAGAGGAAGTGAAGGTGGTGTTCGAACTGGGCCAGACCTCGCCCGCGTTCCGTTCGCTGGCCGGCACCAACATCGGCATCGGCTCGCAGGCCATCGTGCTGGCCGGCACCGACGAACAGCGCGCCCGCTACCTGCCGCGCCTGGCCAGCGGCGAGCTGATCGGCTCGTTCGCGCTGACCGAACCCGACGCCGGCTCCGACGCCATGGCGCTGCGCCTGGCGGCCGAACGCGACGGCGACCACTACGTGCTCAACGGCACCAAGCGCTACATCACCAACGCGCCCATCGCCGGCCTGTTCTCGGTGATGGCCCGCACCGCGCCCGAGCGCCGCGCCAACTCGATCTCGTGCTTCCTGGTCGAAGCCGGCACGCCGGGCCTGATCATCGGCAAGCCCGACAAGAAAATGGGCCAGGCCGGCGCCCTGACCAGCGACGTGGTCTTCGACAACTGCCGCGTCCCCGCCTCCGCGCTGCTGGGCGGCGAAGAGGGCAACGGTTTCCGCACCTCGATGCGCGTGCTCGACAAGGGCCGCCTGCACATCTCGGCCCTGTGCGTCGGCATCGCCGACCGCCTGCTGCGCGACGCCGTCAAATACGCCACCGAACGCAAGCAGTTCGGCCAGCCCATCGCCGAGTTCCAGCTGATCCAGGCCATGATCGCCGACAGCCAGGCCGAACTCTATGCCGCCCGCTGCATGGTCCTGGACGCCGCCCGCATGCGCGACCGCGGCGAGAACACCACCATGCAGGCCGCCTGCTGCAAACTCTACGCCACCGAAATGGTCGGCCGCGTCGCCGACCGCGCCGTCCAGATCCACGGCGGCGCCGGCTACATGTCCGAATACGCCGTGGAACGCTTCTACCGCGACGTCCGCCTCTTCCGCATCTTCGAAGGCACCTCCCAGATCCAGCAACTGGTCATCGCCCGCGAGGTCATCAAGGCCAACAGCTAAGCCGCGCCGCGCGCCGCGTCGCTCGCACCCAAGCGAGACCGCCTCCACCCGCGCGCAGCGCCATCACTGAAACGCAAGACCCCACGTAAGCCAAAGAAGGCTGCCCGCGCAGCCGCCTTTGGCGGGCCCCGCACTCCTCTCTCCTCCGCTCATGGTCGCCGCCAGAATGCCAAGCACACGGTCGGTCCCAACGTCTGTCATGAGCCTTCAATGCAGCCCTTTGCGGGGTGGGATCGGGAATGGGGGGCGTGTAGATGCGCCCGACGGAATCCGAAGGAGTCGCCGAAGGCGAGGACGAGGATGAGGATGGGGGAGTCCGGAGCGAACGCTCCGGACCGCAATCGTAGCCCCCCGTTCCCGATCCCACCCCGCAAAGGGCGTCTCAAGAACCCAACCGTCCACGCCCTGACCACCCCAACACACCCAAGCCCCCACCGGCTAATATCCCCACTGACCTACTACTCTTTGGCGAAAAGATAAAAGATGTCGCAACGTCCCGCTCCCCTGACAGGCATCCGCGTCCTGGACCTGACCCGCGTCCTCGCCGGCCCCTGGTGCACCCAGAACCTGGCCGACCTCGGCGCCGAAGTCATCAAGATCGAACGCCCCGGGGCCGGTGACGACACCCGCGCCTGGGGCCCCCCGTACCTGAAGGACGCGGCCGGCAACGACACCACCGAAGCCGCCTACTACCTCTCGGCCAACCGCAACAAATTCTCCGTCGCCCTCGACATCGCCTCGCCGCGCGGCGCCGAACTGGTGCGTGAACTGGCCTTGCAGAGCGACATCCTGGTCGAGAACTTCAAGGTCGGCGGCCTGGCCAAATACGGCCTGGACTACGCCAGCCTCAAGGAAGTGAATCCGCGCCTGATCTACTGCTCCATCACCGGCTTCGGCCAGACCGGCCCCTACGCCAGCCGCCCCGGCTACGACTTCATGATCCAGGGCATGGGCGGCCTGATGAGCATCACCGGCGAGCGTGACGACCTGCCTGGCGGCGGTCCGCAGAAAGCGGGCGTGGCCGTGGCCGACCTGATGACCGGCATGTACTCCACCGTCGGCATCCTGGCCGCACTGCACGAGCGTTCGGTCAGCGGCCTGGGCCAGCACATCGACATGGCGCTGCTGGACTGCCAGGTCGCCATGCTGGCGAACCAGAACCTGAACTACATGACCTCCGGCAACGCCCCGCGCCGCGCCGGCAACGCGCACCAGAACCTGGTGCCGTACCAGGTTTTCGCCGCCAGCGACGGCCACCTGATCGTCGCCGTGGGCAACGACAGCCAGTTCCGCAACTACTGCGGCGCCATCGGCCTGCCCGAGCTGTCGGCCGATCCGCGTTTTTCCACCAACCCGCAGCGCGTCAAGAACCGCGAGGCGCTGGTGCCGCTGCTGGCCGAGCGCATGGCCACCGGCGCGCGCGACCACTGGCTCGCCTCGCTCGAGGCCGTGGGCGTGCCGGCCGGCCCGATCAACACGCTCGAGCAGGTCTACGAAGATCCGCAGGTGCTGGCGCGCGGCATGAAGCGCGAGCTGCCGCACCCGACGGCTGGCACCGTGCCCATGGCGGCCAGCCCCCTGAAGTTCTCGGGCAGCCCGGTCGAATACCGCCGTGCGCCGCCCATGCTGGGCGAGCACACCGCGCAGGTGCTGGCCGAAAAGCTCGGGCTGACGGCCGCGGAAATCCAGGCGCTGGCGCAAAGCCCGTCCTGATCCGCCGGCGACGTCCGGTCGCCGCGCATGGCGCGGCGCACACACCATTCCAATGACAGGCAGGAGAAGTTGATGACGGAGATTCAAACCATCGGCGTCGTGGGCGCCGGAGCCATGGGGCGGGGCATCGCCCAGATCGCGGCGCAGGCCGGCCTGCGCGTGCGCCTGTACGACACCAGCGCCGACGCCGTGGCCGCCGCGCGCGAGTCGCTGCGCCAGACCTGGGACAAGCTGGCCCAGAAGGGCAAGCTGACCGCCGCCGACGCGCAGGCCGCGCTGGCGCGCGTCGAGTCCGCCACCGCGCTGACCGACATGTCGCAATGCCAGCTGGTGGTCGAAGCCATCGTCGAGCGCCTGGACGTCAAGCGCGACCTGTTCGCCGCCCTCGAAGGCGTGGTGGCCGATGATTGCATCCTGGCCTCCAATACCTCGTCGCTGTCGATCACCGCCATCGCCGCGGCCTGCAAGCTGCCGCAGCGCGTCGCCGGCTATCACTTCTTCAACCCGGTGGCGCTGATGAAGGTGGTCGAGGTCATCGACGGCCTGCGCAGCGCGCCCGAGACCGGGGATGCGCTGGCCGAGCTGGCCCGCCGCATGGGCCACACGCCGGTGCGCGCCAAGGACATGCCCGGCTTCATCGTCAACCATGCCGGTCGCGGCATGAACACCGAAGGCCTGCGCGTGGCGCAGGAATCGGTGGCGAGCTTCGCGCAGGTCGATGCCATCATGCGCGAGCAGGCCGGTTTCCGCATGGGCCCGTTCGAGCTGCTGGACCTGACCGCGCTGGACGTCTCGCATCCTGTGATGGAATCCATCTACCGCCAGTTCTTCGACGAGCCGCGCTTCCGTCCGTCGCCCATCACCACCGTGCGCCTGGCCGGCGGCCTGATCGGCCGCAAGGCCGGCGAGGGCTTCTACAAGTATGTCGACGGCCAGAAGCAGGTGCCGGCCGAGCCGCCCGTGCCGGCGCTGCCGGAAGGCCTGAAGGTGTGGGTCAGCCCGCGTCATCCGGAAGGCTACGCGCGCGCCACCGCGCTGCTGGAAAAGCTGGGCGCGCCGCTGGTCTCCGGCTCCACGCCGGCGGCCGACACGCTCATCATCGTCACGCCGTTCGGCGAGGACGTGTCCACCACCGTCTCGGTCCAGGGCCTGGATCCGGCGCGTTGCGTCGGCCTGGACACCCTTTACGCGTTCGACAAGGCCGCCCGCCGCACCCTGATGGTGTCGCCGGCCACGCAGGACAAGTGGCGCGACGCCGCGCACGCGCTGCTGGCCGGTGACGGCGTGCCGGTCTCGGTGGTCGAGGATTCGCCGGGCTTCGTGGCCCAGCGCATCGTGGCCATGATCGTCAACATCGCCGCCGACATCGCGCAGCAGCAGATCGCCACGCCGGAAGACATCGACCGCGCCGTGACGCTGGGCCTGGGCTATCCGGTGGGTCCGCTGGCCCTGGGCGACGCGCTGGGCGCCGAGCGCATCCTCGAGATCCTCAAGAGCCTGCAGCGTGTCACGGGCGATCCGCGCTATCGCCCCAGCCTCTGGCTGCAGCGCCGCGTGCAACTGGGCATGTCGCTGCTGAAGACATCCGCGGCCGATTGAGGCCACGCCAAATGAAAAGCCCCTCGATGCATCGAGGGGCTTTTTTTCGTCCTGCGCGGTGGCCGCGCGGGACGACCGGCGTGCGGGCTTACTTGGCCGCGTCCACCATGTACTGCACGGCCGCGCGGATGTCGTCTTCCGAGGCGTTGGCCGCGCCGCCCTTGGGCGGCATGGGCGGCTTGCCCTGCATGGCGACCTTGACCATCGCGTCCATGCCCGTCTTGATGTACGGGTCCCAGGCGGCCTTGTCGCCGAACTTGGGCGCATTGGCGACGCCGGTGGCGTGGCAGGCGAAGCAAACACTCTTGTAGAGCTTCTCGCCAGCGGGATTGACCGCGGCGGTCTGCTGCGGCGCGGGCGCGGCGGCAGGCGCCGGTGCGGCTGCGGCAGGTGCGGCCGCGACAGGAGCCGGGGCAGCCGCCGCGGGAGCGGCAGCAGCCGGCGCGGCAGCTGCCGGCGTGGCGTCGGCTTCCTTCTTGGCGCCTTCTTCAGCGGGCGCGGCCGGTTCGGGCAGCGAGCCGCCGGACTTGTTGGCCATGTAGACCACGGCGCGGGCGACTTCGAAGTCGGACAGCGTCGGGTTGCCGCCCTTGGCCGGCATGCCGCCCTTGCCGTGCAGGGCCACGTTCATCATGGCGTCGAAGCCGGACTGGATGAAGGGCGCCCACGCGGCGTTGTCGCCGATCTTCGGCGCGCCGGCGACGCCGGCGGTATGACAGGCCGTACAGACGGCGGTGAAGACTTGCTCGCCGGTCTTGAAGACCTTGGGCGCGTTGGCGTCGACGAGGGCGAAACCTGCTACCGGGGCAATGCGTTTAGTGACGGCTTCGCTGGACAGCGTATCCGAGCCGGCGCCCACTTTGGTGCCCGAGGTCACCATGTTCACCAATAGGATGATGATGGCGATGGGCACCACGAAGGCCAGAATGACCGTGACGATCAGTTGCTTCGGGGTCTTGATGGGGGAGGAGTGCTCTTCTATGTGTTCCTGCTCGTTGCTCATGACCAAATCCTGCTAACGGGTACCGGGGCGCCTGGCGGCGGCAACAGAAAATCAGTACTGCACAAAGGGCGGCAAAAGCAGACCGCCTTGCAAGCAAACGCTGGATTATATAACGGTGTCATGGACACTCGTCCAACGGCCGGACAGGGGTTTTCGATGAGTTTGCGGCCATAATTGATCCACTTCATGCAGACCGCATAAAACTAGGTACAATACCGCCTCCTTGCGCTGCGCCCGTAGTTCAATGGATAGAATGAGAGTTTCCGAAGCTCTTGATACAGGTTCGATTCCTGTCGGGCGCGCCAATATCAAAGCAAGACCCGTCAAAAAACCGCCAAAAAAGCGCCGCGTCGAAAAGCACCGCGGTCAAGAATGGCGCTGGGTCAGGCTGGTTCAATAACCGGTCATCCAATCAGCCGCATGCACATGCGGTCACCAAGCGCCTGCTGGCGGATTTTCCTTTCTCCCGTTTTTCCCCGTGCGGACGGTATGGTCCGTTGCTTGCGTCTCGCCATGGCGGCGCCGCGCGCAGGGTCATGCCCGGGCCGTGGTCCGTTTGATCTGATCGACGAAGTGGCGCACGGCCGGCGAGCGCTCATGCCGCCGGTGGAGCGCGGCCACCTCCGAATCGATGGCGGCGCCCGCCAGTTCCCGGAAGACGACGTTCGGCAGTTTCATGACCTCGACCAGGACGCTCGGCACGACGGCCACGCCCATGCCGAGCGAGACATGCGTCAGCACGGTCAGCAGGCTGCCGGGAGCCGCCACCACATCGGGCGTGAATTTCCCGCGCCGCGCCACTTCCAGCAGGCCCAGGATCTGCTCGGGCACGATGAAGGCTTCCCTGGCCAGTGAGCGCGCGGCGATGGCGCCCGTCGCCGATGCGAGCGGATGGTCGGCGGGCAGCGCGACGCAGAACCGGTCGCGGATCAGCATGTGGCTGGCGATCGAGGGCGGCAGGGCGATCGGCATGCGCACGAAGGCGATGTCGATGCGGCCGTCCTCGAGCGCGCTCGCCAGTTGGTCCGTGGGCATTTCGCGGGTCTGCACCAGGACGTCGGGCCAGGCCGCGTGGTAGCGCCGGCATTGGTCCTGCAGGACGCCAAAGAACACCGCCGAGCCCACATAGCCGATTTCGACGCGGCCCAGCTCGCCCCGCCCGGCGCGCAGGCCGACGTTGAGGGTACGTTCGAGTTGTTCGAGCGTGTTGCGCGCCTCGATCAGGAAGACTTCGCCGGCCGAGGTCAGCGCGACGGACCGCTTGGTGCGGTTGAACAGGCGGACCTGCAGCGCGCGCTCCAATTCCTGGATGTGGGCGGTCAGCGTGGGCGCGGACAGGTCGAGCTGTTCCGCAGCCTGGGCGAAGTGCAGCGTGCCGGCAAGCGTCACAAAGGCCTTCAGATGACGGATCTCCATGCGCTGGCCCCTGCCGCGTTGGTGGAAGTGACGCCATCATATCGCTGCCCGGGCCGGCACAACCGGGCTTGGCGCGACGGCATGGCGCCAGGTCGCATGCCACTGCGCGAGTCGCCACGGCCCCGCGCGCTCAGCGCGCGGGGCGGGCGTCGCGCATCAACAGCTGGACCGCCAACGCGCAAGCCGCGGCCATGGCCGCCGCCAGGGCGAAGGCGCTGGCGAAGCCGACGGCGTAGCTGTCGCGGGCGATGGGCATCAGCACCGCGGCCACCGCGGGGGAGTAGGCCGACATTGCCCGCTCGAGATCGCCGGCGATGACCTGGTCGTAGTAGCTGGCGGCCACGTGCAGGCCGGTGCGCTGCGTCGCGGCCTCAGCGTAGTGGTGGATGCTGCTTGCCAGCACCGCGCCGAAGCCGGAGAACCCCAGCAGGATGCCGGTGAAGCGGGACGTGGTGCTGATGCCCGACGCCATGCCGGAGCGGCCATGGGGCAGGGTGCTCATGATGGCCTTCTGCGTCTCGCCGTTGAGCAGGCCGCCGCCCATGCCCAGGATGGCCATGCTGCCGATCAGCGGATAGCCGCTGGCCTGCCGGGTCGCCAGGATCATGAGCAGGTTGCCGATCGCCACCACCGCGAGGCCGATGCTGAGCACGCCGCGGGAATCCAGCCGCGCCGACAGTCTGCGGCCGACGTGGGGAAACACCAGCATCGCCAGCGCGAAGGGCAGCATGCTGGCGCCCGCCATCAGTACGGTCTGTCCGCGCGCGTTCTGCAGGTACATGGGAAGCACCGATGCCATCACCTGCGCCGTCGAGGCGTAGGCGAACATCGCGATGACGGCGCCGACGAACGGCTTGCTGCGGAACAGTCCCAGTTCCACCAGCGGGTGGGGATTGCGTGATTGCGAACGCAGGAACGCACTCAGGCACAGCAGGCCGAGGACCGCGACGATGGCCACCGCCGGGCTGCGCCAGCCGATGGCCGGCCCCACGATCAGCAGCCAGGTGGCGGAAAACATGGAGCCGGTGAAGAACAGGATGCCGACCGTATCCAGCGGGCGGTTGTCCGGCTCGCGCGATTCATCGATGCAGCCGCACGCCGCCAGATAGAGGATGACGCAGATCGGCAGGTTGATATTGAAGGCCCAGCGCCAGCCCAGCAG
The DNA here is from genome assembly GCF_056523125.1 of Achromobacter sp. ISS7. NCBI lineage: Bacteria > Pseudomonadati > Pseudomonadota > Betaproteobacteria > Burkholderiales > Alcaligenaceae > Achromobacter > Achromobacter sp. ISS7. The sequence continues at coordinate 4,119,847 of NZ_JAWRZD010000001.1, read as the reverse complement.
GCTGCCGATCAGGCCGCCCAGCAACGGCGCCAGCACCATCGTCAGGCCCATCACGCCGCCCCAGGCCGCCCAGGCCCGGTTGCGCGCCTCGGGTTGGTGGAACGCATTGCCGATGACGGCCAGCGCGGGAGCCAGGAGGAAGGCGGCGCTCAGGCCCTGGCCCGCCCGCGCCAGGTACAGCACCGTGGCCGAGGGGGCCAGGCCACAGAACAGCGAGGTCGCGGCGAATGCCAGGATGCCCAGCTTGAACACGCGTTTGCGGCCATAGCGGTCGGCAATCGAGCCGGCAGGCAGCAGCATTGCCGCGAAGCACAGGACGTAAGCGCTGATCACCCACTCGATGTCGGCGAACGAGGCGTTCAAATCGCGGGCGATGGCCGGCAGGACCACGCCGACGACGTTGGCGTCCAGCACCGTCATCGCGCAACCCGCGGAGGCGACGAGCAGCACGGCGCGGTCTCGCGATGGGGCTGCGGAAAGGGCGGGAGAGGGGAGTGCCGTTGGCAAGATGATGTCCTGTAAGCGTGGGGCCGGGTGACCAGCCGCGCTCATTTCAGCATCGCCGCGCACAGGGTTCAATAAACGGGAATCGCTGAATAATTCGGAATTTCCGAATACTGAAGTCGGTGGATTCCTGGGGAACGTGAAGAAGGTATGCCTGTCGTCGTTGCGTGATTCCTCATAAATAGCATGCGGGTATGACAGGCTTGCGCGCATGCCGTGATGCATTGTCGTGTGTGCGTCTCGCGCCACAAAAACGCCTGAATTCGCGAATCGGGCATTGTTTTTCGCGATGTCTCAAAAACTGACATACAGCGTTTTTAGACTTCGTCCCGTCATGTGCCGAGTTGCTGCTTGTGCTGCTTGCCGACTCGCATGCGCATGTCTGTTCAATCAACGGGAATCTGTAATGAAAAAGACTCTGATCGTCACCGCCCTGTTCGCCGCCCAGTCGGGCGTCGCGCACGCTGAAACCTCGGTGACGCTGTATGGCTTGATCGACACCGGCGTGGGCTTCCAGCGCATCAAGGGCAACGACGGCTACAAGGAATCGAAGGTCGGCATGTCCAACGGTCTGTCCAGCGGTTCGCGCTGGGGCCTGCGTGGCGCCGAAGACCTGGGCGACGGCCTGAGCGCCGTGTTCACGCTGGAAAGCGGCTTCAACTCGGCCAACGGCCAGTCGGGCCAAAGCAGCCGCCTGTTCGGCCGCCAGGCCACCGTCGGCCTGAAGGCTGATTCGTGGGGCCTGCTGGAATTCGGTCGCCAGACCAACATCGCGTCGAAGTACATCGCCGCGATCGACCCGTTCGGCGCCAGCTACGGCCAGGCCAACGTCGGTGCCGCCTTCGGCGCCGCCAACACGGTCCGCCACGACAACATGGTCATGTACCAGACCCCGTCGTTCAGCGGCTTCCAGTTCGGCCTGGGCTACTCGTTCAACGTGGCCGACACGACCGCCGCGCAGACCGGCTTCAAGACCGCCGACAACACCCGCGCGATCACCACCGGTATTCGCTACGCCAACGGCCCCCTGAACGTGGCCCTGACGTATGACCAGCTGAACATGGCCAACCAGCTCGGTTCCGACGAGAAGCCGAAGCAGTGGATCATCGGCGGTTCGTATGACTTCGAAGTGGTCAAGCTGGCGCTGGCCTACGGCCAGACCCGCGACGGCTGGTTCACCGGCCAATCGCTGAACAACTTCAGCAGCGCGGTCAACCCGTCGGGCAAGAGCTTCAGCTCGAACGTGGTCGCCAAGGACTTCAAGTCGAACTCGTACCTGGTCGGCCTGTCGGCCCCGGTCGGCGGCGCTGGCAGCATCATGGCTTCGTGGCAGCGTGCTGACGCCAACAACACCAAGTTGACCGGCGACGACGCGACCATGAACATCTACAGCCTGGGCTACACCTACAACCTGTCCAAGCGCACCAACCTGTACGCGCTGGGTTCGTACGCCACGAACTTCGCGTTCGTCGACGGCCTGAAGAGCACCGTCGGCATGGTCGGCGTGCGTCACCGCTTCTAAGCGGCGATTCGCCTCGTCCGGCGGCGCGCGCGGGTTGCGCGTCGCCGGATGCCGCGGTTGCATTGAGCGGACTGGGCGTCTTACCCGGCCACAGACGCGAAAAAAGCGGCCACCTCCCTAGCTCCACTCTCAGTCCGCTCACCCCAACCCTGTGTGGGATGAGCTCCCCGAAGCGGCATGTGCGCCGCCGGCATGCAGATGCCGGCGGCGTTTTGCTTTCGGCTCGAAGGTCAGTCGTCGAGCGACGGCACGGTGCCGATCTGGGCGAGGATGCGGGGCGACTCCATGTCGCCGGTTTCCTTGTCGATCATGACCTCGTAGGCGGCCACGCCGGCGAACTTGGAGGCCATGGAGTTGGCGATGCGGATGGCGCCGAACTCGCTGCTGGCGGGGCGGATTTCTCCGGGGGCGACGCCATTGGCGGCGGCGCGGTAGGGAATGACGATGTATTGGACGACGTGGGTCTGGGCGATTTGAGCGGCTTCGGACACAGGAGTCTCCTGGACGACGTTGTGCGGGCGAGCGAAATGTAGCATGTTGCACTGTGTTTTTGTACAGTGTTTTTCGCCGTCCCACAAATATTTTCGGGACGGGGTCGCCGACCCAGGAAAACCCCTAGCGCGCAAAGATTGCCCAAATGCCCGCTCGCCTCTAATATTTTCGAAAATCTTCTGATTTTTATAAAAAAGAGGCAAGGGAATGGAAGCGAACAGGTACGACGCCTACCGGGAAGACACCGCCGGCCGCGCCAACGTGGCGGACTCGCCGGAGCGCATCGCCTATTACCAGGAGCTGGCGCGGCTCGAGACCGGCGCGCTCTGGACGGTGGCCAACAAGATCGAGCCGTGGGCGCCGCGCTCGGCGTCGGTGCCGGTGGTCTGGCGCTACCAGGAGTTGCGCGGCCATGTGTTGCGCTCGGCCGAGCTGGTGTCGCCGGAAGAGGCCGGCCGCCGCGTGATCTACCTGAACAACCCGGGCCGGCGTGACGTTGCCGCCGCCGTCGGCTGGCTGTATTCGGGCCTGCAGGTGATGCGGGCGGGCGAGCTGGCGTCGGCGCACAAGCACTCGCATTCGGCGCTGCGCTTCATCATGGAAGGCAAGGGCGCCTTCACGGTGGTGGACGGCCACAAGATGACGCTGGGCGCGAACGACTTCGTGCTCACGCCCAACGGCACCTGGCACGAACACGGCGTGGCCGAGGATGGCACCACCTGCATCTGGCAGGACGGGCTGGACATCCCGCTGGTCAACGCGTTCGAGGCCGGCTTCTATGCCGTGCATCCCGACCTGAACCAGACCGTGACCTATCCGGTCGACGACACCAGCGCCCTGTGGGGCAGCGCGGCGCTGCGGCCGCAGACGACCGGCTGGACCAAGCCGTATTCGCCGCTGTTCAAGTACGAATGGGAGCCCACCTACGAAGCGCTGCGCCGCCATGCGCGGGTGTCGGCGGGCAGCCCCTATGACGGCATCCTGATGGAATACGTCAACCCCGCCACCGGCGGTCCGGTCATGCCGACCATCGGCGCCAGCATGCAGCTGCTGCGTCCGGGCGAGCACACCAAGGCGCACCGCCACACCGGCAGCTTCCTCTACCAGGTGGCCAAGGGCAGCGGCTTTTCGGTCATCGACGGCAAGCGCTACGACTGGACCGAGCGCGACATCTTCTGTGTGCCGTCGTGGGCCGTGCACGAGCACGCCAACCTGTCGTCCAACGATGACGCCTGCCTGTTCTGCTTCAACGACCTGCCGGTGATGCGCGCGCTGGCGCTCTACCGCGAGGAAGCGGTCAAGGACAACGACGGCCACCAGAAACTGATCTAGCGGCTGGCGCCAACCCCACTGAATTTTCATCCGCCGCCCGGCGCGAGCCGGGCGCCTGTCTCAACTCGTCTTGAATTTCCTGGAGTTCCTATGCGCTTGGTAACTTTTCGCGCCCATCCCACCGCCGCCGCCCGCCTGGGCGCGCTGGCCGAAGGCTATGTGATCGACCTGGCCCTGTTGGGCGAGGCCGGCGGCGTGGCGCTGCCGGACGACATGCTGGCCTTCATCGACCTGGGGCCCGTGGCCGTGGCGCAAGCCTCGAAGCTGATGGAGTCGTACCGCGGCGCCTGGCCCGTGGGCACCGCGCTGCCGCAGGAGAACGTCAAGCTGCTGGCGCCGATTCCGCGTCCGCGCAAGAACATCTTCGGCATCGGCCTGAACTACGTCGAGCACGTGGCGGAATCGAGCCGCACGCTCGATACCTCGGCCGACCTGCCCAAGCAGCCGGTGATCTTCTCCAAGCCGCCCACCACCGTGATCGGGCCGGGTGACGCCATCGAGCACAACGCCAAGATCACCCAGCAGCTGGACTGGGAAGTCGAGCTGGCGGTGATCATGGGCCGCCGCGCCACGCGCGTGGCCGAGGCCGATGCGCTGTCGTACGTGTTCGGCTACAGCGTGATGCTGGACATGAGCGCGCGCGACTGCCGCCGCGCCGGCCAGTGGATCTATTCGAAGGGCCAGGACACCTACGCCCCGTTCGGCCCCTGCATCGTCACGGCCGACGAGATCCCCGATCCGCAGGTGCTGGACCTGTGGCTGACGGTCAACGGCGAGAAGAAGCAGGGCTCGAACACGCGCCACATGCTGTTCAAGGTGCCGTTCCTGATCTCGGACATCAGCGCCGGCATCACGCTGGAGCCGGGCGACATCATCGCCACCGGCACGCCCGAAGGCGTGGGCGCGGGCCGCAAGCCGCAGGAATGGCTGTGGCCGGGCGACGTGGTGGTGGCGTGCGTGGAAGGCATCGGCACGCTGCGCCATCCGGTGGTGGCGGTCTAGGCGAAATTCCAGCGCGCGCCGCGGGGCGGCGCGCGCGGCGGTCTCCAAGGGGAAAACAATGATCAAGCAAACAATGTTGGCGGCGGGCCTGGCCTGGACGCTGGGTGGCGCGGCGCATGCGGCCGAACCGGTCAAGATCGGCTTCATCGCCACGCTGTCGACGCCGGCCGGCTACATCGGCGAGGACGAGCGCGACGCCTTCAACCTGGCGATCAAGCAAGGCGGCGGCAAGCTGGGCGGGGTGCCGGTGCAGCTGGTGATCGAGGATGACGGCCTCAAGCCGGCCAACGCCAAGCAGGCGGCCGACCGCATGCTGCAGTCGGGCATCAAGCTGTTCACCGGCGTGAACTTCTCCAACGTGCTGGCGGCGGTGGCGCCGGGCGTGGTCAAGTCGGGCGCGTTCTACGTCAGCCTGAACCCCGGCCCGTCCAGCTTCGCCGGTGAGAAGTGCGATCAGAACTATTTCGTCGCCTCGTACCAGAACGATGCCTTCCACACGGCGGGCGGCGTGGCCGCCAACGAGCTGGGCTACAAGCGCGTGGCGCTGCTGGCGCCCAACTACCAGGCCGGGCGCGACGCCATCGAGGGCTTCAAGCGCACCTACAAGGGCGAGGTGGTGGCCGAGATCTACACCAAGCTGGACCAGTCGGACTTCTCGGTCGAGCTGGCGCGGGTGCGGTCGCTGGCGCCCGACGCCGTCTATCAGTTCCATCCGGGCGGCACCGGCATCAACTTCGTCAAGCAGTACGCCGCGGCGGGCCTGAACAAGACCGTGCCGATGCTGATGCCGAGCTTCTCGATGGACGCGCGCATGATCAAGGCCACCGGCGACGCGGCGCAGGGCGCCTACATCACCGGCATCTGGTCGCAGGACTTCGACAATCCGCAGTCCAAGGCTTTCGTGCAGGCGTTCAAGGAAGCCTACGGCCGCGTGCCCACCGACTACGCCATGCAGGCCTATGACACGGCGCAATTGATCGGCGTCGGCCTGAAGGCCACCGGCGGCGACCTGTCGCGCCAGGCCGAGTTCCGCGCGGCGCTGCGCAAGCCGGAGTTCGCCTCGTTGCGCGGCAAGTTCAGCATGAACACCAACCAGCACCCGGTGCAGGACCTGTACCTGATGCGCATCGAGAAAGATGCCGATGGCGGCCTGTCGCCGCACCTGGTGCGCAAGCTGGTGTCCGATGACAAAGACGCCTACGCCCAATTCTGCAAGATGCCGTCATGACATTGCTCTTCGAACAGTTGCTCAACGGGCTGCAGTTCGGCGCGATGCTGTTCCTGCTCGCCGCCGGGCTGACCCTGATCTTCGGGATCATGGGCGTGGTGAACCTGACCCACGGCTCGTTCTACATGGTGGGCGCGTACTGCGCGGCCTACGCCATCGGCACCACCGGCTCGTTCCTGGCGGGCGTGCTGGCGGCGCTGCTGGGGGCGGGGCTGTACGGCCTGTCGGTGGAGGTGCTGGTGATCCGCAAGCTGTACAAGCGCGACCACCTGTACCAGGTGCTGGCCACCTTCGGCCTGCTGCTGTTCTCCAATGAGGCGGTCAGCCTGATCTTCGGCCGGCGCCCGCCGCTGGTGGGCATCCCGTCCTTCCTGGAGGGCGCGGTGACGCTGGCGCCGGGCTTCCAGTATCCGTTGATCCGGCTGTCGTTCATCGCCGTGGGCGCGCTGGTGGCCGTGGGGCTGTGGTGGCTGGTGAACCGCACCCGCATCGGCATGCTGATCCGCGCCGGCGCCGACGACCGTGAAATGGTCGACGCGCTGGGCGTGGACATCAAGAAGCTCTACACCCTGGTGTTCGGCCTGGGCGCGCTGCTGTGCGGACTGGCGGGCGTGATGGCCGCGCCGCTGCTGGCGGTGGAGATCGGCATGGGCGAGCGCATCCTGATCACCACTTTCGTGGTCATCGTGATCGGCGGCGTGGGCTCGGTGCGCGGCGCGCTGGCCGGAGCCCTGCTGGTCGGCATGGTCGACAGCATGGGGCGGGCCTTCCTGCCGCAGCTGCTGGGCGCGGTGTTCTCGCCGGCCACGGCGGATCCCCTGGCGGCGGGCCTGGCGTCGGCCAGTATCTATGTGTTGATGGCGATCGTGCTGATCGCCAAGCCGGGCGGCCTGTTCCCGGCGCGAGGATGATGATGGCAAAGACACTTTCGAATCGCGCGCGCTGGGGGTTGGCCGGGCTGATCCTGCTGCTGGCGCTGCCGGGCGCGGCGGCGGCCACCGACACGCCCTTCCTGATCGGCGTGGTGACGCGCTTTCTGATCTACGGCCTGGCCGCGGTCAGCCTGGACCTGGTGATCGGCTACGGCGCCATGGTCAGCTTCGGCCATGCGATGTTCTTCGGGCTGGGCGGCTATGCGGTGGGCATCATCGCCTTCCACACCACCGAGGCCGGTCCCTTGTTCGGCTGGGCCGGCAGCAACGCCGCGCTGGTGGTGTGGCCGATCGCCATGGTGGTGTGCGCGCTGGCGGGCTGGCTGTTCGGCTACCTGGCGCTGCGCACGCGCGGCGTGCAGTTCATCATGATCACGCTGGCGTTCGGGCAGATGGTGTATTTCATCCTGGTGTCGCTGCAGTTCTATGGCGGCGACGACGGCCTGATGATCTCGCAACGCAACGTGCTGCCGGGCCTGAACCTGGAGAACCCACTGACGTTCTACTACGTCTGCCTGGCGCTGCTGACCGCCTGGACGCTGTTGTGCATCCGCATCACCAACTCGCGCTTCGGCATGGTGCTGCAGGCGCTGCGCCAGAGCGAGCGGCGCGCCATCAACCTGGGCGTGGCGCCCACGCCGTACCGCCTGAGCGCCTTCGTCCTGTCGGCGGTGGGCACGGGGCTGGCGGGCGTGCTGTGGGCCAACTACGCGGGGCTGGTGACGCCCGACATGGCGGCCTGGACCAAGTCGGGCGAGCTGATGGCCATCGTCATCCTCGGCGGCGTGGGCACGCTGCTGGGGCCGATCGCGGGCGCGGCGGTGTTCCTGGGGCTGGAGCAGATGCTGTCGTCGCTGACCGAGCATTGGCTGCTGTACATGGGGCCGGTATTGGTGCTCGTGGTGTTGTGGGGCCAAAAAGGATTGTTCGGCCGCCTGCTGGAGACGCGCCATGCTGATTGAGCCCACCCCCGAAGCGCTGCGCGCTTCCCCCTCCAGGGGGCATGCCAGCGGACCGGCGGAGCCGGCTCCGCGGCATCCCGATGAGGCATCGCCATTGCAGACGACTGATATGCAGACGCTGTTGCGTCTATCCGGGCTGCGCAAGGCCTTCGACGCGGTCGTCGCCACCAACGGCGTGGACCTGGACGTGCGCGCCGGGGAGATCCACGCCATCATCGGCCCGAACGGCGCCGGCAAGTCGACGCTGATCGCGCAGATCTGCGGCGAGATCCGGCCGGACTCGGGCACCATCGAGCTGGACGGGCGCGACGTGACGGCGCTGCGCGCCTTCGAGCGCGCCCGCCTGGGGCTGGGCCGCTCGTTCCAGATCACCGAGCTGTGCCAGGAATACACCGCGCTGGAAAACGTCATCCTGTCCAGCATGCTCAAGGGCGGCCGCGCCTTTGGCGCCTGGTCAGATCCGCGCCGCGACGCGGGCCTGAAGGCGCAGGCGATGCAGTGGCTGACGCACGTCGGCCTGGCGGACCGGCGCCACGTGCGCACCGCCGACCTGGCGCACGGCGAGAAACGCCAGCTGGAACTGGCGGTGGCCCTGGCGCGCTCGCCGCGCCTGCTGCTGCTGGACGAGCCCATGGCCGGCATGGGGCCGGAGGAATCCGCGCGCATGACGCGCCTGCTGCTGGGCATGAAGGGCGACTACGGCATCCTGCTGGTGGAGCACGACATGGACGCGGTGTTCGCGCTGGCCGACCGCATCAGCGTGCTGGTCTACGGCAAGGTGGTGTTCAGCGGCGCGCCCGACGAGGTGCGGCGCCATCCGGAAGTGCGCGCCGCCTACCTGGGAGAAGAACATGTTGAAGGTTGAGGGCCTGACCGGCGGCTACGGGTCGAGCAAGGTGCTGTTCGGCATGGCCTTCGAGGCCGCCGAGGGCGAGGTGATTTCGCTGATCGGCCGCAATGGCATGGGCAAGACCACCACCATCAAGACGCTGATGGGCATGCTGCCGGCCACCGGCGGCCAGGTGCGGTTCCGTGGCCAGACGCTGGCGCGGCCGGCGCCGAGCGTCGTGGCGCGGCTGGGCGTGGGCCTGGTACCGGAAGGACGGCGCGTGTTCGGCTCGCTCTCGGTGGAAGAGAACCTGGTGGCCACTTCGCGCGCCGCGCCGGGCGGCTGGGACCTGGCGCGGGTCTACACGCTGTTTCCGCGCCTGAAGGAGCGCCGCGCGCAATCGTCGCGCACGCTGTCGGGCGGCGAGCAGCAGATGCTGGTGGTGGGCCGCGCGCTCATGACCAATCCCAAGCTGCTGATCCTGGACGAAGCCACCGAAGGATTGGCGCCGCTGATCCGCCAGGAAATCTGGCGTTGCCTGCGGGCCTTGAAGGCCGAGGGCCAGACCATCCTGGTGATCGACAAGAACCTGCCCGAGATGGCGACGCTGGTGGACCGCCACTACATCGTCGACAAGGGCCGCGTGGCCTGGTCGGGCGCGCCCGCGGAACTGTCCGCGCAGCCCGAACTGGCGCAACGTTATCTCGGCATCTGACCGCAATAGGAGCCACACGCATGTTGAACCTGCCCGTCTTCAAGGCCGCCGCCGTCCAGGCGGCCCCGGTTTTCCTGGACACCGACGCCACCGTCGACAAGACCTGCGCGCTGATCGCCGAGGCCGCCGGCAACGGCGCCAGCCTGGTGGCCTTTCCCGAGGTGTTCGTCTCGGCCTATCCCTACTGGAGCTGGGTGATGAACCCGGTGCAGGGCAGCCCCTGGTTCGAAAAACTCTGCAAGAGCGCCATCGAACTGCCCGGCCCGGAGATCCGCCGCATCGCCCAGGCGGCGCGCCAGCACCGCGTCAACGTGGTGGTGGGCGTGAACGAGCGCAGCCGCCATGGCGTGGGCACGATCTACAACACCATGGTCTTCATCAACGAAGAGGGCCGCGTCCTGGGCCGCCATCGCAAGCTGGTGCCGACCTGGGCCGAAAAGCTCACCTGGGCGCATGGCGACGGCGAATCGCTGCGCGTCTACGACACCTCGGTCGGCAAGCTCGGCGGGCTGGCCTGCGGCGAGAACACCAACACGCTGGCGCGGTTTTCGCTGCTGGCGCAGGGTGAAATGGTGCACGTCGCCAGCTATATCTCGCTGCCGGTGGCGCCGCCCGATTACGACATGGCCGAGGCCATCCGCCTGCGGGCGGCGGCGCATTCGTTCGAGGGCAAGGTGTTCACGGTGGTGTCGTGCTCGACCATTTCCACCGAGATCCAGGACGCCATCAGCGCCAGCCATCCGGAAGCGCGCGAGATGCTGGCGCGCCGCAACAGCGCCTTTTCGGGGATATTGGGGCCGGACGGCCGCGTCATCGGCGAGCCGCTGATCGACGACGAGGGCATCGTCTACGCCGACATCGACCTGTCGCGCTGCATCCAGCCGCGCCAGATGCACGACATCGTCGGCCACTACAACCGTTTCGACGTGTTCGACCTGCGCGTGAACCGGCGTCCGCTGCAGGCGGCGCGCTACGACGACCAGGACGGACCGGCAGGCGACGAGGCGGGCTGGGACCTCGATCCGCAGCCGGAAACGCCGCGCGAGGCGCGCGGGTGAGCACGGCCAGGCCGGCGGGTAGAATGGGCCGCCTGAGCGCCCGCTGGCCCCGGGGCCGGCCAGCCGGCCGCTGACATCTGGAGAGCACGTTGAAGCCAAGAATCAAAGCTTCCCGCCAGGACGAGCCCGGAGCCGACGGGAACGCCGAGGTAGAGGAAATCACGCTGTCCGAGCAGGTCTACCGCCTGCTCCGGCGCGACATCATGAGCGGCGCGTTCGCGCCCGGGCAGTCGCTGCGCCTGGAATTGCTCAAGCAGCGCTACGGCAGCAGCTTTTCCCCGATCCGCGAGGCCCTGAACCGGTTGCGCAGCGAACGCATGGTGATCACCACCACCTCGCGCGGCTTTCGCATCGCGCCGCTGTCGGTCGAGGAAATGTGGGACGCCTGCGAAACCCGCATCCTGATCGATTGCGAGGCGCTGCGGCGCTCGCTGGCCAATGCCGACGATGCCTGGGAAGCGCGGCTGGTTGGCGCCTACCACGCGCTGACACTGGCCGCGCAGCGCGCCGGCGAGGCCGTGCCGCCCAGCCAGGAGCTGGAGGAATCGCTCGAGGCGCGCCACCTGGATTTCCACCACGCGCTGATCGGCGCCTGCCGCTCGCACTGGCTGCTGGACCTGTCCACGCAGCTGTACGCGCAGACCGAGCGCTACCGCCGCCCGGCGCGTGCCGGCGCCACGGCCTACGGCCCCGAACGCAATGTCGACGACGAGCACCGCCAGTTGCTCGATGCCGCGCTGTCGCGCGACGTCGAGCGTTCGGTGGCGATGCTGGCGGCGCATTACCGCAAGACGGCGCAGTTCATCGAACACATCATTTCCCAGGACGACAGGCAGGCCATTCATGCGTGACGCGGACATCGATCTCTTTTTTCCCACCATCGCCGAGCGCGAGGTGCAATACAACGCCCGCGAGTCGGTGGCGGACTTCGACGCCTGCGTGCGCCGCTACGCCGAATCTGCCGCCGCGGTGAAGTCGCGCCGCCCAGGCCTGCTGAACCTGCGCTACGGCATGGGCCAGGACGAGCGGCTGGACCTGTTCCTGCCCGCCGCCAACCGCGGTCCGGCGCCGTTGTTCGTGTTCATCCACGGCGGCTACTGGCGCGCGCAGCGCAAGGAAGACGCGCCGGTCATGGCCGAGGCCTTCAACGCGGCCGGCGCCGCGGTGGCGGTGCCCGAATACACGCTGGCGCCCGAAGCGACGCTGCCGGAAATCGTGCGCGAGATGCGCTCGGCGCTGGCCTGGCTGTATCACAACGCGGCGGCGTACGGCGTCGATCCCGAGCGCATCTACGTCGGCGGCAGCTCGGCCGGCGGCCACCTGGCCGCGATGCTGGCCGCGCCCGCCTGGCCGGCGAGCTACGGCGTGCCGGACGACGTGGTCAAGGGCACGCTGGCGCTGAGCGGCCTGTTCGACCTGCGGCCGTTGTGCGACGTCCTGCCCAATACCTGGCTGCGGCTGACGCCGGAACAGGCCGCGCGTCACAGCCCGATCTTCAACCTGCCCGAACGCGCCGGCCCGATGCTGCTGGCGGTCGGCGGCCTGGAGACCCAGGGTTTCAAGAACCAGACCGAAGCCTTCGAGCGCGCCTGGACCGGCGCCGGCCTGCAAGCCACGCGCATCCCGACGCCGCATTGCAACCACTTCGACCTGGTGAACGAGCTGGAGGATCCGGCCAGCGACCTGACCCGCGCCACCCTGGCGATGATGGGCCTGGCGCAAGCCTGAGCGGGTTGACGGATACGGGCGCGCCATGGCCGACCTGAAACTGCTGGAAGACCTGATCGCGCTGGCGCAGAGCGGCAGTTTCGTGCGCGCCGCCGAGGCGCGGCACGTCACGCATCCGGCTTTCGGCCGCCGCATCCGCGCCCTCGAGGTCTGGGCCGGCGCGCCGCTGGTGGAGCGCCAGCGCGTGCCGGTGACGCTGACCGCCGAGGGCGAGGCGCTGCTCAAGACCGCCACCCAGGTGGTCGAGCAGATGGGGCTGGTGCGCCATCGCATCCGCAGTTCCGGCGCGGGCGGCGAGGCGGTGCTGCGCATCGCCACCGGCCGCAGCCTGTCGCGCACCGTGGTGGGCGACTGGATCGCGCGGCTGCGCCACCGCGCGCCGAAGGTGTTGGTCGAAGGCACCCAGCTGGAGATTTCCACCGGCAAGATGGAAGACATGGCGATGCGGCTGGAGCAGGGCAAGGTCGACCTGCTGTGCTGTTACGAGCACCCCGCGCTGTCGATGCAGCTCAACCCGGTGCGCTACCGCTACATGACCCTGGGCACCGACAAGCTGGTGCCGGTCAGCCAGGCCGACGGCCGTGGCCGCGCCCGCTACGTGCTGAGCGAGGGCGGCCAGGCGGTGCCGCTGATCACCTACGCCGGCGGCCTGTCGATGGAACGCATCCTGGGCGACCGGCTCGAATCCACGCCCTACGCGCTTACGCCGTTCGTGCGCATCGATTCGCTCGATGCCGCGCATGGCGCGGCGCTCAAGGGATTGGGCGTGGCCTGGTTGCCGTGGTCGATGGTGGCGGCCGACTGCCGCCGCGGCACGCTGGTGTCGCTGGGCGGGCGCAGCGACGAGATCGCCTTCGAGGTGCGGCTGTACCGCTCGCGGGCGCGGCTGGCCGATCTGGCCGAGGCGGCCTGGGAAGCCACCGCCAATCGCAAGGCCTGAGGCGCCGCGTCGCCGCCCGCACGGGCGGGTCGGGCGAGCTGAATTAGCACGGAAATGTGCCGACTCGGCACGTCATGCCGCCGGTCCACGCGCAGAATGTCTCCCGAAACTCGAACGAGACGGCGCCGCCGTCCGCCTCAGCACCCCAGGGAGAAATTCATGAAATTCGTTCCGCACGCCTTGCGCGGCGCGTCGGTCGCGCTCTGTGCCGCCGCCTCGTTGATCGCCGCGCCGGCCATCGCCGCCGGCTACCCCGACCACCCGGTCTCGTTGATCGTCGGCTATCCGGCCGGCGGCAGCGTCGACCTGACCGCGCGGCTGTTCGGCGAGGAGCTGGCCAAGCGCATCGGCCAGAGCGTGGTGGTCGAGAATGCCGGCGGCGCCGGCGGCACCATCGGCGCGCAGCGCGTGGCCCGCGCCACGCCCGACGGCTACACGCTGCTGCTGGGATCGACCAATGAAATGGTCGTCGCCCGCATGATCAACAATGCCGTCAAGTACGACGGCGCCAGGGACTTCACCGCCCTCGGCGTGATCGCCACGCAACCGATGGTGCTGGCGGCCAGCAAGAATTCCGGCGTGAAGACCGCCGCCGAATATCTGCAGAAGCTGCGCGCCACGGCGCCGGGCAGCTTCAATTACGGTTCGTCGGGCGTCGGCACCACGCTGCACCTGGCCGGCGAGATGATCAACCAGGAAACCAGTACGCGCGCCGAGCATGTCCCGTACCGGGGCGTGTCGCCGCTGGTGACCGACCTGATGAGCGGCCAGCTGGATTTCGGCATGCTGGTGCTGTCTTCGGGCCTGCCGCAAGTGCGCGCCGACAAGATCGTGGCGCTGGGCGTGACGCAGCCCAAGCGTTCGCCGGTGGCGCCGGACATTCCCGCGCTGGCCGAGACCCCGGGCTTCGAGGCGGTCGACCTCAGCATCACGTTCTCGCTGTATGGCCCGGCCGGCCTGCCGGAGCCGGTGGCCGCCAAGCTGCGCGAGGCGCTGGCGGATACGCTCAAGTCGGAACAGTTCCGCGCCAAGATGCTGGAAGCCGGCGGCGTGCTGGCGCAGCCGGGCCTGGATCCGGTGGCCTCGCAGGCCGCCGAGACGCGCAAGTACGGCGCGCTGGTCAAGGCGGCCAAGATCGAGGCGCAGTAAGCGCGATTCCTTCCCGTGCCGGCGGCCGCCCTGGAGCGGCCGCCGGCACATCCAGACCGACCCATCACCGCATCAACGCAGGCTATTCCATGGATTTCACGCTTCCCGTTCCCGACCTGGCCGCCGAGCGCCTGGGCAATACCGACACGCCGGGCGTCTGGCACTTCGACTCGGGCGTGCCCGGCCGCACGCTGATGCTGTCCGCGCTGGTGCACGGCAACGAGCTGTGCGGCGCCTGGGCCCTGAAGGACCTGCTGGCGGCGGGCCTGCGGCCGCGCCGCGGCGGGCTGACGCTGGCGTTCTGCAACCTGCCGGCCTTCGACCGCTTCGACCTGGCGCGCCATGACGCGTCGCGTTTCGTCGACGAAGACATGAACCGCGTCTGGAGCGCCGAGCGCCTGGACTCGCCCACCAGCAGCGACCGCCAGCGGGCGGCGCAATTGCGCCCGTGGGTCGAGCGCGCCGACTGGCTGCTGGACCTGCACTCGATGCACGAGCCCGGCGCGCCGCTGCTGCTGACCGGCGTCCTGCCGCGCAACATCGCCCTGGCGCGGCGCCTGAAGGCGCCGCAACACGTGATCGTGGACGCCGGCCACAAGGACGGCGTGCGCATGCGCGACTTCGCGCAGTTCGGCGATGCGGCGCGCGACACGGCCTGCGCGCTGCTGATCGAATGCGGTTTCCACGGCGACCCGGCGGCGCGCGACGTCGCGCGCGACATGGTGGCGCGCATGCTGGTCGCCTCGGACGTGGTGGATGCCGCCGACCTCCCGGCCGGCTGGCTGCGGCCCGACGCCACCGCGCAGCGCGTGCTGGAAGTGACCGACGCGGTGGTGGCGCCGTCGATGGACGTCACCTTCTCGCAGCCCTGGCAAGGCCTGGAGACGCTGGAGAAGGCGGGATCGGTGATCGGCTGGGCCGACGGCCGGGCGATCGTGTCGCCCTATGACCGCTGCACGCTGGTGATGCCGTCGCTGCGCCAGCTCAAGCCGGGCGTGACGGTGGTGCGATTGGCGCGCGACTACGCGGGTTGAATGCCGCGGGCCGCGCCGCGGGACCGGCCATGCCGCTACATCACTTCTGCGGCGTGTAGCGCAATTCGTCGAGCTGGTAACCCTGCGCCGTCGCGGCGGCCAGGGCGCGGTCCAGGTCTTCCTTGGGCAGTTGCGGCGAGCGCGACAGGATCCACAGGTACTTGCGGTCGGGGGTGCCGACCACCGCCCAGCGGTAGTCCGGATCCAGCCCGATCACCCAGTAGTCGCCCTTGATGGGCTTGAAGAACGAGACCTCGAGCTTGGCGTTGTTGCTGCCCTCGACCACCGTGGCGGTGCCCGAGGCCGAGTCGATGTCGCCGTCCTTGGTGCGGCAGCGATTGTTCACGCCGACGGTGCCGTCGGGGTGCAGGGTGTACTCGGCGGTGGTGTCGCCAACGCAGTTGCGCTGGAAGAACATCGGGAAGTTGGCGATCTCGTACCACATGCCGGCATAGCGCTTCAGGTCGACCGACTCCACGGTTTGCATGGGCGGCGGCGCGGCGTGGGAGATCCCCGCCGCGCTGGCGGCCAGGGCCAGCAATAATGTTGCGATGCGGCGCATGGGGAAAGTCTCCTGATCCAAAACCCTAACGATACGCCTTATTTGCGCGGGGCCTTCAGCGCGGCGTGATAGCGGGCGACGTAGGTGTCGAAATCGACGTCGTCGGACTGCTCCAGGCGCAGCTGTTCGGCGCTGGAGTCGAGCGCGCCCTGGCGGTATTCGGCCGCCACGTCCGCCGGCAGCGGCTGGGCGCGCAGGGCCTGCGCATGCTCGCGGCTCTGGCGCAGCGAAAAGTCATGGAACGATTCGCCGCTGGCGGTCAGCGCGGCCAGCAGGCGCGCGGACGGCGTGGCATCGGGCTGGCCCAGCTTGGCGCGCTGCGCGGCCAGGCTGTCGGCATAGGCGCTGCCGCCCAGGGCCGAGTCGTACAAGGCCGCGTAGGGCGCGATCTGGTCCAGCAGTTCCTGGCCCCACTGCGCCAGGCCGATGGCCTTGCCGTCGCGGTCCAGTTGCAGGCCGGGCTTGCGGCCTTCCTTGACCACGGTGGAGAAGTTGTCGGCGCTGCGCTGACAGTAGCCGTTGGCGGGGAAGAAGGGGCTGTCGGAGGCGGCGCAGAACAGCAGGAAGGCGTCGACGAAACGGCTGGTGTCGGCGTCGATGCCCACCGGCGATTCGGGATTGATGTCCAGGCAGCGCACTTCCACGTACTGCACGCCGCGCTCGGCCAGCGCGGTGATCGGGCGTTCGCAACGGCCGGTGGCGCGCTTGGGGCGGATGCTCGAGTAATACTCGTTTTCGATCTGCAGCACGTTGGTGTTGAGCTGGATCCATTCGCCGTCGCGATGCGTGCCGAGCTTCTGGTAATCGGGCCACGGCTGCGTGACCGCGTCGTACAGGCGGCCGAGGAAGGTATCGAGATCGTTGTAGCAGAGCTTGAGCTGCGACTGGGCCTTGTTCTGGTAGCCCAGGTCGCTCATGCGCAGGCTGGTGGCGTAGGGCAGGTACAGGGTGTGCTGGCCCAGGTGCTGCAAGCCGTGCTCGCCATCGCGCAGGAAGTCGCGCGACAGCGCCGGCGCCGCGCCGAACAGGTACATCAGCAGCCAGGAATAGCGCGTGAAATTGCGGATCAGGCCGATGTAGCCGCGCGAGCGCCGATCCTGGTCGGTGCCGGGCTGGGTATCGAGCACCGACCACAGCGCCTCGGGCAGCGAGAAGTTGTAGTGGACGCCGGCGATGCACTGCATGGTCTTGCCGTAGCGCTCGGCCAGGCCGCGGCGATAGACGTGCTTGAGCATGCCGGTGTTGGAGGTGCCGTACCAGGCGATGGGAATGTCGGCCTCGCCCGGCAGGGTGGCCGGCATGGACTGGTTCCAGATCAGCTCGTGGTCCAGCACGCTGTAGACGTGGCGGTGGGTGGCGGTCAGCTCGGCCAGCAGGGCCTCGACGTTGTCGTGCGTGCCGGTGATCAGTTCGAGCAGCGATTCCGAATAGTCGGTGGTGACGTGTTCGTTGGTCAGCGCGGAGCCGAGCCCGGCCGGGTGCGGCGTGCGGGCCAGGATGCCTTGCTCGTCGACGCGCAGGCCTTCTTTCTCGATACCCCGCAGGGTCTGGGTCAGGAGCGAGCGGTTGGCCTCTAGGCGGGCGAGGCGTTGGGCGGCGGTATCAGTCACGGAATCTTCTCGATGGGGTCTGTCGCCGGATTTTACGGGGTGCTGGCCTCCTCTGCCGAGGGAGCCAGTACTGGGGACAGGGACAATTGCGCGGCGGTGCGCGCCAGCCACTCGTCCAGGTCGGCGTAGACCGGGTCGGCGATGGGGGCGGTTTCGTTGAAAATCTCGTGCCAGGCTGTGTCGTACCAGCGCAATGTCAGCAATTCGGCGGGCGCGCGCTGGGCGAACTGGCGGCTGCCCTCGGCCGCCACGATGGAGTCGTCGCCCGCCACCATCAGCAGGGTGCGACAGGCCAGCAGGTGGGCTTCCCGCAGGGAGTCGCGCCCGCCGTCGTCGACGAAACGGGCCAGCCGGCCGGTCATGCTGCGCCGCACCAGGGGGTCGGATCGATAGGCCTTGACCACCGCCCGGTCGTGCGAGATGCGGGCCGGCGCCAAGCCGTGGGGCACCCGCAAGTCGGGCGCGTGCAGGGACATCCAGGTCAGGGTGCGGCGCACCCATAGCGGCACGTTGACCACGAAGGGCGGCGAACTGAGCACCAGGGCGTCGATCGCGGCCAGCCGCCGCAAGGCGATCCGCACCGCCACCAGGGCGCCCAGGCTATGGCCCAGCAGGATCGGCGGGCGGCCATGGGCGGCGGTCCAGTCGGCCAGGCGGGCCACGGCGTCGGTCACCAGGTCTTCCTGGTGCGCCAGGGTGGCCGGCCGGCCGCCGGAGCGGCCGTGGCCGCGGTGGTCATGGGCGCCCACGGTCCAGCCGCGGGCGGTCAGCCAGCGCGCCAGCCGGTCATAGCGCCCGGCATGCTCGCTCAGGCCATGCAGCAGGTAGATGCCGGGCGTGCCGGGGCCGATGAGCGGCGGGGGCACATTCGGGGCGGCGGACCACACATAATTGGCCAGGGGCGTGCCGTCGGGCGCTGGGGTCATCGAAATCGGCGACAATTTGGGGCTGTCCTCGAAATGAAAAGACCGTGGAGTCTTTACGGTAATGACGATTTCATCGCTGTTTCGTTTCATGTTCAAGAAAGCCGGGCTGATTCTTGTGATGGCCCTGCTGGTCAGCGCCTGCTCGCCCCGTTACAACTGGCGCGAAGTGGACGTGGCGGACGGCCGGGTGCGGGCGGCGTTCCCGGACCGGGTGCAGACCGAGACCCGCGCGCTGCGGCTGGACACCCATACGCTGTCGTTCACCCTGGCCACGGCCACCGTGGGCGAAGCGGTGTTCGCGATCGGATCGGCGCCGCTGCCGCCGGAGATCGCGGCGGACCCCGTGGCCCGGCAGGCGCTGGGCATGGCGCTGATGCGCTCGCTGTACGTCAACATGCAGGCGCCGCCGCCCACCGAGTGGCCGCCCTATGGGCAGGACATCGACGTGCAGGGCAAGGCCATGGGCAAGCCCGGCTGGCTGCGGGCGCGGGTGTGGGTGACCGACACCATGCTGATCGAGGCGGTGGCGGCGGGCACCGAAGCCAGCCTGCCCGAGGAACGGGCCCGTGAATTCCTGAGGTCGGTCGTCGTCAAGCCGTGACCGAGTACAGCAGCCCCCGCCGGATCGCCACCGCCACCGCGGCGCGGCGGCCGCGCACCTGCAGCTTGCGGCAGGCGTTGCGCAGATGGAAATTGACGGTGCTTTCGCTGATGTCCAGAATGCGGGCGGTTTCCCAGCTGGTCTTGCCGGCGGCGCTCCAGTGCAGCGAAGCCGATTCGCGCGGCGACAGCCGGACGCTGAGCGGTGCAAGCGGGGCGACGAGAATGGGGTCGGCGGACATGGCGGCGGGGACGCGGGTTCCTGGCAAAAGACAACCCATGTTCCGGCCTGTGATCGGCCGTGGACAAGCGATGATGCCGTTGCGTATCACCCTTTGAATCTCTGACGGAATAAACGGATGCTGGCCATCGCGCAGTTCTATTTGTCGGCCATCGTGCTGATGTTGCCGCTGTTGTCGTGCGTCGGCATCGGCGTCTTCTGGGGCAAGCGCGACCTGCCGTTCGGCGGCGCCTTCATCACCACCCTGGTCACGTCCGTCACCACGCCGGCGCTGGTGTTCCACACCTTCGTCACCACCCACCTGGACGACCGCGCGCTGGCCGACGTGGCGGCCGCCACGCTGCTGGCGCTGTTGCTGTGCGCGCTGGTCTGCGCCCTGCTGCTCAAGCTGGGCCGCCTGCCGGTGCGCACGCTGCTGCCGACGGCGTTCCTGCCCAATGCCGGCAACCTGGGCCTGCCGATCTCGCAACTGGCGTTCGGCGATGCCGGCCTGTCGGTGGCGGTGGCGTTCTTCGCCGTCAACTCCTTCGTCATGCACACCATCGCGGTGCGGCTGCTGCCCGGCGTCAACACCAAGGGCAGCTGGAAAAGCCCGATCCTGCTGGCCTCGGTGGTGGCCGTCGCCATGCGCCTGCTGCACATCCCGGTGCCGGCCTGGCTGATCGAGACCGCCCGCATGCTCGGCGCGGTGACGGTGCCGCTGATGCTGCTGAGCCTGGGGCACGCGCTGGCGCTGATCCCGGCCAATGGCCTGCGCGACGGCGCCAAGGTGGCGGTGATGCGCCTGGTGACGGGGTTGGGCGCGGGCCTGGCGATCGTCTGGGTCCTAGACCTGGAGCCGGTGCTGGCCGGCGCGCTGACGCTGCAGATGGCCATGCCGTGCGCGGTGGTCAGCTACATGTACGCCAAGCGCTACACCGAAATGGGCGACACGGCCGCCGGCGCGGTGCTGGTGTCGACGGTGGTGTTCCTGCTGCTGGCGCCGCTGATGCTCTGGTTCAGCCACGCGGGGACGTAGTCCGCGCGCCAGCCGTCGTCCGATCCGCGGCGCATGCCGCGACTACAGCAGTCCGTCGCGGAGCTGTTCGAGGATGCGGCGCCACCAGCCACCGGGCCGCAGGGCGGCGGCATCGTGCCGTTGCCAGGCCTGCGTGAGCAGGCCAAGCGCGGCGGGACGATCGAACGCCAGGGAGGCGGACACCGCCGCGGGTTTGGTTCGCCGCGCGAATTCACCGCGTCGCAGGGCATCGAGCCGGGCCTGCATCTCGGACTGGGTGTAGACCCGCGGACTGGAATCCTGGCGGCTGGCCTCGGCCTGGAACCGTTGCAGGGCCGCGAGGAAATGCAGAAAGTGCTCGACCCGCGTATTGATGAGCATCGGCGCGCCTTCGCCGGCGGTCACGACACGGCCGTCGGGCGCGACCGCCAGCCATAGCGCGTCGGCCCACGGTTCGCGCGCGATCACCAGCGCCGTGCCATCCGCCGATGCGTGCACGAAGGGCGGCACGAATTCGACCAGGGCCAGGGCCGGGTCGGGCCGCACCGGAAGGCCGTGGGCGAGCAGCCAGGCGCAGGCCCGCGGATCCAGGCCCGCGCCCGCCAGGGTGTCGGCCGTCAGCCGGGTGGCGCCGCCGGCATAAAGGCCGGCCAGTGCGTCGTGGTCCATGGCAGGGGCGTCCGCTGTCATCGCGCGCGGTGCGCCGGGGGCGGGTTGGGAATCACGCCGCGCCCGACATGGCGCGCAACTGCGCCATCAGCGCCTCGGGAATCTCCACCCCGTGTTTGAGCGCCTCGTCGCGCAGCTTGCGGCGGCGGTCGCCGGGCAGGCGTACGCCGTCGTCTTCCAGCATGGCGTCCACCAGCGTTTCGACGCGTTCCAGGTAGGCCTCGTTGCCAGCCAGCGCACCCGGGTCGATGGCCATGAAGGCCTGGCCCAGGCGCGCCGGGCCGCCCTCGTCGACGAAGAACGATTCGGTCTCGAAGCCGAAGTGCGAGCCGGTCAGGGCGCAGGCCAGCAGTTCGATGATCAGCGCCAGCATCGCGCCCTTGACGCCGCCGGCCGGCAGCATGCTGCCCGCCAGGCCGGCCTTGGGGTCGGTGGTGGGCTGGCCGTCGGCATCCAGCGCCCAGCCCAGCGGGATCGGCTGGTTGTCGCGCGCGGCGATCATGAGCTTGCCGCGCGCCACCTGCGACAGCGACAGGTCGATGACGATGCGGCCGCCGCCGCGCCGCGGGAACACGGCGGCGATGGGATTGGTGCCAAATAGCGGACGCTTTCCGCCCCAGGCCGGCATGGCCGCGGGCGAGTTGCTCAGCGCCAGCGCCACCAGGCCGGCGTCGGCCAGGGCTTCCAGGTGGTAGCCGGCTTCGCCGAAATGGTGGCTGTTGGCCACGCCGATGAAGGCCACGCCGTGTTCGCGGGCGCGGCGGCCGGCTTCCGCCACCGCCAATGCGCAGGCCGGAAACGCCAGGCCCGAGCCGGCGTCGATCAGCGCGGCGCCGCCGCGTTCGTGCACGATGCGCGGCACGGCGCTGCCGAGGGCGCGGCCGGCGCGCAGGTGGCCGGCGTAGAACGGCACCCGCGACAGGCCGTGGGAGCTGAGCCCCTGGCTTTCGGCGAAGACCAGCGCGCGCGCGGTGCTGTCGGCCATGGCCGGGTTGGCGCCCGCGGCGGCCAGGCTGGCCGCGGCCAGGTGTTGAAGTTCGTCCAGATAGATGTGAGCCATATCCTTCCTGTCAGCGAGGCGCGCCGCGTTTCATTGGGCGCCGCCGGTAAGCGCTATTGTCACACCGGCGGCCACCATGTCGGAAACGCGGGTGTTGGCTTCCTGCGTCAGGCCGGCGATATGTGGGGTCAGGATCAGGTTGGGGGCGCCGGCCAGGGCGCCGCCGGCGGGCAGCGGCTCCTGTTCGAATACGTCCAGCGCGGCGCCGCGCAGGTGGCCCGCGCGCAGCGCCGCCGCCAGGGCGGCCTCATCGACGATGCCGCCGCGCGAGGTATTCACCAGCACCGCGCCCGCCCGCATGGCGCCGATGCGGGCGGCGTCCAGCAGGTGGCGGGTGCCGGCGGTCAGCGGCACGTGCAGGGTGACGGCGTCGGCCTGTGCCAGCAGGTCGTCCAGTTCCAGCCGCGTGGCGCCGCACTCGGCCCAGGCCGGATGCGCCGCCGGCAGGGCCGCGTCGCAGGCGACGATGCGCATGCCCAGGCCGGCCGCCAGCCGCGCGGTCAACTGGCCGATGCCGCCGAATCCCACCACGCCCAGCGTGCGGCCGTGCGCCTCCAGCCCCTGCGACAACGCGGCGCGGGGCCATTGGCCGTCGGCCACGGCGGCGCTGGCGGCATAGGCGCCGCGCAGCAGCACGAGCAGGGCGCCGATGACGTACTCGGCCACCGCGCGGGCATTGGCGCCGGTGGCTGGCACCACCTGGATGCCGCGCGCGGCGCAGCCGGGCAGGTCGATATTGTCCAGCCCGACGCCCAGCCGGCCGACCGCCCGCAGCCGCGGCGCAGCCGCCAGCAGGGCGGCGTCGACCTGGCTGCGGTTGCGCACGATGAGGGCGTCGGCCTGGCCGGCGGCGCGCAGCAGGTCGTCGCGCTGTTCGACCAGGTCGGGGGCGTAGCGCACGTCGAAACGTTGCCGCAGGGCGTCGACCGCGGGGGCGTCCATGAACTCCGAGATAAGCACGTGCATGGGGTCTCCGGTTTCAGGCGATCTGGATGTTGGCGTCGCGGATGATCTTGGCCCAGCGATCGACCTCGGACCGCAGGTAGCCGCCGAACTCGGCCGGCCCGCGCGGCTGCGGCACGAAGCCCAGCTGTAGCAGCGCCTGCTTCATGGCGGGTTGCGAGACCTGCTG
The DNA here is from genome assembly GCF_056523125.1 of Achromobacter sp. ISS7. Classification (NCBI taxonomy): domain Bacteria; kingdom Pseudomonadati; phylum Pseudomonadota; class Betaproteobacteria; order Burkholderiales; family Alcaligenaceae; genus Achromobacter; species Achromobacter sp. ISS7. Next base: position 4,096,623 of record NZ_JAWRZD010000001.1, on the reverse strand, counting down.
GACGATCGCGGCGCCGATGCGCTGCACCAGTTCGGGCGGCGTGCTGGCGGGCGCCATCACGCCGGTGAAGTTCTCGACGATCAGGTCGGGCAGGCCGGCCTGCGCCACCGTGGGCACGTCGGGCAGGTCGGCGCTGCGCTCGCGGGTGGTGATGGCCAGCGCGCGCAGCGAGCCGTTCTTCACGTGCGACAGCGACTCGGGGTAATTCGAGAACACCACGTCCAGGTGGCCGCCGATGAGATCGGTCAGCGAGGGCGCGCCGCCCTTGTACGGCACGTGCATCAGCGGCGCGCCGGTCAGCTTCTGGTACAGCGCCAGCGTCAGGTGCGGCGGCGTGCCGTTGCCGCTGGAGCCCGCCGCCAGCGGCTTGGCGGCGGCCGCGCGGGCCAGGTCGTCCATGGTCTTGATGGGGCTCTTGGCGTTGACCACCACCATGATGGGCGAGGACGCCAGCCCCGCCACCGGCGTCAGGTCGCGGGTCAGGTCGTAGCCGGCCTTGCCGGCGAACAGCGTGGCGTTGGCCGCGTGCGACAGCGTGATGGCCAGCCAGGTGTAGCCGTCGGGCGCGGCATGCGACACGTGGGCCGCGCCGATGTTGGCGCTGCCGCCGGGGCGGTTCTCGACCACGATGTTCCAGCGCTCCGCGTCGCTCAGCGCCTTGCCGACCTGGCGCGCGGCCACGTCGGTCAGGCCGCCGGGCGGGAACGGCACGACGTAGTTGATCGGCCGTTCCGGCCAGGCGCGCTTTTGCGCCAGGGCCTGTTGCCAGGGTGCCAGCGCACAGAGGCCGGCGGCGCCCAGCGCGCCGAGCACGCGCCGGCGCTGCGCGTCGTCGAGTGGGGGGTGTTGCTCGCGATTCATATGTCTTCCTCCTTGGGGGTGGCGCCCGGGTAGGAATGCTTACGCCTGTGCTGCCGTGGCGGCTTGCGCCCGGGTCTGCATGCTTTTGTGCGTGTGTGCTGCGAGGAACTGCGCGGGAGGGCCGGCGCGCGCGGCGCGCCGGCCGGGCGCCGTCAGGCGCTTTCGAAGATGCGTGTCAGGACGAACTCGCGGTGGCCCAGGGCCTCGGCCGCGGTCCAGCGGCCGTTGGCGGTGGCGAGCATGCATTCGAGCAGCTTGTCGCCGGCCTGGTTCAGGTCGATCTCGCGTTGCAGCAGGGCGCTGGTGTCGACGTCGACGTGTTCCGACATGGTGCGCACGGTGCGCGGGTTGGCGCAGATCTTGATGACCGGCAGGATCGGGTTGCCGATGACGTTGCCCTGGCCGGTGGGGAAGAAGTGCACCGCGTAGCCGGAGGCCGCGCACAGCGTCACCATCTCGGCGGCGGCCGAGGACGAGTCCATGAACCACAGGCCCGGGCCGTCGGGGATCTCGGCTTTGTCGATGACGCCGTCGACGCGGCACTGCTTGCCGATCTTCTGGATGTTGCCCAGCGCCTTTTCCTCGATGGTGGTCAGGCCGCCGGCGATATTGCCCTTGGTCGGCTGCGATTCGGACAGGTCGCTGGTCTTCCAGCGATCGATCATGGCCTGGTAGCGGTCGAACATGAACATGAAGCGCTCGCGCACGGCGTCGTTGGCGCAGCGCTCGGCCACGATGTGTTCGCCGCCGGTCAGTTCCGAGGTCTCGCCGAACACCAGGGTCGAGCCCAGCGCGTAGAGCTTGTCGAAGGCGTTGCCCACGGTCGGGTTGGCGCCACAGCCCGAGGTGGTGTCGGACTCGCCGCACTTGGTCGAGACCCACAGGTCCGAGATCGGACACGTGCTGCGCGTGAGCGCGGTGGCGTAATGCACGAATTCCTTGGCGCAGCGCGAGGCGCGCATGATGGTGTCGTGGTCGCCGTGCAGTTCGATGCTGAAGCCCATGACCGGCTTGCCGGTGGCGGCGATGCCGTCGACCACGCGCTTGGTCCAGCCTTCCTCGATGCCGATCACCACTACCGCGGCGACGTTGGGGTTGCAGCCGGTGCCGATGAGGGTGCGGAAGTGCAGTTCCAGGTCTTCGCCGAATTGCAGGCGGCCGTAGGGGTGGGGCAGGGCCAGCGTGCCCTTGATGTTGTTGGCGACGGCCTCGGCCGCGGCGTTGGAGATGTCGTCCACGGGCAGCACGATGACGTGGTTGCGCACGCCGACCCGGCCGTTGTCGCGGCGGTAGCCCTGGAAGGTGGTCTGAGCATTGATGACGGACATGATGGTTTCCTGTGTGGGCGAGGGGAGGCGGCTTACCAGCGCTTGGTCTTGATGTTGTGCACGTGGGCGTGCTGGCCGGCCTGGATCGGCGCGACCACGCGGCCGATGTCCACGCCGTACTTGAAGACCGTGTCGCCCACGGCCATGTCCTTCATCGCGACCTTGTGGCCGATGGGGATGTCCTGCGAGGCCCGCACGTGGACGATCTTGTCCTCGTCCATGATCCAGGCATTGAGTTCCGTTCCGGCGGTCAGGCCCTCCACCACGGCGACCGCCACCGTGTCCTTGGCATCGTGCAATACGGCGTGAATCATCGTCTTTCTCTCCAGGGTGAGCGTGCGGCGGAGTGCCGCGGGCGCTTCGGATCAACAACGTCCGGCAAATCTTATGGCTCGTTTTTCGGCATGTCAACTAAATCATATATATGAATTGTATGACTTGAGCCGAAGCGCCCCGCGTCGCTACACTGGAGGCCCCTGAATATTGCGATGTACCCATGAACACCAGCCTGTCATCGACTGTGCCTTTGGGCAGTCCCTTGTACGAGCAGGTCAAGCAGGCCGTGCTTGCCGCGCTGGCGCAAGGCGAATGGAAGCAGGGCGAGGCGATTCCGCCGGAAAAGAACCTGGCCGAACGGTTCGGCGTGTCGATCGGCACGCTGCGCAAGGCCATCGACGAATTGGCCGCCGAGAACATCCTGGTGCGCCACCAGGGCCGCGGCACCTACGTCGCGGTGCACACGCGCAACCACCATTTCTTCAAGTTCTTCCGCATCCTGCGCCAGGACGGCCACAAGTCGTATCCTGCCACCGAGCTGCTGCGCTTTCGCCGCGTCAAGGCGTCGGCCGAGGCGCGCGACAAGCTCGGCCTGCCCGCCGGCGCCTACGTGTTCGAGTTCCTCAACATGCTGTCGCTGAACGGCGACGTGGTGATGGTCGACGACATCTGCCTGCCGGAGTCGCGCTTTCCGGGCATGACCGAGGCGCACCTGCGCGAACGCGCCAGCACGCTGTACGCGCTGTACCAGGACCTGTTCGGCGTCAACGTCATCGCCACCGACGAGCGCCTGCGCACCTGCCTGGCCGACCGGTCCCATGCGCGCTGGCTCGGCGTGGCCGAGGGCGGGCCGCTGCTGGAGATCCGCCGCCTGGCGTATTCCTACAACCGCCAGCCGGTCGAATGGCGCATCTCGCGCGTCAACACCGAACGCTACGAATACCTGGGCCACGAGCCCTGGGAGGCGGGCGCCTGAGGCCCGCCCGGACGCTTGCGCCGGACGACGGCCGCGCCGGGGGCGCTTGCCGTCCCGGCCGCAAGCAGTGCTAGAATTCCTGCCGCAGTACCCAATTTTCGGCGCCGATTTGCCTGATCCGCTTGCGGGCGCCTTCCAATAAATCCAGCTAAAGAGGTCCGTATGACCACTCCTGCCCAACATTTGGCCGGTGATTCGGCCAGCGCCGCGCTCGCGACCCTGCCCGCCGCCGCCATCACTCAGTCCGACGCCGCTGATCCCGGTTCCGTCGGGCTGGTCGCTCCCGTCTTCCTGCGTTTCGACGAGCCGCTGGCCTTGCTCAGCGGCCAGTCGCTGGCTTCGTACGAGCTGGCGGTCGAGACCTATGGCACGCTAAACGCCGCGCGCAGCAATGCCGTGCTCATCTGCCACGCCCTGAACGCCTCGCATCACGTGGCCGGCCAGGCGGCCGACAGCCCCAGCGATGTCGGCTGGTGGGACAACATGGTGGGCCCCGGCAAGCCGGTGGACACCAATGTGTTCTTCGTCATCGGCGTCAACAACCTGGGCTCGTGCTTCGGTTCGACCGGTCCGGCCAGCATCAACCCCGAGACCGGCAAGCCCTGGGGCGCCGCGTTCCCGGTGCTGACGGTGGAAGACTGGGTGCAGGCGCAAGCCCGGGTCGCGGACCACTTCGGCATCGAGCGCTTCGCCGCGGTGATGGGCGGCTCGCTGGGCGGCATGCAGGCCCTGAGCTGGGCCATTACGCTGCCCGAGCGCGTGGCCAATTGCGTGGTCATCGCCAGCACGCCGCGCCTGTCGGCGCAGAACATCGGCTTCAACGAGGTGGCGCGGCGCGCCATCATCACCGATCCGGATTTCCACGGCGGCGACTACTACGCGCAGGAAACCGTGCCGCGCCGCGGCCTGTCGGTGGCGCGCATGATCGGCCATATCACCTACCTGTCCGACGACGACATGGCCGAGAAATTCGGCCGCGCCCAGCGCGAGCCGGCGGCCGATGGCGCCTACCACTACGGCTACGACGTCGAGTTCGAGGTCGAGTCGTACCTGCGTTACCAGGGCGAGAAGTTCACCCGCTATTTCGACGCCAACACCTACCTGCTGATCACCCGCGCGCTGGATTATTTCGATCCGGCCCGCAAGACGGGCGGCGACCTGGCGCGCGCGCTGGCGCCGGCCAAGGCCGATTTCCTGCTGGTGTCGTTCACCACCGACTGGCGCTTCCCGCCGGAGCGCTCGCGCGAGATCGTGCGCGCCCTGCTCAAGAACGCCAGCCCGGTCACCTACGCCGAGATCGACGCGCCGCACGGGCACGACGCCTTCCTGCTGGAAGACGCGCGCTACCATGCCGTGGTGCGCGGCTATTACGAGCGCATCGCCCGCGAGCTGGCGTTGACCGGCGCCACCCAGACCGAAGGACGCTCCGCATGACTCCTGTGACTCCCCGTCCGGCCCTCGTTGCGCTGCGGCCCGACCTGGCGCGCATCGCCAGCTGGATCGAGCCCGGCAGCCGCGTGCTGGACCTGGGTTGCGGCGACGGCGCGCTGCTGGCGCACCTGCGCGACCACCGCCAGGTGCGCGGCGCGGGCGTCGAGCTGGACGACACCTGCGTCATCGCCTGCGTGCGGCGCGGCGTCGAGGTGATCCAGCAGAACCTGGAAGACGGCCTGGCGCTGTTCGACGACAAGCAGTTCGACACCGTGGTGCTGTCGCAGACGCTGCAATCCATGCACCGCACCGAGCACATCCTGCGCGAAATGGCGCGGGTGGCGCGCCACGGCGTGGTGTCGTTTCCCAACTTCGGCTACTGGCCGCACGGCTGGGCCATCCTGCGCGGCCGCATGCCGGTGACGGGGCAGATGCCCTACCAGTGGTACAACACGCCCAACATCCACCTGTGCACGCTGCGCGACTTCGAGCAGCTGGCCGGCGAGCTGGGCCTGCGCATCCTGGAGCGCGCCACCTTCAACGAAGGGCGCGAGATCAAGACCTTCCCGAGCTGGCGCAGCACCCTGGCGGTGTACCGCTTCGCCTCGCCCTGACATTCTGCAACGCGGGCTGACGGCCCGGGCGGCAGCGCCTAAAATGCCGCAAGCCCGCCGCGCATGACCATGCGCGGCGCCGGCTCGTTCCAGGAGACCGTCATTACCGCTGTATCCAACGTCTACACCAGTCCTCGCGTCGCGCCCCTGCTGGTCCTGGGGTTCGCCAGCGGATTGCCGCTGGCCCTGACCAGCGGCACCTTGCAGGCCTGGGCCACCGTGGCCGGCGTGCCGTTGCAGCAGATCGGTTTCCTGACCCTGGTGGGCACGGCCTACACGCTCAAGTTCCTGTGGGCGCCGCTGGTGGACCGCTATGCGCCGCCGCTGCTGGGCCGGCGCCGGGGCTGGATGCTGGTGACACAGGTGCTGCTGGGACTGGCGATCATGGTCATGGGCACGCTGTCGCCGTCCTCGGCGCTGCAGACGCTGGCCATGCTGGCGGTGCTGGTGGCCTTCCTGTCGGCCACCCAGGACATCGCTTTCGACGCCTATTGCACCGACGTGCTGCGCAAGGAAGAGCGCGGCGCGGGCGCGGCCATCAAGGTCATGGGCTACCGGGTGGCGATGATCGTGTCGGGCGGCCTGGCGCTGATTCTGGCCGACCAGTGGATCGGCTGGGGCAATACCTATGTGGTGATGGGCGGCCTGATGCTGCTGTGCGCGCTGGCGACGCTGTGGGCGCCCGAGCCGGAGCACGTGGCCAGGCCGCCGCGCAGCCTGGGCGAGGCCGTGTCGGCGCCCCTGCAGGAGTTCTTCACCCGGCGCGGCGCGGTGGCGGTGTTGCTGCTGATCGTGCTGTACAAGCTGGGCGACGCCTTTGCCGGCGCGCTCTCGACCACCTTCCTGATCCGCGGCGCGGGCTACACGCCCACCGAGGTCGGCGCGGTCAACAAGGTCATGGGCATGGCCGCGACCGTGGTCGGCGCGCTGGCCGGCGGACTCATCATGTCGCGCTGGACGCTGTACCGGTCGCTGATGGTGTTCGGCCTGCTGCAGGCGGTGTCCAACCTGGGCTACTGGCTGATCGCCGTCAGCCCCAAGAGCATCTGGCTGATGGGCGCGGCGGTGGGGCTGGAAAACCTGTGCGGCGGCCTGGGCACGGCGGCCTTCGTCGGGCTCTTGATGGCCCTGTGCCGCCAGCGCTTCTCGGCCACGCAGTTCGCGCTGTTGTCCGCCTTGTCGGCCGTGGGCCGGACCTATCTGGCCGGGCCATTGACGCCGCCATTGGTCGAACACCTGGGCTGGCCCGGGTTCTTCCTGGTGACGGTGGTCATTGCGCTGCCGGGCCTGTTGCTGCTGTATCTGCTGCGCGGCCGCATCGAGGCCATGATGCAGGACGGCGACGCCTGACGCCAGGCCCGCCAGGGCCCGGCGCCAGGGCGGCGCGTCACGCCTCGTCGGTCAGGCGCACGATCAGCACGTCGCTGGGCAGCGCTTCCAGCAGGCGCTCGGCGACGCTGCCGATGGCGGTGCGCAGCAGGCCGGTGCGGCCGTGGGTGCCGGTGACGACCAGATCCGAACGGTGGTTGAACGAGTATTCCGACAGCACCGTTTCCGGCTGGCCGCATTCCAGCACCACCTTGGGCGGCGTCACGTCGGCCAGTTCCGGCGTCTCGGCGATGAATTCGCGCGAACTCTGCTCGGCCGCATGATAGAAACTGCGGGTCACGGCGTCGTCCGGCACGTTCTTGCCCTGGAACGGCACGTCGTAGGCATGGAACAGCGTCAGGTCGGCGTTGGGCACCAGCTGCAGCGCGGCGCGCAGCGCCTGGCGCGAGCCGGCCGAGAAGTCGGTGGCCACCAGCACGTCGCGATACGGCTTGCGCGGCCGGTTCTTGACCACCAGCACCGGCTGGCGCGCCTGCCGCGCCAGCTTCTCGACCGTGGTGCCGAGCAGCAGCCGGCCCAGGGTCTCGTCGCGGGCGATGCCGGCGATGATCAGCGAGCAGCCGAAGCTGTCGGCGGTTTCCATGATGCGCACCAGCGGATCGCCCGTGACCACCACGACTTCGGTGGCGACGCCGGCGTTGGCCAGGTCTTCGGCCAGCTCGCGCTCGGCCACCGACTTGTGGTCCGCGGCCAGCCGGCGCCAGACCGGGGTGGTCAGGCGCGCCGACACGCCGTGGTTTTCCATGACGTGCAGCACGACCAGCTTGGTATCGAGTTCCTTGGCCAGTTGCAGCGCGCGATCCAGGGCGCGATCGCCCCGCGCGCTGAGGTCCGTGGCCAGAAGGATGGGGCCAGGTTGTTGCGACATACGTTTCTCCCGAGATGGGGCCGGGCCGGTGACTCCCGCTAGCCCGCCGTCCGGCCGATATCGCCCTTGCGGGCACACTCCCATTGTCCCGCCGGGGCGCGGACCGGGGCTTGACCGATGTCAACGCGCTTCCAGCGTAAGGGAGACGCGGCCGTCCGGCAATGCGCCCTCCGCCGCCCGCGTCAATACAATGGGGCCTGCCGCCGACCGTCCCCCGGACCGTTCCCCGATTTCCGGGCGACCTTCGCCCCTTTTTCCGCCCGCGCCATGTTTTACGATCTTTCGCCCGCCCTGCTGCACACGCTCTACCTGGTCGCCATCGTGGCCGAAGCCATGACCGCCGCGCTATCTGCCGGCCGGCGCGACATGGACTGGATGGGGGTGTGCATCATCGCCTGCGTCACCGCGCTGGGCGGCGGCTCGTTGCGCGACGTGCTGCTGGGACACTATCCGCTGACCTGGGTGGTGCACCCCGAGTACCTGTGGATGACGGCGGGCGCGGCCCTGCTGACCGCGCTGATCGCCCCGGTGATGCGGCGCCTGCGCAGCGTGTTCCTGCTGGCCGACGCCCTCGGCCTGGTGGCGTTCACGGTCATCGGCTGCCAGGTGGCGCAGCTGATGCAGCTGCCGATCACGGTGGTGCTGATCAGCGGCATGATCACCGGCTGCGCTGGCGGCGTGCTGCGCGACGTGCTCTGCAACGAGGTGCCGCTGCTGTTCCGCAAGGAGCTATACGCCAGCGTATCGGTGGTGACCGGGGCGCTCTACCTGGGCGTGCAGGCCCTGGGGCTGCCGGCCAACGCCGCCGTGCCGATCGCGCTGGCGGTCGGACTGGCGCTGCGCCTGCTGGCGCTGCGCTTCAACTGGCAGATGCCGAAGTTCGTATACCGCGACGATTGGCACTGAGGTCTCCCCCTGCTGACGTGTATCTCTGCAACAATTTTCCTATTTGTGTTTCAATAAATTTCTAGTATCTTGTCGCTGTCGCAATACTTGCATCACGCAGTACAAGGGGAGCCGATTGGACGTCAAAGCGCCCGCCACGATTCCGTATTTCCTTCAGGAACAGATTCGTGAATTGATAGTGGATGGCACTATCAGGCCCGGGCAGCCATTGCGGGAACAGGAACTGGAGCAGCGTTTCGGCACCAGCCGCAGTCCCATCCGGGAAGCGCTGCGTCTGCTGGAACTGAGCGGCCTGGTGACGCACGTCCAACGCAAAGGCTTCCGGGTCACCCTGTACACCGAGACCCAGATCCGCCACCTGTATCAGTTGCGCGCGGAACTGGAGGCCTATTGCATCCGCCAGGTCGCCGAGATCGAAGACATCTCGCCGCTGGTGGCCGAACTGCGCAGCTATGACGAGGCGATCGCCGCGGCCATCGCCAAGCGCGACGTGCGCGCCTATATCTCGGCGCTGCGCGAGTTCTACCTGGCCGGCGCCCGTTTCACCGGCAATTCGCCGCTGGCGGACGTGCTGACCAAGCTATACGAGCAGGTCGAGCCGCTGCGCTACCTGCTGGCCAGGCAGACCATGGCCTCGAACAACCTGCAGGCCTACACCCAGGGCATCACGCAGGCGCTGGACAAGCGCGATTTCGACCGCGCCGCCGAGCTGACGCGCAATTACGTGGTCGACGTGCTGCCGGGCATCCTGCGGGCGTACCACGAGGCGTCCTTGCAGGACGCCGAAGAGCCGGCGTCGCGCTTCGGCCGCGCCTGAGTTCGCGACCGCGTCCGGCATTCGAGATGCCGGCGCGGCCCTGACCCTTCACCTTCAAGCAAGATGGTCCGCCATCCGCGTCCGCGGAGGGTGGCGTCAGGCGTGCGCGGACGGCGTGCGCACGGCGATGCCGGCGCGTTCCAGCGCTTCGCGGATGGCGCGGGCGAACACCAGCGCATTGGGCTGGTCGCCGTGGATACAGAGCGTGTCGGCCTGCACCGCCACGTCCTTGCCGTCGACCGAGCGCACCTTGCCTTCCTGGACCATGCGCACGACCTGCGCCACCGCCTGGTCGACGTCCTCGATCATGGCGCCGGCGCGGGTGCGCGGCGTGAGCGAGCCGTCGTCCTGGTAGGAGCGGTCGGCGAAGACCTCGTTGGCCGCGACCAAGCCGATGGCGCGCGCGGCGTCGACCAGCTTGCTGCCCGCCAGCCCATACAGCACCAGCGAGGCGTCCACGTCCTTGACCGCCTGGCAGATGGCGCGCGCCAGGTTCTCGTCCTTGGCGGCCATGTTGTAGAGCGCGCCATGCGCCTTGACGTGATGCAGCCGCGCGCCTTGCGAGGCGGCCACGCCGGCCAGCGCGCCGATCTGGTAGACCGTGATGTCGTAGGCCTCGTCCGGCGTGATCGGAATCGCGCGGCGGCCGAAGCCCACCAGGTCCTGCAGGCTGGGATGCGCGCCCAGCGCCACGCCCTGCTTGAGGGCGGCGGCCACAGTCTTGCGCATGGTGGCGGGGTCGCCGCCGTGGAAGCCGCAGGCGATGTTGGCCGAGCTGACGAAGGCCAGCACGGCGGCGTCGTTGCCCATGCTCCAGGCGCCGTAGCTTTCGCCCATGTCGCAGTTCAGGTCGATGCTTGTGCTCATGATGGGGTTCCTGTCTGGGCCAGCAGCGCGCGCAGCGGCGCCAGCGCGTCCAGCAATTGGGTGAAGGCGCGTTCGCGCTCGCCGTCCAGGCGTTGCGCCTCGTCGAGTTCGATCAGGGAAAAACGCAGCGTGCGCCCCGGCGCGTATTGCGCCAGCAGGGGCAGGTCGACGGTGGCGATCTGCGCGATCTTGGGATAGCCGCCGGTGGTCTGCCGGTCGGCCATGAGAATGATGGCCTCGCCGCCCGACGGCACCTGCACGGTGCCGAAGCAGGCCGCCTCGGACAGCATCTGGCGCGGCTGGCTCATGGACAGCGCCGGGCCCTGCAGGCGGTAGCCCATGCGGTCGGACTGCGGGCTGATGCGGAATTCCGAGCCGCCGAAGGCATGGCGGGTGGCTTCGGAGAATTCCTGCCACTGCATGCCCGGCAGGAAGCGGATGGTGTCGCGTTGCTTGTTGCCGAGCGCGCCGGGCAGGTAGATGCGCAGGTCCCACAGGGCCTTTTGCAAGGCGTCGAGGTCGCGGCCGTCGAGCGCCTGGCGCAGGCCGACCTGGTCGCCCTTGGCCAGCGCGCGGCCCTCGAAGCCGCCGAAGCCGCTGCGCAGGTAAGTGGTTTCGCTGCCCATCACCGGCGTCAGCGCGAAGCCGCCGTGCACCGCCAGGTAGGCGCGCACGCCGTTGGCGGGCCGGGCACCGAACGCCAGCGTGTCGCCGGCGCGGGCGATCAGGGGGCGGTGCGGCGGGATCTCCTGGCCATTGAGCGTGGCGCCCAGGTCGGCGCCCGCCAGCGCGAAGCAGGCCGGCGCATCGAAGCGCAGCGTGGGGCCGGTCAGGGTCATCTCGAGCGTGGCGGGGTCGCCGCTGTTGCCGGCGAGCGCGTTGGCCAGGCGGTGGGCGCGTTCGTCCATGGCGCCGGCGGCCGGGATGCCCTGGTGCTGGTAGCCTTCGCGGCCGCGGTTCTGGAAGCTGGACAGCATGCCCGGCTTGATGACGGCAACGCTCACGGCCGGGCCTCCCGCAGGCGCTCGAATTCGTCGGGGGTGATCGGCACGAAGCGCACCGAGTCGCCCGGTTGCAGGTAAGCGGCGGGTTCGCGCGCGGGGTCGAACATGGTCAGCGGCGTGGCGCCGATGATGTGCCAGCCGCCGGGCAGGCGGTTGGGGTAGATCACGGTCTGGCGGTTGGCGATGGCCACCGCGCCGGGCGGCACGGCGGTGCGCGGCGAGGCACGCCGCGGCAGATTCAGTTTTTCGTCGTGCACGCCCAGGTAGGCGTGGCCGGGGGCGAAGCCCAGCATGAACACCATGCTGCGCGGGCCGCTGTGCAGCGCGATGACTTCGTCGGGCGTGAGGCCGGCGGCCTTGGCGACGTCCTGCAGGTCGGGGCCGTGTTCGCCGCCGTAGCAGACGGGCACGTCGACCTCGCGGCCGGCGGCGTTGTCGGCCGCGATGCCGTCGGCCAGCAACGCTTCGATGCGCTCGGCCAGGTCGGCATAGGTGGGGCCGTTGCCCAGGCCGTCGGGCCGGTAATGCACCGCCACCGCCACGAACGACGGCACCACGTCGGTCACGCCCGGCAGGCCGGCGTCGCGCAGCTTGCGCGCCGCCGCCAGACAGGTGCGGCCGATGGTGGCGTCGATCTGGTCGCCGAACGAGACGATGAGGCAGCGGTCACCCTGGGGCTGGATGCGCCAGGAGGTTTCGGCCGGAGAAGATATGTCTGATATAGCGTTCAACGGCACGAAACCTGTAGAGACGGATTACTTGGCGAACAACGAATCCATGTTCTTGAACGCCTTGAATTCCAGCGCGTTGCCCGACGGATCCAGGAAGAACATGGTGGCCTGTTCGCCGACTTCGCCCTTGAAGCGGATGTAGGGCTCGATGACGAACTCGGTGCCGGCATCGGTCAGGCGCTTGGCCATGGCTTCCCATTGTTCCATGGAAAGCACCGCGCCGAAATGGCGCACGGGCACATTATGCGAATCGACCGCGCTGGTGGCCTTGTGGCCGCACTCGCTGGGGGCCAGGTGGGCGACGATCTGGTGGCCGTAGAAGTTGAAGTCGATCCAGTCGGGCGAGCTGCGGCCCTCCGGACAGCCCAGCTTTTCGCCGTAGAAGGCGCGGGCTTCGGCCAGGTCGCGGACCGGGAAGGCCAGGTGGAACGGCGGCAGGTTGGTTTGAGCGGTCATGAAAAGCTCCGGATAAGGCGGAAAAGGTAATTCAGAATGCGGACCGTCACCATCGGGTCGTGTCCTGAGTTGCTAGTTTATGAATTGTTTTTTTGATTGAAAAACGATATTTTTTGTGTCTTAGCATCGAAAATATTGATCGTGATCAAAGAATTCAAGACCTTCATCGCCGTGGCGCGCGACGGCACCTTCACCGGGGCGGGGGCCCAGCTGGGCCTGACCCAGTCGGCCGTCAGCGCCCAGATCAAGCGCCTGGAGGACTACCTGGGCGTGGCGCTGTTCGACCGCAGCGCGCGCGCGGCGGTGCTGAACGACCATGGCCGCGAGATGCTGCCGCAGGCCGAGGAACTGGTGGCCATGGCCGAGCGCATGGCCTCTTCGGCGGGGGCGGGCCACATCAGCGGGTCGCTGCGCATCGGCGCCATCGCCTCGGTGCAGCAGGATCTGCTGGTGCGCGCATTGGGCGAGTTCCGCGCCGGCTATCCCGATGTGCGGGTGCGGATCGTGCCGGGGGTGTCGCTGTCGCTGCTGGGACAGGTCGACGCGGGCGAGGTCGACATGGCGCTGCTGATCCGGCCGCCGTTCACGCTGCCGCCCGAACTGGGCTGGCAGCCGCTGCTGCGCGAGGAAGTGGTGCTGGCGATGCCAGCGGCGATGGCGCCGGCGCCGTGGCGCGAGGTGCTGGCCGCGCAGCCTTTCATCCGCTACGACCGCGCGTCCTTCGGCGGACGCGTGGTGGACCTGTTCCTGAAGAAGCAGCGCATCACGGTGCACGAGGCGGTGGAACTCGACGAGATCGAGGCCATCGCCAACATGGTGCGCCACGGGCTGGGCGTGGCGCTGCTGCCGCGCTTGCGCGGGCTCGACCTGGACGGGCTGCGGCTGGTGTCGCTGGGCGAGGCGGCGTTCCATCGCGAGATCGGCATCATCGGCCGCCTGCCGTTCGACGCCGGCAGCGTCGGCGGCAAGATGGCCGAGTGCCTGGCGCGGGCGGCGGGCACCACGCTGACGCCCTGAGCCTGGCTGGATGCGGCTTTCTGTCGGAAAATCCCGGGAATGCCGGCCCGCCGGCCTGACACCGACTCCCAACGCAGGACGCCCACGCATGACCCCTTTGGAAAAACAGCTGGAATTCCTCCGCGAAATCGACCGGCTCAAGACCGTGGTGCGGCAATCGCCGCTGCTGGACCGCAGCCGCAAGGAGAATTCCGCCGAGCATTCCTGGCACCTGGCGCTGTACGCGCTGGTGCTGAGCGAATACGCCAGCGGCGCGGTCGATACCCAGCGGGTCATGCGCATGCTGCTGCTGCACGACGTGGTCGAGATCGACGTCGGCGACTTCCCGATCCATGGCGGCTCGTCGGCCGCCTGGCAGGCCGAGCAGGAGGACAGGGCGGCCGAACGGCTGTTCGGCTTGCTGCCGGGGTCGCAGGGCGATGAGTTCCTGGCGCTGTGGCGCGAATTCGAGCAGGCCGAGAGCGACGATGCGCGCTTCGCCAAGGCGCTCGATCGCTTCCAGCCGCTGCTGATCAACGTGTTCACGGGCGGTGGCACCTGGACCGAGAACGGCGTGTCGCGCGAGCAGGTGCTGGCCCGCTACGGCCCGGTCATCCAGCGCGGCGCGCCGCGCTTGTGGGAGGTCTGTGAACGATGGGTGGCGGCGCATTTCGCGGTGTAGGCGTCGGCGAAGGGGCGGCACGATGGATAGGCACCGTGGGACGGTTGCCTTCAACAACACCTCCTCCATTAATTTCGGGAATCAAGGAGCGGTGCGCCGCCGCCGATGAGACTGTCCGGAAATGCTGTTCGACTGTTGACGATGGCGCATCGGAAATGGCGGCTGGCGTTGATCGGCATATAAAGTTCCTGACGAATGAGGCCGTATAGGGAATAACAACGTCGCACTGACGTTACGACCTTTGTAAGTGTGAACATCGGTTCATAGAGAACCGGGGCCACGACAGCGGTAAACCGACTTTCCGAGGAGATATCAGCGCAGTGGATACGGCAAGGGACAAATACACACTTGATCTGGTTGAGGCCGAAGAGTTGTGGGCCTTGCTAAAGGTCGATCAGGACCGCTATATCTGCCGGGGGTGTGGAGTGGGCGTATTTCCCGCGTCCTATGTCAAAGGGATAAATAGGAAACGCCCTTATTTCACCTTGGGACCAGTCAATAAGCATGCGCCGGAATGCAATGTGGATGGTGAAGAGAAGATCATCAATCGTGCAAAGACAGGTCGCATCGGGCAATCAGAGGGCTTTCCCGTGCCCTTCCCGAGCAAGTTGCTCCTGAGCGATGAACGTCCAGTTGTATCGGGTGGTGGTGCGAAATCCGGAAATCCACTCGTTGGCAGTAAAAGTCGATCGATGGGAGGATGCGCCCCTAGCCGACATCACGGGCACACAGTAAAGACCATCAGGCCCGCATGTCGGACATACATCAATTTCCCATATGATCGGGCGAGTTTGCCTCTTTCCGTCCCTGATGTTCCTGGAAAAACCTACGCCGAAATATTTTGGTATCTGGCCAGTCGGCGACCTTCTCATTTCAAGAACCCGAAACATTTGTACTTCGCTGCAATTCGCTGGAGGGTGGAGCCCGTCCTCACCGATGCATGCTGTGTGCTGACGCTGAACGTGGGGGATTGGATTGAGGAAAAAAAGGAACACGCGAGCTTGTCACGCGTCCACGTCGACTGGTCGGGATGGAGTCAGTCTCGTCGGGATGTGCTGATCAGGGAATTCGAGACGACTCGCGAGGAGGCTGCCGAGCGAGCCAAGAAAAATAGCCGGGAGAAAGGGTGGCTTTTTTTCGTAGGCAGGCAGGACTCAACAAATCCCGAAATTTTTCACGTGGACGATCATCGTCTTATCTGTTGTCTGGCAGCAGAACTGGTTTGGCCGCGTGTTTGAGGCGGGTCTGAGACTCAATGAGCTTCAGGCGATCAAGCGACTGCGTCATTTTCCGATGACCTGTCTCTGAATCGCATGTGGGGGATTACCGCGAGCATTCAAAACTCCGCTAGCGGGAGGAAGGGCGGTCACGGCGGGGATTCCCATGTGAATCCCCTGGCCACGATAAGTGCCTTACAGCCGGTCGCAGCGCACGGTGATCGGGTGATCGCGCAGCGTCGTCATGACCAGGTCGTCGACCTGGCCTTCGACGTCGGTGATCACGTAGCCGATCTGGCCCTTGGTCTGCAGGGTCTGGCTGACGATGTTCAGGCCGTGCTGCGCCATCAGGTTGTCCAGCGTGCCGAGCGCGCCCGGGGCGTTGCGGTGCACGTGCAGGATGCGGGTGGCGCCGGCCTGCTCCAGGTAGGGCAGCTCGGGGAAGTTGACCGCGCCCTTGGTGGTGCCGGCCTGCAGGAAGCGCACCAGCTTCTCGGCCACTTCGCGGCCGATGTTCTCTTGCGATTCCTGCGTGCTGCCGCCGATGTGCGGGGTCAGGATGACGTTGGGCAGGCCGATCAGCGGGCTGGCCAGCGGTTCGTCGGCGCTCTTGGGTTCGGTGGGGAACACGTCGAGCGCGGCGCCCGCCAGGTGGCCGGACTTGAGCGCGGCGTGCAGGGCGTCGATGTCGACCACCGTGCCGCGCGAGGCGTTGATGAGGATGGCGCCGCGGCGCATGCGCCCGATCGTCTCCGCATTCATGATGTTCTCGGTGGACTTGCCGCCGGGCACGTGCAGGGTGACGACGTCGGCCTGCTCCAGCAGGTCGTTGAGCGAGCCGGCCGGGCGGGCGTTGCCCAGCGGCAGCTTGGCTTCGACGTCGTGGTAGATGACGCGCATGCCGAGGCTTTCGGCCAGGGTGCTGATCTGCGAGCCGATGTTGCCGTAGCCGACGATGCCGAGGGTCTTGCCGCGGGTCTCGAAGGCGCCGGCGGCGCTCTTGTCCCAGTGGCCGAGATGGACGCGGGCGTTCTTCTCGGGGATGCGGCGCAACAGCAGGATGGCTTCGCCCAGCACCAGCTCGGCGACCGAGCGGGTGTTGGAGAAGGGCGCGTTGAACACCGGGATGCCGCGTTGCATGGCGGTGTCGAGGTCGACCTGGTTGGTGCCGATGCAGAAGCAGCCGACGACGCGCAGGTCGGGGCTGCCGGACAGCAGGGCGGCATCCAGGTGGGTACGAGAACGGATGCCCGCGACGTGGGCGCCGCGCAGGGCGTCCTGCAGCTGCGACGGCGGCAGGGCCGCGGCGTGCGTGACGATGTCGGTGTAGCCGGCGGCTTCGAAGACGGCGCGGGCGCTCGGGTGGATGTTCTCGAACAGGACGATGTGTGCCATGACTGCCAGGGGTCGGGGTGGGAAATGCGTTTTATTTATTGTGGCGCATTTTTGCTGCGGTGCAAGAGGTACCCATTGCCCTGGTGGGGATGAATTGTTTCAGGCGGCTGGCCGGGGCGGGCCCCGGCCCTGCGCCTCAACGATACGCCTGGAACACCTTGGCGCCGCCGCGCTTGTCCACCAGCAGGACATCGTGCGGGGTCTTGCGGCCGCCGTATTCGGGGCCGTCCATGCCGGGCGAGCCCAGCGGCATGCCGGGGGCGGCCAGGCCGGCGGCGTCCGGTTTCTCCAGCAGCAGGCGGCGCACGTCGCTGGCGGGCACGTGGCCCTCGATGGCGTAGCCGTCCACCACGGCCGTGTGGCAGGAGCCGTAGTCGGCCATGCCGGCATTGCGGCGCACCGCGCCGGTGTCCTGCACGTCGTGGGTGGTGACCTCGAAGCCGTTGTCGCGCATGTGCTTGACCCAGTCTTCGCAACAGCCGCAGGTGGGGGTCTTCCAGACCTGGACCTTGGGCGCCGCCTGCGCCAGGGTCGGGACCGGGGCGTACAGCGGCAGGGACAGCGCGGCCGCGAGGATCAGGCGGCGGGCGGGGGTGAAGGTTTTTTTCATGGGTCTCCGCGAGAAGGATCAGAACCAGAAGCGCACGCCCGCCAGCACGGCGGCCTGCGAGCGGCCTTGGCCGGCCTCGGACGCATAGTCCGCGGTGCGGCCGAACTTACGTTCGAAGGATACTCCGATGTAGGGGGCGAACTGGCGCGTGACCTCGTAGCGCAGGCGCAGCGACAGCGAGCCCTTGGACAGGCCCGAGCCGATGCCGCGTTCGGGGTCGTTGCGGCCGTAGGCGCTGGCCTCGATTTCGGGGGTGAATATCAGACGCTGGGTAAGCAGCAGGTCGTATTCGGCCTTCATTGCCAGCGCGGTGCGGCCCGACGGGCCGGCGTAGGCGGTGGTCTCGAACTCGATGTTGTAGGGCAGCACCCCCTCGATGCCGAGCGCGGCCCAGTTGCGCTTGGGGCCGGCGCCGAAGTCGCGGCGCGCGCCCAGCTGCAGGTCCCAGAACGGCGAGATGGCGCGGCTCCAGAATGCTTCGACCTTGGCGTCCGAGCCGCCGCCGCTTTCGCGTTCGCCTTCGCTCTTGACCACCAGCCGGTCGGTGGCGGTGCCCCACCAGAAGCGGCCGTCCCATTCCAGCGCGTTCTGGCCGTCGCGGTTGCGCGACCCGCCGAACTTGTCGAACAGCAGCCGCGACGAGGCCGCGTTGTCCATCATGTGCGGATGGATGCCGTAGCTGTCATAGCCACGCTGGCCGGCGCCGTCGCTGGACGGCAGGCTGCCGACGGGCGGGGCGGCGGAGGCGGGTGAGCCATGATCCATGCCGGGCATGGACGAGTGATCCATGGCGGGAACCGGCGTCGTTTGCGGTTTGGCGGCACCGGGGGGCATGCCGGGCATGGAACCGTGATCCATGTCCGGCATCGATCCATGATCCATGGCGGCATGGTCGTTCATGGCCTGGCCGTGGGCTGGCTGGCCGGCCATTCCCGCCAGCAGGGCGGCGGCCAGCGCGGCGTGGCGGAACGGGGGAAGGGAAGTGCGCATATTCCGGTTTCTCATCGCCTACTCCACCACGACCGCCCTGAACATGCCGGCCTCCATGTGGTACAGCAGGTGGCAGTGGTAGGCCCAGTTGCCGCGGGCATCGGCGCTGACGCGGTAGCTCAGGCGCTGCGCCGGGTTGAGCGACAGGGTGTGCTTGCGGACCTGGAAGGCGCCGTCGGGCGATTCCAGGTCGCTCCACAGGCCGTGCAGGTGGATCGGGTGGGTCATCATGGTGTCGTTGACCAGCACGAAGCGCACGCGCTCGCCGTGGCGCAGCACGATGGGCTTGGCGTCGGAGAACTTCACGCCGTTGAACGACCACATGTAGCGTTCCATGTTGCCGGTCAGGTGCAGTTCGATCTCGCGGGTTGGCGCGCGGTTGTCGTCGGGCTCGCGGATCGAGCGCAGGTCGGCGTAGGTCAGGACGCGGCGGCCGTTGTCGCGCAGGCCGACGCCGGGATCGTCCAGGCGGGTGGAGACCACGTCGGGCAGCATCGAATTGCCGGGGCCGCGCTCCTCGGGATAGGGGTGCCTGACTTCGACGATGCCGCCCTGGTCCGCGCCGCTGCCGTGGGCGCCGCCATGGTCCATGCCGGGCATGGCGCCGTGGTTCATGCCGGCCATCGCGCCAGCTGTCGTCCCTGACGCGGCGCCGTGATCCATGCCGCCCATGTCGTGCTTCATGCCCATGTCCATCATGCCGAGCAGTTGCGCGCGATCGACGGCGGGCACCTCGGCCTGCATGCCGGGCCGCGGCGCCAGGGTGGCGCGGGCGTAGCCGGAACGGTCCATGGCCTGCGAGAAGATGGTGTAGGCGCGGTCTTCGGCGGGTTCGACGATCACGTCGTAGGTCTCGGCCACGGCGATGCGGAATTCCTCCACGTCGACCGGCCGCACGTCCTGGCCGTCGGCCGCCACCACCGTCATCTTCAGGCCGGGGATGCGGACGTCGAAGTACGTCATGGCCGAGCCGTTGATGAAGCGCAGGCGCACGCGCTCGCCCGGCTTGAACAGGCCGGTCCAGTTGCCGGTCGGCGTCGCGCCGTTGGTCAGGAAGGTGTACGTGGCGCCGGAGACGTCCGCCAGGTCGGACGGGTTCATGCGCATCTGCTCCCACATCAGGCGCTCGGACAGCGCCGCCCGCCAGCCCTTCTCGCCCGCGTCGCGGATCAGGCTCTCGACGCTGGGCTGGTTGCGGTTGTAGTAGTCGGGCATGGCCTTGAGCTTGTCGAAGACCCGCATCGGGTCTTCGTCCGTCCAGTCCGACAGCAGCACGGTGTAGTCACGGTCCGCGGCGATGGGATCGCGCCGCTTCGGGTCGATGACGATGGCGCCGTACAGGCCCGTCTGTTCCTGGAAGCCCGAGTGGCTGTGATACCAGTAGGTGCCGCTCTGGCGCACGTCGAAACGGTAGGTGAAGGTCTGGCCCGGATCGATGCCCGGAAAGCTCAGGCCCGGCACGCCATCCATGTCCGTGGGCAGCAGGATGCCGTGCCAGTGGATCGAGGTCTGTTCGCGCAGGCGGTTGGTGACGTGCAGCGTCACCGTGTCGCCCTCGCGCCAGCGCAGCAGCGGCGCCGGCACCTGGCCGTTGACGGTGGTGGCGATGCGGGCGGCGCCGGTGAAGTTCACCGGCGTCTCGCCGATCTCCAGGTGGAATTCGGTGCCGCGCAGTTCGGCGGGCAGGGCGGGGGCGGCGTGCTGGCTCGCGCTGGCGGCGCGCCAGCCGCCCAGCGCCGCGAGCGCGCCGCCGGCGGCCAGCCCCTGCACGAAGCGGCGGCGGGCGGGAATGGGGAGGGCTTTCATGACGGATCCGCGGCGGCGCTACTGCACCGACACCGCGCCCTTCATGCCGGCGGCGTAGTGGCCGGGTTCCAGGCAGCCGAAGGACACGCTGCCGGCGCGGTCGAACTTCCAGACGATCTGGCCGCTCTTGCCGCCGTCCAGCGACACGGCGTTGGCCTCTTCGTGGCGCATGCCGGGGTCCTTCATCATCATGGCGTAGTGGGCCTGCAGGTCGGCGTCGGAGCCCAGCACCATCTCGTGGCGGATGCGGCCCGAGTTGCGCACGTTGAAGCGCACCGTTTCGCCGGCCTTGACCTGCACCTGGGCGGGCGTGAAGCGCATGGCGTCGGTCATGTCGATGTCGATGGTGCGGGTGACGCGGGCGGCGTCGCCAGGCGTGCCGATGGGGGCGGAGGCCATCGGCATGGCGTGGCCGGCGTGTTCGCCGTGGCTGCCGGCCGCGAACGCGGTGCCGGCGCCGAGCAGGACGGCCAGGGCCGCCTGGGCCGTGGTTCGGGTGATACGGAGCAAAGTGCCTTGCATGCTGATCCCTTCGTGGGAGTTGACCATGCGGGCACTTTAGAAAAACCGGGGTGACCCGGTTCTGTCGCCTGGATTACTTCTTTGTAATGTTGGCGGCCGGCGCCCCGGGCAGGTTGCCGCGCAGGGTGATGCCGACCACCGTGCCGGCGGCGCCGGAAGCCGCGTCGACGTCGCCGCCGTGCATGCGGGCGATGGCGCGCACGATCGCCAGGCCCAGCCCGTGGCCTTCGCTGCGGGGCGCGCGCGCCTGGCCCGAGCGGAAGAAGCGGTCGAAGATGCGCGGCAGGTCGGCGGCCGGGATCGGCGCGCCGGGGTTGCGCACCTCGACCCGCGCGCCGGCCGGTAAAGGCTGGCAGGCCAGCACGATCTCGCCGCCGCGCGGCGTGGCCTTGATGGCGTTGGAGATCAGGTTCGCGAGCGCGCGCCGCACCAGCCCGGGGTTGGCGGCGATGAGGGCATCGCCGTCGCAGCGCAGCGTGACGCCGCTGTCTTCCAGCGCCGCCTCGTAGAAGTCGGCGACGCGCCGGGCCTCGGCGGCCAGCGACACCGGCGCCAGGTCGGCGGCGCGTTCGCCGCGGTCGGCGCGGGCCAGGAACAGCATGTCGTTGACCAGCGTCTTCAGGTCTTCCAGCGTTTCCAGGTTGGATTCGAGCACGTCGCGCAGTTCGGCCGCGTCGCGGCCGCTGGACAGGGTCACCTGGGTGCCGTTGATCAGCGTGGCCAGCGGCGTGCGCAGCTCGTGCGCGACGTCGGCGTTGAAGCCTTCCATCTGCTGATAGGCGGCCTGCAGCCGTTCCAGCGTGCGGTTGAACGACAGCACCAGCTCGTGCAGCTCGCGGTCGGTGTCGCGCAGCGGCAGGCGCACGGCCAGGTTGTCGGGCTGGATGCGGGCGGCCTGTTCGGACAGCCGGCGCGTCGGCGCCATGCTGCGGCGCACGGCCCAGGCCGCCAACACCACGGTGGCGCCGACCCACAGTGCGCAGATCAGCGCCAGCGCGGTGCCGTAGGCGTACAGGAACTGCGAGCTGGTGCGGGTGCTGACCGCCACCGTCAGGTGCGCGCCCGGCAGGATGCGGTCGTCGACCGCGACGCGCAGGCCGCGCATGCGGCTGCCGTCGGCCAGTTGCAGCAGCACCTGGCGGTCGGGCAGCGTCTGCAGCGTCTCGGGCGCATCGCCGCCGTAGACGGGATGGCCCTGGGCGTCGACGATCCAGATGCCGAGCTGGCTCTGGCCGGTGCGCATGTCGTCGAACGTGGCGGCCAGGTCGTGCAGGCCGCGCGCGTTGTTCTGCATGTCGATCAGGTGGTTGATGAGTTCCAGCTTGCCGCTGACCTCGGTGATTTCCTGGCGTTCGACTTCGCGCTTGAGGGCCCAGAACAGGGTGGCGCCCGCCAGGCTGGAGACCAGCAGGGCGATCACGCCCAGCAGCAGGGTCAGGCGCGCCTGCATCGAGCGCATGCGCGGCGGTTTCATCCGCGCGCGGGCTCCGGCCGCGATTCGAGCACGTAGCCCATGCCGCGCACGGTGTGCAGCAGCTTGGCCTCGAACGGGTCGTCCAGCTTGCTGCGCAGGCGCCGCACGGCCACGTCGATGACGTTGGTGTCGCTGTCGAAGTTCATGTCCCAGACCTGCTCGGCCAGGGTGGTGCGCGACAGCACCTGGCCCTGGCGCCGCAGCAGCAGGGCCAGCAGGTTGAATTCCTTGGCGGTCAGGTCCAGGCGGCGGCCGCCGCGCGCGACCTTGCGGCGCGCCAGGTCCAGTTCCAGGTCGGCCAGGCGGAACACGGTGGGTTCCTGCGAGCGGCCGCGCCGCAGCAGGGCCTGCACGCGCGCCAGCAGCTCGGAGAAGGCGAAGGGCTTGACCAGGTAGTCGTCGGCGCCGCCTTCCAGCCCGCGCACGCGGTCTTCGACGGCGTCGCGCGCGGTCAGCATCAGGATCGGGGTGTCCTTGTTGGCGCGCACGGCGGCCAGGATGCCGAAGCCGTCCACGCCGGGCAGCATCACGTCCAGCACGATCAGGTCGTAGGCGCCTTCCAGCGCCAGGTGCAGGCCGTTGACGCCGTCGCGCGCCAGGTCGACGACATGGCTCTGTTCCGACAATCCCTTCTTGAGGTAGTCGGCCAGCTTGGGTTCGTCTTCGATGACCAGGATGCGCATGGCCGGAAATTTACCATCCGCGCCGCGATCGCGGCGCGGATGGCGCGTGATGCGTGACGCCGCCTCAGGCGGACGGGTCGACGGCGATGCGGTCCGGCGGGAAGCGCAGCGCGAACAGGCTGCCCTTGCCGGGTTCGCTGGTGATGAACAGCTCGGCGTCGTGGCGCATGGCGATGTGCTTGGTGATCGCCAGCCCCAGGCCGGTGCCGCCAACGGCGCGCGAGCGGCCGCGGTCGACGCGGTAGAAGCGTTCGGTCAGGCGCGGGATGTGGCGGGCCGGAATGCCGATGCCGGTGTCCTGCACGCTGTAGCGTCCGCCGCCGTCGGGCTCGCGTTCCCAGCGCACGGTGATGGTGCCGCCGTCGGGGGTGTAGCGCACGGCGTTGGTCAGCAGGTTCGACAGGGCCGAGGTCAGCTCGGTCTCGGCGCCGAGCACGTCGAGGGTCTCGTCGATGTGCCATTCGAGCACGTGGCGTCCGCCCGACAGGGCCTCGATCTGCTGGCGCGCTTTCTGCAGCAGCGCGCCCATGTTGACCGCGCGCGGGTCGCTGCCCGGCGACGATTCCAGCGTCGACAGCGTCAGCAGGTCCTCGACGATGGCCTGCATGCGCTGGGCCTGCTCGTGCATCATGTCCAGGTACTGCGCGCGTTGCTCGGGCGGCAGGGCGTCGGCGGGCATGTCGCGCAGCGTTTCCAGGAAGCCGGCCAGCACCGTCAGCGGCGTGCGCAGTTCGTGCGAGACGTTGGCGACGAAGTCGCGGCGCGTGGTTTCCAGGCGCTCGATCTGGGTGACGTCGCGGGTGATGAGCAGGCGCTGGTTGCTGGCGTAAGCCGTCAGCTGCATCATCATCAGCCGTTCCTGGCCGTTCTGGCCCAGGCGCACCAGGATCGGATCGGGCCAGGAGGCGCGGTGGGCGTATTCGACGAATTCCGGCGCGCGCAGCAGGTTCAGCAGGTTGTGGCCGCGGTCGGCCGGCAGGCGCAGGCCCAGGTGCTGGCGCGCCATGCGGTTGCACCAGTCGATCTGGAAGTCTTCATTGAGCGTGACCGCGCCGTCCGGCAGCGCCTGGGCGGCCGCCAGCATGCCCTGCATGGTGTCGCGGGTCTCGGTCAGCTCGCGGGCGCGGGCCCGGGTGTAGCGGTAGAGCGGGGCGAGGATGTCGTCCCACGGGCCCACCGAGGCGGGGGGAGAGGTGTCCGGGTGCCTGGCCCAATGGGAAACCAGGTGCAGGCGCCAGCTACGCCACAGCAGCATGGTGACCAGCGCGGCGCTGAACAGCACCCAACCCGCCGGATCCCCAATGAGCCATTGCGCCAATAGCGCGACCGCCGCCCACAGGGCGACCAGGATAAGAGTGCGCAGCCAGATCATCGTGCGGGAGTTTTACCGCGCCGGGACCTGTGCCGTAAACCGGTAGCCGCTGCCGCGCACCGTTTCCACGTGGGCGTCGTGGCCGCTGGGTTCCAGCGCCTTGCGCAGGCGGCGGATGTGCACGTCGACCGTGCGTTCCTCGACGAAGACGTGATCGCCCCAGACCTGGTCCAGCAGCTGCGAGCGCGAGAACACGCGTTCCGGGTGGGTCATGAAGAAGTGCAGCAGGCGGAATTCGGTGGGGCCGATCTGCAGCGACTGGCTGTTGCCCGACAGGCGGTGCGTGACGGGGTCCAGCTTGAGGCCGCCGACGTCGATCACGTCGTCGGTCAGCTGCGGCGCACGGCGGCGCAGCACGGCCTTGATGCGGGCCATCAGCTCCTTGGGCGAGAAGGGCTTGGTGATGTAGTCGTCGGCGCCGGCTTCGAGGCCGTCGACCTTGTCCTGCTCGGAACCCTTGGCGGTCAGCATGATGACCGGGACGGCGCGGGTGCGCTCGTCGTTGCGCAGCTTGCGCGCCATGGCCAGGCCGGAGGTGCCGGGCAGCATCCAGTCCAGCAGGATAAGGTCGGGCAGTTCGGCGCGGATCAGCGTCTGGGCCTGGTCGGCGTCGAAGGCGCGCAGCACTTTGTGGCCGGCGAAGGACAGGTTGACGGCGATCAGTTCCTGGATTGCGGGTTCGTCTTCGACGACGAGGATGGTGCTGGACATGGCGAATAGGGCACGCTTCGGAGCGCCGGCGCGGCGCGAACATTGCGATAGTATGGCCGCAATATTTCAGGTATGTGACCAAAGCGCGGGTTCTCGGTCCCGCAGGCGGCGTCTGGCCGGCCCCGATAGGCTACCATTGGACGATATATCGGGAATTCACCATGCAAAACCCCTCCGAATCGCAACATTCCGCGGATTCCGCCTCCCAATCGACGCATTTCGGCTTCCAATCGGTGCCGGAACACGACAAGGCCCGCAAAGTCGCCGAAGTCTTCCATTCCGTGGCCCAGCGCTACGACATCATGAATGATTTCATGTCGGCCGGCCTGCACCGCGTCTGGAAGGCCTTCACCATTGGCCGCGCGGCCATCCGCCCGGGCATGAAGGTGCTGGACATCGCCGGCGGCACCGGCGACCTGGCCAAGGCTTTCGCCAAGCGCGCCGGCCCCACCGGCGAGGTCTGGCTGACCGACATCAACGACTCGATGCTGCGGGTCGGCCGCGACCGCCTGGCCGACGCCGGCCTGCTGGTGCCCACGGCCGTCTGTGACGCCGAGCGCCTGCCGTTCCCGACGGGCTATTTCGACCGCGTCAGCGTGGCCTTCGGCCTGCGCAACATGACCCACAAGGACCGCGCGCTGGCCGAAATGACCCGCGTGCTCAAGCCGGGCGGCAAGCTGCTGGTGCTGGAATTCTCCCGCATCGCCAAGCCGCTGGCGCCGGCCTACGACTGGTATTCCTTCAACGTGCTGCCCTGGCTGGGCAAGACCGTGGCCAAGGACGAAGCCAGCTACCGCTACCTGGCGGAATCCATCCGCATGCACCCCGACCAGGACACCCTGGCGGACATGCTGCGCACCGCCGGCCTGGAGCGGGTGCAGTACTTCAACCTGACGGCCGGCATCGCCGCCCTGCATGAGGGTGTGCGCCTGGGCTGAACGTCCTGGGGTCCGATACGGCTTTTCTTCGCCTCCGGGGGAACTTGTGGGGCGACGGCTTGTCCGTTATTCTTACGTCATTCAGATTATTGTAAGAAAGTCGCGCTGAACGGCCGCACGATCCGTGCGGCTTTCCGCTGCTCGGGGCAGCGGGAAGCGCGGGTACGAGGGAGCAAATCCATGACCAAATTCTGTTTCTCGCGGTTTGTCGCCGCGGCGCTCATCGCCATTTCCGGCGCTGCGTTGGTGACGGCGTCGTTTGACGCCGAAGCCCGCCGCGCCGGCGGTGGCAGCAGCGTCGGCCGCCAATCCTCCAATGTGACCCAGCAACGCCAGGCCACCACGCCGCCGGCCGCCGCCAACAACACCGCGGGCGCCACCGCGGCGCCGGCCGCCGCCGGTGCCGCCACGGCCGGCGCCGCGGGCGCCGCCGCCAAGAGCGGCGCGTCGCGCTGGCTCGGCCCGATCGCCGGCATCGCCGCCGGCCTGGGCATCGCCGCCCTGCTCTCGAGCATGGGCCTGTCGGGCGCCTTCGCCGAATTCCTGTCGTCCGCGCTGCTGATCGCCGTGGTCGTGTTCGGCGTGATGTTCATCATCCGCCGCCTGCGTGGCGCCGCGCCGCGTCCGGCCACCCAGGGCGCCTTTGGCGGCGCCAACAACGCGTCGGGCGAGCCGCAGCAGCAGCCCATGTGGCGTGAAACGCTGAAGCCGGCCGCGCCGGCCGCGGCGCCCATCGCCGCCGCCGTCGCAGCGGCCCCGGTTGCCGCGACGCCCAAGGCGGGCGACGACAACAACTGGTTCGTGCCGGGTGATTTCGACACGCCCAACTTCCTGAAGCAGGCCAAGGACCAGTTCGTGCGCATCCAGGCCGTGTGGGACAGCGGCAGCACCGACCGCCTGCGCGACTACCTGACCGACGACCTCATCACCGAGCTCAAGCCGCAACTGGCCGAGCGTGGCGCGGCCCCCAACAAGACCGAAGTGGTCCTGTTGAACGCCGAGCTGCTGGGCATCGAGACGGTGTCCGACGGCCACCTGGCCAGCGTGCGCTTCTCGGGCATGCTGCGCGAAGCGCCGGGCGCCGAAGCCTTCCGCTTCGAGGAGGTCTGGAACCTGTTCAAGCCCGCCAACGGCGGCTGGCTGCTGGCCGGCATCCAGCAGATCCCGGTGGAATTCGCCAGCTGATCCGGCTGGCGCCATCCTCCTGCTATCGCGGCGGCCTTGCGGCCGTCCGCCACAACCGGCCCCTCAGGGCCGGTTTTTCCATGCGCGGGCGCAAACCGCGTCCAGACTGTCCGGAACACACCCGCATCCAACCCGTTACACTCCCGATTTACCCATCAACTTCGTCATCCCCGTTTCGCGGGGCCGCGGACCGTCATGTTGCCTTTTTCGTTTCTGCCCACTCCTGCACGGCTGGCCGTCGGCGCGCTCAACACCCTGTTGAAGCGTGAAGACTGGGCGCGCGAACGCCTGGCCCGCCACGCCGGCAAGACCGTGCGTTTTGCGCTGGGCGGCTTCACCCTGGGCCTGACCATCGACAGCGAGGGCCTGGCGGCCCAGGCCGATGCGGCGGTGGTGCCCGACGTGACCCTGACGGTGGCGCCCGAGAAGCTGCCGCTGCCGCGCCTGGGCGCGGGCGGCGAGGCGCCCGATTTTGCCGAGGCCACGCACATCTCCGGCGACGCCGCGCTGGCGCAGGTGGTGGCGGACCTGTCCAAGCAGTTGCGCTGGGACCCGGAAGACAGCCTGGCGCGGCTGGTGGGCGACATTCCCGCGCTGCGCATCGTTGGCGGGCTGCGCGCGGCCGCCGGCGGCGCGCGCCAGGCCGGCCAGCGCATGGCCGAGAACGTGTCCGAATACCTGGCCGAAGAAAGCGGCATGCTGCTGGGCCGCCCGGCGCTGGAGCAGTGGCGCCTGGACCTGGCCGAGCTGAACGCCCGCGCCGACGCGGTGGCGCGCTCGGCCGCCGCCCTGCAATCGCGGCTGGCCACGGCCGCCGGCAAGCGAGGCGCCTGACCCATGTTCCCCTTGCTGCGCCTGCTTCGCATCATCCTGGTTTCGCTGCGCTACGGTCTGGACGAGCTGGTGCTGTCCAGCCTGAACCATCCGCTGGCCACCTGCCTGCTGCGCGTCATCCGCCTGGGCACCCGGCCGCGCAAGCCGCGCGGCCTGCGGCTGCGCCTGGCATTGGAATCGCTGGGCCCGATCTTCGTGAAGTTCGGCCAGGTGCTGTCGACCCGCCGCGACCTCATCCCCGCCGACATCGCCAACGAACTGGCGCTGCTGCAGGACCGCGTGCCGCCGTTCCCGTCGGCCCAGGCCGCCGCCTGCATCGAGGCCGCGCTGGGCGCGCCGCCCGAAAAGCTGTTCGCGCAGTTCCAGGTCGACCCGGTGGCGTCGGCGTCGATTGCCCAGGTGCACTTCGCGGTGCTGCACGATGGCCGCGAGGTGGCGGTCAAGGTGCTGCGTCCGGGCATGCTCAGCATCATCGAGAAAGACCTGTCGCTGCTCAAGATCGTGGCCCGCATCATCGAGCGCCTGGGCGCCGATGGCCGCCGGCTCAAGCCGCGCGAGGTGGTGGCCGAGTTCGACAAGTACCTGCACGACGAACTGGACCTGGTGCGCGAGGCCTCCAACTGCAGCCAGCTGCGCCGCAACTTCGGCCCGGAGTCCGGCCGCGGCGACATGCTGATGGTGCCCGAGGTCATCTGGGAATACACCGCGTCCACGGTCTTCACCATGCAGCGCATGTATGGCGTGCCGGTGGGCCAGGTCGAGCGCATGCGCGCCGCCGGCATCGACATTCCGACGCTGGCGCGCACCGGCGTCGAGATCTTCTTCACCCAGGTGTTCACGGACGGCTTCTTCCACGCCGACATGCACCCGGGCAACATCTACGTGTCCGACCGGCCCGAGACGCTGGGCAGCTACATCGCCCTGGATTTCGGCATCGTCGGCTCGCTGTCGGAATTCGACAAGAACTACCTGGCGCAGAACTTCCTGGCCTTCTTCCACCGCGACTACCGCCGCGTGGCGCAGTTGCACATCGAGTCGGGCTGGGTGCCGCCCGACACCCGCGAGGAAGAGCTGGAGGGCGCGGTGCGCGCCGTCTGCGAACCGTATTTTGACCGGCCGTTGTCCGAGATTTCGCTGGGCCAGGTGCTGTTGCGCCTGTTCCAGACCTCGCGCCGGTTCAATGTGGAGATCCAGCCACAGCTGGTGCTGCTGCAGAAGACGTTGCTGAACGTCGAAGGCCTGGGGCGGCAGCTCGACCCCAACCTGGATCTCTGGAAGACCGCCAAGCCCTACCTGGAACGCTGGATGCGCCAGCGCGTCGGGATCAAGGGTTTGCGGCAGAGCCTGGAAAAAGAAGCCGCGCAGTGGTCGCAAATGCTGCCGGCGCTTCCCAGGCTGGTCCACGACCACCTGAATCGCCCGAACGTCTCGCCGGCCCTGCTGGCCGAGATGGTGCAGTTGCGGCGGGCCCAGGAACAGAGCAACCGGCTGATCGCGGCGCTGGTTGGCGTGCTGGCCCTGGGTATCGGGGTGGCGTTGTGGGCATTGACCCGATAGGCGGCGCGATGGTGTAAGTGCGATCCTCCTGTCATGTTTCATTCATGAAACGGTCATCATAGCTTCGCGGGAGACGGCGAAAAATAGCGCTGCGGCGGCCAATGCAGCGTCACGCCGGCAAGCGCGTGCGCCATTCATCAATTTCTATAGCCCCACTAGCGGGACGAAAACAAGGGCAGAACATGCTTTATCCTGAACTCTTCAAGACCATGGAAGCGGTGCGCTGGAACATGGCGCACGATATTCCCTGGGGCGATTTTGATCGCAGCAAGCTCTCGGACGAGCAGGCGCACACGATCAAGATGAATGCCATCACCGAGTGGGCCGCGTTGCCGGCCACCGAGATGTTCCTGCGCGACAATCGCGGCGACAGCGATTTCTGCGCGTTCATGTCGGTGTGGTTCTTCGAAGAACAGAAGCATTCCCTGGTGCTGATCGAGTACCTGCGCCGCTTCCGTCCCGACCTGGTGCCCACGGAAGAAGAGCTGCACAACGTGCGCTTCGAATTCGACGTCGCGCCCGAGCTGGAAACGCTGATGCTGCACTTCTGCGGCGAAGTGCGCCTGAACCACTGGTACCGCCGCGCCGCCGAATGGCACACCGAGCCGGTCATCAAGTCGATCTACAAGACCGTGGCGCAGGACGAGGCCCGCCATGCCGGCGCCTACCTGCAATACATGCGCCGCGCGCTGCACAACCGCGGCGAGGACACCAGCGTCCAGGCGCGCCTGGCGTTCTCCAAGATCGGCGTGCTGATGGCCTCGGCCGGCCGCACCCAGCAGGCGCTGCACCCGACCAACCTGCACGTCAACAAGGACCTGTTCCCCAACGACACGGTGCAGTCGCGCCTGCCCGAGCCGGGCTGGCTGGAGCACTGGCTGGACAGCCAGATCCGCTTCGACGGCATCTGGGAACAGAAGGTCGCCACCCGCATCCTGCACATCCTGTCCAAGCTGATGGATCGCAGCTTCGAGACGGTCAAGGACCTGAACCGCTACCGCAAGGAAATGACTGCGCTGGTCGTGCCCAAGGAAAAGGAAATCATCCTGGCCGGCGCCTGATCCGGCGGGAGGGCGGCGCGCCCCGGCCCCGACCGGGCGCGCCCGCTGACCGATGACGCCGGCCGCGGCCGCCGTCGTACAATCGCGGCATGCCAGCCGCCCGTTTCGAATCCAAAGTCCTGTCCCGCGACGACTGCGTCGCCGCCGTTGCCGCCGGCCGCCTGCCGCGGCCGCTGGTGTTCACCAATGGCGTCTTCGACATCCTGCATCGAGGCCACGCTACCTACCTGGACCAGGCCGCCCAGCTGGGCGCCACGCTGGTCGTGGCGGTCAACACCGATGAATCGGTGCGCCGCCTGGGCAAGGGCGCCGAACGTCCCCTGAACCGCATGGAAGACCGCGCCGCGCTGCTGGCGGCGCTGGGCTTCGTCACGGTGGTCACCTCGTTCCACGAGGACACGCCCGAGGCCCTGATCGGCCAGCTCAAGCCGGATCTGATCGTCAAGGGCGGCGACTACGACATGGAAAAGCTGCCCGAGACCGCCCTGGTCAAGACCTGGGGCGGCCGCGCGGTGGCGATCCCGTTCGAGTTCGAGCGCTCGACCACGGCGCTGGTCAAGAAGATCCAGGGCAACTGACCGCGCCGGCGGTCAGCGCGGCTCGCGCAGCAGCCGGTTGATGGCGTCCAGGTCGGACTCGGCCAGGATGCCGCTGGTGGCCTTCAGGCGCAGCCCCGACAGCACCGTGCTGTAGCGCGCCAGCGCCAGGTCGCGCTGGGTGGCATAGAGCTGCTGCTGGGCATTGAGCACGTCCAGGTTGATGCGCACGCCCACTTCGTAGCCGGTGCGGTTGGCCTCGACCGCGGCGCGGCTGGATTTCTCGCCGGCCTCGAGCGCCTGGATGCGCGCCAGGCCGCTGGTGACGCCGGTGTAGTACTGGCGCGCGGCCTGCACCGCCTGGCGCCGCGCCGCCTCGAAGTCGTAGCGGGCCTTCTGTTCCAGCTGCACCTTCTCGGTGACCTGCGAGGACACCCCGCCGCCCGAATACAACGGAATCGACAGCACCACGCCGATGGTGCTGTCGATCGGCTTGCCCGGCGCGGCGTTGCGCATCACCGCGTCGCTGGCGCTGCCGCTGGTGGCGCGCAGGTTCAGGGTGGGGTAGTGGCCGCTCTTGGCGATCTGGATCTGGCGCCCGGCGATGCGGGTCAGCAGCTGGGCGCGCAAGACGTCCAGGCTGGACGATTCGGCCTGGTTGCTCCAGTCGGCCACGCGGGCCGGTTGCGGGGCGGGCAGCTGCACGCCCTGCGGCAGCTCGGCCAGCGCGCCGGGCGGGCCGCCGATGATCTTGGCCAGCTCGTCGCGGCGCACGTCCAGGTCGTTCTGCAGGCGCAGTTCCTGCGCCACCACCAGGTCGTAGCGCGCCTGCGCCTCGTAGGTGTCGGTGATGGTGGCGTTGCCCAGCTCGAAATTGCGCTTGGCGGACTCCAGCTGGCCGGCCACGGCGGCTTTCTCGGCCTCGGTCGCGGCCAGGGTGTCCTGGGCGTACAGCACGTTGAAATAGGCGTCGGCCACGCGCAGCAGCAGGTCCTGGTAGGCCTGCTGCAACTGCACTTCGACGTCGGCGACGATGAGCTTGGACTGTTCGTAGTTCTGCCAGCGGCCCCAGTCGAACAGCGGCTGGGTCAGCGCCAGGTCCCAGACGCCGCGGCCGCCGCTGTAGGCCATGTTCAGGCCGCGGGTGCTGCGGGTTTCCTGGTAGGCGCCGCCGACGCCGGCCGAGACTTCGGGCAGCAGCAGGGCGCGCGCCTGCGGTTCCTTTTCCAGGCCGGCGCGGTAGTTGGCGCGGGCCGAGGCATAGATGGGGTCGTTGCCGAGGGCGGACTGCCACACCTGCAACAGATTCTGCGCGCACGCGACAGACGGGCCGACACTTGCGGCGGAGGTAAAAACCAGTAAAGCCGTAAGCAGTCGGACGCGCATGATCTGTCAGGGGGTGGGGTGTTGCTCCAGGGAGTCGGGGTCCGGTTGCCGGCCCGCGCAGGCGGGCCGCCATGGCGGGGCCGCGTGGCCGCCGCCGGGGGGACTCAGAACTTGAACTGCGACACCGTGGCGCCGCGCAGGGGCTTGATGACCGTTTCGAACAGATTGACGGTCTCGAAGCTGGCGGCGGTGGTGCGGGTGATGCGACAGGCCGTCATGACGGGGGCCTGGCCGACGACGACGACCAGGCGGCCGCCGACGCGCAATTGGTACTTGAGCGCGTCCGGCACGACCGGCACCGAGCCGGTCACCAGGATCGCGTCGTATTCGGTGGAACCCCAGCCGTTGCGGCCGTCGCCGGTCTCGACCTTGACGTTGGTGACGTTGTTCATCTGCAGGTTCTGCTGCGCGAACGTGACCAGGCGGCTGTCGATCTCGACCGAGGTGACCTGCTGCGCCAGGTAGCCCAGCAGCGCGGCCTGGTAGCCGGAGCCGGTGCCGATCTCCAGCACACAGTCGGACTTGCTCAGTTGCAGTTCCTGGGCCAGGCGGGCTTCGACCTTGGGGGCGAGCATGGTCTGGCGGGTGTTGACCGCGTTGATTTCCAGCGGCAGTTCCAGGTCGGAAAACGCCAGGGCGCGCAGGGCCGGCGGAACGAACTGTTCGCGGCGCACATCGAACAGCGCTTGCAGCACGTTGGCGTCCAGGACGTCCCACGGGCGGATCTGCTGTTCCACCATGTTGAAGCGGGCTTGTTCTACGTCGGGCAGGGTCGAAGCGTTCATGACGGTCTGAAAAAAAGCGGAGGAATCAGCTGACCATTGTACCGATTCGTAGCGTCCTGTGACGCCGGCGGGCGGAGCGGCTGGTTACAGCGGGGGAAACGGCGCCGGCGGCCCTGCGATTTCGGACGCGATGAGGGGCTTTCCCGGGAATGGCAGGGCCGCCGCCGCGATGGCGGTGCCAGGGGGGCGGGTGGCCGGCCGCGACCGGATCCCGCCCGCCGGGCGTCACCACCAGGCGTGGAAGTGGTGCACCGGGCCGTGGCCGGAGCCGACCGACAGGCGCTCGGCGTGGCGGATCGCTTCGGTCAGGTAGGCCTTGGCGCGGCGAGCGGCCTCGGGCACGTCCTCCACCTGCGGCAGCAGGGCGGCCAGGGCGGCCGACAGGGTGCAGCCGGTGCCGTGGGTGTTGGCGGTCTCGATGCGGTGGCCGGGCAGTTCGATCATGCGGTCGCCATCGTGCAGCAGGTCGATGGTGTCGTTGCCGGGCAGGTGGCCGCCCTTGACCATCACCCAGCGCTGGCCCGAGTGCGCCATCTTGTTGCGCAGGCGCTCGGCCACGCGCCGCATTTCCTTGACCGTCTCCACCGGGCGCTCTTCCAGCAGCACGCCGGCCTCGGGCAGGTTGGGGGTCAGCAGCGTGGCCTGCGGCAGCATGGCTTCGCGCATGGCGCCGACCGCGTCGCGCTCGAGCAGCAGGTCGCCGCTCTTGGCCACCATGACCGGGTCCAGCACCACGTGGGCCGGATTCCACTTGGCCAGCTTCTCGGCCACCACCTGGATCACCGGCTGCTGGCCCAGCATGCCGATCTTGACGGCGTCGATGCGCACGTCGGCGAACAGCGTGTCGATCTGCTGGCCGACGAAGGCCGGCGGCACCGGCGAGATGCCGGTGACGCCCTGGGTGTTCTGGGCGGTGAGCGCGGCGATGACGGCGCAGCCGTAGGCGCCCAGGGCGCTCATGGCCTTGACGTCGGCCAGGATGCCGGCGCCGCCGGACGGGTCGACGCCGGCGATGGTCAGCGCGTTGGGGATGGGACGGCCGCTGGCGGCCGCTTGGCGGCTGCTCATTTGGCGGCGCCGGGGGCGGCGGTGATCAGGCCTTCGGTGGGCGAGCTGGGCGCGCCGCTGTAGAGCTTCTTGGGCATGCGGCCGGCCAGGAAGGCCTCGCGGCCGGCTTCGACGCCCTTCTTCATGGCGCTGGCCATCAGCACCGGATCGCGCGCGGCGGCGATGGCGGTGTTCATCAGCACGGCGTCGCAGCCCAGTTCCATGGCGATGGCGGCGTCCGAGGCGGTGCCCACGCCGGCGTCCACCACCACCGGCACGCGGGCCTGGTCGATGATCAGGCGCAGGTTCCAGGGGTTCAGGATGCCCATGCCGGAGCCGATCAGCGAGGCCAGCGGCATCACGGCCACGGCGCCCATGTCTTCGAGCATGCGGCACTGGATGGGATCGTCGGTGCAATAGACCATGACCTGGAAGCCCTCATCCACCAGCGTCTTGGTGGCCTTGAGGGTTTCGGGCATGTTGGGGAACAGCGTGTGCGGGTCGCCCAGCACTTCCAGCTTGACCAGGGCGTGGCCGTCCAGCAATTCGCGCGCCAGGCGCAGCGTGCGCACGGCGTCGTCGGCCGAGTAGCAGCCGGCGGTGTTGGGCAGCAGCGTGAACTTGGACATCGGCACGTAGTCGAGCAGGTTGGGCTCGCCCGGGTTCTGGCCGATGTTGGTGCGGCGGATGGCGACCGTGACGATCTCCGTGCCGCTGGCGTCCAGCGCGGCGCGGGTCTGGTCGAAATCCTTGTACTTGCCGGTGCCAACGAGCAGGCGCGACGAGTAGGCGCGGCCGGCGATGGTGAGAGTGTCTTGAGTGGTCATGGCGGTGTGTCAAAGAGCGGGCGCGCGCTGCGGGACCCGCGGGGGCTGGCTGATCATCGGGCGGATCAACGGGTTGATCACGGTTAGCCGAATCATAAAGCACGGGGCGGCGTGTCAGCCCGCGCGGCGCGGCCGCGGCGTTCCAGAAATCGCGCTTGCCGCGCAGCCATGGGGCGCGCGAATGACCGGGTCGCGGACAGGGGTATCCCGGACGGCCGCGGTGGAGAGGGGGAAGAGCGCGCCTGTCGGGACGCCTAGGGCTGGCGCAGCCGGTCCAGGTCCGCGCACAGCTGTTCGGCCGCGTCGACCAGGCGCGGGCCGGGGCGGTAGAGCGCGTCGGCGTCGATGCCGTAGACGTGGCCGGCCCGCGCGGCGGGCAGGCCCATGGCGCGCCAGGCGGCCAGGTTGCGGGCGGTGTCGGCGGGCGCGGAGACGCCGGCCAGCACCGCGTCGGGGCGCGCCGCCAGCACGCTTTCCAGGCCGACCTGCGGCGCCACCACGGGGGCGTCGCCGAACACGTTGACGCCGCCGCACAGGCGCAGCGCGTCGCTGACGATGCTGGCGTGGTTCAGGGTGTAGATGGGGTCCAGGCCCGCCTGCACGAAGACCCGCACCGGCGCGCGGCCGGCGTAGCGCGCGGCCAGCGCGTCGAGCCGCGCGCGCAGGGCCCGGGCGGCGGGGCCGGCCTGCGCCTCGGTGCCGAACAGCACGCCCAGGCGCTCGACCGCGTCGGGAATGGCCGCCAGCGTCTGCGGATCGCTGTAGTAGACCGCCACGCCCAGCTTTTCCATCACGCGCGCCAGCGGCGCGGCGGCGGACGGCTGCCAGGCGATGACCAGGTCGGGCCGGGTGGCGGCCACGCGTTCGGGATCGGGTTGGGTGCCGTCGCCGATGACCGGCAGGGCGCGGGCGGCGGGCGGATAGTCGCTGCCGCGGATGGTGGCCACCAGGTAGGCGCCGGCGCCGGCCGCGTAGACCAGCTCGGTGGCGTGCGGCGCCAGGGTGACCGCGCGCCGCGCCGGGGCGGCCAGGGTCACGTCGCGGCCGCGATCGTCGCGCGCGTGGATCGCGGCGGGGGTTTCGACCGCGGTCACGGCTGGCGTCTTGGCCGAGGCGTCGGCCGCCGCCGGGCCCGGGGCGGACAGCAGCCCCAGGACGGCGAACGGAAGGGCGCGGACGAACGTCATGCGGTGGCTCGATACGGTCGGCGTGGAGGAACGCCGACTATATCGGATCGCCGCTTAGTAGCGCACCGTGAGGGACGCGTAGAAGTTGCGGCCGGGCGCGGGGTACAGGTTGTAGTTGGCAACCGGACCCAGCATCTGGAACGAGGCATCGCCGCCGCGGATGCCGTAGGTGGCGTACTTGCGGTCCAGGATGTTGTTGATGCCGAACGCGCCTTCGATGTTGCGGGTGAACTTGTAGGCCACCTTGGTGTTGAAGAGCACGTAGGCGTCCAGCTGCGTGTCGAACTGGTTGGCCTGGTCGTTGTCCATGCGCGACTTGCCCACGTATTGCGCCGACACGTTCCACAGGAACGCGTCGGTGGGACGCCAGGTCACGCCGGCGTTGGCCAGCCACTTGGGCGCCAGCGGCACGGTCTTGCCCGACAGGTCGACGCCGGCGTAGGTGCCCGAACGGAATTGCGCTTCCATCCAGGTCAGGTTGGCGTCCAGCGTCAGGCTGCTGGTCAGCTTGTGGTGGCCTTCCAGTTCGATGCCCTGGCGACGGGTCGGATCCAGGTTGGTGTTGGCGCCGGTGCCCGGGCCCCACATGCCGTCGGCCAGCGGGTTGTACTGGATCTCGTTGGTCAGGTCATAGCGGAACCACGACAGGCGGGCGCTGCTGCTGTCCGAGGCCCAGGTCACGCCCAGTTCCTTGTCGGTGGACGTCTGCGGCGCCAGCGGCGACTGCACCGACAGCGCTTCGTCGGCGTTGGGCAGGCGGAAGCTGCGGCCGACCTTGCCGTACAGGCCAAAGCCGGCGGACAGGTCCTGGCGCACGCCCAGCTGCCAGGCGGTCAGGTGGTGGCCCTTGTCCGATTCCTCGCCCGAGCCGGAAATGACTTCCAGCTTGTCGGAGGCGTACTGGCGGCGCACGCCCAGGGTGACGTAGGTGCTGTCGGTGGCGCGGATCTGGCCGTCGGCGAACAGGCCGTACTGGTGCTGGCGCGACTGCCACTTGGACGGCGTGAAGTCGTAATAGGCGTTCTGGTTGGAAGTGGTCTTGGCTTCCTGCGCGTCGGCGCCGAACACGATGCTGTGGCCGCCGTTGATCGGCAGGCGGTAGCGCAGGCTGGCCAGGTTCTCTTCCAGCTTCTGGTTGCGCAGCGTGTCGCCGAAACCGTCGTACGACAGGCCGTTGAGCTTCTTCTCGCGGGTCGACGCGTCGGCGTACAGCGTGCCGACGCCAAGCTGCTGCTCGACCTGCAGGCCGAAGGTGGTGCTGGTGGTCTTGACGTTGTCGATCTTGTTCTTGGCGCCGCGCGGGTCGCTTTCGAACTGGTTCTCGCCCGTGGTCGGGTTGATCAGGCGCGGGCCCGGCAGGTCCAGCTTCTGCGTGGTGGTGTTGCCGTACAGGCGGATCGAGCCGTTGTCGTGGCGGAAGGTGATGCCGCCGCCGCCGCCCTCGCGGCTTTCGCC
Organism: Achromobacter sp. ISS7; assembly: GCF_056523125.1. Classification (NCBI taxonomy): domain Bacteria; kingdom Pseudomonadati; phylum Pseudomonadota; class Betaproteobacteria; order Burkholderiales; family Alcaligenaceae; genus Achromobacter; species Achromobacter sp. ISS7. The sequence goes on along the minus strand of NZ_JAWRZD010000001.1, from coordinate 4,058,843 downwards.
GCTGTGCTCGCGGTAGCCGTCGCTGTGCAGCGACTGCATGTAGGCGTCCACGCCCACTTTCTGGTTGTTCAGGGCCACGGCGGCGTCGTACTGGCGCAGGCCATAGCTGCCGAAGGTGGCGGTGGCGCGGGCCGTGACCGGCTCCTTGGCGAAGTCCTTGCGGGTGATGATGTTGATCACGCCGCCGGTGGTGCCGCCGCCGTATTGCACCGAACCGCTGCCGCGCACGATTTCGACGCGCTCGACCTGGTCCAGCGGCACCACGCCCAGGTTGGGCGCCGACAGGTCGTTGGTGTTCTGCTTGACGCCGTCGATCATGATCAGCGTGTTGCTGGCGCCGGTGATGCCGAAGCCGCGCAGGTCGACGATGGCGTTGTCGCTGGAGCTGCTGGTGTTGACCAGGTGGATGCCGGCCTGCGTCGACAGCAGGTCCTGCATGGTGCGGGCGCTGCTGGCGGCGATGTCTTCGGCGGTGATGACCGAGATCGACACCGGCAACGTGCGGCCATCCGTCGGCACGCGCTGGGCGGTGACGGTGATGGTGTCGAGTTCGGGGGCGGGGGTGGCGGCTTGCTGGGCGGCGGACAGGGCCGGGGCGGAGCAGAGCAGGGCGCCGGCGTAGCGCCGGATGGAGCGGGATTTCATCTACAAGACCTCGATGCGACCCGCGACCCCGCAGGTCAATCACGATGGGGAGGAAACCCGGGCCACGCCGCGCCTCCTGGGGAGCGGGCGCCGGACGGGCGTCCTGGCGATCGAACTGGCCGGTATCGGGCTGCCATGGGCGCATCGCGCGCATGGGGACCGTTGCGGGGGCAGCACAGGCTGGATGTCCGGGCCGGCCGGCCTTGTGGGCGGCGGGGCGGATGTCTTCCTGTTTCCCGTTTACCTTTCGCGCGCGGACCGGCAAGTGTTGCGTTCTTGCCTGTCCCTGTGCGCCGAAAGCACCGGTTCGGGGCCGAAACTGTATCACCGCAGGGCGAAACAGGGCCCGTTTTGTTACGATCAGGGGTTGATTTTTCGGCCTTTATCGCTTTTTAGCGACATTTGCGCGGCCGCTTTCGTTGCCCAACCCCTCCCTTCGGACCTGAACGTGTCGTATCCCCGCCTGCCTTATCCGCCCGAGCGCTTCACCCGCGGCGGCGACTTCGCCCGGTTGCTCGGCCAGCGCATCCTGATCCTGGACGGAGCGATGGGCACGATGATCCAGCGCTACAAGCTGGGCGAGGCCGATTTCCGCGGCGAGCGCTTCGCCGACCATGGCAAGGACCTGAAGGGCGACAACGAGCTGCTGTCGCTGGTGCGGCCGGACGTGATCTCGGAGATCCACCGCCAGTACCTGGAGGCCGGCGCCGACGTCATCGAGACCAACACCTTCGGCGCCACCTCGATCGCGCAGGGCGACTACGACCTGCCGGAGCTGGCCTACGAATTGAACCTGGTGTCGGCGCGGCTGGCGCGCGAGGCCTGTGACCAGTACAGCACGCCGGACAAGCCGCGCTTCGTGGCCGGCGCGCTCGGCCCGCAGCCCAAGACGGCGTCGATCTCGCCCGACGTGAACGACCCGGGCGCGCGCAACGTCACCTTCGACGAGCTGCGCGTTGCCTATATCGAGCAGCTCAACGGCCTGCTGGACGGCGGCATCGACATCGTCCTGATCGAGACCATCTTCGACACGCTCAACGCCAAGGCGGCGATCTTCGCCACCGAGGAAGTGTTCGAGCAGCGCGGCATCCGCCTGCCGGTGATGATCTCGGGCACCGTCACCGACGCCTCCGGCCGCATCCTGTCGGGCCAGACCGTCGAGGCCTTCTGGAACTCGGTGCGCCATGCGCGCCCGGTCACCATCGGCCTGAACTGCGCGCTGGGCGCGGCGTTGATGCGCCCGTACGTGGCCGAGCTGTCCAAGATCTGCGACACCTACGTCTGCGTCTACCCCAATGCCGGCCTGCCCAACCCGATGGCCGAGACCGGCTTCGACGAGACGCCGGCCGACACCTCGGCGCTGCTGGAGGAATTCGCCCGCGCCGGGCTGGTGAACATGTCGGGCGGCTGCTGCGGCACCACGCCCGACCACATCCGCGCGATCGCCGACAAGGTCACGGCGCTGACGCCGCGAGTGGTGCCGGAAATCCCGGTCAAGACCCGCCTGTCGGGCCTGGAGCCGCTCAACATCGACGAGGACACGCTGTACGTGAACGTGGGCGAGCGCACCAACGTCACGGGCAGCAAGATGTTCGCGCGCCTGATCCGCGAAGAGAAATACGACGAGGCGCTGGCCGTGGCCCGCCAGCAGGTCGAGAACGGCGCGCAGATCATCGACATCAACATGGACGAGGCCATGCTGGATTCGGTGGCGTGCATGCACCGCTTCCTGAACCTGATCGCCTCCGAGCCCGACATCGCCCGCGTGCCGGTCATGATCGACAGTTCCAAGTGGGACGTGATCGAGACCGGCCTGAAATGCGTGCAAGGCAAGCCGGTGGTCAACTCGATCTCGATGAAGGAAGGCCTGGAGCCGTTCCGCCACCACGCCCGCCTGTGCCGCCGCTACGGCGCGGCGGTGGTGGTGATGGCGTTCGACGAGCAGGGCCAGGCCGACACGCTGGAGCGGCGCAAGGAAATCTGCGGCCGCGCCTACAAGATCCTGGTCGAGGAAGAGGGCTTCCCGCCGGAAGACATCATTTTCGATCCCAACGTGTTCGCGGTCGCCACCGGCATCGACGAGCACAACCATTACGCCGTCGACTTCATCGAAGGCACGCGCTGGATCCGCGAGAACCTGCCGCATGCCCGCATCTCGGGCGGCGTGTCGAACGTGAGCTTCTCGTTCCGCGGCAACGAGCCGATGCGCGAGGCCATCCACACGGTGTTCCTGTATTACGCGGTCAAGGAAGGCATGACGATGGGCATCGTCAACGCCGGCCAGCTGGGCGTGTATGCCGACCTGGATCCCAAGCTGCGAGACCTGGTCGAGGACGTGGTGCTGGACCGCGCCGAGCCGGTCGGCAAGACCGACCCGGCCGATGAGCGCACGCCGACCGAGCGCCTGGTGCAGTTCGCCGACACGGTGAAGGGCTCGGGCGCCAAGAAGGAAGAAGACCTGGCCTGGCGCAATGCCGAGGTCGAGGCGCGCCTGTCGCACGCGCTGGTGCACGGCATCACCGCTTTCATCGTCGAGGACACCGAAGAGGTGCGGCAGAAGATCGCCGCGCGCGGCGGCCGCCCGATCGAGGTGATCGAAGGCCCGCTGATGGACGGCATGAACGTGGTCGGCGACCTGTTCGGCGAGGGCAAGATGTTCCTGCCGCAGGTGGTGAAGTCGGCGCGCGTGATGAAGCAGGCCGTGGCCCACCTGATTCCCTTCATCGAAGAGGAAAAGCGCCAGATCGCGGCCGCGGGCGGCGACGTGCGCGCCAAGGGCAAGATCGTCATCGCCACCGTCAAGGGCGACGTGCACGACATCGGCAAGAACATCGTGTCGGTGGTCCTGCAGTGCAACAACTTCGAAGTGGTGAACATGGGCGTGATGGTGCCCTGCGCCCAGATCCTGGAGAAGGCCAAGGAAGAGAACGCCGACATCGTCGGCCTGTCGGGCCTGATCACGCCCAGCCTGGAGGAAATGGCCTACGTCGCCTCGGAAATGCAGCGCGACGAGTATTTCCGCAGCCGCAAGGTGCCGCTGATGATCGGCGGCGCCACCACCAGCCGCGTGCACACCGCCGTCAAGATCGCGCCGAACTACGAAGGCCCGGTGATCTACGTGCCGGACGCCAGCCGCTCGGTGGGCGTGGCCACCAACCTGATGTCCGACCAGTCGGACGCCTACCTGGCGGAGCTGGCCGAGGAATACGAGGACGTGCGCCGCCGCCACGCCAACCGCAAGGCCGCGCCGATCCTGCCGCTGGCCGAGGCGCGCGCCTCGCGGCCGCAGATCGACTGGGACAGCTACACGCCGCCGCGCCCGAAGTTCATCGGCCGCCGCACCTTCAAGAGCTACGACCTGGCCGAGATCGCCAAGTACGTGGACTGGGGCCCGTTCTTCCAGACCTGGAGCCTGTTCGGCCCGTTCCCGGCAATCCTGGACGACAAGGTCGTGGGCGAGCAGGCGCGCAAGGTCTACGCCGACGGCCTGGCCATGATGAAGCGCATTGTCGAGGGCCGCTGGCTGACCGCCAACGGCGTGGTCGGCTTCTATCCGGCCAACAGCGTCAACGACGAGGACATCGAGGTCTACAAGGACGAGAGCCGCAGCGAGGTGCTGTTCACCTACCGCAACCTGCGCCAGCAGGGCGCCAAGCGCGAGGGCGTCAGCAACAAGTCGCTGTCGGACTTCATCGCGCCCAAATCCAGCGGCAAGCTGGACTACATCGGCATGTTCGCGGTGACGGCCGGCCTGGGCATCGAGAAGAAGGAAGCCGAGTTCGAGAAGGCGCTGGACGACTATTCCAGCATCATGCTGAAGTCGCTGGCCGACCGCCTGGCCGAGGCCTTCGCCGAATGCCTGCACGCCCGCGTGCGCCAGGACCTGTGGGGCTACGCGGCCGACGAGGCGCTGTCCAACGACGACATGATCGCCGAGAAGTACGTCGGCATCCGCCCGGCGCCCGGCTACCCGGCCTGCCCGGAACACGTGGTCAAGACCGACATGTTCCGCGTGCTGGACGGCGCCGACATCGGCATGATGCTGACCGACAGCTACGCCATGTTCCCGGCCTCGAGCGTGTCGGGCTTCTACTTCAGCCATCCGCAATCGCAGTACTTCAACGTCGGCATCATCGGCGAAGACCAGCTGCAGGACTACGCCGCACGCAGCGGCCGCAGCATCGAGGACCTCAAGCGCACCCTGGCGCCGAACCTGGGCTGAGGCGGCCTCTGCCGCGCCGGGCCCGCCCGGCACCCCAGCGCCGCCCCGGCTCGTCCGGCGCGGCGCTTTGTTTTGTTCGGACGGTTTACCAAAAGGATAGTGGTAAACCATGATGTGCCAAATTGGTAAACCACATAATATTTGGTCCAACCACTTTTAACGCCATGACACTACAACTGATCCCCAAGCCCGAAGAACCCGCCACCAAGCCGGTGGCCGACCGCGCCTACCTGCGGCTGGCCGCGCAGATCCAGGCATTGGTGGCCCAGGGCGAGTTCGCGGTGGGCAAGCGCCTGCCGGCCGAGCGCGCGCTGGCCGAGCGCTTCGACGTCAGCCGCACCTCGCTGCGCGAGGCCATCATCGCGCTGGAACTGCAGGGCGTGGTGGAAGTGCGCGGTGGTTCGGGCATCTATGTCTGTGAACCCAAGCCTGGCGTGGCGCGGCTGCCGGCCGCGCAGGAACCGGGCGCCGGGCCGTTCGAGCTGCTGCGCGCGCGCTGCCTGGTCGAATCGGAAATCGCCGCGCTGGCGGCCAGCACCCGCAACGATGCCGACCTGGATCGCATCTTCGAGGCGCTGACCACCATGCGCGAGCAGATGATGCACAAGGAAGAAAACCAGGAGGCCGACCGCCGTTTCCACCTGTACATCGCGCAGTCCACCGGCAACAGCGTGCTGCTGGGCACGGTGACGGCGATGTGGGACCAGGCGCAAGGGCCCATCTGGGAAAAGATCGAACAGCATTTCCATACGCAGGAACTGCGCCAGGCCTCGCAGGAAGACCATCAGCGCATCTTCAGCGCGCTGGTGGCGCGCGATGCGGACGGTGCGCGGCAGGCCATGCGCAACCACCTCGAACGCGTGATCGGCGAATTTGCGCAGGGGTGGCGGTAAGACCAAGGCAGGACCGGCAGGCGGCCCCCGGCTGAGCGCGGAAGATACCGCGCCCCGGAATCGGGCGACATACATCAGGAGACATCAGGATGCAGCAAAGGAACAAGGGGAGCCGCGCCTGGCACAGGGCGGCGGCGATGCTGTCGGCGTGCGCGCTGGCAGCCTATGCGCTGGCGGCGCCGGCGATGGCGCAGGAAGCGCCCGCGCCGGGCCAGAGCGCGCGGATCGACGCCATCCGCAAGGCCGGCGAATTGCGCGTCGGCGTGCTGCAGAACGCGCCCTGGCTGCTGCAGGACGTGTCCGGCAAGGGCGGCGAGGGCTGGAGCGGCCCGGCCTGGCTGCTGGCCAAGGAATACGCCCGCCTGCTGGGCGTGAAGCTGACGCCGGTGCAGGTCTCGCACGAGACCAAGGTGCCGGTGCTGGCGGCCAACCAGGTCGACATGACCATCAGCCCGCTGGCCGAGACGCCGGAACGCCTGAAAGTGGTGGACTTCGTGCTGTATTCGTCCACCAGCGTCTGCATGTTCGGCCTGGCGTCCAATGCCAAGGTGGCCGCGGCCAAGTCGGTCGATGACCTGAACCGGCCCGGCGTCACCATCGCGTACTTCACCGGCGGCGCCGAAGAGGCCTGGGTCAAGCAGCGCTTCCCCAACGCGACGCTGCGCGCCGTGGCCAACTCGGGCGCCACCGCGCCGATCGAGGAAATCATGGCCAAGCGCGCCGACGCGGCGCCGATCAACCGCGTGCCATGGGTCGGCCTGAGCCGCAAGGTGCGCGGCCTGGCCGTGCTGCCCGCCGAAGCCAATTGCCAGCAGAGCACCGAAAAGGCCTCGCCGGTAGGCCTGGCGATCGACAAGAACCAGCCCGAATACCTAGCCTGGCTGCGGCAGGTGGCCACCGGCATGAAGACGCGCCTGGACGCCGACGAAATGCGCATCATCGAACAGACCCCGTAGGCCGCTCCGGCCTTTTCCCACCCCCTGGATTTTCCGACCACGCGCAAGGCGCGCGGCCCGGGCGACTGCCCGCGGCTTCGCGCGTCCGCATCCGGCGTCCGCCGCCGGGCTTCCCTCCAAGGAGACCGCAATGCAACCGTCCTTCCTTTCCCGCTTCGCCGCCGCCGCCCTGCTGCTGGCCGGCGCCGCCACCGCCCAGGCGCAGACGCCGCCGGCGCCCGGCGAAAGCCCGCGCATCGACGCCATCCGCAAGGCCGGCGTACTGCGCGTGGGCGTGGTCAACAACCCGCCGTGGCTGGTGCAGAACACCACCGGCTCGGGCGAACCCTGGATGGGCTCGTCCTGGCTGCTGGGCAAGGAATTCGCGCGCCTGCTGGACGTGAAGATCGTGCCGGTGCAGGTCAGCCATGAAACCAAGGTGCCGGCGCTGATCGCGAACCAGATGGACATCATGATCGGGCCGCTGAACCAGAACGCCGAGCGCGCCAAGATCATCGACTTCGTCACCTTCTCGAACACCAGCGTCTGCATGTTCGGCCTGGCGTCCAACCCCAAGTTCACCAACGCCACCAAGGTCGAGGACTTCAACCAGCCCGGCATCACCATGGCGTACTTCTCGGGCGCCGGCGAAGAGCCGCTGGTGCTGGAGAACTTTCCCAAGGCCAAGCTGCGCGGCGTGACCAACTCGGGCTCGGTGGCGCCGATCGAGGAAGTGCTGGCGGGCCGTTCCGACGTGGCGCCGCTGAACCGCATGCTGTGGCCCAACATCAGCAAGAAGGTCAAGGGCCTGGCCGTGTTCCCCAAGGAAAACGACTGCCAGGACAGCAAGATCTTCGCGATCGACGCGGGCATGGGCGTGGCCAAGAACCAGCCGGTGTACCTGGAGTGGCTGCGCAAGGTGGAAGCGCGCATGCATCCCGAACTGGTGGCCGAAGAGCGCCGCATGACCCAGACCCTGAAGTAAGGCGGACCCACCATGCTCAATTGCGCAATCCATGGGGCCGAAGACTTGCGGCTGGTCGAGCAGGCGCCCGAGTCGCTGGGCCCGACGCAGGTGCGCGTCGGCGTCAAGGCGGTCGGCATCTGCGGTTCGGACCTGCATTACTACCGCCACGGCCGGGTCGGCGATTTCGTCATCCGCGAACCGCTGACGCCCGGCCACGAGGCCTCGGGCCAGGTGCTGGAAGTCGGTTCGGCGGTCACCGCCGTCAAGCCGGGCGACCGCGTGGCGCTGGATCCGGCGCGCACCTGCGGCGTGTGCCGCTACTGCCGCCAGGGCGATTCCAACCATTGCGAGGCGGTGTTCTTCTTCGGCAGCGCCAGCCGCTACCCGCACATGCAGGGCGCGATGCGCGAGCAGGTGGTGGTGCAGGAAAAGCAGTGCGTGCCGGTGCCCGACAGCCTGTCGTTCGAACTGGCCGCCTTCGGCGAGCCGCTGGCGGTGGCGCTGCACGCCGTGCGCAGCGCCGGATCGCTGCTGGGCAAGACGGTGATGGTGGTGGGTGCCGGGCCGATCGGCGCGCTGGTGCTGATGGCGGCGCGCCTGGCCGGCGCCAGCCACGTCATCGTGGTCGACATCGTCGACCAGACCCTGGCTACCTGCGCCAAGGTCGGCGCCACGCGCACCATCAACGCCGCCACCGAGCCGGCCGCGCTGGACGAGCTGGCGGCGGGCAAGGGCACGGTCGACGTGTGCTTCGAGGCTTCCGGCAACTACGCGGGGCTGGCCAACTGCATCCGCGCCACGCGGCCGCGCGGCACCATCGTCACGGTCGGCACGCTGAATGGCAGCAGCGAGCAGTGCCCGTTCAACCAGATCATGGTCAAGAGCCTGAACGTCATCGGCAGCTTCCGCTTCGTCGACGAATACGCCTGGGCGGTCGACTATCTGGGCCGCGGCCTGGTGGACGTGGCGCCGCTGTTGACGGCGGCGGTGCCGGCGCGCCAGGCGCACGAGGCCTTCGCGCTGGCGGCCGACCGGCGCCAGGCCATGAAAGTGATGGTGACGTTCTGAGCCCGGCGCTCGCGAATCGCACGGAGATTCCATGGACTTCGATTTTTCCCCCATCGTCGATAACTGGCGCTTCTTCGCCAGCGGCCTGGGCATCACGGTGGCGCTCAGCGCCGTCACGGCGGTCTCCAGCATCCTGCTGGGGCTGGTGATCGCGCTGCTGCGCCTGTACGGGCCGCGCTGGCTGCGGGTGCTGCTGGTGTTCTACATCGACAGCATGCGCGCCATCCCGGTGCTGGTGGTGCTGGTGTGGATCTACTTCGCCTTCCCGCTGCTGGCCGGCGTGACCTTCGCGCCGTTCTGGGCGGCGCTGGTGGCGTTGACGCTGCACATCGCGGCCTATTCGGCCGAGGTGATCCGCGCCGGCATCGAGTCGGTGCGGCCGGGGCAGATGCGCGCCGGCCTGGCGCTGGGCATGTCGCGGGCCCAGGCGCTGCGCAAGATCATCCTGCCGCAGGCCACCATCCGCATGCTGCCGGCCTTCGGTTCGGTGCTGACGGTGGCCATCAAGGACACCGCCATCGCCACCGTGATCGCGGTGCCCGAACTGATGCACAAGGCCGAGACCATCGCCGGGCAGAGCTACCGGCCGATCGAGGTGTTCACCGCGGTGATCGTGGCGTACTTCGTGATCCTGTTCCCGGTGACGCGCGGCGTGGACCGGCTGTACCAACGTTACGCACACCTGGGGCGCTCATGAATCTGGACTGGGGAATTATCTGGGACTCGCGCCAGGTGCTGCTGCAGGGCGCGGCCATGACCGTGATGCTGACGGTGGTGACCATGGCGCTGGCGGTGCCGGGCGGCATGGTGCTGGCGCTGATGCGGCTGTCGTCGAACCGCGTGGCCAACGGCGTCGCGGTGGCGATCGTCGAGTTCTTCCGCAACCTGCCGCTGATCCTGGTGATCTATTGGGCGTTCTACGTGATGCCGATGGCGCTGGACGTGCAGTTCTCGGCGGTGACGACGGCGCTGGTGGCGCTGGTGCTGAACGTGTCGGCCTACAACTCCGAGACCTTCCGCGCCGGTATCAATTCGATCCGCAAGGGCCAGATGGAGGCCGCGCTGGCGATGGGCATGTCGCGCCGCCAGGCCATGTTCAAGGTGCTGGTGCCGCAGGCGGCGCGGCGCATCCTGCCGGTGCTGGCCAGCACCTGGATCTCGCTGTTCAAGGACACCTCGCTGGTGTCGGTGATCGCCGTCAGCGAGCTGGCCTATGCCTCGATGCAGGTGCGCGCGCAGAGCTTCCGCGTGCTGGAAATGCTGACCGCGATGGCGGTGATCTATTGGCTGATGGGCTATCCGCAGGCCAAGCTGGTCGACTGGATCCACCGCAAATACGGAGTCAAGGAGTGAACGAGATGATCCTGGAAAAAGTGGCCGGCACGGCCAATGCGGCGGTGGCCGCGGCAGCAACGGCCGATGCAGCAACGGCTGCCACAGTAACGGCTGCCGCAGCAATGGCTGCCACAGCGACGGCTGCCGCAGCAACGGCTGCCGCCCGCAAGGGCGCCGACCAGCCGCCGGTGCTGCTGTACGAGCACGTGCGCAAGGTCTACGGCGATTTCGTGGCGCTGAACGACGTCTCGCTGCAGGTCAACAAGGGCGAGGTGATGTGCCTGATCGGGCCGTCGGGCTCGGGCAAGTCCACGCTCCTGCGCTGCACCAACGCGCTCGAGAAGATCGACGGCGGCCGCGTGCTGCTGGACGGCGTGGCGGTGCCGGAGGCCGAGTCGGAAGTGCGCAAGGTGCGCCAGCGCATGGGCATGGTGTTCCAGAGCTTCGAGCTGTTCCCGCACAAGTCGGCGCTGGACAACGTTGCCATGGGGCCCATCACCGTGCTCGGCATGGCGCCGGAACAGGCGCGGGCCCGCGCCATGGCGTTGCTGGAGAAGGTGGGGCTGGCCAACAAGGCCGGCAACTTCCCCGCCAACCTGTCCGGCGGCCAGCAGCAGCGCGTGGCGATTGCCCGCGCGCTGGCGATGGAGCCGGAAGTGATGCTGTTCGACGAGCCGACCTCGGCGCTCGACCCCGAGACCGTGGGCGAGGTGCTGAACGTCATGAAGAAGCTGGCGCAGGAAGGCATGACCATGATCGTCGTCACGCATGAAATGAGTTTCGCGCGGCGCGTGGCCAACTGGGTGGTGGTGTTCGAGAACGGCGCCATCCTGGAACAGGGCCCGCCCGCGCAGATTTTCGACAACCCGCAGGTCGCCCGTACCCGCGACTTCCTCAGCCACCTGGGCTGGGAAGGCTGAACACCCTCCCGTTTTCACGGAATCCATGATGAAAATTACGAACGCACGCGTCATTGTTTGTTCGCCGGGCCGCAATTTCGTGACCCTGAAGATCGAGACCGACCAGGGCCTGACCGGCATCGGCGATGCCACCCTGAACGGACGCGAGCTGGCCGTGGCGGCCTACCTGACCGAACACGTGGTGCCCTGCCTGATCGGCCGCGACGCGCACCAGATCGAGGATATCTGGCAGTACCTGTACAAGGGCGCCTACTGGCGCCGCGGCCCGGTCACCATGACCGCCATCGCCGCGGTCGACACGGCGCTGTGGGACCTGAAGGCCAAGGCCGCCGGCCTGCCGCTGTATCAACTGCTGGGCGGCAAGAGCCGCACCGGCGTCATGGTCTACGGCCATGCCAACGGCAGCGACATCGAGCACACCGTCGACGAAGTGCTGCGCTACGCCGACATGGGCTACCGCGCCATCCGCGCGCAGAGCGGCGTGCCGGGGCTGGACAAGGTCTACGGCGTGGGCCGTGGCAACCTGTTCTACGAACCCGCCGACGCCGACCTGCCGAGCGAGCACGACTGGTCCACCGAGAAGTACCTGCAGCACACGCCCAAGCTGTTCGAGCGCATCCGCGAAAAGCTCGGCTTCGAACACCACTTGCTGCACGACGTGCACCACCGCCTGACGCCGATCGAGGCCGGCCGCCTGGGCAAGTCGCTGGAGCCGTACAACCTGTTCTGGATGGAGGACGCCACGCCGGCCGAGAACCAGGAGGCGTTCCGCCTGATCCGCCAGCACACCACCACGCCGCTGGCGGTGGGCGAGATCTTCAATTCGATCTGGGACTGCAAGGACCTGGTGCAGAACCAGCTGATCGACTACATCCGGACCACCGTGGTGCACGCCGGCGGCATCACCCACCTGCGCCGCATCGCCGACCTGGCCTCGTTGTACCAGGTGCGCACCGGCTGCCATGGCGCCACCGACCTGTCGCCGGTGTGCATGGGCGCGGCGCTGCACTTCGACCTGTGGGTGCCGAACTTCGGCATCCAGGAATACATGCGCCACACCGAGGAGACGGACGCGGTGTTCCCGCATGCCTACACCTTCTCGCAGGGCATGCTGTATCCGGGCGACGTGCCGGGCCACGGCGTGGACATCGACGAGAAGCTGGCCGCCAAGTATCCGTACAAGCGCGCCTACCTGCCGGTGAACCGGCTGCAGCAGGACGGCACGTTATGGAACTGGTAGCGCCCGCGGCCGTCAGGCTGCATCCGGCGCGCCTGCAGGCGCTGGCGCCTGGCGTGGCGCGGCCGGCCTATGACCGTGGCGCCTTGCGCGCCGGCATCGTGCACCTGGGACTGGGCGCGTTCGCGCGCGGCCACCTGGCGGCGGTGAATGAAGCGGCCATCCATGCCAGCGGCGACCCGCGCTGGGGCATCTGCGGCGTGTCGCTGCGGCAGGCCGACACCCGCGACGCGCTGGCGCCGCAGGACGGGCTGTACACGCTGGCGCTGCGCAGCGCCGACGCCGACGGCCGGCCGCAACAGCAGCTGGCCGTGATCGGCTGCCTGCTGGAAACGCTGGTGGCGCCCGAGGACCCGCAGGCGGTGCTGGCGCGCATCGCCAGTCCGTACACGCGCATCGTCAGCCTGACCGTGACCGAGAAGGGCTATTGCCATGATCCGGCCAGCGGCGCACTGAACCTGGCGCATCCCGATATCGTGCACGACCTGGGCCAGCCGCTGGCGCCGCGCAGCACCATCGGCTTCCTGGTGTGGGGCCTGCAACGGCGCCGCGCGGCGGGACTGGGGCCGGTGACGCTGCTGTCGCTGGACAACCTGCCGAGCAACGGCCATCTGCTGCGCGGCCTGGTGCTGGCGTTCGCCGCGCAGGTCGACGCGCGGCTGGCCGAATGGATCGGCCAGGCCTGCACCTTTCCGTGCTCGATGGTGGACCGCATCGTGCCGCGCACCACCGACGAGGACCGCGCGGCGGTGACGCAGGCGCTGGGCATGACGGATGCCTGGCCGGTGCAGGCCGAGCCGTTCCTGGAATGGGTGGTGGAGGATCATTTCGCCGCCGGCCGGCCGGACTGGGCCGCGGGCGGGGCGCGCTTCGCCGCGGAGGCGGCGCCGTTCGAGACGCTCAAGCTGCGCATGGTGAATGGCGCGCATTCGGCGCTGGCGTACCTGTCGGTGATGGCGGGCTGGGTCACGGTGGACCAGGCGGTGGCCCAGCCAGCGCTGCGGCGTTACCTGGCCGACCTGATGCGCACGGAGATCGCGCCGACCCTGCCCGCGCTGCCCGGGCTGGACCTGGCGGCCTACCAGGAGCGGCTGCTGCAACGCTACGCCAACCCGGCGCTGCGGCACCAGACGCGGCAGATCGCCATGGACGGTTCGCAGAAGATGCCGCAGCGCCTGCTGGGCACGCTGCGGGCGCGCCTGGCGGCGGACCAGCCGATCACCGGACTGTCGCTGGCGCTGGCGGGCTGGCTGCATTTCCTGCGCGGCGTCGACCAGGCGGGGCGGCGCTATCCGATCGAGGACCCGCTGGCCGATACCCTGGCGCAGCGGCTGGCGCAGGCCGAAGAGGCGGCTCGCGCCGCGCCGCCGGGACCGGCCGCCGCGCTGGCCTGGGCGCGCGAGATGACGGCCCTGGCCGCGGTGTTCGGCGACCTGGGCCGGGACGAGCGCTTCGTGCGCGAGGTGGCGCAGGCGGCGCAGTCGCTGCGCACGCTGGGCGTGGCCGGCGCGCTGGAGGCCACCCTGGCCGCCATGCGCGCGGACGCCGCCTGAACGCGCGTCAGGCCGGCGTCGGCGGCGCCAGTCGGCCCAGCAGCGGTTCGAGCGTCACGCCGACCGCGAGGATCTGGCGGTCCTCGCCGGGCAGGCCATCCACCTCCAGGCCGAGCGGCAGGCCCGTTTCCGACAGGCCGGCGGGCAGGCTCAGGCCAGGCAGGCCCGCGTTGCTGCCGGGGTCGACGTTGCGCGCCAGCCGCAGGAAGCTTTCCAGGCTGCTGGCCTCGGGCGCGGCGAGCGGCGTTGGCACCGGCACCGTGGGGAACAACAGCCCGTGCAACGCGTGTTGCTCGAACGCACGGCGGTAGACATCGATGAGCGCGTCGCGGTGCTCGGCGATGGCGCTGTCGTACAGCGGCCGCAGCGGCAGCAACTCGCCCGATGGCGTGGGCAGCACGCCGGGCACGATCAGGTCGTCGAAGATGGCTTTCACGTCCGGGCTGGATATCTGCGCCACCACTTCCTCGAAACTCACGCCGACCTGATGGCGTTGCAGGTAATCGACCAGGTCGGGCTTCTGCTCGTACAGGCAGAGCGGCATGCCGGTGGCGGCGTTGCTGGCTTCCAGGCCGGGCATGTCGAGCGGGATCAGGGTCACGCCGGCCGCGCGCAGGCGCGCCAGGGCGGCCTGCATGGCGGCCTCGACCTGCGGGTCCAGGTCCTGCCAGAAATAGCCGGGCAGGCCCAGGCGCAGGTCGGCGGCCGGCAGCACGGGCAGCGGCGCGTCGTCGCCGCTCAGCACGGCGTCCAGCAGCGTGATGTCGGCCATCTCGTTGGCGATGGGGCCGGGGGTGTCGCGGGTATGCGAAATCGGCGTGATGCCGGCGCCGTCGTAGCGGCCCACCGACGGCCGGAAGCCGACGGCGCCGTTGACCGCGGCGGGCAGCCGCACCGAGGCGCCCGTGTCGGTGCCGAGCGCGGCCGGCACCAGCCGCGCGCCCACGGCGGCGCCGCTGCCCGAGGACGAGCCGCCGGCGATGCGCTCGGGATCATAGGCGTTGCGCGTGCCCGCGCCCCGCGGGCCGGGATAGGCGCTGTTGTAGCCGGACACGCCGAACGCCAGTTCATGCATGTGCGTCTTGCCGACGATGACGGCGCCGGCCGCGCGCAGCCGGTGTACCACCGGCGCGTCCTCGGCCGGGCGGAAGTGGCGCAGGGCCGGGGTGCCGGCGGTGTTGGGCAGGCCCGCGACGTGGATGTTGTCCTTGATGGCCAGGGGCACGCCCTCCAGCGGCCGCGCCGGGCGGCCCGCGGCGCGCGCGGCGTCGGCCGCCCGCGCCTGGGCCAGCGCGCCGTCCGCGTCCACGGTGATGAAGGCGTTGAGGTCCTGGCGGGCGGCGATGCGGTCCAGGCAGGCGCGGGTGAGGGCTTCGCTGGTGACGCGGCCCGCGCGCAGCAGCGCCGCGGCTTCGGTCACGGTCGGGCAGGTCGAGGGCGTCTGGGGCGCGGGCATGGCGGGTTGTCTCCTTGTCGGTGTCGGTTTCGATGGGTTCTGGCTCGATCCCGTTCTATACAGGGTCGACCGTAGCGCTGTCGAGCGCTGTTCGTCGAGGCGCCGGTCCGGCCCGTGGTCGGGTGTCGTGCCACCGGTGCGCCGCGGTCGCGCCGCAGGCGCTAAGATAGGCGACGCTTATACACGTACAAGTCCCACGCTTATCCTGGTATGAACACTTCCCCCCAAGCCGGCGCCGCCGGCCACGAAGGCTCTCGCCTGCGCCGCCAGGCGCTGGGCGAATTCGTGCGCAGCGCCCGCTCGCGCATCACGCCGCAGATGGCCGGCCTGCCCGAAGGCATGCGCCGCCGCACGCCCGGACTGCGGCGCGAAGAGGTGGCGCAGCTGTGCGGCATCAGCGTCACCTGGTACACCTGGATCGAGCAGGGGCGCGAGGTGTCGGTGTCGCCGTCGGTGTGGTCGCGCATCGCGGGGGTGCTGCAGCTGGCGCGGGCCGAGCGGGCCTATCTGTTCGACCTGGCCGATTGCGCCGACCCGCAGCATGCGCGCGATGATGCGCTGGGCGCGCCGGGTTCGCTGCGCGAGTGCGTGGACGCCATCACCGCGCCGGCCTACGTGCTCGACCGGGCCTGGAACGTGCTGGCCTGTAATGAACCGCTGCGCGAGCTGTTCGACGATTGGCCGGCCCGGGATCCCGAGCCGAACCTGCTGCGCTACATCTTCCTGGATCCGGCGGCGCGCGAGCTGGTAGTGGACTGGGAGCAGCGGGCGCGGCGCGTGGTGGCCGAGTTCCGGGCGGACGCGGGCGCGCACCTGGACGAGCCGGCGGTGCTGGCGCTGATCGACGCCCTGAACCGGCAGAGCCCGGTGTTCGCGCATTGGTGGAACCGGCACGCCGTGGTCGAGCGCGAGGGCGGCCTGCGCGAGTTCGCGCATCCGCGGCGCGGCCGCATGGCCTTCCAGCAGATCACGTTCCGCCTGGCGACGCACCTGGACCTGAAACTGGTGATGCTGCTGGACGGCGGCGGGCAGGACTGAGGCCGCCCCGCCCGCCGTCGCCGCGCGTCAGTCCAGCGAGATATCGGCCTTCCTGACCACCGTGGCGAAGCGTTCCGAATCCGCCTCGCGGGCCCGCACCAGTTCGGCCGCGTCGGCCGGCCAGGCCTGGAAGCCGAAGGTCTCGAAGCGCTTGGCCACCGCGGGCGAGCGCACTGCCGCGGCGATGCCGGCGTTGATGCGTTGCAGGACCGCGTCGGGCGTGCCCTTGGGGGCGAAGGCCGCCACCCAGGTCTTCAATTCGAAGTCCGCCGGGCCGCCGCTCTCGGTCACGGTCGGCACGTCCGGGTACGACGCCAGGCGGGCCGGGGCGGCCAGCGCCAGCAGCTTGACCCGCTTGGCCTGATACAGATTCTGCACCGTCGCGGCCGTGCCGAAGGCCCAGTCGACCTCGCCGTTCGCGACCGCCGTGTAGAGCTGGGCCAGGTCCTTGAACGGCACGTGCGTCATGGTGGTGCGCGTGGCGTCCTGCAGCATGGCGGTGCCGACGTGCGCCACGCTGCCCATGCCCCAGGTGCCATAGGTCAGCTTGCCCGGCTGCGCCCGCGCCGCTTCGACCAGGTCGCTGACCTTGTTCCAGGGCGATCCGGCGCCGACGACGATGAAGAAGTGGGTGTGATAGATCGGCGCGGCCGGGGCGAAGTCGGCCACCGGATCGAACGGCAGGCTGCGGTACAGGTGCGGCTGCAAGGTCATGTGGGTGTTGTCGACGATGGCGAGCGAGTAGCCGTCGCGGCCGGCGCGCTTGACGTCGCCGATGGCCAGCCAGCCATTGGCGCCGGGCTTGTTCTCGACGATGACGGGCTGCTTCCACGCCGCCGTCAGTTGTTCGCCGACCATGCGGGCGACGGCGTCGGGGCCGCTGCCGACGGAATAGGGCAGCACCATGCGCACCGGCCGTTCGGGAAACGCGCCGGACTGGGCCTGGACCGCGGCACAGGCCAATGCGGCCATGGCGGCGGCGGTGGTGATGGCAAAGCGGATATTGTTTTTCATGTCTCCTCCTGGTTCCTCGGATGGCTATGCCGCTACGGCATGGCGGGTCTCGTAGGCGGCGGCGAACGCCGGATCGCGCTGGCGCAGGTCGTCGTGGCTGACCTGGCCGGTGCGCCGCATGTAGTCGTAGGCGAACGCGACGGGGTCCAGGTGCATCTTGGCGGCCACATTTTCGTACCAGTCCAGGCTGCGTCCCGCGGCCGCCTGGAAGCTGGACGAGGCCGGCCGCCGCAGCGTCTCGAATTCCGCGAAGGCCGCGCGCGCGTCGCCAGGGTGGCGCAGCAGGCCCTGGTGCAGCGCGATCGCGTCCTGCATCGCCATGCGCGTGCCCGAGCCCAGCGAAAAGTGCACCGTGCGCAGCGCGTCGCCCAGCAACACGATGTTCTCGTGCGACCAGCGCTCATTGCGCACGATGTTCGCTTCGAACCAGAGCGAGCGGTTGCCCAGCAGGTCGTTGGCGCCGAGATCGTCGCCGAACACCCGCGCGCAATAGCGCCGGCTGTCTTCCTCGCTGGCCGTGTCCAGCCCGGCGCGGCGCCAGCTGTCCGGATCCACCTCCACCAGGAAGGTGCTCAGGTCCTTGCTGTACTGGTAGCTGTGGGCGATGAAGATGCCGTGCTCGGCCTCGCGGAAGATCAGGGACACCGGGTGGAAGCGCTGGCGCGTGCCGTACCAGGCGAACTTGTTGCGGCGGCGCTCGAATGCCGGCCGGAACTGGTCCGCGTACTGCTTGCGCACCGCGCTGTTGCTGCCGTCGGCCGCGACCAGCATGTCGACCTCGGCCGCCAGTCGCGCCACGTCGTCGATGCGCTGCTGGTGGCGAATCCGCACGCCGGCCTCCAGGCAGGCGCGTTCCAGCACCGCCAGCATGTCGATCCGGGAGGTGCGCGAGAAGGGGTTGCCCTGGACCTGGACCCGGGTGCCGCGATGCACGATCTCCATGTAGTCGCAGCGTTCGTGGTGGGCCACGAAGCGGCCGAAGAAGTCCGGATCCGCTTCGCGCAGGAACGCCAGGCCGATGTCCGAGAACACCACGCCCCAGCCGTAGGTGGCGCCTTGCGGGTTCTGTTCGTAGACCGTGATCTCGTGGCGTGGATCGTGCTTCTTGGCGAGCAGGGAAAAGTACAGGCCGGCGGGGCCGGCGCCGATGACGGCGATTTTCATGATTCAGCGCTCCCGCTGGTGGCGGCCTGGGTGCAGGCCTGATAAGACAACAAGGCGTCGCGCAGCGCGTCCGGCACGGCGATCGCGCGCCGTTCTCCGCGCGCCACGCAGATCGGGGTCAGGACGGCGTCGAAGGCGGGCGCGCCGCGCGCGGTGCCATGGACGCGCAGGGTGTAGGTGCGGGTGCGCACCTCCTGCACCGTGACGAGCATGTCGAATTCCTCGTCCGGCCACAGCGAGGCCTGGAAGTCGAACGACAGCGCGCGGGTCGGGGTGCCGAAGCCGTGCTCGTCCTTGATGCGCTGCGGCGTGCCGCCGAACAGGCGGCCATAGAAGAGCTCGGCGGCCGACAGCACGTACTCGCCGAAGGTCACGGTGTAGACCACGCCGGCGGGGTCGCAATCGCCCCATTTGACCCGGCGCCGCACCACGAACGGGGTGTCGCTGACAACGTATTCGGTGCTGGTCATTGCGGTTCTCCTTCGGCCTGCGCGGCCTCCTGGTTCAACAGGTCGGCCACGGTGCGGCGCAGGGCGGCCTTGTCCAGCTTGCCCACCTTGGTGACGGGAAAGGCCTCGATCTGCTCGATGCGTTCGGGGCATTTGTATTTGGCGAGTCCGCGGCCGGCCAGGAAGTCCGCCAGTTCCCGCACCGTGGGCGCGGCGTGGCCGGGGCGCAGGATGACGAACACGCAGCCTTTCTCGCCGTAGTAGGGATCGGGCATCGCCACCAGCTTGGCCTCGGCGACGGCGGGATGGGCGCCGACCTGCGCCTCGACTTCCTCGCAACCGATCTTCTCGCCGCCCCGGTTGATGTTGTCGCGCAGGCGGCCCTCGAACGCGTAGCAGGTCTGCCGGTCGACGACGCGCGCGGTCATCATGTCGCCGCTGCGGTAGAAGCCGTCGGACGTGAAGGCCGTGGCATTGGCCTCGGGGGCATCGAAGAATCCCGGCAGCGTGGCCGGACCGCGAAAGCACAGCTCGCCCATTTCCCCCGCCGCGGCCGGGTCTTCGGTGCCGGGGCGCAGCAGCCGTATCTCGTCGTCGGGGCAGCCGGACCAGCCCTGGGTGTGATGGCGGGCCTGCGCGGACGCGGTGGCCGGCGAGCCGAGCAGCAGCCCCTCGGTGATGCCGAACAGGTTGGAGCACGGCACGCCCAGGTGCGCTTCCAGCCGTTCGGCCGCGCTCATGGTGATGAACAGGCGCAGCGAACCGAGGTCATGCTCGGACAGCCGGTCGTAGGCCATGATCTGCGGCGCGATGGGCCCGATCGACATGGCGCGGGTGACGCCGTGCCGCTCGATCAGCGTCAGCATGCGCGGCACGTCCACGCGCGGCATCAGCACGGCCGACACGCCCATGGCGATCACGGGAATCAGCACGTAGACCTGCGCGGCGTTGTGCAGCAGCGGCAGCGACCAGATGATGCGCTCCGATTCCTCCATGCCGTAGCGGCTTGCGCAGGCAAGCGAATGCCCGAGATATTCGGCGTGGAAGCGCGGAATGATCTTGGGCATGCCGGTGGTGCCGCCCGACAGCTGGAAGCTCAGCACGTCTTCACAGCCCGGGCCCTGGCGTTGCAGCAGGACGCGGGCGTCCTCCAGCGGCATGCTATCGATCAGCGACTGCAGGCCGGCGTGCGCGCCGGCGGCGCCGCGGGCGATGACCAGGTGCGCCAGCGAGTCGCTGGCCGCCACCATGGCGGCGGCGAACGCGGTCAGGTCGAAACTGCCGAAGTCGGCCTGCACGAAGTAGCCGCGCGCCCGCGTCTGCCGCGCCAGTTGGCCGATCTCCAGTTCACGGTGCTGCGGCAGCGTGCAGACGGGCACGATGCCGGCCTTGTAGCAGGCCAGCAGCGCCACGGCGGTTTCCAGCGTGGTGCCCATCTGGAAGATGGCGCGGTCGCCGGGGGCCAGCCCCAGCCGCAACAGGGCGGCGCCGAGCCGTTCGCTGCGTTCGTCCAGCTCCTGGAAGCTCAGGCTGCCTTCGTCGGTGATCAGCGCGGTGCGCGCCGGGCAGCGCCGCGCGGTGGCGCGCAGCGCGTCGCCGACGCTGCGGCGCTCCCAGGCGCCGCTGGCGAAATAGCGCCGGGCACGGTCCTCGGGATGGTAGGTCACGCCCTCTATGGGGTTGCGTATGTCTCGCATGCTTGTCTCCTCCTGGCGCGGCGCTAGCGGCCTGCCGGCGCGATCTGCACGCGATCGCGGTCGAACACCTCGATCTCGCCGCGCACGCCGCCCGTGAACAGGCCATACCAGACCGCCGGCTTCAGGCCCAGCGTCTTGCGGCGGAATTCCAGCGGGCCGTTGGCCAAGATGCAGTCGAATTCGTCGTAGGGCACCACGGCGCAGTCGTCGCGGCGCGAGGCATCGGCGATCAACGGCGAGAATTCCTCGACCCGCGGCACGAAGATCCGCAGGCCAGCCGCGTCACGCTCCGGGACCGGCGCCAGGCTTGCCTCCAGCAGCGCCGCCTTGCGCGCCCAGATGTCGTCCACGTGTTCGACGCGGCCGCCGCGGGATTCGGCTTCCGCCTCGGCCTGCATGGCGGCCTGCAGCGTCAGCGCGGCGTCGGTCGCGTCGATGCCGGCCAGCGGACGCAGCTTGCGGGTGAATTCGATGAAGTAGCCGTTCGGGTCGCGCACGTAGATCGACTCGATCACCTCGTGGCGGGTCTCGACCGAGACGTCCAGGCCGGCGTCCTGCAGCTTCTGTTTCCAGGCATGCAGTTCGGCCTCGCTTTCCACCAGCCAGGCGGTGTGGGTGGCGTCGGAGACGTGGTCCTCGGGCAGCGGCCGCATCGCGGCGCGGCCTTGCATGGCCGGCGGTTCCTCGGCGCCCAGGTAGTAGAAGAAGGCGATGGTGCTGCCGCGCCCGCTGTCGAAAAAGAAGTGCAGGAAATCGGGGTGGGTCGCGGGGCCCCAGCCGCGCGCCGAGATGACGTGCACCAGCGGCAGGCCGAGGACGTCACGGTAGAAATGCACCGTCTCGCGCAGGCGCCAGGTGGGCCGGGCGGTGTGATCCACGCCGTGCAGGCGCAGCGGGGAGGAAGCGGGGGAGGTCATGGTGGGCTCCGGGGAAGTTTCGATTACAGGAAGCGCGCGCGCAGCCAGGCCGCCAGCTCGCGGCCGGCGGCATAGCGGCCGGGCTCCTCGCCGTCGGCGAGCGCGCGGCCATGGTGGTCGCCGCGGATGCGCAGGTGGGTCTTGTCCGCCGCGGGAATCGCGTCGTGGATGGCGCGCACGTCGGCGGGAAAGCAGGCCTGGTCGCCGGTGTATTCGATGACCAGGGTGGGTTGGACGATGCCCTGCGCGGTGCGCGCCAGGCTGGCGTTGGACGACAGGCCGGACCAGGTGGACAGCCAGCTTTCCGGCGTGCAGAAGCGCGCGAAGCCCACCGCGCCGTAGTTCGAGGCGTAGGGATCCTTGCCCCACAGCGACCCGGGGTGGCGGTCGGAAGGATCCAGCGTCAGGTCCAGGCAGCGCAGGTCCGCATCGGTGCGCCAGACCACCAGCACGGGCGTGTGGGCCGCCTGGCGCCGCAGTTCGGGGGTGGGCGCGGCCTGCTCCTTGAGCGCCGCGCGCGCCTGCATGCGGTCGTCGATCATCCGCCGCGCCAGGGCGTCCAGCCGCGCCACGCGCTGGCGCTGCGCGGCGCGGTAGCGCTCGACGAAGTCGGGTGCATAGCGGGCCTGGCCGCCGGGCCGATAGCCGTTGGCGGGAGCCAGCGGATCCAGTTCCGGCGCCACCGACAGCGCGTCGTTTTCGTCGGCGACGGACGGGTCGATGGCGTTGAGCAGCAGCGCGCCCTGGCCGGGGTGCGGGCCGACCAGGACCATGCCGTGGATCGCGGGCATGTCCAGGTCCGCCAGCCCGCTGCGCTTGCCGCCGGGCGTGCGCGCCACCCGTTGCGACGGCGGCAGGCCGGCCTGGTGGGCATAGAAGGCGTACAGCCCGGCGCCGCCGGAATTGCCCAGCAGGATGATGTGCTTGAACCCTTGCTCGCGCAGGTGGCGCAGGCCCGCCGCCACGTCCTGCAGGGCGGTTTCGTGCTCCAGCCGCAGGTCGTTGCCGACCGAGCGGGCGCCTTGCGACCAGGCCGCGCAGCCCGCCGCGACTATGTCGGGGATCAGGTAGTGGCAGGCCATGAATTCGCGCGGGTGCATGACGCAGACCACGGTGTCGGGGCGCGGCCCCGCGGGCAGGTAGAGCGATCCGGAGGTGGCCGCGCCGTCGGCGGTGCGCAGGACGGTATTGCGGGTGGTGGCGCCCGGCGGCAGGTCGCGCGGGTTCCAGTCGGTATTCAGAAAGCCGGCGGTGACCTGGCTCGATGGGGTGCCGGACGTCATATCCGTCTCCTTGGATAGTCGTTGCGGGGCTGGTTTCGTCAGATTAGACAAATATTTGACTTTGATGTCAATCAAAGTCGAAAAACTGACACTGTGGTCAAATCGGACGGATGTCCGCACCGTGCGGACCCCGCTGGCGGGGGCCCGCCGATCTCGCGGATGACATAATTCGCCCGAGCCGTGTTGGGCGGCCTTTGAAGGAAAACCGCAACCGTGACCGAACCAAGCACCAAGGGAACCCTGAAGGGCGAAGCGCTGCGCAGCGCCATACTCGATGCCGCGGCGACGCTGTTCATCGAGCGCGGCACCGGCGGCACCAGCATCCAGGACATCGCCGAGACCCTGGGCTTGAGCCGCACCGCGGTCTATTACTACTTCAAGAGCAAGGACGCGATCCTGCGGGCCTTGACCGAGGAAGTCCTGAACACGGCGCGCAAGCTGGCCGGCGAAACCGTGGCCCGCGACGATCTGGATCCGGTGCAGGCGCTGGGGGCCCTGGTGGCCCGGCACGCCGACCTGATCCTGTCGCGTCCGGCGGAATTCCGCGTGGCCGACCGCACCGAGGGCGACATGACCCCCAAGCAGCGCGCGGCGTTGCAGGCGGCGCGGCGCAGCCTGCTGGAGAACTTCAGCACGGTCATCGAGAAAGGGGTGCGGGACGGCCAGTTCCGGATGGTGGATCCGCACATTGCGGCGGTCAGCCTGATCGGCATGTGCAACTGGTCGGCCTGGTGGTACAAGCCGGACGGCAGGCTCAGCCGCGCCGAGGTCTCGGCCATCATGGCGGACATGGCGGTGCGTTCACTGCTGCGCGACGAGGCGCGGCGGCCGCGCAGCCCCGACGTGAGCGAATCGCTGCGCCTGCTGCGCGAAGACCTGGCCTACCTGGAGAAGCTGGTCCTGCCGGACGCGCCGGCGGACCGCGAACCCCGCTAGGGCCGCCCAGCCGGGCGCGCCTGCCGGCAGCGGCCGGCAAGCGCGGGGCGGGCGCGGGCGACGCTCAGAACAGCGTGCCGTGCGCCGCGTTGGCCTGCGCCAGTCCCAGCAACAGCTTCTTCACCGGCGCCGGCAGCGCCGTGGCCGCCAGCTCGTCGGGCGCGACCCAGCGCGTCGGCGGATGGCCGTCGCGCAGGCTGGCCGCGCGCACCTCGACCCACCAGGGCCGGACATGCAGCCGGTAGTGCGTGAAGGTATGCGAGAAAGCCGCCAGGGCGCTGTGCCGTTCCGGCTCCAGCCCCAGGGCCCGCGACGCGGCGCCGGGGTCGCCGGCCACTTCGAATTCCGGCAGGCTCCACAGCCCGCCCCAGATGCCCGGTTCGGGCCGTTGCTGCAGCAGATAGGCGCCGCGCCATTGCAGCACCAGCATGGCGGTCTCGCGTTCCGGAATCGCCTTGCGCGCCTTGGGCGTGGGCAGTTCGGCCTGGCGGCCTTCGCGCCTGGCGACGCAGGTGTCGGCGACCGGGCAGCGCTCACAGGCCGGCTTGCCGCGCGTACAGAGGGTGGCGCCCAGGTCCATCAGGCCTTGCGTGTAGGCGGCCATGTCAAGGTCGGGCGCGGCCTCGACCTGGGCGTCGGCCAGGGCCCACAGGCGCTGTTCGATCTCGCGCTTGGCGGGGTCGCCGGCGATGCCGAATTGGCGGGTGAAGACGCGCTTGACGTTGCCGTCGAGAATCGGCGAGCGCTCGCCGTAGGCGAAGGCGGCGATGGCGGCGGCGGTCGAGCGGCCGATGCCGGGCAGGGTGGCGATGGCTTCGGCGGTGGGCGGAAAGCGGCCGTTCCAGTCGCGCGCGATTTCCTGGGCGCAGCGGTGCAGGTTGCGGGCGCGGGCGTAGTAGCCCAGGCCGGCCCAGTAGGGCATCACGTCTTCCTGGGCGGCGGCGGCCAGCGCGGCGACGTCGGGGAAGCGCTGCAGGAAGCGTTCGTAGTAGGGGATCACCGTGGCCACCTGCGTCTGCTGCAGCATGATCTCGGAGAGCCAGATGCGGTAGGGATCCCGGGTGTTTTGCCAGGGGAGATCGTGGCGGCCGTGCTGGCGTTGCCAGGCGACGATGCGAGGGGCGAAGTCCATGCCCGCAATTATCGCATCGCCCTATTGCCGGGGGTGGGGCGAGCGGTTACAACCGTAGGACAGAGGCGCATCGAGCGCCCGGAATTCACCTCCCGCCGCTTGCCCGCATGCGCTTCAAGAGGGCGTGGTGCGTTGGCTGCCGCGGGCGTTCCACGACCCTCGGAGTAGACATGAATGCCCCCCTCACGCCCGCGCTGCGCGCGGCGCTCGAATCCGTCCAGCTGGACGACAAATACACCCTGGAAAGCGGCCGCGCCTGGATGAGCGGCATCCATGCCCTGGTGCGCCTGCCGATGATGCAGCGGCTGCGCGACCTGCGCGCCGGGCTGAACACGGCCGGGTTCGTGTCGGGCTACCGGGGCTCGCCGCTGGGCGGGGTCGACCAGAACATGTGGAAGGCGGCCAAGTACCTGAAGGCGCACCACGTCGAGTTCCAGCCGGGCATCAACGAGGACCTGGCGGCCACCGCGGTGTGGGGCACGCAGCAGGTCAACCTGTTCCCCGGCGCCAAGTACGACGGCGTGTTCGGCATGTGGTACGGCAAGGGCCCGGGCGTGGACCGCTGCGGCGACGTGTTCAAGCACGCCAACGCCGCCGGCACCTCGCCGCATGGCGGCGTGCTGGTGGTGGCCGGCGACGACCATCCGGCCAAGTCGTCGACGCTGCCGCACCAGAGCGACCACATCCTCAAGGCCTGCATGATCCCGGCGCTGTTCCCGTCGAGCGTGCAGGAGGTGCTGGACTACGGCCTGCACGGCTGGGCCATGAGCCGCTATGCCGGCGTCTGGGTCGGCATGAAATGCATCACCGACATCGTCGAGGTGTCGGCCTCGGTGGACGTGGATCCGTATCGCGTGCAGATCGTGCTGCCCGAGGATTTCCGGCTGCCGCCGGACGGCCTGAACATCCGCATCCCGGACACGCCGCTGCAGCAGGAGGCGCGGCTGCTGGACTACAAGCTTTACGCGGCGCTGGCCTACGCCCGCGCCAACAACCTGAACCGCGAACTGTGGCAGGTGCCGGCGCGCGACGCGCGCTTCGGCATCATGACCTCGGGCAAGGCCTACCTGGACACGCGCCAGGCGCTGTCCGACCTGGGGCTGAGCGAGGCGGTGTGCCAGCGCATCGGCCTGCGCCTGTTCAAGGTCGGCATGGTGTGGCCGCTGGAGTCCACCGGCATGGCGCGCTTCGCCGATGGCCTGGACGAGATCCTGGTGGTCGAGGAAAAGCGCCAGGTGCTCGAATACCAGCTGAAGGAAGAACTGTTCAGCTGGATCGGCAGCGGCAAGAAGATCCCGCGCGTGGTCGGCAAGTTCGACGACAAGGACGGCGGCGAGTGGTCGGTGCCGCAGGGCAACTGGCTGCTGCCGGCGCACTACGAGTTTTCGCCGGCGATGGTGGCCAAGGCCATCGCCGCGCGCCTGCTGCGCTTCGAGTTGCCGGCGGACGTGCGCGCCGGCATCGAGGCACGGCTGGCCTTCATCACCGGCCGCGAACAGGCGCTGGCGCGTCCGCGCGTGGTGGAAGACCGCAAGCCGTGGTTCTGTTCGGGCTGTCCGCACAATACCTCGACGCGGGTGCCGGACGGCTCGCGCGGCATGGCAGGCATCGGCTGCCACTACATGGTGACCTGGATGGGCCGCAATACCCAGGTCTACACGCAGATGGGCGGCGAGGGCGTGCCGTGGCTGGGCCAGGCGCCGTTCACCGAGGAAAAGCACGTGTTCGCCAACCTCGGCGACGGCACCTACTTCCATTCGGGCCTGCTGGCGATCCGCGCGGCCGTGGCGGCCAAGGCGCCGATCACCTACAAGATCCTGTTCAACGACGCGGTGGCCATGACCGGCGGGCAGCCGGTGGACGGCCCCATCAGCGTGCCGATGATCAGCCGCCAGGTGGCGGCCGAGGGCATCGACAGGATCGTGGTGGTGACCGACGAACCGGAGAAATACCAGGGCATGGCCGGCATGGCGCCGGGCGTGCCGGTCAGGCACCGCGACGAGCTGGACGCGGTGATGCGCGAACTGCGCGAACACCCCGGCGTGTCGGTGCTGATCTATGACCAGACCTGTGCCACCGAGAAGCGCCGCCGCCGCAAGCGCGGCGCCTATCCCGACCCGGCGCGGCGCGTGGTCATCAACGAACGCGTGTGCGAAGGCTGCGGCGACTGTTCGCAGAAATCGCACTGCCTGTCGGTGGAGCCGCTGGAGACCGAGTTCGGCCGCAAGCGCGCCATCAACCAGTCCAGCTGCAACAAGGACTTCTCCTGTCTGAAGGGCTTCTGCCCCAGCTTCGTCACGGTGGAAGGCGGCAAGCTCAGGAAGCCGCGCGCGCTGGCGCCGGAAGGCGCGGTCGACGACGACGTGCCGCAACCGGCGTTGCCGGCGCTGGCGCAGGCCTATGGCGTGTTCATCGCCGGTGTCGGCGGCACCGGCGTGGTCACCATCGGCCAGCTGCTGGGCATGGCGGCGCACCTGGAAGGCAAGGGCTGTTCGGTGCTGGACATGGCCGGCCTGGCGCAGAAGGGCGGGGCGGTCTATTCGCACGTGGTGCTGGCGCAGACGCCGGACCACTTGATGAATACGCGCGTGGCGATGGGCGAGGCCGACCTGATGCTGGCCGGCGACCTGGTGGTGGCGACCAGCGCCGACGCCATGGCGCGGCTGCGTCCGGGCCGCTCGCGCGCGCTGCTCAACAGCGACACCGCGCCCACCGCGGCATTCGTGACCAACCCGGACTGGACGCTGCCGGGCGCCAACCTGACGGCGGACCTGCAGGCCGCCTGTGGCAAGGACAACCTGCACACGGTGGATGCGTCGGCGCTGGCCGTGGGGCTGCTGGGCGACGCCATCTACTCCAACCCGCTGATGATGGGCTACGCCTACCAGAAGGGCTGGCTGCCGCTGTCGCGCGAGTCGTTGCTGCGCGCCATCGAGCTGAACGGCCAGCAGGTGCCCAACAACCTGGCCGCGTTCGCCTGGGGCCGCCGCGCCGCGCATGACCTGGCCGGCGTCACGCGCCTCTTGGCCAATGGCGGCGCGCCGGCGCATCCGGACGGCATCATCGAGATCCGCCGTCCGCGCGCGGCCAGCCCGGTAGTGGAACTGAAGAAGCCGGCCGGCGAACTGGAGCGCCTGGTCGAGACGCGCCGCGCCTTCCTGACGCAATACCAGGACGCGGCCTACGCCAGGCAGTACACCGACCTGGTGGACAAGGTGGCGCACGCCGAGCACGAGGCCACGGGCACCCAGCGCCTGGCGCTGGCGGTGGCGCGCTACTACTTCAAGCTGCTGGCCTACAAGGACGAATACGAGGTGGCGCGGCTGTATACCGACGGCGAATTCCTCAAGCGCATCGGCGAGCAGTTCGAGGGCGACTGGAAGCTGCGCTTCCACCTGGCGCCGCCGCTGTTCGCGCGCCGCGGCCCGGACGGCCACCTGGTCAAGAAGGCCTACGGCCCCGGCATGCTGCGGGTGTTCCGCCTGCTGGCGCGCTGCAAGCGCCTGCGCGGCACGCGGCTGGACCCGTTCGGCTACACCCGCGAACGCCGCGCCGAGCGCGAGCTGGCGAGCGAGTACCGCGAGACGCTGACCGCGATCCTGTCCAAGCTCAACCGCGGCAACCTCGACCGCGCGGTGGCGCTGGCCAGCGTGCCGGAAGAGATCCGCGGCTATGGCCACGTGAAGGAGGCGGCCATGGAAAAGGCCGCCGCGCGGCGCGAGGCCCTGCTCAAGGACTTCAGCGCCAACGTGGTGTCGATCGGGGGCGCGCGGGCGGCGTAGCGGGGGCGGGGCGGCGGCCGGCGGCGCGGGGCGGCCGCCGGGTCCGCCGCAGGGGCCGTCCGCCGAGCGCGGCCTTCACGCCGGATAGTGCGCGTCGTCCAGCAGCATGTCCTCGAAGAACGCGCCGTAGCGGCCCTGCGGATCGCGCAGGTGGATCTCCAGGATCCAGCGCATCTCCGACGGGCTGATCGCCAGGTCGGCGAGCGAGCCGGTGTGGATCGCCGCGTGCGGGAAGTCGGACACGCGGTGGCCGGGCAGGTCGAAATTCAGTTCCCAGCCCATGGCGCGCGCCTGGCGGTCGGCATAGGCGTACAGCGCCTGCCCGCTCAGCCGCTCACGCAGCCAGACGCCGCGCACGTCGTGGAACAGCGCCTCGGCGTCGCGCGCGCAGCGCGCCTGCCCGGGGTCATCGCCCACCACGTAGCTCTTGCCGCCATCGCCTTCCCAGGCGTCCAGGCGCGGGGCGATGTCGAGAAAGAAGATGTCGTGCTCGCCCAGCGCCACGCCGGGCGCGGACGCCTGGCGCATGGCCTTCATGGTGTTGGCGCCGAAGCGCACGCGGGTGGGATGCCAGCTGAGCGCCAGGCCGGCGTCGATCAGGGTCTGCTTGGCCATGGCGACGGCGTCTTCCTCGATCATGCCGGGGCGGATGCGCGCGGCGATGTCCTCGATGGCCTGGCGCGTCTTGTCGCGGGCCAGCAGCATGCCGTCGACGGAAAAGGCGGGACCGACGCGTTCGCTGGGGTCGGGGGAGGGCGTTTGCATGATGCGTTTCCTTGCGTGGCGAGCCCGGAGGGCGATGCAAGGCAGTCTGCGCGGACGCTCGGCCACGGGCCAGCGCCGCGCGGGACGGATTCCGGCCAGCATGGCGCATCCGGCGGCCAAGGCCCGGGAGGGCGGCGGATTGCGGCCGCCGTGGCACGGTTTGCGGCCAGGCCCGGAGCGGGGGGATCGGCATGCTGGCGGGCTTGGGCTAAGGTAGCGCCTGGCGGCGGCGTTGTTGCCGCGGCGGCCGATGCTGCGGCGGCCGGTGCCGCGGTGGCAGCGCCGTGCCGCGCCCACCCTCTCTCCTTCCGAGCCCATGAAATCCGTCGCCATCCTCGTGTTTCCCGGCGTGCAGTCGCTGGACGTCAGCGGACCGCTGGACGTGTTCGCCGAGGCCAACCGCTTCCTGCTGCCCGCGCGCCAGTACCGGATGGAACTGATCGGCCTGACGCGCGGCGCGGTGCCCTGTTCCAACGGCATGCTGCTGACGCCGCAGCGCCACTACGCCGAGGTCGCGGACGTGCCCGATCTGCTGCTGGCGGCCGGCGGCCCGGGCCTGCCGGCGGCGCGGGAATCGGACGACGCGCTGGCCTGGCTGCGCGCGGCCTGCGAGCGGGCCGAGCGCTACGGCTCGATCTGCAATGGCGTCTTCCTGCTGGCGCGCGCCGGCCTGCCCGCCGGCGCCACGGTCACCACCCACTGGAACGACGCGCCGGCGCTGGCGGCGCGCTATCCGGACCTGCGGGTCGAGACCGACCGCCTGTACGCGCAGGACGGTCGCCTGCACACGTCGGCGGGGGTGACCGCCGGCATCGACCTGGCGCTGTACCTGGTGGCGCAGGACCACGGGCCGGAGGTGGCGCTGAACGTGGCCAAGCGGCTGGTGGTGTTCATGCAGCGCGCGGGCGGGCAATCGCAGTTCAGCCCGTTCCTCACGCCTTTCGTCGAGGAGACCTCGGCGGTGGCGCAGGTGCAGCAGTACGTGCTGGGGCACCTGGCCGACGACCTCGGCGTGGATGCGCTGGCGGCGGTGGCCAACATGAGCCGCCGCAACTTCTCTCGGGTGTTCCTGCGGGATGCGGGCGTCACGCCGGCGGATTTCGTCGAAAGCGTCCGGGTGGACGCGGCCCGCGCGCGGCTGGAGCGCGCGTCGGCGCCGCTCAAGACCGTGGCGTTCGATTGCGGCTTTCGCGATGCGCGGCACCTGCGCGAGGTGTTCCAGCGGCGGCTGGGCGTGTCGCCCAGCCAGTACCGCGCCAGCTTCGGCTGCTGACGCGGCGGCGGGCTCAGCCGCCCGCGGTTTCCGGCTTGCGGCGGCGGGTGACACCGGTGTCGAAGCGTTCCACCCCGGGACGCGTGGCGGGACGGTCGAAGCGCTCGACTCCCGGCCGGTCGAAACGCTCGACGCCGGGGCGATCGAAACGTTCCACGCCCGGACGGGCGGCGGGGCGGTCAAAGCGTTCCACGCCGGGCCGCGCGAAGCGTTCGACCCGCGGCGGGCTGTGGGTCTTGGCCTGCACGCTTTCGGCGGCGGCCTGTTCGCGCTTGGCGATGATCTCTTCGGCGCGCTGGTGGTGCGGCGCCATCTTGCGGACCATCACGCGGCCATCGCGCGGGAAGTAGTTGATGCGGCGCGCATGCACGTCGCCCAGGTCCTGCGCCTTGACCGGAATGCCTTCCGTGCGCAGGTAGTTCAGCACGAACTGGCCGTTGCGTTCGCCGATGTTCATCTGCTGCATGGCGGAGAGCACCGCGCCGCCGCCGAACACCTTGGCCTCGAGGCGGTCGCGCGACGCGCCGGCCTTGAGCAGTTCGTTGATCAGGACTTCCATGGCGAAGGCGCCATAGCGCATGGTGGCCGAGGCGGGCGACTGCATGTCGCCCTCGGGCAGCATGAAGTGGTTCATGCCGCCCACGCCGGTGACGGGATCGTGGATGCAGGCGGCCACGCACGACCCGAGCACGGTCGAGATCATGATGTCTTCGTCGGTGACGTAGTACTCGTTGGGGAGTACCTTCACCGCCTGAGACTGGAACGCGCTATCGAAGTAATGGCGCGTCGCACGGGCTTCAAGACGGGCGACCATGGAACGGAATCAAGGGCAAGAACAACGATTGGGACACGAAGGCAGCGCTCGGTGGGACTGTAAACGTTTCAAAATATGAAGAAAAATGACGCTTTATTCTTACACATCTGGCCTGTAATAGGGGGAAAACCTGTGTAACCGCGACTTTGTTATGTCCCTGATAAATATGGCCGTTTGCCCGTAATGCGGGCCATCCGGCTGGATTCGTGGGCGTCTTGCGGCGCCGGCACAGCCCGTGACACGGGACTGACGCACCCCGGCGGCCGGTCCGCGCGCGGCCATTGCCGGGATGGTGCTTCCATCCTAACCAGGGTCGGGCGGGGCCGTTCCCCGGATCACGGGGAAGAAGGGGGGCTATACGCGGGTTTAGAAGCGCGTGCTGCGGGTCACGGACCAGCGGGCCGACAGCGCGCCGAGGGCGGCCGAGGCCACGATGGCCGTCAGCAGCACGGGGGCGCCGGGCAAATGCAGGGCGAATTCCGCCCCATAGCTGCGGGCCAGGCCGAGCAGGGCGTTGTTCAGCGGCGACAGCGCCACCGCCGCCACGCCGATCGCCAGCAGCGAGGCCAGGGCGCCGGACAGCGCGCCCAGGTACAGGAACGGCCGCCGCACGAACGACTCGGTGGCGCCCACCAGCCGCGCCACCGCGATTTCCTCGCGCTGCGACAGGGCCTGCATGCGCACGGTGTTGAACACCGTGGCCAGCACCACCACCGCCACGCAGGCGGCCAGGAAGCCCAGGCCGATGCGGGCGAAGCGCAGGATGGCCTCCAGCCGCTGGACCCAGGCGCTGTCCAGCTGCACCAGGTCCACCTGGTTCCATTGTTTCCAGGCCTGCGCCAGCTTGTCGGCGCGGCCGGCCAGGTCTTCGCCTTCGGCCAGGGTCACCACCACCGCGTCGGGCAGGGGGTTGCCGGGCAGCACGGCCAGCGCCTGCTGCCAGGCGGGGTTGGCGCGCAGGTCGGCCAGGGCGTCGTCGCGACCGACCACGCGCACCGCGCGCACGTCGTTGGCGTACTCGCCCTGGATGCGCTTGGCGATGTCGGCGGCGGCGCCGGCCGGCGCGTCGACCCGCAGGAAGACGGTGACTTCGGGGGTGACGGACATCTGCCGCGCCACCGGCTGCACCGACACCAGGATGGCGCTGCCCAGCAGCGGCAGGGCCAGCGCCAGCGCCATCACCAGCAGGTTGGCGAGCGACGAGAACGGCTGCTTGACCAGCCGGCGCAAGGTGACCATGAGCGCATAGCGATGCTGCCGCAGCCAGGCGTTCATGCCGGTTCTCCGGCGATGCCGTGGCCGGCGTCGGCCGGGGGCGTGGCGGCGCCGTGCGAGTCGGCGAACTTGCCGGGGTCGATGCGCAGGGTGCGGGTGGCGTAGCGCGCCATGAGTTCCTGGTCGTGCGAGGCGATCAGCGTGGTGACGCCGACGCGGTTGAAGTCGCGGAACACATTCATGATGCGCTGCGCGTTGTCGTGGTCGAGGTTGGCGGTGGGTTCGTCGGCGATCAGGATGGCGGGCCGGTTGACGATGGCGCGCGCGATCGCCAGGCGCTGCTGCTCGCCGCCCGACAGCTCGATGGGGTTGAGATCTTCCTTGCCCGACAGGCCGACCTTGTCCAGCGCGGCGCGGGCGCGCGCGGCGGCCGAGTCGCCGGGGTGGCCGGTGACGGCCAGCGGCAGCATCACGTTTTCAAACGCGCTGCGATCGAACAGCAGGTGCGTGTCCTGCAGGATCACGCCGACGGCGCGGCGCAGGTAGGGCCGGGCGCGGGCGGGCAGCTTGTCGAGCCGCTGGCCGTTGACCTGGATCGAGCCGCGGCTGGCGGGCTCGAGCCCGCCGATCAGCTTGAGCAGGGTCGACTTGCCGGCGCCGGATGGCCCCGACACGAAAACGAACTCTCCCGCGCTCACGCGGAAGTTGATGTCGGCCAGGATATTGCGGCCGCGGCCATACGATTTGAATACGTGCTGGAATTCGATCATGGCGGCTGTCGGATGAAGCCGCAATATTAACTCGGGGACAGTAAGCTGGCCTAAAACCGCGCAAGGCCCTTGCGGGAAAAAGTGTCCTGATGTGACCGCCGGCCCCGCGCAAAAGTGACCGGTTGGACACGTTTTTTCGAACGAAAATGTGTCCCCGTTTTTATCGCAAAACCCCGTTTGATTTCATCCAGTGTCCCTATATTTCAAGGGAATTCCCGGATGCGGAGGCCGCTTTGCGGACGCTACCATCCGCCCCATGCGTAAAGCCCAACCCGGCCTTGCGTTCGGCTTCGCTACACCCCTACGGAGATCACGATGAAAGTACTGAAACTCGCTGCCATTGGCACCGCCCTGTTCGCTGCGTCCGCGGCTGCCAATGCGGGTGCGACCTTCGATAACGTCAAGAAGAAAGGGTTTGTCCAATGCGGCGTTTCGACCGGCATCCCGGGCTTCTCGATCGCGGACAGCAAGGGTGAATACAAGGGCCTGGACGTGGACCTGTGCCGCGCCGTCGCCGCCACCATGTTCGGCGACGCCAGCAAGTTCAAGGTCACGCCGCTGAATACGCAGCAGCGCTTCACCGCCCTGCAGTCGGGCGAAATCGACGTGCTGACCCGCAACACCACCGTCACGCTGACGCGCGACACCACCCTGGGCCTGATCGGCGTGGGCGTGAACTACTACGACAGCCAGGGCGTCATGGTCTCCAAGGACCTGAACGTCAAGAGCGCCAAGGAACTGAACGGCGCCACCATCTGCGTGCAGCCCGGCACCACCACCGAGCTGAACCTGGCCGACTGGTTCCGTGGCCAGAAGATCGAATTCAAGCCCGTCGTGATCGACAAGTACGACGAAATCATCCGCGCCTTCTCGGCCGGCCGTTGCGACGCCTTCACGACCGACAAGTCGCAGCTGGCCTCGACCCGCACCACGCTGGAGAATCCGGACAAGTTCATCATCCTGCCGGAAGACTTCTCCAAGGAGCCGCTGGGCCCCATGGTGCGCCAGGGCGACGAGCAATGGTTCAACGTGATCCGCTGGTCGCTGAACGCGATGCTGGAAGCCGAGGAATACGGCATCACCAAGGCCAACGTCGATGAAATGACCAAGAGCACCAACCCCAACATCCAGCGCATCCTGGGCGTGACCCCGGGCATGGGCAAGAACCTGGGCGTGGACGACAAGTGGGCCTACAACATCATCAAGCAGGTCGGCAACTACGGCGAAAGCTTCGAAGCCACGCTCGGCAAGAGCAGCGCGATGAAGCTGGACCGCGGCCTGAACGCCAGCTATAAGCAAGGTGGCTTGATGTACGGCTGGCCGGTGCGCTAACACACGGCTGCCCGGCATGGCGCCCCAGCGGCGCCATGCCTAGCCCGCCTTCGAGCGGGCGGCAGGAGTGGGCGGCGCGGTCTTTCGGGCCCAGCCGCCCGGTGTCCGACTTCTGTAGATTCATTCATGACGACTCCCAATAAAAACGCCCCGATTTCGGCACCCCCCCGGCGTCTGAACTGGAACGATCCCGGCGTGCGCGCGGTGGTCTATCAAGTGATAGCACTGGCCGCCGTTGCCACGGCGGTGTGGTTCCTGGTTTCAAACACGCTTCACAACCTGTCCGTGCGCAACATCGCCACGGGCTTCGGTTTCCTTCAACGCGAGGCCGGCTTCGCCATCGGTGAAACGCCCATCGCCTATACCCCCGCCGATACGTATGGCCGCGCCATCTGGGTGGGCCTGCTCAACACGCTGCGCGTGGCCGTGCTCGGCATCGTGCTGGCGACCATCCTCGGCACGCTGATCGGCGTCGGCCGGCTGTCCAAGAACTGGCTCGTCGCCAAGATCACCTCGGTCTACGTCGAAGTGATGCGCAACGTGCCGCTGCTGCTGCAGCTGTTCTTCTGGTATGCGCTCATCACCGAGAACATGCCAGGCCCGCGCCAGGCGCACAACCCGCTGCCGGGCGTGTTCATTTCCAACCGCGGCCTGAAGGTGCCGGCGCTGGAAGGTAACTCGCTCGACTGGATGCTGGCCGGCCTCGGCCTGGCCATCGTCGCCATCCTGTTCCTGGGCCACTGGGGCAAGAAGCGCCAGGAAGCCACCGGCCACGTGTTCCCGCTGGGCCGCGCGGCCATCGGCCTGTTGATCGGCCTGCCGGTGATCGGCTGGCTGGTCAGCGGCGCGTCGCTGACGCTGGACATGCCGGAACTGAAGGGCTTCAACTTCAGCGGCGGCCTGACGCTGTCGCCGGAGTTCGCCGCGCTGCTGGCGGGCCTGGTGATCTACACCTCGGCCTTCATCGCCGAAGTGGTGCGCTCGGGCATCCAGGCGGTCAATACCGGCCAGTGGGAAGCCGCCGGCGCGCTGGGCCTGCGCCGCAAGCAGGTGTTGCGCCTGGTGGTGCTGCCGCAGGCGCTGCGCGTCATCATCCCGCCGATGACCAGCCAGTTCCTCAACCTCACCAAGAACAGCTCGCTGGCCGTGGCCATCGGCTATCCGGACATCGTGTCGGTGGTCAACACCACGCTGAACCAGACCGGGCAGGCCATCGAGGGCATTCTCATCATCATGGGCGCGTACCTCACGGTCAGCCTGTCGATCTCGATCTTCATGAACTGGTACAACAAGCGCATTGCGCTGGTGGAGCGTTGATATGAGCAGCACTACGCATACCTCCAGCGAAGGGCTGCCGCCGCCCAAGACCCATGTCGGCGCGTGGGCGTGGCTGCGCTCGCGCCTGTTCTCCTCGCCGCTGAACATCCTGATCACGGTGCTGGTGGCGTGGTTCCTGCTGATGTCGGTGCCGGCATTGGTGGAATGGGCCTTCATCAAGGCCAACTACACCGCCGCCAACGCGCAGGAATGCCGCGCTTCCGTGGGCGGGGCCTGCTGGGCCTTCATCATCGAGAAGCACCGGCTGATCCTGTTCGGCACCTATCCGTTCGACGAGCAGTGGCGCCCGCTGATCGCGACCATCATCCTGGTCGCGGTGATCGTGTGCAGCGGCATCCGCCGTTTCTGGAACTGGAAGCTCGCCATCATCTGGACCGTCGGCCTGACCGCCGTGGCGATCCTGATGTGGGGCGGCGTGCTGGGCCTGACCTACGTCGAGAACGCGCGCTGGGGCGGCCTGCCGCTGACGCTGATCCTGTCGACGTTCGGCATCGCCTTCGCCTTCCCGATCGGCGTGCTGCTGGCCCTGGGCCGGCGCTCGAAGATGCCGGCCATCAAGGCGCTGTGCGTCGTGTACATCGAGCTGATCCGCGGCGTGCCGCTGATCAGCCTGCTGTTCATGTCGTCGGTGATGCTGCCGCTGTTCCTGCCCGAGGGCTTCTCCATCGACAAGCTGCTGCGCGCGCAGATCGCGATCATCATGTTCGCGGCCGCGTATATCGCCGAAACGGTGCGCGGCGGCCTGCAGGCGATCCCCAAGGGCCAGTACGAAGGCGCCGACTCGCTCGGCCTGAACTACTGGCAGCAGATGCGCAAGATCATCCTGCCGCAGGCGCTCAAGATCGTGATCCCGCCGCTGGTCAGCATCTTCATCGCGCTGTTCAAGGACACCTCGCTGGTGGTGATCATCGGCATCTTCGACCTGACGCTGGCGGCCAAGGCGGCCCTGTCCGACGCGGCATGGCGCGGATTCGGGGTGGAGGCGTATCTGTTCATCTCGCTGATCTACTTCGTCTTCTGCTTCTCCATGTCCAAATACAGCCAGGCGCTGGAAAAACGCCTGGCCACCGGTCACGCACGATAGAACCTTGCCGCGGGCCCGCCCCAGGCGGGCCCGCAACGCGATATTTACGGGAGTACAGGCATGTCTGATGCCATCATTCGACTGCAGGACGTGAACAAGTGGTACGGCCAGTTCCACGTGCTGCGCAACATCAACCTGGACGTGGCGCCGGGTGAGCGCATCGTGGTGTGCGGGCCGTCCGGCTCGGGCAAGTCCACCATGATCCGCTGCATCAACCGGCTCGAAGAGCACCAGAAAGGCCACATCATCGTGGACGGCACGGAGCTCACCAACGACCTCAAGCACATCGAGACCATCCGCAAGGACGTCGGCATGGTGTTCCAGCACTTCAACCTGTTCCCGCACCTGACGGTGCTGGAGAACCTGACGCTGGGCCCGATGTGGGTGCTCAAGAAGCCGCGCGCCGAAGCCGAGGCCACGGCCATGAAGTACCTGGAGCGCGTGCGCATCCCGGACCAGGCCAAGAAATTCCCCGGCCAGCTCTCGGGCGGCCAGCAGCAGCGCGTGGCCATCGCCCGCTCGCTGTGCATGAGCCCCAAGATCATGCTGTTCGATGAGCCGACCTCGGCGCTGGACCCGGAAATGGTCAAGGAAGTGCTGGACGTGATGGTCAACCTGGCCCAGGAAAGCGGCATGACGATGCTGTGCGTGACCCACGAAATGGGCTTCGCGCGCAAGGTCGCCAACCGCGTCATCTTCATGGACCGCGGCGAGATCATCGAGCAGAACAGCCCGGACGAGTTCTTCGACAACCCGCAGAACGAGCGCACCAAGCTGTTCCTGAGCCAGATCCTGCATTGAGGCCGGGCGGGCCTGCCCGGCCCCTGCGCCCAGCGTGAAAACGCCTTCCCCGGAAGGCGTTTTTTCTTTGGCGCTTGCGTGGCAGGGCGGCCCGGATTTCGGCCGATTCCAGCGGGCCCGGCAAGGCCTCCTGCCGCCCGGACCGGCCCGGGAACGGGCGGCCGGTCCGGGGAAAAGCGCCCGGTTCTCCTGGTATCCCTTTGTTACGGCATTCATGCCACTGCGGTATGCTACCGACCGCCATTGATGCAATGAGAGGAGCAAACGAGATGAAACCGACCCCCCGTAGCGCCATGCGCCGCGTCCTGCTGGGCGGCGCCGCGGCCCTGGCCGCCACGCTGTCCTTCGGCGCGCCCGCGCTGGCCCAGGCCACCGACTACCCCACCAAGCCGCTGCGCTTCGTGGTGCCTTACCCGCCCGGCGGCCCGCTCGACACCATGGCCCGCATGCTGGCCGAGAAGGTGCGCGGCTCGCTCGGCCAGCCCGTGGTGGTGGAAAACCGCTCGGGCGCCGGCGGCAACATCGGCGCCGACCTGGTGGCCAAGGCCCCGGCCGACGGCTACACCCTGGTGATGGGCGCCGTCGCGACCCACGCCATCAATCCCTGGCTGTTCGCCAACCTGCCCTATGACCCGGTGAAGGACTTCGCCCCGGTCACTATCGTGGCGTCGGTGCCGAACGTGCTGGTGATGAACGTCGAGTTCGCCACCAAGAACAAGATCGAGAAGCTGGCCGACCTGATCGATTACGCCAAGAAGAACCCGGGCAAGCTGAACTACGGTTCGGGCGGCAACGGCAGCGCCGGCCACCTGTCGGGCGAACTGCTCAAGGCGCGCGCCGGCATCAACGTCGAGCACATCCCCTACCAGGGCGCCGCGCCGGCGCAGCTGGCGTTGCTGTCGGGCCAGTCGGACTTCATGTTCGACAACCTGGCGGCCTCGGCGCCGCTGATCAAGGACGGCAAGGTCAAGGCGCTGGCCGTGACCACCGCCCAGCGCTCGTCGCTGCTGGCCGACGTGCCGACGGTGGAAGAATCGGGCATCAAGGGCTTCGACCTGGGCACCTGGTTCGGCGTCTTCACGACCGGCGGCACGCCCGCGCCGATCGTGGCCAAGCTGAACAAGGCCTACTCGGAAGCGATGCAGCAGCCCGACGTCAAGCAACGCCTGCTGACGATGGGTTCGGAAGCGGCGCCGATGACGCCCGAAGCCTTCGCCGAGTTCGTCAAGAACGAAAAGGCCAAGTACCAGGAGATCGTCAAGATCTCCGGCGCCAGCCTGAACTGAGGCTCGCGCGCCCGGCGCGTTCCGGCTGGAGCGCACCGGGCCCGGCGCCGCCCCTGTCCGTCGGGCGGCGTATCCGTCGGGCGGCGTCTCCGTCGGGCGCCGCGATCGCGGCGCCCGCCTCATTTCCGCGGTTCGATCATTCGCGTGGCGCGGCCAGCAGGCCGTCCACCAGCCGCGCCAGCAGCTTGCGGTCGGTGTCCAGGTCGGTGCAGCCGTACTGGTCGGCCTCGCGGTTGACCCAGGCGTCATGCGCGCGCCACTGGTCGCCCGCGGCTTCCAGCCGCAGCGCGTAGATCCAGATGCCGGTCCAGCTGCGATGAAAGCGCAGCACGCCATCGTCGAGATAGATGAACCACTTGTCTTCCATTTCCGCGGGGATGCGCCCCTGGCGCAGCCGCGCGTACTGGTCGGCCGTGTAGGTGGCGTCGAAGGGCAGCGCGGCGCGCTTCTTCGGCGCGGGCAGGTGTTTCCAGGATGCGGCTTGGGCGTCGGGCATGGCAAGCGGTTTGATTTATGCTGGCTGGATGCGCGCCGCCTGCGTGGATTGCGGGCGCGCGACCCTTCGCATACTAAGGCCAGATCATGCATTTGTCCCCCGCCATCCCCATCCTGCGCATCTTTTCCGTCGACAAGGCGCGCGAGTTCTACCTGGATTTCCTCGGCTTCGAGTGGGACTGGGAACATCGCTTCGAACCGGGCCTGCCGCTGTACGCGCAGGTGCATCGCGGCGACCTGGTGCTGCACCTGAGCGAACACCATGGCGACGCCACGCCGGGCTCGGCCGTCTTCGTGCGCACGACGGGCGTGGATGACTACCAGGCGGAACTGATCGCCAGGCGCTATGGCTATGCGCGGCCTGGCGTCGAGGACGCGCCGTGGGGCCGGCTGCTGCAAGTGACCGATCCGTTCGGCAACCGCCTGACGTTCTGCGAATCGCGCGACTGACCGGCGCGGCCCTGGCAGGGCGCCGCGCCGGCGCGGCCGGCTACATCTTGCAGTCGGCCGCGTGCACGTCGGTGTGGTCGCGGGCCAGTACCTTGAGGTTCTTGTAGACCAGCTTGCCGTCCGCGCCGGCCTCGATGTGCAGCAGGTACCAGTCCTGCACCGGATGCTGGTTGGGGCCGAACTTGAACTTGCCGCGCACGCTGGGGAAGTCGGCGCGGCGCAGCGCGTCGCGGAAGGCGTCGGCCTTGCCGGTGATGTCGCCGTCCACCGCCTTCAGGCCCGACGCGATCAGGTTGGCGGTGTCGTAGGCCTGCGCCGCGTAGGCGGTCGGCGCGCGGTTGTAGGCCTTGGTGAAGGCCTCGACGAAATGCCTGTTCTGCGCGTTGTCCAGGTCCGCGCTCCACAGCGAACTCAGGTAGAAGCCCTTGCCGGCGGTGCCGGTGGCGGCCAGCATGCGCTCGTCCATCGAGTAGATGGGCGTGATCATCTTGATCTTGTCGGCCAGGCCGGAGTTGGCGTACTGCTTGGTCAGGTTGATGCCGGCGCCGCCCGGGTGGAACTGGAAGATGGCGTCCGGGTTGAGCGAGCGGATGCGCGCCAGCTCGACCGAGAAGTCGGCCTGTTCCAGCTTGGTGTAGATCTCTTCGGCGATCTCGCCCTTGTAGGTGCGCTTGAAGCCGGCGACGGCGTCGCGGCCGGCCTGGTAGTTGGGCGCCATGACGACGACGCGCTTGGCGCCCAGCTCATTGGCGGCGATGCCGGCGGTGTCGGCGTACGAGTCGTTCTGGAAGGCGACGGCGAAGTAGTTCGGGTTGCAGGCCTTGCCGGCATAGTTGGACGGACCGGCGTTCAGGCTGACGTAGAAGCCGCCGGCGTTGAGCACCGTCGGCCCGACCGCCGCCATGACGTTGGAGAAATTGACGCCCGTGAACAGGCGCACGCCGCCCTGCACCATCTTGTCGGCGATCTGCTTGGCGTTGGCCGGCTTGAGCGCGTCGTCCTCGACCCGCACATTGACCGGCACGCCGCCGAGCTTGCCGCCGCCTTCCTTGACCGCCAGCATGAAGGCGTCGCGTTCGTCCTCGCCGATGTAGCCGGCGGGGGTCGACAGCGTGCCGATGAAGCCGATGTCCACGGGTTTCTGCTGGGCCTGGACGCCGCCGGCGGCCAGTGCCAGCAGCAGCGCGGCGCCGCCGCGGGTGATGCGTGTCGTCATGGTTGTCTCCTCCTGTGCCTGCTTTTTTTATGGCTGGATGGGGCCCGCGAGACAGTTCTCCACTTTCCAGCCGTAGAGCCACTGCAGCGCGTCGTAGAACTGGGACTGGCCGCGGCCGGTCCACAGCATGTTGCGCACGGTGCGTTCGACACCGCGCGCGTGATAGAGCCTGCCCATTTCGCGGGTCGACCAGACCACGCGCGCGCTGCGCGGGATGCGCACCGATTCGTACAGGCGGAAGGCAGCTTGCAGGTCGTGGTCGCAGCGCTTGACGGCTTCGCCCAGCGTCACCGCGTCTTCCAGCGCCATGCAGGCGCCCTGGGCCATGTACTGGGTCATGGGGTGGGCGGCGTCGCCCAGGATGGTCAGGCGGCCCTGGCCCCACTGCTCGACCGGTTCGCGGTCGGCCGTGGCCCAGCGCTTCCACGAGGTTGGGCGGTCGAGCATCTGGTGCGGGCGTGGATGGATGCCCTGGAAGTACGACAGCACTTCCTCCTTGCTGCCCTCGCGCACGCCCCATTGTTCCTGCTCGCGGCTGTGGAAGGTCACCACCAGGTTGTACTGCTGGCCGCCGCGCAGCGGGTAGTGCACCAGGTGGCAGTGCGGGCCGGCCCATAGCACCGGCGCGTTGATGCGCAGTTCCTCGGGCATGTTGTCGCGCTCGACCACGGCGCGGTAGACCACGTGGCCGGTCACGCGCGGCGGATCGCCGATCAGGTGTTCGCGGATCACGGACTTGACGCCGTCGGCGCCGATCACCGCGTCGGCCTGGTAGCGGTTGCCTTCGGTGTCGGTGACCTCCACGCGCCTGCCGTCCTGCGTGACGCTGGCGATCTGCGTCGAGGTGCGAAAGCGGATCAGCGGGTTCTGCTGCACCGCTTCCAGGATGGACAGGTGGATGTCGGCGCGGTGAATCACGGCGTAGGGGCCGCCGAAACGCTCGCGGAAGGCGGCGCCGGTGTCGATGCGCACCACTTCGCGCGCGTCGACCGCGTCCATCATGATGATGTGGTCGGTGAAGACCGCGCGCTGGCGCGCCGTGGCGCCCACGCCCAGCGCGTCGAGCGCGGCGAAGGCGTTGGGGCCGAGCTGGATGCCGGCGCCGATCTCGCCGATGTGCGCGGCCTGCTCCAGCAACTGCACCGCGATGCCCTGGCGCGTCAGCGCCAGCGCCGCGGCCAGGCCGCCGATGCCGCCGCCCACCACGATCACGGATTGGGGCGCGCCCTTTACTGCCGGTGTTGCGTTCATTCCTGGATTCCTTGCATGTTCAGTCGTGGCCGCCGAGGAAGGCGCCTTGCCGCTGCAGTTGCGCCTGCAGCGTGGCGATCGGCAGGTCGGCGGGCGCGATGCCGGCGCGCAGCGCCAGCGCCGACGCGGTGCCGGCGGCCTCGCCCATGACGAAGCAGCTGCCGCTGACGCGCGCGGCCGACTGGCCCTCGTGCGTCATCGACGCGCAGCGTCCGGCCACCAGCACGTTGCCGGCCACGCCGGGGCCGCGGCGCGGCACCATCATGCGGAACGGCAGCTGGTTGTAGCCGCGCGATTCGGGAATCGGCGGCCACATCCATTGCACGTCGCCGGCGGTGTGCATTTCCAGCGGCCAGCCATTGACGCCGATGCTGTCCTCGAAGTCGGCGCAGCCCAGCACGTCGTCCTTGGTCAGCATGGCTTCGCCGACGATGCGGCGGGTCTCGCGGATGCCCAGCTGCGGCGCGATGTCGAGCACGTAGGCATTCTCGAACCCCGGCACCTTGGCGCGCAGGAACTTCAGGTATTCGGTGATCTGGCGGCGGCCTTCCAGCTCGCCGGTCGAGAGCGAGGCGGCGTCGGTGCCGTCGGCCGCGCTGCCATCGGCGTTGGCCAGCTGGGTGACGTTGACGCGCCACTCGTAGTCATGCTTTTGCGGCCGCACGATGGCGCCGCGCCGCGGGAAGGTGAATTCGCCGCTGGCGGTGGCCTGGTCCATCAGCTGCGGAATGGTCTTCCAGGCCTCCTGGGCGCGGGCGCCGTCGACGTTGCCGACCTTGAACATCAGCGTGGGGTAGAGCATGTGGCCCTGCGCGTCGCCCTTCTCGAACGGCAGGCCGCCCCATTGCGCGATGTCGGCGTCGCCGGAGCAGTCGATGAAGACCTTGCCGCGCACCGCGCAGCGCCCCGACTTGGTTTCCAGGAACAGCGCGTCGACATTGCCGGCGGCGTCGCGCGCCAGGCCGGTGGCCAGCGCATGGAACAGGATCCGCGCGCCGCTGTCCTGCACCATGCCGTCGGCCGCGCACTTGAAGGCGGCGATGTCGTAGGCCTGGGCGTGGATCTTGCCCAGGATCAGGTGCGGGTCGTTCAGGCCGTCCAGCGCGCGCATGCGGTCCAGCAGGTCGTCCGTCATGCCATGCACGACCTGGCGGATGGCGCCGCGGATGTTGGCGTGCAGGCCACAGAAGTTGGAGACGCCCGCCGCCGTGCCCATGCCGCCGAGAAAGCCATAGCGTTCCACCAGCAGCACG
Source organism: Achromobacter sp. ISS7 (assembly GCF_056523125.1). NCBI lineage: Bacteria > Pseudomonadati > Pseudomonadota > Betaproteobacteria > Burkholderiales > Alcaligenaceae > Achromobacter > Achromobacter sp. ISS7. The sequence continues at coordinate 4,014,857 of NZ_JAWRZD010000001.1, read as the reverse complement.
CTGGCGCCGTTGCGGGCGGCGCTGGCCGCGGCCAGGATGCCGGCGGGGCCGCCGCCCAGCACGACGACGTCGTATTCGCCGTAGAGCGGCACCTGGCGGGCGGGTTCGGTGAGGGTCATGCTTGTCTCCTTGCTTGTCTTGCGGACTGCGTCTGGTGTTGCGAAATGCCGGGCGCCGGGGCGCCCGTTCATGGGCCGGCTTACGGGCCGGCTTATTGGCCCTTGATGCCGAGCTTGGTGATGAGGGGTTCCCAGCGCTTGAGCTCATCGTCCATGTAGGCGCGGAACTCGGCCGGGGTGCTGCCCACGGGGTCCATGAACTGCGCCTGCAGGCGCTTGACCACCTCGGGGTCGCGGATCGCCTGGATCAGCGCGTCCGACAGCTTCTTCTGGATGTCGGCGGGCACCTTGGACGAAATCACGAAACCGATCCAGGCCGAGCCCTCGATGCCGGGCACGCCGACTTCGGCCAGCGTGGGGATCTCGGGCAGCAGCGTGGAGCGCTTGGACGAGGTCACGGCCAGCGCCTTCAGGCGGCCGTCCTTGACCATGCTCATGACGGCGATTGGCGGCAGCGCGGCGAACTGCGTGTCGCCCGACAGCAGCGAGGTCAGCGCGGCCGGCGACGACGGATACGGCACGTGCGTGGCGCGCGCGCCGATCCGTTGCAGCAGCAGTTCCACCGCCAGGTGCGAGACGGTGCCGGCGCCGGGCGAGGGGAAGTTGTACTTGTCCGGGTTCTGCTTGAGCGCTTCGAGCAACTGGCCAATGTTGTCGATACCGGCCTTGGCCGGCACCACCAGCACGTTGGGCTGGTGCACTGCCAGCGTCAGCGGCGACAGGTCGGTGGCGGGCGCGTAGGGCAGCTTGTCGAACAGCAGCGTGTTGTTCACCAGCGGGCCGGTGATCGAGACGCCGAAGGTATAGCCGTCGGGCTTGGCGTTGGCGATGGCGAAGGTGCCGATGTTGCCGCTGGCGCCCGGCTTGTTTTCCACCACCACGGTCTGGCCGAGGATGGCGCCGGCCTTCTCGCCGACGATGCGCGCCACCTGGTCGGGGCTGGAGCCCGGGCCGAACGGCACCAGCGCCTTGAGCGGCTGCGACGGCCAGGCGTCGGCGGCCTGCGCCGCGCCCAGCGGCGCCAGCGCGACCAGTCCCAAGGCCAGCGCGCGCGCCGCGATGCCGCGCGCCCGCGCCAGGGTTGAGGGCTTATGCATGCTTGTCTCCCGCGATCTTCATGTTGTTGAAATAGGTCTGTTCGTTGGCGATGAAGGCCGCCACCATGGCGCGGTAGGCCGCGTCCACCACCTGGTCCAGGTTCTCGAAGCCCTGGTCGTGGCGTTCGGCCAGGCGCCGCACTTTCTCGAACACCTCGGCCTGGCGCGCCGGCGCACTGACCTGGAAGGCGTCGCGCTTGAAGCGCGCGGCGTCCTTCACGTACATGGCGCGCTCGGCCATCAGGCGCACGATCTCGTCGTCCAGGCGGTCGATGTTGGCGCGCACCTCGGCCAGGTTGGCGCACAGCGGGCGGTAGGCCGGATCGGTGTATTCGCGCAGCGGCGCGCCCAGGGTGTCGGGCTCCTGGCCCGGGGAAGCTTGCGTGGTCACTTGATGTAGTCCGGTTGGTTGCTGGGCGCGGCCTGCTGGAACGCGGGCTGCGCGACGCAGTGTTCGTACACGCCCGTCAGGCGCGGGTAGGCCGACAGGTCGCAGCCCATGCGCTGGGCGTTGGCCACCTGCGGCACCAGGCAGCAATCGGCCAGCGTCGGCGCGTCGCCGAAGCAATAGGCGCCTTGGCCGTGGCGGACCAGCAGGGTCTCGACCGCGGTCAGGCCTTCGCGGATCCAGTGGTGATACCAGGCGTTCTTCTGCGCCTCGGTGGCGCCCAGTTCTTCCTGCAGGTAGCGCAGGATGCGCATGTTGTTGACCGGGTGGATGTCGCAGGCGATGGCGTTGGACAGCTCCAGCACGCGGGCGCGCTCGCGCGGCGCGGCCGGGATCAGGCGCGGCTCGGGGTGCGTGGCGTCCAGGTAGTCGATGATGGCGAGCGATTGCGACAGCTGGAAATCGCCTTCCGTCAGCAGCGGCACGCCGGCCGACGGGTTCTGCGCCACGTAGTCGGCGGCGCGCTGTTCCTGCTTGCGCAGGTTCACCGGCACGATATCGAACGGCAGGCCCTTGAGCGCCAGCGCGATGCGCACGCGGTACGAGGTGGAGCTGTTGAAGAAGCTGTGCAGTTGCATGGATGCGGTTCCTCAGGCGATCCGCACGCTGAGCGTGCCCAGGCCGTCGACGCCGCCGACCAGCTTGTCGCCGCGCGTCACGGGGCCCACGCCCTCGGGCGTGCCGGTATAGATCAGGTCGCCGGCCTCCAGGCGGAAGTAGCGCGACAGGTAGGCGATGGTCTCGGCCACCGACCAGATCAGCTGGCCGACGTCGCTGCGCTGCTTGTCGGCGCCGTTGACCTGCAGCCAGATGCCGGCGTGGTGGATGTCGCCGGCCTGCGCGGCGGGCAGCAGCGGGCCGATGGGCGCGCTCTGGTCGAAGGCCTTGCCCAATTCCCAGGGGCGGCCGGCCTCGCGCATCTTCATCTGCAGGTCGCGGCGCGTCATGTCCAGGCCGACGGCGTAGCCCCACACGTGTTCCAGCGCGGCCTCGACCGCGATGTTGGCGCCGCCCTTGCCGATGGCCGCCACCAGCTCGATTTCATAGTGGAAGTTGGCGGTCTCGGGCGGGTAGGGCAGCGTCAGCGTGGCGTCCTGCGCCACCGGCACCACGGCGTCGGCCGGCTTGCAGAAGAAGAACGGCGGTTCGCGGTCGGGGTCGAAGCCCATCTCGCGGGCGTGGGCGGCGTAGTTGCGGCCGACGCAATAGACGCGGCGCACGGGGAAGCGGTCCTGGCTGCCGGCGACGGGCACGGCGACGGGGTCGGCGGGAGCAAACACGTAAGACATGAATCAACCTTTGAAGGCGGAACGGAAAGGGGGAGGGCGGGCGCGGCGGCCCGCCCGCGTCAGGCGATGCGTTCTTCGCGCCACAGGCCCAGCGCGTCCTGCACCGGGCGGTCGGAATAGCTGAACAGGGTGGCGTCTTCCAGCGCCGCCAACTGCACCGGCAGCCACGACGGCGCCACGAACACGTCGCGCGGGCCGAAGTGGAATTCGGCGTCGCCGATGCGGGCGATGCCGCGGCCCTCCACCACGCTGTAGACGGTGGAATCGGTGCTGCGATAGGCCTTGCCCTGGAAGCCGGCCGGCAGCAGCTGCATGAAGGTGGCCATGGTGGGCATGGGGTAGCCGCCGGTGGCCGGATTCAGGTAGCGCAGCTTGACGCCGTCCCACGGGTCGAGCTCGCCGTGGCGGTAGAGCGCGTCCAGCGCCTCGCGGCTGCGCTCGTAGGGATAGTTGAAGATCGGCGAGGTGCCGCTGGCGGCGCGGTGGCGCACCGGCGCCATGTTGTGGCCGTAGCGCGCCATGCTGTCGCCTTCCGGCCGCGTGACGGGCTGGGTGGCGGACGGATAGTTCTCGGCGAAGCCGGCGTCCAGGAAGCGCAGCAGCGGAATGTCCAGGCCGTCGAGCCAGACCACTGGTTCGCCGCCATCGACGGTCTCGGCGTTGCCGTGGTCGTGCCAGGTCCAGGACGGCGTGATGATGAAGTCGCCCGGATGCATGGTGGTGCGCTCGCCGTTGACGGCGGTGTAGGCGCCACGGCCCTCGACGATGAAGCGCAGGGCCGACTGGGTGTGGCGGTGGCTGGGCGCGATCTCGCCCGGCAGGATCAGCTGCAGGCCGGCATACAGGCTTTGCGTGATGCTGGCCTGGCCGGGCAGGCCGGGGTTCTCCAGGATCAGCACGCGCCGCACGGCTTCCTCGGCGGTGATGAGCGAGCCGGAGGCCAGCACGTCGTCGCGCACGTCGTCGTATTTCCAGATCGCCGGCACGCAGCGCGGCGCGGGCTGGCGCGGCACCAGGTTGTGCAGCGACTCCCACAGCGGGGCCATGTGCTTCTGGGCGATGCGCGCGTAATAGGCGGCGCGATCCGCGCCGGGGGGGTGACCGTCGGGCATGTCTGTCTCCTGGGGGCCGGCGTCGGGGCCGGCTTCTGTTGGCCCGTCGCGGCGGGCGCGGCGGGTCCTGATATGGAGACGATTATGCGGAACGAGCTATGTGTTTTGAAATGAAATTATCTTATTATCCATACCAATAACCATATGGATAAGAGACAAGAGGGCCCCATGGACTGGACTCACCGGTTGCGCCTGCGCAACCTGAAAATGCTCCTCAGCCTGGCCCAGACCCGCAACATCAGCCATTCGGCCGCGATGCTCAACACGACCCAGCCGGGGTTGTCGAAATGGCTCAAGGATCTGGAAGACGACATCGGCCTGCCGCTGTTCGAGCGCCATGCCCGCGGCCTGCGGCCGACGCCGCATGGCGATGTGCTGATCGCGCACGCGCAGCGGGTCGAAGCGCAGCTGGACCGCGCCAGCGCCGACATGGCCGCGCTGCGCGAGGGCGGCGGCGGCCGGGTGGTGATCGGCGCCTCGGGCGCATCGGCGTCGGACACCGTGCCGCTGGCGGTGATGAAGCTGCTCGAACGCATGCCGCAGGCCCGCGTGAAACTGGTGGAGGGCACCACCGACCGCCTGCTGGCGCAACTGGCGCAGGGCGACCTGGACATCGTGGTGGGCCGCTCGGCGCCCGAGCATCATGACCCGGCGATCCGCTTCGAGGCCCTGTACCTGGAACCGATCCACCTGGTGGCGCGGCCGCGCCATCCGCTGTTCGCGCGGGAGCAGCCGGGCTGGCCCGAGCTGCTGTCCTACCGCTGGATCCTGTGGCCCAAGGGCACCCCGATCCGCAACGCGGTCGACGCCGCGCTGGCCGCGGCCGGCCAGGCGCCGCCGGCCGACCACGTCGAATCCAATTCAGTCACCATCAACCTCACCCTGATCAACAACAGCGACATGATCGGCGTGGCCTCGCATCGCGCCGCGTTGCGCTTCACGCAGATGAAGGCGATGCGCATCATCCCGGTGCGGCTGTCGGGCTTCGGCTCGGTGGCCATGTACTGGCGCGAGGATGCCTTCCGGCCTACCGCCGTGCAGGAGGCAATGGCCGCGCTGCGCAACACGGTGGCCGAACACGCCCCGGGCGTGACGAGACTGTGATGGCGCCGTCCGGCCCCGGGCTGAATGCGCTGATCGCGCAATGCCGCCGGCTGGAGGCGGCGCTGCGCGAAGCGGCGGGGCAGGCGGGCGCGCCGGACGCATCCGCGGCCATGCACCGCTTCGTCGCCCAGATGGATGCGCGCGCCGCGCCGCCGGGGCTGTGGTCGCCGCTGGTGCTGGCGGTATTGACGATGGTGGGCGGCATCGGGGTCGGCATCGGCCTGTTGAGCCTGCTGTTGCGGCCGGCCGGGCCGGCCCTGGCGGCCTTCGCGCTGGTGCTGGCCTGCGCCGTCACGGCTCTGGTGCTGGCGATCGGCGTGGTGGCGTTCATGGGCGGCTACAGCCTGGGGCTGGTGCTGCTCAAGCGCACCGCGCTGACATTGGCCGCCGCGGGCGGATTGGGGCTGATCGCGTGGTCGCAGGGCGACATGCGCGCGGTCGGCCCGGTGGTCGCGCTGCTGGGCGGCGCCGGCGCGTGGCTGCTGATGAACAGCAATGCGTTCTATGTGTTCGCCGGCTATCGCGTGGCGTTGCGGGTGATGCAGGCGCAGGCGCGGCGGCCGTGAGCCGCCTCTGAGGCGGGCGAGGCGGTCGCGGGACCGCCTGGCCGCCGGTCACTTCGCGGTGTTGGACCAGCCCTTGGACAGTTCCACCGCCTGGCGCCAGCGCCGCATGCGGGCCTCGCGCACCGAGTCCGGCCAGGCCGGCTCGAAGGTGCGTTCGGCCTGCCACTTGGAGGCGAATTCGTCCTGGCCCGACCAGAAGCCGACCGCCAGGCCGGCCAGCCCGGCCGCGCCCAGCGCGGTCGATTCCGGCACTCGCGGGCGCACCACCGGCACGCCCAGCAGGTCGGCCTGCATCTGCATCAGCAGGTCGTTGCGGGCCGCGCCGCCGTCCACCCGCAGCTCGGTCAGCGCGATGCCGCTGTCGCCGTTCATGCAGGTCAGCAGTTCGGCGCTTTGCAGCGCGATGGATTCGAGCGTGGCGCGAGCGATGTGGGCGCGGGTGGTGCCGCGCGTCAGGCCCACCAGGGTGCCGCGGGCGTAGGGATCCCAGTGCGGCGCGCCCAGGCCGGCGAAGGCCGGCACCATGAAGACGTCGTCGGTATCGGCCACGCTGGCGGCCAGCGATTCGATTTCCTCGGAGCGCTGGATGATGCCCAGGCCGTCGCGCAGCCATTGCACCGCGGCGCCGGCCACGAACACGCCGCCTTCCAGCATGTAGGCCGGGCGCCAGCGGTCCTGGCCCGCGGCCGGCAGGCCCCAGCCGACGGTCGACAGCAGGTGGTTGTGCGACTGCACCGGCTTGTCGCCCACGTTCATCAGCATGAAGCAGCCGGTGCCGTAGGTGTTCTTGGCCATGCCGGGCGCAAAGCAGGCTTGGCCGAAGGTGGCGGCCTGCTGGTCGCCGGCCACGCCGGCGATCGGAATCGAGCCGCCCAGCCATTCGGGCAGCGATTCGCCCACCACCGCGCTGCTGGGCGCGATCGACGGCAGCACGCTGCGCGGGATGTTCAGCAGCGCCAGGATCTCGTCGTTCCAGTCCTGCGTGTGCAGGTCGAACAGCATGGTGCGCGAGGCGTTGCTGGGGTCGGTGCTGTGCACCGCGCCGCCGGTCAGCTGCCAGATCAGCCAGGTGTCGATGGTGCCGAAGGCCAGCTCGCCGCGTTCGGCCTTCTGGCGCGCGCCGGGCACGTGATCCAGCAGCCAGGCCAGCTTGGTGCCCGAGAAATAGGCGTCCAGCACCAGCCCGGTACGCGATTGCAGGAAATCGGCGTGGCCGTCCTGGCGCAGCTGGTCGCACATGGGCGCCGTGCGGCGGTCCTGCCAGACGATGGCGCGGGCCAGCGGGCGGCCGCTGGCGCGGTCCCAGATGACGGTGGTTTCGCGCTGGTTGGTGATGCCGATGGCGGCGACGTCGGCGGCGCTGGCCGCGGCGTTGCGCAAGGCCTCGCGCGCCACGTCCAGCTGGCTGTGCCAGATCTCGCCGGGATCATGCTCGACCCAGCCCGGCCGCGGGTAGTGCTGGCGGAATTCGCGTTGGCCGATGCCGCGCACCACGCCGTCGCGATCGAACACGATGGCGCGGGAGCTGGTCGTGCCCTGGTCCAGGGCTAGGACAAATTCATTCGTCGTCACTGTTTTTGGCGCCGTTCAGGTGTGCCCCGGCCAGCGGATCGAGGCGTCTAAAGGAGAAGACCGAAGCCGCGCACAGCAGGCCGATGACGATGAAGCCGGCGATCACGTCGCCCACCGCCAGCGTCTCGGCCCCGCGCAGGGTCATGCTGATGTTCAGGGTCACCGCGGCCACGCCCACGCCCAGGCTGATGCCGAGCTGCTGCGCCATGGCGGCGAAGCTGCTGGCGCGGCTCATCTTGGCCGGGGGAATGTCGGCATAGGTTAGCGTATTTACGCCGGTGAACTGCAGCGAGCGGAAGAAGCCGCCGATCAGCAGGATGGCGATCAGCAGCCAGACCGGCGTGGCCGACGTGAAGGTGGCGCAGACCATGATGAAGACGCCGGTCAGCACCGCGTTCACGGTCAGCACGCGGCGAAAGCCGAAATGCCTGACGATCGGGGTGGCCACGAACTTCATCAGCAGCGCGCCGGCGGCGCTGGCGAAGGTGATCAGGCCGGCCGAGAACGGCGACAGGCCGAAGCCCACCTGCAGCAGCATGGCCAGCAGGAAGGGCGTGGCGCCCACCGCGAAGCGGCACAGGTTGCCGCCCAGCGTCGAGATGGCGAACGTGGGGATGCGCATCAGCGACAGGTCGATGATCGCGTAATCGATGCGGCGCGCGTGCCAGCCGTACAGCAGGCCGCAGAGGGCGCCCACGGCGATCAAGCCCAGCAGCATCGGCAGCGGCATCACGTCGCGGCCGATGGCCTCGAAGCCGCTGACCAGGGCGGCCAGGCACACGGCGCTGAGCAAAAAGCCCAGCCAGTCCAGGCGCGGCGCCGTCTCTTCCTTGATCTCGGCCACGTAGCGCAGCACCAGCGCGATGCCGAGCACGCCGATGGGGATGTTGATCAGGAAGATCCAGTGCCACGACATGTAGGTGACCATGAAGCCGCCCAGCGGCGGCCCGATCACCGGCCCCAGCAGCGCCGGGATCGACAGGAACGACATGGCCTTGAGCAGGTCCTGCTTGGGTACGGTGCGCAGCAGGATGATGCGGCCCACCGGCACCATCATGGCCCCGGCCATGCCCTGCACGATGCGGGCGATGACCAGCTGCGGCAGGTCTTGCGACAGGGCACAGGCCACGGAGCTGAGGGTGAACAGGCCGATGGCGGCGATGAAGACGCGGCGGGCGCCGTAGCGGTCGGCGGCCCAGCCGCTGACCGGCACGAACACGGCCACCGACAGCAGGTAGGAGGTGATGGCCACGTTCAGCCGCACCGGGGTCGATCCCAGGGCCCGGGCCATGGCCGGCAGGGCGGTCGCCACCACGGTCGCGTCCAGCATCTGCATGAACAGCGCGCAGCCGACGATGAAGGGAATCATGCGTGCCGCGCGTACCGCGTCCGGGGTTGAGGGAGGAGCGGGATTGGCTGCGGCTGCGGATTCGGCGGACATGGCGGAGGGGGGCGGTGGGACCCGGAAGATTGTAACGCCGGGCCCCGGCCCCGGGTGCAGTAAACTGGCGGCATCCGAAACCCAATGAAATTGGTGCCATGGCGACCAACTACGAATCCGAGATCACCCAGTTCCTGAAAGACTTCAAGCAGTCGCACCCTGGCACCGAAGAGCGCCAGCGTGAAGGCCGCGCCCGTCTCTGGGACAAACCGCAGGACGCGGAACTGCTGGAAGGCTTCCGCGCCGCCCGCGTGCCGCAAAAGCCGTACGTGTATCAGGCCGACTGATACTGTTGCGGCAGCCATGGCCCACCCCCCCTCCGTCCCGGGCGATGCCCTGGCCGCGCTAGTGGAACCGTCCGTCGACAGCACCCCCGACACCATCGACAGCGTGGCGTTCGCGCGGCTGTACGGCGAGCCGCTGTTCCAGATGCCGACGGACCTTTACATTCCGCCGGACGCGCTCGAGATCTTCCTCGAGGCCTTCGAGGGGCCGCTGGACCTGCTGCTCTACCTGATCCGCAAGCAGAACTTCAACGTTCTGGACATCCCCATGGCGGATGTCACGCGGCAGTACCTGTCCTATGTGGAACAGATCCGCATCCACAACCTGGAGCTGGCCGCCGAGTACCTGCTGATGGCGGCCATGCTGATCGAGATCAAGTCGCGCATGCTGCTGCCGGTCAAGAAGACCGACACCGGCGAAGAGCCCGAGGATCCGCGCGCCGAACTGGTGCGCCGCCTGCTCGAGTACGAGCAGATGAAGCTGGCCGCGCAGAAGCTCGACGCCATGCCGCAGCTGGGCCGCGACTTCGTCACCAGCCACGCCGTCGCCGACCTGAGCGTCGAGCGCATGCTGCCCGAGGTCAGTGTCGACGACCTGCGCGCCGCGTGGGCCGACATCATGAAGCGGGCCAAGCTCAACCAGCACCATCACATCACCCGCGAACAGCTGTCGGTGCGCGACCACATGACGCACATCCTGCGGCGCCTGAACGACGTGCGTTTCATCGAGTTCGGCGACCTGTTCATGGAACGGGTGCGCGAAGGCGCGCCGGCCGCGGTGGTGGTGGTGCACTTCATCGCCATGCTGGAACTGGCGCGCGAGTCGCTGCTGGAGATCACGCAGGCCGAGCCTTACGCGCCCATCTACGTGCGCCTGGCCTACACCAGCGTCGCGGCGGTCGCGGCCTGATCCGATTCCCCCCGGGCTGTGCGCCCAACCCCGGAGATTCCCCTTGAAAGTCGTCCACACCATCCAGGAACTGCGCGACCACCTGCGCGGCCAGAACCGCGTGTCGTTCGTGCCCACCATGGGCAACCTGCACGAAGGCCACCTGGCGCTGATGAAGCTGGCGCGCCAGCACGGCGACCCGGTGGTCGCCAGCATCTTCGTGAACCGCCTGCAATTCGGGCCGAACGAGGATTTCGACCAATACCCGCGCACCCTGGCCGCCGACATCGAGAAGCTCGAGCGCGAACGCGACGTCTATGTGCTGTTCGCGCCCAACGAGCGCGAGATGTACCCGGAGCCGCAGAACTACCGCGTGCAGCCGCCGGACGACCTGGGCGACATCCTGGAAGGCGAGTTCCGCCCGGGCTTCTTCGCCGGCGTCAGCACCGTGGTGCTCAAGCTGTTCTCCTGCGTGCAGCCGCGGGTGGCGGTGTTCGGCAAGAAGGACTACCAGCAGCTGATGGTGGTGCGCAACATGTGCCGCCAGTTCCAGCTGCCGGTGGAAGTGCTGGCGCACGAGACCGTGCGCGCCGATGACGGCCTGGCGCTGTCCTCGCGCAACCGTTACCTGAGCGATGCCGAGCGCGCCGAGGCCCCGGCCCTGTACGCCGCCCTGCATAACGTCGGCCAGCGCCTGGCGGCCGGCGAGCGCGATGCCGCCAAGCTGGAACGCGAGGCCACCCAGCACCTGGCCGATCGCGGCTGGAAGGTGGACTACATCGCCCTGCGCCGCCAGCGCGACCTCAAGCGTCCGGAAGCCGCCGACCTGCAGGCCGGCGAGCCGATGGTGGTGCTGGCCGCCGCCAAGCTGGGCGCGACGCGCCTGATCGACAACCTGGAACTGTCCTACACGGCCTGAGCCGGTCGCGCCGCGGCCCGTTCCGCCCGGGCCGCGCACCCCCTGGCAAAATTGCCAGCTTATGCCGCCGCCGGGGGCGGGGCAGACTCTCTGCAAGTCTTCATTGCAGAGCCGTTCCATGCACGTTCCCCGCGCCGACCTCGATTGCCTCCTGTCCACCCTGACGCCGCGCGAGCGCCAGATCGTCGCCTATGTCGCGGCCGGCCGTCCCAACAAGGTCATCGCCATCGACCTGGGCATTTCCCTGCGCACCGCCGAGGCCCATCGCGCCCGGATCTTCGACAAGCTTGGCGTTCGCAACGCCATGCAGCTGGCCTGCCGGCTGTGCGCGTACGGCCAATTGGGCGTGTCGCCCGTGCTGGGGGCGCCGCTGCCGTGCGGGCCGGACGTGGCGGCGCCGGCCGCGTCCCTGCCCGAGCCCGCCCACCCCGCTTTGGACACGCCCGCGCCAGCCGCGCGCTATGCGCTGCGGGCGGAGCGGGTCGATGTCATCCTCGCGGATTGCTGCGCGGCGCTGGTCCGTAAAGGCTATTGGAGTAAGTAGGCACTTACTTTAGGGTTGATCAACCGCGCATGGGCGGTCTTGCCGCGCGGGGCGTCGCCCCAAAAACCAAGGGCCTGGCGGATGCGTCATCCGGCAGGCCCTACGGGGGAGCGTCAGGCCGGGGTCATGCCCGGCCCGCCAGGTTCAGGGGCACTGGGGCGCCTGGGCCTTGGCCAGCTCGTCGATCGGATCCAGGTCCGGCTGGCGGGTCAGGTTGTAGTTCAGGTTGGGCGTCTGGCCGCCGATGGAGCGCACTCGCAGCACGTTGTTGGCGGCGACCACGAATTCGACCCGCATGTTGCCCTTGCTGTCGAGCAGCATGACGCGCGGCGGGCGCTCGTCGGTGGCGTCCCAGCAGCCTTGTTCGACGATCGGCGCGGCCTTCTGGGGATCATTTTCCAGGTAGGCGGTGCGGCCGCGCCAGCGACCGTTGGGCGCCAGGGTCAGGGTGACGCGCTGCGCCGTGCACTGCATGGCGGGCGAGAAACACGGCAGGGTGCCCATGTAGGTCTGCGGCTGCGGCACCAGGCTGTTGGCGGTGGCGCTCTGCGTGGTGGCGGGCGCCGGGACGGGCGCCGCGCCGGCCGAGCCGGCGCTGGCGCCGCTGTCCGCGCCTTCCGGCACGGGCTGGCCGTCCTCGGTGGTGGCGCCCTGGGCCGCGGCGGCCTGGGTCGGGGTCTTTTTCTGGTCGGGCTTGAGCGCGATCTGCACCTGCGACGGGGCCCGCAGCACGGTGCGGTAGCCGGCGCCGGAACCCTGGTACTGGGCGTCGGTGACGGTGCTTTCGACCGGGGGATCGTAATAGCCTTCGGTGCGTTGCTGGGCGCAGCCCGCGGCACCCAGCACCGTGCCCGCTAGCAGCAGCCCCATCATGCTGAGTTTGCGGGGGCGGGTAAGGATTTCGACGCGCGCGGCCATGGCAGCTGATCCGTAAGTTGAGTCTGTCTCCGATTTTACGCACTTATGCGAAGATTCGATACGTTCCCCCTCATCCTGAAAGGCGTTGCCGGCACTTTATGCACAAATTACGACACGGCTCCCGGCAGCCCGCCCGCCGCCCTGCCGCCGGCGCTCGTCCGCCGGCGCGGCGGCTAGTGTCGCGGGGGCGCGCATGACGCTGTGGCATGTCCTACCGGTGCCGCTGGCGGCGTTCATCGCGCTGGCCGCGCTGGCCGGCCTGCTGGTCGGCGGCTGGCTGACGCGGGTGACCTACCGCCTGCCGCGCATGATGGAACGCGAGTGGCAGGCGCAATGCCAGGAGGCGGCGGGCCATGCCCGGCCGGCGACGGACGCCGGCCTGCTGACGCCGGCCGCGCATTGCCCGAGCTGCGAGGCGCCGGTGACCGGTTGGCGCCGCCTGCCGCTGCTGGGCTGGCTGGCGCTGCGCGGCCGCTGCGCCGCGTGCGGCGCCCCGATCGGCTGGCGCTACCCCGCCATCGAGTCGATCACCTGCATCCTGTTCGCCGCCTGTGCCTGGCGTTTCGGCGCCACGCCCATCGCGTTGTGCGCCATGGGCCTGTCGGCGGCGCTGGTGGCGCTGGCCTGGATCGACCTGGAATCGACCCTGCTGCCGGACGCGATCACGCTGCCGCTGGCCTGGGCCGGCCTGCTGGTGAATCTGTTCGACGCCTTCACGCCGCTGTCGATGGCGGTGGTGGGCGCGGTGGCCGGCTACCTGTTCCTGTGGGTTATCTTTCATGCATTCCGCCTGCTGACCGGCCGCGAAGGCATGGGCTACGGCGATTTCAAGCTGCTGGCGGCGCTGGGGGCCTGGTTCGGCGTCGGCGCCTTGCCCATGCTGCTGCTGGGCGCGTCGGTGGTCGGCGTGGTGGTGGGCGGCGCCCTGACGCTCAGCGGCCGGGCCAGCCGCGGCCAGGCGCTGCCGTTCGGCCCGTACCTGGCGCTGGCGGGCGTGGCCGTGCTGCTGCTGGGCGGCGAGCAGGGCCTGGGATGGTTGCTGCATTGAATGGTTGAACGCGCGCGCGCTACCCGCGGCGGCCCGTGCCGGATGGCGCGGCGGGGCGGCCTGGGCCGCGCCGCAAACGAAGGACGAACATGTTCAAGATCGGTCTGACAGGGGGCATCGGCTCGGGCAAATCGCGCGTGGCCGACATGCTGGGCGAATGGGGCGCGTCGGTGGTCGATACCGACGAGATCGCGCGCGCGCTGACCGCGGCCGGCGGCGCAGCGATGCCCGCCATCGAACGCGAATTCGGGCCCGACGCGCTGACGCCGGCCGGCGCCCTGGACCGCGACTGGATGCGCGAGCGCGCGTTCGCCGATCCGCGGGTCCGACTGCGCCTGGAAGCCATTCTGCACCCGGCCATCGGCCACGAAACCGAACGCCAGGCCGAGGCCGCGCGCGGCGCGTATCTGGTGTTCGTGGTGCCGTTGCTGGTCGAGTCGATCGGGCGCTGGCGCGACCGCGTCGACCGCATCTGCGTGGTCGATTGCGATCCCGATACCCAGGTGGCCCGCGTGCAGTCGCGCAGCGGGCTGACGGACTCAGCCATCCGGCGTATCATGGCGGCACAGGCTGCGCGGGCGGACCGGCTCGACGTCGCGGACGACGTCATCGACAATGGCGGCGCGACCTCGCCGGAGCAATTGCGCGCGCAGGCGAAGACCCTGCATGATCGCTGGCTCGAGCTGGCGGCCACGACGGGCCGGCAAGCCCCGGGCTTGGCCGGCACCCCTGAATAATCTCGGCCTGCTGGCCGACCTCTGATGGGCCTGTTTACAAGCGTGATTGTTTACGAATATCCCTTCAACGAGCGCATCCGCGCCTACCTGCGGCTCGAATACCTGTTCGACAGGCTGTTCTTCTTTGCCCGCGAGGGGGATTCACGCCAGCACCAGGTCGCCGTCACCTCGTTGTTCGATCTGCTCGATGTCTGCGAACGCACCGACGTGAAAGGCTCGGTGCTGCAGGACCTCGAACGCCAGCGCGTCGCGTTGGTGGGGCTGCGCGACCACCCTGGCGTGGCGCAGGACGCGCTCGAAGGCATGCTGCGCGAACTCGAAAAAGTGGCTTCGGCCCTGGCGGCGCCGGGCAAGACCGGCCAGTCGCTGCGCGAGAACGAATGGCTCACCAGCCTGCGCGGCCGCCTGGCGGTGCCCGGCGGCGCGACCCAGGTCGACATGCCGTCGTACTACGCCTGGCAGCACAAGTCCGAAGCCGCGCGCTGCGCCGACCTGCAGGCCTGGCTGGCCCCCTTCACCGCCCTGAACGATGGCCTGACCCTGGCGCTGCGCCTCTTGCGCGAGTCCGGTCGCAAGACCGACATCGTGGCCGAGCAGGGCGCCTACCAGGAGATGCTGGGCGGTAAGCAGTTCCAGCTGCTGCGCGTCTGGGTCGATCCGGAGCAGGGCGTCTTTCCCGAGATCAGCGCGAATAAGTACATGATCTGGATCCGCTTTTCGACCCAGGACGGCGAATTCAAGCCCCAGCAGGTGGCGCGCAGCATCCCCTTCCAGATCACGCTCTGCAATTCGTAGCCCGGCGGGCGCGGGGGGCGGTCATCCCGCCCCGATTCCTGTTGCGGCCGATTTCAGCGGTAACGGACAATGGCTGAAATGTCGGTCGTCTAGGTCACAATACGGCTTTCTCCGTCAGTGCCGGAACCGTTCCCCATGTCCGATAGCCGTCCCGTTTCCCCGCCCTCCCGCTGGACCCGCCGCAGAATCATCGGGCTGGTGGTGCTTTTGCTGGTGGTGGCCGGCATCGCCTGGCTGGCGCTGCGGCCGGCGGCCAAGCCGGGCGGCGCGGGCGGCGGACGCCCGGGCGCGGGCGGACGGCCCAACATGGCGGCGGCGATGGCCAACCTGGCCGTGCCGGTGCGGGTGGCCAGCGCCGTGACGCAGGACATCGACATCTTCCTCAAATCCCTGGGCACCGTGACCGCCTACAACACCGTCACCGTGCGCAGCCGCGTCAGCGGCGAACTGGTCGACGTGCCGTTCCAGGAAGGCCAGCAGGTCAAGGCCGGCGACCTGCTGGCGCAGGTCGATCCGCGCGCCTTCCAGGTGGCGCTGGACCAGGCCCGCGGCACCCAGATGCAGAACCTGGCGCTGCTGGACAACGCGCGCCGCGACCTGCAGCGCTACCAGGCGCTGTTCAAGCAGGACTCGATCGCCAAGCAGCAGGTCGACACCCAGGCCGCGCTGGTGCGCCAATACGAAGGCACCATCAAGAGCGACCAGGCCAATGTCGACAATGCCCGCCTGCAACTGGACTACGCCCGCATCACCGCGCCCATCAGCGGCCGGCTGGGCCTGCGCCAGGTCGACCGCGGCAACCTGGTGTCCAGCTCGGACACCAATGGCCTGGTGGTGATCACCCAGACGCAGCCGATCTCGGTGGTCTTCACGCTGCCCGAGACGCAGCTGCCCGAGGTGCGCGCCGAGCTGGCCCAGGGCCGCACCCTGGCGGTGGAGGCCTATGACCGCGCCGATACCCGCAAGATCGCGTCCGGCACGCTGGCGACGCTGGACAACCAGATCGACGTCACCACCGGCACCCTCAAGCTCAAGGCCAAATTCGAGAACCAGGACGACGCGCTGTTCCCCAACCAGTTCGTCAACGTGCGCCTGCACGTGCTGACGCGCAAGGGCGTGACGGCGATCCCGACGGCGGCGGTGCAGCAGGGCTCGGCCGGCGCCTTCGTGTTCCAGGTGCAGCCGGACAACACCGTGCAGGTCAGGCAGGTCAAGCTGGGCGCCATCAACAATGGCATGGTGGCCGTCAACGAGGGCCTGCAGCCGGGCGACCGCGTCGTCACCGAAGGCACCGACCGCCTGCGCGCCGGCGCCAAGGTCGACGTGGTGGGCGGCGACGAGGTGATTCCCGCTGCCAAGGACAAGTCGCTGGGCGGGGGCGCGCCGGCGGGCACCACGCCCGCGACGCGATAAGCAGGGGGCCGCGCCGTGAGCCCGTCGCGCCTGTTCATCCTGCGGCCCGTGGCCACCACGCTGTCGATGGTGGCCATCCTGATCGCCGGCTTCATCGCCTACCGCCTGCTGCCGGTGTCGGCCCTGCCCGAAGTCGACTACCCCACCATCCAGGTGACCACGCTGTATCCGGGCGCCAGCCCGGACGTGATGACGTCGCTGGTGACCTCGCCGCTGGAGCGGCAGTTCGGCCAGATGCCGGGCCTGAACCAGATGTCGTCGACCAGTTCGGGCGGCGCCTCGGTCATCACCATGCAGTTCAACCTGACGCTGCCGCTGGACGTGGCCGAGCAGCAGGTGCAGGCCGCCATCAACGCGGCGTCGAACCTGCTGCCCAACGACCTGCCGGTGCCGCCGACCTACAACAAGGTCAACCCGGCCGACGCGGCGGTGCTGACGCTGGCCATCACCTCGCCCACCATGCCGCTGCCGCAGGTGCGCGATCTGGTGGACACGCGGGTCGCGCAGAAACTGTCGCAGATTCCGGGCGTGGGCCTGGTGAGCGTGGCGGGCGGGCAGCGTCCCGCGGTGCGGGTGCAGGTCAATCCGCAGGCGCTGGCGGCCAACGGCCTGGGGCTGACCGACCTGCGCACCGCGGTGGTGGGCGCCAACGTCAACCAGCCCAAGGGCAACCTGGACGGGCCGCTGCGCTCGACCACCATCAACGCCAATGACCAGCTCAAGTCGCCCACCGACTACAACGACCTGATCATCGCCTACAAGAACAACGCGCCGCTGCGCCTGTCGGACGTGGCGCGCGCGGTCGAGGGCGCCGAGGACACGCGCCAGGCCGCCTGGGCCGGCGACAAGCCGGCCATCCTGCTGAACATCCAGCGCCAGCCCGGCGCCAACGTCATCGACGTGGTCAACCGCATCCAGACGCTGCTGCCGCAGTTGCGCGCGGCGCTGCCGGCCACGCTGGACGTGACGGTGGTGTCCGACCGCACCCAGACCATCCGCGATTCGGTGGCCGACGTGCAGTTCGAGATGCTGCTGGCGGTGGCGCTGGTAGTGATGGTGACCTTCGTGTTCCTGCGTAGCATCACGGCGACGCTGATTCCCAGCGTGGTGGTGCCGCTGTCGCTGGTGGGCACGTTCGGCATCATGTACCTGGCCGGTTTCTCCATCAACAACCTGACGCTGATGGCGCTGACCATCGCCACCGGCTTCGTGGTGGACGACGCCATCGTCATGATCGAGAACATCGCCCGCCACATCGAAGAGGGCGAGACGCCGCTGCAGGCCGCGCTCAAGGGCGCCTCGCAGATCGGCTTCACGCTGATCTCGCTGACCTTCTCGCTGATCGCGGTGCTGATCCCGCTGCTGTTCATGACCGAGGTGGTGGGGCGGCTGTTCCGCGAGTTCGCCATCACGCTGGCGGTGTCGATCCTGATCTCGCTGGTGGTGTCGCTGACCCTGACGCCGATGATGTGCGCGCGCCTGCTGCGCGCCGAGTCCGAGCAGAAGCACGGCCGCTTCCACCAGGTGACCGGCGCCTTCATCGACCGCACCATCGCCGCCTACGACCGCATGCTGCAGAAGGTGCTGCGCCACCAGCCGCTGACGCTGCTGGTGGCGCTGGCGACCTTCGCGCTGACTGTGCTGCTGTACATCCTGATCCCCAAGGGCTTTTTCCCGCAGCAGGACACCGGGCTGATCCAGGCCATCACGCAGGCGCCGCAATCGATTTCCTTCTCCGCCATGGCCGAGCGCCAGCAGGCCGCGGCGCGGCTGGCACTGGAGGATCCCGACGTGCAGGCGGTGTCGTCGTTCATCGGCGTGGATGGCAGCAACGCCACGCTCAGCGCCGGCCGCATGCAGATCGCGCTCAAGCCGCAGGCCGAGCGCAAGGGCGACCTGCCGACCGTGATGACGCGGCTGCAGGAGGCCTTCGGCAAACAGGACGGCCTGACCGTCTACATGCAGCCGGTGCAGGACCTGACCATCGAGGACCGGGTCAGCCGCACGCAATACCAGATGACGCTGTCCAACCCGGACCTGAAGGTGCTGAGCGAGTGGACGCCCAAGCTGATCGACCGGTTGCGCCAGGTGCCGGGCCTGAAGGACGTGACCGACGACCTGCAGGACGACGGCCTGCAGACCTGGGTCGAGATCGACCGCGACGCGGCCTCGCGCCTGGGCATCACGGCGGCGGTGGTGGACGAGGCGCTGTACGACGCCTTCGGCCAGCGCCTGATCTCGACCATCTTCACCCAGTCCAACCAGTACCGGGTGGTGCTGGAGGTGCAGCCGCAGTTCCAGATGAACCCGGCCTCGCTCGGGCAGATCCACGTGCCGACCTCGGCCGGCGCGCAGGTGCCGCTGTCGTCCATCGCCCGCATCACCGAGGGCAAGACGGTGCTGGCGGTGAACCGGCTGGACCAGTTCCCGATGGTCACGGTGTCGTTCAACCTGGCGCATGGCGCATCGCTGTCGGCCGCGGTCGAGGCGATCACCGCGGCCGAGGCCGAGATCGGCATGCCGGCCAGCGTCGAGACGCGCTTCCAGGGCGCGGCGCTGGCGTTCCAGAATTCGCTGTCGAGCACGCTGTGGCTGATCCTGGCGGCCATCGTCACCATGTACATCGTGCTGGGCGTGCTGTACGAAAGCTACATCCATCCCATCACCATCCTGTCGACGCTGCCGTCGGCCGGGGTGGGCGCGCTGCTGGCGCTGCTGATCAGCGGCACCGAGCTCGACATGATCGGCATCATCGGCATCATCCTGCTGATCGGCATCGTCAAGAAGAACGCCATCATGATGATCGACTTCGCGCTCGACGCCGAGCGCAAGCGCGGCCTGTCGCCGCGCGCGGCGATCCATGAGGCCGCGCTGCTGCGCTTCAGGCCGATCCTGATGACCACGCTGGCGGCGCTGTTCGGCGCGCTGCCGCTGATGCTGTCGACCGGCACCGGCGCCGAGCTGCGCCAGCCGCTGGGCCTGGTGATGGTGGGCGGCCTGCTGCTGAGCCAGGTGCTGACGCTGTTCACCACGCCGGTGATCTACCTGATGTTCGACCGCATGTCGCGGCGCTGGCGCGGCATGCGCCAGGCGCGCGCCGGAGACGCGACGTGATCCTGTCGGCGCCCTTCATCGTCCGGCCGGTGGCGACCACGCTGCTGTCGCTGGCGATCGTGCTGGCGGGCATGCTGTCGTTCTTCTTGTTGCCGGTGGCGCCGCTGCCGCAGGTGGACATCCCCACCATTTCGGTGTCGGCCAGCCTGCCGGGCGCGAGCCCCGAGACCATGGCCTCCAGCGTCGCCACGCCGCTGGAACGCTCGCTGGGCAGCATCGCCGGCGTGACCGAGATGACCTCCAGCAGCACCCAGGGTTCGACCCGCGTGACGCTGCAGTTCGACCTGTCGCGCGACATCAACGGCGCGGCACGCGACGTGCAGGCGGCCATCAATGCCGCCCGCTCGCTGCTGCCGACCAGCCTGCGCAGCAATCCCACCTACCACAAGTCCAATCCGTCGGACGCGCCCATCATGACGCTGGCGATGACGTCCGACACGCTCAGCCAGGGCCAGATGTACGACCTGGCCTCGACCATCGTGGCGCAGAAGCTGTCGCAGGTGGACGGGGTGGGCGAAGTGACGGTGGGCGGCAGTTCGCTGCCGGCGGTGCGCGTGACGGTGCTGCCGGGCGCGCTGGCCAACCGCGGCGTCTCGCTCGACGACGTGCGCACGGCGCTGGCCAACGCCAACGCCAACCGCCCCAAGGGCGTGCTCGAAAACGACCAGTACCACTGGCAGGTGATGGTCAACGACCAGCTCAGCCGCGCCGAGCAGTACCGGCCGCTGATCGTGGCCTGGCGTGACGGCGCGCCGGTGCGCGTGTCGGATGTGGCCAAGGTCGAGGACTCGGTCGAGGACTTGTACCAGACCGGTTTCTACAACCAGCGCAACGCGATCCTGATGATCGTGCGGCGCCAGGCCGACGCCAACATCATCGAGACCGTGGACGCGGTGCGGGCCCAGCTGCCGGTGCTGCTGGCGCTGATGCCGGCCGACGTGCAGCTGACCGTGGCGCAGGACCGCACGCCCAGCATCCGCGCCTCGCTGCACGAGGCCGAGCTGACGCTGGTCATCGCGGTGGGCCTGGTGGTGCTGGTGGTGCTGCTGTTCCTGCGGCGCTGGCGCGCGGCCATCATTCCCAGCGTCGCGGTGCCGGTGTCGCTGATCGGCACCTTCTGCATCATGTATCTGTGCGGCTTCACGCTCAACACCATCTCGCTGATGGCGCTGATCGTGGCCACCGGCTTCGTGGTGGACGATGCCATCGTGGTGCTCGAGAACATCATGCGCCACGTCGAGAACGGCATGTCGCCGATGCGGGCGGCGCTGCGCGGCTCGCGCGAAGTCGGCTTCACGGTGCTGTCGATGAGCCTGTCGCTGGTGGCGGTGTTCATCCCGATCCTGCTGATGGGCGGGGTGGTGGGGCGCCTGTTCCGTGAATTCGCGGTGACGCTGTCGGCGTCCATCATGGTGTCGCTGGTGGTGTCGCTGACCCTGACGCCGATGATGTGCGCGCGCCTGCTCAAGGCCGAACCCAAGGAGCCCAGGCCGCCGGGCCGCCTGGCGCGCTGGGCCGAGGGCGGCTTCGCCTGGATGCAGGACGGCTACCGCCGCAGCCTGGCCTGGGCGCTGGCGCACAGCCGCCTGATGATGCTGATCCTGGCGGCGGCGGTGGGGCTGAACGTATACCTGTACACGGCCGTGCCCAAGGGCTTCTTCCCGCAGCAGGACACCGGCCAGCTGCTGGGCTTCTTCCGGGTCGACCAGGGCACCTCGTTCCAGGCCACGGTGCCCAAGCTGGAGGCGCTGCGCAAGGTGGTGCTGGCCGATCCGGCGGTGCAGAGCATGACCGGCTTCGCCGGCGGGCGCGGCGGCAGCAACAGCAGCTTCATGCAGATCCAGCTCAAGCCGCTGGCCGAGCGCGGCGTGTCCGCGGACCAGGTCATCAACCGCCTGCGGGCGCGGCTGCAGAACATGCCGGGCGCGCGCATGTTCCTGGTGTCGCAACAGGACATCCGCATCGGCGGCCGCCAGAGCCAGGGCTCTTACGACTACACCCTGATGTCCGGCGACCTGCAATTGCTGCGCACCTGGATGCCCAAGGTGCAGCAGGCCATGTCGAAGATTCCGGAGATCACCGACGTCGACACCGACGTCGAGGACAAGGGTCGCGAGATCAGCCTGGTGATCGACCGCGACGCCGCCACGCGGCTGGGCGTGAGCATGTCGACCATCTCCACGGTGCTGAACAATTCCTTCAGCCAGCGCCAGGTGTCGGTGATGTACGGGCCGCTGAACCAATATCACGTGGTGCTGGGGGTGGACCAGAAGTTCGCCCAGGACATCGAGTCGCTCAAGCAGGTCGAGGTCATCACCTCGAGCGGGGCGCGGGTGCCGATGGCGGCCTTCGCCCGCTTCGAGAACGCCAACGCGCCGCTGAGCGTGCAGCACCAGGGGCTGTTCGTGGCCGACACGGTGTCGTTCAGCCTGGCGCCGGGCGTGTCGCTGGGCCAGGCCACCGCCGCCATCGACGCCGCGGTGGCGCGCATCGGCCTGCCGTCGGATCAGATCCAGGCCGGCTTCCAGGGCACCGCGGCGGCGCTGCAGCAGACGCTGGCGCAGCAGCCGTGGCTGATCCTGGCGGCGCTGGTCACCATGTATATCGTGCTGGGCATCCTGTACGAGAGCTTCGTGCATCCGCTGACGATCCTGTCGACGCTGCCGTCCGCCGGGCTGGGCGCGCTGCTGGCCCTGCTGCTGGTGCGCACCGACTTCACGCTGATCGCGCTGATCGGGGTGTTCCTGCTGATCGGCATCGTCAAGAAAAATGCCATCATGATGGTGGACTTCGCGCTGGACGCCGAGCGCAGCCAGGGCATGGCGCCCAAGGAAGCCATCTTCCAGGCCTGCCTGACGCGCTTCCGGCCGATCATGATGACGACCATGGCCGCCATCTTCGGCGCGCTGCCGCTGGTGGTGGCCACCGGCGCCGGCGTCGAGATGCGCCAGCCGCTGGGCATTACCATCGTGGGCGGGCTGGTGCTGAGCCAGATCCTGACGCTGTACACCACTCCGGTGGTCTATCTCTACCTTGACCGTTTCCGCCTCTGGGCCGCGCGCGGGCGCGCCCGGCGTGGCGGGGCCGCTTCGATAGAACAACTATGATCCGTAACGCCAAGCCTTTCCCTTCCGCATTCCTGCCGCGCGCCGGCATCACGCTGGCGCTGTGCGCCGCGCTGGCCGCCTGCGCCGTCGGCCCCGACTACCAGCGGCCGGCCCTGGACGTGGGCGCGGCCTACAAGGAAGGCCAGGGCGAGGTGCCGGGCTGGAAGCGGGCGCAGCCGCGCGACGACGCCGATCGCGGGCAATGGTGGCGGGTCTATGACGACGCCACGCTCAACGGCCTGGTGGATGCGCTCAATACGTCGAACCAGACCATCGCCCAGGCCGAGGCCAATTACCGCCAGGCGCTGGGCCTGGTGCGCGGCGCGCGCGCCGGCTTCTTCCCGACCGTGGGCGCGGGCGCCGGCCTGACCCGCTCGGGCAACGGCGGCGGCAGTGGCGGCGGTTCGTCGTCCTCGTCGTCGGGCGGCGGCAACGTGTCCAACCAGTATTCGCTGACGGGCAATGTCAGCTGGGAGCTGGACGTGTGGGGCCGCGTGCGCCGCAGCGTCGAGGCTTCCGAAGCCAGCGCGTCGGCCAGCCTGGCCGACCTGTCCGCGACCCGCCTGAGCGCGCAGGCCGCATTGGTGCAGGCGTATCTGCAGTTGCGCGTGCTGGACGAGCAGAAGCGCCTGCTGGACGCCACCGTGGCGGCCTACGAGAAGTCGCTGCAGCTGACGCAGAACCGCTATAGCGTGGGCGTCGTCGGCCAGGCCGACGTCGCCGTGGCGCGCACCCAGGTCGAGAGCACGCGCGCCCAGTCGATCGACCTGGATTGGCAGCGCGGCCAGTACGAACACGCCATCGCCGTGTTGATGGGCCAGGCGCCGTCGCACTTCAGCCTGCCGCCGGCGGCATTCTCCGTGCAGCTGCCGCAGATCCCGGTGGGCCTGCCGTCCGAACTGCTGGAGCGCCGCCCCGACGTGGCCGCCGCCGAGCGTCGCGCCGCCGCCGCCAACGCGCAGATCGGCGTGGCCCAGGCCGCCTGGTTCCCCAGCCTGACCCTGTCGGCCGACGGCGGTTTCCGCAACGGCCAGTTCGCCGAGCTGTTGACGGCGCCGGCGCGCTTCTGGTCGCTGGGGCCGGCGCTGGCCTTGACCATTTTTGACGGCGGCGCGCGCCAGGCGCAAGTCGAGCAGGCGCGGGCGTCGTACGACGCGCAGGCCGCGGCCTACCGGCAGGCCGCGCTGACCGGACTGCGCGAAGTCGAGGACTACCTGATCCAGCTGCGCGTGATGGAGAACGAGCAGACCGTGCAGCGCCGCGCGCTCGAGGCCGCGCGCGAATCGCTGCGGCTGATGCAGAACCAGTACAAGGCGGGGCTGGTGGATTACCTGAGCGTCGCCGTGGTGGACGCCACCGCGCTCAGCAACGAGCGCAGCGCCCTGACGCTGTACGGCAATCGCCTGGTGGCCAGCGTCAACCTGATCGTCGCGTTGGGCGGCGGCTGGAATGGCCTGCCCACGCCGCAAGCGGCCAATACCGCCGCTGCGCCGGCTACCGGCGGCACGCCGGATGCCGCGCCTGCCAGCGCACCACCCCCCGTGCCAACCCCCGCTTCCACCAGGTAGGGATAACGCCTGAATCCTCCTCTGCCCGATTGACAAGCCAGGGGCCCGGGTTCCTAATGCGACAAAAGTGACCGTATGGTCACGTCGGGCCCAGGCCCGGGTCGCGGTCCCTGCCCACGGCAGGCCGGCCGCGCCGAATCGCGAAGCACCGATGCACCGGATTCCGTTTGATCAATCGAACACTTCTGACGAAGGGGAAAGAGGATGGGCAGGTTTTTTCGTGCAGGAAAGGGCGCCGTCGCGACCCTGGCGGGCGGCATTGCGCTGGCGGCGGCGTTGACCGCCCCGGCGGCCGGCGCCACGTGGCCGGAACGTCCCATCACCCTGATCGTGCCGTTCCCGCCGGGCGGCACCACCGACATCTTCGCGCGCACCATCGCCGAACACATGCGGCCGGCGCTGGGCCAGTCGATCGTGGTCGAGAACAAGCCGGGCGCCGCTGGCAACCTGGGCGTGGCGGCGGCCGCGCGCGCCCAGCCCGACGGCTACACCATCGTGCTGGGCTCGGTGGGCACGCAGAGCGTCAATCAGTTCCTCTACAACAACATCGGCTTCAATCCCGCCACCGACCTGGTGCCGCTGGGCATGATCGCGTCCACGCCGAACGTGATGGCGGTGGCGGCCGGCTCGCCATGGCGCACGCTGCAGGACGTCATGCAGGTGGTGAAGAAGGATCCGGGCAAGTATTCCTATGCCTCGCCCGGCATCGGCTCGTCGGTGCACCTGACCGGCGCCTACTTCGAGTCGATGGCGGGCCTGCAGATGCTGCACGTGCCGTTCAAGGGCTCGTCGGTCGCCATCCCGGCGGTGATCGGCGGGCAGGTCGACATCCTGATGGACAACCTGCCGAGCTCGATGGCGGCGCTCAAGGCCGGCGACCGGCTGCGCGGCATCGCCGTCACGTCGGCCGAGCGCAGTCCGGCCGCGCCGGACCTGCCGACCATGGCCGAGGCCGGTTTGCCGGGTTTCGAGGTGACGGCCTGGTCCGGCCTGTATGCGCCGCGCGGCACGCCCGCGCCGGTGGTGGACAAGCTGATCGCGGCGATGAAGCAGGCGTTGCAATCACCGGCCCTGCGGCAGTCGCTGGCGCAGGGCGGCGCCACGCCCGGCAACCTGTTCGGCGCCGACCTGGCCGCCTTCGAGGTGAAGGAGCGCGACAAGTGGGGCAAGCTGATCCAGAGCCGCGGCATCAAGGCGGAATGAGGCCGGGCCGGCGCGTGGCCGGCCGTCGCTGAAACCCGCGCGCGGCCCGGCGCCGCGCTCTTAAGCGGCGAACGCGAAGCCCGCCGCTTCCACGGCGGGACGCTGCCCGCGCATCAGGTCGACCAGCATGCGCGCGCTGCCGGCGGCCAGCGTGAAGCCCAGGCCGCCATGGCCGGCATTGAGCCACAGGTTGCGCCATGGCGTGGCGCCGATCAACGGTTTGCCGTCGGGCCGCGCCGGCCGCAGGCCGGCCCAGGGCTGCGGCGCGCTGGCCGCGTTCAGGCGCGGGAACAGGCGCGCCACGTCGCGCTCCAGGCTGCGCGTGCGGCGCGGGTCGATGGCGCCGTTCGCGGCGCCGATGTCGACCATGCCCGCCACCCGCAGGCGTTGCCCCAGCCGCGCATAGACCACCTTGCGGCCGATGTCGCTGATGCTGGCGCGTGGCGCGATGCTGTCGGGCGTCAGGTCGTAGGTCAGGCTGTAGCCCTTGAGCGGATAGATGCGCAGGTCGAGCCCGATGCGGCGCGCCAGCGCCTGCGCGCCGATGCCGCCGGCCAGCACGTACTGATCGGCCTGCAGGTCGCCGGCGGGCGTGGCCAGCGCCACGATGCGGCCGCCTTCGGTGCGCAGCGCCGATACCGGCGTGTCGAAGTGAAATTGCACCGCGCCTGGCGCGGCCCGCAGGATGCGCTCCAGTTCCGTGCACAGGCGCAGGCAGTCGCCGGCGTCCTCGGTCGGCGTGTGGATGGCGCCGGCGATGCTGGCGCCGATGTCGGCCAGCGCCGGCTCCAGCGCCAGGCAGGCCTGGCGGTCCAGGGCGCGTTGCTCGCAACCCAGCGAGGCCTGGTAGTCCATCTGCGCCAGCGCCCGGCCATAGGCCGCCGCGTCCTGGTAGACCAGCAGCTTGCCGTCCGAACTGAAGTCGAACGCCGGCCGCTCGTGGCCGACCAGCTGGTGCATGCAATGGCGGCTGTACAGCCCCAGCGCCAACAGTTCACGGGTGGTGGCGCGGCTGCGGCCGCGGGTGCAGGCCTGCAGGAAGTCCAGGCACCAGCGCCATTGCGCCGGGTCCAGCCTGGGCCGCCAGCGCAGCGGCGTGTCGCGCCCCAGCAGCCACGCGGGCAGCTTGGGTAGCACCGCGGGGTCGGCCAGCGGCGCGACGAAGCTGTAGCTGAGCTGGGCGCCGTTGGCGCGGCTGGTGGCCAGGCCCGGGCCGGGGCCGGCCTCCACCACGCTGACGCGGTGGCCTTCGCGATGCAGGTAGTAGGCGGTGGCCATGCCGACCACGCCCGCGCCGATGACGATTGTGTGCATGATGCTCCGGGAGCGGGGGCGCCGCCCGCGGGACGGCGCCGGGTGACGGGGATTCAGGCGGCCCAGGCCGGCGTTTCGAAACCGGGCGCGGCGCGCTCGGCGCCACGCAGCAGGCGGCCGGGGCGGGCGCCGGTGGCCACGCCATGCGCTTCCACCAGCTCGCCGTTGACCAGCACCGCCTGGATGCCGGCGGACGGCTGCAGCGGTTCGGCGAAGGTGGCCTGGTCGGCCACCACGGCCGGGTCGAACACCACCACGTCGGCATAGCAGCCGGCGCGCAGCACGCCGCGGTCGCGCAGGCCGAACTGGGCCGCGGTCAGGCTGGTCATGCGGCGGATCGCCTCTTCCATGCCGAGCACGCGCATCTCGCGCACGTAGCGGCCCAGCACCCGCGAGAACGCGCCCCACAGGCGCGGATGCGGCCGCTGGTCGTGCGGCAGGCCGTCGGAGCCGATCATCACGCTGCCGTGGCCGATGACGCGCTTGACGTCGTCTTCGTCCATCGAGAAATAGATGGCGCCGCCGGGCGACAGTTCCTCGGCCAGGCGCTGCGGGTCCTTGCCCTCGCGCGCCGCCAGTTCGCGCAGGTCCACGCCCTGGATCTCGGGGCGGGTCTGCGACCAGGTGACGATGATCCTTTCGCCGGCCGGCACGCGGCGCGGCTCCAGGATGGTGGACGAAGCGGCGTAGGGATAGACGTCCATGCCCAGCGGCTGGTCGGCGCGGGCGCGGTCGAACAGCGCCAGCGTTTCGGCGGTGCGGCCGTGGTTGTGCTTGCCGGTGACCTTGTGGTGCGACAGGATCGCCGGCACGTCGGCGGCGCGGCCGATCAGGAAGGCTTCCTCCATGGCGTCGCAGACGTGGTCGGCCTCGTCACGCAGGTGGGTGGTGTAGAGGCCCTGCCACGACGACAGCGGCTCGGCCACGCCGATCACCTCCTCGGTGCTGGCGTGCATGGCGGTGGGGTAGTACAGGCCGGTCGAGAGGCCCGCGGCGCCGGCCGCCATGGCCTGGTCGAGCGCGTGGCGCATGACCGCGATTTCCTTCTTGTCGGCGGGCCGGTCCAGGCGGTCCATCGCCGACACCCGCAGGCTCGAATGGCCCACCAGCGCCAGGCTGTTGACCGCGGCCGGGCTGGCCTCGAGCGCGGCGGCGTAATCCTGCATGCGCGCATACAGTTCGCCGGTGTGCTGCGCCAGCAGGTTCAGCGGCGGCGGCACGGTGTCGCCGGGCGCATGCACGGGCGCCAGGCTGATGCCGCAGTTGCCGGTCACCACCGTGGTGACGCCCTGGCTGACCTTGGGCCGCATCAGCGGCGCGGCCAGCAGCGCGCGGTCGTCATGGGTATGGCAGTCGATGAAGCCCGGCGCCACCACCTTGCCGCTGGCGTCGATGCGATGCCGGGCATGCCAGGCCGCGCCGTCGCCGATGGCCGCGATGCGCTGGCCGGAGATGGCCAGGTCGGCGCGGCGGGCGGGCGCGCCCAGGCCGTCGGCGATCAGGCCGCCGGTGATGATGAGGTCGTATTCCTGCGGAGCGGGTTGCGCGGGCATGGGATGGGATCAGGGTTCGGGGTCGGCGGGCGGCCGCGCTTTCTTGCGGCGCGCCTCCAGGTGGGCCAGGGATTGCTGGTTGAGCGCGTCCGGGAAACCCTGTTTCACCAGGTGCTCCAGCGCGTCGT
This sequence comes from Achromobacter sp. ISS7, assembly GCF_056523125.1. Lineage (NCBI taxonomy): Bacteria > Pseudomonadati > Pseudomonadota > Betaproteobacteria > Burkholderiales > Alcaligenaceae > Achromobacter > Achromobacter sp. ISS7. Next base: position 3,986,575 of record NZ_JAWRZD010000001.1, on the reverse strand, counting down.
TGATGCGCGCCCAGCCTTCCGGCGTGCGCAGCGGCACGCCGAGGAAATGGCTTTCGGTCTTGGCGCGCAGCATCAGGTACAGCACGCCCGCCAGCATCACGCTGACGACGGCGGGCACGTCCATGTCGGGGGTCAGGCCGTCGACGCGGTCGATGAAACCGCGCGCGGCGCGCTCGCGGCGATCGGCCAGCGGGGCGGACACCTCGTTGCGTTCGATCAGTTCCCAGCGCCGCACTTCGCGCAGCGTCTCGTTGCCGGACAGAGCGTCGATCTGCGCGCGCAGCATCGACAGCACCAGGTCGCCGGGACTGCGCTGGCTGGATTCGTCGGCCGCCAGCAGGTCGGGATTGCGGGTCCAGAAATCCTGTTCCTGCATCCAGGCCAGCATCAGGCCGGGCATGCCGTCGAAATAGCGGTAGATGAGTTCCTTGCTGACGCCGGCGCGCTTGGCGATGGCGTTGATGCCTACGCCTCCCATGCCGGTTTCCTTGATCTGGTCTTCGAGGGCCTGCAGGATCTGGCGCTCGGTATTCTCACGTCGGGACATTGGCCGGTTCCTTCTTGGTGAGGAGGGAGTGTCATCTTGCCAGACTTCCCCGTCTGGGTAGACGGCCGTGGCGCGTCGGCGGTGCCTGGGCGGCCATCGAAGTGGGGCATGCGGGCTTCCTCGTGTGAAGGCGGCGGCCGGGAGGCGGGGCCGCGCGGCAGCGCGCCGGCCCGATGGCATCCCTTGATGTGACTGCGTGGTCACAATGATGGTCAAGATAGGGCGCGGGCGCCCGGCGCGGCAAGGGGGGAGTTTCCCTAGGCGAGAACGAGAGTGGCCGGCGCGGCGGGCCGGCGCGACCGCGCGGGTCGGCCGGTTCCGCGTCCGCGGCGTCAGATCAGGCCGCGGATGCCGGCGATGCCGTGCGCGCCATGGCGCAGGGCCTGCGAGACGGTCTGGGTGGATTGCCCGCCCAGCGCGAACACCGGAATGCCGGCGTCGCGGTTGCCTTCGACGAAGCCGTCCCAGCCCAGCGTCGGCGCGCCGGGATGGCTGGGGGTGTCCAGCACCGGGCCGAGCACGGCGAAGTCCGCGCCCAGTTCGCGCGCATGCACCACCTGGGTGTTGTCGTGCGCCGAGACGCCCACCAGCGCACCCGCCGGCAATTCGGGGCGGGCGGCCAGGCGCGCGGCGTCGGCGCCGCGCAGGTGCACTCCGTCGGCCTCGCGCCACCAGGCGGCCGGATGGGCGCTGTTGACCAGCACCCGCGCGCCGGCGGCGTGGCAGCGCTTGACGATCTGCTGCAGCGCCTCGTGCAGCGAGGCCGAGGCCGGGCCGTCGGGCCATTGCGGTTCACGCAGCTGCACCAGCCTGACGCCGCGCGCCAGCGCCGCGTCCAGCCGGGCCAGGAACGCCGACAGGCCGGCGCGCGAGCCGATGGCGCTGATGCCGTAGGCGGTCGGCAGCTGCAGCCAGCGCAGCGGCGGCAGGGTGGCCGGCAACAGGTCGCCGACCGAGGCGGCGTTGGCCGGGTCGACCCATTCCAGGCGCTGGTTCTCCAGGCTGCGCGGCTCGCCTTCCCAGCCGGTGACGTGGCAGAACGCCAGGCGCACCGTGGTGTGGGGGTAGGCGTGCACGTAGGTTACCCACGGCCGCGACTGCGTCACGCGGATGCCGATCTCTTCCTGCAGCTCGCGCGCCAGCGCCTGCAGCACGGTCTCGCCGGGTTCGAGCTTGCCGCCGGGCAGCTCCCACCAGCCCGACCAGGGCTTGCCTTCGGGACGCTGGCCCAGCAACAGCATGCCGTCCGGACGCAGGATCAGGCCGGCGGCGACATCGATGATCTTGTCAGACATGGCGGGCGGCCCAGTCACGGGCGAATTGGTAGGCGACGCGCCCCGAGCGCGAACCGCGCTCGATGGTCCACTGCAGCGCCTCGGTGCGCGACGGCTCGATGTGCGCCTCGGGGCAGCCCAGCTCGCGCAGCCAGTGGTAGACGATGTCGAGGTAGTCGTCCTGCTTGAAGGGATAGAACGACAGCCACAGGCCGAAGCGCTCGGACAGCGAGATCTTTTCCTCGACGGTTTCGCCGGGGTGGATCTCGCCGTCGGGCTGGTGCTTGGCCTGCAGGTTCTCGCTCATGTATTCCGGCATCAGGTGGCGCCGGTTGGAAGTGGCGTAGATCAGCACGTTGTCGCCCGAGGCCGCGACCGAGCCATCCAGCACGGACTTGAGCGCCTTGTAGCCGGCCTCGCCTTCCTCGAACGACAGGTCGTCGCAGAACACGATGAAGCGTTCGGGGCGCGAGGCCACCAGTTCGACGATGTCGGCCAGGTCGCCCAGGTCGGACTTGTCGACTTCGATCAGGCGCAGGCCGCGGTCGCCGTGGGCGGCCAGCATGGCCTTGACCAGCGAGCTCTTGCCGGTGCCGCGGGCGCCGGTCATGAGGACGTTGTTGGCGGGCTTCTTGTCGATGAACTGCTGCGTGTTGCGCTCGATGATGCCTTTCTGGCGTTCGATGTGCTGCAGGTCCTCGAGCTCGATGCGGGCCACGTGGCGCACGGCATCGAGCCAGCCGCGCGAACCGCGCTTGCGCCAGCGGAACGCGTGGGCGTTCCAGTCGATGTCGGGGGGAGCGGGCGGCAGCCAGGCTTCAAGCTGGGCCAGGACGCGCTCGGCGCGCTGGATGAGGGTGGTGAATTCGGTCGCGGTCACGGTGTGATCCTGGAAGAGCGAACGGGCGGGCCCGGCACCGGGCCCGCATCGCATTCGCGGGCATCGTCGGAAGAAGAGGGCGCGTATCCCGCCGCAAGGCGTCGTGGGGACGCGCACCGCTCAACGGTTGTCACCTGCCGGGGACCGCGGTGATGCCACGGATTCCCCGGGGGCAGTGACCGGCGATGGGTAAGGCGCAGCCACTGGATTTCATTGCTGCCGCCATCCCGCGGGGCCCGGCGGCAATGCCGGAGTCCCGCGCCCGGGGTCAGCCGGGCGGATGGCGGGTCTTGATCAGGAACGGTAATCGGCGTTGATCGACACGTACTCGTGCGAGAAATCGCAGGTGTAGACGGTGTCGTTGACCTGGCCGCGGCCGAGCGCGATGCGCACGGTGATCTCGGCCTGCTTCATCACGCGCTGGCCGTCGGCTTCCTGGTAGGCCGGGTTGCGGCCGCCGTCCTTGGCCACCAGCACGTCGTCGAGCCACAGGCGGATGTTGGACACGTCCAGGTCGTCGATGCCGGCGTAGCCAACGGCGGCCAGGATGCGGCCCAGGTTGGGGTCCGAGGCGAAGAAGGCGGTCTTGACCAGCGGCGAGTGGGCCACGGCGTAGGCCACCTTGAGGGCTTCCTCGGTGGTGCCGGCTTCTTCCACGCGGATGGTCATGAACTTGGTGGCGCCTTCGGCGTCGCGCACGATCTTCTGCGCCAGTTCCAGCGCGGCGGCGGTCAGGGCCTCGCGCACGGCGGCGTAGGCGGCGTCGGACTCGGCATTGACTTCGACGCCCGACTTGCCGGTGGCGACGATGATGAACGAGTCATTGGTGGAGGTGTCGCCGTCCACCGTGATGCGGTTGAACGAGGCGTCGGCGATTTCGACCGCCAGCTTGCGCAAGAGCGGCTGGGCGATGCCGGCGTCGGTGGCCAGGAAGCTCAGCATGGTCGCCATGTTGGGGCGGATCATGCCGGCGCCCTTGCTGATGCCGGTGAAGGTGACGGTCTTGCCATCGATCTGGGCGCGGCGCGACGAGATCTTGGGGAGCGTGTCGGTGGTCATGATGCCGTGCGCGGCGCTGGACCAGTGGTCGGCGCCGAGGTTGGCGATGGCGCCCGGCAGGCCGGCGAACAGGCGGTCCAGCGGCAGCGGCTCCAGGATCACGCCGGTCGAGAACGGCAGCACCTGCGCGGCGGGCACGCCCAGCAGGCGGCCGAGCTCGGCGCAGGTGTCCTGGGCTTTCTTCAGGCCCTCGGCGCCGGTGCCGGCGTTGGCGTTGCCGGTGTTGATGACCAGCGCGCGGATCGGGCCGCCGTCGGCCAGGTGGGCCTGGCAGACCTGCACCGGCGCGGCGCAGAAGCGGTTGCGGGTGAACACGCCGGCCACGCTGCTGCCTTCGGCCAGGCGGAATACCGTCAGGTCGCGTCGGTTGGCTTTGCGGATGCCGGCCTCGGTGACGCCGATTTCAACGCCGGCAACAGGAAAAATTTCGGACTCGGAGGGGATCTGCAGGTTAACGGCCATGACTTCGTCTCATGAATGAGCAGGACGGAATCGCCGCCAGGGCAAGGCGGCGCGCGGGGGAAAGCTTCGTATTATCCCACTGCTTTGCGACAGCCGGCGGCGGCCGCCTGAAAGCCGGCTGTCAGGGGGCGGTGCGCATGGCGGCCACGTCCAGCACGCCGGCCTCGCGGTTGGACAGCACGCGGCGCACGGTGCCGTCCGGCGCCTGCAGCACCGACATGCCGGCGGCGACTTCCTTGCCGTCGGCCTGCCGCGCCGCGCGTCCGCGCGAGGGCGAGAACAGCAGGTCGCCGGGCTGCATGCCGGGCACGCGCGGGCCGGCCGTCAGCATGCGGGTGCCGGTGGGGTAGGTGATGCCGCCGAAGGCGCTTTCGCGCCCCAGCAGGCCCTCGAACGCCAGCAGGCGGCGCTGGGCGTCCAGCGTCATGTCCACCTTCAGCAGCGGCAGGCCGTCCACGGACAGCGGCTCGCTGCCTTCGGCGCGCAGCAGCCAGCGCGGCGCCGGGCTGGCCGGGTCGGGGGCGCCGGCGCGGGCCGCGTCGTCGACCTTGAGCCAGGCGCCGGGCGGGATGGGCTGCTGGTTGAGGGTGTTGCCGATCGCCAGGTGGCAGCTGGCGAAACGCGGCTGGCCGCCCAGCATGACGAATTCGACCCGGTGGCCGTGGGCGCAGAGCCAGCCGTCCAGGGCCTGGTCGCGGGCGATCTCGGCCGACAGCGTCTCGGGCTGCCGGCTGCTGGCCGGGTAATGGAACAGGCGGGTGGCGCTGATGCCCTGCACGGTGGCCGGATGGCCCTCCGGGAAGGTGGCGCGGTCGAACGAGGCCGGATCGCCGGCGGCGGTCAGGCGCAGCACCGTGCCGGCCGGCATGTCGACCCCGGCCAGCCGGGTGGGCTGGTCCAGCACCCGGTCGAGGCTGGCGCCCAGGCGGGCGTCGCGCTGGGCGACCAGCCATTGGCTCAGCTGCTGGTAGGGAAAGATGCCGCCGACCAGGGCCAGCAGCGCCATCAGGAGGGTGCCGCGGCGGCGATGGTCGCCCAGCCACAGCCGGGCGCCGCGGCTGGTGGCCAGGACGGCCAGCCAGGTCAGCAGCGTCGACAGGCAGGCCAGCGAGACGGCCATCAGCACGTAGTAATTACCGCCAGGAAGAGATACCGGAATCATGGCGGCAATTATGCGCCAAACCGTTGTCGTTTTTTGTCGGCCGGAGGGGGCGGCAGGGGTGAAAACGCATCGGCGCGCGCCGGTGGCGGACCGGCCGGGCGGCGCGCCGGATACGGCTCAGTCGCCGGCGGCGGCCGAGCGGGTGGCGATCACCTGCAGTTTCAGTTCGCCCAGCGCCTGGAACAGCGCGTTGCGGCTGGCCTCGGGCAGCTCGCCGAACATCGACTTGACCCACGACTCGTGGGCCCGCGCCATCTTGGCGAAGCTCTTGCGGCCTTGCGGCGTCAGCTTGATGAGCGAGCTGCGGCGGTCGGACTCGACCTTGGTGCGCACCACCAGGCCTTCTTTTTCGAGCTGGTCGGTGATGCCGGTGATATTGCCGTTGGTCACCATCATGTGGCGCGACAGCTCGCCCATCTTCATGCCCTTGGGCGCGCGCTGCAATTGCGCCATCAGGTCGAAGCGCGGCAGGGTGGTGTCGAACTCGTTGCGCAGCCGGCTGCGGATCTCGCCTTCGATGAGATTGGCGCAGGTCAGCATGCGCAGCCACAGGCGCAGCGCATGGTGATCGTCGGGGGCGGCGCGGGATTCCAGGTCGGGAGCGTCTGTCATGGTCGGGAAGGTTACCGGGAATGCGTGGAGAGGTCTGTATTCTTGAGTATCGGGCCGATGTCGGGTAATGTCCGCGCGGGCGGGCCCGCGCCGTGGATCATTGGTAAAAACCCTAGACTTGTTTTGCCGAATACTTTAAACCTAAACTATGAACCACGCCAGTTCTCCCCATGCCGCACCCCGGGATCGGCTGCTGCGGGCGCCGGTCTGACGGCCGTCTGATCGGGCCGGCAGGCCGGGCATAGAAGTCCTTCGAATCGCAATCTCAGAAAAACACCCTCGGCGCGGCTCGCGCACGGAGCACACCACCATGCGTTTCATCACTTCCCTCGTTGCCGCCGCCGCGTTGATCCCGGCACTGGCCCACGCCGATCCGGTCAAGGTCGGCATCGCGAATGACATTTCCGGCCCGTTCTCGGCCCTGGGCGCCGAAGCCCGCGACGGCTTCAACCTGGCGATCAAGCAGCTGGGCAGCAAGCTGGGCGGCCAGCCCGCCGAATTCCTGCAGACCGACATGGGCGGCAACCCGGACCAGGCCCGCCAGCTGGTCACGCGCTACATCCAGCGCGACAAGGTCGATTTCTTCACCGGCCCGATCGGCTCGAACGTGGCGCTGGCCGTCGGCCCCGCGCTGTTCGCCGCCAAGGTGCCGTACCTGTCGAACAACCCGGGCCCCAGCCAGTTCGCCGGCGCCCAGTGCAACAACTACTGGTTCGGTTCGTCCTACCAGAACGACGCCTTCCACGAAGCCGCCGGCAAGGTCGCGGCCGACCGCGGCTTCAAGAAGATGTTCATCATGGCCCCCGACTACCCGGCGGGCAAGGACGCCCTGACCGGCTTCAAGCGCGGCTACAAGACCGCCCCGGGCGACGAGGTCTACACCAAGCTCGGCCAGATCGACTACGCCGCCGAAATCGCCCAGATCCGCGCCGCCAAGCCGGACGCGGTCTACATCTTCCTGCCGGGCGGCATGGGCATCAACTTCGTCAAGCAATTCGTGTCGGCCGGCCTGTCGCAGAGCGTCAAGCTGATCGGCCCGGGCTTCTCGGCCGACGAGGACGTGATCCAGGCCGTGGGCGAGCCGATGCTGGGCATGTACAACACCGCGCAGTGGGCGCATGACCTGGACGTGCCGCAGAACAAGGCCTTCGTCGAGGCCTTCCGCAAGGAATACAACGGCCGCTACCCGTCGGTGTACGCCGCCCAGGCCTATGACGTCATCATGGCCATGGACGCCGCCGTCAAGCAGGCCGGCGGCAAGGCCTCCGACCGCGAGGCCATCGTCCAGGCGCTGGCCAAGGCCGACTACCCCTCGGTGCGCGGCAGCTACACCTACGGCAAGAACCACTACCCGATCCAGGCCTACTACCTGCGCGTGGTCGACAAGGACGCCAGCGGCCGCATCACCAACAAGCTGGTGGGCAAGGTCTTCGACAAGTACCAGGACGTCTACGTCGGCGACTGCAAACTATAAAAGGCGGCGGGACGCGTAAAGCGTCGCGGCTACACGATGTAGCCTGGCCCCGCGGGGTCGCGCGGATCCGGCTTCGCCGGTCCGTCGCGACGCCCCCTTGAGGGGGGAAGCGCGCAGCGCTCCGGGGGTGGGCCCACCAGGGGATTTATTCATGACGTTCACGCTCATCATCGAGCAATTGCTGAACGGTCTGCAGTTTGGGTTGATGTTGTTTCTGATCGCGGCCGGGCTGACCCTGGTGTTCGGCATCATGGACATCATGAATCTGGCGCACGGCTCGCTCTATATGGCAGGCGCCTATGTCGCCGCCGAAACCATGCAGCGCACGGGGTCCTTCACCGCCGCCGTCCTGGTGGCCGCCGTCGCCACCGGGCTGGTCGGGGTGGCGCTGGAACTGACGCTGATCCGCCGCCTGGCGCTGCGCGACCACCTGGCCCAGGTGCTGGGCACCTACGCGGTCATCCTCATCGCCAATGACCTGGTCAAGATGATCTGGGGCCCGGCCCCGGTCATGCTGAACATGCCGGCGCTGCTGTCCGGGCCGGTGCGCCTCTTGCCCGACCTGCTGTATCCGGCCTACCGCCTGATGATCATCGTGTTCGGCGTGGCCTCGGCCGTGGGGCTGTACTGGTTCGTGACGCGCACCCGCGCCGGCGTGCTGGTGCGGGCCGGCGCCTCGAACCGCCAGATGGCCACCCTGATGGGCGTGCGCGTGCCGCTGCTGTTCCTGGGCGTGTTCGTGCTGGGCGCCATGCTGGCGGCCGTGGCCGGCGCGCTGCTGGGTCCGATCACCTCGGTGCAGGTCGGCATGGGCGAGGAAATCCTGATCCTGGTGCTGGTGTGCATCGTCATCGGCGGCATCGGCTCGATCCGCGGCGCCTTCGTCGGCGCGCTGCTGGTAGGCATGGTCGACACGGCCGGGCGGGCCTTCCTGCCGATGCTGCTGCGCCAGGTGTTCTCGCCCGCGGTCGCGTCCAGCGTCGGCCCGACGCTGGCGGCCATCGCCATCTACGTGCTGATGGCGGCGGTCCTGGTGTTCCGGCCTTCCGGCCTGTTTCCGGCGCGAGGCTGAGCATGCGGACCTCTTCGATCCTCTGGACCCTGGCCCTGCTGGCCGCGCTGGCGGTGTTCCCGCTGGTGGCGCCGGCCCTGGGCCTGGATTTCTACATCTCCTTCGTGCGGCGCGTGCTGATCTACGCGCTGGCCGCCACCAGCCTGAACCTGATCCTGGGCTACGGCGGCATGGTGGCGCTGGGCCACGCGGCCTTCTTCGGCGCCGGCGCCTACGCGGTCGGCATCCTGGCGATGTCGGGCGTGACCTCGGCGCTGGTGTCGTGGCCGGTGGCGATGCTGCTGGCGGCGCTGCTGGCCTTCATCACCGGCGCGATCTCGCTGCGCACCCGCGGCGTGTACTTCATCATGATCACGCTGGCGTTCGCGCAGATGCTGTTCTACATCTTCATCTCGCTGCGCCAGTACGGCGGCGAGGACGGCCTGAACCTGCCGGGCTACTCGTCGCTGCCGGACATCGACCTGGCCAACGACGTGGCGTTCTATTACCTGGTGCTGGTGATCTTCGCCGTGATGATGTGGCTGTTCGGGCGGGTGACGCTGTCGCGCTTCGGCACCGCGCTGCAGGGCATCCGTGAAAACGAGTCGCGCATGGAATCCATGGGCTACCCGGTCTACCGCATCAAGCTCACCGCCTTCACGCTCAGCGGCGCCGTGGCCGGGCTGGCGGGCGCGCTGCTGGCCAACCACAACCTGTTCATCTCGCCCAGCCTGATGCACTGGACCCAGTCGGCCAACCTGCTGATCATGGTGCTGGTGGGCGGCATCGGCCTGCGCTACGGCGGCGTGGCCGGCGCGGTGGTGATGCTGGTGCTGGAGGAAGTGCTGCGCCAGTGGACCGAATACTGGCACCTGCCCCTGGGCGTGCTGCTGCTGTGCGTGGTGTTCGGCGCGCCGCGCGGCCTGGTGGGCCTGTTCGGCCCGCTGTTCGGCGGCCGCGCCGCAGCCCAAACCGGCAAGGCGGGATCATGAACCAGACCCCTACCTCGACGCACGCGCCCGCGCTGCAGGCCAGCAACCTGGTGCGCCGTTTCGGCGCGCTGGTGGCCACCGACAACGTCTCGATCGCGCTGAACCCGGGCGAAATCCACGCCCTGATCGGCCCCAACGGCGCCGGCAAGTCGACCCTGATCCACCTGCTGTCCGGCACGCTGGCGGCCGATTCCGGCAGCCTGGCCGTGGACGGCCGCGACGTCACCGCCATGAACGCGCACCAGCGCGTGGCGGCGGGCCTGTCGCGCTCGTACCAGATCACCAACATCTTCAAGCAGTCGAGCGTGCTCGACAACCTGGTGCTGGCGGTGCAGGCCCACGCCGGCAGCAGTTTCCGCTTCTGGAAGCCGCGCGCCGCCGAGTCGGCCCTGTACGAGCAGGCCCGCGAGCTGGCGCGCGAATGCGCCATCGATCCCGCCCTGCTGGAGCGCGCCGCCGGCACCCTGCCGCACGGCGAGCAGCGCAAGGTGGAGTTCGCGCTGGCCCTGGCCGCGCGGCCGCGCGTGCTGCTGCTGGACGAACCCATGGCCGGCATGGGGCCCGACGAGACCCTGCGCCTGACCGACCTGATCGAATCCCTGCGCGGCCGCGCCGCCATGCTGCTGGTCGAGCACGACATGCAGGCGGTGTTCCGGCTGGCCGACCGCATCTCGGTGCTGGTCTATGGCCGCGTGATCGCCACCGGCACGCCGGACGAGATCCGCGCCAATCCGGAGGTGCGCCAGGCCTACCTCGGCGATGATGAAACGGCGCCCGCGCGCCAGGAGGTTGCCTGATGCTCAGCATTGAATCGGCCCAGAGCGGCTACGGCGCCAGCCAGGTGCTGTTCGGGGTGGACCTGCAGATCGGCGCGGGCCAGGTGGTGACGCTGCTGGGCCGCAACGGCATGGGCAAGACCACGCTGCTGCGCACGCTGTTCGGCCAGCTGCCGCTGCGCGGCGGCAAGATCCGCTTCGCCGACCAGGACATCAGCGGCTGGAGCCCGGACCGCATCGCCCGCACCGGCATGGCCATCGTGCCGGAAGGGCGCCAGTGCTTTCCCAACCTGACGGTGCGCGAGCACCTGACGGCCTTCGTGGCGGCGCGCAATCCCGCCATCGGCGAACCCTGGACGCCCGAGCGCGTGTTCGAGCTGTTCCCGCGGCTGGGCGAGCGCGCCCGCAACATGGGCAACCAGCTGTCGGGCGGCGAGCAGCAGATGCTGGCGATCGGCCGCGCGCTGGTCACCAACCCGCGCCTGTTGATCCTGGACGAGGCCACCGAGGGTCTGGCGCCCAAGATCCGCGAGGAGATCTGGAACTGCCTGGCGCGCCTGCGCCAGGCCGGCCAGACCATCCTGGTGATCGACAAGTACGTCGAGCGCCTGCTGAGCCTGGCCGACCGCCACGTCATCCTGGAGCGCGGCAAGGTGGTCTGGACCGGCGACTCCGCCGCGCTCGATGCCGACCGCGGGTTGTGGGAACGCTACCTGGGCGTGTAGCGTGAAAGCCGCAATCCCGACGCGGAGCGCGGCCTTTCTTTCGATATAAAACGCAATAAAGACGCGGTTTGCGGGGCAGGGCCTGAAATAGGCTGACCTTTGGCAAATCCGCGTGTTTACGCCTGTTTCAATTCATCTCGTGGTTCTCTACACTTAGCGCGCCGTGCGTACCGCGTGGATGCGTCACGTCTTATCAAGCTGTCAGGGAAGACTTCGCATGGCGAAATGGGGTTTGCGCAAAAAATCATTGATGGCGCTGTTGCTGGCGTGCCTGGTCGCGTTGGCGCCGGCGGCGCTGATCGGCTGGCAGGTGCTGGACGGGGTCCGCGACCACTTCGGGCGCGCCTTCGCCGACAACTTCACCCAGCTGAACCGCCAGCGCATCCTGGCGCCGGTGTCGCGCGAGCTGGCGCTGTCGCAGCGGCTGGCCGACAGCGAGGTGACGCGCCGCTGGCTGCGCAATGAAGGCGACCCGGCCGCCCGCGAGCTGTTCTTCCGCGAGGCCGATGGCTACCGCCGCGACCTGCTGGGCCGCGCCTATTTTATCGCCAGCGCCGCCACCGGCCACTATTACTTCAACGACGACCAGCCGCTGTCGGAAACGCCGCGCTACACGCTCAGCCGCGAGGCGGCCGACGATGGCTGGTTCTACAACTCGCTCAAGGCCAGCGCGCGTTACAACATCAACGTCAATCCGGACCTCAAGCTCAAGACCACGCGGGTCTGGATCAACGTGCAGGTGCGCGACGGCGACAAGGTCATCGGCCTGACCGGCGCCGGCCTGGACGTGGGCGGCTTCCTGCGCGACTTCGTCAACAGCGGCCAGCCGGGCGTCACTCCCATCATCGTCGACGAGGAAGGGGCGATCCAGGCGCACATGGACCCGACGCTGATCGCCTACAACTCGGGGGCCAGCGGCGCCAACGGCCGCGGCATGGTGTTCAACCTGCTCGACCCCGGCAGCGGCCGCGACGAGCTGCGCTCGGCGCTGCACGCCGCCCAGGCCGACCCGCAATCGGTGCAGACCGCCTGGGTCGCGATCGACGGCGTGCGCCAGCTGGTGTCGGTGGCCTACATGCCCGAACTGCACTGGCACGTGCTGACGGTGGTGGACCTGGGCGCCGCCCGGGTGCTGGACACCGACTGGCTGTGGCCGGCCGCGATCGGCCTGGTGCTGCTGTTCGCGGCCCTGCTGCTGTGCTTCGGCTACGCCATCGAGCGCCTGATGCTGCGGCCGCTGCGCCGCCTGCAGCAGTCGGCCCGCGCCATCGCCAATGGCAGCTACGACGTGCGCCTGCCGCCGGGCGGCCAGGACGAGATCGGCGACCTCAGCCGCGCCTTCGGCGTCATGGCCGACAAGGTGCGCCAGCACACCGCCGAACTCGAAAGCAAGGTGCGCGAGCGCACCTCCGCGCTGGAGGACGCCAACCGCGCCATGGCGGCGGCGCACAAGAAGATCGGCGACTCGATCGACTACGCCAGCCTGATCCAGCGCGCCATCCTGCCGGACCGCCAGCTGACCCAGTCGCTCGGCGCCCATCACTTCGTGCTGTGGAAGCCGCGCGACGTGGTCGGCGGCGATTTCTACGTGTTCCGCTCGGACGGCGCCAACTGCCTGCTGGGCATCATGGACTGCGCCGGCCACGGCGTGCCCGGCGCCCTGATGACCATGCTGGCGCGCGCCGCCATCGACCTGGCCATCACCGAGGCCGGCCCGGCCGACCCCGCCGGCATCCTGACGCGCACCGACGGCGCCATCCGCGCCATGCTTGCCGATGCGCAACTGCCGCGGGCCCTCGCGACAAACACGGACGCGGGGCTGGTATATATTGACCGCCAATCCGGCATGTTGCGGTATGCCGGGGCCAAGATCAGCCTGTACGCCAGCGACGGCGAAACCCTGCGCGAAGTGCCCGGGGGCAAGCGCGCGCTGGGCGACAAGCGGACCGGGGCCTACCAGAACATCGACTTGCGCATGGAGCCGGGCTGGACCTACTACCTGGCGACCGACGGCTTCCTGGACCAGGCCGGCGGCGAGCATGGTTTCGGCTTTGGCAACACGCGTTTCGCCGAAATGCTCAAGAGACACGCGCGGCAGCCGTTAACTGACCAGGCGGCCGCGTTTACCGAGGCCCTGGCTCGCTACCAGGGCGAACGGCCGCAGCGCGACGACATTACCTTGCTGTCTTTCCGTTTCGAATAATCGTTATCAGGGCGGTAACTCCCATGAATGCCTCCGATCTCTACGCATTGGGCGAGCGGTTCGACCAGAATCGCACGCTGTTGTGCTTCAACGGGCCGATCTCCCGCAGCCTGATCGAGGAAATCGGCAATGCGCTGAAGAATTACCTGAATGCCGAGCATGCCCGGCCGGCGGAGGCCATGGACGTGTTCTCGGTCTACATCGAGATGATCCAGAACATCCGCCAATACGCCGCGCAGAACGGCGACACGGACGCCGCCGCCACCGTGGTCATCGGGCGCCGCGACGAGAGCCGCTACGTGGTGTCGGCCGGCAACCTGGTCAAGGCCGAGGATGGCCGCAGCCTGGTGGCCCGCATCCAGCGGCTGGCCGAGCTGGACAAGGCCGCCCTGAAGGCGGAGTACAAGACCCAGCTGCACAAGCCGCGCACCCCGGGCGTGGCCTCGGGCGCCGGCCTGGGCCTGATCGATATCGCGCGTCGGGCCGGCGCGCCGCTGGAGGCCAGCCTGACGCCCGCCGCGGGCGAGGGCCGGGCGTTCTTCAGCCTGAGCGTCGTGATCTGACCGCCGCCCCTGAGCCTTAGACCCTTTTCGGAGTTACTGATGAAAGACCTGAATATCGCGGGGACCCAGTCCACGCCCGCCATCACCGCGGACGCCGCCGCCGGCGTGCTGGCGATGCGCGGCGACTCCTACCCCGAGAATTCGTTCGAGCTGTTCGGCCCGGTGATCGAGTGGGTCGAGGCCTACCTGCTCAGCAGCGCCGCGCCGCTGAACCTGGAACTCGAACTGCTGTACCTGAACACCAGCAGCATCAAGTCCGTCATGGACATCTTCGACGTGCTGGAGGCCGCCCACGGCAAGGGCCGCAGCGTCAGCGTCACCTGGTTCTACGACATGCGCAACGAGCGCGTCGGCGAGCTGGCCGAGGAATTCAAGGAAGACTGCACCTTCCCGTTCTCCGTCGTCGGCCGCCAATGAAGGCCGGCAACGCCGAGCTGGATGACCGCATCGCCGGCTTGCTGGCGGATCCGGCGTATGCCGGGCATCCGTTGCGCGAGGCGTTGCAGGACCTGTGGCGGCACACCGCGGAACAGATGGCGCGGATCGAACGCGTCACGCACTTGTCGGATGCCTACCAGACCATGGCGCACCAGCGCGAAATGGGCCTGTGCGAGCAGTTCGACCGGCAGTTGCGGCGGCTGGCGCGCATCGCGCGCATCTCCGACCACTACCAGAGCATGATGCGCGACCTGAACGCCACGCTGGAGGAAACCTCGCGCCGCGATCCCCTGACGGGCCTGCTCAACCGCCGCGCCCTGATGGAAATGATCAAGCAGGAAGTCCAGCGCGCCGCCCGCGGCGGCCAGGCCTTCGTGGTGGCCATGCTCGACGTCGACCATTTCAAGTCCGTCAACGACCGCTACGGCCACGAGATCGGCGACCGCGCCCTGGTCGAGCTGGCCGGCGCCATGCGCCGCAGCGTGCGCGAATACGACCTGTGCGGCCGCTGGGGCGGCGAGGAATTCCTGGTGCTGCTGCCCGCGACCCCGCCGGAAACGGCGCAGGGCGTGATGGACCGGCTGGTCGGCGCGGTGCGCGGCCTGGCCCTCGATGTCGGCGCCGACGTGTTGCGCCTGACCGTCAGCATCGGCATGGCCTGTCACCAGCTCGGAGAAACCTTTTCAGAAACGCTCAGCCGGGCGGACCAGGCGTTGTACCTGGCCAAACAGGATGGACGCGACCGCGTCGCACTTGGCTTCCCCCGGCCCTGAAATGAACCCGGAATCGCTGTTCTTCCGGTATGGAGCCCCTTATGCTTGATTCTCATCCAGGCGGTTCGAGCGCGGCCCCACAGGGCGCCGCGTGGCAGGTGAGCAACTATCTGGCGTCGATGGACCGGGCACTGCTGCTGTTCGACTTCGACGCCGCCGGCTCCCTGCTCAACGCCAACGACAACTTCCTGGCCGCGTTGAACTACACCCGCGCCGACGTCGCCGGGCTGCGCCACGACCTGCTGTGCGACAGCATGGACGAAGGCAAGGGCATCGCCAGCGCCGAGAATATCTGGGCGCGGCTGCGCCGCGGCGATTTCTTTTCCGGCACCTGCCGCTACCGCAAGCAGAGCGGCGCGTCCGTATGGATCGAGGCGACCTACCTGCCGATGCGCGACGAAAGCGGCGAAGTGCGCCGCATCGCGGTCATCTCGCGCAAGTCGATCGCCGACGCCGAGCGCCAGGAGGAAATCCGCCTGCTGCTGCTGGGCATCAACGAAACCGGCAATGCCGTGGCCGTGTCCGGCCGCGACGGTCGCATCGTCTACGTCAACGACGGTTTCCAGCGCATGCTGGGCTTCTCGCGCGCCGACGCGCTGGAGCAGGAACTGGGCGAGCTGCTGGCCGGCACCCGCCATGACGGCGGCACCCGCGAGGAGCTGGACCGCCGCATCGCCTGCCGCGAGGGCTACCACAAGGACGTGCTGGTCTACGACCGCAGCGGCAAGCCGCTGTGGGTGTCGGTCATGGCCAACTCGGTGTTCGACGAGCGCGGTTCGCTGGTCAACATCGTCGACGTGCTGACCGACATCACCCCCACCAAGGTGCACGAGGTGCTGCAGCGCCGCGTGCTGCAGGCCATGGTCAACGAGGCCTCGGTGGTGGAAGTGATGAACATGGTGTGCCGCGAGGTCGAGCGCCTGGCGCCCGAGGTCGCGGCCACGGTGCTGCGGGTGGACGAGGCCGGCAAGCTGCGGCCCCTGGCCGCGCCGAGCATGCCCTCGGCCTACACCGACGCGCTGGACGGCGAATCCATCGGCCCGCAGTCGGGCGCCTGCGGCACCGCCGCCTTCCTGGGGCGTCCGGTGATCGTGCCGGACATCGCCACCGATCCGCTGTGGGACGACTACCGCCACCTGCCGCTGCCGGACGACGTCAAGGCCTGCTGGTCCTCGCCGATCAAGTCGAGCGACGGCCGCGTCATCGGCACCTTCGGCTTCTATTTCCGCGAACGCCGCCTGCCGGACGATTTCCACCATCGCCTGGTCGACGTCTGCGTCTACCTGTGCGCGCTGGCGCTGGAACGCGAAGAGGCCCGCGCCCGCATCCGCCAGCTGGCGTTCTACGACGAGCTGACCGGCCTGCCGAACCGCAACCTGCTGCTGGCCCAGGCCGAGCAGGCCATCGCCCGCGCCGAGCCCGAGCGCAAGCGCGTGGCGGTGCTGTTCCTGGATCTGGACCGTTTCAAGCAGGTCAACGACACGCTCGGCCATCCGATCGGCGACGCGCTGCTGCGCGACATCGCCCAGCGCCTGCGGCGCCTGGCGCGCGCCACCGACATCGTCGGCCGCCTGTCGGGCGACGAGTTCGTGATGCTGATGCCCGATTTCGAGCACGGCCGCCTGACCGCCGCCGCCGAACACATCCTGGTGGCGCTGGCGCAGCCGTTCGTGGTGGGCGGCATCACGCTCAACCCGTCGGTGAGTATCGGCATCAGCGTGTTCCCCGAGAACGGCCGCGACATGGACACGCTGCTGCGCCACGCCGACATGGCCATGTACCAGGCCAAGACGGCGGGCCGCAACCGCATCTCGTTCTTCAGCGCCGAGATGAACCGCCAGGCCCAGGAACGCCTGGCGCTGGAAGCGGCGCTGCGCGATGCCCTGGAGGGCCGCGCGCTGCGGCTGCACTACCAGCCGCAGGTGGGCCTGAAGAACGGCAGCCTGTACGGGGTCGAGGCGCTGGCGCGCTGGCGCCACCCGACGCTGGGCGACATCTCGCCGGCGCGCTTCGTGCCGCTGGCCGAGGAATGCGGCCTGATCGGCGACCTGGGCGACTGGGCGGTGCGCGAGGCCTGCTCGCAGCTTGCCATCTGGCGCAACAACGGCCTGCGCGTGCCGTCGGTGTCGGTGAACCTGTCGGCCACCAATTTCCACAACCTGAACCTGCCGCGCATGATCGCCGCGACGCTGGCCGAGTTCGGCCTGGCGGCGTCGGACCTGATGCTGGAGATCACCGAGGGCGTGGTGCTGGACGCCACGGCGGGCACGCTGCGCACGATCGCGGAACTGCACCGCCTGGGCGTGCGCCTGTCGATGGACGATTTCGGCACGGGCTATTCGAGCCTGGGCCACTTGCGCCGCCTGATCGTGGACGAACTGAAGCTGGACCGCAGTTTCGTCCAGGGCCTGGAGAACGACGACGCGGCGCGGGCCCTGACCAGCGCCGTGATCCGCATCGGGGAGAGTCTCAGCCTGCCGGTGGTGGCCGAGGGGATCGAGAATGAGGAACAGCGGCGCTTCTTGATCGAGCAGGGGTGTGCGGCGGGGCAGGGGTTTTTGTTTTCGCCTCCGTTGCCGGCTAATGATCTGGAAGATTGGTTGAGGGCGCGGGGGTGAACGGGGGGGTTTGGCTTGCTTGTTGCGTCTTTGGAGAAGTGGGTTCTTGAGCCGCGCGTGGCGGGGTGGATGGGGGATGGCGGGGCTACGATTGCGGTCCGGAGCGTTCGCTCCGGACTTCCCCGTCCTCATCTTCGTCCAGGCCTTCGGCCTTCCCTTCAGATTCCGTCGGGCGCATCTACACGCCCCGCCATCCCCCATCCACCCCGCCACGCGCTCGCGATGAGACTTAGCCTCGGGCGTCGGGGCGAGCTGTGTGCTTGGCATGCTGGTGCCCGTCACGGCGTGGGGGAGAGGGTCTTGCGGGGCCCGCCCCAAGGCGGCCGCGCGGGCGGCCTTTTGGGGCTTACGCGGGGTCTTGCGTCGGGGTGATGGCGCTCTCGCGTGTGGGTGACGGTGCGGGTGTTTTTATGCGGCGTGGTTTTTGGTTGGAAGATCTTGCGTCGGTCGCCCTTCCTCGGCCGCGCGGGCGGCCATCGGAGGCATCCGTAATGTCTTGCGATTGAGGATGCCGCTTCGCGCTTGCGGGGAATGGTGGGGCGGGGCCCGCCTCAAGCCGGCCGCGCGGGCGGCCTTTTGAGGCTTACGTGGTGTCTTGCGGCAAGTGATGACGCTCTCGCGTGTGCGCAGGCTGTCTGCGTGGGGCGGCGACACTACAGGCTCGGCGCCTGCCCGGGGGAACGGCACATGCGCAATTAACCCAACCACGTAGGCACGTCGCAATCCTGCGCCAACAAACCACCGCCCGCGCCTCAACTGTTTGTGGTCGGCGCAAGAGGCTCGTCACGCGCAACACGCTTTGTGCTGCGCCGACCACCACCGCCCCACCTCCCGACGTGCGGAACCATTAGAAAACCGCTCCAAACCCGCGCGCAGCGCACCCGCATCACTTGCAGATACACCAACGCCAATTGCGGCCGCCCGCGCGGCCACAATTGGCGTCCAGATAGTTCCCTTCCCTGACCACAGGTCTAGCAGCGCGACAAGCCAAGACGCACGTAGCCCCTCGGGCAGGCGGCCCCCGTGGCGGGCAACCTTGATGCGCCCGAGGGAATCCGTAGGGAGCCGAAGGCGTACGAGGATGACGACGGGGAAGTCCGGAGCGAACGCTCCGGACCGCAATCGTGGGCGCCCGCCACGGGGGCCGCCTGCCCGAGGGGCGACCTACGAAGCCCACCCCCGCAACGCTCCAAAACCCGTCCCCCCCAAGGAACCCACCTAAGCCAATCCAAGCCCGTCCCCAGAATTCGACACCCCCCACGTTTCCCCCATTTGCGATCCCCCCTTTCCAGGTATATATTTCAAGCCTAAACTATCAAGGCCTAAAAATAGCAGCGACCCACCCCCGCGTCCGGGCCGCACTTCATGGAGCGTTACGGCAATGAAAATCGTATGCATTGGTGGTGGTCCCGCCGGTCTGTATTTCGGGCTCCTCATGAAGCTGCAAGACCCGGCCAACGAAGTCACCGTCATCGAACGCAACCGGCCCTACGACACCTTCGGCTGGGGCGTCGTGTTCTCGGATGCCACCATGCAGAACCTGCGCGAAGCCGATCCGGTTTCCGCCCAGACCATCGGTGACGCCTTCAACCACTGGGACGACATCGACATCCACTTCAAGGGCCGCAGCATCCGCAGCGGCGGCCATGGCTTCATCGGCATCGGCCGCAAGAAGCTGCTCAACATCCTGCAGGCGCGTTGCGAAGACGTCGGCGTCAAGCTGGTGTTCGAGAACTTCGTCCAGGACGACCAGGCCATCGCCCGCGAATACGACGCCGACCTCGTCATCGCCTCCGACGGCATCAACAGCCAGATCCGCACCCGCTACACCGACACCTTCCACCCCGACATCGACCAGCGCCGCTGCCGCTTCGTCTGGCTCGGCACCAAGAAGGTGTTCGACGCCTTCACCTTCGCCTTCGTCCAGACCGAGCACGGCTGGTTCCAGGCCCACGCCTACCGCTACGAAGACGGCATGTCGACCTTCATCGTGGAGACGCCCGAAGAGACCTGGCAGGCCGCCGGCATCGAGCAGATGAGCCAGGAAGAGGGCATCGCCTACTGCGAAAAGCTGTTCGCGCCGTGGCTCGATGGCAATGCGCTCATCAGCAACGCCTCGCACCTGCGCGGCTCGGCCATCTGGATCCGCTTCCCGCGCGTCATCTGCAACACCTGGGTCCACTGGAACCAGCTCGAAACCAGCCGCGGCAAGCGCGCCGTGCCGGTGGTGCTGATGGGCGACGCGGCGCACACCGCGCACTTCTCCATCGGCTCCGGCACCAAGCTGGCGCTGGAAGACGCCATCGAACTGGCGCGCTGCCTCAGCGGCGCCGAAGGCAGCGTCGAGCGCGGCCTCAAGCACTACGAGGAAGTGCGCAGCGTCGAAGTGCTGAAGATCCAGAACGCCGCCCGCAACTCCACCGAGTGGTTCGAGAACGTGGCGCGCTACGCCGAACTCGAGCCCGAGCAATTCGCCTATTCGCTGCTGACCCGCTCGCAGCGCATCTCGCACGAAAACCTGCGGCTGCGCGATCCGGCCTGGCTGGAAGGCTTCGAGCGCTGGATCGCCGAACATGCCGGCGCGCCGGCGCCGGCCGGCCAGCGGCCCGCGCTGCCGATGCTGACGCCGTACCGGGCGCGCGGCGTGACGCTGAAGAACCGCATCCTGGTGTCGCCGATGGCCATGTACTCCTGCACCGACGGCGTGCCGGGCGACTTCCACCTGGTGCACCTGGGCGCGCGCGCCATGGGCGGCGCCGGGCTGGTGATGGTGGAAATGACCTGCGTCTCGCCCGACGGCCGCATCACTCCGGGGTGCCCCGGCCTGTGGAACGACGAGCAGCAGCAGGC
Source organism: Achromobacter sp. ISS7 (assembly GCF_056523125.1). NCBI lineage: Bacteria > Pseudomonadati > Pseudomonadota > Betaproteobacteria > Burkholderiales > Alcaligenaceae > Achromobacter > Achromobacter sp. ISS7. The sequence continues at coordinate 3,966,116 of NZ_JAWRZD010000001.1, read as the reverse complement.
CTTTGCCCGCATCGTCGGCTTCGTCCACGGCAACAGCGATGCCCGCATCGGCGTGCAGATCGGCCATGCCGGCCGCAAGGGCTCGACCCAGCTGGGCTGGCAGAAGATCGACCATCCGCTGGCCGAAGGCAACTGGCCGCTGCTGTCGGCTTCGGCGCTGCCGTACATCGAGGGCGTGTCGCAGACGCCGCGCGCCATGACGCGCGCCGACATGGACGACGTGCGCGACAACTTCGTGGCCGCGGCCCGCCGCGCCCAGGCCGCCGGCTTCGACTGGCTCGAACTGCACTGCGCCCACGGCTACCTGCTGTCCAGCTTCATCTCGCCGCTGACCAACCGGCGCGACGACGAATACGGCGGCAGCCTGGAAAACCGCCTGCGCTTCCCGCTGGAAGTGTTCCGCGCGGTGCGCGCCGTGTGGCCCGAGGACAAGCCGATGTCGGTGCGGATCTCGGCCAGCGACTGGGTCGAGGGCGGCATCACCCCCGATGACGCCGTCGAGATCGCGCGCCACTTCAAGGCCGCCGGCGCCGACATGATCGACTGCTCGTCGGGCCAGGTCAGCAAGGAAGAAAAGCCGGTCTACGGCCGCATGTTCCAGACCCCGTTCGCCGATCGCGTGCGCAACGAGGCCGGCATCCCCACCATCGCGGTGGGCGCCATCTTCGAGGCCGACCACGCCAACGGCATCATCGCCTCGGGCCGCGCCGACCTGTGCGCGCTGGCCCGTCCCCATCTGGCGGACGCCTCCTGGACGCTGCGCGAAGCGGCCCGCGTGGGCTATCGTGATGTGGCCTGGCCGAGCCAGTACTTCGCCGGCAAGCGCCAGCTGGAAACCAATTTCGAACGCGCCGCCGCCATGGCGCAACTGGACATCAAATGAGCCCGTCCTCCCATCCCCTGGCCGGACGCCACGCGCTGGTGACGGGCGGCGCCCGCGGCATCGGCCTGGCCAGCGCCCGCGCGCTGCTGCAGCGCGGCGCCCGCGTCACGCTGCTGGGCCGCGACGGCGGCGCGCTGGAGGCGGCCGTCGACAGCCTGGCCAGCCTGGGCCAGGTGCAGGCGGTCAGCGCCGACATCGCCGACGAGGCCTCGGTGCGCCAGGCCTTCGCCCAGGCCGAGGCCGAGCTCGGCCCGGTGCTGGTGCTGGTGAACAACGCCGGCCAGGCCGTCAGCCAGCGCTTTGACCGCACCGACGCGGCGCTGTGGCAGTCGATGCTCGCGGTCAACCTGACCGGCACCTTCCACTGCATTCAGGCGGCCCTGCCCGGCATGCTGGCGGCCAAGTGGGGCCGCGTGATCAACGTGGCCAGCACCGCCGGCCTGATCGGCTACGCCTACGTCAGCGCCTACTGCGCGGCCAAGCACGGCGTGATCGGCCTGACCCGCTCGCTGGCGCTGGAAACCGCGCAGAAGGGCGTCACCGTCAACGCCGTCTGCCCCGGCTACACCGAGACCGACATCGTGCGCGGCGCGGTCACCAATATCGTCGAGAAGACCGGCATGACGCCGGAAGCCGCCCGCGCCAAGCTGGCCGAGCGCAATCCGCAGGGCCGCCTGGTGCAGCCCGAGGAAGTGGCCGAGACGGTCGCCTGGCTGGCGCTGCCGGCCTCGTCGTCCATCAACGGCCAGGCCATCGCCGTCGACGGCGGCGAAGTGATGACCGGCTGAGCCGGCCCCACCCCACGATTCAAGAATGGAGACAGCATGAGCACGCAGCCCGAAGAGCACACCATGAAGCACCACAAGCGCCCCTTGGCCGGCTACCAGGCGCGCACGTTCCTGTGGCAGGTGTCGGCCGACGGCAAGGTCGCGACCATCACGCTCAATCGCCCCGAGCGCAAGAACCCGCTGACCTTCGATTCCTATGCCGAGCTGCGCGACCTGTTCCGCGCGCTGGTGTACGCGACCGACATCAAAGTGGTGGTGGTGGCCGGCGCCGGCGGCAACTTCTGCTCAGGCGGCGACGTGCATGAAATCATCGGGCCGCTGACCAAGATGAGCATGCCCGAGCTGCTGGACTTCACCCGCATGACGGGCGACCTGGTCAAGGCCATGCGCGCCTGCCCGCAGCCCATCTTGGCGGCGGTGGACGGCGTCTGCGCCGGCGCCGGCGCGATGGTGGCGCTGGCCTCCGACATGCGCCTGGGCACGCCGGCCGCGCGTACCGCCTTCCTGTTCACGCGGGTGGGCCTGGCGGGCGCCGACATGGGCGCCTGCACGCTGCTGCCGCGCATGATCGGCCAGGGCCGCGCCTCCGAATTGCTGTACACCGGCCGCGCCATGACGGCCGACGAAGGCGCCAGCTGGGGCTTCTTCAACGCGCTGCACGAGTCCGGCGCGCTGATGGAGGCCGCCGCCAAGCTGGCCGCGCAACTGGCCGCGGGCCCGACCTTCGCCCACGGCGTGACCAAGAAGCTGCTGCACCAGGAATGGAACATGGGCGTGGACGAGGCCATCGAGGCCGAAGCCGAGGCCCAGGCCATCTGCATGCAGACGCGCGATTTCCACCGCGCCTACGAGGCGTTCGTCGCCAAGCAAAAACCCGTCTTCGAGGGGAACTGATGATGCGTGACGCAAGCTGGCTCGACTGGCCCTTTTTCGACGACGCCCACCGCAAGCTGGCGCACGAGGTCGACGGCTGGTGCGAAGGCGCCCTGGCCGACGTCGACCATCACGACGCCGATGCCGCCTGCCGCAAGCTGGTCAAGGCCATGGGCCAGGCCGGCTGGCTGCGCTACGCGGTCGCCGGCGGCCCCGGCGGCGCCTGGGGCGGCGCACTGCCTGAGGTCGACTCGCGTTCGGTCTGCATCCTGCGCGAGACCCTCGCGCGCCACGAAGGCCTGGCGGACTTCGCCTTCGCCATGCAGGGCCTGGGCAGCGGCGCGATCTCGCTGATGGGCTCGGACGCGCTGCGCCAGCGCTACCTGCCGCGCGTGGCCAGCGGCGAGGCGATCGCCGCGTTCGCGCTGTCGGAGCCGGACGCCGGCTCGGACGTGGCGGCGCTGGCCTGCGAGGCCCGGCTGGACGGCGACCATTACGTGCTCAACGGCGCCAAGACCTGGATTTCCAACGGCGGCATCGCCGACTTCTATTGCGTGTTCGCCCGCACCGGCGAGGCGCCGGGCGCGCGCGGCATCAGCGCCTTCGTGGTGGATGCCGACACCCCGGGCTTCGAGGTGGCCGAGCGCATCGACCTGATCGCGCCGCATCCGCTGGCCACCATCACCTTCGACAACTGCCGCATCCCGGTGTCGCAGCGGCTGGGCGAGGCGGGGCAGGGCTTCAAGCTGGCCATGATGACGCTGGACATCTTCCGAGCCTCGGTGGCCGCGGCCGCGCTGGGCTTTGCCCGCCGCGCGCTGGACGAAGGCCTGGCGCGCGCCAAGTCGCGCCGCATGTTCGGCCAGACGCTGGCCGACCTGCAACTGACGCAGGCCGCGCTGGGCGACATGGCCACGGCCATCGACGCCTCGGCGCTGCTGACCTACCGCGCCGCGTGGATGCGCGACGTGCTGAAACAACGCACCACGCGCGAGGCGGCCATGGCCAAGATGACGGCCACCGAATCGGCGCAGAGCGTGATCGACCGCGCGCTGCAGATGTTCGGCGGCGCGGGCGTGGTGTCGGGGATGCCGGTGGAGAAGCTTTACAGGGAAATCAGAGCGCTGCGTATCTACGAAGGCGCCACCGAAGTGCAGAAGTTGATCATCGCCCGCGAACTGCTGAAAGCCTGAAGAAGCCATCGAGCTTCCGCTTTCGGCACAGTCAACCACACCGCAGCAGCAAGGGGAATTCCATGGAAGTATCCGCCCACATCGACACCTTCACCCGGGACAATCTGCCCCCGGGCGAACAATGGCCAGAATTCCTGCTGGACGGCCCCGACGTGGCCTATCCCAAGCGCTTCAATTGCGCGGTGGAGCTGGTGGACGCGATGGTCGAGCGCGGCCACGGCGAGCGCGTCGCGCTGCGCTGGGCGCAGGACGGCAAGCCGGCCGCCATGACCTACCGCGAACTGGCCGCGCTGACCAACCGCATCGCCCGCGTGCTGGTCGAGGACATGAAGCTGGTGCCGGGCAACCGCCTGCTGCTGCGCGGCCCCAACAACCCGATGATGGCCGCCTCGTGGCTGGCCGCCATCAAGGCCGGCCTGGTGACGGTGCCGACCATGCCGCTGCTGCGCGCCAAGGAACTCAAGCAGATCATCGACAAGGCGCAGATCCAGGCGGTGCTGTGCGACGTGCGCCTGAAGGACGAGGCGCGGTTCTGCGCCCAGCCGGACCACGAGCATCATTGCCCGGGCCTGGCGCAGATCATGTATTTCAATGACACCGCGCCCGATGCACTGGATGCGTTGGCCGCGGGCAAGCCGGATGACTTCACCGCCTGCGACACCGCGGCCGACGACGTCTGCCTGATCGCCTTCACCAGCGGCACCACCGGCGCGCCCAAGGGCTGCATGCACTTCCATCGCGACGTGCTGGCGATGTGCGACCTGTTCCCCAAGCACGTCATCAAGCCGGGCCCGGACGACATCTTCTGCGGCACGCCGCCGCTGGCGTTCACCTTCGGCCTGGGCGGCCTGCTGTGCTTCCCGCTGCGGGTCGGCGCCAGCACCGTGCTGGCCGAGCGCCTGACGCCGGAAAGCCTGTTGCAGCTGATCCAGGACTTCCGCGCCACCATCGTCTTCACGGCGCCCACGTTCTACCGCCAGATGGCGGCGCTGGTGGGCAAGTTCGACCTGTCCTCGCTCAAGAAGAGCGTGTCGGCCGGCGAGGCGCTGCCCGACGCGACGCGCCAGCTGTGGAAGGAAGCCAGCGGCATCGAGATGATCGACGGCATCGGCGGCACGGAGATGATCCACGTGTTCGTCTCCAGCCCGCCCGAGTCGGTGCGCCGCGGCGCCATCGGCCGCGTGGTGCCGGGCTATATCGCGCAGATCGTCGATGACGACATGAATCCGGTGCCCAATGGCACGGTGGGCCGCCTGGCCATCAAGGGTCCGACGGGCTGCCGCTACCTGGCCGACGAGCGCCAGCTGCGTTTCGTGCAGAAGGGCTGGAACCTGCCCGGCGACACGTTCATGCAGGACGACGACGGCTATCTGTTCTACCAGGCGCGCAACGACGACATGATCGTCTCGGCCGGCTACAACATCGCCGGCCCGGAGGTCGAGGACGCGCTGCTGCGCCACGAGGCGGTGGCCGAGTGCGGCGTGGTCGGCGCGCCCGATGACGAGCGCGGCCAGCTGGTCAAGGCCTTCGTGGTGCTCAAGCCAGGCTTCGAGCCGAGCGAGGCGCTGGTGGCCGCGATGCAGCAGTTCGTCAAGGCCAACATCGCGCCCTACAAGTATCCCCGCGCCATCGAGTTCGTCGCCGCGCTGCCGCGCACCGAGACGGGCAAGCTGCAGCGTTTCGCGCTGCGCAAGATGGCCTGATTTTGCATCAAGGAAATTCCATGGCAGCTCCATTCGTCAGCCAGGTTGAAGTCCGCTTCCGTCATTGCGACCCGGCGGGCATCGTTTTCTATCCTCGCTATTTCGAGATGATCAATGACTTTGTCGAGGAGTGGTTCGACAAGGGCATGGGGTTGCCATTCCACGCGCTGCACGTGGATCGCCACATCGGCACGCCGATGGCGTCGGTGACGTGCGACTTCAGCGCGCCGAGCCGCTGGCACGAGAAGCTGCGGCAGACGCTGCAGGTGCAGCGCATTGGCGGCGCGTCGTTCAAGGCGCTGGTGCGGTTCGAAGGCCCGGACGGGCAATTGCGCTTGTCGGCGACGTTGACGATCGTGACGGTGGATCTGCGGACGATGAAGTCGATGCCGCTGCCGGCGGATCTGCGCGAGCGCATGCAGGATTATCTGGTCGCCGCCGAGTGAGTTCGGCGGTGGTCGCCCTGGTGTTTGTTTTTTGATAATAGGATGAGACGTTATGAAGATTCTGCAACCGCCGGATTGGATGGCGCCGCGGGGCTATTCGAATGGGATCCTGACCGAGATGACGGTGGGGAGCAAGCTGGTGTTCGTGGGCGGGCAGGTGGGCTGGAACGGGCAGCAGCAGTTCGAGTCGGATGACCTGGCCGATCAGGTGCGGCAGACGTTGGCGAACATCGTGGCGATTCTTGCCGAGGGTGGGGCCAGGCCGGAGCATATCGTTCGGATGACGTGGTATGTGACGGACAAGGATGCGTATGTGGCGGCTTATCCGGAGATCGGGAAGCATTACCGGGAGTTGATCGGAAGGCATTTTCCGGCGATGACGGCGGTGGAGGTGGCGGATCTGGTGGAGGATCGGGCGAAGGTGGAGATTGAAGTTACGGCGGTGGTGCCGGCTTGAATGGGGGCCGGCCTGGCGTGTTGATGCGCTGGGTTGGGTTCTTGAGCCGCGGGTGACGGGGCAGGCGGGGGATGGCGGGGCTACGATTGCGGTCCGGAGCCTTCGCTCCGGACTGCCCCTTCCTCATCTTCGTCACAGCCTTCGGCTGTTCCTTCAGATTCCCTCGGGCGCATCTACACGCCCCGCCATCCCCCACCTGCCCCGTCACCCGCTCACGATGAGAATTAATGGCGGATGCCGGGGCGGGTGGGGTTCTTGGCGTTCTTGCCGGCGGTGATTCTGGTTCAGAGCGGTTTGCGGGGGCCGCTTCAAGGCGGCCGCGCGGGCGGCCTTTTGAAGCTTACTTGGGGTCTTGCGGGGGCGGATGACGCTGCGCGCTGGCGGTGGTTGCGTTATCACGTATGTGTGGGTTCAACTACTTTAGTGGTTATGGGCCTGTGGCTGCGGGGGTTGGCGCATGGCGCCAGAATTGTCCGGTCTATCTATTTGGCGGACTGGAACGTTTCTCGGGGGAGTTCGCCGAAGCGGTCGCGGTAGTACTCGGAGAAGCGGCCCAGGTGGCTGATGCCTACGGAGACGGCGACCTCGGTCACGCTTTCGCAGGCGCCTTGTTGCAGCTTTTCGCGGGCGGCGTCCAGGCGCAGGACGCGTAGCGCCTGCATGGGGGTGGTTTCGCGGTGTTGTTGGAACAGGCGCGTCAGCGCGCTGGGGCTGGCGCCGGCGCCGCGGGCGATGTCGGTGAGGGTCAGGGGGGCCGACAGGTGGGCGCGCATGTAGGCTTCGGCCTGGGTGATGCGGCGGGGCAGGGCGGGGGCCAGGCCGGCGTGGCGTTGCCAGGTGTTGGGCTGGTTGTAGAGCAGGTGCAGAAGCAGCGTGTCTTCCAGGTGTTCCAGCCAGGCGGCGGGTGGGCGGGGGGCGCCGTCGTCCAGGGTGGGCAGCAGGTGGATCAGGCTGGTCATCATGCTGCGCCAGGCGGCGCCGACGGGGGTGTCCAGGCGCAGGGCGGGGCTGAAGTCCAGGGGGCGGGCGGCGGCGTCGCCGAAGATGCGGTGGCCGATGGCCTCGAGCTTGCCGCGCGGGATCTTCAGCAGCAGTTGCTCGCAGCCGGCTTCCCAGTGCAGCTTCAGGGCGCGGTTGGGGGCGATGACGGCGGCGCAGTCGGGGTGGGCGTCGACGCAGTCGGTGCCGCATTCGATGCGGGCGCGGCCGCGTAGCGGCACCTGCACCAGCATGAAGTCCTGCAGGCGGTCGGGTTCGATGTGGACTTCGGCGCCGTAGCGCAGCGTACAGACGCTCAGGGTGCCGAAGCGGGCGCGGTTCAGCTCGGCGTCGACGCGGCCGCCCTTCCAGGTCAGGCGGTGGTCCTTGAGCGCTTCGGAGACGCGCTCGCGGGTTTCGGCCGGCTGGGTGGAACTGAAGACGCGTCGTTTGAGCAATGGCGCCAGCTCGATGCGGGACCAGCCGTGCATGGATGCCTCCGGGACGGGAACGCTCCCGTATCGCCATCGAGCGTAATGCAATCGTCAAGCGTTGGGAATTAAGTGAATCCCGGATAGGCGTGGGCCGATTCGGATAGAGCCGCGCGCCCGGCCGCCCTAAGCTGGGGGTTGTTGGAAGGCGGCGCCGTGGCGCGTAAGCTGGCAGTTTTCATCGGTGGCTGGGTGTACCGACGGCAGACGGATTCTGTCAGCATCGCGCCGGCGGCGCCGGCGGACACGAAACGGGGTGGCTCATGAATGGAAAGCGATGGGGCCGGCGCGCGCTGGCGACGCTGGTTTCGGTGGCCTGTATGACGGCCGCGGCCGGCGCATCGGCCGCGGACAAGATCAAGGTCGGCCTATTGACCACGCTGTCGGGGCCGGGCGCCGCGCTGGGCAACGAGATCCGCGACGGCTTCAATCTCGCGCTGCAGCATACCGGCGGCAAGCTGGGCGGCCTGCCGGCCGAGGTGGTGGTGGCCGATGACCAGCAGAAGGCCGATGCCGGACGCCAGGCGGTCGAGCGCCTGCTCAAGCGCGACAAGGTCGACGTCATGACGGGCATCGTGTTTTCCAACGTGCTGCTGCCGGTGATGCCGGCCATCCTGCAGTCGGGCACGATCTACCTGAGCACCAATACCGGCCCCGAAAACTATGCCGGCGCCGGCTGCAATCCGAATTTCTTCGCGGTCGCCTGGCAGAACGAGGACATCCCCGCGGCCATGGGCAAGTACGCCGCCGACCAGGGCTTCAAGCGGGTGGCGCTGATCGCGCCGGACTATCCGGGCGGACGCGAATCGCTCAACGGCTTCAAGCGCCTGTACAAGGGCGGCTTGTCGGAAGAGATCTACACCCAGCTGGGCCAGCTCGACTATGGCGTCGAGATCACGCGGCTGCGCGCCAGCAAGCCGGACGCCGTGTTCTTCTTCCTGCCCGGCGGCATGGGCGTGAATTTCATCAAGCAGTTCAACGGCGCCGGCCTGGGCAAGGAGATCGCGCTGCTGGCGCCGGGCTTCTCGGGCGACGAGGACACCATCGCCGCGGTGGGGGCGCCGATCGAGGGCCTGCACAACTCGTCGCAATGGGCCGCCGACCTGGACAACGCCGCCAACCGCAAGTTCGTCGAGGACTTCAGGAAGACCTACAACCGCACCCCCACGCTGTACGCCTCGCAGGGCTACGACGCCGCCATGCTGCTGGACAGCGCGGTCAGGCAGACCGGCGGCAAGCTGGGCGCCGACGCGCTGCGTCCGGCCCTGCGCCGCGCCGATTTCAAGTCGGTGCGCGGCGACTTCACCTTCAATCGCAACCAGTACCCGATCCAGAACTACTACCTGCGCACCATCGTCAAGGGCGCGGACGGCAAGCTGGCCAACAAGCTGTCGGGCACGGTGCTGACGCAGTACCACGACCCTTTCGCCGCCGCCTGCCAGATGAAGTAGGCATGGCGACGCACGCATCAAGGAGAGACGCATGACCGCAACCATCACGACGCGCGAGGTGACCATCGCCTCGCACGACGGCAAATCATTCAGCGCTTACCTGGCCGTGCCCGCCTCGGGCCACGGACCCGGGCTGGTGCTGTGCCAGGAAATCTTCGGCATCAACGACTTCATGCGCCGCACCGCGCAGTCGCTGGCCGAGGAAGGCTACGTGGTGCTGGCGCCGGACCTGTTCTGGCGCCAGCAGCCCGGCATCCAGCTGACCGACGGCCCGGCCGACATGCCGCGCGCCTTCGAGCTGTACCAGCGCTTCGACGTCGAGCAGGGCGTCAAGGACATCGCCTCGACCCTGGCCGCGCTGCGCGCGCTGCCCGAGCAGCAGGGCGGCGCCGGCGTGCTGGGCTATTGCCTGGGCGGCAAGCTGGCCTACCTGGCCGCCTGCCGCACGGATGCCGACGTGGCCATCGGCTACTACGGCGTGGGCATCGAGGACAGCCTGGAAGAGGCCGCCAACCTGCGCGGCCGGCTGGTGCTGCACATCGCCGAGCAGGACGGCTTCTGTCCGCCGCCGGCGCGCCAGCGCATCCTGGAAGCGCTGGGCGGCAAGGCCAACGTCGAGCTGTACGTCTATCCCGGCATGGACCACGCCTTTGCCCGCACCGGCGGCGCGCACTACGACAAGCCGTCGGCGCTGATGGCGCACCAGCGCAGCATGGCCGCGCTGCAACGCGTGATCGGCCCGCAGTTCGATTATTCGTATCTGTGGGACAAGCACTGCGAATACGAATTCGGCACTCGCGACGTGGCCGCGACCATGGCCACCATGGTGGCCGAGCCCTACGTCAACCACATTCCCACCATGACGGGCGGGGTCGGCTATCGCGAGCTGTCGCGCTTCTACCAGCACCACTTCGTCAACAGCAACCCGCCCGACACCAAGCTGGTGCCGCTGTCGCGCACGGTGGGCGCGACGCAGATCGTCGACGAGCTGCTGTTCTGCTTCACCCACACCACCGAGATCGACTGGCTGCTGCCTGGCGTCGCGCCGACCGGCAAGTACGTCGAGATTCCGCTGGTGGCCATCGTCAAGTTCCGCGGCGACAAGCTCTGCCACGAACATATCTATTGGGACCAGGCCAGCGTGTTGGTGCAGATCGGCGTGCTCGATCCCAAGGGCCTGCCGGTGGCCGGGCGCGAGACCGCGCAGAAGCTGCTGGACGAGACCCTGCCTTCCAACACCCTGATGGCGCGCTGGAAAGACAGCGAGAACAAGTAGGAGACCGCCATGCCGTATAGCGATCAACAATTGGGCCAGATGGTGCGCGGCGACAGCGTGCACCGCGCCCTGTACACCGACCCGGCGATCTTCGAGCTGGAGATGCAGCGCATCTACGGCCGCGCCTGGGTCTACGTCGGCCACGAAAGCCAGGTGCCCAAGACCGGCGACTATCACACCACGCGCCTGGGCGACCAGGACGTGCTGATGGTGCGCGCCAGCGACGGCCGCGTGCACGTGCTGTACAACCGCTGCCCGCACAAGGGTGCCAAGGTGGTGGCGGACGGCGACGGCTGCGTCGGCAAGTTCTTCCGTTGCCCGTACCACGCCTGGACCTTCAAGCTCGACGGCAGCCATCTCGGCGTGCCGCTCAAGCAGGGGCTGGAAGGCACCTCCTACGATCCCACCGATCCCAGCTTCTCCATGCGCCGCCTGCCGCGCGTGGAAAGCTACCGCGGCTTCGTCTTCGCCAGCCAGGCCCGCGACGGCCAGGGCCTGGAGGAATTCCTGGGCGGCGTGCGCTCGTCGATCGACAACCTGTGCGACCGTTCGCCGGTGGGCGAGGTGGAAGTGGCCGGCGGCATCTTCCGCGTGATGCAACGTTCGAACTGGAAGGTGTTCTACGAGAACCTGCACGACACCATGCATGCCCGCGTGACGCACGAATCGTCCTTTGCCGCCGCCCGCGACGAGGCCAAGGAAATCGGCGAGATGCCGTTCGAGCTGCACATCATGGACGGCAACGGCGAGCCCTACGAGTTCTGGGAAAAGCTGGAGCTGCGCGCCTACGACAACGGCCACGGCTACATGGAAGGCATCTTCAACCCCGGCGCGGCCGAGCGCGACCCGGTGTCGCGCGCCCACTTCGAGGCGCTGACCACGGCCTACGGCGCCGACCGCGCCCGCGAGATCCTCGGCATGAACCGCCACAACACCGTCATCTACGGCAGCGGCTCGCCCCACACCGTGTTCCAGCAGTTCCGCGTGATCCGCCCGATCGCCGTCGACCGCACCCTGATCGAGATCCAGACGTTCCGCTGCAAGGGCGCGCCGGACGGCGTGTTCAAGCGCGCCATGCTGTACGCCAACGTGATCAATTCGCCGTCGTCCAACGTCATGCCGGACGACATCGAGCTCTACAACCGCTGCCAGGAAGGCAACGCCACCCGTGGCGGCGAATGGGTCAGCATGCACCGCTACCACGGCACCGACCGCAGCGATGCCGACGGCATGGTGTCGGTCAACGGCACTAGCGAGCTGCCGATGCGCAACCAGTTCCGCGCCTGGAAGCACTACATGGAGGCCGGCCCCGTGGCGCCCGCCCACGGCCAAGGAGAAGGCGCATGCTGCTAGACCTGGAATTCGACGTATCCACCGCCAACCTGGCGCCGGCCGACGTGCCGGCCGAGGCCTACCACCGCATCGCCCAGTTCCTGTACCGCGAGGCGCGGCTGCTGGACGAGCGCCGCTACGACGACTGGCAGTCGCTGTGGACCGATGACGGCATGTACTGGATGCCGCGCGAGCCGGGCCAGGCCAGCCCCTACGACCATATCTCGCTGTTCTGGGAAGACCGCATGCTGCGCGACGTGCGCATCCGCCGGCTGGAACACCCGCGCAACTGGTCGCAGCAGCCGCCCACGCGCAGCGTGCGGCTGGTGGGCGGGGTGCAGGTCGAGGGCGTGGACGCCAGCGGCAACCTGGTGGTGCACTCGGCGTTCCAGATGACCGAATGGCGCAAGCGCCAGCCGCGCCAGCTGGCCGGCCGCTACACCCACAAGCTGGCGGCCGACGGCGACGGCTGGCGCATCCGCATGAAGCGCGTGGACCTGGTGAACTGCGACGACGCCCACGATGTGTTCGAGGTGTTCGTGTGAACGCGCCCGACGCCGCGGTGCTGGCGCTGCACTACCAGAACGACGTGCTGCATCCCGAGGGCAAGATCCGCGTCGGGCTGGACGCCGACGGCGCGGTGCGCCAGCGCCTGCTGCACGGCGCGGCGGCGCTGCTCGACGGCGCCCGCGGCCACGGCCTGCCGATCGTGCACGTGCGCATCGCCTTCCGCCCGGACTATGCCGACCTGCTGCCCAACTGCGACATCTTCCGCAACGTCGCCAGCATCGGCGCCGTGGCCGAGGGGCAGTGGGGCAGCGCCTTCTACGAAGGCCTGCAACCGCTGGCCGGCAGTCCGCGCGAGTTCGTCGTCAAGCACACCCGCATCAGCGCCTTCTACGGCACGCCGCTGGAAGAGACGCTGCGGCTGCTGGGCGCGCGCCGGCTGGTGGTGGCGGGCGTGGCGACGCATTCGGTGGTCGAGGGCACCGTGCGGCACGCCGCCGATATCGGTTTCAATGTCATGGTGGCCGAAGACGCGTGCGCCTCGGCGGACCCGGCGGTGCACGACGCCTCGCTGGCCAGCATGCGGCTGATCGCGCAGACCGGCTCGGTGGCGCAGGCCATGCACTGGGCCGCCGCGCCTCATTGATCAAGGACAGTTCATGGATTTCTCAGGCTTTCCCGGCTTGGCCGGCAAGACCGCCATCGTCACCGGCAGTACCCAGGGGCTGGGCGCAGACATCGCGCGCGGCCTGGCCGCGGCCGGCGCCAATGTGGTGCTGGTGGGACGCAATGCCGCGGCGGGCCAGGCGCTGGCCGACGCCATCGGCGCCGCGGCGCTGTTCCAGGAAACCGACATCGGCCAGGACGACCAGATCCGGCAATGCCTGGACGCCGCGCAGGCGCGCTTCGGACGGGTCGACATCCTGGTGAACAACGCCTGCCAGTACAACGACCGCGGGCTGGCCTCGAGCCGCGAGGAATGGCACGGCACGCTCGATACCAACCTGGTGTCGGCCGCGATCTTCACGCAGATGGCGGCGCCGCTGCTGCCGCGCGGCGGCGTGGTGGTCAACCTGGGCAGCACCGGCGGCAAGTTCGGCGCGGCCGGACGCGCGCTGTATCCGGCCTCCAAGGCCGCCTTGCTGCAGATCACCAAGAACTTCGCGGTGGAACTGGCGCCGGCCGGCATCCGCGTGCTGGCGGTGTCGCCGGCCTGGACCTGGTCGCCGTCGGTGGAGCAGCTGGCGGGCGGCTCGCGCGAGGCCGCCGATGCGGTGGGCGCGCACTTCCATCCGCTGGGCCGGGTCGGCTCGGGCGAGGAGATCGCCGCGGCGGTGTGCTTCGCCTGCTCGGACGCGGCGTCATGGATGACGGGCGTGGATATCCCGGTGGACGGCGGATTCTCGATCCTGGGGCCGGACCGCGGCATTTCGCCGCGCGCCTGGTTCAAGCAGCTGGCGCCCTGAGGCGGGTCGCCGGCCGGGGCGGCCGCGGATCTTCCGGATGGCCGGGCAGGCCCGGCATCGCGGCGTGATGGCGGCGCGGGGCGTGATGCCTGGGCAAGGGGGCGCGTTGGCCCCCCGTGGCGCCGGCTCAGCGGATGACGATCTCGCCTTCTTCCAGGCCGGCCTTGCCGCCCACCTGGTCTTCCAGGAACTCCTGCATCCGGTTGCCCACCTGGATCTTGGTGCCGCCGCAGAAGCGCCGCGCCGCGATGATGGTGGCGTTGTGCAGCGGTTGCAGGTCGCGGATCAGCTGGGCCTCTTCCTCGTCCAGCTCGATCAGGTCGCGGCCCAGCTTGGTGTGGGTGTTGCGGGCGCGCTCGACCACGTCGCCAGCGGCCCGGCCGGGGTTGGCGTGCAGGAACAGCAGCAGTTGTTCCAGCTTGGCCTTTTCCTCGTTCATCTTCAGGCGCTTGCGCGTCAGCGCCGAACGCTTGATGTCGGCATGCGGATCGAGCCCGGCCTGCACCAGCGTGGGCACGCCGGCCGGCGAACCGATGGTGCCGGCGCGCACCGATTGCAGGGCGCGGGTCTGGCCGCCGGTGATGGCGGTCTGCTGGGTGTTGGGCGCGCCGACGTTGACGCTGCCGCCCGCCGCGATGCTGCTCTGGCGGATCTCGCGTTCCACTTCCACGTTCTGCCCGGCGCTGATGATGGCGTTGGCGATGAAGCGGGCCCGCACTTCGCCGCCACAGACGATGTGGGCGGTGCGCGCGGCGGCGTCGCTGGCGCTGTCCTGCATCGCCTCGGCCATGCCGATGATGCCGCCCTTGACCGTGACGTTGCCGCCGGCCTCGACCAGCGCGGCTTCCATGGTGCCGTTGACGACCACGTCGCCGGTCACGCGCACTTCCATGGTGGCGCTGATGTCGCCGCGCACCTGCAGCGAGCCCTGGAAGTTGATGTTGCCGGTGGACAGGTCGACCGCGTCGACCTCGACCACCGGATTGACCTGCGCGCCCTGGTGGATCAGCTTGGGCGAGCCGGCGATGGCGGCGCGCAGCAGGTTGGGGTCTTCCGGGTCGATCTCGACGCCGGACATCTCGGCGTTGAACGGCGTGTCCGGCAGTTCATCGGGCAGCACCGGCTGGCCCAGCACGTTGCAACCGTCGATGCCGGGCAGCGGCGGGATGCGGCGCATCAGCGGCATGCCGGGCGTCACCAGCAGCAGGCTGCCCAGGTCGCGGTAGTCGATCTGCGCCAGTTCGTCGATTTCCTGGGCGCGCGGCTTCAGGCGGTCCAGCAGGCTTTCGAAACGGGTGGGGGTGCCGCGCGTGGGCGGCGTGCCCTGCGCGATCAGCACGGTCTGCGCGCCGCCGCGTTCGAGGGCCTCGGCCAGTTCCTTTTCCAACACGCCGTGGACGATGCCCTGGTCGGCGATGGCCTGGCGCAGCACGGGCAGGCTCACCGGCTTGCCGCCCTTGGGCGGATGCAGGGTGACCAGGGCCGACATGCAGGCGGCGTCCACTTCCAGGTCGAACGAGCCGTCGATCAGCTTGCCTACCGGCACCTGCACGGGCTCGGTGGCCTGGCGGCACAGGTCGATGAAGGCGATGACGGCGTGGTTGTCCAGCGCCTCGGTCGACCAGCCCTGGGCGGTGGCCATGGCGGCGAGGCTGTCCCAGCTGGGCAGGTCGGCGGCCGGCGTGGCGGGGGCTTCGGCCTGCGGGGAATCGGCCGGCGGGGCGCCGTCGGCCGCAGCGTCGACCGGGGCGGCATCGGTCTGCGGCGCAGGTGGCGGCGAGTAAATCGCCGTCAGGACGTTGGTAGTGGCATCCAGCACCAGCTGGAGCGTGTTGTCTGCGCCCATCTCCGCCTCCCGCCCGGCAGTTGGCGCCGGGTTCCATTCATTTAGTAATTAAACGAAATATTGCGACATATGTTAACCCAGGAACCCCGAGCTACTGCGTAGTAGTACGGGGAGGATGGAGATAAAAGATGTAGATCAGACCTAGATCAGACCCTTATTACAGCGACACATCTGCCAGGCCACGCGGGCGGCAATGGACCGGGGCACCGATGGCGTCCCGCCGGGCCGGGTACTAGGGCATAGGCACGAGCGACAAAGCCGGCGCGCCGGCTCAGCATAGGCGTTCGATTCCCCGTCCCTGGACGCGCCGGAGCGCCTTTCCCATGTTCCGACTCCTTTCCCATCCGCCCGCCCGGCCGCGCGCCGCGCGGACGCTCCTGGCCGGCCTGGCGGTGGCGGCGATGCTGGCCGCCGGCGCGCTGCTGCCCACGGACGCCGCGCGGGCCACCGAGGTCTACCGTTACAAAGACCCGTTCGGCGTCTGGCGCGCCATGAAGGTGCCCAACGGCTACGCCAAGTATTACAAGCGCGCCCAGGTCCGCACCGCGCTGCGCGGCTCGCGCATCAAGGTCTGCCTGGATTGCGAGCCGCGCGCGGGTGACGGCGCCAGCCTGCTGACCCTGGGCGACCGCGCCGCGCGCTGGGGCTCGGCGCCGCCGTCCACCGCGCATGACGAACTGATCGCGCAGGCGGCCAGGGACTCAGGGGTGGACCGGGCCTTGCTGACCGCGGTCATCGCGGTGGAATCGGGCTTTCGCAGCGACGCGCGCTCGCCCAAGGGGGCGCTGGGCCTGATGCAGCTGATGCCGGCGACGGCGGCGACCCTGCTGGTCGCGGACGACATCGAGCGGGCGCTGGTGGACCCGGCCACCAACGTCAAGGCCGGTTCGAGCCTGCTGCGCCGCCTGATCGACCAGTACCCCAACCGCCTGGACCTGGCGCTGGCCGCCTACAACGCGGGCGAGGGCGCGGTGCGCAAGTACGACGCGGTGCCGCCCTATGCCGAGACCCAGCAGTACGTGCGCAACGTCACGGCGCTGTACCAGCAATACAAGACCCCCTAGGGGCAGACGCAAAAACGCCCTGGGAGCCGCTTTCGGGCCGCCAGGGCGCATGGACTTGGGCGACGGGGTCAGCGGTCTGGCGGCCGCCCCGCGCGGCGCTCAGATCGTCGCGAAGACTTTCTCGGCGATATCCAGCGTGGCCTGGATGACGGCGTCGTCGTGGGTGGCCGAGACGAAGCCGGCTTCGAAGGCCGACGGCGCGAAATGCACGCCGTGGTCCAGCATGGCGTGGAAGAAGCGGTTGAAGCGCGCCGTGTCGCAGGCCGAGACCTCGGCGAACGTGGCCGGCACCTTGTCGCTGAAGTAAAGGCCGAACATGCCGCCGACCGAGTCGGCCGAGAACGGCAGGCCGGCGGCGCGGGCGCGTTCCTGCAGGCCCTGTGCCAGCTTGGCGGTCTGCGCCGCCAGCTTGTCGTAGAAGCCGGGGGCGGCGATCAGGCGCAGCGTGGCCAGGCCGGCGGCTACGGCCACCGGGTTGCCCGACAGCGTGCCCGCCTGGTAGACGCCGCCCAGCGGCGCGATGTGTTTCATGATCTCGGCGCTGCCGCCGAAGGCGCCCACCGGCATGCCGCCGCCGATCACCTTGGCCAGCGTGGTTAGGTCGGGCTTGACGCCCGACAGGCCCTGCACGCCCTGTGGGCCGACGCGGAAACCGGTCATGACCTCGTCGAAGATCAGCAGCGCGCCGTGCTGCGTGCAGACCTCGCGCAGCCCTTCCAGGAAGCCGGCGGCCGGCTTGATCAGGTTCATGTTGCCGGCGATCGGCTCGACGATGATGCAGGCGATGTCGGCGCCGTGCTGGGCGAAGGCCTCGCGCACCGCGTCCAGGTTGTTGTATTCCAGGGTCAGCGTGTGCGAGACGAACTCGGGCGGCACGCCGGCCGAGCTGGGGTTGCCGAAGGTCAGCAGGCCCGAGCCGGCCTTGACCAGCAGGCTGTCGGAGTGGCCGTGGTAGCAGCCCTCGAACTTGACGATCTTGTTGCGGCCGGTGGCGCCGCGCGCCAGGCGGATGGCCGTCATGGTGGCCTCGGTGCCGGAGCTGACCAGGCGCACCTGTTCCAGCGACGGCAGGCGCGCGATCAGCGTTTCGGCCAGTTCGATCTCGGCCTCGGTGGGGGCGCCGAACGACAGGCCGTTGACGGCCGCTTCCTGCACCGCGCGCACCACTTCGGGATGCGAGTGGCCCAGGATGGCCGGGCCCCAGGAGCCGACGTAGTCGATGTACTGCTTGTCTTCGGCGTCCCAGACGTACGGGCCCTGCGCGCGCTTGATGAAGCGCGGCGTGCCGCCCACGGAGCGGAAGGCGCGCACGGGCGAGTTGACGCCGCCGGGGATGCTGCGGCTGGCGCGTTCGAAAAGCTGAGCGTTACGGGACATGGCGATCAAGGCTTCAGGTTGCGGTTGATGGAGTAGGGCGCGGCGCAGGCCGCGGCGGCGGCGCGGATCGCGGGCGCCTCGAACAGGCCGGTGATGACGGCGATCGAGTCGGCGCCGGCGGCGGCCACCAGGGCCGCGTTCTCGGGCGTGATGCCGCCGATGGCGACCACCGCGGGTCGCGGCGCGTCGCGTTCCTCGACCAGGGCGCGGGCCTCGGTCAGCACCGACAGCGGCGCGCGCACGGTGTCCGGCTTGACGCGCGAGGGGAACATGGCGCCGAAGGCGATGTAGTCGGCGCCGGCGTCGAGCAGCTCGCGGGCGCGGGCTAGGTCGTCGTAGCTGGAGCCGCCCAGGATCAGGTCGGGGCCGGCCTCGGCGCGGATGCGGGCCAGGCTGTCGTCGTCGCGGCCGACGTGGGCGCCGTCGGCGCCGACCTCGAGCGCCAGGCGCCAGTCGTCATTGATGAGGAACACCACGCCCAGTTCGCGGCACAGCGGCGCCAGGGCGCGCGCCTGCTCGGCGCGCACCGCGTCGGGCACGTCCTTGCGGCGCAACTGCAGCGCGCGCATGCCGCCGTCGGCGGCCTGGCGCACCGCGCGCACCAGGCGCTCGGTGTCGTCCCATTCGGGGGTCACGCCGTACAGGCCGGCGGGGAATCGCAAGGCTTTCATTGCGGCTGGATCCGGTTGGGGATGCGCCGGCCCATGCCCGGCAGGAAACTGGCGGCGACCGCCGCATCGGCGTGGGCCAGGCCCTGGCGCACGGCCTCGGGCATGTCCAGTCCGCGCGCCAGCAGGGCGGTGATGGCGGTGGCGGCCAGGCCGCCGGCGTCGCCGTTGCGGTCCGGGGGCGCCTGCCAGGGCAGGGTGGTGGTCTGGCCGTTGGGCCCCAGCAGCACGTTGGCGTGGTGGCCGGGCCGCTGCGGGCTGCCTAGCACCAGCACCCATTCGGCGCCGGCGGCGACCAGGGCGTGCATCGGCGACGGTGCGTCCCCGATATCAATGTCGCCATCGGCGTGCCATTGCGCCAGCCGCAGGTGCTCGACGATCAGCAGGTCGGTCTGCGGCAGCACCAGTTCGAGGATGGCGGCCAGCAGGTCGTCGGCGTCGTCCTCGTCGGCGGCGTCGGCCGGCACCTGGGCGCGCTGGCCCAGGTGCAGCACCAGCGGCACCTGGCTGTAATCCGCCGCAACTTGCGCGGCGACGCTTGCCGTTTCGGCGGTGTATAGTCCGCCCACCTTGATTGCCTGTACGGACATGTCCTCGAGCAGGCAGCGTGCCTGGTCGTCCAGCAGGTCGGGTGAAACGGGATGGATTTCTTCGATGCCGGCGGTATCCTGCACGGTCAGCGCCGTGACGGCCGCCAAGCCATGACAGCCCAGGCGGGCGCAGGTCACGGCGTCCGCGGGCAAACCGTCTGCGCCCGAGGGATCGAGCGGACCGAAGACCAAAACGAGAGGGGGAGTAACGGGGGCCACGTGGACAGCGCTAGAGTAAGGGTGCCCGGACTCATTTGCGGAGAATCAGGGGAACCCCTATTGGGTTTCGGTAAGATTGTCCCCATTCTAATGGATGCCTCCCGCCTTTGCCCCGTCGCGGGGACAACGGCAGGGAATTGATGTAAGAGAGAACTATGCGTACTTGGATGTGTCTGATTTGTGGCTGGGTCTACGACGAAGAGGCTGGCCTGCCCGACGAAGGCATCGCGCCCGGCACCCGCTGGGAAGATGTGCCGCCGAACTGGGTCTGTCCTGAATGCGGCGCCCGCAAAGAGGACTTCGAACTGATGGAAATCTGACGCGCAGCGCCGTCGTCTTCCGCCAAGGCGGTTCTATCCGACTACCCACAGAGGGGTTGCCATGACGGAAAAACACCACGAAGAGGCCTCCACGCAGCAGGCCGCCAACTTCGCCAACCAGTTCCTGATCGCCATGCCGGGCATGGTCGAAGGCAGCCTGGCCGGCTCGGTGATCTACATCTGCGAGCACACCGAGCGTGGCGCATTGGGCCTGGTCATCAACCGGCCCACCGACCTGACCCTGGGCACGCTGTTCGAGCGCATCGACCTGACGCTCGAGATCGGCCCGGTCAAGGACACGCTGGTGTTCTTCGGCGGTCCGGTGCAGACCGACCGCGGCTTCGTGCTGCACGCGCCCGCCGGCGACTACAGCTCCAGCATCAAGCTCGGCGCCATGGCCCTGACCACCTCGCGCGACGTGCTGCAAGCGGTGGCCGACGGCAACGGGCCCGCCCGCATGCTGGTCACGCTGGGCTACGCCGGCTGGGGCGCCGGCCAGCTCGAAAGCGAAATGGGCCAGAACGCCTGGCTGTCGGTCGGCGCCGACGACCACATCATCTTCGACGTGCCGCCCGAGGATCGCTACCCCGCCGCGCTCAAGCTGCTGGGCATCGATCCCGTGATGCTGGCCGGCGACGCGGGCCATGCCTGAAGAGACCCTGCTGGCATTCGATTTCGGCGAGAAGAAAATCGGCGTGGCCATCGGCAACACGCTGACCGGCCACGCGCGGCCGCTGGAAATCATCTTCAGCGAGGTGCGCGACGTGCGCTTCGCGCGTATCGAGGCGCTGCTGCGGGAATGGCAGCCGCATCGCGTGGTGGTCGGCCTGGCGCTCGACGCCGACGGCGGCGAGCAGCCCGCCACGGCGCGCTGCCGCCGCTTCGCCAACCAGCTGCACGGCCGCTTCGGCATCGCGGTGGAGCTGGTCGACGAGCGCGGCTCCAGCATGGAGGCCCAGCGCCTGCTGGGCACGCACGCGGCCGACGACGCGATGGCGGCCGCCGTCATCCTGCAACGCTACCTGGACAAGCCGCCGGCGCCCTGACGCCGACGCCGGCCCGCCCATGCTCAATCCGCAACTCGACCGCCGTGGCGAACTGCTGCATCTGCTGACGACGGAAGGGCTGCCGCGCCGCCATGTCGAACGGCTGTTGGACACGGCGGCCGCATTCGCCGCCGACGCCGCGCCTGCCGTCGCCGACGCCGACCTGCCCATGTTCCTGAGCCTGCCCGCCGGCGATGCCGGCCTGCGCCATGGCTTCGAGGCCGCCGCCGCGCGCCTGGGCCTGCGGCCCGTGGCGCTGCAGGCCAATGGCCCGGGCGCCGACGCCGGGGTGGACCGCGGCCATGGCGTGGGCGCCGGCGATCTTGCCGCCGACGCCGCGTTGTCTCCCGCCGCGGTCGCCGCCGGCCTGCCGGCCGGCATCCTGGTGCTGCGGCATCCGGCCAGCGGCGCCGCCGTCAGCGCCGCCGGCGCCCGCGCGCCGGGCCTGCGCATCCTCAACGCCGGCGACGGCGCGCACGCCGATCCACTGCCGGCGCTGGCCCGCGTGCAGGCGATGCTGCAGGCCAGGCACGACCTGACCAACCTGGCCGTGGCGCTGGTGGGCGACATCCGCCACAGCGCCGTGGCCCGCAGCCTGATCCATGCCATGACTACCCTGGGCGTGCCCGAAGTGCGCGCCGCCGCGCCGCGCACCCTGTTGCCCGACGGCCTGCCGCAGCTGGGCGTGCGGGCCTGCGCCACGCTGCACGAATGCCTGGCCGAAGCCGACGTCGTGATCGTGCTGCCCCTGCGCGCCGAGCGCATGAGCGGCGCGCTGCTGCCGTCGGCGCGCGAATACGCCGCCGCCTATGGCCTGACGCCGACCCGCCTGGCGCTGGCCCGGCCCGATGCCCTGCTGCTGCCCGCCGCCGCGCTGACGCCGGGCATCGAGGTCGATGGCGACGTCGCCGCCGGCCTGGGCGACATCGAGGCCGGCCTGGCCCGGTCCGAAGGCCATTTGCGCCTGGCCGCGCTGAGCGTGCTGGCGGGAGTCGCCGCATGAGGCTGCACATCGCCAATGGCCGCCTGATCGACCCGGCCCACGACCGCGACGGCCTGCAGGACCTGTTCATCGCCGACGGCCGCGTGGCGGCGGTCGGCCAGTCGCCCGACGGCTTCCAGGCCGACCACCGCATCGACGCCGCCGGCCTGGCCGTGCTGCCGGGCCTGGTGGACCTGTCGGCGCGCGTGCTGCGCCCGGAGCCGGGCACGGCGGCCGAGGCCCGCCTGTCCGCCGCCGAACTGCGCGCCGCGCTGGCGGGCGGCGTGACCACGCTGGCCCTGCCGCCGGACGCCGCCACGCCGCTGGACGAACCGGCCAAGGTCGAGGCGCTGCTGCGCGAGGCGCCGGCCGGGCACGGCCGGGTGCTGCCGCTTGGCGCGCTGACGGTCGGCCTGCGCGGCGAGACCCTGGCCGAAATGGGCCTGCTGGCGCAGGCCGGCTGCGTGGCGTTCTCGCAGGGCGAGTCCGGCATCGTCGACACCCGGGTGCTATGGGGCGCCATGCGCTATGCCGCCGGGCAGGGCCTGGCGCTGTGGCTGCGGCCGCAGGACCCCTGGCTGGCGCAGGGCGCGGTGGTCGCCGCTGGCGCCTACGCCGACCGCCTGGGCCTGGAAGGCCTGCCGCCGCAGGCCGAGGCGCTGGCCCTGCAGACGATTTTCGAGTTGCAACGCGCCACCGGCGCCCGCGTGCACCTGTCGCGCCTGTCCACCGCCCGCGGCCTGGACCTGCTGCGCGCCGCGCGCCGCGAAGGGCTGCCGGTCAGCGCCGACGTCTCGGCCAACAGCCTGCACCTGACGGACGTGGACATCGGTTATTTCAATACGGATTTCCACCTGCGCCCGCCGCTGGGAGGCCAACGCGACCGCGACGCGATCCAGGCGGCGCTGCGCGAGGGGCTGGTGGACGCCCTGTGTTCGGACCATGCGGTGGTGGACGATGGCGGCAAGTCCGTCCCGTTCCCGCACTCGCAGCCCGGCGCCACGGGCCTGGAATTGCTGCTGTCGCTGGCGCTGAAATGGGCCCGCGACGCCCGCCTGCCGCTGCCGCGAGCGCTGGCCCGGGTGACGTCGGGGCCGGCGGCGGTGCTGCGCGGCCTGTCGCCGGCGCTGGCGGGCCTGGGGCAGCTGGGCGTGGGGGCGCCGGCCGACCTGTGCCTGGTGGACCTGGAGGCCGAATGGCTGGTGACGCCCGGCGCGCTGCAAAGCCACAGCCGTCATACGCCGTTCGCGGGTATGATGCTGCCCGGTCGTGTCCGCGCCACCCTGGTGAGTGGCCGCCCGGCCTGGGAGACCCCTGTTTGAAGCTGCTGCGCTTTGTCCTTCGCCTGATGCTGGTGGTGCCGTTGATTGTCTTCGGCCTGCTGTGCGTGGGCCTGGTGTATCCGCTGCTGCGCCCGAAGTCGCGGGCCTGGCTGAACCGTACCTGGTCGCGCTGCCTGATGGCGGCCTGTGGCCTGCGGGTCGTCTTCAAGGGCGAGCCGCGCATGACGGGGCCGGTGCTGCTGGTGGCGAACCACGTGTCGTGGATCGATATCTTCGTGCTGAATTCGGCGCGCGCCACGTCGTTCGTGGCCAAGAGCGAGATCCGCAGCTGGCCGGTGATCGGCTGGCTGGTGGCGGGCGCGGGCACGCTGTTCATCGAACGCGGCCAGCGCCACGCGGTGCACGCGATGGGCGAGTCGATGCAGGCGCGCTTCAAGCAGGGCGACGCGGTGGGCCTGTTCCCGGAAGGCACGACGAGCGAAGGTTTCACGCTGCGCCCGTTCCACGCAAGCCTGTTCGAGCCGGCCCGCTCGGCCGCGGTCGAGATCCAGCCGGTGGCCCTGCGCTTCCTGCAACACGGCGAACGCAGCGGTTTCGCGGCTTTCGTGGGCGAGGAAACGCTGGTGGCGAATCTCTGGCGCGTGATGGGGACGACAGGGCTGTCGGTGGAAGTGCTGTTCTTGCCGGTGTTGGCGACGACGCATGCGGATGGGACGTTGCCGACGCGGTTGGAACTGTCGCATCAGGCTCGGGATGCGATTCAGGCGGTGCTTTGAGGGTGCTGCTTTGGGCTTGAACGTTCGGTTCTAGCTTTTTTTCTTGGCGTCGTGGATCTTCGTAGGTCGCCCCTCGGGCAGTCGGCCCCCGTGGCGGGCGCCCACGATTGCGGTCCGGAGCGTTCGCTCCGGACTTCCCCTTCGTCATCCTCGTTGCCGCCTGCCGGCGGCTGCCTTCGGATTCCCTCGGGCGCATCAAGGTTGCCCGCCACGGGGGCCGCCTGCCCGAGGGGCTACGTGCGTCTTGGCCTGTCGCGCTGCTAGACCTGTGGTCGGGGAAGGGAACTATCTGGACGCCAATTGTGGCCGCGCGGGCGGCCGCAATTGGCGTTGGTATATCTGCAAGTGATGCGGGTGCGCTGCGCGCTGGTTTAGAGCGGTTTTCTAATGTTCCTCACGTCGGGGGGTGGGGCGGTGGTGGTCGGCGCGGCAGAAAAATGTGTTGCGCGTGACGAGCCGCTCGCGCCGCCCACAAACAGTCGTGGTGCCGACAGGCTTTCAATAGCAAACGATTCCGTGGCTCCCCACTCGCGAAGCGTCATCACCTGACGCAAGACCCCGCGTAAGCCTCAAAAGGCCGCCCGCGCGGCCGGTTTGAGGCGGGCCCCGCCCCACCATTCTTCACATGCGCGCAGCGGCATCCTCAATCGCAAGACATTGCGGATGCCCCCGATGGCCGCCTGCGCGGCCGAGGAAGGGCGACCGACGCAAGATCTTCCACTCCCAAGCCACCGCAGCGCAAGAACACCAACACCCCCACCCACACGCGAGAGCGTCATCGCTCAGACGCAAGACCCCGCGTAAGCCCCAAACGGCCGCCCGCGCGGCCGCCTTGGGGCGGGCCCCGCAAGATCCTCTCCCCCCAGCTCCGATGTGCACCAACACGCCAAGCACACAGACCGTCCCAACGCCCGAGGCTAAGTCTCATCGCGAGCGCGTGTCGGGGTCGGTGGGGGAGGGCGGGGCGTGTAGATGCGCCCGAGGGAATCTGAAGGAACAGCCGAAGGCTGTGACGAAGATGACGAAGGGGAAGTCCGGAGCGAACGCTCCGGACCGCAATCGTAGCCCCGCCCTCCCCCACCGACCCCGACACGCGCGTCTTAAGAACCAACTTCACCCCCCCGTTCTAGTGCCGCCCATTAGAAGAAAAATCACAACAACTCCGCGCCAACTCAGCAACACTCTCACAAAACGCATCATCAGCCCCCTTCCGGTACATCGCGCAGTACACCGACTGTGGCGCCGCCGTGCTGGTCCGCGCAATCACCAGCTGCTTGGCGCTCACCATCTCCGCGAAATAATCCCGCGGCAGGCAACTCACCCCGAAGCCGGCCGCGGTCAGGCCCGCCATGGCGATCAGGCTGTTGATGGTGAACATGTTGCTGGCCGGCGTATGCGGCTTGAGCCAGCCGTCGTAGATCATGTTCAGGCCCGACTCCCGGCTCTGCCGCAATAGCGGCAGGGTGGCGATGTCCGCCGGCGTGTAGACGCGGCTCGGGTCGATCATGTCGGGGCTGCCCATCCAGGCGAACTCCAGGCGCTGTAGCGCCACCACCTCCAGGCCCGGCTCGGCGAACTCGCCATGCAGGAACGCCATGTCCAGCTGGCCCGCCTGCAACCGCTTCTGCAGGTCCGCGCCCAGGTCGATGTGCGGCTCCAGCGTGATGCGCGGATAGTGCGCGCGCAGCAGGCGGATCAGGGCCGGCAGCCAGGTCATCGCGGTGATCTCGGTGATGCCGAAGCGGAACGTGCCGGTCAGCGTGTGCTGGCCCTTCAGGCGCACCAGCAGGCGGTCGCGGTGGCCCAGCATTTCCTCGGCCAGGGCATACACCTCGTGGCCGCGCGCGGTCAGTTCGGCGCGGTGGCCGGAGCGGTCGAACAGGGCCACGTCGAAGTCCGCTTCCAGTTCCTGGATGCGCTTGGTGATGGCCGACTGGGTGGTGTGCAGTTTTTGCGCCGAAGCCGAGAACGTGCCCAGGCGCACGGTCCAGTAGAGCGCCTCGATCTGCTTGAAAGTCAGCATCGGGCGCTCCCGAGGAAGGTCTGATTCATTCCAAAATTTCCGCTAAGTGATAACCCTTATATTCCTAAAAGGGATGAATTTCGTGGAAATTTAATCCCTTTTTCGGATCGCCGAAAGCGCCGACCATGCGGTCTGACTCATTCGTTTCAGGACTACGCAGACCGCCATGGCCACCCTCATCACCGGCACGCGCATATTGCCGGCCGCACCCGTTGCCCCCGATTCCATCCTGCAGGCGCTGGCCGGCATCGTCACGCCGCACCTCAGCGACAACCTGGCGCGCCGCGAAGGCATCGCCGGGCTGCATCGCTACAACCGCGCCGGCAAGCTGGTCGGCACCGCGCTCACCGTCAAGACCCGCCCCGGCGACAACCTGATGATCTACAAGGCCATGATGCAGGTGCAGCCTGGCCACGTGCTGGTGGTGGACGCCGGCGGCGACCTGTCCAACGCGGTGCTGGGCGAGATCATGAAGCGCTACCTGCAGGCGCACGGCTGCGCCGGCGTGGTGGTGGACGGCGCCATCCGCGACGTCGGCGCATTCGAGGCCGACGCGTTTCCCTGCTATGCGCGCGGCCACATCCATCGCGGCCCCTACAAGGACGGTCCGGGCGAGGTCAACGTGCCCGTGTCCATCGGCGGCCAGGTGATCCATCCGGGCGACATCGTGGTGGGCGACGAGGACGGCCTGGTGAGCTTCGCGGCCGACGAGGCGCCGGCGCTGATCGCCGCGGCGCACGCGCATGCCGACAAGGAAGCGCGCATCATGGCCGAGATCGACGGCGGCGACCGCACGCAGAGCTGGATGCAGGCGGCATTCGCCGCCAAGGGCCTGGCATGAGCGGCGCCGACACCTTGTTGCTGGCGGCGCGCGCCCGCGCCATCAAGCCCTCGCCCAGCATGGCGGCCAAGACCCGCGTCGACCAGCTGCGCGCGCAGGGGCGCGACATCATCGACTTCACCGTGGGCGAGCCCGACCTGCCGACGCCGGCGCACATCGTGCAGGCGGGCATCGACGCGCTCAACAGCGGCGACATCCGCTACACGGCGTCGACCGGCTCGCGGCCGCTGCTGGAAGCGGTGCGCGCCAAGTTCCAGCGCGAGAACGGGCTGGACTACGGGCTGGACGAACTGATCGTCGGCGTGGGCGCCAAGCAACTGCTCCACACCGCGCTGGCCGCCACCGTGCAGGCCGGCGACGAGGTCATCATTCCCGCGCCGTACTGGGTGTCGTATCCGGACATGGTGCTGGTCAACGATGGCACGCCGGTGGTGGTGGCATGCCCGGAGGCCGACGGCTTCAAGCTCACGCCCGAGGCGCTGGAACGCGCCATCACGCCGCGCACCCGGTGGCTGGTGCTGAACACGCCGTCCAATCCCACCGGCGCCATGTACAGCGCGCAGGAATTGGGCGCGCTGGCGCAGGTGCTGGCGCGGCATCCCCAGGTCTGGCTGATGACCGACGAAATCTACGAGCACCTGGCCTATGGCGACGAGCGCCATGCCTCGCCGGCCGCCGTCGCGCCGGAACTGGCCGGCCGCACGCTCACCATCAACGGCGTCTCCAAGGCCTATGCCATGACCGGCTGGCGCCTGGGCTACGCCGGCGGCCCCAGGGCGCTGATCAAGGCCATGGCCACGCTGATCTCGCAAAGCACCAGCTGCGTCAGCGCCATCAGCCAGGCCGCCGCGCGGGTCGCGTTGAGCGCCGACCAGGCCTGCGTCGGCGAGGCGGCCGCCGTATTCCACGCGCGCCGCGACCGCATCGTGGCGCTGCTGGACGCGGTGCCGGGCATCCGCTGCCCGCGGCCGCAGGGCGCGTTCTATGTCTATCCCAACGTCTCTGGCCTGCTGGGACGGCGCACGCCGGCAGGCAGTCTGCTGCAGACCGACCTGGACGTGGTCATGTTCCTGCTGGACGAGGCCGGCGTGGCGGTGCTGGACGGCGCGGCCTACGGCCTGTCGCCCTACCTGCGCTTGAGTTTCGCGACTTCGATGGACAACATCGAGGAAGGCGGCCGCCGCATCGCCGAGGCCTGCGGCCGGCTGGCTTGAATCCGGCGGCCCCGCGCAGGGGCCGCCATCGTTGGCAGTACCCATACCTATATTTCAAGGGAATCGACATGAAGCACTGGATCATCACCTGCGCGGCCGCCATCGGCCTGGCCGCCACCCTGGCGCCCGCGGCCCACGCCGACACGCTGCAGGACATCAAGGCGCGCGGCAAGTTCATCTGCGGCACCATGGGCACGGCCGAGCCGTTCAGCTTCCAGGACCCGAAGACCCGCGCCATCGTCGGCTACGAGGTCGACATGTGCCAGGCCGTGGCCGAGAGCCTGGGCGTGCCGCTCGAACTCAAGCTCATCGCGGTCGAGGCCCGCATCCCCGAACTGATCGCCGGCCGCGTCGACGTGGTCGCCGCCAACCTGGGCTGGAGCCCCGAGCGGGCGCAACAGATCGACTATTCGCACCAGCATTTCGTGAGCCTGCAGAAGGTGCTGGCGCGTGAATCGGACAAGGACCTGAAGGCACCCGCCGACCTGGCCGGCAAGCGCGTCAGCGCGGTGCGCGGCTCGTCGTCGGAACAGGGCGCGCGCAAGTTCATCCCCAATGTCGAGCCGGTCACCTTCAAGGACCCCAGCGGCGCCTTCCTCGCGTTGCAGCAGGGCAAGGTCAGCGGCTTCGTCGGCTCCGAGCTGATGCTGGTCAAGCTCAAGCAGCAGGCCGCGACCAGCGCGGTGCCGGCCAAGATCCTCGAACCCGCGCTGTTCGTGGAGCCGTGGGGCATGGGCGTGCGCCGCGGCGATACCGCGATGCTGAACCAGGTGAACACGGTGCTGGACGGACTGGAAGCCTCGGGCAAGGCCGCGCAGATCTTCGACAAATGGTTCGGCGCCGGCACCCAGTTCAACATGAAGCGCGACTTCCGCATCGAAGCGATCAAGGGTTGAGGCGCGTCGCGCTGGAGCCTTAGCCGATGCATTACGTCTTCGACTTCTCCGCCATCTTCCAGGGGGAATACCCGGCCTGGCTGCTCAGGGGGCTCGTCACCACCCTGGCGCTGGCCGGGCTGGCCTGGATCCTGGCGTTCCTGGTGGGCAGCCTGCTGGCGGTCATCCGCCTGACGGGCTCGCCCGTGGCCAACGCGCTGATCGCGCTGTACGTGGCCTTCCATCGCAACGTGCCCATGCTGGTGCACATCCTGTTCTGGTACTTCGGCGTGCCGGCCCTGCTGCCGCAGGCGGCGACCGACTGGCTCAATGCCCACGGCAGCGAGTTCATCCTGTCGTGCATCGCCATCGGCCTGGTGATGTCGGCCTACATCTGCGAAGACCTGCGCAGCGCCGTGCGCGCCATCCCGGCCGGGCAGGTCGAGGCGGCGCGCGCGCTGGGCCTGGGCTTTCTGCGCACCATGCGCTGCGTGGTGCTGCCGCAGGCCTTCCGCATCGCCATCCCGCCGCTGCTGAACCAGACCCTGCTGCTGGTCAAGAACACCAGCCTGGCCATGGCCATCGGCGTGGCCGAACTGACCGCCGCCGGCCGCGAAATCGAGAACTACACGTTCCGCACCTTCGAGGCCTACGCGGTGGTGACGGCGATCTACCTGCTGCTGTCGTTCCTGATCATGGGCGGCGGCGCATTGCTGCAACGGCGCTATCGCCCGCTGGGAGGCCATTGAATGTGGGACATCCTCAAAGACAACTGGCTGCTGCTGCTCATCGGCCAGTACCCGCACGGCCCGGTCGGCGGCCTGGTCGCCACGCTGGGGCTGGCCGCCATCAGCCTGGCGCTGGCGCTGCCCTGCGGCGTGCTGCTGGCGCTGGGCCGCATCAGCCCGTACCGCGCGCTGCGCTGGCCGGCCTCGGCCATGGTGTACCTGGTGCGCGGCCTGCCGCTGCTGATGTTCATCTTCTGGGCCTACTTCTTCGTGCCGCTCATCATCGGCCGGCCGGTGGCGGGCACCACGACGATGGTGGTGGCGCTGGTGTGCTACGAAAGCGCCTATCTGGCCGAGATCATCCGCGCCGGCATCCAGGCGCTGCCCCCCGGCCAGCAGGAAGCCGGCCGAGCGCTCGGCCTGTCGTACATGCAGACCATGCGCCGGGTGATCCTGCCGCAGGCGCTCTACAACATGCTGCCCAGCATGCTGAGCCAGTTCGTCTCCACCGTGAAGGAAACCTCGCTGGCCTACGTGATCAGCGTGCAGGAACTGACGTACGCCGCCAACCAGATCAACAGCGTGCTGCTGACCAAGCCGTTCGAAGTGTTCGCGCTGCTGGCGCTGACCTATTTCATCCTGAATTTCGGCTTGAGCGCGCTGGTGCACCTGACCGAAAAACGCATCGGCAGCCGCCGCGCCGGCCGCGCGCCTGCCCCCAAGGTGGTTCCGACATGATCCGATTTTCCGAAGTGCAGAAGTGGTACGGCGACTATCAGGCGCTGACCGACGTGACCGCGCAGGTCCAGCGCGGCGAGGTGGTGGTGGTGTGCGGCCCGTCCGGGTCGGGCAAGTCGACCCTGATCCGCACCGTGAACCGGCTGGAGCCGATCCAGAAGGGCGTGATCGAGGTCGACGGCCAGGACATCTACGGCGGCAAGGTGCACCTGGACACGCTGCGCAGCCACATCGGTTTCGTGTTCCAGCAGTTCAACCTGTTCCCGCACCTGTCGGTGCTGGAGAACCTGATGCTGGCCCCGCTGCAACTGAAGCGCGCCCGCCGCCCCGAGGCGCGCGACCGCGCGATGCAATTGCTGGAACGCGTGGGCCTGTCCCATAAGGCCGAGGCCTATCCCGCGCAGCTGTCCGGCGGCCAGCAGCAGCGCGTGGCGATCGCGCGGGCGCTGGCGATGAATCCGCCGGTGATGCTGTTCGACGAACCGACCAGCGCCCTGGACCCCGAGATGGTGGGCGAGGTGCTGCAGGTGATGAAGGGCCTGGCCAAGGACGGCATGACCATGGTGTGCGTGACGCACGAGATGGGGTTTGCGCGGGAGGTGGCCGATACGGTGTGGTTTATGGATGCGGGGCGGATTGTGGAGGTGGGGGGGCCGGAGGAGTTCTTTGGGCGGCCGGGGACTGAGCGGGCTCGGAGGTTTTTGGCGGAGATTCGGAGGTGACGTTCTGGGTGTGCCGAGGGGAGTGGTTCTTAAGGCGCGCGCGGCGGGGTCGGTGGGGGATGGCGGGGCTACGATTGCGGTCCGGAGCGTTCGCTCCGGACTTCCCCTTCGTCATCTTCGTCACAGCCTTCGGCTGTTCCTTCAGATTCCCTCGGGCGCATCTACACGCCCCGCCATCCCCCACCGACCCCACCACGCGCTCGCGATGAGACTTAGCCCCGGGCTTTGGGGCGAGATGTGTGCTTGGGGTGTTGGTGCACATCGGAGCTGGGGGGAGAGGGTCTTGCGGGGCCCGCCCCAAAAGGCCGCGCGGGCGGCCGTTTGGGGCTTACGCGGTGTGTTGCGTCGGGGGTACGGCGCTCTCGCGTGTGGGTGATGGTGGTGGTTGTTTTTATGCGGCGGGGTTTTGGGAATGGAAGATCTTGCGTTGGTCGCCCTTCCTCGGCCGCGCTGGCGGCCATCGGGGGCATCCGCAATGTCTTGCGATTGAGGGTGCCGCTGCGCGCTTGCGGGGAATGGTGGGGCGGGGCCTGCCTCAAGCCGGCCGCGCGGGCGGCCTTTTGAGGCTTACGCGGGGTCTTGCGATCTGTGATGCCGCTCTCGCGGGTTCGGCGTGGGGTTGATATTTTGCGGTTGGTAGGTGCACGTGCCGTCCCGTACTCGTCCGTCCGCGGGCTAATAGCTTTCACGCGCCGCGCACGGCCATCCGCAAGTAAAGCGCCGTCCAATCCTCGATTGTTTGTGGTCGGCGCGAGCGGCTCGTTACGCGCAACCTGCTTTCCGCCGCGCCGACCACCACCGCCCCACCTCCCAACGTGCGGAGCCAGTAGAAAACCGCCCGTCACCCGCGCGCAGCGCACCCGCATCAATTGCAGACACACCAACGCCAATTGCGGCCGCCCGCGCGGCCACAATTGGCGTCCAGAAAATTCCCTTCCCTGACCACAGGTCTAGCAGCGCGACAAGCCAAGACGCACGTAGCCCCTCGGGCAGGCGGCCCCCGTGGCGGGCAACCTTGATGCGCCCGAGGGAATCCGAAGGAGTCGCCGAAGGCGAGGACGAGGATGACGAAGGGGAAGTCCGGAGCGAACGCTCCGGACCGCAATCGTGGGCGCCCGCCACGGGGGCCGCCTGCCCGAGGGGCGACCTACGAAGATCTACACCCCAAACAACCCACAACAGAAAACCACCGAGAAACCAAAACCCACACAGCAGCGCTCAACACCCGGACCGCCAGAAAAGAACGCAATCACTCAGACAACGGATCCTGAAACTGCGAACACTTCACCTGCACCAGCTTCCGATCCTGCAACCGCAACGCCGTCAACGCCCCGCCCCATACGCATCCCGTATCCAGGCAGATCACGTCCGGACGCATCATCAGGCCCAGCGTCGACCAGTGGCCGAACACCGTCGTCACGTCGCGCGTGGCGCGGTTCGGCACGTCGAACCAGGGCACCAGGCCAGGCGGCCAGGCGCCCGGCGTCACCTTCGTCGCGAACTCCATGTGGCCGTTCGGCGTGCACAGGCGGATGCGCGTCAGCGCATTGATGATCACCCGCATCCGCTTGCCGCCCTTGTGGTCTTCCTTCCACGTCGACGGCTCGTTGCCGTACATCTTCTGCAGCGCCTTCTGCCAGTTCGGGCCGCGCAGCGCGTCCTGCACCTCGGCCGCCAGCGACAGCGTCTTGGCCACGTCCCATTTGGCCAGCGTGCCCGCGTGCACCATCAGGTGATTTTGCTCGAAATGCGCCAGCGGGCGCGAGCGCAGCCAGTCGATCAGGTCGGCTGAATCCGGCGCGCGCAGGATGTCGTCCAGCGTGTCCGACTTGGACGGCTTGCGCACGCCCGCGGCGGCGGCCAGCAAGTGCAGGTCGTGATTGCCCAGCACCACCGTGGCGCGGTCGCCCAGGTCGATGATGCGGCGCAGCGTCGCAAGCGACTGCGGGCCGCGGTTGACCAGATCCCCCGCGAACCAGAAGCGCGACTTCGGATCGCCGACCAGTTCGGAATGGGACAGCAAGCGATCCAGCGGCGAGCAGCAACCTTGCACGTCGCCGATCATCCAGATACTGCCGTTCATGCGGGACTCTTGCTCCAGGGCCAACGTTGTTGGACGATACGGGTGATGGTGTGGCGGTACTCCATGTAGCTCATGGCGCCCAGCGCCAGGGCCATGGCGCCGATGTTCGGCCCCAGGGCGGTGAGCCAGGGCGGCCACTTGCCCAGCATGCCGACGTTCAACGCCAGCTGGTTGAGCATGAAGAAGCCCACGCCCAGCAGGATGCCGATGAACACCTTGGCGCCCACGCCGCCGCGGCGCGTCTGCATCAGGCCGATGGGGGCGGCGATGGTGATCATCACCAGCAGCGTGAACGGATACGCCAGTTTGCGCCACAAGGCGACGACCTGTCGACCATATTGCAGCTGGTTGTTGCGCAAATAATCCACATAGTCGAGCAGCGTCGCGATCGACATCCGCTCAGGCGTCAGGATCCGGGCCAGCAGGCGCTCGGCGCTCAGGGTGGTGTCGACGGTGCGTTCCGGCACCTTCACCACCACCGCGGGGGGATTCTTCGGCGGGCGGGCGTCGGCCAGCGTTTCCGAGGCGTTGTCGTCCAGGCGGGTCTCTGAGACGTCTTTCAGCACCAGGTCGCCGTGGGCGAAGAGGCCGCTCGGGGCGGTGGACAGCACCGACAGCGTCAGGTCCTTCTTGAATTCGTACAGGGTGATGCCGGTGACCTGGCCGTCGCCCTTGAGCTCGCCGATGTTGATGATGCGGGTGCCGCCGTTGGCCATGGGTTCCTTGAACCAGTAGCCGCTGTTCAGCCGGTCGCCGCCGGCCTTGCCGCGGAACACCAGGTTGGCCTCGCCCGATTTCATCTCGGCCCAGGGGGTGACGTACTCGGACAGCAGGGCGGCGCCGATCATCAGCGGGATGGTGACGATCCAGAGCATGCGCAGCAGCCGCATGCCGCTGACGCCGGAGACCCGCAGGATCACCAGCTCATTGCGCTGCGCCAGCCCGGCCAGCGCCAGGATGGCGCCGATCAGCAGGCCGATGGGCAGGAGATCGTACAGGCGGGTGGGGATGGCCAGCGCCTGCATGTACAGCAGGGCCATCATCGAGAACTTGTCGCCGACGTTGTCCAGGTCGTCCACCAGCGCGAAGAACGTGAAGAGGCCCAGCAGGGCCATGAGGACCACTGCGCAGGAGCGATAGATCTCGCGGGCCAGGTAACGACGTGCGGTGCGCATGAATGAGGCGGAAAAGACGAATTGGCGTAAACATGAAAGCTTAACAAATCCCGCCGCCCAAGGTGGGCGGGAACCTGTCGAAGCAGCCGGTTTTCGTATCAGGGAATATCGACCATCTGCATCCGCCGGGTCAGGGTGTAGACGCGGGAGTTCAGGTAGTTCGAGTTGCGGTGGCTGTCATAGAAGCGCGGATTGGGCAGCATGGCCGCCAGCCGGGCCGACTGGGCGGCCCCCAGGCTGGCCGCCGGCACGTTGAAATAGTGCTTGGCCGCCGCCTGGGCGCCGAACACGCCGACGCCCCATTCCGCCACATTCAGGTACAGCTCCAGGATGCGCTCCTTGCTCATGACGTGTTCGATCATGTAGGTCAGCACCAGTTCCTGGCCCTTGCGCAGGTAGCTGCGGGAACTGGACAGGAACAGGTTCTTGGCCAATTGTTGCGTGATGGTCGAGCCGCCGCGCATCTTGCTGCGCCCGGCCGCCTCCTGCTTCTGGTTGTATTCCCAGGCCTTGCGGATGGCGTCCCACTCGACGCCGTCATGCTCGGTGAAGTTGGAATCCTCGGACGCCACCACCGCCAGCTTCAGGCTGCGGTTGATCTTGTCATAGGGCACCCACTCGTATTTCAGGCGGAAATCCGGGTTGCCGTCCTGCAGGCGGGACAGTTCCTCGCGCATCACGGCGCTGCTGCCCGGGTTCTGGTAGTTGTACCAGACCACCAGCCCGAACAGCCAGAACTGGTACAGCAGCACGGCGCACACCAGCGCCATCAGCGTGCCGGTGATGATCCGGAACCAGGAGCGGCGCTTGCCGCTCTTGCCGCGGGCGGCCATCGCCTCAGTTTCCGGCCATGAGCGCCTCGCGCAGCGCGGCCAGCACCGGGGCGGGGTCGGGCCGCACGCCGTGCCAGATGAAGAAGCTCTCGGCCGCCTGGCCCACCAGCATGCCCAGGCCGTCGGCGGTGAGGGCGGCGCCGTCTGCCCGGGCCTGGCGCATGAATGCCGTCGGCTGGGCGCCGTACATCATGTCGTAGGCGGCCGCGCCCTCGGCGTACAGGCCGGCGGGCAGGTCGGGGGCGGCGTCCTGCAGCCCGCTGGCGGTGGCGTTGACCACCAGGTTCCAGCCGCCGGGCAGGGCGGCGTCGGCCAGGCCGCCGGCGGTGACCCGGGTCTGCGGCTCGGCGCCGGTCTCGCGCCAGCCCTCGGCCAGCTCGAGCGCGCGGGCGGCGGTGCGGTTGACGATATGGATGCGGGCGCAACCGGCCTGCGCCAGGGGCTGCAGCACGCCGCGGGCGGCGCCGCCGGCGCCCACCAGCAGCACCGAGGCGCCGGTCAGGCGCACGCCCAGGCGCAGCAGGTCGGACACCAGGCCGACGCCGTCGGTATTGCAGCCGTGCCAGGCGCCGTCGCGCCACGACAGGGTGTTGACCGCGCCGGCCAGGCGGGCGCGGCTGGACAGGCGGCCCGCGGCCAGCGCGTAGGCGTCCTGCTTGAACGGCACCGTCACGTTCAGGCCCAGGCCGCCCTCGGCGGCGAAGGCGGCCACCGCCGCCGTGAAGCCGTCCACCGGCGCCAGCAGGCGCTCGTAGCTGAGCGGCTTGCCGGTCTGGCGGGAGAACAGGGCGTGGATCTGCGGCGAGCGGCTGTGCGCGATGGGGTTGCCGATCACGGCATAGCGGGCAAGAGGGGACGCCTCGGTCATGGGGCTTGGGTTTCCAGGGTGTCGTTGACGAAATGCCAGGTGCGGGTGATGACCAGCACGTCGGTGTCGCGCGCGATCTCGGGCGGGAACGGCGGGAACGGCGCCGCCAGCTGCACGATGCGGCGGGCGGCCTGGTTCAGCACCGCGTGCGGCGACGGCTGGTCGATCTCGACGTCGGCGATGCTGCCGTCGGCGCGCACCGACACGGTGATGCGCAGCGAGCCGTAGATGCGGCCGCGCGCCTCGTCCGGGTAATGCTGGGTGCCGACGGTCTCGATGCGCGCGCGCCAGGCGTCCAGGTAGGCGGCGTAGCGCGAGGCCTCGGCCGAGGGTGCCACGAATTGCTTGCGCGGCTCGGCGCTGTATTGCTGCACCTTGGCCGCCAGCGCGGCGACCTGGGCGTTCTGGATGACGCTGGCCTGGTCCTCGGCGTCCTTGCCGCGTTCGTTGCCGTCGGGCCAGGGGTTGACGGCCTGGCGCTCGGCGCCGGCCTTGTCGGCGGCGCGCAGCTGGGTCATCAGGCGGGTCTGTTCGGCCTCGAGCTGCACCTGGCGGCGGCGCATGGCTTCGAGCACGATGGTCTCGGCCGAGGCCCCGGTCTGGGGCAGCGGGGTGGTGGACAGGCCGCGTTCGGCGTTGCCGCCGCCGCTCATCTGGTTCTGCGCCTGGGCGCGGGGGGTATCGGGGGGCGTCTCGCTGCGGGCGTTGAGCAGCACCACTTCCAGGCTGGTCGCGGGCGGCCGCGACAGGGCGGGCGCGCCAAAGCGCCACGCCAGGGCGCCGGCGTGCACCAACAGCGAAATCGCGAGGCCGATGCGCAGGTAGTGCTGGGCGGGCGCGCCCAGCCACCGCAGCGGACGGCTCAGCGGGGGAGGGGAGTCAGCGACGTGTTGCACGCACGCATTGTAGAGCCACTCCGCCCGCCGCCGTCACCTTACTTGGACGGGCGCGGGAACACCCAGACCTTGCTGGCCGGCAGCGCCAGGCGGCAGGGGCCCGGCTCGCGGCCCTCGGGACCGTAGGCGCGCAGCGCCAGGGTGTTGGCCGGATCCGCGTCGGGGGTGCGGAACAGGTATTCCCAGCGGTCGCCCAGGTACATGCTGGTCAGCAGCGGCATGTCGATGTGGTTGCCGTCGGGATCGTCCGCCAGGCGGACCTGTTCGACCCGGATCACGGCGGTGGCGTCCTGGCCCGCGGCCACGCCCTCGCCGGCCTTGCCCCACAGCGCCCAGCCGCGGCCCTCGATGCGGGCGCGGCCATCGCGCACTTCGGTGACCTTGCCGTCCAGGCGGTTGTTGCTGCCCATGAATTCGGCGGTGAACAGCGTCGACGGCGCGCCGTACATCTCCTGCGGCGTGCCCTGCTGTTCGATCTTGCCGTTGTTCAGCAGCAGGATGCGGTCCGAAATGGCCATGGCTTCGCTCTGGTCATGCGTCACCATCAACGCCGACAGGCCCAGGCGGATGATCAGCTCGCGCAGGAAGGCGCGGGCCTCCTCGCGCAGCTTGGCGTCCAGGTTGGACAGCGGCTCGTCCAGCAGGATCACGGGCGGGCTGTACACCAAGGCGCGGCCGATGGCCACGCGCTGCTGCTGGCCGCCGGACAGCGCGTGCGGATGGCGCTGGCCGAGCTTGCCCAGGCCGAGCTGGTCCAGCACCGCCTGCACGCGTTCGCGCACTTCGTTCGACGGCACCTTGCGCAGCTTGAGCGGATAGGCCACGTTGTCGAACACGGTCTTGTGCGGCCACAGCGCGTACGACTGGAACACCAGGCCCAGGTTGCGCTCTTCGGCCGGGATCTCCTGGCGCGCGGCGCCGTCGTAGACGGTGCGCTCGCCGATGGTGATACGGCCGCGCTTGGGGCCTTCCAGGCCCGCCACGGCGCGCAGCAGGGTGGTCTTGCCGCTGCCCGAAGGGCCCAGCAGCGAAACCACTTCGCCCTGGCGCAGCTGCATCGACACGCCCTTGAGCACCGGGTTGTCGCCGTAATCCAGGTGCAGGTCTTCTACAGAAAGCTCAATCATGAAGTTTGACTCCGAATCGCAGGGCGATGCCCAGGCCGATCACGACCAGAACGATATTGATGAAGGAAAGCGCGGCCACGATGTCGATGGCGCCCGAGGCCCACAGCGACACCAGCATGGAGCCGATGGTCTCGGTGCCGGGCGACAGCAGGTAGACGCCGGTGGAGTATTCACGCTCGAAAATCAGGAACATCAGCAGCCACGAACCGATCAGGCCGTACTTGGCCAGCGGCACGGTGACGTGGCGGGTGACCTGGCCGCGGCGCGCGCCGGCGCTGCGGGCGGCCTCTTCCAACTCGGGGCCGACCTGCAGCAGCGTCGACGAGATCAGCCGCAGGCCGTAGGCCATCCAGACCACCGTGTAGGCCAGCCACACGCTGAAGATGGTGCTGCGGATGGCACGCAGCCATTCGAC
The DNA here is from genome assembly GCF_056523125.1 of Achromobacter sp. ISS7. NCBI lineage: Bacteria > Pseudomonadati > Pseudomonadota > Betaproteobacteria > Burkholderiales > Alcaligenaceae > Achromobacter > Achromobacter sp. ISS7. The sequence goes on along the minus strand of NZ_JAWRZD010000001.1, from coordinate 3,927,563 downwards.
GAAGTTCTCGCGCAGCCATTCCGCGAACGGCAGGCCCGACAGCCAGCCGCCCAGGTCCGGATCGAGCGCGTTGTCCAGCCACATCGGCACGAACAGGAACACCCACAGGAACGCCAGGCCCGCCAGCAGGCCGGGCACGGCGCGCGGCACCAGCACGCTGTAGTCCATGAAACGCGTGACGTTGTCCGGCTTGCGGTGCATCGCCAGGCCGACGAAGGTGTAGCAGAACACCGCCAGCGCGCCGCCGAAGACGCCGATGGCCACCGAGTTGACGATCGCGCGCATCAGGTTGGGTTGCGAGAACACGGTGCGGAACGCGTCCAGCGACAGCACGTCGAACAGCGACACGCCCATGCCCCAGTTGGACACGAATGCGCGCAGCAGCACGCCCAGCAGCGGCACCACGATGGTGACCAGCAGCCAGAACGTCACCACGCCGCCGGCCACCCAGCGCCACTTGCCCAGTGGCAGCGGACGGGCGCGCGAGGCCTTGCCCTTGACGGTGACGAAGCGGTTGGCGGTGCGCATCAGGCGGCGCTGCAGCATGACCAGCGGAATCGTCATGCAGATCAGCACCACGGCCACCGCGGCCATCAGGTGGTACGACGGGATGCCGAGCTTGTTGGTCAGCTTGTACAGGTACGTCGCCAGCACCAGGTTGCCTTCGGGGTCGCCCAGCACCAGCACCAGGCCGAACACTTCCAGGCCCAGGAAGAACAGCAGCACGGTGGCGTACAGCATGGCGGGGCGCACCATCGGCAGGCTCACCGAGACCATCACGCGCAGCGGCGAGGCGCCGCTGACGCGCGCCGCTTCCTCGACGTCCGAGCCCATGCTGCGCAGCGCCGACGAGATGTACAGGTAGGCGTGCGGCACGTGCGTCAGGCCGGCGATGATGACGATGCTGGTCAGCGAATACACGTTCCAGGGCACGAAGCCCAGGATGTTCTGCACCCAGGTCGAGAAGAAGCCGACCGGGCCCGCCGCCACCACGTAGCCGAAGCCCAGCACCATCGGCGACACGAAGATCGGCACCAGGATCAGCGGTTCGATCCAGCGCCGGCCCGGCAGGTCGGTGCGGATCATCAGGAACGCCAGCATGCCGCCCAGCGGGATGGCGATGATGGCCAGCCCGAACGCCAGGATGAAGCCGCTTTTCAGCGCCTTGTAGAAATCGGGGTCCGCGAAGATGAAGCGGAATGCGTCCAGGCTGAAGACCTTGGACGGCGAAAAGAAGGGCGCGGATAGAAAGCTCTGGATGATGATGAACGACAGCGGCACGTAGATGGCCAAGGCTGTGATCAGCACCACCACGCCGCGTGGCAGGGACTGCCATTTTCTGCGCAATGACTGCATGGGGAAATCCTGTTATCTCGATAGACGCGGGTCGCGCCCGTTGGCCATGAACACCCGGCCTGCGGGCGGCCTGGCGGGCGGCGGTGCTACGCCCTCCCGCGTGCTTGCGGCCGGGGGCGCGCGGCCCCCGGCTGTACCGGCGACAGCCTTACTTGCCTGCGGCGGCGCGCCAGTCCTTGATGAACTGCAGGCGCTTGTTCTGCTCGAGGTAGTCGAGCAGCGTTTCGTTGACCGGGATCGGCTTGAGCGAGGCGCCCAGCTTCTTGGTCATGCCGTCGACGTCGTTGTCGCCTTCGATGTCGTCACGGACCGAGGCCAGGTCGGCCTGGTTGGCCATGATTTCCTGGCCCTTCTGCGACAGCAGGTAGTCCATCCACAGCTTGGCGGCGTTGCGGTTCTTGGCCTTCTTGCTGATGAACGCCACGCGCGACAGCACCAGCGCGTAGTCGGTCGGGTAGGCCACGCCCAGCGACGGGTCGGTCTTGGCGCGGGTCTCGGCGTACGAGCCCAGGATGTTGTAGCCGACCAGGTTCTCGCCCGACGACACGCGTTCCATCATGGTGCCGGTGGACGATTGCACGATCAGGCCGCCCTTGGCGATGTCCTTGAGCGTCTCGAAGTACTTGGGATCGTTGGCCTTGTCCTGCACGGCCAGCATGAAGCCCACGGCCGACTTCTCGATGTCGTAGGTGGTGACCTTGTTCTTGAACTTGTCCGGCTGGCTGGCGATCAGCTTGGCCAGGGCGCCGTGCGTGGTCGGCACTTCGTTGGCCGGGATCAGGCGCTTGTTGTAGATGAACACCGCCGGTTCATAGGTGGTGCCGTAGGCCGAATCCTTCCACACCGCCCAGGCCGGCAGCTTGCCGATCTCGGGCGACTTGTACTGCAGCGCGTAGTCGGTGGCCAGCTTGAGCGCCGAGTCCATCGACGAGCTCCAGACGATGTCGCCGCTGCTGCCGCCTGCCGCCTGTTCGCTGATGTAGCGGTTGTACAGCTCGGTGCTGTTCATGTCGTTGTATTCGACCTTGACACCCGGATACAGCGCTTCGAAGCCCTTGATGATGGGGCCGGCGGCCTTGGTGTCGGTGGTCGAATAGATCACGACCTTGCCTTCCTTCTTGGCGCCGTCGAGGATCTTCTGATAATCGGCCGGGTAGCCGGCGGGAACCTGTTGGGCGTAGGCGCTGCCGGCGGCGATGGCGAATGCAGCGGCGCAGGCGGCCGCCAGTCTGGACTTGGCAAGCATGTCTTGTCTCCGTTTGGAATTGGTATCGACAGGCGCAAGGGCCTGCTTGGCGCCCATCTTAGGATTCGGCGTCTGTCGTCGTCCTGTCATGGCGCGACAGCCGGGATAGGGGTAATCCCGGTATCGCCGCGCTAGGGCCGCTCGGGCGTGTCGGTGACCAGCCGGATCCAGTTCTGCACGAAGCGCGAATGGCGCCGCTGGTCCAGCCCCACCAGCAGCGCCGGCGACAGCACCACCGGCTGCACGATGCCCTGCGAGCGCGCCAGCACCGCTTCCGAGGTCCAGCGGCCCGGCGTGTCTTCCATAATCGACCCCAGCGCCGCGTGGCTGGAGGCCACCTGCTGGCCGGCGGGCGACAGCAGCCAGTCCACCAGCGCGCGGCCGAGGTCCGGATTGGGCGCGCGCCGCGCGATCAGCACCGAGCGCGCCAGCACCAGTACGTAGTCCTGCGGGAACACCACGCCGATCTTGCTGCCCGCCGCCTGGCGCGACAGGGCGTAGGAGCCGAGGATGTTGTAGCCCAGGTCCATCTCGTCGTTCTCGATGGCGTCGAGCAGTTCGGCGCTGGTGGCCGACAGCCGCACGCCGACCTGGCCGAAGGCGTTGGCCAGGCCCCAGAAGTTCGACGACACCAGCTCGTCCTGCTCGGCAATCAGGTAGCCCACGCTGCTGCGCGAGATGTCGTAGGTGCCGACGCGGCCGTGCAGCCGCGCGCGGTCGTGCTCCAGCGTGCGCAGCAGGTCCTGGCGCGAGCGCGGCACGGTGGCCTCGGTGTAGCGCTTGGGGTTGTAGACGATCACGGCCGGCTCGAAGGTGAAGCCGTAGACCTCGTTGCGCCACACCGCCCAGGACGGCAGCTTGGCGGCGTAGGGCGAGGTGTAGCGCTGCGCGTAGCCGTCGTTGGCCAGGCGGATCTGCAGGTCCGAGGCCGAGCTCATCAGCACGTCCACCTCCTTGAGCCGGTCCTCGATGGCGGCCTCGTACAGCTCGCGGCTGCCCATCTCGCGGTACACCACGGTGACGTCGGGCCGCTGCGCCTGGAAGCCGAGGATCAGCGGCGCCACCACCGGCGTGTCGGTGGGGCCGGCGATGGTCAGCACGCGCGAGGACGGCTGCGGCGCCGGGTAGCGCGTGACGATCTCGGGGATGTCGGCGGCGCGCACCTCGGCGGGCGCGGCGGCCAGCAGCAGCACGGCCGCGCCGACGGCGCCGAGCCAATTGGCCACGTTGCGGCCGGCGCGCTGCCGCGCCAGCGGCAGGATGACGCGCGCCGACAGGCCGCCGCCGGGGCGGTCCTGCAGCCACAGCGAACCGCCGTGCGCCATCGCCACCGAGCGCACGATGGCCAGTCCCAGTCCCGAGCCGGGCAGCGATTCGCCAGTGCGGCCGCGGGTGAAGCGCTGCTGCACGGCGTCCTTCTCGTCATCGGCGATGCCCGGTCCGCGATCCGACACGGTCAGCGCCACCCGGTAGCCGGCCACCGGCGTGGCCTGGATGTCGACGGCGCCCTCGGGCGCATAGCGCAAGGCGTTGTCCACCAGATTGCGCAGCATTTCCCGCAGCGCCACGCGGTCGCCGGCGATGCGGGCGCGCCGCACCTGCGGCGCGATCTCGATGCGCAGCCGCTGCGCCTCCAGCGGCCCGATGCGGCGGCGGGTCTCGTTGATGGTCTCGGCCACGCCAACGGGCGCGCGCGCGCCCTTGCCCAGCCGGTGCGTGATGGTGGCGTCCATCAGCAGCTGGTTGATGAGCTGGCTGGCGTGCATGGCGTTCAGGTGGATGCGGCCAAGGCGCTCGTGCAGCCGCTTGGGATCGGTCTCGTCCAGCGCCACTTCGGCCTGCGCCCGCAGCGAGGCCAGGGGCGTGCGCACCTGGTGGGCGGCATCGGCGACCAGGGTGTTGAGGGTGTCCATGATGCCCGACAGGCGTTGCATGAAGGCGTTCAGGGCTTCGACCAGGCGCCGCACTTCGGTCGGCACCGGCGTGACCAGCGGCGCTAGGTCGTCCGGCGCCCGCCGCCGCAATTCGCGCTCCACGACGGCCAGCGGCGCGAAGGCGCGCTGCACGCCGAACCACAGCAGGCCCAGCGCCACCAGCGACACGACGACCAGCGGCAGCACGCTGCGCCCCAGGATCTCGTCGGCCAGCTCCTCGCGCGATCCGAGCGTTTCCGCCACCCGCACGGTGACCCAGCCGGCATGCTGGCTGGCCGACACCAGCCGGCCCACCGTGGCCACGCGCACCGGCTCGTCGTGGTAGCTGAGGTAGGTGAAGACTGGCGTGGCCGATTGCGCCAGCGGCAGGCCCGGCGCCAGATCGGCGTAGCCGGTGATGAGGCGGCCGTTGGAGGCGCGGGCCTCGTAGAACACGCGCTCGCTGCCCGACAGCATGGCCAGGGACGACACCGGCGGCTCGACGGTGACGCCGTTGTCCTCGATCTGGACCGAGCCGGCGATGGTCAGCGCCGAGGCCGCCAGCAGCCGGTCGAAGGCCTGCTCGGCGGCGCGCTGGGCATAGTCGCGCAGGAAGAACACCAGCCCGATCAGCGCGCACGCCAGCAGCACCGCGCCCAGCGTGAAGACGCGGCGGCGGATGGAAAAGCTGTCAGGAAGGCTCATGGCTGCGGGCCTGGTAGCCGACGCCGCGCACGGTGACGATATCGATCGAGGCGCCCGCCAGCTTCTTGCGCAGGCGCGAGATCAGCAGCTCCAGCGCGTTGAGCGAGCCGTCGTCCAGGTCGAACAGCTGGTTCATCAGCCGTTCCTTGGCCACGGTCTGGCCGAGCTTGCCGACCAGGATCTCCAGCAGCCGGAATTCGCGCCGCCCCAGTTCCAGCGGCGCGCCGGCCAGCACGACGTGGCGGTTGGCCAGGTCGAGGCTCAGGTTGCCATAGGCGGTGACGCTGCTGGTCTGCCCGGCGGGCCGGCGCAGCAGGGCGCGCAACCGCGCTTCCAGTTCGCGCAGGTCGAAAGGCTTGACGAGGTAGTCGTCGGCGCCGAGGTCGAGCATGTCGATCTTGTCTTCGATCTCGGAACGCGCGGTTACGACGAGCACGGGCGCTTCGAGCCCGGCGGCGCGCAGTTCGCGAATGACGCTGAAGCCGTCCTTGCCAGGCAGATTGATGTCGAGCACCAGGGCATCCCAGGTCTCGTCCAGGCCCCAGCGCAGCGCGGCGACGCCATCACGCACCCATTGGACGCTATGGCCGGCCGAACGCAGTTTGCTCTCCACGGCATCGCCCAGGTCGAGGTTGTCCTCGACCAGCAGAATGCGCATGTCCGTCCTCCGAAATTTGATTTGTGATTTTTTTTCGGCAGTTTAACGGGAGGCACGATTGGTGTCGCGGCGGTTGTGGTGTTCTGTTGGCCGCCCGTGGCGTCGGCGGCCGGTGGGGTGCGGGGCTACGATTGCGGTCCGGAGCGTTCGCTCCGAACTTCCCCGTTGTCATCTTCGTCCAGGCCTTCGGCCTTCCCTTCAGATTCCCTCGGGCGCATCTACACGCCCCGCGCCCCACCGGCCGCCGACGCCACGAGCTACAGCGTGATCACTTCACCGGCGTGGGGGGCGAATCGTGTGCTTGGCGTTTTGGCGAAAGATCGGGAGGGACGGAAGATTTTGCGGGGCCGCCAAAACCGGCCGCGCGGGCGGCCTTCTTTGGCATTTGGGGGGAGGTCGGGCGAGATGCGGAAAGAGTCCGTGAGCATTGCGGGAGGTGTTCTGCGTGGAGGGGGCCGGGATGCATTGGGCGTTCTCCCACGGAAGAATCCGGGATGGGGGCGACTCCCCGCGGAAGAATCAGCGAGGCATCACCATGTCTTCCCCATCACCCATTCTTCCCAAGTATCAGGCGGCGCGCGAAGTCCATCACGCGCACGCTACTCTCCACCGCGCGCCGCCCACTCTCCACCCCCCCGACTGGACGGCACCCCAGCAAACAACCCGCCACCCGCGCGCAGCGCCAACACGTCAAGCCAAGACACCGCGTAAGTTGCGGGTGGCCGCCCGCGCGGCCACCCGCAACGGGCATCAGCAATCTCGTGAAGTTTCCCCGCCCCAGCAGCGCGACAGGCCAAGAAAAACGTAGCCCGTCTGGCAGGCGGCCCTGGCGGCGGGCAACCTCGATGCGCCCGACGGAATCCGAAGGCAGCCGCCGCCAGGCGGCAACGAGGATGAGGCAGGGGCAGTCCGGAGCGAACGCTCCGGACCGCAATCGTGGGCGCCCGCCGCCAGGGCCGCCTGCCAGACGGGCGACCTAAGAAAGCCCCCCGCAGCCAGCAGAAACACCCCAACGACAAGCCAATTGCCGTCCTAGGCAGCGGCCTCTTCAGCCGCCGGCCCCACCTGCCCCACATACCGGCAATCCAACTCCAGCGACAACTCATCCATCCCCAGAATCTCCACCTCCACCGCCGTCCCCCGCTCCAGCTCCGGCATCCCACCGATGCGGGTGACGAGGGGGCAGTTGGCGAAGCGGACCAGGTCTTCGCGCAGCACGTGGGCCACCGTGCGGGTGATGTGGTGCTGCTTCAGCCAGCGCAGGCACCAGTAGCGCTCCATCGCGCTCTGGAACTCGGCCCAGGCCGCGTACTGCGCGTCGAACGCGCCGATGATCGCGAACAGGTCCGCGTCGCGCGGCTTGAAGGGGGCCACCAGGCGCGCCGAGACGCCGTGTTCCACCGCGGCGATCAGCTGCCACTGGTTCACCAGGTCGACGTAGCGGCGCAGCGGCGACGTGCTCCAGGCGTATTGCGGCACGCCGATGGCTTCATGCGGCAGCGCCTGCGTGCTCATGCGCACGCGGCCCGCCTGTTGCGAGCGGTAGATGCCGGGCACGCCGTGCTGGTTGAGCAGGCCGCCCCACAGATTGTTGGCCAGGATCATGTACTCGGCCACCATCCGGTCCAGCGGCGCGTTGCGCTGGCGCGGCACCAGGCGCACCGGGGTGTCGGGATCGTCGGGGTTGCCGTCCAGGTAGAAGCTGTACTCCACCCGCGAATTGTTCTCGGGCTTGCCGCGCACGTTCTCGCGTTGCGCCGACAGCGCCTGCGCCAGCTTCCACAGCGGGCGCAGCCAGTGGCCGTAGGGCATGTCGGTGGACGTGTCGTTCAGGCTGTCTTCCGTGACCTGGGCGTCGAGCATGTTGTGGCGCAGGTTCTCGCGCACCACCACGCGCTCCAGGCGCGTGTCGGATTCGATGACCTCGCCGGTTTCCGGGTTGGCCACCACGTACAGCGACAGCACCGGCACCTCGCGGCCCGCGTCCAGCGAGAACGCCTTGATGACATTGTCGGGCTGCATCGGGATCTTGTCGCCCGGCATGTAGACGGTCGACAGGCGCGCGCGCGCCAGCTTGTCGAATTCGCTGTCGCGCGTCACGGTCAGGCCGGGGGCGGCCACGTGGATGCCGACCCGCAGGTTGCCGTCGGGCAGGGTGGAGACCGACAGGGCATCGTCGATCTCGGTGGTGGTGACGTCGTCGACCGAGTAGATCTCGGCGTCCGACAGCGGCAGTTCGCGGTCGATCGGCGGCAGTTCCAGCTCGGGGAAGGCCAGGCCGCGCGGGAAGTTCACCGCCAGGAAGCGGCGCTTGTGCAGGGCCAGCGCGTGCGGCCAGGCGCCCAGTTCCAGCAGCAGGCGGTCGGGGCCCTTGCCGAGCTTGGCGCAGGCGGCGTCCAGCGCCTTCCATTGCTGTGAATTCTTGTCGGGCCGGATCAGCAGCGATTCGGCGGCCTGGGCGATGGGCTCGGGCAGGCGGCCGGCGGCCATTTCATCGACCCATTCCTGCTGCTGCTCGGCCTGGCGCTGCTTCTTTTCCAGCGCGGCCAGGGCGGCGGCCAGGATATCGGGCGGGGCGGGGCGGTAGCTGCCCTTGCCGCGGCGGTGGAAATAGGCGGGCGCGCCGTGCAGGCGCATCAGCAGCGCGGCCTGTTCGACCGGGGTGGGGGCGTGGCCAAAGTAGTCGGCCGCCAGCGCGGGCGAATCGAATTCCTCCTGGGGTGCGCATTCCCACAGGAATTGCAGGTCCAGGGTCTCGGCCAGCGCGGTCGCCTGGGCCATCAGCGCGGCCGGTTCGGGCGCGGCGAAATTGAACAGGGTATTGGCGCGCTTGATCTTGCTGCGCTTGCCCGATTCCGACTCCACCTGCAGGCTGGCGTCGGTTTCGGACAGGATATGGCCGGCCTTGAAGCTGCCGTCGTCTTCGTAAAACACATACATGGTGAGGGTCGTCCTGGGCGGCGCGCATGCGTCGCCTTGCGCAGCTATCTATCGTTGATGTCAGTGTTATTTGGGGCCATTCGGCGCGGAGCCAAGGGCGAATTCGAGCACCTCGGGCATCCAGTCGGCGAAATCGGACAGGCCGTGGTCGCTGCCCTGCACGATGCGCTGGCGGCAGCCCGCGTAGCGATCGCGCATTTCGCGCCAGTCCAGCACCTCGTCGCCCGTCGCCGCCACCAGGAAATACCGCTCTGGCTGGGTGATCCGGCTGACGTGCAGGGCGGCCAGTTCCTGCACATACTCCGGCAGGAACATGAATGGCGCGTCGGAATGATACATGCGGTGCTCGCCCACCTGGGTCGCCAGGTCGCGCGCGGCCTCGACCGCGGGGTTGAGCAGCACTGCCTTGCAACCGAGCTGTTCAGCCAGCCAGGTGGCGTAGAAGCCGCCCAGCGACGAACCGACCACGGTCAGCGCGCGCGGGTCGGCGGCGCCGGCCAATTGTTCGCGGGCGATGCCCAGCGCCAGCTCGGCGGCCTCGCGCGGGCTGGCCGGCAGTTGCGGGCAGGCCCACGCGCCAGCCAGCCCGCGGGCGGCCATGGCGTCGGCCATCAGGCGGGCCTTGAACGAGGTCGGCGAGGAACGGAAGCCATGCAGGTAAAGAATCATCTCGTGCCTTTCCGGTGGAGCGGGATCGCGGATGGCGGCGCCTGGCCTCAGCCGCGCGCCTCCAGGGCGGCCAGCAGCTTGCCGTGGATGCCGCCGAAGCCGCCGTTGCTCATCACCAGCACCTGGTCGCCGGGTCGCGCGGCGCGCGTCACGGCGGCCACCAGGGCGTCGATATCATCGTAACTGGAAGCGCGCTCGCCCAGGGGCGCCAGCACCTCGGCCGGATTCCAGCCCAGGGCGTGCTTGCCCGCCCGGGCGCCGAAGCAGAACACCAGGTCCGCGTCGCGCAGGGAGTCGGGCAGGCGCGCCGCCATGGCGCCCAGCTTCATGGTGTTGGAGCGCGGCTCCAGCACCGCCAGGATGCGCGCCGGCCCGACCTGTCGGCGCAGGCCTTCCAGGGTGGTGGCGATGGCGGTGGGGTGGTGGGCGAAATCGTCGTAGACCTTGACGCCGTTGACGGTGCCGCGCAGTTCCATGCGGCGCTTGACCCCGCCGAACCGGCTCAGGGCGTCGACGCCCTCGGCCGCCGGCACGCCGGCGTGCTCGGCGGCGGCCAGCGCGGCCAGCGCGTTCATGCGGTTGTGCTCGCCGCCCAGGGTCCAGCGCACGGTGCCCATGCCGACGCCGTCGCGCCGCACGTCGAAGGCGCCGCTATCGTCGGGCGTGCCCGCCTGCCAGGCGCCATCGGCGCCGAACGTGACGGTTTCCGACCAGCATCCGCGCGCAATCACGCGGTCCAGCGCCTCCGAATGCGTCGGGCGGATGATGCGGCCGGACGCGGGAATGGTGCGAACCAGGTGATGGAATTGGGTCTCGATGGCCGCCAGATCGGGGAAAATGTCGGCGTGATCGTATTCCAGGTTGTTCAGCACCGCGGTGCGCGGGCGATAGTGGACGAACTTGGAACGCTTGTCGAAGAATGCCGTGTCGTACTCGTCTGCCTCGATCACGAAGGGGCGGCGCGCCGGGTCGTAGCGCGCCGACACCTGCAGGTCGGTGGCCACGCCGCCGATCAGGAAGTTGGGCGCCAGCCCCGCGGCTTCCAGGATCCAGGCCAGCATCGAGCTGGTGGTGGTCTTGCCATGGGTGCCGGCCACCGCCAGCACGTGGGCGCCCGGCAGGATGTTGTCGCCCAGCCATTGCGGGCCGGACACATAGCGGGCGCCGGATTCCAGAATGGCTTCCATCAAGGGATTGCCGCGGCTGACGACGTTGCCGATCACGTACAGGTCCGGCTTGAGGGCCATCTGTTCGGGGCCGAAGCCCTCGATCAGCTCGATCCCCTGTTCGGACAGCTGGGTGCTCATGGGCGGGTAGACGCCGGCGTCGCAACCGGTGACCTTGTGGCCGGCGGCGCGCGCGATCAGCGCCAGGCCGCCCATGAACGTACCGCAGATGCCAAGAATGTGCAGGTGCATTGAAAACTCTCCTGTCCTGCATTGTATATATAGGCGCAGGTCAAGCCGGCGCCGCGGGCGATGCGGCGCAAACCGGCCGCAGCGGTTATGATCGCGCCATGAATCGACGCCTACTCCTTTCCGCCGCCGTGGCCGTGGCCGCCACGGTCGCGGGTGGCTTCACCCTGCTGGGGCGCAACAAGTCCCAGCCGGCACCCGCGGCGCCCGCCGCCGAGGATCCCGTCGCCGCCCTCATGCAGTTGCAGCTGCCCGACCTGAACGGCGCGACCCAGTCGCTGGCCGCCTGGAAAGGCCAGCCCATCGTGGTGAATTTCTGGGCCACCTGGTGCGCGCCTTGCGTCAAGGAAATGCCCGAACTCGACGCGTTGCAGAAAAAATACCCGCAAATCAAGTTTGTCGGCATCGGCGTGGATTCTGCCGCCAACATGCAAAAATTTGTCGAGAAAGTACAGGTTTCCTACCCGTTGTGGGTCATTGGCGCCGGTGCCATCGACACCCTGCGCAAGCTCGGAAATCCCAGCGGCGGCCTGCCGTTTACTATCGTTTTCAATGCAGATGGCAGCATTAACCGGAAGATATTGGGTGAAATCCAGCCCGATGATCTCAACCAGACGCTATCCGGTTTGAAGGCGTAAGTCTGTTGGACAAATAGTAGGAATTGGCGTAAAAAGCTGGTTTATCGGCTGTTTTGCCAACAATTGGCAATCCACTCTTTGGCAAGCGCATGGCGCAAAACATACTGGTATTGCATGGCCCGAATCTGAACCTGCTCGGCACCCGGGAACCTCATATCTACGGCAGCCTCACGCTGTCCCAGATCAACGAGGGCCTGGAGCGGCTGGCCGGTGACTTGGGCGCCACGCTGACGGCGTGGCAAGGCAATCATGAAGGCGCGCTGGTTGACCGCATTCAGGCGGCCCGGCAAGACGGCACCGATTTCATCATCATCAACGCGGCGGCATATACGCACACCAGCGTCGCGATCCGCGATGCGCTGGCCGGGGTCGCGATCCCATTTATTGAAGTACATTTGTCCAACCTGTATAAGCGAGAGCCCTTCAGGCATCACTCATATCTGTCCGATTTGGCGGTAGGCCTCATCAGTGGTCTGGGCGCGGACGGCTACGAAGCGGCTCTGCGTTACGCAGTGCGGCACTGATCTCGCACCAACTCTCAGCTTTTACATCTTATATGGCGCGGCCCCGACGACCGGGACGTTGCCCACACTATCTCGGGAAGCAGCTTCTATGGACCTTCGAAAACTCAAAACCCTGATCGACCTGGTGGCTGAATCGGGCATCGCCGAGCTGGAAATCACCGAAGGCGAAGGCAAGGTTCGCATCGTCAAGTTCTCGCAGACCCTGCAGCCGGTGGCCTACCACCAGCCGGAAGCCGGCGTCGCCGCCGCCCCGGTGGCCGCCGCGCCCGCCGCTGCCCCCGCCGCGGCCGAAGCCGCCCCGGTGATCCAGGGCCACGTGGTCAAGGCGCCGATGGTCGGCACCTTCTACCGTTCGCCGAACCCGGGCGCCGCGCCGTTCATCGACGTCGGCCAATCGGTCAAGGAAGGCGATCCGCTGTGCATCATTGAAGCCATGAAGCTGCTCAATGAAATCGAAGCCGACAAGTCCGGCGTCATCAAAGAAATCCTGGTCGAAAACGGCGAGCCCGTCGAGTACGGTCAACCCCTGTTCGTCATTGGCTGATAGCTGAAAATGTTCGAAAAAATCCTGATCGCCAACCGGGGCGAAATCGCCCTGCGCATTCAGCGCGCCTGCCGCGAGCTGGGCATCAAGACCGTGGTGGTGCACTCCGAGGCGGACCGCGAAGCCAAGTACGTGCGCCTGGCCGATGAATCGGTGTGCATCGGGCCCGCGCCGTCGCGTGAAAGCTACCTCAACATGCCGGCCATCATTTCGGCGGCCGAAGTCACGGATTCCGAGGCAATCCACCCGGGTTACGGGTTCTTGTCCGAAAATGCCGACTTCGCTGATCGCGTCGAAAAGAGCGGTTTCGTCTTCATCGGCCCGCGCCCCGACACCATTCGCCTGATGGGCGACAAGGTCAGCGCCAAGCGCGCCATGATCGAAGCCGGCGTGCCGGTGGTGCCCGGTTCCGAAGGCGCGTTGCCCGACGATCCGCAGGAAATCATCCGCGTTGCGCGCGAAGTCGGTTATCCGGTCATCATCAAGGCCGCTGGCGGCGGTGGTGGCCGCGGCATGCGCGTGGTGTACACCGAGGCCGCGCTGCTGAACGCCGTCACCATGACGCGTTCGGAAGCGGGCGCCGCGTTCAACAACCCGGAAGTCTATATGGAGAAGTTCCTCGAGAACCCGCGCCATGTGGAAATCCAGGTGCTGGCCGACGGCGGTCGCAACGCCGTGTGGCTGGGCGAACGCGACTGCTCCATGCAGCGCCGCCACCAGAAGGTCATCGAGGAAGCGCCGGCCCCCGGCATCGCGCGCCGCCTGATCGAGCGCATCGGCGACCGCTGCGCCGACGCCTGCCGCAAGATGGGCTACCGTGGCGCCGGCACGTTCGAGTTCCTGTATGAGAACGGCGAGTTCTATTTCATCGAAATGAACACCCGCATCCAGGTCGAACACCCGGTCACCGAGCTGATCACCGGCATCGACCTGGTGCAGCAGCAGATCCTGATCGCCGCCGGCGAGAAGTTCACGCTGCGCCAGCGCGACATCACCTTCAAGGGTCATGCGCTCGAGTGCCGCATCAACGCCGAGGATCCGTTCCGCTTCGTGCCCAGCCCTGGCCGCATCACCAACTGGCATACGCCGGGCGGCCCGGGCGTGCGCATCGATTCGCACGCGTTCAACGGCTACTTCGTGCCGCCGAACTATGATTCGATGATCGCCAAGGTCATCACCTACGGCGACACGCGCGACCAGGCCCTGGCGCGCATGCGCACCGCGCTGTCGGAAATGGTGGTGGAAGGCATTTCCACCAACATCCCGCTGCACCGTGAACTGCTGCAGGACGCCCGCTTCATCGAAGGCGGCACCAGCATCCACTATCTGGAAAACAAGCTGGCCCAGCGCCCCTGACCAGCACAATAGGGGCCCTTGGCCCCTTTTTTACTGCCTTAACCGGCTGATCGGGCCGCGGCGTTTGCCGCGGCCCGTTGGCCAGATGGAAGAATCATCATGCGTGAACTCGTGCTCCATTGCCAGGAGGCGCAAGCCGAGGCCCTGTCCGACGCCCTGCTGGAAGCCGGCGTGCTGTCGGTGTCCGTCGAGGACGCCGACCTGGGCACCGACGACGAGCGTCCGCTGTTTGGCGAACCGGGCACCGAGCCCGACGTGCAGGCCTGGGAACGCAATCGCGTCGTGGCCCTGCTGCCGGACGGAGCCGATCCCGCGCAGATCATGGAAGAAGCCGCCGCCGCGGGCGAACTGGACCCGGCGCTGTTCGCCGGCTGGAGCCTGCGCGACGTGCCGGACGCCGACTGGGTGCGCCTGACGCAATCGCAGTTCGGCCCCATCCACATCGCCGAGCGCCTCTGGATCGTGCCCAGCTGGCACCGCGACAGCCCGGACGTGCCGGGCCTGGAAGCGGCCGAGGCCGAGGACGGCGCCATCCATATCGAACTCGATCCGGGCCTGGCCTTCGGCACCGGCAGCCATCCGACCACGCACCTGTGCCTGGCCTGGCTGGAAGCCGAGCTGCCCAAGGGCGCGACCCTGCTGGACTACGGCTGCGGCTCGGGCATCCTGGCCATCGCCGCCCGCAAGCTGGGCGCCGGCCCGACCCAGGCGGTCGATATCGACGCGCAGGCGGTGCAGAGCACGGTCTTCAACGCCGAGGTCAACCACGTCGACCTGCAGGCCATGTTGCCCGACGGCCTGGCCGACGGCACCTTCGAAGTGGTGGTGGCCAACATCCTGTCCAACCCGCTGAAGGTGCTGGCGCCCATGCTCGCCGGCCGCGTCGCCGCGGGCGGCCACCTGGTGCTGTCCGGCGTGCTGGAACGGCAGGCCGAGGAAGTCGCCGCCGCCTACGCGCCCTGGATCGCCATGTCGGTCTGGCGCGCCCGTGACGGCTGGGTCTGCCTGCACGGCCAGAAGGCCTGAGTCCGTTTTCGCCGGATCACGCCATGGCCCTGACCACCCGCTGCCCGCAATGCGGCACGTCATTCAAGGTGGTGCCCGACCAGTTCCGGGTCCGCAACGGCCTGGTGCGTTGCGGCGCCTGCGCCACCGTGTTCGACGGCCGCGCCTGCCTGCTGCCTGAGGCGGGCATACCGGCTGCGGGCATACCGGCTGCGGGCGTACCGGCAGCGGGCGTACCGGCTGCGGGCATCCCGGTTGCTGACACGCCGCCCGCTCATGTCCCGGTTCCCGCTACTGCGCCCGCCGGCCTGCCGGCCACGAGCGCCCCGGCGGTCGTCCCGCCGCCGACCGTCACCCGGCCCGTTCCTCCCATCGCTTCCTCGGTGATCGCCGCGCCGGTCCTGGCGCCACCCGCGCCGCCGCCCGCCGACGAGCCGCCGCCCTTGGTGCGACGGCCGTCCGCCGAGCCGAGCGCCGTGGCGCCCTGGGACGACCTGCCCGACGAGCCTTTCCTGGCGCCGGCTGCGCGCGAGGATGCGGCCTGGCCCGTCACACCGCCCGCCATCGCGCCGGCGGCTGCCGCCGCCAGCCACTCGCCGCGCGTCGAGCCCCCCGCGATGCCGCCGGCGGTGCTGCGCGGCCGCGACGACATCCGCCGCCGCATCGAACCCGATGCCGCGCTGGCGGAAGAGGGCGATGACGACGAAGACGAAAACGAAAACGAAGACCTCGACCGCTACGACGACGAGCCGCGCCTGGCCCAGGCGCCGCGCTGGCAGGAACCCGTCGCGCCGCGCGACGAGCCCATCGTGGCGGTGCGCGACAGCGCGCGCTGGGACGCGCCGCGCGCCACCCGGCCGGCCGAGCCGGTCTTCGTGGTGCGTGACGACGACGCCGATTCGCGCCACGACGATGACGAGGATGAGCGCGACAGGGATCTCGACGACGATCGCGACAGGCATCACGACGACCCTCGCGAGGGCATCGATGCCGATCCCGAGCGCGACGAGGATTCGCCGGAACCGATCCTGGGCGACACGCGCACGCGCTACTCCAGCGCCACCGACGTCGGCCGCGCGCCGCCCGAATTCCTCGACCAGGACCGCCAGGAGCGCCGCGGCCTGCTGCGCAAGCTGTGGGGCTACGCCTGCCTGCTCGGCCTGATCGCATTGGGATTGCAGCTGCTGTACGTGTACCGCATCGATATCGCCAACTCCGTGCCAGTCCTGCGGCCCGCGCTCGAGACCGTCTGCAAGCCGCTCGGCTGCACGGTCGGCTACGCGCGCCGCCTCGAGCGGATCGCGATTTCCTCGTCGTCGCTGCAGCCGCCCACGGGCGCCGCCG
Source organism: Achromobacter sp. ISS7 (assembly GCF_056523125.1). Classification (NCBI taxonomy): domain Bacteria; kingdom Pseudomonadati; phylum Pseudomonadota; class Betaproteobacteria; order Burkholderiales; family Alcaligenaceae; genus Achromobacter; species Achromobacter sp. ISS7. The sequence goes on along the minus strand of NZ_JAWRZD010000001.1, from coordinate 3,911,250 downwards.
CCATCGACGACGGCCGCACCCGGCTGGTGTTGAACCTGGTCCTGCGCAACCGCTACGACAAGCCGCAGCACTGGCCCGCGCTGGTGCTGGACCTGACTGATTTGTCGGACACCGTGGTGGTGCGCCGGGTGCTGATGCCCGAGAATTACCTGACGCCCGAGCAGTTGCGCGGTCCTTTCGGACCGGCGGGCGAACTGAAGATTTCCGTGCCGATTGAAGTGACCGGTGTCCAGGTCAACGGCTACCAACTCGACAAGTTCTTTCCCTGAAGGATGACATTCATGGCAACCCCTGTTCTGGTCTGCGGTTCGATGGCGTTCGACACCATCGCGGTGTTCGAAGGCCGCTTCAAGGAACACATCCTGGCCGACCGCATCCAATCCCTGAGCGTGTCGTTCCTGGTTCCCAGCATGCGCAAGGAATACGGCGGCTGCTCCGGCAACATCGCCTACAACATGAACCTGCTGGGCGGCAAGCCGGTGCCGGTGGCCACCGTGGGCGAAGACGCTGGTGAATACCTCGAGCGCCTGGACGGCCTCGGTATCGACACCAGCCGGGTCAAGGTCGTGCCCGGCACCTTCACCGCGCAGTGCTTCATCACCACCGACCTGGACGACAACCAGATCACCGCGTTCCACCCGGGCGCCATGTCCTTCTCCGCCAGCAACGACCTGAGCGACGCCAAGGCCACCTGGGGCATCGTCGCCCCGGACGCCAAGGAAGGCATGTTCGCCCACGCCGAGCGCCTGCATAAGCAGGGCATCCCGTTCATCTTCGACCTGGGCCAGGCCATGCCGCTGTTCGACGGCGCCGACCTGGAACGCATGCTCGGCCTGGCGCAGGCCCTGACGGTCAACGACTATGAAGCCGGCGTGGTGGAACAACGCACCGGCCGCAGCATGGCCGACATCGCCACCAAGCTGCAGGCCGTGGTCGTGACCCGCGGCGCCGAAGGCGCCACGTTGCTGACCGAAGGCAAGACCATCCAGATCGCCCCGGTGCGCGCCACCCAGGTGGTCGACCCCACCGGTTGCGGCGACGCGCAGCGCGGCGGCCTGCTCTACGGCCTGACCAGCGGCTGGAGCTGGGAAGACAGCTGCCGCCTGGGCAACGTCATGGGCGCCATCAAGATCGCCTCGCGCGGTCCGCAGAACCACGCGCCGTCGCGCGCCGAGATCGACGCCGTGCTGCACGCCACCTACGGCATCCATCTGCCGGGCTGAGCGCCCCGCTGACCCGTCCGGGCCGCTTCGGGAACCTGAAGCCGCCGGGATGGTCGAACGGCAATCAAGAAAACCGGCCGCGGCGTGAGAACACCGCGGCCGGTTTGCAAATCGGTTTTCCGCCCATGGCGGTGAGTTTCAGTGTGTTGCACGTTAGGCTGCCGTCCTGTCTGGGCAGAGTATGATCAGAGCGTCGGCAGTGCCCGATCAAGGAGTCCAAATGAACCAAAGCAAAACCTTTTCCTTGTTGACGCCGCGTACCGGCCGCTGGCTGGCCGTGGCTGCCGTCGTGACCTCGATGGCTGTCCTGGGCGGTTGCGCCAATCGCAGCGCGTCCAGCGGTGTGTATAGCTATGATCAGGCCCAGCGCGAGCAGATCGTTCGCACGGGCACGGTAACGGGCGTGCGCCCCATCGTCATCCAGAACGACAAGTCCAGCGGCGTCGGCATGCTGGCCGGCGGCGCGCTGGGCGGCGTGGCGGGTAACGCCATCGGTGGCGGCACGGGCCGCACCATCGCCACCGTCGGCGGCGCCATCCTGGGCGCCCTGGCAGGCAACGCGGTGGAAAACCAGGTCGGCAAGAATTCCGGCTACGAAATCACGGTCCGCCTGGATAACGGCGAAACCCGCGTCGTGGCCCAGGAAGCCGATGTGCCGATCAGCGTCGGCCAGCGCGTCCAGGTCATCAGCGGCGCCGGTCCCACGCGCGTCACGCCGATGTAAAAGGTTGGCGTCGGCCAATGGAAAAGCCCGCGAAAGCGGGCTTTTCTGTTTTGGGCGGCCGCGATGGCGGGCCTTGGGGGGGCCGCCAAAAGGGCCGCCTGGGGGGCAGGGGACGGATGCCGCGCGGAAATCTGTCGTTCCGCTGCAACGCAGCACCCGGTATTTACCCGCAAGCGTTACGTTTACGCGCTTTTTATAGCGATTTGGTCTGTAAGTTTCATGGCGATTCGACGTTTGTAGTGCCATGATTGCATCCGTGAGCGATCTCGCCGCCTGACTTTGATGTAACCAAGTGCATCGGCGGGGCGCTCCAGGATGCTGTAAATGTCAGTCGATTTTCAGCGATTTTTTGTATACTCGCCGTCCTGTATCTCGGGGCGGGGAATATTTTGCCGACGAGGCAATGTAACGCCGCACTCTCTATGCATACCGAGCAAGAACTCCACACCAAGATCGGCTCTATCGTTGAGTCGATCGTCATGAAGAAAGTCACTCCCGATACGCAACTGATTGCCACTGGCCTGGTCGACTCGCTCGCCGCCGTGGATATCACGCTGGCGGTCGAGGCGGAGTACGGCTGCAGCATTCCGGCTCCCGAGATCGCGGAGCATCTGCAGTCGGTCCGCACGCTCGCCGGCTATGTCGCTGCCAATATTTAGCAATACCCGCCTGTTGTCCCACGTTGCAGCAGCCACCACGGCGGTGGCGCTGGCGTATGGGGCCTTTTGTGGCGCGGACGACGTGCTGTCCAGCATCGTCAATCCGGTTTCCACGGTGGCGGCGTCCAAGAGCAACTACCTGCCCAATCTGGGGCCGGATTGGGGCACGCAGCACGTCAACCTGAACCGGCTGGGCAATGCGCTCAGCGACGGGACGCTGGTGGTGCTGGGTTCCTCCGAATTGTCCAGCCATGACCTGCGTTTCGTGCCTTACCGTTTCTTCCCTGAAGAACTGAAGGTGCCGACGCTGGCCTACGGCCACGCCATGTTCCAGTCGTACGGCATTGTCAGCGTGCTCGAGTCGGTGGCCGATTCGCTGACGCCGAACACGCGGCTGGTGATCATGGTGTCGCCGGCCTGGTTTGCTTCGGGCGGCCAGCTGCCGCGCAGCGCGTTCGCCGAACACGTGACCGGCCCGGTCTGGGAACGCCTCTGGGACAAGCCCAGCACGCGCGAGCAGATGCAGACCTGGATCAGCGACAACGCCAACTGGGGCCTGCTGTGGCTGATCGCCAATGGCCAGGTCGCCGAGCTCAAGGACAAGCTGTCGCTGTGGTGGAACGCGCGCAAGGAACCCGCGCCCGACCGTCCGCGCAGCAAGCTGTCGGTGCCCGCGCACCGCTTCGTCTCGTGGCCCTCGTCGGCCAAGCTCAATTCCGGCCAGTGGTCGCGCCTGACCCACGAGGCGCGCGAAGTCGAGCACCAGCTGGGCAGCAACAACCCCTACGACGTGCGCGACGACTACTACAAGCAGTACCTGGCGCCGCTGTATTCGCCGGCGCGCAATGAGTTCGCCAACGTCGATCCGCTCACCCGCACCGAGCTGGGTGATCTGTCGCGTGTCATGGCCTTGCTGCAACGGCGCAAGGTCAAGGCCTACTTCGTGATCCAGCCGTTCAATCCCAAGCTCATCCTGGACGTCGAGCGCTTCGACCCGGTGGTGGCCGCCATCACCGGCATGTGCCAGCGCTACCAGATGGGTTGCCTCGATATGTACAGCATTCCCTTCGAACCGGGCATGGTGCGTGATGACATGCATCTGGCCGAGCTCGGTTGGGCGATGGCGGACCAAGGCATTGCGGAGTACTTTTCCCGATGAACCCCTCTCAGAAAACCGATGCGACGCCGGACGGCGCCGCCCAGGGGCCGGACGCCCGCAAGGCGGCCAAGGCCTGGGGGCGCCGCTTCTTCTGGCATCTCTGCCTGTATATCGGGGTGATCCTGGTGTTCGTGCTGCAGGCGCAGCCCACCACGGGTAGCGGCGGACCTATCAAGGTCGAATTCCAATATCAACAGTTCTGACCGCAGCATGGAATTGTTCGCAAGCTTGAGCTTCTTCGGCGGCGCCCTGTTCGGCGGGCTGGGTCTGTTGGCGTACCGTTCGTTCGGCATGCCCCTGCGCATCGGTTATCGCCACATCATCGGCGTGATCTGCCTGGGCGTGTGGATGGCGGTGTTCTGGGCGCGCCCCTATCAGCCGATCGCGCTGCTGGCCATTTCGGGCAGCGCGCTGTGGGCCATGCGCCGCAACTACATCCCGACCTGGCTGGCCGTCATCATCACCATGACGCCGCTGCTGCTGGTGAAGACCGGCGTCTCGCACCTGGGCGCGATGCTGGGCCTGTCGTTCGCCACCTTCCGCGCCATCGACGTGCTGCTGTTCGCGCCGCGCAACGAGCGCGTGTCGCCGCTGGATTACTTCATCTACCTGTTCTTCCCGCTGACGCTGCTGGCCGGTCCGATGTACCGCTGGCGCAGCTTCCAGGCCGACCTCAAGCGCGGCTACGAAGGCGTGAACCTGAACACCTGGCTGGCGGGCCTGGAACTGATCATGCTGGGCGTGATCCAGAAGTTCGGCCTGGCCGAGCTGATCTGGCGCTACGGCCTGTCGACCCTGGACGCGCACGACTACTCGTTCACCGGCGTGGCGCTGAACGCCTCGCTCTACAGCGCCTACCTGTTCTTCGATTTCGCCGGCTATTCCACCATGGCCATCGGTATCGGCATGTTGTTCGGCTTCACCCTGCCGATCAACTTCCGCAACCCGCTGGCGACGCTCAATCCGCAGGACTTCTGGCGCCGTTGGCACATCAGCCTGTCCGAGTGGTTGCGCGACGTGGTGTTCATGCCGATCTACAAGGCGCTGAGCAAGACCTCGTTCTTCTCGCGCCACCGGATGGCGGCGCAGAATATCGGCATCTTCGCCACGCTGCTGGCGATGGGCGTGTGGAACGGCCTGTCGGTGCACTACATCGTCAGCGGCCTGATGTTCGGCGCGTACTCGGTGGGCCACAACCTGCTGATCAACGCGGCGCGCACCCGCCCGGCCCTGCAGGCCACGCTGGCGCGGCCCGTCATGCGTTTCCTCGGGCGCGTCCTCACTTTGATTCTGGCTGCCCTGGCGCTTTACGTGTTCAGCGGTCGCAGTCCCATCTGATGCCCGGAGTTTCGGCATGCGTTTCGACCTGAAGACCTTCCAGTTCGTTGACTCCGCGCGCGCGCCCGACGCGCTCGCGGTGGTCGGCGCCGACCGCAGCCTGACCTGGGCGCAGCTGCGCGACGAGGCCACGGCCTGGGCCGACGAAGCGCGCGCGCATGGCGCGGCGCCGGATGTGCCGGTCGCCATCTATGGCCACAAGGAAGCTTCGTTCTTCGTCGCCATGGTGGGGGCGCTGCTGGTCGGCGCGCCGTTCGTGCCGGTCGACACCATCTATCCGCCCGAGCGCCTGCGCCGCATCGTCGAGATCGTGCGCGCTGCCGCCGTCTACGACGCGGCCGCGCGCGGCTTCGAGCCGGGCGAGGGCGCCGAGCTGGCCGAGCGCGGCCTGGCCTATGTCATGTTCACGTCCGGCAGCACCGGCGACCCCAAGGGCGTGCAGATCGGCCGCGAAAGCGTCGGCCTGCTGGGCGACTGGATGCTCGGCAGCTTCGATCTGGGCGAGGCGCCGGTGTTCATGAACCAGGCGCCGTTCAGCTTCGACCTGTCGATGTACGAGGTGTTCGCCACGCTGGCCGCTGGCGGCACCTGCGTGCTGAATTCGCGCGAGCAGATCGGCTCGGCCGCGACCTGGATGAGCCGGCTGGCGCAGCAGGGCGTGACCGTGTGGGTCTCGACGCCGTCATTCGCCCACCAGCAGCTGGCCAACCGCGATTTCTCGCCGGCCACGCTGCCGACGCTGCGCACCTTCCTGTTCTGCGGCGAGCCGTTGCCGGCGGCGCTGGCGAAGAAACTGCGCCAGCGTTTCCCGGACGCCGTCATCCTGAATACCTACGGTCCGACCGAGGCCACCGTGGCCACGACCTGGATCGCCATCACCGACGCGGTGCTGGCGGCGCACGATCCGCTGCCCGTCGGCCATGCCAAGCCCGATTGCGAACTGCGCATCGAGGACGGCGAGATCTGCATCATCGGCGACCACGTCATGCGCGGCTACCTGAACCGCCAGGACCTGAACGAGGTCAAGCTGTTCGTGGCCGAGGATGGCCGCCGCGGCTTTCGCACCGGCGACCTGGGGCAGCTGGACGCGGACGGCCTGCTGTTCTGCCGCGGCCGCATGGACGACCAGATCAAGCTGAACGGCTATCGCATCGAGCTGGCCGAGATCGACGAGGCCTTGCATGGCCTGCCGGGCGTGGAGGGCGGCGCCTGCGCGGTGCTGCGGCGGCCGGACGGCACCGCGGTGCGCCTGATCGGCTTCGTCGCCGGCGTGGCGGCCGAGCAGGCCGAAGCCAGCCTGCTGGCCCAGGATGCGTTGACGGGGTGGAAGGATAGGCTGGGGCAGCGCCTGCCGCCCTATATGGTGCCGTCCGAGCTGGTGGCCTGCGCGTCGCTGCCTATGTCGAACAACCACAAGATCGATCGCAAGAGGCTGATCGATATCTACGCCGCGATTCCGGCGTAACGCGCCGCCCGCGGCGTGCGCCAGAGACGGCCCGGGCAGTTCGCCGGGCCGTTGTCGTTTCAGACGCCCATCATGCTGTAGCTCAGGCGCGCCAGCACCATCAGCAGGACCTGCGCCACGATCAGCAGCACCAGCGGCGAGAAGTCGATCGAGGTGCGCGGCAGCAGCCGGCGGATGGGATCCAGCATCGGCGCGGTCAGCGCCTGCAGCATCGGCATCATGGGCGCCATCGGGTTGACCCACGACAGCACCGCCTGGATCAGCGTCAGCCACACCACCAGGTTCAGCGCCCACTTGAGCGCCATCAGCAGCGCCGACAGCATGGCCGAGGGCAGCAGCGCGGCCGGGATCAGCGCGCCGATGGCGATCAGCCAGATCAGCAGCAGGTAGACCAGCGCCGCCAGCCAGGTGGCGACCAGGCTGGTCCAGTCGATCTTGTTGCCGGCGGGAATGATCTTGCGCAGCGGCAGCACCAGCCAGTTGGTGGCCTGATAGATGACGCGCGCCAGCGGATTGAAGGGATGCAGCCGTATCGCGTGCATCCAGGCGCGGGCGATGAGTGCGGCGCCGAACAGCGTGAACGCGATTTCGAGCAGGAAGCGAAGGATTTCACCGAGCATGGACGCTATCTACCTAATGATGACGGCTTTTATTGTCTCACGGCATCGTCGCAACGGTAGCGCCCAAGGCGCGGGGACACGCTTCTTTCTTCGGGGAAGGGGCAAATAAAAACCGCCTGGCCGGGGCCAGGCGGTTTGAGGTACTGCTACCGTTGTGACCGGTCCGATTACGGACGGCCACCCGTCGGGAACGGCCACGACGCGGCGGGGTTCAGCGCGGTCTTCGCGCCCGGGGCAGCAGCCGTGGACGGCGGCGTGGCGGGCTTCTTCGGAGCGGCTTTCTTCGCAGCGGGCTTCTTGGCAGCGGCAGGCTTTGCAGCAGGCTTGGCGGCCGGCTTGGCAGCAGGCTTCGCGGCAGGCTTCTTGGCAGCCGGGGCCTTCTTGGCTACGGCTTTCTTGGCAACCGCCTTCTTGGCGGGGGCCTTCTTGGCAACCGCCTTCTTGGCGACGGCCTTCTTGGCTACCGCTTTCTTGGCGACGACCTTCTTGGCAACCGCTTTCTTGGCGACGGCCTTCTTGGCAACCGCCTTCTTGGCGACGACCTTCTTGGCCGCTGCCTTCTTGGCTACCGGCTTCTTGGCCGCGACTTTCTTGGCGACGGCCTTCTTGGCTACCGCTTTCTTCGCGACCTTCTTGGCGGCCGGCTTCTTGGCGGCAACCTTCTTCACCGCCGGCTTCTTGGCGGCGACCTTCTTGACGGCTACCTTCTTGACGGCAGCTTTCTTGGCCGGGGCGGCCTTCTTCGCTACTGCCTTCTTGGCGGCGGGCTTCTTCACCGCTTTCTTTACGGCTTTCTTGGCTGTTGCCATGGTCATGCTCCTTAGGTTCAGGGGTCCCAGAACTTAAACCCGTGCCCCGATCCGCCAACAAGGCGAACCGTGCCCGGGCTATTCATCGGCGCATGCCGCTGTTCTGTGCGAGCAACAGCTACTACGGTTTGCGCTAATGAATTCGGCACAGCCATTTGATATGGCCCCCGCTCCTTTGGCGCGAGCCATTTCAAATGGCGCCGGTGGGCAGTCTGATCACAGACCGCCTACCGCTTGTTCTACGTGTTCGAAAACACCCTGACCTGGGAGATCGTCCTCGAGCCTGGCGCGAACGCGACGCTCTTTGCAAGAGCGTGCCCGCGCCGGGCCCGAAGGCGAACTACGTTACTCCCAGCTCAGCGTGCCACCGGTTTGGTATTCGATCACGCGAGTTTCAAAAAAGTTGCGTTCCTTCTTAAGATCGATCATCTCCGCCATCCACGGGAAGGGATTCTCTTCCTGCGGGTACAGCGGTTCGATACCGATTTGCTGGCAACGACGGTTGGCGATGAAGCGCAGGTAGGATTTGAACATGGGAGCGTTCAAGCCCAACACACCACGCGGCATCGTGTCTTCGGCGTAAGCGTATTCGAGTTCGACCGCTTTGCGGAAGAGTTCTCGAATTTCTTCGCGGAATTCCGGCGTCCACAGATGCGGATTTTCCAGTTTGACGGTGTTGATCAGGTCGATGCCGAAATTGCAGTGCATGGATTCATCGCGCAGGATGTACATGTACTGCTCGGCCGCGCCGGTCATCTTGTTCTGGCGACCGAGCGCCAGGATCTGCGTGAAGCCAACGTAGAAGAACAGGCCTTCCATCAGGCAAGCGAAGACGATCAGGGACTTCAGCAGCGTCTGGTCGGCTTCGGGCGTGCCCGTCTTGAAGTTGGGGTCCGCGATCGCGTCGATGAACGGGATCAGGAACTCGTCCTTGGCGCGGATGGACGGCACTTCGTTGTAAGCGTTGAAGATCTCCGCTTCGTCCAGGTCCAGGCTTTCGACGATGTATTGATAGGCGTGCGTGTGGATGGCTTCTTCGAAGGCCTGGCGCAGCAGGAACTGGCGGCATTCGGGGGCCGTGATGTGGCGGTAGGTGCCCAGCACGATGTTGTTCGCGGCCAGCGAGTCGGCCGTGACGAAGAAACCCAGGTTGCGCTTGACGATGCGGCGCTCGTCCTCGGTGAGCCCGTTCGGGTTCTTCCAGAGGGCGATGTCGCGCGACATGTTGATTTCTTGCGGCATCCAGTGGTTCGCGCACGTGGCCAGGTATTTCTCCCATGCCCACTTGTACTTGAACGGCACTAGCTGGTTGACGTCGGTCTCGCCATTGATGATGCGCTTGTCCGCAACCTTCACGCGTTGTGAGGTGGCGCTGCCGCTGGCCGTCAGGCCGGCCGCATGCTGCGGCGCGGCCGGGGTCGGCATGGCGGTGTCGCCGAACACGCCGGTCGCCGCCCGGACTTCGGGCGCAGCCTGCCCGCCCGCCGCGGGCGCGGGGGCTTGTGCAGGTTGCTTGGCGAGGGTGTCGTCTTCCCAATTAATCATGATTCATTCTCCGGAGGCGGTTTATTGGCAGGCTTCGCACTCTTCGAAGCCGGGGTCGCCCGGCCGCATGGTGCAAACCGCCCCGAGAACTTCGGGTTCCGGCAAAACAGGTGCAGCGGACACGGGGGCGGCGGTGGACTGGCCACCGGCGCTGACGGCGTTCAGTTCGCCGCCGCGTCCCGTCGACTTCTCGGCGCTGGTGGCGCCAAGGGTACGCAGGTAATAGGTCGTCTTCAGGCCACGCTTCCAAGCCAGCTTGTAGGTGTCGTCCAGCTTCTTGCCGGAGGCGCCGGCCATGTAGATGTTCAGCGACTGGGCTTGATCGATCCACTTCTGGCGACGCGAGGCGCATTCCACCAGCCAGCTCGGTTCGACTTCGAACGCGGTGGCGTAGAGTTCGCGGAGTTCGGAAGGTACGCGATCGATGCGGGACAGGCTGCCGTCGAAGTACTTGAGGTCGGCGACCATGACTTCGTCCCAGAGACCGAGTTTCTTCAGGTCACGCACGAGGTAATCGTTAACGACCGTGAACTCGCCGGAGAGATTCGATTTGACGTACAAGTTCTGGAAAGTGGGTTCGATGCACGCAGATACACCAATGATATTGGAAATAGTCGCGGTTGGGGCGATTGCGATGCAATTGGAGTTGCGCATGCCGTGTTGATTGATGCGCGCGCGCAACGCATCCCAATCGAGCGTGCTCGATTCATCGACCTCGACATGACCACCGCGTTCGTCACGCAGCATCTTCAACGTGTCTTGCGGCAGGATGCCACGCGACCACAGCGAGCCTTCGTACGATTGATAGCGACCACGTTCTTCAGCCAGCAGGCTCGAGGCCCAGTAGGCGTGATAGCACACGGCTTCCATCGAGGTGTCGGCGAATTCGACGGCGGCGTGCGACGCGTACGGCACGCGCATCATCTGCAGGCAGTCCTGGAAACCCATGATGCCCATGCCCACCGGACGATGGCGCGCATTGGAGTTGCGGGCCTTCTCGACGGCGTAGTAGTTGATGTCGATGACGTTGTCGAGCATGCGCATGGCGATGCTGACGGTGCGCTTGATCTTGTCGTGGTCGAGTTCGAAACCGCCGCCGGCGGCGGGCTTCATGTGCGCGACCAGGTTCACCGAACCCAGGTTGCAAACCGCGATTTCCGATTCGTTGGTGTTCAGCGTGATCTCGGTGCACAGGTTCGAGCTGTGGACCACACCGACGTGCTGCTGCGGCGAACGGATGTTGCACGGATCCTTGAACGTGATCCACGGGTGGCCGGTTTCGAACAGCATCGACAGCATCTTGCGCCACAGCGTCAGCGCCGGCATCTTCTTGAACAGCTTCAGGTCGCCGCTGGCGACGCGCGCCTCATAGCCGACGTAGGCTTCTTCGAAGGCCTTGCCGTACTTGTCGTGCAGGTCGGGGCAGTCGGACGGCGAGAACAGGGTCCATTCGCCGCCTTCCATGACGCGCTTCATGAACAGGTCGGGAATCCAGTTCGCCGTGTTCATGTCGTGGGTGCGACGACGCTCGTCGCCGGTGTTCTTGCGCAGTTCGAGGAATTCCTCGATGTCCAGGTGCCACGATTCCAGGTAGGTGCAGACCGCGCCCTTGCGCTTGCCGCCCTGGTTCACCGCCACGGCGGTGTCGTTGACGACCTTCAGGAACGGGACCACGCCCTGGCTTTCGCCGTTGGTGCCCTTGATGTGGCTGCGCAGCGCGCGCACCGGGGTCCAGTCGTTGCCCAGGCCGCCGGCGTACTTGGCCAGCAGCGCGTTTTCCTTGATGGCGTCGTAGATGCCTTCCAGGTCGTCGGAGACGGTGGTCAGGTAGCACGACGACAGCTGCGAGTGCAGGGTGCCCGAGTTGAACAGCGTCGGGGTCGAGCTCATGAAGTCGAACGACGACAGGATCTCGTAGAACTCGATGGCGCGGGCTTCGCGATCGGTCTCGCGCAGCGCCAGGCCCATGGCCACGCGCATGAAGAACACCTGCGGCAGTTCGATGCGGGTGCCGCGGATGTGCAGGAAGTAGCGGTCGTACAGGGTCTGCAGGCCGAGGTAGCCGAACTGCAGGTCGCGCTTGGCGTTCAGGGCCTTGCCCAGCTTGGTCAGGTCATAGCCGGCCAGGTCGGGCGACAGCAGGCCGCCTTCGATGCCGCGGGCGATGAAGGTGGGGAAGTACTCGGCGTAGCGGGCGGCCATGCCGTCCTGCGAGACTTCCTCGCCCAGCACTTCCTTGCGGATCGTGTGCAGCAGCAGGCGGGCGGTGACCTGGCTGTAGGCCGGGTCCTTCTCGACCAGCGCGCGCGCCGACAGGATGGCGGACTTGAACACTTCGTCGACGGGGATGCCGTCGTACAGGTTCTTGACCGTTTCCTTCAGGATGGTTTCGGAGTCGATGAATTCGGCCAGGCCTTCGCCGGCGGCGACGATGGTGGCGCGCAGTTCGGCGATGTCCAGCGGACGGCGGACACCCGCGTCCGTGACGTGCAGCACGTTTTCCTGCGGCACGGCGTCGGTCTTCTGCTGGCCTTCGGCGGCCGCGGCGGCGGCGCGTTCCTGGGTGCGCTTTTCGCGGTAGAGCACGTAGGCGCGGGCGACGTCATGCTGGCCCGAGCGCATCAGGGCCAGTTCGACCTGGTCCTGGATGTCTTCGATGTGGAAGGTGCCGCCACCGGGGCGGTTGCGCACCAGCGCGTTGACGGCCTGGGTCGTCAGCTGTTCAACCAGCTCGCGCACGCGGGCCGAGGCCGCGCCCTGGCCGCCGTTGACGGCCAGGAACGCCTTGGTCATGGCGATGGCGATCTTGCCGGGTTCGAACCCGACCACCGAGCCATTGCGGCGAATGATGTTGTAGCTGGCCCATTGCCCGCCATTGGCGTCGGCAGGGGAATCGGTTTGAGAGGGCGGCACGGCCGAGGGCCGGGTCACAGAGGCGATCGTAGTCTGCATGGAAGCTCCTGTGCGAAAAGCGCGTAGATAGCGACATGACGACGTCATGTCAGGTACGAAATTGGATCTTATTGAGGGGGTCGCAACGCTTGGACGGACGAATCCGTATGGCGTGGCCGACGAGTATCAGCGGTTAGGCGACCACAACATGTAGTGTAGCACCCCTCGTTGGACACTAATTCTAGTGATCGAGTACGACAGCTACAAGAAGAAGATAGGATCAGGTTCCCAAAACATTGTTACTAAATGCACTGGGCGCGCCTAGCAAGGCGCGCCCAGGAGATTGCTGCTCAGCGCGAGTGTTTATGCGGTTTTCCGCAGGGGCACTTCGCGCGGGGCAGGCGCCGTATAGCTTTGCATCAAGCGGGCCAGCTCCGTCCTGTACTTCTCGACGTTCGCAGCCTTCACGTGGCCGAAGCCGCGGATGGTTTCTGCAAGGGCGGCGATTGTAGCTGCTTGCGCCAGGTTGTCGCGATTCAACCCTGCGAGCAACTGGTCTATGGTCTGGCGGTACTCGCCCACCAGTGCCCGCTCCATCTTGCGCTCGGCGGTGTGGCCGAACGGGTCGAACCAGGTGCCGCGCAGGCGCTTGAAGCGGGTCAGCAGCTTGAGCGCGGTCATGGTGCGCGGGCCCAGCGTCACCTTGCGCGGCACGCCGGTGCGCGGGTCCTTGCGCGCGAAGATCGGCGGCGCCATGTGGAAGCGCAGGCTGTAGTCGCCTTCGAACAGGCCCTTGAGCTGGGCCTGGAAGGCCTCGCCGGTGTAGAGGCGGGCGACTTCGTATTCGTCCTTGTAGGCCATCAGCTTGAACAGGCCGCGCGCCACCGCCATGGCCAGGCGCGGACTCCTGGCGTCGGGCGCCAGCTCGCGTTCGCGCGCGGCGACGCGCTCGACCATGTCGCGGTAGGCCTGCGCGTAGGCGGCGTCCTGGTAGGCGGTCAGGTCGTCGACGCGGCGCGCCACGGCGCGCTCGAAGGTCTCCGGCACATGCAGTTGCACCACCTGGGCGCGCGGGCGCAGCGCGCCTTCCAGCGCGTCGGGCTGGTGCGCGGCCAGACGGCCGCTGTCGAACGCGGCGCGGTTGGCGGCCACGGCGACGCCGTTCAGTTCGATGGCGCGGTTGATGGCGGCTTGCGACAGCGGCACGCCGCCGCGCTGCCAGGCGTAGCCCAGCATGAACATGTTCGACAGGATGCTGTCGCCGAACAGGGCCAACGCGGCTTCGTGCGCGTCGATGGCGGCGGTGTGCTCGTCGCCGGCGGCGTGGCGGATCTTGGCCAGCAGCGCTTCCGGCCGCATGGCGGCGTCCGGATTGCGGGTGAAATCGGACACCGGCGCGACGTAGGTATTGACGGTGACCTGGGTGTGGCCGCGGCGCAGCGCGCCGAGCGAGTCGGGCGCGACGGCGGCGACCGGATCGCACAGGATGGCGGCGTCGGCCTGCTGCCAGTCCAGGCGCACCGGGCCGGCGGCGGCGCCGGCGGGCGCCAGGCGGATGTGGCTGACCACCGTGCCGCCCTTCTGCGCCAGGCCGGTCAGGTCCAGCACCGCGGCAGAGAGGCCTTCCAGGTGCGCCGCCATCGACACGATGGCGCCGATGGTGATGACGCCGGTGCCGCCCATGCCCGCCACCAGCAAGCGGTAGGGGCGTTCGAGCGACGGCGGCACCGGCAGCGGCAGTTGCTGGATCAGCTGCTGCAGGCGTTCCTGGTCGGCCTTGGGCGCGGCGCTCTTCCTGGGCTTGCCGCCCATGACCGAGACGAAGCTGGGGCAGAAGCCCTCGGCGCAGGAGTAGTCCTTGTTGCAGCTGGACTGGTCGATGGCGCGCTTGCGGCCGTAGGGCGTTTCCAGCGGCACCACCGACAGGCAGTTCGATTTCACGCCGCAGTCGCCGCAGCCTTCGCACACCGCGCTGTTGATCAGCATGCGGCGGGCCGGGTCGGGGAACTGGTTCTTCTTGCGGCGGCGGCGCTTTTCGGCGGCGCAGGTCTGGTCGTGGATCAGCACGGTGACGCCGGGGATCTCGCGCAGCTCGCGCTGCAGGGCGTCGAGTTCACGGCGATGGTGCACCTTGATGCCGGCGCCCAGGTCCACACCCTGGTATTTTTCCGGCTCGTCGCTGGTGACGACGATGCGGGCGACGTTTTCACCGCGCAGCTGCTGGCAGATCTGCGGCACCGAGATCGGGCCGTCCACCGGCTGGCCGCCGGTCATGGCGACGGCGTCGTTGAACAGGATCTTGTAGGTGATGTTGGCCTTGGCGGCCACGGCCTGGCGGATCGCCAGGTAGCCGGAGTGGTAGTAGGTGCCTTCTCCCATGTTCTGGAAGATGTGCGGCATCTTGGTGTAGCGCGACAGGCCGATCCAGTCGACCCCTTCGCCGCCCATCTGGGTCAGGCCGCCAGTGTCGCGGTCCATCCAGGCGGCCATGTAGTGGCAGCCCACGCCCGACAGCGCCTGGCTGCCCTCGGGCACCTTGGTCGAGGTGCTGTGCGGACAGCCGGAACAGAAGTAGGGACGGCGGCGCATGCCGTCGGCGTCGTTGGACAGCATGTCCTGGCAGTCGAAGGCGGCCAGGTCGATGCCGGGCTGCAGGCCGGCGCTGCGCGACAGCCACATGGCCAGCGGCCGCGCCAGCAGCGACGGGCGCAACTGGCCGGCGGACGGCACCAGCGCTTCGCCGTCGAAGCCCTTCTTGCCGACCACGGTGGCGCGCTCGGGCAGGTTGAACAGCAGGTCCTTGAGCTGGGTCTCGACGACGGCGCCTTTTTCCTCGATCACGAGGATGTGCGACAGGCCGCGCGCGAAGTCGAGCATGCGTTCGGCGTCCAGCGGCCAGGTCAGGCCGGGCTTGTAGATGCGTACCGGCGCGTTGGCGGTGACGGTGTCCACGCCCAGGCGCGACAGCGCTTCCATGGTGTCCAGGTGGGCTTTGCCGACGGTGACGATGCCGACCGTGGCCTTGGGCGCCGGACAGGTGAGGCGGTCGATGCTGTGGCGGCGGGCGAAGGCGGCGACCGCCTTCATGCGCAGGTTCATGCGCGTTTCGACCGCCAGCGACAGGAAGTCGCGCGCGGAATATTCCAGCGCTTCGGGCGGCAGGTCCGGATCGGCCGGCATGTCATAGGCGCGCACCGGCGCGGGGGTGAACGAGTGGCCGCTCTCGATGGTCTCGGACACGGCCTTGAAGGCGACCCAGGTGCCGGAATGGCGCGACAGGGCCCAGCCCCACAGGGCGAAGGTTTCGTATTCGTCGATCGAGGCCGGGTGCACGATGGGCATCTGCCAGCCGATCAGCGAGGCCTCGCTGGCGTGCGGGATCGAGGAGGAGACGGCGGTGTGGTCATCGCCCACCACCACCAGCACGCCGCCGTGGCGCGAGGCGCCGGCCGCGTTGCCATGGTGCAGGGCGTCGCCGGCGCGGTCCACGCCGGGGCCCTTGCCGTACCACATGGCGAAGACGCCATCGACGTTGCGGTCGGCGCGCACGCCGGCCTGCTGCGTGCCCATGACGGCGGTGGCGGCCATGTCCTCGTTGATGCCGGGCAGGAACGAGATCTGGTTGGCGTCGAGCGCCTTCTGCGCTTTCCACATCGCCATGTCGACGCCGCCCAGGGGCGAGCCGCGGTAGCCGGAGACGAAGCCGGCGGTGTTGAGCCCGCGCTCGCGGTCGACGCGGCGCTGGGTCAGCATGATGCGCACCAGGGCCTGGGTGCCGGTGAGGAAGATGCGGCCGGTCTCGCGGGTGAGGTTGTCGGCGAGCTGGTAATCGAGGTCCAGCGTGGGCTCGGCGGCGGGGGTACCGTCCATCATGAATGCTCCTGTAGTCGGCACCATGATAGGTTCGCGCGGCATCGGGTTTATTGCGTTTTCGGATCGTGATATCCCTATAATTCGCAATGAACATTTCGTATTCGCGGAATTTCGACCCAAACAGGAGACAAAACGATGGACAAGACCGATATCGGCATCCTCAAGGCCCTGCAGGAGGATGGCCGGGCCTCGGCGCAGCAGCTTTCGGACAAGGTGGGGCTATCGGCGGCGCCGGTGTGGCGGCGGGTGAAGGCGCTGGAGGCCAGCGGCGTGATCCAGGGCTACAGCGCGCAGGTGGATCGCAGCAAGGTGGGGTTGGGCTGTATGTTCGCGCAGATCAGCCTGGAGCGGCATTCGGCGAATACGGTGGAGAACTTCGAGCGGTCGGTGCGGGATGCGCCGGAGATCCTCGAATGCTATGCCGTTACGGGGGATTCGGATTTTCTGCTCAAGATTTTGGTGGAGAGTCCGGAGGCTTATGACCGGTTCTTGCATCGGTTCTTGTTCAACATGCCTGGGATTCGGCAGACGCGGACGATTGTGGCGTTGCGGGAGATTAAGCATGAGTTGAAGTTGCCTTTGTAGGGGGGCTTCTTTGGTTGCTTGCGGGGGGTGGGGTTCTTTAGGCGCGGGTGACGGGGCAGGCGGGGGATGGCGGGGCTACGATTGCGGTCCGGAGCGTTCGCTCCGGACTGCCCCTGCGTCAACCTCGTCCGCCTGCGGCTCCCTTCGGTTTCCCTTGGGCGCATCTACACGCCCCGCCATCCCCCGCCTGCCCCGTCACCCGCTTGCGATGAGACTTAACGGCCGTCGTTGGGGCGAGCTGTTTGCTTGGCGTTTTTGCCATCAATCGAGGTGGGGGGAGGAGGTTGCGGGGTTGCCTAAGGCGGCCGCGCGGGCGGCCTTCTTTGGCGTTTGGGGGGCTTGCGTCGGGACGGATGGCGCTGCGCGCCGTTGGGGAGGGCGGAGCGTGGTCGCGGTGGGTGGGGCGGCTCTCTGTGCGGCACCACTTTGATGTGTGGGCGCAATCTTGTGATGGTCTCTGTATTGCGACGCCCTCTATATATAGAGGGCGTTTCTTTATTTGCGGTGGGGGGTTACTGGGGCTGGATGCCGGAGATCTTGATCCATTCCTTCCAGCGGGCGGTGTCTTCCTTGACGAAGGCGTCGAAGCGGGGGGCGTCCATGGCTTCGGGGGTGAGGCCCAGGGCGCGGAGTTTGTCGGCGGTGGCGGGGTCGTTGACGGCGGCCTGGGTGGCGGCGTTCATCTTGGCGACGACGTCGGGCGGGGTGCCGGCGGGGGCGGAGATGCCGAGCCAGCCGGCGACGATGAAGTCGGGGTAGTAGGTCGACATGGTGGGGACGTCGGGCCAGGCGGGGTGGCGCTGGGCGGCGGTGACGGCGAGGGGGGCGAGGCCCTTGCCGTCGATCTGGCCCATGGCGGTCAGGTAGTCGACGAAGGCGAAGCCGATCTGCTTGCCGCGCAGGTCGGTGATGATCTGGGTGATGTTCTTGTAGCCGGCGGCGCCGATGTTGATGCCGGCGCGTTGCTTGAAGAGTTCGGATGGCACTTGCGAGGACGAGCTGTAGTAGCCGAAGAAGACTTCGCCGGGGTGCTTCTTGGCGTATTCGACCAGTTCGGGCACGGTGCGGTAGGGACTGTCGGGGGCGACGATGCCGACGGTGCCGAAGGTGCCGAGCATGCCGATCTGCACGAAGTCCTTCTGGGCGTCGTAGGGCAGGCGCTTGTAGAGGAACTGGTTGGCGGCGTGGGTCGAGTTGGTGGACAGCAGGAAGGTGTAGCCGTCGGCGGGGGCGTTCTTGGCGGCGTTGGTGCCGACGATGCCGCCGGCGCCGGGGCGGTCTTCGACGATGATGGTCTGGCCGATCTGCTTGCCCAGGAACTGGGCGAAGGTGCGGGCGGTGAGGTCGGCGGCGCCGCCGGCGGCGGACGGGACGATCAGCGTGATGGGTTTCTCGGGCCAGCCGGCGGCGTGGGACGCGCCGGCCAGCAGCAGGCTGGCGGCGGCGAGCGCGTGGCGCAGGAACGTGCGGGGCGCGAAGGCGGTAGGGGTCATGCTTGTCTCCTGGGGCGGCGGTGGCGCCGTCATGTTTTGTGGCTTGCGGTGTGCTTCGTGGCGCGCGGGACGCGGGCCGGGCGGATCGGTCTTGGGGTTTGTTGGCGGCTGTCGATGGCTGGGGAAGTGTCTGGCGTGGGTGGGCGTCGTGGCTCAGCCGAACTGCTGGCGATACCAGTCGAGGATGGCGTTCGCGCCGACCTGCCATTGGTCGCCGTACATCATGCAGTGCGGCTGTCCGGCGAGGACGGCGTGCGAAAAGCCGAACAGGCGCGCGATGGCGTGGTCCTGGCCGGGCGGATGGCGGTCGTGGGTATCCAGGCCGGCCTCCAGGCACAGGCCGGGGGCGGTGATGGCGGCGGGGTCGACGGGCACGCGCAGCAGGTAGCGGTCGTTGAGCACGCGCGGGCTTTCGGGGTTGAGGCGTTGCGTGACGGCGCTGACGTCGCGGGTCGGCGAGGTGGCCAGGAAACGGGCGCGGATCTCGCTGGCGGCCGGCGCGGCGCGCACGGCGTCGGCCGGCACCGGCGGCAGGCCCAGCGCGCCAGGCAGGTTGGCGGGCGGCGACGGCGCCATCAGCACGACGCCAGCGACGGCGCGCTGGCTGGCCGCCAGCAGCGCGGGCAGGGCGCCCATGCTGTGGCCCACCACCACGGTGGGGGCGTCCAGCAGGTCGAGCGCGCTGACGACGTCGGCGGCCAGGTCGGCGATGCCGGCATCGATGAAGCCTTCATCCTGCGGCAAGGCGCCGTGGCCGCGCACGTCAAGGGCGGCGCAGGCCAGGCCGGCGCGGGCGAAATGGTCCAGGTAGTGCGCGTAGCACCAGGCGCCGTGATAGGCCCCGGGCACCAGCAGCAGGCCGGGCCTGCCGTTGGGCGCGGCGGCGGTCAGCAGCCGGCCCTGGCCGGCGGGGCGGGCGGTCAGCCGGTCAGCCAGGCTGAAGTCGAGCGGATCGACGGCGTCGGCGGCGGCGGGAGAGAGAGTCGCGGTAGTCATTGCGGCCATGTTAAGTGCCGCCCTATGATGAGAAAACTTTATTTTTCCTATGATTTGATAAGTTCATCAAATCAGATGCCACGATGCCCGCCTTGCCCGAACTCTCCATTGCGCACTACCGGCACTTCCTGCTGGTGGCCGAATTGCGCAGCTTCCGCGCCGCCGCCGCGCGCGCGTTCCGCTCACAGCCGGCCCTGTCGCTGTCGATCCGTGAAATGGAGCAGCGCCTGGGCCAGCCGCTGTTCGAGCGCGGCAACGGCAACGCGCTGACGCGCTTCGGCCAGGACTGCCTGCCGCTGGCGCGCGAGCTGGTCGAGCACCATGACCGCGTGGCCGGGACGCTGGCGGGGCTGGCCAGCAACGAGGCCGGCACCCTGACCATGGCCTCGGTGGCGACGGTCGCGACGCATTGGCTGCCCGAGCTGGTGGCGGCCTACCGAGAGCGGTTTCCGGCGGTGTCGCTGCGCCTGTTCGACGACAACTCGGAGGGCGTGGAGCGCATGGTGCTGGCGGGCGAGGTCGAGCTGGGGGTGTGCAGCCCGGTGCTGCGCGACCGGCGGCTGGCGTTCGAGCCGCTGCTGCGCGACGCTTTCGGACTGGTCTGCCATCGCGGCCATCCGCTGGCGGGGCGCAAGTCGGTGACCTGGCGCGAGATCGCCGGACTGCCGCTGGTGGGCACGGTGGCGCATCGGCAGCTGGCGGACTATCCGCAGGCCGCGTTCATGATGGAGCGCCAGGTGTTCGTGTCCAACATGATGTCGCTGCTGGCGATGCTCGAACGCGGCGTGGGCGTGACGGTGCTGGCGCGGCTGGGCGTGCCGCCGGATTCGCCCGGTCTGGTTTTCGTGCCGCTGGCCCGGCCGCGCATCGAGCGCGAGCTGGGCATCACGCGGCTGGCCGGCCGCAGCCTGTCGCCGGCCGCCGCGCGCATGGAGGAAATGCTGCGCGCCAAGGCCGCCCGCGGCGGTCGCAGTGTCGCTTGAAACCAACGCATTTTTGCGTGTTGGGGCCTTAAAACACGGGCTTTTCGGCGGGGACTGTTGCGCAATTGCACACGGCGCGGATCGTCGTTGATTCTTCCGTGGCGCGTCTTTAGAGTGCGTGGTGTTTGCTGCGCGAAGGGCGTGCCGATCTGAGCGGCGCGGCGCGTCGACAGACGTGTTGAGGAAGTCATGAGCAGTGTGTATTTGCGTTCGGCGGGCGTGGCTTGCGCCCTTCTGATCCTGGCCGGTTGCGTCACCCGCAAGCCCGCCGCCATTACCGAGGCCCAGCCGGAAGGGCCGCCCAAGCCGATCGCGTGCGTACCCGCCAAGAGCGGCGATCCCATGGTCGGCACCTGGTATTCGAATTCCAAGCCGAAGGGCGTCAGCGGCGACCTCCAGGCGCTCACGGTGCTGTATCCCGACGGCCGCATGGCCTATGAGACGCAGCTGAAGATCGGCCGCAAGACGCGTCCGGCGCTGCGCGAGACCGGCTGCTGGAGCGTGGTGGACGGCGTCTATACGATGCAGACCACGCAATCGAACGGCGAACTCGTCGATGCCGGCGATCCGATCTACGTCAACCGCTACCGCGTCGAGAAGGTCGAGCAGGCCAAGCTGACGCTGCGCGAGCTCAAGAGCGGCGGCCAGCTCGTGACCGCGCGCCGCATGCCGCAGGGCTACCGCCTGCCGTATTGATCCCCGCGGCCGTCCGGCCGCCGGCCGTTACGCCGGGCGGACGCCATCGCGCCGCCGGCGTCGCCAAGCGGCCCGGGCTGCGGTAAGGTGCGGACTTCGTCCTCCATCCGCCGCCGGCCCTCCATGCCCGCCCTCTCTTCCGAAGCACGCGCCATCGCGTTGCTCGCCCTGGCCGCTTTCGTCAGCGCCAGCGCCTTCCGTATCTGTGATCCCATGCTGCCGCAGCTGGCCGCCGAGTTCGGCGCCTCCACCGGCCAGGCCGCGCGCGCGGTGACCGCGTTCGCGGTGGCCTATGGCGTGCTGCAGATGTTCTTCGGCCCGGTCGGCGACCGCTACGGCAAGTACCGCGTCGTCAGCGTGGCGACGTTCGCCTGCGCGCTGGGCAGCGCCGGCGCCTTCGTGGCCGAGACGCTGGATGTGCTGGTGTTGTGCCGCGCGCTGTCTGGCGCCGCGGGCGCGGGCATCGTGCCGCTGTCGATGGCCTGGATCGGCGACACCGTGCCCTATGAACGCCGCCAGGCGACGCTGGCGCGCTTCCTGACCGGGACCATCCTGGGCATGGCGGCCGGCCAGCTGGCCGGCGGCCTGTTCGCCGACACGCTGGGCTGGCGCTGGGCCTTCGCGGCGCTGGTGTGCGGCTATCTGGTGGTGGGCACGCTGCTGCACCTGGAAGTGCGGCGCCAGCGCGCCCTGGGGCTGGGCGTGGTCGATCCGAACGCG
The DNA here is from genome assembly GCF_056523125.1 of Achromobacter sp. ISS7. NCBI lineage: Bacteria > Pseudomonadati > Pseudomonadota > Betaproteobacteria > Burkholderiales > Alcaligenaceae > Achromobacter > Achromobacter sp. ISS7. Next base: position 3,889,470 of record NZ_JAWRZD010000001.1, on the reverse strand, counting down.
CCGCGCCAGGGCTTCGTGGCGCAGGCGCGGCTGGTGCTGGGCACGCCGTGGGCGCGCGTGGTGCTGGCCACGGTGTTCATCGAGGGCCTGCTGGTGTTCGGCGCCCTGGCGTTCGCGCCGTCCTACCTGCATGAACGCTTCGATATCTCGCTGACCGCGGCCGGCGCGCTGGTGGCGGTGTACGCGGTGGGCGGACTGTTTTACACGGTGGTGGCGGGCCGCATCCTCAAGCGGCTGGGCGAACGCGGCCTGGCGGTGGCGGGCGGGCTGGTGCTGGGCGTGGCCTTCCTGTCGTACCTGCTGGGGCCGGTGTGGCTGTGGAGCCTGCTGGCCAGCGTGCTGGCCGGTTTCGGCTACTACCTGCTGCATGCCACGCTGCAGACCAACGCCACCCAGATGGTGCCGTCGGCGCGCGGCACGGCGGTGGCCTGGTTCGCGTCCTGCCTGTTCATGGGGCAGGCGGCGGGCGTGGCGCTGGCCGGCTCGGTGGTGGACGAGGCCGGCGCCGCGGTGCTGTTCGGTGGCTCGGCCGTGCTGCTGCCGCTGCTGGGCGCATTCTTCTCGCGGGCCTTGAAGACGCGGCCCAAGGCCGCCTAGGACGCGTCGCGCCGTGCGGCGCTGGCGCATGGGCCGGTCGCGAGGCCGAAAAAAAAGCCCCGTCCGGCCTGGCCGTTCGGGGCTTTTTCGTGGGCGCGAGCCCGATCAGATCGCGGCCAGGCGCTTGATCACGACGTCCTTGCCCAGCAGGGCCAGCACCGCGTCGACCGCGGGCGTCTGGGTCTGGCCGGTGACGGCCACGCGCAGCGGGATCGCCAGTTGCGGCATCTTCAGGCCGCGGTCGGCCAGCACCGCCTTGATCAGCGCCGAGATGGCCTCGCGGGTCCAGTCGGTGCCCTGGGCGCGCTGGGCGAAGTCGGCCAGCGCCTCGCGGGCGGCGGCGGTCAGGTGCTGTTCGACCAGCTCCGGCGCGGCCGGCTTGAATTCACCGCAGAACAACATGGCGCCGTCGGCCAGCTGTTCCAGGGTCTCGGCGCGGTCCTTGAGCAGGCCCATCACGCCCGGCAGGTCGATCTTTTCCGGGTAGCCGCCGCGATGGGCGACGCGCGGCGCCACGCGCTCGGCCAGTTCGGCGTTGTCCATCTGCTTGATGTAGTGGGCGTTGACCCAGTTCAGCTTCTTGGGGTCCCACTGCGAGGCCGACTTGGACAGGTGGCGGGTGTCGAACCATTCCACCAGCTGGTCGCGGCTGAAGAGTTCGTCGTCGCCGTGGCTCCAGCCCAGGCGCGCCAGGTAGTTGATCATGGCCTCGGGCAGGTAGCCCTCGTTGTCGTATTCCATGACGTTGACCGCGCCGTGGCGCTTGGACAGCTTTTCGCCGTCCGGGCCGAGGATCATGGGCACGTGGCCGTATTCGGGCAGGGTGGCGCCCAGCGCGCGCAGGATGTTGATCTGGCGCGGGGTGTTGTTGACGTGGTCATCGCCGCGCAGCACGTGGGTGATGCCCATGTCCCAGTCGTCCACCACCACGCAGAAGTTGTAGGTGGGGGTGCCGTCAGGGCGCGCGATGATCAGGTCGTCCAGCTCGGTGTTGTCGAAGCTGATGGGGCCCTTGACCATGTCGTTCCAGGCGGTGGCGCCGTCCTGGGGGTTCTTGAAGCGCACCACCGGCTTGCGGCCTTCGGGCACCGGCGGCAGGGTCTTGCCGGGCTCGGGGCGCCAGGTGCCGTCGTAGCGCGGCTTGTCGCCGCGGGCGCGGGCCGCCTCGCGCATGGCCTCGACTTCCTCGGGCGAGCTGTAGCAGTGGTAGGCGGTGCCGGCGGCCAGCATCTGGGCGACCACTTCGCGGTAGCGGTCCATGCGCTGCATCTGGTAGAACGGGCCTTCGTCCGGCTGCATGCCGAGCCAGTCCATGCTGTCCAGGATGGCCTGCACCGCTTCCGGCGTCGAGCGTTCGACGTCCGTGTCTTCGATGCGCAGCACGAAAGTGCCCTTGTGGTGGCGCGCGAAGGCCCAGGAGAACAGCGCGGTGCGGGCGCCGCCCAGGTGCAGGAAGCCCGTGGGCGAAGGCGCGAAGCGGGTACGGATGGGGGAGGAGGCGTTGGAAGTCATAGGAAGCAATGATAGCGGCTGCGGCGCCACGAAGCGGCGGCGGCCTGGGCCTGGATCAAGCGGACGTGGGGGTTGTCTTGTTACGATGAACGCTATTTTAGATTAGTGCCTGTTCCCGCCATGCTGCGACACGCTCTTGCCCCGATGTTCGAACCCGGTTCGCTGGTGATCGTCGCCGATCGGCCGCTGCCGGCGGCGGGCTCCCTGTCGCCCGCGCTCAAGGCGAAAACCACGGTGGTGGCCTGCGACGCCGGCGCCGCGCCCGACCTGCCGGACGCGCTCCAGGGCCTGGCCGCCGGCGAGCGGCCCGATCTGGCCCTGGTTTGCGTCTCGCCCGCCGTGCTGCCCGAGACCCTGCGCCGGCTGGCGCCGCTGGCGCCGCGCGCGGTCATCCTGCTGCCGCACGAACTGCCCGATCCGTATCCGCGCGGCACGCTGGCGCTGTGCCGCGCCTGGGCCGAGGAAAACCGCTGCGAACTGCTGGGACCGCGCTCGTTCGGCGCCCAGCGGCCGCATGCCGGGCTGAACCTGAGCCAGCACCCGGTGCTGGCGCGCGCCGGCCGCGTGGCGCTGCTGGCGCAGTCGCGCTCCATCATGGCCGCCGTCATGGACTGGGCCGAGGACGTGCACATCGGCTTTTCCACCGCCGTGTCGCTGGGCGACGAGGCGGTGGTGGGCCTGTCCAAGGTGCTGGACTATCTGGCCAGCGACCCGCGCACCGACAGCATCGTGCTGTACCTGGAAGACGTCGGCCCGGCGCGCGAATTCATGAGCACGCTGCGGGCCGCGGCCAGCGTCAAGCCGGTCATCGTGCTCAAGGCCGGCCGCGCCGACACCGACAGCGCCGACGCCATCTTCGACGCGGCCCTGCGGCGCGCCGGCGCGGTGCGGGTGCGCTACTTCGTGCAGCTGTTCTCGGCGGTCAAGGTGCTGGGTTACACGCGCCGTCCCAAGGGCCGGCGCGTGGCGCTGATCTCCAACGGCAGCGGCCCGCCCCAGCTGGCCATGGACCTGATCGGCCCCGACGCCGCGGTGCTGCGCGCCGACCTGGCGCCGGCCACGCAGCGCGCGCTGGCGGCGATGCTGGAGCCGGACGCGGCCAGCACCAACCCGGTCATCACCTACGTGCCGCTGACGCCCGAACGCATCCGCGCCATCCTCGACGTGGTGCTGGACGACACCGGCGTGGACGGCGTGCTGGTGCTGCTGGCGCCCGACGCGCTGGCCGACATGCCGGCGGTGGCGCGCGAACTGGCGCTGATCGCGCCCAAGGCCAGGAAGCCGGTGGTCACCTGCTTCATGGGCGACGCCGGCATGCGGCCGTTGCGGCGCATGCTGGACGACGCCGGCACCTCGGCGTTCCGCACGCCCGAATCCGCGGCCGACGCCTTCGGCGTGCTGGCCACGCACCACTACAACCAGCAACTGCTGCTGCAGACCCAGCCGCCCGAGCCGGCCACCCACGTGCCCGACCTGGCCGCCGCGCGCGAGATCCTGGCGCGGGTGCGGGCCGATTGCCGGCGCGAATTGAATACCGCGGAGATCCGCGCGCTGCTGGCGCTGTTCTACGTGCCGCTGCGCGACATGCCGGTGGACGTGGCCGCGGCCGAGCCGGAATCCCGCCCCATGGCGATCCGGGTGCGGCGCGACCCGCAGTTCGGACCGGTCATCCGCTTCGGCGCCGGCGGCCCGGACGCGGTGCTGTCGCAATCCGACCGCGGCATCGACCTGCCGCCGCTCAACGGCTTCCTGGCGCGCCAGATGATCGAGCGCAGCCGCCTGTGGCGCCGGGTGCTGGCGCCGCGCGTCGGCCACCTGGCCGCCGAGGCGCTGCAGCAGGCGCTGGTGCTGGTCTCGGAGATGGTGTCGGAACTGCCTGACATCGAGACGCTCGACATCGATCCGCTCTATGCCGGCGAAACCCATCTGCGCGCCGGCGGCCTGCGCATGATGCTGGCCGAGACGCCGGGCTGCGAAACGCCGCAGACCGCCGGCTACCCGCACATGGCGATCCACCCGTACCCGGCGCGCCTGGTGCAGGTGCGCCGCTTCGCCGACGGCATCCCGTGGGTGCTGCGGCCGATCCGCCCCGAGGACGGCCAGCCGCTGCAGGACTTCATCCGCGGCCTGTCGGAACGCTCGCGCTACATGCGCTTCGTGTCGATGATGCGCGAGCTGACGCCGCGCATGGTGTCGCGCTACACCCAGGTGGACTACCACCGCGAGCTGGCGCTGGTGGCCGCCACCCAGGTGCCCAACCCGGCCAACCGCGGCCACCCGCACGAAGTGCTGGTCGGTTTTGCGCACTATCTGCGCAACCCCGACGGGCGCGGCGCGGAATACGCGCTGGTGATCGGCGACGACTGGCAGCGGCGCGGCCTGGGCCGCCAGCTGATGACGGCGCTGATCGACGCGGCGCGCGAGCAGGGGCTGGAATACATCGATGGCCTGGTGCTGTCGACCAACCGGCCGATGCTGTCGCTGATGACCAGCCTGGGGTTCACCAACGATCCGGATCCGGAAGACCCGACCATGCGGCGGGTCTGGCTGGACCTGGACTGACGCGGCGCCGGCCGGCGCCGCGCCGATCGCCGCGGCGCGCGTTCAGGCCGTCTTGCGGGCGGCCTGCGCCGGCCGCAGCCGCGTCGACACCTCGTCCACCGACAGCACGTCGCCGAAGAACAGCAGCCAGCCATGCAGGGCGTTTTCGTGCTCGGCCGGCGTCACCGCGGCCAGCGCGTCGTCCACCATGATGGTGCGGAAGTCGCGCATCATCGCGTCGCGCGCGGTCGATTCGCAGCAGACGTTGGTGACCGTGCCGGCGATCAGCAGCGTGTCCACGCCGCGTCCGCGCAGCAGCGGTTCCAGTTCCGACGAGCCCGTGGCCATGGCGCTGTAGAAGCGCTTGGTCACGCGCAGGTCGCTGTCGGCCGGCCGCAGGTCCGGATGCAGGGCGTAGCCCGGCGCGTCGCGGCGCAGCGTTTCCAGGCGCCGCGCGCTGCGCTCCGGCGTCAGCATCACGCCGTGGTGGTGCGACCAGAAGGCGTCGGCGTTGTCGGAGGCGGTCTGCACCCAGACCACCGTGCCGCCGGCCGCGCGCACCGCGTCGCACAGGCGGTTGACCGGCGCGATGATGTCGCGCGCCGCGGCGCATTCGCCCTGGTAGCCGGGCAGCGTGAAATACTGCTGCATGTCGATCACCACCACCGCGGTGCGGGCGCCGGGCAGGTTGTCGTAGGGATGCAGGCAGCCCTGGCGGGCGATGACGCGGTCCTGGACCCATTGCGGAATCTGCATGGCGGCTCCTTATCCGTAGCGCCGCGCCACGGCGGCTTCGATGCGGTACACCACCAGATACATCACGCTGGAGATCAGCGCCAGCATGGTGATCGCGGTCATGACGATGTTCAGCTTGAAGACCTGGCTGCCGTTCATGATGAGAAAGCCCAGGCCCGAGTCGGCCGACTGGAATTCGCCGACGATGACGCCCACCAGCGCCAGGCCGATGTTCATCTTGACCGCGGCGATCAGGGTCGGCACGCTGCCCGGCAGCACCACCTTGGTCAGCACCTGCCAGCGGCTGGCGCCGAAGGTGCGGGCCAGCTTGACCTTGTTCAGGTCGATGGCGCGAAAGCCGGCATACACCACCATGATGGTCACGAACACGGCGATGGCCACGGCCATGCCATAGACCGCGTAGTCCGACCCCAGCCACAGGTAGAAGATCGGCACGAAGGCGATCTTGGGCATGGCGTTGGCCACCACCAGGAACGGGTCCAGCACCTTGTACAGGAAGTCCGACCACCACAGCGCGGCGGCGACGACGATGCCGATCACCATGCTGAGCGTGAAGCCGACCAGCGTGGCCGACAGCGTGGTGGCGATGTGTTGGGCCAGGTTGCCGTGGCTCCACAGCTCCAGGAAGGTCGGCCACAGCGCGCTCGGATAGCTGGTCAGCAGCGGGTTCAGGATGTGCATGCGCGGCAGGATTTCCCAGGCGCACAGGAACACCACCAGCAGCAGCGCCTGGGCGATGCGGATGTTGCGGCGGCGGGCGCGGTCGCGCCGCAGGTAGTCCAGGTACTTCTGGCTGGGCGCGGGCACGGCGCGCAGCGGCACGGTGTTGGCAATCGGTGCGTTCACGGCTCAACCCTCCACATGGACGTCCAGCTCGTCCCAGAGCTGTTTGAAGTAGGCATTGAATTCCGGCCGCGAGCGGGCCTGGAACGGCGTCGGGCGGGCGCCGTCGCCGTAGTGGATGCGGTATTGGCTCTTGAGCCGGCCGGGCCGGCGCGACAGCACGATGACGCGGTCGGTCATGGCGATGGCCTCGCCGATGTCGTGGGTCACCAGCACCACCGTCTTGCCCTCGCGCCGCAGGATGTCGACGACCTCGTCGGAGATCGCCAGCCGGGTCTGCGAGTCGAGCGCCGAGAACGGTTCATCCAGCAGGATCACGTCGGGCTCGGTGACCAGCGTGCGCGCCAGCGCCGCGCGCTGGCGCATGCCGCCCGACAGCTGGCGCGGCGTGTGCGACAGGAACGCGCCCAGCCCGCACTTTTCCAGCAGGTGCACGGCCCGCGCCTCGCTGCGCGCATCGCGCCGGCCCTGGATCTCGGCGCCCAGCATGACGTTGTCGAGGATGGTGCGCCACTCGAACAGATAGTCCTGCTGCAGCATGTAGCCGATGCGCGGATTGGGTTCGGTGACCGCCTGGCCGTCGATCATCACCGTGCCCGAGGTCGGCGCGTGCAGGCCGGCGATCAGCGACAGCAGCGTGCTCTTGCCACAGCCGCTCTGGCCGATCAGGCTGACGAATTCGCCCGGCGCCAGCGCGAACGACACCTGCGACAGCGCTTCGGTCTCGCCTTCCGGCGTGAAATAGCTCAAACAGACATCGCGCAGTTCGATCTTGGCCGTGGCGGGGTCCGGCTTGAGGTTGTGGACGACGGCGCTCATCACGGCACCTTCCTGGCGAAGTCGGCCACCACCACGTCCTCGTATTTGACGCGGGCGCCGTCCTTCATCACCGCGCTGGCGATCAGCATGTCCTGCAGCTGGTTCATGGCCTCGGCCGTCACCAGCGGCGTGGTCTTCCAGATCTGGTACTGCTTGTAGCGCTCGATGGCGTCGGTCACCGCGGCCGCGTCCATGCCGGGGAAGTAGCTCATGATCTGCGGCGCCAGCGTGGCCGCCGGCGTGTCCTTCACGTACTTCTCCGCGCGCGCCACCACGTTGGTCCAGGCCTGGATCACCTTGGGGTTGTCGCGGATGTACTTGTCGGTGGCGGTGAAGACCGTGTAGTCCACCTGGCCGACCTCGTGGCCGACCGAGGCCACGATGTAGCCCTTGCCGTTGCGCACCAGCTCGCCGGCCTCGGGTTCCAGGAAGATGCCGTACTCGCCCTGGCCGGCCATCCAGGCGCCGGCGCGCGCGGGGATGCCGATGTTGTTGAGCAGCTTGACGTCCTTCTGCGGGTCCAGGCCGTGCTTGCGCAGCGCGGTCTCCAGGAACACGATGGGGTTGGAGCCGGGCCGGAAGCCGATCACCTCCTTGCCCTTGAGCATGCTCCAGTCGAATTTCTCGACCGGCTTGCGCGCCAGCAGGAAGAAGCCGTCGGTGGCGGTCAGCCCGGCGAAGATCTTCGGCTTGACCGGCGATTCGCTGTTCTGCACGTAGATCGAGGCCTCGGGGCCGATCAGCACGATGTCGGCGCTGCCCGAGAGCAGGGCGGTCATGCCCTTGTCGGTGCCCTGCGAGGTCTTCATGGACACGTCCAGCCCGGCGTCCTTGAAGTAGCCCTGCGACAAGGCAACGTACTTGGGCACGTACAGAATCGAGCGCACCACCTCTTCGTAGCGCACCTTCACGGGGGGATTCAGGGTTTCGCCGTGGCTGGCGAAGGGGACGACGGCGGCGAGCGCGGCAAGCAGCGCCACGGCTGCCCGGCGGGGCAATGGCAAGGGCTTCACGGGACTTTCTCCTGCGTCTGAATGCCTCGCCGAAACCCGGCGCGACACGGCCAATGGGATGGATCGACTGCAACAACAGGGAAGCCCGAACGCTTTTTTTGCCCGGGCCGATACGGCGTGATTGAATACTATATTCAACAATCACGGCCCACAAGCGTTTTGATATTGGCGTTTTCTCTAGGGGCGAGCGTCAGCCGGCACCGGAAAATCCGGCGCTGGAATACCACTTGGTATACAAGGCAGGGGAATCCCCCGTTTGAATGGCCCGGAGAGTCCGAGCCCGGGGGGCAGCGGCGCGGCGCGCGCCGCCCGCGTCAGGCCAGGACCTGGTTCAGGAAGCGCGAGATGTCGGCCACTTCCTCGGCGCAGACCGAGTGCGGCATGGGGTAGGTGTGCCAGCGCACGTCGTAGCCCAGGCGCTCCAGCTCGGCCCGCGAGGCCTCGGCGCGCGGCAGCGACACCACCGGGTCGTACAGGCCGTGGGCCATGAAGATCGGGGTGCGCTGGTTGGCCGGGGCGCGCTCGGCCTCGGCGCTGTCCAGCAGCGGCAGGTAGCCCGACAGGCCCATCATGCCGGCCAGCTTGTCCTGCAGGCGCAGGCCCGTGTGCAGGGTCATGGCGCAGCCTTGCGAGAAGCCCGCCAGCACGATGTTCGAGGTCGGGATGCCGCGCGCGTTCTCGCGCGCGATCAGCTTGTGGATCGCGGCTTCCGAGGCGCGGATACCCTTGGCGTCTTCCACCCGTACCAGGTCCATCACCAGGATGTCGTACCAGGAACGCATCGCCATGCCGTTGTTGATGGTGACGCGCTGCACCGGGGCATTGGGGAAAACGAAGCGCACGCCCAGGCCGGCCGGCAGGTCGAGTTCCGGCACGATGGGCGCGAAGTCGTTGCCGTCGGCGCCCAGGCCGTGCAGCCAGATCACGGCGTGCGTGGGGTTGGGGGCGGTTTCGATCTCGATGCAATCGAGCAGGTCGGTCGGGGCGTTCATGGACGGCGGGCGCAATCAGTGGGTGAGGGTCTTGAGGGTCTGGAACAGCGCGCGATAGTGCTTTTTCTGCGGTTCCTGGCCTTGCAGCAGGGCGGCGTTGGCCGCCTTTTCCTTGCGGGCGGCGCGAATCACCGCGCGCAGCTGCTGCACATCCGCCTGCGGATTGTCGTTCAGCAGCTTGGTCAGGGCCTCGTCGTCGTCGAGCAGGCGGTCGCGCAGGGTTTCCAGGCGGTGCATGGCCGCGGTTTCCTCGCGCGAGCCGTTTTCCCAGACGTCGAGCTGGGCGCGGATCTCGTCGGCGGGCGCGTCGCGCATCAGCTTGCCCACGAAGTGGGTCTGGCGGCGCCGGCCTTCGCGGCTGGTGGTGCGCTGCGCCTCGCGGATCGCCTCGTAGAGGCGTTCGGCCAGGGGCAACTGCTTGAGGCGATCGGGGGACAGTTCGATCAGCTGCTTGCCCAGGTCCAGCAGCGCGTGCATGTCGCGCTTGACCTGGGACTTGCTGGGACGATCGTAGCCGTTCTCGTCGTAGCCGTCGGTGGATTCTTCTTCGATATGGGAATTCATGGAAAACTGCGCAATGACAGACTTGGCTATGATAACCGTCTCTGCAAATTGGACAGCAATGGTCAAATCCTCCTCCTCCTTGCCGCTGGCGGCCAATCACGCGCGTTTTTCCGAACTCGTCGAGCAAACGCTGGCCTACGCGCGCCAGATCGGCGCCTCGGACGCCGCGGCCGAAGTTTCCGAAAGCCTGGGCCTGTCGGTATCGGTGCGCAAGAACGACATCGAGACCGTCGAACAGACCCGTGACCGCTCGCTCGACCTGACGGTCTACGCCGGCCAGAGCCGCGGCTCCGCCTCGACCTCCGACTTCTCCGAAGCCGCGCTGCGCCAGACGGTCGAAGCCGCCTGGCACATCGCCCGCCATACCGCCGCCGACCCGGCCGCCGGCCTGCCCGACGCCGACCAGCTGGCCACCGAATTCCCCGACCTCGACCTGCATCGCGCCTGGACGGTGTCCACCGAGGAAGCCGCCGAGCTGGCGCTGCGCGCCGAACGCGCCGCGCGCGAGGTCGATGCGCGCATCACCAATACCGATGGCGCCACGGTCGGCACCTACGAAGGCCAGTTCGTCATGGGCAACACCCGTGGCTTCCTGGGCGGCTACCCGTATTCGCGCCACAGCCTGTCGGTGGCGCCCATCGCCGGGCGCGGCAACGGCATGCAGCGCGACTACTGGTACACCTCCGAGCGCGATCCGGCCAAGCTGGCCACGCCCGAGGCCGTCGGCCGCTACGCCGCCGAGCGCACCCTGTCGCGCCTGTCGGCCCGCCGCATCCGCACCGGCAAGTTCCCGGTCCTGTTCGAGGCGCCGCTGGCGCTCGGCCTGGTCGGCGCCCTGACGCAGGCCGCCAACGGCGGCGCGCTGTACCGCAAGGCCAGCTTCCTGCTCGACGCCCTGGGCAAGCCGATCTTCCCCGAACACATCAATCTGACCGAAGACCCGCACATCCGCGGCGCCATGGGCAGCTCGCCGTTCGACGACGAGGGCGTGCGCACCCGCAAGCGCAGCGTGGTGTCGGCCGGCGTGCTGGAAGGCTATTTCCTGTCTTCCTACACCGCGCGCAAGCTCGGCATGCAGACCACCGGCAACGCCGGCGGCTCGCACAACCTGGTCTTCAGCTCCACGCTGACGCGCCGCGGCGACGACTTCGAAGCCATGCTCAAGAAGATGGGCACCGGCTTCCTGGTCACCGAGCTGATCGGGCAGGGCGTGAACTACGTCACCGGCGACTACTCGCGCGGCGCGTTCGGCTACTGGGTCGAGAACGGCCAGATCCAGCACGCGGTGCAGGAAATCACCATCGCCGGCAACCTGTCGGACATGTTCCGCCAGATCGTCGCGGTGGGCGCCGACACGATCTCGCGCGGCACCAAGACCACCGGCTCGATCCTGATCGAGCAGATGGCGATCGCGGGCACCTGATTCCGCGTCGCCCTGGCAACGCCCGCCTGCGCGGGGCCCGCGGGCTCCGACAGGCGGGCGTTGTCGTTTGCGCGCGCTTTGCAATCCTTGACCGCTCGGGAATTCCTCTAGCCGTCAGGCACGATTGCAACGTGTAATATCCGGCGGGTATTGCTCAAACTGGTATCGCTGTAGAGGAGCAAAGAGATGCAACGACGTTCATTCTTGAAGCAGGCCGGCCTGGGCGCCGTGGCGACGGGGGCGGCGATCAGCGCTCCCGCCCTGGCGCAGGATTCCCCCTCGATCAGCTGGCGCCTGGCGTCCGGCTTCCCGGCCGCGCTGGACCTGCGCTTCGGCGCCGGCGAGATCTTCCGCAAATTCGTCTCCGACGCCACCGGCGGCAAGTTCAGCATCCGCCAGCTGGCCGACGGCGAGATCGCGCCCGCGGCGGAACTGATGGACGCGGTCGGCGCCGCCAAGGTCGAGTGCGCCCACGTCTCGTCAGGCATCTACTTCGCCAAAAACCCCGCCTTCTGCTTCGATTCGGCGGTGCCGTTCGGGCTCGACGCGGGCCAGATGAACGCCTGGATGCTCGAAGGCGACGGCCTGCGCCTGACGCGCGAGCTGTTCAAGGCGCAGAAGATCATCAACTTCCCGCTCGGCAACACCGGTTCGCAGATGGGCCTGTGGTCCAACCGCGAGATCAAGCGCGCGACCGACCTGAAAGACCTGAGAATGCGCGTCGACGGCCTGGCGGCGCAGGTGCTGGCGCACCTGGGCGTGGCGACGCAGCAGGCCGGAGCGGCCGGGCAGGCCGATGAGGGGAAGGGCGCCGAGGCCGCCAAGGAGGCCAAGCCGGCCGAAGCGACCAAGGAGGCCAAGCCGGCTGAGGCGATCAAGGACGCCAAGCCGGCTGAGGCGACCAAGGACGCGAAACCGGCCGAGGGCGCAAAGCCGGCCGATGCCGCCAAGCCCGCCGACAATGCCAAGCCGGCCGATGGCGCAGCCAGGACGGGCCCGGATGCCGTGGCCGGCGCCGGCGCCTACGACGATGGCAAGCTGGGCCTGAACAAGACCGCCAGGTTCTATTACGGCCCCAGCTGGTGGGCCGCCAGCGAACAGCTGTCGCTCTATATCAATGAAGAGGCCTGGGCCAAGCTGCCCAAGCACTACCAGGCCGTGCTCGAGGCCGCCGCCCTGGCCGCGCACACCCGCACCACGGCGGCCTACGCCGCCCGCAATCCCGCCGCGCTGGCCCAACTGGTCGCGGCCGGCGCGCAGGTGCGCGCCTTGCCGCGCTCGGTCATGGACGCGGCGTTCGAGGCGTCCCTGCAGGTCTACAAGGACTTGAGCGAGAAAGACCCGAAGTTCAAGGCGATCCACGACAACTACATGGGCTTTCGCGACAGCGCGATGCCCTGGTTCCGCCTGACCCGCGGCGCCTACGACCAGTACCTGGGCGTGGCGCTGTCGGCGCGCAGCTGATGGCAGGTCCGGATGCCGAATGGCATTCGGTTGGAGGTGGGGTTTTCGCTGATAACCCCGGTTTTTTTACAAAAAAATGGGCGGTTTTGCTCCTTTTGTTGAACGGCATTCGAGTTTCGGCCTGATACAAAGGAGTAATATCCCGGGTCTTGACGCGCAAACGTGACGCCTTCAGGCGCCATTCGACGTCAATCCGGCGGGAACATCCCGGCCTGGATAACCAACATTCCGAGACAGACTTTAAGGTGGTATCAACCATGCAATCGAAGACCAAGAAGCTGCTGGCCGCGCTGATCGCCGCCGGTATCGTCCCGGCTGCCCATGCGGCCGACATCAAGCTGGGCGTGGCCGAGGCCCTGTCGGGCGGCGCCGCCCAGTACGGCGTGTCGATCCGCAACGGTTTCCAACTGGCGGCTGACGAGATCAACGCCGCGGGCGGGATCAACGGCAACAAGATCGTGCTGGTGGTCGAGGACGAGCAAGGCAAGAAAGAAGAAGCCATCAACGTCTTCAAGAAGCTGATCTTCAAGGACAACGTCCTGATGGTCTTCGGCCCGACGCTGTCGAACTCGGCCCAGGCCGCCGATCCGGTCGCCCAGGCCGCCAAGACGGTCGCCTTCGGCACCTCCAACACCGCCGACGGTATCACCTCGATCGGCAACTACGTGTTCCGCAACTCGGTCACCGAAGCCGACGTGCTGCCGGCCACCATCTCCACCGTGAAGGCCAAGACCGGCCTGAAGAACGTGGCCGTGCTGTACGGCAACGACGACGTCTTCACCAAGAGCGGCTACGACAACTTCAAGAAGGCCCTGGAAGACCAGAAGATCCCGGTCACCACGACCGAAACGTTCGCCAAGGGCGACGTCGACTTCAAGGCCCAGCTGACCAAGATCAAGGGCACCAACCCCGACGCCATCGTGCTGTCGGCGCTGCTGGCCGAAGGCGCCCCGATCATGGTGCAGGCCCGCCAACTGGGCCTGAACGTGCCCGTCATCGGCGGCAACGGCATGAACTCGGTCAAGATCTTCGACCTGGCCCCCGGCGGCGCGTCGAACAACCTGTGGATCGGCAGCCCGTGGTCGATCGAGAACAAGGCCCCCGAGAACGTCAAGTTCATCGACGCCTACAAGGCCAAGTTCAACGGCGCGCCCGACCAGTTCGCCGCGCAGTCGTACGACGCCATGTACATCGTCGCCCAGGCCCTGAAGAACACCAAGATCTCCGGCGAACTGGCCAAGGATCGCGCCGCCCTGCGTGACGCGCTGCCGTCGGTCCAATGGACCGGCGCCACCGGTGCCTTCAAGTTCCGCCAGGCCACCGACCGCGCCGGCAAGCCCGCCGGCTACGACGCCGACCAGGCGCCGATCGTCAGCGTGACCAAGGACGGCAAGTACGTCATCGAGAAGTAAGCAGTCCGCATCCCCGCGCGGGGGGATGCGCCTTGCGGACGGCGGCTGGCCGCGGTCCGCAAGGCGCTTTTTATCGTAGGACTCCCCAGGAATAGAACGGCTCTCTCAGGGCGGCAGGTCCACGCAATGCGCGGCGTGGAAGGCCTTACACAGGCCTGCCCCGGGTCCCGAAGCCGAGCCTGGCGAGCGGCAAGTCCACGCAGGGGGCGCAGCGTGGAGGCTCTTTTTTGATTTGGAATATGTCCCATCATGTTGGAACAACAATTCGTTAACGCCTTGTCGCTGGGCTGTGTGTACGCACTGTTCGCGCTGGGCTTCACGCTGGTATTCGGCGTGCTCGGGGTGATCAACCTCGCGCATGGCGCCGTCTTCATGGTGGGGGCCTACGCGGCGCTCTCCGTGGTGCAGCATTTCGGCCTGCCCCTGTGGGCGGCGCTGATGGTGGCATTTTTCGTTGCCGGCTTCACCGGGGTCATCATCGACTACCTGGTGCTCAAGCCGCTGCGTAAACGCAACGCACCCCACTTGATCCCCATGATCGCCACGATCGGCGTGGGCATCATCCTGAACAATGGCGCGCAAGGCATCTTCGGCGCCAGCAACCTGCGCTTCCCGCACGGCACCGTGCCCGAGGAAGTCATCGAGATCGCCGGCCTGCACCTGACCGTGATCGAACTGGGCATCATCTTCCTGTCGTTCGCGCTGATGGCCCTGCTGATGTTCGTGATGCGTCGCACGCAGTTCGGCCGCGCCCTGCGCGCCATTGCCGAATCGCCCAAGGCCGCCTGGCTGCTGGGCATCAACGTCGAAAAGCTCTTCATCACCACCTCGTTCGCCGCCGCCGCATTGGGCGGGGTCGCGGGCGTGCTGATCGGCCTGTACTCGAATGCGCTGTTCCCGCTGATGGGCCAGCCGATGCTGCACAAGGGCATCGCGGTCATCATCCTCGGCGGCATGGGCGACATTCGTGGCGCCATGCTGGGCGGGCTGTTCCTGGGCTTCGCTGAAGTGCTGTCGGTGGCCTACATCGGCTCCACCATGCGCGACGCGGTGGCATTCGGCCTGCTGTTCCTGATCCTGCTGGTGCGCCCGCAAGGTCTGTTCGGCAAAGTGGTTCAACGCAAGGCGTGAGTATGAGCGGATTCGAAAACTTCTGGGCCATCTATGGCAACCTGGTGCTGACGCTCGGCACCAACGCCCTGCTGGCCCTCTCCATCTGGCTGACGCTTGCCTGCGGCATGCTGGCCATGGCCAATGCGGCCTTCATGGGCATCGGCGCCTACGCGGCGGCGTTGCTCACCATGAACTACGACGTCTCGTTCCCGGTCGCGCTGGCCGGCGGCATGGCGGCGCCAGCCCTGGTGGCGGCGCTGATCGGGTTGCCGACCTTGCGGCTGTCAGGGGTCTACCTCGCCATGGCCACGCTGGGCTTCGGCGAAGTGGTGCGGGTGACGGTGCTGAACACCGAGTCGATCACCGGCGGCGCGCTGGGCCTGAACGGCATTCCGCAGCTGACGCAGTGGTGGCACGTCATCCTGGCGGTCGTCATCGTGCTGTTCGTGCTGTGGCGCGTGCGCGCCTCCAAGATCGGACGCGCCTTCGAGGCCATCCGCGGCGACGAGACCGCGGCGGGCCTGATGGGCATCGACGTGCGCGCCAACAAGATGCTGGCCTTCGTGGCGGGCGCGATGATCGCCGGCCTGGCCGGCGCCCTCAACGCGCACCTGACCTTCTTCATCGGCCCCAACGAATACGGCTTCGACCGTGGCGTTGAAATCCTGACGATGGCCATCCTGGGCGGTATCGGCGGCCTGGCCGGTCCCGTGCTCGGCAGCTTCATCATTACCGTGCTGCCCGAGATGCTGCGCGGTTTCGCGGATTTCCGCCTGGTCATCAACGGAGTGATCCTGGTGGTGATTGTGCTGTTCCTGCCGCAAGGCATCTGGGATCCGGCGCGCTTCAAGCGCTGGATGCGTCAAGGAGGCAAGCGCCATGCTTGAGCTGACCTCCGTTTCCAAGAGCTTCGGCGGCCTGCACGTGCTGCATGACGTCAGCCTGTCGGTGCCCGAGGGCGCGATCTTCGGCCTGATCGGCCCCAACGGCGCCGGCAAGACCACGGTGTTCAACCTGATCACCGGCCTGCTGCCGCCCAGCGGCGGCGGCATCGCCTTCAAGGGTGAAAGCCTGCTGCGCCGCAAGCCGCACGCCATCACCCGCATGGGCATCGCCCGCACTTTCCAGAACATCCGTCTCTTCAAGGAGATGACGCTGCTGGAGAACGTGGTGGTGGGCGCCTATCGCCACATGAACTACGGCTTCCCCAGCCTGCTGCTGGGCCTGCCGGGCTACCGCGAGCACGAGAAGCGCGCCCGCGAGCGCGCCCACGAGCTGCTGACGTGGATGCGCCTGGACCACAAGGCCAACGACCTGGCCGACAACCTGTCGTACGGCGAACAGCGCCGCCTGGAGCTGGCGCGCGCGCTGGCCACCGAGCCCAAGCTGCTGCTGCTGGACGAGCCGGTGGCCGGCATGAACACCGGCGAGCGCGCCGAGTTGATGCGCGAGATCCTGGCGATCCGCGACCGCGGCTACACCATCCTCATGATCGAGCACGACATGCGCTTCGTGATGGGGCTGTGCGAACGCATCGCGGTGCTGAACTTCGGCAAGATCATCGCTTGCGGCGGACCCGAAGAGATCCGCAACAACGAGCAGGTCATCGAGGCCTACCTGGGTCGCGAGGACGACGACGACATCGACAACGCGGAGGCCGCACAATGAGCGCAATGCTGGAAGTCCGCGGACTCGAGGTCAACTACGGCCACATCGAGGCCGTCCGCGGCATCGACCTGGACCTGGAAGCCAAGGAAATCACCGCCCTGGTCGGCGCCAACGGCGCCGGCAAGTCGACCACGCTGCTGGCCCTGTCGGGCCTGCTGCCCAAGGCGCGCGGCAAGATCCTGTTCGAAGGCGAGGACGTCACCAACCTGGCGCCGCACCAACTGGTGGCGCGCGGCATCGTCCAGGTGCCGGAAGGCCGGGCCATCCTCACCACCATGACCGTGTTGGAAAACCTCGAGCTGGGCGCCTACCGCCGCGGCCTGAAGAACGTCGACTCGGACCTGGAATACGTCTTCAACCTGTTCCCGCGCCTGAAAGAGCGGATCACCGGCATCGCCGGCAACCTCTCCGGCGGCGAACAGCAGATGCTGGCGATCGGCCGCGCCCTGATGGCCAAGCCGCGCCTGTTGCTGCTGGACGAGCCGTCGATGGGCCTGGCGCCGATCGTGGTGCAGGAAATCTTCCGCTCGCTGCGGGCGATCAACGCCGACGGCCTGACCCTGTTCCTGGTGGAGCAGAACGTGCGCCAGGCGCTCAAGATCGCCCAGCACGGCTACGTGCTGGAGAACGGCGCCATGGCGCTGTCGGGCACCGGCCGCGGGCTGCTGGGCCATCCGCGGGTGCTGGAAGCCTACCTGGGCGCCTGATCCGCGCCGCGCGGCGGGGCACGGGGCGGGGCCGAAACGGCTGCACTTGTGTCCCTTTTTAAGAATGCGACAGCCGCTCCCCAGGGAGCGGCTGTTCATTTGCCTGGATCCGACCACGATTGCCCATTTTTTGAGCATCCGTGGTAGAATTTCAGGCTTTCCCTCATTTTGACCATTGCACGGGCGGGTAATAACGCTTAGGCGGGACGTCGATAGGGACAATGGAACGGCTGAAAAGCGATCGGTTGACCCCGGCACTGAAACCCAGTTGCTGGAAAGACGCCGGTTCCATCGTCTAGTTGAGGGAAAAAGCCTGGCTGGATCGTCCAGTCAGAGACCATTTTTCATATCTAGGAACCATCATGAAGACCTTTGTGGCCAAGCCGCATGAAGTCCAACGTGACTGGTTTGTGATCGACGCCAAGGGCAAAGTCCTCGGTCGTGTGGCCAGCGAAGTCGCACGTCGTCTGCGTGGCAAGCACAAACCTGAATTCACGCCGCACGTTGATACTGGCGATTACATCGTCATCATCAACGCTTCCGATATCGTCGTTACCGGTACCAAGGCGAAGGACAAGAAGTACTTCCGCCACACCACGTACCCGGGCGGTATCCGCGAAACGAACTTCGAGAAGATGCAAGAGCGTTTTCCCGGTCGCGCCATCCAGAAGGCTGTCAAGGGCATGCTGCCCAAGGGTCCTCTGGGCTACGCCATGATCAAGAAGCTGAAGGTCTATGCCGGTGCCGAGCACCCGCACACCGCCCAGCAGCCCAAGACGCTGGATATCTAAGGAAACGCCATGATCGGTAACTGGAACTACGGAACCGGCCGTCGCAAAACTTCGGTGGCTCGCGTTTTCATCAAGAAGGGCACCGGCAAGATCGTCGTCAACGGCAAGCCCGTCGACGAGTTCTTCGCTCGTGAAACCGGCCGCATGGTCGTGCGCCAGCCGCTGGAACTGACCGGCCACCTGGAATCGTTCGACATCAAGGTCAACGTGCACGGCGGCGGTGAAACCGGCCAGGCCGGCGCAGTCCGTCACGGCATCACGCGTGCCCTGATCGACTACGACGCGACCCTGAAGCCCGCGCTGTCGCAAGCTGGTTTCGTGACCCGCGATGCCCGCGAAGTCGAACGCAAGAAGGTCGGCTTCCGCAAGGCGCGCCGTCGCAAGCAGTTCAGCAAGCGTTAATCGCTGCGAAAAAAGCCCGCCTCGTGCGGGCTTTTTTTTACATCCCGGGGCCCAGGCCCCGATCCAGGCCCGCGGAACTCCGCGGGCTTCGTCCGGTCGGACACCGGTCGCCGCGCGCTTTCAGGCGTGGCGGCAAGGCCGGTTGTCCGAGCGATACAATCGAGCCTCGTTCTACGAAGAGCACACATCATGGCCCAAGCATCGAACTCCCGCATCAAGGTTGGTATCGTCGGCGGCACCGGTTACACCGGCGTCGAACTGCTGCGCTTGCTGTCGCAGCATCCCCATGTGGAATTGACCGCCATCACGTCCCGCAAGGAAGACGGGCTGCCGGTGGCCGACATGTACCCGAACCTGCGCGGCCGCGTGCAGATCGCCTTTTCCTCGCCGGAAAAGGCCACGCTGACCGACTGCGACGTGGTGTTCTTCGCCACGCCCCATGGCGTGGCCATGGCCCAGGCCCAGGAACTGATCGCCGCCGGCACCAAGGTCATCGACCTGGCCGCGGACTTCCGCCTGCAGGACGTGCCCACCTTCGAACGCTGGTACAAGATTCCCCATACGTGCCCGGACATCCTGGCTGAATCTCAGTACGGCCTGGTCGAGCTGAACCGCGAAGCCATCTCCAAGGCGCGCGTGATCGGCAACCCGGGCTGCTACCCGACCACCGTGCTGCTGGGCCTGGCCCCGCTGCTCGAAGGCGGCAAGCAGCTGGTTGATGCGCAGACCCTGATCGCCGACTGCAAGTCGGGCGTGTCGGGCGCCGGCCGCAAGGCCGAAGTCGGTTCGCTGTTCTCCGAGGCCTCGGACAACTTCAAGGCCTACGGCGTGGCCGGCCACCGCCACCATCCCGAAATCGTCGCCCAGCTCGAGAAGATCGCCGGCGGCAAGGTCGGCCTGACCTTCGTGCCGCACCTGGTGCCGATGATCCGCGGCATGTACTCGACCATCTACGCCCGCATCAAGCCCGAGGCGCGCGACACCGACTTCCAGGCCCTGTTCGAGCAGCGCTACGCCGACGAGGCGTTCGTCGACGTCATGCCCGCCGGGAGCCTGCCCGAGACGCGCTCGGTGCGCGCTTCCAACAACCTGCGCATCGCGTTGTCGCGTCCGGGCGGCGGCGACCAGCTCATCATCATGGTGGTGCAGGACAACCTGGTGAAGGGCGCGGCCGGCCAGGCCGTGCAGAACATGAACCTGATGTTCGGCTTCCCCGAGACCGTCGGTCTCGACCAGGTCGCGATCCTGCCCTGATGCCGCGCCGGGCCGGCGGCAAGCCCGCCGGCCCGCTTTCCATGTCCAACGATTCTTCCGCCACACCTCGAACCTCCCGCCCCGGCCTTGGCCTGCGGGTTGCCGCCGGCGTGCTGGCGGGCGTGCTGGTGGGGGCCGCGGCCGGCTATTACTACGCCCGTGGCGTCTACCAGCCCAAGGACGCGGTGGTGCTCAGCGCCGACCAGGCCGAGGCGCGCGACGAAGCCATGCGCCAGCAGGCGGTCCAGCTGCGCTACACCCGCGGCCAGCTCGACACCGCCGACGGCGAGCTCGTGATCGAGCGCTCGGCGCGCCAGGAACTCGAAACCCAGCTGCACGCGGCGCAGGCCGAAGTCGGCCGGGTGCGCGATCAGCTGGCGTTCTATGAACAATTGCTGCCGCCGGGGCCGGAAGGCACCGTGGATATTCGCGGCGCCCAGATCGACCGCGACGGCGGCGGCTTGCGCTACAAAGTGCTGCTGATGCGCAGCGGCCGCAATGGCGCGGCCCCGTTCGCCGGCACGCTGCGGTTCCAGGCCACCGGCACGCTCAAGGGCGAAACCGTCACCGTCGACCTGGCGCCGATGCTGGTCAAGGCCGAAAGCGGGCCGGTGCCCGCCACCGGCGAAACCACGACGGCCGCCTCCCTGGCATTGCAGTTCGACCAGTACCAGCGCAGCCAGGGCGTCCTGGCGGTGCCCGAGGGATTTGTCCCCGAAAGCGTGACCATCAGTGTCCTGGAGGGCGATGTGGTCCGCGCCTCCCGCAGTGTCAAGCTCGAACTTTGAGTCCGGGCGGCGCCTGCGCTATAGTGACTACATGCGAGTGGCGCAGCCGCTCATCGGAATACGGCCCCAGCGGCCAGGAGTGAATCATGAATGCAGTGACCGAAACCGTCGACCTGCAGGCCGCCCCGCCTGCTCCCCTGGTGTTCACCGACTCGGCAGCCGCCAAGGTCAAGGACCTGCTGGCCGAGGAAGGCAATCCCGAGCTGAAGCTGCGCGTGTTCGTGCAGGGTGGCGGCTGTTCGGGTTTCCAGTACGGTTTCACGTTCGATGAAGTCGTCAACGAAGACGACACCGTGCTGGACAAGGCTGGCGTGCAACTGCTGGTCGACCCTATGAGCTTCCAGTACCTGGTCGGCGCCGAGATCGACTACAAGGAAGACCTGGAAGGCGCCCAGTTCGTCATCCGCAATCCCAACGCCAGCACCACCTGCGGCTGCGGTTCGTCGTTCTCGGTGTAATTCCGCGCGCGGCGTGTCGCCGCCATGACGGCCGGCGCCGTCCGTGCGGCCAATAAAAAAGCCCTTCGGTTTGCCGAGGGGCTTTTTGCTGGGCGCGAGCGGCGCGTCAGGCCGGGTAGAGCGCGCCCAGGATGCGCGGGCCGCGGGCGCCGGTGACGCTGGGCAGGCCGGCGGGCCGTCGTGCCAGGAAGGCCTGCGCCAGCCAGGCGAAGGCCAGCGCCTCGACCTGCTGCGCCGGGACGCCCAGCGCATCGGTGGCATGCACCGGACGCTGCAGGCAATACGCCAACTCGCGCATCAGCCCCGGATTGTGGGCGCCGCCGCCGCACACATAGAGCTCGCGCACGTCGTCGCCGGCGGCGTCGATGGCGTTGGCCACGGTGCGGGCCGTCAGGCGCTGCAGGGTGGCCTGCACGTCCTGAGGCGCCGGCGTGGGGCCGTCATAGGCGGCCAGCCGGTCGTCCAGCCAGCGCATGTTGAAGAGGTCGCGGCCGGTCGATTTGGGCGGCGGCAGCGCGAACCAGGGTTCGCTCGCGACCAGTTGTTCCAGCAGCGGCGCCAGCACCTGGCCAGTGGCCGCCCAGCGGCCGTCGGCATCGTAGGACTGGCCCAGATGCCGCTGGCACCAGCCGTCCAGGAAGACGTTGGCCGGGCCGGTGTCGAAGCCGCGCGGGGCCTGTCCCGGCGCCAGCAGCGTGACGTTGGCGATGCCGCCCAGGTTGAGCACGGCGCGGCCTTGCGGCGCGCCGAACACGGCCGCATGGAACGGCGGCACCAGCGGCGCGCCCTGGCCGCCGGCGGCCACGTCGCGGCTGCGGAAGTCCGCCACCACGTCGATGCCGGTCAGCTCGGCCAGCAGGGCGGGCGCGTTCAACTGCACGGTGTAGCCGCTGTCGGGGCGGTGGCGCACGGTCTGGCCGTGGGCGCCGATGGCGGCGACGTCCTGCGCCCGCAGCCCGGCGCCGGCCAGCAGGTCGGCCACCGCCTGCGCATACAGGCGCGCCAGCGCATTGGCGGCCAGCGCGCCGCGCGCCAGTTCGTCGTCGCCGGCCAGGTTCAGCGCCAGGAATTCGGCGCGCAGCGCGGCCGGCATGGGCAGGCTGGCGCTGGCCAGCACCTGCGGCGGCTGGCCGTCGCGCAGGCGCGCCAGGACGCCGTCGACGCCGTCCACGCTGGTGCCGGACATCAGGCCGATGAAATGCTGGGGTGTCGTCATGTCGGATGCCGCCTGAAAAAAAGCGGCCCGGCATCGAGATGCGCGGGCCGCCTTGCGGGTGCGTCATGCAGGTCCGGCTTAGCGGCTGGCCACGTTGGTCAGCGCGTCGGGCAGGGTCTGCTGGAATTCGGTGAGCAGCTGGATCTGCTGCTTGTACGGCGCCACGGCCTGGTTGAAGGCGCGGATCTCGGCCGGTTCCAGGGCGCGGGCGACGGGCAGGTCGACCGACAGCGGGTCGATCGGCTGGTTGTCCACGCGGAACTCGTAGTGCAGGTGCGGACCGGTGGCCCAGCCGGTGGCGCCGACGTAGCCGATCAGTTGGCCCTGCGAGATCTTGCTGCCCTTGGTGATGCCTTCGGCGATGCGGCTCTGGTGAGCGTACAGCGTCGAGTACTTGCCGTGGTGCTTGATGATGACCACGTTGCCGTAGCCGTTCTGCCAGCCCGAGAACTCCACCGTGCCGTCGGCCGTGGAGTGGATCGGCGTGCCCGAGGGCGCGGCGTAGTCCACGCCCTTGTGGCCCGTCCAGGTCTTGTGGATCGGATGCATGCGCATGCCGAACGTCGAGCTGATGCGGCTGAACTTCAGGGCGGTGCGCAGGAACGCGCCGCGCAGGCTGGTGCCGTCGAAGTCGTAGTACGAGCCGGTCTTGTTGTCGGCGCTGAACCAGACGGCGGAGTAGGTCTTGCCGCCGTTGATGAATTCCAGGGCCAGCACGCGGCCGGCGCCAGCGTAGCGGCCGTCGTGCGAGCGCACTTCGTAGACCACGCGGAACTGGTCGCCCTGGCGCAGGTCGCGCAGGAAGTCGATCTTGGCGCTGAGGATGTCGGCCATTTGCATGGTGACCGAATCCGGGATGCCGGCGGCATCGGTGGCGCCGAACAGCGAGGAGCGGATCGTGCCCACGGCGACGCGGGTCTGGCGATCGGTGCTCTCGGTGATTTCCTCGGCCTTGTAGCCGTTGTCGGTGCGCGCCACGTGCAGCATGCGGGTGACGACCTGGCCGTCGGTCTCGTTGCCGGGGGTGTGGATGTAGCGCAGCCAGATCAGGTTGCCTTCCGCGTCGGTCGCGGCCTGCACCGAACGACCCGGGTACAGCTTGTAGATGCTGCGCGCGCTGGCGTCGTGGGTGAGGAAGGTCTGCAGATCCGGCGAATCCAGTTCCAGGCGCTGCAGCACGGCGGCCAGCGTGTCGCCCGCGCGGATGCGGGTTTCGCTGATATACGGCGCGGCGCTGGGCGTGCTGACTTCGACCTGTTCGGTGGTCAGCGGCAGGATGCTCTGGATGACGCGGGTGGGGGGGATTTCGCTGCGGTCGGGTTGCTGCACCATGCCCAAGGCGGCGGCGCCGGCAAACAGACCCATTGCGGTGACGAGAAGAGTGCGGCGGAGAAGTCCCGAGCGATGGGGCTTGGGCTCGACGGGCGCAAACACGGCAGCAACTTTGCGCTTGATGCTACTCGCCATGTCGTGGAGGCCACGATTCATCGTGAAGATACCCTCTCAGGTGGCTTGAGCTCGCAGGGTGCGTGACACGAACGGCCCCCGCGCGCCACGTTTTCCGGGGCAAGGGCTGGCGCGGGGCGCAACTTGTGAACAGCGGGTGGTAGACCGGTGCGCAACTGCGTATATATGACAGTTGCGTATGATTAGGGCGGTATCCTAGCTGATTCGGCTAGAATTTTCGATAGTTTTCGTCACTTTTTACACCTTTTTATCGGCTGAAGCCGTCGCGGCCCCCCATACATGTCACCCTCAGAAGCCCCCATCACTCCCGAAGTCGAAGCCGATCTGCGTATTGCCAAGCGCGGATGCGATGAACTGCTGGTCGAAGCCGAATTCGCCCGCAAGCTGGCCCGCAGCCGCGCCACCGGCGTGCCGCTGCGGATCAAGCTGGGGCTGGATCCGACCGCGCCGGACATCCACCTGGGCCACACCGTCGTGCTCAACAAGATGCGCCAGTTGCAGGACCTGGGCCACGAGGTCATCTTCCTGATCGGCGACTTCACCTCGACCATCGGCGACCCCAGCGGCCGCAACAGCACCCGTCCGCCGCTGACGCGCGAGCAGATCGAGGCCAACGCCAAGACCTACTATGCGCAGGCCAGCCTGGTGCTGGATCCGGCCCGCACCGAGATCCGTTACAACTCCGAGTGGTGTGACCCGCTGGGCGCCCGCGGCATGATCCAGCTGGCGTCGCGCTATACCGTGGCGCGCATGATGGAACGCGAGGATTTCACCAAGCGCTTCAAGGGCGGCATCCCGATCTCGGTGCATGAATTCCTGTACCCGCTGATGCAGGGTTACGACTCGGTGGCGCTGAAGTCCGATCTGGAGCTGGGGGGCACCGATCAGAAGTTCAACTTGCTGGTCGGCCGCGAGCTGCAGAAGGAGTATGGCCAGGAGCCGCAGTGCATCCTGACGATGCCGCTGCTGGTCGGCACCGACGGTGTCGAGAAGATGTCCAAGTCCAAGGGCAACTACATCGGCATTTCGGAGTCGCCCGATTCGATGTTCGGCAAGCTGATGTCGATTTCCGACACGCTGATGTGGCGTTACTTCGAGCTGCTGTCGTTCCGCTCGCTGGAAGACATCGCCGCGCTGCGCCAGGAGATCGAGGGCGGCCGCAATCCGCGCGACGCCAAGGTCATGCTGGCCCAGGAAATCATCGCCCGCTTCCATTCCGCCAAGGCGGCCGAGGACGCGCTGGCCACGTTCGAGGCGCGTTTCCGCGACGGCGCGATTCCGGAAGACATGCCCGAGGTCAGCATCGGCGGCGCGCCGGTCGGCATCCTCAAGCTGCTGCGCGAAGCCGGCCTGGTGGCGTCGGGTTCCGAGGCGCAGCGCAACGTCGAGCAGGGCGGGGTGCGCGTCAATGGCGACCGGGTGGAAGACAAATCGTTGCAACTGCCCGCAGGGACTTACGTCGTCCAGGTGGGCAAGCGCAAGTTCGCGCGTGTTAAGTTGAACCCATAATCGCGAAGATTTTGATACGCTGGAGGGACGTTCAAGGCTGGAATGCCTTCGCAGCACTTCAAGGAGCACGACATGAAACTTTCGAGTTTGTCTTTTTCCGATCACGAGTCGATTCCGGAGCGCTACGCCTTCGGCAAGATCGATGCGCAATCGCACGTCGCGCTGGCTGACAACTTCAACCCGCAGTTTTCCTGGGACGACGTCCCGGCGGGCACGCAGTCGTTCGCCTTGATCTGCCACGACCCGGACGTTCCCTCCAAGCCCGACGACGTCAACCAGGAAGGCCGCGAGGTGCCGGCCGACCTGCCGCGGGTGGATTTCTTCCACTGGGTGCTGGTGGACCTGGCCGCCGACATGCGCGACATCGACGAAGGCGCCTTTTCCAGCGGCATCACGCCGCGCGGCAAGGGCGGCCCGCTGGCGCCGCTGGATGCCCGCCAGGGCATCAACTCGTATTCGTCCTGGTTCGCCAACGACCACGACATGAGCGGCGACTACTTCGGCTATGACGGCCCATGCCCGCCCTGGAACGACGCGCTGGTGCATCGCTACGTGTTCACGCTGTACGCGCTGGACGTGCACACGCTGAACCTGCAGGGGGCGTTCACCGGCGAGGACGCGTTGCGCGCCATCCAGAAGCACGTGCTGGCGCAGGCGTCGCTGACCGGCACCTATACGCTCAATCCGAAGCTGGCGCCCAAGCAGATCGGCGCGACCTCGGCGTCCTGATCGCCGCGATCAGCAAAAAGGGCCGCATCAATGCGGCCCTTTTTTATTTCCGGCACATTCGCCGGACGCGCCGCGCCCTCAGGCGCCGGCGCGCTTCAGGCGCAGCAATGCCACGCCGAAGGCGACGAATACCGAGCCCACCGCCCGGTTGATCCAGCGCACCGCGCGCGGTTGCTGGAACAGGCGGCGGGCGCGGCGCGCCAGCAGGCCGTAGGCCAGCAGCGAGGGCAGCGACAGGCCCATGAAGATGCCGGTCAGGATGAAGAACTGCGGCAGCAGCGGTTCGGCCGCGTTCAGGAACTGCGGGAACAGCGCGGTGAAGAACAGGATGGGCTTGGGATTCAGGCCGGCCACGAAGGCGGCTTCGAGGTACAGGGCCAGCGCGCCGCGCGGCGGGCGGCCCTGGCTGTCCGGCGGCGTCGCGGCCACGCTGCTGCGGCCCAGCAGGTGGCGCAGGCCCAGGTAGATCAGGTAGGCGGCGCCGGCGATCTTGAGGGCGGCGAACAGCAGGGCGGACGATTGCAGCACCACGCCCAGGCCCAGCATGGCGGCGGCGGACAGCAGGAACAGGCCGGTGACGTTGCCCAGCGACGACGGCAGCACCGCGCGCAGGCCGCCGGCGGCGCCGTTGCGCATGGCCAGGATGCTGGCCGGGCCGGGGGTGACGACGCTGACGGCGGCGACCAGGGTGTACGCAAGCAAGGTCTGGGTTTGCATGAAAGTTTCTCAAGTCGGATTGAGCGCGTTTTCCGGCGTCGGGCGGATGTCAGGACTTTCGCGTCCTTGACGGGAATTTTGCCGCCATTCGGGGCATTTTGGCGACAGGGGAAGCGGCGGTACGCGGTAAACTATTCGTCATTATCCGGGTTTACCCACCCGGGCGCAGTTTCCTCCTCTCTTACCGCCTCAGGAACCCCCCGTCATGTTTGACCGCAACCTCACCCTCTCCAAGGCTGACCCGGACGTCTGGGCCGCCATCCAGAAGGAAGACGTTCGCCAAGAGCAGCACATCGAGCTGATCGCTTCGGAGAACTATGCCAGCCCGGCCGTCATGGAAGCCCAGGGCACGCAGCTCACGAACAAGTACGCCGAAGGCTACCCGGGCAAGCGCTACTACGGTGGTTGCGAATACGTCGACGTGGTCGAGCAACTGGCCATCGACCGCCTGAAGCAGATCTTCGGCGCCGAAGCCGCCAACGTGCAGCCCAACTCGGGCTCGCAGGCCAACCAGGGCGTGTACATGGCCGTCCTGAAGCCGGGCGACACCGTGCTGGGCATGAGCCTGGCCGAAGGCGGCCACCTGACGCACGGCGCGTCGGTCAACGCCTCCGGCAAGCTGTACAACTTCATCTCGTACGGCCTGGACGAAAACGAAGTCCTGAACTACGCCCAGGTCGAACAGCTGGCCAAGGAACACAAGCCCAAGCTGATCGTCGCCGGCGCCTCGGCCTACGCCCTGCATATCGACTTCGAGCGCATGGCCCGCATCGCCCACGACAACGGCGCGCTGTTCATGGTCGACATCGCCCACTACGCCGGCCTGGTCGCCGGCGGCGCGTACCCCAACCCGGTGCCGCACGCCGACTTCGTCACCTCGACCACGCACAAGTCGCTGCGCGGCCCGCGCGGCGGCGTCATCATGATGAAGGCCGAGTACGAGAAGATCATCAACTCGGCCATCTTCCCCGGCATCCAGGGCGGTCCGCTGATGCACGTCATCGCCGGCAAGGCGGTGGCCTTCAAGGAAGCGCTGGAACCCGAATTCAAGACCTACGCGCAGCAAGTGGTCAAGAACGCCAAGGTGCTGGCCGACACGCTGGTCAAGCGTGGCCTGCGCATCGTCTCGGGCCGCACCGAAAGCCACGTCATGCTGGTGGACCTGCGTTCCAAGGGCATCACGGGCAAGGAAGCCGAAGCCGTGCTGGGCCAGGCCCACATCACGGTCAACAAGAACGCGATCCCGAACGATCCGGAAAAGCCCTTCGTGACCAGCGGCATCCGCCTGGGCACGCCGGCCATGACGACCCGCGGCTTCACCGAAGCCGAGGCCGAACTGACCGCCAACCTGATCGCCGACGTGCTGGACAACCCGCGCGACGAAGCCAACATCGCCGCCGTGCGCGCCAAGGTCAACGAACTGACCGCGCGCCTGCCGGTGTACGGCAAGAAGTGATGCGGCGGCGGATCTTTCCCGCCGGCACATGACAAGGACGGCTCCGCGAGGGGCCGTCCTTTTGTTTTCAGGCCAATGGCGCTTGCGCGCCGGCGGTCATCGTGGCAAAAATAATAGGGACGAATTTGTCATAGTCGACGCGGACCGACAGTCGCATCGTTACAATATCGGCGAATTATTGCTTTCCGTGTTTTCAGGGATCACACATGCGGTGTCCATTTTGCGGCAATTCCGAAACGCAGGTCGTCGACAGCCGTGTCTCGGAAGAGGGCGATGCGATCCGCCGCCGGCGTCGCTGCCAATCCTGTGACAAGCGCTTCACCACCTACGAGCGGGTGGAGCTGGCGCTGCCTTCCGTGGTCAAGCGCAACGGCAGCCGCAGCGACTACGATCCCGCCAAGCTGCGCGCCAGCCTGAGCCTGGCGCTGCGCAAGCGTCCGGTCAGCACCGAGGACGTGGACGCGGCCGTGGCCCGCATCGAGGAACAACTGCTGGCCAGCGGCCTGCGCGAAGTGGCCTCTGGGCACATCGGCGAACTGGTCATGAACGAGCTGCGCAAGCTCGACAAGGTGGCCTACGTGCGCTTCGCCTCGGTCTACAAGAGCTTCGAGGACATCGGCGAATTCGTCGAGGCGATCCGCGAGATGCAGGGACCGGTACTGCCCGGCAAGCTGCGCAAGGAATGACGCCGTCGCGCGGCCCGGCCTGTCGCGGCCCGGCCGATCGCGGCCCGGCCGATCGCGGCCGCCGCTACGCTAGCGGCGAGCAGCCGCCCGGCGCGCTACAGCGCCACCGTCCGCGCCATGCTGGGCGTCTGCGGCTGGAACCGGCGCCACACGCGGCGCAGGTGCTGGGCCGAGCCGAAGCCGGATTTCTCCGCCACCAACTCCAGGTTCAAGCGGGTCTCGCGCAGCATGTCGCGCGCCAGCGCCACGCGTATCTGATACAGGTAATCCATCGGCGTGCAGCCGGCATGCTCGCGGAACAGCCGCGTCAGGTGGCGCGCGCTGGTGTGGGCCTGTTCGGCCAGCGTTTGCGCCGACCAGGGCGCAGCGGGGTTGCGCACCACCGCGTCCTGCACCCGGTGCACGCCTGGATGCATGTGGTTGCGGTGCTCCAGCCAGGGCGAGAGCGCCGAGTCGGTGCCGGCGCGGCGCTGGTACACCACCATGTCGCGCGCCACCTCGCTGGCCACGCGCGGGCCGCAATGGCGCGCCACCATGTGCAGCGCCAGGTCGATGCCGGCGGTGATGCCGGCGCTGCTGACCAGGTTGCCGTCTTCCACGAAGATGCGGTTGTCGTGCAGCCGGGCGCTGGGATCCAGGTCGGCCAGCTGCGCCAGGCAGCTGTGGTGCGTGGTGCAGTCGCGCTGGCGCGTCAGGCCGGCCGCGGCGGCGAACAGGGCGCCGGCGCAAACGGTCATCAGCGTGAAGCCGTCGGCCGGATGGCGCGCCGCCAGCCAGTCGATGATGAGGCGGGCCTCGGGTTCATCCAGGCGGATGTGCTTGCCCACCACGCCCGACACGATCACCAGCGCCTCGGGCGGCAGTTTTTCCGGCAGCGGCTGGATCCGGGCCAGGTGCAGGCCGGGAATGCCGCTTTCGACTTCGGTCGAAGGGCCGCAAAAATGCTGCGAGAAGGCGTCCGGGCACAGCTTGTTGGCGACCCGGAACGCCTCGGCCGGCCCGGCCACGTCGAGCAGCACGATTCCTCGGGGCAACACGAAGTGCACGGGAATCATGGCCGGTTGCCTTATTGCGCGTCGGCGAAGACGTCGGCCGCGCGGGCGATGCGGGCGAAGCGGCCCTGCAGGACCAGTTCGGTGGCATCGCGGATCTCGGCCGGCGTGTAGTGCTTGCCGGACGGGCTCTGCATCGCGAAGGTCAGCGTGGCGTCGGTCGGGAACACCACCTTGAAGCCGTCGTCGCTGGCGTGGCGGGTGGTGGTCTCGCAGCACTGTTCGGTGCGGATGCCGCTGACGATGACGCCCTCGATGCCGTGCTTGCGCAGCCAGTCCTGCAGCGTGGCGCCGTCGGCGTCCTTGGCGTAGAGCGAGGAATGCACGGTCTTGTGGAACACCGCGTCGGGAGCGATGCGCAGTTCCTTCAGCGTCTTGACGTGGCCGGAGGCCAGCGAGAACGGGTTGGCCGGGTCGTTGGCGGCGCTGATGTGGAACACCTGCAGCACCGGGATGTCGCGGGCGCGGGCGGCGTCGATCAGGCCCTGCAGTTGCGAGACGAATGCCGGGTATTCCGATTCGTCCCAAAACGGACGCTGGCGGAAGGAATCCTGGACGTCGATGACGATCAATGCTTGTTTCATGGCGGCGGGCTCCGTGCCGTGGGATTTCAGGAGGTACGAAGCGTATTGTGGGCCTGCCCCGGCTCCCGGGCGAGGCCGTCTCCAGACCTGCATCGGCCTGAAACGGACATGCATTTCGGGCTATGGCGGCCATCATAGCGCCTCCGCCCGCCGGCGGGCGCGGCGTGCCGCGGGCCCGTCGCGGACATACAATTTGGCCATGATGACGAATTCCAGCCCGACCCCCGGCGAAGCCGATGACCTGTCCTGGATGCGGCGCGCCCTGGCCCTGGCGCAGACCGTGATGTATTCGACCGCGCCTAACCCCCGGGTGGGCTGCGTGATCGTGCGCGATGGCCGCGTGCTGGGCGAGGGCGCGACCCAGCCGCCGGGCGGCCCGCACGCCGAAGTCTGCGCGTTGCGCGATGCGCAGGCGCGCGGCGAATCGGTGGCGGGCGCCACCGTCTACGTCACGCTGGAGCCCTGCAGCCATTTTGGCCGCACGCCGCCCTGCGTGGATGCGCTGCTGGCGGCCGCGCCGGCGCGCGTGGTGGTGGCCATCGGCGATCCCAATCCGCTGGTCAACGGCAAGGGCCTGGCGCGGCTGTGCGAGGCCGGCATCGCCGTCACCACCGGCATCTGCCGCGAAGAGGCGCTGGCGCTGAACGCCGGCTTCATCTCGCGCATGAGCCGCGGGCTGCCCTGGACCTGGCTCAAGATGGCGGCGTCGCTGGACGGCCGCAGCGCGTTGCACAACGGCCTGTCGCAATGGATCACCGGCCCCGAGGCGCGCGCCGACGGCCATCATTGGCGCGCCCGCAGCTGCGTGGTGCTGACCGGCATCGGCACCGTGCTCAAGGACGATCCGCAATTGACCGTGCGCAGCGTCCAGACGCCGCGCCAGCCGCGCCGGGCGGTGGTCGACGGCCGCTTCGAGATTCCCGAGGACGCGCGCCTGTTCGACGGCGGCGAGGTGATCGTGTTCACGGCCCGCGCCGACGCCGCCAAGCAGGCGCGGCTGGAGGCCAGGAACGTGCGCGTGGTGGCGTTGCCGGCCGAGACGCCCGACCGGGTCGACCTGCCGGCGATGATGCGCTGGTTCGCCGCGCAGCAGTTCAACGAAGTCCACGTCGAGGCCGGCGCGGGCCTGAGCGGCGCGCTGGTCGCGGCCGGCTGCATCGACGAACTGCTTATCTATATGGCGCCGATGCTGCTGGGCGATGCCGCCGGCGTGGTCAAGCTGCCCATGCTGGAACGGCTGGATGCCGCCCCGCGCTACGAATTCATCGAGGCGGAGCGGGTGGCGGCCGACCTGCGCGTGCGCGCCCGCGTGCCGGAGCACTGGCGCGGCCTGTTGCGGCGGGTGGAATTGCCCGCCGCCGATACGCCCTAGCGCTTCGTGTCCTTGCCGGCCGGCGCGCCATTGCGCCAGGCCCACAGGCCGGCGCCGAGCGCCGCCAGCGCCAGCAGGCCGGCGGCCAGCAATATGCCCGGGTGCTGCTTGCGCGCCCGTTCCCAGGCCTTCCATGCCTGGATGTAGTGAAAGCGCGAGGCCGACTGGAAATCCGGTTCCGGGCATTCGCGGCCGAAGCTGCCGCTGAAGGGCACCTGGGCCCCCTGGTCCACGTAACGCAGATAGATGGCGGTGGCCCGTTCCGGCGTGTCGTCGATGACGTAGCGGGCGCCGCGGCAGAGCGTGGCCGCGAATGCCTGCGAGCGGGCTGGCAGTTCGTCGGCCGCCTTCATCGCGTAGTCGGCGGCGATCTGGCGGTAGTGATAGCGCACGTTGGGGCGCGCCTCGCTGGCCGCGTAGCGCACGCGCTCTTCCTGCGTCACGAAGGGGCCGGGCAGGTCCGCCTCGGCGCGCTGCTGCGGGGTGTCCATCGGCACGCCGGCATCGGCGCGGGCCTCGCGCCACCAGGGGTTGGCGTCGCGGCCGGCGCCGCCCGAATAGTTGCCCTCGTAGACGGCGTAGTCCGGTCCCTGTTCGTAGCCCATGATGCGCATGCCGTCGCGGCGCGCGAGCTTGGCGGCGGCGTACCAGGCCTCGGCGCGCGTAGTGCGGCCCCAGGCGTTGCCGGCGGCCTGCAGCGCGTCGCCATACTGCGCGGCGCGCTGGCGGAGATCGGACTCCCGGATCGTCCAGTTGCCGTCGTCGTAGTCGAGCGTGGCGAAGCGCGGATCGGAATCCGCGGGGAAGTACGGCAAGGCCTCGGCCACCCGGTTTTCCCGCACCAGCCGGCGCGCCAGCAGCTGGCGCAGGCGGTCATGGACGGGCGGCTGGTTCAGGCGGCTCCATTCATAGAACTGGTCGGTCGTGTAGCGGCTGAAGCCCGGCGGCCGCGACGGCGCGGGCGGGGGCGGCGGCAGCCGGTCGACATAGGCTTTGAGTTCTTCGGTCGTCAGCACGCGTTCGGCCACGTAGGCCGCGTCGTTCCAATAGGGCGAGAGCGGCCAGCCTTCTTCGGGCGGGGGCGCGCCGTCGCCCGCCACGGCGGCCCGGTACAACTGGTCGAGGGCTTCGACGTATTGGCCGCGCGACAGCGACAGCACGCCCTGTTCGCCTTTGAGCAGCGCGCCGGCTTGCGCCTCGACGCTGCCGTCACCGCGCGGGAACGCGTCCACCGCGCGGGCGTAGGCCTGGGCGGCCAGTTCGTTGTCGCCGCGGCGGATCGCCAGCTTGGCGCGTACCCACCAGGCCAGCGCCGTGTCGAGCCGGTCGGCCAGTCCTTGCGCCAGGTCGTAGCGGCCGACGCGGTAGGCCAGCGCCGCGACCCGGTCGGCATCCACGATCCGCCGCGGATCCTGCGTTTGCAGCGCGGCCACCAGCGATTGCAGCGCGGGGTTGGGCGTGATGTTGGGCGTGCCATCGGCCGCATCGGCCAGGCTCAGCCGGCCGGTGGCCTCGAAGTTGGCGAAGGGGTCGCGCGCGCTATCGGGCTTGCCATCGACGATGTCGCCCAGCCGGGCCAGGCCGTACGCCACCAGCAGGCGCTGGCTGACCGGGTCGTCGATCAGGCGGATGGCGCGCGTCGGCGACGCCAATGCCCAGTCGGCCATCAGGCGCAAGGATTCGCGGCCGCTGATCGAATCGCGCGCGGCCTGGGCGGCATACAGGCGCACGGCCCGCTGCAAATCGGCCGGCGCGATCGCATCCATGCAGGGCGTGGCGTTGAACAGGTCTTCATAGGCGCACTGGCCAAGGCTGCCGGACAACGACAGGCGCGCTTCCTGGCCGTAGCTGGCGACGGCCAGGCCCAAGGGGTCGGGCGCGCCTTGCCGCGCCAGTTCGCGCACGCGGGCATAGGCCTGCGCCGGGCTGCCGGGCGCGGGCGTGGCGCCGATGTCCCCGATTTCGGCCAGCAGGTAGGCGGCCCAGACGCTGCGCGTCGCGGCCTGCTCCGCCGGCAGCGCCAGGATGGCCAGCAGGCGCTGGCGCGCGCGTTCCAGGCGCGGTTCGTCCGGGGCCTGGGCGGCGCTGCGGTAGTCGACCGCGGCGGCGGCATAGAGGCGCGCGGCTTCCGGCAGGCCGGCGCCCGCGGCATAGGCCTGGTCGCCGTCGGGACGGGCGCGCATCG
The DNA here is from genome assembly GCF_056523125.1 of Achromobacter sp. ISS7. NCBI lineage: Bacteria > Pseudomonadati > Pseudomonadota > Betaproteobacteria > Burkholderiales > Alcaligenaceae > Achromobacter > Achromobacter sp. ISS7. The sequence continues at coordinate 3,855,380 of NZ_JAWRZD010000001.1, read as the reverse complement.
TCCGCGCCTGTTCCCGTTGCGCCGGCGTCAGCGCCGTGTCGAACGCTTCGGGGATGGCGTCGGAGCGGTAGCTGCCGTCCGGTAGCAGCGGCGATTCGTTGGCGCGCAGCGTGTCCGTGGCCGGCATCAGCCGCGCCGCCTCGTAGGCGAACGAGTTGGCGGGCGTGCCTTGCAGCGTGCCGGCGCGGTCGTCCAGCAATTGGGGCGGGAAGTCCGGGCCGCAGGCGATGACGATGCCGGCGCCAGCGGCGCAGGCCAGCACCAGCGCGGCGGCAAGCGATTTACGGTTGTACATGGAAGCTCGGGGTTGCGGAGTCACAGCGGATCCATCCAATGGCGCGTTCGGCGCCGGCGCGCAGCAAGCCATCCTGCGCGCGGCGAAGATACCTGCCCTCGCGATCGTATTCAAGGGTGTAGCCGTTGATGCCGTCGGCGGCGCTGCAAGTGGCGTCGAGCCGCACGGTGAACGGGAGCGCGGTGTCGGCGTTGCCGCGGTTGGCCAGCCGCACGTCGCGCGCGCCGCCGGCGCCGGGCGCGGCGGCGGTCACCGCCAGCCGCGGCGTCAGCGGCTGGCGCGCCAGCACGGCGCGCCAGGTCGGCAGGCTCCAGGCGCGCGTGTCGGCCTGGGTCGGCAGGCGGAACCAGACGATGCCGCTCAACCCCGGCGGGCGATCACGGTCGAGCGCCGCGACAAAGGCCGCCATGGCATCGGGCGTGACCAGCAGCTCGGCCGAGCTGCCGCCCGGCATCAGCGCCGGACGTTCGCTTTCGACCGCGGCGATGCGGCCGTGCTCGTCCCACGCGACACGGCTGCCATATGAAGGCAGCGCCACGCGCCAGGGTTTGGCGGCATGGCGCGCGTAGGCATCGAGCCAGGCGCGGGCCCGCTTGGCGTCGAACAGGCCCTGCGTGGGATTCTGCACGGCGTGGACCTGCAGCACGGTTTCGTCCGGCACCGCCAGCAACGCGGGCAGCGCGGGGCTGTCGAGCCAGGTGGGCAGGGCGGTGATCGACAACGGCAGGCTGGCGCCGAGGCGGGTCTTCAGCGTCGCCAGCAAGGCGGCATAGGCCGGCAGCTTCGAGGTGGCGCAGTCGTAATCGATTTCCAGGCCGGCCAGCGTGACGCCGGCCTGGCGCCAGGCCGCCAGCGCGGCGGCGGCGCGATCGGCGATGTCGGTGTCGCGCAGGTCGTTGACGCGGCCATCCAGCCGCAACACCAGCACCACGGGCCGTTGCGATGCGGCCAGCGCGGCCAGGTCGGGCGCCGCGTCGAACCAGGCGCCGTCGGCGCGCAGTTCGGCCGCCAGAACCCGCCATGAGCGCACGGCATCCGCGCCCTCGGCCAGCGCGCTGACCAGCGCGGGCGTCCATTGCCGCTGCCACACATAGGCGTCGTTGGGCAGGGGCGGCGAGGCGCGTTCGCACGCGGCCAGCAACAGCACGCCGCACACGGCCGCCAGACGCCGCCAACGCATCGGCGCGCGGGCAATGCGGAGCCCTTGCATGATGGGGCGCGGGCGGGTCGGCATGAGGGGCGGACGGTGTTTGAAAGCGGTGGCGTGCGCGGTGTCGCGGGATGCGTGATTCTATCCTTGACGCCGCAAGGGGTATTAGCACTCTCGATGCCTGGCTGCCAACAATCCGCGCGATAGCCGTGGACCATCGCCCGCATAGCGTTTGCCCGCGCGGCTCGCGGCGTGATGGCAGCAAGTTTGGGAGCGATTCTTGCGGGACCACGTCGAAGCATCCGACAGCTTTTTTTTACCGCGTGTGCACAAATGAATTGCCACAAAACCGTCAATTGGGCTTAAGCTAGGTCATGACTTGGCGCTACGCGCGCATGGCTTGCTCCACGACCCGCCACGCGCCCTCGTCACCACGGATTCCAGTGTCGCGTACCGGCGCTTTTCACAAACCGAACCGACACGTTGCTGAACGCAGTCGCCTTGCGCCGTTCAGACCGTTCGCTGCCATCGCATAGCGAACGCACCGGACTTGCGTCCGGATCATAAGAATCCACCGGGATATCTCATCCCTTCAAATCATTGCTGACCATTTCGTGCGTGGCTGCGTCATGCGCCCGTTCTACAGCGATATGCTGAAGGCGAACGAGTGAACTTATTCACGTTGGTTGCAATCCCTGACGGAACTTGTGTCTGCAGGGTGCAGCCTAAACGGAAAGGGCCCGATCGTGCTCTTGGTTGATGTGTGGCGAAAGCAACATACGACCGTGCCGAGATTGCTAATAGCGAGATTGACTAGTCACGCTGAAGCACTGAGGCACACAATGGGGACACGTAGGGACGTCATGGCTTTTTCGCGTGTTGTAGGAGGTTTCCGTGCAAAACATCGTCGAAGGCTTCAAGTCGCAGTATGCAAGAGAACAGGAATCAGAGCTTTCCCTAGAGGAATATCTGGACCTCGCCAAACGCGACCCGATGGCGTACGCCAGCCCCGCTGAGCGCATGCTGGCGGCGATTGGCGAACCTGAAATCGTGGATACGCGCAACGACCCACGTCTTTCCCGTTTGTTTTCCAACCGGACCATCCGGCGCTATCCGGCGTTCCAGGAGTTCTACGGCATGGAGGACGTCATCGGGCAGATCGTGGCGTTCTTCAAGCACGCCGCGCAGGGGCTGGAAGAGCGCAAGCAAATCCTCTATCTGCTGGGGCCCGTCGGCGGCGGCAAGTCGTCCATCGCCGAACGCCTCAAAGTGCTGATGGAGAGCTTCCCCATCTACGCGCTCAAGGGCTCGCCGGTGAATGAGTCGCCGCTTGGCCTGTTCCATCCGGAACGCTTCGGCGACACGCTCGAAAAGGAATACGGCATTCCGCGCCGCTATCTCACGGGCATCATGTCACCGTGGGCGGTCAAGCGGCTGAAAGAGTTCGACGGCGACATCTCGCAGTTCCGCGTGGTGCGCCTGAACCCGTCGGTGCTGCGCCAGGTGGCGATCGCCAAGACCGAACCGGGCGACGAGAACAACCAGGACATCTCGTCGCTGGTCGGCAAGGTCGACATCCGCAAGCTCGACCGCCATTCGCAGGACGACCCGGACGCCTACAGCTATTCCGGCGGCCTGTGCCTGGCCAACCAGGGCCTGCTCGAGTTCGTGGAAATGTTCAAGGCGCCGATCAAGATGCTGCATCCGCTCCTGACGGCGACGCAGGAAGGCAACTTCAAGGGCACCGAGGGCTTCTCGGCGATCCCCTTCAATGGTTGCATCCTGGCGCACTCGAACGAGTCGGAATGGCAGACCTTCCGCAACAACAAGCACAACGAGGCGTTCCTCGACCGTATCTATATCGTCAAGGTGCCTTACTGCCTGCAGGTGTCGGAAGAAGTCCGCATCTACGAAAAGCTGCTGCATCACAGCTCGCTGTCGACGGCGCCGTGCGCGCCGGGAACGCTGGACATGATGGCGCAGTTCTCGGTGCTGACCCGGCTGAAGGAGCCGGAGAATTCCAGCATCTATTCGAAGCTGCGCGTCTATGACGGCGAAAGCCTGAAGGACGTCGACCCGAAGGCTAAGGCGCTGCAGGAATACAAGGACTACGCCGGCACCGACGAAGGCATGAACGGGGTCTCGACGCGCTTCGCGTACAAGATCCTGTCCAGCGTCTTCAACTACGACCAGACCGAGGTGGCGGCCAATCCGGTGCACCTGATGTATGTGCTCGAGCAGCGCATCGGGCGCGAGGACTACCCGGAGGAAATCCGCCGGCGCTACCTGGAGTTCATCAAGGGCTTCCTGGCGCCGCGCTATGCCGAGTTCATCGGCAAGGAGATCCAGACCGCCTACCTCGAGTCGTACTCGGAGTATGGCCAGAACATCTTCGACCGCTACGTCACGTTCGCCGACTGCTGGATCCAGGACGAGGAATTCCGCGACCCTGAAACCGGCGAGAGCTTCGATCGCAGCGCCTTGAACGACGAACTGGAGAAGATCGAGAAGCCGGCCGGCATCGCCAATCCGAAGGACTTCCGCAACGAGATCGTGAACTTCGTGCTGCGGGCGCGCGCCAACAACAACGGCCGCAACCCGACCTGGACCAGCTATGAAAAGCTGCGCGAAGTGATCGAGAAGAAGATGTTCTCGAACACGGAAGACCTGTTGCCGGTGATCTCGTTCAACGCCAAGGCGTCGGCCGAGGACAAGTCGAAGCACCAGAGCTTCGTCGACCGGATGGTGGAAAAGGGCTACACGGAAAAGCAGGTCAGGCTGCTGTGCGAGTGGTACCTCCGTGTGAGGAAGTCTTCCTGAGCGAGGTGAATCATGAATTCACTGATCGATCGCCGTCTTAACGGGCGCAACAAGAGCGCCGTTAACCGGGAGCGCTTTCTGCGGCGTTACAAGGACCAGATCCGCAAGGCGGTCCACGGGATGATCCGCGACCGCTCGATCCAGGACATGGATCAGGGCGGCGAGATCAACCTGCCCGCCCGCGATATTTCCGAGCCGACGTTCCGGCACGGCGCGGGCGGCGACCGGGAAATGGTGCATCCGGGCAATCGCGAGTTCGCCAAGGGCGACACGTTCGACCGGCCTCAGGGGGGAGAAGGCCAAGGCGGGTCCGAGCCCGGCGAGGGCGAGGCGGTCGATCAGTTCACCTTCAGCCTGTCGCGGGCCGAATTCCTGAACCTGTTTTTCGAGGACCTGGAACTGCCTCACCTGGCGCGCACCCAGCTGGGCGAGGTCAGCCAGAAGAAATGGCAGCGCGCCGGCTACACCACCACCGGCTCGCCCAGCATGCTCAGCATCAGCCGCACGCTGAAGTCGTCGCTGGCGCGGCGGGTGGCGCTGAGTGTGAAGGCGCGCGCCGATCTCGAGGACGCGGAAGAGCGCCTGGCCATGGCCAAGGCGGCGGGCGCGCCCGCCGACCAGATCAAGGCCCTGGAGCAGGATGTCGAGGACTGCCGCGAGCGCCTGGCGCGCGTGCCGTTCCTGGACGACCTGGACTTGCGCTACCGCAACCGCGTGTCGGTAGCGATCCCGATGGCGCGCGCGGTCATGTTCTGCCTGATGGACGTGTCCGGCTCGATGGACGAGGGCAAGAAGGACCTGGCCAAGCGCTTCTTCACGCTGCTGTACCTGTTCCTGTCGCGCAAGTACGAGCACGTCGACCTGGTCTTCATCCGCCACACGGACAATGCCGAGGAAGTGGACGAGCAGACCTTCTTCTACGATCCCAAGAGCGGCGGCACCATCGTGCTGTCGGCGCTGGAGCTGATGCGCGAGATCGTCGAGAAGCGCTATCCGCCCACGGCCTGGAACGTCTACGCGGCGCAGGCCAGCGACGGCGACTCGTTCGGCGCCGACGCGGGCAAGAGCGCGCGCTTCCTGGCCGAGCACCTGCTGCCGGCCACGCGCTACTTCGCCTATATCGAGGTTCCCGACTCGCAGGAGGCGCGCAAGAGCAGCCTGTGGGCGGAATATGAACAGAAGCTGGCGCCGCATTTCGTGATGCGGCGGATTTGCGATCGCGGGGAAATCTATCCCGTGTTCCATGACCTGTTCAAGAAGGAAACCGCATGAATGCCATCCTGGGCGCACTCGTGGAGCCGGAGTCGGCCGGCAGCCCCCGGCCGCTGTCGCAAGGTTCCGAATGGACGTTCGAACTGATCCAGTCCTATGACGAGGCGATCTCGCAGGTCGCGCGCGAATACGGGCTGGACACCTATCCGAACCAGATCGAGGTCATCACCTCGGAGCAGATGCTGGACGCCTATGCGTCGGCGGGCCTGCCCATCGGCTATCCGCACTGGTCGTACGGCAAGGAGTTCATCCGCAACGAGCAGTTCTATCGGCGCGGCATGCAGGGCCTGGCCTACGAGATCGTGATCAACTCCAACCCCTGCATCGCGTATCTCATGGAAGAGAATTCCATGACGATGCAGGCGCTGGTGATCGCGCACGCCTGCTACGGCCACAACTCGTTCTTCAAGGGCAATTACCTGTTCCGCCAGTGGACCGACGCCGATGGCGTGCTGGACTACCTGGTGTTCGCCCGCAAGTACGTGATGGACTGCGAGGACCGCTACGGCATCGACGCGGTCGAAGCGCTGCTGGATTCCTGCCACGCGCTGTCGCACCATGGGGTCGACCGCTACAAGCGGCCCACGCCGATCTCGTACAAGGAAGAGGCCGCGCGGCAGGCCGAGCGCCAGGAGCACGCGCGCCTGCAGTACAACGACCTGTGGCGCACGCTGCCGCGGCTGGAGTCCGACAAGGACGAACGGGTCGCCGCGTCGGTGTTCCCGCCCGAGCCGGAAGAGAACCTGCTGTACTTCATCGAGAAGTACTCGCCCAAGCTGGCGCCGTGGCAGAAGGAGCTGGTGCGCATCGTGCGCAAGGTCGCCCAGTATTTCTATCCGCAGACCCAGACCAAGGTGATGAACGAAGGTTGGGCCACGTTCTGGCACTACACCATCCTGAACCGGCTGCACGAGAAGGGGCTGGTCAACGACGGCTTCATGATGGAGTTCCTGCAGAGCCATACCAACGTCGTCAGCCAGCGCGGCTTCGACGAGCGCGGCTACGGCGGCATCAACCCGTATGCGCTGGGCTTCGCGATGATGTCGGACATCCGCCGCATCTGCGAAAAGCCCACCGACGAGGACCGCCGCTGGTTCCCCGACATCGCCGGCAGCGACTGGCTGAAGACGCTGGACTTCGCCATGCGCAACTTCAAGGACGAGTCCTTCATCTCGCAGTACCTGTCGCCGCGCCTGATCCGCGAGTTCCGCTTCTTCGCGATCTCCGACCACCAGGCCAATCCCAAGCTGGAAGTCGCCGCCATCCATGACGACGACGGCTACCGCGACATCCGCCGCCTGCTGGCCGCGCAGCACAACCGCGACAACCAGGTGCCGGACATCCAGGTAGTCCGTTTCAACCGCGACACCGACCGTTCGCTGGTGCTGCGCCACCTGAAGAGCCGCGGCCGGCCGCTGGCGGCCGAGGATGCGGAGCAGGTGATGAAGCACCTGGCGCGCCTGTGGGGGTTCCGCGTGCGGCTGGAGGAAACCGAGCCGGACGGCACGGTCGGCTCGTACCGCGAGCAGGATCCGCCGAACGCCTGAGCGATGGAGGCCCGGAGCCGCCATGGCCTGGCGGGCATGGGCACCCGTGGCAAAAAGGGGACGCAATAACGTCCCCTTTTTCTTTTGCCGTACCGCCAATGCAGCTTTCTTGCCGATCTGCTAGAATCGCGGATTCGCATTTTTCGCAATGCGTACCGGATCAGGACAGGTGGCCGAGTGGTTGAAGGCGCACGCCTGGAAAGCGTGTATACGTCAAAAGCGTATCGGGGGTTCGAATCCCCCTCTGTCCGCCAAGAATTTCGCAAGCGTTGCCGCGCGGTCATCCGCCAGCTGCTTGCCCCAAAAACCCGCATGAACATTGGTTCTGCGGGTTTTTTGTTGCCCGGCGAGAACGCGCTGCAAGCAGCGTTCGCCTTCCTTGAGTGCTCAAGCCGGCCGCTGCTCCGCGCGAACGACCGGCTTCGACGATCAGCTTCGCACCGCGCCGCGAAAGGCCGCCGAGAGCGCGGCCAGTGCATCCCGCGAGCGGCTGTCCCTGACCCGGGTATGCACCAGGATGGGCAGCCGCGGCAGATCCGGCAGCCCCAGCCTGGGGCCGACGTCGAGCGCACCGAACGGCACCATGCGCGGGGCAAGCGCGGCAACCCCGAGCCCGGCCATGACGGCGGCGGCGACCGTCATCACGCCGCCACCGACGAACACTTCGGTCCAGGGTATGCCGGCCTCGTCGAGCAGTTGCTCGGCCAGGGCCCGTACGCCACAGGGCTCGGCCATCGTGGCCAGCGGCAGCGGCTCACCGGCCCGATGTTGCCAGCCGGGCATGGCGAACCAGCCGAACTGTTCTTCGGCGAGGATTTCCCCATCGCCGCGGCCGGCCTGGAAGCGGACGATCACGGTATCGAGTTCCCTGTGGTCGAAACGTTGCAGCAGCTCGGCCGACGAGCCGATCCGGATTTCGATCAGCAGCCGGGGATCCTGCGCGTTCATGCGTGCGATCAGCGCCGGCAGTTCCGGACCCGCGACATGGTCGCTGATGCCGATGGCGAGACGCTGCCGCGTTCCCGCGACGACCGAGAGCGCCCGGTCGTGCGCCTCGATGAGCTTGCGCGCATGCTCGAGAAAGGTCGCGCCATGGGCCGAAAGCTCCACGCGCCGGGGCGTGCGTTCGACGAGCCTGGAATCCAGCCGTTCTTCGAGCCGCTTGAGCTTCAGGCTGATCGCCGCCTGGGTGGTCTGCAGCGATTCGGCGGCGCGAGTGAAACTGCCCAGCTCGGCAATGCGGATGAAGGCTCTGACCGCCTCCAGGTCGAGGGCGCGCTTGGTCATTTCAAAACTTTATCGTTGAAATAAGAACGCATACGTTATCAGAATGGATAATGGGCAGCGGGACCACCAAGGAGGAAATTTCCCATGCCGTTCGCTCATATCTCGTTGCGCTCCGGAAAGCCGGAGGCCTATAGGCAAGCCATCTTCGACAGCGTTTATCGGGCGCTGCGCGAGACATTCAATGTTCCCGAAGATGACCAGTTCATGGTCATGACCGAGCATGAGGCCGCGAATTTCCGCTACGGGGCGACCTATCTCGATATCGCTCGAAGCGACGATCTGGTGTTCATCCAGATCACCGCGAACAACACGCGTACGCTGGAACAGAAGAAGGCGCTGTTCCGGCGGATCGCGGAGTTGCTTGGCGAAGATCCCGGCCTGCGGCCCGAAGACGTGTTCGTGAACCTCGTCGAGGTGCTGAAGGAAAACTGGTCGCTGGGAGGCGGCCTTGCGCAGTACGCCTGATCCGGCCGACCACAGGGCCGACAACAGGGCCGACGACAGGGCCGACGACAGGGCCGACCACAGGGCCGACCACAGGGCCGACGCCGCCGGGATTTTCCCGGCGCGCGGCGAGCCTTGTCCGGAAAGCAGGTTGAAAGTTGTGTTGGGCCTGAAAAGGCCTTTCAGAGGGAGGCCGCGCGAAGAATTATTTCAGCGCGGCGATTTGAATTTCTACTGATTGCAATCGCGTCGACGCGTATGGCGTCGATTCATAAACTCAGCCTGCGCTTCTATCCCGCGCCTGTGCCGCCCGCACCCTCGTGTGCCGCGTTGCGGCGGGAGCAGCGTTGTGCGAGCCTGCCCCCGCTGTCGACATGACGTCGCCGGTACGCCCGTTTTACCTGATCTTGAAAAGCGTGGCGCATCATGTTCGATTGGTTTCGACGCAGGTGGTTCGGCTGGTCCGCGGAGCAGGCGCGAGGGGTTCCGAGCTTTCCCGGACCCGACAAGGTGGCGCCGGGCGGGCGACGAGGCAGCGCCACGGGCATGGTGGTGGCGTTCTTCACCCGCGACAGCATTTACGAGACGGAAAGGAATCGCCTGCTGCGTTCTGCGGAACGATTGGGGCTTGCCGTCGACGCCGAGCCGATCGAATCCACCGGGTCCTGGGTGCGCAACGCATCCATGAAGCCATCGGTGCTGGTCGCCATGCGCAAGAAGCACACCGGGCCGCTGCTGTATGTCGACGTGGACGCGGTGTTTCATCGCGATCCGTGGCCGACGCTGGCCGCGTTGGACTGCGACATCGCCGCCTACCATGAACCCGGCGGCCAGTTGCTGAGCGGCACGCTGTTCATCAACCATACGGCGGGCGCCGCCGCGCTGTTGCAAGCATGGGCGCAGGCCTGCGCGGAGAATCCCGACGAGTGGGACCAGCGGGTGCTGGAGCGCCTGCTGGCCGACGACGCCTCGTCCGCCGAGCCGCGTTATCGGCAGGCGCGGCTGCCGGTTGCCTATTGCTGGATTTTCGACAAGACCGACAATGCGCCATGCGACGAGGTGTTCATCGAGCATCTGCAGGCCAGCCGCGAGGCCAGGCAGCGCAAGCGCGTTTTCGGCAGGCCGGTGCGCGCGCTCAGGCGGCGCCGCGACCGCGTGCGCGCGATCGAGCGGATCCTGTTCGACGGGAGGACGCGCCATGGATGATGGCGTGTCGCCGGTCTTCGCCAAAAGCCATCGCTGAATTCACTGCGGGAATCAGCACCCGGAATACATGACACGCCCCGCAACCGGCATCGGCGCCCGCAGGATCGAACCCGATTCGGATTCAGTGATATAGAGCGTGCGACGGTCCGGGCCGCCGAAGGCGACGTTGGTCGTCAATGCGCCCAAGGGCGAATTGATGCGCAGCATGGGTTCGCCGCGGTGGCTGAACAGCCAGACCGCGCCCAACCCTACGTGCGCCACCGCCAGGTTGCCCGCCTCGTCTATAGCCAGGCCGTCGGGGCCGCCGCCGCCGGACATCTGGATGAAGGTGCCGACCTTGGTCACCTTGCCCTCCCGGGTCAGCGGCACGCGCCAGATGGCGTTGGCGCGCGTGACCGCCACGTACAAGATCGACTCGCTGGGATCCAGCACCAGGCCGTTGGGGCTGGGGATGTTGTCCAGCAGGCAGTCGACCTGCCCATCCGCCCGCCGCCGGAAGACCCGGCCGGTCTGGTCATGCCAGCCGGTCAGGCCCTGGTCGGTGAAATACAGGTCGCCATTGGAAGCGAAGACCAGGTCGTTGACCGCCTTGAGGCGTTCGAGGTGGACCCGCTCGAGCACCGGTTTGACCGAGCCGGTCCGTGGATCGAGCAACATGATGCCGCGGGCGTAGTCCGCGATGAAGATGCGGCCGTCCTGATGGATCTTCAGGCCGTTGGGTTCGCCATCGTATTCGGCAATCAGCTCGAACCGGCCCTGCGTGTCGACCCGGAACACGCGGCCCCAGGGCACGTCCACGCAATACAGGCGGCCGTCGGCATCGAAGGAGGGGCCCTCCAGGAGCGAGTGCGGTGGCTGGTTGCCAGGTTGGTAGCGATGCCATTCCGAGGTTCCTTCCGGTTTGCGGAAGGCGTCGGGCAGGCGAGCAAAGACTTCGGCTTGAATGGCTGGCGGAGCGGCGTACATGGTTTCCCTGTGGCAACGGATGAAGGGGCTGGGTTTCAGGAGATCCGTTCGGTGGTGCCGACGAATTCCAGCGGGCAGTAGAAGCCGCCATGGAACTGGGCGGCGATCGGGTCCTCGGGAATATCCTTGGCCAGGATTTCCGCGGCGAATACCTCGGAGTCGTCTTGCGGTTGGTAGCCGAGGAATTTCACGTCGCTGTTGTCCCAGCGGTTGCGCAGGTTGTTCGACACGCCATACACCACCACGAAGTGATACGACGCGTGTTCGATGCAGCGTCGCGCCAATTGGGCCATGTCGCGGTGGCTCAGCCAGGTCAGCAGTTGGCGGGCTTCGCTCGGACGGTCGGGCGTGCGGAACGTGCCGATGCGCAGGCAGGCGACCGACATGCCGTACTTGTCGGCATACATCCTGCCCAGCGCTTCGCCGAACACCTTCGAAACGCCATAGAGCGAGTCGGGCCTGGGCTCCACGGCATTGTCGAGAAAGCGTTCGCGCCGATGGTAGCCGACGGCATGGTTCGAGCTGGCGAAAATGACGCGGGGCACGCGCTGCCGGCGGGCGGCCTCGAACACGTTGTAGCACCCGTCGATGTTCATCGGCAGAATCTTGTCCCAGGTGTCCACGCCCGGGATGCCGGCCAGGTGGATGACGCAGTCGATGCCTTCCATGCAGCGCTCGACGGATGCCATGTCGCGCACGTCGAGCGTGCGGATTTCCTCGCCCGCCTGGGCGGGTTCCTGCTCGGCAATGTCGGCCAGGCGCAGCAAGGCGTAGCGGCCGCGCAGCTGGTCGCGCAGGCATTTGCCGATGTTGCCGGCCGCGCCGGTGATCAATACCCGCAGGTTCTCTGGTTCGGTGAAGCTGGTCATCGCCATTCCTGTGTCGGTTCCGGGGAGGTTCACTGATTGGCCTTGGCTTTGGCCTTGGCGGCTATCACGGCGTCATAGAGCGCCTGCCCGTTCGGGGCCTGCCCGACGAGTTTTTGTACCACCGGACGGGTGGCTTGCACCAGCGAATCGAGATCGCTCGGGTAGACCACGGTCACGCCTTTTTCCGCCATGGTCCTCATGCCTGCGTCATAGACTTTCTTGTAGTAGTCGCGGGCGTAGGCCATGGCTTCGTCGGCGGCCGCCTTGACCATTTTCTGTTCGTCGGGGGACAGCGAGTCCCAGCGGGTCTTGGACATGACCAACAACGCAGGGTGGATGTTGATGTGCGTCATGTTGAAGTACTTGGATACCTCGATGAACTTGTCGGACACGAATTGATCAGGCGTGGTTTCGCCGCCATCGATGACTTTCTGCTGCAAGGCCAGGTACAGCTCGGAATAGGCCATCGGGGTGGCTTGCGCGCCCAACGTCTTGTAGCTCTCGACATAGCCGGGCGACTGGATGACGCGGATCTTCATGCCCTTGAGGTCGCCGGCCGCGTTGATGGCGCGGTCGCCGAAGACGTTGCGTTCGATAGCCGAGAACCAGCCCAGGCCGACCAGGCCGTACTTGGGCAGGACGTCCATGAACTTGTCGCCGACCGGCCCGGCCAGGATTTCGTTGGCTTGCTGGACGTTGTCGAACAGGAAGGGGGCGTCGAAGACCAGGAATTCCTTCACCACGTTGTTCAGCGCCGGCTGGCCGGTCACGAACAGGTCGGTGGCGCCGGCCACGGCGCCCTGGATCATGGTGATTTCACCACCCAGCTGCGAATGCGGGAACACCGTGATGGTGATCTTGCCGTTGGACTTCTCTTTCAGGATGTCGGCGAATTTCTGCGTGCCGACGTGAAACGGGCTGTCCGTGGTGAGCGTGTGGCCCACGTCCATGTTCAGGGCGTGCGACGGGGAGGACAGCAGCAACAGGCTGGCGGCACCCATGCCGAGGATTTTCTTGATCAGACGCATGTCTTGTCTCCTGGATGATTCTGGTTTTGTAATTTCAATTCGGACTGGGCGCGGCGCGCCCGGCGCCGCAACCTACAGAAACGCCGTACTGAGGGCGGGTACGTAAGAGATGATGAGAATGTCGATGATCAGGACCGCGAGAAACACGACCAGGTAGCGGGCCAGTTGGTGCATCTTCAGTTGCGCGACCTCGCACACCACGAACAGGTTCACGCCCACCGGCGGGGTCACCATGCCCACGGCGAGGTTGGTGATGACGATCATGCCGAAGTGGATGGGGTCGATGCCGAAGCTCACGCTGATGGGCGCAAGGATCGGAACGATGATGAGGATCGCGGCCAGCGCCTCGATGAACATGCCGACGATGAACAGCATGCCGTTCACCAGCAGCAGGAAGACGATGGGGCTGGTGGTGACCGAACCGAGCATGGCGGCGACGCGTTGCGGCACCTGATTGATCGTCAGCAGATAGGCGAACACCGCGGCAAAGGCGACGATCAGCAGGATGATCGCGGACATCACGGCGGCCCGGCCAAAGATGCCCAGGAGGTTGCCTAGCGTGATTTCCTTGTAGACGAACATGCCCAGCGCCAGGCCATACAGCACCGCTACGCAAGAGGCTTCGGTTGGCGTGAACAGTCCGCCATAGATGCCACCCAGGATGATGACGGGCATCATCAGCGCCAGAGTTGCGTCGCGCAGCGCCACCAGCACGCCTTTGGTCCAATCCTTCAGGCTGACCGCGCGCACCTCGTCGCAGCCTTTGATGCTGGCAATGACGCAGACTGTCAGGATCAGCGACAACGCGATCAGCAAGCCGGGAAGAATGCCGGCGATGAACAGCGCCCCGACCGAGACGTTGGCCGTCAGCGCATACACCACCATCGGAATCGATGGCGGAATGATGGCGCCCAATTCACCCGACGACGCGGCGATGGAGGCCGCGAACGAGCGGGGATAGCCCTTTTTTTCCATCTCGGGGATCAGCACGGAACCGATGGCGGCGGTGGTGGCCGACGACGACCCGGACACCGTGGCGAACAACAGGGACGTCAGCACCGCAACGGCGCCCAGGCCGCCGCGGATCCAGCCGACAAAGGCGTTGGCCAGTTGCACCAGCCGGCGGGCGACGCCGCCGGACTGCATCAGGTGGCCCGCGAGAATGAAGAACGGCACCGCCATCAGGCTGAACGAATCCAGCGACTGGAACGCCATCTGTGCCACGATCAACAGCGACTTGTCGCCCGACTGCAGGGCCATCGCCGCCGACAGCCCCAAGGCCGTCATGATGGGCGCGCCGATCAGCATGATCGCGAAAAACGAGACTCCGAGTACCAGGATCATAATGCCCCCTCGACACTGTTCTTGATTTCCATCGCTTCTTCCATTTCGGCCGACTCGCGCTGCGGCGACGGCGCATCCAGCAGTTCCCTTGCGGCATTGGTAAGCGTGTTGGCGCACATGAGCAGGCAGCCGATCGCCATCAGCGCATAGACATAGGCCATGGGCATTTCCATGGCGGGAGACCATTGCTTCAGCCCGAGTTCGATCAGCCGGACGGATTTCCAGACCAGCAGCACGGCCAGCGCCAGGGTCAACAGATGTGACAGGAGCCGCAGCCAGCGGGCCAGTCGCTCGGGGACCAGGCCGACAAAGACGTCGACGCCGATCAGCCGCAGGTGGTAGGCGGCAACCGCGCCGCCGATGAAGACGCTGCCGACCATCAGGTAGCGCGCCAGCTCTTCCGCCCATGGTGCCGACAGCGGAATGCCGGTGTAGGTGTAGAGCAGCCGCGCGAAAACGGATACCGAGATGGCGATGATCATGCCCAGCAGGAACAGGCCGGCGCACTTTTCCGCCATGTTGTTGATGGCGTGCATGGCGCGCTGCAGCGCCAGGAATCTTTCGTGGGAGGCGCGGCGTTCGCTCATAGGGCCTCCCCGGTCTGGTGGTTTCGCTTCATCAATTCTCCCCTTGGTGGTAATCGGTATTGCCAACGTTTGTTTTTTTTGAGATTGGCGCTGCGGTCTTGCGCGATGTCAGCGATGGCTCTCCTCGTCGGCAAGGATGCGGGCGGCCTTGCGCAGCGCGGTTTCGTAGCGCTGCTGCTCGATGGCGACCTGCTCGGGCGTCCATTGGTAGAACCCGCGCAGGTTGGCCGATTTGACGCCGATGTCGCCCTCGTCCACCAGCTTGCGCATGTAGGCGCTGGGCGCCTGGTCGGTGCGCAGGTAGGGGTACATCGTGGCGGCGGCGGCGCAATGAATGTCGATGCCGGCCAGGTCTTTTTGCAGCAACGGGCCGGCGGCGATGTAGCGAAAGCCGAAGCCATAGCGGACCGCGGCGTCGACGTCCTCGGCCGAGGCGAAATCCTCTTCCACCAAAGCGATGGCTTCGCGCATCAGCGCATGCTGGATCCGGTTGGCCAGGAAGCCCGGAATGTCGCGCTTGACGCGGATGGGCTTCTTACCGACGGCGCGCATGATATCGCTGACCTGCTGGGCGATCGCGGCATCGGAAACGGCGCTGCACACCACTTCGACCGCGGGAACCAGGTGCGCGGGCATGAAGAAGTGCAGCCCCAGCATCCGGCGCTGCGTGGAAAGGCCCGCGCCGATCTGGCTGATGGGGAAGCTGGAGGAATTGCTGGTGAGCGGCGTCGGGGCCGGGCACAGGGCTTCGAGTTCGGCGAAGACGGTCTGCTTGAGCGCAAGGTCCTCGAAGACGCATTCAATGACGATGTCGACGCCATTCCAGTCGATTTCGGCCAGCGCGCCGTGCACCACAAGCGATTCCGCGTCGCCTTCGGCGCCTAGCGCCTGCCGGGCCGCCCGCACTTTCGCGGGGATGGCGCCGCGGGCCTGCGCCGCCGATTCGGCCACGTGGACACGCCACCCCGCCACGTCGAACATGGCGGCGATCGCGCATCCCATGGTGCCACCGCCCACCACAACCACCTTGCTGATCTCGGACATCTTTTTCCCCGTGTAAAGGCTTGGTCAAGTGCTGGAGCACAATTTACCGAGGTGGTTGTGATTGGTAAAATTCAAATAAACGAATAGAGTTTTCAAAAAAACAAATAGCTCACCGGCTGCGATATCAAATGGGGAGATTTCGATAATGCTGGGTGATCTCAAGCAGTTGCGTGCCTTTCTTGCCATTGCGCGCCTGGGCAATTTCACGCGCGCCGCGTACGAACTGAACATCTCTCAGTCGGCGCTGACGATCCAGATCCAGCAGCTCGAGACGCACCTGCGTACGCAGTTGTTCGACCGCAACCGCAGAAGCGTCAATCTCACGCCCCAGGGCCAGGAGCTTTTCTCCCGCATCGAACGCCTGGTCGTGGAGATCGAAGACCTGGTCACCTACGCCCGGGATGCGAATGATCCGGATCGCGGCACGGTGACGGTCGCGGCCCTGCCGTCGGTGGCCGCCGGCCTGTTGCCTCGCGCGATTCATCGGCTGAACCGTGAATACCCGCGCATCACGGTGCGCATACGCGACACCGTCGCGGCCCGCCTGACCTACCTGATCCGCAACGGCGAGGTGGATTTTGGCGTGGGCAGCCCGGTCAAGCGCGACCAGGAGCTGGTGTGGGAAAAGTTGATGACCGACCGTTTCTGCGCCTTTGTCGCGCCCGACTATCCGTGGACCACGCGCGACAGCGTGACGCTCAGGGAACTGGCGGGGCCGCCGCTGATTCTGCC
Source organism: Achromobacter sp. ISS7 (assembly GCF_056523125.1). Classification (NCBI taxonomy): domain Bacteria; kingdom Pseudomonadati; phylum Pseudomonadota; class Betaproteobacteria; order Burkholderiales; family Alcaligenaceae; genus Achromobacter; species Achromobacter sp. ISS7. The sequence goes on along the minus strand of NZ_JAWRZD010000001.1, from coordinate 3,838,789 downwards.
GGTCAGGGAAAGCAGCATCCGCATGCACATCGAAGCCGCGGCCGACAAGAACCGGATCTCGCTGCCAGCGGCCTACGAGGCCGTCTACAACTCGACCATCATGGCGATGGCGGCGCAGGGGCTGGGGGTGGCGGTGCTGTCGGAACTGGTGGTGCGAAGCGGCGATGCCAACCGCCTGCGCCGCATTTCGATCGAGGATCCGCCGCTGTACCGGTTCATCGGCATCCTGCGGCGGTCGGGCCGCTCGCTGTCGCGGCCGGCGGAGCTGCTGATCGATGCGTTGCGGGCGGTTGCCGGCGGGGATTGACCCGGTGCGGCCGGCGTGCGAGACGCCCGCTGCCCGTTTCTTCCTGAATCCCTGGCGGGCCCAGGGCTTTTGCCAGGCGCCGCGCCGCAATGTTCTACGCTGACCGTCTGTTCCCGGAGAGTTCCATGTCCAAGATCACTGTTGATTTCGTGTCCGATGTCGCCTGCCCCTGGTGCGCGGTCGGCCTGGGCGGCCTGCTGGCCGCGATCGAGCGGGTGGGCGACGAGGCCGAGGTCGAGTTGCATTTCCGGCCGTTCGAGCTCAATCCCGACATGCCCAAGGGCGGGCAGAACACCATCGAGCGCCTGATGGCCAAGTATGGCTACAGCCGCGAGCAGGTGCAGGCCAATCGCAAGGTGATCAGCGAGCGCGCCGCGGCGGTCGGGATGCGCATGCGCATGGGCGACGACAACCGCTCGTTCAATACCTTCGATGCCCACCGCCTGCTGCATTGGGCCGGCCTGGAGGGCCAGGGCAGCCAGACGGCGCTGAAAAAGCGCCTGCTGGAGACCTATCACTTCGACAACCAGGACACCAGCGACGTCGAGGTGCTGGTGCAGGCGGCGGCCGACGCCGGCCTGGACGCGGCCGAGGCGCGCGCGGTGCTGGCCTCGGGCCGCTACAGCGAAGAGGTGCGCAAGGAAGAAGCCGAATGGCGCGACCGCGGCATCACCTCGGTGCCGTCGGTGATCCTGAACGGCAAGTACCTGGTGTCCGGCGGCCAGCCGGCGGACGTGTTCGAGCAGGCGCTGCGCCAGGTCGCGCGCGAAGGCTGAGCGGCGTCAGGCCTTCACGATCGGCGCGACGTCCAGCACGTACATCTGGCGTTCGCCTTCGTGCACCGAGTCCACGCACACCTGCGTGCCGTCGCGGCTCCAGCGCGGGTGCAGGTCGCAGCGGTTTTCCTTGGACAGGCCCGGGTCGGCGTAGAAGCTGCCGAGGTCATGGCGCTGCCCGGTGCGCATGTCGTAGAGGAACAGGATGCGTTCGTGGGTGACGGGATCGGGATAGGTGTCGCTCAGCAGCCAGCGGCTGTCCACCGGTGAAAACGTCATGTGGCCGTTCTCGGTGAGGACGCCGTCGCCCACCACCTGCACCTGTCCGCCGTCGGCGTCTTCGTACAGGTGGTAGTGGATGCTGCCGGCATGCGGTCCCCAGACAATGATCGAGCGGTCGTCGCGCCACAGCGGATGCGAGATCTGGTATTCCGATTTCTCGTAGTCGAAGGTGCCGACCGCGTCCGGATCGAAATCGTCGGCCAGCTGCGGCAGCGGATGGTCGGAGCATTCCAGCAGGCGCATGTCGCTGCCGTCCGGGTTCATGGTGATGAGGCGGTGCAGGAAGCAGGTTTCGTCCTCGACCCGTTCGGTCCAGCGGTGCAGGAACAGGATGCGCGTCGACGACGGGTTGACCTCGATGTGGCTGACCCAGTGGATCGCGCGCGCCATGGACGCGCGCGGGTGGAAGTCGCGCAGGTCGGCGTAGCTGACCAGCAGGCGGTGCGCGCCGTTGTCCAGGTCGAGCGTGTGGATGCCGTCGTCCGCCGGCGCGTTGGCCACCGGCGCCGGCGCGTGTTCGCTGTAGCCGATGGTCTGGTGCGTGATGTAGAGCCGGCGGTAGTCCACGCACAGCGCGTAGCGGCTGTTGGGGGCGGCGACGTAGATCGGCAGCGGCAGGTAGCGCGTCTGGCCGGTGACGAGGTTGTAGACCGCCGAACGGAACCCGGGATAGAAGCCGCCATCGTCGTCGCGCCGGCAGTTGTAGATCAGCTGCGGCTCGGCCTTGCCGTCCAGCCACTGCAATTGGCAGCCCATCTGCCAGTTCCAGGCGGTGGTGGCGCCGACGGCGTGGTAGCGGTCGCCGTCCTGCAGGTCGAAGTAGCCGACCTCGGCGCGCAGCTCGGGCGTGAGGACGGCGTCCTTGACCGGCGTGCGGTTGGCCAGCAGGTAGCGGCCGCCGCGGTGCCAGACGGTCTTGTTGTAGTAGCCGAAGAAGTGATGCCACGGCGCGTCTTGCAGGCGGCGGCAGGCGATGGCGGGAGTGGTCATGCGACTCATCAAATGAAGAATGGGAAGGTCAGCCGGCGCTGATGTGTTCGGTCTCGATGACCTTGTTCCAGCGGGCGCGCTCGCGCTCGACGAAGTCGCGCGCCTCGGCCGGGCTGTTGCCCACCGGCGTCATGCCCAGCCGCTCGAGGCCGGCGCGGAACGACGGATCGGCATAGACGCGGCGCAGGTCGGCGCTGATCTTCTCGATCAGCGCGTCGGGCACGTCCTTGCTGGCGGCCAGGGTGGTCCAGGATGTCACGGTCAGGCCCGGCAGGCCGGCCTCGGCGGCGGTGGGCACGTTCGGCAGCGCGGCCGAGCGGGTGGCGCCGGTAATCGCCAGCGCCTTGAGCTTGCCGCTCTGGATGTAGCCGATGGTGGTGGGCACGTTCTCGAACAGCAGCTGGATCTGGCCGCCGAGCAGGTCGTTGATGGCGGCCGAACTGCCGCGGTAGGGAATGTGCACGATCGGGGCCTGCGAGGCCATTTTGTAGAGTTCGCCTACCATATGCACCGAAGAGCCGACGCCGGCCGAGCCGAAGTGCAGGCTGTCGGGCTTGGCCTTGGCCTGGGCGGTCAGCTCGGCCAGGGTGCTGGCTTCGAGGGTGGGGCTGGCCACGACCACGTGCGGCATTTCGGCGACGACGGTGATGACCTTGAGGTCGTCGGCGGGACGGTAGTTCAGGTTCTTATAGACGCCATAGGTGGCATGCAGGCCGATGGAGCCGAGCAGCAGGGTGTAGCCGTCGGGGCCGGAGTCGGCGACGTATTTGCCGCCGATATGGCCGCCCGCGCCGGGACGGTTCTCGACCACGACCGGCTGGCCGTAGAGCTTGCCCAGGTGTTCGGCCAGCAGGCGTCCCTGGATGTCGGAGCTGCCGCCCGCGGTGAACGGCACGATGATCCGTAACGGATGTTCCGGATAATTGGCTTGGGCCTGGGCGGCGAACGGCAGGGCCGCGCTCGCCAGGGTCAGGCAAAGGGCTTGCAGGACGCGGCGGCGCCAGGGACGGCTTGAACGCATGGTATTTCCCCTACAGCGGTTGGTTTTTCGTTGAGGCGCGCAACAGGAGCACCCGAAGAGCCACGAGTGTAGGAGTGGCTAAGTATTTGAAAAAATTCTTTTTTCGGCATAGTCTATGCAAGTTTGCTATACCCTGTGACCCCATGAGCCGACCGCTGAATTTCCGTCAGATCGAAGCCTTCCACGCGGTAATGCTGGCCGGCACCACCACCGGCGCGGCGCAGATGCTGCGCACTACGCAACCGTCGGTGAGCCGCCTGCTGGCGCAGGCGCAACAGGCCAGCGGCCTGAAATTGTTCGACATGGAGCGCGGCCGCCTGCGGCCGACGCGCGAGGCCAAGGACCTGTTCGATACGGTCAAGCGTCACTTCGTCGGCCTGGAGCGCATCGAGGACCGCGTGGCCGCCATGCGGCGCAGCGGCAGCGGGGTATTGCGGCTGGCCTGCACGCCGGCGCTGGGCCTGGGCATGCTGCCTGGCGCGGTCGAGGAATTCGCGCAGCGCTATCCCGACGTGCACATCAACATGCAGACCGTGGGCAGCCAGTATCTGCGCGAGGGGCTGCTGCATGGCACCTATGACGTGGTGGTGACGACGGTGCCGCTGGATGGCGCGCACCTGGCGCTGCAAAGCCTGCACGAAAGCGCGGCGGTCTGCGTGATGCGGCCGGACCATCCGCTGGCGGCGCTGCCGGCCATCGGCATCGCCGACCTGAACGAACGCCGGCTGCTGGTGCTGAACGCCGACGACGACGTGTACCTGCAGTTGCGCGGCGCGATGCTGGCGCACCAGGTGCAGCCGGTGTCGGAAATCGAGACCACGTATTCATCGACGATCTGCGCGCTGGCCGCGGCCGGCACCGGCCTGGGAATCGTCAATCCGTATATCGCCGACGTCTTCGCGCAGCAGCTGGCGATACGCCCGTTCACGCCCAAGCTGCCGGTGCGGGTCTGCATGGCCTATCCCGCGCAGACCGCGCCGTCGGTGGTGACGGAGGCCTTCGTCGACATCCTGACGCGGCGCTTCCAGGACATGGCCGAGCCCGACTGAGGCGATCTCGCCGGCCGCCGGGGAACGGCGGCGCCATCGGTGTTACTCAGCTTGCGGCGCGCCCTGCGCCAACAGAACAAGGAGACAGTCTTGATGCACGCCGCCACCCCTTCCGTTCCGGACCGCCGGACCTGCTCGCGCGCCGCCGGAGCGGCGCGATGACGCCGCGCGCGGGACGCACGCTGGGGCTGGAAATGGAGATGGCGGTGGCGCGGCGCGATACCGGCGCCAGCCATCCGGTGGGCGGCTACTTCGAGGCGCTGGCCGCGATCAAGGCGGCACGTGGCGAGGCGCCTGGCCTGACGCGCATCGGCGAGCGCATCGTCGGCGTGTCGGTGGCGGCCGGCGAGAGCGGCCTGGACAACGGCTTCAACCTGCTCGAGACCGCGTTCGCGCCGGTGTCCGAAGACGACGGCGGACTGGCCGAGCTGGCGCGGCGCGCCACGCGGGAACTGCACGATGCCAGCCGCGCGCTGGAAGCGGAAGGCGCGGTGCTGCTGAATGCGTCGGAACATCCGGACTGCACGCTGGACCCGTCGTGGTACGCGACGGTGCACGTGCCGCGGCCGATCTACCGCGAGCTGGTGGGCCATCGTGAATGGCTGCATCGCGTGGGCATCGATGCCAAGGCACAGAACAGCCCGTGCACATCGGTGGACGTGGCGCAGGCGGCGCGCGCGCTCAACGTGGTGCTGGCGCTGGCGCCGGCCAGCATCGCGATCTTCGCCAACAGCCCGCTGGAGAACGGCCGCGCGACCGGCCTGAAGGAAAACCGGCTGACGGTGTGGGACCGCATGTTCCGCCACTCGCGCTATGCCGGCGACTACCACTTGCAGCGCCTGCCCGAACGGCCGTTCGTGGACCTGGGCGATTATTTCCGCTGGATGTTCGCGCCCGGCACCGCCAGCCGCTGCCTGCCGCTGGCGGCGGACGATGGCTACAAGTCGGCCACTGGCGTATACCTGCGCGGGTCGCCCTGCCTGTCGGCGTTCCTGGCGTCGGACGGCTGGCCGGGCCGGCGCTCGGACACGGGGGAAGGCGTCACCATCGCGCCGCAGGGCGCGCATTTCGAGTATTCGCAGTTCGCGCATTTCCTCGATGCGCGCTGGCGCTACCGGCTGGCGACGCCGCCGTCGCTGGAGGCGCTGCGCGAGGCCTGGCGGCGGCCGGGCGGCATCGAGGAGCTGTATGCCCAGTTGGGCGCGAGCGGCTACATCGAAGGCCGCGCGCCCGGCGCCGGTTTCGCCGACGCGCAATTGCTGCGCGAGGCGGGGCGCGAGGTCGCGGCGACGCTGGTGATGGCGCCGTCCGCGTTGCAGCTGGGGCTGATGCGCAACCTGCCGCAAGCCGAGGACCTGCTGCGGTCGTGGGGCTGGCTGCGGCTGCGGGCCATGCGCGCCGACGCCATGCGCGACGCGCTGCACGATCCCGCGGTGCATGCCCTGGCCGGCGAGGTGCTGGCGGTGGCCGAAGGCGGGCTGGCGCCGCAGGAACGTCATTGGCTCGGCTATGCGCGTTACGCGCTGGATGCGCGCAGCTGCGGCGCGGACCGGCTGCTGCGCCTGTGGCGCGAGCTCGACGGCGATGCGCGCCGCCTGGCCAAGGTGTGCGAGGCCAGGGCGGCGGTGCCGCTCTGAATCGTTCGCTGTTCTTTTGTCCATGCTCGAAGTCCGGCAGCCGCCGCAAGCGGCCCGGGCGCTCGAGCTGCCGAGGCTTGGGATTCGCGCGGCGCGGGTGCCATAATGGCGGTTCGTCCATCTCGCGCTTCGAGCGGCCGCGCCCGTCGCGCCCGCATCGCCACTCGTCACCGTGTCAGACCCTCAATTCGCCCAGGTGCTTTCCGAACTCGGCCAGGCCCTGGGCATTCCCGCGCTGGCGCCCGCCGAGGGCGGCCTGTGCCAGCTGGCATTCGATGGCCGTCACCTGGTGCAGCTGATGGCGCATGGCGCGCGCGGCCAGATCCTGCTGTCGTGCGCGGTGGGCGGGGGCAAGATGGACGGCGCGCTGGCCCTGCTGGCCGCGCAGGGCAACTTCCTGCAGGCGGGCGGCGGCGTGGTGGCGTGCGCGGCCCCGGATGGCCGCATGCACCTGCAGCTGGGCGTGGCGCGCGAACAATGCGGCGCGGACGCGCTGCTGGCCGCGATCGATGCGCTGCTCAACCAGGTTGAGGCCTGGGAGAAGCGCGCCGCGCGCGCCGAGCCGGGCGCGGACGCGCCGTGGCGCAATCCCGCCTTCATGATGCAGTCGGTGTGAACCCGCGCGGCGGGCGCCGGAGCCGGTTCAGCTGGCTTTCTGGATCACGCCCTTGAGCGAGTCCGCGATCTGCTTGGTGATCGTGCTCTGGATCTCGATCAGCATGGTCCATTGCTGCACCTGTTGCTGCATCTTCAACATGTCTGCCTGCGACACGCTGCCGTCGGCGTTGGTGCGCAGGTTGGACAGCGTCGTTTGCAGGTTGCTTTCCTGCGAACGGATGCTGTCGTAGATCGTGTTGTTCACGCTGTTGAAATTCAGGCCGGACGAGCCGGTCAAACCGTTCAAAGCCATGATGCGTCTCCTAGCGATTCAGGGGAGAAAAAGCGGCGGGCGGCGCGTCGGCGCCTTCGCGGGGGTCGAGCGGCAGCGCGGCCAGCACCGCGCGCGCGGCGGCGGCGGCCTGCGCCACCGCCTGGTATTGCTGGAACGCGACCGGCACCAGGCCAGAATCCAGGCGCTGGCCGGCAGCGTGTTCCAGTTCGGCGAGCCGTTGCGACAGGGCGGCGCGCAAGGCGCCGCCGCCGGGGGCGGCCAGGCGTTGTTCCAGTTCGGTCAGGGCAGTCGGATCGGTCATGGTGTCGGGGGCGGCGGTTGGGAGTTCAGCGCGTCACGATGGCGGCGCGCGGGCCTTCGAAAATGATGCGGGTGTTTTCCACGGCGACCAGGCGGTACTTGCGGTAGACGCCGCCCACCAGCAGCTTGCTGCCGTCTTCCAGCACGATGAAGGGCTGCGGCCCGCCGACCACGCTGCGGATCACGAATGGCACGCTGTCGGCCGCCGGCGAGGCGCTGGCCGCGGCCAGCCTGGCGACGCCGAGGTGGTTCTGGTTGAACTCGTTCAACACGTCCTGCAGGCGCGCCTGCTGGTCGTCGTCGAGCGCGCCGGCGGCGATTTCCAGGTGGTCGGGCTTCCATGCGAGCGTGACGCCGGACAGGCCCGCGTCCACCAACTGGCTGGATAGCGTGTCGCTCAGTTGCTGCGTCAGCGCGATGTTGTTGCCCAGCACCGTCATGCCGGGCAGTTGCGCGCGCAGCGCATCCAGCGCCGAGGCGCGTTCGCGCGCGCTGCTGGCGATGCCGGCGACGTTCAGGCGGCCATCGCCCTCGTAGCGCGGCTCGTAGCGCACGTTGAAGGCGCGCAGCGCGGTGCGGGCGGTGCGCACCACCTCGTCTTCGTTGCTGATGCGCATGGCGGGCATCGGCCAGATCTGCGACAGCGCCGAGGCCACGGCATCCTGTTCGGCGGCGTTGCGCACCCAGCCGGACACCGTGACCACGCCGTCGCGCGCCATCGAGACGTGCAGGCGCGAGGCCAGGCCCATGCGCTCGAAGACCGCGGAGATCTGCCCCACGGATTTTTCCGCGGCCGCCAGGCGCGGGTCGACCTGCGGCGCGCGGCTGGCGGTGGATTGCGGCATCAGGGTCAGGACGATGGCGACGACGATGGTCAGCACCACCGCGGCCAGGCCCAGCACCATGGGCCAGGAGTCACGCTTGCGGCGCCGGCCTTGCGCGGGCGGCAGCGGCAGGCGCCGCTCCAGCTGGCGGTCTTCGTCGCTGACCGGCGGCGTGGCCGCCGGCGCGATCGGGGGCACCGTTTCGGGCGCGGCGTCCGGTTCGGCCGCCACGCGCGCCAGCGCGTCGTTGGCGGCGTCGGGCGCGTTGGCCCAGGGGTCGCCGCGGCGGGCCACGGTGATCCAGACCGGACCCAGCGGCACCGGCCGGTTGAACGGCGTGCCGGGCTGCTGGCTGGGCGCGCCATCGTCCAGCGCCAGGTCCCAGCCGCCTTCGCCGATGCGCACGCGCGCGGCGCGCGGACCCATGCCGTCGTCGGCCAGCACGATGTCGCAGGCCGGGTCGGCGCCCAGCACCGCGCCGTCCGCGACCAGGCAGCGCGCATCGCGATGCAGGCCGGACAGCACGCGCAGTTCCAGCGCTTCGCTCATGAGGGGGCTCCGGTTGCGGGCGGGTTCACAGGTCCACCCTGGCCAGCGGCTGCACGTTGATTTCCTGGGTCAGTTCCTGGTAGGACAGCACCGGCAGCTCATACAGGTCCTGCTCGATCATCTTGCGCAGGTAGCGGCGGATGTCCATCGAGGTCAGCAGCACCGGCTTCTGCGCCGCCGCGCTCAGGTCGCCGGTGGCGCGCTTGATGTTGTCCACCAGCTTGCGCGAGGCGTTGGGGTCGAGCGCCAGGTAGCTGCCCGCCGAGGTCTGGCGGATGGCGCCGCGCACCGTCTCTTCGACGTTGGGCGCCAGCAGGTAGGCGGGCAGGATGTTCTGGCCGCTGGAATACTTGTAGCTGATGTGACGCTTGAGCGAGACCCGCACGTACTCGGTCAGCAGCACCGAGTCCTTTTCCTTCTGGCCCCACTCGATCAGCGCTTCCAGCACCGCGCGCAGGTTGCGCACCGAGATGTCCTCGGACACCAGCCGCTGCAGGATCTCGGCGATCTTCTGCACCGGCATCACGCGCAGCGCTTCCTTGACCAGGTCGGGGAAGCGGTCTTCCATGGCCGTCAGCAGGAAGCGGGTTTCCTGGATGCCGATGAAATCCGACGAATATTTCTTCAGCACGAAGGCCAGGTGCCAGGTCAGCACCTGGTGCGGATCCAGGAACGGGATGCCGGCGGCCGAGAGGGTCGGCGCCAGGCGCGCCTCGACCCACAGCGTGGGAATGTTGGGCAGGAAGCGCTTGTCGGTTTCGTAGGGAACCTGCAGCGCCTGCAGGTTCTGTTCCGTGTCGCGCACCAGCACCGCGCCCGGCCGCAGCTTGCCCTGCGACACCGGCACTTCGGACAGCAGGATGTTGTAGGTGTCCGCCGCCAGCGCGTCGTTGAAGCGCAGCTGGATGCCGGGGAAGGGCACGCCCAGGTCGAAGTACAGGGCGCGGCGGATCTTCAGCAGTTCCTCGTTGAGTTCGTCGGCGTCGAAACTGCGCTGCAGCGCGGCGGCCACGTCGATCATCAGCGGCAGCGTGGGCGCGAACTCGGCGCTGCCGTCGGCGCGCGGCTTGGCCTGCGGCTTCTGGCCGTCGGCCGCCAGCGCCGGGATCTCGGTGATCTCGCCGGTCTTCTCGTCCACCACCTTGCGCGTGCCGCGCAGCAGCACGAAGCCGATGGTGCCGACCACCGCGGCCAGCGCCAGGAAGGTCAGTGTGGGCATCCCGGGGATCAGGCCCATGCCGACCGCGATGGCGGCGGCGATCAGCAGCGCGCGCGGCTGCGCCAGCACCTGGGCGCCGATGTCCTTGCCGACGTTGGAGGGGCCGTCTCCGGTCTGCACCCGGGTCACGATGATGCCGGCGCAGATGGCGATGAAGAGCGCCGGGATCTGCGCGATCAGGCCGTCGCCGATGGTCAGGATCGAATACACCTGCACCGCCTCGCCCGCGGTCAGGCCGCGCTGCATGGTGCCGATGAGGATGCCGCCGAGCAGGTTGACCGCGACGATGATGAGGCCGGCGATGGCGTCGCCCTTGACGAACTTCATGGCGCCGTCCATGGCGCCGTAGAGCTGGCTTTCCTTCTCGACCACCGAGCGGCGCTTGCGCGCCTCGTCCATGTCGATGGTGCCGGCGCGCAGGTCGGCGTCGATCGACATCTGCTTGCCGGGCATGGCGTCCAGCGAGAAGCGCGCCGCCACTTCTGCCACGCGCTCGGCGCCCTTGGTGATGACCACGAACTGCACGATGGTGAGGATCAGGAACACCACCAGGCCGACGATCAGGTTGCCGCCGACCACGAAATTGCCGAAGGTCTCGATGATGTGGCCGGCGTCGCCCTGCAGCAGGATCAGGCGGGTGGTGGCGATCGAGATGCCCAGGCGGAACAGCGTGGTGACCAGCAGCACCGACGGGAACGACGAGAACGCCAGCGGCGATGGCAGGTACATGGCCACCATCAGCAGGATGGCGGACAGCGTCATGTTGGCGCCGATCAGCACGTCGACCAGCGTCGTCGGCAGCGGCAGGATCATCATGAAGATGATCGAGACGATCAGGACCGCCAGGACGATATCGTTGCGGCTGGTGGCGGCGGCGACGACGCGGTTCAGGGCTTGCATGGGGCGGCTCAAGTCGTTTCTGCTTCGGTGGGGGCGACCGCCACGGCGGGGCGCAGGGCAACGTAGGCGCGCATGGCCGCGGCGGCCTCGTCGCGCCGCTCCAGGGCCAACAGGGCCTGCGAGCGGATCAGGTGGAAGGGCGCGTCGACGCCGCCCTGCATGGCCAGCTGGTCGAGCGTCGACAGGGCCGCGTCGGGCTTGCCGGCGCGCAGTTGCGCCAGCGCCAGCGTGGCCAGCTGGCGGCTGTCGGCCAGCCCCAGCGTGCGCAGCGCGTTCAGCACCACGGCGGTCTTTTCGGGGCGGTTGTTTTCCAGGTAGACATAGGCCAGCAGGCTGAGCAGCTCGCGGGCGTCGGGCGTCAGAGGCATGGAGGCGTTCATCCCTGGTACAGCGCGCTGCGGTACATGGCGACCAGGTCGCGCAGGCCGGCCTCGTCCTTGAGCAGCCGCACCGCGCGGTTCAGCGCGCGGGCGTCCTCGGGATTGCGGTCCTGGCTTTGTTCGGCCGCGGCGGACAGGCCTTCCAGCGTCGCCTGCAGGGCCTGGGCGAACTTGCCGGGCAGCAGCAGGTCGCGGTTGGCGACCGTGGGGCGCAGCTGGCCGTCGAGGTAGCGGTCGATGTTCGGGGTGTCGAGCAGTTGCGCCAGCTGCGCCTTGACGCCATCGGCCGGCGGCGCCAGCTCCTGGCGTTCCGGCAGGTGCTGGCCGGTGGTTTCGCGGCCGGCGTAGCTGATGCCGTCCAGTCCCCGGTCGAAGGCGAAGCCGCTGATGCGCATATCGGACATGGTGTGGGTCTCCGTTCCGGGGTCAGTCGGCGCGCGCGTCGTCGAGCCAGCGCGCCAGCGTGTCCACCGCGCGCCGCAGCGCGGGGGCGTCGGTCTGGTCGGCCGGCAGGCGGGTCAGCGCCAGCAGCCGGGGAATGCCGTCCTGGTCGCGCAGGGCCGCCTGGACCGGGTAGCCCGCCAGATGCGAATGGTGGGCCCGGCGCCAGGCTTGCAGCAGGCGCGGCGCGGCGTCGTAGGGCACCGGCTCGGAGACGTAGACCAGCACTTCGTCGCCGGCCGTCTCGATCGCGACGCGGCGGCCCGAATCCAGTTGCAGCGCCAGGTTGCCGCGCGGCCCCAGGCCCAGCCGGTCCAGGCCGATGGTCTCGCCGAAGGCGCCCAGGGCGCGATCCAGGCTGTTCATTCGTATTCCTCGTCGATGGCCGCGTCCAGGGCCAGTTGCGTCGCGCTCAGGACCGATTGGCGGGCGTCCAGGTCGGGGAACATCGGCAGCGGCAGATCCTTGAGCACCGCGCGGATGCCGCCCAGGAAGGTGATGCGGGCGGCGACGCTGTCGGCGCCATGGGTGGCCGCCAGCGCCGCGAAACGCGATTCGGACAGCCATTTCTCGTTGCTGACGTTGACCAGGTCCAGCATCAGCTTGTCGGCCGCCAGGGGTTTGCCGTGCTCGCGCGCCATTTTCTCGCCCAGCTCGCCGCAGCCGTCGAGCACCGTGACCGCCACGCCCAGCTGATAGAGATCCTGCATCAGCGCCTGCAGCCGGTCCTGGCTGGTGGAGGGGCGGGCCGCGGCCAGGTCCTGGCCGAGCGCCTGGATCAGCTGCTGCAGGCCGCGCGCCACGTCCTTGCCGCCGAAGCGTTCCAGCGCCAGGGACAGGGTCTTGGCCAGCGAGGCCTCGCCCAGCACCACGTCCTGGTAGGTGCGCTGGAAGTCGGCCACGCCGCGGGCGTCATCGGCATAGCCGGCGGCGGCGCCGACGGTGTTCAGGCTGGCGCGTATCTGCGGACCGCTTTCCAGTTCCAGGTCGGCCAGCGCCTCGCGCAGGCCGTCCAGCACGTCCTCGGGGGCGCCTTCGCGCTCCCCCTGCCGCAGCGCGTATTGCAGGCCGAGGTACTGGCGGGTGGCGTCACCGAACGCGCGGGCGGCGGCCTGGCGCGGATCGGCGCCGCCGGCCAGCAGGTGGCGCGCCAGCTCGATCAGTTTTTCCTGGGCGTCGGCGTCGTGCGATTCGGCCAGGTAGGCCACGATGGCCTCGGCGCTGAGCAGCTGCAGCGGGGCGTCGCGGCCGATCTTGCGTTCGGCGTGGTGCTTGTCCTCGGTCTTCTCGGCCATGTGCAGGCTGAGTTCCTCGGCCGAATCCGCCAGCGAGATCTCGCCGTCCACCGTCATGGCGGCCTGGCCCAGCATCGTGCCGACCTGCTGCTGGCCGTTCTGGAGGTCGGCGTGCGAGGTCGTGGACGAGAAAGCGGAAGCGGGCAGGCCGGCGTCGATACGGTTCATGAAGGCGCGAGAAACGGCGGACGAAGGCCGCGCACAGTCAGGGGTAGTAACGGTTGGGCGGGGAAAGTTCCATCGTTCTTTCATGGAACCAAGGCGCGGCGCCGGTTACGTACACCAGCAGGCCACGGATTCGACAGAACCCATTTCCGCCGCGCCGAATTCTAGGGTTAACCCGTGTCGTCCAGACGCCCGCCAGGCGGCGCGGACGGTCAATCAAGGAGAAAGGAATGTCTACGGTTTCCGGAGTGGGAGTGGGGGGCGTGGCGAGCATGGATCTGTCCAGCATGGACATCGAGACCGCGCTGATGACGGTCCAGACCCAGCGTTCGCAGCTGCTGGAGGACGCCCTGCGCCAGCAACTGGACTCGGTCAATGGCCGCAACGCGCAGATGGCGGGCCTGAACGAGGCCATGAACGCCAAGACGGCCGACAGCCTGAAACTGGAGTCGTCCAATGTGACGCTGCAGGGGCAGATCGACCAGCTCAAGGATCTGCAGGGCCGGCTTGCGGCCAGCAAGTGCCCCAATCCCGAGGGCTGGTATGGGCTGTCCTGGGGCCAGGGGGACGACAAGGCGCTCTCGCACGCCACGCTCGACCAGATCAAGGCGGCCGGGCTGACCATTCCGACGGGTGACGACGCGCCCCGCGATGTCGATCGCAACGGCACCATGGATGCCAAGGGCCGGGTGGTGCAGGGGTTCGTCGATCAGCTTGGCGGCAAGATCGCGGCGCTCGAGGCCCAGATCGCCAGCAACGGCCGGGCGATCGATGCCAACACGCAGGCGGTCAACGAGATCAAGAGCTCGCTCGACAACCTCGGCAACACCCAGCAGATGGAAATGCTGCGGTTGCAGGGCCTGACCGGCAAGCGCAACGAGGCGTTCGACGTGATGACCAACTTCATCAAGAAGATGCAGGAAAGCCGGTCGTCGATCATCGGCAACATGCGTTGACCGGATAAGGGGCAAGCGATGGTCGGACCTGTCAATGGCAGCCAGCCCAGCCTGGGCGGGGTGGGCCTGGAGAGCTCCAGCGGCGTGCGCGGCGCCGACCTGGTGGGCGCGGACCAGGAAACCGCGATGCTCAGCGTGCAGGGCGAGCGCGGACGCCTGCTGGATAAGCAGATCGAGGCCCAGATCCAGGAGTTGCGCGCGCTCAACCGGCGCCTGGAACTGCTCAACACGGTCCAGGCCGGCCTGAAGGCGGTGCAGGCGCAGTTCAATGCCGGGGCCAAGTACGACAAGGAATGGGACGACGCCCATGGCGGCTGGAGTTTCCGCCAGGCCGACAGCATCAACCGGGCGGCGGCCGAGGCCGGCATCAACCTGGGATTCTCTTCCGACAGCAATACCTGGCGCCTGTTCGGCCACATGGGCGACATGAAGGAATTCGCCCGCGCCTACCTGCCGCCCGAGCAGGCCGAGCTGCTGGCCCAGTGGCGCGACAAGGGCGATCTGCGCGGTCATTTCCTGGCCGTGGACCTGGTCAAGAAAATGGCCGGCGGTGAAGGCTTCATGACGCCCGACTACCCCGGGCAAACCCTTAATCGCTGCCCGGGCGGCATTCGCTACGACTCGGAATACGGCGAACTGCGCAAGGCGGTGACCCGGGTGCAGGGCGCCATCGACGAGGCCTCCAACCTGCAACAGGACCAGATGCTGCGCCTGCAGGCCCTGATGAACCGCCGCAATGAGTCGGCGGACATGCTGACCAACTACGTCAAGAAGATGCAGGACAGCAAGATGGCGATTTCCGAGAAGATTCGTGGAACCTGACGCCGGGTTCCGTTACTCAAGCTGCATAGTCGGTCAACCGAAACATCGAAGCCAGGCGATCCGCCCGGACCAGGAGCTTATCTTGAACATGAACGTGAGCAACGCCGGCGTCGGCGGCATCAACCTGAGCAACATTTCCGGCATGGACATCGAGACCGCCTTGATGATGGTCCAGTCCGAGCGCACCAAGCTGCTGGACAGCCAGCTCAAGAGCCAGATCGAGGAAGTGCAGAAGCGCAACGAAGTGACCGGCGCCCTGAACGACATGCAGGCCAAGCTCAACGGCATGAAGGGCACGCTGGACTCCAAGGACGCCAAGCCGGGCGACCAGGTCAAGGAAGGCGCCGGCACGCCGACCAACAAGGCGCTGGCCACGGACTACGCCACCCAGGCGTTCAAGCTGGGCATGGACCCCGCGCCGGTCAAGGCCACGCCGATCAAGGACGCCGCCGGCAACGTCATCGGCGCCAACGTGACCGGCATGCCCACTCGCGAGGGGCTGGAAAAGGCCATTCCCGACATCAAGAGCAAGCTCGACGCCGCCAGCAACAGCCAGCAGATGGACATGCTGCGCCTGCAGAGCCTGTCGAACAAGCGTAACGAGGCCTTCGACACGATGACCAACTTCATCAAGAAAATGCAGGACAGCCGCTCGTCGATCATCGGCAACATGCGCTGATCCCCACCCCTTCCTTCCCGCCCGCAATCCGGAGACCGGCAATGGCCGACACCCAAGACCAGAACATCCAGGACATCATCGAGCGCGCCGAAGCCGCCGTGCGCGATGCCCGCCAGTCCATCGAAGCGTCCGACGACAACCTGCGCAAGCTCGGCCTGGACCCGGACAAGGTCCGTGCCACGCTGCAGGCGCAGCCGATGGACGAGCGCCAGCGCGAGGAGGCCGAGGCCCTGTTCCGCCAGGACATGGAGGCGGTCGACCGCGAAGTCGAGCAGGAAGCGGCCTATGCCCGCCAGCGCAGCACGCCGCGCGCCGCGGGCGCCCCGGTCAAGCGTCCGCGCACGATGGTCTGACCCTGCCGATCCTGGAGCCCGCCATGACCACCACCGCCCAGGCGCCGATGACCGGCGCGGAGTACGCAGCGCTGCATGACCAGATCGTCGAGCAGATGGCCAGGGGCGGCAGCCTGGGCCAGCTCAAGGGCGTGACCGCCGACGAGTGCGAGGCGCTCTATGGCCTGGGCTACGGCCTGTATGAAAAAGGGCGCTATGCCGATGCGCTCAAGGTGCTGGCCTACCTGGTGACCCTGGATCACACCGAGCATCGCTACCTGGTGGCCCTGGGCGCCACCGCCCAGGCCATGGGCAAGCACGCCGACGCGCTGCAGCAGTACATGGCCGCCGCGCTGCTCGACCCGCTGGAGCCGGCGCCGGTGTTCCATGCCGCCCAATGCCTGCTGGAAATGGGCCAGCCGGCGGCCGCCCTGCAGTCGTGCGAGCTGGCGCTGGCCATGTGCAAACCGGATCGCCACGCCGTGCTGGCCGAACGCGCGCAGGGACTGCGCGACCTGCTGGCGGCGCGTGGCGCCAAGGAGAATTGAGATGATCAACATCAACAACCCGGGCGCCATCAATCCGGCGCTGCTCGATCCGCTGGCCGGCGCCGACGCCGCGCCGGCGCCCCCGCCCGGCTTCACCCAGCTGGACGCCACGCAGTTCGTGGGCAAGGGCGGCGCGGCCGACAAGCTGGCGGCCCTGGGCCTGCCGCCGCCGCCGAAAGGCGACGCCGCCGGGGTGGCCGAAGCGCTGAACAAGCTGATGGCGAGCGCCGATACCGACATGTACGCGGTGATGGCGCTGTTGCAGAAGATCTCGCAGGAGCAGCGCAATGCCGCCCGCGCCGACCGCGCGGCGTCGATGGATGCGCAGACGCAGGCCTTGATGGGAGCGGCCGACAAGATCAAGGAAGCCGCCGAAGAGCGCTTCAAGGGGGCGCTGGCGCAGGGCATCAGCCAGATCGTCGGCGGCGTCATCCAGGCCGGCGTCGGCGCCGGCGGCGTGGCGGCGATGGGAGCCTCGGCCCGCATGACCACCACGTCCAGCCCGCTGACCGCGCAGCAGACCGTGACGCAGGCCAAGCTCGACGGCTTCGCCAACAATGCCTCCGGCATCGGCCAGGGCCTGAGCGGCATGGCGGGCGGCGTCGGCGGCATCGTGCAGGCCGCCTATGACCGCAAGGCCGGCGCGGCCGACGCCGACCGCGCGCGGTTGGAAGCCGACGCCAAGGTGTTCGAGTCGGGCGCGCAGCAGGCCAATGACGTGATGCAGCAGATGATGGACGTCATCCGCGACGTGCGCGACAAGCTCGGCGCGATCGAGCAGAGCCGCAGCGAAACCAACCGCGGCATCGCCCGCAATCTCTGAGTCCGCCAGGGGAGCCACGATCATGGATATCCGCCCTTCGACCGGCAATGCCGGGCTGACGCCCGCGCTGGATCCGTCCGGCGCCGGCGCCGCCACGGGCGCGGCGGCCGAGGCCGCCCTGCGCGCCGCCAGCGGCCTGGACCTGGCCGCGCTGGCCTCGCAATGGGCATCGAGCGTGGCGCAGGCGCGCAACAGTGGCGGCGATGGCGTCACCAACGCCAATGGCAAGCCCGCCATCGCCCCGCCCGCCCGTGAATTCTCGGCGTCCGAGATGGTGGACCTGCTGCGCGCCCTGCAAGGCAAGACGCAGGACGCGCAATTGCGCTCCGCCAAGGAAAACATCGAGAACAACCGCATCGAACAGGCCAAGAACAACGAAGAGCAGGCGCGCAAGGTCGATGAGTGGATCCAGAAGAGCAAGGAGGCCGACAAGGGCGGCATCCTGGGCAAGATCTTCGGCTGGATCGGCGCCATCGTGGCGGCGATCGCGGCGGCCCTGATGGTGGTGGCGGCCGTGGCGGCCACGGCCGTGACGGGCGGCGCGGCCGGGCCGGTCATGGTGACGCTGGCGGCCATCGCGGTGGCCGGCGCGGTCAGCCTGCTGGCGAACCAGATATCCGCCGAGTGCGGCGGCCCCGAAATCAGCATCAGCAATCTCATCACCCAGGCCGTGAGCAAGTTGCTGCAGGCCTTCGGGGTGGAACCGGAGCTGGCCGAGAAGATCGGCAATATCGTTGCCGGCGCGGCCATGTTGATGACCGGCGCTGTCCTCATCGAACCGGGCGCGCTGGGCAAGATGGCCGGCGCCATCGCGGTGGTGGCGGGCGCCGATCCGCAGACCGCCGGCTACATCGCGATGGCGGTCGGACTGGCCGCGACCATCACGGTGGGCGTGGTGATGGCGGTGGCCTCGTTTGGCGCGGGCGCGGTGTCCGCGGGGGCCAATGCGGCGGCCAATGTCGGCTCGCAGACCGCGCGCACGGTGGCCGATACCGCCAAGACGGCCGGCCAGGTGGCGTCGGGCGCGGCCGCGGTGGCCAAGGGCGCGGGCCAGGTCATCACCGGGGCCGAGACCATCAAGTCGGCGCAGGCGCAGGAGGCGGCCGACAAGGTGCTGGCCGACAAGAAGGCGCTCGAGGCCCTGCTGGTCAAGCTGCAGGCCTCGATGGAAGAAGACCGCGAAAAGATCAAGAGCGTGATGCAGGCCATGGACGAGTCGATGCAGATGGTCAGCAAGATGATCAATGCGACGGCCGAAAGCATGAGCCAGGTCACCGCCAACATCGGCAAGCGCGCCATGGTCTGACTGGCATCAATATCGGAGCGAACCAAAGTGTCCCTATCCCCATCCGCGACCCCGCGCAGCGCCTTCGGGCAGCAACTGTATGACGGCCTGGCGGCGTTGCCGGGCAGCCAGCGGCTCACCGCCGACCAGCTCGAGGTGATCTATGCCATGGCGTATGCCCATGTGGCGCAAGCCCAGTACGCCCAGGCGTTGCCGCTGTTCGCCTTCCTGTCGCAATACGGGCCCACGCGCAAGCATTACCTGGCCGGGCTGGCCTTGTGCCTGCAGATGCAGGCGCGCTACGAAGAGGCGATCCGGATCCAGTCGCTGATCGGCGTGCTGTATCCGTTGGCGCCGGAAGCCACGCTGCGCGTGGCCGAATGCCAGCTGGCCCTGGCGCAGCCCGAGGCGGCGCGCGAGTCGTTGCGGTTGGTGGTGGCCGCGGCCGAGGCCGACAGCGCCTACGCCCCGTTGGGCGCGCGCGCCGCGAGCCTGCTGGCGCTGACGGCAAAAGAGGGCCATTCGTGAACTGGAAACGCCATGATCGATAGGGTGGATGCAGGCTCGGCAACAGCCGTCTCGGGTGAGACGGCTTTTGTACTTGATGCGGACGACGCGCGCATCCTCGCCGAAGTGGGATTCCTGGCGGCCGGCCGCGGCGACGTGGCCCATGCCGACGCCATCTTCCAGGCGCTGCGCGCCTTGCGTCCGGGGCGGGCCTATCCCTGGCTGGGGTTGGCGGTGGCCCGCCTGAACGCCGGCCGCGCCGACGAGGCCGTGCGGCTGCTGGAGCAGGGCGAGGCCAGCGCGGCCGCCGAACGCGGCGTGCTGGCGCCCTGGCGCGGACTGGCCTTACAGCTGGCCGGCCGCAACGCCGAGAGCACGCGACTGCTGCAGACCTGCGCGCAAGGCCGCGAGGGTGACGAAGGCGTCGCGCTGGCGCGCTCGCTGCTGGGATTGGAAACCGAAACGAAGGGCGACACGCCCTAGGGGAATCATGGAGATCACCGCACTTTCCGCCGCCTTGGCGCCCGTGCTGGAAACGGCAAAGGCCGCGCCGTCCGAGTTGGTCACCGAACGCTTCGCGCAGTTGATGGCCGCGCCGCAGGCCGACGCGCCCGCGCTGACCGGCCTGCAGGCCGCGCTGCAATCGGCCTTCACGCCCGCCACCGACGCGGCCCCGGCCACGCTCGGCAACCAGATCCTGGCCAGCCTGCGCAACACCACCACCGAATACTCGGAGAAGTGGCAGAACATCTCGGGCCGCCTGGACGCCATGTCGTCCCAGCCGGCCATCGCCGACATGCTGCGGCTGCAGGCCGACCTGGTGCAGGTGTCGGTGCAGTACGAGCTGGTCGGCAAGGCCGTCTCGCGCACCACGCAGAACATCGATTCGCTCGTCAGGATGTCCTAATGCAAGCCGTTTCATCCCTGTCTTTCCCCGTCGCGTCCGGCCGCGGCCCGGCCTCGGCGCTGCTGCGGCTGCGCTGGCTGGTGCTGGGCCTGGCGTTGCTGCTGGCGGCCTGCGGATCGCGCGTGGAGCTGTTCTCGGCCGCCAACGAGAGCGAGGCCAACGAGGTGCTGTCGGTGCTGCTGGACGCCGGCATCTCCGCGCAGAAGGCCACCACCAAGACCGGCGTGGCCGTGTCGGTGGACGGCCAGCAGGTGGCGCGCGCGCTCGACATCCTGCGCGCCCGCGGCCTGCCGCGCGAGCGCTTCGACGGCATGGGGCAGATCTTCCGCAAGGAAGGCCTGGTGTCGTCGCCGCTGGAAGAGCGCGCCCGGTATATCTACGCGCTGTCGCAGGAGCTCACCAACACCCTGTCGCAGATGGACGGCGTGCTGGCCGCGCGGGTGCACGTGGTGCTGCCCGAGCGCGGCGGCGTGGGCGAGAACACTACGCCGTCGACCGCGGCGGTGTTCATCAAGCACCAGGCGGGCTACAACCTGGACGCGTTGCAGCCGCAGATCCGCAAGCTGGTCACGCACGCGATTCCCGGGCTGACCGAAGACCGCGTGTCGATCGCGCTGGTATCGGCGCAGCCCGCTGCCGCGGCCTCGGCCGCCGGCCACGCCACGCGCCAGGTGCTGGGCATCGAGGTGGGCGAGGGCTCGTCGGTCACGCTGCTGGCGTGGCTGGCGCTGCTGATCCTGCTGGTGCTGGCCCTGGCCGGCGCGCTGGCCTACGTACTGTGGCGCTACGGCGTGCCGGGCCGTGCCCGGCCCGAGTGCCGCGAACCCGTGTCCGAGGCCCGCTGACGATGATGCCCGCATCGGCGGTGCTGGACCGCAGGCTGGTTGAATTCAACCAGCTGCCCAGCCGCACGCTGCACCCGAGCCGCCACGCGGCCTATGCGCCGCCGGCCGCGCTGGCAGCGATCGCCGCCGCGCCCGCGCTGGCGCCGGCGTGGCACCGGCATTGGTCGCGCGAGATACTGGACGCGCTGGGCCTGTGGCAACGCCCCGTGACCGATCCCGCCCGCCCCGAACTGGCGCTGGCGCTGCTGGCGCCGGAGGCGCTGGCGCAGTGCGCCCGCCGGCTGGGCGCGGTGCTGTGCGGGCCGCGGTTGCGCCGCGCCATCGCCGGCGATGAGGTGCGGGCGCTGATCGCGCACCTGGGCGCGGACCTGCTGGATTTCACCCGGCGCACGGCCGCGGGGCTGCATGACGGCCTGGCCGACAGCGCCGCCTGGACCCTGGCCGAGACCACCGCCGCGGTGGACACGCTGGGCCTGGGCGCGTTGCGCGCGGCCCTGAGCGGCGCCGGCCCCGAGCTGGCGCAACGCGCCGAACTGAAACTGCCCGACCTGCCCGCGCCGCCCGCGCCCCTGCCCGCGCCGCAGGCGCTGGCGCTGGGCCTGTCGCTACTGAAGAAAACGGAGCCCGCATGGCTTTCCTCATTCCCCGCGATCCGCTGACGCCGCGCGCCTCGGCCGGCCGCGTCGACCCCGCCGCGCGCGTGCTGCGCGGCGCCGAACTGGCGGCATGGGCCGATGCCGAGCAGCTGCTGGCGCAGGCGCGGGCGCGGGCCGATGAAATCATCGGCGGCGCCCAGGCGGCGTTCGAGGCCGAGCGCCAGCGCGGCTACGAAGAGGGCCGCGAGGCGGCGTTGCTGGACCAGGCCGAGAAGATGATCGAGACCGTCGGCCGCACGGTCGAGTACTTCGCCGGCGTCGAGAACGAAATGGTCGAGCTGGTGATGTCGGCCGTGCGCAAGGTGGTGGACGGCTTCGACGACCGCGAGAAGGTCATGGTGGTGGTGCGCAACGCCCTGGCGGTGGTGCGCAACCAGAAGCAGATGACCTTGCGGCTGAATCCGGCCGAAGTCGACACGGTGCGCGAACAGATCAACGACCTGCTGGCGGCCTATCCCGGCGTGGGCTACCTCGACATCCTGGCCGATGGCCGCCTGGCACGCGGCGCCTGCATCCTCGAAAGCGAGATCGGCATGGTCGAGGCCAGCCTGGAAGGGCAGATCCAGGCGCTGCGCCAGGCCTTCCAGCGCACCCTGGGCAGCCGCGTCTAGCCATGCGCCAGTTCGACTACATCTCCGAAATGATGGAGCTGGCGCTGCAGGACACGCCGACGCTGCGCATCAAGGGCCGCGTCACCCAGGTGATCGGCACCATCATCAAGGCGGTGGTGCCGTCGGTGAAGGTGGGCGAGGTCTGCATCCTGCGCAACCCGGGCGAGAACTTCGAGATGAAGGGCGAGGTGGTGGGCTTCGCGCGCGACGCCGCGCTGCTCACGCCGATCGGCGACATGTACGGCATCTCCACCGCCACCGAGGTCATCCCCACCGGCCGCGCCCACATGGTGCCCGTGGGCCCGGGGCTGCTGGGCCGGGTGCTGGACGGCCTGGGCCGGCCGCTGGACGAGGCCGAGCTGGGCCCGCTGGAAGCCAGCAAGTTCTACCCCGTGTTCGCCGAGGCGCCGGATCCGCTCAAGCGCCGCATCATCTCGCAGCCGCTGGAGCTGGGCGTGCGCGCGCTGGACAGCGTGCTGACCTGCGGCGAAGGCCAGCGCATGGGCATCTTCGCCGCCGCGGGCGGCGGCAAGTCGACCCTGATGGGCATGCTGGTCAAGGGCGCGGCGGTGGACGTGACGGTGGTGGCGTTGATCGGCGAGCGCGGCCGCGAGGTGCGCGAATTCCTGGAACACGAACTGGGCCGCGAGGGTCGCCGCAAGAGCGTGATCGTCTGCGCCACCAGCGACAAGTCGTCGATGGAACGCGCCAAGGCCGCCTATGTGGCCACGGCCATCGCCGAATATTTCCGCGACCAGGGCAAGCGCGTGCTGTTCCTGATGGACTCGGTGACGCGCTTTGCCCGCGCCCAGCGCGAGATCGGCCTGGCCGCGGGCGAACCGCCGACCCGCCGCGGCTATCCGCCGTCGGTGTTCGCCACGCTGCCCAAGCTGATGGAGCGCGCCGGCATGAACGAGCACGGTTCGATCACCGCGCTGTACACGGTGCTGGTGGAAGGCGACGACATGACCGAGCCCATCGCCGACGAGACCCGCTCCATCCTCGACGGCCACATCGTGCTGTCGCGCAAACTCGGCGCGGCCAACCACTATCCGGCCATCGACGTGCTGGCCTCGGCCAGCCGCGTCATGAACGCGGTCATCACGCCCGAACACAAGCGCGCCGCCGGCCGCCTGCGCGAGCTGATGGCCAAGTACCAGGAAGTCGAGCTGCTGGTGAAGATCGGCGAGTACAAGCGCGGCGGCGACGCAGTCACCGACGAAGCCATCGACAAGATCGCGGCGATCAACCAGTTCCTGCGGCAGCGCACGGACGAGCGCGCCACGCTGTCCGATGCCCTGGCGCAGATGACCGCCATCGTGGGGACGGCATGAGCGTCTTTGACGAACTGCTCGCTATCAAGCGCTTTCGCGAAGGCCAGGCCGAGATCGCGGTGTCGCGCCAGCGGCTGCGCCACGCCGAGGCCGATGCCGCGCGCGAGGCCTCCGAGCGGGCGCTGGCGGACTTCCGCGATGAGTCCGAGCGGCGCGAACGGGCCATGTACAGCGATCTGTGCAGCCGCGTGGTGCGGGTGCGCGAGATCGAAGACGTGCTGCAGGGCGTGGCCGGCCTGCGCGAAGGCGAACGCCAGCGCGAGCAGGCCGTGGAGCAGGCCGCCGAGCGCCTGCGCGAGGAAAACCAGGCGCTGGCCGAGCGCCGCGCCCAGCACCAGCAGGCGGTGCGCCTGACCGGCAAGTTCGTGGAACTGGCCAGCATCCACCTGGCCGAGCACCTGAAGGCGCTGGAGCACAAGGAAGACATGGAAATGGAAGAGGCCGCCTCGCTGTCGCGCGACCGCGAAGACTGGGAGCAGCACGAGGAGTTCGAGCCGGCATGAGCATCGACCGCCGCATCGGCCTGGATACCGCGATCGCCCAGGGCTCGGGACTGGCCCAATCGGATGCGCAGACGTCCGGCCGCCAGGCCAGCGACGCCGACAAGCGCGCCTTCGAGCAGGCCATGGCGCGCGGCAAGGACGAGCCGCCCGTCGCGCCGCCGGCCGCGCCCTCGCCGTTCTCGCTGTTCGGCGCGGCCCGGGCCGATGCGCCCGCGCCTGCCGACGCCACATCGCAGGCCCTGGCGCAGGCGCTGCAAGGCAGCGCCGAACAGCTGCTGGTGGCCGATGGCAGCCAGGGCCGGCGCCAGGTGCGGGTCGAATTGAAGGACGACGTGCTGCCCGGCGTCAGCGTGTCGGTCTATGAAGACGGCGGCCGTGTCATCGCCGACTTCGTCTGCGCCAACGAAACGTCGCGTGAACGCCTGGCCGCCATGGCGCGGCCGCTGGCCGAGCAATTGGCCGACAGCCTGGCGCGGCCGACGCGCGTGCGCGTCGGCACCGATGACCCGGAAGACCCCTGCCTGGCGGAAACCGACGCCGATGCGCCGATCCGTTGATCCCTGGAACCCATGACAGCCAGTACGCTTCTTTCCTCCTCCCCGCCGTCGTTGCCGCGCCTGTCCGGCAACGAGGCCCGCGCCCGCACGCTGATCGCGCGCCACGGCGCCGACCTGGCGGTCACGCTCGCGCCGCTGGCCGGCGCCGACGCCGAGCCCGCGCAATGGCGCCTGGGTTTCACGCCCGGCGTGGCCGAGGCCCTGCGCCAGTCGGCCACGCTGTCGGCCGACCTGGAATGGGCCGGCGCGCGCTTGCGGCTGGGCCTGCCGGCCAGCGCGGCCGACGCCTGGCTGGCCGCGCGCCTGCCTGACGTCGATGCCGGCGCGCTGCCGCCGGCGCTGGTGTCGACCGCCATCGAGACGTTGTTGGCCGAAGTGGTGGCGGGCCTGGCCGAGGTATCGCCGGGCGGTCCCCTGCGCGTGGTCGGCCGCGATGGCCCGGCGCCGGTCCTGGCGCACGGCTGGACCGTCGCGGCGCGCCATCCCGTCAATGGCGCCTCGATCTACGCCACGCTGTATACCGATGGCCTCGGCCTGATGCTGCTGGCCGGCCTGGTCGGCCGCGCCGCGCCGGCGGCCAACGAGATCGACCTCGATGCCGTGCCGGTGCGCATCCGCGTCTGCCTGGGCTGGACCCACCTGGCCGCGGCCGAACTGCGCGGCCTGGCGCCGCGCGACACCCTTTTCCTGGACCACTGCCTGGTCTCGCCCGACGGCGAACTGTGGCTGGGCGCCGACGGCCAGGGGCTGCGCGTGCGCCGCCAGGGCTCCTCATACCTCGTTACCCAAGGCTGGACTTCCCTCATGACCGAGACGCCGCAACCGCCGTTGGACGCCGAAGCGGGCGCCCAGACGCCGCTCGATATCGACGCCATCCCCGTCCGACTGACTTTCGAGCTGGGCGAGCGCCAGATCACGCTGGGCGAGCTGCGGCAGCTGCAGCCCGGCGAGACCTTCGACCTGGAGCGGCCGCTGGCCGACGGCCCGGTGCTGGTGCGCGCCAACGGCGCACTGGTGGGCAGCGGCGAGCTGGTCGAGATCGACGGCCGCATTGGCGTGACGCTGCACCGGCTGGGCAAGGCGGGCGCATGAACGGCGCGGATCCGATCAGCCTGGCGGTCGTCCTGGCGCTCTTGGCGCTGGTGCCGCTGGCCGCGGTCATGACCACCTCGTTCCTGAAGATCGCGGTGGTGCTGACGCTGGTTCGCAATGCCCTGGGCGTGCAGCAGGTGCCGCCCAACATGGCGTTGTACGGGCTGGCGCTGATCCTGTCCGCCTACGTCATGGGGCCGGTGGTGATGCAGATCGGCGACGAACTGCGCGCGCCGCCCGCGGTGGTGGCGCCGGGCGCGTCGCAGTCGGATCGGCTCGAAGGCATCCTCGACGCGGTCGCGCGCGGCGCCGAGCCGATGCGCGGCTTCATGCTCAAGAACAGCCGACCCGAGCAGCGCGATTTCTTCCTGCGCACCGCGCGCGGGCTGTGGGGCGAGCAGCAGGCCCGCAACCTCAAGGAAGACGACCTGCTGGTGCTGATTCCGTCGTTCCTGCTGTCGGAGCTGACCGCCGCGTTCCAGATCGGCTTCCTGCTGTACCTGCCGTTCGTCATCATCGACCTGATCGTCTCCAACATCCTGCTGGCGATGGGCATGATGATGGTGTCGCCGGTCACGATCTCCATGCCCCTGAAGCTGTTCCTGTTCGTCATGGTCGACGGCTGGACGCGGCTGATCCAGGGCCTGGTGCTGTCCTACACCTGAGGCCGCCATGGGAACCGTCGACCTCGTCTCTTACATGACCCAGGCGCTCTACCTGGTGCTGTGGCTGTCGCTGCCGCCGATCGCCGTCGCCGCGATCGTGGGCACGCTGTTTTCATTGTTCCAGGCGCTGACGCAGATCCAGGAGCAGACGCTGTCGTTCGCCGTCAAGCTGATCGCGGTGTTCGCCACGATCCTGCTAACGGCGCGCTGGCTCAGCGCCGAGCTGTACAACTTCACGATCTCCGTGTTCGACCTCTTCTACAAGATCCACTAGGAGCGGCCGGCCACCATGATCTCGGGCATCACCTACGTCGAAGCGAAAGTTTTCCTGGGCACGCTGGCGCTGACGCAGCCGCGGATCCTGGCGCTGTGCGCGATGCTGCCCCTGTTCAACCGCCAGCTGCTGCCCGGCATGCTGCGCTACGCCATCTGCGCCGCCATCGGCCTGGTGCTGGTGCCGGCGCTGGCGCCGCGCTATGCCGTGACCGACCTGGGCGCGATCGAACTGGTGCTGCTGGTGGCCAAGGAAGTCTTCATCGGCCTGGTGATGGGCTTCCTGGTGGCGATCCCGTTCTGGATCTTCGAGGCCGTGGGCTTCGTGGTCGACAACCAGCGCGGCGCCAGCCTGGGCGCGACCATCAATCCGGCCACCGGCAACGACTCGTCGCCGCTGGGCATCCTGTTCAACCAGGCCTTCATGGTGTTCTTCCTGGTGGGCGGCGGCTTCATGCTGATGCTGACCATGCTGTACGACAGCTTCAGGCTGTGGGATCTTTGGGATTGGACGCCGACGCTGCGCCATGAAAGCGTGCCGCTGATGCTGGACCAGCTGGGCCGCTTCCTGCGGCTGACGCTGCTGTTCGCCGCGCCCGCCATCATCTCGATGTTCCTGGCCGAGGTCGGACTGGCGCTGGTGAGCCGTTTCGCGCCGCAGTTGCAGGTGTTCTTCCTGGCGATGCCGATCAAGAGCGCGCTGGCGCTGCTGGTGATGGTGCTCTACATGAACACGCTGTTCGAGTACGCGGCCGAGGCCACGGGACAGATCAGCTCGGCCTTGCCCTTCCTCGACAACCAGTGGCGGGCGCCATGAGCGGCGAAAAGACCGAACAGCCAACCCACAAGAAGCTGCGCGACGCGCGCCAGAAGGGCGACGTCGCGCACAGCAAGGACTTCACGCAGACGCTGCTGGTGCTGGCGCTGTTCGGCTACATGCTGGGCAACGCCCACGGCATCATCGAGTCGCTGGGGCGGCTGGTGCTGATCCCGTCGACGCTGGTGGGGCAGCCGTTCGAGCAGGCGCTGCCGGTGGCGCTGGATGCGGCGCTGCGCGAAGCCGTCTACCTGGTGCTGCCGTTCGTGCTGATCGTGCTGATCGTGGGCATGTTCGCCGAATTCCTGCAGGTGGGCGTGGTGCTGGCGTTCGAGAAGCTCAAGCCCTCGGCCAAGAAGCTCAACGTCATGAGCAACCTGAAGAACATCTTCTCGAAGAAGAACCTGGTCGAGCTGCTCAAGTCCGTCATCAAGATCGCCTTCCTGTCGGTGCTGGTGACACTGGTGGTGCGCGACGCGCTGCCCGAGCTGATGGCGGTGCCGCACAGCGGCCTGGCCGGCCTGGAGGCGGGCGTGGGCGGCATGATGCGCACGCTGATCGTGAATATCGCGGTGGCCTACGTGGTGATTTCCCTGGCCGATTTCGTCTGGCAGCGCATGCAGTACCGCAAGGGGCTGATGATGAGCAAGGAAGACATCAAGCAGGAATTCAAGGAGATGGAGGGCGACCCCCACATCAAGCACAAGCGCAAGCACCTGCACCAGGAAATGGTGATGCACGGCGCCGTCGCCAGCACGCGCAAGGCGTCGGTGCTGGTGACCAACCCGACCCACCTGGCGGTGGCGATCTACTACGAGCCCGACGAGACCCCGCTGCCGGTGGTGCTGGCCAAGGGCGAGGGCGCGCTGGCCGAGCAGATGATGGCGGCGGCGCGCGAGGCCGGCGTGCCGGTGATGCAGAACATTCCCCTGGCGCGCGCGCTGATGGCGTCCGCGCAGCCCGACCAATACATTCCCAGCGAACTGATCGAGCCTGTCGCCGAAGTCCTGCGGCTCGTCAGGAAGCTGGCCGGCACTCCGGACGATCCGACATGAACGCACCCCAGCATCCCCTGATTTCCGCCTACGCGGCGCGGCACGGCCTGCCGCCATCGACCCGCGCGGATGGCCGCCTGACCGTGGTGGTCGACCAGACCTACCGCGTGCATCTGCAACCGGCGCGCGACGGCTGGCTGGCGATGAGCGCGCGCCTGTGCGCGCTGCCGGCCAACGACGCCGACCGCGACCGGCTGGTGACGGAAATCGGCAAACTGGCCGCGGGCATGCTGGCGCGGCACGCGGCCACCTGCGTGGTCGATCCGCAGGACCGCGCGCTGTGGCTGCAGCAATCGCTGCAGCCTGGCAGCGGCGAACTGGCGCTGGACGAAGCCATGGGCGCGTTCGCCAATGCGTTGTCTTTTTGGGCCGGCGCCGTGCGGCGGCTGGCATGAATACGCGTGACGGGCATGTCGCCCGAGGAGAGAGAGTGTTGAAGCGGATGATTCTGGCGACCGCGTTGTCGCTGGGCCTGGCGGCCGGCGCGCAAGCCGCGCCGAACTGGCCGAACGTGCCCTACAGCTACTATGCCCGCGACGAGAACCTGCAGACGCTGCTGCGCGAATTCGCCGGCGGCTTCAGCCTGTCATTGCAGCTCGGGCCCAACGTCTCGGGCACGGTCAACGGCAAGTTCAATGCCAATACGCCGACTGAGTTCATGGACCGGCTGGGCGGCGTTTACGGCTTCAACTGGTTCGTGTACGCCGGCACGCTGTTCGTGAGCCGCACCAACGACATGAAGACGCGCTCGGTCAGCGCCATGGGCAGCTCGATCAGCGCGCTGCGCCAGGCGCTGCAGCAGCTGGGCGTGCTGGACCCGCGCTTCGGTTGGGGCGAGCTGCCCGACCAGGGCATCGCGCTGGTGTCGGGCCCGCCCGGCTACGTCGACCTGGTGGAGCGCACCGTGGCGGCCTTGCCGATGGGCGCCGGCGGCCAGCAGGTGGCGGTGTTCCGGCTCAAGCACGCCTCGGTCAACGACCGCACCATCAGCTACCGCGACCAGAAGGTGGTGACGCCGGGCCTGTCCACGGTGCTGCGCAACCTGATCACGGGCGGCGGCGGCGGGGCCAACAATGAAACGCTGGCGGCCATCGCGGCGCCGCTGCGTGACAATCCGCCGGCCTTTCCGCAAGGCGGCGGCGAGGCCGGCGCGGCCGCGGGGCAGGGCGGCGGCCAGGCGCCGGCGCCCGTTGCCGGCAAGTCCGGCCTGCGGCTGCGCGAACCCACGGTGCAGGCCGATGCGCGCCTGAATGCCATCATCGTGCAGGACATCCCGGACCGCATCCCCATTTACCGCAGCCTGATCGAGCAGCTCGACCTGCCCAGCACGCTGGTCGAGATCGAGGCGATGATCGTGGACGTCAACTCCGACCTGGTCAGCGAACTGGGCGTGACCTGGGGCGCGCGCGCCGGCTCCACCACCTTCGGCTACGGCAACCTGGGCCTGAGCCCCAGCGGCGGCCTGCCGCTGGAAAGCGGCGCCGCGCTGTCGCCCGGCACCATCGGCGTGAGCATCGGCAACACGCTGGCGGCGCGCCTGCGCGCGTTGCAGACCAAGGGCCAGGCCAACATCCTGTCGCAGCCGTCGATCCTGACGGCCGACAACCTGGGCGCCATGATCGACCTGTCCGACACGTTCTACATCCAGACGCGCGGCGAGCGCGTGGCCACCGTGACGCCGGTGACCGTCGGCACCTCGCTGCGCGTGACGCCGCGCCATATCGAATCGAAGAACGGCGCGCGCGTCGAACTGACGGTGGACATCGAGGACGGCCGCATCCAGGAAGAGCGCCAGATCGACAACCTGCCCACGGTGCGTAAGAGCAACATCAGCACGCTGGCCATCGTCGGCAACGACCAGACGCTGCTGATCGGCGGCTACAACAGCAGCCAGAATTCCGAACAGGTCGACAAGGTGCCGATCCTGGGCGACATCCCGGGCCTGGGGCTGCTGTTCTCCAACAAGTCCAAGACCGTGCAGCGGCGCGAGCGCCTGTTCCTGATCCGGCCCAAGGTGGTCGCGATCAACGGCGAAGTGGTGGCCACGCCCGGCGCGGCCGGCACTGGCCCGATGCTCAACGCCACCTGGGGCGGCGACCGCATGACGGCGGGCCAATACCTCGACCTGGCGCAGAGCCAGCGCACCCGCATCGTGTTCGGGCCGAACGTCGAGCTGCGCCGCAGCAGCGGCCCGGTGCGTCCCTCGGAATGGCTGGATGGCACGCCGACGGCCACGCCGGTGCTGGAAGGCAAGTCGAACGCGCAGCAGGGGCCGGTGATCCAGGTCGAGCCGGTGGCGGCGCCGGGAACGGGCAGGGCGCCGTAGTGGCGGGCGGCTCAGTCGTCGAGCCGCAGGCCCTTCTGGGCCAGCTTGTCGCGCAGCGCCGCGCGCGCCCGCGACAGGCGGCTGCGCACGGTGCCGACCGGTACCGTCAGCAGGGCGGCGGCGTCTTCGTACGAGATTTCGTCGATGCCGACCATGAGCAGGATGTCGCGCATGTTCTCGGGCAGCTCGTCCAGCGATTCCTGCAGCAGCGTCAGGGTCTGGCGCTGCTCGAGCGCTCGATCGGGGGACAGGTCGCCGCTGGCGTGTTCGGCCAGCACGCTGTCGCTGACGAAATCGTGGCGCCGTTCCGGCGCGCGCGACAGGTAATTGCGCACCAGGTTGAGCGCGATGCCGTAGAGCCAGGAGGACAGTTGCGATTCGCCGCGAAAGCTGCGGTACGAGCGGGCCGCTTCGACAAAGGCCTGTTGGGCCAGGTCTTCGGCCTCGGTGGTGTTGCCGATGTGCTTGATGATGAAGCGTTGCAGCCGGGTGGAGTGCTCCCGCACCAGGTCGCGCAGCAGGTATTCCTCGCCCGTGTCCCAACCCTGCCCTTCGTCAGCGCGAATGGGCGGCAAATCCGCTTCCGGGGAAGCGGCTGTGCAATCGCTGGGGTTGGTCATGGGAGGCGAAAAGAAACGTGTATGAAGCTACAAGTTACTACCGGCATGCCGCGAATTATCGCAGCTTACACGTGTCACAATATTTCGAAAATCGAAATATTGAGGCAAAAATCACGTTTTCAGCGTCAGAAATGTAAAAACAAGTAAACCGTGGGAGGCGTGATTCCGCGGACCGGAATCCGTCGGCGGCGGCCTGGGCGCCGGGCTTAGCCGGCCTTGAGCAGGTCGCGCAGCCAGGCGGCGGCGGTGCCCAGGGAGACCGGGCTCTGGCCGGACTGGGCGGCCTGGTCGAAGCGGGCCTGCATGGCCTGGTCCAGCGCGCCGCGGCGGGCGGCATCGAGGCTGGCGGGCGCCACGCCGGCATCGCTACAGGCTTGCTGGAAGGCGGGCGCGCCGGTGGTGGCGGACAGCGCCAGGCGCGTCAGGAAGTCGACGCCGGAAAGCGCGTCGCGCGAGGTCTGCGCCATGTCGAGCGCCTGCGCGACGGTGCGCGCGGACAGCGGCTTGCCGGGGTTGGGTTCCAGGCCGAGTTCGCGCGACACGGCGCTGGCGATGCCCTGGCCATAACTGCGGGCCAGCGCCTGCGCGAACATTGCGGTCGTGTCGACATTGGGCGCCACCCATGCCACGCTGCGGCCGCCGGGCGTGGTGCCCATGCCCAGGACCTGCAGTTTTTCGCCCGCGACGTCGACATAGACGTCCTGCCCGCTCTCCGCCGCCTTGGCGAAGGCTTCGAGAGAGACGAACGGCGATGAAGGGGTAACCGATGAAATTGTCATGCAGCCAATAAATCCGGCGTGTCCGAGATCGGGCCCATAGGAGATTCAACAGCCCCTGTGATTGAGTAACCCGGTTGGCGCTTTAGTTCCATCGCCATGACACGTGAGCCGATTTTATGCCATTGCGCAATTTCGGGCCGCGCCAAGGAAACAGGGGGTTACCGGGCCTCGTAGACTTCGTCGGCCGCCAGCAGGATATCCACGGGCGGATCGAAGCCGATGACGCGGGCGGTCTGCAGGTTCAGCGCGATCTTGGCCGGGTCGATCCAGACCTGGCTCAGCTCGCGCGCCTTGGCGCCGTTGAAGATGCGCGCCATGGTCTCGGCGTAGAACAGGCCGACGTACGAATAGTCGGCCTGGGCCAGGCTCAGCAGCAGTCCGTGCTTGACCTCTTCCGAGCCCAGCATCGAGAAGCTGGGCACGCGCGCCTGCCGCAGGATCTCGGCCACCGTGTCGATCGACACCGGCGTCACGCCGCGGTGCACCGTGACGTAGGCCGCGTCGATCTTCGGCGCCAGCTTGGCATAGCATTCGAGCGCGTTGCGGGTGGCGGCCTCGGGCGCGATGCCGTTGGACGGCGCGTTGCAGGTCAGCACCTCGAAGCCCTGCTCGCGCGCCACCTGCTCGACCGCGTCGACCGCGCTGTAGGTGCGGCCTTCGGGGCTGTCTTCGTAGACCAGGCCGAGCCGCTTGAACGGCACGATTTCGTGGAACAGGCGGACCTGCCGCTGATAGCGTTCGGGCTGCACGCGCGCGTGCAGGTTGTCCAGGCCGCTGTCCTGCGCCGAGCGGGTGATGCGGGCGCCGACGGCGTCGCTGGTCGAGGCGACGATGGTCGGGACGGGCGCGCCCATGCCCGCCATGTCCTGGCCGGCCCAGGTGCCCATGGCGATGATCAGGTCGATGTCCTTCTTTTCCTCCAGCCGCTGCTTGATCGCGGCGCGCACCGCCGGCCGCTGCGCGGCGTCGAAGTTGCCCGGCTGCCACCAGGCGTCGCGCACGAATTCGAGCGTGTCGCTGCGCGCGTTGTCGGCCAGGTATTCCCACATCTGCCTGCCGTTCAGGCCGTCGGGAATGGCCGGCACGGTGATCCAGCCCAGCTTCTGCAGGCCGTCCACGGTGACGCGCAGCGTGCGCGGGTATTCGCTGTAGTCGCCGCTCTCGAAATAACCGATGCGCCATTTCTTGCCGTCGGGGCGCGGCACCGGCTTGGTGGGAAAGACCTGGGGCGCGGCGGCGGCCGTCGCCGTGGCGGGGGCGCCGGCCGCGGGCGACGCCGCCTGGGCCAGGCATGCGGCGGGCGCCAGCAGGGCCAGGCTCAGCAATAGGGTGGGCAACGAGGTCTTCATGGGCGGCGGATCACGATCAATGTGATGTCATCGGATTGTTCCGCGCCGTCGGCAAAGGCCTGCACGTCTTCCAGCAGACGCTTGGCCAGGTTGGCCGCCGGCACGGGAGGGTTGGACAGCACGGCCAGCAGGCGCGGATCGCCATACTGCGCATTCTGCGGATTGACGGCCTCGGTGATGCCGTCGGTATAGCCCACCAGCATTTCGCCGGGCGCCAGCACCGTCGACAGGCAGCGGTAGGTCAGGTCTTCCTGCACGCCGCAGGCCGGGCCGCTGCGGCCTTCCAGCAGCCGCACCACGCCGTCGGCGCCCACCACCGCGGGCGGCAGGTGGCCGGCGTTGGCCCACTTCAGTTCACCCGTGGTCATGTCCAGCACGCCGATCAGCAGCGTGACGAACATCATGTTCGGGTTGTTCTCGGACAGGCGGTTGTTGATCTTCTGCATGATCAACGCCGGGTCGGTCTCGTCCTCGGCGGTGGCGCGGATCAGGGTGCGCGTGACCGCCATGAACAGCGCCGCCGGCACGCCCTTGTCCGACACGTCGCCGATGGCCAGGCACAGCCGGCCGTCGGGCAGCGTGAAATAGTCGTAGAGGTCGCCGCCCACTTCCTTGGCCGGCAGCATCACCGCGTTCAGGTCGATCTGCTCTCGGGTGATGGGCGACAGCGGCACCGGCAGCAGGCCGAGCTGGATCGCGCGGGCGATGTTCAGCTCGCTCTCGAAGCGTTCGCGCGCGGTGGTCTCGCGCATCAGGCGGGCGACGTTCTCGCGCAGCTTGCGGTCCATGAACAGGAACGACGCCGCCAGCCGGCCCACTTCGTCCTTGTGCCTGTCGGGCAGGGCGGCGATGTGGGCGGGCACGGCCGATTCCGCGGTCAGGTCCTGTTCGGGCAGCAGGCGGGCGTAGTGGGTCAGCGTTTCCAGCGGCCGCACGATGCGCGCGGCCACCAGCCAGGCGCACACCAGCGCCACCAGCATCATGCCGACGAAGATCAGCGCCTGGCGGTTGAGCAGCTCGCGCGCCGGCGCGGTCAGGTCGCTTTCGGGCACCACCGCCACCACGGTCCAGCCCAGCGGCGCGAAGCGCGCGCTTTCGATCTGCCAGGGGCCGTCGCCGCCCTCGAAGCGCAGGCTCTGCAGCTTGCCGCCGCCATCCTGGCGCGCCAGCAGCGCGCGCAGCGTCTCGCCGCCGCCGTCCTTGGCGTCCAGCAGGCCGGCGCGCGCCTCGGGCGGCGGCACGATCATGCGGCCGTCGTCGGCGGCGATGAAGATGAAGCCGGACTGCGCCAGGGTCAGTTTCGACAGCGTGTCGCGCACCGAATTCTCCAGCTGCGCGCGGCGCGTCTCGATCTGCTCGATCACGTCCTGGGCGCTGTCGGAAATGGCGAACACCCAGTTCCACGGGCGGAAATAGCCGAAATAGGCGTAGCGCGTCTCGCCGTCGCCGCGCTGCGCCGACGGCGGCCAGCGGTAGATCGCGAAACCGTAGCCGGACGTGCGGCTCTCTTCCAGCAGCGCCTGCGCCAGCGGCCGGTTCTTGAAGTCGGACAGCGACGACAGGTCGCGGTCGATCATGTCGGGATTGCCGCTGGCCAGCACCTGGAAGTCGGCGTCGTAGACGAAGGCGTAGCGGCGGTCGTCGAGCTTGAGGTGGTTGATCCAGGCGCGCGCCATGCCCTTGGCGGCGCCGGGCGTCATGATGCCGCGCTCGGCCAGGTCGGCATAGGCGCCGAGCGCCGCGGCCACCACGGTGCCGCTCTGCATCAGCTGGCGCCGGCCGCTGCGCACCGTGGAGATCTTGTCGGCCAGCAGCGCGCCCCAGCGGGCCTCGGCGTCGCGCAGCACCAGTTCCATGACGTTGCTGACGGCGTGGCGCTCGCTGTTCATCACCGTGCGGGTGACGTTGCGCTGCGAGGTCAGCATCACGAATGCCGCGACCGCCAGGAGCAGCGCTACGACCAGTAGAAAAATCTTGCTACGGAGCGAGCGCAACGACATGGGGGCGATAGGCGGCGGATGAGGTGAAGGCGTGAAATAGGATGCAATTTGCATTAATTGTAAATACCATTAGTGCCCGTGTGTAAATACTTTGCGACGGCGTGGCCCCATGCGTAGCGAACCAATACAAGTAGTGCTCGATGGGTTGCGTCGTCGCCCGGTACTGGAAGTCACTCTGGCCTGTCTGGCCGTGTTGCTGCTGGCGCAGGCGCTGATCGGCGCGCTCAGCCTGTCGGCGTTGAACCGGCTGGTGGTGGACACCACCGCCGACCGCGTCGAAGTGGTGGCGCGTCGCGTCGCCGGCAATATCGAGAACGGCCTGCGCCTGGGCAAGCCGCTGGAACAGTATTTCGGCCTGCGCGACACCTTGCATGACGGCGTCGCGCGCTCGCGCGGCGTGCAGGGCGCGGCGGTGCTGATGGCCGACGGGCAGGCCGTGGCCACCGAGGGCGAGCTGCCCGAGGACGCCACGGAACTGGCGCGCACGCTCGACGCGGGCGGGCCGTTGGCCGCGGGCCTGGCGCGCCGCGGCTCCGGCGCGCTGGTCGCGGTGCACGACGACCGCGTGACGGTGGCCGTGCCGCTGGCCGCCGCCGGCGGCAAGAGCGTCGGCGCCGTGGTGCTGTCGGCCGCCAAGGACGGCGAGGCCAGCCGCCGGCTCATCATCGACAACCTGCAGGTGCTGCTGGCCGTCACGGTGCTGGTCGGGCTGGGCCTGGCCGCGGTCTTCAAGTACATCGTGCCGCTGACCTCGCTGGCCGCGGGCGGCCGAGCGCGCTTCGTGGTGCCGCTGCTGGCGCTGGTGCTGGCGCAGGGCGTGTACGCCGCCTACACCATTTCCACGTTTCGCAGCGGCTGGGTGGAAGTCACGCGCAACAACGTCGGGCTGCTGGCCGAAGGCCTGCAGCGCGACCTGAACCGGGTGCTCGGCTACGGCCTCGAGGTGGACCGGCTGCGCGGCGTGGAGGCGCCGTTCGCGCGCCTGGCCGGCACGTTCCCGGCGGTCGCGCAGATCGAACTGGCCGATCGCGACGGCCGCGTGCTGTATGGCGCCGACGCGCGCGGCGCGCTCGACGTGTCGGCGTTGCCGGCGACCCGGCCGCAGGCCGATGACCTGACGCTGGTGCTGCCGCTGGGCGCGGCGCTGGCCGATCCCAAGGCCCACGGCGACCTGGTGCTGCGCCTGTCGAGCGACGTCATCGCGGCGGGCGTGCGCAGCCGCGCGCTCGATGCCGTCACCGTGGTGGCGGTGGCGCTGGTGGCCGCGATCGAGATGCTGTTGCTGCTGGCGCTGCTGATGAACCGCGCCTTCGCCGCGCGCGCCACGCTGCCCGATGGCAGCCGCGTCGGCCCGGACGACGCTTCCGAGGTGGGCCGCATCGCGCGGCCGGTGATGTTCGGCTTCCTGTTCGCGTGGGCCTTGCCGCTGGGCTTCCTGCCGCTGTATGCGCGCAGCCTGTCCGCGGGCGGGCTCGAGCTGCCGGCCAATCTGCTGCTGGCGTTGCCGATCTCCGTGGAAATGGGCTGCGGCCTGCTGACCTCGCTGCTGGCCGGCCGCCTGACCGACCGCAAGGGTTGGCAGGTGCCGGTGCTGGCCGGGCTGGGCGTGTCCGCCGCCTGCATGCTGGCGTGCGCGGCCGCCACCAACCTGCTGATGTTCAGCGCCGCGCGCGGCCTGGTGGGCCTGGGCTACGGCCTGACCTGGATGGGCCTGCAGGGCTTCATCGTCACGCGCAGCCCGGCGCAATATCGCGGCCGCAACATGACCGGCGTGATCGCCGGCCTGTTCGCCGGCCACCTGTCTGGCGCCGCGGTGGGCGCGATGCTGATGGAGCAGGTGGGTTTTCGCGCGGTGTTCGCGGTTGGCGCCGTGATGCTGGTGATGCCGCTGGCCGGCGTGCTGATCCTGATGCGCCCCTACATGGACCGCGGCCGCCAGCTGGCCGCGCAGGCCGCCGGGCGCGCCCGCGCGCATCTGTCCGATACCCTGAAGCTGCTGTTCACCCGAGACTTCGGCCTGCTGCTGGTGGGCAGCGTGATCCCGTTCTCGATCGCGCAGGTCGGCCTGCTGTCGTTCGCGCTGCCGCTGTACCTGGAGGCCGAGGGCGTGGCCGCGTCCAGCATCGGCCGGGTGCTGATGATCTACGGCCTGTGCGTCATCTACGTCGGGCCGCTGATGGGCCGGGTGGTGGACCGCAGCCGCATCAAGAAAAGCTGGATCGTGCTGGGCGGCCTGGTCGGCAGCCTCGGCATGCTCGGGCTGTACTTCAACAGCGGCCTGCTGGCCGCGGCGGCGGCGGTGCTGTTGCTGGCATTGGCCAGCTGCTTCGCCGGCGCGTCGCAGTCGCCCTACATGCTGGCGCTGCCGGACGTGCAGCGCTACGGCGCCGCGGGCGCCACCAGCGTCATGCGGGCTGCCGACAAGCTCGGCCAGATGGCCGGGCCGCTGGTGGTCGGCGCCATGTTCGGCGCCGCCGGCATGGGCGCGGGCCTGGCCGCGACCGGCGTGATCTACCTGGTCGCGACCTTGCTGTTCCTGTTGTTCGCGCCGGCCCGGCCGCGCGAAGAGGCCGCCTGAGCGCGGCGGTGGGGCCGCGGTTCGCGCCGGATCGTCAGCGTGGCGCGCGGGCCGCGCCATTCAGCGCGCCGCGCCGGCGCCGGCCAGCGCCACCGGCACGCGCGCGCTCAAGCCCGTCAATAACTGGGCGGCGATGGTGCCCGCCGCCGCAGCGACTTCCTCCACCGGCAGGCCATCCGCGCCCCACAGGGTCACGGGCGAGCCGATCGCGGCGTGCGGCACGGGGCCCAGGTCCACCGCCATCATGTCCATGGAAACGCGGCCCAGCAGCCGCGTGCGGATGCCGGCCACCACCACCGGCGTGCCGGTCGGCGCGTGGCGCGGGTAGCCGTCGGCATAGCCGCAGGTGACGATGCCCACGTCCATCGCCGTGGGCGCGAGGAACGCGCCGCTGTAGCCGACGCCAGCGCCGGCCGGCACGCGCTGGATGCCCACCACCTGCGAGTGCAGCGACATCGCCGGCCGCAGGTCCAGTTGCGCGGCGCTGCGGTGCGCGAACGGGCTGGCGCCGTACAGCGCCAGGCCCGGCCGTACCCATTGCGTGGCGGCGGCGCGCGCCGCGTGGCCGAGCATGGCGGCGGAATTGCTGGTGGAGACCGGCCCGGGCAAGTCGCGGATGACTTCGCGAAAGCGCGCGTCGGCATCGTCCACGCCATCGGTTTCGTCGGCGCGGGCGTAGTGGTTCAGGTGGCCGACCTCGCCGACCAGGCCGCGCGCGGCCAGGCTGCCGGCATGCGCGAACGCGGCGCGGTAGTCGTCGGCGTTGAAGCCGGTGTGATGGATGTCGCCGGCAAAGCGCAGCCAGACCGACGGCCGCTCGGCCGCAGGGGACTGTGCCAGCCAGTCCAGTTGCGCGGTATGCGTGATGACCAGGTGCAGGCCCGGC
Organism: Achromobacter sp. ISS7; assembly: GCF_056523125.1. Classification (NCBI taxonomy): domain Bacteria; kingdom Pseudomonadati; phylum Pseudomonadota; class Betaproteobacteria; order Burkholderiales; family Alcaligenaceae; genus Achromobacter; species Achromobacter sp. ISS7. The sequence goes on along the minus strand of NZ_JAWRZD010000001.1, from coordinate 3,799,957 downwards.
GTGTCCAGCAGCAGCGTGTCGGCCTGTGAATAGAGGCCGCCGTAGACCAGCACCGGGCCGTCCCAGCCCAGCCGGCGGCAGGCGCGCGCCTCGTCCAGGTGCAGCACCGCCAGTCCGTCGGCGCCGCGCAACGCGGGCAGCACGCGCGCCAGGCCGTGGCCGTAGGCGTCGGCCTTGACGGTGGCCCACAGGCGCGGCGCGGCGGCGCCCGACGTGTGGGTGCGGGGCAGGGCGGCGCGCAGACGCGCGAGATTGTGGGCCACGGCGCTCGCGTCGATGCGAGCGTACAAGGGGCGGGCAAGCAATCCTTCTGGACGATAGGGAGCGTTCACGGGCGGCATCTGGGCGAGGTCCGCGCGCGACCGGCGCACGGGCTATGCATGAGTGACAGATGACCGGGTTTTGTTCGGTACTTTCTGTCTATGCACTGCTAGTTGTCGATAGCGCGCCTTGATCGGACGCGCCAGTGAGGGTCACGCGGCGCGCATCACGAGCGTCAGGCGGTTCTCGTTGCCGTTGCGGGTGTAGCGCAGGTCGTGCAGATAGTGCTGCATCAGCCGCACGCCGTGGCCGCCGATTTCGGCGTCATCGAGCGTCGCGGCCAATGGGGGCGGCGGGGTCTTGGTGGGATCGTACGGACGGCCATTGTCGATTATCTCCAGCGAGATCCATTCGTCATCCTGGCGGCAGGCCAGGCTGACGTGGGCGGGATCGGGGGCGAGCAAGGGATCGTCGAAGGCGTACGAAACGATGTTCGTCAGCGCTTCGTCCAGACTCAAGGACAGACCGAAACTCAGCTTGGGAGACCAGGCGTCGCGCTCGGCGATGGCCTCGAGCCATTCAATGGCGGAGGCGACGGCGCGGGCGTCGGGAACGAGGTCAAGCGTATCGGGCTGAGGGGGCATGGTCGCCTTGCGTTCAGTGGTACACGTGCAGGTGGAAGTATGCCCGATTGCGGCCCGCTGGCGTAACGGGCCCGCCTCTTGCGGCTGTCGTTCGACGTTTGCGTTTGGCTGCGCGGGCGCCTCGCGTATCATCTCGGCATCGCGCCGCCGCCCGCAAGCGCCGGGATCCGGGGCGTCGGTCATTTACCGGGAACCACTATGAATCTCGCAATCGAGAAGGTCGGGGAAGTGCTGGTTGTCTCGCCCGAAGGCCAGATCAACAGCGGCAACGCCGCCGGCATCGAAGCCGACCTGCTGTCGCACGTCGAGAAAGGCGAACGCCGTTTCGTGCTCGACATGTCGAACCTGAACTACATCTCCAGCGCCGGCCTGCGCGTGGTGCTGGTGCTGGCCAAGCGCCTGAAGCAGGGCTCGGGCGCCCTGGCGCTGTGCGCGATGCAGCCGCACGTGCGCGAGGTGTTCGACATCAGCGGCTTCCTGGCCATCCTGACGGTGGTCGACACGCGCCAGGACGCGGTGGCCAAGGTCGCCTGATTGCCGCGCGCCGCGACGCGGTGCGCGTGGTTCAGTTCTTGCGGTTTTCGTATGACGTGTCCAGCACGTCGTCCTCGGGCGTGATGATGCCGGGGTCGCCGGGCGCCTCGATGGCGCGGCCGCGGCGCGGCATGCCGGCGACCACGGCGCTCTGGTCCGGCATCGGCAGGATGCCCGTGCCCTTGCGGGGATCGACGGGCGGCTTGGGCTCCGCGGCCGTGTCCGGTTTGTTGTCGGCGGCGGAGGAATCAATGACGGTTTTCAGCATGATGATGGCTCCGGTTGCGGGCGTCCCAGGATGGCGGCGCGCCGGGGATTCGTCTTCATCTTAGGGCCGCGCACGGCCCTTGCGGCGGGTTGCGCTGTCACGTTTGCAAGGGGCTGTTGCAGGGCCCGGACCTTATAATGCCGAGCGCCTCGCGGCGTCGCGTCACCGCGCCCGGTTTCTCTCATTTTCATCCGCCACCTTGACCGAATCCGTCGAACGCTCCGTCCACGCCGAACTCGTCGCCGTCCTGGTCGCCGTCACCAACGGCGAGCCGCGCGTGCTGACCACCGATGACGCGCGGGCCCTGCCGGCGGGGCCGTTCGAACTGTCGCACCGTTCGCTGCAGGCGGGCCTGCGGGCCTGGGTCGAGACGCAGACGCATCATCCGCTCGGCTACGTCGAGCAGCTCTACACCTTCGCCGACGGCGACCGTTCCGACGAGTCGGGCGCGCGCGTCATGTCGGTCAGCTACCTGGGCCTGACGCGCGAGGCCGGCGAGACCGGCGTGGCGCAAGTCGGCTGGCAGGACTGGTACCGCTACTTTCCGTGGGAAGACCGCCGCGCGGGCACGCCGGCGCTGGTGGACGAGGTGATCGTGCCGCGCCTGCAGGCCTGGTGCGACGACACGGACAACGACGCCGCGCGCCAGCGCCGCCGCCAGCGCGCCGCCATCACCTTCGGCCTGGACGGCGCCGCCTGGAACGAGGACATGGTGCTGCAGCGCTACGAATTGCTGTTCGAGGCCGGCCTGGTGCCCGAAGCGGCGCGCCGCCATCCCGACACGGCCGCGGCGCCGCTGCCGGGCGAACCGATGCGCCATGACCACCGCCGCATCCTGGCCACCGGCATCGCGCGGCTGCGCGCCAAGATCAAGTACCGGCCGGTGGTGTTCGAACTGATGCCGGCGCAGTTCACGCTGCTGCAATTGCAGTTGGCGGTCGAGGCCCTGGCCGGACGCGGCCTGCACAAGCAGAATTTCCGCCGCCTGATCGAGCAGCAGGCCCTGGTGGAGGAAACCGGCGAAATGGCCACCGGCACGGCGGGACGCCCCGCCAAATTGTTCCGCTTCCGCCGCGACGTGCTGCTCGAACGCGCCATCGCCGGCAGCAAGCTGCCGCTGTCGCGCGCCATGTGACGCTTGACAACGCCATATACTCATCTTTAGCATAAGTGCATGCGCATTCTTTGCGCGCCTTTTTTTAACTACAAAATACTCAAAATGAGCATTAATGCTGAAGCGCCCGCCGCCCGTTTGGCCATTCCCTCCCTGCCGGATGTCATGCTGGAGCCGCTGGTGCGCGCGGCCCTGCTCGAGGACCTGGGACGGGCCGGAGACCTGACCACCGACGCCATCGTGCCGGCCGACGCCGTGGCGCAGACGCGCCTGGTGGCGCGCCAGGAAGGCGTGCTGGCCGGATTGGACCTGGCGCGGCTGGCCTTCCGCGCGCTCGATCCCGCCATCGAATTCGACGTCGCCCACCGAGACGGCGCCGACCTGGCGCCGGGCACGGAGATCGCGCGCATTCGCGGCAACGCCCGCGCCATGCTGACCGCCGAGCGGGTCGCGCTGAACTTCCTGTGCCACCTGAGCGGCGTGGCCACGGCCACGGCGTCGATCGCGCGCGCCATCGCCGGCCACGGCGCCCGCGTCACCTGCACCCGCAAGACCATGCCGGGCTTGCGCGCGGTGCAGAAATACGCCGTGCGCGTGGGTGGCGGCAGCAATCACCGCTACGGGCTCGACGACGCCGTGCTCATCAAGGACAACCACATCGCGCTGGCCGGCGGCATCGAGGCCGCGGTGGCGCGCGCCCGCGCCGGCGTCGGCCACATGGTCAAGATCGAGCTGGAAGTGGACACGCTGGAACAGCTGGAAACGGCCCTGGCGCTGGGCGTGGACGTGGTGCTGCTGGACAACATGAGCCTGGACCAATTGCGCCAGGCCGTCGCCATGGCGCGCGGCCGCGCCATCACCGAGGCCTCCGGCCGCATCACGCCCGAGACCGCGGCGGCGGTGGCGGCCACCGGCGTCGACCAGATCGCCGTGGGTTGGCTGACCCACAGCGCCAAAGTGCTGGACATCGGGCTGGACGCCTGAGGCCGGCGCATCACGACAGGCAAGCATCATGAAACGCGCGCTTCGATCCCCCCTGCTGTTGCTGACCCTGGCGCTCGGCGCCTGCGGCAATCCGCCCTCCGGCGACACCCCCGGGGACGCCACCTATCCCTCGCACCCCATCACCATCGTGGTGACCTTTCCGCCGGGCGGCGGCACCGACCTGCTGGCGCGGCGCCTGGGCGCGAGCCTGCAGGAACAGTTCGGCCAGTCGGTGGTGGTCGAGAACCGTCCCGGCGCCAGCGGCAACATCGGCGCCCGCGCCGTGGCAGAGTCGGCGCCGGACGGCTACACGCTGCTGATGGTCAACAGCTCGTTCGCCATCAACCCCGGCGTCTACCGCAACCTGGGCTTCGCGCCCAAGCGCGACTTCGCGGCGGTGATCAATGTGGCCTTCGTGCCGTCCGTGTTCGTGGTGCCGGCGGCCTCGCCGCTGCGCACGCTGGACGACGCGCGCAACGCCGCGCGGCCGGAGCGGCCGCTGCCGTTCGCCTCGTGCGGCAACGGCACGCCGCAGCACCTGGCCGGCGAGATGCTGACGCGCGCCACCGGCGCGCCGTTGCAGCACGTGCCCTACAAGGGCTGCGGGCCGGCCCTGACCGACGTGGTGTCGGGACAGGTCGGCATGGGCATCGTCACCGCGTCCAGCGCCGCGCCGCTGATCGCGGCGGGCCGCTTGCGGGCCTTGGCCGTCACGTCGCCGCAACGCTCGCCGCTCCTGCCCGAGGTGCCCACGGTGGCGGAGCAGGGCGTGGCGGGCTACGCGCTCGACCAATGGCACGGCCTGCTGGCGCCGGCGGCCACGCCGCCGGCGGTGGTGGCCAAGCTGAATACGACGCTGGCCCGCATCATGCTGCGCCCGGATGTGCAGTCCGCGCTGCGCGAGCAGGGCTTCACGCCGACCACGAGCTCGCCACGCGCCTTCCAGGACATGATCAATGCGGATATCGACCGCTATACGGCGCTGACCGACGCAATCGGGCTGCGCGCCGATTGACGCGCATGACGGGACGGCGCGCCGTCCCGTTCGACCTCGTCGCGGATCCGCCGCGCGCGGGGGCGTGGACGGCCGGCGCCGCTCAGGCGGCGGCGCGGGCGTGTTGCTCCAGCTGTTCCTTCAGCCCCGGCTGCAGCTTGAGCTGGCGCGCCAGCTCGTCCAGGTAGGCGCGCTCCATGTAGCTTTCCTCGTCCACCACCAGCAGGCTGGCCAGGTACATCTCGGCCGCCATCTCCGGCGTCCGGGCCGATTGCGCGATCTGGGCGGGGTCGAGCGGGCGCGACAGCTCGGTCTCCAGCCAGCGGCGGTCCTGCGCGTCGCTGGACAGCTTGGCCAGCTCGGTTTCGAGCAGGGTGCGTTCCTCCGGGCCGATGTGGCCGTCGGCCTTGGCCGCGCCGATCATGGCGGTGAGCACCGCGGTGCTGTGTTGTTCGGCTTCCGGGGCCGGCAGGCGGTCCAGCGTCTGCGGCGGGGCGGCTGGCGCGCCAGCCTGATTGCGCTGCCAGTCGCCATAGGCGCGGTAGGCCAGGGCGCCAAGCGCCGCCATGCCGCCGTACATGGCGACCTTGCCGCCGATCTTGCGGGCCTTCTTGCTGCCCAGCAGCAGGCCGAGCGCGCCCGCGCCGAGGGCGCCGCCGCCCAGGCCGGTCAGGAACGAGCCGCCCTTGCCGCCGGTGGCGGTCTGCACCTTGGAGCCGGCGTCGGCCAGCAGGCCCTGGCCGGATTGCAGCAGTTGGTCGAGAAGTTGTCTGGCGCTCATGCGGATTTCCTGGTGAATGCAATCGATCTTGCGGACAGGAATATCCGACCGCGGCCCTGCCCGGAAGTTCAGCTTACAGTCAGAAATGGATGTTGCGCCAGGCCGGGGCGCGGGCGCCGGATGCTACAACCGGGGTTGGGGCGGCCATGCGCGCCGCCCGCAACGCGAGGAATTCCGCCCATGACTATCCACGTGCGCCAGAACGCGCCCAAGACCCTGCAATTCACTGCCACGGCCGAAGGCCACGACCTGCCGCTGGACATGCCGCAGCCGCAAGGCGCCGGCCCGGATCCGCATGATTACTTCGATACGGCGCTGGGCGGCTGCAAGGCCATGACGCTGATGGTCTACGCGCAGCGCAAGGGGCTGCCGCTGGAATCGGTGGGGGTGGACGTGGTGCGCGACGCCGGCGAGGAACGCAAGGGCATCTATCGCCTGACCGCCAAGCTGACGCTGCATGGCGAACTGTCGGACGCGCAGATCGACGAATTGCTGGCCGTGGCCGAGAAATGCCCGATCCACAAGCTGATGACGGCGGTGGACGTGCAGGTGTCCACGCTGATCGTGCGGCCGGCCTGAGAGCCGGCGCTCGCAGCCCCGCGGCAGGCGCCGCCGGGCTGGAGCAGGCCGGGCGCGGTGCCCGGCCAGGCAGGACTTACTCTTCCATGCCCGGGACGATGGTCGAGAAACCGGCGTCCACGTGGGTGATTTCGCCGGTGACGCCGGCGGCCAGGTCCGACAGCATGAACGCGGCGACGTTGCCGACGTCATCGATGGTGACGTTGCGGCGCAGCGGCGCCTGGGCCTCGACGAACTTCAGGATGGCCGAGAAGTCCTTGATGCCGCTGGCGGCCAGCGTCTTGATCGGGCCGGCCGAAATGCCGTTGGCGCGGATGCCGCGCGGGCCCAGCGCCGTAGCCAGGTAGCGCACGCTGGCTTCGAGCGAGGCCTTGGCCAGGCCCATGGTGTTGTAGTTGGGCACCACGCGTTCGGCGCCCAGGTAGGTCAGCGTCAGGACCGAGCCGTTGCGGCCTTCCATCAGCGGCAGCGCGGCCTTGGCCATGGCGGCGAAGCTGTAGGCGGAGATGTCGTGGGCGATGCGGAAGCCTTCGCGCGACAGGCCGTCCAGGAAGTTGCCGGCGATGGCTTCGCGCGGCGCGAAGCCGATCGAGTGAACCAGGCCGTCCAGGCCGTCCCAGCGCTTGGCCAGGTCGGTGAAGGTAGCTTCGATCTGGCTGTCTTCGGCGACGTCGCAGGGCAGCACGATGTCGCTGCCGAATTCGGCGGCGAATTCGGCCACGCGGTCCTTGAAGCGGTCACCGACGTAGGTGAAGGCCAGTTCGGCGCCCTGCTGGTGGCAGGCGCGCGCGATGCCGTAGGCGATGGAGCGGTTGGAAAGCACCCCGGTGACCAGGATGCGTTTGCCGGCGAGAAAGCCCATGTGTGGTTCCTTTGATTTTTTTCCTGCTGGAGACCGCCTATTTTAAGGAGTTTGGCGGCCTCGCGGACAAAACAGCGCGGCGCCCGGGTGGGCGCCGCTGCGAAAGACGGATCGGCGGGGATCAGCCGCGGGCGTTGGTGCCCGGCACGCGCAGCTGGGCGCCGATCTTGAGCGCGTTGCCCTTGAGGTTGTTCAGGGCGCGCAGCGCGTCGACCGAGGTGCCGTATTGCTTGGCCAGCGAGAACAGCGTGTCGCCCTGGCGCACCTTGTGGGTGCGCACGTTGGGACGGGCGGCGGCGCCGCGCGCGGCGGGGGCCGCGGCCTTGCCGCGCGGCGCCGGCGCCTTGCTGGTGTTGGCGGGGGCCGAATCGAGCGCGCCGACCGGCGCGGCCAGCGAGGCCAGCTGCACGCCGCCGGCGCCCGGGTCGCCCGGCACCAGCAGCGACTGGCCGGAAGCGACCTTCTGGCGCGAGCCGATGTCGTTGGTTTCGCGCAGCTTGGCCTCGGTGACGCCGAAACGCTTGGCGATCGAGGCGTAGGATTCGCCGCGGCGCGAATGGTAGACCTTCCAGGCGCTCAGGTCGCCCTTGTAGTTGGTCAGGTTGGCGTTGAAGATCTCGACGCGGTCGGCCGGCAGCAGCAGCGTGGGGGCGTGGTCGCCGCGGATCACGGGCCGGTTGAACGACGGGTTCAGGGCCTTGAATTCGTCCAGCGGCATCTCGGCCAGCTTGGCGGCGATTTCCAGGTCGATGTCGCTGTTCTTCTGCACCGTGACGAAGTACGGCGTGTTGCCGACCGGCGGCAGCGCCACCGCGTAGCGCTGCGGGTCGGCGATGATGTTCTTGATGGCCTGCAGCTTGGGAACGTAGTTGCGGGTCTCGTCCGGCATGTTCAGGGACAGGTAGTCCGTGGGCTGGCCGGCGGCCTCGTTCTTGGCCATGGCGCGCTGCACCGAGCCTTCGCCCCAGTTGTACGAGGCCAGCGCCAGATACCAGTCGCCCTGCATCTCGAACAGCTTTTCCAGGTAGTCCAGCGCCGCGTTGGTCGAGGCGATGGGGTCGCGGCGCTCGTCGCGCCACCAGTCCTGCTTCAGGTTGAAGTGCTGGCCGGTGGCGGGCACGAACTGCCACAGGCCCGAGGCCTGGGCGCGCGACAGCGCGGTGGGGTTGTAGGCGCTTTCAACGAACGGCAGCAGCGCCAGCTCGGTCGGCAGGCCGCGGCGGTTGATCTCGTCGACGATGAAATACAGGTACTTGCCGGCGCGCTCGGCCATGCGCTGCACCGCCTCGGGGTGGGACGCGTAATAGTCGGTCCACTGCTGCGAGAGGTCGGTGTTCAGGTTGGGGATGGCGAAGCCGCGGCGGATGCGGTCCCAGGCGTCGGCCGGCGGATTGGTCAGGTCGACCGTGCGGGACGTGTCGCGGGCGATGTAGCGCCCTTGGGAGTTGGTGGTGAGGTTCTTGCTGTCGTGGGATTTGGTTCCTGCGCAACCGGCGAGGACTGCCAGCAGAAGCGGCAGAAGGAGTCGGGATAGATTCATCGGGCGGTCACTTGAAATCGTTCTTCCATTCACGAAGGGAGGCAAAAACCTCTACCGGCGTCGGGTGGTCGTGGCCGGCCCAGTTGTCTGCGGCGCGGACGACGTCAGCTTGCTGCGTACGCAAAAACGGGTTGGTCGCGCGTTCCTGACCGATGGTCGACGGAAGCGTGGGGAGACCTTCTGCGCGTAATTGCCGGGCCCGCTGATACCACTGTTGCAGGGTGCGGTTGGCGGGTTCGACCGCCATGGCCCAGCGCAAGTTCGCTAGAGTGTACTCGTGTGCGCAAAAAACCTGTGTATCCGGCGGTAAAACAGAAAATTTTTCCAAGGAATCAGACATTTGCGCGGGAGTGCCCTCGAAAAGCCGGCCACAGCCCCCGGCAAACAGGGTGTCTCCACAGAACAGCACAGGCTGTTTTCCCGCCGCCCGGCCGGTGTACGCGATATGGCCCGCGGTGTGTCCCGGCACGTCCAGGACGGTCAGGTCCAGGTCCAGCTCCGGCAGCACCACGCGGTCGCCCTCGACCAGCGGCACGTCGCAGCGCGGCAGCTTTTCGCGCGCGGGACCATATACCGTGATGTCGCCGATGCGGGACAATTCAAGCACGCCGCCCACATGGTCGCCGTGGTGGTGCGTGAGTAGAATGGCGCGCAGCTCCAGGCCTTCGCGGGCCAGCCATTGCAGCACCGGGCCGGCTTCGCCGGGGTCGACCACGGCGGCCCGGCCGTCGCGGACGATGGCCCAGATATAGTTGTCGGTGAAGGCGGGCAGGGGCAAGACCGCGGCATTGCGCTCGCGGCCGCCTGCGGGGGCGGTCAAGGCTTGCATGGGATTCGAAGGGATAAAAACGTGGCAGAAGAAACTCCGCCGATTGTAGAACTGGCCGAATGGTTCCAGACCCCGCCAGGGCAATACGCCCTGGCCTGGGAGCGCGCGCAGTTCGACGCGGCCGTGGCGGACGTCTTCGGATATTACGCCTGGCAGGTCGGCCTGGCCGACCTGAACCTGCTGCGCGCCAACCGCATGCCGTTCAAGGGCTATGTGGGCACCGAGACGCCATCGCCCGAGAGCATCGCCGGCTGGCAGTCGCGGGTGGTGCTGGCCCAGCCCGAGGCCCTGCCGTTCGAATCGCAGAGCGTGGACCTGCTGATCCTGCCGCATGCCTTCGAATGCGCCGAGGAACCGCACAACGTGCTGCGCGAGGTCGAGCGCGTGCTGGTGCCGGAAGGGCGGGTGGTGATCTCCGGCTTCAACCCCTGGAGCATGTGGGGCGCGCGCACCCGCATGCCGGGCATGGAGCCCTGGCTGCCGCAGCCGCCGGCCTCGCAGGTCTCGCTGCCGCGCCTGAAAGACTGGTTCAAGCTGCTGTCGCTGGAAGTCGAGCAAAGCCATTTCGGCTGCTACGCGCCGGCCTGCCGCAGCGAGAAATGGCTGCAGCGCTGGGGCTTCCTGGAGTCGGCCGGCGCGCGCTGGTGGAGCCTGGGCGGCGCGGTCTACCTGGTGTCGGCCGTCAAGCGCGTGGCCAGCATGCGTATCATCGGCCCGGCCTGGAAGACCAAGCCCAAGCGCGCCCGCGCGGCCTCGGTGGTGGTCAACCGCCAGGCGGACGACGGCTTCGACCGCTCCTGAGCGGCGGGCCGCATTTACATTGAAAGAACAAGGACATACAAGCAGCACCATGCAGGACGACAACGCGAACGACCAGAAAGTGGAAATGTGGACCGACGGCGCCTGCAAGGGCAATCCCGGTCCGGGCGGTTGGGGCGTGTTGATGCGCGCCGGCGCGCACGAAAAGACCATGCACGGCGGCGAGGCCCAGACCACCAACAACCGCATGGAACTGCTGGCCGTGATCGAGGGCCTGCGCGCGCTCAAGCGCCCGTGCGCCGTCACCATCCACACCGACTCCCAGTACGTCATGAAAGGTATGACTGAATGGCTCGCCAACTGGAAGCGGCGCGGCTGGATGACGGCCGACAAGAAGCCGGTCAAGAACGCCGAGCTGTGGCAGGCGCTGGATGACCAGGTGCGCCGCCACACCGTGTCGTGGCGCTGGGTCCGCGGCCATGCCGGCGATCCCGGCAACGAACGCGCCGACCAGCTCGCCAACCAGGGCGTCGAGTCGGTTCGCCGGGGCTGAACGGCCCGCCGGGCGGCATCGGGCGCCGCCTGGCATCAGCGAAAGCATGCGTGTTTTCACCGATGCGGACGCGCGGCCGCGGCCGCCCGCATCGGGAAATACCCTGGGTCGGCCGGTTTAGTGCTTTCAGCGCGCTTCAGGATTGTTCCAGGTTGTAAATCCGGTGCTAAAGTGCCAACCCTTGATCCTGTTCCTGCGGCGCCGTCCCAGCGGGGGATGCCTGGCACGCGCCGCGATACCGCCACACTCGCATGAAAAAAGCTGCATTGCTGGCCGCCATCGCGGCAGGAGTGGCCGCGGGGGCCGCTCTGGGCGTATTCGTGCCGCGCTGGCTCGCGCCGGCCGCCACGCCGGTGGCCGCCGCCGCGCCCGCCAAACCCGTCTCCAAGCCGGCCCCGGTGCGGGTCGAGGTCTCCGCCGTCGCGGAAATTCCGTTCGCCCGTGGCCTGTCCGCCGTGGGCAGCCTGCGCTCGGACGAAGCCGTGATGCTGCGGCCCGAAGTGGCCGGCCGCATCCAGTCGATCGATTTCAAGGAAGGCCAGCCGGTCAAGCGCGGCCAGGCGCTGATCCGCCTGGATGATTCCGTGCCGCGCGCCGAACTGGCGCAGGCGCGCGCCAACCTGGCGCTGGCGCAGAGCCACTATCGCCGCGCCGTGGCGCTGCAGGCCAAGGGCTTCGTCAGCCAGCAGGCGCGCGACGAGTCGGCCAGCACGCTCAAGGTGCAGGAAGCCGCGGTGGCGCTGGCCCAGGCGCGCCTGGACAAGATGACCATCAGCGCGCCGTTCGCCGGTTTCGCCGGCCTGCGCAGCGTGTCGGTGGGCGACTACGTGAACCAGGGCCAGGACCTGGCGCCGCTGGAAGCGATCGACCCGCTCAAGGTGGATTTCCGCGTGCCCGAGATGTATCTCAGCAAGGTCGGCGTGGGCCAGCAGCTGACGTTGCGGCTGGACGCCTTGCCCGGCCAGGAACGGCCGGGCCTGGTGTATGCCGTCAGCCCGCTGGTCGACGCGGGCGGGCGTTCCATCCTGTTGCGCGCCACCGTGGCCAACGCCGATTCGCTGCTGCGCCCCGGCATGTTCGCCCGGGTGCAACTGCTGTTCAACCAGGACAAGGCGCTGGTCGCGCCCGAGGCCGCGCTGTCGCCGTCCGGCGAAACGCAGTACGTGTACCGCGTCAAGGACGGCGTGGCCGAGCGCCGCGAAGTCACCATCGGCGAGCGCCGCGAGGGCAAGGTCGAGATCCTGACGGGCGTGGCGGCCGGCGACCAGCTGGTGGTGTCGGGCCTGCAGCGCGTCACCGACGGCGGCCCGGTGCAGGTCGTCAAAAACGGCGCCTGACGCCATCTTTCCAGCGAACGGCGGCCCCTCATGCGTATCTCGGAAACCTGTATCAAGCGGCCGGTGTTTGCGTCGGTGCTGTCGCTGGTCATCGTGCTGATCGGCCTGATCTCGTATTCGCGCCTGACGGTGCGCGAATATCCCAAGATCGACGAACCCATCGTCTCGGTCGACACCACCTACAAGGGCGCCTCGCCCGAGGTGATCGAGTCGCAGGTGACCAAGCCGCTGGAAGACCAGCTGGCCGGCATCGAGGGCGTGGACGTGATGACCTCGCGCAGCCGCTCCGAGCGCAGCCTGATCAACATCAAGTTCAACCTGTCGCGCAATCCGGACGCCGCGGCGGCCGAGGTGCGCGACAAGGTCTCGCGCGCGCGCCGCTTCCTGCCCGACGAAATCGACGAGCCCATCATCGGCAAGGTCGAGGCCGATTCGCAGCCCATCATCTACATCGCGGTCGAGTCCGGCTCGTACTCGGCGATCCAGACCTCCGACTACATCAACCGCTACATCAAGACGCGCCTGTCGGTGCTGCCCGGCGCGGCCGAGGTGCGGGTGTTTGGCGAACGCCTGCCGTCCATGCGCATCTACGTGGACCGCGACAAGCTGGCCGCCTACGGCCTGACGGTGCAGGACGTGGAATCGGCGCTGCGCAGCCAGAACGTGGAGATCCCGGCCGGCCGCATCGAGTCGCGGGCGCGCGAATTCTCGGTGGTGTCGTCCACCGACCTGCAGACGCCGGCGCAGTTCGAGAACGTCATCGTCGCCAACGTGAAGGGCTATCCGGTGCGGCTGCGCGACGTCTCCAAGGTCGAGATCGGCGCCGCCAACGACCGCATCCTGTCGCGCTTCAATGGCAAGCCGGCCATCAACATCGGCGTGACGCGCCAGTCCACCGCCAACCCGCTGGAGCTGTCCAAGGCCGCGCGCGAGGAAGTGGCGCGGCTGAACGAGAACCTGCCCGCGGGCATGAAGCTGACCATCGCCTACGACTCGTCGGTGTTCATCGAGCGTTCCATCGACTCGGTGTTCCACACCATCGGCGAGGCCATCATCCTGGTGGTGCTGGTGATCTTCTTCTTCCTGCGCAACCTGCGCGCCAGCATCATTCCCATCGTCACCATCCCGGTGTCGCTGGTGGGCGCCTGCGCGCTGATGTATTTCTTCGGCTTTTCCATCAATACGCTGACGCTGCTGGCCATGGTGCTGGCCATCGGCCTGGTGGTGGACGACGCCATCGTGGTGCTGGAGAACATCTACCGCCACATCGAGGACGGCATGCCGCGCAGGGAAGCGGCGCTGCGCGGCTCGCGCGAGATCGGCTTCGCCGTGGTGGCCATGACCATGACCCTGGTGACGGTGTATGCGCCGCTGGCGTTCGCCACCGGCCGCACCGGACGCCTGTTCATCGAGTTCGCGCTGGCGCTGGCCGGCGCGGTGCTGGTGTCCGGCTTCGTGGCGCTGACCCTGACGCCGATGATGTGCTCGGTGCTGCTGCGCCACCAGAGCAGCCACAGCCGCTGGTACAACCTGATCGAAGGCTGGCTCAACGCGCTGAGCAATGGCTACCGCAGGAGCCTGGCACTGTCGCTGCGGCATCGCTGGGTGGTGGTGGCGATCGGCATCGCGGTGGCCGCCGGCAGCGGCGTGCTGTTCAAGGTGGTCAAGAGCGAACTGGCGCCGATCGAGGATCGCGGCGTGGTGTTCGGCATCGTCAGCTCGCCGGAAGGCGCCACGCTGAACTACACGCTCGACAGCATGCTCGGCATCGAGCAGTTCTATGCCGCCATTCCGGAAGCCAGCGGCAGCCAGGTCACGGTGGGCTTTCCCACGGTGACCGACGGCACCGCGATCCTGCGCCTGAAGCCCTGGGAAGAGCGGGGCCGCCGCCAGCAGGCCATCACGCAGGAACTGCAGCCGCTGTTCTCGTCGCTGCCGGGGGTGCGGGCGTTCCCGACCAACCCGCCGTCGCTGGGCCAGTCGGCGCGTTCCAAGCCGGTCGAGTTCATCATCATGAGCCAGGCCTCGTACGAGGAGTTGTCGCGCCTGACTGAAGTGTTCCTGACGGAGCTGCGCAAGTATCCTGGCCTGCTCAACCTGGACACCGACCTGCGTTTGAACACGCCCGAGCTGCGGGTGCGGGTGGACCGCGACAAGATGGCCGACGTCGGCACCAGCGTCGACACCGTGGGCCGCACCCTCGAATCGATGCTGGGCGGGCGCCAGGTGACCCGCTACAAGGACCAGGGCGAGCAGTACGACGTGATCGTGCAGGTCACGCCGCGCGACCGCGCCACGCCCACCGACATCTCCGGCATCCACGTGCGGGCGCGCGACGGCAGCATGGTGCAGCTGGACAACCTGGTGGCCGTGCACGAGGGCGTGTCGCCGCAGTCGCTGAACCACTTCAACCGCCTGCGCGCCGTCAAGATCGACGCCGCGGTGGCGCCGGGCTACGCGCTGGGCGAGGTGCTGGCGCACATGCACCAGGTCGCCCGCGAGGTGCTGCCCAACACGGTGGTGACCGACCTGGACGGCCAGTCGCGCGAATTCCGTGACTCGTCCGGCAGCATCTACCTGGTGTTCGCCATGGCGCTGGCCTTCATCTACCTGGTGCTGGCCGCCCAGTTCGAGAGCTGGCGCAACCCCTTCATCATCATGCTGTCGGTGCCGCTGTCCATGACCGGCGCGCTGCTGGCGCTGTGGCTGACCGGCGGCACGCTGTCGATCTACAGCCAGATCGGCCTGATCACGCTGGTCGGCCTGATCACCAAGCACGGCATCCTGATCGTCGAATTCACCAACCAGCTGCGCGACGAAGGCAAGGCCCTGTTCGAGGCCGTGACCGAGGCCAGCGTGCTGCGCCTGCGGCCGATCCTGATGACCACCGGCGCCATGGTGCTGGGCACCGTGCCGCTGGCGCTGTCCTCGGGCGCGGGCGCCGAATCGCGCCAGCAGATCGGCTGGGTCCTGGTGGGCGGGCTGATGCTGGGTACACTATTGACCTTGTTCGTCGTGCCGGTGGCCTACACCCTGATCGCCACCGCACGCAGGAAACCCGGCCCGGCCGGCAGCGCAGCGCACTCTTCGGCCGAACCGCCGGAGGGGCACGCGCCGTCGGCGTCCGCGGCCCAAGCGTCGGAATAGCTTTATGCGCCAGATCATCTTTGACACTGAAACCACCGGGCTGGATCCCGCCCAGGGACACCGCATCGTCGAAATCGGTTGCGTCGAACTGGTCAACCGGATGTCCACCGGAAGGAACCTGCACATCTACCTGAACCCGGACCGCGACAGCGACCCCGAGGCGCTGGCGGTGCACGGCCTGACCACCGAATTCCTGTCCGACAAGCCGCGCTTCGGCGAGGTGGTCGATGAATTCGTCCAGTTCGTCCAGGGCGCCGAGCTGATCGCGCACAACGCCGCGTTCGACGTCAAGTTCTTCAACGCCGAGCTGGCCAAGACCGGCCGCGGCCCGATCACCGAGTACTGCGAGACGATCACCGACTCGCTGCTGCACGCGCGCTCGCTGTTCCCCGGCAAGCGCAACTCGCTGGATGCGCTGTGCGACCGCTTCGGCATCTCCAATGCGCACCGCACGCTGCACGGCGCATTGCTCGACTCGCAGCTGCTGGCGGAAGTCTGGCTGGCCATGACCCGCGGCCAGGACGCGCTGCTGATCGACGTCGACGACAACGACGCGGGCGCGGGCGGCGGCGTGGTGCTGGCGAAGTTCGACGCCTCGGGCCTGCCGGTGGTCAAGGCTAGCGAGGCCGAGCTGGCCGAGCACGAAACCTATCTGGCGGCGCTCGACAAGTCGGTGGGCGGCGAGTGCGTCTGGCGCAAGATGGACGCGCCGGCGGCGGTCAGCTGAAGTTTTTTCGAGGCGACTTGCACACATCCAAAAAAGCGTGCTAATATTTCGCCTCTTTCGGGGTGGTTAGCTCAGTGGTAGAGCACTGCCTTCACACGGCAGGGGTCACAAGTTCGAAACTTGTACCACCCACCAAAGACCCTCGAAGAGCATCGCCAGGCTGCAAAGCGGGCAATCGCGATTCGAGACGGGGTGAAAGGTAAGCCTGACAAGGTGACGTCAATAGGCAACCCCAACAGGCAACCCCAACAGGCAACCCAACGGCACTGCCAGTCCTTTCAAGCAATGAAGCCAACCGCCCGCGGTTGGCTTTTTTGTTTTCCGCGCACGGTTTGTCGCGTGGGGGGGGCAGTGAGCGTGGGCAGTAGGATGGGAGCAGTAGGGCGGCCATTCGCGCCGCCCTTGATATGCCGCAAGCGCCGGCGCCGGGCTTGCGCGCAATCGTGCCCAGGGTTGTCTATGATGAAAGCTGAAGTCGCAGTCCTGGCCGGCAAGGCTGGGTCGCGGCGACCGGATGTGGATGCAACGGCAGAGGCCAACGCAAAAGCCAACGCAAACACAGGCTGAGACGAGAAACGCGTCGTTTACCGGGAGACCTCTATGCACCCCAGCACCAACACCATGTTGATCATCATCTGCACGGGCGTCGCGCTCATGCTGCTCGGGTTTGGACTGCGGGATCGCAACATCGGCATGGGATTGATGGGCATCGGCCTCATCACCGCCATCGGCACCATCATCTACAAGGCGTACATCACGTTCTATTGACGGCCCGCGGGCGCAGGCCGCCCGCGCGGGGTCAGGCCTTGGGCGCGGCCAGCCGCGCCGCGCGCGCCAGCAGCGTGTCGAGCTGGTTGGCGAAGGCCTTGCGGTCGGCCTGGCTGAACGAGGGCGGTCCGCCCGTGTCCACGCCGCTGGCCCGCAATTCCTCCATCATGTCCCGCACCGCCAGCCGTTCGCGGATGGTCTCCGGCGAATAGCGCTCGCCGCGCGGGTTCAGCGCCATCGCGCCTTTTTCCAGCACCTGCGCGGCCAGCGGGATGTCGCCCGTGATCACCAGGTCGCCCGCCACCGCGCGTTCGGCGATATGGGCGTCGGCCACGTCGAAGCCGCGCGGCACCTGCACCGCGCGGATCAGCGGCGACGGCGGCGTGTGCAGCGCCTGGTTCGCCACCAGCGTCAGGGGCACCTGCCAGCGCTGCGCGGCGCGGAACAGGATGTCCTTGATGACGCCCGGGCAGGCGTCCGCGTCGACCCAGATATGCATCAGCCCAGGGCCTTCTGCAGCGCCTCGGCGACGATGTCGTTGGTGCTCACGCCGCGTTCGGCGGCGGCGGCGCGCAACTGGTCCGCCTGGGCCTGCGACAGCTTCACGGGAAACGGCACCAGGCCGGCGGCCTGGTCCAGCTTGCGCTGTTCGCGGCGGTCGGGGGCCTGGGAGGCGGTGCCGAAGCGGTCGGGCGTGGCGGCTTGCTTGAGTTGGCCGGCCAGTTTCAGCGCCTGGTTCTTTTGCAGATCGAATTTGTTCATGAAGATTCCTGATTGGGAGCGCCATCATAAGCGCAAGCGCCGTCAGCGCGGTTTGGCATTCTCGAGCGCGGCCAGTCCTTCCTCGGCGCCGTCGTGCAGCGGCACGGTCAGTCCGCGCCGGGCATTGGCGACGTTGACCTGGGCGCCCTGGGGCGAACCCGCGGCCAGCAGGTCCTGTCCGGTCTGGTAGACCGCCCGCACCACCTGCAGGGCTTCGTCGCGGGTCAGGTCCGAGGTGGTCAGCAGCAGCGCCGCGGTGCCGATGGTGGCGACCGGTTCGGGTTGGTTCGGGTAGGTGCCCGCCGGTATCCCCAGCGGCATCAGCGCGTTGTCCTGCGCGGCCAGCGTCCTGACCGCGGCCGGATCGAGCGGCAGCAGCTTCAGGTGCGCCTGGGTCAGCGCGTCGCGCAAGGGCGTGGCGGGAATGCCGATGACCTGCGCGGCGGCGTCGATCGTGCCGGCGTTCAACGCCGGCAGCGAGGCGGTAAAGGGGGTGGGAACCGCCTCGTAGTCGCGTCCGGCCTGCAGGCCATGCGCCGCCAGCACGGTTTCCAGCGTGGCGCGCACCGCCGAGCCTTCCGCGCCGAGCGCGATCTTCTTGCCCTTCAGGTCACGCACGCCGCGCAGCCTGGCGTCGTCGCGCACGACGATGTGCACCATTTCGGGATAGAGGCTGCCCAGCGCCCGCAGGCCGGCGAACGGCCCCTGCGACGCGAACGGACCACGGCCTTCGTACGCCAGCTTGGCGGTGTCGGCCTGCGCCAGCCCGACCACCGCGTCGCCGCTGCGCAGCAGGGCGATGTTCTCGGCCCCGCCACCGGTGATCAGCGGCGTGACGCGGATCTGGCGGGCCTGGCCCACGGCGCCCAGGGCGCGCGCGAAGGTGACGTATTCCCCGCGATCCGGGCCGCCCGCCAGCGGATAGCCCTGCTGCATCCGCGCCAGCCGGCCGTTGATGCGCGCGACGGAGCGTTCCAGCTCCTGCTGCACCACGTGCTGCGCCGTGCTGGAGGCGCTGTAGGCGACCGAATGGGTGATCTGGTCCAGCGTGTCGAGCAGCCGTTGCGTCACGGGCGGGGGCGCGCCGGTGTCCAGCGACGGCGCCTCGGCGGCCTTGAAGCCGGCCGGGGTCACCAGCGTCCAGGCGTCGCCGTCCTTGCGGTAGATGGCGCTGGCGTGGGCGACGATTTCGTCGCCGGCCTGGTTGCCGCTGGATTTCACGCCGCTGATGCTGCGCGGGCCGGCGCCCAGCAGGGTCACCAGCGCGGCGGCGCCGGGCTGGTCCCAGGCGCCCAGCGCGATATCGCGCGTCACCGCCAGCCGCAGGTCGTAATAGACCACGCGGCGGGTTTCCCCGGCTGGCGCGCTGCTGTCGGCGGCCGACCCCATGCGCTGGAGCTGGTCGATGCGGAACAGGTCCGCGCCATAGGTGGCGGCCAGGCCGCGCTCGACGTCGGCGCGCAGCGCGTCGGCGTCGGGGGCGCGGCCGCAGGCGGCCAGCAGGAGGCACAGGGCCAGCAGCAGGAATCGCTTCAGCATGATCACATCCCTCCCACGAACGGCAGGGAGATCAACGAGGTCAGGACGATCACGTTGAGGATGTCGACCAGGAAAGCGCCCGTCACCGGCACCACGATGAAGGCCTGCGGCGCCGGGCCGTGGCGCCGCGTCAGCGCCTGCATGTTGGCGATGGCGGTGGCCGTGGCGCCCAGCGAGAAGCCGCAGAAGGCGGCCGACATGATGGCGGCCTCGTAGTCGCTCTTGAGCAACCGGAACACCACCCAGGCCGAATACAGCGCGCAGAACAGCGTCTGCACCGCCAGGATCAGCGCCAGCGGCCCGGCCAGCCGAGCCACGCTGGTCAGGTCCAGCGTCATCATCGTCATGGCCAGGAACAGCGACAGCGTGATGGTGCCGATGATCTCGGTGGCGCGGTCGTCCAGCTTCAGGCCCAGGTGCTCGCCGCCGTTGCGGATCAGCACCCCCGTCGCCAGGCACCAGAGGAAGTTGGGCAGGCTCACCGGCGCGCCTTCCACCAGCGTGGCGAGGTAGCCGCCCGCCACCAGGCAGACGAAGGCGGCGGTCATGGAGGTGATGAACGAGGCCGGCGTGGATGGGGGTTGCGCCGCCGCCAGATCGGGCGCCTCGTGGCCCGCCGCCGACTGGCGGTCCAGGCTGCCGGCCAGCTTGTGGCGGCGCATCAGCCATTCGGCGACCGGTCCGCCGACCACGCCGCCCAGCACCAGGCCGATGGTCGCCGCCGTCATGGCCAGCGCCATCACGTCCTGGATGTTGTTGACGTCGGCGAAGCGGGTGGCGTAGGCCGCGCCCGTGCCGTGGCCGCCGACCAGCGTGATGGTGCCGCCCAGCAGCCCCATCAGGGGATGCATGTCCAGCAGCCAGGCCATGCCCAGCCCCACGGCGTTCTGCAGCACCAGGAACGGAATCAGCGCCAGGAGGAAGGCGATCAGTCGCGGGCCGCCCTTGGCCAGCAGTTTCAGGTTCGCCGTCAGGCCGATGCAGCCGAAGAACAGCAGCAACAGGGTCGGCTTGATGCTGGTCTCCAGGGATACGGCATGGCCGCCCCAGGTCGACAGCGCGTAGGCGCCGATCGCGAACAGCAGGCCGCCGACGATCGGGTCGGGGATGCTGTAGCGCGCCAGTACGCCGATGCGGGTGGTCAGGACGCGGCCGATGGCCAGCACCAGGCAGCAGGCCAGCAGGGATTGGACGGGCGAGAGTGAAATCATGGAAACCTTCGCGCCCCGCGGGACGCAGCGAAGTCGGGCTGTCGGAATCGTTGCCGCCATGTCTTTCAGGGACTGCGGTCCCATCTTAACGGGGCGCCGGCGGCGCGGCACGCGCGGCAACGGACGAAAGGGGCGGGGGCACGTGGCCCCCGGGAGGTCAGAGCGGAAAGGCGCGCGCCATGTAACTGGCCTGCGGGCCGTAGCCCTCGAGCTTGGCGGCCAAGTCGCGGCCGCCGGCGGCTACCGGCGCATAGCCGTGGCGCAGCCAGTAACCCACGGCCGAGCCCAGCGACACCAGGCTGGCGCGTCGCAGGCCCGCCTGCGTGGCGTGGCCCGCCGCCGTGCGCAGCAGGGCCTGGCCCACGCCCAGGCCCTGGGCCGAGGGCGCCACGGCGCAGTCGTGCAGGAACCAGTGGTCGGCGGGCTCCGGCAGCGTGGTCAGCGGCGCGTCCAGGGTCGGCGGCAGGCCGGCGTCCCACGGGTACGAAACCAGGTAGCCCAGCAGCCCGTCGCCGGGCGCGGCGGCCTGCGCCACCCAGCAGTGCGCCGGCGCCAGCGCCAGCCGGTTGAGGAAGAAATCAGCGCTTTCCAGCAGGAAGCCCGGATAGGCGACGGCCTGGACTTCGAGGATGGCGTCCACGTCGCCGGCCAGCATGGGGCGGACTCGATATTGCATAACACCTTGTGAAAACAAGAACTTCGCGCATTTTACCGATGCCCGCGGGGATGCCCTTTCACGTCTCTTAACAAATCGGGGACAGAGGTTCACGCGACTTTATATCTCTGGCGGCCGCGCTGCCTAGAATCCCCGGAATGCGACCAGTCCTATAGCCGGGGCATTTGATGAAAATTCGACGATGGCTTGCGCATACTGCCCGGCATAACGTCCCGCATTCCAATTTCAGAGCACCATGCATATCCAATTCCGGTCCGAGTCCCAGGGGCAGCAAGTCCTGACCAAAGCGTTTCCCGTGGAAGCGATCTGGGGAACGGCGGCCGCCAACGTGCCTTACGACGCCTGCGTCACCTGCGTCATTCCGTGCCTGAACGAATGCGAGAACCTGCGCGTGCTGCTGCCGCTGCTGCGCAGCCGGTTGTCGGCGTTGTGCACCGGCTGGGAGATCATCGTCGCCGATGACGGCAGCACCGACGGCA
This sequence comes from Achromobacter sp. ISS7, assembly GCF_056523125.1. NCBI lineage: Bacteria > Pseudomonadati > Pseudomonadota > Betaproteobacteria > Burkholderiales > Alcaligenaceae > Achromobacter > Achromobacter sp. ISS7. The sequence goes on along the minus strand of NZ_JAWRZD010000001.1, from coordinate 3,778,609 downwards.
CCGAGGCGCTGATGGCCGAATGGTCCCAGTACGATGGCTTCCGCTACGTGCAGCTGTCGCGCAATTTCGGCAAGGAAGCCGCGCTCAGCGCCGGGCTCGAAAGCGCCACCGGCGACGTCGTGATCTGCCTGGACGCCGACATGCAGCATCCGCCCGCGCTGATCGAGCAGATGCTGGCCCGCTGGGCCGCCGGTGCTGAAATGGTCTACGCCGTGCGCGAAACCCGCAGCGACGAGTCCTGGATCAAGCGCACCGGCGCCCGCTGGTTCTACAAGCTGCTGAGCGGCGCCCGCGGCGTCGATGTACCGGCCCACGCCGGCGACTTCCGCCTGATGAGCCGCAACGTGGTGGACGCGCTGAACGCGCTGCCCGAGCGCACCCGCTTCATGAAGGGCCTGTACGCCTGGGTCGGTTTCAAGGGCGAGGCGCTGCCCTACACCCCCGACGAACGCATGCACGGCGACAGCCGCTTCGGCGGCATGCGCCTGGCGCGGCTGGCGCTGGATGGCCTGACCGCCTTCACCACCTGGCCGCTGCGCCTGGTCAGCCTGGTCGGCGTGCTGTTCGCCGTGCTGGCGATGGCCTACGCGGCCTACCTGGTGATCGAGTTCCTCGTGTCCGGCAACCCGGTATCGGGCTGGACCACCATCGTGACGGCGGTGCTGTTCTTCGCCGGCGTCAATCTGATCTCGCTGGGCGTGGTGGGCGAATACGTCGCCCGCATCTTCGACGAGGTCAAGGGGCGCCCGCTGTTCGTCGTGCGCCGCCGCCAGGGGCAGGCTGCCCGTCCCGGCAAGGTCGCGCACTGATGGCCGCCACGATGCAACAGCCGGCGCGTTCCGATTGGACCCCGCCGGCGGGCAGGTTCCTGCTCGCGATCGGCTTCTGGCTGGCCTTCCTGGCCTGGGTGCGGCCCCTGACGCTGCCCGACGAGGGCCGCTACGCGGGCGTCGCCTGGGACATGCTGCGCAGCGGTTCGCACATGGTGCCGCTGCTGGACGGCATGCCTTATTTCCACAAGCCGCCGCTGTACTACTGGCTGACCGAGCTGTCCTTCACCGTGTTCGGCGTGCACCCATGGGCCGCGCGCCTGCCGTCGCTGCTGGCCTCGTGGGCCGCGATCGCCGCGTTGTACGCCTTCGTGCGGCGCTACCGCGACGCCGCCACCGCCACGCTGACCGTGCTGGTGCTGGCCACCGTGCCGTTCTTCTACGGCGGTTCGCAGTTCGCCAACCTGGATATGCTGGTCGCCGGCATGATTACGCTGTGCGTGCTGGCCGCGGCCGACACCGTGCTGCGCGTCGAGCGCGGCGAGGCCTATCGCTGGATGTCGCTGGCCGCTGCCGCGCTGGCCGGCCTGGCGGTCCTGGCCAAGGGCCTGATCGGCCTGGTGCTGCCGGGCGCCATCCTGTTCGTCTGGCTGGTCTGGGGCCGCCGCTGGCGCGGCCTGGGCGCGCTGGTCTGGCCGCCCGCGCTGCTGGTGTTCGCGGTGGTCGCGGTGCCGTGGTTCGCGCTGATGCAGATCCGCTACCCCGGCTTCTACGACTACTTCTTCGTCTACCAGCATTTCCAGCGCTTCGCCGCCACCGGTTTCAACAACGCCCAGCCGTTCTGGTTCTACCTGCCCGTGGTGGTCGGACTGAGCCTGCCGTGGTCCCTGTGGGGCGGCGGCATCCTGCGCAAGGCGTTCTGGGCCGAGGGCCCGCAGCGCGATCTGCGGCGCCTGGCGCTGGTCTGGTTCGTGGTGGTGGTGGGCTTCTTCTCGCTGCCCAACTCCAAGCTGGTCGGCTACGTGCTGCCGGCGCTGCCGCCGCTGGCCTTCCTGCTGGCGGAGGTGGTCGTCGCCGCGGCCCGCCAGAAGAACGATGTCCTGACGCCGCGCTTGGTGCGCATCTGCGCCGCCGTCGGCGCCGGCATCTGCGTGCTGGCCATCGGCATCGCGGCCCACTCCGCCCGCGGTAGCGCCGGCCCGCTGGCCGCGCAGATCCGCTCGCTGCAGCAGCCCGGCGATACCTTCGTATCGCTGCATACCTATCCGTTCGATCTGGCGCTGTACGCCAAGGCCCCCAACCCCATCTGGGTGGTGGATGACTGGCTCAATCCGGAAGTGCCGGTGCGCGACAACTGGCGCAAGGAACTCTACGACGCCGCCAAGTTCGAGCCCCAGGTCGGCAAGCAGGTGCTGATCAGCGCCGCCGAATTCCAGGCCCGCCTGTGCGCGGCGCCCGACGGGGCGCGCTTCTGGGTCTGGGGCACGGCGTCGGATGCCGGCAACTACGCGGCGCTGGCCGGCCGGGAGCCGACCGCGACCAGCGTGAAATACCTGCTCTGGAAGGTGGTAGCGGACGTGGCTTTCAAGCAGCGGGTTTGTGGCGGAACGCCCAAAGCCGGCTCGTGATGAAGGTGGCGACCGCCAGGCCGATCAGGATGAGCGCCAGCAGGATGTCGTAGCGAACAGCGGTTACCCGTAGCAACCAGGCGTAAGCCGATTCATTGATGACGAAGCCGATGGCTGAAATGAAGAAGAAACGGCGAACTGCTATGGTCCAGGGGGTTGTCGAATGCCTGAACGTGAGCCGGTAATGCCCGCTGAAGGACACAATGAACGCCACCAGCCAGCCGATCAGGTTGGCCAGGAGTGGCGCGGCGCCGAAGGCTTCCACGCTGGCGACGGCGATGCCCCAGTGGGTGGCGGCCGCTGCGCATCCGACGGCGATGAACAGGCTGACTTGTTGAAGCAGGGCGCGCATGCGGGGCGTGTCGAGGAAAAAAGGCGGGGTGAGAGCTTGACCAAGCGCATTGTGGTCTGCGGTGATGATTTTGGCATGAATGCCGACATTGATGAAGGCATGATCGTGCTGGCGGGCATGGGCCGGCTGAGCGCGGTCAGCTGCCTGTCGCTGGGACCGACCTTCGTCGCCAACGCCCCGCGCCTGGCGGCGCTGGATGCCGATCTCGGCCTGCACGTGAACTTCACCGAGCCGCTCGGCTCGGGCGCCGACGCGGACCTGCCGTCGCTGTCGCGCCTGATCCTGCGCGCCTATGCCGGGCGCCTGGACGCGGACTGGGTCGACCAGCACCTGACGCGCCAGTTCGATGCGTTCGAGGCCGCTTTCGGCCGCGCGCCCGATTACGTGGACGGACACCAGCACGTGCACCAGCTGCCGATCATCCGCGATCGCCTGCTGCGCCTGCTCAAGCAGCGCTACGGCGCCCGCATGCCGTGGCTGCGCCAGACCGCGCCGGGCCTGCTGTGCGGCATTCCGCTCAAGGAATCCTTCAAGGCTCGCGTCATCGGCGCGCTGGGCGCGGCCGCGCTGAGCCGCCAGGCCCGCGACGAAGGCCTGCGCACCAACCGCCGGCTGCTGGGCGTCTACGGTTTCGAAGGCGGCAAGCGGCGCTACGCCGACCTGCTGCAGAACTGGCTGTTCAATGCCCGTGATGGCGATCTGCTGATGTGCCATCCGGCCAAGGACAGCCGCGGCGACAGCGCCATGGCGCGTCAGCGCCGCGCCGAATTCGACGTGCTGGCCTGCCCCAAGCTGGGCGACTGGCTGGCCGCCAACGGCGTGCGCATCTCGCGCCTGCCGCTCAGCGCGCGCTAGCCATTCTTCCAGGATTGCCAGGCGCGTCGGGCTGCATGGCCGGCGCCTGATTCATCCAGTCATCAAGCCCGCGTCAGGCTCTGCAGCAGCCAGGCGCCGGCGGGCCCCAGCGGTCGGCGGGTCGACCACACCGCGTCCACCCGGATCTGGCGCGGCCAGCCCGGCACCGCCAGTTCCACCAGTTGTCCGCGGCCGAAGCGTTGCAGCATCCAGCGCGGCAGCTCGGTCCAGCCGAATCCCAGCATGGCCATTTCCAGCAGCATCAGGTAGCCCGGCGCCGACCAGGTCGACTGCGACGGCGCCGGGTCCTTGTCGTCCAGCTCGTAGGTGCTCAGGCGCAGTTCGCGTTCGGTCTTCAGGTGATCCTGCGTGACGCCGGACAGCGTCGCCAGCGGATGGCCGCGGCCCACGCACAGCACGATCTCCGAGGCCTCGCGCAGCGTCGCGTGGGCCATGTCGGGCGGATAGCTTTCCTGCGCCGCCATCAGCCCCAGGTGGGCGCGGCCCTGCTGCACCAGCGCCACCACGTCCTCGTATTCCGCGATCAGGCATTCGAAGCGCAGCGCCGGATAGCGCTGGTCGATCTGGCTGAGCATGTTCTCAAAGGTTTCGGATTGAAACGTGTCCGACAGCACCACCGTCAGGCGCGGTTCCAGTCCGGCCGAAAGCTGGCTGGCGCTGCGGTTCAGGCGGTCATTGGCCGCCAGCACCTGCAAGGCCTGGCCCAGCAGCACCTGGCCGGCCTCGGTCAGCGCTGGCTGGCGCTGGCCGCGGTCGAACAGCGTCACGTTCAGGTCGACCTCGAGATTGGCGATGGTCTCGCTGACGGTGGACTGGCTCTTGCCCAGCTTGCGGGCCGCGGCCGAGAACGTGCCTTCAGCGGCCACCTGGGCGAAGGTGGCCAGGGATTCGAGGGAATGGCGCATGGCGGCGAGCGTCTTTGCTATCGGATTTTCCGATGGATATTATCTTTATGGTACCGGAAATATCGTCGAAAATCGTCGGGTTACTCAAGCAACCGACCTCGGAGTGGGTCATGACGCAAGCCAAGAAATCCATCAAAGAGCGTTTTTTCCACGCTTTCCTGTTCGAAATCCTCGCCATCGGCCTGTGCGCGCCGGTGGCCGCCTGGGCCATGGGCAAGTCGCTGTTCGAAATGGGCGTGCTGACCGCCGTGATCGCCTGGATCGCGCTGCTCTGGAACATGATCTACAACGCCGGCTTCGACCGCCTCGAGAACCGCCTGGGCATCACCCGCAACCTGCGCGTGCGCGTGATCCACGCGTTCGGCTTCGAGCTGGGGCTGATCCTCATCGTGATCCCGCTGGCCGCCTGGTGGCTCAGCATCAGCCTGTGGCAGGCTTTTGTGCTGGATATCGGGCTGGTGCTGTTCTACCTGCCGTACGCCTTCTTCTACAACCTGGGGTACGACCGCGCCCGTCCGCGCGTGATGGCCTGGCTGGCGCGCGGCGCCAAGGACGCCGCGCCGGCTCCCGCTACGCGTCAATCACCTTGCGCGTGAACATTTCCAGGTAATCCATCAGCGAATCCGCGCCCTGGATGGCCGCGGCTTCGTCGCCGGTGGCGATGCCGGCGGCCATGGCCATGTGGCGGCGCGCGCCCTCGGCGATGTCGCCCTCGTGCTGGTAGGCGTACCAGAAGCGCCGGCACTGGATGATCAGCGGTTCCACCGCGTTCACCGCCGACACGTTGCGGCAGGCGCTGTGGCAGACGTGGTCGAGCAACTGGTCGGCCTGCATGTAGTCGTCCAGGTTGCCGCCCTCGGCCGCGCGCACCATCTGCGTGGCGCACTCGACGATCTGGGCGCGCTGCGCCGGCGTGGCGCGGCGCGCGGCGCTGGCGGCGATCAGCTGTTCCAGCGCCCGCCGGGTCTGGATCAGGTCCATGTGGTCGGCCAACTGGATCATCGACACCCGCAGGCCGCGCCGCGGCTCCTGGCGGATCAGGCCGGCCGCCACCATGCGCAGCAAGGCTTCGCGCAGCGGGGTGCGGCCCAGGCCGGTCTTTTCGACCAGATCGGCTTCCACCACCGCGCTGCCCGGCTGCAATTGCAGGGTGGCGATCATGCTTTCGATCTGGTCATAGGCGACGTCGGCCGCGCGCCGTTTGGGTTCTGCTCCTGCCATCAACGGTTGTCTTCCTTCGTTTTGCGCCACTGCGTGTAGGCCAGCCATTCGCCGACGAACCCGCGCCGGAAGAACGACACGCACAGCACGAAAATCAACCCGATGACGATGGTGACGACATCGCCCAGGGTGGCCAGGTAATTCTGCAGGCTGACGACCAGCGTGGCGCCCACCACGGGGCCCCACACGGTGCCGATACCGCCCAGCAGCGTCATCAGCAGCACTTCGGTGGAGGTGGCCAGCGACACGTCGTTGAGCGCCACCAGCTGCAGCACCAGCGCCTTGAGCGAACCGGCCAGGCCGGCCACCGAGGCCGACAGCACGAACGCCAGCAGCTTGCACCGATCCGTATCGTACCCCAGCGAAATCGCCCGCGGCGCGTTGTCGCGGATGGTCTTGAGCACCTGTCCGAAGGGCGAATGGATGACCCGGTAGACGAACAGGAACCCCAGCACGAACACGCCCAGCGTGAAGTAATACATGTTGGTGTCGGCGCTCAGGTCGACCAGGCCCAGGAACTTGCCGCGCGGAATGCCCTGCATGCCGTCCTCGCCGCGCGTCCACCTGACCTGCACCGCCATGAAATAGGCCACCTGCGACAGGGCCAGCGTGATCATGGCGAAATAGATGCCGGTGCGGCGGATCGCCAGCCAGCCGATCGCGTAGCCGATGGCGGCGGCCATGGCCACGCCGCACAGGATGGCCAGCTCCGGCGGCATGCCGGCGGCGCCGTACAGGATCATCATCTCGCCGGCGGCATAGCCGGCCCAGCCGAAGAAGGCGGCGTGGCCGAACGACACCAGGCCGGTGAAGCCGGTCAGCAGGTTGAACGCCAGCGCGAACAGCGCGAAGCACAGCACCTTCATGACGAACACCGGGTACACCACCTGCGGGAACCACGGAACCAGCAGCGCCGGCACCAGCAGCAGCGCCAGGATGCGGATGGAAAGAGGGAAGCGCGACACCTTATTTCTCCTTGCCGAACAGGCCCGCGGGGCGCGTCAGCAGCACCACCGCCATCACGATGAACACGACCACGGTGGACGCCTCGGGATAGAACACCTTGGCCAGGCCTTCCAGCAGGCCCAGCGCCAGGCCGGTGACGATGGCGCCCATGATCGAGCCGAGGCCGCCGATCACCACCACCGCGAACACGATGTTGAGCAAGTTGGAGCCCATCAGCGGATTGATCTGCATGACGGGCGCGGCCAGCACGCCGGCCACGCCGGCCAGCGCCACGCCGAAGCCGTAGGTCAGCGTGATCATCACCGGCACATTGACGCCGAAGGCCTGCAGCAGCCGGGCGTTCTCGGTGCCGGCGCGCAGCAGCGCGCCCAGGCGGGTGCGCTCGAACAGGTACCAGGTCAGCAGGCACAGCGTCAGCGACGCCACCACCACGAAGGCGCGGTACGCCGGCAGGAACATGAAGCCCAGGTCGAAGCCGCCCTGCAGGATCTCGGGCGGCTCGTAGCCCACCCCGGAAATGCCGTAGAAGTAGCGAAAGCCGCCTTCCATCATCAGCGCGATGCCGAAGGTCAGCAGCAGGCCGTACAGGTGGTCCAGGTGGTAGAGCCGCTTGAGCAGCGTCTTCTCGATCACCACGCCGACCGCGCCGACCAGCAGCGGCGCCAGCACCAGCGCCGCCCAGAAATTGATTTGCGCGCCCGGGCCCAGCAGCTGCGGCAGCTGGGTGAAGCCGATCCACGCCAGGAATGCCGCCATCATGAACTGGGCGCCATGGGTGAAATTGACGATGTTGAGCAGGCCGAAGATGATGGCCAGCCCCATGCTGAGAATGGCGTAGAAGCAGCCGTTGATCAGCCCGACCAGCAGTTGGGCCAGCAGGGCGGGAAGCGAGATGTCGAACATAGTGGGCGGCGGGCGGACACGGGACGCGTCGGTTTGCGGGAGGCGCGCGTTGCCGCGCGCCGCGGGCGGATCGAACCGGCGCCGGGCGCGGACCGCCCGGCGCCGGCGGGCGTCATGACTTGTTCAGCGGGCAGGCGGCCTGCGGCTTGGGGAACACCTCGTCACCCTTCAGCACGGCCTTGACGTGGTAGTAGTCCCACGGCGCCTTGGATTCGGCCGGCGCCTTCACCTGCAGCAGCAGCATGTCGTGCACCAGCGCGCCATCGGCGCGCAGCTTGCCGTTGCGGATCACGGCGTCGTTGATGGTCATCTCGCGCAGCTTGGCCATGACCGCCGGCGCCTCGTCGGTGCCGGCCGCCTCGATCGCCTTCTGGTACGACAGCGTGGCCGAATAGACGCCGGCCTGCGACGCCGTCGGCATCTTCTTGGCTTTCTCGAAGAACTTCCTGGCCCAGGCGCGCGAGGCGTCGTCGTAGTCCCAGTAGAACGCCTCGGTCAGGTACATGCCATGCGCCTTGGCCAGGCCCATGCTGTGCACGTCCGAGATGTAGGTCAGCAGCGGCGCCACGATCTGCTTCTTGGTGATGCCGAATTCATTGGCCTGCTTGACCGCGTTGACGGTGTCGTTGCCGGCGTTGGCCAGGGCGATCACGTCGGCCTTGGAGGCTTGCGCCTTCAGCAGGAACGACGAGAAATCGTTGCCGGGGAAGGGGTGGCGCGAGACGCCGACGACGCTGCCGCCGTTCTCCTGGATGACTTCGGTGGCGTCCTTTTCCAGCGAGTGGCCGAAGGTGTAGTCGGCGGTGATGAAGTACCAGGTCTTCTTGCCTTCCTTGACCAGCGCGCGCGCCGTGCCGGCCGCCAGCGCGTAGGTGTTGGTGGTCCACTGCGCGTTCAGCGGCGAGCACTTCTCGCCCAGGATCGCCGTCGACAGGCCGGCGGACGGCATGGTCACGCGGTTCTTCTGGCGCGCGATCTCCATCACGGCCAGCGCGGTCGACGCGGTGGGGAAGTCGGTGATCATGTCGACCTTGCCCTGGTCGAACCATTCGCGCGCCAGGTTGGCGGCGACGTCGGGCTTGTTCTGGTGGTCGGCGGCCACCACTTCGACCGGCTTGCCCAGCACCTTGTTGCCCATTTCCTCGGCCGCCATGCGCGCCGCGATCACCGAGCCGTTGCCGGCCAGGTCGGAATAGACGCCTGACAGGTCGGTCAGCACGCCGACCTTGACGATGCCGTCGCTGATGCCGGCCTCGGCATGGGCGACGCCCGCCAGGCCAATGGCGCACAGCGCCGCTGCGATTCGATTCAATTTCATCTGACTACGCTCCGTATGGGAATGGGGGGACTGCGGTCGGAAGCACCACGGGAAACTGCAACGACGGGGAACTGCCCGCGACGGCCCTCAGATGCCGAGCAGGGCGTTGAGGCGGTCCTGCGACCGCTCGACTTCGGCCCGCTCGATCACGGCGGCCACCTGGCCATGCTCGATGACGTAATGGCGGTCGGCCAGGTGCCGGGCGAAGCGGAAGTTCTGCTCGACCAGCACGGTGGTGTAGCCGCGCTCCTGCAATTGCCGGATCACCCGGCCCAGCGCCTGCACGATGACCGGCGCCAGGCCTTCGGTGATTTCATCGAGCAGCAGCAGGCGGGCGCCGGTGCGCAGGATGCGCGCCATCGCCAGCATCTGCTGCTCGCCGCCCGACAGCCGGGTGCCGGGGCTGTGGGCGCGTTCCTTCAGGTTGGGGAACATCGTGTAGATCTCGTCCACCGACATGCCGTCCGGCCCCACCGTGGGCAGCAGCATGAGGTTTTCCTCGGCGGTCAGCGAGGCGTAGATGCCGCGCTCTTCGGGGCAATAGCCGATGCCCCGGCGCGCGATCTTGTGCGGCGGCAGGCCGATGGTTTCCTGGCCTTCCACCTTGATGGAGCCGCTGCGCCGGCCCACCAGGCCGAGCACCGACTTCAGGGTCGAACTGCGGCCGGCGCCGTTGCGGCCCAGCAGCGTGATGCACTCGCCGGCCTTCACGTCCAGGTCGATGCCGTGCAGGATGTGCGATTCGCCGTACCAGGCATGCAAATCGCGGATCTCCAGCATGGCGCGCGCGGTGGTCTTGTCATTCATCGTCCGCTCCCATGTACGCTTCGCGCACCGCGGGGTTCGCGGACACCTCTGCGTACGGGCCTTCGGCCAGGATCTCGCCGCGCTGCAGGACGGTGATGCGGTCGCAGATGTCGGCCACCACCTTCATGTTGTGTTCCACCATCAGGATGCTGCGGCCGGCCGAGACCTGCTTGATCAGGTGCTTGACGCGGTCCACGTCCTCGTGGCCCATGCCCTGGGTCGGTTCGTCCAGCAGCAACAGCTCGGGTTCCAGCGCCAGCGTGGTGGCGATCTCCAGCGTGCGCTTGCGGCCGTAGGGCAGGTCGCCGGCGGCCACGTCCAGTTGCGCGCGCAGGCCGACCTGGTCGAGCAGTTCCTCTACGCGCGCATGCAGCCGCTCCAGCGAGCGTTCGGAACGCCAGAAGCAATAGTCCACGCCCAGCTTGCGCTGCAAGGCCACGCGCACGTTCTCGCGCACCGACAGTTGCGGGAACACCGCCGAGATCTGGAACGAGCGCACGATGCCGCGCCGCGCCGTCTGCGCCGGCCGTTCGCCGGTGATGTCGACGCCCTCGTAGACGATCTCGCCGCGGGTCGGGATGTGGAACTTGGTGAGCAGGTTGAAGACCGTGGTCTTGCCGGCCCCGTTGGGACCGATCAGCGCATGGATCGCGCCGCGCCTGACGCTCAGGTTGACGTCGTTGACCGCCACGAAGCCGCGGAATTCCTTGGTGAGGCCGCGGGTCTGAAGGATGATGTCGCTGTGCATGGTGTCCGAGAGGCTGGCGGGAGGACGGCGCGCCACGGTCCTGCGGGCGCGCCGGTCCTGCTTCGGGCTGGGTCGTTTACTTCGACTTGTATTGCCGCGGCCGCTTGGCCAGCGCCGCTTCGATGATGCCGGCGCAGCGTTCGCGCTCGGCGCCCACCAGCGGCAGGCGCGGACGGCGCACGTGCTCGTTGCCGACGCCGGCCAGGGTCTCGGCCAGTTTGATGTTCTGCACCAGCTTGGTCGACACATCCAGGTGCAGCAGCGGCGTGAACCACTGGTACAGCGCCAGCGCTTCCTGCCACTTGCCGGCCTTCATCAGGTCGTACAGCGCCACGGTCTCGCGCGGGAAGGCGGTCACTAGGCCGGCCAGCAGGCCGTCGGCGCCCAGCGCCAGGGCTTCGAACGACAGGTCGTCGACGCCGATGAACAGCTGGAAGCGATCGCCCAGTCTGTTGCGCAGGTCGGTCACGCGGCGGATGTCGTCGCTGCTTTCCTTGATCGCCACCAGCCATTGGCAATCGGCCAGCTCGGCCATGTGCTCGGGCTTGAGGTCCACGCGATAGGCGACCGGATTGTTGTAGATCATGCAGGGCCTGGCAGCGGCCTCGGCCATGGTGCGGATGCTTTGCATCGCCTCGCGCGCATCGGCCACGTAGATCAGCGAGGGCATCAGCATGAAGCCATCCACGCCCAGCTCGACCGCCGCCTTGATGAAGCGCAGCGCCTCGCGGGTGCTGGTCTCGGACACGTTGGCCAGCACCGGGATGCGGCCGCGGCTGACTTCCACGGCGCAACGCGTCACCGCCAGCTTTTCCTCCAGCGTCAGGGTGCTGGCTTCGCCCAGCGAACCGCAGGTGACGAGGCCATGGACGCCGTTGTCGATCAGGAAGCCGAAATGCTCGCGCATCGCTTCGAAGTCGAGGGTTTCGTCGGCATGGAACTTACTGGTTACGGCAGGAAAGACGCCCTGCCAACGCACGTTACTCAACTGGATTCTCCTCGGATGGCCGGCGCCGCGAAGGAAGAGCGGCGGGTGGGAGAAAGTCTAATATCCGTTAAATATATTTAGAAGATATTTTGATATGGGAGTTTCCCGAGAGCGGGTTTTCCCCCGGGAACAGACGCGCTGGGTTGGATGAGGCGCTGGCGACGCGGGCCTGCCGCGTCAACCGGCCTTGCGCCGATAGGCGCGGCTGGCGTCCTTGATGAACGTCTTCACGGCGTCGTCGTACTGCTCGCCGCTGCGGAACGCGCCCGAATGGGTGGCGCCCTCGATCTTGACCAGCCGCTTCAGGTCGGGCGAGACGCTGCGCGCGGCGGCGTAGAGCTCGTCGCTCATGGTGTGGGGCACCACGCGGTCGGCGGTGCCGTGCATGAACAGCATTGGCGTGTGCATGGCGGCCAGCTTGTCGACCGAATCGAACGGCTGCGTCACCAGCAGGCTGGCGCCGGGCACGCGGCCCCACTTCAGGGTCGCCAGCATGGCGCTGATGCTGGTGAAGCTGGATTCGACGATCAGGCCGGCGAAGTCGGGCTGGTCCGGCCGCGCCGCCAGGTCGATGGCAATGGCGCCGCCCAGGCTATGGCCGTAGACGAAGCGGCGCGCCGGGTCGGGCTGCAGGCGGGCCAGTTCCTTCAACCCGGCCATCGCGTCTTCCAGCGCGCTGGCCTCGGACGGCAGGCGCGGCGTGGACGCGCCGAAGCCGCGGTAGTCGATCGCCAGGATCGAATAGCCCTTGCGGGTCCAGCCGTCGATGCGGAAGGCGCTGCCATTGAGGTTCCAGCGCGCGCCATGCAGGTACAGCACGGTGGGCGCGTCGGCCTGCGGACTTTGCCAGTACCAGGCGCGGACCTTGTCGCCGTTGGCCAGCGTCAGGTCGTAGACCTGGGTGCCCTTGGCCGGCTCGCGCCACCACGTCTGCGGCTCGGATTGCGGCGAGAAGATGGTCTGGCGCTGCCAGGAGTCGAGCTGCGAGCAGCCGACCACGCTGGCGGCGGCGAGCACGGCGGCGCCGATCAGGCGGCGCAAGGTCAGTCGGGGCAGGGCGGGCATGGGGAGTTTGACCCGCGCCAACGGGCGCGGTTCCGCCGCCAGCATACAACGCGCGAGGGTGGCCAGCCGCGTCAAGCGGTGTCCGGATGCATCTCCCGCGCCAGCGCCAGCCAGGCCTGCGCCGCGTGCGACAGATAGCCGCCGCGGCGCCACACCAGGCCCATCTCCCAATCCGTGCCGGCATCGCGCAGCGGCACCCGCGCCACGCCCGTGTGCCGTTCCTCGTTGGCCTTCAGGCGCGGCAGGAAGGCGACCCCCAAGCCGGCCATGACCAGCGCCGCGATGAAGTCGGTCTGGCCGCTGCGGGCGGCGATCGCCGGGGCGAAGCCGGCCCGCTGGCAGGCGTCCAGGATGACGCGGTTCAGCGCGAAGCCGGTCTCGAACAGGATGAAGGGAGAGTCGCGCAACTGCTCCAGGCCGATGGCGGCGGCGCGCGCGCCGGCGTGGTCGGCGGGCAGCAACGCGATCAGCGGCTCGCGCGCCACCGGCTGCCAGTCGAGTTCGCCGGATTCCGGCCGCAGCGAGGCCGCCAGCTCGATCTCGCCGGCCATCACCATTTCCTCGAGACGATGGCCGCCATGTTCCAGCAGGCTGATCTCGATCTGCGGATAGCGGCTGCGAAAGCGCGCGAACATCGGCGCGAACAGCGCGTTGCTGCCCAGCGGCGGCAGGCCCAGCCGCAGCACGCCGCGCTTCAGGCCGCGCAGCTCGTCCAGCTCGGCGTACAGATCGTCGCGTTCGGCCAACATCTTGACCGCGCGCCGGTAGACGATCTCGCCGGCCTCGGTCAGCCGCGGCGGCTGCGCCTGGCGGTCGAGCAGGGGCATGCCGATTTCGTCCTCCAGCTGGCGCACGGCCTTGCTGACCGTGGGCTGGGTGGCGAACACGGCCTTGGCCGCCTGGGAAAAACCGCCTTGGCGGACCACCTCCACCAACGCGCGCAAGGGGCGCAGATCCATGGTTATGCCTGATTGGAATGGGTTGAATTCGACAAATTCATTTTATCTATGCCCCGGCCAGGCGTAAAACGTTTCCATCCGCTGGAATCTTTTCCCATGTCTCGCCCACGCCATTTAGTCCTCCTGCGCAGCGTGCTGCGCCGCAGCCGCTTGCTGCAGATCGTCCTCATCACCCTGTTCGCCCTGTTGGGCCAGATGCTGGCCAACGCGGCCGGCCTGCCGGTGCCGGGCGGCGTCATCGGCATGGCGCTGGTGCTGGCGTTGCTGGCTTCGGGCCTGCTGCGGGTGCGCAACGTGCATCGCGGCGCCAGCTGGCTGCTGGGCGAGATGCTGCTGTTCTTCGTGCCGGCGGTGATGTCGCTGCTGGAGCACCGCGAATTCCTGGGCGTGCTGGGCGCCAAGCTGCTGGTCGTGATCCTGCTGGGCACGGCCCTGGTCATGGCCGGCACCGCGCTGACGATCGACCTCTGCTATCGCTGGATGAACCGCCATGCGGGCTGAATTCAATCTGCTGTTCTGGCCGCTGGCCACCGTGCTGGCCTATGCCTGCGCGCGCCTGTTCTACCGCCGCTATGCGTACTGGTGGACGTCGACGCTGGTGGTGGCGCCGGCCTTGCTGCTGATGCTGGCGTTGCTCCTGCACACCGGCTATCGCGACTACATGTCCGGCTCGCACTGGCTGATGATGATGCTGGGCCCGGTGATCGTCGCCTTCGCGCTGCCGCTGTACGAGCTGCGCGCGCTGATCCGCCGCTACTGGCCGGTGCTGGCGGCGGGCGTGGTGGTCGGCAGCGCCATCGCGGGCCTCAGCGCCTGGCTGCTGGGCAGCCTGCTGGACCTGCCACCCGATCTGCGGCTGAGCCTGTTGCCGCGCTCGGTGGCCACGCCGTTCGCGGTGGCGGTGTCATCGCACGTCGGCGGCGCGCCCGACCTGACCGCGGTGTTCGTCATCGTCACCGGGGTGTTCGGCGCGGCCATCGGCCAGTTCATGCGCCGCTGGCTGCCGCTGCGCTCGGCGCTGGCGCGCGGCGCCCTGTTCGGCATGGGCGCGCACGGCGCCGGCACCGCCAAGGCGCGCGAGCTGGCGGCCGAAGAAGGCGCGGTGGCCGGCCTGGTGATGGTGATGGCGGGGCTGTTCAACGTGCTGGTCACGCCCGCCGTGGTGGTGGCGCTGCTGGCCTGACCCCGCGGCCGCGCGACCGGCCGCGTCAGTGGAAGGCTTCCAGCGCCACCGGATACAGCGAGGCCACCAGCAGCAGCGCCATGCTGATGTTGAAGGCGCGGATCGCCCACGGCTTGTGCAGCACGCGCCGCAGGGCGGTGCCGAAGGTGACCCAGACGCCGATGCTCGGCAGATTGACGATGCCGCAGACCACGGTGGCGATGACCAGGTTGGCGAAGAAGCCGGCCTGCGGCGTGTAAGTGGCGATCACGCCGACGGCCATCACCCAGGCCTTGGGGTTGACCCACTGGAACGCGGCGGCCTGCAGGAAGGTCATCGGCTTGCCGCTGACCGCGCCGTCTTCCATGCCGCCCGAATTGGCGATCTTCCAGGCCAGGTACAGCAGATAGGCGGCGCCCACGTACTTGAGTACCGTGTACAGCTGCGGCACCTGCTGGAACACCGACCCCAGCCCCACGCCCACCAGGAAGATCATCAGGGTGAAGCCGAGGTTCACCCCCAGCAGGTGCGGCATGCTGCGGCGGAAACCGAAATTCAGGCCGGACGCGGCCAGCATGACATTGTTCGGCCCGGGGGTGATCGAACTGACCAGGGCGAACAGCGCCAGGGGACCCAGCAAGGACAGGGAAGCGAGCGGCACATCGGCCAGGCTGGCGGGGAACAACGTCATTTCTTGACTCCAATGATCGCGCGGCGTCCGCCGGCGATGACCACGATGACGGCGGCGGCGAACAGGTATGTGCCCGGATCCACCGCTTCGTCGAAAAACAGGGCTGCGGCCAGCACCGTCAGGAACGGCTGCAGCAATTGAATCTGCCCGACCCGGGCGATGCCGCCCGCGGCCAGGCCGCGGTACCAGGCGAAAAATCCCAGGAACATCGAGCCGAAGGCCAGATAGGCGCAGGCCGCGATCACGTTCGCGTCCGGCCAGCCGGGCTGCCGCGCGGCCATCCAGCCCACCGGCACGGCCAGCACTGGCGCGCTGATCACCAGCGCCCAGCAGATGGTGCGCCAGCCGCCGAGCGTGCGCGCGGCGCGGGCGCCCTCGGCATACCCCAGGCCGCCCAGCAGCACCGCCAGCAGTAGCCAGAAATCGCCGATCGACAGCGTGCCGTGGCCCTGGCGCAAGGCGAACGCCGCCACCAGCACGGCGCCCACCGCGGCCCAGGCCCAGAACGCGGGCGACGGCCGTTCACCGCTGCGCCAGGCCGCGAATACGGCGGTCGACAGCGGCAGCAGGCCGTTGAACACGGCGCCGTGCGACGACGGCACGGTCTGCATCGCCAGCGACGAGGCCAGCGGCCAGCCGACCACGATGCCCAGCGCGGCCAGGATCACGCCCGGCCATTCGGCGCGTCCGGGCCGGCGGCTGCGGGTCAGCCACAGCAGCGCCAGGGCCGGCGCCGCGGCCAGCAGGGCGCGTCCCAGGCCCACCAGCAGCGGCGGCAGTTCCGTCACCGCCACGCGCGTCATCGGCAACGTCAGCGAAAACACCAGCACCCCCAGGAAACCGTAGCCGTAGCCTTCCCAGGGCGACGCGACGGGGGCGGCCTGGATGGCGGGATACGGCACGGAGCGGCTCATGGCGGGGCGTTCGAGAAAAGGGGCTGTCCGCGGGACTTGCGGGTTGTAGCCATTGCTGTCACTCTACGCATAGTCATCGGTACAGTACCGGTACACTTATACATGTCACTTCAACCACTGGCCTGGTGAAATCCCCATGACAGTTGCTTCGCCCTCCATGCCCTGGCAGCCCGTGCGCCAGGCCGACGCCACGCTGGTGGCGCAATTGGCCGATGGCCTGGCCCGGCGCATCGACGAGCAGGGCCTGCGTCCGGGGACCCGCCTGCCGTCCATCCGCAAGATGGCCGAGCAGTCCGGCGTCAGCCGCTTCACGGTGGTGGAAGCCTACGACCGGCTGGTGGCGCGCGGCCTGGTGCAATCGCGCCGCGGGGCCGGTTTTTTCGTGCGCGCCCGCAGCGGGCCGCTGGCCCCGGTCCCCGTGCCAGCGTCGACGCAGAATCTGACGCCGCCGGCGCGGGTCGATATCGCCTGGCTGCTGCGCAGCATGTTCCGCGAGGGCGGCGGCCCTGGCATGCCCGGCGGCGCCGGCCTGCTGCCGGCCGACTGGCTCGATCCCGAAATGGTGGCGGGCGCGGTGCGCGCCGTGGGCCGTTCGGTGCGCGGCCATCTGGTGTCCTATGGCCATCCGCAGGGGTTTTCGCCGCTGCGCCAGCAGGTCGCCGCCTCGTTGCAGAGCGAGGGCGTGCCGGCCCATCCCGAGCGCAACCTGCTCACCACCAACGGCGTCACCCACGCGCTGGACCTGATCGCCCGCCTGCTGGTGCAACCCGGCGATACCGTGCTGGTCGAGGACCCGGCCTGGTTCGTCATCTTCGGCCGCCTGGCCGCCTTCGGCGCCCGCCTGATCGGCGTGCCGCGCGGGCCGGACGGCCCCGACACCGCCTTGCTCGAGCAACTGGCGGCGCAGCACAAGCCGAAGCTCTTCATCATCAACAGCGCGGTCCACAATCCCACCGGCCACACCCTGTCGGCCGGCGCCGCCTATGACATCCTGCGCATCGCCGAGCGCCACGATTTCATGGTGGTGGAAGACGACACCTACGGCGAGCTGCATCCGGGCGGCGCCATGAAGCTGGCGGTGCTGGACCGGCTCAACCGCGTCATCCTGGTCAGCGGCTATTCCAAGATGCTGGCGGCGAGCCTGCGCGTGGGCTATCTGGCCGCCAATCCCGACATCCTGCAGAAACTGGCCGACCTGAAAATGCTGGCCGGGCTGACCTCGCCCGAGCTGGGCGAACGGGTGGTGCACCGGGTGCTGATGGAAGGGCAGTACCGGCGCCATATCGAGCGCGTGCGGCTGCGGGTGGACGAGGCCCGGCAGCGCTGCCTGAAAGGCCTGCAGAAG
The DNA here is from genome assembly GCF_056523125.1 of Achromobacter sp. ISS7. Classification (NCBI taxonomy): domain Bacteria; kingdom Pseudomonadati; phylum Pseudomonadota; class Betaproteobacteria; order Burkholderiales; family Alcaligenaceae; genus Achromobacter; species Achromobacter sp. ISS7. Next base: position 3,760,991 of record NZ_JAWRZD010000001.1, on the reverse strand, counting down.
CTCGGCCTGACGATCCCGCACGAGCCGCAGGCCGGCATGTTCGTGTGGGCCGATTGCGGGCGCGACAGCGAGGTGCTGGCCCGCGCCGCCGCCGACCAGGGCATGCTGCTGGCGCCCGGCACGCTGTTCTCGCCGTCGCAGGGGCCGTCGACCATGCTGCGCTTTTCGGTGCCGATGGTCGATGACCGCGGCGTCTGGAATCTGCTGGAAAAACTTTTCGCCTGAAACGGCTCCTACAATACCAGGCAGTCACCCCCCATCAAGGAATCGCCATGTCCGCACCGATCAAGCCCCTCACCGAGAATTTCGCCGTCGCCCCGCAACTGGGTCCCGACGACATGGCCGACGTGGCCGCCGCCGGCTACAAGAGCGTCATCATCAACCGTCCCGACTTCGAGGGCGGCCCCGACCAGCCGACCGCCGCCGACGTCTCCAGGGCCGCCGCCGCCGCCGGCCTGAAAATCGAATACCAGCCCGTCGTGGGCAGCGCCATGACCGCCGCCGACGTGGTCCGCTTCGCCGAACTGCTGCGCACCCTGCCTGGCCCCGTGCTGGCGTACTGCCGCACCGGCACCCGTTGCACCAATCTGTTCGCCGCCGCCCAGCAGCTGGGTTGACGCGCATCAAGGACCCCGGGTTCGCTTGATGTGAACCTGGCGGGTTTCCGGTAGCATGGAGATTCCTCTCAAACAGGAGCAGGCAAGATGTTCAAGAAGATCCTGATTCCCACCGACGGCTCGCCGCTGTCGGCCCAAGCCGCCAACGCCGGCATTTCCTTCGCGCGCTCCGTGGGCGCTGACGTCGTCGCCCTCTACGTGACGCAGCCGTTCGCCGCCACCATCGGTTTCGACGGCATGGCCGCGGCCTACGCCATCACCGACGAAGACTACGAAAAGGCCTCGGCCGAGCAGGCCGACAAGTACCTCAAGCAGATCACCGATCGCGCCGACACCGCCGGCGTGAAGTCCGAGGCGCGCGCCGTGTCGAACTTCAACGTGGCCGACGGCATCGTCCAGGCCGCCGCCGACGCCGGTTGCGACCTGATCTTCATCGGCAGCCACGGCCGCAGCGGCCTGTCGCGCCTGCTGCTGGGCAGCGTCACCGCCAAGGTGCTGTCGCTGGCCAGCACCGCCGTGCTGGTGTACCGCGTCAAGGAAGAAAAGAAGTAATCCCGGCCCCCGCGGCCTGAGTCAGGCCGCTGTCAGGCCCGCCGGCGCCAAGGCCGTGCCCAGCCCCTCCCACCGAGGGGCTTTTTCTTGCCCGCGGCATTCCCTATGGCGCTTATGGCTAAAGCTTGTAAACCGGCTCGCGGCGCGTAATATTTACGGATAAGTGCGGGCGCGGTTTCGCAACACCCGAGCACACCTCTCAACGCGGCATGGCGCCCGCCGCGGCAGTATCCGGTCGGACCTGCCGCCCATTCCTGGTGATTACTGCAAGGAACGAGGCCATGACTCGCAAGACGCCTATCGAGCTATACCGGAATATCGGCATCAGCGCCCACATCGACGCGGGCAAGACGACGACCACCGAGCGCATCCTCTTCTATACCGGTATCACTCACAAGATCGGCGAAGTGCATAACGGCGCCGCCGTGATGGACTGGATGGAGCAGGAACAGGAACGTGGCATTACCATCACGTCCGCCGCGACCACCGCCTTCTGGAAGGGCATGGGCGGCAACTATCCCGAACACCGCATCAACATCATCGACACGCCGGGCCACGTCGACTTCACCATCGAGGTCGAACGCTCCATGCGCGTGCTGGACGGCGCCGTCATGGTCTATGACGCGGTCGGCGGCGTGCAGCCGCAATCCGAGACGGTCTGGCGTCAGGCCAACAAGTACCGCGTGCCGCGGCTGGCCTTCGTCAACAAGATGGACCGCGTCGGCGCGGATTTCCTGCGCGTACAGCGGCAGATCACCGAGCGCCTGAAGGGCGACGCGGTGCCGGTGCAGTTGCCGGTGGGCGCCGAGGACGGCTTCGAGGGCGTGATCGACCTGGTCAAGATGAAGGCCATCATCTGGGACGACGCCAGCCAGGGCGTGCGTTTCGAGTACCGCGACATCCCGCCGGCGCTGCAGGCGCAGGCGCAGGAATGGCACGACAAGATGGTCGAGAAAGCGGCCGAGGCCAACGAGACGTTGCTGGAGAAATACCTGGGCGGCGAAGCGCTGACCGAAGCCGAGATCAAGCAGGGCCTGCGCCAGCGCACGGTCGCCAACGAGATCGTGCCGATGCTGTGCGGCAGCGCCTTCAAGAACAAGGGCGTGCAGGCCATGCTGGACGCGGTCATCGACTACCTGCCGTCGCCGGTCGACGTGCCCGCCATCAAGGGCCACGACGAGCGCGACCACGAAATCGAGCGCCATCCGACCGACAAGGAACCGTTCTCGGCGCTGGCCTTCAAGATCATGACCGACCCGTTCGTCGGCCAGCTGGTGTTCTTCCGCGTCTACTCGGGCGTGGTCAAGTCCGGCGACTCGGTCTACAACCCGATCAAGGAAAAGAAGGAGCGCCTGGGCCGCATCCTGCAGATGCACGCCAATGAACGGCGCGAGATCACCGAGGTCTACGCCGGCGACATCGCCGCCGCGGTGGGCGTCAAGGACGTGACCACCGGCGACACGCTGACCGACCCGTCGCACGTCATCGTGCTCGAACGCATGGTGTTCCCCGAGCCGGTCATCTCGCAGGCGGTCGAGCCCAAGACCAAGGCCGACCAGGAAAAAATGGGCATCGCCCTGGGCCGGCTGGCGCAGGAAGACCCGTCGTTCCGCGTGCGCACCGACGAGGAATCCGGCCAGACCATCATCTCCGGCATGGGCGAGCTGCACCTGGAAATCCTGGTCGACCGCATGAAGCGCGAGTTCGGCGTCGAGGCCACGGTGGGCAAGCCGCAGGTCGCCTACCGCGAGACCATCCGCAAGAGCTGTGACGAAGTCGAAGGCAAGTTCGTCAAGCAGTCGGGCGGCCGCGGCCAGTACGGCCACGTGGTGCTCAAGCTCGAACCGCAGGAACCGGGCAAGGGCTACGAGTTCGTCGACGCCATCAAGGGCGGCGTGGTGCCGCGCGAGTTCATCCCGGCGGTGGACAAGGGCATCCGCGAATCGCTCAACGCCGGCGTGCTGGCCGGCTATCCGGTGGTCGACGTGAAGGTGACGCTGTTCTTCGGTTCGTACCACGACGTGGACTCGAACGAAAACGCCTTCAAGATGGCCGGCTCGATGGCCTTCAAGGAAGGCATGCGGCGCGCCGATCCGGTGCTGCTGGAACCGATGATGCAGGTCGAGGTGGAAACGCCCGAGGACTTCACCGGCAACGTCATGGGCGATCTGTCGTCGCGCCGCGGCATGGTGCAGGGCATGGAAGACATCGCCGGGGGCGGCGGCAAGGTGGTGCGCGCCGAGGTGCCGCTGGCCGAGATGTTCGGCTACTCCACCTCGCTGCGTTCACTGACGCAAGGCCGTGCCACGTACACCATGGAGTTCAAGCACTACGCCGAAGCGCCGCGCCAGGTGGCGCAGGAAGTGATCGCGGCCCAGGGTTCGGGCCGCTGAATCCCGATCTGCCCGGAACAAGGGCCACCCGCGCGGGTGGCCCTTTTTTTCAGGCCGGGGCGGCAGCGCCAGCCGTCGTCGTCCGCATGCGCGAGGACGCCAGCTTCACGCCCAGCAGGATCATCACGAAGCCGTAGGCATGGAACAGCTGCGGCGCCTCGCCCAGCAGCGGCCAGGCCAGCAGCGCCGCATACACCGGCACCAGGAACATCGACAGGCCCGCGGTGGCGGGGCCGGCGCGGCTGATCAGCCGGCCGTAGACGTAATACGCGCCCAGGCTCGGCACGATCGCCAGGAACAGCAGCACCGCCGCCAGCCGCGGATCGCTCCAGGGCGGGGTGGCGCCGGCGGCGGCCTCGATCGCGGCGAACGGCGCCAGCGCGATCGCGCCGCCCAGCATCATCGCCGCCAGCCGCGCGCCATCGGGCACCGCCGGCAGCGTCAGGCGCCTTTGCAGCACCGTGTAGAACGCCCAGCCGGTGGCGGCCAGCAGCACCCACAGGTCGCCCTGGCCGAACGCCAGCCGCGCCAGCGCCCAGGCGTCGCCCCGCGTGAGCACCACCAGCACGCCGCCCAGCGCCAGCACCAGGCCGGTGGCGCGCAGGGGCGAAAGGGGTTTGCGCCAGAGAATCGCCTCCAGCAGCGCCACCAGGATCGGGCTGCACGAGAAGATCAGGGCGATGTTGGTGGCGCTGGTGCTCTGGGCGCCGATGTACTGCGGCGCCACCGCCACGCCCATGCCCAGCACCGCCAACGGCAGCAGCGTGGGCAGGCCGCGCCACAGCGCCTGGCGATGCCGCAGCAAGGCCGGCGCGGCCAGCGGCAACAGGATCAGGAAGGCGATCAGCCAGCGGCCGAAAGCCAGGAAAACGGGGGGAAGGGCGGCGTCATGGGCCCAGCGGGCGGCCACCATGTTGGAGGCGAATAGCGCCGGCGCGGCCAGGAGCATGGCGGTGCCGGACAGGCCCAGGCCGGTTCTTGCGGGTACTGCTGCTGCGTGAGACATGATTTCCCGCCGCGCGGATCGGCGCGCGGCACACTGCGGTGGACTACACCGGCGCCGGTGCCGGGTTGTGCCGCGGCGCGGGCGCTGGATCCGACGGGCGGGGTAATGCCCGTCTTGCTGGAAAGTCTACGACTGGGTCGGGAAAATAGGTTTCCTGATTCTCGCCATTCTGGCGGTGATAAAGGAATATATATCCTCTAGAATCCGGTTTTGCAGGGATATTCTCTTTTACGGATTTTCCGCCTTGTCCAACCCGCCCAAAATCGACGAAACCGACCGCAAGATCCTGCGCGCCCTGCGCGCCGACGGCCGCCTCACCAACCTGAAACTGGCCGAGCAGGTCGGCCTGTCGCCCACCCCCTGCTGGAACCGGGTCAAGGCGCTGGAGGACGCGGGCGTGATCGAGGGCTACGCGGCCCTGCTGAACCAGAAGGCGCTGGGCCTGCCCGATACCGTCATGATCGAGGTCACGCTCGAACACCACGACGATGACACGCTGGCGCGTTTCGGCGAGGCGATCACGCGCCTGCCGCAGGTGGTCGAGGCGTTCCTGGTGACGGGCGAATACGACTACCTGATCAAGGTCGCGGTGGCCGGCACCGAAGGCTACGAGGAATTCCTGCGCAAGCGGCTCTACAAGCTGCCCGGCGTGCGCCACAGCCGCTCGACCTTCGTGCTCAAGCGCCTCAAGCACACGCCGTCGGTCGAACCCTGACGGCGCGCGCGGCTCAGCCGCGCAGGAACGATTCGATGGCGCCGTTGAAGGCGCGCGGGTTGCCCAGGTTCATGCCGTGCGACGAGCCGGCGATGTCCAGCCGCCGCGATTGCGGCAGCCAACTCTCCAGGGCGTCGAGCACCGCGGGGTAGGGGGCCGGGCTCAATGCGCCGCCGATCAGCAGCGTTGGCAGGGTCAGCGAGGCGATCTGCTGCGGGCTCAGCGCGGCCGGTGTCACGCGGGCCTGGCCGAACAGCGTGCCGGCGTTGTCGCGCACCATTTCCTTGAACCAGGGCACCATGCGTTGCCAGGTGTCCGGCACCGTCACGGTATCGACGAACAGCGCCAGGCCTTCTTCCACGGCGCCGTCGCGGATCAGTTCGAGCGCCCGTTGGCGAAAGCCGCCCCGGGCATCGTCGTCGCCGGGCAGCGGCAGGCCGGGGTCGGCCAGCGTCAGGCTGCGCAGCGCGTCGGGGCGGGCCAGCGCCGCTTCCAGCGCCACCCGGCCGCCGCGCGAATGGCCCACCAGGTGGGCCGGCTCGCCGGCCACCTGGTCGATGAAGGCCAGCACGTCGGCGGCATGCTGCGCCACCGAGAAGCCGTCGCCTTCGCCATCCCAGGCCTCGGGCCAGTAGCGCCGCAGGCAGACTGCCAGCACGCGGAACGAGCGGCCCAGCGGCGCCATCTGCGATTTCCAGTAGCGGCAGTCCGACAGCGACCCGTGCACCAGCACCAGGGGCGCGCCCTCGCCGTATTCGGTGTAGGACATGGCGTAGCCGCCGACATCGACGGTTTGCAGGGGCAGGACGGGTTCGGAACGCATCGGGTTCGAGTAGGGAAAGCCAGGCCGGCATTCTAGCCCGTTAGCCCCCGTGGGCGCCGCCGTTGGGGCCGGGCGGCCGGGCTGATACACTCGATTCCCCCCTTCTCCCTCTCGCACGGAGCGCGCCCGATGTCCCCCGCCGATCTTCCCGAATCCGCCCAACGCGTTGCCCGCCTGCTGGCCGACCTGGGCCATGACAAGCCCGTGGTGGTGCTGCCGCAGACCGGCAAGACCTCGGCGGAAGCGGCGGCGGGCCTGGGCTGCGAAGTGGCGCAGATCGCCAAGTCGATCATCTTCCGCCGGGCCGCGGACGACGCGCCGGTGCTGGTCATCGCCAGCGGCATCAATCGCGTCGACGAGGCCAAGGTCGCCGAGCAGGTTGGCGCGCTGGCCAAGGCCGACGCCAAGTTCGTGCGCGAGATGACCGGCTACGCCATCGGCGGCGTCTGCCCCATCGGCCACGCGGTCAAGCCCGTGATGCTGCTGGACCAGGACCTGTTCCAGTACGACAGCCTGTGGGCGGCGGCGGGCCATCCGCACGCCGTGTTCAACCTGACGCCGCGGCAATTGGCCGCCATGACCGGCGCGCCGGTCGCCGACGTGGCGCAGCGCGCCTAGCGTTTCCAGGTAGTGAGCGCGCCGCCAGGGCGCGGGGGAAAAGGGCGTCCGCCGTATCAGTGCGGGTGGGCTTCCAGGTCGTCGATCAGCACCTGCAACCGTCCCTGCGAGCAGGCCTCGACCCGGCCGCGCACGCCGTACACGGCGGCCAGCGAGGCCGGCGTGATGACCTCGGCCGGCGCGCCCGCGGCGACCAGCTTGCCGCCGTGGATCATCACCGCCCGGTCGGCGTGCTGCAGCGCCACGTTCAGGTCGTGCAGCACGATCACCGTGATCAGGCCGTGCTGCGCGGTTTCCTGTTTCAGCAGCCGCATCACATGGAACTGGTAGTTCAGGTCCAGCGCCGACAGCGGCTCGTCCAGCAGCAGCACCCGCGGCCGCCGCACCAGCGCCTGGGCCAGTCCCACCAGTTGCTTCTGGCCGCCGGACAGCGCGTCCAGGTACGACAGCGCCAGATGACCAATGCCCAGCCGCACCAGCAGCCGGTCGATCGCATGCAGGTCGGCGGGCGGTCCCTCGGCCTCGCTGGCGCGCGCCGCCACCAGCACCGACTCGAACACCCGCAAATGCACGGCCGCGGGCAAGCTTTGCGGCAGGTAGACCAGATGGCGCGCGCGTGCCGCGAAGTCCAGCCGGACCAGATCCTTGCCGTCCAGCAGGGCGTGGCCGGCGCGCACCTTCACCAGGCCCGCCAGGGCCTTGAGCAATGTCGATTTGCCGCTGCCATTGGGGCCCAGCAGGGCCGTGACCTCGCCGGCGCCCAGGGGCGGCAGCGACAGGCCATGCAGCACGTCCTGGCCGCCATAGCCGGCGGTGATGGCCGAGATGGCCAGCGTTGGCGCCGCGCTCACGGCATGCTCCGGCGCAGCACCACCGCCACGAAGAACGGAATGCCGATCAGCGACGTGACGATCCCCACCGGCACGATGACGCCGGGCGCGAGGTTCTTGGACGCGACCGACGCCAGCGACAGGATGACGCCGCCCACCAGGGCGCTGCCCGGCAGGAAGAAGCGATGGTCCTCGCCCACCAGGCGGCGGGCGATATGGGGCGCGATCAGGCCGATGAAGCCGATGGTGCCGACGAACGCCACCGCCAGCGCCGACAGCAGGCTGACGCGCGCCAACGCCGTCACCCGCACCCGGCGCACGTCCACGCCGAAGCTCGCCGCGCGTTCCTCGCCCAGCCGCAGCGCGGTCAGTTTCCAGGACTGGCGCATGGCCAGCGGCAGCGCCACGGCGAATGCCAGCCCCAGCGCGGCCACGGTGGTCCAGCTTGAACGCGACAGGCTGCCCATGGTCCAGAACACCAGGTTCTGCAGCGCCTCGGCGCTGGCGGTGAACTGCACCAGCGACACCAGCGCGTTGAAGGTGAACACCATGGCGATGCCGAACAGCACCACGCCCGAGCTGTTCATGCCGCCGCGGCGCGCCACGCCATCGAGCAGCAAGGCCGCCAGCATGGCGAACAGAAAGGCGTTGCCGGCGATCAGCCAGCCGTCGGGCACGCCGGGCAGTCCCAGGTGCAGCACGATGGCCAGCGACGCGCCAAAGGCGGCGGCGGACGACACGCCCAGCGTGAACGGGCTGGCCAGGGGATTGTTCAGGATGGTCTGCATCTCGGCGCCCGCCAGCCCCAGCGCCATGCCGACCAGCGCGGCCATCAGGGCATAAGGCAGCCGGATGTCCCAGACGATGACGCGCAGCGTCGGGTCGGCCGACGCCGGCGCGCTCAGGGTGCGCCACAGCTCGCCCCAGCCCAGGCCCGAGGGGCCGAGCGTGAAGTCGAGCAGCAGCCCAATGCAAATCGCCGCCAGCAGCAGGGCGATGAGCCCTGCCCGGCGGCGCAGGATGTGCCGATAGGCGGCGACCGCGGAGGCGGCTTCCGCCATTACTGCAGCAGTTGCAGGCGGCTCTTGGCCGTGTTGGCGGCCGGCGTGGTCGGGTAGTCGCGAACGATGCGCTGCAGCGTGGTCTTGGCGCCGGCGCGGTTGTTCATCTCGATCTGGCTGCCGGCGATGACCAGCAGGGCGTCGGGGGCGCGGGCGTTGTCGGGCGCCTTCTGCACCATGGCGTTCAACTGCTCGATGGCGCCCTTGAAGTCCTTCAGCGCGTAGCGGCTGCTGCCCAGGTAGAACTGGGCGCTGGGCGCGAGCTGGCTGGCGGGGTAGAGCGCGGTGAAGGCGGCCAGCGATTCGGACGCTTCCTTGTACTGGCCCTTGCGGAACAGGTCGATGGCGCCGTCGTAGGCGGCCTGCTCCTGCGGATCACCGGCCGTCGCGCCCGGCGGGTTGGCGCCGCCGGCGGCACCGCCCGGTTTGTTGGCGCTGGGCTGCTGGCGCGACACCAGTTCCAGCTGGTCGCGCAACTGGGCCACTTCCTGCTGCAGCGCCTGGATCTGGTCGGCCAATTGCAGCTTGGCGCGTTGGCTCTGCTCGTTCTGCTGCTGCACCTGCTGGCGCAAATCCAGGATGGCCTTGCGGGCCTCGTCATCTGAGAAAGCGTGGGCGGGCGCCGTCAGGGCGGCCAGCACCAGGCCGGTGGCCGCCATCAAGGGACGCAGGGACAGAACGTTATCGCGCATGAAAATTCCCGGGGGATAAAAACAAACGTCGGGACGGCCGGTTGACCGTCCCGACGCGTGGTGGGGCACTTAACTATACGAAAAGCTTAGCGCTGATAAACGATATCGGCGCGGCGGTTTTCCGCAAAGTCGGCTTCCGACGAGCCAGTCGCCTTCGGCTTTTCTTTACCGAAGCTGATGGTTTCGATCTGGTTGTCGCTGACGCCCAGCAGGGTCATCATGCGACGCACGGCGTCGGCACGGCGCTGGCCCAGGGCCAGGTTGTATTCGGCGCCGCCGCGTTCGTCGGTGTTGCCTTCGATCTTGATTTTCTGCTGCTGGTGCGAAGCCAGGTAACGGGCGTGGGTTTCCACCAAGCCGCGGTACTGGTCGGACACCGTGTAGCTGTCGAAGTCAAAGTATACCGAGCGCTGTTGCGCCAGGATGCTTTGGGGGTTGAAGGGATCAAGGATCTGGCCGGAGGCCGAGGATCCTTGGCCAGCGCCTCCGCCCTGACCCGCTTTATCGTCGAGAGGGACGGAGCTGCAAGCTGCCAGGGTGGCGGCCAGAGCGGCGATGGTTAGGCTTTTGGCAATGCGCGACTTCATGATAGTTCCTTTGCAAAGAGAGTCACACGTGTTATCGGGTAAATGGGCCCCAAGTCGGTTCACGTATTTCCCCGTTCAGTACCGAAAGCGTCTGCCGTACGCGGCCATCACTCGAAACGCCTGCAAGCACGCTACGTCCGTTTTGGATCGCGGCGTAGAGGACTTGCATGCCGTTCGGCGCGAAGCTTGGCGACTGATCGTCACGACCATCGGTCAACAAGTTCTCCGAGCCGGAGGACAGGTTCAACGATGCGATTCGGAACGCGCCGTCGCGTCTGGCAACGTACAGCAGCGTCGATCCATCGGGGGAAATTCGGGGTGAGATGTTGTAACCACCATTAAACGTGAGGCGGCGAGCATCGCCACCGTCCAGGCCGGTTTGATAAATTTGCGGCCCGCCGCTGCGGTCACTGGTAAAGATAATGGAACGGCCGTCCGGCGTAAAGCTCGGCTCGGTGTCAATCCCGGGAGAACGCGTAACTCGCTTCATATTCGAGCCGCCGGCCGCGCTAACGATGTAAATTTGCGACAGACCGTCACGCGTCAGGGCCACCGCCAGCTGGGTGCCGTCGGGCGACCAGCCGGGGGCGCTGTTGTTGCCCTTGAAGTTGGCGACCGGCACGCGGGCGCTGGTGGCCAGCGTGTGCACGTACACCACCGGCTTGCCGGATTCGAAGCTCACGTACGCCAGCTTGGAGCCATCGGGCGACCAGGCGGGCGAGATGATCGGCTCGCGCGAGCGCAGCGCGACCTGGGGATTCTGGCCGTCGGCGTCAGCCACCTGCAGTTCGTAGGTGGCGCCTTGCTTGAGCACGTAGGCGATGCGGGTCGAGAACACGCCGCGCACGCCGGTGATCTTTTCATAGATGCGGTCGGCGATCTGGTGGGCGACGCGGCGCAGTTCCTGCTCGGTGCCGGAGAACGCGACGCCGTCCAGCTGGCCCTTCTTGACCGTGTCGGCCAGGCGGTAGCGCACGTCGTAGCGGCCATCGGCGCCACGCACGATGCTGCCGTAGGCGATGAAGTCCGCGCCCTTGGCGCGCCAGTCGTCATGGGCGATGGGCGAATCGACGTTCAGGCCCGAGCCGGCGGCGCTGATCAGGCGGAACTGGCCCGTGCGGGTCAGGTCGGCGCGGATCACTTCGGCCAGGGCGCGGCCGTGGGCATCATCCACCGCGAAATCGGCGATGGCAACGGGGTATTGGGTGGCGCCGGTGCCGGAAATGTCGACACGCAGCTGGGCCTGGGCGGGCTTGAGCGCCATCAGGCACGCAAGCGCCAGCAGCAACAGGCCGAATCCATACGATCGCCAGAGAACGAGGGGGGAAGCTCGTCGGCTATGGGCGGGAGTCATAATCAGCAATCTCCTGTCAATCATACATTCTGTACACAACGTCAATGATGGGCTCGTAGCGGCCGGTCGAGGGCTTGGGGAAGGGGTTGCAACGGCGGATGCCGGTCTCGACCGCGCGGTCGAAGCCCGGGTTGCCGGAAGAACTGGTCAGCGTGACGCCGTTAACCTTCCCGTCAGAACCTAACTGTACCCGGTATTGGGCCGTCGGATTGTCCGAGCCGCTGCGCGGCGGCGGCGGGTAGGCCACGCCGGGCTGCACGCAGGCGCGCACCTTGGCGCCGTAGCCGCTGTCGCGGCCGCCACCGGCCTGGTTGCGGTCGGCGGTGCCGCCGGGGATGCCGGCAGCGCCCAGGGCGTCGTTGCGGAACGCGTCCTTCAGGGCCTTGTCGGCAGCGGCCTTCTTGGCGGCTTCTTCCTTGGCCTTCTTCTCGGCAGCGGCCTTTTCGGCGGCGGCCTTGTCAGCCGCGGCTTTCTCGGCGGCCGCCTTGTCCGCGGCGGCCTTGTCGGCGGCGGCTTTCTCGGCCGCCTTCTTGGCGGCGTCGTCCTTGGCCTTCTTCTCGGCGGCAGCCTTGTCGGCAGCGGCCTTTTCCGCGGCGGCCTTGTCGGCGGCAGCCTTGTCCGCGGCCGCCTTCTCGGCGGCCTGGCGTTCCTGTTCGAGGCGCTTCTTTTCCTTCAGCTCGGCCTGCTTGCGCTCTTCCTCCAGGCGCGCCTTTTCCTTGGCGGCCTCGGCGGCCTGGCGCGCCTGCTCTTCCTGCTCGCGCTTCTTCTTGGCTTCCTGCAGCGCGATTTCCGGATCCACCTCGTCAGGCTTGGGCTGGGCTTGCGGTTCCGGCTTGGGCGGCGGCGGGGGAGGCGGCGGCTCCGGCGTCTTTTCCGGTTCCGGCTGGGGTTGCGGCTTGGGCTGGGGCTTGGGCGGTTCGGGCTGGGGTTGCGGCGGGGGCGAGACGGGCGAATTGCCGTCGGCCCACAGCTGCACTTCCACCGGGCCCGGGGCTTCGGTGCGCCAGTTCAGGTTGAAGATCAACACGGCCAGCAGCAGCGCGTGCACCAGCAACGCCAGGATCAGGGCGATCCGGTTGTCGTTGTTGGGCGGCGTGGCCGGGGGGCCGCTGTGGTGTCGAATGATGGGTGGCGTCATGAGCGTTGCAGGCCGGCGGCGCCGGCGGAAGGCGTCGCGTTAGCGTTTTTTCGCGGGGGCGGGCTGGTTGCCGCCGGCGGACTGGTCCACCAGCAGGCCCAGGCGGGTGATGCCATTGGTACGCAGCTCGTCCATGACCTTCACGACCGTCTCGTAGGGCACCTTGCCGTCGGCCGCGATCACCACCGGGGTTTCCGCGGTGATGCGCGAGCGCACTTGCGCCACCAGCTCGGGACGGGCGATGTCCTGCAGGGTGGCGCCGGGTTCGCGCATGCGCAGCGCGATCTTGCCGTCTTCCGAAATCTGGACTTCCAGCGGCTTGACCGGCACATCGGACGCCGCGCCCACCGAGGGCAGCTGGATCAGGCCCGGCGTGATCAGCGGCGCGGTCACCATGAAGATGACCAGCAGCACCAGCATCACGTCGATGTAGGGCACCACATTGATGTCGGCCTTCATGCGGCGGCCGGACCTGCCGCGCGAGCTTACCGAGGGCATTAGCGTACCTGCCGTTGCAGAATGTTCAGGAATTCATCGACGAAACTGTCGAAACGGATCGAGATGCGGTCGATGTCGTTGGTGAAGCGGTTGTACGCGACCACCGCGGGGATGGCGGCGAACAGGCCGATGGCGGTGGCGATCAGCGCTTCGGCGATGCCGGGGGCCACCGAGGCCAGCGTGGCCTGCTGCATGTTCGACAGGCCGATGAAGGCGTGCATGATGCCCCAGACCGTGCCGAGCAGGCCGATGTAGGGCGAGACCGAGCCGGCCGAGGCCAGGAAGTTCAGGTGCGATTCCAGCGAATCCATCTCGCGCTGGTAGGCGGCGCGCATGGCGCGGCGCGGGCCGTCGAGCAGGGCGGTGGCGTCACTGCTGGCGTTGCCGCGGCGGGCCTTCAGGAATTCGGTCATGCCGGCGTCGAAGATGCGGGCCAGGGCGCCTTGCTCGTCGCGGCGCGAGGCCACGGCCTGCTGCAGCATCGACAGGTCGCCGCCGGACCAGAAGTCATCCTCGAAGCGGCGGGTCTGGGCATGGGCGCGCTTGATGGCCAGCCGCTTGGCGAAGATGTAGGTCCAGGACATGATCGAGATGCCCAGGAGCATCAGCATGATCAGCTGAACCGGCACGCTGGCGTGCGAAATCAACGAAAGCAACGACATGTCGTTGGTGGCTTGCATGGTTATTCCTGAATTGATTCCAGTTTGGCGCGGACGTCGGCCGGTAGTTCCACCGGCCGCATGTTGACGGCATCGACGCAGCAGACTTGGATATTGCCTTCGGCAAGCAGTTCCCCGTCTCGTTCTGCGCGCTGCGCGAAGTGTATCGAAGCGCGGCCCAGTCGTGTGACCCGGCTGCGTATGGTAAGCAAATCGTCCAGTTTGGCTGGCTTGCGGTAGGACATGTCCAGCGAGCGGACGACGAACAGGCGTTGTTCGCTGGCGGCCAGGCCGGATTGGTTGACTCCCAGGTCGCGCAGCCACTCGGTGCGGGCGCGTTCCAGGAATTTTAGGTAGTTGGCGTAGAAAACCACCCCGCCCGCGTCCGTGTCTTCATAGTAGACGCGGACCTGCAGGCGGGATTCGGCGGACTTCGGATCGGTCACGATGCGGGCTTCGATGATGCGGGTCGGGACGCGAAAAGTCCGTGGTTACTTTAGGGTTTACAGCGTGTCGAGTTTCGTCAGCACGGCTTCAAGCGCGGACTCTACCGGAATCTTGGCCGCTTCGGTTTCCCGACGGGCCTGCAATTCCACCACACCGTCGTTCAGGCCGCGTTCTCCAACTGTTACACGGAGCGGCGCGCCGATCAATTCCCACTCGGCGAACATCACGCCGGGGCGGGCATCGCGGTCGTCCAGGATGACGTCCACGCCGCGCGCCAGCAGCGATTCGTACAGCTTCAGGGAGGTGTTACGCACGGTTTCGCTTTTGCCCCAGCCGACCGGGCAGATCACCACTTCGAACGGCGCCAGGGCGCGCGGCCAGATGATGCCGCGGGCGTCGTGGTTCTGTTCGATGGCGGCGCCGACGATGCGGGTCACGCCGATGCCGTAGCAGCCCATTTCCAGCACGGCCGGCTTGCCGGTCTCGTCCAGGAAGGTGGCCTTGAGGGCTTCCGAGTATTTTTTACCCAGATAGAAAACGTGTCCCACCTCGATGCCGCGCTGGATCGACAGCGTGCCCTTGCCGTCCGGCGAGGGGTCGCCGGCGACCACGTTGCGCAGGTCGGCCACCAGTTCGGGCTCGGGCAGGTCGCGGCCCCAGTTCACGCCCTGGATGTGGAAGTCCTCGCGGTTGGCGCCGCAGACGAAGTCGGCCATGTTGGCCACGGTGCGGTCGGCGATGACGTGCACCGGGCGCGCGGTGCGGACCGGACCCAGGTAGCCCGGCTTGCAGCCGAAGTGCTCGACGATCTCGCTCTCGGTGGCGAAGCGGAAGCCCGCCAGGCCCGGCAGCTTGGCGGCCTTGATTTCGTTCAGCTCGTGGTCGCCGCGCAGCAGCAGCAGCCAGACGTCGACCTTGCCCTTGTCGCCGTCGGTGGCCAGCACGATCGACTTGATCGTCTGCTCCAGCGGCAGGCCCAGCAGGCGGGCCACGTCCTCGCACTTGGCGGCGCCGGGGGTGGCCACGTCGGCCATCGCCTGGGTGGCCGCGCCTCGCGTGGGGTACAGGCCGGGGGCCTCGGCCAGCTCGATGTTGGCGGCATAGTCGGAGTCGGCGTTGTAGACCAGCAAGTCCTCGCCGGTGTCGGCGATCACCTGGAATTCATGGCTGCGGGTGCCGCCGATGGAGCCGGTGTCGGCCGCCACCGCGCGGAATTCCAGGCCCAGGCGGCCGAAAATGCGCATGTACGCGGCGTACATGGTGTCGTAGCTGCGCTGGGCGCCGGCTTCGTCGCGGTCGAAGGAGTAGGCGTCCTTCATGGTGAATTCACGGCCGCGCATCAGGCCGAAGCGGGGACGGCGCTCGTCCCGGAACTTGGTCTGGATGTGATAGAAGTTCAGCGGCAGCTGGCGGTAGCTGTGGATCTCGTTGCGGGCGATGTCGGTGATCACCTCTTCCGAGGTCGGCTGCAGCACGAAATCGCGCTGGTGCCGGTCCTTGATGCGCAGCAGTTCCGCGCCGTACTGTTCCCAGCGGCCGGATTCCATCCAGAGCTCGGCCGGCTGGACCACCGGCATCAGCAGTTCGATGGCGCCCGAGGCGTTCATTTCCTCGCGGACGATGGCCTCGACCTTGCGGATGACCTTGAGGCCGAGGGGCATGTAGGTGTAGATGCCGCCCGCCAGCTTGCGGATCATCCCGGCCCGGGTCATGAGCTGGTGGCTGGCGACTTCCGCTTCGGAAGGGGCTTCTTTGAGGGTGTTGATGTGGTAGTTGGATGCGCGCATGTTTAAAGGTGGCAGCAGATACGTATAATCGACTGTAATTGTATTGAATTCGGTGGGGGTGGCCCATGCTTGACCGCGAAGGCTACCGCCCCAATGTCGGCATCATTCTCGTCAATAGCAGAAACGAGGTCTTTTGGGGCAAGCGTATCAGGGAACATGCCTGGCAGTTCCCGCAGGGCGGCATCAAGTACGGCGAAAGCCCGGTGCAGGCCATGTATCGCGAGCTCCATGAAGAGGTGGGCTTGAAGCCCGAGCATGTCCGTATTTTGGGGCGTACACGCGATTGGTTACGTTATAACGTGCCCGATCACTTCGTCCGGCGTGAGTGGCGTGGCCACTATAAAGGACAAAAGCAGATTTGGTTCTTGTTGCGCCTGGTGGGACGTGACAGCGACGTTTGCCTGCGCGCGACGCAGCATCCGGAATTCGACGCCTGGCGCTGGAGCCAGTACTGGGTGCCGCTGGATGCCGTGATCGAGTTCAAGCGGGACGTCTATACCCAGGCGTTGAACGAGTTGTCGGCAATCCTCTTTCGGCGTCACCACGAAACCCGCTACCTGCGTCAGCGCGTGCATGGGCAGCGGGCGGCAGAGAACTTGCCCGAAGGAACGGACGGTCATGCGCATATTATTGGTTGAAGATGAACGGGACATGGCGTCCTGGCTGATGCGCGCGCTCGCGCAGAGCGGGTTCGTGCCGGACCACGCGGCCGACGCCCGCACGGCCGAAGCGTTCATGGCGGGCACCGAGTACGACGCCATCGTCATGGACCTGCGCCTGCCCGACAAGCATGGCCTGGTGGTGCTGCGCGAAATGCGCAACCGCGA
Organism: Achromobacter sp. ISS7; assembly: GCF_056523125.1. NCBI lineage: Bacteria > Pseudomonadati > Pseudomonadota > Betaproteobacteria > Burkholderiales > Alcaligenaceae > Achromobacter > Achromobacter sp. ISS7. The sequence continues at coordinate 3,744,387 of NZ_JAWRZD010000001.1, read as the reverse complement.
CGACCGCACCCCGGTGCTGCTGCTGACCGCCCAGGGCGCGCTACAGGACCGCGTGCGCGGCCTGAACCTGGGCGTCGACGACTTCCTGACCAAGCCGTTCGCCCTCGAAGAGCTGGAAGCCCGCCTGACCGCGCTGGTGCGCCGCAGCCGCGGCCGCCAGCATCCGCGCCTGCAATGCGGCTCGCTGTCCTACGACAGCGAAAGCCGCGCCTTCACGCTCGACGGCTCTCTGCTGTTCCTGACCCCGCGCGAGCACGCCGCCCTGGCGGCGCTGCTGACGCGCAGCGGCTATCCGGTGGACAAGTCGCAGCTGTTCGGCAAGGTCTTCACCCACGACAGCGAAGCCAACCCCGACGCCATCGAGGTGGTGCTGCACCGCCTGCGCAAGAAGCTGGCTGGCAGCGACGTGCGCATCGTGACCGTCCGCGGCCTGGGCTACATGCTGGAAAGCGTGGCCAGCGAAGCCGCCGACTCCTGACCCCCTCGTGAGCCTCCGGATCCCTGGGTTGCCGCGGGTCGGCATCCGCGCGCTGCTGATCATCCTGCTGCTGCCCGGCGTGGTGGCGCTGCTGGTCATCGACAGCCTGAACGACTACCGCACCCTGTCCGAGATCACCAACGAGGCCTACGACAGCGCCCTGGTCGAGCCCGCCCGCGTGCTCGAGAGCAGCCTGGAATTCGCACCCGACGGTTCGCTGCAGGTGGCCACGCCGCTGTACGCTCAGGTCATGCTTGAGTCGCGCGCCGGCCTGCGCAAGTATTTCCGCATCGAGCAGATCGACCCGCCCCTGCCGGACGATTCGCCGGTGCCGGCCGAGCAGGGCAAGACCCTGCTGGGCATGCCCGAACTGCCGCGGCCGCCCACCTGGCCGCGTTCCAATGGCCTGCCGGTGTTCTACGACGGGGTCTACCGCAACGACCCGGTGCGGGTGGTGTCGCTGGTGCGCGACCTGTATTACCAGGGCGTCCACCGCCAGGTGCTGGTGCTGGTGGCCGAAAGCACGGGCAAGCGCATCGAGGCCGAAGACAGCGCCCGCCGCCAGGAAATCCTGCGCGACGCCCGCATGCTGGCGCTGGTCGTGCTGCTGGTCTGGTGGGGCGTGTCCTGGGCCCTGAAGCCGTTGCGGCGGCTGCGCGCCGACATCCGCAACCGCCGGCCCGAGGACCTGACCCCGCTCGACGCCTCGCGCGTGCCCAGCGAAGTGGCGCCGCTGGTCGACGCCGTCAATCACCACATCGCCCGCTACCGCCGCGTGCTGGACGAACAGTCGCACTTCCTGGCCGACGCTTCGCACCAGCTGCGCACGCCGCTGGCCATCATGCTGACCCAGGCCCAGTACGCCCTGCGCGAGCGCGACCCGGCGCGCGCCCAGGAAGGCTTGCGCGCCATCGTCGACCAGCTGGGACGCACCCGCCGCCTGACCGAACAGCTGCTGTCGCTGGCGCACGCCAACCAGGCCGACCAGCTGCCCCGCCAGTTGCTCGACCTGAACGCGGTCTCGCGCGAGGTGGTGCTGCAATACCTGCCCCTGGCGCACGAGAAACAGCAGGACCTGGGCTGGGTGCAGGCCACCAACGAGCAGGGCCACGAGGTCGACGTCCCGGTCTCCGGCAACGAGGCCGAGCTGCACGAGGCCCTGTCCAACCTGGTGCACAACGCCATCCATTACGCGCCCGTGGGGGCGCGCATCACGGTCTCGGTCAGCCGCGTCGGCGATCGCACCGAAGTCGCCGTGTCCGACAACGGCCCGGGGCTCGATCCGGACCTGCGCGCGCGCGCCTTCGCCCGCTTCGAGCGGGTCGGCACGGACAAGCCGGTCACGTCCTCCGGCTCCGGCCTGGGATTGGCGATCGCGCGCGCCTACGCCCGCCGCAATGACGGCGACATCGAATTGCGCGATGGCGAGCCCAACGCGCAGGGCGGCATGGGCCTGGCGTCCGTCCTGTGGCTGCCGCCGGCCGCGACGGTGTCGCAGTACCCGCGACCCGCCGACGTCGAGTTCACCGGCGACCAGTAATCGCCGAAGCTTTCATTCTTTCTCCCTAGCCTTCATTGCGCAGTACGCGGATTTCCATCAGGGATAACCCCCGAATTCAGGAGGGCGACAGCGCATAGAAAGCGAATTAGCAGCTTCCTTCCTTAACCTGCGAACCGGCCTGTTGTTGAAAAGGCCGGGTGGCGTTCGTTCCGGGCGGCATCCCAGGGGCCCGCACGGCCCTGCTTCAGGAGGATGGAAGTGCAAAAAACAATTAATAGAAAGGACTATTACGGCGGCGCGCTGATGGTCCTTATCGGATTGGGGGCGATCTACGGTGGTACGGACTATCACATTGGAACGCTCAGCCACATGGGCCCCGGGTTCTTCCCCGCGGCATTGGGCGGCCTGCTCGCATTGACGGGGATCCTGATCGCCATTTCGGCGCGTTCCGGCGATGCCACGCCGCCCGCGCCGGGCGACGGCCACGCGCACGGCCTGCCGGATTTCCGCGGCAGCGCCTGCATCCTGCTGGGCACGCTGGCGTTCCTGCTGCTGGGCCACTATGGCGGCCTGCTGCCCGCGACCTTCGCCATCGTCTTCATCTCCGCCCTGGGTGACCGCAAGAACACGGTCAAGCAGGCGTTCGTACTGTCGCTCGGCATGTCCGTGATCGCGGTGGTGGTTTTCTGGTGGGCGCTGCAACTGCAGCTGCCGCTGTTTCGCTGGGGTTGATGCGCCATGATTTCTCAATCTTTGACCGACCTCTGGTACGGCTTCGGCGTCGCGTTCCAGCTCCACAACCTGATGTGGTCGTTCTTCGGCGTGCTGGTGGGCAACCTCATCGGCGTGCTGCCCGGCATGGGCGCGCTGTCGGCGATCTCGATCCTGCTGCCGCTGACCTACGTGATGCAGCCGGTGCCCGCCATCCTGATGCTGGCCGGTATCTTCTACGGCTCGCAGTACGGCGGCGCCATCGGCGCGATCCTGCTCAACCTGCCTTCGCACCCGCCGCACGCGGTGACGTGTCTTGACGGATATCCACTGACCAAACAGGGCAAGGGGGGGACAGCGCTCGGCATCACGATGATCTGCTCGTTCTTCGCGGCCTCGGTCGGCATCATCGTCATGATCTTCGCCTCGCCGCTGCTGGTCGAAGTCGCCTTCAAGTTCGGCCCGACCGAGATCTTCTCGATCATGCTGCTCGGCCTGCTGGCCGGCGCCACCATGTCGCGCGGCTCGCCGCTGAAAGGCGTGGCCATGACGCTGTTCGGCCTGATGTGCGGCGTGGTCGGCACCGACGTGAACACCGGCACCATCCGCTTCTCGTTCGGCCTGCTCGACCTGTCCGACGGCCTGGAACTGGTGGCGATCTCGATGGGCCTGTTCGGCGTGGCCGACTTCCTGATGAGCGTCAACCGCATGACCATCATCGGCAGCGGCGCCAAGCTGCGCCTGCGCGACATGCGTCCCAGCAAGCAGGAACTGAAGACCGCCTTCTGGCCGATGGTGCGCGGCACCGCCGTGGGCACGCTGTTCGGCGCCATGCCCGGCACCGGCCCGACCATCACCACCTTCGTGGCCTACGCGCTGGAACGCAAGATCTCCAAGACGCCCGAGAAGTTCGGCACCGGCATGATCGCCGGCGTGGCCTCGCCCGAAGCGTCGTCGCACTCGAAGACGCAGGTCGACTTCATCCCCACGATGAGCCTGGGCATTCCCGGCGACGCGGTGATGGCGCTGATCCTGGGCGCGCTGCTGATCCAGGGCATCCAGCCCGGTCCGCAGCTGATCACCGAGCATCCGGACATCTTCTGGGGCCTGATCGCCAGCTTCTGGGTTGGCAACGTGCTGCTGATGGTGCTCAACGTGCCGCTGATCGGTGTCTGGGTCAAGCTGCTGCAGGTGCCTTATCGCTACCTGTTCCCGTCGGCGCTGTTCTTCATCGCGGTGGGCGTGTTCAGTACCCAGAACAGCCTCTTCCAGATCTGGGAAGTGCTGGCCTTCGGTGTGATCGGCGCCATCCTGATGACGCTCGAATTCTCGGTCGCGCCGATCCTGCTCGGCTTCGTGCTGGGGCCCATGGTCGAAGAGAACTTCCGCCGCGCCCTGCTGCTGTCGCGCGGTGACCTGGCGGTGTTCGTGCAACGCCCGATCAGCGCCTGGTTCATCGCCGCCAGCGCGCTGCTGGTCCTGCTGCAAGTGTGGGCCTTCCTGCGCCGCGGCAAGAACAAGAACAAGCCGACGGTCACGCAGACGGCCTGATCGTCCCGCGTCACCCGCTCTGAAAACGGCCCGGCTTCATGCCGGGCCGTTTGATTTACGGCCCGTCTTCCCCCATGCTTGCGGTTTCCCGAGCCCGTCCGGATTCCCGCCATGCACATCCTCTTCGCCTGCCCTCTGCACGACCCCGACGTCTGGGTCCCACGCCTGGAAGCCGCCATGCCCGGCTGTCGCATTTCCGTCTGGAATCCCGACGGCCCACCCTCGGGCGCCGAGGTCGCGCTGGTATGGAAGCCGCCGGTGGAACTGTTCCAGCACGAGACCCGCATCGAGACGCTGTTCAACCTGGGCGCGGGCGTGGACGCCTTGCTCAAGATGAAAGAAATCCCGCCGCACGTGCGCATCGTCCGCCTCGAGGACGCCGGCATGTCGGTGCAGATGGCCGAGTACGCGCTCTACGCCTTGCTGCGCGTGTCGCGCGATTTCGAGGCCTTCGACCAGTCGCAGGCGCGCCAGCACTGGGACACGCGCGAAGGCACGCGCCAGGCCGACTGGCCGGTGGGCGTGCTGGGCCTGGGGCAGGTCGGCGCGCGGGTGGCGCAGACGCTGGCCGAGTTCGGTTATCCGGTGGCGGGCTGGTCGCGCACCCCGCGCGAGATCGCCGGCGTCGAGTCGTTCTCCGGCCAGGAGGCCCTGCCGGCCTTCCTGGCGCGCACGCGCTTCCTGGTGAACGTGCTGCCGTTGACGCCCGATACCCGCGGCATCCTCAACCGCGACACGCTCGGCCAGTTGCTGCCCGAGGCGCACCTGGTCAACGTCGGCCGCGGTGAACACCTGGTCGAGGAAGACCTGGTGCAGATGCTCGAAGAAGGCGAGATCGCCGGCGCCACGCTCGATGTGTTCCACACCGAGCCGCTGCCGCAGGATCATCCGTTCTGGCGCGATCCGCGCGTGCACGTCACGCCGCACATCGCCGCCCGCACCCTGCGCGACGAGAGCATCGCGCAGATTGCCGCCAAGGTCGCCAGGCTGATGCGCGGCGAGCCGATCACCGGCGTGGTCGAGCGTACGCGCGGCTACTGAGCGACGGGCGCGGCGGCGCCTTGCTTTTCCAGCCGCTGGTAGGTGGGAGGCAGGCGCTCCGACAGGAAGTCGAGCAGCGTGCGCACGGCCGGCATCATGCCGCGGCGCGACGGATAGATGCAGTGGACGATGCCTTCGGGCGATTGCCATTGCGGCAGCACCGGCACCAGCTGGCCGCGGCGCAGTTCCTCCTGGGTCGCGATCGATGGCAGCAGCGCGATGCCGCGGCCGCGCACGGCGGCTTCCACCAGCACGATGAAGTCGTTGCACGACAGCTGTGGCTTCAGTTCGATATGCACTTCCTCGCCCTTGTCGTTGCGCAGCGGCCAGCGCACCTCGTTCTGCGGATCGCTGAAGCTCAACGTGGTGTGCGAGGCCAGGTCCTGCGGGGTGTCGGGCGCGCCGTGGCGTTGCAGATAGCCGGGGCTGGCCACCAGCGTGCCGCGCGCGGTGCCCAGGTGGCGCACCACCAGTTCGGCGTCGGTATCGAGCTTGGTCCGCACGCGCAGGGCCAGGTCCACGCCTTCGCGGATCAGGTCGACCCGGCGGTTGGTCACCAGCAGCTGCACCGAGATCGCCGGCCAGGCATCCAGGAATTCCGGCAGCAGCGGCGCCAGCACGTCCTGCGCGATCGACACCGGGCAGCTGACCACCACGGGCCCGGTGGGTTGGGATTGCAGCTGGCGCATGGCGTCGTCGGCCGCACGGGCCGAGGCGGCCATCTCGCGGCAGTAATGCAGGTAACGCTCGCCGGCCGCGGTCAGGCGCAGGCGCCGGGTGGTGCGTTGCAGGAGCCGTACCCCCAGGCTTTCCTCCAGGTGCGAAATGCGGCGCGACAGGCGCGATTTGGGAATGTCCAGCGCGCGTGCTGCGGCGCTGAAGCCGCCTTGCTCGACGACTTGGGAAAAGTAATAGAGGTCGTTTAGGTCTTGCATGATTGTTCTATGCCTGGAACGAATAGTTCATCATACATGGGTTTATGTGAACAATTAAGCGATCTACAGTGACGCCATGCACTCAGGACACGCGCTTTTCGCGGTCCGCACTGGAGATCACGTTATGAAGACCCTTGTCATCCTGTCCTCGATTCTGGGCGACCGCTCGCACAGCAAGCAATTGGCCGACCACATGGTCGCCCGCATCAAGCAGGCCGATCCGGCCGCCGCCGTCACCCTCCGCGATATCGGCGCCCAGCCACTGCCGTACTTCGACGGCGCGACCGCCGGCGCCCTGTTCACGCCGGCCGACGCCCGCAGCGTCGAGCAGCAACGCATCGTCGAACGCAGCGATGCCCTGGTGGCCGAGCTGATGCAGGCCGACCGTATCGTGTTCGCCGTGCCGGTCTACAACTTCAACCTGCCGGCGCAGTTCAAGACCTATCTGGACCACGTCGCCCGTGCCGGCGTCACGTTCCGTTATACGCCGGAAGGCGTGCCCGAGGGCCTGGTGAAGGGTAAGCAGGTGTTCGTGCTCACGGCGCGCGGCGGCAAGGCCGAAGGCACGCCCGCCGACACGATGACGCCGTACCTGCGCCAGATGCTGGCTTTCCTCGGCATGAACGAGGTGACCTTCATCGCCGCCGAAGGCATGGCGATGGGCGAAGTCGCCGCGCTCGAAGGCGTGTCGCTGGCGCGCCAGCGCATCGACGCGCTGGACCTGGGCCGACCGCAAGCCGCGCTGCAAGCGGCCTGACGTAAAAAAACGGACCCGAGGGTCCGTTTTTTTCATACCGGTGGCGGTGTCAGTCGCGTAGCCGCTTGATCAGGCTGGACGTATCCCAGCGGCCGCCGCCCATCTTCTGCACGTCGCCGTAGAACTGGTCCACCAGCGCCGTCAGCGGCAGGCGGGCGCCATTGTGGCGCGCCTCGGCCAGCACCAGGCCCAGGTCCTTGCGCATCCAGTCGACCGCGAAGCCGAAGTCGAACTTGTCGTCGACCATGGTGCCGCCGCGGTTCTCCATCTGCCAGCTCTGCGCGGCGCCCTTGCTGATGACGTCCAGCACCAGCTTCATGTCCAGGTCGGCGGCCTGGCCGAACGCCACGGCTTCCGACAGGCCCTGCACGATGCCGGCGATACAGATCTGGTTGACCATCTTGGCCAGTTGGCCGGCTCCCGGCGGGCCCACGCGCGTCACGGCGCGCCCGAACGCTTGCGCCACCGGCTTGACGGCGTCGAACACCGCCTGCTCGCCGCCGCACATGATGGTCAGCACGCCGTTGACGGCGCCCGCCTGGCCGCCGGATACCGGCGCGTCGATGAAGTTCAGGCCCAGGTCCTTGGCTTGCGCGTAGAGTTCGCGCGCCACGTCCGCCGAGGCGGTGGTGTGGTCCACGAACACCGCGCCCGGCGCCATGCCGGCGAACGCGCCATCCGGCCCGAGGGTGACGCTGCGCAGGTCATCGTCGTTGCCGACGCAGGCGAACACGATCTGCGCGCCCGCCACGGCTTCGCGCGGCGTCACGGCGCTGCGGCCGCCGAATTCGCTGGCCCAGGCCTGCGCCTTGGACGGCGTGCGGTTGTAGACGGTGACGTCGTGCCCGGCGCGGGCCAGGTGGCCGGCCATGGGCAGGCCCATCACGCCCAATCCGAGGAATGCGACTTTCTGGGCCACGACTGCGTCGTAGCTCTTGGTACCGATCGATGCCATGCAGGGAACTCCGCTGTGGAAAGGAAAACCTGAGGCAGTAACCTTAACGCAATCAAAAGCCGGCGGCGAGTCCGTCGCGACGGCTGTCGCTGGCGCTGACGTAGCCATCGACCGCCGGATCGCCCAGGCGCCAGATGAACTGGCCCGAGCCGAAGTCCATATAAGGGTCGTCGATGCCCTCGAGCACGTGGCCGCGCGTGCGCAGGCCCTGCGCCACCGCGGGCGGCATGGAGGCCTCCATGTCGATCGCCAGTCCCTGGTTCCACTTCCAGCGTGGCGCGTCGCAGGCGGCCTGTGGCTGCTGGCCGTAGTCCAGCATGCGCACCAGCGTCTGCACCTGGCCTTGGGGCTGCATGTTGCCGCCCATCACGCCGAAACTCATGACCGGCGCGCCATCGCGCATCAGGAAGCCCGGGATGATGGTGTGGAAGGGGCGCTTGCCGCCCGCCACCACGTTGGGGTGATCGGCTTGGATGCTGAAACAGTGGCCGCGGTTCTGCAGGCTGACGCCGGTGCCCGGCACCACCACGCCCGAGCCGAAGCCCATGTAGTTGGACTGGATGAAGCTCACCATCATGCCGTTGCGGTCGGCGGCCGTCAGGTAGACCGTGCCGCCCTGCGGCGCATGGCCGCAGGCGAAGGCCTGGGCCACGTTCGGGTCGATCAGGCGGGCGCGCTCGGCCAGATAGTCGGCGCGCAGCATCTGCTCCGGCGACAGCCGCATGTGGCGGCCGTCGGCGACGTGCGTGTAGACGTCGGCGAAGGCCAGCTTCATGGCCTCGATCAGCAGATGCTGGGTTTCCGGGTGATCCACCGGCCGGGCCGCCAGATCGAAGTTCTGCAGGATGCCCAGCGCGATCAGGGCGGCGATGCCCTGGCCGTTGGGCGGGATCTGGTGCAGCGTGTGGCCGCGGTAGGACTGGCTGATCGGCGTCACCCATTCCGGCGCGTAGTCGCGCAGGTCGGCCAGCGTCATGGCGGCTTCGTGGGCCTGCGCATGGGCGACCAGCTTGTGGGCCGTCTCGCCTTCGTAGAAGTCGCGGCCGCGGGTGGCGGCGATGCGCTTGAGCGTGGCCGCGGCGGCCTTCAGCACGAAATGCTCGCCGATGTGCGGCGCCCGGCCGCGCGGTAGGAAGTGTTCGGCGAAGCCGGGTTGGGGCTGCAGCACGTCGGCCTGCGCCGCCCATTTCTGCCGCACCATGGGGCTGATGGCGAAGCCGCGTTCGGCATAGTCGATCGCGGGGGCCAGCACGTCGGCGAACGGCAGCTTGCCCAGCTTTTCATGCAGCGCCGCCCAGCCGGCCACGCAGCCCGGCACCGTGACGCTGTCCCAGCCGCGGGTCGGTATCGCGCCCTGGTGCTTGCGGCGGAAATAGTCCAGGTTCCAGGCCGCCGGCGCCGGCCCCGAGGCGTTCAGGCCGTGCAGTTTCGAGCCGTCCCAGACGATGGCGAAGCAATCCGATCCCAGGCCGTTGCTGACCGGTTCGGTCAGTGTCAGCGTCGCGGCCGCGGCGATCGCCGCGTCCACCGCATTGCCGCCGCTGGCCAGGATGCGCAGTCCCGCCTGCGCCGCCAGCGGCTGCGAGGTGGCAACGACGTTGCGGGCAAAGACCGGCGTGCGCGTGGTGGGATAGGGGTTGTTCCAGTCGAAGTTCATGTCGAATCATCGCGTGGGGGTAAACCCGTAGCTTAACGTAGATGCCCCGACCCTGGGGTACACCCTGTATTGGACTGTAGTGTTTTGTTGCTTGGGCCTGTGTCTGTGCCTGCGTCGGGGCGGCGCGGGACTGGGCCTGGCGGGCGGCTATCGCGCGCCCAAAGAAAAACCCCCGGCGGACCGGGGGTTCGGAAGGCGCGGAGCACCGCCGCCTGGCGGCGGCGGGCAGGGCCTTAGTCTTCTTCGACGAAGGTTTCTTCGCGCTTCTTGCGGATCGCCGGCAGGGCCACCAGGATCACCAGGAACACCGCCACGGCCAGCAGCGAGGCCGACAGCGGACGCGTCACGAAGGTGCTGAAGTCGCCGCGCGACAGCAGCAGGGCGCGACGGAAGTTTTCTTCCATCATGGGTCCGAGCACCAGGCCCAGCAGCAGCGGCGCGCCTTCGCACTTCAGCTTCGACCAGACATAGCCCACGATGCCGAACATGGCGGTCGTGAAGATGTCGAACGAGTTGTAGTTGAGCGAGTACACACCGATGGTGCAGAACACCAGGATCGCCGGGAACAGGATGCGGTAGGGCACCTTGAGCAGCTTGACCCACAGGCCGATCAGCGGCAGGTTCAGGACCACCAGCATCAGGTTGCCGATCCACATCGAGGCGATCAGGCCCCAGAATAGCTCGGGGTGGCTCGTCATCACTTGCGGGCCGGGCTGGATGTTGTGGATCGTCATCGCGCCGACCATCAGCGCCATCACGGCGTTGCCCGGGATACCCAGGGTCAGCAGCGGGATGAACGAAGTCTGCGCGGCCGCGTTGTTGGCCGATTCCGGGCCCGCCAGGCCGGCCGGGTGGCCCTTGCCGAAGCGTTCCGGATTCTTCGAGATCTTCTTTTCCAGCGTGTAGGACGCGAACGACGACAGCACCGCGCCACCGCCCGGCAGGATGCCCAGGGCCGAACCCAGGGCCGTGCCACGCAGCACGGCGGGCGCGGATTCCTTGAATTCCTGCTTGTTCGGGTACAGCGAGCCGATCTTGTCGGTGATATCGACGCGGTTTTCCTTCTGCTCGAGGTTGGTCATGATTTCGGCGAAGCCGAACACGCCCATGGCCACGATGGCGAAGTCGATGCCGTCCTGCAGTTCCGGCACGCCGAAGTCGAAGCGGGCCACGCCCGAGTTGACGTCGGTGCCGACCATGCCCAGCAGCAGACCCAGGATGATCATCGCGATCGCCTTGGGCAGCGAGCCCGAGGCCAGCACCACGGCGCCGACCAGGCCCAGGCACATCAGCGAGAAGTACTCGGCGGGGCCGAACTTGAAGGCGACTTCAGCCAGCGGGGGCGCGAAGGCGGCCAGCAGCAGCGTGGCCACGCAGCCGGCGAAGAACGAACCCAGGGCGGCGATTGCCAGCGCGGCGCCAGCACGGCCGTTGCGGGCCATCTGGTGACCGTCCAGCACGGTCACCACCGCGGACGTTTCCCCTGGCAACGCCACCAGGATGGCCGTGGTCGAGCCACCGTATTGCGCACCGTAATAGATACCGGCCAGCATGATCAGGCCGGCCACCGGGGGCAGCACGTACGTGATCGGCAGCAGCATCGCGATGGTCGGGACGGGGCCGATACCCGGCAGCACGCCGATCAGCGTACCCAGGACGCAGCCCAGCAGCGCGTACAACAGGTTCTCGGGCGTGAACGCCACCGAGAAACCCAACATCAGGTTGTCAAACAATTCCATGACCGGTTGCTCCTCAGTTCATGCCCAGAAACGACGGCCACAGCGGGAAAATCAGCCCCAGGCCCTTGACGAACGCCAGATACGAGAACAGCACCAGGAAGATGCCGTTGGCGACGGCGACCTTGAGGCTGAACTCGTGGCTGGCCAGGCTGCTGATCACCACCAGAATGAACACCGAGATATAGATGCCCAGCAGTTTCAGGACCAGGCCATAGATGACCACGGACCCGACCACCAGGAAAACGATGCGCCAGTCGAACTTGTCGACGTGGGTCTCGTGGGCCTTCTTCGACATCGAGCCAAGCAGCACGATGGCACCCAGCAATGCGAGAACGATGCCCAGCCAGAAAGGAAAATACCCGGGGCCCATCCGGGCGGCAGTACCCATTTGGTAGCTGCTGGCTTGCCAGGCGAATCCCAGTCCAAGGGCGATGAACATCACCCCCGACCAGAAGTCCTGTCGATTGCGTAGCTGCATGATTGGTTGGCTCCTGTTTACAGCATGTAGATAAAAAAGAGGCTTGTGATCTGTCCGGGCTGCCGGAAAGCCAGGTGACAGGCACAAAAAAGGCACATCGTGGTGCCCGGTGTTCTTCTGAAAGCTTCGGCGTGGCTTCTTGAAAGGGCGAATGGTAATGGACGCCCGCCACGATGCAAACCCTGTAAGCTAGGTGAAAGCCTGGGGTTTTCCCTAAAATTGGGGAACTCCCGATCCCCAGATGTAACGGGGCGGGCAGATTGAGGGTTGTTTGAAAGCTAAGTGAAAGTTGATAGAAAGAAATGCGAAAGCAGGCCCGCTTGACCTGCCGCTTGCCGGGCGCGAGGGACTTTTCTAGTTGGGCCTGATCGGGTATGTTGCCCGCCGCCGGCAATGCCGCCTGCATTTCCTACTGAATATTGCCGTGTTTCTCACCTTGCGTGAAGCGGCCCGATTCCCCCCTGGATGGTTTACGATAGCGCCCATGCTGCAAGACCTAGACCAACTCGCCGCCCGTATCGGGCAACTGGTGCAACGCACCCGGCAACTCCATGCCGAGCGTGACGCATTGCGTATGCGCCTGAACGAAACCGAAGCCGAGCAGCGCGTGCTCAAGCAGCGCGCCGCCGAGCGCGATGCCGACATCGCCGCGCTGCAGGGCAAGCTGCAAGACAACGACGGCGCCGTCACCGCGATGCTGGAGCAGGCGCAGAAGGCCGAAGTGGCCCTGCGCGAACAGCTCGCTCGCGAAACCGCCGAGCGCCAGTCGCTCGAGGCGCGTTTCACGGCTCGGGAAACCGAGATGCAGGGCACCCTGCAAAGCCGCGACACCGAACTACAGCGCCTGCGCGTGGCCGCCGCCGCGGCCCGCGAGCGCATCGACGCCGTCCTGGCCCGTCTGCCGGGTGCGCCGTCCGGAGAGCAACACTGATGGAACGCGTAGATGTAACGATCCTGGGGCGCGACTACTCGCTGGCCTGCTCGGCCGAGGAAAAGCCCACGCTGGTGGCCGCCGTGCGCCACGTCGATCAGCTCATGCTGCGCATCCAGGGCACGGGCAAGGTCTCCAGCAACGAGCGCATCGCCGTCATGGCCGCGCTGCAGGTGGCTGGCGAACTGCTCGCCATGAAAGCGCCGGATGGTCCGCTGGGCGGTTTGGCGGTCGGCGACTTCAAGCGTAGAATCGAGGACATGAACGCAGTGCTGGACGACGCGCTGTCGGGCCAGGAAAAACTCCTCTGACGTTCATAAGCGGTTTTCACCAAGGTTTTTTCAGTATTTTCAGTTTGTCCCTGCCGTGTCCGTGACCTGGCCATACATTCTCTGAACCTATGTCTTATGGCATATTGGTTGCGGGAGTGCAGAGCTGGAGCGATTGTCTCTCGTAGACGAACCCGACGCTCTTCGGAACGCGACCACCTTGAACCTCAGGGTTCGAGATGCCGGCCTTGACGGCACAGGCGGGGCATCTATCCCAGCGGGCCTGCCATGAGCGCAGGTCCGCGCCGGGCGCCTCCCCCCATCGTCCTCCCTCATAGGACCAGTCCATGTTGAAATCCCCCGTTTTTTCGCTGACCAAACTTGGCGCGGCGTGCGCGGCCGTGGCCGCTTTGTCGATGGCGCAACCCGTCTTCGCGCAGAACCCGGCGCCGGCGCCCGCCGCGGCGGAATCCGCCGCCAACCGGTCGCCGGAACTGACCCTGCAAGCCACCGCGTCTTCCGAGGTCAAGCAGGACACGGTGCGCATTTCGCTGTCGGCCGAGACCGAAGCGGCCGACCAGCCCACCGCCGGCAAGAAGCTCACGGAGATGCTCGACGACGTGGCCAAGCGCGCGCGTGACACCAAGGGCGTCGACGTGCGCACCGGCAGCTTCAACGTCTGGCCCAATTCCACCAGCAGCAGCAAGGGCAAGACCAGCACCACCTGGCGCGGCCAGGGCGAGATCATTCTCGAATCGAAGGATTTCGCGGCGGCCGCCGCGCTGGCGTCCAAGCTGTCCGACAAGACCGCCATTTCCAACATCAGCTTCTCGCTGTCGCGCGAAGTGCGCGACGCCGAGGAACGCAAGCTGCTCAAGGAAGCCGCGCAGGCCTTCAAGGACCGCGCGCTGGCCGCGGCCAACGCCTTCGGCTTTTCGGGCTACCGCCTGAGCAAGCTGGAACTGGGCGGCGCCGGCGGCGTCACGCCGATGCCGCGCATGATGGGCGCGATGGCCAAGGACGCCTCCGGCGGCGCCGGCTACAGCGCGGACGTCCCCCTGGAAGCGGGAGACGTCACGGTCAGCATCTCGGTCAACGGGACGATCGTTTTGCAGTAAGCACGAACATGATGGCGCCCAGGGCGACCATCGGCAGGGACAGCCACTGTCCCATGCTCAACCCGCCCGCGAGCAGGCCCAGGAAGTTGTCCGGCTCGCGGGTGAATTCCACCAGGAAACGGAACGTTCCGTAGCCCATCAGGAATACCGCGCTCACCTGGCCCAGGGGGCGCGGCTTGCTCGAGAACCACCACATCAGCGCGAACAGCACGATGCCTTCCAGGCCCAGCTCGTACAGTTGGGACGGATGGCGCGGAACGCCGTCGCCGCTGCTCGGGAAGATCATCGCCCACGGCACGTCGGTCGGGCGGCCCCACAGTTCACCATTGATGAAGTTGCCCAGGCGGCCGAAACCCAGCCCCAGCGGGATCAGTGGCGCGATGAAGTCGCTGACGGCGAAGAACGGCAGGCGCTTCTTGCGGGCGAACAGCAGCATCACCAGGATCACGCCGATCAGGCCGCCGTGGAACGACATGCCGCCTTCCCACAGGTAGGCCACTTCCAGCGGATGCGCCAGGTAATAGCTGGGCTTGTAGAACAGCACATAGCCCAGACGCCCGCCCAGCACCACCCCCAGCACACTGTAGAAGATCAGGTCTTCCAGGTCGCGCACGTTCAGGGACGTGGTGTGGCCGCTGGTGATGCGGCGCCGGCCCAGTACGTACACCAGGGCGAAGCCCGCCAGATACATCAGTCCGTACCAATGGATGGCCAAGGGCCCGATCTGCAGGGCAACGGGGTCGAATTTTGGATATTGCAGCATGTTCCGCCCGACACAATGAAGTTGAATGATAATAACCGGCGAGCCCTGCGGTAGACCGACACGCAAGCGCATTGTCCTTGCGCGCCGGCCCACCCCGAGATTCGCCCGTGAGCGAACTGGCCACCCTCCCGGGCGCGGTCGCCATGTCCGCGCCCTGACGGCCGACAGGAGACAACAGACCATGTCGCACAACGAACGTTCCCGCCACATCACGCACGGCGTCGCCCGCGCGCCCAATCGCGCCATGTATTACGCGCTGGGCTACCAGGAAGCCGACTTCGAAAACCCGATGATCGGCGTGGCCAATGGCCATTCGACCATCACGCCATGCAACAGCGGCCTGCAGCGCCTGGCCGATGCCGCCATCGAGGCCATCCGCGGCGCCAAGGCCAATCCGCAGGTGTTCGGCACGCCAACGATTTCCGACGGCATGTCCATGGGCACCGAGGGCATGAAGTACTCGCTGGTGTCGCGCGAAGTCATCGCCGACTGTATCGAGACCGCCGCGCAGGGCCAGTGGATGGACGGCGTGGTGGTCATCGGCGGCTGCGACAAGAACATGCCGGGCGGCATGATCGCGCTGGCGCGCATGAACGTGCCGGGCATCTACGTCTACGGCGGCACCATCAAGCCGGGCCGCTACCAGGGCAAGGACCTGACCATCGTCTCGGTGTTCGAGGCGGTCGGCGAATACACCATGGGCCGCATGGAAGAGGCCGACTTCAAGCAGATCGAGAAATGCGCCATCCCCGGCTCGGGCTCCTGTGGCGGCATGTACACCGCCAACACCATGAGCTCGGCCTTCGAGGCCATGGGCATGAGCCTGCCGTATTCCAGCACCATGGCCAACGAGGACGACGAGAAAGTCGTCTCGGCCGCGGAATCGGCCCGCGTGCTGGTGGATGCCGTCCGCCGCGGCCTGCGCCCGCGCGACATCATCACCCGCGAGTCCATCGAGAACGCCGTCTCCGTCATCATGGCGACGGGCGGCTCGACCAACGCGGTGCTGCATTTCCTGGCCATCGCGCATGCCGCCGAAGTGCCCTGGACCATCGACGACTTCGAGCGCATCCGCCAGCGCGTGCCAGTGCTGTGCGACCTCAAGCCGTCCGGCAAGTACGTGGCCACCGACCTGCATCGCGCTGGCGGCATCCCGCAGGTCATGAAGCTGCTGCTCAACGCCGGGCTGCTGCATGGCGATTGCGTCACCATCACCGGCCAGACCATCGCGCAGTCCCTGGCCGACGTGCCCGATACGCCGCGCGCCGACCAGGACGTCATCATGCCGCTGGATCGCGCCCTCTACCCCCAGGGCCATCTGGCCATCCTCAAGGGCAACCTGTCGCCGGAAGGCTGCGTGGCCAAGATCACCGGCCTGAAGAATCCGGTGATCACCGGGCCGGCGCGCGTCTTCGATTCCGAGGACGATGCCATGGCCGCCATCATGGCGCGCCAGATCCGCGATGGCGACGTGGTGGTGATCCGCTACGAAGGCCCCAAGGGCGGACCCGGCATGCGTGAAATGCTGGCGCCGACCTCGGCATTGGTCGGGCAGGGGCTGGGCGAAACCGTGGGCCTCATCACCGATGGCCGCTTTTCCGGCGGCACCTGGGGCATGGTGGTCGGCCACGTCGCGCCCGAGGCCTTCGTGGGCGGCCCCATCGCGCTGATCCAGGAGGGAGATTCGGTTACCATCGATGCCCACAAGCTGCTGTTGCAGCTCAATATCAGCGACGAAGAGATGGCGGCTCGTCGCCAGGCCTGGGTCCAGCCCAAGCCGCGTTATACACGCGGTGTGCTTGCCAAGTTCGGCAAGCTCGCCAGCACCGCGAGCCGTGGGGCGGTAACCGATGCATTTGATACGTAGTCTGTTGGCGGTCGCCGCCGGCCTGTTGGTTGCCGGCGCGGCCCAGGGGCAAACCACCGGCCTGGATCTGGCCAAGAGCAAAGCCTGCATGGCCTGTCACCAGGTCGACGTCAAGCGCGTCGGACCGCCGCTGGCCAGCGTGGCCGAACGCTATGCCGGGCAGGGCGATGCCATGGTGGACTACCTGGCGGGCAAGATCCGCGGGGGCGGCCGCGGCGCCTGGGGCGCCGTGCCGATGCCGGCGCAGACCCACGTCAGTCCGGAAGACGCCCGCCTGCTGGCCGAATGGATCCTGACGCTGGCGCCAGCCAAGAAGTAGTCGTATCGTCTCTGGAAAGTCTCAAAGGAATCGTCATGGCAGAACAACCCTCCCCGGGCAATGAGGTCGCCGTTCTCGGCGGCGGCTGTTTCTGGTGCGTCGAGGCGGTCTTCACCGACCTGCGCGGCGTCAAGAGCGTGCTGCCCGGCTACAGCGGCGGACACGTCGACAACCCCAGCTACGAACAGGTTTGCGGCAAGGACACCGGCCACATCGAAGTGGCTCGCGTCGAATTCGATCCGGCCGAACTGTCCTACAGCGACCTGCTGCGCGTGTTCTTCGCCACCCACGACCCGACCACCCCGGGCCGCCAGGGCAATGACGTCGGCCCGCAGTACGAGTCGGCCATCTTCTGGCAGAACGACACCCAGCGCGAGCAGGCCGAAGCCGTCATCGCCGAGGTCGAGGCGCAGAAAGTCTACGACGCGCCCATCGTCACCAAGCTGCTGGCGCCCGCGCACTTCTGGCAGGCCGAGGACTATCACCGCGACTACTTCGCGCTGCATCCCGAGCAGGGCTATTGCCAGTTCGTGATCGCGCCCAAGGTCGCCAAGTTCCGCAAGCAGTTCCAGGATCGCCTGAAGAAATAAGGCAGGCGAAAAAAAACCTCGCGCAAGGCGAGGTTTCAAGGCCAGCGCCGGGCACATGGCTACCGGCGCTGGAGGGGGAAGCGGTCAGTCGACGGTCTTCACCACGCCGCGGCGCATCTGGTCCAGTTCGATGGACTCGAACAGCGCCTTGAAATTGCCTTCGCCGAAACCGTCGTTGCCCTTGCGCTGGATGATCTCGAAGAAGATCGGGCCGATCTGGTTCTCGGTGAAGATCTGCAGCAGCAGGCCGCCGTCGGGGGCGCCGTCCAGCAGGATGCGGTTCTTCTGCAGGCGCGGCACGTCTTCGCCATGGTTGGGCAGGCGGCGGTCCAGCAGCTCGTAGTAGGTCTCTGGCGTATCCAGGAACACCACGCCATTGGCGCGCAAGGCCTCGATCGTGCCGTAGATGTCCTCGGTGGCCATGGCGATGTGCTGGATGCCTTCGCCGCGGTACAGGTCCAGGTATTCCTGGATCTGGCCCTTCTCCTCGGTGCCTTCCTCGTTGATGGGAATGCGGATGTTGCCGCACGGCGAGGTCATGGCCTTGGACTTCACGCCCGTCACCTTGCCCTCGATGTCGAAGTAGCGCACCTCGCGGAAGTTGAACAGGCGCTCGTAGAACTCCGACCACTCGGCCATGCGGCCCTTGTGCACGTTGTGCGTCAGGTGGTCCACCAGCGTCAGCCCGGCGCCGCGGTGGTTGAGGTCGGCCTGCGCGTTCTGCGGATCCACCGGCACGAAGTCGACGTCATAGATGCTGATGTCGCCGATGCCGCCGTGGCCTTCCTTGCCAGTCCAGCGGTCGACCAGGTAGATCAGCGAATCGCCGATGCCCTTGATCGCGGGGATGTTCAGTTCCATCGGGCCGCTGTGCGAGTCGAATCCCCAGGCGCCCAGCTCCAGCGCGCGCTTGTACGCGGCGGCGGCATCCTGCACCCGAAAGCCGATCGCACAGATCGACGGGCCATGCAGGCGGGCGAAACGCTGCGCGAAGGAATCGGGTTCGGCGTTGATCAGGAAATTCACGCCGCCCTGGCGGTACAGCGTCACGTCCTTGTGGCGGTGCTTGGCGATTGCCTTGAAGCCCAGCAGTTCGAACACCTTGCGCAGCGCGGCGGGATCCGGCGCGGCATATTCGATGAATTCGAACCCGGCGGTGCCCATCGGGTTGTCCCAGGGTTGGAAAGCGCTGCTCATGAGTCTGCTCCCTTGAGTCGTTGTAGAGGCGACTTGTCGTTCAAGTCTAGGATGAAGATTGTAGGGAGGAAAGGCAGGCAGACAATTGCAAACATGTCGCGAAAGTGGCAAGGTTGAGCAATAATATTGCCCAAGATAAAAAATATGGGGCTGAAAATGTCTGACATAGAGCTGGATAGGACAGATATAAGGATCCTGGCCGAATTGCAACGCGATGGCCGCCTGAGCAACCAGGAGCTGGCCGACCGCGTCTCCCTGTCGCCCAGCCCTTGCCTGCGTCGGGTGCGGCGGCTGGAAGAGAAGGGCTTCATCAAGAAATACGTGGCGCTGATCGACGCCGAGAAAGTCGGGCTGGGCCTGCTGGCCTACGTCAACATCCGCCTGAACAAGCACAGCGGTTCCAGTCATGCGCCCATGAGCGACTTCGCTCGCGATGTCCAGCTCTGGCCCGAGGTGGTCGAGTGCTACGCCATGTCTGGCGACATGGACTACCTGCTGCGCATCCAGGTCGCCGACCTGGCGCATTTCTCCAAGTTCGCGATGGATACCCTGATGCGCCATCCCGCGGTGGTCGACATGCGGTCGTTCTTCGCCCTCCAGCAGATCAAGGAAACGACGGAGCTGCGGCTGTAGCGCAGTGGGATGTGTCCCCCGTGCCTATCGGGCCTTCTATATGGGATGTCTATATATAGAGAGACCGGAGCGCGCCGCGGTGGGCTGGATGCTTCCCGTCCAAGGCGCCCTTATATATATAGGGCGCCATCAGGGATAGGGGAGGGGCTCTCGGCAAGATCCACCGAATCATGGGTGAGGGCGAAAACGAAGCCACCTATATATAGAGTAGGGACGTATCCCCAGCCCGGCGTGCTGTCGGGTACCCCTCAGCGACTTGGCGCCGCGGGCAGGGAGCGCTCCCCAGGAATACGCACTCTATATAGGGCAGACGCCGCAGACCGGATGACTTTCCCATGGCAAATGCGGGGTGCGTCCCCGGAAATCATCATCTTTCTGCAAAACGATTGTCATCCTGGCGTGACAAGCCAAAATTCTGTGCTATAGTCTCGCTCCTTCGCAGTTCAAGCAGTTTTGAGCAGCGGGGTCAGGCAAGTGCAACGGATCTGAACGCTACGGCGAACGGATCTGCCGCAGGGCAGCAAGGCGGCGAGTCAGCAATGATTCTCTCGAACCAGCGGTCAGCGAATTTTGCAAAAGGTGGTGCAAATCAGGCAGAAGCCAGTTGCATAACCTGCAAAAATTGTGCTATAGTCTTGGGCTTGGCTGGTGATGGCAAATCAGGGTTTACCCGGTAGGGTGGTCTGAAAAGCGTTGCAAGCCAACTGGGCGGTAACCAACCTCTGGAGTGATCCAGGGCTGCTGTGAAAGTGAAGTGATTCACCGGCGCGGCGGGGTTGCAAGATAGGATGCAAATTAGGCAAAAGCCGGTTGCATAATCTGCAAAAGTTGTGTTATAGTTTCAGGCTTGGCAGTTACCGAAAACTTAGGGTTAACCCTGATATTTCGATAGCTGCTAAAGAGAAAGCCGGGTGCGAGCCTGGTGAGACCTGAAGGGGTCGTAGGCAAGAAAGCGAAGTGATCAAACGACGCTGACTTGACAAACGATAAAAACTTCTTCATAATCTCGTTTCTCTGCTGCTGACACAGCGATCGACGCGAAAGCGAAATCGCCGAAGAAAGCAGAAGATGCAGTAAGTAGTACAGAATTTAGCAGTACCGCTCTTTAACAATTAAACAACCGATAAGTGTGGGCGCTTGATGCGAGTGCATAGTGACTGGGTTTTAAACCCCGGCCACAAGCACAATGAAATCAAGTGCTCACTAGAAGTGAAGTACCTTAGACGTCAAGTTTAAGAACATACCTCACTTCCTTTGAGTAGCGACGTATGACTCGGTTCTTCGGAACTAAGAAATACGAAACAAATACAGAGATTAAACTGAAGAGTTTGATCCTGGCTCAGATTGAACGCTAGCGGGATGCCTTACACATGCAAGTCGAACGGCAGCACGGACTTCGGTCTGGTGGCGAGTGGCGAACGGGTGAGTAATGTATCGGAACGTGCCCAGTAGCGGGGGATAACTACGCGAAAGCGTAGCTAATACCGCATACGCCCTACGGGGGAAAGCAGGGGATCGCAAGACCTTGCACTATTGGAGCGGCCGATATCGGATTAGCTAGTTGGTGGGGTAACGGCTCACCAAGGCGACGATCCGTAGCTGGTTTGAGAGGACGACCAGCCACACTGGGACTGAGACACGGCCCAGACTCCTACGGGAGGCAGCAGTGGGGAATTTTGGACAATGGGGGAAACCCTGATCCAGCCATCCCGCGTGTGCGATGAAGGCCTTCGGGTTGTAAAGCACTTTTGGCAGGAAAGAAACGTCATGGGTTAATACCCCGTGAAACTGACGGTACCTGCAGAATAAGCACCGGCTAACTACGTGCCAGCAGCCGCGGTAATACGTAGGGTGCAAGCGTTAATCGGAATTACTGGGCGTAAAGCGTGCGCAGGCGGTTCGGAAAGAAAGATGTGAAATCCCAGAGCTTAACTTTGGAACTGCATTTTTAACTACCGAGCTAGAGTGTGTCAGAGGGAGGTGGAATTCCGCGTGTAGCAGTGAAATGCGTAGATATGCGGAGGAACACCGATGGCGAAGGCAGCCTCCTGGGATAACACTGACGCTCATGCACGAAAGCGTGGGGAGCAAACAGGATTAGATACCCTGGTAGTCCACGCCCTAAACGATGTCAACTAGCTGTTGGGGCCTTCGGGCCTTGGTAGCGCAGCTAACGCGTGAAGTTGACCGCCTGGGGAGTACGGTCGCAAGATTAAAACTCAAAGGAATTGACGGGGACCCGCACAAGCGGTGGATGATGTGGATTAATTCGATGCAACGCGAAAAACCTTACCTACCCTTGACATGTCTGGAATGCCGAAGAGATTTGGTAGTGCTCGCAAGAGAACCGGAACACAGGTGCTGCATGGCTGTCGTCAGCTCGTGTCGTGAGATGTTGGGTTAAGTCCCGCAACGAGCGCAACCCTTGTCATTAGTTGCTACGAAAGGGCACTCTAATGAGACTGCCGGTGACAAACCGGAGGAAGGTGGGGATGACGTCAAGTCCTCATGGCCCTTATGGGTAGGGCTTCACACGTCATACAATGGTCGGGACAGAGGGTCGCCAACCCGCGAGGGGGAGCCAATCCCAGAAACCCGATCGTAGTCCGGATCGCAGTCTGCAACTCGACTGCGTGAAGTCGGAATCGCTAGTAATCGCGGATCAGCATGTCGCGGTGAATACGTTCCCGGGTCTTGTACACACCGCCCGTCACACCATGGGAGTGGGTTTTACCAGAAGTAGTTAGCCTAACCGCAAGGGGGGCGATTACCACGGTAGGATTCATGACTGGGGTGAAGTCGTAACAAGGTAGCCGTATCGGAAGGTGCGGCTGGATCACCTCCTTTCAGAGCTTAGTGCTCGTGTTA
This sequence comes from Achromobacter sp. ISS7, assembly GCF_056523125.1. Taxonomy (NCBI): domain Bacteria; kingdom Pseudomonadati; phylum Pseudomonadota; class Betaproteobacteria; order Burkholderiales; family Alcaligenaceae; genus Achromobacter; species Achromobacter sp. ISS7. Next base: position 3,722,029 of record NZ_JAWRZD010000001.1, on the reverse strand, counting down.
AGCGTCCACTCTTATCGGTTGTTTGATATATAGCTGGGATCGGTTGTGGGCTTGGGTAGAGGGATTCCTCCCTATGTCCATGACTCCTGACTACTGATCCGAGAAGGTTTTGGGTCTGTAGCTCAGTCGGTTAGAGCACCGTCTTGATAAGGCGGGGGTCGTTGGTTCGAATCCAACCAGACCCACCAAGTATTCGCAGGTAGTTGATACCGTGAATATGGGGGTGTAGCTCAGCTGGGAGAGCGCCTGCTTTGCAAGCAGGATGTCATCGGTTCGATCCCGTTCACCTCCACCACTACCTGGTGCGGTCGTAGAGGCTAACTCATAACACTGCGAGCAGTGCTATGAGTTAGGTTTTACCTAACAGCTATATTCGTTCTTTAACAATCTGGAAGAAGCACAACGAAATGTACTTATCAAGTACTCGGCGCAAGCTGATGAAGATAAGTACGGGTTGTGATTGCATTAATTTTGTTCCAAGTTCTCAAGACTGGGGTGAATAACCTCAGACTGCTTTGAAACTTATGAACGGCACAAACGCTAATACTCAGGTCCTATAGCCTACAGCGTTATAGGATCAAGCGACTAAGTGCATATGGTGGATGCCTTGGCGATCACAGGCGATGAAGGACGTAGTAGCCTGCGAAAAGCTGCGGGGAGCTGGCAAACAAGCTTTGATCCGCAGATATCCGAATGGGGAAACCCACTCCGTAAGGAGTATCCCTGACTGAATACATAGGTCAGTGGAAGCGAACCGGGTGAACTGAAACATCTCAGTAGCTCGAGGAAAAGAAATCAACCGAGATTCCGAAAGTAGTGGCGAGCGAAATCGGAAGAGCCTTTACGTTTTAGCACGCAAGATAGTCGAACGGAATGGAAAGTCCGGCCGTAGCAGGTGATAGCCCTGTAGACGAAATTTTGTGTGTGGAACTAAGCGTAAGAAAAGTAGGGCGGGACACGTGAAATCCTGTTTGAAGATGGGGGGACCATCCTCCAAGGCTAAATACTCGTGATCGACCGATAGTGAACCAGTACCGTGAGGGAAAGGCGAAAAGAACCCCGGAAGGGGAGTGAAATAGATCCTGAAACCGTATGCATACAAACAGTAGGAGCCTCCTTGTGGGGTGACTGCGTACCTTTTGTATAATGGGTCAGCGACTTACATTCAGTGGCAAGGTTAACCGAATAGGGAAGCCGTAGCGAAAGCGAGTCCGAATAGGGCGATTCAGTCGCTGGGTGTAGACCCGAAACCAGATGATCTATCCATGGCCAGGTTGAAGGCACGGTAACACGTGCTGGAGGACCGAACCCACTAATGTTGAAAAATTAGGGGATGAGCTGTGGATAGGGGTGAAAGGCTAAACAAATCTGGAAATAGCTGGTTCTCTCCGAAAACTATTTAGGTAGTGCCTCAAGTATTACTGCGGGGGGTAGAGCACTGTTATAGCTAGGGGGTCATGGCGACTTACCAAACTATGGCAAACTCCGAATACCCGCAAGTACAGCTTGGGAGACAGAGCACCGGGTGCTAACGTCCGGACTCAAGAGGGAAACAACCCAGACCGCCAGCTAAGGTCCCGAATTATCGCTAAGTGGGAAACGAAGTGGGAAGGCATAGACAGTCAGGAGGTTGGCTTAGAAGCAGCCATCCTTTAAAGAAAGCGTAATAGCTCACTGATCGAGTCGTCCTGCGCGGAAGATGTAACGGGGCTAAGCGATAAACCGAAGCTGCGGGTGTGCACTTTTAGTGCACGCGGTAGGAGAGCGTTCTGTAAGCCTGCGAAGGTGGCTTGTAAAGGCTGCTGGAGGTATCAGAAGTGCGAATGCTGACATGAGTAGCGATAAAGGGGGTGAAAAGCCCCCTCGCCGTAAGTCCAAGGTTTCCTGCGCAACGTTCATCGGCGCAGGGTGAGTCGGCCCCTAAGGCGAGGCAGAGATGCGTAGCTGATGGGAAGCTGGTTAATATTCCAGCACCGTCGTACAGTGCGATGGGGGGACGGATCGCGGAAGATCATCAGGGTGTTGGATGTCCCTGTTGACGTATCGAAGATGGCGCTTAGGCAAATCCGGGCGCGTAAATCAAGGGTACGGCACGAGCGAGCATTGCTTGCGAAGTGATTGGAAGTGGTTCCAAGAAAAGCCTCTAAGCTTCAGCTGTACGAGACCGTACCGCAAACCGACACAGGTGGACGGGATGAATATTCCAAGGCGCTTGAGAGAACTCAGGAGAAGGAACTCGGCAAATTGATACCGTAACTTCGGGAGAAGGTATACCCCGGTAGTGTGAAGCGCCTGCGCGCTTAGCATGATGGGGTCGCAGAGAATCGGTGGCTGCGACTGTTTATTAAAAACACAGCACTCTGCAAAGACGAAAGTCGACGTATAGGGTGTGACGCCTGCCCGGTGCCGGAAGGTTAAGTGATGGGGTGCAAGCTCTTGATCGAAGCCCCGGTAAACGGCGGCCGTAACTATAACGGTCCTAAGGTAGCGAAATTCCTTGTCGGGTAAGTTCCGACCTGCACGAATGGCGTAACGATGGCCACACTGTCTCCTCCTGAGACTCAGCGAAGTTGAAGTGTTTGTGATGATGCAATCTACCCGCGGCTAGACGGAAAGACCCCATGAACCTTTACTGTAGCTTTGCATTGGACTGTGAACCGGCCTGTGTAGGATAGGTGGGAGGCTTTGAAGCGTGGTCGCTAGATCACGTGGAGCCATCCTTGAAATACCACCCTGGTTTGTTTGCGGTTCTAACCTTGGTCCGTTATCCGGATCGGGGACAGTGCATGGTGGGCAGTTTGACTGGGGCGGTCTCCTCCCAAAGTGTAACGGAGGAGTTCGAAGGTACGCTAGGTACGGTCGGAAATCGTGCTGATAGTGCAATGGCATAAGCGTGCTTGACTGTGAGACTGACAAGTCGAACAGGTGCGAAAGCAGGACATAGTGATCCGGTGGTTCTGAATGGAAGGGCCATCGCTCAACGGATAAAAGGTACTCTGGGGATAACAGGCTGATACCGCCCAAGAGTTCATATCGACGGCGGTGTTTGGCACCTCGATGTCGGCTCATCTCATCCTGGGGCTGTAGCCGGTCCCAAGGGTATGGCTGTTCGCCATTTAAAGAGGTACGTGAGCTGGGTTTAAAACGTCGTGAGACAGTTTGGTCCCTATCTGCCGTGGGCGTTGGATACTTGACGGAGCCTGCTCCTAGTACGAGAGGACCGGAGTGGACGTACCTCTGGTGTACCGGTTGTCATGCCAATGGCATTGCCGGGTAGCTAAGTACGGAAGAGATAACCGCTGAAGGCATCTAAGCGGGAAACTCGTCTGAAGATTAGGTATCCCGGGGACTTGATCCCCCTAAAGAGTCGTTCGAGACCAGGACGTTGATAGGTCGGGTGTGGAAGCGCAGTAATGCGTTAAGCTAACCGATACTAATTGCTCGTGAGGCTTGATCCTATAACACTGATGGTTATGACCTGGTGGTATAGCGTTCCAAGTGTCGTTCAATACAAAATCTGGCTGCCCCGTCAGCAGCCAGCCAACACCAATTACACCCACTGTGCGGGATCATCGAGCTAGTCTCTGATCCCCCACACGTTGCGCTTCTTCCAAGATTGGAGCGGTTGTCCCCCAAAGACAATCTCTCAACCAGTTACGCCTGACGACCATAGCAAGGTGGTACCACTCCTTCCCATCCCGAACAGGACAGTGAAACGCCTTTGCGCCGATGATAGTGGACGGACGTCTGTGAAAGTAGGTCATCGTCAGGCTTTTATTCCGCAAAACCCCATAGGCTCTCGCCTGTGGGGTTTTGTCTTTGTGAAAAGCCCGCTTATGTGCGCGACACGATTATTGAGCCAGGCTCTGATCGTCGCGAACGAAGCTGGCCATGCAGTACCCAGGATTGGAGCGCTCGCCATCGCGGCGGGATGCTCGGCAGGTCAAGCCTGATACCCATAGCAAGGTGGTACCACTCCTTCCCATCCCGAACAGGACAGTGAAACGCCTTCGCGCCGATGATAGTGGACGGACGTCTGTGAAAGTAGGTCAGTATCAGGCAGTTATTCCAAAAGAAAACCCCGCAGGCTAGCGCCTGCGGGGTTTTTGCTTTCTGGCCGCGGGCGGCTTCTGCTCACATCAACGGGCCTGGCGCTGCGCCGCATCCGGTAGCTGGCGCCGCAGGGCGGTGAAGAACAATTCCGACTGCAGGCGTTCGCTCTGGATCTGCTCCGCGACCTTGGCGGCGATTTGCGGATCCGCCGGCGCCATGGGCCGGCCAGTGGATTGCGCCAGCACCTGGGCGGTACAGGCGCGCTCGAGGAAGAACAGGTCATCGTAGGCATAGTCCAGGCGCTCGCCGCAGACCACCACGCCGTGATTACCGAGGAATGCGATATCGGCGCCTTGCATGGCGTGGGCGATGCGTTCGCCTTCGCTGGCATCCAGGGCCAGGCCGTTATATTCGCGATCGACGGCGATGCGGCCGTGGAAGCGCATGGCATTCTGGGACAGCGTGGTGTCCAGCGTCCGATCGACCGTCAGCGTCAGGGCCGTGGCGTACGGCATGTGGGTGTGCAGCACACAGGCCTTGCCGGCGATGCGGTGGATCGCGGCGTGGATGAACATGGCGGTGGGCTCGACTTCGTGGCGTCCCGCGAGCTTCCGCCCCTGGGCGTCGACCAGCACGATATCGTCGGCCTGGACCTCGTTCCACATCAGGCCGCGAGGATTCAGCAGGAAATGGTCGGTGTCGCCGGGCAGCGCCACGCTGAAGTGGTTGCAGACGCCTTCGCCGAGTCCGTGCGCGGCGGCCGCGCGCAGGGCCAGCGCCAGGTCGGCGCGCAGGGCAGCGACGCGCTCGGCATGAAAGAGCGCATCGGCGAAGTGGGGATCTTTGTTCATGGGCAACCCGAAGTCAGAGTCGAAAGTGATGGGAGGGTGGAGGAATGCCGAAGTCCTGATGCCCATCGCAGTGCCTTGTGGGCGCGCGGGCCGGGATCTTGTCGGGCGGGGCCGGCAACGGTGTTCGCCGCCGGCCCGCGGATTCAGATCCAGCCGGCCTGTTGGAACAGGCTGGGGACTTTGTCCAGACTCGATACAGTAGCGTCGGGGCGATAGTCCGGCAAGGGTTGGCGGCCGGTGCCGCGGTCGATCCAGATGCAGCGAAAGCCAATATCGCGCGCGGCGGCATGGTCCAGGTGCGGACTGGCGCAGATGTGCACGACCTCATCGGGCGTGACGCCAAGGCTGTCGTGGGCATGGGCGAAGATGCGCCGCGACGGCTTGTAGGCGCCGGCCTGCTCGGCCGTGATGACGCGGTCGATGTGGCCGCCCAGCTGCGCCACGTTGCCGGCGATGATGGCGTCATCGGTGTTGGAGATGATGCACAGGCGGAATCCGGCGCGTTTCAGTGTGGCCAGGGTGTCGACCACCTCGGGAAATGGCGGCATGGCCGAGATGCTGCCCGTCAGCAGCTCGGCGTCCTGCGGCCGATAGGCCAAGCCGAGATCGCCCATGGTGAGCCGTAGCGATTCGCGGGTGACGTCGACGAAGCGCATATGGGGCGGCGTGCGTTCCAGGCGGTGTTCGTGTTCGTCGTAGACGTGCAGGAATTGCGCCGGCGTGGGCGTGTGCTGGCGTGCTTCGCCCGCGGCCAGGATTCGAGCGGCCGCGGCCTGCAGGCCTTCATCCCATTGGATCAGGGTGCCGTAGCAGTCGAACGTGAGCCATTGCGGGCGGGGGAGATGGTCCAGGGGCATGGGAATTCCTTTGTGGCGCCGTTGGAGATGGGACCAGCTTAGGGTTCGGTCAAGTGAGTTGTAAAATTAATAATTGGACTCTCATCAGTGGAATAATAAATATCTTTGGGGCGTGGCTCCTGATCCGTGCGCGAGTGCACACCACGAGTGCACACCACGAGAACACACCAAGAGAACACACCCGAGGACACATCCGAGGACACACCATGCTTGATCTTGAATTGTTGAGGACCCTCGTCTGCGTGGTCGATGAAGGCAGTTTCACGCGGGCCGCGGGGCGGGTGCATCGGACGCAATCGACCGTGAGCCAGCAGGTGCGCAAGCTGGAGCAGACCGTGGGCAAGACCTTGCTGCTGCGCGACCGGGCCGGCAACCAGGTGCAGGCCACCGAGGATGGCGAGTTGATGCTGGCCTATGCGCGCAAGCTGCTGGCGATGGCGGACGAGGCCGAGCTGGTGCTGTCGGCGCCACGGCGGATGCAGGCGATCCGGTTGGGCATTCCGGAGGACTTCGATGTGTCGCGGCTGGCGGCGCTGCTGGCTGGTTTTGCCGCCAGCCATCCGGAGATCCGTCTTGAAACCGGCAGCGGCATGAGCACCGACCTGAAGGCGGGGCTGGCCGCGGGGGAGCTGGATCTGGCGTTGATCAAGCGTGAGCCGGGTGATGGCCCGTGCCTGGCGTCCTGGCCCGAGCGCCTGGTCTGGGTGGGGGACAAGGCCCTGCTGCGGGGTGATGAGGCACCCGTGCCGCTGGTGCTGTTTCCGCAGGGCTGCATCTATCGCAAGCGCATGATCTACGCGCTGGAAAGCGCCGGCCGGCCTTGGCGCGCCGCGTATCACAGCCAGAGCCTGGCGGGCGTGCAGGCGGCGGTGGCGGCGGGACTGGGGATCTCGTTGCTGCCGGCGTTCGCCTGCCTGCCGGAGCACGGGATACTTGGCGCGGCGCAAGGGCTGGCGCCGGCGCCGCATACCGAACTGGCGATCGTGGGCGAGGCGCGGGCCGCGGCGGGTGGCGCGGTGGCGAATCTGATCGAGGTGTTGAAGCGGGCCGTGGGCGATGACGGCGCGGTGCCGCGCCGCCGGTTGGCGTCAGCTTAGGTCGCCGTCGACGTAGTACCAGCGTCCGCCTTCGCGCACGAAACGGCTGACTTCGTGCATCCGGCTGGCGCGTCCGGCCAGGCGGCTGCGCGCGACGAATTCGACGGTGGCGTGATCGGCATCCTGGTCGCGGGCCTGCTTGACCGTCAGGCCCAGCCATTTCAGGCCCGGCGGGTTCGGTTCAAGCGAGGCCGGCCGGGTGCCGGGATGCCAGGTGTCGAGCAGGTAGGCGAGCCGGTCCAGCACGAAGGCGCTGTAGCGCGAGCGCATCAGGTCTTGCGCGGTGGGGGCCTGCAAGGCCTGCGGGCCCTGGTGCCAGCGGCCGCAACAGGCGGCGTAGGGCTTGGCCGTGCCGCAGGGACAGGCAATCGGGTCTGGCGTGGTCACGGTGAATCAGGCGAGCAGGTCGTTGTATTCGGGATGGCGGCGCATGTAGACGTCGGCGTAGGAGCACTGCGGCCGTACCTTCCAGCCCTGCGCGCGGGCCGAGTCCAGCGCGACGCGGGTGAGTTCGGCGGCGATGCCGCGGCCGCCGACCTGGCTGGGCACGCCGGTATGGGTGATGGTCATCACGCCGTCGCGCAGATGGTAGTCGAGCACGCACAGTACGCCGTCGACGGTGGCGGTGTAGCGTGAGTGCTCGGTATCGTGGATGACGGAAACCATGGGGCCTTCCTGCGTGGGAGTGGGGAGCCTGCGTGGCAGGGTGTCGATATAGGATACCAGCGGCGGCAGGCGGCCCGGGTCAGCGTTGCAGGATCTTCAGCAGCGCCGTCAGTTGCGCATCGCGCGTTTCGACCAGGTCGGCGATGCTGCGCGTGCCGGCCTCGGCGTTGACGCCGTCGATCAGGCGGCGTTGCAGTTCGGGCGTGACCTCGGGCGAGCCCAGGTCGTCCCACCAGGTCTGCACCGGTCCCAGCAGGTGGTCCATGAAGTTGGCCAGGCCGCCGGCGCCGCCGCCGAGGTTGAAGGTCATGTGCGGGCCGAACAGGGCCCAGCGCAGGCCGGGGCCTTGCGACACGGCGGCGTCGATGTCGGCCACGCTGGCGACGTTGTCGGCGGCCAGGTGGATCGCTTCGCGCCACAGGGCGGCCTGCAGGCGGTTGGCGATGTGACCCGGCACTTCCTTGTTCAGGCGGATCGGGTGCTTGCCCAGCTGGCGATAGAAGGTGATGCAGCGCTCGATGGTGGCGTCGGAGGTCTGCTTGCCACCCACCACCTCCACCAGCGGAATCAGGTGCGGCGGATTGAACGGGTGGCCGATGACGAAGCGCTCCGCGTGCTGGCAACGCGCCTGCAGCCGGCTCATGATGAGTCCGGACGAACTGGAGGCGACGATTGCATGGGGCGCGAGCAGCGCGTCCATGCGGGCGAACAGCTCGGTCTTGAAGTCTTCGCGCTCGGGCGCGTTTTCCTGCACGAAGTCGACGCCTTGCAGCGCGGTGGCCAGGTCGGGCTCGAAACGCAGGGTATCGGGCGTCGCGCCGGCGGCGACGCGGCCCAGTTCGGCCAGCACCGGCCAGGCGGCGGCGACGCGCGCGCGTGTCAGCGGCTCGGCGTCGGCGGCGGGATCGCAGACCACGACGTCGAGTCCGTGCGCCAGGAACAACGCGGCCCAGCTGGCGCCGATGGTGCCGGCGCCGACGATGGCGACGCGGCGGATGGCGGGGTGGGGGGACGAATCGGTCATGCGGCGCTCCGGAGGATGTCGATGGGAAGGCCCATTGTGAAGCAAAGCGGGCAGGGTTGCCACGCGCGGGGCCGGCGGGCAAGATAGCGCAGCCCCGGCGCCATCGTGGCGGCTGCGTGGCGTGTTTTTCCGCGGCGCGGCCCGGCGTGGGCCGGCCGCGCGCATCTTCACTGCTGACTGGAGCGTTTCATGGAGTCGTCGCGATCCGGCGAAGGGCGAGCGGTGCCGTACTTCTGCCAATGGGAATCGGCGCATCGGGCGGGCGAGATCATCCGGCAGGAACTGCGCCTCGAGGATGACCCGGCGTGGCGCGCGTCGGGCGCGCGCGACGTCGAGGAATATGCGCGCTGGGCCAGCCATGTCTGCGGCATGGCCTGCCTGAAGATGGTGCTGGCCGCCGAGACCGGGCAGGTCCATCCGACGCTGGAGCTGGCGCGTCGCAGCCTGCCATACGGCGCCTACACGGAGAACGCCGAGGGGCACATCAAGGGAATGATCTACGCGCCGTTCGTGCGCTTCGTGGCCGAGCAATTCGGGCTGCGGGCGCAAGTGCGGGTGGATCTGCGCGCGGACGAGTTGCCGGCGCTGATGGGCAGCGCGGCCTATTTCATGGCGTCTGTGCATCCGTGGATCCGCTGGCCGGAGCGCGAGCCGCCGGCCAGGGGCGGGCACCTGGTGCTGGTGACGCGGGCCACGCCGGCGCATGTGACCTTCCACAATCCTTCCGGCGAACCCGGCGCGCAGGCCGATGCCTGTGTGCCCATGGCGGCGTTCGAGCGCGCGTTCGCCGGGCGGGGCGTCGCGATCCTGCGCGCGGCCTGAGGGGCCCGGCGCGTCAGGCGTTGCGGGCGCGGCGCAGATAGCGCCACACCAGCACCGCGGCGCCGAGATAGCCCGCCGTGATGATGGCGTAGGCGGCGGGCAGGCTGGCGTGCCAGTCCGGCAGCAGGTGCAGGATGGTGCCCATGATCGCGACGCCGACCAGCGCGCCCGATTGGCGGTTGGCGTTCAGCGCGGCGGCCGCGCTGTTGGCGTGGTGCTTGCCCGAGACCTGCATCACCACGCTGGTCATGGCGGGCACCGCGATGCCGACGCCCAGGTTCGCCAGCGCCACGATCACCGCGAACGGCCAGTAGCGCATGTCGGGCGCGAAGGCGAACAGGCCGACCGCGCTCATGGCGGTGGCCAGGGAGATGCCGCCCAGCAACGCGGCCGAGACGTTCCAGCGCGCCGACACGCGGCTCGACAGCAGGTTGCCGATCGAGAACACGGCCAGCATCGGCACCAGCTGGATGCCGGTCTGCAGGGCGTCGGCGCCACGCGCGTGCTGCAGGAACAGGCTCAGCAGGAATAGCTGGCCATAGGCCGCGAGGTTGATCAGGAAACCGACGCCGTTGGCCGCCGCGAACTGCGGGGTCTGGAACAGCGTGCGCGGCAGGATGGGCTCGGCATGGCGCCGCTCGCGGCGCACCAGCGCCAGCGTGGCCGCCGCGCACAGGGCGACCGCGCCCAGGATGGGCGCCGACGACCAGCCGTAGGCGTTGCCCTGGATCAGCGCGAAACACAGCGCGGACAGCGCCACCACGCCGAGCACGTGGCTCAACGGGTTGAGCGCGCGCGGACGGCGCGGTGCGGCCTGGATGCGACGCCGCGCCAGCCACAGGCCGGCCAGGCCCAGCGGCAGGTTGATGAGGAAGATGCCGCGCCAGCCGAACTGGTGGATCAGCACGCCGCCCAGCAGCGGGCCGGCGGCGCCGGCCACCGCCACGATGGCCGACCAGGCGGCCAGCATGCGGTTGCGCACCTGCTCGTCTTCGTAGGCATGGGTCAGCAGGCTGAGCGAGCTCGGCATGAACAGCGCCGCGCCCAATCCCTGCAGCATGCGGGCGGCGATCAGCAGGTCGCCGCCGGGCGCGATGCCGCAAAGCAGCGAGGCCAGCGTGAAGACGCCCAGCCCGGCCAGGTAGATGGTCTTGGCGCCGTAGCGGTCGGCCAGGGCGCCGGCCACCAGCAGCAGGGCGGCGAAGGTCAGCGTGTAGCCGTCGACGATCCAGACCAGGTCGGTGAGCGGCACGGTGAATTGCTGCGCGATGCTGGGCAGGGCGACGTTGACGACGGTGACGTCCAGCATCGCCATGACGAAGCCGATGGCCAGGGTGACCAGGGGCAGCAGGCCGGTGGCGGCGGGACGCGGGACGGGATCCGCCGGGACGGGCGGGAGAGGGGCGGTGGAGCAGGCGGTGCGCATGGGGGGGGACTTCCGGGGACTATCCGAGGCGCACAGCTTAGGGCGTTTCTGTGATGCAAAAAATAGGAGAATCTGCTCTATAGTGATGCAAAATTGCATCACGCAATCGCTCTATGCTCTGATCGTTTCTTGAAGGCATCCGTCACCATGGATTGGGACAACGCGCGCATTTTCCTGGCGATCTACCGCAACGGCACCCTGCGTGGCGCCGCGGCGCTGTTGCAGATCGACCAGGCCACGGCCGGCCGCCGGCTGGCGGCGCTGGAAACCTCGCTGGACGCTCGCCTGTTCCTGCGCACGCCGTCGGGCTATGTGCCGACGGCCGCGGGCGAGCAGGCCTTCGCCGCGGCCGAGCGCATGGAGCAGGCCGCCGACCAGCTGCAGCGCCAGATGCAGGGGCTGGACCACCGGCTGTCGGGCGTGGTGCGGGTGGCGACGTCGGAGACGGTGGCGAGCCACTTCATCATGGAGGCGGTGCGCCGCCTGCACCTGCAGCATCCCGATATCCGCATCGCGCTGTCGACCTCGATCCAGCTCAGCAATCTGACTCGGCGCGAAGCCGACCTGGCGATCCGCAACGTCAAGCCGGACAACCCCGACCTGATCACGCGCCACCTGACGCGCAGGGAGGTTGGCCTGTTCGCGTCGAAGTCCTACATCGCGGCGCGAGGTGAGCCGCGGCCGGGGACCGCGTTTGCCGGCCATACGCTGGTGACCTATCAACAGTCGGTACTGCCGGGCTGGTCGGACAGCTTTTGCGGTGAACCGACGGGCAATGGCCACATTGCGATGGAATTGAATTCGGGGCTGATGATCATCGAGGCGGTCGCGGCGGGGCTGGGCATCGGTGAACTGTCGGTCCACATCGCCGAACGCTGTCCGGACCTGGTGCGCATCTGGCCCCACCGCAGCGAACCGTATGACCTGTGGCTGGTGATGCACGGCGACCTGAACCGCACGGCGCGGGTGCGCGCGGTGGCCGACGCCATCGTCGAGGTGTTCGAAGCGGGCTGAGGCGCGGGCCTCGTGGCAAACCGCGGCTTGTGGCCGCGGGCCGGCGGCGCTAAGGTTGACCGTCCGGCGGCGTCAGGCTGGCCGGTCGTGTTCCATGACCTGAACGAGGAGTCCCGCGTGTCCGATCTTTGGCGTTTGTCCGCAGTTGAACTTGCCGCCCGTATCCGCCGGCGCGACGTATCCGCGGTCGAGGCCGCGCAAAGCGCGCTGGCGCGTCTGGAGGCGGTGAATCCCCGCATCAACGCCGTGGTCGACCATCGCGCCGAAGACGCGCTGGCGCAGGCCGCGCAGGTCGACGCGGCGCTGGCGCGCGGCGAGGATCCCGGCGCGCTGGCGGGCGTGCCGGTGACGGTCAAGGTGAACGTGGACCAGGCGGGCTTCGCCACCACCAACGGCGTGACGCTGCAGAAGGACGTGATCGCCACCGTCGACAATCCGGTGGTGGCCAACCTGCGCAAGGCCGGCGCGGTGATCGTCGGACGCACCAACACGCCGGCGTTTTCGTTGCGCTGGTTCACCGGCAACCTGCTGCACGGCGATACGTTGAACCCGCGCAATCCGGCCCTGACGCCGGGCGGGTCTTCCGGCGGCGCGGCGTCGGCGGTGGCGGCCGGCATCGGCCATCTGGCGCACGGCACCGATATCGCGGGCTCCATCCGCTATCCCGCCTATGCCTGCGGCGTGCACGGACTGCGGCCGTCGCTGGGCCGTGTGCCGGCCTACAACGCGGCTTTGCCCGAGCGCACCATCGGCGGCCAGATCACGGCGGTGTCGGGGCCGTTGGGCCGCAGCATCGCCGACCTGCGGCTGGGCCTGGCGGCGATGGCCGCGCCCGATCCGCGCGATCCGTGGTGGGTGCCCGCGCCATTGGAAGGCCCGGACGTGCCGCGTCGCGCGGCGCTGTGCCTGAACCCGGACGGAATGGAAACCGAGCCCGCGGTGGTCAAGGCCTTGCAGGATGCCGCCCGGCGCCTGAGCGAGGCCGGCTGGTCGGTGGATACGGTGGATACCCTGCCGCCGTTGCGCGAAGCCGCCGACCTGCAGATTCGCATGTGGATGGCCGATGGCTACGAGGGCATGGTCGAGGCCGCGCGCAAAGAGGGCGACCGCGGCGCGCTGGCGGCGCTGGAAGGCCAGCGCGAGCATGTCGCTGGCATGGACCTGGCGAAATTCTCGGCGGTGCTGACGCGCCGAGCCACGCTGACGCGCCTGTGGGAACTGTTCCTGGCGGACTATCCGGTGCTGCTGTTGCCGGTGTCGGCGGAACTGCCGTTCGAGGACAACCTGGACCTGCGGGGCGAGGCCGACTACCGCCGCGTGTGGCGCGCGCAGATGACCCAGATCGGGCTGCCCTTCATGGGCCTGCCGGGACTGACGGTGGCGATGGGCAGCGCGGGCGGCAGCCCCGTTGGCGTGCAGGTCGTGGCTGGGCGCTATCGTGAAGACCTGTGCCTGGCGGCCGGCGAGGTGATCGAAGCGGCCGGGCCCGCGGTCGAGATCGCGGAGCCGGTCGCGCGTTAGGCGCGGCGCGGTCCGGTTCTTGGCCGCCATTCGGATCGCAACAGCCCCATCATGCCGGTATCCCAGCGCGCCTCGCCGGCGCGGGTGGAGGAGCGGCGCACGCCTTCGAGCGTGAAGCCCAGCGCCTGGTAGGTGCGGATCGCGGGCGTATTGAACATGTAGACGTTCAGCTCCAGGCGCTCGATGCCGGGCGTGCGGAAGGCCTCGTCGATCATCAGCGCCACCATCGGCCGCGCCAGGCCCTGGCCGCGCGCGTCGGGGGCGATGGCGACACGGCCCAGGCGGGCGTTGCCGTCGCGCCAGTCGTAGGCCAGTTGGGCGTGGCCCACCGGCGTGTCGTCGTTGCAGGCCATCCAGCAGCGCCGCGAGGGCGGTTGCGACTGGCCTTCGCGCAGCATGGCGTCCATGTCGGCCGCGGTCAGCGGATACGACACATGCGAGCCGCCCCATTGCACGACCTCCGGCAGGCTGGTGAACCAGCTGGCGAGCAGGGGGTAATCCGAGGTCGAGAAGGGGCGCAGGGTCAGCATGGAAAGGGGGCCGTGGCGGTGGACGGCCCCCAGCTTAACCGGCGCGGGCGCGGGGCTTCAAGACGCGGTTCAGCGGAAGCTGAAACGCACCTTCAGGACGCCGAGATCGCCGTAGGCGAGTTCGACGTCGCGGTTGGCGGGCACATCCAGGTAGCCGGCGTACGAACCGGTGATGACGTGCTGGCCGGCGGTCAGGCCCTGGCCCTGCTCGCGCAGGAAATTGGCAAGCCAATACAGCCCGGCCTTGGCGTGGCCGTTGGGATGGATGCCGGCGTGCTGCTCGACCTCGGCGCCGTCGACCGACAGCGTGATGGCCATGCTGGCGGGGGCGGCGTCCGGCGAAGCGATGCGAGGCCCCAGCACCAGGCCGGCATTGAACATGTGGTCGGCCAGCAGCTCGGGCAGGCTGGCGTGCTCGGGCGCGGCGTAGCGGCAACCCAGCACTTCCAGCGCCAGCCGCGCGCCGGCGATGGCGGCGTCGATCTCGGCGTGGCTGTACGGTTCGTCGCGCGCGGGCAGGTCGTGCGCCAGCTCGAAGGCGATCTCGGGCTCGACGCGGACCAGGGGCGCGGGCGTCTCCAGCGTGCCGGCCAGCGCCACGGTCGAGGCGTAGATCGGCGCGACCACGGTCTTTTCGGGCGACGGCAGCGCACTCTTCCAGGCGCCGATGCCGTCGCGGCGGGTCTCGCGCAACAGCCGGGCGGTGCATTGCTGGACGGCGAACGCCTGGCCCAGCGTCTGCGGGCGGCAGGCCGCGGGCAGGCGCGGACCGGCCACGCCCGAATCACGGGCCGCGATCAGCGTGCGGGCCGCGTCGACGCAGCCGGGATAGTCTTCGATCTGGATCTGCATGCGCGTCAGGCTCCCAGGAACAGCAGGGTCCACAGCACGATCATGGCGATCAGGCCCAGCCAGCAGGAGCCCCAGAAACCGACGATCGGCCATTTCAGGGCCAGCGGCGTCTTCTTGGGATCGACGTGGCCCAGCAGGTCATTGGCGTTGCCGATGAGCCAGAAACGGGTGCCGGGGAACATCAGGCGGAAGAAATAATCCAGCATGATGGCGGCCTTGATCGCCAGCGGATACTGTTCGAAGGGGCGGTGCTGCAGATAGGGGTGCTTGAGCGTGGCGTTGATCTGCTTGCTCTTGACGAAGAACAGCACCAGGCCGCTCAGCGAGCAGGTGATGAAGCACAGCACGAAGAGGCTGAAGGCCATGGCCATGGCGGGTGAATGCATGGAAATCCCGGTAACGCGCGGCGCGGCCGCGAACAGAAGGTTGTAGGAAAGGGCGGTCAGCCGCGGGTCTGGCCTTCACCGGTCAGCACCCACTTGAGCGTGGTCAGGCCTTCCAGGCCGACCGGGCCGCGGGCGTGCAGGCGGTTGGTGGAGATGCCGATTTCAGCGCCCAGGCCGTATTCGAAGCCGTCCGCGAAGCAGGTCGGCAGGTTGACGTAGACCGAGCTGGAATCGACTTCGCGCTGGAAGCGCTGGGCCGACGACAGGTCTTCGGTGACGATCGCGTCGGTGTGGCCGGAACCCCAGCGGGCGATGTGCTCGATGGCGTCGTCGAGCGAGTCGACGATGCGGATCGCCAGGATCGGGCCGAGGTATTCGGTGCCCCAGTCTTCCTCGGTGGCCGGCTTGGCGTGCGGCAGCAGCGCCAGCGTGCGCGGGCAGCCGCGCAGTTCGACGCCGTGTTCGGTCAGCGCGGCCGCCAGGCGCGGCAGGATCGAGACGGCCGCCACGGCGTCCACCAGCAGCGTTTCCATGGCGCCGCAGATGCCGTAGCGGTAGGTCTTGGCATTGAAGGCGATGGCGTGGGCCTTGTCCGGATCGGCGGCGGCGTCGATGTAGATGTGGCAGTTGCCGTCCAGGTGCTTGATGAGCGGCACGCGGGCTTCCTGCGCCAGGCGCGCGATCAGGCCCTTGCCGCCGCGCGGCACGATGACGTCGATGTGCTCGGTCATGGTGATGAGCTTGCCGACCGCGGCGCGGTCGGCCGTGGCGACGACCTGTACCGCGTCTTGCGGCAGGCCGGCGGCCGCCAGGCCCTGCTGGACGATGCGGCCCAGCGCCACGTTGGAGTACAGGGCTTCGCTGCCGCCGCGCAGGATGGCGGCGTTGCCGGACTTCAGGCACAGCGCCGCCGCGTCGATGGTGACGTTGGGGCGCGATTCGTAAATGATGCCGATGACGCCGAGCGGCACGCGCATCTGCGCCACGCGCATGCCATTGGGGCGCACGCTGGTGGCCGTGACGCTGCCGATCGGGTCGGGCAGGGCGGCGATCTGGCGCAGGCCCTCGGCCATGTGCGCCAGCGTCTTTTCCGACAGGGTCAGGCGGTCGAGCAGGGCCGGCTCCAGGCCGTTGGCGCGGGCGGCGGCGACGTCCTTGGCATTGGCGGCGAGCAGCTCGGCCTGGTTGGCGGCGAGCGCGTCGGCCATGGCCAGCAGGGCCTGGTTCTTGGCGGCGCTGTTGGCGCGCATCATGGCGCGCGAAGCCCGGCGCGCGTTGTCGCCCAGGGTCAGCATGGCTTGTTCGATGGAGGACGAGGACATGGCGGCGTCGATCATGGTGAGGGGGCGGCCAGGGCGCCGCTTGCGATGGGGGTAGTTTATCCGGCCGGGGCCGGGAGGATCAGGAGGCGGCCGGTGCCGCCTTCACGGTCGGTTGCCGGCGGCGGCGACGCGCAGGGCCAGGCGGGTCATTTCTTCCCAGGGGTCGGATAGCCGGCCCGGGACGGACAGCCCCTTGATGAGGCGGTCCACTTCGTGCGCATGCTGCACCGCGGCGGGCCAGACGTCGGGGCGGACCCGGCCCAGCGCCTGCAACGCGAGGCGTTCGTGCGCGCCGAAAATGCGCAGCCGGCGCATCAGGCCGTTGGCATCCTGCCCCAGGCTGCGGGCCTCGGCCACGCGCGCCAGCAGGCGGATTTCCTCGCCCACCGCCCACAGCACCAGCGGCAGGGCTTCGCCCTCGGCGCGCAGGCCGTCGATCATGCGGATGGTGCGGGCGATGTCGCCGGCCAGCATGGCGTCGCGCAGGCCGAACACGTCGTAGCGGGCGACGTTGAGCACGGCGCGCTCGACGTCCTCGGCCGCCAGCTGGCCTTCGGGATAGAGCAGGCCCAGTTTCTGGATTTCCTGGTGTGCGGCCAGCAGGTTGCCTTCGACCTTGTCGGCCATCCATTGCAGGGTGGCGTTGTCGGCGCGCTGGTTCTGCCGCGCCAGGCGCTGGCCGACCCAGGCGGGCAGGCGGCCGCGTTCGACGCTGGCGATGTCGACCATCATGCCGCCGCGCGCCAGGGCCTGCACCCAGCGGCCTTCACGGGTGGCCTTGTCCAGGCGCGGCAGCGATACCAGGATCAGCGTGTCGGGGTTGTCGGCCTGCTTTTCCGCCTGCTCAGCCAGGCGCGCCAGCGTATCGGCGCCGGGCTTGCCGGGCTTGCCGGTGGGAATCTTGAGCTCGAGGATGCGGCGGTCGCCGAACAGCGACACGCTCTGGGTGGCGGCGATCACCGCGCTCCAGTCGCTGCGCGCATCCATCACCATCGACAGGCGCTCGGTGTAGCCCGCCGCGCGTCCGGCGGCGCGCAGCGCGTCGACCGCCTCGGTCACCAGGAGAGGCTCGTCGCCGGACACCGTATACAGCGGCGCGAGACGGTTGCCCGCCCGCTGCAGGTGGTCGGCCAGGCGATCCGCGTCCAGGACTTGTGCCATCGGTCAGCGCAGGTTGGCCGGGTCGGTGGTGGACGGGGTCTGCCACGGTGCCGGGGTGCTGCGCGGCATCGGCGCGGTCGGATCGTACAGCGGGGTTTCGCCGTCTTCGCCAAGCTGTTCGCGGTTCTCGAACGCCTTGCGCACGTCTGGCGCGGTCATGCGGCGCAGCAGACGCGAGACCAGGTCGCGTTGCATGGCGATGTAGAGCGTCTCGATCTGGCCTTGCTTGGCCTGGACGATCTGGTCGTCGTACGGCATTTCGCGGTAGATCGACAGGGTCGTATCCGGGATCAGGGCACGGCCCTTGGCGTCGATCAGGCGGAAGGTGTAGTTGATGCCCAGTTCGTATTCCTCGACACGGCCCTGGGCGTTCAGCGATACCTCGCGCAGGGTACGGTCATTGCCGACCTGCTGCAGGATGGCCTGCGCTTCCTTCGGCGCCGTAACGAGCTTGGTATTGGGGGACGCGGCCCGCAGTGCACGGCGCACGTCGGCGCCGAACTGGGTGTTGTCCGGGATACCGATATACAGCGTATCGAACGGCAGCGGCGTGACGCCGCGCAGTGTGAAACCGCAAGCGGAGATCAGCATGAACAGCGCCAGGCAGGCGCCGCGCAGCAGCCAGGATTGGCGGGGGGAGTGCGTTTGTTGCCCGGCGAAGTACATGCTTGACCTCATCAGCCTACGACGTTGACCAGTTTGCCCGGAACCACGATGACCCGCTTGGGCGGGCGGCCTTCCAGGTAGCGGGCGACTTCGTCCTGGGCGGCGGCGAGTTTCTCGATGTCTTCCTTGGCGGCCTTGGCGGCGACGCGGATCGAGCCGCGCAGCTTGCCGTTGACCTGTAGCATCAGTTCGATTTCGTCCGCCACCAGCGCGGCCTCGTCGACGTGCGGCCACGGCGCGTCGAGCAGGTCGCCCAGCTCGTTCGAGTAGCCGAGATCGCGCCACAGGTGCCAGGTGACGTGCGGCACCACCGGGTACAGCACGCGCAGCAGCACGCCCAGCGTTTCGGCGTAGGCGGCATCGGCGTGCGCGCCTTCCGGCAGCTTGGCGTCGTCGATGGCGTTGAGCATCTTCATGCACGCGGACACGACGGTGTTGTACTGGATGCGCTGGTAGTCGTAGTCGGCCTGCTTGAGCAGGTTGTAGACCTCGCGGCGCAGATCCTTGACGGCGGCGGGCGCGTCGGTCCAGTCGGCGCCGGCGGCCAGGCCGCGGGCGACGGTGTCGCGCTGCGCGTAGCTGATGGACCACAGGCGGCGCAGGAAGCGGTTCGAGCCTTCGACGCCGGAGTCGGACCACTCGAGCGTCTGCTCGGGCGGGCTGGCGAACATGACGAACAGGCGGGCCGTGTCGGCGCCCAGCGTGTCGATCAGCGATTGCGGATCGACGCCGTTGTTCTTGGACTTGGACATCGTGCCCACGCCGCCGTAGGTCACGTCGGAACCGTCGGACTTGAGCTTGGCGCCGGTGATGGCGCCGCGCGCGTCGTAGACGTTCTCGACTTCCTCAGGCCAGAAATACTCGATGCCGCCCTGGGCGTTCTTGCGCGAGTAGATGTGGTTCAGCACCATGCCCTGGCACAGCAGCTTGGTGAAGGGCTCGTCGAAATTGAGCAGGCCCATGTCGCGCATGACCTTGGTCCAGAAGCGCGCGTACAGCAGGTGCAGGACCGCGTGTTCGATGCCGCCGATGTATTGGTCCATCGGCATCCAGTAGTCATTGCGCGCGTCGACCATGGCGTTGTTGTTGCCCGGCGAGGTGTAGCGCATGAAGTACCAGGACGAGTCCACGAAGGTGTCCATCGTGTCCGTCTCGCGGCGCGCCGGCTTGCCGCAGCTGGGGCAGGCGCACGACAGGAAGGCTTCGTTCTTGGCCAGCGGATTGCCGCTGCCGTCCGGGATCAGGTCGGCCGGCAGCACCACCGGCAGGTCCTTTTCGGGGACCGGCACCGGGCCGCAGTCCGGGCAGTGGATGATCGGGATCGGGGTGCCCCAGTAGCGCTGGCGCGAGATGCCCCAGTCGCGCAGGCGCCAGGTGGTCTGCTTCTCGCCCAGGCCTTGCGCGCCCAGGTCGGCGGCGATGGCGTCCACGGCTTCCTTGTGGGACAGGCCGTCGTACTTGCCGGAATGGATGGTGCGGCCGCTCTGCTTGTCGCCGTACCATTCCTGCCAGGCGTCGGTGGAATAGGCCTTGCCGGCCACGTCCACGACCTGGCGGATCGGCAGGTCATATTTCTTGGCGAAGGCGAAGTCGCGTTCGTCGTGGGCGGGCACGCCCATCACGGCGCCGTCGCCGTAGGTCATGAGCACGTAGTTGCCGACCCAGACCTCGACCTGGTCGCCGGTGACCGGGTGCGTCACGAACAGGCCGGTGGGCAGGCCTTCCTTTTCGCGCGTGGCCAGTTCGGCCTCGGTGGTGCCGTCCAGCTTGCACTGTTCGATGAAGGCGGCCAGCGCCGGGTTCGACTGCGCGGCGTGGGTGGCCAGGGGGTGTTCCGGCGCCACGGCGCAGAAGGTCACGCCCATGATGGTGTCGGCGCGGGTGGTGAAGACGTACAGCTTGCCGTCCTGGATCAGCTGGCCGTCCTGGCCGGCGATCTGGTGCGGGAAGGCGAAGCGCAGGCCCTCGGACTTGCCGATCCAGTTTTCCTGCATCAGGCGCACGCGCTCGGGCCAGCCGGGCAGATCGTTCTGCACCGCGCCCAGCAGTTCGTCGGCGTAATCGGTGATGCGCAGGTAGTAGCCGGGGATCTCGCGCTTTTCGACCGGGGCGCCCGAGCGCCAGCCACGGCCGTCGATGACCTGTTCGTTGGCCAGCACGGTCTGGTCGACCGGGTCCCAGTTCACGACCTGGGTCTTGCGGTAGGCGACGCCCTTTTCGAGCATCTTCAGGAACAGCCACTGGTTCCACTTGTAGTACTCGGGGTCGCAGGCGCACATTTCGCGCGACCAGTCGATCGCCAGGCCCATCGCCTTCATCTGCTTCTTCATATAAGCGATGTTGTCGTAGGTCCACTTGGCCGGCGGCACCTTGGACTTGATGGCGGCGTTCTCGGCCGGCATGCCGAAGGCGTCCCAGCCCATCGGCATCAGCACGTTGTAGCCCCGCATGCGCAGCTGGCGCGCCATCATGTCGTTGATGGTGTAGTTGCGCACGTGGCCCATGTGCAGCTTGCCGCTGGGATACGGCAGCATCGAGCAGGCGTAGAACTTTGGCTTCTCGGAGCCGTCCGGGTTCTTCGCGTGTTCATGGACCAGATAGGCGTCGCGGGCCTGCCAGTCTTGGTGGGCGGCCGCTTCGACGGTAGTGGGGAGGTAACGTTCCTGCATGGGCTCGTGCGCGATGGCGAAAAATGGGTGAACCGCCCCCGCGCGCCAGGCGCGGGGGCGGCCAAAACCCCTGATTATAGGAGGTGCTAGGCGCGGATAGGGGACGGGGCGATTTCCGGGATGCGGGCACTGGCCCCCAGCATGCCGTAAGCCAGGGTCATGGCCCCCAGAACCGCGCCCGCGGTGACCACGCCGGGCCAGCCGTAATGGGAGTAAAGCCAGGACGATACCAGCGATCCGGTCGCCCCGCCGATGAAGTAGCTGGTCATGTAACCGGCCGTCAGGCGGCTGCGGGCCTCGGGCCGGGTGCGGTACAGCGAGCTGGTATTGGTGACATGGACGCCCTGGATCGCCAGGTCCTGGATCAGGATGCCGACCAGCAGCGCGATGACCGAGGCCTGGCCGAAGGCCATCAGCCCCCAGGAGGCCAGCAGCAGCAGCAGGCCGATGCGGGTGGCCTGGTTGCCCAGGCCGCGGTCGGCCAGGCGGCCGAAGCGGTTGGCGGCATAGGCGCCGGCCGCGCCGGCCAGCCCGAACAGCCCGATGGTGGTGTTGTTGAAACCATAGTCCGGGCCCGACAGCAGGAACGTCAGCGGCGTCCACAGCATGCTGAAGGCGGCGAACAGCAGGCCGCCCAGCAGCGAACGGCCGCGCAGCAGCGGTTCCTCGGCGAACAGGCGGAAGATCGAACCGAGCAGGCGCGGATAGCTCATGGCGGCGTGGCTCTTGTGGCGCGGCAGCACCTTCCAGAGCGCGGCGGACATGGCCAGCATCAGGATCGCGGCGACCCAGTAGACGGTGCGCCAGCTGCCCAGGTCGGCCAGCACGCCAGCCGCGGTGCGGGCCAGCAGGATGCCCAGCAGCAGGCCGCTCATGACGGTGCCGACCGCCTTGCCGCGCTCATGCGGCGCCGCCAGGGTGGCCGCGAACGGCACCAGCACCTGCGCCACCACCGACAGCATGCCGGTCACGGCGGTGCCGAGCATCAGCATCTGGATATTGGGGGCGAAGGCCGACACCAGCAGGCCGCCGGAGGACAGCAGGGTCATCAGCACGATCAGGCCGCGGCGCTCGAACAGGTCGCCCAGCGGCACCAGCAGGATCAGGCCGAGCGCGTAGCTCAGCTGCGCGATCATGACGATGCTGCCGGCGGTGGCGTTGGACAGCGTGAATTGCTGGCTGATGGTGTGCAGCAGCGGCTGCGCGTAATAGTTGCTGGCGACCGCCAGGCCGGTGGCGACGGACATCAGCAGGATGACGGGCGCGGTGAGCGGGGCGGGTTGGGCGGGAGCGGCGTTCATGTGAGGCGGGGCGTTGGCGTGTAGGGAAAGGAGAGCTCAGGCGATGCCGCCGGGCGTTTCCTGGTCATGCGGGATCAGCAGTTTCTTCAGCAGGCCGGCCATCTGGCGGCGTTCGGTGGCGTTCAGGGGGGCGAGCAGCGTTTCCAGTTCGCGCAGGTAATCCTTGAGCACCTGCTTGATGACGCGCAGGCCTTCGGCGGTCAGCGCCACGATGACGCCGCGGCGGTCGTCGGGGTTGGGCGTGCGCGCCAGCAGGCCGGCCTGTTCCAGGCGGTCCAGCCGGTTGGTCATGGCGCCCGAGGTCAGCAGCAGCGCCGCGACCAGTTTCTGCGGATTCATGGCGTACGGCGCGCCGGTGCGGTACAGCGTCGCGAGCACGTCGAATTCGCCCTGGTGCAGGTGGTAGCGCTTGAACGCCTGGCCCACGTCACGCGCGGCGAAGGCGTGGAAGCGGAACACGCGGCTCAGGACGCTCATGGGCGAGATGTCCAGGTTGGGGCATTCCTGCTCCCATTGCGACAGCACCAGGTCGACCAGATCGTTCATGATGTTTTTATATAAAGTATCTTTACGTGAAGATAAATTCTAGCAGGCCGGCCACGGATCATGCAAGGCGCGCCAGCCGGCAGGCGCGGGCGCGCAAAAAAGAAAGGGCCCGCCCCTTGCGGGGCAGGCCCTTTCCGGCTTGACCGGATAACCGTGCGGAATTACTGCGCGGCGTCCTTCAGCTTCTTGAGCGGGCGAACCTTCACCTTGACCGAAGCCGGCTTGGCGGGGAACCAGCGTTCTTCGCCGGTGAACGGATCCTTGCCGAAGCGCTTGGCCTTGGCGGGAACCTTCTGCACGGCAACCTTGAACAGGCCGGGCAGCGTGAATTCGCCAGCGCCCTTCTTGTCCACGGAGCTCAGCACCGAGGTTTCCAGGCTGGCCAGGACGGCCTTGACCGACTTGGCTTCAACGCCGGACTGCTCGACGATGTAGGCGACCAGCTGGGTCTTGTTCAGAGCAGCCTTGATAGCCTTGGGGGCGGCAGCGACCTTCTTGGCGGCAACGACCTTCTTGGCTGCCGGCTTCACAGCGGGTTTGGCGGCGGTAGCCTTCTTTGCGGGCGCCTTGGCGGCGGGCTTGGTGACTTTCTTGGCAGGAGCTTTAGCTTTCGTGGCCATGGTCAAAATCCGTATGTTGAGGACATGGGGCAGCGCGCGCGCCGGGTATCGGCGTTTAACGCTACGCGCCCGATGATAGCGGAAGAGTGGCGGTTGTAGCCGCTTTCGCAAGGCCTTTCGCGCAATCTTTGTTGTTTTCAAGGCAGAAAAACCCCTTCTACAAGGGGTTCTGCAAAATGCAGTGACATTCACTGCGATTTTTTCAATGCCGCGTGCATCGCGCAAAGTGCTTCTGCAATGGGGTTTTGAACCATCCGCGGCCGGCGTGTTCCAATGCTTCGCGCCGCGCGTTGGCGGTGCGCGTGGGCGGCCGGTTGCCGCCTGCCCGCATTGCCGGCGCGCCATCCTTACCCCGCATG
Organism: Achromobacter sp. ISS7; assembly: GCF_056523125.1. Lineage (NCBI taxonomy): Bacteria > Pseudomonadati > Pseudomonadota > Betaproteobacteria > Burkholderiales > Alcaligenaceae > Achromobacter > Achromobacter sp. ISS7. The sequence continues at coordinate 3,698,286 of NZ_JAWRZD010000001.1, read as the reverse complement.
GAAGTGAAGCACCCTATGTTGATGAAGAAGTTGGCGGCGAGCCTGCTCGTTGCAACCGCATGCATGTCAGGCGCCCTGGCGCAATCGATGCCCCAGCCCGACCTGTCCGCCAAGGCCTGGTTGCTGCTGGACGAGACCAGCGGCCAGGTGATCGCCTCGCACGCGGCCACCGCCCGGATCGAGCCGGCCTCGCTGACCAAGATCATGACGGCGTACGTGGTGTTCAGCGCCATCCACAACAAAGAGCTGTCGCCGGACCAGAAGGTGACCATCTCGACGCGCGCCTGGAAAGTGCCGCCCGGCAGTTCCAAGATGTTCCTGGAGCCGGGCTCCAGGGTGTCGGTGGACCAGTTGCTGCGCGGCCTGATGATCCAGTCCGGCAATGACGCGGCCATCGCGCTGGCCGAAGCGGTGTCGGGCAGCGTCGAGGCGTTCGTGGCGCGCATGAACGACACCGCCGTGCAACTGGGCCTGCATGGCACGCACTTCGCCAGTCCCCACGGGTTGCCGGATCCGGGCACGTATTCCACGGTCAGCGACCTGTCGATCCTGGCCACGCGCTTCATCCGCGATTACCCCGAGCTGTACAAGACCTACGATTCGGCCAAGACCTTCACCTACAACAACATCACGCAACCCAACCGCAACCGGCTGCTGTGGCTCGATCCCAGCGTCGACGGCCTGAAGACCGGCCATACCGACGCGGCGGGCTACTGCATCGTGGCGACCGCGCACCGGCCCAACGGCCGCGACCAGCGGCGCCTGATCACGGTGGTGGTCGGCACGGCCTCGGACAAGCTGCGCACCCAGGAAAGCCGCGAGTTGCTGGAATGGGGCTTCCAGGGGTTCAATACCATCAAGTTATATGCAAAGGGCCAGGCGGTGGCCACGCCCGAGGTCTGGAAGGGCCAGGCCGACACGCTCAAGGCGGGTTTCGCGCGCGACGCCTATGTCACGGTGCCGGCCGGCGCCAAGGTCGAGCCGGTCTGGACGCCGCAGGATCCGCTGGTGGCGCCGATCGCGGCCCAGGCCACGGTCGGCTCGCTGCGCGTGATGGTCGACGGCAAGCCCGCCATGCAGTTCCCGGTGGTGGCGCTGGAGCCGGTGGCCGAGGCCGGATTCGCCGGCCGCGCCTGGGATTCCATCCGCTTGTGGTGGCGCGGGCATTCTTGATCCGACGGGAGGGGACATGGCGGTGAGTTTTCCGGGTGGGCCGGCCGCGGCGCCGACCACCGATGATCCCCTCGGGCTGCTGTCAGCCTGTCATGGGCGCATTGCGCGGCAATGCGCCACCTTGCGGCGCCTGGCCGCGCATCTGCCGATGCATGGCAGCGACGACGCGGCCCAGGTCGCGGCCGCGGGCGTCGCGCGTTATTTCCAGACGGCCGCGATCCACCACCACGAGGACGAGGAAGAGGACCTGTTTCCGGCCCTGATCGAGTCCATGGCCGGTTCCGACGCCGTCTGCCTGCATGCGCTGGTCGACGGGCTGATCGCCGATCACGCGCGGCTGGCGGCCTTGTGGGCGCCGCTGCGGCGGATCCTCGACGAGATCGCGGCGGGCCGTCCCGCGGCGTTGCCGCCGGCGCAGGTGGAGGCGTTCGCGGCGGCCTATGCGGCGCATATCCAGCGGGAAGAGGACGAACTGCTGCCGCTGGCCGCGCGCCTGATCGGCGATGACGCGCTGGCCGCGATCAGCCGGGCGATGAAGGCGCGGCGCGGCGGCGAGGCGGGCTGAACCTCGTCGCGCGCCCGGCGGGCGCCCGCCGTTTTTAGTGTTAAATGGTCGCAGCCGGGGCAATCCGCGCCGGATCTCGAACCGCCACGCCATGCACCGCAACGCACGCTTTCGCCGGAAACTGCAGGATCCCGCCCTGATGCACGCCATGTCGGCGCACAACCCGCTGTCCGCCCGGCTGGCGGCGGACGCCGGGTTCGACGCGATCTGGGGCAGCGGCTTCGAATTGTCGGCCAGCTACGCGGTGCCGGACGCCAACATCCTGTCGGCCGGCCTGCACCTGGACATGATGCGCGCCATCGCCGCCACGGTCGACGTGCCGGTCATCGCCGACATCGACACCGGCTTTGGCAACGCCATCAATGTTTCCTACGTCGTGCCGCAATACGAGGCCGCGGGCGTGTCGGCGGTCGTGATGGAAGACAAGACCTTTCCCAAGGACACCAGCCTGCGCACCGATGGCCGCCAGGAACTGGTGCGCGTCGAGGAATTCCAGGGCAAGATCGAAGCGGCCTGCGCCGCCCGCCGCGATCCGGATTTCTGCGTCATCGCGCGCACCGAAGCGCTGATCGCCGGGCTCGGCCAGGCCGAGGCCCTGGCGCGCGCCGCGGCCTATGAAGCGGCCGGCGCCGATGCCATCCTGATCCATTCCAAGCAGGCCACGCCCGACGAGGTGCTGGCCTTCATCGCGGCCTGGTCCGGCGGCGTGCCGCTGGTGCTGGTGCCCACCGCGTACCCGCAACTGCGCGAGCGCGACATCCAGGCGCTCGGCAAGGTGGGGCTTGTGATCTACGGCAACCACGCGATCCGCGCGGCCGTGGGCGCGATGCGCGAGGTCTTCGCCCGCATCCGCGAGGATGGCGGCATCCATGCCGTCGATGCCGGCCTGCCGACGGTGCGCGATATCATCGGCCTGCAGGGCGACGCGGACATGCGCGAGCTGGAACGCAGGTTCCTGCGCTGAGCGCGCGGGAATACAAAAAAAACGGGGCAGGGGATCGATGGCGGCGGGAAGCAAAGCGTGGTTGGCGCGCGTATTTGGCGATTGGGTGCCGGAAGTCGGCCCCGCGACCCTGCGCGCGGACCTGGCGGCCGGGCTGCTCGGCGCCCTGCTGGTGCTGCCGCAGGGCGTGGCCTTCGCCACGCTGGCGGGGCTGCCGGCGCAATACGGCCTGTATTCGGCCATCGTGCCCTGTATCGTGGCGGCGTTGTTCGGCTCCAGCCGCCATGTCATGTCCGGCCCCACCAATGCCAATTCGCTGGCGCTGTTCGCGGTGCTGACGCCGCTGGCGGTGGCGGGCAGCCCGGGCTACATCGAGCTGGCGCTGGCGGTGACGGTGCTGGTCGGGCTGATGCAATGGCTGGTGGGCGCGCTGCGGCTGGGCTCGCTGGCGCACTTCATTTCGCCGTCGGCGCTGTTCGGCTTCACCAGCGGCGCGGCCCTGCTGATCGCGGTGCATGCGCTCAAGGATGCGCTGGGCCTGCCGGCGCCGGATTCGCATGGCGCCGGCGCGTTGCTGGCCAGCCTGGCGGGCCATTGGGACCGGCTGCAGGCGGGCGCGCTGCTGGTGACGGCCGTGACGATCGCCGCGGCCCTGTTGCTCAGGCGACTGGACAAGCGCAAGCCCTACATGCTGGCCGGGCTGGTGGCGGGGGCGCTGGCCGCGGCGGCGTTCAATGCGCTGGCGCCGCGCTTCGGCGCCGCGCCGGTGCCGCTCCTGGGCGACCTGGCGCAGCCGTGGCCGCCTTTCCACGTGCCCAGCATCGACTGGCGCGCCTTGCCGGATCTGCTGAGCCTGGCGTTCGCATTGACCATCGTGGCGCTGGCGCAATCGATTTCCATCGCCAAGGCGGTGGCGACGCGGTCGGGCCAGCGCATCGACGCCAATCGTGAATTCGTCGGGCAGGGCCTGTCCAACGTGGTCGGCGGCTTCTTTTCCTGTTATCTGTCCTGCGGCTCGCTCAACCGTTCCATTCCCAACTACGAGGCGGGCGCGAAGACGCCGCTGGCCGCGGTGTTCTCGGCATTGCTGCTGATGGCGCTGGTGGCGCTGAGCGGTCCCCTGCTGGCGCGGATTCCGCACGCGGCCATCGCGGGCCTGTTGCTGCTGGTGGCCTGGACCCTGCTGGACGTTCCGCGCTGGCGCCTGCTGATCCGTACCCAACCGGGTGAAAGCGCGATCGCCGCGGCCACGCTGGCGGCCACCGTGACCATCCGCATGGAGGTAGCGATCCTGCTGGGCACGGTGCTGTCGCTGATGGCGTACCTGCATCGCACCTCGCGGCCGGCGATGCGCACCATGGGCTTCGATTCGCGCGGGCTGGACCGCCGTTTCGTGGTGCTGGCGCAGCAGCCCGAGGCATTGCCGGAATGCCCCCAGCTCAAGCTGTTGCGCATGGAGGGATCGGTCTATTTCGGCGCCGCCGCGCACGTGGCGCAGCGCCTGCAGGAACTGCGCACGGGCGTGGATGCGCCGCGCCATCTGCTGGTGATGGCCAAGAGCATGAATTTCATCGACCTGGCCGGCGCGCAGGTCTGGGAGGACGAACTGGTGGCGCGCCGCGCCATGGGGGGCGACCTCTATTTCCACCGGCCGCGCCCCGAGGTGCTGGCGATGTGGCGCCGCACCGGCTTCCTGGAGCGGCTGGGCGCGGACCACGTGTTCCCTGACAAGGCGACCGCGCTGCACGCGATCTACGCGCGGCTGGACCGGAGCATCTGCGCCGGTTGCCAGGCCAGGGTGTTCTGGGAATGCCAGCCGGACAGCCCGCAGGCCGGCCACTGAGCCGGTCTCAGCCAGGCGCGTCGGTGCCGAGGTAGGCGGCCTGGACGCGCGCGTCGGCCGCGATCAGGTCCGGCGGGCCTTCGGCCAGCAGGCTGCCGCGCACCAGCACGGCGATGCGGTCGGCATGCTTGAAGACCACGTCCAGGCTGTGCTCGGTGAACAGCACCGCCAGGCGCTGGGTGTCCGCCAGTTCGCGCGTCAGGCGCATGAGCGCGTGGCGTTCGTTGGTGGCCATGCCGGCGGTGGGTTCGTCCATCAGCAGCAGCTTCGGCCGGTGCGCCAGCGCCATGGCCAGCTCGACCCGCTTGACGTCGCCGTAGGCCAGTGCGCCGCAGTGCGCGCCCGCCTGGGCGGCCATCCGCACCTGTTCCAGCAGCGCCATGGCTTCGTCGGCGCGGTGCGCCGCGGCGCGGCGCCAGGGGCGCAGCAGCAGGCGGTCGCGCGACAGCAGGGCCGTCTGCACGTTTTCCAGCACGGTCATCGAGCGGAAGGTGGCGGCGGTCTGGAAGGTGCGCCCGACGCCGAGGCGGCAGATCTTGCCCGCCGGCAGGCCCACCAGCTCGCGGCCGTCCAGGCGCACCGAGCCGGCATCGGGCCGCAACTGGCCGCCCAGCACGTTGAAGCAGGTGGACTTGCCGGCGCCGTTCGGGCCGATCAGCGCCAGCATGTGGCCGGCCTCCAGCTGGAACGAGACGTCCGCCAGCGCGTCGATGCCGCCGAATGATTTGCGCAGTCCCTGGACCCGCAGCAAGGCATCGGCCGCGGTCATGCGCGCCTCCGCGTCCAGCGCGCGGCGGCGCCCGCCAGGCCCGCCGGAAACAGCATCACCAGCGCCAGGATGGCGAGCCCCAGCACGGCGTGCCAGTAGTCCGTGCTGCGCGCGGCGGCGTCCTGCAGCCAGGTGTAGGCGGCCGCGCCGACCAGGGGGCCGGCCAGCGTCTGCAGGCCACCCAGCAGCACCATCACCAGCCCGTCCACCGAGCGGCTCACGCCGAGCACGTCGGGGGCGATGCTGCCCTTCGAGAACGCGTACAGCGACCCGGCCAGGCCCGCGGCCAGCGACGCCGCCACGAAGCCAGCCCACTGGACGCGGCGCGTGTCCATGCCCAGCGCCTCGGCCCGCAAGGCCGAATCGCGCGCGCCGCGCAGCGCGTAGCCCAGCGGCGAGAACGCCAGGCGCCGCAGCCAGGCAATGCCCAGCGCGCACAGCGCCAGCGTCAGGTAGTAGAACCAGGGGCCCTGCGTCAGCCAGCGCGACGGCCACAGGCCGATCAGGCCGTTGCTGCCGCCGGTGACCTCGTCCCATTGATAGGCCAGCGCCCACAGGATCTGCGCCACCGCCAGGGTCAGCATCGCCAGGTAGACGCCGGACAGGCGCACGCAGAACCAGCCGAACACCACCGCGCCGAGTCCGGCGGCCAGCGGGCCCAGCAGCAGGGCGGCTTCCATCGGCAGCGCCGCCAGTTTCAGCAGCAGCGCGGCGCCATAGGCGCCCAGGCCGAACCAGGCGGCGTGGCCGAAGGTGGTCATGCCCGCCAGGCCGGTCAGGAAATGCAGGCTGGCGGCGAACAGGGCGGCGATCAGCACCTCGGTCAGCAGGATGCCCAGATAGGGCCACTGCGCCGCCGCCAGCGGCGCCAGGACCAGCAGCGCCAGCAACGCGCCGTAGGCCAGCCGCAGGCGACGGCCGGCGGGGGCGATGGGGGCTTCGGCCGCCAGCGCATGCGAGGAGGGCGCCGGCGGCTGGCCCAGCAGGCCCCACGGACGCGCTACCAGCACGACCGCCATTACGGCGAATTCGGCCAGCAGGGTGAGCTTGGACAGGTTGAACAGCCAGGGGCCGATCTGCACCTGGCCCAGGAAGACGAAGACGGCCTTGACGCAGCAGATCAGGACCGCCGCCAGGAAGGCGCCAGGAATCGAGCCCAGGCCGCCGACGACCACGACCACGAAGGCGCTGGCGATGATCTCCAGGTCGAGCCCGAGCGTGGCGGGCACCCGCGGCGCGGCCAGCGCGCCGCCCAGCCCGGCCAGGAACGCGCCCAGCGTGAAGGCCGAGGTGAACAGCCAGGCCTGGTTGACGCCGAGCGCGGCCAGCATGTCGCGGTTCTCGGCGGCGGCGCGCAGCAGCCGGCCCCAGCGGGTGCGCATCAGCAGCAGCCACAGCAGGCCCAGCACCACCGGGCCGGCCACGATCAGCAGCAAGTCATATTGGGGAAAGCGCCGGCCCAGGATCTCGATCGCGCCGGACAGGCCGGGGGCGCGGGCCGAGAACAGGTCTTCCGGGCCCCAGATCGCCAAGGCGGCGTCGCCGATGATCAGCACCAGCGCGAACGTTGCCAGCAGCTGGAACAGTTCCGGCGCGCGGTACAGCCGCTTGAGCACCAGCAGTTCGGCGGCGGCGCCGACCAGGCCGGTGGCGAGCGCCGCCAGCAGCAGGCCGGCCCAGTAGCCCGGGCCATCGCCGAAATACCGGGTGAAGCTCCAGGCCAGGTAGATCCCCAGCATGTAGAAGGAGCCGTGCGCGAAATTGACGACCCGCGTGACGCCGAAGATCAGCGACAGGCCGGCGGCCACCAGGAACAGCGCACTGGCGTCCGCCAGGCCGTTGAGCAGCTGCGACAGCAGCCCGGACAGGCTCATCAGTGCGGGCGCATCTTGCGAACTTGTTCGTCCGGCGGTTGCAGGCGCGCACCGTCGATGTAGGCGAAGTCCTTCATGATGCCCTTGCCGTCCTCGACCGCGGTGACGCCGATGTAGACGCCCATGGTCGACTGGTGGTCGATCTTGCGGTACTGGATCGGGCCGTAGGGCGTGTCCACTTTCAGGCCGGCGAAGGCGTCGACCAGTTTTTCGGTGTCGACCTCGCCGGCCGCCTTCAGGCCCTGGGCGATCGACATGAGCGAGGCGTAGCCGACCACCGAGCCGACCTTGGGCGTCTCGTTGTAGCGCTTGCGGTAGGCCTCGACGAAGGTCTTGTTGGCCGGGGTGTCGATGGCATACCAGGGGTAGCCGGTGACGATCCAGCCCGACGGCGTGTCGGCGCCCAGCGGCTCCAGGTATTCCGGTTCGCCGGACAGCACCGAGACCACGGCGCGGTTCTCGAACAGGCCGCGGGTGTTGCCTTCGCGCACGAAGCGCGTCAGGTCGGCGGCGAACAGCACGTTGAAGATGGCGTCCGGCTTGGCGTCGGCCAGGGCCTGGACCACCGCGCCGGCGTCGACCTTGCCCAGCGGCACGGCCTGCTCGGCGACGAATTCCACGTCGGACTGGAACGACTTCATCATGGCCTTGAAGGTGGCCACGGCCGATTGCCCGTACTCGTAATTGGGGTAGACGATGGCCCAGCGCTTCTTGCGCAGCGCCAGCGCCTTGGGCGCCAGCGCGGCCACGTGCATCCAGGTGGACGGGCGCAGGCGGTACGTGTAGCGGTTGCCTTCCTGCCAGGTGATCTTGTCGGTCAGCGGCTCGGCGGCCAGGAAGAACACCTGCTGCTGCTTGGCGAAATCGGTCAGCGCCAGGCCGGTGTTGGACAGGAAGCCGCCGAACAGCAGGTCCACCTTTTCGCGCGCCAGCAGTTCCTGGGCGGCGCGCACCGAGTCGCCGGGGTTGCCATTGTCGTCGCGCGAGAACACCTCGAGCTTGCGGCCCAGCACGCCGCCGGACGCGTTGACTTCCTCCAGCGCCAGCTGCCAGCCCTTCTTGTACGGGCCCAGGAAGGCGGGAATCGCCTTGTAGCTGTTGATCTCGCCGATGCGGATCGGCGGTTCCTTGTCTTTGGTGTCTTTGGCGGACGCGACGGGAGTCAGCGCCAGGGCCAGGAGCGCGGGGGCGAGCGCGCGGCGCAGCAGGGTCAGGCAGGGACGGAGCATGGCGGGTATCGCTGGCAAGAAGGCCCGGCCAGAGCCGAGACTTGTAATGGACGATTGCTGTTGCGGCCCAATTGAAGCATGCGCGGCGCCCGGGCGTCAAGAAAAACGGCGGGGACAGGCCCGCCGGGTTGTATCCCGCCAATGCAAAAGGCCCTGCGATGCAGGGGCCGTCAATGAAAAAACCCTGCGATGCAGGGGCCATCAATGAAAAAGCCCTGCGAAAGCAGGGCCTTTTCGACTTTCCGGAGACCGGCTGAATTACTTCAGCTTGGTTTCCTTGTAGTCAACGTGCTTGCGAGCGACCGGATCAAACTTCTTGATCAGCATCTTCTCGGGCATGTTGCGCTTGTTCTTGGTGGTCGTGTAGAAATGACCCGTGCCGGCAGTCGACTCGAGCTTGATCTTTTCGCGGATACCTTTGGCCATGTCGTGCTCCTAGTATGTCAGATTGGCGGGGGGCCGATTAGGCCAGTTCGCCGCGGGCACGCATGTCGGCCAGCACGGCGTCGATGCCGTTCTTGTCGATCGTGCGGATGGCCTTGGCCGAGACGCGCAGACGCACCCAGCGGTTTTCGCTTTCAACCCAGAACCGGCGCGATTGCAGGTTGGGCAGGAAGCGACGCTTGGTCTTGTTGTTCGCGTGCGAAACGTTGTTGCCCACCATCGGGCCTTTGCCGGTCACTTGGCATACGCGTGCCATGGATGCACCTCATTTATTCTTGCGCATCGCCGGGGGGTAGACAGGGCTTCAGCCGCCGGGCTGTGAGAGGCTTGCCGTCGGGTCTTGCCCGAGGTGTCTGCCATCTTGCCGGCCACCCAGTCTTAGTGGATGAGGGGGAATCCTGAGATCCCACCCAGTGCTTATACCCGCTGCCTGCCATCCGCAAAAATGCGCTGGGGGTCAGAGTGTTGAACTACAAAGCATAGTAGTCCAGCACGGGAAACTTCATGTGAAGACTTAGATTCTAATACGAAAAATCCAGATAAATCAAGTGGTAGGGTGGCTGCACACGGAAAAGCGTGGCGTCCGAGCCGCGCCAAGCGCGTCCGCGCGGTGCGCATCGGCCAGATTTCAGCTGGCCGACGGCGCCTTCGCGCCAGTCACCCAGCGTCCCTGTAATCAGGCCGGGTGCGATTGCGCCACGCGCCCCGACAGCCAGGACAGGCAGGCGCAGGTGGCCAGCGTGGTCGTCAGGGGCAGGGCGCTGTCGGTCTGCCAGGCGCTGACGGCGAAACCGGCCAGCGCGCCGCACGACAGTTGAAGCGTCCCCAATAGCGCCGAGGCCGCGCCCAGCCGCTTGCCCTGGTCGGACAGCGCCAGCGCCGCCGAGTTGGGATTCACGAAGCCCTGGCTGCCCATGTAGCAGATCAGGCACGCCATCAGCAGCGGCAGCGTCATCCAGCCCACCAGGGTCAGGGCCACCGCCGCCAGGCTGGCGCAGGCCAGCGAGGTCAGGGCGCGGCGCTGCAGCTGGCGCGGGGTGTGGGTGCGCAGCAGGCGCGCGCTGATCTGCGAGCAGATGATGAGCGACAGCGCGTTGGTGCCGAACAGCAGGCCGTAATACTTGGGGTCGACGCCGTACAGTTCGATGAACACCCGCGGCGAGCCGATGATGTAGGCGAACATGCCGGCCTGGCCGAAGCCGCCGGCCAGGCTGTGCGCCATGAAGCCGCGGTGCGCGAACAGGGCGCGGTAGTTCTGCACGATGGTGTGCCAGCGCAGTGGCACCACCCGTTCGGGCGTCAGCGATTCCTTCATGATGAGGACGACGGCCGTCATCAGCATGGCGCCGCCGGCCAGCATCACCCAGAACAGGCTGCGCCAGCTGGCGATGCCCAGCAGTTGTCCGCCGGCCAGCGGCGCGAGGATCGGCGCCAGGCCCATGATCAGCATCAGCAGCGACATGGCGCGCGCCGCTTCGTGGGTTTCGTAGTGGTCGCGGATGACGGCGCGCGGAATCACGATGCCGGCCGCGCCGCCCATCGCCTGCACCACGCGCCAGCCGGTCAGCGCCTCGACCGAGCCGGCCAGGGCGCAGCCCAGCGACGCGATCATGAAGAGCGCCAGCCCCACCATCAGCGGCGGCTTGCGGCCGAAGCGGTCGGCCATCGGGCCGTAGAACACCTGCGCCAGCGCCAGGCCGATCAGGTAGGCCGCCAGCGTGCGTTCGACGTCGCCGCGCGGCACGCCGAGGTTGGCGGCGATCGTCGGGAACGCCGGCAGGTACATGTCGATGGCGAAAGGACCGATCGCCGTCAGGGCGCCCATGAGAATGAGCCAGCCCGGCAGCGCGCCGCGGGAAGAAAGGGTAGGGGGCATGTGGACCGCGATGGGGATCGCGCAAGGGACAGGGTGCGTCGCGCTGCATTGCGCGTTTTGCACCAAGCCAATGACTTTATCACGCGCTGCCTTACACGCAAATTGCAAGGGATTTCCGATACAGTCTGTCCGTGTCCGTACGTATTCCAGAGGAGATGCTGTGAGTCCTTTGTTGTCTGTTGTGGAACGCAAGCTCCAGGCCTTGCCCGTCACTGTCCAGCTGGTGCTGCCCGATGGCACCGTGGTCGGGCCGCCGGATCCCAGGGTGCGGTTCGTGACGCACGACAAGACCGCGCTGGCCCACCTGGCCGAGGGCGCCGTCGGCGTGCTGGGGCAGGACTACGTCGAAGGCCGCATCGATATCGAAGGTTCGATGCGTGACGTGATGGCGGCGGCCGCGGCGCTGCTGCCGGGTTCGCCGGTGGACGCGGCGCGCGGCGGCTGGCTGACCGAGTTGGTGCGCAAGGTGATGTCGGTGTGGCGTCACTCGGTGGAGCGCGACGCCCGCCAGATCGAATTCCATTACGACCTGTCCGACGATTTCTACGCTCTGTGGCTGGATCCGCGCCGGGTCTATTCCTGCGCCTACTACCGCGAGCCAGGCATGAACCTGGCGCAGGCCCAGGAGGCCAAGCTCGACCACATCTGCCGCAAATTGCGGCTGCGGCCGGGCGAGCGCTTCCTCGACGTGGGCGCGGGCTGGGGCGGCTTGCTGCTGTGGGCCGCCGAGCACTACGGCGTGGACGCCACCGGCATCACGCTGTCGCGCAACCAGCATGCGCACGTCACCAAGCTGATCCAGGAGAAGGGCCTGGGCGACCGGGTGCGGGTGGAACTGCTGGACTATCGCAAGCTCGACGAGGCCGGGCCCTATGACAAGATCGCCTCGGTCGGCATGTTCGAGCACGTCGGCCGGGCCCAGCTGGAAGGCTATTTCGCCAAGCTGCGCCGGCTGCTCAAGCCGGGCGGGCTGATCATGAACCACGGCATCACCGCGGCCGGCGTCTACAACGCCGAGCTGGGCAGCGGCATGGGCGAGTTCATCGAGAAATACATTTTCCCGGGCGGCGAGCTGACCCACATCAGCGTCGTCATGGAGGCCATGACCAACGGCGGCCTGGAAGAGGTGGACGTCGAAAACCTGCGGCCGCACTACGCCCGCACCCTGTGGGCCTGGAGCGACGCGCTCGAGGCCAACCTGGCCGAGGCCGCGCGCATCCTGGGCGGCGAGCAGGGCGAGCGTTCGCTGCGCGCCTATCGGCTCTACCTGGCCGGTTGCGCCATGGGCTTCGAGCACGGCTGGATCGCGTTGCACCAGATCGTGGGCCAACACCCGGCCACGGGGCGTCCCGACGAGCTCGACAATCCGCCCGACCTGGCCTACCCGTGGCGGCGCGATTACATGTATCGGGACCCCGATCCGAAGGCTTGAAACCGCGCTTTTGGGCTTAAAAATGTATTTATAAGAACAAAATATTAACTATATGTATCTTTATTTTCGAGCGGCGATTCCCCAGGGGAAAACGGGGAATCGCCTCTTGGGAATAAGGGTTTTTCCGCACGGTTTTCGGTCTGAATGTATCTGATTCGTTCAGGCTCGGGGTTGGGTCATGCATCAATTTCGGTTAAGATGCTGGCTTCTTCTTTCAGTTTGTTCACTATCTGTGGGTTCTCGAAAACTCCGTTTTTGAGGCTCCTGTCTTGCAAGACCCCGCACCCTGCGGATCCTCTTGTTGCTAGTGTCGGTTTGTATTGGCGGTTCTGCCCGTCTTCCGCACAACCCCCTTAGCTCCATGGCACGGCCGGACCAGCGCCGCCGTGTCCCTGAACCTATGGAGGCAAAAGCCAATGCGTTTCACCCCCGTCAAGACCCTGGCCGCCGCGGCCGTCTTGTTTGCCTTCGCCGGATCGGCCCAAGCCGCCGATGCGCCGCAATGCGAACTCAAGCGTCCGATCAATTTCGGCGCCATGAACTGGGAATCCAACCTGGTCCTGGTCGATGTCGAACGTTTCATCATGGAAAAGGGCTACGGTTGCAAGACCGAAACCCTGCCCACCGAGACCTTGCCGGCCCTGGCCGCGCTCGAGCGCGGTGACCTGGACATCAACACCGAGATCTGGCTGAACAGCGTCGCCGACCCCTGGGAACGCGCCGAAAAGACCGGCCGCGTCAAGCGGATCGGCGATCTCTACATGGGCGGCGAGGCCTGGTACATCCCGCGCTACACCGCCGAGCGCCTGCCCGAGCTGAAGTCCGCGGCCGACCTGCCGAAGTTCAAGGACAAGTTCAAGGACCCCGAGGAACCCGGCAAGGGCCGTTTCTACGGCTGCCCGGCGGGCTGGGGCTGCGAAGTCACCAGCACCAACCTGTTCCACGCCCTCAAGCTGGACGACACCTACACGCTGTACTCGCCGGGCACCGGCGCGGCGCAGAAGGCGGCCCTGATGTCGGCCTACAAGCGCAAGCAGAACGTGGTCTTCTACTACTGGTCGCCCACGCCGCTGGTCGGCGCCATGGACCTGGTCAAGCTCGAAATGCCGCCCTACGACGCCGAAAAGCACAAGTGCCTGACGTCGCCCAAGTGCGCCAAGCCCGAGCCCAGCGCCTATCCCGACAATCCCGTCTTCACGGCGGTGAACACCAAGTTCTCGCAGGAAGCGCCGGTGCTGACCGAGTTCCTGTCGAAGGTCTCGGTGCCGCTGCCCGTGATGAACGAAACCCTGGCCCACATGGAAGAAACCGGCGACGAGTCCGGCGCCGTGGCCAAGTGGTTCCTGAAGAACAAGCCCGACGTCTGGACCAAGTGGGTCCCCGCCGACGTCGCCGGGCGCGTGCAAAGCGCGCTGTAACCCCCGCCGCCTTTCCGGCGGTGGGCCGTTCCGGCTTGCCGGGACGGCCCACCGGGTTGGACTTTTTCCCCTTGGGATGCCCCCAAGGGGAAAAAGCCCTCCGGCAGGCGGACTGCCCGCCCTCGCGGGCAATGCGCGGGAGGTCTTGCTTCCGCGCCGGACTGTAAGCAGTTTTCGCCCTGGCCGATGGCGGCTCCCCGCGAGGGGCGCCGGCCCGGCCACCGTGCCGGATGCCGTGCTGGCGCACGGCATGGCGCGTGGCGAACGCGCTGAAATGGAGTCAAAACATGTTCCCTGAAATCATTCCCGCCCGTCAGGTGCGGGGGGCCATCGACGGATTCGTCGATCACCTGGTCACCAATTACGCCGATACCCTGGAGACGCTGTCCCAGCCCGTGCTGCACGCCCTGGTGTGGCTGGAGCAGGTGCTGCGCAGCTCGCCGTGGTGGGCCGTGGTCGGCGTGACCATCGCCATCGCCTGGCTGGTCAGCCGCCGCATCGGCCTGAGCCTGGCCATGGGCGCGCTGCTGTGCGTCATCGGCGTGCTCGGCCTGTGGGACGCCGGCATGCAGACGCTGGCGCTGATGATCATGGCGGCCGGGCTGTCGGTCATCATCGGCATTCCGCTGGGCGTGCTGATGGCGCGCGTCAACTGGCTACGTTCGATCATGCTGCCGGTGCTGGACGTGATGCAGACCATGCCCAGTTTCGTGTACCTGATTCCGGTCGTGATGCTGTTCGGCCTGGGCAAGATCCCCGCCATCATCGCCACCGTGATCTACGCCGTGCCGCCGCTGATCCGCCTGACCGACCTGGGCATCCGCCTGGTCGACCGCGAGGTGCTGGAAGCGTCGCGCGCCTTTGGCGCCAACCCGCGCCAGCAGCTGTTCGGCGTGCAGCTGCCGCTGGCCCTGCCCAACATCATGGCCGGCATCAACCAGACCACGATGATGGCGCTGTCGATGGTGGTGATCGCCTCCATGATCGGCGCGCGCGGCCTGGGATATGAAGTGTTGCTCGGCATCAACCGCCTGGAAGTGGGCCGCGGCCTGCTGGCGGGCCTGGGCATCGTGGTGCTGGCCGTGCTGTTCGACCGGATCACGCAATCGTATGGACAGCGCATGCGCATGGGAGGCCAGCGATGAGCAAGATCGAAGTCAAGAACATCTACAAGATTTTCGGGCCGCATCCGAAGAAGTGGCTGCAAGCCGCGCAGGGCGGCATGAGCAAGGAAGCCCTGCTGGCCGAAAGCGGCCACACGCTGGGCCTGCGCGACATCAGCCTGTCGATCGAAGAGGGCAGCATCTACGTCATCATGGGCCTGTCGGGGTCCGGCAAGTCGACGCTGATCCGCCACTTCAACCGCCTGATCGAGCCGAGCGCCGGCCACATCCTGGTCGATGGCGTCGACGTGGTCAGCCTGAACAAGCGCGACCTGGAGACCTTCCGCCAGAAGAAGATGAGCATGGTGTTCCAGCGCTTCGGCCTGTTCCCGCACCGCACCGTGCTGGACAACGCCGCCTACGGCCTGGCCGTGCAGGGCGTGGGCCGCGCCGAGCGCGAGCAGCGCGCCCGCGAATGGCTGGAGCAGGTCGGCCTGTCGGGTTTCGAGCAGCAGTATCCGCACCAGCTGTCGGGCGGCATGCAGCAGCGCGTCGGGCTGGCGCGGGCGCTGGCCACCGATGCCGAGATCCTGCTGATGGACGAGGCCTTCTCGGCGCTCGACCCGCTGATCCGCCGCGAGATGCAGGACCAGCTGCTGCAACTGCAGTCCAAGCTCAATAAGACCATCGTCTTCATCACCCATGACCTGGACGAAGCGCTGCGCCTGGGCAACCGCATCGCCATCCTGAAGGACGGCGAGCTGGTGCAGGAAGGCACGCCGGAAGACATCCTGCTGAACCCGGCCAACGATTACGTGCAGTCGTTCCTGCAGGACGTGAACCGCACCAAGGTGCTGAACGCGACCCACGCCGTGAACCCGGCGCGCCTGACGCTGACCATGCGTTCGCGTCCGGCCCATTCGGTGGACCGCATGCGCGCGCTGAACTACGAGTACGCGCCGGTGCTGGACGGCAAGCGCCTGGCCGGCGTGCTGACGCTGGTCGCGGCCGAGCAGGCCGTGCGCGAGGGCGGGCGCGACGTGTCGCGCTTCGTCGAGGACCTGGCCTCGGTGCCGGCCACGGCCGGCCTGGGCGAGGTGCTGGCGCAACTGGTGCACAGCGACCAGCCGGTGGCGGTGACGGGCGAGAACGACGAGTTCATCGGCATGCTGTCGCGCAAGAAGGTGGTCGAACTGGTGACCCCGGTGCTGGCCGAGACGGCGCCGACGGACGAGTCCGCCGTGTCCGCCGAGACGCCGCCGGAGGGCGGCCAGGCGGCGCAAGCCGAACTGCAGGGCCAGCCGCAACCCGCGCAGCGGGGCGAGGCGGCCTGACGGCCAGAGGTTGCCGTCAGGCGGACGGGCGGCGGCTGCCGCCCGTCATGACGATCCGGTTCCGGCGCGGCCAGGCTTGCGCCCGGGGCCAGTCCGGATATGATGGCTGGCCGGCGCCGACTGCCGGCGAGCCACTATTCGGAATATCGGAATCCGTCATGCCAATCTTGAATGTCCAGATCATGCAGGGCCATTCGGCCGCCCAGAAGACCGCGTTGCTGAAGGCGGCCTCGCAGGCGGTCGTGGAAAGCATCGCCGCGCCGCTGTCCAGCGTGCGCATCGTGCTGCAGGAAATTCCCGCCGAGCACGTGATCGTGGCGGGCGAGATCGGCAAGGCCATGGCGCGCGTCGACGCGGCGCTGATCGAGGGCCGCGACGAAGCCAAGAAGTCGGCGCTGATCGCGGCGCTGAACCAGGCCGTGTGCGCCAGCATCGGCATCTCGGGCGAGGACGTGCGGGTGCTGATCCGCGACGTGCCCAAGACCGACATGGGCGTGGCCAACGGCCTGAGCGCCAAGGCCGCGGGCCGCTGAGCGGGACTCCGGCATGGCGACCGGCAAGGACAAGGGTTCCGTCACCGTCGATGACGTGGCGGCCGAAGCGGGCGTGTCGATCAAGACCGTCTCGCGGGTGCTGAACAACGAGCCGAACACCAGCGAGAAGACCCGCGCCAAGGTCATGGCCGCGATCGCCTTGCTGAAGTACCAGCCCAATCCGTCGGCCCGCCGGCTGGCCAGCAAGCGCTCGGACCTGATCATGCTGGTCTACGACAATCCCAGCGACAACTACCTGATCAACATCCAGCACGGCGCGCTCGACGCCTGCAAGCGCTATTTCTACAGCCTGCTGCTGCATCCCTGCGACTACCGCGCGCCCGACCTGGCCGCGCAGATCGTGCAGGCGGCGCGGCAGCACGCCAGCGCCGGGCTGGTGCTGACGCCGCCGCTGTCCGACGTGCGCGCGCTGATCGAGGCGCTGGACCACGGCGACGTGCCCTACGTGCGGCTGGCGCCGGGTTCGCCCAGCGCCCGGGGGCTGGAAGTCAGCACCGACGATCGCGCCGCGGCGCGCGACATGACCCGCTACCTGCTGGACCTGGGCCATCGCCGCATCGGCTTCGTGGCCGGCCATCCCGACCACGGCGCGGTGGGCGAGCGCCTGCACGGCTACCGCGACGCGCTGGCGGAGCAGGGCGTGGCCTACGACCCCACGCTGGTGGAGCAGGGCCTGCATTCGTTCGACTCGGGGGTGCAGTGCGGCCAGCGCCTGCTCGATCGCGCGCAGCGCCCGACCGCGATCTTCGCGGCCAACGACGACATGGCGGCGGGCGTGCTGTACACGGCGCACGCGCGCGGCCTCAAGGTGCCGCAGGAATTGTCGGTGGCGGGCTACGACGACACGCCGCTGTCGCGCCAGACCTGGCCCAAGCTGACCACGCTGCGCCAGCCCATCCGCGAGATGGCCTACGCGGCGGTCGAGCAGCTGGCCTCGCGCGAACCGCAGGCGCGGGTGCGCACGCTCGGCTACGAGCTGGTGGTGCGGGATTCGACCCGTCCGCCCGGCTGAGCGCGGCGCGCGCGCCGGCGGTCAGCGCAGGCGCTTCTGCACGTCATCCTGCGGCGCATAGCCGATGCTGTCGCGGGCGTCGGCTACGTTCCACGCGCTGCCCTGGTTGGCCGACACGCCATTCACGGTGACGCTGCCGTCCTGCCAGCCCGACGCATCCGCCGTCAGCGTGGCCAGCAACAGCCGTTCGAAATCCCCGTTGGACAGCCACATGTCGTGGAACCACGCCAGCGCGCGGCGGGCGGGCTCGTCCAGTGATGCGGGCGCCGGCGCGCGCTGGTGCGCCACGCCGGAATAGGTCATGTCGCGCGGATCGTTGTCGTCCGGCAGGATCCAGCCGATGCGCGCGATCACGGTGGACAGCTTGCCCTGCGTGACGGCGGAATAGGCGCGGCACAGCCGCTCGCCCATCACCTTCGAGGTGCCGTAGGCCAGCGAATGCACCTCGCGCTCGCCGTCGAACCAGCGGGTGCCGGGCGCCGGCTCGGTGCGCGCGGTGAGTTTGCCCGGCCCGATCGTGGCGGCCAGCGGCAGGTCCTTGTAGCCGCCCATGGCGTGGTTGGACGACGAGAACACCAGCCGGCGCACGCCGTGCGTGGCGGCGGCGGTCAGCACGTTCAGCGTCATGTCGTAGGAGCCCAGCGCCTCTTCCCAGCTGGCGTCGGGCGTCGAGTGGCGCGCCGCCAGGTGCAGCACCGCGTCCGCCCCGGCGAAGTGGCGGGTCCAGTCGGGATCGGGCCGTTGCAGGTCGGCGGCCACCAGGGTCATGCGGTCGCGCAGCTCGGGGCTGAAGACGCTGGCGTCCGCGTGCAGGTCGATGCCGACCAGGTGCTCGCACCAGGGCTGGCGCGCCAGGATGGCCAGGGCCTTGCGGCCGAGCTGGCCGGTGGCGCCGGTGACGATGATGCGGGCGGGGGGCAGGGGAGTGGTCACGTTGGATGCTTCCGGTTCAAGGCAGGGGGCACAGGCAGGCGGGCGAGCGCAGCGGGTAGGGGGCGCCGTGCGACTGCGCCAGGCCGGTGGCCGGATCGATGCGCACGGCGCGAAGGAGGTGGTCGTCCTGCGCGGCCAGCAGCAGGAATTCGCCATCGGGCGTGAAGGCGATGTCGCGCGGCGCGCGGCCGCCGACGGCGATGAAGCCGAGCGGTTCGAGCCACGGCGCCGCGTGGTGCAGCCGGTAGACCGCGACGCTGTCGTGGCCGCGGTTGGCGGCATACAGCAGGTCGCCGCGCGGATGCAGGCGCAGCGCCGATGTGGTGTTGGCGCCCCGCCAATCGGGCGGCAGGGTGCTGGCGCGGGCCAGGGCGTCGCCGGCGCCGTCCAGCGCGTATAGCGCCAGGGTGTTGGACAGTTCTTCCACCACCGCCGCCAGCGTGTCGCCGGCCGCCAGCACGAGATGGCGCGGTCCGGCGCCGGGCGGCGTGCGCCATTGGCGCATCGGCTCGGGGTCCAGGCCGTCTGGCATGACGCGATGGCAGGCGATCGTGTCGGTGCCCAGGTCGCACAGGTAGACCCGCGTGCCATCGGCGCCGGGCGCCGCGTAGTGCACGTGCGGCCCTTCCTGGCGATCCGCGCGCGGGCCGGCGCCGCGCCGCGCGATGACCTGGGGCGCGGCGCGTGGCAGGCCAGCGGCGTCGAGGGCGTAGCACAGCAGTTCGCCGGAGCCGTAGTTCGACACGTACAGTTGCCGCGCCGCCAGGTTGACGCTGACGTGGCAGGGGGCGGCGCCGGGCACGGCGACGCGCCCGATGGGGCGCAGGGCCGACGCCCCGTCCTCGATCGCGAAGACTTCCAGCGCCGCCTCCCGATCCTGTTCGCTGACGCTGTAGAGGCGGCCGGCCGCCACGCACAGGTAGGAGGGGTTGACCGGGCCGGACAGCACCTGCCGTTGCCGGAACGAGGCCGTCGCGCCGTCGAACGCGAGCAGGTGGATGCCCTGGCCGCGGCCCTGCACGTGGGGCAGGATTTCCGTATAGGTGCCGACGGCGAGCACGCAGCTGCCGGGCGCGGAAGAAAGCATGTCGTTATGCACGTTCGGGCCTCGTCGCCACGTCGATCCACACCGCCAGCACCAGCACGGCGCCCTTGACGATCATCTGCCAGGAGGTGTCCACGTTCATCTGCTGCATGCCGTTGTCCAGGCTGGCCATGACCAGCGCGCCGATCAGCGCGCCGTACACGGTGCCGGAGCCGCCGCGCATCGAGGTGCCGCCGATGAAGCAGGCGGCGATCGCGTCGAGCTCGCCGCCCACGCCGGCGGACGGCGAGCCGGCCGCCGAGCGCGCGGTGGTGACGATGCCGGCGAAGGCGCACATCAGCCCCATCAGCATGAACACCATCAGCTTGACGCGCTTGACGTTGACGCCCGACAGACGGCTGGCCTCGACGTTGCCGCCGACCGCGTAGATGTGGCGGCCGAACACGGTCTGGGTGGTGATCCACGAGAACACGCCCAGCAGGCCCAGCAGGATCAGCACCGGTAGCGGCACGCCGTGGGCCTGGTTCAGCACCAGCACGAAGCCGGCGGCGGTGGCGGTGATGGCGCCGATGCGCAGCGCGTCGATCCAGCGCGGCGCCACGGCCAGCCCCAGGCGGCGATGGCGGCGCCGGCGCGCCAGCGTCAGGCCGCAGGTCAACGCCACGATCAGCGCGGCGAACACCCAGGACAGGGCGGGCGGCACGAAGGCCTGGGCGATCGCGCCCAGGTCGTCGGGCACCGGCGCGATGGTGACGCTGTCGGTGCTCAATTGCAGCAGGCCGCGATAGGCCAGCATGCCGCCCAGGCCGACGATGAACGAAGGCACCCGCAACCGCGTCGTGAGGCAGCCGTTGACCAGCCCAAGCGCGGCGCCGGCGGCCAGCACCACGGCCACCGAGAGCCAGGTGTTCCAGCCCAGGTTGACCGTCAGGATGGCGACCAGGCCGCCGAGCAGCCCGAGCAGCGAGCCCACCGACAGGTCGATTTCACCGGCGATGATGACCAGCACCATGCCGCAGGCCAGCATGCCGGTGACCGACATCTGCAGCAACAGGTTGGAAATGCTGTTGGGCCGCAGGAAGCTGCCATGGGTCTGGTGCCAGAAGAACAGCCAGATCAGGGCGAGCGCCAGCAGCATGGCCAGCAGTTTGTGGCGCGCGAACAGCTGCCGCAACGGCGGGTGGCCGCTGCGCGGGCGCGGTTCGGAGGAAGAGGAAGCGAGCATCTGGGTCATGGCGTTCAGGCGGCGTGCCGCAGCGGGTCGGTGTTGAGGGCGGCGGCGAGCACGCGTTCCGGCGTCAGGCCCTGGATGGGAAAGTCTCCCGCGATGAGGCCGGCATTCATGACCAGCACGCGATCGCTCATGCCGAGGATCTCGGGCAGTTCCGACGACACCATGATGATGGCCACGCCGCGGTCGGCGAGGTCGAAGATCATCTTGTAGATGTCGTACTTGGCGCCGATGTCGACGCCGCGGGTGGGTTCGTCCAGGATCAGGATCTTGGGTTGCTTGAGCGCCATCTTCGCCAG
The DNA here is from genome assembly GCF_056523125.1 of Achromobacter sp. ISS7. Lineage (NCBI taxonomy): Bacteria > Pseudomonadati > Pseudomonadota > Betaproteobacteria > Burkholderiales > Alcaligenaceae > Achromobacter > Achromobacter sp. ISS7. The sequence continues at coordinate 3,677,209 of NZ_JAWRZD010000001.1, read as the reverse complement.
CACCACTTTCTGCTGGTTGCCGCCGGACAGGCTGGCCACCGGTAGGCCGGGGCTGGCCGTCTTGATGCGCAGGCGCGCGATTTCGCGCTCGACCGTGGCCAGTTCCGAATCGCCATCCACCCGCGTGGCGCGGGCATGGTCGGCCAGGCTGGCCAGCGTGATGTTCTCGGCCACGCTCATCAGCGGCACGATGCCGTGGCGCTTGCGGTCCTCGGGCACCAGGCACAGGCCGTGCGCGATGGCCTCGGCGGGCGAGGCGATGCGCACCGGCTGGCCGGCCACCAGCACCTGCGCCTGGTAGCGGCCGGCGTAGGCGCCGTAGATGGCCGACACCAGTTCGGTGCGGCCCGCGCCCACCAGGCCGGCGATGCCGAGGATCTCGCCGGCGCGGACCTGCAACGCGGCGTCGTCCACGCGCTTGCGCCGCGGGTTGGTGACGTCCCAGCAGGTCACGCCGCTGGCCTGCAGCACCACCGCGCCGGGCTGGCGTTCGGTGCGCGGGAAGCGCGATTCGAGCGCGCGCCCGACCATCAGGCCGATGATGCCGTCTTCGTCGAGGGCGGCCGCCGGCTGGGTGGCGATGTGCTGGCCATCGCGGATCACGGTGATGGTGTCACAGACGCGCTTGACCTCGTCGAGCTTGTGCGAGATGTAGATGCAGGCCACGCCGGCGCGCTTGAGGTCTTCGATGATGGCCAGCAGCACCTCGATTTCCTTGGCGCTGAGCGAGGAGGTCGGCTCGTCGAAGATCAGCAGGCGCGCTTGCTTGGCCAGCGCCTTGGCGATCTCGAACAGCTGCTGGTGGCCGTTGCCGTAGTTCATGACGGGGGCGGCCACGTTGACGTCGGTGAGCTTGAGCCGCGCCAGCAGCTCGGCGGCGCGCCGGTGCATGGACGGGTAGTCCATGCGCCCGCCGGGCAGGCGCATTTCGTTGCCCAGGAAGATGTTCTCGGTGACGCTCAGTTGCTGCACCAGCATCAGCTCCTGGTGCAGGATGACGATGCCGGCGTCTTCGCTGTCGCGGGTCGAGCGCGCGCGCAGCTCGCGCCCTTCCCACAGGATCTGGCCCTGGTAGCTGCCGTGCGGGTAGACCCCGGACAGCACCTTCATCAGGGTCGATTTGCCGGCGCCGTTCTCGCCGCACAGTCCCAGGCATTCGCCGGGCCGCACGCTCAGGCTGACGCCCGAGAGCGCGCGCACGCCGGCGAATTCCTTGACGATGCCGCGCATTTCAAACAGCGGTTGCTGCTGCTCCATGGTGCGTCTCCCGGCTACTTGCCCGCGATCTGGTCTGCCGTATAGAACCCGTCCTTGACCAGGATGTCCAGATTGTCGCGCGTGACCAGCGTGGGCGTGATGAGGAGGGAATTGACCTCGCCCTTGCCGTTGTCGAGCTTGGCGTTGAAGGCGGGCGTCTTGCCCTGCACTAGGTTGACCGCCATCTGCGCGGCCGCCTCGGCGATGGCCTTGATCGGCTTGTAGACCGTCATGGTCTGCGTGCCCGCCGCCACGCGGCGCACGCCGGCCAGGTCGGCGTCCTGGCCGGACACCGCGACCTTGCCCGCCAGTTTCTGGCTCGCCAGCGCCTGGATCGCGCCGCCGGCGGTGCCGTCGTTGGAGGCGACGATGGCCTGGATGTTGTTGTCGTTGGCGTTGAGCGCGTTCTCGATGATGGTCTGGGCCTTGGACGGATCCCATTCGGGCGTCCACTGCTCGCCGACGATGGTGATGTCGCCCTTGGCGACCAGCGGCTTGAGCACGTTCATCTGGCCTTCGCGGAACATGCGCGAGTTGTTGTCGGTCGAGGCGCCGCCCAGCAGGTAGTAGCGGCCCTTGGGCACGGCGTCGACCATGCCCTGGGCCTGCATTTCGCCTACCTTGATGTTGTCGAACGACACGTAGCCGTCCAGCGGCGCGCCCAGGATCAGGCGGTCGTAGGCGATGACCTTGATGCCGTTGCGGTGCGCCTTGGCGATGGCGCTGCCCAGCACCTTGGAGTTGAACGGCACGATGACCAGCGCGTCCACGCCCTCGGCGATCAGGTTCTCGACCTGGGCGATCTGGCGCGACTCGCTGGCGTTGGCCGATTGCACGTTGACCTTGGCGCCGAGCGCGGTGGCGGCCTCGACGAAATAGTTGCGGTCGCGGGTCCAGCGCTCGACCCGCAGGTCGTCGATGGAAAAGCCGATCACCGGCGCGTCCTTGCTGGCGTGGGCGGCGGGGCTGGCCAGCAGGACCGCGGGCATGGCCAGCGCGCAGGCCAGCAGGCGGCGGAAGAATGGGGTCATGTCAGTCTCCTAGTGGCGCGTCGCGCTCAGAAAGTGATACCGGTCTTCAAGCCCACGATGAAGGCGTCGTGGTTGGCGCTGGTGCCGCCAGGATGCCTGATGTACTGCAGATTGGGGCGCAGGTAAATGGACGGGATCGGCGACCAGCTGTAGTAGGCCTCGGCCACGTACTCGTAGCCGTCGCCCACCTTGGTGCTGGTGCCCAGGCGCTGGTCCTGCTGGCGCACGTAGTCGGCATAGCGGCCGTTGTTGTGGGTCGCGCCGATCGCCACGCCGATGACGTCGCGCGCCAGGCCGAACGGTCCTTTGTACTGCAGGCCGAGCGCGACCTGGTGATCCTGCGCGGCGGTGGCGCGGTCGGCCTGCGACACGTTCAGGAACACCGAGGCGCCGCGGCCGCCGGCGGTGCCGCTGACCTGCTGCTCGAAGTTGATGTAGAAGCCATACTGGCCGTTGCGTTCGCGCGGCGCCAGCCCGGTCTGGCCGCGCGGCGCGTGGTTGATGTCCTGGTACAGGTCCTTGCCGTCGGAGGTGTTGTACCAGGCGCCGAACTTGTACGAGCTGGGCAGGCCGTTCCAGGCCGGCAGCCAGCCGACTTCGACCGGGATCAGGGCGCCGGTGGTGCCGCCGGGGTTGTCCAGCGACAGCCCGTGGCGGCGCGCGTAGCCGTCGTCCACGTAGTTCGGGTTGACCTGGTAGACGCCCGCCTGCACGTAAGTCTGCTCGGACGTGTTGACCTTCAGGCGCGTGGCCCACTGACTGGTCGGCCAGTTGACCCAGTAGCTGCCCACCAGGTTGCCGGGCTGCGAGCCGCAGAAGGTCAGGTTCTGGAAGTCGCAGGAAAAGCTGGCGAAGTCCTCGCCCACCGTGAGGCGGCCGATCTTCCACTGCACCCGGTTGTCCAGGAAGGCCTGGTTCAACCAGAACTGCGTCATGTGCCAGGTCTGGCCGCGGCCGTAGACCTCCTGGATCAGCATGTTGTTGCCGATGCCGGCGTCCGCGCCCAGGTTGCGGCCGTTGCGGTCGGTGATGGTCATCTGGAAGGTGCCGCCATGCCAGCCGAGCAGCTTGTCCAGGTCCATCGTGGCGCCGATGACCCACTGGTCGGTGTAGCGCGTCAGCTTGTCCTGGCCGCCGCTGAAGTTGTGCGCGGCCTCGCCGGTGTAGCCCAGGTTCAGGGTTACGCCGCTTTCGGCCAGGCGGGTGCGCAGGCCACCCCAGTCGCCCAGCAGGTAGGGGCTGGTCTGCAGGTCGTAGGCCTGGGCGGCGCCGGCGGCCGACAACAGGCCGGCCATCAGCAGCCGGGGCAGCCAGCGGCCGGATGGCGCGGGAGGGGACGGGAAACGCAGGGGCCGCAGGTGCACGCCGGTCCCTGCCGCTGCCGGAAGGCAGGGAGGTATTGCCATGACTTTGTCTCCTGATGCCGCCCGTGCCGTGGGCCGTCGCGGCTTGTTTTCGTTGACCGGCAGGTACCGGCGAAGCTAGTGTCTGTAAAAATGACAGCGCTGTCAATTGTGATCGGGATTAGGGATTGCCCGGGGAGGGCGGTGTTTTTCCAGGGGCCGGGAAAGGCGACTTTCGCCTGGCGAGAGTGGTGCGTCGAGGGGCGGCGGGAGGCGCCGGGCGCGCGAGTATGATGGGCAGATAACCAGGAGGAAACATCATGAATGAAGTCATCGTCGCGTCCGCCGTCCGTACCGCCATCGGCGACTTTGGCGGCGCGCTGAAGGACGTGCCGCCCTGCGATCTGGGCGCCACGGTCATCAAGGCCGCGCTGGAACGCGCGGGCGTCAAGGGCGACGAGGTCGGCCATGTGGCCGTGGGCCACGTCATCAATACCGAACCGCGCGACATGTACCTGTCGCGCGTCGCCGCCATGAACGCGGGCATCGCCAAGGAAACGCCGGCCTTCAACGTCAACCGGCTGTGCGGCTCGGGCCTGCAGGCCATCGTCTCGGCGACCCAGACTATCCTGCTGGGCGACGCCGAGATCGCCATCGGCGCCGGCGCCGAGAGCATGAGCCGCGCGCCGTACATCGCGCCGGCGCAGCGCTGGGGCGCGCGCATGGGCGACAGCGTCATGCAGGACATGATGACCGGCGCGCTGTCCGATCCGTTCGGCCGCATGCACATGGGCGTGACCGCCGAGAACGTCGCGGCCCAGTTCGGCATCAGCCGCCAGGACCAGGACGCGCTCGCCGCCGAATCGCATCGCCGCGCCGCCAACGCCATCGAGGCCGGCTATTTCCGCGACCAGATCGTGCCGATCGTGCAGAAGACGCGCAAGGGCGAGGTGGTGTTCGATACCGACGAACACGTGCGCCGCGACGTCACGGCCGACAGCCTGGCCACGCTCAAGCCGGTGTTCCAGAAAGAAAACGGCACCGTCACCGCCGGCAACGCCTCGGGCCTGAACGACGGCGCCGGCGCGCTGGTGCTGATGAATGCCTCGGTCGCCGCCAAGCGCGGCGTCAAGCCGTTGGCGCGCCTGGTGGCGTACGCCCACGCGGGCGTCGACCCGACCATCATGGGCATCGGTCCGGTGCCGGCCACCCAGGCCGCGCTCAAGCGCGCCGGCCTGACGGTGGACCAGCTGGACGTGATCGAGGCCAACGAGGCCTTCGCCGCGCAGGCGTGCGCGGTGGCCCGCGAGTTGAAGCTGGACCCGGCCAAGGTCAACCCGAACGGCAGCGGCATCGGCCTGGGCCATCCGATCGGCGCCACCGGCGCCATCATCACCGTCAAGGCGCTGCATGAACTGCAGCGCGTGCAGGGCCGCTACGCGCTGGTGACCATGTGCATCGGCGGCGGGCAGGGCATCGCGGCGATCTTCGAGCGCATCTGAGCGAGGCGTCATCGATGCGCCATTGACGGCGCATCCCGCATCCGGGGCGGGCCGCAATGGCCCGCCCTTGTCGTCACTGGCGCCGGCCCTACAATCGCGCCATGTACAAATCCAAATTCCCCTCCGAACTCGACCAGCCGACCCTGTCGGAAGTGGACGGCGTGCGCTATCTGCACTTCAACACCGAATGGGTCCAGGGCGCCATGCGCATCAAGAACCCGGCGGAACTGGTGCTGGAATACACCAGCCAGATGATGGCCTGGCTGCTGTTCCTGGAACCGCCCAAGGACGAGGCCATCGGCATGTTCGGCCTGGGCGCCGGTTCGCTGGCGCGCTTCTGCGCCAAGCAGACGCGCGCGCCGCTGCTGGCGGTGGAATGGAACCCGCGCGTCACCGCCGCCTGCCACATGTTCTTCCGCCTGCCGGGCGAGAACCGACTGCGGGTCGAGCACGCCGATGCCGCCGAATGGGCCGCCGATCCGCTCAACGCCGGACGCTGCCCGGTTCTGATGGTGGACCTGTACGACGCCTCGGCCCAGGGGCCGGTGCGCGACAGCGTCAAGTTCTACCGCGATTGTCGCCGCGTGCTCGGCGAGGTCGGGGTGGTGGCGGTGAACCTGTTCGGCCGTCACGAAAGCTTCGGCAAGAACATCGACAATCTGTCCAAGGCCTTCGACGACCGCATCGTGCTGCTGCCCGAGATCGACGCCGGCAACCAGATCGTGCTGGCGTTTTCCGGGCCGCGCCTGGCGGTCACGCCGGCCGACCTGCTGGCGCGGGCCGAGGTGGTCGAATCCCGCTACGGCTTGCCGGCGCGCCGCTGGGCGCGCTCGCTGACCCGCCACGCGGTCGACGGCATCCTGCATTTCTAGGCCGTCCCTGTTTCCCGTGGCCGGTGCGGCCGCGGGCGACAGTTCCCGCTCGCATGTTTTCGTCCCCCGCGAACGGCGCCTTAGGGCAAGTCCTTACAACATCCGACTAGTCTGATCCATTGGGGCAGGACTATGATGGGCTTATTCATAATTATGAATTACGGCGCTGTCAGGCCGTCTGCCCATGACCTCACCCATCGTCCGGCAAGCCCTGTACCTGGAAGTCGCGGATCGCCTTCGCGCCATGATCCATGCGCGCGCGCTGCGCAATGGCGAGTGGATCGACGAGCTGCGCCTGGCCGGCGAACTGGGCATCTCGCGCACGCCGCTGCGCGAGGCGCTGAAGGTGCTGGCCACCGAGGGCCTGGTGCGGCTGGAGCCGCGCCGCGGCTGCTTCGTCAATGAACTGTCGGCGCAGGACCTGGAAGACATCTTCCCGCTGATGGCCATGCTGGAAGGGCGCTGCGCCCACGAGGCCGCATGCAAGGCGTCGGACGCGCAGCTGGAGGCGCTGGCGCCGCTGCACGAGGCGCTGGCCGGCCATGCCGCCGCCGGCCGCATCGACGCGTATTACCAGACCAATTACCTGATCCACGAAGCGGTGCAGGCGCTCGCCGGCAACCAGTGGCTGGTCGACATGGTGGGCAACCTGCGCAAGGTGCTGAGCCTGTCGCGCCACCGCAGCCTGGCCTGGCCCGGCCGCATCGAGGAATCCTGCGCCGAGCACCTGGCCATCTTCGAGGCCCTGAAGGCCCGCGATCCCGAACGCGCCGAGGCGCTGGCGCGCCATCACCTGATGCGCCAGCTCGAAGTGCTGCGCGCACTGGCCGCCGATGACGAGGCGCCACCGCTTTCCGATCTTCCCGTTGCAGAGGAGTCCGTCCATGAACGCACCCGTCCATCTCGAGTCCGCGCGCGGCGCACGCACGCCTGACACCGACGCCGAGTCGGGCGAGACCGCCGCGGATGCCGGCGACAGCCTGATCACGCGCCTGGGACGCCTGTGGGAACGCGGCCGCCTGCCGAGTGAATCCGAAGTGCGGCGCCTGTTCGAGGCCCGCCTGACCGACGTGGCCGCCAACAAGCTGGCGCGGCGCTGGCGCGAGCTGTACGTGGCCGCCGACGGCAAGGACCGCCGCCTGATGCTGGCCGCGCTGACGCAGGTGCGCGGCACCTTCGCCGGCGATGGCGGCGAGGGCGTGCGGTTCTTCAAGCGCCTGAACGCGCAGCCGGCGGGCCTGCGCTTCCTGGTGGAGCTGCGCGCCGACATGCTGCGCTGGCGCAAGCAGGTGGCGGGCGTGCAGGCGCTCGACAAGGACCTGGAAGGCCTGCTGTCGGCATGGTTCGACGTCGGCCTGCTGGAGTTGCGGCCGCTGACCTGGGATTCGCCGGCCTCGCTGCTGGAAAAGCTGATCATCTACGAGGCGGTGCACGAGATCCAGTCGTGGGACGACCTGCGCCACCGCGTGGCGCCGGATCGCCGCTGCTACGCCTATTTCCATCCGCAGATGCCGGACGTGCCGCTGATCTTCGTCGAAGTGGCGTTCGCCGGCAGCATGGCCGACAACGTGCAGGCGGTGCTGGACAGCGCCGCGCCGCGGCAGGACCTGGGCAAGGCGCGCTGGGCGATCTTCTATTCGATCTCGAACACGCAGGCGGGCCTCAAGGGCATTAGCTTCGGCAATTTCCTGCTCAAGCGGGTGGTCGAGCAGTTGCTGGAGGAACTGCCGCAGCTCAAGTCGTTCGCGACCCTGTCGCCGATTCCGGGTTTCGCCGACTGGCTCGGCAAGCTGGACGCCGACGCGGTCGAGGCCATCGTGCGCGAGGACAAGTCGCGCGCCAAGACGCGCCAGCGCGCCGGCGTGCCGGACGGCCAGCGCTGGGTGGCGCGGCTGGCGCGCGCCGCGCAGGGCAAGGCGACGCCCGACGTGGTCAAGCGCGCCGGCTTCCGGCTGGCCGCGCACTATCTGCAAGCCATGAAGAACGGCCTGCCGCTGGACGCGGTGGCGCGCTTCCACCTGGGCAACGGCGCGCGCATCGAGCGCCTGAACTGGGCGGCGGACCTCTCGGCCAAGGGCCTCAAGCAGTCCTGCGGCCTGATGGTCAATTACCTGTACGACCTGGATGAACTGGACGGCAACCTGGCGCGCCTGCACGACGGCAAGCCGCAGGTCAGCCGCAGCGTGGGGCGCGCGGCCTGAGCGGCGGCGCGCCGCGACCCATAAAACACATAACCAGCGAGGGGACATGACGGACGACACGGCAGGCCGTGTGCGGCTGCACCGCGACGGGCAACTGGCCTGGGTGACGCTGTCGCACCCGGGGCGGCTGAACGCCATCACCGTGGGCATGTGGCGCGAATTGCGCGATGTGTTCACGCGCATCGCCGCGGACGACACGCTGCGTTGCGTGATCGTGCGCGGCGAGGGCGGCAATTTCGCCGCGGGCGCGGACATCCGCGAGTTTCCGGTCGAGCGCGCCGACGCCGCGGGCGTGCAGCGCTACCACCGCGAGATACTGGCGCCCGCGTTGATGGCCGTGGCGCAATGCCCGCATCCGGTGGTGGCGCAGATCGAAGGCGTGTGCGTCGGTGGCGGGCTGGAGATCGCCTGCCAGTGCGACCTGCGCATCGCCGGCGAATCGGCGCGCTTCGGCGTGCCGATCAACCGGTTGGGCTTTCCCATGGCGCCCGATGAAATGCGCGGCCTGCTGGCATTGGCCGGCCGCGCCGCGACCCTGGCCATCCTGCTCGAAGGCCGCGTGTTCGGCGCCGCCGAGGCGCGCGACCTGGGCCTGCTGACGCGCATCGTGGCCGACGCCGAGGTGGCCGCGCAGGCCCAGCGCAGCGCCGAGCGCATCAGCCAGGGCGCGCCGCTGGCCGCGCGCATCAACAAGCGCCTGTCCGCCCGCCTGGCGCAGGGCGGCGCCTTGACCGAGGCCGAATACCAGGATTATTTCTCCTACGCCGACAGCCACGACCACAAGGAGGGCGTGCGCGCCTTCCTGGCCGGCGTAGACCCCCACTTTTCCGGAGACTGAAGACGGTGAGCAACGCCAATCTATATGCTGTGCTGGAGGGCGGATTCCCCGCCGATCGCAAACAGGTCGCGCTCGAAACCCCCGAGCTGGCCTACACCTGGGACGACATCGACCGCGCCACGGCCTGCCTGGCGAATCTGCTGACCTCGCTCAAGCTGCCCGCGGGCGCGCGGGTCGCGGTGCAGGTCGAGAAATCGCCCGAGGCCCTGCTGCTGTACCTGGCCACGCTGCGCGCCGGCCTGGTGTACCTGCCGCTGAACACCGCCTACCGCGAAGCCGAGATCGAATACTTCCTGGGCAACGCCGAACCGGCGGTGGTGGTCTGCGCCGGCAAGAACCGCGACTGGGTCCAGCGCGCCGCCGACAAGGCCGGTTGCGCCCACGTCTACACGCTCGACGAAGACCGCACCGGCACCTTGCTGGATGCCGCCGGCGGCCTGTCGCAGGCCTTCAAGACCGTCAAGCGCAAGCCGGACGACCTGGCCGCGATCCTGTACACGTCCGGCACCACCGGCCGCAGCAAGGGCGCGATGCTGTCGCATGGCAACCTGGCGTCCAACGCGCAGGTGCTGCACAAGTACTGGGGCTGGCGTTCGGACGACGTGCTGCTGCACATGCTGCCGATCTTCCACGTGCACGGCCTGTTCGTGGCCTCGCACGGCGCGCTGCTGGCCGGCGCCAAGATGATCTGGCTGCCCAAGCTGGACGCCGACCAGGCGCTGCGCTATCTGCCGCAGAGCACGGTGATGATGGGCGTGCCGACCTATTACGTGCGGCTGCTGGCCGACAAGCGCTTCAACCGCGACGCGTGCGCCAACATGCGCCTGTTCATCTCGGGTTCGGCGCCGCTGCTGTCCGAGACCTTCAACGATTTCCGCGAGCGCAGCGGCCACGCCATCCTGGAACGCTACGGCATGAGCGAGACCGTCATGCTGACCTCCAATCCGTATGACGCGGCCGATGGCGAACGCCTGGCCGGCACCGTGGGCCGGGCCTTGCCGGGCGTGCAGGTGCGGGTGGTGGACGACGCCGGCATCGCGCTGGCGCCGGGCGAGATCGGCAATGTGCAGGTGCGCGGGCCCAACGTGTTCTCGGGCTACTGGCGCATGCCGGAAAAGACCCGCGAGGAATTCACCCAGGACGGCTGGTTCAAGACCGGCGACGTGGGCCGCTGGGGCGGCGAATCGGCCGGCCGCGACGTGCCCGCCGACTACCTGTCGATCGTCGGCCGCAGCAAGGACCTGATCATCTCCGGCGGCTTCAACGTCTATCCGAAAGAGATCGAGACGCTGATCGACGACATGCCGGGCGTGGCCGAGTCGGCCGTCATCGGCGTGCCGCACGCCGACTTCGGCGAAGCGGTGGTGGCGGTGGTGGTGCCCAAGGACGGCGTGTCGCTGGACGCCGCCGCGATGCAGGCGGAGCTGAAGGCGCGCATCGCCAACTTCAAGGTGCCCAAGCGCGTGCACATCGTCGACCAGTTGCCGCGCAACACCATGGGCAAGGTGCAGAAGAACGTGCTGCGCGAAACCTATCAGGCGCTGTAGCGCCATCATGCCGGGCCGGTCCATCGGGACCGGCCATTTTTTTCAAGGAGCCCGATCCCTTCCAGAACGATTCCCGAACCAGGCAGCATCCCAACCCAAGAACACAAGAGACGAGACGCGGGAAACGCGCCGTCCCCACGCTGCAGCAAGAGGAGACAATATGAAATACCGCACACTCGCCGCGGCCCTGCTGGCCACGCTGGCCGCCGGTTTCGCCGGCAGCGCCGGCGCCGCGTCCTGGCCGGAACGGCCCATCACGCTCATCGTGCCCTTTCCCGCCGGGGGCGGCACCGATACCTTCGCCCGGCCCCTGGCCCAGCAGTTGACGATGCAACTGGGCCAGTCGGTGGTGATCGACAACAAGGGCGGCGCGGGCGGCACCGTCGGCGCGGGCGTGGCCGCCAAGGCCCGGCCCGATGGCTACACCTTCTTCATGGGGGGCGCGCACCACGCGCTGGCGCCGTCGCTGTACAAGAGCCTGAACTACAACATCCAGAAGGACTTCGTGCCGGTGGCGCTGGTGGCGCAGCCGCCGCAGGTGGTGGTCATCAACGCCACCAAGCTGCCGGTCAAGACGCTGCAGGAATTCATCGCCTACGCCAAGCAGCATCCTGGCGACGTCAACTTCGGCACCGCCGGCAAGGGCAGCACGCACCACCTGGCCGGCGAGCTGTTCGCGATGCAGACCGGCATCAAGCTGGTCGACGTGCCGTACCAGGGGGCCGGCCCAATGCTGACCGCGCTGATCGGCGGGCAGGTGGACCTGGCCTTCGACGGCCTGGGTTCGTCTTCCGGCCACATCCGTTCGGGCGCGATCAAGCCGCTGGCGGTGGCCGCGGAGCAGCGCTCGCCGTCGCTGCCGGATGTGCCGACCGCGGCCGAGGCCGGGGTGCCGAACTACGTGGTGTCGACCTGGTATGCGATCTGGGCGCCCGCCGGCACGCCGCAGGTAGCGGTGGACCGCATGACCGCCGAGATCACCAAGGCCCTGAACACGCCGAAGATCAAGGAGACCTGGGAGAGCAACGGCACGTCGGTGCCGACGCTGACCGGTCCGGCCTTCGGCAAGTTCGTCGACAGCGAAGTGGCGCGCTGGGCCAAGGTGGTGTCGGACTCGGGCGTCAAGCTGGATTGACGCCCGCAGGGCGCTGGCGCGGCCCCGTCAGCGCCAGTCGCTGGCCAGGCTCAGCCTGGCCAGCTGGTCGCGCGTCAGCGTCAGGCTGGCGGCCTTGACCAGTTCGTCCAGCTGCGCCAGCGATGTCGCGCTGACGATCGGCGAGGTGATGCCCGGCTGCGCGATCTGCCAGGCCAGCGCGGCCTGCGCGGGCGTACAGTTGGCATCCTCGGCGACTTCATCCAGCGCCTTCAGGATGCGGTAGCCGCGATCGTTCAGGTAGGTGTCGACGATCTTCTTGCCGCGCGCGCTCTTGCCGACGTCGGCCGGGCTGCGGTACTTGCCGCTGAGAAAGCCGCTGGCCAGCGCGTAATAGTTGATGGTGCCCAGGTCCTGCGCCTTGACCAGCGCCTGCAGGTGGCCTTCGAACGGCTCGCGGCTGTACAGGTTGTATTCGGGCTGGATGCTCTCGTAGCGCGGCAGGTTGTGCCGTTCGCTGGCGATCAGCGCTTCGGACAGGCGCACCGCGGTGTAGTTGGAGGCGCCGATGGCGCGCACCTTGCCGGCCTCGATCAGCTTGGCGTACTCGCCCAGCGTGTCGGTCAGCGGGGTGTCGGGGTCGTCCTTGTGCGACTGGTACAGGTCGACGTGGTCGGTCTGCAGCCGCGCCAGCGACGCGTCCAGCGAGCGCCTGATGTAGGCCGGCGCCAGGCCCTTGGCGTCCGGGCCCATCTCCATGCCGACCTTGGTGGCGATCAGCACGCGGTCGCGCTTGCCCGAGCGCTTGAGCCATTTGCCGATCAGGGCTTCGGATTCGCCGCCCTGGTTGCCGGGCACCCAGCGCGAATAGACGTCGGCGGTGTCGATGAAATTCAGGCCCGCGTCGACCAGGGCGTCCAGCAGCGAGAAGGTGCCGGCTTCGTCGACGGTCCAGCCGAAGACGTTGCCGCCGAAGGTGAGGGGAGGGATCTGCAGGCCGGAACGGCCCAGTGCGCGTTTGATCATGATGTGGCCCTTTGGATGTCGCGGATGTCGTGTCGCGCGGGGGCGGCGCTTTTAGTATATTGGCGCCGCGCGCCCCGGCATGGGGCAGGCGTGCCGCGCATGCACCATTTCAGGGATTCCCCCCAAGTGAATTTGTGTTGCGACACGTTAGACTATACGGCTTTACGACTGTCCGGACCGTGGGGAAGCCCGCGGAACAGCCGTAATAATGAACAAATACCAAGGGTTCAAGGAGCTTACCTATGCTGATCGGAAAAAAACATTTTCTGACGGTTGGCGCGATGGCGCTGGCGATGGCGATCGCCGCGCCGGTGGCGGCGCAGCAGAAGTCGGTGGCGATCACCGCCATCGTCGAGCATCCGGCGCTGGACGCCGTGCGTGACGGGGTGCAGGACGCCCTCAAGCAGGCCGGTTACGAGCCGGGCAAGAACCTGAAGTGGCAATACCAGAGCGCGCAGGGCAACACCGGCACCGCCGCCCAGATCGCGCGCAAGTTCGTTGGCGACAAGCCTGACGCCATCGTCGCCATCGCCACCCCGTCGGCCCAGGCCGTCGTGGCCGCCACCAAGGACGTGCCGGTGGTCTATTCCGCCGTGACCGACCCGGTCGCCGCCCAGCTGGTGCCCAGCATGGACGCCTCGGGCACCAACGTCACCGGCGTGTCCGACCTGCTGGCGCTGGACAAGCAGGTCGAGCTGATCAAGAAGATCGTGCCCAACGCCAAGCGCGTCGGCATGGTCTACAACCCGGGCGAGGCCAACTCGGTCGTGGTGGTCAAGAAGCTGCAGGAACTGCTGCCCAAGTCGGGCATGAGCCTGGTCGAAGCCGCCGCCCCGCGTTCGGTCGACGTGGCTTCCGCCGCCCGCAGCCTGATCGGCAAGGTCGACGTCATCTACACCAACACCGACAACAACGTGGTCTCGGCCTACGAGTCGCTGGTGAAGGTCGGCAACGACGCCAAGATCCCGCTGATCGCCTCGGACACCGACAGCGTCAAGCGCGGTGGCATCGCCGCCCTGGGCATCAACTACCGTGACCTGGGCGTGCAGACCGGCAAGGTCGTGGTGCGCATCCTCAAGGGCGAGAAGCCCGGCGCCATCCCGTCCGAAACCATCTCCAAGCTTGAGCTCTACGTGAACCCGGGCGCCGCCGCCAAGCAAGGCGTGACGCTGTCCGACGCGATCATCAAGTCGGCCGCGGTGGTGGTAAAGTAAAGCGCAAGTCGTTCGGCCCCGCCCGTGCCCACCCGGCATGAGCGGGGTTTTGTTTTATCTTGTTTTCTTGTGTTTTCCCCGCGCCGGTACGCGGGGTCCACAGGGCGGCAGCATTCACAAGATGCGCGCGGCCCGGCGCGATGGCGTTGGCCTTGAACGGCAGGTCGGTCACGGACCGCATGCCGCGTTTTGCTCCCCTGGAGCGTCCATCAAGCAGCCCGCTTGCGGCCCTGGCCGCCAAGCCCGGCAACGCCTTGGCAGGAATCGAGAGAAAATCGCACGGCAGGAAACGTTTATTGCGAAAGCTCGGGTAAAACTGGCCCCGAAACGCAAGAATTTGGACGTTCCCAATCTCTAATATGCTCGTTCCTTACCTGATTGGATTTGACCCATGTCATTGTTCTCGTTGCTAGGCGCGCTGGAGATCGGCCTGATCTTCAGCCTGGTGGCCTTGGGCGTATATATCTCCTTTCGCCTGCTGCGCTTTCCGGACCTGACCGTTGACGGCAGCTTCCCGCTGGGCGGCGCCGTCTGTGCCACGCTGATCGCCTCGGGCACCGACCCATTCGTGGCCACCATCGCCGCCACCTTCGCCGGCGCGGCCGCGGGGCTGGTCACAGGCTGGCTCAACGTCAAGCTCAAGATCATGGATCTGCTGGCCAGCATCCTGATGATGATCGCGCTGTATTCCGTGAACCTGCGCATCATGGGCAAGCCCAACGTGCCGCTCATCACCGAACCCACCGTCTTCACCATCCTGCAGCCGGGCTGGCTGTCGGACTACGTGGCCCGGCCGCTGATCCTGGTGGTCATCGTGATCCTGGCCAAGCTGGCGCTGGACTGGTTCTTCGCCACCCAGACCGGCCTGGCGGTGCGCGCCACCGGCTCGAACGGCCGCATGGCGCGCGCGCAGGGCGTGAACACCGGCCGCATGATCCTGGGCGGCATGGCGCTGTCGAACGCGCTGGTCGCGATGGCCGGCGCGCTGTTCGCGCAGACCCAGGGCGGTTCCGACATCTCCATGGGCATCGGCACCATCGTCATCGGCCTGGCCGCGGTGATCGTCGGCGAAAGCATCCTGCCGTCGCGCAAGCTGGTGCTGGCCACGCTGGCCGTCATCATCGGCGCCATCGTCTACCGCTTCTTCATCGCGCTGGCGCTGAACAGCGATTTCATCGGCCTGAAGGCGCAGGACCTGAACCTCGTCACCGCGGTGCTGGTCACGGTCGCCCTGGTCATTCCCATGCTCAAGCGCCGGCTGTTCGGCAAGAAGGGGCGCTGATATGCTGTCCGCAAAAGACCTCAAGATCACCTTCAACGCCGGCACGCCGATCGAGACGCGCGCGCTGCGCGGGCTGTCGCTGGACATTCCCTCGGGCCAGTTCGTCACCGTCATCGGTTCCAACGGCGCCGGCAAGTCGACCTTCCTGAATGCCGTGTCGGGCGACCTGCCGATCGATTCCGGCCGCATCGAGATCGACGGCGCCGACGTCACGCGCCAGCCGGTCTGGTCGCGCGCCTCGCGCGTGGCGCGCGTGTTCCAGGATCCGATGGCCGGCACCTGCGAAGACCTGACCATCGAAGAGAACATGGCGCTGGCGCAGTTGCGCGGCGCGCGCCGCGGCTATGGCCGCGCGGTCAAGGCCTCGATGAAGGAAGGCTTCCGTGAACGCCTGGCCACGCTTGGCCTGGGCCTGGAAAACCGCCTGACCGACCGCATCGGCCTGCTCTCGGGCGGCCAGCGCCAGGCCGTGAGCCTGTTGATGGCGGCGCTGCAGCCGTCGCGCATCCTGCTGCTGGACGAGCACACTGCCGCGCTCGACCCGCGCACCGCCGACTTCGTGCTGCAGCTGACGGCGCGCATCGTGTCGGAAAGCAAGCTGACCACCATGATGGTCACGCACAGCATGCGCCAGGCGCTGGATGTGGGCGACCGCACCGTGATGTTGCACCAGGGCCAGGTGGTGCTGGACGTGTCCGGCGACGAACGCCGCGGCATGGACGTGCCGGACCTGCTGGCCATGTTCGAGCGCGTGCGCGGCGAGAAGCTGTCGGACGACGCCTTGCTGCTGGGCTGATCGACCGGTCCGGCCGCCGTCAGGCGCAAGACCCGGCGTGGATCCCTCGGGATCACGCCGGGTTTTTTCATGCCGGCGCGTGGGGCAAAAGGCCGTCAGGCCGCCAGCGCGCGCCAGGTGCGCAGCAGCAGCGTCTCGATGTCGTGCACCGGCAGGCCGGTGGCGCGCGCCACGGCCTCGCGGTAGGGCGGCATGTTGGTGCATTCGAGCACGATGTCGCTCAGGCCCGGGGCGCGCCGCGCTAGCCGTTCGGCCGCGGCGATCACGTTGCGCTCGGCCTCCCGCAGGTCCATGTCGATGGCGTTCTCCAGGATACGCGCCTGCATTTCGCAGCCGGGCTCCAGGCCTTCGACCACGGCGTTGGCCGGCACGCCGGCCGCGTCCAGCACCGCGCGGTCGAGCGAGGCCGCGTCGAAGGTGACGATGCCCACCCGCGCCAGCCCGCGGCATTGCAGCAGGCTCGACGTCACCACCGGCACCGGCACGGCCGCCTGCAGGGCATTCTGGTAGCGCGCCAGGAAGCCGCAGCTGGTGGAGATCAACGCCGCGCCGTCGCGCGCCAGGCCGACGGCGGCATCGATGAACGGTTGCAGGAAGGCCGGGTCGGCCTCCTGCACGATCTTGCGCGGCGAGGCGCCCCGCACCGTGACGAAGCGCGCCGGGATGCCGGCGCGGGCATAGGTCTGGGGATTGCCGACGTCGCCGGGCGGGCGCGGAAAGCGCGTGTCCAGCATCAGCAGGCCGAGGAAGCCGGCGGGAGCGGTGGTGGTCGGATCCATGCGGGCTGGCGGCATGTCAGAGGAAGCGTTCCGGGCGGAATGCGCCGTGGCGGCTCGCGGCGGCGCCGTCGGTCATCAGTTCCCCCAGTATCTGCGCGGTGCCGGGCGCCGTGCTGAAACCGATGTGCTGGTGGCCCAGCGCCAGCCACAGGCCCGGATGGCGCGGCGCCTGGCCGATCATCGGGCGGCTGTCCGGCAGCGTGGGGCGGCGGCCGAGCCAGGCCTGCGGATCCAGCCGCGGGCCCAGGCCGATGGCCTCGCGTGCCCGGGCCTCGGCCAGGTCCAGCTGGACGGGACGGGCGGGCGCGTCGCAGTCGTCCAGCTCGACCCCGGTGGTCAGCCGCAGGCCGCGCGCCATGGGCGACAGCACGTAGCCGCCGCCAGTGTCGTAGATGGGACGGCCCAGCGCCGGGCCGTCGGCGGCGCCGTAATGCATGTGATAGCCGCGCTCGAACGCCAGCGGCAGGTCGATGCCGGTGGTCTTGAGCAGGGCCTTGGACCACGGGCCCAGCGCCACCACCAGGTCGGGGGCAGCCAGGGTTTGCGCGCCGGCGTCGCCCTGCACGACCCAGCCGCGCCCGCCGTCGCGGCGGATGGCGGCGGCCCGCAGCGTGCGCAAGACGCCGCCCGAGCGCTGGAACAGGTCGGCGTAGGCCGCGGTCACGGCGCCGGGATCGTCCACCGAATACGAGCCCTGGATCCACAGCGCGCGCGGAAAGATCGGCGCCAGGGCGGGCTCCAGCCGCGCCAGGTCGGCGCCATCCAGCGCCTGGGTCGGCACCTGGTGGCGGGCGTAGGCCTCGCGCGCCAGGGCGCCGCCCTGCCACGCCTGTTCGCTGCGGAACAGGAAGATCCAGCCGCTGTCGCGCAGGCGGTGACGGGCGCCGGCCTGGTCCAGCAGGCGCAGGTGTTCGGTCGCGGACCGCCGGATCAGGCTGTCGAGCGCCGCCGTGGTTTCGCGGAACACCGATGGCCGGGCGCGCGCCAGGAAGCCCGCGGCCCAGCCCAGGTTGCGGGCCAGGTACGAGGCGCGGTAGCGGAACTGGACGGTGTCATTGCCCAGCAGCCGGGGCAACTGGCGCCACAGGCCGGGGTGGTTGAAGGGCATGAGGGAGCTGCGGGCCAGGACGCCGGCATTGCCGAAGGACGTCTCCCGGCCGGGATCCTGGCGGTCGACCAGGGTGACCTGCATGCCGCGGCGCTGCAGTTCCAGCGCGCAGCAGACGCCGACGATGCCGGCGCCGAGCACTATGACTTGCTTTCCCATCGTCGCTGTCGCTGCTTGAGTCGGTACGGGATCAAGGGAGGGTAAGCGGCCGATTGTAGGGCAGCGGGCGGGCGTCAGCGAGAGCGGACAATCCATGATTGCGACGCCCCGCCGGGCGGCCGCCAGGCGTGTCCGCCAGCGGCGGTCAGGCCGGCGGCCGCTGCCCCAGGATACGGCCGGCCGCCGCCACGCCCCACCACGCCGCCTCTTCGAACACCGAATACCCGGACAGGTCGGCATGGGCGAACAGCACCGGGCCGTCGACCTCGCGCAATGCCGCCAGGCCGGCATTCGACAGGTAGCCGCAATAGGGCGACGCCATGGCGTGGCCGCGCACGGTGATCTCCAGCTGGCGGGCGCGGCGCCAGAACTCTTCGCCATAGGCGGCGACCAGGTCGGCGGCGGCCTCGTCGCGCAGCGCCTCGGGCGAGGCGCCGGCCAGCCATTGGCGCGCGTCCTGCGGCGTGCGGGCGCTGAGCGCGTGATAAGCGGTGAACACGGTGCGGGGCGAGCGCGCCACGCGCAGCAACTGGTGGGTCGAGACCACGTAGCCCAGGGCCTGGCCCTGGTAGACCACGTTGTCCCACGACAGCGGTTCGCCCGGCGCCTCGCGCGGATAGCCGTCCATCACGAAGTTCGACACCAGCCAGGGCGCGTGCGGCGAGGCATGCGTGGCCGGATCGTAGCCATAGGCGCGGATGTCCGGCAGGATGCGCTGCGCCACGAACAGCGGCATGGCGCAGACCGCGCGTTGCGCTTCCAGCGTATAGACGCTGGCGGCCGCGCCCGGGGCGAGGCAATCGATGCGCGGGCCGGCGGCGCTTTCGCGCAGCCGCACGGCGGTGCCCGGCAGCAGCCAGCCGCCGTGGCCGAGGCGCGCGCTGATGGCGTCGCGCAATCGCTGCGCCAGCGGCGCCAGGCCGCCCGGCCAGGTCAGCACCGCGCCTTCGTTGGCGTTGGCGGCATGGCCGTCGCGGCTGGCGAAATAGTGCAGGCCGGCCCAGGCCGAGACCCGGTCGTAGGGCGCGCCGTAGTCGTCGCGGCAGCAGTAGTTCAGGTACCAGTGCAGCGCGGGCGAGGTATAGCCCTCGCGTTCCAGCCACTGTTTGAAGGTCAGCGCATCCAGCGCGCGCCAGGCCGGATCGCGCGAGGACAGCACGATCGGGATGCAGAAGACCTTGCGGCCGTCGTTGCCGGTCGCGCCGTGCAGCTGGTCGACCCGCGCCAGGAACTTGCGGTGCTGTTCGATATCGGCCTCGGGCAGCCCGTGCATCGGCAGCAGGCCGTCTTCCCAGCGGCCGTCGCGCAGCAGGCGTTCCTGCGGCGAATGCGCCAGGATGGCCTCGTCGTAATAGGGCCGTTCGCTGAAAGCGTCGCGTTCGGCGATGCCGAAGTCGGCCAGCATTTCGCGCACGTGGGTGGACTGCATCGACGGCAGCGGCAGGTAGTGCGCGCCAAGCGGATAGTCCAGGCCGTCGCGCGCGCCGGCGGCGGCGTTGCCGCCGTACTCGGGGCCCTCGACCACGACGAAATCGGTAAAGCCTTCGCGCGCCAGTTTCCAGGCGCACGACAGGCCGGCCACCCCGGAGCCCAGGATCGCCACCTGGCAGCGGCGGCTGCCTGAGGACGGCGGCAACGCCGCGCCATCGCGCAGCGCGTGGCCGGCCTGCATGCCGGGATAGCGCACCTCGGGCGTGGTCTCGACCACGCGCGAGCGGTAGTAGCCCGCCGTGCCCGCGGCGGCGGCGGTGGCCGCGCCCAGCAGGAAGGTGCGGCGGCGCATCAGCGGATGACCCTGCGCCAGTCCTCGTCGAAGTAGCGCACGAGCGACTGTTCGTTCAGGCGGTTCGGCGGCATGGCCAGCGCCGGCATGTCGGCGGGAAAGTGGAACAGCTCGCGCAGGGTGGCGGGGTCGAGGTAGCGGGTGGACACGCTGATGGCGTCCGGCGGCGTGTAGTCGCGGCGCTTGCCGGCCAGGATGAAGCCCCAGTCGCCGAACGACGGCACGTAGGCGTGGTATGGCCAGGTGTTCAGGCCGGCTTCCTTGAGCGTGGCGTCCACGCTCCAGAACGAGCGCGGCGCGAAGTAGGGCGAGGTCGACTGGATCACCATGTAGCCGTTCTCGGCCAGGTGGCGCGCCATCAGGTGGTAGACCGGCACCGAGTACAGCCGGCCCAGGCCGAAGTTGGACGGATCCGGAAAGTCCACCACGATGAAGTCGTAGACCTCGGCGTGGCTTTCGAGCCAGCGGCCGGCGTCGTCGTTGATGACGGTGACGCGCGGATCGGTCAGCGAGCCCTGGTTCAGCTTGGTCAGCGGTTCGGAACGCGAGAACAGGCCGGTCATGGCCGGGTCCAGGTCCACCAGCGTGACGTGCTCGACGTGCTTGTACTTGAGGATCTCGCGCACCGCCAGGCCGTCGCCGCCGCCCAGCACCAGCACGTTGCGGGCCCACGGCAAGGCCTGCAGGCCCGGGATCACCAGCGACTCGTGATAGCGGTGTTCGTCGCGCGACGAGAACTGCAGGTTGCCATTGATGTAGAGCCGCAGATCGTCGTGCCAGCGCGTCACGATCAGGCGCTGGTAGGGCGTGGTCTCGGCGTGCACCACGTCGTCGCCGTACAGGCCTTTCTCTGCCCAGGCCGTCATCTGGCCGGAAAACAGGAAGCCCAGCGCCAGCAGGCCCAGCACCACGCCGCCGCGCACGGCGCGTTCGGCCGGGCGCCGGATCTCGTTGCGGAACAGCCAGGTGGTCCACAGCGCCACGCTGGCGTTGAGCATGCCGAACAGGAAACCGGTGCGCAGCAGGCCCAGCTTGGGCGCCAGCAGCAGCGGAAAGATCAGCGACACGGCCAGCGCGCCGAGGTAGTCGAAGGTCAGCACGCGGCTGACGATCTCGCGGAACTCGGCCTTGCGCTGGTTGAACACCCGCATCACCAGCGGGATCTCCATGCCGACCATCAGCCCGATGATGAATACGCCGACATACAACGCCGCGCGAAACGGCGCCGACAGCCAGGCGAACACCAGGAACAGGACGGCGGCGGAAACACCTCCCAATAATGCGACGGCCAGCTCGACGTCGATGAATCGATTCAAAACGTCGTCGTCTTTTACATATTTTGACAACCACGATCCGATGCCCATCGCGAACAGGTAGCAGCCGATGACGGACGAGAACTGGAGAATGGAATCCCCCAGCAGATAGCTGGCGAGCGCGCTGCTGATGAGCTCGTAGCCCAGGCCGCAGGACGCGACGATCAATACCGACAGGATGAGAACGCGGTCGCGCATGGGGGTTCCGACTCTGAAAATGCGTTCGCAGTATATCGAAAGCGCCGTATATACTGCGCGCAATTAGGGGCCTGAAGGGGGCGAATATGGGAGAAGCAATGCATCCGGCCGTGACCTATCTGATCTACATCGTTTCGGCGTTGGTGATGCTGGGCATTTTCACCGCGGTCTACACCACGGTGACGCGCTACAAGGAATTCGAGCTGATCCGCCAGGGCAACATTGCCGCGGTGCTGTCGTACGGCGGCGCGCTGGTGGGCTTTTCCTTCACCCTCTGCTCCAGCATCGCCATTCATGCGAGCTTCGTCATGTTCCTGGTCTGGGGCGTGGCCGCCATGGTGGTGCAACTGGTGGTCTACGCCGTGGTGGCGCGCGCCATCCGCGGCCTGAACGAAGCCATCGAGGAAAACAACATCGCCATGGGCGGCCTGATCGGATCGATCTCGCTGGCCGCCGGCGTGGTCAACGCCGCCTGCCTCACCTGAGCCGCCGGGCGCGCTGATTCGTATCTGACACAGGAGAACTAGCCATGAGTCTCGGTTCATTTATCCGCAAGCAGTTTATCGACATCCTGCAATGGAACGAGGACGGCGACGGCGTGCTGGCCTGGCGCCATCCGATGCAGGATTTTGAAATCCAGTACGGCGCCAGCCTGACGGTGCGCGAGTCGCAGATGGCGGTGTTCGTCAACGAAGGCAAGGTGGCCGACGTGTTCGGCCCCGGCATGTACAAGCTGACCACCCAGACCCTGCCGGTGCTGACGTACCTGAAGAACTGGGACAAGTTGTTCGAGTCGCCCTTCAAGTCGGACGTGATCTTCTTCAGCACCCGCCTGCAGCTGGGCCGGCGCTGGGGCACGGCGCAGCCGGTGACGCTGCGCGACAGCGAATTCGGCATGGTGCGGCTGCGCGCCTTCGGCGTGTATTCGTACCAGATCACCGACCCGGCCAAGTTCTACCGCGAGATCAGCGGCACGCGCGACGTCTACACCGTCGACGACCTGGAAGCGCAGTTGCGCAACATGGTGGTCGCGGCCATGACGACCGCGCTGGGCGGCTCGAAGGTGCCGTTCCTGGACATCGCCGGCAACCAGGGCCTGATGTCGCAGAGCATCGGCGAGCAGCTCGGCCCGGTGTTCGACCGCTACGGCGTCAAACTCGACAACTTCACGGTCGAGAACGTGTCGTTGCCGGAAGAATTGCAGAAGGCGCTGGACACGCGGATCTCGATGGGCATGGCGGGCGACCTGGGCAAGTTCACCCAGTACCAGACCGCCACCTCGATTCCGCTGGCGGCGCAGAACGAAGGCGGCATCGCCGGCATCGGCGCGGGCCTGGCGGCCGGCGCGGCGCTGGGCCAGACCATGGCGGCCGGACTGGGCGTGGCCCCGGGCCAGCCGGCGGCGGGAGCCGCGACGGCCGGCGCCGCGGCGGGTGCGGCGGCCGCCGCGCCGGCATCCGGCGGCGGCGATCCGGTGCAGCGCCTGCAGCAGCTCAAGGATCTGCTCGACAAGGGCCTGATCACGTCGGCCGACTACGACACGGCCAAGGCGGAAGTCCTGAAGAAACTCACCAGCTGAGCGCCGAACGCCCATGCAGCAGGTCCTGTGTCCGCAGTGCGGAGCGCCCGTCAAGTTCACCTCCACGGCATCGGTCATGGCGGTTTGCGGCGCCTGCCGCAGCACGCTGCTCAAGGATGCCGAGTCGGTCAAGCGCATCGGCGAGACGGCCGATGTGCTGGAAGACTATTCGCCGCTGTGCCTGGGCGCCGCCGGCCAGTTCGAAGGCAAGCGCTTCGACCTGATCGGCCGCATCCAGCTGCGCTACGAAGACGGCTTCTGGAACGAGTGGTACCTGTGGTTCGACGACGGCTCCGATGGCTGGCTGTCGGACGCCTCAGGCCAGTACGCCATCACCCGCCGCCGCAAGGCCAAGACGGTGCAGGGCCTGCCGGCGTTCGCCGACATCTCGCCCGGCGACGACATGAAGCTGGACGGCCAGCGCTTCACGGCCTCGGACGTGCGCCGCTGCCGCGCCGGGGGCGCGCAGGGTGAGCTGCCGTTCGTGCCGGGCGACGGCTGGGAGGCCAAGGTCGCCGACTTCCGCAGCCTGGATGCGTTCCTGACGCTGGACTTCTCCGACGGCCCCGAACCCGAGCTCTATATCGGCAAGGCCTTCGACCTGGCGGGCATGCAGGCGGCCTCGCTGCGCCCGAACGAGCAGGTCGAGGAAACCGCCGGCCGTTTCCGCGGCCAGATCAAGGCGCTGGATTGCCCCAGCTGCGGCGCGCCCATCAGCTTCGTCGCCGCCATGGCGACCCAGGTGGTGTGCCCGTCGTGCGCGGCCACGGTCGATTGCGCCGGCGACACCGCCGAGGTCATCGAGAAGGCGCGCAAGGTCAAGGCCATCAAGACCACGCTGGCGCTGGGCGCCACCGCCCGGATCGATGGCGCGGTCTTCACCCTGATCGGCCTGATGAAGTGCGCCGACCCGGATCCCGAGGAGCCGTCGGACTGGATCGAATACCTGTTGTTCAACCCGGCCAAGGGCTTCATCTGGTTGGTGGAAACGGACGAGGGCTGGGAGCGCGTGCAGGTCTGCGACACCTGGCCCAGCTACAACAACGCCACCAGCGTGCGCTGGCGGTCCAAGCTGTACCAGAAGCTGTACGACTACACCTCGCGCGTCGACCTGGCGCTGGGCGCCTTCAACTGGCGCGTCAAGGTTGGCGACAGCACCAAGATCACCGACTTCAAGGCCGGCAACCTCAAGCTGACCCGCGAGCAGGGGCCGGCCGAGCTGGGCTGGTCGGCCTCGGCGCCGGTGGCGCCGGCGCAACTGGCGGAATGGTTCGGCAATCCCGAGCTGGCCAGGCAGAAGGCGATGCCACGGGCGGCCGCGGGCGGCGGCTACCGCAAGTGGGCCTGGTTCGCCACCATCGCCATGGGATTCCTCAACATGGGCAACATCTTCAGCGGCCGCATCCTGCCGCTCGTGATCGGCCTGGCCTTCCTGTGGCTGCCGGCCAGCCTCGCGGACAAGATCTCGGCAAAGGACGACTGAGGCATGGGCAAGTTCATCTACGCGATCTACGCCGTCATCGTGGTCATGGCCGCCACCGGCGCCAGCTCTCCCGGCGCCCGCTTCACCAGCGGCGGCGGCGGCAGTGGCAGCAGCAGCAGCTGGGGCGGCGGTTCTTCGGGCAGCTCGGGCTGGTCATCGGGCGGATCGCACAAGTGACGCCGCACGCGACGCCCGGCCGCCACATCCTGGCCGATTTCCGCGGCGTGTCCGCGAGCCTGCTGGCCGATGCCCGGGCGCTCGAACGCGAACTGATCCTGGCCGCCGAGGCCGCCGGGGCGCGGGTGCTGGGCGCGCACTTCCACCATTTCGGCGAAGGCGCGGGCGTGACCGGGGTGGTCATGCTGAGCGAGTCGCACATCAGCGTGCATTCCTGGCCCGAGCACCAGTTCGCGGCGCTGGACATCTTCATGTGCGGGGCCGCCCGCCCCGAACTGGCGCTCGAGCGCCTGCGGACCGCGCTGGGTCCGGACACGGTGCGCGTCACCACGGTCGAGCGCGGCTGAGCGCCGCTTTCCCTTTTGGCGTTGATCTGGCGCAAGCCGGCCGTTCGCGGCAAATTGACGAGCGTTATATACCTATATATATTTCGTTACCGAGATTGATCTTGTCCGAGGAGAGATTCATGTTCCGCAAACACCCGATCCTGGCGGTATCGCTGGCCCTGGCCGCCGTCTGGGGTCCCAGCGCCCACGCCGGCGACCTGGTCGTGTCCGCCGCCGCCAGCCTGACCAACGCGTTCAAGGACGTGGCCCAGGCGTACGAGAAGGAGCATGCCGGCACCAAGGTCATCCTGAACTTCGGCGCTTCCGACGTGCTGCTGCAGCAGATCGTCAAGGGCGCGCCCGCCGACGTGTTCGCGTCCGCCGACCAGAAGGCGATGGACAAGGCCGTCGAGGAAAAGGCCGTCAAGCCCGAATCGCGGGTGGATTTCGCCGCCAACCAGATCGTGCTGATCGTGCCGACCGACAGCAAGGCCAACATCACCGCGCTCAAGGACCTGACGCGCGACGACGTCAAGCGCATCGCCTACGGCAACCCGGCCTCGGTGCCGGTGGGCCGCTATACGCAGGGCGCGCTGCAGGCCGCCGGCCTGTGGGACGCGGTGCAGGCCAAGAGCGTATTGGCGCAGAACGTGCGCCAGAGCCTGGACTACGTGTCGCGCGGCGAAGTGGACGCGGGCTTCGTGTTCGCCACCGACGCCGCCGTGATGCCGGACAAGGTCAAGGTCGCGGTGCGCGTGCCGTCGCAGACGCCGGTCACCTATCCCATCGCCGTGACGGCGCGTGACACCGCCGCCAAGGAAGCCAAGAGCTTCGTGGCCTACGTGATGTCGCCCGCCGGACAGGAAATCCTGTCGCGCTACGGCTTCCAGAAGCCCTGAGGCCGCGGCCGGTATTCAATCGCGGTCAGTGATGAGCGATCCAGTATGGGTGCCCCTGCTGCTTACCCTGAAAGTGGCGGGCTGGGCAACGTTGTTGGCGACCGTGGCCGGCACCGCGGCCGCTTACGGTTTGTCCCGTTGGCGTTGGCCGGGGCGGGACCTGCTGGATGCGATCCTGACCCTGCCGCTGGTGCTGCCGCCCACGGTGCTGGGCTATTACCTGCTGGTGCTGCTGGGACGCCGCGGCGTGCTGGGCGAAAAGCTGGCTGAAATCGGCATCGAGCTGGTCTTCACCTGGCAGGGCGCGGTCATCGCCGCGTCGGTGGTGGCCTTCCCGCTGGTTTTCAAGTCGGCCCGCGCCGCCTTCGAGAACGTCGATCCCCAATTGGAAAGCGCGGCCCGGGTATTGGGCGTGTGCGAGGCAGGCGTGTTCTTCCGCGTGACCTTGCCGCTGGCGGCGCGCGGCATCGTGGCCGGCGTGCTGCTGGCCTTTGCCCGCGCGCTGGGCGAGTTCGGCGCCACCCTGATGATCGCCGGCAACCTGCCGGGCCGCACCCAGACCCTGTCGGTCGCCATCTATGAGGCGGTGCAGGCGGGCGACGACGCCACCGCCAATTTCCTGGTGATGGTCACGTCGATTACCTGCATCCTGGTGCTGCTGGCGGCCGGCAAGCTGGTGCCGATCCGCGGCCGGCGCGGCGGAGACGGGCAATGAGCGTCGATCTGCGCATTCGCAAGAACATGGTGTCCGGCGACCGGCATTTTTCGCTCGACGTGGCGTTTTCGTCGGCCTCCAAGCGCATCGCGCTGTTCGGGCCGTCGGGCGCCGGCAAGAGCCTGACGCTGCGCGCGGTGGCCGGCCTGTTGCGGCCCGATGCCGGCCGCATCGAGGTCAACGGGCGGGTGCTGTTCGATTCCGACGCCCGCGTCAGCGTCGCGCCGCAGGCCCGCCGCGTGGCCTACCTGTTCCAGGACTACGCCTTGTTCCCGCACCTGACGGTGGCGCAGAACATCGCCTTCGGTTCGCGCCGCGGCTGGCTCAATCCGCCGCGGCGGGCCGTGTCGGCCGAGGCGCGGCGCTGGGTCGACGCCTTCGAGCTGGGCGCCATCGTGGGCAGCTATCCGCACGAGATCTCGGGCGGCCAGAAGCAGCGCGTGGCGCTGGCGCGCGCGCTGATGCTCAAGCCGGAAATCCTGCTGCTGGACGAACCGTTCTCGGCGCTGGATTCGCAACTGCGCGGCAAGATGCGCCAGGAACTGAACACGCTGCAACGCCAGCTGGACGTGCCGATGCTGCTGATCACGCACGATCCGGCCGATGTCGAGGCGCTGGCAGACGAGGTTTTCGAAGTGCGCGAGGGCAAGGTGCGCCGCCGCGACGAGGACGTGGGCGTGTGAAGGCCGGGGCGGCATTCAGGGCGTGAATGCCGCTGCCGCCCGAGGAAGCATGCCGCGCCGGGCGGGCGCCTGGCCGCGGCGGGCCGCAATCAGTCCAGCACGCCCAGGATCACGCTCGAGGCCTTGAAGATGGCGACCGCTTCGGCGCCTTCGCCCAGTCCCAGGTCCTGCGCGCTTTCGTTGGTGACGATCGCCACCAGCGTGGTGCCGCCTTCCAGCCCGATCAGGATCTCGCTGTTGACCGCGCCGGTGCGCACCGCCGTGATGGTGCCGGGCAACTGGTTGCGGGCCGACAGCCGCAGGCCGGGGCCGGGCGCGCCGACGATCACCGACGAGGCCTTGACCAGCGCCAGCGCTTCCTTGCCGGGCGCCAGTTCCAGTTCCTGGGTGCTTTCGCGGGTGATGGTGGCCGTAATGACCTGGCCGCCGGCGATGCGCAGCAGGATTTCGTCGTTGACGGCCCCGGTGCGGACTTCCATCACGGTGCCCATGAGTTTGTTGCGTGCGCTGGTTTTCAACATAAATCGCCTCATCAAGTCGATGTCGCCGCTGGCGTCCAGGCCGGCGCGCGCCAGGTTTTCCATGAATTTGCGGTGTTCGGACTCGAGCGCCCGGAAGGTCGCGATCAGGCCGCGCGCCCGGTCGGTCAGGCGCGTGCCGCCGCCGCCCTTGCCACCGGCCGCGCGCAACACCAGCGGTTCGCCCGCCAGGTTGTTCATGGCGTCGATGGCGTCCCAGGCGCCCTTGTAGCTCATGCCGACCGCGCGCGCGGCGGCCGTGATCGAGCCGGTGGCGTCGATCTGCGCCAGCAGGTCTATGCGGTTCTTGCCGCCCCAGTTCTGGGCGCCGGAACGAAACCAAATCGAGCCGTCGAGTTCCAACATCGGTATCAGGTGTGGTCAGGGTCTGGAAGTAACCCCCGAGTGTAATGGAGCCCGCGCCGCCGTCGTTTGAGATATATCCGATGAGAATGAGATGCTGTTGAAACTTTATCCGCTTCGCGGCACTATGGACGCGCTCAGGATGTGTTGATGGGTGTTGACATCGGGGGGCCGGCTCGCGGCCCCGCTTCTTGGAGATCGACATGAAAGCGCTGAAAATGCTGGCATCGGGTTCCATGGCGGCACTGCTGGCGGCCTGCGCATCGGGCCCCACCGTCAAAAGCGATTACGACCATCAGGCGGATTTCTCGCGCTACCGGACCTTCGGCTATATGTCGCCGCTGGGCACCGACAAGGCCGGCTACAGCACCCTGCTGACCGAGCGGCTCAAGGACGCCACCCGCGGCCAGATGGAAATGCGCGGCTATGTCTACGCTGCCGCCAACCCCGACCTGCTGGTCAACTTCAATGGCAAGCTGCAGCAAAAGACCGAGGTGAGCCAGGCCCCGCCGCCGCCGATGGGGCCGTACTACGGCTATCGCAGTGGTTTCTATGGAGGCTGGCCCGGCTACGGCTGGAACGACACCGTCTACCAATACACCGAGGGCACCCTCAACATCGACCTGGTCGATCCGCGCCGCAAGCAACTGGTGTGGGAGGGCGTCGCGGTCGGCGAAGTCCGCGATCCCGAGGCCGCGACCTCGCCGCAGAGCATCGAGAAGGCGGTCGCCCAGGTCTTCTCCCAGTATCCGTTCCGCGCCGGCGTTGCCGCGCCGCAGTTGCCGGACAAGAGCAAGCCCAAGCCCTAGGGCCTGTTCAAACTACAAGGAACCCCGCATGAGCACCCGCCGCAAACCCGCGTCTTCCGATACCGGCGCCACGCCGTCCTACGATACCGTGGCCCTGGTGCTGCAGGGCGGCGGCGCCCTCGGCTCGTACCAGGCGGGGGTCTACCAGGGCCTGCACGAGGCCGGCATCCGCCCCAACTGGATCTCCGGCATCTCGATCGGCTCGATCAACGCGGCGATCATCGCCGGGTCGCGCGAGGACGAGCGCATCGAGCGGCTGCGCGGTTTCTGGGAAAGCATCTGCCGGCCGACGGGGTTCGCCTCCGTTCCCTGGGGCGACACGCTGGCCGGCATGTTCGAGGGCATCCCGTTCGGCTTCGGCTCGCCCGCCATGAACGGCCAGCTGTCGGCCTTCCAGGCGCTGTTCTCGGGGCAGCCGGGCTTTTTCAAGCCGCGCTTTCCGCCGCCATACTGGGTGCACGGCAAGGGCGCGGCGTCCACCAGCTTCTACGACACCACGCCGCTGGCCGCGACGTTGCGCGAGTACGTGGATTTCGATCTGCTCAATTCCGGCGCGGTGCGCGCCAGTTTTGGCGTGGTCAACGTGCGCAGCGGCAATTTCGCCTATTTCGACAGCCTCAAGGACACCCTGCGGCCCGAGCACATCATGGCCTCCGGCGCCTTGCCGCCCGGCTTCCCGTCGGTGGAGATCGACGGCGAGCATTACTGGGACGGCGGCGTGGTGTCCAACACGCCGCTGGCGCAGGTGCTGACCAGCGACACGATGCGCGACACGCTCGCTTTCCAGGTCGACCTGTGGCCCGCGCGCGGCTGGCTGCCGACCACGCTCGAGGAAGTGGCCGAGCGCCAGAAGGACATCCAGTATTCCAGCCGGACCCGCATGGTCACCGACCAGCTGCGGCGCGTGCTCAAGCTGCGCCATGGCCTGCAGCAACTGCTGGAACGCCTGCCCGACGCGGAGCGCGGCGCGCCCGATCTGGCGGAAATCCGCCGCCTCGCCAAGACCCCGGCCACCAACATCATCAACCTGATCTACGAGTCCAAGCACCGCGAGCGCTTCTCCAAGGACTACGAGTTCGGCACCGAGGCCATGCGCGAGCACTGGGAGTCGGGGCTGGCCGACATCCGCCAGACGCTGGCCAAGCCGGGCATCCTGGCGCGTCCCACCCAGGACAGTTGCTTCGTGGCCCACGACATCCACCGCAACGGCAAGCACACCGCCTGAGGCGCGGCGGGGCTGGTGGGATCCGTCTGATTCCAGGGGAAACCCGCCGCACAACGGCGTCAGCAACGGTAGTCTTTCGGCAAGACTTGAAACCTTGTTCCGGGTCCGGGCCGCCGTCTTCCGCGCTGCGCCCGCGCCCGGTGGAGACGCCGACATGACCATCGCTTTCCCCCAATCCCCCGTCCGTGGCCCGCAGTCCGCGGCCGCGGTTCCCGGCGCCGCCGCGCCCGCCACGCCGGCCGAAGCGGCGGACGGCGCCTTCCCGGTCCGGCTCGATGGCTGGTGGAGCCTGCTGTACCACGGCTGGACCCTGCTGACGCCGCAGGGCACGCGCCTGGACCTGACCGAGGTCGAGCGCGCCTGCTTCCAGTGCCTGCTGCGCAATCCGCGCAAGGAGCTGTTGCGCGAAGAACTCGCGGTGCTGCGCGAGGAATTGATGCTGCCGCGCCAGAGCACCAACCTGCGCGCCCTGAACGTGGCGATCTGCCGCCTGCGCCGCAAGGTGCGCCAGGCCGGTGGCCGCCTGCCGCTGCATACGGTGCACGGCGTGGGCTACGTATTCCTGGGCAATCTGCAAGAGGTTGCCGACGTGTGATCGCGGTGAACGGATTTTCCCCGGATCCGTTTGTTTTACGCCGCGCTTCGTGTCGCGCGCCGTCGTGAAAATCAGTGATTTCCCCAATAACTGAGTTACATTAACGGGCTATTCACGTGTCAGTGGCGGGGCGCAGGATTTTGCTTTGATCGCAATCACGTATTGCGGTCAAATACGGCGGTCGGACACGGCCGCGCAAACCCAAGGCCGCCCTTCGGCAACCGGACACGGCGGTCAGCAGACGCCGTTACATTGTTGCGGTCGCTTGACGCGGTTAACTTCGCGGGGGTTTCAATGCGGTTTTCGCCTAAACGTGTCTCAGGTCTGGCTTTTTCCGGCGGCGTCCTCGCGCTGTTGTTGGCGGGTTGCGGTGAAAAGCCGCAAATGAACCCCGGCATGCCGCAGGTCAGCGTCATCACGGTGCAGCCGCAACGCACACCCATCATCTCCGAACTGCCCGGCCGCGTCGACGCGGTGCGCGATGCCCAGATCCGCTCGCGGGTCACCGGCATCGTCCAGAAGATCGCCTTCGAGCAGGGCGGCGACGTCAAGGAAAACCAGCTGCTGTTCAAGATCGATCCGGCGCCCTACAAGGCCGCCTACGATCAGGCCACCGCGCAGCTCAAGCAGGCGCAGGCCAACCTGTTCAGCGCCAAGCTGCTGGCCGACCGCTACGCGCCGCTGGTCAAGGCCAACGCCGTCAGCAAGCAGGAATACGACAACGCCGTGGCGGCCTACCGCCAGGCCGACGCCACCGTGGCCGCGGCCAAGGCGGCGCAGGACAACGCCTCCATCAACCTCGGCTACACCGATGTCACCTCGCCCATCACGGGCCGCATCGGCAAGCCGCTGGTGACCGAGGGCGCGCTGGTCGAGGCGACCTCGGCCACGCAGATGGCGACCGTGCAGCAGCTCGACCCGATCTACGTGGACTTCACCCAGTCCACCGCCGACCTGGCCGCGCTGCGCCGCGCCTTCGCCAGCGGCAAGCTGCAGCAGGTCGGCAAGGACGCCGCCCGCGCCACCGTGGTGCTGGAAGACGGTTCCGAATACGACAAGCCGGGCAAGCTGCTGTTCACCGGCATCACGGTCGATCCCAGCACCGGCCAGGTCAACCTGCGCGCCGAAGTCCCCAACCCCGACGGCATCCTGCTGCCCGGCATGTACGTGCGCGTGCGCCTGGAGCAGGGCGTGGACGATCAGGCCCTGATGGTGCCGCAGCAGGCGCTGCAACGCACCGCCGACGGTTCGCAGAGCCTGATGCTGGTCAAGGACAACAAGATCGAACAGCTGCCCGTGACCACCGGCGGCGCCATCAAGAACGACTGGCTCATCACCAGCGGCCTGAAGGCCGGCGACGTGGTCGTGGTCGAGGGCTTCCAGAAGATCCGTCCCGGCGCCCCGGTGCAGGCCAGTCCCTGGAACAAGGACAAGGCGGGCGGCGCGCCCGCCGCGGGCGGTCAGCCGCCGGCACAGCCTGGCGCCAAGCCGGCGGATCCCGCGGCCAAGCCCGCGGACCCCGCCAAGCCGGCGCAGCAGGCCCCGGCCGCCGGCCAGAAATCGTAAGCGGCTCGCAGCGCAACGCGCTGCGTTCCTCTTTGGTGAGCATCGCTTTCAGAGTCAGCCCACATGCCGCAATTTTTTATTGATCGACCAATTTTCGCCTGGGTAGTCGCCCTGTTCATCCTGCTGGCGGGGGTGCTGGCCATCCCCAACATGCCGGTATCGCAGTATCCCGACGTGGCGCCCCCGGCCATCACCATCACCGCGACCTATCCCGGCGCGTCGGCCAAGGAAGTAGCCGAATCGGTCACCAGTATCATCGAGGACAAGCTCAACGGCGCCAAGGGCCTGATCTACTACGAGTCGGTCAGCGATTCCTATGGCACCTCGACCATCACCGCCACCTTCGCGCCCGGCCGCGATCCCGACCTGGCGCAGGTGGACGTGCAGAACCGCGTGTCCAACGTGATCGCCCAGCTGCCCTCCGCGGTGCAGCAGCAGGGCCTGAAGTACGAGCAGACCAGTACCGGCTTCCTGATGATCGTGACGCTGTCGTCCACCGACGGCTCGCTCGACCAGACGGCGCTGGCCGACTACATCACCCGCAACATCCAGAACCCGGTGTCGCGGGTGTCCGGCGTGGGCCAGTTCCAGCTGTTCGCGGCGCCGCGCGCCATGCGCATCTGGGTCGACCCGGCCAAGCTGGTCGGCTTCAGCCTGAGCATGGCCGAGGTCAACCAGGCCATCGCCGCGCAGAACGTGCTGGTGTCCGGCGGCAGCATCGGCGCGCCGCCCAACCCCGAATCGCAGCGCATCACCGCCACCGTGGTGGCCAACGGCCAGCTCAGCACCGTCGAAGGCTTCGGCAAGATCGTGCTGCGCGCCAACACCGATGGCTCCAAGGTGCTGCTGCGCGACGTCGCCCGCATCGAGGTCGGCGCCGACAACTACCAGTTCGGCGCCCGCCTGAACGGCAAGCCGACGGCGGCCTTCGCCATCGTGCTGTCGCCGGACGCCAACGCGCTGGCCACCGCCCAGGGCGTGCGCCAGCAGATGGACGAGCTGTCCAAGTACTTCCCGGGCAACATCACCTACGCCATCCCCTACGACACCGCGCCGTACGTCAAGGTCTCGATCGAGCAGGTGCTGCACACACTGGCCGAAGCCATGGTGCTGGTGTTCCTGGTGATGTACCTGTTCCTGCAGAACGTGCGCTACACCCTGATCCCGGCGCTGGTGGTGCCGGTGGCCATGCTGGGGTCGTTCGCGGTGATGCTGGGGCTGGGATTCTCGATCAACGTGCTGACCATGTTCGCCATGGTGCTGGCCATCGGTATTCTGGTGGACGACGCCATCGTGGTGGTCGAGAACGTCGAGCGGATCATGGCGACCGAAGGGCTGCCACCCAAGGAAGCCACCAAGAAGGCCATGCCGCAGATCAGCGGCGCCATCATCGGCATCACGCTGGTGCTGGTGACGGTGTTCCTGCCGCTGGCCTTCATGAGCGGGTCGGTGGGCGTGATCTACCGCCAGTTCTCGGTGGCCATGGCCGTGTCGATCTTCTTCTCGGCGCTGCTGGCGCTGACCTTCACGCCGGCGCTGTGCGCGACCATCCTGAAGCCGGTGCCCAAGGGACACCACAACGACAAGAAGGGTTTCTTCGGCTGGTTCAACCGCAAGTTCGACGCCACCACGCACGGCTACCAGAACTGGGTCTCGCGCATGCTGCACAAGGGCGGCCGCATGATGCTGGCCTTCCTGGTGCTGGTGATCCTGCTGGGCTGGCTGTACCTGCGCCTGCCGTCCTCGTTCCTGCCGGAAGAAGACCAGGGCTACGTCATCAGCAACATCGAGCTGCCCACGGGCGCCAGCGCCAACCGCACGGTGCAGGTGATCGAAGAGGTCGAGGCCTACTTCCGCCAGATTCCCGCGGTCGAGAACATCATCACGGTGCAGGGCTTCAGCTTCAACGGCAACGGCCTGAATGCAGCCATCGCCTTCACCACGCTCAAGGACTTCAAGGACCGCAAGGGCAAGGGCGATTCGGCCGGCGCCATTGCGTTCAATGCGTTCCAGAAGCAGCTGATGGGCGTGCACGACGCCATGGTCTTCACCCTGGTGCCGCCGGCGATCTCGTCGCTGGGCAACGCCACCGGTTTCGACCTGCGCCTGCAGGACCGCGGTTCGGCCGGCACCGATGCGCTGGCCGCGGCCACCGGCCAGCTGATGGGCATGGCCATGAAGAGCCCGGTGCTGTCGCAGGTACGCATTACCGGCCTGTCGGCCGGCGCGCAGCTGACCCTGGACATCGACCGCGACAAGGCCGCCGCGCTGGGGGTGAACTTCGACGAGGCCGCCTCGCTGATCTCCACCGCCGTCGGTTCGGCCTACCTGAGCAAGTTCCCCAACCTGGGCCGGATGCAGAACATCTGGGTGCAGGCGGATGCGCCGTACCGCATGCAGCTGTCGGACGTGCTCAAGCTGAACGCCCGCAACGTGCAGGGCGGCATGGTGCCGCTGTCGACCTTCGTCACGGCCAAGTGGTCGCAGGGTCCGGTGCAGGTGGTGCGCTACAACAGCTATGAATCCATGCGGATCGGCGGCAGCGCCGCCGCCGGCTACACGACCGGCCAGGCCATGGAGGAAATGCAGAAGCTGGTGGGCCAGCTGCCGCAGGGCTTCGGCTACGAGTGGACCGGGCTGTCCTACCAGGAACGCCAGGCCGGCAACCAGGCCCCGATCCTGATGGGCTTGTCGCTGCTGGTGGTGTTCCTGGTGCTGGCCGCGCTGTATGAAAGCTGGGCCATCCCGATCTCGGTGATGCTGGTGGTGCCGCTGGGCATGCTGGGCGCGGTGGCGCTGGTCAGCGCGCTGGGCATGTCCAACGACGTGTACTTCCAGGTGGGCATGGTGACCGTGATCGGGCTGGCGGCCAAAAACGCCATCCTGATCGTGGAATTCGCCAAGGACCAGTACGCGCGGGGCATGGGCCTGTACGAGGCGGCGGTGGAAGCCGCGCGCCTGCGGTTCCGGCCGATCCTGATGACCTCGCTGGCGTTCATCCTGGGCGTGGTGCCGCTGGCCATGGCCACCGGCGCCGGCGCCGCCAGCCAGCGCGCGGTGGGCCTGGGCGTGTTGGGCGGCATGCTGGCCGCCACGCCGTTCGCGGTGATTTTCGTACCGACCTTCTTCGTCGTGGTGCTGGGCCTGTTCAAGACCAAGCCGCGCCTGCTGGGCGCCGAGCTGCGCGCCTTCGAGGAAGAGCAGGCGGCCAAGAAGGCGGCCGCGGGGCAGACCCCGCCGGACGCTCCCGCACAACCCAACGGTGGCCAGGAGGGCAAGGAATGAGCGCCCTGATGTTCAAACAGACCGCCTTGTCCGCCTTCGTGGCGGTGGCGTTGGCCGGCTGCTCGCTGGCGCCCGACTACAAGCGTCCCGATGCGCCGGTTTCCGGCAATTGGCCGGACCAGCCCAAGGTGCAGTACGGCGCGTACGCCAATCCGATGACGCTGGGCACGCAGCCCGCGTCCGCGGTGGCGCCGCAGGCGGCCACGGCCGCCGCCGACCTGGGCTGGCGCGAGTTCTTCCATGACCCGCGCCTGCAGCGCCTGATCGAGCTGGCGCTGGTCAATAACCGCGACCTGCGCGTGGCGGTGCAGCGCGTCGAAGAGGCGCGCGCCCAGTACGGCGTGCAGCGCGGCGCGCAATGGCCGAGCATCGGCGCCGGCATCCAGGGGCAGCGCCAGCGCTTCCCCGAGAACATGCGCCAGCCGGGCGCCGGTTCGGTCACCAGTTCCTATCAGGCCGGCATCGGCCTGACCACGTTCGAGATCGACCTGTTCGGCCGCTTGCGCAGCCTGTCGGAAGCGGCGTACCAGCAGTACCTGTCGACCGAGCAGGCGCAAAAGAGCACCCACATCACGCTGATCGGCGCGGTGGCGCAGTCGTACTTCAACCTGCGCGCGGCTCAGGTGCAGCTGGAACTGACCCAGCGCACGCTGGCCTCGCGCCAGGAGTCGTACAACCTGGTCAAGCGCCGCTTCGATGGCGGCGTGGCGTCCGAACTGGACCTGAACCAGTCCAAGTCGCTGCTGGATACGGCCTCGGCCGACCTGGCGCAACTGGCCCGGGCCCAGGCCCAGGCCGTCAACGCGCTGGTGCTGCTGCTGGGCACGCCGTTGCCCGAGGACCTGCCGGCGCCGGCGACGTTCGGCCGCGACCAGTTGCTGGCGACGGTGCCGGCCGGATTGCCGTCCGACCTGCTGGAGCGCCGCCCGGACATCCTGGCCGCCGAGAACAACCTGAGGTCGGCCAACGCCAACATCGGCGCGGCGCGCGCGGCGTTCTTCCCGACCATCTCGCTGACCGGTCTGTTCGGCGTGGCCAGCCCGTCGCTGGATACGCTGTTCAAGGGCGGGCAGGGCTACTGGAGCTTCTCGCCATCGATCACGACGCCGCTGTTCGCGGGCGGCAGCATCCGCGAGGGCCTGAACCTGGCCCGCGCGCGCGACAACATCGCGGTGGCGCAGTACGAGCAGACCATCCAGCAGGCGTTCCGCGAAGTCTCGGACGCACTGGCGGGCGAGGCCACCTACGGCGCGCAGCTGGACGCCCAGCGCGCGTTGCAGGATTCGTCGGCGCGCACCCTGGAACTGTCGAATCTGCGGTATACCAATGGTGTCGACAGCTACCTGCAGGTGCAGACCGCGCAAGTGGACTTTTTCAATGCCCAGCTCGCGCTGGTGCAAACCGGCCTGGCCGCGCTGATCAACCGTGTGGAACTCTACAAGGCGTTGGGCGGCGGCTGGGAAGAAACAACGAAAGTGCAATGATAGAACTTGGTGTAAACATCGATCACGTCGCGACCCTGCGGCAACAGCGCCACACGGCCTATCCCGACCCGGTGGCGGCGGCGCTGCGCGCCGAAGACGCCGGCGCCGACCTGATCACGCTGCATCTGCGCGAAGACCGCCGCCACATCCAGGACGCCGACGTCTACGCCATCCGGCCGCAACTGCGCACGCGCATGAACCTGGAGTGCGCGGTCACGCCCGAGATGCTGGAGATCGCCTGCGCGGTCAAGCCCAATGACGTCTGCCTGGTGCCGGAAAAGCGCACCGAGCTGACCACCGAGGGCGGGCTGGAAGTGGCGGGCGCGCTGTCGGCGGTGTCGGACGCGGTCGGCCTGCTGGCCGAGGCCGGCATCCGCGTGTCGCTGTTCATCGATCCGGACCCGGCGCAGATCGCGGCGGCCGCCCGCGCGGGCGCGCCGGTCATCGAGCTGCACACCGGCGCCTACGCCGAAGCCGAGGGCGAGGCCGCCCTGGCCGAACTCGAACGCATCCGCGTGGCGGTGGCCGAAGGGCTGCGCCACGGCCTGCGCGTCAATGCCGGCCACGGCCTGCACTACGGCAACGTCAAGCCGGTGGCGGCGCTGGACGGCATTTCCGAGCTCAACATCGGCCACGCCATCGTGGCGCAGGCGGTGTTCGACGGCTGGGAAAAGGCCGTGCGCGACATGAAGGCGCTGATGGTGCAGGCCCGCCTGGAAGCGCTGCGCGGCCGTTGAGCCCGGGCCCGATCCCTTTCCACGACGCCGCAGCGATGTCCGAGTCCGATCCCCCTCTCGCCGTCCCCGCGCCGGCCGCCATCGGCGGCATCGGCATGGACCTGCTGCGCATCGACCGCATCGAGCGCGCCCTGGCGCGCCACGGCGACCGTTTCGCCGAGAAGATCCTGGGACCGCAGGAACTGGCCAAGTTCCACGCACGCCGCGCCCGCGACCCGGTGCGCGGCGTGCGCTTCCTGGCGACGCGCTTTGCCGCCAAGGAAGCCTTTTCCAAGGCGGTGGGATTGGGCATGCGCATGCCCATGACCTGGCGCCGGGTGCAGACGCTGAACGCGCCCGGCGGCCGGCCGGTGCTGGTGATCGCGCCCGAACTGCTGGAATGGTATGTGCAGCGTTTCGGCGCCGCGCACGTTTCCATCACCGATGAATCCGACATGGCCGCCGCCTACGTGGTGGTCGAACGCAAGCCCTGAGCCCGCGGGCCGGCCTGCAAGACACAGACTGAAGGACACGCCGATGGCCAAGAAGAAATCCCGGGCGCTGCCGCCCGGTCCCGTGATGGTCGATGTGGCCGGCACCGTGCTGACCAAGGAAGAAAAGAAGCGCCTGCGCCACCCGCTGGTGGGCGGCGTGATCCTCTTCGCCCGCAATTTCGAGAACCGCCGCCAGCTGACCGAGCTGACCCGCCAGATCCACAAGGCGCGCAAGGAGCGCCTGCTGATCCTGGTCGATCACGAGGGCGGCCGGGTGCAGCGCTTCCGCGAGGACGGCTTCACGCCGTTGCCGGCGATGCGCGACCTGGGCGTGCTGTGGGACCGCGACCCGCTGACCGCCATGCGCCTGGCGACCGAGGCCGGTTACGTGCTGGCCGCCGAGCTGCGCGCCTGCGGCGTGGACATGAGCTTTACGCCGGTGCTGGACCTGGACTACGGCGTCAGCAAGGTGATCGGCAACCGCGCCTTCCATCATGACGCGCGGGTGGTGACGATGCTGTCGCGCGCGCTGATCCAGGGCCTGACGCTGGCCGGCATGTCGGCCTGCGGCAAGCATTTCCCGGGCCACGGTTTCGTCGGCGCGGATTCGCACCACGAGATCCCGGTCGATCCGCGTCCGCTCGAACGCATCCTGAAGGACGACGCGGCGCCCTACGCCTGGCTGGGCGACGCGGTGCTGCCGTCGGTGATGCCGGCGCACGTGATCTATCCCAAGGTCGACAAGCATCCGGCCGGCTTTTCCAAGCGCTGGGTGCAGGACATCCTGCGCACCCGCCTGGGCTACGATGGCGTGGTGTTCTCGGATGACCTGACCATGGAAGGCGCGTCCGTCGCCGGCGATATCCTGGCGCGCGCCCAGGCCGCGCTCGGCGCCGGCTGCGACATGGTGCTGGTGTGCAACCGGCCCGACCTGGCCGACGAGCTGCTGGCGCGGCTCGAATTCGACCATGCGCCCGAGTCCGTGGCCCGCATCCGCCGGTTGATGCCGCGTTTCGACGCGCTCGACTGGGATTCCCTGCAGGCCGAAAGCCGTTACCAGAATGCCCGACGACTTCAATCTCAAATCGTTCCTGGCTGACCTGCCGCATCTTCCGGGTGTCTACCGGCACCTGGATGCGGCCGGCGAGGTCATGTATGTCGGCAAGGCGCGCGACCTGAAAAAGCGCGTCTCGTCGTATTTCCAGAAGAACCTGGCCAGCCCGCGCATCGCCCAGATGGTGGCGAAGGTGGCGCGGCTGGAGGTCACCGTCACGCGCTCCGAAGCCGAAGCGCTGATCCTGGAAAACAACCTCATCAAGAGCCTGAAGCCGCGCTACAACATCCTGTTCCGCGACGACAAGTCCTATCCCTACCTGCTGATCACCGGCCACGACTGGCCGCGCATCGCCTATTACCGCGGCGCCACCAACAAGCGCGGCCAGTACTTCGGCCCGTTCCCCAACGCCTGGGCGGTGCGCGAGACCATCCAGATCCTGCAGAAGGTGTTCCGCCTGCGGACCTGTGAGGACACCGTCTTCGCCAACCGCTCGCGGCCCTGTCTGCTGCATCAGATCGGGCGCTGCTCGGCGCCCTGTGTCGGCGCCATCGCGGCGCAGGACTACGCTTCGGACGTGCAGCGCGCCGTGCGTTTCCTGAACGGCGAGGCCAAGGACGTGATGGGCGAGATCGAGGCCCGCATGCTGGAGGCCGCCGAGGCGCTGCGCTTCGAGGAAGCGGCCGCGCTGCGCGACCAGATGGGCTCGCTGGCGCGGGTGCTGCACCAGCAGACCATGGAAAACGTCAGCGGCGAGGACACGGACATCGTCGCGGTCGCCATCGCCGGCGGCAAGGTCTGCGTCAACCTGGCGATGGTGCGCGGCGGACGCCACCTGGGCGACAAGCCGTTCTTCCCGACCCACGCCGAGGGCGAGGCCGCGCCGCAGGTGCTGGAAGCCTTCGTGGCCCAGCACTACACCGACAACGCGCTGCCGCCGGTGCTGGTCTGTTCGCACGCCTTGCCCGACGCCGGCCTGATCGACCTGCTGGTGGAGCAGGCCGGCGGCCGCCCGTCGCGCGTGCTGACCCGGCCGCAGGGCGCCCGCCGCGCCTGGCTGGAACAGGCGGTCAAGAATGCCGAGATGGCGCTGGCCCGCGCCCTGACCGAATCCGGCGCCCGCGCCGCCCGCACCCTGGCGCTGGCCGAGACGCTGGACCTGGATACCGACGAGGCGGCGCTGGACGCGTTGCGCATCGAGTGCTTCGACATCAGCCACACCGCCGGCGAGGCTACCCAGGCCTCCTGCGTGGTGTTCGAGCACCACGACATGCAGCCGTCGCTGTACCGCCGTTACAACATTGCCGGCATCACGCCGGGCGACGACTACGCCGCCATGCGCCAGGTGCTGACGCGGCGCTTCGCCAAGGTGGCCGACGGCGAGGCCCAGATGCCCGGGCTGGTGCTGATCGACGGCGGCAAGGGCCAGGTCGAGGTGGCGCGCCAGGTGTTCGCCGAGCTGGGGCTGGACATCCAGGCGCTGGTGGGCGTGGCCAAGGGCGAAGGGCGCAAGGTCGGCCTGGAAACCCTGGTATTCGCCGACGGCCGCCCGCCGGTGGCGCTGGGCGGCGAGTCGGCCGCGCTGATGCTGATCGCCCAGGTGCGCGACGAGGCGCACCGTTTCGCCATCACCGGCATGCGCGCGCGCCGCGCCAAGACCCGCAACGTGTCGCGGCTGGAGGAGATCGAAGGGGTCGGGGCGCGCCGCCGGCAGCGCCTGCTGGCCCGTTTCGGCGGTTTTTCGGGGGTGGCGTCGGCCAGTATCGAGGATCTGGCGTCGGTGGACGGGATTTCCGAGGATCTGGCTGAACGGATCTATGAGGCGCTGCGTGGATAAGGCCCGGAACGCCCGTTTCGCGGCCGTCCGGCGGCCGCGAGACAGCCAGTGCAACTCGGCTGATGTAGCATACGGACACTATGCCAATTAACGTACCCATAATCCTGACGTGGCTGCGGATCGCCATGATCCCGCTGGTAGTCGGGCTGTTCTACCTGCCTGAAAGCTGGTTGTCCGTGCCGGTGCGCGATACCTTCGCCGCCTGGGCGTTCATCATCGCCGCGCTGACCGACTGGTTCGATGGCTGGCTGGCGCGCCGCTGGAACCAGACGTCGGCGTTCGGGGCGTTCCTGGATCCGGTGGCCGACAAGCTGATGGTCTGCGCCGCGCTGATCGTGCTGCTGGACCTGAGCCGCGTCGACGCCTTCATTTCGCTCATCATCATCGGCCGCGAAATCACCATTTCGGCGCTGCGCGAGTGGATGGCCAAGATCGGCGCCAGCGCCAGCGTGGCGGTGCACCGGCTGGGCAAGTTCAAGACCGCCGCGCAGATGGTCGCGATTCCGTGCCTGCTGTACAACCAGCCGATCCACGGCATTTCCACCAAGATGCTGGGCGACGTGCTGATCATCGTGGCCGCGGTGCTGACGGTCTGGTCGATGCTGTATTACCTGCAGCGCGCCTGGCCCGCGATCCGCGAGAAAGCGCAGTAAACCACGGCGGCCCGGCTCGCGTCCGGGGCCGTCCTGACAGATCAAGAGCGATGCCGGCGGGGTGAAAGACCGCGACCGGCCCGGCCATGCGCCGCATTCGCCACTGGGACAACGCCGGCCAGGCCGGACGTTGCTGGAGACAACCCGCGAGCCGCCCCGAGGCGGCCGCCTTTCGCCGCTGCCCGCGGCCTTGCGCAATGACTACCGCTGCATCTACCCTGGCCTCGGACGCCGCCGTCCGCCGCCGCGACTGGCAGATCATCCTGTTGATCGGCGTGGCCCACGCCTCGTCGCACTTCTTCCAACTGGTCCTGCCGTCGCTGTACGTGTCGCTCGGCAACGAGTTCGGGCTGGATTTCGCCCGCCTCGGCCTGCTGGTGTCGACCTTCTACGTGGTGTCGGGCATCGGCCAGGCCTCGTCGGGCTTCGTGGTGGACCGCATCGGCGCGCGGCCGGTGCTGTGGTTCGGCCTGTCGTGCTTCGTGCTGTCGGGCCTGCTGATCGGCTCGGCCACCGGCTACACCATGCTGATGGCGGCGGCCGTGGTCGGCGGCATCGGCAATTCGGTGTTCCACCCGGCCGACTATTCCATCATCAACCACCGCATCACCGCGCCGCGCCTGGGCCATGCCTTTTCGGCCCATGGCCTGACCGGCAACCTGGGCTGGGCGCTGACGCCCGTGTTCATGACCTCGATCACGCTGCTGGCCAACTGGCGCGTGGCGGCCTACAGCGCCGCCGCGCTGGTGGCCTTCGTGCTGCTGCTGACCGTGCTGGGCCGCAACCTGCTGGGCGGCGCCGAGCCGGCCCAGGCCGACGACGCCAAGGCCGGCGCGCGCGCCGCGCCCAAGCCGCAGGACGGCGTGCTGACGACCCTGGCCACGCTGCTGTCCAAGCCGGCGCTGTGGGGCGCGTTCCTGTTCTTCGCCTGCACCTCGATCGCGCTGTCGTCGGTGCAGAACTACACGATTCCGCTGCTGGGCCAGCTGTACGACCTGTCCAAGGTGGCGGCCAGTTCGGCGCTGTCCGGCTACATGGTGGCGTCGGCGGTGGGCATGGTGGCCGGCGGCTTCCTGGTGTCGGCCAATCCGCGCACCGAGCGCACGGTGATGGTGGCGCTGATCCTGGCCGGCCTGACGCTGGTGGTGCTGGCGCTGGGCCTGGTGCCGGCGCTGTTCGCCGCGCCGGTGGTGGCGCTGGCCGGCTTCTGCTCGGGCGTGGCCGCGCCGTCGCGCGACATGCTGATCCGGCGGGTGACGCCCAAGGGCTCCACCGGCTCGGTCTATGGCCTGGTGTATTCCGGCATGGACGTCGGCTCGGCGCTGGGGCCGCTGGCCTTCGGCCTGCTGCTGGACGCGGGCCTGCGCCAGGGGCCGTGGATTGGCGCGGGCGTGGCGTTCGCCGCCGCCGCGCTGCTGGCGCAGTGGATCGCGGTGCAGGCGCGCCGCGCCGATCCTGCCGCCGCGGTGCCGGCGCGCTCCTGACGCGCCGACCCCGCGCCGCCGCGCCAAGCAGAACGCCGCCCTCGGGCGGCGTTTTTTCTTGGGCGCGGCGGATCCGCCGTCGCCCGGAAAAAAGGGGGCGCCTGCCGCGCCCGGATCAGCCGTGCGCCTCGATATGGGCGGCGATGGCGCAGCCGATGTCCTCGGTGCGGGCCTGGCCGCCCAGGTCGGGCGTGCGCGGGCCGTCCTTCAGGCAGTGCTCGATGGCCGCCAGGATGGCGTCGTGCGCGTCCTGGCTGCCCAGGAACTGCAGCATCAGCGCGCCCGACCAGATCATGGCGATCGGATTGGCGATGCCCTTGCCGAAGATGTCCGGGGCCGAGCCGTGCACCGGCTCGAACAGCGAGGGGAAGGCGCGTTCCGGGTTCAGGTTGGCCGACGGCGCGATGCCGATGGTGCCGGTGCAGGCCGGGCCCAGGTCCGACAGGATGTCGCCGAACAGGTTGGAAGCCACCACCACATCGAAGCGCTGCGGCTGCAGCACGAAGCGCGCGGCCAGGATGTCGATGTGCTGCTTGTCGGTCTTGACGTCCGGATACTGCTGGCCGACGGCGTCGGCGCGTTCGTCCCACCAGGGCATGCTGATGGCGATGCCGTTGCTCTTGGTGGCGACCGTCAGCTGCTTGCGCGGGCGGCGGTTGGCCAGGTCGAAGGCATAGCGCATGACGCGGTCGGTGCCGTGGCGAGTGAAGACCGACTCCTGGATCACGATCTCGCGCTCGGTGCCGGAGAACAGGCGGCCGCCCAGGTTGGTGTATTCGCCTTCGGTGTTCTCGCGCACGATGAAGAAATCGATGTCGCCGGGGCGCTGGCCGGCCAGCGGGCACGGCACGCCCTCGAACAATCGGACCGGGCGCAGGTTGATGTACTGGTCGAACTCGCGGCGGAATTTCAGCAGCGAACCCCACAGCGAGACGTGGTCGGGCACCGTGGCGGGCCAGCCCACCGCGCCGAAGTAGATGGCGTCGTAGCCCTGCAGCTGTTCCTTCCAGTCGGGCGGCATCATTTCGCCGTGCTGCGCGTAGTACTCGCAGTTGGCCCAGGGGAAGGTGTCGATCTGCAGCGTCAGGCCGAAGCGGCGGGCGGCGGCCTGGACGGCGCGCAGGCCTTCGGGCAGGACTTCATTGCCGATGCCGTCGCCGGCGATGGCTGCGATTTTGTGGACGTGGGACATGGAGGGACCTGAAAAGGGAAGGGGGAAGGGCGTCCCGCGCCACGCCATCGGGCGCGTCGCAGGGGATGGCAGCCATGGTAGGCGTGCCTACAGTCCATCTACAATGACCCATCGCGTGAAATGAATATGCACGAATCATGAATAATGACCTCTTGCCCGCCGACCTGCG
The DNA here is from genome assembly GCF_056523125.1 of Achromobacter sp. ISS7. Lineage (NCBI taxonomy): Bacteria > Pseudomonadati > Pseudomonadota > Betaproteobacteria > Burkholderiales > Alcaligenaceae > Achromobacter > Achromobacter sp. ISS7. The sequence goes on along the minus strand of NZ_JAWRZD010000001.1, from coordinate 3,632,561 downwards.
CGTGTTCAACGCGGTGGTGCGCGCCTCCAGCTTTTCCCGCGCCGCCGAGGACCTGGGAATGTCGGCCGCGTATGTCACCAAGCGCATCCGGTTGCTGGAAGCCAGCCTGGGCACGCCGTTGTTCCACCGCACCACCCGGCGGGTGGTGGTGAGCGAGGCGGGCGAGCGCGTCTACCACTGGGCCCAGCGCATCCTCGACGACGTCGACCACCTGGTCGAGGAGGTCGGCGTCACGCGCCGCGAGCCGCGCGGGCTGCTGCGCATCTGCAGCAGCTTCGGCTTCGGCCGGCGGGTGGTGGCGCCGGCGCTGTCGGCGTTCGTGTCGCGCCATCCGGCGGTGCAGGTGCGCTTCGAGGTGTTCGACCGCCTGATTGACGTGGCGGCCGAGGGCTATGACCTGGACGTGCGGGTCGGCGACGACATCGCGCCGCACGTGATCGCCCGCAAGCTCGCCGCCAACCACCGGCTGCTGTGCGCCGCGCCGTCGTACCTGGCCGAACGCGGCGTGCCGCGCAAGCTGGACGACCTGGCGGCGCACGACTGCCTGGTGATCAAGGAGCGCGATCACCCCTTCGGCGTCTGGCGCATGCGGCGCGGCGAGCGCGAGCACACGGTCAAGGTGCGCGGGCCGCTGTCGGCCAACAACGGCGAGATGGTGGTGCAGTGGGCGGTGGACGGACGCGGCATCATCCTGCGCTCGGCCTGGGACGTGGGCCCGCTGATCGCCGCCGGCAAGCTGGTGCCGGTGCTGCCGCAGTATCGCCAGGAGGCCAATATCTGGGCGGTGTATCCGGCGCGCGTGAACGCCTCGGCCAAGGTGCGGGTCTGCGTGGATTTCCTGGAGGCGCATCTGCGCCAGCTGGACGCCGGCGTCTGACGCGGTCAGGCGTGGCGACAGGCCGGCATGCCCGGCTTGCGTCAGGTCAAGCCGCCATGGCGGGGCGCGATGGGGCGCTGGCGCGCTTGACGCATCGCAAGCCGCCTGCCGGCCGGCTCCGATGTAATGACCTTGAGAACGACAAGGTTATTCAACAGGAGAAAGCCATGGGAAAGAAGCACGCGATGCTCGCGGCGGGTGTCGTCATCGGATTGTGGGCGTGCCAGGCGTCGGGGGCGCCCCGGCAGGAGCCGATCCAGCCGATCGAGGCGGCGGTGGTCAAGGACCCGGCCAAGGTGGAGCTGGGCAAGAAGCTGTTCTTCGACCCGCGCCTGTCGCGCTCGGGCGCGATCTCCTGTAATTCATGCCATAACCTGGGCATGGGCGGCTCCGACAACCTGAAGGCGTCCATCGGCCACAAGTGGCAGCAGGGGGGGATCAACTCGCCGACGGTGCTCAATTCCAGCCTGAACATCGCCCAGTTCTGGGATGGCCGCGCCAAGGACCTGCGCGAGCAGGCCGGCGGCCCCATCGCCAACCCGATGGAAATGGCCTCGACCCACGAGCTGGCGGTGCAGGTGCTCAACTCCATTCCGGGCTACCGCGCCGAATTCAAGCAGGTGTTCGGCAAGGACGGCATCACCATCGGCGAGGTGACCGGCGCGCTGGCCGCCTTCGAGGAAACGCTGGTGACGCCGAATTCGCGCTTCGACCAGTGGCTCAAGGGCGACGACAAGGCGCTGACGGTCAAGGAGCTGGCCGGCTACACCCTGTTCAAGAACAGCGGTTGCGTCGCCTGCCACAACGGCGTGGCGGTGGGCGGCAACTCGTTCCAGAAGATGGGGCTGGTGGCGCCGTACCAGACCGACAACAAGGCCGAGGGCCGCGCCGCGGTCACCGGCAAGGACGCCGACCGCTTCAACTTCAAGGTGCCGACGCTGCGCAACGTGGCGCTGACCTATCCGTACTTCCATGACGGCGAGGCCGCCACGCTGACGCAGGCGGTGGACGTGATGGGGCGCCTGCAACTGGGCCGCACCTTCACGCCGGACGAGAACGCGCAGATCGTGGCGTTTCTGAAGACGCTGACGGGCGACCAGCCGGCGATCCAGTATCCGCTGCTGCCGCCGTCGGCGGACGACACGCCGCGGCCGGCGCCGTTCGTGAAGTAAACCGGCGCGGCGCCACCGTTGGCAGGTGGCGCCGCCTTGGGGTTCACGAGGTGGCGCGCCCCTGGAGGCGCGCGCCGCCCGTTATTGGCGCACCGTGCGCACGTCGGCCGGCGGCGCCGTCTCGACGTTGCTGCGCCACGGGTTGATGTCCAGCCCGCCGCGCCGCGTGTAGCGGGCGTAGACCGTCAATTGCTCGGGCGCGCAGGCCTGCATGATGTCGGTGAAGATGCGTTCCACGCAATGCTCGTGGAATTCGGCGTGCTGGCGGAACGAGATCACGTAGCGCAGCAGCGCTTCACGGTCGATCGGCTGGCCGCGGTAGCGGATCTGCACGCTGGCCCAGTCGGGCTGGCCGGTCACCGGGCAGTTGGACTTGAGCAGGCGCGAGCACAGGGTTTCCTCGACCACGTCGCCGGCGCGCGTGCGCAGCAATTCGGGCGCCGGCTCGTAGGTGTCGATCTCGATGTCGAGCTTGTCTATATAGATACCGTCCAGCTCGCCCATCCGCAGTTCGCCGAAGCGCTGCGGCAGGATGAAGTCCAGGCCCACGGGCGCGCCGGCGGCGGCGCTCAGGTCGCGTTCCAGGCGGCCGCGCAACGCGGCCGAATTGACCAGCCGGGTCTGGTTGAACGAGTTCAGGTACAGCTTGAACGACTTGGACTCGATGATGTTGGGGCTGTCGGCCGGCACCGAGAACGTCGCCATCGCCACCCGCGGCTTGCCCTTGGCGTCGAGCCAGGACAGTTCGTAGGCGTTCCACAGGTCGACCCCGGTGAACGGCAGCGGTCCGCGCGCCAGGTTGAGCGCCTCGCGGTTGTGGGCGCGGGCGATGGGAAACAGCAGCGAAGGGTCGTATTGCGAGACGTAGGTCACGCTCTGGCCCAGCGGGCCGTGAGACAGCGTCATGGAAAGGTCGTCGGAAAACGTGGAGATGACCGCATTGTAGGCGCTCGCGAACGGTCCATTTTTCGCATCATGAAACGCCGATCCCGGCATGTGAAAGTTCGTGCTGCGCAGCAGCGCGCGGTCATTTCACGGATGACAATTCCGTTCCGCAATGCGGAATGATTCAAATAACTTATTGATTTTTATGAATAATATTTTTCCTCTTATATAAGAGGCACGGCCACATTGCTCCGCAGCACAGGCATAGACTTTGTCCAACGATTCACGCAATGCAACCCCGAAGTTTTCTTGCCTTTTCAGCCATAGACCAAGGAGCATGACCATGAGCAACCGCGAAACCGAAATCCGCAATCTGCAGAAAGACTGGGCCGAGAACAGCCGCTGGCAGGGCATCAAGCGCGACTACAGCGCCGAGGATGTCATCCGCCTGCGCGGCTCGATCGCCGTCGAGCATTCCCTGGCTCGCCGCGGCGCGACCCGCCTGTGGGAACAACTGCACAGCGAGCCTTTCGTGAATTCGCTGGGCGCCCTGACCGGCAACCAGGCCATGCAGCAGGTCAAGGCCGGCCTCAAGGCCATCTACCTGTCGGGCTGGCAAGTGGCCGGCGACGCCAACCTGGCCGGCGAGATGTACCCCGACCAGTCGCTGTACCCCGCCAACTCGGTGCCGCAGGTCGTGCGCCGCATCAACAACTCGCTGACCCGCTGCGACCAGATCCAGTGGATGGAAGGCAAGAACCCGGGCGACGAGGGCTACATCGACTTCTTCGCGCCCATCGTGGCCGACGCCGAAGCCGGTTTCGGCGGCGTGCTGAACGCCTTCGAACTGATGAAGGCCATGATCGAGGCCGGCGCCTCGGGCGTGCACTTCGAGGACCAGCTGGCGTCCGTGAAGAAGTGCGGCCATATGGGCGGCAAGGTGTTGGTGCCGACCCGCGAAGCCGTGGCCAAGCTGGTCTCGGCGCGCCTGGCGGCCGACGTGATGGGCACGCCCACCTTGCTGCTGGCCCGCACCGACGCCGATGCCGCCGACCTGGTGACCAGCGACGTCGACGACAACGACCGCCCGTTCATCACCGGCGAGCGCACCGTGGAAGGCTTCTTCCGCACCCGCGCCGGCATCGACCAGGCGATCTCGCGCGGCCTGGCCTACGCGCCGTACGCCGACCTGATCTGGTGCGAAACGTCCACGCCCAACCTGGAATACGCCCGCAAGTTCGCCGATGCGATCCATCGCCAGTTCCCGGGCAAGCTGCTGGCGTATAACTGCTCGCCGTCGTTCAACTGGAAGAAGAACCTGGACGACGCCACCATCGCCAAGTTCCAGCGCGAGCTGGGCGCCATGGGCTACAAGTTCCAGTTCATCACGCTGGCCGGCTTCCATGCGCTGAACTACGGCATGTTCGAGCTGGCCCACGGCTACGCCCGCCGCCAGATGAGCGCCTTCGTCGAATTGCAGCAGAAGGAATTCGCCGCCGCCGACCTGGGCTTCACCGCGGTCAAGCACCAGCGCGAAGTGGGCACCGGCTACTTCGACGCCGTCACCCAGACCATCGAGGGCGGCAAGTCCTCGACCACCGCGCTGACCGGCTCGACCGAGGAAGCGCAGTTCGAGCACGGCAAGGAGCAGAAGGCCGCCTGAGCCGGACGGGATTGATTTTGCAGTTGCAGTTGTAGTGCTGTTGTAGGGTGGATTCAGGGTGCCTGCGGGCACCCTCTTTTTTTGGGATGGCGGCGGATAAAGATGCGCTAGCGCCGCGCCGCCAGGTACGCGCCGGGCGCCTGGCCCAGCACGCGCCGGAACGCGCTGGTGAAGGCGCTGGGGCTGGCGTAGCCCAGGTCCAGCGCGACGCGCGTCACGGGCTGGCCCTGGCTCAGGCGTTCGATCGCGGCCAACAGGCAGGCCTGCTGGCGCCAGGCGCCGAAGCTGATGCCGGTTTCCGCGCGGAACTGGCGGGTGAAGGTGCGCCGGCTCATGCCGGTGGTGGCCGCCATCGTGTCCAGGTCCGCCGTGATCGACGGCGCCGCGAACAGTGCGCGGCAGGCGCGCGCCAGGCGCGGATCGGCGGGCAGCGGCGCGTGCAGCGACAGCGCCGGCATGGCGGCGATTTCGGCCGCCAGCAGCGCCATCAACTTGCCGGCGCGGCTATCCAGGTCGTACAGCGCGGGCAGGTCGATGGCTTCATCGAGCAGGTGGCGCAGCAATGGCGAGACCGCATGGACCTGGCATTGCGCCGGAAGGCGCAAGGCCCGCGCGGCGGCGTCTGTGAGGAAGGTGTTGAGCATGGTCACCGGGCCGCCCATGGTCATCTGGTGATCCACGCCCGCCGGCACCCAGCAGGCGCGCTGTGGTGGCACCAGCCAGCGGCCCGTCGGCGTGGTCACGCTGATGGTGCCGCGCGCGGCGAAGGCGAACTGGCCGCGGCGGTGGGCGTGCCGCGGAAACGTCAGGCCCGCGGGGTAGTCGCAGGCCGTCACGACCACGTCGCGCGGGAGGTCCTCGTACGGATCGACCAGGGTATTGCGCATGGCCCGAATTCTATAGGAAATAGCCCGATATCGAAGGCGGGCCGGCCGCGCCGAGCCTAGGATACCGGCATTGCCAATCGCGTCCGCCGCCAGGGCGCGGCGGATCGCCTGACCTTCCGGAGCCGACATGGCCAATACCTTCCATCGCGTGGGCCACGGCCCGCATCCCGTCATCGTGCTGCACGGCTGGTTCGGCGACGCGCGCGCCTTTGGACCGATCGAACCGTGGCTGTCGGGCGCGGATTTCAGCTATGTCTTCATGGACTATCGCGGCTACGGCGGCAGGCGCGACGTGGCCGGCGATCATTCCATCGACGAGATCGCCGCCGATACGCTGGCGCTGGCGGATACGCTGGGGTTCCACCGCTTCAGCCTGGTGGGCCATTCGATGGGCGGCATGGCGATCGAGCGGGTTGCCACGCTGGCGCCCGAGCGGGTACGCGCGCTGGTGCCCGTGGCGCCGGTGCCGTGCGGCGGCATCGCCATGGCGCCGGCCACGCGCGCCCTGTTTGACGACGCGGCGGCGGACCTGGCCGCGCGCCGTGCCATCATCGACCGCAGCACAGGCGGCCGCCTGCCGGCGGCGTGGGTCGCGTGGAAGGCCGCTTATTCCGCCGCGCATTCATCCGCAACGGCCTTTGCCGCCTACTTGCCCGCCTGGGCCGGAACCGATTTCAGCGACGACATCGATGGCCGTCATCCGCTGCTGGCCCTGGTGGGCGAGCACGATCCGGTGTTCACGCCGGCGTTGATGGCGCAGACCTACGCGCGGCGTTATCCGCGCGCGATGGTCGAAGTGTTGCGCAATGCCGGCCACTATCCGATGAATGAAACGCCGCTGGCGCTGGTGGCGGCCATCGAGCGTTTCCTGCGGACATCGGCCACGGCGTGAGCGCGGCCGATGCCGTCAGGCCGCGGCGCGCATGGCCGCCAGGCACTCCGCCAGCGGCGGCACGGTGCGCGCCAGCGCTTCGACGGCGGCCGCGTCGACCCGGTCCTGCGGCGGGATCTCGGCCAGCACCCGCACGTTGCCGAAGCGTTCGATCGCCTCGCGATTGCCGGCCGACAGCGGGCCGCTCATGATCACGCCCAGCACCGGGATGGCGCGGCGGCGCAGCGCTTCCAGGCTGAGCAGGGTGTGGTTGATGGTGCCCAGGCCGCTGCGCGCGGCCAGCACCACCGGCATGCCCAGGCGCGCGATCAGGTCGATCATCATGTGGCTGTCGTCGATCGGCACGTACAGGCCGCCGGCGCCTTCGACGATCAGCGGCGCGCGGGTGGCGGGCGGCACGATGGCGGTGGCGTCGATCACCGCGTCTTCCAGCGGCGCGGCGGCCCAGGGCGACAGCGGCGCCTGCAGCACGTAGGCCGGCAGGTGCAGGCGCTCGGGCGGCAGCTGCGCCAGGCGGGCGACGGTCTCGGTGTCGCCCGGCTCCTCGGCCACGCCGGTCTGCACCGGCTTCCAGTAGTCGGCCTGCCAGGCGCGCGTCAGGATGGCCGACACCAGGGTCTTGCCGATGCCGGTATCGGTGCCGGTGACGAATACGCCTTGGGCGGGGGAGTCAGTCATGTTTTTCCATATGCCATAGGCCAGGTGGTAGGTCACCGTGGCGCCTTGTTTGTCGAATTGCGCCAGCACCCGCCGCAGCGCGGCCGCGCCCAGCGGCGCCGTGCCGGGGGCGGGCGTGGTGGCGCCTATGCCCTTCAATGCCTTCAGGAAGTGCAGGCCGTCAGGATGATCTTGTATCAGCCGTTCGCTGTGCACGCCACCGGCCAGATCGGCCATGGCCGGACGGATGGCGCCGCTTGGGGGATACGCCGGCGTGGCCGCGGCCAGGCCGACAGCGTCGTGGGCGGCGCGCCATTCCGCGAAGGTGCCCTCGGCCAGCGTGGCCACCGCCAGGTGGCCGCCGGGCGCCAGCAGGCCGGCCAGGCGGCCCAGGCCGCCGTTCAGGTCGGCGAACCACTGAACCGCCAGGCTGGAGCAGATCAGGTCGTAGTCTCCCGGCAGCCCTTGCGGATGCTCGCCGTCCAGGACCTGGTAGCGGGCGGCGCCGGGCAGCGCCGGGCCCTGCCGGGCCCGCGCCAGCATGGCGGGGGAGATGTCGGTCACGGTCCAGTCCGCCGGGCCCAGCCGCGCGGCCAGCGCCTGCGTCAGCAGGCCGGTGCCGCAGCCGATCTCCAGGATGCGCGGGCGCGGCGGCAGCGCCAGCCGGCCGATCGCGTCGGCCAGCCGCGCGGCGGTGATGCGCTGGGCGGGGGCGTGGTCGTCGTAGCGGGTGGCGGCGGCGCCGAAGCGCGCGCCGACCCGGGCATTGCGCGGATCGGCGCTCATGCGGCGGGCGCCACGCGGGCCAGGAAGGCGCGGATGCGCTGCGCGCACCAGTCGGTGTCGGTCAGCGGCAGCAGGTGGCCGCCGGCCTCGCGCCAGTGCAGTTCGGCGGCGGCGCCGAAGCCCGCCGTCGTCATCGGCGCGGGGGCGATCGGATCGGCCGCGCCCGCCAGCGCCAGCAGCGGCATGGGCAGCGTCGCCAGCGCGGCGCGCTGGTCGGCGTCGCGCAGGATCCGCAGGTCGCGCGCCAGCGGTTCGAGCTGGGGCGGGCCGAAGGCGCCGGCGTCGCCGCAGCGCTGGCGGAAATCGCGCAGCACCGTGTCGGGTTGCGCCGCCAGCCGGTTCAGCATGCGGTCGAGCATGCGCGCCGGCACGCCGTCGGGGAAGTCGTCGGCCGCGCCGAAGCAGGCGAAGCCGTTGATCGCCACCAGGCCCAGGCAGGCGGGCGGCGGTTCGCCCAGCAGGCGCAGTGCGCCCAGCGAGTGGCCGATGGCCAGCACCGGCCCGGCCGGCGCGGGCGCGTGGGCCGGGCCGAAATAGCCGGCGTCGGCCACGGCCTGCGGCCAGTCGGCCAGCGCGGCGGCCAGCGGCGCCCAGAACGCGGCGTCGAAGGCCCAGCCGTGCAGGAACAGCAGGGTGGGGCGAACGGACGGAGCGGCGGCCGGCATCAGGCGAGCGCGGCCGTCAGGCCGTCTATCAGTTGGTCGATATCGCCGTCGCGGTGCGCCGCGCTCAGGGCGATGCGCAGCCGGCTGGTGCCGGCCGGCACGGTGGGCGGGCGGATCGCCACGGCCAGCAGGCCGCGCTGTTCCAGCGCCGCCGCCAGCGCCAGGGCGCGGGCCTCGTCGCCGACGATGGCGGGCACGATCTGGGTGGACGAGTCGCCGGTGTCCACGCCCAGGCCGTGCAGCGCGGTGCGCAGGCGTTCACCTGAGGCCGCCAGCCGGGCGCGTTCGGCGTCCAGCGTCGGCACCAGGTCCAGGGCGGCATCCATGGCGCCCAGCACGGCGGGCGGCAGGGCGGTGGTGTAGATGAAACCGGAACAGGCGTTGACCAGGTAGTCGCAGAGCGCGCGCGAGCCCGCCACGTAGGCGCCGAAACCGCCCAGCGCCTTGCTGAAGGTGCCCATGGCCAGGTCGACGCCACCGGGCGCCAGTCCGGCCAGCCCCATGCCGCCCGGCCCCAGCACGCCGGTGGCGTGGGCCTCGTCCAGGTAGACGAAGGCCTGGTAGCGTTCGGCCAGCGCCGCCAGCCGGGCGACGTCGGTGCGGTCGCCGTCCATGCTGAAGACGCTTTCAGTCAGGATGAAGCGCACGGCGGGCGCGGCCGACGGGTCGGCGCGCGCCGCCAAGAGCGCCTCGAGGTGGTCCAGGTCGTTGTGGCGGAAGCGGATCTGGCGCACGCCCGCCGCCTGGCAGCCGTGGTGCAGGCTGGCGTGGTTGAGCTTGTCGGCGTAGACCTGCACCTCGCCCTGGCCGGCGGCCGCGCGCAGCAGCGCGGGCAGCACGGCGGCGTTGGCCTGCCAGCCGGAGGCCAGCAGCAGCGCGGCCTCGGTGCCCTTCAGGCGCGCCAGCTTGGCCTCGACCTGCTCGTGCAGGTCGAGATTGCCGCACACCAGCCGCGAGGCCTGCGCGCCGGCGCCGTGGCGGGCGGCCCATTCGCGCGAGCGCTCGATCAGCAGCGGGTGGCGGGACAGGCCCAGGTAGTCGTTGCTGGAGAAGTTCAGCAGCGTCGCGCCGTCCAGCGCGATGCGGCCGGCGGGGGCGGCCCCGGCGGCGCGCAGCCGGCGGCGGACGCGGCGCGATTCGGCTTGCGCCAGTTCGGAAGAAAAGAGGGGATCCAGCTTGGACATGACGATTTCCTGCGGCGGCCGGCGGCGGGTGCCCCGCCCCAGGGCCGCGGCCGCGAAGCGCGCCGTCAGGCCCCCGGCCGTAGAATGCGAGCCATTGTAGTGGAGGTGAAACATGCATACCCCCGACTGGATGGCCCGGGGCCAGCCGCATATCTGGCAGCCTTACGCCCAGATGAAGACCGCGACGCCGCCGCTGCCCGTGGTCCGCAGCCACGGCAGCCGCCTGGAACTGGCCGACGGCCGCCAATTGATCGACGGCGTGGCGTCCTGGTGGACCGCCTGCCACGGTTACAACCACCCACACATCGCCCAGGCGGTGCGGGCGCAGCTGGACGCCATGCCGCACGTGATGTTCGGCGGCCTGACCCACGAACCCGCCCTGACCCTGGCGCGGCGCCTGGCCGGCCTGCTGGGGCCGGGGCTGGACCGGGTGTTCTACACGGACTCCGGCTCGGTGGCGGTGGAAGTCGCCATGAAGATGGCGGTGCAGTTCTGGCTGAACCAGGGCGAACGCGGCCGCAGCCGCTTCCTGGCGTTCCGCGGCGGCTATCACGGCGACACCTTCGGCACCATGGCGGTGTGCGACCCCGACGAGGGCATGCACAGCCTGTTCCGCGGCATGCTGGCCGAACACGACATCGTCGACCTGCCGCGCGACGAGGCCGCCATGGCCCGGCTCGACGCCTTCCTGGAGACGCGCGGCCCGCAACTGGCCGGCATCCTGGTCGAGCCGCTGGTGCAGGGCGCCGGCGGCATGCTGCTGCACGACCCCGAGGTGCTGCGGCGCCTGCGCCAGCTGGCCGACCGCCATGGCCTGCTGCTGATCTTCGACGAGATCTTCACCGGCTTCGGCCGCACCGGCACGATGTTCGCGTTCGAGCAGGCCGGCATCCGCCCCGACATCATCACACTGTCCAAGGCCCTGACCGGCGGCACGCTGCCGCTGGCCGCCACGGTGGCCAGCAGCCGGGTGTTCGACGCCTTCTGGTCGGACGACCCGTCGCACGCGCTGATGCATGGCCCTACGTTCATGGGCAACGCGCTGGCCTGCGCCGCCGCCAACGCCTCGCTCGACCTGTTCGAGAGCGAACCGCGCCTGGCCCAGGCGCGGGCGCTGTCGTCGGCCCTGGAAGCGGGGCTGGCGCCGTGCCGCGAGCTGGCCTGGGTGCGCGACGTGCGGGTGCTGGGCGCGATCGGCGTGGTCGAGCTGGACCGCATCGACGACCGCGAGGCCCTCAAGCGGCGCCTGGTCGAGGCCGGCGTCTGGGTGCGGCCGTTCGGCAACGTGGTGTATTTGACGCCGGCGCTGACCATCGCCCCGGACGAGCTGGACACCCTGATGCGGGCGGTCGTGACCGTGCTGCGCGCGCAGCGGCCCTGAATCGGCGGCGCCCCCGGCCGGTTGACGGCGCCGCCGCCGGGATTCCCGCCGTCACCGGGCGGGGTCGCGGCAAGGCGCCGGGGGCTGCTTGATCCAGGTCAAGGCGGGCGCCGGCGGCGCTGGGTAGCATCGGCGCATGCGAGCAAAATCCATTTTCGCCGTCCCTTCGTCCCTGTCCGACGCCGAGCGCCAGCAGCGCCGCCACGCGCTGGTGCGCCTGTCGCTGGCGTGGCTGGCGATGATGCAGGTGATGATGTTCGCCTGGCCCGGCTACCTGCGCCACGAAGGCATTCCCAGGGACGCCCTGGACACGCTCGACTGGGCCATCGTGCTGATGAACTGGGCCAGCCTGGCCCTGACGGTGCCGGTGGTGCTGTATTCGGCCTGGCCGATCTGGCGCCACGCCGGCGCCAACCTGCGCCAGGGCCGCGCCGGCATGGACGTGCCGGTGGCGCTGGGCATCGTCGCCGCCTTCATCCCCAGTGTCTACGCCACCTACTCGGGCCACGGCGAGGTCTATTTCGATTCGGTCACCATGTTCGTCGCGTTCCTGCTGACCGCGCGCTACCTGGAACTGTGCGCACGCCAGTCGTTCGGCGGCACCGCCGGCGGCCAGCGCCATGCCAGGGTCGAGGCCCAGCGCCAGCGGCTGGGCGCGGGCGCCGACCGGCTGGCGTCGCGCTTCGTGATGGCGCAGGTGGCGCTGGCGCTGGGCGCGGCGGCGGCCTGGGCCTATATCGACCCGGCCCACAGCATCCCGGTGATGGTGGCGCTGCTGGTCATGAGCTGTCCCTGTGCCATGTCGATGGCGGTGCCCACCGCCATGGCGTCGGCGCATTCGGCGCTGGCGGCGCATCCGTCCATGCCCGACGCCGCGCTGGACGCGCTGCTGGCCCAGGCGCAACGCAAGGCGCGCCAGAACCTGCACGGCTCGCTGGTCTGGCACCTGCTGATGACGCCGCTGGCGCTGGTCGGCTGGGTCACGCCCTGGCTGGCGGCCATCACCATGCTGGTGTCGTCGCTGGCGGTGGCCTACAACTCCTGGCGGCTGTCGCGCCAGGACTGGTCGGGCAGCCTGGCGCCCGGCGGCGCGCTGGAAGCCGCGCCATGACCATCCTTTATCTGCTCCTGCCGCTGTCCCTGCTGTTCGTGCTGGCCATCGGCGTGTCGCTGTGGTGGGCCGTGTTCAACGGCCAGTACGACGACACCGACAACGCCGGCACCGCCATCCTGCGCGACGACGACAGCGGCCCGGCCGCGCGCGGCTAGATCCCCCTCTGGCACCGGGCATTGCGCAGGCGGCGGCCATCGGGCAGCCGTCCGATCCGCCGTGTCCGCCGCCCGGCCATGGACGTTGCGCCGGCGCTGCGGGTTCCCCTGCACGGCCAATAGGGTTTGATTCACATCAACCCCGGTTTACGCGCGACCCCCCATCATTGAAACCTGAAGCTAATTGTTTCTTTTGGGGGAAGGGTGATGAACGATTGCGCCGCAATCGCAAGCAAGGCCGATACCTTCAACTATCGCATCGTGAGGCAGTTCGCGCTCATGACGGTGGTCTGGGGCATTGTCGGCATGGCTGTGGGCGTTTTTCTCGCCGCGCAGCTGATTTGGCCTCAGTTGAATTTCGACACCGCCTGGCTCAGCTACGGCCGCCTGCGTCCGCTGCACACCAATGCCGTGATCTTCGCCTTTGGCGGCAGCGCGCTGTTCGCGACCTCGTACTACGTGGTCCAGCGCACCTGTCAGGCCCGCCTTTTCTGTGACCGGCTGGCCGCGTTCACCTTCTGGGGCTGGCAGGCGGTCATCGTGGCCGCCGCCATCACGCTGCCGCTGGGCTACACCAGCAGCAAGGAATACGCCGAACTGGAATGGCCGATCGACATCCTGATCACCCTGGTCTGGGTGGCCTACGCGATCGTGTTCTTCGGCACCATCATCAAGCGCCGTTCCAAGCACATCTACGTGGCCAACTGGTTCTTCGGCTCGTACATCCTCACCATCGCCATCCTGCATATCTTCAACAACATCGAGATGCCGGTGACGCTGTGGAAGTCGTACTCGGCCTACGCCGGGGTGCAGGACGCCATGGTGCAGTGGTGGTACGGCCACAACGCGGTCGGCTTCTTCCTGACCACCAGCTTCCTGGGCATGATGTATTACTTCGTGCCCAAGCAGGCCGGCCGTCCGATCTACTCGTACCGCCTGTCCATCGTCCACTTCTGGGCGCTGGCCTTCACCTACATGTGGGCCGGGCCCCACCACCTGCTGTACACCTCGCTGCCCGACTGGACCCAGTCGCTGGGCATGACGTTCTCGCTGATCCTGCTGGCGCCGTCGTGGGGCGGCATGATCAACGGCATCATGACGCTGCAGGGCGCCTGGTACAAGCTGCGCACCGATCCGATCCTGAAGTTCATGGTGACCGCGCTGTCGTTCTACGGCATGGCCACGTTCGAAGGCTCGATGATGTCGATCCGCACCGTGAACGCGCTGTCGCACTACACCGACTGGACCATCGGCCACGTGCACTCCGGCGCGCTGGGCTGGGTCGCGATGATCTCGTTCGGCTCGCTCTACTACCTGATCCCGCGCCTGTATGGCCGCGAGAAGATGTACAGCGTCAAGGCCATCGAGCTGCACTTCTGGATCGCCACCATCGGCGTGGTGCTGTACATCGCCGCGATGTGGATCGCCGGGGTGCAGCAGGGCCTGATGTGGCGCGACACCGCCGCCGACGGCACGCTGGTCTACAGCTTCGTCGAGGAACTCAAGACGCGGGTGCCGTACTACCTGATCCGTCTGCTGGGCGGGGCGCTGTTCCTGTCAGGCGTGCTGGTCATGGCCTGGAACGTGTGGAAGACGGTGCGCGGCGCGCAGGCGGTCAACCCCGCCATCCCGCAGGACGACCCCCACGCCACCCGCGCGCCGGCTGTCGCCGCGCCCGCGCCGGCCACCGTTTGACGAGGACATCATGGCCAACAAGCAACAAGGCTTTTTTTCCCACCAGACGCTCGAGAAGAACATCGGCTGGATGATCATCGCCAGCATCCTGGTGGTGTCATTCGCCGGGCTGGTGCAGATCGTGCCGCTGTTCTTCCAGCACAGCACCACGCAGCCGGTGGCGGGGGTCGAACCCTACAGCCCGCTGCGCCTGATGGGCCGCGACGTCTACATCCGCGAAGGTTGTGTCGGCTGCCACTCGCAGCAGGTGCGCCTGCTGGCCGCCGAAGTGCAGCGCTACGGCTCGTACTCGCTGGCTTCGGAGTCGGTGTTCGACCACCCCTTCCTGTGGGGCTCCAAGCGCACCGGTCCCGACCTGGCGCGCGTGGGTGAACGCTATTCCGACGACTGGCACCGCATCCACCTGCGCAACCCGCGCAAGGTGGTGCCCGAGTCCAACATGCCTGCCTACCCGTGGCTGGAAAAGACCGTGATCACCGGCCAGAACGTCGAGCAGCGGATGCGCGCGCTGCGCGCCCTGGGCGTGCCGTACACCGACGAGGAGATCGCCGCGGCGCCCAAGGCCATCGAGGGCAAGACCGAAGAGGACGCGCTGGTGGCCTACCTGCAAGGGCTGGGCGTCGGCGTGCGCAAGGCGCAGCAGGCCAGGAAGGCGGAAGAGGCCAGGAAGGCCGAGGAAGCCAGCAAGGCCGCGCAGCCGCCGGCCGCCGCCGCGCAACCCGCGGCCACCGGAGGCTGACCATGGCCCTGCTGAGCGCAATCGTCACCGCCATCTCGATGGCAACCTTTTTCGGCATCGTCTGGTGGGCCTGCTCGCGCGGCCGCCAGCATGCCAACAGCGAATCGGCCATGTTGCCGTTCGCGCTGCCCGATGAGTTCGGGCCGGCACAACAAGATGGAGCGGATCGGTCATGAGCGATTTCGTCAATGGCTTCTGGGGGTATTTCATCTCGATCGTCGCGGTCGGCGGCGTGGTCTGGTGTGTGTGGCTGCTGTACACGCAGCGCCGCTGGCTCAGCACCAAGCCGGCCAACGGCCAGGTCGAGGACACCGGCCACGTCTGGGACGGCGACCTCACGGAACTGAACAACCCGGTGCCCGGCTGGTGGACCTGGATGTACCTGCTGGCCTGCGCCTTCGCGCTCGGCTACCTGTTCTTCATGCCCGGCCTGGGGTCGTACAAGGGCCAGCTCGGCTACAGCAGCGCCGACGAAGTGGCGCAGCAACAGGCCAAGATGGCCGCGGCCGTGCGCCCGATCTATGCGCGCTTCGAGACCATGACCGTGCCGCAGATCGCCGCGGACGCGGGCGCCCGTGAAATCGGCCAGCGCCTGTTCCTGAACACCTGCGCGCAGTGCCATGGCTCCGACGCCAAGGGCGGCCCGAGCTTTCCCAACCTGACCGACGGCGACTGGCTGCACGGCGGCTCGCCCGAAGCCATCATGCAGACCATCACCAACGGCCGCATCGGCATGATGCCTCCCTGGAAATCGGCCATCGATCCCAAGACCGCCGCCGACATCGCGCAGTACGTGCGTTCGCTGTCGGGCCTGACCGCCGATCCGGTGCGGGTGTTCCGCGGCCAGCGCGAGTTCGCCAATTTCTGCGTGGCCTGTCACGGTGTCGACGGCAAGGGCAACCAGGCGCTGGGCGCGCCCAACCTGACGGACGACGTCTGGCTCTACGGCAGTTCGGAGGCCACCATCGTCAAGACGATCCTGGACGGCCGCGACAACCGCATGCCGGCGCACGGCGACATCCTCAGCCCGGAACAGATCAAGATCCTGACCGCCTGGGTCTGGGGCCTGTCCAACAAGCCGGATGCGCAACAACCGGCCACGGCAGCCGCCTCGGCCAAGTAGGCATCGCCACATAGGTGGGGGCGCGCCGCGATGGCGGCCCCCATATCACATGGACTTACCGCACGGAGCAGCACATGGATGATGGGTCAAGCGCAAGCGTCAGCAGTTCGCCTGGCGGCGACCCGCCACCCTGGCGGCCGCACGTGCGGCCGCCGCGTCCTGGCCATGAAACGCTGGAGCAGACCCTGGCCGACGTGCGCGGCAAGATCTATCCGCGCTCGGTCAGCGGCATCTTCGCGCGCTGGCGCATCGCCTTCGTCTTCCTCACCCAGCTGATCTTCTACGGCCTGCCGTGGCTGCAATGGAACGGCCGCCAGGCGGTGCTGTTCGACCTGGGCGCGCGCAAGTTCTACCTGTTCGGCCTGGTGCTGTGGCCGCAGGACGTGGTCTACCTGGCGGTGCTGCTGGTGATCTCGGCGCTGGCGCTGTTCCTGTTCACCGCGGTGGCGGGTCGGCTGTTCTGCGGCTACGCCTGTCCGCAAACCGTCTACACCGAGATCTTCATGTGGATCGAGCGCAGGGTCGAAGGCGACCGCGTCGCCCGCATCCGGCTCGATGAATCGCCCTGGACCTGGCGCAAGGCGCGCCTGAAGGTCACCAAGCACGTCCTGTGGATCGCGCTGGCCTGGTGGACCGGCTCGACCTTCATCGGCTATTTCGCGCCGATCCGCGAGCTGGGCCACGAACTGTTCACGCTGCAGCTGGGGCCGTGGCAATGGTTCTGGATGGTGTTCTACGGCTTCGCCACCTGGGGCAACGCCGGCTTCATGCGCGAGTCGGTGTGCAAGTACATGTGCCCGTACGCGCGCTTCCAGAGCGTGATGGTCGACCCCGATACCTTCGTGGTGACCTACGACAAGCGCCGCGGCGATCCGCGCGGCGGCCGCTCGCGCAAGGTCGACCACAAGGCCGCCGGGCTGGGCGACTGCGTCGATTGCAGCCTGTGCGTGCAGGTGTGCCCGACCGGCATCGACATCCGCGAAGGCCTGCAATACATGTGCATCGGCTGCGGCGCCTGTATCGACGCCTGCGAACAGGTGATGGACAAGATGCAGTACCCGTCGGGGCTGATCCGCTACACCTCCGAGCGGGCGATGCTGGACGGACTGTCGACCCAGAGCGCGCGCTCGCACCTGCTGCGGCCGCGGGTGCTGATCTATGGCTCGCTGATCCTGGCGCTGGCGGTGGCGTTCGTGGCCTCGCTGGCGATGCGCAACCCGTTGCGGGTCGACGTGATCCGCGACCGCGGCGTGCTGGGGCGCGAAGTGGCCGGCGGCATGATCGAGAACGTGTACCGGCTGCAGATCATCAACACCTCGGATTCGCCGCTGCGGCTGCGGCTGTCGGCCGACGGCGTGCCGGGGCTGGCGGTGCGCGCCGGACAGGGCGAGTCGGACGTGGTGGAGGTCGAAGCGGCGGCCAACAAGCTGGTGCCGATGGTGATCCGCGCGCCGGCCGGCGTCGAACCCGGTGCCCACCCGATCACGTTGCGGGCCCGCGCCCATGACCAAGAGAACCGGCCGGTCGAGACCGACGAGGCCGCAAGTTTCTATGTGCCCGATTGATTCGGGAAAAAGGATGCCGACGATGACTACTGCCCATGCTGCCGCGCCGATGATGGTGAAACCCTGGTACCGCGAGTTCTGGCCCTGGTTCCTGATGGCCGGGCCGTTCCTGGCGGTGATCGGCTGTTCGATCACGATCTACCTGGCCTATACCCAGTTCGGCGACCAGCCGATCCAGGAAGGCGTGGTCAAGCGCGGCTTGGTGATCGAGCAGGCGGACACGCCGCCGGCCGCGAGCGGCGTTCGTTGATGATTTCCGGAGGCACGCCATGGGGTTGAAGTCGTTGATGTGGATACTGTGGCCGTCGTTCCTGGCGGCGGCCGTGGGCAGCGCGATTGTCTTTGCCCTGATCGATCCGCTGGATGTGGCGGTGTTCGGGTATGTGCCGACGGGGCGGGTGGGGTTTTATACGGTGTCGTTCTTTCTGCTTTGGGGGATGGCGGGGGCGTCGAGCGCGTTGACGGCCTACCTGATGCCCAAGGTCGAGGAAGACCCGGATCTCTAGGGTTCGCGGCGGCGCCGAGCGCATTCACGGCATCGGGCAACAAAAAACCGGCTTCGCGGCCGGTTTTTTTTGTTGCGGGATCCATGCGCCCGTAGCGCCGGCGGCCTTCTCAGGGCACCAGCGACAAGCCGATGCGGAACTGCGATTCGTTGCGCTGGTTGTAGCCCAGCAGCGTTTCGCCGTAGCCGTTGAAGTACTGCAGGTGCAGGTAGCCGTTCATGTTCAGCCAGGTGCGCTGCAGCGGCCAGGCGAAATCGAGCTGGGTGGTGCGGCGGCGCTGGTCGCCCTGGCGGTACATGGCCGAGACCACCGCGCCGTTGTCCTGCGCCCAGCGCAGGTTCCAGTCGACGCGGCCGGCGTAGTCGGCGTAGTCGGAGTTCTCGCTGGCCACGCCGAAATAGGCCTTGACCTTGGGCGCGAAGGTCAGCGTGCTGCCGCCGTCGAAGCGGTAGTTGAACTGCGGCTGGATATAGGCGTTGTTGACCGAGCGCGAGTCGTCGCCGGCCTTGCCGTTGGAGTTGTGTTCGACGCCGGTGTTCAGCCCCAGGCGCCAGCTCTGGTTTTCCGACTGCCACATGTTGTCCGACAGCCAGAACAGGCTGGGGTTGAAGGTGGTGTCGATGAAGGGCATGGAATCGCCCTGCAGGTCCCACAGCGAGGTCTGGGTATAGCCCAGGTAGAAATTCTCGCCCCAGGTGGCCGGGCGGTTGCCGGACGGGCTGAACAGGCGGTACTTGGCGCTGATCTGGAAGCGCGCGGTGGTCTGGCCACGGGTGCCGATGTCGAAGTACACCGGCTTGTATTCCGAGATCGCGCTGCGGAAATGATCGAAGGCCGATTGCTGGTAGTTCGAGACGGCCACGGCGTCCGGTGCCGGGCCGCCTTCGGGCGACGCGCCGGCCGCGGCCACCACGGCGGGCGGCACCGGCTGGCCGGTGCGCGCGTCGACCACGGGCCCTTGCGCGGGCGTGCTGGCCAGCGTGCCGCTGTCGCGGCCGGTGGCGTCCAGCGCCATCATCGCCGGCTGGCCTTCGATGGCGATCGCCTGCAGGCCGCGCGCCGTGGCCGGCACGACGGCCGTCCAGGCCATCCGCGCGAAATTGTTGACCGGCACGCTGTAGTTGGCCTTGCCGCCCTGCAGCTTGGCCAGGCTGCGCACGATCTGGCCGTCCTGGCCGCGCCATTGCAGCACCAGTTCGGACGGGGCCTCCCAGGTGGCGCGGGCATTGCCTTCGTTGAAGTACACCGCCTCGATGGTGACGGTGTCGCCGGGCGCGGCCGATGGCCGGTCGAGCCGGTACGACACGCCGGCGGCGGCGGTGCCGGCCAGGCCCAGCGCCAGGGCGGCGGTCAGGGTGCGCAGGGGAAGGGCAATGCGTCGGGACGAAGTCATGGGAGGCCGGTGGTATCTGTGACGCTGCAATGTAGCATCGGCCCGGCCTACATTTTGTAAGTCGGGCTTATCGGATGTAGGACTTGCAACATGGGCGCGGTAGCGTGGACGCGCCGCCGGCTGTGCCCGGCGTGAGTGGCGCGCGTGCCGGCGCAAGGCCGCGGGCCGATATCGGCGCCCCGCATGGCACGAGGCCCCGCGCATCATCGGCGATGCGCGGGGCCTCGTGCCGTTGGGTTTGCGGCTTATTCGCCGAACTTGATGCCCTGCGCCAGCGGCAGGTTGCGCGAGTAGTTGATGGTGTTGGTGGCGCGGCGCATGTAGTTGCGCCAGGCGTCCGAACCCGATTCGCGGCCGCCGCCGGTTTCCTTTTCACCGCCGAAGGCGCCGCCGATCTCGGCGCCCGACGTGCCGATGTTGACGTTGGCGATGCCGCAGTCCGAGCCCGAGGCCGACAGGAAGGTCTCGGCCTCGCGCAGGTCGTTGGTGAAGATGGCCGACGACAGGCCCTGCGGCACGCCGTTCTGCAGCGCCAGCGCCTGGTTGAAGTCGCTGTAGCGCATCACGTACAGGATCGGCGCGAAGGTCTCGTGGCAGACCACGTCGGTCTGGCCGGGCATCTCGGCGATGGCGGGGCGCACGTACCAGGCGTCCGGGTACTGGTCGGCCAGCACGCGTTCGCCGCCGCTGACCTTGCCGCCCTGTTCGCCGGCGGCCTTGAGCGCGGCCTGCATGGCGTCGAACGAGACGCGGTCGATCAGCGGGCCAACCAGGTTCTTGCCGTCCAGCGGGTTGCCGATGGGGGCGCTGGCGTAGGCCTTGTGCAGGCGCTGCAGCAGGTCGTCGGCCACGCTTTCGTGCACGATCAGGCGGCGCGTGGTGGTGCAGCGCTGGCCGGCGGTGCCGATGGCGCCGAAGACGATGCCGCGCGCGGCCATGTCGAGGTCGGCAGTGGGGCCGACGATGATGGCGTTGTTGCCGCCCAGTTCCAGCAGCACGCGGCCGAAGCGCTGCGCCACGCGCGGGCCGACCTGGCGGCCCATGCGGGTCGAGCCGGTGGCCGACACCAGCGCCACCGCGTGCGAATCCACCAGCGCCTCGCCGATGTCGCGGCCGCCGATCAGCACTTCGGACAGGCCGGCCGGGGCGTCGCCGAAGCGCTGCACCGCCTGCGCGAACAGCGCCTGGCAGGCCAGCGCGGTCAGCGGCGTCTTTTCCGACGGCTTCCAGACCACGGCGTTGCCGCACACCAGCGCCAGCGCGGCGTTCCAGGACCACACCGCCACCGGGAAGTTGAAGGCGCTGATGACGCCCACCACGCCCAGCGGATGCCAGGTTTCCATCATGCGGTGGCCCGGGCGCTCGGACGCGATGGTCAGGCCGTACAGCTGGCGCGACAGGCCCACGGCGAAGTCGCAGATGTCGATCATTTCCTGGACCTCGCCTTCGCCCTCGGCCACGATCTTGCCGGCTTCCAGGCTGACCAGGCGGCCCAGCTCGCGCTTGTGCTGGCGCAGCGTTTCGCCGAACAGGCGCAGCAGTTCGCCGCGGCGCGGCGCCGGCACGTCGCGCCAGGCCAGGCTGGCCTGGCGGGCGCGGGTGATGGCCGCGTGGGCCTGCGCCACCGTGTGTTCGTGGACCTGGGCCAGCTCGGCGCCGTCGATCGGGCTGCGGGCGGTGAGCGTGCCGCCGGTCAGGGTCGCGGGATTCAGTCCGAGTGCGCGCAGGATGTCTTGGGGCGTGTCCATACCGGTTCCTTGGAGATGCCGGCGAAGGGCGGGCCTTCGCTTAAGGGTTATGCCTAAGTGGCGATTCTGGAAATAAATTTACTATACGAAACTCCAGCGCGAAATGCGAAACCTTTTTTGAAGGCGATGCGCGTGTCAGAACCCCTGCTGCTAGTCGAGTCGGTCACCAAGACCTACCAGCGAGAAGGCCAGCCCGATCATCTGGCGCTGGCGGGCATCGACTGCCGCCTCGATCGTGGCGAGGTGCTGGTGGTGGTGGGGCCGTCCGGCTCGGGCAAGAGCACGTTCCTGCGCACCCTCAATGGCCTGGAGCGCATCGACAGCGGCACCATCCGGGTCGACGGCGTGTCGCTGACCGACCCGGCCACCGACGTCAACCGCTGGCGCACCGACGTCGGCATGGTGTTCCAGCACTTCAACCTGTTCCAGCATCGCACCGCGCTCGACAACGTGGTCCTGCCGCAGCGCGTGGTGCGCGGCCGTGACCGCGTCCAGGCCGAACGCCACGCGCTCGAACTGCTGGACCGGGTCGGCATGGCCGACTTCGGCCCGCGCTATCCCAGCCAGTTGTCCGGCGGCCAGCAGCAGCGCGTGGCGATCGCCCGCGCCCTGGCGATGGACCCCAAGCTGATGCTGTTCGACGAGGCCACCTCGGCGCTCGATCCGGAGACCGTCGGCGGCATCCTCGAATTGATGCGCGCCCTGGCGCGCGACGGCATGACCATGGCGGTGGTGACGCACGAAATGGGCTTCGCCCGCGACGTGGGCGACCGCGCCCTGTTCATGGACGCCGGCCGCGTCGTCGAAGCCGGCACGCCGGCCGAGGTCTTCGGCCAGCCGAGAGAGGCGCGCACCCGCGCCTTCCTGGAAAAGATCCTGTAGCGGGCCGGCGGCGCCGTTGGCGCCCGGCCCGGGTTTTCGTCGGCATTGGCGCGGCACGCAGTCTTGGCAGCAAGTTCTACGCAGTACGCACTACGCAGCAGGCAACACAGCGCACCCGTATCACGCAGCAACCGCAGCACACCGCATCCGCATCAGGCAGCAACCGCAGCAAGCAGCAACCGCAGCAAGCAGGGCCGGCCCGGCCTGACCGGGCGCCGCCGGCATCAGGTGTACGCCCGGAACGACACACGTCATCCATCTTGAAGGGGAAGCAAATGCTGAAAATCAAACAATGGCTGGGCGCCGCCGGCGTCGCGCTGGCCGTGGCCGCGATCGCCCAGCCGGCCCGCGCCGACGAGCTGTCGGACATCATCAAGCGCGGCGAACTGCGGGTGGCGGTGCAGACCTCCGGCCCGCTGATGAGCTTCATGGACAAGAGCGGCAAGCGCACCGGCCTGGCGGTCGAGGTGGCCAGGCGCATGGCCGACGACCTGGGCGTCAAGCTGGTGCTGCAGGACTATGAATGGAAGGGCCTGATCCCGGCGCTGCTGTCGGGCAAGGCCGACATGGTGGCCGCCGACATGACGCCGACGCCGGCGCGCGCCGCCCAGGTGCTATTTTCGGCGCCGATGTTCTACGCCGACACCGTCGCCGTGGTGCCCAAGGACTCTCCCTACAAGTCGTACGCGGAACTGGACAAGGACGGCGTGACCGTCGGCGCGCTGGGCGCCAGCACCTACGCCGAGGTCGGCAAGAAGATGCTGCCCAAGGCCACGCTCAAGGAATTCTCCGGCGGCAGCGCGCCGGTCGGCCAGGCGCTGTCCACCGGCCGCCTGGACGCCGGCATCATGTCGCTCTCCACCGCCAACCAGTTCCTGGTCGACTTCGGCAACCTGCGGGTGCTGGACGGCGTCATGGTGCGCGAGCCGCTGGCCTTCGCCGTCGGCCCCAACGCCTTCCGCCTGAAGTTCTGGCTCGACAACTGGCAGACGCTCAAGACCGCCGACAACACGCTGCCCGAGCAGATCAAGTACTGGTATTCGACCGACTGGAAGAAAGACCACTGATCGCGCGCCTTTCCCACCACTGACCGACAGGACCTGAATGGACTGGCTGATCGACTACTACAACTGGCGCATCGTCAGCCAGTACACGGGCCAGTTCGCCACCGGGCTGGCCAACACCCTGATCGCGGCCGGCGCCAGCCTGGTGCTGTCGGTGCTGGCCGGCATTCCGCTGGCGCTGGCGCGCATGTCGCCGCGCGCCGCGGTCTGGCGGCCGGTGGCGGGCTACGTGCAGTTCATCCGCTCGACCCCGCTGCTGGTGCAGATCTACCTGGTGTATTACGCGGTGCCGATGCTGGTGCCCGGCGCCAAGGGCTGGAGCGAGATGCTGCTGGGCATCCTGGCCATGACGCTGCACCACGCCGCCTACATGAGCGAGATCATCCGCGTCGGCATCGAATCGGTGCCGCGCGGCCAGATCGAAGGCGCCAAGGCCTGCGGCATGAACTACCACCAGCGCCTGCGCTATGTGGTGCTGCCGCAGGCCTTCGCCAACACGCTGCCGCCGCTGCTGGGGCAGACCGCGGTCCTCATCAAGGACACGTCGCTGCTGTCGCTGATCACCGTGTTCGAACTGGTGGCCGCCGGCGTGCAGATGAACAGCGACCGCATCGTGCCCACCGAGAGCTTCCTGACCATCGCGGCCGGCTATCTGCTGATCTACGCCGTGATGCTGATGCTGTCGCGCGGCGTGAGCCTGTGGCTGGCGGGTCCCGCCTGGAACGCGAGGTAAGCATGCTGGATTCCTACCTGTCCACCGCCGGCGTCGTGCTGCCGTTCCTGCTCAAGGGCTTCTGGGAGACGCTCAAGATCTCGTTCATGGCGATCATCGCCGGCTCGCTGCTGGGCTTCGTGATCGGCGTGATCCGCAGCTACCGCATCCGCGGCCTGCATCAAGTGCTGGGGCTGTACATCCACGTGCTGCGCGGCACGCCGTTCCTGGTGCAGCTCTACATCTTCTACTTCGTGCTGCCCAGCACCGGCATCGAGCTGCTGCACTGGGAGTCGGGCACGGCGGCGTTCGTGTCGCTGTCGGTTTACACCTCGTGCTACGTGGCCGAGATCGTCAGCGGCGCCATCCGCGCCGTGCCGCGCGGCCAGACCGAGGGCGCCATGACGCTGGGCCTGCGGCCGTTGCAGATCCTGCGGCTGGTGATCCTGCCGCAGGCCATGCGCCTGATCGTGCAGCCCATGAGCGGCGTCTACGTCATGCTGATCAAGAGCACCGCGATCCTGTCGGTGGTCGGCATCACCGAGCTGACGCGGCAGGGCGAGGTCTTCATCATCACC
This sequence comes from Achromobacter sp. ISS7, assembly GCF_056523125.1. Lineage (NCBI taxonomy): Bacteria > Pseudomonadati > Pseudomonadota > Betaproteobacteria > Burkholderiales > Alcaligenaceae > Achromobacter > Achromobacter sp. ISS7. The sequence continues at coordinate 3,608,238 of NZ_JAWRZD010000001.1, read as the reverse complement.
TTTCCGGCGAAATCGCTGTTCATCTACAGCATGATCGCCGCCATCTACTTCCTGTACTGCTATCCGCTGCTGCGCCTGGCCACCTGGCTGGAGAAGCGCCTGACCGGCGGGCTGCAGGGCGCCGGGCTGAACTGACACGACCATGGCCACCGAGTACATCGATACCTACTACAAGCGCACGCTGGGCGATGCGCAGACCTACTACCCGCCGCTGGCGGGCGCGGCCGAGACCGATGTCTGCGTCGTGGGCGGCGGGCTGGCCGGCCTGTCGACGGCGCTGGAACTGGCCCGGCGCGGCCGCGCCGTGACGCTGCTGGAAGGGCGCCGCATCGCCTGGGGCGCCTCGGGCCGCAACGGCGGCTCGGTGTCGCCGGCGTTCTCGGCCGGCGCCGACGCCATCCGCAAGCACGTCGACGAAGACCACTACCGCCAGTTGTACCGGCTGTCGATCGAGGGCGTCGACATCATCCGCGACAACATCCGCGACCTGCGCATCGCCGACGCCCACAAGGTCGACGGCCGCCTGCGCGTGGTGCGCTACGAGGCCACCGACGCGCTGCGGCGCCATTGCGAAGACCAGTGGCGCGACTTCGGCCGCGACGTGCGCCTCTTGGGCCGCGCCGAGGTGCGCGAGCGGCTGCTGTCCGATGCCTACTTCCAGGGCATCGAGGACCTGTCGTCGTTCCACTTCCATCCGCTGAACTATGCCCGCGCCCTGGCACGGGAATGCGCGCGGCTCGGCGTGCGCATCCATGAGGATTCCCCCGTCACCCAGGCCCGCTTCGAGGGACCGTCGCGGCAGTTGCGGACCGCCGCCGGCCAGGTCGATGCGCGCACCGTGGTGCTGGCCACTGGCGGCTACACCGGCGACGTGGTGCCGGCGTTGCGCCGGGCGATGCTGCCGATCGCCACCTACATCATGCTGACCGAGCCGCTGGGCGATCGGGTGCGCGAGGCCATCCGCACCCCCGCCGCCATCGGCGACGACCGCCGCGCCGGCAACTACTACCGGGTGCTCGATGGCGGCCGCATCGGCTGGGGCAGTAGAATCACCACCCGTGTCGACGATCCGCCCGATCTGGCCGAGTCCCTGCGCCGCGAATTGCTCAGCGTCTACCCCCAATTGCAGGGGCTGCGCGTCGAGACCGCGTGGTCCGGGCGCATGGCCTACGCGCGGCATCTGATGCCGCAGATCGGCAAGCTGGCTCCCGACGTCTGGTATTGCACGGCTTTTGGCGGGCACGGCATGAACACCACCGCCATCGGCGGCCGCGTCGTGGCCGAGGGGATTTCCGGCGACAGCCAGCGCTACCGGCTGTTCGAGCCCTTCGGACTGGCCTGGAACGGCGGGGCGCTGGGCACGGCGGCGGTTCAACTCACATATTGGTCTTACCAGGCGCGCGATTGGTGGCGGGAGCGGCAGTCGCGGGCATGACAGGGTGTACAGATGCAAGGCAACAAACAGAGCGTGTTGGCACAACGGCTGCGAGCCCTGCGCCAGGCGCGCGATTGGACGCTCAAGCAGGCGGCGCAAGCCACCGGCGTATCCGCGTCCACGCTCTCGAAGATCGAGAACAGCCTGCTTTCGCCCACCTATGACAACCTGATCAAGATCGCCGCGGGCCTGGACCTGGACGTGGCCGAACTGTTCACCGCCTCGGACGCCCACATGGGCACCGGCCGCCGCAGCCTCAGCCGCCAGGGCGAGGGCCGCCAGTACGAAACCCCGTACTACGACCACCGCCTGCTCTGTACCGCGCTGTCGCACAAGCGCATGATGCCGTTCCACACCCGCGTCAAGGCGCGCTCGTTCGACGAATTCCAGGACTGGAGCCGCCATGGCGGGGAGGAATTCGTCTACGTGCTGGAAGGCGAGGTCGAGCTGTATACCGAGTTCTACGAGCCGGCCCGGCTGAAGGCGGGCGAAAGCTTCTATATCGACAGCCGCATGGGCCACCGGGTGATCAGCCTCAGCAAGCAGGACGCGCTGGTGCTGTGGGTGTCCACCCACGCCGACCTGGGCGAGGAATGAGCCGTTCTTCCGGCCGATAAACCCGGGCGCATGGGCCGACGCCGCCACGCGCCGTCCGCAACAGGGTAAAATGCGCCGCCCGGACATGTTCCGGGCAACCACACGCCGCGCGGCAGTAGCTCAGCTGGATAGAGCACGGGCCTTCTAAGCCCGGGGTCGGGGGTTCGAGCCCCTCCTGCCGCGCCATGCTCCCCCGATCGACCCTATAAACAGCACGCGGATGCCGTTTGTATCCCGCATGACCGTCACGGTATAGTCTGCCCCGCAAACGCAACGGGAGAGGCTATGACTCGCAATCTGTTGGTAGGGGTGTTGTTGGCGGCGCTTGCAGGCTGCGGGTCGATACCCGTGAATATCGAGACCGCGCAGCGCGCCAAGCCGTCGTCGGTGATGGACCCGGCCTATCTGGTGGCGGGGGCGGACAAGGGCGTGGTGCGCATCGTCAGGGACGGCGGTATCTTCGGATCGGCCCTCAATGCGCTGCTCTATGTGGATGGCCGCTTCGTTGCCAATATCGATTCCAACCGGGTATTGGAATTGCAGGTGCCCGCGGGAGCGCGCAAGCTCGGGCTGCAGATGATGCATGTCAGCGAACCGATCCAGTATCTCGATCTGACGGTGGTCGCGGGCCAGACTTATGATTTTCGTATCAGCATCACCGGCAACGGGATCAGCCCCGACGCGCACCTGGATCGCCTCAAGTAATTGCCCGAGGCGGCTTGCGCGTTGAATGTGTTCCGATTCGCGTCAACTGTCAGAGGGAATCAGCATGTTTCGCGATTTGGGATGGTCTTTCTATAGTGTCCTCGCACTGATTTGCGGCGTCGCGACGGCGTGGTTGCACTGGTGGGTGGTAATGCACCTGGGGCTATGGCCTTACATCATCTTCGAATTGATTCCCGGGCTGCCTGGGGTCGCTTTCGGGGTCTACGCCATTCACCAGAACCAGAGCAAGATAGCGTGGGCCGGCGTTCTACTGTCGCTGTCACCGCTGCTGACCTGGCTCGCTATCTGACATCCGCCGGACGCGCTCCGTAGCCGGCGGCAGGCGCTCGGTATGATGACGGCCAACTGCAACCGCGGGGCGACGGCATTCGCCGCCGGGTTGCCTGAACCGGATTTCCAATGACCGCCGAACACACCTACCTCGTCATCCAGCCCCACGTCAGCGAATTTCCCGAGCCGATGGTCTTGAAGCAGGGCGACCGCGTGTCGGTCGGGCAAGTCTATGACGGTCCCGAGGGCTGGCCCGACTGGTTTCTTTGTTCCGCGCCTGGCCAGCAGCCGGGGTTCGTGCCGGGGCAGATCCTGGAGCGCCACGCGGACGGGACCGGCACCTTGCGAGAGGACTTCACCAACCGCGAGCTGGATGTCGCCGAGGGCGAGGTGTTGCGTGGCGAGCGCCGCTTGAACGGCTGGCTGTGGGCGACGCGGCCGGCCGATGCCGCGACCGGATGGGTGCCGCTGGACAATCTGCGGCAGCGCGGGGCGGGGGAATCCGCGCAGTGATGTCGCGTCTGCTCCTGGCAGCCGCGGCCGCCCTGGCCGCCTGCCTGCCCGCGCATGCCCAACTGATCGAGCACGGCCTGTTGCCGCGCCCCGACGGCTCGTCGATCGCGTACTACCTGAAGCAGCGCGACGCGGCGCGGGCCGCCGACAGCCTGCTGGTGGTGGTGCAGGGCTCCGACTGCAACAGCGTCGCGCACAACCGCGCGATCCGCGAGCAGTTGTGGCGGGCGTTGCCGGCGGCCGATGTGCTGACGGTCGACAAGTACGGCATCGACGCGGGCTTGCCCTACCGGCAGGACGATGGCGAGAACCGCGCCGATTGTCCGCAGGCGTACCTGCTGCACGACAACTTCGAACAGCGCGTGCAAGACTACGAGGCCGTCATCGCGTTGCTGCGCCGCCATGGCGCGTACCGGCGCGTGGTGGCGTTGGGAGGCAGCGAAGGCGCGGTGGTGGCCAACCTGCTGGCCACGCGCGGCGGGTCGGTCGACGCCAGCATCGCGTTCAATGGCGGCGGGCGCTGGTTCCTCGACGACGTGCTGCACACCATCGAGGCCGCCGACACGCCGGCCGACGCCAAGGCGGCATCGGCGGCGGGGTTCCGGGAGTTCGCCGCGTTCCTGCGCGATACGCCGTCGTCGGACCTGGTGGCCAGCAGCCATGGCCATGCGTGGTGGCGGCAGGCGCTGGCGCTGGATCAACAGGCGGTGCTCGGGCGCGTGCGCACGCCGTTGCTGATCGTCCAGGGCGGGCGGGATGCCTCGGTGTCACCGGGGGCGGTCGAGCGCATGGTCGAAGACCTGCGGCGCGAGGGGCGGCGCAATATCGCGTATCGCGTCTATCCGCGGCTGGACCATGGCCTGCGCGACGCGGATGGCGCCAGCCGCATGGGCGAGGTGGCCGACGACATGGCCGCGTGGCTGCGCGATCTGCCCGTGTACTGACGCGGGCTTCCTACAATAGCGGTTCATTGCACCTGGACGCGCCATGCCCACTCCCGAAGACATCATGCGGCACTACGACTCGGATCCCGACGAGGATCCGTGGGTGCGCGGCAAGCCGGCGCCGGAAGCGGTGGCGGTGGTGCCTTACGACCCGGACTGGCCCGCGCGCTATGCGCGCCTGGCCGCCGACATCGCGGCGGCGCTGGGGCCGGCGGCGCTGCGCATCGACCACGTGGGGTCGACGGCGGTGCCGGGCCTGGCGGCCAAGCCGGTGGTGGATATCGATGTGGCGGTGGCCGACCCGTCCGACGAGGCCGCGTATGTGCCCGCGCTGGAGGCCTTGGGCTACGTGCTGACGATCCGCGAACCGTCCTGGCACCAGCATCGCTGCCTGCAGTTGGCGGCGCCGCGGGTCAACCTGCATGTGTTCGCCCCGGACTGTCCCGAGAACATCCGCCACCGCATGTTCCGCGACTGGCTGCGCGCGCATGACGATGACCGCGACGGCTATGCCGACGCCAAGCACGCCGCGGCGCTGGGGGTGGATCAGGTGGCCGACTACAACCTGCGCAAGCAGGCGGTGATCCGCGAGATCTATGCGCGCATGTTCCGCGCCGCCGGCTTCCTCTAGCCGTGCGCCACCGACCCGAGCGATAGCGGCCTTGGCGCGCTGACGGCGCGGCGGAATTTGCCGCCGCCGCGCCCGCCCGGGTCCGGCGCGATCAGCCGCCGCTCAGGAACAGCTTGTCGCAGTAGCCGCCCAGGAGGTCGTAGGACACGATGGTCTTGTTGGCGTCGGTGGTGAACGACATGTAGCAGGACTCGCCTTCCTGGGTGTAGTAACCCGTCGGCGCGGTGTTTTCCTGGTAGATGGGGATGGCGCCCTGGCCGCCGCCGGCCGGCAGCACCGTGACCAGCGTGCTGCCCGCGGACGCGGTGCCGGTCTGCACGAAGCGCCGGTGCTGGGTCGAGCCGTAGCGGCTCCAGGTGTGCACGTAGCGGGGATTCTGCGGAGTGCCGATATTGGGATAGGCGGCCGAGCCGCCCTGGGCATCCTCGGGGCCGAACTGCGAGGTGACCACGTCGAGGTTCTGGCCGATCATGCTGTTGGCGTAGCGGTTCAGCTGGTTCGCGGGCGGGTGGTAGACGCAACCGCTCACCAGGGCGAAACCCAGGGCGGCGGAACACAGGGACAGGGTGCGGCGGATCATGAGGCGCTTCTCGTGAAGTCCGAAAGCGCGAATTCTATTTCCTGGTATGCCCAGACAGGAAATTGTCAGCGTAAAAGACGTAACCAGGTTTGTGTGGCGTGGCTCGCGGCGGCGCCTACGTCCTGGTCATCGCGCGCGCATAGGCGTCCAGCGTGCGCTGCATCTGGCTGGCCAGGCGGAAGTGCGATTCGGCGTAGCCGCGCGCATGGGCCACGGCGGCGGCGGTGGCGGCGGGGTCGGCGCGGATCTGCATGATGCGCTCGGCGAAGCCGGCGATGTCGCCCGGTTCGGCCAGCCAGCCGGTGTCGCCGGGCCGGACGATCTCGGGCAGGCCGCCGACGTTGCTGGCCACCACCGGGCAGCGCACCGCGAATGATTCCGGCACCACCCGCGACCAGGCTTCGGTGGCGGACGGCACCAGCACCACGTCGGAAGCGTGGATCAGGTCGGCCACGTCGGCGCGGTGGCCGGCGAACACCACGTGCTCGGCGATGCCGAGCTGCGCGGCCAGGATGCGCAGCTCGTTCGCGTACGCCTGGGTGGCGGCGGTGGCCATGCCCACCACCAGCGCGGTGGCCGGCACCGCGTGGCGGCGCAGCCGCAGCACCACGCGCAGCAGGTCGGCCTGGCGTTTCTCGGGGCGCAGCATGCCGATGGTCGAGACCACGTAGTCGTGCGGGTTCATTGCCAGCTCGCGTCGCACCTGGCGGCGCACGCCCGCTTTGTCGGCGGCGCGGAAGAACTCGTCGCCGGCCCACTCGCCCACCACGCTGATGCGGTCGGCCGGCGCCAGCCGGGCGTCCAGCAGCGCGTCGCGGCCGGCCGCGCTGGTGGCGATCACGTGGTCGCAGCCCAGCTTCCATTCCAGGCGCCGGCGCGCGCTGCTGCGCATGGGCTTGGCGAAATGGCGCGTGCGCACCACCGCGCACAGGTCGCGGCACAACGCGCTGGTCTTGCCGTCGGCGCGGCTGTGGCTGTCGATGACGTCGATGTGCAGGCGCCGCACGGCGCGCCGCAGCCGCAGCACGGTGACTGGCGAATAGGGGGCGTCGAAATTGATGTCGACGGTGGCGATGCCGCGCTGGCGCGCCGCCAGGTTGATGGCGCTGCCGGCGGGGGCGGCGATGGCCGCGTCGTGGCCGTGGCGCGCCAGCCAGCTGGCCTGGTCGAGGGTGCGGAACTCGAGTCCGCCCAGGCTTTTTTCGCCGAGAGTATGCAGGATCCGCATGGTCTGAACAGAGCTGTGAAGGCGGCCGCCGCGTCAGGCGCGGGCCGTGGGGGCGTGCGACAGGACCTGCGCGCAGGCGTGCGCGACCTGATCCGGGGTGATCGAATTGATGCCGTCGCGCGGATGCTGCGGCACGACGTCGGCCGCGCCGCGGCGGCGCCAGAACCATTCGGGATTGCGGCTGTTGAAGATGCCGACGTAGGGCACGCCGGCGGCCTGCGCCACATGCGACGGGCCACAGTCGTTGGCCACCACCAGCCGCGCGCGCAGCATGATCGCGCTCAGCTCGGACAGCGGACGGCAGTAGGCCACCTCGATGTCGGCGCGCCGCAGGGCGTCCAGCTCGGCGCGTTCGCGCGCTTCCTGCTGGCCCAGCACGAAGGTGTAGCGGGTGTCGGCGCCCAGCAGCGGCTTGAGCCGGTCGGCCAGTCGCAGGTAGTGCGCCAGGCTCCAGCGCTTGAAGGGGCCCGATCCGCCGCCCGGAATGAACACCACGTCGGCGCCGAGCGTGGTGTGCCGGTGCGCGCGGGCCAGTTCGGCGAAGCAGCGGCGCGAGGCCTCTTCGGCGTTCAGCGGACGGTACGAGGCCAGCAGGCGCAGGTTGGCCAGGCCGATGTACTCGGCCTCGTCCTTGCGATGGCAATGGGTCCACACCACGTCGCTGAAGCGGGCGTTGCGAAAGCCCAGCCGGATGGCGGGCAGCCGCAGCAGGTTGATGAGGCCGAAGCGTTCGCTGCTGTGGTGCAGGCTGACCGAGACCTGGGTCCGCGCGCTCAGGCTGCGGGCGTAGTCCAGCAGGCTGCGGGCGCGCAGGAATTCGTCGACCCAGGGCAGGCCGCGGTAGATGTGCCCGACGTCGTCGCGCGCGACAACCTTGACCTGCCGCGCGGGCCACCAGGCCTTGAGCTGGTAGAGCGTCGCGAAGGCGACGATCTGGTCGCCCAGCTGGGGCTGGCTTCTGACGTAGACGACGATGTCCGACACGCTTTGCCTCTCCTTCGGTAGCTTGTGCAATGGCTACGCAATCTAAAGGAGCGGGCGGCCAAACCTTCTTCGATAAATTTAAGGAATGTGAAAATTTGGCGGGGCCGGCTTAATAGAAATACATATCTGCCCCCGCCGGCCGCGGCCGGCGGGGCGCGCCGGGCGGATTCAACTGATGTTCTCCCAGCCGCGCATGTCGTAGGCGTCGGCGGGGCGGGCCGGCAGCGGCCGGGTCAGGCGTCGCGTCAGCGCCACGGCTTCCTCCAGCGTGGCCACGGCCTCGTGCGGGATGCCGAAGGCGCGCGCCGCCAACTGCCCCTGCCGGTCGGCCTCGGCGCGGCGGCCGGCGTCGGGCTCGACGCTGATCTGGGCCTTGCACAGCTGTCCCAGGCGCGCCTTGTTGTGCTTGAGCCAGAGCCCGCGCTGCTTGCGGTCCTCGTGCGGTTCGGCGGGGTCGAGTTCGACGTAGGCCACGGTGAAGGGCTGGCCGGCCGCCAGCAGGGCTTCCATTTCGGTTTCCCACTGGGCGGCATAGCCGGGGTGGACCTGGGCCGGGTCGAACAGGCAGAGCGGATAGCGGCGTACGTCGTGGATGCGGAAAGTATCGGGTTGGATGCTCATGAGGGGCTCCGGGTAAGTGGGGAGGGGGGAACGAGGGGGCTTGCGACAGGCCGCGCGACAGGCCGCGCGTCGGCGGACGGCGGCTGCCAGCCGGCGCCGAGCGCCTTGTACAGGCCGATGGCGTGGCGCACCCGCGCCAGCTGGCTCAGCGCCAGGGCGTCGCGCGCCTGGTAGGTGGCGCGCTGGGCGGTCAGGACGCCGAGATAGCCGCTCAGGCCGTTGCGGTACAGCCGCGTGGCGCGGTCGAGCGCGTCCTGGCTGTCGTGGACGGCGGCGGCCAGCGCCTGCTGGCGCGCCCGTTCGGCGTTCAGGCCGGCCAGCGCGTCCTCGACATCCTGGAACGCGCGCCGCACGCTGCGGGCGTAGGCCAGCTGGCTGGCCTGGGCCTCGGCCTCGGCGGCGCGCACGCCGGCCGAGGCGCGGCCGCCGTCATAGACGGACTGCTGGACGCCGGCGCCCAGCGACCAGACGGCGCTGGCGTCGCGGAACAGGTCGTGCACCAGGCTGGCCGCGCTGCCCACGCCCAGCGGAATCACGAAGGTCGGAAACCGCGCCGCCGTGGCCACGCCGACGCCGGCCGTGGCCGCCGCCAGCCGGCGTTCGGCCGCGCGGATGTCGGGGCGGTTGCGCACCACCTCCGAAGGCAGGCCGGCCGGCAGCGCGGGTGGCGTCGGCAGGGGCCGTCCGCCGGCCAGCAGGCGGTCCTTGAGGTCGCCGGGGAAGCCGCCGGCCAGCACGCCGATGGCGTGTGCCAGCCGCGCTTCGTCGCCGGCCAGCTCGGGCACGCGGGCCTCGGCCGATTCGCGTTCGGCGCGCGCCTGGGAGGCTTCGGCGCGGGTGCCCAGGCCGTGGCTGGCGGCGCGCTGCGCCAGGCGTTCGGCGGCCGCCAGCGTGGCGATGTTGTCGCGGGCGATGGCGCCGCGCGCCTGCGTGGCGCGCAGCGCGGCGTAGTCGCCGGCCAGTTCGGCCAGCAGGCTGATGCGCAGGGCGTGGCCGTCTTCCTCGATCGCCTGCACGTCGGCGTCGGCGCGCTCGACGGCGCGGCGGCGGCCGCCGAAGACGTCGATTTCCCAGCTGGCGTCCAGTCCCAGCTGATAGGCGCGCGATTCACCGACGCCGGGCGGGCGCAGGGCCAGGGACGTGCGCGAGGCGGTGGCGTCGGCGCGGGCGCCGACGTCGGGGCCCAGGTGGCTGGCGACCTGGTCGCGTTCGGCGCGGGCCTGCAGCAGGCGCAGGCGGGCGATCGCCAGGTCCTGGTTGTGCGCCAGCGCCTGTTGCAGCAGTTCATCGAGCATCGGATCGTCGAAGGCGCGCCACCATTGCGCCAGCGCGGCCGGGTCGGCGGGGGCGGCGCCGGCCAGCGGCGTCGACCAGGCCTGCGGGTGGATCGGGGGCTCGGCGCGGTAGTCCGGTCCCACCGCGGCGCAGCCGGCGAGCGCCGCGGACAGCGCGGCGATGGCGGCGGCGCGGCGCGGCGTGGCGCGGCGGTCCGGGTGAAGGCGGGGCAGGGTTCGCATGGCGCCTCCTACATCAGGTTGTGCAGCCAGCCGGCCAGGCGGCCGCGCGCCACGCGTTGTTCGCCGGGCGCGCCGACGTCGACGCTGCACGTCATGCCCGCCGCCAGCTGGACGCCGTCGGGCACCGCGTCGATCTCGATGCGCACCGGAATGCGCTGCGCCAGCCGCACCCAGCTGAAGTTGGCCTTGACCGCCGGCAGTCCGTATTCGTCGGGGCCGTCGTTGTCGTCGGCGATGCCGTGTCCGATCGAGGCGACGCGGCCGGTCAGCAGCGGCGCGTAGCCCATCAGCTTGATCTGCGCCGGCGCGCCGGGCCGGATCCGCTCCAGCTTGGTTTCTTCGAAATAGCCGGTGATCCAGAAACTGTGGGCGTCGAGGATGGCGATGTCGGGCTTGCCCGCCACCGCATAGTCGCCGCGGCGCAGGCGCAGCCGGGTGACGAAGCCGTCCACCGGAGCGCGCAGCACGCTGCGGGCCAGGTCCAGCTCGGCCACGTCCAGCGCGGCGCGCGCGCGTTGCGCCTCGGCCTGGGCGATGGCGACGGCGCGGGCGGCGCGCTGGATGTCCTCGCGCGAGACCAGGTCGTCCAGGCCGTGGCGGCGGCGCGCCTCGTCCTGGCGCTGGCGCAGGGCTTCGTCGGCCGCCGCGGCCAGGGCGCGGGCCTGGGCCACCGCCAGTTCGAAGCGGCTGGGGTCGATGCGGTAGAGCACGTCGCCGCGCTTGACCGGCTGGTTGTCGTCGACGGCGACCTCGGCCACGGTGCCCGAGACTTCGGGCGCGACCCGCACCACGTGCGCGCTGACGCGCCCGTCGCGGGTCCACGGCGCCAGCACGTAGGCGTTCCAGAGCGCGGCGACGAGGGCGCCGGCCAGGGCGAGCGCGGCCAGGGTCAAGACCACGCGGAAGGTTTTCTGTAATGACTGAGACATGGGAATACGGCAATCAAAGGGTCAGGATCAACAGGGACACCAGCGCCAGCGACACGGCGAATTCGAACAGGGCGGGATGCCAGACCCGCCGCAGCAGTCCGCTGCGCGCCATCACGACACGCGCCAGCCAGTACAGCGGCACGCTCACGCAGGCATAGAAAAAGAACGGCGGCACGTAGATGCCGGCAATGGCGAATTCACTCAGCATGGGGCGGCTCCTCGAAGGGGTGGGCATCGAAATAGGCGGCATGGCCGTGGATCAGCCAGTGGATGTCGGCGAAGGCGGCCATGGCTTTCTGCACGGCCGGACGCCGCGGTCCGGCCGGGTCCAGCTGCCCCGCCAGCAGACGGGCGGCGCGGCGCGCGTGCAACGACCGGCGGGACGCGGGGGCGCCGCCGCGGGCGAGGCGATCCAGGCCCTGCTGGGCAAGGTGTTGCGCCTGCGGCGGCAGCGCGCGGCTGGCCAGCAGCCGCTGGATGCGCTGCGTTTCCAGGCCGACGCGCAGCGCCGCCAGGCTTTGCGCCAGCGCATCGGCCAGTCGCGCCGGCCGGCCCTTGAGCAGCGCGCCCAGTTGCGCCACGCGGTGCTGCTGGCGTTGTTGCCAGCCGGCGTCCGCGAGCCGCTTGCCGCGCAGCAGCGCCAGCGCGTCGTCGCGGATGGCGAGCCGCAGGCGGGCGATGTCGCGGCCCGGGTGGCGCGGCAGGATCACCTGGAAGCACAGCAGCGCGAAGTACGTCGCCAGCACCCAGGCCACCGCGTGGTTGGCGAAGGCCTGTATCGAATACTGCATGGGGTTGTCGGCCGCCGTCAGCGTGTTGAACGCGACCAGGTAGGCCAGTCCGCCCAGCATCGTGCGCGGCGAGCTGGTGGCGAGGACGCCGGGCAGCCAGAACACGGCCAGCGCCACGGCCAGCAGCGCGAAGCCGTCCAGGTGCGGCAGCACGCCGAAGGCGCAGACCCAGGCCGCGGGGACGGCATAGAGCACGCCTCGGACAAAGGCGCGCGCGCCGGCCGGCGGATCGCCCGCGGTGGCCAGCAGCGAGCAATAGGGCGCCAGCACCAGCAGCATCATGTCGCCGTCGGTCCAGCCGCTCCAGAGCCAGAACAGGCCGGCCAGCACGATGGCGGCCATCGAGCGCAGGCCGTTCTGCAGCGCGCCGGCGTAGTCGCGGTGAAAGCGCACCGGCGCGGCGCCGGCGGGCGGGCGCTGGCGCGCCAGGGCGGCCAGGCCGCCGAGTGCGTCCAGGTAGGCGTCGAGCTGTTCGCCCAGGCGGTCGGCGGCGATCAGCAGCGTCGCTTCCTGGCGCGCATCCGCCAGGCGCACGTCGGACAGCGAGGCGGCCAATTGCTGGCGGGCCTGGCGCAGCAGGCCGATCGCGCGCGGCAGGTCGCCGTCCGTCAGCGCCTGGCTGGCCTCCTCCCAGGCCTGCCGCAGCGGCGCGCGCAGCGCGGCCACGGCCTGCGCGGCGGGGCCGTCGTCCGCGCGCGCCGGGATGCCGCCCACCAAGGCGCCGAACAGCGCCGCCATGCCGTTGCGCACGGCGGCCGCGCGTTGCGCCAGGTCTTCCGATTCGGCCTTGCCGGCGGCCAGCAGGTCGTCCACGCCATACACCTCGGCGATCAGCGCCTGCCGCGCCGCCAGCGCGTCGGCGGGCGCGGCGCCTTGCTGGCGCGCGATGGCGCCGGCCACGCTGGCCGCCAGCCGCTGGTAGTGCGCATGCAGGCGGGCGCGCAGGGTGCGGGCGCTGAACAGGCTGCTGACCAGTCCCAGGCAGACGACGCCGATCATCACGGTGGCGCTGCGGCCCATGACGTGCTCGAAGGTATGTTCGGGATGGCCCATGGCGCCGTAGGTCGCCAGGCCGATGGTGTAGCCGGCCACCACCGCGCCCGAGGCGCGGAAATGGCGCAGCAGGGTCATGGCCGCGACGCACAGTCCGAGCCAGGCGCCGAAGCCCAGCACGAACAGCAGCGGTTGCTGGCCGGCCACGGCCATCAGCGCCACGGCCGCCAGCATGCCCACCAGGGTGCCGATGAAGCGCCAGGCGCCCTTGCCGATGACCGCGCCCTGGACCGGGTTGATGACCAGCAGCACGGTGGAGGCGGCCGAGAACGGCGTGTCCAGTTCCAGCAGATAGGCCACGGCCAGCGCCAGCAAGGCGGCGGCGGTGGAGCGGGCGACGTAGGCGCTGCGTGGCGTGGCCAGATCCAGCCGCGACAGCAGGGCCAGCGCGCGGCCGGGCCACGAGACAGGGGTGTCCGCGATGGCGGACCGGACTTCAGACATGAGCGCATCGCTCCTGAATGCTTGCGATAAGCCAGTCTAGGAGCGGGTCCGGGCGCGGAGAAGTCGAGAGTTCGCACGCCAGGCATGCGTCGCGCGCACGCCTGGCGCGCGGGCCGCGTCAGCGCGGCGCGGCGTCGGCGTCGCGCGCGTCTTCGGTCAGCGCGCGGATGGTGCGGCGCAGCCACTGGTGCGCGGGCGCATGCTGGAAGCGCGGGTGCCAGGCCTGCATGATCAGCACCGGCTCCAGTTCCAGCGGCATTTCGAACAGGCGGATCTTCATGCCCATGTCGACGGCGGTGCGGGCCAGCTGTTCGGGCAGCGGCAGGATCAGGTCGGAACCGTGCAGCGCCAGCAGCGCCGCGCTGGGCGTGGGCACGGTGAGGGTGACCTGGCGGTCCAGCCCCTGGCGGGCCAACGCCTCGTCGATCGGGCCGTGCGACTTGCCGCGGCGCGAGACGCTGATGTGGCCCCAGCGCGCCACCCGCCGCGCGCTGATCTCGTCCTTGAACAGCGGATGGTCCGCGCAGGCCACGCCCACCATGCGGGTGGTGAACAGCGGCTGCACGCGGATCTCGTGGCCCAGCTGGCGCGAGGCGCTGATGAACAGGTCGACGCGGCCGGCGCGCAGCATCTCGTCGTCGACGTCGTCCTCCTCGGGCATGAAGCGCAAGGTGGCGCGCGGCATGTCGTTCTGCAGCGCGTCGAGCAGGCGGCCGGCGTAGATGCCGGTGAAGATGTCGTTGGCGCGCACGTTGAAGCGCGTGTCCAGCAGCTTGAGGTCGACCTGCTCGCCGGGCGCGAGCACGCCGCTGGCCTGCTGCAGCGCGTCTTGGATCTGCTCGCGCAGTTGCAGCGCGCGAGGCGTCGGCACCAGCGCGCGGCCGGACTGCACGAAGATCGGGTCGCCGGTGGTTTCGCGGATGCGCGCCAGGGTGCGGCTCATGGCCGGGGCGCTCAGGTTCATGCGGCGGGCGGCGCCGACGACGCTGCCTTCTTCCAGCAGGGCTTGCAGCGCGTACAGCAGGTTCAGGTCGGGTCGCATGGGATCGGCGGGAGGGGCGCGGGCGTTGATCTTGTTCAGCCTGATTATGCATCGCCCGCCGCGGTCGTCGCCCGCGGCGGCGTCAGGACCGCCTGGGGAATGGGCGTACAAAAAGGCCGTACAAGATTCCCGATGTATGGACTCAAGTGGCGTTTGTCGCCATACTGATCGCCTCATATCATCCATACATTGCGACATTCTTGCGCAATAGAACCAATGCATAACGACGACATGTATGCATCCTGGACGTTGGCGTTCGTGCGCGGCGCCGGCCCCCGCTACCGCCAGATCGCCGATTTCATCGAGACGTCAGTGGCCGCCAACCGCATGCAGCCGGGCGACCGCCTGCCGCCTCAGCGGGGCTTGGCGCAGCACCTGGGGGTGGACCTGACGACCGTGACGCGCGCCTACGCCGAGGCGGGCCAGCGCGGGCTGCTCGAACCGCGCGGGCCGCTGGGCACCTTCATCGCGCGACCGGCCGAGCAGCCGCTGCTGCAGATGCTGGACCTGGGTATGAACATGCCGCCGCTGCCGCTCGGTTGCGACCTGCAGGACCTGCTGCGGCACGGCCTGGCCAAGACCATGGAGCGCCACGATGTCGGGGTGATGATGGCCTACCACCAGGCCGGCGGCGGTCCGGCCGAGCGCGAGGCCGGCGCCCAGTGGCTGGCGCAGTCGGTCGAACGGGTCGACCCGGACCGCGTGCTGGTATGCCCCGGCGCGCAGGCCGCGCTGGCGGCCGTGATGCTGGCCTACAGCCAGCCCGGCGACGGCATCATCGCCGAACCGCTGGTGTATCCCGGCCTGCTGACGGCGGCGCAGCAACTGGGCCGCCGCGTGCTGGTGGCCGAGTCCGACGCCGACGGCATGACGCCCGCCGGGCTCGAACGCGCCTGCCGCGACGGCGGCCGGCTGGTCTACCTGAATCCCACGCTGCAGAACCCCACCGCCCACACCATGAGCGCGGCGCGCCGCCGCGACCTGGTGCGCTCGGCCGTGGCCTGTGGCGTGCGCATCATCGAGGACGATCCCTATTCGCTGTTCCTGGACGGCGCGCCGCCGGCGCTGGCCAGCCTGGCGCCGGCCTCGGTGTTCTACATCGCCACGCTGGCCAAGACCCTGACGCCGGGATTGCGCACCGCCTTCGTGCTGGGCCCCGACCTGGACAGCCGCCGCAACGTGCTGGCGGCGATGCGGTCGTTCGCGGTGATGGCCGCGCCGTTGATGGGCGCGCTGACCACGCAGTGGATCGCCAGCGGCGTCGCGCAGCAGATCCTGGACGGCGTGCGCGCCGAGTCCCATGCGCGCCAGCAGCTGGCGCGCCGCCTGCTGCCGGGGCCATTCCCGGCCACGGCGGCCGGCATCCACCTGTGGCAGCCGCTGCCCGACCGCTGGACCGCGGCCGACCTGGAGCGGGTGGCGCGCGACGAGGGCTTGAGCGTGACCTCGTCGGAAGCCTTCCACCAGGGCCCCGGCGCGCCCAACGCCATCCGCATTTCGCTGGGCAGCATTCCCGAGCGCGAGGCGCTGGCGCAAGCGCTGGAGCGGCTGGCCGGCCTGGTGCTGCGGCGGCCGCGCGACCAGCGCGACGTCATCGTCTGAGGCGCGGGCCGCGTACTATGGGCCTGATGCCTGCCTGGTGCTGACGCCGCATGCTGTTCGAGACTTTCCATTCCCTGCAGGAGACCCTGGTCGACTTCGCCCGGACCCACGCCGACTGGCTGGCGCCGCTGGGGTTCGCGTTCGCGTTCCTGAAGTCGCTGCCGCTGGTGGCGCTGGTGATTCCCGGGACCGCGCTGCTGCTGTCGATCGGCGCCATCCTGGGGCTGGGCGACGCCGGTTTCGTGCCGGTATGGCTGGCGATCGCGGTGGGCGCGGCGCTGGGCGACTGGGTGCAGTACGCCTGCGGCGTGTGGTTCGGGCCGAGCCTGATGCGCTCCAGGCCGCTGCGCAAGCGCCCCGCGCTCCTGCATCGCAGCACGATGTTCATCCAGAAGTGGGGCGTGCTCAGCATCGTGCTGTGCCGCTTCTTCGGCCCCTTGCGCGCCACCGTGCCGATGATCGCCGGCATCTGCGGCATGCGCGCCGCGGCGTTCCAGGCCGCCAACTGGGCTTCGGCCTTCCTCTGGGCCGCGGCGCTGCTGCTGCCCGGCTGGTGGGGCACGCGCACGTTCCTGTGAAGACGGGCGCGCCGCATTGCGGTCGCGCCCGGCGCGCGCGGCGCGCTGACTTGCCGCGTCGCCTGGCGATGCCCGTCAGAAATGATGCCGGATGCCGACCGAGGTCTGCAGCGTGTGCGACTCGCGGATGTCCAGGCGGTTGACGTAGGCGTACAGGTTGGTGCGCTTGGACAGGTCGTACTGGTAGCCCAGGGCCCAGCCGGTGATGTCCGAGCCGGTGCCGCGCTGGTACGAGGCCATCACCGAGCCGGCCTTGCCCGTCGGCACCGTGACGCCCGCGATGAACGAGTTGACCTTGTCGTAGCCCGCCGACGGGCCGGTGTTGGGATTGCGCAGGTTGCCGTAGGTGCCGTGCAGCTTGAACCACTCGAAGTCATAGGACCCGGCCACCTGCAGGTTGGCGGCGGTCTTCTTGTTCGGCTGTTGCGAATTCGGATTGAGCCGCTCGTAGGTCAGCGCCGCCGCCACCGGGCCGCCGTTGTAGCGCAGGCCGGTGGTCAGCACGCGGTCGTGGGCGCTGGTGGCGAAGGCCTCGCCGTCGTGGGCCTCGAAGCTGTAGCCCAGGCCCGCCTGCCAGCCGCCCACGCGCGGCGTGGTGTAGAACACCGCGTTGTTGACGCGGCCGCCGGCGCCGAAGTCGCCATCGTTGTAGCCCAGGCTGGCATTGTTGGACGACTGGCCCCAGCCGGTGCCGAACGGCGATCCCACCCCGGCCCACTCGAAGCCGTAGACCCACTGGCGCCCCAGCCGCACTTCGCCGAAGCCGCCGGCCAGGCCGACATAGGCCCAGCGGCCGAACATGCGGCCCTGCGCCTGCGTGCCGTTGTTGGCGTTGAAGCCGCTTTCCAGGCGGAACACGGCCTTGTAGCCGTTGCCCAGATCTTCGGAGCCGCGCAGGCCCCAGCGCGAGCCCGACTGGTTGCCGCTCATTTGGCGCAGGCTGGAGGCGCCGTCCTTGCGTTCATAGGTGGTGCCCAGGTCGACCAGGCCATACAGCGTCACGCTGCTGGTCTCGGCGGCCTGCGCCGGGTTGAGGCAGCTCAGGGCCAGGGCGGCGCTCAGCGTGCTGCGATGGCGGATGATTCTTTTCATGGTGTGATCCCCTCGATCGGTATGGCGTTGGACAAAAGAAGCCCCTGCCGCCGGCGCGCCGGCGGCAAAGGGTGAAGCAAGCGGAGGTGGGGCGGGGGCGCTAGCGGATCATGGCTGCGCACCGTGTGCGGGCAGTGGCGCCAGGTCCCGCGGCGCGGCCACGCACAGCGTGACGCTGGACGGGTGCGCGGCCGACAGGTGCACCGTGTTCAGCGCGATGCGCCGTTCGCGGGCGTCGGCGGCCGATTCGCCGCTGTTCGGGTTGACGTCGTACTTCGGGAAATTGCTGCTGGAGATGTCCAGGCGGATGCGGTGGCCGCGCTGGAACAGGTTGCAGGTGGCGAACGGCTCGATGGTGATCTCGTAGACCTTGCCGGGCGTCAGCGGCCGCGCCTCGTCCCACGTCTCGTGGAAGCGGCAGCGGAAGATGCCGTCGGTCAGGTTCAGCGCGTAGCCCTGCGGGTAGTCGGCGCTGGGCGGGTAGACGTCGATCAGCTTGGCGGTGAAGTCGGTGTCGGGGCAGTCGGACGAGATGTGCAGCCGCACGGTCACCGGCCCGGCCACCGCCAGGTCCTCCGGCAGCGGGTCGGTCTGGAACACCAGCACGTCGTCGCGCGCGGCCAGCGGCAGGCCGGGCTGGCGCACGCCGAAGAAGCGCGCGTCCTCGCGCTGGTCGAACCCGCCGCCCTCGAACACCGGCTGGCCCGAGGTCAGCGCGCCGCCGATCGTCGGCACCGGGTCGCGCGGATCGTACTGGTAGCGCAGCCGGTCCGCCTCGCCCGTCGGCGCCCGTGGGTCCAGGCGGCCGTCGGCGTGCAGGTAGAAGGCGGTGGCGCGGGCCTGCGGCACCGGCCAGGCGTCGGCCTGGATCCAGGCGCCGCCATGGTCGAAGCGGCCGTGCGCGTCGCGCGCGCCGCTGCCGCCGCCCATCAGGAACAGGCGCGCGGCCGGGTCCGGCGCGGCGCCCGCCGGGGCGTCCTGCAGCCAGCGCTGGAACCAGGCCAGCCGGAAGCCCAGCCAGTGTTGCGCCAGGTTGCCGTCGAAGGCCGCGCTGGCGCCGAATTCGGCGTCGCCGCTATGCGTGGTGTTGCGGTCGCCGTGCAGCCACGGCCCCATGATCAGCCGCACCGGCGACTGGCGGCCCTGCGTCAGGCCGGCGTAGTTCTCCATGGTGGTGCGCACGTAGGCGTCGTACCAGCTGGACATCAGCGCCACCGGGATGTCGGGAATCGCGTCGTAGTAGCCCTGCGCGTAGATGCCCAGCTGGCGCCAGGATTCGTCGAAGGCGTCGGCGCGCCATTGCTCGAACAGGTAGTCCTCGTACTCGGGCACGCTGGCCAGCGGCGAATGGCCGGGGCGCCACGGCATGCGCGTGAACCACTGGCGGATGTCCTCGGCCTCGAGCGCGGCCAGCACCAGCGGGTCCTGTTGCGCCGCGGGGCTCAGCTTGGCCTGCTTGTAGGCCCAGGTGGCCTGCTTCAACTCGAACGCGCCCGACTGGCGGATGCCGCACTGGTAGCCGTTGGAAAAGCCGCCCGAGTCCAGCACCATGCACGCCAGGCCCGGCGGGTTCAGGCAGGCCAGCGCCATCTGCGTATGCGCGGCGTACGACAGGCCCATGGTGCCGATGCGGCCGTTGCACCACGGCTGTTGCATGATCCAGGCCAGTGTGTCGAAGCCATCGGGCCCTTCCGACAGGTACTTGGTGAAATGGCCTTCCGAGCCATAGCGGCCGCGGCAATCCTGGAACACCACGGCAAAACCCCGCGCGGTGAAATGGCGCGCCACCTCGGGCCGCGGCACGCCGAGGCGGCCGTCGATCTGCTCGGAACGCGACACCTCCGCCTTGCCGTAGGGCGTGCGTTCCAGGATCACGGGCAGCGGCGCGTCCTGGCCGGGGCGGTAGCCGGCCGGCAAGTGCACGTCGGTGGCCAGGCGCACGCCATCGCGCATGCGCACCATCTGGTCCGCCAGCAGGACGGCGGGAGAAACTTCGGGGGCGGTCATTTTGCTTCCTGTATGTACAGCATTGAGGTGCGTTCGAGCTTGTTGGCGCGCATGACGGTGCCGTCGCGCGCGGCCCAGAAGGCCACCGGGAAATACAGCGGCACGATGCCGACGTCGTTGAAGGCGGCCTCGGCGGCCTGGCGCAGCAAGGCGTCGCGCTGCGCCGGGTCGAACTCCACCGCGGCCCGCGCCAGCAGGCGGTCCACGACCGGGTTGGAATAGCGCGCGCGGTTGAAGGCGCCGGTGCCGGCGGCCTTGTCATAGGTGGCCAGCACGTTGGTCAGGCCGTTGGACGAATCGCCGGTGCTGTTGCCGTACGAGAAGATGAAGGCGCTGTACTGCTGCTTGCCGCTGGCGCCGGCGTAGACGTTGTAGGGCTGGGTCACCACGCCGTTGATGCGCAGGCCGGCGCGCGCCATCATCTGCGCCAGCGCCTGGGCCAGGTCGCTGTCGCCGGCGAAGCGGTCGTTCGACGAATGCAGCGTCAGGCCGAAGCCATGGGGATAGCCGGCCTCGGCCAGCAGGGCGCGCGCGCCTTCCAGGTCGTAGGCGGGCGCCGGCAGGTTGGGGCTGTAGCCGCCGAGCCCCTCGGGCACCATCTGCCCGGCCGGCACGCCGGCGCCGCTGAGCAGGCGCTCGGTGATCGGGCCGCGCATGAACATCTTCGAGATCGCCTGGCGCACCCGCACGTCCTTGAGCGGGTTGACCGTCATCGGCTTGCCCTGCGCGTCGGTGACGAACGGGCTGGCGTCGCGCGCCGAGTCCAGCGCCAGGTAGATCAGGCGCGCGGACGGCGAGCGGTACAGCGTGTAGCCGGCCTTGCCCTGGATCGCCTTGGCATCGGTCGGCGGCACGCTGTCGATCAGGTCGACCGTGCCCGACAGCAGCGCCGAGATGCGCGCCGCGTCGTTGGCGATGTAGCGGATCACCACGCGCTCGAAGTCCGGCCGCGCGCCCCAGTAGGCATCGTTACGCGCCAGCTCCAGGCTGTCGCCCGGCTGCCAGCGCACGAACTTGTAGGGCCCGGTGCCGATGGTCGCCACGCCGCTGTTGAAGTCCTCCGAGCGCTTGTCCCGCGCCGCGTGGCGCGACAGGATGTAGACCAGCCCGATCTGTTCCATGAAGTCCGGCGTCGGTTCCTTGGTGCGGATGCGCAGCGTCAGCGGATCGACCACCTCGACCGCGGCGATGGACCGCACCGCGCCGCTGAAGGGCGCCGGGCTGTTGGGCACCTTGGGCGCTCGCGCCAGCGAGAACACCACGTCGTCGGCGCTGAACGGCGTGCCGTCATGGAAGCGCACGCCGGGGCGCAGCTTGATCTCCCAGGTGTCGGGCGCCAGCACCCGCCACGACAGGGCCAGGCCCGGCCGCGTCTGCATGTTCTCGTCGGTCGACACCAGCCGCTCGAAGATGTTCTCGGCGGCGGCCTGGTTGTTGCCGGTGCGCGAGAACAGCGGGTCCATCGACGACGGTTCGCTGGAATGGCCGATGGTCAGCAGCGGCCGCGCCACGGCGGGCGCGGCGCCGGCCAGCAGCGCCAGCAGGGCCAGCGCCGCGGCGCCGCGGCGGATCGGGGTAAGCAGGGCATTCATGCGGCGGGGGTTCCTTGTGGGCGCGCGGCGCCGGCGCCGTCGAGCAGGTGACAGGCGGCCTGGTGGCCATCGGCCGTGACGCGCAGCAGCGGTTGTTCGGTCTTGCAGCGCGCCATGGCCTGCGGGCAGCGCGGATGGAAATGGCAGCCGGCCGGCGGGTTCAGCGGCGACGGGATCTCGCCCTTGATGGCGTGAAAGCGCCGCTTGCGGTTCGACAGCCGCGGCACTTCCTCCAGCAGGGCCTGGGTGTAGGGATGGCGCGGCGCGGCGAACACCTCGGCGGTGGGGCCCGATTCGACCACGCGGCCCAGGTACATGATGACGGTGCGGTCGCTGATGCGCCGCACCACCCCCAGGTCATGGCTGATGAAGAGATAGGTCAGGCCCAGGTCCTGCCGCAGGTCCATGAAGAGGTTCAGGATCTGCGCCTGGATCGACACGTCCAGCGCCGCGATCGACTCGTCGCAGATCAGGAAGCCGGGCTTGACCGCCAGCGCCCGGCCGATGCCCACTCGCTGGCGCTGGCCGCCCGAGAACTGGTGCGGGAAGCGGTTGCGGTAGTCCGGGTCCAGCCCCACGCGCCGCATCACCTGCACCACGTAGTCGTCGTAGTCGCGGCGCGCGATGATGCCGTTGGCCAGCGGCGCCTCGCCGATGATGTCGCGCACCCGCTTGCGCGGATTGAGCGAGGACATCGGGTCCTGGAAGATCATCTGCGTGGCCATGCGCTGCGCGTGCGCGGCGCGGCCGCTCAGGGCGGACCGCTCGCCGGCGGGCGTCCGGATGCTGCCCGAGGTGGCCGGCAGGATGCCCGCCAGCACCCGGCCCAGCGTCGACTTGCCGCAACCGGACTCGCCCACCAGGCCGACCACTTCGCCCTGGTGGATAGTCAGGTCGACGCGGTCGACCGCGTGCACGGTGTGCGAGGCCACCTTGGCGCCCAGCAGGCCCGCCAGGCGTTCGGCGTAGTCGGGCCGCTTCACGAACAGGCGCGACACCTGGTTGGCCTGCATCAGGATCGTCGGGCTCACGAAAGGGCTCCTGTCTGGGGATGGAAGCAGCGCAGGCCGCGGCCGCCGGCGGCCTCCAGCGGCGGCTGTTCGGCGCGGCAGCGCTCGGTCGCGTGGCCGCAGCGCGGGTTGAAAGCGCAGCCGGCCGGCAGCGCCAGCGGCGACGGCGCCATGCCGGGGATCTGGTACAGGCGGTCGCCGGTGTGTTCGTTGCTGGGCACCGAACCGATCAGGCCGATGGTGTACGGGTGGCGCGGACGGTCCAGGATGTCATCGGTGCCGCCGGACTCGACCACGCGGCCGGCGTACATCACGCAGACGCGGTCGGCCAGGCCCGCCACCACCGCCAGGTCGTGGCTGACCCACACCATGGCGGTGCCGGTCTCGGCGCACAGCTTTTGCATCTCGGCCAGGATCTGGGCCTGGATGGTGACGTCCAGCGCCGTGGTCGGTTCGTCGGCGATGATCAGGTCGGGCTTGTGCAGCATGGCGATGGCGATCGCCACGCGCTGGCGCATGCCGCCCGACAGCTGGTGCGGATAGGCCTTCAGGCGCTCGGCCGGCGACGGGATGCCGACCGCCGCCAGCGTGTCGCGGGCGCGGTCCCAGGCCGCCTTGCGGCTGCAGCGCTCGTGGCTCAGCACCGTCTCGACCATCTGGGTCTCGATGCGGAACACCGGGTTGAGCGTCATCATCGGGTCCTGGAACACCATGGCGATGCGGTTGCCGCGCAGCTGGCGCAGTTCTTCGCGCGACAGCGTCGCCAGGTCGGTGCCCTTGAACAGGATCTGGCCGCCGTCGATGCGCCCGGGCGGATCGATCAGGCCCAGGATGGAAAAGCCGGTGATGGACTTGCCCGAGCCGGACTCGCCGACCAGGCCGAGGATCTCGCCGGGGTGGACGTCGAAGCTGACGTCGTCCACCGCCCGCACCAGGCCGGCGCGGGTGTGGAACCAGGTGCGCAGGTTGCGCACGGAAAGGGTGGGGGTTGCCGATTGCATGGCGCTTCCTATTTCTGCAGGCGCGGATTGAGCGCCTCGCGGACGCGGTCGCCCACGATGTTCATGGTGAAGACCACGGTCAGCAGCAGCACGCCGGGGAACACGCTGATCCAGTACAGGCCGGCCAGCATCTGCTGGTAGCCATTGGCGATCAACAGGCCCAGCGACGGCTCGGTGACCGGCAGGCCGATGCCCAGGAAGCTGAGCGTGGCCTCGGCGGCGATGGCGTTGGCGGTCTGGATCATGGCGATGACGATGACGGGCGGGATGCAGTTCGGCAGCAATTGGCTGAACAGCGCGCGCCGGTGGCTCAGCCCCAGGCACAGGGCGGCTTCCATGTATTCCTTGCGCCGCTCGACCACGGCGGTGGCGCGCACCGCGCGGGCGAAGTAGGCCCACTGCACCACCACCAGCGCCAGGATCACCTTGTCCACGCCCTGGCCCAGGATGGCCAGCATCATCAGCGCCACCAGGATGGTCGGAAAGCCCAGCATCAGGTCCACCAGGCGCATGATCAGCGCGTCGATGCGGCCGCCGAAATAGGCCGCCGTCAGGCCCAGCACCGTGCCCACGGCCATGGCGAACAGGCCGCTCAGCACGCCGACGGAAAGGCTGGTGCGCAGGCCATACATCATGGCCGACAGCATGTCGCGGCCCTGGGCGTCGGTGCCGGCCCAGTAGATGTCGCCATAGATGCCCTGGCTGCCCGGCGGCATGCGCCCGTCCAGGATGGTGATGGCGGCCAGGTCATACGGGTTCTGCGGCGCGATCCACGGCGCCAGCAGCGCGGCCAGCACCAGCAGCAGGAAAAGGATCGCGGCAAGGGTCGCGGGGCGGCTGTCGAGCACGCCGTGCAGCGCCTGGCCGAGGGTGGTGTCGCGGCTGGGCAGCCACTTTTTCGCAAGCAATGTCATTCGGAGGCTCCCACGCGGACACGGGGATCCAGCACGGAATAGATGATGTCCACCAGCAGGTTGAGCACGATGAACATGGTGACGACGATCAGCAGGTAGGCGACCACCACCGGGCGGTCCAGCTTCATGATGCTGTCGATGATCAGCTTGCCCACGCCGGGCCAGGCGAAGATGGTCTCGGTGACGGTGGCGAACGCGATCAGCGAGCCGAACTCCATGCCCACCACGGTGACGATGGGGATCAGGATGTTCTTGAGCACGTGCATGTAGATCACGCGCGATTCGCGCAGGCCCTTGGCGCGCGCGAATTTCACGTAGTCCAGCGGCATGGTCTCGCGCACGCCGCTGCGGGTCAGGCGCACGATCAGCGCGATCTTGAACAGCGCCAGGTTCAGCGCCGGCAGGATCAGGTGGCGGATGCCGTCCCATGACGCCAGGCTGGTGTGGATGCCGAGGATCTCGCCGGTGGGGCCGCGGCCGGTCGACGGCAGCCAGCCCAGCGTCACCGAGAAGATCAGCACCAGCATGATGCCCTGCCAGAAGTTGGGCAGGCTGAACCCGAGGATCGAGCCGGTCATGATGCCGCGGTCCAGCGCCGAGTCCGGCTTCAGGCCGGCCACCAGGCCCAGCGGCAGGCCGATGGCCAGCGCCAGCAGCAGCGCCACGCAGGCCAGCTCCAGCGTGGCCGGCAGGCGTTGCAGGATCAGCTGGATGGCGGGCTGGTTGAAGACGAACGAGTTGCCCAGGTCGCCGTGCAGCGCGTTGCCGACGAACTTCAGGTACTGCTGGTACAGCGGCAGGTCCAGGCCCAGCGACTGCACCGCCTGCGCGATCTCGGCCTGCGTGGCGTCGGCCGGCACCAGGATCTCGATCGGGTCGCCGATGGCGTAGACGCCGGCGAACACGATCAGCGACGTCAGCGCCAGGATCACCAGGCTCTGGCACAGCCGGCGGATAATGAACGCGGTCATGGCGCCTCGCGGCGACAGGAAGCGGGGAACGGAACGGCGCGCATCGGGGGGCTCCTTGCCGGACAATATCGGCGATATCGCGTATTGATTGCGGATTCATGAATGGCGAGAATCCGGATGGGCGGAATGTTCGATCCATCGCGCCTGGCTGGCAACCGTATGCCAAGCCGGCATACGCCTATGTGAATGACGAGAAATTTGGTGTTAACCCTAGGCCCCGCGCATCGATACGCCGCGCGGGGCCGGCATTGCGGACCCCGCGGAACAGGATGAATTTCAAGCAGCTCGAGGCCTTCCTCGCCTTCATGACCACCGGTTCGACCATCGAGGCCGCGCAGCGGCTGGGCTCGTCGCAGCCGGCCGTCAGCCGCCTGCTGAGCCAGTTCGAGACCGACCTGGGCGTGCCGCTGTTCGTGCGCCGCAAGGGCCGCCTGCATCCCACGGCCGAGGCCGAGTCGCTGCTGCCGGACGTGCAGAACATGATCTCGGACGCCGAGTCGTTGCAGCGCCACGTCAACCAGCTGCGGCTGGGCGGGCAGCGGCGCACGCTGATCCGGGTGCAGCTGCCCAGCACGGTGGCGCAATCGGTCATGCCGGCCGTGGCCGACGCCTTCCTGGCGGACCATCCCGAGGTGGCGCTGGAAGTGCTGGTGGGCACCTACGAGACCAGCGAGGTCGCGGTGCTGGGGCGCGAGGCCGACCTGGCGCTGGTGCGTTCGCCGCCCGTGAATTCGGGCCTGTCGATGCTGCTGCGGCTGGCCACCGAGGCGGTCTGCATCATGCCGCCGGGGCATCCGCTGCAGGCGCTCGACGAGATCGGCCCGGCGGACCTCATCGGCGTCGACCTGGTGCTGCTGGGGCGGCAGCGCTCGCTGCGCCAGCAGATCGACCAGGCTTTCCGCCAGGGCCGCATGATGCCGCAGATCAAGGCCGAGGTGCACTCGGTGGAGATGGCCTGCCGGCTGGCGGCGCAGGGCATCGGCGTGTCGATCGTCAACGGCCTGTTCGCGGCGCTGTGCCAGGACATGGGCATCGTGCGGCGGCCGTTCCGGCCGGTCATCGACTATTGCGTGGGCATGGCCACGCTGGCGGGCCAGCCGCCGCATCCGCTAGTGCCCGAACTGATCCAGCGCATCCTCGACGCCATGACCGAACGTGCCGGACCCGGGGCGTTCACGGTGCTGGCGGCCGAGTCCGGCGCGGGGCCTACGGCATCAGCTTGAGCAGCGCGGCGATCAGCGCCCAGCGGCGCGTCACGTAGACGCGCTTCTTGCGCAGGCGGATGGCGGCGGCGATCTGCCGCGCGGCCTTCTCCGGCGACGCCACCCAGAACAGGCCCTGGCCTTGCGCCATGGCGGTGGCGACGAAGCCCGGGCGCACGTCGGTCACCGCGATCGGCAACTGCAGCCGCCGCACCTTCTGCCGCAGCCCATCCAGGTAGTTCGACACGAACGCCTTGGAAGCGTTGTAGGCCGGCGCCGCGCCGCTGCCGCGCAGCGCCGCGACCGACGAGATGCCCACCAGGTGGCCCTTGCGGTGCAGGATGAAATGCCGCAGCGCGACGTGGGCCATGGCGGCGAAACCCTGCACGTTGACGGCGATGGTGTCGGCTTCCTTGTCCCACTCCAGGTCGGTGTTGATGAACCCCACGCCGGCGCTGATGACGAACAGGTCCAGGCCTTCCATGCGGGCGATCAGGTCGCGCACCGCCTGCGCCGCGCCATCGTCGCGGGCGATGTCCAGCGCCAGCGTGTGGGCGGGGCGCGGCAGTTCGGCCTGCAGGCTGCCGAGCAGCTCGGCGCGGCGGCCCACCAGGCCCAGCACGTAGCCCTCGGCCGACAGCCGCTTGGCCAGTTCGCGGCCGATGCCGGAAGTGGCGCCGATGATGATCGCTCGTTTCATGCGGGGGGAAATTCCTTGGGAAGAAGGGGCGCGGATACAGTACGACGCAAAACCCGCGGCGGGCGGACACAGGCAGGATACAGCGCCTTGGTGCAATCCAGGTTCCCACTTTTTCCGACACCAGGAGCCATCATGTCCCATTCGCTGGAAACCGTGCTGTACACCGCCCACACCCACACCACCGGCGGCCGCGACGGCGCCGGCCGCACCGACGACGGCGCGCTGCTGCTGCCGCTGAGCCCCCCGGGTTCGGGCAGGCCCGGCACCAATCCCGAGCAGCTGTTCGGCATCGGTTACTCGGCCTGCTTCATCGGCGCGATGCAATTGGCCGGCGCCAAGCTCGGCATCGCCGTGCCGCGCGACGCGTCGGTCGACGCCGAGGTGTCGCTGGGCAAGACCGACGGCGGCGCGCGTTACGCGCTGGCGGTCAAGCTGAATATCGCGTTGCCGGGCCTGCCGGCCGAACAGCAGCGCCAGCTGGTCGACACCGCGCACCAGACCTGCCCGTACTCGGGCGCGATCCGCGGCAACATCGACGTGGAACTGGCGATCCTCTGACCCTGCCGGCGCCAGAAGCAACGCCCCGCGATGGCGACATCGCGGGGCGTTTTTCATGGGGTCGGGGAACCGTAGCAGACGGAAGCAGGCCGCGTCGATGCGCCGGCCGGTGCCCAGGCTCAGGCGGCGGGCCGCAGCAGCACTTGCGCTTCCAGGCCGCCGCCCGCGCGGTTGCGCAGCCGCAGTTCGCCGTCGATCACGTCGGCCAGTTGCCGCGCGATCGCCAGGCCCAGGCCGGTGCCGCCGCTGTCGCGGTTGCGCGAGCCTTCGAGCCGGTAGAACGGTTGCAGCACGGCCTGCAATTCGTGCTCGGGAATGCCGGGGCCGCGGTCCAGCACGCGGATCGACACGCCGCGGCCATCGTCGGCCGCGCCAACCTCGACTTCGGCCGCGCCGCCGAATTTCAGCGCGTTGTCGATCAGGTTGCCGAGGATCCGGCGCAGCGCGCGCGGCCGCGTCTGCCACGGACCGGGGCAGTGTCCTTGCAGCGTCACGGGCTTGCCGATGTCGGTGTAGTCGCACACCAGGCTGTCCAGGAACGCGTCCAGGTCGATGCGCGCGGGCGGCTCGGTGGCGGCGCCGGCGCTGCGCGCATAGGCCAGGCCGTCGCGCACCAGTTGCTCGACCTCCTGCAGATCGTGCGCCAGCTTGTCGCGGTCGGCGGAATCGTCCATGAATTCCGACCGCAGCTTCATGCGCGTGATCGGCGTCTGCAGGTCATGCGAAATGGCGCCCAGGATCTGCATGCGTTCGGCCAGGTGCGCGGCGATGCGGTCCTGCATGGCGTTGAAGGCGGCCGAGGCCTGCGCCACCTCGGCCGGGCCGTCCTCGGCCAGGCGCGGGCTGCGGCGGTCGGGGCTCATCGCGTCGGCGGCCCCGGCCAGGCGTGTCAGCGGCCGGATCGCCAGCCGCACCGCCAGCCAGGCGCACAGGATCAGCAGCGCCAGTTGCGCCAGCAGCACCGCCGGCAGCCACATCGCCAGCGGCATCACGGCCATGTGGATGTCGAGCGTGACGGCCTGGCCGTCGGCCAGCGTAGCGCGCGCCTGGATGTGCTTGGGGTCGTCGCCGACGGTGCCGAAGACCAGCGGGTAGGCGTTGCCCAGCGCCGCCTGGATCGAGTCGCGCACGGCCTCGGCGGCCGGGGTCTGCAGCGGCCGGTCGAAGTCGCCGGGGCCCAGCAGGTACTGGCGGTTGCTGGCGCTCAGCCGCGGCAGCCAGGCGGCGCGCTCATCGGCCGGCAGGCGGTTCAGGATCGCCAGCGCCACCACCACGTCGCGCTCCAGGTTGTCGAGCATGACGCTCTTGGCCGACTGGTAGCGCTCGTAGAACTGCAGGCCGAACGACAGCGCGTGCGCCAGCACCAGGCCCACCAGGAAGATCAGGAACAGCCGGCTCGCCAGGGTGCGCGGCCAGCGGCGCAGGGCCGGAACCAGCGTGGCCATCTACGTCGCCTCGGACACGTCGACCTGCGCCGCGAACACATAGCCTTCGCTGCGCACGGTCTTGATGTACATCGGCTCGCGCGCATCCTCGCGCAGCCGCTGGCGCAGGCGGCTCACCAGCAGGTCGATCGAGCGGCCGAAGAAATCGGCGTCGCGCCCCTGCGTCAGGTTCAGCAGCTGGTCGCGGTTCAGCACCCGGTGCGGATGGTCCAGGAACACCCGCAGCAGCCGGTATTCGGCGCCGCTGAGCGACACGATGGTGCCTTCCGCATCCAGCAGGTGGCGCGCGGTGGTGTCCAGGGTCCAGGCGCCGAAGCGCACGGCGCGGCCCGGCTCGGTGACCTGGAAGTTGGGCGGCAGCATGCGGGTGCGGCGCAGGATCGCCTTGATCCGCGCCAGCAGCTCGCGCGCCACGAACGGCTTGACCAGATAGTCGTCGGCGCCCATCTCCAGCCCCAGCACGCGGTCCATGTCCTCGTCGCGCGCGGTCAGCAGCAGGATCGGAGTGCGGCGGTGCTTGCCGGCGCGCAGCTCGCGACACAGCACCAGGCCGTCGTCGCCGGGCATCATGATGTCCAGCACGATCAGATCGACGGTCAGGGTTTCGAGCAGCGCGCGCATCTGCCGGCCGTCGGCGGCCAGGGTGACGTTCAGGCCGTTCTTCTTGAGGAAGTTGCCGGCCAGTTCGCGGATCTCGCGGTCGTCGTCGACGATCAGAATGTGGTCTGGATTATCCATGGCGCATTCTACTCACCGGGCTGGGCGCGGCGGCGCACCTGGCTGTTGACGATCAGCTGGCAGGGGCCGGGCTGGACGGCCTCGGCGCCCAGGCCGCCGGCCAGCAGCGCCAGCACGGCCAGCAGGCGCCGCAGGGTGGAACGGGGGCGGGGCAGGGGGACGGTGTTCATGGACAGGCTCCGGCAACAGGTGTCCGGCAGGTTATAGCGCCGCCCGCGCCGCGAAGTGTGTCGTAGTGTATGCAGGGCCGGACACGATACAAAAGCCGGGCAAAAACCCCCTTTCCGGGCACAGGACGGATACCCGGCGCGCGTCCAATGCGGTCATCGAGACACAAACGGACCGCCGCGCCATGACCACCTTCATCGACACCCCCCTCGCCCTGGCCGCCGGCATGCTGACGGTGGCCTCGCCCTGCGTGCTGCCGCTGCTGCCGATCCTGCTGGGCAGCGCGGTCGAGCGCGCCGGCCGGCTGCGGCCCCTCTTCATCGTGTTGGGCTTCGTGGCGGCGTTTTCCGGGCTGGGCATCGCGCTCAGCCTGCTGTCGGGCGCGGTCGAATCGGCGCACGAGGCGGTGCGTTCGGTGTCGGTGGCGGCGCTGGCCCTGTTCGGCCTGGCGCGCATCTGGCCGCGGCCCTACGACTGGCTGGCGGCGCGCCTGAGCGGTCCGCTGCAAGGCGTGATCGGCCTGGGCGACAAGGGCGGGTCAAGCAATGCCGGCGGTTTCCTGCTGGGCATGTCGCTGGGCGCCGTCTGGACCCCCTGCGCCGGCCCGGTGCTGGCTTCCATCCTGATCCTGGCCGCCCGCGCCGACAACCTGGCGCATTCCAGCCTGCTGCTGCTGGTCTACGGACTGGGCGCGGGCATCCCGATGCTGGCCATCGCCTATGGCGGCGGCTTCGCCGCGCGCCGGGTTGGCGCCATCGCCCGCCACGCCGTGCGCCTGCAGCGCGCCTTCGGGGTGCTGCTGGTGGCCTCGGCCATCGCCATCCATTTCCAGTACGACGTCCTGGCCTATGCCTGGATCAGCCGCCTGTTTTCCTGAGCCGTTGTTCCGACCTGACCGTTTTTCCGTGACCCGCTTACACGCAACCTGAAGGAGCGCACCATGCTGTCCATCCGCCTGCCGGCCCGCCGGGCCCTCGTTTCCGCCAAACTGGCCCTGGCCAGCCTGCTGCTCGGCACCGCCGCGCACGCCGCCGCGCCCGCGCCGGCCCCCGCCCCGGAGTTCACCGGCATCCAGACCTGGCTCAACAGCGAGCCGCTGACCCTCGCCAGCCTGCGCGGCAAGGTGGTGCTGGTCGATTTCTGGACCTACACCTGCATCAATTGCATCAACACGCTGCCGTACGTGAAACAGTGGAACCAGAAGTACAAGGACCAGGGCCTGGTCGTGGTCGGCGTGCACACGCCGGAATTCCCGTTCGAGCGCACTACCAAGAACGTGGCCGACGCCATCAAGCGTTTCGGCATCGAATATCCGGTGGCGCAGGACAACCAGTACAAGACCTGGGACGCCTACCGCAACCAGTACTGGCCCGCGTTCTATCTGATCGACAAGGGCGGCAACATCGTCTATCGCCATTTTGGCGAGGGACGCTATGCCGAGACCGAGGCCGAGATCCAGCGCCTGCTGGCCCAGCCTGGGGCCTGAGCCGGCCGCGTTGGGCGTCGGGCCGCGCCGTCCCCAGGACGCGCGCCCCGGCACGGCGCGGCGCCGCGTGACGGCGCCGCGCGTTTCAGCCGCCGGCCAGGGCCAGCATCAGCAATGCGCCCAGCAGCGCGAGGGGCATCACCCAGGCGCCCAGCTTGAGAAAGCGCAGCGCGCCGACGTGCTGGCCCTCGCGCCGCACCGCGATCAGCCACAGCAGTGTCGCCAGCGAACCGGTGATCGACAGGTTGGGCCCCAGGTCCACGCCGATCAGCAGGGCGCCGGCGGTCTGCGCGGGCAGGTCGGCGATCTGGCCGACCGAGCCGGCGATCAAGCCCGCCGGCAGGTTGTTGATGAGGTTGCTGGCCAGCGCCGCCACGATGCCGGCGCCCCACAGCGCGCCGCCGGCCGAGTCGCTCGCCAGCCGCAGCAATGCCTGGGCCAGCGCGTCGATGGCGCCGCTGCGCGCCAGGCCCTCGACCAGCACGAACAGGCCGGCCACCATCGGCAGCACGCCCCAGGCCACGTGGCGCAGCACCGGCAGCGGGCTGAGCCGCTGCTTCAGGTGGATCAGGGCGGCGGTGGCCAGCCCGGCGATGAAGGTCGGCAGGCCCAGGTCGGCGTGCAGCGCCGAGGCCAGCATCAGCACCGCGGCCGTCAGCAGGATGCCGATGCCGGTCAGGCGCGCGCCCGCGGCCAGCGGCTGCGGCACGATGTCGGTGCGCAGCGGCTCGCGCAGCGCGTCGCGCTGGCTGAAGCGCAGCGCCAGGTAGGTCAGGCCGATGGCCGCCAGCGATGGCAGCGTGAAGCGTTGCAGCCAGTCCAGCAGCGGCGGCATCTGGCTGCCGTAGACCACAAGGTTGGCGGGGTTGGAGATCGGCAGCACGAAGCTGGCGGCGTTGGCGATGAAGGCGCAGATGAACAGGTACGGCAGCGGCCGCGCGCCGGCGGCCCGCGCCGCCGCGTACACCGCCGGCGTCAGCACCACAGCGGTGGCGTCATTGGACAGGAACACGGTGACCAGGATGCCCACCAGGAACACCAGGTCGAACAGCCGCCGCGCCGAGCCGCGCGCGTGGCGCGCCGCCACCATCGCCAGCCAGTCGAACAGCCCCTGCTGGCGCGCCAGTTCGGCCAGCACCATCATGCCGATCAGGAACAGGTACACGTCCAGCCCCTTGCCGACCGCGCCCAGCGCCGCCTGCCATGGGATCAGTCCGGTCGCCGTCAGCAATAGCGCGGCGCCGCCGGCCCAGACGTATTCGGGCAGCTTCCAGGGGCGCAGCAGGATGCCGAGGATGGCCAGGGCGGAAATGCCCCACAGGGCGAGGGAAGCGGCGGGAAAGGGCATGGGGGGCGATGGCGAGTATCCGGTGCGGGAAGCATTATCGCCGGATCGGCGTCCGGGCGGCCCGCCGCGCCCGGTTGCCCGTTGGCCGCGCCTATTGGATCTGCAAGGTGTACATCGCCTGCCCGCGCACCAGCGTCAGCAGCAGCGGCTGTCCGGGCGCCGCGCCGCCCAGCAGGCCGCGCAGGTCGGCCAGCCGGCTGACCGGGCGCTGGTTGACGCCGATGATGATGTCGCCGCGCTGCATCCGCGCGGCCACCGCGCCGCGCTCGGGATAGGTGGCGCTGACCGCCACGCCATCGTTGCCCTTCATGCGCTGCTCGCGGCCGATCTCGCTGAACTCCACGCCGTTCAGGCGCGCGTCCAGCGAACCGCCGTGCAGCCGCTCGTTCTTCTCGGGTTCGATCCGCAGCGTCACGTCCGAGCGCTGGCCGCCGCGCGACAGCGTCAGCCGCACCTGCTTGCCCACCGGCAGCAGGCCCTCGGCGTTGCGCAGCTGGGCGCTGGTGCCGATCGGCTTGCCATCCAGCGCCAGGATCAGGTCGCGCGCCTGCACCCCGGCCTGCTGCGCCGGCGAGCCGTCCGCCACGCGCGCCACCACCACGCCGCTGGCGTTCGGCGCCATGCCCAGCTGGCGCGCGTTGCGCGGCGTGACGTCGATAGTGTCCAGCCCCAGGCCGCCGCGCTGCACCTGGCCGTGCTGCAGCAGCTGGCGCATGACCTCGCCCGCCAGGTTGGACGGAATCGCGAAGCCGATGCCGACGTTGCCGCCCGACGGCGTGTAGATCATGGTGTTGATGCCGACCAGCTCGCCGTTCAGGTTGACCAGCGCGCCGCCCGAGTTGCCGGGGTTGATGGAGGCGTCGGTCTGGATGAAGTTCTGGTAGCCGGCCGCGCGCAGGCTGGAACGCTCCAGCGCCGACACGATGCCGGACGAGGCCGACTGGCCCAGGCCGTAGGGGTCGCCGATGGCCACGACGAAGTCGCCCACGCGCAGGTCGCTGGAATCGGACAAAGTCAGGGCCTGCAGCTTGTCGGGCGGAATGCGCAGCACCGCTAGGTCGGTGTCCGGATCGCTGCCGACCACGGTGGCGGTGAAGCTGCGGCCGTCCTGCAGCGACACGCGGATCGAGGCGGCGCCGCGCACTACGTGGTGATTGGTCAGGATGTTGCCCTGGGACGCGTCGACGATCACGCCCGAGCCGATGCTCTGGCGCCCGGGCGCGCGGGCCTGGCCGCCTTCGCCCTGGGCGGAAATGTTGACCACCGCGGGCGTGACGCGCTCCAGCATGGGCGCCAGCGACGGCAGGGGCTGGCCGTCCACGGCCATGGGCAGGGCCGCCTGGGCGCCGGCGGGAAGGGCGAGCGCGGCGGCGAGCGCCACGGCGGACAGGATGCGGTTCATAAGGGCCTTGGGAAGTCTGCGCGGCAGTATCGCCGCGCCCCGCGTCGCCCATATGACCGATCAAGCGCCTTTCCGGCGGCGTGTTCGGCCGCCGTGCCCGTCTTTCCTAGAAGCCGACCGCCTGGCCGTCGCGGCGCGAATCGGACGCGGCCACGTAGCCGCCGTGCGGCAGCCGGCAGATCAGCTGCGCCGAGCCGAATTCCAGGCTGTCGGCCGGCGCCACCGCCACGTTGTGGCCGCGCTGGCGCAGCGTGTCGACCACGTCGGCGGGCAGGTGCGATTCGACGTTGACCACCGGGCCTTTCTCCACCCGGAAGCGCGGCGCATCGCTCATGGCCTGCGGATTCTGGCCGAAGGCCGCCAGGCGCGTCACCATCTGCAGGTGGCCTTGCGCCTGCATCGAGCCGCCCATCACGCCGAACGACATCACCGGCTCGCCGCCGCGGGTGATGAAAGCGGGGATGATGGTGTGCATCGGCTTCTTGCGCGGGCCGACCTGGTTGGCGTGGCCGGGCGTCAGCACGAAGTTCAGGCCGCGGTTGTGCAGGCTGATGCCGGTGCCTGGCACCACCACGCCGGAACCGAAGCCGTGGTAGTTGGACTGGATGAACGACACCATGGTGCCGGCCGCGTCGGCGGCGGTCAGGTAGACCGTGCCGCCGGTGGCGGGCGTGCCGGCCACCGGGATCGCGGCGCGGTCCATCGAGATCAGCCGCGCGCGCTCGGCCAGGTAGGCCGGGTCGAGCAGGGCGCGGGCGTCGGTGCGCATGTGGCGCGGGTCGGCCACGTGCTGGTGCAGGTCGGCGAAGGCCAGCTTCATGGCCTCGATGCTGACGTGGTAGTAATCGGCGCTGTCGCGGCCCATCGCTTCCAGGTCGAACTGTTCCAGCATGCCCAGCGCCATCAGCGCCGAGATGCCCTGGCCGCTGGGCGGGATTTCATGCAGCTGGTAGCCGCGGAACGATTGCGAGATCGGTTCGACCCACTCGGGGCGGTGCTGGTCCAGGTCGTCCGCGGTCAGCGCGCCGCCGGTGCGGGCGGCGAAGTCGGCGATCTTGTTGGCCAGCGCGCCGCGGTAGAAGCTGTCGCCGCCGCTTTCTGCGATGTCGCGCAAGGTGCGCGCCTGGTCCGGAAAACGCCACCATTCACCCGCCTGCGGCGCCCGGCCCTGCGGCAGGAAGGCTTCGGCGAAGCCCGGCTCCTGCGCCAGCTTGGGCATCTGCGTGGCCCATTGGCGGGCGATGGTGGGGCTGACCGCGAAGCCGTGCTCGGCGTAGGCGATGGCCGGCTCGAACAACTGCGCGAATGGCAGCTTGCCGAAGCGGTCGGACAGCGCCTTCCAGCCCGCCACCTGGCCGGGCACGGTGACCGTGCCCCAGCCGGTGGCCGGCATCGCCTCGCGGCCGGCGAAGTAGTCCGGCGTCCACGCCGCCGGCGAGCAGCCGCTGGAGTTCAGGCCATGCAGTTTTCCATCGTGCCAGACCAGCGCGAACATGTCGCCGCCGATGCCGTTCATCACGGGCTCGACCACGGTCAGCGCGATGGCGGTGGCGATGGCGCTGTCCACGGCATTGCCGCCGGCCAGCAGCATGCGCAGCCCGGCCTGCGCCGCCAGCGGCTGGCTGGTCGCGACCGCGTTGGCGGCCAGCACCGGCATTTTTCGGGAAGCGTACGGAAAAGACCAATCGAAGGAAGAAGACATGGTGGCGTGGAAGGTGTC
Organism: Achromobacter sp. ISS7; assembly: GCF_056523125.1. Lineage (NCBI taxonomy): Bacteria > Pseudomonadati > Pseudomonadota > Betaproteobacteria > Burkholderiales > Alcaligenaceae > Achromobacter > Achromobacter sp. ISS7. The sequence continues at coordinate 3,572,399 of NZ_JAWRZD010000001.1, read as the reverse complement.
GAAGGAAATTACTGCGGAGTGATGCCGGCCTGGTCGATCAGCTGCTTGGTGCGCGGGATCTCGGCCTTGATGAAGGCGGCGAATTCGTCGCGGCTGCCGCCACGCGGCTCGGCGCCGGCCTCGGCCAGCTTACCGCGCAACGCGGGATCCGCAAGCACCTTGTTGACGGCGCGGTTGAGCTTGTCGAGGATCGGCGCGGGCGTGCCTTCCGGCGCCACCAGGCCGTACCACGGCGCGATGTCGTAGCCGGCGTAGCCCTGCTCGGCGATGGTGGGAATGTCCGGCGCCAGCGCCGAACGCTGCGAATTGGACATGCCCAGCGCCAGCAGCGCGCCGCTCTTGACCTGCGGCAGGCCGGTCATGATGGTGTCGAAGTACATCGACACCTGGCCGCTCAGCAGCGCCGGAATGGCTTCGCCGGCGCCCTTGTAGGGCACGTGCAGGATGTCGATGCCGGCCACCGACTTGAGCATTTCGCCCGCCATGTGCGAGGTGGTGCCGGTGCCGAACGAGGCGTAGGTCAGCTTGCCCGGATTGGCGCGGGCGTAGGCGATCATCTCGGGCAGGGTCTTGAACGGCTGCTGCGGATTGGCCAGCAGGATGTTGGGCGTGTAGGCCACCATCGACACCAGCGCGAATGCGTCCGGGTCATAGGCCAGGCGCTTTTGCAGGAAGCGGTTGGTGACGATGGCGGCCGGGCCGCCCATCAGCAGCGTGTAGCCGTCGGGCGCCGAGCGCGCCACCGAGGCGCTGCCGATCGCGGCGGCGGCGCCGGGGCGGGCTTCCACCACGAACGGCTGGCCCAGTTCGGTCGACAGCGCCGCGCCCAGCTGGCGCGAAATCAGGTCGGTGGCCGAGCCGGCCTGGAACGGCACCACGATGCGCACCGGATGCTGCGGCCAGTCGGTGGCCTGGGCGCCGGCTTGCGCGGCGAAGGCCAGGGCGGCGACGCCGGCCAGGGCGCGGATGAGACGGAAAGGCATGGATTCCCCTTGAATGCGTAATGTCGACGCGTGGCGTCGGTAAGACGATGGCGCCAGGCGGGTCTGCTGCCCCTTGCTCTGCCGGCGGACGCACCCGGCCGGCGCGCCAGGGGCAGATTTGACGCGAGCGCCGCCGCGCCGGCCATTGGTGTTTGCATCCATGGATCACTGGATCCAATTTGTGTTATTTTTGCGTTTATCTATCATGGCGGCTTTGAAAACCCGGGGACGAGGATGCTGCAGTACCAGAAGACAGCCGTCAGCGCCGAAGAAGAGGCCTACCAGCACCTGCAGCGCGAAATCCGGCTGGGCAACTACCCGCCGGGCCATCGCCTGGTGCCCGAGGTCATCGCCAGCGAGATCGGCACCAGCCGCATGCCCGTGCGCGGCGCGCTGCGCCGGCTCGCCTCCGAGGGCCTGGTCGAGATCCGCGCCAACCGCGGCGCCGTGGTGCGCGGCCTGAACCAGCAGGAAATGCGCGAAGTCTTCGAGATGCGCTCGGTGCTGGAAGGGCTGGCCATGCGCAATGCCGTGCGCAACATGAGCGCCGAGCACATCCGCCGCCTGGCCAACATGCTGGACCAGCTAGAGCAGGGCTCGGGCGACTACCTGGACTGGACCAGCGCTCACCGCGACTTCCACGAATACCTTTGCAGCTTCTGTCAGCAGCCGCGCCTGTTGCGGCAGATCTCCGAACTGCATTCCGTGGTCGAGCCCTACATGCGCCTGTGGGCGGCCCAGCCGGGGCGCGTGCTGCGCGTGCGCGAGTCGCACCAGGAACTGATCGACGCGCTGCTCACCGGCGACCCCGACCGCTGCGAGGCGGCGATGCGCCAGCACGTGTTGAACACGGTGCCGGCGTTACAGGCTTTCCTGCGGCAGCCCGACTGAAGCCTGCCCGCCCGCGCGGCGCCGCTCAGGTCTTGCCCAGCGCCGGCTTGGCGCGGCGCTTGAACTTCACTTCGCTGGCCAGGACGCCCGCCACGATCAACGCCGCGCCCACCAGCGCCAGCCCCGGCAGGCGTTCACCGGCCAGCCGGCCGACGATGCCGCCCCACACCGGTTCGCCGGCATAGATCACCGTGGCGCGGGTCGGCGACACCGACTTCTGCGCCCAGTTCATGGTCAGCTGAATCACCGCGCTGGCCAGGCCCAGGCCGATGGCGCCGCCCGCCCACAGCCATGAGAACGCCGGCACCGGCTCGCCCAGCACCGGCATCAGCGCGAACGACACCAGCCCTGCCGTCAGCAACTGCACCGCCGTGACGCGGCGGCTGTCCACCGAGCTGGCGAAATGGCCGATCAGGATGATCTCGGCGGCAATCGCCACCGCGCCGGCCAGCGTGGCGATCTCGCCGGGGCTGAAATGCAGCGCGCCCGCTTCAGGCCCGGCCAGCAGCACCAGCCCCGTGAACGCCAGCGCCACGCCGACCCAGCTCATCAGGCCGGGCGGACGCTTTAGCACCGCCCATTGCAACAGCGGCACGATCGGCACGTACAACGCGGTGATGAAGGCAGACTGGCTGCTGGTGATGGTGCGCAGGCCATGGGTCTGCAGGTAGTACCCCAGGAACAGCGCGCAGCCGATCGCCACGCCCGCGCCCGTCTCGCGTCGCGTCAGCCCGGCCATGTGCCGTCGGAACAGCAGCATCGACACGGCGCCGGCGATGGTGAAGCGCACCCCCACGAAGAACAGCGGTCCGCTATGCTGCATGGCGATATGGATAATGAGGAAGGTGCTTCCCCACAGCATGGTGACCAGCACCAGGGCGATTTCCTGGCGCGACAAGGCAAACATCGATTCGGGCTTCACGGCGGACTTCACGGCGGATTTCAGGTGTCACTAATTTGAGCAATATACTGCACATTACCAATTCCGACAGCGATGTCCTCACGCACGTCGGGGCCAATCTCAAACGCCACCGCAAATTGGCCGGCCTGAGCCAGGGCGCGCTGGCCGAGGCCTCGGGCATCAGCCGCCGCATGATCGCCGGCCTGGAGGCGGGCGGGGCCAACATCAGCCTGTCCAGCCTCGACAAGCTGGCGCAGGCGCTGGGCGTGGGATTCGTGGACCTGGTGAGCGATCCGGCGCGCGAGCGGCGGCGGATCGAGGCGCGAGCCTGGCGCGGCAAGCGGCCCGGCAGCCAGGCCGTGCTGCTGGGCGCGGCGCCGGCCAGTTGCGAGGCGCAGTTGTGGATCTGGACGCTCGGGCCGGGCGAGACCTATGTGGCCGAGCCCGACCCGGAGGGCTGGCACGAGATGGTCTACGTCATCGAGGGCACGCTGCGGCTGGACCTGTCGGGCCAGGTGCAGCAGGTGCAGGCCAATGATTTCGCCATCTACAGCAGCGCACAGCCGTATGCCTATGGCAACGATGCCGACACGCCGCTGCGCTTCGTGCGCAATGTGCTGCGCTAGGACCGCGCCGGCCGCGCTGGCCTCGGTTTGGTGCGCCAGCAGCGTCGGTTTGCCGCAACGGCCCGAATTTTCCCGCGCCACGACGACTGGCCGGTCGGCTAGAATCGAGAATAATATTCATTCCTAGGCCGCTCGGTTGCATGGGCGTCAAGTGCATCCCATGTCCGATCAGGCTCCCGCTCCCACCCTCGAAGCGCTGTATTGCGATCACCATTCCTGGCTGGTCGGCATGTTGCGCCGCAAGCTCGGCAACGGCGACAGCGCCGCCGACCTGGCCCAGGACACCTTCCTGCGGGTGCTCGCCAACCGCAACGTCGATGCGATCCTGCGCCCGCGCGAATATCTCGCCACCATCGCCCGCGGCCTGGTCACCGACGCCTACCGCCGCCAGGCCATCGAGCGCGCCTACCTCGAAACCCTGGCGGCGCGCCCCGAGCCGGTCGCCATCTCGCCCGAGACCCGCGCCATCCTGCTGGAAACCGTGCTGGCCATCGACCGCATGCTGGACCAACTGGGCCCGCGCACCCGCGAGATCTTCCTGCTGGCGCAGTTCGAGGAGTTGACCTACGCGCAAGTCGGCGCGCGCCTGGGCGTTTCCCTCACCACCGTCAAGAAACACATGGTGCGCGCGCTGACGCAATGCCTGTTGCTGGCCGCCGACTGATGTCGCCCGGTCCCGAACTGCTCGAAGCGGCCGCGCACTGGTACGTGGCCTTGCGCGATGCCGACGCCGACGACCCGGCGCGCGCCGCCTGGCGCCGCTGGCTGGACGCCGACGCGCGCCATCGCCAGGCCTGGGCGCGGATGCTGGCCTTGCAGGAACGGCTGGGCAGCGTGCCCGGCGACCTGCTGCTGCCGACGCTGCGCGGCGCCCGCCAGCAGCAGCGCCGGCGCTTGCTGGCGCTGGCCCTGCTGGCCGGGGGCGGCGCCTCCTTCGGCTGGTATGCCGCGCCGCCCTGGCGCGTCCTGTCCGCCGGATTGCGCACCGCCACCGGCGAGCGCCGTACCGTCACGCTGCCCGATGGCGGCACCCTGTACCTGAACACGGCGTCCGCCGTCGATATCGACTACGGCCCCGAGCGCCGCGTGCTGCGCCTGCACCAGGGCGAAGTGCTGGTGCAGACCGCGCCCGACCCCGCCGGCCAGCGGCCATTCGAGGTGTGGACCGTGGACGGCAGCGCGCGGGCGCTGGGCACCCGCTACGCCGTGCGGCGCGAGCCCGCCGGCACCCGCGTTGCCGTGTTCCAGGACGCCGTGCTGCTGCGGCCCGCCGATCCGGCGGCGCCGTCGTTGCGGCTGGCGGCCGGCCAGCAGAGCCTGCTGACCGCGCGCGCCGCCGCCGCGCCCGAGCCCGTGATCGCGGGCCAGGCGGACTGGGTCGAGGGCAGGCTGGTCGCCATCGACCAGCCGCTGGGCGACTTCATCGCCGAGCTGGCGCGCTATCGCCAGGGCAGCCTGAGCTGCGATCCGGCGGTGGCGCACCTGCGGCTGTCGGGCGCTTTCCGCCTCGCCGACACCGACGCGGCGCTCGAGAACGTGGCCGCATCGCTGCCCGTGGCCCTGCGATACCGGACCCGCTACTGGGTTCGGGTCGTGCCGCGCTGATTTTTTTTCTTCCCCGGGGTTGCTCTTTTTCATTCTCATCCGGCCTACCAGACAGAACCGCCTGGACGATGACCGGGCGGTGTCCCGTGTCCCGTCCATGAGAGCCATCGTGTCCCGCAAGCCGCAAGCCCCCGTGTCCCGACCCCTCCCGCGTCCCGCCCATCCGGCCGCGCCGCGTCCGCCGAGCCTCCCGGCCGCGCCGCGCCTGTTGCCGGCGCTGTTCGCCGCCGCCCTGTGGAGCGCCAGCGCCGCCGGCCCGCTGGCGCCCGTAGCGCTGGCCCAGTCAGCGCCAGCGGCGCGCAGCTACGACATCGCCGCCGGTCCGCTGGACGTGGTGCTGAGCCGCTACGCCGCCGCGGCCGACATCACCCTGTCGTTCAACGCCGACCAGACCCGCGGCCGCCAGTCCGCCGGCATCCGTGGCGCCTATACGGTGGACGCCGGCCTGGCGCATCTGCTGGCCGGCAGCGGCCTGGAAGCGCGCCATCGGGGCGGCGGCAACTACGTGCTGCGCGAGGCGCCAGCCGCGGGCGTGTCCACGCTGCCCGCCGTGACCGTCACCGGCGAAACCGCCTTCAGCGCGGTGCCGGGCTATGCCGCCAGCCGCAGCGCCAGCGCCACCAAGACCGACACCCCGATCCTGGAGATCCCGCAGTCGGTCTCGGTGATCGGGCGCGAGGAAATGGAGGCGCGCGGCGTGCTCGACGTGATGGACGCCATCCAGTACACCCCGGGGGTGGCCGTCAACACCTACGGCCCCGACAACCGCGGCTGGGAATACATCAGCCTGCGCGGCTTCTCGACCTATAACGTGTCCATGCGCGACGGCCTGGCGCAGACCCCGTCCGGCGTCACCTACTATTCCACCGAGCCCTACGGCCTGGAACGCATCGAGGTGCTGCGCGGCCCGTCGTCGATGACCTTCGGCCAGAGCGATGCCGGCGGCCTGCTCAACCGCGTCAGCAAGCTGCCCAACGGCGAGCGCATCCGCGAGGTCGAAGTCCAGTACGGCAGCTTCGAACGCAAGCAACTGGCATTCGACCTGGGCGATGCCTTCGGCGCTGGCGACGCGCTCAGCTACCGCCTGGTGGGCGTGGCGCTGGACAGCGACGACCAGGACAAATATCCCACCGGCGACAAGATCAACCGCAAGCGCCTCTACCTGGCGCCGTCGCTGCGCTGGCAGCCCAGCGCGGCCACCTCGCTGACGCTGCTGGGCGAATACATCAAGGACAAATCCGGCGAGGATCCCTACTACTTCGCCAAGGACTACAAGCTCACCGACGTCAAGATGGGCGACCCGGGTTTCAGCCGCATCAACCGCGAGCAGTCCTCGATCGGCTACCAGTTCGAGCACCGCTTCAACGACGCCTGGACCTTCCGCCAGAACTTCCGCTACAGCCACCTGTCGCTCGACCGCCGTGTGGTCTGGACCGACGAGGTCAACGAGGATGTCACCGCCATCACCCGGGTCGCCCGCAGCTGGGACGATCCGCTGAGCCAGTCCGTGCTGGACACGCAGATGCAGGGCAAGTTGCGGCTGGCCGGCGCCGAGCACACGGTGCTGTTCGGCGTCGACTGGAACGACCAGCGCGCCAAGGCCAACCGTTATATCGGCCCCGCGCCCGGCCTGGACCTGCTGAACCCGGTCTACGGGGTGCCGATCCCCACGCCCACCGATCCGCTCGCCAACTATCGCCAGACGATCCGCCAGGCCGGCCTCTACCTGCAGGACCAGATCAAGCTGGACGACCATTGGATCGTGACCCTGGGCGGACGCCAGGACCGCGTCACCTCCACCACCGACGACCGTCTCAACGGCACCTACACGCGGGTCCGCGACAACGCCTTCAGCGGCCGCGCCGGATTGACCTACGTGGCCGACAATGGCGTGGCGCCGTATGTCAGCTACTCGGAATCGTTCCTGCCCAGCAGCGGCGTGGATGGCGACGGCAATCCCTTCAAGCCCAGCCGCGGCAAGCAGGTGGAAGTCGGCGTCAAATACCAGCCGGTGGGCTCGCGCAGCCTGTATACGCTGGCCGTGTTCGACCTGAACAAGACCAACATCGTCAGCTACAACCCCATCACCAACGAGCAGCGCCAGATCGGCAAGCAGCGCGCGCGCGGCATCGAGTTCGAGGCCAAGGGCGAGCTGGCGCGCGGCCTGAACGTGGCGGCCTCCTACACCTGGCTCGACATCACCGTGCGCAACAGCGGCGACGCGCTGGAAGTGGGCAAGATCCCGATCGGCATCCCCAAGCAGACCGCGGCGCTGTGGCTGGACTACACGCTGGCCGAGGGCCTGGGCGTGGGCGGCGGCCTGCGCTATATCGGCCGGCGCCAGGACGACGAGCACAACACCACCAGCCGACCCGGCGTGACGCTGGCCGACGCCGTCGTCCACTACGAGAAAGGTCCATGGCGGCTGGCCCTGAACGCCACCAACCTGTTCAACCGCGACTACTACTCGATCTGCTACATGGGCGAGTGCTATCGCGGCGCCGAGCGCACGCTGATGCTGACGGCGCGCTATCGCTGGTAAGGCCCGCGCGGTGGCTGGGCGCGCGGCAGGGGACCGCGCGGCGCCTGACCGCTCACCGGACAGGATTTCAACGCCCTCGCGTCGCCCGCATATAGCCGGGAGTAATATGGCGCGTCTGGCGGCCGGCTTCCGTCTCCTCGCATCCCTCGTGGTGTCTGCACCGAAGCGCCCCAGCGCGACAAGAAGACACAAGGAGAGAGGCAAGTGGAGAAGCAAGAATCGGCCGGCTGGTATTTCGGCTGGAACATCGTCGGCGCCGCCACGGTGCTGACGCTGTTGACGGTGGGGCTGCGCATGGGCATCGGCCCGTTTTTCCTGCCCATGGCGGACGGCCTGGGTTTTTCGCGCAGCCTGCTGTCGGGCATCGTCGCGGCCGGCATGCTGTGCTACGGCCTGGCGATGCCGCTGGCCGGCTACCTGGTCAGCACCCGCGGCACCCGCTTCGTGCTGCTGACCGGCGCCGCCATCGTGGTGGCCTCGTCCATCTGGACCGTCTTCGCGCGCGGTCCCATCGAATTCCTGCTGGCCTTCGGCGTGGCCCTGTCGGTCGGCCTGGCCTTCACCAGCCCGGTGGCGCTGACCCCGGTGATCAGCCGCTGGTTCACGCGCCAGCGCGGCATGGCGCTGTTCTTCCTGTCCACCGGGTCCATGGCCGGCATCGCCCTGATGACCCCCACGCTCACCTTCGCCATCAGCGCCGTCGGCTGGCAGGAGACGCTGCTGGCCTTCGCCGCCCTGTTCGCGCTGTTGACCGTGCCGGTGGCCCTGTTCGTCATGCGCGACCAGGCGCCCGAGCACACCGACCTGCTGCCGCACCAGATCGTCGAGAAAAAAGCCGCGTCGCGACCCGCCGCCAAGGGCCCCGAGCCGCGCATCAAGGACGCCGTGCGCACGCTGCCGTTCTGGCAGGTGGCGCTGGGCCTGTTCGCCTGTGGCTTCAGCATGAACCTGCTGGGCACGCACGGCATGCCCATGCTGATGGACCATGGTTTCGACGCCACCACCAGTTCGCTCGGCATCGGCCTGATCGGCCTGGTGGCGATCTTCAGCACCCTGGTGCTGGGACGCATGTCGGATCAGGTCGAGCGGCGCAACATCCTGGCCGTCATCTACCTGGTGCGCGGGCTGGGGTTCTTCGCGCTGGTCATGGTCGGCGCGCATTGGGAACTGTACGCGGCGGCCACCATTGGCGGCATCGTCTGGGCCGGCAGCATCGCGCTGTCCTCGGCCATCCTGGCCGACGTCTATGGGGTGCGCCTGGTGGGCGTGCTGTACGGCCTGACCTACCTGGGCCACCAGATCGGCGGCATGATCAGTTCCTGGCTGGGCGGCTGGGCCTTCGAGGCCTTCCATACCCACTGGGTGGCGTTCGGCGCGGCCGGCGCCCTGTTGCTGCTGGCCGCGGCCATCTCCCTGCAACTGCCGCGGCGCGGCGCCTTGCGCGCCGTGCCGGCAATGGCGGCGGGCGGGCGCTGAGCCCGCGCCGCCGTCAGGTTCAGCGGTCCTTCAGCAGCGACACCAGCTCGGGCACGTAGCGTTCGCCGCCGCCCTGGCTGACCGCCTGATCGTAGGTGTGCAGCACGGCGGCGCCGATCTCGCGCACCGCGCCGGTCTCGGCGGCCATCGTGTTGTAGTACGACAGGTCCTTTTGCGCGTTCGACATGAAAAAGCGCAGCGACGACGGATCCTGCTCCAGCAGATACGGCTTGAGGCGTTCCAGCGCCACGCCGCCGCCGCCGCCCTTGGTCAGCACCTCGGCGAACACCGCCGGGTCGATGTCGGCGCGCAGCGCGCAGGCGGCCGCTTCCGACAGCAGCGCGATCGCGCCCAGCGACACATAGTTGTGCAGCAGCTTCATGCGGTGGCCCGCGCCCACCGGACCGGCGTGCGCGATGTTCTCGGCAAAGCACGCCAGGATCGGCTTGCATTCCTCGAACAGCGCGGCGTCGCCGCCCACCAGCAGGTTCAGGCGGCCTTCGGCGGCTTCCTTCGGCGTGCGCGTCATGGGGGCGTCGAGGAAACGGCCGCCCTTTTCGGTGACGGCCTCGGCCACCTTGACGGTAGAAGAGGGGATCGCCGTCGAGCAGTCGATGATCACCGTGCCCGGACGCAGGCCTTCCAGCACGCCGGCCGGCGACAGCAGCACCGCCTCGACCTGCGGGCTGCCCGTGACGCACAGGATGATCACGTCGGACTGCGCCGCCAGCGTGGCGCCGTCGGCGCAGCTGGTGGCGCCCGCCGCCTTCAGGGCGTCCAGCGGCTGGTTGCCCGGATGCTCCAGCACCGTCAGCGTGTGACCGTGCTTGACCAGATTGCTTGCGATGCCATGGCCCATCAGGCCGATGCCCACCATACCGATTTTTGCCATCTTCCACTGCTCCTGCCACACGGGCTGTTTGTTATGGCGTAAATCTTACTCTCAGATCCGCGAGGGTCCGGCCGCCGCACCGTCGTGGGGCACGGTCGCCGCGACCCTTGCCGGACGGCCTTACGGCGCCCCGCCGCATGCCGGGCGGCGGGGCGCCAAGACCAGGCTGGCGCCGGGGAGGGCGGCAGGGCCAGCCTGTGCCGCGCATCACACGATGCGGATGCTCAGTTCCGGCAGGCCGTCCACGTGCGCCACGATCACGTCGCCGCGCACCACCGGGCCCACGTTCTCCGGCGTGCCGGAATAGATCACGTCGCCCGGGAACAGCTCGAACGCCTGCGACAGCCGCGAGATCTGCTCGGCCACCGACCAGATCATGTGCGACAGCGTCGCCTGCTGCTTGCGCTCGCCATTGACCGCCAGCCAGATGTCGCCTTCGCGGTAGTGGCCGGTCTGGGCCACCGGATGGATCGGGCCGATCGGCGCCGCGTGGTCGAAGCTCTTGCCGATTTCCCACGGCTTCTTCTGGTCGCCCATGCCGCGTTGCAGGTCGCGCCGCGTCATGTCCAGTCCCAGCGCGTAGCCGTAGACGCAGTCCAGCGCCTGGTCCAGGGGAATGTCGCGGCCGCCCTTGGACAGCGCCGCCACCAGCTCCACCTCGTAGTGATAGTTCTGGGTCAGCGGCGGGTAGGGATGGTCGGCCACCGTGTCCGGCAGCACCACCTGGATCGCGTCCGTCGGCTTCTGGAAGAAAAACGGCGGCTCGCGGCTCGGGTCCGAACCCATCTCGATGGCGTGCGCGGCGTAGTTGCGGCCGATGCAATAGATGCGGCGCACCGGAAAGCGCAGGTCGCTGCCGGCGATCGGCACGGTGGTCTGCGCCACGGCAAACGGGGTCTGGACGGCTTGGGTCATCGCGGGTCTCCTGAAGGTTGCGAGGTCCAGGCCAGCTTACGGCCGCCCCGCCCGCCCCGGCAGGAGACGATTACGCAATCCCTGGACGATTCCGCGTATCCGCCTCGCCGCCGCGCAGGCGCTCGCGGTAACCGGTCGGGCTGACCCCCTCCAGCTGGCGGAAGCGGCGCGAGAAATACGCCTCGTCCGCGAAACCGGCGGCATGCGCCACCTGCGCCACCGTGCGCGCCGTATGCGCCAGCAGGTCGCGCGCCAGCGCCATGCGGCGCTCGGCCACCAGTTCGGTGAAGGTCTTGCCGGTCTCTTTCTTGAGCAGGTGCGCCAGGTAATTGGGCGACAGGAACGCCGCCGCCGCCGCGTCGTTCAGCGTCAGGTTCTCGGCCAGGTGCGCGCCGATGTGCGCCAGCACCCGCCGCACGCTCTCGCGCCGGCTGCTGCCCGCGTGGTGCCGCGCCAAGTGCAGCAGGTCGGTCTCGTAGCGCCCGCAGGCCAGCCCGATCAGCTGCAGCAGCAGGCCGCGTATGGTCGTCGACGAACCGAAGCCGCGGCGACGGTTCTCGTCCATCAAGCGTCCGATCAGCGCCTCGGCCTGCGCCAGCCCGTCCTCGTCCAGCGCGAAATCCAGGTACTCCTGGAACAGGAACGGCGCCAGCGCCGGCGCCTGCGACACCGGCACCTCCTCCAGGTCCAGCGGATCGACCGCCAGCTCCGGCCACAGGAAACGCTGCGCGAAATTGATGATGACGTAGCGCGCGCCCGGCGGATGCGGCACCAGGTGCACCCGGTACGGCAGCACGAAACTCATCCCGCCGCGCGGAAACGGCCGCGTGGTGCCGCTGATGGTCTGGCGCGTGTCGCCCTCCAGGTTCACCTGGATCTGGAAATACTCATGGCGGTGCGGCTGCTCCAGCGGCTCGCGCACCTGCTGCGCGCGGATGTCGAAATCGAAGTAGTCCGCGCGCTCGGCCATGCCGTAGGTCTTGATGGGGGTCATGCGGGCGGTCGGGAAACGGGCAATTGCATGGGCAGACTGTAGCGCTGGCGCGACGCCCGCGCCAGTCGCGCACGATATTGTCCGCTCACCGGTCAGCCCGGGCCGGCGCTGGCGCGCGCCGCCCGCTTTGCGCTACCGTGGGGCATTGCGCAGCGCACACTCCCCATCGCCATGACAGACACCATTCCCGCCGGCTTCGCGCCCTGGCTCCCCAGCAGCCAATTCATGCGCCACCTGGCGGACCTGGGCGGCTTCTACCGGCGCGAGGCCGACGACGTGCTGGCCATGCGCATCGGCCCGGCCCACGGCAACATGCACGGCATGGCCCACGGCGGCCTGCTCGCCACCCTGGCCGACAGCGCCCTCGGCTTCGTCATCGCCCACCAGTGCCAGGCCTCGGTCGTCACCGCCCAGATGTCGGTCGAATACCTCAACGCCGTCATGCCCGGCGACTGGCTCGAAGCCCACGTCACCATCGACAAGCGCGGCAAGCGCCTGATCTACGCCACCTGCCACCTGAAAGTGGACGAGCGCCTGGTGCTCAAGGCCAGCGCCGTCTTCGCCGTGCGCCAGGCGGCGGTGCCGACCTCGGACGGTTGATCCGCCGCCTGTCCATGTGCAATCGGCGGCCCAGGGGCCGCCGATCGGTTCTCGTGCGCGGGCCGCGCCAGCCGGCCCATGGGCCGCGGATACGGCGTCGCCCAGCCAGGCCTACAGATACGGCGTCGCCAGCCAGATCACCTTGTTGCGCAGCCGCTTGGCGAACGGCGCCTGCAGCAGTTCTTCCAGCGTCTGGCGGCGCGCCCCGGCCACCTGCGCGTCGATCCGCGCGCCGACCCAGCGCGCCACGTCCACGTCGTAGATCTCCGTGTCCAGCTCGAAATTGAGCCGCAGGCTGCGCGGATCCAGGTTCGACGACCCCACGTAGGCCCAGCCGTCGTCCACCGTCATCAGCTTCGAGTGATCGAACGCCCCTTGCGAGCGCCACACCCGGCAACCCGTGCGCACCACCTGGTCCAGCTGCGCCGTCATGGCGTAATCGACCAGCCGCAGGTTGTTCTTGCCCGGAATCACGATATCCACCACCACCCCGCGCCGCGCCGCCGTCGCCAGCGCCCCGATCAGCGGCTGGTCCGGCAGGAAGTAGGGCGACTGGATCCGCACGTGCCGCTGCGCCACCGCCAGCGCGCCCAGCAGGATGCTGTGCGCGCTGCCCAGGGCGCGGTCCGGCCCCGACGGCACGCAGCGCATCGGCACCGCCCCATGCGGCGGCTGCGCCTGCGGATCGAACCACGGCTGCGCCGGCAGCGACTCATGCGTCGTGAAATTCCAATCGTGCGCGAACACCGACATCAGCTGTGTCACGATCGGCCCTTCCACGCGGAAATGCGTATCGACATTGGTCACCGCGCCCGACAACGCCGTCACGAACGCCGCCCGCACATTCATGCCGCCGGTGAAGCCGACGCGCCCGTCCACCACCAGCACCTTGCGGTGGCTGCGCAGGTTGGCGTACGGCATGCGCAGCACGCCCAGGGGATTGGTCATGAAGCGCGCCACCGGCACCCCGCCGCGCGCCAGCATCCGCACGATCGGCGGCCGCGAATACTTGGCGCCGATCGCGTCGATCAGCACCCGCACCTGCACCCCGCGCTCATGCGCCTCGATCAGCGCCTGCGCCATCTCGCGCCCGATCGCATCGTTGTCGAAGATATAGCTCTGCATCGCCACCGCGTGCCGCGCCTCGCGGATCGCCTGCAGCATCGCCGGATAGGCCTCGTCGCCGCCGGCCAGCGGCCGCACCGCGTTGCCGCCCAGCAGCCGGAAGCGGCTGACCCGGTCGCCCAGCACCTTCAGCGACGCGAACTGCGGCCCCGAGATCGGCGCCACGTCCACGCTGGGCGTCTCCACCAGCGCCGCGTCCACCAGCATCGCCTCGTCGCGCTGCTGCGACAGCCGCGTCTTGCGGATCCGGTTGATCCCCGCCACGAAATAGACGGCCGCCCCGAACAGCGGCGAAAACAGCGCCAGCCCGACCCAGCCGATGGCCGACCGCACATCCTGCTTGGTCATGGCCGCATGCACCGCCGCGCCCGCGCCCGCCACCACGCTGATGGTGAACACCATGTGGGGCCAGTAATCGATCAGTAGTTGGTGTATGCGATCCATAGCGACGGCGAAGCGCTGGCCTCCAGAGGGGTGATCCGAGCGCCAAGGATAGCAAGGTCGGCGGTGGCGGCAAATCCGGCCAGGGCGGGCCGTTGGTGGCGGCGGATCACCGGCGGGGGACAGACCGTTTTACACGGCCCGAAAAATCGTGCTATAGTTCGGCCTCTTCGCGGTTGGACACGAAACAACGGGTCCGGCGGCAAAGAGAAACACCCCAGTGGTGGCTGTAGCTCAGTTGGTAGAGTCCTGGATTGTGATTCCAGTTGTCGTGGGTTCGAGTCCCATCAGCCACCCCAAGAATTCGCTGGAAACAGCACAAAAAGGCACTTACGCTACGGCGAAGTGCCTTTTTTTGTTTTTCGTGGCGGAATTGCTAGCAGCCTGCGAGTTTTCCAATGCGCTTGCGGCGCGGCGAAAACCGCCGATATCAGGACGCGCGTCCCAAGAGGCCGGCTCCACCGATTGATTGCACCGGTGGAGCCTGTCCTCACTTCACATTCCGGTCCAGAAACCCCCGGATAACCCCGCCGATCTCCACCCCATGCGTCTCCAGCGCCAGGTGCCCCGTGTCATAGAACCGTACGTCCGCGCCCGGAATATCGCGCTTCCACGCCTCGGCGCCGGCAGGCAGGAAGAACGGATCGTTCTTGCCCCAGACGGCCAGCAGCGGCGGCTGGTACTGGCGAAAGTACGCCTGGAACGCCGGATACTTCTCCACGTTCGACGCATAGTCCAGCAGCAGGTCGAGCTGCACCTCGGCGTTGCCCGGACGGGACACCAGATGGCTTTCCAGCGCGATCGCATCGGGCGCGACCAGGGTCTTGTCCGGCACGCCTTCGAGGTACTGCCATTCGATCGATGCCGGCGTGGGGAAGTCGCGCAGGGCCTCGCGATTGGCCTGTGACGGTTCCTTCCAGTACCGCTGGATCGGCGCCCAGCCCTGGCCCAGTCCTTCCTCGTACGCATTGCCGTTCTGCGAAACGATGGCGGTGATGCGGTCGGGATGCGCCGCCGCGAGGCGCCAGCCCACCGGCGCGCCGTAGTCGAAGACCTGGATGGCGTAGCGGTCCAGCTTCAGCTGCTGGGTGAACTGATCGATGGTCCTGGCCAGCTGGTCGAATGTGTAGGCGTACTTGCCGCGGGCGGGCGACTCGGTGAAGCCGAAACCCGGCAGGTCCGGCGCGATGACGTGGTACTTGTCCGCCAGCATCGGGATCAGATTGCGGTACATGAACGACGAGGCCGCATAGCCGTGCAGCAGCAGCACCGCCGGCGCGTCGGGCGCGCCCGCCTCGCGATAGAACACCTTCACGTCGCCCACCTGCTCGAAACGGTGGTGGACCTGGAGGTCGGCGGCCTGCGCGCTGCCGGCCAGCACCAGCGCCGCCAGCCCGGCCGCGCTCTTTGATGTCTTCGAAGCCATGACAAATTTCCTTGGTAACCGATAAATTGGATTTTAAAGGTTACCCATGATTCATGTAACTGGTCAAATTATTTTTTATAGGTTACATTGGACGAATGCAAGAAGACGCCAAAACTTCCAGGGCCCCGCAATTCATCGGCGACGATCTCGCGCTCGACTTCATCAACAGTGAATTCGGGGTGGGGGCGGCGCATCACGATTGCTTCGCCGACGACGAGGCCGTGCTGGCCTGGCTCAAGCTTGCCGGCGTGCTGCCGGACGACGTTGGCGTGGCGCCCAAGGGGTTGCAGGCGCTGGCCGTGCGACTGCGCGACAATGCCCGATCGCTGGTGCATGCCGCCAAGCAGGAAGAGGGCGCCGCGGACGCCGCCGTCGTCAACCAGGTGCTGCAGGCCGGCCGCGCCGCCGAGGCGCTGCAGTGGGACGACGCCAGCGCGTCGTTCAAGGTGGTCAGGCGGCGCCGCCACGACGATGCGGCCGGCTTTCTCGAACCGATCGCGCAGGCCGTCGTCCGTCTGCTGACCGACACGCAGCTTGAGCTGGTGCGGCAATGCGAAGCGCACGACTGC
This sequence comes from Achromobacter sp. ISS7, assembly GCF_056523125.1. Lineage (NCBI taxonomy): Bacteria > Pseudomonadati > Pseudomonadota > Betaproteobacteria > Burkholderiales > Alcaligenaceae > Achromobacter > Achromobacter sp. ISS7. The sequence goes on along the minus strand of NZ_JAWRZD010000001.1, from coordinate 3,556,413 downwards.
ACGCTGATGTTCCACGACAAGACCAAGTCGCACCGGCGCCGCTGGTGCAGCATGGCCGTGTGCGGCAACCGCATGAAGGTGGCGGCGTTCCGCTCGCGCAAGAAGGGCGAATGACGCGGCTATGAAGCCCGCTTGCTGCGCATCCCCGCCACGATCTTCAGGTCGGCGCGCGCGCTGAGTTCGCGGTAGGCGTCGCTGCCGACGCCATAGGCGGCGACCTTCGCGTCCGCGTCGTGGTGCAGGCCCCAGCCGAATTGCTTGACCAGCGGCGAAGCGCGCAGGCAAGCCTGCGGCTTGGCGAAGAACGCCTCGCGCGCCGGCTTCCTGTCCTTGGCCGCGATGCCTTGGCGGATGGCGTGCACCTCGAACAACAGGTCGTCGCTGGTGTAGTGATAGGGCTGCCGCGTCAGCAGTTCGTGCTGGATCTGCGCGATCGAGCCCGCCTTGGTCGGCGTGGTCCCCGCCGTGGCGGTGCTGTCGGGAGAGACCGTGATGAAGGCTTCCGTGTAGTTGGTCGTCATGGTGCGAGCGCTCGTGCGGTGGGACGATGGCGGCGGATCATGATCCAGCATAGCCGTTCAAGCGGGCTCGCCGCCAGCCGGCGCATGATTCGGGCCGGCGCGAGTCGCCTTGCCGCGCCGGCAGGCCCTAGCGGTGAAACAGGGCCATGAAGCCCGCCGCCATGAGGATCATCCCGCCCGCGGCGCTGTCGACCAGGCGCCGCCGCGCATCGCTCAGGCCCGCGCCGCCGAAACGGCCCAGCGCGACGCAGATGCCCGAATACACCACCGCGCACCAGAACATGAAAGCCGCCGACAGCATCACGGCCTGCAGCGTGGTGTCGCCCAGCCGCGGGTCCATGAACTGCGGCAGGATGGCCAGGTAGACCATCATCCCTTTCGGGTTGAGCAGCGACGTCAGGAAGCCCTTGCGCAACTGGTCCTTGACCCGCGTGCCCGGCACCTGGACGCCGCCGGGCCGCAAGGCCGCCCGCACCAGCTTGTAGGCCAGGTACACCAGGTAGGTGATGCCGACCCAGCGGATCGCCTCGAACAGCGCCGGCGACGCGGCCACGACCGCGGCAAGGCCCAGCGCCACCAGCAGCGAGTGCACGCAATAACCCAGCACCACGCCGGCCGTGGCGCGAAACCCCGCCGCCGTGCCGCTGGAAACCGCTTGCGAGGCGATGAAAAGGATATCCGGGCCGGGCGTGCAGACCAGCGGGATGACCGTTGCCGAAAACAGGAAAAGTGTCGAGAAGTCCATGGCGAAAGCTTATCGGCGAGCGCCCGGAAGGTGCTTCCAATATCTTGCAGGGAATTCTCGATCCGAGGCAAACTACCGCGCATGGACGATATCGACAGAAAGATTCTTGCGGAGCTGCAGGCCAACGGCCGGCTTTCGCTCACCGACCTGGGCGAGCGCATCGGCCTGAGCTTGTCGCCCTGCCACCGGCGCGTCCGCGCGCTGGAAGAGGCCGGCGTCATCGCCGATTACCGCGCCAACATCGACCCCGTGGCGGTGGGGCTGAGCTTTTCCGCGATCGTGTTCGTCACGTTGCGCAGCACCGACCGGGCCGCCGTAAAGGCCTTCGAGGATGCCGTGCCGCAGGTGCCCGAGATCATCCAGGCGCAGCGCCTGTTCGGCGATCCGGACTTCATGCTGCACGTCATCACCACCGACCTCGCCGCGTACCAGAAGCTGTACGACTACAGCCTCTCGACATTGCCGAGCGTGCAGCGGCTGTCGTCCACCCTGGTCATGAAGAACATCGTGCTGAACCGGCCGTTGCCGCTTTGATCCCGCCGGCCTAGCGCGTCATTTTCTCCGTCAGGTTTTCCATCGGCGTGTAGTGGATCACGAGCACCCCGGACGGGGAATCCTGCTTGTTGGGATCGCGTCTGAGCGTGGCGCCGACCAGGTTGTCGTCCACGGCGCCGCGCCAGTTCTCGTCGCCCGGGCGGGTCGTGTCCGCCTTGCGTCCCATGAGCGCGACCGCGAGCTGGCGCAGCGCGGCGACGCCGGCCGCGGTGGACGCGGATTCGACCACGGCATACGAGAACCGTGACTCCGCGAAGCAATAGCTGATCCGCGCCGGCTTGGCCGCCTGCCAGTGGTAATCCTTGGGCGTGGGCGCGGCATAGCACACCGCGTCGGCCCCCTTGGCGGGTGAGGGATCGGACAGGGACAACGACGGAGGCGCCGCCCATTTCTGTTCGCCGATGCCCGCGTCCAGCTTCGCTTCGACGGGCAGCGGCGGCCAGTCCAGGCCGGACGTATCGAACAGGAACTGCTGGTTCCCGGCGCCGGCGACGGACACCTCGAAGGTCACGCTTCGGGCCAGCCGGATCGTCTCCAGCATCACCTTGGGTTGGGACAGGTGGATGCTGGCCGTGTCCTGGATGGGCGCCGTGCTCGATTCCTGGACGGGCGCGGTGGACACCTCGACCCATTCGCCCTGGTCGAAGCGCGCGGAAACCTTGCAACCCGTCGAGGGGCAGCGGAAGCGCCCGTTGTCGATCGCCAGATAGGGACTGATGCTCTCCGAGGTCGCGCGGATCACCAGGCTGACGCGGATGTCCGCCTTGCCGACCGTCGCCGACGGCACGCTGTTCGAGGATTGCAGGATCGCCAGGCGCTCGGGAATGTCGCACGCATCGGCGCCGCAGGTCTTGTAGGTCCAGGCGGCCTGGGCCAGGCATGGCACGGCGAGCAGCACCAGGGCGAGAGATCGGAGGTTTTTCATTGGCATCATCGAGGGTCACGCAAGTGGCTCTGATGCCTTGATTCTACGAGGCTGAAGCCGCCCGGGGCAATTTGGCGGGGCCGTGCAGCCGCGACGGGACGCATCCTGGATCGACGGCGTGTCGATGATGACGAAAACGTCCCAAGGTCGTGCGCCTGTTACGCGCAGGAGGGCCATGATTCATGACAGTCTGCGGATGCGGGGCCACGATCGCCGGCGTCCGTCAGCATCGGGCCAACTTGATTTGTACGTCATTGACGTATATTGTGACCCATGGAATTTGTAGAAACGCCGCTGTTCACCAAACAGATCACCGCGCTGCTATCCGACGATGAGTACCGTGGATTGCAGATGCTCCTCGTAGAGAATCCAGAGCGCGGTGATCTCGTCAAGGGCGGGGGCGGCATTCGCAAGATCCGCTATGCACGCCCGGGCACGGGAAAAAGCGGTGGTTTGCGCGCGATCTATTACTGGATCTCTCGCGACGACACGGTCTACATGCTTGTCGCGTATCCCAAGTCACGCAAGGACGGCCTTACGCGCGAAGAAACCGCGATTCTGGCCGCCAAAGTGAAGGAGCTATGAAATGCCCAAGAAGGCCAAATCAAAGACGACGGAACGGTCCACCTTCGATCTGTTGAACGAAGGGTTGGACCAGGCGCGAGCCATTCGCAGGGGGGAGCTGGCGCCCGGCCGGGTCACGAAGTTCGAGCCGATCGACGTGCGGGCCATTCGTGAGCGTGTCCAGATGTCCCAGGCCGAATTCGCCGCGGCCATCCATGTCAGTACCCGCACGCTGCAGAATTGGGAGCAGCGGCACCGAAATCCAACCGGGCCTGCCATCGCGCTGCTCAAGATCGTGGAACGCGCGCCCGACGTCGCCGTGAAAGTGCTTCAATCCGCATGACTGCATCAGTGCATCAGTGCATCACTGCATCACTGCATGACTGCTTGCGAGATCGACGGCCGTATCGGCGTCGCCTACCGGATCGCCGCCAGCTTCACCGCGAATCCCAGCAGGAACACCCCCGCCAACCGCTCCAGCAGGTTGGCGACGCGCGGATTGGCGCGCATGCGTTGTGCCAGGTGGTGCGTCAGCAGCACGGCCACCAGGCCGTAGAGAAACGTCAGCGCCGCCACCGTGACCGCCATGAACGCGAACGTCACGATCCCCTGATGCCGGACCGGATCGATGAACAGCGGAAAGAACGCCATGTAGAACATGATCGCCTTGGGGTTCAGCAAGGTGATCATCGCGGTCTGGCGCAGATAGTGGCCATTGTCCATGCGGCTCGGGCGCGGCGGCGCGCCGGGCTTGCTGCGCATCATCTGCAGGCCCAGCCAGGCGAGATACGCGGCGCCGGCCCATTGCACGATATGAAACGCCGTGGGATAGGCGGCCAGCAGGGCCGAGACGCCGGCCACCGCCAGCCACATCAGCACCTGGTCGCCCAGGATCACGCCGCAGGTCGCGGCCAGGCCCGCCTTGACGCCGCCCTTGCCGGTGGCCGTGAGCAGGGCGAAATTACCCGGGCCGGGGATGATCAGCAGCATGATGAAGGCGAGCACGAATGCGCCATAGTCGGTGACACCGAGCATGGAAAGACTCCCGAGAAGGTAGCGGGCATTGTAGATCCGCCGGGCGCGACGCGCGGCGGAGCTCGGCGGACAAGAAAAAAAAGCCGGCCACCGCTCGCCGCGATGCGCGGCGAGCGGTGGCCGGCCCGATGGGCTGGCCTACGCGATCAACGCAGCAGCGACAGCACGGTCTGCGGCACCTGGTTGGCCTGCGCCAGGACCGACGTGCCGGCCTGCTGCAGGATCTGGGCCTTCGACATGTTCGACACTTCCGTGGCGTAGTCGGCGTCCTGGATGCGCGAGCGCGCGCCGGACAGGTTGTTGATGACGTTGTTCAGGTTGGCGATCGTCGATTCCAGACGGTTCTGCACGGCGCCCAGTTCGCCGGTCAGCTTGTCCAGCTTGGTGAAGGCGGCGTCCAGCGTCTTCATGGGATCGGCGGTCAGCGTGCCCTTGCTGGTGGTGTCGGTGGTCAGCTTGCCCGACGCGCTGACATAGGCGAGCGAACCGATCTTGGGCGCGTAGTCGCCAGCGCCAGTGCCGCCCGTCACGGTGGCTTTGCCCGAGGTGGGGTCGACATGGTAGTCCGTGTTGAAGGTCTTGGTGGTGGTGAACGCATCCTTTGCATCGACGTAGGTGTCGGTCGATACGCCGGCGGTGAATCTCACCGTGGCGGAGGCGATGCCTGAGCCAAGCGTGACGGTCGTGTCGCTGGCGGTGGTGTTGGCCTTGACCTTGGCCAGCAGCGCATCGGACGAGATGGTATTGGCGTACGTCAGGGCGTTGGCCGTGGTGGTGTTCACGTACGTCTTGCCGCCGATGGAAAGCGACGAGTTGCCCGCTGCCGAGGTGTTGGTCGACACGGCGGTCAGCACGGTGTTGAGCGTGGCGACGGTGGCGCCGGCGCTGTTGTTGGTCATGTTGCCGCCGGCATCGAGGTACGCCGTCGAGCCATTCAGCTTGATGGCGCCCGTGGCATCGACTTCGAAGGTGCTCGACGCCGTACCGTTGTTGTGGACGTAGACGCCGGTGGTGGTGCCGGTGGCCGGTCGCAACGAGGTGGCCAGGGCCGTGACGCCAGCGGCGTTCGAGGCCGACTTGTCGGTGAACGTGAAGTTCTTGTTGGCGGCATCGTAGGTGTAGGTCGTGCCGGTAGCGGCAGTGCCCACGGTGACCTTGTTGCCGTCTTCAAGCTTGCCGAACACCTGGTCGGCGGTCGCGGCGGCGTGCGTCGTCGTGACTCGCCATTCATTGGCGGCGGTGGTCACGCCGCCCGCGGCCGCCAGGTCGGTGACGGTTGCCGTGTTGTTCTTGGTCACGCCCGAGCCGTTGACGTTGAAGCCGTCCAGGCCCAGCGTCTTGATGCTGATTTCCGACAGGTTCAGGCTGATGGTTTCGTTGTCATTGGCGCCGACCTGCAGCGTCAGGGGCTCCGCCTTGGCCGACAGTACCTTCACCCCGTTGAAGTCGGTTTGCTGCGAGATGCGGTCGATGTCCGACAGGCGCTGATTGATTTCGTCCTGCATCGAGTTGCGCTGCTCTTGCGAGTAGCTGCTGTTGCCGGCCTGCACCGCCAGTTCGCGCACGCGTTGCAGGTGGGTGTTGATCTCGGCCGCCGCGCCTTCGGTGGTCTGCGCCAGCGAGATGCCGTCGTTGGCGTTGCGCGCCGCCTGCGTCAGGCCCTTGACGTTGGCGGTGAAGCGGTTGGCGATGGCCATGCCGGCCGCGTCGTCCTTGGCGCTGTTGATGCGCAGGCCCGACGACAGGCGTTCGATCGCGGTGCCGAGCGCCGACTGCGATTTGTTGAGATTGTTCTGCGCGACCAGCGACAGATAGTTGGTATTGATGACTGCGGCCATGTGTAAGCTCCTAGGCAGAGAAAGGCTTGATCGCACCAGGCAGGGAACTGCCCGGTTGCCAACGTGATGAACTGATTCTCAGCATTCAGGTTCGTCCGTTGCCAGGACTACGACATGGCGAAAATGATCTTTAGATAACCGCCGGCCAAACGGCAGTCTTATGATTTTTTATGAGATTTGCTGGCCGCCGCATGCAATGCGAGCGCATGCGTGTGCGCCAAAAAAAGAAGGCCCCACACGCGGATAAGCGGGTGGGGCCTTCGGGCCTTGTCTCTCTTGGGGAAAGTTTGCAAGACACATGTAGTGTAGGCATTTGGCGCGGCGAGAAACTCACAAATACTCGACGCCATGTAGATCAGGCATGCATGGCGATGCGGATCATGCTTTCACGCATCACCAGCAAGGAGCCTTCGGAATAGATGTTGCGGATCTGCATGGGCGCGTCGCGCAGGGTCGCGAGTTTCTTGCGCACCCGGTAGAGCAGCGCGTCGATGCGGTGCTGGTCGTAGATGACTTCCGGATAGCCGAGGATCTGCGACATCCGTTTGTGGCTGACGGGAAATTTCGGGCTCTGGATCAGCGTTGCCATGACGATGGATTCCTTTGCCGTCAGGCTCAGCTGTTCGCCGTTCGATGATCGCAGCTGGCGCGCCTGCACGTCCAGGGTCCAGTGGCCGCGCGAGACCGGGCCGGGCGTCGCGGTCACGAGCCGGCGTTCGAGCGCGCTGACGGTGGCGGCCAGCAGCGCGAGCTGGATCGGCTTGATCAGGTAGTGGTCGGCGCCGTCGCTCAGGCTTTGCAGCTGCGCGGGCATGCGCACGTTGTCGGTCAGCACGATGATGCCCATGGCGGGAAGCGCGCGGCGCAACGCGGCGATATGGTCGAGCATGTCGCCGTCGGGCAGCGATGCCGCCGTCACCAGGATGCCGGGCGGGTCCTGCCGGATGCGCGCCAGCGCGTCCCGCAGGGTGCCGCAGACCTGCACGCCACGTCCGAGCCCGGCGATGTGGCTCGACACGCTTTCCGCCCATTGCGGCGGATCTTCAACGACAAGGACGCGCATACCTGCACTTGATTTCCCGGGCCACGGATTGCGTTGGCGGCTGGATGGCGGGCCTTCTTCCTCCAGCGCCGCATCGTGGAAACGATGCCAATCCGATTCTAGATTTGTCAGTGGCGGAAAACGCGATCAGCAGTCTTACTCGTAGTCTGATAACGATGGCGAAAAGGCAGTGTGATGCCGCGCAACGCAACAGGCGCCAGGCACGACACCAGGATGAGGAAGCCGACCTGCGCCCGCGCACCGGCGCGTCCGGGACGTAGCGACCCTTCAGAAACAATCGCAACAATAGTTTTCGAGCCATCCGGCAAGCGACGGGCTCTCGCGATGGCGGATGGCCGCGCATCGTCCCGCCACGGCCCGCGTCATTGCTGGCGTTGCGTCCGCCAGTACACCCCGGCCGCGCGAAATCCCGCCGCGCCTTCCGGGCCATCCGATGTTTCAACCCGCCACGCGGCCATTGCGATCCGGCCCCCAGCCGGTAGCATGCGCCCTCAATACGATTCAGCCTCATTTAAGGACCGATCCATGACCTTGCCGCGCCCGCGCCTTGCCTTGTCCCTCCTGACGCTTACGCTGGCCCTGTCGGGGTGCGTGAACATTCCGTCGTCGAATGGGTACGGCACTCGCGACGATCCGCGCTACGGGCAACTGCTGGACCTGATCAACGAGGCGCTGAAGGCGGACATGGCCGTGGTGCTGGTGGCCGACCTGATGCCGCATGCGTCGCTCAAAGACGCCATGACCATGACGCAGTGGACGCCGACCGTGATCTGGATGCACGAGAAGGCGCCGCAGGTGACCTTCAGCCGCAAGTTCCAGACCAATTCGCTCAAGCGCGATCCCAAGGAAACCTACCTGTTCCAGGCGTTCGAGGTGCATATCCTGCCGCCCGGCAAGTACCTGCTGACCGGCGGCGACGACTACAAGCTGAATGCGCTGCTCGACCAGGTCGGTGCCAAGCGCGGACCCGAGGGATCGGGCCGCGGCGCCAACGGCACCGCCTATCTGTCGCCCGAGCTCTATCGCGAGTTCTACCGGCAGCAAGCGTGGCGCGACGCCACCACCCACACCGAGACCAAGACGCGCCAGGTCTGCACCGCCGTGCACATGGCGTCGGGGGCGTGCGTGAGCTGGGGCCAGCAGCAGTACAGCGAGACCACGGCCGGCATGCCGGCGGGCTACTACGAGGAAACCGATTCCCGCGACATTCCCGCCATCAAGGTGCAGGCGCGCATTCCGCCCAAGCAGGCGCTGGCGAGCTTCACGCTGCAAGGCGGCCAGCTGGTGCTGAGCCAGCGCATGCACCTGAAGACGCCCAGCTACAAGTTCCGCCAGCAGTCCTGCCGCGCGGTCGATCCCAAGATGATCGAGTGCCCGCTCGAGGACCTGACCGTCTACACGCGCCCGGCGCCGATGGAGTTCACGCAGAAATTCATCGCGCAGCGCACCAACCTGAGCGCCGAGCACCAGGCGCTGCTGGCCAAGCTGCAGCCCATGCAGATCACGCCGCTGGGCAAGCAGGGCATGGAGGATCCGATCTGGGGCGTGCCGCTGTCGATGGACAAGGGCCACTAGGCCAGCGGGCGCCTGAAAAAGGGGCCCGGCGGGCAAGCCAATATTGCGTTTGGCGGGGGTAAACTCCTCGGGCGTCCCGTCGCATCGGGGCGCCTGGCCGCCGCCATGCAACTGCCCCACCCGGAACGAGGAGTGGACGATGCAACGCTATGTCCTTGTCCTGCTGCTGCTCGCGCTGACCCAGATCGTCGGCTGGGGCGTGGTCGGCGTGCTGCCGGTCATCGCCGTCCCGGTCGCGTCCGACCTGGGCGCCACCTTGCCTTCGATATTCCTGGGCACTTCCGTCATGTATGTCGCGATGGGGCTGGCCGCGCCGCTGGCCGGCCGCGCGTTCGGCCGTTTCGGCACGCGCCGGACCATGGCGGCGGGCGCCGCGCTGATCGGACTGGGCCTGGCCCTGCTCGCGCTGTCTCCCGGCCTGTGGGCCTTCTGGGCCGCCTGGACGCTGGTCGGCGTGGCGGGCGCGGCGTTCCTGACGACCGGGGCATATGCCTACGTCGTGGAATACGCGCAGGACCGGGCGCGCGGGCTCATCGGCACGCTGATGCTGGTGACGGGCCTGGCGGGCAGCGTGTTCCTGCCGGTCACGGCTTTCCTCGATCATCTGATGGGCTGGCGGGCGACACTTGGCGTCTACGCCATCTGCATGCTGGCGCTGGTCGGCCCCTTGCTGTGGTTCGGCCTGCCGTCGACCGGTGCCGCGGCGGCCGCGGCCCCGCGCGGCGCGGGCCAACGCAAGGGCCCGGTGTTCGCGTTGCTGGTGGCCGCCATCGCGCTGAACAGCTTTGTCACCTTCGGCATCCAGGCGGTGGGCGTGCCGCTGCTGCAGGCCATGGACATGGATCTGCCTCGCGCTGTCGCGGTCGCCTCGCTGTTGGGCGTCTTCAAGGTCGGCGGGCGCGTGCTCGACCTGCTGGGCGGGCGGCGCTGGGACGGGCTGTCCACCGGCATCGCTTCCGGCGCGATGATCCCGCTGGGGCTGGCCGTCATCGGGATTGGCGGCGCCGGCCTGCTGCCGGTGATCGGCTTCCTGCTGCTGTTCGGCGTCGGCAGCGGCGCCTTCGCGGTCGCGCGGGCCACCATGCCGCTGGTGTTCTTCGACAAGGCCGGCTATGCGGCGGCGATGGCCACCATCGCGCTGCCCATGAACCTGATCAACGCCTTGGCGCCGCCGCTGCTCGCGGCGTCCATGGACGCCGCCGGCGCGCCGGCCACGTTTGCCATGCTGGGCGGCTTGAGCGTGCTGGCGCTGGCGGTGTTGCTGCTGCTGGGCCGCATGCGGCCGCGGCAGCACGAGGCTCGGGCGGCCTGACGGCCCGGCGCCGCCCGAGCCTTCTCCGGCGTCACCCGGCGCTTTCACAAGCGCCACCCGAGCTTTCCCAGGCCCCGGGCAGGCTGCCGCGGCCCTTGTCCGCGCCGCTGCCGTCAGCCGCTCACCACCGGTACGTGGCGCTGCCCATCACCACCCGGCGCGTGCCGTAGGCGCACTGCGTCGGCGTCACGCAGATCGCGTACACCTTGTCGAACAGGTTGCTGGCGTTCAGGTCGAAGCGCCAGTGCTGGTTCGCCACGTAGCGCAGGCCCAGGTCGATCAGCGTGCGCGGCGGCGCCTTGCCCATGTCGTTGTTGGCGTCGATGAAGGTGGTGCCGACATAGCGCGCGCCCACGCCGCCGCCCAGGCCGGCCAGCGGGCCGCTCTGCACCGTGTAGTCCAGCCACAGCGAGGCCATGTGGGCCGGCTGCTGGGTCGGGTGCTTGCCTTCGGTGCCGTCGTTGGCTTTGGTGATCTTGGCGTCCACGTACGAATACGAGCCCAGCATGCGCCAGCCGCCGCCCAGCACCGCCGTGCCCTCCAGTTCCACGCCGCGCGAGCGCTGTTCGCCGGAGGTGGCGGAGTAGGTGGGGTCGACGCTGTCGGTGGTCAGCACGTTGGTCATGCGCAGGTCGAACAGCGACAGCGTGGCGAAGCTCTGGGCGCCATCCGGCTGGAACTTCATGCCCACTTCGTACTGCTTGCCGCGGCTGGGCGAAAACTGGTTGCCGTTGCGATCGCTGCCGATGTTGGGCTGGAACGACTCGGAATAGCTGAAGTACGGCGCCAGGCCGATGTCGCTGCGGTACATCAGCGCGCCGCGGAAACTGTTGGCCGCGTCGCGCTGCTCGGTGCGCGCGCCGGTCAGGCGGTTGTCGAGCTTCTGCTCGGCCCAGTCGCGCCGCGCGCCCAGCGTCACCAGCCAGTGATCGCCGTACTTGACCTGGTCCTGCAGGTAGGCGCCGGTCTGGCGCAGGTGCGAGCGCTGGCTCGAGGCAATGCGCGTGATCGCGGGCGATCCGTCGTAGTTCGGCTGGTACAGGTCCAGCACGCTGTTGGCGCCGCGGCCCTGGGTGCGCAACTGGTCGTAGTCGTAATAGTCCAGGCCGGCCAGCACCGTGTGCTTCCAGTCGCCGTGGGTGAAGCGGCCCTGCAGCTGGTTGTCCAGGCCGAACACGTCCACCTCGCGCATGTCCGAGAAGGGCAGGCGGTTGACGTACCGGAAGTTCTCGGCGGCATCGGGATCGGCCGCGTTCTTCTTGACGAAACCCAGGCCGTAGCCGGCGGTCTTGACGCGGTAGCTCAGGTGCGAATAGCGGAAGTTCTGGCGGAACTGGAAGGTGTCGTTGAACTCGTGGTTGAGTTCGTAGCCGAACATGGTCTGCTCGCGCTTGGTGTTGTCCAGGTCCGGGTCGCCGACGAAGGTGTTGGTCGGGATCTTGCCATTGGGGTTGCCCAGCACCGTGCCCTGCGCCGGCAGGAACTGGCCGAAGCCGACGCGGTCCTTCTGGTAGCTGGCCAGGATCGTGAGCGAGGTGCGGTCGCCGGGCCGGAAGGTGAACGACGGCGCGATGTAGGTGCGGTCGTCCGGCGTGTAGCGCACCTGGGTGTCGGCCTCGCGCACCAGGCCCGTCAGGCGGTACAGCACCTTGTTGTCGTCGTCGAGCGGGCCGCTGAAGTCGAACGCCGCCTGCCGGTTGCCGTAGCTGCCGCCGGACAGCTGGATCTCATGCAGGGGGCTGTCGGTGGGGCGCTTGGACACCATGTTGATCAGGCCGCCGGGGGCGTTCTGGCCATACAGCACCGACGACGGGCCGCGCAGCACGTCCAGCTGTTCCAGTCCGTAGGGCTCGATGCGGAACTCGGTGTTCGATTGCAGCCGCAGGCCGTTCAGGTACAGGCCCAGCGTCGATTCGCTGACGCCGCGGATGTTGATCCAGTCGTAGCGGGTCTCGGCGCCGGCGTTGTCGGGCAGCACCCCCGCGCTGTAGCGCAGCGCCTGGCTGACGGTCTGCGCGCCCAGCGTGTCCATGGTCTCGCGGGTGATGACCGACACCGATTGCGGCGTCTCCAGCAGCGGCGTGTCGGTCTTGGTGGCGGTGGCGGTGTTGGTCGGCACGAACCCCGGATTGGCGGCCTCGCCTTCGCGCCGCCCGGTCACCGTCACGGCGGGCAGCTCCGCCGTCGCGCCGCTGGCCGGCGCCGGCTGCACCACATAGGCGCCGGGCTGGGAGCCGGGGCGCACCGTCAGGCCGTGGCGCGCCAGCAGCGCGGCGAAGCCGTCCTGCACGCCGTAGCTGCCATGCAGGCCGGCGCTCTGGCGCCCGGCGGTCAGGGCGCCGTCGGCGGACAGGGTGACGCCGGCCTGGCGGGCGTAGGCGTTGAGCACCTGTTCCAGGCTGCCGCCCGGGATGTCGTAGCGGGCGGTCTGGGCCAGCGCCGGCAGCGCCATGGCGGCCAGCGCCAGCGCGGTCAGGGTGGTGAGGGTCTTGCGCGAAGGCATGTCGGGTCCTTGATGAGAGTGAAAGCCGGGGGCTCGCGGATATGGGCGAGGCCCCTCTACTCTCTATCCCGGACGAGATCGCAAAATCTGCAATGGCATCGGTGTCAGCGCGGGCGGACTACGGTCCACCAGCGCGTGTAGGTGTCGATCCGCACCGGCAGGGCATCGGCCAGCGCCCGCAGCGCGCTGTCGGTGTCGCGCAGGCTGAAGACGCCGCTGACGCGCAGGTGCGCCAGCGCCGGCTCGCCGCGCAGCACGCCGCGGCGATAGCGGCCGATCTCGTCCAGGAACCGCGGCAGCGGCATGGATTCGGCGGCCAGCACGCCATTGGGCCAGCCTGGTTCGCGCGCCTCGCGCGGCCCGTCCTGGCGCAGGCCGTGCGCGTCGTAGCGGCCGGCCTGGTTGCGCGACAGCAGCCGTGTCGCGCCGCCCGCGGCCGGCTGCAGCTCGACCTGGCCTTCCAGCACTTCGACGTCGGTGTAATCGGCGCCCAGCGACACCGTATAGCGGGTGCCGTGGGCCACCGCGTTGCCGTCGCGCGTGGCCACCAGGAAGGGCCGGGCTGCCGGGTCGGAATGGGTGCGCGCCAGCAGGCGGCCGCGCAGCAGCACCACGCGCCGCAGGCTGGAGGAATAGTCGATGTCCACCGCGCTGTCGCTGTCCAGCACCAGCTCGCCGCCATCCGGCAGGCGCAACGCGGTGATCTCGCCGAGCCCGCTGCGGGCATCGGCCCAGACCGCCTGCCACGGCGACTGCGGCCACCAGCGCGCGCCGCAGACGGCCACGCCGCCGCCCAGCGCCAGCGACAGCAGCGCGCGCCGCGACAGCCGGCGGCCGCGCCGCAGCGCCGGGCCGGCGATGTCGCCGGGCAGCTCGCGCAGCCGTGCGCACAGGCCGGCCACGCGCTGCCAGGCCAGTTCGTGGTCGGGATGCTGGCCGCGCCAATGGGCGCAGTCCTGGCGGTCGGCGGCGGTGGCCTCTTCGGACCAGAGCCGCGCGCTCCAGGCGATGGCGGCGTTGACGATGGCCGGGTCCAGGCGCCGCTGGTCTTGCAGCGCGTCAGCCATACACCGCCTGGTAGCAGGCGCTGAGCGCGGTCACCATGTACTTCTGCACCGAACTGACGGACACCGCCAGCCGCGCCGCGATCTCCTTGTAGCCGAGGCCGTCCAGTTGCGACAGCAGGAAGGCCTCGCGCGCCTTGGCGGGCAGGCGGTCGAGCATGGCGTCGACTTCGGTGAGGGCCTCGAGAATCAAGGCGCGGGTTTCGGGCGAGGGCACCGAATCGGGCGGCAGCGCCGCGATGGCATCGAGATAGGATTGTTCCAGCGCGCGCCGGCGATGCAGGTCGATCACCAGGCCCTTGGCGACCTGTACCAGGAACGCCCGCGACTGCTCGTCGCGCGCCGGCAGGCGGCCGGAATGCATCAGGCGCAGGTAGGTGTCCTGCGCCAGGTCGGCGGCGTCGCCGTGATTGCCGAGCTTGCCTTGCAGCCAGCGCTTGAGCCAGCCATGGTGCCGGGAATACAGAAGACCGATGTCGAGGGCGTCCGCCATGGCGCGCAGGAATGGATACAAATAAGAACAATTATCATTTTATGGGTAGCGCCTGGCGAAGGCAATCCAGGGCTACTTATTACTGGAATTTATGTAGGGCTTAAGAAATTGCTTGAACCAGCGCAGTGAATAGTCGGAAAAACACGCCGTTCCTAGGGTTATCCCTAATTCAATGCCCGCCCTACCATGCCCGTCCGGCTCAACAAGGCCCCGGGACAACAACAGGCGGCAATCCGCCATCCGGCCGGGGCGATATAGGAAGCAAGCATGTTTCGGCTATTTTCTGGTCTGCGTATCCGCGCCCGCCTGTCTGGCGCATTCCTGATGGTGGCGCTGCTGGGCGGCGCCATCGGCGCCTTCGGCGTATGGGGCCTGGCCCGCATCAACGAGATGAACAGCCAGCTCTACGAAGTCGAATTGCGTGGCCTGTCCGAGATGAAGGACGCCAACCTGCAGCTGGTGTATGCCGGCCGCGCCCGCAACGGCTACCTCGGCGCCGCCAGCGAGCGGGAACGCGAGGCCATCCGGGCCCAGTTCGACAGCGCCGTGCGGCGCATGGACGCGCTGCGGGACCGCGCCGACGCCTACTACCAGACCGACGACGGGCGCCGCCTGCTGGCCAGCTTCAGGCAGATGGAAGATGCCTGGAAGCGCGACGCCGAGGCCTTCTTCGCCGCCGCCCGCGCGCTGCCGCTGATGCCCAAGGACCCGCGCGCCATCGAGATCGAGAAGCACGTGATCGCGTCGTCCGAACGGCTGGACAGCCTGATGGACCAGCTGGCCGCGTCCAAGGAAGCCAGCACCGCCCGGTCGGTGCAGGACGGCACCGACCTGTACCAGCGCATGCGCGCCATCATGATCGCGTTGTCGATCGCCGGCGTGGCGCTGGGCATGCTGCTGGGCTGGCTCATGACGCGCGGCATCGTGCGGCCGCTGGGGCTGGCGGTGGATACCGCGCGCCGCGTGGCCGCCGGCGACCTGACTGGCGACATCCGCGTCGCCACGCGCGACGAGACCGGCGACCTGATGGCCGCGCTCAAGGCCATGAACCACAGCCTGTCGCGCATCGTGCTGGACGTGCGCGATGGCTGCGAGGGCATCGCTTCGGCTTCCTCGCAGATCGCGCAAGGCAATGCCGACCTGTCGCAACGCACCGAGGAGCAGGCCGCGTCGCTGGAACAGACCGCGGCGTCGATGGAGGAACTGACCAGCACCGTGCAGCAGAATGCCGGCAATGCCAGCGCGGCCGAAACGCTCGTCACCCAGGCCTCGGCGGTGGCGGAGCGCGGCGGCGAGGTGGTCGAGGGCGTGGTGCGGACGATGGACGCGATCGCCGACAGCTCGCGCCGCATCGCCGACATCACCAGCGTGATCGACAGCATCGCGTTCCAGACCAACATCCTGGCGCTGAACGCCGCGGTCGAGGCGGCGCGCGCCGGAGAGCAGGGCCGCGGCTTCGCGGTGGTGGCGGGCGAAGTGCGCACGCTGGCGCAACGCTCGGCGGTCGCGGCCCGGGAAATCAACGCGCTCATCAACGAGTCCGTCAGCCGGGTCGAAGACGGCACCCGCCAGGCCGACGAGGCCGGCCGCACCATGCGCGACGTGGTCGACAGCGTGCGGCGCGCCGTGACCCTGGTGCGCGAAATCGCCAGCGCCTCGGCCGAGCAGTCCAGCGGCATCGGCCAGGTGAACGTGGCCGTGACGCAGATGGATGGCGTGACGCAGCAGAACGCCGCGCTGGTCGAGCAGGCCGCCGCCGCGGCCGCCAGCCTGCGCGAGCAGGCGGCGCGGCTGTCGCAGCAGGTCGGCCGCTTCAAGGTCGATGCGGGCCTGCTCGCGCTGCCCGCCGTGCAGGTGCGGGCGCCTGGCGCATAAGCCGCGGTCAGCCGTGCCGCGTCCGGCTCAATCCTTGACGCGTTCCTCGAATGCGCACAGCCCCGCCTCGCAGCGGTAGCGGTTCATGCGCAGCCCGCCGTAATCATCGACGTTGCCCAGCATCAGCTCGCGCAGGCCGGCCGGCAGGTCGACCTTCAGCGCCCGCTCCGAAAACGGCGCCAGCATCGTCGGCGAGTCGAAGCCGTGCAGCGGCTGCTTGCGGTCCAGCCCCAGCCAGATCACCGTGACGTGATACGGGGTTGGATTCTTCAGCGTCAGCGTGCCGCCGGCGGCCTGCGCCTGCAGGCTGCGTTCGGGTGCCACGTCTTCGCCATCCTTGGTCAGGCCGGCCGGCCGCAGGAACAGCTTCAGCTGGCTCTGCGTCGTCAATTGCAGCAGGCTGGCGTTCTTGTCTTCCGGCTCCGGCGGGATTTCGCGCACGACGAAATAGAACAGGCTCTCGCGGTCCTGCGGCAGGCGGTCGAGCGCGGCGCGGTTCATCTGCGTGATGCGCACCTGCGCCTTCTTGCCGGCGTCGAGGCGTTGCAGGGGCGGCAGCGCCAGCAGGTCGTTGCTGGTCTTGCCGTCCTGGTCCTCGATCCAGGACTGCGCCAGGTAAGGCTTGCCGCCGCTTTCGTTGGTCAGCACGACGGACACCGATTTCTGGTTGGCGCCCATGATGACGCGGGTGCGGTCGACGTTGACAGCCGCCTGGTTCGCCAGGGGCCATGCCAGCAGGGCGCCAAGAAAGGGGGCTGCCAGGAGGTTGGGTTTCATGTGCGTGCGCTCAAGTTGGGAAGGGGGAATCGGAATCGCCGCGGGCCAGGGGCCGTGCGAGGCTCCTTTTTTGTGTGAACAGGCCCTAGCGGCAGGGCAGTGGTTTCGGTCCGTCGGCGAGCGCCGCCGGGTCGGGCAGCGCCAGGCGGCATTCCTTTTCGCCGCCCCAGGTCACCGTCAGCGCGTCGCGGTCTTCCGCCTCCACGCCGCTCAGGTACACCAGCCCGCCGTCGCCCACCATGCCGGCCGTGCGGCCGGTGCGGGTGGACAGCACCAGCGCGCCCAGCGGCGGGCGGCCACCATCGGCCAGCTGCACGTTGCCCAGGATCTGTTCGCCCTGGCTGGCGCGGACGCGTGAATAGCCGATGGCGCCTTCGGTCAGCACCTGGCTGATGATCGAGTCGAGCACGTCGACGTCTTCGGGCAGCGCATTGACATCCACCGACACGGCACTCTCGTGATAGCTCGAGACGCCGTTGACGACGGCGATGCCGAAGCGGTTGGTGACGGCGTTGCCGTTGTCCACCGCGATGCCGCCGATGCCATCGGTGTCGATCATCATGCGCGGCTCATTGCCGGCGGCCGGCGGGCCCAGCGCCATGCCCTCGGCCGTGGCCGTCACCGAGCCATACCAGTTCAGGCCGATGTTGCGGTACAGCCCCGGCTGCAATGTGAAATCGGCGCTGGCGCGGCCGTACGGCGTGCGGCCCTGGAGGTTGCCGCTCAGGCTCTGGTGCTGCGTGTCGCCGCTGCGGGTGTTGCCCGCGTTGACGTTCCAGGTGACGTCCGGACTGGTGTAGTCGGTGTAGCCGATGGTCTGCTGCAGACGGTCCTGGCCGCTGCGTTGGTAGCCGTAGCTGAACTGACGGTTGTCGCCCAGCGGGATGCTGACGGACGCGTAGATCTGGTTCTCGGTCTCGCCGTACAGGGTCTGGTTGCGCGCCAGCGACAGCGACATATTGACGTTGCGCAGCGGGCCAAAGCTGGCGCTCTTGCTGAGCGAGAGCGAATAGTGGTTGTTGACGCCGTCGTGCCAGTAGTTCTGGCGGCTCAGGGACAGCGCCACGCTCATGTCGAACGCGCGCAGGTACTGGCTGTAGGACACGGTATAGCTCTGCTTTTCCGAGCGAAAGGATTCGCCGCGAAACGCCGAGCGCGCGATGTAGTCCTGCAGCGACAGGAAATGCTGGCCCGAGAAGCGGTAGCCCATGAACGCCACCGTGCTGCTCAGGGCGTCGAACGTCTTGGCGTAGTTGACGCGGTAGCTGTAGTCGGCGCGGCGCGGCGCCGATGAATAGGGCAGGCGCGCGTCCGAGCGCGTGACGTCGGCGGACACCGCGCCCAGCATGCCCAGGTTCTGGCCGATGCCGAGCGCCAGCGCCTGGTAGCCGCCATTGGTGGCGATCAGGCCGCCGTAGAACGAGGTGTCGTTGAACGCGCCCCAGGTGGCCTCGCCCTGCAGGAAGCCGGGCGCGATCGTGTGATTGTTGTTGTGGCCGCCGAACAGCGGACGCCCTGCCGACACCTGGTAGCGCACGCTGCCCTTGCGCGTCATGAAAGGCACGTTGGCGGTGGTGATCTGCCAGCTGCGCTTGGTGCCGTCGCTTTCTTCCACCGTCACGTCCAGGTTGCCGCTCAGGTTCTGGCTCAGCGCCGGCAGCATGAACGGGCCGGGCGACACGCGGGTCTGGTACAGCAGCCGACCGTTCTGGCTGATGGTCACCTGGGCGTTGCTGTTGGCGATGCCGCTGACCTGCGGCGCGTAGCCCTGCAGCGACGGTGGCAGCATGCGTTCGTCGCTGGCCAGGGTCACGCCGGCGAAGCGGAACGAATCGAAGATGGCGGACGACAGATAGGTCTGGCCCAGCGTCAGCTTGGCGCCCCACTGCGGCAGCGGCCGGAACAGGTAGGTCTGCGGCAGCGTGAAGCGCGCCATCGACTGGCCGCCGTTGTCGTAGCGGTTGTACTGGTAATCGCTGCGCAGGCGCCAGGCGCCCAGGTTCAGGCCGGCGGTGCCGTACAACGTGTAGCTGGATGCGGCGACGCCCTGCTGCGGCATGTGGCGGTTGGCCAGCAGGTTGTAGTCCAGGATCACGCCGTTCACCCCGTTGCTCCAGCGCGCCGGCGGCACCCAGTCGGGGTCCTGGTACTGGAGCCAGGCTTGCGGCACGGTCAGCGTCAGCGATTGGTGTTCGGCGTTGTAATCGACGCGGCTGTCGGCGGTGGCGAGGTCGATGCAGGGACCGCCCTGGGCGGCGTTGACCTGGGCCAGGCGGGCGGCCGCCTCATCCTTGAGCGACAGCATGTCGAGCATGGCCGGCGTGACACAGAACACCGTGCCGTCGCCGATGACGGGCACGGCCTGGACCGGATAGCGGGCCTGGATCAGGCGTTGATTCAGATAGAAATCGACCAGGTAGGCGCCGGGCAGGATGTAGCCCG
Organism: Achromobacter sp. ISS7; assembly: GCF_056523125.1. Lineage (NCBI taxonomy): Bacteria > Pseudomonadati > Pseudomonadota > Betaproteobacteria > Burkholderiales > Alcaligenaceae > Achromobacter > Achromobacter sp. ISS7. Next base: position 3,537,126 of record NZ_JAWRZD010000001.1, on the reverse strand, counting down.
CGTGGCTGAAGCGCGACAGGTCGATGTTGCTTTTGTCTTTGGTATTGAGAAACCCGCTGCTGAATTCGGTGGCTTGCGCGGACAGCGCGAGGAGACTGAGAACCAGGAACGAAGCCAAACGGGGCAGGATCATGATATCTATTGCCGAGTCTCCGGCATGAAGGGGTGCCGGACAGCTTCGGCGTCGATGCGGCGCGTGGTGGCCGCGTCGGGATGGAATCGCTTGCGAACGCCCGGATCACCCCGCCGCCACGGTGGGCGACGGGGCTCGCGCGCGCAGCGATGCGGCGGGATCTGCGGGTCAGCTGTAGGTCAGCGTGAACACGACCTGGGCGCCGATCTTCCCCGCGGTGGCGGCCACGTTCGCGCCCGTACCGGTATTGATCAACCTGACGCCGTAACGCAGCGTATTGAGATTGCCGGCTGCCAGCGTCTGCTGGGCGGCCGGGGTGGCGCTGATGACATTGCCGCTGTTGTCGACGATCTGGATGCCGACGTTGCTGGCGCCGTTCGCGGCCGTGTTCGTCAGGATGGCCTTGGTGGCGTCCGAGAACGTACCGGTGAAGGCGATCTTGAGCTTGTTCAACTGCGGGGCAGGGGGTGTGCCGCCATTGGTGAAGTTGCAGCCGGTCAGGTGGATCTCGATCGGCAGGGTGGCGGAGGCGGCGTTCGCCGTGGTCAGGTCGTTCTTGGAAATCTGGCCAAGGTCGATGGTCTGGTTCAGGTCCGCGGCCGGGATGCTGCACGGCGCGTCCAGGACCGAGCCGGTGAACGTGATGGTGCCCTGGCCGAAGTCGGCGGCGAATGCCGCGGCCGGGCCGATCAGGGCGGCGGCAGTGGCGGTGGCGAGGAGCGTTTTCTTGAGCATGGATAGTCCTTCTTGATATCCGTGGGAGGGTTGGCCCGCGCTGACTGCCGCGCGGTGGTTGAGGAAATCGAAAGGGCATGGCGGCGCGGCGCGCGTCGGCATGCTCGCGCCGGTCGGCCGTTCACGAGCGGCGCCGGGGCATCCGTGGAGCGGGCGAGCCATGACGGTCAGGCTTAGGAGACGAGGGCGGCGAGGGCGCGGTCAGCGCGCCACTGCGAGGCGCCGGCGTGAGAGCCGGACGCGATGCCGAACAGCGGTGCGCGGCGGCCAGGAAACGCCCTAGCCATGGCGAAGGACGGACGCGCCGCTGGCGCGCAGATCCATGCCTGTCGGGCGTGGGGAGGGATATGAGAGGTTTTCATCATGCAAGCGATCTTGCATGGGGCCGATTATCTGAGCGTTAACACGGCCAGGGGCGGAGAATGCGGCCGCGTGGCGCGGCCGTCATGCAGTGAGAATACGCCAACGCGGCGGGCGATCCCGCGGCAGGCGCTCCCGCGGCGGGCGATCCCGCACGGGCACTCCCCGCGGGCGCCCCCGCGTCTGCGGAAGGATCAGGCGCGCCAGGCGAGCACGGCGGCGACCGCCACGCAGACCACGGCGAAGACCCGTTGCAGCACGGCCTGCGGCACGCGCGGCGCCAGCGTGCGGCCCGCCACCATGCCGGCGATGGCGGCGCCGACGAAGGCCCATTGCGCGGCGGTCAGCGTCAGGCCATGCAGCAGCGCCGAGCCGACCGTGGCGGCCGACACCAGCGCGATGACCATGAGCGAGGTGGAGACGATGCTGATCATGCGCGCGTCGCTGAAGTGAGTCAGCGCCGGCACGATGATGAAGCCGCCGCCCACGCCCAGCATGCCGGTGCACAGGCCTGACACGGCGCCGATGGCGCCGAGGGTGGCGGCGGTCAGGCGGTTCCAGACGAAGCGGCCGGTCTCGGGCGAGAGCCGGCAGGCCTTGGGCGGGGGCTCGGCCGCGCCCTGCGCGGCGGCGCGGTGGCGCGACTGCTGCACCATGCGCGCGGCCACCAGCAGCATCACCCCCGCAAAAGTCAGACTAAGCCAATGCGCCGGCAGGCGGTGCGCCAGCGACAATCCCAGGGGTGCGGTCAACGCGCCCACCGCGGCCATCAGCATGGCGGCCTTGTAGCGCACCAGGCCGCGCATCAGGCCCTGCAGGGCGCCGACCGCCGACGCGATGCCCACGGCGATCAGCGCCACCGGCGCCGCCTGCGTCAGCGTCAGGCCCAGGCCGAACATCAGCGCGGGCACGGCCAGGATGCCGCCGCCGGCGCCGGTCAGGCCAAGGGAGACACCGATGCACAGCCCCAGCAGGGTCGCGGTCATCATCATTAATTACTTTTTTAATTACTTTTGGAAATTAACTTATTACTTCTAATAAGTATAACGTGCCGGGACGGGATTTCTGCGATGCGGATTTTGTTGGTCGAGGATGACGCTTCCATCGCGCTGGCCATCCAGGCCGGGCTGGGGCTGCAAGGGTTCGTGGTCGATGTCGTCGGCAACCTGCGCCAGGCCGATCTGGCGGTGCAGACGTCGCACTTCGGCGCCTGTGTGCTGGATCTTGGCCTGCCCGATGGCGACGGCATGGCGCTGCTGGCCCGCTGGCGGGCGCGGCGCCTGAACCTGCCGGTGCTGGTGCTGACGGCCCGCTCGGCGGTGCCGCAGCGGGTCGACGCGCTGCGCGCCGGCGCCGACGACTACGTCCCCAAGCCGTTCGACCTGGACGAACTGGGCGCGCGCCTGCAGGCGCTGATGCGGCGGACCGCCGGGCACACCACCGACCGCATCGAGCACGGCCGCCTGACGCTGTTCGTGTCGCGCGGCGAGGTGCTGCTCGACGGCAAGCGCATCACGCTGCAGCGGCGCGAGCTGACGCTGCTCAAGACGCTGCTGCAGCATCCCGGGCAGATCCTCACCATGGATCAGTTGCGCGACAGCCTGTACGGCTTCGACGACCGGGTCGAGAGCAACGCCGTCAACGTCCACATCCACAAGCTGCGCCGCAAGCTCGGCGCCGATCTGATCGAGACCGTGCGCGGCTGGGGCTACCGGCTGGGGATGCCGGCGCCATGAGCCTGCGCGCGCGCCTGTCGCTGTTGCTGGGCGTGGTCTGGCTGGTGGTCGGCGGCGCCGTCACGCTGTGGATGTTCGAGCACGCCAGCGCCACGCTGGACGCGGCGCTGGAGGCGGCGTCGCTGGGGGCTGGCTCGCTCGGGCAGGCGGACGCCACCGGGCGCGCCTACGCCGTCGAGGCCGAGGGCCTGCGCGTCGCCGCGGCCGGCCGCACGGACATCCGCGCGGCGCTGCGCCGCGAAATGGCCTGGACCGCGCTACTGCCCGGCGTGGCCGGCCTGTTGGTGGGCTTCGCGCTGCTGTGGTTCGGCGTCGGCCGCGGCCTGGCGGTGATCGAAGGGCTGCGCCGCCGGCTCGCGTGCGAAGAGCCGTGGTCGGCGCGCGACCTGCCGGGCCCCAACGTGCCGCGCGAACTCATGCCTTTCACGCAGACGCTGGCGCACCTGTCGCGGCGCATGGAGGACATGTTGCTGCGCGAACGGCATTTCTCGGATCACGCGGCGCACGAGATGCGTTCGCCGGTGACGGCGATCAAGGCGCACCTGCAGGTGCTGGAACGCCTGCCGGCGATGGCCGGCGATGCGGCCAGCCGGCAGGCGGTCGCGCATGCGCTGCAGGGCACCGCGCGGCTTGAACGCCTGATCGAGCAATTGCTGCTGCTGGCGCGCGCCGATGGCGATGATGCCGACGCCGCCTGCGACGCGCTCGCGGTGCTGGCGCGGGTGGCCGGCCGCAAGCCGGCGCGGGTGCGCTGGCATCTGCCCGCCAGCCGGCCCTGGGCGGCGTTGCCGGATGCGCTGCTCGATTGCGCGGTGCGCAACCTGGTGGACAACGCGCTCAAGTATTCGCCGGCGCAGGCCGATGTCGAGGTCCACGTCTCGATCGTGGCGGCCAATCTGGTGGTGACGGTGCAGGACCTCGGGCCGGGGCTGACCCCGGCACAATGCGCGCGGGCGGTCGAGCCGTTCTGGCGCGGCGGGCGCCAGGGAGAGGGCGCGGGGCTGGGGCTGTCGATCGTGGCCGCCATCGCGCGGCGCCATGGCGGCGCGCTGGCGCTGGAATCGGCGCCGGGCGCGGGCCTGCGCTGCCGCCTGAGCGTGCCGCTGGCCCAGGCCGCGGGCCTCAGTCCCAGGAGCGCGAATAGCGGTGATCGAGAAACAGCTCGGGCAGGCCCGAGACCTGCTTGAAGCGCAGGACCTCGTCGTCGTCCATGCCGAGCTGGCGGGCGATGTCGGCCTCGTTCCAGCCGGCCTTGAGCAGCCGCACCACGATGTCGGTCATGGGCATCACGCCGTGCACGCCGCGGGCGCGGTTGTGGCGGATGGTGGCGGCGATGCGGTCGGCGGCGCCGGCGCGTCCATGACGGATGACGACGATGGGCAGGTAGCCCTGCAGGCGCTGGCGGATGGCGCCTTTCTTCTTGCCCACGCGCTGGCGGTGAAAGCCGTCGACCACGACGTATTGGGCCGGGCCGGCCTGGTGCGCGACGATGGGCTGGGTGTAGCCGTCGGCCTCGATCGACAGCTCCAGCAGCCGCATCTCGGGCGGCGCGACGCTGTTGGGGTTGTAGTCGTTGGCCTCGATCAGGTCGCCCGGAATCCACTGCACGCAGTCGACCGGCTCGGCGGCGAAGGGGCTGTGTTCATGCAGGCACAGGCGGATCCGGTTGATGGCTTCGATCCGTTGCCGGATCGGCAGGCTGTCCAGTTCGCTGAACAGGGCCCGGGCCCGGCTCTCCAGGGTGTCGGGAAGTGGCATGCGCATTCCTTTTCAAGGTGATCCAGTTGCCCCGGGTGCTGTGGGGCTGGAAGCCGTGCGGCTGCAGCAGCGCGGCGCTGTGCCACGGCACGCGCACGGTGCACGGTTGATCGAGTTCGTCGATATGGTCGAGCACTCGCTGGCGCAGCGCGCGGAACAGGCCGAGCTGGCGCGCCTCGGGGCGCACGTAGCCATCGCGGATGCGCACCGCGCCGCTCTGCAGTTCGATGCTGACGAAGCCCAGCACGCGGGCATGGTGGTGACGCCGCACGATGAACCAGCGATGCCGCGGGCCATCGTTCAAGGGGTAGCCGCCGCAGTCGCGGCGCACCGTGGCGCTGGCGAAAAAGCGGCCCATCTGCGCGAAGAACGCGGCTTCGTCGTCGTACGAGCGCAGCAGCAGGAAATCGTAGTGTTTCAGGGGATGGGTCATGACGCGGGCCGCTCGGTGGCGGGGATCAGGCGGTCGATGTCGCGGCGCGCCGGTCCGAACGACAGCGAGCGCGCCATGTCCTGCTTGAGCAGCGACAGGCCGATGCGGCGCCACGACGGCTGCGCCTTGCGGTTTTCGAGGTCGGGGATGCCGGCGTCGGGCCACAGGGCCAGCGGATGGCCGCGCTGTTCCCACCAGGCGATGAAGACGTCGATGCGTCGCGCGTACACCTGGCGCAGCGTGGCCGGCATGCTGTCGAGCAGGAACTGGCTGTACTGGCGCCAGGTGGGGAAGGTGGGCGGCAGGCCGAGGCCGCCGCGGTAGCCGAGGAAGCGCTGGCGGCAATAGCGCGCCGCGTAGTTGGCGCCCTGCACGCGCTTGACCGCGCGGAACCAGGTTTCGGGCTCGAGCTTGTGGAACAGGTCCAGCCCCTTGCGCTGGTCGTCGCCGTACGGCTGGCAGATGCGCATCTGCGAATACGGCACGCCGGCGCGCAGCATCTGGTCGTAGAGGTGGTTGTAGGCGTGGCCGTTTTCGCCGGTGTAGCGCCACAGGTCTTCGAACTTCCAGTCGTAGATCGGGAAGAAGGTGACGCCGTTGTCGCGCTGCTTGTCGCGCGTGCTCCAGGCCAGCGGCTTGTGCGTGCCGGGCGGCGTCCAGGCGCATTTCTTGGTGCGGCGCTTGATGGCCAGATAGCGGTTGAGCGATTCGTCGGAACGGATGCCGACCAGGAACGCGGTGGGCACGTCGCGCGCCAGCCATTGGTTGAATTCGGGCACGAATTCCTCGAATTCCATGCGATGGCGGTAGAACGGAAAATAGCCGGGGTCGTTGATGACGGACGGATGCCGCGGCAGCGGCCGGATCCAGTCGGCCTCGCGGCCGGGCTCCCAGGTGCACCAGTAGGGTTCGCGCAGGCTCGAGGCATTGCGCAGGTTGATGGGCAGGCAGATCCACCAGGGGTGGACGTCGGCGCGGTCGAACATGTGCGTGACGTGCGCGATGGTGGCCTGGTATTGCCCTTCGAGGTCGATGAAGACCGCGTGCACCGGCCCGCGCCCCATTTCGCGCGCGACCTCGAGCGCCAGGTGCAGGGTGACGGAACTGTCCTTGCCGCCGGAAAAGGCGACGCAGACCCGTTCGAAGTTCTGGAACACGAGCCGGATGCGGGCCTTCGCGGCTTCGTGGACGTCGAGGTCGCGGTAGTGTTTCAAGGCCATGGGGGGTGCATCCTGTTCGCGTCGTTCGCGGTTGGGCGCGCGGGCCGGCGCGGGACGCGCCTTGGTGGCCGGGCAGGGACGAATCATGCGTTCGCGCCGTAACGAGCGAGTGAGGATAGCCCGATCCCAGGGCGCGATCGGGGTGATTCAGTCTGCTATTGATCGGGCGTGCCGCGCCCGCCCGACGGGGCGGGGCGGCGGGCGGCTTACGCCTTCAGGTGTTCGTACAGGATGGTGGCGCCGATGCCGATCAGCGCCAGGCCGCCGAGCACTTCGGCGCGCTTGCCGGCGACGCTGCCGACCAGCCGCCCGATCATGACGCCGAGGGTCACCATCAGCATGGTCGCCAGGCCGATCGCCAGCGCCGTGACGGCGATGTTGTTGTCGATGAAGGCCAGGCTGACGCCGACCGCCATGGCGTCGATGCTGGTGGCGAAACCGGTGGCGGCCAGCAGCCAGAACGAATGGCGGCCGACCGGCGTGGCCTCCTCCTGGTCGGCGCCCAGGCCGTTGCGGATCATCATCGCGCCCAGCACACAGAGCATGCCGAAGGCGATCCAGTGGTCCCAGTCGCGCACGAACTGGGCGGCCATCGAGCCGAGGGCCCAGCCGATCACGGGCGTAATGGCTTCGATCACGCCGAAGATCACGCCGGTGCGCAGCGCTTCGGACAGCCGTGGCTTGTGCAGGGCGGCGCCCTTGCCGACCGCCGCGGCGAAGGCGTCGGTGGACATGGCGAAGGCCAGGACGAGAGTGGAGAGGGCGTTCATGCGGGAGAGGCTCCGACCGGGCGAAACACACAGACTTTCCATATCGCCCGGTCAGAAGCTATGGAAAAGTCCGTGGTCTCGCCAAACCGTGTCGGTTGCCGGCGCCATGGCCGGAAGGGCCAAGAGTGTTGACGCGGGCGCTTCCGGACGGGCCGGAAGAGGCTACTCCCCAGGGAGGCTTGCAGTGTAGCAAACGGCGCGGCGCGCCGGGCGAAATTTTCAGGTTCAGGTCAGCCGGGCGCCGTTGGGCACGTCCAGCTCGGGCGTCACCAGCACCGTCTGGTCGTCGGCGTCGGCCAGGCCCAGCACCAGCACTTCGGAGCGCACCGGGCCGACCTGCCGTGGCGGGAAGTTGACGATGCCCAGCACGCGCTTGCCCGGCAGTTGCTCGAGCGTGTAGCGGCCGGTGATCTGCGCCGAGCTTTTCCTGACGCCGACGCCGGCGCCGAAATCAATGGTCAGCTTGTAGGCCGGCTTGCGCGCCTCGGGGAAGGGATCGGCGGCGATGATGGTGCCGACGCGGATGTCGACCTTCATGAAGTCGTCGAAGCTGACGGTGGGGGCGGGCGGGGTGGCGGGGTCCTGGGTGTAGTGCATGGGCGCGGGAGATCGGTTCAAGGGGAGCGGGCGGCGGCGCCCGCGATGGCCCCATCATGCCAGATCGATGCCGCCGCGGGTCGCGCGCAGGGTGCGCAGGGTGGCCAGGTCGACGATCGCGATGCGGCCGTCGAGAGTGCCGACGGCCAGTTTGCCGCCATGCGCGGCGAGGGCGTAGAGCACGGTGGCGATGCCGCCGATGCGGACCCTGGCGGCCAGCAGCAGGTCGCCGCTGGCGGCGTCGATCAGCATCAGGCTGCCGTCGAGGAAGGCGGCCAGCACCAGGTCGTCGGCCACCACGATGGCGCTGGCCGAGGCGGGGGTGGCGTGGCGCCAGCGTTCCTGCCCGCGCGCCAGCGATTTGCGGTAGATGAAGCCGCGATAGGCGTTGCCGACCGTGGGCGAGTAGTGCTTGCCGGCGATCACCACGCCGGCGCCGAGCGCGTCGTCGACGTAGGCGCCGCGGCATTCCATGGCGTGGCTGGCCGGCGTGCCGTCCGGCTTGAGCAGCGGCCACAGGCGTTCGAGGCGGCCATCGGCGTGGACCCGGCACAGGTGCTTGCCCTCGTGCGAGTCGGGGGGCGTGCCCTGCAGCGTGAACAGGTCGGGCGCGCCGGTGATGCCGAGGTAGTGATTGAAGCAGTCGTAGTGGCCGAGGTCGAGGCGCCGTGCGTCGGTCAGCGTGGGGTCCAGCAGCACGTCGCCGGCCGCGCGCCGGCGCGTGTCGATGCGGTCGCGGCGGCCCAGCACGCGGCCGTCGGCGCTGGCGCTGAAGGTGTATTGGCCGTCCTCGTCGCGCACAGCCGTCAGCGCGTCGCCGCGCAGCGCGTACAGCCGCGAGTCGCGGCGGAAGCGGTCGGCGGGGTCGGGCGCGGCGATGGCGTGCACGATGAGCGGCGAGGTGCGCAGGATCTCGGCGCCGCGGCCGCCGCCGTCGTGGCGCGCGAGCAACGCGCCGTCGGCTCGGTAGCGCTCGAGCAGGCAGCCGTCGTGGACCGCGGCGAGCGTGTCGGCGTCGAGCCATGCCAGGTCCCAGATGGCGCCGCGCAGGCCCAGGTCGGGCAGGCCCAGCCAGTGCGCCAGGCGCTCGGCGGGGTCGCCGTCAGCGCGCGGCATGGCGGGATCGAGGATGGCGGTGGCGGGGTCCAGCACGGGCGTGACCGGCGCGGCGTCGGCGTCGGCCCGCACCGGCAGCAGCGTCTCGAAGGCCGCGGGGCCCTCGTCGTCCTGTTCGTCCCACGATTCGTCCCAGGGGCGCACCCAGGCCTCGATGCGGCCGTCGTCCTGGTAGCGGCAACGCACCACTTCGGGCACGTTGACGAAGGGGCGGTGGCTGGCGCCGCTTTCCCAGTTCCAGGCGATCAGCTCGCCTTCGAACAGATAGCCGCCGTCGTAGCTGCCCGCGCCGATGGCGATGACGGGCAGGCGGGGATGGAAGGCGACGTCGTTGACGGGCAGGCGCGGCGCGTCGCAGGCCGCGAACGGCACGGGATCGCCGCGGCGGTACAGGCCGACGCGGTAGCGCAACGCGGCGCCGCCATAGGCGGCGCGCGCGGGCGGATTGATCAGGAGGGGAAAGGCCGAGGCCACGGCGACGATGTCGCCGGCCGGGTGGAAGAACACGCCGGTGATCCGGCCGGCGCCTTGCAGCGCCGGATTCATGAACGCGTTCACGATTCTTGCAGCGGCCGCGCTTGCGCGCGCGGCGGTGTCAGGCCTCGCGGGCCGCGGACCGGCCGCGCGAGGGCGGCGGGGATGGGCGCGGTGGCGGGCGGGCGCATGGCGGGATGGCCGTCAATGACGCGTCATGATTTGGCGGCGGCGGCCGTGGTGGCGCTTTTCTTGCCGCGCGGCTTGGCCGCCGGCGTTTCGCTCACCGGCGGCGTGTCGAACTCCTGTTTGTTTCGTTCGCCCCGCGGGGTGTTTTCCGGATGGGGTTTGGGAAAGGCCCAGGGTTTCGTTTTCTGATCCATTGCTTGTACTCCTTGCACAGGCGGAACAGTAGCATTTGCCGTGGCCGTGAGTAAGTGAGGGTTGACGTCAATATTCATCACATCGTGATATGAGGAAGCGGAGGGCGAGGCGCCGCGTTTGCGGGGCGGCGAAAGGGGCGCGGCGGCGCCGGCTACCCTATGACCACCGCGGCGGCGCCGCGTTCATTTCTGGGGGCGTTGTGTGTGGAGAGTCCTCGAAGGGACTCGTTCTTTCGCCGCATGGTCGCATTGCGTGAAGGGTCGATGCGGACCGCGGCGTCGTGGCGGCGCTGGCGCGAAACCGCGCCCGCGGCATCCATGCCCGGAACCGCGGCGGCGTCTGCCGCTCAACCGGTCCCGAGTGGATTCGATGATTTTACCTTGGTCGCGCGGCACGACCCGGAACGGGTCCAAGGACGGGCGGGCCGCTGCTGGCAGGCCGCAAGTCGCCATCCGGATGGCGTCCGGGCTCATCCATTTGCGTCGCTGAAAGGGCTAGCCGCCGCCGGCGCGGGCGGGACTACGATGGGGCCGTGCACATAGGGAGGGAACTATGGACACGACCAAGGAATGGTACGCGGCGGTCAAGGAATGGCAGCGCGCGCGCGACGAATTGACCGCGGCGGTCGCCGCGATCAAATGGCCCGATCCGACGGCGGCCTGCCTGGCCACCTACGACCGCGCCTATGCCCATGAAACCGACGCGCGCGAGCGCATGAACCAGGCCTACGAACGCGTCCGACGATAACGGCCGCGCGCGGTTGCTACACTGCCGCGCATGACGCAGACCCGGACTTCCCTGACGATCCGACCGGCGCGCCCCGACGATGTGGCGGCGCTGGAGGACATATTGACGCAAACCTACGAAGGCACCTGGCGGCCGCAGATGACGCCGCTGAAATACCAGCACTTCCTGGACAGCGGCAAGATCCCGCAATACGTCGCCGAGCGTGGCGCGCTGTTCCATGTGTGCGAGGCCGGCGGCCGCGTGGCGGGCATGGTGGATTGGGAGAAGAACTTCATCTGGGCCCTGCACGTGCATCCGGCGCAGCAGCGGCGCGGGGTCGGCGCGGCGCTGCTGGCGCTCGCCGAGGACGGCATGCGCGCCGCCGGATTCGACGAGGCGCGGCTGGAGACCGACACGTTCAATACGCAAAGCCGCGCGTTCTACGCCAAGCACGGCTATGCCGAGGTCGACACCTATCCCGACGAGGAATGGGACAGCGGTTTCACCACGGTGCTGCTGGTGAAGGCGCTGGGGTGATCCAGTGGCCGTGATGGGGTGGCCGTGATGCGGTTGCGGGATCCGGTGGCGGGATCCATTGGCGTGATCGGGCCGCCGGCGCGCCGTTGCCGGCGAGCCACGCGCATTGTGGCTCCATGAATTGAGGGTTATATGGCTCTGGCAATGGAGCCAGCACGGCGCTATGGTGTGTTTTTCCTTTCCACCGCCCATTCCGCCATGTACCTGCCGTCAGCCTTTCGCGAAGACTCCCTCGAGGTCCAGCACGATTTCATCCGCACGCATCCCCTGGGGGTGCTGATGACCAGCGGGGAGGGCGGGCTGATGGCCAACCACATCCCCTGTCTGCTGTATCCGGAAGGGCCGCACGGGGTGCTGCGGCTGCACATGGCGCGCGCCAATCCGCAATGGAAGGAACTGGCCGCCGGCGGCGACTGCCTGCTGGTGTTCCATGGCGCGCAGGCCTACATCACGCCGTCCTGGTACGCCACCAAGGCCGAGACGCACAAGGTCGTGCCGACCTGGAACTTCGTGGCCGTGCATGTCTGGGGCACGCCGACGGTTCACGACGATCCCACCTGGGTGCGGGCGCAGATCGGCGCGCTGACCGATGCGCAGGAGAAGGCGCGGGTGCAGCCGTGGCGCGTCGAGGATGCGCCCGAGGATTTCATCGCCGCGCAGATGCGCGCCATCGTCGGCATCGAAATCGCGATCACGCGCATCGAGGGCAAGTGGAAGGTCAGCCAGAACCGCAACGCCGCCGACCGCCAGGGCGTGGCGGCCGGGCTGGCCGGCGAACAGGGCGATGCCGTCATGGCCGGCCTGGTGGCGCGTCGCGGCGGGCTGGATTAAGCGGCCCTCGAGCCGCGGCCCCAGGCCAGGCAGACGATAGCCGCCGCCTGCAGGCCCGCCGCCACCGCCAGGAACCAGAACAGCGGATGCTGCCCCTGGCCGGACAGCGTGCGCAGCACGCCGAAAACGGCGGGCGCGAAGGCATAGGCGCCTTGCGACATGGCCACGATCAGCGGCACCACCCGCACCGCGTCCTCGCGCGCGAATTCGGTTTGCGCGATCAGCGGCGGCAGCGAGGTGGCGTTGCCGATGCCGGCGCCGAACAGCAGCACGCCCAGCCACACCGCCCAGGTGTGGTCCACCGCCAGCATCAGCACCAGCGAGCCGGCGATCTGCGCGCCATAGGACAGGCACGCGACCACGCGGCGGTCGGCCGAGGCCGGCATCAGCCAGCCCACCAGGCTGCGGCCGGCGATGGCGCTGGCGGTGGCCAGGCCCATCGCGATGCCGGCGGTCTGCGCGCCCAGCAGCGGCGCCAGCAACGACAGCAGGTGCGCGATCAGGCCGATCTGCGCGAACAGGCCCAGCGCCATGCCCGCGCCCAGCGACAGGAAGGCGCGGTCGCGCCACAGGCGCGGCACGCGCGCCAGCGCGGCGGCGGCGGCCTGCGCCGGCGCGTCCGGCGACTCGCCGTCGGGATGCTGGCCGAGCTGTTGCGGCGTGACGGCGAACACCTTGCGCGCCAGCGCCGCGATCACCAGCACCATCGCCGCGCCGACCCACCACGCCGCCTGCGCGAAACCGTAGCCCGCGATCAGGAACACCCACAGCGGCGAGAACACGATGCCGCCGACGCTGGCGCCGTTGTAGGCCATGCCCAGCGCGGCCGGCCGGCGCTTGACGAACCACGGCGAGATCAGCGCGTTGACCGCCGCGGCGCCGAGTGTGACCCAGCCCATGCCGGAGAACAGCGCGGCCGCGTACAGCTGCCACGGCGCGGCCGCGCGGGCCCAGCCCGACACGCCCAGCGCTAGCGCGATGGCGCCCGCCAGGGTCACGGCCGGCATGCCCCAGCGCCGGTACAGGCGCGGCAGGTTGGCCACGATCAGCGTGCCGCACAGGAAGTGCAGCGTGACCGCGGCCGACACCAGCGCCACGCTCCAGCCAGTGCGCTGCACCACCGCGTGCAGGAACACCGGCGGGCCATAGAAGCCGACGCCCCAGCCGAAGATGGCCAGCACGAAGGTGGCGTAAAGGACTTTCCGGCCGAAAAAACGCTGTGGGGTGCGCATGGTGGGCGGCGGGCGATGGCGCCGGCTGTCTTGTTGGGATGACTCGCAGTATGCTTGGCCCTGTAGACAACACTTTGGCCAGGACCGAATCATGGAATCCGAGTTCGCCGATATCAATCTGTCGGCCGTCGCCGGCGCGATCGCCGATCCGGCGCGGGCACGGATGCTATGCGTGCTGCTGGACGGCCGCGCCCGCACCGCCACCGAGCTGGCCGCGGCCGCCGAGATCGGCGCCTCCACCGCCAGCAGCCATTTCCAGCGCCTGCGCGAGCAGGGGCTGGTGGAGCAGGCGGCGCAGGGCAAGCATCGTTATTACCGGCTGGCCAATGCCGAAGTCGCGCGCGCGCTGGAGGCGCTGCTGGTGGTGGCGGGCGCCGAGCGCACGCCGTTCAAGCCCAACACGCCATCGGCGTTGCGCGAGGCGCGCACCTGCTACGACCACATGGCCGGCACGCTGGCCGTGCGCATCCATGACGCGATGCTAGCGCGCCAGTGGCTGGCGGCCGATGGCCGCGATTACGCGCTGACGCCGCTGGGCGAGGCCTCGCTGGCGCAGGTCGGGGTGGACGTGGCGCGGGCGCGCCAGCGCCGCCGCCGGTTCGCCTGCCCCTGCCTGGACTGGAGCGAACGCCGCTCGCACCTGGGCGGCGCGCTCGGCGCCGCGCTGCTGGAGGCGCTGCTCGCGCGCGGCTGGGTCGACAGGGACCTGGATTCGCGCGCGCTGTCGGTCACGCGCAAGGGGGTGCGCCAGTTTCCCGCGTTCTTCGGCATGCCGGACGAAGCCTCCGGCGATAGCGCGGACTGGCGCCGTTCCGGCGGCCACGCCGCCTAGCTCGCCATGACGCCGCTTTGCCGCGACCGCGAGGCCGCGGCGGTTTCCGCACGACCCCATCGATATCACGCGTTGCCCCTTGGCCGGCAGGCCGGGGCGGCGCACGAACCGCTTTTTTCATCGGGCATTTGCCCTGCACAGGAGGTGGCCTTGCCTACGCTGGCCCTGCACGCTTTCCGCCGCATTCTGCCAATCGCGACGGAACTGCGCATCGACGTCAACCATGCTCCGCGCGAAGTGGAAACGGAACTCGATGCCATCCACGACCGCATGAATCGTCCTTCGGACCGCTTGTATGGATTGCCGGAGGTTCAAACCGACATCCCTGGCATGGTGCTTCGCTACCGCGAAGCCGATGGCGAGTATTACGTGTATGTGGTGGACGCGCGGCGCGGCCGGCTGGCGGGCTACACGGTGTTCAACCGGCTGATCGAGGTGGGGCGGCGCGCCGATCCGTACGTGCGCGCGCCGCACTCGAAATACGCCGCGCCCTATCAGGGCATGGGGCTGGCCACCGCGGTCTATCGCTGGGGGCTGGAGGCCGGCCTGTGCATCATGAGCGGCGCGCGCCAGTCGACCGGCGCCCACCGCCTGTGGCTGGGGCTGGCGCGTGACTACGAGCTGGGCTACGTCGATCTGCGACGCAAGCGCCTGACCTACCTGGGGGCCACGGTGACGCCGTCCGTGCTGGGCGACCTGCATACCCGCATGTTCCTGCTGGGACGGGGCTGGACCCGGCCCGACTATCTGCGGGCGACCGGCATGCAGGCGCCCGAAAGTGCGCTTTCGCAACAGTCATAGGGGAAATCCCCGGGACGGATCAGCGCGGCGGCGGCCAGATGACAGTGTCATCGAGTGTCATCTGGCTGTCAGCCGCGCACCGCCTGCCTGTCCGGCCTGTGCCACGAGTCCAGCGGAAACGGGGACGTAATTCGTGCAATGCAACAATGTTTCTATCGAATGCCAGGGTTACAAAACTTATCCGAACTGTCATGAACAGCCGGGGTATGCTGGTTCGCAGAAAGAGGGCATCCGAAGTGCATCAGAACAACTTGATCTACAAGGGATACCGGCTGACGGCCAAGGTGTCCCGGGGCGCGGGCGAAGAAGTTCAGACGCTGCCCAGCGGCCCCGTTTTCATCGCATCGATCATGGTGGTCCAGGCGGGCGCCGTGCTGGAAGGCGGCGACGAATACCCCGTGCCACGCTTTGCCGAAGGCGGCTTCGTCTACAGCCCGCGCGAGGCGGTGCATGCCGCCATCCTGCATGGGCGCGAAATCGTCGACGGCCTGACCCACGTGCCATCCTGACGCCTGACGGCCAGGGAATCCCCGCGGCGCCCATGCCGCGGCGCGCTGGTCGCCATGAAGCGCCGCCTGGCGGCGCCGGTGTTCATTCGGCCGCGAACACGGCCTTCCAGTCGCGCGTCTTGGCCAGCGTCAGCACGCTGGCCGACTGTTCCAGGATGGCCACGGCCTTCTTGAGTTCCTCGGCCGACGCGCCGTCTTCCAGGATCACCATGCGCGAGTTGCGCGCATCGGCCATTTTCACGTCCGACATCTTGCCGTGGGTCTGGTAGACCTGGGTCCAGTCCATTTTCTTGCCGGCCTTGAGCGCGATCGGCTCGATGTACGTCAGCGCGGTGCTGCCGGCCGCGCGCACGGCGAAGGCGAAGTCGGCGGTGTGGCCGCTGCTGCCCTTGGCGCGCGCGCCCTTGACCATGCGGTTGGGGCCGACGCCGGCCGCCAGCGCCCGGCCCACCTGGGCGCGAAAGCGCAGCTGGCTGAAGCGCGGCATCCACTTGGCGCACTGGAACGACAGCGCCATGGCCAGCTTGACCGCGTCCCACAAGGCTTCCTGCAACTGCTCGTTGGGCCCGGAGGCGACGATGGCGCCCGACTTGTCGAAGTGCGCCAGGCTCACGCCCGGCGTCTCGTTGAGGATGTCGATGCGCTTGGGCGCCAGCTCGATGCCGTAGCTGGAGGCATGCATCGACGTCTCACAGGCGTCGGTGAGATAGAACGTGGCGTCGTCCGGGTACGCGATGAAGAACGCGGCATGCTGGCCGTCCAGGCCCAGCGTCATCGGCGAGATGGCGCGGATGGCGTGTTCGCCCGCCGGCAGGACGGTCCAGCCGGAGGCTTCCAGGAAATTGCTCATAGGATCAGTTCGATTTGACGGCCCTTGAGCGGATGCGCGAAACCGCCGGTCAGGGCCAGGTTGGCCCTCGGCAGGAAATACTGCATCAGCTCGGCGACCGTGTGCAGGGCGGGCACGATGGGCTCGGCATAGCCTTCGCCTTCGTCCACCCAGATGTGTTCATGGCTGCGGTCCGCCAGCGGCTTGCGGTATTGCGGCCGGCCTTCGCCCACCAGGCTGGTGTGGAACGAGTCGTCGGTATCGACGCCGAACACGCGGTGCGGGCCGACGAACAGGCTGGCGCAGAAGGCCTCGGCCAGGAAGATGGTGGCCTGGCCGTGCACCACGGTGCGGGCGCCGCGGTAGATGGCGCGGAAGATCACGTCGTCGCGCACCTCGCCCTTGACGCGGCACGGGCTGGCGAATTCCATCCATTGGATGCTGGTGGCGGCCGGTTTCGGGATCCAGGTGATCTGCTTGACCGTTTCCTTGGGCTCCGCAAGGATCTCTTGCACCTCATCAACGGTGATTAACGGTTCGAACTTGTTGGCCATGGAACGGATCTAGTAACTGGAAATGCGCCGTGCCACCCCTGTCGCCGCGGCAGCGCGCGCGGGGCGGGAGCACGCTTTTCCCGTTGGGCCGGCCAACGGGAAAAGCCCCCTCGCTGGGGAGCTCTGGCCCGCGCAGCGGAGTGCGCGGGGGCGTAATCTTACAAGATGAAGACGGTCTCGGCTTTTGGCTGTATGGATATACAGCTTCCATCGCGTCGCGGCCAGCGCCCTACAGCGAGCTGGCGGCGAAAGTATCGCATTGCTTGAGATCGCCGCTGTCCAGGCCGCGCTTGAACCAGCGCACACGCTGCGCCGACGAGCCGTGGGTGAAGGCGTCGGGCACCACGTAGCCCTGGCTCTGCTTCTGCAGCCGGTCGTCGCCGATGGCGGTGGCGGCGGCCAGCGCTTCCTCGACGTCGCCGCCTTCCAGGATGTTGCGGGCGGCGTTGGCGCGCTGCGCCCACAGGCCGGCGAAGCAGTCGGCCTGCAGTTCCATGCGCACCGACAGCGCGTTGGCCTGCGACGGGTTGCGCCGGCGCAGGTTGTCGACCTGGTCGGAAATGCCCAGCAGGTGCTGGACGTGATGGCCGACCTCGTGCGCGATGACGTAGGCCTGGGCGAAATCGCCGGGGGCCTTGAAGCGGTTCTGCAATTCGTCGAAGAACGCCAGGTCGATGTAGACCTTGCTGTCGCCGGGACAGTAGAACGGCCCCATCGCCGCCTGGCCGGTGCCGCAGGCGGTGGGCGTGGCGCCGCGGAACAGCACCAGCTTGGGCGGCACGTACTGGCGGTTCAGGTCTTTCTGGAAGATGGCGCTCCAGGTGTCCTCGGTCTCGCCCAGCACCTTGGATACGAAGCGCGCCTGCGGGTCGTTGGCGGGCGGGCGGCTGGCGGGGGCCTGCTGTTGCTGCGTGGCCGGCCCTTCGGCCATCTGCAGCACCACGCTGGGGTCGACGCCGAAATACATGGCCACCAGGGCCAGCACGATGGTGCCGATGCCGATGGTGCCTCGGCCGCCGATGCGCGGACCGCTGGCGCGGCGGTCTTCCACATTGTCGCTTTCGCGTGAGTCGTCCAGGCGCATACTGTTTCTCCGGGCGGCCGGGCGGCCGCCATGTGTTGCGTCGGCCGCGGTTGGCGATGCGGCCTTCAAGAGTGTTAGGATAATCCCATGGCCCTTCATTTAGATATCCACCCCGCGAATCCCCAACCGCGCCTGCTCAAGCAGGCCGCCCAATGGCTGAACGACGGGGGGCTGGTGGCGGTGCCCACCGATTCCAGCTACGCGGTGGTCGCGCGCCTGGACGACAAGAACGCCGCCGACGGCCTGCGCCGCCTGCGCGGCCTTGACGACCGCCATCACCTCACGCTGCTGTGCCGCGACCTGGCCGAGATCGGCCACTTCGCGCGGGTCGACAACCGCCAGTACCGCCTGCTCAAGGCCGCCACGCCGGGGCCGTGGACCTTCATCCTGGAGGCCACCAAGGAAGTGCCGCGGCGCGTGTCGCACCCGTCGCGCAAGACCATCGGCATCCGCGTGCCGGACCATGCCGTGATGCTGGGCTTGCTCGAACAGATGGGCGCGCCGCTGCTGTCGACCACGCTGATCCCGAAGGATGAGACCGACGCGCTGAACGACGCCGAGGCCATCCGCGAGCGCTACGACCATGAGCTGGCGGCCATCATCGACGCGGGCGCCTGCCCGCATTCGCCGACCACCGTGATCGACCTGACCGGCGACGACCCCGTCGTGGTGCGGGTGGGGCGCGGCGATCCGGCCACGCTGGGCCTGGCCTGAAGCGGTGACGCGCGCGTTCGTCACGCGGCTCCTCTACAATCCGCATCGCCATGAATGACATCATCCAGACGATCGCGGTCTACGCGATACCGGTTATCTTCGCCATCACCCTGCACGAGGCCGCGCACGGCTACGTCGCGCGCATGTTCGGCGACCCGACGGCGTACCAGGCGGGCCGCATCAGCCTGAACCCGGCGCGCCACATCGACCCGGTCGGCACGCTGCTGGTGCCGGCGGTGATCCTGCTGATGTCCAAGCTGCTGGGCAGCCCCGGCATGCTGTTCGGCTGGGCCAAGCCGGTGCCGGTCGATTTCGGCCGGCTGCGCCGTCCCAAGAAGGACATGCTGTGGGTGGCGCTGGCCGGTCCCGCCGCCAACCTGCTGATGGCGATCCTGTGGGTGTTTTCGCTGCGCCTGTTTCTCGAAACCGGCATGCAGGAGAGTTTCTGGTTCGAGATGGCCATGGCCGGCGTGCAGGTCAACCTGGTACTGATGGCCCTGAACCTGCTGCCGATTCCGCCGCTGGACGGGGGACGCATCCTCTTCAGCCTGCTGCCCAACCGCCTGGCCTGGCAATACTCGAAAATCGAGCCGTATGGCCTGGTCATCGTGGTGGTGCTGCTGGTGACCGACGTACTCTGGATATTGATGCGTCCGGTATTGGCGTTGGGAACGGCAATCGTTCAGTGGTTTCTGTAGGATTTCGGCCAATATCCGTTAAACTCAGCGGTTTCACTGATTCTGGCCCTGAGGCATCCCGCCACCGGGCTTTGGAGCCCCTCATTTATGGCATCCCCTGCAACCGCCGCAGGCGTTAATTTCCAGGGCAGCATGGTGGCCCTCGTCACCCCGATGCAGCCCGATGGCAGCCTTGACTACGCTGCCTACCGGTCGTTGATCGACTGGCATATCCAGGAAGGAACCGATGCACTGGTGGTGGTGGGCACCACCGGGGAATCGCCGACGGTCTCCATGGAAGAGCATGCGGAGCTGATCCGCGTGGCGGTCGAGCATGCCGCCGGCCGCATTCCGGTCATCGCCGGCGTGGGCGCCAACTCCACCGACGAAGCCATCCACCTCACGCGCCACGCCAAGGCGGTGGGCGCGCAGGCCGGCCTGTCGGTGGTGCCGTACTACAACAAGCCGTCTCAGGAAGGCCTGTACCGCCACTTCCGCGCCATCGTGGAAGCGGTCGACCTGCCGACCATCCTGTACAACGTGCCGGGCCGCACCGTGGCCGACATGAGCAACGAAACGGTGCTGCGCCTGGCCCAGGTGCCGGGCATCATCGGCATCAAGGACGCCACCGGCGACATCGCGCGCGGCGGCCTGCTGCTGCGCGAAGCGCCGGCCAGCTTCCAGGTTTTCAGCGGCGATGATCCCACCGCGGCCGCCCTGATCCTGCTGGGCGCGCGCGGCAACATCTCCGTGACCGCCAACGTCGCGCCCAAGCTGATGCGCGACTTGTGTGCCGCCGCCCTGGCGGGCAACGTGCCGAAGGTGCGTGAACTTAATGCGCACCTGGCCCGTCTGAACAAGGCTTTGTTCGTTGAAGCCAATCCTATTCCCGTCAAGTGGGCGCTGGCCGAAATGGGCCGCACCGCACTGGGCTACCGGTTGCCGCTGGTGGAACTGGGCGCACCGCACCACGAAACGGTGCGTCGCGTGCTCCAGGAAACGGGCCTGCTCTAAATATCGTGAGGATACGTATGAACAAGCGTCATGCCGGTCTGTCGGCATTGATGTCTCTGGTGTTGTTGGCCGGCTGCAGCGAGGTCAACCAATTCCTGGGCAATGAAGAGTCCGTCAATTACAAGAGCGCCGTCACGCAACGTGGCGAGCCGCTGAGCATCCCGCCCGACCTGACCCAGGCCGCCAGCGATCCGCGCTACCGCGCGCCGGCGTCGGGCTCGACCACCTATTCGCAATTCCAGCAGCAGGGCCAGGCCCAGGCCACCGCGCCCAAGGCCAGCAACGTGCTGCCCGGCCGCCAGGACATGCGCGTCGAACGCGACGGCGACCTGCGCTGGCTGGTGGTCGACCGCGCGCCCGAGGACGTGTTCCCGCGCCTGGTCGACTTCTGGACCGAAAACGGCTTCACCGTCGCCAGCAACAACCCCGGCGCCGGCCTGATCGAAACCGACTGGGCGGAAAACCGCGCCAAGATCCCGGAAAGCTGGCTGCGCCAGGCCCTGGGCGCGGTGCTGGAATCGGCCTGGGACAGCGGTGAGCGCGAGAAATTCCGCACCCGCGTCGAGCGCGTCAACGGCCACACCGAAATCTACGTCAGCCACCGCCAGATGCTCGAAAAGCGCGTCGGCGGCGACGGCTCGCAAGTGCAGTGGCAGAACGGCAAGGAAGATCCGGGCCTGAACGCCGCCATGCTGGCGCGCATGATGGTCTACCTGGGCACCGACGTCGACAACGCCCGCAAGCTGGTGCAGCAGGCGGAAGCCGCGCCGCAGAAGCCCACGGTGCAGCAGGATGTCCGCACCCAGGGCGCCGCCCTGGTGGTGAGCGAATCGTTCGACCGCGCCTGGCGCCGTGTCGGCGTGGCGCTGGACGGCGGCGGTTTCTCGGTGGACGATCGCGATCGTTCGGCGGGCGACTACTTCGTGCGCTACGTCGATACCGACACCGGCGAGAAGATCGACCAGCCGGGCTTCTTCAGCCGCATGTTCTCGGGCGACAAGAAGGCCGAGGCGCCGCAGTACCGCATCCACCTGACCGCCAGCGGCGAGCAGACCACGGTGACGGTGCTGGACGCCAAGGGCGAGCGCGACAACAGCGCCACCGCCCAGCGCCTGCTGAGCGTGCTGAAGGACAAGATGTAATGCGTCCGCCGCGAGGCGCCCGCGGGCGCTTCGCGACAGCACGAAAAGGCCCCTGCGGGGGCCTTTTTCCTTTCTTGCGCCGCCGCTCTCGCCGGCAGGCGCGCAAACAAAAAGCCCTGGCACGTGGCCAGGGCTTTTTTCGTGATCAGCGGCGGGGGTGGTTCGCTGACTACGATGCGATCAGGATGCCGGCGTGGTCGAACCACCGGGGGCGTTGGAACCGCCGCCAGGCGTGGTGCCAGGCGTGGGAGCCGGCGCCGGCGAGGTGGCCGGCGGCGTGCTGGACGGCGCGGGCGTGCTTGCGCCCGGCGTGGGGTTGTTCGCGGGCGCCGGGGCATCTTCCTTCTTGTTGCACGCGCTGAGCGAGACCGCCAGCACCGACGCAATAATCAAGGTTTTGCTCATCATTTTTGGACTCCTGTAGATGACGACTCTTGAAACCCCGTCAGGGGAAACCAGAATCCAGGCTACAGGAACACGTCAGCGATGCGAGTGTGGAAATTAAAAAGGTCGCATCCCAATGGCAACAAACCTTTCCGCGCGGTGTGATGTCTTGCTTTATGTGACCCTGCGCATAGACCTCATTGCGTTCTGTGCAAGTTGGATACGCGCAGGTGTCCGGATACTACGATTCGACGTAATGGATCCAGCCCGAGTCGAGCCAGTCGGCTAGGCATGAGCGCGCCTCGTCGGACAGGCGCGCGCAGGCCGGATCGGCGCAGTCCAGGCTGCGCGCGTCGGCCAGCTTGCACAAGGCGGGCGAGGCCGGCGTCATGGCGGTCTCGCCGTTGATGAAGAGCTGCTTGCCGCGATAGAGCATGCGGCTGCGGCGGTCCAGCACCAGCTTGCCATGGGCGGGCCAGTCTTCTTCCAGGTCGACGTCCAGGCCCTCGGGGCCGTCGAACACGCTGAGGTTGCTGGGCTCGGTCAGCCAGCAGCCCAGGAAGCGCGAGGCCAGCGCGTCGTCGAAGCGCAGCTTGCCGACCGTTTCCAGCGTGGCCTCGACCAGCGCGTCCGGCACCTGCGCCGGCGTGGCCACGGCGGCCTGCGCGGGGTCGCGGTAGACGGCCGACAGCTTGGGGCCGGGCAGCGCCGGTTCGCCGTAGGGGCCGCCCAGCAGGCCGACGCGCGCCATCACCTGGTCGGCGGCGGCTTCGAGCAGGCCGCGCGCCAGCGTGGCTTGCGTGGGGGCGCGGAAACCGATGGAGATGGTCATACAGCCGTCGCCCGCGGCGATGCCGTCGTGCGCGGCCTGCGGCGGCAGGTAGAGCATGTCGCCCGGCGCCAGCACGGCCTGTTCCTCGGGCTGGAAATGGCTGAGGATCTTGAGCGGCAGGCCGGGTTCGAGCGACAGGTCCTTCTGGCGGCCGTAGCGCCATTCGCGCTCGCCGGCGGCCTGCAGCAGGAACACGTCATAGCTGTCGAAGTGCGGGCCGACGCCGCCGCCGTGGCTGGCGATGCTGATCATCACGTCGTCCAGGCGCGCGTCGGGGATGAAGCGGAACTGCTGCATCAGCTCGGCCGCGGCGTCGCTGTGCAGGTCGACGCTTTGCACCAGCAGGGTCCAATCGCCTTCGTTGTCCTTGGGCAGGCGGGCGAAGGGGCCGTTCTCCATCTGCCATTCGCCGTTCTCGCGCCAGATCAGGCGCGATTCGACGTCGTCGCGGCGCGCCAGCTTCTTGATCGCGGCGATGGTGACCGGCGGCTTGAAATTCGGGATGGCCTGGCGGATCAGCAGCGGCTTCTTCTGCCAGTAGCGGCGCATGAAGTCGTTGGGGCTCTGGTTGCCCAGCAGCGGCAGGGGATGGTCGAGGTTCATTGCAGGTGCTTTTTCAGGCGGTAGAGGGCGTCCAGCGCTTCGCGCGGGGTCAGGCTGTCGGGGTCGATGCCGGCGAGTTCCTCGCGCAGCGTGTCCAGCGCCTCGATGGCGTCGGCGCGGTCGGCCTCGGCGTAGGCTTGCGCGTCGGCGTCGGCCGCGGCGGAGAACAGGCCGAGCTGCGGCGTGGGCGCGCCTTGCGCCTCGAGCCGTTCGAGTTCGCGGGTGGCCTGGCGGATCACGGCGGCGGGCACGCCGGCGCGCTGCGCCACCTGGATCCCGTAGCTGCGGCTGGCCGGGCCTTCGCGCACTTCGTGCAGGAACACGATGCCGCCGGCCGATTCGGCCGCGGCCAGGTGCACGTTGGCCGAGGCGGGCTGCTCGGCCGGCAGGCGCGTCAGTTCGAAGTAGTGGGTGGCGAACAGCGTCAGGGCGCGGTTGTGCGCCAGCAGGCGGCAGGCGATGGCCCATGCCAGCGCCAGGCCGTCGTAGGTGGAGGTGCCGCGGCCGATCTCGTCCATCAGCACCAGGCTGTTGGGCGTGCTGGCCGCGAGAATGGCGGCGGCCTCGGTCATCTCCATCATGAAGGTCGAGCGTCCGCCCGCCAGGTCGTCGGCGGCGCCGATGCGGGTGAAGATGCGGTCGATGCGGCCGATGCGGGCGCGCGCCGCCGGCACGAAGCTGCCGATGCGCGCCAGCAGCACGATCAACGCCACCTGCCGCATGTAGGTCGACTTACCGCCCATGTTGGGGCCGGTGATCAGCAGCATGCGGCGCGCCGGGTCGAGCCGGCAGCCGTTGGGCGTGAAGCGTTCGATGGCCTGCTCGACCACCGGGTGGCGGCCGGCGTCGATGTCGATGTCGGCCTGCTCGGACAGCTCGGGGGCGATCCAGTCGTGGCGCCGGGCGTGTTCGGCCAGTGCCGCCAGCGTGTCGAGCTCGGCCAGCGCGCCGGCGCAGTCGGACAGCGGGCGCACGTGTTCGGCCAGCACGTCCAGCAACTGCTCGAACAGCCACTTCTCGCGCGCCAGCGAGCGGTCCTGCGCCGACAGCACCTTGTCTTCCCAGGTCTTGAGTTCCGGGGTGATGTAGCGCTCGGCGTTCTTGAGCGTCTGGCGGCGGCGGTAGTCTTCCGGCACCTTGGCGGTCTGGCCCTTGGTGACTTCGATGTAGAAGCCGTGCACGCGGTTGAATTCGACGCGCAGGTTGCTGATGCCGGTGCGCTCGCGCTCGCGCGCTTCCAGTTGCACCAGGAAGTCGCCGCCGTCCGCGGCCAGGCCGCGCAGTTCGTCGAGTTCGGCGTCGAAGCCGGCGGCCAGCACGCCGCCGTCGCGGATCGCCACGGCCGGTTCGGCGGCGATGGCGCGCACCAGCAGGGCGGCCAGCGCCGGGTCCACCGACAGGTGCGAGATCAGGTCGTTCAGGCGCGGAGAAGCGGCCATGGGCGCGACCAGGTCGCGCAGCGCGGGCAGCGCCTGCAGCGCGTCGCGCAGGCTGGCCAGTTCGCGCGGACGCACCGAGCGCAGCGCCAGCCGCGCGGCGATGCGTTCGATGTCGGGGAAGGCGTTGAGGGCGCCGCGCAGCGTCTCCAGCAGGCCGGCGGAGCCGAAGGTCTGTTCGACGTCCATGCGGCCGGCCAGTAGCGTCGAGATGGCTTGCTGGCGGGCGTGGGCCTGTTCGTTCTCGCGCAGCGGATGGTGCAGCCAGCGGCGCAGCAGGCGGCTGCCCATCGGCGTGCGGCAGCCGTCCAGCAGCGAGAACAGCGTGGGCGAATCCTCGCCCGACAGCGTCTGCGTCAGTTCGAGGTTGCGGCGCGTGACGGGATCGAGCAGCACGAACTGGCCGGGGCGCTCGGCCGACAGGCTCTGCACGTGCGCCAGCGCCTGCGACTGGGTGCGGGCGGCGTAGCGCAGCAGCGCGCCGGCGGCGCAGATGCCGGCCGGCATGTCTTCGATGTCGAAGCCCGCCAGCGTGTCGGTCTTGAAATGCGCCAGCAGGTGCGCGCGGGCGCCGTCGCTTTCGAAGTGCCAGTCGGGCACGCGCGAACGGGCGCCCTCGAACGGGAAGTCGAATTCGGCGCTGTCGGCGCAGACGATCTCGGCCGGCGCGACGCGGTGCAGTTCGGATTCGAGCTGCGCGGGCGCGCATTCGGTGACGCGGAAGTCGCCGCTGGCCAGGTTCAGCCAGGCCAGCCCGGCGCGCGGCGCGCGGGCGTTGCCGGACACAAACACGGCGGCCAGCGCGCGGTCGGCCTTGGCCGGCAGCAGGGCGTCGTCGGTCAGCGTGCCGGGCGTGACGATGCGCACGATGCGGCGCTCGACCGGACCCTTGGAGGCCGCGGGATCGCCGATCTGCTCGCAGATGGCGACGGACTCGCCCATCGCCACCAGCCGCGCCAGGTACTGCTCCATCGCGTGCACCGGCAGGCCGGCCATCGGGATGGGCGTGCCGTTGGACGAGCCGCGCTTGGTCAGCGTCAGGTTGAGCAGGCGCGCGCCGCGTTCCGCGTCTTCATAGAACATTTCATAGAAGTCGCCCATGCGGTAGAACAGCAGCAAGGGGCCCGCCTCCGCCTTCAGACGGAGGTATTGCTGCATCATGGGGGTATGGCCCGCGTGGGCCTCGGCGGCGGTGGTCTGTGTTGCGGAATTCATGCCCGTGATTGTATCGGGCCGGGGCGGGGTGGGGGGAGGCGCGGCAGGACTCTTGCCGCGGCGGCTTGCGTGCTAGACAAGAAACGGCAACAGGACGATGCCGTGCATCAGGACGAACATGCCAAATAGGCTCATGGTGGCTTCGCAGCAATGCGCCTGGCGCTTCACGCAGATCGGGACGACGGCGCCTTTCGCGGGGTTTCCGAGCCGCGGCCGCGACGTGTGTCGAAGCCTGGGCATCGATGGGGTGGGCTGCCTCGAACGACAGCATGAGGAAGCCGACACCGAATTCTAGCCAGACACGATCGCTCGTGGCACGCCGCCATGCGCTCGCGCGGTGCGAAAACGCGACAGGCGCGGGTGGGTTGGCGGGATCTGTTTTGAAATGAGAGTGGTTATCATTTATGATCCGCTGTCTTTCGATAATCCCGCCGCCCGTGTCGATCCGTCCATCCTCCAGCAGTTGGCTCGCCAAGTACGCGACGATGTTTCGCGACTGGACGCGCCGCAGCGAGCATCCGCAGGAGGCCGAGGACGCGTTGCAGGATGCCGCGCTGGGCATGTTGAAGCGGCAGGGGCCGGCGCTGGCCGACCCGTGCGCCTATCTGTACCAGTCCAGCCGCAACAACCTGGTGACGGGGCTGCGCAAACTGAATCAGCGCGCGGGGCTGCCGTTGCATGATCTGGATGATGGTGAGCATCCGCATGCGGCCGACGCGGCGCAGGACCTGGACGGCGTGCAGTTGGCCCGCGCCATCGATGCCGCCTTGCGCCAGTTGCCGGAAAGATGCCGTCAGGCCTATGTCTGGCATCGGCTCGATGGCCTGACGCAGGTCGAGATCGCGGCCCGCATGTCGGTGTCGCTCAACACGGTCGAGCGCTATATCATGCGTGCCATGCGCCACCTGCGTGATGCGCTGGATGACGCCGGCGCGGCCGTGCCTTCCCTTCCTTCCTCCTCGAAATGAACCCTTCGTTCGATCCTCGCGATTATTCCGACCCGCGCGACGCCGCGGCGGCATGGTTCGCGCGAGCGCGCTCGGGCCGCATGGACGCGGCGCAGCGCCAGGCCTTCGAGAGCTGGCTGGGGGCGGATGCGGCGCATCGCCGCGAGTACGCCCTGCTGGAACGGCTGTGGGAAGACACCGCGCAGGTCGGGTCCGCGCGCCTGCGCGCCCTGGCCGGCACGCCACCGGCCAGGCAAGGCCGGCGCCAGTGGCTGGGCTGGGCGCTGGCGGGCGGGGGCGCGTTGGCCGCCGCAGGCCTTGGCGTCGGGGTGGGCCTGCCGTGGGGCGAGTCCGCCGGGTACGAGCAGGCGCTGGCCACGGCCCACGGCAAACGCCAGGCGCTGATGCTGCCGGACCAGTCAGAGATCGAACTCAATACCGACAGCCGCGTGCGGGTCCGTTATTACGCGGATCGCCGTGAAGTGGAGCTGGAGGAAGGCGAAGCCAGTTTTTCCGTGTCGCCCGACGCGGCGCGGCCGTTCATCGTGCGGGCAGGACGCGCGGCGGTGCGTGTCACGGGCACGCGCTTCAATGTGCGCAGGCTGGGCGACGACGCGACCGAAGTCGTCGTCAGCCAGGGCAGCGTGGAAGTGGGCGCGAGCGGCTGGCGCTTCTGGCAGCGCGAGGCGCTGGGGCCGGGGCAGGGGTTGCTTGCCAGCGCCAGCGGCTTGATGCCGATCGCCACCGTGGATGTGGCGGCGGCGACCGCTTGGCGCGAGGGGCGGGTGATCTTCAACAACACCCCTCTGTCCAAGGCCGTGGCGGAACTGAACCGTTATGCGCCGTTCTCGATGCGGATCGAGGGCGCGGCGCTGGAGCGCGTGCGGGTGGCGGGGACGCTGAACGTGGATTCGCCCGGCACGCTGCTGGAGTTGCTGCCGCGCATCGCGCCAGTGCAGGTCCGCGCCGACGGGCCGGCGCGCTACGTGCTGGTGCCGCGCTGACGGCAGCGGCCGCTCGACGCGCGGTTGCTCGCCACCGAACCGCGATCAGTACAAGGTGCTGGCCACGCGCGCCGGCTGGTCGCGATCGTAGGTGACGCCGTCGAAGGTGCCGGCGGTCAGGTCCGACAGCATGCGGCCGACGCTGGGCAGCGCCGTGCGCGGGATCTGGGTGGCGGGATCCCACAGGCGCGAGCGCAGCAGCGCGCGCGAGCACTGGAAATAAACCGTCTCCACGTCGACCACCAGGACCGAGCGCGGCGACTTGCCATCGATGTCGAAGCGCGCCAGCAGCGCCGGATCCACGCTGATGCGCGCGCGGCCGTTCACGCGCAGCGTCTCGTTGACGCCCGGGACCAGGAACAGCAACGCCACCCGGGAATCCGCGAGGATGTTGCGCAGGCTGTCGATGCGGTTGTTGCCGCGTCGGTCAGGCAGCAGCAGCGTTTTTTCGTCCTCGACGACAACGAAACCCGCGGGGTCGCCGCGCGGCGATACGTCCAGGCCGTCCGGTCCGCAAGTGGCCAATGCCGCGAACGGCGCGGCTTCGATGAAGGCCCGGTAGTGCGGATGCACGTGATCCACTTCTTTCTTCAAAGAGGCTTCGCCGGGTTCGCCGTAGAGCGCCTGCAATGCTGCGGCGTCGGTGACGAGATGAGCGGGATCGGTGTGCATGGTGGCAGGTCCGTTTGCGGGGGAGGGCCCGGCGGCCCGGCGGCTTGCCGCAGGCTCGGGGATGGCATGAGCGGCTTTATAACCCGTGCGGCGCGTTTCGCCGCCGATACGCGGCGGCCGGGCATCGCCTGGCGCACTCGTCGACCGGCATGCGCGCCAGGCGTTTTGACGGCGCCAGTCCGGCGCGACGCCCCGTGTCGGGATGGCTGGTAGGATTTTGTTTCAATTTTCGCGCTGCCGTTCTTCAGGGTTCCGGGCATCCGCGCACTCGTTATCAATGAGTGCCGGCTTGCGAGGGGCAAGCCGCGGTTAACCGTTGGAACCCATAACTCATGACCGTTCGATCCACCCGCCTGCGTCGCGCGCTTGCGCATGCGCGCTTCCTGCCCGGCCGGCTGTCGCTGGCGCTGTGCCTGCTGCCGTTGGCGCCCGCCGTCGTGAGCGCGGCCGAATCCGCCATCGTGGTCAATTCGGCGCGCCAGCCGCTGCACGAAGCCCTGGTGGACATGGCGCGCCAGATGTCGCTGGAGCTGTTGTACGACCCCGCCCTGGTGGCGGACAAGATCGCGCCGCCGGTGGCGGGACGCTTGACGCCGCAGCAGGCCCTGGACCGGCTGCTGGCCGGCAGCGGCCTGGTCGCGGTGGTGGAAAACGGCAAGGCCGTGATCGAACGCGCGCCCGCCAATCTCGACGCGGCGACCCTGTCGGCCATCATTGTGACCGCGCGCCGCGCGGAAGACGGCACCACCGAAGGCACCGGTTCCTACACCAGCCGCGTCACCAGCACCGCGTCCAAGACCGATCTGGCGTTCCGCGAAGTGCCGCAGTCGGTGTCGGTGGTGACGCGCCAGCAGATCGACGACCAACATCTCACCAATGTCAGCCAGGCCCTGGAGCATGCCGCCGGCATCACGGTGCGGCGCGCCAACTACAACTCGTACGACTTCTATTCGCGTGGCTTCCAGATCACCAGCCTGCAGATCGATGGCGGCGCGCCGTTGGCCCTGGGGGCGTATACCTACGATGCCAGCCAGGACCTGGCCTTCTACGACCGGGTCGAAGTGATGCGCGGCGCCTCGGGCCTGCTGGGCGGCATGGGCGATCCCGGCGGCATCGTCAACCTGGTCCGCAAGCGGCCGCTGGCCGAATACCAGCTGACCGTTGAAGCCTCGGCCGGCAGCTGGGACAACTATCGCAGCATGATCGACGCGACCGGACCGCTGGGTTTCGACGGCCGCCTGCGGGGCCGGGCGGTGGCGGTCTACAGCGATAGCGATTCGTTCCTGAAGAACCGCCATTCGGACTCGCCCAAGTTCTATGGCGTGCTGGAGGCCGACCTGACGCGCGATACCTTGCTGACGGTGGGCGGCAGCTACGCCAAGCGCCACGAGCGCGGGTCCGGCGACGGCCTGCCGCGCTATGCCGACGGCCGCGACCTGGGATTGTCGCGCTCCGCGTCGTTGACGCAGCCATGGAGCCATGCGAACACCGAGACCGCGCAGCTGTTCGCGCAGCTGGAGCAACGGTTTGCCGAGCGCTGGAAGCTCAAGCTCAACTACACGCACGAGCGCAACAATACACGCTCGACCACGGCCTTCGCGTATGGCGCGATCAACCCGGCCGATGGGTCGGGCGCGACCTGGGGCGGCGGCCGCTACGCCATGGAAAACACGCAGAACCTGTTCGACGCCAACCTCAGCGGCGGCTTCGATCTGTTCGGCCAGCGCCATGAGATCCTGCTGGGCGCGGACTGGCAGCGTACGCAGGGCACGTGGGCCACGGGCAAGCCGTCGGACAACTGGATGGTGCCGGTCGACGTCTTTGACCGCAACGCCTGGAATCCCGACATGGACGTGCCGCTGACCACGCGCTACGACCCGTGGGGCCAGGAGCAGAAGGGCCTGTATGGCGTGTTGCGGCTGAACCCGACGTCGCGCCTTCACCTGATCGCGGGCGCCCGCGTCAGCCGCTACAAGTTCTTCCAGACCGTCTCGATGCGCCAGGGCGAGGGCGCGCCGTGGGCCGTGACGTCGCGCACCGACTACGAGGAGCCGACCAAGACCACGCCCTACGGCGGCATCATCTACGACCTGGACGACACCTGGTCGGCCTATGTCAGCTATTCCACCATCCACAAGCCGCAGGGCCTGCTCAAGGCCGGGCCGGCGCCGGGCACGTCGTTGCCCGCGATCAAGGGCCGCAGCTACGAGGCGGGGCTGAAGGGCGAGCTGATGGACGGCCGCCTGAACGCCACCTTCAGCCTGTTCAATGTCGAGCGCAAGGGCACCGGGGTGCTGGATCGCCGTTATCCCGAATCCTATGACGTGTGGGCCGGCAGCTGCTGCTACCAGGCGCAGGGCAAGGTGGTCAGCCGCGGCTTCGATATGGAGATTGGCGGTGAAGTGACGCCGGGCTGGGAACTGGCGGTGGGCTATACCTTCAACAATACCCGCGACAAGAGCAGCGACGCGATATTCAGCTCGATCACGCCGCGCCACCTGTTCAAGCTGTCGACGGCGTACACGCTGCCGGATGCGCTATCGCGCTGGCGCGTGGGCGGCAACGTCATCATGCAGAGCGCCACCTTCGTGTCGGGCTCGATCTATTCGGCCGACGGCAAGGCGAGCCCGTACAAGTTCACGCAGCCCGGCCATGCGGTGGTGGGATTGATGGCGCAGTATCGCTTCGATCCGAGCTGGACCGTCACGCTCAATGCCAACAACATCTTCGACAAGGTCTACTACGAGCGGGTGGGCGGGGCCGACGGCGGCAATTGGTATGGCGCTCCGCGCAACTGGATGCTGACGCTGCGGGGAACCTACTGACCAGGGCTTGCAGGGCGGCGGGCTATTGCACCCGTACCGGCATGCTGCAATCGGAGAAGAATACCTCGCAGGCGCCGCCGCTTTCCCGCTTGCACTCGGCGAGCGTCATGTCCGTCGCGGCCTCGAGCGTGGGGGCGAAGCGGGAGACGGCGATGCCGTTGCCCCAGACGATCACGCCGCATTGGTTGGCGTACGAGACCTGCACGCGGCAGTCGCCGCCGCCCTTCTTGGCGCATTGCGCCACGGAGTCGTCCTCGGCCCGTTGCCGGCTCGTCCTGCTGCCGGCCACGCCAACCTTGCCGCTGACCGCATCCATGGCGATAGCGCCCCAGCGTTGTTCCCAGCGGACCTGCGGCGGTGGTGGTGGCGGTGGCGCGGAGTCGCCACCCGGTACCTGGTACAGGCCGGGAATCGGAATGCACTGGGCGGTGCCCAGCGCCGCCATGGTGTAGCCGTCCGGACAGCCTTGCTCGGCCGTTGCCGGGCGCGTCAAGGCCAGCCCGAAAGCCAGGGTCGCGAATGCCAGGATGGGAAGAGAACGACGTTTCATGGGAACGCCCCGCGATGACCGACGCTGTCGGGATGCGCGGATACTAGCGACTCCGGCAACGGGTGGCAATATGCGCCGCGCAAGGGGGACGGGTCGGCCGCCGCGGCTTCAGCTGCCGACGGGGTCGACGATCACCAGCACCCCGTGGCTGCCCGCGGCGACGGCATGCGGCACGCCCGCGGGCGCCAGGTACATCTCGCCCGCCGCCACCGCGATTTCTTCTCCCTGCACCGACAGGCGCAGCGCGCCGCTGATGACGATCAGGGCTTCGTTGTAGTCGTGCGTTTCGGCCGGGGAGGATTGGCCGTCCATCTTCAGGACCTTGATATTGCAGTCGCCGGCTTCGCCGAGCACGCGCGATTTCCACGTGGCGGACAGGCTGTCGGCGAGGTCGGCGAGATTGAGCAGGGGCATGGTGGGCTCGGAGTGGGAAAGGGCGTAGCGCCTTGATGTCACGTCATGCGTACAGGAGCTTATAGCGCGACTGGACGAATCCGAACGGGTAGGCCTGGGTGACGATGTGCTGCAACGCCACGTCGGCGTCGAGTTCGCCAAACAACCGGCGGCCGCCGCCGATCAGGACCGGGATGGTGGTGACGGTGATCTCTTCCAGCAACCGCGCCTGGATGAAGGCCTGCACCGTCTTGCCGCCATCGATGTACAGGCCGCGGCAGCCGTCTTGCGCGGCGCGCGCCAGCAGCTCGTCGAGGGAGCCGTTGTGCAGCCGGACCGAGGCGGGCGTCTCCGTCGGCAGGGCCGTCCAGCCGCGGCTCAGCACGTAGACGGGCAGGTCGCCGTAGGGCCATTCCGGGAAGGACGCGACCTTTTCAAAGGTCGAGCGGCCCATGACCAGCGCGTCGATGGTGCGCATGTAGGCGGCGTAGCCGCAGTCCTCGCCAGCCGTGACGGACTGGTTGGCGGCGTCGAGCCAGTCGAGGCCGCCATCCTGGCGAGCGATGTAGCCGTCCAGGCTGGTGGCGATGAATGAGGTGCAAGCGGGTTTCATTGGGCTCGGAAATCGGCGGCGCGGCGGGCCCATGAACGGCCGCGGGCAACAGGCGGGCGACCGGCCAGGGCCGGCGATGGCCTGGGTTCAGCGGGTAGGGAGGGGCGACAGGGCTGGCCGGGAGGAAACCTGGCCGGAAACGATGAAAGTGGCGGGTCGCGCAGCGCCGCGGCCGTGTGCTCACGGCGGGGAAGACCCGAGGAATGGCGGGGGAACGGCCTGCCTGGCGCGTGGCCGGGCAGCGGCGATGGCCGGCGGGAGAGACGCGGCCTCAGGCTTCCTGGCCGTACCCGAAGGGCCAGCGGCGGCGGGTGGGTTCGGGCTTGGCGGTATCTTCTTGCATGTTTTTCTCCGTAGGGTGCATTCGGGGGAATTCTATTTCCCAAGATGTAACAGCATTGCAAGGGATGGTTAGCACTCGCTCGGGGCGGGCCCAGCGGGCGAGGCGCTTTCTCGGAACGGGCCCTAGTCGGCCGCGAACAGCGTGACCTGGCGCTCGAGCGCGTAGGTGGCGCGGTAGCTGGCGGGCGTGGCGCCGCGGTCGATCAGCAGCAGGCCTTCGCGCTCGGCGGCGGCCAGCACTTCGCGCAGCTTCTGACCGCCTTCAAGGCCGGTGGCTTCGCACAGGCGGTCCAGGGGCAGGTAGTCGCCGTTCTTGACGCCGGACAGGCGCGGGAAGGCGCTGAGCCAGATGCTGCGGCTGGGCGGGGAATTGATCAGACTGGTCATGGGTCGGGGTTCCCTTGCGGTCGGATAACTGTATGGATGAACAGTATATCCGAACGTCGGACCAAGTCCCGGTGGGGATGTCGCAGCGCCGCCGGCGCGGGCGGCGAGCGCTAGCCGCCCGCGCCGGTATGGGCCAGCAGGCAGGCCACCAGCGCGTCGAAGACCGCCTTGCACCGGGGGCTGGCGCGCAGGTCTTCGTGCATGGTGATCCAGGTTTCCAGCTGGAACGCGGCCTGCTTCGGCAGCACGCGCACCAGCTGTTTGTCGCGGCGCGCCAGCGCCGCCTGGCAGACGCCGATGCCGGCGCCGGCGCGGATCAGGGCCAGTTGCGCCAGGTCGCTGTCGGCGCGCAGGGCGAAGCGGTCGCGGCTCCAAGGGATCGGAAAGCGCTTGCTGGCGCCGCGCAGGAAGGGCGTCTCGGTGTCGTAGCCGATCAGGGCGTGGCTGGCCAGGTCGGCCAGCGTGGCGGGCGTGCCGTGGCGGCGCAGGTAGTCCTTGCGGGCGTAAAGGCCGATCTCGACATGGCCGACCGGACGCGCGATCAGCTGTTCCTGTTTCGGCGGGGCCATGCGCACGGCGATGTCGGCCTCGCGCAGCAGCAGGTTCTGCACGCGGTTGGTGGGCGCCAGTTCGATGGTCAGGCGCGGGTGTTCCTGGCGCAGGCGTGCCAGCACCGGGGGCAGCACTTCGATGCCGATGACTTCGCTGGCCGAGATCCGCACGGTGCCGGCCACGCCCGGGCCCTGCGCGGCGGCCGCGCGTTCCAGGGCCGCGGCGTGGCTGTGCATGGCCTCGGCGTAGCCGCGCAGCGACTGGGCGGCGTCGGTGGCCAGCAGGCCGGTCTGCGAGCGGGTGAACAGCACCTGGCCAAGGGCGCGTTCGAGCGCCGCGATGTGGCGGCCGACCGTGGGCTGGGTGATGTCGAGCGTGCGCGCGGCGCCGGACAGCGAGCCCTCGGCGAGCACGGCGAGAAAGCTGCGGTAGAGTTCCCAGCCGATCGGTTTGGTCATGCATAAATGTATAGCTGCGAGGCTAGGTTCGGCAATTTATTTTGTATGGCCGCCGCGCCAGAATGGTCGCCATGGACTCACGGGAGATGACCATGACGACGATCGAATCGGGCCGGCCCGGCACCGCGCTGGTGCTGGGCGCCACGGGCGGGGTGGGCGGCGAGGCGGCGCGCCAGTTGCGCGACGCCGGCTGGGGCATCCGCGCCCTGGCGCGCGGGCTGGTGACGGAAATGGCGCAGCGCGACGGCATGACGTGGCTGCGCGGCGATGCCATGAACCGCCAGGACGTGGCGCGGGCGGCGCTGGGATGCGAGGTGATCGTGCATGCGGTCAATCCGCCCGGCTACCGCCGCTGGGGCGAGCTGGTGCTGCCGATGATCGACAACACCATCGCGGTGGCGAGCGCCCAGGGCGCGACGATCGTGCTGCCGGGCACGATCTACAACTACGGACCGGACGCGTTTCCGCTGCTGCGCGAGACCTCGCCGCAGCATCCGCTGACGCGCAAGGGCGCGATCCGGGTGGAGCTCGAGCGCCGCCTGCAGGTGGCCAGCGCGCATGGCGCGCGCGCCCTGGTGCTGCGGGCCGGCGATTTCTTCGGTCCGCGGGCCGGCAACAACTGGTTCTCGCAAGGGCTGGTCAAGCCGGGGCGGCCGTTGAAGCGGGTGAGCGTGCCGGGCGCGCCCGGGGTGGGGCATCAATGGAGCTACCTGCCGGACGTGGGCCGGACGCTGGTCGAACTGCTGGGGCGGCGCGAGGCGCTGGCGCCGTTCGCGGCGTTCCACATGGCGGGGCATTGGGATCCGGACGGCACGCGGATGGCCGAGGCGATCGTGCGGGTGGCGCGCCGCCACGGGGCCGAGCCGCGGGTGGGCGCGTTTCCGTGGGGGCTGCTGCGGCTGGCGGCGCCGTTCTCGCAGACGCTGCGCGAAATGATGGAGATGCGCTACCTGTGGCGCCAGCCGCTGCGCATGGACAACACGCGCCTGATCGATGTGCTGGGCGCCGAGCCGCACACGCCGCTGGACGACGCGGTGGCGGCGACGCTGCGCGGGCTGGGGTGCCTGCCGCAAGCGCTGCCGGCGACGCCCGCCACGGCCTGACTCGGGTTGCGGCGCGCGCGGCTTGCTGGCGCCGGACCGCGCCATGCACAATGGCGCCACGCGGCCGTTCGCAGCGCCGCGGGAGCGCCTGATGCCTGATTTGCCTTTTCCCGCCACGCTGGACGCCAGCGAACGCGTGACCATTGCCCACGGTTCCCACCGCGCCGAGTTCGCGCCGGGCGGGGGCGGACGCCTGACCCGGTTGTCGACGGGCGAGCATGACTGGATCGTGCCGCTGGCCGAGACGGATTGGCCGCCGGCGCAATGGCCGCGCGCCGGGTCGTATCCGCTGACGCCGTACTCGAACCGGGTGCGCGATGGCGTGTTCACCTTCCAAGGCGAGCGCCACGCGCTGCAATCGCTGCCGGGGCGGCCGCAGGCGATCCATGGCGGCGGCCTGTACCTGCCCTGGCAGGTGCGCCACCTGGCCGATGACGCGGTCGACCTGGTGCTGCAACAGCCGGCCGGCGTGCTGGGCTGGCCGTGGCCGTATGAGTGCGTGCAGCGCTACCGGCTGGATTCGCGCGGCCTGTCGCTGACGCTGTTGATGATCAACCAGGGCGATGCGCCGATGCCGTTCGGCTGCGGCATCCATCCGTATTTCACCGCCGAGCGGGTGGCGCTGCATGCGCGCCGCGCGTGGCCGACGGACGCGGACGGCCTGCCCGGCGCCAGCCAGACGACGCACGTGCGCGAGCTGGGCCAGTCGGCCGAGGGCTGCGATACCTATCTGTCGCAGTGGGGCGGACGCGCCACGCTGCACTGGTCGGACGGGCACGAACTGGCGTTGCACGCCGACGCGGCGTTCGCGCACCTGGTGGTCTACACCGCGCCGGGCTCGGATTTCCTGTGCGTGGAGCCGGTGACCAACGTGGCCGATGCCTTCAACCTGGCGGCGGCGGGCGAGACCCGCACCGGGCTGCAAGTGCTGGCGCCGGGCGAGCGCTTCAGCGCGACGATGCTGCTGGGGCTGCGGCCGCCGCGCGGCGCGCGTTGAAGCCGGCGGCGATGCCGCTGGCAACGGCCGGAAGCTCCGGCGATAATCCGGCAAAACCCAATCCAGGAGTCGTTACGTGAAAAAGCTCAGCACCGAACAATTGCAGGCGGCGGCCGAGACGCTGCGCCGGGTGCAGGCGAGGCTGGCCCGTTCGGGCAGCCTGCCGCTTGAGCCGACCATCTATGCCAGCGCCAAGGGCTTTCGCCGCACCGTGCCCGACTACGTCTGGTCGTGGCTGTCGGGCCTGCTGGCGCCGCACAAGAGCCTGTCGGCCTGGATGGACGCGCACCAGCCGGGCTGGCGCGACGGCAAGACGCCGGCCGCGGCGGTGTATGCCCGCACCGAGAACGGCTGGTTCGAGTGGCTGATCAGCCAACTGGAAACCGAGATCAACGATCCCCACGCCCGCGCCCGGCGCGACGGGCACGCCTGACCGGGGAAATTCGGAAAGGAACGCGGCGCGATTGCGGACGGCCATGTCCGTACTCTCGCGCCCGCCGGCCTCTTTTTCGCGGCGCCGCGCCGGGCCATAGTGTTGCCTGTTTTTCACCGCAGGAGCCGACATGGCCTTTCCCGTTTCAGCCAGCTTCAAGCCCGCGCCGGATGGCACGGTGTTCATCGTCAACGTGATCCATGCCCACCCGGGCCGGCAGGAGGACGCCTTCCTGGCGATCCAGGACGTGGTGCATTACGTCGCGCGCACCAAGCCGGGCTTCCTGTGGAGCAACCTGGCCAAGAGCACGGACGGCAAGACCGTGGTGAACATCGAGGCGATCTCGGGCGCGGGCAAGGTCGACGAATTCTTTTCCGATCCGGTGTTCCTGGAGAAATTCCGCAAGCTCGATGCGGTATCGACCAGCGAGTTCCACACCTACCAGGTCGATGACCTGGTGTTGCCCGGGCTGCCGGCGGCCTGAGCCGGCCGGCGCGGCGGCTAGGGCGGCAGCGTCGGCAGGCGCATGGCCTGCCAACGGCCCGCCGCGGCGCTGCGCCAGAGCCATTCACAGGGCCCCAGGGCGTAGCGCCCGAGCCACCAGGCGCTGGCCAGCGCCTGGACCATGAACAGCAGCACGCCCAGCGCCAGGATGCGCGGCAGGCTGGCGTCGGGCCCAAGCCCCAGGCCGATTCCGTAGAACAGGCCGATCGCCAGCACGCTCTGGCCCAGGTAGTTGGTCAGCGCCATGCGGCCGACCGGCGCGAACAGCGACAGGACGCGGCGCGCCCGCGGCGACTGGAACAGCAGCACGAAGCCCGCCATGTAGCCCAGGCCCAGCGCCAGCGACGCCAGGCCGCGCAGGACGCGCGCCAGGTCGCGTCCCGGGCCGCCGGCCCACCAGCCATCGGTGAACAGGATGGCGCCGTCGCGCAGCAGCACGAAGGCAGTGGCGGGCACCCCCACCAGGAAGGCGGCGCCCGCCAGCCGGCGCCAGGCGGCCAGATGCGCCGCCGGGTCGAGGAACAGGCCGGTGCGGCCCAGCGCCGCGCCGATCATCAGGCGGCCCATCACGAAGAGCAGCAGGCTCCAGTTGGCGATGCGCATGCGCAGGTCGTAGTCGAGATTGGCGGCCCAGGCGCGCATCAGGTCGGGCGCACTGAAGGCCGAGAGCGCGGCGGCTGCCGCCTGCGCCGAGGGCGTTTGCGGCGGCAGCGCCTGGCGCGCCAGCGGCAGCAGCAACGGCCAGGCGAACAGGGCCAGGGCCGCGCCGACGATCGCCAGCCGCCGGGCGGACCAGCCGGCCATGGGCAGCATCAGCAGGCCCAGCAGCGCGTAGTAGCGCAGGATGTCGCCCCACCACACCAACCACGCGTGTAGCAGGCCGATGGCGAGCAGCAGCAGCAGGCGCACGGCGTGGCGCGGGCGGCGGCCCGGCGCGCACGGCGCCGGACCCAGCTGCAGCGCGAAGCCGACCCCGAACAGCAGCGCGAACAGGGTGGCGGCCTTGGCGTCGATCAACGCCGCCATCAACCCCTGCGCGGC
This sequence comes from Achromobacter sp. ISS7, assembly GCF_056523125.1. NCBI lineage: Bacteria > Pseudomonadati > Pseudomonadota > Betaproteobacteria > Burkholderiales > Alcaligenaceae > Achromobacter > Achromobacter sp. ISS7. The sequence continues at coordinate 3,498,637 of NZ_JAWRZD010000001.1, read as the reverse complement.
GAGATCGACCGGGCTGGCGCTGGCCGCCGGCGGCAGGAAGTCATGCAGCGAAAAGGCGCGCAGGTTGGCCAGCAGCACGCCCAGCAGCGCGACGCCGCGCAGCGCGTCCAGCACCTCGAGCCGGGCCGGCGCGCCGGCGCGCGGCGGCGTTGCCGCGGGAGATGCCATGCCTACTTGACGAGGATGGCGCGGCCTTCGACGAACTGAGCCGTGGTGCTGTTGCTGGAGATCTGGCCCGAGTCCTTGTTGTAGGTGACGTCGGTGCCGGTGGTGCGCGCGCCGTTGCCGGTCAGCAGCACGCCGTTGGCGCCCAGGCTGGCGGCCTGCTTCTTCAATTCCTCGATGGCGTATTCCATCGATTCCTGGGCGGTGAGGCCGGCCGAACTCTCGGCCTTGACCAGGCCGACCACTTCATACGGCGCACGCGGCGGATCGGAATAGAACCTGACCGCCGACGCCAGCGAGGGCGCATGGCGGTTGCCGGTGGGAATGGCGGTGCCGTCGGCGCACCCGGCGCACAGGGCCGCCATCGACATGAGCATGGCTGCTCTGGCTACTTTCATGGATCGATCTCCTGGAGGCGTCGCGGGCCGTCGGCCGGCCGGACACGTGCCATTCTGGCGCCGGCGGCGCGCCAGGCTTTGCGCAATTTGATCGAGCTGTGTGAAGAAACGTAGAGCGGCGCCGACAGGATGTAACGGCGGCGCGGGGAGGGGTCAGGCGCGGGCCCGGGCGCGCGCCAGGGCGGCGCGCACGTGCCGCGCCACCAGCACCAGCAGTTCCTGCACCGCGGCCACCAGCAGGGCGGCCAGGATCGAGCCGAGCACCAGCGCGTCCCACAGGCGGGGCGGGCCGACCCGGAACTGGATGGTGTCGAACACCAGCCCGGCGGTGATGCCGGCGACGATGACGGCCTTCCAGCCTTGCAGCGGCACCAGCCGCAGCATCAGCAGGGCGACCGCCACCATGCCCCAGAGCATCGGTTCCAGCGCTTGTTCGAACAGGTGAGAAATCAGAGCCAACTCCCGAAAGCGCGGCGGCGGGCTGGCAGCCCGCGGCGCGCAGTCGAGTTTTTACCTCTTTCTTCGTTGTAATGCGAGACGCCCGTCCCAATTTTTTCGGGGGACGGGGAGGACGCCTCAGAAGCCTTCCAGCACCACCTTGCCGCGCGCCTTGCCGCTTTCGATGAAGGCGTGGGCGCGGCGCAGGTTTTCGGCGTTGATGCGGCCGTAATGTTCGCCCAGCGTGGTGCGCAGGGTGCCGTTGTCGATCAGTCGCGCGGCCTGGTTCAGCAGTTCGTGCTGGGCGATCAGGTCGGGCGTGTCGTGCAGCGGCCGGGCGAACATGAATTCCCAGTGCAGCGAGGCCGACTTGCCCTTGAGCAGGCGCACATCGATGGCCGTGGGATCGTCGATCAGCGCGATCTTGCCTTGCGGCGCGATGGCCTCGGCCAGCTGCGGGAAGTGCTGGTCGGTCTGGGTCAGGCCGGCGATGAAGCTGACCTGCGGATGGCCGATGCGCTTGAGTTCCTCGGCCAGCGGGCGGGTGTGGTCGATGACGTGATGGGCGCCCAGCTCGGTGACCCAGGCCTGGGTCTCGGGCCGCGAGGCGGTGCCGATGATGGTCAGCCCGGTCAGCTGGCGCGCCAGTTGCACCAGGATCGAGCCGACGCCGCCGGCCGCGCCGACGACCAGCAGCGAGCCCTGGCTGGGGGCGGCGTTGTCGAGCACGCGCAGGCGGTCGAACAACAGTTCCCAGGCGGTGATGGTGGTCAGCGGCAGCGCGGCGGCCTGGGCGAAGTCCAGGCTCTGCGGCATGCTGCCGACGATGCGTTCGTCGACCACGTGCAGCTCGCTGTTGGCGCCGGGGCGCGTCAGGGCGCCGGCGTACCAGACGCGGTCGCCGGGCGCGAACAGGCTGGTCTTGGCGCCGACGGCGCGCACGATGCCGGCGGCGTCCCAGCCGATGATCTCGGGCTGGCCGTCCTTGGGCTTGCGGTTGGCGCGGATCTTCACGTCCACCGGATTGACGGAAATGGCTTTGACCTCGACCAGCAGGTCATGGTCGCCCGGCACGGGCTCGGGCGCGGTGATGTCCTGCAGCGATTGCGGATCGGTGGCGGGCAGGTTCTGGAAGTAGGCGATGGCTTTCATGAAAGGATCTCGGAATGGGAGAGAGGGGGCGTTGGGGATCAGGCGATGGTGCGGACCACGCCGCCATCGACGCGCAGGGCGGCGCCGTTGGTGGCCGAGGACTGGCGCGAGCAGGTGTAGACGACCATGTTGGCCACTTCCTCCACCGTCGCCAGCCGGCGCAGCAGCGAGCTGGGGCGGTGCTGGGCGATGAAGTCGCGTTCCATCTGGTCTTGCGGCAGGCCCTGTTCCCTGGCCATTTCGGCGAAGAAGTCGACCACGCCCTCGGAGCGGGTCGGGCCGGGCAGCACGGCGTTGACGGTGACGCCGCTGCCGGCGGTCAGTTCGGCCAGGCCGCGCGAGACGCCCAGCAGCGCGGTCTTGCTGACGCCGTAGTGGATCATCTCGGCGGGAATGTGCAGCGCCGATTCGCTGGAGATGAAGACAATGCGGCCCCAGTCGGCGGCCAGCATGCGCGGCAGGTAATAGCGCGACAGGCGCACGCCGCTCATGACGTTGGTGTCGAGCATGTAGCGCCAGTCGTCGTCGGTGATCTCGGTGAAGGACTTGGGCGCGAAGTAGCCGGCGTTGTTGACCAGGATGTCGATGTCGGGATGGGCGGCGCAGATCGAGGCGGCGCCGTCGGCGGTGGACAGGTCGGCCTGCACGGTATGGACCTGGGCGCCCGGGTGCTGGCGCGCGATGGCGTCCGCGGCCTGCTTGAGCTTGTCGGCGTTGCGGCCATGCAGCACCACCTGGGCGCCGGCCTCGGCCAGGCCCTGGGCGATGGCCAGGCCGATGCCGCCGGACGAGCCGGTGACCAGGGCTTTTTTGCCGTCGAGTTCGATTTTCATGGGGGACTCCAAAAGCGTTGCGGGGGTGACGCCATCATTACCCAGTGGCGGACGATGAAAAACCGGCTAGCATCGGACTCAGTTTCAATATTTCTTTGAAAATGGACCCCTCATGGTTCGGTTTGAAGACCTGCGCATCTTTGTCGCCGCGGCCGACCACGGCAGCTTTTCGGCCGCCGCGCGCGAGCTGGACCTGACGCCGGCGGTGGCCAGCGCCGCGCTCAAGCGGCTGGAGCTGTCGCTCGAAACCCGCCTGTTCGTGCGCTCGACGCGCAGCCTGCGGCTGACCGGCGACGGCGAGCGCTACCTGGAATACGCGCGCGCCGCGCTGTCGAGCCTGCAGGCCGGCCAGAGCGCGCTGGCGCGCGACAAGACCGCGATCTCCGGCACGCTGTCGGTGGCGATCCCGTCGGACCTGGGGCGCCACGTGCTGCTGCCCTGGCTGGACGACTTCCAGCAGCAGCATCCGCGCGTGAACTTCCAGGTGCGCATCAGCGATCGCCTGGCGGACCTTTACCGGCAGCCCGTCGACATCGCGCTGCGCTATGGCACGCCGGGCGACTCCGGCCTGGTGGCGCTGCCGCTGAGCGAGCACAACCGCCGCGTGGTGTGCGCGTCGCCGGCCTATTTCGCGCGTCACGGCATGCCGCGTTCGCCGGCCGACCTGCGGCGCCACAACTGCCTGTGCTTCGTGCTGGGCGAGTCGCTGCACGACCGCTGGGCCTTCGAGCACGAGGACGGCGCGCTGACCGTGCCGGTCAAGGGCGACCGGGTGGGCGACGACGGCGACCTGGTGCGGCGCTGGGCGCTGGCCGGCCATGGCGTGGCCTACAAGTCGCGCTTCGACGTGCTGAGCGACCTGCGCGCGGGCCGGCTGGCGCAGGCCTTGCCCGACTACACCGGCGAGCCTTCGCCGCTGTACCTGCTGTGCGTGCACCGCATGCTGCTGTCGCCCGCGGTCAAGCGCCTGCGCGAATTCCTGCAGGCGCGCCTGCGCGAGTTCGAGGCGGGCGCCGCCGCATGACCGGCGCGCATTGACGCGCGGGCCATGATGCGCGGCCCATGATGTGCGGGCGATGATGCGCGGGCGATGACGGTCACGCCATCGGGCGCCGCTCAGTGATGCGCGGCCGCGCGCTGGTTGGCGGCGCGGGTGCGCGCGGCTTTCTTGGCCGCGGCCGAGCGTCCCGCCGCGCCCTTGGTGGCGGCGGCCTTCTTCGCGGCGGCGGAGCGGTCCGCGGCCGTGCGCGTGGCGGCGGTCTTGGACGCCTGGCGCGACAGCGCGGACTTGGACGCCGGCTTGGCGCTTTCGCGCTTGAGCGCGCGCGTGGTGGCGCGGGCGCGGGTGCCGGACTTGGCGTGCCCGTCGTGCGCCGCCGCGCTGTCCTGCGCGGCCTTGCGGCGGGTCGTCGCGCTGGCCTTCTTCGGCGTCGGCAGGTCGACGCCGGCGCGGCGCGCTTTCGACAGGCCGATGGCGATGGCCTGCTTGGTCGAGCGCACGCCATGCTTGCCCTCGCGCACGTGCTCGATTTCCTCGCGGACGAATTCGCCCGCCTGGGTGGATGCGGATTTGCCTTGCTTCCTGTCGCGCTCGGCGCGTTGCAGCGTTTTTCGTTCCGGCATGACAACCTCCTGGCTTGCGTTGCGGAAAGCGGGTTCCGGGCCGCGGCCGAGGCCGCGTCGACGGAACTCGTAACACCACTCTATGCCCGCGGGGGTATCCTGTGTGTTCGAATGGATTGCCGGTCGTAAGCGCCGGAACCCCGTGCGCGGCCGGTGATTCGCAACGCTTCCCCCTCAACGGAGACGAGCTATGTCGAATCATGTCTACAAGCAGATCGAACTGGTGGGTTCTTCCACCAAGTCCACCGACGATGCCATCAGCAAGGCGATCGAGCGCGCATCGGAAACGCTGCGGCACCTGGATTGGTTCGAGGTCACCGAGGTGCGCGGCCATATCAAGGACGGCAAGGTGGCGCATTGGCAGGTCGGCCTGAAGATCGGCATGCGCCTGGAAGGCGACGACGTCTGACGCCTTTGGGTGGCGCGTGGCGCGATTCGCGGGCATGAACGCCGGCGGATCGCGCGCGGCTGCCGTGCGGCGATTGCTCCTTTTTTGAGCGGCCCTTCCAAGTGCTTGCCAGACAAGGTTTTTTTCAGCTTGTCATGAGCCTGTTCAGAGGTTTGTCCACATTCCGTGGGGACAAATCCGGCGGCGCCTGATTGTCTGCGCCTGTCCTGTCGGGCCGGCTCGTCGCCGAGCCCGGCCTGGGCGTTTATTGCCCGCTGCCCGCAAGGCCTTGGCGGCAAAGGGATTTTTGCGACTGCCCGCAGGCTGTCCTCAGCCTTATCCACATTTCCCGGGGACAACCTGGCGTCACCGGAGGGCGGTTTGGGCCTTTCTTGACCACCCCTTGCAGGTCTTTGATGTGCAAGGGAAAACCGTAGCTGCCCTCATTCTGTCCTCATGCTTGTCCACAGAATGCTGGGACAAATGCACAGGCGCGTCGGGCGGCGGCGGCGACGCCCCGAAAAGCGCCGGTTTGCGCCCCGCGACGGTGGATAAGTGCGCCAGAAATCATCCATTGGATGGATTGCGCATTTTTTGACCGCAGGGTGCAAGTGCTTGTTGCCACGGGGTTTTTCGCAACTCCCCCATGGCTGTCCTCAAGCTTCTCCACAGTTGCCGGGGATATGTGGGCCCCCACGCGGCGCGCTGCGCGCTTGCTGCCCCCCGAGGGGGCTGCCCGGCCTTCGGGCGGCCGGGCGGCCGGGCGGCTATTTTTGCGGCGAGGGGGCGCTGCGCGCGGTGGGGGGCGCCGTCGCGGCATCGGGGCATGGGGGCGTGGGCTTTTGTCGGCGCGGAAATCCGTTGTGGGTTGTCTTGGTCTCGCGCATAAAAAAAGCCCTCCGGCTTGGGCCGGAGGGCTTGATCGCCCGGAGGTAGACGGGCGATCGGTGCCGGGCGGGGAGGCGCCCCTGACCCGGCAACGGCGGCGATCAGCTGTTGAACTTCTTGATCCAGTCGACGTAGCGGTCGATCCAGCCTTGCAGGAACTTGCGCGTGCCTTCGTTGGTGATGTTGTACTGGTCATCGACCAGGCCATCGGTGTACTGCAGGAAGACTTCCGGCGTGGTCAGGGCCACGGCGCCTTCGGCGGCCAGGATGTTGCGCAGGTGCTGCTGCATGAGCGCGGTGCCGGCGGCGCTGGGCGAGGTGCCGAGGATGCCGACGGCCTTGCCAGCCCACGAATTCTGGCCCCACGGGCGCGTGCCCCAGTCGATCGCGTTCTTGATGGCGGCGGGCACCGAGCGGTTGTGCTCGGGCGAGACGAACAGGATGCCCTGGGCGTCGAGGATCTGCTGCTTGAGCTTGGCGGCCGGGGCGGGCAGGTTGTTCTCGTTGTCCTGGTTGTACAGCGGCACATCGCCAAGGCTGACATACTCGAACTTGAAGTCCGCGGGGACCAGCTTTTCCAGCGCACGGGCCAGGCGCAGGTTGATCGACGCGGCGCGCAGGCTGCCGACGAAGACAGCGATCTTGTAGGTGCTCATGGGGCGGGTGCTCCTGGGGACGGGGGAAGGCCCAGTGTAGACCCGTCCTCATGACCACTCAATGGCGGCGGATCAATAAGGTTATGGGCTCATCAGGCTGACGTGCGCCGAGACCACGCGCCAGCCTCGCGGCGTGCGCATCCAGGTCTGGCTCTGGCGGCCGACGCGGTCGCTGCCGTCGCGCTGGAACTCGATGTTGGTGGTGGCGAAGTCGTGGCCATAGGTGGTGATGGCGGTGCGCAGTACCTGGCGCGCCAGGCCCTGCGGCGAACGGCCGGCGCGGAAGGCGCGGATGGCGTCGTAGCCGTAGAGGTTTTCGCCGGCGCCGTAGCGCAGCGTGTGGGGGCTGTTCCAGAACAACTCGTCCAGCACCTCGACCTGGTTGGCGACCAGGGCGGCTTCATAGCGCGCAAAGGCCACGGTGACCTCGGCGACGACGTCGGGCAGGTTGATATCCATGTGAAGGTCAGGCTCCGTGTTGATGGCACCATTGTGGTGCGCGATTCAGGGTAATCACCAATATGGGGTGTGTTGCGGTGCGCAAATCCGGCCCCGTCGTGCCGTGACCACGCTGCGCGCGGGCGGATGCTGCGGTGCAAGGCTGGCACGCGGCTTGCTAGGGTTTACACCACATAACACGCTGCACGCCGCCCCAGGAGTTTCACCATGTCCAGTTCCGCCGTTCCCGCCCCGGTCACCATGCTGGTCACCCGGCACATTACGCCCGAACGCTACAGCGATTTCCTGACCTGGATGCGCCAGGGCGAGATCCTCGCCGCCGGCTTTCCGGGTTTTCTCGGCTCGGGCGTGCTGCAACCGCCCGAGGGCGGCGACCAATACCAGATCGTGCTGCGTTTCAATGACGAGGCCAGCCTCAACCGCTGGGAGCAATCGCTGCCGCGCCGCATGTGGCTCGAACGCGGCGCCGCGCTGGTGCGCGCCAGCCACGCGCGCCGCGTGAGCGGCATGGACAGCTGGTTCGGCCCGCAGGGCAACACCGGCGCGCCGCCTCGCTGGAAGCAGGCCGTGAGCATCTGGCTGGCGTACTTTCCGGTGCTGCTGGCGTTCACGCTGCTGGTGAGCGAACACCTGAGCGCCTTGCCGGTGTTCTGGCGCGCGCTGATCACCAGCGTGACCATGACGCCGGTGATGGTGTTCGTCTGCATTCCGTTCGTGACGCGGCGGCTGGGCCGCTGGCTGCGGCCGCGCTGACGCGGCCGCGAGCGGGCGCCGTGGCCCGGCCATGCCGGCTACGCCGCCTGCGCGCGCCGGCTGGCGTACAGCCGGTGCAGCGTGATCTTGCGCACGGCGGCCTGGCTGTCGCCGATGTGGTCGCGCAGCAGCGCGGTGGCCTGTTCGGCGTCACGCCGCAGGATCGCCTGCAGGATGGCGCCGTGTTCCGCGTAGGTGCGGGTGATGCGCTCGGGCTGGGTGAAATCCAGTCGCCGCACGATGCGGATGCGCTCGGTGGCGGCGCGATGCACGCGCGCGATCTCGGGGTTGCCGGCGGCGGCCACCAGGTCCGTGTGGAAGCGCTCGTCCAGCGCGGCCAGCCATTCGCCATCGTGCGACTGGTGGGCGCCGTCCACCAGCCACAGGTCCACCAGCGGCTGCAGCGCGCGCAGCGGGTCCGGCACCTGGCCGGGCGCGCACAGGGCCTGCACGGCCGAGATCTCCAGCACGCTGCGCAGCTCGTAGAAATGATCGAGCGTGTCGAAGTCCAGCGGCTTGACCAGCCAGCCGTTGCGCTGGCGCACTTCCAGGTAGCCCTCGCGTTCCAGGCGGAACAGCGCCTCGCGCACCGGCGTGCGGCTGACGCGCAGGCGGTCGGCGATCTCGGTTTCGGTGAAGCGGTCGCCGGGCGCCAGGCGGAAGTCGAGGATGTCGCGCTTGAGCGTGCCGTAGGCGGAATCGGCCAGGCTGCGGGGCGTGTCGATGACGGCGAATGCGGAGTCCATGGGCGGCCTCGGTTGACGGACTAGACGGGACGGACGGCGGCGACGCCGGCGTGTTCCAGCCGCTGCGCGGCCAGCAGGCAGTCGGCCTCGCGCCATGGCGCGGCGATCAGTTGCACGCCCAGCGGCAGGTGCGCGTCGGCGCCGATGCCGGGCCAGACGGGCGCGGCGCAAACGGGCAGGCCGAGGCAGGAGATGGGCTGCGTCAGCAGGCCCATGCTGGCGCGCGCCGGCAGCGTCTGGCCGGCCAGCGTCAGGCTGGTGGTGCCGATGGGCGTGGCCGGCACCGGCGTGGCCGGCGCGATCAGCACGTCGTAGCGTTCGAACAGCGACAACGCCTCGCGGTAGACGCGATGGCGGATGCGCTGGGCCTGCTGCGCCCAGGCCGCGGGCACCAGGCTGCCGGCGACCAGGCGGTCGCGCGAGTAGGGCTCGTAGTCGTCGTAGTTCGTGATCAGGCGTCGGCGGTGCAGGGCGCCGCCTTCGGCCGAGGTGATGATGAAGGCCGCGGCGCGGGCCTGTTCGGCGCCGGCCAGCTCAACGGTATCGGCGGCATCGAGCGCCTGCGCGGCCAGCTGCACCGCGCGGCGCGCCTCGGGGCCGGCCCAATGGTGGAAGTAGCCGCCCAGCACCGCCACGCGCAACGGCCGGTCCGAGCCCAGCGTGGCGAGCGCCGGTTCGGCGGCGCGTTGCGCGCAGGCCGGATCGTCGGCGTCGGGCCCTTGCAGCGCATCGTAGACGGCGGCCAGGCCGGCGGTGTCGGCCGCGAACGGGCCCAGATGGTCCAGGCTGCCGACGAAGGGAAACGAGCCGCCGCGCGGCAGGCGGCCGAAGGTCGGCTTGAGGCCGAACACGCCGCACAGCGAGGCCGGCACGCGGATCGAGCCGTTGGTGTCGGAGCCCAGCGTCAGCGGCACCAGTGCGCCGGCCACCGCGGCGGCGCTGCCGCCCGACGAGCCGCCGGCGATGCGGGTGGCGTCGTGCGGATTGCGGCAGGGGCCGTAGTGCGAGTTCTCGGTGGTGAAGCCGTAGGCATGCTCGTCCATGTTGAGCGCGCCCACCAGCACCGCGCCGGCCTCGCGCAGGCGCGCCACCAGCGTGGCGTCGCGCGGCGCGGCGGGATTGGCGGCATTGACGCGGCCGCCGGCCAGCGTCACTTCCTCGGCGATGTCGAACAGGTTCTTGACGGCGTAGGGCACGCCCGCCAGCGGCGGCAGGGCGTCACCGCGGGCACGGCGCGCGTCGATGGCGGCCGCCTCCTGGCGCGCGCGGTCCTCGGTGATGGCGGTGAAGCAGTTGTAGCGCGCGTCGGCGGTGCGGATGCGCGCCAGCGTGGCGTCGAGCACCGCCACCGCGCTGTGTTCGCCGCTGCGGATGCGGCGGGCCAGGTCGAGCGCGGCGCCGCTCACGGGCGGAACACCGAGGCCGATTCCAGTGCCACCGGCAGGGCCTCGTCGATGAAGGTCGAGGCGATGTCGTGGATGCGCGTGAATTGCTGCGCCACTTCGGCCGCGGCCGGCTCGCGCAGGGCGTAGCCCGCCAGCGCCAGCGCGCTGCGTACGTATTGGTCGATGGTTTCCTGGGTCATGGCGGACTCCCGGCGAAGGTGGATGGATGGGGCGAAGGGGGCTATCGGCGCACTTCGCGCTGGAAGATCTCCAGGCTCAGTTTCTTCATGCCGATGAAGCTGGGCTCGGACAGCGTCTCGACCGTGCGCGGACGGGCATCGCCGTAGTCCAGGATCTCGGCCACGCGCGTGGGACGCTTGGTCAGCAGCAGCACCTGGTCGGCCAGGTACACCGCTTCCTCCAGGTCGTGCGACACCAGCAGCATGGTGGTGCCGGTCTGCATGAAGACCTCTTGCAGCTTTTCGCGGATGAACAGCGTCATCTCGAAGTCCAGCGCCGAGAATGGCTCATCCAGGAACAGCACCTCCGGTCCCGGCGCCAGCGCGCGCATGATCGACGCGGTCTGCTGCTGGCCGCCCGACAATTCGTAGGGGTAGCGCTTGAGGTCGAACTTGACGTCGAACGAGGCCACCAGCTCTTCCACCCGCGCGTCGACCTCGGCCTTGCCGCGGCCTTCGAGGCGCAGCGGGTAGGCGATGTTGTCGATGGTGCGCAGCCACGGGAACATGGCCTCGCGGTAGTTCTGGAAGACGTAGCCGATCTTGGTCTGGGCCAGCGACTTGCCGTCGAACAGGATCTCGCCGGCGTCGATGGGAATCAGGCCCGCGATCATGTTGATCAGCGTCGATTTGCCGCAGCCGTTGGGGCCGAACACCGAGACGATCTTGCCCTTGGGGATGTCGAGGTTGAAGTCCTCGTAGAGCGGCCAGCCGGCGAAGTACTTGGTCAGGCCGCGGATGGTGATGTGGGTGCCGGCCGGTCCCGGCTGGAACGGCGCGGGCGCGGGCGAGGGGGCGATGGCGGGGTTGATGACGGTGGACATGATTATCGGCCGCTCCAGTGGACCACGCGCTTTTCCAGCACCAGGAAGAGAATGTTGAGGACGTAGCCGAGCGCGCCGGCGGCCAGGATCGCGGCGTACATGTCGCGCACGTTCAGCACCTGCTGCGCATTGATGATGCGGTTGCCCAGCCCGCTGTCCGAGCCGATGAACATCTCGGCCACGATCACGATGACGAGCGCCATCGACACGCCGCTGCGCAGGCCGACGAAAGTGGGCTGCAGGCTTTCCCAGATCAGCACGTCCTTGAAGATCTGCCAGCGCGAGGCGCCCATCACCCGCGCCGCCATCACGCGCTGCTTGCGCGCGTTGATGACGCCGTAGGCGCTGTTGAACAGGATCACCAGCACCGCGGCGAAGGCGGCGATGGCGATCTTGTTCATGTCGGTCACGCCGAAGATCATCAGGAACAGCGGGATCAGCGCAGACGACGGCGTCGAGCGGAAGAAGTCCACCAGGAACTCGACGCTGCGGTAGGCCTTCTCGTTGCTGCCGAGCAGCACGCCCAGCGGCACGCCGATCACGCCGGCGATGACGAAGGCCTGCAGCGTGCGGCTGACCGAGGCCAGGAAATCGCCCAGCAGCGGGCCGCCGGCCATGCCCTTGGCCAGGGCCACCAGCGTGGCGCCGGGCGTGGGCAGCAGTACCGGGCTGACCAGTTGCAGCCGCACCACCAGGTCCCACACCACATACAGCGCCAACGGCCCGATCAGCGGCAGCAGGCGCGCGGCGGTCCAGGTGCGCGGCGCACGCGAGGCCGGCGCGGCGGCCGGCTTGGCGGCGGCCGCCGCGCTGGCCGCGTGGCTGGCGCCGGCGGCCGGGGCCGCGCTGGCGCGGTTTGCGTTGATCGCGTCCATGGCTCAGCCCTTGTACAGCATCGAGGCCACGTCCACCTTCTGCGCGAAGATGCCCTTGTCGGCGAACAGGTCGAAGAATTTCTGGAAGTACTGGATATCGCTGGGGCTGAACTCGTTGTAGAGCGTATAGGCGGCCAGCGGCACGGCTTCGGTCATGGGGCCTTCGATGGCGGTGTAGCCCTTCATGAAGGGGCGCGCCTCGTCGGGCTTGGCGCGGATCAGCTCGATGCCGCGGGCGTAGGCGGCGATGAATTTCTTGCTTTCCTCGGGATGCTTCTTCAGGAACGCGGTGGTCAGCGAGGCCGAGCCGCCGAACCACGGCGCCATCGGATCGCCCAGCACGTACTTGGCGATCACGCCGGCCTCGAGCACGCGGGTGGTGCCGTTCAGGCGGCCGACCGTGCCGGTGGGCTCGAGCGTGTAGCATGCGTCCAACTGGCCGGCGGCGACCGCGGCGACGTGCTGGCTTATCGCCAGCTCGACCACGGTCGCCCCGGTTGCGCCGGCGCGCTCCAGCACTGCTTTGGCCAGCGTGGCATTCTGGATGCCGGGTCCAGAACCGACCTTTTTCCCCTTGAGGTCTGCGATGGATTGGATGGGACTGTCTTTCGCGACGATGAACTCGTCCAGCACGTTCTTGGCGTTGCTGGGGTTGGAGGCGAATATCTTGAACAGGCCGGGCGAGGCGATCTCGCCGATGGCCAGGTTGGCCGAGCCGGTGCCGTTGGCGCTGCCGTCGGCGCGGCCCGCGAGCATGGCTTCCATGACCTGCTGCGCGCCGGCGAACTTGAGCGCCTCGACGTTCAGGCCGGCTTCCTTGAAGTAGCCCTTTTCGATGGCGGCGTAGAACGGCAGGCCCGCCGCGACCGGCCAGTAGCCGATGCGGATGACCGGGCCCGACTGCGCCCGCACCAGGGCCGGCGCGGCCAGCGTGGCGGCGCCCAGCGCGGCGCCCTGCATCAGACGGCGGCGGGTGGCGTTGAAAGCGAAGGGCGCGGGGCGGTCGGTCATGCGTGACTCCTGGTCGGTAAGGGGACGGGCGCTTGGCTTGTAGACAAGCTTGCATACCAGTCATCAAGCAAGACCCGTGCCAACCTTCGCTGGCCCGGTTTTTCGCCATGGCGGGGCGATCATGGCGCGGCGCGTGAACCATGCTGGTGCATGCGGCACCGCGAGAGGGCGTGCATGGCGTCATGGCGCGGCCTGCCCGCAAGGCGTTAGGATGTGCACAGGCCGGGGCTTGCCGCCCGGGCGTTCTTGGAACCGCGCGTCGTCGGGCGCGCCGTGGCGTGGATATGAATACCCGTTTCGTCGAAGCATTCCTGTGGTCCGCCCGGCTGGGCAGTTTCCGTGCGGCCAGCGACCGCCTGCACATCACCCAGGCCGCCGTGGCCAACCGCATCGCCTCGCTTGAAGAGGACATCGGCGCGCGCCTGTTCGAGCGTGACGCCAAGGAGCTGCGGCTGACGGCGGTGGGCACGCGCCTGCTGGACTATGGCGAGCGGCTGATGCAGTTGCGCCAGCAGATCCTGTCGCTGGGTCGCACCGGCGACGAGGTGTTCGGCCTGGTGCGCATCGGCGCCATCGAGACGGTGGTGCACACCTGGCTGATCGGCTTCCTGACCAATCTGCGTTCCACCTATCCGGGCATCGAGGTGCAGCTGACTTCGGAGACCACTCGCGCGCTGCATCGCGGCCTGCGCGAGGGCACGCTCGACATCGCCTTCCAGACCGACCTGCTGACCGACACCGGCATCATCAGCATGCCGTGCCTGCCGATGGAAATGGGCTGGGTGGGGCCGGCCGGCGATGAAGAGGCGCTGACGGTGCAGCAGTTGCTGAGCGAACCGGTGCTGACCATGAGCCCCGGCTCGCAGCCGCACGAAGCGCTCAAGGGACTGTTCCGCGAGGCCGGCCTGCCGCTGGGCAAGGTGCACTGCGTCAGCTCGATCTCGGCGCTGGCGCGGCTGGTGCGCAGCGGCTTTGGCCGGGCGCTGGTGCCGCTGCCGCCGATCTACGAATACGTGGCGCGCGGCGAGGTGCAGATGATCCGCTGCGACGTGCCGGTGCCGCCGCAGCTGCTGGTGGTGAGCTATCTGGAGGGCGCGGGCTCGGAGGCGATCCGGCTGGTGGCCGAACTGGCCTGCCGCGCCTCGGATCAATACACCGCGTCGGTGGCGCCGCCAAAATTCGGCTCCGCGCAATAGCGTTATCCCTAGGTCGGCCCGCAATAATTTTATTGCCGACGCGAAAAATTACTCGTTTGTCGGACCTGGCCCCATCGGCCGAAGATGAGTCCCTTCCGTTATCGAAGGGATTTTTTCTTTCCATGAGCCAAGCCACCACTCCGTCCACGCCCAACGGCATGCTGTTCGTCGCCTGCGACGTCGATCCCGCCTTCGAGACCGATTTCAACCGCTGGTACGACCGCGAGCACGTCGAAGAGCGCGTGCGCATTCCGGGCTTCCTGTCGGGCGCGCGCTATTTCTCGCTGTCCGGCGGCCGCAAGTACCTGGGGCTGTACCGCACGGAATCGCTGGGCGCCTTCACCACCGCCGACTACCGCGCCGCCTTCGAGCGCCAGACGCCCTGGTCGGTGGCCAACCTGGACCGCATGCGCGATCCGATGCGCCGCGTCTGCGCGGTGCAGGCCGTGACGGGCTTCGGCAGCGGCAGCCACATCGCGGTGCTGCCGCTGGTGTTCGGTGGCGATGCGGCCGCGCTGCTTGCGCGCGCGGCCGAGGCCGGCGCGGCGCTGGCCCAGGTCGATGGCTTCGTTCAGTCCTATTTGTTGGCTCCGGATGCTGCGCTGAGCGGCCCGTTGCCGCGAGAATCCACCGCCAATCGCCGCCTGGATCCGCTGTTCGTGGTCGAGGCCAGCTCGGCCGACGCCGCGCGGGCCCTGGCCGAACAGGCCGCCGCCGCCTTCGGCACCCGCGCCAGCGACGCCTGGCTGCTCGAACTGGGCTGGAAGCTGGCGGCCGCCGACCTGCGCTGACACGGCGCCGCGTCCACACACATCACAAACATGGGGAATCACAGTGGCTGAAAACACCTTGCACGCTCCGGCGTCCGCCCACGGCGGCGCGTCGCCGGACAAGATGAAGAAGCTGGCCATGGCCAGCTCGGTCGGCACCACGCTCGAGTGGTACGACTTCACGATCTACAACCTGATGGCGGCGCTGGTGTTCAACGCCATCTTCTTCCCGTCGTTCGATCCGCTGACGGGTACCATCCTGGCGTTCTCGACCTACGCGGTCGGCTACGTCTCGCGGCCGCTGGGCGGCTTCGTCTTCGGCCACCTGGGCGACCGCCTGGGGCGCAAGTTCGTGCTGGTGGCCACGCTGGTGATCATGGGCGTGTCGACCGGCCTGATGGGCATGCTGCCGACCTACGCCAGCTGGGGCGTGTGGGCGCCGGTGGCATTGGTGGCGCTGCGCTTCATCCAGGGCGTGGCGCTGGGCGGCGAATGGGCCGGCGCGGTGCTGCTGTCGATGGAGCACGGCAAGCCCAACCAGCGCGGCCGCAATGCGTCCTTCACGCAGGTCGGGCCGTCGTGCGGCACGTTGATCGGCACCGGTTTCATCGCCCTGATCTCGCTGTGGCTCACGCCCGAGGAATTCCAGGCCTGGGGCTGGCGCGTGCCGTTCATGTCGAGCGTGGCGCTGGTGCTGTTCGGCCTGTGGCTGCGCCGCGGCGTCGAAGAGACGCCGGTGTTCCTGGAAATGGAACAGAAGCGCGAAACCGCCAACACCCCGATCAAGGAAGTGCTGGTGCGGCACTGGCGCCAGCTGCTGGTGGCGGGCGGTTCGCGCATCGGTTCGGACGTGCTGTATGCGCTGGTGGTGGTGTTCACGCTGACCTACGTGACCACGGTGCTGCACCTGTCGCGGCCGCTGGCGCTGGGCGCCACCATGCTGGGCGCGGCGCTCAACGCCATCGCGGTGCCGCTGTGCGGGCATCTGTCGGACAAGATCGGGCGCCGTCCGGTGTACGTGGCCGGCGCGGTGCTGGGCATGATCTGGGCGTTCGTGTTCTTCACGCTGATGGACACCGCGCATCCCGTCGCGATCTGCGCCGCCGTGGTGGTGGGCCTGCTGATCCACGCCATGATGTACGGCCCGCAGGCCGCCTTCATCACCGAGCAGTTCCCGGGCCGGGTGCGCTATGCCGGATCGTCGCTGGCCTACACGCTGGCCGGCATCGTCGGCGGGGGCTTCGCGCCGCTGATCATCGCCAGCCTGTTCAAGTCGTGGAACTCGACCGTGGCGGTGTCGCTGTACGTGGCCGCCGCGCTGGTGGTGACCGCCATCTCGGTGCTGGCCGCCAAGGAGACGGCCAAGGCGCCGCTGCAACGCTGAGCGGGGGGGCGGCCCGCCTGGGGCCGTCCGTCCCTTCTTCCGCCCGGGGTCTCCCGGGCTTTTTGCGCTTCCTTTTTTCGCCTGTCCGTTCCCGCGGGATTGCGGCCGTGAGGGCGAGGACGGGGCGCGCACGGTCCTGCCTTTTCATGCCTTTACGTTCGGAAAAACGTCAGGTAGCTGACTTTATTCTGAACAACAAACGAAAATTGTTTACACTCGCATCCACAAAATTCAAGTGTGGACGGCACCGCCGCGGGGCGGATTCCGTCCGAGTTACGGGAGAAAGTGATGCGCAAGTTGTTGTTGGGGGCGGTGCTGGCCGTCGCGGCATTCGGGGGGACGGTTCACGCCGCCACGCAGCCCAAGGCCGTGGTGACGAACTATTCGGATCTGGCGCTGGCCGGCTATGAAGACGCGCTGACTTCCGCCAAGACGCTGCGCGAGGCCATCAACGCCCTGGTCGCCAAGCCCAGCGCGGACACGCTCAAGGCCGCCCGCCAGGCCTGGCTGGATGCGCGCGTGCCCTACCAGCAGACCGAGGCGTTCCGCTTCGGCAACCCCATCGTCGACGATTGGGAAGGGCGCGTGAACGCGTGGCCGCTGGACGAAGGCCTGATCGACTACGTTGACGCCTCCTATGGCACCGAGAACGACGAGAACGCCTACTACGCCGTCAACGTCATCGCCAATTCCAAGATCTCGGTGGGCGGCAAGACCATCGACGTCAGCGAGATCACCCCCAAGCTGCTGTCCGAAGTGCTGCACGAGGCCGACGGCAACGAGGCCAACGTGGCCACCGGCTACCACGCCATCGAATTCCTGCTGTGGGGCCAGGACCTGAACGGCACCGGCCCGGCGCCGGCCGACCGCAAGGGCACGCCGCAGGAACGCCACTCGGGCAACCGTCCGCATACCGACTACGACGTCAAGCAGTGCACCGGCGGCAATTGCGAACGCCGCATCGCCTATCTGAAGGCCGTGACCGACCTGCTGGTGACCGACCTGGAAGAGATGGTCGGCAACTGGCAGAAGGACGGCGCCGCGCGCAAGGCCGTGCAAGAGGATCCCAAGGCCGGCCTGGTGGCGATGCTGACCGGCGTGGGCAGCCTGTCGTACGGCGAACTGGCCGGCGAGCGCATGAAGCTCGGCCTGATGCTGCACGATCCCGAGGAAGAGCACGACTGCTTCTCGGACAACACCCACAACTCGCACTTCTACAACCAGATCGGCATCCGCAACGTCTACCTGGGCGCGTACACCCGCGTCGATGGCAAGAAGGTGTCGGGCGCCAGCCTGTCCGAATTGGTCAAGGCGCGTGATCCCAAGCTGGATACCGAAGTGCGCGCCAAGCTGGACGCCACCGTGGCCGCCATGCAGGCGATGAAGACCCGCGCCGAGACGGTCGAGACCTACGACCAGATGATCGCGGACGGCAACAAGGAAGGCAACGCGGTGGTGCAGGCCGCCATCGACCGCCTGGTCGACCAGACCCGCAGCCTGGAGCGCGTGATCGCGCTGCTGGACCTGGGCAAGGTCGCCATCGAGGGTTCCGACAGCCTGGACAAACCCGACGCCGTATTCAAGTGAAGCTCGTATTCGCCGCCGTACTGGCGGCGTCGGCCCATGCCGGCGCCGCCGCCGCTCCCAGCGCGCCCGCCGGGCGCGATGACCTGAGCGCCGAAGACCTCAAGCGGGTCACCGCCATCACCGCGCCCACGCGCGATTTCTCCAAGGCCGAGACCTTCGAGAACATGCAGGCGGGCGCCACCACCACCAACAAGCTCATCAACGCCGACATCTTCTCGCAGCCGTCGGCCAACATGAGCTTCGAACGGCGCCAGGAATTCCAGGTCGGCAACGGCCTGTTCCGCAAGGACTGGGTGTCCGCGCCGGCCTCCACGCAGGCCTCCGACGGCCTCGGGCCGCTGTTCAACGCGCGCTCGTGCCAGGCCTGTCATACCAAGGACGGGCGCGGCTCGGTGCCGGGCTTCGATCCGCTGGAACGTCCCGACGCGGTGGCGCTGCTGCTGCGCCTGGCGGTGCCCGAAGGCCCCGACCGCGGCCATCCGCGCCTGGCGCCGGGTGAGATCGCCCTGTTGCCCGAGCCCGTCTATGGCGTGCAGCTGCAGAACTTCGCGGTGGCCGGCCTGCCAGCCGAAGGCCGCATGGAGATCGACTACACGCCGGTCACCGTCAAGCTCAATGGCGGCGAGACCGCCACGCTGCTGAAACCGGCCTACCGCATCGAGAACCTGGGCTACGGACCGATGCGCAAGGACACGCAGATTTCGCCGCGGCTGGCGCCGCCGATGATCGGCCTGGGCCTGCTGGAATCGATCCACGAGGCCGACATCCTGGCCAACATCGGCGCCGACAAGCGCGACGGCATCGTCGGCAAGGCCAACTGGGTCACCGACATGCGCACCGGCCAGCGCGCGCTGGGCCGCTTCAATCTCAAGGCCGGCCAGCCCACGGTGGAGCAGCAGAGCGCGGCCGCGTTCTCGAACGACATGGGCTTGTCGTCGCCGCTGTTCCCCAACCACTACGGCGACTGTACGCCGGCGCAGGTCCAGTGCCTGAAGATGCCGCACGGGGCGCAGCCGCGCTTCGGTCCGGAAGAGGTGCCGGCCAAGCTGATGGACTTCGTCACCACCTATTCGACCAACCTGGCGGTGCCGCAGCGGCGCGACATCGACGACGCCCGCGTGCTGGCCGGCAAGAAGCTGTTCTACGAGGCCAATTGCGTCGCCTGCCACGTGCCCAAGTACGTCACCAGCCGCAACGCCAAGCAGGCCGAGCATCGCTTCCAGCTGATCTGGCCGTACACCGACATGCTGGTGCACGACATGGGCGATGACCTGGCCGACGGCGTGTCCGACGGCGAGGCCAACGGCCGCGAGTGGCGCACGCCGCCGCTGTGGGGCATCGGCCTGACCAAGACCGTGAACCCCAACGCCACCTGGTTGCATGACGGGCGCGCCCGCACGCTGCTGGAGGCGGTGCTGTGGCACGGCGGCGCCGGCCAGCCGGCGCGCGACCGCGTGGTGGCGATGACGCCCGAAGAACGCGCCGACCTGATCCGTTTCCTGGAGTCGTTGTGATGAATCCCGTTGTCGCGCTGCGGCGCGCCCCGGCCAGGGCCCTGGCCGCCGCCTGGCTGCTGGCCTGGCCGCTGGCCGCGTCCGCCGCCAGCCTGCCCGCCGACCTGGGCGAGCGCCTGGCGCAAGGGTATGCGCGTCCGGCCGCCGCCGGCATGGCCGAGGCCGCCAGCGGCCTGGAAGGCGCGCTGGCCTCGTGGTGCGGCCAGCCCGACGCGGCCGGCGCCAAGCGGGTCGGCGACGCGTTCACCGGCCTGGCGCTGGCGTGGGCGCGGCTCGAACCGCTGCGCTTCGGCCCGCTGGTGCAGGCCAACCGCTACGAACGCCTGGCGTTCTGGCCCGATACCCGCGGCGTGATGCCCAGGCAGGTGCAGGCCGCGATCGCGGCGCAGGATGCCGAGCTGCTCAAGCCCGGCGCGCTGGCCGGCCGCAGCGTGGCGCTGCAGGGCCTGCCGGCGCTGGAATTCGTGCTGTATGGCGAGCCGGCGCTGCTCAAGCAGCAGGGCGCGCCGACGTTCGCCTACGCCTGCGGTTACGCCCGGGCGGTATCGGCCAACGTCGCCGCGATTTCGCGCGACCTGGCCCAGGCCTGGGGCCCGCAGGCCGAGTTCGGCCGCCAGTTCGCGCGGCCGCAGGCGGGCAATGATCTCTATCGCGATCCGCAGGAAGTGGCGGCGGAAGCCATGAAGGCGCTGTCCACCGGCCTGCAGTTCGCGCGCGACGTGAAGCTGCTGCCGGTGCTGGGCGAGTCGGCGGACGCCGCGCGTCCCAAGCGCGCTGCGTTCTGGCGCAGCGGCCTGTCGACCCGCACGCTGGCGGCCGGCCTGGATGGCCTGGCCGCGTTCTACCGCGCGGGCGGCTATGCCTTGCCGCCGGGCGACGCCTGGATGGGCGGCGCCGTGCTGGGCGAACTGGACAACGCGGCGCGCACGCTGCGCGAGGTGCCGGCGCCGCTGGAGCAGGCGCTGGCCGACACCGAAGGGCGCCGCCTGCTGGGGCTGGCGACGCTGACGTTGAAGAACGCCAAGGCCATCGTCGACCAGGACCTGGCGCCTGCGCTGGGCGTGACCATCGGCTTCAATGCGCTCGATGGCGACTGAACGCGACCGCGGAGCGGCCACCCACGGCGTGCCGGCGCGAGCGCTGGCCGGCGATGCGCCGGCATGGCCCGCGCGGCGTGGTTTCCTGGCCCGCAGCGCGGGGGGCGCGCTCGGCGCGGCGCTGGGGTGGCCGGGCCTGGCGTTGGCCAGCGCCGGTGACGGCGCGCAGGCACGCTATCTGGCGGCGCGGCAACGCGCTGGCCGCGACGAAGCGGTGGTGCTGGACGGCGCCGGGCAGGATCGGCGCGTGGTACCGATGCCGGCGCGCGGCCACAGTTTCGCGATCGACGCGGCGTCCGAACGCGCCGTGGTGTTCGGTCGCCAGCCGGGCTTTTTCGCCCTGGCCTTCGACCTGCGCGGCGAGCGCGCGCCGCTCGAACTGCCGTTGCCCGACGACCGCCATTTTTTTGGGCATGGCGCTTATTTCGACGGCGCCCGGCTGCTGGCCGCCACCGAGAACGATTTCGACGGCGGCCGTGGCGTGCTGGGCATCTACGATGCCACGCCGGGCGGCGCCTACCGCCGTATCGGCGAATACGACACGGGCGGCATCGGGCCGCACGAGGTGGTGTTGATGCCGGACGGGAGGACGCTGTGCGTGGCCAACGGCGGCATCCTGACGCACCCCGATTACGGCAAGCTGGAACTGAACCTGGACACCATGCGGCCGTCATTGGCGTACCTGGACGCGGCGAGTGGCGATCTGCTGGAAAAAGTGGAACTGCCCCCCGAGCTGCACCGGCTGTCGATCCGCCACCTGGCGCTGGCAGCGGATGACAGCGTCTGGTTCGGCTGCCAGTACATGGGCCCCGCCGGCGACCGGCCGGCCCTGGTAGGCCGCCACCGGCGCGGCGCGGCGCTGGAACTGTTCGCCGGCCCGGCGCCGGCGCTGCGCGAAATGCGCAACTACATCGGCTCGGTGACCGCGGATGCGGCCGGGGCCATCATCGCCACCTCCAGCCCGGTGGGGGGGCAGGTGCTGTACTGGGACGCGGCCAGCGGCCGCTGCCTGGGCGAGACGCGGCTGGCCGACGGCTGCGGCGTGGCGCCGGCGCCGGTGAGCGGCTTCCTGATCAATAGCGGCTTGGGGGCGATGCTGCACGCCGATGCCTCAGGCATCGAACGGCCGCTGCTGGCGCCGTCGCGTGAACGCGCCTGGGACAACCATTTCCGCAAGGTCGCGGGCACCTGACGTCCGCGGCTGGGCGATGGCGCGGACCTCGCATGCCGCGCCGTCTTCCGCGCCCGCTCCTTACAAAGCTTGACACACCGGACGCCCGCCGCGTCCCTTTCCGCAGGACGCATCTGATAAAGTTTTCGGTTGTCTTTTTGCAAGAGGGAGCGATAACGATGGAAGACGCCTTGAAAGAATTCAATGCCTGGGCCCCGCGCCTGGTGGACCTGGGCATCAATCTGCTGGTCGCCTTGCTGATCCTGGTCATCGGCTGGTGGGTCTCGGCGTTGCTGGGCCGCTGGGTGCGACGCATCGCCACCCGTTCCAGCAAGATCGATCCGACCATCGTGCCGATGTTCTACAGCACCGTGGTCTGGACGGTGCGCATCTTCACGTTGATCGCGGTGCTGGCGCGCTTCGGGGTGCAGACCGCCAGCCTGATCGCGGTGCTCGGCGCCGCCGGCCTGGCCGTCGGCCTGGCGCTGCAGGGCACGCTGCAGAACATCGCCGCCGGCATCATGCTGCTGATCCTGCGCCCGGTGCGCGCCGGCGAATACGTCGGCCTGAGCACCGGCGCCGAGGGCACGGTCGAAGAGGTCGGCCTGTTCCTGACGCGCCTGATCCAGGTCGACGGCATCCACCTGACGCTGCCCAACAGCACCGTCTGGAACGCCACCATCACCAACTACAGCCGCAACAAGACGCGCCGCCTGGATATCCCGGTGCCGGTGCGCTATGGCGACGACCTGAACGCGGTGCTGGCCAAGCTGCAGGGCATCGTCGATGCCAGCCCCAATGCGCTGAAGGATCCGCAGCCGCTGGTGAAGGTGGTGGACTACAAGGAAAACGGCGTGGTCGTGAATGTGCGCGTGTGGGCCGAGGCGGGCAAGTACTGGGACCTGCGCTGGGGCCTGTACCAGGAAATCCGCAGCTCGCTGGAGGCCGCCGGCTTCCAGGCGCCGATCCCGCTGCGCGAGATCCAGAATCCGAAGACTGGCGCGCCGGCCTGATCCTTTCCGCGCGCGATTGAAAAGGGCGTTCGCGCGATGCGCGGACGCCCTTTTTTCATCGGGGAGCCGGTTCGGAATGAAGGGGCCCTTCTTCGCGGGGAGGGCGGCCTCAGGCCTGCACCGCCAGGCGCGCCAGTTCGGCCTTGATCCAGCCGGCAATCTCGCGCTGGCGCTGGGCCGGCATGCGGTCGATGATGGCCGTGACGCTGACCGCCAGCAGCGGCGCGCCGTGCGCGTCGAGCAGCGCGCAACCCACGCCCAGCGCGCCGCGCACGGCGTGGTTGCCCACCACCGAATAGCCGCGCGCGCGGGTGTTCTCGATCAGGCGGAACATTTCCTGCGGCGTCATGCCGCCGTATTCGTCGAGCCGGCTGGAGTTGCGTTCGACGATGCCGCGGGCGACGTCGTCGGACAGCGCCGCCAGCAGCGCCATGCCGCCCGAGCCCACGCCCAGCGGCTGGCGCTTGCCGGCGTAGGTCGCCAGGATCTGCACCGGGTAGCTGCCGATCTCGCGATGCAGGCTGATGGAATCGTCCTCGTCGCGCACCACCAGGAACACGGCGTCGCCGGTGCGGTCGGCCAGGCGCCGCAGCACCGGCAGCAGCTGGCGCACGCGCGGATCGCGCGAACGGGTGTCGGGGTCCACCGCCAGCTGGGCGCGGTATTTCTTGGTGCCCGTCACCGGCAGCACCAGGCCTGCGTCGAGCAGGGCCGCCAGCAGCCGGTAGATGGTGGGGCGCTGAATGCCCGTCAGGCGGGCAATATCGGTCACGCTGAGGCCGTCAGGCCCCTGGTCCCGCAGGGCGGCCAGAACGGCCAGCCCGCGCCGCAATGTGCGTGGGCCTGCGGCCGCGGCATCGCTGTCTTGCATGCAACTCTCTGAAAACTTGGGGGTTATTGCGGAACGGTCAAGGGAAAACCATAGTCCGTAGCGTGGACTCTACCTTGATGCTCCTCTCGTGTATAGATCAGAATGCAGCATCCAATAATTCAAATCGTCCATGTAATGGACAGTATCAGCACGGAGACTATATGATGACCGGTCAAAAGCCTGGACTGCGGCGTCTTGCCGCCACGCTACTGGCTACCGCCGCAAGCGCTTTCGCCATGGGTTCCGCCCAGGCTGCCTATCCCGACAAACCTGTCCGCATCGTGGTCGGCTTTTCCGCCGGTGGCACCACCGACGTGATCGCCCGCATCATGGCCAAGGAACTGACCGAGGCCCTGGGCCAGTCGT
Organism: Achromobacter sp. ISS7; assembly: GCF_056523125.1. Taxonomy (NCBI): domain Bacteria; kingdom Pseudomonadati; phylum Pseudomonadota; class Betaproteobacteria; order Burkholderiales; family Alcaligenaceae; genus Achromobacter; species Achromobacter sp. ISS7. The sequence continues at coordinate 3,474,835 of NZ_JAWRZD010000001.1, read as the reverse complement.
TCGTGGTCGAGAACAAGCCGGGCGCCGGCAGCAACATCGCCACCGACATGGTGCAGCGCGCCGCGCCGGACGGCTACACGCTGCTGTTCGTGGCCGTCACCAGCGCCATCAACCAGACGCTGTACAAGAACGTCACGTTCGATCTGACGAAGGACTTCACCCCGGTGGCCTTGGGCGCCAAGGTGCCGAACATCCTGGTGGTCAACCCGCAGGTGCCGGTCAAGACGGTGCAGGAACTGGTCGACTACGCCAAGAAGAACCCGGGCAAGCTGGCCTTCGCCTCGTCGGGCAGCGGCACCTCGATCCACATGGCCGGCGAGCTGTTCAAGATGAAGGCCGGCATCGACGTGCTGCACGTGCCGTACAAGGGCAGCGCCCCGGCCATCACCGATCTGATCGGCGGCCAGGTGCAGTTCATGTTCGACAACATGCCGTCGGCCTGGCCGCACGCCCAGTCGGGCAAGCTGCGCGCGCTGGCGGTGACCACGTCCGAACGCTCCAAGAGCGCGCCGGACCTGCCCACCATGCAGGAATCGGGCTTCGCCGGCTTCGACGTGTCGTCGTGGTTCGGCCTGATCGCCCCGGCCGGCACGCCGCCCGACGTGGTCAACAAGCTCAACGCCGCCATGGTCAAGGCGCTGGACAAGCCCGAAGTGCAGACCAGCTTCGAAAAGCTGGGCGCCGTGGGCGTCAAGACCACGCCGGCCGAGTTCGGCCAGTTCATCAAGTCGGAAGTGGAAGGCTGGGCGCCGGTGGTCAAGGCGTCGGGCGCCAAGGTCGACTGAGCGCAAGCTTCGTGCCGCGGCGGGTCAACCGCCGGCGGCCGATGACGGGGGACGGGCGGATGCCCGTCCCTATTTTTTTGCGTCGCCGTCGCGGCGGGCCTTGGCCAGCATGGCGGTGCAGACGCCGCGCATCATGTCGACTTCGTCGCGGGTCAGGGCGACCCGGGAAAAAAGGTGCCGCATGCGCGGCAGCAGCTTCTTGGGATGGGCCGGGTCCAGGAACCGCACGCCCACCAGCGCCTCTTCCCAGTGCGCCAGGAAGGCCTGCACCGCCTCGCCCGAGGCCGGTTCGGCGCCGCGCGAGGGCGCCTGCGCGGTCGACGCCGGCAGCAGGGCGGCGCCCTGGTCCACCAGCAGCGCGTAGCGCAGCTCCCAGGCCGCCAGTTGCAGCGCCTGGGCCACGTTCAGCGAGCTGTACTCGGGATTGGCCGGGATGTGGCAGATGCGGTGGCACAGCCCGATCTGGTCGTTGGTGAGGCCGGCGCGCTCGGTGCCCAGCACGATGGCGGCGCAGCCCTCGGGGGCTTGCGCCAGGTGGGCGCAGGCCAGATCGGCGGCCTGGCGGATGTCGCAGGGCGGGGGGCCCAGGTCGCGCACCCGGGCGGTCAGGGCGAACGCCAGGGTCACGGGCGCCAGCGCCTCTTCCAGGGTATCGTAGATGCGCGCGTTTTCCAGCACGTCCAGGGCGCCGCTGGCCAGGGCCACGGCCTCCGGCTGGCTGGTTACATCGGCGAATTTGGGCCCCACCAGCACCAGTTCCGAGAAGCCCATGGTCTTGATCGCACGGGCCGCCGAACCGACGTTTCCGGGGTGGCTGGGGTTCACCATAATGAAGCGAACGCGTGAAAATGCTTGAGTCATTTAAAATGGCACGTTTGGCTTAGTGCCTTCCTGGTTTTTTGGGCCGTTTTCCCCCTGTCGGGGCGGCGGCGGACCCGGGAGGGCGGCTAGCGGCCTACCCACCGCATACGTACGGAATTTTATGCACCCGATGCTCAACATCGCCATCAAGGCGGCCCGGCGTGCCGGCACCATTATCAACCGTGCCAGCATGGATTTGGAACGACTCAGCGTGGCTCGCAAGGGGCCGCGCGATTATGTCACGGAAGTCGATCGCGCCGCCGAGGAGTCCATCGTCGAGACGCTGCGCGCCGCTTATCCGGATCACGCCGTCCTGGGCGAGGAATTCGGCTTGCAGGGCCCCGACCAGGCCGAGTTCCAGTGGATCATCGATCCGCTGGACGGCACCACCAACTTCATCCACGGCCTGCCCAACTACGCCGTGTCGATCGCGCTGACCCAGCGCGGCCAGGTCACGCAGGCGGTCATCTATGACCCGTCGCGCAACGAACTGTTCACCGCCAGCCGTGGCAGCGGCACGTTCCTGAACGACCGCCGCGTGCGCGTCTCGGGCCGCACCCGCTACCACGAGGCCCTGCTGGGCGCGCACTGGCCCAACTCGGGCGACCTGGAGCAGGGCTCGGCCCGCTTCCGCACCATGGCAGAAGGCAGCACCGGCGTGCGCCGCCTGGGCGCCACCGTGCTGGACCTGGCCTATGTCGCCTGCGGCCGCCTGGACGGCTTCTGCGGCGTCGGCCTGAAGCCCTGGGACCTGGCGGCGGGCAGCCTGATGGTGCTGGAAGCCGGCGGCCTGGTCGCCGACTTCGACGGCGAGCAAGGCTGGATGGACTCCGGCAACGTGCTGGCCGCCAGCCCGAAGATCTTCACGCAGATGCTGTCGGCGCTGAATCCGACGCCGGCTGCCTGAGCGCGCTTCGTCGTCTCCACAAAGAAACCGGCCTCGTGCCGGTTTTTTTTTTGCCGCCGGGCCGCCCCAAGGCAAAAACGCCCCCTCGGGGGGCAGCGACCCGCGTAGCGGCGGAGCGTGGGGGCCTTTTTGCCGCCGGGCCGCCCCAAGGCAAAAACGCCCCCTCGGGGGGGCAGCGACCCGCGTAGCGGCGGAGCGTGGGGGCTTTTTTTTGTTTTGGGTGATGCGGTTTCGTTGTGCCTTGCGAAAGGCCGGGGTGGACTGATTGCTCACGGTTCGGGCGGCCGCGGCTGGGCGCATGCGCTATGGTCATGCCAGGAGTGATGCGGTGTGCCCGGTACCGAACGAATGGTCTGCCGGTGAGGATGGCGCCTGCGTCTTCCTCACACGGAGGTGATCGCATGACAGGAAAAACGTCGATGCGGCATGGCCAGGCCGGCGCCTTGCCGGCCGGCTATGCCGGTATTCACGGCGATATCGTCGAACTGCTCGATAGCGCTCGCCGGATCGCGGTCCGACGGGTCAATGCACTGATGACGGCCAGTTATTGGGCGATCGGCCAACGGATCGTCGAAGCCGAGCAGAAAGGCAGGCGACGGGCCGGCTACGGGGAACAGTTGATTCAACGGCTGTCCATTGACCTGACCGCGCGGTTTGGGCGTGGATTCAGCGCCGACAACCTGGAGAACATGCGCGGATTCTTCCTCGCTTATCCTCCATCTTCAATTTCCGAGACAGTGTCTCGGAAATTGGAGGAAGGGGGGACGGCCACGATTTCCCAGACGCCGTCTCGGAAATCCGATCTCTCCCATCTGGCCCAGGCATTCACACTGCCATGGTCGGCGTACGTGCGGTTGTTATCGGTCAAGGACAGCCAGGCTCGCCGGTTCTACGAGGCGCATGCGCTGCGTGGCGGCTGGAGCGTGCGCCAGCTCGATCGGCAGATCGAAAGCCAGTTCTACGAGCGCACGGCATTGTCCAGGAACAAGGACATGGTGCTGGCCAAGGCAGCGCTCCCGATGCCCGGGGATGCTGTCACCCCGGATGATGCGATCAAGGACCCGTATGTGCTGGAGTTTCTCGATCTCAAGGACGAGTACTCGGAATCCGATCTGGAAGCCGCCCTGACGCAGCATCTGGAAGGTTTCCTGCTGGAACTTGGGGAAGGCTTCACCTTCGTGGGGCGGCAGCGTCGATTGCGCATCGACCAGACCTGGTATCGCGTGGATCTGCTGCTGTTTCATCGCAAACTGCGCAGCCTGGTCATCATCGATCTGAAACTCGGCAGCTTGTCCCACTCGGATGTGGGGCAGATGCACATGTACTGCAACTATGCGAAAGCGCACTGGGCGCTTGCGGACGAGAATCCGCCAGTGGGGCTGATCCTGTGCGCGGACAAGGGCCGTGCGCTGGCGCAGTATGCGTTGGAGGGACTGCCAACCCAGGTCATGGCCGCCAACTACCGCACCATGTTGCCGGAGGCTGCGTTGCTGCAGCGGGAGCTGGAGACCACGCGCAGGCGGTTCGAGGCGCGCAAATCGCGCGCTGTCCGAAAAGGACAGCCGTAACCGCCGGTTCAGTGTGTTCCCATTTGGCAGGACGTCCGTGCGCGTTGCGTCACCCTTCGCCGCCCTGCGACACCAATCCCCCCTCGAGCGGCACGAACCACGCCCGCAGCCCCAGGTCGCGCACGATCGGCGCGGTCGCCTGCGGCGGCATCTGCGAGAACGCGGTGGACAGCGCGTCGGCCATGGCGGCGTTGGGCGCCATCACCGACACGCTCTGGTAGCGCGGCTGGGCGCCGCCGGTGCGGGGATCGAACAGGTGCGTGTAGCGGCCCGCCGCGTCCAGGGCGGTGCCGTAGCCGCCGGAGGTGGCCAGCGCCTGGTTGCGCACGGGCACCGCGGCCAGGATCCGCTGCGGCGCGCGCGGGTCGGCCAGGCCGACCTGCCAGTCGCCGGGCGACGCGCGGCTGTCCAGCCCGCGTATCTCGCCCATGTCGACCAGCGCGCGTTCCAGTCCGCCCTGCCTGAGCAGGCGCGTGATGCAATCGGTGATGTAGCCCTGGGCGATGCCGTTGAGCGTGATGCCCATGCCGGGCCGTTGTAGTTCGATACGGCGGCTGTCCAGCGTCACGGCGCGATACGAGACGCGCGCCAGGGCCTGCGCCAGCTCGGCCTCGGACGGGCCTTGCGCGGCCGCGCCTGCCCGCGCGAAATGGCCGGCGTACAGCTGCCACAGCGGTTGCACCGTGGGGTCGAAGACGCCGTCCGTCAGGCGGCTGTAGCACAGGCTGTCGCCAAGCAGGCGCAGCAGGTCGGCGGGCGGATCGGCCAGGTAGCCCTGCCGGTTCAGCCGCGCCAGCGCGCTGTCGTCGCGGTACAGGCTGAAGATGCCCTCCAGGCGATGCAGTTCCCCCAGCGCCTGGGCGATCAGTTGGCGCGCGGCGCGCGGGTCGGGATGGTAGAGCCGCAGCTCGGCGTCCGCGCCCAACGCGACGCCCTGCCAGGTGGTGGGCGTGATCGCCGCGGACGCGCGGCGCAACGACAGGGGGGCGAGCGCCAGCGCGGACGTGGCGGCGGCAATGCCGATGAAACGGCGGCGGCGGGGATTCATGGCGATGGACATGGCGGAATGGGACGGCGTGGGGCGGCCGGCGGCCGCGCTACTGGGCGAAGACATAGGCTTCCGGAACATCGGCATAGGCCACGACGCGGCCGCCGTGCTTCTGGGCGAAGGCCTCGGCGGGCGCGCGCAGCGAGAACGGCATGGCGTCTTCGGCGCCCATGCCGCCGACGAAGCGGCCCTCGATGACGTAGAACGCCTGGCGCGCGTCGATCCAGGCGGCCGGATCGGGCGCGCCGTCCGGCCCGGCGGTGGCCATGTCGTTCACGTAGATCGCGGTGATGGCCTTGGGCTCCTCGGGCAGCAGGGTGTAGGCGAACACCTGCTTGATCGACGAGAACCAGACCGGCGCCGGCCGCCCCTTGATGAAGAGCTGCCCCTTCGGGCCGGCGTGGTCGGCCAGGGCCATGCCGCAGTAGTGGCCGACCGATTGCGACGTGACCGGCTGGGGCGGCGGCGGGGCGGCGGGCGCGGCGCCGTCGCCGCAGGCGGCCACGGCCAGCAGCGCGGCCAGGCAAAGGGAAAGCAGCAGGGGTCTCATAGCGGCAGGTTCCTGAAAGACGCGATCGCCAGCAGGAAGGGCGCGGCGATCCACAGCAGCAGCGCCGCCACCAGCGCGGGCACGGGCAGGCTGGCCTGGTCGCTCACGCCCGCCATGCCGGCGTACAGCGAAATGTTCTCGAAGCCCGTCAGGTTCAACAGGCGGTAGACGTCGGAGGGGTTGAGCAGCAGCAGCACGTTGAGCAGGCCCGGGCCGACATGACGGCCCTGGTCGGCGGCCAGCAGGCCCAGCAGCGCCATGTCGTAGATCACCACGAAGAACAGCCACACGCCGACGGCGATGCCGGCCGCCGTGGCGCGTTCCCGCACCCGCGTGCTGATCAGGTAGCCCATGGCCAGGAAACTCGCGCCCAGCAGCACGCTGGCGCCGATCAGCAGCGCGAACGGCTGCCAGGCGGCCGGGTCCAGGCCGCCATAGGCCCATTGCAGCGCCAGGCCGGCCGAGCCGTAGCCGGCGCCGGTGGCCAGCGCCAGGATCGCCAGGTGGCCGATGAACTTGCCCACCAGCACCTGCCAGCGCGCCACGGGGTAGCTCAGCAGCAGGGCCATGGTGCCGCGGTCGACTTCGCCGACCACCGCGTCGTAGGCCAGCAGCATGGCGATGAGCGGCACCAGGAAGATCGACAGGCTCGACAGGCTGACTACGGTGACGGCCAGCGGGTCGGCCTTGACGGTGCCGGTCGGCGAGCTGCCCAGCAGGCCCAGCGCCAGCGCCAGCGCGCCCAGCAGCAGGGCGGTGGCGAGTACCCAGCGATTGCGCAGGCCGTCGCGGATTTCCTTGCCGATGATGGTGCAGACGGCGTTCATATGTCTTCCCGTTCAAGCAGGTGGGCGTAGATGTCGTCCAGGCTGGGGGCCTGGATGTCGAGGTCGGCGATGGGCGCGGCGATGGCGCCGATGCCGCGGATGGCATCGACCTTGTCGCGTTCCAGGCAGGCCAGTTCGTAGCGGCAGGCGTCCAGGCGGCGCCATGGCCGCGCCAGCACCGTGCCGCTCTGCGGCGCGGCCAGCGTCAGCCGGATGCGGATCGGCAGCCCGGTGGACTGGCGCAGCGCCGACATGGCGCCGTCGGCGATCTTCCTGCCGGCCTTCATGACGATGATGCGGTCGGCGTGGCCGGCCAGTTCCGACAGCGCGTGGGTGCTGAGCAGGACGGTGGCGCCGGCGGCGCGCAGCTCATGGACGATGTCGTAGAACATCAGGCGCGAGGCCGGGTCCAGTCCGGTGGTGGGTTCGTCGAACAGCAGCACGCGTGGCTGGCCCAGCAGGGCCTGGGCCAGCGCCAGGCGTTGCCGCATGCCCTTGGAATAGCCGCCCACGCGGCGGTGGGCGGCGCCGGCGATGCCGACCTTCTCCAGCAGCGCGGGGTTGCCGGACAGCGGCCGGCGCTTGAGCCGGGCGTAGAACGCCAGCGTCTCCACGCCGGTCAGCGAGGGATGCAGCGCGACGGTTTCCGGCAGGTAGCCGATGCGGTCGCGCAAACGCGCGGCGGCGCGGCTGTGGGCGTCCTCGCCGAACAGCGTGACGCGTCCGTGGGTGGGGCGGATCAGCCCCAGCACCAGCTTGATCAGCGTGCTCTTGCCGGCGCCGTTGTGGCCGGCCAGCGCCACGCACTCGCCTTGGCGCAGTTGCAGGTCGAGGCCGTCGATGGCGCGCTGCGCGCCATAGTGCTTGCTGACGCCGGCCAGCGTCACCAGGTCGGTATTCATGGAGTCTCCTTGGCGCGGGCGGCGGGGCGCGGCGGCGGCTGCATCAGCGGCGCGCTGTCGATGACGCCGCCCGGCAGGATGGCGGGGAATTGGGATTGGGCCCAGCGCACGATCGAGATCGACGGGCTGTTGAGCAGGATGCGCGCGGCCGGCGCGCGCCACAGCAGCTGGTCGACCACGTCGTTGGGCCGGTAGGCGGTGTCGGCGATGCCGTCGCCGTTCAGGTCGAAGGCGGTGTTGTCGCTCCAGTAGTTGCCGCGGCCATTCACCGCCCAGTCGAGCGTGCGGGTGCCGACGTACTTCACCTGGTTCTTGTTGTTCAGGAAGGTGTTGCCCGAGATCTGGTTGCCGTCCGACCCGGCGGTGTAGTGCACGCCGATCTCGCAGTTGGCGAAGTGGTTGTCGAGGAACGCGTTGTTGTTGGCGTTGTAGATGAACACGCACTTGCCGGCGCCATCGACCGTGTTGCCGGTGATGCGCGACTGGTTGGCGTAGTTCAGCATCAGGCCTTGTTCGCGGCTGTTGCGCGCCACGTTGTCGCGCACCACCAGCCGGTGCGAATACATGATGGCGTAGGCGATGTCGTTGCCGCTCGAGACGTTGCCGCTGATCTCGCTGTCATTGGTGTACATGTAGTGGACCGCGTAGCGCAGGTCGTGGAAGTAGTTGCCGCTGAAGGTGTTCTGCTTGCTGGTGTTGACGAAGATGCCGTCGCGGCCGGCGGAAATGTCGTTGTCCAGCACCCGCGTGCCGGGCGTGTTCCACAGCGTGACGCCGTTGCCGCGCTCGGCCACGCGCAGCTCGCGGTTGCCGACGATGCGGTTGCCGGTCACCAGCGCGTCATTGGGGCCCCACACGTGCACGCCCACCAGGTTGTCGAGGATGTCGTTGTGTTCGACCCGGGCGCGGTGCGCGCCGCGGTCCAGGAACACGCCGGCGTCCATGTCCGACAGGCTCAGTCCGGAGCGCGTGACGGTCAGGTCGCGCAGCGTCACGTCCTCGGCCTTGACCCACAGCGTGCGGCCCTGGCGCGTGCCGGCGATGACGGCGGCGCGGTCGGGCGGCCCTTGCAGGGTCAGGGGCTTGTCGATGACGATGCCGCCGGCATAGCTGCCGGGCGCCAGCGCCAGCACGTCGCCGGGCTGGGCCGCGGCCACCGCCGCGGCCAGGTCCGCGCCCGCGGCGACGGCCACGGTGGCCGCCGCGCCGGGGGGCGCCCAGCCGAGCGTGCCTCCCAGCGCGGCCAGCGTGGCCAGCGCGGCGGCGGTCCTCCGGCCGCCCCGGGTCAGGTTCACGATGAACGTCATGCGCGCTACGCCGTCTTCTTGGGCAGGACCACCAGCTGGCCGGACATCTCCATGTGCAGCGCGTGGCAGAACCACTGGCAGTAGTACCAATGCACGCCCGGCCGGTCGGCGGTGAAGGTGACCGAGGCCGTGGCCTGCGGCCCGATTTCCATGGCGATGCCGTGGCCCTCGAGCGTGAAGCCGTGCGTCAGGTCCTCGATCACCTCCATGTTGGTGACCACCACGGTGACCTCGTCGCCCTGGTTGACCTCGATCCGCTTGAGGCTGAACATCGGCGCCACCGCCATCATGTAGACGCGCACCTTGTTGCCGTCGCGCACGACCTTGGCGGCATCCTCCAGCGTGACGCCGTCCTTCTTGGCCATCTGGCGCGCCTCTTCCCACATGGGGTCGTCGCGCTTCCAGATGCTGACGGGATGGACCTTGGAGCGGTGCACCAGGCACATGTCGTGCGGCTCGGCGAAGCTGGGGCCGTCGTGCACCAGCTTCATGGTGTCGCCGGAGATGTCGATCAGCTGGTCGTTCTCGGGCTTGAGCGGGCCGACGTTAAGGAAGCGGTCCTTCGAGAATTTGTTCAGCGACACCAGCCACTTGCCGTCGGCCTCGCGCGTCTCGCCCATGGTGGAGTGGTTGTGGCCGGGCTGGTAGTGCACGTCCAGCTTCTGGATGATCGGGTCGACCTTCTCGCCCTTGTAGGCGCGCTTGGCCAGGTCGATGTTCCACTTGACCATCTGGCTGTCGATGAACAGCGTGGTGTAGGCATTGCCGCGGCCGTCGAAGGCGGTGTGCAGCGGGCCCAGGCCCAGTTGCGGTTCGGCCACCACGCAATCGCGCGGCTTGATCTTGTCGTCGAACAGGTCATCCAGCGTGCGAACGTCCAGCACGGTCACCGTGGGCGACAGCTTGCCGTTGAGCACCAGGTGGATGCCGTCGGGCGCGGCGTTGCAGCCGTGCGGCGAGTTCGGCACCGGGATGTAGCGGGTGTACTTGGACCCGTGGCGGCCGTCGATCACCGGCACGCCGCCCATCATCTTGAAGTCGCCCTTCTTGACGGCTTCCTCGATGCGCTTGATGTTGAACACCACCACCCAATCCTGCTCGTTGGCCGAGGCTTCCTCCACCGTCAGGCCCTTCTCGGAGTTGTAGCAGGTCGAGAAGGAATATTTGCCCTGATAGTCGGCGTCGCCGTTGTCCAGGTTGCCGTCCACCAGCACCTGCCAGGCGACCTTCATGGTGTCGCCGTCCAGCGCGGTGTAGATGGCGAAGAAGTTCTTCTTGGGATCGTCGGTCACCTTGCCGTCGTTGGGCAGCGGGATGATGTGTTCGCCGTTGGCGAAGACGTAGCCGGTGCGCGGATAGCGCTGCGGCCGCAGGCCGTGCACGCCCGAGACGTTGGGCAGCTCGGTGATCTTGTCGGTCTTCATCACGTCCAGGCGGATGCGGGCGACGCGGTTGTTGGCCTTGTCGTTGATGAAGAGGTAGCGGCCGTCGTAGGTGCGGTCGGTGAACGACAGGTGCGGGTGGTGGGCGTCGCCATTCAGGAACACGCCGCCCTTGTCCTTGAGGTATTCGCGGGTTTCGGGCGTCAGGCCTTCGGTGAGGATCTTGCGGCTTTCGTTGGTGCGGCCCCAGCCGGTGGCGCTGCAGTGGTTGAAGACCGGGATGCGGACCAGTTCGCGCATCGACGGCAGGCCCAGCACGCGCACTTCGCCCGACTGGCCGCTGGAGTTGAAGGCATAGTATTCGTCCAGCTCGCCCGGCGCGACGTGGCCGCTCTGGCCGGCGGCGCCGGCCTTGGCGTCCTTGCCGTGGGCGGTGGACAGCTGCGCGCCGCCCACCAGGCCGGCGGCGCCGGTGATGGCGGCGGTTCCCAGGAAGCTGCGGCGGCTCAGGCCGGTTTTGTCGGGGTTCTTGTCGGACATGAATAACTCCTTGATAGGAACGGCGTCTCGCGCCGCGGAACGGAAATCAGGATTCGGAGGGCGCGGGCGGGTTCGGGTTGGGCGCGCGGTGCAGCACCACTTCCTGCACCGCCGGCTCGCTGTCTTCGGCGCGGCGCCGCTCGCGCTTGCCGTGCTTCTGGATCAGGTGCGGGCACTTCTGCTTGTGGTGGTAGAGCATCTGGCAATGCAGGCACTGGATGCACTCGTTCGGGTTGATCTCGCCGGTCGGCTCGATGGCTTGAACCGGGCATTCCTTGGTGCAGCGTTGACAGGGGTTGCCGCAGTCGCGGTAGCGGCGCAGCCAGTCGAAGATGCGCAGCCGCGCCGGAATCGCCAGCGCCGCGCCCAGCGGACAGAGGTAGCGGCAGAAGAAGCGTTCGATGAACAGGCCCGCCGCCAGCAGCGCCACCGCGAACAGCACGAACGGCCAGTCGCGCACGAAGCGCAGGATGATGGCGGTCTTGAACGGCTCGACCTCGGCCAGCCGCTCGGCCAGCGCCAGGTCGTACAGCGAGAAACCGAACAGCACCAGGAAGATCACGTACTTCAGCGTCGACAGGCGCTGGTTGACGCCATGGCGCACCGTGACCTGGCGCAGGCCCAGGCGCTTGGCGAAGCGGTTGGCCAGTTCCTGCAGCGCGCCGAACGGGCACAGCCAGCCGCAGAAGGCGCCGCGGTTCCAGAACACCATCGAGATGGCGGTGGCGCACCACAGGATGAACACCAGCGGGTCCATCAGGAAGTAATCCCAGCGGAAGTCGGTGCGTAGCGCCGAGAAGAACGTCAGCACGTTGACGATGGACAGCTGCGCCTGGCCGTACCAGCCGATCCAGAACAGCGCGAAGGCCAGGAACGCCAGGCGCAGCCGGTCATGCAACAGCGGCCGGCTGGTCAGCTGGTCCTGGAAGAAGAAGATGCCCACCAGCACGATCAGCGCCACCGTCAGGATCGCCACCTGCGCGGCCTTGCCGCGCCAGATCTGCTGCCACAGCGCGGGCGGGGCGGCGTCCTCGGCCGCCGTCTCGGGGGCCGGCGCCGAGGCGGCCGGCGCGGCGCCGGGCGCGACGCGGGTGTAGCGGTCGGGCAGGGCGTACGGCAGGTCGAACGTGACGAAGGCCTTGTCCGACACGCTCAGCACGCGTTGCACCATCAATTGCAGTCGCCACGGCTTGACCGGGTCGAACGCGGCGTCCTCCGGCACCACGAACAGCGCCACTTCGCGCAGGGCCGGCGCGCCTTGCGCGGCAACGTCGGCCAGGCGCTGGTGATTGCGGTCGCGGAAGCGGAAGCTGCCTTCGTCCTGGATGATCTCGATGCGGTCGAAGATGCCGCCGCGCACGTAGCCTGAGCCCTTGAACGAATAGGCGCCGTTGCCCGCCACCAGGATGGCCTGCTGGCCGGGCTTCAGGCGCTCCTTCAGGCGCTGCCATTCCGCGTCTCCAAGCAGGCTGCGGCCGATGGACGGCACGCTCGCCAGCGCCACGTACAGGTCGATGAAGACGTCGTCGTCGGCCGTTTCCTGGCCGCGTTCGGCCGCGTCCTGGCGGCCCGATTCGCGGAACACGCGGTTGACGTCCTCGGGCGCCAGCCGCAGGTTGCGCACCGCGCCGGCGTCGAGCAGGGCCTGCCAGGATTCGACCGCGTCGCGTGAACCGTCGATCTGCCGTGCAGGCGCAGCCGCGGCGGCGGGCGCGGCGCTGGCGGCGCCAGCGCCCTCCACGCCATAGGCGCGCGCCACCGCGATGGCCGAGCGCGTGATGCTGTCGCCGATCACCATGAGGGTGACGGTGGCGCCGCTGATGATGTCCACCGGCGGCGGCGCGCCGTGGCGCGGCGGGCTGTCGATGAAGTTCAGGCCGACGTAGCCCTGGATGAAGTGATCGACCTTGGCTTGCGGAATGCCGATCAGCACGATGGGCTCGTGGTGCTCCACCAGCCGGGCGCCGACGATGCGGCCGTTGTCCGCTAGCCCCACCAGCACGTCGATGGGCTTGCTGGAATAGCCGCGGGTGTTGACCACGTCGGAGGTCAGGTAGAGGCGTCCCACGGCGCGCTCGCCGGCATAGACGCGCGCGGTCATGGGCTTGCCCTCGGGCGGGCCGATGCGGTCGGCGCCGGGGAAGAGGTCGGCGACGGCGACGGTCTTCAGGAAGTCGGGCAGCCGTTGCGCCTGGACGGCGGTGGCGGCCAATGCACAGCACAACAGCAAGAGGCAGAGGAAGACCCGGACGGCAAGCGAGGATCCGCGCTGGACTCCCCGATGCGGCTCGTGCCGTGCGCCGCGATGCGCCCCGCCATTTGTCGCACCGCTTGTCGCGCCATTTTCCCCGCTACGTGCCTTGCCACCTGCCCCGCCACGTGCCCCGTAATGTGCCGCCAGACTGCCGCGCATGCTTCGACTCTTTGTTGGTGTTGGTTTGCAGCCATCCTACGAATCGATGCACGGGCCCACGTTGCGGATTGTCAAAATCGTCGGCGTAATCAGTAATAGCCCTATTGACCGTAGGGATGTGCGCAGGTAAGCGCGCTTCACTTGATGCGCATCAAGCGGCTTGCCGGGGGGCCCTCCTAGACTGGTGCGCGGTGGCGTTGCGGGCGGAGTCCGGCAGCGCGCAGATACACCGTTCAGTCATCGGAGAAGATTCAATGCTTGCCAAAACCACCCTGGCCATCCTGCTGTCGGCCGCCAGCCTGCCCGCGCTTGCCGCGCAATGCGAAGCCACCGTCGAAAGCAACGACGCCATGCAGTACAACGTCAAGGAAATCGTCGTCGACAAGAGCTGCAAGCAGTTCACCGTGCACCTGAAGCACGTCGGCAAGATGGCCAAGGTCGCCATGGGCCACAACCTGGTGCTGACCAAGGACGCCGACAAGCAGGGCGTCGCCACCGACGGCATGGGCGCCGGCCTGGCGCAGGACTACGTCAAGGCGGGCGACACCCGCGTCATCGCCCACACCAAGGTCATCGGCGGCGGCGAATCCGATTCGGTCACGTTCGACGTGTCCAAGATCGCCGCGGGCGAGAACTACGCCTACTTCTGCTCGTTCCCCGGGCACTGGGCCATGATGAAGGGCACGCTCAAGCTGGGCGGTTGAGTCCGTCCGGGCACGAGCGCGAAGCGAACCGGCGGCCAACGCCGGTTTTTTTTGGCGTCAGCAAGGCGCTCGCTTGTGCCACGGAGAAGGATCAGAGTTGCGTGGGGTTGGGGGCATCGCCGTACACCTCGACCGGATCGAACACCTTCTCGCTCTCGGTGAACGCCAGCGGCCCGGCCGCGTCCTGTCCGTGGGGCACGGCGCGGTAGAAGCAGGAGCGATAGCCGACGTGACAGCTCGCGCCGCCGTCGATGTCCACCCGCAGCCAGATCGCGTCCTGGTCGTCGTCCACGCGGATCTCGCGAACCTGCTGAATCAATCCGCTGGTGGCGCCCTTGTGCCAGAGCGCTTGCCGCGAGCGGCTCCAGTAATGCGCCTGGCCGGTCCGGATGGTCTGCTCCAGGGCTTCGCGATTCATGTAGCCCAGCATCAGCACCTCGCCGCTGCCGGCATCGGTGGTGACGCAGGCGATCAGGCCGTGTTCGTCGAACTTCGGCGCCAGCGCCCGGCCTTCTTCCACCTGTTCGATGGACAGGCGCGGCGCGAACAGGGCGTTGCGGGGTGGGGGCGTTTCTTGGCGCATGGGACACACTCTTTCAGGAATCGAGGGATGGCGAGGCCGGCGTGGCTTCCAGGAACCGCAACGGCTGTCCCGGCGGGACGGTATCGACCAGGGCCTCGTCGCGCACGACGGCATGGCCGCGCACGACGGTGTGAATGGGCCAGCCCGTGACGCGCAGGCCGTCATACGGCGTCCAGCCGCTGACGCTGGCGATCCAGTCGTTGCGGATGGCGCGGCATGCCTGGAGGTCGACGATGCTGAAATCGGCGTCATACCCCAGCGCGATGCGGCCCTTGCCTTCGAGGCCGAACAGGCGCGCCGGGCCGGCGCTGGTCAGGTCCGCCAGGCGCGGCAGGCTCAGGCGGCCGGCATGCACGTGGTCGAGCATCAGCGGCAGCAGGGTCTGCACGCCGGTCATGCCGCTGGGGGATTGCGGATAGCGCCTGGCCTTCTCCTCCAAGGTGTGCGGCGCGTGGTCGCTGCCGATGACATCGACCACGCCGTCGCGAATGCCTTGCCACAGCGCATCCTGGTGGCGCGGCTCGCGGACCGGCGGATTCATCTGCGCAAGGCTGCCCAGTCGTTCGTAGCAGTCGGGCGCGTGCAGCGTCAGGTGATGCGGCGTGACTTCGACGCTGACGCGTCGCTTGTGCTCGGCCAGGAAGGCGATTTCCTCGGCGCTGGAGACGTGCAGTACGTGCAGCCGCCGGTGGGCTTCAGCCGCCAGCCGCACGATGCGCCGCGTCGCGATCAGCGCGCTTTCGACGTCGCGCCAGTGGGGATGCAGGCGGACGTCGCCGCTGGGCAGCACGATCGATTTGCGCTCGCGCAGCCGGGCCTCGTCCTCGGCGTGCACCGCCATGCGGCGGCGGCCATGGCGCAGGATGCGGCGCAGCACCTCGGTGTCATCGGCCAGCAGATCGCCGAACGAACTGCCCATGAAGACCTTGACGCCGGCGCAGCCGGGCAGGTTTTCCAGCTCGGCCAGCCGTTCGGCATTGACGGCGGAGCCGCCGATGTAGAACGCATGGTCGCACCAGGCGCGACCGCGCGCCGCGTCGAGCTTGGCCTGCAAGTCGGCGGCCGTGAGCGTCAACGGGCTGGTGTTCGGCATCTCGAAAATGCCGGTCACGCCGCCCAGCACCGCGCCGCGGGTGCCGGCTTCGAGGGTTTCCTTGTGGGTCAGGCCAGGCTCGCGGAAATGCACCTGGCTGTCGATGACGCCGGGCAGCACATGCAGGCCGGCGGCGTCCAGCGTGGTGTCCGCGCGCCAGTCGTCCAGACTGCCCAACGCCACCACGCGGCCGTCTCGCGCCGCGATGTCGACGGGCGTCATCGTGCCGCCGGGCAGCAGCACGGTGCCGCCGCGCACCAGCAGGTCGGCCTGCCGCCGGGAGGATTGCTCGGCGTCGATCATGCGGGGGTTTCCTGGCGTGGCGTGACGGGGAGGGTGTTGGCGAGTGGCTGGGCAGTCATTCAGAACTCGTTCTGGATGTTCTTGTAACCATGCACCAGCGCGTTGTTGGTGCGCGCCACGTCTTCGGAAAACTCGCTGGCCGCGGCGGGCACCTGGGGCAGCGACGCAAGATCGGTGTCCGGGCCGATGCGCTCGGTCGATCGCACGTAGAAGCCCGGCGGCAGGTGGACGCCGTCGACCACCGCGTTGTAGCGCACCACGCAGCCGTCCTCGACCGTACAGTTGAACAACACGCTGTTGAAGCCGATGAACACGCCATCGCCCACCGTGCAGGGGCCATGCACGATGGCGCGGTGGGCGATCGACGTGCGCTGGCCGATGCGCACCCGCGCGCCCGACTTGGAATGGATCACCACGCCGTCCTGGATGTTCGAGTGCGCGCCGATCACGATCGGGTCGATGCGGCCCTGCGCGTCCATCTCGTCGGCGCGGATGACGGCATAGGGACCGATGAAGACGTTTTCCTCGACGATGACCAGGCCGCAGAGAATGGCGGTGGGGTCGACGAAGGCGCTGGGGTGGATCTGCGGCAGGTCGCCGCGCGGGTTCTTGCGGATCATGGGAGGTCTTGACGATGATGAGGGCGTCGTTAGATAGAACGTTATAATATAACAATATCGATCGCAAGCGCCCGCGCAAAAAGCGCCGGAGAGGGGGATGCAGGCCTCGCCCATCCGTCATCCGCACGACCCGTGTCACCGGCGTGTCACGCATTTTCCGGGTACGATTACCGGTCGTGTAACTTCTGGAGCTCCTGATGGAGTGGCTGCTGGACCCCGCTGCGTGGGTCGGCTTGCTTACCCTGGTCGTCCTTGAGATCGTCCTGGGAATCGATAACCTGATTTTCATCGCCATCCTGGCGGACAAGCTGCCGCCGTCGCAACGCGACCGCGCGCGCATCCTTGGCCTGAGCCTGGCGCTCGTCATGCGGCTTGGCCTGTTGTCGGTCATGTCGTGGCTGGTCACCCTGACCACCCCCCTGTTTTCGGTCGGACCGCTGTCGCCCTCGGGGCGCGACCTGATCCTCATGGCCGGCGGTTTCTTCCTGCTGTTCAAGGGCACCATGGAACTGCACGAGCGCCTGGAAGGCGGCCAGCACGGCGGCTCCTCCGGGCCGCGCGTGTACGCCAGCTTCTGGGTCATCGTGACGCAGATCGTGGTGCTGGACGCGGTGTTCTCGCTGGACTCGGTCATCACCGCGGTCGGCATGGTGGACCACTTGGCCATCATGATGATCGCCGTGGTCATCGCCATCGGCATCATGCTGCTGGCCTCCAAGCCGCTGACGCGCTTCGTCAACGCCCACCCGACGGTGGTGGTGCTGTGCCTGGGCTTCCTGCTCATGATCGGCTTCTCGCTGCTGGCGGAGGCCTTCGGCTTCAAGGTGCCCAAGGGCTACCTGTACGCCGCCATCGGCTTCTCGGTGGCGATCGAGGCCCTGAACCAGGTGGCGCGCCGCAACCTGCTCAAGCTGGACGCGCGCCGTCCCATGCGCGAACGCACCGCCTCGGCGGTGCTGCGCATGCTGGGCAAGCGCCCGCCGGCCGACGAGCCCGACCTGCCCAGCGCCGACGGCCCCGCCATCCCGGCCTTCGGCGTGGAAGAGCGCAACATGGTCAGCGGCGTGCTGACGCTGGCCGAACGCTCGATCCGCTCGATCATGACGCCGCGCACCGACGTGTCGTGGATCAACATCGACGACGACCCCGACACCATCCGGCGCCAGATCACCGAGGCGCCGCACAGCTTCTTCCCGGTCTGCCGCGGCTCGCTCGACGAGGTGCTGGGCATCGCCCGCGCCAAGGACCTGGTGGCCGACCTCATCACCGAGGGCCGGGTGCGCCGCAACCGCCTGCGCGACCCGATCATCGTGCACGAGGCCATCGGCATCCTGCGCCTGATGGACACCCTCAAGCGCTCGCGCGGCCAGCTGGTGCTGGTGGCCGACGAGTTCGGCGCCATCGAGGGCCTGGTGACGCCGATCGACGTGTTCGAGGCCATCGCCGGCGAATTCCCCGACGAGGACGAGCTGCCCGACATCGTCGCCGACGGCCCCAACATCTGGAAGATCGACGGCGCGGCCGACCTGCACCACGTCGAGCAGGTGCTGGAAACCGAAGGCCTGGTCGACGACGCGCAGGACTTCTCCACCCTGGCGGGCTACCTGCTGTCGCGCTTTGGCCACCTGCCCAAGCCGGGCGACGTCTGCGAATACGAGATCCACCACGACCATTTCCGCTTCGAAGTGCTGGAAATGGACGGCCGCCGCATTGCCCTGGTGCGCGTCGAGAAGCGCGCGCCGGAGCCGCTCGACGAAGACGCGTCGCTGACCCATGACTAGCCTCCGGGATTGCCCCAAGGAACTCCGCCATCGTGACTGACACCACGCTTTATCTCATCAAGGCCTTCATCCTCGGCATCGTCGAGGGGCTGACGGAATTCATCCCCGTGTCCAGCACCGGCCACCTGATCCTGATCGGCGACTGGATCAACTTCGAGTCCAGCCAGGGCAAGGTGTTCGAGGTGGTGATCCAGCTGGGGTCGATCCTGGCGGTGATGTGGATCTTCCGCGCGCGGCTGCTGCAGCTGATCCGCGGCACCCTGACCGGCGTGGCGAGCGAGGTGGCCTTCACCCGCAACCTGCTGATCGCCTTCCTGCCGGCGGCGGTCATCGGCGCCATCTTCATCAAGTCCATCAAGCAGGTGTTCTACCATCCCGGCGTGGTGGTGGTGACGCTGGTGCTGGGCGGCCTGATCATGCTGTACGTGGAGCGCCGCACCCGTCACACCCCCGGCGACGCGCCTGGCGCGGCCGACGACACCGCCTCGGACGAGCGCGCCACCGCCCGCACGCTGGAACAGATCACCTGGAAGCAGGCGCTGGGCGTGGGCGTGGCGCAGTGCCTGGCCATGATCCCCGGCACCTCGCGCTCGGGCGCCACCATCATCGGCGGCATGATCGCCGGCATCCAGCGCAAGACGGCCACCGAGTTCTCGTTCTTCCTGGCCATGCCGACCATGCTGGGCGCGGCCGTGTACGACATGTACAAGAACATGGACCTGCTGACCCAGCACGACCTGTCCGGCATCGCCGTGGGCTTCGTGGCGGCCTTCCTGAGCGCCATCGTGGTGGTGCGCGCGGTGCTGCGTTTCGTCGCCAACCACACCTACCGCGTGTTCGCCTGGTACCGCATCGTGTTCGGCGCGGTCGTGGCGGCCTGGATCTTCACCCGCTGAAGGCCCGGGCCCCGTTGCCGGGGCGGGCAAAAAGAAAGGGCCGCGCATGACGCGGCCCTTTGCTTGGGGCGGACAGGACGGGCGGGCCGCCTAGTCGGCCGTTTCCAGGTCGTAGAACTCCAGCCCGTCGCGGTCGATGACCAGCCAGCCGCCGCGCGGCGGCGACACGTGGTCACAGTCCCAGTCCGGCAGCACCCAGCGTTCGCGCTTGGCGCCGTCGACCTCCAGCACGTGGCGGGCGGGGCGGTGCGTGTGGCCGTGCACCATCAGCTTGACGCCATGGTCGCGGAAGGCCTGCTCGACGGCGCCGGCGTTGACGTCCATGATCTCCATGGACTTGGCCTGGTTGGCCATCTGGCTTTCGCCGCGGGCCTGCTGCGCCATGGCCAGGCGCTCGGGAATGGTCTTGGCCAGGAATTCGGCCTGCCATTGCGGGTTGCGCACCATCTGGCGGAACTGCTGGTAGGCCGCGTCGTCGGTACAGAACTCGTCGCCGTGGGTCAGCAGGATGTCGCCATGGTCGGTCTGCAGCAGCGCCGGCTCCGGCAGCAGCTTGGCGCCGACCGCGGCGGCCAGCTCCTCGCCGATCAGGAAGTCGCGGTTGCCGCGGCCCAGCCACACCGGAATGCGGCTGGCCGTGGCGCGCAGCGCCGTCAGCGCCGTGGCGAGCCACGGCGGCGCGGCGCGAATCACGTCGTCGCCGATCCAGGCGTCGAAGATGTCGCCCGGCAGCAGCAGGGCGGCGGCTTCTTCCTCGGCCGCCTGCAGGAAGGCCTGGAAGGCCTCCGAGGTGGCCGGCGTGGCCGGCCCCAGGTGCAGGTCGGAGGCCAGCCAGATCGGACCGGACAGGACGATCTTATTCAAGAACTTCGGCCTTCTCGATGATCACGTCTTCGTTCGGCACGTTCTGGTGGAAGCCCTTGTTGCCGGTCTTCACGCCCTTGATCTTGTCGACGACGTCGGTGCCTTCGGTGACGCTGCCGAACACGGCGTAGCCCCAGCCGTTCGGCGTGGGCGCGGTGAAGTTCAGGAAGTCGTTGTTCGAGACGTTGATGAAGAACTGCGCGGTGGCCGAGTGCGGGTCGCTGGTGCGGGCCATCGCCAGGGTGTACTTGTCGTTCTTCAGGCCGTTGTTGGCCTCGTTCTCGATCGGGGCATGGGTCTGCTTCTGCTTCATGCCGGGCTCGAAGCCGCCGCCCTGGATCATGAAGCCGTCGATCACGCGATGGAACACCGTGCCGTTGTAGAAGCCTTCCTTGACGTAGGTCAGGAAGTTCTCGACGGTCTTGGGCGCCTTGGCGGCGTCCAGGGTGATGACCATGTCGCCTTGGTTGGTGTGAAGCTTGACGCGGGGATTGGTGCTCATGGCTTTGGTGCCTTCAGAGGTGGAGTTGGAGGGGGCGGCCGCGGGCGCGGCGCTGACGAGCGCCGGGGCAAACGCCAGCGCGAACGAGCACGCCGTCAGGCGCAGCAGGTGGAGAGGGGAGTAGCGGGACATCATTTGCGTTGCTTATCCTTCAGCATGGTTTCGACTTCGCGGGCCTTGTCCTGCATGCCCGGCACGCCTTCGCCGGCGGCCTGCTTGTAGGTGCGCAGGGCCTGCAGCAGTTGCAGGTCGCCCAGGTTGGCGCGCGCGGCGGCGTAGCCCGGGTCGGCGCGCAAGGCCATTTGCAGGGCGTCCTGCGCTTTTTCAAGTTCGCCCCGGCTTGCATATAGAGCCGCCAGGTTGTTCCAAGGTTCCGGCAGCTCGGGGAAGCGGGTCGTCATCTCGGTGTAGATGTCGATGGCCTCGGCCTTGCGGTCGAGCGCGGCCAGGGCGCGGGCGTGCTGGAACATCAGCTGCACGTCGGTGCCGCGCTGGTCCTTGATCTCGGCTTGGCGCTTTTCGATCATCGCCAGCGCCTCGGCGTTGTCGCCGCGGTTCAGCAGGCGCTCGATGTGGGTGGTGATCTGCGAGGCGGACGGCTGCAGCCGGGTGTCCACACCGGGCTGTACCGCCTTGAGCACGTTCGACAGGCCGTCCCAGCCGCCTTCGGGCGGGATGGGGTCGAGGGTGGTCCGGTTGGCGTTCGGGTTCTCGCCCGAACCGCCGGCCATGGATTGGGCGTAGGCGCCGGCGAGCGGCGCTCCGGCCAGGGCCAGGGCGAGCAGGGTGACGCAAAAACGCGGCTTGATAGTCACGTGGGCATCCGTTAAAAGTCGTGGCCGGCCGGCGCTGACGCGCGCGGCCGGGCCGCTTGCTATACTTGACGACCGCCATTTTAGCCTTGGTTGAGTTTTTGGCTCGACAATGAGTAAAACCAATGGGTAAAAGATCGGGCGGACAGATCGGGCGGACCAACGGACGGACACAACGGGAAGACCGATGGGCGAACCCTCGGGCTGAAGTGAATCCCGGGCGTACCCCACGCCACCCGGCCGAACGGCAAGTCCTGAAGGTATCGTCCTTCGGGCGCAACTTTTTCCGCGGCCGCCACGGAAAGAACTGGACCATCACAAGCGCCATGCTGCAAATCTACAACACGTTATCGCGTACCAAAGAACCGTTCAAGCCGGCCCAGGCCGGTCAGGTGCGCATGTACGTGTGTGGCATGACCGTGTACGACTTCTGCCACCTGGGCCACGCCCGCATGCTGGTGTCGTTCGACGTGGTGCAGCGCTGGCTGCGCGCCAGCGGCCTGGCGGTCGACTACGTGCGCAACATCACCGACATCGACGACAAGATCATCCGCCGCGCGGTCGAGACCGGCCGCCGCATCGGCGAGGTCACCGAGTTCTACATCGCCGCCATGCATGCCGACGAGCGCGCGCTGGGCGTGGAAACGCCCGACCGCGAGCCGCGCGCCACCCAGTACGTGGGCGAGATGCTGGACATCATCGGCAAGCTCGAACAGAAGGGCCTGGCCTACCAGGCCGACGACGGCGACGTGAACTACGCCGTGCGCGGCTTCGAGGGCTACGGCAAGCTGTCCGGCAAGACGCTGGACGACCTGCGCGCCGGCGAACGCGTGGCGGTGGGCTCGGCCAAGCGCGACCCGCTCGACTTCGTGCTGTGGAAGTCGGCCAAGGAAGAAGAACCGGCCGACACCAAGTGGGAGTCGCCCTACGGCCTGGGCCGTCCGGGCTGGCACATCGAGTGCTCGGCCATGAGCAAGTCGCTGCTCGGCCTGCCGCTGGACATCCACGGCGGCGGTCCCGACCTGAAATTCCCCCACCACGAGAACGAGATCGCCCAGACCGAGGGCGCCTTCGGCGGCGTGCTGGCCAACATCTGGATGCATTGCGGCCCGCTGATGGTCGATTCGGACAAGATGTCCAAGTCGCTCGGCAACTTCCGCACCATCCGCCAGACCATCGCCCAGGGCGAGCCGGCGGCCGACGTGGCCGACTACCGCGTCAACCCGCGCGAAGCCGAGATGGTGCGCTTCTTCATCGTGCGCAACCACTACCGCAGCCCGCAGAACTACACGCCGGACAACCTGGTCGACGCCCAGAACGCGCTCGACCGCCTGTACCAGGCGCTGCAGAACGTGGCGGCCGACGACCAGGGCATCGACTGGAACGAACCCCAGGCGCAGGCCTTCAAGGCCGCCATGGACGACGATTTCAACAGCTCGGGCGCCGTGGCGGCCCTGTTCGAACTGGCCTCCGAGGCCAACCGCGGCAAGCGCGCGCGCAGCGCCGGCCAGCTCAAGGCCCTGGGCGGCCTGCTGGGCCTGCTGCAGCAGGATCCGGCCGCGTACTTCCAGTCGGCCACCCGCTATTCGGCGGCCGGCATGGAGCAGGGCGCGCGCGCCGAACTCGACGCCGACGCCATCCAGGCCCTGATCGACGCCCGCGCGGCGGCCAAGGCGGCGCGCGACTTCGCGGCGGCCGACCGCATCCGCGCCGAGCTGCGCGACGCCGGCATCGAGCTCGATGACAAGCCGGGCGGCCTGACGCAGTGGCGTCGGGCCTGACCCCCTGGATACGCCCGACATGTCCATCGCAGATACCGACATTCCCAAGCCGGATTATTGGGAAGCCGCCGTTGCCCACCTGATGCGGCGCGACCGCATCCTGAAAAAGATCATTCCCCAGCACCCCGAGGTCTGGCTGACGTCGCGCGGCACGCCGTTCGTGACGCTGGCCCGCGCCATCATCGGCCAGCAGGTCTCGGCCAAGGCGGCCGATGCCGTCTGGGACAAGTTCCTGGAAGCCGCCGGCAAGCGTCCCACGCCGGTGGCGGTGCTGCGCGTCGGCCTGGAAGGCCTGCGCGCGGCCGGCCTGTCGCAGCGCAAGGCCGAATACGTGCTGGATCTGGCGGTGCATTTCGGCGAACGCCGGGTGCATCCCGAGAAGTGGGCGGCCATGGACGACGAGGCTGTCATTTCGGAATTGACCGCCATCCGCGGCATCGGACGCTGGACGGCGGAGATGTTTTTGATTTTCAATCTGCAGCGGCCCGATGTTCTGCCGCTGGATGATCCTGGGTTGCTCAAGGCAATCTCGCTACACTATTTCAGCGGCGAGCCTGTCTCGCGCTTCGAGGCTCGCGAAGTCTCGTTGGCGTGGCAACCCTGGCGTACCGTGGCAACCTGGTATCTGTGGCGCAGTCTGGAACCGACGCCGGTCCAATACTGACGCAATCCAGGTCGCCCATCTACGGAACCACACTACATGCGCAATACATTTCTGGAATTTGAACAGCCGCTCGCCGAGCTTGAGAACAAGATCGAGCAGCTGCGCTATGTGCAGGCCGATTCGGCGGTAGACATCTCCGACGAGATCGGACGTCTGCAGCAGAAGAGCCAGTCGCTGGCCAAGGAAATCTACGCCAAGCTCACGCCTTGGCAGACGGCGCTGGTCGCCCGCCACCCCCAGCGTCCCTACACGCTGGACTACGTGCGCGAAATCTTCACCGACTTCCACGAACTGCACGGCGACCGCATGTACGCCGACGACCAGTCCATCGTGGGCGGCCTGGCGCGCTTCAACGGCTCGCCCTGCATGGTGATCGGCCACCAGAAGGGCCGCGACACCAAGGAACGCGCCGCGCGCAACTTCGGCATGCCGCGTCCGGAAGGCTACCGCAAGGCCCTGCGCCTGATGCGCCTGGCCGAGAAGTTCGGCATTCCCGTGTTCACCTTCGTCGACACCCCGGGCGCCTATCCCGGCATCGGCGCCGAGGAACGCGGCCAGTCCGAAGCCATCGGCCACAACCTGTACGCCATGGCCGAACTGAAGGTGCCCGTGATCGTCACCATCATCGGTGAGGGCGGCTCGGGCGGCGCACTGGCGATCGCCGTGGGCAACGCCGTGCTGATGCTGCAATACGCCACCTACGCGGTGATCTCGCCCGAAGGCTGCGCCTCGATCCTGTGGCGCAGCGCCGACAAGGCGCCCGAGGCCGCCGAGGCGCTGGCTATCATCGCCCCGCGCCTGAAGGACCTGGGCCTGGTCGACCGCGTCATCAACGAACCCGTGGGCGGCGCGCACCGCGACCCGCGCGTCATGGCGCGCCTGCTGCGCCGCGCGCTGGGCGACG
Organism: Achromobacter sp. ISS7; assembly: GCF_056523125.1. Lineage (NCBI taxonomy): Bacteria > Pseudomonadati > Pseudomonadota > Betaproteobacteria > Burkholderiales > Alcaligenaceae > Achromobacter > Achromobacter sp. ISS7. Next base: position 3,450,238 of record NZ_JAWRZD010000001.1, on the reverse strand, counting down.
CCCTGCGCCAGCTGCAGGGCCTGACGCCCGAGCAGCTCGTGGAACAGCGCGTGCAACGCGTGCTGTCCTACGGCGCCTTCCAGGAAGTGCGCGCCTGAGCGATGCGCGCGCGCCGGCCTGCGCCGGCGCCGCGGCCGCCACCGGCCCGCGCCCACCGCCATGACCTCCCCGTCCCCCGCGCCCGCTTCACCCGCCGCGGGGGGGGCTTTCCCCCATCCCGTCTCGCCTGACCTGATCGCGGCTCTGCGCCGCGCCCTGCAAGCCCTGCCGCAGCCGCCCGGGCGTTTCGCCGTGGCCGTCAGCGGCGGCGCCGACTCGGCCATGCTGGCGCTGCACGCGGCCGCCGTGGCGCGCGAGCTCGACGCCGGCCTGGTGCTGCTGCATGTGCACCACGGCCTGCAGGCCGCCGCCGATGGCTGGCAGGACCAGGTCGAAGCTCTCGCTGGCCTGCTGGGGCTGCCGCTGCGGCAGGCCCGGGTCGAGGTCGACGCGGCCGGCGGCAAGGGCATCGAGGCCGCCGCCCGCGACGCCCGCTACGCGGCGCTGGCGCGGCTGGCGGCGGACGAAGGCGTCGGCCTGATCCTGCTGGCGCACCATCGCAACGACCAGGCCGAGACCGTGCTGCTGCGCCTGCTGCGCGGCACCGGGCTGGCCGGCATGGCGGCCATGGCGCCGCTCACGTCGCGCGACGGCGTGGCTTATCTGCGGCCGTGGCTGGAGCAGGACCGCGAAACGATCCTGCGGGCCGCGCGGCAATTCGCCGACGCCAGCGGCTGGCAACCGGTGCAGGACCCCACCAATGCCGACCCGCGCTACACCCGCGGCGCGCTGCGCGCGCTGCTGGCGCCGGTGCTCGACGCGCGCTGGCCCGGCTGGCGCGCCATCGTCGCCCGCCATGCGCGCCACATGGCCGAGGCCGGCGAGATCCTGGACGAGGTGGCGCGCGACGACTTCGACGCGCTCGAGCCCGACGCCGACGGCGTCAGCTTTTCGCTGGCGGCCTGGCGCCAGCTGTCGCCGGCGCGCCAGGTCCACGTGCTGCGCCACTGGCTGGAACGCAATGGCGCCCGCATGCCGACCGAGGCGCGCATGAACGACCTGCTGCGGCAGTTGCGCGGCCTGCACAGCCTGGGGCATGACCGCCAACTGCGGGTGGAGCAGGCCGGCCACGTGATCCGCTGCCATCGCGGGCGGGTCTGGATCGAGCCGCGGCCGGCGCCCTGACCTCGGCGCCGAGGCGGGCTTGGTCCCTGACGGCGGTCGTCGCGCGATCTCCCCGATCCCGCGGCGCCGGCTGCCACCTGCCGCGCGAGAAACGGCAGCCGGTGAGGGAAAATCCCGGGCGAAACGACATTTTTCCCGAAAAAACGACCGTTCCCTGGAAAGAAAATTCCATGGCCTGCGCAAATTTTCACCGTCGGGATAGAATACGAGGTTTTGCCCGTCAACACTCTTGCGGCGGGTCCCCAGCCAGAGTACGAGATGTCCCTGATCGTTCATAAATATGGCGGTACTTCGATGGGCTCGGTCGAGCGCATCCGGAACGTGGCGCGACGCGTCGCAAAGTGGCACGCTGCCGGCCACCAGGTTGTCGTGGTGCCGTCGGCCATGGCAGGCGAAACCAATCGCCTGCTGGGCCTGGCGCGCGAGATTACGCCCCAACCCGACGCGCGCGAGCTCGACATGATCGCCGCCACCGGCGAGCAGGCCAGCAGCGGCCTGTTGGCCATCGCGCTGCAAGCCGAAGGCGTCGCCGCCCGCAGCTACGCGGGCTGGCAAGTGCCGGTGCGCACCGATTCGTCGTTCACCAAGGCCCGCATCACGTCGATCGACGACGCCCGCATCCGCGGCGACCTCGACGCCGGCCGCGTGGTCATCGTCACCGGCTTCCAGGGCGTGGACCCTGACGGCCACATCACCACCCTGGGCCGTGGCGGCTCCGACACCTCGGCCGTGGCCGTGGCGGCGGCGCTCAAGGCCGATGAATGCCTGATCTACACCGATGTGGATGGCGTCTACACGACCGATCCGCGGGTGGTGCCCGAAGCGCGCCGCATGGCCGTCGTTTCCTTCGAGGAAATGCTGGAAATGGCCTCGCTGGGCTCCAAGGTCCTGCAGATCCGCTCGGTCGAATTCGCTGGCAAATACCGTGTGCCGACGCGAGTGCTGTCCTCGCTGACCGACCCGCTCATCCCGCTCGACGAAGAAATGCGTTCGGGCACGCTGATTACTTTTGAGGAAGACGAAAAAATGGAAGCCGCCGTTGTCTCCGGCATCGCCTTCAGCCGCGACGAAGCCAAAATCACCCTGTTGGGCGTGCCCGACAAACCCGGCATCGCCTTCTCGATCCTGGGCCCGGTCGCCGCCGCCAACATCGACGTCGACATGATCGTGCAGAACCAGTCCGTGGCTGGCACGACCGATTTCTCGTTCACCGTGAATCGCAACGAGTTCGCGCGTGCCGTCGACCTGCTCAAGCGCGAAGTCATCCCTGCCGTGGGTGCGCGTGAACTGTCGACCGACGAGAAGGTCGCCAAGGTCTCGATCGTCGGCATCGGCATGCGCTCGCACGTCGGCGTGGCCAGCCTGATGTTCCAGACGCTTTCGCAGGAAGGCATCAACATCCAGATGATCAGCACCAGCGAAATCAAGACCTCGGTCATCATCGACGACAAGTACATGGAACTGGGCGTGCGCGCGCTGCACAAGGCCTTCGGCCTGGACCAGGCGCCCGCCGCCAAGGCCTGAGCGACGCAGGTCCGGCACGGTTTTTTTCACGTCCGCGGCATCGCGCGGGCAATAGTGTAAAAAGTCGTGCTAGAATCTCGTTCTCTTCGGAGATGTGCCCGAGAGGCTGAAGGGGCTCCCCTGCTAAGGGAGTATGTGGCTAAAAACTGCATCGTGGGTTCGAATCCCACCATCTCCGCCAGATTTCCAGCCTGGCATGCCAAGCTGGTAAGAAACCCGCAGAACGCAAGTTCTGCGGGTTTTTTCTTGGGCTCCCTTCTGTTGGTTCGATGTTGGGGCTTAACGATTTTCGGTGGTGCTGTCTGCTTGAGAAGCACCGTCGATTTCCTGAGGCTTGGCAATGTCTGCGCGATAGCGTGACGGGCAAATTGTTGGCCATGAAGCACGCATTGGCTAGGTAGACGCGTGGCGCGTGCTGTCTCGTCAATTCTTCTTGGTCCCCAGCTCTGGCCAGGAACATGAGTTCCGCACGGACACGGTATGCCAGCTCACGCAGCTGGACATCAGCCAGGAAATTTATGGCTTGCCCGAGTATCTGGCCGCGCTGAATGCGGCATGGTTGAACGAGTCCGCCACGCTCTTCCGGCGCAAGTACTACCTGAGCGGCAGTCATGCAGGGTTCGTCATGTACCTGACGGACACGGTGACGGACACCAGCTATGTCGATGACATCCGCAAGGCAATGAAGGAATCGAAGGGGCCGGGCAACTTCCGCAATCTGTTCGTGTACGCACCTGGCGGGAAGAAGGACGGGATGCAGATCATCCCCGTGAGCGAGGTCGTCGCGCGGGATGACTTTTTCAACATCAAAAACGTGTCGCGCGACGACGTGCTCGCCGCGCACCGCGTGCCGCCGCAGCTCATGGGCCTAGTGCCGTCGAATTCCGGCGGCTTTGGCACGCCGGTATCAGCGGCGCAGGTCTTCGCGCGCAACGAGCTGGAGTCGCTGCAGGTCAAGTTCTTGGAAATCAACGCTTGGCTGGGCCATGTAGTGGTCCGGTTCAAACCCTACGTCATCCAGGGCGTGAACGAGTAGCAGCGCAGCCAGTGGTCACGATCAGCCCCGCACTCGCGGGGCTTTTTTCGCCGGTGCTCCGGCCGTCGGTGGGCGACCGCGCATCAACGCTGTTCGCCACGCTTGCGCCCCTGCTTGACCGCGAGGGGGGGCGGTCAAACAGGGTTCGCCCTGCACGTACTCCAACAGCCCCGTGATGTGGTCGATGACGTCTTGTCGGTGACGTAGGGTGGCGGCTTTTCGCATGCCGGCTTCCAGCGCAATCAGAACGCGCTGCAGGCGCCAGATTTCCCAGGCCAGGGCAGAGCCTTTCGGCCGATGGATTGCGGCTGTATAGCTTGCGTATGCGAGCCGCAGGCATAGGCGTGGGTGGGGGACGGTCGAGCATGGTCATGATGGCACCTTAAGATGCTGTATAAATATACAGCAAAATTGTGTGTCAACACCTCTGCGCGCTATATCGGCAAAAAAGACTCGCCCCTGCGTCACCCGCTGCCACCAGTCTTTGAGCGCCTCTGAGGCCCGATTCGGAGCGTTGCCGGGTGACGCATAGCGACGCAGCACTGACGCGATGTACTCGTTGAGCTAATTCTCCACGGTCGATGGAGATTGTGTAAATTTATGTACCTGCCATCCCAACGAACTGCTACGAGGCTTCAGCTAAATGGACGATCAACTCGTTACTTTGTCCAAGATATTCACTGATCGGATATTTCGCATTCCCGATTACCAGCGAGGATATGCATGGACAGAGAAACAACTCAAAGATTTTTGGAGCGACGTTCAACAGTTGGAACCCCGGACGAATCACTACACCGGTGTGCTTACTCTTGAAGACGTGTCACCGGATATCTACAAAACTTGGGAAGACGATCTTTGGATCATCGAAGCGAAGAATTTCAAGCCCTATTTTGTGGTCGATGGACAACAGCGCCTGACCACCGCGATCATCTTAATTCAGGTGATCCTGGAAACACTGGGGGATGGAGAGAAGATAAATTTCACTTCCCGTGCGGATGTGCAGAAGCGATATATCTTTGATTCCAAAGATGGAGGCGGCATATCACGCTCCTATATCTTTGGGTACGAGAAAGACAATCCTAGCTACGAGTTTTTAAAGACCAAGGTCTTCGGTGAGCGCTCGTCGAGTTCTCAATCGCAGGAAACGATCTACACGCAAAATCTAGAGCGTGCTAAGACTTTTTTTGAGTCACGTGTGGGCGAGCTGTCGGTTGAAGAAGTTGAGGTTTTGTATCGAAAGATCACACAACAGCTTTTGTTCAACACGTTCACGATCACACAGGATGTCGAAGTCTGCGTCGCTTTCGAGACTATGAACAATAGAGGAAAGCCCCTTTCGTACCTGGAGCTTTTGAAAAACCGGCTGATTTATCTGTCGCTCAAGTTCGACGTTGATGACTACGAAAAATCGAAGCTCCGCTCGACCATCAACGACTGTTGGAAATCGATTTATCACAACTTGGGGCGCAATAAGGACAAACCGCTAGACGACGATCACTTTCTGCTTACGCACTATTTGACATATTTTGGTACCGATGTTTTGAGGGAAGACGCCGAGTCAGCTACTTCAGAGAGTATGTATACCTCGTATCGCCGTTTGTCGCGAGTTAATTATGCTGCGGATCTGCTCGAAAAGAGGTTTATCGCCAGAAACATCGGAGATGAAATCCCTGGTGAAAGGCGCGTAACTGTTGAAAAGATCAACCGTTATGTAAGCTCGCTTCAGGACTCGGTGCAGACCTGGTATAAGATGTGGAATCCACGGTATTCGGATTTTTCGCCAGAGGTAAACGTTTGGTTGGACAAATTTAGTCGGATTCGGATTGGGGGGGTAGACACCCTGCTATTGGTATGCCTCCAGACCGAGAGGAGCACTACGAAGCAGATCGAACTTCTAAAATCCGTGGAACGCTGCATCTTTCTGACTGAGTTGGGCTATGGCTACAGTCCTTTAGGTGGAAAGTTCGTAGATCAATTTTTGCGGTTGGCCATTGCCATAGGAGCCGGAAAGAGTACCGTCGAAAAGGTCACTCGGGAGGTGCGAGATATGGCGACAGAAGTCGCCAACGATCCACATTTCATTGAAGGCCTGATAAACGAGTATGCCGTGCAAGGCTTTTACAACTGGGAAGGGCTTCGGTATTTCCTTTATGAATACAATTTGAGTCTTCAAAATAAGGCACGGACAGAGCGTAGCAAGTTGTTCTGGCCTGAGTTCACGGAGCCTCCTAAGGATTTTTTGACTGTGGAGCATATCTACCCGCGACGGGCGCGCGCACCTAATTGGGGAGAAGCTTTTAGTTCTTTGCCGCAGAAAAGGAGGGATGCGTTGCGTGAATCGCTCGGCAATCTATTACCCCTTTCCCATGCCAAAAACGCGTCGCTGTCGAATCGCTCATTCAGTGATAAGAAGAGTTCGCCGAAGGACAATACAGTTGGTTTCGTCTACGGCTGCTATGCAGAGAATGAAGTGGCCAAAGAAAGCGATTGGACGCCCGACAGCATCCTGAAGCGCGGCTTAAAGATGCTCGCCTTCCTAGAGAAGCGTTGGGATCTGAAGATCGGTACGGACGCCGATAAAGCACGAATGCTTGGTCTGGATTTTTTGTGGGATGGCCCTTCTTCAGAAAGTCAGATCGCCGATGCGCCGGGCAAGGAGGCTCAATAGCTTCTTATGTTGATAACTATGTAGGTACTTTTAAGGGTATTTTTTGGTGTTTGTTGAAATCTCTTTATTTTTCAATTGATTGCGTCTATGGTTGCAATCCCACCATCTCCGCCAGATTTCCAGCTTGGCATGCCAGGCTGGTAAGAAACCCGCAGAACGCAAGTTCTGCGGGTTTTTTCTTTGGTGCCGGGCATTCCGTACGCCGGCCGCGTTACCCACCGCTGCTGCGATCAACGCCAGTCGCGGCGGGCGGGGAGGGCGCTGCATCCACCTGTTCGATCAGCAGGCCGCGCTTGACCACGCCTTCCTGGATCGGCTGGTCGCCGAACTGGGTATAAGCCAGGTAGATCGTGATCGAACAGCCGATCACCGCCAGGAACGGCCCGGCCATCAGGAACCAGGGCCAGAATTCGCGGTACCAGGGTTTCACCATCATCGGCGCGGCAGCATGGGCAGTAGTCATCGTCGGCATCCTTTTTCCCGAATCAATCGGGCACATAGAAACTTGCGGCTTCGTCGGTCTCGACCGGCCGGTTCTCTTGGTCATGGGCGCGGGCCCGCAATGTGATCGGGTGGGCGCCCGGCTCGACGCCGGCCGGCGCGCGGATCACCATCGGCACCAGCTTGTTGGCCGCCGCCTCGACTTCCACCACGTCCGACTCGCCCTGTCCGGCGCGCACCGCCAGCCCCGGCACGCCGTCGGCCGACAGCCGCAGCCGCAGCGGCGAATCCGAGGTGTTGATGATCTGCAGCCGGTACACGTTCTCGATCATGCCGCCGGACACTTCGCGCCCCAGCACGCCGCGGTCGCGGATCACGTCGACCCGCAGCGGGTTGCGCATCGCCAGCGAGGCCACGAACGCCACCGCCAGCGCCAGGATCAGCGAGCCATAGATCAGCACCCGCGGCCGCAGCAGGTGCGAGCGCGCGCTCTGGGTCGACAGTCCGTCCAGCATCGCCCGCTCGGAGGTGTAGCGGATCAGCCCCGACGGGTACTGCATCTTGTCCATCACCTGTTCGCAGGCGTCGATACAGGCGCCGCAGCCGATGCACATGTATTGCAGGCCTTCGCGGATGTCGATGCCGGTCGGGCACACCTGCACGCACAGGCTGCAATCGACGCAGTCGCCCAGCCCGGCGGCCTTGTGGTCGACCTTGCGCGAACGGCCGCCGCGCGGGTCGCCGCGGCGCTTGTCGTAGGTGACGACGAAGGTGTCGGGGTCGACCATCACGCTCTGGAAGCGCGCGTACGGGCACATGTACTTGCACACCGACTCGCGCATGAAACCGGCGTTGCCCCAGGTAGCGAAGCCGTAGAACACCATCCAGAACCATTGCCACGGCCCCAGCTGCAGCGTGAACAGTTCGTGGCCCAGCTCGCGGATCGGCGCGAAATAGCCGATGAAGGTCGAACCGGTCCACCAGGCCAGCGCGATCCACAGGACGTGCTTGGTGACCTTCAGGCGCGCCTTGCGCCAGGTCCAGGGCGATTCGTCGAGCCGGATGCGGGCGACGCGGTCGCCTTCGACCTTGCGCTCGATCCACATGAAGATCTCGGTGTAGACGGTCTGCGGACAGGCGTAGCCGCAGAACAGCCGCCCCGCCACCGCGGTGAACAGGAACAGCGCCAGCGCCGAGATCACCAGCAGCACCGCCAGGTAGACCACGTCCTGCGGCCACAGCACCAGGCCGAACAGGTAGAACTTGCGCGCGCCCAGGTCGAACAGCACCGCCTGGCGGCCGTTCCATTGCAGCCACGGCAGGCCGTAGAAGATCAGCTGGGTGAGAAAGACGAAGGCGATGCGCCAGCGCGCGAAGATGCCGCTGACCGAGCGCGGATAGATCTTGCCGCGCACGTCGGCCAGGGTCTGCTCCAGCGTTTCATGGCCAGGGCGCGGCGGCCGCGCGTGCGGCCGCCAGGGTGGCGGGTCGCCGCCAGGCGAACTGCTGACGCTTGCGCTTGACCCATCATCCATGGGGCGATGCCTGGTCGGCCGAGGCGGGGGCCGGGGCCGGGGCTGGGGCCGGTTGCGGTGGCGCATCCGGCTTGTTGGACAGGCCCCAGACCCAGGCGGTCAGGATCTTGATCTGCACCGGGGTCAGGACGTCGCCGTGCGCGGGCATGTGGTTTTCGCGGCCCTCCAGGATGGTTCGGACGATGGAGGCTTCGGAACTGCCGTAAAGCCAGATCTCGTCGGTCAGGTTGGGCGCGCCCAGCGCCTGGTTGCCCTTGCCATCGGCGCCGTGACAGGCCAGGCAGTACGTCTGGTAGCCCTGCTGGCCCCGCAATGCGCGTTCCGGATCCGCTCCGAGCCCCGACAGCGAACGCACGTAATGCGCGATGTCGCCGGCCACGTCGGGGGCGATGACGGACTTCCAGGGCGGCATGATGCCGATGCGGCCATTGGTGATGGTCTGCATGATGGTTTCGGGCGAGCCGCCATACAGCCAGTCGCTGTCGGCCAGATTGGGAAAGCTCGGGCCGCCCTTGGCGTCGGAACCATGGCACTGCGCGCAGGTGTTCAGGAACAGGCGCTGGCCGATTTCACGGGCGCCCGCGTCCGCCGCGATCTGCGGCACGGTCATGGTCTCGAAGCGCGCATAGATGGGGCGCACCGCCGCGGCCATCCTGGCCTGCTGCTGCGCCACTTCGTCGGCGCTGCTGTAACCCAGCTGGCCTGGGTACGAGCCCAGGCCGGGCATGAGGAACAGGTAGCCCAGCGCGACCCCGCACGCCAGCAGGAACATCCAGGTCCACCAGCCGGGCACGGGGTTGTTCAGTTCGGTGAGGTCGCCGTCCCAGACATGGCCGGTGTTTTCCACCTGGCCATCGACCGGCCGGGCGCCGAGCCAACGGCGTTGCGAGTACAGCAGCGTCACGCAGAAGACCACGCCGCCGACCGCGATGATCGAAATGAAATACCCCCAGAAGCCATCGATGAAATCGCTCATGAACGATCCGCTCCGTCTTGGTGAGTCGGCCCGAATTCATCCGGCAATGCGAACGGCAACATGGCCGATTCGCTGTTGGCGCGCTGGCGGCCGCGCGAGCAGGCCCACCAGACGATGCCGACAAAGGTTGCCATCGAGACGGCGGTGACGATCGCGCTCAGGAATGCCATGATCAGTCTCCGGTGGCCGCGGGTTGCACGGCGCTGGCCGGCGGCTGCGCGGCCTTCCTGGCTTCCTCGGCCTTCCTGGCCTGCTGCGCCTTGCGCACGCCGACGCCCAGCCCTTGCAGGTAGGCCACCAGCGCGTCCTCTTCGGTCTTGCCCTCGATGGCCTTGGGCGCCGCGGCGATCTCCTCGTCGGAGTACGGCACGCCCAGGGCGCGCAGCGCGCGCATCCTCTGGTCGACGTTCTGGCCGGTGATCACGGTCTTTTCCAGCCACGGATAGGCCGGCATGTTGGATTCCGGCACCACCTGGCGCGGGTTGCGCAGGTGGATGCGGTGCCACTCGTCGGAATAGCGTTCGCCTACGCGCGCCAGGTCCGGGCCGGTGCGCTTGGAGCCCCACAGGAAGGGATGGTCGTACATGGATTCCGAGGCCAGCGAGTATGGCCCATAACGTTGCACTTCGGCCGCCAACACCCGAATCTGCTGCGAGTGGCAGCCGACACAGCCTTCGCGGATGTAGACGTCGCGGCCCATCAGGCGCAGCGGGCTGTAGGGTTCGACCCCCGCGACCGGCTCCGTGGTGCTGTGCTGGTAGAAAAGCGGCACGATCTGCACCAGCCCGGCGAAGGACACCACCAGGATGCTGGCGATGATCATCCAGCCGATGTTCTTCTCGAGCGTCTGGTGGGAGAAAAAGCCTTGTTGCTTGTTGGCCATGATGTCCTCGTCAAGCCGTGGCCAGCGCGCCGGCGGCATGCGGGTCGTCCCGCGGAACGGCGGGGTCGACCGCCGTCGCGCCGCGCACCGTCTTCCAGACGTTCCAGGCCATGATCCAGATGCCCGACAGATACAGCGCGCCACCGAGCAGGCGGATCAGGTAATACGGCACCCGCGTCTTGAGTTCCTCGACGAAGCTGTAGACCAGCGTGCCGTCGGCGGCGGTGTCGCGCCACATCAGGCCCTGCTGCACCCCGGCGATCCACATCGCGGCGATGTACAGCACCACGCCGATGGTGGCGATCCAGAAGTGCAGTTCGATGGCCTTGACGCTGTGCATCTTCTCGCGGCCATACAGGCGCGGGATCAGGTAATAGAGCGAGCCGAACGAGATCATCGCCACCCAGCCCAGCGCGCCGGAGTGCACGTGGCCGATGGTCCAGTCGGTGTAGTGCGACAGCGCGTTCACGGTGCGGATCGCCATCATCGAACCTTCGAACGTGGCCATGCCGTAGAACGACAGCGCGGTCACCATGAACTTCAGGATCGGATCGGTGCGCAGCTTGTACCAGGCGCCCTGCAGCGTCATGATGCCGTTGATCATGCCGCCCCACGACGGCGCCAGCAGGATCAGCGAGAACGCCATGCCCAGCGACTGGGTCCAGTCGGGCAGCGAGGTGTACAGCAGGTGGTGGGGTCCGGCCCACATGTAGGTGAAGGCCAGCGCCCAGAAGTGGACGATGGACAGGCGGTACGAGTAGATCGGACGGCCGGCCTGCTTGGGCACGAAGTAATACATCATGCCCAGGAAGCTGGTGGTCAGGAAGAAGCCGACCGCGTTGTGGCCGTACCACCACTGCACCATGGCGTCCTGCACCCCGGCGTAGGCCGAGTACGACTTCCACAGCGTCACCGGCATCTCGATGTTGTTGAAGATGTGCAGGATGGCGATGGTGAGGATGTACGAGCCGAAGAACCAGTTGGCCACGTAGATGTGCTTGGCGCGGCGTTTGATGATGGTGCCGAAGAACACGATGGCGTAGGCCACCCAGACCAGGGTGATCAGGATGTCGATCGGCCATTCCAGTTCGGCGTATTCCTTGCTGCTGGTGTAGCCTAGCGGCAGCGTGATGGCGGCGGCCACGATGACCACCTGCCAGCCCCAGAAAGTGAAGGCGGCCAGCCAGTCACAGAAAAGGCGGGCCTGACAGGTGCGCTGGACCACGTAGTACGAGGTCGCGAACAGCGCGCTGCCGCCGAAGGCGAAGATCACGGCGTTGGTGTGCAGCGGGCGCAGGCGGCCGTAGCTGAGCCAGGCGGTGTCGAAGTTCAACTGAGGCCAGATCAGCTGCGCGGCGAGAAAAACGCCCACCGTCATGCCGACGATGCCCCAGAACACCGTGACCAGTGCGAACTGCCTGACGATCCGATAGTTGAAGGTATCGGCCTTGCTTGCGGTGGCGGCGTAATCGTTCATTACTCCCCCTTTTTTCAGAACAACAGCTTCAAGTTTCAATGATGGGGGGCGATATGAATATGGGATTCGATCCGAATCAGTCGCTGCCGCGAGTCCGGGGAGTCCATGCCTGGCAAAACACATGGCGGCATTCCGCGGTGCCGGCATGATCAGCGGTGAACCGCCGGCCCGTCGTCGTCGCGCAGGATGGCCGAGCCGGCGTTGTCGGTGTCGTCGTATTGGCCGTTGAACACCGCCCACCACAGCGATACTCCGATGGCCAGCACGAACAGCAGCGAGAGGGGCAGCAGCAGGTAGAGAACGATCATGATGCGGGGCCTGGCGCATGGGCCGACGCCAATGTCGCGGGCCAATCGCGGCGGGCCAACCGCCAGGCGTTGCACGCCACGGCCAACGATGACGCCAGCATGGTGATGGCCGCCAGCCAGGGCGTGACCCAGCCGACCAGCGCCAGCGGCGTCATCAGCAGGTGCCAGACCAGCGAGCCGTGCAGGTTCTGGCGCGCCTTGCGTTGCGCCTGGGCCAGCAGCGCGTCCAGCGCGGCGTCGGGCATGGACGGATGCGCCGCCAGCGCCGAATGCGCCGACGCCATGGCGGTGGGCACCGCCATCGACATGGCGCACGGGCAACTCATGACCAGCAGCGCCACCATCACCGGGATGCTGTGGGCCGGATCGATCCAGGCCCAGGCCGCCGCCGCGCCCAGCGCCAGCGCCACCTGCGCCATCACGAAGCGCGACGCCAGCCGGTCGGCGCCCGCGCCCAGCCGCTGGCGCTGGGCCTCGACCCGGGCATGGCGCTGGCCGCCGGCGGTGCCGCCGAACGACTGGCGCGCGCACAGCTCCAGGTAGCGCGCGGTCAGCAGGAAGGCGACGAACATGGTGACCGAATCGAAATAGACCTCGCCGTGGCCAGTGCAGGTGGCGTAGACGCTGGGAATGAAGGCGGCGACGATGCCCAGCGCCACCGGCACGTCCATGCCGGCGCGGCCCTGGCGCAGGTTGGCGCCGGCGTGGCGCCAGATCGGCCAGGCCGAATACAGCACCACCGGCACCGTCAGGGCCAGGCTGGCCCAGTTCATCAGCACGATGGCCCAGTCGAGCGTGTCCAGGGCGTCCTTGGGGATGCCCTCGTGGCGCAGGTAGCCGGGCCAGGCCAGCATCATCACCTGCATCATCGCCAGCCAGGCCAGCGACAGGCGCAGCAACGCATGCCGGCGCTGCCGCCTATCAGCGTCAGGCAGACTTTCGGGCAGGGCGAAAATCGATCGGCGTGGCATGCAGTGGAGGAAGCTGAAATGGCCGCCGGGACCCGGTCCTAGCGCTCGGCGCCCTGCGCCAGCTTTCCGCCGGACGGCGGCGCATCGCTGCCAAGCACGTGGCCGTTGATTTCAAGGCCGTACAGCGAATCCTCGGAGTCGTGATATTTGGCGCGGGTCCTGGCCACCGATTCGGTATAGCGTGGGTCTTGCGGACGCTCGTGCGCATTCATGAAGTAGGCCACATCCCAGGCTTCCTGATCGCTCAGCAGGCCGCCACGGCCCAATGGCATGTTGACCTTGATGAAACCGGCGGCGTTCTTGATCTGATGCATGCCTGCGCCCCAATTGAAGGAATCGGGCCCCCACAATGCCGGGAAGACCCAGTGTTCGCCATTTTTCTGGCCCTGGCCCTGATCGCCGTGGCATACGGCGCAGTTGCGCGCGTAGACCTGGCTGCCACGCAGGTAGTCAGCCTTCTGCGCCGGCGCCGGTAGCTTGGGATAACCGTGGCCCTTGAGTGGCACGCCGGTGGGAGCCTTGTCGGCCAGCCAGAACATGTATGTCTGCAGGGCGATCAGGACCGGGTCGTCAGCCGCCGGGGGCTTGCCGTTCATGCTGAAGCGGAAACAGCCCTGCAATCGTTCAGCGAGCGTATTGACGTGGCCGTTCTTGGCGCGATATGCGGGGTACATCACGTAGGCTGCCCACATCGGCGCGGCGTCGGGTCGACGGCCCGCGTCCAGGTGGCAACTGGAGCAATTCAGATTGTTCCCTGCGAATTGGGAGGCGTTCTGCGGCGTATGAAGGAAAATCTGCTCGCCGCGGCGGACGGTCTTGCCGAACTCCGTGTCGGGTAGCGACGCGGCCGAGGGCGGTGTGAAGGCCGGCCGGGTGTCCGGCCGCGGCGGGGCCGCCACAAGGGAAGCGGCGGGCGTTCGATCAGCAGGCGTATTGGCTGTCTGCGAGGGAGCGAGGACGGAGGGCAAAGTCGAGCCGCCGTTCCGGATTGCAGTGGTCAGAACGACCGCGCCCATGACACACAGGGCAAGCACGGCAACCTGCAGCGGTCGCGGACGGGAGCGTGACGAGATCATGGTTTGGCTTTCGCAGCGGTGCTGGCTTGTGTGGCGAGCGGGTCGGCGGTCTTGGGCAGACCGGCGTAGTAGGCCGACACCGCGTCGATTTCTGCGTCGGTCAAGCGAGTGGCGACGGAGGCCATCAGATCCAGCGGACCCGGCGGACGCCGGTTTTCGCGCCATAGGCGCAGTTGTTCCGCGATGTAGGTGGCGGGCTGGCCCGCCAGGCTTGGGAAATGCGCGCCCACGCCGATGCCGCCGGGGCCATGGCACTGGTTGCAGGCGGGTATGTTCCTGTCCCAGGCGCCGCGGACGGCGAGCCAGGCGCCGACGTCGTCGGCCTTGGGCGACTGCAGCGCGGTGGCGGCCAGCCGATCGGTGTCCAGAGGCAAGGGGAGCGAGGCGTAGAACCGCGCGACGGCTTCGCGTTGCGCCGGCTCGAGGGTTTTGGCGATGGCTGCCATGACCGGACTCACTCGCGAGCCGCTGGCGATGGCGTCAAGCTGTTCTTTCAGATAGGCGGCGCCAGCGCCCGCCAACCGCGGAAAGTTGGCCGCTGGATTGCCTTCTCCGTGAGCGCCGTGGCAGAGCATACAGGCGGGCGCGCCATTGGCGCCCTGGGTGCTTATGGATAGTCCGTCAGGTGCGCCGTGAGCCGTGCCAGGCAGCACAGACAGCACGCTGATGGCGACAATCGCTGCGCCCGCCCAATGGGCGACGGAGGGAAGGCGGGGGGACATGAAGAGAAGCTCTGCCAAAGATTTTGGCTCGACTATATTTTCAAATGCGGCGGCATAGAACCGTTGTGCATGAAAGGTAAGACACAAAGATTGTTTGGAGGCAGACGCCATGTATCCGTTGCCAGCGCTTGGTTGTCAGCCGGCTCCAGGATGGCGAGCACTTGAAGTGGGGCCGCCGCCACGTCGGCTTTGAGAAAATTCTTGGTTTTGGCAGTAATACGGAATTCTATGATCGGCGGCATGATCGTAGACCCCCGTACCCGGGAAGCCCCGACGGCGGCGGCGCCTGGCCTGTCCATGCTGTTGCTGCACCTGTTCGCCGTCGCGCTCGCGGGCTGCATCCTGGTGGGGACCGCGCTGTACGCCTACGGGGCGTTCACCGCCGAAGTCTCGAAGTACCGCCGCCGCATGAATGCCGGCGCCTACAACGCCCAGTTGTATTTCGATCAGCGCGAGGCGCTGCTGCGTTCCGTGGCCGCCTCGACCGTGCGCAACAGCCGCCGCCTGTCGTTGTCGCAGATGCCCGAAACGCTCGGCCCTACCGGCCAAATCCGCGTGGCGCCGCTGGCCGATGCGGGCGGCGCCTTTGAATGGGCGCTGATCCTCACCCCGCGCGACCGCGTCAACGTGGCGCAA
The DNA here is from genome assembly GCF_056523125.1 of Achromobacter sp. ISS7. Classification (NCBI taxonomy): domain Bacteria; kingdom Pseudomonadati; phylum Pseudomonadota; class Betaproteobacteria; order Burkholderiales; family Alcaligenaceae; genus Achromobacter; species Achromobacter sp. ISS7. The sequence goes on along the minus strand of NZ_JAWRZD010000001.1, from coordinate 3,434,761 downwards.
TTGCGCGCCCACATCGTCTATGTCCCGCCGTCCGGCGGCGCGGCCACGCGGCTGGCGATGCCGGCCGATGGCGGCGCCGCGCCGATGTCCGCCGACACCGCCCGCTGGCTGGCGCAGGCGCTGCGGCTGCGCAGCGCGCGGCCGGGGCCCGACGGCCGCACGCCGATCGTCTGGCTGCGGCCGCCGATGGATGCGGCCAACCGCCTGTTCCTCTACACGCCGGCCGACGTCGCGGGCGAGGAACGCACCTGGATCGGGCTCGAGGTGGGCGGCCTGGGCGCGGTGCTGGACCCGGTGGAGTGCGCCAGCGGCGAGGCCAGCTACGCGCTGTATGACGGCGACGGCGCCATGGCCCTGCATGGCGGCAAGCTGCCGCCGCGGGTCGAGGAGACGCCGGCCTACCTGTCGCACGATTCGTTCCGCCTGCGCGGCGCGGGCTGGTGGCCGCAGACGCTGGTGCTGGTCAAGTCGGTGGGCGAGGCGGGCTGGCGGCTGGCCTATTACGTGCCGATCAGCGACCTGATCGAGGATGGCGCGCCGGCGTTCCAGGCGGCCGCGGGCGTGGCGCTGGCGCTGCTGGTGGCGGTGTTGCTGGCGGTGCGCCATCTGCGCAACCACCTGGTGAAGCCGGCGCAGCGGCAGTACGCGGCGCTGGTGGACAGCGTGGCGCTCAACCGCAAGATCGTCGAGGTGGCGCCGGTGGGCCTGTGCCTGTTGCGGCGCGCCGATGGCGCCGTGCTGCTGTCGAACGCCGCCGCCCGCCAGTGGCTGGGCGAACGGGGCCACTGGCGCGAGACGCTGCTGCGGGCGGGCGCCGAGACCGGCGGCGAGGAATGCACGCTGGAGAACGGCCGCAGCGCCTACGTGGCGTTCGCCGCCACCACCTATCAATCCGAGGACGTCGTGCTGTGCGGCATCAGCGACATCACGGCACAGAAGAAGGTCGAGCACGCGCTGCGCCAGGCCAAGCTGGCCACCGACCAGGCCAGCGCATCGAAGGCGATGTTCTTTGCCACCATCAGCCATGAAATCCGCACGCCGCTCTACGGCATCCTCGGCACGCTCGAACTGCTGGCCATGAGCGGCCTGAGCGCGCCGCAGCGGCAGTACCTGGACACGATCCAGCAATCGTCGTCGACGCTGCTGCGCACCATCAACGGCACGCTGGACCTGTCGCGCATCGAGGCCGGCCGCGAGGAACTGGAGATCGGCGCGTTTTCGCCGGCCGAGCTGGTCGAGCAGGTGGTGGCGAACTACGCGGCGCGCGCCGCCGCCAAGGGGCTGACCCTGTACGCGCTGACCGAGGTCGGGATGCCGCTGACGCTGCGCGGCGACGCGGTGCGCATCCAGCAGATCCTCAACAATCTGGTCTCCAACGCGGTCAAGTTCACCGAGGCCGGTCGCGTGGTGCTGCGCGCCTGCGTCGCCGCCACCGGCGAGCCGGGGCAGGTGCGGCTGCGGTTCCAGGTGGCCGACACCGGCCCGGGCATCCGCCAGGACCACCGCGCGCGGCTGTTCGAACCGTACTTCCGCGTCCCGGCGGGGCAGGGCGGCGACAGCGGCGGCACCGGCCTGGGGCTGACGATCTGCCGGCGCCTGTCGGACCTGATGGGCGGCGGTTTGTCGGTGGTCAGCGAGGAAGGGCTGGGCACCAGCATCGCGTTCTGCCTGACGCTGGCGGCGGACGAGCCCGTCGGCGCGGCGCCGGTCACGCTGGCGCAGCGGCCGGTGTATGTCGACGGCGCGGTGCCCGAAGTGGTCGACAACGTGCGCGGCTGGCTGAGCGCGTGCGGCGCGGTCGCGCTGCCGTACCGCCAGGCGGGCGACGCCGCCGGGCTGGCGGACGCGGTGCTGGTGCGGACCTGGCCGCCGTCGACGCCGGCGCCGCGGTGGCGGCAGCGGCAGGTCAGGGTCTGGGCGCCCGGCGCGAGCCAGGACGCCTTCATGGCCGATGCGGCCGACGGCGTGGCGAGCGCGTCCGATCCCGTCAGCATCTGCCGCGCCGTGCGCATGGCGCAGGACGGCGCCGAACCCGGCACGCCCGGCGTGGCAGGGGGCGCCTCGCGCCCGCTGGACCTGCGGGTGCTGGTGGTCGAGGACAACGCCATCAATCAACGGATCCTGCGCGAGCAGCTGGAACACCTGGGTTGCGCGGTGACGCTGGCGAGCCAGGGCGACGACGCCTTGCGGCGGTGGCGCGCGCAGCCGTTCGACCTGGTGCTGACCGACCTGAACATGCCCGTGCTCGACGGCTACCAGCTGGCGCGGGCGCTGCGCGACGCGGGCCACGCCGGCCCGATCATCGGCCTGACGTCGGGTTCGAGCGCCGAGATCGCGCAGCGCGGGCTGGCCGCGGGCATGGATCAGGTGCTGGGCAAGCCGTTGCCCTTCCTGGTGCTGGCGCAGACCCTGCACGGGATCGCGAAGGATCCGACATGACCTTGCTGGCCGCCTGCCGGGCGCTGGTCCTGGACGATCATCCGTTGCAGTGCCTGGCGCTGCGCGACCTGCTGCGACAGGCCGGCGTCGGCCATGTCGACACCGCCGAGAGCGCCGTCGCCGCGCTCGAATGCCTGCGTCTCGCGCGCTACGACCTGGTGCTGACGGACATCCGCATGCCTGGCATGGACGGCGCGCAATTCATCCGCGAGCTGGCCGGACTGGCGCGGCCGCCGATGCTGGCGGTCGTCACGGGATGCGAGCGTGCGCTGGCCAACAGCATCGGCTTGATGGCCCGGGAAATCGGCCTGCCGCTGCTGGGCGTCTTCGTCAAGCCGGTCACGGACGAGCAGATCGCCGGCATGGTGGCGCAGTGGCATGCCCGGGCATCGGGGCGGGCGGCGGCGCGGCCCGGTGGCGCGGGCTACGCGCCGACGCGCGACGAGGTGGCGGCGGCCTTGCGCGATGGCGACATCCAGGCCTGGTTCCAGCCCAAGCAGTCGCTGGCGTCCGGCGCCATCGTCGGGGCCGAGGCGCTGGCGCGCTGGCGCCATCGCGACCAGGGCCTGTTGATGCCGGGCGCGTTCCTGCCGGCGGTGCGCCGCCACGGCCTGGAGCATGAACTGCTGATCCGCATGCTCGACGACAGCCTCGCGGCCAGCGGCGCCTGGCGCCGCGCGGGCTTTCGCATCCCGGTCTCGATCAACCTGCCGGTGCGCCTGCTGGACCGTCCGCGGCTGCCGGATGAATTGCTCGCGCGGGTCGTTGGGCGGGGCCTGGCGGCCGAGGACTTCACCTTCGAGCTGCTGGAAGACGACATGACGGTGGCGCCGGGCAATTATCATATGGGCGCCAGCCGGCTGCGGCTGCAGGGCTTCGGCCTGGCGCAGGACGACTTCGGCAAGGGCTACAGCTCGCTCTACAGCCTGATCTCGACGCCCTTCACCGAATTGAAGATCGACCGCGCCTTCGTTCACGGAGCCCCCGCGGACGAGTCCCGCGCGGCGGCGTTGCTGTCCGCGGCGCAGCTCGGACGGCAACTGGGGCTGCGGGTTACCGCCGAGGGCGTCGAGACCGAGGCAGAGCGGCAACTCTTGCGGCGCATCGGCTGCGATTGCGCGCAAGGCTTCCTGATCTCGCCGGCAGTGGACCCGGCGGCGTTCAGCGCGTTGCTGGGCGCGCAGCCCCTTTCCCATCACCCGATTCCACTTGTGAATCCCCGTGACCCGCGTGAGCCGGTCCGCGCCCCGCGCATGGCGCGGCGCCGGCCGGGCGCGTCCGGGCAATGACGCATCCATGAAACTGGACACACCGTTGATAAGAGTCATACGCGCATCGCGCCGATTGAACATCGTCCTGTTCGCCATCCTGTCCCTGCTGCTGGTGCTGGGCGGCGTGCTTTATTGGGGCGGACAGCGCATCCTGCAGCAGGAAGAGGAAAAACTGCGCACCGACTTCACCGTGCTGGTGGGCTATGTCCACGCCCACGAGACCGTGTTGCAAGGCCTGTATGCGCAGGGCCTGAACCCCGACGGGCGGCGGCTGGTGGCGGCGACACGGGTCAGCGAGACCGCCGGCTTCGAGCGCGCGTCGTGGGCGTTCTACGATGGCCAGCACGCGATCGCGGCGATGCCGTTTTCGCTGCTGTGCCAGAGCCCGGATGCGTGCCCGGTGGCGGGCGGCGTGTTCACCGGCATCGGCGATTACCTGTCGGACTTCTACGCCACGCGCTGGGCCGCGTCGGTGTATCCGGCGGCGCCGCTGTTCGTCATTTCCCCGAGCCAGCAGCTCAGCATGAGCGTGCCCGCGATCGCCACCATGTCCGGCTACGAGCCGCTGACCCGGCAGACCTTCCTGGCGGTGGTGGACGCGGTGCAGCGGGCGGCCGGGGCCTCCGACCCCGAGGACCGCTCGGGCAGCGAGGGACCGAGCGTCCTGTGGGTGCGCGACAAGCACCTGCCGGACGCGATGGTCGGCATGCTGCCGGTGATGCTGCCCCTGAACGCGCGCGGCGCCGAGCCCGCCACGCGGCGCAATGTCTACGCGGTGTCGTTGCTGAGCCGTGGCCGCGTCAGCATTTCCGAGCGGATCCGTCAGATGCCGCTGTTCGACCGCTTCTGGCTGGTGCGCCAGGGCGGCGAGGTGCTGTTGGGCGAGGGCGCGCCGCCGGTGATGGCGCCGGGCTTCCATTTCGGCCGCGACGGCCTGCTGCTGCGCATCGCCGACAAGAGCGGCCAGTGGACCGGTTACTACCAGCTGGCATACAGCGGTTTCTTTCGCGCCAACATGTGGTTGCCGGCCGCGGTGCTGCTGATGCTCGGCCTGGGGCTGGCGGCCGGCTGCGGCTACCTGTTCTGGTACAACCGGCGCGTCATCCATCCCGCCGAGACCGCCCATCTCGACATGGTCGAGAGCGAGGAATTCAACCGCACGGTGCTCGACACGGCGCCGGTGGCGCTGTGCGTGCTGTCGCGGCTGGAGGGCCGCATCGTGTTCGGCAATGCGCTGGCGGCGCAGTGGCTGGGCATCGGCGTGGGCGAGCAGCTGCGCGATTCGGCCGAGACCAACAAGCTGCTGCGCCAGGTGCTGGGCGCGTCCGGCCCGGGCACCCTCGAGACCTTCCGCACCCATGACGGGTGCACGCTGTTCGTCGCGTTCGCGCCGACCCGCTACAAGAAGCAGGATGTGGTGCTGTGCGCCTTCGCCGACATCAGCGCGCGCGCCGAGATGGAGCAGACGCTGGCGCAGGCCAAGCAGCAGGCCGACCGCGCCAACGAGGCCAAGTCGACCTTCCTGGCCACCATGAGCCATGAAATCCGCACGCCCCTGTACGGCGTGCTGGGCACGCTGGAGGTGTTGTCGCTGACGCCGCTGAACGAGGCGCAGCGCCGCCACGTCGACCGCATCCAGGATTCCTCGGCGATCCTGCAACAGCTCATCAGCGACATCCTCGACATCACCAAGATCGAATCGGGCCAGCTGGCGTTGCAGCGCGAGGGCTTCGACCCGCGCGAACTGGTCGAGAACTGCATCGCCTCGTACGCCGGCGTGGCCGAGCGCAAGGGGCTGGTGATCTACAGCGGCATCGATACGGCGACGCCGGCCTGGGTGATGGGCGACGGCGGCCGGATCCGGCAGATTCTCAACAACCTGGTCAACAACGCCATCAAGTTCACCGATTCCGGCCACGTGGTGGCGCGGCTGCGGGCCGACACGCTGGAGGGCGGGCGCGCGCGCCTGCACTTCCAGGTGGTCGACAGCGGCGTCGGCATCCGCGAGCAGGATCAGGCGTGCCTGTTCGAGCCGTTCTACCAGATCGACGGCGGCTCGCACCTGGTGCGGGGCGCGGGCATTGGCCTGTCGATCTGCGCGCGGCTGGCGGCCTTGATGGGGACCGCCATCCAGGTGACCAGCGAGCCGGGGCTGGGCAGCAGTTTCTCGATCGCCATCGACCTGGACCTGGCCGAGGCGCCGCCTGGGCCGTCGCCGCGGCTGCACGGGCTGCGCGTCTACGTGCGCAGCGCGCGCCGGGCGCTGAGCGTGAACCTGTGCGAATGGCTGGAGCATTGGGGCGCGCAGGCGAGCGTGGCGCCGGCCGCGCTGCCGCCGGACGAGACCGGCGAGCGCGTGCTGCTCGACGTGCAGATCGGCGCCGACGCGGCCGCGCCCATCGACTGGGACGGACCGGTGGTGCTGGCGGGCGGCCAGGACGACGCCGGCACGGCATTGCACCGCGCCGACCGACACTACCTGAACAGCATCGGCTTCGCGCTGGAGCGCTGGGCCAGCGGCGACGCCGCCGTCGCCACCCGGCAGGCCGCCGCGCCGCACTACGCGCCGCTGAACCTGCGGATCCTGGTGGCCGAGGACAACCCGATCAACCAGGTGACGATGCGCGACCAGCTGCAGCAACTGGGGTGCGAGGTGACGCTCGCGCCGGATGGAGCCGAAGCGCTGGCGCAATGGAACATCGGGCCGTTCGACGCCGTGCTGACCGACGTCAACATGCCGCGCATGAACGGCTACGAACTGGCCAGCGCGTTGCGGGCGCAGGGCGTGGCGGTGCCGATCATCGGGGTCACGGCCAATGCGCTGAAGGACGAGGAAGCCCGCTGCAGGGCCGCGGGCATGAGCAGCTGGCTGGTCAAGCCGCTCAAGCTGAGCCTGTTGTGGAGCGAGCTGCGCGCGCAACGCGGTGGGAGCGCCGAGGCGGGGCCGCCGCCTTCGGCCCCGGAAGCCGCGGCCGCATCCGCCACCGCATCCATCGCCGTCGCCTGCGCCGCGGGGGCGCCGCCGCTCGTCGGCAAGTACCGCGAGGTCTTCCTGCAGACCATGAACGAGGACCTGGCGCGGCTGGAGCGGGCGCTGGCCGCCGCCAATGTGCGTGACCTGAAGGCGGTGCTGCACCGGATGCGGGGCGGGTTCGGCGCGGTCCAGGCGATGGCGCTGTACCAGCAGGCCGAGGCGGCGGAAGCGCGGCTGGGCGCCGGCAAACGGCTGAGCGACCCGGCGCGCGGGCAGGTGGCGGCGCTGGCCGATGCGCTGCGCGCAATGCTGGCGGCGTTGTGAGCGCGCGAGTTCAGCCCAGCGCGTGCAGCAGCGCGCGCGCCTGCGCCACGACGTCGTCGTCGTTGGGGCGGAACACCACCGGCAGCGCCTGCGGCAGGCGCGTGAAGTGCGCCTGGCTGCTGCGGGCATAGGCCGGGTCGTAGTGGCGGTCGATGAGTTCACGCGCCAGTTCGGTGCGGCGGCCTTCGTCGACCAGGCGCAGCCAGCCGCCGACGGTGTCGCGGCTGTGCAGCCCGACCAGGCGCTGCAACTGCGACTTGAAGCCGGCCGGATCATCGAATAGCTGCGCGTAGTCCTGCTGCAAGAACCGCGCGCGGTCTTCGCGGCTGGCGCTGACGGCCACGCAGGCGCCCTGGTGCAGGGCGGCCAGCAGCGTGTCGGGCAGCGCCACCGCGCCGATCTTGCGGCTCTCGGCCTCGACGAACACGGGCCGGTCCGCATCCAGCGCGCGCAGCCGCGCCGCCAACTGCGTGTCGAAGCCCTTCTGCGTCGGTTGCGGCACGCCCGGCCGGGCGCCCAGCAGCGAGCCGCGATGCGCCGCCAGCGCCTCCAGGTCCAGCGTCTGCGCGCCGGCCTGCGCCAGGGCGTGCAGCAGCCGCGTCTTGCCGCTGCCGGTGGGGCCGGTCAGCACCACGAAGCGCAGCCCCGTGGGCAACGTTTCCAGCGATTGGAGGATGGCACGGCGGTAGGTCTTGTAGCCGCCGTCGAGCTGGCGCGCGCGCCAGCCGATCATGTTGAACATCACCGTCATGGAGCCCGAGCGCTTGCCGCCGCGCCAGCAATACACCAGGGGACGCCAGCTTTGCGGGCGATCGGCGAAGGTGGTGTCCAGATGGTTGGCGATGTTGCGCGCGGCCAGCGCGGCGCCCAGGCGCGTGGCCTCGAACGGCGATTGGCGGTACAGCGTGCCGACCCGGGCCCGTTCCTCATTGCTGAACACCGGCGCGTTCAGGGCGCCGGGGAGGTGGTCATCGGCATACTCGAGCGGCGTGCGCACGTCGATGATGTCGTCGAAGTCATCGAGCCGGTCCAAACCGGCCAGCAGGTGTTTCAAGGCGGGGCCATCCAGGAGGGAATGGCGAATTTTCGCACGGCGGCGGGCCGGGCTCGCGCCGGGGGGCGGAACGCGGGGGGCGTTTCTGGGACCGTGGGAAAGACCGAGCGCCGGGCGGGCATCGCTGCCCGCCCGGCGCTCGCGGGACGCTGTCGCCGTCAATGGAAGGCGATCAGGCGTCCAGGCGGCCGTCGATCAGGCGCTGAAGGTCAGCGCGTTGGTCAGGTCGCCCATCGGCTTCTGGCCGCGCGCGGTCATGGCGTCGTCGCGCGCCTTCAGGCCGTCGAGCGTCGGCAGGTCGAACAGGCGGGCGGCCAGGCGCAGGATCGAGCCGGTGTCGTAGATGGTGTGGTCGACGGTGCCCTTCTTGGCGAAGGGCGAGACCACCAGCGCCGGAATGCGCGTGCCGGGGCCCCAGCGGTCGCCCTTGGGCGGCGCCACGTGGTCCCACCAGCCGCCGTTCTCGTCGACGGTGATCACGACCACCATGTTGTCCCACTGCGAGCTCTTGCGCAGGCTGTCGACGATGTGGGCGATGTGGCGGTCGCCGGAATCGACGTCGGCGTAGCCCGCGTGCATGTTCAGGTTGCCTTGCGGCTTGTAGAACGTCAGCGGGGGCAGCTTGCCGGCTTCGGCGTCGGCCAGGAACTTGTTGGTCGACGACAGATCGCCGAGGCCGCCGTCACGCAGGTGCGCGGTGCGCGCGGCGGTGCCGGGACCGGTGCTCTGGAAGTAGTTGAAGGGCTGGTGGTGCGCCTGGAAGTTGGGCGACGACGGGAAGCCGGTGCTGGCGGTCGAATCGATCGCCGCCTGCCAGCCGCCCGCGTACCAGGCCCAGTCCAGGCCCTTGGCCGTCATCAGGTCGCCGATGTTGCTGTGCGTTTGCGGCAGCATGAACACCGAAGTCGGATCGGCCTGGGTCGGGTTGGCGGCATCGCGCGAGAACGCGGGCCAGTACGGAGGGCCCATGGTGTTCACGCCATAGCCGTCCGGCGTCAGGGCGCTGGCGCCGAACTGCGGCGCGCCGGTGAGCGCGCTGGCCGGCGAGGTCGGCTTGGGTTGCAGGTTGGGGTCGGTCGGATCGGCGCTTTGCAGCTGGGCGATCTGGCCGCGCACGTTGATCGAGGCGTTGGCCAGGTCCGGGTAGAACGGCGGACGGCCGGCGACCAGGTATTGGTGGTTCAGGAACGAACCGCCGAACGCGCCCTGGAAGAAGTTGTCGCACAGCACGAATTCCTGGGCCAGCTTCCACAGGCGCAGGTTGTAGGCGGAGTCGCTGTAGCGGCCCATGACCAGCGCGCCGGAGTCGGCCCAGGCGACGAAGCGGTCGTTCTTGCCGCCGTTGATCTGCATCTGGTTCTGGTAGAACACGTGCCACAGGTCGCGCGTGACCACGCCTTGCGGCAGCGGCTCGCCTTGCGGGCCGCGCAGGTCGAACGGCGCGTTGGGCAGGTTGTTCATGTAGGGCGCGTTCTCGGCGACCTGGTAGGTGACGTGGTTGGCCTGTTGCGAGGTCGGCACCATGCCGCCCCACACCGGCGGCAGCACCGACAGCGTCGTGCCGTCGCGGTCCTTCTGCGTGTAGTCGGCGGCGGTCAGCGCGGACAGCGGCTTTTCCACGCCGGGGAAGTTCGAGAACAGGTTGTTGAAGCTGCGGTTTTCCGCGAAGATCACGACCAGCGTCTTGACGTTCTTGCGCAGCTGCGTCGTGAGGTCCGGCGCGGGCGCGGCCGGGGTGTTGTTGTTGTCGTCGTCATCGCCGTCGCCGGAACAGCCGGACAGCGCGCCCATGGCGGCGGCGCTCGCGCCGAGCGCGGCGATACCGGTCAGGAAGCCCCGGCGGGTGGCGCGAACGGGAGTGCCCGCATCAGCGTGATCGGCGGCCGTCGACGTCGCGGCAGCCTGCGCGTTCGCGCTCTTTTCTTTTTCAGACATGGTTGTAGACCTTGCGGAGAGGGCGGCGCCCTGTCATTGCGCCACGAGGGTTGCCGGATGACAGCCGGCATTCACGGCGAGTAGCCTAGGTTTGCGACGTTGTATCAATGTGACCATCGGCTGTCGGCAAGCTGTACGCCAGGGAGACTGCCGCGAAATTCCCTTAGACTTGTGCCATGGCTGAAATCCGAGTGAAAGCAATGACCGACCATTCCGCAGGCGAATCCGCGCGCCAGGCGTCGCCTCGCACCAAGCCGCCCGAGGTCCGCCTGGATGAATTGATGGGCGCGGCGCAGGCGCTGTTCCTGGAAAAAGGGGTCGACGCCACCACCATCAGCGAGATCACGGAAGCGGCGGGCGTGGCCAAGGGCACGTTCTATGTCTACTTCCCGTCCAAGCACGAAATGCTGCAGGCGCTGGCCGAGCGCTACGTGCGCGAGTTCGTCGCGCAACTGGAAGGCGCGATCGCGGCCTGCGAGCCAGATGACTGGATCGGCAAGCTGCGCGCCTGGGTGCAGGCCAACGTCGCGACCTATCTGCGCACCTATCGGGTGCACGACATCGTTTTCACGCATCAGCATCACCACGCGCGCGAGGGGCATACCGGCAACGACGTGGTCAGGCAGCTGCACGGCATCCTGCAGGCGGGGGCCGAGGCCGGCGCCTGGCGCGTGGACAATCCGCGCATGATGTCGCTGCTGATCTATGCCGGCGTGCATTGCGCCACCGACGACGCGATCCTGTCGAAGCTGCCGGATTCCACCGACTTCGCGCGCGGCGTTGCCGACGCCTATCTGCGCATGCTCGGCGTGGCCGTGTAGACGCCGCGGTTTGTCAGGACGGCAGCCACGCCGCATCGATATCGCCGGCCCGGGCCAGGGCCCGCAGCTGCGCCGGCGATCCCGTGGCGACAAGACGCCCGTCGCGCATCAGCAGCAGCCTGTCGGCCACCCGCAGCGCGGTGGCGGCATCGGCCATGGCGATGACGGCGCGCAAGCCGTGTTCGGCGGCAATGCGCCGCAGCATCAGCGCGATGTCGGCCTGGTGGCATGGCGCGAGCGCGCGCTCGGGCTGATCCATGAGCAGCACGTCGGGCTGGCGGATCAGGGCGTGCGCGATCAGCAGGCGCTGGCGCGCCTCGGCATCCAGTTGTTCCACCAGCCTGTCGGCGGCCTGCGCCAGCCCGACCTGCCGCAGGCAGGCGCGGACCGCCTGGATTTCGCGCGTGCCCACCGCCCAGCGGTCGCCTTGCTTGTGCGCCAGCAGCAGGGCCTCGAAGGCGCGCAACGACGGCACCGCGGCGGCATGCCGCTCCACCATGATGACGCGGACGGGGGCTTCGTCCTGCGCCAAGTCGCGCGCGATGCGGGACAGCAGGCGTGTCTTGCCGGAGGCGGCGGCCCCCAATACCACCGTGAGCGCGTTGGCGGGCAAGGGGCCGGGATGCAGCGGCCCCGCCGTTAGCGACGGCACGATACGTTCGCCGGTGGCGGCCGGCATCGAGGCAAAGGGAGCGATCATGGTGGCGAGGGGAGCAAGGGGCGCACGGGCGGCGCGGGGTTAAAGAAATATAGATAATGACTGACCGCCAGTCAATGAGAATGAGAGTGGTTGCCGATGGCGGGCCGCCGTGGGCCGCCGTGGGTCGTCACGCTTGAGCCATGCATGGCAAGCGACTTGCACGCTTTGCGAAACAACGCTATGATGCAAGGCTTGCTTTTTAACGCGCCCGTAGCTCAGCTGGATAGAGTACCTGGCTACGAACCAGGGGGTCGTAGGTTCGAATCCTGCCGGGCGCGCCATCGAATTCCTTTGCTTGTTTTGTCATCACCGTTGCCGTAACCCGGCGCGGGAAATGGCAAAGAAAAAAAGGCATGCGATGGAATACTCAGGTCGAGCGCTTGAGTGAAAAAGACAAGAGCAGTGCAGTGGTGAAATTATTCTGATATAATCTTGCCTCTTTACCGGAGCGCCCGTAGCTCAGCTGGATAGAGTACCTGGCTACGAACCAGGGGGTCGTAGGTTCGAATCCTGCCGGGCGCGCCAACTCATTTGGATGGATATCACCACCGGATGAGTAAATCGGTAAAAAAAAACGCGTGAAAAAACGCGGCGAAAATGAAAAGGCCTTTGATCCTGGATCGAAGGCCTTTTTGCTTTTATCAGTGCGTGGCAGTGGCGCTCGCATCAGCGCTGGCCGGGGCGGCGGTTCCGGCCTTGGTATCGGCGGCGACGTCGTCATCTTCCAGTCCCCAGTTGCCCACGGTGTACCAGTCGTCGCCCAGCAGTTCGGCCGGGTGCATGGTGCGATCCGAGCCGTTGCCACAGGCCAGCTCATCGGTGGAACAGTAGCGGTCGCAGCCCCAGCAGATGCGTTCCGGGTGCTTGGGATGCAAGGGAAATTTCTTGGCCATGCTTCAGTCTCCTTGAATCCAGCGTAACGCTGCCCGGGAGCCTGGGGATTGATCTGGCGCAAGCCGCGCCGGGTGGCAACAGTCCACCACCGATTTGCGGACCGTCACGAATCCATGTTATAAACACGCCTCTTTAGCGCGCCCGTAGCTCAGCTGGATAGAGTACCTGGCTACGAACCAGGGGGTCGTAGGTTCGAATCCTGCCGGGCGCGCCACCTCATTCGATACGCGTCGATTCGTCGGCGTGGTGCTTGAAAAAAAGCAGAAAAAAAGCCTGGCCTTGCGCCGGGCTTTTTTGTTTTCAGCGTGCCGGAGATCTCGTCCGCATTCAAGATTCTCCGCATTGAGCCGCGCCAGGCGCGACGGCTTATTTCTGGATGTCCTGCCGCTGGCGCTGATAGCTGTCGTACGACGTGGACGCCGAGCCCATGCAGCGCTGGCGTTCCTGCGCGTCGGCGATCCTGTTGCATTCATTGCGTTGCCAGGCCTGGCCGGAATCGTAGGCCTGGCGCGACGAGCAGGCGGAGGTGAGCGTGGCGGCGGCCACGCACGCGAGCATCAGGGTGTAGCGCATGCGGTTCTCCCGAGAATGCGCTGAGTGTACATTCGCTTATTTGCACGGACACCATGAGCCGCATCGAGATCAGACTTGCCTGCCTGGACGACGCCACGCGCGTCGCGCCGCTGTTCGACGCCTACCGCCAGTTCTACGCGCAGCCGGCCGATCCGGCGGCCGCGCTGGCCTTCGTGCAGGCGCGGCTGGCGCGCCATGAATCGGTGATCCTGCTGGCCGAGGACGCCGAGGGCGCCGCGTTGGGTTTCTGCCAGTTGTATCCGTCGTTCTGCTCGGTGATCGCCGCGCCCATCTACGTACTGTATGACCTGTTCGTGGCGCCGGGGGCGCGCAAGAGCGGCGCCGGCCGCGCCTTGCTGCGGCAGGCCGAGGCGCATGCCCGCGCCGGCGGCTACGCCCGCATGGACCTGACCACCGCCCGGACCAACCTGCCGGCGCAGGCCTTGTATGAGTCGCTGGGCTGGGAACAGGATCAGGTGTTCCTCACCTACAACCGCCACCTGGCGGCGTAGGCGGGTCCTGGCCGGCGTTGCCGGCCCGGGCGCGGGTTTTACCAGACGCGGTACACGCGGCCGGTCTGCGCGCCCTCGACGCTGCGGCTGTAGGCCAGCGCCACGCGTTGGGCGGGCGCGGCCTCGAAGCCCAGGAAGTAGGGGCCGTAGCCTTCCCACGATTCCTGCAGCACGGTCGGGCTGACCGAGTTGATGCGCGCGCCTTGCAGTTCCACCGCCGCGCCGCGCACGAAGCCATCGATGGCCGAGTTGACGGCCGACGCGTTGGCGCCGAAGCGGATCGGCTCGTCGCTGACGATGCCGCTGGTCAGCGTGATCGAGCCGCCCTGGTTCAGGTAGTGCTGGCCGATCAGCGCCAGGTCGACCTGGCCCAGCAGCTTGTCGTGCAGGCCGATCTTGAACTGTTCAGCCGTCATTTCCGCCAGCGGGCCGAAGTGCAGCGTGCCGGCGGTGGAGACGATGGCGTCGACCTTGCCGATGCGTTCGAACAGGCCGCGGATGCTGTCGCTGCGGGTGATGTCGACCTGGTATTGGCCCTGGGTCTTGCCGACGGCGATGATCTCGTGGCGCTGGCCCAGTTCGTGGGCGACGGCGCGGCCGATGGTGCCGCTGGCGCCGATAAGTGCGATTTTCATGGGGACTCCTGGATTTGATGGGGCGCGCGGCATGGACGCCAGCGCATGAAAGCATTCTGCGATTTCCATTCCTGTGGAAAAATCCGGGAATGGTTGGAACACTTCATACCCAGGGTGCGTAATTCATGGACCGTCTGCTCAGCATGGAAGTCTTCGTGGCGGTGGTCGAGCTGGGCAGCCTGACGGCGGCGGCCACGCGCCATGAGATGTCCGCCGCCATGGCGGCCAAGCACATCAAGGGCCTGGAGGCGCGGCTGGGGCTGCGGCTGATGAACCGCACCACGCGGCGCCAGAGCCTGACCGAGGCGGGCCAGGCGTACTACGCGCGCTGCAAGGAGATCCTGGCCGACATCCGCGACGCGGAGCAGGGCGCCGAGGCGTTGCGCGTGGCGCCGCGCGGCAACCTGCGCATCACGTCGACGGTCTCGTTCGGTTCGTTCGCGCTGGCGCCGGCGATCGCCGACTACCTGGATCGCTATCCGGACGTCAGCGTCGAACTGGCCTTGAGCGATGCGGTCGAGGACCTGGTGGCCTCGCGCTACGACCTGGCGGTGCGCATCGGCGAGCCGCGCGATTCCGGCCTGGTGGCGCGCGCCATCGGCCGCTACCAGATGATCATTTGCGCCGCGCCGGCCTACCTGGCGCGCCATGGCACGCCCGAGACGCCGGCCGACCTGGCGCGGCACCAGTGCCTGGACTTCTCGTACTGGAGCCGCCGCACGGGCTGGCGGCTTGCGGACGGCGAGGGCGCGCAGGCCGACTATCCGCCGACCAGCCGCTTCGTTTCGAACAACGGCCAGGCGCTCAGGCAGGCGGCGCTGGCCGGCTTCGGCATCGTGCTGCAGCCCGAGCTGCTGCTGGCCGAAGACGTGCGCGCCGGCAAGCTGACGCCGATCCTGCAGCCGTACTGGCCGGACGCGCGGCCGGTCTCGCTGCTGTATCCGAAGGACAGGCAGGCGTTGCCCAAGCTCACGACGTTCGTCGAGTTCGTCGTGGCGCGGTTCACGGGGAAGGGCGGGCGGCGCTGAGCGGCTTCAGCCGCGTCGTCGGTCCACCGCCGTCAGGCACAGGCCGGTCTTGAGCAGTTGGTAGACCTGGCCGCCGAGCCAGGCGACCTTTTCGCCCGAGCTGGTGCGGCAGACGCAATGCGCCTTGGGGTCGAAGCGGGATGTGCCGAGCGCGGAGTAGGCGTCGGGGTCCGACACGAAGCGTTCGATGCGATACAACGTGCCGTCGGGGGCCGTGGCCAGTACATCGGTCAATCGTCTTGCGGTTCCGAGCATTTCAGGTACCTCCCCATGCGCGGCCATTCTTACGCGGCGCCAAAGTTGCTCGAACATCTCCATCGTTCAGGCTCAGGCGGCCCGCATCAATGGAAATGCCCTCCTAACGATGAATCATCGAGTTGGTCAGGCGTGACACCCAGCGCTGCCGAGATGCGGTCCAGGATGATCTGGCGCGGTCGCGGACGCGGCCTTTCCAATTCGATATAGATGGAGTGATCCACCCCCAGGCGGGCAGCCATGTCAGCGGTGCTGATGTTCAGGTGCTCGCGCCAGGCGCGTATCAGGCTCCAATCGTTGCCGGTTTTTAGTCTTGCTACAGCTGATGGTACGACGTTTTTTTGCGCCGCGTGTGATTCTTGCGCGGCAGCGGGACGGCAGGCATCGCGCACCGTGTTGCGGGCCTTGGCGTTCTTGCGTGCCTCGGCCATGGGGGGCGCGGCGCCGGGTTCTGCGGTGAAGATGACCCCGCCATTGACCTGACGGTACAGATTATCGCCGATCCAGGCCAGGGCCTCGCCATTGTCGAGCATGCATTCGCAATCCAGGTGGTAGTTGCTGGGAATGCTCTCGAGTTTGGCAATGGTTTCCGTGGTCGTGGCGTGCCGCACCACGCGGTGGAGGACACCGTCGGGTGAACGCACGAACACGTCGGGAAGTCTCCAGGAAAACGGAATGATGATCTCCATGGCTGCAATGGTTCGCTACCACTGTATCCCTCTGCGTGCGCGATGGAATTTGGGGTTTCCCCTGCATCGCGGACGTTTGTCCATGGTAGTCCTGATTCACTCAAAACATCTTCACAAATCTTCACGCGGCAGCCGGCTTTGGCGCGCTGGCGCGCCCGCAAAATGGCGGATTCGATGCCAGGGTTGCCGTGATGTTTTCCGTTGGAGCGGGCGCCTTTCGGACTGCGCCAACCGTGCCGCGCGGCCGCGTGCTGGCGGGGTGGGCCGCGGGCCTTTCGTGCGCCTTTCATGTGCTGGCCGCCTGCCTGTTGTGGTGGGCCGCGAGCGAGCGCGAAGCGCCGCCGACAACGGCATCGATCCGCCAGGACGATTTCTTCGTGACGCTGTTGCCACCCGTGCCCGCGCCGCGGCCGTCCACGTCATCGGCGACGTCCGCCGTGGCGCCGCCGATCGCGCCGCCTTCGCCCGCATCCGCCGAGTCCGCCAAGGCGTCTTCGCCCGTGTTGCCGAAGTCGTCCGCGCCGCCCCCTTCCGAGCCTGCGAAGCCCTCCGCGCCGCTTCAGGCGCCGCCCGCCAAGACACCTGCGGCCAATGCGCCCGCGGCCAATGCGCCGGCGGTGGCGCGTCCGCCGCCCGCGGCCGCCGGCGCCGCATCGCCCGCCGCGCCGCCACGCGATTTCCGCTGGCGTGACGAGGATGCCGCGGCGCAAGGCCTGCCGCGCGCGCGGGGCGAGGCGAGGGTGGACCTGGCGCCCAAGACGCGGGCCGAACCGTCGGCGCTGGCCAAGGGAATCGCGCAAAGCGCGCGGCCGCCTTGCCGCGACGCGCATGCCCATCTGGGGTTGCTGGCGTTGCCGTTCCTGCTGGCCGACACGGTGCGTGACGACGGCTGCAAATGGTGAGGCGGCGGCCGCGCGTCGCGGTGTTGCCGGCCGGGCTCAGAAGCCGGCGGCGGCCAGCAATCGCGGCATGACGTCGGCGGCCGCGCCGCGCAGGTTGAAGTCGGCGTGCGCGTCCAGCGGCGTGGGCGCCGGGTTGACCTGCACCACGGTCGCGCCGCCGCGCGCGGCGCGCAGCGGCAGTTCCGCCGCGGGATACACCAGCGCCGAGGTGCCGATGCTGAAGAACAGGTCGCAATCGTCGCACGCCTGCTGCGCCGCGCGCCAGGCATCGGCCGGCAGGCTTTCACCGAACCAGACCACGCCCGGCCGTATCGACGCGCCGCATTCGACGCAGGCGGGCGGCGTGATCGCGCGTTCTTCGGCGGGCGCGTCGCGGCCGTCGTCCGGCGCGCGCGGCGCGAAGCGGGCGGCGTGTCCGCAGGCGCTGCAGCGCGGCGCATGCAGGCTGCCGTGCAGGTGGATCACGGCGTCGCTGCCGGCGCGTTCATGCAGGTTGTCGACGTTCTGGGTGACCAGGGTCAGCGCGGGAATTTTCCGCGCCAGCGCCGCGATGGCGCGGTGGACCGCGTTCGGCTCGGCGCGCGCGACCTGCGCGCGGCGCCATTCATACCAGCCCCACACCAGGTCAGGCTGGGCCGCGAAGGCCTCTGGCGTGGCCAGGGCGCGGGCGTCGAAGCGCGCCCACAAGCCGGTGAGCGGATCGCGGAAGGTGGCGATGCCGCTTTCGGCGGACACGCCGGCGCCGGTGAAGACGGTCACGCGCCGGGCGCGCGCCAGCTGGTCGGCGAGCGCGGGCGGAATGGAGGGAAGCTCGGTTGCCATGCGGGGAATGCGGTGAAGGACGGGTTCGATACGCTGCACGCGTGGCCCCCGGGCTGTCAAGCGCGCAACGGCGCGCGGACGGGGCATTGCGGCGCGCATCCCAAATGATGGATACTGGATAGTCAAATTGGGATGTTCAATGGCATGGCCCGAGCGGCCGCGCCCGATCCGGAGAGATGCAATGCCCGAAGCCACCGCCGGCCTGGACCGGCTGCGCCATTTCATTGCCACCGCGACCCGCCTGGCCACGCCCGACGGGCTGGCGCAGTCGCCCGAACTGCAGGCCGCCTTCGCCGCGCTGATCGCGCACGACGACTGGCTGCCCGAGGCCTGTACCGCGCCGCATCCCCAGTACTACCAGCAGTACCTGCTGCATTGCGATCCGCTCGAACGCTTCTCCATCGTCAGCTTCGTGTGGGGCCCGGGCCAGCAGACGCCGGTGCACGACCACGAGGTGTGGGGCTATGTCGGCATGCTGCGCGGCGCCGAGGTCAACCAGCGCTACACGCGCGGCACCGACGGCCGGCTGGCGCCGCGGGGCGAGCCGGAGACCCTGCGTCCGGGCGACGTCGAACGCCTGTCGCCGCAGGAGGGCGACATCCACCGCGTCTCCAACGCCTTCGATGACAAGGTCTCGATCAGCGTGCACATGTACGGCGGCAACATCGGCGCGGTGTCGCGCCATGTCTACGACCCGGCCTCGGGCCAGGCCAAGCCGTTCGTGTCGGGCTATTCGGCGCCCAGCGTGCCCAACCTGTGGGACCGTTCGGCGGCGGTGCGCGCGGCCCTGCCCGCCCCGGGCCACTGAGGCCTGTTCGCCGGCCGCGGCCCGTGCTATGTTCGCGTCCTAAATATTGGGAAAACCAAAAAAATGGACAAGACACTGCTCAAGGGGTTGATGGTGTTGGAGGCGGTCACGGACGTGGACAATCCGCCCCGCACCATCGATGCGCTGGCCGCCCGGGTCGGGCTGACGCGCAGCAATACCCACCGTACCCTGCAAACGCTTATCCACGCCGGCTACGTCGTGCGCGACGAGGATGGCGGCGGCTATCGCGGCGCGGTGCGCCTGTTCGAGCTGGCGGCGCGCCAGCTCGCGCAGCTCGACCTGCGCCGGCTGGCCGCGCCGTTCATGCGCACGCTGGCCGACCAGACCGGCGAGACCGTGCACCTGTCGGTGCTGGACGGCTTCGACGTGGTCTACGTCGACAAGATCGACAGCCCGCAGCCGATCCGCGCCTATTCCATGGTGGGCGGCCGCGCGCCGGCCTACGCGGTGGCCACCGGCAAGGCGCTGCTGGCCTACCAGGCCGAGGGCTATGTCGAGCGCTACGCCGACCGGCTGGCGCGGCATACGCCGGCCACGCTGGTGTCGATGCCGCTGCTCAAGGAAGAACTGCGCAAGGTGGCGCGCACCGGCTACGCGGTCAATCGCGGCGAATGGCGCGAGGGCGTGGGCGGCCTGGCCGTGGCGCTGTTCAACAGCCTGGACCAGCCGGTGGCGGCGATCGGCATCTCCGGCCCGCTCGACCGCCTGAGCGCGGCCCGCATGAAGCAGCTGGCGCCGGACGTGGCGGCGTGCGCCCAGACGCTGTCCCAGGGCATGGGGTATCGCCGCGGGTTTCTCGGGCAATGACGGCGCTGCCCGAGCGGGGCGTGCGTCTTCGTAAATCCTAAATAATAGGATTCGATTTTCAATTAATGGTTTACCGCGGATTCTTCGCGGTGCTATGCTGGCCCGCGGCCTGGCGCCGCGTTTTCGCATCCGGAAAGAACGCAGGCAGGCGACACGATGCCACGGTATCGCGCGCGGCCTCGGATTCTTTTCCTCATTCCAAATACTGAATTGGCATAACGAGAGGTCGACCATGACATCTGGTTCGGCATTGGCCGGCATCACCGTGCTCGAGATTTGCAATGTCGCCGCGGGGCCGTTCTGCGGCATGCTGCTGGCGGACATGGGCGCGGACGTGATCAAGCTGGAGAACCCGGAGGGCGGCGACACGCTGCGCAGCTGGCCGCCGCTGAGCCAGGGCTACAGCGAGAACTTCGCCTCGCTCAACCGCAACAAGCGCTCGGTCACGCTGAACCTGAAGGATCCGGCCGACCTGGCCCTGGCGCGCGAACTGGCCGCCAGCGTTGACGTGCTGATCGAGAACAACCGGCCCGGCGTGATGGACCGCCTGGGCCTGGGCTACGCGGCCTTGCGCGAGGCCAATCCGCGCCTGGTGTACTGCTCGATCTCGGCCTATGGCCAATCCGGCCCGCGCGCCCAGGAGGGCGGCTTCGACCTCACCATCCAGGCCATGAGCGGCCTGATGAGCGTCACCGGCGAGGCCGGCGGCGAACCGGTCAAGTGCGGCGTGCCGGTGGCGGACTTCTCGGCCGGCCTGTACGGCGCCTTCGCCATCGCCTCGGCGCTGCGCGCCGCCCAGGCCAGCGGCCAGGGCACGCATATCGACGTGCCGATGCTGGGCGCCACGCTCGGCATCGCGGCGCTGCAGACCTCGGAGTTCTTCGGCAGCGGGCGCGATCCGGTCAAGCTGGGTTCGGCCCACCCGCGCAACGCGCCGTACCAGGCGTTCCGCTGCAAGGGCGGCTATTTCGGCATGGCGGCCGGCAACAACGCGCTGTGGAAGGGCGTGTGCGCGACGGTGGGCCGCGAGGACCTGCTGGCCGATCCGCGCTTTACCGATACCAGCGCCCGCGCCCGCAACCAGGACGCGCTGCGCGAGATCCTCGAAGCGATCTTCGCGGCCGACGACGCGGCCACGTGGCTGGCGCGGTTCCGCGCGGCCGGCGTGCCGTGCGCGCCCATCAACACCTATTCCGAAGTGCTGGCGGACCCGCAGGTCGAGCACATGGGCTGGGTGCAGCCGCTGGAACTGCCGAACGGCGTGGCCACGCGCACTTTCGGCCTGCCGGTGCGCTTCGACGGCCAGACCACCGCGCTGCGGCGTCCGCCGCCCGCGCTGGGCCAGCACAACGACGAGGTGCTGGGACCGCTGCGCGGCAAGGGGCGGGGCGCATGAGCGCGGCGCTGCAGGTCGAGCGGCGCGGCGCCACGCAGGTGCTGACGCTGGCGCGCCCCGACAAGATGAACGCGCTGTCGGCCGAGCTGGTCGAAGCGTTGATCGCGGCGGTCGACGCGGCGCCGGCGCAGGGCGCCGAGGTCATCCTGCTGCGAGGCGCGGGCCGCAACTTCAGCGCCGGCTTCGATTTCGGCGATCTGGACGCGCAGAGCGAGGGCGACCTGCTGCTGCGCTTCGTGCGCATCGAGACGCTGCTGCAACGCGTGGCGGCCTCGCCCTGCCTGACGGTGGGGTTGGCGCACGGCCGCAATTTCGGCGCGGGCGTCGATCTGTTCGGCGCCTGCAAATGGCGCGTCGGCGCGCCCGAGGCGAGCTTTCGCATGCCGGGCCTGAAATTCGGGCTGGTGCTGGGCACGCGCCGCTTCGCCGCGCTGGTGGGGGCCGAACGCGCCCGCGCCATCCTCGAACAGGCCAGCACGTTCGGCGCGGCCGAGGCCTACCGCGACGGCTTCGTCAGCCACGTGACGGCGCAGGAAGCCTGGCCCGAGATCGAACGGCAGGCCGAGCAGGCCGCCGCCGCGCTGACCGGCGCGGCCCGCGCGCAGCTGTATGCGGCCCTGTCGGCCGAGCAGCCCGACACCGACCTGGCGCGGCTGGTGCGCTCGGCCGCCGAGCCCGGCCTGAAGGCGCGGGTGGCGGCGTACCTGCAGGCGCGCTGACGCCGCCGGCCCGGCCGGCGCGACGATAAGAAAATCGAGGAGGCAGCATGGGTTCGGGATTCAATCAAACGCACAAGCAGCGCTCGCTGGCCGAGCTGGCGGCGCTGGTGCCGGACGGCGCGTCGGTCGCGCTGGGCGGCAGCTTCCTGCACCGGGGGCCGTTCGCCTTCGTGCGCGAACTGATCCGGCAGGGACGGCGCGACCTGGAACTGGTCAAGCAGTCGCCGGGCTACGACGTGGACATCCTGTGCCGCGCCGGCGCGCTGCGGCGCGTGCGCGCCGGCATCGTGGCGATGGAAGGCAATTTCGGCCTGGCGCCGTGGTATCGCAAGGCCATCGAGCGTGGCGAAGTCGAGCTTGAGGAACATGCCTGCGCCAGCCTGACGGCGGGGCTGCGGGCGGCCGCCTACGGCGTGCCGTTCCAGCCTTGCGGCGGCCTGCACGGCAGCGCGCTGCCGGTGCTGAACGGCTGGCATTGCCTGGACGACCCCTATGGCAGCGGCGAGCGCACCTGGGTGATTCCGGCCGTGCGGCCCGACTTTGCCGTGATCCAGGCATCGGAGGTGGACGCGCGCGGCAATGTGCGGGTACACGGCACGGCGCATTGGGACCGCATCATGTCGCGCGCCGCCGGCAGCGTGCTGGTGGTGGCCGAGAAACTGGTGGACAGCGCCGTGTTCGAGGCGCAGCCCGAGGCCACGCTGGTGCCGTACTTCATGGTGCAGGCATTCACGGTGCTGCCGCGCTCGGCCTGGCCCGGCTCATGCTGGCCGGACTACGCCATCGACTATCCGGCGGTGGAGGCCTACATGGACAAGCAGGGCGACCTGGCGGCCCACCTGGCCGCGGCGCCCGAGGCGAAAGCGGGAGCGGCGCATGGCTGAGCAATGGTCGGGATTCTCGTACATCGTCACCAACCTGGCGCGCTTCATCCGGCCCGACGAGATCACCTTCAGCGGCGTGAACTCGACCCTGCCGATGCTGGCCTGCCTGCTGGCCAAGCGCGCCTACGACTGGGACTACGTCTACATCAACGTGGCCGGCGGGGTCGATCCGCGGCCGTCCCACATTCCGCTGTCCAGCTCCGATCCGGTGCTGGCCGAGCATTCGGCGTCGATCTTCGCCAACGAGGATTTCTACGACCTGTGCACGCGCGGCCGCATGGACCTGGCGTTCCTGGGGGCGGCGCAGATCGACGGCGCGGGCCGCGCCAACAACTCCTGCATCGGCGACTGGCATGCGCCCAAGGTCCGCCTGCCGGGCGGTGGCGGCGGCGCCGTGATGACGCCGACGGCGCGTCGCTGCTGCACCTGGCGCACCGAGCATTCGCGCCGCGTGTTCGTCGAACAGCTGGATTTCGTCACGTCGGGCGGCGGCTTCGCGGGCGTGGCGACGCCGATCGCGGTGTTCATCAAGCGCGACGGCCGATTGGCGTTGCAGTCGTGGCACCCCGAGTCCAGCCTGGAGGAAGTGCGCGCGCGCACCGGGTTCGACTTCGACGCGCAAGGGGCGGAGCCGACGCCGCCGCCGACCGAGGCCGAGCGGCGCGCCTTGCGCGAGCTGGATGAGGATGGGCAGTTCGAGCGCGATGCGGCGGTGACGTTGCGCTAGAGGCGCCGCGCACGGCCCGGGCGAGTCAGTGGCCCGTGCCGCCGCGTAGGCGCGCCAGTTCGGCGGACAGTTCGGCGACCAGCGCCTGTGCGCGCGCCAGGGGATCGTGGCCGGCGGCGGATTCGGCGGGGGTGGAAGCCGGCGGCGCGGGTTCGCGCAGGCGCGGTTGCACGCTTTCGTGGCCGACGCTGACGTCGACGTCGAACACCAGTTGCTCGGCGCGGTGCCAGGTGCTGAACCATTCCAGCGGCCGGCCGTGCTGGTCCATGCCCTGGCCTTCCAGCATCAGCAAGGGCGTGCCGGCGGCGGTCTGCAGCAGGCCGGCGAGCGCCGCGTCGGCGGCCACCGCGCGGATCTGGTTGCGGCCGGCGCCGGGATGCAGGCCGAAGCGCCGGGTCAGCACGCCGTGCAGCGAGGCGTCGGCCAGGTCGTCGGCGCGCAGACCGGGCACCGCCGCGGCGGGCAGCCAGGTGCGCACATAGGCCAGCGGCGCGTCGGCCACGTGGCGCAGCCGTTCCAGCAGCAGCAGGTCGGCGCTGCCGAAGAATTCGGCGACCGCGGCCGGCGGTTCGGCCGGCGCCAGGCCCAGCACGCGGGTCTTGAGCGCCACGCCGGATTGCGCGAACTGCTCGTACAGGCCGGTGGAACGCTGCACCAGCCGGCGATGCTCGCGCGGCGCGGCCACCACCGCCGGACGGCCGGCCTCGCGCTGGATCAGCCCTTCCGTCGCCAGCGCCGACAGCGCCTGCCGCACCACGCTGCGCGCCACGCCGAAGCGCTCGCACAAGGCGGCCTCGCTGGGCAGCAATGCGCCAGCGCCGAGCTTGCGGGTACGGATATAACCGCGCAGCAGCGCCGCCACCTGGGCGTGCAGCGGCACGTCGCCGGAACGATCCAGCGCGGGCAAATCTTCAGCGTTGGCGGGCGCCATGCAATCAACCTCCTGTTTGGGCCCGCGCAGTTTCCCATACATGCGTCCAGCCCGGGGCCAGATGCGCGGCGCGCTCGGCGGCCAGGATCAGACTGTCTTCGCGGGCGATGCCCTGGCCCGCGATGTCGAACGCGGTGCCGTGATCGACGGACACGCGCACCACGGGCAGGCCGACGGTGATGTTAACGCCGTCGTCGCCGTAGACGGCCTTGAAGGGCGCGTGGCCCTGGTCGTGGTAACAGGCGATCACGAACTGCCACTTGCCGCGCACGGCCTGCGGGAACAGCGCGTCGGCCGGGATCGGGCCGGCGGCCAGGATGCCGGCGGCATTGGCCTCGGCCACGGCGGGCGCCAGGATGTCGGCGTCTTCGGTGCCGAAGATGCCGTTCTCGCCGGCGTGCGGGTTCAGGCCCGACACCGCCACCGGACGGTCGCCGCGGCCCAGGGCCTTGGCGAACGAGCCGGCCAGGCGCAGCACCGCGCGCATGCGCGCCGGCGTCAGGTCCTCGATGGCCTGGCGCAGCGACACGTGGGTGGTGGCGTGGAAGATGTAGAGGTCGCCGGCCGACAGCACCAGCGAGAAGGTCTTGACGCCGAATTCATGCGCCAGCAGTTCGGTGTGGCCGGGCCACTTGTGGCCGGCGGCGTGCATGGCGGCCTTGTTCAGCGGGGCGGTGACGATGCCGTCGACTTCACCGGCGCGCGCCAGGGCGCAGGCGGTGGTGACGAAGCGCACCGAGCCGTCGCCGGCGGCGGCGCTGATCTCGCCCAGCTTGACGTCGGCCAGCGACGGGCCGGCCTGCAGCACTTCGATGGTGCCGGGGGTGTTGGTGGCGTCGGCGGGGCGCTCGACGCGGCGCACGATGGCGGGATCGCCGCCCAGGCCGCGCACGGCGTTGACCATCACGTCGACGTCGCCGATCACGACCAGGCGCGCCTTCTGGCGCAGTTCGTCGTGGCCCATCAGCATCTTGGCCGTGATTTCCGGCCCGATGCCGGCCACGTCGCCGAGAGTGACCGCCAGCAGGGGCAGCTTGGGGGCGGGGGTTTGTGTCATCGCTTGAATCTCCTGTCGCGGATCGCGCGCACGGCGCGAACCAGTACGTCTTCGGTGCCAAAGCCGCCGGCCTTGGTCACCACGGGCAGGCCGTCGGCCGTGCCCCCGGTCAGCGTGCCCAGGGGCACGCCGCCCATTACTTCATCCACCAGGGCGATGCCGCCGGCGCCCAGCGCCAGCAGCACCTGGCGCGCGCCGTCGCCGCCGGTGGCGACCACGCCGGCCGCGCGGGTGGCGCCAATGGCCTGCGCGGCCAGCGAGCCCAGGCGTTGCGCCACGGTGTCGGAATCGAGCCCCGCGAGCTGGCCTTCGGGGGCCAGCAGCAGCAGGGGGGCGGCCTCCGCCGCGCCGTCCCGCGCCTGGGCCCGCAGCAGCGGTTCGCTCCAGGCGCGCCAGGCGGCGTCGTCGGCCAGGTCCGCCAGCGCGGGCGCCCAGGTGCGGGCGCCGGCGGCTTGCAGCGCGGCGGCCTGCGCGCGCGCGGCGCTGTGTTGCGAGGTTACGACCACCACGACCGGCGCGGTCTGGTCGGCGCCGGCCCAGACGCGGGCCAGCGGCACCGCCAGGCCGCCCGCGCCCACCGGCAGGGCGCGCCGGCCCAGCAGGCCGATGGCGCGCGCCAGCCGTTCCAGGTCGGCGTCGTCGCGGGCGTCCACCACCACGGTGGCGCCGGCCTGCGCGATGCGCGCGGCCAGCGATTCGGGCGTTTCGCCGGGAAAGGCCGCGACGTGGGCGCAGCCCAGCAGGGTCGGGATATGGCTCTCGGTCACGGGCGTGACCGGGTCGGTGGCGGCCGAGGTCTCGGTGACCGGCAGGCCGCTGACCATCAGCACGCCGTCTTCCACGGTGCGGCCGGTAGCCGGGAAGGCCGGGCACACCACCGCGATGGCGTCATCGCCCCAGGCCTCGCGCGCCGCGTCGATCTCGGCCTTGAAGGCGCCGCGCAGCGTCGAGTCCACTTTCTTGTACAGGCGCGCGACGCCGGCGGCGCGCAGCCGCTCGACGTTGCGCCGGATCTGCGCGCCGGCTTCGGGCGCGGGCAGGGCGCGGCTGTGGGTGGTGACGGCCAGCACGTCGACGTCGTCGGCGGCCGGCGCGGCCAGCGCCTCGTGCGCGCCGTCGATCGACAGGCGGGTGGTCCAGCCGGCCCGCACGAACTGCACGGCGGTGTCGCCGGAGCCGGTCAGGTCGTCGGCGACGATGGCGATGGCGGGATTCAAAGGGCCTCCCCGCGCGCCTCGCGGTAGCCGCCGGCCGCCGTCTCGTCGGCGGCGTCCTCGGATTTGAGTTCACCGGCGCGTTTGAGGAAGTACGACGCCAGCACCGGCGCCAGGATGGAACTGATCAGCACACACGCGGCGACCTGCGCGGTGGCGGTCGAGACGTATTGCTGGAAGTTGGGGTCGGCGGCCGCGACCACGGCGGGCGTGGCGATGGCGTTGCCGGCGGTGGTGCCAGCAGCGAAGCCCAGGCCGCTCTTGCCGCCGCGGCGCAGGATCAGGCGATAGCCCAGGTAGACCAGGCCGCCGGTGATGGGGCTGATGATGAGGCCCAGGATCAGGCCGCTGATGCCGCCGCTGACGACCGCGCCGAGGTTGATGCCGGTGCCCAGCGCAAAGGCGAAGAACGGGATGACGATGTTGGGCACGGGCTTGAGCACGTCGCGCCACTTGGGGTCGAGGTTGCCGACCACCACGCCCAGCAGGAACGGCACCAGCGCCGCCACCAGGGCGATCATGGGGATGTCGGCCAGGCCCGAGGCGCCCAGGAACAGCAGGCTGAAGAAGGGGCCGTCATTGACCGCGCTGGCGACGTAGGCGCCGCGGTCGCGGGCATCGCCGTACTGGCCGGTGTAGGCCAGCCACAGGCCGCCGTTGCTGTTGTCGAAGGCGGCCAGCATGGCCAGGATCGACACGCCCAGCACGCCGTCCAGGCCGACGTAGCTGCCCAGGATGATGATGAGGGTGGCCGGAACCAGCGTCTTCATCAGCAGGATGGTGCCGGCGGTGGCCAGGATCGGGCCGCCGGTGCGGGTGTTGACCTGGGTGCCGGTGGCGAAGATCAGCAGGGCGATCAGCGGCAGGGCGCTGTTCTTGAACAGGGCGGTGGTGAAGCCGCCGATGGCCAGCGCGTCGGGCGCGAAGGTGCCGATCAGCGAGCCCAGGATCAGCGGCACCAGCATCAGGCCGCCGGGGATTTTCTGCATCGTGCCAAAAAAGGGCGAGCGGGTGGTTTCGGTCGTCACTATCTCAGTCTCCAGGGGGATTTTCTCGCGGCGCAGACGTTCATGCGTGCGTCTGTCAGGGGGTTGAAAGCCGCCAGTGTACACCTGTACGTACAGCATGTACGTACAGGGTCTTCCCGTGTGGCGCGAGCGCGACGTCCGTCCGCCGGCTCAATCCAGCCCGACGAAACCGCCGGTCTGGTGGCTCCACAACCGCGCGTACAGCCCGCCCTGGGCGATCAGGCTGGCGTGGGTGCCGGATTCGACGATGCGGCCGCCGTCCAGCACCACCAGCCGATCCATGCGGGCGATGGTGGACAGGCGGTGGGCGATGGCGATGACGGTCTTGCCCTGCATCAGCGCCTCCAGGCTTTCCTGGATCGCGGCCTCGACCTCGGAATCGAGCGCCGAAGTGGCCTCGTCCAGGATCAGGATGGGCGCGTCCTTGAGCAGCACCCGGGCGATGGCGATGCGCTGGCGCTGGCCGCCCGACAGCTTGACGCCGCGCTCGCCGACGTGCGCGTCCAGGCCGCGGCGGCCGTCGCCGTCGACCAGCGCGTCGATGAATTCGGCGGCGCGGGCGCGCTCGATGGCGTCGCGCACCTGCGCCTCGGTGGCGTCGGGCCGTCCGTACAGCAGGTTGTCGCGGATCGAGCGGTGCAGCAGCGAGGTGTCCTGGGTGACCACGCCGATCTGCGAGCGCAGGCTTTCCTGGGTGACGCCGGCGATGTCCTGGCCGTCGATCAGGATGCGGCCGCCTTCCACGTCATATAGGCGCAGCAGCACGTTGACCAGGGTCGACTTGCCGGCGCCGGACGGGCCGATCAGGCCGATCTTCTCGCCGGCGCGCACCGTCAGGTCCAGGTGCGGGATGATCGGGCGGCCGCTGCCGTAGTGGAACGACATGTCCTCGAAGCGCACCTCGCCCTGGGTGATGCGCAACGGTACGGCGTCGGGCCGGTCGAGCACCTGGCGCGGCTGCGCGATGGTGGCCAGGCCGTCCTGCACCATGCCGACGTTTTCCGAGATGCCGTTTACTTCCCACATGATCCAGGCGGACATGTTGTTGATGCGGATCACCAGGCCCAGCGCCAGCGTGATCGCGCCCAGGCTGATGCTGCCGATGCTCCACAGCCACAGCGCCAGGCCGGCAGTGCTGGCGATCAGCACGCCGTTGAGCGTGTTGATGGAGACGTCCATGGCGGTGATGACGCGGGTCGACAGGCGCTGCTTCTCGGTCTGCTCGGTCATGGCCTGGCGCGCGTAGTCTTCCTCGCGGCGGGCATGGGCGAACAGCTTGAGCGTGGAGATGTTGGTGTAGCCGTCGACGATGCGGCCCATCAGCTTGGAGCGCGCTTCCGAGGCGATGACGGCGCGCGCCTGCATGCGCGGCACGAAGTACGCCAGCATGCAGCAGTAGATGGCGATCCACAGCACCAGCGGAATCACCAGGCGCCAGTCGGCCTCGGCGAACAAATACAGCGCGCTGGCCGCGTACAGGATGACGTGCCACAGCGCGTCCACCGATTGCACCGCCGAATCGCGCAGCGAATAGCCGGTCTGCAGCACTCGGTTGGCGACGCGGCCGGCGAAGTCGTTGTGGAAGAACGCCAGGCCCTGGTTGAGCACGTAGCGGTGGTTCTGCCAGCGCACCAGCGTGGTCAGGCTGGGCGAGATGGTCTGGTGCGAGAGCAGGTCGTGCGCCGCGATCGACAGCGGCCGCAGCACCATCACCACGAACGCCATCCACACCAGCGTGTAGGCGTGCTCGCGGAAGAAGTCGGCCGGCGGGGTGTGCTGCGCCATGTCGACCAGGTCGGCCAGGAAGCTGAACAGCGCCACCTCCACCAGCGCGCCGGCCAGGCCCACCAGCAGCAGGATGGCGAAGATCGGCCAGACCTGCCGCAGGTAATAGGCGTAGAAGCGCAGCACGCGGCCCGGCGGGGTGATGTCGGGGGCGTCGCGGAACGGGTCGATCAGGCTTTCGAAGTAGCGGAAGACGGGATTCGAGGCAGCGGGTGGTTTGGCGCCGGGCATGGGAGGTCCGTAGAAGGAGGCCGCCCAAGCGTATCAGGGTATCCCCTTAAAAATAAAGGGCCCGCGCGCCGTCAACCGTATTGCGCGCGCCGCGTCCCGCCCTCCCGGCGGCTGGCCTTTTCCGACACGATGTTGTCCTGCGCCATGCGCCGGCCGCGCTGCTCGATGCGGGTCAGCAGGTCGCGCAGCAGGGCGACTTCGGCGGCGTCCAGGTCCTGCACCAGCAGATCGTTCAGGCGCAGCACTTCCGGCAGCAGGGCGCGGTAGCGGTCCAGGCCGTCGGCGGTGGCCTCGATGCGCACCACGCGCCGGTCGACGCTGTCGGGCAGGCGCCGCAGCCAGCCCTTTTCGCACAGCGCGCCCAGGGTGCGCGAGGTGCGCGCCAGGTCGAGCTTGGCGGCGGCCGCCAGCTCGGCCGAGGTCATGATGCCGCCCTCGACCGCGCAGGCCAGCAGGCGCCATTCGCGCCGGGTGATGCCGAAGCGGCCTTCGCACAGGCGCACGAAGACGGGGTTGGACTGCGCCCAGGCCTGGTACAGCTGGTACATCAGCATCCCGGCCAGGGGGTGTTCGACGGGGTGGTTCATATCGTTATGCCAAGTACTGGATTAGATCAAGCAATCTCCACGGCGCTACAGTCTTCTCGCCTATCCAGGCCGAGGCCCGGCATACAGAAACATAACCGACAGCGGGCCGTTGTCACCAGGGAGACTACCGTGCGTAATTGGATATCCTGCGCCGCGTTCGCGGCGCTTGCGGCGGCTTCGGCCATGCCCGCCTGTGCCCAGCAGGCGCCGCTGGACGGCGCCCTGACCATCGTGGTGGGCTACCCGCCGGGCGGCAGTTCCGACCGCATCGCGCGGCTGGTGGCCGACCGCCTGAAGGACCGGCTGGGCGTCACCGTGGTGGTCGAGAACAAGACCGGCGCCGGCGGCCGCATCGCGGCCCAGGGCCTGCATGCGCTGGCCACGCGGCAGAACGTGCTGATGCTGGCCAACCCCGCGGTGATGGTGGTGGCGCCGCTGGTCTACGCCGAGCCGGGCTACGACGCCCGCCGCGACTTCCAGCCGGTGTCGCTGGTCAGCCGCTACAAGTTCGCGCTGGCGGTGGCGGCCAATTCGCCGATCCGCGACGTGGCGGGGCTGCGCCAGTGGCTGCGCGACAACCCGCGCCAGTTCTCGGTGGGCGTGCCGGCCACCGGCAGCCTGCCGCACTTCTTCGCGCTGATGCTGGGCCGCCAGATCGGCCAGGAGCCCGAGGTGGTGGGCTACCGCGGCTCGGCGCCGCTGATCTCCGAACTGATCGGCGGCGTGCTGCCGCAGGCGGTCGATACGCTGGATACGCTGCTGCCGCAGCACCGCGCCGGCAAGATCCGCATCCTGGCGACCTCGGGCGAGGCGCGCGATCCGCTGCTGGCGGACGTGCCGACCTTCCGCGAGGCCGGCGTGGACCTGGCGGCCGACGGCTGGAACGCGTTCTTCGCCTCGTCGGCGATGGCGCCGGCCAAGGCCGTCCGGCTGGGCGAGGACATCGCCGCCGTGATGCGCGAGCCGGCCATGCAGCAGGCGGTGCGCGAGTCTTACCTGGAGCCGGTGGCGGCCGACGCCGCCGCCACCGGGCGCGAGCTGGACGCCTACCGGGCCCAGTGGGAGCCGGCGGTGAAGGCCTCCGGCTTCACGGCGACGCAATAAGGCGGGCAACGATGAGCACGGTGCAGAATGTGTTGTTCATCATGGCCGACCAGCTGCGGGCGGACCACCTGAGCTGCTATGGCCATCCCTATTTGCAGACGCCCAGCCTGGACGCGCTGGCCGCGCGCGGCGCGCGCTTCGACCGCGCCTTCGTCAATTCCGGCGTGTGCGGCCCATCGCGCATGAGCTATTACACGGGGCGCTACCCCTCGCGCCACGGCGCCACCTGGAACCGGGTGCCGCTGTCGGTCAACGAGATCACGCTGGGGGAATACCTGGCGGGGCAGGGGCGCGACCTGGCGCTGGCGGGCAAGACCCACGTCATTCCCGACCGCGCCGGCATGGAACGCCTGTCGATCGACGGCGGCTCCGAGCTGGGCGCGCTGCTGTCGCGCGGCGGCTTCATCGAGGTCGACCGCTACGACGGCCACCACGAACCCGGCAAGGAAAGCGGCTACCCCGCCTTCCTGCGCAGCCAGGGCTACGACAGCGCCGACCCCTGGACCGATTACGTCATCGCCGGCGTCGACGCGCATGGCCGCGTGGCCAGCGGCTGGAACATGCGCAACGTGCACCTGCCGTCGCGGGTGGCCGAGCCGCATTCGGAAACCGCCTACATGACCGACCAGGCGCTGCGCTTCATGCAGCAGCGCGGCGGCCAGCCCTGGGTGCTGCACCTGAGCTACGTCAAGCCGCACTGGCCCTACATGGCGCCGGCGCCCTACCACCAGCGCTATACGGCCGACCAGTGCCTGCCGGTGCGCCGCAACCGCGAGGAACTGGCCGGCGCGCATCCGGTGGTGGCGGCCTACCGCCAGCACGAGGAAAGCGTCAGCTTTTCGACCGACGAGTGCGTGCGGGTGGTGCGCCCGGCCTACCAGGGCCTGATCCGCCAGCTCGACGATCACCTGGGGCGGCTGTTCGAGTACATGGAAGGCGCGGGCCTGATGCGCAACACGCTGATCGTGTTCACGGCCGACCACGGCGACTTCCTGGGCGACCACTGGCTGGGCGAGAAGGAACTGTTCTACGACACCGTGCAGCGGGTGCCGTTCATCGTCATGGATCCGTCGGCGGCGGCCGACGCCACCCGCGGCCAGGCGCTGGCCGACATGGTCGAGAGCGTGGACCTGGTGCCGACGGTGCTGCGCGCGCTGGACGCGCCGCGGCCCTGGCACCGGCTGGAGGGGCGCGAGCTGCAGACCGTGCTGCATGGCCGGGGGGCGGACGAGCCCTGGCGCGACTGCGTGTTCTCGGAACTGGACTACAGCTTCCGCCAGGCGCGCATCCTGCGCGGCAAGACGCCGCAGAACGCGCGCGCCTGGTCGGTGCGCACCGATCGCTGGCGCTACGTGTACTGGCTGGACGAACCCGAGCAGCTGTATGACCTGCAGGCCGACCCCGACGAGTTCGAGGACCTGGGCGCCAGCGCCGATCACGCGCCGGTGCGGGCGCAACTGCGCGAGCGGCTGTTCGACTGGATGCTGCGCGGCAAGCGCCGCACCACCATGAGCGATGCGGCGGTCGAGCAGGGCACCAACGCGCACAAGCGCGCCGGGGTGTTCTTCGGGCAATGGTGAGCGGCCAGGGCCGCGCCGCGGGCGGCGGCAAGCGGGCTGTCGCCCGCCGCCGCGCCCGGGCCGGCGTCAGGCGCCGGCCGTGTCCTTCTGCGGCGCGGCCGCGGCCGGCTTGAGCTCGCGCCGCAGGATCTTGCCGACGTTGGTGCGCGGCAGGTCGTCGCGGAACTCGACGTAGCGCGGCACCTTGTAGCCGGTCAGCTGGGTGCGGCAGTGCGCGATCAGCGTCTCGGCATCCAGGTTGGGATCCTTGCGGATGACGTACAGCTTGACCGCCTCGCCCGAGCGTTCGTCGGGCACGCCGATGGCGGCTACCTCGCGCACGCCGGGATGCAGCGCGGCGGCGTCCTCGACCTCGTTCGGATAGACGTTGAAGCCGGACACCAGGATCATGTCCTTCTTGCGGTCGACCAGGAACACGTAGCCGGTGTCGTCGACGTAGCCGATGTCGCCGGTGCGCAGGAAGCCGTCGGGCGTCATGACCAGCGCGGTCTCGTCGGGCCGGTTCCAGTAGCCGCGCGTCACCTGCGGGCCGCGCACGCAGATCTCGCCGCGTTCGCCCACGCCCACTTCGTGCCCGTCGTCGTCGCGGATCGACAGATCGGTGGACGGCACCGGCAGGCCGATCGAGCCGGTGAAGACCTGCACGTCCAGCGGATTGATGGTCACGGCCGGCGAGGTCTCGGTCAGGCCGTAGGCCTGCGCCAGCGCCCGGCCGGTGACGGCCAGCCAGCGCTCGGCCACGGCCCGCTGCACCGCCATGCCGCCGCCCATCGTCAGGCGCAGGCGCGAGAAATCCAGCTTGGCGAAGTCGGGATGGTTCAGCAGGGCGTTGAACAGCGTGTTGACGCCGGTGAAGGCGCTGAACGGCACCTTGCCCATTTCCTTGATCAGCCCGGGGATGTCGCGCGGGTTGATGATGAGCAGGTTGCTGGCGCCGATCTTCATGAAGGCCAGGCAGTTCGCCGTGAGCGCGAAGATATGGTAGAGCGGCAGCGCGGTGACGATGCACTCCTGGCCGTCCTTGACCAGCGGCTTGATCCAGGCATGGGCCTGGGTCACGTTGGCGGCCAGGTTGCCGTGCGTCAGCATGGCGGCCTTGGCCACGCCGGTGGTGCCGCCGGTGTATTGCAGGCAGGCCAGGTCGTCCTGGGTCAGCGCGACCTCGTCGAACGGCGCGTCGCGTCCGGCGCGCAGCGCGTCGCGCAGGCGCACGGCGCCGGGAATCGACCAGGCCGGCACCATGCGCTTGACGCGCTTGACCACGAAGTCGACCAGCCGGCCCTTGAGCGGGCTGAGCAGTTCGCCGATGGAGGTCACCAGCACGCGCTCGATGGCGGTGCCGGGCAAGGCCTTCTGCACGGTGGCGGCGAAGTTGTCGGCCACCACGATGGCGCGCGCGCCCGAGTCGGCCAGCTGGTGCTCGAGTTCGTGGGCGGTGTAGAGCGGGTTGCAGTTGACCACCACGCAGCCGGCCCGCAGCACGCCGAACAGGCACACCGGATACTGCAGCAGGTTGGGCATCATCAGCGCCACGCGGTCGCCCTTGCGCAGGCCGCTGGCGTGCAGCCAGGCGGCGAAGTCGCGCGTCAGGGCGTCGAGTTCGCCGTAGCTCAGGGTCTTGCCCATGCTGATGTACGCGGTCTTGTCCGCGAAACGCCGGCAGCTGTCGCGCGCGATCGAGGCCAGCGTGGTGGCGTCGTCCAGCTCGATCTCCGCGGGCACGCCCGGGGGGTAGCTCTTTTGCCAGATTCGTTCCATCTTCACGGGGTTCTCAGTAGGGCTTTTTTCAGGGAGGACTGCGCCGGGTTGTCGCCCAGCCAGACCCGCAGCAGGGCGCGGGCGAAGGCGGGGTCGTCGATGCGGCCGCGCTGCTTGCCGTTGTCGGTGATCGTGACGCCGCGGGCGTCGAAATCCAGGTCGATCACGTCGCCTTCGCGGGCCGAGCCGATTTCGGCCATCAGGGCCGACAGCCGGTTGGCGTGCTGTTGCAGGGCGGCGTGCTCCTGCTTGTCGGTATTGTCGCGCAATCCTTCCTGCAGCGCCGCGTCCAGGCTCTTGCTGTCGACATCGCGCAAGAGCTGCAGCCGCATGCGGCGCGGTTCATTGCTGTCGATCAAGGCCTTGGCGTCCTGGCTCCTGGCGCTGGCGTACAGCGCCGCCACGTAGACCTTGACGACGAACTTGGTGCGCAGGCCGGCGCCGTTGAGCACCAGCGCATGGCCGCCCTCCGACAGCTGCCCGGGGACGCGCACGCCGGCGACCTCGACGTCGGCGGCCAGCGCGGGGGCCGCCGCCAGGCAGGCGGCCAGGATCAGGCTCAGGGCGGTGGCACGCCCTCCGGGGATGATGTCACGCATGGGTCTCCTCCAGTCGTTTTCTGCTTGTAGTACTTCTTGTCGGCGATGTAGATCGTGCGTTCCACGACGGCGTAGACGACGCCGTCCTTGTCCTTCAATTCCACGGTGTAGGTCCGGGTGGTCTCGTGGCTGCGGGCCAGCGCGGCCCGTATGTCCGCGATTTCTCCCGGCGGCAGCCGGAAGTCCACATACAGCGTGGTGTAGGCGGGCTTGCGGTAGCGGATGGACGCCGCCTTGTCCCACACGATGTGGTCCGCGCCCAGCGCGGCCATCAGCATGGTGGGGTGGGCGCCGTCGGTCACCGCGAACAGCGAGCCGCCGTACATGGATCCGACGATGTTGCGCGTGCGCCGCAGCAGCGGCAGCTTGATGCGGATGTGCTGGAAATCGTGCGACACGTGCAACACCCGGCCGCCGGTGGCGCGGAACGCCGGATGCAGGTTGAATCCCACCCGCATCAGGCGCGCGCGCCAGGCCGGCGACAGGCGTTTGAACCAATAGGGCTTCACGGCTTTCCTATCCGGCCTTGGTCACATGGCCTCGAACAGGCCCGCCGCGCCCATGCCGGTGCCGATGCACATCGTCACCAGGCCGTACTTGCCGCCGGTGCGGCGCAGGCCGTGCATCAGCGTGGCGGTGCGGATCGCGCCGGTGGCGCCCAGCGGGTGGCCCAGCGCGATGGCGCCGCCCAGCGGGTTGACCTTGGCCGGGTCGAGCTTGAGTTCGCGCATCACCGCCAGCGATTGCGCGGCGAAGGCTTCGTTCAGTTCGATCCAGTCCAGGTCGTCCTGGGCGATGCCGGCGCGCGCCAGCACCTTCGGGATGGCGGCCATGGGGCCGATGCCCATGATCTCGGGCGGCACGCCGGCCACGGCGAAGCTGACGAAGCGCGCCAGCGGGCTGAGGTTGAACTCGCGCAGCACGCGCTCGGACACCAGCACCACCGCCGCGGCGCCATCGGACATCTGCGAGCTGTTGCCGGCGGTGACGCTGCCGCGGGCGGCGAACACCGGTTTCAGGCGCGCCAGGCCTTCGGCGCTGGAGTCGGGGCGCGGGCCTTCGTCGATCTCGACCAGGCGGCGGCTTTCGCGCACGTCGCCCTTGGACCCGCCGGGCAGCCGCGTCACCACTTCGAACGGCGTGGTCTCGGCGCGGAAGTGGCCGGCGGCGATGGCGGCGTTGGCCTTCTGCTGCGAGGCCAGCGCGAACGCGTCCTGGTCTTCGCGCGACACCTTCCATTGCTCGGCGACCTTTTCACCGGTCAGGCCCATGCCGAAGGCCATGCCGATGTTCTCGGGGTGCGAGAAGATGGCCGGGTTGAGCGACACCTTGTTGCCCATGATCTGCGGCATGGCGCTCATGGACTCGGTGCCCGAGCCGATCATGATGTCGGCTTCGCCGGTGCGGATGCGGGCGGCGGCGTCGGCCACCGCCTGCAGCCCGGAGGCGCAGAAGCGGTTGACGGTGACGCCCGCCACGCTTTGCGGCAGGCCGGCCAGCAACAGGCCGATGCGCGCCACGTTCATGCCCTGTTCGGCTTCCGGCATGGCGCAGCCGGTGATGACGTCGTCGATGCGGACCGGGTCCAGCCACGGCGTCTGCTTCAGCACACCCTGCAACGCCGCCGCCAGCATGTCGTCGGGCCGGGTGGTGGCATACACCCCATTGCGCTTGCCCACCGGCAACCGCGTCGCCGCAACGATGTAGGCCTCTTGAATCTGCTTGCTCATATCAATTCCTCGTATCCATAACAGTCACCCTGTGCCTGCAAGGAGCCCCCGTCAGCGGGGCCGCGCGGATCCGGCTCCGCCGGTCCGCCGCCGGCGCCCCCTGGGGGAGGCGCCGCAGGCGCTTCGGGGGGGGATCAGTTCCGCAATGGCTTGCCGGTGTCGAGCGTGTGGCGGATGCGGGCCTGGGTCTCGGGCGTGCGCAGCAGCGCCACGAATTCCTTGCGTTCCACCGCCAGCAGCCACTCCTCGTCGACCTTGGCGCCGGTCTCGATCTCGCCGCCGCAGAGCGCCACCGCGGCGCTGCGGGCCACGCGGTAGTCGTGGGCGCTGATCATGCCGCCCTCGCGCATGTTGACCAGCACCATCTCGAAGTTGGCGATGCCGTTGCGGCCGGCCACGGGCACGCCCTGCAGCCGCGGCGGCGGCACGTAGCCGGCGGTGGCGGCGGCGCGCGCCTGGCCGATGGCCACGAACAGCAGCTCGCCCGGATGGAACAGCACGACGTCATGGGCGCGGGCGAAGCCCAGTTCGACGGCCTCGATGGCGCTCTTGGCGACCCGCGCCATGGCGATGGTCTGGAACACCGGCTGCAGGAACGGGAACACCTCGCCGGGCGTGGCGGTGGTGGCCGCCAGCGCCGCGGCGCGGCCGGCGAATTCCTTGCTGCCGCCGCCGGCCGGGATCAGGCCGACGCCGGCCTCGACCAGGCCGATGTAGCTTTCGAGCGCCAGCACGCGGTGCGAGGCGTGCATCAGGAATTCGCAGCCGCCGCCCAGCGCCATGCCCTGCACGGCCGCCACGGTCGGGATCTGCGCGTACTTGAAGGCTTGCGAGGTGCGCTGGAATTTCTCGACGGTGGCTTCCAGCATGTCCCATTGGCCGGCGGCGCAGGCTTCCGAGACCTGCTGCAGGTTGGCGCCCACGGCGAACGGCGCGTCGTGCCAGATCACCAGGCCGTCGAACTCGCGCTCGGCGCGGGCCACGGCCTGCAGGATGCCTTCCAGCACCTCGGCGCCCAGCGTGTGGTTCCTGGACGTGACCGACAGGATGGCGATGCCGGCGTCGACCTCGGGCAGGTTCCACAGGCGCACGCCTTCGTTTTCCCACACCGTGGTGCCGCGGTCGTCGGCGCCTTCGCCGAACACGCGCTCGGGGAACAGCTGGCGCTGGTAGACCGGCAGCGCCGAGCGCGGGTGCAGCTTGCCGCTGCGCGCGGAATACGAGCCGGCGGGCGTGTGCACGCCCTGGCGGTCCGCTTCAAGGGCCCAGGCCGGCAGCGGCGCGTCGCTCATTGCGCGGCCGGCGGCGATGTCTTCAGCGACGGCGCGGGCGATGGCCTGCCAGCCGGCGGCCTGCCAGGTCTCGAACGGGCCCTGGGCCCAGCCGAAGCCCCAGCGCATGGCCAGGTCCAGGTCGCGGGCGTTGTCGGCCACCTGGCCGAGCTGCACCGCGCTGTAGTGGAAGATGTCGCGGAACAGGCTCCACAGGAACTGGGCTTGCGGATGCTCGCTGGCGCGCAGCGCGGCGAAGCGCTTGGCCGGATCGCGTTCCTTGAGCAGGGCGGCGACCTCGTCGGCCAGCTTGCCGGCGCTGGGGCGGTAGTCCTGCGCCTGCAGGTCCAGCACCTGGATCTCGCGGCCGGCCTTGCGGTAGACGCCGGCGCCGCTCTTCTGGCCCAGCGCGCCCTTGGCGATCAGGGCCGACAGCCAGGCGGGCAGCGTGAAATAGCGGTGCCAGGGATCGTCCGGCAGATTCTTGTCCATGGTGCCGACCACGTGGGCCAGCGTGTCCAGGCCGACCACGTCGGCGGTACGGTAGGTGGCGCTCTTGGGGCGGCCGATCTTGGGGCCGGTGAGGGCGTCGACCTCGTCGAAGCCCAGCCCCAGGCGCTGGGTGTGGTGCATGGCCGCCAGGATCGAGAACACGCCGATGCGGTTGGCGACGAAGTTGGGGGTGTCGAGCGCGCGGATCACGCCCTTGCCCAGCGTGGACGTCAGCCAGGTCTCGAGCTGGTCCAGCACCGGCGCCTGGGTGTGCGAGGTGGCGATGATTTCCACCAGCCGCATGTAGCGCGGCGGATTGAAGAAGTGGATGCCGCAGAAGCGGTCGCGCAGCGCGGCCGGCAGGGCGTTGGCCAGCGCGTCGATCGACAGGCCGGAGGTGTTGGAGGCGATGATGGCGCCGGGGGCGACGTGCGGCGCGATGCGCTCGTACAGCGCCGTCTTCCAGTCCATGCGCTCGGCGATCGCTTCGATGATCAGGTCGCAGCCGCGCAGCTGTTCGATATGGTCGTCGTAGTTGGCCGGGGTGATCAGGGCCAGGCGGGCGGGGCTGGCCAGCGGCGCCGGCTCGAGCTTCTTCAGGCCGGCCAGCGCTTTCTTGACGATGCCGTCGCGGTCGCCTTCGGGCGCCGCGAGGTCGAACAGCGTGACGGGCACGCCGGCGTTGGCCAGGTGGGCGGCGATCTGCGCGCCCATGACGCCGGCACCCAGCACGGCGACGTGTTTGACGACGAACTTGCTCAAGGAAGTCTCCTGAAAATGCGGGCGGAAGACGGGACCGGCCCGTCATCCGCCCCGGCAGGGCTAGAAGCGGGACGACAGCTGCAGGCCGAAGATGTGGCCGCTGCTGTCATAGGTGCCCGCGACGCGGCCCTTGGTCAGCTGGTTGCCGGACGTGGTGTCGATGTCCGTCTTGCGCAGGTAGAGATAGGTGTAGCCGAGGTCCAGCGTGGTGTTCTTGGTGGCTTGCCACTGCACGCCCGTCGAGAACCAGTAGCGGTCGTTGTCGGGCAGCGAGGTGGGACGGTCTTCGGCCTTGTGGACCGGCGACTGGTCATAGGCCAGGCCGAACTTCCACTTCCAGTCGGGCGCGAACTTGTAGGACGTGCCCACGGCGATGCGCCACGTGTCGCGGAAGTTCAGCGGCAGGTCGTCATCGCGCGCGCCGGTGCCGGAGTTGCGGATCTTCAGGTCGGGGATGCTGCTCCAGCCCGTCCACGAGATGTCGCCCAGCAGTTCCCACTTCTCGTTGAGCTGGTGAGTGGCGCTCAGGATCAGCGTGTCGGGCAGGTCGACCGAGGCCTTGGCGTCGAACGACACCGACTGGCGGGTCGGGCCGATGTTGTCGATATCGGTGTCGCCCTTGGCGGTGTGCTTGATCTTGGAGCGGTACGACAGGCCGATGCGCGTGTCTTCGGTGGGCTGCAGCATGAAGCCCACGTTCCAGCCCCAGGCGTCGCCCTTCAGGTTCAGGTCGGCGTCGCCGTTGGTGATAAAGGTGCCGCCGCCCGGCAGCGCCACGGGCACCACCGTCTTCTTCTTGTAGGTGGCGTCGATGTGCTGCCAGTTCACGCCGAAGCCCATCGAGAACTTGTCGTTGACCTTGTAGGCGATCGAGGGGTTGACGTTGATCGTCTTGATCTCGAACTTGTTCGAGTGGTATTGGCCTTCCCAGCCCTTGTCGTACTCGGTCATCAGGCCGAACGGCGCGCCGATGCCCAGGCCGATGAACCACTTTTCGCTCAGCTGCCACGAGCCGTACAGGTTGGGCACGACGCCCAGGTTGCCGGCGTCGCCGCCATCGCCGCCGGTGGGGCGGGTGCCGCCCAGCGCCGTCGGGTTGCGGCTGTTGCCGTTGTCCGAGAACTTGAACGAGGGCTTGATCAGATTGACGCCGCCCGAGACATTGATGCCCGGCAGGTAGGTCATGCCTGCCGGGTTGTAGTAGATGATGCTGGCGTTTTCCGGATTTGCCGCCGAGCCCGCGTAAGCGTTACCCAGGCCGCTGGCATTCTGCTCCAGGAGCTGAAAGCCGGCGCCGTGGGCGGCGCTGGTGGCGCCCAGGCCGACCACAATGGCGGACAGGGTGCTCAGGGACAATGAACGTCTGCTCATGGTACTGCCTCCTCATGTTGGATAGGTATGTCTCTATGGCACTGCCGGTCTCGTCGTCCCGGTCTATCCGGCTCAAGGGGGTCCAGGCCGGTTTGCTTTGTTACCGCTTTACTGCTGTTACTGCTTGCCGTTACTGCGGCGTCAGGCACTACTGCGACTGCTCTGGTAATGCAGGGGGCCGCCCGTGAACGGCGCGAACCCGGTTCCGAAAATCACGCCGGCGTCGGCCAGGTCGGCGTCGGCCACCACGCCGGCCTCGACCCGCTCGCGGGTGGCGTCGATCAAAGGCTGGATCAGGCGTTCGGCCAGGCCGTCGGGGGCGCGGGCGCCGCCCTGGCTGTCCTTGACCGGCTTGCCGTCGCGCCAGGTGTAGAAGCCGCGGCCGCTTTTCTTGCCCAGGTCGCCGCGCGCCAGCTTTTCGGCCAGGCAGCGCGGCGGCTCGGCGCCGCCGGCCAGTTCCTGGCCCGCCGCGCGGGCGATGTCCAGGCCGACGGTGTCCGCCAATTCGAGCGGTCCCATGGGCATGCCGAAGGCCACCATGGCCGCGTCCACGGCGGCGGGCGATAGGCCGTCGTCGATATTTCGCATGGCCTGAAGCATATACGGTGCCAGCACCGCATTGACCAGGAAACCGGGGGCGCTACGCACCGGCAGGGCCAATTTTCCGATTTGTCCTACAAAGGCGCAGGCGCGTGCCAGCGTGTCGGCGGCGGTGCCATCCGTGTGCACCACTTCCACCAGCGGCATCTTGGCCACCGGGTTGAAGAAGTGGATGCCGACCAGCCGTTCGGGCCGGGCCAGCCCGGCGCTCAAGGTTTCCAGCGACAGGCTGGAGGTGTTGGTGGCCAGCAGCGCATCGGCCTTCATGCGCGGTTCCAGCGACTGGTACAGGCCGCGCTTGGCCTCGGGATTCTCGCTGATGGCCTCGATCACCAGGTCGGCCAGCGGCACGCCGCCGCCGGTCGGATCGGGCACCAGCCGGTCGAAGGCGGCGCGGGCCGCGCGGCGGTCCTTCAGGCGGCGCGAGAACAGGGTCGCGGCGCGCTTGATGGCGGGCGCGATGCGGGCCATGTCCTGGTCCTGCAACGTCACCGTCATGCCCTTGAGCGCGCACCAGGCGGCGATGTCGCCGCCCATCACGCCGGCGCCCACCACGTGCACGTGGCGCACCGGGGCGATGCCGGCCTGGCGGCCGTTGGCCTTGAGGCGTTCCTGCAGGCGGAACACGCGCAGCAGGTTGCGGGCGGTGTCCGAGGCGATGATGCCGTCGATCAGCGCGGGGGCCTGCAGGGCGTTGCCGCCGTGCTTTTCCCACAGGTCGACGATGGCCGGGGCGGCGGGGTAGTGGCGCAGCGGATCCTTGGCGGCGATCTGCTTGCGGGCGCGGTTGGCGGCGATTGCCTTGAGCGGCCAGCGGTTGAGCCAGGCGCCCAGGCCGCGCGCGCGGCGCGGCGGCTTGCCGGACAGCACCATGCCGCGCGCCGCGGCCTGCAGCAGGCGGGTCGGCACGCGCGCATCGACCAGGCCGAGCGCGGCGGCGCGGCGCGCGTCGGCGCCGCGGCCGGTCAGCATCATGTCGAGCGCGGCGGGCGCGCCGATCAGCGCGGGCAGGCGCAGCATGCCGCCCCAGCCCGGGAAGATGCCCAGCATGACTTCGGGCAGCGCCAGCGAGGCGCCGGGCGCGTCTTCCACCAGCCGGTAGCGGCAGGCCAGCGCCAGCTCCAGGCCGCCGCCCAGGCAGTGGCCCTGGATCAGCGCCAGCGTCGGGTAGCGCACCGCCGCCAGGCGGTTGAACAGGTTCCAGCCGCGCGCCACCAGGGCGCGGCCCTGTTCCGGCGTATTCAGTTCGGCGAATTCGTTGACGTCGGCGCCGACGATGAAGCCGGTCGGCTTGCCCGAGCGGATCACCAGGCCCTTGGGCGGCTGCGCGTCGAGCGCGTCCAGCACCGCGGCCAGTTCCGCCATGGTGTCGGCGGACAGCGCGTTGACGGCGCTGCCGGCGCGGTCGAAGGTCAGCCACGCCAGGCCGTCGGCGTCGCGCTCCAGGCGCCAATGGGAGAGCGTATCCAGCGTGATCATTGGCGGTCCTCCAGGGTTTCGACCAGCATCGCGCCGCCCAGGCCGCCGCCGATGCAGATGGCGGCCATGCCACGCCGCGCGCCGCGGCGCTTGAGCGCGTCCAGCAGGTGCAGCACGATGCGGGCGCCGGAGGCGCCGACCGGATGGCCGATGGCGATGGCGCCGCCGTCCACGTTCAGGCGGGCAGGGTCGAGCGCGCCCCAGGCGGGCGTGCCGAAGTGCTCCTGGCAATAGGCGTCGTCCTGCCAGGCCGCCAGGCAGCCTAGCACCTGGGCGGCGAAGGCCTCGTTGATTTCCCACAAGTCCAGGTCATTGAGGCCCAGGCCGTGGCGTTGCAGGATCGGGGTGGCGGCGTGCACCGGGCCCAGGCCCATCATGGCCGGGTCGAGGCCGGCCCACTGGCTGTCGACGATGCGGCCCAGCGGCCGCAGGTTCCAGCGCTGCACGGCTTCCTCGGAGGCCAGCACCAGCATCGCGGCGCCGTCGGTGACCTGCGAGCTGTTGCCGGCGGTGATGTTGCCCCAGGGCTTGTCGAACACCGGCTTGAGCTTGGCCAGCTTTTCCGGCGTGGAGTCCTCGCGCACGCCGTCGTCGTCCGGGTACAGCTTGCCCTGGGTGTCGATCAGCGGAGAGATCTCGGCGAAGGCGCCGTTGGCGCGTCCGGCCAGGGCGCGCGCATGGCTCTGCGCCGAATAGGCGTCCATGGCCTGGCGGC
Organism: Achromobacter sp. ISS7; assembly: GCF_056523125.1. NCBI lineage: Bacteria > Pseudomonadati > Pseudomonadota > Betaproteobacteria > Burkholderiales > Alcaligenaceae > Achromobacter > Achromobacter sp. ISS7. The sequence continues at coordinate 3,391,277 of NZ_JAWRZD010000001.1, read as the reverse complement.
TGATGCCGAAGCGGGTGGCGACGTTCTCGGCGGTCTGGCCCATCGACAGGCCCACCACCGGGTCGGTCAGGCCCTTGAGCAGGCCGATGACCGGCGCCAGGTGGCGCAGACGCAGGCGGCCGAGCGTGGCGAGCCTGGCGCCGATGCCGCGCGCGGCGTACCAGCTGGCCAGCCAGCGCACCATGTCGTCCGAGAACAGCACCGGGGCATGCGACAGGGCGTCGGTGCCGCCGGCCAGCACCAGGTGCGAGCGTCCGGTCTGGATGTTGGCGATGGCCGAATCCAGCGCCTGCATGCCCGAGGCGCAGTTGCGCATCACCGTCCAGCCGGGCACCTTGTTGCCGCAGCCGAGCCGCAGCGCGATCACGCGGCCGATATTGACTTCGTCGGCCGAAGGCGCGGCGCAGCCCACGATGACCTCGTCCAGGTCCGTGGGCGCGTAGGGTTGGCGCAACAGCAGGCCGCGGCCGGCCTGCACGGCCAGGTCGCCGGCCGCGAATGGGCCGGGGCCCGACCGCGCCTTCAGGAAGGGCGTGCGGGCGCCGTCGACCACGTATACCGGTTTGAATGCCATCCGATCTCCTCTGCGTGTTGACTGGCGCCCTCAGGCTGCCTTGCGTTCGTCCGCGGGTTTGACCGCGCCGGTGACGCCGAGGTCAAAGGGGAAATCATCCACTTTCACCACGGTATCGCGCAAGGTATTACGACGCTTGACCACCGCATATTCTTCGGCGGTGATGCCGCCGGCGGCGAACGCGGCGTCGGCCAGGTCGCGCACATTGGCTTGCGGGTTGCCTTCGAGCGCGCCGCTTTTCTCGAATTCGCGGATCTTCGATTCGATCGGTTCGGCCTCGAGCGTGGCCGCCAGCGCCTGTTCGATCGCGCCGACCGGTTCGTCGGCGCTCGCGGGCAGGTGGCAGCCGGCGGTCAGGCGGTCGCGGGTCGCGCCCGGGTTGATGAGCAGCCGCGCCACGTCCTGGCCCAATTGGTCCGACGGCAGCGCCTGCGGCCGGCCCCAGGGGAAGACGATGCGGCGCAGGCTCCAGGCGACCAGGCGGTTGGGGTAGTTTTCCAGCACGCCGTCGATGGCGTCCTGCAGGCGGAACAGCGCATCCTGCACCGACCAGTGCACCAGCGGCGCGTCGGCGTCCTGGCGGCCTTCGTCCTCGAAGCGCTTGAGCGCGGCGCTGGCCAGGTACATTTGCGAGAGGATGTCGCCCAGGCGCGCCGACAGGCGTTCGCGGCGCTTGAGGCTGCCGCCCAGCACCAGCATCGAGGTGTCGGCCAGCAGCGCGAAGGCGGCCGAATAGCGGCTCAGCAGCTGGTAGTAGCGCTTCATCCCGGGCGCGACGTCGGCGTCGATGGCGACCAAGCGGCCGCCGGTCAGGGCGGTGCCCAGCGCGCGCAGCTTGTTGCGCGCGACGAAGCCGACGTGGCCCCAGAAGGCGCGGTCGAAATCATCCAGGCCCTGCTTGCTGTCGGGCGACTGCGCCGCGCGCATCTCGGCCAGCACGTAGGGATGGCAGCGGATCGCGCCCTGGCCGAAGATGATCAGGCTGCGGGTCAGGATGTTGGCGCCTTCCACGGTGATGCCGATGGGGATCTGCTGGTAGGCGCGGCCCAGGAAGTTGGACGGTCCCAGGCAGATGCCCTTGCCGCCGATCACGTCCATGCCGTCGTTGACGACCTGGCGGGCGCGTTCGGTGACGTGGTATTTGACGATGGCCGACACCACCGAGGGCTTCTCGCCCAGGTCGACGGCGCCGGCGGTCATGCTGCGCGCGGCGTCCATCATGTAGGTGTGGCCGCCGATGCGGGCCAGCGCTTCCTCGACCCCTTCGAACTTGCCGACCGGGGTGCGGAACTGGCTGCGCACGCGGGCGTAGCCGCCGACCGCGCGGGCCGTCAGCTTGGACATGCCGGTGTTGGACGACGGCAGCGAGATCGAGCGGCCGGCCGCCAGGCATTCCATCAGCATGCGCCAGCCCTGGCCGGCCATGGCCGGGCCGCCGATGATGAAGTCCAGCGGCATGAAGACGTCGTGGCCGCGGGTCGGGCCGTTCATGAACATGGCGTTCAGCGGGAAGTGGCGGCGGCCGGTGTCCACGCCCGGATGGTCGTGCGGCACCAGCGCGCAAGTGATGCCCAGGTCCTTCTTGCCGCCCAGCAGGCCGTCCGGGTCGTACAGGCGGAAGGCCAGGCCCAGCAGCGTGCAGACCGGCGCCAGCGTGATGTAGCGCTTGTCCCAGCTGACGCGCATGCCGATCACTTCGCGGCCCTGCCATTCACCCTTGCAGACGATGCCGCTGTCGGGGATGGCGGCGGCGTCGGAACCGGCCCACGGGCTGGTCAGCGCGAAGGCCGGCACTTCCTCGCCGCGCGCCAGGCGCGGCAGGTAATGGTTCTTCTGTTCATCGGTGCCGTAGTGCAGCAGCAGTTCGGCCGGCCCGAGCGAGTTGGGCACCATCACCGACACCGCCAGCGCCGACGAGCGCGTCGACAGCTTGGTCACGATCTCGGAGTGGGCATAGGCCGAGAAGGCCAGGCCGCCGTATTCCTTGGGGATGATCATGCCGAGGAAGCCGCTGCGCTTGAGGTAGTCCCAGACCTCGGCGGGCAGGTCGAAGCGTTCCTGCGTGATGTTCCAGTCGTTGACCATGCGGCAGGCTTCTTCGGCCTGGTGGTCGAGGAAGTGCTGTTCCTCGTCGGTCAGGCGCGGGCGCGGATAGGCCAGCATGCGCTTCCAGTCGGGGCGGCCTCGGAACAGCTCGCCTTCCCACCACACCGTGCCGGCCTCGAGCGCGTCACGCTCGGTATCCGACATCTGCGGCAGCACCTTGCGGTAGAGATTGAAGATCGGCGTCGACAGCAAGGCGCGCCTGACCGGGCGCACGCCCAGCAGGACGACGGCCAGCAGCGCGATGACGACCAGCGCGACGATGACTGCGTTCATTTCCTTGTCTCCTTTCTCGAATTCTCTGGAACCGCCGCACCGCGCTGACCCAAGCGAGCCTAGGCGGGGTGCTGCGGCAGGGGAGCGCGCAGGCCGCCGAGCAGGAAGCTCATCAGGCGGGGCAGCAGCAGCTCGGGGTTATCGGGTTGCTCGGCTTCGTCCAGCGTCCAGCCGGTCACCGAGCGCAGCAGGTCGGTGCCGATGATGGCGTAGGAGGTGGCGCCGAGCATGAATTGAAAACGCCACACGATCTCGGCGCGCGGCACGTCGGGCAGCGCGGCGAAGAAGGCATTGCGGTAGCGCTCGAGCACGTCGGCGTATTCCTCGGCGAAGAGCGCGCGGATGAAGCCGGCCGGGTCGGTCATGGTGCGCTCGAGCAGCGGCAGGAAGGTGCTGCCGGCCTGTTCGGGGTCGGCGGCCAGCCGCAGCAGCGTGCCGAAGAAGGCGTCGACGATCTGCGACGGCTTGAGCGGCTTGCCCTGGGCCTGCGCTTCCAGTTCGTCCAGCAGCCGCAGGCGTTCGCGGTTGAGGACTTCCAGGCGGCGCTTGAGCACGGCCTGCACCAGCGATTCCTTGGAACCGAAGTGATAGTTGACCGAGGCCAGGTTGACGCCCGCCGCGCCGGTGATCTGGCGCATGGACGTGCCGTCGTGCCCCTGCTGCGCGAACAGGGCTTCGGCGGTGTCCAGGATCGATTCGCGGGTACTGGAGGATCTGAGTTCTTGCATTGGGTTGAATTCAAACGTTCGTTTGAAAGAAGTATGCGTAAAAGATGACAAGGATGCGACCCCGGCAATCCCGAATAGGGTTTACCCCTAAAAGTTGAGATGACACGGCGCTCGTTCCTTTGCATGAGAGGTCCTGCCGTTGACCGAGGCGGCGCGCCTCGTGTCGTCCAAATGGCGCTGCGCCGTTTGGCCTCGGACGTGCGTCCTAGGATGAAAGCCGTCTGGAAGGTCGCAGCGAAACGCCGCAGTATCACAGCGAGGACTTGATAGCGTGGCACCGTGGATGCGCCTGGCGAGCCCGATCGCCGTTCCGGTGCCGCAGGCCATATCGACCTGACACAGGAGCAGGAGACATGAAGACCTACAGAGTGGGGCTGTTGATCGATGGAACCGACCAGCCCGGCTGGATCCACGACATGGCTGAGTGGCTCGCGCGCAGCCAGGATTTCGATCTGTCCGCACTGCTGGTCATGGAGAAGGACGCCGCCGGTCCCGCGCCGCGCTTGGGTGCCAAGGCGCTGTTCGGCACGCTGTCGCGGCTGGAGTCGCGCCTGCTGCCGGCGCGGCAGCGGCAGATGCTGACCTGCCGCGACCTGCGCGACGGCCTGCCTGCGTCGACCACCGTGCTGACCCTGCCGCCCGGTCCGCAGGACAACGGGCGCGATGACGGCGTGGCGGCGCTGGGACTGGACCTGGTGATCATGCTGGGCGCGCTGCCGCCGCCGCGTGCGCGCGTGGCGAGCTGGACGCGGCACGGCATCTGGCGGCTCAGTTATTCCGATATCGCCGTATCCACCAGCCGCTATGCGGGTTTCTGGGAGGTCTACCAGCGCGAGGACCACACCACGGTGAAACTGTGGCGCGTGGGCGCCAGCACGGAAGAGGACGTGTTGCTGGACCAGCGCAGTTTCAATACCGAGGTGTTCTGGCTGAAGAACCAGACCCGCGCATTCAGCCTGGGCAACTTCATGGTCTACGACGCGCTGCTGGCGCTGGCGCGCGCGCGGCCGGGCGCGGCGCCGCCCGGCATGCAGATCATGAGCGGCCAGCGCCGCGACGATCCGGCCGAGTGGGACAGCGCCGCCTATATCGCGCGCCAGGCCTGGTTAATGACGGATTTGATTGTGCGGCGCGTCATGGGGCGCAATGTGCGTTGGCGGATCGGTATGTTCGCGTCGACCCGGCAGCAGGCAGTGGTATCCGAGGCGAAGGTATTGCAACCACCCAAGGGGCGTTTTTTTGCGGATCCATTTGTTTATATGCGGGGCGAAAATCCATATATATTTTTCGAAGATTACGATTTTCACTCGCGCAAGGGCACAATCTCGGTCGCCACCTATGAAAACGGGGCTTTCCAGCTACTGGGGACGGCCTTGAACCTGCCCTATCATTTATCGTTTCCGTATATATTCGAATACGAAGGCGTCACCTACATGGTGCCGGAAACGTGCGGAAATCGCAGCATAGAATTATGGAAATGCACGGAATTTCCATTGAAATGGGAATTGGATTTGACCCTGATGACCGATGTTTCGGCTGTCGATACCATTATTTTCAAACGCGGTGAATACTGGTGGCTATTAACCAATATCGACCGCACCGACGGCCAGAATCACTGCGATGAATTGTTCGCCTTCTTCGCCGACTCGCCGCGCTCGAGCCACTGGACGCCACACGCCTGCAACCCCATCGTGCGCAATCCGATGCGGGCGCGCAACGCCGGAATCGTTGTCTCGCCTGGCGGAGAGGTGATCCGCTGCGCGCAGTACCAAGGTTTCTGCCACTACGGCAAGGGCGTCTCGTTGAACCGGATCGAAGAACTGTCGCCGTCGACCTACGTCGAGACGGATGGCGAAATCCACTACGCCGGCTTCCTGAAAAAACGCCATGCTTCAATGCACCATTGGCATCATCAGGGTGGGCATACGGTATTTGACTTCGCATATATGGAGTAAATGACGCGAGCTACCGAAAAATAAAAATGTTACCTATATTTCGATTGCAGCGGAACGCCACGGGCATAATGTGTCGGTGGAAACATATCGACAAGTCTGTCGCCAAATATCGCCTGGTCTTGCTTCCATTTGAGGTGGCGCCGGCGCCGCCCCGTTTCATCTGTCCGTGCCCGGGATCCAGCCCTGCCGGCGCACGCCCGCTGGCGTGTCAGCGGCCTGGGGACTGGCTTTCCGCCCAGGCGGGCTCGGTGGAAACCCTAGCGGATGAAAGGATGAGAGAGGTGTCTCATCCTGTTTTATGAGAACGTTTACAGCTAACGAATGATTTCTGTTTTTGTCGGATTATATCGCTAGCCAGCGTCTTGATTTTGCCAATTTCGAACCATAAGATGGGTTCATGCCATCCGTTATGTTGGCTACGAAAGTCTCCCAACCCAAATGGCCCGGTGCAGCGTCATTAGATATTCCGGGAATCGCGGACCACCCCCGCGGGGTTGGAAAAAAAATAGTCTTCAGCACAGCGAAGATCCCTTCTAGGCCTGTTGAACAACCGGGAGGACACCATGGCCAAGATGGTCCTGATTGAAGCCCATCCGCTCCTGCGGCTGGGGTTGTGGCAGATTCTGAGCAAGTTGGACGATGTGTGGGAAATCGAGGGAATGGGGTTGGCCGATGTCTCGAAGGCCAACGGGGCGCATGCCGGCGCAGATCTTCTGATCTACGGCTTGCCCGTGGACAGCGAGGAAGCCTGGAGCACGCTGCATGAGATCCAGCGTGAACTCAGCCCGAAGCGCATCCTGCTGCTGACCGATGTCATGCCGCTGCCGATGCCGGTGCAGGGCTTGCCCGGCGCCAGCGTGTACGGTTGCCTGATGAAGACGGCGTCGGTGGAGATACTGGAAGCGGCCATCCGCCTGGTCATGGCGGGCGGGCAGTGCTTCCCGAGCGAGCAGGCGTTGCAGGCGCCGGCGCAGGCCAGCTGCGTGCTGCCGGCGCGCGAGGCCGACGACGGCGGCAAGGGCACCATGCCGATCAGCGCGGGCGCGCAGTTGCTGCAGATCACGCCGCGCCAGTACGAGGTATTGGTGTTGCTGGCCAGGGGTTACCCCATCAAGACGGTCAGCCGCATGCTCAACATCTCGGTCGCCACCGCCAAGACCCATGCCTGCACGCTGTACCAGCGCCTGCACGTCAAGAACAAGGGCGAGGCCGTGTACGCGGCGCTGCAACGCGGCGCCACGCTGGAATGGCATGAGCCCAATGGCCGCGACGTGGAAGCCGGGCAGCTGTATGGGCGCAAGCTGGGCTGAAGAACCGGGGCTGCCAGCCCCGGTTCGCGCGGTTTGCCAGGCGGTGCGCGGCCCGCGCCCATCGGCCTGGCCGGGCGCTCCCCGCCATCCCGCCTAGGGCATTCACTGCAGCATCGGCGGTCGCCGTGCCGCAGCATTCCTCCTCCAATCATCCTCCTGTACGAGATTCAGCGAACGTAGCCGCTGATAGCATGGGTTGTGTCCGCAAGCATGGGTTGAGACGGCGAATCACAATGCCCGCCCGAGCCACCCCGCGCAGCGGACGAGATTCCCGTGAGCCTGGTGACGCGCCGGAACCGTCGTCGCTGCCGTGCGCCGCCTTGCCATGGGAACCGTGTCTGGGCCCTGTGTCACAAGGTTCCCCCCGGGATGACAACCGTTCTGATCGAAGACTACGCGCTGCTTCGTGTCGCAATCCAGCATGTGTTGGAGCGCGTGCGCAATGCCGAGGACATCCTGGCGATCTCGCCAGCCCATCTCTTGAACATGCCCGGCTCGATCAACCGGCCGGTGGAATTGCTGGTCGTCGGCTGCAGCGGCGTGGCCGAGCCCGACATCGGCCTGCTGTCGCAGGCGATGGCGCTGTTCATGCCGCGCCTGGTGCTGGCGTTGTACTCGGTGCTGGACCAGCACGTCATGGCGGCGTGCGCGCGGGCCGGCGTGGCGGGCTATCTGCCCAAGGCCTCCAGCCCTGATGCGCTGGCGGCCGCCGTCAGCCTGGTGCTGGCGGGCGGGGAGTGCTATCCGCAGCCAGCGGCGCGGCCATTGGGCATCTCGCAGACGCCGGTGCCTGAATTACGTGAGCTGACGCAGCGGCAGGAGGAGATCCTGCAACTGCTGGTGCAGGGCAAGACCATGCGCGAGATCGGCCAGCAGGTGGGCATTTCGGTGGCCACGGTCAAGAGCCATGCGCGCACCCTGTACTGGAAGCTGAACGCGCGCAACCAGGCCGAGGCGGCCTACATCGCCGTGCAGATGGGCCTGGTGCGCGGCAGCGGCAAGCCCGGCGAACCTGCCTGAGGAACCCCATGAAAAAAGGCGGCGCGCCCGCAAGCGCGCCGCCCTGGATGGCGCCTGGCCGTGATGGCGGCGTCAGCGTCCGGTATCGCGGCGCACGGCGCTGGCGGGGCTGGGCGCGGCCGGCGCGGCGACGGGATCGACCACCGCGGCGAATTCCCGTTCGGCGGCCGCCAGCACCGCGTCGATGTGCAGATAGCGCAAGGCGTGGCGGCGCGCGGCGGTGCCCAGGGTCTCGCGGATCTGCGCATTGTGGGCCAGCTTGCGCACGGCCTCGGCCATGGCCGCGGCATCCTCGGGCGGGGTGACCAGGCCGCAGTGCGCCACCACGCCGGCCAGCTCGGTGCCGCGGGCGGCGCCGCACACCACGGGACGGCCGCTGGCCAGCATGCCGGTCAGTTTGGACGGCATGACCAGATCGGCGGCGCCGGCGCGTTGCGGCAGCAGGTGGATGTCGGCGGTGTTCAGCAGCGCGCCCAGCCGTTCGCAGGGCTGCAGGTCGAGAAAGCGCACCCGCGCCAGGCCCTCGCACTGCGCCTGCAGCGGCGCGCGTTCGGGGCCCTGGCCGCAGAACACGAACCACAGGCGCGGCTCGTGCTGCAGCAGCCGCGCCACCTGCGCCAGCGTCTGCAGGCCCTGCTTGCCGCCCATGTTGCCCGAATACAGCGCCACCACCGCGTCGGCCGGGATGCCGAGCTCGGCGCGCAGGTTGCCGGCGCGATCGGGGGCGATGGCGTTGACGTCGATCCAGTTGGGCAGCAGCACCGCGCGTTGCGGGTCGATGCCCTTGTACAACGCCAGGTCCTGCATGCGGCGAGAAATCGTCGACACGCGGTCGAAGCGCCGCATCAGCCAACGCTCGGCGCGCTGCACCAGGCCGCGCAGCCGCGCGCCCTTGAGCAGGCCCAGGTCGAAGGCGGCGTCCACTTCATAGTCCTGGATATGCAGCCAGGCGCGCGCGCCGCACAGCCGCGCCGCCAGCCACGCGGCCGGGGCGCAGAAGAGGGCGGGCTCGACCACCAGGATCAGGTCGGGCCGGCCGGCCGCCGCGCGCAGCAGCGACGGCAGGCTCGAGAGCGCGAAGCTGGCCAGGTGCAGCAGGCGCTTGGCGCCGCCGGGCTTGCGCGGCACCCACAAGGGGGCGCGCCGGACATCGACGCCGGCGCGGGTCTCGCGGCGGTAGCGGCCGGCGTGGTAGCCATCGTGGACCTGCCATTGGGGGTAGTAGGGCGGGGCGGTGACGACGCTGACCTGGTGGCCGCGTGCGGCCAGCCATTCGGCCATTTCCGCGTTGTACTTGCCGATGCCGGTCAATTCCGGCGCGTAGTTGATGCTGTACAGAAGTATCTTCATGCTGGCGGCTCCACGCGGGGTTTGACGGGACGGCAGGGGTTGCCCAGGCACACCATGGCCGGCGGCAGGCTGCGGAACACCGAGCTGCGCGCGCCGACCACGGCCTCGCGGCCGATGGTGACGCCCGGGCCGACGAACACGTCGGTGGCGACCCAGGCGCCGTCCTCGATGCGGACGGCGCGTTCGCGCAGCGGGAAGTCGGGCTTGCCGGCGTCGTGGTCGGCCGCGCACAGGTAGCTGCGCTGCGACACCACGGCATGGGCGCCGATATGGATCGGCCCCAGGCTGTAGATCACGGTGTCGTCGCCGATCCAGGCGTAGTCGCCGATTTCCACCTTCCAGGGATAGGTCACGGTGGCGCTGGGCCGGATCAGGACCTTGCGGCCGACGCGGGCGCCGAAGCAGCGCAGCAGCCAGCGCCGGAAACCGTAGGCCACCTGCGGCGACCAGCGGAACAGCGACCCCTGCACCAGCCACCACAGCTGCACCGTCAGCGCCGAGCGGCCGCGCTGTCCGGGCGCCAGGGCGAACTGGTCGAGCCGCTGCAGGGCGCTCATTTGGCCGCTCCGGCGACCGTTCCCCCCTGTTGGCGCTCCTCGGGCACGGCCAGCCGCGCCTTGCGGATTTCCTCGGTCTTGATGCGGATCTGCCAGTAGTACATGGCGCGGGCGATGGCGTAGTCGAAGCCGGCGCGGCCGTCCAGCAAGCCCAGGCGCAGCACGTACGAATGCAGGAACGAGATCGCGGCCTTGAACGGCATGGCCTGGAACACGCGCTTGAGCAGCGCCCGCGCGCCGACGTTGGCCTCGCGCGGGTCGTTCATCAGGCCCTTGGTGCGCAGGTTGGCCTCCCAGTCGGAGTAGCGGTTGTGCTTGTCGAAGTAGTGGTACAGCGAGTCATGGTCGTTGTGCACCATGCGCGCCCGCAGCGCGAAGGTCTCGCCCTGCACCTGGGGCTGGTAATGGCCCTCGACTTCCCACATGTGGGCCACGTCCAGGTCGTCGTAGTCGAGAAAGCGCGAGCGGTCGCGCGCCAGCAGCGCCAGCTTGTAGACGCGATGGCCATGGCGCAGCTTGCGGCCGCAGAACACATAGTCGAACGGCACGAAGGCGCCGCCGGCGCCGGCGGCGAAGCGCGGCAGCGCGGCGCGGATCTCGGCGGCCAGTTCGGGCGTCATCTCCTCGTCGGCGTCGACGTACAGCACCACCGGGTGGGTGAAGGGCAGCTGCTCCAGGCACCACTGCTTCTTCTTGGGATACTTGCCGTTCCACTGGAAGTTGCTGACCTTGGCGCCGAGCGCGGCCGCCATGGCGCAGGTGGCGTCGGTGCTGTTGGAATCGACCACGAAGACTTCGTCGAAGTCGGCCAGCGCCTTCAGGCACTTGGCGATGTTGCGTTCCTCGTTCTTGGTCATGACGACCACGGATACCGGTATCTTGGACATGAGGCTTTCCTTTCAGGAGGCGCCGCGCCGCATCAGCGGCTGGAACAGATCGATGACGTCGCGGCAGTGCCGCTCCAGTGAAAAGGCGTCGGCGCGCCCGGGGCCGTCGGCCGCCAGTCTCGCGCGCATGTCGCCGTCGTAGGCCAGGCGGCGCACCGCCGCGGCCAGGGCCGCCGCGTCGCCCACCGGCACCAGCAGCCCGTAGCGGCCGGCGTCGAGGATCTCGGCCGGCCCGTGCGGACAATCGGTGGATATGACGGGTACTCCCAGGCAGAGGGCCTCGACCAGCACGTTGCCGAAGCTCTCGCGCACCGAGGTCAGGGCGAAGGCGCCGGCGCTGGCGATCACGGGAAACGGGTTGTCGATGTGGCCGGCCAGCGTCACCGGGCTGCGCGACTCGCGCGCGTCGATGCGCTTTTGCAGGGCGGCGTGTTCCGAGCCTTCGCCCAGGATGGTGAAGCGGATGCCGGGGTCGTCCAGCAGCGCGGCCGCGTCGATCAGGGTGGCGTAGTCCTTGACGGCCTCCAGGCGGCCGACCGCGACCACGTGGTACGGCGTGGCCGCCGGCTCGGACGCCGGATGCGCCGCGCTCTGCTCGCGCACGTCGTCCAGCGGCACGCCGTTGTAGATGGTGCGCACCTTGCCGCGCAGCGGCGGGAACATGCTGACCAGGTCTTCCTTGACGCCGCGCGACACGCCGACGACGGCGTCGTGGCGGCGATAGGTCTGGCTCACCAGCCAGCACTTGAGCCGCCGCATGCGCGACGCGCCGTAATGGATGGCGGGGCTGCTGTGCTCGAAGGCGACGGTGGCGAACTTGCCGCGCAGCAGCTTCTTGGCCAGCACCACCAGCATGTTGCACAGCAGGCCGTGCGAGCAGACGATGGCGGGCCGGTCGCGGCGGATCTGCCGCAGCAGCCGCCAGAACGCCAGCGGCAGCATCAGCCGCAGCGAGGTGGGCGACTCGATCACCGGCAGGGCCCGCGTCACGCGCGGATTGGCGACCGGGTATTCGCGGTTGCGCGAACGCAGCAGGAACAGCGCGGCGTCCACGCCCCGTTCGGGCAGGGCATCGGCGATGAAGGCGACACATCTTCCGACGCCGCCGTGCAGGTCCGGCGCGACAAACAGGACATCAGGCATGGGGCAGTACTCGCGGTAGCGGCCGGCGCTGGGCGTCCGGACGGAGGCTGGGAGCCGCGGGTGCGGGCGGAGGCACGGGCATGGCCCGCGCATTGCGTATCAGCGACAGGCAGTAGCACAGCAGGAAGCCGGTGAAGGCGGTCTTGGGGGCGTACGCCAGGCCCCCCGAGAGCGAGTCGATGAAGATGTAGATCGGCGCCGTGGCGAGCAGGTAGCGCCGATGCAGTTCGAGTCCGGGATGGGCGTAGCGCCGGAACAGCGACAGCAGCAGGATCAGCAGGGGCGGCAGCATGATCATCACCGTGCCGACGATGCCGAACTTCATCAGGTAGAAGGCCCAAGAGTTGTGCGCGAAGGTGCTCAGCTCGAAGCCGTTCTCGCCCATCACCCAGCTGCGAAAGCCCGCGCCCTTGCCGAACACCGGACTCTCGGCGAACGAGTCCATCTGGCCCTGCATCTCCTGGATGCGGGCGCCGTAGCTGGAGTCCTCGTCCAGGCGCTCGACGCTGAAGACGCGGTTGGTCAGCACGTCCAGGTAGCCGATGCTGGCGAACACCAGGATGCCGGCCACCGCCGCCGGCGCAAAGATCAGCACCACCCGGCGGCGCACGTCCGAGCCGGCCGCCAGCATCACCGCCAGCAGCACCGACACCATCAGCTGCAGGTACTGGCTGCGGTTCAGCGAGAACACCAGCGCCAGCAGCATGTACACCGTCAGCGCATAGGCCTTGGGGCCGGACACGTTGAGCGTCTTGCGAAAGTACAGCAGCGACACCACGCCGAACGGAATCGCCCAGACGCCGAGCCGCACGTTGCGCAGCGGGTTGGCGACGCTGAAGCCCTGCAACTGCTCCAGCAGCATCAGCGTGGCCACGGCCAGGCACGCCGCCACGATGTATTTCTGCAGCAGCGCGTACGCCGCCGGGCTGTCGATATCCTTGTAGCAAAGGAACGGCACGCTCAGGAAGTAGAAGACGATGCGCAGGTCGCGCGCCACGTCGCCCGTTTCGATGCCGGGATGATGCAGCGAAACCAGCAGCAGGTAGATCACCGTCAGCACCTGCAGGCCCAGCAGCATGCCGAGCGTGCCGCGCGGCAGGGCATAGGCGGCGGGGTCCGCCAGCCGCAGCGCCTTGACCACCAGGATGGCGACGAACAGCACGTCGAACGGCGACAGCTTGAAGCTGCCGACCCCGAGGATGAAGTGGTCGTCGTTCAGCGCCAGCGCGGTGAAGGCGAACAGGCCCAGCAGGTGCAGCGTGGAAAGACGGCGGTGCGGATGCATGGCGGCTCCATGGCTGGGTGGGGTCAGTGCGCGGCCCAGTCGTCGCGTCCGAACAGCTTGATGGCCAGTTTCTCGACCAGGTATGACAGGTCGCCCTGGCGCGCGTGCGCCGCCACCTGCGACGCCCGGCACGACAGGCCGAACAGCTTGCCCATGCCCGGTTCGGTGCGGCGGATGCGCTCGACGATCTGCTGGCGTTCCTCCAGCAGCACGTCCTGCATCAGCGCGGTCTTGGTCTCGTCATGGGCGGTGTAAACGCCCATCGCGTCCGGCACGATCTGGTTGCGGCCTTCGCGCAGCAGGCGGCTCCACAGCTCCAGGTCCATGCAGTAGCGCATGCTTTCCTGCAGCAGGCCGTGCTTGAGCAGCAGGTCGCGGCGGAAGATGGCCGACTGGTTCGGGATCGAGGCCTTGACCACGGTCAGCGTGCCGCGGTTGACGGGGGTGTAGTGGATCTTGCGGAAGATGTGGTTGTCGGCGTCGGCCACGAACAGGTTGCCGCTGACGATCGGCGCCCGGCCCCGCGCCGCCGCCGCGCCCAGCTTGCGCAGCGCGCCCGGGTAGTACAGGTCGTCGGAGTTCTGCCAGCCGACGTAGTCGCCGGTGGCGCGCTCGAAGCCCTTGTTGATGGCGTGCGACTGGCCGCGGTCGGGCGCGCTTTCCCAGTGGGTCAGGTAGCGCTCGTACTTGCGGATGATGTCGACGCTGCCGTCGGTCGAGCCGCCATCGATGATGATGTATTCCAGCCGCGGATAGCCCTGGTTCAGCACCGACACGATGGTGCGTTCCAGGAAGCGGGCCTGGTTGAACGAGGGGGTCACGATGGTCAGTTTGGGCAACAGGCCGCCGGCGATCGGCGCGGGCGGACGCAGCTCGCTCACGAAGTCGATCAGTTGACGCGAGTACTCGTTGTGACGCTTGCGCATATAAGACCTCAGCATGTTCACTACCGGGTGGCCGCAGGCATTGCGCCCGGGTAGTCGGGCCGGGATTGACGGATGGCGAGCGCCACGCCGGCCAGCGTGATCGCCGCGTAGGCCATGCGGCCCCAGGCCGCGGCATGCTCGCCCGCCGCGTGCACCAGGACGGCCATGACGCACAGCATGGCCAGGCCGCCCAGGCCGTTGAGAATGGCGACCGCGCGCGAGTTGCCCAGCCCGAGCAGGGAAAAATGCGCCGCGGCGTTCAGCGACAGCAGCCCGGAGGCGGCGATCAGCAGACGGAAGGTGCCCAGGTGGCCCTCGGCCACCGCATGGCCCAGCAGCAGGTCCAGCAGTGGCTGGCTGACCGCCAGCACCACCAGGGTGGCGCCGGCCGACAGCAGCAGGTTCCACCACATCAGGCGGCGGATCTCTTCTTCGGCGGCGCCGGGGTGCGGCGGCGACGCGGCCAGGCGGCAGACGCGCGGCATGGCCTTCTGGAAGATCGCCACCGAGGCGGTGTGGATCATCTGGCCGACCTGCACGCCGACCGTGTAGATGGCCAGTGCGGCCGGGCCCATCAGGCTGCCCACCAGCACCCGGTCGACCGAGCCGAACGCCAGGGCGCTCAGGCTGTTGAGCCAGGACCAGCGCGAGAACTTGAACGCCGCCAGCATCGCGCCGCGGTCGCGCACCGGGCGCACCAGCGCATGGCCGTAGCGGCGCGCGAACACGCGCATCTTGACCGAGCCGGCCAGCAGCAGGCCGACCGCCTGGGCCAGGCCGGTCCAGGTGGGCGAGGCGGTCAGCCAGGCGGTGGCGCAGGCCAGGGCCATGGTGCCGCTGCGGCTGAAGACCTCGCACAGCGCGGTGGCGCGGAAATCCTCGCGCCCCTTGAGGCAGCCGGACATCAGCTGGTCGTATTGCTGCGTCAGGTAGACCGCCAGCGCCGGCATGGCCAGCAGCGTCACGGCGACCCCGCCGAAGGTGGCGGCGGGCCAGCCCAGCCACACCACGCCCCACAGCAGCGCCGCGGCCGCCGTCACCACGCCGAGCGCGCAGCCGATCAGCGACATGGCCACGCCGGCCGCGCGGTAGGCGCCGCCCGGCTCGTGCATGCGCTCGGACACCAGCTTGGTGGCGGTCACCGCGGCGCCGAGGTTGGCGGCATTGCCGAAGCCGGCCAGCGCGATGATCATCGAGTACTGGCCGAAGCCCACCGTGCCCAGCTGGCGGAACAGGATGGGCAGCGCCACCAGCGCCGCGACCGGGCCGATGCCGTATTCCACCAGCCCCCAGAACGAGGCATTGCCGGCGACGTGCTTCCTGATGAGTCGGTACATCGGTAGGCCTGTGCTCGGTTGGCGTGGCGCTCAGGCCACGGGCAGCGGCGGACGCGCCTGCTCGCGCAGGAAATGGCCATAGGCCAGCGTCACGCCATGGGTCAGCGAGATCTCCGGTTTCCAGCCCAGCGCGCGCACCCTGGACGAGTCCATCAGCTTGCGCGGGGTGCCGTCGGGCTTGCTGGCGTCGTAGACGATGTTGCCCTGGTAGCCGACCACCTGCGCCACCACCCGGGCCAGCTCGGCGATGGACAGGTCCTGGCCGGCGCCGATGTTGTACATGCCCTCGGCCGTCGGGGTTTCCATCAGCATCACGCAGGCCCGCGCCAGGTCGTCGACGTACAGGAATTCGCGCAGCGGCTTGCCGCTGCCCCACAGCGTCACGCTGTCGTCGCCGGCCTCGCGGCCTTCGTGGAACTTGCGGATCAGCGCCGGCAGCACGTGGCTGCTGTGCAGGTCGTAGTTATCGTGCGGGCCATACAGATTGGTCGGCATGGCGCAGACGAAGTGCGCGCCGTACTCGCGCTGGTAGGCCTCGCACAGCTTCAGGCCGGCGATCTTGGCGATGGCGTAGGGCTCGTTGGTGGCTTCCAGCGGGCCGGTCAGCAGCGCGTCCTCGCGCAGCGGCTGCGGCGCCTCGCGCGGATAGATGCAGGACGAGCCCAGGAACAGCAGCTTGCGCACGCCGGCCGCGTAGGCGGCGCGGATCACGTTGCACTGGATCATCAGGTTGCGATAGAGGAAGTCCACCGGATGGTTCTGGTTGGCCAGGATGCCGCCGACCTTGGCGGCCGCCAGGTACACCACGTCGACCGGCGTGGTCGAGAAGAAGCGGTGCACCTGGTTCTGGTTCTCCAGGTCCAGTTCGCTGTGGCTGCGCGTGATGACCTGGCGGTAGCCGCGGCCCTGGAGTTCGCGCACCAGCGCCGCGCCCACCATGCCGCGATGGCCGGCCACGAACACGCGTTGATCCTGATGGCTCATGGCGGGCTACTCCTTGTAGGCGTAGATTTCGTAGCCGTTCTGCTCCACCAGGGCATCGCGGCGCGCGTCCTTCAGGTCGCTCTCGACCATCTCCTTGACCAGCTGGGCGAAGGTGGTGCGGGGCGACCAGCCCAGCTTTTCGCGCGCCTTGGTCGGATCGCCCAGCAGGGTCTCGACCTCGGTCGGGCGGAAATAGCGCGGGTCGACCCGCACGATGACCTGGCCGGCCTTGATGTCGTGCACCGGGCTGAACAGCACCGTGGCCGTCTCGGTCAGGCCTTCGCCTTCCCACGCCAGCAGGATGCCCAGTTCGCGCGCGGCGGTATTGATGAATTCGCGCACGCTGTACTGCATGCCGGTGGCGATGACGTAGTCCTCCGGCGTGTCCTGCTGCAGCATCAGCCACTGCATTTCGACGTAGTCGCGCGCATGGCCCCAGTCGCGCAGCGCCGACAGGTTGCCCAGGTACAGGCATTCCTGCAGGCCCAGCACGATGCGGGCCAGGCCGCGGGTGATCTTGCGCGTCACGAAGGTCTCGCCGCGCTTGGGCGATTCGTGGTTGAACAGGATGCCGTTGCAGGCGTACATGCCGTAGGCCTCGCGGTAGTTCACGCTGATCCAGTACGCGTACAGCTTGGCCGCGGCATAGGGGCTGCGGGGATAGAACGGCGTGCTTTCGCGCTGCGGCGTTTCCTGCACCAGCCCGTACAGCTCGGAGGTCGAGGCCTGGTAGAAGCGCGCCTTGTCTTCCAGCTTGAGGATGCGGATGGCTTCCAGCAGGCGCAGCGTGCCCAGGCCGTCGGCGTTGGCGGTGTACTCCGGCTCTTCGAACGACACCCCGACGTGGCTCTGCGCCGCCAGGTTGTAGATCTCGTCGGGTTGCACCGATTGCACGATGCGGATCAGGCTGCAGGAGTCGGTCATGTCGCCGTGGTGCAGCACGAAGTTGCGCGGCTGGTCATGCGGATCCTGGTACAGGTGATCGATGCGCGCGGTATTGAACAGCGACGCGCGCCGCTTGATGCCATGGACTTCATAGCCCTTGGCCAGCAGGAACTCGGCCAGGTATGCGCCGTCCTGTCCGGTGACGCCGGTAATCAGTGCCCGTTTTGGCATGGTTTTATCCTTAAGACTTAGTCACTGCACGAAAAGAGCCGAAGGCTGCGGAACCGATGTTCAACGAGATTACTGTCGCACCCGCCGCGGAGATATCGGCCAGAAGGTCTAAGAGATCAGCTTGTCGATAGGCAAAAAAGGACTGGATGGTTTCGTCCAGCGCGCCCAGCGCCGTCACCGTGGCCAGCGCCGTCAGCGCGGGGCGGCGACGCACCGAGGCGTAGATCAGCACCGTCAGAAAGGCGTAGGCCGCAAGGTGCAGGCGCTTGTCGCCGAAGGTGGCCGACATCTCGGCCGCCAGGCCCGGCAGGTTGCCCACCGTGACCAGCGCCAGGAAGAACAACGCGGCCGCGGGCAGGCAGACCCGCGCCACGCCCGGGCGCCAGAAGGATGAGGCCGCGCGCCGGGGATCAGACACGGCCGTACATGTCCTGGAAACGGACGATGTCGTCCTCGCCCAGATAGGCGCCGGACTGCACCTCGATGATTTCCAGCGGGATCTTGCCGGGGTTCTCCAGGCTGTGGACCTCGCCCAGCGGGATGTAGGTCGACTGGTTCTCGGTCAGCAGGTATTGCTTGTCGCCGTTGTAGATGCGGGCGGTGCCCGACACCACCACCCAGTGCTCGGCGCGGTGGTGATGCATCTGCGAGGACAGGCGCGCGCCCGGCTTCACGGTGATGCGCTTGACCTGGTAGCGCGGCCCCTGACCCACCGAGTCATACGAGCCCCAGGGCCGCTGCACCTCGCGGTGGTGGTTGAGTTCGCGGCGGTGCTGGGTCTTGAAGACCTCCACCAGGCGCTTGACGTCCTGCGAGCGGGTCT
This sequence comes from Achromobacter sp. ISS7, assembly GCF_056523125.1. Classification (NCBI taxonomy): domain Bacteria; kingdom Pseudomonadati; phylum Pseudomonadota; class Betaproteobacteria; order Burkholderiales; family Alcaligenaceae; genus Achromobacter; species Achromobacter sp. ISS7. The sequence continues at coordinate 3,372,903 of NZ_JAWRZD010000001.1, read as the reverse complement.
TGTGCGCCACCAGCACGGCGTCGGCCGTTTCGATCACCACGATGTCGTCCAGCCCGACCGAGGCCACCAGCCGGCTGGTGGCGTGGATGAGGCAGTTGCGCGAGTCCTCGACCATTACGTCGCCGCTGGTGGAGTTGCCCTCGGCCGTCTTGCGGGCGATGCCCCAGACCGCGTCCCAGGCGCCGACGTCGCTCCATGGCGTGGCCAGGGGGATGACCACGGCGCTGTCGGTGCGTTCCATGATGGCGTAGTCCATCGAGTCGCTGGGGCAGGCCTCGAAGGCCGGACCGTCCAGCTGGAACAGGCTGTTCTCGCCATGGCCGGCGGCCACCGCCGCGCGCACCTGCTGCAGGATGCGCGGCGCCAGCCGTTCCATCTCGGCCAGGAACACCGAGGCCTGGAAGGCGAACATGCCGCTGTTCCAGTAGTAGCTGCCGGACTCGATGAAACGCTGCGCCACTTCGGGCGAGGGTTTCTCGACGAAACGGCGCACGCGCCGCGCCGGCGCCAGGTCGTCGGACTCGGCCGCCTGGATGTAACCGTAGCCGCTCAGCGGCGCCGTGGGCGTGATGCCGAAGGTCACCAGGGCGCCCTGGCGCGCGGCCTGGTAGGCCTCGGCGAAGGCGGCGGCCAGCACCGGGCCATCCTCCAGCACGTGGTCGGACGGCATGATCAGCATGACCGGATCCTCGCCGTCGCGCATCGCCCGCAGGGTGGCGGCGACGATGGCCGGCTCGGTATTGCGGGCGTGGGGCTCGAGCACGATCTCGGCGTCCTGGATGCCCAGTTCCTGCGCCTGTTCGGCCGCGATGTAACGGTGGGCGTCGTTGCAGACCAGCATCGGCCGCGCCTGGGCGCCGGCCGAGCCGAGCCGCAGCAGGGTGTTCTGCAGCAGGCTGCGGTCATCGGTCAAACGGATGAACTGCTTCGGCAGCAGTTCGCGCGACAGGGGCCACAGGCGCGAACCCGAACCGCCGCAAAGGATGACGGCCCGATAGGGGGGATGAGGGTGGGTCATGGCGCTGACTCCTTGAAGTAGGCCTGGGTGTTCGGATGCGCGCCGGGATCGGCGGCGATGGCCGCCGCGGACTGCCAGCGGTAGCGGCGGTGCTGGCCCAGCGGCAGGCTGGCGATGTCCAGCGTCAGGTCGGCCTCGTAGGCGAGGACGACGTAATGGGTGGAGCGGCCGGGCTCGCCGGCGAAATTGGTGTCGTAGAAGTGTTCGTACACGCCGCGCGGCCGCCAGGCGTGGGGCGGCAGCGTCACCCCCAGTTCCTCGCGGGCGATGCGCTGCAGCGCCCGCGCCAGCGTCTCGTTCTTGCGGATGCGGCCGCCGGGCACGAACCAGGCGCCCTGGGCCGGCGGGTTGCTGCGCAGCCCGGTCAGGTAGCGGCCCTCGGCGTCGCGCAGCAGCAGGTCGATGGACACCAGCGGCAGCATGTCCACCGCGCGGCGGAAGTCATCCTGGGCCAGCAGGCCGGGGGCCGGCGCGGCGGGGCCGGGCGCGAAACGCACGCGCGCCGGGACGATCAGGGGCCAGCCGAGCGGTTCAGTAGACATTTCGGCCCGTCCATCCGGACACCGCCGTGCGGGCGATGATGATCAGGTCCATCCGGAACGTCCAGTGCTGGATGTAATAGATGTCGTGCTCGACGCGGTCGCTCATCTTGCGCAGCGTGTCGGTCTGGCCGCGCAGGCCGTTGACCTGGGCCCAGCCGGTGATGCCCGGCTTGACGCGGTGACGCATCATGTAGCGCTGCACCAGGTCCTTGTAGAGCTCGTTGTGCTCCAGCGCGTGCGGGCGCGGGCCGACCACCGACATGTCGCCGCGCAGCACGTTCAGGAACTGCGGCAGTTCGTCCAGGCTGGTGCGGCGCAGGAAACCGCCGATGCGGGTGATGCGGGCGTCGTTGCGGGTGGCCTGGGTGACCACGCCGTGCTCCTGGTGCACGGTCATGGTGCGGAACTTGTAGACGTGGAACACCTTGCCGTCCACGCCCAGGCGCGGCTGGGTGAACAGCACCGGGCCGCGCGAGGTCAGCTTCACCAGGCAGGCCACCGTCAGCATCACCGGCGACAGCCCCACCAGCGCGCACAGCGCGAAGGCGCGGTCGAAGGCTTCCTTGGCCAGGCCGCGCACGCCGGCGGCCGGCAGGCTGTTGAGCTGGATGGCGGGCAGGCCGAGGAATTCGCCGATGCGGTGGCCCAGCAGCTGGATCGACATCACGTCGGGGATCCAGCGGATGTCCACCAGGTCGTTGCGCAGGTGGTAGAGCACCTCGCGCAATTCCTGGCCGGCCTCCATCGGCAGCACGATCCAGACTTCGCGCACGTCGTGCTCGCGCACGAAGCCATGCAGCGCGTCCAGCTCATGCAGGCGCCGGACTTGCGGCGGCAGGTTCTCGTGGGCCTCGGCGTAGATGCCGGCGACCTCGTAGCCGGCCTCGCGGTAGCGTTCGACGCGGCGCCACAGGTCGTGGCCGAGCGCGCCGAAGCCGACCAGCAGCACGCGCTTGCGGTCCAGGCCGCGGTCGCGCGCCGCGCCCAGGATGGTGTAGGCCGCCAGGCGCACGCCGGCCAGCGCCAGGGCGACGGAGCCGAACCAGGTCGCCGCCCACAAGCGCGATACCGCCGCGCTCTGGTGCATGAGAAAACTGACCAGAATGCCCAGCGCGAACACCAGGGCCCAGGCCGCCAGGCTGCGCACCACCAGGTCGGTCAGGCGCCGGCCGCGCCACGACACATAGAGGCGGAAGGCCGGGAACAGCGCGATGACGCCCACGCCGCACAGGTAGATCAGGAACAGGTGGATCTGCGGGGGATCCGCCATCGCCTCATCCGAGAACTTGAACTCGGTGACGGCGAGGCCGCAGATGATGACGATCGCGGCATCCAGCAGCCGGTACAGATAGCTGGATCGATTCGCTCTCGCCGACGTGTCCGTAAGGGACGGGTCCATCGCGTACTCCTTTGTTCGGGGAGTCGCCCTGCGGCCGCGGGGAAAACAACGGTGCACCGCCGCAAAGCATGTGGCTACCGTCGAAATCTTATTGAGTGCCCGGCGCACCCGAAACCTCCAAACGATGTAGGAGAAGGCTTAGGGCATCCGTCGAATGTGCGGGGGCTGGAAAAGAGAGTGGAATGTCGCAACCCGTTACGCATCGGGCTCCTTTCCAAGCAACGAAGTCATTCACAGTGGATTCGCCATGACGACATTTTTCGGAACGTTGAGCCGAGCCATCGCAGCGATCGCGCTCGTGTCCTCGCTGGGCGCCTGCGCCCTTTCTCCCGGCATGACCTTCAACGCCAAGCACCTGGTGGATCCGCTCGATCCAAACTCGGTGGCGCAGATCAAGGAGATCACGCCTTCCCTGGTGCTGGACGACAACCGCGCCCGCCAGGCGCTGCTGGACAACGACGGCATTTCGCGGCTGGTCGACAAGGCCGAACCCTATCGCATCGGCCCCGGGGACATCCTCTCGATCGTGGTCTGGGATCACCCCGAGCTCGTGCTTCCGACGCAAACCTACGCCATCGGCACTGGGGTGACCGAACTAGCCTTTGGAGACACCGCATCGGGCATTCCGGGGTATACGGTCTCCTCCACTGGATATATCCAATTTCCCTATACGGGACTGCTGAAAGTGGCGGGGTTGACTGAACTCCAGGCGCGCAATCTCATAGTCAATAGTTCGGGCAAATACATCCAGGACCCGCAGATCACGGTGCGCGTGCTGGGCTATCGCAGCAAGCGGGTCTACGTCGAAGGCGAGGTGAAGACGCCAGGCACGGTGGCGATCAACGACATTCCCATGACCTTGCTGGAAGCGATCAACCGGGCGGGCGGCGTACTGCCCACGGGGGATCGCAGCAGCGTCTATGTCATCCGCGAAGGCAAGAAGACGCGCGTGAATCTGCCCGCGTTGATCGACCGCGGCCAGGACCTGAATCAGGTCATGCTGAAGTCGGGCGACATCGTCCGGGTGACTCCGAGGGATGAGAGCAAGGTGTTCGTGACCGGCGAAGTGACTGTGCCGTCCACGATCGTGATGCGCGACGGCAGATTGACGTTGAATGAGGCGCTGGGCGTGGCGGGAGGGCCCAACCAGCTGACCGCCGACTCGTCGCAGGTGTTCGTGGTGCGCAGCACCGAGCAGGCCACGCCGCTGGTGTTCCACCTGAACGCCGCCTCGCCGCAGGCTTACGCGGTGGCGGAGAAGTTCGAGTTGCAACCCAAAGATGTCGTCTTCGTGGATACGGCGGCGCTGGTGCGGTGGAACCGCTTCATCAGCAATCTGTTCCCGAGCGCGCAAACGGTACAGACCGTGCATTCCATCAAGTAACCCTGGAGAGCTGCATGCCGTTGCCTATCGAATCGTTCGAGCCCTCCGTCCCGGCTCGCCAGCAGGAAACCCCGCTGTCCTCGCACGTGGACGCCATCTTCTCCAACCGCTGGCTGATCATCGCCATCACCCTGATCGCGCTGTTGGGGGCCGTCGCCTACGTCATGGTGACTCCCTCGGTCTATTCGGCCGACATCATCGTCCAGGTGGAGGAGGAGCTGCCGCAAGGCCAGAGCCGCAGCCTCCTGGGCGACGTGTCCGCCATCTTCGACACCAAGGCCGAGACCTCCGGCGAAATGGAAGTGTTGCGTTCGCGCATGGTGGTGGGGCCGGCCGTCGACAAGTTCATGCTTTACATCCACGCCAAGCCGCGCTACTTCCCGGTGGTGGGCGAATGGCTGGCGCAACGCCACGAGAGCCTGCCGTATCCGTCCGGGCTGCCCCGCGGCGGCTACGCCTGGGGCGGCGAGTCGATCTCGATCTCGCAGCTGGACGTGCCCAACGAATGGCTGGGCAAGCCCTTTCGCATCACCACCCTGGGCGAGGGCGCCTATAGCCTGAACGACAAGCTCACTGGCGCCACCTTCAACGGCACCGTCGGCAAGCCCGAGCATTTCCTGCTGCCCGGCGGCGGCGCGCTGGACGTGCACGTCGATGCGCTCAACGGCCGGCCCGGCACGGAGTTCACGGTCTCGCGCACCTCGCGCCTGGCGGCCATCGAGGACGTGCAGTCGCGCCTGGGCATCTTCGAGCGCGGCCGCACCTCCGGCGTGATCGGGGTCACGCTGGAAGGCAACGATCCGGTGCTGACCACGGCGGTGCTGAACCAGATCGGCCAGGAATACGTGCAGCAGAACGTCAACCGCAAGTCGGCGCAGGCCGAGAAGTCGCTGGCCTTCCTCGACCAGCAGCTGCCGCAGCTCAAGCGCGAGCTGGACGCGGCCGAGACCAAGTACAACTCGCTGCGCAACAAGCGCGGCACCATCGACCTGAGCGAAGAGGCCAAGCTGATCCTGGCGCAGTCGGTGGACGCCCAGACCAAGGTGATGGAACTGCGCGCCAAGCGCCAGGAACTGATCACCCGGTTCGCGCCGACCCATCCGAGCATCGTCGCCATCGACCGCCAGATCGCCTCGCTGACGGGCGATGTCAACCGCATCGGCAACAACATCAAGCAACTGCCCGACCTGGAGCAGGACGTGGTGCGGCTGGTGCGCGACGTGCGCGTCAATACCGAGCTGTACACGGGCCTGTTGAACAACGCCCAGCAGCTGCGCCTGATCCGCGCCGGCAAGGTCGGCAACGTGCGCATCCTGGATGCCGCGGTGCAGCCGGACAAGCCGGTGCGCCCCAAGGCCGCCATCATCATCGCCGTGGCCACGGCCATCGGCCTGATCATTGGCGTGCTGTGCGCCTTCGTGCGCAACGCGCTATTCGGGGGGCTGTCGGAGCCGGACGACGTCGAGCGCTACACCGGCCTGCCGGTGCTGGCCGCGATTCCGCACAGCGACCTGCAGGACAAGCTGTGGCGCCGCAGCCGGCGCAAGAACGCCACGGTGCCCGCGCTGCTGGCGCAGAGCCAGGGCAACGCGCCGCCGATCGAGAGCCTGCGGTCGTTCCGCAACGTGCTGCAGGCGTCGCTGCGCCAGTCGGCCAACAACATGGTCATGTTCACCGGCCCGGTGGCGGGCGTGGGCAAGTCGTTCCTGTCGGCCAACTTCGCCTTTATCCAGGGCGGGGTCGGCAAGCGCGTGCTGCTGATCGACGCCGACTTCCGCAAGGGCCAGCTCAATCGCTATTTCGGCGTGCCCAAGGAAGACGGCCTGTTCGAGGTGTTGTCGGGCACGCTGCCGCTGGAACGGGTGCGCAAGCACAGCGTCTCCGAAGGCGTGGACTTCATCGCCACCGGCGCGGTCAGCTTCGATCCGTCGGAGCTGCTGGCCTCGCCGATCTTCGGCCAGACGCTGCGCGAACTGGCCAGCCAGTACGACATGGTCATCCTGGACACGGCGCCGGTGCTGTCTTCGCCCGATGCCGCGGTGGTCGGCACGCATGCCGCGGCGGTCATGGTGGTGGTGCGGTCGGGCATGAATACCGTGGGCGAGATCCGCGAAACCGCCAAGCGCCTGATCCAGGCCGGCGCGCCGGTCGACGGCGTGCTGTTCAACGGACTCAAGCTGATGCCCGAGCGCTTCGGGTTCCGCTCCAAATATGGCGGATACCGCTATTCGCGGGCGGCCTACTACGGTGATTTCAAGCAGAACGGCCCCAAGTAACCCCCGCGGAGAACTGGCATGCATGGAACGTTTGGCTGGGAAACGCCGCAGATCCTGGATGCGGTCTTCAAAGCGTACGACATACGCGGCACGGTGCCCGACGAGATCGACGCCCGCTTCGCCCACAGCCTGGGCATGGCGGCCGGGGTGCGGGCGCTGGAGCTGGGCGCGCGCGCCATGGTGGTGGGGCGCGACGGGCGCCTGAGCAGCGTGGAGCTGGCGGCGGCGCTGCAGGCCGGGCTGCGCTCGGCCGGCCTGCACGTGATCGACATCGGCATGGCGACCACGCCGATGGTCTATTTCGCGGCCCGCCTGATGGACACCGGCGCCGGCATCGCCGTCACCGGCAGCCACAATCCGCCGGCCCACAACGGCTTCAAGATCGTGCTGGACGGCGCCTCGCTGTACGGCGACGGCATCACCGCGCTGCGCGACGCGATGCGCCTGCCGATCGAATCGGCCAGCGTGGCCGGCGGCCGCACGCAGATGCAGATCCAGCCGTGCTACGCGGCGCGGCTGGTGGGCGACATCCGCCTGGCGCGGCCGATGAAGATCGCCATCGACTGCGGCAGCGGCGTGGCCGGCGCGGTGGCGCCGGCGCTGTTCCGCGCCCTCGGCTGCGAGGTCACCGAGCTGTTCTGCGAGGTGGACGGGGCCTTTCCCGGCCATCACCCGGACCCGGCCGATCCGCAGAACCTGCAGGACCTGATCTATTGCCTGCGCTACTCCGACTGCGAGGTCGGACTGGCGTTCGATGGCGATGGCGACCGGCTCGGCGTGGTGACCAAGTCGGGCCAGATCATCTGGCCCGACCGCCAGCTGATCCTGTTCGCCCGCGACGTGCTGGCGCGCAACCCGGGCGCCGAGATCCTCTACGACGTCAAGTGCAGCCGCCACGTGGCGCGCGCCATCACCGAGGCCGGCGGCAAGGCCACCATGTGGAAGACGGGCCATTCGCTGATCAAGGCCAAGATGCGCGAGACCGGCGCGCTGCTGGCCGGCGAGATGAGCGGCCACATCTTTTTCAAGGAACGCTGGTACGGCTTCGACGACGGCATCTACGCCGCCGCCCGGCTGCTGGAGATCCTGTCCGGGGCGCCCAATCCGTCGGCGCTGCTGGAGAGCCTGCCGCAGTCCTGCGCCACCCCCGAAATCAAGCTGGAAACCACCCAGGGCGAGCAGTTCGAGCTGGTCGAGGCGCTGCGCGCCGGCGGCCAGTTTCCGGGCGCGCTGTCCATCAACGACCTGGATGGCGTGCGCGTCGACTACGCCGACGGCTTCGGCCTGGCGCGGCCGTCCAACACCACGCCCACGGTGGTGTTGCGCTTCGAAGGAGACTCCGTGGCCGCCCTGGCCCGCATCGAGGAGGACTTCCGCAATGCGTTCCGGCGCGTTGCCCCCCATATCCGTTTACCGTTCTAAGGAGCATCACGCGATGGGTAATGCGAATTTTGCGAGAGAGGCCGAGGCCGCGGTTGAGGCCGACAGCCTCGCCGCCAGCCTGGAATGGCGCGCTTTCGCGCAAGCGGCGCACGGCGCCGCGCTGGACGCGGGCGCATTGAAGGTGATCGAGGCGGCGGGCCTGTGCGTGGACCTGACCATGCAGCGGCAATCGCCCGCGCTGGAGGCGGCCGCGCTGGCGCTGCTGCGCGCCCGCGGGCTGGACGCGGCGCGGCAGGCGCTGTTCTCCGGCGGCCCGGTCAACTGGACCGAGGGCAAGCCGGCCTGGCACACCGCGCTGCGCGCCGGCCGCACCCGCGAACAGCCGGACGGCCAGGACCGGGACTCGGTCTGCGAGTATTCGCGCATGGCCGATTTCGTGCGGCACGTCGACCAGAACGCCGACTTCGCTACCGTGCTGCACATCGGCATCGGCGGCAGCGACTGGGGCCCGCGCCTGGCGATCCAGGCCTTCGGCGGCCCGGGCCAGCGCCGCCAGATCCGCTTCGTCTCCAACATCGACGGCCATGCCTTCCATGACGCGGTGGCCGGGCTCGACCCGCGCCGCTGCCTGGTGGTGGTGTCGTCCAAATCCTTCACCACGGCCGAGACCCTGCACAACGCCCGCGCCGCCATCGCCTGGCTGCGCCAGGGCGGGGTGGCCGACCCGTCGGCGCACCTGGCGGCCGTGACCGCCAACGCGCCCGCCGCGCGCGCCCTCGGGGTGCCGGCGAGCCAGGTGTTCCGCATGTGCGACTGGGTCGGCGGACGCTATTCGGTCTGGTCGGTGGCCGGGCTGTCGATTGCGCTGACGGTGGGCGCCGACGTGCTGATCGGCATGCGCGCCGGCGCCGAGGCCATGGACCAGCATTTCCAGCAGGCGCCGCTGGGCGCCAACGCGCCGGTGCAGCTGGCGCTGGCCGGCCTGGTCAATTGCAGCGTGCTGGGCCACGGCTCGCTCAATATCGCGGCCTACAGTGCGCGGCTGCTGCACCTGGTGACCTACCTGCAGCAGCTCGAAATGGAATCGCTGGGCAAGCGCGTCGGCGGCGACGGCGCCGCGGTGGACGTGCCGACCGCGCCGATCATCTGGGGCATGCCCGGCACCGACGGCCAGCACACTTTCTTCCAATGGCTGCACCAGAGCGCGCATGGCGCGCCGGTCGATTTCATCGCCAGCCTGCAGGGCCACCCGAACAGCCCCGACGCCCACCGCATGCTGCTGGCCAATTGCCTGGCGCAGCGCCAGGCCCTGTTGCGCGGCAAGGACCTGGAGCAGGCGCTGCTGGACGTGGCCCATGTCGAGGACCCCGGGCAGGCGCTGACGCTGGCGCACCACATGGTGCATCCGGGCGGGCGGCCATCCACGCTGATCGTGCTGCGCCAGCTGGAGCCGCGCGCGCTGGGCGCGCTGCTGGCGCTGTATGAGCACAAGGTGTTCGTGCAGAGCGTGGTGTGGGGCGTCAATCCGTTCGACCAGTGGGGCGTGGAACTGGGCAAGCGGCTGGCCACCGGCATCGAGCGCGAGCTGGCGGTGCCGGTGGCGGCCGGCGTGGTCGACTGGGGCCACGACGCGTCCACCTCGTACTGGATCGACCGCTATCGCGGCCACGCCCAGGCGCCGCAACCGCGCCATGCCCGGCTGCCCGGCGTGGCGGCGCATCTGTGACGGGGAGCCGGCCATGAGCGAGATGCGCGTGCTGGTCACGGGCGGCGCCGGCTACATCGGCGCCCACACCCTGGTGGCGATGCTGGCCGCCGGCCAGCGGCCGCTGGTGCTGGACAACTTCAGCAACGGCAGCCCGGAGGCGGTGCGGCGGGTCGAGCGCCTGTGCGGGACGCCGATCCCGCTGGTCGAAGGCGACATCCGCCAGACCGGCCTGGTGCAGGCCTTGCTGGCGCGCGAGGCGCGGCGCGGCGAGCCGGTGCAGGCGGTGCTGCACCTGGCCGGCTGCAAGGCCGTCGGCGAATCGGTGGCCGACCCGCTCAAGTATTACGACAACAACGTGGCGGGCTCGATCGCGCTGCTGCGCGCCATGCGCGACGAGGGCGTGACGCGGCTGGTGTTCAGCTCGTCGGCCACCGTCTATGGCGAGCCGCGCTCGCTGCCGTTCACCGAGGCGCATCCGCTGGCGCCGGCCAATCCCTATGGCCGCAGCAAGCTGATGGTCGAGCAGATGTTGCGCGACCTGTGCGCGGCCGAACCGGGCTTCGGCGCGGTCACGCTGCGCTACTTCAATCCGATCGGCGCGCATCCCAGCGGCCAGATCGGCGAGAGTCCGCGCGACGTGCCCAACAACCTGTTCCCGTACATCACGCAGGTGGCGGTGGGGCGGCAACCGTTCCTGAACGTGTTCGGCGACGACTACGCCACCGAGGATGGCACCGGCGTGCGCGACTACCTGCACGTCATGGACCTCGCGCAGGGCCACGTTCAGGCGCTGGCCTATGCCACCGGCCATCCCGGCTTCGTCGCGGTCAACCTGGGCACCGGGCGCGGCACCAGCGTGCTGGAACTGGTGCACGCGTTCGAGCGCGTCAGCCAGCGCCGCATCCCGCTGCGCACCGGGCCGCGCCGCCCCGGCGATATCGAGCGGATGTGGGCCGACCCGGCGTTGGCGGCGTCGCTGCTGGGCTGGCACAGCACCCGCGGGGTCGAGGCCATGTGCGCCGACGGCTGGCGCTGGCAGCAGGGCAACCCGCGCGGCTACGACACCGATCCGCCGGCGGCATAACCCCAACGCCGTGTCGGATGGGTTCCGCGAAGCGGGCCGAGCGGTTACAGTTGACGGATATATTGCAAAGCAGCATCGCCGCGCGGCCCCGCCGCCGTGGGCGATGCACCGTCATCGAGGCCCCCTCATGTTCGATTCTCTTCCGTCTGCCGTTCCGTCCGGCGCCCAGCAGGGGCTGTTCCTATGAGCGGCCCGGCCTATCTTCCTTCCGCCCACTGGAACCTGGACAGCATCGTCTCGGGCCTGCGCGAGGCGCGCGTGGCCTGGCGCGGCCCGCGCGGCCGCCTGCGCGAAGACGCCGGCCTGCGCGAGTTCCCGTCGCAGGAAAGCCTGCGCCAGATCATCAAGGACCTCTGTGGCGCCTTGTTCCCGATGCGCCTGGGGCCCATCGACCTGCGCGAGGAAGTCGAGGATTTCTACGTTGGCCACACCATCGGCGCGGCGCTGGACGCGCTGCTGCACCAGGTCGGCCTGGAGCTGCAATACGTCGGCCGCGATGATCCGGTGCTGCTGGCCGATTCGCAGCAGCGCGCCATCGAGATCGTGCGCCAGTTCGGCGCCGAGCTGCCGCGCGTGCGCGCCGCGCTCGACCTGGACGTGACCGCCGCCTACCAGGGCGACCCGGCCGCGCACAGCGTCGACGAGGTGCTGCTGTGCTATCCCGGCGTGGCCGCCATGATCCACCACCGCCTGGCCAACGTGCTGTACCGCCTGGGCGTGCCGATGCTGGCCCGCATCGTGGCCGAGATCGCCCACGCCGACACCGGCATCGACATCCACCCGGGCGCGACCATCGGCCGCAGCTTCTTCATCGACCACGGCACCGGCGTGGTGATCGGCGAAACCGCCATCATCGGCGACCGCGTGCGGCTCTACCAGATGGTCACGCTGGGCGCCAAGCGCTTCCCGCCGGGCGAGAACGGCGAACTCAAGAAAGGCCTGGCGCGCCACCCGCTGATCGAAGATGATGTGGTCATCTACGCGGGCGCCACCATCCTGGGTCGCGTCACCATCGGCAAGGGTTCGACCATCGGCGGCAACGTCTGGCTCACGCGCAGCGTGCCGCCGGGCAGCAACGTCACCCAGGCCAGCCTGGTCAGCGACATGCCGGATTGCGGCCTGGGCGGCTGATACGGCGTCCGCGTTTCGGCTGGGCGGCCCTGGCGCCGCCCGCTTCTCGCCTGGGCGGCACTGACGCCCGGGATTCGATACGGGAGCCTGGATGGACACACGTGTTTCGGATCTGGCCGCGCTGCGCGGCTTCGTCGACCGCCACCCGCGGCTGTTCGTGCTGACCGGGGCGGGCGTCAGCACCGATTCCGGCATTCCCGACTACCGCGACACCGACGGTGAATGGAAGCGTTCGCCGCCCATGACGCTGCAGACCTTCATGGGCACCGAACTGGCGCGAGCGCGCTACTGGGCCCGCAGCATGGTGGGCTGGCGCCGCTTCGGCAAGGTGCAGCCGAACGCCTCGCACCGCGCGCTGGCGCAATTGCAGCAGCGCGGGCGGGTGTCGGTGCTGGTGACGCAGAACGTCGACGGCCTGCACGAGGCCGCCGGCAGCCGCGACGTGCTCGACCTGCACGGCCGGCTCGACCAGGTGCGCTGCATGAACTGCGACTGGCGCGGCGGCCGCGACGCCTGGCAGGACGCGCTGCACCAGCACAACCCCGACTGGATCGCCTTCGAGGCCGACGACGCGCCCGATGGCGACGCCGACCTGGAGGGCGTGGACTTCGCCTCGTTCCAGGTGCCGCCCTGTCCGGTCTGCGGCGGCATCGTCAAGCCCGACGTGGTGTTCTTCGGCGAGACCGTGCCGCGCGAGCGCGTCGACCGCGCCAATGCCGGCCTGATGGCGGCCGACGCCGTGCTGGTGGTGGGCTCGTCGCTGATGGTCTATTCGGGCTACCGCTTCGTCACCGCGGCCTCGCGCAATGGCATGCCGATCGCGGCCATCAACCTGGGCCGCACGCGGGCCGACAACCTGCTGACGCTCAAGGTCGAGCTGCCCAGCGCCATGGCGCTGGAGGCGCTGACGGCGGCCTAGAAAGAGACGGGGTGGGGACAGAGCGGCGGCCGGTTTTTGACCGGTTTAACCAAGTGCCCGCCCTGTAAGGATTTTTTTGCGCCGTTACAGACCTTTCCATAGGGTTGTCCACAGATACTGTGGATAATTCCTAGGGATTACCCCGATTTTGCGAGGATTTCCCGGCGCGTTGGCGGCGAATGTCAAGTCTCGGCGTCGGGAATCGCGTCGCCCAGCAGGGCCTTGCGCGCCGCGTGCCAGCTGCCCGCGTCCGGGGCGTACAGCAGGCCGCCGCTGCGGTGGGTGGGCTTGTAGGGCGAGCCGTCGAAGCGCGCCGCGTAGCCGCCGGCCTCGCGGTGCAGCAGCCAGCCGGCAGCGTGGTCCCAGGCGGTCAGCTGGTTGTACAGCGCGATGTGGCTGTGGCCGGCCGCCAGCATGCGGTATTCGTGGGCGGCGCAGCGCAGGCAGGCGGTGCTGCCCAGGCGCGACAGGTTGCCATTGACCATGGTGCGCAGCGGCTCGGGCAGGAAGCCCGTGGAGATCAGGCCGTCCATGTCCTCGGGCGGGGCGGGGCTGGCGACCGCCAGTTTCGCCTGCTTGCCGTTCTCGTATTCCATCCACGCGCCTTCGCCGCGCACCGCCAGCGCGCTGTCGCGGTTGACCGGGTCGTAGATCACGCCGGCGATCACGTCGCCGCGATGGCAGGCGGCGATCATCATGCCGAACAGCGGCAGGCCGGCGACATAGTTGCGGGTGCCGTCGATAGGGTCGATCAGGAACGCCAGGTCGGCGTCCACCAGCATGTTGAGCAGGGCGGGGTTGCGGGTCGAGGCTTCCTCGCCGATCAGCACGGCGCCCGGATGCAGCTTGGACAGGCGCGCGGCGATCAGGCGCTCGGCGGCTTCGTCGGCATCGGTCACCAGGTCGCGCGGCGAACTCTTGTCGCGCACGCTGCCCTCGGGCAGGTTGCGAAAGCGCGGCATGACCTCCGTCTGCGCGGCTTCGGCCAGGATGCCGGCCAGCTTGCGGGTGTCCTCACGGGTAAAAGATCTGCTCATAGTCGCTTGTCCAGGGAACGCGCAAATCTATCACGCCTGGGCTGCATTTGATCGCGATTTATAACCGTATGAACTTAAAGGGGATTTTGTACCTGTGCAGGAGTTATCTGCCAGGTTGTCCACAATTCCTGGGGATAAACGGGACCGGAGCCCCGTTTATCCGCCCCGGGCGGGCGCCCGGGGGGAGGGTGGGCGCGCTCAGGCGCCCAGGTCGACGCAGAGGTACTTGATCTCGAGGTATTCCTCGATGCCGTACTTCGAGCCTTCGCGGCCCAGGCCGGACTGCTTGACGCCGCCGAACGGGCCGACTTCGTTGGAGATCAGGCCGGTGTTGATGCCGACGATGCCGTATTCCAGCGCCTCGGACACGCGCCAGATGCGGGCGTAGTCGCGGGTGAAGAAGTAGGCGGCCAGGCCGAAGATGGTGTCGTTGGCCATGCCGATGACTTCGTCTTCGGACTCGAAGCGGAACAGCGGCGCCACCGGGCCGAAGGTTTCCTCGGTCGCGAAGCGCATCGACTGGGTCACGTCGCGCACCACGGTCGGCTCGAAGAACGTGCCGCCCAGCGCGTGCGGCTTGCCGCCGGCGATGACCTTGGCGCCGTGCGCGGTGGCGTCGGCGATGTGCTCCTGCACCTTCTCGACCGCGCTGGCGTCGATCAGCGGACCTTGCGTCACGCCGTCGCCGAAGCCGTCGCCGACCTTCATGGCGTCGACCTTGGCCACCAGGCGCTTGGCGATTTCCTCGTACACGCCGGCCTGCACGTAGATGCGGTTGGCGCAGACGCAGGTCTGGCCGGCGTTGCGGTACTTCGAGGCCAGGATGCCGTCGACCGCGCGGTCCAGGTCGGCGTCGTCGAACACGATGAACGGCGCGTTGCCGCCCAGTTCCAGCGACAGCTTCTTGATGGTGGGGGCGCATTGCTCCATCAGCGTGCGGCCGACTTCGGTCGAGCCGGTGAAGCTCAGCTTGCGCACCACGTCGCTTTCGCACAGCGCCGCGCCGATGTCGCGCGAGCTGCCGGTGATGACGTGGAACACGCCCGCCGGCACGCCGGCCTCTTCGGCCAGCACCGCCAGCGCCAGCGCGGTCAGCGGCGTCTGCTGGGCCGGCTTGACCACCATGGTGCAGCCGGCGGCCAGGGCCGGGCCGACCTTGCGGGTGATCATGGCGGCCGGGAAGTTCCACGGCGTGATGGCGGCGGTGACGCCGATCGGCTGCTTCAGCGCCAGCAGGCGCTGGCCGGCCTTGGGGCTTTGCAGCACGTCGCCGTCGATGCGCTTGGCTTCCTCGGCGAACCACTCCAGGAACGAGGCGGCGTAGGCGATTTCACCGGCGGCCTCGGTCACGGGCTTGCCCTGTTCCGAGGTCATGATGGCGGCCAGGTCCTGCTGGTTCTGCATCATCAGCTGGGCCCACTTCAGCAGGATCGCGGCGCGTTCCTTGCCGGTCTTGGCGCTCCAGGCGGGCAGGGCGGCCTCGGCGCTGGCGATGGCCTGCTCGGTTTCCTTGCGGCCCAGCTTGGGCACCGACACGATGGTCTTGCCGGTGGAGGGATTGTCCACGGGGATGGACGGGCCGTTGCCGGCCGTCACCCACTTGCCGTCGATGTAGCAGGCGTCGCGCAACAGTTCAGGACGCGACAGGGGATGAGTCAACGAAGTCATTGCAAAAATCTCCTTGATGGGAACGCGGCCGGCAAAGCGGACGCGGGCGCGGCGCGCATCCCTGGGCGGAATCCGCCGGGAATGCTCGCCACGCCCGCAATCGTCATGCCTGCCAGCCGAAAAACCGGATGATCGGGTCTCGCGGCCTCAGGCGGCCAGGGCTTCGGCCAGGATGGCCAGCGCGCGGTCGAACTGGGCGTCGGGGATGGTCAAGGGGTACAGGAAACGCAGGACGTTGCCGTACACACCGCAGCTTAGCAAGATCAGGCCTTGCTCGATGGCGCGGGCCTGCACCTTCTTGACCGCCTCGGCGTCGGGCTTGCCGTTGGCGTCGTTCAGTTCCACCGCGACCATCGAACCCAGGCCGCGCACGTCGGCGATGCCCGGCACCTTGGCGCGCAGGCTCTCGAGGTGGGCGCGCAGCTTGTCGCCCAGTTGCACGGCGCGTTCGCACAGCTTTTCCTCGGCGATCACGTCCAGCACGGCGTGGGCCGCGGCCACCGCCAGCGGGTTGCCGGCGTAGGTGCCGCCCAGGCCGCCCGCGGCCGGGCCATCCATGACGTCGGCGCGGCCGACCACGCCCGAGATCGGGAAGCCGCCGCCCAGGCTCTTGGCCATGGTGATCAGGTCGGCCTGCACCGAGTGGTGCTCCATGGCGAACAGCTTGCCGGTGCGGCCGAAGCCGGTCTGCACTTCGTCGGCGATCAGCAGGATGCCGTGTTCGTCGCAGACCTTGCGCAGGGCCGTCATCAGTTCGGGCGGGGTGATGTTGAAGCCGCCTTCGCCCTGCACCGGTTCGATGATGATCGCGGCGACGCGCTTGGGATCGATGTCGACCTTGAACAGCAGGTCCAGCGCCTTGAGCGAGTCGGCCACGCTGATCGACTGGGTGCCGTTGGGGAACGGCACGTGGTAGATGTCGCCCGGCATCGGGCCGAACGACAGCTTGTAGGGGGCGACCTTGCCGGTCAGCGCCATGCCCAGCATGGTGCGGCCGTGGAACGAACCCGAGAAGGCGATGACGCCCGAACGGCCGGTGGCCGAGCGCGCGATCTTGATGGCGTTTTCGACGGCTTCGACGCCGGTGGTGAAGAAGGCCGACTTCTTCAGGCCGTCGATCGGGGCCAGGCGGTTGATGCGCTCGGCCAGCGAGACGTAGCCTTCGTACGGCACGATCTGGTAGGCCGTGTGGGTGAAGTTGTCGAGCTGGGCGCTGACGGCGGCCTTGACCTTGGGATGCAGGTGGCCGGTGTTCAGCACCGCGATGCCGCCCGCGAAGTCGATGTATTCCTTGCCGTTGGCGTCCCACAGCGTGGCGTTCTCGGCGCGCACGGCATAGAAATCGCACATGACGCCGACGCCGCGCGGCGTGGCCAGGGAACGGCGGGTATTCAAATCCTGATTCTTCATCTCAGCCTCGAATGGCAAGTGGGCGGTAAAACCCTACTTTAATGCTACTATGGCCCCATTGGTGGGAACCACTTTTATAAATCAGGTAGAACCAATTGCGGTCCATCGTCGGAGACTTGCTACAGCTGCGCCTGGCCGATGCCGCGGGCGGGCCGATGAACAAGCGCCTGTACCACGGTATCCGCGAGGCCATCCTGGATGGTTCCATTGCCGCCGACTCGCGCCTGCCCGCCTCGCGCGACCTGGCTACCGAGCTGGGCATCGCCCGCAATACCGTGGTGCACGTCTATGGCCAGTTGCTGGCCGAAGGCTATACCCGCAGCCTGCAGGGCAATGGCACCTTCGTCAACGCTTCGCAGCCCGACTCCTACCTGGCCAGCGGCCGCCAGTCGCGCCGCGCGCCGGTGCCGCAGCCGCGTCCGGCGCTGTCGGCGCGCGGCGCCGCCATCGTCGACGGCGTGTCGGCCTCGCCCTACCAGTGGGGCGCCTTCATGCCGGGCGTGCCCGACCTGACCGAATTCCCGCACAAGAAGTTCGGCCGCATCTTTTCCGCGCTGTGGCGCAATCCCGCGCCCGACCTGCTGACCTACGCCTACGGCGGCGGCCTGCCGGCGCTGCGCGAAGCGCTGGCGCAGCACCTGGCGCTGACGCGCTCGATCGATTGCGACCCCGACCAGATCCTCATCACCGAAGGCTCGCACCAGGCCATCGACCTGGCCACCCGCATCCTGGGCGAGGCTGGCGAGACCGCCTGGGTCGAGGACCCGGGCTACTGGGGCGCGCGCACGGTGCTGCAGGCCAACGGGCTGCACACGGTGCACCTGCCGGTCGACGAGGAAGGCATGCGCCTGCCGGACGCCGACGCGGCGCCCGGCATGGCGCCGCCGCGCTTCATCTTCGTGACGCCGTCGCACCAGTATCCGCTGGGGCCGGTGATGTCGCTGGCGCGGCGCCGGCAACTGCTGGCGGTGGCGCGCCGCCACGGCAGCTGGATCATCGAGGACGACTACGACAGCGAGTTCCGCTTCTCGGGGCGGCCGATCGCCTCGCTGCTGGGGCTGGAGCCGGACGCGCCCGTGATCTACATGGGCACCTTCAGCAAGACCCTGTACCCGGGCCTGCGGGTCGGCTACCTGGTGCTGCCCAAGCCGCTGACCGCGGCGTTCCAGGCGGCCCACGCCGAGCTCTACCGCGAAGGCCACCTGATGACGCACGCGGCGCTGGCCACCTTCATCGCCGAGGGCCACTACGCCGCCCACATCCGCCGCATGCGCATGTTGTACGCGCGCCGCCGCGCCATGCTGGTCAACCTGATCGAACGGCGCCTGGGGCCCGAGTGGCTGCACCGCGACGCCAGCCTGGCCGGCCTGCACCTGGTGCTGACGCTGCCGCCGCACCTGGACGACCTGCGGGTGGTCGAGGTGGCGCGCCGCAAGGGCGTGCTGACGCGGGCGCTGTCGCGCTACTACGTCGGCGCCGAAGGCCGCCGGCCCGGCCTGCTGCTGGGCTATGCCTGCGTGCCCGAGCACGACATCGCGCGCAAGTTCGAGGTGCTGCTCGAAAGCCTGGCCGAGGTGGCGCGCATGACGCCCGCCGCGCCGGCGGTGGAAGTGGCGCAGCCGGCCTGACGCGGGCGCTGAAAGCCGGCGGCGAACCGGGGGGGCGTCCCACGGCCCGCGCGTTCGGATCGCGCCGGCCCCCGTCAGTCCAGGCGGTTCTGTCCGCCGCCCAGCGCCGCCGCGAACGCCGTGGCGTTGCGCATGCCCTGGTCCTCGAAGTTGGTGTTGAACACCGCGTGCGCCTGTCCGCTTTGCCGCGCCAGTTCCTGGAAGCGGCGCGCCAGTTCGGCCAGCTCGGCCTCGGAATATTCATATTGGAAGCGCCCCGACGACGCGGCGCCGTTGGCGTTCCAGGTGGCGGCGTTGCGCCCGTGCAGGCGCAGCAGCGTCAGGTCGGGGTGGGTGCATGCCCACACCGCCGGCACGCTGTTGTCGAACCCCTGCGGCGCGTCCACCACGGTATGCACCAGGCCCAGCTCGCGCTCGAACGCCAGCGTGGCGTCCGTGGCCGGGGCCGAGTCGAACCAGCTGCGGTGGCGGAACTCGACCGACAGCAGGTGTTCCGGCAGGCGCCGCGCGCATTCGGCCACCAGCGCGTGGCCGCGCGCGTCGCGCCGCAGCCAGGGCGGGAACTGGAAGTGCACCGCGCCCAGCTTGCCGGCCATGCGCAAGGGTTCCAGCGCCAGCGTGTAGCGGCGCCAGAGTTCGTCGCGCAGGTCGCCCGGCATGGCGTGGTGGTAGATGACCGGCTCGGGCCAGTCGTCCAGTTCGCGGCGGATGTCGGCCGGCAGCGACGCCAGCGGCGTCTGGTGGCCGGTGAAGAGCCGGTAGGCCTTGATATTGAAGACGAAATCGTCGGGCGTGCGCTGCGCCCACAGATAGGCGTTGTCGGCGCTGGGCAGGGCGTAGTAGCTGGAATCGACCTCGGCCAGCCCGAAGCGGCTGGCGTAGAAACGCAGCCGTGACTGGGCGTCATGCGCCTCGCGCGGGTAGAAGCGGCCGCACGCCAGCAGCGTGGGGTCGGTCCAGGAAGCGGTGCCGGCAAGCAGGCGCATGGGAAAACGGGCGTAGCGGGAGCGGGAGGCGATGCGGTTATGATACCTGGATATATACCCAGGTATCGGGCCGCGCCGAGCGCGCCCGCCGCCGTCCATCCCGCGCCCCATGTCCGACCAGAATCCCGCCAACCCGTCCAGCCGTCCCGATCCCCTGGCCGACCTCAACCCCGCCCAGCGCGAGGCCGCCGAGTTCGGTGTCGGCGGCGCGGGCGACGACGGCCCGCTGCTGGTGATCGCCGGCGCCGGCTCGGGCAAGACCAACACCCTGGCGCACCGCGTCGCCCACCTGATCCTGAACGGCGCCGATCCGCAGCGCATGCTGCTGCTGACCTTCTCGCGTCGCGCGGCCCAGGAAATGGAACGGCGCGTCGGCAGCGTGCTGCAGCGGGTGATGAACCTGCGCGGCAGCCAGCAGGCGCCATCGCTGCCATGGGCCGGCACCTTCCATGCCATCGGCGCGCGCCTGCTGCGCGACTGCGCCCAGCGCATCGGCCTGTCCGAGGCCTTCACCATCCATGACCGCGGCGATGCCGAGGACCTGATGGGCATGGTGCGCCACGAGCTCGGCCTGTCGGCCACCAAGTCGCGCTTTCCGCTCAAGGGCACCTGCCTGGCGATTTACTCGCGCGTGGTCAACAGCCAGACGCCGGTGGCCGACGTGCTGCACGGCACTTTCCCGTGGTGCGCGCAATGGGAAGACGAACTCAAGAACCTGTTCCGCGCCTATGTCGCCGCCAAGCAGGACCAGCAGGTGCTCGACTACGACGACCTGCTGCTGTACTGGGCCGAGATGATGGGCGACGCGGCCATCGCCGCCGATGTCGGCGCGCGCTTCGACCACGTGCTGGTGGACGAATACCAGGACACCAACCGCCTGCAGGCCGCCATCCTGCTGGCCATGAAACCCGATGGCCGCGGCCTGACCGTGGTGGGCGACGACGCCCAGTCGATCTATTCGTTCCGCGCCGCCACGGTGCGCAACATCCTCGACTTCCCGGCCCAGTTCCCGCAGCCGGCGCGCGTCATCACGCTGGACCGCAACTACCGTTCGACCCAGCCCATCCTGACCGCCTCCAACGCCGTCATCGGCCTGGCGGCCGAGCGCTACGCCAAGGATCTCTGGAGCGACCGGCCGTCGTCGCAATTGCCCGAGCTGGTCACCGTCAGCGACGAGGCCGGCCAGGCCCGCTGGGTCGCCGACCAGGTGCTGGCGCAGCGCGAGGGCGGCGCCACGCTCAAGTCGCAGGCCGCGCTGTTCCGCACCTCCAGCCACAGCGCCGCGCTGGAACTGGAACTGACCCGGCGCAACATCCCCTTCGTCAAGTTCGGCGGCCTGCGCTTCCTGGAAGCGGCGCACGTCAAGGACCTGCTGTCGCTGCTGCGCTGGGCCGAGAATCCGCGCGGGCGCATGGCGGGGTTCCGCGTGGCCCAGTTGCTGCCCGGCATCGGCCCGGCCACCGCCGGCAAGCTGATGGACGCCATGGCGCAATCGGCCGAGCCGCTGCGCGCGCTGCGCGAATTCAAGCCGGGGGCGGCGGCGCAGGCGGAATGGGGCGCGTTCGCCGATACCTACGCGGCGCTGGCCGACCCCGGCCTGCGCTGGCCGGCCGACGTCGACCTGGCGCTGCGCTGGTACGCCGGCCAGCTCGAACGGCTGTACGACGATGCGCGGGTGCGCAAGACCGACCTGGACCAGCTGGCGCGCATCGCCGCCGGCTATCCGTCGCGCGAGCGCTTCCTGACCGAGCTGACGCTGGACCCGCCCGACGCCACCAGCGACGAATCCGGCGCGCCGTCGCGCGACGAGGACTACATGATCCTGTCCACCATCCACTCGGCCAAGGGCCAGGAATGGAAGGCGGTGTACGTGCTGAACGTGGTCGACGGCTGTATCCCGTCCGACATGAGCACCGGCAGCGCCGAAGAGATCGAGGAAGAGCGGCGCCTGTTGTACGTGGCCATGACGCGCGCCAAGGAACGCCTGCAGCTGATCGTGCCGCAGCGTTTCTACGTGCACCAGCAGACCGGCATGGGCGACCGCCATGTCTACGGTTCGCGCACCCGCTACATCACCAACGCCATGCTGCCGCTGTTCGACCACCTGCCCAAGCCGCCCGACCTGCCGGCGCGCGAGGCCAAGGCGCCGCAGGCCCCCAGCGTGGACGTGGCCAAGCGCGTGCGCAACCTGTTCGCCTAGCGTCGTCGGCCGATCCCGGGCGGCCCGCGCGGGCGCGCCGGTGGGCTATCATCGGCCGATACGTTGCACCCGCAGGGCTCGCATCGCCAGAGGATGTCTATGTCTACCGAAGAGAATGCCGCCGCCGCTGCGCCCAAGAGCGAAGTCGTGGCGTCCATCGCCTATGTGAATGGCCGGCGCGACCACGAGGTGCCCATCGAGGAGGTGGGCAAGCACGTCGATCCCAAGCACGGCATGCTGTGGATCGGCCTGCGCAATCCCAGCCCCGAGCGGCTGGCGGACGTGGTCAATCAGCTTGGCGCCTGCGACAAGAACCAGGAAGAAATGCTGGAATCGCACCGCCGGCCCAAGATCATCGACTACGGCAACATGGTGCTGATCGTCGCCATCACCGTCGAGGTCGAGGCCGAGCGTCCCATCTTCGGCGAAACCCAGTTCCTGATTGGCGAAGGCTTCCTGGTGACCGTGCGGCGCGGCGCCACTGCCGGCCACAGCCCCCTGCGCGAACGGCTCGAAGCCGCGCCCGACCTGCTCAAGCGCGGCAGCGATTACGTCGCCTCCGAATTGCTGGATTGGCTGGTGGACCGCTATGTGGCGGCGGCCGGCAAGATCGAATCGGTGGTCGAGGGCGCCGAACAGAAGCTGCTGATCCGCGGCGCCAAGGATTCGGACATCCGCAAACTGTACCGCCAGCGCCGCGACCTGCTGCGCATCCACACCGTGGTGTCGCCGCTGGCCGAGATCTGCCGGCGCCTGGCGCGGGTCGAGATGTCGGCCGTGGACGAGCACGCCCGGCCGTATTTCGGCGAGGTGGCCGACCGCGTGCTGCGGGTCGACGAGCTGTTCAATTCGCTGCGCGAGTCGCTGGCGTTCGCCTTCGAAGCCAGCCTGATGATCGGCCAGGCGGCGCAGAACGACACCACCCGCAAGCTGGCGTCCTGGGCCGCCATCCTGGCGGTGCCCACGGCCATCGCCGGCATCTATGGCATGAACTTCAAGTTCATGCCCGAGCTGGAGTCGCCGTTTGGCTATCCCGTCACGCTGGGCGTGATCGTCTCGGTCTGTTCGTTCCTGTACTGGCGCTTTCGCAAGTCTGGCTGGCTCTAGCGCGGCCCCGGCCGCGACCGTGACGGCGCGGGCGCACGAGGCCGCCCGGCGCCGCCCGGGCTGTGGCAAACTGCCTGCGTTTTCCTCTTCGGAGCCCGGCCCGTGCGCGGCAATTCCCCCTTTCGCGGCGGCAGCAAGCTGACCGCCCTCGTCGTCGCCCTGATCCTGGCGGCGGCGGGCGCTATCGTCAACTGGCTGCAGCCGTCCCGCCAGGGCGGCGAGCGTCCGGCCGAACGGCCCGGCGCCAGCGCGCCGGCTTCGCAGGGCCGGCCGGGCGCGGCCCAGGCCGGCGCCGTGCCGGCCGGCAGCTATACCCTGACCGGCATGATCGTCAACGTGGCCGACGGCGACACCGTGACGCTGCGCGCGCCCGACGGCCAGCGCCGCATCCGCATGGACAGCATCGACGCGCCCGAGGAAGGCCACGGCGCCGACCAGCCCGGCCAGCCCTACGCCGAGGCCTCGCGCCAGCACCTGGCCAGCCTGGTGGCCGGCAAGGCCCTGACCGCCCAGTGCTACCTGAAGGACCAGTACGGCCGTGACGTCTGCGCGCTGATCCTGGACGACGGCCGCTCGGCCAACCGCCTGCAGGTCGAGGCCGGCTACGCCTGGGCCTACACCGCGCGCCAGGGCGAATACCTGAACGACAAGGCCATGCCCGACCTGCAACGCCAGGCCAAGGCCGCCGGCCGCGGCCTGTGGGCCGGCAAGGAACCGATGCAGCCCTGGAAGTGGCGCTACGACTGCTGGCGCCAGCGGCAGTGCGGCTGATGGCCGCGGGGTAATCCGTCCTGGTGTGTGCGCGAAATCGCGTCCGCAAGTTCCCTAGGGGGATGCCAGGGTACTGGGGCGGATGCACCTTTGCTATCCTCTGTCGCACTGAATTGAAGGAAAGGTTTCCATGCGTGCTTTGATGCGGCTCTGGGCGGCGGCCATGATGCTGTTGCTGGCGTTGGCGGGCTGCTCCCGGGAGGGCAGTCCCATCAACAGCCCCTATCCGACCGGCGCCGAAGGCCAGAACACGCTGTATTCCGCTTTCGTCAAACGCTCGCCCAAGTACCTCGACCCGGCCAGCTCTTATTCCACCGACGAAACCCCATATACCTACAACATCTATGAGACGCTGTACGGCTACCACTATCTCAAGCGGCCCTACGAACTGATTCCGCGCGCCGCGGCCTCGATCGACCCGCCGGTCTACCTGGACGCGCAGGGCAAGGAACTGCCGGCCGACGCGCCCGGCGAGCAGATCGCCCAGAGCGTCTACGACATCAAGATCAAGCCCGGCATGCGCTTCGCGCCGCATCCGGCCTTCGCCCGCAAGACCGACGGTGGCTACGACTACTTCCCGATCGCGCCCGAGGAACTGGCCGACAAATTCGCCATTCCCGATTTCCCGCGCACCGGCAGCCGCGAACTCACCGCCGACGACTACGTCTACGCCTTCCGCCGCCTGGCCAGCCCGCGCGTGGTGTCGCCGATCTATTCGCTGATGGCCGAATACGTGAGCGGCCTGAAGGACTACGGCGACCGCCTGCGCGAGCGCGACAAGGCGCTGCGCCGCGATCTGCCGGGCGGCGCCGGCGCCTCGTGGCTGGACCTGCGCGAGGCCGATGGCTTCACCGGCGTGCAGGCGCTCGATCCGCACACGCTGCGCATCCGCGTCAACGGCAAGTATCCGCAGTTCAAATACTGGCTGGCGATGACCTTCACGGCGCCCGTGCCCTGGGAGGCCGACCGCTTCTACAACCAGCCCGGCATGGCCGAGCACGACCTGTCGCTCAATACCTGGCCCGTCGGCACCGGCCCCTACATGCTGGCCGAGTCGCTGCAGAACCGCCGCCACGTGCTGGCCCGCAACCCCAACTTCCATGGCGAGCCCTATCCCTGCGACGGCGAGCCGGGCGACCGCGCGGCGGGCCTGCTGGCCGATTGCGGCAAGCCCACGCCGTTCATCGACCGCGCCGTCTTCAGCGTCGAGAAGGAAGCCATTCCGCTGACCGGCAAGTTCATGCAGGGCTACTACGACCTGCCGCAGATCGAGCGCGGCGAATACGGCGTGGCCATGCTGGTGGCCGCCGGCGACAGCCAGGACAAGGCGCGCAAGTACGCCGAGCATGGCATCCGCCTGCCCACCACGGTCGAGACCGCCAACTGGTACATGGGCTTCAACTGGCTCGACCCGGTGGTGGGCAAGGGCGACACGCCCGAGCAGGCCGAGAAGAACCGCAAGCTGCGCCAGGCCATCAGCATCGCCTTCGACTGGGAAGAGTACGTGGCGGTGTTCGAGAACAGCCAGGCCTCGGTGGCCTACGGCCCGGTGCCGCCCGGCGTGCTGGGCTACCGCGAACCGCCCGAGGGCGTGAACCCAGTGGTCTACGACCTGGTCGACGGCAAGCCGGTGCGCAAATCCATCGACACCGCGCGCAAGTTGCTGGCCGAGGCCGGCTACCCCGATGGCCGCAACGCCGTGACCGGCGCGCCGCTGGTGCTGTACTACGACTCCATGACCGGCGGCGGCTCCAATCCGCAGTTCGACTGGATGCGGCGGCAGATGGCCAAGATCGGCGTGCAGATGGACGTGCGCTCGACCGACTACAACCGCTTCCAGGACAAGATGCGGCGCGGCTCGGCGCAGATCTTCCTGTGGGGCTGGAACGCCGACTACCCCGACGCCGAGAATTTCCTGTTCCTGCTGTACGGCCCCAACGCCAAGGCCAAGAACGGCGGCGAGAACGCCGCCAACTACGACAGCCCCGAATACGACAAGCTGTTCGAGCAGATGAAGTTCCTGGACGACGGCCCCGCAAAGGAAGCCCTGATCCAGCGCATGGTCGCCATCGTGCAGCGCGACGCGCCGTGGATGTTCGGCTACTTCCCGATGTCGGGCGGCGCCTACCAGCAGTGGGTTGGCAACGCCAAGCCCACCCAGATGGTGCGCAACACGCTGCAGTACATGAAGATCGATGCCGCCCTGCGCGAACGCAAGATCGATGAATGGAATTCCCCCATCTGGTGGCCGGTGGGCCTGTTCGTGCTGCTGATCGCGCTGGCGATCTGGCCGTCCTACGTGGCGCTCAAGCGGCGCGAACGCCAGACCGCCTTCGCCCAGGCGTCCCGCAAGGAGCATCAATCATGATCGGCTACGTCATCCGCCGGCTGCTGTACGGCGTGCTGATCCTGATCGGCGTGAACCTCTTCACCTTCATCCTGTTCTTCGCGGTCAACACGCCCGACGACATGGCGCGCCTGGCCATCGGCGGCCAGCGCATCAGCCAGGACGCGGTCGAGAAATGGAAGGTCGAGCACGGCTACGACAAGCCGCTGTTCTACAACGCCCAGGCCAAGGGCGCGTCGCAACTGACCGACACCGTGTTCTACCAGCGCTCGGTGCCGCTCCTGGCGATGGACTTCGGCGCCTCCGACGGCGGCCGCGACATCGGCCGCGAGATCCAGACCCGCATGGGGCCGAGCCTGGCGCTGGCGGTGCCGACCTTCTTCCTGGGGCTGTTCGCCAGCATCGTGTTCTCGCTGACGCTGGTGTATTTCCGCGCCACCCGGCTCGACTTCTGGGGCGTGGTGGTGTGCGTCATATTGCTGTCGATCTCCAGCCTGTTCTACATCATCGCGGGGCAGTGGATGTTCGCCAAGCTGCTGCGGCTGGTGCCGTTCTCGGGTTTCGAGGGCGGCCTGGACATGGTCAAGTTCCTGGCGCTGCCGGTGCTGGTGGCGATCGTCTCGCGCCTGGGGCCCGAGGCGCGCTTCTACCGCACCCTGTTCCTGGAAGAGATCGGCAAGGACTACGTGCGCACCGCGCGCGCCAAGGGGCTGGCCGAGCGCGTGGTGCTGTTCCGCCACGTGCTGCGCAACGCCATGCTGCCGATCTTGACCAGCACGGTTGCCGCCTTGCCGCTGCTGTTCATGGGCAGCCTGATCGCCGAATCGTTCTTCGGCATCCCGGGCCTGGGCAGCTACACCATCGACGCCATCAACGCGCAGGACTTCTCCATCGTGCGCGCCATGGTGTTCCTGGGCGCGTCGCTGTACATCGTGGGGCTGATCCTGGCCGATATTTCCTACACGCTGGCTGACCCCCGCGTCCGATTCGAGTAGCCGCCATGCCCAAGTTCGTATTCCTCTGGACCGACATTGCGCTGTGGCTGATGGTGCTGGGCGCGCTGGCCTATGCCTGGCACGTGCGGCGCAGCCCGAACCTGCGTTCGACCTGGTCGCGGGTGGCGCGCGACACGCCGGCGATGTGCTCGGCGGTGGTGCTGGCGGCGTTCGCGCTGGTCGGCCTGCTCGATTCCGTCCACTATCGCCCGCAACTGCCGCCCGCGCCGGGCGTCGCCGCCGACGCCGCGCCGGTCTACGCGCCGGCGGTCAAGTCGGCGCTGGATGGCCTGCTGCGCGGCAGCGTGCTGACCCAGCCCGAAAAGACCTACTCCAGCCCGCTGGCGGTGCGCCAGTTCACCAAGGAGACCCTGCTGGTCGACGACAAGCCGGTGCGCGACTTCCCGCGCTTGCGGGCGGCCGGCACGCACCTGGCCGACCCCGACCGCGACCACCTGGGCGACGTCTATTACCGCCTGGGCCTGGGGCTCGCGGCGGGGCTGGCCGTGTCGCTGATCGGCGCCGGCCTGCTGTTCGCCTGCCTGGCGCGGCGCGGCGGCGCGGCGACGGCGGCCGAGGCCCTGCTGGGCGGGCGCGCCGAGGTGCCGTGGCGCGCCATGGCCATCACCTTCACCCTGCTGTGCCTGGTGACGGGGGCGCTGGCCGGGCTGTCCAGCGGCTACCACGCCCTGGGCACCGACCGCATCGGCAACGACGTGCTGTGGCAGGCGCTCAAGAGCATCCGCACCGCGCTGGTCATCGGCAGCCTCACCACGCTCGCCATGCTGCCGCCGGCCATCGTCTTCGGCATCGCGGCCGGTTATTTCAAGGGCCGCGTCGACGACGCCATCCAGTATCTCTACACCACCATCACCTCGATCCCGGGCGTGCTGCTGGTGGCGGCCTGCGCCCTGATGATGCAGGTCTACATCGACAACCACGCCGACCTGTTCGACACCTCGGCGGCGCGCGCCGACCTGCGCCTGTTCCTGCTGTGCATGATCCTCGGCTTCACCGGCTGGGCCGGGCTGTGCCGGCTGCTGCGCGCCGAGACCCTCAAGCTGCGCGAGCTGGAATACGTGCAGGCCGCGCGCGCCTTCGGCGTCTCGCACTGGCGCATCATGACGCGCCACCTGCTGCCCAACGTCGCGCACCTGGTGCTGATCACCGTGGTGCTGGAGTTCTCCGGGCTGGTGCTGTACGAGGCGGTGCTGTCGTACCTGGGCATCGGCGTCGATCCCAGCATGAATTCGTTCGGCTCGATGATCGATGGCGCGCGCCTGGAAATGTCGCGCGACCCGATGATCTGGTGGAACCTGATGACCGCGTTTCTCTTCATGCTGGCGCTGGTGCTGGCCGCCAATCTGTTCGCCGACGCCGTGCGCGACGCCTTCGATCCGCGCACCCGCCGCTACAAGCCGGGCCGCCTGCCCGGCATGGGCTGGTTCGGCCGCCGCCCGGGGGCCGCGCTGGCGGCCGATGCCCGATCCACCAAACCGGGAGACGCGCCATGAGCCAGGATATCCGCCAAGACGCCCCCTTGCTGGCCGTGCGCGGCCTGGACGTCGACATCGCCGGCGAAAGCGGCATGACGCACGCCGTCAAGCGCCTGCAGCTGGCCATCTCGCAGCGCGAGACCTTCGCCCTGGTGGGCGAGTCCGGCTGCGGCAAGAGCATGACCGCGCTGGCGCTGCTGCGCCTGCTGCCGGACGCCGGCCGCATCGTCGGCGGCCAGATCGACCTGGATGGCGAAGACCTCAACCGCCTGCCCGAGAGTGCCATGCGCGGCGTGCGCGGCGGCCGCATCGGCATCATCTTCCAGGAACCTTCCACCAGCCTCAACCCGGTGATGCGGGTCGGCGACCAGATCATCGAAACGCTGGTGGCGCACACGCCGCTGCGCGGCGCCGCGGCGCGGGCGCGCGCCATCGACTGGCTGCGGCGGGTCGGCATCCCCGAGCCCGAGCGGCGCGTGGACGACTATCCGTTCCAGTTCTCCGGCGGCCAGAAGCAGCGCGTCATGATCGCCATCGCGCTGGCGGCCGAACCCTTGCTGCTGATCGCCGACGAGCCCACCACGGCCCTCGACGTCACCGTGCAGGCGCAGGTGCTGGCGCTGCTGGCCGACATCCAGCGCGAGATCGGCATGGCGGTGCTGCTCATCACCCATGACCTGGCGGTGGTGCGCAACGTCGCGCACCATGTGGCCCTGATGCGTGGCGGCGAGATCGTCGAAAGCGCCAGCGCCGAGGAATTCTTCCGCGCGCCCAAGCACCCCTACGCGCGCCAGCTGTTCGACGCCATTCCCACCTTCGAGAAGCGCGGCGTGCCGCTGAGCGAGGCCGGCCGCGCCGCCCTGGGCGCGGATGCGGCCGTGGCGCGCAAGCGTCCGCGCGAGCCCGGCGTGGTGCTGGACGTGCAGGACCTGAAAGTCCATTACCCGGTGCGCAAGGGGCCGTTGCGGCGCGTGGCGTCGTGGGTCAAGGCGGTCGACGGCGTGACCTTCAGCCTGCGCGCCGGCGAGACCCTGGCGCTGCTGGGCGAGTCCGGCTGCGGCAAGACCACCACCGGCAAGGCGCTGCTGCGGCTGATCGACGGCGCCCGCATTTCCGGCCGCGCCATGCTGCAGGGGCAGGACCTGCTGACCGCCGACCGCGCCCGGCTGCAGCGCCTGCGCCAGGACATCCAGATCGTGTTCCAGGATCCCTACGCCTCGCTCGATCCGCGCATGCGGGTCGGCGACATCCTCGACGAGGGCCTGGAATCGCTGCGCCGCGGCATGAGCGCGCAGGCGCGCCGCGACCGCGCCGTCCGGCTGGTCGAACGCGTCGGCCTGCCGGCCAATACGCTGGCGCGCTATCCGCACGAGTTCTCGGGCGGCCAGCGCCAGCGCATCGCCATCGCGCGGGCTTTGGCGGTCGAACCCAAGGTGCTGATCTGCGACGAGCCGACCTCGGCGCTGGACGTGTCGGTGCAGGCGCAGATCCTGGACCTGCTGCGCGAGTTGCAGGACGAGCTTGGCATCGCCTACCTGTTCATCACCCACAATTTCGGCGTGGTCGAGTACCTGGCCGACCGCATCGCGGTGATGGAGGGCGGCCGCATCGTCGAACTGGGCGAGGCCGACGCCGTGCTGCATGCGCCGCGCCAGGACATGACGCGCCGGCTGCTGGAAGCCGTGCCGCGGCTGCAATTCGGCCAGGCCTGATCCGGCGCCTTCCCTCGCCGCCGAGGCGGGGGCGCGCCGGAATCATGCGATACTGTCCTTTCGAACACCGCGAAAAACGATCCCGCGCGTGACGCCGCCGCCCGGCCGCGTGCCGCCCGGATCGCGCACACGTCACCCGGCCCGCCAGGCCAGGTCGGCCAGCGATTCCCCCGACAACCGTCGGAACGTCCCGAGTCATCGCGCCCTTGGCGCACATGGCTCGTTTCACTGGAATACGCCATGGACCGACCCTTCGCACCCCCGCTTTCCCTGCAACACGCCACGATCGCCATTGTCGGCGCCGGCCTCGGCGGCCTGACGTTGGCCCGCGTCCTGCACCGCCATGGCATTGCCGCCACGGTCTACGAGGCCGACGCCTCGCCCGAGGCGCGCACGCAGGGCGGATTGCTGGATATCCACCCGCACAACGGCCAGGCCGCGCTGCGGGCCGCCGGCCTGTACGAGGCCTTCCTGCCCCTGGTGCGGCCAGGGGAGGACGCCAAGCGCGTGGTCGACCGCCACGGCCGCGTGCTGCTCGACCGGCCGGGGCAGGGCCAGGCCCGGCCGGAGATCGACCGCGGCGACCTGCGCCGGCTGCTGATCGATTCGTTGCCGCCGCCCGCGATCCGCTGGGGCCACAAGCTCACCGCCGTCGCGCCGCAGGCGCCGGGCCGGCACCGGCTGGCCTTCGCCAACGGCGCGGCGGTCACGGCCGACCTGCTGGTCGGCGCCGATGGCGCCTGGTCGCGGATCCGTCCGCTGCTGTCCGACGCCGCGCCGGCCTACGTCGGCACGACCTTCTTCGAGACCACGCTGTTCGACGGCGACCGCCGCTATCCGGACAGCGCGCGCGCGATCGGCCACGGCACCCTGATGGCGGTCGAACCCGGCCAGGGCATCCTGGCGCATCGCTACGCCGATGGCACGCTGCGCAGCTACGCGGCCCTGAACTGGCCGCGGGCGGCGGTCGACGCGCTGGCCCGCGACGGCCAGGCGGCCATGCGCGAACGCATCGCCGCCGCGTTCGCCGGCTGGGCGCCGGCGCTGCGCGCGCTGGTCGCCGACAGTGATGTGGAGATCATCGCCCGGCCCCTGCACGCGTTGCCGGTCGGGCATCGATGGCCGCGCAGCGCCGGCGTCACGCTGGTGGGCGACGCGGCGCACCTGATGTCGCCGTTCGCGGGGGAGGGCGCCAACCTGGCCCTGTTCGATGGCGCCGAGCTGGGCCAGGCGCTGTGCCGCCATCCGGCCGACCTGGACGCGGCATTGGCGGCGTACGAACAGGCGCTATTCCCGCGCAGCGCGGCGGTGGCGGCGCGAACGGCGCAGAACCATCAGCGTTTCTTCGGCCCCGATGCGCCCGGCAGCGTCGTGGCGCTGTTCGCCGCGCATTGACGGGGGCGTTCCGAAACCACCCAATGAAAACCGCGCCCGGATCCTCGCGGATCGGGGCGCGGCGTGGCGAGGCTGGCGCCTCAGTCGTGGGCGTTGCGGGTCTCGAGCCAGACCAGGGTGTCGTGCCTCAGGGCGCGCACGCATTGCGCCAGGAAGGCATGCACCACTTCCAGTTCACCGGCGTCGTAGCGCCGGGCCATCAACACCACCGCCTCGGCCACCCACTGGCGTTCCTGGGCCAGTTGCTGGCACTGCTCTTCCACCGGCCGGATCACGATCATGCGGCGATCCAGCGGATGGCGGCCCCGTTGCACATAGCCAGCCGCTTCCAGGCGGTTGATCAGGGCGGTGGCGCCGCCGGAGCTGATGCCCATCAGCTGGGCCAGTTGGCCGGTGGGCAGGGCATCGAACTCCATCACCAGTTCCAGCGCTTTCAGATCCGCCAGGGGGATACCCATTTTCTCCGCCAGGGCCGATTGGCAGGCCGCGTTGTACACGGCGAACTGTCGGCCCAGCATCAGGGCGATATCGTCAAGCATTCCGGGCCGCAGATCGTTGTTGCGAGATTCAGGCATCACGGTCACATGCTCGTGGTGAACGATGGATTCTTGTTGCAGCATGGCGTCGCTCCCTCACGGATCCGGTTGATTACTTCTTGGCCGTCAGGCCGCCGAGCAGGCCGCCCAGCAGACCGCCGTTGTTGCCGCCGGTGCTGGCGTTGCCGCTGACGCCGGCCGTCACGCCGCCCAGCAAGCCGCCCAGGAGGCCGCCGTTGTTGGCCGAACCCGAGCCGCCGGCACCCGCACCCGCACCCGCACCTGCTCCGGCGCTGGCGCCGGCCGAGGCGTTGCCGCCGGTCAGGCCGCCGAGCAAGCCGCCCAGCAGACCGCCGTTGGCGCCCGCGGTGCCGCCCGCCGTGCCGCCCGCGCCGCCGGTCACGCCACCGAGCAGACCGCCCAGCAAACCGCCGTTGGCCGCGCCGCCCGTGGCGCCGCCCAGGTTGCCCGTCACGCCGCCCAGCAGGCCGGTCACCGGAGCCAGCAGGCCGCCGTTGCCGCCGGCCGCGCCGCCGGTCACGCCGCCCAGGATCCCGGTGATCGGGCTGAGCAAGCCGCCGTTGTTGCCGCCGACCGCGCCGCCCAGGCCCAGGCCGCTGGTCAGGGACGCGACCGCGCCGGTGGCATTGGCCAGGGTGGCGCCGAGCGGGTTGGGGTTGCCGGGGGTGGCGTTCAACAGGCCGCCGGCGCTGCTGACCGCGCCGCCCAGGCCTTGCAGCACGCCGTTCAGGCCGGCCACGTTGCCGCCAGGCAGTTGGGTGCCCAGGTTGCTGACCGTGCCGCCCAGCGTGTTGAGCAGGCCGGCGACCGGCGCGCCCAGCTTGGTGGTGGCGCCGACTTGCTGCGTCAGGCCGACCACGGTGCCCGCCAGGGGGCTGGCCGTCGGGTCGAGCGCCTTGCCGATGCCGCCCAGGGTCGGCTGCAGGCCGAGCGGCAGCACGTTGTCGACGGTCTTGCCGACATTACCCAGCGCGGGTTCGAGCAGCGGCTTGGAGGGGCCGCCCAGCACGCCGCCGGTAACGCCGCCGACCAATTGGTTGACGGGGTTCAGCAACCCGCCGGGGCCGGACAGGCCCGCGGTCAGCGCGCCCACCGCGTTGGTGGCATTGCCCAGCACCGTGGTCAACGGCTGCGGATTCTTGGGATCGGCATTGAGCAGGCCACCGGTGCTGGCGACCGTCTTGCCCAGGCCTTCCACCAGGCCACCGACGCCGGCGCTCAGGCCGCCGGGCAGGCCGGTGCCCTTGACCGTGGTGCCCAGGCCTTCGACCAGGCCGCCCACTTGCTTGACGGTGCCGTCGACGGGCTTTCCCAGGCCGGTGGTGGCGCCCACTTGCTGCGTCAGGCCGACGACGGTGTCGACGACCGGCTTGACGGTGGGATCGAGCGCCTGGCCGACGCCGCCCAGCGTGGTGCCCAGATTCAGGGGCAGGGTATTGTCGACGGCCTTGCCGGTATTACCCAGCGTGGTTTGCAGCAAACCGGTGGTGACCGGGTTGTTGGGGTTATTCGGCTCGTTCGGGCCGCCAGGGCCGCCAGGGCCGCCGGGGTTGCTGGGATTATCGGTGCCAGGCAGGCTGGCAGAACTCTTGTGACCACCACCACCGCCGCCGCATGCGGCCAGCGCGCTCATCAGAGCGGCCGCCATAACGGTGGAGGTCAGAATACGTTGTACGCGCTGCGTGTCAATCTTGGCATTCATGGCGAGCTCCTGTGGGGGAAGTGTCAGGCGTCGAAACTGCCCGATACATCCCTACATGCATAAACCATGCCAATATTTTTCAAACGCGATTCCGGTATCTGTTCAGGTCGTTTTTAGATAAGTAAAAATCCTTATAAATCAATGACTTGAATTTAAAACAGAGGGTTTGTACCAATATTGGGAATCCCCCATTTTTACGATCACGCCTGACCTGCGAATGTTACGTCCGGGCCCGTTTGAGCCGTTACGTTACGGCCCACGTTACGTAACGTGGTGTATGGAACAGGCAAAAAAAAGCGCCTGTCGAAACAGGCGCGGGTACTTTGGCGCGATCGCGGCGCGGCCGCCGGCGGCGCGCTAGAACGCGTCGTAATACAACGAGTAATTGGCGTTGAAGCGCACGTCGCGGTCATTGTTTATGGTGGCCGAACCGATCGGCTTGGCCACGTTGAAATCAAACAGGTAGTACTTGTCGTCGGTAAAGCGCAGCCCCAGCGCCACAGACGACAGGTGCCGCTGGTTCAGCTGCTGCAGGCTGGAATTGTTGTACCAGGTGCGGGCGTAGTCGATCAGCGCATAAGGCTGCACGTTGGACAGGTACTGCCAGCCGATACCGAAGCGGCGATTAACTTCGGCGGAAACGCCGACGCCTTTATCGCCGCTCTGCTCGCCTTGCGGATAACCCATCGCATACCGCCAGCTGCCGTACGACACCTGTTCCGACGAGGGCAGGATATTGCTGGAGTACTGGGCGGCGCCGGACAGCGTCAGGCCGAACTGCGCCGGCAGCGTGAAGGTCTGCTTGGCGTTGAGGTTGTAGCGGGTGAAGTCCAGGTCCAGGATCGGCACGGCCGAATAGCCGTAGTTGGTGTTGATCTCTTTCTTGGCCCCGGCGCCGGTGAAGCCCCGGGCCACCGCCAGCGTGACGTCGGTGGTCTTGGACTCGGACACCTGGATATAGCGCATCTCGAGGTTGGCGGCGCGCACCTGGGCGTCCTGCTGCAGCCAGCGGTCGGAATTCTTGGCCTCGTAGCGGTCCTTCGAGTTGGCCGCGTAGACCCCGAGCGTGCCGGTCAGCGAACGGGTGTTGTTCAAGAGGAACGGATAGCTGACGCCGATGCCGATGCGGTCGTTCTTGACCCGGCGGTTGAAGCCCAGGTATTCGATCGCCTCGTCCTTGGGCCGGGCGTCGTAGTGGTAGCCGTCGACCTTGACCGCCAGGCCGTCGTTGCCCAGCGGCACGCGGATTTCACCGGAAATGTATTTGACGTCGTCGGTGTTGAACGGCACCGACGCCGTCAGCTTGACCTGTTCGCCCAGCGGCGTGAGGCTGTTGGTGGCCAGGTTCACCAGCGGCTG
This sequence comes from Achromobacter sp. ISS7, assembly GCF_056523125.1. NCBI lineage: Bacteria > Pseudomonadati > Pseudomonadota > Betaproteobacteria > Burkholderiales > Alcaligenaceae > Achromobacter > Achromobacter sp. ISS7. Next base: position 3,337,689 of record NZ_JAWRZD010000001.1, on the reverse strand, counting down.
CATGCCCGTGCCCAGGTCCGCCACCCCGCCGGTCAGGCTGACCGGCTGGCGCGAGGCCGCCAGCACCAGCTCGGTGGCGCCGTCGGCGCGCCGCGGCAGGTCGAGCGACGGCGTGAACTTCACGCCCGGCACCGTGCGCATCAGGTTCAGCACGCGTTCCAGCGTCGCCTGCTTCAGCGGTTTCTCTTCCTTCAGCGGCTCGGCCAGCGATTCCAGCCGGTCCTGGGCGTTGCCGAGATCGCCCTCGATGCGCACCGTGCCGATATAGCCTTCGACCACGGTCACCACCACCAGCCCGTTGGCGAAAGTCTGGTTCTGCACCAGGGCGAACGACAGCGGATAGCCGCGGTCGCGGTACAGCTGGGTGATCTTGTCGACCTGCTGCACCAGCTCGCCCAGGCTGATTTCCTTGCCGGACAGCGGCGCCAGCAGGGCGGAGACTTCCTCGAACGGCATGGCATGCACGCCGGTGACGTCGAAATGCTGGGGCACGATGCGTTGCGCCAGCCGGGCCTGCAGGGCCAATTGTTCGGGAGTGGGGGCCTGGACCACCGGCGGCGGCTGGGTGGCGCTGGGTGGCCGTTCGATCTGCGGCAGCGCATCCACCGGGTTGCCGCGCAACGGGCCGTCGGCGCGTGCCGTGCCGACGGCGGCCAGGGTGCAGATAAGGGCGAGGGAAAGCGGACCTGCGGGAAGCGTGCGTCTCATGCCTGGTTGTCTCTCTTTTGCCGCTGGCGCCGTTTAAACAGGGCACCCGTATTAAGGGTCTGGATAAAGGCTTAAATATATGGGGCCGCTATATAAGTAAACCGGTGGCGCGCCGCTCAGGCGGTATGTTGCCAGCGCGCCGAGGCAATGACAAATTATTTCATTGTGACTGGCCGGAAACGTGGATATAACAACAGAGCGACATACAAGGCAATCTTTTCACGGCCGGATTCAGGGTTTACCGGTACATTGAAAAATGACCCTGGCTAATTTCCGAGTATTCGTTACAAGTAAGCTGTCGCACTGTTGCGAATACTGGTATAAACCCTGATGTGTATTAATTGTTAATAGATAAGACTATATAAACGTATCAAAACACATCGGGTTTACCGGCTCTCGGGAGTCCACAGATGGACCAGGATGACCGCAACAAAATCGTCGCACGTCGGCCTGCCGCAAGCGCCTGCCGACCGCCGGCTCACAGGGGCCGCGCATGAACCCGGGCGATATCGTTCCCCTTTCCTTCAACGCCGGCCTGGTGGCGCTGTCGTTCCTGATCGCGGCGCTCGGCTCCTACGTTGCGCTGCTGGCCGCGGTGGGTATCCGCGCCGAAATGCAGGACGGCGAGATCCGCATCGGTTACATCATCATCGGCGCCCTGGCGATGGGCGGGGTCGGCATCTGGAGCATGCATTTCATCGGCATGCAGGCACAGGACTTGCCGTTCGCAGTGGGTTACCAGGTCGGATTGACCGCGCTCAGTTTCCTGGTGGCGGCGGGTTTTTCCGGCTGGGCCTTCTGGTATGTGGGCCGCGACCGCTTCACATTTATGCGCTGCGTGGTGGGTGGCCTGGCCGCCGGCCTTGGCGTGGCGGCGATGCATTATGTGGGTATCAGCGCCATGCGCATGCCCGCGGTATTTATCTGGAATCTGCCGATGGTTGTTTTATCGGTATTCATAGCGGTAATTGCCGCGTCAGCCGCATTGTGGCTGGCTTTCAATACGCAGAATGAGTTCCAGCGCATCGCGGCGGCCATTTTGATGGCGATCGCGGTATGCGGCATGCATTACACGGGGGCGGCGGCCGGCACGGTGGTCTGCACCACCCCGCGCGATTTTTCCAGCATGCACATCGGCGGAGTGATGCTGCCGTACATCGCGTTCGCGCTGTCGTTCGTCATGTTGCTGGTGATGCGCTGGCATTTGCAGCGAGCCTCGCGCCGTTTCCGCGCGCGCCTGGCGCAGCGCATCGACTCGATCATTGAATCGGCCCCCGTGGTCGATCCGGGCAGGACGCCCGGCTCGACACTGGGACCGGGTTGAGGGTCCGTTGGTAGTGACGGACCTGGCGGTACCCCGGAGACGCGAAGGTGTGGAACACGCCAGCGCGCCGACAGCACCGGGTTTAGGGGGCCACGCCGCTCCTGCGGCATGGCTCGATCATCAAGCGAGACCTGAGGAGCTCGACATGAAAGCGAAACTTGCGCAGTTCTGGAACGATGAAGAAGGTATTACCGCCCTGGAATACGGGCTGATCGCGGGCACCATCGCGGTGGCGCTGGTGGCGGCTTTGGCGACATTCACGGGCGCGCTGAGCGGCCTGTTCACGTCGCTGCAGGCCAAGCTCGCCAACGCGTCCAAGTGAGGCCGAAGACCCCGGTCGTCCAAGTGAGCCTGGCCTTGGCCAGGCGGCGCCGGACGGCCGGGTCTGCCGCCCCGCCGGGCGTGGAGCTGATGTTGACGACACTTCCCGCGCAGCGATTTCGGGCGGTTGCGGATTGACGGCGTTGCGCGCATCGGCTCCTGCGTACTGCGCGCCCATGTATTGCCAGATTGAACCCGAAACCGTCAGAAGGTCCTGCCTTGTATCCAGGGGAAGTGCTGTGGTGGCTGTTGTTCGCATGCTGGAATCTGGTGTTGATATACACCGATCTGCGCTATCGCCGCGTACCCAACACGCTTATCGTCGCGGGGTTCGCGGGACAGGCGCTGTGGCTGCTCGCGGCGTGGCTCGCGCCAGCCTGGGGCTATCCACCGCGCTGGGCCGGCTGGTCCATGGCATTGGCCGGATTCGCGCTGGCCTTGCCGTTCTTCCCGCTCTGGCTCAAGCGCCTGATGGGCGCGGGCGACGTCAAGGCGATCGCCGTGCTGGGGCTGCTGACGGGCTTCGCGCCCCTGGTCATGACGCTGGTGGCCGCGAGCCTGCTGGCCGGGCTGCATGCCTTGCTCTACCTGTTTCTTTCCCGAAGCTGGGCCTTGCCGCTTCGGGCTCGCCAGATCCCCTACGGAACCTACCTGGGCGCGGCCGCGCTCAGCGTGGTGTTTATTCCCTTGAATTCGGACTGGTATTCGTGGTGTTTTTCCTGGTGTTCTACGCGATCCTGACGTACGCCCTGGTGTTCACCGCGCAGCATTCGGTCACCCTGGCGGCGCAGGACGGCGCCCGCAAGGTCCTGCAATGGCAGCCGGGCGCCACCTCGCTGACCGTGCGCGCCAACGCCGGCCGCGACACGGCGCTGGACCGCTCCAGCTGGATCACCACCATGTCCTCGGCCGCGGTGGCGGTGGCGGTGTGCGGCGCCAGCGGCACGCTCAGCAGCACCGCCGGTGGCGCCTGCAGCGGCCAGCCGCTGAGCGCCGACCAGATCGAGGTGACGGTCAGCTATCCCTACGGCGCCAATCCGCTGATCCCGAATTTCCCGTTCCTGGCGCAGGCGCTGATGCCGCCGTCGAGCGTGCTGTCGGCCCGCGCCACGGTCCGCCTGGGCAACGGCCTGGACGGAGGCAACTGACATGAACGCGCGCCATGCCCCTGGCCATCCCCGCGGTCGCAAGCGCGGCCAGCGAGGCATTGCCGCGCTCGAGTTCTCGCTAATGGTGACGATGCTGCTGATGTTCGTCTGCGCCGTCGTCGGCTACGGCGTGCTGTTCTGGATGCAGCAGCAACTGGCCTCGGCCGCCTCGGAAGGCGCGCGCGCGGCGGTCCATGCGCGCTTCGCCGGCCAGGCCGACGTGCCCGGCGCCGCCTGCACCGCGGCGATGAGCGTGTTCGGCACCGGCTCGGCGGTGGCTTGCGCCACCACCAGCGCGCCGTGCGCCTGGAGCGGCTCGGGCGGCCAGACGGCCCAGTGCAGCACGGTCGCCATGACGTTCAACGTGCAGGCCTGGCCGGTGCTGTCGACCTTCCAGGCCTTGATCGCCATGTTGCCCGGGACGGACAAGAACTGGATACCGACCCGGCTGTCGTCGAAGGCCATCGTGCAAATCTCCCAAGGGACACCATGAGCAGTCTGAGCAAAATCATCGCGGGTGTGTTGTTGGCGGCGGGCCTGGTGCTGGCGTTCGTGGCCTGGCGCCTTGCCTCGGAGCCGTCGGCCCCGGCGCCGGTGCCGAGCGGCCCGGTGGCGACGGCTCCGGCCACGCCGGCCGAGCCGCCGGCCAAGCGCTATCCGGTGGTGGTGGCGGCGGCGCCGATACCGGCCGGCACGCGCATCGACGCCGACAAGATGCTCAAGGTGGACCAATGGCAGGTGGCGCTGTCGGGCGGCTACAGCTCGCCGACGCCGTTGCAGGGCGCCTATGTGCGCGTGGACGTCGCGGCCGGCGACCCGCTGCTGCCCGGCATGCTGGCGCAGGGGCTGGGCCGCCAGCTCAAGCCGGGCGAGCGCGCGGTGGCGATCGCGGTGGACGAAGTGGTGGGCGGCGGCAATCGCATTGCGCCGGGCGACCTGGTGGACGTGTTCTTCATGCTGGAGAAGGGCGTCGAGGTCCAGGGCGGACAGGCCCGCTTGCTGCAATCGCAGGTGCGGGTGCTGGCGTATGGCGCGTCTTCGGTGGATGGCCCGGAGGAGAAATCGGCGCTGCCGGGACCGCCCGGACAGCCCGCCAGGACCGCCGTGCTGGCGGTGCCGGTGGAACAGGTCAATGAGTTGATGCTGGCCAGCCGCTCCGGCCGCCTGCAACTGGCGCTGCGTCCGGTCGGCGACGACGGCAAGCCCGATACCCAGCTGTTCGCGCAGCGCGGCGCGGTGCTGCCGGCGCGGCCGGACCTGACGCCCGAGCAGCGCGAACAATTGCTGAGCGGCCCGAACCGCGCCTACGCCGGCGAAAGCCTGGCGCAGCTGGATGGCACCGTGCCCGTGCCGGCCGCCAAGCCGGCCCCGGTCCGCGCCACCGGCGGCGGCGGGGGCGGCCGTACCGTCGAAATCCTGCGAGGAGACAAATCCGAGCGCGTGCGCTATTGAAACGTGGCTGCGCGTGGCCTGGTGCCGCCCGCGGCTGGACCTTACCTGCCAAACCAGATCCAGCACAATGAAGAGATTCCAGCGCACCACCCTGATCTGCGTCCTGTCGGCCGCAGCTGCAATGACCTACGGCGTGGCCGGCATGGCGCAGACCGCCATCCAGTCCGACCCGGGCGCCAGCGCGCCGGCCCGCGACATCGCGGTCGCCGTGAAGGGCCAGCAGACGCTCATGCTGGACGGCGCGCCCGCCCGCATCGCCATCGGCGATCCCGAGGTGGCCGACGTCAAGGTGCTAGCGGCCTCCGGCAGGCGGCAGGCCTCGCTGCTGCTGTACGGCAAGAAGCCGGGCACCACGCAATTGCAGATCTGGACCGGCAACAACGCGGCGCCGCAACTGTGGACCGTGCGGGTGGCGGGCAACGTGCAGCAGGTCATGGCCGGACGCGGCATGGCCGGCGGCGCCAACGTCGACGTGGCCGGCGACCGCGCGGTGGTGTCGGGCCAGGCCGATTCGCCCCTGTCGCACCAGGCCTCGGTGGCCGCGGCCGGCGCGGTGGTGGGCGACAAGAACGTGGTGGACGTCTCGACCGCCGGCACCGGCGGCGTGGTGCAGGTCGAGGTCAAGGTGGTCGAGGTGTCGCGCTCGGTCATGAAGCAGGCCGGCATCAGCTTCGCCGGCCGCGCCGGCCCGTGGGGTGGCACCAACTCGATCACGCCCGATGGCTTCCCGGCGCCGCTGGGCTTCAGCAAGAGCGCGGCCCTGGCTTCGGGTTTCTCGCTGTTCTACGACTCCAACGATTTCAGCGCGCGCCTGCGCCTGCTGCAGAACAACGGCATGGCGCGCGTGCTGGCCGAGCCGACGCTGGTGGCCCTGACCGGGCAGAGCGCCAGTTTCCTGGCTGGCGGCGAACTGCCGATCCCGGAGGCCGGCGGCCTGGGGACGACCACGGTGACGTTCAAGCCGTTCGGCATCGGCCTGACGGTGACGCCGACGGTGCTGTCGCGCGAGCGCATCGCGCTGAAGGTGGCGCCCGAGGCCAGCGAACTGGACTATAGCAACGCCATCGCCGTTTCCAGCGGCACCAATACCACCACGTTGATTCCGGCCCTGCGCACGCGCCGCGCCGACACCACGGTCGAGCTGGGCGATGGCGAGAGCTTCGTCGTCAGCGGACTGGTGTCGCGCCAGACCAAGGCGCTGGTCAACAAGGTGCCGATGCTGGGCGACCTGCCCATCATCGGTTCGTTTTTCCGTAGCGTCGATTACACCCAGGAGGATACCGAGCTGGTGATCGTGGTGACGCCGCGCCTGGTGCGGCCCATTGCACGCGGCGTGACCTTGCCGCTGCCGGGGGCCAAGCAGGAGGCGGCCGACTCCACGTTCAACGCTTGGGGCTATTACCTGATGGGTCCAGCGGGTGGGCAGCAGATGCCGGGTTTTTCACGGTGAGCGATATGAAGACACATGCCAGGGAGTGGGTTGGCTTGCAGAACAGCAACCGGTTTTTATTTTGTTCCAAGGGTGACGGCGTGGCCGCGCAACTCGGGCAGGCGCTCGGCGACATGGGCATGCTGACCCAGGAAGTTCCGGGTGTCGAGGAACTGGGGCGGCGCCTGGCCGAAATCGAGCCGCAGGTGGTGTTCCTGGACTTCACCCTGAGCGAGGACGAGCCGGGCAAGCTGTTCAAATCGGCCGAGTTGGCGCGCCTGCTGGCGCGCATCGCGCCGGCGATTCCGCGCGTCGCGGTGGGGCTGCTGAGCCAGCCGGAAGGCGCCATCGCCGCGTTGCGCGCGGGCGTCAGCGATTTCGTCGACCCGACCGTGGCGCCGCAGGAAGTCAAGGACGTGGTGCAGCGGCTGCTGGACCTGCCGGCGGGCGGCGGCCGCATGGATGGCTCGCGCCGCAGCGTGCTGCTGCTGGGCGCGCGTCCGGGCGTGGGCACCAGCACGCTGGCCGTTCACCTGGCCGGCATGGTGCAGGATCGCCTCAAGCAGCAGCATGGCTCGCGCGCCGCGGCCGCGGGCGCCAAGGGCGCCAAGCCGGCCGCCGACAATGGCAGCCAGCTGCCCCTGAACAGCCGGGTGGCGCTGATGGACCTGGGCTGGCCGGTGGGCGATTGCCAGCTGTACCTGAACATCGGCGGCGATTTCGATTTCGCCGAGGCGGCGCGCAACCTGCGGCGGCTGGATTCGACCTTGCTCAGCTCGGCCATGTCGCACACCGCCAATGGCCTGAGCGTGCTGGCGCTGCCGCGCGACCTGGGCCAGATGCGCGATGTCTCGCAATCCGATTCGCTGCTGGTGTTCGAGCGCATGCGCCAGCACTTCGGCGTGGTGGTGGCCGATTCCGGCGGTTTCTCCAACCCCGAGTTCGTGGCGGGCCTGGCGCGCGCCTCGGAACAGAACTGGATCGTCACCGACCAGAGCGTGGGCGCGCTGGTGTCGCTGGCCGGCCTGCTGCAGGAGCTGGAGCAGTTGCACGTGGACCGCCGCAGCCTGGGCCTGGTCGTCAACCGCTACGACGAGCGCTACGGCATGACGGCGCAGCAGATCGCCGAACGCTTCCAGCTGGAGCTGATCGGCACGCTGCCGGACCGCACGCTGGCGCTGATGGTGTGCACCAACCAGGGTCACCTGCTGCACGAGGAGGCCGAGCGCGATGTCTACGTGCGCGCGGTGCAGGCGCTGGCCGAGAAGCTGAGCGCGGAAGAGAACACCCCGGGCGGCCGGGCAAGCTGGCTGGCCACGTGGCTGCCCGGCGTGCACCGCCGCATGGTGGTCGAGTAACGGAAGGCGGCGGAATCCCACATGATCATGACAGCGACCATAGAATTCGGCGGCGATGGCGATAAGGGTTTCGCGTCGTCCAACCGCTTCCAGGAAGTAAAGACGGCGGCCTACGAGCACCTGCTTTCCCGCATCGAGGAGCTGGGCGCGGAGTTCGGCCGCTGGGCGCGCTCGGCGATCCAGGAGTTCGTCGATATCGAGGTGGCCAGCTTCGTGCGCCTGCGGCGGGTGCCGATCAACGAAGGCGAGATGCGCCAGATCGCCGAGGCCCTGACCAAGGAATTGGCCGGCCTGGGGCCGCTGGAGGACCTGCTGGCCGATCCCGCGGTCGAGGACATCCTGATCAACGGCTACGACAACGTGTTCGTGTCGCGCCGCGGCGTGCTGGCGCGCGAGACGCTGCGCTTCACCGACAACCAGCACGTGCTGCGCATCGTGCGCCGCATCCTCGCGCCGATCGGCCGCCGGCTGGACGAGTCCAGCCCGATGGTCGATGCGCGCCTGCCCGACGGCGGCCGCCTGAACGTGGTGATCGAACCGCTGGCCGTGGACGGCCCGATGGTCTCGATCCGGAAATTCCGCCAGGATCCGCTCAAGCCGGCCGACCTGCTGACGCTGGGCACCTTCGACGAGGAAATCTACCGGCTGCTGCACGAGGCGGTGAAGAATCGCTGCAACATCCTGGTGTCCGGCGGCACCAGCTCGGGCAAGACGTCGCTGCTGAACGCGCTGGCCTTCTTCATCTCCGACACCGAGCGCGTGGTGACGGTGGAGGACACCGCGGAACTGTCGCTCAACCACCCGCACGTGGTGCGGCTGGAGTCGCGCCAGGGCGGCTTCGACGGCAGCGGCGCGGTCAGCATCCGCGAGCTGATCCGCAACAGCCTGCGCATGCGCCCGGACCGCGTGGTGGTGGGCGAAGTGCGCGGCGCCGAGGTCATGGACATGCTGCAGGCCATGAACACCGGCCACGAAGGCTCCATGGCCACGATCCACGCCAACTCGCCGCGCGAATGCCTCTACCGGATCGAGATGCTGGCGGGTTTCGCCGGCTTCCAGGGCAGCGAAGACAGCCTGCGGCGCCAGATCGCCAGCGCGCTCGACTTCATCGTGCAGATCGGCCGCCTGTCCAACGGCAAGCGGCGCGTGCTGTCGGTGACCGAGGTCACCGGCATGGGCGACAACGTGATCTCGACCCAGGAGCTGTACCGGCACGAAACCTTCGCCACGCCCGAGGGCGAGGAAAAGGACCGCTGGAACTGGCTCGGCATCCATCCGCACACCCCCAAGCTGGCCAAGATGCGCAACGAGCAGCGGCCGGCCGACAACGCGCCGCCCGAGTCCGACGGCGGCGGCTTCTGGAGCAGGAGGCGCTGATGCTGCAAGCCGGGGTGTTCGCGGGTCTGGCGCTGGTGCTGGCGTTGGCGGCGGTGCTGCTGTGGCGCCATGCCAACAGCGGCCAGCGGCGCGCCGCCAGTTCCGCCTTTCTCGAAGACCAGCTGCGGCGCGGCCGCGGCGCGCCGGTCAGCGGCAAGATGCCGTTCGCGCACGGCGCCCGCGCGCTGCGCAGCGGCTTCTCGCGCTGGGACATGCTGCTGCTGCAGGGCGGCGTGCGCCAGAGTCCGGCTTTCTACGCCAAGCTGACGCTGCCGATCCTGCTGGGGGCGTTGCTGGCCTGGGCCTTCCTGGGCTGGCTGTCGGGCGTGGTGGCGCTGGTGCTGCTGACCGTGTTCGCCTATTTCCTGCTGTGGCTGCGCGCCGACCGGCGCCAGCGCCGCCGGGTGTCGCAACTGCCGGCGTTCCTGGACAACATCGTGCGCCTGGTCACCATCGGCAACAGCATGGCGTCGGCCTTCCAGACCGCCGCGGCCACCACCGACGAACCGCTGCGCGAGGTGGTCGAGACCGCCGCCGCCCTTAGCCGTTCGGCCAAGGAACTGGACGCGGCGCTGGTGCAGGTTTCGCGCCAGTACGACATGAAGGAACTCTACATGGTGGCGGCGGTGGTGTCGGTGGCCCTGCGCTTCGGCGGCCGCAGCGACCAGGTGCTCGAACGCATGGCCGCGTTCATGCGCGACATCGGCCAGGCGCGCGCCGAACTGTCGGCCAGCTCGGCGGAAATCCGCCTGTCGGCCTGGATCCTGGCGCTGCTGCCGCTGGGCATCGCCGGTTTCATCATGGTGGCCAACAACGACCTGTTCATGGGCCTGTGGGTCGACCCGCTGGGCTTCAAGATGCTGATGACGGCGGTCTGCCTGCAGCTGGGCGGCTCCTACATCCTGTATCGCATGGCCAAGGCCATCTGAGGACGACGCGGATGCAAGCGATCGAATCCTGGAATGTCTCGACCGTGCTGGCGGTGGCGCTGATGCTGGTGGCCGCCGCCATGCTGATCCTGGGCCTGAGCATGACGCGGCGCCTGCGCGGGCAGGACCGCAGCCGGCAGGTGGTGGAGCAGGCGCTGGCCACGCGCGAGGGCCGCGTCAAGGCGGCCGCCGCGCCCGCCGCCGAGGGCGCGCAGGGCAGGCTGGCCGCGGCCACGCGCGCGGCCGACTCGTTCGGCAAGCGCCTGAGCGAAGGCCGTTTCGCCGAAGCGCTGCTGGCTGGCGAGGACCGCAAGCTGGTGGACATGGCGGGCTACGAAAACCCGGCCACGGCGCGGCTGCGCTTCATCGTCGCGCGCTTCACCCTGGCGCTGCTGCTGCCGGCGGCGGCCGTGGCGCTGGACCTGGGGCGCAATGTCGGCGGTTCGTCGCTGGGCCTGTTCGTGGCGGCCTTCTTCGGTTTCGCCATCGGCTACATGCTGCCCAAGTGGTTCGTGCGCCGGCGCCTGTCGCGCCGCCGCAAGCAGGCCGCCAATGAGCTGCCGCTGCTGATCGACCTGTTGCGGCTGCTGCAGGGCGTGGGCCTGTCGATCGACCAGAGCCTGCAGGTGCTGACCAAGGAATTCGACCAGGTGCTGCCGGTGCTGGCGTACGAGCTGCGGCTGGCGTCCGAACTGTATGTGCGCGGCCGCACCCGCGAACAGTCGCTGGCACGGCTGGCGGCGGGCTTCGACAACGACGACCTGTCGGCCATCTGCCGCCTGATCGCCCAGGTCGACCAGCACGGCGGCGCGGTGCAGGAACCGCTGAACCGGTTTGGCGAGCGCCTGCGCGAGAAGCGGCGCCTGGAACTGAAGGAAAAAGTGGGCAAGACCACCGTCAAGATGACGGCGGTGATGATCGTGACCCTGTTGCCGGCGCTGTTGATCGTGACCGGCGGGGCGGGGTTTGTGGCGGTATTGCGCGGCTTGTCGCGCATGGGGGGGATGTAATGGCGGGCGGTATGGAAAGCGCGCGGCGCGCATGGCGTTGGACCCTGGTGGCGGCGGTGGTTGCCGGCGCCGGGACGTTGGCGGGTTGCCAGAGCAACAACGCCGAGACCGCCTGGCAGTTGATCCAGCAACAGCAGCAGGAACAGGCGCTGGCGCGCCAGCGCGAGGACGAGGCGGAGAACCGCCGCAAGCCGGCCGAGCCGGAGATGATGCTGTCGATGATCGCCGAGTCGCAGCGCCAGGAGCGCTATTTCGCCTCGCTGGCCTACATCGAGGCGTTCCAGCAGAAGTTCGGCAATGATCAACGCATCGCGGTGCTGCGCGCCGAGGCGCTGCGCCAGACCGGCCAGACGGCCTCGAGCGAGCAGGCCTACCGCGCCCTGATCGGCACCGCGCAGGCGGCCGACGGCTGGCACGGGCTGGGCCTGATCGCCGGCTCGCGCGGCCAGTTCGAGCAGGCCGCCGACGACTTCGCCCGCGCCGCCAAGCTGGCGCCGATGGACCCGCGCATCCTGGGCGACCTGGGCTACGCGCGGCTGCGGGCCGGCGACCCGGCCGGCGCCCGCGTGCCGCTGGGCCAGGCGGCCGAGCTGGCGCCCGAAAGCGGCAAGGTGCTGGCCAACCTGGCGCTGCTGCTGCTGGTCGAGGGCGAGCCGGTGCGGGCCCAGCACGTGATGGACCGCGCCAAGCTCGGCGACGAGGCGCGCGGCCAGGTCCTGCGGCTGGCCTCCGAGATCCGCAGCCAGAGCGCCGCGCCGCGCGGCGTGGCCCCGTCGGCCGCGGCGGCCGATCCGTCGGCGACCCGGGTGTCCCGTGGCGAAGGCATCGTCATGCCGGTCATGAGCCCCTTGATGGACAGACTGGGCAACGGCCCGATCATGCGCTAACCAGGAATCCCAACATGTCTCGAACCGTACGCTTCGTTCCGTTTTCCCTGGCGCTGCTGGTGGCCGCCGCCATGCCCTGGGCCAGCCAGGCGCAGTCGAACGCGCCGCTGACCGGCGGCGCCATGAGCGGCGGCGTGGCCCAGGCCTCGCCCGTGTCGCCGGTGGCGCCGGCGGCCGCGCCTGCCGCCGCGCCCGCGGCGCAAATGCCGGCGCGGCCGGTGGTGCAGCAGGTGCAGACCCCGATGCCGCAGCCCGCCGCGCAGCCCGCGCCGCAAGCGGCGGCCGAGGCGCCGGAAGCCTTCGGCGACATCACCCGCGGCCTGCTGGCGGCGCAGGCCGACGGCCGCCGCGCCGGCGCCGCGCTGCCGGTGCTGGGCGCCGCGTCCACCGCCGCCTGGAACCGCTACGTCGACAGCTTCACCCGGCCGATTCCGGAGTGGTTCACCAAGCGGGTGCAGACCAACAACACCAACTAGGGCCCGTCTCGTCGAGTCAGGGAGCCGCGATCATGCCAGCCACTCATCTTCGTTCTGCGTTCCTGCCGCGGCAGCGCGGCAGCATGACGGTGGCCATCGTTTTCGTGGTCATCGTCGGCCTGGTGCTGCTGGGCGTGGCCCAGCTGGGCTACGCCTACTACATGAAGCGCGAGATGCAGAAGGCCTCGGACCTGGCCGCGCTGTCGGCGGTGCAGGTGCTGGGCATGGGCGCGCCCGCGGACTGCACCCGCGCGCAGGCGGCGGGGCGGGCCGCGGTGCTGGCCAACGTGCCCAACATCTTCGACACCTTCTCCGCGGCCGACGTCACGGTCGAATGCAAGGTGTGGGACACCACCCGCGCCGACGCCAGCGGCATGTACGTGTTCGACCCCGCCAGCGGCCAGGTGCCGAACGCGCTGCGCATCACCATCAACAAGACCCTCGCCAGCCTGATCCCCAGCTTCTCCGGCGGCACGGTGGGCGGCACCCAGGTCCAGGTGATCTCGGTGGCCACCAGCACCCAGCCGGTGGCGGTGTTCACCGTCGGCTCGCGCCTGCTGCGCCTGCAGAAAGGCGGCCTGCTGTCGCAGCTGCTGTCCACCGTGGGCGCCACCCCGGCCCAGCTCGACATTCTCGACGCGGCCGGCCTGGCCACCGTCAACATCACGCCGTCCGGCCTGCTGGAGGCGCTGGGCCTGCCGGTGTCGGTGGCCACCGGCGTGGGCACGCCATCGCAGCTGGCCGCGCTCAACAACCTGACGCTGGGCCAGCTGCTGCAGGCCACGCTGACCGTGATGAACAAGGCCGGCAACACCGCCGGCGCCAGCCTCGGGCTGCTGTCCAACGCCATCAACGTGGTGTTGAACGTGATGCCGGTGAACCTGCCGGTCAAGCTGTTCGGCAACGGCGGCATCCTCGACCTGAACGTGGTGGGCGGCGACATCAACTCGGCGCTGCAGGCCAACATCAACGCGCTCAACGTGCTGGAGACCGCGCTGGTCATCGCCAATGGCCAGAACCTGGTCAACCTGGGCCTGAACGTGCCGCTGCTCGGCGTGCAGTCGCAGGTGCGCATCGTCGAGCCGCCCACCATTGGCGTGGGCGGGGTGGGCACGCAGGCCACCAGCGCCGGTATCCGCGTCTACCTGCGCGCCAACACCAGCAACATCCCGCTGGTGGGCCCGCTGCTGGCCAATACGCTTGGCACCAAGATCGACCTGCCCGTCATCATCGACGTGGCGCAATCGACCGGCACCGTGTCCAAGCTGTGCCAGGCGCCGCTGACCGAGTCGCAGGCCACCATCGACGTGACCTCGTCGGTCGCCAATATCTGCCTGGGGCGCTTTCCCGGCATGGCCTCGGCGGTCGACAACGTGCAGGCCAATTTCCTGTCCATCACCAACAGCTGCCAGCCCAGTTCGTTCGCGGCGATCCAGCGCTACCAGATCCTGAACGTGCTCGGCATCCTGCCGCTGACCAGCAAGGTCACGCTGCCGATCTTCAATTCGACCGCGCCGGTGCCGGTGACGCTGACCGAGCCGCCGTCGCCCAACTCCACCGCCACGGTCAACGCCACTTCGATCAACCTGGGCGCGCTGGCCTCGAACCTGGCCGACGCCGTGGTCGGCGGCATCCTCGGCGACCTGGTCGGCACCGGCACGCCGCTGACGCCGGAGCAGCGCACTTCGCTGGCCACCACGCTGGTGGGCGGCGGCGGCAACAACGCCGGCAAATCCATTTCGCAGGTGGTCAACGACATGCAATGGTCCTCGACCGCGCTCAACCAGCTTGGCCAGCGCATGTCCACCGGCGGCCTGACCGGCGTGCTCGGCGGCACGCTGCAGCTGGTGGGCAACCTCCTCAATTCGTTGTTGCTGGCGCCGCTGAGCGACGTGACCTGCCTGTTGGCGATCACGCCGGACGCCATCCGCCAGTGCCGCGTCAACGCGGTCTCGTCGCTGGCGCTGAGCGGCGGCAACCAGGTGGGCGGCGTGCTGTCCATCGTGGTGACGCTGCTGCAGCCGCTGCTGGGCATGTTGTCGACCCTGCTGCAGCAATTGCTGGACATGCTTGGCCTGAGTGTCGGCCAGACCGATGTATCGCTGCTGTCGGTGGACTGCGGCAAGCCCCGCCTGGTGTATTGATGATGAAGCCCCTGATTTCCGCCCCTTCCTGGCCGGCCCGGTGGTCGCCATGACCCAGAAATTCTCGCGCGAAGAGTTCGACGTCTACGTCTGGGAGGGCACGTCCGACATCGCCAGCCGGGCCGAGCGCTGCCTGGCCGGCATGGACGTGTCGCTGGTGCGCGCCGATGCCGGCACCGCCTTTCCGCCGCCGCGCGATCCGTCGCGGCCCGCGGTGGCGCTGGTGTCGGTCTCGGTCATGGGCGACAACCGCTTCAGCGGCTACGACTGGCTGTCGGTGCAGGCCATGCCCGTCATCTGGGTGGCGTCCGAGGCCCGTGGCCGCGATCCGCGTTATTACCCGCCGGAATATTCCTATACGCTGCCGCTGGCCTTCACCACCACGGACCTGCGCAAACTGTTGTTCGAGCTGCTGGGCACGATCGACCAGCTCAACCGCGCCGCGCCGCGCCGCGAGCAGCCGCTGATCGCCGTGTCGGAGCCGATGCGGGCGCTGCTGGCCGAGGCCGACATGTTCGCCGACTGCCGCAGCAACGTGCTGATCCACGGCGAGACCGGCGTCGGCAAGGAGCGCATCGCGCGCTTGCTGCACGACCACGCCGCCTGGTCGGACGGCCCGTTCGTCGCGGTCAACTGCGGCGCCATCCCCGAAGGGCTGTTCGAGGCGCACTTCTTCGGCCACGCCAAGGGCGCCTTCACCGGCGCCGTGGGCGCGCACAAGGGCTATTTCGAGCAGGCCAACGGCGGCACGCTGTTCCTCGACGAAATCGGCGACCTGCCGCTGTACCAGCAGGTCAAGCTGCTGCGCGTGCTGGAACAGAGCGCCGTGACGCGGCTGGGGTCGACCGTGGAGGTGCCGGTCGATTTCCGCCTTGTGGCGGCGACCAACAAGGATCTGCGGGTGCTGGTGGGCCAGGACGAGTTCCGTGCCGACCTGTACTACCGGCTGGCGGTGATCGAGCTGCGCATTCCCAACCTGGAGCAGCGCGGCCCCGAGGAAAAGGCGGCGATCTTCCGCGCCTTGCTGGAACGGCTGGGCGCCGAGGGCGAGCCGCCCGGCTGGCTGCTGGAACGCGTGGCGCGGGCGCGCTACGCCGGCAACGTGCGAGAGCTGTCCAACGTGGCCGAGCGCGTGGCCATCGTGCGGCGCCAGTTCCAGGCCTGGGACCAGGCCCGCATCGAGCGCATTTTCGACCAGTTGGCCGAGCCGCTGGGCGGCCCCGCGGCCTTGGCGGCGGCGGGCGCCAATACCCAGTGCGAACCGCCGGTCTTCAGCGACGCCGAACGCGCCGAGCGCGCCCGCATCCTGGCCGCGCTGGACGTCAACGGCTGGCGCCGCCAGGACACCGCCAATACCCTGGGCATCAGCCGCAAGGTGCTGTGGGAGAAGATGCGCAAGCTGCATCTGGGCGGCGGCCAGGGCGAAACCGCCGACGGCATCGTCGAAGCGTCGTGAGGCGCAATAGGGAATGTCCCAGGGCGCGCGACACTATCGCCCCGTGTTATTCACGCGCGTCAGCTTCAAACGGAATAAATTGCTATAGTTCCGCAACGATTTTTTTGGGGAAGGCATGAACGTCCACTTTATCCGTGCCGCCGCTCGCATGGCGCTGTTGGGTACGGCCCTGTCCGGTCTGGCCGCGTGCGCCATCGCGCAACCCGAGCCCCCGCGCCCGACGGTGCAGCAGGTCGAGGACAAGCAAGCCGCCTCCACCCCGGTCACCCCGCCCGCGCCGGCGCCCGCCGCGCGCCCGTCCTCGACGGTGGCCGAGCTGCAGGCACTGATCCAGAACCGCCAGGTTTCCGAGCTGCGTACGACCTACAACGGCACGTACGGCGCCAGCCTGCTGTTCAAGCCGGACGACCTGACCTACTACGTGGCCCTGTTCCAGCAGAAGGATTTCTGGCGCGTGCTCAAGACCAAGTCGGACAAGCAGGCCGAAGCCACCTACCGCGCGTTCGCCGCGCAATCGGTGGAACTGGCCGACGTGGACATCCAGCGCATCAAGCTGCAGGCCGAATACACCCACGCCGAAAAGCTGCTGGCCAGCCGCAACGCCGAACTGAGCACGCTGCAGGCCGACCGCACCCTGCGCATGCAGCAGGAAGAGCAGGTCGCCGCGCGCCAGGAGCAATCGCGCCAGGAAGCCACCGCGCTGGCCGATCAGCAGAAGGACGTGCGCCAGCAACTGCGCGACCTGCAACGCCAGATCGACGCCTTGCAGGCGCAGCAGGCGCAGATCCAGTCGACGGCCGCGCCCAAGCGCGGCAAGTAAGCGCCAGGCATGGAAAAAACGGGCCCACGGGCCCGTTTTTGTTTGACCCCGCGCTTTCTTGTATTCTGGCCGCTAGCCCCCATATCCCTCCCATGGCTCTCAAAGTTTTCGACCTCCAGTGCGAGCACGGCCACATCTTCGAAGGCTGGTTCGGTTCGCACGAAGACTATGACGCGCAGCAGGCGCGTGGCCTGGTGTCGTGCCCGGTCTGTGGCTCGGCCAGCATCACCAAGCGCCTGTCGGCCCCGCGCCTGAACGTGGCGCACCTGCACGCGCCCGCCGCCCAGCCGGCGCTGCCGGCCGGCGCCTCCGACGCCGAGAAGATGGCGGCCCTGCAGGCGGTGGTCATGCGCCAGGTGCGGGCCGTGCTGCGCAACACCGAAAACGTCGGCGCCCGCTTCGCCGAGGAAGCGCGCCGCATCCACGAGGGCGACGCCGACGAGCGCCCCATCCGCGGCACCGCCACGCGCGAAGAGCGCGAAGCCCTGGCCGAGGACGGCATCGACGTCATGGCCGTGCCCGACTTCCTCGACGACGAACGCCTGCAGTAGCCGCGTTCGCCGCCGCCGGATTTGCGGCCGCGCAAGGCAAAAAAAAGCGCCAGACCCCGAAGGGCTGGCGCTTTTTCGTACCTGCCGCCGGATCAGTTGTTGACGCGGCTGCGGTATTCGTTGGTACGCGTGTCGATTTCGATCTTGTCGCCGATGGCGCAGAACAGCGGCACGTTCAGTTCGTAGCCGGTGTTGATCTTGGCGGGCTTGGTCACCTTGCCCGACGTGTCGCCACGGACGGCCGGTTCGGTGTAGGTGATTTCGCGCACGAGCGTCGTGGGCAGTTCCACCGAGATGGCGCGGCCGTCGTAGAAGACCACTTCCACGGGCATCGCTTCTTCCAGGTAGTTCAGGGCGTCGCCCATGCTCTCGGCTTCGATTTCGTACTGGTTGTACTCTTCGTCCATGAAGACGTACATGGGATCGCCGAAGTAGGAGTACGTGCACTCCTTGCGATCCAGCTGGACGACTTCGAACTTTTCGTCGGCCTTGTAGACCGATTCGCTGGCCGAGGCGGTCAAGAGGTTCTTGAACTTCAGCTTGACGACGGCGGCGTTACGGCCCGACTTGTTGTATTCGGCCTTCTGGACCACGAGGGGATCCTTGCCGACCATGACCACGTTGCCGACTCGCAATTCCTGAGCGGTTTTCATCGATAAAACTCCGGGGGGAAAGGGTGCACTCGCCGTGCTTGCAGAAAGCCGCCGCAAATGCGGGCGCCAGGCAACGGGGCGGGCCCGCCATCTGAGCCCGCGGGCCCTCGAAACAGGCCCGCACACTCGGCTTCATGCACACCCCGGGAGGCGTCATAGTTGAGGCGCCGACAATCCAGGGCGACTCAGAAAACTCTCTATTCTAGCGTTTCTTGACCAACTCTGCGCAAAAATCGGCCAGATTTTCCGCCAGATCGGGGCGGCCGGCCTGCGCCGCGTCCCAGTCGCGCGCCGCCTGCGTCCAGGCCTGCCAGGCGGGCGGCGCCAGGGCGGCGCCGATGGCGCGGGCCGCGGCGCCGGCGTCGGGCAGGTTCCAGGCGCGGATGGTGGCGGCCGCGGTTTCCGGGGCCGGATAGCGCGCCAGCCAGGCGTCCAGCTTTTCCAGGTGCACGTTCTCTTCCTGGGGGTAGATCTGCCAGACCAGCGGCCGGGCGGCCCAGGCGGCGCGCACGAAGGAGTCCTCGCCGCGCACGAAATTCAGGTCGGCGCACCACAGCACGCGGTCGAAATCGGGTTGCGCCACGAACGGCAGGCGCGCCACCACCGGACCGCCGGCCCGCGCGCAGGCCGCCTCGAGCCCGGGAGCGACGCCTTCCGGCGCCAGCAGCAGGGCGGGGCGCGCATCGGCCGCCAGGGCCTGCGCCAGGCCGTCGACCGGGGCGCTGGGGTAGCAAAACAGGGACACGGTGCGGGCGCCGTGGCGCCGTTGCGACAGCAGGGGCTCGGCCACGCCCAGCCCGCGCAGGAACGCCGCCTGCGCCTCGGGATCGGCCTGGAAGGCGTCGCGCTCGGCCGACAGGCCCGGTTCGCGCAGCAGGCCGCCGGTCGCGGGCGTGAACCCGGGAAAGAAAAAGTGCTTCACCAGCCCATCCGGCCGCTGCGACGGCAGGCCGTGGCAGCTTTCCACCCAGGCCTCGGCGCTCAGGTATTCCAGGTTGATCCAGGCCGGATGGCGCTGGCGCATGCTGTCCAGGAAGGCCTCGGGCGGATCGCAGGCGAAGGCCTCGATCACCACGTCGCGGGCCGCCAGCGCCGGATCCGGCGTGTCGGTCCAGCGCACGATGTCCACTTCTTGCAGCCGCTGGCGCGCGGCGCTGGCGTCGATGCCGGGCTGGATGCGCGCGAAGCTGGCCAGGTCGTCCACCCACAGGCGCACGTCCCAGCCACGGCCGTGCGCCAGCCGGCGCGCCAGGCGCCAGCAGACGCCGATGTCGCCGTAGTTGTCGACCACGCGGCAGAAGATGTCCGCTTGCATCGACGCGCTCAGTGGAACTTGGCGGGCGCCGCCTCGGCGTCTTCGGGCAGCTCGGCGTGCACCAGTTCGCCCAGGGGATTGGGGAAGTAGGGCGCGCCGCAGTCCTCGCAGTATTCCGGCGGCAGCACGCCAGGGATGCGACGCACGTCGCTCACGCCGTATTCCTTGAGCAGCGCCGCGATCTCGTCGACCACGTCGGGCTGGCCCTCGTCGGCCGGCAGGTCTTCCTCGCGGCCGTACAGCGGCCAGACGCAGCCGTAGTAGACGTCGTTGCTGTTGCGCGCGGTGAAGCTGACGCGGTATTCGTCGACCCGGCTTTCGCCGCAGCCGGCGACCACGGCGCGCAATTGGGAGGCCTCGAGATTGACCGCGCCTTCGAGCCAGCTGATGGCGGCGCGCAGCGACAGCGGCCGCACGCGGCGGTCGGCCTCGCGGTTGCTGACATAGTAGGCGTCGGGCAGCAGGGCTTCGAAACCGCAGCCGGGCAGCAGGCCGGCCAGCGTCGGCTGGGCCTGCGCGGCCCATTGCGCCAGGCAGGCGTCGCGGCTGGCCTCGGCGTCGCCGATCTGCTCCTGCCAGCGGAACACCGGCGCGAACTCGGGCACCGCCACGGCCGCCACGATGTAGCGCGTGTCGGCCAGCATGTTGGCGGTCTCGGCCTCGGCGTTGAGCGCCGGCTTGGTGGTCTCGGCGCCGAGCGCCTGCGAGCCCAGGCGCTGCAGCCATTGCCAGGTCTCGGCGAAGGTGCGCGGCATCTGGTCCACGCTCACCAGCATCGGCATCAGCGCGCTGCGGGCCTGGCTCGACAGCACGTGGCCATGCAGCTGCGCCAGCAGGGCCTGTTGGGCGCTGGCCGACACGGGGCCGGTCGGAATGGCATAGCGGGTCCAGGCCACGATGGGCGCGACGATCAGCAGGATGTCGTAGCGCACGCCGTTCTTTTCGATCTTCATCGATTCGGACAGCGTTTCGGCCTGCTCGATCAGGACTTCGTAGGCGCCCACGTCGCCCTGGGCGAGATGGTCCAGCGCGGCTTCCAGCGGGGCATCCTGGCCTGCCTTGAGCAGCTTCGGAATCGCTTCGCCAAGCTGATTCTCCCAGTACACGTCTTCGACGCGGCTGCCCGAGCGGTTGAGCGACTGGGCAAGCGTGATCAGGCGGGTGGCGTCGCGGGTCAAGCGGGGAGCGGATTGGCTGCGGGATCGGGCCATAACTTCGGAGGACGTCCAGTAAGTGTGTAACGACGTAGTTTAACGCCCGCCACGATCATGGGCGGCGACGCGCGCCACCGTGCCGGCCGGCCCGCGGCCTCTCGCCATATTGGTGCTGATCTGGCAACAGATCATCCCTTTTGCAGGGGTTTATTGCAGATTCGAAACGGCTGAAAATACCTGCATCACACTTGTTTTCTGGAGGCATCGCCATGCGCTGGCCTACGCTTTTCGTTTCCCACGGTTCTCCCATGCTGGCCGTCGAACCCGGCCTGACGGGCCCGGCCCTGGCCGCCTGGAGCCAGGCCCAGGGCCGCAAGCCGCGCGCCATCCTGGTGGTCTCGCCGCACTGGATGGGCCACGGCCTGGCCCTGTCCACCCGCGACCAGCAGGTGGCCTGGCACGACTTCGGCGGCTTTCCGCCCGAGCTCTACACGCTGCAATACGCCGCGCCCGGTTCGCCCGAATTGGCGGCGCGCACGCAGGCCCTGCTGGCCGAGGCCGGCATCGCCGCCGACCGCGATCCGCGCCGGCCGCTGGACCATGGCGCCTGGGTGCCGCTGCGCTACCTGTATCCCGAGGTCGACGTGCCGGTGGTGCAGCTGTCGCTGGACATGGGCCGCGACGCCGCCGGCCAGCTGGAACTGGGCCGCGCCCTGGCGCCGCTGCGCGACGAGGACGTCCTGATCATCGGCTCGGGGTCGCTGACGCACAACCTGCGCGACGTGCGCATGCCGCAGAACGCGCCGGCCACGCCCTACGTGCCGGCGTTCCAGGACTGGTATGCCCGCCACCTGGCCGCGCACGACGTGCCGGCGCTGCTCGACTGGCAAGCCCGCGCGCCCGGCGCGCGCCAGGCCCATCCGCACGACGACCACCTGATGCCGCTGTACGTGGCGCTGGGCGCGGGCGGCGAACAGGCCACGCGCCTGAACGACGAGGTGTCGTATGGCGCGTTGGCGATGGATGCCTACGCGTTCCAGTGAGCGCGCGCCGCCGCCGGCGGCCGCGCGCGCCCGCTACGTCACGACCCGGGCCGCCAGCAGGTCGATGAAGCCACGCACCCGCGCCGGCAGCGCGCGCGACGCCGTCAGCGCCAGGATGGGGCGGGGCGGCAGGGTCCAGCCGGGCAGCACCGGCAGCAGGACGCCGTCGCGCACGAGCCTGGCGGCGCGTCCGCGCGTCAGCGGCCCGATGCCCAGGCCGTCGCGCAGCAGGTTTTCCACCGCCAGCTGATTGTTCAGCACCAGCAGCGGCGAGACGTCCACCTGCGTGCGGGCGTCGCCGTTGGCCAGCGCCAGTCCCGGCCCGGCGTCCGGCATCAGGAGGCAGCGGTGCCGCGCCAGGTCGGCGGGATGCGCCGGCTCGCCGAAGTCATGCAGGTAGGCCGGCGAGGCATACAGCTGATAGCCGGCCATGCCGATGCGTCGCCGCACCATGCGGCTCGCGCGCGGTGGTTCGGCCGTCGCGATGCAGACATCGTAGGGTTCGGTGGCCAGGTCCGGCAGTTCGGCCGAGCAATGCAGCTCGAAGCGCACGCCGGGATGGCTGGCGCAGTAGTCGGCCAGCGCGGCTTCCGGAAAATAGGCGCTGAAATCGACCGGCGCGCAGACGCGCAGCTGGCCGGTGGGGCGGGCCATTTCCTCCTCGAGTTCGCCGCTGATCGCGCGGGCGCGATCGACCACTTCCGTGATCCGTTCCAGGTAGCGCTGACCGACGTCGGTGAGCGCCAGGCGGCGGGTGCTGCGATGGAGCAGCTTGACGCCGATCTGGCTTTCGAATTCCGAGATCCGGCGCGATAGCGTCGAGGCCGGCACGCCGGTGCTTTCCGCCGCCCGCGTGAGCGAGCCCAGCGCCGCCACCTGGACGAACAGGGCCATGTCGCGCATGCGATCCAGTTCTTTTTTCATGGTCGTTCCGCTTCGATGTCCACAGGCGGTCGGCGCCTATTCCCTGTAGTCCTGTTCGCCGGCCTTCCAGTACCCCTTGGCCGAGACGCGCGCGGGATCAAAGCGCAGGCGTCGCAGCCAATGCGCGCGCCAGGCCTTGACCCAGCCGGCCTGGCCGGCCAGCCAGACCTGGCCGGGACCGTCGGGCGCGAGCGCCGGCGCCTCGTCTTGGCCGGGGGGCTCGCTGTGCGCGGCCCATTGCGGGGTGTGCGCGCTGGCGATGGCGGGCCAGTCGGCGTCTTCGCCCGCCGGGTGGCGTACCCCCAGGACCTGGATGCCGGACGGCAGCGCTTCGATGATGCGGCAGGCCGCCGGCCAGGCGGAGGCGTCGGCGCCGAGCCAGACCCAGCGCGCGTCGGCCTGCAGCGTGAAGCCGCCGTCGCGCGGTCCGGCGATCGCGACGGCATCGCCGGGCCGGGCGCGGCGCGCCCACGCCGAGACGGTGCCGGCGGTGTCGTCATGCATCACGAAGTCGAGCTCCACGGTGGACGCGTCGAAGTCGATCGCGCGCAGCGTGTAGGCCCGGCCCGGCACGCCGGGCGGAAATACCTTGACCCAGGCGCCGGGCTGGTCGACGCCGGGGCGCGCCAGCCAGGCGCTCAGTTCGGGGCCGCCGAGCGTCAGCCGGCGCATGTCGCGCGCCACATCGCGCGCCCGCAACACGATGCAGGGCACGTCGCGGCGCGGCAGGGGAAAAGGTCGCATGTCGGATCTCCTTGGGGCGGTAAGCGCGGCGGCCGTCAGGCCTTGGCGGCGCGGGGATGGCGGGCCAGCCAGACGAGCGCGATCGACAGCGCGAACGCCAGGCTCGACCACAGGAAGAAATCGTTCAGGGCCAGCATGTCGGCCTGCGTCTTCAGGCCATTCCAGATCACGCCCCATGACTGCGGCTCGTCCAGGCCCGCGCCGGCCAGGGTGGCCAGGGTGTCCTGCACGGCGGGCCGGGCGGGCGTGGCGCTGTCGATGAGCACGTTCTGGTAGTAGCGCGAGCGTTCGTCCCAGTAGGTCGACGCGAGCGAGGCGACCAGGCTGCCGGCCATCATGCGGATGGCGGTCTGCAGGCCGGAGGCGGCGGCGATGCGTTCGGGCGGCAGACCGGCCAGCGACAGCGACACCAGCGGCGTGAGGAACAGGCCGATGCCGATGCCCTGCAGCAGGCAGGCCAGCGAGATCAGGCCGACGCCGACATCGGTGGTCATGGACGCGCGCCACCACGCCACCAGCGACCACGCCACGAAGGCCAGGCTGGCGAATACGCGGGCGTCGCCGCGCTGCACCCAGCGGCCCAGCAGCGGCGCCAGCAAAATGCCGAACACGCCCATCGGCGCCGTGGCCAGGCCGGCCCAGGTGGCCGTGTAGCGCATGTCGGTCTGCAGCCACAGGGGGATCAGCACCAGCGCCGCGAAATACAGGCCGAAGCCCACCGCCACGGCCAGCGTGCCCATGGCGAAGTTGCGGTGGCGGAACAGGCTCAGGTCGACGATCGGATGCGCTTCGCCCAGTTCCCAGATGATCAGGAACACGAAGCCCAGCGCCGACAGCAGCGCGGTGGTGACGATGAACGGCGAGGCGAACCAGTCCAGCGTGCGGCCACGGTCCAGTGTCAATTGCAGGCAGCCGATGGCCACGGCCAGCAGGATCAGGCCGCGCAGGTCCACCGGCAGCCGGGTGCTGGCCGTGTCGCGGCCGCGGAACATGGTGGCCGTCACGGCGACCACGGCGATGCCGACGGGCGCGTTCACCAGGAAGATCCAGGGCCAGCTGAAATCATCGGTCAGCCAGCCGCCCAGCACCGGCCCGGCCACGGGGCCGGCCATGTTGGTCATGGCCCACATCGACAGCGCCAGCGTGCGCTTGTCGGGCGGGAAGATGGCGACCAGCAGCGCCTGGCTCAGTGGCACGATGGGGCCGGACACCATGCCCTGCAGCACACGGAAGGCCAGCAGCGATTCGAAGTTCTGCGCCACGCCGCACAGCACCGATGCCAGCGTAAAGGCCGCCACCGACAGCACGAACAGCCGCACCTGCCCGAGCCGGCGCGAGAGCCAGCCGGTCAGCGGGATGCAGATGGAGTTGGCGATGGCGAAAAAGGTGATGGCCCATTCGCCGATTTCCGGGCTTACGCCCAGGTTGCCGGAGATGGTGGGCACCGAGACGTTGGCGATGGTGATGTCCACCACCGCCATGAAGGACGCCAGGCTGATGGCCACCGCCGCGATCACGCGCGGCAGCCCGGACATCGGTTCGATGGGACGGGGCGTGGCCGACATCACTGCCATCCCTGGCCGGCCTGCGCCAGCGTGTCGGCGGCCTGGCGCTGCTGCCGGTAGATGTCGGTGGTCTCGGCGCGCGCCGCGCTCGCCTGCGACGGGTCGCAGCGCGCCGTGTCCACGGTCACCTCGGCCGACAGCCCGATGCGCAGCGGATGGTCGGCCAGGTCCCTGGGCTCGAGATTGATGCGCACGGGCACGCGCTGCACCACCTTGATCCAGTTGCCGGTGGCGTTCTGCGACGGCAGCAGGGCGAAGGCCGAGCCGCTGCCCGCCATCACGTCGCCGACGTGGCCGCGATAACGCACCTTCGAGCCATGGGCATCGACGGTGACCATGGCCGGCTGGCCGGGGCAGATGCCGGCCAGCTGGATTTCCTTGAAGTTGGCGTCGATCCACATCTGGTCCAGCGGCACCACGGCCATCAGCTTGTCGCCGATTGCCACGCGCTTGCCCAGTTGCACGCTGCGTTGCGCCACCATGCCGCCGACCGGCGCGCGGATGGTGGTGCGCTGCGCGTCCAGCGCGGCGGCGCGCAGGCGTTCCTGGGCCAGGGCCACGTCGGGATGGGTCTCGGGCGTCACGCCGTCCACCAGGGCCTGGGCGGCGCGTTCGGCGGCCTGCGCCACCGCCAGCGCGGCGCGGGCGGTGTTGAGCGCGTCGGCGGCGTGGCGCGCTTCTTCCGAGGTGATGGCGCCTTGCGCGGCGATGCCGCGGCGGGCGGAGACGTCGGCCTGGGCACGGTCCAGTTCGGCCTGGCGCCGCGTGACTTCGGCGGCGGCCTGGTCGCGGCTGGCGAACAGCGCCAGCACGCGGCGCCGCGCGCGCGCCAGGTCGGCGCGAGCGCCGGCCAGCGCGATCTGGGCGTCGGCGGGATCCACCTCCACCAGCGTCTGGCCGGCGTTGATGCGGTCGGCGTTGTCGGCCCAGATGGCCGAGACGGCGCCGGCGACTTGCGGCGTGATGGCCACGACGTGGCCGTTCACATAGGCGTTGTCGGTGGTCTGGCTGGCGGCGCCGGCCAGGAATGTCCAGGCGGCCCAGCCGGCGCCCGCCAGCAGGGTGGCGCCGCCGGCGAGCATCAGGCGGGATTTGCGGGTCGAGGTCCGCGAGTCGGGAGTTTGCGTGGCAGTCATTTCAGGGCTTCGTTGTCAGAGGATTGGGAGGGCGACCAGCGGCCGCCGAGCGCGCCGGCCAGCGCCGTCTGGGCCAGGCCCAGGTCGAGGTCCGCCGCCGCCAGCGCGCTGTCGGCGCGCAGGCGGGCCAGGTCGGTGTCGATTTCGTCCTGGCGGGCGGACAGGCCGCGGCTGGCGCGCACGGCCTGCAGCCGCGCCAGCGTGGCGGCCTCGCGCAGCGAGACGCGGGCAGCGTGGCGCTGGGCGCGGGCCTGCGCCAGGCCGGCCAGGCCGTCGGCGACTTCCTGCAGGGCGCGCACCACGGTGGCGTCGTAGTCCGCCACCGCCAGGTCGTAGCCGGCGATGCGGTCTTGCAGTCCGGCGCGCAGTCGGCCGCCGTCGAAGATGGGCAGGGTCAGCGCGGGGCCGATGCCGGCCGCCAGGCTGTTGCCCTGCAGCAGGTGCGACAGGCCCAGGCTCTGCAGGCCGGCAAAGGCCTTCAGGTCGATATCGGGATAGAACTCGGCCTTGGCCGCGTCGATGCGGCGGTCGGCCGCTTCCAGGCGCTTGCGCTGCGCCAGCACGTCGGGCCGCAGCCCCAGCAGGCGCGCGGGCAGCGCCGCGGGCAGGGCGGGATCGGCGCGCAGCGCCAGCTGGGGGCGGCTCAGCGCATCTGCGTAGCCCGGGGCCTGGCCCGCCAACGCGGCCAGCGCGTGGCGTTGGCGTGCGATCTCGCGGTCCAGTTGTTCGACCTGGGCATCCAGCTGCGCCAGGCGGCTGCGCGCGTCCGCGACCGGGGCGTCGCTGCCCAGGCCGGCCTGGCGTCGCGCCTGGTGCAGGTCCAGCGCTTGCCGTAGCCGCTCGCGCTGTTGCAGCGCCAGCTGGTGCAGGCGGAAGGCGGCATCCAGGCGCAGGTAGGCGGCGGCGATGCCCTGCTGCAATGCCAGCTGCGCATCGGCATGGGCCAGGGCCGCGCCGTCGGCATCGAGCCGGGCGGCATCGGCCAGCGCGCGCCATTTGCCCCAGACATCCAGGCGCAGGCGCAGCGAGGCCAGCAGCGAGCCGCTGCCACCGGTGTTGTCGGCATAGGGCGCGCCGTAGGTGTAGTGGCCGGGGTAGCGGTCGGCGGTGACGGTGGCGCTGGCATCCAGCGTTGGCCGGCGCGCCGCGTCGGCGCTGCCGACGACGGCTTCGGCCTGGCGCAGGCGTGCCTGGGCGGCGCGGATGCCGGGCGCCTGCCGTTGCGCGTCCGCCATCAGGCGGTCCAGTTGCGCGTCGCCCCAGGCGCGCCACCAGGGCGCGCCGTCGTCGGATGTGTCGCGGACGGCGGCGGCGATGTCGCGGCCGGCATCCAGCGTGGCGGGGTCAATGGGTTTGCCGGCGGGCCGCAGGCCGCCGTGGCTGGCGCACCCGGCGACGCTGATGAGCGCCGCCAGCGCGGCGGCCAGCGGGGCATGCCGCAACCGCGCGCGGCCGGCGGGGCGATACCGTGTTGAGTGAATCATGGCGTGCTTCCGTGTTGAACTGGCCGCCATGGTGCCGCTGCGCTACAGTTGCGTATATGGACAAGCTGATAAGTAATAGTTGCGTTGGGTGCAATCCATGGATATGAACCTGCTGGTCGCGCTCGATGCGCTGCTGGCCGAAGGCAGCGTCACCGGCGCCGCCGAACGCCTGCAATTGAGCGTGCCCGCCATGAGCCGCACGCTGGACCGCGTGCGCCGCATGATGGGCGACCCGCTGTTCGTGCGGGCCGGGCGCGGCCTGGTGCCGACGCCGCGCGCCGAGGCGCTGCGCGAACCCGTGCGGGCCCTGGTCGCCCAGGCGCAGGAACTGCTGGCGCAGGACGCGGTGTTCGATCTCGGGACGCTGCGGCGCGTGTTCACGATCCGCGCCGACGATGGCGCCGTCAGCACGCTCGGGCCGGCCTTGCTCGACACGCTGGCCAAGGAAGCGCCGCGCGTCACGGTGCGCTTCATCTCGCAGGGCAAGCAGGACGTGCTGTCATTGCGCGAGGGCGCCATCGACCTGGACATCGGCGTGATCGAGGACATGGGGCCGGAGATCGTGCGCCAGCGGCTGTTTCCCGACCGCTTCATCGCGGTGTTCCGGCCGACCAACCCCCTGGCGCGCCATCGCAAGCTGACGCCCGAGCGCTTCGCCAAGGCGCGCCACGCCACCGTCTCGCGCCGTGGCGTGCTGAGCGGACCGGTGGACATCGAACTGGGCAAGGTCGGCCTGGCGCGCCACATCAGCACCGTCACGCATTCCTTTGCCGAGGCGCTGGCGATCACGCGCAATTCCGACCTGGTCGCCACCGTGCCCGACCTGCTCACGCTGCACCTGCGCGACGACCTGGTGATGCGCGCCTTGCCCTTCGAGACCCCCGCCGTGACGATCTCGCAGGCCTGGCATCCGCGCTTCAATGAAGATCCCGCCCACCGCGCGATCCGGCAGATGGTGCACCGGATCAGCCAGGCCATCAGCGGGCGGTGACGCTGTCGGCGTTGGTCACCGTGGCCAACGTTTGGTTACCCCATGCGGTCCCAAATGCTCGAGTGTCTATGCATAATGGCAGCCGCCCGCATCGCGGGCGTTTCCTTGTTCTGGACGCATGCCGGCGCCTGCCGGCCGGGAGTGTAGAGATCGTGAATGCGCATATCGTGAAATCCGCGTGTCTGGCCCTTGTCACCGCCACGCTGGCGGCGGCCTCGTCCGCCTGGGCCGAGGACGTCAAGGGATCGCGCGACCATCCCGCCCTGACCCGTTTCACGGGCGCCGAGATCCGGGCCTACGAGTTCAAGGAGTACGACGAGGCCGTGATGCCCGACCGGCCGATCACGCGGGAAGACGAGGCCAAGGGCCTGACGCTGGAAGGCAAGCTGACGCGCATCGCCTATCGCATCGACGGCAAGAAATCGGCGCTGGAGGTCTACCGCAACTACCAGGGCGCGCTGCAGGCCGGCGGCTTCAAGACCCTGTTCGAATGCAAGGGCGACGAGCAGTGCGGCGGCGACTTCCAGTCGTTCGTGCTGAACAGCGGCAAGGTCAGCCAGCCGGGGCAGGGCGACGCCGCGTTCGGCGGCAAGTACTACGCCGTGCTCGCCAGGAAGGAAGCGCCCACCGGTGACATCTACGTGTTCCTGGACGTGATGGACGACAATTCCAACAACATCACGCCGGTGTTCCAGCAAGTGATCGAGACCAAGCCGATGCAGACCGGCCAGGTCAAGGTGCTGGACATGGCGGCGATGCAGAAATCGCTGGCCGAATCGGGCCGCGTCGCGGTCTACGGCGTGTACTTCGATACCGACAAGGCCGAGGTCAAGCAGGAATCCAAGGCCGCGCTGGACGAGATGGGCAAGCTGCTCAACGCCAACCCGAAGCTGAAGGTCTACGTGGTCGGCCACACCGACAACCAGGGCACGCTGGCCGGCAACCTGGACCTGTCGCAAAAGCGCGCCGACGCCGTGGTCAAGGCGCTGGAGGCGGGCTACAAGATCCCGGCCGCGCGCCTGTCGGCGCGTGGCGTGGCCTCGCTGGCGCCGGTGGCCGCCAACGACGCCGAGGCCGGCCGCGCCAAGAACCGCCGGGTCGAACTGGTCGCCCAATGACGGCCTGACGCGCCGCGATGGCATGAAAAAGGGCCCCCACGCCGCGCCTTCGGCTTGCTGCCCCCCGAGGGGGCTTTTCATCTTGAGGCGGCTCGGCGATGAAAAAGGGCCCCCACGCCGCGCCTTCGGCTTGCTGCCCCCCGAGGGGGCGTTTTTCATCTTGAGGCGGCTCGGCGATGAAAAGGGGCCCCCACGCCGCGCCTTCGGCTTGCTGCCCCCCAAGGGGGCGTTTTTCATCTTGAGGCGGCTCGGCGATGAAAAAGCCCCTGGAACCTCGCGGTTCCAGGGGCTTTGCCTTTGCGGCCGGCGCGTTACGCGGCCAGCAGCTGGCGCAGCACGAAGGGCAGGATGCCGCCGTGCTGGTAGTAGTCGACCTCGATCGGGGTGTCGATGCGCAGCAGCACCGTCACGTCCTGCTTCGAACCATCCTTGCGGGTGATCGTCAGCGTCACGTCCTGCATCGGCTTGATGCCGTTTTCCAGGCCCGAGATGTCGTAGGTTTCCTCGCCGGTGATGCCCAGCGACTGCACGCTGTCGCTGCCCTTGAACTGCAGCGGCAGCACGCCCATGCCCACCAGGTTGCTGCGGTGGATGCGCTCGAAGCTGCGCGTGATGACGGCCTTGACGCCCAGCAGCTGGGTGCCCTTGGCGGCCCAGTCGCGCGACGAGCCGGTGCCGTACTCTTCGCCGCCGAACACCACGGTGGGCGTGCCGGCCGCGACGTACTTCATGGCCGCGTCATAGATCGACATCTGTTCGCCGGTCGGCTGGAACAGGGTTTCGCCGCCTTCGAAGCGGCTGCCGTCCGGACGCGCCGGGATCATCAGGTTCTTGATGCGCACGTTGGCGAAGGTGCCGCGCATCATGATTTCATGATTGCCGCGGCGCGAGCCGTAGCTGTTGAAATCGGCCTTCATGACGCCGTTTTCCTTGAGCCACTTGCCCGCGGGCGAGGTTTCCTTGATGGAGCCGGCCGGCGAGATGTGGTCGGTGGTCACCGAGTCGCCGAACACGCCCAGCGCGCGGGCGTTCTTGACGGTCGGCATCGCGCCCGGCGTCATACCGAAGCCGTCGAAGAACGGCGGCTCGGCGATGTAGGTCGAGTCGGGCCAGTTGTAGGTCTCGCCCGTGACTCCCTTGATGTTCTCCCACAGCTTGCCGGGGTTGCTCTTGACCTGGCCGTAGTTGGCCTCGAAGGCCTTCGGGTCCAGCGCGTACTTGAGCAGCGCCTCGACTTCCTCGGTGGTCGGCCAGATGTCGCCCAGCCAGATGTCGCCGTTCTTGCCGCGGCCGACCGGTTCGGTCATCAGGTCGCGCGTCACGGTGCCGGCCAGGGCGTAGGCCACCACCAGCGGCGGCGAGGCCAGGAAGTTGGCCTTGATGTTCGGGTGGATGCGCGCCTCGAAGTTGCGGTTGCCCGACAGCACCGCCGAGCACACCAGGTCATTGCTGGTGATGACGTCGTTCAAGTCGGGCGTCAGGTCGCCGGCGTTGCCGATGCAGGTGGTGCAGCCGTAAGCGGCCACGTCGAAGCCCAGCTTTTCCAGGTAGGGCAGCAGGCCGGTCTTGGTCAGGTACTCGGTGACCACGCGCGATCCGGGGGCCAGCGAGGTCTTGATGTGCTTGGGCACCTTCAGGCCGGCTTCCACGGCCTTCTTGGCCAGCAGGCCCGCGGCCAGCAGCACGCTGGGGTTGGAGGTGTTGGTGCACGAGGTGATGGCGGCGATCAGGATGTCGCCGTTCTTGACCTTGGTGCCGGTGCTGGTGGTGAAGGTCTGCTGCAGCTTCTCGGCCGGCTGGTTGAAGCCATTCTCGGCGACCGGCTTGGAGAACAGGTCGATGAAGGTGCTCTTGACGTTGCCGATCTCGATGCGGTCCTGGGGACGCTTGGGGCCGGCCAGCGACGGCGCCACGGTGGACAGGTCCAGCGTCAGCAGCTTGGTGAAGTTGATGTCCTTGGCGGCGGGCACGCCGAACATGTCCTGGGCCTTGAAGTAGGCCTCGAACGCGGCGATTTCCTCTTCCGTGCGGCCGGTGCCGCGGAAGTAGTCGATGGTGCGGCCGTCGACCGGGAAGAAGCCCATGGTGGCGCCGTATTCGGGCGCCATGTTGCCGATGGTGGCGCGTTCGGCCACCGACAGGCTGGCCGTGCCTTCGCCACAGAACTCGACGAACTTGCCGACCACTTTTTCACGGCGCAGCATTTCGGTGATGGTCAGCACCAGGTCGGTGGCGGTGACGCCGCCGCGCAGCTTGCCCTTGAGTTCCACGCCGACCACGTCGGGGGTCAGGAAGTACACCGGCTGGCCCAGCATGCCGGCCTCGGCCTCGATGCCGCCCACGCCCCAGCCGACCACGCCGATGCCGTTGATCATGGTGGTGTGGCTGTCGGTGCCCACCAGCGAGTCGGGGTAGTAGACGTTGTTCTTCTTGTCCTGGTGCACGCCGCGCGCCAGGTATTCCAGGTTCACCTGGTGGACGATGCCGAAGCCCGGGGGCACCACGCCGAAGGTGTCGAAGGCCTGCATGCCCCACTTCATGAACTGGTAGCGCTCCTGGTTGCGCTTGAATTCCAGCTTCATGTTCAGGTCGAGGGCGTTCTTGGTGCCGAAGTAGTCGATCATGACCGAGTGGTCCACCACCAGGTCGACCGGCACCAGCGGCTCGATGCTCTTGGGGCTCTTGCCCATCTTGTCGGCGACCGAGCGCATGGCGGCGATGTCGGCCAGCAGCGGCACGCCGGTGAAGTCCTGCAGCACCACGCGGGCCACCACGAACGGGATTTCATCCTCGCGCTTGGCGTTGGCCTGCCAGTTGGCCAGCTGGCGCACGTGTTCCTCGGTGACCTTCTTGCCGTCGCAGTTGCGCAGCACGGATTCCAGCACGATGCGGATGGAGACCGGCAGCCGCTGCACATCGATGCCCAGGGACTTGCCCAGCGCCGGCAGCGAATAGTACTGACAGGACTTGTTGCCGATCTTGAAATTCTTGAGTGTGTCGAGGGTGTTGTGCGGCATGATGGACTCCGTGGTTTTGCCCGCGTAAAGCCGGCATTTTCAGGCGTTTCGGCGCGTTTGTCATTCCGGGTGACAGCAGCGCGATGAGCTTTATGTCTTATATCTTATATAAGACTTGAGGGGCGCGTCAAAGTTCCGGCCCGCGCCCCCGGGGGGCGGGTCGCGCGGCGGCGCCGCCACCCCATACTGTGGAGCAGCCGTGCCGTCCCTGCAAGTCCCCTTTTTTTAACAAAAAAGTCCTACAGGCGCGTGGCGGGGGGCGGGCGACGGGCCGCCGCCGCTCAGGCCAGCAGGGTCGGCATTTCCGCCACCGCGAAATCCAGGAACCGGCGCAGGGCCAGCGGCGCGCCGCGGCGCGCCGGCATCACCGCGTAGATGCGGGCCGGCGCGGCCTGCCAGCCGGGCAGCATGTGGATCAGGTCGCCCTTGGCCAGGGCGCCGGCGCACAGGTAATGGGGCAGCAGCGCCACGCCCAGGCCGGCCCGGGCCATTTCGCGCAACGCCGCCAGGTTGCTGCTCAGGCAGCGCGGCAGGTATTGGACCGACTCGGCTTCGCCGGCCGGGCCGGTGAAGTGCCAGCTCTGCGGGCTGTCCTGGGTGGCATGGGCCAGGAGCGGCAGGGCGTTCAGTTCGCGCGGATGGCGCGCCGCCGCCTGCGCCATGGCCGGGGTGCCCACCAGGATCAGCGGCACCGGCGCGAGTTCGCGCGCCACCAGGCGGGAATCGGTCAGCGAGGCGCCCTGGGCGCGGAAGGCCAGGTCGTAGCCTTCGCCCACCAGGTCGATGATCTGGTCGCGGGTGTCCAGCAGCACCCGCACGCCGGGGTGTTTCAGGCAGAAGCGCGCCACCAGTTCGCCCAGCAGCGTCACCGCCAGCGCCGACGGCGCCGTCATGCGCAGCAGGCCGCTGGGCGTGTCGCCCATGGCCGCCGCCAGGTCGAAGGCGCTGCGGGCCTCGCGCGCCATGGCCAGCGCGTGCACGTAGATCTGCTCGCCCATGGGGGTGAGCGACACCCGCCGGGTGTTGCGCTGGAGCAACCGCAGCCCCAGGCGCGCCTCCAGTTCGGCCACGCGCCGGCTCAGCTTGGAGCGCTGCATGTTCAGCACCCGGGCGGCGGCGGAAAAGCCGCCTTTCTCCACCACCTCGCTAAAGAGCAGCAGGTCGTCGAGATGATGGAGATAGGAGTGCATGGGGTTTACGTGGGTGATTGTCCTACTTAACAGGACAATTATTCCTGAAATTGGCCTCTACTGTGCTGGCGGCAGAACCCATAAGCTCTGCGCCACGTAAAAACCTGGCAGCACACCCTTGACCATCCGCCTCAGTCCCCCCGTCGCGCGGCCCTTCGAACCGGCCGGCGACGCCTGTTCCATCCGCCAATTCCGCCATACCGATTTCCCCCTGGGCATGTCGCCGCTGGTGCTGGTCGACCATTTCGTCATGACCGGGCCGACGTTCGCGCCCCATCCCCACGCCGGCATGTCGGCCGTGACCCTGCTGCTCGAAGACAGCCGCGGCGTCATGCGCAGCCGCGACAGCGTCCACAACGACCACGAGATCCGGGCGGGCGACCTGCACTGGACGCTGGCGGGGCGCGGCATCGTGCATACCCAGCAACCGGTGGGCGAGGCGCGCCTGAACGGCCTGCAACTGTTCGTCAACCTGCCGCAGCGGCTCAAGGAGCTGCCGCCGGCGACGTCGCTGCTGCGCGCCTGGGAAATGCCGGTGCTGCAAAGCGACGCCGGCCGGGTGCGGGTGGCCGCGGGCCACTACGACGGCTGGGACGCGCCGCTGGAAACGCCCGAGCCGTTGCTGATCCTGGATGGCTGGCTGCGTCCGGGCGCGTCGCGCCTGGTGCGCTTGCCGGCCGGTTGGAACGCCTGGCTGTACGCGGCGCAGGGGGAACTGGGCGTGCGGGCGCGCCACCAGACCACGCCACCGCGGGCGTCGCCGGACGCCGTCCCGGCCGAACCCTCGCCGGCGCCGGTGGCTGCGTTCCGGTCGCCGGGACGCACGCGGATCGCCTGCAAGCCGGTCGCCGACCCCGACTTCGCGGTGCTGCCGCCGGGCGCGGCGTTGGCCGCCTCGGCCGACAGCGAGGGTCTGCTGCAGTTGATCGCGTCTGGCGCGCCGGTCCACTTCATCCTGGTGGCCGGGCCGGCCATCGACGAGCCGGTGATCCAGCGCGGCCCGTTCGTGATGGCGGACGCGCGCGCCCTGACGCGGGCCATGGCGGCCTATGAAGCGGGCGAGTTCGGGCAGTTGCGCCAGGAAAGCGGCGTTCCGGGTTAAGGCGTTCGCGGTCAAGGCGTTCCCGGCTAAGGCGGTGGGCCGGCGGCGGCCGGCCCGGCCCCGTTGCTCCATAGCAACAGAAACAGAATTCTATATAGGGGACGCAATGAGAATGATTCCCTTTTATTTAGAATCTCTAACGCACGATCTCAATACCCCTTGGAGAACGGGCTCGACAAGGCCGGGATGACCGGCTCCGCGGCAGTTCGAGTGGCAGGCCGTTACCCGCGCGTGACCCCATCGGGATTTTTGCGATTTCCTGCTTCTCGCGAAGCGCCCGCCTACAGACTCCCGATATGAAATTACGAACCCTTGCGTGCGTGGTTGCGGCCCTGCCGTACACCGCCATTGTCCACGCCCAATCCGCCACGCCCGCCAACGGCTCCGTCGTCTCGATGGACGCGATCAAGGTCGAGGCCAGCGCCGACGCCTCGGCCGGCGGCCTGGCCGAACCCTATGCCGGTGGCCAGGTGGCCCGTGGCGGCCGGGTCGGGGTGCTGGGCACGCAGGACATCATGAGCACGCCGTTCAGCATCACCAGCTACACCAACGAGCTGATCCAGGACAAGCAGGCGCGCAGCGTCGGCGACGTGCTGCAGAACGATCCGGGCGTGCGCGTGGCGCGCGGCTTCGGCAATTTCCAGGAGTCGTACTTCATCCGCGGCTTCATCCTGAGCTCCGATGACGTGGCCTACAACGGGCTCTACAGCCTGCTGCCGCGCCAGTACATCGCCACCGAACTGTTCGAGCGCGTTGAAGTGCTGCGCGGCGCCTCGACCTTCCTGACCGGCGCCTCGCCCGGCGGCGATGGCATCGGCGGCACGATCAACCTGGTGCCCAAGCGTGCGCCCAACGAGCCGCTCACCCGCTTCACCACCGGCGTTTCCAGTGGCGGCCAGTTCTCGGTGTCGACCGACATCGCGCGCCGCTTCGGTCCCGGCGACAGCACCGGCATCCGCCTGAACGTGGCCAACCGCAG
This sequence comes from Achromobacter sp. ISS7, assembly GCF_056523125.1. Lineage (NCBI taxonomy): Bacteria > Pseudomonadati > Pseudomonadota > Betaproteobacteria > Burkholderiales > Alcaligenaceae > Achromobacter > Achromobacter sp. ISS7. Next base: position 3,301,884 of record NZ_JAWRZD010000001.1, on the reverse strand, counting down.
CGGTGACACCGCCATCGACGACGAACACTCGCGCACCAGCCTGGTGTCGCTGGGCCTGGATTGGCGCTCGGCGGATACGCGCCTGTCGGCCGACATCGGCTGGCAGGAAAACAAGCTCAAGCGCGCTCGTCCGAATGTGTCGTTGCGCGGCGTGACCAGCGTGCCGGACGCGCCGGACGCCAGCTCCAACTACGCCCAGCCCTGGTCGTATTCGAACGAGCGCGACGTGTTCGGCACGGTGCGCGCCGAGCACGACTTCAGCGACAAACTGACCGGCTGGGCCGCCTTCGGCATGCGCCGCAGCGACGAGGCCAACTCGCTGGGCAACGTCACGGTGACCAACGGCAGCACCGGCGACGGCAACTTCTACCGTTTCGACAATACGCGCAAGGACAGCGTGAACACGGGCGAACTGGGCCTGCGCGCCAAGGTGCGCACCGGTCCGGTCGGCCACGAGTTCGTCGCTTCCGCGTCCTTCTTCGACCTCAAGAAGAAGAACGCGTATGTCATGGACTACCTGAACACCTTCCCGACCAATATCTACAACCCGGTCACCTACGACCGTCCGGCCTACAGTTCCAAGGCGCTGTTCGGCAACGACCTGGACGATCCCGCGCTGCAGGGCCGCACCCGCCTGAGCAGCTATGCGTTCGGCGACACCCTGTCGTTCCTGGACGACAAGGTGCTGCTGACGCTGGGCATCCGCCACCAGCGCCTGTCGCAGCGCGACTACGCCTACAACACCGGCAAGGAACAAAGCGCCTACGACGCCAGCCGCAACTCGCCCGCCGCCGGCATCGTCTTCAAGGTGACGCCGAGCGTGTCGCTGTACGCCAACTACATCGAGGCCCTGGTGGCCGGCGATACGGCGCCGCAGACGGCCAACGGCAAGCCCGTGCCCAACGGCGGCCAGAGCCTGCAGCCGTACGTGTCCAAGCAGAAGGAAATCGGCGTCAAGTACGACGGCGGCGGCCTGGGCGCCGGCCTGGCGCTGTTCTCCACCGACAAGCCGCGCGCGGCCTACAACGCCAGCAACGAATTCACCGCTTCCGGCAAGGATCGCCACCAGGGCGTCGAGCTGACCGTGTTCGGCGAACCGGTCCAGAGCGTGCGCGTGCTGGGCGGCCTGACTTTCCTGGACGCCAAGCAACGCTCCACCGGCAACAGCGCCATCGACGGCAACCGCGTCATCGGCGTGCCGCGCTTCCAGGCCAACCTGGGCGCGGAATGGGACATCCCCGGCGTGCAGGGCCTGGCCGTGGATGGCCGCGTGGTCTACACCGGCGCTTCCTACGCGGATGACGCCAACACCCTCAAGGTGCCCGGCTGGACCCGCTTCGACGCCGGCCTGCGCTACATGATGGACGTCGACGGCCACCTGGTGACGCTGCGCGCCCGCGTCGAGAACATCGCCAACCGCAACTACTGGTCGTCGGTGGGCGGTTACCCCGGCAACGGCTACCTGGTGCTGGGCGGCCCGCGCACCTTCTTGCTGAGCGCCAGCATGGACTTCTGATCGCCGGCTGACCCGTTGCGAGACGGGGGCCGCGACGCCCATGGCACAACGCCCCGCCGGCGCAACCGGCGGGGCGTTGTCGTTTGCTGGGCGCGGCCCGCGGCATGTCTCCGCCGGGGGGGCGGTCGCGCCAAGCCGTGCAGGGCAGGTGCCATGCTGGTGGCTGCCCCGCACCGCAAACGAGATGTTGCGGAACTCAGGTCATCAGCCAGCCGCCCGCCACGTCCAGCACCTGCCCGGTCACGAACCGCGCCTGGTCCGAGGCGAAGAACAGGCAGGCGTCGGCCACTTCCTCAGGCGTGCCGAGGCGGCGCAGCGCGGTCACGTCGGCCACCGCGTCGTTGATCTCCTTGGGTACGCTTTTCAGCAGCGGCGTGCTGATGCGGCCGGGCGCCAGGCCGTTGACGGTGACGTCGTGCTCGCCCAGTTCCGCGGCCCAGTGGCGCGTCAGGCCCAGCAGCGCGGCCTTGGTGGCGGCGTAGTGCGCGGCGACGATGTCGCAATAGGCCTTGCCGGCCACCGACGACATGTTGATCACGCGTCCCTGGCGCTGGCGCACCATGTGCGGTGTGGCCAGGTGGGTCATGTAGAACACGCTGTTCAGGTTGACCGCCACCACCTTGTCCCATTCGCCCGGCGTCATCTCCCACACCTTCAGCGCGCGGCCGTCGGTCTTGGGCGAGATGCCGACATTGTTGACCAGGATGGTGGCCGGGCCGAGGTCGCGGGTGATGCGGTCGTAGGCGGCCTGGCATTGGTCGAAGTGCGAGACGTCGGCGTGCACGAAGGTCACGGCATGGCCGCGTTTTTTCAGTTCTTTTTCGTAGGCCTGTCCGCCCTGCGAATTGAAGTCGATCAGCCCGACCTTGCCGCCTTCGGCCAGGAAGCCCTCGACGATGGCCGAGCCGATGCCGCCGACGGCGCCGGTGACGATGATGACCTGGTCCTGGAAGCGCGCGCTCATGCCCGCACCTTCAACATGATCTTGCCGATGTGCTTGCTGCTTTCCATCAGCGCGTGGGCCTGGGCCGCCTGTTCCAGCGGGAACACCGCGTGGATCAGCGGCCGGCAGCTTCCCTGTTCCATCAGCGGCAACACCTTGTCGGCCAGCGCCCGGGCGATGGCGCCCTTGTCCTCGTCGGAGCGCGGCCGCAGGGTGGAGCCGGTAAACGACAGCCGCTTTGTCATGATGGGCAGGGCGTCGATCTCGGCCTTGCTGCCTTCCAGGAAGGCGATCTGCACCAGCCGGCCGTTGACCGCCAGCAGGCGGATGTTCTTGTTGATGTAGGCGCCGCCGACCATGTCGAGGATCACGTCCACGCCCTGGCCGCCGGTGGCCTGGCGGATCTCGGTCTCGAAGTCGGTGTCGCGGTAGATCAGCGCGTGGTGGGCGCCGGCCTTCAGGCAGGCCTCGGCTTTTTCGCGGTTGCCCACGGTGGTCCAGACTTCGGCGCCGAAAGCGCGCGCTAGCTGAATCGCGGTCAGGCCGATGCCGCTGGAACCGCCATGCACCAGGAACTTCTCGCCGGCCGCGAGGCGGGCGCGCTCGAACACGTTGGTCCAGACGGTGAAATAGTTTTCCGGAATGGCGGCGGCCGACAGCAGGTCCAGGCCGCGCGGCACCGGCAGGCAATGGCGTTCATCGGCCAGGCAGTACTGGGCGTAGCCGCCGCCGGGCGTCAGGGCGCAGACCGGGTCGCCGACGCGCCACTGCGTGACGTCGGGGCCGACGGCGGTGACGGTGCCAGCGACCTCCAGCCCCAGGTAGGGCGAGGCGCCGGGCGGCGGCGGGTACGAGCCCGAGCGTTGCAGCACGTCGGGGCGGTTGACGCCGGCGTAGGCGACCTCGATCAATACCTGGCGGCCGGTGGGGGCGGCCATGTCGCGTTCGGCCAGGCGAAGGCAATCGGGCGCGCCGCCCGTGCCGTGGTCGATGAATGTGCAGCGTAAAGACATGAATGCGGTCCTTCGGATTCAGTGGCCCAGATAGGCCTTCTTGACATGGGGATCGGCCAGCAGCTCGGCGCCGGTGCCGGTGCGCACGATGGCGCCGTTCTCCAGCACGTAGCCGCGGTCGGCCAGGCGCAGGGTGCGGAACACGTTCTGTTCCACCAGCAGCACCGTGACGCCGTGGGAAGTGACGTCGCGGATGATGTCGAACATCTGCTGCACCAGCAGCGGCGACAGGCCCAGCGACGGTTCGTCGAACACCAGCAGCTTCGGATCGGCCATCATGCCGCGCGCGATCGCCACCATCTGCTGCTCGCCGCCGGACAGCGAGCCGGCGTACTGCGCCAGGCGCTCGCGCACCCGCGGGAAGATCTGCAGCACTTCCTCCAGCTTGCGCTGCACGATCGGGCGGGCGGCGCGCTTGTACGAGCCCATCAGCAGGTTGTCGCGCACCGTGAAGTGCGGGAACAGCTGGCGGCCCTCGGGGATCATGGTGATCCCGGCGTCGACGATGTCGTAGGGCGTGCGGTTGGTCAGGTCGCGGCCTTCGAACTCGACCCGGCCGGCGGTGGCGGCGACCACGCCGCACAGCGTCTTCAGGGTGGTGGTCTTGCCGGCGCCATTGGCGCCGATCAGCGTCACGATCTCGCCGGCCCGCACCTCGAAGTTCAGGCCGTTGAGCACCTGGCTCTTGCCATAGCCCGACGAAAGATCCGAAACCTTAAGCATCCTGGTACTCCTTGCCCAAATAGGCTTCGATGACGGCGGGGTTCTCGACCACGTCCTTGGGCGCGCCGCTCACCAGCACCGCGCCTTCGTTCAGCACGATGATGCGGTCGGACAGCGCCATGGTGGCCTGCATCATGTGCTCGATCAGCAGCACCGACACGCCCGAGTCGCGGATGCGGCGGATCATCTTGATCGACTTCTCGATGTCGGTGGGATTCAGCCCCGCCATGACCTCGTCCAGCAACAGGATGCGCGGCCGGATCGCCAGGGCGCGGGCGATCTCCAGCCGCTTCATGCCGCCCACCGTCAGGCTGCGGGCCTCGGTGTTCAGGTACTTGAGCAGGTCGGTTTCCTCGGCGACCTTTAGCGCGATCTGCTCGGCCTCGTCGCGGTCGGCGGTGCGGATGAAGGCGCCCAGCATGATGTTTTCCAGTACCGTCAGGCCAGTGAAGGGCTTGGCGATCTGGAAGGTGCGGCCCAGGCCCTGGTGCGCGAACTCGTCCGGCGTGCTGCACGAGACCCAGTTGCCGCGCGCGTCCATCATCGACACCGTGCCCTTGTCCGGCGACAGAAAGCCCGACAGCAGGTTGAACACGGTGGTCTTGCCGGCGCCGTTGGGGCCGATCATGCCCAGGATCTCGTACTGGTTCAGCGTCAGCGAGACATCGTTGGTGGCGCGCAGGCCGCCGAAGCTCTTGAACAGGTTCTCGGCCTTGAGCACCGGCTGCTCGCGCCGCGCCGCATCGGTCGAGCGGGCTGCCTCGGCCAGCTGGCGCCGGGCGCGCGGCGTGCCCAGGTACGGCAGCCGCGCCAGCGCGCGCTCGATCGCCGGGCCGAAGGCGCCGGCCAGGCCGCGCGGGATGGTCAGCACCACCGCCACCAGGATCAGGCCGTAGATCAGCCCGTGCATGCCGTTGCCCACGCTCGACAGCCAGCCGCGCGCCAGTTCGGCGATCGGCAGCACCAGGAAGGTGCCGGCGATGGGGCCGGCCACCGTGCCCAGGCCGCCGATCAGCGCGAACATCGCCACCTGGATCGACAGCTCCAGCGAAAAGGCCGAGCTGGGATCGACGAAGGTCAGGTAGGTGATGTGGAAGGTGCCGATCACGCTGGTCAGCATGGCCGACACCACCGCGGCGATGATCTTGACGCGCACAGTGTGGATGCCGACCGCCAGCGCCGCGTCCTCGCGTTCGCGGATGGCGATCAGGTAATGGCCGATGCGCGACTTGCGGATGTACCACGAAACCCAGGTCACCAGCAGGAACAGGCCGAAGGCGATGATCACGTAGTTGATCTTCTCGCGGAACACGATCCAGGCCCAGCCGATGTTCAGCGGCAGGCTGATGCCGCTGGAGCCGCCGGTCCAGCTTTCCTCGTGGATCACCAGCAGCCGCACCACTTCCAGGATGGCGATGGTGGCCAGCGCGAAGAACGGGCCGCGCAGCCGCAGCGTGGGGTAGCTGATGATGATGGCCACCACGGCCGAGATGAGCGCGCCCGCCAGCATGCCGAACCACGGCGAGATGCCGAAGTTCTGCGTCAGCAGGGTGGCGGTGTAGCCGCCGATGCCGTAGAACACCGCGTGGCCCAGCGACAGCTGGCCGGCGTAGCCGCCGACGATGTTCCAGGCCACCGACAGCGCGGAAAAGACGAACAGCAGGACGAACAGGTTGGTCCAGAAGGGCGTGCCCGTGACGACGGGCACGATGAACATGACGATCAGCAGGATCAGGCTGACGTAGGCTTTGGGGCTTCGAAAGTCGGGAAACACGTCTCGCTCCTTGTGGCTCTGATCACTCTGTGCCGACGCCGAACAGGCCGGTCGGACGCAGGACAAGGATCAAGAGGAAGATCCCGAAATAGACGACCTCTTTCAGGTCGGGGGCGATGTAGTAGCCGGCCAGCGTATCGACGATGCCGATGATCATGGACCCGGCCACCGCGCCGTACAGGCTGCCCAGGCCGCCCAGCACCACGATCACGAAGGCGGTCAGCACGAAATACGTGCCCACCGTCGGGAACACCGGGTACTGCGGCGCCAGCAGGCCCGCGGCGATGCCGACGAAGGCGGTGCCCAGGCCGAAGGCGATGGCGTAGACGTTGTTGACGTTCACGCCCATCAGCGTGGCGGCGTAGCGGTGCTGCGCCACCGCCCGCAGCGCGCGGCCCAGGTTGGTGCGGTGCATGAACAGGTGCAGCAGCACGGCCAGGCTCAGCCCGACCACGAAGGTCACCAGCTGGCCGGTGACCATGGAGTAGTTGCCGACGTCGATGGCGCTGGTGCCCAGTTGCACCGGGGCGCGGAACACGTTGGCGCCGAAGATCACCAGCGCCAGGTTCAGCAGGATGGTGGACACGCCCACCGTGGCGAAGATCTGGATGTGCTGGTCGGCGTTGAGCAGCGGCTGGATGATGCCCTTCTGCGTCAGCGCGCCCAGCGCGAACAGGATGACCGCCACCGGCACCAGGCCGATGTACGGATGCACGCCGAACTGCGCCGCGATCAGATAGACCAGGTACATGCCGATCATCAGGAATTCGCCGTGCGCGAAGTTGACGACGCGGACCACGCCGAAGATCAGCGTCAGCCCCAGGCTGATGATGGTGTAGGCGCCGCCCAGCAACAGGCCATTGATGACCAGTTGAATGAATATATCCATGGTGCAACCTCTAAGAGCGGGGTGCGCCCCGGCGCCGCGGCGTGGCCGACGGAACCGGGGCCCGCGGGCCCCAGTGAAACGCCGGACGCCCCCGAGCGTCCGGTTTGCTGGCTTGCCGTGCCGGGCCTGCCGGTTGGCGGCCCCGGCGTTCTATTTCTTGAAGACGGGCTTGCCGAGCGCGAGGTTGTCCGGCGAGATGGTGACCAGCTTGCCGTCCTGCCACTGCATCACGTAGAAGGTCGAGGCGTTGTTCTGGCCGTCCTCGCCGAAGTCGAAGGCCCAGCCGTTGGCGGTCTGGCCGGCGGGCTTCTTGTACGCCAGCACGGCCGCGCGGATCTTGTCCTTGTCGGTCGACTTGGCGGTGGCGATGGCTTCGAAGAAGGCCTTGGCGCCGACGTAGTTGGTCAGGCTGTGGCCGGACTGCGGATCGCTCTTGTAGGTGGCCTTGTAGGCTTCCAGGAACTTGTCCAGGCCCGGCGCGCCGGCCGGGTTGATGGACGATTGCGGGAAGTCCAGGTCGAACACGCCGTTCATGTCGGCGCCCACCGCCTTGGCGGTGTCGGCCAGCGAGTAGCCGCCGCCGGCGCCGATCACCACCTTGGGCTTGAAGCCGGCGGCGCGCGCCTGGCTGAAGTACAGGATGGCGTCGTTCTGGTAGGCGGTCTGCAGCACCACGTCGACCTTGGCGCCCTTCAGGCGCAGGATCAGCGACGACAGGTCGACCGTCTTGGCCGAGTAGGGCAGCACTTCGGCCACGGTGTAGCCGAGCTCCTGGGCGCGCTTTTTCTCGGTGGCGGCCACGTCGGTGCCGTAGGGGCCGTCCTCGTGGATGATGCCGATGCGAACTTCCTTGGGGTTCAGGCCCATGCCCGGCCCGATGATGTCGTGCAGGGCGTTGACCACCGACACGCCGTACAGCGCGGTGTTGGGGTTGCTGCGGAACAGGTACTTGTAGCCGCGCGTGGTGATCTTGTGGGCGGTGGCGCCCAGCTCGAAGTAGGGCACGCCGGCCAGTTCGGTCACGGGCGAGGCCGCGTACGAGATGCCCGAGGCGTAGCTGCCGAACACGCCGACCACGTTCGACGAGATCAGGCGCTTGGTCTCGGACACCGCCTGGGTCGGGTCGACCGCGTCGGCCTTGATGATCTGGATCTTCTCGCCGTTGATCCCGCCGGCGGCATTGATTTCGTTGACGGCCAGTTCCAGGCCGCGATAGCTCTCTTGTCCCAGCAGCGCCAGGGCGCCGCTGAACGGGAAGAGGGCGCCCACCTTCATGTCGGCCGCCGCGGCGCCGCTGGCCATGGCGCCGCACAGGCCCAGCGCGATGGCGAATTTGTTGATCTTGAACACGGTCTACGCTCCTTTGTGGGATTGGGATGCGGACTGCTTTGTGAATCGTCCGTCTGTTTTTGAATATATGATATATGCGCCGGCGGGGTGTGAAAACCTCGTCCTGGATTCTAGTGCCGGACTTGTCCGGCTGAATCGGGGATTTCCCTCAAGCCGCATGAATAAAGCGTTTGCGGGCAGTTTTGCATTGGGGGAAGGGCCAAATTCCGCTGGGCGGGTCCTGTTTCGAGGACCCTTTTCGGGCGTGGATCCTGGCAAGAAAGTTCCTCTTTGAATCATATATCCTATATGATCGAAAGGCGTTTGAGCATAAGAATCCAGGAGACAAGAGCATGTTCGAGGAAGTGGATTTCGCCGGAAAAAAGGTACTCATCACCGCCGGCGCCGATGGGCTGGGCCTGGAAATGGCGCAGGTGTTCCACCGCGCCGGGGCGGCGGTGCTGGTGTGCGACGTCAACCGCGAGCGGCTGGCCGCGCTGCCGGCCGAATTGCCCGGCGTGCGCGCGGTGCATGCCGACGTGTCCGACGAAGCCAGCGTGGCGGCATTGTTCGAGGCGGTGCGGCAGCAACTGGGCGGCCTGGACATCCTGGTCAATAACGCCGGCGTGGCCGGCCCCACCGGTTTCGTCGAGACGCTCTCCAAGGCCGACTGGGACCGCACTCTGGCGGTCAACATCACCGGCCAGTTCCTGTGCGCGCGCCAGGCCATCCCGCTGCTCAAGCAGTCGCGCGCCGGCGTCATGATCAACCTGTCGTCGGCCGCGGGCCACCTGGGCTTTGCCGGGCGCTCGGTCTATTCGGCGTCCAAGTGGGCCGTGATCGGCTTCACCAAGTCGCTGGCGATCGAGCTGGGCGGCCACGGCATCCGCGTCAATGCCATCCTGCCGGGCGCGGTCGAAGGGCCGCGCATCCGCGCCGTGATCGAAGCCAAGGCCAAAACGCTGGACAAGCCGGTCGACGAGATCGCCGCGCTCTACGAGAACCAGGCGGCGCTGGGCCGCATGGTCACCGCGCGCGACATCGCCAACATGGTGCTGTTCAATGCCAGCGAGGCCGCCCGCAGCGTCACCGGACAGGCCATCGTGGTCGACGGCTTCACTCAGAAGCTCTACTGATGGCGGCCGACCCGCAGCGGCGCCGCGCCGCCATCATCGGCACCGGCCTGATCGGCCAGGCCTGGGCCATCGTGTTCGCGCGCCAGGGCTGGCAGGTGCGGCTGTACGACGTCAACGCCGCCATGCTGGCCGAGGCCGGCGCGCTGATCCGGCGCCAGCTGGACGAATTGCAGGCGCACGGCCTGCTGCGCGACGCGGCGGCGGCCGCCGCCCGCATCGAAGTGGCCGCCAGCCTGCCGGAGGCGCTGGCCGGCGCCCGCTACATCCAGGAGAACTCGCCCGAGCGGCTCGATCTCAAGCGCGACCTGTTCGCGCAGCTGGACGCGGCGGCCGAGCCCGACGCCATCATCGGCAGTTCCACCTCCAGCATTCCCGCCAGCGAATTCACCGAAGGCCTGCCCGGCCGCCAGCGCTGCCTGGTGGCGCATCCGGTCAACCCGCCGTACCTGATCCCGGTGGTGGAGCTGTGCCCGGCGCCGTGGACCAGCGAGGCCGCCATGCGGGCGGCGCGCGACATCATGCTGGACATCGGCCAGAAGCCCGTGACGATGCGGCGCGAGATCGAGGGCTTCATCCTCAACCGCCTGCAGGGCGCGCTGCTGCACGAGGCCTTCCGCCTGGCCGCCGCCGGCATCGCCAGCGCCGAGGACATCGACACCACCGTCAAGGACGGCCTGGGCCTGCGCTGGTCGTTCATGGGGCCGTTCGAGACCATCGACCTGAACGCGCCCGGCGGCATCGCCGACTACTGCGCGCGCTACGGCGGCCTGTACCAATCCATCGGCGCCACCCAGGGCCAAGCCGTGCCCTGGGACGGCGCCCTGGTCGAGGCCCTGGCCGCCGAGCGCCGCGGCCTGCTGCCGGCCGACGACCTGACGGCGCGCCGCTACTGGCGCGACGAACAACTGATGCGCCTCATGCGCCACAAGCAACAGCAAGACAACGGAGACGAAAATGGCTAAACCCAAGCAGAAAGTCGTGATCACCTGCGCCGTGACGGGCGCCATCCACACGCCCAGCATGTCGCCGCACCTGCCGGTGACGGCCGACGAGATCGCCGAGGCCGCCATCGGCGCGGCCCGCGCCGGCGCCGCCGTGCTGCACCTGCACGCGCGCGACCCGGAAACCGGCAAACCGTCGCAGGACCCGGCGCTGTTCGAGCCGTTCCTCAAGCGCATCAAGGCCGAGACCGACGCCATCATCAACATCACCACCGGCGGCAGTCCGCACATGACGGTGCAGGAGCGCATGCGGCCGGCCACCACCTTCAAGCCGGAGCTGGCGTCGCTGAACATGGGGTCGATGAACTTCGGCCTGTTCCCGATGCTGGGCCGCTTCCAGGACTTCAAGCACGACTGGGAGCGCGAGCACCTGGAGAACAGCCGCTCGCTGATCTTCCGCAACACCTACCAGGACATCGAATCGATCCTGGAGCTGGGCAACGCCAACGGCACCCGCTTCGAATTCGAGTGCTACGACATCAGCCACCTGTACAACCTGGCGCACTTCGTCGACCGCGGCCTGGTGAAGTCGCCGCCGTTCATCCAGTCGGTGTTCGGCATCCTGGGCGGCATCGGCCCGCACCCGGAAGACCTGATGCACATGAAGCGCACCGCCGACCGCTTGTTCGGCAACGAGTACGAATGGTCGATCCTGGGCGCCGGCCGCAACCAGATGCCGCTGGCCACCATTGGCGCGGCCATGGGTTCGAACGTGCGGGTGGGACTGGAGGATTCGCTGTGGATCGGGCCGGGCCAGCTGGCCGAGTCGAACCGCTCGCAGGTCGAGCGCATCCGCACCATCCTGGAAGCGCTCAACCTGGAAGTGGCCACGCCGGCCGAGACCCGCGCCAAGCTGGGCCTGAAGGGCGGCGACAACGTGGCGTTCTGACACGCGCCGGCCGCGCCAGCGCCGCATTGCGGGGTGACGCCCCGACGCGGCGCATGGCTCGCGGGCCTTGGCGCCGGACGGAAGGTCCGGCCGGGCGCGGGTCAGGCGTGGCGGCGCAAGGCGTTGACGAGGGTCTTGATGTCCAGCGGGCGATCGAAATTGGCGGCATGGCGCGCGGCCAGCGTCAGCTCGGCGGCCCGCGCCAGTTCGGCGTCCGACGGCGCGGCCGCGCCCAGCGCGCTCAGCGTGGTGGGCAGGCCGACCTGTTCGTACCACTGCGTCAGGGTGGCCAGCATGCCGTCCTGGCGCGCCTCCAGGTCGAGCTGCACCAGCAGGCCGACGGCCACCTGCAGCCCGTGCGGCGCGTGGGCCAGGCCGGCGATCTTCGGCAGGCCGCGCGTCAGCGCGTGGGCGATCGACAGCCCGCCGCTTTCGAATCCCAGGCCGCTCATCAGGATCATGGCTTCCACCACCCGTTCGAACGCGGGCGTGGGCTGGCCGCTGCCGGCCGCCGCCAGCGCGTCGGCGCCGTCGGCCAGCAGCGTGCGCAGGCAGCCGTCGGCGATCAGCTGGGCGGTCAGCGGCGGGACGCCGTCGTACATGTTGCGCCCGCCATTGCGGGCGCATTGCTCGGCCTCGAATTTCTTCGAGATGGCGTCGCCCAGGCCGGCGCGGAAGAACGCCGCGGGCGCGGTGGCGATGACGGCGGTGTCCACCAGCACGATGGTCGGGTTGAACAGCATGTGCTCGACCGCCAGGAGATTGTGATGGGCGTCGTACAGCACGTAGTTCTTGCTGGTGGGCGCGTCGTTCGACGCCACCGTGGGCACGGTGACCAGATGGCAGTGCTCGGCCTTGGCCACCGCCTTGCCGGCGTCCAGCGCCTTGCCGCCGCCCACCGCGATGACCATGTCGATGCCGGCGGCCGCGGCCTGCGCGCGCAGCGCCGCGATCGAATCGGGCGTGATGTCGCCTTCGACCGGCAGGGCGGTCAGCGCCACGCCGTGGGCGCCGCACAATGCTTCGATTCTCGGGCCCAGCACGCCCTGCACGTAGCGGTCGATGACCAGGGCGGCGCGGCGGCCGAACAGGGCGGCGTATCCGCCCAGCGCGTCGAGCGCGCCGGCTCCCTGGATGTAGCGGCCGGGAGCACCGAAAATCTTCAGCATCGAATCTTCCTATTTGCGAGGCCCGGGCGGGCGGTAGTCGAGTTCTTTTTCGCGTTCGACCAGCCAGTCGATCATGATCTTGCCGCCCCACACCAGGTCGGCCTGGATCGCCTTGGTGGCGGCTTCCGGGTCGCGCGCCTCCAGCGCGGCCAGCACCGCCTCGTGGCGGTGTTCGTCCTGGGAGTAGTCGAGCCCGGCGGTCTTGATGTGGAACACTTTGAGGATCGGGCCGGTGATGACCCAGAACGATTCCACGGTGTTGCGCAGGATGGGCTTGTTGCTGGCTTCCAGGATGCCGAAGTGGAACTTGCGGTTCAGGTAGCTGGCGCGCTTGGGGTCGGTCGAGGTGCAGGAGATGAAGTCCTTCTGCAGCGCGATCAGGTTGTCCAGCTGCTTGCGCGTGATGTTCCTGGCGGCCTCGGCCGCGCCCATGCCTTCCAGGTGGAAGCGGATCTGCTGGATCTCGCGCAGCTTTTCCGAATTGACATAGGGCACGTAGACCGCGGTGGCGGCCTGCATTTCCAGGCCCTGTTCGCTGATGAGGCGGAAGATGGCCTCGCGCACGGGCGTGATCGAGACGCCCATTTCCTGGGCCAGCTCGCCAATGATGAGGCGCTCTCCGGGTTCGTACTGCCCGTTGATCAGGGCGTTACGGATCTCGTTGTAGACCTTGACGGAGAGGTTCTCTTTTTTTACCGGTTTAAGGCTGGGCATGACGGTCGAGGCTTGCGGGTTCGATGGAATGGACGGAAGCCGTGAAACGGCGCCCGGCTGAATTCTATCCCGCCCTGGCCAATTCAAGCGCGATGGGTATATTATATATCATATATTCTAATGAGCGAAGGAGACGCCATGCGCCAGGACCGGGGAGACCCAAGCGAAGACGAGGTCCGGATGTTGCGGGAAAAAGCCCGCCACATCCGGTTGGAAACCATCAGGCTGATCGAGATCGCCAAGGTCGGGCACTACAGCTCGGTCTTTTCGTGCGCCGAGATCTTTGCCGCGCTGTACTACGACGTGATGCGGCTGCGGCCGGGCGAGCCGGCCTGGCCGGACCGCGACCGCTTCCTGATGGGCAAGGGCCACGCGGCGGTGGGGCTGTTCCCGGTGCTGGCCGACCACGGCTTCATCCCGCACGAGTTGCTGGACGGCTACACCCGCCTGGGCAGCCCGCTGGGCGACCACCCCGACATGACCAAGGTGCCGGGCGTCGATTTCAGCTCCGGCTCCATCGGCCACGCGCTGTCCAACGGCGCCGGCATGGCGCTGGGCGGCCGCATGGGCCAGCGCGACTTCAATGTGTTCGTGATGCTGGGCGATGGCGAGATGCAGGAAGGCCAGGTGTGGGAAGCGGCGCTGTTCGCCGCGCACCACAAGCTGTCGCGCCTGGTCGCCATCATCGACCGCAACGGCTACCAGCTCGATGGCAAGGTCGACGACGTGATCGGCGTGGAATCGCTGCGCGACAAGTGGCAGGCCTTCGGCTGGGAGGTGCACGAGGTCGACGGCCACGACCTGGTGGCGCTGACCGCGCTGCTGCGCCGCCTGCGCGCCGACGAGGCGCGCGCGCGGCCCGCCTGCGTCATCGCCAGGACCATCAAGGGCAAGGGCGTCTCCTATATGGAAACCGAACCCGGCTGGCATCTGGGCTACCTGGCGCCGCAGGACGCGCAGGCCGCCATCGACGAAATCATGACCCGCGAGATCTGAATGGCACAGGCACAGACGCTTTCCCCCGATTCCTGGCAGTACCGCGCGCTGAACGCGGTGAACCCCGGGCTGTCGTATCTTTCCGACGCGCTGATCGACCTGGCGCGGGCCGGGCACCCGGTGATGGCCGGCTCGGCCGACCTGCAGTATTCCAACGGCCTGAACCGCTTTGCCTCGGCCTATCCCGACCGCTACGTGCAGTTCGGCATCTCCGAGCAGAACATGGTGTCGGCGGCGGCCGGCCTGGCCACCACCGGCGCCATGCCGTTCGTGGCCACCTTCGCCTCGTTCCTGGGCCTGCTGTGCTGCGAACAGATCCGCATGGACGTGGCCTACACCAAGCTGCCGGTGCGGCTGATCGGCCATCACACCGGCATCAGCCTGGGTTTCTACGGCACCTCGCACCACGCCACCGAAGACATCTCCACCATGCGCGCCATCGCCGGCCTGACCGTGGTGTCGCCGGCCGACGGCCCGCAACTGGCCGCCGCCATCAAGGCCTCGGTGGACTGGCCCGAGCCGATCTACTTCCGCATTGGCCGCGGCCGCGATCCGCAGGTCTACGAGGACGGCACGCCGTTCACCTTCGGCCGCGCCATCGTCCATTCGCGCGGCAGCGACCTGAACATCATCGCCTGCGGCATCACGCTGCACGCGGCGCTGCAAGCCGCCGCCCGGCTGCGCGAGGACGGCCTGTCGGTGGGCGTGATCGACATGCCCACCATCAAGCCGCTGGACCGCGAGGCGGTGCTGGCGGCGGCCGGGCAGGCGCGCGTCCTGCTGACGGTGGAAGAGCACAATGTGATGGGCGGCCTGGGCTCGGCGGTGGCCGAGGTGCTGGCCGATGCCGGCAGCGGCACGCGGCTGCGGCGCCATGGCATCTACGACGAGTACAGCCTGATCGCCCCGCCCACCACGCTGTATGCGCATTACCGGTTGGACGGCGCCGGCATCGAGGCGGTGGCGCGCGAACTCATCCGGCGATAGGGCATGCCAGCATTCAAGGGCGCCGGACGCCGGCGCCACGAAACGGAGACAGAGCAATGAAGGAAATCAGCGGCAATACCCGCCTGTTCGGCATCCTTGCCGACCCGATCTACCACGTCAAGACCCCGCAGCGCATGAACGAGCATTTCGCCCGCATCGGCTTCGACGGCGTGTGCGTGCCGTTCCATGCGCGGCCGGACAACCTGGCCGAGGTGGTGGCCGGGCTGCGCCGGCTGGAGAACCTGGGCGGCCTGATCGTCACCATGCCGCACAAGGCGGCGATCCTGGCGCTGGCCGACGACGCCACGCCGGTGGCGCGCAAGATCGGCGCCGCCAACGTGGTGCGGCGCGAGGCCGATGGCCGCCTGGTGGCGCACATGCTGGACGGCGAGGGCTTCGTGCGCGGCCTGCGCACGAACGGCGTGGCGCCCGAGGGCAAGAGCGCCTACCTGGCCGGCGCCGGCGGCGCGGCCAACGCCATCGGCTTCGCCCTGGTGCAGGCGGGCGTGTCGCGGCTGACCATCGCCAACCGCACGCCGGCCAAGGCCGAGGACCTGAAGGCGCGCATCCTGTCGCTGCATCCCGGGGCCGACATCACGGTCGGCACGGCCGATCCGTCGGGCCATGACCTGGTGGTCAACGGCACCTCGCTCGGCATGAAGCCGGACGACGCGCTGCCGCTGGACACCACGCGGCTGACGCCCAACCAGCTGGTGTGCGAGGTCATCATGCAGCCGGCCGACACGCCGCTGCTGGTGGCGGCGCGGGCGCGCGGCTGCAAGGTGCATTACGGCGCGCCGATGCTGGCCGGGCAGATCGAGCTGATGGCGGAAATGATGGGCGTGGCGCCGGCCGCGCAGTCGTGAGACGGAATGATGGGTGACTACGACTTCATTATCGCGGGCGGCGGCACCGCCGGCTGCATCCTGGCCAACCGCCTGTCGGCCGATGGCCGCCACCGGGTGCTGATGCTGGAGGCCGGGCACGAGGCGCGCAGCATGTGGATCTCGATCCCGGCGGGCTTTTCCAAGCTGCTGGTGAACCCGGACTACAACTGGCGCTTCGCCACCGAGCCGGAGGACAACGTCTACGGCCGCACCATCGCCGTGCCGCGCGGCAAGGGCCTGGGCGGCTCGACGCTGATCAACGGCATGATCTACGTGCGCGGCCGGCCAGAGGACTACGACGGTTGGGAGGCCGCCGGCGCCACCGGCTGGGGCGGCGGCACCGCCGAGCGCGTGTTCCGCAAGATCGAGTGCTTTGAGCCCGGCGGCGAGACCCGCGGCAAGTCCGGGCCGATGCACCTGGAGGAAGTGGCCGAGCGCTTTCCGGTGTCCGACGCCTTCCTGCGCGCGGCCCAGGAAGACGGCCTGCCGCTCAATCCCGACTACAACGCCGGCCGCCAGGACGGGGTCGGCTATTACCAGGTGGTGCAGCGCCGCGGCCGCCGCTGGAGCGTGGTGGATGGCTACCTGAAGCCCGCCGCCGGCCGCAAGAACCTGACGGTGGAGTGCGGCGCGCACGTGACGCGGCTGCTGTTCGAGGGCAAGCGCTGCGTCGGCGTGGCCTACCGCAAGAACGGCCAGGAATTCACCGTGCGGGCGCGGCGCGAGACGCTGCTGTGCCTGGGGGCGGTGCAGTCGCCGCAGCTGCTGGAGCTGTCGGGCGTGGGCAACCCCGCGCTGCTGCGATCCTTCGGCATCGCGCTGGTGCACGCGCAGCCGCAGGTGGGCGAGAACTACATCGACCACTTCGCCACGCGCATGAACTGGCGGGTCAGGAACACGGTGACGCTCAACGAGATGTCGCGCGGCTGGCGCCTGGCGCAGCAGGTGGCGCGCTACTACACCCGCCACAAGGGCATCCTGACGCTGGGCACGGGCCTGGTGCACGGCTTCGTCAAGAGCGCGCCGGACCTGCCGGCGGCCGACGTGCAGTACTTCTTTGTGCACGCCAGTTACGCCAACGCGGCCGAGCGCATCCTCGACCGCGCGCCGGGCATGACCATCGGCGTGGCGCAGCTGCGGCCGGAGTCGGTGGGCTCGATCCACCTGAAATCGGCCGACCCGCTGGCCGCGCCGTCGATCCGGCCGAACTTCCTGTCGGCGCAGGTCGACCGCGACAGCCTGGTGGGCGGCATGCGGGTGGCGCGGCGCATCGTGCAGCGGCCGGCCCTGCAACACTATGTGGAAAGCGAGTTGAGCCCGGGGGCGGCGGTCGACAGCGACGAGGAGTGGCTGGATTTCGCGCGCCGCAACGGCCAGACCATCTACCACCCGATCGGCACCTGCCGCATGGGCACGGATGCCGGCGCCGTCACCGACCCGCGCTTGCGCGTCCATGGCATCGCCGGCCTGCGGGTGGTGGATGCCTCGGTGATGCCGAAGATGGTGTCCGGCAACACCCAGGCGGCGGTGATGATGGTGGCCGAGCGCGGCGCCGAGATGATCCTGGAGGATGCCGCCGCCGCGTGAGAGGGCGGCGCCCTCGCGGGGCAAGCGCCTTCAGTTCAACCGTGGCGGCTGCGGTGCAGCGTCAGCTTGCCGATGCGGTCCCAGTCCCAGGCGATGCCCAGGCCGGGTTCTTCCGACGGGATGGCCCGGCCGTTCTCGATGCGCATGCCGTGTTCGGTCACCATGTCCAGCTGCGGGATGTATTCCAGCCAGCGGCTGTTGGGCACCGCGCAGCACAGCGCCACGTGGATTTCCATCAGGAAGTGCGGGCACACCGGCACGTTGTAGGCCTCCGCCATGTGCGCCACCTTGAGCCATGGCGTGATGCCGCCGATGCGGCCCACGTCCACCTGCACGATGGAGCAGGCCTCGCTCTGCAGGTAGTCCTTGAACTGCGACAGGCTGTAGAGCGATTCGCCCACGGCGATGGGCAGGGTGGTGGACTGGCTCAGCCGGCGATGGGCTTGCACGTCGTCGGCGTGGATCGGTTCCTCGAACCAGGCCAGGTCCAACGGCTCGAAGCAGCGCGCGCGGCGGATCGCCTCGGGCAGCGAGAAGCCCTGGTTGGCGTCGGTCATGATGTCCCAGCCGGCGCCGACGGCGGCGCGCACCGCCGCCAGCCGCGCCACGTCCTCGGCCACGTGCGGCCTGCCGACCTTGATCTTGGCGCCGCCGAAGCCGCCTTCGCGCGCCTTCAGCGCCTCGTCCACCAACTGCGACGGCTCCAGGTGCAGCCAGCCGCCTTCGGTGGTGTACAGCGGGATGTCGGGCCTGGCGCCGCCGGCCAGCCGGTGCAGCGGCAGCCGGGCGCGGCGCGCGCGCAGGTCCCACAGCGCGGTGTCGATGGCGGCCAGCGCGATCGAGGTCAGCGCGCCCACGGTGGTGGCGTGGACGCGGTACATCAGGTCGCGCCAGAGCCGTTCGATGTCGTCGGCCTCGCGCCCCAGTAGCAGGGGCGCCAGGTGGTCGTCCAGCAGCCGGATCACCGACGAGCCGCCGGTGCCGATGGTGTAGCTGTAGCCGGTGCCGATGACGCCATCGGCGTCGGTGATGCGCACGATCGGGGTTTCCTGGCGCTCGAAGCTCTGCACGGCGTCGGTGCGCCTGACCTTGGGTTGCAGGTCGACCTGCAGGATGTCGACGGAAACGATGCGGGCCATGGGGTCTCCTGTGCGGGGTCAGCCGCCGGTCTTGGTGACTTCCTGCGGCAGGTCGACGCCGTGGAATTGCTTGTAGATGGTGTTCAGTTCGCCGTTCTTGAGGTTGGCGCGCACCCAGCCGTCCAGCTTGTCCTTGAGCGCCGGCTCGTTCTTGCGCAGGCCGATGGCCAGCATGTTCAGGCGCATCACGAACTTCGATTCCATCTGCTTGGCGGGCGCCTTTTCATTGATGGTACGCAGCAGGGCGGGCGCGGTGGCGAAGATGTCGGCCTGGCCGCTGACGACCGCGGTGATCGAGGTGGCGTCGTCGTCGAAGCGGATGATCTGCGCGTCCTTGGGCGCGATCTTGGTCAGCTCGGTGTCGTTGGTGGTGCCGCGGGTGGCGATGACCTTCTTGTTGGACAGGTCGGCCGCGCTGGTCAGCTTCATGCCCTTGGGCGCGCCGACCACCGCCAGGATGGCGGCGTAGGGCGTTGAGAAGTCGATGACCTTCTGGCGCTCGGGCGTGACCGACATGCTGGAGATGACGATGTCGGCCTTGCCGGTCTGCAGGAATGGCACGCGGTTGGCGCCCGTGGTGGGCACGATTTCCAGCTCGACGCCCAGGCCCTTGGCCAGCAGGCGCGCGGTCTCGACATCGGAGCCGGTGGGGTTGAGCGCGGCGTCCTTCATGCCATAGGGCGGCACGCCCAGGTCGATGGCCACGCGCAGTTTTTTGGCCTTCATGATGTCGTCGAGCTGGTCGGCGTGGGCGGCGCCGGACAGGGCCAGGCCGCCGATCAGGGCCAGGCCGACGAAAGCGGCGCGCAGGCGCGGCGGGAATACGGGCTTGTTCATGCGGGTTGTCTCCAGTGTCGTTGTTATCGGGGCAGGGACGGGGCCGGCGGCCCTACAGTCCGCTGCCCAGGAACTGCCGCAGTTCCGGCGTGGCGGGGGCCGACAGCATGCTGGCCGGCCCCTGCTCCCAGACCTGTCCTTGGTGCATGAAGATGACCTTGTCGGCCACTTCGCGCGCGAACGCCATCTCGTGCGTGACCAGGATCATGGTCATGCCCTCGGCGGCGAGGTTCTCCATCACCTTGAGCACTTCGCCGGTCAGTTCCGGGTCGAGCGCCGAGGTCACTTCGTCGAACAGCATCACCTTGGGCTGCATCGCCAGCGAACGGGCGATGGCCACGCGCTGCTGCTGGCCGCCCGACAGTTGCTCGGGATAGGCTTCGGCCTTGTCGGCCAGGCCGACGTGCGCCAGCGCCTGCATGGCCTGTTCGCGCGCCTGGGCCGGCTTGACGCCCTTGACCGAGCGCGGCGCCAGCGTGATGTTCTGCAGCGCGGTCATGTGCGGGAACAGGTTGTAGCTCTGGAACACGATGCCCACGTCCTTGCGTAGCGCGCGCAGGTCCAGGCCGTCGCTGTCGTGCAGCGCGTGGCCGCAGACGCGGATGGTGCCGGCGTCGGTGGTCTCGAGCCGGTCCATGCAGCGCAGCGCGGTGCTCTTGCCCGAGCCGCTCTTGCCGATGATGGCCGCGACCTCGCCGCGGTTGACGGAAAACGACACGCCGCGCAGCACGTGGGTGCCGCCGAAGCGCTTGTGGACCTGGTCCAGTTCAACGACGGGATGCATTGAGTCTCCTTTCCAAGGTACGGCTCCAGCGTGACAGCGGGTAGCACATGAGGAAGTACAGGACGGCGGCGCAGCCGAAATAGACGAAGGGCTGGAAGGTCGAGTTGTTGAGGATCTTGGCGTTGTAGGCCAGCTCCGGATAGCCGATCACCAGCGAGGCGATCGAGGTGTTCTTGATGATCTGCACCAGGAAGCCGACCGTGGGCGGGGTGGCGATGCGCAGCGCCTGCGGCAACACCACCTTGGCCATGCGCTGCAGCCGCGACAGGCCCAGGCATTCGGCCGCCTCCCACTGGTTCTTCGGCACCGCCTGGATGCAGCCGCGCCAGATCTCGCCCAGGAAGGCGCTGGAATAGATCGTCATGGCCAGGCCGGCCGCGGCCAGCGCCGACAGCTCGCCCAGGCCGAACAGGCTGGGACCGAAGAAGCACAGGCCCATCAGCACCAGCAGCGGCGTGCCCTGGATCACCTGGATGTAGCCGGCGGCCGCCGCGCGCAGGGCGCGGCGTGGCGACACGCGAGCCAGCGCCAGCAGCAGGCCGGCCAGGCCGCCGCCGGCGAAGGTCCAGGCCGACAGCTTGACGGTGCCCCAGGCGCCTTCCACCAGGTACCAGGCGTGTTGCTCGGGAATGAAGAAAGCCATGGCGCGTCCCCTTACAGCGGCGTGCCGAGCTTGCGCCGGCGCGGGAACACGACCTGGGCCAGCAGCCAGAACCCCAGCCGCATCAGCCACGACAGCGCCAGGTACACGCCCCACAGCACGATGAAGACCTCGAAGTTGCGGTAGGTGTCCGACTGGATGCGGTTGGCCACGCCCAGCAGTTCCTCCGCGCCCACCGCCGACATGATGCTGGAGGCCAGCATCAGCAGCACGAACTGGCTGGTCAGCGACGGATAGACGCGCTCGACCGCGGGCCGCAGCACCACGTGCCAGAACACCTGCAGGCGAGAGAGCGCCAGGCATTCGCCGGCCTCGAGCTGGTCCTTGGGGATGGACTCGATGCCGGCGCGCACGATCTCGCAGGTGTAGGCGCCGATGTTGATCACCAGCGCCAGCACCGCGCCCGCCATGATCGGCATGGTGAGCCCGGCGCTGGACAGGCCGAAGATGAGGAAATAGGCCTGGATCAGCAGCGGCGTGTTGCGGATCAGCTCCACATAGCCGCCGGCCAGGGCGCGCAGCCAGCCCAGCCGGCTGTTGCGCGCCAGCGCGCACAGGGTGCCGAGGATGAAACCCAGCACCGTGGCGCAGAACGACAGCTTGACCGTGACCCATGCGCCCTGCGCGAGCAGGGGCCACTGTTCAAGCACCGAGGCGAAATCAAACGTGTAGTTCACTGTGTCTCACTCCTTCGGCGGCGCGGCGCGTCAGGCCGCGCGGCTGAGCGGCAGGCAGGACGGGCCGATCGGCTCGAACGCCTTGTAGGTGAGGATGAACTCGCGGTGGCCCAGGTCCTCGGACTTGCTGGGCGCGCCGTTGGCGACCGCCTGGACCTGGGCGTGGATCTCCTCGGCCACCTCCTGCAGCGAGCCGCGGCCCTCCAGGATGCGGCCGGCGTCCACGTCCATGTCCTCGCCCAGGGCGCGGTAGGTGTCGGGGTTGGCGCAGACCTTGATCACCGGCGACACCGCCGAGCCCACCACCGAGCCGCGCCCGGTGGTGAACAGGATCACGTGCGCGCCACAGGCGATCAGCTCGACGATCTCGGCGTTGTCGCTGATGTTGGGAAAGCCGAAGCGCGGTTCGCCGTCGGGCACCACGTCCAGCAGGTAGAGGCCGCCGAACGGCGGCACGTCGCCCGGCTTGATGATGCCGTCGATGGGCGAGGCGCCGCTCTTGGCGTAGGCGCCCAGCGATTTTTCCTCGATGGTCGATAGGCCGCCGTCGGCGTTGCCGGGCGCGAAGCTGCCGTGGCCCATGATGCTGTAGTAGCGCGCCGCCTTGTTGACGCAGGCCACGATCTCCTCGCCCAGCTCGGACGTGGCGGCGCGGCGCCGCATGTGGAATTCGCAGCCGACCAGTTCGCCGGTCTCCTCGAAGATACAGGTGGCGTCCTGCGCGATCAGCATGTCGAAGGCGCGGCCCACCGCCGGGTTGGCGGTGATGCCGCTGGTGCCGTCGGAGCCGCCGCAGATGGTGCCGATCACCAGTTCGTCGATGCCCATCGGCACGCGCTGCTGCCGCGCCAGGTCCTGGGCGGTGGCGCGGACCCAGGCGCGGCCCTCGGCCACCGTGCTGCGGGTGCCGCCGCGCTGCTGGATGGTGAGGGTGTGGACCGGCCGGCCGGAGTCGGCGATGGCCGCTTCCAGCTTGCGCTTGTTCATGCTTTCACAGCCCAGCGACACCAGCAGCGCTGCGCCGACGTTGGGATGGGTGGCGATGGCCGTCATCATGCGTTCGGCATAGGCGTTGGGGTAGCAGCCGGGAAAGCCCACCAGGTGCACCTGCACGTCGCCGGCCAGGTCGCGGAAATCCAGCGCGATCTCGCGCGCCACGTGATGGGCGCATTCGACCAGGTAGGCGACGACGACCACGTTGCGGATGCCTTTGCGGCCGTCGGCGCGCGGATAGCCCTGCAGGGGCTGGGACAGATCGGTCATGGCGGAGCCTCAGTGCCGGTCGGTGAAGGCGCGGCCTTCTTCCAACGTGTAAGTGGGGGTGTAGTCGCTGTCGAGGTTGTGGGTGTGGATGTGGTCCCCGGCCGCGACGGCGGTGGTCAGGCTGCCGATGATGGCGCCGTACTTCAGGATCTTTTCGCCGGCCGGCATGGCGCGGCGCGCCAGCTTGTGGCCCAGGCCCAGCGGCGCGGCGATGACGGCGCTGCCGTCCTCGAGCTGCACGCGGGTGCCGGCGGCCAGGGCGCGGCGCACGATCAGGCAGTTGTCTTCGGGGGAGATCAGCAATAGCTGAGGGTCCAGGGAGGCTTGTCTCGTCATGTTTTTTAGCGCTCGTTGTTTTGCATATAAAAGCAAGTTTCATATCTGTGGTCAACACAGGTTTGCCCTGATTTCTGAAAATCAGGATGAAATTCGGGTAATTACTGAGCATGAATGCCGACATTCCCGTTGCCTGATCTTGGAATTCCCGTATATTTCGTTTTATGAGTGAAAAGTTAGTTTCATAAGACAAATGCGGCGGCACGCAAAAACGCGCCGCCGCCCGGGTTCCCCCCACCGACGAGAAGAGACATGACCCTACGTTTGCAAGACAAGCGGGCGCTGGTCACGGCGGCCGGCAACGGCATCGGCCGCGCCAGCGCCCTGGCCCTGGCGCGCGAGGGCGCCCAGGTCTGGGCCACCGACATCAACGAGGCCGCGCTGGCCGACCTGGCCCGGGAGGCCCGCGAAGCCGGCCTGGACGGGCTGCGCACCCGCGTGCTGAACGTGCGCGACGGCGCCGCCGTGGCCGACTGCGCGCGCGAAACCGGCGCGGTGGACGTGCTGTTCAATTGCGCCGGCTTCGTCCACGCCGGCTCGGTGCTGGATTGCGAAGAGGCCGACTGGGACTTCAGCATGGACCTGAACGTCAAGACCATGTACCGCACCATCCGCGCCTACCTGCCGGCGATGCTGGAGCGCGGCGGCTCGATCATCAACATGGCCTCGGCCGCCTCCAGCGTGAAGGGCGTGCCCAACCGCTTCGTCTATGGCGCCTCCAAGGCCGCCGTGATCGGCCTGACCAAGGCGGTGGCGGCCGACTTCGTGGCGCGCGGCATCCGCTGCAACGCCATCTGCCCCGGCACGGTCGAGTCGCCCTCGCTGCGCGAGCGCATCGCCGCCCAGGCGCGCCAGCAGGGCAACGACGAGGCCGCGGTGCGCGCCGCCTTCGTGGCGCGCCAGCCGATCGGCCGCGTTGGCCGGGTCGAGGAGGTCGCGGCGCTGGTGGTCTACCTGGCCAGCGACGAATCCGGCTTCACCACCGGTACCATCCAGGTTATCGACGGCGGCTGGTCCAACTGACCCGCCGGCCCGCTTTCTTTTCCTTCAAGGACTCCGCATGAAACTCGTACGCTACGGCCAACCCGGCCAGGAAAAACCCGGCCTGATCGACGCCCAGGGCGCCCTGCGCGACCTGTCGGGCGTGGTCGCCGACATCGACACCGCCGCCATCGCCCCGGCGACGCTGGCCCGATTGGCCAAGCTCGACCCCGCCAGCCTGCCGCGCGTGGACGGCGCGGTGCGCTACGGCTGCCCGGTCAACGGCGTGGGCAAGATCGTCTGCGTCGGCCTGAACTACGCCGACCATGCCGCCGAGTCGGGCCTGCCGGTGCCGGCCGAGCCGGTGCTGTTCCTCAAGCCCAGCTCGTCGCTCAGCGGCCCGGACGATCCGGTGATCATCCCGCGCGGCTCGGTCAAGACCGACTGGGAAGTGGAACTGGGCGTGATCATCGGCAAGAGGGCGTCGTACGTGGAAGAGAGCGAGGCCATGGACTACGTGGCCGGCTACACCGTGGTCAACGACGTGTCCGAGCGCGAATACCAGATCGAGCGCGGCGGCCAGTGGGACAAGGGCAAGGGCTGCGACACCTTCGCGCCGGTCGGCCCGTGGCTGGTGACGCGCGACGAGATCGCCGATCCGCAGGACCTCGACATGTGGCTGGAGGTCAACGGCCACCGCTTCCAGAACGGCAGCACCCGCACCATGGTGTTCGGCGTCAAGACGCTGGTCAGCTACATCAGCCGCTTCATGTCGCTGATGCCGGGCGATATCATCAGCACCGGCACGCCGCCGGGCGTGGGCCTGGGCCAGAAGCCGCCGGTGTACCTGAAGGCGGGCGACGAGATGCGCCTGGGCATCGCCGGGCTGGGCGAGCAGCGCCAGGCCCTGCGGGCCTGGACCCGGGCCGAATAAAATCGGGTTTCAATCCAACGCCGACGCCATGACCGCTTCCAAGATTTCCCCCGCCGATTCCACTCCGACCGAGGCCGACGCCGCGGACTCGCCGGGCGCGCAACGCTACGCCGCGCCCGCCCTGGAAAAGGGCCTGGACATCCTGGAGGCGCTGGCGGCCAGCCCGGCCGGCTATACGCTGGCCGAGCTGGCGCAGAAGATCGGCCGCAGCGTCAGCGAGATCTTCCGCATGGCGGTCACGCTGCAGCGGCGCGGCTTCGTGCAGGTCGACGACAACGACCGCTACACGCTGACGCTGAAGATGTTCGAGCTGGCGCACCGCCAGCAGCCGCTCAAATCGCTGGTGAGCGTGGCGCTGCCGCTGCTGCGCGAGCTGGCCAACCGCGCGCGCCAGTCCTGCCACCTGGCGGTCTACCAGGCGGGCCGGGTGGTGGTGATCGCGCAGGTCGACAGCCCCGAGCGCTGGTCGTTCGGCCTGAAGGTGGGCGTGATGATGGGCCTGACCGATACGTCCTCGGGCCACGTGCTGCTGGCCTTCCGCGACGAGGTCGAGCGCACCCGCATGCTGGCGGCGCACATCAAGGTCGAAGGCGAGCTGGAGTCGGATCCGGGAGAACTGTTCCCGATCCTGGCGGACGTGCGCAAGAACGGCTGCGCCTGCATGGCCAGCCGCCAGATCCGCGGCATCACCAACGTCGCGTATCCGGTGATGGGCGTGGGCAACCACGTCATCGCCGCCATCAACGTGCCGCACATCGAACGCATCGACCGCAAGGAATCGCCCAGCATCGCACAGGTGCAGGAGATCGTCGGCAACGTCGCCAAGCGGCTGTCGACCCTGATGGGCTACAGCGGCTACCTGCCGGAACAGGCGTAGGAGCGGCAACGGCGTGAGCGGGGCGGCGCGCGCCGTCTTCGCCGACGCCTACAGCGCCCGCACCGGCACGCACAACTCGCACACGAAGCGCCCGCTGGCCGGATCCTGGTCGGCGGGCCGGAAGCGCTCGAACAGCGGCCGCTCGTCGCATTGCAGGCCGCTGCCCGGCAGCCATTCGCGGCACAGCGTCATCCAGGCGTCGGCGATCCGCGCGGGCGGCGCATTGAACGTGGCGGCCGCATAGCGGCCGCCGGGCAGCGTCGTGAGCAGCGCCTGGCCGCTCGGCTGGAAGCCCTCGGGCACCTCGACGCAGGCGTCATAGCGGCACTTGGCCGGCGCGGTGATGGCCGGATCGTCATGGCCGACGCCGAAGCACTCGGCATTGTCCAGGCCATGCGACAGCATCCAGGGCCTGACCACGCCGCGCCAGAAGTCGCCGATGGCGGGGCCGTAGGGACCGATCTTGCGCAGGTAGGCGACGCGGGTCGCGGGCAGGTCGATGAGTCTGACTTCCATGGTGGGCTCGCTGAAGGAAACGGAGCCGTCATGGTCGCGGGATTGCCCGTCCGGCGCCTGACCGGGCTTGCGGTCGGCCTGATCAGGATTGCTGTCCGCGCCGCGCCGGCGCAGGCGGCGCTCCTGGATGTCGGCCAGGCGGCGGGCGTCGGCGCCAGCGCGCCAGGCCGTGGGGGTGCTGCCGAACTTCTGCTTGAAGGCCCGCGCGAACGCTTCGCCGGAGCCGAAGCCGGTGGCCAGCGCGATGTCGAGCACGGCGTCGGCGGGACGGCAGCACAGCAGGAAGGCGCCGTATTCCAGGCGCCGCCGGCGCGCGTAGTCGCCCAGCGTTTCGCCCATCCAGGCGGCGAACACGCGATGGAAATGGAAGCGTGAGAAATTGGCCACGTCCGCCAGCTGCGCCAGGTCGAGCGGCGCGTCCAGGTGGCGGTCGATGTGGTCCAGCACCCGGTTCATGCGGCGCGCGTACTCGGCGCGGTGCAACGGCGAGGAAGAGGCGGAATCGGTCACGGCACGCGGCGGGAAAAGGGGAGGAAAGGCCAGGCGCGCCGGAAGGGGCGCCTGGCCGCGACTATAGATGATGGGACGCGGCCGCGCACGCCGCTACACCGCGTACACCACGCGATGCGCTTCCGTCGGCAGCGGCAGGTCCCAGCGGTGCAGCATGCCCAGCAGGGCCTTGTTCGGCAGCGACGAGTCGCGCCGGGCATTGCGCCGCAGCAGTTCGGCGCGCGGCTGTTCCAGGTACACCAGCTCGACCTCGGCGTGGTACGCGTACAGCAGGTCCAGCGTCTTCTTGCGCATCAGCGGGGTCAGGTTGGTGGCGTTCCAGACGAATGGCCGCCGCTGGCGCAGCAGGGTCTTGGCCTGGTCGATCGCCAGGTGCGCCACCTTGCCCTCGTTCTTGCCGTGCGGCAGGCCGAGCGCCTCGCGCGCATCGTCGAACGACACCACCGGCAGGTCGGGGTGATGCGCCGCCACCCAGCTGTTCTTGCCGCTGGCCGGCAGGCCCGACATCACGATGACGCGCGAGCCGGGCTCCTGGAACAGGGCGTAGTCGGGATGCACGTCGGCGCCGCGAAAGTAGCTGACCGCGGTGTGCGCATCGGCAAAACGCCGCGGCTGGCCGTAGCAGTCTTCCTCGCGGGCCGCTTCGCGGAACAGCGCGATGTTGTCCAGCACCTGCTGCTGGTCTTGGCAGATGCGGCCGCGCATGTCGGCCTCGGCCAGCATCGCCAGCAACGGAATGCTCAGTTGCCACGACAGCTCGCGCACGATGAACTCCACCGATTTGCCGCGGCGCGAGCCGGACAGCGCGAAGAACGGCACCTGGTGCACGGCGATCAGGCGGCAGACCGCCTCGCGGATGGCGAACGGCACGCCCGCGTCCCACAGCGCGATGCGCGCGTCGATCGCGCCCCGGGCGGAATGGCCCAGTTGCGAGATGGCGCCGCTGACCGGGTCGATCACCGTGGTGCCATGCTTGGCGATGTCGTGCAGCAGCGCCGCCAGGAACACGATCTCCTGATCGGCGCGGCGGGCCGCCTGGTACTCGGGCAGCGCCAGCAGGGCCTCGACCACCATGCGCGTGTGGGTCCAGACGTCGCCCTCGCCGTGATAGCGCGGATCCTGCGGCGTGACCTTGGCCAGCTCCAGCGCCGGAAAGGCCGCCAGGCAGGCCGCGAAGTCCGGCGCCTGGCCGGGGGCGGGCGCCAGGGCCCGCAGTTGTGCGTCGTTCATGATGTCTCCTTGTCGCCGCGCAGCGTGTCCCAATCCACGCGCGGCCGCGGGGCGTACAGGTCGACGCCGGGGGCGAGCTGGTTGGGGACGTAGGGCTGCTCGGAATGGTGTTTCTCGGATGCCAGGATGGCCTGGACGAAGTCGGCGCGCACCCACTTGTAGCGGCCCAGCGTCCTGCCGTCGGCCTCGACCTTGAGGTACAGGCCTTCGGAAAGATCCGACTTGTCGCATTGCTTCCAGGCCAGCGCCAGGTCCAGTCCTTCGCGCCGCACGGTGGCCTCGAACGCGTCGCGCCACCGCGCCGTCTTGGCCAGCGACGGCCGCAACAGGGCCTTCAGGTCGGCCAGGCGCGCGGGCGCGAGGCCTTCATACAGCACCGGCACCGACAGCACCGGGCCGCCAGCCAGCAGCGCGCGCCGCGCCGCGGTGGACAGGAAGTCGCCAGTGCGGCGGTCGAGCACGTCGAACTCGAAGAAGTGATGCGGCAGCGCGTCGTAGAACACCGAGTGTTTCTTGGACAGCGTCTCGCCATACATCACGTAGCGGTCTTCGAGCCGTTGCAGCAGCCAGTCGGCGTGGGCCTGGGCCCAGGCCTTGATGAAGTTGAACTGGCGCTCGCGTCCGCCGCCCACCAGGTAGTGGCCGCGCGATTGCAGCAGCAGTTCGCCCGCGGCGCTGAAACTGATGCCGGTGTTGGCGCCATCCAGTTTCTCTTCCACCACCAGGTGCAGGCCGCGCAGGTCGCGGTAGGGCACGTGGTCGTGGCCGTGGTCGCCCTCCTGCAGCCGCGAACCTTCGAGGTGCGGGGTGCGGGGATAGCGGAACAGTTCAAGGGATTGCGCACAGGCGCGGAAATCCGGTGTCATGGGTCTTCTCCAGGAAAAGTGGGGAAGCCGACGACACGGTCTTACGGGGGAGGAAAGCGAGGGGATGTGTTGCGCTTTCCGGAACCGCGCCTGCCGCGTGTTGGGCTCAAGACCTGCAAAGTCGAGCCACGAGAATGGGCAGGCTGACCGCGATTACCGGAAGGTAGTCGTCGGCGTTCAGGCGAATTGACGAATGGCAGACACGTTGGCACCCGGAAAGAAAGGGGTTGTCGAAAAGCAAGGGCGCATCCTAAGGCAACGGTGACGACGCTGTCAACGCCGTGTCCGCCGGGTGTTGCCCGGCGGACACGCGGCGCGGCGGCCAGATCCGTGCCGGCATGGCGTGGCGCTGGACCCCATTGCCGTATCACGGCGCTATCACATTTCTATCACATTGGTGATAGCTTCATGTCACAGCCGCGTCACCTGCAGCACCGCGTCGGCGAAGGCCTGGGGCGCTTCCTGCGGCAGGTTGTGGCCGATGCCGCCAGTGACGTCGACGTGCCGGTATTTGCCGGTGAACTGGCCGGCGTAGGCGGCGGGCGCGGGGTGTGGCGCGCCGTTGGCGTCGCTTTCCAGCGTGATGGTGGGCACCGCGATCTTCGGCGCCACGGCCAGGCGCTGTTCCAGCGCGTCGTAGCGCGCTTCGCCGTCGGCCAGGCCCAGTCGCCAGCGGTAGTTGTGGATGACGATGGCGACGTGGTCGGGGTTGGCGAACGAGCGGGCGCTGCGCGCATAGGTGGCGTCGTCGAAATGCCATTGCGGCGAGGCCAGTTGCCAGATCAGCTTGTTGAAGGCGTCGACGTTGGCGGCGTAGCCGGCCGCGCCGCGCTCGGTGGCGAAATAGAACTGGTACCACCACTGGAACTCGGCCTGCGGCGGCAGCGGCTTGCGGTTGCCGGCCTGGCTGCCGATCAGGTAGCCGCTGACCGACACCAGCGCCTCGCATCGCTCGGGCCACAGCGCGGCCATGATGTTGGCGGTGCGCGCGCCCCAGTCGAAGCCGGCGATCACGGCCTTGTCGATCTTCAGGGCGTCCATCAGGGCGATGATGTCGACCGCCACCACCGCCTGCTCGCCGTTGCGGGCGGTATCGGCCGACAGGAAGCGGGTGGAGCCGTAGCCGCGCAGGTACGGCACGATGACGCGGTAGCCGGCGGCGGTCAGGCGCGGCACCACGTCGATGAAGCTGTGGATGTCGTAGGGCCAGCCGTGCAGCAGGACCGCGACCGGGCCGTTGGCCGGGCCGGCGTCGACGTAGCCGATGTCCAGGTCGCCGGCGCGGATCTGGCGGATGGCGCCGAAGGTGGCGCCGGCGGCGCTGCGCGCTGGGGCGGGGGCGGTCTGCGCCAGCGCGCTGGCGTTCAGGCCCAGGTTCAGCAGGCTGGCGCCGGCCAGGGCCGAGGTGGTGCCGAGCAGGCGGCGGCGTTGGGTGTCGATGGGGGCGGGCATGGCGAGGTCTCCGAAAGGTTGGGGAAAGGCTGCAACCGGGTTGTAGCCAGCCTCGCGCCGCCGCGGGTGTCGCAATGTACGGCCCGGGCGGGGCGATACATTACGACGCGAATCCGGCCGGCCGGCGCGGCTTGGCCGTCGGGGAAAGACGCTCGTCGATGAATCTTGCGTGACACCTGGTTGTGCATTCGGCGCGGACTTGGCATGATCCGCGCCATGGCAACGGACCCGACCTCCCGCATGACGCCCGCGCGAGCCCGCCGCCCGGGCCGGACCGCCTGGCGGCTGGCCCTGGGACTGGCCGCGCTGGTGGCCGCCGCCTACGCGGCGACCACCGTGATGGAGATCCCGCCGCCGCACACGCTGTGGCGGCTGGAGGTGTCGGCGCCGTCGCGCCGCGGCGACCTGCTGCCGGTGCGGCAGGTGCCGGCTTCCGCCACGCCCTCGGCACTGGCGTCCAGTCCATGGCCGCCGCCGGCGACGGTGCCCTGGAAGGGCGCCGAGATACCGTTCACCCGATTCCTGCAGGACACCGCCACCAACGCGCTGGTGGTGCTGCGCGACGGCCAGCTGGAATACGAGTGGTACCGGCCGGGCGTGCGCGCCACCGACACGCAGTCGTCCTGGTCGATGGCCAAGTCGGTGGTGTCGCTGCTGGTGGGCCAGGCGATCGCGCGCGGCGAGCTGCGCGAGGACGACCGCCTGACCGCGCTGCTGCCCGAACTGGCGGGCGCCGGCGACTACGACCGCGTCACGCTCGGGCACCTGCTGGACATGGCCTCGGGCATCGACGTGTCGGAGAACTACCGCGCCTACTGGCCCTTCACCGGCACCGCGCGCATGTACCTGACGCGCGACCTGGCCGGCTTCGTGCGTGATCATCGCCAGATGCATTTCACGCCGGGCAGCGACGGCGATTACCGCAGCATCGATACCCAGCTGCTGGGCATGGCGCTGACGCGGGTGACCGGCAAATCGTTGGCCGACCTGCTGGCCGAGCGCATCTGGGGGCCGATGGGGGCGGAGTCCGCCGCCACCTGGAACCTGGACCAGCCCGGCGGCGTCGAGAAGGCTTTCTGCTGCCTGAACGCCACGGCGCGCGACTTCGCCCGGGTCGGGCAGCGGGTGCTGGAAGCGGGGCAGGGCGGCGGCCTGGTGCCGGCCGCCTGGGTGGCGCGCATCGCGCATCCGGCGCCGCATGCGGTCGATGGCTGGGGCTATGCCGCGCAATGGTGGCAGCTGGATCCGGCGGGCGGACCGGATTTCGCGGCCGTCGGCATCCACGGCCAGTACCTGTACGTCCATCCCGGCCGGCGCGTGGTGATCGTCAAGCTCAGCGATTACGGCGAGAACCAGGACGAGCGGGAGACCTATGCCGCGCTGCGGGCGATCGCCGACCGCTGAGGCGACGCCGCCCGGGGTGGCTGGGCGCGATCCCCGCGCCCGCTACAGCAGCCCCGAGGTCAGCGCCTTGAGCGTGGCGGCCGCGCGGGTCGAGCATTCCAGCTTGCGGAACACGCTTTCGACGTGGGTGCGCACGGTGCTGGGGCTGATGTTCAAGGCGCGCGCCGCTTCCTTGTTACTGGCCCCCAGGCTGATCTGCCGCAGCACCTCGAGTTCGCGTTGCGACAGCGGCGAGGCGACCCGGCGCGGAGCGGCGGTCTCGCCGCCCGCCGCGGCGATGGCGGCCTCGGCCACGTCGGCGTCGTAGCGGCCGGCGGCGGCGTCCTGGCGCAGTTGGCGCGCCGCGTCGGCCAGCGCGAACGCCGGACGCCAGGGGCGGTCCTCGAGCAGCGCCTGCAAGCTCACGCAGGTGGCCAGCACGCGCTGCGGCAAGCCCAGGGCCGCGCCCGCCGCGCCGCGGAAATAGCCGCTGCCGTCGAGCCGTTCGTAGGCATACGAAGCCAGCTCGGCGGCCTGGCTCAGGTCTTTGATCTGGCGCGCCGCGCGCGCGGTCCAGTAGGGCATCAGGCGCACCTGCTCCCACTGGTCCGGCGACAGCTTGCCGGCGGTGTTCCACAGGCGGTTCGGCAGCGCGGCGCGGCCGATGCCATGCACCAGCGCGGCGGCCTGCAGTTGCGCCTGCGTCGCCGCGTCCAGCTCCAGCCGCGCGGCGGTGGTCACGGCCAGCGCCGCCACCCGGCGCGAATAGCCGGCCAGCCAGGGCAGCTTGAGTTCGGCCACGTCGGCCAGCAGCGTCAGCGCGGCCGGGGCGCCGGCGCGTTCGCCGGCCAGGTTCCAGTCGGCGCCGTCGGGCGGATCGGCATCGATCCGGTCGAGCCAGGCCGGGCCGTGGCGCACGGCCAGCGCGGCGATGTCGGCGGGATACTTGGCGCCGGCCTGCTGGCGCAGGAAGTCCAGCGCGCTGTCGCGGCCATGGGCGCGGCTGAGGATCTCGAGGTCGCTGGCGGCGTTGACGATGAACGCCAGCGGCGAGACGGCGCCGCCGTCCAGCGCCAGCGGCATGCCCTTGCCATCGTGGCGCTCGAAGGCGTGGCGCAAGCCGGTCACGACCGCGTCGGGCATGCCCAGGCTGACGGCGACGTCGCCGGAAATCTCGCAATGGATCAGCGCCAGCGGCACGATCAGCGACTGCGTGCGCGCGTCCAGCGGCGGCAGGGTCTGCGCCATCATGGCTTCGCGCGAGGCGATGTCGTCGCCCAGCAGTTCGGCGAAGCCGCCGGCGTTGGCGGTGCAGCCGGACCAGCGCAGCAGCGCCACCGCGCGGGCGTGGTCTTGGCCCGCGGGATCCGCGCCGTGCGCCGCGGCCAGCAGGCCCGCCAGGCAGGCGGTGCGGCGCGAATGGTCGGTGGCCCGGCCCATGCTGAGGTCGCCGATGAAGGCCATGGCCAGCACGGCGTCGGTCAGTTCAATGGCGCTATCGGCGATCATGGGGCCAGGCGGGGCGGTAAATGGGGGTGGTGGCAAAAGCGGAGGGGCGCGAGGGCGGGGACCGGCGCATCGGTCAATCATCCGATACCGCGCGACCGGCGGGAAAACGACACTGGCGTCAACCAAGCGCCACGTCGGCGTTTGATCCCGAAAAAGGAATCTCCATGAAGCGCCATATTATCGCAGCCTCCCTCCTGGTCGCCGGCCTGTTCGCGGTGCCCGCCTCGCAAGCCCTGGCCGCCGGACCCGATTCGGCACGCCCCTCCGTCGTGATCGTGCACGGCGCCTTTGCCGACGGCTCGGACTGGGCCAAGGTGGTCGCCCTGCTGCAGGCCAAGGGCGTGCAGGTGCAGGCGGTGCAGAACCCGCTGGAATCGCTGGCCGGCGACGTCGCCGCCGCCAACCGCGCCATCGACAACCAGCCCGGCAAGGTGGTGCTGGTCGGCCACTCGTGGGGCGGCACGGTGATCACCGAGGCCGGCAACCATCCCAAGGTCGCCAGCCTGGTCTACGTGGCCGCGTTCGCGCCCGACGCCGGCCAGTCGGTGGCGACGCTGACCGAAGGCACCCCCAAGGCGCCGGGTTCGGACAGCATCGGCGCCGACAGCCACGGCTGGTTGAGCCTGTCGCCCCAGGGCCTGGCGCGCGACTTCGCGCAGGACGTGCCGGCCGCGCAGGCCAAGGTGATGGCGGCCACGCAAGGCCCGATCAAGGCCAGCGCCTTCGGCGAGCCGGTGTCGACCGCGGCGTGGAAGACCAAGCCGTCGTGGTTCGTGGTCAGCAACCATGACCGCATGATCCTGCCGGCGCTGCAGCACCAGATGGCCAAGCGCATCGGCGCCAAGGTCACCGACCTGCAGACCAGCCACGTGCCGCAGCAATCGCAGCCGGAAGCGGTGGCGCGGGTGATCCTGGACGCGGTGGCGAGCGTGAAGTGAGACGTTCGTGACAGCCCGGTGAGCTGACATCGGGCAGGCATCCATGAACGCCGCGCGTCCGTCGGGACGCGCGGCGTTTCAGCATCCGGAGGCCAGTTGTTCCAGCGGCGCGAGCCGCAGCACGTACAGCGTGCCGCGGCGGCTGGCGATGATGCCTTCGCGGCGCCACTTGGAGAAGATGCGGCTGAGCGTTTCGGCGCGCATGCCGAGCTTGACCGCGATCTGCGAATGACTCAGGGGCAGCGCCAGCGGCTGGTCGGCCTGGGGCTTGCCGGCGCGCAGCACGTATTCGGCCAGCCGTTCCTCGGCCGAGCTGGAGGTCAGCCAGTCGATCTGGTCGGTATGGTGGCGCACCAGGTTGGCGCCGTGCGCCATGACGCGGCAGGCGAAGCGGGCGTCATCCAGGCACAGCTGGCGGAAGGCATCGGCCTGCAGCAGGCAGCCCGTGCCCGCGGTGCGGGCGCGCACGCTGTGCAGGTGGCGCGGCGTGGTCTCGAACAGCGTCAGCGCCGACAGCCAGCCGCCCGGCCCGACGTGGCCGAAGACCTTGTCGCCGCCGTCGGCGGTGTAGCGCAGGCCCTGCACCGATCCCTCGCACACCAGCAGGCACGAGGTCGCGGCCTGGCCTTCCGAAAACAGCGTGTCGCCGGCCTCGAACCGCAGCCAGCGGCTGCGTCCGGCCAAGGCCTCCAACGCCGCGTCGCCGACGCCGTCGAACCACGGATGGCGGCGCAGCGCCGCCGTCAGGAGGGACTTTGACGAATTGACAATAGTCATTTGAGGGAGCGGCCCCGCCGCTTAGAATTAAATAAGATTGATTCTTATTTGTAATGGTACCACCGCGTCGTCCGGCCAGGCCGGCCGGCGCCCGTAGACCCTCATTCCCCATGGCTATCCGATTCCTGTGCAGTGCCGCGATCGCGGCGCTGGTCCTGTTGCCGCCTGCCGTCCTGGCGGCGCCCGTCGCCTTTACCGACATGCTGGGCAACCCGGTGCCGCTGGCCGCGCCCGCGAGCCGCGTGGTCACGCTGCCGATGCCCGCCGGCTCGCTGCTGATCTCGCTGGATGGCGGCGCGCAGCACCTGGCCGGGATGCACCCCAATGCCCATGAACTGATGAAGGACGGCCTGCTGGCCCGCATCTTCCCTGCGCTCGCCGCCGTTCGGACCGACATCACGCGGTCCGGCTTCGCGCCCAACGTCGAAACGCTGCTGCGGATCCAGCCGGACCTGGTGTGGCAGTGGGGGCACATGGGCGACGACCTGATCGCGCCGCTGCGCAATGCCGGCCTGCCGGTGGCGGCGCTGCTCTATGGCAACGAGGCGCGCACCCGTGAATGGATCCGGTTGATGGGCCTGTCGCTGGGGCAGGAGGCGCGCGCCTCGGCGCAACTGGCGTGGCGCGACCAGGTGCGCGCGGACATCGCCAAGGTGACCCACGGCCTGCGGCCGGACCAGCGTCCGGGCGTGCTGTACCTGGCGCGCTACGCGCCGCAGCTGCGCGCCTCGGGCGCCGGCACCAGCTTCGACGATGACATCCGCCTGGCGGGCGGCCGCAACGTGGCGGCGGCGATCGGCAGCGGGCAGACCATCAACATCGAACAGCTCATGGCGTGGGCGCCGGACGTGATCCTGCTGAACAACTTCGAGCCGGGGCTGACGCCGGCCATGCTGTACCAGGATCCGTTGTTCGCCGACATCCCGGCGGTGCGCAACCACCGCGTCTACAAGATCCCGGCCGGGGGCTATCTGTGGGATCCCCCCAGCCAGGAATCGCCGCTGTACTGGCAATGGCTGAGCCAGCTGCTGCACCCGGACCGCTTCGACTGGCCGCTGCGCGAACACATCGCGCAGGCCTACACGCGGCTTTACGGTCAGACGCCCGACGCGGCGGATATCGACACCGTGCTGCACGCGCGGCAGAACCAGGGAGCGACCGGCTATGACCGCCTGCGCTGAATCCGTGCCGCTCGAGGCGGGCGTGGCGCGCCGCCGCCTGGCCTGGCCGTGGCTGCTGATGGCGCTGGCGTTGCCGGCGTCGATGCTGGCGGCGTTGTGCGTGGGGCGCTATCACTTGCCGCTGGCGCATGTGTCCAGCGTGCTGGCGGGGCTGGCGCTGCCCGATGGCCTGGCCGGCTGGCTGCCGGCCGTCAGCGGGGCCGAGCAGCGCGTGGTGCTGCAGGTGCGGCTGCCGCGCGTGCTGCTGTCGGTGCTGGCCGGCTCCAGCCTGGCGCTGTGCGGCGCGGCGCTGCAGGGCGCGTTCCGCAATCCGCTGGTGGGGCCGCAGATCCTCGGCATCTCGTCCGGCGCGGCGTTTGGCGGCTGCGCGGCGATCCTGCTGTTCTCGTCGCTCTGGGCGACGCTGGGGCTGGCCTTCGCCGGCGGGCTGCTGGCGGTGGCCATCGTCTATCTGCTGGGGCGCTCGCAGGGGCGCACCACCATCCTGATGCTGGTGCTGGCGGGCGTGGTCACCAGCGCCTTCTTTTCGGCGCTGATCTCGCTGGCCACGTACTTCGCGGATCCCAACGACAGCCTGCCGGCGATCGTGTTCTGGCTGATGGGCAGCTTCGCCACGGCGTCCTACGTCAAGCTGGCCGCGGCCGCGCTGCCGATCGTGGCGGGCATGGGCCTGCTGTATGCGCTGCGCTTTCGCATCAACGTGCTGTCGCTGGGCGACGAACAGGCCAGCGCCATGGGCATCGCGGTCGAGCCGCTGCGCTGGCTGCTGCTGGGCTGCGCCACGCTGGTGGTGTCGGCCAGCGTGGCGGTGTCGGGCACGGTCGGCTGGGTCGGGCTGGTGGTGCCGCACATCGCGCGCATGCTGGTCGGCCCCGACCATCGCGCGCTGCTGCCGGCCAGCGCGCTCATCGGCGGCACCTACATGGTGTGGGTCGACACGGTGGCGCGCAGCGCCACCAGCGCCGAGATTCCGCTCGGCGTGATCACCGCGCTGATCGGCGCGCCGCTGTTCGCCTGGCTGTTGCGCCGCACGCAGGGCGGGGGAGCGCACCATGCTTGAACTCGATCGCCTGGCGGTGCAGGCCGGCGGCCGCCGCCTGCTGTCGGACCTGTCGCTGCAGCTGCGGGCCGGACTGATCCTGGCGGTGCTGGGGCCGAACGGCCGCGGCAAGACCTCGCTGCTCAAGACCCTGCTGGGCCTGCGGGCACCGGCCGCCGGCACGGTGCGGCTGCAGGGCCATGCGGCCTATGTGCCGCAGCGCACCGACGCGCTGTTCGCCTACGACGTGCTGGCGATGGTGACGATGGGCCGCGCCCGCCACTTGCGTTGGTATGCGTCGCCCGGCCCGCGCGATCGCCAGATCGCCCGCGACTGCCTGCGGGCCGTGGGGCTGGAGTCTTTGGCCGAGCGGCCGTTCCAGGCCTTGAGCGGCGGCCAGCAGCAACTGGTGTGCATCGCGCGGGCCATGGCCAGCGCCAGTTCCCTCATCGTGCTCGACGAACCGGGCGCGGCGCTGGACCTGCGCAACCAGGACATCATCCTGTCGCTGCTGCGCCGGCTGGCGCGCGAGCAGGGCCTGGCGGTGGTGTTCTCGACCCACCAGCCGCAACACGCGCAGCACATCGCCGACCAGACGCTGCTGATGCATGACGACGCCTGCGAAGTCGGCCCCACCGACCGCATGTGCACCGACGAACGCCTGAGCCGCCTGTACCGCATGCCGGTGCGGGTGGCGTCGCTGAGCGGCGAGGCCGGCGAGGTGCGCGGCGTGATTCCTCTTTTCCGTTGATCCATGATGACCTCCATCGTCTACCTGAACCACTGGAGCGGCAACGGCCCCGCCGCGCTCACCGGCGGCGAGCGGCCGCGCGCCGTGGCCGAACCGCTTTACGCGCTGGACCGGCTCGACCTGGCGCGCGTGCGCGCCTTGCTGGTGCCCGCCAACGTCGACCAGCGTTACCTGCTGGGGCAGCAGGGGCGGCTGGAAGCCTACCTGCTGGCCGGCGGCGCCATGGTGTTCAACGGCCACGTCGCCTATCCGTTCCTGCGCTGGCTGCGGCCGTT
This sequence comes from Achromobacter sp. ISS7, assembly GCF_056523125.1. Lineage (NCBI taxonomy): Bacteria > Pseudomonadati > Pseudomonadota > Betaproteobacteria > Burkholderiales > Alcaligenaceae > Achromobacter > Achromobacter sp. ISS7. The sequence continues at coordinate 3,263,415 of NZ_JAWRZD010000001.1, read as the reverse complement.
CGTGCCGGGCGCCGCGCGCGGCCTGGACGGCCTGCGGGTGCATCGCGCCGCCGCGCATCCGGTGTTCGAGGGCGTGGACCCGGAACACCTGACCTTCCGGCGCGGCGTGGCCGGCTTCTACGCCCGCGGCGGCAATCCGCCGCCCGATGGGGCGCGGGTGCTGAACACCCTGGGTCCGCAGGCGCTGGCGGTGGATTGGGTGCTGGCGCTGCCTGGCGGCGGCCGCCTGCTGACGCACAGCGGCAACGACCTGTGGATGTACGCAGGCAGCGCCGACAGCGCCGGGCGCATCGTGCCGCAGCTGTTCGACTGGCTGTGGGGAGACGCGGCATGACATCCGCCATGACTGCGCGCACGCCTGTGATCGCGGCGCTGGACGCCGGCACGTATTACCACCACCGCACCTTCCACACGCCGGAACTGATGCCATATCTCGACCGCCACCTTTACCTGCCGGAGCTGGATGACGCCGCCCTGGCGGGCTGCGATGCCCTGATCGTGTCGTGCCGCACCAATCCGGACCTGCTCGTGCCGCACCGGGAACGCTTCGCCCGCTTCCTGGCGGCGGGCAAGACGCTGGTGGCGATGGGCGAGACCGGCGCGCACCGGTGGCTGGACGGCGTGCGCTGGACCGATTGCGAAGTGAATTTCTGGTGGTGGAAGACGCCGGGCGCCGATTCGGGCCTGCGGCTGGCGCACCCCGCGCACTCGCTGTTTTCCCACCTGACGCTGGCTGACGCCACCTGGCACCAGCACGGCACCTTCACGCCGCCGCCCGGCGCGCGGTCGTTGATCGACAAGGCCGGCGCGGGTTCGGTGCTGTACGAGGACCGCCATAGCACGCCGGGGCGCCTGATTGTGACCTCGCTGGATCCGATGTACCACCACGGCAGCTATTTCATGCCCGCCGCGTCCCGTTTCCTGCGTGGCTTCCTGCCCTGGCTGAAAGCTTCGACTCCCGCCGCCTGATGCGGCTTCGCCCGACCCCTGGTCCTTTCTATCGCGTTCTCGTATGTCACGTCCTTTCCCACTTTCGCCCCTTGCCCGCGCCGGTCTGCTGAGCGCCGCGGCCATCAGCGCGCCGGCGGCCGCCGCCGAGGCGCCGCAACTGCCGGCCATCCAGGTCAGCGCGGAACGTCCGGCCGACGACGGCCGCCTGCAGCCGCTGGGCGCCACGCCCGCGCCCGCCACCATCGACCACGCGGTGACGCAGCCGGTCACCGTGATCGAGCGCCAGGACATCGATCGTCTCAACACCGACAGCACGCTCGACCTGTTGGGCCGCGTGCCCAACGCCACCGTCAGCCGCAGCGGCGGCATCGCCGGCACGATCTTCCTGCGCGGCCTGAACACCAACGACATGCGGGTGCCGATGTTCATCGACGGCGACCGCTTCCGCGGCCGCAACACGCTGCAGTTCATGCTGATCAGCCCGACCGAGATCGAACAGGTCGAGGTGGTGCGCGGCCCGAATTCATCGCGCTTCGGCAGCGACGGCCTGGGCGGCCTGATCAACTTCGTCACCAAGCGCGGTCATGGCAACCTGGATCAGCCGTTCAGCCTGAACGGCGGCGAGGCCTCGGTCACCTATCGCAGCAACGGCCACGGCGTGCAGAGCAACGTGGCGGTAGAAGGCGCGGGCGACGGTTTTGACCTGCGCGTCTATGCCACCGGCCGCCGCGCCAGCAACTACGACAGCGCCACGGGCGAGGTGCCCAACAGCGACTATCGCGGCGCCGGCGGCGGCATCGTGCTGGGCTACATGCCCGACGCCCGCCAGCGCATCGAGGCCAGCGCGCGCGTGGCCTATGTCAAGGATGGCGCCGCCGGCACCGTGCCGCCGTATCCCGCCGCCAGCAGCCGCCGCGATCCCAATCGCGTCAAGCAGGCCCGGCTGGCCTACAGCGGCGAATTCGACGGCGCCATCAGCGCGCTCAAAGCCAGCGTCTACGTCAACGAATTCGATACCTGGATGTCGGCGCGCAACCAGACCAACCCGGCGCGCCTGGTCGAGACCCGCAGCCACGTGGTCGGCCCGGTGGTCTATGGCGGCAGCGTGGCCGCGACGGTGCCGTGGGCCCAGACCATCACCACCTTCGGCCTGGACTTCATGCACGAACGCCGTCCGGGATCGGAAAGCCGCAGCGACATCACCGTGTACCGGCCCAACGGCACCTCGACCACCACCAGCACGCCCTATGCCAAGACCGGCCCCAACCAGTACCAGACCAACGTCGGCGCGTTCGTGACGACGGAATGGAAGCCGGCGCCCAAGTGGACGGTGACCGCCGGCGGCCGCTTCGACTGGTTCCGCTCGGACGTGGGCCTGGATGTGCTGCCATCGCCCAACCTGCTGCCGGCCTTCCGCGCCGCGCAGGACAGCAAGCAGACCGCCACCACCGGCAGCCTGGGGCTGTCGTATCGCGCCACCGACGTGGTCGAGCTGCTGGGCAGCGTGGGCACCTCGTTCCGCATGCCCTGGACGTCCGAGATGTTCAGCGCCGGCTATACCGGCACCAGCTACACCATTCCCAACCCCGAGCTGAAGCCCGAGCGCGGCAGCACCATTGAGGCCGGCACCCGCCTGCACTTCGACACCGCCACCGTCGGCCTGACCGCCTTCCGCAGCGACTACCGCGACTTCCTGGAGAACGCCACCACGACCTACCTGGGCCTGCCCGCAACCCAGCGCCGCAACGTCGGCAAGGTGCGCATCCAGGGGGTGGAGACCGACTGGCGCTGGCAGCTGACGCGCACCGTCAACCTGTACGGCAACGCCAGCTACCTGCATGCCACCAACCGCAACACCGACCGGCCGCTGGCGTCCATCGCGCCGCTCAGCGGCATCGTGGGCCTGCAGTACGTGGGCGCCAACGAGGCCTATGCGCTGAGCGGCGAGCTGCAATGGGCCAAGGGCCAGAGCCGCTACGACGCGCGCACCGAGTACCCGGCCGCGGGCTATGGCGTGGTCAACCTGTATGCGCAGCTGCAACTGGACCGCCTGGGCCTGCCGCAGCTGGGCAATACCCAGTTGGTGCTGGGCGTGAACAACCTGTTCGACCGGGCGTATCGCACCGCCGCCACCTCGTCCAACGTGGCCTATGCCATGACCGACCTGAATCCGCTGTTGGAACCGGGACGCAGCTTCAGCCTGACGCTGCGCACGCGTTTCTGACAGCCATCTTGTCGGCCGGCCGCGCGTCGCGGCCGGCCATTCTTTTATGGAGACCTTCATGACCATCCCGACCATTCCTGCCGGCAGCGAACTGCGCGTGCAAGGCGAACACGGCCCCATTCTGATTCCGTTCGAGGCCGTCATGGCCTACCACGGCCACGGCGCGCTCGCCATGCTGGCGCTGATCTTCCAGGGGCTGCGCGGCGCGCTGGCGCGGCTGGAGGCGGACGATGCGCCGATTCCGCGCGGTGAATTGAGCGTGGTCAGCGGCCACCCTGGACCCGGCGTGCGCGATGCGTTTGAATTTGCGACACGCGCCGTGACCCGCGGCTGTTACCAAGTGGATCTGTCGCTGCCCGAGGCGCGCTACAGTCGGGCGGCGGACAAGTCATACAGTTTCTGGCTGACGCGCGGTCAGCGGCGGGTGCAGGCGGTACTGCGCGAAGGCGTGCTGCCGCCGGAGTTCTTCGCCTTGCTGGGCGATCCGGCGCCGCAAGCCCAGCGTGAGCATGCGCGGCTGCGGGCGCGTATCGCCGAACGGGTGCTGGGACAGGCCCCGGAGGCCTTGTTCGTGTTTCGCGACCAAATGACCGCACACTGAGGGGCGGCGGGCAAGCCGCCGGTGATTTAGGAGCAATCCGATTTCCGGCCCCGCCATGCCTCGATACAGTGGCGCCAAGCAAGTTTCCTGGCTTGGCGCGCGCGCGGAACGGTCGCCGCGGTGGCGCTTTCCGCCCAATTCCGGCGGGGCCTCGTTCTTCGGCCTGTTCGATTGCCACCGCGATGAATGGTGCTCCCGAATTACGCAGTTCCCCTGACGAGCCAGGCACCGCGCCGCCACCGGCGGTCGCGCTGACCCTGGCCGAAGGGCTGAATACCTCGGCATTGTTGTCGATGTGGCTGCTGGCAAGGTCCAGCGAGCCGTTGCGTTCCACGGTGGTGCTGGCGCTGATGCGCACGCATGGCTGGACCAGCCTGCGCGCCTGGCGTCACTGGCGGGGGTATTCCAAGGCGCACATGGCGCGCCGCCTCGACGTCCATCCCTCGACCTATGAGTTGATCGAGGACGGCACCGTCGACCTGGGGCCGTGGCTGCTGCCGGCGGTGGAAAAGCTGCTGCTGGATTGAGGGCGGCGGGCAGGGAACCGTTTGCCCCGCGGTCGGTCTACAGACTACGGCTCAGCCGCGGGCCATTCTCTCGACGGCGCATTCAAGGAAGCTCACATGTTCGGTATTGGAATCGCCCTGGCCATTCTCGGGGCTGTTTGCCTGCACGCCGTCTATGGCACGCATCGGGCCGGTTGCGAGCGTCGCGACACGTATGCGCTGGCAGGCCTGGGGGCCGTGGCGTCCAGTGGCGGTGCCTTGCTGCTGCTCTAGTTTCCCTTCGCCTTCATTCTGCGCCGCGGCCATGCCGCGGCGTTTTCATTTCGCGACCCGGGTTTCGCTCTCCCTGGTCGCGCTGATCGTGCCCTGACGCAATCGCCAACGCGCGTTTTCAGATTTAGGAGCATTCCGATTTCGGCATGAAGTCGCTGCCGATACAGTGCGGTCCATGATGTTTCTTCGTGCGATGCGCGCCCCGGATCGGGGTTGCCGGCCGGTTCGATGGCCCTCGACAGACATCGCGTTCAGCCGCCGCCCACATGCATTAGCCAGGTTCCGGCGCGCAACATCCAGACCCGCGCCGGGCATCGTCACGCGGATATCCAGGCAGGCCGTCGCAGCAGTGGCCGCTGACCATGAATCAGCAAGTGAGCGTATTGTGAAGACCCAACCCTTTGCGGCCGCCAGTCTTGGCGTTCCCACCCACGGCACCGCTGCGCCTCGGTTTGGCGCAGGCATGATGGCGCAGGCCTTTTCCCCGTCGCTGGGCAAGCGTGTTCGAGCGATGTTGCGACTGGCCTGCCGGGTGCTGGGGTTGAAGCGCCGCAAGGGGCTGGGGCTGGCCTTGCTGGGCGCCATGGCGGTGGCGTTGATGGGCGCGGCGCCCGCGCAGGCGGCCAATGGCATTCACATCAACGCGAATGCCAGCGGCCCATGCGTCAGCATCAATGATCCGCAGTCGGTCTATATCGTGGGGGGCAGCACCGACGTGTACCTGCGCGAGAACGTCAACTTCACGGATAACGCGGCGCGCTGCAACCCTGTCAGCGGCGCCGATCAGTATGGCTACATCCTGTTTTCGCCGCGGGTCGACGTTACCGGCGTTGGCGCCACGTCGTTGACGCTGGGGGGGCAATTGTCCGTCAACAGCGGTCTCATCAAATTGGGCGATGACACGACCGGTCTGCGCATCGGCAATTGGAGTACCACGGCCGATCCGCTGGGGCTTTCGATCGGGAACGGCGCGCAGGCACAGAAATGGGGCATTGGCCTGGGCATGCTGGCCCGGGCCACGGGGGCCGAGGCCGCGACGACGGCCGGCAACAATACGCAGGCCTCCGCGAGTTATTCCACCGTGCTTGGCGTCGCCAGCAGTGTCAGTTCCTCGCATGCGAGCGCATTGGGAGCCAGCTCGGTCATCAGGGGGGAGTACGCCGTCGGCGTCGGCCGGTTCGCGCAGACCATCGCCGACAATGCCATCGCGCTCGGCAGGGCCACTGAAGCGCTCGCCGTTGACAGTGTCGTGATCGGCATGAGCGCCTATGGCGCCGACGGGGCGGCTATCGCCCTGGGCGGCGGCTCGCGAACCCAGGCGGCGGTCGCGCCGCAGGGTGTCCTGCTGCTCGGGGTTTCTCCCGCCTTCAGCGCCACGCACCTGGACGGGGTCGTCAGTGTCGGCAGTGTCATTCGGAATCGCCAGGTCATCAACGTCGCGCCCGGCGCGGTCCATGCGCAAAGCACGGATGCGGTGAACGGAGCGCAGTTGTTCGCCGCCTATGACGCGATCAATATCCTGGGCGCGACCGACCAGGCGCAGCAGGCCGCCATGGCCCGCAACGCGGCCGGCCTGGCCGCCGCGCGTGGGGAGCAGGCCGCGACGTCGGCTTCGTTCGCGCGCGCCGTTGGCGGCGGCGCCACCGTCGACGCGCAAAACCGCGTCGTCATGCCTGGTCCGGCGGCCAGCGCGAGCGGCGCGGCGGAGCCGCCCGCCACGGTGCTTGGCGCAGTCGCGGCGCTGGACCGCGGGATCAATCAGCAGGACGAGATGCTGGGAGAAACGTTCGACCAGGGCATGGCGTTGATGGACAAGGCTGATCGTGTGGCATCGCCGTTGCTGGGCCTGGGACCGGACGAAACGGTCGCGGGTCGTATCGACGATGTGAAGAAGGCGTTGCTGATGTGGGATCCGGTGGGTGGCGTCTATACGGCTACGCCGGTGCCCGATGAACAGCGCCGGATCTCGAACCTGGCGGCGGGCCAGGCGGCGACGGACGCGGTCAACAAGGGCCAGCTGGACCAGGCGATCACGGCGTTGCAAGACAGCAGCCTGGTGCGCGAGAGCGATGGCCAACTGCGGGTGGGTCAGGATTCCAGCGCCGCGAGCGTGAATCTCGCCGGTAGCGCGCCGCGACGCGATGCCAATGGCAATCCGGTGGTGGGCGCGGACGGCCAGCCGGAGACAGCCGCGGTGGATCGCCAGGTGACGGGCGTGGCGGCGGGCGTGAACACCAATGACGCGGTCAACAAGGGCCAACTCGACGGCGTGGCGCAAGCGGCCGCGGCGGCGCAAGGCGCGGCGGGGGATGCGCGCCAGGCGGCCGATGCGGCCGGCGCGGCGGCGTCGGCGGCGCAGCGCACGGCGGACGCCGCGCAAGGCGCGGCCGCTGGCGCGCAGCAGGCCGCCACCACGGCGCAAGGCGCCGCCGCGGCGGCGCAGTCGGCGGCCGATAACGCCAACGCCAAGTTGGCCGGCATCGGTGCCGGCGAGACGGTGGCCGGCCGTATCGAGCAGGCGGCCACGGCCGCCACCGATGCCGCCGGGCGCGCCGCCGGGCAGGCGCTGGCCGATGCCTTGGGGGGAGGGTCATCGGTGGGCGCGGATGGCAAGGCCAGCGCGCCGGCCTACGCGATCAGCCAGTTCGGCGCCGACGGTACGCCGGCGCAGGCACGGACCGCGACCAATGTCGGCGACGCGGTGGCGGCGCTGGATGCCAACGTCATCAAGGTCAATGAGCGCGTGCAGGCCCAGGATGCCAGGCTCGCCCCGTTGACGCAGGATCTGGCCGAGCTGCGCGACGACAGCCTGTTGTGGGACCAGGGTGCGCAGGCATTCAGCGCCAGTCATGGCGGCGCGTCGCCCAACCGCATCATCAATGTGGCCGATGGCCAGGCGGACACCGACGCGGTCAACAAAGGCCAATTGAGCACGGTGTCCCAATCCGTGGATGCCGCGGCGGTCGCGGCGGGCGCGGCCCAGTCGGTGGCGGACACGGCCCGGGATGGGGCGAACCGGGCGCAGCAGGCGGCCATGGCGGCGCAGGACACGGCTGCCAGCGCCCGGCAGGCTGCCGAAGCGGCGGATGGCGAAGTCGCCAGGACATGGCAGGCCGCCCAGGCGGCGCAAGGCGCCGCCGGGCAGGCGCAGCAGGAGGCCGCCTCGGCGCAAGGACGGGCAACGGATGCGCAACAGCGCGCCGAGACGGCTCGGCGCGCGGCCATTGACGCCGGGCAAGCCGCCGGTTCCGCGCAAGAGGCGTCGGCGCAAGCCCGCGATCTCGCCAGCGCGGCGCAGCATTCGGCCACGGCCGCAAGCGGGGCTGCCGTGGCGGCGGAACAGGCGGCAGGGGCGGCGCGCGTATCGGCCGATGACGCCAGCGCCAGGCTGGCCGGTATTGGCGAAGGCGAGACGGTGGCGGGGCGTATCGCGCAGGCGGCCCAGGCCGCGGTGGCTGCGGCGGGGCAGGCCGCGAGCCAGGCGCTGGCCGGCGTCCTGGGCGGCGGCGCCACGGTGGGCGCGGACGGCAAGGCGAGCGCGCCGGCCTACGCGATCAGTCAGTTCGGCGCCGACGGTACGCCGGCGCAGGCACGGACCGCGACCAATGTCGGCGACGCGGTGGCGGCGCTGGATGCCAACGTCATCAAGGTCAACGAGCGCGTTCTGGCGCAGGGCGCCGACGCCGCGAAGCTGACGCAAGACCTGGATGGCCTGCGCGACGATGGCCTGCGCTGGGACGCCGCTGGCGGGGCATTCAATGCGGCGCGCGAGGATGGCTCGTCCAACCGGATCGTGCAGGTGGCGGCGGGCGTGGCCGCCTCGGATGCGATCAATCTGGGGCAGGTGGCGTCGGTGGCGGGCACCGTCGCGGCGGCGGCGGACGTGGCGGGCACGGCCCGGCAAACCGCGGATGCCGCGCAGGTCGTGGCGTCGGCGGCCGCGCAGTCCGCCGACACCGCGCAAAGCGCGTCAGCCGCCGCGCAACGGTCGGCCGATGCGGCCAATGCCAAACTGGTCGGCATCGGCGAGGGCGAAACAGTGGCCGGGCGCATCGCGCAAGCGGCGGCGGCCACCAACCAGTCGCTGGCCGATGCGCTGGGCGGCGGCGCCGCGATCGGCGCGGACGGCGCCTTGCAGGCGCCCGCGTACGCGGTGACCGCGATCGGTCCGGACGGGCGGGCGCAGGCGCCGGCCACGGCCGCCGGCAATGTGGCTGACGCGGTCAGACAGCTGGATGCGAGCGTGGTGGCGGTCAACGACAACGTCAACAAGGTCGGCGCCGACGTGGCACAGGTGCGTGACCAGCTGGACGCGGGTGAATTGGGCCTGGTGCGGCAGGACGCGGCAACGCGTGACATCACGGTGGCGCGGCAGGCCGACGGCACGCGGGTGACGCTGGCGGGCACGGACGGCGTGCGCACGCTGTCCGGGGTGAAGGAAGGCGAGGTCAGCGCGGCCAGCACCGAGGCGGTGGTGGGGGCGCAGTTGTTCCGGGTGAACCAGGACCTGCTGGCCAACAGCCAGGCGGTGGGCGATCTGGAGGCCCTGACCGGCCAACAGGGCGTGACGCTGACGGCGTTGTCGGATCGGGTGGACAGCGGCAATGTCGGTCTGACGCGGCATGACCCGTCGGGCAACCGGGTGACGCTGGCGGCCGACCGGGGCGGCGATACGGTGGATGTGTCGGGCACGGATGGCGCGCGGCGGGTGACCGGCCTGCGCGATGGCGACATCGCGGCGGGCAGCACCGACGCGGCCACGGGCGGGCAGTTGCACGCCGTGACAGAACGCATCGACCAGCTCGATGCGCAAGCCGCGGGCATCGCGATCGACAGTCGTGGCGATGGCAGCGACCGTGCGCAGGTGAAGGCGGGCGGCCGCGGCGTGGCGGTGGGCGCCAGCGCGCAGGCCATGGGCGATAACAGCGCGGCGGTGGGCGCGGATGCGCGGGCCGCGGGCGCCAATGCCACGGCGATGGGCGCCAATGCCGCGGCGCAAGCGGCGGGCAGCACGGCCGTTGGCGCCAACGCCACGGCGAGCGCGCCAGGCAGCGTGGCGCTGGGCGAGGGCGCGCAGGCCACGCGCGCCAACACGGTGTCGGTGGGCGCGTCAGGCGCCGAACGCCAGGTCACCAATGTCGCCGCGGCCACGCACGGCACCGATGCGGTCAACCTGCGCCAGGCGATCCAGCTATCGCGCCAGGATGCGAACCAGGCGCGTCAATTGGCCAACCGCCATACCGACAGCCGCATCGGCCAACTGCGGCGCGAGACCCGCGCCGGGGTGGCGTCGGCGATGGCAATGGCGGCCTTGCCCGCCACCTCGACGCCGGGCAAATCGATGGTCGCCATGAGCGCCTCCAGCTATGGCGGCCAATCCGCCGTCGCGGTCGGGGTGTCGGCGCGCTCGCGCAGCGGCACCTGGGTCTACAGGCTGTCGCTCTCGGGCGCCGCGGGCGGCCAGACCGGCGCCTCCGCGGGCCTGACCTATGCCTGGTGAGGCGGGTTTGCGGATTTCGGAGCATTCCGATTTCGGCGGCCGTCTCGCATCGATACAGTGCAGTCATTCCCAGGCCCGCGCGGGATAGCGCTACGCGGGTGTTTAGACCGGCGCCACGACCGTGGCCGCCCGACCAGAACCAGCAAGTGAGCGTATTGTGAAAACCCATTCGATTGCGGCCGCGACGAGCGGCATTTCCTTCAACGGCGGCGCCAGGAGTGCCCGCGCCGGGCGGACGCCGTGTGGCCCGCTGGGCAAGCGCGTGCGCGCGATGCTGCGGCTGGCGTGCCGGGTATTGGGGCTGAAGCGCCGCAAGGGGCTGGGGCTGGTCTTGCTCGGCGCCTCGGGCCTGGCCTTGATGGGCGCGGCCCCCGCGCAGGCGGCAAACGGCATCCACATCAATGCGAACGCCAACGGCCCGTGCGTCAGCATCAATGATCCCCAGAGCGCCCCGTCGGGGGGGACGGATTTCAATCGCTATCTGCAGGCGAACGTCAATTTCACGGATTCCACCGAACGGTGCGACTCGGGCCGGACCAACCAGAAAGACTCGGTCTTGTTCTACCGCCCTTCGGGCGTGGCGGGGGTAGGCGCCACCTCGCTCATGCTGGGCGGGGACCTGTCGGTCAACAGCGGCTATATCAAGCTGGGCGATGAGACGACCGGTCAGCGCATTGGCGATGCGAACACCAAGGCCGCCGGACAAGGCCTGGCCATCGGCAACGGCGCCGAGGCGGCGTACCGGGGCATCAGTGTGGGGCGCCAGGCCAAGGCGACCGGGAGCGATGCCGCGCTCGCCCTGGGCAACAACGCGCTTGCCGGCGACGTCTATGCCACCGCGGTCGGCGCGGATGCCAGCGCCACGGCCAATCGGACCACCGCGTTTGGCGTCGGCGCCACGGCCAGCGCGGATAGCGCGACGGCGGTGGGGGCCACCGCGCAAGCCTCGGGGGCCAATGCCTTCGCGGCAGGCAAGGACGCGAAGGCGCAAGGCGTGGACAGCGTGGCGATCGGTCGGGGCGCGACCGCCACGCAGAACCTCTCGGTGGCCTTGGGGGCCGGCTCGACCACGCGGGCGTTCCAGGCGCCGGCCGCCGCGGTGCTCAATGGCAAGTCGTACGCCTTCGACAGCCAGAACCTGCAGGGGGTGGTGAGCGTGGGCAGCCCGACGTCGACCCGGCAGATCGTCAACATGGCCCCGGGCGAGGTCAGCGCAAGCAGCAAGGACGCGGTCAACGGCTCGCAGCTGTTCGCGGCCTATGACGCCATCAATGGCCTGGGCGAAGTGGACAAGACGCACCAGGCCGCGATCGACCGGGGCACCGCGGACGTGGCCGCCACGCGTGCCGCCCAGGCCGCCGCGACCGCGTCGGTGGCGCAGGCGATCGGCGGCGGCGCGAGCGTCGGCGCGGGCGGCACGATCGTGATGCCGACCGTGTCGTTGAGCAGCCTGGGGTCGGGCCAGCAGCAGCCGACCACCCTGATGGGGGCCATCACAAGCATGGATGGCGTTTTGCGGGACCATGGGGCCGCCCTGGGCGAGGTCAGGCAGATCGTCGACGTGGCGGATGCCAAGGCCAGTCAGGCCGAGCGTCAGTTGCAAGGCTTCGGGGCGGACGAAACGGTCGCCAGCCGGATCGACGACGTCAGGAAGAACAGCCTGGCGTGGGACGCGGACCAGAATGTGTACAACGCCGGCAACGCCACCGCCGGCCAGAACCGGATCTCGAACCTGGCGGCGGGCCAGGCGGCGACGGACGCGGTCAACAAGGGCCAGCTGGACCAGGCGATCACGGCGTTGCAAGACAGCAGCCTGGTGCGCGAAAGCGATGGCCAGTTGCGGGTGGGACAGGATTCCAGCGCCACGAGCGTGAATCTCGCCGGCAGTGCGCCGCGACGCGATGCCAATGGCAATCCGGTGGTGGGCGCGGACGGCCAGCCGGAGACAGCCGCCGTGGATCGCCAGGTGACGGGCGTGGCGGCGGGCGTGAACACCAATGACGCGGTCAACAAGGGCCAACTCGACGGCGTGGCGCAAGCGGCCGCGGCGGCGCAAGGCGCGGCGGGGGATGCGCGCCAGGCGGCCGATGCGGCCGGCGCGGCGGCGTCGGCGGCGCAGCGCACGGCGGATGCCGCGCAAGGCGCGGCCGCTGGCGCGCAGCAGGCCGCCACTACGGCGCAAGGCGCTGCCGCGGCGGCACAGTCGGCGGCCGATGGCGCCAACGCCAAGTTGGCCGGCATCGGCGCCGGCGAGACGGTGGCCGGCCGTATCGAGCAGGCGGCCACGGCCGCCACCGATGCCGCCGGGCGCGCGGCCGGGCAGGCGCTGGCCGATGCCTTGGGGGGAGGGTCATCGGTGGGCGCGGATGGCAAGGCCAGCGCGCCGGCCTACGCGATCAGCCAGATTGGTCCTGACGGCACGGTCGCGGCGCAGGCGCAGGCCGCCAGCAACGTCGGCGCTGCGCTGACGGCGCTGGATGCCAACGTCATCAAGGTGAACGACCGCGTGTTGGCGCAGGACGGCAAATTGAACACGCTGACGCAGGACCTGAGCGGCCTGCGCGACGACAGCCTGTTGTGGGACCAGGGTGCGCAGGCATTCAGCGCCAGCCATGGCGGCGCGTCGCCCAACCGCATCATCAATGTGGCCGATGGCCAGGCGGACACCGACGCGGTCAACAAAGGCCAATTGGACACGGTGGCGCAGGCCGCCGGCGCTGCCCGGTCGGCGGCGGACACCGCCCGCCAGAGCGCCGAGGCTGCTCAGAATACGGCGGCCGGCGCCCAGACGGCCGCCGATACCGCCCAGGGCGTGGCGGTGGCCGCGCGGCAGGCCGCCGAAGCGGCCCAGGGCACGGCGGCGGATGCCCGCCAGATGGCGGACGACGCGCAAGGAACGGCCCGCGGCGCGCAACAGACGGCACAGGTGGCCGGGGAGACGGCGGCGGGGGCACAGCGCACCGCCGAAGCCGCGCAGGGAGCCGCGCGCGATGCGCTGCAAACCGCCGACGCGGCGCAGGGGATGGCGGTCGAGGCCCGGCGCACGGCGGACGCGGCCGAGGGCACGGCCACGGCCGCCCAGCAGATTGCCGCCACGGCGCAAGGCACGGCAGCGGCGGCGCAACAGGCGGCCGATAGCGCCAACGCCAGGCTCGCGGGCATCGGCGCCGGCGAGACGGTGGCGGGTCGTATCGAGCAGGCGACTCAGGCCGCGGTGGCCTCGGCGGGGCAGGAAGCAAGCCAGGCGCTGGCTGGCGCCCTGGGCGGCGGCGCCGCGGTGGGCGCGGATGGCAAGGCGAGCGCGCCGGCGTACGCGATCAGCCAGATCGGCCCCGATGGCACGGTCGCGGCGCAGGCGCAGACCGCCACCAATGTCGGAGACGCGGTGGCGGCGCTGGATGCCAACGTCATCAAGGTCAATGAGCGCGTGCTGGCTCAGGACGGCGCGCTGACGCAGTTGACGCAGGACCTGCGTGACCTGCGCGGCAACAGCCTGCAATGGGACGACGATGCGCAGGCCTTCAACGCCAGGCATGGCGACACGGCCGTGAACCGCATCCTCAATGTGGCCGATGGCCAGGCCGGCACCGATGCGGCCAACAAGGGCCAATTGGATACCGTGGCACAGGCCGCGGGCGACGCCCGGTCCGTCGCGGATGCCGCGCGGCAGAGCGCTGTCCAGGCACAGGACGCCGCCACTGGCGCGCGCGACACCGCGCAGGGGGCGCAGGCGGCGGCGAGCGCGGCGCAACAGTCGGCCGACTCGGCCAACGCCAAACTGGTCGGCATCGGCGAGGGTGAAACGGTGGCCGGGCGCATCGCGCAAGCGGCGTCGGCCACCAACCAGTCGCTGGCCGACGCGTTGGGCGGCGGCGCCGCGATCGGCCCGGACGGCGCGTTGCAGGCACCTTCGTACGCGGTGACCGCGATCGGTCCGGACGGGCGGGCGCAGGCGCCGGCCACGGCCGCCGGCAATGTGGCTGACGCGGTCAGGCAGCTGGATGCGAGCGTGGTGGCGGTCAACGACAACGTCAACAAGGTCGGCGCCGACGTGTCGCAGGTTCGTGACCAGCTGGACGCGGGTGAACTGGGCCTGGTGCGGCAGGACGCGGCAACGCGTGACATCACGGTGGCGCGGCAGGCCGACGGCACGCGGGTGACGCTGGCGGGCACGGACGGCGTGCGCACGCTGTCCGGGGTGAAGGAAGGCGAGGTCAGCGCGGCCAGCACCGAGGCGGTGGTGGGGGCGCAGTTGTTCCGGGTGAACCAGGACCTGCTGGCCAACAGCCAGGCGGTGGGCGATCTGGAGGCCTTGACCGGCCAACAGGGCGTGACGCTGACGGCGCTGTCGGATCGGGTGGACAGCGGCAATGTCGGTCTGACGCGGCATGACCCGTCGGGCAACCGGGTGACGCTGGCGGCCGACCGGGGCGGCGATACGGTGGATGTGTCGGGCACGGATGGCGCGCGGCGGGTGACAGGCCTGCGCGATGGCGACATCGCGGCGGGCAGCACCGACGCGGCCACGGGCGGGCAGCTGCACGCCGTGACAGAACGCATCGACCAGCTCGATGCGCAAGCCGCGGGCATCGCGATCGACAGTCGTGGCGATGGCAGCGACCGTGCGCAGGTGAAGGCGGGCGGCCGCGGCGTGGCGGTGGGCGCCAGCGCGCAGGCCCTGGGCGATAACAGCGCGGCGGTGGGCGCGGATGCGCGGGCCGCGGGCGCCAATGCCACGGCGATGGGCGCCAATGCCGCGGCGCAAGCGGCGGGCAGCACGGCCGTCGGCGCCAACGCCATGGCGAGCGCGCCAGGCAGCGTGGCGCTGGGCGAGGGCGCGCAGGCCACGCGCGCCAACACGGTGTCGGTGGGCGCGTCAGGCGCCGAACGCCAGATCACCAATGTTGCCGCGGCCACGCACGACACCGACGCGGTGAACCTGCGCCAGGCGAGCGGCATTGCGCGCCAGGAAGCCGGCAAGGCCCTGGAACAGGCCAACCGCTACACCGACAGCCGCATCAGCCAGCTGCGCAGCGAGGCCAACGCCGGCATCGCGTCGGCGATGGCGATGGCCGCGTTGCCGTCGACCTCGACGCCGGGCAAGTCCATGCTGGCGATGGGCACATCCCTGTACGGCGGCCAGTCCGCGATCGCCATGGGCATATCGGGGCGCTCGCAAAATGGCGCGTGGATGTACCGGGCGTCCAGTTCCAGCACCAAGGATGGCGACATCGGCGCGGCGGTGGGCGTGGGCTACGAGTGGTAGCCGCCTGGGGCATGCGCGATGTCCGAGCCGTTCAGACGGCGTCCAGGTGGTCGCGCAGCTTGAACAGATCGTTGTTCGACGAGACGCCCAGCTTTCTGAACGCGGACGCCTTCTGGCTGCTGATGGTCTTGATGCTGCGGTTGAACTTCAAGGCGATCTCGCTGACGGTCATGCCTTCCAGATAGCAGCGGATCACATCCCGCTCGCGCGTCGACAGCGCCGAGCCGATGTCCGCCTGGGCATCTCGTTGCGCGCCGTCTTCGCCCGTCGTGCCCGTGCCCACATACACCGACCCGCGTGCCACGACGTCGATCGCGTTGATCAATTCGTGCATCGGCTGGCGCTTGCCGACGAAGCCGCTCGCGCCGGCGCGTAGCGCCTGCGATACGCGCGCCGGATCGGGATGGGCGGAAAACACCAGGACACGGGTGGCGGGAAACTTCGACCGCAGCGCCTGGATCAAGGACGCGCCGGCGAGTTGCCGCGGGCCCAGCACATAGTCCACCAGCACGATGTCCACCGGTTGCGCGCGCAGTCCGTCGATCAGCGCCTGGCTGCAGCCATGCACGCCGGTCAGCTCCAGGTGCATCTCGGAACTCAGGCGCACGATCAGGCCGGTGCGGACGACCGGATGGTCGTCCAGGAGGGCAATGCGCAAACGCTTGAAGGATCTGCTGGTCACGATGGATGGCCGTTGGGTGAAAGAAGGCGGCGCGTGCCCGGGAGCCTTGCCGCGTGAGGACGATGGCCGCTCGCGCGGCATCCCGGACGGCACTCTACGCAGGCTTGCCGGGCGCCTGAATCGGAGCACTCCTAAATGCTTGGATGCCAATACGGATTTAGTCCTAATCCGATGTGCGAGCACCAGGCGTGTTGCTACAGTCCGGCCCATTCCGCCCCAGCCAATCCCAGTGAGGAAAACATGGCGCCGCTCAAGGCCAACGCAGATTCCCGTCTTCACACGCTTCGCGTGCTATTGCTGATGCGAGAGGGGCCCTTCGTGCGGCGCACCGGCGCGGTCCTGGAAGGGCTGCGCGTGCGGCGTTGCACGCAGGCGGCCACGCTGGCCGCCGTCGCCTCGGTGCTGCGCGCACAGGAAACCGATGTGATCGTGGCCGAAGTGCACGCTGACTTCAGCGAAGGCCTGATGCTGCCCAGCCTGCTCAAGGAACTGAGCGCGGCAGGCCGCCTGGAGCGCGTGCCGCGCGTGTTGTGGGTGGGCGAGGCACGGCAAGCCAACGGAACCTCCGGCGCTTCGCTCGAGCCGGCGGCGGGGATGCGCCAGGGCTGGTGCGAGAACCTGAATGGCGTTTCACTCAACGCGCTGGCGTCGCACGCGCGCCTGGCCCGCGCCGCCGGCATCCCCGTCGAGATCGCGGGCGCGATCGAGGGTGACGGCTTGCGCCTGGCATTGGACGCGTTGCCCGACATGGCGGGCGCCGTCGAGCCGGTGCGCGCGCCGGCGGCGCCGGATGAAGAGGACGTGATCGCCGCGTTGGCCTCGGGCGAGGGACTGCGGGTCGTTTTCCAGCCGCAGTACGACTTGATGACGCGGCGCATGGTGGGGGCCGAGGCATTGATTCGCTGGCGCCATACGCGCCTGGGCGACGTGCCGCCATCCGTGCTGATTCCGATCGTGAACCGGCTGGGGCTGGATCTGTTGCTGTTCAGCCATATCGAGAAATGCGCCATCGAGACTTTGCTGGCGCTGGATCGGGCCGGTGTCGATATCCCGCTGGCGGTGAACGCGTCGGCCAATACGCTCTGCGCGCCCGGGCTGGCCGAGCGCCTGTCCAGCAAGATGCTGCGCGCCGGCCTGCCGCCGCGGCGGCTGAAGCTGGAGTTGACGGAGGACATGGCCGCCGCCGATGCGCTCTGCCTGTCCGCGTCGATCGCGGCGTTGCGGGCCAAGGGCTTTCAGGTATCGCTGGACGACTTCGGCGCCGGCGCCGCCACGCTGGCCTTGCTGTCGCAGATGCCGTTCGACGAAATGAAGATCGACGGCGCGTTGGTGCGTGCCGTGGCCCAGGCGCCGGCCTCGCGCGAGATCATCACGGGCATCGTGGCGCTGGCGCGCCTGTTCGACCTGCGCCTGGTCACCGAGGGCATCGAGGATGCCTCGACCATTGCGCTGCTGTGCCAGCTCGGTTGCCGCATCGGCCAGGGCTATGCATTGGCCTATCCCATGGAAAACGCGGAATTCCTGAGCAGCGCCGCCCAGCCGCCCGCTGCATAAGGCGAGGCTTGGCGGTCCCGGGGCCTTGCCATTCTTGACATTTGCCTCGCGGGCGTTAGGAGCAATCCGATTTTCGCCGGGAGGGGCGTTCCCTACAATTTTCGGGTGGCGATTGATCGCCCGCTTCCCGGCCCGCGATCGGCGCAGCCAGGAGGATAAACAGGGACGCATTCAAAGAAAATAATGTCGATTTGTTGCCAGCCATATCATGCTGATGCTATCAATAGGACTAATCCTAAAAATACGTCCGGCACTTTGCGAGTTCCAGATCCGCTATGAAACGCATACGCATTGCCTTGCTTGACGATCATGCGGTCGTGCGGCACGGACTGGTCAGCCATCTGGCCGCCGAACCCGACATCGAAGTGGTGGGCGCGTACGAGAGTAGCCGGGAGTTGATGCGCGCCCTGGCCCAGAGCCACGCCGATATCCTGCTGCTGGATTTTTCGCTGGGACGCGACGAACTGGACGGGGTTTCGCTGATCCGGGCGCTGCGCGCGCGCTTTCCCGATTGCCGCATCCTGGTGCTGTCCACCCATCACGAGCCCGCCACGGTCTCGCTGGCCTTGCGGGTCGGCGCCCGGGGGTTCGTCGGCAAGGGCGAGGACATGGGCAACCTGATGAAGGCGATCCGCGCGGTGAGCGCGGGCGCGATCTACCTGAGCGCCGAGATGTCCTACCAGGTGGCGGACGCGACCCTTTCGGGAACGATGGCGGAGGGCGACGAGGCCGACGACCCCTTGCGGGAAGCATCGCTGTCGGCGCGCGAGCAAGAGGTGATCCGCTGCTTCCTGGCGGGGATGACGGTCACCGAGATCGCCGAGAAATTCCACCGCAGCATCAAGACGATCAGTTCGCAGAAGGCGGCCGCGTTCCGCAAGCTTGGCGTCACCTCGAACAACGATCTGTTCCGCATCCGCCAGACCTTCGAATGAGCCAGCGCGTGGGCAACGTCCTGAGGTGGGCCGTGGCGGTCTGCCTGACCCTGGCGGCGGGCGCGACGGCCGCGCAGGCGTCGGCCGACTTCGTCCTGACGCCTGTCGAGCAGGCCTGGATCAAGCAGCATCCCGTGTTGCGGGTCAGTGTGCTGAAAGAGCTCGAACCGATCGAATACCTGAAGGATGGCGGCCTGCATGGGCTGTCGGCGGAGTTCCTTGGCGAGATTGCGCGCAAGACGGGGCTGCGTTTCGTCTATCTGCCCGCCGACACCAGCCAGGAACGGGTCGACATGGTGACGCGGGGCGAGGCCGACCTGATCTCGGCCATGCGGGTCAACGGTGACGTGGCGGCGCGTTCCGGCTTCCTGCACACCGACCCGTATCACATCAGCGCGGGCATCGTCATCACCCGCGTGAAAAGGCCCTTCCTGTTCGAGCCCGACCAGCTCAATGGCATGACGGTGACGTTGCCGTACCTGGATCGCTACCGCGACGAATTGCGGCGCAAGGCGCCGGATGCCAAGCTCATCAACGGCGGCTCGTCGCGCCGGATGCTGGAGCAGGTGGCCAGCGGCGAGGCCGACGCGGCCGTCGGCACCGAGGCGTTCCTGGTGCCTTACCTGTATCGCGGTTACCAGGGCCAGTTGCAGATCTCGGGCGTGCTGTCAGCGATGACAACCGAGATCGGCATGAGCGTGCGCGCCGACCAGGCGGTGTTGCACGGCATCCTGCAGAAAGCGCTGGGTTCGATATCGCCGGAGGATATCCGGCGGCTGCACGAGCACTGGCTCGACGAGCACATGAACGAGGACCCGACCTTCGCCGACATCACCCAGCACTTCTGGCACGAGCTGGTGCTGGCGGGGCTGGTGCTGGTGTTGCTGGCCAGTGTGGCCGGGGTGACTTACCGCATGCGCCTGAAGGCGGTGCGCAACGAACGCGAAAAGACCATGTTCCTGGCCGTCATGAGCCACGAGATTCGTTCGCCCATGAATTCGGTGCTGGCCGCCGTGGAACTGCTGTGCAATACGCCGCTGGACAAGCAGCAGCGGCATTACGCCGAACTGGCCAACCACGGCGCGCAATCGCTGCTGACATTGATCGACGATGTGCTGGACGTGACCAAGCTCGAGGCCGGACAGGTCAAACTGGAGCCCGAGCCGGTGAATATCGCCACGCTGGTGCGCAATGTGGTGGACCTGCACCAGTTGCGCGCGCGGGAACGGCATATCTCCCTGAGCTATGACGGCGACCCCGAGCCGCCCCTGTTGATGCTGGACGAGGCCCGGCTGGGCCAGGTGCTGAACAACCTGGTGTCCAACGCCATCAAATTCACCGAGAGCGGCGGCGTGACCGTGCGCTACGCGATCCAGGATAGCGAGATCCCCCGCCACCGCGAGCTGCGCCTGTCGGTCAGCGACACGGGCATCGGCATCCCGGAAGACGCGCAAGCCAAGCTGTTCCAGCCGTATGCGCAGGCGGCGCGTTCGTTCAAGCGTTCGGGGGGCACGGGCCTGGGGCTGGCGATTACCCGCGACCTGGTGGTGCTGATGCTGGGCAAGATCGCAGTGGTCAGCAAGCCGGGCGCGGGCACCACGGTCGATGTGTCGTTGCCGGTGTTGGCCGCGCCCAGGAATGCCGTCGTGGCGGAGCCGGTCGCGCGCCAGCCGGCCGGGGCGCGGCGGGCGCACGGCCTGCGCGTCCTGGTCGTGGAGGATACGCCGGCCAACCAGGCCGTGCTCCAGGCCCAGCTGGAAGGCTTCGGCTGCACCGCGGTGATCGCGCAGGATGGCGTGCAGGCGCTGGCCTGCTTTGCGCAGGGAGTCTATGACCTTGTGCTGATGGATTGCGACCTGCCAGACCAGGACGGCTATGCCCTGACGATGCGCCTGCGCCTGATGGAGCGCGAGGCTGGCCATTCACGCTGTCCGATCATCGCGATCTCGGCCTCGACCGGCGCCGAGCATACGGCCCGGTGCTTCGACGCGGACATGGATGGCATCCTGGGCAAGCCGATCCGGATGCGCAAGTTGCAGGACGCCATTGAACTCTGGTGCGGGGTCGAACTCGATCCGATCGCACAGCCGGCGCAAGGACGCGGCATGTTCGGTCCCGAACAGGTGGTGGAGGCGTTGCAGCGCGACCTGCATGCCTTGCTGGAACTGGCCGCGTTGCGCGATGTCGACGGCGCCCGGCGAGCGGCCCATCGCCTGCATGGCGCCGCGCTGACGGTCGAGTGGCCGGAAGTGGCGCGGCCCGCGGCTGCGCTGGAGCGGATGCTGGCCGACGCGCAGCCGTGGGGCGGGTCGGCCTGGGACGAGCAACTGCAAGCCTTGGCGAAAGCCTTCCGCGACAGCCGTCCGTTGCTGTCGCCCGACGCGGATGCCGAATCCGCCGCGGCATAACGCGCGCCGCGCCGGACAGGTCGCCCACGGTCCACGCGTCGTCCTGCCGGGGCAGGACGACACCGCCGTTACAGTGCCCGGCTGTGCTGACCGGCGCCCAGGGCGCCGCCGCGCTGGCGCGCCGCCTCGCGTTCAGGCGTGGGCAGGTAGATGGCGCACAGCAGGTTGGCGCCGGCGATGATGGCGAACATCAGCGCCATCGGCTGCCAGGTCAGGCCGAAGGTGTGGGCCACCCACAGGCCCACCAGCGGCGTGGTGCCGCCGAAGATCGCGCCGCACAGCTGGAAGCTGAGCGAGATGCCGGTGTAGCGCATCTCCACCGGGAAGGCCAGCGGCAGGTAGGGCGCCAGCACCGCGTAGTAGGCGCCGATCAGGAAGATCGCGGTGAGGATGCCGATGGCGATGTTCTGGATGTCGCCCGTCAGGATCAGCATCATCATCGGCACGGCCCACAGCGTCGACAGCGCGGTGACCCAGATCAGGAAGCGGCGCTCGCCGATGCGGGTGGCGATGTAGGAGGCGATCGGAAAGCTGATCAGCTCGACCACGCCGGCCCAGGTCACCACGTCCAGGATCTGGCTGCGCGTGATCTTCAGGTAGGTGGTGGTGTAGGTGATCATCAGGGTGGTCACGAAGTAGAACCCCGAGATGCCCAGCAGGCACAGGCCGATGCCCAGCAGCAGCGCGCGCTTGCGTTCGCGCAGCACCAGGCGGATGGGGGCGGTGCTTTCCTTCTTCTTTTCCTTCAGGCGCGCTTCCAGCTCGGGGCTTTCGTTGACGCCGCGGCGGATGACGAAGGCCACCAGCACCAGCACGCCGCTGATGATGAAGGGCAGGCGCCAGCCCCACGACAGGAAGTCCTCTTTCGGCAGGTCCGACACCAGGCGGAACACGCCGGTCGCCAGGATCAGGCCGATGGGGCTGCCGTACTGCGGCGCCGAGGCCAGGAAGGTGCGCCACTTGGGCGGCGCGTGTTCGGCCGCGATCAGCACCGCGCCGCCCCATTCGCCGCCCACCGCGATGCCCTGCACCAGCCGCAGCGCCACCAGCAGCACCACGGCGGCCAGGCCGATCGAGTGATACGACGGCAGCAGGCCGATCAGCGTGGTCGCCACGCCCATCAGCAGCAGCGTGATGACCAGGCTCTGCTTGCGCCCGACGCGGTCGCCCAGATGGCCGAACAGCACCGCGCCCACCGGCCGCGCGAAGAAGCCGATCGCGAAGGTGCCGAGCGAGGCCAGCGTGCCCATGAAGGGATCGTTGGTGGCGAAGAACACGTCGCCGAACACCAGGGCGGCCGCCGTGGCGTAGCAGTAGAAGTCGTACCACTCGATCATGGTGCCGAAGAATGCCGCGGCCGCGGCCCTGACCGGCTGTCTGCGGCCGTTTGAGTCGTTCATTTCATTCCCCTTGTTGGTCGCGGCTTGCCTGTCGGCGCCGCATTGAATACGGCGTTGACGATAGCAACTACTGGCTATATCTTGTATAGCCACAATCCAATCAGACATAGGTCCACTTCATGAAGGAAGTCCTGCTCGCCGATCTGCTCTCGGGCGCGCTGTCGCGCGAATCGGCGGATCCGCTGCAAAAGCAGATCTACGACATCGTGCGGCGCGGCGTGCTGGACCACACGCTGGTGGCGGGGCAGCGCCTGCCGTCGTCGCGCGTGCTGGCGCAGGACCTGGGCATTTCACGCATCACGGTGACGCTGGCTTACGAACGGCTGATCGCCGAGAACTACCTGAGCGCGCGCGGCGGCAGCGGCACCTTCGTCGAGAAGACGGTGGACCGGCCGCTGCTGCCGCCGGCCTCGCCCGAGCACGTGCAGCGCCACGTGCCGGGCCTGTCGACGCGCGGCGAGACCATCGCCGGCGGCGCGGCCGGGCTGGGCCAGCACACCGGCGCCTTCGTGCCGGGCGTGGCCGACGCCAGCCTGTTTCCGTTCCACCTGTGGCGCCGGCTGGTGTCGCGCCACCTGGGCAAGTCGAACCTGGCGCTGTCGGGCTACGCCAAGGACGGCGCGGGTTTCCTGCCGCTGCGCGAGGCCATCGCCAGCTATCTGCGGCTGGCGCGGGCGGTGGTGTGCGAGCCCGAGCAGGTCATCGTCACGGCGGGCACGCACCAGTCGGTCGACCTGTGCGCCCGCATGCTGGCGGGGGCAGGCGATACCGCGCTGGTCGAAAGCCCGTGCCACTGGGCCTTTCCGCCGGTGCTGGGAGCGGCCGGGGTGCGCGCGCACGCGGCGGTGGTCGACGAGCAGGGCCTGGACCTGGCGGCCAGCAAGCTGCCGCGCCGCGCCCGATTGCTGATCACCAGCCCGTCGCATCAATACCCCACCGGCGTGGTGATGCCGCTGGCGCGGCGGCTGGAACTGCTGCAGGCGGCGCGGGCGCGCGGGTTGTGGGTGCTGGAGGACGACTACGACAGCGAGTTCCGCTACGACGGCGCCCCGATTCCGTCGCTGCAGGGCCTGGATGCGGACGGCCGCGTGATCTACATGGGCACGTTCAGCAAGACCATGTTCGCCGGCCTGCGCATGAGCTACATGGTGGTGCCGCCGCAGGTGGCGGCGTCGTTCTCGCGGGCCTGCGCCAGCATCTACCGGCCGGGCCAGCTGCACCTGCAGGCGGCGCTGGCCGACTTTATGGCGGACGGCCATTTCTCGCACAACATCAAGCGCATGCGCACCGAGTACGCCGGCCGCCAGATCGTGTTGCGCGACGCAATCGCGGCGCGCGTGGGCGATCAGGTGCAGTTGTCGCAAGCGCGGGCCGGGCTGCATGTGTATGCGCGGCTCGACCGCAAGGTGTCGGTGCCGCGCCTGGCCGAGGCCGCCCGCGACGAGGGCATCGTGCTGGGCCAGCCGCATTACCTGCCCGATGCCGCGCGCGCGGCGGCGCCGGCGGTGGTGCTGGGCTATGGCGGCGTGCCGTGCGAACGCATCGACGACGGCGTGGCCCGCTTCGCGCGGGCGCTGGGCCGCGTCACCGAGGCCCGGCCGGCGCGCCGCGCCAGGCGCTGAACCGGCGCGGTGGCCGCGGCGGTGCGGGTCGCGCCAGGCCGCCGCGTCCGCTTGCCGCCTACAGTTCCGCCAGCGTCTCGTCCGCCGCCGCCAGCAGCAGGTCGGCATGCTCCCGCGCGAACGGCAGTTGCGGCCGCAGCTTGAGCACGTTGCCGTGCAGGCCGGTGGCGCTGAGCAGCACGCGGCGCTGGCGCATCAGGTTGACGAAGCGATGCGTTTCTTCCTTGGCCGGTGTTTTCGCGGCGCGGTCGCGCACCAGCTCGACGCCGATGAAGAGGCCGTCGCCGCGCACGTCGCCGATCAGCGCATGGCGTTCGGCCAGCGCGCGAAAGCCGTCGCGCAGGTACTGCCCGGTGCGCGCGGCGTTGGCCTGCAGCCCTTCGTCCTCGATCACCGAGAGCGTGGCCTGGGCCGCGGCGCAGGCCACCGGATTGCCGCCGAAGGTGTTGAAGTAACGCGCCTCTCGGCCGAAGCGTTCCAGGATGTCGGGGCGCGAGACCATCGCGGCGATGGGGTGGCCGTTGCCCATCGGCTTGCCCATGGTGACGATGTCCGGCACCAGGCCGTGGCGCTGGAAGCCCCACATGCACGAGCCGGTGCGGGCGAAGCCGGCCTGCACCTCGTCGGCGATGAACAGGCCGCCGGCGTCGCGGATGGCCTGCACCGCCGGCGCCAGGAAGCCGGCCGGATCGCTGTAGACGCCGTCGCTGGACAGGATGGTGTCGACCAGCAGCGCGGCCGGCTTGATGCCGTGGCGCCGCATGTCGTCGATGGCGGTCTGCACCTGCCGGCCAAACCATTCGCCCAGCGTGGCCGGATCATGGCGGTAGCTGTCGGGCGCGGCCACGGCGCGCGTGTCCACGCCCAGCGGCACGGCCTGGCCGAGCGACGGCGAAACGGCCGCCACGGCGGCGGTGACGCCGTGGTACGCCAGCTGCGTGACGATCACGCCGGTGCCGCCTGTGTGGCTGCGCGCCACGCGCAGCGCCAGGTCGTTGGCCTCGCTGCCGGTGCAGGTGAAGATGACCTGCGACAGCGGCTGCGGGAACGTCGCCAGCAGGCGCTCGGCGTAGTCGAGCACGCCGTCGTGCAGGTAGCGGGTGTGGGTGTTCAGCACCGCCGCCTGTTCGGCGATGGCGCGCACCACGCGCGGGTGGCTGTGGCCCACCGACGCCACGTTGTTGTAGGCATCCAGGTAGCGCTGGCCGTCGGCGCCGTGCAGCCACACGCCCTCGCCGCGCACGATGTGCAGCGGCTGGTCGTAGAACAGGCGGTAGGCCGGCCCCAGCACGCGCTGGCGGCGGGCGATCAGGTCGCGTTCGGCCTGCGGCAGCGCGTCGGCCGCGGCGGGGTCGAAGGCGTTGAGCATGGCTTGGTCTCGGCTCATACAAGAGTCTCCATCGGGGTCTGGCTGGCGGCCAGCAGGATGTCGCTGGCCTGCTGCCGGGGCAGGGCGTCCAGGCGCGCCAGGCCGGTCCAGGCCAGGCCGTTGTTGCGCAGGATGTACTGGCGGTTCTCGGGGTGCTGTTGCGCGCGCCAGCCGGTGATGGCCACCGTGATCAACAGGCGCGTGGCGATCAGGTCGGGCAGCAGCGCGATTTCGGTTTCGGTCAGGGGCAGCGTCTGGTGGTAACTCGCCAGGCACTGGCGCAGGCCCGCCGACAGCGGGTCGGGGGCGTCGTCCAGCAGGTAGGCGGCAGCCACGGCCAGGTCCTGCGCCAGGGGGGCGCGCACCATGTCGCCGAAGTCGAGCAGCGCTGCGATCTGTTCGGGGTCATCGCGCGCGACCATGACGTTGTAGGGATTGAGGTCGTTGTGGATGACCTGGCGCCGCAGCCCGCCCAGGCGCGGCCGCAGGTCATCGACGAAGCGTTCGAGCAGGCGTTCGGCCAGCCGCCGGCGGTCCGCCTCGGGGATCTTCGGCAGCAGGTCGGCGATGCGCTCGGCGTGCTGCAGGTCCCACAGCAGTTCGTGGTCGGCCATGGCGTGATCGAAGCTGGCCAGAGCCAGGTCGAACTGCGCCAGGGCGCGGCCCAATGCGCGGTATTGCGCCGGGCTGCGCGCCACCTGGTGCAGCGGCACGCCGTCCACGAAGGTCATCAGCCGCAGCGCGCGGCGCGCGCCGTCGCCGGCGTCATGCCAATGCACGTAGTCGCCTTGCAGACCCGGGATCAGGCGCGGCACCGGCGGTTCGCCATCGGCCCGCATCAGGCGCAGCTGCGCCTGGGTGTGGAAGTCGGTGACCGCCGGGTCCTCGGCGGGGTGGGTGGCCTTGAGCACGTAGGCGCCGCCGTCGGCCGCGCGCAGCAGGAAGTTCTGGTCGCGTTCGCTCGACAGCAGGGTGGCCTGGGTCGTCAGGCCGTAATGGCGCAGCGCCAGGGCTTCGGCCTCGGCCAGGGACAGTTTGGGCGGCTCGGCCGCGAACAGCGCCTGGCCGGCGCTGGAGGGGTTGCTGCGGCTCATGCTTGGCGCTCTTCCAGTCCGCACCATTCGGCGATGAACAGCGCGATGGTCTGGGTGACCTTGCGCACCGATTCCAGGTTGACCGCCTCGTCGTAGCCGTGCGGCATGCGGCATTCCGGGCCGTAGACGATGGCCGGGGTGTCGGCGTACAGGCCATAGAAGCGGGCGTCGGTCGCGGCCGAGGTGGCGTATTCGCGCAGCGGTTCGCCGAACACCTGTTCGTGCGCGGCGCGCAGCGCGGCCTCGGCCTCGTCGGCGTTCTGCAATTCATAGCCCTCGGCCATGAAGCCGTGGTAGATCACCTTGGGCGGGTGCTTGGCCAGGAACGGATCGCGCGCCGCCGCCTGGGCCACGAAGGCTTCGATCTCGGCGCGCGCGGCTTCCAGGCTCTGGCCGGGGTAGACCGCCACGCGCATGTCGAAGGTGCACCAGGCCGGCACGCTGGACGGCCAGTCGCCGCCGGCGATCTTGCCGAGGTTGAAGCGGATCGGGTGGGGGTGGTCGCAGAAGTGGCGGTGGTCGCACTTGTTGGCGTTCCAGCGCGTTTCCAGTTCGTCCAGCGCCTGGATCAGGAAGATCGCCTTCTGGATGGCGTTGGCGCCGGCGCCGGTGAAGGCGGCCGAGGCGTGCTGGGGGTCGCCTTCGACCTGCACCTGGAACCACATCGGCCCGACCTGGGCGCGCATCAGCATGGGCAGCAGCGGTTCCGGAATGAAGGCGGCGTCGGCGCGGTAGCCGCGCGCCAGGCAGGCCAGGGCGCCGTTGCCGGTGCATTCCTCTTCCACCACAGATTGCAGGAACACGTCGCCGGCCGGCGCCAGGCCGATCGCGGCCAGCGCGTCCATGGCCGACAGGCAGGCCACCAGGCCCGATTTCATGTCGCCGGCGCCGCGGCCGTGCATCCAGCCGTCGACGATGGCCGGGTCGTAGGGGTCGCGGCTCCATTGCGCCAGCGGGCCGACCGGCACCACGTCGATGTGGCCGTTCAGGATCAGCGAGCGGCCCTTCAGGCTGCGCGCGCGGTGCGCGCCGACCACGTTGTAGGCGTTGTCATAGGACACCGCCACCGGCGAAAATCCCGGCAGATGGCGGATGGCGTCGACGTCGATGCGCCAGCGGTCCACCGCGTAGCCGCGTTCCGCGTAGCGCGCCGCCATGAAGTCCTGCGCGGTGGCTTCCTCGCCGCGTTGCGAGGGCAGGCGCACCAGTTGCGCCGTCAGTTCGGTCTGGGCCGCGAAGCCCGCGTCCACGGCTTGGAGTATGCGCTGCCGGAGCGCCGGGGTCAGTTCTGGCATGGATGTGCTCGAGTTTGACTGTCAATCCGGCCATCCTAGGCAAAATTGGATCGGTGAAAAATAGCCAATCCTGGTTATTTGATATAGCCACTTTCGGTGCACGGCGCCCCGGCGCCGCCGCCCGCGTCAGTCCGCCAGCAGTTCCTCCAGCTTCGCCTTGAGCGAGGTGGCGCGCTCGGGGGCGCGCGCCAGCCCCGAGCGGGCAAAGGCGTGCGCCCGTGGCGTGTCGCCCAGGTGGCGGGCGATGCGGGCCAGGTTCAGCGTCCTGGCCGGGTGGATGGCGTCGGGATCGGTCTGCCGCAGCAGCCGCTCGCAACTGGCGGGGTAGGCGTCGTAATCGGCGAAGAAGGCATGGCCCTGGCGCGTCCATTCGCTGACGATGAATGCGACGTTTTCCTCGGCGCTGGCCGCGTCGGGGCCATAGGCCCAGCCGAACGCGGGTCCGGGCGGCGGGTCGATGCGCTCGCGGAACACGCAGTGCGATTCCTCGATCTCGGCCGGGGGCACGAAGGCGCCGCCTTCGCAGGGCAGGAAATCGTAGTGCGCGCCCAGGTTCAGGTAGCAGGCCTTGCCGCCGCTGGCGCCCTGCACGTTGAAGACGTGCACGATGGGGCCGCGGATGCGCCGCAGGGTCTGGCCCGAGCCTTCGAACCCCTCGGCCTTCAGAACGGGATAGAGGTGTTTGGTCAGGAGCTTGAGGAACGCGGTGCGGGTCATCGTGATCGCCATGTCGGATCGCCTGTGAGAGGGGCGGGGCCATTGGACCGCGGATGCGGGCGCGACGTGCGCCAAATCATGTCAGATGCAACGGGAATTGCCCCGGGGCGGCAACCCCGGGGGGGCGGTCACAGCAGGAACAGGAGCGATGCGGCCACCACGGTTGGCGCCAGCGCGCCGGCCAGCAGCCCGGGCATGCTGACCGCGCCGTTGTTGAAGCCGCCGCGCAGCAGCGCCACCCCGGCGGGGTTGGGCGCGTTGGCGATCACCGTCAGGCCGCCGCCAGCGACCGCGCCCGCCACCAGCATGTATTGCGCCTGGGCGGAAATGCCGTCGATCAACGATCCCAGGTAGGTCAGGGCGGCATTGTCGGTGACGGCGGTGAGGGCCAGCGCGCCGAAGAACAGCACGCGCGGTTCGAGTCCGCTGACGATGGGCTGCAGCCACCATTGCTGCATGCCGCCCAGCACCACCAGGCCGGCCAGGAAGAAGCCGACCAGCAAGGCCTCCTTGATGATGAGCCGGCTCTGGTGCGCCTTGTAGGCCTGGGTATAGCCCAGGAAGAACAGGAACAGCCCCAGGAAGATGATCGGATGGTGGGCGAACAGGACGATCGCCGCCAGGAACAGCAGGTGCACCGCGATGACCGTGGACGACATCGGCCTGGCGGTGTCGCCAAGCGACATGACGTCGCCGGAGTGCAGGTGCGGGCGCAGCAACCAGGTGACGGCGGTGGCGTTGATCAGCACGGCCAACGCGGCCTTCCAGCCGAACATCTTGAGCATGAAGGCGCTGTCCCAGCCCCAGGTGGCGGCGACCATCAGCACGGGCGGGGCCGCGTAAG
Source organism: Achromobacter sp. ISS7 (assembly GCF_056523125.1). Taxonomy (NCBI): domain Bacteria; kingdom Pseudomonadati; phylum Pseudomonadota; class Betaproteobacteria; order Burkholderiales; family Alcaligenaceae; genus Achromobacter; species Achromobacter sp. ISS7. The sequence goes on along the minus strand of NZ_JAWRZD010000001.1, from coordinate 3,234,174 downwards.
AGGTCAAGGTGCCGCCGATCGAGATGTTCACGAACAGCACCCCCAGCGCGAGGTATTTGAGCCGCTCAGGCATGCCGCGGTGAAAGACCTGCGGCGCCAGCATCATCGCCGCGATGGTCATGGCGGCCGGTTCGGTGATGAGCGAGCCGGCCAAGGGCACCAGGGCCAGGCACAGCCAGGCCTTCGCCGTCCGGTCCGCCACCGGCAGCCAAGCGGCCAGGCGGTCCACCAGCCGCATGACCGCGGTGAGCACGGGCAGCGACGCGGCGATGACCATGACCACGAAGACAAAGGCGGGTTCGGTGTAGTTGCGCGATTCGGCATAGCCGAGCGCGGCGTCGCCGGAGGCGGCGAAGGCCATCAGCAGCAGCAGGATGGCGGCCCAGAAGCCGAACACGACCTCGACTTCGCCCAATAGGTGCAGCAGGCCTTCGTGGCGCTTGCTGCGATGCGCCAGCCGCAGGAAGAGGGGGGCGGAAAAGGTATGCAGCAGGGCGATCGCGAAAACGACCGCGGCAATGATTTCAATCGGCTTGTCTGTCACGCGCGAGATTCCTTGATCGTGTTTTCATGCCCGCGCGACTTCGATCCACAGCCGCGCCATCACCACGTGCCGCACCAGATCATACAGGTGCGCCGGCGCGTCCGCGGGAACCAGGACGCGGCGGATCAGCGCCTGCAGATCTACGCGCAGGCACGGCTGCGGCGGCGGGATATCGCGTTGGCGCACCGTGGCCATCAGGCGGATGAGGTCGAGCGACGGCATGTCGATTTCGAGCTCGGCGTTGGCGGGCGGCAGCACGGCGTCGCGCAGCGCCTCCAGCGTCGAGCAGATGTAGACGCCGGAAGGGTCCAGCTCGTCGCCTTCCAGGTGGCGGTGCCAGTCCTGGGTGCCGATGAGCGTGGCGCTGGCGCCGGCCATGGGCGGCTCGAAGCGCAGCCGGCTGAACTCGAGCAGTTCCATCAGCTCGACGAATGACAGCGCGCGGGCAACCTTCAGCGTGTGATCGTGGCCCGCGACGCGCGCGTGGCCGTCCTGCAATCCCCTCATGGCGTACTCCCGGTGTTGCGGCGGGGCCGCCCCGCGGCGGCCCCGTGTCCTGCCTTTTTTGTGATCAGGCCTGAGCCTGCGCGATCGCGCGCACCTTGCGCCGGTTGCGCACGGTGGAGTAGGCCAGCCACAGCGCCAGCGCGAAGATCGCGTAGACGAAGGCGGCGCTGATCGGGCGGTCGATGAAGATGCTCATCTGGCCGCGCGACAGCAACAGGGCGCGGCGGAAGTTCTCTTCGACCATCGGCCCCAGCACGAAGCCGAGCAGCAGCGGCGCGGGCGAGAAGTGCAGCTTCAGGAACAGGTAGCCGACCATGCCCAGCACTAGCACCATGCCGACGTCGAACAGGCTGTTGTTGGTGCTGTAGACCCCCACGCAGACGAAGAACAGCGCCGACGGGAACAGGTACTTGTACGGCACCTTGAGCAGCTTGGCCCACATGCCGATCAGGGGCAGGTTCATGATGACCAGCATCACGTTGCCGATCCAGAAGCTGGCGATCAGGCCCCAGAACAGGTCGGCGTGCTCGGTCACCATCTGCGGGCCGGGCTGGATGCCATGGATGATCAGCGCGCCGAGCATCAGGGCCATGACCGAGTCGCCGGGGATGCCCAGGCTCATGGTCGGGATGAAGCTGGTCTGCGCCGCCGAGTTGTTGGCCGCCTCGGGGCCGGCGATGCCTTCGATGGCGCCGTGGCCGAAGCGGTTGGGTGTCTTGGACACGCGCTTCTCGACCGCGTACGACATGAACGACGCGATGGTCGCGCCGGTGCCCGGCAGGATGCCCAGGATCGCGCCGATGGCGCTGCCGCGCGCGATCGGCATCGCCGATTGCTTGATGTCGCCCGGTTCGGGGCGCACGGACATCTTGGCCGAACTGCCGACCGTGGTGGCCTTGCCGATGCGGTTGACGTTGGCGAAGAAGTCCGCCAGGCCGAAAAGGCCCATCGCCAGCGCCACCAGCTGCACGCCGTCGCTCAGTTCAATCACACCGAAGGCGTAGCGGATGGTGCCGGTGTTGACGTCGGTGCCGACCACGCCGATCAGCAGCCCCAGGAACACCATGGCCACGCCCTTGATGGCCGAACCCTTGGCCAGGGTGGCGCCGGCGAACAGCCCCAGCATCATCATCGAGAAATACTCCGCCGGGCCGAACTTGAAGGCGACCTCCACCAGCACCGGCGAGAACAGGATCATGATGATGATGCCGACGCTCGCGCCGATGAACGAGGCCAGCACCAGCATGAACAGCGCCGAGCCGGACTTGCCGCGCCGCGCCAGCGGATTGCCGTCCAGGCAGGTGACGGCGTGGGATGGCGTGCCGGGCAGGTTGAGCAGGATGCAGGTGATGCCGCCGCCGTACTGGGCGCCGTAGTAGATGCCGGCCAGCATCATCAGGGCCGCGACCGGGGTCATGGCGTAGGTGAGCGGCAGCAGGATGGAGATCGCGGCCAGCACGCCCATGCCGGGCAGCACGCCGATCATGTTGCCCATGAAGACGCCGAATATCGACCAGAGCAGGTTGTCCCACTGGAAGGCGACGGTGAAACCGTGCAGAACGTTATCGAACAATTCCATGGCTTATCCCCAGCGCAGCATCGGGAACTGCAGCTGCAGCGCCCAAGAGAAAACGAGCGCGCCGAACAGCGTCATGGCGGCGGCGAGAATCGCGGCGGACTTGTACGTGTTCGACGTATCGCCCAGCGCGGATACGAACACCAGCGCGAAGGTGGCGGGCAGGAACCCGAGATACTGGCCGATCACGATGAACAGCGCGATGCCCGCGGCGATGCACGCCATGCCGCGCAGGCGTTCGCGCCGGGTCGGTTGCGGCAGCTGTTCCTCGATCTGTTCTTCCTGGATTTCGTCGGGATCGGGGCTGAACGGGATCAGGATGCCCAGGGCAACCAGGAAACATCCCACCAGCATCGGAAAGTACCCCGGCCCCATGCGTGCCAGTTCGCCGATGTTGTATGAGGTGGCCTCGAAGAGGGTCAACGCGCCGCAGAGGGCGATGAATGCGCCTCCCCACAGATCGCGCTTTCTAGAGAATATGGTGCTGCCCATGGCGTGCTCCCCGTTTTTTGTTGATGACAAGACCGCGGGCCGTGATTGCGCATGACCCGGGGAGCGGGGACTTTAAGAAGAGCGCCTTGCATTTTGCTTTCGAGCGGAGGCGCCGTTTTTACGGGATAACCATGAGGCCGTCCACCTCGCGATGCAGCGAGGTCAACAGGGCTGAACAACGTTCAATCTCGATGTTCACGAAAGTGAACATTGCGGGTCGGAAACAGCGGAAAATTCCGGTCGGCACGATTCTTGCCCGGCACCGCCGTGCTTTCGAAATCTTGCAAATTGGTGGGCCCGATCGACCACGGCATAATCACGTTTTCGCTGTCTGCGCCGTCGATCATGCTTCGCTTGCCGCTCACCGCGCGGATCCCGCTCGCGGTCTCTCTGCTGTTCCTGGTCATTTCGGCCGCGCTGATCTCGCTGGCGCTGCATGGCCTGTCGCGCCAGTTCGACAGCCAGGTCTCCAATCTCGGGCAGGTCTACCTGGACGGATTGTCGGCCGCGATCCTGCCGGCGGTGCGGGCCAATGACAGCGAGCAGATGACCGAGGTGCTCAACCGCGCGCTCGACACCCATCTGGGCGTCGTGGACCGCACGCTGGCGGTGATCACGGCCGACCATCAGCTGCTGGCGCACGTGGCGCGTTACCCCGAGGTCGAGCCGGTGCCGCTGGCGATCCTGCGCGAGCCCTCCGGCAGCCTGGTCAGCCTGCGCTCCGAGGGCGTCTGGACCTGGCGGCTGCTCGACAGCGCGCAGCCGCAACTGGGCACGGTGGTGGCCAACCTGGACGTCAGCGAATTCCTGCAGCAGCGGCGTGAATTGGCGCTGGAACTGGGGCTGGTGGGACTGGCTATCAGTGTGCTGGGGGCCGTGCTTTGCTATGGCATGGCGCGCCGCCTGCAACGCCCCATCATCTCGTTGACCGAGGCGTTGCGCGCCGGGCGCGAGGACCAGCCGCGAGCGATGGCGGTGCGCACCGGCGATCCCGAGCTGCAGGAGTTGCTTGCCGCCTACAACTGGATGGTGGAAAGCGTGCGCGAGCGCGAGGCCTTCGCGCAGCGCCATGCCCATATCGAGCGCGAAGCCATGCTGGGCCGCATGTCCGCCGCGCTGGCGCACGAGGTGCGCAATCCGCTGGGCGGCCTGCGCACCGCGGTGCAGACCCTGCGGCAGTTCGGCGACCGCGCCGACGTGCGGCAGGAATCGCTCGGCTTCATCGACCGCGGGGTCGAGGCGCTGCAGGCGGTGGTCGATGCCAGCCTGCGCACGTTCCGGCCCGGTACGGCTCGGTTGCGCCGCGAGGACATCGAGGACATCCCGCTAATGGTCCGGTCACAGGCGGGCAAGGGCGGCGTGACGGTGTCGCTGGCCTGCGCCGGGATGGGCGCAGAGGCATTGCCGCTGCCGGCCGGACCGGTGCGCCAGGTGCTGCTGAACCTGGTGCTGAACGCGGTGCAGGCGTCGCCGCAGGGCGGCCATGTGCGCATCGCTGCTCGCGCCGGGCGCCAGGCGCTGGCGCTGCACGTGATCGACGACGGCGCCGGCCTGCCGCCCGATGCGCGTTCGGCGCTGGCTGGCGGACCGCATGGCGGCGATGGCATGGGGCTGGGCATCGTCGCCGAGTTGGTGCGGGCCCTGCATGGCCGCTTGTGGGTCCGCAGCCTGGACCCGGGAACGCGGATATCCGTCCGCATTGCCTTGCCGCCCGAGGAGAAATCGCAATGAACGAGACACAGGTGTTGTTGATCGAGGACGATCCGGTGCTGGGCGGCGCGCTGCTGCAGCGCTTGCGGCTGGAAGGGCTGTCGGCGCAGTGGGTGCAGAGTTGCGCGCAGGCGGTGGAGTGGTTTCGCCGCTCGCGCCAGCGGCCCGCCTTCGTGCTGGCCGATATCCGCCTGCCCGACGGTTCAGGCGAGGATCTTTACCGCCGGCTGATTCCCCATCTGGCACAGGCAACCGTGGTGTTCGCCACCGCCTATGGCGAGATCGCCCAGGCGGTGAGGCTGGTGGCGGCTGGCGCCAACGACTATCTGACCAAGCCTTACGACACCGATGCGCTGGTGGCGCGCATACGCGCGGTCATCGCCGCGCAACCCGTGGGCGCGGCGCGCGAGGTGCATGAAAATCCGTTCGCGCTGGATGAACCGGCCAGCCCGTTGGCGCACGATCTGGAGCGGCTGGCCGCGAGCGACTTGCCGCTGCTGCTGGAAGGCGAGACCGGCACCGGCAAGGATCGGGCCGCGCGCTATGCTCACGCGCGCTCGCCGTTCGCGGCGGGGCCGTTCGTGGCCGTCAACTGCGCGTCGCTGCCGCCCGATCTCGCCGAAAGCCTGCTGTTCGGCCATGCGAAAGGCGCGTTCAGCGGCGCCAACACGGCGCGCGAAGGCCTGTTCTCGCAGGCGCGGTCAGGCACGTTGTATCTCGACGAGGTGGCGGAACTGGCGCCGCGGACGCAGTCCGCGCTGTTGCGGGTACTGGAAAACGGCGAATACCGGCCGTTGGGCGACCCCGAAAGCACCCGGACCCGCTGCCGCGTCATGGCCAGCACCTGCAGCATGCTGGACACCGAAGTGGCCGAGGGTCGGCTGCGGCCGGATCTGTACTATCGGCTGGCCGTGGCGCGCCTGACGCTGCCGCCGCTGCGCGAGCGCCAGGCCGCCATCGCGCCATTGGCCGCCCGCCTGCTGGACGAACTGGCGCAGGCGAACGGTATCCGGCTGTCGGCCGAAGCGCTACGCGCGCTGGACGATCACGACTGGCCGGGGAACATCCGAGAGATGCGGAACCGGATCGCGCGCGCGGTGGTCCAGGCCGAGGGGACCGAGTTGTCCGCCAGCGATCTGTTCCCCGAGCGCAAGCTCGGCGGCGCGGCGGATCTGGCGACCCGGCGCACCCATGCCGAGCAACGCGCGATCCAGCAGGCCATCGCTGAATCCGGCGGACACCTGGGCAGCGCCGCCAAGCGGCTGGGCATTTCGCGCACGACGTTGTGGAAGAAGCTGCGCGCCACCCGCGACGACGAGCCATCCCAGTCCTAGACCAGGCGTGCCAGGCGTCAGGCACGCCAATTGCTGCGGGTCGCGATAGCCGTCCGGCGGATTGTCAGCGTGGCCGGCGGCGGCGACAATCAGCCTAGGCGGCAACCGATTCAGCGGATGGGGCGCGGACCTGGCCCCGAAGGAGAGCGGCATCATGGCGACGCGAACCATCTGGAAAGGGGCGATTTCGTTCGGGCTGGTGCACATCCCGGTGGGCTTGCACACGGCGACGACCGAATCGGGCGTGGACTTCGACTGGCTCGACAAGCGCTCGATGGATCCGGTCGGCTACAAGCGCATCAACAAGCGCACCGGCAAGGAAATCGACAAGGACAACATCGTCAAGGGGGTGGAGTACGAGGACGGCCAGTACGTCATCATCTCCCCCGAGGAGATCAGCGGCGCCTATCCGCGCACCACGCAGACCATCGAGATCCAGCAGTTCGTCGATGCGGCCGAGGTGCCGTTCGTGTACCTGGAGCGGCCCTACTACCTGGCGCCGATCGACAAGGGCCAGAAGGTCTACGCGCTGCTGCGCGACACGTTGGCCAAGAGCGGCAAGATCGGCATCGCCAAGGTGGTGATCCAGACCAAGCAGCACCTGGCCGCGCTGATCCCGGCGGGCGACGCGCTGGTGCTGAACCTGATGCGCTGGGGCGACGAGGTCAAGGCCGCCGACGACCTGGACCTGCCCAAGTCCGGCGCCAAGGCCACGAGCCCCAATGCCAGCGAACTGAAGATGGCGCGGATGCTGGTCGAGGATATGTCCGGCCATTGGGATCCGGGGCAGTACAAGGACGAGTTCAAGGCCGCTGTCATGGACCTGGTGGCGCGCAAGGTCAAGGCGGGCAAGACCGAGACGGTGGTCGAGCCGCAGGAGGAATCGCCGGCCTATGCCGATAACGTCATCGACCTGACCGAGTTGCTGCAGCGCAGCCTGAAGGGGCGCGCGCCGGGCAAGGCGTCGAACGGCGGCGGGTCTCGGACGGCGGCGAAGAAGACCGCCAGGAAGGTGGCCAGCAAGGCGGCAACCAAGGCGACCAACAAGGCGACCGCGAAGACAGCGACGAAGGCTAAGGCGGCAGGCAAGGCCGGCACCTCGGCCAAGACCCGCAAGGCGGCCTGACCATGGCCGATACCCTGGCGAAGTACCGCGCCAAGCGCGATTTCAAGGTGACGTCGGAGCCGGCCGGCGGCGGCGAGGCCAACGCGGCCGCGCGCGCCTTCGTGATCCAGAAGCACTGGGCCAGCCAGCTGCATTACGACTTCCGGCTGGAACTGGACGGGGCCATGAAGAGCTGGGCCGTGCCCAAGGGGCCCAGTTTCGACCCGTCGGTCAAGCGCATGGCGGTGCAGGTAGAGGACCATCCCATCGCCTACAACCGCTTCGAGGGCGAGATTCCGAAAGGCCAGTACGGCGCCGGCAAGGTCATCATCTGGGACCGGGGCACCTGGACGCCGGTGGGCGACCCGGCCGACGGCTACGAACGCGGCCATCTCAAGTTCGACCTGCACGGGGTCAAGCTGCGCGGGCGCTGGGCCCTGATCCGCATGAAGGGGCGGGGATCCGAGAAGCAGCCGCCCTGGCTGCTGGTCAAGGACCGCGATGCCGCCGCCCGCGCCGAAAGCGAATTCAGCGTGGTCGACGAGCAGCCCGACAGCGTGGTGTCGGCGCCAACAGCGCGGGCGCGCCGGGTGCCCGAGGCGGCGCCGGCCGCACTGCCGGATCCGGCCGCTTCGCCGCCGCCCGAGGCAAGCGAGTCGCATCTGCCTGGCGTGGCGGCGCCATTGCCCGACCTGCTCAAGCCGCAACTGGCCACGCTGGTCGAAGGCGTGCCGCGCCAGGCCGACCAGGATTGGATCTACGAAATGAAGTTCGACGGCTACCGCCTGCTGGCGCGGCTGGACCACGGCGAGGTGCGCCTGTACACGCGCAACGGCCACGACTGGGCGCCGAAGCTGCCGCACCTGGCCGCGGCGCTGCGGCGCATGCCGCTGGAAACCGCGTGGCTGGACGGCGAGATCGTGATGCTGGCCGACAACGGCGCGCCCAGCTTCCAGGCCTTGCAGAACGCCTTCGACGGCGAACGCACCGGCGGCATCCTGTTCTATGTGTTCGACCTGCCTTACGTGACCGGCCGCGACCTGCGCGGCGAGCCGCTGCGGGTGCGCCGCGCGGTGCTGGCGCGGGTGATGGAGGCGGCCGGCGGCGACCCGCTGCGTTTCAGCGACGCGTTCGACGCGGCCCCGGCCGACCTGGTGGCCTCGGCTTGCAAGATGGGGCTGGAGGGCATCATCGCCAAGCGCCTGTCCTCGCCGTATGTGTCGCGCCGCAGCGACAGCTGGATCAAGCTCAAGTGCGCGCGGCGCCAGGAATTCGTCGTGGTCGGCTACACCGATCCCAAGGGCGCGCGGGTGGGGCTGGGCGCGTTGCTGCTGGCGTATCACGACGAGGCCGGCCAGCTGGTGTATGCCGGCAAGGTCGGCACCGGGTTCGACGACGCCGGATTGGCCGCGCTGCGGCAACGGCTGGCGGCGCTGGAGACGCGCCAGGCGAGCGTCAAGGCCGGCGGCATTGGCCGCGGCGCGCACTGGGTGCGGCCCGAACTGGTGGCGGAAGTGTCGTTCGGCGAATGGACGGAATCGGGCCATGTGCGCCATCCCGTGTTCCGTGGGCTGCGCACCGACAAGCCGGCGCGCGCGATTACCAGGGAGGCGGCGATGGGAGCGGATGCGATGCGAGAGGCCGGGGCGGGCGGAACGACGCGGCAGGGCAGCAAGGCGACTGCCAAGGCGGCAGGCAGTACCACGGCCAAGGCCGCTGGCAAGACGACCGGCAAGACGGCCACGACGGTGGGCCGCCAGGCCGCGCGGAAGGCGCCCGGCAAGGCCGCGAAGCGCGCTACCGCTGGCAAGCTGACCCACCCAGAACGCGTCATCGACCCGTCCACCGGCCTGACCAAGCTGGATCTGGCGCGCTACTACGGCCTGGTGGCGCCGATGCTGCTGCGTCACCTGAAGGACCGCCCGGTCTCGTTCCTGCGCGCGCCGGCCGGCATCGAGGGCGAGTTCTTCTTCCAGAAGCACCTGGAAGCGCCGATGCCGGGCGTGAAGCCGTTGCCGCAGGCCCTGGATCCGGACCACCCGCCCTTGATGGAAGTGCCGACGCCGCAGGCGGTCATGTCGGCCGCGCAGATGAACGTGGTGGAGTTCCACACCTGGAACGCCGTCAAAAGCGCCATCGGCAAGCCCGACCGCATGGTGTTCGACCTGGACCCCGGCGAAGGCGTGGCGTGGGACGCCGTGCGGCGCAGCGCGCAATTGCTGCGCGTGCTGCTGACCGAGATCGGCCTGCGCGGCTGGCTCAAGACCAGCGGCGGGAAGGGCCTGCACGTGGTGGTGCCGCTGCGCCGCCAATACGACTGTGACACGGTCAAGGCGTTCTCGCAGGCCATCGTGCAGCACCTGGCGCGCACGCTGCCGCAGGTGTTCGTGGCCAAGAGCGGCCCGAAGAACCGGGTCGGCCGGATCTTCGCCGACTACCTGCGCAACGGCTTCGGCGCCACCACGGTGGCGGCCTGGTCGGCGCGCGCGCGGCCGGGAATGGGCGTGTCCGTGCCGCTGGCGTGGGAGGAACTGGAGCAGGTCCGCGCCAGCGACCAGTGGACCATCGCCAACATCCACGAGCGCCTGGATGTGGGCGATACGCCATGGGACGACTATGCGCCGCAGGCCATCGCCGGCGCCATGAAGGCGATGGACTTCACGCCGGGTCGATGACCGGCCGGCGCGGCGCGGTCAGTCGTCGCCAGCCGCCGCCAAGGCAACGGATTCGCGCGTGCGCGTGCCAATACCGAACACCTGCGCCACGATGCCCATGGCGACGATGACGCCGGCCAGGATCGAGGTGTAGACCACTTCGTTGCGGTAGGTGCCCTCGATCACCATGGTGACGAGCGCGGCGATGATGCAGACGATCACCGCGTACGTCAGCCACGGGAACAGCCACATCCTGAATTCCAGCCGCACGCCGCGCGCCTGCAGGCGCTGGCGCATGCGCAGCTGCGAGCAGGCGATCGCCAGATAGACGAACAGCGCGATGGTGCCGGTGGCCTGCATCAGCACGTCATAGACGTCCATCTTCGAGGTCGCCATCATCCAGACGGCGGCGAAGGCGAACAGGCTGGAGATGATGACGCCGACATAGGGCGTGCCGGTCTTGCGGCCGGTGATCTGCATGACGCGGTGGGCGTCGCCGCGCCTGGCCAGCGAGTAGAGCATGCGCGAGGCGGTGTAGAGCGCCGAGTTGAAGCAGCTGCACACCGAGGTCAGCACGATGAAGTTGACGATCAGCTGCGCGTGCGGAATGCCCAGCGCGTCGAGCGCGACGTTGTAGGTGCCCTGGGTCGGCTCGGTCAGGCCGGGGGCGTTGTACGGCACCAGGCAGACCACGATGAAGATCGAGCCCACGTAGAACAGGCAGATGCGCCACACCACCGAGCGCGTGGTCTTGATGATCTCGCGGCCCGGATCGGCCGATTCGGCGGCGGCGACGGTGACGATCTCGGCGCCGATGAAGGCGAACATCACGCCCAGCAGCGCCACCACCACCGACTTGGGGCCGTTGGGCATGAAGCCCTGGCTGGTCAGGTGGCTCCAGCCGTTGGCGTCGCCCCACGGCCACACGTGCGCCAGCGCCAGGCTGCCCATGACCAGGAACAGGACGATGGCCACGACCTTGATGAGCGCGAACCAGAATTCGAATTCGCCGTAGTTGCGCACGTTCAGGAAGTTGACCACCAGCAGCGACACCGTCACCAGCAGCGCGTAGCCCCAGGCCGGCGCCATCGGGAACCAGCCGTGCAGGATCTGCCCGGCGACGTAGGCTTCCCAGCCCATCAGCAAGGCCCAGAAGTACCAGTAGAGCCAGCCGATGGTGAAGCCGGCCCAGCGCCCGATGGCGCGGTCGGCGTAGGTCGAGAATGAGCCGGTGTCCGGCTGCGCGACCGCCATTTCACCCAGCATGCGCATGGCCAGGATGACCAGGATGCCGCCGCCGATATAGGCCAGGATGACGGCCGGCCCGGCCAGGGCGATCTGCTTGCCGGAACCCACGAACAGCGCGGCGCCGATGACGCCGGCGATGGACATCATCGTGAGATGGCGGGACTTGAGGCCGCCCTTGAGTTCGGTATTGGGGGTGTTCTCCAACTTCTTCTCCTCTCCAGATGCGCGGGGGCCATGGCGTGCTCGCCATCGGAATGGAAAAGAGGCATGTCCCCTGCCGGTTTATCGCTTTTTGCTATTAAGCGTAGGAGCATACGCCCCATGCGAGCGGGGTTGGCGCGGGTGCCATGTCCTGTTGCAAGTGCCAGGTTTTGTTGCGCGTGGACGAGGGAATCAGACCGATGGAGGGACGCGCGATGCGTTGGGCACGCAATCGGCGCCCGTGTCCTGCATCAGGCACAACGCCACGGGCGCGTCGCACAGCAGGTCCGCGATGTCGAGCGTCGCTGCCTGATGCCGCCGGTCCGACACGATCTCGAGCAGGCCGCCTTCGATGCCGGATGGCAGGAGCACCCGGGTGTCCGCCCAATAGGCGCGGGCGGTCTTGGCATCGTCGCACGCATAGCCGGCGATGGCGGTGGCGCAATGGCGGGGCGCGATGACCAGCAGCGCCTGGCGCGCATGCTGGCGCAGGAAGGCCAGCAGGTGCGGCGCCTGCGGGCCTTGTATCTCGACGGGGATCAGCGCGCCCTCGCGCAACAGCGCGGGATGGCGGGCGCGCAGCGCCAGCGTTCGCTGGATCAGGGCCTGCTTGACCGCCCCGCTGCGCCATGCGGCGGCGCGGGTGTCGATGGCGCCTTCGCTTGCCGCCCGCGCCAGCAAGGCCGCGCGCTCGCCATAGTCCACGGGCCGGCGGTTATCGGGATCGACCAGGCTGAAATCCCACAACTCGGTGCCCTGGTACAGGTCGGGCACGCCTGGCAGGGTGTTGCGCAGCAGTGTCTGGGCCAGGCCGTTGATCAATCCGGCGGGCGCCAGTTGCCGGGCGAAATCGCCGATTTCCCGCAACAGCCCGCGGCCATCGGGCGAGTCCAGCAGATCGTCGAGCACATGGCGGGCCGCGTTTTCATAGGGCGCGTCGGGCGCGGTCCAGCGCGTGTGCAGCTTGGCTTCGCGCAGCGCCTTCTGCTGCCATTGCGCCACGCGTTCGATAAAGGCGGCGACGGCGTCGTCGTCCAGCGCCGCGGGCGCCAGCGGCCACGCGCCGACCAGCGTCTGCAGCAACAGGTAGCGATCGGCGCGCGAGGGCATGTCGTCGTGGCTGGCGAGGCGGTCGATCCAGCCGCGCGCGCGGGCAATCCACTCCAGCGGGATTTCGGTCAGCGCGGCCAGGCGGGCGCGGCTGTCTTCGCCGCGCTTGTGGTCGTGGGTGGCCGTGGCCAGCAAGGCCTCCGGATGCCTGCGCGCGCGCGCGCCGCAGGCATCCAGGAAGGCCGGCGCTTCCAGGGAGAAGACGGCGGGGGATGAGCCAACCTCGTTGCGCGACAGCAGGGGACCATAGCGGTAGAACAGCGTGTCTTCCAGGGCCTTGGCGGCCAGCGGCGGGGTGAGCTGCTGGAAATGGCGCAGCGCCCGCGAGCGCGCGCTGCGTAGCGCGTTGGCGGCGATGTCTTCCTGCGGCTCGCCCGGAGAACCGTCCAGCCATCGGTCCAGCAGGTCGAGCAAGCGGCCATCGGGACTGTCGGGCGGCGCGGGCAGGCTGGCGCGCGCGCCAGCCAGCGCGATCTGCCAATGCTGCCGATCGATCGCGCCGCGACCCCCATCCTCGGCATAGCTGCGGTAGGCGGGAAACGCCGCCAGCAATGCGCTCAGCACGCGGTCGATGGCGGGGGCTGTCCAGTCGCGGGTGCGCAGGTCCAGCCGCGCGATCCGGGTAAGCGCGCGCACCAGCACCAGCCGCTCCGCGGCGAAATGCCGCGCCAGCATCAACTGGCGTGCCCGCAGCAATTGGGCCGCTGGCGGCTGGCGGTCATCGGCGAGGGCCTGCCAGAAGGCTTCCAGCGGCGCGCGCGCGGCGGGCGCGTGCAGCAGCGCGCCCACCTGGTCCATGAAGTCGTAGCCGGTGGTGCCTTCCGCCGGCCAGCGCGGATCGAGGGGCTCGCCCGGGGCCAGTATCTTCTCCACGACCAGGTAGGGCGAGGCCGCCAGCCCGGCCTGCGCCCGCGCGCAGGCGGCTTCGGCCATGGCGGCGCGCAACCGCCGCAGGTACGCGCCCGGCATGGCCAGGCCGTCGATATGGTCGATGCGCAGGCCGTCCAGCAGGCCCTCGCCAAACAGGCGCAAGGGCAGGGCATGCACGGCGTCGAACACGACGTCGTCCTCGACCCGCACGCCGACCAGCTCGGTGATCTCGAAGAAGCGCCGCCAGTTGATCTGGTCGGGCGCGGTGCGCCACCAGGCCAGGCGGTAATGCTGGCGTTCCAGCAATTGGTGCAGCCGGCGCCGGCCTTGCGGCGTAGCGGGCGCGTGGGCCTCGCAGGTCCTGGCCGGGTGTTGTTCGGGTTGCGGCGCCTGCTCCAGGGGATAGTGCTGGCCGCCGACGGCGATGGCGTAGCCGTGGCCGGGGGTGTAGGCCAGCGTGATGGCGCCGTTTTCCAGGCAGATACCGTAAGGCTCCGGTAGTACCGGCAGCAGGACCTTGCCGCGCAGCGCGGGGTCGGGGGCGCGCCAGTCGATGTCGAAGCAGCGAGAGTGCGGACTGCGTTCGCCATGGCGCAGCACATCGGACCACCAGGCGTTGGCGACGTCGGCGGCCATGTGGTTGGGCACGATGTCGGCGATCAACCCCAGGCCGTTCGCGCGGGCGGCGGCCGCCAGGCGCCGCAGCGCCGCTTCGCCGCCCAGCTCGACATTGACCTGGCCGTGGTCGATCACGTCGTAGCCATGGGTGGAGCCGGCGCGCGCCTGGGTGATGGGCGACAGGTACAGGTGGCTGATGCCGAGCGCGGCAAAGTAGGGCAGTTGCGCGCGGGCGTCATCCAGCGTGAAGCCCGCGTGCAATTGCAGCCGCACGGTGGCGCGGGGGCGGTTGTCGGCGGCCGGCTGGCGCGGGTCGGCGGCGCTCATGGCTTGCGTCCTCGCAAGGATTGCAGCGGCGCCAGGCGTTCGCGCACCGCGGGATCCGCCAGGCAGTCCGCCGCCGCCAGGGGCAGGCGCTGGCGCCAATTGGGATGGCGGCTGTCCGCGCCCGGCAGGTTGGGCTGGTCCACCGCGCCGATGGCGTCTTCCAGCGGCACCAGCGCCAGCGGGCAGGGCGTGGCGGCGACGAACGCCAGCAGCGAGGCGCAGGGCGCCTGCGCCGGGGCGGGCGCGTCGGGCAGCTGCGCATGGCCGCGCACGGCCTGCCACAGGCGCTCGCGGTCGGCATCGCGTTGCGCGCGCAGGTCGGCTTCGCTTTCGTCGGCGCCGAGCAGGCCCAGGCCGGCGCGCCAATCGAGGTCGCGGCCTCGCCACCAGCCGGTGAGCGTGGGCAGGTCATGGGTGGTCGTCATGGCGGCGGCGGCAGGCGGCCAGGCATCGGGCGCGAGGAAAGCGGCCGCGGCGCCCGGGCCGGACCGTTCGCGCATGAACCACAGCACATCCATGCCCAGCAGTCCGTGATCGCCCAACGCCTCGTCAAAGCCTTCGGGCACGGTGCCCAGGTTCTCGCCGATCACCAGCGCCTGGTGGCGCCAGGCCTCCAGCGCCGTCAACCGCAGCAGCGTGCGCAGCGGATAGCGCAGGTAGGCGCCCTCGCCGGCGGCGGCGCCCGCGGGAATCAGCCACAGCCGCGCCATGCCCAGGATATGGTCGATGCGCAGCCCGCCAGCCTGCGCCAGGCCGGCGCGCAGCAAGGCGATGAAGGCGGCATAGCCGGATTGGCGCAGCGCTTGCGGCGACAGCGCGGTCAGGCCCCAGGCCTGGCCTTGCGGGTTGTGGATGTCGGGCGGCGCGCCCACGCCGGCCTGGCGCACCAGGTCGGCCTGGTGGCTCCAGGCATGACTGCCGGCGGGGCTGGCGCCGATCGCCAGGTCGGCGATCAGGCCCACCCGCATGCCCGCGCCCCTGGCCGCCTGCTGGGCCTGCGACAGGCTGACGGCGGCCAGCCATTGGGCGAAGATGTGGAAGTCCAGTTCGGCGCCCTGCGCCTGCGCGAACGCGCGCGCCTCGGCGAAGCGCGGGTTGCGCAGTCCAGCGGGCCACGCGCTCCAGGCGCGGGGCGCGCCGGGCATGCGGCCCTGGTGTTCGTGCAGCGCCTCGAACAGCGCGTGGTCGTGCAAGGATTGCCCGCCCGCCGCGCGAAACGCCTGCAAGGCGTGGCGTTGATCCGGCGTCGCCAGCCGCTCGAAGTCCTGGTGCAGTTCGCGCAGCAGCCGCTGGCGCGCGCGCGCGGCCTGTGGCCAGTCGATCAGGTCCTGGCTGTCCAATGCCTGCAGCGCCTGTTGCGCCAGCGGCCCCATGCGCGCCAGCGCGGTGCGCACCGGCATGTCGCCCAGCACGGCGGCGGGATCGGCGTACAGCGTGTTCAGGAACAGCCGGCTGGAGGGCGAATAGGGGCTGTATTGTTCGGGTTCCGCGGCGAACATCGCGTGCACCGGACTGATCGCCAGCGCGTCGGCGCCCGCGGCGCCGGCGCTCACGGCGAGCTCGCGCAGCGCGCCGAAATCGCCATAGCCGTGGGTCGCGTGGACGGGATCTTCCGCGCCGCGCCGCAGGCTGTAGACCTGCGCCGCCAGGCCCCAGGCGCGCGGCCGGGGCTGCCCCAGCAGCTGGGACGGCGTCGGCGCGCTGGCGGGCGCCACCGCCAGGAGAGCGGCGCCGATGCGCGTGGTCAAGGTGTAGTAACCGGGAACCGGCGGGACGGCGATCTCCGGCATGCCGGCGGCGTCCGTGGCGGTTTCCCCGGCCAGGGGCCGGGCATGCGCGGCGCTGATCTCATAGGGGCCGGCGCAGGCCGGCGGCATCTTCATCCTGCCGCCCGCGATGCCGACCAGCATGGCCGGCAACCGCGCCTCGCCGCGCGCGCCATCCAGCCGCTGCTGGCTGTCGCGGATGTCGGCGTCGCTGTCGGCGGGCAGGTCCATGGCGCGCAGCAGGGCGCGCAAGGTCTCGGGCGCGACGACGCGCGCCTGCTGGCGGGCATCGGTCCAGTGCTCGGCCAGCCCGGCGGCCTTGGCCAACGCGGACAGCGCGGCGGTCATGGGGTGTTCTCCAGCAGGTAGACCGCGCTGTTGCCGCACACGCTGCCCGTGCGCAGCGCGTCGAAGGCGCCCGGCAGGGATTCGAACAGCAGATCGCAGGCCGTCGCGGCCGGCGACAGGTCGGGCGGCAGAGACTCGCGCGCGTCGCCCAGGTTGACGTAGAGCGAGAGCACGGCGCCGTCGCCCAGCCGCCAGCGGGCCAGCACGGTGGCGGCGCCCAGGGCCAGCGCGCCCAGGCTCGCCGTGCCGCGCAGGCGCGGCGCGATCAGTTGCCGGCGCAGGTGCAGCAAGGCCTGGTAGTAGGTGCGCCAGGCCCGGGCATCGTCGCCGTCTTCGGCGGTCCAGGGCTGGCTGCGGGTGTAAGTGTCGAGGGCGCCGGGGTCGGGCGCCGCGGCCGGGTCGTTGTCGTCGAATCCGTCGAAGGACGAGAACTCGCGCCGCCGGCCTTCGCGCACCGCCCGCGCCAGCGCGGGATCGGCATGGCTGGTGAAATAGAGGAAAGGCGCGGTGCTGCCGCATTCCTCGCCCATGAACAGCAGGGGAATCTGCGGCGCCAGCAGTTGCAGGGCGACCGCCGCGCGCAGGCGGTCCGCCGACGGCACCAAGGTGGTCAGGCGTTCGCCCCGGGCGCGGTTGCCGGTCTGGTCATGGTTCTGCAGGAACAGCACGAAGGCGGTTGGCGGCAAGTGGGCGCAGGGCTCGCCGCGCGGCCGGCCGCCGCGGTAGGCGGAGGGCTGGCCCTGATATAGCCAGCCCTGTTCCAGGCATTGCGCCAGCGCCTGCGCCGGATACCGGGTGTAGTCGGCGTAGTAGCCTTGGGCTTCGCCGGTCAAGAGATGATGCAGCACATGGTGCGCGTCGTCGTTCCATTGCGCGTCATAGCCGGCGCCCAGCAGCGAGGCGCGGTTGTCGTCGTTCTCCACCACCAGGTGCACGTGGCGTTCGGGCAACTGGCCGCGCACGTGGCGGGCCAATTCCTCCAGCCATTCGTGGCCGACGATGGCGTGCACCGCATCCAGCCGCAGGCCGTCGAAACGGTATTCGCCAAGCCAATGCAGCGCGCTTTCCTCGAAGTAGCGGCGCACGGCGGCCTGGCGCAGGTCGATGGCCGCGCCCCACGGCGTGCGCACGTCGTCGCGGAAGAACGGCGCGGCGTATCGCGGCAGGAAGTTGCCGTCGGGGCCGAAGTGGTTGTAGACCACGTCCAGCATGACGCCCATGCCCAGGCCATGGGCGGCGTCGACCAGCGCTTTCAGTTCCGCGGGCGTGCCATAGGCCGTGTCGGGCGCGTACGGCAGCACGCCGTCATACCCCCAGTTGCGCGGCCCCGGAAAGTCGGCCAGCGGCATCAGTTCCAGCAGGGTGACGCCCAGGTCGGCCAGGGCCGGCAAGCGCTGGCGCAGGCCCGCGTAGCCGCCCGCCAGGCCGACGTGGACTTCGTACAGCACGCTTTCCTCCCAGGGCCGTCCGCGCCAGCCGGGATGCCGCCATGGGTAGGTGTCGGGGCCGGTGACCAAGCTGGCGTCGTGGACGTCGCCCGCATGCTGGCGCGAGGCGGGGTCGGGGACCCGCAGCGCATCGCCGACGCGATAGCGGTAGCGCGTGCCCGCGCCGCAAGCCACGTCCACCTGCGCATATCCTTGCGCGTCGGGATGCAGCGCGATCGGATCGCGTCCTTCGATCAGCAACGCCAGGCCGGGCGGCGCGGACGGGGCCCACAGGCGAAAGCGGGTGCGGCCGTCGGGCAGCGGCAGGGCGCCGAAGGAAAAGGGTTCGGGCCATGCCGTCATGGGGCCTGCTCCGGGATGTGGGCGGCGGCCAGCAACACCAGGCTCTGGGCCTGGACCGTGACCTCGCTCTCGTTGAGGGGGGCGGCCGCGGTCGGCGCGGAAGAATCCAGTTCGCGGATCCAGGCCTGCGTGGGCGGCGGCAGCGTGAAACTGACCGGTTCCGGGCCCGGATTGAGCAGCATCAGGGTGATGTCGGCGCTGCCGTCGTCGCGCAACGCGGCGCGGCGCAGGGCCATGGCCTTGGCGGCGCCGTCTTCCCAGGAGGCCGGCTCGATCGTTTGGCCGTCGGGGTTGAACCAGGCGATGGCGGCCACGCCCGGGCAGATCTCGCGTGCCGCATCGCCATAACGCGCGGCCCGCAGGGAAGGATGGCCGCGCCGCAAGGCCAGCGCGCGCGCCACCGCCTGGCTCAGCGCACGGCCTACCTCGCCCTGGGCCTGGGTCCAGTCGAGCCACGACAGCGGATTGTCCTGGCAGTAGGCATTGTTGTTGCCGTCCTGGGTATTGCCGAATTCGTCGCCGGCCAGCAGCATGGGCGTGCCATCGGACAGGCACAGCGTGGCCAGCAGCGCCCGCTGCACGCGGCCGCGCCGTTCCAGCACCGCCTCGTCTTCGCTGGGGCCTTCCTCGCCCCAGTTGCTGCTGTAGTTCTCGGGATGGCCGTCCTCGCCGTTTTCGCCGTTGGCCTCGTTGTGGCGGCCGTCATAGCTGACCACGTCGCGCACGGTGAAGCCGTCGTGCGAGGCGACGAAATTGACGCTGGCCCAGGGGCGGCGGTGGCGGCGGTCGAAGACGTCGCGCGAGCCGGTCAGCCGCGCCGCCATGTCGCCGCGCTGGCCCTCGTCGCCGCGCCAGTAGCGCCGCACGGTGTCGCGGTAGCGGTCGTTCCATTCGGCGAAGCCGGGCGGATGGTTGCCGAGCTGGTAGCCATCGGGGCCGATGTCCCAGGGTTCGGAAATGAGCTTGACGCCCGCCAGCTCCGGGTCCTGCAGCAGCGCGTCGAAGAATCCCGAACCCGGATCGAAGCCGGTGCCTTCCCGGCCCAGCGTGACGCCCAGGTCGAAGCGGAAGCCGTCCACGCCATAGGACCGGACCCAGTAGCGCAGGGAATCGGCCACCATCTGTAGCACCCGGGGATGGGACAGGTTGACCGTGTTGCCGCAGCCGGTGTCGTTGATGTAGTGGCGTTCTTCGCCTGGCACCAGGCGGTAGTAGCTGGCGTTGTCCAGGCCGCGCCAGGACAGCGTCGGCCCCAGTTCGTTGCCTTCGCAGGTGTGGTTGTAGACCACGTCCAGGATGACTTCCAGCCCGGCCGCGTGCAGCCGGCGAATGGCCTGGCGCAGGTCGTTGGGGCCCTGTTGCAGGTACGACGGCTCGGGCGCGAAGAACGACAGCGTGTTGTAGCCCCAGTAGTTGTGCAGCCCGCGCTCGAGCAGGAAGCGGTCCTGCAGGAAGGCATGCACCGGCAGCAGCTCGACCGCGGTGACGCCCAGGCGTTGCAGGTGTTCGATGAAGCGCGGGTCGGCCAGCGCCGCGCTGGTGCCGCGCAGCGGCTGGCGCAGGTCTTCGCGCAGCATGGAGGCGCCGCGCAGGTGCACCTCGTAGATGACGCTGTCGTTCCAGGCGGTGCGCGGCGGCTTGCTGTTGCCCCAGTTGAACGGCAGATCCTCCACCACCACCGCCTTGGGCATGGCGGGGGCGCTGTCGCGCCGGTCCATCGCCAGGTCGGCGCGGGCATGGTTCAGGCGGTAGCCGAACAGCGCGTCGCTCCAGTTGACCGGGCCGCTGAGCTGGCGTGCGTAGGGATCCAGCAGCAGCTTGTGCGGATTGAAGCGGTGGCCATTGCGCGGATCGTACGGGCCATGGGCGCGCAGGCCGTAAAGCAGGCCGGGCTGGGCATCGGGCAGGTAGCCGTGCCAGATCTCGTCGGTGCATTCCGGCAGGTCGAAGCGGCGCAGTTCCTTGCGGCCGCGGGCGTCGAACAGGCAGACCTCGACGCGCGTGGCGTTGGCCGAGAACACGGCGAAGTTCACGCCCAGGCCGTCGCTGGTCGCGCCCAGCGGATAGGGGTTGCCAGCGGTCATGCGGGTCAACAGGGAGGGATCCATGGTCATTCGCCTTCGTGCCTGAAGTAAAGGGTGGACAGGGGCGGCAGGGCCAGCGCCAGCGACTGGGCATGGCCATGCGCGGGTATCGGCTGGGTGCGCGCCCGCCCCAGGTTGCCGCCGCCGGCGCCGCCGTAGGCGCCGGCATCGGTATTCAGGACCTCTGCCCAATGGCCGGCCAGGGGGACGCCGACGCGGTAGTCGGCGCGCGCCACCGGGGTGAAGTTGCTGATCGCCAGCAGTTGCGCCGTGCCATCGCTGCGCAGGAAAGCGACCACGCTGTTGTCGGCGTCATCCAGCACCACCCAGGCGAACCCGGCCGGGTCGGCATCGCGCGCATGCAGCGCGGGCTGGGTCCGGTACAGCCGGTTCAGGTCGCCGACCAGGCGCTGCACGCCCTTGCGCGGCGGGTCGTCCAGCAGGTTCCAGTCGATCGGCATATCGTGATTCCATTCGGCGGCCTGGGCGATTTCGCCGCCCATGAACAGCAGTTTCTTGCCGGGATGGGCCCACATGTAGCCGAGGTAGGCGCGCAGATTGGCCAGGCGCGCGGCCGCGTCGCCGGGCATCTTGTTCAGCAGCGAGCCTTTGCCATGCACCACTTCGTCGTGCGACAGCGGCAGGACGTAGCGTTCGGCATAGGCGTAGACCATGCTGAAGGTCAGTTCGCCGTGGTGGTACCTGCGATGCACCGGGTCTTCGCGCAGGTAGCGCAGGGTGTCGTGCATCCACCCCATGTTCCACTTGTAGTGAAAGCCCAGGCCGCCGTCCGCCACCTGGGCGGTCACGCCGGGCCAGGCGGTCGATTCCTCGGCGATCATGATCGCGTCGGGGGCCTCGTCGCGCACCGCCTGGTTCAGCGCGCGCAGGAAATCGACGGCTTCCAGGTTCTCGCGGCCGCCGTGGCGGTTGGGTATCCACTCGCCGGGTTGGCGGCTGTAGTCGCGGTACAGCATCGACGCCACCGCGTCCACGCGCAGGCCGTCGACGTGGAAGCGTTGCAGCCAGTGCAGGGCGCTGGCGATCATGAACCCGCGCACTTCGGTGCGCCCCAGGTTGTAGACCAGGGTGTGCCAGTCGGGGTGATAGCCTTCGCGCGGGTCGTCGTATTCGTACAGCGCCGTGCCGTCGAAACGCGCCAGGCCGTGCGCGTCGTCGGGAAAGTGCGCCGGCACCCAGTCCAGGATCACGCCGATGCCGGCGGCATGGCAGCGGTCGACGAAATGCGCGAACGCCGCCGGCGGCCCGAAGCGCGCGCTGGGCGCGAACAGGCCCAGCGGCTGGTAGCCCCACGAGCCGCCGAACGGATGTTCCATGATAGGCATCAGTTCAACGTGCGAAAACCCCATCGACGCGGCATAGGCCGGCAGCTTGTCGGCCAATTGCCGCCAGGGGCAGGCGCCGGTGTCGTCCGTGGCCAGCCAGGAGCCCGCGTGGACCTCGTAGATCGCGATGGGCGCGTCCGGTTCGTGGCGCGCCCGGCGGGTCCGCATCCAGTCGCCGTCGGTCCAGGGATAGGGGGCGCCGTCATCCACGACCGAAGCGGTGGCGGGCGGCAGTTCGGCGCGGCGGGCGTGCGGGTCGGCCTTGAAGCGGATGGCGCCGGTCGCGTCGGTGACCGCGAACTTGTAGGCGGCGCCCGGCTCGACGTCGGGCACGAACAGTTCCCAGACGCCTGCCTCGTGGCGCAGCCGCATCCCATGGCGGCGCGGGTCCCAGCTGTTGAAGTCGCCGACCACCGCGACCCGGCGCGCGTTCGGCGCCCAGACCGCGCAGCGCAACCCTGCGATGCCTGCGACCGTGGCGGGCCGCGCGCCCAGCCATTCGAGGGCGGCGTGCCAGCCGCCGGCCGCGAGTTCCCGCAAGGCGTCGGCGGGCAGCAGGGGGCCGAAGGCATACGGGTCATGCGTGCGCTGCAGCGCGCCAGGCCACTCGATGTCCAGCCGATACGAGTCGGGCTCGCCGGCACGGCCGGGGCCGGCGGCGCCGCTGAACAGGCCATCGCCGTCATCGTGCAGCGGGTGGCGCGTTTCCTGTGGCCCGACCACGCTGACCGATCTCGCGCCGGGCGCAAGCACCCGCACCGTGCCGTCATGCGGGCCGAGGACGGCAAAAGGGTCGCCATGCTGGCCGCTGACCAGCGCGGCGCGTTGCGCGGGGTCGAGCGCGGGCGGCGTGGCGCTGGCGGCGGCCGGCGGCGGGGAGGCGTTCGCGCGGCCGGGGGCGTCGTGGGGGGATGCGGGGCGGCGGCTCATGGCGTCGGGTCCTCGGCGTCGAGGGCCGCGTTCCGCAGCAGCGTGTGCGCCAGGCCGCTCAGGGCGCACAGCGGGATGGACAGCCAGTCGGGCCGGTGGCCGGCCTCGTAGCCGATTTCGTAGGCGGCCTTTTCCAATTGCGCCAGTTGCAGCAGGGTGCGCCAGGAGGGCGCGGCCACCGTGGCGGTCTCTTCATAGCCCTGCAGGAAGGCTTCCGCCGCGCGGGCGCGAAAGCGCGCCAACAGCGCATCGCGCAACTGCGATGGCGAGTTCGTCGCAACGGGCGGCTCCACCGGCGAGGCGTTGGCGTCGGCCGGCGCGCCGCCCAGCGGGTCCTGGCGCGCCACGGCGGCCGCGGCGTAGTCGAACGAACGCAGCATGCCCGCCACGTCCTTGGCGGGCGAGGCCAGTTGCCGGCGCACCGCCAGCGGGTGGTCGGGTTCGCCCTCGAAGTCGATCAGGTAGGCGTCGGTCTGCGCCACCAGGACCTGGCCCAGGTGCAGGTCGCCATGCACCCGGATCAGCGGGCTGCCGGTGAGCGCCTGGGCCATGCGTTCGACTTGCGCCGCCAGGCGCTCCTGATGCTCGAACAGCCACTGGGCGCAGGCGCGCGATGGCGCTTCCAGCGTGTCGAGCCGGGCATGCAGCGCTTCGCTGGCGCGCGCGAGCTGCGCGGTGACGCGGGCGGCGAAGGCGTCGGCCTCTTCCTGCGATGCCTGCGCCGGCGCGAAGGCCGGGTCGTCGGTCGGCTGCGACAGGACCTGGTGCAACTGCGCCACGCGCCGGCCGATGGTGGCGGCCAGGGTGGCGTAGCCCTCCAGGCTGGCCTCGAATTGTTCCGGGCTGTCGCCGCCGAGCAGCGCCGTGGCCAGGGCGCGCTTGAGAAAGTCCAGGGTCCAGCTCCACGCATCGCCCTCATTGGCGATGAATGCGTACAGCACGGCCAGCGTGCAGGGCGTGCCTTCGCTGTCGGTGCGCCGCACCTCGCCCAGCAGCGCGGGAATATTGGCGTAGCCCGCGCGCGTCAGGTGACGCGTCATTTCCACTTCGGCCGACAGCCCGGGCTGCGCGTTGCGCAGCAGCTTGAGGATGGCCCGGCCGGCAATCACCACCGAGCTGTTGGACTGCTCGCCGCTGATCCACTGCAAGGCCGGCTCTGCGCCCAGGTCCATCGCGGCCAGGCCGGGCTCGGCGTGGCCGCGGATCACGCCGGGCCGCTCGCCCGCCTTGCCGCCCTGGCTGCCATCCCATTCGCGGCCGGTGCGCAAGGCGTCGACCACGCCCAGCACGAAGCCGGGCTGCAGGAAGGCGTCGGCCAGGATGCCGACCTCGGGCCCGCGCCGCACCCGGGCGATCGGGTACTGCACCGGCGCGGCCTCGTCCCACACCAGGGCGAACGGCACCTGCACCCGCTGCCCGTCTTCGGTATCGGCGGGCTCGGCTTCGGCCCAGTAATACTCCGCGCCATCGGCGCCGAAGGGCGTGGCGTAGGCCAGGCGCGCACGGGCCGGCGGCGTGGCGCCGGGAAACCAGCGCTGGCGCGCCAGGTATTCGGGCAGCACCTCGGTCTCCAGCGCGGCGCGCGAGGCGTCCGTCAGGACGGCGTTGGCATGGCCGCGCAAGACCAGCGTGACCAGTTCCGGCATGCGCTCGGGCAGGCTGGCGTGCCAGCCGGGCGGGGCGGCTTCGGCGCTCAGGTCCATCCAGTAGAAGCCGTAGGGCGGCAGCGTCAGCAGGTAGGGCAGTTCGCCGATCGCCGGAAACGGCGTGCCGCCCAGCATTTCGACCGGCACGCGGCCGTTGAAGGCCTGCAGCGGCAGTTCGACCGGCTGGGCGGCGTTGGACAGGTTGGCCACGCACAGGATGGTGGTGTCGCGCCATTGCCGCAGGTAGGCCAGGATCTTGCGGTTGCCGGCCTGGATGAAGCGCAGCGTGCCGCGGCCGAAGGCATGGGTCTGGCGGCGCTGCGCCAGCATGCGGCGGGTCCAGTTCAGCAATGAATGCGGGTCGCGCTGCTGGGCCTCGACATTGACGGCCTCGTAGCCGTACAGCGGCCCCATCAGCACGGGCAGCGGCAGCCGTTCGGGATCGGCGCGCGAGAAGCCGCCGTTGCGGTCGGGCGACCACTGCATCGGCGTGCGCACGCCGTCGCGGTCGCCCAGGTGCACGTTGTCGCCCATGCCCAGTTCGTCGCCGTAGTACAGCACCGGCGTGCCCGGCATCGACAGCAGCAGGCTGTTCATCAGCTCGACCCGGCGCCGGTCGCGTTCCAGCAGCGGCGCCAGGCGGCGGCGGATGCCCAGGTTGATGCGCGCGCGCGGGTCGGCGGCGTAGACGCTCCACAGGTAGTCGCGTTCGCGGCTGGTGACCATCTCCAGCGTCAGTTCGTCGTGGTTGCGCAGGAAGATGGCCCACTGGCAGGTGGCGGGGATGTCCGGGGTCTGGCGGATGATGTCGGTGATGGGAAAGCGGTCTTCCTGCGCGATCGCCATGTACATGCGCGGCATCAGCGGGAAATGGAACGACATGTGGCATTCGTCGCCATCGCCGAAGTACTCCTGCGCGTCCTCGGGCCACTGGTTGGCCTCGGCCAGCAGCAGGCGTCCGGGATACTCGGCGTCGATGACGGCGCGGATGCGCTTGAGCACCTGGTGGGTCTCGGGCAGGTTCTCGTTGTTGGTGCCTTCGCGCTCGACCAAGTAGGGCACGGCGTCCAGCCGCAGGCCATCAACGCCCATGTCGAGCCAGTGCCGCATCACCGCCAGCACTTCCTTGAGCACCTGCGGGTTGTCGTAGTTCAGGTCGGGCTGGTGCGAGTAGAAGCGGTGCCAGAAGTAGGCGTTGGCGACCGGGTCCCAGGTCCAGTTCGATTTTTCGGTGTCGCAGAAGATGACGCGGGTGCCGGCATAGGCCTTGTCGTTGTCCGACCAGACGTAGAAGTTGCGCGCGGCCGAGCCGGGCCGCGAGGTGCGGGCGCGCTGGAACCACGGATGCTGGTCGGAGGTATGGTTGACCACCAGCTCGGTGATGACGCGCAGGCCGCGCGCATGGGCGGCGCGGATCAGCCTGCGCACGTCGGCCACGGTGCCGTAGTCGGGATGCACGCCGCGGTAGTCGGCGATGTCGTAGCCGTCGTCGCGGCGCGGCGAGGGATAGAACGGCAGCAGCCAGATCGTGTCCACCCCCAGGTTGGCGATGTAGTCCAGCTTGGAGATCAGCCCCGGCAGGTCGCCGACGCCGTCGTCGTTGGAGTCGAAGAACGACCTCACGTGCAATTGGTAGACGACGGCGTCCTTGTACCAGAGGCCGTCGTCCTGGGGCGGGGTATCACTGTTCATGGTGGCAGGCTCCCTGGCGGCGTCAACCATGACGCGACAGCCGCCAGATGCGGTAGGGTTGATCGGGGGACAGCGCCACCTCGCGGGCGCCGCCTTGCCAGGATTCGCGCTGGCCGCCCAGCAGGTCCTCGGCCACCAGTTCGGCCGACCACGGCGGGCAGAACAGCGCGTAGGGCGGCTCGACGCGGGCGGTCTGGGGGTGGAACGGGTCCAGGCTGATGGCCGCCAGGATCACGTTGCCCTGGCCGGGCGTGGCCTTGGCGAAGGCGATGACGCGGTCGTTGCCGCTGGCGGCCAGCGTCAGGCCGCGGTGGCTTTGCAAGGCGGGGTTGGCGCGGCGCAACTGGTTCAGGCGCGCGATCTCGGCGCGGATGTTGCCGGGCTGGCGCCAGTCGCGCTGGCGCAGCTCGTACTTTTCGGAATCCAGGTATTCCTCCTTGCCCGGCACCGGCGCGGCCTCGCACAGCTCGAAGCCGCTGTAGACGCCCCACAAGCCCGACCCCAGCGCGGCCAGCGCAGCGCGGATGAGAAAGCCGGGGCGTCCGGAGGTCTGCAGGAACACCGGGTTGATGTCTGGCGTGTTGACGAAAAAATGCGGCCGGAAGAAATCCGCCGCCGGCGGCTGCGAGAGTTCCCGCAGGTAGTCCTCCAGCTCGGCCTTGTCGTTGCGCCAGGTGAAGTAGGTGTATGACTGCGTGAAACCCACTTTCGCCAGCCGGTACATCATCTTTGGACGGGTGAAGGCCTCGGACAGGAACAGCACGTCGGGATGGCGCGCATGGACCTCGGCGATCAGCCACTGCCAGAAAGGCAGCGGCTTGGTATGGGGATTGTCGACGCGGAAGGTGCGCACGCCCTGTTCCGCCCAGAACAGCACGATATCGCGCAGCGCGCGCCACAGGCCGAGCTTGCGGGCGCGCTTGGGGGCGGGGCCGTAGAACGCCACGTTGACGATGTCCTGGTACTTCTTCGGCGGATTCTCGGCGTAGCGCAGCGACCCGTCGGGCCGCCACGAGAACCAGTCCGGGTGCCGCGCCAGCCACGGATGGTCGGGCGAGCACTGGATGGCGAAGTCCAGGGCCATCTCCAGGCCATGGCCGCGCGCGGCGCGGACCAGCCGCAGGAAGTCCTCCAGCGTGCCCAGGCGTGGTTCGATGGCGTCATGGCCGCCAGCCGCCGACCCGATCGCATACGGGCTGCCGACGTCATCCGGCTCGGCCCGCAGGCTGTTGTTGCGACCCTTGCGGTTGGCCTGGCCGATGGGGTGGATCGGAGGCAGGTAGAGCACGTCGAAGCCCATTTCGCGGATGTCGGGCAGGCGCTGGATCACATCGTCGAAGGTGCCGTGGCGGCCGGGCTCGTCGGCCTGCGAGCGGGGAAACAGCTCGTACCAGGCGGCGTGGACCGCGCGCGCCCGGTCGACCCAGACGGGGCAGGGCGCGGACAGCGATTCGAATGGGCGGCTGTCCAGGCTGCGCATGGCCTGCGCCAACGCCGGGCTGAGCAGCATCTCGATCTGATCGGCCTCGGGCTCTTCGCCTTCGCGCCGGACGCCGCAGACCTTGAGGGCGCGCTTGACCAGCCCGGCGCCGGGACCGGATGCGCCGCCCTGGCCGGCGCGCTGGTCGGCCTCGCGCAGCAGTTGCAGACCTTCCTCGCGCTCGAGCCGCAGGCTGGCGCCGGCCTCGTGCTTGACTGCGAACTCGTGCTGGAACGTCGCCCAGCCGTCATGCCAGGCGATGACCTGGAAGGTGTGCGGGCCGATCCGGCTGGGGCGGAAGGCGGCGCGCCAGCGATCGTTGCCGCTGGGCTCCAGCGGCACGCTGCGCCAGCCGGCTTCGTCGTCGGCGCGCCAGCGCAGTTCGGCGGCCAGTCTGTCATGGCCGTCCATGAAAATGTCGGCCTCGACCTCTACCTGCTCGTGGACGCCGCATTTGACCGCAAAGGCCCCGCCGTCGACCGCGGGAGTGACTCGCTCGATCGCCACGCGCGCCTGGCCGCTTTCGCCGCGCGCGGCCGCGGCCGTGCGCGGCGCGGCGCGCACCGGCGACGCGGCGGACAGGAGATAGCGGGCGCAGCCGGCCGGCGCCAGGGCGTCGTCGGGGGGCGTCTGGTCCTGCGGCGAGAGGTCGCCTGGCGGCAGCAGGCCGGCCGCCAGGTCCCGGTCCAGGCGCGCGGTGGCCTTGTCGTCGGGGTTGAGCGCCAGCAGCACCGCGCCGTCGGCGGCCGCGTCGCGCGCCAGCAGCGTGGCGCCGCCGTCGCGGCCTACCACGAGCCGAGGCGGGCCGGCCATCAAAGTCTCCTGGAGCCAGGCGTTGATGTCGCCGGCGCCGCTGATGTCGTCGGCGAGCCAGCCGCAGCCGCTTAGCGCCGCGCTCCAGGCGCGCCGCGGGTCCGCGCCGGTTCGATGGGGCGCGGCCGGGTCCGCGCAGGGGCCGTCCAGCGCGCAGGTGGGCGCGATCACCGGCGCGATCGATTGCAGCCGGTCCCATTCCTCGGCCAGCCATGGCGCCCGGTAATCCCACCAGGGCAGCGATGAAAACACGCCATCGAAGGCCGCGTCGCGCAAGCCCGCCAACATGGCGGGAGCCAGGCCCGGCGTCCAGGCCAGGCATTGCAGTTCGCGATTGGCCTCGCGCGATGGCGCGAACAGCGCGCGCCAGGCGTCCGGCCCGAGGACGGGCGGCACGTGCACCACATAGCCGCCCACGCCGCTGCGCGTCCAGCGCCGCAGTCGCGCGGCCCAGGCGGCGATGAAGCCGGCCGGCGGGCCTTCGCGCAATTGCCGGACGCCCCGTTCGCTGGCGGGCAGCCGCGGGTCGCGCGCGGGATCATCGACGGGATCGCGGTACCAGGCGTCGGGGGCCGTGTCGTCGTGGGCATCGCGGGCCACGCGTTGCAGTTCCAGGCGCAACAGCAGCGTCATGCCGTGTCCGGCGACGCTGTGGGCGTCGCGCGCCAGCCGGGCATGCAGCGCTTCGGTGCCGCCGTCGGCGGTCGCGGCCTGGTCGGCATCGCGCGGCGCCAGCGTCAGCGCGCCGGCGGGACACAGCCAGGGGACGGGCACCAGCACGGCGTTGAAGCCCGCGCGGCGCGCGCTCGCCAGCAATGACTCGCGGGTTCCGTCGCCTGTTGCCGGCAAGCCGGCCCGCGCGTAGTAGATGCGGGGCCGGCTGGCGTGGGCCGAAGGCGCGTGCGGCGTGGCCATGGCGGCTCCCTACAGCGGCACGGGGGCCGCGAGCGATGCGGACTGGCGCGCGCGCCGCGGGGGCGCCGCGGCGCCGGCCGTGGCCGCTTGCGGGGCCGCGCTGGCCGGCGCCTCCGGGTGGCCGCTGAGCGAATCGAACAGCGCCAGGTATTGGGCCATTGCCGGCCGCCAGCTGAAGTCCGCGGTCATGGCGTTGCGCTGCATGGCGCGCCATACGGTCGCGTGGCCGCGCAACCGCACGGCGCGGGCGATGGCCGCGGTCATCTCGGCGGGCGCGCTGCCGTCGAACAACACGCCGGTGGCGCGGGTCATGGCGGTCAAGGGCTGTTGCGGGCCCGGATCCGCGATCGTGTCGGCCATGCCGCCGACGCGCGAGCCGATCGGCAACGTGCCATAGCGCATGGCATAGAGCGGCGTCAGGCCGAACGGCTCGAAACGGCTGCCATGCAGCAGCACGTCGCCGGCCGCGTGCAGGCGGTGGGCGCGGGCCTCGTCATAACCGATGCGCACGGCGCAGCGCCGCGGATAGCGCTGGCCCAGGTCGCGCAGCGCGCTTTCCAGGTGCCGCTCGCCCTGGCCCAGCACCGCCACCTGCAACTGCGGATGCGCGTCCAGCGCCTGCGGCAGGGACTGCGCGGCCACGTCGGCCATTTTCTGGCCGGTGAGCCGGCTGCACATGATCAGCAGCACTGCCTCGGGATCTTCCCGCAGACCGTATTCGTGCTGCGCGGCGGCCTTGCACAGCCGCTTGTTGGCCAGGTTGGCCGGGCCGTAGCGCAGCGGTCCCAGGTGCGGATCGCGCGTCGGGTTCCACAATTGGGTGTCGATGCCGTTGGGAATGGCCACCAGATCGGTCACGCGTTCGCGCAGGACGCCGTCGAGTCCGCAGCCGAACTCCGGGGTCAGGATTTCGCGGGCGTAGCGCTGGCTGACGGTGGTGATGCGATCGGCATAGCGGATTCCGGCCTTCATGAAATTCAACTGGCCCCAGGCCTGTGCGCCATCCTCGCCGCAAAAGGGGGCGGCAATGCCGAGCGCGGGCGCATCCTCGATCGGCGCCTGGCCCTGGAAGGCGAGGTTGTGGATGGTCAGCACACTCTTGACGTCTTCCACCCGCGCGGCCCGCAGCAGCAGGGGGATCAAGGCGGCATGCCAGTCGTGGGCGTGCACCACGTCGGGGCGCGGCAGCCCGGGCAGCCCCTGGGCGATGCGCACCGCCGCGTGCGACAGGGCCGCGTAACGCAGGGCATTGTCGCCATAGGGCTGGCCGCTGTCGTCGAGGTAGAGGCCTTCGCGGTCATAGAGCGCGTCGTTCTCCAGCAGCAGGAACGACAGCCCCGACTGGGGGCATTCCCCGGCCAGCAACTGGGCGTCGCCGCCCGGCAGGCCGGCCAGCCGGGCCACCGTCCGCGGCGCCCGCAGCCGGTGCGCGACGCCACGATAGGCCGGCAGCAGCAGCGTCGGCCGGGTCTGCGCCTGGGCCAGCGCGCGGGCCATGCCGGTGATGGCGTCGCCCAGGCCCCCGGTCTTTGCCAGGGGGAATGCTTCTGCCGCCACGATGAGGATACTTGTTGTCGCCATGCTCGCTCCGGAGTCGGCGGATGGTCCCGGGAACCGGGGCCCTATCCGCAAGACTTACCGCTACGCAAGCGGCATGCCTGGCGGCGCTACGGAGGAGGGCCGCGAAAAGGCGGCCATGCGCGCGTCGTTGTTGCCGCCCGTTTGTAATCATGGGCCGGGCTGCCGGTTGGTATCCGGCAGCCGATGGCGCCCGCGCCAGCCAAGGCGCGCCTCGACCGCGGCGAACGCCAGCAACGCCAGGCACAGCGGCGCCAGCGCATACAGCGCGCGGTAGCTCAACGCCGCGCCCAGCACTTCCGCCGCCGGCAGGCGTGATGACAGCGCCGCCACGAAGATCGCCTCGGTGGTGCCGAGCCCGCCGGGCACGCGGGTGACCACCGCCGCGAAGCTGGTGCACAGCAGAATCCCCAGCACCACGGGATAGCTGACCTTGGCCTGCAGCAGCAGGTACATGATGGCGCCCATCAGCAGCCACGACAGCGCCGCCGTCACGCTTTGCAGGACCGCCATGCGCCCGCCGGGCAGGCTAACCCGCTGGCCCATCCAGACCGCCGTCCGGCGCCTGGCGCGGGCGCAGATCCACACATACAGGGCGGCCGCCGCCAGCAGCCCCAGGCCCAGCAGGCGCAGCATGCCGCCGCCGATCTCCCAGCCGGCCGGCACCACGATCGCGCCGCTGGCGAACACCACGCCCGCCACCCAGCCATAGCCGATCCAGTTGGACACCGCCGAAAACACCGCCACGCGGGTGGCGGTAGCCTTGCGGCAACCCAGCCGGGCATACAGGCGCAGCCGCGTGCCCAGGCCGCCCAGCAGCACGCCCAGATTCAGGTTCAACGCATAGCTCAGCATGGCCACGCCCAACACCTTGGGCCAGGGCAGGGTGTGGCCGGTATAGCGCCGGCCCAGCAGATCCATGGCGGCGTACGCCAGATAGGCGGGTGGCACCAGGGCCGCCGCCAGCAGCCGCGTCTGGCGGGGAATGCGGCGCACGGCCTGCCACACGCCGGGCCAGTCGACCGAGCTGCCGAAGTAGGCAAGCAGGCCGACCGCCAGCGTCAGCACGGCCCAGGGCAGGATCCGCTTGATGCGCGGCCAGCGGTGGCGGGCCACGCGCGCCAGGTGCGAGCGGTACAGGCTCATGGCGCCTCGCTCTCGTGCTGGCCGTTGCCGTCCACGGTATGCAGGCGCGGTTTGTGCGCGGGCAGCGCGCCGGCCCAGGCCGGAAAGCGGCGCAGGAAGTGGAACACCACCACGCCGACCCACAGTCGGCGCAGGCGCCGCCGCGAGCCCGGCCGCATGCGCACCGGCGCACAGTCCTGCGCGATGAGGCGTTCCAGGCTGGCGCGCAGGGCGGCGTTCAGGGCGCTGTCGCGCGCCACCACGTTGGCTTCCAGGTTCAGCGCCAGGCTGAGCGGATCCAGGTTGCTGGAGCCCACTGTGGACCAGTCGTCGTCGACGCAGGCGACCTTGGCGTGCAGCGGGCGCCGGCGGTATTCGAAGATATCGACGCCGGCGTCGATCAGGTAGTCATAGAGCATGCTGGCGGCCAGTTGCGCCACCAGCATGTCGGGCTCGCCTTGCAGCAGCAGCCGCACGCGCACGCCGCGGCGGGCGGCGTTGGCCAGGTCGCGCAGCAGGCGGTAGCCGGGAAAGAAGTAGGCGTTGGCGATCAGCACGTCGTGGCGCGCGGCGCGCAGGCCGGCACGGTAATAGCGTTCGATGTCGGTGGCGTGGCCGTGGTTGTCGCGCACCACCAGGCGGCCGCCGCCATCGCCCGCCGGCATCGCTTCCAGGCGCGCGGCCCGGCGCCGTCGTGGCGGGCGCGCGCCGAGGGCGGCGCGCGCATGATCCGCGATATCGGCGGCCAGGGGGCCGTCGACCCGCACCGCATAGTCCTGCTTGGCTTCGGGGCCGTAGTCCGGCAGGTGGTCGGCCGAGAAGTTCATGCCGCCCACGAAGGCGCAGGCGCCGTCCACCGCCACGACCTTGCGATGCATGCGGCGGAACAGGTTGGTGCGCACCCCCAGCAGCCGCGGACGCGGATCGAACAGGTGCACGCGCACGCCGGCGTCGGTCAGCGGCGCCAGGAATTCCTCGGACAGCAGGTCCGAGCCGTAGCCGTCCGCCAGCAGGTCGACGCTGACGCCGCGGCGCGCGGCGGCGACCAGGGTCTGCCGCAGGTCGCGGCCGACCTTGTCGTCGAACAGGATGAAGGTCTCGACCAGGACCTCGTGGACGGCGGCGTCCACGGCGGCGCGCACGGCGGGGAAATAGGCCTCGCCATTCTCCAGCAGCGTATAGCGGTTGCCGCTGCGCCAACCGTTCGGGGGCAGCGTCATAGCGCCACTTCCGCGGCGATCGGCACATGGTCGGACAGGCCCGCCCAGACCCGCGAGGCCAGCGGCACGGGCCGCCAGTCGCGCACATTGCGCACGTAGATGCGATCGAGCCGCAGCACGGGCCAGCGCGCCGGAAAGGTGCGGGCGGGCCGACCCAGCCGCGATGTGAAGACTTCCCGCACCTGGCAGTCGCGCAGCAGGCCGTCGGCCTCCTGCCGCCAGTCGTTGAAATCGCCGGCGATGAGCAGCGGCGCGCCGGCCGGCACGTCGCGCGCCACCAGGCGGCACAGGCTGGCGATCTGCCTGGCGCGATGGCGGGCGCGCAATCCGAGGTGGACGCAGATCGCGTGGACGGCGCCGGCGGTTCCTGGCAGCTCGAGCACGCAATGCAGCAGTCCGCGGCTTTCGTGCCCGCCGACGCTGACGTCGTGGTTCTCGAAGCGCGTGATCGGGTAGCGCGACAGCACGGCGTTGCCGTGATGGCCCGCCGGGTAGACGGCATTGCGGCCATAGGCGAAATCGCGCCACAGCGTATCGGCCAGGAACTCGTATTGCGACGCCGCCGGCCAGCGGGGCGCGGCCCGCGCGGCCATGGCCTGGTGTTCGCCCACCACTTCCTGCAGGAACACCAGGTCCGGGGCGGCCATGCGCAGGGCGTCGCGCAGCTCATGCAACATGAAGCGGCGGTTGAAACTGGTGTAGCCCTTGTGGATGTTGACGGTCAGGACCGTCAGGGGGGCGAGGGGCTCGGCGGCCAAGGGGCTCTCCGGGTAGCGGGAATCTTTGCCCGCTAGCAAGTCCCGTGCCCGGCGCGCCTCGTTCTACAAGCCCAGGCCCAGCAGCATCAGGAAGGCGCCGAACAGCACGAAATGCGTCATGCCCTCGATCGCGTTGGTCTGGCCGTCGTTCAGATTGATGGCGGCCACCAGCAGCGTCACCAGCATCATCAGGGTCTGCAGCGGCGTCATGGCGATGTCGAAGCGCTGGCCCGACACCAGCGCCAGCGCTTCCATGGCGGGCACCGTCAGGATGACGGTCGAGAGCGACGCGCCCAGGGCGATATTGACCACCGATTGCATGCGGTTGGCCAGCGCCGCGCGCAGGGCGGTCAGCATTTCCGGGGCGGCCGAGATGGTGGCCACGATCAGCGCCACCAGGCCCGCGGGCACCTCGATCCCGGCCAGGCTGCGATTCAATGAATGCGACATCAGTTCGGCCAGCGCGCCCACCGCGACGATGCCGGCCGCCATGACGAGGATCGACTGGCGCCGGCTCGGGTAGCCGGAGGCCGGCGACGGCTGGCGGGTCTTCTTGTCCGGGTAGCTGTAGCTGAAGAAATAGCTGTGCGGACCTGTCTGCATGCGCAGGAAGACGCCGTACAGCAGCAGCATCGCCACGATGGTGAAGCCGCTGTAGGCGCGCCAGCGGTCCTCGGGAACGAACTCGGGGATGATCATCGACACCGTCACGGCGGTCAGGATCATGACACTGTAGGTGCGCGCGGAATCATCGTTGTAGGCCTGTTCGCCGTGCTTGAAGCCGCCGATCAGGGCGGCCACGCCGAGGATGCCGTTGATGTCCAGCATGACCGCCGAGTAGATGCTGTCGCGCACCAGGGTGGGCGAGCCCGCCTTGGACGAGACGATGGCCAGCACGATCACTTCCACCAGCACGGCGGATAGCGTCAGGATCATGCTGCCGTAGGGATCGCCCAGCTTGCGCGCGATGCGTTCGGCGTGGCGCGCCACGCTCAGCGACGCGGCCAGGATGGCCACCACCAGCAGCGCCGTTTCGATCAGGCCGGCGGTCCGTCCGTAGTCGGCCAGGCGGGCGTCGGCCGCGTACCCCGCCATCGCGATGGCGCAGGCCAGCAGCAGGTATTTCTCGGACTGCAGAATGGATTTCATCGGGATTCGGCGGACCGCAACAGTGCGAGGCTAGCACGCGTGGGGCCGCCCCGGGGCAATGGATGGGCACGAGGCTTGCTGCACGGCAGGCCTCGCCGGCCCGGATGGAACCCCCATGACAAGCAACCGCGTACCACGGCGAAAGCCGTCGTCGAAACGAACGTCTCCCGCGCGGGGGGACGGCCATGGCAATGCGGTATCGCGTTTCTTCGATCATTTTGCCGCGCACGTCACGAAATGGGCGGGTTCGCCCGTGGCATTCGGGGCGGCGCTGATCGCGGTGGTGGCGTGGGGACTGTCCGGTCCGGCGTTCGGCTATTCCGAAACCTGGCAACTGGTGATCAACACCGGCACCACGATCGTCACCTTCCTGATGGTGTTCGTGATCCAGCAGAGCCAGAACAAGGACAGCGAGGCCGTGCACCTGAAGCTGGACGAACTGTTGATCGCGCTGCGCGGCGCGGACGAAAGACTGGTCGATGCCGAACGCCTCGATGAAGACAAATTATTGGCGCTGGCCGCGGCCTGTACCGCGCGCGCCCGAACCCAGCGGCGCCAGCGCGCCCGCAGCCGGAGGCGGCCATGACCGACATCCTGCCCACCGTCCGCAAAGGGCAATACGCCGGCCAGCTGGACCGCGACACGTTCCGCGCGCGATTCATGGGCCGTTTCCGCGACCCCGCCTTCCGGGCCGAAGACGCGGCCCTGGCCCGGCTCGAGGCGATCGCCTGGGACGCCTATGCGGCCGGACGCAAGGCGCCCGAGACGGTAAAGGCAGGTCCGGACTACGCCGATCCCGATTACGACCTGTCGGTCGAATGGAAGGACACGCGCGACCGCCTGGCGCGCGCCGCCAGTGCGCAGCAGGACCCGCAGGCCCCGTCGCGCGTGCTGGTGATCGTCGGCGCGGCGCGCAATGACGGCACCTGTCCGGGCGAGGTGTCCAAGAGCTGGCGGCTGGCGTTGCTGGCGCAGGAAGAACTGCGGGCCGCCGGCATCCACGTCGACCTGCTCGATCTCAGCCGGCTGACGTCGGAATACGAATACCGCATCCATCCCTGCAAGGGCTGCGTCTCGACCGCGATGCCGTTGTGCCATTGGCCGTGCAGCTGCTATCCCAACCACGCGCTCGGCCAGGCCAACGACGCCATGGCGGGCATCTATGAGCAGTGGGTGGCGGCCCACGGCGTGATCCTGGTGGCGCCGACCTACTGGTACCAATCGCCCAGCCCGTTGAAGCTGATGATCGACCGGCTGGTGTGCGCGGACGGCGGCAATCCCGACCCCACCTCGACCGGCGGCAAGGATCCGTTCAAGGCCAAGCAGCTCGAACTGGCCGGCTGGCCCTATCCCAAGCATCTGGCCGGCCGCGCCTATGGCCTGGTGGTGCATGGCGACGTGGCCGGCATCGAGAGCCAGCGGCGCGCGCTGGCGGACTGGCTGGACTGGATGGGGCTGGTCGACGCCGGGGCGTCCGCCCGGCTGGAGCGTTATATCGGCTATTACCGGCCCTACGCCACCAGCCACGAGGAACTGGACGCCGGTGCGGCCGTGCGGCAGGAAGTGCGCAACGTGGCGCGGGCGCTGGTCAATTTCCTGCCGCGCCTGCGCCGAGGCGAGCTCGCCGGGCTGCGGGACGGGATCCGCGACCCCCGGCCGAAATGAGCGTAAGGCGCGATGCGCGACGGGGACGGGTGAGCCGTACGCATGCGGCGGCTCGCGGCGGACGCGGCACGGCGGTTGCTGGAGACAGCGGACGGCCACCCCCCGTGGCCCGCCTGTCACCGTGCAGGGAACCCATCGGAATCACTCAGGAGTCAGCCATGACACAAAAGACTTTGCAGGACCTGTTCATCCATGAACTGTCGGACATCTACAGCGCCGAAAAGCAATTGACGCGGGCCCTGCCCAAAATGGCGCGCGCGGCCAGCGAGGCCAAGCTCGCCGAAGCCTTCACCTCGCACCTGGAGGAAACCCGGGGCCAGGTCGAGCGCATCGACAAGATCGTCGAGGCCACGGGCCTGCGGCTCAAGCGCATCAAGTGCGCGGCCATGGAAGGCTTGGTGGAAGAGGGCCGCGACGTCATCGAGGACGTCGAAAAAGGCCCGGTGCTGGATGCGGCCCTGATCGCGGCGGCGCAGAAGGTCGAGCATTACGAGATCGCCAGCTACGGCACCCTGTGCACCTTTGCCAAGCAGCTGGGGCAGAACGACGCGCTGGCGCTGCTCAAGGAAACGCTGGCCGAGGAGAAGGCCGCCGATGAAAAGCTGAACATGCTGGCGCTGGAACAGACCAACGCCAAGGCGGCGCGCGCCGGCAAGGCCGCGTGATCCGGCAAGACGATCAAGGAGACCGCCATGGGCAACACCACGACCCAGCCAGACGCCCCGGAACCCGGCCGCAAGCCGCCGGCCCGGCCCGATACATCGCCCGCCGAGTCGCCCGACCCGCCGCCGCGAGACGACGAGGCGGACCGGCGCGGCCGTTGGCCGCCGGACAGCCTGCCCAACCCGATGCCCGGCGTCGACCCGCAGCAGACGCCGGGCATCGACCGGCTCGGCGATGCCGGCCCGCGACAGCAAGCATGGGTGCGCAGTGCACGCGCGCTCTAGGAACCCGCCATGGACATGTACGCACCGACCCCAGCCGTATCCTCCCGCCCCGCGCGCCGTGCGCGGCAACCGGCGCTTGCGTCCGGGCGCGCGCCCGCGCGTCAGGCGCTTGCGCGCATTCCGCTGAATGGGTTTTCTCATGCCCTGCCTGCGCCGCTGGCCGCGAGCCTGGCGCGGCGCCTGGCCACGGCCTCGCGCCAGCAATGGGTGCAACGCCTGTGGGCCGGCGACGCTTCGCTGTGGACCGGCCATGACGAAGGCCGGTGGCTCGGCTGGTTGCGTCCGGGCGCCGCGGGTGGCCAGGGCCGCCTGGCGGCCACCTGCCGTCGTCTGTGCGTGGCGGGGTTCACCGACGCGGTGATGCTCGGCATGGGCGGCGCGACGTTGGGCGCCGAGGCGCTGGCGCAGACCCTGGGCGTGGCGGGCGGCGGGCTGCGCCTGCACATTCTCGATTCCACCGACGTGGCGCAGATCCTGGCGTTGCAGGGCCGGCTCGACCTGGACCGCACGCTGTTCGTGGTCGCCAGCAAATCGGGCAACACGCTGGAATCCGGCATGTTGGCCGCCTACTTCGAGCAATGCCTGGCCCGGCGACTGGGGCGCCAGGAGGCCGCGCGCCGCTTTGTCGCCATCACCGACCCCGGTACGCCGCTGCATGCGCGCGCGCGGGCGGCCGGCTATGCCGCCATTTTCGCCGGCGATCCCGCGGTGGGCGGACGCTACTCGGTGCTGTCGCCGTTCGGCCTGGTGGCCGCGGCGCTGCTGGGCCACGACCCGGCCAACGTGCTACGCGCCGCCGAACCCATGCGGCGCGCCTGCTCGACGCATGGGTTCGGCGGCGCGCGCAACCCTGGCCTGCTGTTGGGGGCGCTGCTGGGCGAGGCGGCGTTGGCCGGATATGACAAGGTCACGCTGCTGGCCGACCCGGGCCTGGAAACGCTGGCCGGCTGGCTGGAACAGCTGCTGGCGGAATCCACCGGCAAGGCCGGCAAGGGGCTGGTGCCGGTGGCGCATGAACCGTTGGCCGCGCCTGGCGACTATGGCCGTGACCGCCTGTTCGTGCACTTGTCGAACGGGCCTGGCGCCGAGGCCGGCCTGGCGGTGCTGGCGCGCGAACTGGCCGCGGCGGGCCATCCGCTGTTGACGTGCCAGCTGGGGACGGGCCTGTCGGTGGCGCAGGAATGCTTCCGATGGCAGATCGCCACCGCGGTCGCGGCCGCCGTGCTCGGCGTC
This sequence comes from Achromobacter sp. ISS7, assembly GCF_056523125.1. Classification (NCBI taxonomy): domain Bacteria; kingdom Pseudomonadati; phylum Pseudomonadota; class Betaproteobacteria; order Burkholderiales; family Alcaligenaceae; genus Achromobacter; species Achromobacter sp. ISS7. Next base: position 3,195,393 of record NZ_JAWRZD010000001.1, on the reverse strand, counting down.
AACCCATTCGACCAGCCCGACGTCGAGGCCAGCAAGGCGCGCACGCGCCGCCTCGCGGCGGCCCCTGATGCGGATGCCCGCGGCGGCGCCTGCGCGCTGCTGCGGGTGGATGGGCCGCTGGCCTTTCACGGTGCCGCATCGCCAGCCGCCTCGGGCGCGGCATTGCTGGCCGCGCTCGCGGCGCGGCGGACCGCCGGCGGCTACGTGGGGCTGCTGGCATACCTGCCGCGCGACGCCGCGTGCGAACAATGGCTGGCGGCGGCGCGGGACGGCGTGCGTGCCGCCACCGGCGCGGCCACGCTTGGGGGATTCGGCCCACGCTACCTGCATTCCAGCGGCCAGCTGCACAAGGGCGGCCCGGCCGGCGGGGTGTTCCTGTTCGTCATCGCGGACGCGCCGCGGACGCTGGAGGCGCCGGGCCATGGCGCGAGCTTCGGCGCCACGCAGACCGCGCAGGCGCTGGGCGACATGCAGGAATTGACGGCGCGCGGCCGTCCCTGCCTGCGGGTCCATATCCGCGGCGATCTCGCCACCGGCCTGGCGCGCCTGGATGCGCTGCTGCGCCAGGCCTTGGGCGCGGGGGCCGGCGCCCGTTGCGCGCAACGTTCGATGCCCGTGGCCATTTCCGGCCCGGGCCTGTTCACCGGAGACATGCCATGAAGATTTCCAGACTCATCGTTACCACGATCACCGTCAACGCCTTGGCCTTGGCCTCGGCCGGCGCCTGGGCCCAGTCCCATTTGCCGGAACCACCCACGACGGCGCCCGGCAGCACCGCGCCGACGCCCAAGCCCATGCCCAAGGCGCAGCCAGGGCAGGGAAAGGCGCAGCCGCAGCCGAAGGCGCAGCCCGGGCAGGGCGGCTCACGCGCCGTGCCCAAGTCGCAGCCGCCGCAAGGCGAGCCGCGCCCGGCCAAGGATGACCGTCCGGCCCGGCGCCTGGATGGCGAGGGCGGCACCGACAGCCGCGGTCCGGCGCGTGGCCAGGGCGGCACCGGCTCGACCGGTCAGGGCGGCATGCCGGGTTCCGGCGCCTCCGCCGGTTCCGGCGGCACCACCGAGACGCGCTGAAGCAGGACCCGACGGCGGCGCGGGATCACGCCGCCGCTTCCTCCTCGCGGGCCGCGCGCCGCGCCAGGTGCAGGATGCTTTCGGGCAGCGCCAGGGCGATGCCGGCGGCATGCAGGTCGCGCATCACGCCCAGGTAGATCGCCTGCTGCAGGTCCATGTAGCGGTTGTAGTCGGCGCTCATGACGTAATACACCGCCTCGAATTCCAGCGCGCTTTCGCCCAGCCGCGCCAGGTGGGCGCGGTCGAAGCGGGTGTCCGGCTGTTGCTCGATCTGCGCGCGGATCAGGGCGGGGATGGCGGCGACCTGTTCGACCGGCGTACGGTACGTCACCCGGATCGAGAACACGATGCGCCGTTGCTGCATGCGTTTGTAGTTCTGGATCGTCTGCTTGAGCAGTTCCGTGTTCGAGCAGACGATCTGTTCGCCGCCCAGGCTGCGGATGCGGGTGGTCTTGAGGCCGACGTGTTCGATGCTGCCCGCCACCGCGCCGAAGACGATGAAGTCGCCGGCCTCGAACGGCTTGTCCAGGCCGATGGAGATCGATGCGAACAGGTCGCTCAGGATGGTCTGCACCGCCAGGGCCACCGCCACGCCGCCGATGCCCAGGCTGGCGACCAGCGCGGTGATGTTGACCCCCACGTTGTCCAGCATCGCCAACAGCACGATCACCCATACCAGCGCCCGCAGCAGGAAGGAGAGCAGGGTGGCGGTAATCGAGCCGGCGCGCCCGCGCGCCGCGACCGCATGGGTCAGGCCGACTTCGATGCCGCGATCCAGCCACAGCGCCAGTTGCAGCGCGATCAGCACGAACCACAGGTGGCCGGGTCCGGCCCGGCCGGGCAGCGGCGCACCCACCAGGTCTGCCGCCAGCAGCAACGACGCCAACGCCAGGACCACCCAACTGGTGCGCAGCAATACGCGTGACGCCGCGCCGGCGGCGCCCCGGCCTGTCGGCTGCGCCAGGCGGTCGAGCCGCGAGCGGGCCAGCCGCAAGGCCAGCATCATCAGGAAACACACGGCGGCGCCCACCGCCAGCGCCGCCAGCCACAAGGCAACGGGATGGCCGGCAAGCGCGGCGGGGTCGGAAAACCAGCGGGTAAGCATGTCGTCTCCGGAGGCGGAAGTTCCATCGCGCAGCAACCGCCGTGCCGGGGCGCGGCCCATGACAGGCCTCGTTCTTCGAAATGCGGGCGATACGATCAGTGAGGCGTGCTCCAGATCGATGCCTGCCGGTATTGTTCGGCCCGCGCCAGCGTCCGATAGAAATCGGCGCCGGCGCAGATCAGCGCCTCCATCTCGCGCGGCGTGAGCTTGTCATTCAGCGCGGCCAGGTATTCCGCATAATCGGAAAGCACCTCGGGCCAATCGCTGAGCGGCCGGTCGGAAACGGAGGTAGCCAGCATGCGCGCCAACAGCTCATCGCGGTCCATACGTCAGCCATGTCCGTGGCGCTCAGGGCTTCTCGGTCGCCTGCTTCACTTATCGGTCGCCTGTTTCAGGGTCTTGGCCATCTGCAGATGCTGCTGCAAGGTCGGCAGCGTCTGGATGGCGAACTGCTTCACATCCGGGTCCTTGACCTCGTTGGAAGCCTTCTCGAACAGCTTGACCGCATTCTCGTGCGCGTCCACGCCGATTTCGTCGGCATAGGCCTTGTCGAAGCCTTCGTCGCGCAGGCCCAGCGCCTTCAGCCGGGCCTTCTGCACCAGGGACGGCTCGGTGGGCACCTCATAGCCCTTGCCCTTGGCCAGGGCCGCCAGTTGCTGCCCGGCCTTGCCGTGGTCGTCGATCATTTTCTGCGCGAACGTCTTCACATCGGGGCTGTGGCCTTTCTCCAGCGCCATCTTGCTGCCTTCGACTTCCAGGTGGCCGGCCTGGGCCGCGCTTTCCAGGAAATCGCGATCGCCGCTGTCCAGCTTGGTGGTCGCCGGCGCGGCGGGCGCGGCTTGCGCCATGCTGGCCTGTGGACCGCCCAGCGCGAACAGCAGCATGGAAAGGGTGGTGAGATGGCGGATGCTCATGGCGTACTCCCGGTGGGGTTGGCGTGCGCGGCGCATCGGATATGGCCGCGCAGTCATCCAGCAATCCATGTTCCCGGCCTGCAGGGTTCATGCCGCGGGCGAGCGGCCGGGGAGGTACGAAAAGACCGGTACTTTTTACCGAATCCCGCCCGATCGCTACAGCCGCGGTCGCGAGCGTTGTTCGTCCTGCCAGCCGCTTTCCCAGGCGCGCACCTTTTCCAGCCACTGCCTGAGTGGCTCCCGGGTGCGGGAGGGCAGTGATTCCTGCTTGAGGTAGGGGCAGTCCAGCTTCCAGGCGCCCTGCATCGCGGCGACAGCCCCTAGCCTTCGGATGTCTTCATACATCGAATCTCTCCAAAAGGATGGGTGGAACGTCCAGCTTGCGCGCGCTGAGGACAGGCGTCGATGGTTATTACCGAACGACACACTGTTACGGGGCGTGGCGTCGGCTCGACGGTTCCGGCGCATCAGCGATGCCGCCATTGCGCACCGCATCGGGAGGGGATCGCGACACGCCCGCCTCGGCGCCGTCGACGACGTCATCGGGGCGGATGTCGGCGCCGGGATCGTCGTCAGGGGTGCGCGGGTTGGTCGTGGGGCGGGCGCCAGTGCCCTGCGCGTCGCTGTCGCTGTCGCGCGAGGACGATGGCAGGTCGCTGGGCGAATCCGAGGAATCGCTGGGGCCGGCGGGGGAAGAGGTGACGGAGTCGGGATTCGATGACATGGGAAAAGTCCTGGAGGTGGGGGGGAAGCGGCGGCCTCAGCCCAGCCGCCGGACCAGTCGCGCGACGCGAGCGATGCCGCCCGTGCCGCTGGCGGCGCGGCCGACCAGGGTGGTGCCGGCCAGTGTCCAAAGCATGCGGCGAAGCGGCGTCGTGCCGCGCATGCCGCGTAGCATCAGCCATGCGCCCAGGCCCAGCACCACCAGGTGTTCGCCGGGCAGGTCGGGGCGGGCGGCGTCGAACTCACTCAGGCGCCGAAGCGGGCGGGCGGCGGTGACGGGGCCGTCATCCGGACGCGGATCGTCGGCGGTCGAATCCGCCGGTTCGATGTCCTCGTCGGGGACATCGTCATTGCCTTTCTTCCCAGCATCATCGGGAACGGCCGGTTGTGGCGGGCGGTTAGCGGGTGTCGAAGGCGTTGGCGTGCGTGACATGGCGGCTCCTGAGGCGAGGCGGGATGATCCCCTCATCGCCAGCAAGCGCCGCTCCCGGGAAGCGCCGCAAACCGCCGGCCGGTCGCCGCGCTAGAAGCGCGGATGCTTGCCGAACGGCACTTCGGCGTCGCTCGGCGGGTCGAAGGTGGCGGTGTCGCCGTTCAAGTCGGCGACGTGGATCTGCGCCAGGCGGGTCGCGGCTTCAATGGCCGTCTGGGCGGACGAGAAGTGTTCTTCGATGGCGATCCGTTCCCCCGGCGCGTCGGCGCTCGCGCCCGGCGCGATCAGCGTGTAGCCGATGCGCCAGACGTCATTTTCCTGTTGCGGGTGTTCGATCTGGAAGTCCCATTTCGCTTGTTCCATGATGGCTCCTGGATGGGCGTTGAGGCCGAGGCGCGGCGGCGGGCACGGCGCCTCGGGGGGGCGGGCGGTCAGCGCGCCAGTCCGGACAAGGGGATGTCGAAATCGAACGGCAGCCGTTCCGTCTTGCCGGGAACCAGGGCGTCGAGTCGCGCGATCCTGCCTTGAAAATAATACGCCACCTGCGCGCCGCCGTCGGCCCCGGTCAGGCCGATGCGGCCGACTTCGCGCAGCGTGCCGCCGCTGGCGTCCGTGGCGTTCAGGATAAGGTCCTGGCGCGCTTCGGGCAGGCGCGCGGGGTCGAGCAGCACCAGGTTGTCGTTGACCGCGACGCCCGGCGGCAGCGCGTCCAGCGGCAGCGGCTTGCGCTCGATCGTGGCCATGTTCAGCACCGACAGCCGGCCTTTCGCGCGAACGGGCATCACCGGAAAACGACGCGGGTCGAAGGCAAAGCCGTCCTGCACGCGTTCGTAGGCCTCGCCTTCGCGCGCGTCGATCGGCCGGCCGCGGGCGTCCAGGAAGGTGATGGTGGCGGCGTCCGCCAGGCCGAAGCGCGTGGCGTTGGGGATGAAGCGGTCACTCAGCACGTCGGGATAGCCGAAGCGAATGACCGGCTTGTCGTCGCGCCGCACCAGGGCGACCGACACGCTGGCGGCCACGGCCCGCGGCTCGATGTCGGGCCGCAGCCTGGGCGTGTCGTGGTCGTAGACCGAGCCGGCCAGCGTGAGCGGGGTCAGGCCGACGCCTTCCAGGGTCTGCCCGAGCGGCAGCACCGAGGCGGACAGGCGCCGCGTCAGCGTGGGGCCGCCCGGCACCAGCAGCGTGACGCGCACGCTGGCGATCTTGCCCTTGAAGCCGAAGCGGGCCACCAGTTGGCCGTTGGCGTCCTTGAAGCCGGCCCTGGCCAGCAGGGTGGCGGTGTCGGGCACGGTGAGCTGGCCCGCGGCCGCCTGCGCGCTCAACTGGTCGAACTGGCGCAGGCCGCGCGCGAGCTGGTCGCGCGTGTCCCACAGGCGCAGGTGGTTCAAGAGCACCTGGCCCGCGGCGTCGCGCGCCTCGATGATGACGGCGTCGCTGCTGAAGCCGCGCGGCGCGCCGCCGCCGTTCTGGGTGACGCCGATCGTCACGCTGTGATCGTCCATCGCCTGCAGCGTGAAGGCGTAGTCGCCCAGCCGGCGCGGCTTGCCCAGCGCGGCGCGGGTGAAGTCGGCGTGCGGAGTGGCCTTGGGCAGCGCGATGCTCAGTTCGCCGTCGAGCGATTCCGGCAGGCCATGCTGGCCGTCGGGTTGCGAGATCGTCAGCAGCTGCCCCTGCTTCTGCACCGAGATGGCGACGCCGGCGCCGGCGGGCTGGGCGGTCGGTACCACGCTGCCATCCAGGAAGCGGATCGCCGACCAGTTGAAGGTGTGCGGATAGGGCAGCACAAACGGCTCGACTACGCCGATGTCGCCGCGCGCGTTCAGCACGCCGACCACGCCCGCGGCGTAGACGTCGGCGAGGCGGCCGGCGTCGCCGTAGTCGCCGATGACCGCCAGCCGCGAAGTGGCGAGCACCGTCTGCGCCGGCGGCTCCCGCAGCATGTCTGCGCTGCGCTGCTGCTGGTGCAGGATGAACAGCATCTCGCTCAGGGCGCGGCGGGTGGGCGCGTCGCCGACGGCGGCGATACGGGCCATGCGTGCGTCGTCGACGACGACAACCGGCGCGGCGGGCGCGCCGTGGGCGGCAGGGGCCAGGCACAGGCTTGCCCCAAGGCAGAGGCCGGCCACGATGGCGGGCAGACGCGTGGCGCTCACGAGCGGGACGCCTCCCGGGTCAGCCGGTGCCACCACCAGTCGTCGAGCTCGGGACGCGATTCGAAGAACGGCCGCCAGTCCTCGACGCTCGCGGCCGGATCACAGGGCTCGGCGCGCAGATAGGGGCGGTTGCGGTCGGTGGCGCAGGGGCCGCTGCCGCGCAGGTGCAGCGGCGGATCGCCGGGGCCGTGCACCGTGAACGTGGTGGCGTCGGCGCCGTCGATGATCTTCTTCTCGTCCAGGTACCAGACGTCGGTGTCGTCGGTGGCGTAGTCGTGGCCCAGTTCGCGGAAGGTCGCGGGGCGGGCGCCTTTGAGGCGGGCGCCGTAGAAATAGACGGATTCGCGGTCGCGCGCGAGGATGCTGCCGTCGCGCCGGAAGTCGCAGGAATGGTCGCGGTAGTTGAGGCTGACCTGCGCCACGATCTCGAAGGCCGCGGGGCTTTTCGTGCGGATCGTCTTGCCGGTGATGTAGTAGGCCCGTTCGCGGTCGCGCGCATAGCGCAGGTTGAGCGCCTCGAAGGTGGCGATATCGGCGCCCTCGACCTCGTACCAATACGTCTTGCGTTGCGCGCCGTATTCGCCCTGGCCGTAGACGCGATGCCGGTCGTGCAGCCAGCGGCCGCCGAAGGCCTTGAAGCTGCCGGCATCGACATCGAGCGGGTTGCCCTGCTTGTCCGCCAGCCGCTCGCCATTGAAATAGACATGCGCGCCGTCGTGGGTATAGCAACACAGCGTGGCCTCGGGATGCGTGGCGACGCAGGTCAGCGGCCAGCCGCAATCGGCGAAAGGCCCGATGTGGGGCGCGCGCCGCACGGCCTCGCGCACGTGCCAGGTGGTGCGCAGTTCGGCGGGCGCGCCGTCGGGCAGGCGCCAGCGGGGCGGCAGCACCAGTTGGCAGATGGCGGCGTCGTCCAGCCCGTCGAAATAGGCGCGCCGGGCGCGGCCATCGTACGTATACGGAAACCATCGGTAGGCTTCGCGCAGCGGCGCCCACTCCTGCTCGGTGAGGCCGATGCGCGGCAGCACTTCCTGGAGGGTGCGGCCGGTGGCCAGAAACAGGTTGGCGGCCTCGAAGGTGTCGTAGGGGATGACCGGTACCGACCGGGTGCCTGTCTGGTAGTCGGATCGTTCAGCCAACGGTCAAGCTCCTGAGTGGAACGGCATCGAGACCGCCGCGGCCAGGAGGGTCCGGCGCGGCGCGGGGGGCGCGAGCGGCAGTCAGGATAGCAAAGGACGGGCGAGGCTTCGCATCACGATTTACAACAAATGTTTCGATATGGATCGAATGGTGCACCGCGTTCCGGCGTGCGTTATCGTGGGCGGCGCGTCCCGGCGGAGCCGCGCTGGCGTTGCAGGATTGGGCAGGAATCTCGGCGGATTGCACTACCGGCGCCGGAAGCGATTCCGGAGAATGTCCCTTTTGGACAAGCACCAGGGAGTCTTCAATGCTTGTGAAAGCCTATGGCGCCTACGCCGCCGACAAACCGCTCGAGTCGCTCGAGATCACCCGCCGCGCCACCGGCGCCCATGACGTCCAGATCGACATCGCCTACTGCGGCATCTGCCACTCCGACCTGCACCAGGTGCGGGCCGAATGGGAAGGCACCCAGTATCCCTGTGTGCCGGGCCACGAAATCGTCGGGCGGGTCGCCGCCGTCGGCGCGCACGTCCAGGGATTCAAGCCGGGCGACCTGGTCGGCGTGGGCTGCATCGTCGATAGCTGCAAGCACTGCGCCGAGTGCGCGGACGGCTTCGAGAACTACTGCGACGGCATGGTCGGCACCTACAACGCGCCGACCGCCGACGAGCCGGGCTGGACGCTGGGCGGCTACACCCAGAAGATCGTGGTGCACGAGCGCTACGTGCTGCGCGTCAGCCACCCCGCCGAGCAACTGGCCGCGGTGGCCCCGCTGCTGTGCGCCGGCATCACCACCTATTCGCCGCTGCGCCACTGGAATGCCGGCCCGGGCAAGAAGGTGGGCGTGGTGGGGATCGGCGGGCTGGGGCACATGGGCATCAAGCTGGCGCATGCGATGGGCGCGCACGTGGTGGCCTTCACCACGTCGGAATCCAAGCGCGAGGCCGCGCGCGAACTCGGCGCCGACGAGGTGGTGGTGTCGCGCAACCCGGATGAGATGGCCGCGCACCTGCAGAGCTTCGACTTCATCCTCGACACCGTGGCGGCGCCGCATGACCTGGACGCCTTCCTGGTGCTGCTCAAGCGCGACGGCGCCATGACGCTGGTGGGCGCGCCCGCGACGCCGCATCCTTCGCCCAACGTGTTCAACTTCATCATGAAGCGCCGTTCGCTGGCCGGCTCGATGATCGGCGGCATTCCCGAGACGCAGGAGATGCTGGACTTCTGCGCGCGGCACGGCATCGTCGCCGATATCGAAATGGTGCGCGCCGACGAGATCAACGCCGCCTACGAGCGCATGCTCAAGGGCGAGGTCAAGTACCGCTTCGTGATCGACAACGCCACGCTGGCGGGTTGATGCGCAGGCCGGCGCCGGACATGAGGATGACGACATGACGCACGGGCGATGGCACGGGTGGCTGCGCTGGCTGGCCGGCACCGCCGCCATCATCGGTATGTCCGGCGCCGCGCAGGCGGCGCCCGGCAACGGCGACTTGATGGCGGCGATCGCGCGCGAGATCGTCGACTGCGGCGAGCTCGACGGCATCGCGTGGCAGGAGGTCTCGGCGGTGTTCGCCGTAGACGAGGACGGCGACGTCAACCAGAGCTACGGCTATGCCTACGACGCCGACGGCGCGCCGCATGCCGTCGCCTTTCTCTATGACCCGGTCGAGCGCGCGGTCAGGCGCTACCGCGAATGGCTGCGCCCCCAGCACGACAAGGGTTTCATCAAGATGCTGTTCCAGTTCAACCGGGTCACGCGCAAGGTCAACGCCGAATTCGAATACGACGACCCGGCGCGCTGGCAGGTGACGCCCGCGAACGTCGATCGCGTGACGGCGTCGTTGCGGCCCAAGCTGGGCCCCTGACAGGGCGCGCCGGCGATCCTGGCGAATCCGGCCTGCCGCCGCTCCGGGCGGGCCCGATGCGGGCCTGGGCCTGCCCGTCTCAGGCGCGGACTGGCCGGCGTTCGGTGCCGAGCACCAGGTCATCGAACAGCGTCGGTCCCCCCATCTGCCCGCCCTTGAGCATCAGCTCCAGCCCGTCGGTCAGCGGATCGTCGCTGCGCGCGACGCTGACGGTGACGCCGGGCGCGAGCGTGCCGTGAAATCCCAGGCCCCATAACCCCAGCGCCAACGCGGCGTGGCTGGACGTGTCGCCGCCGGCGATGCCCAGGCGCGTGAGCCGGCGGCCGGCGGCCGCGCTGGCTCGCACGATGCCGGCCGCCAACTGGCCCGTGGCGCGCGCGGTGGCGGCGGTCCGCGCCGGCGACAGGGGCTGGTCCGGCGCATCGGTATGCAGCAGCACGTTGTGCCCCTGGGCCAGGGCGCCGGCCGCGGCCTCGATGCGCGCCCGGGCATACGCCGGTTCGCCCAGCAGGCGCTCGACGCTCAAGGGATGCCGCGCATAGCGCTGGCAGGCGCCGATCTGCCGGGCCGTGACCGGCGACAGGCTGCCCGCCACCACCAGCACCGGGCCCTCGGCGGGCGCCAGCGTGGGGGGCGCGGACGCGGGGGCGAGTCCGGCGGCGTGCGTCAGCGCCTGTTGCACGCTGCTGGGGCCGACCGCCAGCAGCGGCAGCCCCGCGGCGGCGCGCCACAACAGCCGGCCGATCAGCGGCAGTTGTTCGTCGTCCACCAGGTCCAGCAGCAGCGGGCCGTCGACCGTGTTCACGATGTCGTCGATCCAGTCGTCGGCCGCGCGCAGGTCGGCGGGGCCGCGCAGCGGCGGGTAAGCGGTGTGGGGCAGCGACTCGATGCCGTCCAGCCCTTGCAGCGCCAGATGGCGGCGCAGGTCGGCTTCGTGCATGGGCGTGACGGGATGCGCGCGCATCACCGGGTGCCGGTCGATGCGGTGGACGTCGGGGGCGGCGCCGGCGCGCGCGAACAGGTTGGCGAAGCTGCAATAGCGCCCGATGCCGGGCTGGCCGCCGACGATGGGCACGAGCGGATTGAGCATGTGGCGCCGCAGCTCGGCCACGGCCGCGCCGATGCTGCCCACGTGCGGGGCGCTGTCGAAGGTGGAGCAGCACTTGTAGTGCAGGATGCGCGTGCCGGTGGCGGCCAGGAAGCGACCGGCGGCGCGCAGCTCGGCCGTCATCTCGTCGGGCGCCATGCCGCGCGCCGCGCCGGCGATGCCCAGGGCGTCCAGCGGGCCGGCGCGCTCAAGCTGCCCCGGCGTCGGCACGCCCAGGAACAGCAGGCTGCGCCAGCCGGCCAGCGCCACGTGCGCGAGGGTGTCGGTGGCGCCGGTGAAGTCGTCGCCGTACCAGGTGACGCGCGGCGCGGCGGCGCGGACGGGGCCGTCCGTCATGCGCGCGACCCGAAGTGTTCCAGCGCGCGCCGCAGCTCGGGCGCCTCGGCGGCGAAGGCGGCCAGGTCCTGGCCGGCGCGCACCGCCTGCCAGGCCTGGCGGATGCTCTGCACGCCGGCCGCCGGGCCGTCCGGATGCGCCAGGATGCCGCCGCCGGACATGAACAACAGGTCGTCGGTGCGCACCGCGGCCCAGGTGGCGGGCACCGTGCCGGCCCACTGGCCGGACGAGAACGCCGGCATCACCGCGTCGTCGATGCCCGGCGTGAGCGAGGCCAGGCAGTCGCGCGCGCTCTCGACCACTTCCGCGTCCGGCTGCGAGAACTTGCCCTGCAGGCCATGCACGTGCATGTGATCCACGCCGGCCAGGCGCCACAGCGTCTGGTAGGCCTGGAAGCCGATGCCCAGCAAGGGGTGGCGCGACAGCGCGCCGTAGCCGTTGCGATGGCCGTGCAGCGCCAGCGGCGTGTGGCGCCGCAGGGTCTGGATGGCGGAGTAACCGCACCAGTTCAGGCTGGCCATCACGCAGCTGCCTTGCTCGCGCTCGATCAGGTCGGCGTGGCGCCGCATGGCGTCGGTTTCGTCGGTGATGTTGAAGGCCACCATGACCTGGCGGCCGGTGCGCTCGCGGTGCGCCCGCACCACCGCCATCACGGCGGCCACGCGTTGCGCCAGCGGCGCATGGGCGGGGTTGGCGCAGACCTCGTCGTCCTTGATGAAGTCCACGCCGGCCGCGCACAGCCGCGCCACCAGGTGCGCGGTCTGCTCGGGCGACAGCCCGACGTTGGGCTTGATGATGGTGCCCACCAGCGCGCCATGGGCCACGCCGGTCAGCGCGCGCGTGCCGGCCACGCCGACGCGCGGCATGTCGAACTGGGCGCGGTAGTCGGACGGCAGTTCCAGCTGCTCCAGGCGCAGGCCGGTCACTTCGCCCAGGTCGTACAGGTTGCCGCCGACCGTGGCGGCCAGGGTCGGCAGGTTGGGGCCGATGTTGGCGACGGGAAAGGCGATGCGCACCCGGGCGCGGCGCAGCACGGTGGGCATGCCGCCCGGCTGGCGCGCGAGCCAGGCGTTGGGCAGGCTGGCGTGGCTGGTGGCGTCGAGTTCCCGCACCGATTCGACCTGGGCGCGGGCGCGCGCCCGCAGCTCGTCGGTCTCGCCCTCGACGCGGGTGAAGGTGCCGCAGGACTGCTCGCCCGCCATCACCTCGGCGACGCGCGCGGGGTCCAGCGGGGTTTCGATCAGGTAGGTGGCGCGGATGACTTGGGTGTTCATGGGTACGGCCGGGTCCGTAGGGGGTCTCAAAGCTGCTTCAGGTCGGGGAAGGGGCGGACCGGATCGCGGCCGTCCCAGTCGCGCGCGCTGTCGCGGATCAGGTCGAACAGGCGGCCCTTGGGGCCGGCCACTTCGGACAGCTCGATGACGGTGCCCGGGTGGTACTCGGTGTCGAAGTAGATGAAGCGGCCTTTCTCGCCGACCTCGCCCTGCATCTTCGGCACGAAGCCCTGCGCCAGCAGGCGCGCCAGGTCGGCGTCGTAGTCCTGGGTCCAGTACGCGACGTGCTGCAGCCCGGTGCGGCCGGCCTGCAGGAAGTCGCGGTACATCGACGGCACGTCGTTGCGGGTCTGGATCAGTTCGACCTGCACGAAGCCCGAATTGGCCAGCGCCACCGAGTTGTGCGGCTCGTACGGCGCGCCGTCGTAGCGGTAGTTCACGATCGGCACCTTGGGGTTGTAGAACCAGGGGCCCACGCCCAGCGTGCGGCTCCAGTAGTCCATGGCGGCCTCGATGTCGGGCACCACATAACCGAGTTGGCGGATTTCGCCCAGGAAACGACTCATGATGGATTCTTGTGTAGGAAGTGGCGGGAGTGCGCGGCCCGGGGCGGGCCGCGCGGCGTTCATGACGCGGATTTGAGAAAACCGATCGATATCCAGGGGAAGGCGGCGACGATGACCAGCCCGACCAGCAGCGCGGCGATGTAGCCCCAGATCGGGCGGATGCCCTCGTCGGGATCGACCCGGCTGATGGCGCAGGCGCCGTAGTAGCCCACGCCGAACGGCGGCGCGAACAGGCCGATGCCCATGGCGAAGATCACCACCATGGCGTAATGCACCTCGTGCACGCCGGCCTGCGCGGCCACCGGGAACAGCAGCGGCCCGAACAGCACGATGGCGGGAATGCCTTCCAGCACGCTGCCCAGGATGATGAAGGCCACGATCGACACGGCCAGGAAGCCGTAACTGCCGCCCGGCATGCCGGCCATCAGCCGCGCCAGGTCGCCGGAGAAGCCCGATTGCGTCAGGGCCCAGGCCATGGCGGTGGCGCAGCCGACGATCAGCATGATGGCGCCGGACAGCGAGGCGGTCTCGATCAGCATGGGCTTGAGCCGCGCCAGGTCGAAGCGCCGGTAGATCAGCGCGCCCACCACCGCCGAGTAGACGATGCCGATGGTCGAGACCTCGGTGGCGGTGGCCACGCCCTCGACCACCGCGGCGCGGATCACGAAAGGCAGCGCCACGGCCGGCAGGGCGATGACGAAGAAGCGGCCGATCTCGCGCGGGGCGAAGCGCTGCGCCAGGCTCAGGTCTTCCTTGCGGTAGCGCCACCACACCACCGAGCACAGCGCCAGCCCCAGCACCACGGCCGGCAGCAGGCCGCCGGTGAAGAGGGCGGCGATGGACACGCCGGTGACCGAACCTATGGTGATCAGCACGATCGACGGCGGAATGGTCTCGGTCTGCGCGCCGGTGGCCGACAGCAGCGCGACCAGGTCGCCGGGCTTGGCGCCGCGCTTGCGCATTTCCGGGAACAGCACCGGCGCGATCGCCGCCATGTCGGCGATCTTCGAGCCGGAGATGCCCGACACCAGGTACATCGCCCCGATCAGCACGTACGACAGGCCGCCGCGCACGTGGCCCAGCAGGCTGGCCAGGAACTGGATCATGGCGCGCGCCATGCCGGTCATCTCGATCAGCGAACCCAGGAAGATGAACAGCGGCACCGCCAGCAGCATCAGGTGCGACATGCCTTCGTCCAGGCGGCCCACCATCACCAGCATCGGCGTGTTGGTGGTCAACGCCAGGTACGAGAAGGTCGCCAGCGCGAACGAGAACGCGATCGGCACGCCCGCGAACACCGTGGCCGCGACGATGCCGACGAAGAAAATCACCAGGTTGAGCTTGCCCAGTCCGGTAAACAGCGGCTGCGCCAGCCAGAACGCCGCGACCATCGCCGCCGCGCCGGCCAGCGCCAGCAGCAGGTGAGGCAGGGTCTGCGTGCGCAGCAGCCGCAGCAGCGCCACCACCGCCATCAGGCCCATGCCGACCGGAATGGCGGCGGCGCGCCAGGCGTTGCTCAGCTCCAGCGCGGGCGTGATGATGAAGTGTTCCTCGTGCGCATACTCGATGGCGGGCGCCAGGATCAGGAACAGGAAGGCGAGCGAGGCGGCCAGCGCGCCGGCCTCCAGCTGCGCGCGGCGCGCCGGGCCGATGTGGTTGACCAGCGCCGTCATGCGCATGTGCTCGCCGCGGCGCAGCGCCACCACGGCGCCCAGCATCGACAGCCACAGGAACAGGATCGATGCCAGTTCATCGGACCACACCAGCGGGCTGTGGAACACGTAGCGCGCCACCACGCCGGCGAACAGCACCAGGATCTCGACCAGCACGATGGCGGCGGCCGCCAGTTCGACCAGGCCGCCCAGCGCCGCGTCCAGCGCATCGCCCGCGCGCCGCAGCGGATGGGCCGGCAGCGCGGGCGCGGCGGCGTGGGAAGAAGAGAGCGAGGACATGGGCGCGGCCTCAGGCGAGCTTGCCGACGGCCTGCTCCAGCAGGCCCCAGGCTTCCTGGCCGAAGCGCTGCTGCCATTCGCCGTAGAAACCGGCCTTGCGCAGCTGGTCGCGGAAGCTGTCGGCGGCGGGCTGGTTGAACGTCAGGCCCTTGCCTTCCAGGTCGGCCTGCACCGAGGCGTTGAGCTTCTTGATGTCTTCGCGCTGCGCCAGGCCGGCCTCGTTGATGCCGCGCGCCACCACCGTCTTCAGGTCCTGCGGCAGGCCTTCCCACATGCGGCCATTGGCGATGAACCAGTAGCCGTCCCAGATGTGGTTGGTCAGCGAGCAGTACTTCTGCACTTCGTACAGCTTGGCCACCTGGATGATGGGCAGCGGGTTCTCCTGCGCGTCCACCACCTTGGTCTGCAGCGAGGAATAGACCTCGCTGAACTGCAGGCTGGCCGGCGCCGCGCCCAGGCCCTTGAACATCGAGATGGGCAGCGGGCTGACCGGCACGCGGATCTTCAGGCCGTCCATGTCGGAGGCCTTGGTGACCGGCGCCTTGCTGCTGGTGGTCTGGCGAAAGCCGTTGTCCCACATCTTCTCGAAGGCGTAGAGGCGGCGCTGGGCGATGGCGGCGCGCACGTGGGCGCCGAGCGCGCCGTCCATGGCGCCCCAGACCTGGCCGTAGTCCTTGAAGGCGAAGCCGACGGCGTTGATGGCGGCCACCGGCACCAGCGTGGCGATCACCAGCGCCGACGGCGTGAAGAAGTCGATGCCGCCCGAGCGCACCTGGGCCAGCATGTCGGTGTCGCCGCCGAGCTGGTTGTTGGGGAAGATCTTGATGTCGACGCGGCCGTTGCTTTCCTTGAGGATGCGGTCGGCGGCTTCCTGGGCGCGGATGTTCAGCGGGTGCGAGACGGGCAGGTTGTTGCCGTACTTCAGCGAATAGTCGGCGGCCCGGGCGATCAACGGGAAACCGCCGCCCAGGGCGGCCGCGGCGGGAAGGGCGCACAGGCGGCGCAAGGCACTGCGGCGGGTGAGCAGCTTCATGGTTGTCTCCAGAATCTTGGTTATGATGTTTTTTGAGGTGCCGCAGAAGTCCATCGCGCTGAGGCATGACGGACAATAGTGAACCGGCGCCCGCATCGTCAAACCCCAACAATGATGGTTTTTGATGTGAATAAGCCTATTCGAGAACGCAAGCTGGCGACCCTGGCCGAGGTCGCGGCGCTGGCCGGCGTGTCCACCGCCACGGCCGACCGCGTGCTGAACCGGCGCCCCGGCGTGCGCAACAGCACCGCGCAACGCGTGCTCAAGGCCGCGGCCGAACTCGACTACCTGCCCGAGGCCGATCTGTACGCCGCCATGGCGCCCGAGCCCATGCGGCTGGTGATCCTGCTGCCGCGCGGCAGCAACCGCTTCCTGCGCATGCTGGGCGACAGCGTGAGCTACGCGCACGAGCATTTCGCGCCGCTCAACGCGCGCTGCCAGGTCGACTATGTCGAGAGCTTCAACCCCGAGGCCCTGGCGCAGGCGCTGCTGCATCACGGCCGGCGCGCCGACGGCATCGCCTTCATGGCGCTGGAGCATCCGGTGGTGCGCGAGGCGGTCAATGCGCTGGCGCAGCGCGGCGTGCCGACGGTGACGCTGATCTCCGACCTGGCCAACAGCGCGCGCGTGGCCTACGTGGGCCTGGACAACCGCGCCGCCGGCCGCACCGCCGGCTACCTGATCGCGCGCTTCATCGGCCCGCGCGCCGCGCACGTGGCGCTGATCGCCGGTTCGCGCCACTACCGCGCCCACGAGGAACGCGAGGGCGGCTTCCTGCAGCTATACGCCGAGCAGTTCCAGGCCATGCAGGTGGTGGACCTGCGCGAAGGCTACGACGACGCGCAGCGCAACTACGAGCAGACGCGCCAGCTGCTGGAGCAATACCCGCAGCTGGCCGGCATCTACAACATCGGCGGCGCCTCCGACGGCGTGGCGCGGGCGCTGAAGGAAGCCGGCCTGCAGCACCGCGTGGTGTTCATCGGCCACGGCCTGACGCCGGACACGCGCGCGCTGCTGATCGACGGCACCATGGACGCCGTCATCACGCAAAGCCCGGTCGAGGCGCTGATGAGCTGCGTGCGCATCTTCTGCAACGTGCGCGACAAGCGCAGCCCCATGAGCGGGGTGGAGATGAACCGCAGCCAGGTGATCCTGCGCGAGAACCTGCCGTGACGGGCAGAAGCCGGCGCTGTCGTCATTTT
Source organism: Achromobacter sp. ISS7 (assembly GCF_056523125.1). Classification (NCBI taxonomy): domain Bacteria; kingdom Pseudomonadati; phylum Pseudomonadota; class Betaproteobacteria; order Burkholderiales; family Alcaligenaceae; genus Achromobacter; species Achromobacter sp. ISS7. The sequence continues at coordinate 3,178,516 of NZ_JAWRZD010000001.1, read as the reverse complement.
TGCTATAGTCGGCCGAAATCGTTTTCGTCCCGATGCGCGGGATGAGGCGGCAATCTTCGCACGCGAGACGGGAAGGGCATGAAGCAGCGGATGAACATCGTGGCGTTGGCGCGCCATCTGGACCTGGCCGTGTCGACGGTGTCGAAGGCGCTCAATGGCCGTGCCGACGTGAGCGAGGCCACCCGCGAGCGGGTGCGCGATGCCGCCAGGGCGCTGGGCTTCTCGCCCGATCCGGCCGCGCGCCGCCTGCGCAAGGGTGCTTCGGAGACCATCGGCTTCGTGCTGTCGCCGCCGCAAAGCCAATTCGCCCACCCGTTTTTCCTTGATCTGCTGCTCGGCATCGAGCAGGCGCTGGAGCCGACGCCGTACCAGTTGGTGATTGTCGCGGGCCGTTCGGTCGAGACCGAGCTGGACAGTTTCCGCCGGCTGGTCGAGCGGCGCCGCGTCGATGCCGTGATGTTCGGCCGCACGCGGCGCGACGACGAGCGGATCCGCTACCTGCAGGAGCAGGGCATGCCGTTCGCGACGCTGGGGCGCAGCGAGACCGGCGCGCCGTTCCCCTATGTCGATATCGATCGGACCGTGGCGGGACGCGACGGCACGGCGCGCTTCATCGGCCTGGGGCATCGCCGCATCGGCTTGCTCGCGCCGCCCGGCTATCTGATGTTCAGCCATCACCTGACCGAAGGCTATCGGGCGGCCCTGGAGGCGGCCCGGCTGCCGTTCGATCCCGGCCTGGTGGCCGCGTGCGGCCTGGCCGAGGCGGACGGGCTGGCCGGCGCGCGGCAACTGCTGGCCTTGCCCGACCCGCCCACCGCCTTCATGTGCGGCAACGACCTGATCGCCTGCGGCGCGATGCGGGCGATCGTCGAAACAGGCCGGCGCCCGGGCGTCGACGTCGGGGTGATCGGCTGCGACGACCATCCGCTGGGACCCTACCTGACGCCGCCGCTGACGACGTTTTCGGCGTCCGCGAAGGCGGCGGGGGCGCGCATGGTCGAGTTGCTGCTGAGCCATATGAATGGCACGCCGGCGGCCGCGTTGCAGGAAGTCTGGTCGCCTGAGGTGATCCTGCGGGCCTCGCACGGCGGCGCCGTGGGTTGACGGCCGGCCGGGGCAGGGGCCGCTGAGGGGGGGGCGCTTGACAGCGGAACGGTGTCGGCGGTACTTTTTCGAAAACGTTTTCGAACCTTCCTCTGCCATCTATCGTCGAGAAATCCCGGCAAGAATCGCATCGGAACAGGATCCTGCCTGCAAAAGGCAGTTTTTTTGATCTGTTTTCGAAAACGTTTTCGTTAAATCATCATCAGGCAATCTCCCAGGCGTCGCGGCTCTCGGTCCTGGCCCTTGCGCGGCGCACGGGGCGAGCCGCGCCGCCTGGCATTGCGTTGGCAAGGAGCCATCCATGAGTTTTCAAAGCATCAACCCGGCGACGGGACAACTGATCAAGGAATTCCCGCTGCAATCGGACGCCGAGGTGTTCGCCGCGCTGGAAACCGCCGACAGGCGCTACCGGGAGGACTGGCGCCTGCGTCCCGTCGCCGAGCGGGCGGCCATCGTGGCGCGCGCCGCCGCGATCCTGCGGGCCAAGCGCGACGAGTACGTCACCTATCCCACGCTTGAGATGGGCAAGGTGACGCGCTTTGGCTACCTCGAAATCGACCTGGTCGCCGACATCCTGGACTACTACGCCAAGCACGGCGAACGGTTGCTGGCGGCGCAGGCGCTGCCGGGCGAACCCGGCGCGACGTTGCTGTCCGAGCCCATTGGCGTGATCCTGGCCATCGAGCCCTGGAACTTCCCCTATTACCAACTGGTGCGGGTCGCCGCGCCCCAGCTCATCGCGGGCAATGTGGTCATGCTCAAGCACGCGGAGAACGTGCCGCAGTGCGCGCTGGCGTTCGCGCGCCTGTTCGAGGAGGCTGGCGCGCCGGCGGGCGTGTACACCAACCTGTTCTGCAGCGTCGACCAGATCGGCCGGCTGATCGAGGACTTTCGCGTGCGCGGCGTGGCCCTGACCGGCAGCGAACGCGCGGGCGTCTCGGTCGGCGAGCGGGCGGGGCGCAACCTGAAGAAGGTGATCCTCGAACTCGGCGGCAGCGATCCCGCGATCATCATGCCGGGCGCGTCGCTGGATCATGCGGTGGAGCAGGTCGTCATGGGCCGCACGTTCAACTCGGGCCAGGGCTGCGTCAACATCAAGCGCGTGATCGTGATCGGCAAGGCGCGTGGCGAGCGCATGCTGGCCGCGCTGAAGGAGAGATTCGCCGCGATCCCGGTCGGCGATCCCACGGACCCTGCGACGTTGCTCGGGCCGCTGGTCAGCGAACGGGCGCTGCAGGGCCTGCTCAAGCAGATCGACGATGCGATCGCCGCGGGCGCGCGCCTCGTCCAGGGCGGCAAGCGGGTGGCGCGGCCCGGCTTCTTCCTGGAGCCGACCATCCTGACCGACATCGCGCCGGCCAATCCGCTCTACATCCAGGAGGCCTTCGGCCCGGTGCTGTCGTTCTATGTCGTCGAGACCGAGGAAGAGGCGCTGCGCCTGGCCAACGCGACGCCGTATGGCCTGGGGGCATACGTCTTCGATGCGGACGTGGAGAATGCCAGGCGGGTCGCCTCGCATATCGACGCCGGCATGGTCTACATCAACTCGTGCTTCGCGGATTCGCCGGGGCTGCCGTTCGGCGGCGTGAAGAATTCGGGCTTCGGCCGCGAGCTGTCGGAGATCGGCATGGGTGAGTTCCTGAACCGCAAGCTGATCCGTGTCAGCCAGCCGGGCTGACACGGCGCGGGGCCGCGCGGGCGGGTAGCGGCCGCGTGGCCCCGCGCGCTGCGTGGCGCGGGCGCGGCCACGGGCATCGAGGCACGCCGCGCCTGCCGCGGCGTGCCTGCGGCTTATTGGCCGCGGGCTTCAGGACGGAAGGCGCGGAACGCCGTCCACATTTCGCGGGCGAAGATCGCTGGTTGCTCGAAGGCGGCGAAATGGCCGCCGGCCTCCACGCGGTTCCAGTGGAAGATCCGGTTCCAGGCTTGCTCCGCCCATTTGCGCGGCGGATTGAAGGTTTCCGACGGGAACAGGGTCGCGCCCATCGGGAGGTCGATCTTGCCGCCGCCCGAGCGGCTGGAAGAGAAGAAGGTGTGGCTGCGGATCGTCTCGCCCACCCCTTCCCAGTAAAGCCGCGACGCCGACGTGCCCGTGCCGGTGAACCAGTAGAGCGAGATGTCGTCCAGCATCTGGTCGCGGCTGAGGGCATCCTCGGGCTTGCCGCCGTTGTCCGTCCAGTCCCAGAACTTCTCGTACATCCACATCGCCAGCGCCAGCGGCGAGTCGTTCAGCGCGTAGCCGATGGTTTGCGGACGGGTGTTCATCTGGTCCGCGTAGCCGGTGCCCCGGGTCACGAAGTACTCGATGCCGGCCAGGGCCTTCATCTCTTCCTTGGTGGGATTGGCGGGCAGTTCGGCGGGCACGACCATGGGCAGGTTCACGTGCGCCGCCAGCAGCCCCCGCGGCTGTTGGCTGGCCAGCGCCGTGGTGATGGCCGAGCCCCAGTCGCCGCCCTGGGCCACCCAGTGCGCATAGCCCAGGCGCTCGGTCATCAGCACGGACCAGGCGCGCGCGATGCGGGCGGGATTCCAGCCCAGATCGCGCGGCTTGTCCGAAAAGCCATAGCCCGGAATGGCCGGCACCACGACGTGGAAGGCGTCTTCGGCCTGGCCGCCGAAGCGGGTCGGATCGGTCAGCCGCTCGATCACGTCGAGGAATTCGGCGACCGACCCGGGCCAGCCGTGCGTCAGCAGGATCGGCATGGCGTCGGCGTGCGGCGAGCGCGCGTGGATGAAGTAGATGCCGACGCCATCGATCCGCGTGCGGAATTGCGGGAAGTGGTTGAGGCGGGCCTCGAAGCGGCGCCAGTCGTGGCGGTGGCGCCAGTGATCGATCAGGTCCTGCGCGGCCGCCAGCGGCACGCCCTGGGACCAGTCGTCGACCAGTTCGCGATCCGGCCAGCGGATGTGGTCCAGCCGCAGCTTGAGATCGTCGATGGCGGCCTGGGGCACGTGGACCTCGAAAGGAACGACGGCGTCGGTCGCCGGGGGCAGGGTGTAGAGGGAATCGGGGGAAAGGGCGGGAACTTGCATGGAAACTCCAGATCAGGCGGCCGCAAGTGCATGCGCGGCCAGGGAAAAATGTTTGTATCGACCGCTACAGTATTGCCCCGGGATCGTGCCTGTCAATTATTTTTTAGCGACTGCTACATTTATGCTACGCTGCGCCATGGCCAGAAAAATTGCATTCGACTACGACCAGGCCGTCGCCACCGCGACGACGATGTTCTGGGAGCGCGGCTACGCGGAAACCGGGCTTCGCGATCTGCTCAAGGCCATGGGAATCGGCGAGGGCTCGTTCTACAACACGCTCAAGAGCAAGAAGCAGCTGTACCTGACCTGCCTCGACCGTTACGAGGACGAGGTGGTGGCCGTCCGCCTGCGGGCGTTGGCCGGGGCGCCGGGCGCGGTGGCCGGCATTCGCGCATTCTTCGCCGCCGCCTTCGACCTGCTCGACGACCCGCGCACGCCATCGCGGCTGTGCATGCTGGCGGCGATGGAGACCCAGGCCGTGCTGGACGATGACGACCTGCGCCAGCGGGCCGCGCGAGGCCTGTCGGACCTGCACGCTGCGTTCAGCGCGCGCTTGCGCGACGACCAGGCGGACGGGCGCCTGCCGGCATCGCTCGATGTGCCCATGGCCGCGTCGGTCATCGTGACGTTCCTGCAAGGAATGTGGCGCGTGGCGCTGGTGGCTTATGACCGCGCGGATCTCGAGCGCCAGCTGGAGGGCATGTTGCGGGGCCTGGGGCTGGCGCCGGCTCGCTGATCCGCGTGACTGTCGCCGACAAGCGGCGGCCGTTGCGTCTTGAGAAATCTGTTGCGTTTCCCCAGGAGGTTCATCCGCCATGCATGCACACCCGATCCGTCACGCCGTCGCCGCGGCCTTGCTGTTGCTGGCCATGCACGCGCAGGCCCAGGAGGGGCTGCCCGCGCCCGTCAACGGCATCACCTTCGAGGAATGGGCCGCGGGCAATGCCCGCCTGGCCAGCAACCAGCCCCTGGACGGCGTGCTGAAGATACTGAAGGTGGACGAAGGCCAGTGGAAACAGGCCGACGCCGCCTTCATCGAGGAACTGAAGCGGCGCGATCCCGGCTCGCCCACGTTCATGCGCTACGGCGAAGTGTTCGCCAACCCGGCCGTGGGGCGTTTCGCCAACGCCGGCGAACAACCCAAGGTGGAGGGCAAGCTGGCCACCTATGACGACTATGCGCGGCTGCAGGCGGACATGAGCGCGGGAGTGAAGGCGGGCAAGGATCCGCAGGCCATCCTGAGGGAATACGGCCTGAACACCTACCAATACTCGCAGGAGAGCGGCAAGTGGGTGCGGATGATGGCCACGGTCAATGACCCCGCCGAACTGGAGCGCCTGGCCGCGATCCGGGAAAAGTACCAGCGCGAAGCGCGGTCCAAGTATGGGTTGCCCGCGGCCGAGTGAGGGCGGACGCAGAGGCGGGCCTGAGCCTGCCTGGGGGACTTGCAGCCCCCTGCGCCAGGTATGACGCTTGCTGGTGTTGTACGGATCGAGCCATCGCCGGCCTATGCCGATCGAGCCGATGCGTACAAGGAGATATCCATGCCAGGCAAGAAATCCAGCAAGGTCGGCAAGCACGGCGCTGTCGATACCGCTTTCAACAACACGGACAGCGGACCCGCCGAGCCGCCCGGCAAAGGCGCCGTGCCCGCCGCGATGCAGCGGGCCGCCGCGGTGGCGGCGACCGCGCAGGCGCTGCCGCATCACCCCGACAAAGAGAAGGAATACGGCGAGGCGGGCGCGCGCTGTCCCTATCGAGGCGTGTCCGTCGCGACCGATGCCGCGGCGGCGGGCAGCTCATTGTCCGAACGCCAGTACACCGACAAGACGGGGGAGCCCTCGGCGGCTGGCGTCAACGCCGTCGATGGGCGGCTCGCGCGCGTGCGCGCGGATGCGCAGGGGCAGGCGCTGACCACGAACCAGGGCGTGGCCGTGAGCGACAACCAGCATTCGCTGAAAGCGGGCCTGCGGGGCCCCGCGCTGCTCAAGGACTTCATCCTGCGCGAAAAAATTACCCACTTCGATCACGAACGCATTCCGGAACGCATCGTGCACGCGCGGGGATCCGCCGCCCATGGCTACTTTGAATGCTATGAGCCGCTGGCCGACCTGACGCGGGCCTCGCTGTTCGCGGAGAAAGGCAAACGCACGCCGGTGTTCGTGCGCTTCTCGACCGTGGCCGGCGAGCGTGGCTCGAAGGATACGGCACGCGATGTGCGCGGATTCGCGGTCAAGTTCTACACCGACGAAGGCAATTGGGATCTGGTGGGCAACAACATGCCTATTTTCTTCATCCAGGACGCCATGAAGTTCCCGGACCTGGTGCACGCCGTCAAGCCCGAGCCGCATCACGGCATGCCGCAGGCGGCTTCGGCGCACGACACCTTCTGGGATTTCGTGTCGTTGATGCCGGAGTCGACCCATATGCTGATGTGGCTGATGTCGGATCGGGCGATTCCGCGCAGCTATCGCATGATGCAGGGCTTTGGCGTGCACACGTTCCGGTTCGTCAACGAACAGGGCCAGTCGCAGCTGGTGAAATTCCACTGGAATCCGGTGGCGGGCACGCATTCGCAAGTCTGGGACGAAGCCGTGAAGGTGGCCGGGGCCGACCCTGATTTCCACCGGCGCGACCTGTGGGAGGCGATCGACGCCGGCCATGGCCCGGCGTGGGAATTGGGCGTGCAGGTCTTCACCGAGGAAGACGCGGAGCGCTTCAGCTTCGACGTGCTGGACGCCACCAAGATCGTGCCGGAGGAACTGGTGCCGGTGCGCCCCATCGGCCGCATGGTGCTGGACCGCAATCCGGACAATTTCTTTGCCGAGACCGAACAGGTGGCGTTCTGTGCGGCGCATGTGGTGCCGGGCATCGACTTCACCAATGATCCGTTGCTGGCCGGTCGCATCCATTCCTATGTGGATACGCAGATCTCGCGGCTGGGGGGGCCCAATTTCCACGAGATCCCGATCAATGCGCCGCTGGCGCCGGTGCACAACAACCAGCGCGACGGCATGCACCGCCAGGCGGTGCACCGTGGGCGCGTCGCCTACGAACCCAATTCGCTGGGGGGCGGCTGTCCGTTCCAGGCGGGCATGGAGGGCTTCGTGTCCTTTCCGGAACCGGTGGCGGGCGATGAGCTGCGCGGCCATCCCGAGCGATTCGCCGAGCACTACAACCAGGCCACGCTGTTCTACGACAGCCAGGCGGATTGGGAACAGCGCCATCTGGCGGATGCGTTCGCGTTCGAATTGAGCAAGGTCACGGTCGCCGCCATCCGCCAACGCATGGTGGCTTCGCTGCGCAACGTGTCGGACGACCTGGCGCGGACCGTGGCCGACAAGCTCGGCATGGCGTTGCCCGATCCCATGCCGCGGGCCTTGCGCGACGTGCCTGCCGCCGAGGTGACGCAATCCCCCTCCCTGTCGCTGGCGGCGCGTCCTGGCGAGGTGGGCGTGACGACGCGCAAGGTCGCCATCCTGGTCGCGGAAGGCGTGGACGGCGCCGCCGTGTCGGCGGTGGCGCAGGCCCTGATGAAGGCTGGCGTGGTGGTGCGGCTGGTGGGGCGGCGCATCGGCGCGGTGGCCACGGCCGACGGCGCCACGCTGGACGCCGATGCCTCACTGGACAATCAGCCGTCCGTGCTGTTCGATGGCGCCGTGGTGCCGGCCGGCGCCGCCGCGCTCGAACGCTGGCGCCAGGATGGACGGGCCCTGGAATTCCTGCGCGACAGCTATCGCCACGGCAAGACGCTGCTGGCGCTGGCGGAGGGCAGCGGTTTACTGGAGGCCGCGGGCATCGACCCGGCATCGCCGGACGCCGGCCTGGTGGTCGGCGATGCGCCCGCGCCAGCCACGACGGCCTTCATCGAGTCGCTGGCGCGGCACCGGCATCCGGAGCGCGAGACCTGTCCTCCGCGCGTATGACCGCCGCGGCCGGAGGCTGGTCCGCTCCGGCCGCCGTGCGTAGCGCCGTGGCAAAGCCGCCTTCCACGCGCGAGTAGGGGCGGGCGCTGGTCGTGACGCGAGGCAGGGCGCTCCAGGCGACGGAGCAGCCCGCCTGCACCATCCGGTCCACCAGGCTCTGGTCCTCGCTGCAGGCCAGGGCCGCGAAACCGCCGGTGCGACGGTAGGCCTGGGCGGCGATGCCGAGGTTCGCGCCATGCACGTGGCGGTGGCCGTCGTGGTCCTGGTAATGGGCCGCAAAACGGCTTTGGGCGGCATGGGCGCGAATCCCGTGCGCGGCCCAGCCCGAGACGCCCACCGTGCCGCAAACCACTTCCGCGCCCAGGGACAACTGGTCCACCAGCCAGCGCGGCGACACCACGGTGTCGGCATCGGTGTGCGACAGCCAGCGCGCGCCGGCGTCCAGCAGCAGCTGGGAGCCGGCCGCGCGCGCGGCGCCGACGTTGCGCGCATGAATGGCGAGGCAGTGCACCGGCCAGGCGGCGGCCAGCCTGGCGGTGGCGTCGCGGCAGTGGTCCAGCACCACCACGATCCGCACCGGCTCGGCCAGCAGCAGGGGATGGCGCGCTGCACGGGTGACCGCGCGCAGGCACGCGGCGATATGGCGCTCTTCGTCATGGGCGGGGATGCAGATGCCGATCATTGGTCCGCTTCCCCGGTGGCGAAGTCCATGGCCCAGGCATCGAGCCTGAAGGCCGATTCGGTATGGCTGAACAGCGGCGTGGCGCCAGACAGCGCGCCCAGGCGGTCATGCAGCGCGTCCGTCGGTTGCCGCCGGTCGTCGAAGTGGCCGCGCCAGTGGCAGGCGATGAGTTCAGCCCCGGGCCGCAGGCTGGCGCGGGTCTGCGCCAGGAAGCGCGCCAGCGCGTCATCGTCCAGGTAATAGCCCATTTCCGAGATCACCATCAGGTCGAAGCCGCCGGGCGGGACCGCGGGCCAGGCGTCGGGCAGGTGCAGGGCCATCGCCTCCACCCCTCGGGCATGATTGGCCAGCATGTGCTCGCGGCAGCGGTGGATGGCGGTGGTGGCCACGTCGACGGCGGTGACCCGCCGGCAGCGCCCGGCCAGCGCCAGCGTCATGTCGCCGTTGCCGCAGCCTACTTCCAGCGCGTGGCCATAGCGGGCGCGTCCCAGGCTGGCCAGCAGCAGCCCGCGCTTGCGGCGCTCGTACCAGGCGCCGCGCACGTTCCAGGGATCGTCGAACGAACGGTACAGCGCTTCGAAATGCCGGGCTAGAGCGTCCATGTCGATTCCTCCGCCGCCGCGACCATTTCGCCGTGCGCGGCCTGGTCGCGTTCGGCATGGCTCTGGCGAATGTAGAGCGGCAGATCGGCCATGACCTGCGCCAGCGCCGGGTCCTTGCACAGCGGGCCGGCGCCCAGCGCGCGGGCGGCGCGGGTCATGATGTCCTCGGCCGCCGCCTCGACCGCGAGCCGGGCGCGGGCCGTTGCCACCGCACAGCCGTCATGGGGATTGGCGTCGATCGCCGCGGCGGCCGAGCGCAGGGCCCAGCGCGCCTGGCAAAGCGCCACATCCGCCGCGCCCAGATGGGCCAGCAGGAAGGGATCGGCGCGGCCCGTGGACGCGCTGGCGCGCAGCCGCTGGAAAACGCGGGCCAGGCCGCCGTACCAGCAGGCCGCGACGCCCGCGCCGCCGTGCAGGAATCCCGGGCGGTCGACGTACGCGCCCGGCGCGCCGAGCGGTGTGCCCCGCACCTGATGGAATGACACATCGACCGTCGCGCTATCGCGCATGCCGGGGGCGAGCCAGGTGCCGGGCAGGATCGTCACCCCCGGTTGCGCCAAGGCCACCGCCGCCAGGCCGGGCGCGCCTGCCGGCGTCCATCCGCTGACCAAGGCGTGGCTCGCGCCGGCGGCGCCGGAACACCAGGTCTTGGTGCCATCGAGCAGGACCTGGCCGTTGGCAGCGGGGGCCATGACCAGCCGCTGGCGCGCGGACTCCGCGCACCAGACGCCCCAGATGCTTGCCGGCGGCGGGGGCGTGGGCGCCGCAAGCTCGGCCAGGATCGCCAGCGCGTCGGTGTGTCCCTCGAAGCGCTTGGCCAGCGGCAGGTCGACGGCGGCCACGGCGGCAAGCGCCTGCCAACGCGTCAGCGTCTCGCCGCCGCCCGGCAAGGGCAGGCGGTCACAGCCCGCCTGCACCAGTCCGCGCAGGATCGCCTCGGATCCGAGCGTGGCATCGGCTTCGGCCAGCACGGCGCGCAGACGGTCGAGGTGGAACGAGGGCGAGCGCGCAATCGGGGGCATGGGACGGTTCGCAAGGAGGGGGAGTGCCCACTCAGCAAATGGCATGCCCGGGCCTCGTCTCGCGTCCCGCGTCCCCGCGCTGACGTCGGCAGCCGGTCAGGCAGGCGCGGGCCGTGGGAACCCGTATCGGTCCCGCTTCGGATCGACGGCCGGGGCGATCACGCCCCCGTTTCGGCGCGGTGGCACACCGCTTCGATGTTGTAGCCGTCGGGGTCCAGGATGAACGCGCCGTAGTAATGCGGGTGATATTGCGGGCGCACCCCTGGGCCGCCGTTGTCGCGACCGCCGGCCGCCAGCGCCGCACGATGGAAGGCCTCGACCTCGGCACGGCTGCGGGCGCGAAAGGCGATATGCACGCGTGGCGTGCTGGGCGTGCCCTGGTGGATCCAGAATTCGCCGCCCGGGTCGCCGGCGTCGTCGGGGGCGCCCACGCCAAACCCCATGCCGGTGGCTAGCGTCTTGCGCGGCACGTGGCCCATGGCCGCGAGCGCGCGCAAGTAGAAGTCGCGGCTGCGTTCGAAGTCGCTCACGTGAATTTCGACATGATCCAGCATGCTGCTTTCTCCGATGAGGCGGCCGCCGGGGCCGGGCCCCCCAGCATAGGCCGGACAAGCGGGCAGGGGCGCTTCGATTTGCAACGTCGAATCGCGCGACGGCCGCGCGGCGCGCCGCGCCGCCCGCCAACCTGCTTCAGTACTGATAACGCAGCGTCAGCATCACGCTGCGTGGCTGGCCGTAGTAGTTCTGCCGTGCGGCGCCGCCGAGCTTCTCGTAGTACTTGCGATCGAACAGGTTGTCGACCGTGAGCGTACCCTCGATGTGGCGGTTGTAGCGGTAGCCGATCTGGGCCGAGACGAGGGCGTAGCTGCCCTGGTCCCAACGTACCTTGCCACTCTGCAGATAGTTGCCGCTATTCCAGCGCACGCCCGTGCCCACGCTGAACCCCTCCATTGCAGGCTGGGTGAAGCGGTAGCGCGTCCAGAGGTTGATGGCGTGGCGCGGGGTGATCGTGCTGTACGAGAGACCTTCGGTGCCCGGGGCCGCCTCCAGGTACTTGGTCTGCGTGTAGGCATAGCCCGCCACGATGTCCCAGTTCGACAGCAGCGAACCGCTGACCTCGGTCTCGAAGCCCTGGCTGCGCACCTTGCCCGCCGCCACCGAATACATCGGATTGTCCAGGTCGGTCATCGCCCGGTTGCGGTCCAAGATCTGGAATAGCGCGGCATGCGCGTTCAGTCTGCCGTCCATGAACGCGCCCTTCAGGCCTGTCTCGATCTGGCGTCCTACGCGCGGCGCCAGCGTATTGCCCTGCGCGTCGATATCGGTCTGCGGCTGGAAGATGCTGGTGTAGCTCGCATAGGCGGACAACTGGGGGGTGAGGTCGTACACCACCCCGGCATACGGCGTGGTGCGCGCCGCGATGCGTGTCTCGGTCTGGCTGAAGTCGCCGAAGTACTGGTTGGCGTTGCGCGCGTCGTTCTTCCACCAGGCCAGGCGGGCGCCGGCGATGATCTTCAGATGGTCGGTCGCCTGGATATTGGCGCGCGTATACAGGCCGAACTCGCTGGTGCGCCCGTCATTGCCGTTGACCTGCTCCATGTCGGGCCGCGGCATGTCGATGACCGGCTGGTACACGTTGGTCGGGAATACCGTGCCGCCGCCGTAGGTGAACTGCTTGCGCGTGTAGCTGTAGTCGGTGCCCACCAGCAGGCTGTGCTCGCGGCCGAAAGCCTCGATCGGCAGGTTCAGATTGGCGTCCGCGCCCGTGGTTTTCCAGTGGTTGCGGTACGACCAGGCGATCAGGTTGGTGTCGCCGTTGAGCGGATTGACGGCCCGGTTGGGCCAGGTGGTCAGGCGCGTCGGCGTGTCGGTATCGCGATGGAACACGCTGGCCTTCACGACGCCGCCGCCAGCGAGGCGGTGCTCCAGGTCCGCGAAGATCTCGGTGGTGTCCTCTTCGATCTGGTTCCACGCCGCGCTGAGATTGGTGCCGCGGCGTATGTCGAGCAGCGAGCCATCGGCATAGGCCGGCAGGCCGAACGCGGGGGTGGAGCGGGCACGTTGATACGCCACGCCGGCCGCCAGCGTGGTGTGCGGCGTGAGGTCGGCCTCGACGATGCCGTAGAGCGTGGGCCGGGTCGAATTCACCCGGTCCACGAACGAGCCGCGATCTTCGTAGGCGGCGATGAAGCGTCCACGCACCTTGCCTTCGCTGTCGAAGGGCGTGCTCAGGTCGGCCACCGCTCGGTAGTAATCCCACGATCCGACGCTGGCCTGCGCGCCGAAGGCGAATTCCTGCAGCGGGCGCTTGCGCACGAGGTTCACGCTGCCGCCCGGTTCGCCGGTTCCCTGATACAGGCCGGACGGGCCGCGCAGCACTTCGATGCGATCGTAGATGGCGAGGTCGAAGCCCGCCGACAGGTTGCCCGCGCCCGCGGGCGAGCGCATGCCATCGACCTGGATCGAGTCGAGCGTATAGCCGCGGGAGATGAATCCGGAGATATTGCCGCCGCTCGCGAGCGTCTCGACGGTGATGCCGGTCACGTTGCGCATCGCGTCCGACAGGCTGTTGAGGTTCTGGTCATCGAGCTGCTGGCGCGTCACCACCGACACCGACTGCGGGATCTCCCGGAGCGTCTGCGCGCCCTTGCCGAGCGTGACCGCGTTGCTGGCGTACGAACCGGTGCCTTCGCTGGTGGCGCGCTCGGCCGCGCCGGTGACGGTCACGGCTTCCAGTTGCGTGACCCCGCCCTGCGAGGCGGCCTGCAAGGCATAGGTGCCCGCCCCGCTGGGCGCGGCGCGATAGCCGCTGCCCGCCAGCAGGCGGTCAAAGCCCTGCTGCACGCTCATCTCGCCCGAGATGCCCGGACTCTGGCGGCCCGCCAGCCAGGCGGGGTCATAGACGATCTGCACGCCCGCCGCGGCGGCATAGCGCGCCAGCACGGTATCGAGCGGACCCGCGCCGATCGCCACGCTCCGCATCTGCGAGGCCGGCGCCGCGCCGGCCCGCGGCGCGGACTGCGCGCCCGCCGTCGCGCTTGCCATGGCCGTGCACCAGAGCGCCGACCAGATCATTGCCTTGCGGGATCCCTTGCCCCGCGCTGCGCGTACACGTGCCATCACTCTTTCATCCTTTCATCGTCAAGCAGGAAGCGCCCGCATCCCCTCGATGCGGTCTCACTTCCTACTCCGCACGACAACGAAAAAGTGATCACCTCGATGCGAATTATTTTTTTTCCCGGCCCGTCTTGGCGGCCGCTCAGGCGTCCGCCGGCCCGACGGACACCCAGTAGCGCGTGACGCGCCGCACCGCGATCGGCAGGCGTTCGGCCAGGGCGCGCAGGGCCGCATCGGTATCGCGCAGCGACAACGCGCCCGACACGCGCAGCTCGGCGACCTCGGGCGCGCAGCGCAGAATTCCCGGACGATGGCGCGCGAGTTCCGCCACCACGTCCGCCAGGCGCTGGTCGCGCACCACCAGCATGCCTTGCTCCCAGAGCGCCGCGCTGTCGTCCACCGGCGCGAGCGCGCCGGCCCCGTCGCGGGTGAAGCTGCCGCGCTGCCCCGCGTCGATGCGCACCGCGGCGGCATGCGCCGGGCGCGCCAGCACCGCGTGCTCGAACACCATGACCTCGGTGCGATCATCGATCAACCGCACCGAGAAGCGCGTGCCCAGGGCCTGCACCTCGCCCTGCGGGGTCTGCACCACGAACGGCCGGTACGCGCGCTGCGTCTCCTGGCCGGTGGTCACCAGCACCTCGCCCGCCACCAACACCAGGCGGCGCTCGGCGTCGTTGTAGCGCAGGTCGACGGCGCTGCCGCTGTTCAAGACCAGCCGCGTGCCATCGTCGAGCGTGCGCGTCAGTTGTTCGCCCGCGGCGGTGCGCAGGTCCGCGCGCCAGGCGGGCGCCTGGCGCCACGCCATCCAGCCGGACGGCACCGCCACGCCAAGCCCGAGCGCCGCGCGCAGCACGGCGCGGCGGCCCTGCCGCTTGCGGGTCGCGCGCAGCACGTCATGGCCGATCCGGGCGGGCAACCCCTCGAACACGCCCAGCACCTGCTCGGCGCGGCCCCAGGCCTGCGCGTGGGCCTCGCCCTGCGCCAGCCAGCGCTCGAACGCCCGTTGGGTGCTCGCGTCGGCGGGCTCGTAGCGCAGCCGGATCACCCAGCTGGCGGCTTCCTCGAGCAGTTCGTCGCTCGGCGCGGCCGTCATGGCGTTGCCGCCCGGAGACGTGCGTGGGCGGCCAGCGTTGCGCTTCGCTCGTGACTGAAGACCCGACAGGCGGGGAGGATTACCAGCGGCGCGCTCATGCGGCGATGGCCATGCAGGCCATCAAGGCCTTGTGCAGATGGCGCCGGACCGTGATCACGGGTTTGCCGGTCTGTTCGGCGATCTCCCGCAGCGTGAGCCCGTCGAGCTGGGCGAGCAGGAACATGTCGCGCGTGGCCGCGGGCAGGCGTTGCAGCATGGCGTCGATCGCCACCAGCGTCTGCACGATCATCAGGCCCGCTTCTGGCGACGGCACCTGCGGTTCGGGCAGGTGCGCGATCGTTTCCAGATAGGCCTGCTGGACCGCCCGGCGGCGCCAATGGTCAATCAGCAGCCCCTTGGCGATGTGCGTGATCAGCGCGCGCGGCTCCTCGCGCAAGACGGGCGGCCGGCGCGCGGCCATCAGCCGCACGAACGTGTCGTGCGCCAGGTCGGCCGCGTCGCCGCTATCGCCCAGCTTGCGATGGAGCCAGCCTTGCAGCCAGCCATGGTGATGGCGATAAAGCTGCTCGACGGCGGGGAGGGAAATGGGGTCGGGGGATTGCAAGATGCCCGGTAGTGTAGCTAATGCGAATAAGAAACACTATTGATTGTGGGGAAAGAGGACGCTTCACGCGGCGTGGGCGCAACAGACCGCGGCGGAGTGGTGCTCAGGGATTCCCCCAATCACATTCTCCTTGCGGAAAATCAATGCTCTATAGGACACTTTGTGTCATAGCCGCAATCAAGCGGCGGACACAAGGGGAATCCCATGAAGCGCATCATCATGGCCGCCGCGTTGGCGCTGGCCGCAAGCAGCGGCGCGCAGGCCGCGTTTCCGGATCATCCGATCCGGCTGGTGGTGCCGTTCGGCGCCGGCGGCATCACCGATATCGTGGCGCGCCAGGTCGGCAAGGGCATGGGCGACGCGCTTGGGCAGAGCGTGGTGGTGGAGAACCGGCCCGGCGCCGGCGGCGTGATCGCGGCGCAGGTGGCGGCGACGGCGCCGGCCGACGGGTATACGATTTTCATGGGCACGGTGGGCACGCAGGTGGTGAACCCGCTGATCTACGCCAAGCTCAGCTATGACCCGGAAAAGTTCGCGCCGGTCGGGCTGGTGTCCGGTTCGCCCTATCTGCTGGCGGTGCGCGGCGACCTGCCGGCGGCGAATTTCGCGGACTTCGTGGCGTACGCCAAGGCGCATCCGGCCAAGCTGAATTTCGGTTCGGCCGGCACGGCCAGCTCGCCGCACCTGGGGCTGGAGCTGCTGAAGCTGACGGCGGGGGTGGACATCGTGCACGTGCCGTTCAAGAGCGGCAGCGAGGCGGTCAACGCGGCCATCGGCGGGCAGGTGGACGTGGTGATGGACGCCAGTCCGGTGATCATGCCGCACGTGGCGTCGGGCAAGCTGCGCGCGCTGGCGGTGGCGGCGGACCAGCGG
Source organism: Achromobacter sp. ISS7 (assembly GCF_056523125.1). Lineage (NCBI taxonomy): Bacteria > Pseudomonadati > Pseudomonadota > Betaproteobacteria > Burkholderiales > Alcaligenaceae > Achromobacter > Achromobacter sp. ISS7. Next base: position 3,162,457 of record NZ_JAWRZD010000001.1, on the reverse strand, counting down.
TTGCCGTCGGCGCCGCAGGTGCCGGCCGCGGGCGAGGCTGGCGACGCGGGGCTGCAGATCAGTTCCTGGAATGCGTTCTTCGCGCCGGCCGGCACGCCGCCGGCGGTGCTGGAAAAACTCAACGCGGCGCTGCGCCAGACGCTGGCCTCGCCGGAGTTGAAGACGCGGCTGGCGGCGCAGGGCACGCAGCTCTATACCGGCGCGCCGGACGAATACCAGCGCTTCATCGCGGCCGAAAAGAAGAAGTGGGCCGAGATCGTCAAGCGCGCCGACATCAGGATGGATTGACCATGACGACACATCCCCTGGCGGGACAGCCGCTGGAACTGGCCGATACGCTGCGTTCGGGCAACGCCTGGAAGATCCGGCTGGCCTGCGGCTACATGGGGCTGGCGCTCACGCGCCGCACCTTCGACATCGTGCAGGGCGACCTCGAGACCGAGGCCTTCGGCCGCATCAATCCGTGGCGCCAGGTGCCGGCGCTGCGCACGCCGGAGGGCGTGTGGCTGGCGGAGTCGCAGGCGATCCTGTGGTATCTGGGGCAGGGCACGCCCTGGCTGCCGGACGGGCGGCTGGCGCAGGCGCAGGTGGCCAGCTGGCTGAGTTTCGAGCAGACCCAGCACATGCATGCCTTCGCGCAGCCGCGGCTGCTGATCCACCTGCGCGGCACGGCGCGGGTGGATGACCCGGCGATGGTCGAGTGGCGCCGCGCCGGCATGCGCGCGGCGGCATGGATGGAGGCGCATCTGGCGGGGCGCGATTTCCTGGTGGGCGAGGCGCCGACCATTGCCGACATCGCGCTCTATCCCTACACCAGCATGGCGGAGCAGGGCGGCTACGACCTGTCCGCCTTGCCCCACATCAACGCCTGGCTGGCGCGCATGCGCGCCCTGCCGGGCTTTACGCCGTTGTTGGAAACGGCATAGCGAGGAGTCAAAGATGGCCGATACGATGCACTTGGGAAAGGATGAACTGATCGCGCGGGCCAAGGCCGAGATGCAGCGCCAGTTCGACACGCCCGACTGGACGCTGCGCGAGCGCCTGGCGCTGACCTGCCGCATCCTGTTCGACGGCGGGCACGATTCGGGCCTGGCCGGCCAGATCACGGCGCGCGCGCCGGAGCCCGACCGTTACTTCACGCAGCGGCTGGGCCTGGGCTTTGACGAGATCACGGCCGGCAACCTGCTGCTGGTGGACGAGGACCTGCGGGTGCAGGAGGGCGGCGGCATGCCCAACCCGGCCAACCGCTTCCATTCTTGGATCTACCGGGCGCGGCCGGACGTCAACTGCATCATCCACACGCACCCGCTGCACGCGGCCTCGCTGTCGATGCTGGAGGTGCCGCTGGAGGTCTCGCACATGGACAACTGCCCGCTGTACGGCGACGTGGCGTTCCTGAAGGACTGGCCGGGCGTGCCGGTGGGCAACGAAGAAGGCGAGATCATCTCGGCGGCGCTGGGCGACAAGCGCGCCATCCTGCTGTCGCACCACGGCATGCTGGTGGCGGCGGGCACGGTGGAAGAGGCCTGCGTGCTGGCGCTGCAGTTCGAGCGCGCCGCGCGCATGCAGCTGCTGGCGATGGCGGCCGGCAAGATCCAGCCGATTCCGCCGGCGCTGGGGCACGAGGCGCACGACTGGATCCTGACGCCCAAGCGCTCGCAGGTGGGCTTTTCGTACTACGCCCGGCGGGCGTTGCGCCAGCATCCGGACGTGCTGGCATAAGGGCCCCGCGGCGCCGCAAGGCGCCTGCGCGCGGGGGCATGCCAGGTGCCCCGGCGTGCCGGCGCGGGCGGGGCAACGGGTGCGCCGGGCGGGCCGGCTCGACGGCGGGGCGGGTTTCGGGCATGCTTACCGGTCGTTACCGCGACTTTTCCCGCCCATGATCGACCTGCCTCACCGCCTGCGCGCGCTACGCCGCCAGCAGTCCCTGTCCCTGGAACAGCTGGGCGAGCGCACGGGCCTGACCAAAAGCTACCTCTCCAAACTGGAGCGGGGCCTGAGCGAGCCTTCGATTTCGACCGTGCTGCGGCTGGCCGAGGCCTATGGCGTGGGCGTGTCGCAACTGGTGGGCGGCGACGGCGCGGCGCAGGATGAAGTCGTCAGCCTGGTGCGGGTGGCCGACCGCGAGGTGTTGCAGCGTCGCGGCCTTGGCAACGAATACCACTATGAATCGCTGGCCGGGCGCCGCAAGGTCAAGGCCATGGAGCCTTTCATCGTGCACCCGCCGCGCGAATTTCCCGATGCCGCCGCGGTCTTTCCGCATCCAGGCGAGGAATTCCTGCTGGTGCTCAAGGGCGCCATCGAGGTCCAGGTCGGCGAACGCGAGTTCCGCCTGGACGCTGGCGATTCCCTCTATTTCGATTCCGAACTGCCGCATCGCATGCGCACGGTCAGCCGCGGCGCGGCCGAGGTGCTGGTGGTGGCGGCGCATTGATTCCAAGGAAAGCGCAGTGAAGCATGATCAATCGCGGCTGGTCCGCATCGATGCAGGCCCGATGAAGAACCCGGTGCCGGGCAAGCCCAAGCGTCCCCTCTCGGGCGACGCGGCGTTCCGTACCGTGACCGCCTTCGAGGGCAACGGCGGCCGCGCCGAGGCCGGCGTGTGGGAAAGCACCGCCGGCAGTTTCCAGTCCAACACCACCGGCTACATCGAGTTCGGCTATATCGTCGAGGGCGCGGCGCGCCTGGTCGATCCGGACGGCACGGTGCACCAGCTGACCGTGGGCGAGGCCTTCGTGATGCCGGAAGGCTATACCGGCCGCTGGGAAGTGGACCAGTTCGTCAAGAAGATCTATTTCATCAGCCGCACGGCCTGAGACCCGCTCGACGATCGCCCGCCGCGGCCCGCGGCCCGGACAGGGCCGGGCAGGCACGCGTGACGGCGCGCGCCCGGTTACGGCGCCGGCCGCTGCGGATAGGCCGAGGTGCCGAAGGTGTTGCCCATGCGGTTGCCGATGGTGGCGGGCGTGGGCAGGCCCATCTGGTTGGGCGGCTTCTGCGTGATGGTTTCCGAGCCCAGCGTGGGCGGCGGCTTGGGCGCGGCGTCGGGCGCCATTTTCTGGTTCAGGCAGTCATACGACAGGGCGCGATAGCCGTTGACTTCGGTGTCGATGCAGGCGCCGCCGGGCGCGGGCTTGGCCGCCGGCGGGGCGGCCTGCGGGACCGGCGTGGCCGTTGCCTGGGCGCCCGCCGCCAGGGGCGTGGCCGCCAGCGCCGCCAGCAACAGCAGGCAGGCGCGGCGCGAAGAGGGGCTGTGTGTGCGCATGCGGGCTCCTTTGAAAAGGCCCGGCGGCCTGGGGCCGCCATGCCATCAGTATAGGGACGGATGAGGCCGCGCAGGTGACGATTGCGTGGCGGCCCGCCGTGTCGCGGATGTGGCGTGTCACGATTGCGTCATTCGCGCGTCCTAGCATGGCGCCTTTCCTTCAAGGCGGGTGCGCGGGCACCCGCGACAACGGCCATGCCTGGCATCTTTCCTCCATGTTGGCGTCGATGACCTTCGCCTGTCCGCCGGGCAGGGGCTGGATGCGGCACGCCTGCCTGGCGTTGGGGTTGTGGGCGTTGGCCGGCGCGGGCCGCGCCGAGGCGCCGCCGCGCGAGATGGCGTTCGCCATTGCCGCGCAGCCGCTGGACCAGGCGTTGGCGCAATACAGCCTGGACAGCGGCCTGACGGTGCTGGTCGACAGCGCCCTGACCGCCGGACGCCACGCGCCCGCGGTGGTCGGCACCTATACCCCCGGAGATGCCTTGCGCAAGCTGCTGGCGGGGTCGCCGTTGGCGATCCGCTACGCCAGTTCGCATTCGTTCACGCTGGTGGCGGCGCCGCGCGAGACGGCTGCCGCGCGCGCGGCCAGCGCGGCGCGGCTGCGCGACACGCCGTACGCGGCCGCGCTGCAAGGCGCGCTCAAGCGGGCGCTTTGCAAGGGGCAGGGCGCCGAGCCGGGCCACTATCGCGCCCTGGTCAAGCTGTGGTTCGACAAGGCCTGGCGCGTCGACCGGGTGGATTGGGTTTCGGATACCGGATCGGTCCCGCTGAACCGGCGGCTGGAGGCCGCGTTGCGCGGCGTGACGGCCGGACCGCTGCCGGGCGGCATGCCGCAACCGGTGACGATCCTGCTGCAGGCAAGCGATGTGGATGACTGCGCCGCGCTGCGAGGGGCGAGCCATGCGGGATGACAAGCCGGCCGGTTCCCTGCGCGCGTTGTTCCTGGAGCGCTACAACGATTTTCGCAGCCAGCTCAAGCGTCGCCTGGGGTCGGACGACCTGGCGCACGATGCCATGCAGGAAGCCTTCCTGAAGGTCAACGACATGCCCTCGAGCTCGTCCATCCAGCAGCCGGCGGCCTACCTCTTTCGGGTGGCGGTGAACATCGCCGAAGACCAGCGCCGCCGCGATTCGCGACTGCTGACGGGGGTGGAGATCATTGAACTGGTCGGCGCGACGGACGAGGTCGAGGATCCCGCGCGCATTGCGCAGGGCCGCAGCCAGATCGAGGCGTTTCGCCGCGCCCTGCGCCAGTTGCCGGAGCGCACCCAGCAGATGCTGCTGGCCGCCCGGGTGCACGACGTGCCGCATGCCGAGATCGCCCGGCGCTATGGCGTGTCCGAGCGCATCGTGTCCAAAGAGCTCAAGCGCGCGCTGGCCCACTGCGGCAAGGTGCTGGAAGCCCTGGAGGTACCCGCGCGGGACGCGGGCGAGGAAGACGAATCATGGCGCTGATGATGCTGCCGGGAAGGCGCAAGGGCGGACGGGCATCGCACGATCGCGATGCGCGCCATTGGCTGCTGACGCTGACTTCGGGCGCCGCCACCGAGGCGGATGCGGAGGCGTTCCGCGCCTGGCTGCGGGCGGACCCGGGGCACGAGGCGGCCTTTGCCGAACAGAAGCGGCTGTGGCGGGCGCTGGGGCCGGCGGTGCGCGAAGAAGCGGCGGCGCGGGCCACGACGCGGCGCCCATCGCTGTCGGGCCGGCGCGCGTTCCTGGGCGGCGCGGTGGCGGCGTCGGCGGCCTATCTGGCATGGCGGCCGCCGTTGGGGCTGTGGCCCGGACTGGACGAGCTGGGCGCCGATTACCGCACGGCGACCGGCGAGCAACGCCGGGTGGCGCTGGGCGATGCGCTGGAATTGGAACTGAACACGCAGACGCGCATCAATGTGCGGTCGGCGGCCGGGGCTTCGGCGGGCGCGGTGATCGAGCTGGCCGCGGGCGAGGCCGAGGTCCGCGTCGGCCGGCAGGCCGATGCGAATCCCGCCATGCCGGCGCCGCTGGCGCAGGTGGTGGCGGGGGCCGGACGCGTCTCGGCGCGCGAGGCGCTGTTCAACCTGCGCTATCTGGGCGGCGAGGCCAGCCTGTGTTGCCTGGCCGGTAGCGTGCAACTGGCGCACGCGCAGGGCACCTACGAGGTCGTCGCGGGCCAGGAATTGCGCTACGACGACCGCCGGGTGATGCCGCCGGCGAAGGTGGACACCGAAGCCGTGACCGCCTGGCGGCGCGGCTGGCTGGTGTTCGACCGGGTGCCGCTGGCGGACGTCGTGGACGAGCTGAACCGCTACCGGCGCGGCCGGCTGGTGCTGCTGAACGCGCAGCTCGGCCAACGCCGGGTGCAGGCGCGCTTCGCGCTGGCGCAGGTGGCGGATGCCGAGCAGCTGATCCGCGACGCCTATGGCGCCGAGGTGACCCGGCTGCCGGGCGGCGTGGTGCTGCTGTCCTGAGCCGGCCGGCAACGCGAGCCGCTGGGGTTCGTGAATTATTTATGACAGGGTTCTGGTCGGCATTTTTCCATCCGTCTGTCTTGTTCTAGGTGGCGAACACCGCGATTGGAATAAGGAAAGACGATCATGCAGGCACGGTTGGCGCAACGCGGCGGTAAGGCATTCATGGCGCACGAGATGGGGCGCCGCCGTCCAGACTGGCGCCCGACGCCGCTGCGCCAGGTGCTGGCGGTACTGCTGATCGCCGGCGGCTGGAGCGGCACGGCGCAGGCCCAGGCGCGGGCCTTCAGCCCGGGCTGGTTCGCCGACAAGAACGCGGTGCAGTCGACCGCGCAGCGCACCGGCCGCATGCCGGATGGCTCGCTGGCCGGCATCGGCAACAGCGCCCGCCAGCAGGCGCAATCGCGCCAGCAGCTGCAGCGTTCGCTGGACAACCTGAACCGCACCGCGGCGGCGGTGGCCGCGCAACAGGCGGCGCAGGCGGCGGCCCGCGCGGCCGCGGCGGCCAGCGGCACGGACGTGCCGGACGGCCTGGCGCCCGGCGGCTTGTGGGTGGCCGAGGGCGCGCTGGCCAAATGGGAAGGGGCCAAGGCGCCCAAGCCCGGCGCCGAAGGCGGGCGCCAACTGGTGACCATCGAGCAGACGCAGTCGCGCGCGATCCTGAACTGGGACACGTTCAACATCGGCCGCAACACCACGCTGCAGTTCAAGCAGGGCGCGGACGACGCGGTGCTGAACCGGGTGGTCGGCGCGTCGGCCAAACCGAGCCAGATCCAGGGCGCGATCAAGGCCGACGGCACGGTGCTGGTGGTGAACCAGAACGGCGTGATCTTCAGCGGCACCAGCCAGGTCAACGCGCGCAACCTGGTGGTCGCGGCCGCCACCATCACCGACGCGCAGTTCCGCGACAAGGGACTGTATGCCGACAACGGCGCCCAGCCGACCTTCCTGGACGCGTTGGGCCGCGTCGAGGTGCAGGCCGGCGCGCGCATCGCGACCGCCGCGTCCACCACCTCGACCTCGGGCGGCGGCTACGTGCTGCTGCTGGGCAAGGAAACGACCAACGCGGGCGCCATCGACACGCCGGGCGGGCAGACGCTGCTGGCGGCGGGCGACAGTTTCGTCATCAAGCGTGGCCAGGGTACGGCGGGCAACCTGCTGTCGACCACCAAGGGCAACGAAGTCACGCCGGCCGGCGTACCCGGGCGGGTCGAGAACAGCGGCCTGATCCAGGCCGCCATGGGCGACGTGACCCTGACCGGTGGCGACGTGACGCAGCGCGGGGTGCTGCTGTCGAGCACGTCGGTGGACACGCGCGGCACGCTGCACCTGACCGCGGCCGGCGCGGACGGCGCGATCACGCTGGCCGAGGGAAGCGTCGCGGCGATCGTGCTGGACTCGCGCGGCGCCCTGGCGCTGGACAGCCAGCGCGACGGCCTGCGCGCGCCGCCGGCGGTGTCGACGTCGTCGTCGTGGCTGTCGGCCGGCGCCGATCGGCGCGAACTGTCGCGGGTGGAGATCAGCAGCACCGGCACGGTGGATTTCGCGCCGGGCTCGATCACGCTGGCCACCGGCGGCCAGATCGCCGTCCACGCGGCGCGGCGCAGCCTGCTGCGCGATGGCGCCATCCTGGACGTGGCGGGCGCGGTGGGCGTGGCGGTCGCCATGGAGAACAACAACCTCAAGATCAACGTACAGGGCAACGAGCAGCGCGACGCGCCGGTCAACCGTGAAAGCGGCAAGCTCAACAGCAATGACCTGTGGGTGGACATCCGCGACCTGGTGCTGGTGCCCGCGGGCACCAACGGCTACGCCACCGACCGCTGGTATACGGCCGGCGGGCTGCTGGAGGTCAGCGGTTACCTGGGCACGCAGGGGCATGCCGTCAACGAATGGATGGCGCAGGGCGGCAACGTCGAATTCACCGGCGGCGACGTGGTGACGCGCGCCGGCTCGCAGATCAACCTGTCCGGCGGCACGCTCGACGTGCAGGACGGCATGATCCGCCAGAGCTGGCTGCGGGGCGTGGACGGCCGGCTGTACGAGGCTTCGCGCGCGCCGGGCGACCTGGCCTACACGGGGCTGTACCAGGGCTACGAGGCCCGCAGCGAACGCTGGGGCCAGACGCGCCGTTTCTATAACCCGCTGATCGCGCCGCTCGAACGCTTCGAGACCGGCTACACCGTGGGCCGGGACGCGGGCCGCCTGCTGGTCGGCACCCGCGGCGCGGTGCTGGAAGGGGAGCTGATCGGCGCCACCTTCCAGGGCGACCGCCAGAACGTGGCCGCGCAGGCCGGCCTGGACGGCTATCAGCAATCGCAGCGCGCCGTGGCGCGCGGCGCGCAACTGGTGGTCGGCACCTACACGCCGTACTACAACAAAGCGACCGGCGCGATGCAGTACGCCCTGGGCCGCAGCGAGGACACCGTGCGGCAGGTGGTGCTGTCGGACCGGGTGGCGGCGATCGCCGCCGGCCTGGAACTGGGCGGCGCGCTGCCCGCCGACCGCAATGGCGTCCTGCTGCTGGACACCACCCGCCTGAACGGCTTCGGGCTGGGCGCGGTGCGCATCGCCGCCGAGGACATCGCCGCGCAATCCGATCTGACGGTGGCGCCGGGAGGCGACATCACGCTGTTCGCGAGCCGGGTGTCGGTGGACGGCACGCTGAGCGCGCGCAGCGGCAGCATCCGCCTGGGCAACGTGCTCAGCCAGGTGACGCCGTCGGGCCCGAACGATACCTCGATCGGCGCCACCCCGTCCGATCGGCTGACGCTGGGCGCGCGCGGGCGGCTGGATACGTCGGGCCTGTGGAGCAACCTGGCGCTGGCGCCGGGCATGACCGGCGCCATGCCCTATCTGAACGGCGGCAGCGTGTCGCTGCGCGGCACCGGTGACATCCTGCTGGAGCGCGGCAGCGTGATCGACGTCGGCTCGGGCGCGGCGTTGCGCGCCAAGGGCAAGCTGACCGGCGGCAAGGGCGGCAACGTCACGATCGAAACCGTGATGAGCGGCGCCGCCACGGGGCGCCTGGACCTGGGCGCCGACCTGCGCGGCTATGGCGTGGACGGCGGCGGCACCCTGTCGCTGACGGCGGGCAAGGTGGTGCTGGGCGCGATGCCGGCGGACGCCGGCGCCGACGTGCTGGCGCTGGCGGAGCCGTTCTTCCAGCGCGGCTTTGCGCGCTACGAGATCATCGGCAGCCGTGGCGTGGCCGTGGCCGACGGTGCCCGCATCGATGTGGCGATGCCGGTGTACCGGCCGGCCCCCGAGGCGGGCGGGGCGCCGACCGGCGCCGATAGCGCCACGGTGCTGCAAGCCTGGCTGCCGCCCGTCTATCTGCATGACGCGGTGGCGGGGACGGCAACGCGGCGGCGCGGCGCCAGCCTGTCATTGCAGAGCGGCCGCACCCTCGCGCCGTTGGGCGCCGATACCGATACGACACTGATGATCGGCCTGGGCTCGCAAGTGACCGTGGACCCGGGCCAGACCATCAAGTTGCGCGGCGCTGGCCAGATCACGGTGCTGGGCGGGCTGACGGCGGCGGGCGGCAAGATCGATATCCGGCAGTTGCGCCTGGGTGACATCGATGTGGCCGACTCGGTCGAGACCGCCGACGGCCAGCTGCACAATCGTTCGATCTGGATCGGCGAGCGGGCGGTGCTGGACGTGGCCGGCCGGGCGCAGTCGGGCATCGACGCGCAGGGCCGCCGCTATGGCGTGGCGGATGCGGGCGGCGTGATCGTGCTCGGCGGCGAGATCAACCACGACCGCGCCACCGCGACCGCGGCGGATGCCTACGTGATCGTGCGGCCCGGCGCGGTGCTGGATGCGTCCGGCGCCGCGGTCGACGTGGATATCAATGGTGTCGGCCCGTTGCGGCTGGAGCGCGATGGCGGCCGCATTTCCCTCAGCTCCTACAACGGCCTGCACCTGGACGGCACCCTGATCGCGCGCGCCGGCGGCGCCAGCGCCGCGGGGGGCACGCTGGACATCGCGCTGGAGACGCCGCTGTACCGCACCTGGGGCGATACCGTCGCCGGCATGGCGGTGCAGGTGCCGCGCGAACTTGTGCTGGCGGCTGGCGCGGGCAGCCTGCTGGACGCCGCCCTGACGCCTGGCGCGGCAGCGGCCGGCCTGCGCTACGGCCAGACGCGGCTGGATGCCGCGCGGCTGGTGGCCGGTGGCGGTTTCGACAACCTGGGGCTGCTGGCCAACGGCCAGATGTCGTTCGACGGCGCGGTCGACGTGGCGGTGGCGAACAGCCTGCGCCTGTACGCGGGCGTTTTCTCCGTGGCGCCGGGGGCCGAGGCGCGGACCCACGTGAACCTGTCGTCGTCCTATGTGCGCCTGTCCGGGCCGGGTCAGTACTACATCACCAACGGCACGCTGCGCCCGCGCGTGCTGTTCGGCGATGCGCCCGGCGTGGGCGCGGGCGGTTTCACGGTGCGCGCCGGCAACCTGCTGGAGGTGGGCAACAATGTCTCGTTCGGCACGCAGGGCACCATCAATCGCAGCGTGGGCGGCGCGCTGGCCGTGTCCCGCAATGGCTTCGACCGGGTGACGCTGAACAGCGGCGGCGACCTGCGCTTCCTGTTGAACAACGATGACCAGCCGCGCACGCGCCTGTGGACCCGGGGCGACCTGGACCTGGTCGCCGCGCAGCTGTATCCGGTGACGGGAGCCGAGGCCGAACTGCTGGCCGGCTACACCCGCAACCCGCAGTCGGGCGTCAATATCTTCGATCCCGCCCGCACGCTGCGGGTGGGCCGCGCGGGCGGCGCGACGAGCGCGCTGCCGCCGGTGCCGTATTCGGCGTTCGGCACCTTGCGCCTGGCCGCCGCCAACGTGGAGCAGGGCGGCGTGCTGCGGGCGCCGCTGGGCGCGATCGTGCTGGGCGACGTCAGTGGGGCGGTGGGCACGCAACGACTGACCCTGCTGCCGGGCAGCGTCACCTCGGTCAGCGGCGCCGGCCTGGTGATGCCGTATGGCGGCACCACCGATGGCGTGTCGTACAAATTCAAGGGCAACGAGGTGGCGCTGGTCGGAGTCGGCGGCGCGGTGGGCCAGGGCGGGGGCGCCTCGCTGCGCACCGGGATCACGCTGGGGTTCCGCGATGTGGATGCGCTGCCGGGGTCCTTGCTGGACCTGTCCGGCGGTGGCGAGCTGACGGGCGCCGGCTTTGTCTCCGGCCGTGGCGGCTCCACCGACGCGCGCTATTACCCGCTGGTCCGCAACGATCCGAAGGGCGGCTTTACGCTGCCGGGGCTGGCCACCAATCCCGTCTATGCCATCGTGCCCGGCGCGCAGCCGGGTTACGCGCCGGTGGGGGGCGACGCCGGCGCCTCGGCGCCGGGCGTGGGACGGCAGATCACCCTGGGCGATGGCGTGCCCGGCCTGCCGGCCGGCACCTACACCCTGATGCCGTCCACCTACGCCTTGCTGCCCGGCGCCTTCCGGGTCGAGATCAACGGCCTGGCGGCGGCCGGCGCGGCCATGGCGCCGCAGCGGCTGCGCAATCTGTCCTGGGCCGCCAGCGGCACCCTGTCGACCCAGGGCGCCGGCGCGGCCGACCGCCTGGCCAGCCAGGTGATCCTGACGCCGGCGAACGTGCTGCGCACGTATTCGCAGTACAACGAAATGAGCTATGCCAGTTTCGTGCGCGCCGATGCGGTGACGCGCGGCGTGCCGCGCGCCATGTTGCCGGCCGATGGGCGCACCTTGCGGCTGGCGATCCATGCCGGCTCGCAGGACGGACAGGCCCTGCGCTTCGAGGGACTGGCCGATTTCAAGGCGGCGCAAGGCGGTTTCGGCGGCGCCGCCGCGCTGGGCGGCGGCAGTCCCTCGATCGAGATCCTGGCGGCGGGCCAGGCGCCCACGGCGGGCTTCGCCGGCGCGTCGGTGCATGCCGACGCCTTGGCGGCGCTGGGCGCCAACCGCCTGGTGGTGGGCGCATTGCCGGTGGTGCTGTACGGGCAGGGCGGACGCTTTTATACCTTCCAGGGCGGCGCCAACGAGGTGGTGATGCGCGCCGGCGCGCAACTGGCCGCGCCCGAAGTGCTGATCTCGGCGCTGGCCATCGAAATCGAGGCGGGGGCGGGCATCTCCACGCTGGGGCGCGGCGCGCCGTCGGCGGATTCGAACAGCGGCTATGCCTTCCAGCCCGGCGCCACCGGGCTGCTGGCGGTGTCCAATGGCCGCCTGGACGTGCTGGCGCCCGACAGCCTGGCGGCGGGCGCCATCCGCATCGGGACCTGCGCGGGGGCCGCTTGCGAGGCGGCGACGAAGCTGTATTCCGAGGGCACCATCGCCATCGCCACCAACGGCCTGTTCGACCTGGGCGAGCAGGTGCGCTATGGCACCCGCAACCTGGCGCTGGCGGTCGGCGCCGTCAATGTCGGCACCACCACGGCGCTGGAACAGGCCGCCGCGCGCGGCGTGTTGCCCAGCGGCCTGACGCTGAACCAGGGGATCCTGGCGCGCCTGTTGCGCGGCGACACCAGCGCCGGCGCGCCGGCGCTGGAAGTGCTGACGCTGACGGCACGCGACTCCGTGAATTTCTACGGCACGGTGGCGCTGGATACGCGCGATCCGGCCACCGGCCAATACGCCATGGCGACGCTGGCGCTGGGCACGCCGGCGCTCTACGGCTATGGCGGAGCCGGCGACGTGGCGTCGATCCATGCCCGCAACCTGGTCTGGAACGGCGCCGTGCGGGCGCCCGGCGCGGTCGCGGCGGGCGGCGCGGGCACCGGCAGCGGGGCGCTGCGTATCGAAGCCGAGCGCATCGAATTCGGCTACGGCCAGGGCGCGCAACCCAATGGCCTGGACGACAACGCCAGGTTGGCGCTGGGCTTTGCCGGCGTCACCCTGAACGCCACCGACCGCATCACCGCCAACCATCGCGGCAGCCTGGCGGTGTACCAATCGCAGGGCGCCTACACCCCCGGCGCCGGCTATGCCTACAGCGGCGGCAATCTCACGCTGGACACGCCGCTGCTGACCGGCGCGGCGGGCTCCGTCAACCGCATCACGGCGGGCGGCAATGTGCGTCTGCTGGCCGTGCCGGCCGCCGCGGGCGCGCCGGCGGCGCAGCAGACGGTGCAGGTCCTGGGCGCCGAATTGAGCCTGGCCGGCGCCAATGTGCGGGTCGACGGAGTGATCGCCCTGCCCAGCGGCAAGCTGACGCTGCAGGGCCGCGACAGCGTGCTGCTGGCCGACGGCTCGACGCTGGACCTGGCCGGCCGCGCCATTGCGTTCAACGATGTGTTGCGCCATAGCTGGGGCGGCGAGCTGATCCTGGAGAGCAGCCAGGGCAGCATTCGCCAGGAGGCCGGGGCGCTGATCGACCTGTCGGCGCGCTACAACGACGCGGGCAACCTGCGCGCGGTGGCATTGGCCGCCGCCGACGGCCAGGTGGCGCTGCTGGGCCGCATCCTGGGCACCAGCACAGGCCGCTACGACGCGGGCGGCACCGAGGTGCCGTACCGCGCGGGCGGTGTCGAGATCCGGGCCCAGCGCCTGGGCGCGGCCGGCAACCTGAATGCGGATTTCGAGGCCCTGAACCGGCGCCTGAACGACGGCGGCGTGAGCGGCGCGCGCAGCTTCCAGATCAAGCAGGGCAGCCTGACGCTGGGCGATGCGCTGCAAGCCAACGACATCAACCTGTCCATCGACGGCGGCAGCCTGACCGTGGCGGGCCGGGTGGATGCGAGCGGCGAGCGCGTCGGCCGCATCCGGCTGGCGGCGCGCGACGGCCTGACGCTGGCCTCCGGCGCGGTGCTGGACGCGCATGGCACCGTGCTGCGCGTGGACAGCTATGGCCGCATCATCGACGCGCCGAACCGCGCGGTGGTGGAACTGAACTCCGGCCAGGGCGTGCTGACGCTGGCCTCCGGCGCCCGCATCGACCTGCGCCACGGCACCGCCGCCGCGGCCGGACGGCAGGACGGCGTGGCGCGCGGCACGCTGGAACTCATCGCGCCGCGTATCGACGCCGCCGGCAACACGGGGCTCAACGGCACCGGGGTGGCGGGCTCGGCCGCGATGTATGGCGACGTCGCCATCGAGGCGCGCGGACCGCTGGCGATCGACGGCGCCAAGACCATCAACCTGACCGCCATGCAGCGCTATGACGATGCCCGTCCCGGCGACCCCGCGGACCGCGCGAGCGGCCGCGATTACCAGATCATCGACCAGGCCTACCTGAAGGCCAAGGACGACGACAGCCGGGAATTCATCCGCCTTGCCCTGCTCAATGGCAATCTGCTCGACGCCAAGCTGGCGGGCCTGAACAACGCCACCTACCGCGATGTGTTCCATCTGCGTCCCGGCGTCGAGATCGTCAGCAAGACCGCCGACGGCGACCTGGTGGTGCAGGGCGACCTGGACCTGTCGCGCTATCGCTATGCCAGCCTGAACCCGCGTTCGCCGATGACCTCGGCCTACGGCTCCGGCGAAGCCGGCGCGCTGATCCTGCGGGCCAAGGGCAACCTGGATGTCTACGGCAGCATCAACGACGGCTTCGAGCAGCCGTCGGCCTCGCCCGACGATGACAACGGCTGGGTGCTGATGCCCGGCGCGCAACCCTATGGCGGCGATGTCGTGCTGCCGCGTGGCGGGGTGGAGCTGGCCGACGGCACCGAGTTCCCCGGGGGCAAGACGCTGAACTATCCCTTGCCCTTGCAGGCAAGCACGCTGGCGGCCGGCACGCGCCTGCCGGTGGAGGCGGCGCTGAACCAGCCGCTGTCGCTGGCCGCCGGCACCGTGCTGTCCGGCGACCTGCGGGACGGCGGCGGCCAGCTGCTGTACGCCGCGGGCACCGTCCTGGACCGCGCGCTGGACCTGCCGGCCGGCACGCGGCTGGGCGCGGGGACGCTGCTGACCGGCGGCACCGCCCTGAAGCCGTTCACCTGGCCGGCCAACGTCGCCTTGCCCAACCGCCACACCACCCAGGGCTACGAGCCCAATGTGCTGCTGATGGCGGGCAGCATCACGCTGCAGCAGGGCGCGTTGATTCCCTCGCAGACCAAGCTGGTGTTCCCGGCGGGCACGGACTATGTGGAACTGCGGCCGGGCACGGCGGCGGACCAGCGCCGCAACTGGGCGCTGGCCAAGATGCTGCCGGCCGGCAGCCAATCGTGGTCGCTGCAACTGACGGCGGGCGCCGACCTGGACGCGGCCGATCCGCGCCAGGTGCTGCCGGGCGTGGGCGCGGGCAAGTTGACCTTGGCCGATACCCACTACAACGCCAGCCTGGTGAAGGGCGCCAGCCTGGTGTGGGGGCCGAGCGCGGAGCCGTCCGGCTTCGAGCCGGGCAAGCCGGTGCCGGAGGATCTGATCTGGCTGTGCGATCTGGAGCCGGGGCTGTGCGTGCCGCCGCCGCGCTGGGTCTGGGCCAAGGACAACTGGTGGGGCCACCCCGAAGGCTCGCCGGTGGCCGATGCGGACCTGGGGATCTGCGAGGGATTCGCGGACCAGTGCGTCGAGAACAAGCAGTCGACCACCGTGGTCTCGCACGCGCAGAACTTCAGCGTGCTGCGCACCGGCACGGGCGACCTGAACCTGGCGGCGGGCGGCGATATCAGCCTGATGTCGGCCTACGGCGTCTACACGGCGGGCACGCAGTCGGCCAACGTGGCGCCGGGCTACCAGTTGCCGCGCGGCCGATTTGGCAGCACCGTGCTGGGCGCGGACTACGCCACGCTCTACGAACCCTTCGTCACCGCCGGGACGGGCTATCAGGCCTGGTATCCGGAGGCCGGCGGCAATGTCGGCCTGTACGCCGGCGGCGCGCTGCGCGGCGACGTCTGGGGCAAGACTATCTCGGGCACGTATGACGGGCGCGAGCTCGATCCCAGTGTCGGCATCGGCAACTGGCTGTGGCGCCAGGGCAGCGGCAGCGCCAATGGCGGCGACACGCCCACGGCGTGGTGGATCAACTTCGGCAGCTATGCGCCGGCGCGGCCGGAATTCAAGGACTCCACGCCTGTGCTGGTGGGCTTCACGGGCTTTGGCGCGCTGGGCGGCGGCAATGTCAGCGTGCGCACGGACGGCGATGCCGGCAACATCGAGGCGCGCGGATCGAACACGTATCCGCGCAGCCAGGGCCTGGTCGTCGCGGTGGGCGGCACGGGCCGCGTGGCGGCCGACGGCAGCGTGCTGCTGACGGGCGGCGGCGACATCGATGTCCGTATCGGCGGCCGCCTCAATCCGAACCAGAACGCGCGCGGCCAGGTGTCCTCCACCGGCGGCGCGGCGCCGTACTACGGCGCGCCGGCGCTGGATCTGCAGGGCGCCCTGATCAATCTGCGCGGCGACGTCAGGATGACGGGCGGCGCGATCGGCGGGCTGGACCTGCAATACGGCAACAGCGCCAACCAGCAGGATGCCAAGGACAGCCGCGGCTACGACCCCTACACCGCCACGCTGGCCAGCGCCACGGGCGGGCTGGTGCTGATCCCCGGCGACGCGGTCATCCGGCTGGACACCCGCGGCGACCTGGTGGTGGGCGGCGCCAGCGACCCGGGCCGCGTGGCCGTGCCGAACAGCACGCCGTTCCGGCTGCGCGATGGCACGCCGGTGACCGGCGGCGGCAACAGCTGGTTCTCGCTGTGGACGGAGAACACCGCGATCGAACTGTCGAGCGCGGGCGGCAACCTCACCCCCAGCCGGCAGACCTCGCACAGCGCCCAGGGCCTGGCCCTGCAGACCGGGCGCAACACGTCGGCGTCGGACGGGCGCTATCTGTATCCGTCGATCCTGCGGGCGACGGCCTACGACGGCAGCATCTACGCGGGCACGTCGGCGGCCTACCTGAACGCCGAATCCACCGGCGTGCCGTATTCGTTGACGCTGGCGCCTGGGGCGCGCGGGCAGCTGGAACTGCTGGCGGGCGATTCGATCTACGCGGGCGGCTACGCCATCAACCGCTCGGGCGCCGACCCCGCCAGCGTGGCGGGCGTATACGCCCCGGCTTTCGCCGGCTACACCTCGCAGGCCAGCGCCGTCATCGCCCTGGGCAATCAGGGCAACGGCAGCCAGGTCGAACGCGGCCAGCATTTCCCCCTGTTCTATTTCGGCCCGCCGACGGCCAGCGCGGCGGGATCGGGCGCGGTGACGCGCCTGTACGCCCGCGATGGCGACATCGTCGGACTGCGCAGCGGCGAAACGCTGACCTTGCTGAAGGGCGCAAACATCGGCCAGACCTGGTACGAGGCCGCGGGACCGGTCTGGATGATGGCCGGGCGCGACATCGTGGCATCGGGCACCGGCCCGGGCGTGCTGCTCGACGTGCCCAGCAGTAATGGCTACAGCCTGGGCGGCGGTGGCGGCGCTTCGGTGGGATCGAGCGGCAACCTGTTCCTGCACCGCGATGCGAACGATGTGTCGCGGGTGTCGGCCGGGCGCGACATTCTCTACAGTTCGTTCCAGGTGGCCGGACCGGGCGCCCTGGAAGTGTCGGCGGGCCGCCATGTGCTGATGGCCGACCGGGCATCGATCGTCAGCCTGGGCGCGGTGCTGCCCGGCGATCGCCGTCCGGGCGCATCGATCGCGGTGCTGGCGGGCGTGGGCGCGGCCGGGCCGGACTACGCCGGATTCCTGGAACGCTATCTGGATCCGCGGATGGCCGATCCGGGCCGTCCGCTGGTGGACCAGGGCCTGGCGTTCAAGACCTATGAGGCCGAGCTGCTGCTGTGGCTGACGCAGCGCTACGGCTTCGCCGGCAGCGCCGAGGACGCGCGCGCCTATTTCAACGCGCTGCCCGCCGAACAGCGCAGCCTGTTCGCGCGCCAGGTCTATTTCGCCGAGTTGCGCGCCGGCGGCCGGGAATACAACGACAAATCCAGTCCGCGCCACGGCAGCTACCTGCGGGGCCGCCAGGCCATCGCCGCGCTGTTCCCCGACACCGCGCCGGGGGCCTACCAGGGCGATATCACGCTCTATGGCGGGGCTGGCATCCGCAGCACCTTCGGCGGCGATATCCAGCTGCTGACGCCGGGCGGACAGCAGGTGTTCGGCCTGGAAGGGGCCGCGCCGCCCGCCAGCGCCGGCATCATCACCCAGGGCGAGGGCAGCATCCAGCTCTACGCGCTGGGCAGCATCCTGCTGGGCCAGAGCCGCGTCATGACGACCTTCGGCGGCGGCATCACCGCCTGGTCGGCGCAAGGCGACATCAACGCCGGCCGCGGCGCCAAGACGACCGTGCTGTACGCCCCGCCCAAGCGGGTCTACGACTCGGTCGGCAATGTGACGCTGTCGCCCAATGCGCCCGGCACCGGCGCGGGCATCGCGACGCTGGCGCCGCTGCCGGAAGTGCCGGCGGGCGACGTGGACCTGTATGCGCCGCTGGGCACCATCGACGCGGGCGAAGCCGGCATCCGGGTGTCGGGCAACGTCAACATCGCTGCCCTGCAGGTGGTCAATGCCGCCAACATCCAGGCCCAGGGCGAGAGCAAGGGCGTGCCGGTGACGGCATCGGTCAACACCGGGGCGATGTCGTCGGCCAGCGCCGCGGCGGCCTCGGCGGTGGGCGCGGCGCAGGAGTCGGCGCAACGCGCCCAGAGCCAGGCGCGGCAGAACCAGCCGTCCGTGATCAGCGTGCAGATCCTGGGGTATGGCGAGGAGCCCGTGGCCGGCGCCAGCGTGGCGCCGCCGCCGGGGCCGAGCGCGGCCGCGAACCGCTATGACGCCGCCAGCGCCGTGCAGGTGCTGGGCGCCGGCTCGCTGGACGACAGCGAGATGCGGCAACTGAGCGCGCAGGAGCGGGGCAAGCTGGCGATGTGAGCCGCGCCGGCGGCGTGATGCGTCCGTGACGGTTGTCCGCCCGATGGCCGGCAACCGTCACGAGCGCGTCACCCGACCGTCATATCCGCTCGCTACCATGCCGCTTCCGCCCTGCGTCCGGCCACCGCCGGCGCGCAGTGGCCACGCCATCTTAGAGACATCGGGGTGTTATGACAGTGACGCAGACGCCTGGGGCCGCTTGGGCGTTCGCCTGCTGGTTCGCGTTCGGCCTCGCGGTGCTGCCGCCGGCCGCGCTGGCCCAGCAGCGGGCGGCGGACACGGCGTTGATCCCGTTCGACATCGCCGCGCAGCCGCTGGACGCGGCCCTGGCGGCCTACACCCAGGCCACGGGCATGGCGGTGTTGGTGACCAGCCGCCTGACCGCCGGCCGCCAGGCCAGCGCGGTGCGTGGCCGGCTGGCGCCGCGCGAGGCCTTGCGCCTGTTGCTGACGGGCACCGGCCTGCAGGCCCGCTACACCAGCGCGTCCGCATTCACCCTGGTGGAATCGGCCGCGAGCGCGCCCGCGCCGCGCGCGCCGGCCACCGCGCCGTCGGCGGCGGCGGTGACGCGCTATGCCGGCGTATTGCAGAACACCGTGACGCGCGCGCTGTGCCAGTGGACCGGCGCGCAGTTCGGCCGTTACCGCGCCTCGCTGCAGCTGTGGATCGGCCGCAACGGCGTGGTGCGCCAGGCGCGGGTGCTGTCGGGCACCGGCGACGCGCGCCGCGACGAGGCGCTGGCCGGGGTGTTGTCCGGGCTCATCATGGATACGCCGCCGCCGGCCGACTTGCCGCAGCCGGTGACCATCGTGCTGGCGCCGCGGCCCGACCCGCGCGCCGATTGCCGCCTGGCCGGCGCCGCGAGCTGAGCGCCATGTCCATGACCGGCGACGCCCTGCGCAACCTGTTCCTGTCCAAGTACCAGGAATTCCGCAAGCGCCTGCGCATCCGGCTGGGGTCGGAAGACCTGGCCAACGACGCCATGCAGGAGGCCTGGCTGCGGGTCGACAGCCTGGCCGAGACCGCGCCGGTGGAGTATCCGGCCGCCTATCTCTTCAAGATCGCCTCGAACATCGCCGAGGACCAGCGCCGCGCCAATGCCCGCATCCTGTCGATGGCCGAGATCGAGGAGCTGTACGACATGGCCGACGAGGCCGCCGGCCCGGCCCAGGTGGCCGAGGGCCGCGAGCAGCTGGAGGCGCTGGAGGCGGCGCTGGCCGAACTGCCGCGCCGGCGCCAGGCGATCGTGATCGCGGCGCGGGTCGACGAGGTGCCGCACCGCGAGATCGCCGAGCGTTTCGGCATTTCGGTGCGGACGGTGGAAAAGGAATTGCGCGCGGGGCTGGAGCACTGTTGCGAGAAATTGGAAAAAAAGTATGTCCAGCGCTACGGTCCCCAGGCCCGGGAAACGTCTTAGCATCATGACGACCCTTTTCAGACGCTCCCGCCCCGGCGGCGACCCCGCGGCCGCGCTCAAGCGCGAGGCCCAGGCGTGGGTCGTGCGGCTGGCCTCGGGCCAGGCCAGCGTGGCCGATGGCGAGGCCTTCCGCCGCTGGTGCGGGCAGAGCGCCGAACACGCGCGCGTCTTCAAGGAAACGCGCGGCGCCTGGCAGCAGCTGGCGCCGGCCGCGCGCCTGGCGCAGGCCGCGCAGGCGCGCCGCGCCCGCGTCACGCGGCCGGCGCGGCGCGCGTTCCTGGGCGGCGCGGTGGCGGCCTGCGGCGCGTGGCTGGCGTTCAAGCCGCCGCTGGGCCTGTGGCCGGCGGTGGATGAACTGACCGCCGACGTCCGCAGCGGCACGGGCGAGCAGCGCCGCGTGGCGCTGGCGGGCGACGCCAGCGTGCAGCTGAACACCCAGACCCGCATCAACCTGTCGCGCAGCGGCCAGGCGCAGCAGATCGATCTGCTGGCCGGCGAGGTCGAGCTGCTGACGGCCGGCCAGCCGGTCAGCCTGACGGCGGGCGCGGGCCGTGTCAGCGCCACCTCGGGGTGCGTCAACGTGCGCTACACCGATGGCCAGGTGCGCGTGACCTGCCTAGAAGGCAGCGCCCGCGTCAGCCTGCGCCAGGAGTCGGTGGAATTGACGGCGGCGCAGCAGGTGGTGCTGGGCGCCGGCGGCGCCAGCGGGCCGCGGCGGGTGGACCCCGACCAGGTCACGGCCTGGCGCCGCGGCGTGCTGGAATTCAACAACGTGCCGCTGGCGCAGGTGGTCGACGAGATCAACCGCTATCGCCCCGGCCGCATCGTGCTGGTGAGCGACCGGCTGGCGGGCAGCCTGGTGCAGGCGCGCTTTTCGCTGGACCAGCTGGCCGATGCCGCGCTGTTGATCCGCGATGCCTACGGCGCCCAGGTCACGTCGCTGCCCGGCGGCATCGTGTTGCTGACCTGAACGCCGCCACGCGCGGCGCGGATCGTCCAAAACGTGAAATATGAATTTTTTGTGAAAAGGCGCAGTCGATGACGCTTGAAGCGGTCTAGGCACCCATGCGCAGAACTGCCCGGTCCGCGTCGCCGTTTTTTCCGGCGTACCGGTCCTGGCGCTGCAGATGCCAGATCCGATTCCACGAAGGAAAAGCCGTCATGCCCAGCCGTAATCACGCCCTCGTTTCCCGCAGTCCCCAGCGGCGTTCGCGCCGTCCCGCCTGGCGCCTGGCGCCGCTGACCCAGGCGTTGGCGGTGTTGCTGGTGGCGGGCGGCTGGAGCGGCGCGGCGCAGGCCCAGGCGCGGGCCTTCAGCCCGGGCTGGTTCGCCGACAAGAACGCGGTGCAGTCGACCGCGCAGCGCACCGGCCGCATGCCGGATGGCAGCCTGGCCGGCATCGGCAACAGCGCCCGCCAGCAGGCGCAATCGCGCCAGCAGCTGCAGCGTTCGCTGGACAACCTGAACCGTACCGCGGCGGCGGTGGCCGCGCAGCAGGCGGCGCAGGCGGCGGCCCGCGCGGCCGCGGCGGCCAACGGGGGGGGCGTGCCGGACGGCCTGGCGCCCGGCGGCCTGTGGATCGCCGAGGGCGCGCAGGCCAAATGGGAAGGCGCGAACAAGCCCACCACCGGCACCGAAGGCGGACGCCAGCTGGTGACCATCGAGCAGACGCAGTCGCGCGCGATCCTTAACTGGGACACGTTCAACATTGGCCGCAACACCACGCTGCAATTCAAGCAGGGCGCGGACGACGCGGTGCTGAACCGGGTGGTCGGCGCGTCGGCCAAACCGAGCCAGATCCAGGGCGCGATCAAGGCCGACGGCACGGTGCTGGTGGTGAACCAGAACGGCGTGATCTTCAGCGGCACCAGCCAGGTCAACGCGCGCAACCTGGTGGTCGCGGCCGCCACCATGAGCGACGCGCAGTTCCGCGAGCGCGGCATCTACGCCAACGCCGACGGCACCATCGCCACCTTCCAGGACGCGCTCGGCAAGATCGAGGTGCAGCCCGGCGCGCGCCTGGCCACCGCCACGCCCGGCAGCGCCACGCGCGGCGGCGGCTATGTGCTGCTGGCCGGCAAGGAAGTGCTCAACGCCGGCGAGATCAGCACGCCGCAGGGCCAGGCGCTGCTGGCCGCGGGCGACAGTTTCATCATCCGCCGGGGCCAGGGTTCGGACAGCAATGTCGCGTCCACCACCCGCGGCAACGAGGTGCAGACGGCCGGCGACGGCCTGGCGCGCAACACCGGCCTGATCCAGGCGCCGCAAGGCGATATCACCCTGGCCGCGCGGCGCGTGGAGCAGGCCGGCGTGCTGGTGTCGACCACGTCCGTGGATGCGCGCGGCACCATCCACCTGGACGCGCGCGGCACGGGCGCGGCCGTGACGCTGGCCGAAAGCGCGGTCAGCGCCATCCTGGTGGACGCCAGCCTGACCACCGCGCTGGACGGCCAGCGCGGCAGCCTGCTGCAGCCCGTCGTGGGCGGCAACACCGCCCTGGTGGCGGGCGACGAATTCCGCCGCGACCTGTCGCTGCTGCGCATCAGCAGCCAGGGCACCGTGGATTTCCAGGGCGGCTCGCTGTCGCTGGCCACCGGCGGCCAGGTGGCGGTGAAGGCCGACGGCCGCGCGCTGGTGCGCGACGGCGCGCGCATCGACGTGAGCGGCGCGGTCGGCGTGATCGTGTCGATGGAATCCAACAACCTCAAGATCAACCTGCAGGGCAACGAGCAGCGCGACGCGCCGGTCAACCGCGACAGCAAGCTGCTGAACAACAGCGAGGTGTGGCTCGACCGGCGCGACCTGGTGCGCCTGGCGGCGGGCAGCGGTGGCAACGACGCCGACCGCTGGTACACCGCCGGCGGCCTGCTGGAAGTGGGCGGCTATCTGGGCACGCTGGGCGTGCCGGTGAGCCACTGGCTGGCGCAGGGCGGCGTGGTGCGCTTCGATGGCGCCGAGGTGGTGACGCAGGCCGGCTCCGCCATCAATCTGTCGGGCGGGACGCTCGACGTGCAGAGCGGCGAGATCCGCCAGAGCTGGCTGCGCGGCGAGGACGGCCGCCTGTACCTGGCCGACCGCGCGCCGGGCGACCTGCTCTACAGCGGCCTGTACCGGGGCTACGAGGCGGTGTCGCGGCGCTGGGGCGAGAACGCCACGCGGCGCTTCTACAACCCGTTGATCGCGCCGCCGACTCGCTACGAATCGGGCTATACCGTGGGCCGCGACGCCGGCACGCTGGTGATATCGACCCGCAACGCGGTGCTGGACGGCGATCTCGTCAGCGATACCTACCAGGGCGACCGCCAGACGCGCGCGCCGGTGGCTGGCCAGGACGGCTACAGCCAGTCGCACCGCAACGCGGCGCGCGCGGCGCAGTTCGTGGTGGGCTCCTACAAACCGTACTACGACACCGCCGGCAACTTCCTGCGCTACCAGCTGGGCGCGACCGGCACGGCGGCCGAGGTGGCGGTGGGCAAGGGCCTGGGGCAGCGTTCCGCGGGCCTGGATCTGACCGACGCGCTGCCCGCCGACCTGCGCGGCAAGCTGACCCTGGATGCCGATCGCCTGAACGGCTTCGGCCTGGGCGCCATCCGCCTGGCCGCCGGCCGTGGCATCAGCGTCGATGCCACCTTGCGCAGCGCCGATGGCGGCGAGATCACGCTATATGCGCCCACCATCGACATCAACGCCGATCTGGTCAGCCGTGGCGGCCTGATCCAGGCGGGCAATACGCTGCGCCAGCCGGGCGAGAGCGGCCGCCTCGAAGAGGTCACGTTGCCGCCGGCCAATGGTGCCAAGGCCGCGCTGCGCGTGGCGGGCGGCGTCGTGCTGGATGCGCGCGGCGTGTGGAGCAACCTGAAGCAGGATCCGGCCGCGCAGCGCGGCCTGGCGGTCATCGATGGCGGCCGCGTGTCGCTGCGCGGCAGCGGCGACGTGGCGCTGGCGGCGGGCAGCCTGATCGATGTGTCGTCGGGCGCGGCGCTGCTGACCAGCGGCGCGGTGCAGGGCGGGCGCGGCGGCAGCGTGACGCTGGAGGCCAATGCGGTCAGCACGCAGGCCGAGTCGGGCGGCAAGGTGTCGCTGGCCGGCGTGGTGCGCGGCTATGGCGTCAATGGCGGCGGCGCCCTGAGCATCGCCAGCGGCGGCACCCTGGTCCTGGGCGGTCCGGCCGACGGCCTGCCGGTCAATGTCGTGCGGCTGGATCCGTCCTTGTTCCAGGCCGGCTTCGCCAGCTATGACATCAACGGCCATGGCGGCCTGCGGGTCGCCGAGGGCGCGAATCTCGACGTTGCCATGCCGGTATGGCGCATGCGCCGTGAAACCGGCGCGCTGCCGCCGACGGGCACCGACCCGGCCGAGGCCCTGCTGCTGTGGACGCCGCCGCTGTACGCGGAAGATCCCAAGCGCGGCAAGCTGACCCAGCGCGGCGGCGCCAGCCTGGCGCTGCGCTCGGACCGCGCGACCGTCGGCGGCGTGCTCGAGATCGGCGAGGGCGCGCGGGTCGCGGTGGATCCGGGCCAGTCGATCCGCTTGGTCGGCGGCGACCAGATCACCGTGCTGGGGCGCCTGGTGGCGCCGGGCGGCCTGATCTCGATCCTGGATACGCGGGTGGATTCGCAGCAGAACTACACCCCCAAGGCCAACGGCCGTTCGGTGTGGATCGGCGAGCGCGCGGTGCTGGACGTGGCCGGCGACAGCCACGTCGCGCTGGCCACCGACGGCCGCCGCTACGGCGTGGCGCGCGCCGGCGGCAATATCGAGATCGGCGGCATGCTGGACTGGGAAGTCGACGCCTTCGCCCCGCGCCGGCCGATGGACCGGCACCTGATCCTGCGTCCCGGCTCGCTGCTGGACGCATCCGGCGCGCAGGCGCTGGTGGACCTGCCCGGGCGCGGCGCCACGCTGCTGGCCTACAACGGCGGCAGCATCGTGCTGGCGTCGGCCAACAGCCTGTACCTGGACGGCGACTTGCGCGCCGCGGCGGGCGGAGCGGGCGCGGTGGGCGGCACCCTGGGCGTGGCGCTGTCGCCCGCCTTCTATCTGAGAAACCTGGCCGAGGCCGAGGTGCTGACGCCACGGGTATTGACGCTGGCGCAGCGCCAGGCCGGTTCGTTGCTGTCCGCCGATCTGCGTCCGGGCGAACTCGGCGGCAACCTGCGCTACGGCGTCGGCGGCCTGGGCGTGGACCAGGTCCAGGCCGGCGGCTTCGGCAACCTGGCGCTGTTCGCGTCGATGCGGGCCGAGAACAGCCTGACGCTCGCCATGCCGCAGAGCCTGCGCCTGTCGGGCCCGCTGATGCTGGGCCAGGACGCGCCCGCCGGCAGCCTGGTGCAGCTGTCGGCCCCGTACATGTTCCTGAATCACGCAGCCTATGCGCCGCCGCTGGGATCCGACAGCGTGGTTCAAGTCGGCGTGGTGACGCCGCAGTGGCTCAAGCGCGGGCATCGCCTGGTGCTGGACGCCGGCATGATGGATCTGCGCGGCATGCGCGATTTGCTCAGCTTCGATGATGTCCAGGTCAACCTGACCGGCGACCTGCGCCTGACAGGCGTGTCCATGGGCCAGGACTTCAATGGCAATACGCTGCTGGCCGCGCCCAACCGCCTGACCATCACCGCGGCGCAGATCTACCCCACCACGCGCGGTGGCGGCGGGATCGCCGCGGGCGAATACTACGGGCAGGGGGGCGGCGGCGCGGTGAAGAATCCGGATGCGGTGCTGACGATCCGGCGCGCCACGGAGGGCATGCCCGACATGCCGTATTCCGCCTTCGGCGCGGTGACCTTGTCGGGGCCAAATATCATCCAGGGCGGCGTGGTGCGCGCGCCGCTCGGCTCGATTCTGTTCATGGGGCCCGAAGGCGCGCCGTCCAGCGTGCGTTTCCTGGCCGGCAGCGTGACGTCGATCAGCGGCCAGGGGGTGGTCATGCCCTATGGCGGCACCACCGACGGCATCAAGTACCTGTACGGCGGGCAGGAGATCCGGACCACCGGCGTGGGCGGCAATGACACGAACGGCGCGCCATCCCGCATGATCCAGATCAACATGAAATCCATCGTGGCCGACGCCGGCTCGCTGCTGGACCTGTCCGGCGGCGGCGAACTGACCGGCGCCGCGTTCGTGCGCGGACGCGGCGGCTCGGTGGACGTGCTCAAGTACGCCATGGCGGACGCCAATCCCGGCTTCGGTTTCAGCAAGTCGGGCAATGCCGTCTATGCCATCGTGCCCGGCTTCGGCGGCGACTATGCGCCGGCCACGAAAGACGCCGCCATGCCTGCGTACGGCCAGCGCGTCACCATCGGCGCCGGCGTGCCGGGCCTGCCGCCCGGCACCTACACGCTGTTGCCCGCCAATTTCGCCATGCTGCCGGGCGCGTTCCGCGTCGAGGCAGGCGCGCCGGGCGTGTTCGACGCCGCGCAGGCCGCGCCGACCCGCGGCGGCTCCTGGGTGACCACGGGCCGGATGACGGCGCCGGGCGTCAACCCGGGCGCGGTGCCCGCCAGCCAGCTGCTGGTGACGCCGGGCGACGTGGTGCGGCGCCACGCGCAATACAACGAGACCTCGTACAACGCCTTCCTGGTGGCCAACGCGGCGCGCACCGGCACGCCGTTGCCGATGCAGCTGGCCGACGCGGGCATGCTGCGCCTGAAGCTGACGCCTGGCGCGGGCCGCGAAGGCACGCCGGCCCTGTCGTTCGGCGGCGAGGCGCGCTTCTCCGCGGCGCCGGGCAGCACCGGCGCGGGCGGCACCCTGGCCGTGGACGTGCGGGGCGGCGGCCTGGAAATCCTGGGCCCGGGGCAGGCGCCGGCCCTGGCGGGCCCTGGCGTGGCCGTCTCCGCGGACGCGCTCAACGCCTTGCGTCCGGCCCGCATGGTGCTGGGGGGCGCGATAGGCGCCTCCACCCAAGCCGATTCGCTCGGCGCGATCAGCCTGGCCGGCGACGCCCAGCGCGTGCTGGTGCGCGGCGGCGCCAGCCTGTACGCGCCGGAGATCGCGCTGGTCTCGCCCAACAACGGCAATATCACCATCGAGCAGGGGGCCGTCCTGTCCACCGTCGGGCTGGGGCCGGCGCCGCAGGACGCGCGTGGCGGCTATTACTATTCGGTCCAGACCAACGGCGCGTTGGTCCTGTCCAATGGGCTGGTCAACCTGCGGCCGCCGACGCAAGACGGCCGCGTGGCCATCGACATCGGCGCCTGCGCGGGCGTCTGCTCGGGAACCACGCGCCTGGTGTCGGAAGGCACCCTGGGCGCGGCCACCAACGGCGCCTTCATCTTGCGCGACAACGTCGAGTACGGCACGCGCAACCTGATGCTGAGCGTGTCCGGCCTGAACCTGGGCTCGCCGCAGGCGCTGGCCCAGGCGGCTGCGGCAGGACAATTGCCGCCCGGACTGGCGCTGGACCAGGATGCCCTGGCGCGGCTGCTGCGCGGCAATACGGCGTTGGGCGCGCCCGCGCTGGAAAGCCTGATCTTCAATGCCGCCGAATCCATCAACGTGTATGGCGCGGTGACGCTGGACACCCGCGCCGCGGCCGGTCCCTCGGCCTTGCGGCGGCTGGTGCTGGGCGCGCCGGCCGTGTATGGCTATGGCGCGGCGGGCGACACGGCGCGCATCAGTGCGTCGGAATTCGTCTGGGCCGGCTCGGTCAGGGCCTCGACGGCCGGCAACGTGCCGTTGGGCTACGACCAGCCCGCGGCGCCGGGCGGCGCGGTGCTGGATCGCCTGGGCAACGGCAGCCTGACCATCGCGGCCGATGTCATCCGCTTCGACTACTCGCCCTACACGGTGCCGGCCTCGCTGGTGCCGGCCAACCGGCTGGCGCTGGGCTTTGCCGCGGTCAACCTGGAGGCCGCCCAGATGATCACGGGCGTGTCGACCGGCAGCCTGCACGTCTATCACAAACAGAACGGCTATGTGGCGCAAGAAGGCTGGCGCTACCAGGGCGGCGATCTGACGCTGCGCACGCCGCTGTTGACCGGAGAGGCGGGCGCGACGCTGGCGTTGCGCGCCGGCGGCACGCTGGCGCTGGCGGGCACCGGCGCCGTGGCGCCCGCCCGCGACGTGCTGGGCGCCACGCTCGATCTGAAGGCGCAGCGCGTCGCGCTGGATTCGACCGTGGCGCTGCCGTCGGGCAAGCTGACCGTCAAGGCCGATGGCGACATCACCTTGGGCGCGGGGGCGCGCATCGACCTGGCGGGGCGCGCCTTCACGGCGTTCGATACCACCCGCTACAGTTGGGGCGGCGACCTTGAACTCAATAGCGTGACGGGCAATATCACGCAGGCGGTCGGGTCGGTCATCGACCTGTCGGCGCGCAACCAGCGCGGCGGCCGCATGCAGGCCTTGGCGCTGGGCGCGGCCGGCGGCCACATGGCGCTGGACGGCGTCATCCTGGGCGGGGCCAGCGGCGAGCACGACGCCGGCGGCACGCGCGTGCCCTATGACGGCGCCGAGATCACCCTGCGCGCGCAGACGCTGGCGGATTTCGCCGGGCTGAATCAGCGGCTGAACCAGGGCGGCGTCAGCGGCGCCCGCCGCTTCCAGCTCAAGCAGGGCGACCTGGTGGTGGGCGACGAGTTGCGGGCGCGCGTGGTCGAGATCAGCGTCGACGGCGGCAGCCTGACCATCAATGGCCGCATCGACGCCAGCGGCCGCCAGGTCGGCAACATCCGCCTGGCGGCGCGTGACGACCTGCGCATCAACGGCCTGCTGGACACGCATGGCGCGCGCCTGCGCCTGGACAGCTATGGCAAGGTGATCGACGCCGCCAACCGCGCCATCATCGAACTGACCTCGCGCGACGGCATGCTGGCGCTGGACGCCGGCGCGCGCTTCGACCTGCGCGCCGGCACCGACGACCCGAGCCGCCTGGGCGGCCGCCAGCTCGGCACGCTCGACCTGAACGCCCGCCGCCTGGGCGGCGGCGGCGAGCGCGGCGCCATTGCCGGCTCCGGCGACGGCGCCAATGACGTGGCCATCCGCATCACGGGCACGCCGCAGATCCTGGGCGCCAAGACCGTCGCCGTGAACGCCTTCCGCCGCTACGACGACGCGCCGCTGGCGCCCAAGCCCGACGTCAGCGGCAAGACGCCGCAGCTGATCACGCAGGCCTACCTGGACGGCATCGACGGCGAGAGCCTGGCCTACATGAACGCCGCGCTCGGCAATGGCGCGCTGACCGCCCGCCTGGCGGCCCTGGGCCCGTACCACCTGCGCCCCGGCGTCGAGATCGTCAGCGCCACGCCCGATGGCAACCTGACGGTGTCGGGCGACATCGACTTGTCGAACTACCGCTACGGCCCCAACGCCAACCGCACGGTGGCCGCGCTGCGCGGCTACGGCGAGCCCGGCAAGCTGGTGCTGCGCGCCGGCGGCGACCTGGCCATCCACGGCAGCATCAACGACGGCTTCGCGCCGCCGCCCGAGACGATCGACGACAGCGGCTGGAAGCTGGTCGAAGGGCGTTTCCTGGGCAATGGCCAGACGCCGTTCGGCGAGGATCTGGTGGTGCCCATCGATGGCGTTCAGCTGGAAACGGGCACGGTGTTCCCGGCCGGCCGGGCGCTCAATTACGACCTGCCGGCGCAGGCCGCCACGCTGCCGGCCGGCACCGTGCTGCCGATGGCGGCGACGCTGAACGGCCCGCTGGCGCTGCCCGCCGGCCTGGTGCTGACCGGCGACCTGACGCTGGCCGACGGCCGCGTGCTGCGCGCCGGCTCGGTGCTGCAGGAGGCGCTGACGCTGGGCGCGGGCGTCCGCCTGGGCGTGGGCTTCACGCTGCGCAACGAGGCGGCGCTGCAGGCCTTCACCTGGCCCAAGGGCGTGGCGCTGCCGGCGGCTCTCAAGGCCAGCGCGCGCCTGGACCTGGCGCGCGGTTCTTTGATCCCGTCGCAGACTTTCATCGAACTGCCGGGCCATCAACCCATCAACCTGCGTCCCGTCGGCCCGGACGGCCGGCAGGGCCGCAACTGGGCCCTGGCGCCGATGCTGGGCGAGGGCGCCAGCGCCTGGAGCCTGATGGCGGTGGCGGGCGCCGACCTGATGGCGGCCGACATGGCGGCGCGCCGGCCGGACGGGCAGGGCGACATCATCCTGGCCGACACGCACTACGGCCGGCTGGGCTTCGGCAACAAGACCGTCACCAATGTCTTCATCGGCGAGCGCGGGCTGACGCAGCTCGCCATCGACGAGTTGGGACTGGACCAGTCCCTGCTGGGAACCTCGCCAAAGGCCATTGCCGAAAGCTTCTTCATGACGGAGGACGACTTCTGCAACGGCACGGGCTATTGCGAGGCGGGCAAGCGCAAGCTGACGGCGGCGGGTTCGCTCTACTGGTTCGGCGACGAGTCGGGCAAGGGGCGCTACGTGGCGGAGCTGGAGGCCGAGTGGGGCGTTTCGGAGGAGGAATTCTGCGGGGCGGTCAGCTATTGTGAAGGCGGCGGCCGCACCGAGACCACCGTCACGCGCGACTACCGCTACGCCGACCGCGCGCCGCTGTTCAGCGTGCTGCGCACCGGCACGGGCGATATGTCGCTGCTGGCCGGGCGCGACGTCGGCATGGCGTCGGTGTACGGCGTGTACACGGCCGGCGCGCCCTCGTCGCTGGGGGCCGCGCTGGACGCGCGCTTCAACCTGCCGCGCGGCACCACCGTCGATGACGCCGTGCTGGGCACCGTCCAGTACGACGGCAAGTACGACGCGGCGCTGGCCGCCTACCGCGCCTGGTACCCGGACCAGGGCGGCAACCTGACCGTGGCGGCCGGCCGCGACATCTATGGCGACGCATGGAGCAAGAATTCCATGAACGCCCAGCCCTACGGCAGCCAGGACGCCGACTTCTCCAAGTATCCCAGCGCGGCGGTCAGCAACTGGCTGTGGCGCCAGGGCAGCGTGGGCATGCCGGGCGTGACGGACATCGCGTCGAGCTGGTGGATCAACTTCGGCGCGTATGCCAGCAATTCGGTCACCAACCGCGAGCAGCCCCGCGTGGTGGGTTTCACCGGCTTCGGCACCCTGGGCGGCGGCAATCTCAGCATCAGCGCCGGACGCGATGCGGGCGTGCGCGATGCGCGCGGCGACGCCCTGCTCAATAACAATCTGGCATCCGGCCGTTCGCAGGCCCTGGTGGCGGTGGTGGCCGGCACCGGCCGGGTGGTCGGTGGCGACCTGGTATTGACCGGCGGCGGCGATATGGACCTGCGCATCGGTGGCGCCTACAACCCCAATCTGCGCGCGATGCAGCAGACCGACGGCACCGCGGGCACGGGCACCGGCTATGCCGGCAACTTCGAGGATGTCGATCTGAACGGGCTGCTGGTCAATCTGCGCGGGCAACTGGCGTTGACGGCGGGCCGCGTCGGCGGCATCTCGCTGTTCTATGGCGACGGCGCTCAGCTGCGTGCGCCCGATATGTCCGCGGTGGGCGGCGGCAAGCCCATGGGCGGACCGCGCCTGCTGCTGGGCGATGCCGTGGCCTCGCTGGATACGCGCGGCGACCTGGTGCTGGCCGATGCGCCGGATCCCGGCCGTGTGTACCAGATCAACACCAGCCCCTATGTCCAGGGCAGCCTGTCCAAGGGCGGCGGCGCCGAAAGCTGGTTCACGTTGTGGACGCCGGCCACGGCCATCGACCTGTTCTCGGCGGGCGGCAACCTGACGCCGCTGACCACCAACAATACCTTCAAGCCGGGCACGGACCTGCTGACCGATGACACGACCCGGCTCGGCGGGCCGCGGCAGATGAGCTACCTCTATCCGTCCAAGCTTGGCGTGACGGCGGCCGGCGGCAATATCATCCTGGCCGCCACCGCGCGCGATGCGGAAAACGTCAATCACGTGCTGTTGCTGGCGCCGTCTTCCAGCGGTGAATTGTCGATGCTGGCCGGCGGCTCGATCTTCGCCGCGGGCGCCCATGCGGTGTCGATATCGGGCGCGGACACGCCACTGCCGACACCGTGGCGCCCCGGCTTCATGGCCGTCAATGGCGGCGAGAACAACACCCAGACGATTTCCAATATCTCTGTCGAAGGCAACGGGATCTGGCAGAACTCGCCCAAGCCCCTGTTCGTGTTCGGGCCCAACACGCCGCTGGATGCCTCGCCGCGTCAGGGGGAGGGAGAGGTGGCGCGTTTCCATGCCGTGAATGGCGATATCGTCGGCCTGCGCACCGGCGCCGAGACGCGGCTCGCGACAACCAGCCTGCAGGGCCGGTCCAGAACCGTGCTGACCTGGTACGAGGCCGCATTGCCGGTCTCGGTGCGGGCGGGACGCGACATCCTCGGGATGAGCGCGCTGGGCCTGCACAGCAACGCCAACGACCTGTCGCAGGTGATCGCCGGGCGCGACATCTTGCAGGCCGATCTGAAGGTGGCCGGCCCTGGCACGCTGCTGGTGCAGGCGGGCCGCAACATCCGCCAGGACGACGTGGCCAGCATCGTCAGCGTCGGCGCCATCGTGCGCGGCGACGCGCGCCCCGGCGCCAGCGTTGCCGTGCTGGCGGGCGTCGGCCCGCAGGGGCCGGACTACGCCGGCCTGCTGGCGCGCTACCTGGACCCGGCGCGGGCGCTGGCCGCCGGCCAGACGCTGGGCGCCAATCCGGACGGCGTAGTGCAATCCTACGCCGGCGAGCTGTCGCTGGCCGGCTGGCTGCGCCAGGTGTATGGCTACCAGGGCGACGAGTCGGGCGCGGCGGCCGAACTGGCGCAGCGCCAGGCACAGCTGGATGCCGAGGTGGCGGCCGATCCGTCGCGCAAGCGCCGCGACCTGATGCAGGACTATCGCCAGGAAAGCGAGCTGCACCTGGTCAACTGGCTGCGCGCGCATCATGGCTACGACGGCGGCGAGGACGGCGCGCGCGCCGCGCTGGATGCCCTGGCGTCCGAACAGCAGGGCATCTATGCGCGCCAGCTGTACTTCGCCGAACTGCGCAAGGGCGGCCGCGAGTACAACGACCAGGACGGCCCGCGCAGCGGCAGCTACCTGCGCGGCCGCCGCGCCATCGCGGCGCTGTTCCCGCAGACCGGCGCCGAGGGCGCGCTGCGCCTGTACCAGGGCGACTTCACCATGTACGGCGGCGCCGGCCTGCGCACGCAGTTCGGCGGCGACATCCAGCTGCTGACGCCGGGCGGACAGCAGGTGCTGGGCATCGAGGGCGCGGCGCCGCCGGCGACGGCGGGCGTGGTGACGCAGGGGCAGGGCGACATCCAGCTGTACGCGCTGGGCAGCGTGCTGCTGGGACAGAGCCGCATCATGACCACCTTCGGCGGCCACATCCAGGCATGGTCGGCCGAGGGCGACATCAACGCCGGCCGCGGCGCCAAGACCACGGTGATCTACACGCCGCCCAAGCGCGTCTACGACGCCCTGGGCAACGTCACCCTGGCGCCGACGGCGCCTTCCACCGGCGCCGGCATCGCCACGCTGGCGCCGATCGCCGAAGTGCCGGCGGGCGACGTCGACCTGATCGCGCCGCTGGGCACCATCGACGCGGGCGAGGCCGGCATCCGCGTGTCGGGCAACGTCAACGTCGCGGCGCTGCACGTGGTCAACGCGGCCAACATCCAGGTGCAGGGCGACAGCAAGGGCATCCCGGTGACGGCGGTGGTCAACACCGGCGCGTTGTCCTCGGCCAGCGCGGCGTCCTCGGCCGCGTCCGGCGCGGCCGAGGACTCGGTGCAGCGCGCCCGCCAGCAGTCGCGGCAGAACCAGCCGTCGGTCATCAACGTGCAGATCCTGGGCTATGGCGAGGAGCCGATGGCCGGCGCGGGCGCGACGCCGCAGCCGCGCGCGGCCACCCCGTCCTACCGTCCCGACGGCGTGGTGCAGGTGCAGGGCGTGGACAGCGGCGGCTGACCCCCGGGGTTGCAACCGGTCGGCAAAAAGCCGGCCGGTTGTCATGCCGCCGTCATCAAGACGACGTGCGAAAAGCGCATGAGGGCCCGGCGAAAGCCGGGCCCTGATTCTTTCTTGCGCACCTTTTCCCCGGGGCCGCGCTGTTTCATGAAATTTTTCTTACAACGCGCAGTCCGCGCCGTCCGGGAACGTCTAGTAACAAGCAGAAGCTGTAGACGCGGGTATGCGGGCAGAAAGCCGTAACAGGATTGTCGCAAGCGCGCTGCACGGTAGCGGCCGGTGCCAGACCGGCTATCACACAAGGAACTGAGTGCATCGCTATGCATGATTTCGAGAGCAGGGGCGGCGCGCTGCGCGCCATGATGCGCAGCGCGCCGGGAGCGGTGGTGCTGGCGTTGGCCGCGAACGTGGCCTGGGCGCAGCCGGCGCCGGCCGCGCAGGAGGCGCGTCGCGTCAACATCAACGAATACATCGTGCGCGGCAACACCGTGCTGGACGCGCGCGATATCGAGAAGGCCGTCTATCCCTACCTGGGGCCGGACCGCACGCTGGCCGACATCGAGTCGGCGCGCGAGGCCTTGCAGACGGTCTACCAGGAACGCGGCTACCAGTCCGTGTACGTCGACCTGCCCGAGCAGCAGGTGGCCGACGGCATCGTGTTCCTGCAGGTCGCCGAAACCAAGGTCGGCCGCGTGCGCGTGGTGGGCGCCAAGCACTATTCGCCGCTGACCATCCGCGACGAGGTGCCGGCGCTGCAGGAAGGCGAGGTGCCCAACTTCAACCAGGCGCAGGCCGAGCTGACCAACCTGAACAAGGGCGCCAGCCGCCAGGTGGTGCCGCTGGTCAAGGAAGGCCGCATCCCGGGCACCATGGACGTCGACCTAAAGGTCGAGGACAAGAATCCCTGGCACGCCAGCCTGGGTCTGAACAACGACTACAGCGCCGACACCACGCGCCTGCGCAGCACGGCATCGCTGGGCTACGACAACCTGTGGCAGCTGGGCCATTCGGTCAGCCTGACGTTCTTCACCGCGCCGCAGGAAACCGACAACGCCAAGGTCTGGTCCGGCTCGTACTCGATGCCGCTGGACAAGCAATGGAGCCTGCAGTTCACCGGCTACAAGAGCGACAGCAACGTCGCCACCATCGGCGGCACCAACGTGCTGGGCAAGGGCTACTCGTTCGGCATGAGCGCCATCTACACCATGGCGCCGCAGGGCGACTGGTACAACTCGCTGTCGGTCGGCCTGGACTACAAGAAGTTCGACGAGACCACGCGCTTTGGCGGCAACGAAGACCTGATCCCGCTCAAGTACGTGCCGTTCACGTTCTCGTACAACGGCTACCGCTATTCCGAGGCCTCGCAGAGCAGCGTCGGCCTGTCGATCGTCGGCGCCAGCCGCTCGTTCTTCGGCCTGGGCAGCGACTGGAAGGAATTCGACGACAAGCGCTACCGCGCCAGCCCCAGCTTCGCGCTGCTGCGCGGTGACGGCACCCACACGCAGAACCTGTTCGGCGACTGGCAACTGGGCCTGCGCGCCGGCTTCCAGCTGTCGTCGGGCGCGCTGGTCTCGAACGAGCAATTCTCCGCCGGCGGCAGCACCAGCGTGCGCGGCTACCTGGCCGCCGAGCGCACCGGCGACGACGGCTTCCTTGGCTCGGTCGAGTGGCGCACGCCGTCGCTGGCGCGCTGGCTTGGCAGCAACGTCAACGAATGGCGCTTCTATGCCTTCGCCGACGCGGCCACGCTGCGCCTGCGCGACCCGCTGCCCGAGCAGGATTCCAGCTATTCGCTGGCCAGCGTCGGCCTGGGCACGCGCCTGCAGGTGCTGGACTGGCTGTCCGGCTCGCTGGACTGGGGTTATCCGCTCAAGGACGGCCCCAACACCAAGAAACACGATCCCCGATTGAACTTCAGCGTCCGCGCCAGCTTCTGAGCGCGCGCGAAACCGTATTTACCCCGGAGTCCTGACCATGCAACGCTTATTGATGCTCCTACTGACCGTGCTGGCCGGCATACTGCCGTCCGCCGCCAACGCCTGGTGGCAGCCTGACTGGCAGTACCGCAAGCAGATCACCGTCGACAGCACGCCGCAAGGCTCGCCGCTGGGCGGCGCCGCGGGCCGCACGCCGCTGCTGGTGCGCCTGCATACCGGCAACTTCACCTTCGACGGCATCAACGAGAAGGGCGCCGACATCCGCTTCGTGGCCGGCGACGACCAGACCGTGCTAAACCACCAGCTGGAAGCCTTCGATCCGCTGCTGGGCATGGCGCTGATCTGGGTCGACCTGCCGGAACTGGCCGACGGCCAGCGCCAGGACATCTGGATGTACTACGGCAACCAGAAGGCCCCGGCGTCCGCCAACGGCCAGCTGACGTTCGACCCCAACTACACGCTGGTCTACCACTTCGACGGCGCCGCTGGCGCGCCGCCGCGTGACACCACCGGCAACAGCAACAACGCCCAGACGCCCATGGCCGCCGCGGTCGACGGCGTGATCGGCCGCGCCGCGCAATTCGCCGGTGGCGCGCCGCTGATGCTGCCCGCCAGCCCCTCGCTGGCCGTGCCCGCCGCGGGCGCCTTCACCTTCAGCGCCTGGGTGCGCGCCGACCAGCCGGCCGGCGAACAGCTGGTGTATGCCCGCCGCGACGCCGGCAACGCGCTGCTGATCGGGATCAACCAGGGCGTGCCCTTTGTCGAAGTGAACGGCCAGCGCAGCCAGCCCGGCCAGTCGCTCACGCCCGCCGCCTGGCAGCACCTGGCCGTGACGGCCGACGGCAGCCGCGTCACGCTGTACGTGAACGGCCGCGCCACCTCGTCGCTGGCCGCCAGCCTGCCGCCGCTGAACACGCCCGCCGCCCTGGGCGGTGACGTGCCGGCCCCGGCCGTGGCCGCCGCGCCCGCCGCCACCCCCGCCAATGGCGAAGCCGCCGCGCCGGCCGAAGCGGCCGCCGCCCCGGCGCCGCACGTGTACGCGCCGTTCGTCGGCGCCATCGACGAAGTGCGCCTGTCGCGCATCGCCCGTCCCGCCGCGCTGATCCTGGCCGACGCGATCTCGCAGGGCGCCGAATCGCGCCTGGTGGCCTACGGCAGCGACGAGGAACAGTCGGGCTTCGGCTTCGGCGGCCTGGGCTTCCTGCTCAAGGCGGTGCCGATCGACGCCTGGGTCATCATCGCCATCCTGGTGCTGATGATGGTGCAGTCGTGGATCATCATGATCCGCAAGAGCCGCAACGTGGCCCGCGTGGCCCGCGCCAATGAGGTCTTCCGCGAGTCCTTCGCCAAGGTCGGCCAGCGCCTGGAACTGCTGGCCGACGACAAGGCCCTGGCCACCCGCCTGGAGCACGCCTCGCTGTGGCGCCTGTACCGCGTGGCCATCAATGAAATCCGCACCCGCCGCGAGCAGGGCGCCGACACCAGCTCGATCTCGGCCGCCACCATCGAGGCCATCCGCGCGTCGCTGGATGCCGTGCGCACCAAGGAAAACCAGCTGCTGGGCGCCAAGCTCGGCGTGCTGTCCAACGCCATCGCCGGCGGCCCGTACATCGGCCTGCTGGGCACGGTGCTGGGCATCATGGTGGTGTTCCTGGGCACCGCCATGGCCGGTGACGTGAACATCAACGCCATCGCCCCGGGCATGGCCGCCGCGCTGCTGGCCACCGCCATGGGCCTGTTCGTCGCCATCCCGGCGCTGTTTGGCTACAACCGCCTGATCTCGCGCAACAAGGAAGTCAGCGCCGACATGCGCGTGTTCGTCGACGAATTCGTGACGCGCCTGGCCGAAGTGCATGGCGAAAGCCAGGCCCAGGAAGCCGCCCACCACAGCGCCGCCCGCGCGCCCGCCGCCAGCCGTCCGGCCGTGCGCGACGCGCAGCCGGCCGCCGCCGAAGCATAAGGAGAGGATTGCCATGGCTTCCGTATCCGCTTCCCAGGACGATGACGACGACGCGCCCGTGGACGGTATCAACATCACGCCGCTGGTCGATGTGCTGATGGTCGTGCTGGTCATGTTCATCCTGACCGCCACGGCGCAGATCGCCGGCATCAAGGTCAACCTGCCCAAGGCCAGCTCGTCCATCGCCCTGTCGCAGCCCAAGACCAAGGCGATTTCCGTCAACGACGCGGGCCAGGTGTTCCTGGACGCCTACCCGGTGACCCTGCCCGAGCTGGAAGACCGGCTGCGCACGGAGAAGGCACTGAATCCCGACTTTCCGGTGATCGTGCGCGGCGACTCCGCCGTGCAGTACCAGAAGGTGGTGGAAGTGCTGGACCTGCTGCGCCGGCTGGAACTGGCCCAGGTCGGGCTGGTCACCGGCAAGCCGAAATAGGGGCCGAGGCGACTGTCATGCCGCACCACGCATCCGATTCCCCGCGCACCCCCCATCCCGCGCGCCGCTGGCTCAAGCTGGCGGCGGTGGCAGTGGTGTTGATCGCGGCCGCCTACGCGCTCTGGCGCTGGGCCAACGACATGGCCGGGGTGCGCCGCGACGCGCCCAAGGTCACCGCGATCATCCCGCTGCCGCCGCCTCCGCCGCCGCCGCCCGAGCCGGAAAAGCCGCCGGAGCCCGAGCAGCCCAAGGAAGAGCCGGTGGCCACGCCCGAACCCGAGCCGCAGCCCACGCCCGAACCGCCCAAGCCGCAAGACGAGGCGCCGCCGCGTCCGTCCGACGACCTGGCCAACCCGATGCAGATCGACGGCGATGCCCAGGCGGGCAGCGACGCCTTCAACATCGGCGCCGGCCAGGGCAAGGGCATGGCGGGCGGCGGCGGTGGCCGCGCCGGCAACGCCACCTACAGCCAGTACCTCGCCTACGCGCTGCAGAAGATCCTGCGCGAAGACGAGCGCACGCGCAATCTGACCTTCCGCCTGCAAGCCAACATCTGGCTCACGGCCAGCGGCCAGATCACGCGTGTCGAACTGACCCGTTCCAGCGGCGATGCCGACGTCGACGCCCGCGTGGTGGCGGCGTTGCGCGCGGTGCCGGGCCTGGATGAACGTCCGCCGGCCTCGGCCAGCATGCCGATCCGGGCATCGCTGACCGGCCGCCGCCCCTCCTGAAGTGCTGAATTGAACCGATCCTGGAGTGCCAAGAGAATGAAGTTCCAATTGAACCGGTTGGCGGCATCGCTGGCCCTGGCCGCGGCGGGCGCCGCCGCGCTGCCCGGCGCCGCCACCGCCGCGCCCGCCCCGTCCGAGAACGCCACCATCAACCTGATCCGCCTGCTGGTGCAGCAGGGCGTGCTCAAGGCGGACCAGGCCGAAGCCCTGGTGGCCCAGGCCGAAGCCGAGGCCAAGGCCGCCCGCGCCGCGCCGCAGGACCGCGGCGGCGCCGTGGCCCAGGCCGGCGACGTGCGCGTGCCCTACATCCCGCAGACCGTGCGCGACCAGATCCGCGACGAGGTCAAGGCGGAAGTCATGGTGCAGGCCAAGGAAGAAAACTGGGCCCAGCCGAACACCTTCCCCGACTGGGTGTCGCGCATCACCATCGACGGCGACGTGCGCGTGCGCGACGAATCGCGCCTGTACTCGGGCAGCAACAGCAATGAAATCGTCGATTTCGCCAAGCTCAATTCGAAGGGTCCGTACGACCTGAACCGCAACACCAACAACAACTACCCGCCGATGCTGAACACGCGGGAGGATCGCCGCAACCAGCTGCGCATCCGCGCCCGCCTGGGCGTGCGCGCCGAGATCTCGGAATCCTGGTCGGCCGGCATCCGCCTGGCCACCGGCAGCGACGACAGCCCGGTCTCGACCTCGCAGACCCTGGGCGGCGGCATGGGCAAGAAGGACATCTGGCTGGACCAGGCCTACCTGACCTACCGCCCCGCCAAGTGGGCCACGGTCACGGGCGGGCGCATCGCCAATCCGTTCGAGTCCACCGACATGCTGTTCTCGAACGACCTGAACTTCGACGGCATCGCCGCGATCTTCAAGCAGCCGCTGGAAGGCCGCGACGTGACGCTGTTCGGCACCCTGGGCGCGTTCTCGACCGAGTACGGCTCGAACGGCTGGAACTCCTCGTCGTTCTCGGAAGGCAAGAGCGAGGACAAGTGGCTGCTGGCCGCGCAGGCCGGCGCCGACTGGAAGATCGACAACCGCAACAGCGTGCGCGGCGCGCTGGCCTACTACCACTTCGACAACATCGCCGGCAAGCGCTCCAGCGCCTGCTCGCCGTGGGCCGGCCAGGAAAACTGCGACACGGACTGGTCGCGTCCGGCCTTCATGCAGAAGGGCAACACGCTGTTCCTGCTGCGCAACATCACCTCCAACCCGCTCGATCCGGCCAACACGCCGCAGCCGCAGTACGTCGGCCTGGCGTCCAAGTTCGACCTGCTGGACCTGAACCTGCGCTGGGACACGCGCGTGTTCGACGGCCTGGGCCTGCGCCTGAACGCCAACTACATCCGCAACCTGGCCTACAGCAAGGGCAAGATGTGGAAGCGTTCGGAAGGCAACATCGTCAACAACTTCGGCGAGAATGGCGAAGTCGAGAGCGGCCCCAACGCCTGGATGCTGCAGGCCACGCTGGGCCGATCGTATGACCTGAAGGAAAAGGGCGACTGGCTGGCCTTCGTTGGCTACAAGTACATCCAGCCGGATGCGCTGCCCGACGCCTTCAACGATTCGTCGTTCCACCAGGGCGGCACCAATGCCCGCGGCTACTACATCGGCGGCGGCTATGCCTTCGACAAGAACGTGTACGGCGTCCTGCGCTGGATGAGCACGCGCGAGATCTACGGCGCGCCGCTGTCCATCGACACGATGCAGTTCGAGATCAACGCCAGGTTCTGAGGCCATGGACATGCATACCTTATGGGATGAATTGCGCCAGCCTCAGGCGCTGGGGCGCGGCCGGCGGCTGGCCGCCGCCGCGGCCCTGTGCGCCGCGGGCCTGAGCGTGGCGGCGCCGGCACAGGCCGAGAGCATGGAAGAGCGCCTGCGCGCGCAGTTGCGCAGCACCACCCAGCAACTGCAGCAGCTGCAGAGCGAGCAGGCCCAGGTCAACGCCGCCAAGGCCGCGGCCGAGGCCCAGCGCGACGCTGCCCAGAAAGAGCTGGAGGCGCTGCGCGGCCAACTGGCCAAGGCCAAGGGCCAGGCCGACAAGCTGGCCGAGCAGCAGGGCGCCGTCATGGAAAGCGCGCAGGCGCAGGTGGCCGCCAGCCATGCCCAG
Organism: Achromobacter sp. ISS7; assembly: GCF_056523125.1. Taxonomy (NCBI): domain Bacteria; kingdom Pseudomonadati; phylum Pseudomonadota; class Betaproteobacteria; order Burkholderiales; family Alcaligenaceae; genus Achromobacter; species Achromobacter sp. ISS7. Next base: position 3,121,514 of record NZ_JAWRZD010000001.1, on the reverse strand, counting down.
CTGGGCAAGTTCAAGGGCGCCTACGACGAGCTGTTGACGCTGTCGCGCGCCAAGGAAGCGGAACGCCAGACCCTGGCGCGCTCCCTGGCGCAGCGCGAGACGGAGGCCAAGGCCTGCGTCGCCAAGAACCGCGAGATGTACGAGGCCGGCAAGGAGATCCTGAACGCCTACGAACGCATCGGCACCGGCGGCATCCTGGCCATGAAGCAGCCGTTCGCCGGCAGCGCGCGGGTCAAGTTCGAGGAGCAGGCGCAGGCATACGGCGACAAGCTGTATGACGCGCAGGTCGGCGCCACCGCGCCCGCCGCTGCGCCGGCCCAACCCTGATATTGCAAGACCTGTCTTATTTTTTTCATCTAGGAAACCTGTAATGACCGACTCCAGCCTGATTCTCGACGTCAACGCCGAACGCCTGCAGGACCTGCTGCAATCCGCCGGCTACCGCGTCACCGTGTCCGAGCAGAACGGCATGGTGCAGCTGTTGAGCGCCAGCCAGGGCGTGGGCTTCGCCGCCCGCATGGGCAACCCCGCCGCCGAGCCCGGCCGCTACCTGGACTACACGTTGAGCTGCGCGCTGCGCGTGCAAGGCGAACTGCCGGCCGGCCTGGCCGACCGCTGGAACGTGGAAAAGCGCTTCGCCCGCCTGACGGTGCAGGGCGTGTTCCTGGTGCTGGAACTGGACGTGATCCTGGCCGGCGGCGTGTCCGAGAACTACCTGCGCGCCACCGCGGAACTGTGGGATCGCCTGCTGCAGGAATTCCTGCTGTTCCTGCGCGCCAACGCGACCGCCGAGGCCGGCGCTGAAGACGCCGCCGCCGCAGAACCGCAGGAAGAAGCCGCCACCGAGGCGGCGAACTGATCCATCCGCCAGGCACGGGGCCTGGCGTTCGGGACGGCGACGTCCCCAACCCGGCCGCCGTTCCCGGCGAATGGCGCATTCAAGCAAGCGAGGTTTCGACCATGAAGATTCTTTCCAACCAGCCCGCCCGGTTGCGGCTGACGGCGGCGGTGCTGCTGATCGCGGTGCTGGCCGGCGCCGTGGCGCTGATGCGCGGCAATCCGGCCCAGAGCAGCGAGTCGACGCCCGCGCCGGCCAAGGCCGCGGCCGCGCCCGCCAAGGCCGGCGCCGCGGCCGCGCAAGCCGCGCCGGCAACGCCGCCCGAGGCCAAGGGCCCCGCCGTGGCCACCCTGGGCGCGGTGCAGGTGGACCGTGACGAACTGGTGCGCCAGATCCAGGCGCTGCCGCCCGAGGCCCGCGCCCAACTCAAGGGCGACCGCGCCGCGCTCGATCAGTGGCTGCGCGGCCGCCTGGCCGAAAAAGCGCTGGTCGAGCAGGCCCGCGCGCAGGGCTGGCAGGACCGTCCCGAGCTCAAGCGAGCCTTCCAGGCCGCGCAGGAACGCATCGTGCTGCAGACCTACCTGGATTCGGTCAGCCGCGCGCCCGACGACTATCCGGGCGAGGCCGACCTGCAGGCCGCCTACGAGCGCGCCAAGCCGCAACTGGCGCAGCCGGCGATGTACCGCGTCAGCCAGATCTTCCTGCCGGCCGCGGTGGGCGACAGCGATGCCGTGGCCGCCGCGCGCAAGCAGGCGCAGGACCTGGTCAAGCGCGCCCAGGCGCCCAAGGCCGACTTCGCCGCGCTGGCCAAGAGCTATTCGCAGGACGCCACCACCCGCGCCCAGGGCGGCGACATCGGCTATGTGCCGCTGTCGCAGCTGACGCCGGAAATGCGTCCGGTGATCGAGCCGCTCAAGGCGGGCGAGGTGGCGGCGCCGGTGCAGTCGGCGGCGGGCTTCCACATTCTCAAGCTGGTGGATCTGCGCGCGGCCAGCGTCGCGCCGTACGAGCAGGTGAAGGACGCGTTGCGCAGCGCGCTGCGCACCCAACGCCAGGAATTGGCGGCGCGCGCATATCTGGAGGGGTTGCTGAATGCAGGAACCGTCAGCATTGATGGTGCGGCCCTCAATGCCGCCTTCGACCAAACCGCGGCTGCCGCAACGGCCCAGCCGGCCCTCGCCGCCCGCGCCGCGCCCTGAGGCGGCCGGCATCGCCGCGGCGCTGGAGGCGCGCCTGAGCCAGGCCCTGGGCCAGGCCGGGCCGCCCGCCAGCCTGCAGTGCGCGGCGGCCTTGCTGCAAGCCTTGCGCGCCACCTTCGCCGGCGACCTGCTGCACTGGCTGGCGCTGGTGCCGCAGGGGGAGCCGGGCAGGCCGCGCGACCCCAACCGCGACCACAGCCTGGACCTGGCCGACCTGCGCGTGCTGTACCGGGCGCTGCGGGTGGCGTGGCTGGCCGAGCTGGTGTTCGGCGGCGCCGACGGCGCGCGCCGCTGGCTCTGCAGCCCCAAGCGCCGGCTGCACGGCCGGGTGCCGCTGCTGTTGTGCCAGCACGGGCGCTACGCCGTCCTGATCGAGCAGTGGTTGATCAACATCGACGAAGGAAACGGCCCATGACCGCGCTCTGGCGCTTGAGCAACAGCCAGGACCTGATGCCGCGCGCCCGCCCCGCGGGCCGCTGGCATGCCGCCGGCGCGGCGGTGGTGGTGCTGGACGCCACCCCCGCCGCCGCCGTGTTCGCGCGCCTGGCGCAGGCCGAGGTGGCGCATCCGCGCGCCTTGCCGCGCAACTACTTCCTGCTGGAAGTGGTGGTGCCGGCAACGGCCGTGGCCGAGCCGCGGCCGCCGGCCGGCTGGCAGACCGACCTGCAGGCCTCGCGCGCCTTCGGCAACGCCTGGCTGGCGCGCGGCGACGCGCTGCTGCTGAAAGTGCCGTCGGCCGCCGGTGGCCACCAGTACCTGCTGAACGCCGACCATCCGCAGCTGGCGCAATGCCAGATCGTGTCGTCGCTGGGGTATCCGTTCGCGCCGTACCTGGCCGGCATCGACGACGCGGTGCTGGACGGCGCCGGCTGGCTGGCGTCGGCGCGCGATTGAGGCGCGGACGGGCTGGCGGGCGGGGGGGCCTTCGCCCCGGGGACTAGAATAGGGCGCATCCGTTTCTCCCCGGGAGCCCACCGTATGACCGCCATTCCCGCTGCCCCGACGCCCGGCGCAGCGCTGCCCGCCGTGACCGCGCGGGTGGACATCGTCTCGATCCAATCCCAGGTCGTCTATGGCTGCGTCGGCAACAACGCCGCCATGCCGATCTTCCGCCAGGCGGGCCTGCGCGCCATCGCGCTGCCCACCGTCATCCTGAGCAATACGCCGCACTATCCGACGCTGCATGGCGGCGCGGTGCCGCTGGACTGGTTCGAGGGCCTGTTGCGGGGGCTGGACGAGCGCGGCGTGACGCGGGTGGCGCGGGCGGTGGTCTGCGGCTACCTGGGCCAGCCCGGGCAGGCGGACCTGCTGGCGCAATGGCTGCCGGCGCTGCGCGCCGCGCGGCCGGACCTGCGGGTGCACATCGACCCGGTCATGGGCGACCGCAACGACGGCCTGTACGTGGATGCCGGCCTGGTGGCGCAGTACCGCCGCAAGCTGGTGCCGCACGCCCACGGCATGACGCCCAACCATTTCGAACTCGAGCAGATGGTCGGCCGGCCGCTGGCCTCGATCGACGAGGTCGCGGCAGCCGCGCGCGAACTGATCGCCGAAGGCCCCGACTGGATCGTGGTCACCAGCGCCGCGCCGCTGGCGGCCGCGCCCGGCACGCTGCAGCTGGCCGTGGTGACGCGCGACGCCTGCGAGGTGCTGAGCCATCACGAGATCGCCATTCCGCCGTCGGTGCATGGCACCGGCGACGTCTTCATGGCCGCCATCACGGCCCGGCTGCTGGCCGGCGACGCGCTGGTCGAGGCGGCGCGGGCGGCCGCGGCGGCGGTCACCGGCGCCCTGGCCCGCACGCGTGAGCTGGGCTGGGAAGAGCTGGCGGTGGATGGGTGACCCCGGCGGGCCGCATCAATACGTCTTGTACGGCAGGAATTTGCCGCTCATCACGATCTGCACCCGGTCGCCCTTGGGGTCGGCCTCGCGCGTCAGGTCCATCCTGAAGTCGATGGCGCTCATGATGCCGTCGCCGAACTCCTCGTTGATGAGCGCCTTGAAGGTGGTGCCGTAGACGTTGATCAGCTCATAGAAGCGGTAGATCAGCGGATCGGTGGGCACGCTGGTGGGCAGCGAGCCCTTGTAGGGCACCACTTGCAGCTGCACCACCGCGTCGGCGGGCAGGTCCAGCAAGCGGGCGGCGGCCACGGCCTGTTCCTCGGTCAGGGTCATCTGGCCCAGCAGGGCGGCGGTGGTCCATTCCTTGCTCTGGCCGACGGCCTCGGCGATGGCGGCCCAGGACAGTTTCTTTTCCAGGCGGCGGGTAACGATCAGTTCGGTGACTTCGGCGCGGGACATCATGGGGGTTCACTCCTTGTGGGAAGCCTTGTCGACCAGGAAGTCGACGAGATGGTTGCGGATTTCGTAGTAGCGCGGCTCGTGGTGCAGGCTGGCCCGGGTGCGGCCGCGCGGCAGGTCGACCTCGACGGACTCGGCGATGCGGGCATGGGGGCCCGCGCTCATCAGCAGGATGCGGTCCGACAGCAGGATGGCCTCGTCCACGTCGTGCGTGATCATGAAGACGGTCTGGCGCGTCTGCTGCACGATGGCGCGCAGTTCGTCCTGGATGGTGCCGCGCGTCAGCGCGTCGAGCGCGCCGAAGGGCTCGTCCAGCAGCAGCATGCGCGGCTGGATGGCGAAGGCCCGGGCGATGCCCACGCGCTGCTTCATGCCGCCCGACAGCTCGCAGGGCTTCTTGTCGGCGGCGCGCGCCAGGCCGACCATGTCCAGGTAGCGCAGGCTGTGCTCGCGCACCTGGCCGCGGGAATACTGTGGCCAGCGCGAACGCACGCCGAATTCGACGTTCTGCAGCGCGCTCAGCCAGGGCAGCAGGGCGTGCGCCTGGAACACCACGCCGCGCGCCAGCGACGGGCCGGCGATCTCGCGACCGTCCATGATGACGACGCCTTCGCTGGCCTCGTCGATGCCGGCCAGGATGTTCAGGATGGTGGTCTTGCCGCAGCCCGAGTGGCCGATGACGCAGACGAACTGGCCCTGCCCGATGTCGAAGTCGATGTTCTCGAACACCGGGGCGGCCGCCTGGCCGTTGCGGCCCGGGTAGCGCTTGGCCAGCGCCTGTACTTGCAGAAAGGGTTGGCTCATGGCGTTCACTCCCGGTAGCTGACCAGGCGCGCGGCGCGCGCCAGCACGGTGTCCAGCAGCATGCCGATCAGCCCGATGAACAGGATGGCGCAGATGATGTTGGCGATGGACAGGTTGTTCCATTCGTTCCACACGAAGTAGCCGATGCCGGTGCCGCCGATCAGCATTTCGGCCGCCACGATCACCAGCCAGGCGATGCCGACCGAGATGCGCATGCCGGTCATGATGGTGGGCGCGGCCGCCGGCAGGATGACCTGCAGGGCGGTGCGCAGCCGCGGCACTTCCAGCGTGCGCGCCACGTTCAGCCAGTCCTGCCGCACGTTGCCCACGCCGAAAGCCGTGTTCACCAGCATCGGCCAGAGCGAGCAGATGAAGATCACGAAGATGGCGGAGGTGTCGGCGTCCTTGATGGTGTAGAGCGCCAGCGGCATCCAGGCCAGCGGCGAGATCGGCTTGAGCACCTGGATGAACGGATCGAAGGCGCGGTAGACCGTCTTCGACATGCCGATCAGGAATCCCAGCGGAATCGCCGCCAGCGCCGCCAGCAGGAAGCCTGTCAGCACCCGCGCCACCGAATACGCCAGCTGCACGCCGATGCCCTTGTCGTTCGGACCGCGGTCATAGAAGGGATCCCGCAGGTGCTGCCAGAGCCGGGCGCCGACCTCGGCCGGGCCGGGAAAGGGCGTCTGCGAGCCGCTGGCGGCGGCATTGCCGACCAGCGCCGCATAGGCCGGGTCGACCGTCGCCGCGCCGGCGGCGGGGCGGGTGGCGACGTGCCACAGCAGCAGGAACAGCAGGAATAGGGTGACGGACAGGAAGGTCGCCCGCCAGGGTCGCTCGGCCTGCATCAGGTCCTCCGGATCTTGAAGCCGGCCAGGTAGGCCTCGGGTTCGGCGGGATCGAAAGGCTTGCCCATGATGCTGAAGGTCTTGTTGGCCTCGGCGGGCGGGGTCAGGCCGGCCTCGCGCATCAGGCGCACCGCGTCGGTGGCCAGGAAGACCTCGCTGGCGATCTTCTGGTAGTCCACGTCGCCCTTGACCTGGCCCCAGCGCTTCATCTGCGTCAGGATCCACACCGCGAACGAACCCCAGGGCATCGGATCGAAGTCGATGCGGTCCGGATCGGTCAGCACCTTGCCCAGGCCGTCGGCGTAGGTGCCGGTCAGCACCTGCTCGACCACGGTGACCGGCTGGTTCAGATAGTTGGGCGCGGCGATGGCGGTGGCGATCTCCTTGCGATGGGCGGGGGCGCGGGCGTAGGCGGTGGCCTCGATGATGGCCTTGAGCAGGGCCTGGTAGGTGTTGGGCTGGGTGGTCACGAATTCGCGGCTGGCGGAGAACGCGCAGCACGGATGGCCGTCCCAGATCGCCTTGGACAGGGTATGGATGAAGCCCACGCCGTCGTACACCGCGCGCTGGTTGACCGGGTCCGGCGCCAGGAAACCGTCGATGTTGTCCGCGCGCAGGTTGGCCACCATCTCCGGCGGCGGCACGGCGCGGATCTGCACGTCGGTATCCGGATCCAGGCCATGTTCGGCCAGGTAATAGCGCAACAGGTAGTTGTGCATGGAGTAATCGAACGGCACCGCGAACTTGAAGCCTTTCCAGTCCTTCGGATCGCGCCGGTCCTTGTGCTTCATCGACAGGGTGATGGCCTGGCCGTTGATGTTCTCCACCGCCGGCATGGTCCACGGCACCGCGCGGCTGGCGCCCACGCCCAGCGTGATGGCCAGCGGCATCGGCGACAGCATGTGGGCGGCGTCGTATTCGCCGGACATGGCCTTGTCGCGGATCAGCGCCCAGCCGGCGGTCTTGACCACCTCCACGTCCAGCCCCTGCTTGCCGTAGAACCCCATGGGGTGCGCCATGATGATGGGCGTGGCGCAGGTGATGGGAATGAAGCCGACCTTCAGCTTGCGCTTCTCCAGCGGACCGCCTGATTGGGCAAAGGCCTCCTTGGCCGCGGCCAGCGGGAACAGCGCCGAGACCGCGGCCAGCGCGGTGCCGCCGCCCACCGCGCGCAGGAAGCGGCGGCGCAGCGCGTCCCGCGGGAACAAGGCGCGCATGACGGCGCCCTCCACGGCGCGGTCGAGCGCGCCGCCGTCCGCCGCCGCGCTCTCGGCGCGCGCGTGTTCGGCCTGGGATGCATGGCGGCCGCAGGCGCAGGCCAGGCGGCTGCCGGGATCGAACGGATTGCTGAACAGGGACATGGAAGCCTCCAGGGTTCGGAATGCCTCCATCTTGGCGTTCGCCGCCGCCGGCCGGTATCGCCGGTTCGACGATATCCGTGTAGGGGTCGCACTACATGGTGCGTGGTCGCGCCGGGCCGGTGCGCGTCCCGCTCAACGCGCACCCAGCTGGTGCGCGCGGGCGTATTCCACCAGCTCGACCAGCGTGCGCACGGCCAGCTTTTCGAAGATGCGGGCGCGGTACGTGGAAATGGTGTTCACCGACAGCGCCAGCTGTTCGCCGATGGCCGACACCGATTTGCCGGCCACCAGCAGCTGCAGCACCTGGAATTCGCGGTTGGACAGCAGCTCATGCGGCGGCCGCGTGCTGTCCTGGCGCACGGTGTGCGCCAGCAGCTCGGCCACGGCCGGCGTGACGTACATCCGGCCGGCCGCCGCATTGACCAGCGCCGCCAGCAGTTCGTCCGGGTCGCAGCCCTTGTTCAGGTAGGCATGGGCGCCGGCGCGCAATGCCCGCACCGCGAACTGGGATTCCGGATAGACCGACAGCATCACCACGCCCAGCGCGGGATGGTCGGCGCGCACCGTCTTGAGCACGTCCAGGCCGTCGCGTTCGCCCAGCGCCACGTCCAGCACCATGGCGTCGTAGCGTTCCTGGCGCAGCGCGCGCAGGGCGGCGGGGGCGTCGGCGGCCTCGCTCACCAGGCCGACGCGCGCGTCTTCCTGCAGGATGCGGGCCAGGCCGCGGCGGATGATGAGGTGGTCGTCGACGATCAGCAGGTTCAGGGGCATCGCGCCGTCTCCTCAGGCCGCTTGCGGGTTCAGTCGCAGGCGGGCGCACATGCCGGCGCCGGGCGCGCTGTCCAGCTCCAGGTCGCCGCCGATGGCGCGGGCCCGTTCGCGCATGCCCAGGATGCCGAAGGTCTGGCGCGTCTCGGGCAACTGCATGCCGACGCCGTCGTCCTCCACCGCCAGCAGCAGGCCGTCTTCGCCCCAGACCGCGCTGACGCTGACGCTGCGCGCCCGCGCGTGGCGCTGCACGTTGGTCAGCAGTTCCTGCACGATGCGGTAGACGGCGATTTCCGCCGCCGGCTCCAGCCGGCGGCGCTCGGTGTCGGGCGGGCACAGGTAGCGGCAGCGCAGCCCGCTGCGCGCCTGCAGGTCCTGCAGCAGGGTTTCCAGCGCCGCCCACAGCCCCAGGTGATCCAGCACCACCGGCCGCAGGTCGTTGAGGATGCGGCGGGTGGCGTCCATGGCCGTCTGCGTCACTTCCAGCATGCGGTCCAGGTGGGCCTGCAGGGGCGGTTCGCCCGCCAGTTGCCGGCGCAGCCAGTTCAGGTCCAGCTGCAGCGCGGTGAACGAGGCGCCCAGATCGTCGTGGATGTTGCGGGCGATGTGGGCGCGCTCCTCCTCGCGCAGCGTGCTCAGGTGCGAGGCCAGCCGCCGCAGCGATTCATGGGCGGCGCTCAGTTCGGCGGTGCGCACCTGCACCCGCGCTTCCAGCTGCGCCCGGGTGGCTTGCAGTTCGCGTTCGATGCGCTTGCGCGCGGTGATGTCCGAAAACGTTACCACCGCGCCCACCACCTCCTGGTCGTTGCGGATCGGATACGAGGCATACTGGGCGTCGAAGCAGGAGCCGTCGCGCCGCCACAGCACCTCGTCGTCGACCCGCTCGCCGCGGCCGTCGCGAAACGCCTTGAAGATGCGGCAATCGTGCACCGGCATCAGGCTGCGGTCGGCGTGCGAGTGGTGGATCAGATAGTGCATGTTGCGGCCCACCACCTCGTCCGGGGTGTAGCCCAGCATCGCCGCGCCGGCGCCGTTGATGAAAATGCAGCGGCCCCGCAGGTCGATGCCGTAGATGCCTTCGCCGGCCGATTCCAGCAGCATTTCCAGCTGGCGGCGCCAGGCCGCGTGGTGCGACAGGTGTTTCAGATCCGCGAACATAGCCGTTTGACGGGCCTGTCCGGCCCGTTTCCCCTGTTTCGGGCGATGTTTGCCCTGTTTTTCTGTCCGGGCAGTGTACGGCAGGCGGGTCCGTTTCAACGCATTTATCAAACACACCGTTCCGCCAGGCCGAACAAGCGGGGTCCGGCGGGCGGGTAAAATCCAGGGTTGTCCACCACGCTGGGAGCAAGAGTGCAGCCGGTCATATCAGTTCAGGGCCTATCCAAGCGATACGCCTCGGGATTCCAGGCGCTGAAAAGCGTCGACCTGGAAATCCAACGCGGCGAGATCTTCGCCTTGCTCGGCCCCAATGGCGCCGGCAAGACCACGCTCATCAGCATCATCTGTGGCATCGTCAACCCGACCGAAGGCCGGGTGCTGGCCGACGGCCACGACATCCTCACCGATTTCCGCGCCGCGCGCACCGCCATCGGCCTGGTGCCGCAGGAAATCTCCACCGACGCCTTCGAAAGCGTGTGGAACACGGTGACCTTCAGCCGCGGCCTGTTCGGCAAGCCGGCCAACCCCGAATACATCGAGAAGGTGCTGCGCGACCTGTCGCTGTGGGACAAGAAGGACAGCCGCATCATGGCCCTGTCCGGCGGCATGAAGCGGCGCGTGATGATCGCCAAGGCGCTGTCGCACGAACCCAAGATCCTGTTCCTGGACGAACCCACCGCCGGCGTCGACGTCGAGCTGCGGCGCGGCATGTGGGACATGGTGCGGCGCCTGCGCGAGAACGGCGTCACCATCATCCTCACCACCCACTACATCGAGGAAGCCCAGGAAATGGCCGACCGCGTCGGCGTGATCCGCAAGGGCGAGATCATCCTGGTCGAGGAAAAGGACGCGCTCATGGCCAAGCTGGGCAAGCGCCGCCTGACGCTGACGCTGAAGGCGCCGCTGCCGGGCATCCCGACCGCGCTGGAGCCGTTCCACCTGGAACTGTCGGCCGATGGCCGCCAGCTGGTCTACACCTACGACAACCAGGGCGGCGGCGAGATCTCCGGCCTGCTGCGCCGCCTGACCGAACTGGACATCGAATTCACCGACCTCAATTCCTCGGAAAGCTCGCTCGAGGAAATCTTCGTCAGCCTGGTGCACGGACAATCATGAATTTCTACGCAATCCGCGCCATCTACCGCTTCGAAATGGCCCGCGCCTGGCGCACGCTGATGCAGAGCGTGCTGTCGCCGGTGATTTCCACCTCGCTGTACTTCGTGGTGTTCGGCTCGGCCATCGGCTCGCACATGGTGCAGATCGACGGCGTCAGCTACGGCGCCTTCATCGTGCCCGGCCTGATCATGCTGTCGCTCCTGACCCAGAGCGTGGCCAATGCCTCGTTCGGCATCTACATGCCGCGCTTCTCGGGCACCATCTACGAGATCCACTCGGCGCCCATTTCGTACCTGGAGATCGTCGCCGGCTACGTCGGGGCGGCGGCTAGCAAGTCGATCATCCTGGGGCTGATCATGCTGGCCACGGCGCGCCTGTTCGTGCCGTTCGAGATCGCGCATCCGTTCGCGATGCTGGGCTTCCTGCTGCTCACGGCCATCACCTTCAGCCTGTTCGGCTTCATCATCGGCGTCTGGGCCGACGGCTTCGAGAAGCTGCAGATCATCCCGCTGATGATCATCACGCCGCTGACCTTCCTGGGCGGCACCTTCTACTCCATCAAGATGCTGCCGCCGTTCTGGCAGGCCGTGACGCTGTTCAACCCGGTGGTCTACCTGGTCAGCGGCTTTCGCTGGGCGTTCTATGGCGTGGCCGACGTCAACGTCGGCATCAGCGCCGCCATGACGCTGGTGTTCCTGGCGGTCTGCCTGGTGGTGGTGCGCTGGATCTTCAAGACCGGCTATCGCCTGAAGACCTGAGCCGTGCCTTGGCGTGGCCGCCCGCCAGGGCGGCCCGCATCCGGCCGGCGCATGGCGCCGGCGCGTGCTCGACGGCGTGTATTTGACGGCTCGATTGCTCGTTCGACGGCTCGATTACTCGGGCACGGGCGCCTGCCGCGCCAGCCCGCCATGGGCGTCCAGCAGCCGTTCGCGCCAGGCGGCCACGGGGTCGTCGGCCGCCAGCAGTTCCAGCGCGCTGGTGCAGCGCGCCCACATGAAGAAACCGAACACCGCGTAATCCGCGTAGGCCGGCTGCTGGCCGCCCAGGTACGGCTGCCGCGCCAGCATCTGGCGCAGCGGCAAGAGCGAGGCGCGCAGGGCCGCCAGCTGTTCCTCCTGCATGGCGGGCAGGTCTTCGAGCGGGCCGAAGCGCTTTTCGCGGGTGTGGCGGAAGTAGTCCTTGTCCTTGGCGTCGATCAGCGCGTGGATTTCCGGCAGCAGCAGCCGCGCCAGCGTCGGCACCAGCGTGGTGTCGGCCCAGCTGTTGGCGAACAGGCTCAGCGCGCGGCCGGTGTCGCCGCCGAACAGGGACGGGCGTTCGGGAAAGGTGTCTTCCAGGTAGCAGGCGATCTGCCAGGAATCGCTGATCACGTGGTCGCCGTGCACCAGCACCGGCACCAGCTTCTGGCCCGAGAATTCGATCGCTTCCTTGTCGGTGAAGCGCCACGGCACGGTATTGGCGGACAGCCCCTTGTGGGCCAGCGCCATGCGCGTTTTCCAGCAATGGGGGCTGAAGCGCAGCGTCGGATCGGCGCCGGCCAGGTCGTACAGGGTGAGATCGGGGGTCAAGATGCCGCGCTCCTTGGAAGTATCCCGGACAGGTTCGACTAGGATACCGCCAAGGCGCGGCGAAGCGGGGAAAAGGGGCGGGGCCTACTGTACGGTCGCGCCGGCCTTGCCCATCTTCATCAGGCGCTCCTTGAGCTGCGGGTTCTGCTGCACGGCCTGGCCGATGCCATTGAACTCCTGCACGGATAGCCCGTCGGCCTGCACCAGCTTGACCATCTTGGCGTCGGCTTCCTGGATCACCTTCTGTTTTTCCGCGTCGGTCTTGGCGGCATCGACCTTGGGTCGGTATTCGTCCACCACGCCCGACACCTTCTGCGAGGCGGACGCGAAGCGCTGCAGTTGCTGGTCGGTGGGTTGCACCGCGGCCGGCGCCATGGGCGTCTGGCTGGCGGGCGGGGCGTTCTGCGCCAGGACGGGGGCACCGGACAGCGCGGCCGTCAACGTGATGGCCGACAGGATTGCGGTTTTGGAATACGGCATGAAACCTCCTTGTTCCGGATGAATGTCCGACCATGATGGCAATGCACCCGGGGGGGCTTCAAGTTTCGCAATGTGTTTTCCTGTGTCGGCAGGCCACGACGGGCCGGCCGCGCACAGGAGAGCGGCGCCCGGAGGCGCCGCGGAAACGTTTACGCGCAATTCTGTGACGTCTTTAAACGGGGGCGCGACCCTTTTTAGACGAGTTCGAGCGCGATCGCGGTGGCTTCGCCGCCGCCGATGCACAGCGTGGCGACGCCGCGCTTGCCCTGGGTGGCCTTCAGGGCGCCCAGCAGCGACACCATGATGCGCGCGCCCGATGCGCCGATGGGGTGGCCGACCGCGCAGGCGCCGCCATGGATGTTGACCTTGTCGCGCGGGATGCCGTGTTCCTTCATGGCGGCCATGGTGACCGCGGCAAAGGCCTCGTTGATCTCGAACAGGTCGACGTCGGCGGTCTTCCAGCCGACCTTGTCGTAGAGCTTCTTGATCGCGCCCACGGGCGCGGTGGTGAACCATTCGGGTTCCTGCGCGAAGCTGGCGTGGCCGACGATGCGCGCGATCGGCGTGCAGCCGAGCTTCCTGGCCGTCGATTCGCGCATCAGGACCAGCGCGGCGGCGCCGTCGGCATTGCCCGACGAAGAGGCGGCCGTGATGGTGCCGTTGGCGGCGAAGGCCGGCTTGAGGGTGGGGATCTTGTCGACGTTGAGCTTCTGCGGGCGCTCGTCCTGCTCGATCACCGTGTCGCCCTTCTTGGACTTGATGGTGACGGGCACGGTTTCCCATTTGAGCACGCCGTCGCGGGCGGCCTGCTGCGCGCGCGAGACAGACTCCACGGCGAAGGTGTCCTGCTCTTCGCGGGTGAAGCCGTACTTGGCGGCGCAGTCCTCGCCGAACGTGCCCATGGCGCGGCCCACCTGATAGGCGTCTTCCAGGCCATCGAGCATCATGTGGTCGTACATCGTCGCGTGGCCCGCGCGATAGCCGCCGCGCGCCTTGGTCAGCAGGTAGGGGGCGTTGGTCATGGATTCCATGCCGCCCGCCACCACCACGCCGTAGGTGTCGGCGATGATGCCGTCATGCGCCAGCATCGCGGCCTGCATGCCCGAGCCGCAGACCTTGGACACGGTGATGGCGCCCACCGACGACGGAATGCCCGCCTTGATCGAGGCCTGCCGCGCCGGCGCCTGGCCCTGGCCGGCCTGCAGCACGTTGCCCATCAGCACCGCGTCGACCTGCGCGGGCTTGAGTCCGGCGCGTTCGAGCGCGGCGCCAATGGCGATGGCGCCCAGCTCGTTGGCCGACAGCGTTGAGAATTCGCCCTGGAAGGCGGCCAGCGGGGTGCGCACGGCACTCACGATAACGATGGGATCAGACATGTGAACGCTCCTTGAAGACAGGGAAAAACCGTCAGGGGAAGATGCTTCAATGACCAATTTCCAAGGCAGTATAGACGTGGCCTTGTGCGCTGCGATAGCCGCATTGGAAGAGGTGACCCGGCCCGAATTCCGCGGTGGCCGCGCGCAGCAGGCGCAGTTCCAGGCGCTGCGCCGCCGGATCGATCCGGGTGATGGTGACGTCGGGAAAATCGAACGCCACGCGCGTGAGCGGCTGCATGCATTTGTAGAACGCCTCCTTGGCCGAGAACAGCAGCGTGGCGAACTCGGCGCGCGTCAGCGCGCCCGCGTCGAAGTGGCGCTCCTCCGGCCGCATGCAGACCGATTCGATGGCTTCGACTGCGCTGGCATCGGCGATGGCCTCGATGTCGATGCCGATCGCGCGTACGTCGCGCCGGCGCGCCACCGCCACGCCCACCAGCCGCCGGCTGTGGCTGATCGATCCGACAAAGCCGTCGGGCCAGATGGGTGAGCGGTCTTCGGCGACGCCGACCTGCGTGACGGGCGCGTCCAGCGAGGCCAGCAACTGCGCCGCCAGCCGCCGGCCCGCCTGGAATTCGGCCTGCCGGCGCTGTCCTGGAGGCAGGCCGCCGGGCGCGGTGGCGCCGGGGGTGATCCATGCCAGCCGCTGCGCCAAGCGGGCGCTTAAAGGGAGCGCGGGCAGCGGCTCGATCCGGCCGTCGGTCATGGCCGGCCGCCGCGGATGCGAGGGGCGAAAAGGGATGTCGCGAGCAGGTGCATGAAAGAAATGAAACGCCGTTGGAACGCACCGGGATACGACCGGGAAAACCCGCTTGAAACCGCTGGAAAAAGCCCATTCCAGGTGCCGAAAGCTTCTTATACACTGGCGCCTCGAAGCCCGCACGGACAAGATGCGGGCCGCCACAAAAGCGCAGCGGATTCCGTTGCGCAACGGCAAAACCGGCACGCTATCCGGGGAGACAATATGAGTGACTTTCACCTGACATTGCTCGCCTTCAAGGAATCTCCCGCGCCGCAAGTGATCTGCAGCGCGCGCAAGATCTCGGAATGCAATCACTCCTTCGCGAATCTGTTCGGCTACACGCGCAGGGAACTGGTGGGCAAATCGATTCTGCAGCTTTATCCCTCGCTGTCCGATTTTCACCAGATCGGCCAACGCTGCCTCAAACACCTGGAAAGCAATTGCTACTACGAAGACGAGCGCTTCATGCAGCATCGCAGCCGCGAGGTGTTCTGGGCGCGCGCGCGCGGCATCACCATGACGCCGGAGGACCCCTTCGACCTGATGATCTGGAGTTTCGAGCGCATCGCCGACAACTGCCTGCGCACGGCCAACCTGACGCGGCGCGAGCGGGAAATATCCGCTTACGTCGCCAACGGCCTGAGCTGTAAGGAGATCGCCATGCGGCTGGATATCTCCTACCGCACGGTGGAGGTGCATCGCGCCCGCATCATGCGCAAGCTGGACGCGAAGAACACCGCCGAACTGGTATCCAAGATCATCCTGGTCGACAACATGGCGTGACCGGCGCCGCGCGTTCCGCTTCATTTTCCCAGCATCATCTCGGGCAGGATGGTGACGATGACCGGGAAAAAGAACAGGATCAGCGTGGTGACCACCTCCATGATGACGAACCACCAGGCGCCGTGGAAGATCCGCGTCAACGGCGTCTGGCGGTCTATGCCCGCGATGACGAACACATTCAGCCCGACCGGTGGCGTGATCAGGCCGATCTCGCACATCTTCACGGCCAGGATGCCGAACCAGATCGGGTCGAAGCCCAGCGACACCACCGTGGGGAACATGATCGGCAGGGTGATCACCAGCATCGAGAAGGCGTCCAGGAACATGCCCAGGGGGAAGTAGGCCAGCAGCATCAGACCCACCACCAGCAGCGGCGGGATGTCCGAGGACACGATCACCTCGGCGATCTGCTGCGGAATCTGCACCAGGCTCAGGAACAGGCTGAAGATGCCCGCGCCCAGCATGGTGAACAGGATCATCACGGTGGTGGTGACCGCGTTGCGCAGGCTTTCGACCAGCTTGGCGCCCAGCTCGCCGCGCGCCTGCCGGGCGCACAGCAGCATGATGAACGCGGCGAACGCGCCGACCGCGGCGGCCTCGGTCGCCGTGACGAAGCCCAGGTAGATGCCGCCCAGCACGATCACGAACAGCACCAGCACCTGCCAGCCGTTGCGGACCGAGGCGACGCGTTCGCGCCAGGGGCTCTTGGGCAGCACCGTCGCGGCCATCTGCGGCGAAGCGCTGATGACGCGAATGCCCAGGATGAACACCAGCGTCGACAGCAGGCCCGGCAGCACCCCGGCCACCAGCATCTTGCCGGCCGAGACCTCGGTCAGGGCCGCATAGAAGATCAGCAGCACGCTGGGCGGGATCAGCACGCCCAGCACGCCGCCGGCCGCCACCGCGCCGGCCGACAGGCGCGGGTCGTAGCCGGCGCGCTTCATCTCGGGAATGGCCACCGCGCCCACCGTCGCCGCGGTGGCCACGCTGGAGCCGGAGGTGGCGGCGAAGCCGGCGCAGGTCAGCACGCTGGCGATGGCCAGCCCGCCCGGCATGTGGCCGACCCATTTGCGCGCCACGTCGAACAGCTTGCGTCCCACCCCCGCGTGGTGGGCGAAGGCGCCCATCAGGATGAACAGCGGGATGACGGTCAGCAGGTAAGAGGCCGACTGCGCGTAGGAATACGATTTGAGCCGGTTCAGCACGAAGGCGCTGTCCTCGACCAGGATCAGGCCGGTGATGCCCGCCAGCGCCAGCGCGGCGAACACCGGCGCGCCCAGCAGCAGGAACACGAAGATCAGGCCGGTGGCGACCAGGGTGATGGTGACGTCGTCCATGGAGGGGTTTCCCGCGGAAAGTATCAGTGCGAGGCCAGCGCCGGCGTGGCGCGGGCAACGGGTTCGGCGCGGCACAGGCTGCAGCCGGCCTGGGCCAGCATCTGCAGCGCGCCGAACCACAGGCCGATGGCCACGATGGCCTTGGTCCACCAGATCGGCACTTCGACGTAGCCCCAGCGGAATTCACGGATCTCGATCGACTCCAGCGCTTCGCTGGTGGCCGGATAGGCCAGCGTGGCCAGCACCACGGCGGCGGCGAGCCAGGCCAGCGCATCCATCCATTGCGCCACGCGCGGCGGCACCTTCTTGTGCAGCAGCGTGACGCGGATGTGGGCGTCGTCCATCTGGGTCCAGCCCAGGCCGAGGAACACGATCACCACCAGGCTCAGTTCGGACATCTCGAACACGCCCGGAATGGAATGGCCGTAGATGGCCCGCACGACGGCGTCGAGCGTGATGCCGAACATCAGGAACAGCAGGAACAGCGTGGCGATGGCGCCGAACAGGTTGTAGAGGGCGCGCAACACCACGCCCAGGCGGGAGGAATAGTCCATGGATGCTCTGCCGGTGGGCGGCCCGGCCGTTGGCCGGGCCGCGGGGGAAGGAAGCGGCCGTCAGGCCTCGGCGGCCAGTTCGTCGAAGCGCTTGAGGCTGCCCTGTTTGTCGTACTTGGCGATGGCGTTGTTCACCAGGGTCTGCATCGCCAGGCCGTCCAGGCCGGCGGGTTTGGCCACCCGGTCGACCCAGCCGTCGGTCTGGGCCGGTTGCACCAGCGCCCGGGCCTGGTCCTTCTCGGCCTGCGGCAGGGACGAGAACTTCGTCCCCTCGGCCTTGGCGGTCTTGACGTACTGGCGCGCCGCGGCCTCGTAGATGCGGGCGTATTCGCCGCCATAGATCTCGCCGACGATCTGGTCGCTGACCTGCTTGACCGGGTCGGGGAAGTTGTTCCACACGCGGGCGTTGATGATGGTCGCGGCCGGGCCGTGCGGGCCGTCGCCGATGTCGGTGAAGTACGGCGCGATCTCGTGCAGCTTGTAGGCCACCGCGGTGATGAAGTCGAAACCGTAGACGCCGTCGAGCACGCCGCGTTCCAGCGCGGTGTAGACCTCGGGCGCGGCCATCGGCACCGCGGTGCCGCCCAGGCGTTCGATGACCTCGTTGGCGGCGCCGTAGCCGCGGATGCGCTTGCCGCGGATGTCCGCGATTGAGTTGATCGGCTGGCGCGTCACCAGCGGCGCGTAGTACCAGTTGGTCCAGTACAGCACCTTGCTGTTGTAGCGGCGTTCCCATTCATCGCGCAGGGGCTGGTATTCGGCGTAGACGTCGCGGCACAGCCATTGCAGCGCGTCCGAGCGGTGCATGCGGTAGTACCAGTCCAGCCCGCGCGTGACCGGCAGCTGCGACTGGTAGTAGCCCGGCGAGATCAATGACATTTCCGACGTGCCGTCACGCACGGCCGACAGGTGCTCGCCCACCTTGTTCAGGGACTGCGCCCAGTAGCGGCGCACCTTGACCGCGCCATTGGTGCGGGTCTCCAGCTGTTTCAGGTACCACTCGTCCAGCCGCGACGGGCCCGAGGTCTCGCTGATGTAGCTGTCGAACTTGAGGGTCACCGGCTTGGCGGCGGCGGCCGCGCGGCCGGTCCAGATGGCCGGGGCCGAGGCGCCCGCCAGCAGGCTGGCCGCCTTGATGAAATCGCGTCTTCTCATGCTCTCCTCCTTGGGGGATTCCGGCTTCTGGTGCGCCGGTTGATCGGCCGGGCCTGATGGCGGCCCTAGCCGGTGGATTCGGCACTGCGCAATGCCTCGCGCAATGCGGTCTTGAGAATCTTGCCGTAGCTGTTCTTGGGCAGTTCTTCGTGGAACACGTAGCGCTTGGGCTTCTTGAACGAGGCGATCTCGCCGCGGCACCAGGCGTCCAGCTCCTCGGGCGCCAGCGTCGCGCCGGGCCGCGAGACCACGAATGCCACCACTTCCTCGCCCCATTGCGCGCTGGGGGCGCCGACCACCGCCACCTCGCGCACGCCGGGGTGGCGGGCCAGCGTCTCCTCGACCTCGCGCGGATAGATGTTGGAGCCGCCGGAGATGATCACGTCCTTGCTGCGGTCGGTCAGCGTCAGGAAGCCCGAGTGGTCGAGCCGGCCGATATCGCCCGTGCGCAACCAGCCGTCCACCAGTGTCTCGGCGGTGGCGGGGTCATTGCGCCAATAGCCCTGCATCACGGCGTTGCCGCGCACCAGCACCTCGCCCTCGGTACAGAACGGCACCGCCCGCAGCGCGGCGTCGACCACGCGCAGTTCCATGCAGCTTTGCGCGGTGCCGACCGAGGCCAGGCGCGCCGCGCGCTCGGGGTGGGCGGCGTCGGCGATCACCTCGCGCGACAGCGCGGTGATGGTCATGGGGCTCTCGCCCTGGCCGTAGATCTGCACGAAGCGCTGGCCCAGCACCGCCAGGGCCTCTTCCAGGTCGGCCAGGTACATCGGCGCGCCGCCGTAGATGATGGTCTTGATGCCGCGGCCGTCGCGGCCGCCGGCGCGCGCCTGCTCCACCAGGCGCTTGATCATGGTGGGCGCGGCGAAGAAAGACAGCGGACCGGTCTGCTCGGCCAGCGCGAGGATCTCGGCGGGCTCGAAACCGCGCGACTCGGGCACGATGTGGCGCGCCGCCTTGCGTACGTACAGCACGTGGTAGAGCCCGGCGCCGTGGGACATGGGCGCGGCGTACAGCATGCCGTCGCCGGGCTCCACGGTTTCCACGTCGACCGCGTAGCACAGCCCCATGGCCACCAGGTTGCGGTGGCTCAGCATCACGCCCTTGGGCCGGCCGGTGGTGCCGGAGGTGTAGAACAGCCACGCCAGCGCCTCGGCGGCCAGCGCCGCGGGCGGGGCCCAGGGGCCGGGCGCCGCGCAGGCGGCCGCGTAGCCGGCGCCGTCGATCTCCAGGTGGCGGCAGCCCGCTGGCAGGCAGTCCGCCGGCAGGTCGTCGAGCCGGTCGGTGAAGACCACGCTGACGTCGGCGTTGGCGGCGATCCAGCCGACCTCTTTCGGATGCAGCTTGGGGTTGATGGGCACCGCCACCGCGCCCAGCCACCAGGCCGCGTACAGCAGCTCCAGGTATTCGACGCGGTTGCGCGCGAACAGGGCCACGCGGTCGCCCGGGGCCAGGCCGTGCTCGCGCCGCAGCCAGTCGGCCAGGGCGGCGGCGCGGCGGGCGAAGTCGCGGTAGGTGGCGTGCAGTGTCAAACCGCTGTAGAGGGCCGGCCGCGCGCCGTGTTCCAGCGCGGCCGCCTGCAACCAGTTGGCGATGTTCATGCCGTCACGCCCGCACGGCTTCGAGCACCGACGCGTAGTTCGCGACGGCCATGCCACCCATGTTGAAGACCAGCCCGAGTTCGGCGCCGGGGCATTGCATGTCGCCGGCGCGGCCGGTCAGCTGGCGGTAGGCCAGGGCATGCATCGAGACGCCGGTGGCGCCCACCGGATGGCCCTTGGCCTTGAGCCCGCCCGACAGGTTGACGGGCAGGTCGCCGTCGCGCCGCACCGTGCCTTCGGCCAGCACGCGGCGGCCTTCGCCCGGCGCGGCCAGGCCCATGGCCTCGTAGATCAGCAATTCGGCGATGGTGAAGCAGTCGTGCACTTCGGCGAAGTCCAGGTCCTGCAGCTGGATGCCGGCGTCCGAGTAGGCGCGCTGCATGGCGCGGTGCGGCCCTTCGAACGCCAGCAGGTCGCGGCCTTCCAGCGGCAGCATGTCGTTGACCTGGGTGGCGGCGCGAAAGCGCACCTGGCGCGCGTAGCGCGGCGCGCGCCGCTCGCAGGTCAGGACGACGGCGGCGGCGCCGTCGCTGATGGGCGAGCAGTCGGTCATGCGCAGCGGCGACGCGATCATGGGATTGCGTTCCGAGATCGTGTTGCAGAAGTCGGCGTCCAGCTCGCGCCGCAACTGCGCCAGCGGATTGCGCAGCGCGTTGGCGTGATTCTTGGCGGCGATGGCGGCCATGACCGGCAGCGGATCGTCATAGCGTTCGGCGTATTTCTCGGCCAGGCGCGCGAACTGCTGCGGGAAGCTCATGCCGCTTTCACGCGGGTCGTTCTTGTAGCCGGCGCCGGCCAGGGCCTCGGTCACTTCCGGGGTGGTGCGCGACGTCATCTTCTCGACGCCGATCACCAGCACGGTGCCGGCCGTGCCCGATTGGATCGCGCGCAGGCCGGCGTGGATCGCCGCGGATCCCGAGGCACAGGCGTTCTCGCAGCGGGTGGCGGGCTTGAAGCGCAAGGCGGGATGCGCCTGGTGCACCAGCGAGGCGGGAAAGGCGTCGGGCACCATCCCCGCGTTGAAATGCCCCAGGTAGATGGCATCGATCTCGGCCGGGTCGACGCCGGCGTCCTCGATCGCCTCGTTGGCCGCCATCACGATGAGCTGCTCAAGATTCAGAGCGTCCAACTTGCCGAACGGCGTATGGCCGCTGCCCACGATCGAAACGCCCGAGTGATCGAACATGTCCTCTCCCCATGCACGGTGATGTGCGGCGGTGGTGTGCTTGTGCGAATCAAGTGTAGGACTGCCTCAATACGTATCTCTATACGTGCATCCACGTACGCGAATACGTAGTGGATCGCGGTTCGCGATGGCTCGTACGTACCGCGATCGCCGCCTCGCGAGCGCTGGAATCCGGCCGCGCCGAGGTGGCCATATGACGCATGAAATACGACGTAGAGGCCCGAATCCAGGCGCTTGCCGGCAAGTTCACCTGTGTTCTATCCGCTGCTTGAGACAGCCGATCGCAAGCCGGCTCGATGCGGATTTTTGCTCGAAGAAATGGGGGTGTACGTACGTGTTTGGAGGCAGTGACGCGTCTGGAATTTTCAAATCATCTGTATAAGAATTCGTCGACGCGAGCATGCGGGCGGCAGGCAACGCACTAGAAAAAAACGTGCTGCCGCCAGGGTCAGAATGTCTTTCATAGGAAGAACAGATCATGACGGGTTTCGTATCGCTTTTGGTTGGAGACGGCAGTGTCCTGGTTCGTTGCGGCGAACTGCTGATGGCTAAGGGACACCGCGTACAGGCAGTGATTTCAACGGATTTGACCGTGCGCGCGTGGGCCGCCAAGGCCGGCATCCCGCAGTACGCCCTGGAAGACGCGGTCAAGCCTGAATCCCGGTTGTCGGCCGACATCCTCTTCAGTATCGGCAACTACGCGGTGATCCCGGACGCGCTGCTCGAGCGCGTGCGGCGCATGAGCATCAACTACCACTATGGCCCGTTGCCGGAATACTCGGGCCTGCACGTACCGGCCTGGGCGGTGTACGACCGCGCCACCGACTACGCCATCACCTGGCATCGCATCGGCGAGATCATCGACGGCGGCGGCATCCTCAAGCGGGTCGCGGTGCCGATCGAATCGGCCGATACGGCCCTGTCGCTGGGCCTGAAGTGCGACGAGACCGCCATCCAGAGCTTTGGCGCGCTGGTCGACGACCTGGCCGCCGGCCATGAAAGCGAGACGCCGCAGGACCTGTCGCGGCGCCGCTATTTCTCGCGCCATTCGCAGTTCTCGGCCGAAGGCCTGATCGACTGGCACCAGGACGCGGAACAGATCGCGGCCATGGTGCGCGCCACCGACAACGGGCCGTTCAGCAGCCCGCTGGTGTGGCCCAAGGCGCTGATCGACGGCCGCGTGCTGGCCGTGCGCAAAGTCAGCATCGAGGCGCGCGCCGCGGGCGCGACGCCGGGCGATGTGGTGGCGGCCGACGCGTTCGGCGCCAGCATCGCCACCGGCAACCGCGCGCTGCGCCTGGAGGCGCTGTGCACGCTGGAAGGCGAGGACGTCGCCATCGCCGACCTGGTCAGCGCCGGCAGCCTGCAGGCTGGCGCGCGACTGGCCTCGGTCAGCGAGCAGGCCCGCGCCCAGGTCACGGCCGCCGGCACCGCCGCGTCAGGGTCGACGGCCTACTGGCGCGGCCAATGGACCGCCTGGCAACCCTATCGCCTGCCGTACGCGCGGCCGGCGGCGGCCGAGACCAATACGGCGCCGATCGTGGGCAAGCTGCCCGCCGCGCCGCAGGGCGCGAGCCGTGAGCAGGCGTTCATCGAACAGGCCGTGGGCGGCCTGTGCACCTTCCTGGCGCGCGCCTCGGGCGCGGCCGACGTCCACCTGGCGGTGGCGCTGCCGCGCGCCGAGGTGGCAGCGGACTGCCGCGACGTGTTCTGCGCGTGGGCGCCGGTGCTGGCGCGCCTGGATACGTCGGCGGCGCTGTCGGCCAACCTGGCCGCCGTCGCGGGCGCCCTGGCGCAGGCGCGCCAGCATGGCCTGATCCGGCGCGACCTGATCGGCCGCGACGCCTCCCTTGCGGCGCGCCATGCGCGCGGCGAATTGACGCCGGACGTGCTGGTGTCATGCCAGGTGCCGGCGGCCTATGCGGCGGACGAAGACCGGCCGGCGCTGGAATTCGTGCTGCTGGCCGGTAGCGAAGCCTTTGAGCTGCATTTCAATCCGCGCAAGATCGCGCGCCGCACCGCGGCCCAGCTGGCCGCGCAGGTGGCCGACTGGTGCCGCCGCGTGCCGGCCTCGGCCGATCGCGCGCTGGGTGACGTCGAGGCGCTGTCGGCGGGCGAGCGGCAATCGCTGCTGGAGCAGTTCAACGCCACCGGCGACGCCGCCACGCTGGGCGCGGTGGTGCATGAACTGTTCGAGCACGCCGCCGCCCAGCACGAGGGCAGGGTGGCGCTGCGCTGCGCCGACCAGGCCATGTCCTATGGCGAACTGAACGCCGCCGCCAATCGGGTGGCCGGCGTCCTGCGCGCCAAGGGCATCGGCCGTGGCCAGCTGGTGGGCGTGTGCCTGGACCGTTCCATCGACATGGTGGTGGCGCTGCTGGCCGTGCTGAAGACGGGCGCCGCCTACGTGCCGGTCGACATGGCGTTCCCGGCCGAGCGCATCCGCCAGATGCTGGAGGCCGCCCAGCCCGCGCTGCTGATCGCGCCGCCGGCGGCGCGCGACGGCAGCCTGAGCGCCTGGGCCGAACGCTGCCTCGACCTGGGCGCGGCGCTGGCCCAGGCCGGCGACGACAGCGCCAACGCGCCGCGCGCGGCGCAGGCCGACGACCTGGCCTACGTCATCTTCACGTCGGGATCCACCGGCAAGCCCAAGGGCGTGGAAGTCACGCACGGCGCGTTGGGCAACTTCCTGCTGTCGATGCGCGCCGCGCCGGGCTGCGAGGCCGACGACAGCCTGCTCGCGGTGACCACGATCTCCTTCGATATCGCGGCGCTGGAACTGTTCCTGCCGCTGATCAGCGGCGCCAGCGTGGTGATCGCGCGGCAGCAGGAAAGCCTGGACGGCCAGACGCTGCTGGACCTGATGCGCCGCCACGCCGTCACCATGATGCAGGCCACGCCCACCACCTGGCAGCTGCTGCTGCAATCGGGCTGGCCGCGCGCCGTGTCGCTCAAGCGCCTGCTGTGCGGAGGCGAAGCCCTGCCGCGCGCGCTGGCGGATGAACTGCTGGCGCGCGCCGAGTCGGTGTGGAACATGTACGGCCCGACCGAGACCACCGTCTGGTCCAGCGTCTGGCAGGTGCGGCCGGGCGAGGACATCGTCATCGGCCAGCCCATCGCCAACACCCAGTTGTACGTGCTGGACGCCAACCTGGCGCCGGTGCCGGCCGGCTTTGCCGGCGAGCTGTGCATCGGCGGCGCCGGCGTGGCGCGCGGCTATCACAAGGACCCGGCGCAGACGGCGGCGCAGTTCGGCGCCAACCCGTTCGCGCCCGGCGCCCTGTACCGCACCGGCGACCTGGCCTGCTTCAAGGAACCGGGCAGGCTGGTGGTGCTGGGCCGCAACGACGGCCAGATCAAGCTGCGCGGTTTCCGCATCGAGCTGGGCGAGGTCGAGGCCGCCGTGGCCAGCCACGACGACATCGGCCGCGCCGTGGTGGTGGGCCGCAACGACCAGCTGGTGGCCTACTGCCTGCGCAACAGCGCCCCGGTCAGCGCCGGGCAGGACCGCCGCGCCGAGACCACTGCCGTGACCGAATGGCGCGACGTCTGGGACCGTGCCTACGAGCCCGGCGCGGCGGATCCCACCTTCAATACCGCCGGCTGGCACAACAGCTATGACGGCCTGCCGTTCGCCGCCGACGAGATGCGCGACTGGCAGCAGCGCACCGTCGACCGCATCCTGTCCACCGGCCCCGAGCGCGTCTTCGAGGTCGGCTCGGGCACCGGCCTGGTGCTGTTCGGCGTCGCGCCCAAGGTCGCCCAGTACCGCGCCATCGACGCCTCCAGCCAGGCGGTCGACCAGATCAACCGCCACCTGGGCGGCTTGCCGCAGGCCTCGTGCGAACACCGCCTGGCCAACGACCTGCCCGAGGTGGCGCCGGGCAGCTTCGACACCGTGGTCATCAACTCGGTGGCGCAGTACTTCCCCAGCGCGGGCTATCTGCTGTCGGTGCTGGACTGGGCCACCCAGGCGGTGACCGAGGGCCGCATCTTCGTCGGCGACGTGCGCGACCTGTCGCTGCTGGAGGCCTTCCACGCGGACGTGGCGAATTTCCAGGGCCTGTGCAGCCTGTCGGCCGACGAACTGCGCCGGCGCGCCCAGCGTGGCCTGCGCGCGGAACGCGAGCTGGCGCTGGCGCCTGAGTTCTTCGCCAACCTGCCGGCGCTGTATCCGCGGATCTCGCGCGTCGAAGTGCTGCTGCGCGACGGCGCCTACGTCAACGAGATGTCGCGCTTCCGCTTCGACGTCATCCTGCACATCGGCGCGCCGGCCGCCGGCCGCGCCAAGCCGCAACGCCTGGTCGCGCTCGACTGGCGCGGCGACGGGCTCGACCTGGCGGCGCTGGCGCGCAGCCTGGGGCAGGGCGGCAAGCCGCTGGCCATCGCCAACATTCCCAATGGCCGGTTGGCCGACGTGCACCAGCGCGTGGGCCACGTGCTGGAGGCCAAGGCCACGGCCGAACCGGGCCAGTGGGTCGACCCGCGCGACCTGGCGCAGGCGGCCGAGGCGGCGGGCTACCGCATGGCCATGTTGCCGAGCCGCTCGCGCGACATCTGGGCTTTCGACGCCGTGTTCTGGCCGGCGGGCGAACAGCCCGACCTGACCTGGCAGGCGCCGCGGGCCGCCGATCGCGAAGCGCTGGCGCGCCTGGCCAACCAGCCGGCCGCCGGCGCCCCGCCGCGCCCGGCGCTGCAACGCGTGCTGCGGCCGTGGCTGGAAGCGCGCCTGCCGGGCTACATGATCCCCGACTTCTTCGTCGAGCTGGACGAGTTTCCGCTGACGCCGAACGGCAAGATCGACCGCAAGGCGCTGCCCGAGCCCACCGAGGTGATGCTGGAGCCGGCGGTGCAGCCCACCAACGAGCTGGAACAGCAGTTGCAGGCGGTCTGGGCCGAGGTGCTGGGGCACGACCGCATCGGCATCAACGACAGCTTCTTCAAGATCGGCGGCAATTCGCTGCGGGTGGTGCGGGTGCAGGCCGAGCTGCAGAAGCTGCTGGGCCGCAATGTGTCGACCTCGACGCTGTACGAGCACTTCACCATCAAGGACCTGGCCGCGCACCTGGCCGGCAACAGGAAGGCCGCGCTCAACACGCCCAAGCGCCGCAACGCGCTGGCCGACGAGCCCATCGCCATCGTCGCGATGGCCTGCCGCCTGCCGGGCAACGTCAACAGCCCCGAAGACCTGTGGAACCTGCTGGAGCGCGGCGGCGACGGCATCGTCGAAGTGCCGCGCGAACGTTGGGACGCGGCGGCCATCTATGACGCCGATCCGGACGCGCGCGGCAAGTCGTACTGCATGCGCGGCGGCTTCGTGACGCCGATCGACCTGTTCGACGCGCCGTTCTTCGGCATTTCGCCGCGCGAGGCGCGGGCGCTCGATCCGGCCCAGCGCATGATGCTGGAAGTCACCTCCGAGGCGATCGAGCAGGCCGGCTATTCGATGGACCAGCTGCGCGGCAGCCAGACCGGCGTCTTCATCGGCATCGGCAAGGGCTACCACGAGTACGGCTTGGCGCTGGCTGGCGGCCTGGCCGACCTGGACGGCTATGTCGGCACCGGCTCGGCCGGCAGCACCATGTCCGGCCGGGTCTCGTACGTGCTGGGCCTGGAAGGGCCCAGCATGACGGTGGACACCGCCTGCTCGTCGTCGCTGGTCACCACCCACCTGGCCTGCAATGCCTTGCGCCAGGGCGAGTGCGACCTGGCGGTGGCGGCCGGCGTGACGCTGATGCTGTCGCCCGACCTGCACGTGGAATTCAGCCGCCTGCGCGGCATGTCGCCGGACGGCCGCTGCAAGTCGTTCTCGTCCAGCACCGACGGCACTGGCTGGAGCGAAGGCGCCGCCGTGGTGGTGCTCAAGCGCCTGTCGGACGCGCAGCGCGACGGCGATCCGGTGCTGGCGATCCTGCGCGGCACCGCGGTCAACCATGCCGGCCACAGCGCCAGCCTGACCACGCCCAGCGGTCCCGCGCAGCAGCGCGTGATCCGCCAGGCGCTGGCCATGTCGGGGCTGCAGCCGTCGGACATCGACTACCTGGAAGCGCACGGCACCGGCACCAAGCTCGGCGACCCGATCGAGGCCAACGGCCTGGCCGCCGTGTTCGGCGGCAGCCACACGGCCGAGCGGCCGCTGTGGGTCGGCTCGGTCAAGTCCAACCTGGGCCACACCCAGGCGGCGGCCGGCCTGGCCGGCGTCATGAAGGTGGTGCTGGCCATGCACCACGACAAGCTGCCCATCACGCTGCACGTGGTCGAGCCGACCCCGGCGGTCGACTGGGCCGCGGCGCAGATGGCGCTGGTGCAGCAGGAACAGCCGTGGCTGGCGGGCGAGCGCCCGCGCCGCGCCGGCGTCAGCTCGTTCGGCATCGGCGGCACCAACGCCCACGTGGTGGTGGAGGAACCGCCCAAGGCCGCCGCGCCGGCCCGCGCCGCCAAGCCGGCGGCGACGCCGGAGTCGCTGCCGTTCGTGCTGTCGGCCTTCACCGTGCCGGCGCTGCGGGCGCAGGCCGACAAGCTGCACCTGCACATGGGCATGAACATCCAGGATCGCTTCCTGGACGTGGCGACGTCGCTGGCCACCACCCGCACGCACTTCCGCAAGCGCCTGGTGGTGTTCGCCAAGGGCAAGTCCGACCTGCTCGACGCGCTGGCGTCGTACGGCCGCACCGGCGAGGTGCCGGCGGGCGCCGTCAGCATGGTGGATGACCGCGACCGCGAATGCCGCCTGGCCCTGCTGTTCACCGGCCAGGGCAGCCAGCTGCCGCGCATGGGCCACGGCCTGTACCAGTCCAACCCGGTGTTCCGCCAGGCGCTGGACGACATCGCGCAGCGTTTCACCACGCTGGAAAAGCCGCTGCTGGAGGTGATGTTCGCCGAGGCAGGCAGCGACGACGCCGCCTTGCTCAACCGCACCGACTTCACCCAGCCGGCCCTGTTCGCGCTGGAGGTGGCGTTGTGGCGGGTGTGGGAAAGCTGGGGCGTGCAGCCCGAGCTGTTGCTGGGCCACAGTATCGGCGAGATCGCCGCCGCCCATGCCGCCGGCGTGTTCGACCTGGACGACGCCTGCCGCCTGGTGGCTGCGCGCGGCCGCCTGATGCAGGCGTTGCCGGCCGGTGGCGGCATGGCCTCGCTGGAGGCCAGCGCGGCCGAGGTCGAGGCCGCCCTGGCGGCGCTCGGCCTGGCCGCCAAGGTCTCGCTGGCCGGCCTGAACGCGCCGCAGCAGACGGTGGTGTCCGGCGACATCGGCAGTATCGAGCAGGTGGTGGCGCACTTCAAGCAGCAACAGCGCAAGGCCAAGCGGCTGGAGGTCTCGCACGCGTTCCACTCGCATCTGCTGGAACCGATGCTGGGCGCCTTCCGCCAGGTGGCGCAGTCGCTCAACTACGCCACGCCGAAGCTGGCCCTGGTCAGCAGCCTGACCGGCGAAATGGCCAGGCGCGGCGAGATGACGCAGCCGGAATACTGGGTGCAGCAGGCACGCCAGGCGGTGCGCTTCAACGCCGGCATGCGCACGCTCCACCAGCAGGGCATCAATGCCTTCCTGGAACTGGGTCCGCAGCCGGTGCTGTCCGGCATGGGCGCGGCCTGCCTGGCCGACGACGGCCCGGTGACGTGGGTGACCTCGCTCAACCCGGCCAAGGACGAGACCCAGGCCATGCAGAAGGGCCTGGCCGAGCTGCACGTGCTGGGCGCGGCGGTGGACTGGCGCGGCTTCTTCGCCCCGTATGGCGGCGAACGGGTCAAGCTGCCCACCTACGCCTTCCAGCGCGAACGCTACTGGCTCGAGCCCATGCCCACTCGCGCGGTCGGCGCCGGCCTGAACGACGCCAACCACCAGCTGCTGGGCGGCGGCGTGCAGATCGCCGGCACCGACATGACGATGTTCACGACGGTGGTGGCGGCCGACGAACCGGCCTGGGTGCAGGAGCACCAGGTGATGGACGCGGTGCTGATGCCGGGCACGGCGTTCTTCGAGGCGATGCGTGCCGCGGGGCGGCAGGTCAAGGGCCAATGGGACCTGGCCGATGTGATCATCCTGGCGCCGATGGTGCTGGCGCCCGGGGTGTCGCTGCGCATGCAGATCACGGTGGGCGCGGAATCGGGCGGGGCCCGCACGGTGCACGTCTACAGCGCGCCGGAGTCGGACGACGCCGGCGAATGGCAGCTGCACGCCGAAGGCAAGCTGGTGCCGGCCCAGGCCGCGCGCCAGGATTCGGTCGAACTGCCGCCGCCGGATGGCGATCCGATCGACGTGGCGGCGCTCTACCAGGACCTGCATGAACTGGGCTACGGCTACGGCCCGACGTTCCAGGGCATCAATGCCGCCTGGCACGTGGACGGCGATGTCTGGGCGCGGGTGGCGCTGCCGGAGGCCGCGGTCTCGTCGGCCATCCGCTATGGCCTGCATCCCGCGCTGCTGGATTCGTCGATGCACTCGCTGCTGCTGACCCAGCGCCTGAAGGCGCAGGTGGGCGACGATGTGTTCGTGCCGTTCGAGGCCGAACGCCTGTCGGTCTGGAAGGACGGCCTGGCCGAGGTCTGGGTCAAGGTGGCGGAATTCGAGATGGGCGAGGGCGAGTTCTGGGCTTCGCTGGACCTGTACGACACCAGTGGCGAGCACGTCGGCCGGCTGCAGCGCCTGCATGCGCGCCGCATCGACCGCGCGGCGCTGCGGCGCCTGGCGTCGGCCGGCATCGACCGCTTCCTGTTCCGCACGGAATGGCTGCCGGTCGAGGCGCAGGAAACCGTGTTCGGCGGCACCTGGGGCTTGATGGGCGGCAGCGGCACGCCGTGGGCCGACGAGGTGCGTACCCGTCTGATGCAGGCGGGGGCGCAGGTTGTCGACATCGCCCAGTTGAACGAGGCCGAGGCCTGCGATGGCGTGATCCAGCTGTGGGGCGGCGATGGCCAGGTGGTCGAACCGTCGCACCGCCAGGCCGCCAGCGCGCTGGTGCAGGTGCAGGAACTGGCGCTGGCCGGCTTCGCCAAGCCCGTCATCTGGTTGACGCGCGGCGCGGTCGGCACCAGCAGCGACGATCCGGTGTCCGATCTGGGCGCCAGCCCGTTGTGGGGCCTGTTGCGCACGGCGCGCAACGAGCATCCGGAACTGGCTCTGCGCATCGTCGACCTGGGCGAGACCGCGGCCGACCTGGACACGCTGGCCGCCGCGCTGGCGCTGGAGGGCGAACCCGAGTGCGCGCTGCGGGGCGCCAAGGTGCTGGCGCCGCGCCTGAAGAAGGCACCCGCCAACGCCGGCCTGGTGTTGCCGGCCGAGGGCAACTGGCGGCTGGAGATCGCCACCAAGGGCCGCCTGGACCAGCCGCTGTCGGTGAAGACGCTGGTGGACGAGCCGCTGGCGGCGGGCGAGATCCGCGCCGCGGTCAAGGCCACGGGCGTGAACTTCCTGGACGTGCTGAACGCCCTGGGCATGGTCGAGATCCCGGCGTTGGGCCTGGAGTTCGCCGGCGTGGTCACCGAAGTCGGCAGCGCCGTCAAGCACCTGAAGCCGGGCGACCCGGTGCTGGGGCTGGCGCGCGGCGCCTTCGGTTCCGCCATCGTGGTGGACGCGCGGCAAGTCGTGGCCAAGCCCGACAACCTCAGCTTCGAGGAAGCCGCGACCATCCCTATGACCTTCCTGACGGCATGGTATGGCCTGCACGTGCTGGGCAATATGCAGCCCGGCGAGCGCGTGCTGGTGCATGCCGCGGCCGGCGGCGTGGGCATGGCGGCGGTGCAGCTGGCGTTGCTGCATGGCGCCGAGGTCTACGGCACCGCCAGCGAACCGAAGTGGCCGGCGCTGCGCAAGCTGGGCCTGGCCGATGACCATATCGGCACCTCGCGCAGCCTGGACTTCGCGCAGACCTTCGCCGAGACGGCGCCGGGCCGCGCGTTCGACATCGTGCTCAACTCGCTGGCGCGCGAGTTCATCGATGCCAGCTTCGCCATGCTCAAGCCGGGCGGCCGCTTCCTCGAAATGGGCAAGATCGACCTGCGCGACCAGGCCTGGGTCGAGGCCAACCATCCGGGGGTGACCTACCGCGTCTACAACCTGCCCGAGGCCGGCGTCGAGCGCATCCAGGAAATGCTGGGCGCCATCGCCGCGCTGTTCGCCGAGGGCAAGCTCAAGCCGCTGCCGCTGCGCACCTTCCCGCTGGACAGTGCCTCCGACGCGCTGCGCTTCATCGCCCAGGCCCGCCACGTGGGCAAGGTGGTGCTGGTGCCGACGCAACGCCGCGGCATGGTCGATCCGGACGGCGCGGTGCTGGTCACCGGCGGCCTGGGCGGCCTGGGCCGCTACGTGTCGAAGTGGCTGGTGCAGAACCACCAGGTGCGCGAGCTGGTGCTGACCTCGCGCAGCGGCATGCGTTCGCCGGATGCCGAGGCCTTTGTCTCCGAGCTGGCCGAGCTGGGCGCCCGCGCCACCGTGGTGGCGTGCGACGCGGCCGATGCCGAGGGGCTGCAACGGGTCATGGGCGAGTTCGGCGAAGGCCGGCCGCTGCGTGGCGTGGTGCACGCGGCGGGGGTGCTGGACGACGGCATGCTCGCCGGCCAGACGCCGGAACGCTTTGACACCGTGCTCGCGCCCAAGGTCGACGGCGCATGGCACCTGCACCGCCTGACGCAGGACCTGCCGCTGGACTTCTTCGTGCTGTTCTCGTCGATCTCCGGCGTGACCGGCACGCCGGGCCAGGGCAATTACGCCGCCGCCAATACCTTCCTGGACGCGCTGGCGCATCACCGCCGCGCCAAGGGCCTGGCGGCGACCTCGGTGGCCTGGGGCGCCTGGGACGGGCAGGGCATGGCCGCGCGGCTGAGCGACGCCGACAAGACGCGCTTCAGCCGCCAGGGCATGGAGGCGCTCGGCCCGACCGAGGCGCTCGACCTGTTCGAGAGCGCCGTGATGAGCGATGCGCCGATGGCCGTGGCCGCGGCGCTCGACCTCGGCCGCCTGCAACGCACGCTGGAGGACAACAACGGCGGCAGCGCGCCGGCCCTGTACCGTGAGCTGTTCAGCCGCGCGGCGGGCGCGCGCGGCGCGGGCGGCGGCGGGGGCGGCGGCGCCGGCCTGCGCAAGCTGCTGGTGGAGACCGCGGTCGAGCAGCGCGAGGCCGCGGTGCTGGAAGCGGTGCGCGCCGAAGTGGCCAAGGCGCTGGAGTTCTCCTCGCCGGAGGATGTGGACGTCAGCCTGCCGTTGCAGGATATCGGCATCGACTCGCTGACCGCGGTGCTGCTGCGCAACCAGCTGTCGGACATGACCGGCCTGGCCTTGCCCGCCAAGATTGCCTTCGACCATCCCAACCTGCGGGCGCTGAGCCAGTTCCTGCTGGAGAAGCTGACCGAGGCGGGGCTGGACAGCCAGGAGGCCTCGGCCGAGGCTGGCGCGACGGCCAAGGAGGCGGCCGGCGGCCGTCGCCTGGACGATCGCGTGGCGCGGCGCGGCTACCTGGAGCCGGAATTGCAGTTCGACAACGTCATGACGATGGAGGCGGAACCGGAAGCGGTGTTCGTCACCGGGTCCACCGGTTTTGTCGGCGCCTTCCTGCTGCACGAACTGCTGCGCGCCAACATCATCGCCTATTGCCTGGTGCGGGCCGACGACGCCGAGAAGGCCATGGCGCGGCAGGTGGAGATCCTGCAGAAATACGATCTCTGGAAGCCGGAATACGCGGCCCTGCTGAACCCGGTGGTCGGCGACCTGACCCAGCCGCTGTTCGGCCTGTCCGAGCACGAGTTCGACCAGCTGGCCGGCCAGGTGGACGCGATCTGCCATTCGGGCGCGCTGGTCGACTGGATGCTGCCGCTGGACAACTACCTGGCGCCCAACGTGGTCGGCACGCACGAGGTGCTGCGGCTGGCCTCGCGCGGGCGCGGCAAGACGGTGCACTTCGTCTCGACCGCCGCGACGCTGCCGCGCCACCAGGGCTACGAGGTGTCCAAGGATGAGCGCGAGTACGGCTACCTCAGCTCCAAGTACATGGCCGAGCAGATGGTGGCGGCGGCGCGCTGGCGCGGGGCGCGGGCCTCGATCTACCGCCTGCCGTTCGTGGGCGCCAGCGCCACCAGCGGCCATTTCCGGCTGGACCGCGGCGACTTCCTGCACAACCTGATCTCGGGTTGCATCGCCATGGGCAGTTTCCCGCTGCTGGGCTCGGACATCGGCGGCGTGCTGCCGGTGGACTACCTGGCCGGGGTGATCGCCCAGGTGATGACCCGCGACCAGGACCGCATCGGCCAGGACTACGACTTCGCCAACCCGCAGGCGCCCGGCTTCAACAGCCTGGTGCAGTACATCCGCGGCGCGGGCGTGCAGGTCGGCAGCGTGCCGTTCGAGCAGTGGAAGGACGACGCGCTGGCGTACGCGCAGGCCAACCCCAAGAGCGCCATCGCGCGCATCGCGGCGGTGCTGGACGGCCTGGGCGTGCAGAGCGACCTGGAGCAGATGTTCGATTGCTTCCCGGTGGGGCGGCAGGTATTCGGCGGCGAGGTCTATCCGTGCCCGCCGGTCGATGCCAGGCATGTCCAACCCTATGTGGAGCGGATCGTGGCCGCCATGCCGGCCGCGCAGCAAGCGCAGGAGTTGTCGCCGGTATCCCAGCCGGCTTGAGCAAGTTCGACCCGTCGCCGGGGCAGCGCCATCCAGGCGCTGCCCGCCGGGCGGCGTCCTCAGACCGATTTCCACGACCCGTGGAGGATTTGAATGACTACCCTCGAATTGCAAGAGCAACCACAAACCGCCGCCCCGCAAGAAGCCCAGGGCACCGGCATCTGGCAGAAGACCGGCACCTTCCTGAACGAAGCGGCCGGCGTGCATGCCCGCCACCTGGTGCGCGTGCTGGACCGCTACACGGCGGATCCTGCCGCCGTGGCCTCGCGCCTGCCGCCGAACCGCGCCCTGAACACCTGCTGCTTCTACCCCGAGCACCAGCCCACCCAGGTCATTCCCATGAACGTGGATGCCGACCTGGCGGGCAAGCTGCGCCGCGAACTGCGGCTGCAGGCCAAGGTGGCGGGCAGCTTCTCGGACACCTCGGTGGGCACCTATTTCCCGCTTTCGACCATGTTCGAGAACAGCGCCCTGTTCATCCCCTCGGCCAAGCGCTTCTACGACCGCAACCAGGACAAGGTGATGGAGCACTTCCCGCAGGCGGCCACCACCGTGGTCAACGCCTTCGTGGTGCCCAAGGGCAAGAAGCCCTACGGCACCCATTCGGCCAGCGGCATCGCGCTGCAGATCCCGTCGCTGGTCAAGAAGGGGCTGGGCTTTCCCAAGCACTACAAGAGCTTCCACACCGCCCTGACGCCCACGCCGCTGACGCGCCAGCCGTTCGTCATCTTCGAGGACGCCGAGGTCGAGGCGCCCAACCTCAACTTCGTCTACATGAAGATGCTGGACATGGACCTGGAGCCCGAGGAAAGGGCCGCCATCGACAAGGCCCTGTACCTGTACACCGAAGGGCTGCTGTCCGAGATCGACCTGCCCACGGTGCGCGATTTCCTGATGGCCAAGTACTGGGAAAAGAAATACGCCGACAAGCCGTCCTCGGGCTGGTTCTGCGACTCCAAGGTGGGCCAGGCGCTGTTCTTCGACAACTACCGCGCGCATGCCGACAGCACCTTGCCGCAGGCCACCGAAGACCGCGTCACCATCGATTTCCGCTGCTTCTCCAAGGTGGAGTATCCGGCGGGCATGACCAGCGGCCTGGATTTCATCGTCGACCCCAAGGAGCGCGCCTACCAGACCAAGCGCAAGCGCGCCGGCATCGAATTCCTGCTGACGGCGCTGGGCTACCACGACATCGACGAATTCCTGAAGATGATCTTCGGCTCGCCCTACGGCCACATCAACCCGTTCGAGCTGCTGACCGACCTGCAGTTCGGGGTCTACAACAAGACCAGGCATCATCTGCTCGACCAGAACCTGGACGCGCACTACGAGCGGGTCGAACGCCTGTACGAGCAGATCGAGCGCGACGGCGAATACGTGCTGCCGGAGCGGGCGCGCCAGTGCCTGGCGGCGATGGCGGGGAGCTGAGCATGGCGCAGCCGACCCCCGACGCGAACCAAGATCCGGCCTTCGCCGCCATCCTGGACAGGTACTTCGCCATCACGCGGGTGCCGTATGACGAGTTCACCCGCGCCTTCCTGCGCCGTTGCCAGTCGTTCTCGGTGAAGGCCGACGGCGGCGTCTACAAGTACTACCGGCGCGGCGCGGGCCCGACGGTGGTGCTGGCGCATGGCATCCACAGCCACCTGGGCAGCATGGTGCCGATCGCCGAGCAGCTGCTGGACCTGGGCTACGAGGTGGTGCTGTTCGACATGCCGGCGCATGGCGAGGCCGCCGGCAGCGGCACCGACCCGGTGCAGGTGCGCGACTTCATCCGCAAGGTCTGCGCGCGCCTGGGCGAGGTCCACGCGGTGGTGAGCCATTCGCTGGGCGGGCTGTGGGCGTTGTCGGCCATGCACCAGGGGTTTCGCGCCGATGCCTTCGTCTCGATCTCCACGCCGTCCACCACGCGCTTCCTGGTCGAGAAGTTCGTCCAGCTCAACCAGCTGGACGGCGAGGTCGAGACCCGGCTGTGCGCCGAACTGGAGCGCCGCTACGGCGCCACGTTGTGGACCGACTACGCGCCCCGGCACATCGCCGGCGCGCTGGACGTGCCCGGCCTGGTGATCCATGGCGCCAACGACGACTTCGTGCCGCCGGCGCACGCGCAGGAACTGTATGACGCGTGGCCGGGGGCCACGCTGGAGATCGTCGATGGCGCGGGCCACTTCGAGATCCTGGGCCTGAGCGCCGTGGGCAGGCGGGTCGGGGCCTATCTGCAGGAGGCGCCGGTGGCCGCCGCGGCATGACCGGCCCGCCCCGGCGCCGGCGGGGCCGGGGCGTTTTTTCCATAAAACGCTTTTGACAGGACTTGGGATCTCAGATGAAACACGCGACGCAAGTAGAAACCCTGCGGAAAATGTTCAAGCTGCGCGAAGTGGACCGCGACGAGGACATGCTGGGCCGGGTGGTGCAAGTGCCGGCCAGCGTCTATATGGACAATGGCGTGCTGGAGCGCGAACTGGACACGGCCTTTCGCGACTATCCGCTGGTGGTGGGCGCTTCGAGCCAGGTGCGCGAGCCGGGCTCGTACCTGCTCAGCCCCTGGGACCGGCTGCCCTTCGTGGTGGTGCGCGACAAGGGCGGCGCGCTGCGCGCCTTCCTGAACGTCTGCCGCCATCGCGGCGCGCGCCTGGTGTCGGGCAATGAAAAGGAACTGAAGTTCTTCACCTGTCCCTTCCATGGCTGGGTCTACGGCCTGGACGGCGAATTGAAGGGCGTGACCAAGCCCTACAACTTCCCCGAGCTGGACTGCGGCAAGCACAAGCTGGTGGAACTGACGGTGACCGAGCGCTCGGGACTGGTCTGGCTGCATCCCACGCCGGGCGCCAGCATCGACCTGGACGCCAGCCTGGGCGCCGACATGAGCGACGAGATCGCCGGCTTCAAGCTCGACGAACTTTCCCTGCACAGCCGCAAGGTCAGCACGTTGAACGCCAACTGGAAGCTGCTGCTCAAGACCTACCTGGAGCGCTACCACGTGCCCATCCTGCACAAGAACACCATCGGCCCGGTGTTCGAGAAAGGGGTGATCGCGCACGTCGAGCACGGCCTGCACATCCGCATCGCCGCGGCCAAGACCAACCTGATGGACGCGGCCTCGGCCGATCCGCAATCATGGCGCATCCTGGACTACGCATCGGTGTTCTACACTCTCTTCCCCAATACGTTCCTGATCAACCACGCCAACATCGTGTCGCTCAATTCCTTCTATCCGATCGCGCCGGACAAGACCATCTGGACCCACGACATGCTGTACCGCGAGGCCGATTACGCGGGCGAGGAAGGGCAGGCGACGCTGGCGCAGCGTTTCGGCAACATCGACGCGGTGTTCCATCGCGAGGACTTCGGCATCGTCGAAGGCGTGCAGGCCGGCCTGCGCTGCGGCGCCAACCCGCAGCACACGCTGGGGCTGGAAGAGGGGTTGCTGGGCATGTTCCAGCACAACATCGACCGCGTGACCGCCTGACGGAGTGCCCGACATGACCGGCATCGATTGGGTCTTTCTCTTCGGCACCGCGGCCATCCTGCTGACGCCGGGGCCCACCAACACCCTGCTGGCCGCGGCGGGGCTGGCGCAGGGCTTGCGGCGGGCCGCGCCGCTGGTGGGATTCGAGCTGGCTGGCTACCTGGTCGGCATCACGGCCTGGGGCCTGTTCCTGGCCTCGGCGCAGACGGCCTATCCCTGGATCGGCATCGTGGTGCGGGTGGCCAGCAGCGTCTACCTGGCTTATGTCGCAATCAGGATCTGGTGCGCGGCGGGCGAGGACGTGACCACCCGCAGGGAGCCCATTGGCCCCTATGCCTTGTTCATCGCCACCTTGCTCAATCCCAAGGGCCTGGTGTTCGCCTCGACCCTGTTCCCGGCGCATGCCTTCGAGCACGTGCCCGGGTACCTGGCGGCGATGGCGCAGTTCGTCTGCCTGCTGGTGCCGATCGCGTTCATCTGGATCAAGTTCGGCGCCGTGCTCGCCGGACAGCGCATCGGCTTCATCAACCCGGAAAGATTGCAGCGCACCGCCGCGCTGGTAATCGGGGTATTCTCTGTATCGATTGTTGGGTCCGCCGTTCGCTTGTCTCTGCTACCAGGATAAAACGACGTATGACGACTGAAAACAAGCTCTCCGCCGTTGCCGCCGCCGACACGGGCGCCGCGCGCAAGCCTCGCAAGAAACCCTTCATCGCCAGCGTCATCGGCGCCGTGTTCGGCTTTGCCGGCACCGTGGCGCCCGGCGCCACCGCCAAGGTGGTGCAGAAGCTGCTGTTCACGCCGGCGCGGCTCAAGCCCTCGGAACCCG
Source organism: Achromobacter sp. ISS7 (assembly GCF_056523125.1). Classification (NCBI taxonomy): domain Bacteria; kingdom Pseudomonadati; phylum Pseudomonadota; class Betaproteobacteria; order Burkholderiales; family Alcaligenaceae; genus Achromobacter; species Achromobacter sp. ISS7. The sequence goes on along the minus strand of NZ_JAWRZD010000001.1, from coordinate 3,083,431 downwards.
GGCGCACCGTGCTGGCCCAGGCGCGCGCCGAACCGCACGAGATCGACGGCCAGACGGTCTATTACTACGTATGGGGCGACAGCGGTCCGCGCGTGCTGCTGGTGCACGGCTGGGGCGGCGACGCCGCGCAGATGACGGCCTATGTCGAACCGCTGCGCCAGCGCGGCTACCAGGTCGTGGCCATCGATATGCCGGCGCATGGCCGCTCGACCGGCAAGCAGGCGTCGGTGCGCCATTTCGAGCCCTGCGTGGCCCACGCCGCGCAGGCCTATGGGCCGTTCCACGGCGTGATCGCGCATTCGCTGGGCGCGGCCGCCGTCACCTTCGCCCTGTCGCGCGGCTTCAGCGTCGAGCGCGCGGTGTTCCTGGGCCCGGTCAGCCGCTACGACAGCGTCTGGGAATACTCGCGGCGCATGATGAACCTGCCGCCCAAGGTCATGCCGCTGGTGCTCAAGCGCGCCCAGGACTGGCTCGGCATCACCTTCCCCGAGATGGAGCCGGCCCGGCTGGCGCCGTCCATGAAGACGCCGCTGCTGATCGTCCACGACCGCGGCGATCGCGAAAGCCCCTTCGACGATGCGGCGGTGCTGGCGCAGGCCTGGCCGGGCGCCGAACTGGTGGCCACCGAGAAGATGGGGCACACCCGCGCGCTGCGCGATCCGGCCCTGGTGGCGCAGGTGGTGGCCTTCGTCGCGCAATAGCCGGCGGCGCGGCGGGGCGCCCGCGCCGCGCTAGGCCAGCACCATGCTCAGCAGCACCAGCGCCAGCAGCGCGACATAGACCCGCGCGTGCAGCCGGTCGGGAATGCGCGGGATCAGCGGCGCCGCCAGCCGGATCCCCGCCAGCGAGCCCAACGCCAGCGCCGCGAAGGCCAGCAGATCGACATAGCCGATGATCCACGGCGCCAGCGGGGCGGGCAGCGCGCGCGCCGCCGCCATGTAGGCCAGCGTGCCGACAATCGCCACCGGCAGCGTCAGCGGATTGGCCATGGCCGCGGCCTTGGCCATCGGCAGGCCGCGGCGGCGCAGCAGCGGCACCGTCATCACGCTGCCGCCCACGCCGAGAAACGTGGCGATGACGCCGATCACCACGCCGCCGCCGACCGTCACGCCCTGGCCCAGCGGCCGCGCCGCGCGCGCCTCGTGCTGCGCCATGAAGCCCTGGCGCAGCAGGCAGTCGAGAATGGTCACGGCCTGATAGGCGATGAAGGCATAGCGCACCACGTCGCCGCTGGCGCGGGTGGCGGCCCAGGCGCCCAGCAGCGCACCCGCGCCGATGAAGGCGGCCAGCGGCCAGACGTAGGCCCGCACGATGTTGCCGGCGCGCTGGTGCTTGCGGGTCGCGGCCACCGAGTTGACGATCATCACGCAGGTCGAGGTCGCCACCGCGATGTGCATCGCCGCCTGGCCGATGGCGTCCTGCGCGCCGTGGGTGGCGGTCAGCACGCCGTACAGCACCGGCACCACCACGAAGCCGCCGCCAAAACCGAACAGCACCGTGGTCACGCCGCTCAACGCGCCGAACAGCGCCAATGTCACGTACAGCATTGCATGTGTCCTTTCCGGGGAAAACGCCACGATAGGGCGGCCGGCGGTGGCTTGCTTTCGAGGATTGGACAATAATGTTTGCATTCCGGCCAATCCCCGTCATGCGCAACAGCCACATCGACCTGCACGACCGCCTCGACCGCGCGGTGGTCGCCATCGGCAACGACTATCCGCCCGGCCACCTGCTGCCGGCGCACACGCACCGCCGCGCCCAGCTGCTGTACGGCGCCACCGGCGTCATGCACGTGGTCACCCGCGACGGCAACTGGGTGGTGCCGCCGCAGCGCGCCGTGTGGATCCCGGCCGGCGTGGCGCACCAGGTGCGCATGCAGGACGTCAGCACCCGCAGCGCCTATATCGAACCGGGCGCGGCCCGCGCCGGCAGCGCCGCCTGCGAGGTGGTCGAGGTGTCGCCGCTGCTGCGCCAGCTGCTGCTGGCGGCGGTCGACATGCCGGCCGACTACGACCCGGCCGGCCGCGACGGCGCGCTGGCGGCGCTGCTGCTGCACGAGGTGACGCGCGCGCCGGTGCTGCCGCTGCACATTCCGCTGCCGCGCGACAAGCGCCTGGCGCCGCTGTGCCGCGCCTTCATCGCCGCGCCCGACGTGCGCCAGTCGCCCGAGGCCTGGGCCGGGCGCCTGCACATGAGCCCGCGCACCTTCAGCCGCCACTTCCGCCAGCAGACCGGCATGGCGTTCTCGGCCTGGCGCCAGCGCGCCTGCGTGGTGCTGGCGCTGGCGCGGCTGGCGGCCGGCACGCCGGTGACGGCGATCGCGCTGGACTTCGGCTACCAGAGCCCGGCGGCGTTCTCCACCATGTTCCGGCGGGTGCTGGGCCGTCCGCCCACCGGTTATCTGCACCAGCCCGAATGAGTCGGCGGCGTTGGTACTATGCCGGCACCCCATCCGGCGCGACGCTTCCATGACGACTCCGCATTCCCCGTTATCCATCGGCATCGCCGGCGCCGGCAGCGCCGGGCTGGCGACCGCGCTGGCGCTGGCCCGCGCCGGGCATCGCGTGCGCGTGTTCGAGAAGCACCACGGCTTCACCACGGCCGGCGCCGGCCTGCTGCTGCAGCCGCCGGGCGTGCGCGGCCTGGACTCGCTGGGCGTGGACATCGCCGCGCTCGGGGTCGGCGCGCCGATCGACCGGTTGCTGGGGTTGTCGCATCGCGGCTGGCGGGTGGTGGACATCGACTATCGCGGCGATGGCGCGCGCGCCGTGACCCGCGCCGCGCTGGGCGGCGTGCTGTTCGAGGCGGCGCAACGCGCCGGCGCGCAATTCTCGTTCGGCTGTCCGGTGCAACGGCTCGACACGGCGCAGGGCCGTGCCCGCGTGCGGCATGGCGGCGGCGAATCGACGTTCGACGTGTTCGTGGTGGCCGACGGCGCGGCTTCGGCGCTGCGCGAGCAGGTCGGCCTGGCGGCCCGCTCGCGGGTCTACCGCTGGGGCGCGCTGTGGGGCCAGTTCTGGGTGCCCGAATGGGATGGCGCGTCGCAGCTGCTGCAACGCTTTGCCGGCACCCGCGAGATGATGGGGCTGCTGCCCACCGACCTGGGCCCGCGGGGCGTGCGCCTGTCGCTGTTCTGGAGCATCCGCCACGATGCCCTGCCGGCCTGGCGCGCCGCGCCGATCGAGGCCTGGAAGGCGCGCCTGCTGCAATTGTGGCCCGAGGCCGAGCCGGTGGTACGGCAGATCGGCGGCCACGACGACCTGGCGGTGGCCACCTATCGCCATACCTGGCCGCGCGCCTTGGCGCGCGGGCCGTACTGCGCGGTGGGCGACGCGGCGCACGCCATGAGCCCGCAACTGGGGCTGGGCACCACGCTGGCGGTGCTGGACGCGCTGGCGTTGGCGCGGGCGCTTGGCGAGCACGGCGCGCAGGCGGGGCCGGATCGCTATGCCCGCAGCCGGCTGATGCCATCGCGCCTGTACCAGACGCTGAGCCGCGCGCTGACGCCGTGTTTCCAGGCGTCCGGTCCGGGACTGTGGCGCGACCTGGTGTTTGCCGGCAGCCTGATGATGCCGGGCGTGCGCGGGTTGATGAAGCGCGGCCTGCTGGCCATGCCGCAGGCGCGCGAGCGCCGCGCCTGATACGGCGTCAGGCGCGCCTCAGGCGGCGCCCGCGCCGTACCAGAGCACGGCGAAGAAATGGCAGACCGTGCCGGCCAGCACGAACAGGTGCCAGACGAAGTGGCCGTAGCGCCAGCGGTTGTCGAACACGAAGAACACCACGCCGCCGGTATAGGCCAGTCCGCCGGCCAGCAGCCACCACAGGCCGCCGGTCGGCACCAGCTCCAGCATCGGCTTGACGGCGATGACCACCAGCCAGCCCATCGCCAGGTACAGCCCGGTGGACAGGGCGGGGCGGTCGAGCCGCTTGCTGGCCTTCAGGCCCACGCCCAGCAGCGCCATGCCCCACACCAGGCCGAACAGCGTCCAGCCCCACGGGCCGCGCAGCGCGCCCAGCGCGAAGGGCGTGTAGGTGCCGGCGATCAGCAGGTAGATGGCCGAGTGGTCGAGCACGTTGAACAGGCGCTTGGCGCGGTTGTCGGGCAGCGCGTGGTAGATGGCCGAGGCCAGGTACAGCAGGCACATGCTGGCGGCGAAGATCGCCGCGCCCGCGATGAAGGCGGCGTCGCCCTGGCGCACGGCCGCGACGATCAGGATCGGGGCGGCGGCCAGCGCGCCGGCCGCGCCCAGACCGTGGCTGATGGTGTTGGCGATTTCCTCGCCCAGGGTCTGGCGGCGGTCGTTCGGGAACATGGTTTGCTGGTGGGGGTAATTGGTCTTAGGGTTTCTACCATAAGGGTTTTGCGTCGCCGCCTCAAGCCGGCCGTGAGCGCAGGACGGCGCGTCTTGATTTTCTGCAAACAGGACGGCCGCCGCGGCGCTCGAAAAGCTGCGATGGCAAGTTACTGTGTGATACATTTCTCTCGCTAAATCAGCCGCCCGCAGAGGCGGCGCTTTGGCTGCGTACCGCGTTATCGAAGGGCTGCGCATCCGGCGAGCCCGCACAGACTCTTCAAGGGGAGGCGCTTCTATGATTCCGGCAATCGGCCTGATGGTTGGGGCATACATCGTCACGCGCATGACCGCGACGCTGACCCGGCCAGGCACCAGCAAGGTCGTCAAGGTGCTCTCCATCATCACGATCGCGGTGGCGCTGGTCTCCTGTCTGGAATTGCTGACGAGCGGCGCGGCGATCCAGTCCGGGCGGTTCTGAGCCGGGCCGGTCCCGGAGCATGATCAATGGCGCGCAGTCTTACCCATCTGTTTTTCACCGCCGCGAAGAAGCTGAGCCGCATGCAGCGCGCGGCCCTGCGCATCGCGGCGCCCAAGCGGGTGCGGCAGCGCGCCGCGCCGGCGCGGCCGGCCGCCACGACCCGCCCGGCCGCGCACAGCGCCACCGGCGTCGCGGCCCCCAGCCTGGGCAGCGGCCGCTGGGAAGCCTCGCGCCAATTCACCGACGCCCATGGCCGCGGGCTGTCCTTCGCCCGCTACACGCCGCTGGCCGCGCCGCGCCAGGGCATGCCGCTGGTGGTGATGCTGCACGGCTGTCGCCAGACCGCGCTGGCGTTCGCGCGCGGTTCGCGCATGAACCAGTGGGCCGACGCCGGCGGATTCATGGTGCTGTATCCGCAGCAATCGATGACGCGGCAGGTGCAGCGCTGCTGGCGCTGGTTCCAGCCCGACGCGCAGCACGGCGGCGCCGAGGCCGACCTGATCGCCGCCCTGATCCAGGCCGAGGTGGCGCGCCACGGGCTGGACCCGGAACGCGTCTACATCGCCGGCCTGTCGGCCGGCGCCAGCATGGCCGCGCTGGTGGCGCTGCGCCATCCCACCCTGATCGCCGCGCTGGCGATGCATTCCGGGCCGGTGCTGGGCGACGCCCACAACGCCGCGGCCGGCCTGAACACGATGCGCCGCGGCTCGGTCAAGCCGTTGCTGCCGCTGTTGCAGGGCGTGGCGGATCCGGCCGCGTTCGCGCTCGGCATGCCGGCCATGATCCTGCAGGGGCAGATGGATCCGGCGGTGGCGCCGCGCAATGCCAGGCAATTGTTCGAGCAGTTCCGCGCCCTGAACGGGCTGGCGGCGGACGAGCCGACGGTCGAGCGGGTGCTGGGCCTGGGCACCGAGAAGGCCTATCGCCGCGTCGATCTGCTGCGGGGCCGCAAGATCGTGCTGCGGCTGTGCGAGATCACCCGCGTCGAGCACGGCTGGAGCGGCGGCGATGCCTCGGTGCGCTATCACGCGCGCAGCGGCCCCGACGCCTCGGCGCTGATCTGGCGGTTCTTCCAGGGCCAGCGGCGCGTGGCCGCATAGGGCCGCATAGGGCGGCGCGGCCTCCCGGCAGGGCGCGGGGATGGCCGGACGCGGGCCGGCGCGTTATTGTTCAGAAAACGGAAACAGACATGTCGTCCCTGGCGCCGGCCGGCCGTCGCTGCGCGGCGCTAACATCGCGCCACGCCCGCAGACCTGGCGCCGTTCCCGGCGCCCGGCCGGGCAAGCCTATTTGGAACTCATCATCATGTCCCTGTCCATGTACCAGGCCTCGGTGCCTGTCTTCATCCGCGGTTTGAGCGTGCTGGCCACGCTGCTGGAAAAGGGCGCCGCCCACGCGGCCGCCAACGGCATCGATCCGGCCGAGCTGGTCAACGCCCGTCTGGCCCCCGACATGTATCCGCTGTCGGGCCAGGTGCAACGCGCCAGCGACGCCTCGAAGTTCGCCACTCAGCGCCTGTCGCAGGTCGAATCGCCCAAGTTTCCCGACGAGGAAACCACGTTCGAGCAACTGCAGAAGCGCGTCGCCGACACCATCGCCTACCTGCGTTCGGTGCCGGCCGAGGCCCTGGACGGCGCCGAGGGCCGCAAGGTCACGCTCAGCTTCGGCGAGTTCAAGCCCGAGTTCCAGGGCGACGCCTACCTGCTGACGTTCGCGCTGCCGAACTTCTATTTCCACGTCACCACCGCCTACGACATCCTGCGCCACGCTGGCGTGCCGATCGGCAAGCTGGACTTCCTGGGGCCGTACACGGCCTGACGCGGCGTCCGGGCGGCCCTGACGCCCGCGCCCGTCCGGACGAGCGTCGGACGGGCGCTCGCAGCGGCGCTTCAGCCCTGCTTCCTGGACGGGTCGCCGCAGCCTTCCATCTCGCCCATCTGGGCCATGTTGCGCTGGATTTCCTCGGGCGTCAGGTCTTCCTTGTGGGTGGCGATCGACCAGCGATGGCCGAACGGATCCACCACCTGGCCGTAGCGGTCGCCCCAGAACATGTCCGCCGCCGGCATGGTGACCTGCGCGCCCGCCGCCACCGCCTGCTTGATCGCGGCATCCACATCCTGCACGTACAGGTGCAGCGTCACCGGCGAGCCCTTGAGCGCCTTGGGCCCCAGGCTGCCCCATTCGGGGAAGTCATCCATCAGCATCACCACCGAATCGCCGATGCGGATCGCGGCGTGCATCACCTTGCCGCCGGGAGCCGGCAGGCGCGTCAGTTCCTCGGCGTTGAACGCCTTGCGGTAGAAGGCAATCGCATCCGAGGCGCCTTCGCACACGATGTGCGGGGTCAGGGTGTGCATGCCGTCGGGAATCGCTTTCTTTGCGGGGGTGGCCATGATGTGTCTCCGAAAACCGGGAAGGGGGTGGGGTACTTGGGGGCGGGTCGCGGGGGCGCCTGCGCGTTCCGGCCCGTCCTGTTCCCACGACGAATGGGCGGCGCCGGGATCGACAGGCCGCCGCGCTTTTTTTTCAACCGCGGGCCGACTTGGCCACCAGGGTGCTGAAGCCGCCCCAGCACATGCGCTTGAAATCGAACACGCCCTCGCAGGACATGCCCGTCAGGCGCGGGTCGGCCATGACCTTGGCGTTGATGCGGTCGCGTTCGGCCTTGCTGGCAAACGCGATCCACGAAAACACCACCGTCTCGCCCTCGCGCGCGCTGGCGGCGGCGCTGAACGAGCCGAAGCCCTCGCCGTCGATATCGTCCGCCACGCACTCGCGGAATTCCAGCGCGCCGTATTCCAGCCAGATCGAGCCGGCCAGCTCGGCCATCTTGCGATAGGCCTCGATGTTGGCCTTGGGCACGCTCAGCAGGTAACCATCTATGTACTGTTCCATCAGATGCTCCTTGACTCCGTGTTGTTGTACGCGCCGCCCGCAAGCCCGCATCGTCGCGGCGGCCGCGCCGGCAGCGATGCCGGTAGATGTCACTGTATCGGGATCGGCGGCGCTTTCAGATAGGCGATTGCGACATTCTTGAGGGTGGATTGCGACAGGTCTGTCGGCGTATGCTTGGCGGCATGAAAAACATCGCCTTCCTGCTGCCGTCCGGCGCCAATATCGCGTCGCTGGAAACGGCCCGGCACGGTTTCCTGGTGGCCAACGAATACCTGGCCGCGCAGGGGCGCGCGCCGCGGTTCCAGGTGCGCACGCTGGCCGCCACGCGCCAGGTCAGCCTGGACGACGGCCGCATCACGGTGCAGGCCGACCTGGTGCTGGACGAGGCCCGCGATATCGATATCTGTATCGCGCCGCCGTTGCTGGGCGCGGTGTCCGACGTGGTGCTGTCCAACCGCGAACTGGTCGAATGGATCGCCCGCCACTACCGCGGCGGCGGCGAAGTGGCCAGCCTGTGCCTGGGCGCGGCGCTGCTGGCCGCCGGCGGCCTGCTCGACGGCCAGCAGGCGGTGGTGCACTGGGCGGCGCGCAACCTGTACGCCAGCCTGTTCCCGGCGGTGGATTGGAGCATCGACCGCGTGGTCCATTCCGGCAATGGCATCTACACCAGCGGCGGCGCCTTCTCGGCCGCGCACCTGGTGCTGCACCTGATCGAGAAATACACCGACCGCGACACCGCCATCTGGTGCGCCAAGTACTTCCAGCTCGACTGGAGCCGCCAGAGCCAGCTGCCGTTCTCGGTGTTCATGGGCCAGAAGGCGCACGCCGACCAGGTGGTGCGCGCGGTGCAGGATTTCATCGAAACCCGCTACACCGAGAAAATCACCGTCGAGGACCTGGCCGACCGCCATGCGCTCGGCCGCCGCACGCTCGAACGGCGCTTTCGCCAGGCCACCGGCAACAGCATCGTCGAGTACGTGCAGCGCGTGCGCGTCGAGGCCGCCAAGCGGCGCCTGGAAAGCTCGCGCAAGAGCGTGTCGGAAGTGATGTACGAGGTCGGCTACAACGACACCAAGGCCTTTCGCGACATCTTCAACAAGTACTGCGGCATGTCGCCGGTGGGCTACCGCGAGCGCTACCAGTAGCCGGGCCGCCAGCGGCCGCCGTCAGCCCGCGCGCCGTCGGCGGAACGCCAGCCACGCCACGAACCCGGTGAACGCCGCCACCAGCACGCAGATGATCCAGAAGCCGTGATGGTCGTCCGACAGCGGGATGCCGCCCACGTTCATGCCGAACAGGCCCGCCATGATGTTGATCGGCAGCGCCAGCACCGTCACCAGCGTCAGCGTGAACAGGGTGCGGTTGTTCTGCTCGTCCAGCCGCGCCGTCATTTCTTCCTGCAGCAGCTTGATGCGTTCGACCAGGCCGGCCATGTCGCCCAGCACCACCGAGAATTCCTCGGTGGATTCGCGCAGTTCCTGCACGTCGCGCGGCCGCAGCCAGGCGGGCGGCCGCGCCAGCAGGCGGAACACCGAGCCCGGCTCCGGCGCCAGCGTGCGCTGCAGCCGCACCAGCACGCGGCGGGTGGCGGCCAGGTCCAGGCGCCCCGGGCCGCCGCGCGCGGCCAGGAAATGATCCTCGATGCCGTCGACATCGACGCTGGCCTTGCGCACGATCTCCATCATCAGGTCGGCCTGGTCGCGCATCAGGTGCGCCAGCAGTTCGGCCGGCGATCCGAACGGTTCGCCGCGCCGCACATGCTCGCGCAGGCGGTCGAGCGAGCGCAGCGGCTTGCGGCGCAGGGTCACCAGCAGCTTGCGGTGGGCGCAGACCCACAGGGTCGAGACCTGCGCCGGGGTGCGGTCGAAATCGAAGATGACGTCGTTGAAGACCGCCACCAGCGCGCCCTCCTGCTGCTCGATGCGGGTTGAATGGGCCTCGCCGCCCAGCATTGCGATGAAGGTGTCGGGCAGGTCCAGGTGGGCCTGCAGCCAGCGCACGCAGCCGGCCTGCGACAGGTTCAGGTGCAGCCAGAGAAAGGCGCCGTCCTCGGGCGCGTCGCCATCCTGCGCGATGCGCGCCAGCAGGTCGGCGACCGCGGGCGAGGCGATTTCCGTGGCGGGGCCGCCGCCCTTGAACCGGAACGCGCAGATCAGGCCGGAGATGTCGGATTGGTAGTCGGCCGCTGCCGCTGGGGTCGTCATGATGCGCGATGGTGACGCCGCAATGTGACAGTCCCGCGACAACGGGCCGCCGGCCCGCCATCCCCGCTGTGCCGGGGGACCGCGCCACGGGGAAACCCGATATAAAACTTTGCACAGCCTCCATGATCCAGCGTTATGCATGGGCCTCGCGGGCTTGCCGGACGGATCGGGAATTCGCCGTTGAATCAATGTGTTAGCCGTGGCGGGTGGTGGCCGCCCGAGGCCCGGCGCGGCCGCTTCCGGCCGTTTCCCAATTGCCCGGGCGCATGCATGATGGTGCCTCCTGTCGGGCCCGCCACGGCGCGCCTGTCCATGCATTGGGACATTCTTGATGACTGACTTCGATCTGACCTTGCACAATGGCCGCATCGTCACGGCCGATGCCGACTTCGTCGGCGACATCGGCATCGTCGACGGCGCCATCGCCGCGATCGCGGCGACGCTGCCGGCGGGCCGGCGCGCCATCGACGCGGCCGGCCGGCTGGTCATGCCGGGCGGCATCGACAGCCACTGCCACGTGGAGCAGCTGTCCAGCATGGGCGTGCTGTGCGCCGACGACTGGCACACCGCCTCGATCTCGGCGGCCCACGGCGGCAACACCACCATCGTGCCGTTCGCGGCGCAGCATCGGGGCCAGTCGCTGCGCCAGGTCGCCGACGCCTACGCCGCCTCGGCCGCCGAGAAATCGGTGATCGACTACAGCTACCACCTGATCATCTCGGACCCCACGCCCGAGACGCTCAACCGCGACCTGCCCGAGCTGATCCGCGCCGGCATCACCTCGTTCAAGGTCTTCATGACCTACGACAAGCTCAAGCTGGACGACCGCCAGCTGCTGGACGTGTTCGCCATCGCCGCGCGCGAGGGCGCGCTGCCGATGGTGCATGCCGAGAACAACGACGTTATCAGCTGGATCGCGCGCCACCTGCTGGCGGCCGGCCACACCGCGCCCAAGTACCACGCCGTCAGCCACGATCCGATCGCGGAAAACGAGGCCACCCAGCGCGCCATCAGCCTGGCCGCGGTGCTGGAAGTGCCGGTGCTGATCGTGCACGTCTCGACCCAGGGCGGCGCGCAGGCGATCCACGCCGCGCAGACGCTGGGCGCGCCGGTGTACGGCGAGACCTGCCCGCACTACCTGCTGCTGACCGCCGAGGACATCGACATCCCGGGCGTCGAGGGCGCCAAGTTCTGCTGCAGCCCGCCGCCGCGCGACCCGGTGTCGCAGCAGGCGCTGTGGCAAAGCCTGGACAGCGGCACGCTGGCGCTCTTGTCGTCCGACCACGCGCCGTACCGCTACGACGAATCCGGCAAGCTGCCGGCCGGCGACGCCACCACGTTCAAGCAGATCGCCAACGGCCTGCCGGGCCTGGAAGTGCGCATGCCGCTGCTGTTTTCCGAAGGCGTGCGCAGCGGCCGCCTAACGCTGCAGCAGTTCGTGGCGCTGACCTCGACCAACCACGCCCGCATGTACGGCCTGTACCCGAAGAAGGGCACGTTGGCGGTGGGCGCGGACGCCGACATCGCGATCTGGGATCCGGAAAAGACCGTGACCCTGCGCGCCGCCGACCTGCACGACGCGGTCGGCTACACCCCCTATGAAGGCCGCCAGGTCACCGGCTGGCCCACCACGGTGATCAGCCGCGGCGAGGTGATCGTGGACGACGGCGTGCTGCGCGCCGAACGCGGCCGCGGCCAGTTCATCGCCCGCGGCCTGCCCGCCCCGCTGCAGAAGGCGCGCGAGATCAGCCCGCGCGCCGCCTTGCTGCGCAAGATTTTCCCGGCCGTGATCGAGTCCTGAGCGACACGGCCCTCAACGCATAGCGATAGAACCCCCGGAGACTGACATCGTGAGCAACGCAACCCATGCGCGCAAAATGGACCTCGCGGTCGCCCAGATGGGCGCCGTCAACCTGGCCGACACCCGCGCGGTGGTGGTCCGCCGCCTCGTCGAGATGATGCGCGAAGCCGCGGCCCGCAAGGCGGAGTTCGTGGTCTTTCCCGAACTGGCGCTGACCACCTTCTTCCCGCGCTACTGGATGGAAGACGCCGAGGCGGTCGATCGCTTCTTTGAAAAGAGCATGCCCAACGCCGACGTGCAGCCGCTGTTCGACACCGCGCGCGAACTCGGCATCGGCTTCTACCTGGGCTACGCCGAGCTGACTCCGGAAGGGCGCCAGTTCAACACCGCCATCCTGGTGGACCGCCAGGCCAGGATCATCGGCAAGTACCGCAAGATCCACCTGCCCGGCCATTCCGACCACAAGCCCGAGGCGCCGTTCCAGCACCTGGAAAAGAAGTTCTTCGAAGTCGGCGACCTGGGCTTCGGCGTGTGGGAAACCAACGACGTCAAGATCGGCATGTGCCTGTGCAACGACCGCCGCTGGCCCGAGACCTACCGCGTGATGTCGCTGCAGAGCGCCGAGCTGATCGTGCTGGGCTACAACACGCCGTCGCTGAACATCCACTGGAACGAGCCGGCGCACCTGCGCACCACCACGCACGAGATCGTGCTGCAGGCCAGCGCCTACCAGAACGCGGTGTGGGTCGCCGCCGCCGCCAAGTGCGGCCACGAGGATGGCCACCACATGATCGGCAGCTCGATGATCGTGGCCCCGTCGGGCGAGATCGTGGCCCGTTCCAGCGGCGAGGAAGACGAAGTCATCACCGCCCGCATCGACCTGGGCATGGGCCAGACCTTCCGCGACCACGTCTTCAACTTCGCCAAGCACCGCAGCCCGCAGCACTACAAGCTGATCATTGAGCGCACCGGCGCCGGCGAGCCGCTGCCTGTTGCGGCAATCGACTAAGCCCGCTTGAGGATTGCCTGCGTCATCGCGGGCAATTCCTTTTTGACGATCTGGGAAAACTGCGTCAGGAAGGCCTTGGCGATGGACGGGGGCGGCTCGATCCGGGAATGAGACACGTACACGAACAGCGGAATCGCCGGCTCGATGCGGCGCACCACCAGCCCGTGCATCAGGGCGTCCGTGAGGCCATACGAGTCCACCAGCGCCACGCCGACGCCCTGGCGCACGAACGAGCACGCCGTCTGCGACGAACGCACCTCGATCGCCGGGGCCAGGAGGTTGTGGCCCTGCGGGTCGAGATGCGCGCAAAGCGTCTCGCCCAGCGGCGTGTCGCGGCTGTAGCCCACCAGCATCTCGCCGGCCAGCATGGCCGGCTGGATCACGTTTTCGCGCGCCAGGCGGTGGCCCGCCGGCAGCACGCAGACGATTTCGCCCAGCGCCAGCTCGGTGGTGATCAGGTTGGGATGTTCCGGCTTGAAGATGGAGATGGCGATGTCGGCGTAGCCCAGCAGCAGCTGCGGCAGCAGCGCGTCCATGCCCAGCGGCCGGTAGCGGATGCGCACGCCGGGGTTGCGGGCGCAGAACTTCGCCGTCGCCGCCGGGATCAGCCATTCGCCGAAGCTGGGGCTGGACACCACGCTGACCAGTCCGCCGCCATGGCCGGCCAGGCCCGCGGCCATGTCGTTCAGGCGGTTGACGCCGGCCTGGATCGATTCCACTTCCTGGAACAGCTTGCGGGCTTCCTTGGTGGGATGCAGGCGGCCCTTGAAACGCTCGAACAGCGCGTAGCCCAGGCGCAGCTCGATCGATGCCAGCACCCGGCTGATGGCGGGCTGGGTCACGTGCAGCAGCCGCCCGGCCGCGCTCAACGAGCCCGTGATCATGATGGCGTGGAATACCTCGATCTGGCGCAGATTCAACGGCGCGGAAGACCGGACCTTTCCGGGTAATTCAGACATGCTGCTTGATTTCCTCTTGACCTGGGCGATGCTCGGATGCTTCCCGGCCCGCCTCTAATGCAAGGATTCTACTCAATCGTGCCCAACGCCCGCATTCTCCTCGTAAACCCGAATTCCCTGGACAAGGTGACCGAGGCCATCGGCCGCGCCGTCCAGCCGTTTCGCCACCTGCCGCTGGATTTCCGCTGCCTGACCTCCACCGGCGGGCCGGCCGGCATCCAGAACCAGGCCGAGGCCGACGCCAGCATCGCGCCCATGGCCGAGCTGGTGCGGCGCGAGGCCGCCGACGCCGACGCCGTCATCGTGGCCTGCTTCAGCGATCCGGGGCTGCACGGCCTGCGCGACCTGGCGCCGGTGCCCGTGCTGGGCATCGGCGAGTGTTCGGTGCTGACGGCCATGAGCATCGGCACCCGCGTCGGCGTCATCGCCATCGCCGGCGCCGCCATCCCGCGCCACCTGCGCTACTTCCGCGCCATGGGCGTGGCCGACCGCATCTGCGGCGAACTGGCGCTGGACCTGCGCGTCAGCGACCTGGCCGACGCCGAACTGGCGTTCCAGCGCATGGCGGCGGTGGGCAGGACCCTGCGCGACGCCCATGGCGCCGACGTGCTCATCATGGGGTGCGCCGGCATGGCGGACCTGCGCGCGCGGCTGGAAGAGGCCTGCGGCCTGCCGGTGGTGGAGCCGACCCAGGCCGCCGTGGCCATGGCGGTCGGGCGGATCTTCGGCCGCGCCTGAACGGCCCCGGGGGCGGCAGGGCATCGGCCATGCGGGCGCCATGGCGCCCGCATGGCCGATTTGGCGTTACGCCGCCTGCTGCACGTAGTGGCCGGCGGCCACCTGTACCAGTTGCGTCACGATCGGGTCGTCGCCCACCTTGCGGATCGGGCTGGGAATGTCGCGCGCCGCGCGCACGCTGCGCTGGTGGCGCCGGGCGGGGTCGGGCACCGGCACCGCCGACAGCAGGCGCTGGGTGTAGGCGTGGCGCGGCCGGTGCAGCACCTCCTGGGTGGGCCCGATCTCGACGATCTGGCCCATGTACATCACGGCCACGCGGTGGCTGACCTTTTCCACCACCGCGATGTCGTGCGAGATGAACAGGTACGACAGGCCCATCTCGGCCTGCAGTTCCTTCATCAGCTCGATGACGCGCGCCTGCACCGACACGTCCAGCGCCGACACCGGCTCGTCGGCCACGATGATCTTGGGATTGACGCTCAGCGCGCGGGCGATGCACAGGCGCTGGCGCTGGCCGCCCGAGAACTGGTGCGCGTAGCGGTCCAGGAACTCGCGCGGCAGGCTGACCCGCTCCAGCAACTGGGCGGCGCGCTCGCGGCGCTGCTCGCGGGTGTGGCCGCCATGCACCTTGAGCGGTTCGCTGACCAGGTCCCAGGCGTGCAGGCGCGGGTTGAGCGACGCATACGGATCCTGGAAGATCATCTGGATGTGGCGCCGCATCGCGCGCATCTGCTCGGGCGTCATGTGGGTGACGTCCTGGCCGGCCAGGCGGATCGAGCCCGCGCTCGGCTGCACCAGCTTCATCAGCAGGCGTCCGGTGGTCGACTTGCCCGAGCCGGACTCGCCCACCAGGGCCAGCGTCTCGCCGGCGCGCAGGTCGAACGACACGCCCTCTACCGCGTGCACGTTGGCCACCACCTTGCCGAACGCGCCGGCCTTGACCGGGAAGCGCTTGGCCAGGCCCGACACTTCCAGCACGGGCGGGCGCTCCTGCACCACGGCCTCGTCGGGGGAGCCGTCGCCCAGCCGCGGCACCGCGGCCAGCAGGTCGCGGGTGTAGGGTTGCGTGGGCGCCTCGAACAGCGCCGCGGTGGCGCTTTCCTCGATCTTGTCGCCGTGCCGCATCACCACCACGCGGTCGGCGATCTCGGCCACCACGCCCATGTCGTGCGTGATGAACAGCACGGCCATGCCGACCTCGCGCTGCAGGTCGCGGATCAGGTCGATGATCTCGGCCTGCACCGTGACGTCGAGCGCGGTGGTCGGTTCGTCGGCGATCAGCAGCTGCGGCCGGCAGGCCAGCGCCATGGCGATCATCACGCGCTGGCGCATGCCGCCGGACAGGTCGCCCGGATACTGCGTCATGCGGCGTTCGGGTTCGGACATCTTCACCGCCACCAGCATGTCCTGCGCGCGCCGCCAGGCCTCCTGGCGCGAGATGTCCTGGTGCAGCAGATAGACTTCGGCCAGCTGGTCGCCCACCGTCATCACCGGGTTGAGCGAGGTCATCGGTTCCTGGAAGATCATCGAGATCTCGTTGCCGCGGATGCGCCGCAACGCCGATTCCTCCAGCCCGAACAGGTCCACCTCGCGGCCGTCGCGCGGCACGAAGCGGGCGCTGCCGCCGGCGATGCGGCCGCCGGCGCGCTCGATCAGGCGCAGGATCGACAGCGCCGTCACCGATTTGCCGGAGCCGGACTCGCCCACCAGCGCCACCGTTTCGCCGCGGCCGATGGTGAAGTCCAGCGACTTCACCGCCCGATACGGCCGGGCGCGGGCGCCGAACTCGACGCTCAGGCCCTGCACCGCCAGTAAGGTCTCGGTCATGGGGAGTCTCCGTCAGGCGCGGCTGGGAAAGACGCGCGGCGACATGGCGTCGATGTCGCGGCCGGCGTAGTCGCGCTGCGCCACGGTCGCGATGGTGTGCGCCTGGGCGCGTTCCACTTCCTGCATGGCGCGCTCGATGTCGATGGTCAGCAGCTTACCGTCCTTGACCACCTGGGCGCCGTCCACGTAGACGTCGCGGATGGCCCGGTCGCCGGCCGAGTAGATCAGGCTGCGCAGCGGCTCGCGGCCAGGCCGCATGTACGGATGCGACAGGTCGACCAGCGAGAAGTCGGCCTTGCCGCCGACCGCGATGCGGCCGATGTCGTCGCGGCCCAGCATGCGGGCGCCGTTGATGGTGGCGGCGTTGAACACTTCCTCGGTGGAGGCGGCGCGGAAGTGGCCGGCCTGCAGGCGGGCCACATAGCAGGCCAGCCGCATTTCATCGAGCATGTTGTGCGGGAAGGTATCGGTGCCGATGCCGACGTTGATGCCGGCGCGCAGGTAGCGGCCCAGGAAGCTCAGGGCGATGCCGCGCCGCACGAACACCGTGGGACAGTGCGCCACGTGTGCGCCCGAGCGTTGCAGCAGGCCGAAGTCGTCGGCGTGCGGCCAGTACAGCGCGCGGTGGTCGTTCAGGAAAATGCCGTGGCCGATGATGAGGTCGCCATCCAGCAGGCCCTGGTCATCGAGCCATTCGATCGGCGTGCGGCCGTGGCGGCGCGTCATCTCCGAGAACTCGACCACGCTCTGCGCGGCGTGGATCTGCATCGGTATGCCCAGGCGGCGCGCGGCTTGCTGCGCTTCCTTGAGCAGTTCGGGCGAGCAGGTGTCGACCTGCGAGGGGCACAACATGGCGCCCAGGCGGCCGCTGGGGTGGTTGATGGCGCTGTCGGCCACGGCCAGGGCGGCCTCGAACGACTTCTGCGCCGCCGCCTCGTCCCAGGTGTATTCGACCGAATGGCCGTCCGTCGTGCGCCAGGCGGCCGAGCGGAACATCGGGCCCAGCACGCCGCGGATGCCGGCGGCGGCGACCACGTCGGCCCAGCCGGGGCGCGGCAGCGACATGTCGACGAAGGTGGTCACGCCGCTCAGCAGCATTTCCGCCATCGCCACCTGGTTGGAATACTGCGCCGTCTCGATGCCCGAGCGGAACACCGGCATGTATTCGTACAGGGAACTCTGGCCCAGCTTGTCGCTGCCCAGCTCTTCCAGCAGGCCGCGGTTGCCGGGCTCGGAAGAGGGGTGGCTATGGACGTTCACCAGGCCCGGCATCGCCATCAGGCCGTTGCCGGCCACGACCTGGTCGGCCGGCCCGGCGTAGCCCGTGCCGGCGTGGATCACGGTGTTGCCGCGCATCACCAGGTCGGCGTTCTCGATATAGACGTGCGAGCCCAGCGCCTCGTCCCAGGCCACCAGGGTGGCGAGGTTCTTGAAATGGGTGATGCTGGCTTGATTGGTGTCGCTCACGGGAGACTCTCTGTGCTGCGGAATCAGGGGAAGGGCGGCGCGGCCGGGGCCGCGCCGCCCGTTGCGGCTTACTTCAACTCGATGTCCAGGCCCTTGTAGGCGGCGGCGCCGAAGATGCCGTGCGCGCGCATCGGCTTCAGGCGCGGCCCGCCCACCAGGTACAGCGAGTCGTGGTACAGCGGAATCCACGCCGCGCCGTCGGAGATCTTGGTCAGCGCCTTGGACAGGATGGCGTCGCCGCTCTTGGCGTCCAGCGCCTCGCTGCCCTCGGCCAGCCAGCGGTCGGTGTCGGCGTCCTTCCAGTTCATGCGGTTCGGCGTCGGGATGCTGTTGGACAGGAAGTAGCTGTTGAGCGCTTCGCCCGTGCTCATGTAGCCGAAGCTCATGCTGAATTCATCGAATTCCTGCGTGGCCAGCTTGCCCCAGGCCGAGGTCGAATCGAACAGCTGCACGCGCAGGTCCGCCCCGACCTTCTTCATGTCGCCCTGCACGGCTTCCATGATGTCCTTCCAGTAGCCGGTGATGCCGTAGTGCAGCAGCGAGAGCTTCTGGCCGTCCTTGTAGCGGTAGCCGTCCTTGCCCATCTTCCAGCCGGCCTCGTCCAGCAGCTTGTTGGCGGCGGCCGGGTCGTAGCGGTAGGCGTCGTTGGCGCCGGCCGGCGTGCCGGTGGCCAGCATGCTGGTGGCGGGCACGGCTTCGCCGAAGGTGATGGCCTCGGTCAGCGCCTTGCGGTTGATCGCCAGGTTGAGGGCGCGGCGCACGTTCACGTCCGTCAGCATCGGCTTGTCGATCTTGAAGCCCAGGAAGAAGGTCCAGTAGAACGGGTCGGCCTTGCTGACGAACAGGCGCTTGTCGGCCTTCAGGTCCTTGATGGACCACTGCGGCAGGTAGCGCGACAGGTCGGCCTGGCCGCTTTGCAGCGCGGTCAGGCGGGTGCTTTCCTCGGGCACGATCTTCCAGATGATCTTGTCGACCTTGGGCGTCGGGTCCTTGTAGATCGCCGGGCCCCACTTGTAGCCGGCGTGGCGGGTCAGCACCACTTCATTGCGCGGCGACCAGCTCTGGAAGCAGTACGGGCCGGTGCCGTCGAAGGCCTTGACGCCGTAGTCCTGGCCCAGCGCCTTGACCTGGTCGATGTTGATGACCGAGTGCATGTAGTGCGCCATCTGCTGCAGCAGCTCGTTGTAGGGCTTCTTCAGCTTGTAGACCACGGTGACGTCGTCGGGCGCGGTGATGCTGTCGACCGGGCCGGCGCGCCAGCGTTCCAGGCCCTTGGTCTCCGGGTCCAGCCAGCGGGTGTAGCTGGCCACCACGTCCTTGGCGGTCATCTTGCGGCCGCTGCAGAAGGTGACGTCGTCGCGCAGGTTGAAGGTGTAGGTCAGGCCGTCGGGCGAGATGGTCCAGCTCTTGGCCAGCGCCGGCACCGGCGTCTTCATGTCGTAGTCCAGGCCCACCATGGTGTCGGCGGCCATGAACAGCACCTCGGCGGCGCCGCGCGCGGTGGTGCGGTGCGGGTCGTACTTGTCGGTGTCCAGCTCGCGCAGGATCAGGACGGTCTTCTCGGCCTGCGCCAGCGCCGGCGCGGGCGCGGCCAGCAGGCAGGTCAAGGCCAGCGGCGCGAGGGCCAGTCCCTGGATGATCTTCATGATGTGTTTTCCCCTGTGTGGTTTGTGGTGTGGCCGGACGAGCCGCGGTTCAGAACCGCAGCTTGGGATCGAGCGCGTCGCGCAGGCTGTCGCCCAGCAGGTTGAAGGCAAGCACGATGAAGAAGATGGTCATCGTGGGAATGGTCGAGATGTGCGGGAAGATCTGCAGGAACTTGCGGCCGTCGGCGGCCATGCTGCCCAGTTCGGCGAAGGGCGGCTGCGGCCCCAGGCCCAGGAACGACAGCACCGAGCCCAGCAGGATCGTGTGGCCCAGCTGCAGGGTGGCGTAGATCATCAGCATCGACGAGCAGTTCGGCAGCAGGTAGCGCGTGATCAGGTAGAAGTTGCCGAAGCCCATGGCGTGGCCGGCTTCCATGTATTCCTGCTTCATCACCACCATGGCCGAGCCGCGCGCGATGCGCGCCATGCCGGGAATCGCCGAAATTCCCAGCGCCAGCACCATGCTGGTGGTGCCCGGGCCCATCAGCGCCGACAGGCTCAGGCCGAACAGGATCGCCGGGAACGACAGCAGCACGTCGACCACGCGCATGATGACGCCTTCCAGCGGGCGGTAGTAGGCGGCCAGGATGCCGAGCAGGGCGCCCAGGCCCGAGCCGCCGATCACCGCCAGCACGCTCAGCATCAGCGTGGCGCGGATGCCGTAGATCACGCGCGACAGGATGTCGCGGCCCTGCACGTCGGTGCCCAGCAGGTAGCTGACGCCATCGGCCGAGGTCCAGCCCGGCGCTTTGCGGGCGATGGCCATGTTGGTGGAATACGGATCGTGCGGCGCCAGCCAGGGCGCGAACAGCGCCACCAGCACGATCGCGATCACCGCCAGCAGCGACAGCAGCAGGATCGGATCGCGGCGCAGGCGCGACGCAATGCGTGTCAGCGGCGTGGCCATGGCCTGGGGCGGCAGTCCGCCCATCGAGGAAGTGGTGCCTGCGCTCATGATTTGTTGCCTCGCGGATCCAGATAGCCGTAGAGCAGATCCACGATCAGGTTGATGAGGATGAAGCCCAGCGCGGTCACCAGGATCGCGCCCTGGGCCAGCGGGAAGTCGCCGGCGAAGATGGCGCCCACCGCCATGCGGCCCACGCCCGGCCAGGAATAGATCTGTTCGGTGACCACCGCGCCGCCCAGCAGGTTGCCCACCTGCAGGCCCACCAGCGTCACGATCGGCAGCAGCGCGTTGCGCAGGGCGTGGCGCAGCAGCACGCGGCCTTCGCCGGCGCCCTTGGCGCGCGCGGTGCGCACATAGTCGCCGCTGAGCGTCTCGATCACGGCGGTGCGGGTGATGCGGGCCACCGGCCCGATCAGCACCGAACCCAGCGTCAGCGCGGGCAGCGCCAGCGATTGCAGGCCGGCCAGGGTCCAGATCGGGCCGTTGCGGCCGATGTACGGCAGGATGCCGGCGCCGCCGATGTGCTGCACCAGCAGCAGGCCGACCCAGAACACCGGCAGCGACACGCCCACGACCGACAGCGTCATGACGAAGCGGTCGGTCAGCTTGCCGCGGCGGTAGGCGGCCAGCGTGCCCAGCAGGATCGCCAGCGGGATCGACCAGACCACGCTGGCCAGCATCAGCTCGGCCGTCGCGCCGATGGTGCTGCCGATCTCGTCGATGACCGGCACGTTGGAGATCATCGAGCGGCCCAGGTCCAGGTGCAGCAGGCGCCACACGTACAGCGACAGCTGCTGGACGATCGATTTGTCCAGGCCCAGTTCCTGGCGCACCTGCGCCAGTTCCTCGGTGGTGGCGGTGGGGCCGGCGATGACGGCGGCGGGGTCCGCCGGCGCGACCTGCAGGAGCACGAAGCACACCACCACCACGCCCAGCAGGACGGGCAGCGAGATCGTGAAGCGGTTGAGGATCTGGCGGATCATGCGAGGCCCGCGCAAGTCATATGGGGTGGCTCGATGCGCGGTCCGCCGGTGGCGGGCCGCGTGGGGGAAAGGTGAACTGGTCTCGGCATGACACGACCTCGTCTCTGTGTGCGTCCAGGTGCTGCGGTGGCCAAAGAATGCCAGCGCGCCCTGGCGCCGGGGACCCAGGGAAATCCACTATGGGAGGACCGCGACGGATTTGCGTTATATCTTTCCAAGCAATTGAAATCAAAGGAAGTTTTCCGTTTTTGGGGCGAGGGGCGCGGCGCCTGCGATAACGGGGTGTTATGACGCCTGCCTAAAGATTGATAGACGGCGCGAGGGCCTGGAATCCGCGGGATGCCGCGCAGGGGGCCTTGCGCCCGCATATCCATAGTTGGAATCCTTCGTTGGCGCCGGCCGGCGCGGCTCTTAGCCTGTTCCCTGTGTAAAGCGGGCGTTCGACACCGACGGGGTGGCCGAGGCCGGCGCCGCGCGGCGCCGGACGCCCGCGGGCTTTGTGGAGCGTGCGGTTTGAAGTTCTCTCGTTTCTGGACCCGGGTGCAAGGCCTGGCGGCGGTATTCCTGTTGGGCGCGATGGTTCCGGCCAGCGCCGCCTATCCCGACAAACCCGTGCGGCTGGTGCTGCCGCTGGCCCCGGGCGGCGCCATGGACGTCCTCGGGCGCGGCCTGGCCGAGCGGCTCGGGGCGCTGTGGAAGGTGCCCGTCATCGTCGAGAACCGCGCCGGCGCCGGCGGCAACATCGCCGCCGACCAGGTGGCGCGCGCCGCGCCTGACGGCTATACGCTGCTGTTGACCGGCGACATGCTGGTGGCCAACCAGACCCTGTTCCAGGGCACCATCAACTACGACCCGGTCAAGAGCTTCGCGCCCATCAGCATCGTGGCGGCGACGCCGCCGGTGATCGTGGTGCGCGCCGATTCGCCCGTCCGCGATATCGCCGGCCTGCGCGTGGCGGCCAGTCAGCATGTCGTCAACATCGGCACCCCGGGCTATGGCAACAGCAACCACCGCGCGCTCACCCGCCTGCAGCAGCAATTGCCGGGCACCGTGCAGCACGTGCCGTACAAGGGCGCGGGGCCGGCGGTGGTGGCGCTGCTCGGCGGCGAGATCGACGCCGCCGTGGTGGCGTTGCCGGCGGTCTCCAGCCTGATCGCCAACGGCCAGGTGCGCGCGCTCGCCGTGCTGCAGGACAACCGCAGCGACACCGTGCCGCAGGTGCCGACGGCGGCGCAGGTCGGCCTGAAGATGGATGGCGACACCGGCTGGTTCGGCCTGCTGGCGCCGGCCGGCACCTCGCCGGACGTCGTCGACGACGTTTGGCGCGCCGTGCGCCAGGCCGTCAACGAGCCGGACTTCCGCGCGCGCCTGCTGGCCATCGGCTTCGAGCCGATCGCCGACCAGCCGCGTGCCTTTGCCGACCGCATCGCGAGCGATGCCCGCAAGTTCCCGGCGCTGCTGCGTGACAGCGGCGTGGCCCTGCAATGACGCTTTGCTGACGCGCACGAGGCCGCCATGCCCATCCTGAACATCGGCAACGCCGAACTCCATGTCGACATCCAGGGCCAGGGCGACGCCGTGCTGGCCCTGGCCCCCGGCGGCATGCTGTCGCATCGCGAGCTGTGGCGCGTGACGCGCGACGGCCGGCCGCGAGAGTATCCCGACCCGGTCGCCGCGCTCGCCAGCCGCTACCGCGTGATCGCCCCGGACCAGCGCAACGCCGGCCGCTCGCGCGCGCCGGTGCTGGCCAGCGACGGCTGGACCACCTACGCGCGGGATCACCTGGGCCTGCTGGACGCGCTGGGCGTGCAGCGCTTCCACGTGATCGGCTCCTGCATCGGCTCGTCGTTCGCGCTCAAGCTGTGCGAACTGGCGCCCGAGCGCGTGGCGTCGGCGATCCTGCAGCAGCCCATCGGCATCGCCGGGCAGGAGGGCAAGCGCGGGGAGTCCTTCGACCAATGGGCCGACACCCTGCGCGAGCGCGATCCCGCCATCGACGACCACGCGCTGGAGGGCCTGCGGCACAACCTGTTCGGCGGCGATTTCGTCTTCAGCGTCAGCCGCGACTTCGTGCGGCGAAACCCGATTCCGCTGCTGATCCTGGGCGGCAACGACCCGCTGCATCCGCGCGCCGTCTCGCTGGAACTGGCACGACTGGCGCCGGCGGCCACCCTGGTCGAGGACTGGAAGGCGCAGCCGCAACGCTATCTGGACGCCATCCAGGACTTTCTCGCGCGCCACCCGGCCTGAGCGGCGCGGCCGCTACGAGGCCGCCAGGGCCTGGCGGGTCCGGCGCGCCAGGCGTTCGAGCAGGGCGCTGGCCAGGCAACCGGCCAGCGCGAACGCCACCGCCACCCACAGGGCCCAGGTAGCGCCGGCGCGAGCATTGAAGGCAAAGCACGCCGCCACGAACGCCGCGCCCATCGTCTGGCCCAGCAGCCGCGCCAGGCCGGACAGGCCGCTGGCCACGCTGGCGCGGTGCGCCGGCACGCTGAACATGATGAAGCGCTGGTTGGGCGACAGGAACAGCCCGAAGCCGGTGCCGCACAACGCCATGGGCAGCATCACCGCCCACATCGGCGCGCCGGCCGGCAGCGCGCTCACGGCCAGCAGGCCGGCGGCCAGCAGCGCCAGGCCGATCGCGCCCAGCAGGCTGGCGGACATGCGGTCCGACCACTTGCCCGAGAATGGCGCCAGGCAGGCGCCCATCACCGGCCAGGGCGCGATCAGCATCCCGACCTCGGCGATGTCGCGGCCCAGCGTCTGGTTCAGCAGGAACGGCAGCGCCACCATGGCCGCGCCCTGCGCCGCGAAGGCCAGCACGCACACCAGCACGGCCATCGAGAAGGGCGCCAGGCGCAGCAGGTCCAGCGGCACGACCGCGTGCGCGCTCAGGCGTTCGCGGCGCAGCAGCAGCGCCCAGCTCAGCGCGCCGCAGGCCCAGATCAGGGCGGTGGCCCCGTCCGGTTGCGCCGCGCGTTCCAGGGCCAGCACGGCCAGCCCGAACGCCAGCGCGCACAACACGGCCGCGCCGGCGTCGAGCGCCTTGCCGTCGCCTGGCAACCTCGGCAGGTGCCGGCCGGCCAACAGCAACGCCACCAGGCAGAACGGCACGTTCACATAGAACAGCCAGTGCCAGCTCAGCACCGTCAGCATCGCCGACGCCAGCACCGGCCCGCCGGCCAGCGACGCGGCCGCGATCATGGCGTTCAAGCCCATGCCCCGGCCCAGTTCCTCCTTGCGGTAGATGGCGCTCACCAGCGCCATGTTGCAGCCCATCAGCGCCGCGGCGGCCAGGCCCTGCGCCGCCCGCGCCGCCTCCAGCGACCACAGCGACTGCGCCGCGCCGCACCAGACCGAGGCGGCCAGGAACAACCACAGCGCCGGCAGGAACACCCGCCGGTGGCCGATCTTGCCCGCCAGCGCGGCAAGCGGCAGCATCGTCGCCACCATGACCAGCTGATAAATGGTGACCACGCCGATCACGTCGGCCGCGCTGACGCCCAGCTGCGACGCCATCGACGGCAGCGCCGTGTTGGTCATGGAAGTATCGAGCGTCGCCATCGAGATCGACAGGGACACGGCCAGCATCGCGTAGCGGCGCGCGGCGGGTGTCAGGGGAGTGGGGGAGGAAGCGGGGGAAGCAGGCATCGCGGCACGCAGGGAGGCTGAAAAAGGGAGACCGAAAACGGGAAAACGGCCCCAGTATGAAAGTCACGCTTCTTGCGGTGAATAGCAAAATCCGGAAAGCAGCCTTGCAGATATGAAATACTGAAACCGTTCAGGATTGCCGCGGAAGGCGGCGAAAGCGAGGGCAGGGTGAACCGATCGGAAGGCATGGCGCTGCTGGTGGCGGCCGTGGACCAGGGCAGTCTCAGCGGCGCCTCGCGCGTCAGCGGGATTTCATTGGCCTCCGTCAGCCGGCGCATCAGCGCGCTGGAGGAGCGCGTGGGCACCCGGTTGCTGGTGCGCTCGACCCGCGCCCTGCGCCTGACCGAGGCGGGGCAGCGCTATTACGCCGAGGCCAAGCGCCTGCTGGCCGAGATGGACGAACTGGAAAGCAGCATGCGGATCGATGCCGCCGAGCCCTCGGGCCGGCTGCGCGTCACCGCGCCGACGCTGTATGGCCGGGTGCATCTGCAACCCTTGCTGGCGAAGTTCCTGGTGCAGCATCCCAAGGTCGCGCTCGACCTGCATTTGCTGGATCGCCCCGTCAACCTGCTGGAAGAGGGCATCGACCTGGCCGTGCTGGTCGGCGAACAGCCCAGCTCCAGCCTCGTCGCCCGGCGGCTCGGGTCGATCCGCTGGGTCCTGAGCGCGGCTCCCGATTACCTGGCGCGCCATGGCACGCCCGCCAGCGTGCAGGACCTGGCGCAACACGATGGCCTGGTCTACAGCCATCTGGCGACGGAGGATGCGTGGACGCTGATGGACAAGGGCAAGTCCATGACCGTGCGAGTGCGCACCCGCATGCGCTCGAACACCGTGGACGGCGTCGTCACGGCCGCGGCGGCCGGCGCCGGCATCGTCTATGCGCCGGCCTGGGCGATCGCGGACCACGTCGCCGCGGGCCGCCTGCAGCCGCTGCTGGTGGCCTCGGAAACCCCGCCCCGGCCGGTGTTCGCGTTGATGACCCACCAGCGGCTGATGGCGGGCAAGGTGCG
Source organism: Achromobacter sp. ISS7 (assembly GCF_056523125.1). Lineage (NCBI taxonomy): Bacteria > Pseudomonadati > Pseudomonadota > Betaproteobacteria > Burkholderiales > Alcaligenaceae > Achromobacter > Achromobacter sp. ISS7. The sequence continues at coordinate 3,057,558 of NZ_JAWRZD010000001.1, read as the reverse complement.
GTCACTGGTGGAATTCCTTGCCCGGCACCTGCGCGAGAAATCCTTGAATGACCTGTGAGGCCGGGCGAGGGCGCGAGGCGTCCGGCCGGGGCTGAGAGAAGGTCAGCGTCCGTTCGCCAGCCTGCCGCGCAGGCATGCTGACGTTCAGGGACCGGGGTTGATCCACGGTTCCCGCAACCGGAGCCATGGCATGGCAGTGCCCCAAGACAAGCAGGAATTGCTGGATGCGATTCGCGTCACCTATGAGAAACTGGCCGCCGATCTGGCGAGCGTGCCGCCCGACCGCGCGCACGACGCCACGCTGGAAGGACACGCGCGTGGCACGACGATGAGCGTGGCCGATCTGGTCGCCTACCTGGTCGGCTGGAACCTGCTGGTGCTCAAGTGGTGCGAGGCCAGGGCCGAGGGGCGGGCCGTCGATTTCCCCGAGACGGGTTATCGATGGAACGAGCTGGGCCGCCTTGCGCAAAAGTTCTATGCGGATCACGCCGGGCAGCCGTATCCGGCGTTGCTGCAACAGTTCGCCGCGGTGCAGGCCCGCATCGTGGCCTGGGTGGCGCAGGCCAGCGACGCGGCCCTGTATGGTTCCCCCTGGTACGAGAAATACACCCAGGGCCGCATGATCCAGCTGAATACGTCTTCGCCTTACGCCAATGCGCGCGGCCGGTTGCGCAAGTGGAAGCGGGCCAACGGACTGGCGTGATCCCGGGCGCCGCCAGCCCGGGGCTCGGCGGCCGCCGTGGCGACTCGCCCCACAAATGCCTCCCGCGCTTGAACTTTGAGGATCGTGATGCCGGAAATTGATCGTCCAGCTCCCCTGGTCGACCCCTTGACACGAAACCAACCAACTAGTAGATTGTCTACCTCGTAGCGCCGTCGAGGCCGTTGCGTCGGCCGCCGGACGATCCCTCCGGCGCCGCCAACGACCCCGCGGCATATCTTCCCGCAATCCAGGCAATGCCCATGAATTTGGAACTTTCCCCCCGCGCCACCGAGATCGTCGAGCAGACCCGGTTGCTGCTTGCCACCGGCGGCTATCACGGGTTCAGCTATGCCGACATCTCCGAGCGGGTGCGCATCGGCAAGGCCAGCATTCATCACCATTTCCCGACCAAGGCCGACCTCGTGCTGGTCGTGATCAAGCGGCATCGCGAACAGGCCCGCACGGGGCTGGCGGCGCTCGATCAACATGTCGAGGATCCGCAGGCCCGGCTGACGGCCTACACCGAGTATTGGGCTGCCTGCATCCGCGACGGCAGCATGCCGATGTGCATCGGCGCGATGCTGGCGGCCGAGTTGCCGATGATTCCGCAGCCGGTCGCGGACGAGGTCCGCGCCTATTTCGGCGACCTGTCGGCCTGGCTCGGCTCGGTGCTCGCGGCCGGCGCCGCCAAGGGCCAGTTCCGTTTGCGCGACGGCGTGCAGGTCGAGGCGCAGGCGTTCATGTCGACGATCCACGGCGCGATGCTGACCGCGCGGGCGCTCGGTTCGCCCGAGGCTTTCGCGTCGATCGCGCGGGCGGCCATCAAGCAGTTGGCGCCGCCGGCCTGAGCATTGCCGCCGCGCGCCGCAAGGTGCGCTTTTTTTGTTCTGCTGTACCGATCAACTAGTTGGTTGTTTTCGATTCACCCCGGGCCTGCCGGTCCACCCCTGTCCCCCCCGCGCCGCTGCTGTCTTCAGCCGGCAGGCAATTTCAAGGAGTCTTAGCCATGCCCCATCCCATTTCGCCCCTCGGGGCCGCGCACACGCTCATCAGCCTCGTCCCCGCCTTCGCGGGCCTGTACAGCTTCGTGCGCTACCGCGGCATCGACAGCGCCACGCCGGTCGGCAAGGTCTATCTGGGCGGCCTGCTGGTGGCGGTGCTGACGTCGTTCGGCCTGTCCAGCACGGGCGGGTTCAACCCCGGGCATGCGCTGGGCATCCTGGCGTTGCTGTCGGTCGCGGGGGCGCTGTTCCTGTCGCGCCTGTCGCCGCAATCGGCGGCGCGGGCCCATCTGTCGCAGCTGGGGTTCGCGTTCAGTTTCTTCCTGATGTGGGTGCCGGGGATCGCGGAGACGCTGACGCGGCTGCCGGTGTCGCATCCCTTGGCCGACGGGCCGCAGTCGCCGCTGGTGCGCGGCGCGCTGGCGACGTGGTTCGCGATCTTCGTGCTGGGCGCCATCACGCAGCAATGGTGGATCCGTTCGCAGCGCCGCGGCGTGCCGTCCCGCTAGCCAAGTGATGCCGCGCGCGACGGCGCGCGCGGCCAAGGGAGTCGCCATGAGCGCCAACGTCATCGAACCGATCGACCCGCTGCGCATCGACGCGGTGCGTGACCCGTACCGTCTTGAACGCCTGCATGCGCAATCGCGGGCCGATCGCGCGATGCGCACGCGGGCAGCGGAATTCGCGCGTATCCACGCCGCGCACGCGCAGGCCGTGTCGGCGCCGCCAGCGACCGCCGCGTTCCAACCTGCGCCACCGGCCGCGTCCACCGCCACAGCGTCATCCGCGCCGCCCGCCGCGGCGCCGAAAAAGGACGCGCTAGGCATCGCGCTGGAACCCTTGCGCGACCAATACACGGCGCATTGCCTGAAGCTCGCGATCCAGGCGTTCCGTGATGAACAGGCCCGGCTGCAGGCGCGCACCGTCGCGACCAACCGGGCCGAACGCGATGCCCAGGCGGCGTTGCAGGCGCGCGCCGAGGCCGCCAATGACCTGGGCACGATCCAGGGCCTGCTGCCGCAACTGCCATATCGCTTCGTGGCGGGGCTGCCGGCGATCCTGCCGTCGCAGACCGTGGCGGCGCCCGGCCCCGCGCCCATCACGGTGGGGCCGGTGGCGCAGGCCGCGGCCTTGCGCAATGCCACCGACGATGCGCTGGCCGGCGATCCCGCCCAGCGCGCCCGCAACCGCCGCCCGCGCCCCAGCGAGGAATGACGCGCGGCCGGCGCAACGCCGGCGGTACGCGCCCAGCGCAGCCGTAACGGGCGCGGCCACAGCGGTCCGCGTCGCGGGCACATCGCAGACACGCACAAGCGCGGCCGCCAGGGCATGCCGGCCCGCGCGCGCCCCGGCTTCGCATTCAGCGTGCCGTAAATCACCTTTCAAATCGCCTCCAAACCTAGGGTTAGTTCGCGTATCCGGCCATTTTCGGAAGGACTACATTGACTCATTCCTTGGAACCAAGTCTCATTTTTTGGAACTTCATGGCCTCACTCGAAAACGCAGCCATCATTCTTCGCCTGATCAACAAGCTCAATCGCAAGGTCACGGTGACGGACCTGGTTGACCACCTGGAGATGCCGAAAAGCTCGGCGTCGCGCCTGTTGGCGCAGATGAAGGAACTGGGGCTGCTGGATCGTGAGGAAAGCACCCGCGCCTACGGTCCCGGGGTGATGATCCTGGAGCTCTCGCGGATGGTGCGCGAGACCACCTCGCTGTCCGCGCAGATGCAGGACGCCCTCAAGCGCCTCAGCGCGCAAAGCGGCCACACCGGCTACATCTCGGTGCTCGAGGGGCGCGACATCATGGTGCTGCACGTGCAGCAGGGCTCGCATCCGCTGCGCGTCACGACCTATCCCGGCCATCGCTCGCCCAGCTGGGCCACCTCGACTGGCCGCGTGCTGCTGGCGCGCGACAGCGACGACAAGGTGGCCAAGCGGCTGGGCAAGCAGTTGCCGTTCATCTCCGACGAGGCGCCGCGCACGGTGCCGGACGTGCTGGCCCGGCTGCGCGAGGTGCGCGAGTCCGGTTTCGCGGTGGCGATCAACGAAGCCATTCCCGGCGTGGCGTCCATCAGTTGCGCGGTGAGTGATCCCGTGTCGATGGAGCGCTTCGCCATGTGCCTTTCCTTTCCGGCGGCCCAGGCCGATGCCGCCAGCGTGCAAGCGCTGGCCGCGGACCTGCTGACGGAAGCCAGAAGCCTCGGCCGGATCGTCTGCGATCCGGCCTGGGGATCCCCCGTTCATGCCCTCCACGAGTCAGCACCATGATTGATTCCACCCCCCGCCACGCCGCCCAAGGCGGCGCCTCAGTGCAAGAAGACCCGCACCCGAGAGCGCTCTCGCTGTCCAACCTGGTCCTGTTGGCCGCACTGAGCGTGTTTGGCGCAGTGATCGGCATCCAGCTGATCGTGACGCTGGGCGTGACGCCCAATACGTCCATCATCGGCGCGCTGGTGGCGATGATCCTGGCCCGCGTGCCGATGCGCCTGCTGCGTTCCTACCGCTCGGTCCACACGCAGAACCTGGCGCAGACCGCCATCTCCTCGGCCACCTTCGGCGCCGCCAACAGCCTGCTGCTGCCGCTGGCCATTCCCTATCTGCTGGGCCGCCCCGACATGGTGCTGCCGATGTTCCTGGGCGTGGGGCTGGCGATGCTGCTGGACGCCTACATGCTGTACCGCCTGTTCGGCAGCTCGGTGTTCCCGGCCACCGGCGCCTGGCCGCCGGGCGTGGCCGCGGCCGAAGCCATCAAGGCCGGCGACCAGGGCGGCACGCAGGCCAAGCTGCTGGGCCTGGGCATCGTGGTGGGCGCGGTGGGCTCGTGGTTCAAGATCCCGATGTCGGCGTTCGGCGTGGCCTTCATCGGCAACATCTGGGCGCTGGGCATGTTCGGCCTGGGCCTGCTGCTGCGCGGCTATTCCGAGCCGCTGTTCGGCATGGACATCAACAAGCAGTACATCCCGCACGGCGTGATGATCGGCGCCGGGCTGGTGGCGCTGATCCAGGTGGCGATGGTCATGCGCAGCAAGGCCGGCCCCAAGGCCAGCGGCCCGACCGGCCCCAGCGTCGGCAGCAGCCTGCGCCTGGGCGGGGTGGGGTACATCCTGCTGTCCGCTGGCATCTCGCTGCTGGCGGGGCTGTATGCCGACATGCCGGTGCCGATGCTGTTGGGCTTCATCCTCTACGCCGCCTTCGCCGCGCTGGTGCACGAACTCATCGTCGGCATCGCCGCCATGCACTCGGGCTGGTTTCCGGCGTTCGCGGTGGCCCTCATCACCTTGCTGCTGGGCCTGTTGATCGGCTTTCCGCCGCATGCGCTGGCGATCCTGTGCGGCTTCTCGGTGGCGACCGGCCCGGCCTTCGCGGACATGGGCTACGACCTCAAGGCCGGCTTCATGCTGCGCGGCAACGGCGCCGACATGGCCCTGGAACTGGAAGGCCGCAAGCAGCAGCTGATCGCCGCCATGCTGGCGTTCCTGATCGCGATCCCGGTGGTGTATTTCAGCTACGACGCGCTGTTCGCGGGCGGCCAGCTGCCGCCGGTGGCCAAGGTCTACGTGGCCACCATCAATGCCGGAGCCACGCCCGGCATCGCGCAGATGCTGCTGGTGTGGGCCATTCCCGGCGCCATCATCCAGCTGATCGGCGGCCCCAAGCGCCAGCTCGGCGTGCTGCTGGCCACCGGCCTGCTGATCGCCAACCCGCTGGCCGGCTGGGCCGTGGCGGCGGGCATCGCGCTGCGCCTGCTGATCGAGAAGGTCGGCGGCGAAAAGCACCGCAACCACATGGAAGTGTTTGCCGGCGGGATCATCGCGGGCGACGCCATCTTCAGCTTCTTCAGCGCCGCCATCACCTCTCATTTTGGCAAGAAGTGATTCTCCCTTCTTGTCGTTTCACCCCGAAAGGAAATCCATCATGAGTCTTTCCCAGACATTGCAGGCCTTCGAGGCGCTGGACAGCGCGCACGCCTCGGGTCAAACCGTGGTCAAGCTGCTCGAAAGCTATCCGGACGTGAGCGTCACCGTCACCAAGATCACCGGCGCCAACGGCTCCACCGATTTCGTGCGCATCGTGATTCCCGGCGCCCAGGGCAAGCGCGCCGGCGGTTCGGCGCCCACGCTCGGCATCGTCGGCCGCCTGGGCGGCATCGGCGCCCGCCCGGGCCGCATCGGCCTGGTGTCCGACGGCGACGGCGCGGTCGCCGCGGTGGCCGCCGCGCTCAAGCTGGCGCACATGCAGGCGCAGGGCGACGTGCTGGCCGGCGACGTGATCATCGGCACGCACATCTGCCCCGATGCGCCCACCCGCCCGCATGAACCGGTGGATTTCATGGACTCGCCGGTCGACATGAAGGCCATGAACGAGCAGGAACTCAGCGCCGAGATGGACGCGGTGCTGTCGATCGACACCACCAAGGGCAACCGCATCATCAACCACAAGGGCTTTGCGCTGTCGCCCACGGTCAAGCAGGGCTACATCCTGCGGATGTCGGAAGACCTGCTGCGCATCATGGAGACGACCACCGGCCGTCCCGCCGCCACCTTCCCGATCTCGCTGCAGGACATCACGCCCTATGACAACGGCGTGTACCACGTGAACAGCATCATGCAGCCGTCGGTCGCCACCGCGGCGCCGGTGGTCGGCGTGGCCATCACCACCGAGAGCGTGGTGCCGGGCTGCGGCACGGGCGCCAGCCACGAGGTCGACATCGCGTCGGCCGCCAAGTTCGCGGTCGAAGTGGCCAAGGAATTCACCCAGGGCAAGTGCCAGTTCTTCGATCGCGACGAGTACGCGAAGCTGCTCAAGCTCTACGGTTCGCTGGCCCATCTGCAGGGCGAGCAGGCCGGCCAACACTGAACGCAACGCACCGGAGCGCCACCATGTCCGCCACGGCCAAGCTCGGCACCATCACCATCGGTCAGGCCCCCCGGCCAGACATCACGCCGATTCTCGAACGGCACCTGCCGCCCGGCACCGCCTGCGTGCACGCGGGCCTGCTGGACGGCCTGGCGCGGGACGAGATCGAACGGCGCTATGCGCCGCGGGCGGGCCAGGCCACGCTCATCACGCGGCTGCTGGACGGTTCGTCGGTGGTGGTGGACAAGGCCGCCATGCTGGCGCTGCTCAGGCAGAAGATCGCGGCGCTGGAGGCCCAGGGCTGCGCCTTCGTGCTGGTGCTGTGCACCGGCGCGTTCGACGACCTGCGCGCCGCGAGCGCGTGGCTCATCGAGCCGGACCTGATCGTCTCGCCCACGGTCGCCGCCCTGGCGGGCGCGCGGCAGGTTGGCGTGATCGTGCCGCTGGCGTCGCAGGTCGCGTCCGAGGCGCACAAGTGGCACGCGCTGCAACGCGCGCCGCTGTGCGCGGTGGCGTCGCCCTATGCCGACGACAGCGCGTCCCTGGCCGAGGCGGCGCGCGAGCTCGAGCGGCAGGGCGCCCAGGTGCTGGTGCTCGACTGCATGGGTTTCGTCGAACGCCACCGGGCGGCCGCCGCCGCGGCGTCCGGCCTGCCTGTGCTGCTGTCGAACGCGGTCATTGCGCGGTTGACGGCGGAATTGCTGGCGGGGGCGGATTGACGCGGAGGCAGTGAGCGGCGCGCCGCTCGCGGGCGGGAGGACGCGGCCGTCGACTGGCTTGTTTCTGCCGGCGGTCGACCGGCTTGTTTCTGCCCGCCCGCCCCGTCGGTCGCCCGGTCGGTCAGGCCGGCGGTCTGGCATGCTGCCGGTCTTGACGGCGGTTCGCTTGTAACGTATCTTTTTGCGCAGTTACTAGCCAGGGTCCGTCCATGCACTCCCGTTTCGACCGATTCCGCGCCACCCCCCTCGGGCAGCAGCTCGAGGCCCTGATCGACGAGCCCGGCCGCTACCTCGAGTACGCGGCGCTGTCGCGGGTCGGCGTGGCCGCCGTCGCCGCCATCAGCGACGATATCGAGACGGTGTTTCCCGAAGTCGCGGCGGACACCACCGCGCGGCAGTTCTGCGGCGCGCTCGTGGCCGACCTGATGCGGCGCCATGGGCACGAGGTGGTGCAGGCGCGCGGCCGCGTGGCGGGCGCGATCTTCAGCTATGGCGCGGTGTTCAGCCCGCGGCCCGTGGCGCTGCCGTTCGCCGGGGTCATCGACGGACTGGCGCGCCTGCCGGACGTCCTGGCCGGCCTGATGGCGCGCGTGCCGGCGCCGTGGCGCACCCGCCGGCCCGAAGGCACCGGATTCTCGGCCACCGAACACGTCTGCCACCTGCGCGATTTGGATACCGTGTTCGCCCAGCGCATCGCGGCCATCCTGGCCGCGCCGCTGCCGCGCATCGATTCCGTGGATGGCACGGCCCTGGCGGCCGAGCGCGATTACCAGGAGCAGGACCCGGACGCCGCGCTGGCCTCGCTGCGCCGCGGCCGGGCGCAGCTGTGCGCCTCGCTGCGCAAGCTGGACGCGGCGGCCCTGGCGCGGTGCGGCCTGCGCGACGGCCTGCACCGCATGACGCTCGAGCAGATCGCGCGCGAGCTGCTGGACCACGACCGCACCCACGTCCAGGAACTGGAAGAACTGCTCGCCGAACTGGCCCCGCCGGCCTGCCGCGGCCCTGCGGCGGCGCCTGGGACATGACGGCCAGTGAGCCGGGCGCATCGGCTATATTGCCAGCGCCCCTTTTTTTCTCGCGGGCCGTCGCCGGCCCCCACTGAATCCCATGCCCGAAAAACCCGTCGAACCGCAAGCCGTCCTCAGCCCCAACGCCCGCTACGCGATCTTCATCGTCGCCACGCTGAACCCCGGCGCCGACAACGCCGCCGCCGTGCGCGCCTGGTGTGAAGACGTCGGCAACCTGGTGCGCACCGTCGGCACGCGCGCGGTCGCGGCCGACCTGTCCTGTGTCTGTGGTTTCGGCTCGGCCGCCTGGGATACGCTGTTCGGCGCGCCGCGGCCCGCCGGCCTGCATCCGTTCCGCGAGATCGGCACGGGCGAGCGCGTCGCCGTGTCGACGCCGGGCGACATCCTGCTGCACATCCGCGCAGAAGCCATGGACGCCTGTTTCGAGCTGGCCACCTTGCTGGTGGCCGCGCTGGGCTCGGCGGCGACAGTGGTCGACGAAGTGCACGGCTTTCGCTATTTCGACCGTCGCGCCATCATCGGCTTCGTCGACGGCACCGAGAATCCGCAGGGCTTCGAACTGCCCGGCTACACCCTGATCGGCGACGAGGACGAAGCCTTCGCCGGCGGCAGCTACGTGCTGGTGCAGAAGTACCTGCACGACATGGGCGCCTGGGAAAAGCTGTCCACCGAACAGCAGGAACTCATCATCGGCCGCCGCAAGCTCACCAACGTCGAGCTGCCCGACGACGTCAAGCCGTCGTACTCGCACAGCGCCCTGACCACCCTGGAAGAGGATGGCCAGGAGATCAAGATCCTGCGCGACAACATGCCGTTCGGCCGCGCCGGCGCCGGCGAATTCGGCACCTATTTCATCGGCTACGCGCGTTCGCCCAAGCCGATCGAACAGATGCTCGAGAACATGTTCGTCGGCCGTCCGGCCGGCAACTACGATCGCCTGCTCGACTACAGCCGCGCCGTCACCGGCAGCCTGTTCTTCGTGCCGTCGGCCGAGCTGCTGGACGAGCTGGCCGAACGCGAAGGCTGATCGGCCTCAGTCGGGGATCTGCGGCTCCACCAGCCGCATCAGCTGCGCCAGCGATTCCTGCCAGCCCAGGTAGCACATCTCCGGCGGAATCACCGCCGGGATGTTCTCCTGCACCACCGTCATCTCCGTGCCGCAGGAGACCTTGCGCAGCGTAATGGTGGTCTGCATCTGCCCGGGCAGGTTCGGATCGTCGAACTGGTCCGTGTAGCGGATCTTCTCGCCCGGCACCAGCTCCAGGTATTCGCCGCCAAAGTCATGGGCGTGGCCGGTGCCGAAATTACGGAACGACATGCGGTGCTTGCCGCCCACCCGGGCGTCCAGTTCATGGACCTCGCAGGTGAAACCATAGGGCGGCAGCCAGCGCACGATGGCGTCGGGTTCGAGGAAAGCGCGGTACACGCGGTCGGGGGTGGTGCGCAGGACGCGATGCAGGGTCACGGTGCCAGTCGTCATGATGAATCCGCCTTTGAAGGGAAGTTGAGCGTACTGGGTCGACGTTCGAGCATCCCGCGGATCGACATGACTGGCATGGGGATAAACCCTAAGGTGTCCTGGCCTGGGCCTAGGACAGCCTGTGCCGTGGTCTGTCCGGCTATAGCTTCTTCCGCTCTCCGAGCTTGTCTATCTGCACTTCGGCTAGCTGGAGAAGGAGCGCGTAGCGGTCGAAGGCAGGATGCTTCGCTTCTGTTTCAGACGGAAGCGTCAACAGGCTTTGACAGAGGCTGAGACCCTTTTCAATGGCGCGGCCTCTTGGCAGCCACTCGAACAGCGGCCAAGCAACTGCTCCGGGCCGAAATCTGGACTCAAGTAGACCGTAGGCACAATCGCAGGTTTTCTCGAATGGGGTTGCTGTCGGCTCGAGCAATTGCTGTAATGCCAACGCTCGGGAAAATGCGACTATCTGAGCGGGTGATGGGGTGCCATTGCCTTCCAGAAACCGATTGATGGTGGCCGGGGCCGCCCGCAACTCCGCCGGAGTGACCGTCTCCCACCAGCCTGCGGAAGGGGGCGAATTGTCCTGCCTTTGGTAATCGGTCATTCGGCAATCTCCTGCCCACGGAGTCTAAGAAGGATGGCTCGCGCAAGCGCGTCCCGATCCACAGCCCTCAGTGCGCTATTGACGTGGCATAACGAAAAACGATATCCGGTCGTATCCGAGTGCCGCAGGTAGTCGTGGGCACTCTTGTGGAAGTGGTGGCTGTCCAGGGCGGTATCGCGCTTGTCCAGCAGCCATTTCCTCGGCCTGGGCCAGGTTGGGAGAAACCAGCGGCGAATTTCGTGGTGGATTCTCTGGGTGGTTCCACCTTGGTGCGGTTGGAGTAACTGGGGCGCGATGCCAAGCCCGGTCGCGGCGGCTTCGGCGGCCATCCAGCGTAATGCAATGTCCGATCGTTCACTGGCATCGGCCGGATATCCTCCTCCAACGTCCGCATGAGCGCCGGGAAACCAGACTTGCTTGAGATCACCGTGGCTCCCGGCTTTCCAAAGCAATGGCTCGAACAAGCCGCGCAACTCATGCAGTGCCAAGGCATGCCTGGCCGTGATGACGGCCGGGGGCACTTCGACCTGATGATATTCCGTGTAGGGAGCGGTCAACCAGGACAGGCGCGAGGGCAGGCCGAGTGAGGCAACCGTGTCCCAAACGCCGAGAAAGTGGATGGGGAGAAAGTATTCTCCATCCTGCGAGACGGCTCGTAATCCGGTCAGTTTTTCCAATTTGTTGGCCAGTCTGGCGTGTTTGGAATTCGCGCCCGACTCATATATTTCATAGGCATTCTCCAGCTCATCGAGATGGTTTGAGAGTAGCAGCCCGACTTGGCTTATGAAACCAGCCAGCGACCGAGCCGCGAATGCTCCGCGGCTGAATCCGAACAGAAAGACCCGATCACCACGCTTCTTGCTGTAGTGTTTGCAAAGAAAGCGGTATGCCGCCTTTATCCTCGAGGTGGTGCCTTTCCCAAAGCCGCCACCAATCGCGGATCGAAGCAGGGGTCCCATGCGCGAGGGAAACTCCCGCCGGAGCAGTTGATTCAACTCGTGGGCATAGTCGTCGTCAAGCCCGCTGCCCTGAGCCTGAGGCTTCTTTCCAACCCCTTGAATGTAGAGCTTGAACTGCTCACGCCCGGCGACGACACCGTCGGGTGTGGCATCGAACAATTTGCGTACGTTGGTGGCGTGAGCGGATCGATCGCTGTTCCAAGTGCCGTCGATGAATATGCAGAGGTTTCTGGGAACTTGAGTGGGAATCCGGTTGCTGGCCGTGGCTTTTTTCGACGTGCTCATGTCTATTGTTTCCCAGTGATGCGTGGCGGGGGCTGGTCATCACCGTTTCCCTTCCCGGACCGGTTATTGAACTGGGCTACAACTTACCTCAAAAAAAAGACAGAGCGCAGCAAACCGGATACTCCGTTTCGGTCACGCGGGCTCTCGCAGCAGCACATCCTCGTAGAAGGCGCCGATCGGCAGCGCGCGGTCGCGCACCTGGATCTCCAGCACCCAGATGCCGTCGGCGGGGATGAAATCCGCCTGCGCCAGCTGGTGCTTGCCGTACAGCGCGTGCGGAAAATCCGCCACCCGATGACCCGGGATTTCGCGCACCAGTTCGCAGCCGTGCCGGCGGGCATGGTCCTCGGCGCGGTCGTACAGGGCGGCGCCGGTCAGGCCCCGCAGCCAGTCCTCGCGGGTGCGCTCGAACACCTGGCGCGCGGCCTCGGCGCAGCGCTCGCGGTCGGCGTCGGCGCCCAGCACGAACGTGTCGCCGTAGTCGCCCTCGTAGCCATCCCAGACCGGGCCGATGTCCACCACGAACACGTCCTCATCGCGCAGGCGGCGCTGGAAATCGGTGGGCTGCACCGCCGGCGATTGCGAGTCCGGGCCGAACCGCACGTAGGTGGGATGCCAGTTGTGCGAGGAGCCCATGCGGCGCAGGTGCGCGTCGGCCGCGTCGACCGCCTCGCGCGTGGTCATGCCGGGCCGCATCAGCGCGGCGATCTGGCGCACCGCGTCGCGGGAACGGCGGCGCGCCGCGAGGATGCCGTCCAGGGTGAAGTGGCTGCCGACCCGTTCCCACGGATGGGCGGGGGCGGCCGGCGCGCCGGCGGCGGCCGCTTCCCCCGAGGGCAGGAACGCCTCGGCGTGGAAGCGGTCGCGCGCCAGGCCGGCCGCGCCCAGCCGCTCGCGCGCCGCGCGCACCATCGCGGGGTTGCCGCAGGCGTAGACCACGGCGCCGGCCCAGTCATGGCCGGCGGCCAGGGCGGCGTCCTGCACGTGCCAGGGCCGGGCGGCGTCCGCCCCGGGCGTTTCCGACAGCACGGCGTGCCAGGCGAAGCCGGCGCCCTTGCCCTGCAGCGCATTGAGCAGCGGGCCCGCGTAGCAATCGTCCTCCGTCCTGCCGCCCCAGTAGAGCGTGACGCGCTTGAAGCGCGGGTCCCGCAGCGCCTCCATCAGGATCGGGTGGATGCCGGCATAGCCGGTGCCCGTGGCCAGCAGCACCAGGTGTTCGATATCCGCCGCCCAGCCGTCGGCCGGCCAGACGCACGCGCCTTGCGGGCCTTCCAGGGCCAGCGTATCGCCCGGCATCAGGCGCGGCAGGATGCGTTCGGTGAAGCCGCCGCCGGGCATGCGGCGGATATGGAATTCGAGCTGCGCCGGGCCGGCGGCGGCGGGCACGTTGGCGATCGAGAAAGGGCGGTGGCTGCCGTCGTCCAGCAGGAAGCGCACGTGCTGGCCGGCCTGCCAGGTGAAGGCGGCGTCGCCGCGCACTTCGATGACCAGCCGGGTGACGTCGGCCGTCAGCGGCGCGCGCGACAGCACGGTGGCCTCGCGTCGCTGCATCGGCTGGGGCGGGGCCTGCCAATGCGGGAACTTCAGCGTCAGGTCGCTGGTGGCGCGGCATTGGCACATCAGCAGTTCGTCGTCGGCGGGGACGTAGGAACGCTCGTTGGGCGGCGTGATGCGTTCGTGCTGGCCGGCGGTGACCACCGCCCGGCAGGCGCCGCATTCGCCGCGCTGACAGGAGAAGGGCACCGCCGCGCCCTGGGCCAGCGCGGCGTCCAGGATCGAGGTGGCGCCATCGCAGGAGAAATGGCCGTTGGCGAGCGTGATGGTGTAGGTGGACATGGCACGGTTCCGAAAGACGGGTCGATGGGCGTAATGTAGGGATAGAATGGCTGGGTGAAATAGGGCCATTTCCATGAATATGAGCAAGCCACTTATATGAGCAAGCCACTTGTGCGCGATGCCCGGCTGGAATCCAGCCTCGACCTGCCGGTCGACCCGCCGCGCGCGGGAGAGTCCAAGCAGGCCTGGGTGTACCGGCAGATCCGCGAACGGATCCTGCGCGGCGTGCTGCCCTCGGGCGGGCGGCTGCCGTCCACCCGCGACCTGGCGGCGCGCTGGCACGTGGCCCGCTCCACGGTCGAGGCGGCGTACGACCAGTTGCGCGGCGAGGGGTATACCGCCGGCACGGTCGGGTCCGGCACCTACGTGGCGGCGGTCATCCCCGACAATTTCTTCCGTCGGGGCCTGCCGGGCGACGGCGGCGTCGCCAGCGCGCCGCGCGCGGCCGCGACGGCTGCCCGGGCTGCCGCCGTCGCGGGCGGGCCGGCCGCCGCGCCAGCCGGCAGCGCCGATCCGTCGGCGCCGTCGCCGCGCCGTGAAGCATCCTTCATGGCGCGCAGCGCCGATGCCTCGCTGTTCCCCATGGAAACCTGGCGCAAGGGCCTGATGGCCAGCGCCCAGCGCGTCACGCCGGCGCAACTGGCGCACGAGGATCCGCTGGGCTGGCATCCGCTGCGCGAGCAGATCGCCCGCTACCTGGGCGCCGCGCGCGGCATCGCCTGCGACGCCGGCCAGGTGGTGGTGCTGACCGGCATCCGCGACGGCCTGGACCTGAGCGCGCGCCTGCTGCTGACGCCGCAGGACAAGGTGCTGGTCGAGGATCCCGGCTATCTCAACGCCGAGCCGCTGTTCAGCCAGTACACGCGGCGCATCGTGCCGATCGCCATCGACGAGCACGGCTTTTCGGTCGCGCGCGCCCGGCGCCAGCGCGGCGCCCGGCTGGCGCACGTGACGCCGGCGCATCAGTCGCCCACCGGCGTCACCATGCCCGTGTCGCGCCGCCTGGAACTGCTGGACTGGGCCGCGCAGGCCGGCTGCTGGATCCTCGACGACGACTACGACAGCGAGTTCAGCTACGACGGCGCGCCCCTGGCGGCGCTCAAGAGCCTGGACGGCGGCGACCGCGTGATCCACTTCGGCAGCTTCAACAAGACCCTCTTCAATGCCCTGCGCATCGGTTATGCGGTGGTGCCGCGGTCGCTGGCGCCGGCGTTCTCCCGCGCGCTCTACGTCACCGGACGTTCCTGCAGCGTGATCGAGCAGATGACGCTGGCGGCATTCCTGGAGGACGGCGGTTTCGCGCGCCACGTGCGCAAGGCGCGCTCGGTGTACGCCGCCCGCCGCGACCGCGTCATGGCCATGCTGCGCGAGGCGGTGGGGCCGGCGCCGCTGCGCGTCAGCGGCGAGCAGACCGGCTTTCATTTGGTGTGGTGGCCGCCGTCCGGCTTCGACGTCGCGGCCCTGCTGGCCCGTGCCCGTGACTGGGGCGTGGGCATCCAGCCGGTCGCCGACTTCTGCCGGCGGGTGTCCTGGCCGGACGGCGTGGTCATCGGCTACAGCGCGCGGCAGGACGCCGACCTGGACCGGCTGGAGGCGCTGCTGCGCGAGGTCACGCGCCGCTAGCAGGGGGCGTGGGACAGGCCTTGGCACAGACGGGCGCCCGCTCGCCAGGCGCGGGCGGTTTTCGTAGCAAAATGCCGCACGGCGTGTCCGCGCACGCCGCCGACTTTCACCGCACTCGATTCACCGCATTCCAGGATCCTCCATGCCGCAACTCGATCTCTACCAGGTAGACGCCTTCTCCGCCGCGCCCTTCGGCGGCAATCCCGCCGCGGTGGTGCCGCTGGACGCCTGGCTGCCGGACGCCACGCTGCAACGCATCGCCGAAGAGAACAACCTGTCGGAAACCGCCTACGTCGTGCGCCGCGGCGACCAGTACGACCTGCGCTGGTTCACGCCCGCGGTCGAGGTCGATCTGTGCGGCCACGCCACGCTGGCGACGGCCTGGGTGCTGTTCGAGCAACTCGGCGCCAAGCACGAGGTGCTGCGTTTCGCCACCCGCAGCGGCGAGCTGCAGGTGCGCCGCGCCGGCGATGGCCTGGCGATGGATTTCCCGGCCAGGCAGCCGGTGGCCGAGGCCGTGCCGCCCGGCCTGTTGCAGGCCTTGGGGCTGGCCGAGGCGCGGGCGCTGTACCGCACCGACGACTACCTCGTCGTGATCGACGACGAAGCGCTGATCGACGGCCTCAAGCCGGACTTCGCCGCGCTGGCGGCCTTCGACGTGCGCGGCGTGGCGGTGACCGCGCCGTCCGCGCGCCACGATTTCGTGTCGCGCTGGTTCGGCCCGCGGGTCGGCGTGAACGAAGACCCGGTGACCGGTTCCGCGCACACCTCGCTGGCGCCGTACTGGGCGCAGCGGCTGGGCAAGACGGTCCTGAGCGCCGAGCAGGGCGGGGCGCGCAAGGGCCAGCTGCGCTGCGAGGTGCGCGACAACGGCCGCGTCATCATCAGCGGCCAGGCCGCCTTGTACTTGCGCGGCACGATTTTCCTCTGATGCGGCGCGGCGCCGGCCGCCATTACCGAAAACCTATCGCCTCATCAGCACTTCAAATACGCCCCGCGCCGGGGCGCGCCTAGAATCTGCCGTCACAAGATCAAGGACCGGCGCGCCCCGCGCCGCCGGTCACGACAACGAGGAGACGCAGGGCATGGATGCGGTGTGGATAGTGGCGATCGGCGCGGCCGCGGCGGGCTTCGTGCAGGGGCTGTCGGGCTTTGCCTTCGGCATGGTGGCCATGTCGTTCTGGGCCTGGGTGCTGGACCCGCGGCTGGCGGCGGCGCTGGCGGTGTTCGGCGCGCTGACCGGACAACTGCTGGCGGTGTTCTCGGTGCGCCGCGGCTTCAACTGGCCGCTGCTGTGGCCCTTCCTGCTGGGCGGGCTGGCCGGCATTCCGCTGGGCGTGCTGGTCCTGCCGCACCTGGACATGGACTGGTTCAAGGCGGTGCTGGGCGCGCTGCTGGCGCTGTGGTGCCCGGTGATGCTGATGGCGCAGCGCCTGCCGCGCATCGGCGGCAACCGCTGGGGCGACGGCGCGGTGGGCCTGGTGGGCGGCGTGCTGGGCGGCATCGGCGGCTTCGCCGGCAGCGTGCCGACGCTGTGGTGCACGCTGCGCGGCTTCAACAAGGACACGCAGCGCGCCGTGATCCAGAACTTCAATCTGTCGATGCTGTCGGTGACCATGGCGATCTACCTGGCCACCGGCATCGTCACGCGCGACATGGCGCCCATGTTCGCAGTGGTGGCGCCGGCCATGCTGATCCCCACGCTGCTCGGCACGCGCCTGTATATCGGCATTTCCGAAGTGACGTTCCGGCGCATGGTGCTCGGGCTGCTGACCTGCTCGGGCCTGACGCTGCTGGCGTCGTCGGTGCCGCAGCTGCTGGCGCGCTAGCCGCGCCGGCATCAAGCGCCTTGCATTGACCGCCCCAGGCACGCCGGGCTATGGTCGCCGGATCATCAAATTCGGCTTGAAGATCATGAATCCTTCCCGCATGCTGCCCGGCACGCGCGCCCTGCGGACGTTCGAGGCCGCGGGCCGGCTGCTGAATTTCACCCGCGCCGCGGACGAGGTGGGCCTGACGCCCGCCGCGGTCAGCTACCAGATCAAGGAAATCGAGGACCAGCTCGGCCTGGTGCTGTTCACGCGCAACAGCCGCAGCATCCAGCTGACGCCGGCCGGCGCGGTGCTGCTGGAAGCGACCGCCGATGCGCTCGACGGCCTGCGGCGCGCCGTCGGCCGCGCCCAGCGCATGGCGCGCGGTGCCGGCCACCTGCGCCTGTCGCTGGAAGCGCGCTTCGCCACCCACTGGTTGCTGCCGCGCCTGGCGCGTTTTCGCGCGGCCCATCCGGGCCTGGAACTGACCTTCGACATCAGCGACCAGGTGCGCGATTTCGAGATCGACGATATCGATGCCGCGATCCGCTTCGGCGCCGGCCGTTACCCCGGCGCGCGGGCCGACCGCCTGTTCGCCACCACGCTGGCGCCGATCGCCAGCCCCGCCTTGCTCGCCAGCGGACCGGCCATCGCGTCGCCGCGCGACCTGGCGCGCTACCCGCTGAGTCACGTCGATTGCGTGGCCGATGGCATGGTCTGGCCAGACTGGAAAATGTGGCTGGCGGCGGCCGGCGTCGGCGATGTCGACGCCAGCCGCAGCCTGGCGTTTCCAGATTCCAGCCACGTGGCGCAGGCGGCGCTGGACGGCAGCGCCGTGGGCCTGCTGGAACCGGCCATGGTGGCCGCCGATCTCGCCAGCGGGCGGCTGGTCAGGCTGTTCGATATCGACGTCGGCATGGCGCCGGACTTCGCCTATTACCTGGTCTATCCGCAGGGCAGCGCGGACGACGCGCGGGTGATGGCGTTGCGGGAGTGGCTGGCGCGGGAATCCTGCGCTACGGCAGCGCCACCGCTTCCCTGACGCTCGCCGCCAGCATCTGCGCGGTCGCCGCGGACAGCGTCCAGCCCAGGTGCCCGTGGCCGGTGTTGTAGAACACGCCGGGGCGCTTGCCCGGACCGACGCGCGGCATCATGTCGGGCATCATCGGCCGCAGTCCGCACCACGGCACCACGCGCGCGGTGCGCACGCCGGGAAAGTGGCGGCGGGTCCAGTCGACCAGGGGCTGGATGCGTTCGGCGCGGATGTCCAGGTTGAAGCCATTGAACTCGGCGGTGCCGGCCACGCGGAAGCGCTCGCCCAGGCGGCTGGTGACGATCTTGGCGGCTTCGTCCAGCAGGCTCACGGTGGGCGCGGCCGCCTGGCTCGCGGCGTCGTCCAGGTGCACGCTGATCGAATAGCCCTTGACCGGGTAGATGTTCAGGCGGTCGCCCAGCTGCCGCGCGAACTGGCGGCTGGCGGCGCCGGCGCAGACGACGATGGCGTCGGCCTCGTGCTGTTCGCGCCGCGCGCCGTCCTCGCGCGCCACGTCCAGCACGTAGGGCAGGCCGTCGCGGCTGATGGCGCGGATGTCGGCATCCTGTTCGAAACGCACGC
This sequence comes from Achromobacter sp. ISS7, assembly GCF_056523125.1. Taxonomy (NCBI): domain Bacteria; kingdom Pseudomonadati; phylum Pseudomonadota; class Betaproteobacteria; order Burkholderiales; family Alcaligenaceae; genus Achromobacter; species Achromobacter sp. ISS7. The sequence goes on along the minus strand of NZ_JAWRZD010000001.1, from coordinate 3,039,053 downwards.
CGCGCCGCAGGCACGCCTGCGCCAGGCCGCTGGTGAACTTGTGGATGTCGCCGGTGGCGTCGGACGGCGTGTAGAAGCCGCCGTGGCAGGGCGTGCTCAGCGTCGGTTCGATGCCGCGGATTTCCTCCGGCGTGACGGCGTGCCGTTCCAGCCCGCCCTCGCGCAGCAGCGCGTTGGCGCGGCGCGCGGTCTCGAAGCTGGCGGCGTCGTGGTAGATGTGCAGGATGCCGCGACGTTGCAGGTCGAAGTCGATGCCTTCCTCGACCGCCATGGCGTACAGGTGCTCGCGCGCCTCGATCGCCATGCGGGTGGTGGCGATGGTGTTCTGGCGGTAGTTGCGGATCTGCCCCATGAACTGGGCCAGCCACGAATACTTGTGCCAGCTCGGGCGCGGGTTGAGCAGCAGCGGCGCGTTGTGGCGGCCGAGCCAGCGCAGGCCCTTCATGACGGTGGCGGCGCTGTTCCAGACTTCGGCGTTGCTGGCGGACAGCTGGCCGCCGTTGGCGTAGGACGTCTCCATGGCGGGATAGCGTTGGCGGTCGTAGACGGTGACGTCGTAGCCCAGTTTGCTCAAGGCGTAGGCGGACGTGACGCCGGTGATACCGGCGCCAATGATGGCGATGCGGGGCATGATGGCTCCAGATGGCGTGGCCACGACCCAATGATCGTGGCACCCCATCTGTCTCTGTACCTGAGAGCTTCACCCGGGCGCGGCGGCGCGGGTTCCCCTTCGGTGGGCGCCAGGCGCCTCTCTCCAGATTGTCTAGACCGCGCAGTCCTGTTGCCTGAGAGTTTCCGGGGCGGTTGCTCCGTCGGCGCCCGCCACGGGGGACGGGACTCTTCTGCGGGGTTTTGAATCGACGAAACCGAGAATAGCCAAAATTCGTCGGGCGCGGCACTCAGGGTTAATACCAGGGTGGCGCGGGATTGGCTCTACACTGGGCGCCGACCCGCCGGCACGCGCCGGCCAAGAAAACGATAGGACGATCTCGCATGCGCGCTCCGGCAATGCCCCGTGTTTTCCCGCGGCCCAAGACCCTGACATCGGCCCTGGCCCTGAGCCTGGTGTTGGCCGGCGCCGCCTCGGCTAGCCCGGCCGCGACGCAGGCCGCCTCCCCAGCCGCCAGCGCACAGGCGCCCGCCGCCAGGTCATCCACGGCGCCGGCTGCCGCACCCGCCAAGGCCGATCGCGCCACGGCCGCCGTCGACGCCGCGGTGGCCGACGTCATGCGCCAGTACGGCATCGCCGGCATGGCCATCGGCGTCAGCCGCGACGGCGAGCAGCGCTTCTTCAACTACGGCGATGCCTCGCGCGAGCCGCGGCGCGCGGTCTCCAGCGACACGCTGTTCGAGCTGGGATCGATCAGCAAGACCTTCACCGTCACGCTGGCCGCCTACGCGCAGGCCACGGGCCGCCTGTCGCTGGCCGACAGTCCGGCCAAATGGGTGCCCGAATTGCAGGGCAGCGAATTCGCCAAGATGACGCTGGTGAACCTGGCCACGCACACCGCCGGCGGTTTCCCGCTGCAGGTGCCGGACGCGGTGCAGACCATGGCGCAGCTGATGGACTACCTGAAGGCGTGGACGCCGCAATACGCGCCCGGCACGCGGCGCACCTACGCCAACCCCAGCATCGGCATGCTGGGCGTGGTGGCGGCGCGCGCGCTGGGCGAGCCCTACGTGGTGGCGATGGAGCAGCAGCTGTTTCCCAAGCTGGGGCTGCGCGACACCTACCTGGAAGTGCCGCCGCGCAAGATGCCCGACTACGCCCAGGGCTACGACAAGCAGGACGCGCCGGTGCGCGTGAATCCGGGCGTGCTGGCCGACGAGGCCTACGGCGTGAAGTCCAGCGCCCGCGACATGCTGCGCTTCGTCGAGATCAACCTGGGCACCGCGCCGGTCGACGCCACGCTGCAGCGCGCCATCGCCGAGACCCACACCGGCTATTACCAGCTGGGCGCGATGACGCAGGACCTGATCTGGGAGCAGTACCGCTATCCGGTCTCGGTGGACGATCTGGTGCACGGCAATTCCGCCAAGGTCGCGTTCGAGACCCTGCCGGTCCAGGCGCTGCAACCGCCGCTGGCGCCGCAGCAGGCGGTGTGGATCAACAAGACCGGCGCCACCAATGGCTTCGGCGCCTACGTGGCGTTCGTGCCGTCGCGCAAGCTCGGCATCGTGATCCTGGCCAACCGCAACTATCCCAACGAGGCGCGGGTGCGGTTGGCGTTGAGGGTGCTCAAGGCGCTGGCGCCGTAAAGGCCGCGCCGGCCGGCGGGCGCCCGCCGCCGGCGTTCATGACCTGCCGGTTGCGGCTGTCTCGCCAGCCGTCCTGGCGCCATCGAACTTCGGCAGCAACCCCATGATCTCCAGCCGCGCGCACAGCTCGCCCAGCCGCCGCAGCTTGTACGCCTCCACGTCCATGCCGGCATAGTCGTAGAAGCCCTGGCCTTCGCGCAGGCCGTTACGCCCCTGTTCCATGTTGCGTTCGATGATGGCCGGGGCCGCGAAGCGCGGGTCGAGCGCGCCGGACAGGTAGCGCGAGGCGTAGTAGAGGATGTCGCCGCCGCCCCAGTCGATGAACTCCAGCAGTCCCAGCACCGAGAAGCGCAGGCCGAAGCCCAGTCGCACGGCGGTGTCGATGTCCTCGGCGCTGGCCACGCCTTCCTCGACCATGCGGGCGGCCTCGTTCATGGCCAGCGCCTGGATGCGCGGCACGATGTAGCCGGCCGCCGGGGCGCATTGCACCGGCGTCTTGGCGGCCAGACGCAGCACCGCCAGCAGCTCCTGCAAGGCCGCGTCGGCGGTCTGCGGGCCGCGGCTCACTTCCACCAGCGGAATCAGGTAGGCGGGGTTGAGCCAGTGCGCGTTGAGGAAGCGGCCGGGCTCGCGCACCATGCCGGCCAGCTCGGTGACCAGGAAGGTCGAGGTGGTGGAGGCGATGACGCTGTCCGCCGCGCAGACCTCGCCGAGCCAGGCGAAGGTGTCGCGCTTGATGTCCAGTTGCTCGGGCACCGCCTCGAACACCACGCGGGCGCGGGCCACGTCGGCCACGGCGTCCTCGCGCGCCACCAGGCGCACGCGGCCCAGCGCGGTGTCGGCCTGGGCGTCGTCCAGCAGGCCCAGCCGCACCAGCGTGCCCAGTTCGCGCCGCAGTCCGCCCAGCACGCGGGCGAAGGTCTCGGCCCGCTCGCCGCGCGCGCGCGGCTTGATGTCGATCAGCGTGACCTCCAGTCCGGCATGCAGGTACGACAGGGCGATGCCCATGCCCATGCGGCCGGCGCCGACCACGCACAAGGTCCGTTCCATGGTCAGCATCCTTGCGCGAGCAGCGCGGCCATGTCGGCGCGCGACAGGGTGTCCAGCCCCAGCGCTTCGAGCGTGCGGCCCTCGGCGTACAGGTCGCGGCCGGTGACGGCCGACGCCACGCTCAGCAGGCCCTGCGCCACCGGCGTGGGCACGCCGGCCCAGCGGCCGGTCGACACCAGGAACGACAGGCCCAGGCGCGTGTCCTCCAGCATGTAGCGGTGCGTGCCCAGGTCGATGGTCTCGCGCCAGTCGCCGCTGTCGGTCAGCTTGCCGTGGGCGCCGCGGCCGTACATCCACTCGTCGCCCTCGCTGGCGTAGTGGTCGGCCAGCGGAAAGTGCGGCGCGGCGTAGCCGAGCGCGGCGCGGATGGCGATGCGTTCGGCGTCCAGCGCGTCGGTCACGCGGCGGATCGACGGCTGCGTGCCTTCGTTGTGGATGTCCCAGCGCTCGAAGTGTTCGAGCGGACCGGCGTTCATCAGGATCAGTGGCGGATGGATCACCGGGCCGGCATTCATCAGGGCGCCCGACAGCGCGTCCTCGATCGGCTCGATGCTGGGGTAGGCCCGCGCCAGCGTCTCGAACGCGGGGCCGGCCAGGCGGCGGGGGAAAACGCCGGTGGGCAGGCGGGTGGCGTAGGCGCTGATGACGACGCGGTCGCCATGCTTGCGCGCCAGGTAGGGCAGCGTGCCGGTCTCGGCGAAGGCGACCTCGGCGCGGTTGCCGGCGTCCTTCAGGGCGCGGGCGAACAGATAGCTGCCGAAGGTGCCGGGCGGCAGGAACACCACCTGGCCGTCGCGCAGGTGCGGCGCCAGTTCGGGCGCCAGCGCGGCGTGCGTGGTGGACGGCAGCGGAATCACCAGCAGCGCCGCGTCCTCGGTGGCGCTGGCCAGGTCGGCGGCCAGCGCGATCTGGCCGGGCGCGTCGCCCAGCGCGATGCGGCGCGTGCCGCGATAGTCGGTGACTTCCAGGGCGCCGTCGCGGCGCAGGCCATCAAAGGCCGCGCCGTCGCGGCGCCACAGGCGTACCTGGTGTCCCTTTTCCGCCAGGTCGGCGGCCGCCGCGTAGCAGCCGTGGCCGCCTCCAATAACACCGATGCGCATGATCAAGCTCCTTCGAGAGAGCTTCGATGCTATCGACGGCGCGCGGGCGAGGCTGCGCCGCACGCGCAAGTTGCATACGGAATCGGCAACGAAATCGGCGCGGGCGGGGCGGTGCCGTCATGCCGCGACGCGGCGGGGGGCCGCGCGGCGTGGCGCCGCGCGCGTCAACAGGCGCGGGCGCGGCGTTGCTTGAGCGTTTCGGACGGCAGGCAGCCGTAGCGCTTGCGGTAATGCGTGGCGAAGTGGCCGAAGCTGGTCACGCCGCAGCGCAGCAGGATGTCGGTGACGCTGTCGCCGTCGCGCGCCTCGACCAGCGCCGCGTGCGCCCGCGCCAGGCGGCGGTTGCGCAGGTAGTCGCTGGGGCTTTGCTTGAGGAACTGGGCGAAGCCGTTCTGCAGCGTGCGGATCGAGACGCCGCAATGGGCCGCCAGGTCGGGCAGGGCGATGGGGGCGTCGATGTGGTCTTCGATGTAGTCGCGCGCCCGCCGCACGTGCAGCGGCAGCGGCTGGCGGCGGTCGGCGCGCAGGGCCTCGGAGTAATTGTGCGGCAGCTGCATCAGCAGCAGCGACGCCAGGTAGTCGGAAAAGCCCGCCGCCAGCGTCTGCGTCACGCCCTCGATGGCGGGATGGCGGTACAGCCGGCACAGGTAGTCCAGCGTCTCCTGCACCGCGGCCAGGCCGGGCGAGCCGGGCGCGGCTTCCAGGTCGAACACCAGCGCCTGCCGCAGGGGGCGCTCCAGCAGCTGCTGCAATTGCCGTTCCAGCGCCTCGCGCTCAATGCGCAGGATCAGGCTGCGGCAGTCCTGGCCGATGCGCAGGATGCTGCGCTCGGACGGCGACGAGATGGTCAGGCCGCCCTCGCGCAGGGCGGCGCTGCGCTTGCCCAGCGTGACTTCGCCCGCGCCTTGCAGCGTGACGCGCACCAGGTAGTAGCGGGCGATGTCGCCGGCATCGATCTCGACCTCGGCGCCGTAGTGCAGGTCGAACAGCGCGGCGCTGCCGAAGAACACCCCGTACAGGCGCGATTGCAGCGGTTCGCCCGGCGCCACGCACATGCGGTGCGACCACAGGTGCTGGCTGACCTGGTCGGTGATTTCGGAGACATTGCCCGAATCCAGCAGGCAATGGCGTTGCAGCGGATAGGTATCGTGGAACATGCTTTCCTGCGCCCCGGGAATAGCCGTTGCGCGCCCGGTATAGAGCCGGCCGGCGCAAAGGCCTACAACAGATGCAGCCATCGAAATGGCGAACCAGACAGCGGGACGCCGCCGCCCTGAAAGGGGGCGCGATCCCGATGCGATACAAGGGAAAAACATGACGGCCGATACCGGAAACGACGCGGCGCAAAAGCGCTATGCCTACGAGTGGTATGTCGTCCTGATCTGCATGCTAGCGTACATATTTTCGTTCGTCGACAGGCAGATCCTGGCCCTGATGATCGAGCCCATCAAGCGCGACCTGCAGCTCTCGGACACGCAGTTCAGCCTGCTGCACGGACTGGCCTTTTCGCTGTTCTACGCCTTCATGGGCATCCCCATCGCGCTGCTCGCCGACCGCTATTCGCGGCCCCGCATCATCGCCATCGGCGTGGCCTTCTGGAGCGTGGCGACCGCCGCCTGCGGCCTGTCGAAGAACTTCGGCCAGATGTTCCTGGCGCGCATCGGCGTGGGCGTCGGCGAGGCCGCGCTGTCGCCGGCCACCTACTCCATGCTCAGCGACATGTTCCCGCGCCACAAGCTGGGCCGCGCGGTGGGTATCTATTCGATCGGCTCGTTCATCGGCGGCGGCCTGGCGTTCCTGATCGGCGGCTACGTCATCGACCTGCTCAAGAGCGTGGACAGCGTGCACGTGCCCGGGGTGGGCGAACTGCGGCCGTGGCAGGTGACGTTCTTCATCGTCGGCCTGCCCGGCGTGCTGGTGGCGCTGCTGATCCTGCTGACCGTGCGCGATCCGCAGCGCAAGGGCCTGCGCCACGACGCCAGCGGCCGCGTGCAGAAGCCCACGGCGGGCGAGGTGTTCCGCTTCCTGGGGCGCCATCGCGGCACGTTCTGCTGCCACTACCTGGGCTTCTCGTTCTACGCCATGATCCTGTTCTGCCTGCTCGGCTGGACGCCGGCCTTCTACATGCGCAAGTTCGGCATGTCGCCGGTGGAGGCGGGCTACATGCTGGGCACGGTGGTGCTGGTGGCCAACACCGCCGGCGTGTTCTGCGGTGGCTGGCTGATGGACTGGCTGGCGCGGCGCGGCTACAGCGACGCGCCGCTGCGCGCCGGCGTCATCGGCGCGATCGGCATGGCGCTGCCGGCCGTGGCCTTCACCCAGGTGGACGGGCTGTGGCTGTCGGTGGGCCTGCTGCTGCCGGCGATGTTCTTCGCCTCGTTCCCGATGCCGACCTCGACCGCGGCCATGCAGATCCTGCCGCCGAACCAGCTGCGGGCCCAGGTGTCGGCGCTGTTCCTCTTGATCTCCAACCTGGTCGGGCTGGGCCTGGGCACCACGGCGGTGGCGCTGCTGACCGACCGCCTGTTCCACAACCCGGCGGCGGTGGGGCATTCGATGTCGCTGCTGATCGGCGTGGCCACGCTGGCCTGCATCGGCCTGCTGGCGGCCGGCTGCGGCAAGTACCGGCGCAGCCTGGCGCGGGAAGAGGGCGAGCGCGCCACCGAAACGGCGACCGCGGTGCCGGCGCCGGCCCGCGCGCCGGCCGGGCAGACGCCGTGAGGCGGAACCTGGGCGCCGGACTGCGCCTTTGTCCTGGCGCAAACCTGTCGGACCCATGCCTGTCCCGCGGCGCGCCGCTGCGGCGATAATCGCGCGCATGACCTACCAATTACTCAAAATGCTGCATGTCGCCGCCGTGGTCGCATGGCTGGGCGGCTCCCTGTTCGTGTCGCTGTTCCTGCTGTCGTCGCAACCGCCCGACAGCGACGAGGCGCCCAAGGAACGCAAGATGCTGGGCGCGCTGCGCCGCTGGACGCTGTGCGTGACCACGCCGGCGATGGTGCTGGCCTGGCTGGTCGGCCTGCACCTGGCGGTGACCTTCGGCTGGTTCGCGATGACCTGGATCTGGATCAAGATCGCGCTGGCGCTGGTGCTGTCGGGCCTGCTGGGCGTGCAGAGCGCCGCCTTGCGCCGCCAGTCCCAGGGCAGCGCGAAGCGCGCGCCGCTGGTCGATCTGTACGCGCCGCTCACGGTGGTGGCCGCTGCGGTCATCGTGACGCTGGTGGTGGTCAAGCCGTTCTGAGATATGGCGCGGCGTGACCATGGGGCGCCGCCACTTATGCGCCGACGCCATATCCAAACACCCCTGTAATAACGACTCAACCAACTATTCGTTCGCGCGCGCAGGGGCCATCCCTAGAATCGTCTGCTCATAACCGTATCGACTGAGAGGCGATTTCCATATGACTCCCCGTACTTACACCGCCCGCGCGGGCACGTTGGCCAAGGCCCTGCTGGGCGCCGTGCTGGCCGCCGCCGCCATGTTCCACGGGCCGGCTTTCTCCGCCGATCCCAAACCGCTCAAGGTCGGCGTGCGTGGCGGCGTCGATGAACAGATCTGGGAGGTGGTGGCGCAGGTCGCCAAGAAGAACGGCCTGGCCGTCGAGCCGGTGATCATCACCGGCACCGCCAGTCCCAACGAGGCGCTCAACAACGGCGACCTGGACGCCAACGCGTTCCAGCACATCCCGTTCCTGAACGACCAGATCAAGCAGCGCGGCTACAAGCTGGTGTCGGTCGCCAATACCCTGATCTCGCCGATTGCCTTCTATTCGAAGAAGTACAAGTCGCTGCAGGCCCTGCCCGAGGGCGCCAAGGTCGGCATCCCCAACGACCCCAGCAACCAGACCCGCGCGCTGGTGATCCTGCGCGACCAGGGCCTGATCACGCTCAAGGACGGCTTCGACCCGGCCACGGGCACCGCCACGCTGGCCGACGTGACCTCCAACCCGCGCAAGCTCGACTTCGTCGAAAGCGCCTCGGTGGTGCTGGCGCGTTCGCTGCCCGACGTCGACACCGCCGCCATCGTCAACAGCTTCGCCTACCAGGCCGGGCTGATCGCCACGCGCGACGGCATCGCGGTCGAGAAGAAAGAGAACAACCCGTACGTCAACATCATCGCCGTGCGCGAGAAAGACAAGAACGCGCCCTGGGTGCCCGAACTGGTCAAGGCCTACCACTCCGAGGAAGTGCGCCAGTTCATCCTGAGCAAGTACGAAGGCTCGGTCATCCCGGTCTTCTGAGCCGGAAGGCACGGCGTCGCCGGCCGGCGCCGCCTCCATCCTCGCTCGCGGGGCGGCAGGCGCCGCCGCGCGGGCGGCTCGGGAACACAGCATGATGCAACACGAAATCCCCCTGGCGGATCCGGCCCTGCGGCCCGCCGCCGACGCGGCGCCGGACGCCCACATCGTTTTCGACGGACTGCAGAAACGCTACCAGGGCCCGCAGGGCACGGTAACGGCGCTGGCCGATATCTCTTTTTCCATCGGGCGCGGCGAGGTGTTCGGCATCATCGGCCGCAGCGGCGCCGGCAAGTCGACCCTGCTGCGCTCGATCAACATGCTGGAGCGGCCCAGCGCCGGCCACGTGCGGGTGGACGGCGTGGACGTCGGCAGCCTGGACGAGGACGCGCTGGTCGGCCTGCGGCGCCGCATCGGCATGATTTTCCAGCACTTCAACCTGCTGTCGGCCAAGACGGTGGCGCAGAACGTGGCCTTGCCGCTGCGCGTCGCGGGCGTCAAGCCGGCCGAGGCGCGCGCCAAGGTCGAGGCGCTGCTGGACCTGGTCGGGCTGCGCGACAAGGCCGACACCTATCCGTCCAAGCTGTCCGGCGGCCAGAAGCAGCGCGTCGGCATCGCCCGCGCGCTGGTGCATGACCCGGAAATCCTGCTGTGCGACGAAGCCACTTCCGCGCTCGACCCGGAAACCACGCAGTCGATCCTGGCGCTGCTGCGCGACATCAACCGCAAGCTGGGCCTGACCGTGGTGCTGATCACGCACGACATGGCGGTGATCCGCGAGGTCTGCCACCGGGTGCTGGTGCTGGATGGCGGGCGCAATGTCGAGCATGGCGAAGTCTGGCGCGTCTTCGGCAATCCGCAGGCCGACGCCACCCAGGCCTTGCTGCGGCCGTTGCAGCACGACCTGCCGGCCGACCTGGCGGCACGGCTGGTGCCGGACCTGGCGGGCCGCCCGGGCGTGGCGGTGCTGCGGCTGCGCTTCACCGGCCAGGGCCGGCCGCAAGGGGTGTCGCTGCAGGCGCTGGCCGCGCTGGGGCCGGGCGCGACGCTGCTGCATGGCGGGCTGGACCGCCTGCGCGGTCATGCCCAGGGCAGTCTGCTGGTGTCGGTGCCGGCCGCCGTTCTACAGGAAGAGGCCGCGCGCGCCGCGCTGGTGGCCGATCAGATAAAGGTGCTGGGTTATGTCGCTGCCGATGCTTGATAAATACCTGCAGGCGTTCCTGCAGACGCTGGCCATGGTGAGCGTGTCCACGGTCATCGCGATCGTCGCCGGCCTGGCGCTGGCGGTGGTGCTGACCGTGACCGCGCCGGGCAACCTGTATCCGCGGCCGCGCCTGAACAAGGCGCTGTCGATCACGGTGAACACGTTCCGCGCCATCCCCTTCATCATCCTGCTGGTGGCGATGCTGCCGTTCACGCGCATGCTGGTCGGCACCACGCTCGGCACCTGGGCCGCGATCGTGCCGCTGTCGGCCAACCTGGTGCCGTTCTTCGCGCGCATCGCCCAGGTCAGCCTGAACGACGTCGACCATGGCCTGGTGGAAGCCGCCCGCGCCATGGGCTGCCGCCGCTGGCACATCGTGCGCCACGTGCTGCTGCCCGAGGCCCTGCCGGGCATCATCGGCGGCATGACCGTCAGTGTCATCGCCATGATCAACGCCTCGGCCATGGCTGGCGCCGTGGGGGCCGGCGGCCTGGGCGACCTGGCCATCCGCTACGGCTACGAACGCTATGAAACCCGCGTGATGTTCGAAGTGATCGTGATCCTGATCGCGCTGGTCTCGATCGTGCAATTCACCGGCGAATGGCTCTCGCGCCGCGCCGACCACAAGCGCTGACGGCGGGCGCTGTCCGCCCGCCCGAACCGATTCCTGGAGATTTCCCATGTCCGACTCGCAACACCACGGCTTTGCCACCCGCGCCATCCACCTGGGCTACGACCCGCTGGACGAGCAGGGCGCGCTGTCGCCGCCGCTCTACCTGACGTCCACCTACACCCAAGACAGCATCGAGGCCTTCGACCGCATCCGCCTGGGCGAGCAGTCAGGCTATGTCTACGGCCGTACCCGCAACCCGACCCAGGCGCTGCTGGAAGAACGGCTGGCCTCGCTCGAAGGCGCCGAGGCCGGCGTGGTCACGGCCTCCGGCATGGCGGCGATCTCGGCCACGCTGCTGTCGCTGCTGCAAAGCGGCGACGAGATCGTGGTCGACCAGATCGTCTACGGCACCGCCTTCACGCTGTTCGCGCAGGGCCTGCCGCGCCTGGGCATCAATGCCGTGTTCGCCGATTTCACGCGGCCGGAGACGGTGGCCGCCGCCATCGGCCCCAAGACCCGCGCCGTCTACTTCGAGACGCCGGCCAACCCCAACCTGCGGCTGGTCGACATCGCCGCGATCTCGGCCATCGCGCGCGGCAAGGGCCTCTTGACCATCGTCGACAACACCTTCGCCACGCCGGTGCTGCAACGTCCGCTGCAGCACGGCGCCGACATCGTGCTGCATTCGGCCACCAAGTACCTGGGCGGCCACGGCGACCTGCTGGCCGGCGCGGTGGTCGGCCGCAAGCAGCACATCGATGCGATCCGCCTGCAGGGCCTGCGCTACTTCACCGGCGCGACGCTGTCGCCGTTCACCGCCTTCCTGGTGCTGCGCGGCCTGAAGACGCTGGAGCTGCGGGTCGAGCGCCACAGCGAATCGGCGCTGAAGGTGGCGAAGTTCCTGCGCGAGCACGCCGCGGTGGCCGACGTGTTCTACCCAGGCCTGGCGGGCACCGCCGGCGCCGAGATCGCGCAGCGCCAGCAGGCGGCCGGCGGCGGGCTGGTGGCGTTCGAACTGAAGGGCGGGCTGGCCGCGGGCCGGCGGTTGCTGAACAGCCTGAAGCTGGCGCGCATCGCCGTCAGCCTGGGCGATCCGGAAACGCTGATCCAGCATCCGGCCACCATGACGCACGCCAGCTATACCGCCGAAGACCGCGAGAAATACGGCCTGTCGGAAGGGCTGCTGCGCTTGTCGGTCGGGCTGGAAACCGCCGCCGACATCCTGGCCGATCTCAAGCAGGGGCTGGATCAGGCAGGGAACTGACGCGTGATCGCGCCCGGCTCGCCTTCGCGTCCGGGCGCCGACGGGTCGCGTCAGCGCAGCACCGAGGTCAGACTGTCGAACTGCTGCGACTCCAGCCGCGCGCGTTCCCCGGTCAGCTGGCGCACCGCCAGCTGGTGCGCGCGGAAGCGGTTCAGCAGGCTGTCGCGGTCGAACACGATCTCGTTGTGCTCCACGCGCCACGAGCGGCGGTTGTCGTCGAGCAGGTTGATCATCTTCTCGAACTCGTCCAGGGTCTGGCGCTCCAGGTCCCAGTTGCGGGCCAGCGTCGCCTTCTGCTGCGGGCGCGCCTTGATCGCGCCTTCGACCATGCGGTCCTTCTGCTGATCGCTCAGGTCGAGCGAGCGGATGGTGATGGGCACGTCGGCCAGCAGCCGCTGGTTCTGCTGGCTGTACTTGCGCACCACGCGTTGCGACTGCTCCAGGATCAGCCGGCTTTCCACCATGCCGCGGTCGCGCGCCAGCCGGTTGGGAATGAAGAGGTCGGACAGCCGCACTTCGTCCAGTTCCTTCATGTAGGCGCGGTACTGCGCCACGCGTTGCCCGAGGATGAGCTTCACGCCGCGCTCGATCTCGCCGTAGACGCCTCGCGCCTTGGGCGTGGCGTCGATGTCCGGCACGTCGCCGGGCGGATGGTCGGGAGCGTTGAGCGCGGCGCGCATCCATCCGCCGGTGCGGCGGATCTCGGCCAGCGCGGTGGCCTTCTGCGTCTCGCGGTAGGCCGAGAAGCCGGCCAGGGCGGCGGCCGCGACCGCCAGCAGCAGGCCGGTGGCGAAGGCCGCGCGCATGCGGTGCAGCGGCGTGCGAAAGCGCTTGAACAGCGACATGACCAGGATCACGACGGCGGCGGGCAGCAGCAGCGAGATGGCGCTGCCGACCGCGCTGCCGAAGCGGTAGCCCATCGATTCGGCCGTGGTGGGGGCGCTGGACGCGCCGTCGGGCTTGAAGATCACCACCAGCACCCACAACCCGATGTACAGCAGCCAGGTCCACGTCCGCAGGGCGCTGCTTGGCCGCGGCAGGCCGGGCGCGGCCGACGTCGGGGGCGGCCGCGGCGCGTCGGCGTCGTCCGGGCTCAGGGTGGGTTCTCTACGCGTGTGCACGGCGGGCGGCAGCCACGAAATATTTAGACGCAGATGTTACCGTGGGGGCTTTTCAGGCGCAATGTGGATCGCGCCGCCAGGCCACCCAGATGCCTTCGCCCTCGAAGTGATGCAGGCCGCGCTTGGCCACGGCCAGCCCGTCGCGCAAGGGCTGCAGGTCCAGGCCCGGCATGTGGCGCAACAGGGCCGGGGGCAGGGCCGCGAGGTCGAGATGTTCCTGGCCGAACGCGACCGCCATCAGCGAGCCTTCGTCGCGGACCCGCACGTACCACAGGCCTTCCATGTAGTCGCCGACCCACGGGTCGGGAAACAGCGCCTGGGTGAAGTGGAAGCCGAACTCCTCGATGGCCTCCCACGGCCAGAACTGGCGCCGGCCGCCGGCGTCTTCCGGGCCCATGGCGCGGGTGAAGCCGCTGTCGTCGAAGCGGATGGTTTCGGCGTAGGGATCGGGCGGCGCGGGCGGACCGACGAACAGCCGTTTGAGCAGGGACCACATGGCGGCAAGGGGGCAGTCGAAAGAGGACAGCGGGCAGTGTACCGGCGCGCAATACTGCGGCAATGTTACAAGCATTGATCCACGTCAACGCCCGGCCCCGGCACGCCAGTTAGGGTAGATGTTTTTTCCTGACGGGTCGCCGGCGACTGGCCGGCCGCCGCGGCTCGGACTTCACGCGCAGCAAGGATTGCAACGATGACAGACAAGACCCCGCAAGCTTCCGTATCGCCCGGCGAGAACAAGGACGACGCCGTGTCCCCGCGCGCCGCCAAGCGCACCGCCGCGCCGCGCAAATCCGCGCGATCCGCCCCGGCCGCCAAGCACGCGCCGGCCGCAACGCGGTCCGCCGGTGGCGCGGCGGCGCCCAAATCCGCGCGCGCCGCCCGCGCCGCCCAGCCGGCCAAATCCACCAAATCCGCCCAGCCTGTCCAGCCGCCGGCATCCGCGCTGGCGACGCCGGCTGGCCTGCCGGCCATCGACCCGGCGATCCAGGCGCGCAAGCGCGTCAATGCGCGCGAAGTCGCCGCGCGCCAGGAAACCTCGGCGGTGCTGGCCGACATCGCCCGCCGCTACCAGATCGGCGAATCGGGCGAGGCCCATGCGGCGTTGCGCTCGGTGATCGAGGAACTGTCGCCCGACGACGCGGTGGCGGTGCATCGCGCGCTGCTCGAAGCCAACGCGCAGGCGCCGGCCGTGCGCCGCAACCCCGACGAGGAACTGGCGACCGACTGGCGCGAAGGCATCTATCCCTACCGCCACCGCATGCTGCGGCGCAATTACGAAAAGCAGAAGTACGCGTTGCAGGTCGAGCTGCTCAAGCTGCAGGCCTGGGTCAAGGCCACCGGCCAGCGCGTGGTGATCCTGTTCGAAGGCCGCGACGCGGCGGGCAAGGGCGGCACCATCAAGCGCATGATGGAACACCTGAACCCGCGCGGCGCGCGCGTGGTGGCGCTGGAAAAGCCGTCCGACACCGAGCGCGGCCAATGGTATTTCCAGCGCTACGTGCAGCACCTGCCCACCGCCGGCGAGATCGTGATGTTCGACCGCTCCTGGTACAACCGGGCCGGCGTCGAGCGCGTGATGGGATTCTGCTCGCAAGACGAATATCTGCAGTTCCTGCGCCAGGTGCCCGACTTCGAGCGCCACCTGGTCACCAGCGGCATCCACCTGGTCAAGTTCTGGTTCTCGGTCAGCCAGGAAGAGCAGCGCCGCCGTTTCCTGCAACGCAAGGTGCATCCGCTCAAGCAATGGAAACTGAGCCCGGTGGACCTGGCCTCGCTCGACAAATGGGACGACTACACCCGCGCCAAGGAAGCGATGTTCGCGCACACCGACACGGCCGACGCGCCCTGGATCGTGGTGAAGTCCGACTGCAAGAAACGCGCCCGCCTGAACGCCATGCGCTACGTGCTCAGCCGCCTGCCGTACGAAGGCAAGAGCGGCGTGCCGGAGCTGGCGCTGGATCCGTTGATCGTGGGGCGGGCGCTGTGAGTAGGCTCCGCATAATCTGCCTTCGAGCCTTCGGCTAGCGCCCCACCGCCCAAGCCGGGCGCCGCCGGCGGGCCGCGGGAATCCCGTCGCCTACTTGCCCCGCATCTGATCGATCAGCCGCCGGTCGCGCTTGGTCGGCCGGCCGGCCGCGATGTCCAGCGCCGGCTCGGGCGCCAGGCGCCGCATTTCGGCGGCGCGTTCGCGCGCCGCGGCGCTTTCCGGGGTTTCCTCGTACAGCTGGCGCGCCACCGGCGCCGGGCCGCGCACGCCGCTGACCGCCACCACGCGCACGTGCGTGGCCGGGTCTTCCTTGCGGATGCTGACGACGTCGCCGGCGCCGACCTCGCGCGCCGGCTTGGCGGGCTGGCCGTTGACCTGCACGCGGCCCTTGCCGATTTCGTCCACCGCCAGGCTGCGCGTCTTGTAGAAGCGCGCCGCCCAGAGCCATTTGTCGAGCCGTATCCTGTCCATCGTCATTGCCGCCGTCAATCGGGTCATCAGTCGGACATGATAGCGGTTCGCGTCAGCGCGGCACTTCGCGCAGCAGCGCGGCGAAGGCGCTGGCGGGCAGCGCGCGGCTGAACAGGAAGCCCTGCATCGCGTCGCAGCCTTCCTCGATCAGCATCTGGCGCTGCGCCTCGGTCTCGACGCCCTCGGCCAGCGTGCGCATGCCCAGCGAATGCGCCAGCCGCACCACGCCGCGGATCACGGCGGTGGCGGTCGGCACCTTGCCCAGCGCCCAGACGAACGACTGGTCGATCTTGAGCGTGTCGATCGGCAGCCGCACCAGGTAGGCCAGGCTCGAATAGCCCGAGCCGAAGTCATCCAGCGACGCCGAGATGCCGGCCTCGCGCAGCGCCGCGAGGATGCCGGAGGCCTTCTCGACGTCGCTCATCAGCGAGTTTTCGGTGACCTCCACGTCCAGCAGCGTCGGCGGCACGCCGTGCACCTGCGCCAGGCGCACGATGGTGTTGGCCAGGTCGGGCGCCACCAGCTGGCGCGCCGACAGGTTGAACGAGATGCGCGGCACCGGCAGGCTCTCGGCCAGCCATTCGCTGATGTGCAGGCAGGTGGCGTTGGCCACCCATTCGGTCAGCGCCGACTCCATCGGCGAATCCAGGATCACGTCCAGGAACGCGGCCGGCCCCAGCAGGCCGCGGGTGGGGTGGCGCCAGCGCAGCAGCGCCTCGGCGCCGCACAGCGAGCCGTCGTGCATGCTGATCTGCGGCTGGAAGTGCAGTTCGAACTGGTTGTTGGCCAGCGCGCCCTGGATGTCGCCGCGCAGCGACAGGCGCGCGCCCAGTCCCTGCATCAGTTCGCGGTGATAGACCCGCACCTGGAAGCGGCCGGCCGATTTGGCCGCGTACATCGCCGCGTCGGCGTAGTTCAGCAGCATCTCGGCCGATTCGCCGGGCGAGTTCATCAGCGCGATGCCGATGCTGGCGCCCAGCGAGACCGAGCGGCCGTGGATGTCGCTGGGCGTCGACAGGGCGTTCAGGATCGAATTGGCCAGGGCCTCGGCCGCGCGCTCGTTGGTGCCGCGCAGCACCAGCAGGAACTCGTCGCCGCCGACCCGGGCGCAGAAGATCTCGGGCGTGAGGAACTTGCGCAGCCGCTCGGCCACGTCGCACAGCAGCAGGTCGCCCTCGGCGTGGCCGAAGGCGTCGTTGACTTCCTTGAAGCGGTCCAGGTCCAGGAACAGCACCGCCAGGGTGGGGCCCTGCGCGGCCAGCGCGGGCTCGGCCTCGGCGATGGCCGCGGACAGCGTGTCCATGCACTGGCGCCGGTTCGGCAGGCCGGTCAGGTAGTCGTGGGTGGCCTGGTACTTGAGCTGGGCGGTCGCTTCGCGTTCGCGCGAGACATCGCGGAACAGGACGGCCAGGCCGCGCTCGTGCGGAAAGGCGCGCGCCTCGAACCAGCTGGCCAGCGGCGCGTAGTAGCCGGTGTGATGCGTGGGCTGGCCGGTCTGCATGGCGCCGCGACAGGCGTCGTAGTAGCCGGTGCCGACCAGGTCCGGACAGCTGTCCCACAGGCCGTGTCCCACCAGGTCCAGCCTGCTGCGTCGCAGCAGGCGTTCGGCGGCCGGGTTCAGGTAGCGCACGCGCCAGTCGCGATCGAGCGACAGGAAGCCGTCGGCCAGGCCGTCGAGCGTGGCGCCGTCGGCGCCGGCCGCGATGCCGGCGTCGGCGGGTGGGGGGAAGGAGGAGGGCTCGTTGCTGTCGTGGTTCATCTCGCTGCGGATTTCCCTGAGCACGCTTGAAGTGCTGTTGTATCGCATCGGGGAGCCGCCGTAAAACCAAAAAAAAGGGCGCCCCGAAGGGCGCCCAAGACCGGCATTCCGGTTGACGGGCGGCATGCGCCCGGCAGTACTCAATCCAGTTTCAGGTCGGCTTCCTTGACCACGCGCTGCCACTTGGCGATCTCGGCGCGGCGGAACGTGTCCAGGTCGGCGGGCGTGGAGCCGATGGGCTCGGCGCCGATGCCTGCGAGCTGTTCGGCGATCTGCGGGTCCTTCAGCACTTTGGCCAGCGCCTGCGACACCTGGTTGACGATCTCCGGCGGCGTGCCGGCCGGCGCGAACACCGCGTTCCACTCATAGGTTTCGTAGCCGGGCACGCCGGATTCGGCGATGGTGGGCAGGTCCGGCGCCGCCTTGGAACGTTCCGAGCCGCCCACGGCCACCGCGCGCAGCTTGCCGTTCTTCACGTGCTGCCAGGCCGAGCCCATGCTGGCGAACATCACCGGCACCTGGCCGGACATGACGTCGATCATGGCCGGGCCGCCGCCCTTGTAGGCGACGTGCTGCAGCTGGGTCTTGGCCAGCAGGTTGAACAGTTCGCCGGCCAGGTGCTGGGCCGAGCCGGGACCGGCCGAGGCGAAGTAGACGTGTTCCTTGCTGTCCGGCTGGCCCAGGCGGATCAGGTCGGCCACGGTCTTGACCTGGTACGACGGCGTCACCACCAGCACGTTGGGCACGCGCAACAGCAGCGACACCGGCGCGAACGCGGTCAGGGTGTCGAACTGCATCTTGGAGTGCAGCGCGGGGTTCTGCGCGTGGTTGGAGGCGTCCAGCATCAGCGTGTAGCCGTCGGGCTGAGCCTTGGCGACCACGGCGCCGCCGATCATGCCGCCGGCGCCGCCGCGGTTTTCGATGACCACCGGCTGGCCCAGTTCAGCCGCCAGCTTGGGGCCGATCAGGCGGGCCACCACGTCGACCGTGCCGCCGGGCGGGTAGGTCACCACCAGCGTGATGGCGCGCTCGGGGTAGGCGGCGGCAGCCGTGCCGGCGGCGCCAGCCAGCAGACCGGCGGCAGCCAGCAGGCTGGCGCGGCGCGCGAGGCGTTTGAACAGAGGGGTCATCGGAATTCTCCTTGGAATTGGAACAGCCGCAACGGTGTCTCGGCGAGTACGGCGCGCCGTTGCGTGGGGTCGTCGATCCAGTCGTCCAGCCACTGCGTTGCCGCGGGGTAGGACGCCAGGTGGCGATGCTCGGTGTGGGGCCAGTCGCTGCCCCACATGAGGCGGGCGGGCGTGTAGGCGTCCAGCAGTTGCCGCGCGGCCTCGCGGCCGGCGCCGGTACAGGCCGGCGCGGTCCAGTTGCGGTAGGGGGCCGACAGCTTGACCCAGACCTGGCCGCTGGCGGCCTGCCGCAGCAGGTAGTGAAAGCCAGGGTCGGCCACGCCGAGCGCCGGGTCGGGACGGCCGAAGTGGTCCACCACCACGCGGCAGCCGGCCTGCAACAGCGCCGGCATGATATCGGCCAGGCGCGCGGCCTGCACGTGGATCTCGACGTGCCAGCCCAGCGCGTTGACGCGCGCCAGCAACTGTTGCCAGGGCGGCGTCCGCAGGTCGGGCAGGGCCAGGCCGATCAGGTTGAGCCGGATGCCGACCACGCCGGCGGCGGCCAGGGCCTGCAGCGCGGCGTCGTCGATTGCCGTGTCCACCACCGCCACGCCGCGCAGCCGCGCCGGCGCGGCGCGCAGCGCCTGTACCAGGTGGCTGTTGTCGGTGCCCAGGAAGCTGGGCTGCACCAGCACGCCGTGCGACAGCCCGTGCGCGTCCAGCAGGCCCAGGTATTGGGTCAGTGGGGCGTCGTAGTCCGGGGTGTGGCGGCGCGTGTCCGCCAACGCCAGGCCCTGCAGGAATACGTGGGCGTGGCTGTCGACGGCGAGGCCGGTGACGGAGGGGGGCAAGGCAGTCTCCTGGGCGGGGTCCGTGCCCCGCGCGTTCTGTAAGGTTCTGTAAGCGGGATTCTATGTAGACAAGGTATAGTTTTCCATTCTGGAAAATTGCTTTATTTATATTGGATTGATATGGAAACCCGGCATTTGCGCTACTTCCTGGCGGTGGTGGACCACGGCAGCGTCAGCCGCGCCTCGGAATGGCTGGGCATCGCCCAGCCGGCGCTGAGCCAGGCCCTGGGCCGCATGGAAAAGGACCTGGGCGTACGCCTGTTCGAGCGCTCGCGCCAGGGCTCCACGCCGACCCCCGCGGCCGAGGCCATCCTGGAGGACGTGCGCGCCAGCGTCGCGCGCATCGACGCCGCCGCGCGCCGGGCCCGCGAGATCGGCCGCGGCAGCGCCGGCCAGTTGACGGTGGGGCTGGTGTCGTCGGCGCTGTTCAACACGCTGCCACGGGCCTTGCGCGAGATGCGGCGGCAGGCGCCCGGCGTGCGCGTGATCCTGCGCGAGATGAGCAACGCCGAGCAGGCCGAGGCGCTGCAGACCGGCGAGATCGACATTGGCCTGATGCACACGCCGGTGGCGGTGGGCGGCCGCATGCGCGAACGCCAGCTGCTGCGCGACCGGCTGGTGGCGGCGGTGCCGGACGAGTTCGACGTCGACCCCGACGGCCAGGTCTCGATGGCGCAGATCGCCCAGGCTGGCCTGGTGATGTATCCGCAATCGCAGCTGCCGGCGTTCTACGCCGACATCCTCGACGCCATGCGCAAGGGCGGCCACGACGCCCACGTGGCGCAGGAAGCCAACCGCACTCTGACCGTGCTGGCGTGCGTGGCCGGCGGCTGCGGCGTGGCGCTGCTGCCCAGCTGGATCCGCTCGATGGATTTCCGCGGCGTGCGCTTTTGCGAAGTGCGCGACGGCGAGCGCCTGCCCAGCTTCGACCTGAGCGCGATCTGGCCGGCCCGCTCGGTGCCGACGCTGGCGGACCTGTTCGCCAACCTGGACCTGGGCGGGCACTGACCTTTCACTGCGCATTCAATCGCGCCGACGAACACTTAAGCCACGCTTAAGACGGCGTTTTCCCCGGAACCGCGACGCCTCCGCCGCTCTAAACAGGAACGACGTGAGAGGGGCTGTTCATGGATCTGAACTGGCAGCAGCAGCTGTGGGAAAGCGCGCTCTGGCTGGCGCGCGCGTTCGCCATCAGCGCGGTCGCGCTGGCGCTGGCGGCGATGGTGCTGGCGCGCTGGACCGATTGGGGGCGCAAGTTCTGGCGCCTGGCCTGGCCCTACCTGACGCCGCGGCACAGCTGGCGGCCGCTGCTGACGCTGGCCGCGCTGTTGTTCCTGGCGATGTTCGCGGTCCGCATGACCGTGCTGTTTTCGTTCTGGTACAACGGCTTCTACAGCGCGCTGCAGGCGCTCGACCCGAACGCGTTCTGGCGCTTCCTGGGCATCTTCTCGGTGCTGGCCACCGTGCACGTAATCCGCACCCTGATCGACAGCTATGCCGGCCAGGCCTTCGACATCCACTGGCGGGTCTGGCTCAACGACCGCCTGACGCGCGACTGGCTCGGCGCGCGCGCCTACTACCGCGGCCACTTCGTCGGCGAGCCGGTGGACAACCCCGACCAGCGCATCGAGCAGGACATCGCCCTGTTCGTGAGCGGCTCGCGCTCGCTGGCGATCGGCGCGCTCAGCGCGGTGGTATCGCTGGTGGCGTTTACCTCGATCCTGTGGAACCTGTCGGGCGCGCTGGAGGTGGCCGGCGTCGAGATTCCGCGCGCCATGGTGTTCATGGTGTACCTGTACGTGATGGTGGCCACGCTGTTCGCGTTCCGCATCGGCCGGCCGTTGATCCTGCTGAACTTCCTGTCCGAACGGCTCACCGCCAATTTCCGCTATGCCTTGCTGCGGCTGCGCGAAAACGCCGAGAACGTGGCCTTCTACCAGGGCGAGGAGGTCGAGCGGGTGACGCTGTGGACGCGCTTCTCGGCCTACATCGCCAACCTGTGGGCGCGGGTCTACCGGGGCCTGAAATTCGACGGCTTCAACCTGGTGGTGAGCCAGATCGCGGTGGTGTTCCCGTTCCTGCTGCAGGCGCAGCGCTTCTTCAGCGGCGCGATCAAGCTGGGCGACGTCATGCAGACCTCGCAGGCGTTCGGCCAGGTGCAGGATTCGCTGTCGTTCTTCCGCACCTCGTACGATTCATTCGCGCAGTACCGCGCCACGCTCAACCGCCTGGCCGGCTTTCTCGACGCCAACGCGGCGGCGCGCGAGCTGCCCGCGATCGAGGCGCAGCCGCTGCCCGACGCGCTGGAGATATCGGGCCTGGACGTGTCGCGTCCCGATGGCCACGCGTTGCTGCGGCAGCTGGATCTGTCGCTGCGTCCGGGGCAGGCGCTGCTGATCAAGGGCCCGTCCGGCAGCGGCAAGACCACCTTGTTGCGCGCGCTTGCGGGCTTGTGGCCCTACGCCCGGGGCGTGGTGCGGCGTCCGCAGGGCACGGCGGCGCTGTTCCTGTCGCAACGCCCCTATCTGCCGCTGGGCAAGCTGCGCGATGCCGTGGCCTATCCGGGACAGGCGCACGCCGGCGACGATGCGCGCCTGGCGACGGCGTTGCGGCTGGTGAACCTGGGGCACCTGGCCGGGCGGCTGGATCACGAGGCCGACTGGTCGCGCATCCTGTCGATCGGCGAGCAGCAGCGGGTGGCGTTCGCCCGCGTGCTGTTCAACCGGCCGGCCATCGTGTTCCTGGACGAGGCCACGTCGGCCACCGATGAAGGGTTGGAGCACATGCTGTACGGCTTGCTGCGCGAGCACCTGCCGAGCGCCATGCTGGTCAGCGTCGGCCACCGCAGCACGCTGGATGCGTTCCATACCCATCGGCTGGACCTGGATGGAATGGGCGGCTGGACGATGGGGCCGCTGGCCGCGGCGCCCGGTCCGGTATTGACGTGGGCGGCGGCCTAGCGGGCTGACACGGGCACGGGCGGCGCCCGCCGTGCCCGGCGCCTGTCAGGTGCCGACCCGCAGCGGGCCGGTCAGCTTGCGCAGCGCCGCGATCACGCTTTGCGCGGTGATGCGGCCGGTCTTGGGATTGGCCGACGGGATGTTCTGGATCTCCATCGAGAACGAGGCCGAATCGGACACCACCTCGACGCGGTGCACGTTGCGCTCCAGCGAGGGATCGGCCCAGATCTCCAGCGTGGTGCGGTCCGGGCCGATGCCGGCCAGCGACACGCTCACCGCCACGTTCAGGTTGGCCGGGAAGCCCACCGCCGCCTCGCGCGGCGAGCCGCGGAAGATCAGGCGCGGCTCGGTGATGCCGTCGATGTCGATGTTGTTGTCGGTCAGGTAGGGCGCGCCCAGCAGGCCGCGCACCGGCTTGCGCGTGATCATCGTGACGGAGTGGATCTCGCCTTCGGCGGCGGCGGTGATCGCGTCCAGGCCCAGGATGGCGCCGGACGGCACCAGGATCTGGCCCTGGTGGCGGCGCGCCAGCTCGATCAGGTCGTCGTGGCGCAGCAGCGCGCCGGAGCTCAGCACCACCAGCTTCTTGCCGGCCTTGAGCACCGGCTCGGCCAGTTCGCGGAACACGGCGGCGGGGGCGCACTCGACCACCACGTCGCAATGCTCGGCGAGCTCGCCAATGGTGGTGAACACCGGCTTGGCGTTCTGCCAGGCCACCGCGGGCGCGGCCTTGGGGTCGCGCACGGCCACGGCGGCCAGCGTCAGGCCGGGCAGGCCGGCATCCAGGGATTGCGCCACGGCCTGGCCGATGGCGCCGAAGCCGGCGATGCCGACGCGGTAGCTGTTCATGGAAGATTCCGGAGTTGGGGCGCGAGGCGCCGTCAGGTTCGCAGGCCGGCCGGCGGCAGCGTGGCCGGCCAGGGTCGGCGGTCACTGTAGCGAGGGGGCGGGCGGGCGTCAATCATCGCGGGGCTTACACTCGCGGTCTGCGCCATGCATTCATCGCCAAGGAGAAGGGCCATGCGAATTTCCGCCGAAACCCCCGAGGATATCGACGCCATCTTCGCGTTGACCCAGCAAGCCTTCCAGGACCATCCCCACAGCCAGCAGACCGAGGGCTACATCATCGACGCCCTGCGCGCGGGCGGCGCGCTGACGCTGTCGCTGGTGGCGCGCGAGGGCGGGCGCGTCGTGGGCCATATCGCGTTCTCGCCGGTGAGCGTCAGCGATGGCGCGGCCGACTGGTACGCGCTGGGGCCGGTGGCGGTGCTGCCGGCGGAGCAGGGCCGCGGCATCGGCAAGGCCCTGATCGAGGCTGGACTGGCCGCGCTCAAGGCGCAAGGCGCCGCCGGTTGCGTGGTGGTGGGCGAGCCGGCGTACTACACGCGCTTCGGCTTCGCGCGGATGCCGGCGTTGACCTATGCCGGCGTGCCGGCGCAGTACTTCATGGCGCAGGCGTTCACGCGGCCGGCGGCCGGCGAGGTGACGCACCACGCGGGTTTCTCCGCCGCCGGTCCGGTGCGCGGCTGAACCGGCGCTGCGCTTGCGGCGCGGCCGCATCCGCCCGCGGCCCGCGCGTATCAGGCGATCGCGGCGCGCGGCGCGAACTCGCGCCCGCTGTAGTCCCGCGCCACTTCGATCTCGCCGCGCGCCAGCCGCGCGGACCATTCATCCAGCACGCGGCGTTCCTCGGCGCCGACGTCCGCGCCCAGCACCAGCCGCAGCGCATCGCCCGCTTCCAGGCCGAAATGCGTGACGGCGCCGACCCGCAGCGCGCCGGCGGCGTGATCGGCCGCGGCGCGTTCCACGCACAGGCCCGAGTCGGCCAGCGCCGACGCCAGGTACACGGCCGGATCGCGCGCCACCCAGTCCAGCACATTGCCGATCTGCCACAGGCCATGGCGGCGGCAGGCGCGGCTGATGCCGTCGCGGCCGCCGTCCATCATCGCGAACACCACGCGGGCGCCGTCGGCGGCCAGCGCGTCGGTCCAGGCCTCGGCCAGGGCCGGGTCGTGCTGGTTGCCGCAAAAGCCGGTCAAGGGATCGCGTCCGCGCACGCGGCGCACGCCATCGGCATACGCCGCGCGGCCCTTCAGCCCGGGCCGCACGCGCTCGCCCGACAGATGCGCGGCGCCGTCGCGCAGGCCCGCCAGCACGCCGGCCAGGAAAGCGCTGTGCTCCTGCAGGATTTCATAGGATGCGACGTTGGCGGCGTGACGGCTGCCCTGGGTGATGGCGAACTGCGTGCGCCCAAAGCGCGGCGCCACCCGCGCCACCGGCACGTCGCCCTGGCCGCCATGCACGATGACCAGGTCCGGGTCGGCGGCGCACAGGTCCGCGAGGCGTTCGGCGCGCGCGTCGGGGTCGTGGGCCGTGATCCATTCCACCTGCAATGGCTGGCCCGCGCGCGCGGCGCGCGTCGCGCCGGCCACCGCGGCCTCGTTGAAGCCGCCGCGGCCGGGTTGACCGAACAGCACCAGCAACCGGCGCGCGCTCACAGGCTGGCTCCGGTGGCGCGCACCACCGGCCCCCAGGCCTCGGCCTGGCGCCGCACGAAATCGGTGAATTCGCTGGACGACTTCTGCTCCAGCACGAAGCCCTGGCCTTCCAGCTTGGCGCGGATCTCCGGCGTTTGCAGCACCTGCGCCAGCGCCGCGTGCAGGCGTTCGCTGACGCCGTCGGGCAGGCCCGCCGGGCCGGACAGGCCGACGAAATTCTCGGCCACCAGGCCGGGGTAGCCCAGTTCGCCCACCGCGGGAATCTCGGGCGCCTGCGGCACGCGCTGCGGCGTGGTCACCGCCAGCAGGCGCAATTGGCCGGTGCGCAGGAACGGCAGGTTCTGCGGCAGGGCGTCGACCGCCACGCGGATCTGGCCGCCGAGCAGGTCGTTGCGCATCGCGCCCGAGCCCTTGTACGGAATGTGTTCGAGCCGCGCGCCTGTCTGGCGCGCGTACAGTTCGCCGACGATCTGGCCGACCGACGCGAGGCCGCCGCTGCCGTACTGCACCGGCGCGGGCTGCGCCTTGATCCACTCGGTCAATTGCGCGAAGGTCTCGACCGGCACCGACGGATGCACCACGAAGGCGGTGGGCACCGCGCCCAGGTAGGCCACGTGGCGGAAGCTGGCCAGCGGGTCGTAGTGGTGTTGCGGCATCAGCGCGGGCGAGATCGACAGCGGCGCCGAGTTCGACATCAGCAAGGTGTAGCCGTCGGCCGGGGCCTGCGCCACCTGCGTCGCGCCGATGGTGGAGCCGGCGCCGGGACGGTTGTCGATGACGATCGACTGGCCCAGCAGGTCGCCCAGCGCGGGCGCGATGACGCGCGCGGCGATGTCGCTGGCGCCGCCCGGCGGAAAGGTCACCACCAAGCGGATGGGCCGTTCGGGCCAGGCGGCGGCGCGCGCCCGGCGCGGCCGCGCAAGCGGCAGGGCCAGCGTGCTGGCAAGCAGGAATCGGCGGCGGGTGATCGGCATGGCGGGTCGGCGCTTTGGCGGCAAAGGGCCGTACTGTAGGAAACCGCGCCGCGTCCCACAAAGACTTTATGGCGGTTTGCTTATGCCCGCCGTACATCGCGGCGGACGCGGCGCGCGCATTGCACGCGCGCCGCTTGGGGGGGCGCCTGTGGCGCCGCCTGTAGCGCCGCCGGCTGCGCGCCGGCGGCACGGGGCCCGTGGTCAGCTGCCCTGCTTGGCCTTGGCCATGTAGTCGACCGTCAGGTTCGACAGGGCGCGCACGCCGTTGATGAGCCCCGATTCGTCCACGTAGAAGCGCGGCGAATGGTTGGGCGCCGCGGTCTCGGGATTGACGTCCTTGGGCGTGACGCCGAGATAGAAGAACATGCCCGGCACCTTCTCCTGGTAGAACGAGAAGTCCTCGGACGCGGTCGACTTCGGTTGCAGGCCGTAGTTGCCTTCGCCCGCCACGCGCCGCAGCGTCGCGCCCATTTCCTCGGTCAGGCCGGGGTTGTTGACGGTGGCGTTGTAGAGCTCCACCACCCGCACGTCCGCCTTGGCGCCCGCGCTTTGCGCGATCTGCGTGGCGGTGCGCGCGATGCGCTGGTGGATGTCCTTCTTCATGCCCTCGTCATACGTGCGGATGGTGCCCGTCATGGCCACGCTGTCCGGCACGATGTTCATGCGGTTGCCGCCATGGATGGCGCCCACGGTGATGACGGCCGGCTCCAGCATGCTGTTGATCTGGCGGCTGGGAATGGTCTGCAGGCCCAGGATGATCTGCGAGCTGACCACGATCGGGTCGATGCCCGACCAGGGCCGCGCGCCGTGCGTCTGCTTGCCGGTCACGTCGATCCAGAACTGGTCGGCCGCGGCCATCGCCGGGCCGCTCCGCCACGACAGCTTGCCCACCGGATAGCTGCTGGACACGTGCAGCCCGAAGATCGCGTCGACCTTGGGATTGTCCAGCACGCCTTCCTGCACCATCATCTTGGCGCCCCAGATCTTCTTGCCGTCCGGCTCGAAGTCGGCCGGGCTTTCCTCGGCCGGCTGGAAGATGAACTTGACGCTGCCGGGCAGCTGGTCCTTCATGCCGGCCAGCACTTCGGCGGTGGCCATCAGGATGGCGGTATGGGCGTCGTGGCCGCAGGCGTGCATCACGTCCACTTCCTTGCCCAGGTAGGTGCCCTTGGCCTGGGAAGCGAACGGCACGTCGACCTGTTCCTTGACCGGCAGCGCGTCCATGTCGGCGCGCAGCGCCACCACCGGGCCGGGCTTGCCGCCCTTGAGCAGCGCCACCACGCCGGTACCGGCCACGCCGGTCGTCACTTCCATGCCGAGCGCGCGCAGGTGGTCTGCCACCAGCTTGGCGGTGCGCGTTTCCTGGTTGCCCAGTTCGGGGTGCTGGTGGATGTCGCGGCGCCAGGCGATGAGCTTGTCTTCGATGGCCTTGGCGCGCTGGTCGATCTGCGTGGCCAGTTCCGGCATGGGCGCCGGCGCCAGCGGCCCTTGCGTGCCGGGCGCGCTTTGCGCGGCGGCGGGGCCGCTCAGCGCCAGGTGCGCGGCCAGCGCCAGCGGCGCCAAACGGAACAGGATCTTGCGGTGTTGCATGGCATGTCTCCTCTTGGTTGTTAACCTGTTATTGGGCGGAGATATTACCGGAGCGCTACCGCGGCGGCGTGCTTGTTACGCCTGCTTAAGAACGGCCTGATTTGATTCCGGGCGTTGGAATTCCATGCGCTGGAATTCCGCGCCAAGCCTGGGTTTCATGCGCGCGCTCGGGCATTCATTCAGGCCGCGCGCAACACCGGCCGCGCGCCGCGCGTGACCCACAACAGCAGCAGCGCCGCCAGCAGCGAGGCCGCGCCGGCGCCGGCCATCGCCGCATGGAAACCGCCCGCCAACGCATCGGCGAACAACGCCGCCACGCCATCGGGTTGCGCCGGCAGCACGTGCTGGGTGACCGCGATGCGCGCCACCGCCTGCGCGTCCGGCTGGCCCAGCCGCGTCAGCGCCGCGGCCAGGCTGTCGACCGCGCGGCCGCTCATCAGCGCGCCGAGCAGCGCGATGCCGATGGTCATGCCGGTCTGGCGCAGCGCGTTCATGGTGGCCGAGGCCATGCCGGAACGCTCGCGCGGCACGGTCGCCATCACCGCCATGCTGGTGGCCGGCACCGCCAGCCCCATGCCCAGGCCCAGCAGCACCATCAACGAGCCCGACAGCGCATAGGGCGTGTGGGCGTCGAAGCTCATCATGCCCAGCATTGCCGCGCCGACCATGCCGTAGCCGGCGATCATCAGCCGCGGCAAGCCGAAGCGCAGGTTCAGGCGGCCGAACACCGTCGACACGATCCCGGTGGCCACGAATTGCGGCGCCAGCTGCCAGCCCGCTTCCAGCGGCGACAGACCGCGCACGTGCTGCAGGTAGAGCGAGAAGAAGAACAGGCTGCTGTAGGCGCCGAACCCCATCACGAACGACGCGAAGTTGGTGCTGGCGAAGCCGGCGTCGCGGAACAGGCCCAACGGCAGGATGGGGCGCGCCACGGTGTGCTCGACCCACAGGAAGGCGATCAACCCGATCGCGGCCACGGCCAGCGCCGCCAGCGTGCCGGGCGCCTGCCAGCCGTGTTCGCCGGCGGCGATCAGGCCATAGGTCAGCGCGCCCAGCCAGATCACGCTCAGGGCCTGGCCGGCCGGATCGAAGGCGGCGTGCTCGGGATGCGCGCTTTCCTGGATGCCCCAGGCGCCCAGCGCGATCGCCACCACGCCCACCGGCAGGTTGATCAGGAAGATGCTCTGCCAGCTGAAATGCGCCACCAGCAGGCCGCCCAGCATCGGGCCGACGATCAGCGAAATGGCATTGCACGAGGCCCACAGGCCGATGGCGCGGGCGCGTTCGCCGGGATCGGGAAAGGCCTGCGTCAGCAGCGACATCGCGCCCGGGATCAGCAGCGCGCCGGCCACCCCCTGCACCGCGCGGCCGGCCAGCAGCAGCGGCAGATTGTCGGCCATGCCGCAGAACGCCGAGCCCAGCGTGAACAGCGCCACGCCCGCCAGCCACGAGCGCTTGCGGCCGTAGCGGTCGCCCAGCGGGCCGGCCGACAGCATGAAGGCCGACAGGAACAGGGCGTAGGCGTCCACCACCCATTGCAGGCCGGCCATGTCGATGCGCAGCGCGGCCTGCATGGTGGGCAGGGCGACGTTGACGATGCTGATGTCCAGGATGGTGATGAAGCTGCCCAGGTTGACGGCGAACACCAGGGCGCGGCGGCGATTGGGGGTCATTGCGGATGGCCGGGAAAGGGGGGAAACCGTATTCTATTAATCGACTGACCGTCGGTCAATAATTAAAAAGACGCATTTCCAAACGGCGCGCCAGGCCCGTCCTCTACACTGGAGATCGTTGAAAATGAAAGGATTCCCGCTCGCGATGGCCCCTTCCGCCAAGTCCGCCACCCGCTCCACCGCCGCCCCCGCGCCGCGCACCAAGCCCGCGCCGGTGCGCCTGAACGAATTGATGGCCGCCGCCGAGGATCTGTTCGTGCGCCAGGGCGTCGAAGCCACCACCATCGACCAGATCGTGGCGCAGGCCGGCGTGGCCAAGGGCACCTTCTATCATTACTTCTCGTCCAAGGCGGACGTGCTGGCGGCGCTGCGCATGAAGTTCTCGCAGGGGTTCCTGGACCGCATCGACGCGGCCATGGCGGCCTGCGCGCCGGACGACGGCGTGGCGCGGCTGCGGGCCTGGACGCGCGCGGGGGTGCACGCCTATTTCGACGGCTACGCGCTGCACGACGTGGTGTTCCACGACGTCAACCATCCGCATCGCGGCGCGACCGAACGCGCGGCGGTGCTGGCGCAGGCCGAGGCCATGCTGCGCGCCGGCCAGGCGGCCGGCTGCTGGCGGCTGGCGCAGCCCGCGCTGACCGCCATCCTGCTCTACCACGGCATGCATGGCGCCGTGGATGACAGCATCGCGCGTGGCGCGACCGACGCCGAGGCGCTGGCCGCCAGCCTGATCCCGCCGTTCCTGCGGCTGGTGGGCGCGCCTACTGCAGCTTGATGCCCAGTTCCTTGATCAGCGGCGCCATCTCGGCGCGATCGGCGGCGATGGTGTCGGCCAGTTCCTGCGCGCTGCCGCCGATCGGAATCATGCCCAGCGTCGCCATCTGCGCCCGCATCGCGGGCTCCTTCAGGATTTCCGCCACCGATTGCTGGATCCGCGCCACGCGGTCGGCCGGCACCCCGGCGGGCGCCATCAGGCCGATCCACGGCTGCGGCGCGTAGTCGCCCATGCCCGATTCGCGCAGCGTGGGCGTGTCGGGCAGGCCGGGAAAGCGTTCCGGGCTGGTGATGGCCAGCGCGCGCAGGCGGCCGCTGTCGATCAGGCCCTTGGAGCTGGACGGCGCGTCCAGCCCCACGTCGAGCTGGCCGCCGATCAGGTCGTTCTGCGTCTTGCCCGACGAGGACGACGGGATGTACAGCGCCTTGATGCCGGCGCGCCGCGCCGTCTGTTCCCACACTAGGTGGAACGCGGTGCCGATGGAGAACGAGCCCACCGTCAGGTTGCGCGTCTTGCTCTCGCGCACGAAGTCCTGCCAGGTCTTGATCGGGCTGTCGCTGGGCACGATGAAGATGAACGGCGTGCGCGCCACCAGCGCCACCGGCTGCAGGTCCTTTTGCGGATCGAAGGGCAGGTGATCGACCGCGAACGGCACGATGGTCACCGACGAGGCCACCACCATGCCCAGCGTGTAGCCGTCCGGCGCCGACTTGACCAGCGC
The DNA here is from genome assembly GCF_056523125.1 of Achromobacter sp. ISS7. Taxonomy (NCBI): domain Bacteria; kingdom Pseudomonadati; phylum Pseudomonadota; class Betaproteobacteria; order Burkholderiales; family Alcaligenaceae; genus Achromobacter; species Achromobacter sp. ISS7. Next base: position 3,008,827 of record NZ_JAWRZD010000001.1, on the reverse strand, counting down.
GCCGGTGCTGATGATGCCGGACGCGCCGGGCTTGTTCTCCACCACCACCGCCTGGCCCCAGGCGGTGGACAGCTTGCTGGCGAGCACGCGCAGCATTACGTCCACCGGCCCGCCCGGCGGATTGGAGACGATGATCTTGACCGGCTTGTCCGGATACGCCGCGCCGGCGGCCGCGGGCAGCAGCAGGGCGAGCGCGATGGCGAGTTGCTTGAGCATTGGTATTCCCCTTGTCGATGTTGGACGCGCCGGGTCATGCGCCCGGCGCGGTGCTTCAGGCCAGCGGTTCCAGGTGCGGCGCGGGCGGCCAGGCGGGCGCCTCGCCGCGGATGAAGGCGATCCAGGCGCGTTGCGTGGTCCGCGCCAGCGCGGCGGCCTGCGCCGGCGCCAGGCCGCGCAGCATGGGCGCGGCGGCGAAGGCCTCGAGCGTGCCGAAGGCGAATGGCAGCTCGATGCAATGGCAGGCCTGGAAGCGCGCCGTGGGCGCCACGTCGAAGCGCGCCAGCCACGCCTGGCGGCCCTGGGCGGCGGCATCCGCGGCCCACTGCCGCGAGGGCGCGCCGAACACGGCTTCGCTGGCCAGCGCGCAGTCGGGGCCGTCGCCGCCGGGAAAGGCGGCCATTTCGTCGCGGGTGTAGCTGACCAGCACGTCGGCGCGGCCGGCCGCCTGCCACAACGCCGGGGCGATGTCGGCGGGCAGCACCGCGCCATCGAGCACCGGGCCGAACAGGCTGCGGCGGCTGCCTTCGGCCTGCAAGGCCGCCGTCACCTCGGGCGCCTGCTGCGCGGCCAGCAACCGCTCGACCGGCAGCGCGCGGGCCTGTTCGAGCGTGTCGGCGCCGGCGGCGGCCAGGAACACCCGGCCCAGCGCCGCGGCCTGCGCGCTGCTGCGAAAGCCGCGGCCCAGCGCGGCGCTTTGCAGGATGGCGCGGCCAAAGCGCGGCCGCCGCGCCAGCATGGCGCAGATCGACGAAGCGCCGGCCGACTGGCCCATCAGCGTGACGCGGGCCGGGTCGCCGCCCAGGTCCTGGATGTGGTCCAGCACCCAGTCGATGGCGCATTCCTGGTCCAGCAGCCCGACGTTGGCGGTCTGGCCCGGGAGGTGCAGCCAGCCCAGCGCGGCGAGCCGGTAGTTCACCGCCACCACCACCACGTCGCCCAGCGCCGCCAGGCGCGCGCCGTCGTACCAGTCGAGCGCGCCGCCGCCGCTTTGCCAGGCGCCGCCATGCAGCCACACCACCACCGGCCGGCGGCGCCCGTCGGCGGCGGGCGTCCACACCGTCAGGTGCAGGCAGTCTTCGGATTGCGGCGCGTCGAAGTCGCCCATGGCGCCGCGCAGGCGCGAGGGCAGTTGCGGCGCCACGCTGCCGGGGCGGGTGGCATCGCGCGGCCCGCGCCAGCGGGCCGGCACGGGCGGCGCGAAGCGCAGCGCGCCCACGGGCGGTGCGGCGTAGGGGATGGCGCTGAAGCGGCAGACGCCGCCCTCGCGCAGGCCGGTCAACCTGCCGGTGCGCAGGTCGGCCTGAACGGTGTCAGTCATGGTCTTGTCCCTTGTCGTCCTGGTTTCCGGCGGACGGCGTGCAGGGCCGCCGTCCGCTCGGGACTATGGTAGGGACGAATGGGGGCGGGCAGGCATGCCGGTTTCGATCCGGGCCATGCGCAACCCGCATACCTGCGCGGCCGGGCCTACTTCAGGATGCGCGCATCCATGCTGTTGTCGGCCAGCGCCTGGGCCTGCGCCTGGCTCATGCCCAGGTGCTCATACAGCGCGTGGAAGTTCTCGGTGACGTAGCCGCCGAAATAGGCCGGATCATCGGAATTGACCGTGACCTTCACGCCGGCGTCCAGCAGCGACAGGATGTTGTGCTGCGACATGTGCTCGAACACGCGCAGGCGGGTGTTCGACAGCGGGCACACGGTCAGCGGGATCTGTTCGTCGATCAGGCGCGCCATCAGGCGCGGGTCCTCGGCGGCGCGCACGCCGTGGTCGATGCGCAGCACCTTGAGCAGGTCCAGCGCTTCCCAGATGTACTCGGGCGGGCCTTCTTCGCCGGCGTGGGCCACGGCCGGCAGGCCTTCGGCGCGGGCGCGGTCGAAGACGCGCTGGAACAGGCGCGGCGGAAAGCCCTTTTCGCTGCTGTCCAGGCCGACGGCGATGAAGGCGTCGCGATACGGCAGCGCTTCTTCCAGCGTGTGCATGGCCTGTTCCTCGGGCAGGTGGCGCAGGAAGCTGAGGATCTGGCCGCTGCTGATGCCAAGCTTCTTGCGGCCGTCTTCCAGCGCCTGGCTGATGCCGTCCAGCACCACCTTGAACGGCACGCCGCGGTCGGTGTGGGTCTGCGGATCGAAGAAGGGCTCGGTGTGCACCACATTCTGCTCGTGGCACTTGACCAGGTAGTCCCAGGTCAGGTCGTAGAAGTCCTGTTCGGTGCGCAGCACGTCGGCGCCGCGGTAGTACAGGTCGAGGAATTCCTGCAGGTTGCCGTAGTCGTAGGCGGCGCGCAGGGCGTCCATGTCCGGCCACGGCAGCGCCACGCCGTTGCGGTGGGCCAGCCGGAACAGCAGCTCGGGTTCGAGCGTGCCTTCCAGGTGCAGGTGCAGTTCCGCCTTGGGCAGGGTGTTGAGCCAGTCGTACATGGGCGCTCCTAAGAAGAAGATTGGATGGCCTGGGCCAGCGTGTCGGCGAAGGCGCGGGCCTGGCGGGTGCTGGGCCGGTCGCGGCGCCAGATGGCCGCCAGCGGCGAGCGCCGCAGGGCGGGGCGGGGCGCCAGCACCACCACCTCGCCGCGCGCGGCGCGCACCGCCGCGACGCTGCCGGGCAGCATCCACAGGTAGGGTCCGACCGTCAGCAGTTCGCGGCCGAATTCCAGAGACAGGGCGCCGATCATATCCGGAATCGGCAGGCCCTCCCGTAACAGCAGCATTTCCAGTTCGCCGCGGATGCGGCTGCCGGGCAGCGCCGTGATCCACGGGTACGCCACACAATCGGCCAGCGTCGCTTCGGGCCGCTCCGCCAGCGGATGGCCCGGCGCGCAGGCCAGCACCACGGCGTCCTCCAGCAGGTTGGCCGAGCGGTAGATGCTCGGATCGACCGTGGACGAGAAGCGGCTGATCAGCACGTCCAGCGCGCCGGCGTCCAGGTCTTCGATCAGGCGCTCGTGGGTGCCGATCTCCAGCGTCAGCGTGATGCGCGGATGCCGTTCGCGAAAGCGCGACGCGGCCTGCGCCACCGGCCAGCCGGCGAACATCGAGAAGCAGCCCACCGTCAGGCTGCCCTCGTCGCCGCGCGACAGCGCCGCCAGGTCGATCTCGGCCTTGCGAAAGCCGGTCAGCAGCTGGCGCGCGTGGCGGCACATGGCTTCGCCCAGCGGCGTACAGCTGGTGCCGCGGGCGGTGCGCTCGAACAGGCGGGCGCCCACCAGTTCCTCGATCTCGGCGATGGCGCGCGACAGGCCCGACTGCGTGCTGTGCAGTTGCGCCGCAGCCTTGGACAGGTTGCCCAGCTCGGCGACCGTCAGCACGATCTCCAGGTGCCGGGTGCGGAGTTTTCCTTTGAAGGGCGTCATGGCGGGCGGGGCAGTGGCGATGCGCCGATTATTCTCCGGCGCCGCAGCCTTGGCAACGCGGGGGACGGGTTTCGGTATAGTTGCTCGCCATGGAGACGGACGGGAGCGGGCGATGACGGCGGGATCTGGCGCGAGACTGGCCCTGGCCGCGCGGCGGTTGGCGGCGATGGCGGCATTGGCGGCCCTGGCCGGATGCGGCGTGTCGACGGTGGACGAGGTGCGGGTCGACTGGCCGCCGTTCAAGGACGGCGCGCCGCTGGTGCTGCCGTCGGACCCGGCGCAATGCCCCGACCTGTCCGGCAGCTACCGCGCCGCCGGCGAGCTGCGCGCCGGCAAGGCCGATCCCGGCGTGGCCGACTTGCAGCGCCTGCTGGCCAACACGCTCGGCCTGGCCGGCTTGCGCGATACCGCCGCACGGACCTGGCGCCCCACGGCGGCAGCCAGCGTGACTTTCCGCGCCGCGCCGGACGGCTGGCGCATCCAGGCCGACGACGGCCAGGGCGACGGCAGCGCCGACCTGCTGCCGCTGCGCGCTGGCCGGGCCGGGGCGGATGCGGCGGCGGATGAGCGCTCGCCGGACCCGTTCGGCCTGCAACGCTTCAGCGGTTGCACCCAGGGCCGTTTCTGGATCAGCGCCCGTCGCGACTGGCGCCAGCACGAGTCGATGGGCATGTACCGCACCATGGCGCTGCTGCGGCCGCTGGCGGGCGGGCTGCTGGTGAGCGTGCAGCGCGAGTCGCAGAGCATCGGCCTGCTGCCCTGGTATTCGTCGGACGAGGACCGTTCGCAATATTGGTTCGCGCCGCGCTAGGAGCCATCGCTTGAACGCTGTTGCCGCCGCCATGCCCGCCCGCTTCGTCTCCGGACCGTTGCGCGGCCATGTGCTTGAAATGGTGCTGACCGGCTGGGCCAGCATGCTGGCGGTGTTCGCCGTGGAATTCCTGACGCTGCTCTATCTGGGCACGCTGCGCGATGAGGCCGTGCTGGCGGCGGTGGGCTTCGGTTCGATGACGCTGTTCACCATCACGTCGATCTGCATCGGCGTGACCGTGGGCGGTGCGGCGCAGGTGTCGCGCGCCCTGGGCGCTGGCGACGCCATGCGCGGGCGCCGGCTGGCGGCGGCCTCGCTGGTGCTGATGGCCGCGGCCACGGTGCTGTCGGCAGCCGTGTTCCTGCTGGCGATCGGGCCGTTCACGCGGGCGGTCGGGCTGGCGCCGGATGTACGGGCGCTGCTGCTGTCCTATGTGGCCATCACCGCGCCGTTCTCGGTGGCCATGGGCCTGGGCATGATGCTGTCCAACCTGCTGCGCGCCGCCGGTCGCGGACGCCAATCGATGTGGGTGCTGCTGGCCGGCACCGCCACCGTGGCGGTGCTGGATCCGCTGGTGATCTTCGTGTTCGACGGCGGCATGCGCGGCGTGGCCTGGGCCGGCGGCGTCGGCCGCGTGGCGACCGTGGCGCTGGGCGCCTGGCTGGTGTTCGGCCGCTACCGGCTGGTGGCGCGGCCGGCGCGCGCGAGCCTGCGCGCCGACCTGGCCGCCGTCGGCGGCATCGCGCTGCCGGCGACGCTGAGCGCGCTGGCCACGCCGGCGGCCGTCGTCTTCACCGCGTCCACCTACGCCGGATTCGGCCCCAGCGTCATGGCCGGCGCCACGGTGGTGGACCGGGTGCTGCAGCTGTCGTATTCGCTGTTCTTCGTGTTGCCGGGCGCCATCGGCCCGATCCTGGGCCAGAACCTGGGGGCAGGGCAGTGGCCGCGGGTGCGGCAGACCGTGCGCATCACGCTCGGCCTGGCCCTGGCGTACGGCTTTGGCGCGGCGACGCTGCTGGCCTTGCTGGCGCCGTGGATTCCCGACCTGTTCCAGGTCACCGGACCGGGCCGCGACCTGGTGCTGGTCTTCTGCCGCTACGCCAGCTTCATCTGGGCGCTGAACAGCGTGTTCTTCGTGTCCGTGGCGGTCTTCAACAACCTGGGCTACGCCACCTATGCCACCGCCATCGGCTGGCTGCGCGCCACCGTCGGCACCCTGCCATTCGTGTGGGTCGGCGCCTATTACGGCGGCGCGCAGGGCGTGCTGCTGGGGCAGACGCTGGGCTTCGCCCTGTCGAGCCTGCTGGCGCTGGCGCTGTGCCGGCGCGTGCTGCGCCAGCCGCCGGCCAGCCTGGCGCCCGGCGCGGCCTGAGACGGGCGCCCCGCGGTGGTTCCGGCCCGACCACGGGCCGGGCGTCGCGGCCGTTCCAGCATGGCCCGCGGGGGCAATCCACGGTCCGGCGGCGCCCCGTCCAGGTCATTCGATTTCGGCGGCCGGTCGCGGTACGATCCGGGCTGACTTCGATTTTTCAGGATAGCCATGCGACAGCGTCTCCTTCGCGCCCGGATCGATCCCCTTGCGCGCGCGGTCCTCGCCGCCGCGCTGAGCCTCGCCGCTTGCGGCGCCGCCCAGGCCCAGTCGCCTTCTTCCGCCACCGGCACGCGCAGTCCCGGGGCCCAGCCGACCCCGTCCGGCCCGACGCTGACGCCCAAGCGCAGCTTCGACGACCCGTCCACGCCTGCCCCGGCCGCCGCGCCCGCGCCCGTGCCCGTGGTCACGCCGGACGATACGCGCGCCGCCCCGCCGACGAACGTCCACGCGCCGGCGCCCGCACCGGCCCCCGCGCCCGCCACCGCGGCCCCGGCCGCGCAGCCAGCCGCCGCGCCGGCCCAGGTTCCCGCCGCGACCGCCGCCCCGGCAGCGCCCACGGTCATCATCCCGACCGAGCTCGACACCAAGGCGTGTATCGCCAAGCTGCGCAAGGGCGCCACCGCCAACGGCCTGACCCTGGCCGATTGGGACAAATACACCGCCAAGGCCAAGCTGCTGCCCACCACCGTGGCGTCCGCCCAGGGCCAGCCCGAGGGCCGCGAAAGCTGGTGGGACTACATCGCCAAGACCGTCGACGACGAACGCGTCAGCGACGGCCGCGCGGTGCTCGCCAAGTACGGCAAGCAGCTGGGCGACATCAGCCAGCAATACCAGGTCGACCCGGCCACGCTGGTCGCCATCTTCGGCATCGAGACCAACTACGGCCGCCAGGTCGGCAAGACCGACGTGCTCAATGCCTGGCTGACCCGCGCCTGCACCGAGAACAAGACGCTGTGGGAAAAGAACGCCTACGCCTCCGTGCGCCTGCTGCGCGACGGCGTGGTGCCGGCCGACAACTTCGTCGGCTCCTGGAGCGGCGCCTTCGGCATGACGCAGTTCATCCCCACCTCGTTCTACGAGTTGGCGGCCGACGGCGATGGCGACGGCAAGATCGACCTGTACAACTCGCTGCCCGACGCCCTGGCCTCGACCGCGAACCACCTGCGCAAGCGCCGCGCCAAGTGGACCCACGGCCTGCCGGCGGTGGTGGAAGTGCGCGTGCCGGCCGACGTGGCCGCCGCCATCCCGCCCGCGCCCGATGCCGAATACGTCGGCTCGCAGGACCGCCGCACCATCGCGCAATGGGCCCAGGCCGGGCTCAAGCAGGGCGACGGCTCGGCGCTCAAGCTGGCCAGCGGCAACGACCAGCAGGCCTACCTGTTCGCGCCCACCGGCGCCAAGGGGCCGGTGTTCCTGGCCACCGTCAATTTCGACGCGATCCTGCACTACAACCAGTCGCGCCGTTATGGGCTGGCGGTGTCGCTGCTGCTGAACCGCCTGCAGGGCGGCCCGGCGCTGGCCACGGCCTGGCCGACGGACGATCCCGGCCTGTCGCGCGCGCAGATCAAGGAAGTGCAGGAGATGCTCAACGCCCGCGGCTATGACGTCGGCACCGCCGACGGCATTCCCGGCGCCAAGACCCGCGACGCGGTGCGCGCCGAACAGGAAAAGCGCAACCTGCCGCAGGACGGCCGCGTCGGCAAGCGCATCTACGACGCGCTCAAGGCCAAATGAGCGCCGCCGATTCCGCGCAAACGGTCGACCGCAGCGGGGCGGTGGTCTCGGGCACCCAGGGCTACGGTGAGAACGCCGCGGCCCTGGCCGAGCAGTACGAGAGCATCGCCTTCGCCGACGTCCACCGCGACGTGGCGCACCTGATCCCGGCGACGCCGTCGCGCATCGCCGACATCGGCGCCGGCTCGGGCCGCGACGCCGCCGCGCTGGCCCGCATGGGCCACCAGGTGGTGGCGGCCGAGCCCACGCCCGAGCTGCGGCGCGAAGGCCAGCGGCGCCATGTGCTGCCCAACCTGGAATGGGTCGACGACGCCCTGCCGGACCTGCCCGGACTGCGCGGGCGCGAGTTCGACGTCATCATGCTGACCGCGGTCTGGATGCACCTGGACGCGGACGAGCGCGCGCGCGGCATGGCGGCACTGGCGGCCCTGCTGGCGCCCGGCGGGCAGATCCTGATGTCGCTGCGCCACGGCCCGGTGCCGCCAGGCCGCCGCATGTTCGACGTCTCGGCCGAGGAAACCATCGCGCTGGCGGCCGGCCATGGCCTGTCGGCGCATCACTGCGTCACGCGCGAAGACATGCTCGATCGCGCCGACGTGCGCTGGAGCTTCCTGGGCCTGCGGCGGGGGTAAATGGGTATGATGCAGGGCATCCCGTGTGCCCTGTGTCCGCATCATGCCGTCCGCCCTGTTGCCCGAATCCTTCGTCACCCAGCGCCTGCGCGCCGAGCGCATGACGCCGACCCACCTGCCTTTCATCACCGGGATGCACGCCGACGCCGCCCTGATGGCGACCATGGGCGGCACCCGCGACGCCACCGCCAGCCGGCGCTACGTCGAGCAGAACATGCTGCACTGGGCCGAGCACGGCTACGGCATGTACGTGCTGACCGAGCGCGACAGCGGCGCGCTGGCGGGCCGCGCCGGCCTCAAGCTGGCGCTGTCGGGCAAGATCGAACGGGTCGAAGTGGCCTACGCCTTTCCGCCTTCCTGTTGGGGCCGGGGCTACGCCTCGGAAATCACCCGCGCGCTGCTGGCGCTGGGCTTCGAGCGCCTGCCGGTGGACGCGCTGAGCGCCGTGGCGGTGCAGGCCAACGCCGCGTCGATGCGCGTGATGGAAAAGTGCGGAATGAATTGGATCGAGACCACCGGCGAGGGCGAGGCGCGCAAGCTGCGCTACGAAATCCGGCGCCAGCAATGGCGCGCGCTGGCGGACGCCGATCAGCGCTAACATGCGGGGATGAGTTCCCCGCATACCCCGAACACCGCATCGCCCGTCGATAACGATCCGCCCCCCGTGCCGCCCGAGGCGCCCGCGCCCGAGGAATGCTGCAACAGCGGTTGCATCCCCTGCGTCTACGACACCTACAACGAAGCCATGGATGAATACCGCGCCGCGCTCAAGGCGTGGCGGGCGCGGCATGGCGAGGTGGGTTGAGGTTGCCCAATGAAAAAGGAGCCCGCATGGGGCTCCCTGGCGGTTACGGCCTCAGGCCATCCCGGTGCGGGCGGTTGCCTTACCCCGCCAGCTTCATATGAATGATCGGCCGCGGCCGGCCGGCCGCGTCGGTCTCCGAACGGCCCACGTCGACGAACCCGTAGTGCTTGTAGAACCCATGCGCTTGCGGGTTCTGTTCGTTGACGTCGACCCGCAGGCTGCCGTGCAGCGACAGCGCGAAATTCAGCAGGCGGCGTCCGGCGCCCTTGCCGCGCTTGTTGGCATCGACGAACAGCATCTCGACCTTGTTGTCGTTCAGGCCCATGAAGCCGGCGACCTCGCCGGCATCGTCCTCACAGACCCAGACCCGCACCGACGGCAGGTAGGTGTTGAGCACCTGCGGGTACATGGCCTGGATTTCCTTTTCGGTCAGGAAAGTATGGGTGGCGCGCACCGACCGGAGCCAGATATCCACCAGGGCGAGGTCGTCGCCGTGGTTGCGTTCTCGGATGTTCATGTCAGACGGGCGGCGTTAGTGTCCGGCGCGGTGGATGTCGGTCGCCGCCAGGACGGTTTCCATTTGCACAGTATGCGCGAAAACGAAGCGGTCCCCGTACACGGTTTCATCCGGAAACTCGGAGATCAGCGCCATCGGCAGCTCTTCCCGGTCGGTTTCCGTGACCTGCACGGGGATGCCGTTCAGCACATCGAATCCGGTTTCGAGCGCGTGCGCGTGGAATAGTTCAAGCTGGCGCGCATTGAATTCGACCAGGCCGGGCACCTTGCGGGCCAGCCGCGCCGTCACGCCCTCGATCAGGCGGCGGGCGCGTTCGCTCCAGCCCGGGTGGTGGCGCAGCACCAGGAAGAATCCCTTGGGGATGGTCCACAGCTCGAAATTGCGCGGCAGGTAGCCCGAAAGGGGGCGGGTCCACTCGTGGGCCGGATAGCCGTGCAGGTTGATGTGCAGCTGCGCGCCGCTGATGGCATGGGCCTGGTGGCGGCCTTCGCGTTCGAAGAACGGCGCGTGCTCGCGGTAGGCGATGTCGTCGCCCAGCGCGCTGTAGCGCGAGGCGTGCAGCATGTGGCGCGGATGCTGTTCGCGCAGGCGGTTAAAGAGCGCGTAGCCGTCCGGGTTCTCGGAGGCGATCAGCGCGAAGTGCGCGTCGCCGCGCGCCTTCAGCGCCTGCGCCGCGCGCAGCGCGCCGACCACGCCGGAGGTTTCGTTGGCGTGCTGCGCGCCCGAGATGAAGACCGCCGGGCCCGAGCCGCGCAGATAGGTGCCCAGCACCGGGCGGCCCTGGCGCGAGACGGCCTGGAAGGCGTCGCCGCCCAGCGCGGCCATGCAGCCGGCGATCTGCGCGGCCGCCAGCGGCTGGCGCAGTTCGGCCAGCGGCGCGTCGAGCGCCGCGGGCGTCACCGGCGCCGGCGGCGCGAACGGCTCCAGCGTCACCAGCACGCGCGCCGCGCCGTCGTGGCGGCGGATGTCGGGAATGATCTGGCCGGGTTGCAGGCCGCGGTCGCCGGAGGGGCGGCCGGAGTGGTGCTGGAAGTGTTCCAGCAGCGTGAAGTACAGGTCTTCGTGCAGCGCCTCGAAGGTGCTGACGATCTCCTCATCCACCGGCAGGGCGAAGTCCATGCCGGGCAGGTCGACGCGGATTTCCAGGCGGTCGAAGTACGGCTCGTGCGCGCCCCAGGGATGGTTGCGCACCGTGTCGACGATGCTGCGGAAGGCTTGCTGGTATTCGGTGGACTGGGCCGCGTCGGTCTGCATGGCGCCGTCGGCGTTGCGCACGCGCAGCCAGCCGGTGGGCGACAGTTCGGGCGTGCCGTCCTGCGCCTGGCCGAGCTGGTTGGGCGCGAACACGCGCGCCTCGCGGCGGCTGCCGTCGGCGTAGGCCAGGGCGACGTCGTAGTGCAGGTCGGACGCGCCCGGCTTCATCGTCACGCGCACGCCCGGCAGCAGCGCCACCAGCGGATAGGCCTCGAGCGTGAAGCGCTTGGCCTGGGCGTTTTCATGCAGCGGATAGCGCAGGTCGACCGACACCAGGCCGTCGCGCTCGACCTCTTCCAGGAAGTAGTGCAGCAGCGGCTTGTAGGCGCTGCGAAAGCGCGCCGTCACGCCGGCCTGGGCCAGCCGCGCCTCGGCCTCGCGGCGCGCGTCGACGCCCTCGAACAGCCAGCCTTCGACGGCCGCGCCGCGCCAGGCGGGGGCCTTGTAGGCATGGATCCAGGCGTCCAGGGTGCGGTCGAATGTCTTTTCCAGTAATGCCATGATCTTCAGATTTTTCCAGTCGGGTCCAGACGGTCGCGCAGCCAGTCGCCCAGCAGGTTCAGGCCCAGCACGGTCAGCATGATCGCCAGGCCGGGAAACACGCTCACCCACCATGCCGTCTGCATGTAGGTGCGGCCATCGGCCAGCATACCGCCCCAGCTCGGGATCATCGGATCCACGCCCAGGCCCAGGAAGGTCAAGCTGCTTTCCAGCAGGATATTGTTGGCGACGTTCAGCGTCATCAGGATGACCAGCGGACCCAGCAGGTTGGGCACGATGTGGTGGCGGATCATGGCCAGGTCGCGCACGCCGAAGGCGCGCGCCGCCAGCACGAACTCGCGTTCGCGCAGCGCCAGCACCTGGGCCCGCACCAGGCGCGCATATTGCACCCACTGCGAAATGATCATGAAGAAGATCACGTTGAACAGGCCGCCGCCGAGGATGGCGATGAAGGTGATGGCCACCAGGATGAACGGCAGCGCCAGCTGCACGTCGGCGAAGCGCATCACGATCATGTCCCAGAAGCCGCGGTAGTAGCCGGCGATCAGGCCCATGACGATGCCGAGCAGCGCGCCGCCCAGCACCGACGCGAAGCCCACCAGCAGCGAGATCTTGCCGCCGACGATGACGCGCGCCAGCACGTCGCGGCCCAGCGGGTCGGTGCCGAACAGGTGGGCGGCGCTGGTGAAGGGCGCCATCAGGCGGGCGGTCAGGTCCATGGACTCGCCGCCATCGGGGAACAGCCAGCCCGAGGTCAGCACCAGGACGATCATGACGCCGGTCAGCGCGGCGCCCAGCACGAATTCCAGCGAGCGGTAGCGGCTGCGCGGCTTGGCGGCCTTGGGGGCGGCGGGGGAAGTAGTGGTCTGCATGGGGCTCAGCGCGTGCGGATACGGGGATCGACGATGCCGTAGGCGATGTCGACGATCAGGTTGACCAGGACGATGACGGCGGCCAGCACGGTGACCGTGCCCTGCAGCACCGGGTAGTCGCGGCCGGAGATGGCGTCGAACGCCAGCGTGCCCAGGCCGGGCCAGTTGAACACCATCTCGATGACGACGATGCCGCCGATCAGGCCGCCGAACTGCAGCCCCAGGTAGGTGATGAGCGGAATGGCGCAGTTGCGCAGCGCGTGCTTGTACAGCACGATGCGTTCCTTCAGGCCCTTGCTGCGCGCGACCATGATGTACTGGGCCGACAGCGTCTCCAGCATGGTGGTGCGCACCAGGCGGATGTTGGTGGCCGACAGGATGATCGCCATGGTCAGCGACGGCAGCACCAGGCTGGCCGGACCGCTCCAGCCCGACGGCGGCAGCATCGGGAAGGTGATCGACAGCAGCAGCACCAGCATCAGCGCCAGCCAGAAGTTGGGGAACGACAGTCCCACCAGCGACAGGATGCGGATGGCCTGGTCGGTGGGCTTGCCGCGCTTGATGGCGGCCTGGATGCCCAGCGGCAGCGAAAGCAGGATCGAGGCGATCAGCGAGGTGAACGCCAGCATCAGCGTGGCCGGCAACGCGTCGCCGATCAGCTTGGCGACCGAGGTGCCGCCCATGAAGCTGCGGCCGAAGTCGCCGTGCAGCAGGCCCTGCATGTAGCTCAGGTATTGCTCGTGGAACGGGCGGTTCAGGCCCAGCGCCTGGCGGATGTTGGCCAGGTCCTGCTCGGTGACGCTGCCCGAGCCCTGGCTGAGCATCAGCGCGGGGTCGCCGGTCAGGCGCACGGCATAGGAGACGAGCAGCGTCACGGCCACGATCACGAAGACCGCCTGCAACACGCGTTTAATCAGAAATCCGGTCATGAGGCTCCGCCAGGGCTTTCGCCCCGGCGAATCAGTAGGGTTAATGCTTCAAATGCTTCAAGTGCGTCACACAAATCACGATGCCCAATCAAGCACCGCCCCCCCTAGCGGGATGCCGGGGAGCCGGCTTTGCCGGTCCCCTGGCATGCCCCCTTTGAGGGGGGAAGCGCGCAGCGCTTCGGGGGTGGGCTTTACTCTACGGCAGTTTCCAGGAACCGGAAGCGGATGTCGCCCGGCACTTCCAGGCCCTTCACGCGCTTGTTCACGCCGACGATGGTGTTCAGGCTGTACAGCGGCAGTTCCAGCGCCTGGTCGGCCACGTAGCCGGCGATCTCCTGCAGCATGGCTTCGCGCTTCTTCACGTCATAGACGGTGCGTTGCGCTTCCAGCATGGCGTTCAGCTTGGGATCGTTGTCGTACGGGTTCCACTTCTGGCCCGAGTGGTACATCAGGTAGGCCGTGTTGTCGTAGTCGTAGGTCCAGCCGCCCCACTGGTTCTGCCACATCTCGCCGGTCTTGCCGCCGGGGATGATGTCGTTGAGCAGCACGCCGGTCTCATACGGCTTGATGGTGGCGCGCACGCCCACCGCCTGCAGGTAGCCCGACACCGCCTGGGCCACTTCGCGGAAGTTCGAATCGCTGCCGCGCACGTCGATCTGCACCGTCGCGCCCGGCTTGATGCCGGCGTCGGCCAGCAGCTTCTTGGCTTCGGCGGGGTTGAAGGGCAGGGGCTTCTGCTCGGGGTTGTAGCCGAACGACTGCGGACCCTGGAAGCTGGCGATGGTCTTGGCCTGGCCCAGCAGCAGCTGCTTGACGATGGTGTCGCGGTCCACCGCCATGATCAGCGCGCGGCGCACGTCGCGGTTCTGGGTGATGCCGTTCTTGGTGTTGTAGCGCAGCGCGAAGGCCACCGGGCCGCCGGTCGAGATGACGTCGGCGTTGCCCGACTTCTTGACCGTCTCGATCAGGCCCAGCGGGATCAGCGTGGCGATGTCGACGCGGCCGGCCTGCAGCTCGGCGACCTGGGTGCCGGGCTCGCTGATGAAGCGGTAGAGCACCTTGTCCAGCTTGGGCTTGCCGCCCCAGTAGTCGTCATTGCGCGCCAGGGTCACGTTGACCTTGGGCTGGTAGCTCTCGAACTTGAACGGGCCGGTGCCGACCGGGTGGGTGTTGAAGTTCTCTTCGCCCTTTTCCTGAATGTACTTGGGCGGCACGATCATGGCGCCGTAGCCGGCCAGCTTGGTCAGCAGCACCGGGTCGGGTTGCTTGAGGATGAAGTCGACGGTGTACTCGTCCACCACCTTGACCTCGCCGATCGAGTCGTAGTTCGACTTCTGCGGGCCCTTGGCGCCTTCCGCGCCCAGCAGGCGCTCGAAGGTGAACTTGACGGCCTCGGCGTTGAACGGCTCGCCGTTGTGGAACTTGACGCCCTGGCGCAGCGTGAAGCGCAGGCGCTTGTTGTCGTCCAGGTATTCCCACTTGGTGGCCAGGCCCGGTTGCAGCTTCAGGTCGGCGCCGCGCATGGTCAGGCCGTCGTACAGGTTGCTGCCGACCGAACCCCAGAACGTCACGAAGGTGTCGATCGGATCCCAGCTGCCCGGGTCCTGGTTGATGGCGACGTTGAGCGTGCCGGCGGCCTGGGCGGTCGACAGGACCGCGGGCAGCGCGCCGCCCAGCGCCAGGGCCAGGGCGGTGGCGGTGAAGGTTTTGCGTAGGGAGAGCATGTTCAACTCCAGGGACGGGAAATCGGCCGGGCCGACGTGTGTGTAAGGGGGGAGGTTCAGGCGGCGCGGGCCACGCGGTGGCCGGGCGCGAATTCAACCAGGGGAATGATCGCCGGCTCGTCGCCCACGCGCCGCACCGGGCTGGGGATTTCGCCCTCGATCAGCGAGGTGTCGATGTGGCGGCCGGGCTCGGCCACCGGCACGGCGGCCAGCAGCTTGCGGGTGTAGGCGTGCTGCGGCGATTCGAAGATCTGGCGGCGCGTGCCCAGTTCCACGATCTGGCCCAGGTACAGCACCGCCACGCGGTGGCTGACCTTCTCCACCACCGCCATGTCGTGGGTGATGAACAGGTACGACAGGCCGCGGTCCTTCTGCAGGTCCATCAGCAGGTTCAGGATCTGCGCCTGGATCGACACGTCCAGCGCCGACACCGATTCGTCGGCGATGATCAGCTTGGGGTCGCTGGCCAGGGCGCGGGCGATACAGACGCGCTGGCGCTGGCCGCCCGAGAATTCATGCGGATAGCGGCGCGCGTGCTCGGGCTTCAGGCCCACCTGTTCCAGCAGCTCGCCGACGCGGCGCGCGATGGCGGCCTCGTCGGTCAGCAGGCGGTGCGTGCGGATCGGTTCGGCGATGCTGAAGGCCACGGTCTTGCGCGGGTCCAGCGAGGCGTATGGATCCTGGAAGATGTACTGGATCTCCTGGCGCAGGCGCTGGCGGCCGGCGGCGTCCATCGAGAAGATGTCCTTGCCGTTGTAGCGCACTGCGCCGGAGGTCGGCGCCACCAGCTGCTGCAGGGTCTTGCCGATGGTCGACTTGCCGCTGCCCGATTCGCCCACCAGCGCCAGCGTCTCGCCGGGGTAGACGTCAAAACTCACTTCCTCGACCGCGTGCACGCGATGGGTGACGCGGCCGAACAGGTTGTGGCCCACGTCGAAGCGCGTGGTCAGTTTCTCGACGCGCAGCACCGGCTCGTCGTAGCGCGCCGTGTCCTGCTCGCGGGTCTCGCCCACTTCGCGCAGCGTGTCGCCTTCCAGCACCGTCTGCGGCGTGCGCAGCGGCAGGTCGCGGCCGGTCAGGCTGCCCAGGCGCGGCACGGCGGCCAGCAGGGCGCGGGTATAGGGATGCTTGGGCGCGCGGAAGATCTCTTCCACCGGACCCTGCTCGACCTTCTTGCCGCGCAGCATCACCACCACGTCGTCGGCCATCTCGGCCACCACGCCCATGTCGTGCGTGATGAAGATCACGGCCGTGCCCAGGTCGCGCTGCAATTCGCGGATGGTGTTCAGGATCTGCGCCTGGATCGTCACGTCCAGCGCCGTGGTCGGCTCATCGGCGATCAACAGGCGCGGCTGGCACGACAGCGCCATCGCGATCATGACGCGCTGGCGCATGCCGCCCGACAACTGGTGCGGGTAGCGGTCCAGCAGCTGCTCGGCGTCCGGCAGGCGCACCTTTTCCAGCAGCGCGCGCGCCGCCTTGCGGGCGGCCGAGCGCGACAGCTGCTGGTGCAGCATGATGGCCTCGATGATCTGGTCGCCGATGGTGAACACCGGGTTCAGCGAGGTCATCGGCTCCTGGAAGATCATGGCGATGTCGTTGCCGCGGATCGCGCGCATCTGCTCGTCGGACGCGGCCGTCAGGTCGACCTCGCGGTCGGCGCTGTCGCGGAACAGGATCTGGCCCGTGGCGATGCGGCCGTTGTTGTAGTCCGTCAGCCGCATGATGGCCATGGACGTGACCGACTTGCCCGAACCGGACTCGCCGACGATGGCCAGCGTCTTGCCCGGCCGCACGTCGAAGTCCAGGTTCTCGACGGCGCGGAACACGCCGTTGTCGGTATTGAAGTCCACCGAGACGCCGCGCACGGAGAGCAGCGGCTGGGCGGAAGAGGCGGAAAGGCTAGACAACGTGGATTCTCACAGCGAGGTGGCGGCGCGGGCGGCCTGGTCGTACAGGCCCGACAGGGCGCGCAGGGTATTGGCCAGCTGGTGGCTGGCATCGTCCGCGGCGGGGGAGTCGATGAAGGGTTTCACCAGGCATTGCTCGCGCACTTCGGCGTAGCGCTGGATGGCGGCCGCGCCGGCATCGGTGGCGGTGTAGATCACTTCCTTGCCGGTCTTGGCGCTTTGCACCACGCCCAGCCGCTCCAGCTTCTTGAGCGAATAGTTCACCAGGTGGGTGTCTTCGACATTGAGCGTGAAGCAGATGTCCGCCAGTTTCTTGCCGCGGCCGCGGTGGAACACGTGGTTCAGTACCAGGATGTCCAGCGAGGTCAGCTCGGGCAGCCCGGCACAGGCCATGCAGCGGACCATCCAGCGGTTGAAGGCGTGCGAGGCGATGATCAGGCCGAACTCCACCTCGGACAGCTCCGGGGCGGAAGAGGCGAGATGGGAGGAGGAAACAATGGCGTCCCGGACGGAAACAGACATGGGTGGCAGTTGGGGACGGATCGACAATAAAACGTTGGCGAATTATTGACGATTTGTAGATATGCAGGCATCCGGGATAACCCGTGGATATAAGCCGCCCCGGGAGACATGACTGCAAGTAATTCAAGCGGCGGCGCCGCCGTGGCCGTCCGGAAACCCGCCGCCGGGCGGCGTCACATTGCGTCCGTGGATGTCCTGACGGCCAGGTTGCCCGCGCGTGCGCCGCGGCTATCCCGCGTGGGCCATTGCTACGTCGTGCCCGCGGACTCGTGCAGCAACCCCAGGTCGGGCGGCCGGTTCTCGATGATGGCTTCCATGCTGAAGAAGCCCGTCACCGTGGACAGCTCGAAATCGGTGATCAGCTTCTGGTAGAAGCGGTCGTACCCCGCGATGCCGCGGCAGACCACCTGGATCAGGTAGTCCCAGTCGCCGCCGATGCGATAGAACCCGGTCACTTCAGGCAGGCGCTCGACGTGCTTGCGGAAACCGTCGGCCCATTCCTTGGCGTGGTGGCTGGTGCGGATCATCACGAACACCGTCAGGTCCAGCCCGAGCTCGGCCAGGTTCACCTCGGCGCGGGTGCCGCGGATGATGCCGCAGGCGTTCAGCCGCTGCAGCCGCCGCCAGCACGCGTTCTGCGACAAACCGACGCGGTCGGCCAGCTCGCGTTGCGACAGCGAGCCCTCGCGCTGCAGGCAGGAAATGATATTCAGATCAAACTTGTCAATTTTTTCCATAATCCAGTTCAAATGATCTGTTTTTGGCTATTTTAAGGAAAATTTAGGTGAGGTTTCAAATTTCCTTCCATCGTATGATATTTCGCTAACTTTCCTGCCAGACGTTTCCCCGTATCCGCACCATGTCTACCCAAGCGACCCCGGCCATCACAGGGCCGTTGCGCCAGTTCCAGCAATCCCTGCAATCCTCCGACATCGTCGCCAGCCTGGCCGACGGGCTGATCGGCAAGGACGCCGTCATCGAGGGACCCTTCGGCCTCAAGCCGCTGGTCTACGCCGACTACGTGGCCTCGGGCCGCGCGCTCATGCAGGTCGAACGCTTCGTGCTCGAGCACGTGCTGCCGTACTACGCCAATTCGCATACCGAGGCCTCGTTCTGCGGCGGCTTCATCACACGCCTGCGGCGCGAGGCGCGCGCCGTGGTCGGCCGCTGCTGCGGCGCGGGCGACGAGCATGCCGTGATCTTCTCCGGCTCCGGCGCCACCATGGGCATCAACCGCCTGGTGCACCTGTTCGGCGTGCCGGCCGCGCTGGCGGCGGGCCGCAAGGTGCGCGTCGTCATGGGGCCCTACGAACACCACTCGAACATCCTGCCGTGGCGCGAATGCGGCGCCGACATCGTCGTGCTGGCGGAAAGCCCGCAAGGCGGCCCGGACCTGGCCGCCCTGGACGCCGCGCTGCAGGCGCCGGACGACACGCTGGTCATCTGCGCGCTGTCGGCCGCCTCCAACGTCACCGGCATCGTCACCGACGTCGAAGCCATCACCCGCCGCGTCAAGCGCGCCGGCGCCCGGATGATCTGGGATTACGCCGGCGGCGCGCCGTACCTGGACATCCGCATGACGCCTGCGGCCGATGCGGCCATCGACGCCATCGTGTTCTCGCCGCACAAGTTCATCGGCGGTCCTGGCGCGTCCGGCATCCTGATCGTGCGACGCGATGCCGTGGTTTGCGCCACGCCCACCTTCCCGGGCGGCGGCACCGTCAAGTTCGTCTCGCCCAGCGGCCACGACTACAGCGCCAGCCTGGAGGCGCGCGAAGAGGCCGGCACCCCCAACGTGGTCGGCGACATCCGCGCCGCGCTGGTGCTGCTGGTCAAGGACGCGCTCGGCGCCGAGCTCATGGCGCGGCGCAATGCGGCCTTCGTGCAGCGCGCGCTGGCCCGCTGGCAGGATGACCCCCGCCTGGAACTGCTGGGTTCGCTGAGCGCCCCGCGCCTGCCGATCTTCTCCTTCCGCGTGCGCAACGGCCAGGGCGGCTACGTGCACCAGCAACTGGTCACGCGCATGCTGAGCGACCGCTTCGGCATCCAGGCGCGCGGCGGCTGCGCCTGCGCCGGCCCGTACGTGCATCACCTGCTGGAGATCGACGAGGCCGAGTCGGCGCGCATGCGCCAGGCCATCCTCGATGGCCGCGAGATCGAAAAGCCGGGCTTCATCCGCCTGAACTTCAGCGTGCTGCTGTCCGACGCCAAGGCCGACTTCATCCTCGACTCGGTGCTGGCACTGGCCGCCGACGCCACCGACTTCGAAAGCCGCTACGACTTCGATCCCGGCCGTGCCATCTTCTTCCCGCGGCCGGCCCCGGCGGCGGTCGCCTGACGCGGCAGGCCGTCATCCGTAGCGGTGGCGCGGCCCGCGTTGCGCCGCGGCCGCGCTATTGCTTCATGTACGGACCGCAGGTGTCGATCCAGGCGGTCTTGCGCGCGGCCAGGTTGTCCGGCTGGCTCTGCATTGCAGTCACGGTCTTCTCGGGGAATTTTCCGCCGTCGCGCGCGCACTGCTCGTAGTCATCGACCAGCTCGAACTCCATGTCCAGCAGGTCCAGCCGGCCCTGGCACAGCGGCGCGTTCAGCTCCTGCCAGTTGGCGGTCTCGCGTCCCTTCTGCACCTTCACGGCCTCCTGATAGCGGGCCATGCTGGCATCGAACCGCGCCACGCATTCCTCGGCCGCGTGGGCGGCGCCCAGGGGCAGGGTGGCGGCGAGCAGGAGCAGGGCGGACAGGGGGCGAGGCAGGATCATGGGCGGGGGCTTCCGGCGCGGCGGGGCCGCGCGATTAATGCGATGGGCGCATCATAACTGCCGGGCGCCGCGCCGCCGGGTTCAGGCCGGGGTTTGCACCGCGACGCGCAGCGCGGGCGCCTCATCCGCCCACTCCACGCGATTGCGTCCGGACATCTTGCCGCGGTACAGCGCGGCGTCCGCCTGCCGCATGATGTCGTCCAGCGCCTGCGTGCCGGCAAAGCCGTGCGACACCCCGATGGTCGCGGTGCAGCGGATCGGCCCCTGCGCGCGGCCGCCGGGCACCTGGGCGTGGGCGATCGCCTCGCGCAGCCGCTCCGCCAGGTGCATGGCGCCTTCGTGGTCGCTGCCGAGCGCCACCACCACGAACTCTTCGCCGCCCAGCCGGCACACCAGGTCGCCCTGGCGCACCGTGTGCTGCAGCACCTGCGCCACCCGGCTCAATACCTGGTCGCCGATCTGATGGCCGTGGGTGTCGTTGATCTGCTTGAAGCGATCGATGTCCACGATCAGCAGGCGCGAGGGGGCGGCGTGGCGGACCCGGAAGTGCGCCTCCAGCCCGTCCATCAGGCCGCGCCGGTTCAGCAGGCCCGTGAGCGGATCGCGCGTGGCCATGGTGCGCAGTTCGTCGGTCAGGCGCCGCAGGATCAGCCACACCACGGCCGGCGGCAGCACCGTTCCCAGGAACGACATATAGAGGTAGAACGCCGTCTGGAACGAACTCTGCATGTCCAGGGCCGGCATGCCGCCATCCAGGATCAGGACGAACTTCGCCGCGTTGAGCGCGCAGATGCCGCCCACCAGGAAGGAGAACACGATCATCTCCAGGCGCAGGTCGCGGGCGAAGGTGCGCGCGCCGTAGAGCAGCGCCAGCGTCATCGCCAGGAACAGCAGCGCGCACGAGGCCGCCAGCAGCGCATGCCGCGCCGCCGTGCCCCACACGGCTTCCACCAGCACTTGCGCGGCGGTGTAGACGGCCGCCACGGCCAGCATCGGGTACAGCACGGGAATGGGCCGGTTGAAGAACCGGATCGCGCCGAAGACGTAGGCGATCGGGGCGCACAGCGTCAGCGTGTGGTTGACGATGCTCATGCCCCACGAGCCGGGCGGCGGGGCCAGCAATTGCAGGATGTAGGCGATGCCCAGCAGCAGGTGGCCGGCGGCGAACACGTCCGTGCCCATCTTCTTGTCGCGCAGCCGCCGGCTGATCAGCAGGAACATGGCGCAAAAGCAAAGCAAGTGCACGCAGAGCATGCCGAGAATGACGGAAGCAACCATGGCGTGGCGCGCTCGGGAGGGGGGCGGCAGGAACCGCAATCGCTGGAGGATGGCGGCCGCATGCGCGTGTTGGCATCGCAAACCGCCGCGTTGAGCCGCGTTGGCGCCAGATGGGCCCTTTTAGGCTCGCGAAGTGTAAGTGGAAGTTTCACGCAGCGTCAAGGTTGGAGGCGCGATGCGGCGCCGGGCGGGCGCTGTCCTGCGCGGCCGTGTGCTGCATGGAAAACCAGTATGGCAATCGCTCCAAACGCGTCTACCATCGTTCACACGTCAAGGAATCGAAGATCCAATCCACGCACGCGAAATTGGACGCGCCCTCCGGCTGAAGTTCTGTTTTATCAACACGTTACGTTGGAGATGAAAGAGAATGACCGACACCCTCATCCAGGTCGACCTGACCCAGTCCCCGTACGAGAACAAGCAGATCCACAACCGCTGGCACCCGGACATCCCGATGGCCGTCTGGGTCAAGCCCGGCGACGATTTCATCCTGGAAACCTACGACTGGACCGGCGGCGCCATCAAGAACGATGACAGCGCCGACGACGTGCGCGACGTCGACCTGTCCACCGTGCACTTCCTGTCCGGCCCCGTCGGCGTCGAAGGCGCCGAGCCCGGCGACCTGCTGGTGGTGGACCTGCTGGACATCGGCGCCAAGCCCGACAGCCTGTGGGGCTTCAACGGCTTCTTCAGCCGCACCAACGGCGGCGGCTTCCTTACCGATCATTTTCCCCATGCGCAGAAATCCATCTGGGATTTCCACGGCATGTTCACCTCGTCGCGGCATATCCCGGGCGTCAATTTCGCTGGGCTGATCCATCCCGGCCTGATCGGCTGCCTGCCCGACAAGAAGCTGCTGGACACCTGGAACCAGCGCGAGCAGGCGCTGATCGACACCAACCCGAACCGCGTGCCGCCGCTGGCCAATCCGCCGGCGCCCAAGACGGCGCACATGGGCGCGCTGCAGGGCGCCGACCGCGACCGCGCGGCGGGCGAGGGCGCGCGCACCGTGCCGCCGCGCGAGCACGGCGGCAACTGCGACATCAAGGACCTGTCGCGCGGCGCGCGGGTGTTCTTCCCGGTCTACGTCAAGGGCGGCGGCCTGTCGGTGGGCGACCTGCATTTCTCGCAGGGCGATGGCGAGATCACGTTCTGCGGCGCCATCGAGATGGCCGGCTGGGTGCACATGCGCGTCACGCTGATCAAGGGCGGCATGGACAAGTACTCCATCCGCAATCCGATCTTCAAGCCCAGCCCGATCACGCCGGCCTACAAGGACTTCCTGATCTTCGAAGGCATCTCGGTGGACGAGGGCGGCAAGCAGCACTACCTGGACGTGAACGTGGCCTATCGCCAGGCCTGCCTGAACGCCATCGAATACCTGAAGAAATTCGGCTACTCGGGGGCGCAGGCCTATTCGCTGTTGGGCTGCGCGCCGGTGCAGGGGCACATCAGCGGGGTGGTGGACATTCCGAACTCCTGCGCCACGCTGTGGCTGCCGACCGAGATCTTCGATTTCGACATCCAGCCGTCGGCGTCGGGGCCGGTCAAGCACGTCAAGGGCGGCGTCGATATGCCCTTGTCGCGCGACCGCTGAGGCCGGGACGAAGGAGACCCCTATGCCCATGTATGACTACGCCTGCGCCGACTGCGGCGAGTTCGCGGCGCTGCGGCCGCTGGCGCAATGGCGCGATCCGGCCGACTGCCCGCGATGCGGCGCGGCGTCCGACCGCATCGTCGGCGGCGCGCCCGCGATCTCGGCGTTGTCGTCGGCCGTCAACCGCGCCCATGCCGCCAACGAACGCAGCGCGAACGAACCGCGCAGCTCGCGTGCGGGCCACGGCATGAATTGCGGTTGTTGTGCGGGCGGACGCAAGTCCGGCAAGACCCGCACCGCGGCCGACGGCGCCAAATCCTTCGCGGGCTCGCGGCCCTGGATGATCAGCCACTGACGGCGGCGGCGCTTTCCGTCGATGGCGTCCCGCATGCCGGGGCGCCATCGACGGTTCGCCTCGCGTGGCGGCGCGCGCAATCGAGCGAGGCTGCGGCCTCGCTTTCTTATTGCGGCGCGGCTTCCAGCGGCGCCACGGCGGCGCCCTGGATCTTGTGGCGCGCCAGCGCCTCGGCGACGAAACCGCTCTTCTTCATGGCTTCGACGAAGGCGGCCAGATAGGCGCTGGCCTTGGCGCCGCGGCTCTTGGGCACGCCCATGGCCTGGCGGATCAGCATGAAATGGCCGTCCAGCAGGCGCAGGCCGCCCAGGCGCTGCGCGTCGGCCTGCAGCTGCTGCTTGACGCCGGCGGCCACTTCCATGTTTTCCTTCACGAAGGTGTCGACCACCGCGGGCGAGGTGGGCGCGCGGAACAGCTCGGCGTGCTTGATCTCGCGCGTCAGGTACAGGTCGTAGGCGCTGCCCTTGCCGACCACCACGCGCTGGCCGGCGCGGTCCACCTCTTCCATGCGGGTGATGGGGGAATCGTCGCGCACCAAGTAGGCGCCCTCGATCACCACGTACGGCGCGGTGAAGGCGATCTGCTCGCCGCGCAGCGGGTCGATCGCGAAAAAACCCACGTCGGCCTGCTCGGCGGCGACCGCGTTGACGGACTCGCCGGCGGACTTGAACACCACCAGCTCCAGCTTCACGTCGAGCCGGCGCGCCAGTTCGGTGGCCAGGTCGACCGACACGCCGCCGGGGGCGCCGGTGTCGGGATGGCTGTTGGCCAGGATCGGGTTGCCCAGGTTGATGGAGGCGCGCAGCGTGCCCGTCGGGGCAAACGCGTCGAGCAGTTCGTGGTCGGTCTTCATGGATCTTCCTTCCTCGGGGGCGCCGCCGGGGTCGGGGGGCGCGGCATGTGCAGCCCAGAGAATAGCCGGAAGCGGCGCGCTTGCGGGGCGTCGGCGGCGTCGGCCCCCCGCGACCGGCGCGCGGCCGATTACGCCGCGTTACTGCGCGCGCCGCAGCACGTAGTGCGGCGCCAGCGGGCCGGTCGGACGGGTGCCGTCGCGGTACAGCATGATCACCTGGTTCTCGGCGATGAAATAGCGCTGGCTGTCGCCCGAGGCGTCCAGCCGGATGGTGCTGCCATCGGATTCCCAGCTGAAGGTGCCGGCCACGGTCTCGGGTTGCGGCTCGCGGTCCAGGTACTGGGTGGCGCGCTCGTAGCGGCCGTCCTTCATCAGCGTCAGGCGGGTGCGGATGCCGGGGCAATCGGCGCAGGGCAGCGTGCCTTCGTAGCTGCCGGGCCAGTCGAGCGCGTTGCGGGCCGTGTGGTTGTCCACGGGTACCGAGCGCGCGCTGATGGGTTTGGAGGGGGTGCAGCCGGCAAGCAGGGCGACTGTCAGGGTGCAGGTCAAGGTGGTTTTCATCATGGCGAGCTCCTGTGTAGCGGTGCGCCCACGATACGGACGCCACGCCATCCTTGCTGAAACGGGATGTAAAGGCAAGGCGCCACGCCGGGCCGCGATGGCGTGCGTGCGTCATTCCCGGGCCGCCTGCTTGCCGCGCTTGTCCGCCGCTGCCCGCGATCCTGGCCGTATCGGCGCGGCGCGTCGGGGCGGCCCGCGCTACGCTGGCCGGCAGGCCCGCGGCATGGCGCGGCGGGCGCGAAGGAGTCCATCATGAAGGGAAGCTGCCTGTGCGGCGCCGTGGCCTACGAGGCGGACCGCCTGGCCGGGCCGATCGTCCATTGCCATTGCACGACCTGCCGCAAGGCGCACGCGGCGGCGTTCGCGTCGACCGCGCGGGTCGCGCGCGAGGATTTCCGCTGGACCCGGGGCGCCGCCTCGCTGGGCGCGTACGAATCATCCCCCGGCAAGATCCGCCACTTCTGCACCGCCTGCGGCGCCCACTTGATGGCGCACTGGGTGGCCCAGCCGCAGGTCATCCTGCGAGTGGCCACGCTCGACGACGATCCCGGCGCGCGGCCGGTGGCGCATATCCATACCGCATACGACGTGCCCTGGCTCGATCACGGGCCGCACGTCGCCGCCTATCCTGACACCGTGCCGCCCTAGCGCCGCCCGCCGTCCGGTTCCCGCCGCGCGGCGCTTGCGCTACGCTAACGCTCTTTGCGCGCCGCCGCGGCGCGCCCCGAGGATCCCGCAATGAAAGGCGAACACCATTACGACGTCGCCGTGACCTGGACCGGCAACACCGGCAAGGGCACAGCCAGCTATACCGCCTATGCCCGCGACCACCTGGTGCAGGCGCCCGGCAAGCCCGACATCGCCGGCTCGGCGGACCCCGCGTTCCGCGGCGACGCGGCGCGCTGGAATCCCGAAGACCTGCTGGTGGCGTCGCTGTCGGCCTGCCACAAGCTCTGGTACCTGCACCTGTGCGCGGTCGAGGGCATCGTCGTCACCGCGTATCGCGACGACGCGCACGGCGTGATGCGCGAAGACCCCGAACGCGGCGGCGCCTTCGCCTCGGTCACGCTGCGGCCCGAGGTCACTATCGCCGCGGGCGGCGACGCCGGCCTGGCCGAGGCGCTGCATGCCCGCGCCCATCATTTCTGCTATATCGCCAATTCGGTGAATTTCCCGGTGAACTGCGAGCCGCGCATCGTCGTGGCTGGCTGATGCCGTCGTTGAAAAGAGACCGTGCAATGCTGACGATCTGGGGCCGGCGCAGTTCATTCAATGTGCAGAAGGTCTTGTGGCTGGCGGGCGAGCTGGGCCTGTCCTATGACCATGTGCTGGCCGGCGGCCAGCACGGCCTGCTCGATACGCCCGAGTTCCTGCGGATGAACCCGCACGGCCGGGTGCCGCTGCTGCGCGAAGGTGACACGGTGGTGTGGGAGTCGCACGCGATCCTGCGCTATCTCGCCGCGCGCCATGGCGCCGCGGCCTTCTGGCCGGCCGATCCGGCGCGTCGCGCGCGCGCCGACGGCTGGATGGACTGGGCCCAGACGGCGCTGCAGCCGGCCTTCCTGGTGGGCGTGTTCTGGGGCTACTACCGCACCCCCGAGCCGCAGCGCGACCTGGCCGCCATCGACCGCGCCCTGGCCAATACCCATGCCTGCCTGCGCCAGCTGGATGCCGTGCTGGCCACGCAACCCTATCTCGGCGGCGAGGCGCTGACGCTGGCCGACATTCCCGCGGCTACCGCGCTGTACCGCTATTACGAGCTGGACATCGCCCACGCGCCGTTGCCGAACGTGCGCGCCTGGTACGAGCGGCTGCAACAGCGTCCCGCCTATCGCGAACACGTCATGGTGCCGTTCGGCGAATTGAAGGGACGCCTGGATTTCTGAGCGGCGCGAGCCTGTTAAGCTGTGGACGGCCGGGGCAAGCATGCGCCGGCGCTTCCCTTTCGACGCCTTTCGCATCATGTCCCTCCCTCTTGCCGACTGGCCCCAGCAGGCCCCCGACCTGGGCATCGCCGGCCTGCGCCTGCGCCCCCTGCGCGACGCCGACGCCGCCGCCTGGTACGCCTATCTCAGCGACGACAACGTGACCCGCCACACCAGCTGGCAGCTGGACGGCCCGGACGCATTGGTGCGGCTGATCCGCGGCTACGCCGATCCGGTCGCCACGCACGCGATGCGCCTGGCGATCGTCGAGGCCGACGACCGCCTGATCGGCACCATCGGGCTGAACGAGATCGCGCCGGGCGCGCGCCGCGCCGAGATCGCCTACGACCTGGCGCCATCGCATTGGCGCCGCGGCATCGCCTCGCAAGCCTGCGAGGCCGTCACCGGCTGGGCCTTGCAGACGCTGGGCCTGGCGCGTGTGCAGGCCACGGTGCTCGATACCAACACCGCGTCGGCCGGCGTGCTGGAGCGCTGCCGCTTCCAGCGCGAAGGGTTGTTGCACCACTATCGCCAGGTGCGCGGCGAACCGCGCCACTTCTGGATCTATGCACGCATCTGGCCCCCGGCCCTGCTGGGCGCCGAATGCGGCTAGCCCGCCGCCACGCTCCGGCATCCCGCCGCGCTTCCCCCCATTCGCCACCGCCAAGGAAACCATGACCTCCGCCCTGATCGTGATCGACGTGCAACGCGCCTTGTTCGAGACCAAGCCCGAACCCGCCGATGCCGGCGCCGTGCTGGCGCGCATCAACGACCTGGCCGCGCGCGCCCGCGCCGCGTCCGTGCCGGTGATCTACGTGCAGCACGAAGCGCCCGGCGGCAAGCTGGCGCACGGCGAGCCGGGCTGGCAGCTGGATACGCGGTTGCAGCCGGCGGACAGCGACGCGCGGGTCTACAAGACCACGCCCGATTCCTTCCTGCGCACCGGCCTGGCGGACACGCTGGCGCAAGCCGGGGCCACCCACCTGGTGGTGTGCGGCTACGCCAGCGAGTTCTGCGTCGACACCACCGTGCGCCGCGCCGCGGCGCTGGGCTATCCGGTGACGCTGGCGGCCGACGCCCACACCACCCAGGACAAGCCGCACGCGGCCGGCGCGCAGATCCGCGCGCACCATAACGCCACGCTCTCGTCCATTTCCAGCTTCGGCGTGAAGATCGCCGCCGTGCCCGCCGCCGACATCGCCTTCGGCGCCGCGCCGGCAAGGTAGGGCGCATGGATCCCGAACTGCTGCAGCTGCTGGTGACGCGCGTCATGCCTTTCGGCAAATACCAGGGGCGGCTGATCGCCGACCTGCCGGGCCCGTACCTGGCCTGGTTCGCGCGCAAGGGCTTCCCGCCGGGCGAGCTGGGGCGCCTGCTGGCGCTGATGCACGAGCTGGACCACAACGGTCTCGCTTCCTTACTGGCGCCTTTACGCAAACCATCCGGCAAGCCGCCCGCGCCGCGCTGAACCGGCCGCGGGAAACCGCAAGAAACAAATCTCCTCGCCCGCGTAGCGTCTTGGCACTTCCCGGGGCCACGCCCGCGGCTACGATAGACCGGCGCGCCACCGTGCCGAGCATCGGGCCTGGGTGCGCGCTCAACGAAGAGAGGTCGACATGAAGAAACTCCCGATCACCGCCGTCCTGCTGGCCCTGGTCTGCCTGGGCGGCGCGGCGCAGGCGCAGAGCGCGGCGCCGGTCACGCAGGAATACCAATATCCCAGCCAGCGCTCCAAGGACGGCAGCCTGTCGCCGCCTTCCACCTTGCGCATGACCGTCACGCCCGATCCCAATTCGGCGCCGGTCGTGATCCGCGATTCGCCCGAGAGCCAGGCCGAGTACGTGCGCTGCCGCGAAGTCTCGGACCGCGCCGCGGTGTCCAACGCCCAGATGCAGGCGGGCGTCGCCCAGTGCCTGCGCGAACTGGAACAGCGCCGCCAGCAGTAACGGTGGACGGCGCCGTCGGCGATCGCGCGGGCGAGCGCCCTGGCGCCTACGCGTGGCCGGTGGCCGCGGCGGCGCGCGACGAACCGCGCGCCCAGTGCCAGGTCATCAGGCCCGCGGCCAGCACCACCGGCAGCATGGCCGCGTTCAGGGCCTCCCAGCCGAACGCGTCCAGCGCCGGTCCGGCCGCCAGCGTGGCCAGGGCGGTGGCGGCGTAGCGCAGCATCTCCGCCGCGCCCTGCGCGCGGGCGCGTTCCGAAGGCCGGTAGGACTGCGCCAGCAGCGTGGTGCCGCCGACGAACATGAAATTCCATCCCACCCCCAGGCAGAACAGCGCCGCATAGAACGCCGGCAGCGAGGGCGAGGCCATCGCGATCAGCGAACAGGCGACGTTCAGCAGCATGCCCGCGCCCAGTATCCGCGGCAGGCCGAAGCGCTGGATCAGCGTGCCGGCGAAGAACGCCGGCGCGTACATGCCCACCAGGTGCCACTGCATGATGTTGGCGCCGTCGCCGATGCTGTGGCTGCAGGCCACCGCCGCCAGCGGCGCGGCGGTCATGATGAACATCATCGACACCGATCCCACCACATTGTTGGCCAGCGCGGCGACGAACACCGGCTGGCGCGCCACCTCGCGCAGCGGCCGGGCCGGCAGGCCGGCCTGCGCGTCGGCGGCCGCCGCGGGCGCGTCGATGTCGCGGTAGAAGCCGAACAGCAGGGCGGCCGACAGCAGCGCCAGCAACGCCACCATCAGGTAGGCGCCGGCGAAGGTCACCGGCGCGAACAGGTCGCGGCTCCAGGCCGCCAGCGCCGGGCCGGCGATCGCGGCGATGACGCCGCCCGTCATCACTACCGAGATCGCGCGGCTCTTGGCGGCGGGCTCGACCGCGTCCGCCGCCGCCAGCCGGTAGTACTGGGCGAACGCCTGGAACACGCCGACCAGCGCCGTGCCGGCGCAGAACATCCAGAAGTCCGACTGGAACACCGCCCACACCGAAATGCCGCCCCCCGCCGCGCCGGCCAGCGCGCCCAGCGCGAAGCCGTTGCGGCGGCCTATCCGCTGCATCAGCAGCGAGGCGAACCAGGTGACCAGCGCGCCGGCCACCGTGATCAGCGCGAAGGGCAGGGTGGACAGCGCCTTGTCGGGCGCCAGCATGTGGCCGGTCAGGGCCGTCAGCGTCAGGTCGATCGAGATGGCGGCGATGAACAGCCCCTGGCACACGGCCAGGATGCGGGCGTTGCGGCGGCCGGTGGCCAGGGAGGGCGAGGCAGGCATGGGGACTCGGGGCAAGGATCGCGGTTTGACAGCGATCACTCTAGCGGCGCACACTTTGGCGTGAATGACATAAATCCCTCGATAAACGCCAACCCCAACGCCAACCCCAACGCCAACCCCGCTCCACCGCCATGACGCACGCCGTGACCTTCCTGCTGGTGCCCGATTTCCAGCTGCTCGACATGTCCGGCCCCGCGGCCGTGTTCCAGACCGCCGGCTCGCTGGCGCGTCGCGCGGGCGCGCCGGCCTATGCCGTGCGGGTCGTGTCGGAAACGGGCGGCGAGGTGCGCAGCTCCTGCGGCATCGGCGTGCTGACCGCGCCGTGGCGCGACGCGCCGGTGGACACCCTGGTGGTGCCCGGCGGCGAAGGCGCGCGCGAAAGCGCCCTCAGCCCCGCCATGCGCGCCTACCTGCATGCCCAGCGCCAGGCGGGCCGGCGATTGGCCAGCGTCTGCACCGGCGCCCGCGTGCTGGCCGCCGCGGGCCTGCTCGACGGCTTGCGCGCCACCACCCACTGGCGCCACGCCGCCGCGCTGGCGCGCAACCATCCCGCCGTCCGCGTCGAGGCCGATCGCATCCACGTGCGCGACGGCGATACCTGGACCTCGGCGGGCATCACCGCCGGCATCGACCTGGCGCTGGCCATGGTCGAAGCCGACCTGGGCGTGGAGATCGCCGCCGAGACCGCGCGCGAGATGGTGGTCTATCACCGCCGCTCGGGCGGGCAGTCGCAGTTCTCGGCGCTGCAGGACCTGGCGCCCGACAGCGAGCGCATGCGCGCGGTGCTGGAGCATATCCGCGGCAACCTGGGCGCGGCGCTGACGGTGGAACACCTGGCGGAAGTGGCCTGCGTCAGCCCGCGCCAGTTCCTGCGCAGCTTCAAGGCCGAAACCGGCGAGACGCCCGCCAAGGCGGTCGAGCGCATTCGCGCCCAGACCGCGCGGGCGCAGATCGAAAGCGGCGACGGCAGCATCGACAGCGTGGCGCGGCGCGTCGGCTTCACCGACAGCGAACGCATGCGGCGCGCCTTCCTGCGGGTCTACGGCCAGCCGCCGCAGGCCATGCGCCGCGCCGCGCGCAGCCAGGGTTGGCGCGACAACCCGGAAAACGGTAATAATATTCACTCTCAATAAAAGGGCTCGCCGCGTCGGGTCCGTCGCCGTGACCCACCCGCACCCCGAACTCGACTGGACCGTTTCCGCCGCCACGCCCGCGATGTCGCTGGCCGGCGGCACGCTGCATTTCGAGCGCGGCGAACGGGTGCTGGAGGACCTGGCGCCCGGCCTGAAGCTGGTGCTGGTGCTGGAAGGCGAGCTGCGCTATCGCGTGCCGGGCGCGCCCGCCGCGCAGGTCAGCGGGCCGCTGCTGCACCTGAGCCTGTGCCGCGACGCGCTGCGCATGGAACACGAGTTTGGCGCGCGCCGCTCGCTGCGCTTCGTGTCGCTGCGCACCTCGCTCGACCACCTGCGCGAATCGCTGTCGCTGGAACCGGCGGATGTCGCGCGCCTGCTGCGCGCCCCGCGCGGCGACGCCGCCTATGCCGACGCCAACCTGCGGCTGGCGGCGCCGCTGCAGGCGCTGGGCCGGCAGATGCTGGCCTGCCCGATGCAGGGCGCGCTCAAGCGCATGTACCTGTCCGCCAAGGCGCTGGAGCTGACCGCGCTGGCGCTCGGCGCGCTGCAGCCGGTTCCGGTCGCGCTGGTCCCGCCGGGACTGTCGCGGGCCGACACCGAGCGCCTGCATCACGCGCGCGACCTGGTGCTGGCCAGCCTGCAACAGCCCCCGACCCTGCCCGAACTGGCGCGCCACGCCGGCATCAACGTCAACAAGCTCACCACGGGCTTTCGCCAGCTGTTCGGCTGCAGCGTCTACGCCTTCGTGCGCGAGCAGCGCATGGCGCAAGCGCACGCGCTGCTCGCCGCCGGCGAGATGAGCGTGTCGGAAGCCGCCTATGCCTGCGGCTACACCGATTCGCACTTCAGCAAGGCCTTCCAGCGCCGTTACGGCGTGCTGCCGAGCGCGCTGGCCAGCGGCCGCTGAACGTCGCCGCCGCGAGCTGCCGGCGGCGGCTGCGTTTGCCCCGAACCTTTTCTGTCATTCGCGCGGTGCGATCCCGGGTTTCGCGTTCGCCATAGCAAGGCCTATGCAAACGCCAGGGCGTTGCGGTTTCTCCTCGAAATTGTATGAGAATAATTCTCAGTAACAAAGAAGGAGAAGTACGCATGCGCTCACGTTTCAGCCCCCGGGCGTGCAAAAGGGCCGCCCATTGCTGGCGGCTCTGGCCGGCGATGGCGTTGGCGGCGGCGGGGCCGGCCCTGGCCGATAGCGCCAGGGAGGCGCCGACGCTGCCCGCGGTCACCGTCAGCGGCGCCCGCGAGCCCGCCGCGCCGCAGCCGTCGCTGGGCAAGCTGCCGCTCAGCGTGCGTGAAACGCCGCAATCGGTCTCCGTGATCGGCCCGGACCAGATCCGCCAGCAGAACCTGCAAAGCCTGGACGACGTCATGCGCCACGCCACCGGCATCACGGTGCAGCCGCACCATCACCTGACCACCGCGTACTTCGCGCGCGGCTTCCAGATCGAATCCTTCGAACAGGACGGCGTGCCGGCGATGATGGGCAACCGCGCCGCCGCGCCCGAAGACACGGCCATCTACGAGCGGGTCGAAATCCTGCGCGGCGCCAACGGCCTGTTGCATGGCGCCGGCAATCCGTCGGCCACCGTCAACCTGGTGCGCAAGCGCCCGCAACGGCAATTCACCTTCGGCGGCGAACTCAGCGCGGGAAGCTGGGACAACTATCGCACCGAAGTCGACCTGGGCGGGCCACTGAACGACAGCGGCAGCGTGCGTGGCCGCGTCGTCGGCGTCATGGCCGACCGCGGCTTCTTCTATGAAAACGCGAACCAGAAGACCGGCCTGTTCTATGGCATTGGCGAGGTCGACCTGGGGCCGGACACCGTGTTGTCGGCCGGCCTGCATTACAGCCGCGTGCGCTCGCATCCGCCGCCCAGCATGGGCGGGCTGCCGCGCTACAAGGACGGCGCGCCGCTCGGCCTGCGGCGCTCGGTCAACCTGGAGTCCGCCGGCAGCCGTTCCGACTGGAACACGACGCGCGTGTTCGCCGACCTGGATCACCGCTTCGGCCAGGGCTGGCACGCGCGGATCAGCGTCGACCATCTCCGTTCCGATTCCGAGATGACGTACCTCACCGTCAATGGCGGAATCGATCGCCAGACCGGCCTGGGCGCCAAGCTGTCGGGCGGCGGTATCCGGTACGACAACAGCCAGACCAGCGTCGACGCTTACGTCGGCGGTCCGGTCGAACTGTTCGGTCGGCGCCACGAATTGCTGTTCGGCGCCAACTCGCTGCGAACCTCGTACGAGAACCTGAACGCCGACGTCACCAGTCCCCAGCTGAACATGCCGATGGACGTGTTCAACTGGCATCCGCGCGACGTGCCCGGCTACGACATTGGCTCCTACAAGTCCGCGGGCGTCAACCGCGAACGGGAGCAGGGCGTGTACGGCATGGGCCGCTTCTCGCTGGCCGATCCGCTGACGCTGGTGCTGGGCGGGCGCATGGATTGGAGCCGGCTGGAATCGCGCAAATCGAGCCAGCGCAACAACGGCAGGTTCACGCCCTATGGCGGCCTGATCGTCGACCTGGACCGGCAATGGTCGCTCTATGGCAGTTACGCGCAGGTGTTCATGCCGCAGACCGACCTGGACCGCAACGGCCAGGCGCTCGATCCGATCACGGGCACCAACCAAGAGGCCGGCGTCAAGGGCGAGCTGATGGACGGCGCGCTCAACGTGTCGCTGGCGCTGTTCCAGATCCAGCAGAAAAACCGGGCCCAGGCCGATCCCTCGGTGGCGTGCGTGGGCAGGCGCTGCCCCTCCGTCGCCGGCGGCGAGGTCCGCAGCCGTGGCTTCGAGGCCGAGGCCGCCGGCGCCATCATGCCCTACTGGACAGTGGCGGCGGGCTACACCTTCAACACCACCGCGTACCAGGTGGACACGCGCCGCGAAGGCCAGCCCTACGCCAGCTTCACGCCCAGGCACATCCTGCGCGTGTGGACCGACTACGCCTTGCCCGCGTGGCAGCGGCGCCTGAGCATCGGCGGCGGCGTGCAGGTGCAGTCGGACTTCCACAACGTGGCCGGGCCGATCACGCTGCGCCAGGGCGGCTATGCCCTGGTCGACATGCGCGTGGCCTACCGCGTCGACAAGCACGTCACGGTGGCGCTGAACGCCAACAACCTGTTCGACCGCGTCTACTACCAGCGCCTGAACGACGCCAACTGGACCAACTACTACGGCGAGCCTCGCAACCTCATGCTGACCGTGCGCGCCGAGTATTGATCGCGGCAGGCGTGGCGGCGTCCGCCGCCGCGCCATGATCGACCGGCGCCTGATCCGCGCTGGCGGCCAGAAACTTCCGCAATCGATAGCGAGACTTCCGCAATCGCCAGTGGCGGCGCCGGCCGCTCTCTAGAATGGCCTGAGAATAATTCTCAGTAACCAGGAAAGAGGAACGGCGGTGCGATCAAGGTTCAGGAACAGGGCGGCACGGCCGCGCAAGACGGCGGTGCGACATTGGCCGCTTTGGCTGGCGATCACGGCGGCGGGGCCGGCGCTGGCGGACGGCGCCGGCGATGCGGCCACGCTGCCCGCGGTGACGGTCAGCGGAGAACACGCCGGCGCTACGCCGGCCCCGACGCTGGGCAAGCTGCCGCTCACGGTGCGTGAGACGCCGCAGTCGATCACGGTGATCGGCCAGGAACAGATGCGGCAGCAGAACCTGCAGAGCCTGGACGAGGTGATGCAGCACGCCACCGGCATCACGGTGCAGCCCTATCAACTGCTGACCACCGCCTACTACGCCCGTGGCTTCAAGGTCGATTCGTACGAGCAGGACGGCGTGCCGGTGCTGATGGGCAACATGGCCGCGTCGCCGCAGGACATGGCGGTATACGAGCGGGTCGAGATCCTGCGCGGCGCCAACGGCCTGCTGCATGGCGCCGGCAACCCCGCCGCCACCGTCAACCTGGTGCGCAAGCGTCCGCAGCGCGAGTTCGCCTTCAGCGGCGCGCTCAGCGCCGGCAGCTGGGACCGCTACCGCGCCGAGGCCGACCTGGGCGGCCCGCTCAACGACAGCGGCAGCGTGCGCGGCCGCATTGTCACGGCCTTCGAGGACCGCGGCTACTTCTACGACGTGGCGGACCAGAAGTCGGCGCTGTTCTACGGCATCGGCGAGGTCGACCTGGGCCCGGACACGGTGTTGTCGGCCGGCCTGCAGTACCAGCGCATCCGCTCCACCACCAACATGGCGGGCGTGCCGCGCTACAAGGACGGCGGCGATATCGGCCTGAAGCGCTCGACCTACCTGGACGCCGCGTGGGACCGTTTCAACTGGAACACGACGCGCGTGTTCGCCGACCTGGAGCACCGTTTCGGCCAGGGCTGGAGCGCCAAGGTCAGCGCCAACTACCTCACCGCCGACAGCAACCTGAAGTACGCCGGCGCCTATGGCGCGATCGACCGCCAGACCGGCCTGGGCTCGGGGTTGATGGGCGGCGCCTACAAATTCGACAACACCCAGGCCAGCGTCGATGCCTACGTCAGCGGCCCGGTGGAACTGTTCGGCCGCCGCCACGAGCTGCTGTTCGGCGGCAATGCCCAGCGCACCACCACCGAGCAGTACACCGGCCAACTGACGCCGGCGCTGCGCGTGCCGGTGAACGTGTTCGACTGGGATCCGCACAGCGTGCCGGAGCCTGGCGTCGGCCCCTACACCTCGCCCGGCGAGACGCGCGCGCGCCAGCAGGGCGTGTATGGCATGGGCCGCTTCTCGCTGGCCGACCCGCTGACCCTGGTGCTGGGCGGGCGCATGAGCTGGTGGAACCAGGACGCGCCTGGTTCGCGCCAGCGCATCGATCCTGAATTCACGCCCTACGGCGGCCTGATCGTCGACCTGGACCGCCAGTGGTCGCTGTACGGCAGCTATGCCGAGGTGTTCCAGCCGCAGAGCCAGCTGACGCGCGAGGGCCAGGGGCTGGACCCGGTCACCAGCACCAACTACGAGGCCGGCATCAAGGGCGAACTGATGGACGGCGCGCTGAACGTGTCGCTGGCCGCGTTCCAGATCCGCCAGAAGAACCGCGCGCAGCAGGATCCGGACTGGCCCTGCGTCGGCCAGAACTGCTACTACGTGGCGGGCGGCGAGGTGCGCAGCCGCGGGTTCGAGGCCGAGGCCAGCGGCAACATCACGCCGTACTGGACGGTGGCGGCCGGCTACACCTTCAACACCAGCAAGTACCTGACCGACACGCAGGTCGGCGGCCAGCCCTTCGCCAGCTTCACGCCCAAGCACATCTTCCGGTTGTGGACGAACTACGCGCTGCCCACGATGCAGCGGCGCCTGAGCGTGGGCGGCGGACTGCAGGTGCAATCCGGCTACTCGACCGTCTCGGGCCCGGTCACGCTGCGCCAGGGCGGCTACGCGCTGGTGGACCTGCGCCTGGCCTACCGCGTCGACAAGCACCTGACCGCGGCGCTCAACGTCAACAACGTGTTCGACCGCGGCTACTACCAGAGCCTGTCGGGCACGGCCTGGAACAACCGCTACGGCGAGCCGCGCAACGTCATGCTGACCCTGCGGGCCGAGTACTGAGCGGGCGGCGACCGATGGACGGCGCGGACGCGCCGTCCATCCTTTTCTGAAGGAGAGACGAGATGGCGGCAATGAGCCCCGCGCCAGTGTTCGACTGGCTCGATCATTTCATGGCGCTGGCCGGCGATGGCGGCATGCGCGACATCGGCAAGCTGCGGCGCCTGGCGCCGCACGAGGGCTGGCTGGTCGGCATCAAGGCGGCGGCCAGCGATGCCGACGTGCACGGCGACGTCTGGGAACGGCATCCGGCCGGCGAGGAAATGCTCTGTGTGCTGGAAGGCCGCGTCGTGCTGACGCTGATGGACGAGGCCGGCGCCGAGACCGACGTGCTGCTGGACGCGCGGCGCGGC
Organism: Achromobacter sp. ISS7; assembly: GCF_056523125.1. Lineage (NCBI taxonomy): Bacteria > Pseudomonadati > Pseudomonadota > Betaproteobacteria > Burkholderiales > Alcaligenaceae > Achromobacter > Achromobacter sp. ISS7. Next base: position 2,972,112 of record NZ_JAWRZD010000001.1, on the reverse strand, counting down.
GCCGTGGTGCCGCGCGGCGTCTGGCACCGCCTGCACGTGGCCTGTCCGGCCCGCATCCTGTTCGTCACGCCCGGGCAGGGCAGTGAACACCGCCGCGTGGCCGCGGCAACGCAAGCTTGAAGGAAATCGACGTGAAGCAAACCGCGAACGCGCGCCTGTTCATCATGATCGGCGCGCTCTATTTTTCCCAAGGCATTCCGCTGGGGGTGGCGATGGAGGCGCTGCCGACGCTGCTGCGGCGCGACGGCGCGCCGTTGCACGCGCTGGCCTGGCTGCCGCTGGTGGGGCTGCCGTGGGTCTTGAAATTCCTGTGGGCGCCGCTCGTCGACAACCGCTACCGGCCGGCGCGGGGCCGGCGCCGCAGCTGGATCCTGCCGATGCAGGGCATCGTGCTGGCGTGCCTGGCGGCGGTGGCCGTGACCGGCGTGTCCGCGGCCAGCGCGCCGTGGGTGGTGGCGCTGATGGCGCTGGCCTCGCTGGCCAGCGCCACGCAGGACATCGCCACCGACGGCCTGACCGCCGAGCGCTTCGAGGGCCAGGCGCTGGCGCGCGCCAACGCCGTGCAGGTGGGCGGCACCATGATCGGCTTCTTTGCCGGCGGCCCGGGCTGCCTGGTGCTGGCGGGCTGGCTGGGGCAGGGCGGCGCGCTGGCGCTGCTGGCCGCGGTGGTGGCCTTCAGCCTGCTGATGGCGCTGGGCTGGCGCGAAACCGCGCTGCCCGCCGCCGCCCGCCGCGCCACGCTGGCCGGCTTCGCGCGCCGGCCGGGCGCCTGGGCGCTGGTGCTGGCGGCGTTCCTGTCGGCGATGACGGCGGTAGCGGGCTACGGCCTGTCCAAGCTGTTCCTGGTGGACGCGGGCTGGGCGGTGGAGGCGGTGGGCCGCCTCGGCATGGCCGGGGGCGCGGTGACCGTGCTGCTGGGTTGCGGCGGCGGCGCCTGGCTGGTCGGGCGCATCGGCGCGCGCGGCGCGCTGGCGCTTGGCCTGGCGGCCTCGGGCGCGGCGGCGCTGGCCTGGCTGGCGCAGGCCCAGGGCTGGGCGCCGCAGCCGACCGCCGCCGCCTACGCGGCGCAGGCGCTGGGCGCCTTTGGCGCCGGCGCGGCCTCGGTGGCGATGATGACGCTGGCGATGCGCTTTGCCGCGCGCGGGGCGCAGGCCGGCACCGACATGACCGCGGTGCAGAGCGCGCGCGACCTGGGCGAGATCCTGACCTCGTCGCTCATCACCGGCCTGGCGGCCCGGATGGGGTATGTCACCGGTTTTTCCGGCGGCTTGCTGGCCGCCGCCGTGACGCTGGTTTTCGTGGCCGTGGCGCTGCGCCGCCCGGGCTGACATGGCGTTTCGGGCGGTTGCGGCTACACTTGTGCGCCGTTTTGCTTTCAGCCCCCCGAATTTCCATGATTTCCACCGCATGCGGCGTCGACTTCGGCACGTCGAACTCCACCGTCGGCTGGAGCCGCCCCGACCAGCGCGCGCTCCTCGCCCTTGAAGACGGCAAGACCACCTTGCCCTCGGCCATTTTCTTCCACGACGAGGATGCCGAGGTCAGCTACGGCCGGGCGGCCATCTCCGACTACCTGGCGGGCTATGACGGGCGCCTGATGCGCTCGATGAAAAGCCTGCTGGGCAGCTCGCTGATCGACGGCTCCACCGAAGTGCAGGGCCGCTCGATCCCGTTCCGCGTGCTGCTGACGCGCTTCATCGCCGAACTCAAGCGCCGCGCCGAGACCGCCGCCGGCCGCGACTTCACGCGCGCCGTGCTGGGCCGGCCGGTGTTCTTCGTCGACGACAACCCCGCCGCCGACCAGACCGCGCAGGACACGCTGGGCGAGATCGCGCATAGCGTCGGCTTCACCGACATCGAATTCCAGTTCGAGCCGCTGGCCGCGGCCTTCGACTACGAGTCGCAGATCGACCGCGAGGAACTGGTGCTGGTCATCGACATCGGCGGCGGTACCTCCGACTTCTCGCTGATCCGCCTGGGGCCGGGCCGCGCCGCCAAGCCGGACCGCCGCGAGGACATCCTGGCCTATGGCGGCGTGCACATCGGCGGCGTGGACTTCGACAAGCAGCTCAGCCTGGCGCACGTCATGCCGCTGCTGGGCCTGGGCAGCCAGCTGCGCAGCGGCAAGGACGTGCCGTCCACGCAGTACGGCAACCTGGCCTGCTGGCACACCATCAACCAGGCCTACACCCGCAAGGCCGCCGAGCATTTCGCCTATATCCGCGCCGAGGCCGGCGACCGCGACAAGATCGACCTGCTGCTGAACCTGGTCAAGCAGCGCGCCGGCCACTGGGTGGCGGTGCAGGTGGAAGAGGCCAAGATCGCGCTGTCGGAAGGCCCCGCCGCGCGCATCGACCTGTCGCGCATCGCGCCCGAGCTGGGCGTGGAGGTGACGCGGCCGTCGTTCGACACCAGCGTGGCGCGGCTGATCGAGAAGATCGAGCAGACCGTGGGCACCCTGCTGCGCGACGCGGGCGTCGCGCCCGTGGACGTCGATACGGTGTTCTTCACCGGCGGTTCGAGCCGCGTGCCGCGCCTGCGCGACTGCGTCTCGGCGCTGGTGCCGCAGGCACGCAGTGTCGAGGGCGACCTGTTCGGCAGCATCGGCGCCGGCCTGGCGCTGGACGCCCGCCGCAAGTTCGACTGACACGTCCCCTGCGATACTGGCCCGCCACGGAGCGTGCCGGCATCGCGCCGCGCTACGTTGATTCGCGTTGCGCGGCCCGCGCAGCCGCTATTTCGCCAGCATCGCCGGCACCCGCGCCGCCAGCGCGTCGATCGCGGCGCGCGTCTTGGACGGCAGGTAGCGCGCCTGCGGCCAGACCGCATGCACGTCCTGCGCCGCCATCCGGTCGCCGTGCATCAGCACATCCAGTTCGCCGGTGCGCACGTAGTGCGTCAGCATCCAGCAAGGCAGCCACGCCAGCCCGGCGCCCGCGATGGCGGCGTCGGCGATGGCCTGCAGGTCGTCCAGCCGCAGCCGCGGCGGCAGGTGCAGCTGGATCACCTGGCCGTCCTGCCCCATCACCGACCAGCCTTTCTCGACGCCGCCGTGGGCATAGACCACGCCGGCGTGCTGGCGCATCTCGTCCAGCGTGACGGGGCGTCCGTGCGCGGCGATGTAGGCCGGCGAGGCGCCGATGCCCATGGTCTGCAGGCCCAGCCGGCGCGCCGCCAGGCTGGAACTGTCGGGCAGCGGGCCGATGCGGATGCCCAGGTCGTAGCCTTCCTCGATCAGGTCCACCACGCGGTCGTTGAAGGAAATATCGATCTGCAGCTGCGGGTGCTGCGCGGCCAGGTCGCGCAGCACCGGCGCCACGCAATGGCGGCCGAACACCAGCGGCGCGCTGACCCGCAAGCGGCCCTGCGGCGAACGCCGGCCGCTGTCCAGTTCCGCTTCGGCGTCGTACAGCTCGGTCAGGGCCCGCACGCAGCGGTCGTAGTAGGCCTGGCCGGCGTCCGTCAGGCTTTGCTGGCGCGTGGTGCGGTGGAACAGGCGCGCGCCCAGCCGCGCCTCGAGCCGGGCGATCGATTTGCCGACCGCCGAGCGCGTCAGGTTCAGGCGGTCGGCCGCCAGCGCGAAACTGCCGGCCTCGGCGGCCTGCACGAAGACCTCGATGCCGCCCAGGCGGTCGTGGGAGTAGGGAGTGGCCATGGGGCTTTCCTGCGGATATTGGTTCCAATCAGGCGACATTCAAGTGAATAAATGCCGCCACTGGGTAGTCTTATTCCCCTATATCGTACCCATACCGCGCCGCCCTGTGTTGGGCGGCGCTCCGCAAATCACCCAGAGGACATCATCATGCAGGCATACCAGATCACTCCCGGCCAAGGCATCGGCTCGCTCCAGCGCGTGGCGCAGACGGCGCGCGAACCCGGCCCCTTCGAGGTGCGCGTGCGCATCAAGGCCGTCTCGCTCAACTTCCGCGACCTGATGGTCGCCCGTGGCGATTACCTGAAGGTGGCGGGCAGCCCCGTGGTGCCGGCCTCCGACGCCGCCGGCGAGGTGCTGGCGGTGGGCGCCGGCGTCACGCGCTTCAAGGCGGGCGACCGGGTCATGGGCGCCTTCCTGCCGGACTGGATCGACGGCGAGCCCACGCCCGCCAACACCGCGCGGGCGCCCGGCGCCGCCAGCGACGGCGTGCTGGCCAGCGAGGTCGTCTTCTCGGAGCATTCGCTGGTGGCGATTCCCGACTCGCTGTCGGACGAACAGGCCGCGACCTTGCCGTGCGCCGCCGTCACCGCCTGGAACGCGCTGTTCGTCGCCGGCCGCGCCCGCGCCGGCCAGACCGCGCTGCTGCTGGGCACCGGCGGGGTCTCGATCTGGGGCCTGCAACTGGCCAAGGCCGCGGGCCTGCGCGCCATCATCACCTCGTCCAGCCACGACAAGGTGGCGCGGGCCCGCGAGCTCGGCGCCGACGACCTGATCAATTACCGCGACCACTCCGAATGGCAGGACGAAGTGCTGCGCGCGACCGGCGGCGAAGGCGCCCACGTGGTTCTGGAAGTGGGCGGCGAAGGCACGCTGCAACGCTCGATCGCGGCGGTGCGCCATGGCGGCGCGGTCGGCATCATTGGCGGCGTCAGCGGCTTCGCCTCGGTGCCGGTGTCGCCGCTGGCGCTGATCGCCGGCAACAAGCGCCTGGAAGGCATCTTCGTGGGCAGCCGCAAGATGCTGGAGGACGTGACGCGGCTGGTCGATCGGGCGCGCATCGCGCCGGTGATCGACCGCGTCTACGGCTTCGACGAGGCGCCGGCCGCCTTCGAGCACCTGGCCTCGGGCCGCCACTTCGGCAAGATCGTGATCCGCGTCGACGGCTGAACACCGCGCGGCCGCCAGCGCGGAATTGGCGCGGAATTGGCGCGGGTCAGCCGCCGCGCGCGCGGCCCGCCGCCAGCGCTTGCGCGCCGCGGCCGTGACGCAGCCATGACGGGCGCGATGGTAAGCTGCAAGCTCTTCGCGTCGGCCGCCTTTGCGCGCCGGCGCCTGCCCCTTCCCACGCCGCGCCATGACCGACAAGCCCGATTCCCATCTGTTCGAAGAACGCGTCTCCAGCGAGCCCGCCTACGACGGCCGCTTCCTCAAGGTCCGCAACGACACCGTCCGCCTGCCCAACGGCCACACCTCGACGCGCGAGTACGTGGTGCACCCCGGCGCGGTGGTGGTGATCCCGTTGCTGGACGACGGCCGCGTGCTGCTCGAGCGCCAGTACCGCTATCCGATCGGCCGCGTCATGACCGAATTTCCCGCCGGCAAACTCGATCCGGGCGAAGACCCGCTGGCCTGCGGCAAGCGCGAGCTGCTCGAGGAAACCGGCTATACCGCCACCCAGTGGGCCCGCGCCGGCGCGCTGCACCTGGCCATCGCCTATTCCACCGAGATCATCCACATCTACTTCGCGCGCGGTTTGCGCGCCGGTCCGCAACAGCTGGACCAGGATGAATTCCTCGACGTCTTCAGTGCCCATCCAGAGGAACTGTTCGCGGCCTGCGCCAAGGGCGAAGTCACCGACGCCAAGACCCTGACCTGCACGCTGTGGCTGCAGAACGTGCTGTCCGGCGCCTGGCAGCTGGACTGGCAGGACCATCCCGCCTGAGCGGGCGCCGGCCTCCCAGGGCCCGCCCTGAAGGCCGGCCCGCGCCGGCGTCCCCACAAGACGAATGATTCCGCCGACCATGCCCGCCTTTCCCGTCCTGGTGCAACCGTCCGGCCTGCGCTTCGAGGCGAATGCCGATTCGACCGTGCTGGCGGCCGCGCAGGCCGCCGGCATCAAGCTGCCCAGTTCCTGCCGCAACGGCACCTGTCGCGCCTGCATGTGCCTGATGCTGGAAGGCGAGATCGCCTACCGCATCGAATGGCCGGGCCTGTCGCGCGATGAAAAGGAAGAGGGCTGGATCCTGCCCTGCGTGGCCCAGGCCCGTTCGCCGCTGGAAATCCAGTCGCTGCAGGCCGCGCCCCTCGAACCCGCGCCGCCGGCGCCGCCCCGGCCGCTGACGGGCGCGCGCCGCTAGGCCAGGCCGCCGGTTTGCCGGCCGTCCCATGCGGCAAGCGCCGGATCTCCGTTGAGACGAATCAGCATATAACCGCGATTTTCCAGCTAAATAATTGCTGTCCCGCAGCGCATACTGCCTCCATGGCGTCAGGCATCCCGCCTCGCCGTTTTTTCAGGAGCAGGACATGCTGGATTGGGTGAACTACCAAAAGGAACTGATGGGCCGCATCGGCGAGCTGGGCGCGCTGACGCCCGACACGCTCAAGGGCTACCAGGCGCTGTCGGCCGCCGGCGCCAAGACCGCGCACCTGGATGCCAAGACGCGCGAACTGATCGCGTTGGCGGTGGCGGTGACGACCCGCTGCGACGGCTGCATCACCGTGCATTCGGCGCAGGCGCTCAAGCACGGCGCCAGCCGCGAGGAAATCGGCGAGGCGCTGGGCGTGGCGGTGGCCTTGAACGCGGGCGCGGCGATGGTGTACTCGGCCCGCGTGCTGGACGCGGTCAGCGCGCATCAGCCGGGCTGACGCCAGGGCGCGCCGGCCATGCGCCGCGCAGGCGCCGTCAATCGTGCCGGTGCATGGCCGACTGATGCTTGGTGTCGCGCATGGTCGCGTACACCAGCAGCGAAATGAAGATCACGCCCGCCAGGTAGTAGTAGAACCACTCTTCGTGGCCCTGCTGCTTGAACCACAGCGCGATGGCCGGCGCCGTGCCGCCGAAGATCGACACGGTGATGGCGTAGGGCACCGCCACGCCGGTGGCGCGGATGTTGGTGGGGAACAGCTCGGCCTTCACCACCGCGTTGATCGAGGTGTAGCCGGCGGTGAAGATCCAGGCCGCGCAGATCAGCAGGAAGGCGATGAACGGCGAGCGCGTGTGCGACAGCGTCATCAGCAGCGGCACGGTGAGCAGCGCGCCGGCGATGCCGAAGAACACCAGCAGCGGCTTGCGCCCGATCTTGTCGGATAGCGCGCCGTACAGCGGCTGCAGGATCAGCGCGAAGATCAGCGACGCGGCGATCACGTAGGTGGTGACGATGTCGGAGAACCCGGCGGTCTGCCGCACGAAGGTCTGCATGTAGGTGGTGAAGGTGTAGAACGCCGCCGTGCCGCCGGCCGTCAGGCCGACCACGATCGCGACCTCGCGCGGATAGCGCAGCAGGCCGCGCAACGAGCTGGTCTTGGGCTTGCTCTGGCTGGCCTGCTTGTAGGAATCGGTCTCGGGCATGTCGCGCCGCATGACGGCGGTGATGATGGCCAGCATGGCGCCGATCACGAACGGAATGCGCCAGCCCCATTCCACCAATTGCTCGTGCGTCAGGAACACGTTCTGCAGCAACAGCAGCACCAGGATGGCGCAGAGCTGGCCGCCGATCAGCGTGACGTACTGGAAGCTGGAATAGAAGCCGCGGTGGTCCGGGTCGGCGATCTCGGTGAGGTAGGTGGCGCTGGCGCCGTATTCGCCGCCCAGGCTCAGGCCCTCGATGACCCGCGCCAGCGCCAGGAGCGCCGGCGCCGCCAGCCCGATGGACGCGTAGGTGGGCGTGACCGCGATGATCAGCGAGCCGACGCACATCATGCCGACCGAGACCATCAGCGACAATCGTCGCCCGTGGCGGTCGGCCAGGTGGCCGAACAGCCAGCCGCCCAGCGGCCGCACGATGAAGCCGGCGGCGAACAGCGTGGCGGCGTTCAGCTGCTGCACGACCGGGTCGTGCGAGGGGAAGAAGGCGGGGGCGAAGTACAGGGCGAAGGCGGTATAGGCGTAGAAGTCATACCATTCGACCAGGTTGCCCATGGAGCCGACGAAGATCGCCTTGATGCGGCGTTTGGCGTCGGGCATGTCGAGATACGCTTGGCTCATATCTGTCTTCCACGGAGACGGTACCCGCCTATCTTGCGCCTGCCGGCGCGAAAATGCACCCCCGCGCGCGTCCGGGATATTTGTTCAGCTTGGTGTCAACAATGATCGCGAGTCGGGCACGCGGCTTGCGGCCCCTGGCGCGGAATGCGGCTCGCGGCGCATTGCGCCGTGCACGGGGCCGCGCGGCTTTCCTGGCGGGTCTGGCGGTTGCGTTGAGTGGGGCGCGCGCCCTACTTGCGCGGCGGCTCGATCACCGTGCAGGCGGCCGCGCCGGCCGGCGCCAGGGCGTTCTCGCCCAGCAGCGCGCGCGCGCCGCAGACCGAGCTGAACATGCCCTTGTTCTCGTGGCCGACGCCGGTCACTTCGAAGCCGGCGCGGTGCAGCGTCACCGGCCGGTTGCCGCGCGCGGCGACGATGCGCTCGTATTGCAGGTAGGCGGTGCCGCGTGCCAGCCGGGTGGCGCCCTGGGCCTCGGCGCCGCAGGTCTTGTCCAGCAGGCGATGCTCGGGATTGTTGTCGGCGCCGCCCAGCAGGTAGGTCACGTCGCGCGCCGCGTAGCGGATGAACAGGCGCGTGTCGTCGGTTTCCTGCGCGAACGGGGGCAGCTTGTCGGTGCCGTACTTGTACTGGTTGTAGGTGGGGCAGATGCCGCGCTCGTAGGGCGCGTAGCCCTTGCCGTCGGGACGCGGGCGTTCCTTGGTCAGATACAGGTAGGACGAGGGATTGGCCACCACGTAGCGCACGGCGATGCCGTCGCGGCGCAGCGGGCCGTCGATCTGGTTCAGCACGGCATAGCGCTGCACCAGCTGGGCGCCGCCGGAGTGGCCGGCCAGCACGATGCCGGCCAGGGTCGGCAGGCGCTTGCGGTCGTCCAGGCTGCGCAGCAGGTCGTCGATCACCTGGAACGAGCTGACCGGCGCCGGCCGGCCATTGGCCTGCACGCTGTCCTCGCCGTCTTCCCAGCTGGACTTGCGCCAGGCCGCCATGCCGGCGTAGCCCGAGTCGATCACGCCGACGAAGCGCGGCGCCAGGATCAGGGTGTCGTTGGCGCGCGCCGGGTTGGCCGCCAGCACCGTGGCGACGGTTTCGTAATAGGCGTCGGCGTTGCGCTTGACCCCATGGAACACGATCACGATTTGCTTGATATCGCTCAGGTCGCCGCGCGCCAGGTTCCGGTTAGCATAGACCGGTACCTTGTAGCGGTGGCCGGGCTTGCCCAGTTCGAGCGTCTGCCAGCGCGGAATCACCACGCGCTTGGGGGCGGGCGCGGGCTCGTCGTAATCGTAGGGATCGGGCAGCGGCGTCTGCGCGCGCGCCGCCAGGGGCAGCAGGGCCGCCAGGGCCAGCGCCGCCGCGCCCAAGGCGCCGCGCGAGCGCGGCAGGCGCGGCGCCGGATGGGGCTGCGCGGCGCCGGGTACGGCTGTGCGGCGCATGGCGCGGGCGGGCGTCAGCAGCCCTCGTGGCCCAGCAGTTGCTTGAGCGCGGGTTGGTCCAGGATGCGGACTTCGCGCTGGTTGATGCGGATCAGGCCATCGCGCGCGAAGCGCGAGAACAGCCGGCTGACCGTTTCCAGCGTCAGGCCGAGATAGTTGCCGATTTCCTCGCGGCTCATGCGCAGCACGAATTCGGTCGACGAGTAGCCGAGCGACGCATAGCGTTGCGACAGGTTGAGCAGGAACGCGGCCAGGCGCTGTTCGGAACGCATCGAGCCCAGCGACGCCAGCATCTGGTGCGAGCGCGTGATCTCGCGGCTCATCAGGCGGCGGAACTGCTGCTGCAGCGAGGGCAGGTGGGTGGCCACGCGGTCGACTTCGTTCAGGCGGATCACGCAGACTTCGGAGTCTTCCAGGGCGACGGCGGCCGAGACGTGCTTGCCGTCGAGCATGCCGTCCATGCCGACGATCTCGCCGGGCAGGTGGAAGCCGGTGATCTGGATCTGGCCGGTGGCGTCTTCGAGCTGCGTTTTCAGGCTGCCGAAGCGCACGCCGTAGACGGCGTCCAGGGGGTGATCCAGCGAATACAGCGTCTTGCCCTTTTCGAGGCGCACGCGCTCTTTCACCAGTTCGTCCAGCTTTTCTACTTCGGCGGCTGCCATCCCGACCGGGACACACACGTGGCCCAACATACACGTGGAACAGTGGGCGGCATCAGGGGCAACGGGAACCCGTTTTTGCATACGATGACCTTTATAGTGCCCGGACCCGGCGGGTAGCCTGGAGGGGCTTAAAGCGTGAAGACAGGTCTCCATTGTAGTCCGTTGTTACTACGGGTGTCTTACGGGGCGTTTTGCAGCGCATTCCTACGGCGGCATCCGGGCCGGACGGGCCTGGCGGTAGGCGACCCAGTCGTCGCCGTCGATGTCCGCCGCCGTCCCGCGCCAGGCCGGGTCGATGGGGTAATACTCGCAGGCCACCGGGGCGGCGCCGGGCGCCAGCGGCCGCGCCAGCACCGGCCGGCGCACGAAGCAGCCGGGCCGCCCGGGCGCGTACTCCTCGATCTCATCCATCAGGGCGACCAGGGCCGGGTCGACCTCGTAGATGTCGCCCCGCACCCGCCGGCCGTCGGCCACCGGGAGCAACCCGGGCCAGTCGCCGAAATCCACCAGCATGCCGGGCACGGTGGCCGCGCCCACGTGGCGGGCCGGCGGCAGGCCGCGGCGGGCGGCGGCCTGCGCCAGGTCGTTGATTTCGCCCGCGCGTAGCGTGCCGTAGACAAAAACGTATATGCTCATAGTTCAGATTGTTGCTGCACGCGGATGTGTCCACGGACATAAAGCCATGAGGCCGGCGAGGTATTGAAATACTCGCATCCGGCCGCATATTCAGGTCATCGAGCCCGCCGGCGCGTATCGGTCAGGCTCACCAACAAGCCACAACGACCATTATGCGATTCGACAAACTGACTACCAAGTTCCAGCAAGCCCTGGCCGACGCTCAGAGTCTGGCCGCCCGCAACGATCATCCCTACATCGAGCCCGTCCACGTGCTGTCGGCGCTGCTGTCCGACGCCGATAGCGGCGCCGGCAGCCTGCTGGCGCGCGCCGGCGTGGCCGTCAACCGGCTGCAGCCGGCCCTGGACGCCGCGCTCAAGGCGCTGCCCCAGGTGCAGGGCGACGACAACGTCCAGGTCGGCCGCGACCTGCAAGGCGTGCTGACCCGCACCGACAAGGAAGCCGCGCGCCGCGGCGACACCTACATCGCGAGCGAGCTGTTCCTGCTGGCCCTGGCCGACGACAAGGGCGAGGCCGGCCGCATCCTGCGCGAAGCGGGCCTGCAGAAAAAGGCCCTCGAGGCCGCCATCGACGCCGTGCGCGGCGGTGAAAACGTATCCGGCGCCGAAGGCGAATCCAACCGCGAGGCCTTGTCCAAGTACACCATGGACCTGACCGAGCGCGCCCGCCAGGGCAAGCTCGATCCGGTGATCGGCCGCGACGACGAAATCCGCCGCACCATCCAGATCCTGCAGCGCCGCACCAAGAACAACCCGGTCCTGATCGGCGAACCCGGCGTGGGCAAGACCGCCATCGTCGAAGGCCTGGCGCAGCGCATCGTCAACGACGAAGTGCCCGAGACCCTGCGCGGCAAGCGCGTGCTGTCGCTCGACCTGGCCGCGCTGCTGGCCGGCGCCAAGTTCCGTGGCGAATTCGAAGAGCGCCTGAAGGCGGTGCTCAAGGAACTGTCGCAGGACGACGGCAGCAACATCGTCTTCATCGACGAGCTGCACACCATGGTCGGCGCCGGCAAGGCCGAGGGCGCGATGGACGCGGGCAACATGCTCAAGCCGGCGCTGGCGCGCGGCGAGCTGCATTGCATCGGCGCCACCACGCTGGACGAATACCGCAAGTACATCGAGAAGGACGCCGCGCTCGAACGCCGCTTCCAGAAGGTGCTGGTCGACGAACCCGATGTCGAGTCCACCATCGCCATCCTGCGCGGCCTGCAGGAACGCTACGAGATCCACCACGGCGTCGAGATCACCGACCCGGCCATCGTGGCCGCGGCCGAACTCTCGCACCGCTACATCACCGACCGCTTCCTGCCCGACAAGGCCATCGACCTGATCGACGAGGCCGGCGCCCGCATCCGCATGGAAATCGATTCCAAGCCGGAAGTGATGGACAAGCTCGACCGCCGCATCATCCAGCTCAAGATCGAGCGCGAGGCCGTCAAGAAGGAAACCGACGACGCCTCCAAGCGCCGCCTGGGCGTGATCGAGGACGAGCTCGAGAAGCTGCAACGCGAGTACAACGACTTCGAGGAAATCTGGAAGGCCGAGAAGGCCGCGGTGCAGGGCACCCAGGCCATCAAGGAAGAAATCGACAGCGTGCGCGCCGAGATGGCCGAGTTGCAGCGCAAGGGCCAGTTCGACAAGCTGGCCGAGCTGCAGTACGGCAAGCTTCCCGACCTGGAAGCGCGCCTGAAGGCCGCCGAAGTGGGCGCGGCCGAGGCGGCCGAGGAAGCCGAGGGCGGCGAAGGCCGGCCGCGCCTGCTGCGCACCCGTGTCGGCGCCGAGGAAATCGCCGAGGTCGTGTCGCGCGCCACCGGCATCCCGGTGTCCAAGATGATGCAGGGCGAACGCGAAAAGCTGCTGCACATGGAGGAATACCTGCACAAGCGCGTGGTCGGCCAGGACGAGGCCGTGCGCCTGGTGTCCGATGCCATCCGCCGTTCGCGCGCGGGCCTGGCGGATCCGTCGCGGCCGTATGGCTCGTTCCTGTTCCTGGGCCCCACCGGCGTGGGCAAGACCGAGCTGACGCGTGCGCTGGCCGAGTTCCTGTTCGACTCCGAAGAGCACATGATCCGCATCGACATGAGCGAATTCATGGAGAAGCATTCGGTGGCGCGGCTGATCGGCGCGCCGCCCGGATACGTGGGCTACGAAGAGGGCGGCTACCTGACCGAGGCCGTGCGCCGCAAGCCGTACAGCGTGGTGCTGCTCGATGAAGTCGAGAAGGCCCACCCGGACGTCTTCAACGTGCTGCTGCAGGTGCTGGACGACGGCCGCCTGACCGACGGCCAGGGCCGCACCGTGGACTTCCGCAACACCGTCATCGTGATGACGTCCAACCTGGGTTCGCAGCACATCCAGACGCTGGCCGGCCAGCCGTACGACGTGGTCAAGGAAGTGGTCTGGGGCGAGCTCAAGCAGACGCTGCGGCCCGAGTTCCTGAACCGCATCGACGAAGTGGTGGTGTTCCACGGCCTGGAAGCGCAGCACATCGAGTCCATCGCCCGCATCCAGTTGCGCCGCCTGGCCGAGCGCCTGGAAAAGCAGGAGATGCGCCTGGAGGTGACCGAGCCCGCGCTGGCGGAACTGGCCCGCGACGGTTTCGATCCGGTGTTCGGGGCGCGTCCGCTCAAGCGCACCATCCAGCAGCAGATCGAGAACCCGGTCGCGCGCTTGATCCTGGAAGGCCAGTTCGGTCCGCGCGACGTGGTGCCGGTGGACTGGCGCGACGGCAAGTTCGTGTTCACGCGCACGTTGCAGTAAACGCAAGCGCGTCGCCCATTCCGCTTGGGCGTGTGCAGAAAAAAGCCCCGCAGGCAATCGCCCGCGGGGCTTTTTCATTGTCCATGCGGCCTGGGTCGCATGGACGGCAACGGCGTTACTGCTTGACCGTCACGAACACCGGGTTCGAGTAGAACCACAGGTCGTTGTAGTTGCGCGCGTTGATGGCGTTGAAGCGGGCGGCGTTGTCGGCCAGGTCGACCTTGGCGTCCGGCAGCGGCTCGCCGTTGGCGGTTTCGCCGGCCACGTCGGGCGCCAGGTTGGTGCCGCGCAGGCGCAGGTACTGGCTCTTGTCGGCGGTCACCTTGACCTTGATGACGTTGTAGCCGTCCTTGTCCACGGTCCAGTCGTTGCGCGTGTAGCGGCCCAGCACGCGGGTGCTGGAGTTGGTGGCGTTGTCATACGCCGGCGTGCCGGCCGTGGCGCGCGCGCCGACGTCGCCCACGATCAGATCGACGTGGTGCACGGTCGGCTTGACGTAGGTGGGGTTGCCGCTTTCGATCGGGTACTCGTAGTGGTTGCTGTCGGGGCTGCGGAAGCGGATGGTGACTTCCACCTGTTCGCCCTTGGCCGCCGTCAGCTCACCGCCCATCTGCGCCGTGCCCGAGGCGCCCTGCGCCTGGAATTCGAGCGCGTCGATCAGGTCGCCGAACACGCCGAACATGCGGCCGCTCTTCAGGCCCGTGACCACCGCGGCCATGTCCTTGCCGTCCTTCCAGACGTAGGTCTTGGCGTACTCGCCCGGCGCGTAGCCGCTGCTGTACTGGCCGGTGGCGTTGACGCGGAAGTGGAAGTCCGAATCGGCCACGGTCCAGATGTGGCGGCCTTCGCCCAGCAGCGCGTCCCAGGTGCCGCCCAGCTTGGCCACCAGGTAGTCGACGCCGCCATAAGTGCGGTTGGGCAGGTTGGCCGGCGTGTAGGCCTCGGCGTAGCCGCCGCGGTCGGGTTCCATCTGGTTGCCGACCATGCCTTCGATGGCGAAGAAGATCGACGGCGCCAGGTCGTGCATTTCGCGCAGCTGGCCGATGGTGTATTTGCCGGCGTAGCGCGACGGGTGGTTCAGCAGCATGTAGCTGTCGGGGTGCTTGTCGCGCAGCCACTTCAGGGCCGTCAGCGAATCGGCGTGCGTGGTGTAGGCGCGCGTCTGGCCGGCCAGGTCGGCGACCAGTTGCGCGTCGAACAGGTTGGCGGCCTTGTTGGTGTACAGGTATTCGAACTCCGCCACCGCGCGCAGCGACTTGTCGGACATCGGGTCATTGGTGCCGATGCCGATGTTGACGTGGTCGTGCGTGGGCATGTCCCATTCGAACGACGAGAAGATGATCTTGCCGGCGTAGCGGCCCGCGGCCTGCGCCTGCTTGATGAACGGCACTTCGTAGCGCGCCATGCCGGTCGAGAACGGAATCGAGCCGCCGGGGATGTTGGCGCCGGTGTTGTCGCGCGCCGACATGCGCAGGTGGTTCGAGAGCGCGGCCCAGTCGAGTTTGTAGCGGTCGAAGGCCTGGTCGAGCACGCTTTCCAGCGTGGTCTGGGCGTCGTCGGACTGGATCGTGTGCACGTGCAGGTCGCCGGCGCTCCAGGCGCCGGTCTTCACCGGCGGCGTGGGTTCGGTCACGACCGGCGGCGTGCTCGCGTCGTCATCGTCGTCGCTGCCGCCGCAGGCGCTCAGCAAGGTTACGCAAGCCAGCGACAACGGCATCAGGGCCCGCCGCAGGCGGGTTACTTCGAACTGCATTCCATACTCCAGCGTCATGCGGGCCGCACAGGCGCGGCGCCGCGAAGGCCCGCACTATGCGGGCCGCGAGTGACGTGGGAATGACAGCTTGCTGTTAGCTGGCGGCGGCCGGGCGGCGCGCGCCCGCGGTGTTTTTCAGGGCCGGATGGCGCTAGCTTTTGCCGCGCGCGCTGGCCGGCGCCGCATCCGCCGCATCGGCCAGCGCCTGGCGGATGATGGCCTGCGCGGTCCAGCGCGCGACGTCGGTGACGGCCGGCAATTCCAGGCCCCAGATGTCCTTGAGCACCAGGAACACTTCGGTGCCGTAGACCAGCGACAGCGCCTGCGCCACGCGTTCCTGCTGCGCCGGCGGCAGCGCGTCCGCCAGCGGCGCGATGGCGCGCTTGAGGATGTCGACGCGATGGCCGCGCACCAGCCGCGGTTCGTTGCCGGCGCGGCCGGCGCTGGCTTCGGCGTGCTGCTGCAGCGACACCTGGATGGCCGCGCGCAGCGGCGCCTCGTGGGCCTCCAGGCGCGGATAGGCGAAGCGCAGCAATTCGTCGACGCGGGTGGCGGCGTCGGGCGCGGTCGAGTCCCAGGCCAGGATCGGCCCCAGGCTCTCGTCGACCACGGCGGCGATCAGCGCGCTCTGGCTCGGGAAGTAGCGGTAGGCGGTGGCGCGCGACACCTGCGCGTGTTCGGCCAGCTCGGCCACCGACGGCGTGATGCCTTGCGCCATCAGGCGCTGCGCCGCGTCCAGCAGGATCTTGCGCATCCGCGCGCGCGGCCCGTGCGGCGGTTCGCCGCTGGCGGCGGCCTGGCGGCTGGCGGGCGCGATCAGGCGCGCCGGGGCGGCGGCCGGCTTGCGCGCGGCGGTCGTGGTTTGACGTGAGACAGGTGTCTCAGTATGATTCTTTCGTCTCATTTCTTGATTCTACAGGGCCACGCGCCCCGGACATATATCGAGGCGCGCACCGAGTGTAGCCGCCCGCGGAGGAGTCATGACGCATTCGAATCGGCGGGTTTTCGTGGCCGCCACCTACGACACCAAGGGCCACGAGGCCGAGTATGTGGTCGACCTGCTCAAGCGCGACGGCCTGGACGTGGTCTCGGTGGACGTGTCCACCACCGGCGCGGCCAGCGCGGCGCGGGTGCAGGCGCGTGAAGTCGCGCGCAGCCATCCGCAGGGCGAGCAGGCCGTGTTCACGGGCGACCGTGGCAGCGCCATTGCCGCGATGGCGCTGGCGTTCGAACGCTATGCCGCCGCCAATCCGGATATCGGCGCCTTGCTGGGCCTGGGCGGCTCGGGCGGCACCGCGTTGATCACTCCGGCCATGCGCGCGCTGCCGATCGGCGTGCCCAAGCTGATGGTCTCGACCATGGCGTCGGGCAATGTCGCGCCGTATGTGGGCCCCTCCGACATCGCGATGATGTATTCCGTGACCGACGTGGCCGGCCTGAACCGGATCTCGCGCCGCGTGCTGGCCAACGCCGCGGGCGCCATCGGCGGCGCCTTCCGCCAGGCCGCCAGCGCCACGGGCGGCGACAGCCAGCCGGCCGTGGGCATCACCATGTTCGGTGTCACCACCGCCTGCGTGCAGCAGGTGACGCCGTTGCTCGAATCGCGTTACGACTGCCTGGTGTTCCATGCCACCGGCACCGGCGGCCAGTCGATGGAAAAGCTGCTCGACAGCCACCTGCTGTCGGGCGTGCTGGACCTGACCACCACCGAAGTCTGCGACTTCCTGTTCGGCGGCGTGCTGGCCTGCACCGAGGACCGCTTCGGCGCCGTGGCCCGTACCGGCGCGCCGTACGTCGGCTCCTGCGGCGCGCTCGACATGGTCAATTTCGGCGCCATGGATTCGGTGCCCGAGCGCTACCAGGGCCGTACCTTCTACCCCCACAACCCGCAGGTGACGCTGATGCGCACCACCGCGGAAGAAAACCGCCGCCAGGGCGAGTGGATCGCCGACCGGCTGAATCGCTGCGACGGGCCCGTGCGCTTCCTGATCCCGGAAGGCGGCGTGTCGGCGCTGGACGCGCCGGGCCAGGCGTTCTGGGACCCGCAGGCCGACGCCGCGCTGTTCGACGCGCTGGAGTCGCGCCTGGTGCAGACCGCCAATCGGCGCCTGGTGCGCGTGCCGTGCCACATCAACGACCCGCTGTTCGCCCGCACCGCGGTCGAGCAGTTTCTCGACATCGCAACACACTGAGGATTTCCGCCATGCCGCGCTTCGACCGTAACCAACTGCTGGACAAGTTCCGCGCCATGGTGCGCGACCGCACCCCCATCGTGGGCGGCGGCGCCGGGACCGGACTGTCCGCCAAGTGCGAGGAAGCGGGCGGCATCGACCTGATCGTGATCTACAACTCGGGCCGCTACCGCATGGCCGGGCGCGGCTCGCTGGCCGGCCTGCTGGCCTACGGCAACGCCAACGAGATCGTGGTCGACATGGGCCGCGAAGTGCTGCCGGTGGTCAAGCACACGCCGGTGCTGGCCGGCGTCAACGGCACCGATCCGTTCTGCGACTTCGACGTGTTCCTGGACGATCTCAAGCGCCAGGGCTTCGCCGGCGTGCAGAACTTCCCCACCGTGGGCCTGATCGACGGCACCTTCCGCGCCAACCTGGAAGAGACCGGCATGGGCTACGCGCTGGAAGTGGACATGATCCGCCTGGCGCATGAAAAGGGCATGCTGACCACGCCCTACGTTTTCAACGAGGACGACGCCGTGGCCATGACAAAGGCGGGCGCCGACATCATCGTGGCGCACATGGGCCTGACCACCGGCGGCTCGATCGGCGCCGAGACCGCGCTGACGCTGGACGATTGTGTCGCCGCCATCGACCGCATCGCGGCGGCCGCCTTGGCCGTGCGGCCGGACGTGATCGTGCTGTGCCATGGCGGTCCCATCGCCACGCCCGAGGACGCCGCCCATATCCTGCGCCATTGCCAGCATTGCCATGGCTTCTACGGCGCCAGCTCGATGGAGCGCCTGCCCACCGAACGGGCACTGACCGCCGCCACCCGCGAGTTCAAGCAACTGACTTTCTGACAGGAGTCTTCCGCATGCCGCACACCGTCTACACCAGCGCCATCGTCCAGGCGCCGCTGGCCAAGGTCTGGCCGCTGTTTCGTGATTTCAACGGCCTGGCGGGATGGCATCCCGGCATCGCGCAAAGCCGACTGGAAGAGGGCGGCCGCCACGACGCGGTCGGCTCGGTGCGCTACCTGTCGCTCAAGCCTTCGGGCTTCGTGCGCGAGCAACTGCTGATGCTGGACGACCCCGGCACGGCGCTGCGCTACTCGATCATCGAGACCGACCTGCCGATGCGCGACTACGTCGCCGGCGTCACCTTGACGGCGATCACCGAGAGCGGCGCCACGCTGGTGGAATGGTGGGCCGATTTCCGCGTCGAGGACGGCGCCGACCTGCAGGCGGTGGCCACCTCCGTGGGGCAGGGCGTGTTCGCCGCCGGCCTGGCCGCGCTGGACGAGAAGCTGCGCGGCTGAGCCACGCTTATCGTCATGGCGCCGCGGGCCCGCGCGGCGCTTTCGTTTCCGCTCAACCGCGCTTGCGTGTCGCGCCCGCCGCCAGCCGGCAACCGGCCGGCAGCGCCGCGCCGCGCAGGTAATCGCGGATGGCGCGGATCAGCGCCTCGGCCGCCGGGCTCAGCGCGTATTCCTTGTGGCGGATGATGCACATCGTGCGCACCACCGTCGGCCGCGCCAGCAGCGCGTAGTCCAGTTCGGGCTCCATCACGCGCTGCGCCGCCAGCGCGGGCAGCAGCGCCACGCCCATGCCCGCCTTCACCAGCGCCGCTTGCGAGGTGGTGCTGGAAGCTTCATAGAAGGGCGCCGCCGCCTCGATCGGCAGGTCCGCCCGGGCGCGCAGCAGCGCCATGATGCCGGTCTCGTCCACCACCCCCACCAGCTTGCGGCCAGCCAGGTCGGCCCAGCGCATGGCGCCGTCGCGGCCCGGCCTCAGGCTGGTGTCGTCGCGCCGGTACAGCACCCCGAAGCGGTCTTCCAGCAGCGGATCGAAATGCAGGCCCGGCGCGTCGGCCCAGCGGCTGGTCAGGCCGAAGTCGACCTCGCGCGTGGTCACCTTGCGCTGGATGCGGCCGGAATTGTCGTCGCTGAGGTACAGGCGGATGGCGGGATACTGCGCCGAGAACACCGCCGCCGCCGGCGCGATGAGCTGCGTGATGGCCGACGGCGCGGCCGCCACGCCGACGCGGCCGCGTTCCAGCGCGCCAAAGCGCACCACGTCCTCGATCACGCCGTCGAAGTCGGCCAGCAGGCGCATCACGCGCGGCAGGAATTCCTCGCCGGCCGCGGTCAGCAGTACGCGCCGGCTGGTGCGCGCGAACAGCTGCGTGGCCAGCGCGTCCTCCAATTGCCGCACCAGGCTGGTCACGGACGACTGGGTCTGGAACAGGCGCTTGCCCGCGTGCGTGAAACTGGATTCCTGCGCCACCGCGACGAACGCGGTCAGGTGCTTGAGGGTGACGTGCTTGGGCAGGCGATGCATTTCAAATCGAGATAGATGGATCAATAAAAACAATTTTTACAGATTGATCGGGCGGACGATACTAGGGGCTTCATCAAGCACAAGGGGCGCCCGCGGGCGCTCCGCGAGCGGCCGGCGTCCAAGCCGGCCGCCATCAAGACGGAAGTTGCATGCAGGAAAATCTGGATCTGGTTATTGAAGGCGGCTGGGTGATCGACGGGCTGGGCGGACCGCGCCGGCGCGTCGACGTCGGCATCCGCGGCGAGCGTATCGCCGCCATCGGCGATCTGTCGGCGACGCCGGCCAGCCGGCGCATCGATGCCGGCGGCAAGATCGTCGCGCCCGGCTTCATCGACACCCATGGCCACGACGACCTGATGTTCGTGGAGAAGCCGGGCCTGGAATGGAAGACCAGCCAGGGCATCACCTCGGTGGTGGTCGGCAACTGCGGCATCAGCGGCGCCCCGGCGCCCTTGCCCGGCAATACCGCCGCGGCGCTGGCGCTGCTGGGCGATTCGCCGCTGTTCACGGACATGGCCGCGTATTTCGGCGCGCTGCAGGCGCAACGGCCGATGATCAACGTGGCCGCGCTGGTGGGCCACGCCAATCTGCGCCTGGCCGCGATGCGCGATCCGGCGGCCCAGCCCACCGATGAGGAACAGCAGGCCATGGAGCGCATGCTGGCCGAGGCCCTGGCCGCCGGCGCGGCGGGCTTCAGCACGGGCCTGGCCTATCAGCCCGGCGGCGTCGCCGAGGCGGCCGAACTGGACGGCCTGGCGCGGGTGGCGGC
This sequence comes from Achromobacter sp. ISS7, assembly GCF_056523125.1. NCBI lineage: Bacteria > Pseudomonadati > Pseudomonadota > Betaproteobacteria > Burkholderiales > Alcaligenaceae > Achromobacter > Achromobacter sp. ISS7. The sequence goes on along the minus strand of NZ_JAWRZD010000001.1, from coordinate 2,951,728 downwards.
CGCGCGCGGCGCGTTGCACACCAGCCACATCCGCAATGAGGGCGACGAGGTCGAGGCCGCGGTCGACGAGGTGCTGTCGGTCGGCCGCCGCACCGGTTGCGCCACGGTGCTGTCGCACCACAAATGCATGATGCCGGCCAACTGGGGCAAGAGCGCGCTCACGCTGGCCAACATCGACCGCGCCCGCGCCGACGGCGTGGACGTGGCGCTGGACATCTATCCCTACCCGGGCAGTTCCACCATCCTGATCCCCGAGCGCGCCGACCAGATCGACGACATCCGCATCACCTGGTCGACCCCGCACCCGGAATGCGGCGGCCAGTCGCTGGCCGAGATCGCCGCGCGCTGGGACTGCGACCCGGTCACGGCCGCGCGCCGCCTGTGCCCGGCCGGCGCGATCTACTTCGCCATGGACGAGAACGAGGTGCGCCGCATCTTCCAGCACGAGTGCTGCATGGTGGGCTCCGACGGCCTGCCCAACGACGCGCATCCGCATCCGCGCCTGTGGGGCAGTTTCACGCGCGTGCTGGGCCGCTATGTGCGCGAGGCCGAGCTGCTGACGCTGGAGGCCGCGGTGGCGAAGATGACGGCGCTGCCGGCGCGCGTGTTCGGCCTGGCGGACCGCGGCCGGCTGGCCGTCGGCGCCTGGGCCGACGTGGTCGTGTTCGACGCCGACACGGTGCGCGACCGCGCCACCTGGGACGCGCCGACGCTGGCCTCGGCCGGCATCGAGCACGTGCTGGTCAACGGCTGCCCGGTGTTTCCGGCGGCGCCCGAGGCGCACCGCCCCGGCAGGATCTTGCGCCGCGATGCCAGCATCGCGGGCGCGCCGAGTCTTTCCCCATAACAAGCAGAACCGATCCCCACAGGAGACAAACCCGATGATCCGCAAGACTTGCGTCGCCCTGGCGCTGGCCGCCCTGTTGCCGGCGGCCCACGCCGAATTCCCCGACCGTCCCATCACCTTGATCGTGCCGTTCCCGGCTGGCGGTCCCACCGACATCGTCGGCCGGCTGGCCGCGGCCAAGGCCGGCGAGATCCTGGGCCAGCAGATCGTGGTGGAGAACCGCACCGGCGCGTCCGGCACCATCGGCATGGCGGCCACCGCGCGCGCCAAGCCGGACGGCTACACCGTCGGCCTGGCGACCGTCAGCACGCATGGCACCGCGCCGCACCTGTTCCCGAACCTGGCCTACGATCCGGTCAAGGACTTCACGCCGGTCAGCAACCTGGTGACCAGCCCCAACATCCTCAGCGTCAATCCGCAATACCCGGCCAGGACCCTGGCGGAATTCGTGGCGCACGTGCGCGCCAATCCCGGCAAGGACGGCTACGCCAACGCCGGCGCAGGCGGCATCAACGACCTGGGCATGATCTGGTTCCTGCAGATCACCGGCGGCAAGATGAACAGCATCTCCTACCGCGGGTCGGCGCCGGCGCTGACCGACACGGTGGGCGGCGTGGTGCCGGTGATCTTCGACAACTTCCCGTCGTCGCTGCCGTACATCAAGAGCAAGCACCTGCTGCCGCTGGCCATCACCGGCGCGGCGCGCAACCCGCGCCTGCCGGACGTGCCGACCTTTGCCGAGCAGGGCTACAAGGACTACGACGTCACCGCCTGGTACGGCGTGGTGGGGCCGGCGGGCATGCCCGCCGACGTGCGCGACAAGCTGGCGCAGGCCTTCGCCAAGGCGGTGCGCGACCCCGCCACCGCGGCCAAGATGGAAGAGACCGGCGCGTTCCCGCTGGGCAACACGCCGGCCGAATTCGGCGAACAGATCCGCGCCGAGCGCGATCGCTGGAAGACGGTGATCGACCGCGCGCAGATCAAGCTGCAATAGCGCGCGGCGCGAACCCGCGCGGGCCGGCCGGTTGCCGCCGGCCCGGCGCGCGGCGCGGGGAGGGTCCGCGAACGGGAAATTTCAAATAAGATAAACCACCCGTTACGCGTTACCGGAGGTCGTCATGCTTGACTCGCGAGTCGTGGATCAGATCGGTCGTCACTGGGGTTGGGTGGCATTGCGCGGCGTCGTCGCCATCCTGTTCGGCCTGATGGCCATGTTCATGCCGGCGATCACGCTGTCGGCGCTGGTGCTGGTGTGGGGCGCGTTCGCGCTGGCCGATGGCGTGCTGGCGCTGATCGCGGGTATCCGCATCCGCGACCGGGGCAGGCCGCTGTGGGCGCTGATCGTCGTCGGCCTGCTGGGGGTGGGGGCCGGCATCGCCACCTTCCTGTGGCCGGGCCTGACCGCGCTGGTGCTGCTCTACATCATCGCCTTCTGGGCGCTGGTGGCCGGCGTGTTCCAGGTCATCGCCGCGATCCGCTTGCGCAAGGACATCCGCAACGAATGGTTCCTGGGGCTGTCGGGGCTGGTGTCGATCCTGTTCGGCGCCATGCTGGTGATGCAGCCGGGCGCCGGCGCGCTGGCGCTGGTGTGGGTCATCGGCATCTACGCCGTGTTCTTTGGCATACTGCTGCTGGTCTTTTCCTTGCGCCTCAAGCAGCATCGCGCGCCCTGAGCCATGTCCGTCTACCAGACCCTGATTCCCCTGAATTTCCTGGCCGTGGGGCTGGGCGCCATGTTTGGCGCCTGGGCCCGCTGGCTGGTCAGCCTGTGGCTCAACACCGGGTCCTGGCCCTGGGGCACGCTGGCGGCCAACCTGATCGGCGGCTATCTGGTGGGATTGGTGCTGGCGCTGGTGGCCGGCCATCCCGAGTGGCCGGCCTGGGTGCGGCTGGGGGCCATCACCGGTTTCATGGGCGGGCTGACCACCTTTTCCACCTTCTCGGCCGAGACCGTCGCCATGCTGGAGCGCGGCGCCTATGCCGGCGCGCTGGGCTACGCCGGGGTCAGCCTGATCGGGTCGCTGCTGCTGACCGGGTTGGGACTGGCGACGGTCAGTCTGCTGCGCTGACGCGCGGGTTCAGCACCCGCGCCGCTTCCAGGCCGCTGCGCACGGCGCCTTCCAGCACGCCGGGATAGCCGGTGTCGGTCCAGTCGCCGGCCAGCGCCAGCGTGGGCCAGGGGGTGCTGTTCAACGGCCGGGTCAGGCCCGGCACCGCCGCGAAGGTGGCGCGCTTCTCGATGAACAATTCCGCCGCGGCCACTTCCGGCATCGGCGGCAGCCGCTGCGGATGGCCCGCGGCCTGCTCGGCCACCTGGTCGATCAGGGCCTCGATGGCCTGGTGGCGGTTGCGTTCGGCCAGGCCGGTGGCGGCGCTGGCGACCACCGCCAGTTCGCCGGCCTGGGCGTCGCCGGCCAGCTGCGCGCGGTCGAACAGCCATTGGCCGACGTGGCCGCGCGCGGGTTCCTCGCGCAGCATCATCATGGGTTCGGGCAGCCGCCAGGGGCCGGCCAGCCGCAGGTTGAGCGTGGCGATCGGCAGGTAGTCGAAGGCGCGCAAGGCGTCCAGCAGCCCGGTCGCGCCCGCGGCGCGTAGCGGCGCCTCCAGCAGGCGCGCGGCGAAGGTCGGCGGCACCGCCAGCACGGCGGCGTCGAAGCGTTCCTGGTTGATGTCGATGCCGTCTTCCGACGGCTGCAGCTGGCGCACCGTGCTGCCGTAGCGCATGGTGACCTGGCGCGCGGCGGCATCCGGCCACAGCGCCGACAGGTCGGTGCAGGGCAGCAGCAGGTCGCTGTCCTCGCGGTTGCCGGCCAGGCTGTCGCGCAGCACGCGGGCGAACAGCCCGGCGCTGGCGCTGGCCACGGGGGTGTTCAGGGCGGCCAGGCAGAGCGGCTCCCAGACTTGGCGGATCAGGGCGTCGGATTGGCCGTGGTAGTGCAGCAGCTGCTGCACGGTCCAGTCGCGCGGCGGCGTCCAGGACATGGCGCGCAGGCCGCGCATCAGGCGCAGCGTGGCGAAGCGGTCGGACCACGACAGGCCGCGCGCGCCCAGGATCGCCACCGCCATGTGCAGGGGCGCGGGCAGGCGCGGCGCCGACAGCCGGAAGCGGCCGTCCAGGCTCGCCAGCCGCAGCGAGCGGCGCATCAGCAGGGCATCGGGGTTGCGGCCCACCCGGCGCATCAGCGCCAGCGTGTGCTTGTAGGCGCCCGAGAGCAGGTGCTGGCCGTTGTCCAGCGGCGACTCGAAGCCGTCGTGGAATACGCGCCGGGCGCGGCCGCCGGGCGTGTGGCCGGCTTCGAAGACGGTGACCTTGGCGCCGGCCTCGCGCAGGGCGACGCTGGCCGCCAGGCCCGCCCAGCCGGCGCCGATGACCGCCGCCTTCACCGCGCCAACCGGCGGACCAGTCCGCGTCCGCCGCCTACCCAGGTCTTCCACGCCAGCCACAGCTTGCGCAGCGGGGTCAGCGAGATGCGCTGGTGCAGCACCTGCCAGTTGTCGCGCTCGATCTCGTCGAGCAGCGCGTGATAGATCGCCGCCATCATCAGGCCGGGACGCTGCGCGCGCCGATCGACTTCGGGCAGGCTGCGCATCGCCTCGCGGTACAGCTCGCGGGCGCGCTCGGCCTGGAACTTCATCAGGGCCGAGAAGCGCTCGGAATACTCGCCATTCAGGATGTCCGAGGCCTTGACCTCGAACTGCTGCATGTCGTTGACCGGAATGTAGATGCGGCCGCGGCGGGCGTCGTCGCCCACGTCGCGGATGATGTTGGTCATCTGGAACGCCAGGCCGAGCTTTTCGGCATAGACCAGGGTGGCCGGATCGGTGTAGCCGAAGACGCCGGCCGACAGCTCGCCGACCACGCCGGCGGCGTGCCAGCAATACTTGCGCAGGCCGGGCCAGTCCAGGTAGCGGGTCTGGTCGAGATCCATTTCCATGCCGTCGACCACCGCCAGCAGGCGTTCGCGCGTGATCGAACAGCTCTGCAGGTGCGGCAGCAGCGCGCGGGTCACGGGATGGTCGGGCTTGCCGTCGAACATCTGGTCGACCTGCGTGCGCCACCACGCCAGCTTGATGCGCGCCAGCGACGGATCGGTGCATTCGTCCACCACGTCGTCGACCTCGCGGCAATAGGCGTACAGCGCCGTGATGGCGCGACGCCGCTCGGGCGGCAGGAACAGGAAGGAATAGTAGAAGCTGGAACCGCTCTTGGCGGCTTTCTCCTGGCAGTACTCGTCAGGGGTCATAGTTGGCAGGGCCGTTTACTTACTTGATTGAGCGCCACAGCATGATGGCCCAGTCCTTGGCGCCCAATTCGGGTCGGTTCATGAATACATCGTAGCCGCACGCCTCGATCCGTTCCAGCACGCGCAGCCCGCCTTGCACCACCAGGCGCAGCTCCAGGCCGATGCGGCCCGGCAGGCGGCGCGCCAGCGGAGCGCCGAAGTGTAGCAGCGCGCGGGTCCGTTCGACCTGGAACGCCATCAGCGCGCGCCAGGCCGGCGTCAGGCGGGCGGCCGCCAGGTCTTCTTCCGAGACGCCGAAGCGGCGCAGGTCTTCCTGCGGCAGGTAGACGCGGTGCTTGTGCCAATCGACCCGCACATCCTGCCAGAAGTTCACCAGTTGCAGCCCGGTGCAGATGGCGTCCGACTGCTCGACATTCCGGGGATCGGCGGCCTCGAACAGGTGCAGCATCAACCGCCCGACCGGGTTGGCCGAGCGGGTGCAGTAGTCGGCCAGCGTGGCGTAGTCGTCGTAGCGCTTGACGCTGATGTCCTGCTCGAAGGCCGACAGCAGGTCGTAGAACGGCGTGATGGGCAGCTGGTGGCGGGCGATGGTGGCGGCCAGCGGCACGAAAATGCCGGCCAGCGCCGGCGCGCCGGGCGCGGGCGTGGCGCCAGGTTCGGCGCCGATGCGGTGCAGTTCGGCGCGGCAGGCCGCCAGTTGGGCCAGCCGTTCGTCGTCGCTGGCGCTGCCTTCGTCGGCGATGTCATCCGCCGCGCGGGCAAACCGGTACAGATCGGTCACGGCGCCGCGCAGCCTGCGCGGCAGCAGCAGCGAGGCGACGGGAAAATTCTCGTAGTGATCGATGGGCATGGTCTGGTCCTGCTTTCTGACTGCGGTCTGGCCGCGAGGGCCGGATCCCGGTCATTTTAGAGTACGTGCGGCGCCGCGGCCCCGCGCCGCCGACACGCCGATCAGTTAGACTTAAGCGCCACAGGATCTCATACCATGCCCCGCCCAATTTCAGCCACCGTTTCCGTTTCCGCCCTGGCCCACAACTTGGCCGCCGTGCGCAGCCACCTCGACCAGACCGCCGCCGCGGCCGCCGGCCTGCCGCCGTCGATCTGGGCGGTGATCAAGGCCAACGCCTACGGCCACGGCATCGAGCAGGCCGTCGCCGGTTTTTCCAAGGCGCAGGGGCTGGCCATGCTGGACCTGGACGAGGCCGTGCGCTGCCGCGAGGCCGGTTGGGGCGGCCCGATCCTGCTGCTCGAAGGCTTCTTCAATCCGTCCGATCTCGAGATCGTCGACCGCTACCACCTGAGCATCACCGTGCACCAGCGCGAACAGCTCGACATGCTGGCCCGCGCCCGCCTGTCGCGCCGCGTGGACATCATGCTCAAGCTCAACAGCGGCATGAACCGGCTGGGCTTTTCGCCCGCCGCCTATCCCGCCGCCCACGAACGCGCGTTGCTGCTGCAGCAGCAGGGCGTGATCGGCTCGATCGGCAAGATGACCCATTTCGCCTGCGCCGACGGCCCTCAGGGCATCACCGAGCAGATGGCCGTGTTTAATTCGGTGACGCATAAGATGACCGGGCCCGTCAGCGTCTGCAATTCGGCGGCCACCTTGCGCTTCGCCGAGGTCGCGGTGGGTTCCGAGACCCAGGCGCACTGGGTCCGTCCCGGCATCTGCCTGTACGGCGCCTCGCCCTTCGCCGACGCCGAGGCCAGCACGTTCGGCCTCAAGCCGGCCATGTCGCTGCGCTCCGAGATCATTGCGGTGCAGGAACTGAAGGCCGGCGACTCGGTCGGCTACGGCGCGCTGTTCCGCGCCGACCGCGCCATGCGCGTCGGCATCGTCGCCTGCGGCTACGCCGATGGCTATCCGCGCCACGCCGCCACCGGCACCCCGGTGGTCGTGGCCGGCATCCGCACCCGGCTGGTCGGGCGGGTGTCGATGGACATGCTGATCGTCGACCTGGACCCGATTCCGGCCGCCGGCGTCGGCGCCCCGGTTTCGCTGTGGGGCGAAGAGGGCCCGTCGGTGGACGAAGTCGCCCTGGCGGCCGGCACCATCGGCTACGAGCTGCTGTGCGCCCTGGCGCCGCGCGTGCCGGTCACCCGGGACGCCTGATCCTTTTTTGACCAGACCCGGGGCACTTTTCCGGTCCCGGCCTGTCGGATGCCTGGCGGCGTCCGTTTTTTCGCCGGATGCGTCCGCCCGCGGCGGCAGGTGTCCGGCATGCAAGAATTGCTACGCAATTTACAAGACAGGTAACGCCGGATGGTGTCTACTTGAAAAACCGGGCGCCCAAGCGCCCGTTTTCGCCCCAGTAACGAACGACGAGGTTTCGATCCATGAAGGACAAATGCGTGCTCATCACGGGCGCCACCAAAGGCATAGGCTGGGCCCTTACGCAGCGGCTGTCCGACATGGGTTGTCATGTGGTCGGTATCGCGCGCAATACCGGAGACGTGGATTTTCCCGGCTACCTCTATGCCTGTGACCTGGCCGACGCCGGCCGCACCGAGGAAGTGCTGCGCGAGATCCGCGAGAAATTCCCGGTCGACGCCGTGGTCAACAACGTCGGCATCGCCTCGCCGCAGCCGCTGGGCGAAATCGACCTGGCGACCCTGTACAACGTGCTGGACCTGAACGTGCGCGTCGCCGTGCAGGTGACGCAGGCCTTCATCGAATCGATGAAGGTGCGCCGCGCCGGCCGCATCGTCAACGTCTGCAGCCGCGCCATCCACGGCGGCCTGGAACGCACCGCCTATTCGGCCGCCAAGAGCGCGCTGGTGGGTTGCACCCGCACCTGGGCGCTGGAACTGGCCGAATACGGCGTGACCGCCAACGCGGTGGCGCCGGGCCCCATCGAAACCGAAATGTTCCGCGCCACCCGTCCCGCGGGCAGCGAGGGCGAGAAGCGCGCGCTGGCCTCGGTGCCGATGAAGCGCCTGGGCACGCCGGCCGAAGTGGCCGCCGCCATCGCCTTCCTGCTGTCGGACGACGCCGGCTTCATCACCGGCCAGGTGCTGGGCGTGGACGGTGGCGGCAGCCTGGGCGGCCGCTCCTGATCGCCAGGAATTGGCCAGGCGGCGTGGCCCATGGCGGGCACGCCGTCCGTGGCTCAAGATAAAAAACGGCGCCCGCGGGCGCCGTTTTCTTTTGGCTGCTTGCCGAGGCTCAGTACGGTCCGCCGGCCTTGCCGACCGGCTTGAGGTCCTTGAACTCGCCCGCCAGCTTTTCGGCCGCGCGCGCCAGCAGCACCGCGTCTACGCCCACCGCCACGAACGTCGCGCCCAGCGACAGGTAGTGCCTGGCCTGGGTCACGCCGCTGTGCAGGATGCCGGCGGCCTTGCCCGACTTGACGATGCGGCCGATGGCCGCGTCGATGGTCCGCGTGACCTCGGGATGCTCGGGCTGGCCCAGGTAGCCCATGCTGGCCGACAGGTCGGCCGGGCCGATGAAGGCGCCGTCGACGCCGTCCACCGCCAGGATGGCTTCCAGCGCTTCCACGCCGCGCGGCGTCTCGATCTGCACCAGCACGCACATCTCGTCGTTGGCGCGTTCCAGGTAGTTGGGGATGCGGTTCCAGCGCGACGAGCGCGCCAGCGCGCTGCCCACGCCGCGGATGCCCGTCGGCGGATAGCGCACCGCGGCCACCGCCGCCGCGGCCTCTTCGGCTGACTGCACCATCGGCACCAGCAGCGTCTGGGCGCCGGTGTCGAGGATCTGCTTGATCTGCACCGGGTCGTTCCAGGCCGGGCGCACCACCGGCGCCACCGGATAGGCGGCCACCGATTGCAGCTGCGCCAGCGTGGTCTGCAGCGTGTTGGGGGCGTGCTCGCCGTCGATCAGCAGCCAGTCGAAGCCGGCGCCGGCGATGATCTCGGAGGTGTAGGCGCTGGCCAAGCCGGCCCACAGGCCGATCTGGGGCGTGCCGGCGCGCAGCGCGCGCTTGAATTGATTGGTCAGGATATCCATGGGCCGCGTTGAGGTCAGATGAAGTGGCAGTTGACGGAGCCGAGCACGCCGTAGTCGACGTTGAAGGTGTCGCCGGGGCGCGCGGCCACCGGACGGGTGAAGGAACCCGACAGGATGATCTCGCCCGCTTCCAGCGCCACCTCATGCGCGGCCAGCTTGTTCGCCAGCCATACTACGCCATTGGCGGGATGGTTCAAGACGCCGGCGGCCACGCCGGTTTCCTCGATCACCGCGTTGCGCGACAGGATCGCGCCGATCCAGCGCAGGTCCAGCTCGCCGATCTTCACCGGCCGTCCGCCCATCACCACGCCGGCGTTGGCGGCGTTGTCGGCGATGGTGTCGAACACCTTGCGCGGGCGCTTGCTGTCGGGATCGATGCCGTGCGAGCGGGCATCGATGATCTCCAGCGCCGGGATCACGTATTCGACCGCGTCGTACACCTGGAACAGCGTCACGTTCGGGCCTTGCAGGCGCTTGCCCAGCACGAAGGCCAACTCCACTTCCAGCCGCGGCAGGATGAAGCGGTCGGCGGGAATGTCGCCGCCGTCCTCGAAGAACATGTCGTCCAGCAGCATGCCGAAATCGGGCTCGTCGATCTGCGACGACAGCTGCATGGCGCGCGAGGTCAGGCCGATCTTGTGGCCGCGCTTGACGCGGCCCTCGCCCAGCTTGATGTCCATCCAGGCGCGCTGGATGGCATAGGCGTCGGCGATGGTGATGTCGGGATGCTCCAGCGAGATCTGGCGGATCTGCTGGCGGCTGCGTTCGGCGTCGTGCAGGCGTGCGGCCAGGGCGCGCACGGTGGTGGTGTCGAGCATGCGAAGGTATCCAGGTAAGAAGGGGAATCAGGCGGGGTAGGGCACCAGCGTGTTGACGAGCCGGCCGATGCCGTCGATCTCGGTCACGACCTCGTCGCCCGGCTGGACGTTGACGATGCCGTCGGGGGTGCCGGTCAGGATCAGGTCGCCGGGCGACAGCGTCATGAAGCCGCTGAAGTACGCGATCAGGGCGGGGATGTCGAACACCATGTCGCGGGTGTTGCCGCGCTGGGTCTCGACGCCGTTGACGGTGGTGCGCAGGTCCAGGTTCATCGGGTCGGCGACGTCGTCGCGGTCCACCAGCCACGGCCCCAGCGGGGTGCAGGTGTCGCGGCTCTTGACGCGCAGGTTGGGGCGGTACCAGTTTTCCAGGTAGTCGCGCAGCGCGTAGTCGTTGGCCACGGTGTAGCCGGCCACGTAGTCGTAGGCCTGCTCGCGCGTCACGTTGCGGGCGGTCTTGCCGATCACCACGGCCAGCTCGCATTCGTAGTGCATGAAGCCCACGTCGGCCGGGCGCAGCGTTTGCGCGCGATGGCCGGCGAAGGTGTTGGCGGCCTTGAGAAAGCCCAGCGGTTCGGCGGGCGCCTTGAACGCCAGCTCCTTGGCGTGGTCGGCGTAGTTGATGGCCAGCGTGAAGGTGGTGCGCGGCTCGATCGGCGGCAGCCAGGTCACCGCGTCCTCGGCCAGCAGGCGGCCGTCCGCCAGGCGGATCTGGCCGTTGCCGGCGTCGGTGGCGGCGTGGATGGCGCCTTCGTAGGCGATGCGTGCGTGTTTCATGGCGGGTTCCGTGGGGCGCCTCAGGCGCCGGCGATGAGCGTGTTGCCGAGCGTGCCGACCTGGGCGATGCGGACCTCGTAGCGTTGCCCGGCGCGCGCCAGCGGCGCGTCGGCGCGGGCGCCGGCCAGCAGGATGTCGCCGGGCTCGAAGCTCATGAAGGCGGTGACGTCGGCGATCAGCCGGGCCACCGGCCGCACCAGGTCGGCGGTGCTGGCGCGCTGCGCCAGTTCGCCGTCGATCCAGACCTCGATGCCGAGCGCGTCGGGATCCGGCACCGCCGCGGCCGGCGCCAGCGCGCGGCCGATCGGGCAGAAGCCGTCGCGGCACTGCTGCTTGAGCGCGGGACGGAAGTAGCTGTCGTGCGGCGCCGACAGGTCGGCCACCACGCGATAGCCGGCCACATGGGCCAGCGCCTCGGCCTCGCTGACGCGGCTGGCGCGGCGGCCGAACACGATGCCCAGGGTGGCGCCAATGCGCACCTCGGGCACGTCGGCCGGCAGCGTGATGGCGTCGCCGTCGGCGGCATGGGTATTGGCCGGCTTGATGTACAGCACCGGCGCGCGCGGCGCGGCCTGGTAGGGCGGCGCGTTCACCGCCTCGCCCAGCGCGGCCAGCGCCTGGCGCGTATTGAGCGCGGCGCCCACCACCGTGCGCGGCAGCGCGGCGGCGCGGGCCGCCAGGTAGTCGCGATAGTTGCTGTGCTTGTAGTTGAGCACCGCGTCGGCTTCCTCGACCTGCAGCGACAGGCCCAGCGGCCGACGCGCCATTTCCGGCGCCAGCGCGTCGCGCAGCGCCTGGAACGCGCGCTCGCCCAGGGCCGCCTGCTGCGCGGCGCTGCGGCCGTGGCCGATGCGCAGCAGCACGTGGACAAAGGCATTGTCGGGATGGCCGTCGGCGATCAGGTAATCGTCGACCCGCACGGCGCGGGTGCGTGCGCCGGCCAGCGGATACAGGCTGCCGTCGCCAACGGCGGCGTCCTGCACCGCGCGCATCAGGGCGCGGGTGTCCAGGTCCAGGTTGGCGGAGTACTCAATCCAGATATGTGGCATGACATGCGTGGGACCAGCCCTCTCCGGCATATTGTTAGCATGTTAATTATCATAGTGAAAAAGCGGGGCCGCGGCAATCGCCGGCGCGCCCGCGCGACAGGGGTTTTCCGCCGTTGACAGCGCCATCGCCGGCGCATAAAGTTAACTAGTTAACTAAATTGTCGGACCGCCCGCCGCATCGGCGCCGGCCGTCCGCGAAAGGCGAGGAGACGCACGTGAGCATCAAGCACTGGATCAACGGCAAGCAGGTCGACAGCGCCGACCGCTTCACCACCTTCAACCCGGCTACTGGCGAGGCCATCGACGAGGTGGCCGCCGGCGGCCAGGCCGAGGTCGACGCCGCCGTGGCCGCCGCGGCCGACGCCTTTCCCAAGTGGGCCGGCACGCCCGCCAAGGAACGCGCGCGGCTGATGCGCCGCCTGGGCGAACTGATCGACCGCAATGTGCCGCAGCTGGCCGAGCTGGAAACGCGCGACACCGGCCTGCCGATCTCGCAGACGCGCAAGCAGCTCATCCCGCGCGCGTCCGAGAACTTCACCTTTTTCGCCGAAGTCTGCACCCGCATGAACGGCCACACCTATCCGGTGGACGACCAGATGCTGAACTACACGCTGTACCAGCCGGTCGGCGTGTGCGCGCTGGTGTCGCCGTGGAACGTGCCGTTCATGACCGCGACCTGGAAGACCGCGCCCTGCCTGGCGCTGGGCAACACCGCGGTGCTGAAGATGTCGGAACTGTCGCCGCTGACCGCCGACCAGCTCGGCCTGCTGGCCCTGGAAGCCGGCATTCCGCCCGGGGTGCTGAACGTGGTGCAGGGCCATGGCGCCACCGCCGGCGACGCGCTGGTGCGCCATCCCGGCGTGCGCGCGATCTCGTTCACCGGCGGCACCGTCACCGGCAAGAAGATCATGGCGAACGCGGGCGGCATCAAGAAGTTCTCGATGGAACTGGGCGGCAAGTCGCCGGTGCTGGTGTTCGACGACGCCGATGTCGAGCGCGCGCTGGACGCGGCGCTGTTCACCATCTTCTCGCTCAACGGCGAGCGCTGCACCGCGGGCTCGCGCATCTTCGTGCAGGAATCGATCTACGACGACTTCGTGCGCCGCTTCGCCGAGCGCGCCAACCGCCTGGCGGTGGGCGACCCGACCGACGAGGCGACCCACGTGGGCGGGATGATCACGCGCCAGCACTGGGAAAAGGTCACCGGCTACATCCGCCTGGCCGCAGAAGAGGGCGCGCGCATCCTGGCCGGCGGCGCCGATGCGCCGCAGGGCCTGCCGGCGCACCTGGCGGGCGGCCACTTCGTGCGGCCCACGGTGCTGGCCGACGTCGACAACCGCATGCGCTGCGCCCAGGAAGAGATCTTCGGCCCGGTCGCCTGCCTGATCCCGTTCAAGGACGAGGCCCACGGGCTGGCGCTGGCCAACGACGTCAAGTACGGCCTGGCTTCCTACATCTGGACCAGCGATATCGGCCGCGCGCATCGGCTGGCGCGCGGCATCGAGGCCGGCATGGTGTTCATCAACAGCCAGAACGTGCGCGACCTGCGCCAGCCGTTCGGCGGCACCAAGGAATCCGGCACCGGCCGCGAGGGCGGGGAATACAGCTACGAGGTGTTCGCCGAGATCAAGAACGTCTGCGTCTCGATGGGCAGCCACCACATCCCGAAGTGGGGCGTCTGAACCCCGCCCGGCACGACAACAAGGAGACACGCATCATGGGCAAGCTCGCGCTGGCGGCCAAGGTAACGCATGTGCCGTCCATGTACCTTTCCGAAATGCCCGGCCGCCACCATGGCTGCCGCGAAGCCGCGATCCAGGGGCACCGCGCCATCGGCCAGCGTTGCCGCGACCTGGACGTGGACACGCTGGTGGTGCTGGACGTGCACTGGCTGGTGAATGGCGGCTATCACGTCAACTGCCACGATCGCTTCGCCGGCCGCTACACCAGCAACGAGCTGCCGCACTTCATCAAGGACATGGACTATGCCTACCGCGGCGATCCGGCGCTGGGCCGGCGCATCGCCGAGTGCGCCAGCGCCGCCGGCGTGGCCACCCGGGCCCACGAGATCGCCAGCCTGGAGCTCGAGTACGGCACGCTGGTGCCGATGCGCTACATGAATGGCGACGACCGCTTCAAGGTGGTGTCGGTGGCGGCCTGGTGCGCCTGGCATTCCCTGGACGACAGCCGCCGCTTCGGCGCGGCGCTGCGCCAGGCCATCGAAGAGAGCGACAGCCGCGTCGCGGTACTGGCCAGCGGATCGCTGTCGCACCGTTTCAACGACAACGGCAGCCCCGAGGCCGCCATGCACCAGATCAGCCGCGAGTTCTACCGCCAGGTCGACCTGCGGGTGGTGGACCTGTGGCGCCAGGGCGACTGGAAAACGTTCTGCGCCATGCTGCCGGAATACGCCGACCTGTGCGTGGGCGAGGGCGGCATGCACGACACCGCCATGTTGCTGGGGCTGCTGGGCTGGGACGCCTACGACCGGCCGGCCGAGATCGTCACGGACTACTTCACCAGTTCGGGCACGGGCCAGATCAACGCAATCCTGCCCGTGCCGGACTGATTCATTCGGCCGGATCGCGCTTGATCAGGTCGACCATCGCGTCGACGTCGGCGTACAGGCGGTCGAGCAATTCCTTGCCGATCCGGTCCTCGATTTCCTGGTACTTGGCATCGACCTGCGGCCGCATGCGGTCGATCAGCTTGTTGCTCTTGGGCGTCAGCGAGATTTCCTGGCGCCGTTGATCCGCGTTCGAGCGAACCCGCTTGATCAGTCCCTGTTCTTCCATGCCGGCCAGCATGCGGGTCAGGCTGGGGCTGAGGATCTGGCAGCTGCGGGCGATCTGGTTCGGTTCCATCGCGCCGACTTCGCTCAGCGTGCGCAACACCCGCCATTGCTGTTCGGTGACGCCGGCCGCGTGCAGGATCGGGCGGAAGTGCGCCATCAGGGTTTCACGCGCGTAAAGCAGCAGGTGGGGGAGGTTGCGGTGGTGGAAGCTCGGACTCATGTTGGCCATGTTAGCAAGAAGCCGATCAGTTTCTGACCGGATCTCGGGGGTATCAACGTCCAGGCCCGCAACGAAGGCGGGCCTGGACGGGTAAAACGGAAAGCGGAAACGGGGTCAGGACGCGGGGTTCTGCTGCGCCAGTTCCTGCAGATCGTCGGGCAGGGTCAGGTCGGGGGCGCCTTGCTGCAAATCGCGCAGCGCCGTCACGGCCTCTTCCTGCTGATCGTCCTGCATCAGCGCGCGGATGTGCGCCACGCGGGCCTCGATGTCCTGCTCGCTGAAGGCCACGGGTTCGCTGCTGGCGGCCTCGGCCGGCTGTTCGGCGGTGGCCGTGGCGGTGGCCGGCGCGGCCTCCGCGGTCGCCTGCTGGGCAGGGACGGCGGCGGGCGTGTCGGCGGGCGTCTGCACCGCGGCGCGCTGCACCGGAGCCTGCGCCGGCTGCGGCGCGGGCGCTTCGGCGACCGCGGGCCGCGGCGCCGGGCTGCGTTCGATGCTGATGGCCGGCTCATGCGACACGGCCAGTTGCGGCGTCATGTCGGTCATCTCGGCGCTTTCACGCATGTCGGTCCAGGCGAACAGGCCGGCGACCAGCGCCGCGCAGGCGGCGGCGGCCCAGCCCGGGTGCCAGCTGCGGCCGGGATGCCAGGTGCGGCGCACCGCCGCATCCAGTTCGGGGCTGCCGCCGGCCCTGGGCTTGCGATACAGGGCGCGCAAATCCAGTTCGTCGTCTTCGTCGAAGGGGGGGCGATAGGTAATGCTCATGCGCGTACTCCTCGCGCATACGCCTGGTGGCAAGGCGTATCCGCGTCTGACCTTAGCCTGTGCCGCGCCGGTGGTCCGGCGGTCTCGTCCAGGGGCGGGTCGTGTTCCGGTTTAGGTGGCCGTGTCTGCGGCCCATGCGTCTTGCGATGCGCCGCGATTCCCGTCGTGCCGTCCTGGCGGGCGGCGGCGCCGGGTATGCCGCCAAATAACCGACGGTTCAACATTGCGCATCACCCGGTGATTATGCGCGATTTGCAGAAATCTGCCAGCGAATTTCTTCTGTTTGCATGGTGTAACTGTGACGCGTCCCTGTTTATGCAAGCGAATTGAAAGCTGGCTGCACCAGGGCGGGGCAAAACCGGCCCGTTGCGCGCGCCGCGCCGACGCGCCGGTGGCTCCCGGGCGCCGCCGTGTGCCGGTAAACTTGCGCCCATGGCCAAAACCCGAACCGTCTATGTGTGCGCCGAATGCGGCGGCACCACCCCGAAGTGGCAAGGCAAGTGTCCGCACTGCAACGCCTGGAACACCCTGGAAGAAACCGTGGAGTCGGCCGCGCCGGCCGCCGCGGCCTCGCACCGCTACGCGCCGCTGGCCTCCAGCAGCCCCGTGCGCAGCCTGTCCGAGATCGAGGCGCGTGAAACGCCGCGCACCCCCACCGGGCTGGAGGAGTTCGACCGCGTGCTGGGCGGCGGCCTGGTGGCCGGCGCCGTGGTGCTGATCGGCGGCGACCCCGGCATCGGCAAGTCGACCCTGCTGCTGCAGGCGCTGGCCTCGCTGTCGGAAAGCACCAACGTCCTGTACGTCACCGGCGAGGAATCGGCCGAGCAGGTGGCGCTGCGCGCGCGCCGGCTGGGGTTGCAGACCGGCAACGTCAACCTGCTGGCGGAAATCCGCCTGGAGGCGATCCAGGCCGCGGTGTCCGAGCAGAAGCCCAGCGTGGCGGTCATCGATTCGATCCAGACCCTCTACAGCGGCGAGCTGACCGCCGCGCCCGGCTCGGTGTCGCAGGTGCGCGAATGCGCCGCGCAGCTGACGCGCCTGGCCAAGCAGACCGGCATCGCCATCGTCATGATCGGCCACGTCACCAAGGACGGCGCGCTGGCCGGCCCGCGCGTGCTCGAGCACATCGTCGACACGGTGCTGTATTTCGAGGGCGACACGCATTCGTCGTTCCGCCTGGTGCGGGCCTTCAAGAACCGCTTCGGCGCGGTCAACGAGTTGGGCGTGTTCGCCATGACCGACCGCGGCCTGCGGGGCGTGGCCAACCCGTCGGCGCTGTTCCTGTCGCAGCACGAGCAGCAGGTGGCCGGCTCCTGCGTGATGGCCACGCAGGAGGGCACGCGCCCGCTGCTGGTCGAGATCCAGGCGCTGGTGGACAGTTCCCACGCGCCCAACCCGCGCCGCCTGACGGTCGGCCTGGAGGGCAACCGCCTGGCGATGCTGCTGGCGGTGCTGCACCGCCATGCCGGCGTCTCGACCTTCGACCAGGACGTGTTCGTCAACGCCGTGGGCGGGGTGCGCATCACCGAGCCCGCCGCCGACCTGCCGGTGCTGCTGGCCATCATGTCGTCCCTGCGCGACCGGCCCCTGCCGCGCGGCCTGATCGCCTTCGGCGAAGTCGGCCTGGCGGGCGAGATCCGGCCCGCGCCGCGCGGCCAGGAACGCCTGCGCGAAGCCGCCAAGCTGGGCTTCTCGATCGCGCTGATTCCCAAGGCCAACGCGCCGCGCCAGCCCATCGAGGGGCTGGAGATCTGGGCGGTCGACCGGCTCGACGCCGCGCTCGACAAGCTGCGCTGACGGGAGCCCCACGTGAGTGTGTTGCTGATCGCCCTGTGCCTGGGCGCGGGGTGTCTTATCGGTTTCATGGGCGGCGTGCTCGGCATCGGTGGCGGCATGATCGCGATTCCGGCGCTGGTGCTGCTGATGGGCATGTCGCAGCAGCTGGCGCAGGGCACCGCGCTGATCATGGTGCTGCCGACCATCATGATGGCGGTGCGCAAGTACAACCAGCAGACCCGCATCGACCGCCGCGTGGCGCTGGCCGGCGCGGGCGGCGCGGTGGTGTTCACCTGGGTCGGCGCGCGGCTGGCGCTGGGCATCGATTCGGGCGTGCTGCGCCTGAGCTTCGCCGTGTTCCTGTTCTTCATCGCGCTGTTCTACGCCTGGCAGACCTGGCGCGCCGGCCGTGCCCGGCGCGCGCCCACGGCCAGCGGCAACGCCCCGGTGTTCACGCCGCGCCGCGCCACCGCGCTGGGCGTGCTGTGCGGCACGCTGGGCGGCTTCTTCGGCGTGGGCGGCGCGGTGCTGGCGGTGCCCATCATCACCACGGTGTTCCGGCTGCCGCAGACCACCGCGCAGGCGTTGGCCCTGTGCATGGTGATCCCGGGCTCGGCGGTGGCGCTGGCAACGTACTCGTGGGCCGGCCAGGCCGACTGGCTGGTGGGCCTGCCGCTGGCGGCGGGCAGCCTGCTGTTCGTGCCGGTCGGCGTGCGGCTGGCCTATCGCTTGCCTGAACGCAAGCTGAGAGCCAGCTTCGCGGCGATGCTGTTCGCCACCGTGGCGTTGCTGATATTTGAAAGCTGAGCCCCGCGGCGCGGGAGTCGATTGTCACGATCCCATGACGAAGCGTTAACGTCGGAAAGGACGCGAAAATTCCGCGCATCGGGCTGAACCTTCGGCGGGGCGCGGGTTCCAACGGAGTACGGGTCATGCGGCGATGTTGCCGCCCCGTGTCGGAAAGGCCGGAGGGGCAGCCCTCGGGTCTTCACCATTAGGAGTTCATGTAATGACGACTCACTCCCGTATCGCTGCGTTCCTGTCCACTTCGGCCTTGTGCCTCGGTCTCGCTGCCGCGCCTTCGGCGTTCGCGGCAGGCGCCGATGCCACGACCAAGTCGGGCGATACCAAGACCCAGGCGCAGCACAAGCATCACAAGTCCGACAAGACGTCCGCCAAACAGGGCACCGAGAAATCGGGCGCCTCCAAGATGGACAAATCGGGTGCCGCCACGGCGCCCGCGAAGTAAGGCAGTCACGCAGCACCGGGCCGCGAGGTCCAGTAGTTCCTTTGCACGGTGGACGGGTCTTCGGGCCTGAAAGCCGAAAGCCTCTCGGTATGGGCGCCGAGAGGCTTTTTCGTTTGTGCTGCCTGCGTATGTGCTGCCTGCGTATGTGCTGCCTGGGTTTGCGTTGCCAGTATTCGTCGTGCCGCTTGCGCGGGAGCTGACGGCGCTGGCCGCGCCGCCGTTCCCGCCCGCGTCACTCCACCGGCGTGATCACGCGGCCGGTGTCGAAATACGCCGCCAGGTTCTCCAGCATCAGGTCTTCCATCGACTGGCGCGTTTCCAGCGTGGCGCTGCCGATGTGCGGCAGCAGCACGGCCTGGTCGCTCTTGATCAGCGCCTCGGGCACCTTGGGCTCGTGCTCGAACACGTCGAGCGCGGCGCAGCCGAGCTTGCCGGCTTCCAGTGCGGCCACCAGCGCCGCCTCGTCGATGACCGGACCGCGCGCGATGTTGACGATGATGCCGCGCGGGCCCAGCGCTTCCAGCACTTCGCGGTTGACCAGGTGGCGCGTGGCGGGGCCGCCCACGGTGGCCACGATCAGGAAGTCGGCCCAGGCCGCCAGGTCGGTCAGCGAGGCCTCGTAGCCGTAGTCGATGTCGTCGCGCTTCCTGCGGTTGTGATAACGCACCTGCATGTCGAAGCCGATGCCGCGGCGGGCGATGGCCTCGCCGATGCGGCCCAGGCCCACGATGCCGAGCTTCTTGCCGCTGACGCGCTGGCCCAGCGGAATGCTGCCGTGCACCTGGCCCCACTGGCCGGCGCGCACGAAGCGTTCGCCCTGGCCCATGCGGCGGGCGCCGGCGATCAGCAGGCCCCACGCCAGGTCCGCCACGCAATCGGTCAGCACGTCGGGCGTGTTGCTGACCTGCACGCCGCGCGCATGCGCCGCCTGTACGTCGATGGTCTCGTAGCCCACGCCCCAGCTGCAGATGGCCTTCAGGTCGGGCAGGGCGTTGATGAGTTCGGCGTTGGCGCAGAAGTTGGCCGAGGTGACGACGGCGGTGACGCCCTTGCCCAGTTCGGCCAGGGCGGCCTTGCGATCCGGCTGCTTCCAGAGCTCGATGACGTCGTAGCGCTCGGCGAGGCGCTGGTTGGCGGAGGGCGAGCCGGCCAGCGAGCCGACCTGGATGATGCGATGCTTGGTGGTCATGTTGTCGTACAGGTGGGTGGCGAAACCTTCATGCTACTTGATCCGGCCTTGAATCCGGCTGAGAGGGCGCGGGCCGCGGGGGCATCCCCGGGCCGCACCGCCTGGCGGCCTTATTCCAGCTGGATGTCGGCCTTCTGGATCACGTCCTTCCAGCGCTTGACCTCGGCCTGCTGGAACGCGCTGAACTGCTGCGGCGTGTTGGCCACCACCTCGAAGCCCAGCCCCTGCAGCGTCTTCTCGGTCTGCGGATCGCGCAGCGCGGTCTGCAGCGCCTGGGTCAGCTGCTGCACCACGGCCGGCGGCGTGCCCTTGGGCACGGCGAAGCCCTGCCACGAATACACCACCATGTCCTTGATGCCGGCCTCGGCCAGCGTCGGCACGTCGGGCAGGTCCGCCGCGCGCGCCTCGCCGGTGATGGCCAGCGCCTTGAGCTTGCCGGCCTTGATGTGGGTCTGCACCGCGCCCAGGTTCTGGAACGACACGTTGACCTGCCCGCCCATCAGGTCGGCGATGGCGGCGCCGCCGCCGCGGTACGGCACGTCCACGCCCGAGGTCTGGGTGCGCTGGCGGAACATCACCGCCGACAAGTGGTCGGACGAACCCGTGCCCGACGAGGCGTACGACACCTTGCCGGGATTCTTGTTGGCGTAGTCGACCAGCTCGGCCACCGTGTTGGCCGGGAACGATGGCGAGGCCACCAGCACGTTGGGGTTGCGCACCGCCTGGGTCAGGTACTCGAAGTCCTTGCTCGGGTTGTACGAGAGGGTCTTGTACAGCGCCTCGTTGATGGCGAAGGTGCCGATCGAGCCCACCATCATGGTGTAGCCGTCCGGCGTGGCGCGGGCCAGCGCCTGCGCGCCGATGGCGCTGTTGGCGCCCGGCTTGTTCTCGACCACGAAGGTCTGGCCCAGCGCCTTGGTCAGCCCCGGCGTGACGCTGCGCGCCGTGATGTCGGACGAGCCGCCCGGCACGAACGGCACGATCATCGTGACGGGCTTGGTGGGATAGCCGGCGGCGTGGACCGCCGGCCCGGCAAGCAGCGCGGCGGCGGACAGCGCGATCGCGCCCATCGATTTGTTCATGGTGTCTCCTGGTTCGCGTGATGATGAAGAACCCGGCGCCCACGCGTGGCGGCCGGATCCGGATCGGCGCGGGTCAGTCGACCTTGGCGCCCGATTGCTTCACGACCGCGGCCCATTTGACGGTTTCCCGCGCCATGAACTGGGTGAACTGCGCCGGCGTATTGCCCGACGGCGTGGCGCCCTGGGCCTGCAGCTGTTCGCGCACCGGCGCCTGCTGCAGCGCCGCGGCGACATCGCGCTGGATCTTGTCGACGATTGCCGGCGGCGTGCCGGCCGGAGCCAGCAAGCCGAACCAGCTGGAGGCTTCGTAGCCCGTCACGCCGGCCTCGGCCAGCGTCGGCACGTCCGGCAGCGCCGGCGAGCGCGTGGCGGTGGTGACCGCCAGCGGCCGCAGCTTGCCGCTCTTGATGAAGCCCATCGACGACGGCAGGTTGTCGAAGATCAGGTCGGAGGAGCCCGCCATCACGTCGGTCAACGCGGGGCTGCTGCCCTTGTAGGGCACGTGGGTCATGCGCGTGCCGGTCATGGCCTGGAACAGTTCGCCCGACAGGTGGGTCGACGTGCCGTTGCCGGTCGAGGCCATGTTGACGTTGCCGGGGTTGGCCTTCAGGTACTTGATCAGGTCCGCCACGTTGCGGATGCCGTGCTTGTCGGCGAAGCCGGGATTCAGCTCGAGCACGTTGGGCACGGGTATCACCAGCGTGACTGGGGTGAAGTCCTTGACCGGATCGTAGGGCAGCTTGGCGTAGACGGACTGGTTGATGGCGTGGGTGCTGACGGTGCCCATCAGCAGCGTGTAGCCGTCGGCGGTGGCGCGGGCCGCCTCGGCGGTGCCGACGTTGCCGCCCGCGCCCGCCTTGTTGTCCACCACCACCGCCTTGCCCCAGGCCTTGCCCAGCTCGGCCGCCACCACGCGCGCGGCGATGTCGGCGGTGCCGCCGGCGGGGAAGGGCACGATGATCCTGACGTCGCGCGCCGGGTAGTCGGCGGCGCGCGCGGCGCCGCTGGGCAGCAGGGCGGCCGCGGCCAGACAGGCGGCTAGGGCCAGGCGGCCTCGCAAGGGGGCTGCAAGCATGGAAGTCGTCTCCTCGTGTGCGCGTGGCCGCGCATCGTTTGTGGGGGTGTTCCTGCCGGGACGGGCCCGGGACTGAATGCTGCCGGCGTCTGTCGCGCCTTGCCGTCGTGCTAGCGATGACTTGTAAAACGAATATAGGTATTGAGGGTCTACTTGTCAACCAAGTATACTTTTTACGCATCACTCATCTAACAACTGGATTCCGCGCCGGAATCCGCCAGGAGACTCCGCCATGAAAACCTCCCCGGTCACCGTCCAGGACCTGCAGCGTTCCGTCATCGCGGTGCCGCCGCTGGCGCGTCATGCGGACCTGTCCCTGAACGAGGGCGCCAACCAGAAACTGCTGCGGCACCTGGAGGTGGGCGGCGTGCGCAACGTGATGTACGGCGGCAACGCCAACTTCTACAACGTCGGCGTGGGCGAGTACGCCCGCATCGTCGACATGCTGGCCGCGCTGGCCGGGCCGGACACCTGGATCCTGCCGTCGGTCGGCCCCGATTTCGGCAAGATGATGGACCAGGCCGCGCTGCTGCGTTCGCGCGCCTTCCCCACCGCGATGCTGTTGCCGATGTCGTTTCCGTACACCGACGCCGGCCTGGCCGATGGCGTGCGCCGCTTCACCGACGCACTAGGCAAGCCCGCGGTGGTCTACATCAAGTCCGCCGATTACCTGGCGCCGGCCACGGCCGCGCGCCTGGTCGAGGAGGGCCGCATCGTCGCCTTCAAGTACGCGGTGGTGCGCGAGGAACCCGCGCGCGACGCCTACCTGTCGTCGCTCCTGCGGCAGGTGGACGCCAACCGCGTGGTCAGCGGCATCGGCGAACGGCCGGCCATCGTCCACTACCGCGACTTCGGCCTGAAGAGCTTCACGTCCGGTTCGGTCTGCGTCGCCCCGCGCGGCTCGATGCGCCTGCTGCACCTGCTCAAGGAAGGCCGCTACGACGAGGCCGAAAGCGTGCGCGCGAACTACCTGGGCCTGGAGGATTGCCGCGACGCGATCAGCCCGATCCGAGTGCTGCACGACGCCGTGACCCTGTCCGGCGTGGCCGACATGGGCCCGATGCTGCCGCTGCTGACCGGCATCTCCAGCGCCGAGCGCGAACGGGTCGCGCCGGTGGCGCGCGCGCTGGCCGAATGGGACCGCGAGACCGCCGCGGCCTGATGGCCGAGCTTGCGGCATTGACGGTACGATGAGCGCTGTCAACCCGCCTGTGCGACGTTCCTTCCAGTGTGAACAGGCCTTAGGAGGTTTCGTGGCCCGACCCAAAGCATCGCCCCCGTCCGCGCCGTCCGCATCCGCCGAGCCGGATGCCATGGGCGCGCTGGTGCTGGAACGCGGCCACCGAGTGCGGCTGGCAGACCAGTTGTATGGCCAGATCTTCGAGCAGATCGTCGCCGGCAATCTCAATGTCGGCGACAAGCTGCCTTCCGAGAACGAGATCTCCGAGCGCTTCGGCGTGTCGCGGCCGGTGGTGCGCGAGGCGCTGCTGCGCCTGCGCGCCGACGGCCTCATCACCGCGCACCAGGGCCTGGGCACCTTCGTCAGCCACCAGCCGGCGCCGCGCCTGACGGCCTTCAGCGACGTCGGCAACGTTGGCGCCTATCTGCGCGCGCAGGAACTGCGCGTCGCGCTCGAAGGCGATGCCGCGCGGCTGGCCGCGCTGCGCCGCACCGACGAGCAGCTGCAGAAGATCGAGGCCGCGCACGCGGCGTTCGCCGACAGCCTGGCGCGCGGCCAGATGTCGGCCGAGGCCGACCTGGCGTTCCATGCCAGCATCACCGAGGCCACCGGCAACGACTTCTATCTCGGGGTGCTGGAAAGCATCCACGAGTCCATCAACGGCTTCATGCGGCTGACGCTCAACCTGACCCGCACCGGGTCGCGCCAGCGCGCCCAGCGCGTCCTGGACGAACACACCACCATCCTCGAGGCGATCCGCGCCCAGGACGGCGAGCGCGCCCGGGTCGCCATGCAATTCCATCTGGGCCAGGCGCGCCACCGGCTGGTCGACCGCGAACGCGATTGACCGGCCCGCGCGCCGTCCGGGCCTCACATTGGCAACAGCAGGAGAGATCGAGTGCAAGGCAATGGTTCGGCAGGGACAGCGGCATCGGCGGGGCGGGTGCGCGAGCAGATTCTGACGGTGTTGCAGGCCTGGGGCATGGCGCCCGACCTGGCCGCCATCACCGCCGGCCTGATGGCCGAGACGGATCTGCTGGGAATCGACTCGCACGGCATCTCGATGCTGCCGGCCTATGAGGAGAAATGGCGCGCGGGCTCGCTCAAGCTCGACGCGCGGCCGCGCGTGGTGCGCGACGGCGGCGCCAGCGCGCTGCTGGACGGCATGGGCGGACTGGGCTATCCGGTGTCGGCGCAGGCCATGAACCTGGCCGTCGACAAGGCGCTGGAACATGGCGTGGGCGCGGTGTCGGTCTGCAATTCGCATCACTTCGGCGCGGCCGGCGTCTATGCCCGCATCGCCGTCGAGCGCGGCGTGGTCGGGCTGGTGACCAGCAGCGCCAACGGCGTCATCATGGTGCCCACGCGCGGCGCCATGCCCATGCTGGGCACCAACCCCATCGCCTTCGGCGCGCCGGCCGCCCACAACGAGCCGTTCGTGCTCGACATGGCCACCACCACGGTGGCGGCCAACAAGGTCAAGGTCTACGACTTTCTCGGCAAGCCGCTGCCGCCGGGCTGGGCGGTGGACGGGCAGGGCGCGCCGGTCACCGCGGCCGACGCCGCCATGCAGTTCATCTTCAAGCATCCCCAGGGCGGGCTGACGCCGCTGGGCGGCACGCCGGCCATGAGCAGCCACAAGGGCTACGGCCTGGCGATGATGGCGCAGATCCTGGGCGGCACGCTCAGCGGCAGCGCGCTGGCGGCGCGCCGCAACGTCACGCGGCGTCCTGGCGAGCCGGACGACGTCGGCCATTTCTTCCTGGCGCTCAATCCCGACGCCTTCCGCGCCAGCGGTTCGTTCGAGTCGGACATGGACGACCTGATCGACACGCTGCACGACACGCCGCCCGCGCGGCCCGACGAGCCGGTGCTGGTGGCCGGCGAACCCGAGGCCGCCGAGCGCGCGCGCCGCCGCGAGCAGGGCATTCCGATCTCCGCGGCGCTGGCGACGCGCCTGCGCGAGATCTGCGAGCGCGCCGCGGTGCCTTATCTGCTGGACTGAGTCACCGGTCCGGTCGCATGACGTTTTTCCCGCCGCGCGGGCCTGCCCGCGCGGTGATCCACCGACCCGGCCACCGGGCGACAAGCATTAGAAAAACACGACAAGGAGACAACCATGCAAGACAAGACATCGCCGGCGCGCCGCCGGCTGGGGCTGGCCGCCATCGCGTTGGGCGCGGCCGCCGCGCTGGCCCCGGGCCTGCTGCTGGCGCAGGACTGGCCGACGCGGCCGGTCAAGCTGATCGTGCCGTTCCCCGCGGGCGGCAGCACCGACGCGGTCGGCCGCCTGCTGGCCGCGGAGCTGTCCAAGGAGCTGGGCCAGAGCGTGGTGGTCGAGAACAAGGGCGGCGCCAACGGCAATATCGGTTCCGACGTGGTCGCCAAGGCCGAGCCCGACGGCTACACGCTGCTGCTGTCGGGCGTGGGCTCGAACGCCATCAGCTATTCGCTCTACCAGAGCATGCCGTACCGCGACAGCGACTTCGTCCATATCTCGCTGCTGGCCACCGGCCCTAACGTGCTGGTGGCCAACATGGAATTCCCGGCCACCAATTTCGCCGACTTCATCAAGCTGGTGCGCGCCAATCCCGGCAAGTACACCCACGCCAGCTCGGGCAACGGGTCGTCCGGCCATCTGGCCATGGAGATGCTCAAGCAGGCCGCCAAGCTCGACCTGGTGCACGTGCCCTACAAGGGCGGCGCCGCGGCCATCACCGACATGATCGGCGGGCGTGTGTCGGTGATGTTCCTGAACCAGGACTCGCTGCTGCCGCAGGTCAAGTCCGGCAAGCTGCGCGCGCTGGCGGTGGCCAGCGCCCAGCGCAACCCGGCCTATCCGGATACGCCCACGGTGGCCGAATCCGGCTACCCGGGCTTTGCCGCCGAATCGTGGTTCGGCCTGTCGGCGCCGGCCAAGACGCCGCCCGCGGTCATCCAGCGCCTGAACCAGGCCACCGTGAAAGCCCTGGCTTCACCGGATATCCGGCAGAAGCTGGAAAGCGTAGGCTTCGTGGTGGTGGGCGACGACCCCAAGGCGTTCTCGGCCTTCGTCCAATCCGAAATCACCAAATGGGGCGCGGCGGCCAAGGCCTCCGGCGCCCGCATGGACTAGCGTCCGGTATCAGCACACCCCGCGCGCCGGGCGGCGCCGGGGCTTCATTCGATGGGAAACACGCAGCGATGACTTCACCCTTGCCCAACCGCTTTCGCCAACGCATCCTGGCGCGCGAGCGCCTGATCGGTTTCTGGATGTGCATGTCCAGCCACGTCACTGCGGAAGTCGCGGGCCTGGCCGACTTCGACTGGCTGCTGCTGGACGGCGAGCATTCGCCCAACACCGTGCCGATGTTCCTGCAGCAGCTGCAGGCCCTGCAGGGCAGCGCCAGCGCCGCCATCGGCCGGCCGTCCTGGAACGATCCGGTCGAGATCAAGCGCATGCTCGACATTGGCTTCTACAACCTGCTGATTCCCTTCATCGAATCCGAGGACGATGCGCGCCGCGCGGTGGCCGCGACCCGCTATCCGCCGCAGGGCATCCGCGGCGTGGCCGGCATGCAGCGCAGCAACCGCTACGGCACCGTGCCCGACTACCTCAAGACCATCAACGACAACATCTGCGTGTTGTTGCAGATCGAGAGCCGCCCCGGCATCGAGGCGGTCGACGCGATCGCGTCGGTCGAGGGCGTGGACGGCGTCTTCATCGGCCCGTCGGACCTGGCCGCGGCCCTGGGCCACCTGGGCAATCCGGGCCATCCGGAAGTGCAGGAAGCCATTCGCCACCTGTACCAGCGCGTCAGCGCGCAGGGCAAGGCGGTGGGCATCCTGGCGCCGGTGCAGGCCGACGCGCGCCGCTACCTGGACATGGGCATGCACTTCGTCGCGGTCGGCACCGACCTGGGCGTGTTCAAGCAGGCCACCTTCGCCTTGCGCGAGGCCTTTCCCACCTGAGCCGGTTTGATCGCGCGGCCGTCGCATTCGCCACGGCCGCGATCCGCCTTATTGCTCCAGCGCCAGCAGGTCGGCGACGGTCTGGCGGCGGCGGATCAGGCGCGCCTCGTTGCGGTCCAGCAGCACCTCGGCCGCCAGCGGCCGGGTGTTGTAGTTCGAGGACATCGACGCGCCGTAGGCGCCGGCGTTGTGGAACACCAGGAAGTCGCCGATGCGCGGCTGCGGCAACGACTGGTCCGAGACCACGCCGCCGGCGTCCTGCGTGAACACGTCGCCCGATTCGCACAGCGGGCCGGCCACCGCGACGCGGGTCTCGGCCGTCGGCGGCGTGCCGCCGTCGGGCGCGTGCACCGAGATGCGGTGATAGCTGCCGTACATGGCCGGGCGCATCAGGTCGTTGAAGCCGGCGTCCACCAGCGCGAAGTCGCGCTCCGGGCGGCGGTTGATCGCGTGCACTTCGGCCACCAGCGCGCCGGCCTCGGCCACCAGGAAGCGGCCGGGTTCGATCTCCAGACGTACCTCATGGCCCAGGCGCTGCTCGATGCGCTTGCGGGCCGCGTCCCATTGCTCGAAGTAGTGGTCGCAATCGATCCGCGGCTCGCCCTCGCGATACGGAATCGACAGGCCGCCGCCGGCCGAGATGGCCTCGATGTCGTGGTCCAGCGAGGCGACCACGTCGACCATCGCGTCGCACACGCTCGACAGGTGGCCGTAGTCCACGCCCGAGCCGATGTGCATGTGGATGCCCACCAGCTTCAGGCCGTAGCGGCGCACGATGCCGATGGCGGCCGCGACGTCGTCGATCCAGATGCCGTGCTTGCTCTGCGGGCCGCCGGTGTTGGTCTTGTTGCTGTGGCCGTGGCCGAAGCCCGGGTTGATGCGCAGCCACACGCGGTGGCCCGGCGCGTGCTGGCCGACGCGTTCGAGCATGTCGAGCGAGCCGGCGTTGACGGTGATGCCGTGCTTGATCACGGTGGCCAGGGTGGCGTGGTCGATCAGGTCGGCCGTGAACACCACGCCGGCCGGCTCGCCCGCGGGCTCGAAGCCAGCGGCCAGGCTGCGTTCGATCTCGCCTAGCGACACCGCGTCCACCCTCACGCCCTCGGCGCGCATCAGGCGCAGGATGTGCAGGTTGGAGCAGGCTTTCTGCGCATAGCGGATGACGTCGAAGCGGCGCAGCTGGGCGATGCGCTCGCGGATGACGGCCGCATCGTAGACCCACAGCGGGGTGTCGTGCTCGGCGGCGAGTTGGGTGAGTTGGCGCGGATCGAAAGCCATTGCGGGGTGAACCTTGTAGCGGTGACGGTGAAGGGAATCAGGGCAGCATCATGCCTGCGCCAGGTCATCCAGTAAAATGCTTAGATTTTCCACATCGATTCATTCCTGATATGGGTTTGGCATGCTGACGCATCGACACATCGAAGTCTTCCGCGCCCTCATGATCGCGGGCAGCGTGACCAAGGCCGCCGACCTGCTGTTCACCTCGCAGCCCACCGTCAGCCGCGAGCTGGCGCGCATGGAGCAGGCCATCGGTTTCGCCCTGTTCGAGCGCGTGCGCGGCCGCCTGCGGCCCACCATGCCGGCGCTGGCGCTGTACGACGAGGTGCGCCAGTCATACGCCGGGCTGGAGCGGGTGGCGTCCACCGCGGCGCGCCTGCGCGCGTTCCAGGACGGGCAACTGGCGGTGATTGCGCTGCCGGCGTTTTCGCATTCGCTGCTGCCGGGCGCGTTCCGGCGCTTCAGCCAGGACTACCCGGGCGTGAGCCTGGCGCTGGAGGCGCAGGAATCGCCGTTCCTGGAGGAATGGCTCACGGCCCAGCGCTACGACCTGGGCCTGACCGAGCACGAGCTGGAGCCGGCCGGCACCCGGCTGGAGTTATTGCTGGAGGTGGACGAGGTCTGCGTGCTGCCCGACGGCCATCGCCTGCTGGCGCGGCCTGCGCTGGAACTGGCCGACTTCGCCGGCGAACCGTTCGTCAGCCTGTCGTCCAGCGACCCCTACCGGATCCAGATCGACGAGGCGTTCGCGGCCGAGAACGTGCTGCGGCGCGCGATCATCGAAACGCCGACGGCGGTCTCGGTATGCGCATTCGTGCGCCAGGGGCTGGGCCTGGCCATCGTCAACCCGCTGACGGCGCTGGATTTCATTGGCCGCGGCCTGCATATCCGGCCGTTGCGGCGGTCGTTCCCGTTCCGGGTCAACCTGGTGTTCCCGGAGCATCGGCCCAAGAACCCCCTGGTGGATGCCTTCACCGCGACCCTGCGCGACGAGGCGCGGCAGATCCGCGGCCGTCTCGCGGCCCGGCAGGACTGACGGGCGCTGCCGCCCTCGGGCCATGAGGCAAGGGGCGGCGGGCAATAGGCAATAGGTAATATGCAACAGGCAACAAAAAAGGATGCCCGTGGGCATCCTTCTTCATTTGCCGTATTCATGACGCCCTGCAAGGCAGGGCGGCATAATGGCTTAGGCCAGCGCCTTGATGGCGGCAGCCAGGCGGCTCTTGTGGCGAGCGGCCTTGTTCTTGTGGATGATGTTCTTGTCAGCCACGCGATCGATCACGCTCGACGCCTTCTGGAACACTTCGCCAGCCGCAGCCTTGTCGCCGGCGGCGATGGATTGGCGAACGCGCTTGATGGCGGTGCGCAGCATCGAGCGCAGGCTGGAATTGTGCTTGTTGCGCTCAACGGATTGGCGAGCGCGCTTGCGGGCTTGGGCGGTATTGGCCATGTTGCTATGTAAGTTGAATTCGGCAAAGTCGAACATTTTAGCAAGTCCCCGGGGGATTGCAAGCTTTAAATGCCGTGTCTGCCGATGGAGCGCCCGTCAACCGGGCGGGGGGCGCTGCGAGGAAAGCCTCGGACTGCAGGGCCCGGGTAGCTTGACCCGGGCTTCAGACCGCGCGGGCATCGAAGGAATCAACGCCTCGTGGCCCTGCTGCGCCTACTGGATAAAAACACCGTGCTGAGTATACAACGGAAGCGGCTTTTCGTTACAGCCCCGTGTCAGCGGCCGTGGTCAGGCCGCGACGTTGATCGACACGAACCAGGGCGTGTAGCGCCGTACGTGGATGGGCATCATGTCCTCGAGGGAGGCCAGCGCCGCGTCCGTGTCGTCGAGCGGGAAATGGCCGGACACGGGCAGGCCGCCGGCGGCCATGGAGACCCGCAGGGAACCGCTGCGGTAGGGGCGCAGGGCGGCGATGATCTCGGCCAGCGGGCGGCCGCGGGCGTCGACCCAGCCGGCCTCCCAGGCGGCTTCGGCCATGAGTTCGGCGCGCGGGGTGTCGATGCGCGAGGCATCGAAGCGCGCCCCGGTGCCGGCCCGCACGATGCCGTGGGCGCCGGCCATGGTTTCCACCACCACTTCGTGCTCGTGCACCACGACCACCGTGCGCTGGGCCTGCTGGCGCACCATGTAGCGGGTGCCCAGGGCGCGCACGGTGCCCTCGGCGGTCTGCACCAGGAAGGGCCGGCGGGCGTCGGGCGCCACCGATACGGTGACGGCGCCGTCCAGCAGCCGCACCTGGCGGTAGGCGGGGGTGAAGTCCAGGTTGACGCGGCTGCGCGCGTCCAGCAGCAACTGGCTGCCGTCGGAAAGCAGGTAGCGGCGGCGTTCGCCGGTGGCCGTGGCGGCATCGGCCGCGACGTTGCTCAAGGGGTAGAAGGCGTTGCCCACGTACGCGGCGCAGGCGCCCGCGCTGGCGAGCGCGAGCGAACCCGCCAGGAAGCGCCGGCGCGGCGGCACGACGACGGGCGGCGTGACGGCAGGCGCGGGCGCCACCAGCGGCGGGGGCGGCGAGGCGGTCGTGGCGTAACCGGCAGGATAGGCGTCGCCCAGCCGGCCGAAGCCTGATCCCGCCAGAGTGCCCGTCAACTGTTGCCAGGCATTCTCATGCAGAGGGTCGGCCGCGCGCCACGCCAGGAAATCGTTGTAGTCCTGCGCTGTCGCTTTACCGGAGC
Source organism: Achromobacter sp. ISS7 (assembly GCF_056523125.1). NCBI lineage: Bacteria > Pseudomonadati > Pseudomonadota > Betaproteobacteria > Burkholderiales > Alcaligenaceae > Achromobacter > Achromobacter sp. ISS7. Next base: position 2,920,788 of record NZ_JAWRZD010000001.1, on the reverse strand, counting down.
GTAGCAGCAGTAACCAATTGATGACTTGGTCCGCCATGGGTTGTCCTTGGGCGTACTTCACTTCAAGCTGCCGCCTGGGGGCCAGGCGGGAATCCTTTCGATGGCAATTTGTAAATAATAAAGGTTTTTTACCAAAGATTACCGTCCGCTTGTCAATTCTTGACGAATCAAATGCAAAAAAAAGCCGGCGGGTAGCCGGCTTTTTGCGGAGATTGGGGTGCGAACCCTGGAAATTAGCGGGCGGGCCGGCGTCCGAAGTCTCGGGGACGGAACCCAAACAGTAACAACATGCCGAAGTAGACCGCCGCGCTGGCCGCCAGGACGCCGGTCAGCCACAGCGCGCGATGGCCGGCATGGGCCTGCAGGCCGATCCAGTCAATACGACCATCGGCGTAGAGCAGCAGCGCGGCCAGGGCCGCCAGGGCCGGAACCAGGCGCAGGGTGAAGCGGCCCCAGCCCTCGCCGGGCCGGTAGACGCCGCGGCGGCGCAGGCCGATCAGCAACGCCAGCGCGTTCAGGCAGGCGCCCAGGCCGATCGCCAGCGCCAGGCCGGCGTGGGCCATCAGCGGCACCAGCGCGAGGTTCATCAGCTGGGTCAGGACCAGCACGCCGATGGCGATCTTCACCGGGGTGCGGATGTCCTGCTTGGCGTAGAAGCCGGGCGCCAGGATCTTCACCGCCAGCAGGCCGATCAGGCCGGCCGAATAGGACATCACCGCCAGCCGGGTCTGCAGCACGTCCTGGGACGAGAACGCGCCGTAGTGGAACAGCGTGGCCACCAGGCCGTCCGACAGCAGCGCCATGCCCACCGCCGCGGGCAGGCCCAGCAGCAGCACCAGCCGCAGGCCCCAGTCGAGCAGGGCGCTGTAGCCGTCGTGGTCGTCGCGGGCATGGGCCGCCGACAGGCTGGGCAGCAGCACGGTGCCCAGCGCCACGCCCAGCAGGGCCGTCGGGAATTCCATCAGGCGGTCGGCGAACGACAGCCAGGTGACGCTGCCGGGCGTGAGCCAGGTGGCGATGTTGGTGTTGATCAAGAGCGAGATCTGCGCCACCGACACGCCCAGCGTGGCCGGCGCCATCTGCTTGAGGATGCGCTGCACGGTGGGGTCGGCCCAGGCCTCGCGAAAGCGCAACGAGAAGCGCGGCGTCATGCCCAGCCGCGCCAGCGCGACCCATTGCACCGCCAGTTGCGCCACGCCGCCGGCCATCACGCCGATGGCCAGCGCGTAGACCGGCACGTCCATGCGCGGCGCCAGCCACAGGCAGGCGGCGATCATGGCCAGGTTCAGCAGCACCGGCGTGAACGCCGGCACGGCGAAGCGGCGCCAGGTGTTGAGCACGCCGGAGGCGAAGGCGATCAGCGACATGCAGAAGATGTAGGGGAACATCATCCGCGTCATCCAGACGGCGGCGCCGAATTCGGTATCGCGGGCCGCGCCGCGCAGGCCGCTGGCCATGGCCGACACCACCCACGGCGCGGCGATGATGCCGATCAGCGTGACCGCCATCAGGGCCATGGTCAGCAGCAGCGCCACCCGGTCCAGCAGCGTGCGGACCTCGGCCTCGGAGCGGTTGTTGCGGGCATGGCCCAGGATCGGCACGAAGGCCTGGGCGAAGGCGCCTTCGGCGAACAGCCGGCGCAGCAGATTGGGAATGCGGAAGGCGACCCAGAAGGCGTCGGTGATGGGGCCGGCGCCGAAGGCGCGCGCCACCAGGACGTCGCGGGCCAGGCCGGAAATACGGGACAGCAGGGTCAGGCTGCTGACGGTGGCCGCCGAACGGAACAGGCTCATTGAGGTGACTGCAAAGAAAAAGCCCCCCGGAAAGGGGGGCAGAATGGATTACTTCGGCGGCATCCGGATGGCGCCATCCAGGCGGATCGTTTCGCCGTTCAGCATGTCATTGGTGATGATGCTCTGCACCAGCTTGGCGTAGTCCTCCGGACGGCCCAGGCGGGCGGGGAAGGGGATGCTGGCGGCCAGCGAATCCTGCACTTCCTGCGGCATGCCGAAGATCATCGGGGTGCCGAAGATGCCGGGGGCGATGGTCATGCAGCGGATGCCGGTCTTGGCCAGGTCGCGGGCGATCGGCAGGGTCATGCCGGCCACGCCGGCCTTGGAGGCGGCGTAGGCCGCCTGGCCGATCTGGCCGTCGAACGCGGCGACCGAGGCCGTGTTGATCATCACGCCGCGCTCGCCGGTGGGCTCGGGCGTGTTGCCGCTCATGGCCTCGGCGGCCAGGCGCATCATGTTGAAGCTGCCGATCAGGTTGATCGACACGACCTTCTGGAACAGGTCCAGCGGGTGCGCGCCGTTCTTGCCGACGATCTTGGCGGCCGGCGCCACGCCGGCGCAGTTGACCAGGCCGAACAGGGTGCCGAGTTCCTTGGCGGCGGCGACGGCGCGCTGGCCGTCGGCCTCTTGCGTCACGTCGCAGTGCACGTAGCGCTGGCCCAGTTCCTTGGCCAGTTCCTCGCCAGGGCCGTCCTGCAGGTCGGCGATGACGACCTTGGCGCCGTTGGCCACCAGCATGCGCACGGTGCCGGCGCCCAGGCCGGATGCGCCACCGGTAACGATGAATACCTTGTTCGCGATTTCCATGTCTCTACCACCAGATCAATTCAAGGGATGAAAGCGGCGCGGCGGGCGCCGGATGCGACAAGGCCTTCGGGCCGGGGCCGGAACGCATCGCGTCCGGCCGGCGCCGAAGGCCTGGAGCCATCGAAGCGCCCGGTCAGCTCTTGACGGCTTCGAACAGGCGCGACTTGATTTCCTCGACCGCGCCGACGCCGGAGATCTTGCGATACTTCGGCGCGTCGGCGGGGCTTTGCTGCGCCCACGTCGAGTAATAGTCGACCAGCGGACGGGTCTGCTGGCGGTACACGTTCAGGCGGTTGCGGACGGTGTCCTCGCGATCGTCGTCGCGCTGGATCAGGTCTTCGCCGGTGATGTCGTCCTTGCCTTCGACCTTGGGCGGGTTGAAGCGCACGTGGTAGCTGCGGCCGCTGGGCTGGTGCACGCGGCGGCCGCTCATGCGTTCGATGATGTCTTCTTCGGGGACTTCGATTTCCACCACGTAGTCCAGCTTGACGCCGGCGCTCTTGAGCGCGTCGGCCTGCGGGATGGTGCGCGGGAAGCCGTCGAACAGGTAGCCGTTGGCGCAGTCGGGCTGCTTCAGGCGGTCCTGGACCAGGCCGATGATGATCTCATCCGAGACCAGGCCGCCGGCATCCATGACCTTCTTGGCTTCGATGCCCAGGGGCGTGCCGGCCTTGACCGCGGCGCGCAGCATGTCGCCCGTGGAAATCTGGGGAATGCCGAAATGCTGGGTGAGAAACGCGGCCTGAGTGCCTTTGCCGGCGCCGGGAGGTCCGAGCAAGATGAGACGCATGAGTGCTCCTGAATGGGGTTTATTTTTTGTGATCCGAGCGATTATGCCGCAATGCAACAGCCTCTGCGGGGCCGCGCCATGCGAAATAACCCTTATATACGATTGCTATAAATCAAACGAACGCGTTCCAGGTCGGCCGGGGTATCTACGCCGGCGGCCGGAGGGTGCGACGCCCGATGGACGACGATGACGTGGCCGTGCTCCATCGCGCGCAGCTGTTCCAGCGACTCGAACCGTTCCAGCGCGCCTTGCGGCAGGGTCGGGTAGCGGCGCAGGAACGACACGCGGTAGGCATACAGGCCGATGTGGTGCCAGGCGGGCAGGCCGTCGGCCAGCACGCGCTCGCCGCCGGCCAGCGCGTCGCGCGCCCACGGGATCGGCGCGCGCGAGAAATACAGCGCGCGGCCGTCGACGGCGCAGACCAGCTTGACCACATTGGGGTTGAACAGCGCCTGGGCGTCCGCCAGCGGACAGGCGCAGGTGGCGATGTCCGCCTCCGGGCTGTCGGCCAGGCGGGCGGCCACGGCGTCGATGAGTTCGGGTTCGATCAGCGGTTCGTCGCCCTGCACGTTGACGACGATGGCGTCGTCGGGCAGGCCCAGCTGTTCCACGGCCTCGGCCAGGCGGTCGGTGCCGGTGGGATGATCGCCGCGGGTCATCAGGGCGCGCAGGCCGTGGGCCCGGGCGGCGTCCTGGACGCGCGCGTCATCCGTGGCGATGTAGACCTGCGAGGCGCCCGATTGCGCCGCGCGCTCGGCCGTGCGCACCACCATCGGCTTGCCGGCGATGTCGGCGAGCGGCTTGTCGGGCAGGCGGGTCGAGGCGGTCCGCGCCGGGATCAGGGCGATGAAGCTCACGATGCGGGCGGATCAGGAGGAAACGGGGGCGTCGTCCAGCGAGCGCGCTTCCGATTCAAGCATGACGGGAATGCCGTCGCGCAGCGGGAACGCCAGGCGGTCGGCGCGGCAGACCAGTTCGGCCTGGGTCCGGTCGTGTTCGAGGCGGCCCTTGCACAGGGGGCAGACGAGGATGTCGAGAAGGCGGGATTCCATGACCGGGATTCTAAAACAGTTTGGGCGTGCGCAGCCTGTGATCGGCCGCCCGGCCCGCGGGTCGGGGCGGGGAACGGCGCGGCCGACGACGGGGTTCTGTTAATTATTGTCATGTTTTGACGCTCGCGCTAGAAATTCCGGGACGGATGGTGGCTATCATCCGCCGCGACGTGAGGAAAGAGGAAAAACAGAACAATGGATTCCAACACCATTCGCATCGGGTTGATGCTCATCATCCTGGTCTGGTCGGTCATCAGCGCCATCACCTACATGGCGCGCCGCAGCGACAACAAGGGCGCGCTGCGCGAACTCAAGCAGGAAGGCCAGCCGCTGCGGCGGCTGAGCGCGGAGGAACAGGCGTTGCTGCAGCCGTTCCTGGTGCGGCCCGCCAAGCCCACCCAAAGCGTCGCGCTCCTGAATGACGGCGTGTTCCCGTTGCGCGGCGGCTTCGTGCGCCACGGCCTGGAATCGGGCCACGGCGCGGCCACCATGCACGACACGCTGGGCGGCGTCGACGTGGTGCTGCCCTACGATGCGCGCGACTATCTGCGCGAGGACAACCAGGCCGAAGTGGTGATGACGGAGAAATTCGCCATCGTGGTGGCGCTGAACGGCGCATTCGACCTGGCCGGCGGCCGCGAGCGCGAGACGCGCCGGCAGAAGCAGAACCAGCAATGGTCCAGCGGCAAGCTCGGCGCGATGCAGAACGTGGTCGATGCCGACGCGGTCGCCGCCGATGGCGCCGGCCAGGCGCCAGACGCCCAGACCGAGCACGAGTTCGCGCAGGCCATGCGGGTCGAGATCCTCAGCCAGCGCGAGGAAACGCCCGCCGAGATCGCTTGGCGCCAGCCGGCCGGCATCGCCTTCTGGCCCGCCATGTCGTGGCTGGCGGCGTTCATCTGCCTGGGCGTGGCCGCGGCGGGCGGCGGCCTGGCGTGGCTGGCATCGGCCGCCGCGCCCGCGCTGCTGGCCGTCTGGCTGACCTGGCGCCGCCGGCCGCTGGGCGCGGCGCAGAAGGTGAACCGGGTGCGCGGCGAACTGAACGCGATCGTGCTGACCAATCCGGCCAATGCGCAGGCGGTGTCGACCCAGCTGTTCCTGGGCGACAAGGTGCCGGTGACGCTGCCCGACCACTGGCGCGCCAACCTGGAACTGCCGGACGACGGCCGCGTCGACGTGGACCTGCGGGTGGAAGACTACGCCGTGCTGCGCCTGGACAACCGCTTTTCCGTCGACGAGGAACAGCGCCTGTTCCCGCGGGTGGCCTGGGGCCGCCACGTGACGCTGGCGCTGGCCGGCCTGATCGCCGGCGCGGCAATCGGCCTGATCGGCGGCGACGATCTGCGCGGCGACATCGCGCTGGCGTCGGCCTGGGCGCGCGGCGCGCAGCCGCGGGTCTACGACTCGGCCACGGCCCTGGCCCAGGATCCGCCCGCGCCCGGCGAGGTGGTGGCCTTGAAGGGCGCGGGCCGCTGCCAGTTCCAGCCGCACGCGTACCGCCAGGACGACGTGCGCTTCGACTGCGAGCGGATGCGCTGGCAGGGCGATGCGATCCAGGCCGACGACCTGCGGCTGGCGCCGGCCGCGCTGCAACTGTATTCGGGCGGTTTCCTGAAGACCCGGCCCAATCCGATGATGGACATGCTGGTCCGCAACCAGGTCTACGGCAGCCTGGCCGGCAATCCGCTGGCCGCCTACAACGCCCGCAACGTGTCGGCGGTGACGGTGAACCGCGTGACCGATCTGGTGCTGACCATCGAGCTGGCCTGCGAGACCGCCACCGGCCCGGCCATCGCCGAATGCGACCGCCTCAAGGCCGAGACCGTCGACAGCCTGATGCTGGCGCGCGACGAGCCGGACACCTGGCTGGCGCTGTTGCGGCTGGCGCAGGGCGGCGCCTTCAAGCAAAAGGGCAATGCCGACGAGGGCGTCATCATCACGCGCGCCGCCAACCTGCTGCGCGGCCTGGCCAGGAGCAGCATGGAGCCGCAGGTGCAGGAGGCCATGGCGCGCGCGGGCAATGCGCTGATGGCGCGCCAGCGCGGCGGCGTGGTGCTGCAGGTCTGGCCCGGCCGCTACGCCGATCTGCCGCAATTGCCGCCGCGCGACGAGAGCCAGGACCTGCTGCAGGCGTGGATTCAACAGACCGCGATGCTGGCGGCCGATGGCGCCCGGCCGTTCCAGGTCGGCGGCGTGGTCACGGCGGTCGAGCGCGAAGCGTCGGGCGAGGTCGTCGTCGACATCGATGCGCGGCGCTCGCTGGACGATCCGTGGCCGTCGCTGGCGCGCGTGATCTGGCTGGCGTTGGCGTTGTTGCTGCTGCTGGTGCATGTGCCGCTGGCGGCGCTGCGGCTGCGCGCGGCGGCGGCCCGCAAGCGCGGCCTGGCGGAATACGCCACCCGTCCGGTCGCGGCGCGCGCGGCGTTCTTCTAAGGCTGGCGCGGGGCGCGCTGGCGCAGCGTCTGCGCCAGCCAATCGAACAGTTGCGGGTCGGAGAAGCCGGCCCGCACCGGTACTTCCCACAGGCGCGCGTCGTGCAACGCGGCGCACTTGATGGCGTCCTTGGACGTGACCAGGATGGTCCGCGCGGCCAGCGCCTGGAATGGCGATCTGGCGTAGTCGTGGTGGTCGGGCAGGGGCAGGGTGGCCGCCAGCGCGATGCCCTGGGTCCGCAGCGTGGTGAAGAAACGTTCCGGGTTGCCGATGCCGGCGGCCGCGGCCACGTCCGGCTGGCCGGCGAAGGCCGCCAGCGGCCGGCGCGCGCCGCCCTCGATCTGGCGGGCTTCATCGGGCTCCAGCCACATGGCGACCTGGCGCGGCCCGGCGCCGGCTGGCGGCGTCGCGCGGCCGTCCGGCACGCCGATATTGGTGATCACCGCGTCCACCTCATGCAGCCGGCTGGCCGGCTCGCGCAAGGGGCCGGCGGGCAGCAGCCGGCCGTTGCCGACGCCGCGCGGATCCTGCACCACGATTTCCACATCCCGCGCCAGCGCCAGGTGTTGCAGGCCGTCGTCGGAAACGATCACGTCCACCTGTGGATGCGCGCGCAGCAGTGCCTGGGCGGCCAGCGCGCGGCGCGGGTGCACCGACACGGGGGCGCCGGTGGCGCGCGCGATCAGCGCCGGCTCGTCGCCGAATTGCGCCGCGTCCAGCTCGCCCTGGCCGACGCGCGGCTGCGGTCCCAGCTTCACGCCGTAGCCGCGGCTGACCACGCCGGGCGTGTAGCCGCGGGCGCGCAGCGCGTCGACGGTGGCGATGACCATCGGCGTCTTGCCGGTGCCGCCCACGAAGATATTGCCGATCACCACCACCGGCACCGGCGCCCGGTAGGCTGTCGCGCGGCCGTCGCGGTAGCGCGCGCGCTTGCGCGCCACCACGCGGGCGGTCAGCGCGGACAGCGGGCGCAGCAGGGTGGAGAGCCAGCCGCCGTGCTGCCATTGGCGCGCAAGCAGCGAGGCCTTGGGGCGGGACGCGCTCACCGGGTGGTCTGGGCGGCGAAGTTGACGCGGCCGATGCCGGCCAGGCGGGCCGCTTCCATCACGTTGATCACGGACTGGTGGGTGGCCTGGGCATCGGCGTTGATGACCACCAGCGGTTCGGTCTTGCCGGCGGCGGCCTGGCGCAGCACGTCGGCGATCTCGGGCGGCGTGGATACGTCGATCAGGGTGCCGTTGAGCGCATAGCGCCCATCCTGGCTGATCGCCACTTCCAGCGCCGGCGGGGTTTCCTGCTCGGCGGAGGCCTGCGGCAGCGTGACCTTCAGTTGCGTGAAGCGGGCGAACGAGGTGGTCGCCGCCAGGAAGATGAGGATGACCAGCAGGACGTCGATGAGCGGGATCAGGTTGATGTCCAGCTCGTCGCGGTCGCCCCGGGAGCCCCGGAAATTCATGGGCGATCCTCGCGCGCGGCGGGGGCGTGCGAGACCGCGCGCGCCAGCCGCGCGGCGGACAGTTCCATGGCGTTCAGGTAGCCGTCGACCCGGCTGCGCAGATAGCGGTGCGCGATCATGGCGGGGATGGCGATGAGGATGCCGAAGCCGGTGTTGTACAGCGCGATCGAGATGCCGCGCGCCAGCTGCGCGGGGTCGCCGCCGCCGGGGGTGTACGAACCGAAGATCTCGATCATGCCGACCACGGTGCCGAACAGCCCCATCAGCGGCGCGACCACGGCGATGGTGCCGATGGCCGGGATGTAGCGGCTCAGGTCATGGGCCACGGCGCGGCCGGTGTCCTCGACCACGCTGCGCAGTTCCTCGCGCGGCAGGTGGCGGTGGCGCATGACTTCGGCCAGCACCCGGCCCAGCGGCGAATTGCGTTCCAGGCGGCTCAGGGATTCGGGCGAATCCTGGCGGTTGCGCAGCATCTCGGCCACTTGTTCGTTCAGGCCGCGCGGCATGACCTGGCTGCGGCGCAGCGACAGGAAGCGCTCGAAGATCAGCGCAAGACCCAGCACGGACGTCGCCAGCAGGGGCCAGATCGGCCAGCCGGCCTCGCGCAAGATGGAAAGCAAAGCGGTCAACTCCAGGTGCACCGGGGGGCGGGAAGGGCCACGCGCCGGCATCTGCTCAAGCCGAAACTGTAACGGCGCGGCGGGGATGTGGCAAGGGCGGCCGGCCGACAAAACTATCCACAGAATTTGTGGATAATTCTGTGCAAAACTTCGCCGGAACGCTTGCGGGCACAGGGCTTGCGCTTGTTTGCTCCAAATTCGAGCAACCGCGTATGGTCAGAAATTCCATAAAAATCATGTTCTTAGGTCGAATTTGCTAGCTTTCGGGCCTGCCGCGGCAAAAATGCCCGGACGCGGTATCATGGCGGCCCGCTACGTATGCCCTGTGGACAGGTACGCATCGGAAAGCCTTATGACAATTGAACTTGCAGTCACAAACAACGTATTTGCGCGGGATATCCTGACAGTTGCCCAGCTGAACCAAGCAGTGGGGCAGTTGTTGGAGCGCAGCATCCCGGCACTGTGGGTTCGCGGCGAGATTTCCAACTTCACGCAGGCGGCTTCCGGGCATTGGTACTTCACGCTCAAGGACAGCCGCGCCGCCGTGCGCGCCGTCATGTTCCGGGGCCGCGCCAGCGCGGTCGGCTTCGTGCCGCGCGCGGGCGACCAGGTCGAAATCAGGGTCAGGGTGTCGCTGTACGAACCGCGCGGCGACTACCAACTGCAGGTCGACGCCATGCGCCGCGCCGGCCTGGGCAATCTGTACGAAGCCTTCCTGCGCCTGAAAGAGCAATTGAACGCGGAAGGCCTGTTCGATCCGGCGCGCAAGCGCGAACCGGTGCCGTTGCCGCGCGCCATCGGCGTGATCACTTCGCTGCATGCCGCCGCGCTGCGCGACGTGCTGTCGGCGCTGGCGCGACGCGCGCCGCAGGTGCCGGTCATCATCTATCCGGCGCCGGTGCAGGGCGCCGACGCGGCCGGCCGGCTGGCCGCGCAGGTCCGCCTGGCCAACGCCCGCGGTGAAGTCGATACGCTGCTGCTGGTGCGCGGCGGCGGCAGCATCGAGGACCTCTGGAGCTTCAACGACGAAGCCCTGGCCCGCGAGATCGACGCCAGCGCCATTACCACCATCAGCGGCGTCGGCCACGAAACCGACTTCACCATCGCCGACTTCGTCGCCGACGTGCGCGCGCCGACGCCGACCGCGGCCGCCGAGTTGGCCTGCGTGCCGCGCTCGGAACTGCTGGGCCGCGTCATGTACGCGGCCGAGACGCTGGTGCGCGGCCAGCAGCGCCGCCTGGAACGCGCGGCGCAGCGGCTCGACCGCGCCGCCGCGCAACTGGTGTCGCCGGCCCAGCGGCTGGAGCATCAGCGCGAGCGCCTGAACAGCCTGAGCTACCGGCTGGCCTCGGCCTGGGCCGGTCCGCAGGCCCGCCGCGGCGCCCGCGTCAACCTGCTGGCGCAGCGCCTGGCGCACCGCGTCCCGGACACCCGCCGCGGCGCCGAACGCCTGGCCGCCGTGACGCGCCAGCTGGGCCAGGCGCACGCGCGCCTGCTGGCGCGGCGCCGCGACCAGCTGGCCGCGGCCGGCGCGCAACTGCGCGCGCTCGATCCCGGCAATACGCTGGCGCGCGGGTATGCTATCGCCCGGGACGCCGACGGCCGCATCGTGCGCGATGCCGCCGGCCTGGCGGCGGGGCAGGGCCTGGACCTGAGCTTCGCCCAGGGCGGCGCCCGCGTCGAAGTCACGCAGGTGCGCGAGACGCGCGATCTCTGAAGCGCCGCGAACAGGCGGCGGTGGGACAAACACGGCCCCCGGGGCCTGCCGGCAGGGATGGAACGATGCTGTTGAATGAACCACGCAAGCCTGTGCGCCGCGTGCGCCAGGCCGCTTTGCTGGCGGCGCTGATGGCCGCCGTGACGCTGGCGGCGACGCCGCCGCCGGCGCGGGCCGAGGGCGGCGCCACCAAGGCGCGCAACAAGTCCGAGGCCGATGCGCGTGGCCGCACGCCGGCCCCCGCGTCCGCGCCCGCGGAGCCCGCGGCCCCGGCCGAATTCCAGATCGACCCGCCGCCGCCTCCGGCCGCGCCGCCGTCCGTGGCGCCACCGCCCCCGGCCGCGCCTTCTGCCCAGTCCAAGCCGCCGTCCGATTGCGACTGCGCATCGCCCTACCGCGAATACCGGGCGGCCGAGACCGCCGAGACTCGCGCCTTGTTCAGCGCCGTCGCCGCCGGCGACGAGGCGGCTTTCACCGCCGCGCTGGCCAAGGTGACGCGGCCGGGCGACTACGCGCTCGAAGGCGTGCCGCTGCTGCACGCGCTGTTGAGACCGGCAGGCGAGCGCGGCAAGCATGTGTACTGGGACATGCCCGAGGACGAGGCGGCGCGCCTGCGCCAGGCCTATCAGGCCGCGTTGCCGGCGCGCACCCGCATGCTTGCGGCATTGCTGGCGACTAAGCCGGCGCTCGACGACATCACCTACGAGTCGCGCCGTCCGCCGCTGCAACTGGCCTTGTTGTACGGCACGCCCGAGATCCTCGACATGCTGCTGGCGGCCGGCGCGCGGCCCGACCAGCGTGGCGACGAGAACAAGACCCCGCTCGAATTCCTGCTCAATCGCGATTTCGAATTCGCGGTGCGCATGACCTACCTGCCGCGGCTGGTCGACCGCGCGCAGACCACGCGCATGGTGCTGGCGCTGCTCAAGGCCGGCGCGGCGCGCCCCTTTGCCTACATCGACGAGCACGCCGACGACGCCACGCGCCAGGCCTTCAAGGATGCGCAGGGCGAGCCGCGCCGGGCCGCGGACTACCTGGCGTGGGGACCGCTGGTGGAGCTGACCGAAGGCGCCGAGGTGGTGCGGGCGCTGGCCGCCACCGGCACCCGGCCCGCCTATGGCGACGGCGTCAGTCCGCTGGCGCTGGCGGCCTACAGCGGCAATGCCGGCGCGGTCACGGCGCTGGCCGAACTGGGGCCGCGCACGACGCCGGAGACGGGCTATGGCGCCAGCGGCGACCGTGACCTGTGGCTGGACGCGGCGCAGGCGGCGGTGGCGGCGGGACGCGGCGACATCGCCGTGCCGCTGTTGCGCGCCGGCATGCCGTTCAACCAGCGCGGGCCGCAGACCGGCGACGCGGCGGTCTTCCTGAGGATGGAGGCCGACGAGCGCCCCATCATGAACCTGGCGGCCCGCAAGGGCGACGTCGCCGTGCTGCAGAGACTGCTGGCGCTAGGCGCGGCGGTCGACGGCGACGGCGCGGAACAGAACGGCGACACGCCCCTGGCGGACGCGGTCGGCGCCCGCCAGGCGGATGCCGTGCGAGTGCTGCTGGCGGCGGGCGCCAACCCCGCGCTGGTGCGCGAAGGCTACGACCGCAAGTCCGCGCTGCAACGCGCGATCGAGGCCGACGACGCGTCGCTGCTGCACGACCTGCTGGCCGCCACGCCGCCCGCCACCTTGCAGGCCTTGCTGGCCGACCCCGCGCGTTCGCCCCTGGCGCAGGCCTTGCGCCAGCCGGGCAAACAGGGCGCGGCCATGTTGCGGAACCTGGTCGACGCCGGCCTGGACCTGAAGACGCTCGACGCCGGCGCCATCCGCCAGGCGCTGGAGAACCGCGACACCGAGATGGCCGCGTACCTGATCGCCGCCGGCGTGCCCGTCAATCCGCCGGCGACGGCCGCGGCCTCGGACGATCCCTACGACAACAAGGGCGTGCCGCCGCTGCTGGTGGCGGTGACTTCGGGCCAGGCGGCCATGGTCGATGCGCTGCTGGCCAAGGGCGCCGACCCGCTCGGCCTCGCGCCGGATGGCCGCAGCGCCCTGTATTGGGCCATCGGCGGCGATGACGGCGCCATGCTCGATCGCCTGCTAGGCGCGGGCGCGCGGCTCGACGACCCGCGCCTGCCACGCGCGCCCGCCAGCCATGCCTTGCTGAACGCGGCGCTGGCCTCCGGCGACATGGCGCTGGTCAAGCGGGTGGAGCAGGGCGGCAAGCAACCGCTGGCCAACGCCTGCCTGCCGTCCGGCGGTGAATACGCGCTGCTCGACCGGCCAGGATATTTCGCGCAATTGCAGGCGGCGGGCTATACCGGCGCGCGGACCGAATGCGCGCGCAAGGACTGGACCTTGCCGCAGCGCCTGCTGTCGGCCTTGCTGCGTGATCGGCAGTTGGCGATCGCGCGCCGCGACACGGTGATCGACGTGCTCACGCGCTTGAAGGCCATGGGGAGCGACCTGGACGCGCGCCAGGACGAGAGCGGCGATACGCCGCTGGTGGCCGCCATCCAGCTGGGCCGCGCCGATCTGGCCGATGCCTTGCTGGCGGCGGGCGCCAGCCCCGACGCGGCCGATGCGCAAGGCCGCAGCCCGGCGTGGGCGGCACTGGCCAGCGGGCAGCCGGACATGCTGGCGCTGCTGGCGCGGCACCATGCGCGTTTCGACGCGGCGGCGGCGCCGTCGGGCCAGTCGTTCAGCCAGACGTTGGCATGCCAGGCCGCGCCCGCGTTCGCTGCCGCGCTGCAGGCCGCTGGCGCGTCGCTCAAGCAAACCTGCCCGGCCGCGTCCGGCGCCGCCAAGACGCTTGGCAAAGCGGCGGTGCGCGTCGCTGGCCATTACTACCTGCGCGGCATGCGCGAAGTCGGCAGCGAGCTGCTGCTGTCGCCCGATGGCCGTTTCGATTACCTGATGAGCTATGGCGCGGTGGACATCCAGGCCAGCGGCACCTGGCGCCTCGACGGCAAGCAGGTGCGCCTGGACACGCCGCCGATCCAGCCGTTCTCGGCGATCGTGAAGGTCGGCGCCGACACGCGGCCCGCCGAAGGCAACGACCTCACGGTCCGCGTGTACTACCAGGGCCGGCCGGTCAAGGTCGATGTGGCGATGTCGTCGGCCAGCGCCGATTACGCCGGCACGCCGAAGCAGTCCGAAGGCGCCGATGGCGTCAGCGCGCCGATCGCGCCGGGTGAACTCAGGGCGCTGGCCGTGTTCGTGCCGCTGCCTTCCGGCGCGCGCTGGCACAGCGTGGACGTGAGCAAGTCCGATATTGCATCGCGCGCGCTGCGCATCGATCTGGAGCTGCCGGAATCCGCCAGTCGCACACCGTTGCATATGACATTGGCGTTGCGCGACGACGGCGCGCTGGTGGCCGCGCAAGGCGGGCGCGAACTGCGCTATGAGAAAGAGTAGCGTTTACGCGCGCAGGGCATAAACACATGCCCGTTAACCCCGCGCCGCCGCGGGGTTAACGCGGTATCCTCGCAGAGTTGCCGATACAATTGAACGGCTTGATCGTGCACTCAACAGAAGGAACCGACACATGGCACATACTCTTCCCCCCCTGCCTTACGAACTGGACGCGCTGGCTCCGCACATCTCGAAAGAGACGCTGGAGTTCCACTACGGCAAGCATCACCAGACCTACGTCACGAACCTGAACAACCTGATCCCGGGCACCGAGTTCGAGAACCTGTCGCTGGAAGACATCGTCAAGAAGTCCTCGGGCGGCATCTTCAACAACGCCGCGCAGATCTGGAACCACACCTTCTACTGGAACAGCCTGGCTCCCAAGGCCGGTGGCGCGCCGACCGGCAAGCTGGCCGACGCCATCAACGCCAAGTGGGGCAGCTTCGACGCCTTCAAGGAAGCCTTCAACAAGTCGGCCGCCGGCAACTTCGGTTCGGGCTGGACCTGGCTGGTCAAGAAGGCCGACGGTTCCGTCGACATCGTCAACACCAGCAACGCCGCCACCCCGCTGACCACGGCCGACAAGCCGCTGCTGACCTGTGATGTCTGGGAACACGCGTACTACATCGACTACCGCAATGCCCGTCCCAAGTACCTGGAAAACTTCTGGGCCCTGGTGAACTGGGACTTCGCGGCCAAGAATTTCGCCTGATTCCGCTGCGCGCCCGGCGCGCACCGCAAGGTCGAGGCCCCTCGCATCGCGAGGGGCCTTTTTGTTTTCCGGTGCGCGGAAAAGTGCTTGGCAATCGTGTATTACATGGTCAAATTTTGTATATTGTCGAATCCATTTTGTAGAAAATGAGAATGAATCTCCCTTTCTTCCTGGGTATCCCCGGGAAGAGCCCCCGCTATTGTTGACGCTGGTCTGAGGCTGAGCCATGGAGCCGATGACCGCGGCATGTTCGCCATAAGACCGTGGCATCTTGACGGGATGGGAAAGCATGTTGCGGTTCTTTTCGGGTTTGCATATCGGCGCGCGCATCGGCGTGCGCCTGTCGGGCGCCTTCCTGCTGGTGGCGTTGCTGGGCGGGGTGATCGGCGCGTTCGGTGTATGGGGATTGGCCCGCATCGACAGCATGAACGACCAGATCGTCGAGATCGAATTCCGCGGGCTCTCGGACATCAAGGAAGCCAGCATCAGCCTGATCGCGGCGGGCAGGGCGCGCAAGAGTTTCCTGGCGGCATCGACCCAGGAAGAGCGCCAGGCGCTGCGCCAGCAGTTCGACCAGTCGCTCGCCAAGCTTGAGCGCATGCGCGCCAGCGCCAGCCGCAGCTTCATCCGCGAGAGCGGCAAGCGCCTGATGCTGGCGTTCACCGAGGCCGAGGAAATCTGGAAGCGCGAGTCCATCGAGTTTTTCCAGGATGCGCAGAAGTATCCGCTGGCCCAGATCGATCCCGAGATCGTGGCCCTGACGCGGCGCGCGGCCGAGGCATCGGACAAGGCCGAGAAGCTCATGTCCGAACTCGCCGTGGGCAAGGAGGCCGCGGTCGAGAGTGCCGTGGTCGAGGTGTCCGAGCTGTACCGCAACATGCGCCTGATCATGATCGCGCTGTCGGTGGCCGGCGTGGTGCTCGGCCTGCTGCTGGGCTGGCTGGTGACGCGCGGCATCGTGCGGCCGCTGGGGGCTGCGGTGGCGGCGGCGCGGCGCGTGGCCAATGGCGATCTCAGCGCCGACATCCACGTGACAACGCGCGACGAAACCGGTGATCTGATGGCCGCGCTCAAGGCCATGAACCAGAGCCTGTCGCGCATCGTCAGCGACGTGCGCGATGGTTGCGAGAACATCGCCACCGCCTCGGCGCAGATCGCCCAGGGCAACGCCGACCTGTCGCAGCGCACCGAGGAGCAGGCTGCGTCCCTGGAGCAGACCGCCGCCTCGATGGAGCAGCTCACCAGCACCGTGCAGCAAAACGCCAGCAATGCCGGCGAGGCCGAAAAGCTCGTCACCCAGGCCTCGGCGGTGGCGGCGCGTGGCGGGGAAGTGGTCGAAGGCGTGGTGCAGACCATGAGCCAGATCTCCGAGAGCTCGCGCAAGATCGCCGATATCACCAGCGTGATCGACGGTATCGCGTTCCAGACCAACATCCTGGCCTTGAATGCCGCCGTCGAGGCCGCGCGTGCCGGTGAACAGGGGCGGGGCTTCGCGGTGGTCGCCGGCGAAGTCCGCACCCTGGCGCAGCGTTCCGCCGTTGCCGCCAAGGAAATCAAGGCGTTGATCGATGAATCCGTTCATCGTGTCGAAGGCGGCACGCGCCAGGCCGACGAGGCGGGGCGCACCATGCACGAAGTCGTCGACAGCGTGCGTCAGGCCGCCGTCCTGGTGCATGAAATCGCCAGCGCGTCGGCCGAGCAGTCCACCGGTATCGGCCAGGTCAACCAGGCCGTGGCGCAGATGGACACCGTGACCCAGCAAAACGCCGCGCTGGTCGAACAGGCGGCGGCCGCGGCCGGCAGCATGCAGGACCAGGCCGGCCGCCTGGCGCAGCAGGTGCGCCGGTTCAAGGTCAATGCCGGCGCGGTGGCGGTGGCTGCCGAACCGCAGGCCCGCCTGATCCAGGCTGGCCGCGCGACGCCCCATCCGCCGGCCGCCTTGCAGCGCCAGGAACCCGCGGTGACGCCCCCGGCCCTCAAGCACAGCGGCGACGACGACTGGTCGTCGTTCTGAAAGGCGCGGCGCCGATGTGAGCGGGCACATTGTGGGCTGGCAGTCAGGCGGCAATGGTAAGGTTGGCCACGTCTGGTTTCACCGTACCTTGCCGCCTGGCCCCGCCCATGTCCCTGCCCACTCCGTTGCGCCGCATCGCCACCCGCTTGCGCCATCTCCTGCGCCGCAAGCTGCGGCAGACCAACCGCCTGTCGCGCAAGAGCCTGCCGATGGCGCTGTTGCTGGGCGGCGCGGCGCTGGTCGCGCTGGTGTCGCTGGGCTTCGCCTACCTGGCTGACCTCGCACTGGAATGGAACCGCGAATGGGTCAGCCACGCCGGCTGGCTCGCGCTGGTGGTGCTGCCGTGCGCCTTGGCCGCGCTGCGCTGGGCCACGTTGCGCTTCGCGCCCAACGCCGCGGGCAGCGGCATTCCCCAGGTCATCGGCGCGCTCTCGTTGCCGCCCGGCCCCGGCCAGCGCAGCCTGGTGTCCCTGGCGCAGGTGCTCTGGAAGATCCCGCTGGCGTTCTTCGGCATGCTGGCCGGCGCCTCGATCGGCCGCGAAGGGCCGTCGGTGCAGGTCG
Organism: Achromobacter sp. ISS7; assembly: GCF_056523125.1. Lineage (NCBI taxonomy): Bacteria > Pseudomonadati > Pseudomonadota > Betaproteobacteria > Burkholderiales > Alcaligenaceae > Achromobacter > Achromobacter sp. ISS7. Next base: position 2,903,429 of record NZ_JAWRZD010000001.1, on the reverse strand, counting down.
GCGCCGCCGTCATGCTGGCCTGGGGCGATTTCTGGAAGCGCCGCGGCCTGCAACTGCGCGGCTTCCACGCCAACGAGCTGATCGCCGCCGGCGCGGCCGGCGGCCTGGCGGCTGCCTTCAATGCGCCGCTGGCCGGCGTGATCTTCGCCATCGAGGAACTGGGGCGCGGCACCGTGCTGCGCTGGCAGCGGCTGGTGCTGATCGGCGTGCTGGCGGCGGGCTTCCTGGTGGTGGCGGTGCAGGGCAACAACCCCTATTTCGGCACCTTCGGCGGCGCTGCGCTGGCGCACGGCATGCTGTGGTGGGTGCTGATCTGCGCCGCGCTCAACGGCGCGCTGGGCGGCATCTTCGCGCGCCTGCTGGGCAAGGGGCCGGCGGCGATGGCGCCGGCGTCGTGGCGCGCCTGGATCCGCGCGCATCCCATCTGGACCGCCTTCGCCATGGGCGTGGCGCTGGCGTTGATCGGCCTGGCGACCGCCGGCAGTGTCTACGGCACCGGCTATGGCGCGGCGGCCGACCTGCTCTCGGGCGAAACCCAGCACGCCTTGCCCGCTGGTTTCGGCCTGGCCAAGCTGGCCGCCACCGTGGCTTCGTACTGGGCCGGCATTCCCGGCGGCATCTTCACGCCCGCGCTTACCACCGGCGCCGGCATCGGCCACCACATCTGGGAATTGGCGGGCGAGGGCGTGGACCAGCGCGTGCTGGTGCTGGTGTCGATGGCCGCGTTCCTGGCCGCGGCCACGCAGGCGCCGCTCACGGCCAGCGTGGTGGTGATGGAAATGACGGGCAGCCAGCCGATGCTGTTCTGGCTGCTGGTCGGCTCGCTGCTGGCCTCGGGCGTGTCGCGCCAGTTCTGCCCGCAGCCGTTCTACCATCTGGCCGCCGGACGCTTTCGCCGCCAGGCCATCGTCGAGGCCGGACGCGCTGCGCGCGCGGGCACGCCGGCGCCGTGAGGGCAGGGCCGGCGCATGTACGGTGAGTGAACAGCAGCTGGACACCGTCCGTTGTGCGGACATCTGCGGGATGCACCAACTTGGCGCGAAACCGCTGCGTTAAGATCGTCCGCATTCGATTCCTCCACTTCAATCCGAGCATCTCATGACCGTGCATGCCTATATTTGTGACGCGATTCGCACCCCCTTCGGCCGCTACGGCGGTGCACTGGCTTCGGTGCGTCCCGACGACCTCGCGGCCGTAGCCATCAAGGCGCTGGTGGCGCGTAATCCTGGCGTGCGCTGGGAAGAAATCGACGATGCCATCCTGGGCTGCGCCAACCAGGCCGGCGAAGACAACCGCAACGTCGCCCGCATGGCCACGCTGCTGGCCGGCCTGCCGGTCGAGGTGCCCGGCGCCACGGTCAACCGCCTGTGCGGTTCGGGCCTGGACGCCATCGGCAGCGCCGCGCGCGCCATCCGCGCCGGCGAAGCCGGCCTGATGCTGGCCGGCGGCGTCGAAAGCATGAGCCGCGCGCCGTTCGTCATGGGCAAGGCCGACAGCGCCTTCTCGCGCAACGCCGCGATCTACGACACCACCATCGGCTGGCGCTTCATCAACAAGCTGATGAAGGCCCAGTACGGCGTCGACTCGATGCCGGAAACCGCCGAGAACGTCGCCGACGATTTCAAGATCAACCGCGAAGACCAGGATCTGTTCGCGCTGGCCAGCCAGCAGAAGACCGCCCGCGCCCAGAAGGAAGGTTTCTTCGATGCCGAGATCGTGCCGGTCTCGATCGCCCAGAAGAAGGGCGATCCGCTCGTCGTGTCCAAGGACGAGCACCCGCGTGAGACCAGCCTCGAGGCGCTGGCCAAGCTCAAGGGCGTGGTCCGCGAAGGCGGCACCGTGACCGCCGGCAACGCCTCGGGCGTGAACGACGGCGCCGCCGCGCTGCTGCTGGCCGACGAGAAGGGCGCCGCGCGCCACGGCCTGACGCCGCGCGCCCGCGTGGTCGGCATGGCCACCGCCGGCGTCGCGCCGCGCATCATGGGCATCGGCCCGGCGCCCGCCACCCGCAAGGTGCTGGCCCAGACCGGCCTGACGCTGGACCAGATGGACGTGATCGAACTGAACGAAGCGTTCGCCGCCCAGGGCCTGGCCGTGCTGCGCCAGCTGGGCATCGCCGACAACGACCCGCGCGTCAATCCCAACGGCGGCGCCATCGCCCTGGGTCACCCGCTGGGCGCCAGCGGCGCGCGCCTGGCCACCACCGCCATCAACCAGCTGCACCGCACCGGCGGCCGCTACGCGCTGTGCACGATGTGCATCGGCGTGGGCCAGGGCATCGCCCTGATCATCGAGCGCGTCTGATTTTGGCAACGGCCCCGCGGGGCCGGGCCTGCCGCCGCGGCGGCGCCGCGACGGCATGGCCAAACGACAAGGGAGCCCGTGGGCTCCCTTGTTGCGTGAGAAGGATCGCGGCCGGCTCAGGGCAGGCCGTCGATTTTCCTGCCGGCCTTCATGCCGTGGCTTTCGTACCAGCCTTGCGCCATTTCCAGCGCGTAGCGCACCGGTTTCTTGGAGCAGTGGGTGTCGTCGGTCTGGGGCGCCATGTCCTCGATGTTGACGATCGTGCCGTCGTCGGCGATAAAAGCGATCGACAGCGGCAAAAGGGTGTTGCGCATCCAGAAGCACTGCACGTCGGGCTGTTCGAAGACGAACAGCATGCCGTCGTTGCCGGCCAGTTCCTTGCGGAACATGAGGCCGTCGCGGCGGCTGGCTTCCGTGTTGGCGACTTCTGCGCGGATAATATGGATGCCGGCGGCCAGTTGCGCGATGGGCAGCGTCGGTTGCGGTCCGGTCGGCGTCTGGGCGCCGGCCGCCACGGGCAGTGCCAGGGTGGCGGCGCCGAGCAGCGCGGCTATCGCCCCGCGCGCTGCCGATTTAATGAACGCTGTTTTGAGCAACGCACGACCAACATGAAACAAAGCAGCATTCTTCAGCATAACCAGACGCGGTAATCGCAGTAATAAGAAAATAACAAGGCGGGGCCCGAAAGCCCCGCCTGATAATGGCGCAACCTTACCGTTGCGCTTTAAAGAGTAACTCAGGCAGCGGTGATATTGAGCGCCTGTTTGCCTTTGGGCCCCTGGATAATCTCGAAAGCCACTTTCTGGCCTTCTTTCAGGGTTTTAAAACCATTCATCTGGATGGACGAGAAGTGGGCGAACAAATCTTCACCGCCGTCGTCGGGCGTAATGAAGCCGAAACCCTTTGCATCGTTGAACCATTTGACGGTACCCGTCGATTTGGGATTGTCCCCTTGGACGGCGGTTGCGGTCGTATCAGACATGCGGACTGCCTCATTGAATCGTATGTTGACAGAAGGGCATCGCGGCCTAGACCCCTGTCCCCCCTCCGGCCTCCTGGCAGGTTTTCGATGAATTGAAAACCCCAGAATGCGTGGATAATGCGCCGCTTTTCTTTGCGGAGTCAAGTATGGAAACTACGCATTTCTACGTGTAATTTTGCGTAAGTTACATGCAAGCCGTCCCCTGATTAAATAGAATAGCCGCCCTATGAGTTCTACCTTGGATACCCAACACGATTTGGCCGTCGAGAAGGCACCGGCTCGCGCCGCGCCGCCTCCGATGTACCAGGTCCTGTTGCTGAATGACGACTACACCCCGATGGAGTTTGTCGTGAAGGTGCTGCAGAAGTTCTTCAACAAGAATCACGAAGAAGCCACGCGCATCATGCTGCAGGTGCACCACGAAGGCCGTGGCGTCTGCGGCGTCTATCCGCGCGACCTCGACGGCCGCGTGATGCCGCCCGCGCCGCTGACCGCCACCCTCAAGCGCCCCGACGGCCGCGTGGTCTCGACCAACCTGTGGCAGCCCGCCAAGGACCTGCAGGGTTACGTCGAGCGCGCCATCGACCTGCCGCCCGACGCCCAGACCGGCGCCTGGATGCTGGAACTGCGCGTCGACCCCGCGTCGCGCGTCGCGGATGCCTCGTGGAAGTTCCAGGTCGAGGAATTCCTGCCCGAACGCATGAAGATGGCGCTGACGTCCGACCAGGATGTGTTGTCGCCGAACGACACGCTGACCATCGATGTGCAGGGCGACTACCTCTACGGCGCGCCCGCCGCCGGCAACCGCCTGCTGTCCAGCTTCCAGGTCAAGCGCGACCGCTATGCGCTGCCGCAGCAGTGGCCCGGCTTCATCTTCGGCGACGTGGACGACGATTCGCGCCGCCATTTCGAGGAACTGCCGGAAGCCGCGCTGGATTCGACCGGCGCCGCGCAGCTCGAGGTCGAACCGCGCACCGAAGGCACCCATTCGCCGATGAAGGTGCGGGTCTCGGCCAGCCTGCTGGAATCGGGCGGCCGTCCGGTGGTGCGCTCGATCGAGCGCAGCGTCTGGCCCGCCGACAAGCTGATCGCCGTGCGTCCGCAGTTCGACAACGATGTCGCGCGCGAAGGCGCCCCGGCCTCGTTCGAAGTGCTGCGCGTGGACGCGCAGGGCAAGATCGCGCCGCTGGCGCAGGCCCAGATGCGCCTGTACCGCGAGGAACGCCAGTACTACTGGCGCTTCGATGACCAGCGCGGCTGGAACAGCGGCTATACCGAAACCGAGGAACTGCTCGATTCGCGCGCGATCGCGCTGAATGACCGCAGCCAGTTCACGGTGCCGGTCAAGTGGGGCCGCTACCGCCTGGAAATCGCCGATCCCGAGACCGGCGAGACCCTGCGCTACCGCTTCTACGCGGGCTGGGATGCCCAGGACGCCGACGCTATGGGCAACCGCCCGGACCGCGTCCAGATGAAGCTGGAAGGCGTGCCCGCCAAGCCGGGCGACAGCGTCAAGCTGACCCTGACGCCGCCGCACGACGGCCAGGCCCTGATCACCGTCGAAGGCGACCGCATGCTGTGGTCGACCTGGGTGGCCGTGAAGGCGACCGGCACGCAAGTCGAGATTCCGATCGACAAGAGCTGGAAACGCCATGACCTGTACGTGGCCGCGGCGGTGTTCCGCCCCGGCAGCGAAGGCGACCGCGTGACTCCGGCGCGCGCGCTGGGCCTGACGTTCCTGCCGATCGCCAGCGCCGACCGCAAGCTCGACGTCAAGCTGACGGCCGCCGCCAAGACCGAACCCGAGACCAAGACCACGGTCCGCGTGAAGGTCGATGGCGCCCAGGGCAAGCTGGCCATGGTGACGCTGTCGGCGGTCGACGTCGGCATTCTCAACATCAACCAGTACCGCACGCCCGATCCGCTCGACTTCTTCTTCGGCAAGCACCGCTACGCGCCCGAACTGCTGGACATGTACGGCAAGCTGATCGAGAAGATGGACGGCACCAAGGGCAAGCTGAAGTGGGGCGGCGACGCCGCCATGCGCGGCGACAGCAAGAGCCTGCCCAAGAAGGTCAAGCTGGTCGACCTGTTCTCGGGTCCGGTCAAGCTCAACGACAAGGGCGAGGCCGACATCCCGCTGGACCTGCCCGACTTCAACGGCACGCTGCGCCTGATGGCCGTCGCGTTCACCGCCGACAACTTCGGCAGCACCGACACCGAAATGGTGGTGGCGGCGCCGATCGTGGCCGAGCTGAACACGCCGCGCTTCATCACCCCGGGCGACCAGGCCGCCATCGCGCTGGACGTGACCAACCTGAGCGGCTCCGACCAGAAGGTGACGGTCAAGCTGGAAGCGCTGGATCCGGTCGGCATCGTCGACGGCACCCGCACCGTGACGCTCAAGGACAAGCAACGCACCACGCTGCGCTTCACCGCCAGCACCACCGGTTCCTACGGCCTGGGCCTGATGCGCCTGACCGTGGACGGGCAGGGCGGCGCCAAGCCGATCCACATCGTGCGTGAATCGGTGCTGCAGGTGCAGCCGGCCTACGCGGCCGAGCGCCAGATGCGCCGCCTGCGCCTGAACCCGGGCGAGTCCAACGCGCCGCAGGCGTCGTGGGTGGCGTCGTACTACCCCGACTCGACCACGATCAGCATGACGGTCTCGAACCGTCCGCCGATCAACGTCAACCGCGTGGTCGAAGGCCTGCTCAACTACCCCTATGGTTGCACCGAGCAGACCATCAGCGCGACCCTGCCGTGGGTGCTGATCGACGAGGAAGCCGCCAAGCAATTCGGCCTGAAGCCGCGTACCCAGGCCGAGCGTGAAGCCAAGGTCGCCGGCGCCATCGGCCGCCTGTCGGGCATGCGCAACGCCGTCGGCTCCTACAACCTGTGGAGCAGCTCGTCGGCGCGCGACGTGTGGCTGACGGCCTATGCCGTGGGCTTCCTGCAGGATGCGCGCGACAAGGGCTTCACCATCCCCGAAGCCTCGCTGGACCGTTCGCGCCAGTGGCTGCTGGAGCAGGTGCAGCAGAGCAGCGGCTCGTTCGGCACCTGGTCGGCCAACCTGAAGCGTGACTTCGAGTCGGGCCGCCTGGACAGCAGCGGGCTGAACGTGCTGCGCGAAGACCACCGCCGGTTCGCCGGCCTGGCCACGGCCGCCCTGGCGCTGGCGCGCGACAAGAAGGCGCCGCTGTCCACGGTGCGCCAGCTGTTCGACAACTATCAGGACCGCGCGCGTTCGCCGCTGCCCCTGATCCAGTTGGCCGCCGCGTTCAAGCTGATGGGCGATGAAGGGCGCATGAAGAGCGCGCTCGACCTGGCCATGACGCGCGAGTACGGCATCACCCGCCGCGCCAACAGCTACTACGACGATTGGCTGGGCGACTACGGCAGCGCGGTGCGCGACTATGCGCTGGCCTATGCCCTGGCCAACCAGTACGAGCTGCGCCATGACCGCGTCGAGAACCTGATGACGCAACTGGCCGCGCGCATGGGCAACCGTTCGTACCTGTCGACCCAGGAACAGATGGCCCTGCTGATGGCGGCGCGCGCCGCGGGCGGCGACAAGTCGACCCCGTGGCAGGCCGCGCTGACCGTCAATGGCGTGCGCAAGGAACTGGAAGGCGGCAGGTCCGACCGCACCGTGTCGCTGACCGCGGCCGACCTGGCCGGCACCCAGCTGACCAACACCGGCAGCCAGTCGCTGTTCATCGAGTACGACATCCAGGGCAGCCCGACCACGGTGCCCGCGCCGCGCAACGACGTGATCCAGCTCAAGCGCGGCTGGTACCGTCCGGACGGCAAGCCGTGGGATGGCGGTTCGCTGCAGACCGGCGACATGCTGGTGGTGTGGGTCCAGGCCAGCGCCAACCAGAACATCCCGGATGGTCTGCTGGTGGACCGCGTGCCGGCCGGTTTCGAGGTCGAGAACCTGAACCTGTCGCAAAGCCCCGAAATGCAGGAATGGAGCATTGGCGGGCGCCGCGTGGCCGACGCGATGGCCGACCCCAATATCAAGCATCGCGAATTCCGCGATGACCGGTATGTGGCGGCGGTCTCGCTGGGCCGCGGCAAGGTGGACGTGTTCTACCTGGTGCGGGTCGTGACGCCGGGCCGTTATTCGGTGCCGTCGACCGTGGCCGAAGACATGTACCGGCCCGAGATCCGTGGCGTAGGCGAGCAATGGAGCACGGTCGAAATCCGCGATCGCAGCGCCAAGCAGCGTCCTTGAACACCGCCGCCACCCCGCCGGCGGGCGCCTCGCGCGCCCGCCGCTGGCGGCGGCGCGGACTCTTCGCGGCCAGCGTGCTTCTCGCGCTGGCCGCGTTGTTATTCGCGCTCGACTGCCTCTATCCCTTGCCCCCCATCGACTCCGGCGGCGCGGCCGTGGTGGTCGCCGCCGACGGCACGCCGCTGCGCAACTATCCCAGCCGCGACGGCATCTGGCGCTACCCGGTCAAGCCCGACCAGGTGTCGCCGCACTACCTCGACACGCTGCTGACCTACGAGGACCGCTGGTTCTATTGGCACCCCGGCGTCAATCCGGTGTCGCTGGCGCGCGCCGGCTGGCAATGGGCCACCAACCGCCGCATCGTCTCGGGCGGTTCGACCCTGACGATGCAGGTGGCGCGCCTGATCGACCCGCAGCTGGCCGGCAAGCCGTCGCGCTCGATGAGCGCCAAGCTGCGCCAGGCCTGGCGCGCGGTGCAGCTGGAAATGCATTACAGAAAGGACGAGATCCTGTCGCTGTACCTGACCCACGCGCCCATGGGCGGCATCGTCGAGGGCGTGGAAATGGGGTCGCGCCTGTGGCTGGGCAAGCCGGCGCGCGATCTCAGCCCGGCCGAGGCGGCGATGCTGACCGCCTTGCCGCAGGCGCCGTCGCGCTTGCGGCCGGACCGCCATCCCCAGGCCGCGCAGACCGCGCGCGACAAGGTGCTGGACCGCATGGTCGAACTGGGTCGGTGGACCCCGGCCGAGGTCGCCGACGCCAAGATCGAGCAGGTCGTCGCGCCGCCGCTGCGGGCCCGCTGGCTGGCGCCGCTGGCCGCGCAACGCCTGTTGCAGGAGGCCGGCCGGCCGCGGGCGGGCTCGCGCCGCCCCGGCAACCGCCCGCCGCTGCTGACCTCGACGCTGGATGCCGACATGCAGGCGGCGGTCGAGCGCATGTTGCTGGATCGGGTCGACAACCTGCCGCCCAAGGTTTCGATGGCGGTGTTGGTGATGGACAACGACACGCTCGAGGTCAAGGCCTACGCTGGCTCCGCCGACTTCTCCGATGATTCCCGATACGCCCACGTGGATATGGTGCGCGGGGTGCGTTCGCCCGGCTCGACCCTCAAGCCGTTCCTGTACGCGCAGGCCCTGGACGACGGCCTGATCCACTCGGAAAGCCTGCTGATCGACGCGCCACTGTCGTTTGGCGGCTACGCCCCGGGGAATTTCCAGGCGGCGTTTTCGGGGCCGGTCAGTGTGGCGCAGGCGCTGCAACGCTCGCTCAACGTGCCGGCGGTGGACCTGCTGGACCGGGTCGGACCGACCCGTTTCGCCTCGGTTATGCTGACGGGCGGGGTCTGGTTACGTTTGCCTGCCGGCGCCGAGCCCAATCTGAGCTTGATTTTGGGCGGGGGCGGCACCACATTGGAAGAACTGGTCGGCGCTTATCGGGCCCTGGCCCGTGGCGGCATCTCCGGGCGTCCGCGCCTGCGGCCGGAGCAGCCGCGGGTCGAGTCCCGTATGATGAGTGCTGGCGCGGCCTGGATCGTGCGCGACATCCTGGAAGGCGGCGGCCACCCGGACCGGCCCTTTTACCAGTCGGGCAGTCCGGCGAAGCAACTGGCCTGGAAAACCGGGACAAGTTTCGGATTCCGGGACGCCTGGGCCGTCGGAGTGACCGACAGCTGGACGATCGGGGTATGGGTGGGCCGTCCGGACGGCACGCCCAATCCCGGGTTTTTCGGGGCGAATGTGGCGGCGCCGCTACTGCAGGACATCGTGGCGGCGTTGCCGGAAGGCGCCCAGCACCTGCGCGTGCGGCCGGCCTCGGTGCAGGCGGTCGTGACGTGCTGGCCGCTGGGTTACCGGCTGGGCAGCGTGCCGTCGGGGCAATGCCCCGAGCAGCGCGCGGCCTGGGCCTTGAATGACACGGTACCGCCGTCGTTCGCCGGCTACGCCGATGCCACGCAGGGGCCGTTGCGTCTGGGTGGCGTGGCCACCGGCTCGGTGCTGCGGCCCGTGCCGGGCGGCACGCAGGTGTCGGTGGATGTGGATGTGCAGGGCGCTGAGGGTGAAGTATGGTGGATGCTCGATGGTCGCGTGGTGGGTCATGCCGCGTCGGGTCGTCCGTTTAATCTGGTGCTGACGCAGGACGGGCGGTATACGCTGACCGCCATGGACGCGCAAGGCCGTCACGACAGCGTGGTTTTTGAAATCGCTGGCGTTACGCCCTGATCGGCATAGAATATGAATCGTGTATTTGACCGCTTCGATGCGTTACGGAGGAAGCGTGATTTCCCAAGAGCTTGAAGTCAGCCTGCATATGGCTTTCGTCGAGGCCCGTTCGGCCCGACACGAATTTATTACCGTCGAGCACCTGCTGCTGGCGTTGCTCGACAACGCTTCCGCGGTTGAAGTGTTGCGCGCCTGCGCCGCCAATCTGGATGACCTGCGCCGTAACCTGCGTCAGTTCGTTTCGGAAAACACGCCGGTGATCCCCAGCGGCGCGGAAGTCGACACCCAGCCGACGCTGGGTTTCCAGCGCGTGATCCAGCGCGCGATCATGCATGTGTCCGCGGGCGGCACCGGCAAGAAGCCGGTCACCGGCGCGAACGTGCTCGTGGCCATTTTCGGCGAAAAGGATTCGCACGCCGTGTACTACCTGCAACAGCAGGGCGTGACGCGGCTGGACGTGGTGAATTTCCTGTCGCATGGCATTACCAAACAGCCACAGGTGGAGTCCGCCGCCGTGCAGAAAGAGCAGCAAACCAATGGTGAAGAGCAGGGCGAATCGCGCCAGTCGCCGCTGGACCAGTATGCGACCGACCTGAACGCCGCGGCGTTGGCCGGCCGCATCGATCCGCTGATCGGGCGCGAGCACGAAGTCGAGCGCGTGATCCAGGTGTTGTGCCGCCGCCGCAAGAACAACCCGCTGCTGGTCGGCGAGGCCGGCGTGGGCAAGACCGCCATCGCCGAAGGCCTGGCCTGGCGCATCACGCGCGGCGAGGTCCCCGAGATCCTGCAGGCCGCGCAAGTGTTCGCGCTGGACATGGGCGCGCTGCTGGCGGGCACCAAGTACCGCGGCGATTTCGAGCAGCGCCTGAAGGGCGTGCTCAAGCAGATCCGCGGCAATCCCGACGCGATCCTGTTCATCGATGAAATCCACACGCTGATCGGCGCCGGTTCGGCCTCGGGCGGCACGCTGGACGCTTCCAACCTGCTCAAGCCGGCCCTGTCCTCGGGCCAGCTCAAGTGCATCGGCGCGACCACGTACACCGAATACCGCGGGGTCTTCGAGAAAGACCACGCGCTGTCGCGCCGCTTCCAGAAGATTGACGTGCCCGAACCCAGCGTCGAGCAGACCGTGCAGATCCTGCGCGGCCTGAAGAGCCGCTTCGAGGAACACCACAACGTCCGTTACTCGGCTGCCGCGCTGTCGGCCGCCGCGGAGCTGTCGGCCCGTTTCATCAACGACCGTCACCTGCCTGACAAGGCCATCGACGTGATCGACGAGGCCGGCGCCGCGCAGCGCCTGCTGCCGCGTTCGCGCCAGAAGAAGGTGATCGGCAAGGTCGACATCGAGAACATCGTTTCCAAGATCGCGCGCATTCCGCCGCAGTCCGTCTCCAACGACGACCGCAGCAAGCTCGCCACCCTGGACCGCGACCTCAAGACCGTGGTGTTCGGCCAGGACAACGCCATCGAGGCGCTGTCGGCCGCCATCAAGATGGCGCGCTCGGGCCTGGGCAAGCCGGAAAAGCCGATCGGCGCTTTCCTGTTCTCCGGCCCCACCGGCGTCGGCAAGACCGAAGTCGCGCGCCAGCTGGCCTTCACGCTGGGCGTGGAGCTGCTGCGCTTCGACATGTCCGAGTACATGGAACGCCACGCGGTGTCGCGCCTGATCGGCGCGCCGCCGGGATACGTCGGTTTCGACCAGGGCGGCCTGCTGACCGAGGCCATCACCAAGCAGCCGCACTGCGTGCTGCTGCTCGATGAAATCGAAAAGGCCCACCCGGACGTCTTCAACATCCTGCTGCAGGTCATGGACCACGGCACGCTGACGGACAACAACGGCCGCAAGGCGGACTTCCGCAACGTCATCGTCATCATGACGACCAATGCGGGCGCCGAGACCTTGAACCGTCCGTCCATCGGCTTCGCCAATTCGCGCGTGGTGGGCGACGAAATGGCGGAAATCCGCCGCATGTTCACGCCCGAGTTCCGCAACCGCCTCGACGCGATCATCCCGTTCGCGCCGCTGGACCGCGAGATCATCCTGCGCGTGGTCGACAAGTTCCTGATGCAGCTCGAAGACCAGCTGCACGAGCGCCGCGTCGAAGCCGTGTTCACCACGGCCCTGCGCGAGCACCTGGCCAAGGAAGGGTTCGACCCGCTGATGGGCGCGCGGCCGATGCAGCGCCTGATCCAGGACACCATCCGGCGCGCGCTGGCCGACGAACTGCTGTTCGGCAAGCTGGTCGATGGCGGCACCGTCACGGTGGACCTGGACGAGGCCGGCAAGGTCACGCTCGACTTCGACGACCACGGCAAGCCGCCGTCGGCCGCCCCGGACAAGCAGGAAGTCGAACTCGTCGAATAGGCCTATGAGTAGCGCGGAGAGCCAGCCGCTGATCGAGTGCGAACACTGCGCAAGCATCTATCGCCGACATCAGCTCGAACCTGGCGAGACCGCCAATTGCGCCCGCTGCGGCACCATCCTATGGCGCTACAGCGGGCTTAGTTTGTCCAATTGGCTGGCGCTCGCCATCGCCGCGCTGATCATCTTCGGCGTGGCCAACGCCTACCCGGTCGCTTCGATGTCGGTGCAGGGCATGGTGCAGCAGGCCTCGCTGCTCGATGCCATCGGCATCACCTGGCGCCAGGAACACTACGCGGTGGCGGTCATGACCGGACTGGCGGGCTTCGTGCTGCCGCTGGTCCAGCTGGCCGTCCTGCTGTGGGTGCTGGGCCCCTTGTCGCGCGGCGTCGAGCCGGCCGCTTTCCGGGGCGCGATGCGGCTGCTGGGCCTGTTGCGGCCATGGTGCATGGTGCCGGTGTTCCTGCTGGGCGTGCTGGTGGCGGTGGTCAAGCTGGCCGGCATGGCGGCGGTGTCGCCCGGCATCGGCCTGATCGCCTTCGGCATCCTCACGATTTTCCTGACCATGCTCGGCCGTCTCACGCCGCACGTGCTGTGGCGCTACGCCGAAAGCGAGGGCGTGGTGCCCGTGCACGTGCCCGAGGCCGGTCCCGACGTGGTGCTGACCGGCTGCCATGTCTGTGGCCAGGTGCAGGCGGTGCCGCGCGCCGGCGACGCCGAGGCCGAGCACCACTGCGTGCGCTGTCACGCGGTGGTGCACTACCGCAAGCCCGACCACCTGGCCCGCACCTGGGCGCTGTTGCTGGCGGCCGTGGTGTTCTATATTCCCGCCAATGTGCTGCCGGTGATGAAGGTCAGCTCGGTGCTGGGCGACAGCGCCCACACCATCCTGGGCGGCGTGGTGGAACTGTGGGACATGGGTTCCTGGGACATCGCGCTGATCGTCTTCATCGCCAGCGTGGCGGTGCCGCTGACCAAATTGCTGGCGCTGATCCTGTTATTGTTGACCGAGCAATGGCGCAGCACCACCAACCTGCGCCCGCGCACCCGGTTGTACCAGATGGTCGAATTCATCGGCCAGTGGTCGATGCTGGATGTGTTCGTCGTGATCCTGCTGGCGGCCCTGGCCGATTTCCAGGGCCTGATGGAAATCAGTGCCGGCGCGGGCGCCGCGGCGTTCGGCGTGGTCGTCATCCTGACCATGCTGTCCGCCATGAGCTTCGACCTGCGCCGCAGCTGGGACCTGGAAGAAACGAGTGAATTGGACGCTTCGGAGCCGGCCGCGGGCCGGCGGCCGGCGTCCGCCGCTGGCGCGCAAGCGGGCTGACGCCAGCACGATCGCGGCGCGTGGGCTGGAAGGCCGCGCGCCGTTCAAAGAAGAAAAGGAAAACCGATGTCCGACCAAGCACCTGGATCTGGTGAAGAGAAGTACGCGTCACCCACGATCTCGCGCAAGCGCAAGAGCCGGATTTCATGGATCTGGCTGGTGCCGATCGTCGCGGCGCTGATGGGCCTGTCGCTGGTGGTGCGGACCTGGATGCAGGCCGGCCCCGATCTGTCGATCGAATTCAATACCGCCGAAGGCCTGGAAGTCGGCAAGACCCAGCTGCGCTACAAGGACGTGAACGTCGGCACCGTGCGTTCCATCGGCTTCAACGCCGACCGCAGCAAGGTGGTGGTGCAGGCCGAGCTGTCCAAGGACGTGGCCGACCTGGCGCGCGAGGGCACCAATTTCTGGGTGGTGCGCCCGCGCCTGGACGTCAGCGGCGTGTCGGGCCTGGGCACCTTGCTGTCCGGCGCCTACATCGGCGTGGATGCGGTCGAGGGCAAGGATGCGTCCAAGAAGGCGACCAAGCTGCACTTCGTCGGCCTGGAAACGCCGCCGGCCGTCACCCATGACCGCGCCGGCAAGCGCTTCAAGCTCAAGGCCTCGGACCTGGGTTCGCTGGACATCGGTTCGCCGGTGTATTTCCGCCGCATCAACGTGGGCCGCGTGATCGGCTATGCGCTCGACAAGACCGGCAACGCGGTCAACGTCGAGGTGTTCGTGGACGCGCCCAACGACAAGTTCGTCACCAACGGCACGCGTTTCTGGAACGCCAGCGGCGTCGACTTCAGCGTCAATGCCGAAGGCCTGAAGGTGCGCACCCAGTCGCTGGTGTCGATGGCCGTGGGCGGCGTGGCGTTCGAGCCGGTCTACAGCGTGCGCGATGCCAGCACGCCGGCGCCGGCCGATGCGCACTTCGAGCTGTATGCCACCGAGGCGGCCGCCAAGGCCAATCCGGATGGCGAGGCCTTCCCGATCCGCATGCGCTTCGACCAGTCGATCCGCGGCCTGGCGGTGGGGGCGGCGATCGACTTCTCGGGCATCACGCTGGGCAACGTCACGCAGATCAACATGGACTTCGATCCCGTCAGCAAGCGCTTCTTCGCGCTGGTCGACGCGACGCTGTACCCGGAACGCCTGGGCCGCGTCTACGAGGACGTGCGCGAGCACGCCATCAAGGACGGCGACGAGGCCGGCGGCCGCCTGCTCGGCATCATGATCAAGCACGGCCTGCGCGCCCAGCTGCGCACCGCCAACCTGCTGACCGGCCAGTTGTACGTGGTGCTGGACGAGTTCCCCAACGTCAAGCCGGTGGAATTCAAGATGTCCAACCCGGCCATGATCCCGACCGTGCCGGGCAACCTCGACCAACTGCAGCAGCAGGTCAGCAACATCGTCGCCAAGATCGACAAGATCCCGTTCGACAAGATCGGCGAGGACCTGCGCACCACGCTGGCCAGCACCTCCAAGCTGATGACGCGCCTGGACAAGCAGGTGGCGCCGGAAGCGCAGGCCGTGCTCAAGCAGGCGCGCGATTCCATCGCCAACCTCAATGGCTTGCTGGCCTCGGACGCCTCGCTGCCGGTCAATGCCGAAAAGGCCATGCAGGAACTGAGCCGCGCCGCCCGTTCGCTGCGCGCGCTGGCCGACTTCCTGCAATCCAACCCCGAATCGCTGTTGCGCGGCCGCGGCAGCGACCCGATCCCCGGCGCCGGCCCCGTCAGGAACTGAACCCATGACCCACCTCCGTTTCCGTCCCGTCCGCGCCGCCGCGCCGTCCCTGTGCCGCGGCCTGGCGGTGCTGGCCCTGCCGCTGCTGCTGGCCGCCTGCGCCTCGTCGCCGCCGGTCCACTACTACACGCTGCAGGGGCCGACACCCCAGGCGCCCGCCGTGCCGCGGGCGGCGGCGCCGTTCCTGCTGGAAGTGCAGGGCGTCAACGTGGCGTCGCAGGCCGACCAGCCGCAGCTGATGGTCCGTACCGGCGATGGCAGCGTGGCGGCGTTGTATTCCGAGCGCTGGACCTCGCCGCTGGGCGACGAGATCCGCGGCGCCTTGTCCGATGCCCTCAAGCACGACCTGGGCGCGCTCGACGTGCAGGTGGTCAAGCCCGGCCCGACCGCGCCGGTGTGGCGGGTGCAGACCGACGTGCAGCGCTTCGACCTTGTGTCGGGCCGCATGGCGCAACTGGACGCCACCTGGCGGGTGCGGCCGGTCAACCTCAAGGGCAACGGCCTGCTGTGCCGCAGCGTCGTGACCGAAAACGTGTCCGAGGCGGGCGTGCCCGCGCTGGTCGCGGCGCAGCAGCGCGCGGTGGCGGCGCTGGCGGGCGCGATGGCGTCCGCCATCCGCGGGCAGACGCCGGACAGCGCCGGCGCGGTGCAGATGCTGGGCTGCTCGCCGCTGCCCGAATCCGGCAAACCGTAAAAAGGGACGGGCAGGGCCTCAAAACCTGCCGTGATCTCAACTGGTTAACCCCTAGGGTTAACCTTAATACAAAGCCGGTTGCAACCTGACTAGCATACGGTCCTACCGATGCCGGGCCCCCTTGCGGGCCCGGTGTGACCTCTGCCATGCGACAGGAAGCAATCTCTTATGGCCAGCACCACCCTCGGCGTCAAGGTCGATGACGCGCTGCGCGACCGCCTGAAGGCCGCCGCGCAAAAACTCAATTGCACGCCGCACTGGCTGCACAAGCAGGCGATCCTCGCCTACCTGGACAAGATCGAGCGCGGCCACCTGCCGGCCGAGATGTCCCATCTGGGCGGCGAAGAAGGCGGCGATGACGAGGGCGGCGAGCACCAGGCCGCCGCCACGCCGCCGTTCTACGAGTTCGGCCAGGACGTGCAACCGCAATCGGTGCTGCGCGCCGCCATCACCGCCGCCTACCGCCGCCCCGAACCGGAGTGCGTGCCGCTGCTGCTGGGCCAGGCCCGCATGCCGAACCTGGAAAAGGTGCACGCCGTCGCCACCGATCTGGTCAAGAAGCTGCGCGGCAAGCGCACCGGCGGCGGGGTCGAGGGCCTGATCCAGGAATTCTCGCTGTCGAGCCAGGAAGGCGTGGCGCTGATGTGCCTGGCCGAGGCGCTGCTGCGCATTCCCGACCGCGCCACGCGCGATGCGCTGATCCGCGACAAGGTGTCCCGCGGCGACTGGAAGTCGCACATGGGCGGTTCGCAGTCGCTGTTCGTCAACGCCGCCACCTGGGGCCTGATGATCACCGGCAAGCTGGTGGCCGTGAGCAGCGAACAATCGCTGTCCAAGGCGTTGACACGCCTGATCGGGAAGGGCGGCGAGCCGCTGGTGCGCAAGGGCGTGAACATCGCCATGCGCATGATGGGCGAGCAGTTCGTGTCGGGCCAGACCATTTCCGAAGCGCTGGCCAACAACCGCAAGATGGAAGGCCGCGGCTTCCGCTATTCGTACGACATGCTGGGCGAGGCCGCCACCACGGCCGAGGACGCCGACCGCTATTACGCGTCGTACGAGCAGGCCATCCACGCCATCGGCAAGGCCGCCGCCGGCCGCGGCATCTATGAAGGCCCGGGCATCTCGATCAAGCTGTCGGCGCTGCACCCGCGTTATTCGCGCGCCCAGCGCGAGCGCGTCATGGCCGAGCTGCTGCCGCGCGTGAAGGCGCTGACGATCCTGGCGCGCAGCTACGACATCGGCCTGAACATCGACGCCGAAGAGGCCGACCGCCTCGAGATCTCGCTGGACCTGCTGGAGGCGCTGTGCTTCACGCCCGAGCTGGAAGGCTGGAGCGGCATCGGCTTCGTCATCCAGGCCTACCAGAAGCGCGCGCCGTTCGTGATCGACTACGTCATCGACCTGGCCCGCCGCAGCCGCCATCGCGTGATGGTGCGCCTGGTCAAGGGCGCCTACTGGGACAGCGAGATCAAGCGCGCCCAGGTCGACGGCCTGGAGGGCTATCCGGTCTACACCCGCAAGGTCTACACCGACGTGGCCTACCTGGCCTGCGCCCGCAAGCTGCTGGGCGCGCCGGAAGCCGTGTACCCGCAGTTCGCCACCCACAACGCCTACACGCTGGCGGCGATCTACCAGCTGGCCGGCCAGAACTACTACCCGGGCCAGTATGAGTTCCAGTGCCTGCACGGCATGGGCGAGCCGCTGTACGACGAAGTGGTCGGGCCGCTGGCGCAGGGCAAGCTGAACCGCCCCTGCCGCATCTACGCCCCGGTCGGCACGCACGAAACGCTGCTGGCCTACCTGGTGCGCCGCCTGCTGGAGAACGGCGCCAACACCTCGTTCGTCAACCTCATCGGCGACGAGAGCATTCCGGTCGAGACGCTGGTGGCCGATCCGGTCGAGGCCGCCTCGCGCATCGTGCCGCTGGGCGCGCCGCACGAGAAAATTCCGTTGCCGCGCGAGCTGTATGGCAATCCGCAGCAGGGCGCGCGCGCCAACTCCGCCGGCCTGGACCTGAGCAACGAACACCGCCTGGGCTCGCTGTCGGCCGCGCTGCTGACCAGCGCCGCCACGCCCTGGCGCGCCGCGCCCATGCTGGGCGAGGGCGACGGCGCCTGGGACATGGCCCGCGCCATCGAGGTGCGCAACCCGGCCAACCTGCGCGACGTGGTCGGCCATGTGATCGAGGCCAACGGCGAGGAAGCCGAGATCGCCTTGCGCGCCGCCGCCAATGCCGCGCCCATCTGGCAATCGACCCCGGTCGCCGAGCGCGCGCAATGCCTGCGCCGCGCCGCGCAATTGCTGGAAGAGCAGATGCAGACCCTGCTGGGCCTGATCGTGCGCGAGGCCGGCAAGTCGCTGCCCAACGCCATCGCGGAAGTGCGCGAGGCGGTGGACTTCCTGCGCTATTACGCCGACCAGGCCGACCGCGAATTCGGCAACGACACGCATCGCCCGCTGGGCACCGTGCTGTGCATCAGCCCGTGGAATTTCCCGCTGGCCATTTTCACCGGCCAGGTCGCGGCCGCGCTGGCCGCCGGCAACACCGTGCTGGCCAAGCCCGCCGAGCAGACGCCGCTGATCGCGGCGCAGGCGGTGGCGATCCTGCGCGCCGCCGGCGTGCCGGCTGGCGCGGTGCAACTGCTGCCGGGCCGCGGCGAGACCGTGGGCGCCCAGCTGGTGGCCAGCCCCGGCGTGCGCGGCGTGATGTTCACCGGCTCGACCGACGTGGCGCGCATCATCGCGCGCACCCTGGCCGATCGCCTGGACGACGACGGCCACACCATTCCGCTGATCGCCGAGACCGGCGGCCAGAACGCCATGGTGGTGGATTCGTCGGCGCTGTCCGAGCAGGTGGTGTTCGACGTGCTCAGCTCGGCCTTCGATTCGGCCGGCCAGCGCTGTTCGGCGCTGCGCGTGTTGTGCGTGCAGGAAGACAACGCCGATCACGTCCTGACCATGCTGCGCGGCGCGATGCGCGAGCTGAGCGTGGGCAACCCGGACCGCCTGTCGGTCGACGTCGGCCCGGTCATCGATACCGAGGCGCGCAATGGCATCCAGCGCCACATCGACACGATGCGTACCGCCGGCCACCGCGTCGACCAGGTCGAGCTGAACGGCGAATGCCGCCACGGCACCTTCGTGGCGCCCACCATCATCGAGATCGACCACGTCAGCGAGCTGACCCGCGAGGTGTTCGGCCCGGTGCTGCACGTGGTGCGCTATGCCCGCGACGAGCTGGACGCGCTGCTGGACGCCATCAACGGCACCGGCTACGGCCTGACGTTCGGCGTGCATACCCGCATCGACGAAACCATCGCCCACGTGACCGGCCAGGTCCATGCCGGCAACGTCTACGTCAACCGCAACATCGTCGGCGCGGTGGTCGGCGTGCAGCCCTTCGGCGGCGAGTGCCTGTCGGGCACCGGCCCCAAGGCCGGTGGCCCGCTGTATATGTACCGCCTGCTGGGCACGCGCCCCGAGGGCCTGCCGCCGGCGCTGGACGCGGCGGCGCCGCTGCCGCAGCGCATCGCGCTGCCGGGCCCCACGGGCGAGACCAACACCTATCTGGTCGAGCCGCGCGGCGCGGTCTATTGCGTGGCCGCCACCGAGGCCGGCGCGCGCGCGCAGTGGGCCGCGGCGCGCCTGACGGGCAACCACGCCTGGTTCGCCGACACGCCGGCGGCGCAGGCGCTGCTGGCCACGCTGGATGCCGAGCAGCAGGGCCAGGCGGGTATCCTGGCGGATGACGAGGTCGACCAGGCCGATTATCAGGCGGTGCTGTTCGAGGGCGACGGCGACGCGCTGCGCGCCCTGAACCAGCGCATCGCGCAGCGACCGGGCGCGATCCTGGCGGTGCATGGGCTGACCTCGGACGCGTTGGCGGCCGGCGTCTCGTACGTGCCGGAACGCCTCCTGACCGAGCGTTCCATCAGCGTCAACACGGCCGCGGCCGGCGGCAACGCCAGCCTGATGACCATCGGCTGAGCGTGACCGCGGGGTAACCCTTGGGAAACCAAGGGTTATCTCCAATATCTAGCGAGGTTGCACTGGAAGCAAAATCCGGTCGCACCTGAAGTTCGATTGTGGCAACCCGGCAATCGCACTCAAATAGATCACCTGGCCCAAAAGCCCAGGTATAACAAAGCCACATCCGACATACCGGAGGATTCCAATGAAGTTTCGCACCACTTTGAAGCTTGTCGCCGCCAGCATCGCCGCGGTCGGCATGGCCGCCGCCGCGCAGGCCGCCGACATCAAGTTCGGCTTTGCCGCGCCCCTGACCGGTCCCCAGTCGCACTACGGCGAGGACATGCAGAACGGCCTGAACCTGGCCCTGGAAGAAGCCAACAAGAAGGGCATCAAGATCGACGGCCAGCCCGCCAAGTTCGTGCTGGTGTCGCGTGATGACCAGGCCGACCCGCGCGTCGGCGTGCAGGTGGCGCAGCAGCTGGTCGACGAGAACGTCGTCGGCATCCTGGGCCACTTCAACTCGGGCACCACGATCCCCGCGTCGCGCGTCTACCACGAAGCCGGCCTGCCGCAGATCGCCATGGCGACCTCGCCCGAGTACACCAAGCAGGGCTACGAAACCACCTTCCGCATGATGACCAGCGACACCCAGCAGGGCGCCGCGGTCGGCAAGTTCATGGTGCAGAGCCTGAAGGCCAAGAAGGTCGCCATCATCGACGACCGCACCGCCTACGGCCAGGGCCTGGCCGACGAGGTCGAGAAGGCCGTCAAGGCCGCCGGTGGCCAGGTGGTGCGCCGCGAGTACACGACGGACAAGGCCAACGACTTCACGGCCATCCTGACCAACATCAAGGGCTCGGCGCCCGACGCCATCTTCTACGGCGGCCTGGACGCGCAGTCCGGCCCGATGAAGCGCCAGCTGGCCACGCTCGGCCTGAAGGCGCCGCTGGTCTCGGGTGAAATGACCCGCAGCGACACCTTCATCAAGCTGGCCGGCGACGCCGCCGACGGCACCTTCGCCTCGCTGGCCGGCGTGCCGCTGGACAAGATGGCCGCGGGCAAGGACTTCGAGCAGCGCTACCAGGCGCGCTTCAAGAAGGCTCCTGGCGTCTACGCGCCGTACGCCTATGACGGCGCCTGGAACATGATCGCCGCGATCGAAGCCGCCGGTTCGGCCAAGCCCGAGAAGTACCTGCCGGAACTGGCCAAGCTGAACCGCAAGGGCGCGACCAGCGAGCACATCGCCTACGACAAGAACGGCGACCTGAAGGAAATCTCCGTCACCATCTACGAAGTCAAGAATGGCAAGTGGGAGATGGTTGAAACGATGGTCAGCCAGGCCAACTAAGGCTGCCTGACCCGGCCAGGCCGCGGCGTCGCCGCGCCTGGCCATCTTGACCCCGCGCGCGCCGTCCGGCGCGGCGGCGATTTGCGCGAAGGCGGCCCCCCGGGCCGCGCCGTATCCGATACTCGCGTGATTTTTCCAGGCTTATTCTGCGGCCCCTATGGATATCTTCATTCAACAACTGATTAACGGCGTCACGCTAGGCAGCGTGTACGCCCTGGTCGCCCTTGGCTACACCATGGTGTACGGCATCATCGGGCTGATCAACTTCGCGCATGGCGACGTCGTCATGATCGGCGCGATGGCGGCGACCACCATCGCCATCTCGCTGGTCGGCGGCGACCCGTCCGCCTCCGCCTTCCTGGTGCTGGGCCTGGGCCTGCTGGTGTCCGTGCCGCTGTGCATGGCCGTGGGCTGGACCGCCGAGCGCGTGGCCTACCGGCCGCTGCGCCGCGCGCCGCGCCTGGCCGCCCTGATCACCGCCATCGGCGTCTCGATCATCCTGCAGAACGTGGCGATGATGGGCTGGGGCCGCAACTACCTGAACTTCCCGCAGGTGCTGACGCCGCAGGTGTTCGAGATCTTCGGCGCCCGCATGAGCACGCTGCAGATCGCCATCGTCGCGATCGCCGCGCTGATCATGGGCGGGCTGCTGGCCGTGGTGCACAAGACGCGCCTGGGCACCGCCATGCGCGCCACCGCGCAGAACCGCGAAGTGGCCGGCCTGATGGGCGTGAACATCAACACCGTGATCTCGGCGGCGTTCCTGATCGGCTCGGCGCTGGCCGCCGTGGCCGGCATGATGGTCGCCACCTACTACGGCGTGTCGCAATACACCATGGGCTTCATGCTGGGCCTGAAGGCCTTCACGGCCGCGGTGCTGGGCGGCATCGGCAACCTGGTCGGCGCCATGGCTGGCGGCCTGCTGCTGGGCATCATCGAATCGCTGGGCGCCGGCTACATCGGCGACCTGACCGGCGGCTTCCTGGGCAGCCACTACCAGGACGTGTTCGCGTTCTTCGTGCTGGTGCTGGTGCTGATTTTCCGTCCGTCCGGCCTGCTGGGCGAACGCGTGGGGGACCGCGCATGAGCACCACCCTGAAAAACAGCGGGCTGTCGACCCGCAACCTGATCGGCATCGCGCTGATCGGCATCGTGCTGGCGGTGTTGCCGTTCGTGATCGGCATGGCCGGCCAGAGCTGGGTCCGCATCCTCAACTTCGCGCTGCTGTACGTGATGCTGTCGCTGGGCCTGAACATCGTGGTGGGCTTCGCCGGCCTGCTGGACCTGGGCTACATCGCGTTCTACGCGGTGGGCGCCTACACCTGGGCGCTGCTGGCCTCGCCGCACTTCGGCCTGCACCTGCCGTTCTGGGCGATCCTGCCGATCGCGCTGGCGGTGGCGTGCCTGTTCGGGGTGCTGCTGGGGGCGCCGACGCTGAAATTGCGCGGCGACTACCTGGCCATCGTGACGCTGGGCTTTGGCGAGATCATCCGCATCTTCCTGAACAACCTGAACGCGCCGGTCAACATCACCAACGGCCCGCAGGGCATCAACCGCATCGACACCTTCAAGGTGGGCGAGTTTGCCTTCGGCCGCACCGAGAGCCTGCTCGGCATCCGCGTGACCGGGCCGGAGAAGTACTACTACCTGCTGCTGGCGCTGACGCTGATCATCATTCTGGTGTGCGTGCGGCTGCAGAACTCGCGCATCGGCCGCGCCTGGGAAGCCATCCGCGAAGACGAGATCGCCGCCAAGGCGATGGGCATCAACACCCGCAACATCAAGCTGCTGGCCTTCGCCATGGGCGCCTCGTTCGGCGGCGTGGCGGGCGCGCTGTTCGCGTCGATGCAGGGCTTCGTCAGCCCCGAGAGCTTCTCGCTGATGGAATCGATCTCGATCCTGTGCATGGTGGTGCTGGGTGGCATGGGCCACATCCCGGGCGTGATCCTGGGCGCGCTGATCCTGGCCGCGCTGCCGGAATTCCTGCGCGCGGTGGTCGAGCCGGTGCAGCACATGCTGTTCGGCGCGGTGGTGCTGGATCCCGAGGGCATCCGCATGCTGCTGTTCGGCCTGGCGATGGTGTGCGTGATGCTGTTCCGTCCCGCCGGCTTGTGGCCGTCCGCCGTGCGCAAGCGCGAGCTGGCCACCAAGACCCAGGGAGGCGCGGCATGAGCAAACTGCTGCAAGCCCAGGGACTGGGCAAACGCTTCGGCGGCCTGCAGGCCTTGTCGGACGTCAGCTTCGACATCGAGCAGGGCGAGATCTACGGCCTGATCGGCCCCAACGGCGCGGGCAAGACCACGCTGTTCAACGTGCTCACGGGCCTGTACATCCCGGAAGACGGCAGCTGCACCTTCAACGGTGTCTCGATGTCGGGCAAGAAGCCGCACGAGGTGGCGCACGCCGGCCTGGCGCGGACCTTCCAGAACATCCGCCTGTTCGCCAACCTGAGCGCGATCGAGAACGTCATGATCGGCCGCCACCTGCGCACCCGCGCCGGCGTGCTGGGCGCGGTGTTCCGCACTCGCGGCACGCGCGCCGAGGAAGCCGCCATCGAGGCCCGCGCCCAGGAACTGCTGGACTACGTCGGCATCGGCCACCGCGCCAACGACGTGGCGCGCTCGCTGCCGTACGGTGACCAGCGCCGCCTGGAAATCGCGCGCGCGCTGGCGACCGATCCCAAGCTGCTGGCGCTGGACGAACCGGCCGCCGGCATGAACGCCTCGGAAACCGTGGTGCTGCGCAAGCTGATCGAGAAGATCCGCGACGACGGCGTCACGGTGCTGCTGATCGAGCACGACATGAAGCTGGTCATGGGCCTGTGCGATCGCGTGCTGGTGCTGGAATACGGCAAGGTGCTGGCCATGGGCAAACCCGCCCAGGTGCAGCGCGACCCCAAGGTCATTGAAGCGTATCTGGGCGCGGGCGCCGCCCAGGATCCGCTGATTCATCAGGAGCGCCCGGCATGACGACGGCAAGCAAACCCCTACTGGAACTGCGCGGCCTGCAGGTCGCGTACGGCGGCATCCGCGCGGTGCGCGGCATCGACCTGCGCGTGGACGAAGGCGAACTGGTGTGCCTGATCGGCGCCAACGGCGCCGGCAAGAGCACGACCCTGCGCGCCATCTGCGGCCTGGTGCCGCTGGCCGGCGGCGAAGTGGTCTACGACGGCCAGTCCATCGGCGGCCGCAAGTCGCACGAGCTGGTGCGCCAGGGCCTGGTGATGGTGCCCGAGGGACGCGGCATCTTCGGCCAGCTCACCATCGAGGAAAACCTGGCGATGGGCGCCTACATCCGGCGCGATGCCGCGCAGGTGCGGCAGGACACCGACCGCGTGTTCACGCTGTTCCCGCGCCTGGCCGAACGCCGCAAGCAGGCGGCCGGCACGCTGTCGGGCGGCGAGCAGCAGATGGTGGCCATGGGCCGCGCGATGATCGCGCGCCCCAGGCTGCTGCTGCTGGACGAGCCCTCGATGGGCCTGGCGCCGCTGATGGTCGAGAAGGTCTTCGAGGTGGTGCGCACCATCGCCAGCGAAGGCGTGACGATCCTGCTGATCGAGCAGAACGCCCGCCTGGCGCTGGAGAACAGCCATCGCGGGTACGTGATGGAGTCCGGCGAGATCACCTTGTCGGGTCCCGCCGCCGACATGCTGCACGATCCCAAGGTGCGCGCCGCGTACCTGGGGGAAGTGGAAGAGGCCTAGGCCCGCCCGTTTGCCGCAAAAGAAAAGCCCGGCCATGCCGGGCTTTTTTTCGTGCCGCTCGATCAGGCGGCCTGGCGCTTCAGGAAGCCTTCGATGAGGGCGGCGAAGGCGGGCGGGCGCTCCTGCATCGGGTAATGGCCGCAATGCGCGATGACGTGCAGCGTCGCGTTGGGATGCCAGGCCAGGAAGGTGCCTTGCATCGCTTGCGCGTCGATTCCCGGATCCTGGTCGCCGACCACGACCAGGAACGGCGTATCGAGTCCGCGCACGGCGTCGACGAAATCCGCCGTGACCAGCATGTCGAGATACTTGCGCCGGCAGGCAGGCGCCACGGTAGCGCGGTTGTGCCGCGCCTTGGCCCGCGCCCAGGCATCGGACAGGCCGCCGCAGACGAACTGGAACAGCCGCCGCAAGGCCTCGTCGTCATCGGCCGTGCTGGCGAAGAACGCCAGGGCTTCCGGGGCCAGGCGGTTGCCGGCGGCCGAGATGGGGCACACGGCGATGGCGCTGATGACGCGCGACGGCGCGTCCGCCGCCAGCCGCTGCGTGATCATGCCGGTCATCGAGTGGCCGACGACGTGGAACCGTTGCCAGCCGAGCCGGTCGGCAAGCGCCAGACAGTCGGCGGCGATTTCCTCGACCGTGCAGGCGCCGGTCAGTTCGATGGACAGGCCGTAGCCGCGCAGATCGGCGAACACGTAGGTGAACGCTTCGCCGTCGAGCCAGGGCATGACGGCGTCGTAATTGCCGTGGTCGCCAAGCCAGTCGTGCAGGACCAGCACGGGAATCGGGCCTTCGCCATGGCGCGCGTAGCCGAGGCCGGCGTTCGAGCCGGGATGGATTTCAAGGGACGTCTTCATTCCAGGTTTCCTTGTGTGAGGGGAACGAAAACGAAACGCCCTCCCGGCGAACCGGGAGGGCGTTTTCAAAGTGCCGCCATCCTATCAAATGGGCGGCGCGGGCGTCAACGGGAATGCGACGGCGGCAGGGGCGGCTCAGGCCGGTTGCGCCACCACCCGCTCGCGGCCGATCATCAGCGCGATGACGGCGGCGATCAGGCCGGTGGCGCCGGCCGCGACGAAGGCCATCAGGTAGCTGCCTTGCGACTGGCGCACCACGCCCGCCATCCAGGCCGCGCTGGCCGCGCCCAGCTGGTGGCCGGCCACGATCCAGCCGAACACGATGGGCGCCTCGCGATCGCCGAAGGCCTCGGTGGCCAGGCGCAGCGTGGGCGGCACGGTGGCGATCCAGTCCAGGCCGAAGAACACCGCGAAGATCGCCAGGCCGTAAAACGAGAAATCGGAATAGGGCAGGTAGATCAGCGCCAGGCCGCGCAACGCGTAATAGACGAACAGCAGCTTGCGCGGGTCGTAGCGGTCGGTCAGCCAGCCCGAGGCGGTGGTGCCGAACAGGTCGAAGATGCCCATGATCGCCAGCAGCCCGGCCGCCTGCACTTCGGGCATGCCGTGGTCGCCGCACAGGGCGATCAGGTGCGTGCCGACCAGGCCGTTGGTGGTGAAGCCGCAGATGAAGAAGGTGGCGAACAGGAACCAGAAGGTGCGGGTCTTGGCGGCGCGCGCCAGGGCGCCGAAGGTCGCGGCGATCATGCCGGTGCGCGGCGCCGCGGGCGCGGGCGGCGCATGCGGATCGCTGCCGAACGGCACCAGGCCGACGCTGGCGGGGCGGTCGGGCACCAGCCACCAGGCCAGCGGCACCAGTGCGGCGGCGGCGGCGGCCACGGTCCACACCACGCGGGTCCAGTCGCCCGACGACGCCAGCGCCGCCAGCAGCGGCAGGAAGATCAGCGTGCCGGTGGCGGTGCTGGCGGTCAGCAGGCCCATCATCAGGCCGCGGTGCTTGGTGAACCAGCGATTGACCACGGTGGCGCCCATGACGACGGCGACCGCGCCCGAGCCGATGCCCGAGAACACGCCCCAGGTCATCAGCAGGTGCCAGGGCTGGGTCATGTAGGCGCTGGCCGCGCTGGAGGCGGCCATCAGCGACAGCGCCGCGATCAGCACGCGCCGCAGGCCGAAGCGTTCCATCGCGGCCGCGGCGAACGGCCCGACCAGGCCATACAGGAAGATGCCGACGGCGGCGGAGAACGAGGTGGTGCTGCGGCTCCAGCCGAAGCTTTCCTCCAGCGGCACCAGCAGCACGCTGGGCGAGGAACGCAGGCCGGCCGATACCAGCAAGGCCAGGAAGACGACAGCGACCACGACGAACGCGTACTTCTGGCCGGCGCGGCGGAAGGGGATGGGAGGTTGGGCTATACTCATGTTACTGACCGGTACGTAAATTGGTTTGTGAATAGTACGTACCGGTTAGTAACATCGTCAAGTGTTATTTTTGACGACCCTGTTTTCAGGGCGGCCGGCGTTGCCGGCCGGTCTTAGTGAGGAGTTCCAGTCATGGCCAGCAAATCCCCGGCGGGCGGCAAGAAGGCCGCCGCCGATACCCCCGCGAAGCCGCTCCTGGCGGCGGATCGCATCCGCAAGACGGCGCGCGAGATGTTCTACCGCGACGGCATCCGGGCGGTGGGCGTGGACGCCATCGTCAACCAGGCCGGCGTCACCAAGCCCAGCCTCTACCGCAGCTTTTCGTCCAAGGACGAACTGGCCGCGGTCTACCTGCGCGACTACGACGCCGAGTTCTGGGGGCGCTTCAACGCCGCCTGCGACGCGCATCCGGGCGATCCCCAGGCGGGGCTGCGGGCCTATCTGTCGGGCCTGAGCGTGCGCGCGGTGCAGAACGGCTATCGCGGCTGCGGGCTGACCAACGCGGCGGTGGAATATCCCGAGGCCGGCCATCCGGCGCGGGTGGTCGCGGTCGAGCACAAGGTCGAGCTGCGCCGGCGCCTGGCCGCCATGGCCGCCGAGATGGGGGCGCCCGATCCCGCCAGACTGGGCGATGGGTTGCTGCTGCTGATCGAGGGCGCCTTCGTGTCCAGCCAGTTGTTCGGCGAGGGCGGTCCGGCTGCCCGGGTGGCCGACATGGCCGACCTGCTGATCGACGCGCACCTGGGGCGTCGGTAGGTTTTTGCGCTGCACAATACTGGTGCCAGATATGGTGCCGGATGCACCGTTGTGGTGGTGTTTGTACCCATTCCGCAACGACGAAAATAATGCTAGGCATTTTTATTGCAACGCAGCATGCGCGGATCTAAGATGAATTCGTGCTGTTCCCCCATCGCGCTTTCTCAAGGAGAGAATCATGAGCGATACCGCGTTGAAAAATGCCCGCATGTCGGATGCGCTGGAGCGGTCCCTGATCCGCGAGGCCATCAAGGCGGAAACCCTGTCCGGCCCGTTCTCGCGCACCGGCTGGCGCCGGCTCAAGCTGCGCCTGCGCCGCTTTGGCGGCGCCGTCGGCGAAGTGCTGCACGACATGGACGCCGGCCGCCGCCAGCATCCGGTGATCTCCGCCCGCCGTTGAACCCAGGCCTGCGCCGGAAAAAACGCCAGCAATCGCTGGCGTTTTTCATTGATGCCGGTAACGTCATGGGATCCTCCCCTATGATTGCGTCTTGGTCATTCATCGGGAGCCGTCATGGCGCGTCCGGATCTCAACCTGCTGCTGGCGTTGGATGCGTTGCTGGATGAGGGCAGTGTCATTGGCGCGGCGCGCCGCATGAACCTCAGTCCGCCCGCGATGAGCCGCACCCTGGGCCGCATCCGCGAAGCCCTGGGCGATCCGGTGTTCGTGCAGGTGGGCCGAAAGCTCATGCCAACCCCCAAGGCGCTCGCGCTGCGCGAGCAGGTGCGCGCGGCGCTCGAACAGGCCACGCAGGTGTTCGAGGCCGGCGCCGCGATCGACCTGAAATCCCTCGACCGGCGTTTCAACGTCCGCGCCACCGACGAGTTCGTCAGCGTTCACCTGGGGCAGCTGCTGGATGCCATGGCGACCGAGATGCCGCGCGCCACGCTGCGTTTTTCGCCGGAAGAGGACGACGTCGATGACGAGGCGCTGCGCAGCGGCCGCATCGATCTGTTCATCAGCGGGTCGCGCAAGCTCGGTCCGGAAATCCGCGTGCAGTCGCTGTTCACCACGACTTTTGTCGGCGTCGCCCGCGAGCATCACCCGATTTTCGACGATGAGATCACGCCCGAGCGCCTGACCCGCTGGGAGCACATCAACGTGTCGCGGCGCGGCAAGTCCGTGGCGCCGATCGACACCGCCCTGGAGGCGCACGGCCTGCGCCGCCATGTCGCCCTGGTCGTGTCGAGCCCCTACACCGCACTGTTCGCGCTGCAGGATTCGGACCTGCTGCTGCCATTGCCGCGCCACCTTGCCAGCGGCGCGCTTGCCGCGGGCCTGCGCATCCGCCTGTTCGACCTGCCGATGCCGCTGGAAACCGCCTTGTTGACGCAGGCCTGGCACCCGCGCCTGGAGGGCGACCCCGCCCATCAGTGGCTGCGGCAGACGATCCACGCGCTGTGCAGCGGCGAGGCGCGGCAGGGGCGCTGACGTCTCGCTGCGTGACGCGCGGCCGGCGTCGATAAGTGCGTCGAACGCAATCGTGCCCGTGCGATAAATTCACTTTTCCGCATGCATGGCGGTCTCTACAGTGGTGCGTCCGAATCACCATTGCAGAGTCTCATCGTGCGTTCAACGAACGTGTCCGCCACGGCGCCCGCCCGGCCGTACCCCCGCCTCCTGTCGCTCCGGGCAGGGGCGGCGCGCGGGCTGCGATACCTCGACCTGACGACCCCGCGCGCCACCTATGTGATGCGCTCGATTCTGGCGGCCTGGCTGGCGCTCGTGCTGGCCTTTCTGCTGGATCTGCATGCGCCGTACGCGGCGGCCTCCAGCGTGCTTCTGGTCATCAATCCGGTGCAGGGGGCGGTGATCGGCAAAGGCATATGGCGGGTGATCGGCACGCTGGTCGGCATGCTGGCCGCCTTCGTCCTGATGAGCGCCTTCGGCCAGATGCCGTGGCTGTTCCTGCTGGGGTTCGGCTTGTGGCTCGGGGCCTGCGTGGCCGCCATGACGCTGCTGCGCCATTTCCGCGCCTATGGCGCGACGCTGGCGGGATACACCGTGGGGCTGGCCGCCTATGGCGCCATGCAGAACCCGCAGCTGACCTTCGATCAGGTGATGGGGCGCGGGGCGTCCGTGCTGATCGGCGTGGCGAGCCTGGGCGTGGTGTCGGCGCTTTTCAGCCGCCGCGGCGCCCGCAGCCGCTTGACGGCCCAATTGCACCGGTTGGCGGCGTCAGCCGCCGGCGTCCTGGCGCGGGATATCCAGGCGCTTCAGGACCCGAACCGGCAAGGCGGCAAGGCGCTGGATGCGGGCAGGCGCAGCCTCGTCGTCGACATCTACGCCGTCGATGACCTGCTGGCGCTGGGAAAGGCCGAGTCCGCCGATCTGGCGCGACGCGCCGCCACGGTGCGGCGCGCCATGGTGTTCTTGTTTTCCGCGCTGGTCGGCGGCGTGGCGCCGATGCGGCCAGGCGGCGCCAGCCTGCAGGCGCTGGCGGCGCTGCAGCCTGCCTGGGAGCAGGCATGGCGGCAAGCCAGCGAGGCGTTGGCGCGGGAACCGGGACCCGGCGGATTGGACCTGGCGGCGCGGTCCTTGTCGGCGATGCGTGCGCGACTGGCGCAAACACTGGCGGCGGCAACGACCGACGATCCGCGGGCACATGCCGTCCTGATGATCGCGGGCGACCGGCTGATCGAGCAGCTCGACGATTACCTCGAGGTCCTCGCCGGCATCGCGGTCCTGCATCAGCATCGGCGGCCGGCGGCGGCGCCGGTCCCGGTGCCGTTCCATCGCGACACGGGGGCCGCGCTGCAGAACGGCCTGCGCGCCTTGTTGACCGTGTTGCTGGGCGGCGCCTTCTGGATGGCGACCGGCTGGTCGAATGGCAACCTGATGCTGGCGGGGCTGGCGGCGGCCTGCGGGCTGCTGTCCACCGCGCCCAATCCGGCGCTCGGCGCCGTGGCCTTGATCCAGGGCACCATCGCCGCCGTCGTGATGGCGTTCCCGTGCGCCTTTCTGGTCTTGCCCCAGGTCTCGGGGCTGCCGCTGCTGCTGGTGGTCCTGGCGCTGTTCTGGCTGCCCGGGGTCTATGCCAGCGCCATGCCCCGCTACGGATTGGCCGGCGTCGCCTATCTCGTCGCCTTCACGACGTTGGTGGCGACGGACAACCCCATGCGCTATGACGTCGCCTCGTTCCTGAATGGCGCGGTGGCCTGGATACTGGTGGCCTTCTTCACGCTGCTCGGGTTCCGGATCGTGCTGCCGCGCAATCCGTCACGCGACATGGCGCGCCTGCGCCTGGCCATTCGCGATGACGCGCTTGCCCTCTTGCGAGGCGGCCGCGCCGACGCGCGCGCCTGGCAATGGCGGCAGCAGCATCGCACGGCGCAACTGGGCGCGCTGCTCAGGACGCGGCCCGACGCGATGGACCGGGCCATCGGCGATGCCCTGGCCAGCATCCATCTCGGCCGTGAGCTGCTGCGCCTGCGCCAGGGATGGCGGCGGATGCCCGCGGACGCCCGGCCGCGCCGCCTGCTCGCGGTGGCGTTGCGCCACATGCGGCGGCGGGCCAGCGAACCCCAGCTGGCCGCCCGGCATGCCCGCCGGGCGGCGCAATCCCTGTCGCGGCTGCCGCCGGCGGATGGCGCCGCGCCCGCCGACATCGGCCGATCGCGGGCCATGCTGCTCGATATCGCGGTGCTGCTCGAAGACCACGCGGATTATTTTTCTCGACGGCCCGGGAGGCCTTCTCATGCTCAGTGAGTTCGCGGTGGCAGGCATCTACCTGCCGCCATTTTTCGTCTATGCGTGCGTGGCGCTGCCGATCTATCTCGCGGTTCGCCTGGTGCTCGCGCGCGGCGGCGTGCTGCGCCGGGTCTGGCACCCGGGCCTGTTCGAGTTCGCCATTTCCCTTTGCCTCGTTTCGGTGTTGATTCTCTATGTCTGATCGTCCCTTGCCCGATCGTTTGTTGCCCTTGAGGCTGTTGGCTCGCGTCGGCCTCACGCTGTGCGCCGTGGCCGCCGCCGCCATGCTGATCGGCGCGCTGTGGCGCGTCTACGTCGTGGCGCCCTGGACGCGCGATGGCCGCGTCAGCGCGCAGACCGTCCGCATCGCCCCGGAGGTGTCCGGCACGGTCCTGGACGTGCCGGTGACGGACGATCAGTACGTGAAGCAGGGCGAGGTGCTCTATCGCATCGATCCGGCCCACTTCGAGCTGGCGCTGGCGCAGGCCGAGGCGCGACTGGCGGCGGCGGACGCGTCGTTGCGGCAGAAAACCGAGGACGCGCGGCGCCGGCGGGGCATGGAGAACCTGGTGCCCGCCGAAGACATCCAGCGCGCGATCCAGGCCGTGGCCATCGCCGAGGCCGAGCAGCGCGGCGCGCGGGTCGCCGTGGACATGGCGAAAATGGATGTGGCGCGCACCGTCCTGCGCGCGCCGGTGGACGGCTATGTGACACGGCTGAAACTGAACAAGGGCGACTACGCGGTGACGGGCCAGCCCAATATCGCGCTGGTGGACGCCCACAGCTTCTGGATCATCGGCTATTTCGAGGAGACCAAGCTGCGCGGCATCCGGCCCGGCGCGGCGGCGCGCATCCGCCTGATGGGGTCCGATGACATCATTGCCGGCCGGGTGGTGAGCATCGGGCGCGGCATCGCCGATACCAACCAGCAGGCCGATGCCCAGGGCCTGCCCAGCGTGGCCCCGACCTTCAGCTGGGTCCGCCTGGCGCAACGCATTCCGGTGCGCGTCGCGTTCGAGCAGTTGCCGCCGGATCTGGTGCTGGCCGCCGGCATGACGGCCAGTGTCGAGGTGGCGACGGCGGGAGGCGACGCGCCTGCCCAGGGCCGCCTCCTGTCGCTGCTGTACCACTGGATGTGAGGGGCGACGATGCCGCAAGAATCGAATCGTCCGCGATCCGGCCTGCGCCGCGCGGCCCTGATGGCCTCGCTGGTGATGGCGGCGTCCGGCTGCACCACCGTTGGTCCCGACTATCACCCGCCCACCGTCGAGGTGCCTGCCAATTGGGTCGAGGCCGGGGGCGCCCGCAGCTCGCGTGATCAGGAGGGGCTGCGCGCCTGGTGGCGCGCGTTCGACGATCCCATGCTCGACCGCCTGGTCGACCAGGCGCTGGACCGTAACCAGGACCTCGATATCGCGCTGGCGCGCCTGCGGCAGGCGCGCGCCGAACGCATCCAGATCGCGTCCGCGTCCTTGCCGACGCTTGGGGTGGGCGCGGCGGGCGAGGCCCGGCGTAGCAGCAAGGCGCTCGGTCCACCGCCCGGAGGGGAGTCGCGCACCTGGCAGGTCGGCTTCGATGCGAGCTGGGAGCTGGATCTGTTTGGCGGCACGCGCAGGGCGGTCGAAGCGGCCGATGCGGATATCCAGGCGCTGGCCGATGACCACCGGGCGTTGCGGGTGAGCCTGGTCGCCGAGCTGGTGTCCCATTACGCGGGGTTGCGCGCCACGCAGATGCGCCTGGCCATCGCCCATGACAACCTGCGCACCTTGCGCGAGGCGGAACGACTGGCGGAACAGGCCCGGCGCGGGGGGCTGGGCAGCCAGGCGGAGGTGATGCAGGCACGCGCCGAACGCGAGACGGCCGAGGCGCAGCCGCCCTTGCTGCAGGCCGACATTGCCCGATTCAGCCACGCCATTGGCGTCCTGGCGGGAGGCTTTCCCGGCGATTGGCACGCGGCCCTGGCCGAGCCTGGGGCTGTCCTGCCCGCGCCGGTCCGCCTGCCGTTGTCACTGCCGTCCGAGGTGCTGCGCCAGCGTCCCGATCTGCGGGCGGACGAGCGGCGCCTGGCGGCCGCGACCGCCCGCATCGGCGTGGCGGAAGCCGAACGCCTGCCCGCGTTCCGCATCCCCTTGGGCATCGGCACCACGGCCAATCTCATTCACAGCCTGTTCTCCCGCGCCAGCCTGGCCTGGGCGGTCGGGGCGCAGGCCAGCCAGCGCCTTTACGATGGCGGCCGGGCCCGCGCCGGCGTGACGGCGGCGCAAGCGAACGCCGACGCAGCGCGTCTGGCCTACGAGCGCGACGTGCGGGTGGCGCTGCGCGAGGTCGAAGACGCCCTGACGGCGTTGAGCAGCGAGCGCCAGCGGCAGGCCTCGCTGAAAGAGGCCGTTGCCGACAGCGGCAAGGCACTGGACCAGTCGACCCGGCTCTACGCGCGCGGGCTGAGCGCCTACCTGCCGGTCCTGGTGGCGCAACGCACGGTCAACCAGGCGCGCGACGCGCTGGCCCTGAGCCAGTGGGAGGAAATGCGCGGGGTGATCGCGCTCTACAAATCCCTGGGCGCGGGCTGGCCGGACGAGCCGGCCGCGCAGGCCGAGGCTTACCCTGCCATGTCGACCGGCAGATAGCCGACCAGCACCTGGCTCGGCACCCGCGGCGGGTCGGGGCCCTGGCCGCCGGCGACGTTCAGGCGGTGTCCGCCGCGGCCTCGATGATCCAGTCCAGGAAGGCCCGGACCGCCGGCCGCTGTGCCGCGCCCGGCAGCGTGACCGCGTAATAGGCGAAGCGGGCCGGCCATGGCTTGTCCAGCACCTGCGCCAGCCGTCCCGCGGCGATCTCTTGCTGCGCATACTGCTGCGGCACCAGCGCCAACCCCTGGCCCGACTCCGCCGCGCGGATCAACAGGAAGTCATCGTCGAAGGCGTTGCCGCGCTCGGCGCGCGCATCCGCCGCCACGCCGCAGGCCGCCAGCCACAGGGGCCAGTCGGCCCGATCCGAGTCATGCAGCAGCGGGTGGTCCAGGCAGTCGGCCGGTTCGCGGATGGCGCCGGGCGCGACCAGTCGCGGGCTGGCCACGGGCACCAGCACCGGCGCCATCAGACGCACGCTTTCCAGGCCCGGGTAGTCGCCCAGGCCGTGGCGCAGCGCGATGTCGACCCGTTCGCGCCGCAGGTCCGTCAGCGCCGAAGTCGCTTCCACGCGGATCTCGATTCCCGGATGCAATTGCTTGAAGGCGCCCAGCCGCGGCACCAGCCATGAGGCGGCGAAGGTGGCGACGGTGCTGATCGTCAGCGTGGGCGGGTCCAGGGTGGCCGCCAGCGCGGCCATGGCCTGGTCGATCTGCGCGAAGGCCTGCAGCAGCGAAGGATGCAGCCTGGCGCCGGCCGGCGTCAGGCGCAGGCCCTGACGTTCGCGCGTGAACAGGGCCATGCCGACGCGGTCCTCCAGCAGACGGATCTGCTGGCTGACCGCGCCCGGGGTGACGTGCAGCGCCTGGGCGGCGGCCTTGATGCTGCCACGCTGGCCGACTTCCACGAACGTGCGGAGGGCCTGGAGCGGAATCGAGGATGACATTGAGTTTAGTTTTTCTAAATAATGAAGGCAGAAATCATCGCTTCTGATTGTACGGTTTGGAAGCCATCATGACGATGTCGGCATGCATTTTTACCGATAGTAATTCTAAATTTAAAGGACTGCCTTGATGACGTCTGCAACCCGCCTGCGGCGAATGACCCGTGTCGGAGAACAACCATGATCGAGCTGTACACCGACAGTTCGCCCAATGGTTTCAAGATCACCATCGCGCTGGAAGAACTGGGGCTGCCTTATGCCCTCAAGCACGTGCGCATCGACGCGGGAGAACACCGCCGGCCGGAATTCCTGCGGCTCAATCCGCATGGACGCATTCCGGTGCTGGTGGACCCTGCCACCGGCACTACCTTGTTCGAGTCGGCGGCGATCCTGCTGTATCTGGCGGACACCACGCGCCGCCTGCTGCCGGACGAACCGCGGGCGCGCTGGCAGGCAATCCAGTGGCTGATGTTCCATGCCGCCAGCGTCGGTCCCATCCTGGGCCAACGCGTGCATTTCGAGCTTTTCTCGGCCACCGCGCAGCCGCTGGCCGTCGAGCGCTACCGCGGCCTGTGCGACGCCGCGTTCGGCGTGCTTGACGCGCAACTGGCGCGCCATCCGTACGTGGCGGGCGAGGACTATTCGATTGCCGACATCGCGCATTTCGGCTGGACCCATATCGCTCGCATCGTCGATTTCGATTTCAGCGCCCACACGCACTTGAGCGCGTGGCATGACCGCGTCGCGGCCCGTCCCGCCGTGCAGCGCGGCATCGCCTTGCCGGCGCCGGCCGTCGGCGCCTGAATCCCGCTCAATCATGGAAACGCAAATGCTTGAAGCCATCAATACGTCGTCCGTCCCGACCGGCGCTTCCGCGCCGGCCTTCGCCGCGCATCCGGGTTATCGCCGCATGTTCGCGCCCGGCCAGCTCACGCTCGGCATGTTCCTGCCGCTGCGCTTCTACAGCGGCGACATGCAGGTGCTGGCGGGGCAGTCGGCGTTGGTCACTGAGATCGACCGCCTGGGTTTCGCCGCCGTCTGGGTACGCGACGTGCCGCTGATGGACCTGGGTTTCGGCGACGCCGGGCAGGTGTTCGACCCCTTCACCTACTTGTCCTTCCTGGCGGCCAGGACGCGTTCGATCGCGTTGGCCACGGGCAGCGCGATCTTCTCGTTGCGCCATCCGATCGACCTGGCCAAGGCCGCCAGCACCATCGACCAATTGTCGGGAGGCCGGCTGGTGATGGGCATCGCGTCGGGCGACCGGCCCTCGGAGTTTCCCGCCTATGGCCTGGCGCATGAGGCGCGGGCCGAACGCTTCCGCGACGCGGTCGCGTATTTCCGGCGCCTGCTGGCCAGCGGGGGCGGCGTCATCGAGTCGCCGCTGGGCCGCACGTTGAGCGGCACGCTGCTGCTGCCCAAGCCCGCGGCCGGGACGATTCCGCTGATCGTGACGGGCGGCTCCGGCCAGTCGCCGGCCTGGGTCAGCGAACACGCGGATGGCTGGCTGAGCTATCCGGGGCCATCGCATGACAAGCGCGGCCCGGCGCGGCTCGCGGAAAAGATCCGGCTCTGGCGCGAGGGCATTCCGGATGGGGGCTTTCGGCCGCACATGACCAATGAGTGGCTGGATCTGGTCGACGATCCCGATCATCCGCGCACGCCGCTGCAAGGCGGTTTCGTGCTGCGCACCGGCAGGAACGGCTTGATCGATCTGCTGCGGGATTGGCAGGCGGCGGGTGTCAACCACGTTGCCCTCGGGATCCAGTTCTCGGAGCGGCCGGCGGCCGAGATCATCCAGGAACTGGCCGAGGAAGTGCTGCCGCACTTCCCGTCGCTGCCGGGCCCGGCCCCGCTTGACGCGGGCTGGTGAGGCTTACACCACCATGTCGACCAGCAGATAGCCGTCCAGCAGGATGATGCCGACCGTGGCGATGACCGCGGCCCAGGCCCAGGCGCCGCGCAGCACGTGGCGGCCCATCAGGGGCTTGCGGCAGGCCAGCCACACCAGTGGGCCCAGCGCGAAGGGCAGGGCCAGGCTCAGGATGACCTGGCTCAGCACCAGCAGCTGGTCGGGGTCCTGGCCGCCGGTGAAGGCCAGCAGGCCGGCGGCGATGGCGCCGGCGATCAGCCGCGTGACCAGCGCGCGGCGGCGGTCGGACCAGCCGCTGTTGATCTGGAAGCCCCGCGACAGGATGCGGCCGGCCAGCACGCCGGTGATGGTGGAGCTTTGCCCGGCCGCGTACAGCGCCACCGCGAACACGATGGCGGCGCCGATGCCGAGGGTCTGGCCGATCACGGCGTGGGCGTCGTCCAGGCTGGAGACGATGAGGCCGGAGCCGGACAGCGAGGCGGCGGCGACGATCATGATGGCCGAGTTGATCAGCATGGCCACGCCCAGCGACACCACGGTGTCGTTGCGCGCCACGCGCATGGCCAGGTCGCGGGCATCGGCCGGCAGCACGCGGGCGCGCTGCGCCAGCGAACCGGAATGCAGGTAGAGGTTGTGCGGCATCAGCGTCGCGCCCAGGATGCCCAGCGCGATCAGGAAGCCTTGCGGGTCGCGCAACGCGTGGCCGGTCTGCGTCATGCCGTGGGCCACGTCGGTCCAGGCGGGGTTGGCCTTGAACAGCAGGAACACGAAGGACGCGGCCACCACCGACAGCAGCACCGCGATGACGCGCTCGTGGCGGTCGGCGTTGCCGCGTGTCAGGGCCAGCACGGCGAAGGTGCCGACGCCGGTGACGGCCACGCCGCCCAGCAGCGGCAGGTTGAACAGCAGGCGCAGCGCGATGGCGCCACCGATGAGCTCGGCCAGCGCGGTGGCCAGGATGGCGGCCTCGCCGGCCAGCCAGGCCGTCTTGGCGGTGCGCGGCGACAGGTAGCGGGCGGTGAGGGTGGCCAGGTCTTCGCCGGTGGCCAGCGCCAGGCGCGACACCAGCACCTGGAAACCCAGCGCCAGGAGGGCCGAGGCGATCACGACCAGCAGCAGGCCGTAGCCGAAGCCGCTGCCGCCGGCGATGTCGGTGGCCCAGTTGCCCGGATCGATGTAGCCCACCGCCACCAGGATGCCGGAACCGACCACCCGGCGCAGGTTGGCCGTGACCTGAGCGTCCTGGGGGTACGCCGCCTTGCCGCCTGAAATCGCGTAGATGAATCGGGTCATGTTAGTTCCTGAGAATGGTTCTCATTTTCCATATCTCTGGCATGACCGTCAAATTGATTTTCAGCAAGCCCCGGATAGGGCGGGCCAATGGCGCCGCCCGTCAGCCGGGCCTGCCGCGGCCGGTCACGACTTGAGCTTGGCGTCCATGGTGATCTTGGCGTTCAGCACCTTGGAGACGGGGCAGCCTTTTTCGGCCTTGCGCGCGGCCTCGTCGAAGGCTTCGGCGCTGGCGCCCGGGATCACGGCTTCCACGGTCAGGTGCACCGCGGTGATGGCGAAGCCGCCCTCGACCTTGTCCAGCGTGACCTCGGCCTGCGTGTCCAGCTTCTGCGGCGCCAGGCCGGCTTCGCTCAGGATGTTGGACAGCGCCATGGTGAAGCAGCCGGCGTGCGCGGCGCCCAGCAGCTCCTCGGGATTGGTGCCCGGAGTGTCGCCGAAGCGCGTGTTGAAGCCGTAGGGCTGGTTCTTGAGCGCGCCGCTCTGCGTGGAAATCGTACCCTTGCCCGTCTTCAGATCGCCCGACCAGGCGGCGGTTGCGGTTTTCTTCATGCGTGACTCCTGTGTAGGGGACGCGCCCGCTGCGGACACGTCCGATGGGGGAGAGCGCGCGAGCCGCCGGCGGGGGCGGGGCGCGCGTTGCCGGAAGGGGCACGGTCCATCATACGGGGCGGGCGGCCAGCCGGCGAGTGGCCGCCGCGCGTATCGGCAAGCCGATGTAACCGGCCGATCCCGCGGCTTGCCAGCGCCGCGCCGCGCCGTCACACTTCGCCCCTGGCTCAACCCGAACAGGCATTGGATACAGATGGTAGTGATCGACACCGAACAAACCCGCCGCGCATTGTCGTTCGACGCGGCGATTCCGGCATTGCGCGAGGCCTTCCGCCAGGGCGCCCACGTGCCCACGCGCCACGTCCATGCCATCGAGTCGGGCGGCGCGCACGGCACCACGCTGATCATGCCGGCCTGGAACGAACAGGGTTATTTCGGCGTCAAGGTCATCAACATCTTTCCCGAGAACACGCGCCAGTCGCTGCCCGGCCTGCACGCCACCTACAACCTGTACAGCGCCCGCACCGGCGTGCCGCTGGCGCAGGTGGACGGCGACCAGGTGACGGTGTTCCGCACCGCCGGCGCGGCGGCGCTGGGCGCGTCCTACCTGGCGCGCGAGGATGCCCGGGTGCTGGTCATCGTGGGCTCGGGCCGCATCGCCGGGCTGGTGGCGCAGGCCATGCGCACGGTGCGGCCGATCGACAAGGTGTGGGTCTGGAATGTGCGTCCAGCCGGCGCCGAGGCGCTGGCGGCCGCGTTGCGCGAGCAGGGCTTCGACGCCAGCAGCACCCTGGACCTGGAAAAGGCCGTGCGCGAGGCCGACATCGTCAGCTGCGCGACGCTGTCGACCGTGCCGCTGGTGCGCGGCGACTGGCTGCGCCCGGGCGCCCACCTGGACCTGATCGGCAGCTTCAAGCCCGACATGATCGAGACCGACACGGCCTGCTTCGACGGCACCACGGTCTATGTGGATACCGACGAGGCGCCCACCAAGGCCGGCGACCTGCTGGCCGCGTTCGAGGCCGGCGTGCTGGCCCGCGACGAGATCCGCGGCAACCTCACCGACCTGGTTCGCGGCCAGGCGCCGGGCCGCACCCGCGCCGATGAAGTGACGGTGTTCAAGGCGGTCGGCAGCGCGCTGGAAGACCTGACGCTGGCCGCGCTGGTCTACGAGGCCAGCAGCGGTCAGGCAAAATAACGCCATCCGCTGTTTTTTTTCTTCCTGCGAGCTGTCGTCATGTCCCGCCTCTTCGTCCGCTACGCCTGCGCTGTCGCGCTGGCCGTTCCCGCCCTGTCCGCCCATGCCGAGATCGTGATCGGGGTGGATGTCTCCACCACCGGCCCGGCCGCGGCGATCGGCATCCAGACCAACAACGCCATCCGCCTGTGGCCCGCCACGCTGGGCGGCGAGCCGGCGCGCTACGTGGTGCTGGACGACGGCACGGACGTCAGCCGCGCGGTCAAGAACCTGCGCAAGCTGACCTCGGAAGACAAGGTCGACGCCATCGTTGGCCCCAATACCACCGCCGCCGCCCTGGCCGGGCTGGACGTGCTGGCCGAGACCCGCACGCCGATGATCGCGCTGGCGGCGTCCAGCGTGATCGTCGAGCCGCTGTCCGATCCCAAGCGCGCCTGGGCCTTCAAGATGCCGCAGAACGATTCGCTGATGGCGACCGTGCTGGTCGAGGACATGAAGAAGAAGGGCTTCAAGAACGTGGCCTTCATCGGCTTTGCCGATTCGTACGGCGACAGCTGGTGGAAGGAGTTCTCCGCGGCCGCCGGCAACGACATCAAGATCGTGGCGCAGGAACGCTTCCAGCGCACCGACGCGTCGGTGGTGGGCCAGGTGCTCAAGGTGATCGCCGCCAAGCCCGACGCGGTGCTGGTGGCCGGCGCCGGCACGCCGTCGGCGCTGCCGCAGAAGACGCTGCTCGAGCGCGGCTACACCGGCACCATCTACCAGACCCACGGCATCGGCACGCTGGAGTTCCTGCAGGTCGGCGGCCGGGATGTCGAAGGCACGCTGTTCCCCACGGGGCCCGGCGTGGTGGCGCGCGAGCTGCCGGATTCGAACCCGGTCAAGAAGGTCGCGGTGGAATTCGCCGACAAGTACGAACGCCAGTACGGCGCCAACACCCTGACCCAGTTCGCCGGCGACGCCTATGGCGCCTGGATGCTGCTGGATTCCGCCGTGGCGCGCGCCCTCAAGACCGGCGCCAAGCCCGGCACCCCGGAATTCCGCGCCGCGCTGCGCGACGCGCTGGAGAACACCCGCGACCTGATCGTGCCCAACGGCGTGCTCAACATCTCCAAGGACAACCACCAGGGTTTCGACGAGCGCGCCCGCGTGATGGGCGTGGTACGCAATGGCAAGTTCTCGTACGCGGACGCGGCAGAGAAAAAATAGGGACGACATAGTCCCCTACGGTTCGTAACGAGTGCTCACCCGTCATAGGGCAGGGCGCGGGAAAAGCAGGCTTCGGCCTGCTTTTTTTGTCCATATCATTAGAGGTGAAATGATTTAATGTCGTATCATTTTTAGCGAAGCCATGTACCTAGAAATAAATTCGGGAGAAATAGACCATGATCGTCCAACGTACCCGCCGCGTCCTGCTGGCCCTGAGCCTGGGCCTGCTGGCCGCCTGCTCCGACTCCGGCTCGGACAAGCCCGCGCAGGGGGCCAGCGCGCCCGCCGCCGGCGGCGACACGCTGGCGGCCGCCAAGGCCGCGGGCAAGATCCGCATCGGCTACGCCAATGAGGCGCCGTTCGCGTTCATGGACAGCAAGGAGGCCAAGGTCACCGGCGAGTCCGTGGAAATCGCCCGGGTGGTGCTCAAGCGCATGGGCATCAACGAGGTCGAAGGCGTGCTGACCGAATTCGGCTCGCTGATTCCGGGCCTGCAGGCCAAGCGCTTCGACATCATCGCGGCCGGCATGTACGTCACGCCCGAGCGCTGCGGCCAGGTGGCGTTCTCGAACCCGACCTATGGCGTGGGCCAGGCGTTCCTGGTCAAGCAGGGCAACCCGAAAAACCTGCACAGCTACGAGGACGTGGTGAAGAACCCCGACGCCAAGCTGGGCGTGGTGGTGGGCGCCATCGAGGCCGAATACGCGTCCAAGGTGAAAGTGCCGGCCGGCCAGATGGTGGTGTTCCCCGATGCGGTCAGCGCGCTGTCCGGCGTGCAGGCCGGCCGCGCCGACGCCTATGCGGCCACCGCGTTGACGGTCAACGACCTGATGGGCAAGACCAACGACGGCAGCGGCCTGGAGAAGGCCGAGCCGTTCACCGATCCGGTGATCGACGGCAAGGGCGTGCGCGGCTACGGCGCCTATGCCTTCCGCACCGACGACAAGGCTTTTGCCGACGCCTTCAATGCCGAACTGGCCAAGTTCATCGGCACCGACGAGCACAAGAAACTGGTGGCGCCGTTCGGCTTCACGCCCGAGGAACTGCCCAAGGACGTCACGGCCGCCAAGCTCTGCGCCGGCCAATAAGGGGCGCCGATGCAGCTCATATCCGAACATATCGCCGAGCTGGTGCCGCCGCTGCTGGAAGGCCTGGCGGTGACGCTGGAAATCATGGCGGGCGCGGTGGTGCTGGCGGTGCCGCTGGCGCTGGCGGCCGGGGTGGGGCGCCTGTCGACCCTGCGGCCGGTGCGCTGGCTGGCGTCGATCTATGTCGAGGTGTTCCGCGGCACCTCGGCGCTGGTGCAGCTGTTCTGGTTCTATTTCGTGCTGCCGCTGTTCGGCGTGCAACTGCCGGCCATGCTGGTGGGCATCGTGGTGCTGGCGCTCAATGCCGGCGCCTATGGCGCCGAGGTGGTGCGCGGCGCGATCCGCGCGGTGCCGCCGGGCCAGCGCGAGGCCGGCGTGGCCCTGAACCTGACGCGCGGCCAGATCATGCGCCGCATCGTGGTGCCGCAGGCCATCCCGGCCATGCTGCCGCCGGCCGGCAACCTGCTGATCGAACTGCTCAAGAACACCGCGCTGGTGTCGCTCATCACCATCACCGACCTGACCTTCCGCGGCCAACTGCTGCGCAGCGAAACCCTGCGCACCACCGAGATCTTCACGCTCATGCTGCTGCTGTATTTCGCGGTGGCGCTGCTGATCACCGCCGGCGTGCGCCTGCTTGAACGGAGGGTCCGGGTCCGATGAAACCGATATTCGACTGGTCCTTCGCGCTGGAAATCCTGCCCACGCTGGGCTCGGCGCTGGTCATCACCATCCAGGCCACGGTGCTGGGCATGCTGGTGGCCGTGACGCTCGGCCTGGCGCTGGCGTTGCTGCGGCGCTCGCGCCTGGCGCTGGTGTCGCTGCCCACGGCGTTCGTGATCGAGTTCGTGCGCAGCACGCCGCTGCTGGTGCAGATGTATTTCCTGTTCTACGTGCTGCCCTTGACCGGCGTGCAGATGTCGCCGCTGGCGACCGGCATCGTGGCGCTCGGCCTGCACTACGCCACTTACTGCGCCGAGGTCTATCGCGCTGGTATCGAGGCGGTGCCGCGCGGCCAGCTGGAAGCGGCGCGGGCGCTGAACATGTCGCCGTGGCGCACGGCCGTGGGCGTGGTGCTGCCGCAGGCGATCCCGCCGGTGGTGCCGGCGCTGGGCAACTACCTGGTGGCCATGTTCAAGGACACGCCGCTGCTGTCGGCGATCACGGTGGTCGAGCTGCTGCAACAGAGCAAGATGATCGGCTCCACCACCTTCCGCTACACCGAGCCCCTGACGCTGGTCGGCGTGCTGTTCCTGGCGCTGAGCCTGGTCGCGGCCTGGGGCGTGCGCGGCCTGGAGGCCCGCCTGCAACGATATGGAGGAAAGCGATGAGTTCCAGCATCACCATCAAGAACCTGCACAAGCGCTATGGCGAGCTGGAGGTGCTCAAGGGCATCAACCTGGAGATCCCGGCCGGCCAGACCGTGGCCGTGATCGGTCCGTCCGGCTCGGGCAAGTCGACGCTGCTGCGTGTGCTGATGACGCTCGACCCGCCCAGCAGCGGCGAGATCGAGATCGACGGCGAGCCGATGTGGACCGACGCCCAGGGCCGCCCGGCCGGCCCCAATTCCGAGCACCTGCGCAAGGTGCGCGGCAAGATCGGCATGGTGTTCCAGCACTTCAACCTGTTCCCGCACATGACCGCGCTGGGCAACGCCATGGAGGCGCCGGTGCACGTGTTGGGCCTGCCGCGCGACCAGGCCCGCGAGCGCGCGGTGGAATACCTGGAGATGGTCGGGCTGGGCGACAAGCTCGACGTCTATCCGGCGCAGCTGTCGGGCGGCCAGAAGCAGCGCGTCGGCATCGCCCGCGCGCTGGCGATGTGCCCTGAGATCATGCTGTTCGACGAGGTCACCTCGGCGCTCGATCCGGAACTGGTG
Source organism: Achromobacter sp. ISS7 (assembly GCF_056523125.1). Lineage (NCBI taxonomy): Bacteria > Pseudomonadati > Pseudomonadota > Betaproteobacteria > Burkholderiales > Alcaligenaceae > Achromobacter > Achromobacter sp. ISS7. The sequence continues at coordinate 2,859,159 of NZ_JAWRZD010000001.1, read as the reverse complement.
GGCGGCATCCTGCAGATCCTGCGCGACCTGTCGGCGCGCAAGAGCATGACCATGATCATCGTCACCCACCAGATGAAGTTCGCCGAACGCAGCTCGGACCGCACGCTGTTCTTCGACGAGGGCAACATCGTCGAGGACGCCGAGTCGCAGACGCTGTTCAGCGAGCCCAAGGAGGCGCGCACCCGCCAGTTCCTGGACAGCGTGATCGAAGGCCAATAAGAAGAGGCGCCGCCCTAAACCCCCACGCGGGCGTCGGGATTGGCGGCGCGGACGGACGCGGGCGCTATGCTGTGCATCCGCGTCCATCGCCCGGAGCCTTACGCATGAGCCATCTTTTCAGTCCCACGTCAGTCGGCAACGTCGAACTGGCCAACCGCATCGTCATCGCGCCCATGTGCGAATACTCGGCCGACGAGGGCCGCGCCACCGATTGGCACATGATCCACCTGGGGCATCTGGCCCTGTCGGGCGCGGCGCTGCTGTTCACCGAGGCGACCGCGGTCGAGGCCGACGGCCGCATTTCGCCGGGCGACCTGGGCCTCTGGTCCGACGAGACCGAAGCGGCGCTGGGCCGCGTGGTGCAGGCGGTGCGTCGTTATTCGCCGATCAAGCTGGGTATTCAACTGGGCCACGCCGGCCGCAAGGCGTCGAGCCATGCTCCCTGGGACGGCGGCCAGCTGGTGCCGCCGGAGCAGGGTGGCTGGCAGGGCTGGGCGCCGTCGGCGCTGCCGCACAACGCCACCGAGCCGGCGCCGCGCGCACTCGACGCGGCCGGCTTGGCGCGGGTGCGCGACGCCTTCGTCGACAGCGCGCGCCGCGCCATCCGCCTGGGCTTCGACGCCATCGAACTGCACGCGGCCCACGGCTACCTGCTGCACCAGTTCCTGTCGCCGCTGGCCAACCAGCGCGACGACGCGTATGGCGGTTCGCTGGAGAATCGCATGCGCTTTCCGCTGGAAGTGTTCCGCGCGGTGCGCGAGGTGACGCCGTCGTCGGTGGCGCTGGGCGTACGCGTCTCGGCCACGGATTGGGTCGAGGGCGGCTGGGACCCGGCGCAGACCGAGGCGTTCGCGCTGCGGCTCAAGGAACTGGGCTGTGAATTCATCGACGTCTCCAGCGGCGGGGTGTCGCCGCTGCAGAAGATTCCGGTGGGGCCGAACTACCAGGTGCCGTTCGCCGACGCGATCAAGCGCGCGGTCGGCCTGCCCACCATCACCGTGGGCCTGATCACCGAGGCGCGGCAGGCCGAGGACATCGTGGCGCAAGGGCAGGCCGACATGGTGGCGCTGGCCCGCGGCATGCTGTTCGATCCGCGCTGGCCCTGGCACGCCGCCGCGCAATTGGGCGGCCAGGTCGCCGCGCCGCGCCAGTACTGGCGCTCGCAGCCGCGCGAGCTGAAGGATCTGTTCGGCGAGACCCGCTTCGGCCAGCGCTAGCGGCCGGAACCGCCGTCCCATGAAAAACGCCGCATGACGCGGCGTTTTTTTCGGGCGGACGGGAGGCGCTTACAGGCGCGAATAGGCCGCTTCCAGCTCGCGGTGCAGGATGTCCGCGAAGTCGGCGCGGGCGGCGTCGTGCTGCGACAGCAGGCGCGCCAGCACCACGTTGTCCTCCTCGCCGTTCCAGATCTTGATGTAGGTGCCTTCCTTGTAGCCGTGCTGCTGGCGGAAGATGTTCAGCACGTTCTTGGAGACATACTGGGTGTAGGCATCGTTCCAGCTCATTTCGCAGGCGGTCATGCTCTGCTCGAGCAGCTTGAAGCTGGCGCGGCCGCACACCGCCAGGCCGCCGATCAGTTCCAGCAGTTCGGGCACGGCCAGGCTGGCCAGCGCGTAGCTCTTGCCGTCCAGCGTGATCGAGGCGGGGCCGGCCAGGTCGGCCACCAGCGCGGCGGCGGCGGCGTTGACGTCGCCCTTGGCCTGCACGATGGTGTGCGACAGGTAGAAATGCAGGATGTCGACCAGCTCCATCTGCACCTGCGGCAGGTCGATGGTCTGCTTCTTCCACCACTTCCAGCCGTAGTGCTCCAGGGCCTCTGCCGATTCGACGAAGGCGGCGCGCAGGAAGCGGGCGCCGCCGTTGATCCAGTCCGGATTGATCATGCTGTTCAAGTCGCCTTGCAGCTTCAGCATCGTGGCCGCCTGGGCCTGGTTCAATCCGACAACGTTATTCACTTTTACTCCGGTATTCGTGGGGTCTGTTCGACAGCGGCGGAAATGTTAGCACCATTGCCGCCGCCGCCGTGGCCGCTCACGCGTCCTTGCGGTACGACGAGGTCTTGAGCGGCGGCAGCTTTTCCAGCGGCCGCTTGCGCGGGTCGCGGGCGCCGCTGGCGGCCTTGAACAGCATCAGCGCGAAGAAGCCCAGGAATACCGCCGGCATGAAGTCGTCCAGGTCGAAGCGCGGCGCGTGCAGCGCCTTGAAGGCGACGTTGACCGCGGCCCAGCCGGCCACCGCGCCGGCAATGGTCAGGAAGATGCCCTGCTTGCGCTGGCGCGCGCGCTTGGCCAGCGAGACCGCCTCGGCGTCGGTCTGGCCGGGAGCCACGGCGGGCGGCACGCTGTCGGCGCGGCGCGATTGCAGCGGCGGCGGGGCGGTCTTGCCCCAGGTCAGGTCATTCAGCGAGCCCTGGCTCGGCGCGGGCGGCGGCACCGGCGTGGCGACCGGCGCGGCGGCCTGGCGCTTGGCCTCGGCCTTGCTCGGCACTCGTCCGGGCGTGGCGCCGCCGGCGCGCGACAGATTCTCGATGTAGCGCGCGAAGTCGCCGTTCTTCGGCTCCAGGTCGATGGCCATGCTGTTCTCCGCTAGTTGCCGCGACGGATGCGCGCCGGCTGCCGGCGTTTGCGCATCATCGCGACCAGAAGCCCGCATCCTAGCAGCACCGAGAAGCCCGCGCCGATCATCATGGCGATCTGCTGCGCGTTCTGGGCCGCGCCGAGGCTGCGCGCGGTGATGTAGCCCGGCGCCAGCATCAGCGGCATCCACAGCACGGCCGACAGCACGTTGGCCATCTGGAAGCGGCCGTGGGCCATGCCCATGACGCCCGCCACCGTCGGGATGGTGGAACGGATCGGGCCCAGGAAGCGGCCGATCAGCACCGAGGCGAAGCCATAGCGGTAGAAGAACAGCCGGGCGCGGGCGACGGCGGTGCGTTGCTGCTTGAGCGGCCAGCGGCGCAGCACGCTGGGGCCGGCCCAGCGGCCCAGCGCGTACGAGAGGGCGTCGCCGACGATGGCGCCGGCGATGCCCCAGGCCAGGATGCTCCACGGGTCGAGCGTGCCCGCGCCGATCAGGCCGCCGGTCAGCAGCATCAGCGCCGTCGCGGGGATGAACAGGCCCAGCAGCACCATCGATTCGCCCAGGGTGAGCAGGAAGGTGATGGGGCCGGCCCAGGCCTGGTTGGTTTCGATCAGCACGCCGATCTTGTCGATGTATTGGTCCATGAGACGAAACTTGAAAATTAGCTGAATGCAATCGGGTATCTTAACGCCTGCATTGTGGAAGGCAGGTGAAAATGCCGGTCCATCGGAGCTAATCGTCGGAGTGTTATGGATTCGGTTACACAAGCCGTGCTGGGCGCGGGCATACAGGGAGCGCTGCTGGGGCGCGTGCAGGGACGGCGGGCGCTGATCTACGGCGCGGCGCTGGCCACGGTGCCGGATCTGGACGTGCTGATGCGCTACCCGGACCCGGTATCGCTGATGACCTACCACCGCGGCTTCTCGCATTCGATCTTCGTGCTGACGGGCCTGGCGCTGCTGCTGACCTGGCTGATACGCAGATACTGGCCGCAGACGCCCTACAGTGGCAGGCGATTGTTCCTGACGCTATGGCTGGTATTGGTGACGCATCCGGTGCTGGATGCCTTCACCGTCTATGGCACGCAGTTGTTCTGGCCGCTGGCGACGATCCCGGAAAGCTGGTCGGCGATCTTCATCATCGATCCGGTCTATACCGTGCCGCTGCTGCTGGCGGCGGTCTACGCGATCATCGCGGGCATGACGCGCGGCGCCCGGCGGTTCCTGGCCGGGGCGCTGATCTTCAGCACCGCCTACCTGGGGTTCGGCCTGGCCGGCCGCGTCGCCGCCGAGCACCGGGTGCGCGACGCGATGCAGGCGCAGGGCATCGCCGTGACCGAGCTGCGGGCCGTGCCCATGCAGCTCAACACGCTGCTGTGGCGCGTCATCGCCAAGACGCCCGATGGCCATTACTACGAGGCCGTCAGCAGCTGGTTCGACCGCGAGCCGCCGGAATGGCTGCGCCAGCCGCTGCATCCGGAACTGGGCCAGGCGCTGGCGGGCGTGCCGCTGCACGAGCGCCTGCGCTGGTTCACCGACGATTGGCTGCGCTATGACGCGATGGGCGATGCGCTGGTGGTGACCGACCTGCGCATGGGCATGGCCGGCCACTACAACTTCCGCTTCAAGATGGCCGAGCGCGATGCCGATGGTGGCTGGCGGCCCGTGACGCCCTCGAGCTGGCCGGGCGAGCGGGGCGGCTGGGCCGAGCTCAAGCTGCTGCTGGCCCGCATCCTGCACGCGCAGCCGCCGCTGCCGCTGGCGCAGTGGGCGCAGACCGCCACGCGCTAGCGCGGCCGGGGCGACCGCGCCCGCTTTTCCTCCTGCGACCCGCCGCGATCCGGCGGGTTTTTCATTGGCCGCGCCGCCAGCCCCTTGAGCACGTATTGACCGTTCGTCCGGGCCTGCATTATTCTTGTTCCCTATTAAGGAACAGTAGTTCCGTTTTATGGAACATCAATGAGTATTCTCGACGGCGTCCAACGCGTGCTTGCGCTTTATGCGGAAGGCGCGGCGGAGCTCAGCTTTACCGACGTGGCACAGCGCTTGTCCATGCCCAAGAGCACGGCATCGCGCCTGCTCAACCAGATGCAGCACTACGGCATGCTGGACCAGGACGCGGCCTCGCGCCGCTACCGTCCCGGCCAGCTGCTGTCGCAGGCGGTGCGCGCCGGCCTGGCCGCGACGCCGCTGGATGACGCCTGCCGCAAGGTGCTGGCCCGCCTGTCGGCGGACAGCGGCCTGACCGCCTACCTGTCCACCCTGAACCAGCGCGAAACCGTGGTGCTGCAGCGCCTGAACGGTTCGCACCCGGTGCAGGTGCTGTCCCCGCCCGGCTCGCGTCGCGCCGCCTCGGGCACGGCCATGGGGCGGGCGCTGCTGTCGCGCCTGAGCCAGGCCGAGTTCGACGCGCTCTACGGCGCCGATCCCGCGCAGTCGTTGCCGATGGAAGGCAAGGATTGCCCGGCCACCGTCGGCGAGCTGGCGCAGCGCGTGGCGCAGACCCGCGCCGACCATTACGGCGTCGCCATCGACCAGGCGATGCCCGGCATCGGCGCCGTGGCGGCGGCGGTGCGCGATCCGTCCAGCGGCGAATTGCGCGGCCTGTGCCTGTCCTTCGTTTCGTTCCAGGTCGACGCCGCCCGCGTCGCCGCGTTGCGCGACGCCTTGACGCAGCAGGTCGCCGAACTGGGGCGCGAACTGAACGATCCCTACTGGTTGGACTGACGCGCCGGCCCCTCTCCTGATTCCTTCACCGACTTCCACTATCCGGCCGCGCCCGCGCGGCGCTCCGACTCAACGAATCCACGGAACCTTGCACATGAACCTTCTGCTCCTCAGCAATTCCAGCAGCGACGCCGGCTACCTGGTGCACGCCTTGCCCGACATCCGCGAACTGATCGCCACGCTGCCGGCCGGCGCGCCGGCGGTGTTCGTGCCGTACGCCGGCGTCACCCGCAACTGGGATGACTACACCGCGGTGGTGGTGACGGCGCTGGCCGACACCGGCCTGGACATCCAGCCGCTGCACCGCGCCGCCGATCCGGTGGCCGCGCTGGAAAAGGCCGCCGTCATCATCGTCGGCGGCGGCAACACCTTCAACCTGCTCGGCCAGCTGCGCCGCCAGGGCCTGCTGAGCGTGGTGGCGCGCCGCGTGCGCGAAGGCGCCGCCTACCTGGGCTGGAGCGCCGGCTCCAACCTGGCGTGCCCCAGCATCTGCACCACCAACGACATGCCGATCACCGATCCCGAAGGCTTCGATGCGCTCGGCCTGCTGTCCTTCCAGATCAATCCGCACTACACCAACGCCCATCCTCCCGGCCACCGCGGCGAGACCCGCGCGCAGCGCCTGGCCGAGTTCTGCACGCTGAACCCGACCATGCCGGTGCTGGGCCTGCCCGAGGGCGCCGCGCTGCGCGTGCGCGGCGCCGCCATCAGCCTGGTCGGCCCGCACGATGCGCCGCTGTTCCTGGGCAGCAACGAGCCGCGCGTGTTCCAGCCCGGCGCCGTGGAGATCCCGGCATGAAACAGGTCATCGATACCATCGAGCTGCTGTCCTCGGCCCACGTCACGGGCGAGGCGGTGGCGCAGGTCCTGCGCGAGGCAGGCCATTGCGAAGTCGAGGTCACGCGGCTCGAGCGCGACGGCCTGTCCACCGACTTTCTCTCCATCGTCATTCCCGGTTCCGACGCGAACGCGCCGCAGCTGGGCATCGTCGGCCGCCTGGGCGGCATCGGCGCGCGTCCGGCCGTCACCGGCCTGGTGTCGGACAGCGATGGCGCCGTGGTCGCCGTGGCCACCGCGCTCAAGCTGATGGCCATGGCGCGCCAGGGCGACGTGCTGCCCGGCACCGTGCGCATCCGCACCCACATCTGCCCGCGCGCCGGCACCCGTCCGCACCACCCGGTGCCGATGATGCGCTCGCCGTTCCCGATGCGCGAGATGATGTCGCACGAAGTCGATCCGCGCATGGACGCGATCCTGTCGGTCGACACCACCCGCGGCAACCGCCTGGTGAACCAGCGCGGCGTGGCGCTCACGCCCGTGGCCAAGCAGGGTTACCTGCTGCGCATTCCCGAAACCATGCTGGACGTGATGGGCTGGGTCAGCGGCCAGCTGCCCTTGACGCTGCCCTTGACCACGCAGGACATCACGCCCTACGAGAACGGCCTGTGGCACGTCAATTCGTTGATGCAGCCGGCCATCGTCACCGACGCGCCGGTGGTGGGCGTGGCGCTGACCGCGCAGACCGCCGTGCCGGGCTGCGCCACCGGCGTGACCAACGCGGTCGACGCCGACGTCGCCATGCGCTTCTGCATCGAGATCGCCAAGCTGTTCGGGCAAGGCGCCATGACCTTCTTCGACGATGCCGAATGGCGCGCGCTGCAGGCCCGCTACGGCTCGATGGCGCACCTGCAGACCACCGGCCAGGAACCCGGGGGCGCGCAATGAGCGCGCCCAAGCCGCGCCGCGTGGCGTTCTTCACCATCGGCCAGTCGCCGCGCAGCGACGTGGTGCCCGAAATGGCTCCCTTGCTGGGCGAGCACGTGCGCATCGACGAATTCGGCGCGCTCGACGGCCTGGACGCCGCGGCGCTGGCCGCGCTGGCGCCGCGCCCGGGCGAATACCGCTTCGCCACGCGCATGCGTGACGGCAGCCAGATCGAACTGGACGCGGCCGCCGCCGAGGCCCGCCTGGCGCAGGTGATGCGCGAGGCCGACGCCGCCGGCTACGACTTGCTGGTGCCGCTGTGCACCGGCACCGCGATCGCGCCAATGCGCACGCTGGTGGTCGAGCCGCAGCAGGTGGTGGACCACCTGGTCGCGGGCCTGTCGCAGCACAGCCGCAAGGTCGGGCTGGTGGTGCCGCTGGAAGCCCAGGTCGACGCCTTCCACATGGCGGTGCCGCTGGAATGCCCGGCAACGGTGGTGCATGCCTCGCCCTACGAAACGGACGCGGCGCGCGCGGCCGCCAATTTCACGCAGGCCGGCCGCGAATTGGCCGACTGCGATTTCATCGTCATGCATTGCATGGGCTATGCCGAACGCATGCGCCAGGCGGTGGCGCAGGCATCGGGCCGCCCGGTACTGCTGTCGAATCGTGTCGTCGCGCAGATGCTTGCGCAAATATTGGAATAAGGGATCCACTTCATGTTCAGCCGTAGTTTGCAACGCGCCGCGGGCGCACTGTTCGTCGTCAGCACCCTGGCGGCCGCGCCGGCCATGGCGGCGGACGCCTGGAAGCCGACCAAGCCGGTGCGCCTGCTGGTCGGTTTCGCGCCCGGCGGCTCCGCCGACACGCTCGCGCGCCTGCTGGCCGAGCCGCTGTCGCAGCGCCTGGGCCAGACGGTCGTGGTCGAGAACCTGGCGGGCGCGGGCGGCAACATCATGGCCTACCGCCTGTCGCAATCGCAGCCCGACGGCTACACCATCGGCATCGCCGCGGCCGGCTCCATGGCCATCACCCACGTGCTCAACGCCAAGGGCACCAGCTACAAGCCGACCGACTTCACGCCCATCACGCTGGCCGCGGTGCAGCCCAACGTGGTCATCGTCAACAAGGACGTGCCGGCCAACAACCTGGCCGAGCTGAAGGACTACTTCCAGAAGACGCCGACCGCCACGTACGGCACCGCCGGCGTGGGCATCTCCAACCACCTGATCGCCGAGACCATGCTGTACAAGCTCGGCGTGAAGGTGCCGCACGCGGCCTACCGCGGCGCGGCGCCCGTCATCACCGACCTGCTGGGCGGCCACATCGCGATGACGATGGACAACATCTCCACCGCCGCGCCGCTAGCGTTGCAGGGCAAGGTCAAGGCCATCGGCGTGGCCTCGCTCAAGCGCTCGCCGCAATTGCCCAACGTGCCCACGCTCGACGAGCAGGGCCTGAAGGGCTTCGACATGCCGACCTGGCAGGGCGTGTTCGCGCCCGCGGGCCTGCCGGCGGACGTGCTGGCCGCCTACTACGCGGCGCTGCAGGACGTGCTCAAGCAGCCGTCGGTGATCGAGAAGATGGCCGGCCTGGGTTCGGAGCCGGTCAGCGGCATGACGCCCGAGAAGTTCGGCCAGTTCCTGGAGAACGATCGCAAGCAATGGGCCGACATCGTGCGCGCGGCCAACATCAGCCTGGAACAATAAGGCCGCTGCGTCCGCCCGCGCGGGTACGCGGCGGGCGCCGCAAGCAAAAACGCCAGACTCGTGTCTGGCGTTTTTTTTCGGCCTGGCGGCGGACCCGGTTCAGCCAGGCAGCCGCGCCGCGATCTCGGCGATCAGGCGGCGCGCGGCGTCCAGCTTGTCGGCCGCCGGCAGCGGGTGCGCGCCTTGCGCATCGAACAGCACCAGCTCGGTGGTGTCGGCGTCCATGACCTTGTGCGCCAGGTTGCCCACCAGCAGCGGGATGCCCTTGCGCTGGCGCTTGGCTTCGGCGTGCTCGGCCAGTTTCTCGGTCTCGGCCGCGAAGCCCACGCACCACGGCCCGTCCTGCAGCTTGGCCACTTCGGCCAGGATGTCGGGATTGGGCTCGAATTCCATCTGCGGCGCGCCGCCGCCCTCGCTGGTCTTTTTGAGCTTCTGGTTGCTGACGTTCTTGACGCGCCAGTCGGCCACCGCCGCCACGGCGATGAAGATATCGGCGTCGGCCGCGCTGGCCATCACCGCGTCATGCATCTGGCGCGCGGTCATCACCGACAGGGCGGTTACGCCGCGCGGCACGGGCAGGGCGGTGGCGCCGGTGATCAGCGTGACGCGGGCGCCAGCCTCGCGCGCGGCCCGCGCCAGGGCGTAGCCGGTCTTGCCCGACGAACGGTTGCTTAGCACGCGCACAGGGTCGACCGGCTCGGACGTGGGGCCGGCAGTCAGCAGCACGTGGCGGCCGGCCAGCAGCTTGGGCTGGAAGAAGGCGATCAGGTCGGTCAGGATTTCATGGGCTTCGAGCATGCGGCCGTCGCCGGTCTCGCCACAGGCCTGTTCGCCGGCCGACGGGCCCAGGATGCTGATGCCGTCGGCGCGCAGCTGCGCCACGTTGCGCTGGGTGGCCGGGTTGGCCCACATCTCGCGGTTCATGGCGGGCGCCACCAGCAGCGGGCAGGCGCGCGCCACGCACAGCGTCGACAGCAGGTCGTCGGCCATGCCGTGCGCCAGCTTGGCCATGAAGTCGGTGCTGGCCGGCGCGATCAGCACGGCGTCGGCGCCGCGCGTCAGGTCGATGTGCGCCATGTTGTTGGGCACCCGCGGGTCCCAGGCATCGACGAACACCGGGCGGCCGGACAGGGCCTGCATGGTCACCGGCGTGATGAAGTGCGTGGCCGCTTCGGTCATCACCACGTCGACGACGGCGCCTTGTTCGGTCATGCGCCGCACCAGCTCGGCGATTTTGTAGCAGGCGATGCCGCCGGTCAGGCCGAGGACGATGCGTTTGCGGGCGAGGTCTAGCATGGGCGTCGGACGGCGTTTGGATGCCGTCGAATCAGGGAACGGACAGTGATTTTATTCCGCATTGCCGCATCGCGCCGTTCGCCATGTGTGCAGGGGGCCTCAAATAGGCAAAAACCCGGCCAGGGGCCGGGTTTTGAAAGGGGGGGCGGGCGAGGGCTCAGGCGCGCGGTTTGCGGGCCCGTAGCAGTTCGTCCAGCACCAGCAGCACGGCGCCGCAACTGATCCCCACGTCCGCCAGGTTGAAGGCCGGGAAATACCAGTCGCGCCAGTAGAACAGCAGGAAGTCCACCACGTGGCCATACACCACCCGGTCGATCACGTTGCCGATGGCGCCGCCCAGGATCAGCGTCAGCGCCAGGCAGAAGCGCGGCTGGCCGCGGGTGCGGCGCAGGATCACGGTGATGACCACCGCGGCCACGATGCCCAGGCCGGTGAACAGCCAGCGCTGCCAGCCTTCCTCGGACGCCAGGAAGCTGAACGCCGCGCCGCGGTTGTACAGCAGCGTGAAGTCGAAGAACGGCAGCAGGTTCAGGCGCTCGCCGTACTGGTACGAGGTGTTGAAGTACACCTTGGTCAGCTGGTCCAGGACGATGATCGCCAGGGCCAGCGCCAGCCAGCGGCCCACCCGTGCGGGCGGGGCGCTGGCGGGAGCCGCGGCGGCGGTGCCGTGGGGGCCCGCCATGCTCAGGCCTTGTCGCGGGCTTCGCCCGAGCCGAACAGGTTGGACACGCAGCGGCCGCAGATCTCGGGGTGATCCGGATCCTGGCCCACGTCCAGGCGCCAGTGCCAGCAGCGCTCGCACTTCTTGTGCCTGGACGGCGTCACGTCGATGCGGGTCTCGCCTTCGCCGGCGTGCACCGTGGCGCGCGAGACGATCAGCACGAAGCGCAGGTCGTCGCCCAGGCTGGCCAGCAGTTGCTGGTCTTCGCCGCTGGCGTACAGGTCGACCTCGGCCTGCAGCGACGAACCGATGTCGCCGGCCGTGCGCACTTCTTCCAGCTTGCGCTGGACTTCGGCGCGGATGGCGCGCAGGCGCGTCCACTTGGCCGACAGGGCCTCGGCGTCCGCGAACGGCGGCAGCGCGTGGTAGACCTCGGTGAAGATGGTGACGCGGGCGGCGTCGGCCTGGTGTTTCAGGGCCGAGCCGACCAGTTCCTTCCAGGCCTCTTCGGCCGTGAACGACAGGATCGGCGCCATCAGCTTGAGCAGCGTCTGGGTGATGTCCAGCAGCGCGGTCTGGGCCGAGCGGCGGGCGACGCTGTCCACCTTCGAGGTGTACAGGCGGTCCTTCAGGATATCCAGGTAGAACGCGCCCAGGTCTTCCGAGCAGAACGTCTGCAGGCGCGACACCGCCGGGTGGAAGTCGTAGCGCTCGTAGTGGCCCTGCACCTCGGCCTGCATCTGCGCCGTCATGGCCAGCGCGTAGCGGTCGATCTCGAACAGGTCACCGTAGGGCACGGCCTGCGACACGGCGTCGAAGTCGGCCAGGTTGGCCAGCAGGAAGCGCAGCGTGTTGCGGATGCGGCGGTAGCCCTCGACCACGCGCTTGAGGATCTCGTCGGAGATCGACAGCTCGCCCGAGTAGTCGGTGGACGCGACCCACAGGCGCAGGATCTCGGCGCCCAGCGAATCGGACACCTTCTGCGGCGCGATCACGTTGCCGACCGACTTGCTCATCTTGCGGCCCTGGCCGTCCACCACGAAGCCGTGCGTCAGCAGGGCCTTGTAGGGCGGCTGGCCGTACAGCATGCAGCCGGTCAGCAGCGACGAGTGGAACCAGCCGCGGTGCTGGTCGGAACCTTCCAGGTAGAGATCGGCGGGCCAGCCCAGTTCGGCGCCGTGCGAGCCGGCGAAATCGCCGTCCTTGCCGCCCAGCACGGTGGCGTGGGTGCTGCCCGAGTCGAACCACACGTCCAGCGTGTCGCGGTTCTTTTCGTATTGGTCGGCTTCGTCGCCCAGCAGTTCGCGCGGGTCCAGCGTCTGCCAGGCTTCGATGCCGCCTTGCTCGACGCGTTGCGCCACCTGTTCCAGCAATTCGGACGTGCGCGGATGCAGCGCGCCGGTTTCCTTGTGCACGAAGAAGGCCATCGGCGTGCCCCACTGGCGCTGGCGCGACAGGGTCCAGTCCGGACGGTTGGCGATCATGGCGTGCAGGCGGGCGCGGCCCCAGGCCGGGTAGAAGGCCGTGGCATCGATGCCGGCCAGCGCCGATTCGCGCAGGGTCGGGCCGCCGTCCTTGGGCTGCACGTCCATGCCGGCGAACCACTGGCTGGTGGCGCGGTAGATGATCGGCGTCTTGTGGCGCCAGCAGTGCATGTAGCTGTGCTTGTGCTTTTCCACGTGCATCAGCGCGCCGGCTTCCTTCAGGGCCTCGACGATCTTGGGGTTGGCGTCCCAGATCGACAGGCCGCCGAACAGCGCCAGGCTGTCGACGTACTTGCCGTCGCCCATGACCGGGCTGATGAAGTCGGTGTCCTTCATGCCGTGCTCTTTGCACGAGATGAAGTCCTCGATACCGTAGGCGGGAGCCGAGTGCACCACGCCGGTGCCGGAGTCGGCCGTGACGTAGTCGCCCAGGTACACCGGCGCCTTGCGGTCGTAGGCTGCCTCGAACTGCGCCAGCGGGTGGCGGAACTCGATGCCCGACAGCGCTGCGCCCGGCGCGGTGGCGATGACTTCGCCTTCCAGGTTCCAGCCCTTCAGGCAGGCTTCGACGCGGTCGCGCGCGATCAGCAGCAGCGGGCCGAACTTGGGCGCGGGCGACACGCGCACCAGCGCGTATTCGATTTCGGGGTGCAGGTTCAGCGCCTGGTTGGACGGGATGGTCCAGGGCGTGGTGGTCCAGATGACGATGGCGCCGTCGTCGACCTTGTCCAGGCCGAAGGCCTTGGCCAGCTTGTCGTGCTCGGCGAACGGGAAGGCCACGTCCACCGCCGGGTCGACGCGGTCGGCGTACTCGACCTCGGCCTCGGCCAGTGCCGAGCCACAGTCGAAACACCAGTTCACGGGCTTGAGGCCGCGGAACACGTAGCCCTTGTCCAGGATACGGCCCAGCACGCGGATCTCGTCGGCTTCATTGCTGAAGTTCATCGTCATGTAGGGACGATCCCACTCGCCCAGCACGCCCAGGCGCTTGAAGTCCTTGCGCTGGCGGTCGATCTGCTCGAGCGCGTAGGCGCGTGCCTTGGACTGCACTTCGGCCACGGGCAGGTGCTTGCCGTACTTCTTCTCGATCTGGATCTCGATCGGCATGCCGTGGCAATCCCAGCCCGGCACGTAGTGCGCGTCATAGCCGGCCATGTTGCGGCTCTTGACGATGATGTCCTTCAGGATCTTGTTGACCGCGTGGCCGATGTGGATGTCACCGTTGGCATAGGGCGGGCCGTCGTGCAGCACGAAGCGCGGACGGCTGCGGCTGGCGGCGCGGATCGCCTGGTAGACGTGGTTTTCCTCCCACTGCGCAATCCAGGCGGGCTCGCGCTTGGCGAGGTCGCCCCGCATGGGGAAGGGGGTATCGGGCAGGTTGAGGGTCTTTTTATAGTCCATGAACGGCAAAATAGGCGCGCGCGTTTCGCGCGTCTTCGGCGATGGCGGCAGTCAGGGAAGGGAGGTCAGGAAATTTTTCTTCGTCCCGCAGCTTTTGCAGGAACTCGACACGCACGAGTTTACCGTATGCGTTGACGGTCTCGTCGAGCAGGTGCGCCTCGAGCAGCACGCGGCCGCGGTCCTCTACGGTCGGGCGCACGCCCAGGCTGGCCACTGCCGGCAGGGCGCGCTCGGCCAGGCCGTAGACCTGCACCACGTAAATGCCGGAACGGGCCGCGCAACGCTCGGCCACCCGCAGGTTCATGGTCGGAAAGCCCAGGGTGCGGCCCAGCTTCTGGCCGTGGATCACGTGGCCGCTGATATGGAAGGGGTGTCCCAGCAGGTGGCGGGCCCGGTCCAGGTCGCCCACCGCCAGGGCGGTGCGCACCTCCGAGCTGGAAATGCGGTGGCCGTGGCGGTCGGTGACGTCGGCCAGGGTCTGCACCTCGAAGCCATGGCGCAGGCCGGCTTCGCGCAGCAGGTCGATGTCGCCGCTGCGCTTGTGACCGAAGCGGAAGTCCTCGCCCACCAGCAGCCATTTGGTGTCCAGGCCGTGGACCAGCAGGTTCTCGATGAAGGCGTTGGCCGACATTTCGGCCAGCCGGGCGTTGAATCGCTCGACCACCACCTGCGAAACGCCGTAGCGCGCCAGCGCCGCCAGCTTGTCGCGCAGTCCGGATATGCGGGTCGGCGCCAGCTCGGGACGCTGGTTCAGCGTGGCGAAGTACTCGCGCGGGTGTGGTTCGAAGGTCATCACGGCCGGCGTCAGGCCGCGGTCGCGCGCGACCTGGCAGACCCGCGCCAGCATGGCCTGGTGTCCTCGGTGGACGCCGTCGAAATTGCCGATGGTCAGCGCGCTGGGAGCGCGCTGGGCGGGCGGCGGAAGGGATCGGTAGATGCGCAGCGGTGGTTTCACGAGCGAGAGTTTACAATTTTGGATTACGGGATTGTTCGTCATCCCCAATTTGGATCGCTCATCTTGCCGGAAACATCTACTACAACGCGCCGCATCGTCATCCTGATCTCGGGACGGGGCAGCAACATGCAGGCGCTGGTCGAGGCCTGTCGCCAACAGGGTTGGCCGGCCAGCATCGCCGCCGTGATCGCCAGCCGGCCGGACGCCGCCGGCCTGGAATGGGCCGCCGCCCAGGGCATTGCCACCGCGGCGCTGTACCACAAGGACTATGCCAGCCGCGAGGCCTTCGACGCCGCGCTGGCCGCTGAAATCGACCTGCACGCGCCGGATTACGTCATCCTGGCCGGCTTCATGCGGGTGCTGACCCCCGGCTTCGTCAACCGCTTCAGCGGCCGCCTGGTCAACATCCATCCTTCGCTGCTGCCCGCGTTCCCCGGGCTGCACACCCACGCCCAGGCGCTGGCAACCGGCGTGCGGGTGCATGGCTGCACCGTGCATTTCGTGACGCCGGTGCTGGATCACGGGCCCATCATCGCCCAGGGCTGCGTGCCGGTCCTGGCCGGCGATACCCCCGAAATGCTGGCCGAGCGCGTGCTGGAAGTCGAACACCAGGCTTTTCCGACCGCCGTGCGCTGGCTGGCCGAAGGCCGGGTTACCCTGACGAATGACCACCGGGTGGACGTGCAGGGCGATCCTGACCGCCTGTTCACCTGGTCCGCGGCGGCTTGAGCGCCGCCGTTGCGCACCGCGGGCCGCCCGACGGCCCCTGAATCGCTTTTATCGGGCGGCGTCTGGCCGCCCCACTGGAATACACCATGAGCAAACCCCAATCTCCGCGTTCCCGTCCGGCAGCCGAAGGCCGCGACGGCCGGTCCTTCTTCTCGCGTCCCAAGGGCGAGGCCCGCAGCGCGCAGGAACGCCCGCCCCGCGGCGAGCGCGCCGCCGGTGACCGCGAAGGCCGTGACAGCCGTCCGGACGAGCGCCGCGACAGCCGCCCGAACCCGCGCCCGTCCTATGACGCGCCGCGCGGCGAAGGTCGCGGCGAACGCGCTGCCTTCGGCGACCGTCGCGAAGGCTCGGGCCGCCCGACGCCGCGTCCCTCCTACGAGGGCGGCCGCGGCGAAGGCCGTGGCGGTGAGCGCGGTTCCTACAACTCGGATCGCCGCGAAGGCCACGGCCGCCCGGATTCGCGCCCGTCCTACGGCGCCCCGCGTGGTGAAGGCCGTGGCGGCGAACGCGGTTCCTACAACTCGGATCGCCGCGAAGGCCAGGGCCGCCCGGATTCGCGTCCGTCCTACGGCGCCCCGCGCGGCGAAGGTCGCGGTAGCGAACGCGGTTCCTACAACTCGGATCGCCGTGAAGGCCAGGGCCGCCCGGATTCGCGTCCGTCCTACGGCGCCCCGCGCGGCGAAGGCCGTGGCGGCGAACGCGCTTCCTTCGGTTCTGAGCGCCGCGAAGGTTACGGCCGTCCGGATTCGCGCCCGTCCTATGACTCTTCGCGTGGCGAAGGCCGTGGCGGCGAACGTGGCTCTTTTGGTTCGGAGCGTCGCGAAGGTTACGGCCGCTCCGACTCGCGTCCTTCCTACGGCGCCCCGCGCGGCGAAGGCCGTGATGGCGAACGCGGTTCCCACGGGTCCGAGCGCCGCGAAGGCCATGGCCAGCGCGACGCCGCCCCGCAAAAGCCGCAATTCAACCGTCCGCGCCTGTCGTACGCCGCCAGCCGCATCGACCAGGTGCAGCGCGTGCTGGGCGAGATCCTGCAATGGACCTACCCGGCCGATGCCGCCTTGTCGCACTGGCTGCGTGGCCACCCCGGCCTGGGCGCGCGCGACCGTTCCGAGGTCGCCGAAGCCGTCTACGACGTGCTGCGCCACCTGCGCCGCTACCGCCAGTTCGGCGAAAGCGGCGTCGGGCCGGCCTCGCGCCGCCTGGCCATCCTCGGCCTGGCCGCCACCCTGGGCACGGAAGCGCTGCAGGAAGGCCTGGACGCCGCCGAGGCCGAATGGCTCCAGCGCGTGCTGCAGATCGACCTGGCGACGCTGCCCCGCGCCGTGCGCGGCAGCATCCCCGACTGGCTCGACGAGCGCCTGGGCGCCATGGAAAGCCCTGAAACCCTGATCGAGGCGCTCAACCGCCAGGCCAGCCTGGACCTGCGCGTCAACCCGCTCAAGGTCGAGCGCGACGCCATGCTGACCGAACTGCAGCAGAGCGCCGGCCGCTACGAACCCGTGGCCATGCCGTACTCGCCCTGGGGCATCCGCATGGAAGGCCGCCCGGCCATCAACCGCTGGCCGCAGTTCGAGAACGGCAGCATCGAGGTGCAGGACGAGGGCAGCCAGCTGCTGGCCCTGCTGGTGGCCCCGCGCCGCGGCGAAATGATCATCGACTTCTGCGCCGGCGCCGGTGGCAAGACCCTGTTGCTGGGCGCGCTGATGCGTTCGACCGGCCGCCTCTACGCCTTCGACGTCTCCGCCGCCCGCCTGGCGCGCGCCAAGCCGCGCTTTGCCCGCAGCGGATTGTCGAACGTGGTGCCGGTGGTGATCGACAGCGAGAACGACGCCCGCGTCAAGCGCCTGGCCGGCAAGGCCCAGCGCGTGCTGGTCGACGCGCCTTGCAGCGGTATCGGCACCCTGCGCCGCAACCCCGACCTGAAGTGGCGCCAGCACCCCGAGTCGCTGGCCGAACTGGGCCAGCTGCAGGAACGCATCCTCAACAGCGCCGCGCGCTGCGTGGCGCCCGGCGGCCGATTGGTGTACGCCACCTGCAGCCTGCTGGCCGAGGAAAACGAGGTGCAGGCCGACCGCTTCCTGGCGAGCCATCCGGATTTCGAACGCGTGGACGCGGCCGAGATCCTGGCGGCCCGCTGCGACACCCTGAAGCTGGATGGGCCCTACGTCCAGCTGCGCCCGGACGTGCATGGCACCGACGGCTTCTTCGCCGCCGTGTTCGAACGTCGCAAGAAGGCGGCCACCGCGGCGGAAGGCGAAGCCGAGGCGATGGCCGATGCCGA
Source organism: Achromobacter sp. ISS7 (assembly GCF_056523125.1). Lineage (NCBI taxonomy): Bacteria > Pseudomonadati > Pseudomonadota > Betaproteobacteria > Burkholderiales > Alcaligenaceae > Achromobacter > Achromobacter sp. ISS7. Next base: position 2,841,414 of record NZ_JAWRZD010000001.1, on the reverse strand, counting down.
AGCGCCGCTGGAAGAGGGTGTCGATACCGCCGAAGCGCCTGCCGCCCAGGAGACCCTGGAGCCGGTGACCGCCGAAGCGTCGGCCGAAGCGGCCGGCGAGGCGGATCAGGACAAGCCCGCTTCCTGAGCGCGGCTGTCGCCGCGCCGGCTCAGGGAGCCGGCGCGATGCCCAGCGTCGCGCTGTAGCGGCGCGTTCCGATGGTCTTATTCTGGTATTTCACTTCCCAGGCCAGCGAATCCGATCCGGGTTGGTTGGCCTGGTAGACCAGTTGCGCCACCGGCACTGTCTTATATGCGCAACGTCCCGAGTCGCTGGACTGGCCGCGCGTCTGGACGATGCTGGCGCTCCCCAGGCGCGGCTGCAGCGTGATGGTGACGCGGGGCGCGCGCAGCGCCAGGCAGTCCGAGCCGCGGATCTCGTAATAGGACGCCAGCACGGTAATGTCCCCGGTTTTCAGCGACTGGGCATGCGTGGGCGCCGCGGCGGCCAGGCCGGTGGCGGCCAAGAGGGCAATAAAATGGGGACGGATTTTTTCGCGGAACATCGTGAGGCGGAAGAGGCGGTGATGGCGGACCGAAGTGTGCGCCAGACGCGTGGCGCCCGCAAGACAGCGCCCCAGCCTGACAGGAACTTTAATCGCCGAAGGTAGCCAAAACGGAGTGCCCGGCGTGGGCGCTTCCCGGCCCGGGACGCGCCGTCATCGCCGCCACGGGTCGCCGACTCGGTCGCGCGCCTGCCGTCGTGTGGTCAAAAGTAGGGCTTAGTCCTTGATTTCCCTCAAAAACTATTTTGAAACTCCATTGTCATAACGCGGCAAAGGTAAGCTAAACTTCAGGCACTCTTCAAGCGAGGCTCATTACAGCTTTATGGATTACATCCTCTCCTTCATTGCCGGCGGTCTGACCCAAGCGACTTGGTGGCAGGTCGTCGTTTTCACCCTGGTCGTGACGCACATCACGATCGTGTCCGTTACCGTCTTCCTGCACCGCAGCCAGGCGCACCGGGGCCTGGATCTGCATCCGGCCGTGATGCACTTCTTCCGCTTCTGGCTCTGGATGACGACCGGCATGGTCACCAAGGAATGGGTTGCGATCCACCGCAAGCACCACGCCAAGTGCGAAAAGGAAGGCGATCCCCATTCGCCCATCCTGTTCGGCATCTGGAAGGTGTTGTTCCGCGGCGCCGAGCTCTATCGCGAAGAATCCAACAACAAGGAAACCATGGCCAAGTTCGGCCACGGCACGCCTGACGACTGGCTCGAACGCAACGTCTACAGCAAGCACAGCCTGTGGGGCGTGCTGACCATGCTCGCCATCGACATCGCCCTGTTCGGCGCGATCGGCGTCACGGTGTGGGCGGTGCAGATGGCCTGGATCCCCTTCTGGGCGGCTGGCGTCGTCAACGGTATCGGCCACTACTGGGGCTACCGCAACTACAACAGCCCGGACACCAGCACCAACGTGTTCCCCTGGGGCATCGTGATCGGCGGCGAAGAGCTGCACAACAACCATCACGCCCACGGCACGTCGGCCAAGTTCTCGGCCAAGTGGTACGAATTCGACATCGGCTGGTGCTACATCAACATCCTGAAGTTCCTGGGCCTGGCCAAGATCAAGAAGGTCGCGCCCAAGCTCAAGCTGGATGATTCCAAGACCGGCATCGACCTGCGCACGCTGCAAGGCGTGATCACGCACCGCTACGAAGTCATGGCCCGCTATGCGGACGTGATCAAGAGCGCCGCCCGCGAAGAGCTGGCCAAGCTGAAGGCCTCGCGCCAGGATGGCAACGCCGACTGCGGCTGGAACAAGCTGCACAAGGTGCGCCGCGCCATCCACCGCAACGAGGACATTCTCCAGCCGGAACAGCTCGAAGCCGTGGACAAGGCCATTGCCCAGAACCAGTCGCTGTCGACCCTGGTGCAGATGCGCCGCGAGCTCGGCCGTATCTGGGAAAGCTCCAGCGCCAGCAGCGAACAGCTCCTCCATGACCTGCAGGCCTGGTGCCAGCGCGCCCAGCAAAGCGGCATCGCCGGGCTCGAGCAATTCGCTCAACGTCTGCGCCGCTACGCGGCATGATGCTCGAGAAGCTCAATCCTGAACAACGCGCCGCAGTAACGTTAGAACCGCAGCACGCCCTGGTCCTGGCCGGGGCGGGCAGCGGCAAGACCCGGGTGCTCACCACCCGCATGGCCTGGCTGATTCAAACCGGCCAGGCTTCGCCTTTTGGGCTGCTGGCAGTCACGTTCACCAACAAGGCCGCCCGCGAAATGCTGGCGCGCATGTCGGCCATCCTGCCGATCGATACGCGCGGCCTCTGGATCGGCACCTTTCACGGCCTGTGCAACCGCATGCTGCGCGCGCATCATCGCGACGCCGGCCTGCCGCAGACCTTCCAGATCCTCGACGTCACCGACCAGCTCGCCGCCATCAAGCGGCTGATGAAGGCCAATGGCGTCGACGACGAGAAGTACCCGCCGCGCGACGTGCAGCGCTTCATCAACGGCGCCAAGGAAGAGGGCCTGCGCCCCGCCGACGTCGAAGCCTATGACGCGCACCGCCGCCGCCTGATCGAGATCTACCAGCTCTACGAAGCCCAGTGCCAGCGCGAAGGCGTGGTCGACTTCGCCGAACTGCTGCTGCGCGCCTACGAACTGCTGTCGCGCAACGCGCCGGTGCGCGAGCACTACCAGCGCCGCTTCCGCCACATCCTGGTCGACGAGTTCCAGGACACCAACACGCTGCAGTACAAGTGGCTGCGGCTGCTGGCCGGCGGCGGCGCGGCGATCTTCGCCGTGGGCGACGACGACCAGTCCATCTACGCGTTCCGCGGCGCCAACGTCGGCAACATGTCCGACTTCGAGCGCGACTACGCGCACGGCACCGTGATCCGCCTGGAGCAGAACTACCGCTCGTACGGCCACATCCTGGATTCCGCCAACGCGCTCATCGGCCACAATAGCGGCCGCCTGGGCAAGAACCTCTGGACCGACCAGGGCGAAGGCGAACCGGTGCGTGTCATCGAGCAGCCCTCGGACGGCATGGAAGCGCAGTGGATCGTCGACGAGATCCGCTCGCTGATCCACGAAGGCAGCCTGCGCCGCGAGATCGCCGTGCTCTATCGCAGCAACGCGCAGTCGCGCGTGATCGAGCACGCCATCTTCTCGGCCGGCATCCCGTACAAGGTCTATGGCGGCCTGCGCTTCTTCGAGCGCCAGGAAATCAAGCACGCGCTGGCCTACCTGCGCCTGATGTCCAATCCGCACGACGACACCTCGTGGATGCGGGTGGTGAACTTCCCGACTCGCGGCATCGGCGCGCGCACGCTGGAACAGCTGGCCGACGCGGCCCGCGCGCATGATTCCAGCCTGTACGCGGCCGTGGCGCTGGTGGCGGGCAAGGGCGGGTCCAACCTGGCCCAGTTCGCCCAGCTGATCCATCGCATGATCGAGGAAACGCGCGACCTGCCGCTGCCCGAAGTGGTCGAGCACATGCTCGAGGCCAGCGGCCTGAACGCGCACTACAAGGCCGAGCGCGAAGGCGCCGAGCGCCTCGAAAACCTGAACGAACTGATCACCGCCGCGGCGGTGTTCGCGTCCGAGGAAAACTACGACGGCATGCCCGCCGGCGTGGTGCCCGACCAGGGCACCTCCAGCACGCTGATGCCCGGCGTGGTCGACGCGCCGCCGGTGGTGTCCGACGGCCTGACGCCGCTGGCGGCCTTCCTGTCGCATGCCGCGCTCGAGGCCGGCGACAACCAGGCGCAGCAGGGCCAGGACGCCGTGCAGCTCATGACCGTGCACGCGGCCAAGGGCCTGGAGTTCGACGCCGTCTTCATCACCGGCCTCGAGGAAGGCCTGTTCCCGCACGAGAACAGCATCCTGGAGCAGTCCGGCCTGGAAGAAGAGCGCCGCCTCATGTACGTGGCGATCACCCGCGCGCGCCAGCGCCTGTACATCAGCTTGGCGCAAAGCCGCATGCTGCATGGCCAGACGCGCTACGCCATGCGCTCGCGCTTCCTCGATGAAATTCCCGAGCAGCACCTGAAGTGGCTGTCGCCCAAGGCCGGCCTGGCGCCCGCCCTGAGCGCCGGCGGCGGCTGGAACGGCAACCGCGGCGATGCGTTCGGCCGCAAGCCAACCAACACCATTGCGCCGCGTCAACCGCGCGGCACGGTCTCCGGCGTCACGGTGGGCGACAAGCAGTATCGTGTGGGACAGGGCGTGCACCACGCGCGTTTCGGCGACGGCACCATCGTCAGCCTGAGCGGCGCGGGGCAGGACGCCCAGGCGGAAATCCATTTCCGCGATGTCGGCGCCAAGACGCTGGCGCTGGGCATCGCCAAGCTGGATATCGTTCAAGGTTGAAAGACATGGCCAATCAAGACTCCCCGAAAGCCGAACTGGCATCGCTGCGCGCCGAAGTCGACGAGATCGATCAGCAGATCATCCTGCTGCTCGGCGTGCGCTTCCGCTGCACGGACATGATCGGTGAACTCAAGCAGGCCAACGACATGGACCTGGTGGACCCGGTGCGCGAAGACCAACAGGTCCAGCGCATCCGTCGCCTGGCCGAAGAGGCCGGCGTGCCGCCGGCCCTGGCCGAAACCATCCTGCGCGAGGTGATCGACACCGTGGTCGACCACCATACGCGCCTGCGCGAACGTCCCTACTCGTGATGCGCGCCTGACGGCCGCTGCCCGCCAGGGCATGGCCGTCCGCACAGGGAAAGCTCCATGGCCGCGGCTCTGCCGCGGCCATTCTTTTTCCCAGCGCCGCGTTGTCGGCGGATCGGATTACAAGGTCTTCAGGAACGCCAGCAGGGCGTCGATCTCGGCCGGGCTCAGGTCGAGCGGCCTGATGTGTTCCGACTTGCGCGGCGCATACGGATCCGGCGGATCGGCCGGCGGCGTTTCACGGCCCATGCCGACGTTGTACATCCGCAGCAACCCCCGCAGGTCCGGGAACAGGCCGTTGTGCATCCACGGGCCGGCTTGCGCCACGTTGCGCAGGCTTGGCGTGCGGAACTTGCCCAGGTCGGCGGAATCGCGCGTGGCCTCGTAGCGCCCCAGGTCCTGGTTGCGGCGGCCATAGAACGACAGGCCGATGTTGTGGAACTGGTGGTCGGTGAGCAACGGGCCGTTGTGGCAGTTCATGCAGCGCGCCTGGGTGCGGAACAGGTGCAGGCCCAGCAGTTCGGTGTCGTCCAGCGCATCGGCGCGGCCGGCCAGGAAATCGTCGAAGCGCGTCTTCTCCGGCCGCAGCGAGGCCACGTAGGCGGCCAGCGCGCGCGCCAGGCGGTCGGCGTCGATCGCGGATGTCTCGGTCGATGCCGTAGCTGCCGTAGATGTCGTAGATGGCGTGGATGGCGTAGATGCCGCCACCGGCGCGCCGCCGAACGCCTCGAGGAAGCGCGCCGAATACACGTCGTTCTGCCGCAGCCGCGCCACCGCCCCGGCAGCGTCGTGGTTCATCTCCCGCGGGTCGCGCAGCGGCCCCATCACCTGTTCCTTGAGCGTGGCCGCGCGGCCGTCCCAGAACAGGCTCGGCGCGAACGGCGCGGCATACAGCGGCGTCGAGCGGCGCCGCCCCATCAGCTTGTCCTCGCCCACCGCCAGCGGCAGGCCGTCGGTGAACGCGCGCTGAGGCTGGTGGCAGGAGGCACAGGACACCTGCCCCTTGCGCGACAGGCGGGTATCGAAGAACAGCATCTGCCCCAGCGCCACGACCGCCGGTCGCGCCACGTCGGCGGCCAGCTCGGCCTGGCCGGGGTTGGCGGCGGTCCATTGCAGCGGGGGGCTGGAGACGGACGGGACTGGCGCCCATTCATGCCAGTCGATGCCGGCGTCGATCGTGGGGGCTGGCCAGGCTCGGGATGGTGCGTCGTACAGCGTTCGCAGGCAGGTCGCATCCCAGCCGTTGGCGGTGTGGCAGGCGGGCCGCGCGGAGGGTTCGGCGGCCACCGGCTCGCCGGCGGCGGCGAGCGCGGCGGCGGTCAGTGCCAGCGCGGTGTACAGCAACACGGCCCGGACACTTGTCCGGCGCCGAGCTTTGCCATCGAATGGCATGGATACGTCCCAGGTGATGTGAATTCAGACGTAGGACGTCGCGACGATGGCGATACCTCAGTGCTCGCGCGATGAATAATCTATATGGATTCGCATCCCTTGATTGTCATCGGGTGGGCATGATGGCAATTCAGAACCGATACCCCACCTGCAACCACAGTTCGCGTCCCGATTGGAACGTGCTGCGGTTGGTCTTCAGGTTGGGATTGCTGGCCGTGACCGCGGGCATGCGGTTCAGCAGGTTCAGCACCTCTACCGTGAACTCCAGGTTGCGCGCGAAGGTCGGCTGCCACGCCAGCTTGGTGTCCCAGGTCCAGTACGACGGCAGTTCGCCGGATTCGTAGCGGTCGAGGTATTCCGGCCGCGGGCCGACGCCGACGTAAATAGTGGCGTCGCGCTTGCTGCGCCAGTTCAGCTTGTTGCTCCAGGTCAGGCCCGCGCGCGGGTAGGCGCCGATCAGCGTGAGCGAGGCGACCTGCGGTTGGTAGAAGGTGCTGGGCGGCAAGTCGATGGCGCGGATTTCCGAGCCGTTGTAGATCACGCGGTCATCCGGATCGCGCGCGTCGGCGGTGTAGCCCGTGACCAGGTCGCCGTTGGTCTTGCGCTTCTGCCAGCTCCACGATGCCTGCATGTTCCACCGCGTCGGCCCCAGGCGCCAGGGTTCCAGCGTGCGCAGCGTCAGGCTGACGCCGTCGGTGGTGGAAAAGCCGTCGTTGCCATAGGTGTAGCCCGCGGCCTGCGTGCCGCTCTTGGTCCATTGGTCGCGGCCGTTGCGATGCACGTAGCTGAGCAGGCCTTCGATGCCCGCCATGCGTTGGCGCAGCGACACCGCCCATTCATCGTCGTAGGGCATGCGCAGGCCGCGGTAATCGACAAAATATTCCTTGCCGCCGTCGGTCACGGGCTTGCCCTTGCTGTCGAGCACCTGCCGGCGCAGGCGGCTGCGTTCGGCTTCCAGCGCCGTCTCCAGCACTTCGCTGCCGTAGTAGCGCGACCAGCCCGCGCTCAGCAGCGTATCGCCCGAGCCCAGCACGTCCCACTCCAGGCGGGTGCGCGGCGACACGTTGTTGTTGCCCAGGAAGGTCTCGCGGTCGTAGCGCAGCCCGGCGTCCAGCGCCAGCCGCTGCCATTCGATGCGGTCGGACAGGTACACGCTGGCCATGCTGTATTTCACATCGACCGTGCCGGGCAGGTAATGGACCTTGCTGAAGTCCTGGTAGGTGCCCTTGTTGTTGTAGGCGCGGCGGAACGAATACGAATCCTGGAAGCGCTTGAAGCCCGCGTCGATCTGCTGCAGGTCGGCGCCCGCGTACACGCTGTGGGTGAAGATGCCGGTGCGCACCGGATCGAGGTCGACGCGGCCCTTCAGGGTCCAGGTGTCCTGCCGCGTCTGTTCCTTGCCGAAGCCGCCCGCGGTGTATTGCGGCAGCTTGTAGGGCTGGTAGGTCACCAGTTCGTCGCCGACGGATTGGCGGTCGCTGGTGGCGTGGTCCCAGCCGGCCTGCAGCGTGAAGCGCCCGCCCTGGAACAGGTGGTCGAGGTTGCCGCTCAGGCCGTAGGCGCCGTGGTTGTTGTCCCAATGCGTGTCGCGGAACAGGTAGCTGGACAGCGTCTCGCTGCGGTCGCTGTATTTCAGCGTCAGGTCGGCGGTGGTGTCGGCGCTGGCGCGCACGCTGAACTTGCCCAGGAAGTTGTCGACGCGGTCGCGGTAGGTGTCCTGGCCCTGCTGCGGCTGGCCCTTGTCGTCCACTCCCATGTTCCAGCGCGTGATGTCGGATTCGCGGCGCGACATGGCCAGCACCACGCCCGATTTGTCGTTGAAGGCGAAGTCGCCCACGGCCGAATAGAAGCGCTTTTTCCACTCGGGTGAATAGCCCGGCTGGCCCTGCGCCCAGCTGTTCTCCTCGCCTTCCGACACCTGCTGCTGCGTCATCTTCGAGGTGTTCCAGCGGTAGTCGAACTTCAGGTGGTTCTCTCCCGAGAAGCGGCGCAGCCGCGCGTCCACCACGCCTCCGGTGAAGCGGCCGTACTCGACCGGCACGAAGCTGTCGTACACCCGCACCGCTTCCAGCAGGCTGGTGTCGACGAAGTAGGACTGCGGATTGCTGGGGACGTTGCCGACCTGCAGGTTCAGGTTCTTGCTGGCCGGGTCGACGCGGTTGGTGGCGTCGATGCCGTCGATCTGGAACAGGTTCTGGTAGGGGCTCGAGCCGTGGAAGGAGATGTCCTCGACGTTGAGCGAGCCGCGGTTCTGCGAGCCGCTGGCGCCTGGGTTGGTGCGCACCGCCGGGTGGCTGGCGACCAGGGTGCTCAGGTCGCGGTTGGACGACGGCGTTTCGGCGATTTCCTGCTGGCCATAGATGCGCTCGCCGGCCTGTTCGCCATAGACCCGCACGGGCTCCAGCCGTGAAGTCGAGAACGGATGGGTCTTGTCGACGAAGACGATGTAGCGGCCCGGGCCGTCGGCGCGCAGCGCCAGGCCGGACCCGGCCAGTAGCCGGTCCAGCGCCAGCAGGGCGGAATACTCGCCTTGCAGCGCGGGCGACACCTTGCCCGCCACGGCGGCTGGCGGGAACGAGATCTCCAGGCCCGATTGGCGCCCGAGCGAGAGCAGGGCGTCGCCCAGCGCCTGCGAGGGAATGTCATACGCGATGGTGCGCGCGGGCGGCTGGGCGGCGACGGGAGCGGTAATGGCCAGCATGACGCAAAGGAGGGCGGCCGAGGCGCCGGGCCGGCATTTGCGGTCAAGAGGGAAAGGCATGAAAACGTCCTACGCTGTGTTGTGTTGATGTCAGCCGTAGGACGCCGCGTGGACGCAACTCCCTCATCCCTGAAGTGATGAATAATTTATATTGATTCTTATTTACCGATTGGAAATGCCAGCGGAAGAGGCTATGTGGGGCGCGCGATAGCGCGAGCGTCGAGCGTGAACGCGGGGTATTGCAGGGCAGGTGATCCACCCGCGATGCGGGCCATGCAGGCGCGGCAGCGCGAAGTCGCGATGTCGCGCCATGGGGGGCGGGCCGGATCTGCCAGGCCTGCGAGGGCAGGCGCTCAGCGTAGGATCAGCAGGCCGGGCAGGTCGGTGATGCCCACCTTGGTCTGCGCCAGCAGCAGGTCGAGCGCGCGCTTGGGGTCGGCGATGCTCGCCGTGCCCGACACGCGGGTGCCGCGCGCCAGTTCGCCCAGCACCAGGATGTGCTTGCCGGTGTAGCGCGCCAGCTGCGCGGCGGCATCGGGCAGGGCGGTGTCGTTGAAGGCCAGCAGGCCCTGGCTCCAGGCGGGCGCGGTTTCGCGCGGCGCCGGGTCGCGGATCATGCCGCCGGCCGAGACCGTGATGCGTTGCCCGGGTTCGAGGGTTTGCGTCTGCCCGTCGGCGCAGGCCAGGCATTGCACCGCCACCTGGTGCTGGTAGACGGTGACGCGGGTCGCGTCGGCGTCGCGTGCGACCGAGTAGCGCGTGCCCAGGGCCGTGGCGCTGGCGTCCGCCGTGACGACCGTGAAGGCGGGGCCGTCGGCGCCGCGGGGCGTGGCCTCGAACAGGGCCTGGCCGGACAGCAGGCGCACCTCGCGCTTGCCCGGGCCGAAGTCCGCGGCGATGGCCGAATGCGCGTCCAGGATGGCGCGCGAGCCGTCGGGCAGGGCCACGCGCAGCGGCTGCGTGCCGCTGGCATAGTCGGCGTCCGGCTGGAAGTCGCGCAGGGAATAGGCGGCCATGCCCGCGGCCGTGACGAGCGCCAGGGCCAATGCCGCGCGGCGTTTGCGCGGCGGGCGGATGGCCAGCTTGCCGCGGTCGATCTCGCCCATGCGGCGCCAGATGCGCGCCAGGCGGTCGTAAGCGGCCGCATGGCGGGGATCGGCGCGGTACCAGGCGTCGAATTCCGCCTGCGCCTGCGCGTCCAGCGGCTGGCCGCTGTGCCGGATGACCCAGCGCGAGGCCTGTTCGTCGGCGGCCGTGGCGTTGCCGTGGGCGGCGGCCTTGTTCACGCGGTCAGGGCCTGGTCGCAGGCCAGCAGGATGCGCATCATGTGCTTTTCGACCGCGCTGACCGAGATGGCGAAACGTTCGGCGATGGCGCGGTAGGTCAGGCCTTCGTGGCGATGCAGGACGAATACGTCGAGGCTGCGGCGCGGCTGGCGCAGCAGGGCCGCTTCGAGCCGGCGCAGCAGTTGGTTGGCCGAGGCGACTTCGAGCGTGTCGGCTTCGAAGGCCGGCGGCTGCGCGGCGGCGTAATCGGCCACCGCGACCATTTCACGGCCGCGCCGCCGATGCCAGTCGGTGGCGATGTTGGCGGCCACCCGGAAGACATAGGCGCGGTCGTTGTCCGGAAGGGTTCTGTCCTTGAACTCGGCCAGCTTGATCCACGTGTCCTGGGCGCAATCCTGGGCCACGTCGCGCGAGCCGGTGCGCATGGCCAGGAAGCCCAGCACTTCGCGGTAGTGCCGGATAAATACATCGGTAAGCGAAGACATGTCGCTGACGGCGGGCGCCAGATAGAGTCAGATTCACTTCATATTATAAATGATAATTATTATTGTTATTGCATGTTTCCCTGGGAGGGGGGAGGGGCGGACGGCGCGCGCCGCCCGCTTGTCGATCAGGCTTCGCCCTGTTCGATTTCTTCCAGCGAGCCCTGCAGTTCGAGCCACTGTTCTTCCAGCGTTTCCAGGCGCTTGCCGTGTTCGCCGTGTTCGGCCATGACCTTCTGGCGTTCGGCGCGGCGCGCATCGGAATACAGGTCCGGGTCGGCGATGACGCCGTCCAGCGCCTGCAGCTTGACGCGCAGCTTCTCCATCTCGGTCTCGACCTTGGACAGCTTGGCTTCCAGCGGCTTGCGCAGCGCCGACAGGCGTTGGCGCTGTTCGGCCTCGGCGCGGCGTTGCGCCTTGCGGTCGACCACGGCCTCGCCGTTCTCGGCGTTTTCGCGCGCCGCTTCGGCGCGTTCGCCGGCGTTGCGGGCGGCCAGCCAGTCGCGGTAGTCCTCCAGGTCGCCGTCGAATTCGCGCACGGCGCCGTCGGCCACGATCCAGAAGCTGTCCACGGTGGTGCGCAGCAGGTGGCGATCGTGCGACACCAGCAGCATGCTGCCGCCGAATTCGGCCAGCGCGGCGGCCAGGGCCTCGCGCGTCTCGACGTCCAGGTGGTTGCTGGGTTCGTCCAGCAGCAGCAGGTTGGGCTTTTGCCAGACGATCAGCGACAGGGCCAGGCGGGCCTTTTCGCCGCCCGACATCGGGCCGACCTTGCTGTTGACCGTATCGCCCGAGAAGCCGAAGCCGCCCAGGTAATTGCGCAGCTCCTGCTCGCGCGTTTCCGGCGACAGCCGCGCCAGGTGCGCCAGCGGCGTGCTGTCCACGTCCAGCATGTCGAGCTGGTGCTGGTGGAAGTAGCCGATCGCCAGCCCGCGCGAGGCGCGGCGTTCGCCGGCCTGCACCGGCAGTTCCTCGGCCAGCGTCTTGATCAGCGTGCTCTTGCCGGCGCCGTTGGCGCCCAGCACGCCGACGCGGCTGCCGGCGCGCACCATCAGCGTCACGTCGCGCAGGATCGGCACGTCGTTGCCGGCCGCGTCGGTGTAGCCGGCCGACAGGTGTTCCAGCGTCAGCAGCGGGTCCGGCACCTGCTCGGGCGAGGGGATGCGGATGTCGATGCCGGCCTCGGCCTGCAGCGGCGCCAGCACCTGCATGCGCGCCAGGGCCTTGACCCGGCTCTGGGCCTGCTTGGCCTTGGAGGCCTTGGCCTTGAAGCGGTCGATGAAGCCCTGCAGGCGCGCCGTTTCGCGGGTCTGGCGTTCGTAGGCGATATTGGTCTGGCGCAGGCGCTCGGCGCGCTGCGTCAGGAAGTCGCCGTAGCCGCCGCGGTAGCGCACCAGCTTGGCGTGATCGAAATGCAGGATGGACTTGGCCACCGCGTCCAGGAACTCGGTGTCGTGGGAGATCAGCATGACGGTGCCGGGATAGGCGGCCAGCCATTTCTCCAGCCACAGCATGGCGTCCAGGTCCAGGTGGTTGGTGGGCTCGTCCAGCAGCAGCAGTTCGGACGGCGCCATCAGCGCGCGCGCCAGCGCCAGGCGCATGCGCCAGCCGCCGGAGAAACTCGCCACCGGCTGCGTCCATTCGGCCGGCTTGAAGCCCAGGCCGGCCAGTAGCTGCTCGGCGCGCGAGGCCGCGCTCCAGGCGCCGGCCTCGACCAAGGCCGCTTCGACCTCGGCGATCTGCGTGCCCTGGTCGTCGGTCAGCTCGGCGCGGCGCGCCTGCAGCGCGCGCAGCGGCGTGTCGCCGTCGATGACGAATTCACGCGCGGGGCGGTCGTCGGCATGCAGTTCCTGTTCGACGCTGGCGATGCGCCAGCCGGCCGGCAGCGCCAGGTTGCCGGCGTCCAGGTCCAGCGCGCCGGTCAGCAGCGCGAACAGCGACGATTTGCCGGCGCCGTTCTTGCCGACGATGCCGACGCGCTCGCCCGGGTGCACCACGAATTCGGCGTCGTCCAGCAGCACCTTGGTGCCACGACGCAGGGTCAATCCAGAGGCGCGGATCACGTCGTCAACTGCTCGCGAGTCAGCAACAGCAGCTGGTCGGAGGCTTCTTCCGTATCCAGCCACACCGGCGACAGTTCAGGGAAGGCGGCGTCGAAGAAATCGCGCTCGTGGCCGATCTCCAGCACCAGCACGCCGTTCTCCGACAGGTAGCGCGGGGCCGCCTGCAGGATGCGGCGCACCAGGTCCATGCCGTCGGCGCCGCCGGCCAGGGCCAGGTGCGGCTCGTGGCGGTATTCCTGCGGCAGCACGTCCATCGAACCGCTGTTGACGTAGGGCGGGTTGCAGACGATCACGTCGTACTGGCGTTCGGGCAGGCTGTCGAACAGATCGCTTTGGTGCAGCGCCAGCCGGTCGCCCAGGCCGTAGTCGTCGACGTTGCGGCGGGCGACCTCGAGCGCGTCGGGCGACACGTCGACGGCGTCCACCTGGGCATAGGGGAAGGCCAGGGCCGACAGGATCGCCAGGCAGCCCGAGCCGGTGCACATGTCCAGCACGCTGTCGACGGCCTGCGCGTCCTGTACCCAGGGCGACAGGCCTTCGTCCAGCAGCTCCGCGATGGGCGAGCGCGGCACGATGACGCGCGCGTCCACGTAGAAGCGATGCCCGCGCAGCCAGGCCTCATTGGTGAGATAGGCGGCCGGCACACGCTCGGTGACGCGGCGGTCGATCAGTTCGAGCACGCGGTTGCGTTCCTCGCTGAGCACGCGGGCGTCCAGGAAGGGCTCCAGCGTGTCCAGCGGCAGGTGCAGCGCGTGCAGGACCAGATAGACCGTCTCGTCCCAGGCGTTGTCGCTGCCGTGTCCCAGCGCCACCTGGGCGGCATTCAGGCGCGATACGCCATAGCGGATCAGGTCGCGCAGGGTCAGCAGTTCTTGGCGGGCGGATTGATACATGGGAGGCTTTTTACTTGGCGGGCAGGAGGTTTTCCAGCGTGCGCCGATAGATGTTTTTAAGCGGGTCCAGCGAGGCCAGCTCGATACGCTCGTTGACCTTGTGGATCGTGGCGTTGCAAGGGCCGAACTCGATGACTTGCGGGCAGATCTTGGCGATGAAGCGGCCGTCGGATGTGCCGCCTGTGGTCGACAGCTCGGCCGTCACGCCGGTCTCGGCGTGGATGGCCTTGACCAGCGCATCGGTCAGCGAACCGCGCGGGGTCAGGAAGGGCTCGCCGCCCAGGTCCCAGTCCAGCGTATATTCCAGGCCATGGCGGTCCAGCACTTCGTGCACCCGCGCCTGCAGGCCTTCCGGCGTGCTGGCGGTGGAGAAGCGGAAGTTGAACAGCGCCACGGCGTCGCCCGGCACCACGTTGGTGGCGCCCGTGCCCGAGTTCAGGTTCGAGACCTGGAACGTGGTGGGCGGGAAGTACTCGTTGCCCTGGTCCCATTCGATCGCGACGATCTCGGCCAGCGCCGGCGCCAGCTGGTGCACCGGGTTGCGCGCCAGGTGCGGGTAGGCCACGTGGCCCTGGATGCCCTTGACCGTCAACGTGCCCGACAGCGAGCCGCGGCGACCGTTCTTGCAGGTGTCGCCGAGCACGTCGCCCGAGGTGGGTTCGCCGACGATGCAGTAGTCCATCTGCTCGCCACGCGCCTTGAGCGCGTCACAGACGATGGCGGTGCCGTCGATCGACGGACCTTCCTCGTCGGACGTGATCAGCAGGGCGATCGAGCCGCCGTGCTGCGGGTTGGCCGCCACGAATTCCTCGGCCGCCACCACGAAGGCGGCGATCGAGCTTTTCATGTCGGCGGCGCCGCGGCCGTACAGGTAGCCGTCGCGCTCGGTGGGCACGAACGGATCGCTTTCCCACTTCTCGCGCGGACCCGGCGGCACCACGTCGGTGTGGCCGGCGAAGACCGTCAGCGGCGCCGTGTTGCCACGGCGCGCCCACAGGTTGGTGACACCGCCCTGGGCGATGGTTTCGCAGGTGAAGCCGATGCGCGCCAGGCGCGCGGCCAGCGTCGCCTGGCAATCGGCGTCAGCCGGGGTGACCGACGGACGGGCGATCAGGTCCTTGACCAGATCCAGAACCACATTGGCCGACATTTACGCCCTCAGCAGATCGTTGATGCTGGTCTTGGCGCGGGTCTGCGCGTCGACACGCTTGACGATGACGGCGCAGGCCAGGCTGTGCGAGCCGTCGGCCGAGGGCAGCGAGCCCGGCACCACCACCGAACCCGACGGCACGCGGCCGTAGGTGACCTTGCCCGTGGCGCGGTCATAGATCTTGGTGCTTTGCGACAGGTAAACGCCCATGGCCAGCACCGAGTTCTCTTCGACGATCACGCCTTCCACGACTTCCGAGCGGGCGCCGATGAAGCAGTTGTCTTCGATGATGGTGGGGTTGGCCTGCAGCGGCTCGAGCACGCCGCCGATGCCGACGCCGCCGGACAGGTGGACGTTCTTGCCGATCTGGGCGCACGAGCCGACGGTGGCCCAGGTGTCGACCATGGTGCCTTCATCGACGTAGGCGCCGATGTTGACGTACGAGGGCATCAGCACCACGTTGCGGCCGATGAAGGCGCCGCGGCGGGCGACGGCGGGCGGCACCACGCGGTAGCCGCCTTGCTTGAAGGCGTTGTCGCCGTATTCCGAGAACTTGAGCGGCACCTTGTCGTAGAACTGCAGCGGGGCCTGGCCCATGATGGCGTTGTCGTACAGGCGGAACGACAGCAGCACGGCCTTCTTGATCCACTGGTGCACGACCCAGTCGTCGTTGATTTTCTCGGCCACGCGCAGGCGGCCCAGGTCCAGCCCGTCGATGGTGTGTTCGACGGCTTCGCGCACTTCGGCGCTGGCGTCGGAGGGCGACAGGTTGGCCCGGTCGTCCCAGGCTTTTTCGATGGTGGTCTGCAGGTCGAGAGTCATAGCGGCTCAGCTTTTGAAAGAAGGTTGGTCAAACAGAAGTATGTACGAAATGGGCGATGCGTTCGGCCGCCTGCACGCAGTCGGCCAAAGGCGCCACCAGGGCCAGGCGGACGCGCCCCTGCCCAGGATTCACGCCGTGCGCCTCGCGCGCCAGGAAACTGCCCGGCAGCACGGTAACACCGGTACGGCCATAAAGGTCGCGCGCAAACGCGGTATCCGAGCCCGGGGTGGCCGCCCACAGGTAGAACGAGGCCTGGGGACGCTGGACGTCCAGCACGTTCTGCAGGATCGGCAGCACGGCCTCGAATTTCTCGCGGTACAGGCGGCGGTTGTCCTTGACGTGGACTTCGTCGGTCCAGGCGGCGATGCTGGCCGCCGACACCAGCGGGCTCATGGCGCTGCCATGATACGTGCGATAGCGCAGGAAGCGGCCGATCAGCGCGGCGTCGCCCGCCACGAAACCCGAGCGCAGGCCCGGCACGTTGGAACGCTTGGACAGGCTGGAGAACGCCACCAGGTTGCGGTAGTCGTCGCGGCCCAGGCGCCGCGCCGCCTGCAGGCCGCCCAGCGGCGGATTGCCTTCGTCCAGGTAGATCTCGGAATAGCATTCGTCGGAGGCGATTACGAACCCATGGCGGTCCGACAGGGCGAACAGGTCTTCCCATTCGTCCAGCGTCATGACATTGCCGGCCGGGTTGCCGGGCGAGCAGACGAACACCATGCGGGTCTTTTTCCAGACCTCGTCCGGCACCTGATTCCAGTCGCAGGCGAAATTGCGCAGCGCGTCGGCGTTGACGTAGTAGGGCGTGGCGCCGGCCAGCAGCGTGGCGCCCTCGTAGATCTGGTAGAACGGGTTGGGGCAGATCACCACCGACCCGGCCGCCGGATCGATCACCGTCTGGGTGAAGGCGAACAGCGCCTCGCGCGAGCCCAGCGCCGGCAGCACCTGGGTCTCGGCGTCCGGCGCCGGGATGCTGTAGCGCGACGCCAGCCAGTTGGCGATGGCCTGGCGCAAGGCGGGATCGCCCTTGGTCGACGGGTACACCGACAGCCCCCCCATGTGGTCGCGGATGGCCTGCGCGACGCGCTCCGGCGCGGCGTGTTTGGGCTCGCCGATCGACAGGTTGATGGGCGTCAGGCCGTACGGCTGCGCGCTGGCCGAGGCCAGCAGGGCGCGCAGTTTTTCGAACGGGTAGGGGTGCAGGGCATCGAGGCGCGGATTCATGACGCAAGATTTTAACAAGCAAGCTACAATAGCGGGCTTGACCTTTGCGAAGGTGGCGAAATTGGTAGACGCACCAGGTTTAGGTCCTGACGCCGTAACAGGTGTAGGGGTTCGAGTCCCCTCCTTCGCACCAACCCTATTCGGGTAGTGGCCTGGCGTTACGCTGGCGCTATCCCACGACCCCGAGACATTCTTGTGTCTCGGGGTTTTTCATTTGGCGCTTCCTTCAATACCCTTATTGACCAAGTGGTTGATTGAAAAGCGGCAGGGGGATAGGCGGGAAGACCAGACGGACCACCGGAGCGGGGCGAAAGTGGGATGCACAGCCCCGTATTTTCGCGCCTGTACCGCATTTGCCCCGCTTGTTATAAAGAGGCCTGAAGCTTTTCTCGTCGAGCGAGGGTAAATTGTTGTCGATTCAATCACTTGGCCGCGGCGCACTGATGTTGTTGCTCGCCGGGCTCGCAGCAGGCTGTTCTTCCTCCTCCCCCCTGAATGTCTGGTCGGCGCCGGCGTCGTCATCCGGTCCCGATTCATCGCGCGTCAGCCTCGAATGCCGGGTGAGCCGCAGCAGTTGCCTGTATGACGGCAAGTACGAAGTAGGCGAGCGCGATTACGCCGAGGACGAGGCCAAGCGCCTGAACCGCGCCGAACTGGAGCGGCTGCGCCGCGCTTTTGGCGGTTGAGCCGGGGCGTAAAAAAACCCGCTGGGCAGCGGGTTTTTTTACAGGTATCGGGCTCGCGGCAAAGGGACTTCCCTGGCGGGCCTTCCGCCTTGTGCGGGCCTACTTCAACAGCTTGACGAAAGCGGGATCGCGCACCGCCTTCTTGATGAGCTCCTGGACCGCGCCAAGCCCGGCCAACGCCGTCTGGGTGCAGGCCGTCTCGCCAACGAAGCTGCTGGTGAACTTGTAGGTGTCTTCCACCGACAGCGAGTTGCCATTGCTGGACTTCAACGTCAGGGCGCTGACCCACTTGCCGCTGTTCGAGCTGAAGTTGAGCTTGTCGAGCGTGCCGGTCAGTTCCACCGGCGCCGTTTCGGCGTACAGGTTCGCCATCACGAGTTCGCTGATCAGCGCCTTGCGGACATATTCCGAATAGGCCTCGGCATTGGGCGTCTTGACGGGACCGAAGGCGCGGCACGTGAGCACGCCGGACTTGCTCTGGTCTCCCGGGCCGCTGTTGAAGGGGCCGACATTCACTTTGACTTCACCCATCGCGCGCAATGCAGACACGGTTTCGGCATCGGCGGAATAGCGGGGTACGGCAAACGTCGAGCAGCCCGTCACCGTCAGCGCAAGCACCGCAGCGCCAAACAACTTATACATACACCTCTCCTATTTATTGGTTTCGTTTTGTATCACATAACCAGGTGAGAGGCTGAGGAAATCGATATCCCATCGCGGGTGCGATGGGTAGGAAGGGAAGACGGGTTATCGGTTCGAAGGCGCGGCCCGCAGGCGCACCAGGAATGCCGACCGAGGATCGTTGTAGGCGGCCGGATTGTCGGCGCCGATGTCGATGCGGGGCTGGCCGGCATGTGTGTATGACCTGGCCGAGAAATACCGCGCCACTTCGCGGCCGGCCAGCACATCGGCTTGCCCGATCGAGGGGCTGAAGTCCACTTGATCATGGTAGAGATCGGCGACCACGCCGACCAGCGCCCAATGGCATGGGCCCTGCCCGAAATAGTCTTCGTCCAGAAAGCGGTCCAGCACGATGTCGGTGCGGTAATCGCCCTCGGCCGTTCGAGTGAAATTCAGCGGCACGCGCTGTTCCGGCACCACCGTGGCGCCGGTCACGGCGGTCAGCGGCACGCAGGCCGGATTCTCGACGCGGTAGTCGGCGTGGCCGTCGACGCGTTCGAAGGGACCGGGCGCGCCCTCGATGCGCACGCTCAGGTCCACGCGCTGGCGCGCCTGCGGATTGGGCTGAGCGGCCACATTCGCGGCCAGCGCGCAGGCCGGCGCGAGCAGGGCCGCGATCAGCGGCAGGGCGATCGGGGCGAGGCGGCGCGTCATGGCGATCAGCGGGCCGGTTTGGCGGGGGCCAGCGTTTCGTACTGGTCGATCTGGCCGACGTCGACCCAGCCGGCCGCGCAGTCGCCCTGGTAGTCGCCATCCTTGGTGCGTTCGCAGGCCTGGCCGCGCTTGGCCTGCTTCCAGTCCACGGGCAGGTCGGCGTTCTTGCACAGGTCGTTGCCGCGGCACGCGGGCACGCTGGCGGTGGGCACGGCGATCACGTAGTGGCGCTGTTCCTCGCCCTTGCGCACCATGGCGGGAATGCAGACGAACTGGCGGTCCATCACGTGGGCCACCGTCTTGCCTTTGCCGTCGACGCGGTCATTCAGGTCGACGCCGCCATCGGCGGCGATCGAGCCGAACGCGGCGCCTTCGCCGCAGTTGTCCAGGTACATCACGGTGTAGCCGTCGGCGCTGCATTGCGCGCCGTTGCTGCCGGCGGCGTGGCACTCGATCTTCGAGGCGGGCGTCATGCCGGCCAGCCTGGCTTGTGCGGTGGCGACGGAGGGGGCGGGGGCGGCCAGGGCGGCGCCGGCGCAGAGGCTGGCGGCCAGGGCGGCGAACAGGCGGGGCAGGGAGATCGTCATGAGGGCTTCCAGGAGGGATTGGGGGAAGAGGGTGGGGCCGGCGCTCACGCGGGGGCGGGAAGGGTGGCTTGCGGCTTGCCGTAGAACAGCCGCGCGCAGACTACGCCGCTGATCAGTCCGGGCACGCCGCCCAGGAACAGCGGAAAGCCCAGTTCGGGCAGGGTGTTGTCGCGCACCGCGAAGCCCAGCAGGAAAACGAAGGCATAGAGACCGCCCAGCAGCCCGGGCCAGCCATACGAGCGCCATGATACGGCGGCGGGGCGACAGGCGCCCGCCACCAGGCCGCACAGCAGCGCGGGCACGCCGCCGTACAGGTACGACCAGGGCACCAGGAAGATCGACGTGAACAGCGCCTCGACGCTGATCGTGGAGATGGCGATGAACAGCGCGAATACCAGGGTGCCCACCGGAGGCCCCAGCGCGGCGAACAGGGCGGCGCCGGCAGCGGCCGAGCGGGCAATGTCGCCGCGCGTCTTGCCGGCGGGCCGGCGCACGAGGCGCCATGTCAGCACGCCCAGGGACACGGCGGCCAGTACACATACGGATAACAGCAGCACAGCGTGGTTTCTTATGCGTCGGTGGGTTTGTTGGGGAACAGGTTCAACGACAGGATCGCATCGGGATAGGTCGACAGCAGCATGCCGGACAGGTGGCCATGCAGGGCGCCGAACAGCGGCCAGGTCAGCGCCTCGCTGCCGGGCAGCAGATCCAGCAGCATCAGCTGGCCGGTGCGCACGGTGCCGACGAAGTAGGCGCGTTCGTCATGCTGGCCGGTGGGCGTGGCGCGGTAGATCTTGGTGGCGCGGCCGCTGTCGTCCTTGCGCCAACTGTTGCCGCTGGTCGTGGTCCGGGCGCTGATGGGGGCGATGTCCGCCTGGATGGTTTCCCAGAGGGTGCGGGCGTTGGCGGCGTATACGACGATGGTCATGGTGGGCGCTGTCCTGTGCGAAAAACGGGGAACGCGAGGCCGAGCACAGCAAAGTTACCAATGCCGCCGCCACACGGCAAGCGCCAGCACGTCGCGCCGCGGGTTCAGTCGCCCGCCAGTTCGCGCAATTCGGCGGCGCGGCTGATGTTGAGCAGCATCGGGCAGTACTCGTACATGGGCGAACCGACGTGCGCCCCGGCCAGGGTGCAATGGCCGTTGCGGTAGGCCAGCCAGGCTTTCTGGGTCTGTTCCAGCTTGGCGGCGTCATCCGGGTAGTCATTGGCCAGGCGCGCCTGGACCCGGGCGTAGAGGGCGTTGATTTCGCGCTTGGCCGCCGCCGAGACGCCTTCCGCGCAGGCGCCCACGGTGCCGTTGTTGGTGACGCCCGCGTCGCGCAGGCAGCGGTCGTACTGGCCCATGTAGTCCGGCGGGGAGGCGCCCAGGACCAGGGCGGGAGACAGCATCAGGGAGAACGCGAGGGCGTGTCGGATCATGGCGGCGAGGATCGCGGGAAGGAATCGGGGCGCGTGCGGATATCGCCGCGCAACGAGAGCATACCGCCCACGGCGGTTTCTTCCATGGCCGCATCCGCGCAGGCCATGGCCGGACCGATCGGAGGCGGGTGCGCAGGCGGCGTCCACGCCACGCAATGTCAAGGATTCAAAAGAATTTGCATTGCTTTGAAGTGTCGTTTTTTACGTCGGGCTACTGTCGCGTTTTCTGTCTTGGAGAGCGGCAATGTACCCACTATCGAAGCGCTGCGGCGCGGAATTCTTCGGCACTTTCTGGCTGGTGCTGGGCGGTTGCGGCGCGGCGGTGCTGGCGGCCGGGTTTCCGCAACTGGGCATCGGTTTCGCCGGCGTGGCGCTGGCGTTCGGCCTGACGGTGCTGACCATGGCGTTCGCCGTCGGCCATATCTCGGGCGGGCACTTCAATCCCGCCGTCACGGTCGGGCTGGTGGCCGGCGGCCGGTTCCCGGCGCGCGAGATCCTGCCCTACGTGGTGGCGCAGGTGCTGGGCGCCATCGCCGCGGCGGCGGTGCTGGCGGTGATCGCCGACGGCAAGCTGGGGTTCGACCTCAAGGGCAGCCATTTCGCCGCCAACGGCTATGACGCCTATTCGCCCGGCAAGTACTCGATGGCGGCCGCGCTGGTCACCGAAATCGTGATGACGGCGGGCTTCCTGTTCGTGATCCTGGGCGCCACCGCCAAGCGGGCGCCGGCCGGCTTTGCCGCGATTCCCATCGGGCTGGCGTTGACGCTGATCCACCTGGTCAGCATTCCGGTCACCAATACGTCGGTGAACCCGGCGCGTTCGACCGGCCCGGCGTTGTTCGTGGGCGGCTGGGCGCTGGAGCAGCTGTGGCTGTTCTGGGTGGCGCCGATCGTCGGCGCGATCATCGGGGCGCTGGCCTACCGGCTGGTGAGCGAGCCGGCCTCGCAAGCGTAAGGGACGGGGCGGACTGGCCCCGGTCAGTCCATGGCCCGCAACTGGGCCAGCTGCGCATCGCTGGGAAAGCCGCGGGTGCGATAGCGCACCGGGTAGAGGTTCTCGCGTTCGAGCAGCGGCGCCAGCAAGGCCACGGCCTGTTCCCAGGCGACCACCCGGACCTCGCCGATCTCGTCGGCCGCGTCGGGCCGCACCAGCGCCAGGCGGTCGACCTCGGGCAGCGAGGTGTCCACCCCGCGGGTCCAGGTCGCCAGCGAGAACGAGGCGTCGGCGTCGCCGTTCTGCACGAACAGGTTGTAGGTGGCGACGAACACGTCGATGCCCTGCTCCTGGTACAGGTGTTCCAGCGCCTCTTTCTGGGCGTCGTAATCGCCCTTGGCCAGCATGCGCGCCAGGTTGGCCTGGCGCTGCCGCAGTTCGTCGTGCGGCGGCACGAAGCGCTCGACCCCGGCCTCGCCATGGCGGTACATGCAGGGCGACACGGGTCGGCCGTGCGGGATCACCTGCTGGCACAGCTCGACCATCTTCATCAGGCCTTCATCGTCGTTGTCGCCGCTGACCAGCAGCAGGTCGCGCGTTGGCATCATGAAGACCGGCCGGCCGCGCACCGGGACGCGCTCCAGCATGTCGGGCAGCAGCACGCGGCTGATGTCATAGCCGTCTTCCCAGCCGCCGCCGTAGACGCCCGGCGCCACCTCCACGAAGTTGTCGGCCGAATCGCGCAGGTTGTCGATGGCGATCGCCAGCGCCTGGTCGAACGTGACGCCCCAGGAAGCTTCGGGGCCGTTGGTGAGGGTGGCGATGGATTCGGGCCGGTCCAGCGCCAGCAGCACCACGCAATCGTCGCCGAAGGGCCGCACGGCGGGGTGGAACGCCTCGTCGTTGCCATCGTTGCGCAGGTGATGCATGCGCACGGCCTCGACCGCGCTGCGGCCGCGGATCACCGGGCGCAGCAGGGGACGGGCCTCGGCCAGCGAGTGCGGCATGGCCTGGCCGCTGCTGAGCAGGGTGGAGACATAGCCCTGCAACGCGCCCTGGCGCTGGCCGCCGCGGGCGTCGCAATAGGCGTGGTAGGCGTTGTGCAGGTTGAAGTAGGCGCTGTCGCCGTGCAGCAGGCGGAACTCATCGGCCTTGTAGGTGAGCTCGCCGGTGTAGCCCCGTTGCCGCACGGCGGCGATGAAAAGCGTGGCGAACTGGTCTTGCGTGGGCTTGCGCCGGAACAGCGAGTCTAGGAATCCCATGCTTTTCTCATCGGGTGGGGGCGTCGCTATGCCGGTCTGGCGTGCAGTCGTGGCTGGCCGAGCTTGAACCAGGCCTTGGCAATCTGGTGGCCGCGGACTTCGTAGATCGCGGTGACGTCGATTTCCCCGGGGCCGTCGGGGAAATTGCGGGTGACGATTTCCTGGTCCACCACGATGTCGCCGTTGACGATGCGGTTGACCAGCCTGCCGTGCAGGTCGGGTTCCTGGAAGCGTTCGACGTGGCGCGCGCGGATTTCGGCGTGGCCGCTGGCCAGCAGCGTGTCGGGGAAGGCGTAATACAGGCAATCCTGCGCCCAGGCCGGCATGAAGGCCTCGATGTCGCGGGCGTTGTAGGCGTCCAGTTGCCGCTGCACCACGTCGGCGGGGCCGGCGGCGGGCGTGTCGCGCGCTGCGGCCTGCTGGCGGATGCGCGCTTCGGTGTCGGCATCGAGCAGCCGGCGGATCTCCCGGAACAGGGGCAGGGCGTCGGTGTGCTTGCGGCCGTAGTCCAGGTTGAACGCATAGTCGAAATCCGGGGCATTGGCGCCCTGGTTATGTTGCAGCAGCGTCTCCAGCTTGTCCATCGCCTTGACGGCGCGGGCCTCGGGCGAGCCGGCGTTTTCGTAGTCGTCCCACAGCGCCAGCAGCCGCGAGCGCGCCGCGGCGTCCAGCGGGGCGGCCAGTTGCAGCAGGTCGAGCCGTTCCTGGGCGCCCTTGTCGGTGCCGGTGGCCTGTTGCGTCGCCGGGATGTCGCCATGGATGGCCTCGCCCAGGTCGTGTACCACGCACAGCCGCAGGATGCGGGCGAAATCCAGGTCCGCCAGGCCTTCTTCGAGCATCATCGCCATCAGGCACAGGCGCCAGGTGTGTTCGGCCGTGCTTTCCTGGCGTCCGCCCGAGCTGCGGGCGCTGCGCAGGACGTCTTTCAGCTTTTCGGCTTGCCGCAGGAATTCGAGCCGGCCTTGCAGGGTGTCGGTGTCCATGAATCAGGTTGTCGTAAGTCTGTTCTCAATACGCTCGCGGGTATTGCTTCCTGCCAACGAGTGTATCTTGTGACTGTCACGATGACGCCGCCTGCTTGCGCCGGCACCCCGCACTATGACCGGGCGACGATCGCTTTCCACTGGCTGACGGTGATCCTGGTCGTCGGCCTGTTCGCCCTGGCCGAGATCTGGGGCTTCCTGCCGCGCGGCACGCCGACGCGGCGCCTGCTGCAATCGGTGCACATTTCCTTCGGGCTGCTGTTCGCGGCGGTCTTCGTGCTGCGCGTGGTCTGGCGCCTGAGCCGCGGCCGTCGCCTGCCGCCGGCCTCGAGCGGCTGGCTGCGGCTGGCGGGCTCGGGCATGCACGGGCTGCTGTACCTGCTGCTGGCGGCGCAGATCGTGCTGGGCTTCCTGTTCCGCTGGGCGCAAGGCGAGCCGTTCGCGTTCTTCGGCCTGTTCGACATCCCCACGCTGGTCAGCATCGACCACGAGCAACGGCGCTTTTTCGGCGGGCTGCACAACACGGTGGCCTGGAGCATCATCGTGCTGGCCTGTATCCACGCGGTGGCGGCGCTGGTCCACCACTACGTCCTGCGCGACGGCGTGCTGCGCCGCATGACTTCCAGCCGCTGAGGCGGCGCAAAAAAGCGGGTGGCGGGGGCCGGATCCGGGTTGGGCAGGTTGTACATTACGCACTATTACCCGCTTCACCTTTACAGGATCGCTCCCCCATGACCGCCCCGGAAGTCGTCATCTCGCCCTCGATCACCTGCGCCAACGACCAGCCCTTCGTGCTGTTCGGCGGGATCAACGTGCTGGAATCCAAGGATCTCGCGCTGCGCGCCTGCGAGGAATACCAGCGCGTGACCACCAAGCTGGGCATCCCCTACGTGTTCAAGGCGTCGTTCGACAAGGCCAACCGCTCGTCGATCCATTCCTACCGCGGTCCGGGCCTGGAAGAGGGCATGAAGATCTTCGAGGCGGTCAAGCAGAACTTCGGCGTGCCGGTGATCACCGACGTGCACGAACCCTGGCAGGCGGCCCCCGTGGCCGAAGTGGCCGACATCCTGCAACTGCCGGCGTTCCTGGCCCGCCAGACCGACCTGGTGGTGGCGCTGGCCAAGACCGGCCGGGTCGTCAACATCAAGAAACCGCAGTTCCTCAGCCCCACCCAGGTGCTCAACATCGTCGACAAGTTCACCGAGGCGGGCAACCAGCAGATCATCCTGTGCGACCGTGGCACCAGCTTCGGCTACGACAACCTGGTGGTGGACATGCTGGGCTTCGGCGTCATGAAAAAGGTTTCCGGCAACCGGCCGGTGATCTTCGACGTCACCCACGCGTTGCAGCAGCGCTCGGCCCTGGATGCGGCCTCGGGCGGCCGCCGCGAGCAGGTGGCGGAACTGGCGCGGGCCGGCATGGGCGTGGGGCTGGCGGGCCTGTTCCTGGAGGCCCACCCGGACCCCAGGAACGCCAAGTGCGACGGCCCCAGCGCCTTGCCGCTGGACAAGCTGGAGCCGTTCCTGACCCAGCTCAAGCAGCTGGACGATCTGGTGAAATCCTTTGCGCCCATCGACATCGAACCCTGATGCCGCCTGTCATCGCGGATCAGTGAAGTTGTTATACGATCCGGGCCACCAACTTTTGGGAGGCCTGGATGTCGTTTTACGCAATCGTCGCCGTTCGTAAAGAAGCCGTCAGCGGTCACGTGGCCTACGTGCGCTGGGGGCTGGCCGAGCGCGGCGTGCCCGGCTGGGTCAGCGACCCCGTGACGGCGGCGGCCTCCGAGGTGATCGAGGCCATCAAGGCCGGCGCCGAGGTCGAGACCATGATCAGCGTCGACGGCCTGTCCGTGGCCTCGCGGCCGGTGCGGGTGCTGACCGACGATGACGGGCGCGAGCACCTGGCCTCGGTGCCGATGCCCAGTTCCACCCTGCACACCGTCTTCGACCTGCCGGAATTCTAGGGACGGTAAGCCCGTACCACGCCGGCTGGTAATTTTTCCACCCCCCGGTCCCCCCGATCCCGCGCCCGGCCCGGCGGGCATGGCGCTTGCTGCCGTCAATGCCGTCATACCGCCGCGACCCGCGCGGCCGCGGCGAGGCTTCAGGGGGGAACCAGCATGATGGACCATAACGAAATGATGGCCCGCATGATCAGCAAGCCCGTGGCGCCCGGCAAGCCCGAAGGTTGGGATGGCATCCTGTCCGCCTACGCGGACTGCCTGATGCGGGTGCAGGGCCAGTTGACCGAGGACGACATGGGGCGCTTTCTGGAAGTGGGCGCGCGGGTGTTCCGCACCTGCTGCCAGGAGGAAGCCCGGCAACGCTGGACCGCCGAGCAACTGGCGGCCTATCACCGCAAGCCGCGGGTGGAGCTGTGAAGGGCCGCGGCCGGCCGCGCTAGAGGC
This sequence comes from Achromobacter sp. ISS7, assembly GCF_056523125.1. NCBI lineage: Bacteria > Pseudomonadati > Pseudomonadota > Betaproteobacteria > Burkholderiales > Alcaligenaceae > Achromobacter > Achromobacter sp. ISS7. The sequence continues at coordinate 2,815,109 of NZ_JAWRZD010000001.1, read as the reverse complement.
ACTGGCGCAGCGCGAACTTGCGGCCAAAGGCGCGTATTTCGTCGCCGTCGATCGAGGCGGCGACGTCCCAGTGGTCGCCGCGCGTGATCAGCACGGACTGCGACGACAGGGCGTGGCGCAACGCGAACATCCAGAACGCGGCCTCCGAGCCGACCGGCGCCAGGTCGTGCGGACCGATGCGCAGCCGGGCGGGCCTGGGCGTGGCGCCCAGGGTCCAACGCAGCGCGACGCCCAGGAAGGCGAAGCGAGCCATCACCGATGACGGTTGCACGCAAAGCACTCGGATCTTGGGTTGCATGGTCACTGGACCTCCACAAGGGTGACCCAGCGTAGCAAAGAAGATTTCATCCTTCCATACTGCATTTGGATTACCGGCGGATTGCGTCCGGGGCGGTAGGCGTCAGTCCGCGGGCAGGCGGGTGAAGAGATTGGTGACGATCATCTGGTCGGGACGCTTGGCGCCCGGCTTGGCCGGCGGCATCAGCCTGTCCATTTCCTTGCGATCCTGCACGCGGGTGAGCGTCAGGTGGTCGCCCTGGATCTTCACGTAGCGGATGGAGGCCTCGCCGATCTCGTATTCGCTGGTGGATTGCTCCAGCGTCTGCTCGATGCGCTTGGCGTCGAGCCAGCGGTAGGTGCCGCTGGAAAGCGCGCCCGGGCCCTGCATCGACCAGGTGCCGTCGCTGCGGAATTCGGCCACGCCGGCGCCGCCGGACGGCTGCGGTGGCAGCGCTTGGCCGTCGACGGTGCGCAGCATGGTCTGGTGCCGCCACTTGCCGACGAGGGCTTGCGCGGCGGCTTGCTGCGCCGGCGGTTGGGCGGGCGCCGCGGCGGGCAATAGCGCGGTGCCGCCGAGCAGGGCGGCCAGGGCGTAAAGGCGCAGGAGCTTCATTTTGGTGGGGCGAGGGATCCGGGTTGCGGGGGCAGGGGCCGGTCTCCACGGGCGGCCCATCAAACGCAGTGTCGCATTATGCGCGACGACGGCGTTTGCCGCGAGTGCCGATCCCGCTCGCCGGTGGTCGCGGTCAGCGCCGGCGCAGGCCCGCCAGCAGCAGGTCCAGCGCCTGCAGTGCCTGCGCCAGCCGCGCCTGGCTGTCGTCCGCGGCGATCCAGAGGGCGCTGTCGGCCAGTCCGCCGTGCAGCATCCGCGCCAGCGCGTCGGGTTGGGCCGGGCCGATGACGCCTTGCGCCATCAGGGCCTGCAGCAGCGCGCCCAGCGACGCGGTGCACTGTTCCTGCGCGGCGGCGCCCTGGCCCAGCACCGCGCGCGCGTCCTGCAGCACGATGCGGCGGATCTCGGGCTCGGCCGCCATCGCCAGATAGGCCCGGCAGCGTTCGCGCAGGGCGGTCCAGGCATCGGGGGCGTCGCGCGAAATGGCCTGCAGCCGCGCCTCCATCTAGCCGTCGATCTGCGCCGCGACCGCCGCCAGCAAGCCCTGCTTGTCACCGAAATGGTGATACAACGCTCCTCGGGTCAGCCCGGCGGCGGCGGTCAGGTCGTCCATCGACGTGCCCGCATAGCCGGCTCGGCGGAACGACTCGCGTGCCGTCGCCAGCAGTTTTCCGCGGGTTTCTTCAATCATCTCGGCGCGCGATCGCGACATGGCTGGCTCCAGTGGCATACGAGGCGTATGTTAATTGACATACTTGACATACGCTAGGTATGTGAATACCATCTTGCATACGCTACGTATGTCAATCTGTCCGGCGGCGCCCATCGCCGGCTACAACATCCCCAGAGGTTCCGGGTGTCGAATCCCTATCGCGAATTGTTCCAGGCGCCCGGCGGCGCCGGTTTTGTCGCCGCCTGCGCCGTGGCGCGGCTGGCCCTGCCCATGATCGGCATCGGCATCATCACCATGCTGTCCCAGGTGCGCGGCGCCTACACCCTGGCCGGCGCGGTAGCGGCCACCTTCGCGCTGGCCACCGCCTTGCTGGCGCCGCGCATTTCGCGCCTGGTGGACCGCCATGGCCAGGGGCGCATCCTGCCGCTGGCGGCCGGCGCCTGCGTGGCCGGGCTGGCGGGCCTGGCCGCCTGCGTGCGCTTGCAGGCGCCCGACTGGACGCTGTTCGTGTTCGCGGCGCTGGCGGGCAGCCTGCCGAGCATGCCGGCCATGGCGCGGGCCCGCTGGACCGAGATCTACCGCGACCGGCCGCAATTGCGCACCGCCTACGCCCTCGAGTCGGTGTTCGACGAACTAAGCTTCATCATTGGCCCGCCGCTGGCGGTGGGCCTGTGCGTGATCCTGTTCCCCGAGGCCGGCCCGCTCGGCGCGGCGCTGTTGCTGGGCCTGGGCGTGACCGCCTTCGTGCTGCAACGGGCCACCGCGCCGGCGGTGCAGCCGCGCGAGGCGGGCCGCGAGTCCTCGGTGCTGGGCGTGCCGCTGATGCGCCAGCTGACCGCCATGATGGCCGCCATGGGCGTCATCGTCGGCACCATCGACGTCATGAGCGTGGCCTTCGCCCGCCAGCAGGGCCTGCCCGCCGGCGCCAGCGTGGTGCTGTCGGCCTATGCCCTGGGATCGTGCGTGGCCGGCCTGGCGTTCGGCGTGCTGAAATTCCAGATGCCGCTGGCGCGCATGCTGGCCATCGCCGCCAGCGTGACCGCCTTCACCACCTTGCCGCTGCTGTGGGTCGGCGATCTGCTGACGCTGTCGCTGGGCGTGCTGCTGGCCGGCCTGTCGTTCGCGCCGACCATGATCATCGCCATGGCGATGGTGGAAGGCAGCGTGCCGGGCCGCCGTCTCACCGAAGGCCTGACCTGGCTGGTGACGGGCCTGGGGGCGGGCGTCGCGGCGGGCGCCGCGCTGGCGGGGTGGATCGTCGATCGCCATGGCGTGGGCGCGGGCTTCTGGACCGCGGCGGGCGCGGGAGCGGTGGTGCTGCTGGTCGCGGTCTACGCGGCGCGTGGCGCCCGGCCCGCCACCGCCGCCGCCTGAGCGCGGCCGGGGCGGACATCCAAGGCATCTAGAATGCCGGCAACGCCGCGCCGCGGGGCGGGGCGTCCACAAGGAGAACAAACATGTCCCGAACCGTCGTCAATCCCGATACCGTCTTCAACACCGTGCAATATGGCTTCAGCCAGGCCGTCATCGTCACGGGCCAGCGCCGCATGCTGCTGTCCGGCCAGGTCGGCGTCGACGCCCGCGAGCGCACCGTCGGCCCCGGCCTGCGCGAGCAGACCGACGCCGCGCTGGACAACATCGGGCGCGTGCTGGCCGCGGCGGGCGGCACACTGGCGCAGGTGATCATGCTGCGCATCTACATCTGCGAGACGGCGCGCGAGGATCAGGAAGCGATCGCGCAGGCGCTGCGCGACCGCTTCCCGGTCGATCCGCCGCCGTCGTCCTGGATCATCGTCAGCGGCTTGTCGCTGCCCGAATGGCTGGTCGAGATCGAGGCCGAGGCCATGCTGGACTGATCCGGCGGGGCCGCGGCCGGCGCGCGCCTCAGGCGGTCGCCTTGTCGCGCCACGGCGTGGCCGCGAACGCCTCGCGCAGGTGGGCGAGGAAGCCGGCGGTGCGCGCCGGCAGCTCCTGGCGCGATTTCACCAGCGCCACCACATTGGCCTCGGGCAGGGTCCAGCCCGGCAGCAGCGGCACCAGGGCGCGCGTTTTCACATGCTCGGCCACATCCCATTCCGACCGGGCCACGATGCCGTGGCCGGCCAGGGCCCAGGCCACCGCGGCGGCGCCGGCGTTGCTGGACAGCACCGGCGCGATGCGCACCCCCACCGCCGGTCCGCGCCCGCGCTTGAAGCGCCACAGGGTCACGTCCTCCTCGTTCTCACGCAGGGCGATGCAGTCGTGTTCGCGCAGATCCTCGGGCTTGGCGGGCGCGCCGTGGCGCGCCAGGTAGGCGGGCGAGGCGCACAGGATGCGCCGGTTCGGCGCCAGCGGATAGGCCACCAGGGTCGAATCGCGCAGCTCGCCGATGTGGATCATCACGTCCCAGTCGTCGCTGGCCAGGCGCGGCGGCCCGTCCGACAGGATCAGGCTGGCGGTCACGTTCTCGCTTTCCTTGCGAAAGCCGGCCACCAGCCCGGCGACGTAGCGCTGGCCGAAGCCCAGCGGCGCCACCACGCGCAGGTGGCCGGCCACCACGCCGCGCCGGCCGACCAGTTCATCGGCCAGGTCGTTCAATTCGCCGCAGATCTGGCTGGCCCGCAGCGCCAGCAGCCGGCCCTCGTCGGTCAGCGCGGTGCCGCGTCCCGAGCGGTTGACCAGCCGCACCCCCAGGCGCTTTTCCAGCGCATGCAGGCGTTGCGTCACGGCGGGCGGCGTCACGTCCAGCGCGCGCGCCGCCTGCGCCAGCGAGCTGGTGGCCGCCAGGCTCAGGAAGAAACGCAGGTCGTCCGTCGTGATCATTCAGAAACGCCTTAATGATTGATTAAGTCCTTATTAAACACGCAAGCCGCGTGGCGCGCCATACTGCGGGCATGCGGTCGCGTCCCGGGCGGCGCCCGCCTCCGTTTCCATTTTTCCGCCCCTCCTGTTCCGTCGATACCGCCATGACCACTGCCTCCGCCATCCTCGATACGCTGGAAACGCCCTGCCTGCTGCTGGACGAGACCCGCATGACGCGCAATATCGAGCGCCTGAACGGCCTGATGGCCGGCCACGGCGTGCAATTGCGTCCGCATCTGAAGACGCCCAAGTCGATCGAGGTGGCGCGCCGCGTCATGACGCGGCCCGAGGGGCCCGCGGCGGTGTCGACGCTGCAGGAAGCCGAGCAGTTCGCCGCCGCCGGCGTGACCGACCTGCTGTACGCCGTGGGCGTGGCGCCGGCCAAGCTCGGCCGCGTGCTGGCGCTGCGCCGCCAGGGCATCGACCTGACCGTGGTGGTCGACAGCATCGACGCCGCCGAAGCGCTGGCGGCGCGCGCCCGGGAAGAGGGCGCCGCCATTCCCGCCTTGATCGAGATCGATTGCGACGGCCATCGCGCCGGCGTGCAGCCGGGCCACACCGACCAGTTGCTGGCGATCGCGCGGGCCCTGCATGCCGTCGACAGCCTGCGCGGCGTCATGACCCACGCCGGTGAATCCTACGGCTGCCGCAGCGTGCAGGCCATCGCCGACATGGCGGAGCAGGAACGCGCGGCCGCGGTCGGTTGCGCCCAGGCCATCCGCGCGGCGGGCCTGCCGTGTCCGGTGGTGAGCGTGGGCTCGACGCCCACCGCGCATTTCGCCCGCAACCTGGAAGGCGTGACGGAAGTGCGCGCCGGCGTCTACGTGTTCTTCGACCTGGTCATGGCGGGACTCGGCGTCTGCGAGGTGGACGACATCGCCGCCACCGTGCTGACCACCGTGATCGGCCACCAGCCCGACAAGGGCTGGATCCTGGTGGACGCGGGCTGGATGGCCATGTCGCGCGACCGCGGCACGGCCAAGCAGCCGGTGGACCAGCTGTACGGGCTGGTGTGCGATGCCGACGGCAAGGTCTATCCCGACCTGCTGCTGGCCAAGACCAACCAGGAGCAGGGCATTATCAAGCTGCGCGCCGGCAGCGGCGCCGCCTTGCCGGAACTGCCGCTGGGCACCAAACTGCGGATCGTGCCGAACCACGCCTGCGCCACCTGCGCCCAGCACGACGCCTACGCGGTCGTGCGCGACGGCGACCGCCGTGTCGTGGCGCAATGGCAGCGCTTTCGCGGCTGGTAAGTCCGGCCGCCCCGCATAAGGAATCGAGATGGACCTGATCCACACCCCCCACGCCACGCCGCCGGCGGGCCATTATTCGCAGGCCGTGCGCGCCAACGGCTTCGTGTTCGTTTCCGGGCAACTGGGCTTTCTGCCCGCCGCCAGCCCGGGCGAACGGCCGCAACTGGCGCTGGGCGTCGCCGCGCAGACCGAGGCCGCGCTGCGCAGCATGGCCGCCATCCTGCAGGCCGCCGGCGCGTCGATGGCGTCGGTGGTCAACGTCACGGTCTACATTCCCGACGTCGGCCTCTGGAACGAGGTGAACAGCGTCTACGAGCGCAGCTTCGGCGACCACAAACCGGCCCGCGCGATCGTGCCGACGCGTGAATTGCACTATGGCGCGCTGGTGGAAATCAGCGCCGTCGCGGTGGTTCCCCAGGGCTGAGCCACGCACCGGAGGCAGCCCGGTCCGCCCGCCTGCCGCCATCCTCGGGGACGGATGGGGCGCCCGGCCACCTATAATGCGGGCGCCGCAACATCCCAGGGGAGTCCGTCCGCATGCAGTACGAATACCTGTTCTGGTCCATGGCCGCCATGGTGGCGGTGGCATTGGTGGGTGGGTCGCTCTGCGGCCGCCTGCGCTCACCCGGCCGGGTGCTGGCGGGCGTGGCCGTGCTGGCCGCGGCGGTCTGCGCCAGCGTGGTGGTGCTGTCGCGGTCGGCCGGTTTCGGCGACCAGGCGGCGATGCTGGCGATCGCCGCGTTCATGTTCAGTCTGGTGATCGGCGCCGCCGCCGCGCTGCTGACGCGGCGTATCCTGCGGCGCCATTGAGCGCCGCGGCAGCCGGATCGCCCAGGGGATCCGACCTGCGCGGCAGGCGAGGGCGGCGCGTGGCCGCCATCTCAGCGGTGGGCCCGGCTGGCGGGCCGCGAACCGCTCATTCCTCGTCGTCGAAGTCCTCGTCCTCTTCGTCTTCCTCGTCCTGTTCCAGGGCGTCGTAGCCCTTCCAGGTGATGCGCCAGCGCGTGTCGCCGGCCGTCGCCGTCGTTTCGCTGATCTGCTTGACCAGGCCGGCGTCGGCCAGCAGGTCCAGGTGGTGCGCAATCAGCTGCAGGCCTTGTTCCTGCGCGTGGGGCGCCAGGGCGGCCTCCTTGATGTCATGGGTGCTCAGGTTGGGGCCCGCCGCGTCGCGCAGGGCTCCCAGGATCGTGACGACCAGATCGAAATCGCGTTGCATGATGTCCGCCGTATGGGGTTGGGGTGGAACAGCCCACAATAGCAGAGTTCCGTGGCGACGACGCGACAGCCGGCCGGGTCGGGTTACAGTGCGGGATTACCGATTACAGATAGGCTGTATCAATGAAGAAACCCGCCGAGCGCGATTGCCTCGCCCTGATCCCTGGCTACACCGGCCAGGCCGCCAAGCTGTTCCTGACGCGCACCGAGGAAGGCGCCATTGCCGGCGTCACCGTGTTCGATCTGCTGGGGCACGTCAAGCAAGAGGGCGATGCCCAGGCCGCCGCCGACTGGGTGGCCAACTGGCTCGCGCAAGAAGCCGACAACCGCAAGGCGCGCCGCACGCAGCTGCTGGCCCAGATGTTCCTGTGCAAGCTGGTGGGCGACGAGAAGGCCGTGTTCCTGGACGCCCAGAAGCCGCTGCTGGCCGCGCTGGCCGCGGCCGGGGTGCGCAGCCGTAGCGTGGCCGCCACGTCCGGCGCCGCCCGTCGCTCGCTGGGACCGGCTGTCAGGAAGCCTTAGCATAAGGCTGTTATAGTCGCGCCTGGGCGTGTACGCATCCGTGCGAGCGCGCCCAGGCGGGCCTGGCCCGCAAGTCAAGGAAGAGTGATCATGGAAATACTGAGTCGGCATGTTGCCGACGTGGCGGGCGGCGTTGAGCTGCACACAACGCTGGATGGCGAGAGCATCAGCGTCTATGTCGTGACCGATGTGGACGATCTCAATGCGATTGCCGACATCGTCCCCCCCGAAAAAGTCGAAGCCGGCGCGGACATACACGCCGCCAGTGTCGACAATGTTGATAATGCGCAAGAACAAATCGACCAAGTCCTGGAAAATATGAATCCCGGCGACGTGGCGGTTTTCCTTTGCTCGGGCCCCGACGCTTTCGGCGCGGCGCTCGACCTGTTGGGTTTACCTATCGACGAGTAAGCCTGACGGCAAACCAAAGTGCCCGTCCAAACGGCGTATGCATCCAATACGCTCTTTGGCGGCATTTATATAAGCCTTGATTGTTTTTTTATGATGCGTGGGTGTTTACACCTATGCAGGACTTCTTTTTCCCTATGAAAACGTGCAAATTCTGTTCGCAGTTTCTCTTTGTTGCATTATTGGCACGTATTTTTTAGGATTATGTTGACTTGTGAGGGGAACATAACGATAGTGTCGGCACACGATCACAAGCGTTGCGATTTTCGTTCAGTGCCGTGCCTTTTCCGGCTCAGCGTTATTGTTCTACTGTCCCCTCCTTGATTGATTCGTGACCTCCGGGCATTTGCCCATTATCTCTAGGAAATACAGTATGGAAACCGGCGTCGTTAAGTGGTTCAACTCGGAAAAAGGCTATGGCTTCATCACCCCGGAAGCGGGTGGTAAGGACCTGTTCGCTCACTTCTCCGAAATTCAGGGCTCGGGCTTCAAGTCTCTGGAAGAGAACCAGCGCGTCAGCTTTGTGACGGCCAATGGCCCCAAGGGCCCGCAAGCCACGAAGATCCAGGTCCTGTAAGGTTCTGGCTTTTCGGAAAAGCCCCTTCGGGGGCTTTTTTGCATCTGGGCTCCCCGTGGGGAGCCCTTTTCGTTGGCGGCGCCCGCAAGGCCCCTGGCGCGCGCCACGAGGCCATCCCGCGCCCGTACCTGGCCGCACGCGGTATCCTTGCCCCTGTCTCCCGCCGCACCGCCTGGCCGGACCCGCCATCGATTGAGGACGATCTCCATGACCCACCCTGTCCAAGCCCCCGTATCCCTGACGCCGCAGGACGTCGTCGCGTTCTGGCGCGACGCCGGGCCGCAGCAATGGTTCAACAAGGACGCGGCCTTCGACGAGCGCTTCCGCCAGCATTGCGGCGCCGCCCACATGGCCGCCGCCGCGCGCCAGCTGGACGCCTGGCTGGACGAGCCGGACGGCGCGCTGGCATTGATGATCCTGCTGGACCAGTACCCCCGCAACGCCTACCGCGGCACCGCCCACATGTTCGCCACCGACCCGCTGGCGCTGCTGTTCGCCGAACGCGCCATCGCCGCCGGCCACGACCTGGCCGTCGACCCGGCGCTGCGCCAGTTCTTCTACATGCCCTTCGAGCACGCCGAGACCGTGGCCGCGCAGAACCGCGCGGTCGCGCTGATGGAGCCGCTGGGCGCCGACTCGGTGCGCTGGGCCGTCCTGCATCGCGACATCATCAAGCGCTTCGGCCGCTTTCCCCATCGCAACGCCGCGCTGGGCCGCCAGACCACCCAGCCCGAGCAGGAGTTCCTGGCCTCCGGCGGCTTCGCCGGCTGAGCCGCGGGGCATGGCCGTTCGACGTGAGCGTATCGGCTTGTATCGATGCATGGCGAGTTGAAAGATCCCGCTGCGCCGGCCAGGATGCGGGCGCGGCGCGGGCGCCGGGATCGCCGCATATTTGACGTTTTTCGGGGTTCGCCAATACACTGGGTTCAGCGAGATTTTCAAGAGACGCGGTCTGCGTTTAACTTGTCGCGGTCAGTGGTGCTGCGGTTGCTTTCCTCTCCCATCCTTGATCATCTGGCGCCCCGCGAGCAATCGCTTCTTTAGGTTCGAGGAAATTCCATGGCAACCGGCATCGTCAAGTGGTTCAACGCCGAAAAAGGGTATGGCTTCATCATGCCCGACGACGGCAGCAAGGATCTGTTCGCCCACTACTCGGAAATCCGCAGCGAAGGCTACAAGTCGCTGCAGGAAAACCAGCGCGTCACGTTCGAGGTCGGTACCGGCCCCAAGGGTCCCAGCGCCAAGAACATCAAGGTGGCGGCCTGAGTACAGGTCCACGGCGGGCCGTATCCGGCCAGCCGTAATGAAAAAGCCCCGACACGCCAGTGCCGGGGCTTTTCTTTTCCCGCGCGGCGCGGGGCGGTTCAGTGCTTGGGGTGCGACGGCGTGGACAGCTTGTCGACCAGGGCGATGCCCAGCGCCGACAGGATGAACAGCGCGTGGATGATGGTCTGCCACATCACGCCCGCTTCCGAGAAGCGCGCGTTGGGCGTGCCCAGCGTGCCGGCCTCGATGAACGTGCGCAGCAGGTGGATCGACGAGATGCCGATGATGGCCATGGCCAGCTTGACCTTGAGGACGCTGGCATTGACGTGGCTGAGCCATTCCGGCTGGTCCGGATGGCCTTGCAGGCGCAGGCGCGAGACGAAGGTCTCGTAGCCGCCGACGATCACCATCACCAGCAGGTTCGAGATCATCACCACGTCGATCAGGCCCAGCACCAGCAGCATGATCTCCATTTCGCCGAAGCTGTTGGCGTGCGTCAGCAGATGCCAGAGCTCCTTCAGGAACAGCATGACGTAGACGCCCTGGGCGACGATCAGTCCCAGATAGAGCGGCAGTTGCAGCCAGCGCGAGCTGAAAATCAGGCTGGGCAGCAGGCCAAGACGGGGAGGGGTGTTGGGGGTCATGATGGGTGCGAGCCGTTATAGGGATACGGAAAAAGTGCGGCGGCAATTCTAACAACGCCGCGCCATCCTGGGATTTGTTTTTGATGACGGATTTATGGCGGGGCAGGGGTACTTACCACGGTAAGAAGTCTTTCGCATGCCTTTTATGTAAGAGAAATGCGCATTTGCGAAACTCTGTGGCGAAACGGTTTGAGAGCTTTGGCCGTATATAGAATTGCCGCCTCACTCGCACAGAGTCAGTCAAGAGGAGTTTTTTCCATGAAGATCCGCTACACCGTTGCCGCGCTGGCCGTCGCACTTGCCCCTTATTCCGCGTCGCATGCCCTCGATATCGGGGGACTGGTGGGCGCCGGCAGCAAGGTGGTGCAGGCCGCCACCCTGAGCGATGCCGAAATCAAGACCTTGTCGGACAAGGCTTGCGCGCAAAGCGATTCCCAGGAAAAGATTGCCGCCCCGGGCAGCAAGTACGACGTGCGCCTGCAGAAGATCGCCAAGCAGCTGGGCGGCACCGTCAACGGCCAGAAGGCCAGCTACAAGGTCTACATCACCAAGGACGTCAACGCCTGGGCCATGGCCAACGGCTGCATCCGCGTCTACAGCGGCCTGATGGACATGATGACCGACGACGAAGTGCTGGGCGTGGTCGGCCATGAAATCGGCCACGTGGCGCTGGGCCACAGCAAGAAGGCCATGCAGACCGCCTACACGGTCTCGGCCGCGCGCGACGCCGCCGGCGCCGCCGGTGGCGCCACGATCGCCGCCCTGAACTCGTCGCAGCTCGGCGACCTGACCGAGAAGTTCGTCAACGCGCAGTTCTCGCAGTCGCAGGAAAGCGCCGCCGACGACTACTCGTTCGACCAGCTGCAGGCCAAGAAGCTGAACACCCGCGGCCTGGTGACGGCGTTCCAGAAGCTGGCCGAGCTGGACGGCGGCAAGAGCGATATGATGAGCTCGCACCCGTCCTCCGCCAAGCGCGCGCAGCACATCGAGGATCGCATCGCCAAGGCCAAGTAAAGCGCCCTGGCGCGCCATTTGACGCCCTTTCCGGGCGGAAAACGGGGCGCGAGCATCCGGGCTTATCCGGGTGCTCGCGCCCCTTTGCGTCAGGGGTCCGGAAGTTTCCGGTAAAATGCCGCGTTTATCCGCCCGTCATCTCATATCTTTCGGAAAATAGGTCTTTTAATGCAGCCTGTGGTTGAAACCCTCTCCGGCCTCGAGCGCCGTGTTGATCTGGCCGTCTCGGTGGCCGACGTCGAAAAGGAAGTCCAGGCGCAATTGAAGCGCGTGGCTCGTACCGCCAAGGTTCCCGGCTTCCGTCCCGGCAAGGCGCCGCTCGCCATGCTCGAGCGCAGCCATGGCCCCGGCATTCGCTACGACGTGATCAACAGCCAGGTCGGCCGTGCATTCGAACAAGCCGTCGACGGCGCCAAGCTGCGCGTCGCTGGCGCCCCGAACCTGGAACCCAAGACGGAAGGCGTCGGCGAAGACACGCTGGCCTTCACCGCCACCTTCGAGGTCTACCCCGAAGTCGCCGTGCCGGATCTGTCGGCCCTGGCCGTGACCCGCTATGAAACCGCCGTCACCGACGCCGAAGTGCAGCAGACCCTGGACGTCCTGCGCAAGCAGCGCGCCACGTTCGAAGCCCGCGAAGGCCGCGCCTCGCAAGACGGCGACCGCGTCACGCTGGACTTCGCCGGCACCATCGACGGCGTGCCGTTCGAAGGCGGCAAGGCCGAAGACTTCCCGTTCGTGCTCGGCCAAGGCCGCATGCTGCCGGAATTCGAAGAAGCCGCCCGCGGCCTGAAGGCTGGCGAAAGCAAGGTCTTCCCGCTCAAGTTCCCCGATGACTACCAAGGCAAGGAAGTCGCCGGCAAGACCGCCGAATTCACCATCACCGTCAAGGAAGTGGCTGAAGGCGTGCTGCCCGAACTGAACGCCGAATTCGCCAAGTCGCTCGGCCAGGCCGAAGGCGACGTCGAAAAGCTCAAGGCCGACATCCGCAGCAACATCGAACGCGAAGTCAAGGTGCGCTCGCAAGGCCGCACCAAGTCCAGCGTGATGGACGCCCTGGTCGAGGCCGGCAAGTTCGACGTGCCGAAGTCGCTGATCGACAACGACGTGCAAGGCCGCATCGCCGCCGCTCGCGAAGAGCTCAAGCAGCGTGGCGTGCCCAACGCCGAGTCGGTGCCGATCCCCGCCGAAGCCTTCTCCACCGAATCCGAGCGCCGCGTGCGCCTGGGCCTGCTGGTGTCCGAACTGGTCAAGCAAGCCCAGCTGCAAGCCAAGCCGGAACAGGTTCGTGCCCGCATCGAGGAATTCGCGGAAAACTACGAACAACCCGCCCAGGTTGTCAGCTATTACCTGGCCGACCGCCAGCGTCGTGCTGAAATCGAGGCTATCGTGCTCGAAGACAACGTCGTCGCGCACGTTCTGGACAAGGCCAAGGTCACCGACGAAAAGGTGCCTTTCGATCAGTTGATGGGGATGGCGTAACACTATGCAGAGATTCACCGATTTCTATGCGGCAATGAATGGCGGGTCTTCGGTGACCCCCACCGGCCTGGGCTACATTCCCATGGTGATCGAGCAGTCGGGGCGCGGCGAACGCGCCTACGACATCTATTCGCGTCTGCTCCGCGAGCGGCTCATTTTCCTGGTGGGTCCGGTCAACGACGCGACGGCCAACCTGGTCGTGGCGCAGTTGCTGTTCCTGGAATCGGAGAATCCTGACAAGGACATTTCCCTGTACATCAACTCGCCTGGCGGGTCGGTGTACGCGGGCATGGCCATCTACGACACCATGCAGTTCATCAAGCCGGACGTGTCGACCCTGTGCACCGGCCTGGCGGCCAGCATGGGCGCCTTCCTGCTGGCGGCTGGCAAGAAGGGCAAGCGCTTCACCTTGCCCAACTCGCGCATCATGATCCACCAGCCCTCGGGCGGCGCCCAGGGCCAGGCCTCCGACATCCAGATCCAGGCTCGCGAGATCCTGGACCTGCGCGAGCGTCTCAATCGCATCCTGGCCGACAACACCGGCCAGTCGATCGAGCGCATCGCCCTGGACACGGAACGTGACAACTTCATGTCCGCCGAAGATGCGGTATCGTATGGACTGGTCGACAAGGTGATGACCTCCCGTTCGGAAGGCTGACTTCCCGGTTGAGTCCCACCCGCTGTTGCCATGTTTGAGTAAGCGCCGGGCCCTTCACCCGGTCCGGCGCTTCTTTACCTGAGATACGAATACATATGCCAGAAAAAAAGGGATCGGCAGACGCTAAAGTGCTGCATTGCTCGTTTTGCAATAAAAGCCAGCACGAAGTCCGCAAGCTGATCGCGGGTCCGTCCGTATTCATCTGCGATGAATGCATCGACCTGTGCAACGACATCATCCGCGAGGAAGCGCAGGCGACCGCGCGCGCGGCGATTCGTTCCGAGCTGCCCACTCCGGCTGAAATCAAGACGTTCCTCGACCAGTACGTGATCGGGCAGAGCTCGCCCAAGCGCATGCTGGCGGTGGCCGTCTACAACCACTACAAGCGCATCCGCCACGGCGAGATCAAGGGCGACGAAGTCGAGCTGTCCAAGAGCAACATCATGCTGATCGGCCCCACCGGGTCGGGCAAGACGCTGCTGGCGCAGACCCTCGCGCGCATGCTGAATGTGCCGTTCGTCATGGCCGACGCCACCACGCTGACCGAAGCCGGTTACGTCGGTGAGGACGTCGAGAACATCATTCAGAAGTTGCTGCAGAACTGCAACTACGAAGTCGAGAAGGCGCAGCGCGCCATCATCTACATCGATGAAATCGACAAGATTTCCCGCAAGTCCGACAACCCGTCCATCACCCGCGACGTGTCGGGCGAGGGCGTGCAGCAGGCGCTGCTCAAGCTGATCGAAGGCACGGTGGCCTCGGTGCCGCCGCAGGGCGGGCGCAAGCACCCCAACCAGGACTTCGTCCAGGTCGACACGACCAACATCCTGTTCATCGTCGGCGGCGCCTTCGACGGGCTGGAAAAGGTCATTCGCGACCGCACCGAAAAGTCCGGCATCGGCTTCTCGGCGGCCGTGCGCGCCAAGTCCGAGCGCGGCGTGGGCGAGCTGTTCTCCGAGGTCGAACCCGAAGACCTGATCAAGTTCGGACTGATCCCCGAACTGGTCGGCCGTCTGCCGGTGGTCGCCACGCTGGACGAGCTCGACGAGGCCGCCCTGGTGCAGATCCTCACCGAGCCCAAGAACGCCCTGCTCAAGCAATTCCAGAAGCTGTTCGCCATGGAAGGCGCCGAGCTGGACGTGCGCCCCGCCGCACTCAAGGCCATCGCCCGCAAGGCGCTCAAGCGCAAGACCGGCGCCCGTGGCCTGCGTTCCATCATCGAGCAGGCCCTGCTCGACACCATGTATGACCTGCCGTCGCAAGGCAACGTCAAGCGCGTGGTGCTCGACGAAGGCGCGATCGAAGGCGAGGGCAAGCCCTTGCTGATCTACGCCGACGAAGAGGGGACGGCCGAAAAGCCGGAGCGCGGGGAAGTCCGCGACGCTGCGGCCTGACGGATATTTCAAAAAAACCCGTTTCCGTAACGGGTTTTTTTGTCTCCGGCGCCTGATTGAACGCACACTGCCAGGGTGTGTCCAATAAAACGGGATACCGGCCGCCGATTTTTTTGCCGTTTTGTTTATCCGGCCGCCGGGACCTTGAATTTTCGGCTATTGTTCCCATAACAGACGTAACCGACGGGGCTGTCCGGGTATACCCGGTCATCCTGTCCCCGATACGCCGAGTCATACCGAGGAACCTCCTATGTCTGCCAGCCAGACCCTGCCTTCCGACCCGATCGACCTTCCCCTGCTGCCACTGCGCGACGTCGTGGTGTTCCCGCACATGGTCATCCCGCTGTTCGTCGGCCGACCGCGCTCCATCCGCGCGCTCGAGGTTGCGATGGAAGCGGGCAAGAGCATCATGCTTGTGGCCCAAAAATCCGCCGGCAAGGATGATCCCACTCCCGAAGACGTCTACGAGATCGGCTGCGTTGCCGGCATCCTGCAGATGCTCAAGTTGCCCGACGGCACCGTCAAGGTGCTGGTCGAAGGCACCCAGCGCGCCCGCATCAACAGCATCGAGGACGCCGATTCGCACTTCACCTGCCAGGTCACCCCGATCGAGCCGGACGCCGTCCAGGGCTCCGAGACCGAGGCCCTGCGCCGCGCGATCGTCGCCCAGTTCGAGCAATACGTAAAACTCAACAAGAAGATCCCCCCGGAGATCCTGACCTCGCTCGCCGGCATCGATGACGCCGGTCGCCTGGCCGACACGATCGCCGCGCATCTTCCGCTGAAACTCGAGCAGAAGCAGAAGATGCTCGAGATCGTCGGCACCTCCGAGCGCCTCGAAGGCCTGCTCACGCAGCTGGAAACCGAAATCGACATCCTCCAGGTCGAGAAGCGGATCCGCGGCCGCGTGAAGAAGCAGATGGAAAAGAGCCAGCGCGACTACTACCTGAATGAGCAGGTCAAGGCCATTCAGAAGGAGTTGGGCGAGGGCGAAGAGGGCGCCGACATCGAGGAGCTCGAAAAGAAGATCATCGCCGCGCACATGCCCAAGGAGGCACGCAAGAAGGCCGATGCCGAGCTCAAGAAGCTCAAGCTCATGTCGCCCATGTCGGCCGAAGCCACCGTGGTGCGCAACTACATCGATACGCTCATCAACCTCCCCTGGAGGAAGAAGAGCAAGATCAACAACTCCATCTCCAACGCCGAGACCGTGCTCGACAACGACCACTACGGCCTGGAGAAGGTGAAGGAACGCATCCTCGAATATCTCGCGGTGCAGCAGCGCGTCGACAAGGTCAAGGCGCCGATCCTGTGCCTGGTCGGTCCTCCGGGGGTCGGCAAGACCTCGCTGGGCCAGTCCATCGCCAAGGCCACGAACCGCAAGTTCGTGCGCATGGCCCTGGGCGGCGTGCGCGACGAAGCCGAGATCCGCGGCCACCGTCGTACGTACATCGGCTCGATGCCCGGCAAGATCGTCCAGAACATGTCGAAGGTCGGCGTGCGCAATCCCCTGTTCCTGCTCGATGAAATCGACAAGCTGGGCATGGATTTCCGCGGCGATCCCTCGTCGGCGCTGCTCGAAGTGCTGGACCCGGAACAGAACCACACGTTCCAGGACCACTACATCGAAGTCGACTTCGACCTGTCGGACGTCATGTTCGTGGCCACCAGCAACACGCTGAACATTCCGCCGGCCCTACTGGACCGGATGGAAGTGATCCGCCTGTCGGGCTACACCGAGGAAGAAAAGATCCACATCGCCCGCGACCATCTGCTGCCCAAGCTGATGAAGAACAACGGCGTCAAGGATACCGAGCTGACCGTCGATGACAGCGCGCTGCGCGACATCGTGCGCTACTACACCCGCGAAGCCGGTGTGCGCGCGCTCGAACGCGAAGTGGGCAAGATCTGCCGCAAGGTGATCAAGCAGTTGCTGACCCAGAGTGATCGCGCCAAGGCCGAAGGCAAGACCTTCGAACTCAAGCCGGTCAATGTCACGGGCGACAACCTCAGCGATTACCTCGGCGTGCGCCGCTACACCTTCGGCATGGCCGAAAAGGAAAACCAGATCGGTCAGGTGACCGGCTTGGCCTGGACGGAAGTCGGCGGCGACTTGCTCACGATCGAAGTGGCGGACATGCCCGGCAAGGGCGTGATCCAACGCACCGGCTCGCTCGGCGACGTGATGAAGGAATCGGTCGAGGCGGCCCGCACGGTGGTGCGCTCGCGGGCGCGTCGCCTGGGCTTTGCCGACAGCGTGTTCGAGAAGCACGACATGCACGTGCACGTGCCGGAAGGCGCGACGCCCAAGGACGGTCCGTCCGCCGGTATCGCGATCACCACGGCCATGGTGTCGGCCCTGTCGCGCATCCCGGTGCGCGCCGACGTCGCCATGACCGGCGAGATCACGCTGCGTGGCGAAGTCCTGCCGATCGGCGGCCTGAAGGAAAAGCTGCTGGCCGCCCACCGCGGTGGCATCAAGACGGTCTTGATCCCGGAAGAAAACGTCAAGGATTTGGCGGAGATCCCGGACAACGTCAAGAACCATCTCGAGATCGTGCCGGTCCGCTGGATCGACAAGGTGCTGGAACTGGCCCTGGAACGCCTGCCGGAGCCGCTGGCTGAAGACGAAGCGGTCAAGGAACCGCTGGTCGCCAAGCCGGCGGAACCGGGCTCGACGGATCCGGTGCTCAAGCACTGATGCCTGGCCCGAGGCGCCCCGCAAGGGGCGGCCTTCAAAAAGAAACCCCGCTTGCGCGGGGTTTCTTTTTTTGGCGCGGCGATCGAACCGGCGCCGGAACAAGCGGGGAAATCAGTGCAGCGTGTGCGGCCGGATCAGCCCGACCGCGATGCCTTCCAGCGCGAATTCCTGGTCGGCTTCGACCACGATGACATTGAAATCGGGGTTCTCGGGCAGCAGTTCGATGCGGCCGTTCTGGCGCTGCAGGCGCTTGACGGTGACGTCGTCGCCCAGCCGCGCCACCACGATCTGGCCATTGCGGGCCTCGGACGCCTTCTTGACGGCCAGCAGGTCGCCTTCGAGGATGCCGGCGTCGCGCATGCTCATGCCGCGTACCTTGAGCAGGTAGTCGGGGGTCTGCGCGAACAGGCTGGTATCGACGCCGATCTCGCGTTCGACGTGCTCGGCCGCCAGGATCGGGCTGCCAGCGGCCACCCGGCCCACCAGCGGCAGCAGCAGCTGCGCCAGGCCGGGCAGGGGCAGCGGCGCCTGGGTCTGGGCGGGCGAGGCGTCCTTCAGGCGGATGCCGCGCGAGGCGCCGGCGGTGAGCTCGATGGCGCCCTTGCGGGCCAGCGCCTTCAGATGGTCTTCGGCCGCGTTGGGCGAGCGGAATCCGAGGGCCTGGGCGATCTCGGCGCGGGTGGGCGGAAAGCCGGTGCGCGCGACGGTTTGCCGGATGAGGTCCAGGATTTGCTGTTGACGATCAGTGAGTTTGCTGGCCATGGCGATGATCCGTTGGTGAGTCGGACTGTACATATATACAGCGGCATTCTGGGGGACATAACGCAAAAAAGCAAGCGCGGATCGGGCGCGGCCACCAAGCGGGCAATAAAAACGGGACCCGAAGGTCCCGTTTGGGGTTGGCGCAGGCCGGCGGGGCGCTTTACAGCACCGCGGCGATGCCCTTGGCCACCTGGTCGATGTTGCCGCTGTTGAGCGCGGCGACGCAGATGCGGCCGCTGGAGACGGCGTAGACGCCATGCTCTTCGCGCAGGCGGTCGACCTGGGCCGAGGTCAGGCCGGAGTACGAGAACATGCCGCGCTGCTCCAGCACGAAGCTGAAGTCCTGCTTGCCGCCGTGTTCCTTGATCTTCTCGACCAGCTGCTTGCGCATCAGGCGGATGCGGTCGCGCATGGCGCCGAGTTCTTCTTCCCACATGGCGAACAGCTCGGGCGAGTTCAGCACCGTGGAGACGATCGTGCCGCCGTGGGTGGGCGGGTTGGAATAGTTGGTGCGGATGACGCGCTTGAGCTGGCTCAGCACGCGGACGGCTTCGTCCTTGCTGCCGGAGACGACGGTCAGGGCGCCGACGCGCTCGCCGTACAGCGAGAACGACTTCGAGAACGACGAGCTGATGAACATGGTCAGGTCGAGGTCGGCGAACAGGCGCACGACGGCGGCGTCCTCACGCAGGCCTTCGCCGAAGCCCTGGTAGGCGATGTCCAGGAACGGCACCAGCTTGTTTTCCTTGACGACCGCGGCGATCTGCTTCCATTGGTCGAAGGTCGGGTCGACGCCGGTCGGGTTGTGGCAGCAGGCGTGCAGCACGACCACGGTGTTGGCCGGCGCGGCCTTCAAGGCGGCCAGCATGCCGTCGAAGTTCAGGCCGCGGGTGGCGGCGTCGTAGTAGGCGTAGGTGCCGACTTCGAAACCGGCGCGTTCGAACAGCGCGCGGTGGTTTTCCCAGCTGGGATCGCTGATCAGGACCTTGGAGGTCGGCAGCAGCTGGCGCAGGAAGTCGGCGCCGATCTTGAGCGCGCCGGTGCCGCCCAGGGCCTGGGTGGTCAGGACGCGGCCGGCGGCGACCAGCGGGGAATCCTTGCCGATCAGCAGGGCTTGCGCGCCCTGGTTGTAGCCGGCGATGCCTTCGATCGGCAGGTAGCCGCGGGCGGCGGCGGCCTCGATGCGGGCGATTTCCGCCTTGCGCACGGCGCCCAGCAGGGGAATGCGACCCTGGTCGTCGTAGTACACGCCCACGCCCAGATTGACTTTACCGGGGCGGGTATCCGCGTTGTATTGTTCGTTCAGACCAAGAATGGGGTCGCGCGGCGCGAGTTCGACGGAATCGAAAAGGGTGCTCATGGGACTCTGCTGAGGGTGAGTGGACGCAGTCGGAAGTGCTGTGGATAATGGGGGGTTTACCCTGGGAACAGTCTAGCATGCCTAAGAGCGCAATAGACCCGAGCGCGGCGGGTGCCGCAGCCGTTGGCTCCGTCACCGACGGGGCGGCCGATACGGCCGCTGGCGCTGCCGTGGCGGCCCCAGGCGCGGGGTTCGTCGATTACCCCGACAGCCCGTTCCACCTGTATCAACCGTATCCGCCCGCCGGCGACCAGCCGGGCGCCATCGACGGGCTGATCCAGGGCGTGCAGGACGGCCTGATGTACCAGACCCTGCTGGGCGTGACCGGCTCGGGCAAGACCTACACCATGGCCAACGTCATCGCCCAGTTGGGACGGCCGGCGCTGGTGCTGGCGCCCAACAAGACGCTGGCGGCGCAGCTGTACGCGGAAATGCGCGAGTTCTTCCCCAAGAACGCGGTGGAATACTTCGTCTCGTACTACGACTATTACCAGCCCGAGGCCTACGTGCCGACGCGCGACCTGTTCATCGAAAAGGACTCGTCGATCAACGAGCACATCGAGCAGATGCGCCTGTCGGCCACCAAGAGCCTGCTGGAACGCCGCGACACCATCATCGTCGGCACGGTGTCGTGTATCTACGGTATCGGCAATCCGGGCGATTACCACGCGATGGTGCTGATCCTGCGCGCCGGCGACCAGATCTCGCGGCGCGAGATCCTGGCGCGGCTGGTGGCCATGCAGTACACCCGCAACGACGCCGAATTCACGCGCGGCGTGTTCCGCGTGCGCGGCGAGACCATCGACATCTTCCCGGCGGAAAGCGCCGAGCTGGCGCTGCGCCTGACGCTGTTCGATGACGAAATCGAAAGCCTCGAGCTGTTCGATCCGCTGACCGGCCGCATCCGCCAGAAGCTGCCGCGCTTCACCGTCTACCCCGGCTCGCACTACGTGACGCCGCGCGACACGGTGCTGCGCGCCATCGAGACCATCAAGGAAGAACTGCGCGAGCGCACCAAGCGCTTCATCGATGACGGGCACCTGGTCGAGGCCCAGCGCCTGGAGCAGCGCACCCGCTTCGACCTGGAAATGCTGCAGGAACTGGGTTTCTGCAAGGGCATCGAGAACTACTCGCGCCATCTGTCGGGCGCCGCGCCCGGCGAGCCGCCGCCCACGCTGATCGACTACCTGCCGGGCGACGCGCTGATGTTCATCGACGAGAGCCACGTCACCATCGGCCAGCTCAGCGCCATGTATCGCGGCGACCGCTCGCGCAAGGAAACCCTGGTGCAGTACGGTTTTCGCCTGCCGTCGGCGTTGGACAACCGGCCGCTCAAGCTCGAGGAGTTCGAGGCCCGCATGCGCCAGTGCGTGTTCGTTTCGGCCACGCCCGCGGCCTATGAAAAGGAACATGCCGACAACGTGGTCGAGCAGGTGGTGCGGCCCACCGGCCTGGTCGACCCGATCGTCGAGGTGCTGCCGGCCCGCACGCAGGTCGACGACCTGCTGGGGCAGATCAAGGTGCGCACGGACCTGGGCGAGCGCGTGCTGGTCACCACCCTGACCAAGCGCATGGCCGAGGACCTGACCGACTTCCTGACCGAACATGGGGTGCGGGTGCGCTATCTGCACTCCGACATCGACACGGTCGAGCGCGTGGAAATCATCCGCGACCTGCGCCTGGGCACGTTCGATGTGCTGGTGGGCATCAACCTGCTGCGCGAGGGCCTGGACATTCCGGAAGTGTCGCTGGTGGCCATCCTGGACGCCGACAAGGAAGGTTTCCTGCGTTCCGAGCGCAGCCTGATCCAGACCATCGGGCGCGCCGCGCGCAACCTGAACGGCCATGCCATCCTGTACGCCGACCGCATCACTGATTCGATGCAGCGCGCCATGGAGGAAACCAGCCGCCGCCGCGCCAAACAACTGCAATTCAACGCCGACCACGGCATCACCGCCCGCGGCGTGCAGAAGGCCGTGCGAGAGCTGATCGACGGCATCGTCGCCCCGGTGCAGCACGATGCGCTGGAAGCCGCGGTCCCGGCCGAATTGCTCAAGGACGAAAAGGCCCTGGCGCGCGAGATCAAGCGCCTGGAAAAGCTGATGATGGACCATGCCCGCAACCTCGAGTTCGAGCAGGCCGCCGCCGCCCGCGATGCCCTGACGGCGCTCAAGCAGCGGGTGCTGCTGGATGGCGCGGTATGAGGTTGGCGGGTATCTAAATGTATCTATACGCTGACAACGTGCTGAATATCGGGAAAAGTCATCATGTTGTCAGCGGACGTCCGAAATTTGCGCAAATGATCCATCCGGGGCCCTCCGGGAAGCTTCAAATGTAGTTGTTAACTATTTGATTTATTGGCGTTATTTAAGGCAGTGGGCTGGCTTGTAACGGATGGCGAAAACACAAAAAAAGCTTGCCTTATCTCGGGTTTTCCCGCACACTTACTCCCATGATGACCAAGGTACTTTTCGTTTGCATGGGCAATATCTGTCGCTCGCCGAGCGCAGAGGGCGTGTTTCGCCATTTGGTGAACGACGCGGGTTTGGGCGATGTGGTTCGCATCGACTCCGCGGGCACGCACGCGTTTCACATCGGCGAGGCGCCTGATGCCCGGGCGCAGGCCGCAGCGCGCAAGCGCGGCTACGAGATCACGCACTGCGAGGCCCGCCAGGTCACCGCGGAGGACTTCCGCGACTTCGACCTCATCCTCGCCATGGATTGGGACAACCTGTCCGCCATGCAGCAGCAGTGCCCCAAGGCGTACCAGCACAAGTTGATGCTGCTGATGCGCTTCGCCAACGAGTTCGAAGAAGCCACCGTGCCCGATCCGTACTACGGCGGCGCCGACGGTTTCGGCAAGGTGCTGGACTACCTCGAAGACGCCTGTCAGGGCGTGCTCGAACTGGTCCGTAAGCGCGCTACCCAATACCAGGCGGCGTGATGCCCCCTGTGCGCCGGCGCGCCCCGTAGGGCGGCTGGGCGATTGGCAGTGAAAAGAACCGCGCGACAGCGCGGTTTTTTCTAGCCGGGAGCCATACCAAATTACTCGGGAATTTGCTATACTTGAGCCAATTACTCGGGTATTGACCGCCGGATTCGCCGACGGCCATTGCCGAATCACAGGGAATTCACCATGCGGCTAACTACCAAAGGGCGTTTCGCCGTGACTGCCATGATCGATCTGGCTATGCGGCAGCATAGCGGCCCGGTCACTCTTGCGGCCATCAGCCAGCGTCAGAATATTTCGCTTTCCTATCTGGAACAGCTGTTCGGGAAACTGCGTCGCCACGAACTCGTGGACAGTGTGCGCGGCCCCGGCGGCGGTTACTCGCTCGCCCGCCTGGCGCGCAACGTGACCGTTGCCGACATCATCTTCGCCGTCGACGAACCGCTGGACGCCACCAGCTGCGGCGGCAAGCGGGACTGTACGAGCGGCAACGATGGCAAGCCCGGCAAGTGCATGACGCATGAGCTTTGGGCCACGTTGAATCGCAAGATGGTCGATTACCTGGATTCGGTGTCGCTGCAAGATCTGGTTGATCAGCAGCGCGTGCGCCAATTGCAGGAAGCCAACAATCAAGCGCAGGCTTGCGCGGTTCGCGTGAATCGGGTTGGAGGCACCAATAACGCCGCCAACGCCCCGACCACCACCGTCGCGGCCAATGCCACCGTATAAGCAGTAGGAGTTGTAGATATGACCACCCGCCCGATTTACCTGGACTACTCAGCCACGACCCCCGTCGACCCGCGCGTCGTCGAAAAGATGGTGCCCTGGCTGTACGAAAGCTTCGGCAACCCCGCGTCGCGCAGCCACTCGTTCGGTTGGGAAGCCGAAGACGCCGTCGAGCGTGCCCGCGAGGAAGTCGCCAAGCTGGTGAACGCCGATCCGCGTGAAATCGTCTGGACCTCCGGCGCCACCGAGTCGGACAACCTGGCCATCAAGGGCGCCGCCAACTTCTACGCCGAGCGCGGCAAGCACATCATCACCATCAAGACCGAGCACAAGGCCGTGCTCGACACCTGTCGTGAACTCGAGCGCCAGGGCTTTGAAGTGACCTACCTGGACGTCAAGGACAACGGCCTGATCGACCTGGACGTCTTCAAGGCAGCGCTGCGTCCCGACACCGTGCTGGTGTCGGTGATGATGGTGAACAACGAAATCGGCGTCATCCAGGACATCGAAGCCCTGGGTGAGATCTGCCGCGAGAAGGGCATCATCTTCCACGTCGACGCCGCGCAAGCCACCGGCAAGGTCGAGATCGACCTGCAGAAGCTGAAGGTCGACCTGATGGCGTTCTCGGCTCACAAGACTTACGGCCCCAAGGGCATCGGCGCGCTGTACGTGCGTCGCAAGCCGCGTGTGCGCATCGAAGCGCAGATGCACGGCGGTGGCCACGAGCGCGGTTTCCGCTCTGGCACGCTGGCCACGCACCAGATCGTCGGCATGGGCGAGGCCTTCCGCCTGGCCCGTGAAGAAATGGGCACCGAGAACGAGCGCATCCGCATGCTGCGTGATCGCCTCTGGGCCGGCCTGTCGCAGATCGAAGAGGTCTACCTCAACGGTGACATGGACCATCGCGTGCCGCACAACCTGAACGTCAGCTTCAACTATGTCGAAGGCGAGTCCCTGATCATGGCGATCAAGGAACTGGCCGTTTCGAGTGGCTCGGCCTGCACCTCGGCCAGCCTGGAACCTTCCTACGTGCTGCGGGCCCTGGGCCGCAACGACGAGCTGGCGCACAGCTCGATCCGCTTCACGCTGGGCCGTTTCACCACCGAGCAGGAAGTGGACTACACCATCGAACTGCTCAAGAGCCGCGTCGGCAAGCTGCGCGACATGTCGCCGCTGTGGGAAATGGCCAAGGAAGGCATCGATCTGAATACCGTGCAGTGGGCCGCGCACTAAGCGCCCGCGCCAAAGAATACGTGGAGAACTAACATGTCTTACAGCACCAAAGTCCTGGATCACTACGAAAACCCGCGCAACGTCGGTTCGTTCGACAAGTCGGACGACTCGGTGGGCACCGGCATGGTCGGCGCGCCGGCCTGTGGCGACGTCATGAAGCTGCAGATCAAGGTGAACGAAGCCGGCGTCATCGAAGACGCGCGCTTCAAGACCTACGGCTGTGGCTCGGCCATCGCCTCCAGTTCGCTCGTGACCGAATGGGTCAAGGGCAAGACGCTGGACGAAGCGATGAACATCCGCAACACGCAGATCGCCGAAGAACTGGCCCTGCCGCCCGTGAAGGTGCACTGCTCGATCCTGGCCGAAGACGCGATCAAGGCCGCCGTGCAGAACTACAAGGAAAAGCATTCGGTTCCGGCCGAAGCTGTTGCGAGCTGAACATGTCCGTTACCCTGACCCAACAGGCCGCCACCCACATCGGCCGCTATCTGCAAAAGCGCGGCAAGGGGATCGGCTTGCGCCTCGGCGTTAGGACGACGGGTTGTTCCGGCATGGCCTACAAGCTGGAGTACGTGGACGATGTGGCGCCCGAGGACCAGGTGTTCGAGAGCTTCGGCGTGAAGGTGTTCGTCGATCCCAAGAGCCTGGCCTACCTGGACGGCACCGAGCTCGACTACGCCCGCGAAGGCCTGAACGAAGGCTTCAAGTTCCGCAACCCCAATGAGAAGGCGACCTGCGGCTGCGGCGAGTCGTTCACGGTGTAAGTCTTGGCTGGAGACGACCACTTCAGCCTGTTCGGCTTGCCGTCACGCTTCGACCTGGATGCCCAGGCGCTGGAATCGGCGTGGCGCACCGTCGCCGCGCAGGTGCATCCCGACCGCTTTGCCACCGCCAGCCCCGCGGAACGCCGCGTGGCCATGCAGTGGGCGGCGCGCGCCAACGAGGCCTACCGCCAGTTGCGCGATCCGCTGTTGCGGGCGCGCTATCTGTGCGAGCAGGCTGGCGTGGATCTGCAGACCGAGAGCAACACGTCGATGGACACGGCTTTCCTGATGCAGCAGATGACCTGGCGCGAAATGATGGACGACGCGCGCGACGACGCCGGTGTCCTGGCGACGCTGCGGACCGAGCTGGAGGACGCCCGCCAGCAGATGCGCGCCGCGTTGACGCGCCTGCTGGACGAACAGCGCGACTACGCCGCCGCGGGTCTGAAGGTGCGGGAATGGATGTTCGTGGAGAAGCTGGCGCAAGAGCTGGCCCACGCCCATCCCGATTCCTAGCCAACGGGCCGGGCAAGGCCCGGCCGCGGGGCGACCCGGACTTCGCCGCCTACTGAGTAGAAAAAACAATCATGGCCTTATTGCAGATATCCGAGCCCGGTGAATCGCCCGCGCCGCACCAGCGCAAGCTGGCGGTGGGGATCGACCTGGGCACCACCAATTCCCTGGTTGCCGCGGTGCGCAGCAGCGTTGCCGAAGTCCTGCCCGATGCGCAGGGCCACGTGTTGCTGCCTTCGGCGGTGCGCTATTTCCCCGGCGGCAAGGTCACGACGGGCCGCGAACCCCTGGCGCAACAGGCCGAGGACCCGCTGAACACGGTGGTGTCGGTCAAGCGTTTCATGGGCCGTTCGCTGGAAGAGGCGCGGGCCTCGCGCGCGCCCTACGAATTCGTGGATGCGCCCGGCATGGTGCGCATCCGTACCGCGCAGGGCGACCTGAGCCCGGTGGAAGTGTCGGCGCAGATCCTGGCGGTGCTGCGCCAGCGCGCCGAGGACGTGCTGGGCGACGACCTGGTGGGCGCCGTCATCACGGTCCCGGCCTATTTCGACGACGCCCAGCGCCAGGCGACCCGCGACGCGGCGCGCCTGGCCGGCCTGAATGTGCTGCGCCTGTTGAACGAGCCGACCGCCGCGGCGATCGCCTACGGCCTGGATAACGCCGCGGAAGGCGTGTACGCCGTCTATGACCTGGGTGGCGGCACTTTCGATATTTCCATTCTGCGGTTGACGCAGGGCGTGTTCGAAGTGATCTCGACCGGCGGCGATACCGCGCTGGGCGGCGATGATTTCGATTCGCTCATCGTCGACCACGTGGTGGCGGCCGCGGGCGCCACCGAACTGACGCATGCCGACCGGCGTGGCCTGCTGATGGCGGCCCGCGCGGCGCGCGAAGCGCTGTCGGATGCGCAGGACGCCCATCTGGCGCTGACGCTGGCCAATGGCCAGGTGATCGATCACACGCTGACCCGCGCGCAGTTCGAGGCGCTGGCGCAGCCGCTGGTGCAGCGCACGCTGGACAGCGCGCGCCTGGCGCTGCGCGACGCCGCCCTCAAGCCGGCCGACGTGCGCGGCGTGGTGATGGTGGGCGGCGCCACGCGCATGCCGGTGGTGCGCGCCGCGGTCGGCGAGATGTTCGGCACCGAGCCGCTGACCGATCTGGATCCGGATCAGGTGGTGGCGCTGGGCGCCGCGTTGCAGGCCAATCTGCTGGCCGGCAACCGCGCGCCGGGCGAGGACTGGCTGCTGCTGGATGTGACGCCGCTGTCGCTCGGCCTGGAAACCATGGGCGGGCTGGTCGAGCGCGTGATTCCGCGCAACAGCACCATTCCGGTGGCGCGCGCGCAGGAATTCACGACGTTCAAGGATGGCCAGACGGCCATGAGCATCCACGTGCTGCAGGGCGAGCGCGACCTGGTGACGGATTGCCGTTCGCTGGCGCGTTTCGAACTGCGCGGCATTCCGCCGATGGTGGCGGGCGCCGCGCGCATCCGCGTGACGTTCCAGGTGGACGCCGACGGCCTGTTGAGCGTGACCGCGCGCGAGCAGAGCACGGGCGTGGAAGCGGCGGTGTCGGTCAAGCCTTCGTATGGCCTGAGCGATGACGAAGTCGCGCGCATGCTGGCCGACAGCGTGGCGCAGGCAGACAACGATGCCCGCGCCCGCATGCTGCGCGAGCAGCAGGTGGAAGCGCGCCAGCTGGTCGAATCGGTGCAGGCCGCGCTGGCGGTCGACGGCGACCTGCTGAATGCCGAGGAACGCCAACGGGTCGATGAATGCCTGCAGGCGGCCAGCCGCGCCCAGGAGGCGCAGGACGTGGACGCGGTGAAGGCCACGGTCGAGGCGCTGTCGGCCGCGACCGATGAATTCGCCGCGCGCCGCATGGACCGCAGCATCCGCGCCGCGCTGGCCGGCCGCAAACTTGACGAAATCGCCTGATAAGAAGCTATGCCGAAACTGACCGTATTGCCTCATCCCGACTACTGCCCCGAAGGCGCCGTGATCGAGGACGCGCCCAAGGGCGTGTCGATCTGCCGCGTGCTGCTGGACAACCACATCGACATCGAGCACGCCTGCGAACTGTCGTGCGCGTGTACGACCTGTCACGTGGTGGTCAAGCAGGGCTATGCTTCACTGGAAGACGCGACCGACGACGAAGAGGATCTGCTGGACAAGGCCTGGGGCCTGACGCCGACCTCGCGCCTGTCATGCCAGGCATTGGTGACGGACGCCGACCTGACGGTGGAGATTCCCAAGTACACCATCAACCACGCGAAAGAGGGCCATTGATGAAGTGGACCGATACTTACCAGATCGCCGAGGCGCTGGCCGATACGCATCCGGACGTCGACCCCAAGACGCTGCGCTTCACGCAGCTGCGCGAATGGGTGCTGGCCTTGCCCGGTTTCAATGATGATCCGGAACGCAGCGGCGAGAAGATCCTGGAGGCCATCCAGATGGCCTGGATCGACGAGGCCGACTGATCCGACCGCGAAACGCTCCCCCAGGGGAGCGTTTTTTTCATTGGGGCCGCGGACGCGGGGTATCATCAAGACTCTCTTCGTTGTCCTTGCTATCAGAGTCTACCGATGCCCGCTGCCCCACTGCGCTTTGGCCTGGCCGCCAACCGACTGCACCACGAATCGCCCGATGCCGCCTTGTTCACGTGGCTGCGGGCCTGTTCGTCCACCATCCGCGAATTGGGCGTGCAGCTGCATACCGTGGGCCGCACCCACGATGCCATCGTGCGCGAAGGCATGCTGCAAGGCTATTCCGGCCTGATCCGCTATCCGTATGGCCGCGAAGGCGGCCTGATGAAGCTGGTGGCGCGCGTGACCGAGGGCCGGGACGGGCAGGAGCCGTTCGACGGCGCGATCTACCTGATCGATCCCGTCGATCCGTCGTCGATCTTTCCCGAGGCGCTGGCGCTCAAGCGCCAGTGCATCACGCATGGCCGGCCGTTCATCTCGACGCTGGCCGGCGCCATCGAGTGGATGGAAGTCGAGCGCGTGCATGCGGGCCTGGCGCCGGACATGGCGGCGTCGCGGCTGTTCAATTACACCGGCCAGACGCTGGCGTTGATCGCGCACGATGCGCTCAAGGACGAGATGGTGGCGTTCGCCGCCGAGCACTTCGACGTGCTGTCGCAATTCGCCCGGCGCGTGGCCACCGGCACGACCGGCGGCCGCCTGAACGAACTGGCGTGGTCGCGCGGCTGGCCCAAGGACACGCCGTGGGTGCATCGCTACCTGAGCGGGCCGCTGGGCGGCGACGCGCAGATCGCGGAACTGGTGCTGGAGCACCAGTGCCAGCGCGTCATCTTCTTCGAAGATCCGCACGTGGCGCGCCAGCATGAAGCCGATATCCAGTTGCTGGAGCGCGCCGTGCGCGTGGTGACGGAGTCGGCCACGTGCGCGACGTCGCCGTCGGTGGCGCGGCGCTGGGCCAAGGCGGTGGAGCTGCGGGCCGGCCGCGGCTGAGCCGATTGCGAACCGAGAGGGCGCCCTAGGGGCGCCTTTTTTATTGTCGTTTTCCCCAATAAGCCGGAGGGCTTGCCCGGGGCAGCCTGTTGTAAACAGGGGAAGTCTTTCCTTTTGTAGTGAAAAGGAATGGTTTCAATAACGAGAAACATTAACATCTGGCTTCCAAAAATTCATCATGGGAAGCCACGTCGATGTTTGATCCTGCCATGTCCCGCCGCGCCAGCCTGGCGGCGGCCCTGAGCCTGTTGCCGGCCGCGCTGGTCGCGCAGTCGGCGCCCGTCGAACCGACCACCACGCTGCCGTCGGTCAAGGTGGAAGGCAGCGCCGAGACGGCGACCAGCCCGGTGCTGGGCTACGCCGCCACGCGTTCGGCCACGGCCACCAAGACGGACACGCCGCTGAACGAGACCGCGCAGTCGATCACCGTGGTGCCGCGCGACCAGATCGTGGACCAGGGCGCCACCAGCCTGCAGGATGCGCTCGGTTATGCGGCCGGCGTGCGCTCGGATGCCTACGGCCTGGATTCGCGCAGCGACAGCGTGCGGGTGCGCGGCACGGATGTCGATGTCTACCTGGACGGCATGCGCCAGGCGTTCGACTACTACACCAGCACGACCCGGCCCGATCCTTACATGCTGGAGCGCATCGAGGTGCTGCGCGGGCCGGCGGCAATGACGTACGGCCAGGGCAGCACGGGCGGCCTCATCAACATGGTCAGCAAGCGGCCGCTGGCGGAGACACAGCGCGAAGTCGGGATACAGCTGGGCAACCATGGGCGCAAGCAGGCGCAGATCGACCTGACCGGGCCTGTCACCGAGGACGGCCAGTGGCTGTACCGGCTGGTGGCGTTGCAGCGCGATGCCGATACCCAGGTGCGTCACGTGCCGGACGACCGGACGCTGGTGGCGCCGTCGCTGACGTGGCGTCCCAGCGCGGCCACGTCATTGACGCTGCAGGCGCTGTACCAGAAGGACAAGTCGGGTTCGACCGCGCAGTTCATGCCGTGGTCGGGCATGCGCACGCCGAATCCGAACGGCATGATTCCGACCTATCGCTTCATCGGCGAGCCGGACCATGACCGCTACGATTCCGAGCGCAGCAGCTTCGGCTGGCTGTTCGAGCACCAGTTCAACGACAAGTGGTCGTTCAGCCAGGGCTTCCGCCACGCCAACAACAAGGTGACGTACTTCACGCACTATGCGGATTCGTTCACGGTGCCTGGCGGCTGGGCGGAGGATCCGATCAACCAGCGCATCATCGGCCGTTACGCCGATGACACCATCACCAAGGTGCGCATGGATACGCTGGACCAGCACCTGACGGGCGAGGTGAGCACCGGCGCCGTGACGCACAAGCTGCTGCTGGGGCTGGACTGGTCGCGCTACCGGCGCGACCGCCAGAGCGGAAGCGGCACGGATACGATCGACGCGTATGCGCCGGTGTATGGCAATGGCTATATCCCCGAACTGACCGGCGAGCCGCGCTTCACGCAGCGACAGACGGGCCTCTACCTGCAAGACCAGATGAAGATCGGCCAGCACTGGATCGTGACGGCAGGCCTGCGGTACGACCGCGCGCGCAGCCAGCTCGAAGGCGGCGAGGTGGACAAGGCGCAGGCCACCACCAAGCGGTTCGGGCTGATGTACGCGGCCAGCAACGGCTGGTCGCCGTACGTCAGCTACAGCGAGTCGTTCACGCCGGTGGCCAGCACCACGCGCAACACGCCCGATGGCGCGGTGCCCGAGCTGTACAAGCCGCTGCGCGGCAAGCAGTGGGAGGCGGGCGTCAAGTACCAGTCCGCCGATGGCGGCCATCTGGCGACCGCGTCGGTGTATGACCTGCGGGAGAAAAACCGCCTGGTGCCGGATCCGACGGCGGCGTTGAACAACATCCAGACCGGCAAGACTCGCACGCGCGGGCTGGAACTGGAATGGCGCGGCCAGCTGACGTCGTCGTTCGACGTGATCGCGCACTACAACTACATCGACCTGGATCCGAAGCTGGAAGGCATTCCGCGCCACCAGGCCGCGGCGTGGGGCCGCTACCGTTTCGCGCTCGACAACCTGGACGGGCGCTTCACGGTGGGCGCGGGCACGCGCTGGATGGCGGCGTTCCGCGATGGCGACGGGCCCAAGCTGTCGCCGGTGTGGCTGTTGGACGCCATGATGGCGTATGAAACCAACCACTGGCGCTATGCCTTGAACGTCAACAATCTGACCGACAAGACCTATCTGGCCACGTGCCTGTCGCGCGGCGATTGCTGGTACGGCGCGCGCCGCAGCGCGATCGCCAGCGTCACCTACAAGTTCTGACGCGGGCGCCGCGCACGCGCTTTAGCGGCCCTGGAAGCGCGGCGCGCGTTTTTCGCGGAAGGCGCGCACGCCTTCGGCGAAATCCTCGCGCTGCGCGGTCGCCAGGAAGCAGGCGGTTTCGTCGGCCAGTTGCGTTTCCAGCGTCGCATGGGCGGCGTTGCGCAGCAGGTGCTTGGCGCCGGCGATGCCGTGCGGCGCGTGGCTGGCCAGTTGTTGCGCGTAGGCCTGCGTTTGCGCCGCGAGCTGGCCGGCGTCGGCCACGCGGTTGATGAGTCCCCAGGCGTGCGCGTCGGCGGCGCCGAAGGCGTCGTGGCGCAGCAGCAGGTCGAGCGCGCGGCGCGGGCCGAGCAGGCGGTTCAGGCCATGCGTCATGCCGGCGTCGGGCGTGGCGCCGAGCTTCAGGTAGGCCGTCATGAAGCGCGTCTCGGCATCGGCGATGGCCAGGTCGCAGGCCAGCACCAGCGACAGGCCGGCGCCCGCGGCGACGCCGTGGATCTGCGCCAGCCAGAGCTTGTCCATGCGGGCGACGTGCGCGATGAAATCGTTGAGCGGCGTGAACAGGTCGAGCAGTTTTCCGCGCACGGCGTTGACGTCGCCTTCGAACAGCGTGATGTCGCCGCCGGCGCAGAAGGCCTTGCCGGCGCCGCGCAGCAGCACCACGCGCAGGTCCGCGCGGGTATCGAGCCATTGGGCGGCGCGTTGCAGGTCGCGCGCCATGGCGACGTCGATGGCGTTGAGCGTGGCGGGCTGGTTCAGCGTCAGCGTGGCGATGCCGTCGGCGGCTTCCAGCAAGAGGGTTGGAAAGACGGGCAGGGGTGGGTTCATGGCTTGTCTCCGTTATCGGGTAAATACCAACTTTCGATCCAAAAACCACGATGCTATGGTCGGAACCAAGCGCTTGCTCGGTTGCCGTCCGCCACGCAAGCGTAACGCATAGAACGATTTTCCGGCGCTGTACAGCGTAGGTAAAGACAGGTTCGCCGCATCGCCTGCCTCGGGGCTACGCTGATTCACCGCCAATAGAAAAACAGCTTCGCGACAACAGCGAGGAGACAAAGGTGGATCAATCCGACAGCCCTCCGTTGCTGGAGGTGGATGGGGTCACGTTGGCGTTCGGCGGGGTCAAGGCGCTCACGGGCGTGGGCTTTCGCGTGGCGCCCGGATCCATCACCACGGTCATCGGCCCCAATGGCGCGGGCAAGACCTCGCTGTTCAACACCATCTCGGGCTTCTATCGGCCGGCTACGGGCTCCGTCCGCTTCATGGGCCGCGACATCACGCGCATGGCGGCGCCCGAGCGCGCCCGGCTGGGGCTGGCGCGCAGCTTCCAGAACATCGCGCTGTTTCGCGGCATGACGGTGCTGGACAACATCAAGCTGGGGCGCCATGCGCACCTGCGCACCAACGTGCTGGACGCGCTGCTGTACCTGGGGCGGGCGCGGCGCGAGGAGATGGCGCTGCGCGCCGACATCGAAGAACGCATCATCGACTTCCTGGAGATCGACCACATCCGTCACGCCCCGGTGGCGGCGCTGTCGTACGGGCTGCGCAAGCGGGTGGAACTGGCGCGGGCGCTGGCGATGCAGCCCAAGGTGCTGATGCTGGACGAGCCGGTGGCGGGCATGAACCGCGAGGAGACCGACGACATGGCGCGCTTCATCCTCGACGCGCGCGCCGAGTGGGGCGTGACGGTGCTGATGGTGGAGCACGACATGGGCATGGTGATGGACCTGTCGGACCACGTGGTGGTGCTGAACTTCGGCCAGGTGATCGCCGATGGCACGCCGGCCGTGGTGCAGGCCGATCCCGAGGTCATCAAGGCCTACCTGGGCGCGGGCGACGTCGGCGACCTGCGCCGGCGGCTGCGCGAGGCGGCCTGATGGACGGCCTGTTCTTCCTGGAGGTGACGCTGGCCGGGCTGGGCAGCGGCGGCCTGTATGCGCTGGCGGCGCTGGCGTTCGTGATCGTCTACAAGGCGACGCGGGTGGTGAACATCGCCATCGGCGAATTCCTGATGATGGGCGCCTATGTGTTCTACGCGTTTGCCGCCGGCATGGCCTGGCCGGTCTGGGCGGCGATCGCCGGGGCGGTGGCGGTGTCGGCCGTGCTTGGCGCGGTGGTCGAGCGCGTGACGATCCGGCCGATGCTGGGCGAATCGCCGATCTCGGTGTTCATGATCACCGTGGGATTGGCGTCGATCCTGGTGGGCGTGGTGGAGCTGATCTGGACCGCGGATCAGCGCCGGCTGCCGGAATTCATGCCGCGCGCGCCGGTGATGGTGGGCGAGGCGTTCGTCGCGCCCAAGGTGTTCTACGGCTTCTGGGTGGCGCTGGCGCTGGTGCTGCTGGTGCTGGCGGTGTTCCGCTACTGGCGCGGCGGCGTCGCCTTGCGCGCCACCGCGTCGGACCAGGGGGCGGCGTATGCGATGGGCATCAACGTGCCGCGCGTGTTCTCGCTGTCGTGGGCGGCGGCGGGCGCGATCGCGGCGGTGTCGGGGGTGATCGTGGGAGCGATCGGCGGCATCTCGTCGTCGATGGGCGTGTTCGGCCTGTCGGTGCTGGTGGTGGTGATCGTGGGCGGGCTGGACAGCGTGGCGGGGGCGCTCGTGGGGGGCATCTTCATCGGGCTGCTGGAGGCCTGGGCCGGCGCCTACCTGGGCGGCGAATACAAACTGCTGGCGACCTTCGTGGTGCTGGTGGCGGTGCTGATGATGCGGCCCTACGGGCTGTTCGGCACGCGTGAAATCGAGAGGCTGTAGCCATGCGCATCGCGACCGCGAAAGAGACCTACCGGGCCGACGAGGCGCTGTTCGATACAGCAACTCAGCGGCTGTGGCTGGCGCTGCTGGCGGCGTCGCTGGCGCTGTTCCCGTTCGTGGCCGACGCCTACTGGCTGTACCTGGCGTGCCTGGTGGCGATCAACGTGGCCAGCGCCACCGGCCTGAACATCCTGACCGGCTACACCGGGCTGGTGAGCCTGGGGCAGGCTGCGTTCATGGGGCTGGGCGCCTATACGGTGGCGGTGATGGAATTGCGGCTGGGCACGCCAGTGCTGCTGAATCTGCTGGGGGCCGGCGTGGTGGCGATGCTGGGCGGGCTGCTGGTGGGCATTCCTTCACTGCGGGTCAAGGGGCTGTACCTGGCGATCTCGACCATCGCGGCTTCGTTCATCGCGCACTTCGTGTTCGCGAATTGGGCCTTCACGGGCGGGACCGGCGGGTTGCAGGTGCCGCCGGCGCGGCTGCTGGGGATCGACCTGGATACGTCGTTCAAGATCTACTGGCTGATCGTGCCGTTGACGGCGCTGATGGTGCTGGGCGCGGCCAACCTGTTCCGCACCCGCATCGGCCGCGCGTTCATCGCGATCCGCGACCGCGACATTTCCGCCGAGGTGCTGGGCATCCACCTGCTGCGCTACAAGCTGCTGTCGTTCGGCCTGTCTTCGTTCTACGCCGGCGTGGCGGGCGGGCTGTGGGCGTATTTCTTCCGCGTGGTCACGCCGGAGAGCTTTCCGCTGATCATGTCGATCTTCTTCCTGGCCGCCATCATCGTGGGCGGCATGGGCTCGATCCTGGGTTCCATCCTGGGCGCCGTGTTCATGACCATGGTGCCCGAGCTGCTCAAGCTGGTGGTGGGCTGGCTGCCGGTGGGCGGCGACGCGTTGCGCCTGATTTCGCCGGTGCGCACCATCGTGTTCGGCCTGCTGATCGTGGGCTTTCTGATCTTCGAGCCGCATGGGCTCGCGGAAATCTGGCGCCGCGTGCGCCGCTATTTTCACCTCTGGCCTTTCCGCACCTAGACGGCGGCCATTCCCAAGAGAACCAGGAGACGAAACCATGAAGCGCATCCGGATAGGCAGCGGTTTATCGAAGTTGCTGGCGCCCTTGGGCGTGGCATTGGCGCTGGCCGCGGCGCCGGCGGCCCAGGCCGAGGAGGATCTGGTGCTGGGCGGCTCGATCCCGTTGAGCGGGGTGTTCGCGTTCGCCGGGCAGGGCATCCATGCCGGCATCACCGACTACGTCAAGATCGTCAACGACCAGGGCGGCGTCAAGGGCCGCAAGCTGCGCTACGTGCCGGAGGACACCGCCTACAAGGTGGACGCGTCGGTGGCGGCCTTCAAGAAGATCACCAGCCAGAACAAGGTCAATTTCTACTACGGCGATTCGACCGGGTTCTCCAAGACCATCAATGCCGAGCTGAACCGCTCGGGCAACATCCTGATGACCGGGGCCTCGTTCGCGACCGAGCTGAATGACCCGGCCAAGTATCCGGCGCAGTTCATGCTGGGGCCGGACTACACGGAGATGTTCGGCATCCTGCTGCGCTACATCGCCAAGGAAAAGCCGGGCGCCAAGGTGGCGTTCGTGTATTCGGACACCGAGTTCGGCCGTGACCCGATCGCCAGTTCGCGCGCGGTGGCGCAGAAGCTGGGCCTGACGGTGGCCACCGAGATCATGACGCCGCCGGGCAGCGTGGACGTGTCGACCGAGGTCATCAAGCTGCGCCGCGCCGATCCGGACTTCACTATCTTCCACGGCTACGTGCTGGCGCCGATTCCCGAGTTCGTCGGGCAGGGCAAGCGCATGGGCCTGAAGACGCGCTACATGGGCACGTTCTGGACCATGGACAACTCCACCGTGATGCAGATGGGCGAGGACGCCGAGGGCTTCATGGGCGTGATGCCGTACCGCTACTACTACGACGAGACGGCCGACGCGCCGATGCTCAAGAAGATCCGCGAGATGCGGCCGCAGTACCAGAGCACCGGCTACATGCAGGGCTTCCTGGCGGCGATGCTGTTCACCGAGGTCGCCAAGCGCACGCTGGAGGCGGGCAAGGAGCTGACCAGCGCCAACATGAAGGCCGCGCTGGAGGGCATCAAGGACTTCGACACCGGCGGGCTGATCGGCGTGCCGATCAGCATCAAGGGCAATTCGATTCCGGTGGGGCGCATCTACCGCGCCGATACCAAGCAGAAGCAGATGGTGCCGGCTTCCGACTGGATCGTGCTGCAGTGAGGCGCCCGTGAATCCCGGACACGCTGCGTCGCCGCCGACGGTGCTGGACATCAACAACATCGAGGTGGTCTACAACAAGGCGGTGCAGGTGCTGCGCGGCCTGTCGCTGTCGGTGCCGGCCGGCGCCATCGTGGCGCTGCTGGGCAGCAACGGCGCCGGCAAATCGACCACGCTGAAGGCGGTGTCGCGCCTGCTCGACCTGGAGGACGGCGAGCTGGCGCGCGGGCGCATCCTGTTCGATGGCGGCGACACCGCCGGCGCGAAGCCGCAGAACCTGGTGCGGGCCGGGCTGGCGCACGTGATGGAAGGGCGTCGCGTGTTCGAGGACCTGACGGTCGAGGAAAACCTGGTGGCCGCGACCTACGCGCTCAGCGGCAGGGCCGGCGCCAAGGTCGACTTCGACCTGGTGTATGGCTATTTTCCGCGGTTGCACGAACGCCGCCGCGGCCTGGCGGGCTATCTGTCGGGCGGCGAGCAGCAGATGCTGGCGATCGGGCGGGCGTTGATCGCGCAGCCCAAGCTGATGCTGCTGGACGAGCCGTCGCTGGGATTGTCGCCGATGCTGGTGGAAACCATTTTTTCGATCATCGCGCGCATCAACCGCGAGCAGGGGGTGTCGATGCTGCTGGTCGAGCAGAACGCGTCGGTGGCGTTGGCGGTGGCGCATTACGGCTACATCATGGAGACCGGCAAGGTGGTGATCGACGGCACGGCTGAAAAACTGGCGGCCGACCCCGACGTGCGCGAGTTCTATCTGGGCGTGGGCGGGTCGGGCGAGGCGCGCGGCTTTCGCGATATCAAGCACTACAAGCGCCGCAAGCGCTGGCTGTCATGAACGGGCCGCTCGATCCTGGCCGCGCGCCGCACGCCTGGCCGGCGCTGACGCTGCCGCAGATGCTGCGCGAGCAGGCGCGCCGCCAGCCCGAGGGCATCGCCGTGCGGCAGAAGGACTTCGGCATCTGGCAGCCGGTGTCGTGGGCGCAGTACTGGCGCCGGGCCTGCCGCGTGGGGCTGGGCCTGCAGGCGGCCGGCCTGTCGCGCGGCGGACGCGTCGCGATCGTGGCGGAGAACCGGCTGGAGTGGCTGTTGACGCTGCTGGGCGCGGGCGCCGTCGGCGGCGTGGCGGTCGGCGTCTATGCGACCAGCCCGGCCGAGGAAATGGGCTATGTGCTGGAGCACGCCGACGTCGAACTGGTGGTGTGCGAGGACCAGGAGCAGACCGACAAGGTGCTGCAGGTGGCGCATCGCCTGCCGCTGTTGCGGCGCATCGTGGTGATGGAGACCAAGGGCCTGCGCTCATACGCGCCGGCCGAGCGCGACCGCATCGTCGCCTTCGCGGAGCTGGAGGCCGAGGGCCAGCGGATGGAGGCCCAGGCGCTGCCGGCCTTGAACAGCGTGCTGGACGGACAGCGGCTGGATGACCTGGGCCTGATGATCTATACCTCGGGGTCCACCGGCAAGCCCAAGGGGGCGATGCTCAGCTACCGCAACATGCGCGGCGTGGCGCCGGGCATTGCCGAGCGCCTGGGCATGGACGCGGCCAGCGTGCACCTGTCGTACTTGCCGCTGTGCCACGTGGCCGAACAGATGCTGTCGACGTTCGTGCCCATCTACCTGGGCGCGCAGGTCAATTTCGGCGAATCGATCCGCACCGTGCAGGAAGACCTGCGCGAGGTGGCGCCGACCGTGTTCCTGGGCGTGCCGCGCATCTGGGAGAAGCTGCACGCGTCGATCTCGATCAAGATGCAGGAAGCCGGACGCCTGCAACGCTGGCTCTACCGGCGGGCCATGGCGGCCTGCGCGCCATTCGCGGAAAAGTCGGCGCGCCAGCGCAATGCGGGCGAACGGCTGACCTATGCGTTGTGGTACTGGCTGGTGCTGCGCGCCCTGCAGAATTTCATCGGCCTGCGGCGCGTGCGGGTGGCGATGACGGGGGCGGCGCCGATCGCGCCGGAAGTGGTGCGCTACTTCCGCAATCTTGGCGTGCCGCTGGTGGAGGTGTACGGCCTGACCGAGTCGACCGGCATGATCTTCGGCCAGCATCCTGACCGCGTGAAGGCGGGCACGGTGGGCGAGCCGATCCTGGGCGTCGAGTGGCGCCTGGGCGAGGCGGATGAATTGCAGGTGCGTGGCGAGATGGTGTTCGCGGGCTACTACAAGAACGAGGCCGCGACCGCCGACGCGGTGCGCGACGGCTGGCTGCACACGGGCGACGTGGCCGCGGTGCGGGACGGCCAGCTGCGCATCGTCGATCGCCTGAAGGACATCATGATCACGGCGGGCGGCAAGAACCTGACGCCGTCCGAGATCGAGAACGCGGTCAAGAGCAGCCCGTACGTGAAGGAATGCGTGGTCGTCGCGGACGGCCGGCGCTACGTGGCCGCGCTGATCCAGCTGGAATTCGAGACGGTGGGCAAGTGGGCCGAATCGCAGCGCATCGCCTTCACCCATTTCCGTTCGCTGGCCGAGTGCGGGCAGGTGCGGGAGCTGGTGGCCGGCGAGGTGGCGCGCGCCAACGCGGGGCTGGCGCCCGTGGCGCAGATCAAGCGCTTCCATCTGCTGACCAAGGAACTGGACCATGACGATGGCGAGGTGACCGCGACCATGAAGGTGCGGCGCGCCAGCATCTACCGCAGCTACGCGGACGAGATCGAACGGCTGTACGCCGAGGAGACGCCGGCATGAACGAAGCGGTGATCGTGGAAGCGGTGCGCACCCCGTTCGGGCGGCGCGGCGGCTGGTGGGCCGATACCCGGCCCGATGACTTGCTGGCCTTGACCATCCAGGGCGTGCTGGCCCGCGCCGGCCTGCCGCTGGGGCAGGTGGACGACGTGGTGGCGGGCTGCGTCAGCCAGGCGGGCGAGCAGGGGGCCAACATCGGCCGCCTGGCCGCGCTGCTGGCGGACCTGCCGCAAACGGTGCCGGGCATGGCCTTGAACCGCATGTGCGGCTCGAGCCAGCAGGCCGTGCATGTCGGGGCGCAGGCGATAGCCGCGGGCGATATGCGCTATGTGGTGGCGGGCGGCGTCGAGAGCATGAGCCGCGTGCCCATGTTCCTGGACGTGACGCTGGGGCAGCGCGAGTTCCGCGGCTTCGAGTCGCTGAACCCCGGACTGCTGCAACGCCATCCGTTGATCCACCAGATCGAGAGCGCGGAGCGTATCGCCGAACAGTGGCAGTTGAGCCGCGAAGAACTGGACGCGTGGTCGATGCAAAGCCACGCGCGCGCCTGGCAGGCGGCCAGCGCGGGCCGCCACGCCGAACTGCTGCCGGGGCCGGCCGGCACGCCGGCGCGCGACGAAGGCATTCGCGAGCGCGCCGATCCGGCCAAGATGGCGGCGCTGGCGCCGGCCCTGCGCGCGCCCGGGCAGGGCAATGTGACGGCGGCGCAGGCCAGCCAGCTGGCCGACGGCGCCGCCGCGGTACTGCTGGCGGATCGCGCGGTGGCGCTGGCCGACGGGCTGCGGCCGCAGGCGCGGTTCCGCGCCCGCGTGGCGATCGGCTCGGATCCGGTGTTGCAGCTGACCGGCATCATCCCCGCGACCGAACGCGCCCTGGCGCGCGCCGGCCTGCAACTGGCGGACATCGACTGGATCGAGATCAACGAGGCCTTCGCCAGCGTGGTGCTGGCCTGGCTGAAGACGGTGGGCGCGGATCCGTCGAAGGTCAATCCGTGGGGCGGCGCCATCGCCCATGGCCATCCGCTGGGCGCGACCGGCGCGGCGTTGATGGCCAAGATGCTGGCGGGGCTGCGCGCCACCGGCGGCCAGTTCGGCCTGCAGGTCATGTGCATCGGCCATGGCATGGCGACCGCGACGATCATCGAACGCCTATGAACCGGATCGACAGGGCAGGGCCGGACGCGACGCCTGGCGGGCATGAGGATGGCGCGGAATCGCTGCGCCGCGCCGAAGTGATCCTGACGGCGGCCCGCCTGTTCCGCAAGCATGGCTACGAGCGCACCACGGTGCGCGAGCTGGCGCGCGCCGTGGGCCTGCAGTCCGGCAGCCTGTTCCATCACTTTCGCAGCAAGGAGGAAATCCTGGTGGCGGTGATGAACAACGGCATCCAGGAAGTGCTGGATGCCGGCCGCCAGGCCCTGGCGTTGTACCAGGCGCCTGCCGACCGGCTGGCGGCGCTGTTCCGTGTGCACATGTGGAGCATGCTGCACGGCGCCGGCGGCGATGCGATGAACGCGCTGGTCTACGAGTGGCGCAGCCTGTCGGCGCCGAGCCAGGCCAGCGTCAAGGTGCTGAGCGACCGTTACGAGGCGATGTGGCAGGACGCGGTGGCGGCGGCGGTGGCCGCCGGCCTGCTGCGCGGCGATGCGCGCGTGATCAAGCGTTGCGTGCTGGGCGCGATGAACCTGACGGTGCAGTGGTACAAGCCCGACGGCCGGCTGCGGCCGGCGGCGTTCATCGATGAGATGCTGCGGGCCAGCCTGCCGGCGTTGCCGGAGGGGGCGGGACGCTGGCCGGTGGGCTGAATAAGGGACGGATTTTCACGCGGGGGGAGCCTCGCAATAGATGTGAATATGTTTGTTCATTTGTTAAAGACTCATAATTAATGTTAAAAGCCTGTTTCTCTTAGAAACATAATCCGGATCAATCCGGGAGGGATAGAGGAACATGCTGCGAGTCTTAACGGCTTCGGGCCTGGCTTTGCTTTTGGCGGGCTGTGCTGCGACGCATCAAAGCAAGGTAGGCCAGAGTACGGCGGATGCCAGCCAGGGACGGCTGCAGGACGCCATCATCAAGGTGGATGGACAGTTGCAGGGCGGCAAAGCGGATGACGTGCTGCTCAACCTGGAAAAGGGCGAGTTGCTGCGCATCGCCTCGAACTACGGCGATAGCATGGCCGCCTTCGAGATTGCCGACAACGCGGTCAAGCAGTGGGAAGAGCAGGCGCGCGGCCTGGTGACCGAAGCGGCAAGCCAGGTCGGGGCGATGCTGTTGGGCGACGGCACCCGCGACTACGAGGTTCAGGACTACGAGAAAGTCATGCTGACCACGGTCATGGCGCTGAACCGCCTGTCGCAGGGAGACCTGGACACCGCCCGCATCGACATCAAGCGCACGCACGAGCGCGAAGCCATCATCGCCGAATTCCGCGCCAAGCAGACCGAGGAGGCCGAGGCCAAGGCCAAGGAGAAGGGTGCCCAGGTCAAGACAGCCGAACTCCAGGGCTACCCGACCGAAACCCTCAACGATCCCGAAGTGCTGGGGCTGAAGAACGGCTACCAGAACGCCCTGAGCCATTAC
This sequence comes from Achromobacter sp. ISS7, assembly GCF_056523125.1. Classification (NCBI taxonomy): domain Bacteria; kingdom Pseudomonadati; phylum Pseudomonadota; class Betaproteobacteria; order Burkholderiales; family Alcaligenaceae; genus Achromobacter; species Achromobacter sp. ISS7. The sequence goes on along the minus strand of NZ_JAWRZD010000001.1, from coordinate 2,773,193 downwards.
CTGTCGGGTTTCGTCTACGAGGCGTTGAACGAACCCAGCCTGGCGGCGCCGGGCTATCGCCAGGCGATCCAGCTGCGGCCGGGTAGCACGGTGCTGGAGGCGGGCCTGGAGGGCCTGGACCAGCGTCGCGGCCAGCAGCGCAAGAATGGCGCGACCGATGTGCTGTTCGTGATCGAGTCGGGCAACGCCCCGGCGCGGGAATCGAAGAAGTTCATGCTGCCGGTGCCGACGCCGCAGGGGCTGATCACGGTGGGCATGTCGTATCCCGTGATCAACGCCGTGTCCGATGCGCCCAGCGTGGAGCGGATTGCCGTGGGCGACACGATGCTGGATACCGGCCTGGTCGCCGATTTCAACGTCATGGCCCGCCGCGCCTTGAAGGACGATCTGCCGGGCATGCAGGCGCGCGCGACGGTGCGCATGATCGTCAAGGCGGGCGCGCAAGTGGTCCTGTACAAGGAAGGCGGCATGCTGGCAGGCCTGCTCGGCAGCGTCGCGGCGGCCGTGACCGAACCGCCGGCCGATGACCGCATGTGGCGCACGTTGCCTGGCCGTGTCTATGTGGCGCGCACGTTCCTGCCGCCGGGCGACTACAACGTTTCGCTGCCTGGCGTGCCCGGCGCGGCGCAGAAGATCTCGGTCGGCGGGCGCCACATGATCGTGCCGCTGCGCACGTTCGCGTCCGTGACCTATTTTGGCGAGCCTGGCCGCTTCGGCGACTTGGCCGCGCCCCAACCCGAGGACAAGCGCGGACCCGGCAAACGCCGTCCGGCGCCCAAGTCCGCCTCCTTGAACTGAACGCGCCTGGCGCGTAGCGGAAATTCCTATGAAGCAGTTTGCCCAATGCACGGCCGCGCTGGCGCTGGGGCTGGCCCTGGCGGGTCAGGCCATGGCGCAGGCCAATCCCGCGCCGCCCTATGCGGCCTCGCCCGGCATCGCCGCCAAACTCATGGTGCGCGATTCGGTGCGCGACCTGCGCGTCGAAAGCCTGCGGTCGCAGCGTCGCAACGATGTAATGGTGGTGCAGGCCGAGATCGTCAACACCAGCGGCCTGAACTCGCGCCTGTACTACCGCTTCCGCTGGTTCGACGCCGACGGCATGCAGGTCGGCGATGACGAGGCCTGGAAGCCGCTGACGTTCCTGAACCGGCAGAGCCTCATGGTCAAGGGTGTGGCCTATGGCCCGCAGGCGACCGATTTCCGCATCGAGATGAGCGCCGAGTCGCCCTGATGGCCGCTCGTCGCGCCTGATTTCCAGAAAAGTATCCACGGAGTTTGTATGCGTTCCAATCTGTTCCCCCGCCTGATGACCGGCATGGCCGTGTCCTCGGCCCTCCTGCTGGCCGGTTGCCAGACGACGCAACCCAAGGTCGATTCGTCCTCCGGCGTCAGCTACGGCGATGCCAAGGCGGTCGAGACGGTGAGCAACGAATTCGGTTCGACCGATCTGCAGATGATCGCCGAGAAGATGACCGGCTCGCTGTTGGAAAGCCCGGTGTTCAGCGGCCGGCCGACGGTGACGCTGGCGCCGGTGCGCAACAAGACCAGCGAATACATCGACACCAAGTCGATCATGAACACGATCCAGACCCAGCTGGTCAAGAGCGGCAAGGTGCGTTTCACGCGCAGCATGGACGAGATGCAGTCCGGCGTGGAGGAACTGCAGCGCCAGAACCAGAGCGGACTGTACAAGAACCAGGGCAAGGCCAAGATGGGCAACATGGTCGGCGCCAAGTACGCGCTGGAAGGGGAAATCTCGTCCATCGTCAAGCAGGCCAGCGGCGTCAAGGACGTCTACTACAAGATGACGCTCAAGCTGTACGACGTGCAGGAAGGCACCATCGAATGGCAGGAAGAGAAGGAAATCCGCAAGACCACGCGCCGTTGATTCCATCACCCATTCGAGGCATTCCGATGCTGAAAACCTATCGTTTGATGGCCGCGCTGGCGCTGTGCGTGGCGGCGCTGCCCGCCGCCCGCGCCGCCGAGCCCAAGATCGCGGTCACCGACCTGGCCTATGAAGAGCGGGTCCGCGAGTATTTCCGCGTGGTCTCCGCGTCCAGCAGGAGCAGCGTCAACGCCAGCGCCAGCGTGCAGGATGGCCCGCGCTCGTATTCCGAGCGGGGACGCGTGAGCGCCCGCTCGGAAAGCAGTTACCACGAGGAAGAGGGCACGTACTCGTACATCGAGTACGGCGAGCTGCGCAAGTACACCGCGGACCTGAAAGGCGCCATGCTCAAGGGCGGCGGCGTCAGGCTGGTGCAGGGCAAAGCCTACCAGGGCAAGCCGACCGAAAAGCTCTTCGACATCGTGGCGCGGATCCGGCAAGGCCAGTTCGCCGGCGCCGACTACGTGTTGTTCGGCACGGTCAGCGATGTCCAGTTCAACCAGAACGCCATGTCGTTTGGCGGTTCGGCCACCTCGGCCACGCTGGGCCTGGATATTGCCGTGGACTTCAGCCTCATCAACACGCGGACCTACGAGGTCAAGGCGGCATTCACGGCGCTGGGCTCGGGACAGGACGTGAAAGTGGTATCGCGGCCGGGCGACCGGGCCACGTTCAGCCGGCCGAAGGTGATCGCCGAGGCCTCCAAGAGCCTGGCGGAAGCGGCCTATGGCGAGCTGATGAGCCAGTTCGGCCTGCCCGGCCGGCACCTGCAGGGGACGACCGGCGCCAACCCGCCGCCGCCGGCCTCGCGCAACGAGCCGGTGGTGAACTACTGATCGGCACGGGGCGCCGGCGGCGCCCCTGGCGACATCAGGCCGGATCCGGCCAGTAATGGCTGTCCGGCAGCGCGCGCGCGCCGAAGATCGCCTGGCCGACCCGCACCAGGGTGGCGCCTTCCTCGATGGCGATCTCGAAGTCGCCGGACATGCCCATCGACAGTTCGTCCAGGTTGATGCCCGCGGGCGCTTCCTGGCGCAGGCGGTCGCGCAGGCCGCGCAGCAACACGAAGCACTGGCGCACGCGTTCGACCTCGCTGGAGAACAGCGCCAGCGTCATGAAGCCGCGCACGCGCAGCGCGGAATAAGCCGGCAGCGCCTGGATGAAGGCCGCCACGTCATCGGGCGCCAGGCCATACTTGCTGGGCTCGCCGGACGTGTTGACCTGCACGAACACGTCCAGCGCGCGGCCCTCGGCCTGCAGGCGCCGGTCCAGCGCCTCGGCCAGCCGCAGGCTGTCCAGCGCCTGGAATTCGCTGGCGAACTGCGCCACCAGCTTGGCCTTGTTGGTCTGCAGGTGGCCGATGACCGACCAGCGCAGATCGGCCAGGTCGGTGGTGTTCTCCCATTTGCGGTGCGCTTCCTGCACCTTGTTCTCGCCCAGCAGGCGGCAGCCGGCGGCATGGGCCAGCCGGATGCGGGATTCGTCCATGGTCTTGCTGACCGGCAGCAACCGCACGCTGGCCGGATCGCGTCCGGCGCGATGGCAGGCGGCCGCCATGCGGGCGTGGATCGTGGCCAGGTTGTGCTGGAAATCCTCGACGCTGAGGGCCTGCGGGTAGCGGCCGTGCTGGTCGTGCCGGGTCTGGGTGTCGCCGTCGGCCGGCGTGGCCGCGGCGCTGTCGGGGGAAGTCGTCATCATTTCACCAGTTGCTTGTGCGCGGAGTCGGAACGCGTCGATGCAGTGTAACGGGCCGCGCGCCAGGGCAGGCGGCCATTGAGCAGGGCGTGGGCCAGCAGGCCGATCACCAGGCCCCAGAAGGCGCCGCCGATGCCGAACAACTTGATGTTGGCGGCGGCGGCCAGGAAGGTGATGAGCGAGGCCTCGCGTGACTTGGCGTCGGCCAGCGCGCTGGCCAGGCTGCCGCCGATGGTGCCCAGCAGGGCCAGGCCCGCCAATGTGGTGATGAAGGCGGCCGGCAGCGCCATGAACACGGCGGCCAGCGTCACGCCGAAGATGCCGACCAGGATGTAGAAGACACCGGCGGCGATGCCGGCGATCCAGCGTTTGGACGGGTCGTCGTGGGCCTCGCGGCCGGTGCAGATGGCGGCGGTGATGGCGGCCAGGTTGAAGGCATGCGAGCCGAACGGCGCCATCAGCAGCGAACCCAGGCCGGTGATGGTGACGATGGGGTTGGCGCTGGTCTTGAAGCCGTCGTTGCGCAGCACCAGCATGCCGGGCATGTACTGGCCCGTCAGCGTGATCAGGAACAGCGGCAGCGCCACGCTCAGCAGGCCATTGAGCGAGAACGCGGGCGCGGTGAAGACCGGGGCGGCGAATTCCAGCCGCAGCCCCGACAGGTCGACCCGGTCCTGCGCCAGCAGCAGCGCCAGGCCGGATACCAGGATGCCGACCACGGCGTAGCGCGCCGTGTAGCGCTTGAGCGCGACGTAGGCCAGGATCAGCCAGCCCACCAGCAGCGGGTCCAGGCTCATGCCGCCGAAGGCGCCGATGCCGAACGGCAGCAGGATGCCCGCCAGCAGGCCGGCGGCCACGCCCGGGGGAATCAGGCGGATGGCCTTGTCGAAATAGCCGGACAACCCCAGCAGGACGAAGGCCGCGGCCGAGATCAGGTAGGCGCCGATGGCCTCGGCGTACGGCGTGGTGGCCAGGGCCGTGACCAGGAAGGCGGCGGCGGGCGTGGACCAGGCGGTGATGACCGGCTCGCGGCTGATCCCGCTCAGCAGGATGCCGGTGACGCCCACGCCGATCGATACCGACCAGACCCAGGAGGCGGTCAGCGCCGGGCTGAGGCCGGCGACCTTGGCGGCCTGGAACACCAGGATGAAGGTGCCGCCGTAGTTGACGATGACCGAGATCAGGCCGGCGACGATGGGATGGATGAGATCGCGCGAAAGCAGGGAGGAGGCGCTGGGGGAGGACATGGAAGGGGCGGTGGAACGCGGCAAGGGTTGAGTGGCAGCCCACTTTGTAGCGCTGTATTGGCCTGTCATGACCGTACACTTCGGATGCCAAGACCAGACCACTTTTTTCGTCCCGGCGTATCCGGCCGCGACTAGAATGGTCGGCTTTCATCGACGCTTTCATCGCCTTCGGGCAGGCCACATGAGCAAGACCTTCGCGCTTGAGACCTTGAAGATCCGCATGGGCGACGCCGACCTGGCGCCGCTCGACCTGCATCTGCGCATCCAGCGCGCCCTGCGCGCGCTGGTGCTGGACGGCGACCTGGACCCCGGCGTGAAACTGCCCGCCACGCGCGCGCTGGCGCAGTCGCTGGGCGTGGCCCGCGACACGGTCGAGAACGCCTACGTGCAGTTGCAGCGCGACGGCTTCATCGCGCGGCGCAAGGGCTCGGGCAGCTACGTGTCCGAGACGATCGGCACCGAACTGCGCGGCTCGGCGCGGCGCCGTCCCTCGCTTCGGGAGCGGCGACCCGAGGCACCACAACCGGCCGCGCCGGCGGCGGGCCTGAGCCGGCGCGGGCGCGCGATCTTCGACAGCGGCGGCGTGGCCGACCAGCAGACGATCCAGGCGTTCGCCACCGGCCTGCCCGAGACCCGCACCTTCCCGACCGCCGTGTGGGAACGGCTGCAGCGGCAGGTGATGAAGGACCACCGCGGCAATGTGCTGCTGCATGGCGATCCGCAAGGCGCCGAGCCCTTGCGCCGCGCGATCGCGACCTACCTGAACCTGGAGCGCGGCGCCAAGGTCCGCCCCGAGCAGATCGTGGTGCTGAGCAGCACGCGCCAGGCGCTGTTCCTGTGTGCGCAGTTGCTGGTGGACGCGGGCAAACCGATCCTGCTGGAGAACCCCGGCTACTTCGGCGCCCGCAAGGCGTTCGAATTCGCCGAGGCCCGGGTGGTGCCGATCGACGTCGACGCGCAGGGCATCCGCACCGACCTGCTGCGGGCCGACCGCAGCGGCGCCAGCTGCGTCTACGTGACGCCGTCGCACCAGTATCCGACGGGAGCGACGCTGTCGCTGGAGCGGCGGCTCGACCTGACCCGCTGGGCCGCCGAGAGCGGCAAGTGGATCATCGAGGACGACTACGACAGCGAATTCCACTACGACGGCCTGCCGACCGCCTGCGTGCAGGGGCTGGACCGGCACGGCCGCACGATCTACCTGGGCACCTTCAGCAAGACGCTCTATCCGGGCCTGCGGATGGGCTACATGGCCCTGCCCGACGAGCTGGTCGGCGCCTTCAGCCGCGCGCGCAGCATCGTCGACGGCCACACGCCGCAGATCCTGCAACTGACGCTGGCGCGCTTCATGGCCGACGGCCACTACAACGCCCACGTGCGGGCCATGCGCAAGCTGTACGCGGCGCGGCGCGAGGCCATGCTGGAGGCGGTTGGCAAGCACCTGGCGGGGGTGGCGCGCGCGCTGCGTCCCGAAGGCGGGTTGCAGGTGCCCTGCCTGCTGGAAGGGGGATGGTCGGAGGCCGACACCGTCCGCCGCGCCGCGCAGGCGGGCCTGGCGCTGCCCGGCCTGGCGCGGCTGTATGCGGGCACGCCCGCGCTGCAAGGTTGGCTGCTGGGCTATGCCTCGCTCAGCGAGCACGAGATCGACCTGGCCATGCGGCGCCTGGCGGCCGTGTTGAAAAAGAAGGGGTAGGGGCAGGAGAGTCGCGGACGGCGGCCGCGCGGGCGGCCCGTGGCGCGGGGTCAGCCCTTGCGCTTGAGGAAAGCGCCGACGCCGCAGGCGACGGCGATCGCCAGCAGGGCGCCGGCGATGGTCAGCAGGAAATCGGCTTCGCCGTGGTAGCCGCCGCCCGTCACGCCGCCGGCGACGCTGCCCATCCAGATCACCGCGGTGACCAGCGTGCCGGTCAGCGCCAGCGCGGTCGCCAGGCACAGCGCGATGAACAGCGGCGTGCGGCGCACGGGCGCGGGGCCCGTGGCGTAGCCGCCGCGGCCGCGGCGGGGTTGCATCACCATGAAGAACAGGGCGGCAACCACCGCGGCCAGCATCAGGATCTTGACGATCATGACGCCGCCTGCGTCTTAGTCTTCACGGCGCAGGTGCGGGAAGAGGATGACGTCGCGGATGCTGGGGCTGTCGGTCAGCAGCATGACCAGGCGGTCGATGCCGATGCCGCAGCCGCCCGTCGGGGGCATGCCGTATTCCAGCGCGCGGATGTAGTCGGCGTCGTAGTACATCGCTTCCTCGTCGCCGGCGTCCTTGGCCTCGACCTGCGAGCGGAAACGCTCGGCCTGGTCTTCGGGATCGTTCAGCTCGGAGAAGCCGTTGGCGATCTCGCGGCCCGTCATGAACAGCTCGAAGCGCTCGGTGATGCCTTCGCGGCTGTCGGAGGCGCGCGCCAGCGGCGACACTTCGACCGGGTAGTCGATGATGTAGGTGGGGTTCCACAGCTTGGCTTCGGCCGTTTCCTCGAACAGCGCCAGTTGCAGCGCGCCCAGGCCGGCGCGCGACAGCACCGGGCCGTCGGCGTCGGCGCCCAGCTTCTTGAGCTCGGCGCGCACGAAGACCGGGTCGTCCAGTTGCGCCTGGGTGTAGCCCGGGGCGTACTTGAGGATGGCTTCGCAGATGGTCAGGCGGTCGAACGGCTTGGACAGGTCCAGCTCGCGTTCCTGGTAGGTCAGCACGGCGCTGCCGGTGGCCGAGATGGCGGCCTGGCGGATCAGTTCCTCGGTGAAGTCCATCAGCCAGCGGTAGTCCGCGAAGGCCGCGTAGAACTCCATCATCGTGAATTCCGGATTGTGGCGCGGGCTCACGCCTTCATTGCGGAAGTTGCGGTTGACTTCGAACACGCGCTCGAAGCCGCCGACGATGAGGCGCTTGAGGTAGAGCTCGGGCGCGATGCGCAGGAACATTTCCATGTCCAGCGCGTTGTGGTGCGTGACGAAGGGCTTGGCCGCCGCGCCGCCCGGGATCGGGTGCAGCATGGGCGTTTCGACTTCGAGGAAGCCGGCGTTCAGCATGAACTGGCGGATGCTGCCCACGGCCTTGCTGCGCGCCTCGAAGGTGCGGCGCGTGGCGTCGGTCATGATGAGGTCGACGTAGCGCTGGCGGTAACGCAGTTCCTGGTCGGCCACGCCGTGGAACTTGTCCGGCAGCGGACGCAGCGACTTGGACAGCAGGCGCGCCGTGGCGGCGTGCACCGACAGTTCGCCCTTGTTGGTCTTGAAGACCGACCCTTCGATCGCGATGATGTCGCCGATGTCCCATTGCTTGAACGCGGCGTAGCTGTCTTCGCCCAGCGTGCCGCGGTCCAGGTAGATCTGGATGCGGCCGGTGCTGTCCTGCAGCGTGGCGAAGCTGGCCTTGCCCATGACGCGCTTGAGCATCATGCGGCCGGCGACCTTGACGGTGACGGGCGCGGCGGCCAGGGCTTCCTGCTCCTGGTCGTCGTACTTGTCGTGCAGGGCCGCGGCGCGGGCGTCGGGGACGAAATCGTTGGGATACGCGACCCCGGTCTCGCGCAGTTTGGCCAGCTTGGCGCGCCGTTCGGCGATCAAGCGGTTTTCATCCTGGGCGGGGGCCGGAGCGGTCGTGTGGTCGGTCATGGTCGGGGGATCAGTCGTAATTGCGGATGTCGTCGATTTCGGTGGTGCCGAAGTCGTCGCGATCCAGGTAGGCGAGGATGCGGGAGGCCACGTTGGCGGGCGCGGACAGCTTGCCGCTGGCGTGGAAGTCCTGGAACTTGGCCAGTGCCGGGAAGCTCTTGGGGTCGCTGGAACGGATGGCGGCCTGCATGTCGGTGTCGACGATGCCGGGCGCCAGCGAGACGACGCGCGCGCCGCCTTCGCCTTGTTCTTCTTTGACCACGCGCGAGTACATGTCGAGCGCGGCCTTGGTGGCGCAGTAGACGTCCCAGCCGGCATTGGGGTTGCGGCCGGCGCCGGACGAGATGTTGAGCACGCGGCGGTCGGCCTTGAGGTCTTCGACCGCGGCCAGGAAGCGCGCGGTCAGCAGCATCACGGCCGTCACGTTCAGGTTGAAGGCGGCGGCGATGGCCGGGCCGTCGATCAGCGCGTCGGTGCCGGACACGGGGTGCACGGTGCCGGCGTTGTTGATCAGCAGGTAGCGGCTGGCGTCGCGCGGCAGCGCGTCGCAGATGCGGCGCGCAGCCGCCTCGGCCGCGGCCAGGTCCGAGAGGTCCACGGACAGCTGTTCGAGCTGCACGTCCTGCGAGCGGGCGTAGGCGGCCAGCTCGGGGTCTTCGCGGCGCGCCAGGGTGATCAGGCGGGTGCCCGGTTTGGCCAGGCCGCGCGCCATGGCGGCGCCGATGCCGCGCGAAGCGCCGGTGAGAATTGCGATGGTGTCAGACATGCGTGAACCCTCGGGGTACGGTGGACGGAAGTGTCGCGGAACTTACACGCCTTGCTTGAGGCTGGCCTGGATGAAGGGATCCAGGTCGCCGTCCAGCACTTTCTGCGTGTTGGAGATTTCGACGTTGGTGCGCAGGTCCTTGATGCGGCTCTGGTCCAGCACGTACGAGCGGATCTGATGGCCCCAACCCACGTCGGTCTTGGAGTCTTCCAGCTTCTGCTGCTCGGCCATACGGTTGCGCATTTCCAGTTCGTACAGCTTGGACTTCAGCATCTGCATCGCTTCGGCGCGGTTGCGGTGCTGCGAGCGGTCGTTCTGGCACTGCACCACGATCCCGGTCGGGATGTGCGTCAGGCGCACGGCCGAGTCGGTCTTGTTGATGTGCTGGCCGCCCGCGCCCGAGGCGCGGTAGGTATCCACGCGCAGGTCGGCCGGGTTCACTTCGACTTCGAAGGAATCGTCGACCTCGGGGTAGACGAACACGCTGGCGAACGAGGTGTGGCGGCCGCCCGACGAGTCGAACGGGCTCTTGCGCACCAGGCGGTGCACGCCGGTTTCCGTGCGCAGGTAGCCGAAGGCGTGATCGCCCTCGATCTTGATGGTGGCCGACTTCAGGCCGGCGACTTCGCCCTCGGATTCTTCCAGGATCTCGGCCTTGAAGCCCTTGCGCTCGGCGTACTTGAGGTACTGGCGCAGCAGCATCGAGGCCCAGTCCTGCGCTTCCGTGCCGCCCGCGCCCGCCTGGATGTCCAGGAAGCAGTTCAGGGGATCGGCCGGGTTGGAGAACATGCGGCGGAATTCCAGGCTTTCCAGCTTTTCCTGGAAGGCGTTGGCGTCCAGTTCGATGGATTCCAGGGTGGCGTCGTCGTTGTCGGCGGCGGCCAGTTCGAACAGCTCGTTCGAGTCGGCCAGGCCCATGCCCAGGCCGGTGAGCGTTTCCACCACGTCCTCGAGGGCTTTCTTTTCACGGCCCAGGTCCTGGGCGTGCTTGGGGTCGTTCCAGACGGCCGGGTCTTCGAGCTCGGCGTTTACGACTTGCAGGCGTTCAGCTTTGGCATCGTAGTCAAAGATACCTCCGTAGAGCCTGTTCGCGCTCCGCGTAGTCGGCGAGGCGGGCTGCGAGCTGGTTCTGACGTTCGGCTTCCATGATGATTCCTGATGACTTTTGTGCGAAACCGGGCATTTTACCGTGTAAGACGCCGGCCCGTGGGGCCCGCCCGTATACAGGGGGACGGATTGGGGTGAAACGCCGTTCCGGCGGGGAGCCGTCCGGATCCGCCGGCCGGTCCTAGGGGTTTGCGCGCAGAGCGCATAGTTGTTCAGTCTTTTGTCAACTATGGGGTTCTAGGCTTGATCTGCCGGCCCATATGTCCCCGCCGCGGGACGCGGGACCGGCAAGCCGCCGGTAAACCGCCGGCCTGTCCCGTTAGAGGAGGAGACGTTGATGGAACACACTATGGCCCCCGGGGTCTCGCCGGCGATCCCGGCGGCTGAGGAGGACCGGATCTACCGCAAGGTGGGGTGGCGGCTGGTGCCGCTGTTGGTCGTCTGCTATGTCGTGGCCTACCTGGACCGCGTCAACGTGGGCTTCGCCAAGCTGCAGATGCTGCAGGAACTCCAGTTCAGCGAGACGGTGTACGGGTTGGGCGCGGGGATCTTCTTCATCGGCTACTTCCTGTTCGAAATCCCCAGCAACATCATCCTCCACAAAGTCGGCGCGCGCATCTGGATCGCGCGGATCATGATCACCTGGGGCATCATCTCGGCCTGCATGATGTTCGTGTCCAGCGTGCACATGTTCTATTTCCTGCGCTTCCTGCTGGGCGCGGCCGAGGCCGGGTTCTTCCCGGGCATCATCCTCTACCTGACCTACTGGTATCCGGCCGCCCGCCGCGGACGCATCACCACCTTCTTCATGACCGCGGTGCCGATGTCCGGCCTGATTGGCGGCCCGATCTCGGGCTGGATCATGAGCACCTTCCACGGCGACCACGGCCTGTCGGGCTGGCAATGGCTGTTCCTGCTCGAAGGCATTCCGTCGGTGATCATCGGCGTGCTGGTGCTGATCTACCTGGACGACCGCATCAACAAGGCCAAGTGGCTGACCGCCAATGAAAAAGCGGTGCTGATCCGCAATATCGCGGCCGAGGAACAGCACAAGGAAGACCCGCCGATCCGCGCCGCGCTGACGCGTCCGCGCGTGTGGGCGATGGCGCTGATCTACTTCTCGTTCGTGATGGGGTTGTACGGCGTGGGGTTCTGGATGCCGACGCTGATCAAGAGCACGGGCGTGCAGAGCCCGCTGGCGATCGGCCTGCTGACCGCGGTGCCGAACCTGTTCGCGGTGATCGGCATGATCCTGATCGCGCGCAACTCCGACCGCAACCGCGAACGCCGCTGGCACGTGGCCATCCCGGCGCTGTGCGGCGCGGTGGGGCTGCTTTTCTCGGCGATCTGGAGCGGCAACACGGTGCTGGCCATCCTGGCGCTGACGGTGGCCAACATCGGCATCTGCACGGTGCTGCCGCTGTTCTGGAGCCTGCCGACCGCGCTGCTGGGCGGCACGGCCGCCGCCGCCGGGATCGCGCTGATCAACTCGGTGGGCAACCTGGCGGGCTTCGTCAGCCCCTACCTGGTGGGCTGGCTCAAGGACATGACCGGCACCACCAACACCGGCCTGTACATGCTGTCGGCATGCCTGGTGGTCGGCGCGCTGGTGGCGCTGGCGCAGCCGGCCAAGCTGGTCAACAAGTAGGCGCCAACCAGGCGCGACGGCCCCGCTTGCCGGGGCCTGCAAGAGATACGGGCGCATCCTCGCGGATGCGCCCGTTTTCTTTTACGGCGCCAAGCGTCATTTGGTCTTGCTTCGCGGCGACAGCGAAACTTTCCGCCTGTTTTGTGCCGAAAATGCTGGGGCGTAATGCGTGAATGAATCATTCTCATTCACGTATGTTTTTCCGGCAATTTGCGGCTCGGCCTTGGTCATTCTGACCGCAGCGGCCGCGGAGTTCAAAACCATCATGACCGTTGCTTCCTCGCGCTCTGCTTTCCGTCTACCGACCCGGCTCACCCGAAGCCACACCCACTCCAGGCGTTTCATCCCCCGCAAGACCACCACCGCCCTCTACGTCGCCCTGGCTCTCTCGGGGCAGGCGGCCAGTGTGCATGCGGTAGAGGCGGCTGGGGAAGGGCCCGCGACCCTTGCCGGCACCCAGAGCATCCTGCTGAGCAAGGACAACACGCCGTTTGTTGTGCAGACGCAGCCGGCCGGGCTGGATGGCGACAACGGCAAGGCTGCCGGGGTTGATGCGCCCTATGCGGCCGCGACCGATGGCAAGACGGCGTATGTCTTCACAACGCAAGACGGTTCACTGCGCGACAGCAACGTGGTGCAAATAAATACTCCCACGTCCCTTGTCGGCGGCAAGGCGGGGGCCCCCGTCATCCAGGTTGGCGAAAATGGCGCCAACGGCGCGGATGCCATTCATGGCAGCAATCTCCGAATTATTGTCGGCGGCGGTTCAATCAAGGGCGGCGCGGGCGGCAATGGCGTGAATGGCCGCGGCGCCAATACCGTCGATGCCGAAGGAAATGTTTTGCCGGCGTCGAAGGGCGGCAATGGCGGCAATGGCGGCGCCGCCATTGTGGGCAGCGACCTGGACATCGTGTTTACCGATGCCAAACCCGCAGGATCAATCAGTGCTGGAACGCCCGGTTTTGGGCGGCAGGGCATTGGCAAAGCAGGAGGCGATGCCCAGGAAAGCGGGGTCCATGGCCGCTATGGGCAGGCTCTCCACTTTACCGGTGGCAATAACCTGCTCACGCTTGAGTCGGGATCCATCATCAACGGCAGCGTGCTGCTGGATGCGCCTGCCGGCTCCTCCAGCAGTGCGCTGCATATCGTGAATAATGCAGCAGAGTGGATTGATTTGAATGGAAGGTACTTCACAGGTTACGCCAGCATCAACCAAGGGCCGATGCTTTTTAGGCCGTCGGCCAGCACGTTTCCCGCCGATTTTTCGACTGAAGTGCAGGGTCGCATGCGCATGCCGCAACTCACCGTTGGCGAAGGCGCCACGCTGATGGTGTCGGGAAGGGGCCAGACCCGGATCGGCGACCTGGTCTTGAAGGATGGCAGCACCCTTTCCGTCATTGCCCGCAGTGCGCTTAACGGCGACGGCACGAAATCCAGCAATCCGGAAAGTTTCCGGCTTACGCTCAATAACAGCAAAGCCACTATCAGCAGAACCGGCACGACGTTCAACCTGGCCGGCATCACCGATGGCAGCGCGGCCGATCAGTTCCTGTTCGTTACCGAGAATCAACTCAACTCGGAAGTCTTCGTCGAGGGCGATTTCGCCAAGACTGCCGTCGGCGGCATTGTCGTCACCGACAAATCGCCCGTCGACTACCTGACGTTCGCATCCGCCATCGCCATGGGCGGGGAACGGACCCAAGAAGAGGTCGATGCTGATAAATTCGGCCTCAACTTGTCTGTGATAGCGGCCCACCCCATCGGCTACCAGGCCACCTACAAGCTCAGTTGGCTCGAAGACCCCGCCAAGGCGCACGGCACCTTCACGATTGCCGAAGGCGGCGACTTTACCTTGGGCGCGGTGCTGGCCGATGTGAGCGCGAACACCGACACCACCGCGCCGTGGGATGGCAAGAGCCTGACCAAAGCGGGGCCCGGCGTGTTGCAGTTGACGGCGGCAAACCTGTATACCGGCCCCACCACGATCAACGCGGGGGGGCTGAAGGCCGGGGTGGCGGACGCGTTTGCAAAAAGCAGCGCGCTGACGATTGCCGCGGATGCCACCTTGAACCTCGGCGGATTTTCCCAGGCCGTGAGCGCAGGCGGGGCCATCACCAACAACGGCACCATCCTGTTCAACAGCATGAATGCCGGCAAGGCCGGCTCGAACGCGGTGAGCCTGACAGGCAACCTGACCAACGCCGGCACGCTCGATCTCGACAACGGCGACAATGCCGTTGGCAAGACGCTGAAGGTCATCGGCGATTGGGTCGGCGGCACCAACAGCCTGATCAAACTGGCCGCCGTCCTCGGCAACGGCGACGACAGTGTCACCGACAAAGTCGACATCACGGGCGCCGCCAGGGGGTCCACCAAAGTCCAGGTGCGCAACATCAACGGCGCAGGGACGACGGGCACCACGAACGGTATCACCCTGATCACCGCTGGCGACGGTAGCGAAAATGGCGCCTTCACCCTGAACACCGACACCATCACCGCCAACGGCCTGGTCTATTCGCTTCTCAACAAGGCCGATTCGGCCAACCATAAAGTCTGGTATCTGAGCAGCGCCAAGAAGAATGATGGTGATGTGGCTCAGCCCGTCCCGCCTGCTGCTGACCCGCCAGCCGTCAACCCTCCTGCCGTTAATCCTCCTGCCGGTGACCCTGTCATTCCTCCCACGATCGAGGCAGGCACCACGCTGCCTTTCGATTTCTCAAGGGCGCTGACCGCCGAAGAGAAGGCGAAGTATGTCGTCAATGCGGAGGGAGACATGGTCTTCGCCGAGGGCGTGACCCTCGACATGACGATGGCCGGCGTCAGCGAGGCGGAGAAGAGCGACGTCGGGATCACCAGCGTCACCGGCGCCATCAAGGGCGATCTCCCCAAGGTCACCGTCAACGGCGCGGCGCAACCCGATTATGTGACGGCCAACGTGTCAAAATCGCAGGACGACAAGACACTGCAAGCCGGCTACAAGCTCAGCTGGAATGAAACGGCCGATAAAGCGCACGGCACCTTCACCGTTGCCGGCGGCAGCTTCGAGCTCGGCGCGGCGCTGGCCGATGTGGGTGCGAACACCAGCACCACCCTGCCGTGGGATGGTAAGACCCTGACCAAGGATGGCCCGGGTACGCTGGTATTGACAGCGGACAACAACTACACCGGCGACACGATCATCAACCAGGGCGAACTGAAAGCCGGTGCCGAAAATACGTTCGCCACCAGCGCCAATCTGACGATCGCCAACGGCGCCACGCTCAACCTGGGCGGATATGCCCAATCCGTGGGCGGCAACCAATCCGGCGCCATCACCAATCGCGGCCGCATCGTGTTCAACGACATGGGCGAGGGCAAGAAGGGTGCCAGCCCGATGAGCTTGGCTGGCAACGTCAGCAACGTCGGCACGCTCGAACTCGACACCGGCGACGGCACCGTTGGCAAAACCCTCCAGGTCCAGGGCGACTGGCTCGGTGAGGTCGGCAGTTTGATTTCCCTGACCGCCGTACTGGCGGGCGATGACAGCAACACCGACAAAGTCGACATCACTGGCGCAGCGACCGGCACGACCCGCGTCAAGGTCCGCAATGTCGGCGGCGCGGGGGGCGAAACCACTGCGGACGGCGGCATCACCCTCATCACCACCGGCAGCAGCGTGGCCAATGCCTTCGTGCTGGACGGCCCGGTCACCGCGGGCGGGTACGTCTACAAGCTCAGGCAGGGCCGAAAAGACGCAACCGGCAAGATCAACGAGGGCATCTGGGTTCTGAGCAGCCTGGCGGACACCCTCGTCTCGACGATTCCGTCAACAAAGCCGCTGACCATCACGGCTGGCAAGCCGCTTGGCGCCGACACCCTGAAGGACTACATCAACGAAGATGGCAACCTGAATATCGCCGCTGACGATCCCATCCAGTTGACCGACGCGAATCCGCCTGCCACCAGCGACGCGCTGGACACGCCCAAGGCCATCCTGACCTTGCCCGCCACCGGGCCGGCCGGTAACGCTACCAACGGCATCCATCTCAACGGCTCGCCCAAGGTCACCGTCTTCGATACGGCCGCGACCGAGATCGATTACCTGACGCCCAGCCTCAAGGTCGCGACGGGCGACGCCAAGAAACTGGAACTCAGCTACAAGCTCCGCTGGAATGAGGCCGATAAAAAGAAATCGGGTGGCAACTTCACCATCGCTGAAAACGGCACGTTCAGACTGGCGACGGCCCTGGCTGATGTGACGGGCGTTGACGCGATCACCAATGATTTCAAGTGGGACGGCAAAACCCTGACCAAAAAAGGCGCGGGCACGCTGGAGCTGGCTGCCGTCAGCACCTATACCGGCGCCACCACCGTCGAGGCGGGCACGCTCAAGACCGCGGTGGCCAATGCGATCGCCAATACCAGCAATGTGACCATCCGGCCGGGCGCCACGCTCAACCTGGGCGCGACCAACCAGAACTTCGCCGGGATCGAGAACCAGGGGACCATCGTATTCAACGATGTGAAACCCAACGGGACGCCGGTGTCCACCCCGGTCGTCCTGAAACTCGGCGCCGGCGGCGGGAGGGGCAAGTTCCTCAACGGCGGCACGCTCAATCTCAAGAACTGCGACACTTGCGCCACTCAGACCTTCACCATCGACGGCGATTGGGAAGGCAAGGATGCCAGCGCCGTGATTCTGGGCGCGGTGCTGGGCGATGACAGCAGCCCCGCCGACAAGCTCATCATCCAGGGCGTAGCTAGCGGCAAGACCTTGGTGACCGTCGAAAACGAAGGCGGCAAGGGCGGTCAGACCGTGGAAGGCATTACCCTCATCACCGCCGTCGGCGGCAGCGCCGGCACCGATACCTTCGCGCTTGCCAACGACGTGACCGCAGGGGGGTATGTCTATTCGCTTCACAGCAAGGAAAATGCCGATAAGAAAGCAAACGGCATCTGGTATCTGACCAGCGCGAAGCAGGCGACGCCGAGCTCCGACGACATCAGGAATCACAACGTCAGTCCCTTGTTTGGGGCCTATGCCAGCAACCTGCTGGCGGCGAACACGCTGTTCAACACCAGCTTGAGCGACCGCGAAAGCGGTGAGTCCGTCGACCCGGTCACCGGCGCGCGCGGCCGGGTCTGGGCGCGGGTCGCAGGGGGAACCACGCACGGCATGATGTTCGACGGCGAAAACCGCTTCAGCGCCGATCGCAGCCTGCTGCAATTGGGTAGTTCGATCATCGCTGGCAGCGTGAACGGCCAGGATGCGTGGCGCGTCGGCGTCATGGCGGGCCATGGGCAACAGCGCAGCAAGACCCGCAACGCCGCCACCGGCAACGCCCGCGGTCAAGTCGACGGCTATAGCGTTGGCGTGTATGGCACCTGGTACCAGGACGGCCAAAGCCATCGCGGCGCGTACGTCGATGGTTGGCTGCTTTACAACGACTTCGACAACAGCGCTCAAGGCAGCGGCCTCAAGGAGAAGTACAAGGCCGACGGCATGACCGCCTCGATCGAAGCCGGTTATGCCATCGACGTGACGTCCTTCACCAGCCACGGCGGCCGCGAACACCGCTTCAGCGTGCGGCCGCAAGCGCAAGTCCTGTACGGCGGCGTCAAAGCCAAGACTTTCGTGCAGCAAGATGCGGGCCCGACCACGGTCAAGGGCGAAGGCGATGGCAACATCCAGACCCGCCTCGGGGCGCGCTTGGCCATGGTCAGCAAACCGGCCGGCGCCAGCCTTGCCGGCCAAGTCGAGACCGCGCTCGAATTGAACTGGTTGCACAACACCAACAAGTACGGGGTCACGATGGGCGCCAATCGCAACTGGATTCTCGGCGCGGATAACGTCGGCGAAGTCAAGGTCGCGGTCTCGGGCAACCTGAGCGACAACCTCGCGCTGTCAGCCAATGTCACCCATCAACAGGGCGACCACCGCTACCGCGACACCCAGGGCGGCCTGAGCCTGAAGTATCAGTTCTAAGCCACCGGGGGCGCCCAGCCTGGGCGCACGGGCCGTCCCGCCCCATGTCGAACGGGCGGGACGGCCCTTTGCCTCAGGGCCCACAGCCAGCCCGCGCGGGCTGGCTGCATCACCCCGCGTGTTCGATCACCAACTGCACCGACACCATCCCGTTCCACACGTTCTGTTCCAGCCGGTAGGCCGCCTGGATATGTTCCGGCAGCGACTGGTCGTGGCCGAACCAGATGGCGTCGAAGCGCTGCTGGCCGCGTTCGAGCGACAGCTTCAGGTGCTTTTCGCCGACCAGGCGCTGGTTGCGCACCACGAATTCGTCCAGGAACAGCGGCGCGGCGAAACCCGCGCCCCAGACCTGCTGCTGCAGCAGGCCGGCGACCTCGGCGTTGGCGTAGCCGGATTCCAGCGACCCGTCGGTCTCGATGACGGGCTCGAAGCTGTCGCGGCCCGTCAGCTCGCGCACGGCGGCGTCGAAGGCGGGGGCGAAGGCCGGGAAGTCGTTGCGGCCCAGCGTCAGGCCGGCCGCCATGGCGTGGCCGCCGAACTTGCGGATCAGGTTGGGGTGACGCTTGGACACCAGGTCCAGCACGTCGCGCAGGTGCACGTCGGGAATCGAGCGGCCCGAGCCGCGGATCTCGTCGTCGCCGGCCGGCGCGAAGGCCAGGGTGGGGCGCCAGAATTTTTCCTTCAGGCGCGAGGCCACCAGGCCGACCACGCCCTGGTGCCAGCCCGGGTCGAACACGCAGACGGTGGCGCCGGGGGCGGCATCGGGCGCCTCCATGGCGGCCATCGCCTGTTCGCGCATCTCGGCCTCGATGGTGCGCCGTTCGCGGTTGATGTTGTCCAGTTCGCGCGCCATCTCCAGCGCCTGGGCTTCGTCGTCGGTGGTCAGGCAGGCGATGCCCAGGCTCATGTCGGCCAGGCGGCCGGCGGCGTTGATGCGCGGGCCCAGCGCGAAGCCCAGGTCGAAGCCGTTGGCGGCGCGCGGCTCGCGGCCGGCCACGGCGAACAGGGCGCGCAGGCCGGGTTGCAGGCGGCCGCTGCGCATGCGCTGCAGCCCCTGCGTCACCAGCAGGCGGTTGTTGGCGTCCAGCTTGACCACGTCGGCCACCGTGCCCAGCGCCACCAGGTCGGACAGCGCGTCCAGGCGCGGCCCGCCATCGGGCGCGTAGACGCCGCGGCGGCGCAGCTCGGCGCGCAGCGCCAGCATCATGTAGAAGATGACGCCCACGCCCGCCAGGTTCTTGGACGGGAAGCCGCAGCCCGGCTGGTTCGGGTTGACGATGGCCAGGGCGTCCGGCAGCGTGTCGCCGGGCAGGTGGTGGTCGGTGATGACCACGCCGATGCCGGCGGCATTGGCCGCGGCCACGCCGTCGACGCTGGCGATGCCGTTGTCCACGGTGATGATGATGTCGGGCTTGCCGGCGCGGTGGCGGCAGGCCAGCTCGACCACGGCGGGCGACAGGCCGTAGCCGGTCTCGAAGCGGTTCGGCACCAGGAAGTCGACGTCGGCGCCCATGGCCGACAGGGCGCGCAGGCCGACCGCGCAGGCGGTGGCGCCGTCGCAGTCGTAGTCGGCCACGATCAGCAGCTTCCTGCCGGCCTGGATGGCGTCGGCCAGCACGCCGGCGGCGTGGGCCGAATGCGTCAGGCCGGCCGGCGGCAACAGCGCGGGCCAGGCCAGCTTGGTCTGGTCGGGATGGGTGACGCCGCGGGCCGCCCACAGGCGCGCCAGCAGCGGGTGGATGCCCGAGGCTTCCAGGGCATGGCAGGCGGCGAGGTCGGCGCGGCGGACGGTTAAGCGGGGTGAGACCACCAGGCGCTCCAGTTTTTCTTGGGCGCGGGCAGCAAGCCGAGCAGGCCCCCGCGCGGTTTCAGGGTGAGGGTGGCGCTGCGGTCGTCGCCCAGCAGCAGCAGTTCGGCGGGCGCTTCCGGCAGGCCCTTGGGACCGGCCAGCGGCCGCAGGCGCTGGTCGAGCGCGGCCAGGGCGTCGAGCCAGGCGGCCCAGTCGCCGGCGCGTTGCGGTCCGTCCAGGTCGGTCATGACCTGTTCCTGGCCGGCCGGCCGCATGGCCCATGGAGTGCCGCCGCCATAGAGCCAGAGGGCGTTGACCGGCGGCAGGCCGCGCGCGGCGCGGGATTCATTGGCGGGGTGCTCATGCCACGACATCTGGATTTCATTGAGCAAGCGGCGCCATGGCCGGGTTTCGGCGTCCTGGCGCCACCAGTCGTTCAGGCGCTGGCCGGCCACCGCCAGCGGGCTGGCGGTCTGGGGCCGCAGGCCGTCCGGCAGGCGCAGGCGCCAGCGGGTAGCCGACAGCGCGTCGACCGCGAAGCCGGTGCCCTCGAACAGGGGGCGGGCGGTGTCCAGCAGCGCGGCGGTTTCCTCGTCGCGCAGTTCCATCAGGGCGGGGTCGAGCAACGTGGCCTGGTCGGTGCCCAGGGCCAGGTGGACCAGTTCGGCCAGCCAGACGGGGCCGTCCGCGGCCTGGCCGGGGGCCAGCAGCGGGCCCAGGCCTGCGCCCGGCAGCAGGCCGGCCTCGGGCGTGTAGCCCGCCTGGCGCAATTGCCAGGCTTCGAACGCGGTACAGCCCTGGACACGAATATCGTGGGCCTGGACCCGGGCGCTGCCGGCCTGCAGCCAGCGGTGCAGCGTGGGCGCGCGCTCGGGCAGCAGCTTGGCCAGTTCTGCGGCGACGGGAAGGGCGGGCAAGGCGCCCGGAATGACGATCAGCATGGCCGCGATTGTAGACGCTGGCGGGATGCCGACCCAGCCCGGGAACTAAGCCCGGCCCCGCTTGCCATAGCTTGTCATGGCTTGTCTTCCATTCCCGCATTCCGGGGACGGTTTTACGGCCGGTTAATGCCATAATGCGCTCGTGCTGAAAATACCCTACGAACTCTGGATCGGCGCCCGCTATGCCGGGTTGGCCCGGATCCGCCAGCGACGCGGCCGCCGCGATCGCTTCATCTCTTTCATCGCGGCCAGTTCCATGGCAGGCATCGCGCTGGGCGTCGCCGCCCTGATCGTGGTGCTGTCGGTCATGAACGGTTTCCAGAAAGAGGTCCGTGACCGCATGCTGTCGGTGCTGCCGCACATCGAGCTCTACATCCCAGGCGCCGCGCCCGAGCGGGTGCTCGAGCAGTGGCAGCAGTTCGCCGACGCCGCCAAGCGCAACCCCGAGGTCAAGGCCGGCGCGCCCTTCGTGGCGGCGCAGGGCATGCTGGTGCGGGGCCAGGCTCTGCGCGGCGTGCAGGTGCGCGGCATCGACCCGGCCACCGAGGGCAATGTCTCGGACCTGCCGCGGCAGATGGTGGCGGGCAAGCTGACCGACCTTAAACCCGGCGGTTTCGGCGTGGTGCTGGGCAACGAGCTGGCCGACGGCATGGGCGTGAAGGTGGGCGACACGCTGCTGATGCTGGCGCCGCAGGGCTCCATCAGCCCGGCCGGCTTCGCGCCGCGCATGCGCCAGTTCACCGTGGTCGGCGTGTTCTCGTCGGGCCACTATGAATACGATTCCTCGCTGGCCTTCGTCGACAACGACGACGCCGCCAAGGTCTTCCGCGACAGCGGCACCGCCGGCGTGCGCCTGCGCATCGCCGACATGCAGAAGGCGCCGGAAGTCGCGGCCGAGCTGCGCAACGTGCTGCCGCCGTACGTCATGGCGAGCGACTGGTCGCGCAACAACCGCACCTGGTTCGCCGCCGTGCAGACCGAAAAGCGCATGATGTTCCTGATCCTGGCGCTGATCGTGGCGGTGGCCGCGTTCAACCTGCTGTCGTCGCTGGTGATGGCGGTCAAGGACAAGCAGTCGGACATCGCCATCCTGCGCACGCTGGGCGCCGGGCCGGGCGAAGTGGCCCGCATCTTCCTGGTGCAGGGCGCGCTGATCGGCGTCATCGGCACGCTGCTGGGCGTGGCCGGCGGCATTCTCATCGCCTACAACGTCGATGTGATCGTGCCGTTCATCGAGCGCCTGCTGGGCGTGCACTTCCTGCCGCGCGAGATCTATTTCATCAGCGCCTTGCCGTCCGATCCGCAGATGGGCGACATCGTGACCATCGGCGTGACCTCCCTGGTGCTGTCGTTGCTGGCGACCTTGTACCCCAGCTGGCGCGCCTCGCGCCTGCAACCCGCACAGGTGCTGCGCCATGACTGATACCCTGACTCCGGCGCTGCAGGCCGACAAGCTGGTCAAGATCTACGACGAGGGCCCGGCCCGCATCGAGGTGCTGAGCAACGTCAGCCTGACGGTGGCGCGCGGCGAGATGGTCGCCATCGTCGGCGCGTCCGGCTCCGGCAAGAGCACGCTGCTGCACATCCTGGGCCTGCTGGACGTGCCCAGCAGCGGTTCGGTCTCCGTCGACGGCCAGCTGGCCGTCGGGCTGACCGAAGCGAAGAAGAGCCAGGTGCGCAACCGCAGCCTGGGCTTCGTCTATCAATTCCACCACCTGCTGCCGGAATTCTCGGCGCTGGACAACGTGGCGATGCCGCTGATCGTGCGGCGCGAGAACCGCGACAAGGCCCGCGAGGCGGCGCGCGAGGTGCTGGGCCTGGTCGGCCTGGCGGCGCGCGAAGGCCATTATCCGGGCCAGTTGTCGGGCGGCGAACGCCAACGCGTGGCGCTGGCGCGCGCGCTGGTGACGCGCCCGGTCTGCGTGCTGGCCGACGAGCCCACCGGCAACCTCGACCGCCACACCGCGCACAACATGTTCGAGCTGCTGACGCGGGTCAACCGCGAGTCGGGCACGGCATTCGCGATCGTCACCCATGATCCCGAGCTGGCGGCGCGCGCCGACCGCCAGTTGCTGATGGAAAACGGCAAGCTGGTCTCGGGCTGACGCCGACCGCCGCGGGTGGGGCGATAATGAGGCAAGAGACCCGGGCAAGGAGACCGCGCCCATGCTGATCGACACCCATTGCCATCTGGACGCCGCCGAGTTCGACGCCGACCGCCGCGAGGTGGCCGAGCACGCGCTTGACGCCGGCGTGCAGGCCATCGTCATTCCCGCCGTCGAGCGCGCCAACTTCAGTGTGGTGCGCGAGCTGGCGGGGCAGGTGGCCGGCGGCGCCTACGCGCTCGGCATCCATCCCCTCTACGTGCAACGCGCGGCCGATGCCGACCTGGACGCCCTGCGCGAGGCCATCCGGCAAGCGCTGGGCGATCCGCGCTTTGTCGCCATCGGCGAGATCGGCCTGGATTTCTTCGTGCCCGAGATCGCCTCGGGCGAGCCGCGCGCGCGGCAGGAACATTTCTACGCGGCCCAGCTGGCCATGGCGGCGGAATTCAAGCTGCCGGTGCTGCTGCACGTGCGCAAATCGCAGGACATCCTGTTGAAGTACCTGCGGCGCCACGACCGCATTGGCGGCATCGCGCACGCCTTCAACGGCAGCGCGCAGCAGGCCCAGGCCTTTGTCGAGCAGGGCTTCGCCCTGGGGCTGGGCGGCGCCATGACCTACGAGCGGGCCTTGCAGATCCGCCGCCATGCCACCGACGTCGACCTGCAGCACCTGGTGCTGGAGACCGACGCGCCGGACATCCCGCCGGCCTGGCTGCATCCGCCGCGGCGGCGCAACCGTCCCGGCGAGCTGGCCCGCATCGCCCAGGTGCTGGCGGACCTGCGCGGCCTGTCCGTGGCGCAGGTGGCGCAGGCCACCACGGCCAACGCCCTGCGGGTGTTGCCGCGGCTCTGTTCCGCGATCCTGGCCGACGCGGACTGAGCCGTCCCTGTTTGGCGCGGCGCGATACGGGGCGTTGCGGCTGCCTCAGGTCTGGGCGCGCGGCAGTTCGATGCGCACGCTCAGGCCGTTCGGCGCGGCGTTGCGCGCCGAGATCCGGCCCTTGTGCGCCGTGACCGCGGCGCGCGCGATGCTCAGGCCCAGGCCGGCGCCGCCTGGGGTGACGCCGGCGGCCGCCGCGCTCTGGTAGAACGGTTCGAACAGGTACGCCAATTCCTTCTCCGGCACGCCGGGGCCGCCGTCCTCGATTTCCAGGCAGGCCTCGGCGGCATCCGCCAGCAGGCGCACGCGCACGAGGCCGCCCTCGGGCGCGAAACGCAGGGCGTTGCGCAGCACGTTCTCGATGGCGCTGGCCAGGCTGTCGCGATCGGCGGTCACGGGCAGCGGCGCCGGACGCCGCCAGTCGATCGAGACGCGGCGATCGCCCGCCTCGAAACGGGCATCCTGCACCACGTCATCGACCACGTCCGCCAGGTCCAGCGTTTCGGTCGGCGAGGGCAGGGCGCCCATGCGCGCCAGCCGCAGGGTGCTGCCGACCAGGGCGTCCAGGCGCTCGCATTCGCGCTCCATGCGGTCCAGTTGCAGGTCCTGGCGTTCGTCCTTGCGGCGCGCCAGTTCGACGCCCAGCCGCAGGCGCGCCAGCGGCGAGCGCAGTTCATGGGCGATGTTGCGCAGCAGTTGTTCGCGGGTATCGACCAGCGCCTGCAGGCGGCCGGCCATGGCGTCGAAGTCGCGCGCCAAGAGGCCCACTTCGTCCTTGCGCAGCGACAGGACGGCGGGGCTGCGGGTTTCCAGCTTGCCGGCGGCCAGCGCGCGGGCCGCCCGCCGCAACTGGTCCAGCGGCGCCGCCACGTGACGCGTCAGCGCCCAGCAGAACGGCGCGGTGATGGCCAGGGCGAACAGCAGCAATCCGAGCGCGACCGGGGTCAGGCCCAGCATCTCCCAGTGCGACGAATCGAACGGCAGGAACAGCATCAGCAGATGGCTGCGGTCCGGCAGGATGAGCAGCTGCGGGTGCCACCAGGACACGCGCAGCGCGTCGGGATCGGCGGCCACGTCGATGGCGGTCAGCATGCTGGCATCGGGCGAGGCGCGAAAGGCGGCCAGCCAGTCGTCCAGCCGGGTCGGCAGGCGGCGTCCCAGGATCTCGCGGTCCTGCGTGTCGACGATGTAGATCTTGAGCGCCGAATAGCGCGCATCCATGGCCTCGAGCCAACGGCGCAGGCCGTCGGCGCCGTCGGTGCGCGCGATCTGCGTCGCGTCGCGGGTCAGGTTGCCGGGGTTCAGGCCGTCCAGCGAATCGACGCGATACCAGGCCACGGCCGCGGTCAGCATCATGCCGCAGACCGTGATGACAGCCATCGCGCCCCAGAAGGTCAGGAAGGCGCGCCAGAACAGGGAGCGGATCGGCAGCCAGGCCATCAGGCCGTGCCCGCCAGCACGTAGCCCAGCCCCCGCAGGTTGCGGATGGCGGGGGCGTCGCCGGCCTGGTCCAGCTGCAGTTTCTTGCGCAGGCTGCTGATGTGGGTGTCGATGCTGCGGTCGTAGCGGTCGGCGCTGCGGCCCAGCGCGTACAGGCTGATCTGGTCGCGCGCCACCACCTGGCCGGGCGCGCGCATCAGGATTTCCAGGATGCGCTGTTCGGCGCCGGTCAGCAGCACTTCCTGCGCGCCGAGGCGGGCGCGGCCGCTGGCGGCGTCGAGCGACAGCGCGCCCACGCTCAATTCGAGCGGGGCGGGTTGCGGTGTTTCCTCGAAACGGCGCAGCACCGCGCCAATGCGGGCCTTGAGTTCGCGTGGACTGAACGGCTTGGCCAGGTAGTCGTCGGCGCCCAGTTCAAGCCCCAGCACCCGGTCGGTTTCGCCGCCATGGGCGGTGAACATGATGACCGGGCGGCGCGAATGCTGGCGCAGGCGCCGTAACAGGTCGAGGCCGTTGCCGTCGGGCAGCATCAGGTCGAGCAGGACAAGATCAAAGCAACCCTGCATTGCCAAAGGCAAACCTTGAGCGCTGTTGTGCGCCAGCGTCAGCTCGATCTGGCCGGGTTCGAGGTATTCGCGCAGCATCAATGCCAGGTCGACGTCGTCGTCGATCAACAGGATGCGGCGCAGTGTCAAAGGGGGTGAGATGGACATGCGCTTGGGTTCTGTTGCTGCGGCAGCATAGCGGGTCGCCGGCGGCCGAAGTGTCAAGAAGTGCGAAGAAAGTAAAAGTTGCGGAAAGCGTGTTGCAGCCCCCGGACGGCCTCCATTCTAATATGAGAATGGTTTTCATTAAAAATTGAAGCGGAGGGCGCGGCGCGCGGGGCGCGGCGGCCATCCGGGACGGGAGAAGTTCAAATCATGCTCAGTAACGATCTGACCGTGCGTCGCGCACTGGGTCCGCGTACCCGCCTGGCCGTCGCCTTGTGCGGCGCCGGCCTCGCCCTGGGCCAGCCGGCCTGGGGGCAGGCGGCCGACACCAAGACGCTGGACACCGTGGTGGTCACGGCCAGCGGCTACGAGCAGCAGATCCAGGACGCGCCGGCCTCGATCAGCGTCATCACGCGCCAGGATCTCGAAAAGAAGTTCTACCGCGACGTCACCGACGCCCTGGTCGAAGTGCCGGGCGTGATCGTCACCGGCGGCGGCGACCGCCAGGACATCAGCCTGCGCGGCATGGGGCCGAAGTACACGCTGATCCTGATCGACGGCAAGCGCCAGAACTCGCGCGAAACCCGCACCAACTCCGACTCCAGCGGCGTCGAAGGCGGCTGGACGCCGCCGATCTCGGCCATCGAGCGCATCGAGGTGGTGCGCGGGCCGATGTCGTCGCTGTATGGGTCCGACGCCATGGGCGGGGTGATCAACATCATCACCCGCAAGGTGCCCAGCGAGTGGGGCGGCGAGATCCGCATGGACACCACCATCCAGGAAAGCAGCAAGTCCGGCGACATCTACCAGGGCAACTTCTACCTGGCCGGCCCGATCAAGAACGACCTGCTGGGCCTGCAGATCTACGGCCAGGCGACCCAGCGCGACGAAGACAAGATCTTCGACGGCTACCGCAAGCGCAACGCCACCAACATCACCGCCAAGCTGGCGCTTACGCCCAACCGCGACCACGACATCGTGCTGGAAGCCACTTCCAGCCGCCAGAAATACGAGAACACCCTGGGCAAGACCGTGGCCCCGCTGGCGCCGGGCGTGGCGTGCCCGCGCACCGGCTGCCCGGCCTCGTCGGAAACCGACTACCGCAGCAACAAGTGGGCCTTGTCGCATACCGGCCGCTGGGGCTGGGGCGTGTCCGACAGCTACGTGCAGCAGGAAGAGTTCGATAACCGCTCGCGCCAGATGAAGATCAAGAACCTGGACCTGCAGACCAGCTGGTCGCTGCCGCTGGGTTCGCACATGCTGACGCTGGGCGGCAGCTACCTGACGCAGCGCCTGACCGACCAGACCGGCAACCAGCTGGCCGGCGGCCCCAGCAAGGTGGAGCGCTACCAATGGGCGCTGTTCGCCGAGGATGAATGGCGCCTGGCCGAGAGCTTTGCCGTCACCGGCGGCCTGCGCATGGACCAGGACGAGAACTTCGGCAGCCATTTCAGCCCGCGCCTGTACGGCGTGTGGCACATGGCCGAGCGCTGGACCCTGAAGGGCGGCGTGTCCACCGGCTTCCGCGCGCCCGACCTGCGCCAGACGGTCGCGGGCTGGGGCCAGGTCAGCCGCGGCGGCAACATGTATGGCAACCCCAACCTGACGCCCGAGAAGTCGGTGACCGAGGAAATCGGCCTGCTGTATGACGACGGCGAAGGCTTCAACGCCGGCCTGACGCTGTTCAACAACGACTTCAAGGACAAGATCACCCGCGTTGCGTGCCCGCTGTCGCAGTGCACCGAAGGCCCCAACCAGTTCGGCGCCAATCCCACCACCTACATGAACGTGGACAAGGCGGTGTCGCGCGGCGTCGAGGCCAACCTGAAGCTGCCGCTGGGTCGCGACTGGTCGCTGACCAGCAGCTACACCTTCACCAAGTCGGAACAGAAGACCGGCCAGTACCAGGGCCAGCCGCTGAACCAGCTGCCCAAGCACCTGTTCACCACCACGGTCAACTGGCAGGCGTCCGACGCGCTCGAGGCCTGGGCCCGCGTCAACTACCGCGGCAAGGAAAGCCAGCCGATCACCGGCCCGTCCTCGTCGTCGCTGGTGGCGCCGTCCTACACCTTCGTCGACCTGGGCGGCTCCTACGCCGTCAACAAGAAGGTGTCGGTGTACGCCGGCATCTACAACCTGTTCGACAAAAAGGTCGGCTACGACGACTACGGCTACGTCGAAGACGGCCGCCGCTATTGGCTGGGCGTGGGCGTGAAGTTCTGAGCCCGCGTGCAACACCCGGGACGCGCCGCCGCCAGGCGGCGTTCCCGCAACCTGGAGAGACGAGCATGACGATGAAACAAACCCAAGCGGGACGCGCCGGCCGTTGGCTGGCTTGTGCCGCCGCCGCCCTGGCCCTGGGCACGGCCAGCGCGCTGAGCGCGGCCCAGACCGTGCCGGTCAAGCATGCGCGCGGCGAGACCGCCGTGCCGCAGAACCCCGCCAAGACCGTGGTGCTGGACCTGGCGGTGCTCGACACGCTGCACGCGCTGGGCGTGGACGTTACCGGCGTGCCGACGGCCGCCAAGCTGCCGCCGCAGCTGGCCCAGTACGCCGACAAGCGCTACCTGAAGGTGGGCAGCATGTTCGAGCCCAACTACGAAGTGATCCACGCGGCGCAGCCGCAGGTGATCTTCGTGGCCGGCCGCTCGGCGCCCAAGTACGACGAGCTCGCCAAGCTGGCGCCCACGGTGGACCTGACCGTCGACGCCAAGGACCTGGTGGGCAGCGTGGCGCGCAACACCGAGACGCTGGCCGCCCTCTACGGCAAGCAGGCCCAGGCCAAGGAAAAGCTGGATGCCCTGCGCGCCGCGATCGCCGCGCTGCACGGCAAGGCCGCCGGCGCGGGCACCGGCCTGATCGTGCTGACCACGGGCGGCAAGATGAGCGCCTACGGCCCCGGTTCGCGCTTCGGCGTCATCCATGACGCGTTCGGCATCGCGCCGGCCGCCAAGGACCTGAACGTGTCGAACCACGGCCAGGCGATCTCGTTCGAGTTCATCGCCCAGACCGATCCGGACTGGCTGTTCGTGATCGACCGCGATGCCGCCATCGGCCGCGAGGGCACGTCGGCCCAGCGCATGCTGGACAACGAGCTGATCCGCCCGACCAAGGCCTGGAAGCAGCAGCGCGTGGTCTACCTGAACGGCTACAACTGGTATCTGCTGGGCAGCGCGGGCCTGACCGCCATGCAGCAGAACGTGGACGACCTGGCGCGCGCGCTGTCGGCGGCCAAGTAACCGCATGGCACAGCGGATGGAACCGGAGTCGGCCGGGTGAAGCAGGGCGGCATGATCACCGGCTGGGCCGGGTTGGCGGCGTTGCTGCTGTTGTTGCTGTTGCTGTGCGTGGCCAGCGTCAGCCTGGGCGCGGGGACGTTCTCGTTCAGCGCCCTGGCCGGCGGGCCGGACGCCGAGCGCGCCTGGCGCCTGCTGCTGGTCAGCCGCGTGCCGCGCACGCTGGCCTTGCTGCTGGCCGGCATGGCGCTGGCGGTGGCCGGGCTCATCATGCAGATGCTGGTGCGCAACCGCTACGTCGAACCGACCACGGCCGGCACCGTCGAGTCGGCCACCCTGGGCATCCTGGTGGTGACGCTGCTGGCGCCGGACACGCCGGTGATCGGCAAGATGCTGACGGCCACCGGTTTCGCGCTGGCGGGCACGCTGCTGTTCCTGGCGCTGCTGCGGCGCGTGCCGCTGCGCACGCCCTTCATCGTGCCCTTGATCGGCTTGATCCTGGGCGGCGTGATCCACGCGGTCACCACCTTCGTCGCCTATCGCTACGACCTGCTGCAGTCGCTGCACGCCTGGACCACGGGCGATTTTTCCGGGGTGCTGCGCGGGCGCTACGAACTGCTGTGGATCGGTTTCGCGCTGGCCGCCGCCGCCTACCTGGCGGCGGACCGCTACACCGTGGCCGGCATGGGGCGGGAATTCGCCGCCAATCTCGGCCTGAACCACGCGCGCCTGACGCTGACCGGATTGCTGATCGTGTCGGCGATCTCCGCGGTGGTGGTGGTGACGGCCGGCGGCATTCCGTTCCTGGGCCTGATCGTGCCGAACGCCGTCAGCCTGATGCTGGGCGACAACATGCGCCGTTCGATTCCCTGGGTGGCGGTGCTGGGGGGCGTCTTCGTGCTGGCCTGTGACATCATCGGCCGCCTGGTGATCCACCCGTACGAGGTGCCGCTGGGCACGGTGGTGGGCGTGGTGGGCAGCATCCTGTTCCTGTGCCTGCTGCACAGCCGGAGGAACCGCCGTGGCTGATTCCGTCGTGTCGCGCGCCGCCACGGCCCGTTCGCCGCAGGCCTGGCGCCTGGCCCTGCTGGCCGCGCTGGCGCTGCTGTGCGTGGCCGGCTTCATGATGCTGGGCGCCAATGGCCAGTGGGACTTCGTGCTGCCGTTCCGTGGCGGCAAGCTGGCGGCGATGCTGCTGGTGGCGTACGCGGTGGCGGTGTCATCGGTGCTGTTCCAGACCGTCACCCACAACCGCATCCTGACGCCGGCCATCATGGGGTTTGATGCGCTTTACCTGCTGATCCAGTCGGTGGTGGTGTTCGGCTTCGGCCAGGCGGCAGGGGTGGTCAGCCATCCCGTGGCGGCCTTCGTGCTGGAGGTGTGCGCGATGACGGCGTTCGCTTGCCTGCTGTTCCGCTGGCTGTTCACCGACGCGGTGCGCAGCCTGCACCTGATGATGCTGGTCGGCATCATCTTCGGCCTGTTGTTCCGCAGCCTGTCCAGCTTTGTCGTGCGCCTGATCGACCCGAACGAGTTCCTGGTGCTGCAGGACCGGATGTTCGCCAATTTCAATTCGGTGCGCACCGGCCTGCTGCCGATCGCGCTGGCGGCGGTGGCGGTGGCCACGCTGCTGATCTGGCGCATGCGGCGCCGCTACGACGTGCTGGCGCTGGGGCGCGAGATCGCGCTGAACCTGGGCGTGGACTATCGCCGCACCTTGCTGCTGACGCTGGCCGCCATCGCCGTGCTGGTGTCGGTGTCCACCGCGCTGGTGGGGCCGGTGACGTTTTTCGGCCTGCTGGTCAGCAACCTGGCCTACCACGCGATGGGCTCGGACCGGCATCGCCACACCGTGCCGGCCGCGGTGCTGCTCAGCGTGATCTTCCTGGTGGGCGGCCAGACGCTGCTTGAACGGGTATTGCAGCTGAGCACCACGGTCAGCGTGGTCATCGAATTCGTGGGCGGAGTGATGTTCCTGGCCCTGATCTTGCGCAGGGGACGCCAATGATCGATATCCAACAAGTCAGCAAGCAGTATGGCGACAGCGTGGTCGTGGACCAGGTGTCGCTGGCGCTGCCCGCGGGCGGCGTGACCGCCATCATCGGCCCCAACGGCGCCGGCAAGTCGACCCTGCTGTCGATGATCAGCCGCCTGTTGCCGACGTCGGCCGGCCACATTCAGGTCGACGGCCTGGACGTGACGCGCAGCGACAGCCGCGAACTGGCGCGCCGGCTGGCCATCCTGCGGCAGGACAATCACCTGCCGCTGCGCCTGACGGTGCGCGACCTGGTGGCGTTCGGCCGCTATCCGCACACCGGCGGACGGCTGACGCTGGACGACAAGGCCCATATCGACCGCGCCATCGCCTACCTGGAACTGGAGCCGCTGGCCGACCGCTACCTGGACGAGATGTCCGGCGGCCAGCGCCAGCGCGCCTTCGTGGCGATGGTGCTGTGCCAGGACACGCGCTACCTGCTGCTGGACGAGCCGCTCAACAGCCTCGACATGAAGCACGCGGTGGCCATGATGGGCACCCTGCGGCGCGCGGCCGACGAACTGGGCAAGACCGTGGTGCTGGTGCTGCACGACATCAACTTCGCCTCGGCCTATGCCGATCGCATCGTGGCGATGAAGGCGGGCAGGGTGGCGCACCATGGCACTCCCGCCGAGTTGATCCGTCCGGAAGTCCTGGGCGCGCTGTACGAACTGCCGATCGACGTGCACGAGATCGGCGGCAAGCGCATCTGCGTGTACTACCGCTGACCCGCGGTCGATAAAAACAGGGGCGCATGGCCGCGGCGCAGGCCTGCCGAGGGGCGCGCACGCGTGGCACAAGGCGGCTGAAAAACATCTGAATTGGACGCGTGTCTCATTTATCGTGGCCGCAAGGCAACGTAATGATAAAAGCATTGCGAGTGATTCTCGTTGTCAAGAGAATGGCGAACCATTCCATTTCAAACGACTTCGACAAGACCCGCTGGCCATGCACGTCCTTCGCCCCCTCACCGCCGCCCTGTTCGTCGTGGCTCCCCTGGCCGCGCACGGCCAGGCCGCCGCGCCCACCGCCACCTTGCCCGCCGTCAGCGTCGTCGGCACCGACGACACCGCCCAGAGCTACAACCCGCCCGCGTCCACCAGCGCCACCAAGATCGACGCGCCGCTGCGCGACATTCCGCAGACGGTGAACGTGGTGCCGGCGCAGGTGCTGCGCGACCAGCACGCCATGTCGGTGCAGGACGCGCTCAAGAACGTGCCGGGCGTCAGCTTCTCGACCGGCGACGGCCAGCGCGACCAGGTGTCGATCCGCGGCTTCACCGCCATCGCCGACCAGTTCGTCGACGGCTTCCGCGACGACGCGCTGTACTACCGCGACCTGTCCAACGTCGAGCGCATCGACGTCATCAAGGGCCCGGCCGCGGTGCTGTATGGCCGCGGCTCGTCGGGCGGCCTGATCAACCGCGTCACCAAGAAGCCGGGCGAGGACATCTCGCAGGTCGGCCTGAGCTACGGCTCGTGGAACGACCGCCGGCTCGACCTGGACCTGGGCCGCGCCAATGAAAGCGGCTCCATGTCGTGGCGCCTGACCGGCGCGGTGGAGAAGGGCGACAGCTACCGCGACAAGCAGTTCATCGACCGCAAGGCGATCGCGCCGTCGGCCCAGTTCCGCCTTGGGGAGGACACCACCTTCCTGCTGCAGACCGAGTTCCTGGAAGACCGCCGCCTGACCGACTTCGGCATCCCGGCCTATCACGGCCGGCCGGTGGACGTGGACCCGTCCACCTACTATGGCGCCGAGAACGCGCGCGACACCGACTACACCCAGACCCGCGTGCAGTCCTATGCTGGCACGCTGACGCACCGCTTCAACGAGAACTGGTCGCTGCGCAACGCCACGCGCTACTACCACTACACGCTGAACCGCAACAACACCTTGCCCGGCACGGTCAACGAAGCGGCCCAGACCGTGTCGCTGACGCACGGCAACGTGCTGCGCGACGAACACGGCTGGACCAACCAGACCGAACTGATGCAGCGCGTGCAGTGGGGCTCGGTGCGCCACGACATCCTGTACGGCGTCGAAGTGGGGCAGCAGAACAAGGACCTGGTGAGCTATTCCAACGCCAACGTGGCGGTGGTCAACCTGTTCGATCCGCGCCTGCCGACGCTGCAGCGCCAGGCCGTGGGCGCGCCGGGTTCGGACAGCCTGGGCCGCTTCAGCACGCTCGGCCTGTACGTGCAGGACATGGTGTCGCTGGGCGAGCACTGGAAGGTGCTGGGCGGCGTGCGCCACGACCGTTTCGAGCAGAAGACCGAGGACCGCCGCAGCGGCCAGAACCTGCAGCGCACCGACTCCAACCTGAGCCCGCGCCTGGGCCTGGTGTTCCAGCCGGACAGCGTGCAGTCGTACTACGTGTCGTGGAGCCGTTCCTACCAGCCCTCGGGCGAGGCCTTCGCGCTGGCCGCCAACAACGTCGACCTGGCGCCGGAAAAGACCACCAACTACGAAGTCGGCGCCAAGTACGACTTCCTGGATGGCAAGCTCTCGACCACCGTGTCCGTGTTCCGCCTGGAGCGCACCGACATCAAGGTCACCAACCCGGTGACCAACACGCTGGTGCCGGTGGGCACGCAGCGCACCGACGGCGCCGAATGGACGCTGTCGGGCGACCTGTCCAACGGTTGGCGCGCGATGCTGGGCTACGCCTACTTGGATGCGCGCGTGACGCAGTCCGTCGCGGTGGATGCCGGCAAGAGCGTGGAAGGCAAGCGCGCCACGCTGACGCCGCGCCATGCCGGCAACGTCTGGATCACCAAGGACCTGGGCGATGGCTTCGGCGCTGGCGCCGGCCTGAACCTGGTGGGCGCGCGCTTCGCCAACCCGGGCAACACCGTCACGCTGCCGGGCTACCTGACGGCGGACGCGGCGGCATGGTGGCGCCAGGGGCCGTACTCGGTGCAGTTGAACGTGTACAACCTGTTCAACGCCGGCTATATCGTCTCGGCCCATGGCACCAGCCCCAACCTGAACATGCCGGGCGCGCCGCGCAACGCGATGCTGAGCCTGCAGTACCGCATGTAAAACCAGCGGTCCGCGCGCGCCGGCCAGGCGCGCGCGGCGCGGATCAGCGCAGCGGCGATTCGGCCGCCAGGCTGTCCGTTTCCAGCGCCGCCAGCGCGTCCAGGAAGCGCCACGCAAACGAACCGGGGCCCTCCGCCAGGGCGCCGGCGCGACGGCCGGCGATGCCGAAGCACGACAGCGCCGCCACCGCGGCCGTGTAGGCGTCATCGCGCGCCACCGCCGCGAAGGCGCCCACCACCGCCGTCAGCGCGCAGCCGGTGGCGGTGACCTGCGGCATCAGCGGCGACCCGCCGGTCACGCGCACTTCGCGCTGGCCGTCCGTCACGAAATCCACTTCCCCGGTCACGGCCACCACGGTGGCGCGCGCCCGCGCCAGCTCGCGCGCCGCCTGCTCGGCCTGCTGCACGGGATCGCGCGCGTCCACGCCCTTGCTGGCGCTCTGGCCGCCGGCCAGCGCGATGATCTCCGATGCATTGCCGCGGATCACCGCGGGCCGCAGGTCCAGCAGGCGCCGTACCGCGTCGCGCCGGAACGCCGTGGCATGGTGCGCCACCGGGTCCAGCACCCATGGCGTGCCGGCCCGGGTCGCGGCGGCGGCGGTCTGCAGCATGCTATCCAGCCATGGCGCCGAGAGCGTGCCGATGTTGATCACCACCGCGCCGCTGATGGCGGCGAACTCCGGGGCTTCTTCCACGGCATGCACCATCGCGGGCGAGGCGCCGATGGCCAGCAGCGTGTTGGCCGCGGTATTCATCGACACGAAATTGGTCAGGCACTGCACCAGCGGCGCGTCGCGGCGCACCGCCGCGTACAGGTCGCGCGACGCCAGCGCCAGGGCGGAGAGGGTGGGGTCGGAAGAGGCCATGCCGGTCGGTCCTTGCAAGGGGACAACGGGCGGGGCGGAGCGTCATGGCGCGGCAGCGGGGGCCGGCGGAATGCGCACCTTCCCTACGCCAGCATTGTCTGGATCAGGTTCAACGGGTCTGCGCGCCGCGCGCCGCGTGTCGGACGCGGCCGCCATCGGAATCTCAGCTTCTTGCCGAAGCTCCCCGGGTGGATGAAGCTATGTTCGGAGGCGCAAGGGGGGCTTGTCAAGCCGGACGGGCCGGCGCATCTGTCATCATGGCGGGCAATCGGATCGAGACGAGGAGGCGCGCGGCATGCAGACCCACGATGAGGCGTTGACCGAGCAGGACCTGTCCTGGTTGCGCCGTCATACGCGCTTTCACGGCGCGGAAACGGCCCTGGGGGCGGTGTTCTTCGCGCTGTTCCTGGCCATCACGGCGTTCCTGGCCGGGATCTGGCTGTGGGGGCCTTCGACCACGGCGCGTGATCCGGTGCTGGGCGTGATGATCCTGGTGCTTGCGGGCTTCACGCTGCATTTCGGCCGCCGCCTGCTGCGCGGCCCGGCGGTGCGGCGGCGCTGGCGGCGGGTGTTGCGCGGCGGCGTGCCGAAGCAGGTGGTCTCGGGCGTGCTCACCGGCCTGGCGCCCACCGCCGGCGGCGGCGTGCGGTACGGCATCGATGGGCGCACGCTGGAGGTGGCGCTGCCGTTCATGAACGGCTTCACGATGCCCGGGGATGGCGGCACGAGTCCCGAACGCTGCGCCGCCAGGCTGGATGCGCCGGTACGGCTGCACCTGCTGGCGCTGTGGCCGGGGCAGGCGCCGGTGCTGTTGCGCGCGGAATACGACGGCCCGGGCGAAGTGCAGAAAGCCTACGAGACCCTTAGCGATGCCGATCGGGGGTGGCTGCGGCAGGATGCGACCTTGATGCGCAATGTGTTGCTGGGCGCGGCGCTGGTGTCTCTGGCCGCCGGTTGGTTCGCTTGGCCGCTGTATGGCGTCGGCGTGTTGTTCCTGGCGGCGGCATGGTGGGCGGGGCGGCCGAGCCGGGCCCTGCGGCGCGCGAGCGTCAAGTACGGCGTGCGCGGCCGGGTGGACGAGGTCTTGACCTACAAGGCGCAGATGCCGGACTCGGCCTCCTGGACCCCGCTGTATGCCTATCGGCTGGGCGGCGAACTGTACAACCTCAGCCATGGCGGCGGGCCGGCGCAGCCCGGGGAGCGGGTCGCGTTCGAGTACCTGGACCGGGGCAAGGGCGGCCTGGAGCCACTGTTCTTTCACCGCGAAGGGGAGGCGCCCTCCGCGTTCGCGGACAGGCTCGTCACGGACAATTCCAAGGCCTGAACCGGAAGCGTCGCCACGGGGGCGGGGCGTGCGCGCCGGGAGGGGCGCTTGCCGATGCCTGTGTCTCGTCATTACAATAGAGAATGGTTATCATTCATTTGCCCGCAAGGGCGCGCGGCCATGTCCCCCACGACGCAGGATCGAATCGAATCGCTTTATGTGGATCACCACGGCTGGCTGCACGGTTGGCTGCGCCGTCAGCTCGGCAATTCGTTCGAGGCCGCGGACCTGGCGCATGACGTGTTCGTGCGCCTGCTGCGCCGGCCGGCCGTGGCCGACACGCGCGAGCCGCGGGCTTTCCTAAGCACCATCGCGCGTGGCCTGCTGGTCGACCACTGGCGCCGCCGCGAACTGGAGCGCGCCTGGCTCGAGGTGCTGGCCCGCACGCCGGAAGCGCAAGCGCCTTCCCCCGAAAGCCGCCTGCTCATCCTCGAGGCGCTGATCAAGATCGACCAGATGCTCGACACCCTCAAGCCCAAGGTGCGCCAGGCCTTCCTGTGGGCCCAGCTCGAGGGCCTGAGCTGCCCGCAGATCGCCGCGCGGCTCGATGTGTCGCTGGCCACCGCCGAGCGCTACGTCGCCAGCGGGCTGCGCCAGTGCTATCAATTCCGCTTCGAGCCGGCATGAGAGAGCCGGGCGCGGCCGCGCCGATCGCCGCCACCATCGTCGACCAGGCCATCGACTGGTCGGTCAAGCTCAACTTCAGCCAGGCGGACGCGCGCACGCGCGCGGCGTTCGAGCGCTGGCGCCGGGCCGCGCCCGAGCACGAAATGGCCTGGGCCCGCGTGCAGTCGCTGAACGCCGATTTCACCTCGGTCCCGCAGGGGCTGGCGCTGGATGCGTTGACGGCCCTGAACGGCACGCGCCGGCGCCAGCGCCGTGTGGTGCTCAAGAGCCTGCTGGTCGCCGGCGGCGTATTGGGCACGGGCTGGGCGACGCGCGAGCAGGTGCCCTGGCAGCGCCTGGTCGCCGATGTCAGCACCGGCCTGGGCGAGCGCCGGGCCCTGACGCTGGCCGATGGCACCTATCTGGTGCTGAACACCGACAGCGCCGTGAGCCTGCTGCTGGAGGGCCCCGAGCGCGTGGTGGTGCTGCATCGCGGCGAGATCTCGCTGAGCACGGGCAGCGACAGCGGGGCGCCGGCGCGGCGGCCGTTCCGGGTGCGCACGCCGTATGGCATGGTCGAGGCGCTGGGCACCCGCTTCGTCGTGCGCCTGGACGACGATGGCGCCCGGGTCAGCGTGCAGGAACACGCGGTGGCCCTGACGCCGGCCGACGGCGGCGACCGTGTCATCGTGCAGGCGGGCCAGCAGGGCTGGCTTGACCGCCGGCACGCGCAACCCCTGCCGCCGCCCGCCATGGAAAGCGCGGCCTGGGTCGAAGGCGCGATCGTCGGCAAGAACATGCGGCTGACCGACCTGCTGGCGGAACTGTCGCGCTACCGCCGCGGGCGCATCAGCTGTGCCCCCGAGGTGGCGGACCTGCGGGTATCGGGCACGTACCACATCGGTGATACCGACCGGGCGCTGGCCTTCCTGGCCCAGACCTTGCCGGTCCGGGTGCGTTACTGGACCCGCTACTGGGTGACGGTCGGCCCGGCCTGATGCCGGCATGCCGCGCCGGGGCATGGCTCAAGAGACGGCCGCGCGCAGAGGCCGAAAAAAGTTGCGGAAAAAATGAGGGGATTCGCGTTCTTGTCCGGCCTACAGGGAAAGACACCTTTCAACCTGGCCTTCAAGACTACGCAATGACACTCGCTCGTACCCCGAAGACGGCGCGCCCGGCGCCCGTTCCCACCGTGCTGCGCACGGCCCTGTCCGGCATCCTGTGCGGCGCCGCCCTGGCGGCCTGGCCGGGCGCCGCCGTGTGGGCGCAAACCGCGCCCGCGGTGCAGGAGGCCGAGCGCGGCTTCGCCATCGCCGCCGGCCCGCTGGACCAGGCGCTGAACCAGTTCGCGCGCGCCGCCGGGGTGAATGTGTCGTTCGATGCGTCCCAGGCCGAGCGCGCGCAGACGCAGGGCCTGAACGGCCGCTGGACCACCGCGGGCGGCCTGGCGGCGTTGCTGGCCGGCACCGGCTTCGAAGGCGTGCGCCAGCCCAGCGGCGGCTACGCGGTGCGGCGCGCCGCGCGCGGCGGCGCCGTCACGCTGGACGCGGTGACGGTGACCGGGCAGGAATACCGCAGCATGTCCGAAGGCACCGGTTCCTATACCGTGCCCTCGGTCATGATCGGCAAGGGCGACCAGCGTCTGCGCGACATCCCGCAGTCCGTCAGCGTCGTGACGCGCCAACGGCTGGACGAACAGAACCTGACGTCGGTCTACGACGCGCTGGAAAACACCACCGGCGTGACCTTGCAGCAGAGTCCGCAGGGCGGCAAGTACATCTATTCGCGCGGCTTCGAGGGCAGCGTCATCCAGTACGACGGCGTGCCGCTGGAACGCGGCTTCTATGGCCGCGCCAGCAATTACTCGGGCGGCACCGCCATGTATGACCGGGTCGAGGTGCTGCGCGGCGCCGCCGGCCTGCTGCAAGGCTCGGGCTCGCCCGGCGGCGCGGTGAACCTGGTGCGCAAGCGTCCGCTGGCGGAAGACCGCTTCATGGTCGAGACCAAGGCCGGCAGCTGGGACCGTTATGGCCTGCAGGTCGACGGCAGCGGCGCGCTCAATGCCGATGGCAGCCTGCGCGGCCGGGCGTTGATCGAACGCCAGGACAACCATTCGTTCATCGACCGCGTCCACCTGAAGAACACCACCTTCTACGGCACGATCGAATACGACTTCACGCCCTATACGCAGCTGAACCTGGGCTACAGCTACGAAGACCTGCGCGGCCGGCCGTCGATCTCCGGCCTGCCGCGCTACAGCGATGGCGAGGATATCGACTTCAAACGCTCCACCAGCTACGGCGCCGACTGGAACCGGCAGCAGACTTCGAACCAGGGCTTCTACGCCGACTTCACGCACGCCTTCAACGACGACTGGCGCTTCAAGGTCACGGGCGCCTACGTGCAGGAAAAACAGTACCTGAAGTACACCGCCTCCAGCCGCGCCGTGAATCCGGCCACGCAGATGGCCATGGTCAGCGTGGCCCGCACGGTCGCCGACCTGGACGCGTCGGGCATGGACGCCAACCTGACCGGCAAATTCCGCGCCTTCGGCCGCACCCACGAGGTGGTGGTGGGCGCCAACTACGCCCACACCAAGATCGACACGTCCTACTCGTATCTGACGAACTACGCCACCTTCAATGCCTTCCAGTTCAATCCGGGCCTGCCCGAGCCGACCACGGCCGCGCTGCGGGCGTCCACGGATGAAGTCCGTCTCGGCACCAGCCGCGAACTGGGCTTCTACGGCGCGACCCGCCTGCAGCTGACCGATCCGCTGAAGCTGGTGCTGGGCGGCCGCTTCAGCCGTTCGAACCGTATCTGGACCACCGATACCACCACGGCCGGCGTCCTGGCGAACGGCCAGACGGTGCAGGCCAACACCCACTTCACGCCCTACGCGGGGCTGATCCTCGACCTGTCGCCGCAGTGGACCACCTATGTGAGCTACACGGACATCTTCAAGCCGCAGAGCGAAGTCAACGCCGCGGGCCAGTCGCTCAAGCCCATCGTCGGCGAGAACTACGAGCTGGGCCTGAAGGGCGAGCTGCTGGACGGCCGCATCAATACGGCGTTCGCGATCTTCCGCATCGACCAGAGCAATCGCGCCCAGGTGGACTTCAGCTCCAGCCCGACCTGCGCCGACAACTACTACTGCTACACCGACGCGGGCAAGGTGCGTAGCCAGGGCTTCGACGCCGAGATCAACGGCGAAGTCACCCGCGGCTGGAACGTGTACGCCGGCTATACCTTCAACACCACCCGCTACCTGAAGGACGTCAGCAGCGAAGGGCAGGCGTTCGCCTGGCACACGCCCAAACACATCTTCCGGCTCTGGTCCACGTACCAGCTGCCGGGCGACCTGAGCGCCTTCACGGTGGGCGGCGGCGTCAACGTGCAGAGCGGCCAGTCGCGCCAGATCGGCGCGCTGACGGCCAAGGCCAGCGGCCGCGCGGTGTGGAACGCCTACGCCAAGTACCAGATCAACCGCAACTGGGCCGCCACGCTCAACCTCAACAACATCTTCGACAAGACCTACTACAGCGCCATCGGCAACATGGTGAACGGCGTGCACTACGGCGATCCCCGCAACGCCATGCTGACGCTGCGCGGCACGTTCTGATGCGCCAGGGCGGGTTGCGCCAGCGCATGGCCTGGCTGCACACCTGGTGCGGCCTGGTCTGCGCCTGGTTGCTGTGCCTGATCTTCCTGGCCGGCACGCTCAGCGTGTTCCGCGCGCCGATCTCGCACTGGATGGGCGCCGAGCCGGCCCTGCCAGAGGACGTGCGCGACATTGGCAGGCCCGCCGTGCTCGCGGCGGCCGGCCAATGGCTGGACGGGGAGGGCGCGGCCGCGCGCTTCTGGCGCATCGAACTGCCATCGGCCGACAATCGGGCAATGCGCGTGTTCTGGCGCGACGCGGCGGGCGTCACGCGCGAAGCGGCACTGGATCCGCGCAACGGCGCCATGCTGCCCCAGCCGTGGGGCCGCAAGACCGAAGGCGGCCGCCATTTCATGGTGCTGCACTACACGCTGTATGGCGGCAACTTCGGCTTCTGGCTGGTGGGCTGGCTGTCGGTGGGCATGCTGGTCGCCTTGCTGAGCGGCGTCATCGTGCACAAACGCATCTTCAAGGACTTCTTCACCTTCCGGCCGGGCCGGGGCGCGCGCGCCTGGCTGGACGGGCACAACGCCAGCGCGGTGCTGACGCTGCCGTTCCAGCTGATGATCGTCTATACGGGCCTGGCGATCTTCTACACCAGCTACATGCCCGGGCCGTTGCGCGTCCTGTACGGCGAGCAGGGCATGGCGCGGTGGCACGAGGAACTGGCGGCGGCCGGGCCGGGCGCCGCCGGCCGCCACGCCATGACGGACGCGCGGTTGGCGCCCGAGGTGCCGGGGCGCCTGCAACTGGGCGCGTTCCTGGCGGCCGCGGAAGTCGCGATGGACAGCCCCGCGCGCATGCTGATGGTCGAGCGCCCCGGACAGGCGACGGAAACGATCCGCGTGTTCGGCCGCGTCGACGAGGCCGCGTCGGTGCGGCGCTTCACGGGCCAGGCCGGTCGCGCCGCCTTTCGCGCGGCCAGCGGCGAGATGACCGAGCTGCGCCGGGCCGACGCCGCGCCTGGCGCCGACGTGGCGCATGGCGTGATGGAGCGGCTGCACCTGGCGACCTATGGCGGCTGGCCGCTGCGCTGGATGTACTTCCTGTTCGGCCTGGCGGGCACGGTGATGATCGCCACCGGGGCGGTGCTGTATGCCGTCAAGCGGCGCGCCCGGCACGACGGCGCGTTCGGCGCGGCCACGCCGGTCTTCCAGCGCGTGGTCGAGTCGCTCAACGTGGCGGCCATCGCCGGCGGCGCCGTGGCCTGTATCGCCTATTTCCATGGCAATCGCCTGATCCCGGCGGACTGGCCGGCGCGTGGGCAGTGGGAGATCCGGGTGTTCTTCCTGGCCTGGCTGGCGACCTTGCTGCATGCCCTGGTCCGGCCGCCGTCGCGCGCGTGGCGCGAACAGTTTGGCATGGCGGCGCTGCTGTGCCTGTCGCTGCCGCTCGTCAATGGCTTGACCACGGGGCAGTCGATCGCCACCTATGTGGCGGCGGGCGACGCGATCGCCGCGTCGGTGGAAGGGGTGATCCTGCTTGCCGGCCTGCTGTGCCTGTGGCTGGCCGGCAAGGTGGGGCAAGCCCGCTGGACGACGCCGCTGGCGGGCCGGACGCCGCCCGCGCCGCCCGGGTACCGCTGGTGCGTCCTGGCGCGCGTCGCGCTGGCCGTGCTGGGCGGCTACGCGCTGGCGACCCTGGCCGCGACGGCCATGGCGCAATGGCTGTCATCGCCGGGGCTGGCCGGCCGTCCGGTGGCCGTCGTGGCGGGCACGCTGTGCGCTTTCCTGTTCTACGCGCTGGCGGCGATGTGGGTGTTCGCCGCGCGGCGGGCGTGGCTGCATCTGTTGGCGGCGGTGATGCTGCTGGCGCCGTTGGCCTGGGCGGTTGGGGCATGAGCTTGCCCGGGTGAAAGGGTACGCAGCCGTTTCTGTCATCATGTCGAACACTCAAAAAAAAGAGACATGCATGACCGAATTGCGCCGTGCGCGTATGGTCCCGGAATTGCTGGTGACCGACCTGTCGAGAAGCCTGGCCTTCTGGATGGACCTGTGTGGATTCCAGATCGCCTACCAGCGCGAGGCCGAGGGCTTCGCCTACCTGGACCTGGACGGCGCGCAGTTCATGCTGGAGGAAGTGCGCGGCGACGGCTACTGGATAACGGGCTCGCTGGAGGCGCCCCGCGGGCGCGGCATAAATTTCGAGATCAAGGTGCCCTCTATCGACCCCTTGCTGGAGCGGCTGGCGGCTGCCCGCTGGCCTTTGTACCGGGACCCCGAAGCGCGTTGGTACCGCAGCGACGCTGTCGAAGTGGGCGTGCGCCAGTTCCTGGTGCAGGACCCCGACGGATACCTGTTGCGCTTCTCGGCCTGGGTGGGCGACCGGCCGGTCGGGGGCTGACGCGATTCCGACAGCGGGAAAAAGTCGTACATCAGGAAGTGACGGCCAGCCGTCACGCGGGTGCGCGCTTCAAATGCTTCCAGACCTTCGCCAGGATGCCCTGCAAGGCCGTGCGGTCCGCTTCGTCCAGGCAATCCACCAGCGACGCGCACATCGTCCAGAACGCCGGTAGCGCCCGGGCGAGCAGGTCGCGGCCGGCGTCGGTCAGGGTCAGTGAGATGCTGCGCCGGTCGTCCTGGTTGAGCGCCCGCGTCAGCAGCTCGCGTTTCTCCAGCCAGTCCAGCAGGCCCGTGACCGTCGAGCGCGTGACGCCGAAGTAGTCGGCGATGTACGACGGCGTCACGGCGCGGCTGTCGATCAGGCCGCGTTCGGCCAGGCCGAAGATCATCAGCACGTCCAGCTTGCTTTCCGATACGCCGAACGGCGCCAGCGACGCGTTGGCCCGGTGTTCCACGTCGTCGGCCAGCCACAACATCAACAGTCCCAGTCCGGCGGCGCCGGTATCCGTGCCGCGCGCGGCGGTTTGGGCCATCAACGTCAGGTGGGGCCGGGCGGCGGCGGCGGCGCCGTCGCGCATGGCCTGCGCCTGGCGTGTGGCGGCGTTGTCGGGGGCGGCAGGGGCGGTGGACAGGCCGCCGGCCGCGGTCTTGGCCGTCTTGGCGGCTTTCCCGGGTTGGGCGGTCGGAGCGGCGGACTTGCGTGCGGGCATGGGGAATCGGCGGGCTGGGGTGTCGGAAACGTTGCGGTGCGGGCAGGCCGGATTATACGTTCATCAAATAATACGATTTGCATATAGTACGTTTAACGTACTATATTTGCCGCGTCGGCGTTCACGCCATTTCCGCGGTCGGGGGCCTTGCCCGGCAGGCCGCGTTGACCTTTCAACAGGAGACTCCCATGCCCGTCAAAGTGCTCGAACTTCATCACGTCGGATTCGGCGTGAATCATGCCCAGGCCGACGCCATGCTCGATTTCTATCGCGACGTGCTGAGCCTGCCGCAGGACCCGGCGCGGTGGAAGATTCCGGGCATCTACGGTTCGTGGATCAACCTGCCCAATGGCACGCAATTGCACATCCTCGGCAGCGAAGGCCCGTCGCGCTACGCCAAGGGGCCGGGGCAGGATCCGGTGTCGAACCACATCGCGCTCGCGGTCGAGGACGTGCTGGCCGCCGAGCAGGAACTCATTGCCCGCGGCATCGCGTACTTCACGCTCGACAATGTCGCCTCGCCCAGCCTCAAGCAGCTGTTCCTGCGCGACCCGGCCGGCAACCTGGTGGAGCTGCATCAATCCAGCGCCCGGCGTCCTGGCGTGGACCAGCCGGCGCAGGATCCGGCCCGCGCCGGCAACGAGTAGGCCGTTTCCCGGAGAGCTTTCCCATGTATTTCGACATGCAGGCGCTCAGCGGCGAGCAGCGCAGCAAACTCATGCATTCCACCGTCCTGCCCCGGCCCATTGCCTGGGTCGGTTCGCGCGATGCGCGGGGCGCCCTGAACGTGGCGCCGTTTTCCTTTTTCAACGTGATGTCCGGCGATCCACCGATCCTGTGCTTCTGCGTCGGTTCGCGCGACGGCCGGCTCAAGGACACCGCGCGCAATATCGCCGCGCGCGGCGAGTTCGTGGTCAACCTGGTGTCGGCGGCGCAGGCGCGCCGCATGAACGTGACGGCCATCGACTTCGACGCCAGCATCGACGAGGCGATGGAGGCCGGCCTGCTGCTGGCGCCCGGCCGCAACGTCGACGTGCCGCGAATCCAGGACAG
This sequence comes from Achromobacter sp. ISS7, assembly GCF_056523125.1. Taxonomy (NCBI): domain Bacteria; kingdom Pseudomonadati; phylum Pseudomonadota; class Betaproteobacteria; order Burkholderiales; family Alcaligenaceae; genus Achromobacter; species Achromobacter sp. ISS7. The sequence goes on along the minus strand of NZ_JAWRZD010000001.1, from coordinate 2,728,529 downwards.
CCCGGCATCGATGGAATGCCGCGTGCGCCAGCTGGTCGACATCGATGCGCGCCGCACGCTGGTCATCGGCGACATCGTCGGCATGCACCTGATCGATGCGGCGGTGACCGATGCCGAACGCATGTTCATCGACCCGCTGCCGATGCAGTTGATCGGCCGGCTGCACAACCCGGGGTGGTATTGCGAGGTGACCCGCGCGTTCCAGATGGCGACGCCGTCGGTGGCGCAGTGGCGCCAGATGCAGCAGGACGGGTTGGCGCAGCAGTACCTGGAGGAACCGCTGCCGCCGGTCGCCGAGCGCTGAGGCGCGGCGGACATGGCGCGGGACCGCGCCGGGCGTTGCGGCAGGCGCCGCGCGGTCCTGGCCGCGCGCGGCGTTCCTGCGTACACTGGCGCCATGCTACGTATCGACCATCTCACCAAACGCTACGGCGATCATTCCGTATTCGAGGGACTGACGCACACGTTCGCGCCCGGCTGCGTGGCGCTGTGCGAAGAGGAAAGCACCGGCAAATCCAGCCTGCTCGGCATCATCGCGGGCGTGATCGCGCCGGATGGCGGCGAGGTCTGGATCGACGGCCATTCGCTGGCCGCGTCGCCGCTGCAGGCCCAGGCTCGCCTGGCCTACGTGCCCGACAACTGCCTGGCGCTGCCGCAGCAGACCGGGCGCGGGCTGCTCGAACAGGTCGCGGCGGAAAAGGGCGTGGCGCTGGATGACGCGGTGCTCGACCTGGCCGCCCGGCTGGGGCTGGAGCCGCACCTGGACAAGCGCTTCGAGCAGATGTCCACGGGCACGCGCCGCAAGGTCTACCTGACCGCGGCCGCCCTGGGCGATCCGGCCGTCGTCATCGCCGACGGCCCCAGCAACGGGCTCGATACGCCCGCGCGGCGCGCGCTGGCCGAGCTGTTCATGGCCTGGGGCAGGGACCGGGTGGTGCTGTTCGCCAGCCACGATCCCGAGCTGGTGCAGGCCTGCGGGGCGACCGTCGTCGACGTCGCCGCGCTGCGCTGATCTGTCGCGCGGGCCTACTTGCCGCCCGTGACGTCGATGAACGTGCCGGTGACGTACGAGGCCTCGGCGCCGGCCAGCCACAGGATGGCGCGCGCCACTTCCTCGGGCTGGCCGCCGCGGCCCATGGGCACGGTGTCCTTGATGCGGTCCACCCGTCCCGGCTCGCCGCCGCTGGCGTGCATCTCGGTGTAGATGTGGCCCGGGCGCACCACGTTCACGCGGATGCCCTCGCGCGCCACTTCCTTGGAAAAGCCGATCGTGAACGTTTCGAGCGCGCCCTTCGAGGCGGCGTAGTCCACGTATTCGTTGGGGCTGCCCAGCCGCGCCGCGCCCGATGACACGTTGATGATGGCGCCGCCCCGGCCATTGTGGCGCTGGGACATGCGCCGGGCCGCCTGCTGCGCGCACAGCATCGGGCCGATGGCATTGACCGCGAAGATCCGCTGCATCCGCTCGAACGTCAGGTCCTCGACCCGCGATTGCCGCGCGATGATGGCGGCGTTGTTGACCAGTACGTCCAGCCGGCCGAATTCCTCGTCGATGGCGCTGAACAGGCGCACGACCTGCTCCGGGTCCGCGCTGTCGGCGCGCACGGCCAGGCCGCGGCGTCCCTGAGCCTGCACGTCCGCGACCACCGCCTGGGCCGCCGCTTCGTTGGAGACATAGCTGATCGCCACGTCGTAGCCCTGCGCCGCGGCCAGCCGCGCGGTCGCGGCGCCGACGCCGCGGCTGCCGCCGGTGATCAGGATGACGGGGGCTTGGGATTCGGTGGCCATGAAGGGGGCTCCTGCTGTGAAGTTCGGGATCGGGAAAGTCGGGCGCGCCCGCGCCGCGTCGGTCACTATACTGCGCGTGAATCACCGCTTCCAATGCGTGGGTCCAGGCGGCGGCCGCAATTCCCGGATTCGCCGGCGGGGCAAGACGGCGCCGGGCGCGCGATGCCGATACACTGCAATCGCCTCGGTATGGCGCGGTGCCGATGGCGGTTGCGCAAGGCTTGCGCCGCCCGCGCCCGGTTTTCAAGGAGTGGATTCATGGCACGCATTTTCATCACCGGTTCGGTCGACGGCCTGGGCCTGGCGGCCGCGCGCGCGTTGCTGGCGGACGGACACATGGTGGTCGTGCACGGCCGCAACCGCGAGCGCCTGGGCGCCGCGCGGGAATTGTTGTCGCAGGGCGCGCTGGCGGTGGTGGGCGACCTGGCCGACCTGGCGCAGACGCGCGATCTGGCGGACCAGCTCAACGCCCTGGGACGGATGGACGCGGTCATCCACAACGCCGGCGTCTTCACCGGCCCCGCCATCCTGCCGGTCAATGTCATCGCGCCGTATGTGCTGACCGCGTTGATGGCACGGCCGCGTCGGCTGGTCTACCTGAGCAGTGAAATGCACGAGGACGGCCGGCCGGACCTGGGCGGCATGGCCTGGGACGGCAGCCGCGAGAGCGGCTCGTATTCCGACAGCAAGCTGTTCGTGACCGCGCTGATGGCGGCGGTGGCGCGACGCTGGCCCGACGTGATCAGCCATGCGGTCGATCCCGGTTGGGTGCCCACCAAGATGGGCGGGCCGGACGCGCCGGGCGATCTCAGCCTGGGACATGTGACCCAGGCCTGGCTGGCGACGACCGATGACCCGGCGGCGTCGCGCAGCGGCGGTTACTGGCATCACCAGGCGCGGCGCCAACCGCACCCCGCCACGCACGACGAGGCCTTCCAGGCGCGCCTGCTGCAGGCCTTGCACGACGCCACGGGCATCGCGCTGCCGTCGGGCCACGTCCACCCGCGATCGCGTAGGCCGTCTTAGCGCGCGTCGGCCGTGTCCGTGCCGCTCATGAACCAGCGCAGATAGGCGTTGTCGCGGCCGGCGCGGGCCAGTACGGGGGCGTCGCGCGACCAGCTTTCGCGGTCGCCGCGATACGCGGCCAGCGCGCTGCGATAGAACAGGTCCAGCACGGCGCGCTCGCCGGCGATGTCGGAGGCCCAGTCGGGAGGCGGCCCCGCCAGTGGCGGCGCGGTGCGCTGCGCCATCAGGGCGGGCAGCGTGCGGACGATCTCGCGCGGCCGGACCCAGGGGGCGTATTCGATGGCGGGCCTGTCGTCGGTCACCGGCGCGGCGCCGTCGGCGAAGCGCGCCAGTCCCTCGCGGTCGGTCACCCAGGTCGCCAGCAGCGCCGCGACCGAGGGCACGCCGACTTCCGCCAGGGCGTCGTGCAATGCCGGCGCCGCAAAGCGCCGCGCCATGCGCTCGGGTACCAGCGGCAGCGGATCGGGCGACCCCACCAGCAGCATTTCATGCAGCTCCGTGGTCCAGAGCGATGCATGCGGGAAAACCGCGATGAAGCTGGCCACCAGGGCGCGGGTGTCGTCCAGGTTCTGCGTCGGCAGGGGCAGCCACTGCGCCACGATGCCGTGCGGATTGAGCCGGCGCGCCGCCAGTTCGTAGAAGTCGCGGGAATACAGGTTGACCACGCCCGCGGCCGACGGCGGCGGCGGTTCCAGCGTGATCAGGTCGTAGGTGTCGGCGCTGGCCAGCAGCTCGCGCCGGCCGTCGCGCAACCGCACCTGCAGGCCGCTGTCGCGATAGGCGTCATAGGTGCCCTGGAAGTAGGGCGCGGCCTGCAGCACGCCGGGCAGCAGCTCGGCCACCACCCGGCGCTTCAGGCCGGGATAGCGTGACAGCGCGCCCGCCGTGATGCCGGTGCCGTAGCCGATGACGAGGGCGGATTCCGGCTCGCCGGCATGCACGATCAGCGGCAGCAGCGCCTGCAGCCGCATGTAGCGCAGCGATGGCATGGCGTCGCCCGAGTTCGACACGCCCTGGATGTAGAGACGGTGAAAGCGCTGCGCGCCCCGGCCATTCTCGACCACCGCCACGGTGCCGCCATGGCTTTCATGGTGGAACACCAGCGGTTTGCCGCGCGCGCCCGGCATGAGCCGAGCCAGGTGATCCTGCGGCAAGGCCCAGCCGACGATCAGCACGGCGACGCCGAGCGCGCCGGCCAGCGCCGGGGCCATGGGCGCGGCCGCGCGGCCGCGCCAGGTGGCGGCCACGCCCACGGCGCAGGCGGTCGCGGCCAGCAGCGTCAGGCTGCGGATCGTGCCCAGCCACGGCAGCAGCACGAAGGCGACCAGCGCGCTGCCGGCGATACCGCCCAGGGTGTTCGCCGCCAGGGCGAGCCCCGCGCCGCGGCTGCGGCGCTCGCCCGGCGCGACGATCTGCAGCACCGCCGGAAAGGCCGCGCCCAGCAGCAGCGTGGGCAACAGCACCACCGCGCCCGCGGCGACGGCGAAGCGCGCGCTCATGCCGGCCAGGCCGCTGTCGACGAGCCGGCGCATGCCGGCCTCGGCCAGGTCCTGGACCGGCGCCAGCCAGGCGCCCAGCAAGGCGGCCTGCGCCAGGGCGATCAGGCCCGCGCCGGCGATCAGCGCCGCGAACACGCGCCACGGGTCGCCGAAACGGTGGCCCCAGCGCGCATAGAGCGCCGCGCCCAGCGCCAGCCCGGCCAGGTAGACCGCCAGCACCACCGAAAACGCGAAGGCCCGCGTGCTCATGAACGGGATGATCATCTGCGACCACAGCACCTCGTAGCCCAGCGCCACGGCGCCGGCCACCGCATACAGGGCCACGGCCAGCCGGGCGCCGGACGACAGGCGCGGCGCGTCACGGACGGCGGGGGCGTCGGCGGCCCGGGCCGGCCGCCGGCCGCGCAGCGACCACGCGCCCCAGGCGGCGACCAGGTTCAGCGCCGCGGCGGCCAGGGCGGTGCCTTGCACGCCGAGCGCGGGAATCAGCAGGAAGGCGGGCAACAGCGCGCCGGCGATGGCGCCCGTGGTGTTGGCCGCGTACAGGGCGCCGCCGTCATGGCCGGCGCGGCCGGCGCCGACGGCGCGCAACAGGATGGGCAGGGTGCCGCCCATGAAGAAGGGCGCCAGCGCGACCACCGCGAACAGGGCGGCCCAGGCCAGCAGCGGCTGCTGCAGCTGCCAGCGGGCGAACAGGCCGGCGCTGTGCGCCAGCGCAACGGTGACCGCCAGCGCGGCCAGGCCGATCGCCAGTTCGACGAGGGCGTACAGGCGCCAGGGGTTGGCGTGCCGCTCGGCCAGGCTGCCCAGTCGCCAGCTGCCCGCCGCCAACCCCAGGAAGAAGGCGCTGACGGCCGTGGCGATGGCGTGGACCTCGACCCCGACGATCAGGGACAGCTGCTTGATCCACAGGATCTGGAATATCAACGAGGCCGCGCCCGACAGGCCGAGTAGCGCGCAGGCCGGCGCCAGGCTCGCGCCCGTGCCCGCCAGGGTGACGGCTTCCTTCGGTGACGCGCTTGCCACGCCTGCTTGTGCCATGCGGGACGCTCCATGGATTGAAAGGGCTGCCATGACATCATGCAGGTGGCGCCCGCCGCGGCGGGCGCCACCCGGCGCGTCACGAGCCGGACTTGCCTTGCTTCTTGGCGGCCTCTTCGAAGTGCTTCTCGATGGCCTTGTCCACCGCTTCCTGCACCTGGTCGACGCTGAAGCTCGCCGGCCGCTGGCTGGGCGGATACTCGATGAAGGTCTGCAGGAACTCCGACGCCTTGGCCGAGCCGATGAACGCCAGATAGGCATTCTTGGACAGCCAGTCGTTGTACTGGTCGGAGACGATGTCGGCGCGTTCGTACGGGTCCATGCGCAGGTTGAACACCTTCGGCACGCGCAGGCACACGAACGGGTCGCTCCAGACCGCGAAGCCGCCCGGCGCGCGCTGTTCGCAGAACACGACTTTCCAGTTCTCGAACCGCATGGCCACCAGCAGGCCATCGTCGTTGAAGTAATAGAAGTCGTCGCGCGCGCTCTTGTCCGACTTGCCGGTCAGGTAGTCGAGCTGGTTGTAGCCGTCCAGGTGGACCTTGTAGTTCTTCTGCGCGCCGCCGGGCGTCCAGCCCTTGAGCAGACGGTCCTTGACGTCGGCGTCACCCACCGCGGCCAGCAGGGTCGGGAACCAGTCCAGGCCCGACACGATGCCGGTCTTGGTGGTGCCCGGCTCGATCTTGCCCGGCCAGCGCACCATGGCCGGCACCCGGAACGCGCCCTCCCAGTTCGAGTCCTTTTCGTTGCGGAAGGGCGTGGTGGCGGCGTCGGGCCAGCTGAACTGGTTGGGCCCGTTGTCGGTGGTGTAGACCACGATGGTGTTGTCGGCGATGCCCAGGTCGTCGAGCTTCTTGAGCAGCTTGCCGACGTCCTGGTCATGCTCCCACATGCCATCGGCGTAGTCGTTGCCCGGCATGCCGCTCTTGCCCTTGTACTCGGGCCGGATGTGGGTGTAGATGTGCATGCGCGTGGTGTTCATCCAGACGAAGAACGGCTTGTCGTCCTTGGCGTGCTTGTCGATGTAGTCCAGCGCCGCGCCCACGGTCTCGTCGTCGATCGTTTCCATGCGCTTGGTGGTGAGGGCGCCGGTGTCCTGGATCTTGCCGTCGGCCGAGGCCTGGATCACGCCGCGCGGCTTGTAGGCCGCGATGATGGGATCCTTGGGATTCTGCGGCCAGTAGGGGCGTTCCGGCTCCTCTTCGGCGTTCAGGTGATAGAGGTTGCCGAAGAACACATCGAAGCCGTGCTTGGTCGGCAGGTACTCGTCGCGGTCGCCGAGGTGGTTCTTGCCGAATTGCGCGGTGTTGTAGCCATGCGACTTGAGCGCCTGCGCGATGGTGATGTCGCGATCCTGCAGGCCCACCGTGGCGCCCGGCACGCCGACCTTGGACAGGCCGGTGCGGCGTGGCGACTGGCCCGTGATGAAGCTCGACCGTCCGGCCGTGCAGCTGTTCTCCGCGTAGTAGTCCGTGAATATCGCGCCTTCCTTGGCGATGCGGTCGATGTTCGGCGTGGTGTAGCCGACCACGCCGCGGGTGTAGGCGCTGATGTTCGCCTGCCCGATGTCATCGCCGAAGATCACCAGGATGTTTGGCTTCTTCGCGGATGCGTCGCCCTGGGGCTTGGCCTGCCCCGCCGGAGTCTGCGCCGCTGTCTGTGACTGCGCGCCGCCCATGGCCACCAGGCTGCTGGCGGCCAACAGCGCGGCTCCCCACCATCGTCTTGCCTTCATGACTGTTCTCCTTGCCCGCTCGGGGCGCGTTGGTTCACCACAATCACTACTGGTCGAACGAATACACCTGCTTCCACTCCTGCTGCATGTCCACCACGGTCCACCCCTGGCGGCGAGCCTCGTCCAGCGCCTTGTCCAGGCGGCCGATCTTGGAATCCCGGTCATAGGCCCATTCGCGCCGGGCATCGGTGTGATGCACCAGCGCCGCCAGCCGCGGTCCGGGTCCGGCGGCGGTCCACTGCAGCATCTGCAGGTCGCCGTCCGAATTGCCGAAGGCCAGGATCGGCCGCTTGCCGATATGGCGCTGGATGGCCACGGGCTTGCCCGGGCCGTCATCGTTGAATTCAAGCTTGGCGGTGCGCCACAGGGTGGGCTTGCCGTCGCGCACGTCGTAGGTCGTCACGAAGGTCGTGCCGATCACCTGCTCGGGCGGGATGCCATAGGCCTTCTGCGCCCAGGCGCGCATGAATTCGACCTCGCCGCCCGACACGATGTAGGTCTTGAAGCCATTCGCCCGCAGGTAGTCGAGCAATTCGCGCATCGGCTTGTAGATCATGGCGGTGTAGGGCTGCTGGAAGCGCGGATGACGCGCCGTGCCGACCCAGTGCCTGACGCTGTCGCTGAAGGCTTCGGGCGTCATGTCGGCATGGGTGACGCCCACGATCTTGATCAGGCCTTCCATGCCGCTGGCGGCCAGGGCCGCGTGGTCGCCCGCGAGGGCCGCCTGGTAGGGCTGCTCGCGCCGCCATTGTGGGTGGCTGGGCGCCATCTCCTTGACCCGGTCGAGTGAGAACAGCAGTTCGAAGTACGCCGGCTGCTCGCTCCAGAGCGTGCCGTCGTTGTCGAAGACGGCGACGCGGTCGGCCTCGGCCACATAGCCCGTTGCGCCCGGTGTGGTCACGGTCCGCACGAATTCCACGATGGCGCGGCGCGAGGGGCCGTCGTTCCATGAAGGCAGCGCGGCGGCCTGGTTGGGGCGTTGGCCCGCGCAGGCCGACAGCAGGCCGATCGCCAGCACCCCGCACAACAGGCGCCAGCGGCGCCAGACCTGTATTCCCCAGTCGCTCATGCGTTGCTCCTCGCGGGCCCGCGGCCCGTTGCCGATGCGCCCTCCGGGCGCGGATTCAGGTGACGCGGCAGGGCGTGTGGCGCCGGCCGTATGGCGGCGGCGCGCCACGCGCGGCGCCAGGCGCGTGAAGCGGCCAGCCACTGCATGCGCGGCGCCGCGTCCTGGCGGGTCGGGCCGTAGGTGGCTTCGAGGAGGGTGGCGGCCGCGTCCCGTTGCGGCGTCGGCGCTGCGCGCAGCGCGCCCCGCAGGTCGGGCGCGCGGGCGGCAAGGCGCAGCCAGCGGTAGAACGCCGTCAGGCCGGTGGCGGGGGATCCGGACGCGCGCCGCCATTGCCGCCACGCATGGCGTTCGCCGGCGCGGTAGCGCGCCCGCGCCGCCCGGCAATGCGCGCGCGCCGCCGTCGCCATGCGTTGAATCGGCGTGCGGGCCAGCCAGGCGAGCAGCGCCAGCGCGAGCACGGCGGCCGCGGCATGGACCCAGGCCAGGGGAATCACCCAGCGCAGGCCCTGGCGCAGGTGCGCCAGGTCGTCGGCCAGCGAGAACGGCGGCGCGGCGGCGGGCCCGGCGCCGACCTGGAAGCCGCGGCCGGGCAATCGGACCTGCGTGGACCCGGCGCCCGGCGCATCCCACGACAGGGCGGGCAGGGTGGATTCGCCGGTCGCCAGGGGTTCGTAGTCGGCGCGGTCGATGCGCTGCCCGCCCAGGAAGCCGCCGCGGCCGTCGGTCAGCGTGGTCACTTCCGGTTCGTGCGGATAGCGCTTGAAGCCGGGCACGTCCCGCAGCGGGGCGGGCGCCAGCAGCATGGGCTGCATCCCCATGGCGCGCTGCGTGACCGAACGCGTGATGCGTCCGCCCACGACGACCGGATCGGGCGCGAGGCCGAATGCCTGGGACACCTCGGGCGGGGGCGCGGCCGTTGGCGCGCCCGTCGCGGCCGCCACCGCGAACGAGAGCGCCTGGCTGGCGCCGGCCGCGTCGCGCTGGCCCGGGCCGACCTTGGCGCTGACCCGCAGCGGCGGCACCGTGACGGCGCCGGCCGTGGTGGGACTGAGCAGGTAGGTATAGCGCAGGCCGCTGTAGGCCACGCCATCGATGGTCTGGTGCAGGATCGCGCCTTCGCCGGACGCAGGCGTCACCATCACGCCCGGCAGGGTCAGCGCGGGCAGCTGCGGCGGCTGGGTGAACCAGGTCGGCGTGAGCACGTCCAGCTGCAACGCCACCGTGGCGCCCGGCGTGATCGGGTCCGCCTCCTGGATGCTGGCGCGCACGCGCAGCTCCGGCGGCGCTTCCTGCGCCGCGGCGGGGCCGCCGGCCAGGGCCAGCGCGCACAGCAGGCAGGCGAGCCGGCCGGGCTTCATGGGGCGGCCTCGCGCAGGCTGTCTTCCACCGCGAATTTGCCGCGCAGGAACTGGGCCGGCGACAGCGTCAGGTTGCGCAGCCAAACGTCTTCGGAGACGGCCTGGGGCGCCGCGGCCGTCTTCATCGTGGCGTCCTTGGCGGCGCGGTCCTGGCGGCTCTGGTCGGGCGGCTCGGCCTGGTCGCCCTGGTCCTCCTGCGTCATGGCGGCCAGCAGCCGGCGCAGGATGTCGCGATTGAAGAGGGCCTCGGGCCAGCCCGGCCGTTGGGCCAGCGCCTGGTCGTAGGCCGCCAGGGCGGCGTCGTATTGATGCAGGCGGGTCTGGCAGTTGCCGACGTAGAAGTGCGCCTCGGGCGTGTCCAGGGCGGAGAAGGCCGTCAGCGCCGCGGCGTAGTCGCCGGCCGCATAGGCGGCCTGGCCCTTCCAGTAGGGGTCGACGAAATGCGTCGCCGCCGCCGCGTAGTCGCGGTGCTCGAAGGCGCGCCGGCCCTGCTGGTCCGGGGTGAGGAAGGCGTCGGCCCAGGCGCCGGCCTGGACCGTCGGCGGCGCGGTCCAGAGGGCGGCCGCCAGCAGGCAGGCCGACCACGTCACGCGCCAGTTCCGCCGCAGCGCCAGCAGCGCCAGCAAGGCGAGCGGCCAGCACAGCCAGTAGCCGGCGTCGCGCCAGTGCGGCTGCGCGGTGGCGGCGTCCTGCACCGCGCGGAAATGCTGCTGCGCATGCAGGCGGACCCAGTCCAGGTCGTCGGCCGTGCGCGTCAGGCTGCCCAGCGGCGCGTGCGCGGCCTGCGCCAGATCGCGCAGCGCGCCGGTGTCGAGTCCGTTGACGCCCACGGCCATGACCAGCACCTGCAGGTCCGGCGCGGCGCGGGCGGCCTTGCCCACCGCGTCCAGGGTGGCGGGGTCGGCGCCATCGGTCAGCAGCAGCACCGAGCCGCCGGCGCGCTCGGCGCGCAGCGCCTGCGCGGCCAGGGCGATCGCGCCGGCGGCGTCGCGGCCGCGCGCGGCCAGCAGGTCGGTGGCCAGCGCCTGCGCGAACAGGTCGAGCAGGGCGGCGTCGTCGGTGGGCGGCAGCACCAGGTGGCTGGTGCCGGCGTACGCCACCAGCCCGGTCTTGGCGCCCTTGCGCTGGGCGGCGATGTCGCGCATGGTGCGCTTGACCGCTTCCAGCCGGCTGGGCGGCACGTCCGCCGTGTCCATCGAGGCGGACAGGTCCACCGCCAGCACCAGCGGCGCCACGTTATCCAGGTAGGCGGGTTCGTCGCGCTGCCAGGTGGGCCCGGCCGCGGCAACCGAGCCCAGGGCCAGCAGCGCCGCCAGCACGTCGATGGGCCGGGGTCCGCGGCTGGCCGCCGATCGCAGCAGCAGGTAGGGCAGCAGCTGCGGCGCGATGCCGCTGTGCTGCGGCCGGGCGTGCAGGGCGCGCCAGCCGATCCACAACAGCGCCGCGGGCGCCAGGCCCAGCAGCCACAGCGGCCGCAGGAAATGGAAGGCGCTCAGGTCGAGGTCCATGCGCCGTCCTCTTTCGCCCGCGCGGCCGGCGCCGGCCGGCCATCCCGTCGCCACGCCAGCAGCGCCGCGACCCCATGCCCAAGCGCCAGCAGCAGCACCGCCAGGCCCACCGGCACCCAGAAGAAATCGCGCTTGGGCTGATGGCTCAGCGTCTCGACCTGGCGCGGCGTGATCTGGTCCAGGGTCGCGTAGACCTGTTGCAGGCTTTCGCGGTCATTGGCCTGGAAGAAACGCCCGCCGGTGGACTGCGCGATGTGTTCGAGCAGCGCGAAGTCGACCTTGTCGTCGCCGCGCGCTTGCGGGTCGCCCATGCCGATGGCGTGGACGCGGATGTGGTGGCGCGCGGCCAGGGCGGCGGCCCGCTGCGGCGGCACGGCGCTGCCGGTGTCGTTGCCGTCGGTCAGCAGGATCAGCACCTTGTCCGGCTCGTCCACCGCGTCGAGCATGCGGATGCCCAGGCCGATGGCATCGCCGATGGCGGTGTTGGGCCCGGCCATGCCGACCGCCGTGTGCCGCAGCAGCAGTTGCAGCGCGGCGTGGTCCAGCGTCAGCGGCGCCTGCGGATAGGCGGCCGTGCCGAACACGATCAGGCCCAGCCGGTCGTCGCCGCGCTTGGCGATGAAGTCCGCCACCACCGCCTGCACGGCGCTCCAGCGGCTGATCGGCTGGCCCCGCGCGTCGCGGAAGTCGGCGGTTTCCATGGACTGCGAAATATCGAGCGCCAGCAGCACGTCGCGCACGGGACGGCTGTGCGTGAGCGGCGGCTCGACCCATTGCGGCCGCGCCAGGGCCAGCGCCAGCAGCAGCCAGACCCCGACGCCGAGCCACAGCTGGCCGTTGCCGCCGGCCGCGTCGGGGCGCTGCGGCGAGCGGCCGGTGAGGGTGGCGATCTGCTCGAAGAACGGCATGCGCAGCGCGGCGCGGGCGGGCCGATAGGGCGGCAGCAGGCGCCAGGCGATCCAGGCCAGGGGCGCCAGCGCCAGCAGCCACGGATAGTCAAGCCGCCACATGGTGCCGCTCCATCCAGGTACGCGTTTCGCTCAGCAGCTGCCGCGTCTGCGCCGGCGCTAGGCCGCGCAGGCGGTCGTCGGGCGCATAGGCGATCAGCGCCAGCAGCCGCGCGCTGTCCGGCGCCAGGGCGACGCTGCCGGCCGCCAGCGCCCGCACCCAGGCGTCGCCGCTGAGCGCGCCCACGCCGCCGCGCTTGCCGCCCAACTGCGCCGCGATCGCGGTGCGCTTGATCAGCCCGGGCAGGGCGCGCAGGGCGGCGGGGGCGGCCTGCACGGCCAGGTCGAGCCGGCCCAGTTCAGCCAGCGCCTCGCGCCGGTAGCGATTGCGGCGCCGGTGGCGCAGCGCGGCAACGAGACCGCCGCCCAGCGCGGCCAGCACGATGAGGGCCAGCACCAGCCAGCCCCAGGTCTGCGGCCAATAGGGGACCGGCGCGGGCAGTGGCAGCTCGCGCAACTGGTCGAGGCCGGGGGCGCCATCGTTCATGTGCCCCCTCCCGGCGCCGGCACGCGCCCGAGTTCGCGGCGCAATTGCGTCAGTTCATCCGCGGCCGTGTCGATCGACAGCAGCGGCACCTGGCTGCGGCGCAACAGGTCCGCCACGTCGCGCAGGCGGCCGCTGAAGAAGTCAGCCAGCGGCCGGCGCTCGCGCTCGCGGCCGATGGCGACCTCGATCTGCAGTTCGCCTTGCGACACCACCAGCCGGCCGCGGCGCGGCAGGTCCTGCGCCATCGGGTCGTACACCAGCATCGCCAGCACGTCGTTGTGCGCGGCCAGTTGCCGCAGCAGGCGCAGCGTCTGCGCATCGGCGCCGACGAAGTCGCTGATGACGCACACCAGGCCATCGTGCGGCATCAGCGCCTGCGCGGCCCGCAGCGCCTGGTTGAGCGCGCCGTCGGCCGCGCGGGCGGCGCTGTCGGCCGACAACGCGCCGTTGGCGCGCGCCACGGCGGCCAGCATCGCGCGCACCCGGTCGCGGCTGCGCAGCGGCGCGATGGCGTCGCTGCCGTCGTCGCCGAAGACGATGCCGCCGACCCGGTCGCCGGCCCGGTAGACCGTCCACGCCGCCAGCGCCGCCAGCCGCGCGGCGACGGCGCACTTGAAGGCGCGCACCGAGCCGAAATACATGCTCATGCGCTGGTCCACCACGATCAGCGCGGGGCGGTCCCGCTCCTCGGTGTAGGAACGCACATAGGGCTTGCCATAGCGCAGCGAGGCGCGCGCATCCAGTTGCCGCAGGTCGTCGCCCGCCACATAGCGGCGCAGCTCCGAGAAATCCAGGCCGCGTCCGCGCAGCCGCGACGCATGCATGCCCGCCAGCACGCTGTGGGGTTTCTGGCGCGCGCCGAGCGACAGCCCGCGCACGGCCAGCTCCAGCCCGACCAGTTCGGACAGCGGCGGATGCACGGGATGCGGGGGCGCGCTCATGGACGGCTCTCTAAGCGGGCACGGCGACGGTGTCGAGCAGCCGGTCGATGGCGGCCTCGGGCGTCACCCCGTCGGCCACGGCGTCGTACGACAGGTGCAGGCGATGACGCAGCACGGGCCGGGCCACGGCGCGCACGTCGTCGGGCGTGCTGAAAGTGGCGCCGCAAAGCCAGGCGTGGGCGCGCGCGGCCCGGTCCAGGGCGATGGCCCCGCGCGGACTGGCGCCGATCTGGAGCCAGCGCCCCAGGTCCGCGTCGCAGTCGGCCGGATGGCGCGTGGCGTTGACCAGGTCGACGATGTATTCATCGACGGCGGGCGCGACCTGCACCGCCGCCACTTCCTCGCGACAGGAGAACAGCGTTTCCTGCGACAGGGGCGCCACCGCGCGCGGCGCGCTGCCGGAAGCGGCGGGCTGGCGCAGCAGCGCCAGCATCGCCACCTCGTCAGCGGCGGCGGGATAGTCGAGCCGGATCTTCATCAGGAAGCGGTCCATCTGCGCTTCGGGCAGGGGGTAGGTGCCTTCCTGCTCGATCGGATTCTGCGTGGCCACCACCATGAACAGCGCCGGCATCGGCCGGGTGGCGCCGCCCACCGTGACCTGCCTTTCCTCCATCGCCTCCAGCAGCGCCGACTGCACCTTGGCCGGCGCGCGGTTGATCTCGTCGGCCAGGATGATGTTGCCGAACAGCGGCCCCTGCTGGAACTGGATGCGATGGCCGCCCGCGCCATCGGCCTGCAGCACGTCCGCGCCGGTGATGTCCGAGGGCAGCAGGTCCGGCGTGAACTGGATGCGGCTCATGCGCGCATCCAGGTTGGACGCCAGCGCCCGCACCGTGCGGGTCTTGGCCAGGCCGGGCAGGCTTTCCAGCAGCAGGTGGCCGTCGGCCAGCAGCCCGACCACGATCATCCGGACAACCGCGTCCTGGCCCAGCACCTGTTGGTTGATGGCGCTTTCGAGCGCGAGAATGGCATCGCGTTGGCTCATGAAGACTAGCCCCTCCCCGAGTGGTGGCTTCGTTCATGCAGGCGCACGCCACGGACGGCGCGGCGGCGCGGCAGTTCGACTGCGTGTTATTTCAACGTTGCGCCAGCGTGCCCTGGCGGGCGCGCGCAACCTGCCATTGCTCCGGTGTCATCACCGTGCGAAAGCCCAGGTGCGACATGCCGTTCATGGGGTCGTTGCCGCGCCTGGCGCTGGCGCGATAGCTGATGCAATAGGTGTCGCTGCACAGGAACGATCCGCCGCGCACCACCCGCTTGGGCGCGCCCTGCGGCACGTTGCCGTCGTTGGGGTCGAAGCTGTCCTTCGGTCCGGCCGGATCGAGCGGCGGCTGGCGGTATTGCGACTGCGCCAGGAAGGCGTCGGCGCGATACCAGTCGGCGGTCCACTGCCACACATTGCCCGCCATGTCGTACAGGCCATAGCCATTGGCCGGGAAGCTCGCCACCGGGGTGGTGCCGACCTGCACCTTCTCGTCGGTCACGACCGGAAAGGGCTGGCGCTGCTGGGTATCCCAGATGTTCGCCATGGCCTGGCCGCGCGGATTGAGTTCGTCGCCCCAGATATACGTGGCCTGTTCCAGCCCGCCGCGGGCCGCGAATTCCCACTCCGCTTCGGTGGGAAGCCGCTTGCCGGCCCAGGCGGCGTAGGCCTGCGCGTCTTCGTAGGAAACCTGTACTACAGGATGGTCGTCCTTGCCGTCGATGGAGCTGGCGGGGCCCTGCGGATGGCGCCAGTTGGCGCCCGCCACGAAGCGCCACCAGCGGCTGTAGTCGCGCAGCGAGACTTCCTGTTCGGTGCCGGTGAAGACCATGGCGCCGGGGACCAGGGCGGCGTCGATGGGGCGAGGCGTGCCCGGCGGCAATTGCACCGCGAGGTCTTCCCAGCGGGGCTTGCGTTCGGCGGTGGTGACATAACCGGTGGCGTCGACGAAGCGGCGGAACTCCGCATTGGTGACGTCGTGGGCGTCCATCCAGAAACCCGTGAGGCGCACCCGGTGCGCCGGCCGCTCATTGGGCTGCGACATGCGATGGTCGTTGCCCATCAGGAATTCGCCGGCGGGGACCCAGGCCATGCCTTGGGGGCCGTTCTTGCCGTCGCCCATCCTGGCGCTGCCCTGCTGCGGGGAGGCGGGCGTGGAGGTGCTGGCGACGTAGCCGCCCAGCGCGGTGGCCGCGACGATGATGGACGCGACCGTCAAACCGATCTTCATTTGCTGTTTCACGTGACCTCTCCGAATTGCTGCCAAAACGGAACGCCAAGCCCGGGGTGGCGAGGCGGGACACTACAAAACTGCCTGATCGCACTGATTGGTGATTATTGAATAAATGCGAATATCGCATTTATGAGAATACAAAGCTAATACGATTAATCGCCGCCAACCTAGCGCATTATCGAAACAACATGTAATTAATCGCCTGCTGCAGCACGGAAAATTCAAACAAGGAAAAACCGGGCGTCCTTGTCGTGCGCGGAAGTTAATGCCCTGGCACGTGCGCCCGATATTCGCAAAAATGTTGATATCGACAAGCGGATCGGTTAATAAATCATTCACGCCAAACCATGGCGCGGCGGCCAGAAAATCCGGATTTTCTCCGACGCGCACGTCCTGGACGGCATTTGCAGCTTGTCATTGGCCACGGCCGCGTCATCTGCTGGTCACCGTGGGCCTGGCATCGAGTTGGGTTCAAGGCGCATGACTTCGCGGAAGGTGATGACATGGACTATTCCCTGATTCTGTCTGGCCTGGCGCTGGCGTTTTTCCTGCTGCTGTTGCTGGCGATGAATATCGGCAGGCGCCTTGGCCAGGGCGGTGACGAACGCAGCCGCTCCGGGTCGGCGGCCGTCGAGGCCTCGGTGTTCGCGCTGCTGGGCCTGCTGATCGCCTTCACGTTCTCGGGCGCGGCGCAGCGCATGGCCGAGCGGCGCAACATCCTGGTCCAGGAAGTCAACGCCATCGGCACGGCGTGGCTGCGGATCGACATGCTTGCCGCCCCGGCCCAACCCGCGCTGCGCGAGGCGTTCCGCCGTTATGTCGATGAGCGCATCAGCTACTACCAGCATGTGACGGACCTGGACGCGCGCGACGCCATCGCCGCCAGGGTATCGGTGTTGCAAAAGCAGATCTGGCAGGGCTCGATACGGGCCGCCAACGACAGCGTGCCGCCTTTCGCCGCGTCGTACATCAATGCGGTCAACGAGATGTTCGACGTGGCCACCACCCAGTCGGTCGCGCAGAAGGTGCATCCGCCCGTCATGGCCTACCTGTTCCTGGGCCTGCTGGCGCTGGTGAGTGCCGGGCTGGTGGGAATGAACCTGGCGGCCGCCAACCGTTCGGGGTGGATGCACCAGGTCGTCTACGCGCTGGTGATGACCTCGGCCCTGTACATCATCATCGACTTCGAATTCCCGCGGATCGGCACCATCCGCATCGACCAGAGCGACGCGCTGCTGCTGTCGCAGCGGCAGGCCATGGTGGACCCGTAGCGGACATCGGCGGTTTTGCGCGAGGAATCGGATCATGGCGACATCGACAGCGCGGTGGCGGCGATCGCAGTGGTGGCTGGCGGGGCTGCTGGCCTGCGGCGGGCCCGAGGTGGCGTCGGCGCAGGGCCTGCGCCTGGTGCATGACGACCTGCAGAAGCGCGCCAACGGCGTGCTGGCGCTGATGTCGTTTTCGATCGTGCCCGACATCACCACCAGCTCATTGAACATCGGCGGCGGCGGGGGCTCGACCGCGGGGTCGAACGAATTCTTCATGACCCAGCTGGGCGGGGGCGACACGATTTCCAAATCGGTGCCGATCTACCTGGAAGGCGTGCTGGCGGCCAGCCGCTACGACCCGACCTTCGTCGCCACGCAGGGCGCGCAGACGCGCCGCATTCCGACGCGCTGGAACAGCATCTCGGCCACCGGCGGCGTTGGCTGGGATTTCAAGCTGACCGAGGAACTCAAGTTGCGTCCGATTTTCAACTTCGCGCTGGGCAATGTCTCGAGCGACCTGCGCGCGGCCAGCTGGTACGTGGGCCGCCAGACCGGCCGCGACATCGATTTTCTCGACAAGGGCTCGCTCAACGCCTATGGCCTGGGCGGATCGCTGATGCTCGACTACGAGCACTACCGGCCGGGCTACGAAGTCGATGTGGAGCTGCGCTACTCCGATATCCGGTTGCAGAGCTTCGACAGCTCGGCCGCGGTCAAGGGCCGCGCCACCGCCCAGTCGGCCAATCTATGGGCCCGCTACCGCGCGCCCACCGGCCTCATGGCATTGCAGCGGCCGCTGCGCTATGTGCTGGAGCTGACCCACTCGGAGTTCCTGGGCGACCAGCGCGGCATTCTCGGCTTCGACCGCCTGACTTCGGTGGGCGCGGGCCTGGAACTGGATTCCAGCGCCTACAACGTCTTCATCACGCGCACCCGGCTGGTGGGCCGCTATGTGTTCGGCACTAATGTACGCGGCTTTTCCGTGGGGCTGGCGGTCAGCTTCTGACGCGGTACGCCACCGAGACCATGGCGCCCGCCACGAAGGTCAGCACGATGAACAGCGCCAGGTAGACCGCGACCCAGGCCAGCCCTTCGCGGGTGGCGTAGCCCAGGTACTCGAACAGTGTGTTGTGGGCCAGGCCGCCCGCGCTCACCAGCATGCCCAGTGCCAGCATCAGCGGCCAGCGCGGATAAACGGCCTCGCCGTGGATGCCGCGAAAGCCCGCAGCGCCCGTCACCGCGGCGCGCGGCAGGGCCGGCGCCAGCGTCGCCAGCGCGTACAGCACCGGCAGCCAGATCGCCAGCACCACGAGGATCAGCGCCGCGAAGAACAGGGCTGTCGGCGGCGCGTTCAGCACCATGTAGAGCACATAGGGCAGGTCGCCGGTGGCGCGCGCCAGCGCGGCGACGACGATCACCAGTCCGCCCAGCATCACCAGGTGCCAGGCTTGCGGCGTGCCGCCTTGCACCGGCGCGGCGCGGGCGCCTTCGCCTGCGATGACGCGGTGCCACGCGAACGTCATGCGCGAGAAGGCGATCAGGTTGACCAGCGCCAGCAGCAGGAACACGCCGCCCTGGATCCAGTACAGCGACGCTGCCAGGATGGCGAACGGCAGCGACAGCACGAACACGGCCAGCGACCATGGCGCGGCGGCCAGCATGGCGCGGCCATGGCGCCGCAAGGCGCTAGCCGTGGCGGCAATGAACGGAAGCGCCCCAAGCGTGTGCGACAAGTCATTCCTCGGTTCAGAAAGTAGGGGCCTCGTTTATACCGCGCGGGGTCGCCGCATACGTAAACGATTGAAAGCACAGCTCACAGATTGGGGAGCCGATGGACGTGATCTTGAACTCATCCTTGGCGGCGTTCGTGGCCGGATGACTACGCCGAGGTGTCCTTGCGGCACAGGCAGTAGATGAATTCCTGGGTCGTGCCGAACGGCGTGTGGTGCGCCTCGCGTTCCTGCCTGAGCAGCGTGAACGGCGCGCCGAATTCCGCGTGCAGGTCGGTCGGGCTGTAGCGCATGACCGGCAGGCCGCTGCATTTTTCCGGGCCATCCTCCGCGAAAGTGGCGACGATGACGTGGCCGCCCGGCTTGACGGCATGCAGCACGGCGCGCACGTAGGCGTCGCGTTCCTGGGGCGTGGTCAGGAAGTGAAAGACCGCCCGGTCGTGCCACACGTCATAGGCGTGGCGCTCGAAACGGGCCCGCGTGATGTCGTCCACCCGCCAGGCGACGCGGTTCGCGGCCTCGCCCAGCCGGGCCTGCGACGCGGCGAGCGCCGCGGCCGACAGGTCCAGCACCGTCAGGTTCGAGTAGCCGTCCGCCATCAGGTCGTCGACCAAGGTGGAGGCGCCGCCGCCCACATCGATGATGGCGGCATCTTGCGCGACGGCGGTGCTGCGGATCAGCGCCACCGACTGGGTGGCATGATCCTGGAACCAGCTCACGTCCGTCGATGTCTTGGTCGTGTAGACCTGTTCCCAATGTTTCCTGGATTGCATAGGCGCCTCGCTGCCGGGACGCATGCATCGGTCCCGTGATGAATGCCCAATATAGCCGGGATTGCCGCCGGCGGCCGACCGGCGTCCTGCGGTGCGGCCGTGCGCGGGCAAGGCAAGGGACTCGGGTATAGTCGGCTCACCTCGATTTCCGGGATCGCCTACCTCATGTCATCGTTCATCGTTCGTCCCCGCGTTCATTCCCTTGGCGCCCTGGCGCTGGCCTTGCTGTCGCTGATGGCTGCGCAGGCAAGTGCCAATCAGCGCACCGTCTACAAAGGCACGCTGCAAGGGGCCGGCGAGGTGGTGCTGGAACTGGACGACGCGGCCGGCGCCGATGGGGTCGTGAGCGGACGCTATTTCTATCCCAAGAGCGGCGTCGACATTCCCCTGCGCGGCACGGGCGACGTCCTGTATGAACCCAAGCCGCATCCGGCGCAGCCGCCCGCTTCGGACAAGGCCACCATCGACGCGGCCGACCGCGCGGCCAGCTGGCAGGGCACGCGCGACGCCAAGGGCTATCACGGGCAATGGACCGACACGCGCACGGGCAAGCAACGCCGTTTCGACCTGCAGCGGGTGGCCGGCTACGACACCGAGCAGCTCGAGCGCGATCGCAGCAAGGCGCGGGCCGAGCAGGTCGACCTGGGCGATATCGACCAGAAGGCCGCCATCGATGCCGCCCGCGCGCCCTACGAGACCTTGAAGCTGGCCGGCCATGCCCAACCCGTGGGCAAGGACATCGGCACGGGCGGGGTGGCCTATCGCATGTGGGTCGATCCGCGCACCCGGTTCGCCTATCCGCGCCTCACCCGCCATCCCGATCCGCAGGTCATGCAGCGCGTCAACCACTTGCTGGAACAGCGTCATTGGCGCAAGAGCCTGGGCGCGCTGGAATGCATGGCGTTCGCGTACACCAGCAAGAGCGAGGGCGGCGGCACGCTCGGCGGGTTTGACGATGAGGACATCCAGGTCACCTGGCTGTCGCGCGCGCTGATGACGGTGACCGAATCGGGCAGCCTGGATTGCGGCGGCGCGCACCCGGCCAATCACTTCGAGCCCTACACCTTCGATCTGCTGCGCGGCGAGTACCTGGACTGGAACCGGGTGTTCGACGCCTACGCGCCGGGCAAGCGCAGCTTCGGCAGAGAGCCGAGCGCGGCGCTGCAGGGGCTGGTGGACCAGGTGGTCAAGGCCGGCCCGCCCGAGAGCGATGTCGACAAGCGTCCCAATCTGGAAGACTGCGCCGACCTGTGGCCGCAGTACCTGGCGCTTGGGGCGCAGGCGCCGGGCGCGCTGAGCCTGTCGGTGTCCGGCGTGGGCCACGCCTCGGGCGCCTGCCTCGGCACCCACGCCAGCGTTCCGTTCCAGGCGCTGCGGCCGTATTTGAAACCGGGTGGCCAGGCGTATCTGGTGACTGACTGATCGGGGGCGGCACCGCCACAGTGGGCAGTTTGCACGCGCGGGCCGTTCAGCTTCCCGCTGCCATCCCGTGTTACCGGGAGGAGGGGGCCGCCCGCCTTTTTGCAAGCGTTGGGACTCAAACTGATAAATGGCGTGTCGCTGTTGACGGTCCAACGTTCGGCGTAAAGGATGTGTCCTCGCAGACGCGATGCCGATTTCGCGAACCAAAATGGTCGGTCTGGGTTAATGGCAATTGGCGCGTGACATTCCGCTTTACCGAGGCGGGTGCCGAGTTGGTCGATTATCGCGACTACCACTAGGAATCATCATGATGCATAACCCTCCGCATCCGGGCGAAGTGTTGCGGGAAGACGTTATTGCCCCGTTGGGGCTGTCGGTGACGGACGCCGCTGATCGGCTGGCCATGTCGCGAGTGGCCCTTTCCCGGGTACTCAACGGCAAGGCGGGTATCAGCCCGGACCTCGCTGTCCGATTGGAGCAGGCGGGAGCGGGCACCGCGCAGGCGTGGGTCGCGATGCAGGCGAACTACGATCTGTGGCAGGCATTGCAGCATGAGCAACCGCCAGTCAGGCCCTTGGCTTCCGCGCCGATATGAAGGCTCAGGGCATGGCAGCGTAAAAAAGGCGCGCGCCGTGCCAGGCGCCCATCAGGCACAGCAACAGGGCCGCGCAGGTGGCCACCATGACGACGCCCGGGTCCGGCGCGCTGGCGCACACGCCAAGCGAGGTGGACAGGCGAGCGCGGACTCGGGCATATAGCCAGCCGGCCAGCGCCACGACGAGCAGGCCCGCGCCGATCGCGGCGGGCTCCCCGTGCACGGCGCCGCCGCGCATCAACAGGAAGCTGTTTACCACCAGGCCCAGGCAGGTGCGCCGCCAGGCCAGCAGGGTCCGCTCGGGCTGCAGGCCCGGATCGCAGGGATAGCTCATCGGCTCGCGGCGCCAGGTCGGCAGGGCCTGAGGGTCACGCCCGTTCCAACACCAGCCAGCACACCCCCGCGCCGATGGCGAGCATGGCCAGGCACAGCAGCGCCAGCGCCGGGCTGTGCGGCAGGGCGGTGGCGTGGCGCATGGCGATTTCGTTGCCGCGCCAGCGCAGATAGGCGCTGGCGCAGGCCAGCACCGCCAGCAGGCACAGGCCCAGCGCGAGTCCCGTGCGCACGATCGGGCTGCCCGCCATGCCGGGTTGGTCGAGCAGCAGGCCGGCCGCCAGCAACGCCAGCGCCGAGCGGATCCACGCCAGGAAAGTGCGTTCGTTGGCCAGGGAATAACGGTAGTCGGGGTCGCTGCCGTGGTCGCGCCAGTGGGGACGTTGCATGGGATTGGGGACTCGAAAAGAGGAGTGATCGGTCGGCCTAGGGTTAGTCCTAGTGAGTCCGAGGATTGAATTTAAGAACTATATAGGACTATAGTTTTGACACGGCGCGGCGTCAATGCGGCGGATCTCGAAAAACAAGGGGCGAGACATGGCAACAGCAGCACCAGCGCAGAGGAATGTACGGGGGTGGGTCGTGACAGTGCTTCTGGCCCTGTTCATGGTCATCAATTTCATGGACAAGGCGATTCTCGGCATCGTGGCCGTGCCGCTGATGCAGGAGCTGAGCATCGAGCCGGCGCAGTTCGGCATGATCGCCAGCAGCTTCTTCCTGTTCTTTTCGGTGTCGGCGATCGGCTTCGGCTTTCTCGCCAACCGGGTGTCGTCCAAGGTCGTGCTGGTGGTGCTGGCCGGCATCTGGGGCGTGTCGCAAATGCCGCTGGCCTTCTTCGCCTCGGTGCCGCTGCTGTACTTCTCGCGCATCCTGCTGGGCATCGGCGAGGGGCCGGCGTATCCGCTGGCGCTGCACTCCTGTTACTCCTGGTTCGCCGACGACCAGCGCAACGTGCCGTCGTCGGTGATCTTCCAGGGCGTGACGGTCGGCCTGCTGATCTCCGGGCCGGTGCTCACCTACATCATGCTCAACCACAGCTGGCACGCGGCGTTCCTGCTGCTGGGCATCCTCAGCATCGTCTGGATGGTGCTGTGGCTGCTGTTCGGCGGCGACGGGCAGGTCCGCGACGCCGGCGCCAGCGCCGACGCATCCCAGGCGCGCGTGCCGTACTGGGTGCTGCTGACGGATCGCACCTTCCTGGCCAACATGCTGCTGTACTGGACCACGTACTGGATCTTTTCGGTGATGTTTACCTGGATCCCGGCCTACATGAGCAAGGCGCTGGGCTACTCCACGCAGGAAACCGGCTGGATGTTCATGATCTTCACCGGCATCAACATCCCGCTGGTGCTGGTCGGCTCGTGGCTGTCGCAGCGCATGCTCAAGCGTGGCATCGCCTCGATCTACGCCCGCGGCTGGCTCAGTTGCGCGTTCGTGCTGCTGGGCGGGGCCTGCATCCTGCTGTCCCTGTATGTGGCCGAACACCCCACGCTGCGCGTGCTGCTGCTGGCGCTGGGCTGCAACCTGCCGCAACTGACCTTCGTGCTGAGTTCGGCGATAGTCGCCGAGATTTCCTTCGATTCGCAGCGCTCGGCCGCGATGTCGATCAGCAGCGCGCTGGCGACCACCGGCGGCCTGGTGGCGCCGGCCTTGATGGGCCGTTTCATCGGCAGCGGCAACACCGTCGCGGCGGGCTATGAACAGGGCTTCCTGGTGTCCGCGGTGCTGGCGATCGGCGTGAGCCTCATCGGCGTGCTGTTCATCAACCCGCAGGCCAGCCGCCGGCGCATGCAGGCACGCATGATCGCCGCGCCCGGCGCCGTCGCCGGCGCCGCGCCGGGCAGCGCGCAGCGGCTGTCATGACGGATCTTCTTTCCTTTACCAGAACCATGATGAGTCACAAGCCATGAAGCAAACGAAACACGAGCGGGCCGCGGCGACCGCGAGCCTGCACGCGGCGGCCTATCCCCAAGCACTCGCCCTGTACGTGGGCGGACAGTGGCGCGATGCGCAGGGGCGCGAAACGCTGGCGGTGCGCAATCCCGCCAACGGCGCCGAGCTGGGCAGGTTGCCGGTGGCCACGGACGAGGACATCGACGACGCGCTGCGCCACGCCGACGGCGCGTTTGCCGCCTGGTCGCGTACCAGCGCCTGGGAGCGGGCGGCGATCCTGATGCGCGCCGCGCAACTGATCGACGAGCGCCGTGGCGAGCTGGCGCGGGTTTTGACGCTGGAGAACGGCAAGCCGCTGGCCGATGCGGACGGCGAGCTGGGCCGGGTGATCGAGGGCATCGTCTACTGCGCGGAAGAATGCAAGCGCGCCTACGGCCGGCAACTGCCGCCCCGCTCGGCGCTGCTGACGCAGACCACCGTCAAGCGCCCGATCGGGCCGGTGGCGGCCTTCGTGCCGTGGAATTTCCCGGCGTTCCTGGCTGCCCGCAAGGTGGCGGCGGCGCTGGCGGCGGGCTGCACCGTGGTGCTCAAGGCGCCCGAGGAAACCCCGGCCATCGGCATGCTGCTGGTGCGGGCGTTCCTGGACGCGGGCGTGCCGCCGGGCGCGATCGGCCTGCTGTATGGCAAGCCGGCGCAGATTTCCGAGCGCCTGATCGCCTCGCCCGTGATCCGCAAGGTCTCGTTCACCGGCTCGGTGCCGGTGGGGCGCTTGCTGGCCATGCTGGCCTCGCGCCATCTCAAGCCGTGCACCATGGAACTGGGCGGCCATGCGCCGGTGATCGTCTGCGACGACGTCGACGTGGCCCGCACCGCGCAGGCGTGCGTTGCCTTCAAGTACCGCAACAGCGGCCAGGTGTGCCTGTCGCCCAGCCGCTTCTTCGTGCAGGACAGTCTCTACGGGGCCTTCGTCGCGCACTTCGTCGAGTACGCCAGCCAGCTCCAGGTGGGCGACGGCCTGGCGGACGGGGTGCGCATGGGGCCGCTGAACAACGAGCGGCGCCTGGCCGCGGCGGCCGAACTGGTCGACGACGCGCGGCGGCGCGGCGCCCAGGTCAGGCTGGGCGGCGCGCGCCAGGCGGGCGCGGGCTATTTCTTCCCGCCGACGGTGCTGACCGACGTGCCCGCCAACGCCCGCATCCTGCGCGAGGAACCGTTCTGCCCGGTGGCGCCGATCCTGTCCTTCGGCGACCTGGACGCCGCCATCGCGCGCGCCAATGCCGTCGAGTACGGGCTGGCGGCCTACCTGTTCACCAATGACCTGCAACGCGCCGCCACCTTTGCCGAGGACATCGACGCGGCGTGGATCGGCATCAACAACTTCACGCCCTCGCTGGCCGACGCGCCGGTCGGCGGCGTCAAGGACAGCGGGCTGGGCTACGAAGGCGGGCCGGAAGGCCTGGATGCCTACCAGCAGATCCGCTTCATCAGCCAATCGAATCTGCGTGTTTGACCCATTCCAATCATCAGGAGACAAGACATGACGCAAGCCACGAGTTCCGTGCCCGCGACCCGCAGCGAACATCCGTTGCGGTTCTCCGGCTACCAGCAACGCAACCGGCCCGGCCCGGACCTGGAACTGACCAGCACCAACCCCGGCACGCCGATGGGCGAATACATGCGCCGCCACTGGCAGCCGGTGTGCCTGTCGCAGGAGCTGACGGACGTGCCCAAGGCCATCCGCATCATGGGCGAGGACCTGGTGGCGTTCCGCGACAAGAGCGGCGACGTCGGCGTCATGCATCGCCAGTGCGCGCACCGTGGCGCCTCGCTGGAGTTCGGCATCATCGCCGAGCACGGCATCCGTTGCTGTTACCACGGGTGGCACTACGGCGTGGATGGCACTTTGCTGGACGCGCCCTGCGAACCGGACGCCACGCGCCTGAAGGAGACCGTGTGCCAGGGCGCGTATCCCGCGTTCGAGCGCGATGGACTGGTCTTCGCCTACATGGGGCCGGGCCAGGCGCCGCCATTTCCGCAGTTCGATACCTACAGCCTGCCCGCCGACACCCGGCTGGTGGCGTTCTCGAACATCTACCCGTGCAACTGGCTGCAGGTCTACGAGAACATCATGGACCACATGCATACCGCCGTGCTGCACAACCACATGGTGGTCGAAGGCGTGGACGCGGCGACCTCGGCGGGCGTGTCGCTGGAAGGCTTCGGCGACATGCCGGTCATGCAATGGGAAGCGACGCGCGACGGCAATGGTTGCGTGTTCATCGCCTCGCGCCGCCTGCCCGGCGACAAGATCTGGGTGCGCATCACCGAAATGGTGTTCCCCAACTACCTGCAGATCGGCTCGTTGCTGCCGACCGCCGCGCGCGAACGCCACGGCACCGCCGGCTGCACCCGCTGGAACGTGCCGGTCGACGACGAGAACATGATCATCTTCGGCTATCGCCACTTCAACAGCGCCGTCGATCCGGATGGCCTGGGCAACGAAGCGGACTGCGGCGTCGACAAGATCGACTTCCTGGAAGGGCAGACCGGCAACCGCAGCTACGACGAGGGGCAGCGCGCGCCGGGCGACTGGGAGGCCATCGTCAGCCAGGGCCGGATCGCCGCGCACGGCGCCGAGCATCCGGGCGTCTCGGACGTGGGCGTGTACATGTGCCGCAAGCTGCTGCGCAACGCCGTGCAGGACAAGACCGCGCCCTACGCGCTCTACCAGCAGTTGCAGGAGCAGGGCCGGACGCTGCCGATCTATGCCCAGGATTCGGTGCTGGACATTGCCGAACTGGCCGACAAGCAGGCGGACCGCAAGCAGTTGGCCGCCGCCGGCAAGCAGGTGCTGGAGATCATGCGGTCGGCCGACGCGCTGCCGGCGGACCAGCGCGATGCGCACGTGCGCGTCCGGCTCGACGCCATCGACCGCGCGCGCCAGGCGGCCAGCGCCGGCTGAGGGAGGCGGAGAGAGCCATGCTGAAGCTGCGAGTCAGTGCGATCCGGTATGAGGCGCAAGGCATCTACGCCTTCGACCTGGTCGATCCGGGCGGCGCGCCGCTGCCCGCGTTCGAGGCCGGCGCGCACCTGGATATCCGTACCCCGGGTGGCGTCAACCGCCGCTATTCCCTGTGCAACGTGCCGGGCAGCACTGACCGCTATTGCATCGCCGTGCTGCGCGTGCCGGACAGCCGCGGCGGCTCGCGCGCCATGCACGAACAGGTGCGGCCCGGCGACCTGCTGGAGGTGGCGGGCGTGCACAACTACTTCCCGTTGCGGGAGGACGCCGGCCATTCGCTGCTGCTGGCCGGCGGCATTGGCATCACGCCGTTGCTGGCGATGGCCGAACGGCTGCACGCGCTGGGCCGGCCGTACACGCTGCACTACTGCACGCAGTCGCCCGAGCGCACCGCCTTCGCCAGCTATCTGGCCGGCGACAAGTGGCGCGGCCGCGTCTTCCTGCACCACGATGGCGGCAACCCCGCCAACGGCCTGGATCTCGGCCAGCTGCTGGCGCAGCGGGCGGAGGATGGCCAGCTGTATTTCTGCGGCCCGCCCGGCTTCATGCGGGCGGTGCAGGCCGCCTGCGCCCATTGGCCGACGCAGGCGGTGCATTCGGAGCATTTCGGCGCCGACCTGGCGCCGGCGCCGGCGTCCGCGGCGGACAGCGAGCCGGCCAGCCTGACGCTGCGCCGCAGCGACCGCTCGGTGCCGGTGGCGCCGGGGCAGACCATCCTGCAGGCCCTGCGCGGCGCCGGCGTGGCCTGCAATTCATCCTGCGAGGCCGGGCTGTGCGGCGAATGCCGGCTGCACTACCTGTCGGGCCTGATCGAACACAACGACTACCTGTTGAGCGACGAAGAACGCGCCGACAGCGTACTGATCTGCTGCGCGCGTGTCCGCGAGGGCGCCGTGGTACTGGACATCTGAGGGGAAGGGAACGTGGAGACCAGGGAGTTTGACTACATCGTCGTGGGCGCGGGCTCGGCCGGATGCGCCGTGGCCGCCAGGCTGGCGCAGGACCGCAAGACCACGGTACTGCTGCTGGAGGCCGGCCCGCGGGACCGCAACATGTGGATCCACATCCCCATCGGCTATGGCAAGACGATGTTCAACCCGCAACTGAACTGGCAATTCGAATCCGAGCCCGAACCCCATCTCGACAACCGCAGGATCTACATTCCGCGCGGCCGCACCCTGGGCGGGTCCAGCTCGATCAACGGCCTGGTCTACATCCGTGGCCAGAAAGAGGATTTCGAGCGCTGGCGCGCGCAAGGCAACGTCGGCTGGGGCTGGGACGATGTCCTGCCGTATTTCAAGCGCTCCGAGGCCAACGAGCGCGGCGCCGACGCCTGCCATGGCGGCGACGGGCCGCTGGCGGTATCCGATATCCGCGGCCGCCACCCGCTGATCGAGGCCATCATCGGCGGCGCCAACGAACTGGGCGTGCCGCGCACCGACGATTTCAACGGTCCGCGTCAGGAAGGCGCCGGCTATTTCCAGCTGACCACCCGCAATGGCCTGCGCTGCTCGGCCGCCAAGGCCTACCTGCGCTCGGGCATCGCCGGCGCCAATCTGTGCGTGCAATCCGATGCGCACGCCACCGGCCTGATCCTGGAAGGCCGCCGCGCCGCGGGGGTGTCGTACCTGCGCGCCGGCCAGGCCTGCCAGGCCCGCGCCCGGCGCGAGGTGGTGCTGAGCGCCGGCGCGATCCAGTCGCCGCAGTTGCTGATGCTGTCGGGCATCGGCGACGCCGACGCGCTGCGGGCGCTGGGCATCGCGCCGGTGCACCATCTGCCCGAAGTCGGCCGCAACCTGCAGGATCACCTGCAATCGCGGCTGATGTACCGCTGCACCCGGCCGATCACCACCAATGACGCCCTGCGGACCTGGTGGGGCACGGCCCGCATCGGCCTGCAATGGATCCTGCGCCGCGCCGGGCCGGTGGCGGCCGGCATCCAGCTGGGCGGCATGTTCGCGCGCACCAACGACGCCGAGCAGACCCCCAACGTGCAATTCCACTTCGGCACCATCAGCGCCGACATGACGGCCGGCCGGCCGCATGATTTCTCCGGTTTCACCCTGTCGGTCTGCCAGTTGCGGCCGACCAGCCGCGGCCGGCTCGACCTGGCCTCGCCCGATCCGCTGGCCGCGCCGCGCGCGCGCTTCAACTACCTGGACACCGAGTTCGACCGGCGCACCATGGTCGAAGGGGTGCGGATGGCGCGCCAGCTGGTGCGGACCCGTGCGCTGTCACCGTACGTTGCCGATGAATACCGGCCCGGTTTCAACGTCGAGTCGGACGACGAGGTCCTGCGTTTCATCCGCGGGTACGCCACCACCATCTTCCACCCCGTGGGCACCTGCCGCATGGGGGCCGACGCCGATTCCGTGGTCGATACCCGGCTGCGGGTCCGCGGGGTGGACCGGCTGCGCGTGGTCGACGCCTCGATCATGCCCCTGCTGCTTTCCGGCAATACCAACGCTGGTAGCATCGTGATCGGCGAGAAAGGCGCCGACATGATCATGCAAGACAGGGAGAAAATCTCATGAGTACCTTGGAACGTCGTCTGGAAATCTTCGAGACGTTGCATGCCCCCGATCCGACCCGCCGGCCCAAGTACCAGCGGCTGGTCGAGGTGCTGGTCGACGCGGTCCGGCGCGGGATCTGGCAGCCGGGCGACCAGCTGCCGGCCGAGGAGGAACTGGCGCAGCTGACGCCGTTCAGCCTCGGCACCGTGCAGCGGGCGTTGCGCGACCTGGTGGAGCAGGGCCTGGTGGTGCGCATGCACGGCCTGGGCAGCTTCATCGCCGAGGCGCCTCGCCAGATCGAGGATCCGTGGCATTGCCGCTTCCTGGACGACGATGGCTCGGTGCTGCCGACCTTCTCGCAAGTCATCCTGCGCACCCCCGTGACCGGCGCGGGTCCCTGGAACCAGTACCTGGGAACCGACGCCAACGTCATGCGGCTCGACCGCCTCATCATCATCAACGACGAGTTCCGTATCTCCAGCCGGTTCTATGCCGACCGGCAATTGCTCAAGCGCCTGTGGGACATGCCCATGGACAAGCTCAATGGCGCCAACTTCAAGAAAGTCATCATCCAGCAGTTCAAGCTGCCTATCACCAACATCACCCATCGGGTGAAGCTGGCCGATTTCGACACCGAGTCCTGCGAGCGCATCGGCGTGCCGCATCCCTACCGCGGCATCTACATGCAGGCCGTGGCGCGGTCCGGGCGCGGGCAATGCGTGTACTACCAGGAATTCTTCCTGGGCCCGACCTCGCGCGATCTCGCGTTCCCCGACGCCAATTTATCAAGCGGCTGACATCAGCCATTCAACCTAGTAGAGCCATGACCGTGAAACCGAAGAACCTGTTGATCATCATGTCCGACGAACACTCGCCCAAGGCCTTGGGCTGCTACGGCAGCGAGATCGTCAAGACCCCCCATCTCGATGCCCTGGCCGCGCGCGGCACGCTGTTCAGCTCGGCCTATTGCGCCAGCCCGGTGTGCATTCCCGCCCGGGCCTCGTTCGCGGTGGGCAAGTACATTCATCAGATCGGCTACTGGGACAATGCCGACGCCTACGATGGCGCGGTGCCCAGCTGGCATCATCGGTTGCGCGAACGCGATCACGACGTGGTTTCGATTGGCAAGCTCCATTTCCGCCAGCCCGGCGAGGACCACGGGTTCTCGGAAGAGATCATCCCCATGCACATCATCGAGGGCAAGGGCGATCTGATGGGCCTGGTCCGCAGCGAACTGCCGGTGCGCAAGGGCGCCTACAAGATGGCCCATTTCGCGGGGCCTGGCGAAAGTTCGTACACCTTCTACGACCGTGAGATCACGGCCCGCGCCCAGGTCTGGCTGCGCGAGGCGGCGCGGCGCGAATCGGACAAGCCGTGGGTGCTGTTCGTATCGCTGGTGGCGCCGCACTTCCCCCTGACCGCGCCGCCGGAACATTACTACCGCTATTTCAACCAGAACCTGCCGCTGCCCAAGCTGTACGACAGGCGCGAGCGGCCGGACCACCCCTATCTGGTCGACTACCGCAACAGCTTCAACTACGACGACTATTTCGAGGGCGACGCGGTCAAGCGCGCCGTCGCCGGCTACTACGGCCTGTGCTCGTTCCTGGACGAGAACATCGGCAAGATCCTCAACGCGCTGGAGGACGCCGGCCTGGCCGATGACACCCGCGTGATGTACACCTCCGACCATGGCGACAACCTGGGCGCGCGCGGCCTGTGGGGCAAGTCGACCATGTTCGAGGAAACCGCGGGCGTGCCGCTGATCATGGCGGGCGATGACATTCCGCAAGGGCGGGTGGTCGACGTGCCCGTCACGCATATCGACGCCTATCCCACGGTGCTGGACGCCGTCGGCAACACCGAACCGGCCTTGCGCGAAGGCTATCCCGGCCATTCGCTGTTCGAGATCGCGCGTGGCGAGACGCCGCGGCGCAACGTGCTGGTGGAATACCACGGCATGGGTTCGACCACGGGCGCCTTCATGATCCGCCATGGCAAGTACAAGTACATCGAGTACGCCGGCTATCCCGCGCAGTTGTTCGACCTGGAAGCCGACCCCGAAGAACTCCAGGACCTGGCCGCCGATCCGCGCCACGCCGATACGTTGCAGGCCTGCCGCCAGCAGCTGTATCTGATCTGTGATCCGCAGGCGGTCGACCGCCAGGCCAAGGCGCGCCAGCAGACGCTGCTGCGCGAGAACGGCGGCCGCGAAGCGGTGATCGCCCGCGGCGATCTCGGTTTCACGCCGGTGCCGGGTTCGGCCTTGGCGTTCGACTGACGCGGCGCGCCGGCCGCGCCCGCGCGGCCATCGAGGCCATCGCGGCGGGCGCGGCTGGCCTGGCGGCCGAGCGCCGGCCCGTGCCAGGCGCCTTCCCGTGCGCGCAGGCCCTGGCTTTCTCTTCCTTCGATTCGATTTGGGACGGCATATGCTCTTCGGGCCGATGTTGTGGTTCACCCTGGGCGGCGCGGCCGTCGCGGGCTTCGTGCAGGGGCTGTCGGGTTTCGCTTTCAGCATGGTGTCGATGGCGATCTGGGCCTGGGTGCTGGAGCCTCGCCTGGCCGCTGTGTTGACGGTGTTTGGCGCGCTCGTCGGCCAGGTGACCGGGGCTTTATCGGTGCGCCAGGCGTTCCCGTGGAAACGGTTGCTGCCGTTCCTGGCGGGCGGGGCGTTGGGCGTGCCGCTTGGCCTTGCCCTGTTGCCCTTGCTGGATCCCGCCATTTTCAAGCTCCTGCTGGGAATCGTGCTGGTCGCCTGGTGTTCTTTCATGTTGTTGTCGCGCCGGAAGATCGAGCAGGCCAATCGTGGCCGCGGATATGACCGCGTATGCGATGGCATCGCGGGCCTGTGTGGCGGAATATTGGGCAGCCTGGCGGGCCTCACGGGCATTGCGCCGGCCTTGTGGTGCACCCTGCGGCAGTATCCGCGCGACATGCAGCGCAATCTGGTCCAGGGATTCAACCTGTTGATCCTGTCGTTCACGATGACGTGCTACGTCGTCTCGTCCACCGTGTCGGTGGCCATGCTGCCCTGGTTCGGGGCGTTGCTGCCCGTCATCATGGTGTCGACCTGGCTGGGGGCGCGCCTGTATGCCCGCCTGTGCGACGAAACCTTCCGCCGCATTATCCTGATGCTGCTGACGCTATCGGGCGCGGCCTTGCTGGTTTCGGCCGCGCGCGGTTTCCTGTAGCACCGGCGCGTGGCGCCGGCCGACCTCGCCGTTCTGTTATCGTCGCCAGCGCAAGTGCGGGTGACGCCTGTCGCCGGCGGACGGTTTCGTCCGCAAGTCGTTCCCACAGTTTCTTTCCAAGGACCTGCATGAATCCTGATAACCAGCGCCTGCTCGACGAATTGCGCGGCATTGTCGGCACGGCCCATGTCTTGACCGATCCGCAGCATACCCAGCGGTTCCGTACGGGATTCCGTTTCGGCTTCGGATCGGCGATCGCGGTTGTGCGGCCGGGCAGCTTGCTGGAGCAATGGCGATTGGTCCAGGCCTGCGTGGCGCACGACAAGATCGTGATCATGCAGGCGGCCAATACCGGCTTGACCGGTGGGTCGACGCCGGACGGCAATGACTACGATCGGGAGATCGTGATCATCAGCACGTTGCGCATGAAGAAAATACAGCTGATCCGCGACGGGCAACAGGTGATCTGCTTTCCCGGCGCCACCCTGGACCAGCTGGAGAAAGCGCTCAAGCCGCTGGGACGCGAACCGCACTCGGTCATCGGGTCTTCGTGCATTGGCGCTTCGGTGTTCGGAGGGATCTGCAATAACTCCGGTGGATCGCTGGTTCAGCGCGGCCCCGCCTTTACCGAGATGGCCGTGTTCGCGCAATTGGGGCAGGATGGCAAACTATCCCTGGTCAACCACCTGGGCATCTCGCTGGGAGAGTCCCCCGAGGAGATCCTGCGGCGTCTGGATGACGGCACCTACCGGCCTGGCGACATCCACGATGGCGGGCGCGGCTCGGACGAGGATTATGCGCGGCACGTCCGCGACGTCGACGCCGATTCGCCCGCGCGCTTCAACGCGGACCCGAAACGGCTGTACGAGGCTTCGGGCAGTGCCGGCAAGCTGATTCTCTTTGCCGTGCGCCTGGACACGTTTGCGGCGGAGACGCAGACCGACGTTTTCTATATCGGGACCAATGATCCCGCGGAGCTGACGGATATTCGGCGCTATCTTCTGACGGCCCTGCCTGCATTGCCCATCGCGGGGGAATACATGCACCGGGATGCGTTCGATATCGCCGACGTCTACGGCAAGGACACTTTCCTGGCCATCCGCAAGCTGGGCACCGCAAGGCTTCCTTCCTTTTTCGCGTTGAAAGCACGGGTGGACGGTTTCTGCGCGAGATTCTCGTTCCTCCCCAGGAACATGAGCGACCGGCTGTTGCAGTTCTTCAGCGCACGCTGTGGCGATCACCTGCCGGCCCGCCTTCGCGACTTTCGCGCGCGGTATGAGCACTATCTGATGATCAAGGTGTCGAGAAAGCTGAAGGAGCCGCTTCAGGCTTTCCTGGACTCCTATTTCAACAAGGCCACCGGCGCCTATTTCCTGTGCTCCCCGGAAGAAGGCGCGGCCGCCTTCCTGCTGCGATTCGCGGCGGCCGGCGCCGCCGTGCGCTACCGCGCCATGCATCCGGACGCGGTGGAGGATATCGTCGCGCTGGATATTGCCCTGAAGCGCAATGACCGCGACTGGCTGGAAGTGCTACCCGAGGAGATGGAGACCGCCATGGTGGCCAAGCTCTATTACGGGCACTTTCTTTGCCATGTCTTCCACCAGGACTACATCGTGAGAAAGGGCGTGGACTGCCTGGACCTGGAGCACCGCATGTGGAAACTGCTGGACGCCCGTGGCGCGCAGTATCCGGCCGAACACAACGTCGGGCATCTGTACCAGGCCGGCCCAGAGCTGCGGAATTTCTATCGCGCCCTGGATCCCTGCAACCAGTTCAATCCCGGGGTCGGGCAACTCTCGAAGCGCAAGAACTGGGAGTGAGAAGCCGAAGCTTCTCGGTGGATCGCCGCGCGTGGTCAGGCCATCGCCGATGACGCCGCTGCCGCCTACGCTTCGCGGGACCTGAAGGTCAGGAAACGTCAGGCTGCGCCTGGGCCTTCAACCAGCGCTTGAAATCGTCCACGACGTCCCGGGCATCGGTGCGGGCATAGAGGCTGAAGCGGCCGCCCGTGTCCTGG
This sequence comes from Achromobacter sp. ISS7, assembly GCF_056523125.1. Taxonomy (NCBI): domain Bacteria; kingdom Pseudomonadati; phylum Pseudomonadota; class Betaproteobacteria; order Burkholderiales; family Alcaligenaceae; genus Achromobacter; species Achromobacter sp. ISS7. The sequence continues at coordinate 2,694,097 of NZ_JAWRZD010000001.1, read as the reverse complement.
AACCCGAGCGGCGCGGCCAGCCGGCCGGCCCGGATGTCGGCCTGCGCCAGCTCGCGCGGCGCGATGCCGATGCCCAGGCCCGCCACCGCGGCCTCGAGCATGTGGCCGAGCTGGTCGAACTGGCGCCGGGGCTGCTGCGCGCCGAGCGTCACGCCGCAGGCCTGGGCCCAATGTTCCCACGCGGCGGGGCGCGAGGCGGCGTGCAGCAAGGGCGAACCGAGCACGTCGGCCGCCCGCCGGATCCGGCCAGCCAGCGCTGGCGTGCAGACCGGCCCGATGCTCTCCTGGAACAGCGGCAGCGCCTCGATATCCGGCGACCGGTGTTCGTCGGCCACGATCAGCACGTCGACCACCCGCCGTTCCAGCAACGCGATGTCGGCCGCCGTCTGCAGCCGCACCTGGACGCCGGGATGGGCGCGTTCGAAATGCTCCAGCCGGGGAATGATCCAGTTGGACAGCAGGCTGGCCGGGGCGCCGATCACCACTTCGGTCGACGTCGAGCGGCCGAGCAATTCCGACAGGCGCTGCTCGAGCATGTCGAACGCCGGCAGGCAGACGCGTTGCAGCTCCTGGCCCGCCGCGGTCAGCCGCACGCCGTCCGAGTGGCGCTCGAACAGTTTGCCGCCAAGCCAGGTCTCGAGCTGCCGCACCTGCTGGCTGACCGCGCTGTGCGACACGCCCAGTTCCTGGGCCGCGAGCGAGAGGTTCAGGTGCCGGGCGGCGCTGTCGAAGACGCGCAACGAATTCATGGGGGGCAGGTTTCTCATGGCTTTGATATTAGAAAATCTGATACCGATGGGCAAGAAATCTATGATTTATCGGGATGATTTCACTGGATACCATGGGTGGCATCTTCTCCAGGGCCTGAAACCATGTCTTTTATCTCCCATCCTGAATACCCCGATGCCGCCGGGCAGTTCGGCCGCTATGGCGGCCGCTACATGCCCGAGACGCTGGCCCCGGCGCTCGACGCGCTGGAACACACCTATCGCGCCGTCCGCGAGGACGCCGGATTCTGGGCCGAGTACCGCGCCATGCTGGCCGACTATGTCGGACGTCCGAGTCCGTTGCTGTACGCCCGGGCCATCAGCGAGGAACTGGGCGGCGCTCGCCTCTTTCTCAAGCGCGAGGACCTGAACCACACCGGCGCCCACAAGATCAACAACTGCCTGGGCCAGGTGTTGCTGGCCCGGCGCATGGGCAAGCGCCGCATCATCGCCGAGACCGGCGCGGGCCAGCACGGGGTCGCCACCGCCACGGTGTGCGCCTTGTATGGCCTGGAATGCGTGGTCTACATGGGCGCCGTCGACGTGGCGCGCCAGGCCAGCAACGTGGCGCGCATGGAGATGCTGGGCGCCGAGGTCCGGCCGGTGCCGGAAGGCAGCGCCACCCTGAAAGACGCGATGAACGCCGCCATCCGCGACTGGATCGCGCATCCGGACGACACCTATTACCTGCTGGGGACCGGCGCCGGGCCCCATCCCTATCCCTGGCTGGTGCGTGAACTGCAGAAGGTCATCGGCGAGGAAACGCGCGCGCAGATCCTCGACAAGACCGGGCGGCTGCCCGACGCGATGATCGCCTGCGTGGGGGGCGGCTCCAATGCCATCGGCTTCTTCTATCCGTTCCTGAACGACGCCGGCGTGCGGCTGTTCGGCATCGAGGCGGGCGGCCGCGGCACCGACACCGCCGAGCACGCGGCCAGCATCGGCGAGGGCTCTCCCGGCGTCCTGCATGGCTGCCGCAGCTATTTCCTGCAGGACGCGGACGGCCAGATCCAGAACGCGCACTCGATCTCGGCCGGGCTGGACTATCCGGGCGTCGGGCCGGAACACGCGCTGCTGCACGACACCGGACGGGTGGTCTATGAATCGGTCACCGATGCCGAGGCGGTCGACGCGTTCCTGTGGCTGACGCGGCGCCAGGGCATCATCCCCGCGCTGGAGAGCTCGCATGCGCTGGCCTACGCCAGGAAACTCGCCCCGCTCATGGACCGCGAGCAGACACTGGTGGTCTGCCTGAGCGGACGCGGAGACAAGGACCTGCATTCGGTCCGGCAATTCACGGGAGAGGCCGCATGAGCCGTATCGAACAGACCCTGGCGGCGTTGCGCGCCGCCGGGCGGCCGGGACTGGCCGCCTATTTCACGGCGGGCGATCCGTCATACGACGCGTGCCTGGCCTTGCTCCGCGGCCTGCCCGCGGCGGGGTCGGACGTGATCGAACTGGGCATGCCGTTCAGCGATCCGATCGCCGACGGGCCGGTGCTGCAACTGGCCAACGCACGGGCGCTGAAGGCGGGGCAGACCCTGCGCCGCACGCTCGACCTGGTCGCCGCCTTCCGCGAGGAAGACGAGAAGACGCCGGTCGTGCTGATGGGCTATCTGAACCCATTGCTGCGCTACGAAGCGGCCAGCTTCATGGCCGACGCGGCCTGGGCCGGCGTCGACGGGCTGATCGTGGTGGACCTGTCGCCCGAGCACGCCGCCAGCCTCGAACGGCTGGCGCGGCGGCACGGCATCGCCCTCATCAAGATGACCGCGCCGACGACCACGCAAGAACGCCTGGACAGGGTGCTGGAAGGCGCCAGCGGGTTTGTGTACCACGTGATGCTGGCGGGGACGACCGGGGCGGCGCTGCCTTCGGACGCGATGATCGCCGCGGCGTTGGAACGGATCCGCGCCAGGACGCGGCTGCCGATCGCCGCGGGGTTCGGGGTGCGGACCGCCGCGCAGTTGAAGGCGGTGGGGCGTCATGCGGATCTGGTGGCGGTGGGGACCCGGCTGGTCGAGGTGCTGGCGGCGGGCGGGGTGGGGGCGGCGCTGGACGAGGTGCGGGTGTTGGGGGCGGCGGCTCGGGCGACGGCCTGATGGATTGACGGTTTGCCGAGGTAGGCAAATCCATTCACAGGCTGTTCTGCCGGCGATGCCGACCTCCTACGCTTATCCGTTTCTCGGGAGACGGATATCAAGGGGCGCATATTCTGCCTGGCGCTGGTGGCAGGCGCGGGCGCGGTGCAGGGATTGGCGGCGCTGCCGGGAGCGGGGTTCTACCTGTCCGCCGGCGTGGCGTGCGCGCTGTTGCCGCTGGCCGCCCGGCGTTGGCGCGGGCGAGTCGCGGGCCTGTTGGTCTGGCTGATCGCGGGGTTGTTGATCGGCGCGGCCAACGCCGCGATGCAGGCGCAATGGCGCCTGAACGACGCGTTGGCCGACGTACATCAGAACGCCGTGGCGCGGCTGGCGCTGCGCGTGGTGGAATTGCCTGACGATGACGGCGGCGGCGTGCGTTTCGTGGGCGAGCAGGTCGGACCGGTACGCCCCGGCATTCCCCGGCGCATCCTGGTGTCGTGGCTCGCCGCGCCCGGCGGACAGCCGGGGCTGCCGTCGGTGGTGCCCGGGCAGGTATGGCGCATGGCAATGGTGCTGCGCCGTCCCCATGCGCCGCTCAATCCTGATTTGCCAGACGGCGAGGCGCGCCTGTTCGCGCGCGGCTTGCGCGCCACGGGCACGGTGCGCGGCCAGCCGCGCCTGCTGGATGACCAGCCCTGGGCGTCGGCCGGCGTGGCCATCGAGCGGGCCCGGCACCGCGTGCGCGAAGGCATGCGGCGCGCGCTTGGCGGCCACCGCTACGCGCCGGTGCTGATCGCGCTGGCGATTGGCGACCAGGCCGGCGTGGCGCGGGACGACTGGCGCCTCTTCAATCGCAGCGGCATCACCCATTTGGTGTCCATCAGCGGCATGCACGTGACGTCGATCGCGGGCCTGGCCGCCTGGCTGCTGGCGGCGGCGTGGCGGCGCGCGCGCTGGCGCGGCACGGGCCTGGCCGAGCGGGTGCCGGCGCGCATCGCGGGCGGCGCGGCGGCGATGGTCGTGGGGCTGGCGTATTGCCTGCTGGCGGGGTGGGGCGTGCCATCACGGCGCACGTTCTTCATGTTGCTGGTGGTGCTGGCGGCGGGATGGTCGCGCCTGCGGATATCGGCGGGGCGGGTGCTGGCGTTCGCGGCGGCGGCGGTGGTGATGCTGGATCCCTGGGCGCCGATGGCGGCCGGCTTCTGGTTGTCGTTCGGCGCGGTGGCGATCCTGCTGCGCGTGGCGCAGGCGCCGCGCGACGCGGAGGCCGGGTGGCGCCAGCGCTGGGCCGCGGCGCTGGCGCAGGCCACGCGGTTGCAGCTGACGGTGACGCTGGGGTTGACGCCGCTGCTGGCGTTCCTGGTGCACCAGGTGTCGCTGGGGTCGCCGCTGGCCAATGCGGTGGCGATTCCGGCGGTGACGTTCCTGGTCACGCCGCTGGCATTGCTGTGTGCGATGCTGTCGGTGGCGTCCGCCACGGCCGGCCTGGCTGCCGTGGCGGGGCAGGCGGGAGCGTGGGTCTTCGACCTGGCGATGACGGTGGTGGCGTGGGTGGGCAATGCGGACTGGGCCAGCTTCACGGTGGCGGCGGCGCCCTGGCCGTGGTTGCTGTGGGCGCTGGCGGGCATGGTGTGGGCGCTGCAGGCGCCGGGCTGGCCGGCGCGGCGCCTGGGGTGGCTGTGCATGTTGCCGCTGCTGTGCTGGCGGCCGGAGCGGCCCGAGCCGGGCGACTGGCGCATGAGCGCGATGGATATCGGCCAGGGCAGCGCGATCCTGGTCGAGACCGCGACCCAGGCCTTGCTGTTCGATGCGGGGCCGCGTCATTTCGGTGGCGGGGATGCGGGCGAGCGGGTGATCGCGCCGCAGTTGCAGGCGCGCGGCATCGGCAAGCTGGACGTGCTGGTGCTGTCGCACGCGGACCTGGACCACGTGGGCGGCACGCGCTCGGTGCTGGCGGCGGTGCCGGTGGCGCGCAGTTATGCGTCGTTCGACGTGGCGGCCTGGTTGCGGCGTGACGCCAGGCTGTGGCCGGGGCAGCACGGGGCTGCGATGACGCAGGCCGCGTCGCGGGCGAGTCCGGCAGCCGGTGCACCGCCGAATGGCGCGTCCGGGGGCGGCGCCAGCGATGCCGCGCCCTCGCGGATGCTGCGCTGCGAGCGCGGTGACAGCTGGCGTGTCGATGGCGTGACCTTCACCTTTCTACACCCCGCGCCGGGCGCCGTCGTGCGCGGGGGCGATCGCAATGCCAACAGCTGCGTGCTGCGGGTCGAGGGCCGCGCCCATTCATTGCTGCTGACGGGCGACATCGGAGTGGCGCAGGAGCGCGAGCTGGCCGCGCTGGGCTTGCCGCCGACCGATATCGTCCTGGCGCCGCATCACGGGTCGGCGTGGTCATCCGGGCGTGAACTGGTGGCGGCGTCGCGGGCCGGGCACGCGATCGCGCAGTGCGGCTACCTGAACCGCTTCGGCCACCCCGCGCCGGCGGTCGAGCGGCGCTGGCTGCGCGCCGGCGCGGCCTTCTGGCGCAGCGACCGCGACGGGGCGGTGATGGCGCGGTCGCGTCCCGGCGGGCTGGACGTCTGGGCCCAGCGCGACCGGCAGCGGCGCTATTGGCATGGCCGCTGAGCCGGCGCGCCGCCGGGTTCAGGCGGCCTTGGCTGGCGCTTCGTGGACGCCGCACCACTGGGCGATGAAAAGCGCGATGGTCTTGGTGATCAGCCGCAGCGATTCGAGGTGGACGCGTTCGTCAAAGCCATGGATGTCGAGCGACTTCGGGCCATAGACCAGCGTGGGCATGTCGCCATAGATCACGAAGACGCGGGCGTCGAGATAGCCCGGGGTCGTGAAGCTTTCGAGGTCGCTCTTGAAGGCCTGCTGGTGGCATTGGCGCAGCGTGTTCTCGGCGTCGCTGCCTTCTTCCAGCACGTAGCCCTCGGCGTAGAAGCCGGTGTAGGTGACCTGGGGCGGAGTGCCGCCGAGCCGTGGATCGGCGACGGCGTCGCGCAGGCAGGCGTCGATCTGCGCGCGGGCCTCGTCCGCGGTGGTGCCGGGATAGATCGCCGCGCGCACGTCGAACTCGCACCAGGGCGGCACCGTCGAGGGCCAGTCGCCGCCCTCGATCTTGCCGATGTTGAAATTGATCGGATGGTCGAGGTGTTCGAAGTGGCGGTGGCAGTGGTGCTCCGCGTTCCACTTGGCTTCGATGCCGCGCAGCGCCTCGATGGCGGCGTAGGCGGCGTCGATGGCGTTGAAGCCGTTGGCCATCTCGCGGGTATGCGTGGGATGGCCCTGCACGCGGACCTTGAACCACAGCACGCCGACGTTGGCGCGCACCAGCATGTTCTCTTCCGGCTCCGGAATGATCACGGCGTCGGCCCGGTAGCCGCGCAGCAGCGCCGCCAGGGCGCCGTTGCCGGTGCATTCCTCTTCGACCACCGACTGGAAGTAGATCGGGGCGGCGGGTTCATAGCCGGCGGCGCGCACGGCGTCGTAGGCATACAGGTTGGCGGCCAGGCCGGCCTTCATGTCGGCGGCGCCGCGGCCATACATCCAGCCGTCGATGATCGCCGGATCCCATGGCGAGCGGGTCCACATGTCCACGGGGCCGGTGGGCACCACGTCGATATGCCCGTTCAGGATGAGCGAACGGCCCTGCTGCTGCGCGGGACGATAGGTGCCGACCACGTTGAAGGCATTCTCATACGAGACGGTCACCGGGCCGAAGCCGGGGTGGGATTCGATGTCCTTGACGTCGATCTTCCAGCGGTCCATCGCGAAGCCGCGCGCGCGCATCGCATCGTAGAGGAAGTCTTGCGCCGTATGCTCCTGTTCCCGCAACGAGGGGAAGCGCACGAGATCCTGGGTGAAGGCCAGCTGGGCATCGAAATGCGCGTCGACGGCCTGCAGGATCCGGCGGGTCTGTTCCTCGGAGAGCGCGGGCGGGGTGGTGGTCTGTGTCATCGGGTTTCCTGAAAGAAAGGGAAGCAGGGCGGGTTCAGGCCGCGGCGGCGGGCGCGACGTCCAGCGCGAGGCGGCGCTTGTGGCCGGCCAGCGCCCAGATCGACACCAGCGTGATCGCCGACAGCGTTGAATAGAAGATCGCCAGGGGCAGCCATTGGCCGGGGTAGTGGTAGGTCAGCCAGGTGCCGATCAGCGGCGTCATGCCGCCGGCGACCGCGCCGCACAACTGGTACGACAGCGAGATGCCGGAATAGCGCACGTGGGTGGGGAACGCCGAGCTGATGTAGCCGGCCATGGCGGAATAGATCGCGGCCATGAAGACCAGCACGATGGCGATGCCGCCGACGATGCTGTAGGGCGTGCCCTGCGACACGAGCATGAACATGGGATAGGGCGCCAACACCGAGCAGAAGGCGGCCGTGATGAGGACGCGGGTGGGGCCGACGGCGTCCGCCAGCCAGGCGGCCAGCGGCTGCACGAAGAACTGGATGATGGCGACCACGAACAGGCAATCCAGGATCAGCGTGCGGCTCAGGCCCATCGTCTGGGTGGTGTACGACAGCATGAAGGTGTTGGTGAAATAGATGCCGCCGATCGCCACGGTGCACACGCCCATGCACAGCAGCACGGTGCGCCAGGCGGTGCGCAGCACTTCCTTGGCCGGGATCTCGGCGCGCTCCTGGCGCTCGAGCACCTTGGCGAAATCGGGCGATTCGTTGACGCCGATCCGGATGAAGTAGCCGACCAGCAGCAGCACCGCGCTGATCAGGAAGGGCACGCGCCAGCCCCAGCTGACGAAATCGGCCTCGTCCAGCGTCGTCAGCAGCCGGAACGCAAGCAGCGACAGGATCAGGCCGGCCGGGCTGCCCAATTGCGCGAACGAGGCGGCGAAGGTGCGGCGGCGTTGCGAGGCGTGTTCGCCGGCCATCAAGACCGCGCCGCCCCACTCGCCGCCCACCGCCAGGCCCTGGGCCAGGCGCAGCAGCAGCAACAGCGCGGGCGCCCACAGGCCGGCCGTGGCGTAGCTGGGCAGCAGGCCGATGCCGACCGTGGCCAGGCCCATGATGACCAGGGTCGCCATCAGCGCGTTCTTGCGGCCGACGCGGTCGCCGAGATGGCCGAAGATGACGCCGCCGAGCGGCCGTGCCAGGAAACCGGCGGCGAACGTGCCAAACGACGCCATGGTGCTGACGAACGGATCGGCGGTGGGGAAGAACACCTTGCCGAACACCAGCGCGGCGGCCGTGGCGTAGATGTAGAAGTCGTACCACTCGATGGTGGTGCCGACGAATGCGGCGGTCGCGGCCCGGACGGGTTGGCGCGCCGCCGGCGCATGGGCGGGAGCGGTCATGGGTTTCCTCTTGGGGTGTTGTCGTTGTTCGAAGGCGTGTTTATCGCTCCCGCCTCGATATAACGTCAATTTATGGTTTTTAATTTTTGACTTAAGTAAAATTGATGTTTTGCCGATTCCTCGGACAGGCCCGCAATGAAGAACACCCACCCCGCCGACGTCCGCAGCAGCGACCGCCTCGACTGGAACCTGCTGCGAACCTTCCTGGTCATCGTGCAGGAGCGCAGCATCAGCGGCGCGGCCGCCAAGCTGCACCTGACGCAATCGGCGGTCAGCCAGGCGCTCAAGCGGCTGGAGGAACAGCTGGACCGGCGCCTGATCGAGCGGCACAACCAGGCCTTCACCGTCACCAATGCCGGCGAAGAGGTGTGCCGCGCCGCGGAGGCCATCTATGGCAACGTGGCGCAACTGCTGACCGACGTGTCGCAGACGGAGGTCGAGGCGACCGGCCGCATCCACCTGCTGGTGGCCAGCCGCATTCATTCCCAGGTCTATGACGATTTCTGGGCGGCGTTCCACGCGGCCTGTCCGCGCATCGACGTGCAGATGGATGTGCTGCCCAGCAGCGAGATCGTGACGCTGATGCAGCAGCGCGTGGGCACGGCGGGCATCGCGCTATGCCGGCAGATGCCCAAGCGGCTCGAGAACAAGGTGTTCCTGCACCAGCGCTACGCGCTGTTCTGCGGGCGCAACCATGCGCTGTTCGGCCGGCAGGATCTGCGCATCGAAGACCTGATGGGTGAGAACTTCGTCTCTTTCGCCAGCGATGCCCTGGGCGACAGCCTGTCGCCGTTGACGATCTTTCGCGACCAGCGCGGGTTTTCAGGGCGGGTGGTGGCGACGTCCACGCAGCATGACGAGGTCAAGCGCCTGCTCATCGCCGGCTTCGGCATCGGCTGCCTGCCCGAGCACAGCGTGCGGCGCGACCTTGCCGAGGGCCGGTTGTGGCGGCTGCCGCCCGGCGAGGGCGTGTGTTCGGTCGACCTGCACCTGTTGTGGCATCGGGACGTGCAACGCAGTCCGGCCGAAGCGGCCTTCCTGAAGCACTTTCGCGACTACATCGACGGGTTCACCATGGCCGAACGGCTGGTGCCCGGCAATCTGCCGCCGTCTTGACGCGCGCGGTCCGGCCCGCGCGTCAGCGGGGCTTGGCGGCGATGCCGTCGCGCACCTGGCGAAACATCGTCATGGCGGCGGGCATGGCATCGCGCAGGGTGGCGCAGGCCATGTGGACGCGGCCTTGCGGCAATACGATGTCGGCGTAGTAGTACAGCGTGTCCGGGCGGCCGGGGCCCGGCGCCGCGAGGTAGTCCAGGCCCTGCGCGCCGTCCAGGGTGAAGCGATCGTACAGCTCGATGGAACCACGCAACCGGCGTTGCCGGCGTTCGGCCGCGGCGACCTGGGTGCGCAGCGTCTGCGCGGCGGGCGGCTTGGCGCCGGCCGGCGTGGCCTGGAAGCCGATCCGGCACAGGTACTTGGCGTCCTGAGCCTTGGGCGGGAAGCCGTCGGGGCTGGAGATCTCGATCTGGGCGTCGTACCTGCCGCGGGTGGGCGCGGGGCCGACCCGCAGCGGCGAGGGCACGGTGACGCCGAAGCCGGTGGCGGCGTCGACATAGCGGCGCGGCGGGACGTTGGCGGGCGGCGCCATGTCGCTGGGGGCGGCCGTGTCGTCTTCCTGCTGGAAGCGCAGCGGCAGCATCAGCTCGGTCCGGTCCTTGGCCATGGTGGCGGGGAAGGCCGGCAGGGGGCCGGCGCGCCGCACCATCGCGATGGCGGCCTTGTCGACCGCGGCGTCGCCGGAGGACCGGTTCACCGCGATGTCATAGATGGCGCCGTTGCGCAGCACCGTGATCTTCAGCGACAGGCTGACGGAGCCGCCGAGGCGGTGCGCTTCGCGTGGGTAGTCCAGGCGGCTGATCATGCGGCGTTGCACGGCCTGGGTCCATTCGGCCTCGTTGGCGGGCACGGCGGCGACGGCGGGGGCTGCCGCACAGGCGAGGGCGAGGGTCAGGCCGCAAGCGATGGACCGCCAATGCATGGGGGGAGTCTCCGGATGAGGATGGGTCCGGCGCGGGCCGGATGACACGAGCGACGCGGCCGACGCGGACGCCGTCAGGGCGAGCATACCCGAGCGGCTGCCGCGCCGCGGGCGTGGCGCCCAGCCCGGGCGGCGTTCATCCGAACGCCGCGCGCACCGCGTCGAAGGCCGCCGCGACCATCGGTTCCTCGCGCCGCGCGGCCAGCGTGATGAAGGCCAGCTCCGCCTCGATCGACAACCCCGGCGCCAGCGCCAGCCCGTGCGCCTGCGATTCGCGCAGGGCGATGGAGTCGCGCGCCAGGGTCAGGCCGACGCCGGAGCGCACCAGGTCCAGCATCGAGGCTTCCTGGTCGACTTCGGCGACCGCGTTGGGGGTGACGCCCAGTTCGCTGAATTTCGCCGCGAGCAGGCGGTGGTGCACCGAGTCGGGCGGGGTCCAGATCCAGGGCAGGGCGGCGATCTCGTGCCAGCCGCGGCCGGCCAGTTGCGGGCCCCAGCCCTTGGGCGCCACCACGTAGTAGGAGAACGCCGCCAGCGGCAGGGCATGCAGCGCGGGCTGGCCGCTGGCCTGGTCGCGCGGGCCGAGGGAGAAACCGACGTCCAGCTCGCCGTTGCGCACCTGGCGGGCGACCGAGCCGGACATGCCGTGGCGCAGGGTGGGGCGGATCTTGGGGTAGTGCTGCACCAGGTAGCGCAGGGTGGCGCCCAGGCGCAGGAATTCGGGGTCGAGGATGGTGCCCAGGCGCAGTTCGCCCTGCACCGTGACGCGCAGGGCGCCGATGGCGCGCTCGAAGTCTTCCAGCGCGTCCAGCACCCGCTGCGCCGAGGGCAGCAGCGCGCGGCCATCGGCGTTGGGCGCCAGGCCCTGGGCGGTGCGGGTGAACAGCGGCAGGTCCAGCGCCTCCTGGAAGCTCTTGAGCTGCAGGCTGAGCGCCGGCTGCGTCAGGTGCAGATGCTCGGCCGCGCGCGTCAGGTTGCCGACGCGCGCCACGGCGGCGAAGGTGCGGATGTGCTTGAGGTCCATGACTCGTTTCCCGCGTAATGGGCGATACCCATTATTAAAGAGACTTATAAAGCGCTTTTCAACAATTCATTGGACAGGGCCGCCCGGCTGCGCGACAGTGGCACCGCCACTTGAGACTTAAAAGAAGAAGCGCGAATGGAGACATACGACTACATCATCGTGGGCGCGGGGTCGGCTGGCTGCGTGCTGGCCAACCGCCTGAGCCGCGACCCGGCGGTGCGCGTGCTGCTGCTGGAGGCGGGCGGACGCGACAACTACCACTGGATCCACATTCCGGTCGGCTACCTGTACTGCATCGGCAACCCCCGCACCGACTGGATGTACCGCACCGGCGCCGAACCGGGGCTGGGCGGACGGTCGCTGATCTATCCGCGCGGCCGGGTGCTGGGCGGGTGCTCGTCGATCAACGGCATGATCTACATGCGCGGCCAGCGCCAGGACTATGACGAATGGGCCGAGATCGCCGGCGACCCGTCGTGGCGCTGGGACCAGGTGCTGCCGGTGTTCAAGCGCAGCGAGGACCATTACCGCGGGGGCGACGAATGCCACGGCGCCGGGGGCGAATGGCGGGTGGAGGCGCAGCGGCTGCGCTGGGACATCCTCGACGCCTTTGCCGACGCGGCGGGGCAGGAAGGCATTCCGCGGGTGCAGGATTTCAACCGCGGCGACAACTTCGGCGTTGGTTACTTCGACGTGAACCAGCGCCGCGGCTGGCGCTGGAATACCGCCAAGGCCTTTTTGCGGCCGGTGCGCGAGCGGGCCAATCTGCGAGTGATGACGGGCGCGCATGCCGAGCGACTGCTGTTCGAGGGCACGCGCTGCGTCGGCGTGCAGGTGCGGCGCGAGGGCCAGTCCGTCAGCGTCCGCGCGGCGCGCGAGGTGGTGCTGGCGGCGGGCGCCGTCAATACGCCGCAGCTGCTGGAGCTGTCGGGGATCGGCGAGCCGGCGCGCCTGCGCGAAAGCGGCATCGCGCTGCATCACGCCTTGCCGGGCGTGGGCGAGAACCTGCAGGACCACCTGCAACTGCGCGTCATCCTGAAGGTGCGCGGCGTGAAGACGCTGAACCGCATCGCCTCGACCTGGTGGGGCAAGGCCGGCATCGGGCTGGAATACCTGCTCAACCGCAGCGGGCCGATGAGCATGGCGCCGTCGCAACTGGGGGCGTTCGCCAAGTCCGATCCGGGGCAGGAACGGGCCAACCTGGAATTCCATGTGCAGCCCTTGTCGCTGGGCGCGTTCGGCGAGCCGCTGCATGGTTTCGACGCGTTCACGGCCAGCGTCTGCAACCTGCGGCCGGTGTCGCGCGGCAGCGTGCACGCGCAGGGGGCGGACGGTGCGCTGCCGCCCGTGATCACGCCGAATTACCTGAAGGAAGATCAGGACCTGAAGGTGGCGGCCGACGCTATTCGCCTGGTGCGGCGCATCAGCGCGGCGCCGGCGCTGCAGCGCTACCAGCCCGAGGAGTGGCTGCCGGGGCCGGCCTACCAGAGCGAGGCCGAGCTGCGCGAGGCGGCTGGCAAGATCGGCACCACCATCTTCCATCCGGTCGGCACCTGCGCCATGGGCCGCCGCGCCGACGACGGCGCGGTGGTGGATGCGCGCCTGCGCGTGCATGGCCTGCAAGGCCTGCGCGTGGCCGACGCGTCGATCATGCCGACGATCACGTCGGGCAACACCAATTCGCCGACCATCATGATCGCCGAGCGGGCGGCGCAGATGATCCTGGAGGACGCGGCGCGCGTCGGCGCCGAGGCGCAGGCGGCCGAACTGGTGGCGTGATGGGGGCGCCCGCGCTGGGGCGGGCAAGCCTGCGCGCGCTTCACTCACCCTGCTGACCCGCATATCGGCCGCTGCTCCCGGGGACGGGGGCAGCGGCCGATATCCTCGTCAGCGCAGCGAGCGGTACATCTCCTGGCGCTGCGGATGCGTCAGGATCACCTGCCACAGCTGCCCTTCGCGCGAACGGAAGAAGCCGGCGCAACACATCAGGTAGTACTGCCACATGCGGTAGAAGCGCGTGCCGTAGCGTTCCTGCAGTTGCGGCCAGGCGCGTTGGAAGTTTTCCCACCAGGCCATCAGCGTGCGGTCGTAGTCGGCGCCGAAGTTGTGCCAGTCCTCGATGATGAAGCGGCCTTCCACCGAGGTGCTGATCTCGCGCGCCGAGGGCAGCTTGCCATTGGGGAAGACGTAGCGGTCGATCCAGGGGTCGGTGCTCTGGCTGGTCGAGGCGATGCCGATGGTGTGCAGCAGGAAGATGCCGCCGGGCGCCATCAGCCGCTGCACATTGGTGAAGTAGGTGTCGTAGTTCTTGGGGCCGACGTGCTCGAACATGCCGACCGACACCACCTTGTCGAAGCTGCCCTGCAGGTCGCGGTAGTCCTGCAGCAGCAGTTCCACCGGCAGGCCGCGCACGCGTTCCTGCGCCAGCGCCAGCTGCTCCTTGGAGACGGTGACGCCGGTGACCTTGACGCCGTAGCGCTCGGCCGCGAACTTGGCCAGCCCGCCCCAGCCGCAGCCGATGTCCAGCAGCGTCTCGCCGGGCTTGAGCTGCAGCTTGCGGCAGATCATGTCGAGCTTGGCCTCCTGCGCGGCTTCCAGCGTGTCGGCCTGTTCCCAGAAGGCGCAGGAATAGATCATGCGGCTGTCGAGCATGGCCTCGAACACGTCGTTGCCGGCGTCGTAGTGCTGTTCGCCGACCTCGAAGGCGCGGCTTTTGGATTGCAGGTTGAACAGCTTGTGACGCAGGTGCTCGGCGATCAGCTTGACGCGCGCCAGGCCGAGGGCGGCCGAGCCCATGTCGGCGCGCAGCAGGCGGGTGAAGAGTTCGTCGAGCTGCTCGCAATCCCATTCGCCGTCCATGTAGGACTCGCCCAACCCCAGCGACCAGCTGGCGAAGACGCGCTCGTACATGTGCTTGTCATGAACCTGGATGTCCCAGGGGCGCGAGCCGTTGATCTGGACGTCGGCGCGCGCCAGCACGTCCTGCAGGACCTTGGGCGGTTCGGGCGGCGCGGCGTCGGCGCGGGGGGGAGTTAGCTGAGTAGTCGGACTGCTTTGGTGCATAGTGACTCCATATCAATTCTGGACTGACTGATCTGGCAATGCTCGAAGCGCATAACTCTCGCCCGGACCGGCGGGTGAAATCCAATTTAATGATTGAATCAGGCCGATAGGCAATCTAATTTCAGCGGACCGTCAGGGCCGGGATACCTCGGCCGCTGACCCGGGACCCGCCAATCTTAACCAACGTATGCTGCTGCGCAAGGCCCAGGTGCATCCTGCCACCAACAGGCCCGTGGCGATGATAAAGACCATGGAAGTAATGGTGTCGTTGATGTCGAACGAATAATCGTAACGATGACCTGACCAATAACCCAGGAGGCTGTACAGCAGCACCGCGGCCAGCAGCATCAGCCAGGGTGTGCGCGGCAGCCGTTCCAGCCCCGGCCGCTGGCCGGTGAAGGCGTGGATGCTGCGCCGCAGCCACCATAGCGCGGCGAGCGCCGGCAGGGCCAGCGCGTAGCGGGAAATCAGGACCACTCCGAAGATGTCACCGCTGGCGGTCAGCGCCAGCAGCCAGGGCGGCACCAGCACCACCACCAGCAGCCAGGCCAGCACCAGTTGCGGGCGGCTGCCGCGGCCGGCGCGCCAGCCGACGACCAGGCCGATGAGCAGCACGCCGAACAGGGCGGCGATGAAGAGCAGGGCGGCGGCGACGTAGCCGCCGTTGAGCATGTATCCACCTGGCATGGTGCGTGGGGTTCCGGAAGCCGCGAGGCGACGCGCCATTCTAGGGCCAGTCAGCCGCCGCCGAAAGGCGTTGCGGGCGCGTCGCGCGGGGCGGGAACGCCGCTACACTGGTTGCCTGTTGTCGGCGGGCCGCGATCCGCCGTGTCGCGTCCGTTTCAAGGGGAGTCCCATGGCCACGCGCATTCATCTTTTCGGCGCATCCGGCTGCGGCGCCACCACGCTGGGCGCGGTGCTGGGCGAGCGCCTGGACGTGCCCCACCTGGAAGCCGACGACTACTACTGGGTGCCGACCGATCCGCCCTTCACCGACAAGTATCCCAAGGAGGAACGCTGGCGCCGCATCCGCGAACGGCTGCGGGGGCATGACGACTGGGTGCTCAGCGGCGGCTCGGTCTACAACTGGGGCGAAGGGCTGGTTCCCGAATTCACGCTGGTGGTGTTCCTGCGGCTGCCGGCGGCCGAACGCATGGCCCGGCTGCGGCGACGCGAGGCCGAGCGCTATGGGGCGGCGTTGGCGAGCGATGCCGCGGCGCAGGAGAAAAGCCGGCGCTTCCTGGAATGGGCGGCCGGCTACGACAGCGGCGTCGAGGGCACCCGCACGCCCGAGCGGCACCGGCAATGGATCCGCGAGCTGCACTGTCCGGTGCTGACGCTGGATACCCGCGCCAGCGTGGCGGACCTGGCCGACCAGGTGCTGGCCGCGTTGCCGGCGGACATGCCGGTATCCAGAAGCCAGGCCTGACCTTCAGCGGGCATCGAACGCTGGCCGGATCGTGGACGCGTCCGGCGGCGTCCTGGCGCCGGCGCGCGCTTCCGATAAGATACCGGCCATGCACGGCGCCGCCATCGCGGCCGCGCGCCGGTTTTTCGGAGCACAACGATGCTGGATGCGAGCCTGGAACCCCGTTTGGAATTCGTCACCTGCGCCAGCCCGGCGGGCTTGCACCGCATGGCTTACTGGGAATGGGGCGATCCGGCCAATGACCGGGTGCTGGTCTGCGTCCACGGCCTGACCCGCAGCGGGCGCGATTTCGATACGCTGGCCCGGCGCCTCGCGGGGCAGTTCCGCGTGGTCTGCCCGGACGTGGTCGGGCGCGGCCGCTCGGACTGGCTGGTCAACCCGGCGTTCTACACCGTGCCGCAGTACGTGTCCGACATGGCGACCCTGGTGGCGCGGCTGCGTCCGGCCACGCTGGCGTGGGTCGGCACCTCCATGGGCGGGCTGATCGGCCTGGGGCTGGCCGGCGCCGCCGCGTTCGCGCGGGCCATGCTGCCGCTGCGCTCGCATGCCGGCATGTTGCCGCCGCAGGACGGCCTGCGGCTGTCGAAGCTGGTGCTCAATGACGTCGGCCCGCGCCTGGAGACTGGCGCGCTGGCCCGCATCGGGCAGTACGTGGGCGAGCCCGGTGCGTTCGGTTCGTTCGCCGACGCGGTGGCGGCCATGCGCGCCAATTCCGAGACCTTCGGTCCGCACACGGATGCGCAGTGGGATCACCTGGCGCGCTTCGTCTATCCCGAGCAGGGCGGACAGTGGGTCAAGCACTACGACCTGGCGCTGGCGCAGCCGATGGCGCTGCAGACCGGCGACGAGCTGGCCGCCGGCGAGCAGATCCTGTGGCGCTCGTATGACGCGGTGGACTGCCCGATCCTGATCGTGCGCGGCGAGCAGTCGGACCTGCTGACGCGCACGACCGTCGATGAAATGCGCCAGCGCAATCCGCGCGCCCAGGTGTATGAAGTGGCCGGCGTCGGCCATGCGCCGACGCTGATGGCCGACGACCAGGTCAAGACGGTGGCGGACTTCCTGCTGGCGTGATGGGCGCCCGCGGCGTTTGCGGCGCCGCTCGTGGTGCCTGCCGGGTAGCCGCGCGCGGCGGCCCCTTCGCCACTGCATCCGCCATATTGGGGACGCCGCCGGCCGGCGGCGCTACCCAGGGGGACGGGGCTTCTCTACAATAGGCCTCATGAAACCGTCCGCTCTCAACATCGATCTGCATTGCCATTCCACCGTCTCGGACGGCGCCCTGGCGCCGCGCGACGTGGCGCAGCGCGCGCACGCCAACGGCGTCGATGTCTGGGCGCTGACTGACCATGACGAGGTTGGCGGCCTGGCCGAGGCCGCGGCCATGGCCGATGAGTTGGGCATGCGCTTTGCCACCGGCGTCGAGATCTCGGTGACCTGGGCGGGCCTGACGGTGCACATCGTCGGCCTGCGTTTCGATCCGTCCAACACGGCGCTGGTCGAAGGCCTGCGCAAGACGCGCTCGGGCCGCGCCGACCGCGCCCGCCGCATCGGCGAGCGCCTGGCCGAGATGGGCATGCCCGGCGCCTACGAAGGCGCGCTGCCGTTCGCCGGCAATCCGGAGTTGATCAGCCGCACGCACTTCGCGCGCTATCTTGTCGAGGCCGGTTACTGCCCCGACGTGCAGACTGTCTTCACCAAGCACCTGGGCGACGACCGGCCCGGCCACGTGCCGATGCAATGGGCCACGCTGGCCGAGGCGGTGGGCTGGATCCGCGGCGCCGGCGGCATCGCCGTCATCGCGCACCCGGGGCGCTACAAATACACGCCGCTGCAGTTCGCCGCGCTGTTCGACGAATTCCTGCAGCTGGGGGGTGTGGGCATCGAGGTCAATACCGGCAGCCACACCGTGGAAGAGGCGCGGCAATATGCCGACGTCGCGCGCCGCTATGGCTTCCTGGCCTCGCGTGGCTCCGACTTCCACAGCCCCAAGGAAAGCCGGATGGACCTGGGCCGCCTGCCGCCGCTGCCGTCCGATCTGAAGCCGGTCTGGCACGACTGGTTCTAGGCGCCGCGCCGCCTGGCTTGTGGCACGGCGCGTCCGTGCCGTCCCTTGAACTGACTGATTGCGCGCCCGAGGCGCCGCCGCCATGAACAAAGCATTTGTCAAAGAATCCGACAACGAGGACGACGACGACCTGCCGCAGGCGCAGGCGTTGCCGGCCGGCACCAAGAACTACATGACGCCGGAAGGCTATGAGCGCCTGCGCGGCGAGCTGACGCACCTGATGAACGTGGAACGGCCGTCGGTGGTGCAGGTGGTGTCGTGGGCGGCGTCCAATGGCGACCGTTCCGAGAATGGCGACTATCTCTACGGCAAGAAGCGCCTGCGCGAGATCGACCGCCGCATGCGCTTCCTGACCAAGCGGCTGGACATCGCCGAGGTGGTCGACCCAGCCGCCCAGCCCAACCGCGACCAGGTCTTCTTCGGCGCCACGGTGCTGTATTCCGACAAGGCGGGCGAGGACCACACCGTCACCATCGTCGGCGTGGACGAGGCCGAGCCGCTGGCCGGCAAGATCAGCTGGATCTCGCCGGTGGCGCGGGCGCTGATCAAGGCGCGGGAAGGCGACACGGTGGTGCTGCGCACGCCGGGCGGGGTCGAGGAACTGGATATCCTGGAAGTGCGCTACCCGGCGTAGCGCCGGGCGCGGCGCGGCGGGATTGCGTCGTTGCCGTTGCAGCCGCGCGCGGGTTACGCGACGCGGCTGTCGCGCGCCTGTCATGGCCGGGTCATGTCGACCGGGTAGCCTGCGGCCGGCGTTGCCCAAGGGGGCGGCGTGATGCTTTTGGCTCCCGATCCCTATGCCCGATTTCGCGCGATGAGATGCATCCCGGCACCGTTCAGTGTGCTGGCACTGGCAGGCGTGTGTCTGATGTGCCCGGAAGCGCCCGCCCTGGCGGCGGACGCGGCGCAGGCGCGGCCGGCCAGCGCGTCGGCCGACCGCCTGGCAGGCGAGCGGCATGATTACGCGCTGCCGGCGCAATCGCTGGGCGACAGCCTGGAGGCGATCGGGCATGCGGCCGGCGTCGCGGTGCTGACCGAGGAGCGCCACGCCCGCCGCCGCGCGCCGGCGCTGACCGGCCGCTACTCCGCGCTCGAAGCGTTGCAGGTGCTGCTGGCGGGCTCCGGCCTGCGCATCCGCCAGACCGATGGCGCCGCCATCGTGGTGTATGAGCCCGCCGCGTCCGCCGCCTCCGCCACGCCGGCCGCGCCCGTGGTCGCGGCCGGCGACATTCCCGGCGCCCGCAGCCGCGGCACGGATTTCAGCGCCTACGTCGGACGGGTGCAGAAGGCCTTGCTGCGCACCTTGTGCGGCAATGCCAGCGCGCGGCCCGGCGCCTATCGGCTGGCCCTGCAATTGCGCCTGGACGATGGCGGCCAGGTGACCCGCCTGCGGCTGCTCGACACCACCGGCAGCGCGCGGGTCGACGCCGCGGTGACGCGCGCGCTGCAGGGCATGGAAGTCGGCGCGGCGCCGCCCGCGGGCATGCCGCAGCCAGTGTCGGTGCTGTTGCTGCCCGGCGGCGCCAATTGTCCGGCCGCGGGCCGGCAGGCGGGGTGAGCGGCATGTCGATCCTGTCCTCGGCCTTGCTGCGCCTGCGCCTGATCGCCCGCTATGCGGAGCTGCGCCGCAGCCTGGAGCGCATCGTTGGCTCGCGCGACCAGGCCTCGGCCGCGTTGCACGAGACCTGGCTGCGGCTGGACACGGCCAAGCCGGCCGGCCCGGTGCTCAATCCCGACGCCTACCTGTTGCGCATGGCCGCGCGCATCGCCACCGACGACTGGCGCCGTAACCGCGAGCCATTGGGCGACGACGAGCGCGAGGCGCTGCTGCACGTGGCCGACGAGACCGCCGATCCGCAGCGCGTGGTGGCCGCGCGCCTGGACGTGCAGGCGCTGGAGGCGGCCATGCAGGAACTGCCGCCGCGCCAGCGCGCGATCCTGGCGGCGGCGCGGGTCGATGGCCTGCTCAATGCGGAGATCGCCGAGCGGTTCCAGATTTCGGTGGCGATGGTGAAGAAGGAACTGAGCGCCGCCATGCGCCATTGCCGCGCTCGCATGGCCGATAGCGACGCCGTGGCCAATGGCGAGCTTGTTGGCCGCCGCAAATTCTGACACGATGATCGGCGCCATGAATTCCCCCGACACTCCCGACCGCCTGCGGCGCGAAGCCGAGCAATGGTGGTTGCGCCTGCGCGACCGGGACGCCACGCGCGGCGATGCCGAGGCGTTCCGGCTATGGCGCGCCAGCAGCCCGGCGCATGCGCGCGCCTGGGACGAGGTGGCGCGCCTGTGGCGGGAGATGGGGCCGGTCCTGGAGCGGGCGGCCGCGCGTGATCCTGGCCTGGCGCATCCGCCGGCGCGGCGGGCCGCGCACCATCCCGGCCGTCGCGCCTTCTTCGGCACGGCGCTGGCCGCCGGCGGCGCGGCGCTGGCGGTCTGGCCGCCGCTGTCGCTGTGGCCGTCGCTGCTGGAGTTTTCGGCCGATTTCCGCACCGGCACCGCCGAGCAGCGCGAGCTGGCGCTGGCCGATGGCCTGCATGTGCAGATGAATACCCAGACGCGCATCAACCGGCGCGCGGCCGAGGGCGGCGGCGCGGTCATCGAGCTGGTGGCTGGCGAAGCGCAGGTGCAGGCGGGCGCGGGCGAGGCGGTGGCGGTCTACGCCGGCGCCGGCGTCACGCATGCGCGCCAGGCGCGCTTCAATCTGCGCTACACCGGGCCGCAGGTCTGCGTCACCTGCCTGGAAGGGCGGGTCGATGTCGAGCAGGATGGCCGCCGGCGCACCCTGGCGCAGGGGCAGCAGCTCAATTACGACCAGGCCGGCCTGCGCGACGTAGCGACCGCCGATCTCGGCGAGGTCGAGGGCTGGCGCAGCGGCTCGCTCAGCTTCTCGGGCCAGACGCTGGCCGAGGTGGTGGACGAGATCAACCGCTACCGTCCGGGCCGGGTGCTGCTGCGCAATGCCGAACTGGCGTCACGCCGCGTGCGCATGCGCTTCGCCATCAACGAGACCGACCTGGCGCTGCGCATGCTGCGCGACCTGTACGGCGCGCAACTGACCCGCCTGCCGGGCGGCATCGTGCTGCTGAGCTGACCCGCCGCGGCCGGCCCATGCCGCTGTTACAAAAAACCTTCCTGATTCCGGTAGCCATTCCCGATCCGATCCGCGTCATTGGGATATGGGCCGCCGTCACGCATCGCAGGGCGTGGACGGCAGGCCGCTTCCCAATTGGCTACTCGGATCAGGATTGCCCGTCATGACATCGCCTTCCCGCAAGTTCCCCTCGGCCCGTTCCGTCGCGGCCAACCCCTGGCGCGCACGGCTCAAGCCGGTGCCGGCGGCGCTGCTGCTGATGCTGGCTGCGGGAGGCGCCCAGGCCGCGCCCGCCGCGTTCAGCAGCGGCTGGTTCGCGGCCAAGGGAGCGGCGAGCCAGCAGACGCAGGCCACCGGCCGCGCGCCCGACGGCAGCATCGCGGGGGTGCCGACGGCGGCGCGACAACAGGCGCAGGCGCGCCAGCAATTGCAGCATTCGCTCAGCAACCTGAGCCGCACGGCGGCCGCCATCGCGGCCCAGCAGGCGGCACAGGCGGCCGCGCGCCAGGCCGCTGGCGGCGCGGCGCCGGATGGACTGGCCGAGGGCGGGCTGAAGGTCGATACGCAGGCGCTGACGCGCGGCTGGATCAACGCGCAGGCGCCGGTCGCCAGCGTGGCCGACGGACGCGCCACGGTGACCGTGACGCAAACCGCGGATCGCGCCATCCTCAACTGGGAAACGTTCAACGTCGGCCGCAACACCACGGTGGATTTCCGCCAGCAGGCCGATTGGGCGGTATTGAACCGCGTCAATGACCCGGCCGGGCGTCCCAGCCAGATCCAGGGGCAGATCAAGGCGGCGGGCACGGTGCTGCTGGTCAACCGCAACGGCGTGGTGTTCGACGGCGGCAGCCAGGTCAACGTGCGCAACCTGGTCGCGGCGGCGGGCAGGATCAGCGACGAGCAATTCCGCGAGCGCGGCCTGTATGGCGCGCAGGGCACGACGGCCAGTTTCACCGACGCGCTGGGCCAGGTCGAGGTGCGGCCGGGCGCGCGCATCGAGACGCACGCGCCCGGCAGCGTGACGCAGGGCGGCGGCTATGTGCTGCTGATGGGCAACGAGGTCCACAACGCCGGCGCCATCACCACGCCGCGCGGCCAGGCTCAACTGGCGGCGGGCGACAGCTTTGTCATCCGGCGCGGCGTCGGTACCCAGGACAACACCATCTCCACCACGCGCGGCAACGAAATCGCGCCGCGCCAGGGCGCGACCGGCGGCCTGGTGCGCAACACCGGGCTGATCACCGCGGCCGAGGGCGACGTGACGCTGGCCGGCCGCGACGTGCGCCAGGAAGGCGTGGCGCTGGCGACCACCACCACGCGAACGCGCGGCACTATCCACCTGCTCAATGGGGCGTCCGACAACCTGGGCAGTATCGTGCTGGGGGCGCAATCGGTGACCGCCGTGCTGATCGATGACGATGGCTCGACCGTGCTGGACAGCCAGCGCAGCGCCTTGATCAAGGAGTCGGCCGAACAGGACCTGCTGCGCCAGCGCGCCGCTTTTGGCGCATTCGACAACCTGTCGCGCCTGTCGGACCGGCGCGACCAGTCGCGCATCGAGATCGTCAGCGGTGGCGACATCCAGTTCCAGGGTGGCGCCCTGGCGCTGGCCACCGGCGGCCAGATCGCCGCCAGCGCGACGCGCCGCAGCTTCGTCGCCGACGGCGCCGAGCTGGACGTGGCGGGCCTGGTGGGCGCGCGCATTTCGATGGAATCGAACAGCATCAAGGTCAACGTTCAGGGCAACGAACTGCGCGACGCGCCCGGCAACCGCGACGCCGGCAAGCTGTTCAACGGCGACGTCTGGGTCGACCGCCGCATGTTGATCAAGGTGGCGGCCGGCGCCGGCGGCTACGAGGGCGAGCGCTGGTACACCGCCGGCGGCCTGCTGGAAGTGGGCGGCTACCTGGGCAACGTCGGCCACGGCATCGGCGAGTGGGCGGCGCAGGGCGGCACGGTCACGCTGGGCGGCAAGGAAGTGGTGGCGCAGGCGGGGTCGCGCGTGAACCTGGCGGGCGGCACGCTCGACGTGGCCGACGGCACGGTCAACCTGAGCTGGCTGCGCGGCGCCGACGGCCGCCTGTACGAGGCCTCCACGGCGCCGCTGGACGTGCTCTACACCGGCGTCTACAAGGGTTACGAGGACCGCCACCAGCGCTGGGGCGAGAACGCCACGCGTTATTTCGACAATCCGTTGCTGGCGCCGCGCACGCGCCGCGAGGCGGGCTACACGGTGGGCCGCGACGCCGGCCAACTGGTGCTGTCGGCGCCCACCGCGGTGCTGGAAAGCGAGATCGTGGCCACGGTGTACGACGGCGCGCGCCAGACCCGGGCGCGCGAGGCGGCGGCCGATGGCTATCAACAGAGCCATCTGTCGGTGGCGCGCGCGGGCACGCTGGCCTCGGGGCGTTATGGCGCATTGGGTCGCATCGAGGTCTACGCCACCGATGTGCGGCTGGGCCGTCATGGCGACATCACCCAAGGCATGGCGGCGGGCGATGCGCTCGATGCCGCGCGCATCGGCACGCTGTGGCTGGATGCGGCCACGCTGTCGGCGCGCGGCCTGGGCGGGTTGGACCTGGCCACGGCCGGCACGGTGACGGTGGCCGACGCGGTGACTCTGGCCGATGGCGGGCGGGTGGCATTGACCGGGGGCCGGATCGACGTGGGCGCCGCCCTTGCCGCGCGCGGCGGCGACATCGGCCTGAGCAATATTTTCGTGTCGGCGGATACAAGCGCCAAGCCGCGCGCCCTGTCCTCGGCGGGCGAGGCGGCGATCCTGCTGCGCGATGGCGCGGTGCTGGACGCCAGCGGCCGCTGGGTCGACCTGCGGCGCCAGGAGGGCGCGACGCCGCAACTGGGACGCCTGGACGGCGGCAGCGTGACGTTGGCGTCGCCCCACGCCATCACGTTGGCAAGCGGCGCGCTGATCGACGTGTCGTCCGGCGGCGCGCTGCTGCAGAAGGGCGCGACGCGCGGCGGCAAGGGCGGCGACGTGAGCCTGCGGGCGGGCACGCCGGACGTCGAGGGCGCCGCCAATGGCGTGCTGGTGATGGACGCGCAACTGCGCGGCTATGGCATGACGGGCGGCGGCACGCTGACGATCGAGCGCGATGGCGTGGTGCGGATCGGCGGCGCGCGCGAAGCGGCCATCGACGGCGCGCTGTGGCTGGATCCGTCGTTGTTGCGGACCGGCTTCGCCAGTTACGACATCAACGGTCGCGGCGGCGTGCGGGTCGCGCCGGGCGCGGTGCTGGACGTGGTGGCGCCCGTCTACCGCTACACGGCGCCCGGCGCCGACGCGGGCGCGACGCCCGAACTGTGGCTGCCGCCCGAGTACCAGGACGATCCGGTCAAGGCGCGCCTGACGCCGCGCGCCGGCGCGGACCTGACGCTGCGTTCGCAGCGCATCGAGGATGGCGCCGACATCGTCATCGGCGCCGGCGCGCGGGTGACGGTCGATCCGGGCCGCACGATCCGACTGCTGGGCGGCGGCAACAGCCGCATCACGGTGGACGGCACGCTGCGGGCGCGTGGCGGCCGCATCGAGGCCGACATCGTGGCGCCGGCGACCGACCGGCGCGACAGCCCCGCGTCCAAGACCCACAACCGCGCCATCTGGATCGGCGGCGGCGCGTTGCTGGACGTGTCCGGCCAGGCGGTGGGCGGGCTCGACGCACAGGGCCTGCGCTACGGCAATGCGCCGGCCGGCGGCAGCATCCTGCTGGGCGGCGCGCTGGATTGGGACGCCAGCGGCGCCGCCGCCAATGCGCAAGACATCGCCATCGTGATCCGGCCCGGCGCGTTGCTGGACGCCTCCGGTTCGCGCATCGCCATCGATGCCGTGCGCGGCAATGGCCTGGGCGCGCGCGAACTGGCCGGCGACGGCGGCCAGATCGTGATGAAGACCACCTACGGGCTGTTCCTGGACGGCGAGATGCGCGCCTTCGCGGGCGGCGCCGGCGCCGCTGGCGGGACGCTGGCGTTGGCGCTGGAGACGCCGACGTTCCCGCTCTCGGTCAGCGTCGACGACGCCGTGCGCGGCGCGCGCGAGTTGATCCTGTCGCAGGCGGCGCAGCCCAGCGGGCTGGCGGCGAACCTGTTGCCGGGCCAGGTCGATCCGGCGCTGCGCCATGGCGCGGCCCGCCTGTCCGTGCAGCAATTCGAGGCGGGCGGCTTCGGCAACCTGTCGTTGCTGGTCAATGGCATCCTGGGTTTCGACGGCGACGTGTCGCTGTCCGCGTCTCAGAGCCTGCGCTTCTATGCGGGCAGCTATGCGGTGACCGACCGCGCGCCGGCAGATGCCGCGGTGAACCTGGCGGCGCCGTACCTGCGGCTGGCGGGCGCGTCGCGCGCCCGGGGCGATGGCGTCACGCCCACGGTGACATGGCGCGACGGCGCGTCCGCGCGGCCGGGGATCGGCACCTTCACAGCGAGCGCCGACCTGATCGACGTGCGCGACCGCGTCGGCTTCGGCGCGCAGGGCGCGATACGCATGGCCGATGGTTCCGCGGTGCAGGTGGACCGGCGCGGCTTCGACCAGGTGCGGCTGGACAGCCGCGGCGACGTGCGGCTGCTGGGCGGCCAGGCGGGCCGCGGCCTGTCTGGCGATGCCACGACGGAACTGGGCACGTTGGGGGACCTGCGCATCACCAGCGCGCAGCTGTATCCGGCCACGGGCGCCAGCGCGACGATCTGGGGCGGTTACGCGCCGGGCCGGCGCCTGGAAATCCTGCGGCAAGCCGGCACGGATGCCGCGCCGCCGCTGTCGGTATTCGGCAAGCTCAGCCTGGGCGCGGACACCGTGATCCAGGCGGGCACCATCCGCGCGCCGATGGGTGGAATCGTGGTGGGCGAGGACGCGCGCAATGGTGACGCGTCCCGGGCTCGCTCGGTCGAACTGATGCCGGGCAGCCTGACGTCGGTCAGCGGCGCGGGCGTGATGGTGCCCTATGGCGGCACCGCGGACGGCCTGGCCTACACCTACGCGGGCAAGGCGCTGGAACTGCGCCAGCAGAACGCCGGCGGCATCGAGTTCGTCGGGCATACGCTCACGGGCTACCAGGGCGCGGTGCTGGACCTGAGCGGGGGCGGCGACCTGCGCGGCGCGGCCTTCGTCACCGGCCGCGGCGGTTCGGTGGACATCCTGCGCACGCCGCTGGTCAACGCCAACCCGCTATTGCGCAACAGTGCCGCCGGCAACCGCGTCTACGCCATCGTGCCGGGCTATGCCGGCCAGTATGCGCCGGTGGCGCCGGATAGCGCCGGCAACGAGCCGGAGGTGGGCCAGACGCTGACGCTGGCGCAGGATGCGGGCGGCCTGAAAGCCGGCGTCTACACCCTGATGCCGGCGGCCTACGCGCTGATGCCGGGCGCCTATCGCGTCGAACTGGGGCCCGAGACCCTGTTGCCCGGCGCGGCGCCGACGCCGCAGGGTTCGCTGGTGGCGTCCGGTTACCTGGGCGTGGCCAACACTGGCCTGCGCGCGGCGCTGCCGCGCCAGTTGCTGCTGACGCCGGGCGACCAGGTGCGCAAGCACTCCGGCTACAACGAGATGAGCCACGATGCCTTCGTCGCCGCCGATGCGCAGCGCCGCGGCGGCCTGCGCGGGCAGATCGCGGCGGACGCGCGCACACTGCGGCTGAGCTACCGGCGCAGCGTGGCGCAGGACGGCAAGCCGATGCTCGCCTTTGACGGCACGGCGAATTTCGCCGCCGCCCAGGGCGGCACGGACGGCACCCTGGAGGTCACTGGCAACTGGATCGAGTTGCTGGCCGATGGCGCCGGTCCGACGGCGGGCTACAGCGGAGCGTCGGTGTCGGCGTCCGCGTTGAACCGCTTCAATCCCGTCCGCATGCTGATCGGCGGCACGGTATCCGTTCGGCCGGGCGACAATTTCGCGACCTTCCAGTCCGCCACCAATGCCGTCGACCTGCGCGCCGGCGCCACGCTGAGCGCGGCCGAAGTGTTCCTGGTCAGCGGCGCCACCTGGGGCGGCATCACGGTGGAAGAGGGCGCCAGCATCTCCACCCTCGGCCGCGGCAAGCCGACCTACGATTCGAGTTCCGGCCTGGTGTACTCGGCCGGCACCACGAGCGTGCTGGGCGTGTCCAACGGCTGGGTCAACCTGTTGCCGGCCACCCCGAACGGCACCATGGGGCCGGGCTACATCAACGTCGGCGCTTGCGCCGGCGCGTGCACCGGCGCCACCACCACGCTGGCCGGCGAGGGCACGCTGCTGATCGCCACCGACAAGCCCTTCACCCTGGCCGACAACGCGCGCTATGGCGCCCGCAACCTGCTGCTGGCGATGTCGGCGCTGAACCTGGGCGACGAAGCGGCGCTGGCGCTGGCGGCGGCGCAGGGCGTCCTGCCCACCGGCCTGGCCATGAACCAGGGCGTGCTCGACCGGCTGTTGAAGGGTAATGCCGGCCCGGGGATTCCCGCGGTCGAGGCCCTGGTGCTGAATGCGCGCGAGTCGGTCAACGTGTTCGGTTCCGTCACGCTCGACACCACCGGTGGCAAGGGCGTGGGCCGGCTGGTGCTGGGCGCGCCCGCCATCTACGGCTACGGCGGCGCGGGCGATACGGCGGTGATCCGTTCGCGCGACCTGGTCTGGACCGGCATTTCGGCCCGGCCTTCCGACCTGACCGGCCAGTACGACCCCAGCACGCCGGGCGCGGCGATCGCGGATCGGCTGGGCGACGGCCGCCTGCAGCTGGCCGCCGAGCGCATCGTGTTCGGCTTCGGCCCGGAAAGCCAGCCGCTGAACTGGCTGTCGGCCGAACGCCTGGCGCTGGGCTTCGCCGGTGTCGACCTGCTGGCCAGCGACAGCGTCGGCGCCAACGGCCTTGGCACGCTCAAGGCCTATCACCGCCAGGGTGCGTATGAGGCAGGCAAGGGCTACCGCTACAGCGGCGGCGGCCTGAACATCGTGACGCCGCTGCTAACGGGCGACGCCGCCAGCACGCTCACGCTGACGACCGGCGGCGCGCTGACGCTGCGCCGTCCGGAGGGCGCGCCGGCCACGCCCGCCAGTCCGGGCGCGCTGGGCGCCAGGCTGGTGCTGGAGGGCGGTTCGGTGGACCTGGACGGCACCATCGCGCTGGCCTCGGGCAAGCTTACGGTCAAGGCGCGCGACGACATCCGCCTGGGCGCGCAATCGCGCCTGGACCTGTCGGGCCGCGAGGTCGGTTTCTACGACCAGCTGGGCTACACCTGGGGCGGCGACCTGGTGCTGGAGAGCGCCGCGGGCAACATCGAGCAGGCGGCCGGCTCGGTCATCGACCTGTCGGCGCGCAACCAGCGTGGCGGCACGCTGGCGGTGACGGCGCTGGGCGCCGCGGCCGGCGGGGTGGACCTGGCCGGTTCGATCCTGGGCGGCGCGTCGGGCCTGTACGACGCGGGCGGCACGTGGGTGCCGTACGACGGCGCCGAGATCACAGTGCGAGCGCAGACGCTGGCGGACTTCGCCGGCCTGAACACGCGCCTGACCCAGGGCCAGGTGTTCGGCGCGCGCCGCTTTCAGACCAAGCAGGGCGACCTGGTCGTGGGCGACGAGGTGCGCGCGCGACAGGTCAGCATCACCGTAGACGGCGGCAACCTGACCGTGGCCGGCCGCATCGACGCCAGCGGCTTGCAGCCGGGCGCGATCCGGCTGGCCGCCAACGGCGACCTGACCGTGCTCGGCGCGCTGGACACGCACGCCACCGGCCTGCGCCGCGACAGCTACGGCAAGATCATCGACAGCCCCAACCGCGCGCTGGTCTCGCTGACCTCGCGCAACGGCACGCTGACCCTGGGGCCGGCGGCCGCCATCGACCTGCGCGCCGGCACCGAGGCCGACGGCCATGACGGCGTCGCCCGCGGCACCCTCGACCTGAATGCGCGCCGGGTCGGCGGCGCCGGTCCGCGCGGCGATGGCGCGGGCGCCAATGACGTGGCCATCCTGGTGCAAGGCACGCCCCAAGTGCGCGGCGCCAGGATGGTCGCGGTCAATGCCTTCCGCGAATACGCCGACGCGCCGCTGGCGGACCTGCCCGACGTCTCCGGCAACAAGCCGCAGCTCATCACGCAGGACATGCTGATCCGCATCGACGGCGACAACCAGATGTTCATCAATGCCGCGCTGGGCAACGGCGCGCTGCGCGCGCGGCTGGCCGGCCTGGACGGCTACCGCCTGAGGCCGGGCGTGGACATCGTCAGCGATCCGCTGATCAACCCCGCCGGCAACCTGACGGTGGTGGGCGACCTGGACCTGTCGGGCTTTCGCTACGGGCCGGGCGCCGACCGCTTAGATGCCGCGCGCCGCGGCTTCGGTGAGCCGGGCGTGCTGAACATCCGGGCCGCCGGCGACCTGACCCTGCATGGCAGCATCAACGACGGTTTCGCGCCGCCGCCGACCACGCCGGACGATCAGGGCTGGTACCTGGTCGAATGGCGCACCAAGGCGGGCGACGGCAGCACGCCGTTCGGCAGCGACGTGGTGATTCCCATCGATGGCGTGTCGCTGGACAAGGGCACCCTCTTTCCCAAGCACGCCGTGCTGAACTACGACCTGCCCGCCGACGGCGTCGCCCTGCCCAAGGGCGTGACGCTGCCGGTCATGGTGGAACTGGCCGGCTCCTACGTGCTGCCCGCCGGCATGGTGCTGGCGGCGGACGTGTATTACCGGGACGGCTCGGTGGCCTGGCGCGCGGGCACGGTGCCCGGCGCCGACATTACGCTCGATCCGGGCATGAAACTGGGCGCGGGCACCGTGCTGCGCGGCGAGACGCAGGTGGCGGCGCTGACCTGGCCCAAGGGCGTGGCCCTGCCGGTGGCGATGACGGCCAGCGGCGTGCTGCCGCTGGCGCGCGGCGCCGTGATCCCGGCCTTGACCAAGGTCGAGCTGCCGGACGACAAGCCGATCGACCTGCGTCCCAGGACGGGCGAATTCCAGGGCGCCAACTGGGCCCTGGCGCCGATGCTGCCGCAGGGCACGACCAGCTGGAGCCTGCAATTGACCGCGGGCGCCGACCTGGGTTCGGCCGATCCGCGCGCCGTCGATCCGGCCTCGCGCGGGTCGCTGATGCTGGCCGATTCGCACGCCTCGGCGCGGCTGAAGGTCACGCCGGGCGGCGTCGGCATGGTGTACGCGCCCAATGACTACGGCTATCCGGAAGGCGAGCCGGTGGACCCGGAGTGGGTCAGCGATTGCGACGTCCTGCCGGGACTGTGCGTGATCGACCCGAAGCGGGTTTCGCTGGTGTGGGGGCCTGCCGCCTATGACATCATCGGCGAGGTGGAAGGCACGCCCGTCATGGAGGGCATGGAAGGCGTCTGCGATCTTGCCCCCGGCATGTGCAAGACCGAAATCGCGCCCATCAAGGACATCATCGCCTCGCAGTTGCTGGCGCCGATGTTCAGCGTGGTGCGCACCGGCGCGGCCGACCTGGGCGCGGCCGCGGCCGGCGACCTGCGCATGCAATCGCCGTACGGCTTCTACACGGCGGGCACGCCGTCCGCCGCGCTGCTGCGCGCCGACGGCACCGATCCGTACAACCAGCCGCGCGGCAAGCACGTCCAGGATCCCGCGGGCGGCATCGAAAGCGTATCGCTGCTGGGGCCGCAGCAGGGCGACTACGGCGCGGCCAACAGTGTCTATCGCGCCTGGTACCCGGAGCACGGCGGCAACCTGGATATCGCGGTGGGCGGCGGCATCAGCGGCGACCTGTGGACCGAATTCCGCGTGCCCGAGCGCGCCCAGACCGCCAGCGCCAGCGTCGGCAACTGGCTCTGGCGCCAGGGCTCGGACGCGCTGCCAGCGTCGTGGTGGATCAACTTCGGCGCCTACGCGGTGCCGCTCGGCGGCATCTCGGCCGACAATAAGGAACCGTACCTGGTGGGCTTCACCGGCTTCGGCACCCTGGGCGGCGGCAACCTCAGCATCCAGGCGGGCGGCGACGCCGGCGTCATCGCGACGCGGCCGGCCGACATCTACGGCGGCCGGCCGCCGCGCAGCCAGGGCCTGGTGGCCGCGGTGGGCAGCACCGGGCGCGTCGGCGCCGATGGCAGCCTGACGCTGACCGGCGGCGGCGACCTGAAGGTGCGCCTGGGCGGCGCCTGGAACCCCGATTTCGACGCCACCCAGCACGCCACGCAATACACCACCAATGCCCAGAAGCCGGACCTGGACGGCATGGTGACCAACCTGCGCGGCACGATCCAGATCGCGGCCAGCGCCATCGGCGGCGCCCGCCAGCTGTATCGCAAGAGCGCCCTTCAGCAGCCCGGCTTTGACGGCGACGCCATGGATGCGCGCCCGATCGACCCGTTCACGTCGACCCTGGCCGCGGCGAGCGGCGGCATCACTGTGGTGCCGGGCGACACCGGCGTCTACCTGGAGACGTTGGGCGACCTGGTCTTGTCGGGCGTGTCCGATGGCGGCCGCGTGCGCACGCTCAATACCTCGGTGCAGTCGCCGGGCAGCGCGCTGACCTCGGGCGGCGGGCAGAGCTGGTTCTCGCTGTGGACGCCAGCGACCGCCATCAACCTGGTGAGCGCGGGCGGCAATGCCACGCCTTCCACCGCGCTGACTTATATGACGGAAGGCTCGGCGTCCGTCATCAAGGGCGACGACGTGACCGTCTACCCGTCGATCCTGCGGGTGATGGCGGCCTCGGGCAGCATCTATTACGGACGTTCCATCAAGACCGGCGCTCCTGATACGGCTCCACGCGGCGGCCTGCTGTTGGCGCCGTCGGCCAGCGGCGAGCTGACCTTTCTGGCGCAGCAGTCGATCTATGGCGGGGGCTCGCCGGTGAGCATGTCGGGGGCGGACACGGCCCTGCCGACGCCGTTCCAACCCGCCTACGCCGGCTTCGACGCCAACGGCGGCTGGCAGCGCGGCAACCACAATATCGGCATCGACGCGTCGGCGCCGTTCGGCCCGGACGTGCCGGTCAGTCCCACGCCGAACTGGCATCCGCTGTTCGCGTTCGGTCCCGATACGCCGGGCGTCCGGCCGCTGCACGCGGAGGGCGCCGCGCCGGCGCGCTTCTACGCGGTGCGGGGCGACCTGGTCGGCCTGACCGCCGGCATGACGGCGGACTATGGCGCGCAATCGAACCGCACGATCCTGAATTGGCTGCGCGCGGCCACGCCGGTGCGGGCGCTGGCCGGACGCGACATCGTCGCCCTGGGCGGCACCTTCGTGCACAACGGCGCGTCCGACGTGTCGCTGCTGCGTGCCGGCCGCGACATCTGGTATGCCGACGTCAAGGTGGCGGGCCCCGGCCTGCTCGACGTGGTGGCGGGCCGCAACCTGCTGCAGGAAGACCGCGCCAGCATCGTCAGCGTCGGGCCGGCGCTGCGCGGCGACAGGCGGCCAGGCGCCAGCATTGCCATCACCGTGGGCGTCGGCGAGGCCGGGCCCGACTATGACGCCCTCGCCAGGCTGTACCTGGATCCGGCCAACCGCGCGCTGTCCGGCCAGCCCCTGTCAGGCCAGCCCGGCAAGGTGGTCCATACCTACGAGCGCGAGCTGGCGGACTGGCTGCGGTCGCAGGATGGCTTCAGCGGCAGCGACGAGGAGGTGCTGGCGCGCTTCGCGGCGATGCCGCTGGCGCTGCGCCTTGGCTTCCTGCGCTCGGTCTATTTCGCCGAATTGCGCGCCGGCGGCCGCGAGTACAACGACGCCCAGGGTCCGCGCCCGGGGTCCTATCTGCGGGGCCGCCAGGCCATCGCCGCGCTGTTCCCCGAGGGCGTGGCGCGCGAAGGCGGCATCGCCATGTCGGGCGCCTCGGGCGTGCGCACCGTGGCCGGCGGCTCGATCCAGCTGCTGGCGCCGGGCGGCCAGATCGTGGTCGGCGTGCCGGGCATCACGCCGCCGGGCAGCGCGGGCCTGATCACGCAGGGGCAGGGCGACATCCAGGTGTATTCACAGGGCAGCCTGCTGCTGGGCCTGTCGCGGGTGATGACCACCTTCGGCGGCGACATCCTGGCGTGGTCGGCCGAGGGCGACATCAACGCCGGCCGCGGCGCCAAGACCACGGTGGTCTATACGCCGCCGCGGCGCGAGTACGACCCGATGGGCAACGTCGTCATGGCGCCGCAGGTGCCGTCGTCAGGGGCCGGCATCGCCACGCTCAATCCGATTCCGGAAGTGCCGCGCGGCGATATCGACCTGATCGCGCCGCTGGGCACCATCGATCCGGGCGAGGCCGGCGTGCGCAGTTCGGGCAACGTCAACGTGGCCGCGCTGCACGTGGTCAACGCGGCCAACATCCAGGCGCAGGGTTCCAGCGCCGGGGTGCCGGTGACGGCCGCGGTCAACACGGGCGCGCTCAGTTCGGCCAGCGCGGCCTCCAGCGCCGCGGCGGCTTCGGCCGAGAGCGACGCGGCCCGCACACGGGCGGCGTCGCGGCAGTCGCAGCCGTCCATCATTTCGGTGCAGATCCTGGGCTACGGCAATGAGCCGGCGCCGGGCGAGGGCGCGGCGCAAGCCGCCCCGGCGGGCGCTGCGGCGGCCTACGATCCGGCCAGCGCGGTGCGGGTGCTGGGGCTGGGCGAGCTGCCGGCGCAGGCGCGCCAGCAGCTGACCGAGCGCGAGCGCGACAACCTGGGTCCGTTGTAGCCATGATGAACCCGATTCCCGGCGCGAGCCGGCGGGCCGGGCTCGCGCCGCCGCGGGCCTGGCGCGACACGCCGGACTGGGGGGCGGCGCGGGCCACGCCCTGGCCGGCCACGGACCCCGGCCTGGCGCCGGACAGCCTGGTGGGCGGCTATATGCGGCTGGCGGGCGCGCGGACCGCGCCGGCGGCGAACGCGGCCAATGCGGCGGGCGGCGATGCGCCGCCGTCCGCGGCCGGGACCGCCGCGCGCCTGCGCGACCATCTGGTGCAGCGCTACACGGCTCTGCATGGCCGCCTGGCGCGGCGCCTGGGTTGCGCGGACCTGGCCAGCGAAGGCCTGCACGGCGCCTGGCTGCGGCTGGCGCGTCCGGTGGCGGGCGAGGTCGCGAACGCCGACGCCTATGTGTTCCGCATGGCCTGCCACCTGGCGATCGACGCCTTGCGGGCGCAGCCGTCCAGCGTATCGCTCGATGATCCCGAGGCCGGCTGCCCTGATCTGTGCGACGCCGCGCCGGGTCCGCTGGCCAGCGCCGAGGCGCGCTCGACGCTGGCGGCGCTGGCGCGCGCCATGGAAGGCCTGTCGCGCCAGCAGCACGCGGTGCTGGTGGCGCTGCGGGTGGAAGGGCGCAGCCGTGAGGAGGTGGCGCGCTGGCTGGGCCTGTCGACACGCTCGATCGACACGGCGCTGCGGCAGGCGCTGCGGCACTGCGCCGAACGACTGGAGCGGTCCGTCGCCTGCGCGTGACGGCCGCCGAAAAGGTGACGGGCGCCGGCTTGTGGCCGGCGCCCGTCTTTGGTGGGCGGGATCTGACGTCCCTGCCTCGGTGGGCGGCTTGCGCCGCCCGTTCCCCTGGGGCTTGCTGCTTGTTCGGTTGGCTTCCTGTCGTTGTCTCGGCGGGATTATTTCTTGCGGGCGGCGATGGACTTCTCGGCCAGGTTGACCAGGTCTTCGCCGATCTGCTTCTTCCACTTGTCGTAGACGGGCTGGGTGACCTTGGCGAAGGCGTCATGCTCGGCCGGGCTCAGCGAGGTCACGGTGACGCCGTGGCCCTCGATTTCCTTGAGCAGCGACGGATCTTCCGGCGTGACGCCCTTGCGCGCGATCACGATCTGCTGCTTGCCGGCGTCCAGCGCGGCCTGGCGCACGATGTCGCGGTCCTTTTCCGACCACGAATTCCAGACTTCGCGGTTGACCACGAAAATCAGCGGGTCGGCCACGTAGTTCCACAGCGTCAGGTATTTCTGGCCGACGGTGTAGAGCTTGGAGCCGGTGTAGATCGACAGCGGGTTTTCCTGTCCGTCGACCGCGCCGCTGGCCAGCGCCGGCTGGGCGTCGGCCCAGCTCATCTGCGTCGGGTTGGCGCCGAGCGCGGTGAACGTGTCGATGTACAGCGGCGAGCCGACCACGCGCAGCTTCATGCCCTTCATGTCCTCGGGCCGCTTGATCTCGCGCTTGGAGTTGCTGAGCTGGCGGTAGCCGTTCTCGCCCCAGGCCAGCGGCACCACGCCGGCCTTCTCGATCAGCTTGAACATTTCCTTGCCCACGTCGCCCTGCACCAGCGCGTCGATGGCGGCGTAGTCGGGCATCAGGAAGGGCAGCGAGAACAGGTTGAGCTGCTTGATCTGCGGCGACCAGTTGATGGTCGAGCCCACGGCCATGTCGATTACGCCCTGGCGGATGGCGGTGAATTCGCGGGTCTGGTCGCCCTGCACCAGCGAGGTGCCGGGGTAGACCTTGATGTTGATGCGGCCCTGGGTGCGCTCGCGCACCAGGTTCGACCAGATCTCGGCGCCCTGGCCCCACGGGAAGGTGGTGCCGACGACGATGGAGAGCTTGTATTCGGACTTGTAGTTCTGCGCCTGCGCGGCCGCGGGAATGGCGGCGACGGTGGCGGCGCACAGGGCGGCGCCGATCAGCTTGCGGAAATTCATGTTGCGTCTCCTCTCTTTGCGGGTCTGTCTGTTGTTGTCATGAATGCATGCCGGCGGGTTGCGTTCCGTTCCCTCGTCCGGTTCCCTCAATAACCCAGCTTGTGCGGCAGCCACAGCGCCAGCTGCGGGAACACCAGCACCGCCACCAGCACCAGGAACATCGCGCCCAGCAGCCACACCACCCAGCGCACCGTCGATTCCATCGGCACGCGCGCGATGCGGCACGACACCATCAGGTTGACGGCCAGCGGCGGGGTGAACTGGCCCAGCGCGACCTTCAGCGTCAGGATCACGCCGAACCACACCGGATCCCAGTTGTAGGCCTTGGCGATCGGCATCAGCAGCGGCACGAAGATCAGGAAGATGGAGATGCCGTCCAGGAACATGCCGACGGTCATCAGCAGCAGGATCAGCAGCGCCAGCACGCCCCATTCGCCCAGCCCGGAATTGACGATGGCGTGGGTGATCGGGTCGATCACGCTGAGCGTGGACAGGGCCCAGGCGAAGATGCCGGCCAGCGTCACCACCAGCATGATCACGGCCGACAGCTCGGCGGCCTCGCGCAGGATGACGTACAGGTCGCGCAGCTTGATGGTGCGGTGGATGAACATGCCCACGAACAGGCCGTAGAACACCGCCACCACGGCCGCTTCGGTGGGCGTGAACCAGCCCATGCGCATGCCGCCCAGGATCAGCACCGGCGCGGCCAGGCCCCACGAGGCCTCGCGCAGGCTCTTCCAGAACGGCGGGCGCGGCAGGTGCGCTTCCAGCATGCCCATCTTGTGCTTGCGCGACAGCCACACGGCCGGCACGATCAGCGCCAGGCCGGCCAGGATGCCGGGCACCATGCCGGCGGCGAACAGCGCCGGCACCGAGGCCTCGGGCACCAGCACCGAATAGATGATGAAGGCCACCGACGGCGGGATCAGGATGTCGGTGGCCGCGCCCGCCGCCACGATCGAGGCCGAGAACGGCCCCGGGTAGCCGGCGCGCGACATGGCCGTGATCATCACCGCGCCAACGGCGGCGGCGCAGGCCGGGCCGGAGCCCGAGATGCCGCCCAGGAACATGGCCACGGCGATCGACACCAGCGGCAGCATGCCCGGGCCGCGGCCGACGATGGCGATGGCGAAATCCACCAGCCGCTTGGCCACGCCGGAGCGGTCGAAGATGGAGCCGACCAGCACGAACATGGGGATCGCCAGCAGCGGGTACTTGGCCAGCCCGGCGTAGAAGTTCTGCGGCACGGTCAGCAGGCCATACCAGGGCGTGTCCAGGTTGGACAGCACGATGGCCACGGTGCCGCCGATGCCCAGCGCCACGCCGACCGGTACGCCGATCAGCATCAGCGCGATGAAGACCGCGAACAGGATGCCTGCGATCATGCCTGGCCTCCGTCGGCCTTGGCGAGCGGCGCCTTGATCAGGCGGCGCAGCGTGCCCAGCGTGCGCAGCGAAATGGCCGCGGCCATCACCGGCAGCCAGATCGAATACCACCAGGTCGGCACGCCGATGGCGGGGGAGGTCTCTTCGTAGATGTATTCGTCGGCCACCAGCTTGACCGACAGCACCGTCAGCAGCACGAAGAACCCCAGCACGCAGGCGTTGGAGATCAGCGCCATGATGCGCTGGCGCCGCGGCGAGCCGTTGTCGGCCAGGATCTCGATGCGGATGTGGTGGTTGCGCACGAAGGCCACGGAGCCGCCGGCCATGGTCAGCACGATCAGCAGGAACACCGAGATTTCCTCGGTCCAGGCGAACGACTGGTCGGTGAAGTAGCGCACCAGCACGTTCAGGAAGGTAATCAGCGCCAATGCCGCCAGCAGGATCACGGCCAGCCAGTCTTCGATGGCCAGCGGCACTTTCACGGCGGGGTCTGCTTCGGCGGGGATGATCGGTTCGACAGGCTCGGCGGGGGCTTCGGGGCGTGACATGTGAGGCAACGGCCAGCGCGGCGGGCGCTTTCCAGGTATGAGGTCGCTGCAT
Organism: Achromobacter sp. ISS7; assembly: GCF_056523125.1. Taxonomy (NCBI): domain Bacteria; kingdom Pseudomonadati; phylum Pseudomonadota; class Betaproteobacteria; order Burkholderiales; family Alcaligenaceae; genus Achromobacter; species Achromobacter sp. ISS7. The sequence continues at coordinate 2,656,688 of NZ_JAWRZD010000001.1, read as the reverse complement.
CCTACCGTCGGGGCGAGAGGGTGGGTGTTCGTGTTTTCCCGCGCTGCGGTATGGGTGCAACATGGTGCGTCGCAATACGCCAGCCGCGCGGGCCCGGTCGCCACGGCTCATAACCCGCGACGGCGGCAGGGATTTGGGCGCCATATTGCTGTGCAGCAGGCCGGGCGTTGTGTCGCGGAATTCTTTTGTAACAATGGCCGAAGCAGGACGAATTCGGGCCAGATCGGGACACGGGTGTGCTTCCGTCCGGGAAAACCCGCCAAGCGGGGTAAAATCCTCGTTTTGCTTCCTTCCTTATACGGCGCCCGCATCGTGTCCCTTGTTCAGCATCTGCCTGGTTCCTCCGTCCTGTCCTCCTTTCGTCGTGACCGCCTGCTGGCGCAATTGAAGGAAGCCGGCCTGCCGGTGGCCGACATTTCCGCCCGCTACGAGCACTTCGTCAGCACCGACGCCGCCCTGACGGCCGAGCAGCAGCAGCACCTGACCCAACTGCTGGACTACGGCACGCCCGCCACCGGCGAAGCGCCGGCCAAGAGCCTGGCGCTGCTGGTGATCCCGCGCCTGGGCACGATCTCGCCGTGGGCCAGCAAGGCCACCGACATCGCCCACAACTGTGGCCTGTCGGCCGTGCACCGCATCGAACGCGGCGTGCGCTACGTCATCACCCCCGAACGCGGCCTGCTGGGCGCCAAGTCGTTCGACGCCGACATGCTGGCGCGCGCGGCCGACTGCCTGCACGACCGCATGACCGAAACCGTGGTCGACGCCGGCTTCGACGGCCAGGCGCTGTTCCAGCCGCTGGCCGGCAAGCCGATGCGCACCGTCGACGTGCAGGCGCGTGGCGCCGCCGCGCTGGTCGAGGCCAACGTCAGCCTGGGCCTGGCCCTGTCGGACGACGAGATCGAATACCTGGCCCAGTCGTTCACCGACCTGGGCCGCGATCCCACCGACGTCGAACTGATGATGTTCGCGCAGGCCAACAGCGAACACTGCCGCCACAAGATCTTCAACGCCCAGTGGGTGATCGACGGCCAGGAACAGCCCAACACGCTGTTCGGCATGATCCGCGCCACCCACAAGGCCCAGCCCGAAGGCACCGTGGTCGCGTACTCGGACAACGCCGCCATCATGGCCGGCGGCCCGGCGCAGCGCTTCCAGGCCGGCGTGCCTGGCGTGACCGGCGAGGGCGTCGACGGCGCCAAGTACATCCGCCGCGACACCACCGTGCACACCCTGATGAAGGTCGAGACGCACAACCACCCGACCGCGATCGCGCCGTTCCCCGGCGCCTCGACCGGCGCCGGCGGTGAAATCCGCGACGAAGGCGCCACCGGCCGCGGCTCCAAGCCCAAGGCCGGTCTGACCGGCTTCACCGTCTCGCACCTGCGCTTCGACGACGCCACGCAGCCCTGGGAAGCCGACCACCACGGCCTGCCGGACCGCATCGCCTCGCCGCTGTCCATCATGATCGACGGCCCCATCGGCGGCGCCGCCTTCAACAACGAATTCGGCCGTCCCAACCTGCTGGGCTATTTCCGTTCGTTCGAGCAGACCGCCGGCGGCACGCGCTGGGGCTACCACAAGCCCATCATGATCGCGGGCGGCCTGGGCAGCATCGACGCCGGCCTGACCCACAAGGACGTGATTCCCCCCGGCGCGCTGCTGATCCAGCTGGGCGGCCCGGGTTTCCGCATCGGCATGGGCGGCGGCGCCGCCTCCAGCATCAGCATGGGCAGCAACTCGGCTGAACTGGACTTCGATTCGGTCCAGCGCGGCAACCCCGAACTGGAACGCCGCGCCCAGGAAGTCATCGACCGCTGCTGGCAGCAGGCCGAGAACAACCCGATCATCGCCATCCACGACGTCGGCGCGGGCGGCCTGTCCAACGCCTTCCCGGAACTGGTGAACGACGCCGGCCGCGGCGCCATCTTCGACCTCAAGCGCGTGCCGCTGGAAGAATCCGGCCTGTCGCCCGCCGAGATCTGGAGCAATGAATCGCAGGAACGCTACGTCCTGTCGATCCTGCCGCAGGACCTGGAACGCTTCGACGCCATCGCCCGCCGCGAACGCTGCCCCTACGCGGTGGTGGGCGTGGCCACCGAAGAGCGCCAGTTGCGCGTGGTCGATGGCGAGGGCCTGCCCGGCCTGGACACGATCCGTGCGCAAGGCGAGGCCGAAGTGCGCCCGGTCGACGTGCCGATCGACGTCATCCTGGGCAAGCCGCCGCGCATGACGCGCGACGTGCGCCGCCTGCCCGGCGTGTCCGAGCCGCTCGACCTGGCCGGCATCGACCTGACCGAAGCCGCCTACCGCGTGCTGCGCCACCCCACCGTGGCCAACAAGTCGTTCCTCATCACCATCGGCGACCGCACCGTCGGCGGCCTCTCCAGCCGCGACCAGATGGTCGGCCCGTGGCAGGTGCCGGTGGCCGACTGCGCCGTCACCCTGGCTGACTACCAGGGCTTCCGCGGCGAAGCCATGGCCATGGGCGAACGCACCCCGATCGCCATGCTGAACGCGCCGGCCTCCGGCCGCATGGCCGTGGCCGAGGCCCTGACCAACCTGGCCGCCGCCGACGTGGCGCGCCTGGAAGACATCAAGCTGTCCGCCAACTGGATGGCCGCCTGCGGCGTCGACGGCCAGGATGCCGCGCTGTACGACACCGTGTCGGCCGTCAGCGAGCTGTGCCAGGCCGCCGGCCTGTCGATCCCGGTGGGCAAGGATTCCCTGTCCATGAAGACTTCCTGGGAACAGGACGGCGAGCAGCGCCAGGTGGTGGCGCCGGTGTCGCTGATCGTCACGGCCTTCGCGCCGGTGGGCGACGTGCGCGCCAGCCTCACGCCGCAATTGCGCACCGACGCCGGCGACAGCGTGCTGATCCTGGTCGACCTGGGCCGCGGCCTGCACCGCATGGGCGGCTCGATCCTGGCGCAGACCTACAACCAGGTCGGCGAGACCGTGCCGGACATCGATTCGCCGGAAGCCCTGCGCGCCTTCTTCATCACCATCCGCACCCTGGCCGAGGCCGGCACGATCCTGGCCTACCACGACCGTTCGGACGGCGGCCTGTTCGCCACCCTGGTCGAAATGGCCTTCGCCGGCCGCACCGGCATCTCGGTCAACCTGGACATGCTGACCTTCGACCCGCAATCGGCCGATTGGGGCGACTACAAGATCCGTCCGGAACAGGTGGCGGTGCAGCGCGACGAGCTGACGCTCAAGGCGCTGTTCGCGGAAGAAGCCGGCGCCGTCATCCAGGTGCCGGCCGCCCAGCGCGATGCCGTCATGCAGGTGCTGCGCGGCGCCGGCCTGTCGGCCCACTCGCACGTCATCGGCGGCCTGAACGGCGGCGACGAGGTCGAGTTCTACCGCGACGGCAAGAAGGTCTGGGGCCAGCCGCGCGCCGACCTCGGCCGCGCCTGGAGCGAAGTGTCCTACCGCATCATGGCGCGCCGCGACAACCCCGCGTGCGCCCAGGCCGAGCTGGATGTCTGGAACGACACGCAGGACCCGGGCATGAGCCCCAACGTGGCCTTCGACCCGCAGGAAGACGTGGCCGCGCCGTTCATCAACAGCGGCAAGCGTCCGCGCGTGGCGATCCTGCGCGAGCAGGGCTGCAACAGCCAGGTGGAAATGGGCTGGGCCTTCGACACCGCCGGCTTCGACGCGGTCGACGTGCACATGACCGACCTGCTGTCGGGCCGCGTCGACCTGGCGCAGGTGCAGGGTCTGGTGGCCGTGGGCGGCTTCAGCTACGGCGACGTGCTGGGCGCCGGCGAGGGCTGGGCCCGCACCATCCGCTTCAATAGCAAGCTGTCGGATCAGTTCGCGGCGTACTTCGCTCGTCCCGACACCTTCGCGCTGGGCGTGTGCAACGGCTGCCAGATGATGGCCGCGCTGGCTCCGATGATCCCGGGCGCCGAGCACTGGCCGCGCTTCACCCGCAACCTGTCGGAGAAGTACGAGGCGCGCCTGTCGCTGGTCGAGCTGGCCAAGTCGCCGTCGATCTTCTTTGCCGGCATGGAAGGCGCCCGCATCCCGGTCGCCGTGGCGCACGGCGAAGGCTATGCCGACTTCTCGCAGCAGGGCGACGCCGGCCGCGTGCTGACGGCGGCGCGCTACATCGACAACCGCGGCAACGCCACCGAGGCCTATCCGTTCAACCCGAACGGCAGCCCCGGCGGCCTGACGTCCGTCACCACCGCCGACGGCCGCTTCACCGTGATGATGCCGCACCCGGAACGCGTGACCCGCAACGTCATGATGTCGTGGGCGCCCGAGAAGTGGGGCAACGCCGACAGCGGCGGCCAGTTCAGCCCGTGGATGCGCATTTTCCGCAATGCGCGTGCCTGGCTGAAATAGAAGGGCCCCCACGCTGCGCGCTTCGCGAGGCGGCCATTCTTGCCGGCTTGATGCAAAAAAGCCCCACCGATTCCGGTGGGGTTTTTTTTGCACGCCGGCAGGGCGCGGCGGCCACGACCCGCTAACGAGGGTAATCGTCGATTGTAACCCAATGAGATATTTAACTTTTCATTGCAATAAGCCGTAAACAGAGGGACAGCCGCCCAAGGCTGCCCTCCGCAAACCCCGAGTGGCCCCCTCCCCATGTTCAAGAACCTGAGTATCCGCGCCGTCCTGACGACCGCGCTCTGTATTTTTTTCGCCCTTTTCCTGGTGACCGGCATCGCCGTCTATCAGCAGCTGACCTCCAACCGCACCTCCATCGAGGTCATGCTGGATACCAACCTGGTGCGCGCCAACGCCGTGGACGACGCCGGCTCCGAACTGCTGCGCGCCCGCCTGGTGCTGCTGGCGGCCCAGACCACCTTGCTGGAAGGCAAGAGCATCGACAACCTGGCCAGCATGCAACGGCTGGACGGCTACACCAAGAAGGCCGCCGACCTGATCCAGAGCGCGCGCCAGAATCCCGAGACCTCGCCCGCGGGCAAGCCGCTGTTCGACGAGGCGCTGGCCGCCTATGAGGTCTACCAGCGCGACGCGATCGCGCCGATGGTCGCCGCGATCCGCGCCGGCAAGGCGCAGGACGCCAGCCGCCTGAACCTGGAGAAGGTCACGCCGCTGGGCATCGCCTTCACCCAGGCGATCCAGAAGTATGTCGATTACGCCGACGAGGTCGGCCAGCGCGTGGCGCGCGAGGCCAACACCCGCATCAATGGCGCCATCGCCTTCCTGATCGGCCTGCTGGTGGTGGTGGCGGTGCTGGTGGTGGGCCTGTACGCGGTGTTCGCGCGTTCGGTGTTCCGGCCGCTGCACGAGGCCGGCCGCCTGTTCGACCGCATCGCCGGCGGCGACCTGACCAACCGCATCGAGCAGCGCGGCAACAACGAGATCGGCGTGCTCTACGCCGCCGTCAAGCGCATGCAGGATAGCCTGGCGCGCACCGTGGCCGCCGTGCGCCAGGGCGTGGAAGAGATCCACACCGGTTCGCGCGAGATCGCGGCGGGCAACATCGACCTGTCCTCGCGCACCGAGCAGCAGGCCGCCTCGCTGGAGGAAACCGCCGCCAGCATGGACGAACTGTCGTCCACCGTGAAGAACAATGCCGACAGCTCGCGCAGCGCCTCGCAACTGGCGACGGCGGCGTCCGATGTGGCCACCCGTGGCGGCCAGGCGGTGGGTGACGTGGTGGGCACCATGCGCGCCATCGCCGACAGCTCCAACCGCATCGCCGACATCGTCGGCGTGATCGACGGCATCGCCTTCCAGACCAACATCCTGGCGTTGAACGCGGCGGTGGAAGCGGCCCGCGCCGGCGAGCAGGGCAAGGGCTTCGCGGTGGTGGCGAGCGAAGTGCGCGCGCTGGCGCAGCGCAGCGGCCAGGCCGCCAAGGAGATCAAGGGCCTGATCGACGACTCGGTGCAGAAGGTCTCGATCGGTTCCGACCAGGTCGAAGCGGCCGGCGCCACCATGCAGGAGATCGTGACCTCGGTGCGCCGCGTGACGGACATCATCAACGAAATCTCCAGCGCTTCCGAAGAGCAGTCGCAGGGCATCGAGCAGGTCAACCAGGCGGTGTCGCAGATGGACAGCGTGACGCAGCAGAACGCCGCGCTGGTCGAACAGGCCGCCGCGTCGGCCGCTTCGCTGGAAGCCCAGGCGCAAAGCCTGCGCGAAGCGGTGGCGGTGTTCAAGCTGCAGACGGGCCGCGTGATCGACGTCGAGGCGCCGGCCCTGGGCCGCGGCGGCGAGCCGGCGCTGATCGGCGCCTGATCGCTGCCTGATCCCGGCTTCGCCGGCCGAGGCGGACGGGCGCCTTCGCGTCCCGCGCCGCGCGCCGTCATGGCGGGCGAGGCCCGCCGCCGTCGCGATCAGGCCGCCAGCGCCCGGGTCAGGTGTTCTATCAAGGCGCGGATGCGCGCCGGCAGCCGGGGCGTTTCCGTCAAGGCATACAGCGTCACCGGCTCCAGTTCCCAATCCGGCAGCACCGCGACCAGTCCGGGCGCGGCGTCGCGCAGCGGCGCGATGCCGGCGCCGCGCGCGGCCAGCTGCCACGCCATCTCGGGATCATCCACGCAATAGCGTTCGCGCGTCATGACGACGGCGCGATCCTGGCCGCGCCGCAGTTGCCAGCGCGCGGGGGCGCCGTTGTCATCGGCATGCACGCCGATGCAGTCGTGCGCCGCCAGGTCGCTCGGGCGTTCGGGCGCCGGCCGCCGCGCCAGATACTCGGGGGCGGCATACAGGCGGGCCCGCAGGGCGCCCAGGCGGTGCGCCACCCAGGAAGGATCGGTGGGCGGTTCCAGCCGGATCGTCAGGTCGCGGCGGTACCGCGCCAGGTCCCCCGGGTCGGCCCGTTTCGTGCTCAATTGGAAGCGCACGCCGGGATGGCGCGCCGCGAAGGCCGCCAGCGCCGGGGCCAGGACCCGCTGCACCCGGGTGTCGGGCAGGGTCACGCGCAGCAGCCCGGCGCTGCCGGCCGCCGATCGTTGCGGACGCGGCGGCGCGGACAGGGGAATGCCCAGCGCCGCCGCGGCGCGGCCGAGACGGTGGGCGCTGGCGACGTCGGCGAACCCTTCCTGGCCGTGTGGCGGTTTCATCGAGCCGATTCCCGGGAAGAGGCGCGGCCTGGGCCGCTCAGAAGGCGTAGACCACGCCGACGCTGCCGAACATGTTGGTGCGGCGCTCGGTCAGCGGGCTGTCGCGCGCGTCGCCCAGCAGCGTGTTCACGCCGACCGTGGTGATGGTGCTCCAGCTGGGGTTGATGCGGTACGACCAGCTGGCGAACAGCGCCGCCGACTTGAAGCCCGACCCCGGCGAGTAGGTCGACAGACCGGCGCGGCTGCTGGCGGCCTGCGAGGACGTGACGCCGTACCAGGTCTGCATGGAATCATGGCTGGCCCATTGCGTGCTGGCGCCGACGTTGACGCGGTTGGCGCCGTCCTGCCAGGCGGCGTAGGTGGCGCGCAGTTCGAGCGTGCCGCCGTAGCCGCTGCGCGCGGCCTGGCGGTAGGCGGCGCCCAGCGACAGGGGGCCGGGCGCCCATTCGACGAAGGCGCCGTAGGTGCCGTGGAAGTCGATGTCGTCCAGGCCCTTGGTGCGGTCGGCGTCGCTGGAGTCGCGGCCCAGCCCCATGCCCAGGAACACGCCCGCCTTCCAGTCGGGCGCCAGCGTGGTCTGCAGGCCCAGCGCCGGCAGGCCGGCGCGCGGCGAGATGAAGAAGTTGCCGGAATGGTAGTTGATCAGCGGCACGGGCAGGGCGCGGTACTCGCGCGAGCCTTCGTACACCGGCACGTAGCCGACGCCCAGGCCGATGAAATTGGTGCCGGATTGTTGGGCCTGCGCCGTGCCTGCGAGACAGGCCAGGGCGGCGGCGCCAGTTGCTAACATAGCCAGCTTCATTGCGGGGATTTCCTTTGTCGTGAAGCCCGCGCGCGGCGAATGCCGGTACGCGGTAAGGCGCCCATTGTCGGAGCGGGCTTTTAAAAATTCTTTAAATCCAGGCCGGCACAATGCCGCCCCATGGATAGTCCGGGAGCGTTCTTGCAAGTTCTGCTGGTGGAAGATGACGCCATGCTGGGGGATGCCTTGCGCGCCAGCCTGGCGCGCGCGGGCATGCGCGTCGATTGGGTGCGCGACGTGGCCGAGGCCCGCCTGGCGCTGGTCGAGCACGGCTACGGCGCCGTGCTGCTGGACCTGGGGCTGCCGGGCGGCAGCGGACTGACGGTGCTCAAGCACCTGCGTTCGCGCTATGACGCGACGCCGGTGCTCATCATCACCGCGCGCGACCGCCTCAGCGAACGGATCCAGGGGCTGGACGCGGGCGCCGACGACTACATCGTCAAGCCCTTCCAGCTGGACGAGCTGCAGGCGCGGCTGCGGGCGGTCGTGCGCCGCAGCCGCAATTCGGTGGTGTCCGTCCTGCGCTGCCGCGACGTGCAGCTGGATCCGGCGCGGCGCGTGGTGACGCGGGCCGGCGCCGAAGTGGTGCTCAGCGCCAGCGAATACCGCACCTTGCTGGCGCTGATGGAGCGCGCCGGCCAGACCGTCAGCCGCGAGCAACTGGAGGCCGCCGTCTATGGCGGCAGCGGCACCATCGAGAGCAACACCGTGGCGGTGTACGTGCATCAATTGCGGCGCAAGCTCGGCGACGACCTGGTGGCCACCGTGCATGGCCTGGGTTATCGCATCGCGGCGGCGGAAGCGGCATGAAGACCCTGCGCAAGCGCCTGACCGTCACCTTGCTGCTGACGCTGCTGTTGACCTGGGCGGCGGTGTTCATGTGCCAGCAGCACGCCATGACCGAGGCGCGCACCGGCATCCGCGACCAGGCGCTGGTGGACTCGGCCAACCAGACCATCCTGTCGCTGCGGCGCAGCCTGCTCGAAGAGCGCCCGGACGAGCGCTTCGAACTGCCGCCTTCCAGCCATTTCCGCGGCGAGCGCACCACCGTGCAGATCTGGTCCAGACCCGACCGCCGCCTGGCGCTGCGTTCGCCCGAGGCGCCGCGCCAGCCGCTCAATCCGGAGTTCGAGGACGGCTTTCGCGACAGCGTGATCGGCGGCGACACCTGGCGCGTGTATTCGCTCAGCGACGCCTCCGGCCAGGTGCAGGTGCAGCTGGCGCGGGCCGACAGCGACCTGCGGGCCGAGGCGCTGGCGGCCTTCAAGCGCGGCCTGCTCATCGTGTCGGCGCTGTTCCTGCTGCTGGCGGCGGCGACCTGGATCGTGGTGCGGCTGGCGTTCCGCCCCGTCGACCAGGCCGGCGACGCGATCCAGCACCGCGCGCCGTTCGACCTGGCGCCCTTGCCATTGGACGGCCTGCCCGGCGAGTTGCATCCGTTCGTGCGCTCCATCAACACCTTGCTGGTGCGGCTGCAGGCCGCCATGGACCACGAGCGGCGTTTCCTGGCCGACGCGGCGCACGAACTGCGCACGCCGCTGGCCGCGCTCAGCGCCCAGACCGAGCTGCTGTCGCAACGCATCGCCGACACGCCGGCCGCCGACGCCGCGGCCCAGCTGCGCGCGGTGGCGCAGCGTACCGCGCGCCTGGCTGAACAATTGCTGGACCAGGCCCGCATGGACGCCGTCAGCGAAACCCGCGCCGATCTCGACACCGTGTCGCTGGACGCGCTGGTGGTGCTGCTGGTGCGAGACGGCGAGGCGGCCGCGGCGCGCAAGCGCCAGCGCATCCAGCTGGAGGTGCGGGCCTGCGACGTGCGCGGCGGCATGGATACGCTGGGCGTGCTGGTGCGCAACCTGCTCGACAACGCCTTGCGCTACACCCCCGAGGGCGGGCAGATCGCCGTGGCCTGCGGGCCGGGCGAGCAGGGCGGGGCCTGGCTGCGCGTGGCCGACGACGGCCCCGGCATCGCGCCTGGCGAACGCGCGCGGGTGTTCGACCGCTTCTATCGCGCCCCGGGCGCCAGTGGCGGCGGCAGCGGCATCGGGCTGTCGCTGGTGGCGCAGATCGCCGCGCGCCATGGCGCGGTGGTGGCCTTCTCGCCGGGCCTGAACGGCCGCGGCGTCGGCCTGGTGGTCACCTTTCCCGCGGCTGCCGCGGCATGAAAAAGGGCCGGCCTGAATGGCCGGCCCGCGAACCCCGCGCCGTGGCGCGCGTGGCTTACTGATCCAGCTGGATCTTGGCGTCGGCCGCCACGTTCTTCCACTTCTTCACGTCGCTGGCGATCACGTTCTTGAACGCTTCCGAGGTGCCGGCCACCACCGTGCCGCCCAGGCTGGCCATCTTGGCCTTGACCTCGGGGTTGTTGAGCGCCTTGACCGAGGCGTCGTGCAGCTTCTGCGTCACGTCGGCCGGCAGGCCCTTGGGCGCCAGCAGGCCGTTCCAGGCGTTGGCTTCGTAGCGCGGCAGGCCGGCTTCCTTGAAGGTCGGCGTGTCCGGCAGCTCCGGCGAACGCGTGTCGGCGGCGATGGCGATGGGACGGATCTGGCCGCCCTTGATGTACGGCAGCGAGGCCGGCACCGGTTCCCAGATCATCGAGACCTGGCCGCTGATGACGTCGGTGAAGGCCGGGCCCGCGCCGCGGTAGGCGATGTGCATGAGCTTGGCGCCGGTCATCGACTTCATCAGCTCCATCGCCAGGTTGCCCAGGCCGCCCGCGCCCGACGAGGCGTAGGTGTACTTGTCCGGGTTGGCCTTGGCGGCGGCGATCAGGCCGTTCAGGTCGGTGGCGGGGAAGTCCTTGGTCACGCTCAGCACGCCAGGCACGGTCACCAGCTGCGTGATGGCGGTGAAATCCTGCACCGCGTCGTAGGTCAGGTTCTTGTAGACCGCCGGGTTGGTGCCGTGGGTGCTGGACGAGGCCAGCAGCAGGATGTAGCCGTCCGGCGCGGCGTCGGCCACGTAGCGCGTGCCGATCGAGCCGCCCGCGCCGGCCTTGTTCTCGACCACCACGGTGGCGCCCAGTTCGGTGCCCAGCTGCGCGGCGAACACTCGGCCGATGATGTCGGCGGTGCCGCCGGGTGCGAACGGCACGATCAGGCGCACGGGCTTGTTGGGGTAGTCGGCCTGCTGCGCCGAGGCCGCGCCCGCGATCAGCGAGGCGCCGCTCAGCAACGCCACGGCGATTGCGGTTTTGGTCAGTTTCATGGTGTCTCCAGGCGAAGGTTAGTCGAGGCCATTGAGCCAGTCGACGATCAGTTCGGCGATGCGGTCGCTGTTGCGGTCCAGCATGCAGAAATGGGAATTGCCGGCGATGCCGGCGGCGGGCAGGTCCAGCAGGTCGGCGCGCCGGCCGGCCCGCCGCAGGGCGTCCCAGTAGGCGTCCGTCTGCGCGCGGTAGCGCCGCCAGGTGTCGTTGTGGTCGAAGTGGTCGCCCCAGACCAGCAGTTGCGGGGGCAGGGGGCCGTCGACGCGCTCGGGCGTGCCGGTGGGTTCCACCGCCACCACCGCGCGGATCGGGCCGGGGTACTCGCGCGCCAGCTGGGTGGCGTAGCCGCCGCCCTGGCTGTGGCCGATGACGATGCAGGGGCCGGCCAGGTCGAGCAGCTGGCGGTAGGCGTCCAGCGCCATGGCGTCGTGCGCCAGCCAGCGCGGCACGAACTGCTTGGCGAAGGTGTCGAACGCCTGGTCGGGAAATTGCTGCGCCGGATAGGCGCGGCGCGGCTGGCCGGCGGGCGCGTAGCCGTCGGCCGGACCAATGCGGAACAGGTGCCAGGCCTCTTCCTTGGAGCGGAAGATGGGCGCCGCGTCATAGATCTGCGGATACATCGCCCATGACGCGCGGCCGCGCTCGGGCGCGTCGGCCACGAACACGTCGTAGCCCGACTGCAGCAGCCGCCAGAGCCAGCCCTGGCGGCCGTCGGGCGTGCTTTCCCATTGCGCGCCGGTCATGCCGCCGCCATGCCACAGCAGCACCGGAAGGGCGTGGCGCGGTTCGGCCAGGCGGTATTCCTGCACGTACAGCTGGCCGGCGCAGTAGCTGCCGTTCATATCGACGGCGCGCGCGGCGCCGTTGCCCACCACCTGCTTGCGCAGCACCGGCAATCCGCCGGCCGCGACCTCGCGGCCGCCCAGGAAGTGGCTGCGCAGGGATTTCAACAGGACGGGGGCGTCGGGCATCGGCATCTCCAGGGGACGCCGTAATACTAGTTGTAACAGCCGCCGGGTTTGTGCAAAATGTGCAGGGCTTGTGCCGATACGGCACAGCCATACAAGAAGACGGTGGAGATGGCATGGATATCAAGTGGCTCGAGGACTTCGTGGCCCTGTCGAAGGCGCGCAACCTGTTCCAGGCGGCCGAGGCGCGCAACGTCACGCACCCGGCCTTCGGGCGCCGCATCAAGGCGCTGGAGGACTGGGCCGGCGTGCCGCTGGTCGAGCGCGGCCACCAGGTCTCGACGCTGAACGCGGCCGGGCGCAGCGTGCTGGCGGCCGCCATCGACGTGCTCGACATCCTGCGCGAGACGCGCCAGGGCCTGCAGAAGCCCGAGCTGGAACGCACCCGCCGCATCGCCATCGCCTCGGGCAAGACGCTGGCGCACTCGGTGTTGCCGGGACTGATGGCCAACGTGCAGCAGGGCATGCAGCCGTTCCAGCTGAAGGTGGTCACCACCACGCTCAACTACGGCATCGACATGCTGGCCGACGGCGAGGTCGATTTCCTGCTGTGCCATGCGCACGAGCCGCTGTACGCGCAGATCGACAATCCCAACTACCGCTTTCGCCGGGTCGGCGCTGACAAGCTGGTGGCGGTGAGCGTGCCGCTGGCGCCGGGCAGCCGCCATCCGCGCCACGCCGTGCCCAAGCTGGCCTCGGATCCGGCGGTGCCGTTCCTGGCCTATGCCGACAGCATGTCGCTGGGCCGCATCCTGCGCGACCGCCTGCGCGGCTTGTGCGTGCCGGCGCAGCTGCAGACCATGTACGAGTCGGACCTGGCCGACGCGCTGCACGCCATGGCCCGGCAGGGCTTCGGCCTGGCGTGGCTGCCGCACACGCTGGTCGAATCCGACCTGCGCGCCGGCGCCCTGGTGCGGGCCGACAGCGCGCGCAACGACATCCACATGGAGATCCGGCTGTACCAGTCGGTCGACAACGCCAAGTCGCTGGCGCGCCAGGTGTGGAGCCGGATCGAGGCGTACGCGGCGCGCTAGGCATAAAATAGAGGATTATTCCGCTTCCCGACCACAGGATCCCGCGCCATGAACGCACGCATCCCCGACGACGCACTTCCTCCTACCCTCGATCCGAAGGCTCTGCAGGCTTTTGTGGACGACAAGTGGGACAACGAGATCATTCCCGCGCTGACCGACTACATCGCCATCCCGGCCAAGAGCCCGGCGTTCGACGCCGACTGGGAAAAGAACGCGTTCATCGAGCGCGTGGTGCGCGATGCGGCGCAGTGGGTCGAGGCCCAGAAGGTCTCGGGCCTGAAGCTGGAAGTGGTGCGCCTGCCGGGCCGCACCCCGGTGATCTTCTTCGACGCGCCCGCCACCCGCAGCGACAACGGCGACACCGTGCTGCTATACGGCCACCTGGACAAGCAGCCGGAATTCTCGGGCTGGCGCGCCGGCCTGGGCCCCTGGACCCCCAAGTACGAAGACGGCAAGCTCTACGGCCGTGGCGGCGCCGACGACGGCTACGCCGTGTACGCCTCGCTCACCGCCATCATGGCGCTGGACAAGCAGGGCATTCCGCGCCCGCGCTGCGTCGGCATCGTCGAGACCTGTGAAGAATCCGGCAGCTACGACCTGCTGCCCTACGTCGACGCGTTGCGCGACCGCCTCGGCAACGTGGCCCTGGTGGTGTGCCTGGATTCGGGCGCCGGCAACTACGACCAGCTGTGGATGACCACCTCGCTGCGCGGCATGGTCTCGGGCACGCTGGAAGTGCAGGTGCTGGACGAAGGCGTGCACTCGGGCGATTCCAGCGGCGTGGTGCCGTCGTCGTTCCGCATCCTGCGCCACCTGCTGGACCGCCTGGAAGACAGCGGCACCGGCCGCCTGCTGCCGCAAAGCCTGCACTGCGAGATTCCCGCCGACCGCATCGAGCAGGTGCACGCCACCGCCCGCATCCTGGGCGACGAAGTCTGGCGCCGTTTCCCCTGGAGCTGCGGCGCCGAGGGCGGCTTCGTGCTGCCCATGACCACGGATCCGGAACAGGCCCTGCTGAACCGCACCTGGCGCCCGACCCTGTCGGTGACCGGCGCCGAAGGCCTGCCGCCGCTGTCCAGCGCCGGCAACGTGCTGCGTCCGCGCACCGCCTTCAAGCTGTCGCTGCGCTTGCCGCCGCTGATCGATGCCGTCGCCGCCTCCGAGGAAATCAAGGCCCTGCTGGAAGCCGACGCGCCCTACAACGCCAAGGTCATCTTCAAGGCCAACGAAGGCGCCGCCACCGGCTGGAACGCGCCGGCTTCGGTGCCGTGGCTGACCCAGGCCCTGGACGCCGCCTCGCAGCAATACTATGGCGCGCCCTGCGGCTACATCGGCCAGGGCGGCACCATTCCGCTGATGAGCATGCTGCAGAAGGGCTTCCCCAAGGCGCAGTTCATGGTCTGCGGCGTGCTGGGCCCCAAGTCCAACGCCCACGGCCCCAACGAGTTCCTGCACGTGCCCTACGGCAAGAAGCTCACTGCCGCGGTGGCGCAGACCATGGCGGCGATGCCGACGGCGTGATCGGCGCGGCCAGATGAAAAAAGCCCGGCCTGGCCGGGCTTTTTTCATGACGTCGAACGACTTGCCGACGATCGGGCCGAGGAGGGCACGCCACGCGCATCGCTGGATCGAACTTCACGCACAACCATCACAGTGCCCGCACCAGCGCCATCGCCCCGAACAGCGCCGCTAGCCCCAGCCCGAGCGACAGTCCCGCATACAGCACCGCCGTGCCCATGCGGCCTTGCTCCACGTGCAGCGCGGTTTCCAGCGCGAAGGTCGAGAACGTGGTGAAGCCGCCGACGATGCCGGTGGTCAGGAACAGCCGGGTCGGTTGCGAGACCGAGAACTTGAGCGCCAGCAATTCGGTGATCAGCCCCATGACGAAGCAGCCGATGACGTTGGTGGCCAGCGTCGCGTAGGGGAAGGCGATCCAGCCCAGCCGCAGCGCGGCCACGCTCATGCCGTAGCGCGCGGCCGAACCCAGGCCGCCGCCGACGAATACCAGCAATAGATTCAAGATGTCTCTCCAGAGGACAATAGCGGAGAGCAACTGCAAGGGTGTTGTCCACGGCCGGCCGACGCAAGCGACGCGGCCCGAAAACAAGAAACCCGCCGCGGCGGGTTTTGTCCGGACGACTCCCGCTGCGGGCATGTTGCCCGGATCAGCAGGAGCCATCAGCCGACGGATCGGCGGTTTTGGGAAGCTCCATTCCCATTTGCGTTCCATTCTAGCGCGAAGCGGTCGCCTATACTCGCGTTTTGCCAGGATTACCCGCCATGATTTCCACTTCAGACGCTTACGCCAACGTGGTTGCCGAAACCCGCCATTGGCTCACCCAGGCCGTGATCGGCCTGAACCTCTGTCCGTTCGCCAAAGCGGTCCAGGTCAAGGACCAGATCCGCTTTGCCGTCAGCGATGCCACCGACGCCGAAGGCGTGTTGACCGACCTTCAGGACGAGCTGGCGCTGCTGGCCGAGGCCGATCCCGAAAAGATCGACACCACCCTGCTGATCATTCCCGACGCGCTCGACGACTTCCTGGAGTTCAACGACTTCGAGGACCTGTCGGACCGCCTGCTCAAGCGCATGCGGCTGGTGGGCGAGCTGCAGGTGGCCACGTTCCACCCGCAGTTCCAGTTCGCCGACACGCAACCGGACGACATCGAGAACTACACCAACCGCTCGCCGTACCCCATCCTGCACCTGCTGCGCGAAGACAGCATCGACCGCGCGGTCGAGTCGTTCCCGGATGCCGCCGAGATCTACGAGAAGAACATCGACACGCTGACGCGCCTGGGCCTGGAAGGCTGGAAGCGGTTGATGAGCAAGCCCGCCTGACACCGGGCGCGGCCGGCCGCCCGCGGACAGGGGATCAACGCGGCAAAGACGCCCCGCCGCAGATGGCGATGTCCTGGCCGGTGATGGCGGCCGCTTCGGCCGATAGCAGGAACGCCACCAGGGCCGCGATCTCGCCGGGCTGTATCAGCCGGCCGATCGGCGGCATGCGGGCCGGACTGGCGGCCCGCGCGGGGTCTTCCAGCATGCTCGTCTGCGTGGCGGCCGGGGACACCACGTTCACCGTGACGCCCTGGCCGGCCAGTTCCGCGCCCCAACTGCGCGCCAGCGCCACCAGTGCCGCCTTGGACGCGGCGTATTGGCCGCGCCCCGGCATGCCCTGCGCGACGCGGCTGCCGACCAGCACCACGCGGCCACCGCCTTGCGCGACCATCGCCGGCGCCAGGTCCCGGGTCAACCGGACCGCGGCATCGACGTGCAGTTTCCACATGAGTTCACCGTCGGCGGATTCCGACTGCGCCAGGGGCGCCACCCGCAGCAGCCCGGCCGCATGCACCAGCGCGCGGACGTCGTCCAGGGCGCGCAGGGCCTGGCGGGTGGCGGCGTCGTCGCAAAGGTCGACCGTGACATGCCGGTAGGCGGCATGGCGCGTGACCGCGGCGCCGAGGTCCAGGCCGGTCACGCGCCAGCCCGTGTCCAGCAACCGTTGCACGATCGCCTGGCCGATGCCGCCGGTGGCGCCGGTGACCACCGCGTGGCCCGGCATGGGATCAGTCGACATGGATGTGGCCCTCTTCGATGATCTTGCGCGAGCGCGCCATGTCGTCCTTCTGGAAACGCGCGAATTCGGCGGTGGTGATCGGCGTGATCGTCACGCCCAGTTGTTCGTACTTGGCCGCCATGCCCGAGGACAGGGCCTTGTTGACCTCGGCGTTGAGCTTCTCGACGATCGGCGCCGGGGTGCCGGCCGGCGCCCACAGGCCGTACCAGCTGTAGTACTGATAGCCCGGCAGCACTTCGCCCACCGTGGGCACGTCGGGCAGGTTGGGCAGGCGCGTTTCCGACGTGACGGCCAGGATCTTGAGCATGCCGCCCTTGTAGTACGACAGGGCGCCCAGCACCGGATCGATGAAGCCGTCGATGCGCCCGCCCACCAGGTCCTGCAGCGCGGGCGAAGTGCCGCGGTAGGGGATGACCATGTAGTCCAGGCCGCCCTGGCGCTTGAGCAGTTCGGTGGCCAGGTGCCCGGCCGATCCGATCGAGCCGACCGCAAAGGTCAGCCGGCCCGGGTTCTGCTTGGCGTAGGCCAGCAGGCCGGCCAGGTCGGAGACGGGCAGGTCCTTCTTGACCGAGACCGACAGCGGCGCCTTGCCGGCCATGGCGACCGGCACGAAATTCTTCTCCACGTCGAAGGGCACGGACTTCATCGTCATGGGTGCCGTGGTGAAGGTCGAGGCATTGAAAAGCAAGGTATAGCCATCGGCCGGGGACCGGGCCACGACGTCGGCGCCGATGATGCCGTTGCCGCCCGAACGGTTTTCCACCACGAAGCTCTGGCCGGTCTGTTCGCTCAGCTTCTGCGCCACGTCGCGGCCCAGCATGTCCAGCGTGCCGCCGGGTGGAAAGGGAATCACGAACCGCACCTGGCGCGCGGGATAGACCGCCTCGGCCTGGGCCGCGCCGCCGCCAAGCGCCGTGCACAGGGCCAGCACGGCGCGCAACAGAATGGATTTCCGCATGATGTGTCTCCTCTCGTTTTGATGTCGTCGCGGCAAGGCCGGGGGCTGTCCCGCCCCTCGGCCGCCGCGCGATGGGGCGTCAGCGCGCCAGCAGTTCCGCCTTGGCCAGGGCCTTGCGCAGGGCGTCCATGTCGGCCGCGCCGGGGGCTTCGGTGGGCGGACGCACGGTGGCGTTTTCCAATACGCCGGCCAGGTACATGCCGGCCTTCATGCGGGCGTGCGCTTCGCCGGTGGGTTCGCCAGCGCCGTAGACCGCGTCCTTGAGCGGGGTGATCAGCGCCTGCACCGCCTGCGCGCGCTTGAGGTCGCCGGCTTTGACGGCGTTCCACAGGTCGATGATGAGCTGCGGGATGAAGGTGGCGAAGCCCACTAGCGCGCCGTCCACGTCCTGCACCATCGAGGCCAGCAGGTACTCGTCGTGGCAGGTGAGGATGGCCTTGGAGGCGTCGGCCTCGCGCAGCGCCTGGATGTCGCGCGCATATTTGTTCATGTCGCGCTGGCCGACCTTGAAGGCCTGCACGTACGGCAGCCGCGCCAGGTCGGCCAGCAGGCTCGACGAGTAGGACGCGCGCGTCCAGGCCGGGTAGACGTGGCACACCAGGTCGAGGTCGGGCGCGGCCTCGTGGATCGCCTGGAAATACGCCAGCGTGTGGCCGGGCGTGAAGCCGAAGCGCAGCCAGTGGTGCGGCGGCATGACGTCCAGCGCGGCGGCGCCGGCGGCGCGCGCGGCGCGCGCATGTTCGGCGGCGTCGGCGATGCCTTCGCACACGATCGACGAAATCACCGGCAGCCTGCCGCGCAGTTCGTCGGCCACGATGCGGGTGACCTCGGCGCGCTCGGCCGGCGTCAGCGAAAACACTTCGCCGGTGTGGCCGTTGGTCATCACGGCGACCACGCCGTCGTGGCCCGCCAGCCAGCTGGCCAGGCGGCGCAGGGCGGGCTCGTCGATGCGGTGGTCGGCGGTGAACGGGCAGGAGATCGCGGGGATGATGCCGCGGTAATTCGAGATCGAAGGCATGGGTGTTTTCCTGGTCCTGTCGGTGGGGGAATGGCCGCTATGATTGCGGCATCCCCTTTGGGCCGTCCAATACTCGAATTGCATAGAATTATCTATGCTGCGCTGCAACCATCATGGGACCTGGAAACCGACCTCTGGACATGAACTGGCTGGAGGACTTTCTGTCGCTGGCCGAGACCGGCGGCTTCTCGCGCGCCGCGGAAGCGCGCGCCATCGCGCAGCCCGCGTTCAGCCGCCACATCCGCGCGCTGGAGGAATGGGTGGGCGCCGACCTGTGCGACCGCAGCTCGCATCCCACCGAACTGACCGCCGCCGGCCGCCGCTTCCTGCCGCTGCTCAAGCAGGTGCTGGCCGACCTGGAGGCCGCGCGCATCAAGGCGGTGGCGGCCCATGCGCAGGATGCCGCCAGCCTGCGCTTCGCGGCGACCCATCTGCTGTCGCTGACCTTCTTCCCGAAATGGCTGGCGGGCCTGGAAGCGGACATGGAAGTCGGCGCGATCCAGATGATGTCCGACAGCTTCCAGGCCTGCGAAGACCTGATGGCGCAGCGCCGCGTGCAGTTCCTGCTGTGCCACCGGCATCCGCGGGTGGCCAGCCGCCTGGATGAAACCGCCTATCCGATGGTGCGGCTGGGCGCGGACACGCTGGTGCCGGTCAGCGCGCCGGACGGATCGGGCCAGCCGATGCACCGCCTGGCGGGCGAGGGCGCCGTGGATTTCCTGGCCTACGGGCCGGCCTCGGGCCTGGGGCGCATCGTGGCCAGCCAATTGCGCAAGAAGGACATCGGCGAGGAACGCATACGCGCCACTTTCGTCGGCCCGCACGCCACCTTGCTGCGGACCATGGCGGTGCAGGGCCGCGGCGTCGCGTGGCTGCCCGACATGCTGGTGCACGACGACCTGGCGCAGGGCAGGCTGGTGCGGGCGGGCGGCCAGGAATGGGACATCCCGCTGGAGATCTGCCTGTTCCGGCAGCCGACCGACATGGCCGCCGTGGCCGAGCAGCTGTGGCGGCTGGCCGAGGCGCGCGCGGCGGGGTAGGGCGCCGACCCGGGATATCCCTAGATAGCCCCCACGCCATATTGCATACAAGATACCGTCATTGAGACCCCCCGCCGTTCGGCGGGCGGCCTGTGCTTCCTTCCCCCTTGTTCATCGCATGGCTCGCGCGGCCGCCTGTCGCGCGGCCGTCGTGCGCGCCTGTCTGGAGAGAGCCTTATGCCGTTCACCCGTCGCCACGCCCTGGGCGCGCTTGCCGCGCTGCCGCTGCTGCCTCGCCTGGGCCATGCCCAGGCCCAGGCCAATTTCCCCACGCGCCCCGTGCGCCTTCTGGTCGGCTTCGCGCCCGGCGGCCTGACCGACATCGCCGCCCGCGCGCTGGCCGAGCGCATGGGCAAGATCCTCAAGGGCAACGTGGTGGTCGAGAACCGTCCGGGCGGCCAGGCCATCATCGCCACCGTGGCGGTGGCGCGGGCCGAGCCCGATGGCTACACGCTGGGCTTTGCCGGCACCAACGGCATGATCCTCAACCCCTTGCTCTACAACAACCTGCCGTACCAGGCCTCGGACTTCAAGCAGCTGGGCTCGATGGGCAAGTCGCCGATGCTGCTGATCGTGCATCCGGCGCTGGGCGTCAAGAACGTGCAGGAGTTCATCGCGCTGGCCAGGAAGAAGCCGGGCGACATCACCTGCGCCCATGCCGGGCGCGGCGTCATCAACCACCTGGCGCTGCTGCACTTCCAGTCCAAGACCGGCACCCAGTTCCAGGACGTGCCATACAAGGGCAGCGGCCCGGCGCTGCTCGACCTGATGGCGGGCACGGTGCAGAGCACCTTCGATTTCCCGACCTCGGCGCTGGCCAACATCCAGTCCGGCAAGCTGCAGGTGCTGGCGGTGACGGCCGACCAGCGCCTGTCCAGCCTGCCCGACGTGCCGACCATGAAGGAGGCCGGCGTCGACGGCTTCGAGCTGTATACCCGCATGATGATCTCGGGCCCGGCGGCGATGCCGGCGGCGGTCGCCACCACGCTGGAGAACGCGGTGCGCGAGGGCACGCGCGATCCCAGCCTGGTGCGGCAGTTCGCCGAGCAGGGGGTGACCGTAGAGTTCACGTCCTCGACCGACCTGGACCGCGTCATCGCCGAGGAGTCCGCCATGTGGGCCGGCGTGATCCGCGCCAACAACGTGCCCAAGACCGACCTGAAAGGCTGAGGAAGCGCCATGACCGAACAAGCCTGCATCACCGTCAGCCCCGAGACGGCGCTGATCGACGTGCCGCGCGAGATCCGCATCGACGGCTTCCCCGCCTACGCCTTCGTCACCGTCACGGCGCGCATGCGCATGTGCGGCGTGCCGTGGCGCTCGCAGGCGGTGTTCATGGCCGGCCACGACGGCAGCCTGGACCTGGCGCGCGACTGCCCGGTGTCCGGCAGCTATGCCGAGCCGTCGGCCATGGGCCTGGTGTGGTCGATGACCTGCGAAGAGATGGAGCGCGTGGTGTTTCCGCCGGATCGCGCCGAGCCGCTGGTGATCGACCTGCACGCCACCGACGGCCGCCATGAGGCCACCGCGCGGCTGACGCAGACCTTCGTGGCTGACGGCGTGACGCACAGCGCCGTGCGCGAGCAGGTCGGCGGTATGACGCTGTCGGGCGAGCTCTACACGCCCGCCGGCCCCGGCCCGCATCCGTTGGTGATCTACATGAATGGCTCGTCCGGCGGCGTCAACGCGCCGCGCGCCGCGCTGTTCGCCGCCCGCGGCTACCAGTGCCTGGCGCTGGCCATCTTCAACTACGACGGCCGGCCCAAGTATCTGAACGACCTGCCGCTGGAGTATTTCGAGCACGCGTTGCGCTGGGCCCGCGCCGAACTCAAGCCGCGCGACGGTTTCGTGGCGCTGTCGGGCATCAGCCGCGGCGGCGAGACGTCGTTGCTGGTGGCGTCGCACTATCCCGACCTGGTGAGCGCGGTGGTGGCCTACGTGCCGTCGCCGGTGACGCACGGCGTGGTCAGCGCGGGCGAGCCGGGCACTGGGCGCAACGCGCAGGTCTGGCGCAAGGCCGGCGAGCCGCTGCCGCACCTGTGGCAGGACAACGCCAGCGCCGACTGGGAGGCCGCCTACGCCTCGGATCCGCCGTACCGGCAGACCCACGCCTTCCTCAGCGCCAGCCGGGATGCCGCCGCGTTCGAACGCGCCCGCATCCCGGTGGAGCGCTATCCCGGGCCGGTCCTGCTGGTCAGCGCGTCGGACGACGGCTTCTGGCCCAGCACCGCGTATTCCGAGATCGTCATGCGCCAACGCGAGGCACACGGGCTGCCGACCTCGCACTATGTGTGCAAGGGGGCGGGGCACCACGTGCACTATCCCTGCCTGCCGGCCACCCTGATCAGCAAGCCGCACGCCATGTCCGGGCTGTTGCTGGACGCGGGCGGCACGCCGGCGGCCAATGCCGCCGGCAATGAAGGATCCTACCGCGCGGTGCTGGACTTCCTGGCGCGGGCGGCCGGGCAAGGGCGGTAACGCGCACGGCCCCGACCGGCGAGGCCGGCGGGGCCGTGTTTGGGGTGGGCCGGCGCGCGGGGGGCGGCCCGCCGGCTTATCGGAAAATCACGCCTCGGCGGCTTCCTCGGCCGCGACCGCCGGCTGCACCTGATCGATCAGGGCGGGCCAGGTGTTGATCGACAGCAGGTGGCAATAGACCAGCGGCAGCCAGCCGTTGGCGCGCCAGCGCAGGAATTCCGCTTCCGGCAGTTTGTTGAACTTGGCTTCGTCGATCACCTTGAAGCCGGACATGGCCAGGCGCTGGCCGTCGGCCAGGGTGATGTCGGCGCGGTTCTCGATCAGCAGGTCGGCATCGGCCAGGGCGCGCGCGAACTCCAGCGTGTAGGCGTGCTGGTTCTGGTAGTCGCGGCAGAATTCCAGCGCGCTGCGGGCCAGCGCGGTCGGTTCGCCGGCTTCGTCGAAGAACGGATTGTCGCGGCCTTCGACCACCGAGGCGGCCTTCTCGTCGACGCACAGCGTGAACTGGCTGCGGTCCTCGTTTTCCATGAAGATGAAGGGATAGCGGCGCACGTAGGCCGGGATGTAGGTGCCGGCGCGCCATTGGCCCTGCGCGTCGACGAACAGGTTTTCCTCGCCCCGCACGCCCAGCACCGCGACCGGCGTGGGCTGCTCGCCATCGGTGAAGACGATGGGGAAGTGGCGGCACGCGGTCGGCAGCTCGGTGGCCACCAGCGGCACGGCGTTGGTCTTGGCGGCGTAGCCGAAGCCCGTATTGCTGGCCAGCGACAGGTTGTCATGCACGCCGGCGGCGAGCGGACGGGGTTGTTCGTAGAACAGGGGAAGCGAAGTCTGCGTAGTCATGATGTCGGATCAGAGAGTGCGGGATTGAATGTCGAGTTCGCGGCGCGCGTCGTCGGCGGGGGGGATGCCTTCGACGGCGGGGCGCTGCGGGTTGCCGGCGGGCGTGTGCAGCACCGGGCCATTGCCGTTCGGCACGGTCAGTACGGCATTGTCGCCGGAAGGCAGCTGCCAGGAAAAGGCCGAGGCCACCGTCAGCACCTGCGGATCGGCGAAGGCGCCCAGCACGTCGGGGCCGAAGCCCTTGGACGGCACGGTGCCCTGGAACAGCGGGTTGGCGGTGGGCGTGCTGGGGATCACCGAGCGCGGGGCCGTCACCGATGCCAGGCGGTCGATCACGTCCGTCGGGCCCCAGGTGGCGCCGTTCATGTAGTACGGCGCGCCGACCAGCGAGCTGCGGACCATGGTCGCGGCCATCGAGCCGGTGCGGCCGCCGATCGAGCCCCACATGTCGGCCGAGCCGGCGTTCGGCACGGTGAGCCCGGCCACGTCGAGCTTGTGGCTCGGGTCGGCGTCGTTCAGGCCGATGCGCAGCGCGCCCGTGCCGGAGGCCAGCGTCAGCGAGGTCTGCGGGCCGGTCAGGCCAATGGCGGTGATGTCGCCGTTGGTCTGGATGACCGCGTTCGAACCCTGCAGCTTGGCCGGCGCGCCCAGGTTGATGGGACCCTGCGTCACCAGCAATTGCGCCGGCAGCGTCAGGCCGGCGCCGCCGGTCTGGGTGAAGCCGGTGGCGGCCTTGACGGTGCTGCCGCCGCCAAACGACGTGGTGCCGGTGGGGCTGGTGTTGGCGATGCGGATCGCGCCGGTATCGGCGGTGACGTCCTTGCCGAACGACACGCTGCCGCCGGAGATGTCGATGCCGTCCGGGCCCGAGGCGCGCACCGCGCCGTTGTAGCTGGCGGTCTTGGCTTCCAGCTGCTGCACGCGGTAGGCGCTGACGTCGCCGTTGAAGACGATGGTGTCGACGGCGCGCAGGGTCAGCGAACCCAGGCCGGTGGCGTCGCCCGCGACCTGGATGTTCTTGGCCGCGTTGACGTTCAGGTTGTTGCGGTTGCCGCCGTCCAGCTTGCTGCCCAGGATCACCGAGCCGGTGTCGCTGGTCAGGTCGCGGTCGCCCTTCAGCGTCACCGCGCCGTTGTAGACCTGGTCGCCCGTGGTGTGCGTCTTGCCGCCGCCCAGGGTGGTGGCGCCGGTGACCGACAGGCCGCGCAGCGGCGTGGTGGCGCCGACGTCGCCCTGGATGTCGGCGTTGCCGACGATGACCAGGCCCTGCTTGCCCGACTGGGTGCCGTCCACGCCGGCCTTGAGCTGCACGTTGGTGCCGGTCAGGGTGGTGTCCACGCCGCTCAGGATGACGTGCTGGCCGTACTGCTGCGCGCCGGTGGTGTCGATCGAACCGCCGTTGATCAGCAGGTCGCCGTTGCCGCCGGTCTGCACCGAGGCGGCGCGCACCGGGCCGTCCAGCACGATGTCGCCGGCCGCGCTGACCTTCAGGTCGCCCAGGCGCGAGGTCTGGCCGACCGGGCCGGAGAACGTCACTTCGCCCTGGCTGGCGACGACATTCAGGCCGTGGCCGCCGTCGACCGCGCCGTTGAAGCCGATATCGCCCGTGCGGCTGGTCACCGTGACGTCGCCGCCCACGGTGACGTTGCGCTGGTACGACTGCTCGCCCACGGTGTTGATGCTGCCGGCGCCGAGCGTGGCGTTGCCCTTGACCGTCAGGTTGGCCAACGGATCGTTGGCGCCGAACGGGCCCTTCAGCACGGCGTCGCCGTCGATGGTCAGGCCGTGGCCGCCATCGCCGCCGCCCAGCAGGCTGACGGTGCTGCCCTTGAGCACGGTATCGGCGCCGAACACGGCGCGCTCGCCATACGACTGCGTGCCGGTGGTGTCGACCAGGCCGCCATTGATCGCCACGGTGCCACCGGCATTGGTGGCGACCGAGGCGGCATACACGGCCTTCTCGAAGGTGGTGGCGCCGCTGCTGTTGACGACCACGTCGCCCAGGCGGCCCGTGGCGCTGCCGACCGTGTCGGCGAAGCGCACGTCGCCGCTGCCGCTGCTGACCGCCAGGCCGCTGCCGTTGAGGCTGACGACCATGTCATTGAAGGTCACCTTGGCGTTGGCGGTGCTGAGCTGCGCATCGTTGTCCAACAGGACCTTGCCCTGATACGACTGCTCGCCCACGGTCTTGATCGGACCGCCGCCGAGCGTCGCGTCGTTGTTGACGGTCAGGTAGGCCAGGCGGCCGTTGGCGCCGGCGCCCACCGGGCCGCCGATCACGGCCGGACCTTCGATGGTCAGGCCCTGCTGTTCGTCGGTCGAGTTCACGCCGCCGCCCAGGGTGACGTTGGCGCCCTTGAGCGTGACATTGGCGCCCAGCGTGACCAGCTCGCCGAACTTCATGACGCCGGTGGTGTCGATGCGCTCGCCCTTGATGCTCACGGCGCCCGGGTCGTCGGTCTGCACCGATGCCGCGTAGACCGTGCCGTTGAAGGCGGTCGTGCCCGCCGTGTCGACCGTCAGGCTGCCCAGGCGTTGCGTGGCGTTGCCCACCGTATCGAAGCTGACGTCGCCGCCCGCCGTCGACACGACGTGCAGGTCGCGCGAGCCGTCCAGCGCGCCGTCGAACGCGACGCCGCCGGTGGTGGTGCTGAGGGTGTGGTCACGGCCCAGCGTGACGGCGCCCTTGTAGTGCTGGCCGCCGGTGGTGGCGATGGTGCCCGCGTTGAGCGTGGCGGCGCCATCCAGGGTCAGGCTGGCCAGCTTGGTGACCGCGCCGATGGCGCCGGTCAGCGAAGCCGCGCCGTCGATCTCCAGGGCATACGCGCCATCGGCGCCGTTGGACAGGGTGACGCTGGTGCCGGTCAGCAGCGCGTCGTTGCCCAGCAGCACCTTGCCGGCGTAGGCCTGCGCGCCGCTGGTGGTGACGCCGCCGCCGTTGATGGCCGTGGCGCCGCTGCCCGCCTGGTTCAGCGAGGCGATGTTGACGGCGCCGCCGTAGGTGGTGGCGCCGCTGCTGGTGACGGTCAGCGCCTTGGCGCCCGACACCGCGCCGGCGAAGGTGACCGCGCCGCTGCCGGTGGACACGTTGACGGCGTCGGCCAGGGTGGTGGCGCCGTCGACGCCGAAGGCGCCGTTGGTGGTCGTGTACGTGCCGCGCAGCGTGGTGGCGCCGTTGTACTGCTGGGCGCCGGTGGTGGTGACCTGTTGCAGGTCGATGGCGCTGCCGGTGACGGTCAGGCTGGCCAGGTTGGTGGCATTGCCGCCCAGCGTGACATTGCCGTGGTCGGCCACGATCACCGCCTGCTGGCCGCCGCCGTTCAGCGCGCCCGAGATGCCGACGCCGCCGTCGGCCGTCAGCGTGCGCGTGGCGCCCGCCAGCGTGGCGTTGCCGGTGATGTCGATGGCCGAAGCGGTCAGGTCGCCGTTGAGCGTGACGTTGCCGGCGTAGGTCTGGCTGCCGGTGGTGGTGGCGTCGGCCATGGAGATGGCCGCGCCGCTCACGCTCAGGTCTTTCGCGTCGCCGCTGGCGATGGCGTGGCTGACGCTGACGTTGCCGGCGCTGGAGGCCAGCGTGACATTGCCGCCGTTGCCGGCCGTCAGGCCGACCGTGCTGGCCAGGTTGCCCGCGGCGCCGATGCCGATGTTGCCGTCGGCGGTGGCGACGCGGCCCAGGGTCAGGGGACCGGTGGCGTCGACATAGATGTCGCCGGCGCCGGTGACGTTGGCCTTGAGGTTGCGGGCCCCCGTGATGAAGTGCGCGCCCGCGGCGCCGATGCCGTTCTTGCTGGTCAGGTCCAGGCTGTTAGCGGTCATCGCGCCCAGGCCGAGCAACGAGCCTTCGGCGGCGTTCAGGATGATGGTGCCGCTGGCGGCGCCGGCATTGACGCCGCCGACCGTCACGTCGCCATGCTGCGAGGTGAGGGCGATGGTGCGGTTGGCGCCGCTGGCCGAGGCCGACGCGTTCAGCGCGCCGCTGGCGGTGGCGGTGATGTCGCCGGTGGTGGTGCTCAGCGTGGCATCGAGGTCGCCGGTGTTGGTCAGCGTCAGGTTGGCCGGGATAGAGACGCCGGTGAGGCTGGCGTTGGCGCTGGCCACTTCGGTCACCAGGGCGGTGTCACCACCCACCGACCCGCTGCTGAAGGTGAGCGAGCCGCCCTTGACGGCGATGCTGCGCGGCGTGGCGCCGGCCGCGACCACGTCCTGCGTGCCTCGCAGGGTGACGGCGTTGTTGGCCTGGACGCCGGTGGCGGCCACCGTCAGCTTGCCGCCCGAGGACAGCAGCAGGTTGTCGGCCGTGGCCGACATGCCGCCGCTGGCGTCCAGGTCGCCGGCGGTGGTCAGGTATACGGAGCTGTTCGCGCCGGTCTGCTTGACGTTGCCGCCGTTGGCGTTCAGGGCCAGCGTGCCGACGTTGTTGACGACGATGACGGCGCCGTCGGCGGCGGTCGACAGCGTGCCCAGTGCCGCCACGTTGGTGCGCAGGGCGATGCCGCCCGTGCCATTGTTCAGGTTGGTGGCCGAGCCGATGCTGCCGCCGGCGATGGCCGTCAGCGTATTGCCGAAGACCAGGTTGCCCGCCAGGGCGCCCTTGATCGAGCCGGCCGCCGTCAGGGTGACGTTGCCGCCGCGGCTGGCGTCGATGCTGTTGATCGACAGGTCGCCGTTGGTGGTGGTGATGGAGATGTCGTTGCCGGCGGCGTTGGTCCTGCCGATCGCGCTGGTGACCAGCGTCGGACCGGCCGTGGTGATGCCGATGGCGCCGTTCTGCGTGATGAGCGACGCCAGCGTGGTGCCGGCCGCGCGATTGTCGTTCAGGTAGATCGAACCCGCGCCGGTGACTTCCGCCGTGATGTTGGCGGCGGTGGTCTGCAGGTTGTCGGGCGAGCCGGCCGCGCCGCCGATGCCGGCGCCGGCCTTGAGCGTGACGTTGCCGCCGATGATGCGGGTGGATTCCTCGCGGTCGTCGACGATGGTGCTGCCGGCCTTGCTGAAGTCGATGTTGACGCTGCCGGTGCCGGCGTCGATGTTGCCCGCCACCAGCTGGCTGTTGGTGCCGTTGCCGGTGATCTTGATGGTGCCGTTGCCGTTGGCGGCGATGGCGTTGGCGATCTGCAGGTTGCCGGCGGCCGCGATGTCGATGATGTTGCCCGACAGGTACGAGTAGACGGCGTTGTTGTCCGCCGCCAGGTACATGGCGCCGTTGGTGGTGGCTTCGACGCGCTGGCCCGTCGCGTTGATGCGGCCGTTGGCGGCGCCGATGCCGTTGGCGCTGCTCAGGGCGACGCCATAGGCCCGGACCGTGGCGCCGGTGCTGTCGGCCAGGATCGCGCCGTTGTCGGCGCCGATCGTGACCTGGCCGTGGTTGGCGCCGGCCTGCACGTTCTTGACCGTGACGTTGCCGCTGGTGGTCTTGACCGAGATGTCGTTGCCGGCCGCATCGGTGACCGAGGTCATGCTGGTCAGCACCAGGTTGCCGTTGCCGGTGACGCGCGTTTCGCCGTTGAAGACGGTGGTCGTCAGGCCGCCCAGCAGGTTGCCGCTGCTGTCCAGGAAGAGCGAGCCGTTGCCGGTGACCGTGGCCGACACCGGGCTGTTCGGCGCGGCGATCTTGATGGCCGCGTCGCGGGTGCCGATGCCGTTCTGGGCCGTCAGCGTGATGGCGCCGGTGCCCGCGCCCGAGAGCGTGCCGCCGCCATACAGGATGCTGCCGGTCTGGGCGTTCAGGGTCAGGGCGTTGCCGGTGCCGTAGCTGACCGTGCCGACCAGGATGTCGCCCGTGGTGGTGGTGACGGACAGGTCGCCGCCGGCCCGCAGGTTGCCCAGGTTGATCGAGCCGTTCTGCTTGAGCCAGATGCCGCCCGAGGCGGTGGCGGCGATGTTCTTGACCTGCGTGCTCAGCGCCAGGCCGGCCGAGCCGATGGTGTTGGGCGTGTCGCCCGTGCCGGTGGACAGCGTCAGGTCGCCCGCCACGATCTTGGACGAGCCGTTCATGCCCTGGATCGAACCGCCCGTGTAGTAGTACGGGTTGGTCGACAGCGTCACCGAGCCGTTCTGCGTGACGTCGATGTCGTGCAGGTTGATCGCGCCCACGGCCTGGTAGGTGAAGTTCAGGCCGGTGGTGTCGCGCACCACGGTCAGCGCGGTGGCGTTGTTGGAGTCGCCGCCGCTGAACGTCAGGTTCTTGGCGTCGATGGTCAACATGCCCGCGCTGCCCAGGTTCGAGCCCTGCGCGTTGTTGCGGATGATGGTCAGGTCGGACAGGTCGGCCAGGTTGTCGACGTAGATGCTGCCCGGCGTGGCCAGGGTCAGCTTCTCGGTGTTCAGGTGCAGGCGGGCCGAGTTCGACGCGCCGATCGAGGCGCCCGTGCCGTAGTTGGCCGTCAGGTTGACGCTCTTGCCGGTGACCAGGTTGCTGTTGTTGGCGCCGACGATGCTGCCGCGCGCGGTCGACAGGGTGACCGCGCCGTCCGTGGACGTGATGGTGCCCACGGTCAGGTTGCGGCCGTTGTTGGCGGTGTCGGCGCTCAGGGTGATATCACCGGCGCCGGAGGCCGAGGCCACCTGCAGGCCATAGGCTTCCGTCAGCGCGATGCTGCCATCGGCGCGGTCGGTCTTGGTGGCGCTGAGGTTGACCGTGGTGGTGCCGTTGGCCAGCGCGGTGGTGCGAATGGCGCTCTTGTTGCCGATCGAGCCATTGGCCGTCAGATTGACGGTGGTGGCGTTGTTGATCGTGCCGCTCAGGATCGAGCCGCCGGTGTTGTTGACCGTGAAGGCGTTGCCGTTGGTGTTGACCGTGCCCAGCTCGATGTCGCCGGTGGTGTTGCTGACCGAGCTGGCGCCCGTCGAGACCAGGCTCGGCAGGCTGGTGTTGCCTTCCACCGTGATGTACGCGCCGCCGCCATTGGCGCGGCCGTTCAGCGTGCTGACGCGGGTGTCGATGGCGTTGCCGGCGCCGGCCGCGCCGATGGCGTTGTTGGCCGTCAGGGTCAGGGCCGCCGCGTCGATCTTGGTGGTGCTGTCGCCGTCGCCCAGCAGCGAGCCGCCGCGCGAGGTCAGCGTGACGTTGTCGTTGCCGACATTGATCTTGCCGACCGTGATGGTGCGGTCGCTGGTGACGCTGAGGTTCAGGCCGCCCTGGTCGATCACTTGGCTCAGCACCAGGCCGGCGCTGCTGCCGCTGCCGCCGTCGGTGGCCTGGAAGCCGATGTTGCCGCCGTCGCGGGTGGGCGAATTGATGCCGTAGCTGCGCGCGGCATTGCCGGTGGAGTACAGCGTCAGCGAATCGATGTGCGTGTCGGAATCGACGTAGACGTCGCCGGCGTTCTGGATGCTGACGATCGGCGCCGACAGGTTGATTTCGCGGCCGACCGCGCCGATGGCGCCCGAGCCCTGGGTGGTGATGTTGACCTGCGCGGCGGTGATGCGCTGGCTGTCGTCGGCGCTGCCCAGGATGCTGTTGTTGCTGGACAGGCGCACCGTGCCGGTCGGCTGCGTGTCGATGATGCCGATGTCCTGGCCGACGTTGCTCGACAGCATCAGGTTCAGGCCGGTGTTGTCGCGCACCTGGTTGACCTGCAGGCGGCTGCCGTTGTGGGCCACGTCGAACAGCAGTTCGTTCGACTGGATCTGGTAGGTCGCGGGCGCGCTGCCGGTGGCGTACAGCGACAGGCTGGCCAGGTCGCGGTCATTGTCCACGTAGACGTGGCTGCCCGCGGTGAGGTAGAGCTCGCTGGTGGTGACGTGGATCGAGCCCGAGTTGTCGCCCGAGGCCACGCCGATCTGGCCGCTGGCGGCCAACGTCACGGAATCGCCGGTGATGTGCGAGGTCGGCGTCAGGTTCATGATGTGGGCGTCGGTGCCGAAGGCGCCCAGGCTGACGGTATTGGCCGGGCCGACGTCGACGTTGCCGACATACAGCGCGCGGTCGCCGTTGAACGAGAAGTTCAGGCCGGTGAGGTCGCTGACCTGCGCCATGGTGTAGACGGTGGCGTCGGTGACGTTGAACGTCAGGCCCTTGGCCGCGACCTGCAGCACGTTGTCCACCGCGCTGTTGGCGTGGTTGGCGGTGATGTTCAGCGAGAACAGGTCGCTGGCGTTGTCGATGTACAGGTTGCCGCCCGACTGCGTGGTCAGCTGGCGCGTGTCGGTCCGCATGGCGTTGCCGGCGGCGCCGATCGACTGCGTGGCGGTCAGCGTCAGCACCGGGCTGACGAAACGGCCGGCGCCCTGCATGATCGAACCGTTGGTGACGTTCACCTGGGCCGAGCTGGTGGCGCTGTTGTCCAGCAGCGTCAGGCTCTTGTTGTTCGAGATCCACAGGCTGCCGCGGATGTTCGACGACAGCGAATCGACGCTGACGTACAGCGGCTGATTGGTGGCGTAGACGCCCGTCACCGAGCCGGCGTTGAGCGTCAGCGCGCCGGTGGTGATGTTGGGCGTGCCGGCGCTGGAACTGGTGCCGTAGATGGTGCCGTTGCTGGCCAGCGTGACCGAGCCGCCGGCGGCGGTGGTGACGTTGTTGACCGTCAGCGAGCGGTCCGACGAGATCGACAGCGCCAGGTTGCCGGTGTTGCGGATGTCGTTGAGCGTCAGGCCGGCGACGCCGGTCGAATCGCTCAGCGAGAAGGCCGACATGCCGGTGGCGGTGATGCTGTAGCTGTTGTTGAGCGCGCCGCTGGTGCTGGCGTGATTGGCCGTCAACGACAGCGAATCGAGCTGCTTGTTGTTGGCCACCGCCACGTTGCCGGCTGAGGCGACCGCCAGGTTGGAGGTGCTGGTCTGCGCCGACACGCTGCCGTTGGTGCCCAGGGCGCTCAGGCTGACGCTGTTGCCAGTGATCAGGCCCGAGCCGCCGATGCTGGGGGCCAGGTCGCTGTTGACGTAGCGCGTGGTCAGCGACACCGAGCCGCTGCCGGCGTTGATGGTGTTCGAGGTGATCGCGGTGTCGGTGTTGATGGTCAGCGCCGCGCCCTGCATGTTGGCGCCGATCGTCATGTTGGTGCCGCTACCCAGCGACAGCGACTGCCCGCCCATGCCGGCGAAGGCATAGCTGTTGGTGTCGTAGTTGACGCTGCTGCCGGCGTCGCGGCGCGACAGGTACAGGTTCAGGCTGCTGAGCGCCTGGCCGCCGTTGTGCAGGTTGATGTCGCCGTTGTTGGTGACCGCCAGGTTGCTGGTGGTCACACGCAGCGCCCGGGCGCTGGCGCCGATGGCGCCGGTATTGGCGTCGCGGGCGGTATAGCTGTCCGAGCCGGTGGCCGACAGCGTGACGCTGTTGGCCGTGATGCGGCCGGCGCCGCCATCGCTGGTGATGCTGGAGTTGACGCCGCCGCCGGTCGTGGCCAGGTTGACCGAATTGGTGGCGGTGATCGTGCCGGCCTGGATGTTCTTGCGGCCGCTGAAGCTGAAGTCGGTCAGGCCGCCGGTGACCTGTTCGAGGTACTGGGTGGTGCCGTCGTCGCTGATGCGGATGGTCTGGCCGGCGCCGCCGCCGATCTCGAAAGTGCTGGCGCTGCCGGCGGCCTTCAGGCTGTTGATGGCGAGGCTGCGCAGCACGGTGTCGCTGCTGACGTAGAAGTGGTTGCCGGCGGTCAGGCTGAGCGCCGACGTGCCGTTCAGGACCAGCCCGCCGCCCGTGACCGACGAGCCGATGGAGCCGCCGGTGCCCGCCGTCAGCGCCACGGTCGAGGCGCGGATGGCGCCGCGGTTGGCCGGATCGTCGTTGCTGATGTTCTGGTTCGAGGTCAGGCTGACCTTGCCGTTGGCGCCCGCGTCGATGCTGCCGACCAGCAGGTTCTTGCTGGTGGCGGTGAAGCCGAAGTCCAGGTTGGTGGCGCTGGCGATGTTCTTCAGGTGGATGCCGCTGGCGTCATCCGTCACGGTGAACGCCGTCAGGTTCGGCGCGGTGATCGCATAGGTGGCGTTGGCCGTGCCGTTGCGGGTGATGTTCAGGCGCGTCAGGCCGACCAGGTTGTCGACGGCGATGCCGCCGCCGCTGGCGAGGCTGACGTCAGGCGCCTGCAAGGTCAGCGCGGCGCCCGTCGCGCCAATGCTGCCGCCGACCGCCAGCGCGATGCTGCTGGCGCGGATCTGCGTGGCGGCGTCGCCGTCGTCCAGCAGCGAACCGCCGGTGTTGGCCAGGGTGGCCGCGCCGGCGGCGCTCAGGCTGCCGATCGTGGTG
Source organism: Achromobacter sp. ISS7 (assembly GCF_056523125.1). NCBI lineage: Bacteria > Pseudomonadati > Pseudomonadota > Betaproteobacteria > Burkholderiales > Alcaligenaceae > Achromobacter > Achromobacter sp. ISS7. The sequence continues at coordinate 2,623,518 of NZ_JAWRZD010000001.1, read as the reverse complement.
TTGCCCGACGCCTGGGTGTAGCCGATCTGGCCGCTGCCGGCCTCCAGCCGCGTCAGCTTGATGTTGCCGGTGGTGCCGTTCAGGTAGACGTCGGTGCCGGCGGTGGCCTGCACGCTGGCCTGGCCGCTGCCGCCCACGCCGATGTAGCGCAGGCTGCCGTTGTACACGCCGCCGATGGCGCCGGCGGCGGTCAGCAGGATGTCATTGCCGCCCGCGTACACGTTGCCGGTGCCGTTGCCGAACAGCGAGCCGTTGGCCACGTTCAGGGCGACCGCGCCGTTCCAGCTGCGCACGGTGCCGGACAGCAGCGCGTCGCCCTGGCGCGTGTCGATGCGCACGTCGTCGGTGGCGGTGATGTTGTTCAGCGTGACGGTGCCGGTGGTGTTGGACGAACCGGTGGGGTTGGGCAGCTGGACGTAGAAGCCGCCATTGCCCGCCGAGCCGCTCAGGCTGCCGGCGATGATGTCCAGGTAGCCCGCGCCGCTGGCGCCGACCGCCTTGCCGGCGATCAGGTTGACCGCGTTGGCCAGCAGGCGGGTCTGCTTGTTGCCGTCGTCGCGGATGTCGCCGGCGGCGTTCAGGGTGATGCTGCCGCTGTAGCCGGCGTCGATGCTGCCAGCCGTGATGTCGCGGTCGCTGGTGAAACTGAAGTTCACCGAGTTGGCGTCGCGCACTTCGCGGAGGGTGTGGCCGCTGGCGTCGTCGGTGATGTTGAACAGCAGCGACGGCGCGCGCACGTCCAGCACGTAGTGGTCGTCCGCGCCCTTGTGGCGGGCGGTCACCGACAGCGAGTTGAGGTCGGCGATGTTGGTGGCATACAGGTTGCCGCGCGTGTCCAGCGACAGGCTGGGCGCGTTGACCGCCACGTAGTTGGCGGCGGTGCCGATGTCCTGGTTGGCCGTCAGGCTGACGCTGTTGGCAGTGACGCGCGTATCGGCGATGCCGTCGTCCAGGATGCTGCCCAGGGTCGAGGTCAGCGTGATGACGCTGCCGGCGCGCAGGTTGCCCAGCTTCAGGCTCTGGTCGCCGGTGAAAGAGAACTGGTTCAGCAGCGAGCTGTAGACCTGGCGCAGTTCGTAGGCGTTGCCCAGGTTGTCATTGATGTCGAAGGTCAGGAACGGCGCGGCCACCTGCAGCGTGTTGCGGCGGGCCGGGTCGGCGTGGGAATTGCTGATCGCCAGGTAGGTCAGCGTCTTGCCCGGGTTGTCGATGAAGATGTCGCCGCCGCTGCCCAGCGTCAGGCTGGTGGTGGCGGTGGTGAGGTGTTCGCTGGCCGTGCCCAGGTGTTGCAGGGCCTGCAGGTTGACGCTGCTGCCCGCCAGCACGCTGTTGGCATTGGCGCGCAGGACGCTGCCGCCCTGGGCGTTGAGCGAGAGCGTGCCGTTGCCGGCGTCCAGCTGGTTGGCCGTCAGGTTGGCGACGCCGGTCACATAGATGCCGTTGTTGGCCTTCAGGTCGTCCAGCAGCACCGAGCCCTGGGCCTGGTTCAGGAAGATGCTGCCGCCGGTGGCGTGCAGTTCGCCCGCGGCGGTGCGCAGGTAGGTGCCCGACGTGCCGACGGTGTACGAGGTGTTGGAGGCCGGGGCCAGCAGGGTGACGACGTTGCCGGTGATCAGCGAGGCCGAGGTGCCGGTGATGCTGCCGGCGCGCGCGGTCAGGGTGACGTTGCCGCTGCCCGCGTTGACCTGGCCGGCGTTGATGCTGTTGCCGGTCAGGTTGACGGCGCCGCCGCCCGAGCTGACGTTGTTGGCCGAGACGCTGCCGGCGCCAGTGATGGTGATGGCGGCGTTGGCGGCCTGCGCCTGGGTGATGTTCAGGTTGCTGCTGGTGCTGTCCAGGTACACGCCGCCGCTCGAGACGGCGGACAGGCTGCTGGCGCTGGTCTTCAGGCTGCGCGCGCCGGTGCCGATGGTGCCGTTCGCCGCCGCCAGCGTCAGCGAGGACGTGGCGATCGTGGTGGCGTCGACGCCGTCGTCCACGATGTTGCCCAGGGCCGACGTCAGGACGGCGGACGCGCCGGTCTTGATATCGCCCAGGGTCAGGTTGCCCGTGGTCGTGGCGACCAGGCTGCCGGTGGTGTCGATGGCCTTCAGGATCGCCGAACCGGTGTTGTTCAGGTAGACGCCGCCGGTGCCGCTGGTGGCGGTCAGCGAGGCGGTCTGGGTGTTCAGCGACTGGGCCGACGAGCCGATCGCGCCCGTCTTGCCGTCGCTGCCGGCGGCGCTCAACGTGATGAAACCGGCCTTCAGCAACGAGGTGGGCGTGCCCAGGATGTGGCCGGCCGTCGAGGTCAGCGCCAGCGCGCCGCTGCCCAGGTCGATGTTGCCCGCGGTGATGGTGCGGTCGCCGGTGAACGAGAAGTTCAGGCCCGGCTGCGTGACCGTGCTCAGCTGGTAGCTGCCGTTGTCCTGCAGCGCGAAAGTCAGGTCGGGCGAGGTCAGCTGGAAGCTGTTGTTGACGCCCGGTTGCGCGTGGCGGCTGGTGATGTCCAGCGACGTCAGCGTCTGGCGGTTGGCCACGGCCAGGTTGCCGCCGGTCGCAAGCGACAACTGGGCCGTGCGGGTGTTGACCGCCGCGCCCGCATCGCCGATGTTGCCGCCGCTGGCGTCCAGCTTGACGCTGCCGCCGGCCACGACCTGGTTGGCGCCGCCGGTGTTGCGGATCGAGCCGGCGCTGGTGCGGACCAGCGCCGCGCCGCTGCCGGCGTCGATGACGTTGGCCAGGTTGATGTCGCCGGTGGCGTTCAGCGTGATCGCGCCGCCGCGGCTGGTCAGTTTGCCGATGTTGTCCAGCGTGCTGCCCACGCCCAGCGCTTCCAGCGTGATGGAGCCGCCCTGGGTGCTGATCTCGGTGTTCGCGTTCTCGAAGCGGATGCCGCCCGTCTGGGTCGAGCGCATCGTGAAGCTGTGGCCGCTGGTGGTCTTCAGGTTGATCGCGGCCATGTCCGCGACCGTGATCTGGCCGGTGGCTTCCAGCTTGATGTTGGTGGTGCCGGCCAGGCTTTCCAGCAGGCCGCGCGACACGGTGTTGTTGGCGGTGTTGGCGTCGCCGCCATTGATGGTGCCGTCGCCGGCCGCGCCGTCCTGCGAGCCGGTGCCGTTGCCGGAGTCGACGATGCGCAGGTCGGTCGGGTCGATCAGCAGCATGCCCGTCTTGCCCTTGGGCGCGCGCAGGTCGGCCGAACCGGTCAGGCCGATGTTCTTGTTGCTGGAGACTTCGGCGAAGCCGCCGTCGCCGCCGTCCTTGCCGCCACGCGCCGACAGGCTGCCGGCGAACGCGGTGGCGTCGTTGGACCACATCGTGATGCTGCCGCCGTTGCCCTTGACCAGCGCGTCGGCCTTGAGCGTGGCGCCGGCCGCCACCTTGACGGTGGACGACTTGCCGCTGAACGCGGCCGAGCCGTCGTCGGGCGCGACGCCCTGGCTGCCCAGCGCGATCTCGCCGCCGCCGGCGGCGCCGGACACGTCGATCGCGGCGCCGCGCGCCACGTTGACGTGTTCGCCGGTCACCACGACCTTGCCGCCGCGCTCGCCAGCGCCGGTGCCGGTGGCCTCGACCGTGCCGGCCACATTGACCGTGCCGGCGTCGCCGCCGGACAGCACGATCTTGCCGTTCTGCGTGCCCACCGCCTTGGCGCTGATGATGCCGTCGGTGTTGACCACGTTGTCGATCACGCCCTTGACGGCGCGCGCCGTCAGCAGCACGGTGCCGCCGTCGGCGCGGATCACGCCGGCGTTGGTCACCAGGGCCGAGACCGGCTTGCCGTCGGCGTCCTTGGGCAGTTCGCTGACGGTGGACGTGGCGTCGAAGCTCAGCAGTCCGTCGCCATGGAAGTCGACCGTGACGGTCTTGGCGCCGGCCAGGGCCACGCGGCCCAGCTTGGCCTCGATGACGCCCGAGTTGCGCACCGCGGGCGCCACCAGCACGGCCAGGCCGCTGTCCTTGATGCTGATCGTGCCTTCGTTGACGATCATGGCGTTCGCCTTGGACGAGGCCTGATCGAACTTGTACTTGCCCGCCAGGAAGTCCCTGTCGTTGATGTTGGCGGTGGTGGCGATCAGGCCGCCCACGTCGACGCGCGCGCCCTTGCCGAACAGCACGCCGTTCGGGTTGACCAGCACCACGGTGCCGTTGGCGTTGAGCCGGCCGAAGATGGCCGACGGGTCATTGCCGACCACGCGGTTCAGCGTGACGCTGTTGCTGCCCGGCTGACGGAAATTGACCGTCTCGTTGGCGCCGATGCTGAAGCCCTTCCAGTTGATGATCGCCTTGCCGGTCGACTGGTTGATGTCCAGCGTGCCGTTGCCGCGGTCATTGATGGTCGCTCCGCCGGCCACGACGTTGCCGCCGGTGGGGTTGGCGTGCGCGCCGCCGGAGACCAGCGAGCCGATCACCATGGCCATGGTGGTGAGCGCGGGCAGGGGCGGGGCCTTCAGGGACTGGCGGCGGGCGGATTGGGCGAGGATGCGGGATTGACGAGTCATGGTCGGTCGCTTTTCTGTCGCGGATTAGTACTGGGCCGAGAGGCTGAAGAACACGCGGGGATCCTTGTTGCCCTGGGTCAGGACATCGGAGCTCATGGGCTTGGCCACTTCGATCGTGGCGTACAGGTTCTTGGTCAGGTTGGCGCGCATGCCGGCGCCGTAGGAGGACAGCTTGGCGCGCGTCAGCGGCGCGCTTTCGCTGCGCGACCAGATGTGGCCGCCGTCCACGAACGTGTAGACGTGGGCGCCGTTCGGCAGGAAGCGGTCGGTGGACACGGCATAGCGCAGTTCCAGCGACGCGGCCACGCCCGAGTCCGCGGACATCTCGCCGTCGTCGTAGCCGCGGCCGAAGTTGGGGCCGCCCAGCGCGAATTCCTCGCTGGCCAGCAGCGGGTTGGCGCTGTACTGGCCAGCGAAGGTGGCCACCAGGCTGAAGCGGTCGGACAGCTGTTGCAGGCGGGTCAGTTCGGCGGTGAGCTTCAGGAAGTCCGGGCGGCCCTTGGCGCGCGAGGCCAGCTCGTTGCCTTCCTTCGAGGCGCCCATGGTGTCCAGGCCCTGGTGCACGGTGCCGCGCACGGCGGTGATGCCGTTCCAGCTGTCGGTGCGGTCATAGCTCAGGCCGGCGCGCAGCACGCGCAGGCGATCGCGCGTGAAGGGGGTTTCGACGATGTCGGTGGCGACGTTGCGCACGTCCAGCATGCCGAAGGCGCGCAGGTTCTCCTGGCGCGACCGGATCACCGGGTAGGTGACGGTGGCCGAATAGGCCTGCACGTCGCTGGCGACGTTCAGCGGGGCCAGTTCGCGGCCCGGCTCGCTCTTGGCGTAGCTGGCGGCCACGTCGACGGTCATGCCGTTGTCGGACACCAGCATGTTGTAGTTGGCGCCCACCGCCTTGCTGCGGTAGGCGGGGAAACCCACGCGGCCGGTCAGGGTCAGGCTGTCGGCGCGCCCGCCGAACGAGTTCAGCGTGACCTGGCCGGTCATTTCGCTCCAGCCCAGGTAGGGCGAGGCGCGGTTGTCGATGCCCAGGCGCGCATCGACCGCCTTGCGTTCGCTGTGCACCACCAGCACCGAGCCGCCCACTTCCTTGGGCGAGGCTTCCAGCGAGGCGCGCACGGTCAGGCCGTTCAGGTCGTTGGCCAGCAGCAGCTGGCGCTCGACTTCCGCCACGTTGATGGGACGCACGCCACGCAGGCGCTGCACCAGCTTCTCGACCGCCGCCTGGGCCGGGCCGATGTCGCCGTCGTACTTCACGTCGGCGATGTAGCCCTCGACCACCAGGATGCGGAAATGGCCGTCGTCGATGGTCTGCGCCGGCACGATCACGCGCGTGGTGACGTAGCCGTCATTGCGGTAGCGCAGCTCGATCTCGTTGGCCACCTTGAAGGCGTCCGCCACGGTGATGGTCTTGCCGACCAGCCCCTGGTAGAGCGGGCGCAGCGAATCGGCCGAATAGCGGGTCACGCCTTCCACGCGCATGTCGGTCAGCGTGAAGGTCAGCTTGTCGGCGCCGGCGGGCGCTTCCGTGGCCCCGCCTTGCTCCACGGTCACCGACGGCGCGGTGGGGGTGCTTTCCGGCAGGGCCGGTTGCGGCAGCTGGCGGCCGGGTTCGGCGCCCGACGGCAGGCGCAACTGCACGTTCTGCGCGGCCACCGGTCCGGCGGCGAGCGCCAGCACCACGGCGGCAAAGCCGGCGCGCAAGGAGAAGGGAGGCTGGCGGAAAACGGCGGGGCGGCGGGAGTGGGCTAGGCGGCGCATGGATACGTAAGTGATAATTCGTTACAATCAGAATTAAACGAAGCTATTAGATATATTTCGCAAACATCAATAAACAAAGTTTCTAAAGTTCTTTACAACTATCCGGCACTGCGGGATTCTTGCCTGGGCAATGGCATCTTTTCGGATGCTTCACAGAGAGGGCTTGCCGGCGTGCCGTCCCGGTATCCGCGGGATGTTGTTATCGGGAGACGCTGCGGCGGTTTGGTCGACGACGCGCTCCCTTTTCCGGCAAGTTGCCTATGTAACAAACACTATCATGTGTGAACAATGATTGCGCTTGCGAGGTTTGCCGGAATGCACGGCACGTTTGCCACAAGGAAAAATATTCATAAACCCGCGACGGTTTCGTCGCGTGTTACCAACGCGTCCCCCCGCCGGCATGAAAGAATGCGCGGCATGAACGACGCCGCCTCCCATCCGCTCCTTCCTGGCCAGCTTGCGGGCCTGCGCGTGCTGGTTGTCGAGGACCGGCCCGAGGACCGCATGCTGCTGGTCGATTTCCTGACCAGCCAGGACTGCCGGGTCTATGTGGCCGAGGATGGCAACGACGGCTACCGCAAGGCGCAGCTGGTGCAGCCGGACATCATCCTGATGGACGTGAACATGCCGGTCTGCGACGGCCTGGCGGCCTGCCGCCTGCTGAAGGCCGACCAGGCCACGCGCGGCATTCCCATCATCTTCCTGACCGCCGCCGCCCTGCCGACCGAGCGGGTGGCGGGGCTGTCGGCGGGCGCGGTCGACTACGTCGCCAAGCCGTTCGATTTCGAGGAAGTGCGCCTGCGCCTGCTGATCCACCTGCGGGTGGCGCCGATCCCGGCGCCCGCGCCGGCGCCGGTCGCGGCGTCGCCGGAGGACGGCACGTCGGCCGTCGCCGCGGGGACCTCGCTCGACGGCGTGCTGTTTCGCGCCGCGCGCAAGCTGCTGCGCGAACGGCTCGACCACACGCCCGAGCTGGTGGCCCTGGCCCAGGCGCTGGGCACCAACGCGCGGCGCTTGAACCAGGCCTTCCGGCGCTGCGCCGGCACCACCGTGTTCGAGTTCCTGCGCGAAGAGCGCATGCGCGAGGCGCGCCGCCTGCTGTGCGAGACCGGCCTGGACATCCAGGCGATTTCGCAGGCGGTGGGCTTTGGCAACCGCGGCAATTTTTCCACCGCATTCCGCGAGCGGTTCGGCATGGCGCCGACCGCCTTGCGCCAGGAACGGGATCCGCATGCGTAGTGTTCGTCCGGGCCTGGTGGCCTGGTTGCTGTGGCTGGCGTTGTCCTGCCTGATCCTGCCCGTGCGCGCGCAGGCCGTCCAACCCGTCATCGACCTGAGCGCGGTGAGCGGCAGCCTGCCGCTGACCGGCGAACTGCGGGGCATCGAAGACAAGAGCGCCAGCCGCGACGCCAGCCAGATCCTCGATGACGCCTGGCAACCCGTGAGCGCCGGCTGGTTGAACCGCGGCTATTCGGCCTCGGCGTTCTGGCTGCGCCTGGAGGTCAGCAACAGCTCCGGCAGCACCCAGGAGCGCTGGCTGTCGTTCGGCGTGCCGCGCCTGGAAGACGTGCGCTTCTACCTGTTCCCGCCGGGGCAGGCGACGCCGGCCAAGGTCCTGCTGCAAGGCAATCGCGAACCGCTGGCCGGGCGCGAGGTGCTGGCCAGCGTGTCGGTGGCGCCGCTGCGGCTCGAGCCGGGCGAGCACATGACGGTGCTGGTGCGGGTGCAGAGCCGCTCGGCCATCAACATGGAGCCCACCCTGCGCACGCCGGCGGCGTTCGTCAGCCAGACGCAGCGCAACACCATGCTGGTGGCGCTGCTGGTCGGCGCCCTGGCGATGGTCGGGATCTACGCCGGCCTGCTTGGCGTGGTCCAGCGCGACCCGGTGTTCCTGCTGCTGTCCGCCGCCGTCTTCATCGAGATTCTCTACAGCCTGTCGTTCCAGGGGCTGCTGTATCGCTACGTGCTGACCGGCGGCGGCGACATGGCGCTGCGCGCGCCCAGCGTCCTGGCGACGCTGGCGGCGTCGCTGTTCGCGTTCATGGCGATGCTGTTCGCCGACCTGCACCGGGTGCGCCTGTGGCGCGGGGTGTACCTGTCGCTGATCGCCGCGGGCGTCGCCGGCACGGTCTGGGCGGCGCTGGGCGACTACCGCGAGGCCGCGCAGGCGCTGATCGGCCTGATCTTCCTGTGGGCGCTGGTCTGGCTCGTCTCCATGGCCGATGGCTGGCGCCGCGGCCACGCCAACGCGCGCATCTTCCTGCTGTCCTTCGCCGTCTATTGCGCCTGCCTGTTCCTGCGCGTGGCCTACATCCACGGCCTGCTGCCGGGCCGCTGGGAGGGCGGGCCGGAAGTCGCCTGGGACCTGCTGTCGGTCTCGCTGATGCTGGCCGTGCTGCTGTATGGCCGGTCGCGCCAGCACCGCCAGGAACGGCTGGCCGCCCAGCGCGAACTGGCGCAGGCGCGCGAACGCGAACACCAGCGCCTGGACCAGGCCGTCACCGAGCGCACCCAGGCGTTGCAGGCGGCGCTGATCCTGGCCGACGAGGCCGGCCGGGTGCGCCAGGACTTCCTGGCGCGCATCAGCCATGACCTGCGCACCCCGCTGACCTCGATCATCGGTTTCGCCGACCTGATCCAGGCCGGCGGCCGCGACGACGCGCCGCGCGGCGCCGTCATCCGCCGCAGCGCCGACCACATGCTGGGCATGGTGAACGACCTGATCGACTACGCCGCGGGCGCCGGCGGCCAGGCGCTGCGCCTGGCGCCCGAGTACGTGCACGCCTTGCTCGACACCGTGGCCAAGGAATCCGCGCCGATCGCCGCCCGCCAGGACAACCGCTTCGAACTGCGGGTGGCGGACGCGCTGCCGGCCGTGCTGGAAATGGACGGCAAGCGGGTGCGGCAGGTGCTGTCCAATCTCATCGACAATGCCGCCAAGTTCACCCGCGGCGGCGTGCTGACGCTGACGGCGGACTACGCCGCGCCCGGCGCGGGCGAGCCCTGCGGCTGGCTGACGCTGTCGGTGGGCGATACCGGCTGCGGCATCGCGCCGCAGGACCGGCAGCACATCTTCGAACCCTTCCAGCGGCTGTCGTCGGCCGAAAACCAGCCCGGCGTCGGGCTCGGCCTGGCCATCGTGCAGCAATGGGTGCAGCGCATGCACGGCCGCATCCAGGTCGAGAGCGAGCTGGGGCAGGGCACCACGATCCGGGTGGTGTTGCCGGTCAGGCAGGTGGACGAATCGCGCGTGTCGCATCACTACATCGCCGCCGCGGCCCATGTGCTGCCGCTGCTGGACGGAACCGGGCGGCGCATCTGGCTGGCCGAGGACACGCCGGAAATCCGCGAATTCCTGGTCGAGGAACTGGCCAGCCTGGGCTTCCAGGTGGAAAGCGAGGCCGACGGCCTGCGCATGGTGGCGCGCATCCAGGCCGATGACGCGCAGCGGCCCGACCTGATCCTGACCGACCATCGCATGGAAGGCGCCGACGGCTCGGCCGTGCTCGCGGCCGCCCGCGCGCGCTGGCCGGACCTGCCGGTGGTGGCCGTGTCGGCCACGCCGCAGGAGGCGCCCACGCCGGACGGCGCCGGCTACGACGCCAGCCTGCTCAAGCCCATCAACCTGGTCGAGCTGCGGCACGTGCTGGGCAGGTTGCTGCAGTTGCCGACGCAGCAGATTGCCCGCGAAGCATCGCTCGTGTCGGCGCCGATGCCGTGCCTGTCGCGCGCCGAGCTGGAGCAGGTGCAGCGGCTGCTGGACATCGGCGGCATCTCGGACCTGATGGATTGGGCGCGCGCGATCCAGGCGCGCGATCCGGCCTTCACGGACTTCAGCCAGCAGGTGCAGCGCCTGGCGCGCCTGGGCGACCTGGCCGCGATCGGCAAGCTGTGCGAGCGGATGCCGGTGGCGTGATCCGCGCGCGGCGGCGCCAGGGCCTGCGCCAGGCGCCTTTGAGGGTGAACAGGCGCTAGGCTGGCCCGGGGCCGTCGCGGAACAGCCGTTCGCCCAGGAAATCCACGAACACCCTGACCTTGGGCGACAGGTTGCGGTTCGACGGCCACAGCGCCTGGAAGCGGCCCGCGCCGTTTACCTGGTCATCCAGCACCGTGCGCAGCGTGCCGGCGGCGAGCGCGTCGCGCGCCAGGAAGTCGGGCATGCAGCTGATGCCGAACCCCTGGATGGTGGCGCCCAGCAGGGCTTCCATGTTGTTGCAGGTGAACGCGGCCGTCAGCCGCGGCTCGGCCTCGCCGGGGGCCAGCGCCAGCGGCCATGCCTGCAACGTGCCGGCGTTGGGATAGCGGAACCGCACAGCGCGGTGCCGTTCCAGGTCGCGCGGCCGCTGCGGCGCGCCGTGGCGCGCCAGGTAGTCCGGCGCGGCGCACAGCCGCAGCCGGAAGGTGCCCAGGGGCCGCGCCGCCAGGCGTGAATCGGGCAGGTCGCCGCTGCGGATCGCCACATCGACGCGTTCGCCGATCAGGTCGACGATGCGGTCGTTGAAATCCATGTCCAGCTCGATGCCCGGATAGCGCGCGGCAAAGGCCGGCAGCACCGGCAGCAGGAAGTGGTAGCTCACCAGCGGCGCGCTCACGCGCAGGTGGCCGCGCGGCTCGCGCAGCGTCTGCGACAGCATGTCGTGCGCGTCGTCCAGCTCTTCCAGGATGCGCTTGCAGCGCTCGAAGAACAGCCGGCCTTCCTCGGTCAATTGCATGCGGCGCGTGCTGCGCTGGAACAGGCGCACGTGCAGGTCCTGCTCCAGCCGCGCCACGGCCTTGCCCACCGCCGAGGGCGACAGATCCAGGTCGCGGCCGGCGGCGGCAAAGCCGCCCAGCTCGGCGCTGCGGACAAAGGGCAATAAGCCGCTCAAGCGGTCCATGGTGATTCCATTGAAGAAATTAATTCCTTGATGTGTGGATTTTTAACCTATTTATCCATCAGGAGAGCCTCTGTATCTTCAATGCCGTTCCCGTTTCGTTGTGATGCCGTCCATGCCATCGACCGTTTCCCCGCCGCCCGCCGCGGCCCGCAAGATCCTGATCCTGATCGCCGTGTGCCTGGCGTGCGCGGCCATGCCGTTCACCTTCACCGGCCCCGCCATCGCGTTGCCGTCGATCGCGCGCGACCTGGGCGGCAGCCCGGTGGCGCTGAACTGGATCACCAATGCCTTCATGCTGGTGTTCGGCAGCACGCTGCTGGTGGCCGGCGCGCTGGCCGACCGCTATGGCCGCCGCCGCGTGTTCCTGGCGGGGGCCGCGATCTTCATCGCCGCTTCCGTCGGCCTGGTCTACGCGCCCGGCATCGTCGCCTTCGACCTGCTGCGCGCGGCGCAGGGCCTGGGCGGGGCGGCGATCTTCTCGGGCGGCGCCGCCGCGCTGGCGCAGGAGTTCGACGGACCCGACCGCATGCGCGCCTTCAGCCTGCTGGGCGCCAGCTTCGGCGCCGGCCTGTCGTTCGGGCCGATCGCCTCGGCGGTGCTGATCGAGCGCTTCGGCTGGCGCAGCATCTTCCTGCTGGTGATTGCGCTGGCCGCCGTCGCGTTCGCGCTGGGCGCGCGCGGCCTGCGCGAATCGCGCGACCCCGCGGCCGGGCGCCTGGACTGGCCCGGCGCGGCCACTTTCAGCGCCGCCCTGGCGCTGCTGACGTGGGGCATCATGCGGGCGCCGCAAAGCGGTTGGGGCGATCCGTCGACGCTGGCGATGCTGGCGGCGGCGGTGGCGCTGTTCGCCGTGTTCGGCCTGATCGAACTGCGCGCGGCGCGGCCGATGCTCGACCTGACGCTGTTCCGCTATCCGCGCTTCCTGGGCGTGCAACTGCTGGCGGCCGCGCCGGCCTACGCCTTCGTGGTGCTGCTGATCCTGTTGCCGGTGCGCTTCATCGCCGTCGACGGCCTGGGTGAAATCGCGGCCGGCCGGATGATGATCGCGCTGTCCGCGCCCCTGCTGCTGTTGCCGGTGGTGGCGGGCCAGCTGACGCGCTGGCTGGCGCCGGCGCTGATCTGCGGCGCGGGGCTGCTGCTGGCGGCCGCCGGCCTGGCCTGGCTCGGGCTGGCGATGACGGCCGGGCAGGTGGCGGCCCTGGTCGGCCCGATGCTGCTGATCGGCATCGGCATCAGCCTGCCGTGGGGGCTGATGGACGGCCTGGCCGTCAGCGTGGTGCCGACCGAACGGGCCGGCATGGCCACCGGCATCTTCAGCACCACGCGGGTGGCCGGCGAGGGCGTGGCGCTGGCCGTGGTCAGCGCGCTGCTGAGCGCGTTGACCGCCAGCCATCTGGCCGCGGCGTTGCCCGGCGCCGCGTCGCAGGCGGCGCAGGCCGCGCAACAACTGGTCGCGGGCGACTTCGACGCGGTGGCCGGGCTCCTGCCGGGCGTCGGGCGCGCCGCCCTGGCGCGGGCCTCGGCCGATGCCTTCGCCACGTTGGCGTGGGTCCTGGCGGCGATCACGGTGCTGACGGCGCTGGTGGTGTTCCTGTTCCTCGGCCGGCCGGAGACCCGCGCGGCCGCGCCGTCGGCGGCGGCGCGGGCCTGAGCCGCGCCGCGGCTCATCCCAGCCGCATCGACAGTTCCACGTCGCCGCCGAACGGCGTCGACAGGTAGCCCGAGGCCGGCGAGCGCACCCGCGCCAGGTATTCGGGGCAATGATCGGCGTTGTCCGCCACGATCAGCGCGCCGGGGCGCAGGCGGCTTTCCAGCAGGGCCAGCACGTCCGAATAGAGCGCCTTGGCGCCATCGAGCAGCACCAGGTCGATGCGGTCCGGCAGATCGGTTGCCAGCGTCTGCAGCGCGTCGCCCTGGCGCAGCTCCACCAGGTCGGCCAGCCCGGCCTCGGCCAGGTGTTCGCAGGCGCGCGCCACCTTGGACGGCTCGAACTCGGTGGTGATCAGCCGGCCGCCGCCGTTGTCGCGCAACGCCGCCGCCAGGTGCAGCGTCGAGATGCCGAACGAGGTGCCGAACTCGACGATGGAATGGGCCTGCGTGCTGCGCGCCAGCATGTAGAGCAGCGTGCCGGTCTCGGGCGAGACGGCCAGCGGCAGGTCCTTCATGCGGCCGTAGAACTCGCGGTAGTCGGTCTTGCTGCGCATCAGCCGCGCCTGTTCGGCGTCGGACATGTTGGCCAGCGCGGGGGCGGCCTGGGACCACGAGGCGTCGGCCTGCGTGAAAAGACGGTCGAGCAGCGCGGCCAGGGAAGGGGAAGTCAGGGTATTGGTCATGAGGCGGTTTTCCAGTAGCGATTGCGGGTTTAGAATACGACGAATTCGTCGCATTTCTCTATTCGCATTTCCCGAGCCGCCATGACCACACGCCGCAGCACCCGGCTTTCCGAGAGAAAACAGCCGCAGCAGACCCGTTCGGCCGAGCTGGTCGCGGCCATCCTGCAAGCCGGGGCTCAGGTTTTGGCCCAGGAAGGCGCCACGCGTTTCACCACCGCCCGGGTCGCCGAGAAGGCCGGCGTCAGCATCGGATCGCTCTACCAGTACTTCCCCAACAAGGCCGCCATCCTGTACCGGCTGCAGACGCAGGAATGGCAGCAGACCTCGGACCTGCTGCGCCGCCTGCTCGAAGACACCGCCCACGCGCCGCCCCAGCGGCTGCGCAACCTGGTGCACGCCTTCGTGCGCTCGGAATGCGAAGAGGCGGTGATGCGCGTGGCTCTCAACGACGCCGCGCCGCTCTACCGCGATGCGCCCGAGGCGCGCGCCACCAAGGAAGAGGGCAGCCGCATCGTGCTCGCCTTCCTGGGCGAGGCCCTGCCCAATGCCGCCGACGCGACCCGCGCGCTGGCCGGCGATCTCATCACCCACACGCTCAGCGCCGTCGGCAAGCAGTTCTCGGAAAGCCCGCGCGCCGACGCCGAGATCGAGGCCTATGCGGACGCGCTGGCGGACATGCTGTGCGCTTATCTCGACAGCCTGGCGCGCCAGGCCGGTCCGGCGCGCGGGCTGGCCCGCAAGTCCTCCCCGGCGCCTTCGCGCTGATCCATTTCCCTTTCTGATCCTGACGACATGCCTGATTCCCTTCCCGTTGCGCTGGTGACCGGTTCCACCTCCGGCATCGGCGCCGCCATCGCCCGGCGCCTGGCGCGCGAGGGCTATGCCGTGGTCCTGCATTCGCGCCAGTCGGCCGAGGCGGGCCGGGCGCTGGCCGCCGAGCTGGGCTCGGCGGTGTACGTGCAGGCCGACCTGGCCGTCGATGCCGATCGCGTCCGCCTGGTGCGCGAAGCGGTGGCGGCGTGGGGGCGGCTGGATGTGCTGGTCAACAACGCCGGCATCAGCCGCGTGATTCCCCATGGCGACCTGGCGGCGGCCACGCCCGAGGTCTGGCATGAGATGCACGAGGTCAACGTGGTCGCGCCGTTCCGCCTGGTGGCCGAGGCGCAGGCGGCGCTGTCGGCGTCGGCGGCGCGTGGCCGGCCGGGATGCGTGGTGAACGTCAGCTCGCACGCCGGCGTGCGGCCCAAGGGCGCGTCGATTCCGTACGCGGCGGCCAAGGCGGCGCTGAACCATGTGACGCGCCTGCTGGCGGTGACGCTGGCGCCGGACATCCGCGTCAACGCGGTGGCGCCCGGGCTGGTGGACACGCCGCTCACGCAGGACTGGACCCAGGCGCAGCAGCTGTGGCGCGAACGCGCGCCGATGCGCCGCGCCGCCAGTCCGGACGACATCGCCCAGGCGGTGGCGTGGCTGGCGCAGTCCGACTACCTGACGGGCGAGATCCTGCTGTCCGACGGCGGCCTGAACCTGACCTGAGGCGCGATGGCCGTCACGCGCCCGTTGCGGACGGCGGCACGCCCGGCACGCCGCGCCGGATGTTGCGCGAGTACTGCGCCGCGTCCTGGGTAGCGCGGGCCCGCTCGGTGTAGCGGCCGGCATCCCGATAGGCCTGCACGCTGGCGGCGCCTTCCAGGGCCCCGAGCCGGTACAGGTACTCCGGCAGATAGCCCGACAACAACAGGCGGTAATCCAGCGGCAGACCGGGCACGATCTTGTCGGCCAGCCGGTACACGATGGTGATGCAGTTGGCGGTCAGCGTGTTGTAGAAGCGCGGCTGGCGCCGCAGGCGCGTGGCGGTGTCCACGTACGACAGCAGCAGCTTGCGCGGCGCGCCGGCCGGCATGTGCACGCGGTACAGGTAGCCGTCCTCGCCGCGCACGTTGGTGCGCACCCGCAGGCTGTCTTCCTCGGCCGAGGCCAGCACCGACAGCTCGTATTGGCGGAAGAAGCCGCCGATCTCCGAGAACGTGTCGTTGCGCTTGCGGCGGATCTCCACCGAGAACACCACGTATTGGCCGTCGGTGAAGCCGAACGACACCAGCGCGTGCGCGATCGCCGGCCGGCCCCAATACGACAGCGCCAGGTCCACCGAGGCCAGTTGCGACAGATCGTAGTGGCGGGTTTCCCAGCGCGCGTCGAAGTCGGTGCGCGAGCGCCAGTCGAAGTTGCGAACGTTGTGCAGTGTCAGGCGGTCGCCGTCCACTTCGCCGTAAGTGGTGCGGGCCACTTCGGGCATCCAGTCGCGGTCGTTGGATGGCCGCATGCCCCACACCCACCAGATCAGCAGGATCAGCAGCATCGCGCCGAACACCACGGCCGGCAGCCGGTGGCCCCAGGCCAGTCCGGCCAGCGCGGCGGCGGCCACTGCCAGCCAGGCCAGCGGCGCCAGCACGCGGGCATGGCCCCGCCCGGGCGACTGGAACCACAGCGCCAGCGCCCCCCACAGGGCGCCGGCGACGATCATGGCCGCCCCGAGCACCGTCAGCGCCGTCATGACTGGGTCTGGGCGTTGCGGGCGACGGCCTCGCGGTCCTGGCGGCGCCAGCCGGCGCGCAGCGCCGCGATCTGGCGGATCGCCGCCTGCGACATCTTCCACCAGCCGAAGGGCCGCGGATCGGCCAGCATGCTGAGCGCGCGCGTGTAGTCCAGCGTCAGGCCCGGGGTCCAGGCCATGGTCAGCGCGCGCTTGCGGATCTGCGCCGCCACCCACAGTTCCGGCGTGAACAGCAGCCGCCACAGCACCGCCCAGCCCGCGCCCGGGCCGTGCAGGCGGCCGACCACGCCGTCCAGCGCCGCTTCCAGCGCGGCCGACACCGAACTGGAACAGTTGCGGTGGGTCAGGTTGTAGATCTCGGTCTGGCGGTAGTCGTCCCAGAACGCCTGCAGCTTGGCCGGGTCGTAGTTGCGGATGCGCACCTGCGTGGTCGACGGGCACCAGGCCTTCGACTCGGTGGCGTAGTCGGGCTGATAGACGCCCGGCACGTTGTTCTCGGCGGTGGCGCGCAGCAGCGTGCCGAATTGTTCGGGCGAGCGGTCGATTTCCTGGGCCGGGTACAGGCTGATGTAGACGCCCTCGGGGGATTCGAGCGCGGCATGGCCGGTGGAGATGACGCCGTTGCTGTCCACGGCGGCGATGTAGCGGTCGACCACCGGATAGTTGCGCGTCTCGGTCCTGGCCGAGCCCGACGGCGTCCACACATGCACGGTCAGGGCGCGTTCGCCAGCCTGTGGCGGGCCGTCGAACACCTTCTGCGCCGGGCCTTCGACGCGCGTCGGCATGAAGGCCGGATCGGGATTGACGGCCAGCGCCGGGTTGGCGTCCAGGTTGCGCACGCGGCGCGCCAGCCACAGCAGCTTCAGGCCCGAGATCGCCAGGAACAGGCCGATGCAGTAAGGCACCGTGCCGACGTAATGGGTGGGGTAGGGCTGGAAGAAGAAGACCGCCAGCAGCACCTCGGCCACGCCCGAGGCGAACACCACGCGCCAGCGCGGGTAGCGCACCACGTAGGCGGCGATGCACTGGATCAGCCCGTCCACCAGGAACAGCAGCCCGAAAATCATCGACAGCATGAAATGCCCGTGATGATGGCCCGCCAGCACCAGGGTGCCGGCCAGCAGCACGAACACGCCCTTGGTGTAGCGCAGCACCCGCTGGCCGCCCACGCCCGACTTGGCGATGGCCAGCGTGGCGATGCCTTCGATCACCAGCAGCGCGGCGAAGAAATTCAGGGGGAAGTAGAGCGCGTTATCGAGGGCGTCGATGAAGACGAACGCCCCGGCGGCCAGCATCAGCCAGCCGCCGATCATCAGGGCGCGGGCCCGCTTGTGCAGATAGTCGACGCCAAGCAGCAGCAAGACCAGATGGCTCATGGGGGCAGGCTCTCCATGCAAAGGCGCGATGCCACGAATGGCGGGTATCGCATGCAGGGTACCGCGAGCGCGGCCCGGACGTCGAGCCTGCGCCCGCGTCGGCGCCTGGCGCGCCGGCGCGGGCCGGGGCCGCTTCAGGCCATGGCCGGAATCACCCGCGGGCGCAGCGTGGCCAGCACCCAGTAGACGCCGCCGCCGATCATCACGCCGAAGAACCAGCCGTAGGTGGCCCACCAGGCCGGCAACACGTCCGTGAAGTTGGGCAGGATGGTCGAGAACACGCTGCCGATGCCGGTGGCGATCAGCGCGTTGACGTTCCAGCCGCCCTGGTAGCGGTATTCGCCATGCTCGTCATACAGCGCCGCGACATTGATGCGGCCCTTGGCCACCAGGTAATAGTCCACCAGGATGATGCCCAGCAGCGGCCCCATGGTGGCGCCGATGGCGTTGACGAAGTGCGCCGCGCCGCCTTCCCACGGCGCGAAGGGATACAGCACCAGGGCGATCAGCGCGGCGATGTAGCCGCCGCGCTTGAAGTCGATGCGCTTGGGGAACACGTTCGAGATGTCGAACGCGGCCGACACGAAGTTCGCCACCACGTTGATGCCCAGCGTGGCCACCGCGAAGGTCAGGGCGGCCAGCAGCGCCAGCACCCAGCTGTCGAACTTGGTGGAGATCTGCTCGGGGTGCAGCAGCACCTCGCCGTAGACCTTGTAGGCGGCGATGGTGGTGACGCCGGCCACCAGCGAGAAGGCCACCAGGTTCACCGGCAGGCCCCACAGGTTGCCGCGCTTCACCGCCTGCTTGTCGCGGGCATAGCGCGAGAAATCGCAGAAGTTCAGGTACAGCGCCGCGAAGTACGTGATCCAGGTCGCGCCCACCGCCATCAGGGCCCAGAAACTGCCCGGCGCGCCGTTCACGCCCGCGTCGCGGGTCTTGTCGAGCAGCACCTCCATCGGAATGCCGTGGTCGAGGCTGAAGCCGCCGGCCTTCACGCACAGCCCCACCGCCAGCACCAGCATGGCGATCCACACGGCCGGGCCGGCCCAGTCCTGGAACCGGCGCACGGTCTCCATGCCTTTCTGGATGATGAGCAATTGCAGCGCCCAGATGCCGACGTAGCAGATCAGTTCCAGCCCCGAGTGCCCCAGCCAGTGCGTGTTCTGGTGGAAGGCCAGCAGGCTGTCGTTGCGCACCAGCAGCGCGACGATGGCGCCGGAGGCGGCCGCCGTCTGCGCGCCGTACCAGAAGCAGGCCACCACCGCGCGCACCAGCGCCGCCAGGTTGGCGCCCCAGATGCCGAACGAGGCGCGCGCCAGGACGGGGTAGGGCACGCCGGTCTTTTCGCCGGCATAGCCCATCAGGTTCATGAGGAAGAAGATCACCAGCGAACTCAGGCCGATGGCGATCAGGAAGTTGACGAAGCTGCCGCACAGCAGGAACAGGCTGGCGGCCAGGTAATAGCCCCACAGGCTGTGCACGTCCGAGGTCCAGACGTTGAAGATGCTGAAGGCGCCCCAGCGGCGGTCTTTCGTGGGGGCCAGGTCCTCGTTGTAGAGACCGGGCGACGGATTTCGGATATCGATGGCGAGCTCCCTGACCCAGGTGTGGGCATGGCCGTAAAGGAAGCCGGGCGGACCAATACAGCAGCATCACTTGGACGGAGCCTGGCGCGTACTATGGTGTGCAAAGAGTGTATACAACCTTTGCGCCAATACGCCCCTGGGGTTTTCCCTTCCGGGAAGGGGGCCTGCCTGTACAGGCCCCGGCAGCCGTCAGGCCGGCACCGCGCCCCGCAGCCACTGGCTGGCCAGGTCAAGCACGATGTGCTCCTGCTCGCGGTGCGGCACGTGGCCGCAGTTCTCCAGCAGCGCCTGCCTGCCGCCGGTCAGGCGAGCGATGATCTCGGGATGCGCGGCCGAGCCGTACTCGTCCACCTCGCCATGCAGCGCCAGCACCGGGCAGGCGATCTGGCGCAGCGTGTCGTTGAGGTTCCAGTCGGCGAAGGCGGGCGACAGCCAGGTGTCGACCCAGGCGCTCAGCACCCAGGCGGCCTTGTCGCCGTGGTACTTCTTCAGGCGGTCCAGCTGGCCGGGCTCGGCGAAGTTGCGCTGCGCCGCGCGGATGCCGTCGAGCGTGCGGTCTTCGGCGAAGGTCTGGGCGGACTCGGTGATCAGCGCCCGGCAATCGTCGCGATGCACCGCCGCGCAGCAGATGCCCATGCCGCCGCCGACGCTGTGGCCGAAGGCGATGAAGGGGCCGATGTCGAGCGTCCGGCGCAGCGCCTGGAAGCCATCGGTGGCCTCGGCCTCGACGAAGCCCGTGACGAGCGTGGCGGGGTTGGGATCGGAGCGGCCAAAGCCGAGCCGGTCGTAGGCGATGACGGCGCGGCCGGTCGCCGCGGCCAGGTGCTCGGGGAAGTCGCGCCACAGGTCGACGCAGCCCAGCGAATCATGCAGCAGCACGATCGGCGCCGCGCCCGCGCCCTGGCCAGCGGGGTCCCAGCGCCGCGCGAAGAGGCGGCCTTGCTGGGTGGGCACATAGACATCCTGGCTGGCGATCGACGACATGGTGGGGTCCTGGAAAGCAAAAAGGCGCCGCGGCGCCGTTCGGGGGAATCCCGGGATTATAGGAAACCGTCCGCGCTATTCCTCGGCGGTCCACTCGACCTGCACGCCCAGGCTGCGCAGGTTCTCGACGAAGCGCGGGTGGGCGCGGCGGATCGGGGTGGCGTTGCGGATCTCGGAGCGCCCCTCGATGCTACTGGCGATCATGAACAGCGCGATCGCCACGCGGATGATGTAGGGGCTTTCGACCACCGCCGGCGTCAGCGGATTGCCGCCGAAGGTGATGACGCGGTGTGGGTCCGACGAGAACACGTGCGCGCCGAACTTGGACAGCTCGCCGGTCCAGCCCAGCGCGCCGTCGTAGACCTTGTTCCAGAACATCGCGTTGCCCTCGGCGCACACGCCCAGCGCGATGAAGATGGGCAGCAGGTCCACCGGGAAATACGGCCAGGGCGCGGCCTCGACCTTGGTCAGCACGTTGCTGGTGAAGGGCGTCTGCACCTTCAGCGGGCCGTCGCGCAGCGCGCGCGACCAGCCGTTCTCGTGCACGATCTTCACGCCGAACTTGGCGAAGGTGCGGTCGATCAGCGGGAAGTTCGACGGCGTGCTGTTGCGCACCACCACGTCGCCGCCGGTGATCGCGCCCAGCGCCAGGAACGTGGTGATCTCGTGGAAATCTTCCTCGAAGGTGAACTCGCCGCCGCGCAGCGTGGCGCCGCCGCGCACCGTCAGGCGCGAGGTGCCGATGCCGTCGATGTCGGCGCCCATCATCGTCATGAAGCGGCAGAATTCCTGCACGTGCGGCTCGGACGCGGCGTTGGTCAGCGTCGATTCGCCGGCGGCGGCGGCCGCGCACAGCACGAAGTTCTCGGTGGTGGTGACCGAGGCGTAGTCCAGCCAGTGGTGGGTCGGCTTGAGCGGGCCGGCGCTGCGCACCAGCAGCGAGCCGCTGGCGCGTTCGACCTCGCCGCCGAACGAGCGGAAGATGTCGACGTGCGGATCGATCTCGCGCACGCCCAGCGTGCAGCCCTTGACGTTGTCTTCCAGCCGCGCCACGCCGAAGCGCGCCAGCAGCGGCGACACCAGCATGATGGACGAGCGCATCTCTTCCGGCAGGCGGTGGCGCGCGGCGTCGAAGGTCGTGTCGCGGTGATGCAGCTCAAGCGTGCGGGTGGTCTCGTCCAGCCGCACCTCGCTGCCCAGCGTGCGGAAGATGTCGAGGATCTTGCGCACGTCGGTGATGTCGGGCACGCCGTGCAGGCGCAGCGGCTGGTCGGTCAGCAGCGTGGCGCACAGGATCGGCAGCACCGCGTTCTTGTTGGCCGACGGGATGACGCGGCCGCGCAGGGGCGTGCCGCCGTGGACGATGAGATTGGACATGGGTGAGGAGCTTGGACGACAGGTAGGGGAAAACGCGAGGGAAATTGTACCGGTCCGGCCTGGGCGGCGCCCGGGCGGCAAGCGGCAAATGGTGTCAGACTGCAAGCGGGCCGCCGCGCGACCGTCCGCGCGGAAATTTCAGGCTGAATTAAGCGATTCCCATTATGATTCCGCTGCTGCCATGGCATTCCCGCCGTGGCACCGTAAGCGTTCACGTCATCCAACGCGCCTTCGGACCGCCTTGCCGCGGCCGGGCGCGCCTGCGTGAACGCGGGGTCGGGCCCCGTCGGCGCAGGCGCTCCCTCCTTCGGGACCGCTCACATCATGACCCCCACTGCTTCCTCCACTTCCACTGCCCAGGCCACGCCGCCGCCGGATGCGCGCCGCCTGTATTTCACCGCCTTGCTGGTGGCCGCCGCGTTCTTCATGGAGAACCTGGACGGCACCGTCATCACCACCGCCGTGCCCGCCATGGCGCAGGACTTCGGCGTGCTGCCGGTGGACCTGAACCTGGGCGTCAGCGCCTATCTGCTGACCCTCGGCATCTTCATCCCCATCAGCGGCTGGATGGCCGACCGCCACGGCGCGCGCCGCGTGTTCTGCAGCGCCCTGGTGATCTTCACGCTGGCCTCGCTCGGCTGCGGCATGGTCAACGACCTCTGGTCCTTCATCGCGCTGCGGGTGCTGCAGGGCGTGGGCGGCGCGATGATGGTGCCGGTCGGCCGCCTCGTCGTGCTGCGCAACACGCCCAAGCACGAACTGATCCGCGCCATGTCGATCCTGACGTGGCCGGCGCTGGTGGCTCCGGTGCTGGGCCCGCCCGTCGGCGGCTTCATCACCACCTACGCCTCGTGGCGCTGGATTTTCTACCTCAACCTGCCGCTCGGCCTGGCCGCGCTGGCCGCCGCCTGGGTGCTGATCCCGAGCGACCGCGCCACCGAACGGCGGCCGTTCGACTGGGCCGGCTTCCTGTGGGTCGGCGGCGGCCTGTCGAGCCTGCTGTGGGCGCTGGAACTGTTCGGCGCCGCCACCCCGGCCTGGGACCGCATCGGTCTGTGGCTCGCGGCCAGCCTGGCGCTGCTGGCGTTGGGCGTGCGCCACCTGCGGCGCCACGCGCATCCCATGCTGACCCTCACGCCCCTGAAGATCCGCGCCTACGCGGCGAATTTCTGGGGCGGTTCGCTGTTCCGCATGTCGGTCGGCGCGGTGCCGTTCCTGCTGCCGCTGATGTTCCAGGTCGGCTACGGCATGGATGCGTTTCGCGCCGGCATGCTGGTGATCGCGGTGTTCGCCGGCAACCTGACGATGAAGCTGTTCACCACGCCGGTGCTGCGCCGCTTCGGCTTCCGTCCCACGCTGCTGGGCAACGGCATCCTCAACACCGCGGCGCTGACCGCGTGCGCGCTGATCGGCCCCGACATGCCGGTGGCGGTCACCGCATTGCTGCTGTTCATCGGCGGCATGTCGCGCTCGATGCAGTTCACCGCGCTCAACACGCTGGCGTTCTCGGAGATGCCGCAGGCGCAGATGAGCGCGGCCAACACGCTGTTTTCCACCATGTCGCAACTGGCGCTGGGGATGGGCGTGGCGCTGGGCGCCATCGCCATCCGCATCGGTGAATGGGGCGTGCCGCTGCTGGGCCTGGAGAGCGCGCCGGGCGCGGCCTACCGCCTGGCGTTCCTGGTGGTGGGGCTGGTGTCGCTGATCGGCATGCTGGACACGTTCCTGCTGCCGCGCGGCGTCGGCGAAGACGTGGCGCGCAGCCGGCCGGCTTGAGTCAGCCGGCGCGCGGCAACAGGCCGTCGGGGCCGAACGCCAGGCGGGCGAAACGCTCGCCGATGCGGCGATGCGCCGCGCCGTCCGGATGCAACTGGTCCGGCAGCGGCAGGTCGGCGAAATCGGCCTCGCCGTACAGTTCCAGGCCATCCAGGTAGCGCAGGTTCGGATCGCTGGCCGCGCGCTGCGCCGCGATGCGCCGCAGTTCGTCGCGGATCAGCGTCAGGGTCAGCTTGCCGGCGCGGCGCTCGGCCGGATCGCCGGTGGCGACAAACGACACCTTGCCCGCCGCCAGCGCGTCCATGTCGAACGCGCCCGGGCCGGGCGTGTTCTCGTGGATCGGGCAGAACAGCGGCGACACCAGCAGCAGCGGCGTGTCGGGATGGCCGTCGCGGATCGTGTCCAGGAAGCCGTGCACCGCCGGCCCGAAGGCGCGCAGCCGCATCAGGTCGGCATTGACCACGTTGATGCCCAGCTTCAGGCTGATCAGGTCCGCGGGCGTGTCGCGGATCGTGCGCGCCATGAACGGATCGAGCAGGGCGCTGCCGCCAAAGCCGAGGTTGAGCAGCTCGACGCCGCCCAGGCTCGCCGCCAGCGCCGGCCAGATCGCCGTCGGGCTGTCGCCGTTGGAGCCGTGGCTGATCGAACTGCCGTGATGCAGCCACAGCGGCCGGCCGCCGTCATCCGCCGCTTCGATGGGGGCGTTGGCGCGTAGCGCGGCCAGTACCGTGGTCTCGTTGTGCGGCAGCCAGATCTCGATCCGCTTGGCATGGCCAGGCAGGCCGTCGAACCGCAGCGTGGCGACGGGGCCGCGCTGGTGCGCACGGGCGCCGGTCGCCATATCGATCGTCACCACGTCGCCGCCATCGGCGCTGGCCTGGCCGGCCAGCCGGCCGTCGATGCGCAGGTCGTAGAGACCGAGCGCACGCGGCGGCACGCCGGTGTAGGCGTAGCGCGTCGGCACGGTGTCCAGCTCGATCGCGGTGGCGCGGGTCTGGAACACCAGCCGCACGCCCGAGGGTTGCGCTTCGACCATGGCCAGCTGCGGGTCCGCGCATTGCGCCCGGGCCCAGGCGGGCAGGCGATGCGGCAAGAGGCCGCGCGCGGTGGCTTCGAGTTCGAGGGCGCCGCGCACCAGCGCGGGCACGATGGCGGTGGCCGTCCAATCGGACGTCGGGGTGGTCATGCGGTACGGGTCCAGCGGTACGGGTCCAACAAAGGAGGGGTCAGGCGCGCGGCGCGGCGAGCCGGAACTTGCGCAGCATGACCGCGCCGCCGATCGTCAGCGCCAGGCCGCCGCCCAGGTAGGGCAGGCCGAAGATCAGCAGCCAGAAGAAGAGTGCCGTCTTGGCGTCGCGCGCCTCGGCCGATCCGGCTGGATGCCCGCCCAGGTCCATTCCCGGCAGGGCGGCCAGCAGCGTCAGCAGCAGCGTCACGCCCAGCACCAGGCAGCCCCACGCGATGCGGCGCCGGTTGTCGGCCACGCGCAGCAGCGCCGCCGCCACCACCACCGCCACCACGAGACACAGCACACTGCCTGTGATCAACATGCGGTCCAGCGCCACCGGGTCGAGCGGCGCGCCGGGCTGGTCCAGCCCAAAGGCCATCTGCAGCAGTGAGTTGATGACGCCGTAGGAGGCGCGGCCGATGACCAGGCCAAAGCCGACGCTGGTCAGCCACTTGATTACGGTTGGGTTCATTCAAGATATCCTTGCGGTTGCCTGAACGTCAGAGAATACGCTATTACGAGGTGCGATCCGGATGTCCGAACATCACCAGTTCATCTTTCCCCGCTACCCCCATCTGCCGCCGCCCGACTGGCCGGCGCTGCAAGCGCGCCTGCTGGCCGAGGGCTACCTGCTGGAGCCGCGCGGCGATCGCGTGCCGCGCGAAGCCCTGGACAACCTGAGTCATCGGCTGGCGCGATTGAAGGCAGGCTCGTTCCAGTATCGCGACGGCCTGCGCACCACCGGCGACGTGATCGCGCTCTATCAGTCCGCCGGCCATCTGCCGCCCCATATCCCGGTGCGTCATCACGACACGATGGAAGAGACGCTGGCATTGCTGGCGGCGCACGGCGTCGTGCCTGATGCGTCGCTCGACGATGAGCGCAGCAGCTGGCGCGGCCCGTATTCCTGCCTGGGGCCCGCGGCCCGCGCGCTGCTCAACCCCGCGCAGCGCGCGCATTATGACGCCGACCCGGCCGGGTTCAGCGTGGTGATGCTGGCCTACGAGGGGCCCGAGCCGTATGTCGCGGCCGGAGAGAACCTGGCCGTGCCGAGCCTGCCGGGTGCCGACGAACCGCTGGAGGAACTGCCGCCGTTCGGCTCGCACGTCGATTTCATTGGCGTGGCTTACGAGGACCCGGCGGCGTGCTGGCGCGATCCGGCGGACGGACGCGAATACCGCCTGTTCGACCTGGACTGGCATTACAGCCTGGCGCTGGGGTTCCGCATGATCCGCGCCAACTGCCTGGAAGAAGGCAGCGCCGAGGCGCTTGCGCGGGCGATCGGCCAGATGGTCGACCAGCCGATGGCGTGCAGCCACCGGCATCTGTGATCCGGCCGGGCCGGAACGCGGGCGGCGCGCGGCGTGGCCGCCCGCCGGTGGTCGATCAATAGTAGATGTCAACGTAGTCGGTCAGGCCGCCGCACGCTTCCATCTGCTGCAGGCGCCAGTACTTGCGCTTGCCGGTGGCGCGGAACTCGTAGTCGCCGGTGCGTTCGCAACGGCGGCCCTTGTCCGGCGCATCCAGGATCAGGATGGTGCCGCGGAAGGTGAAGCGGTCGGCCGAGATCGACAGCACCTGGCCGTTGATCGACACCGAGCCCTTGTCGGTGGCATGGCCGCCTTCCAGGCGCACCACGTCGTTCTCGTCCACCGCCTTCAGCTTGCCGCGCGCGTCGGTCCACAGCCATTGCACGCTGACGCCGCTGTTGTGCAGCAGGCGCTCGTACGCGGCCTGGTCCTTGATTTCCGTTTTCTGTCCGCCCTGGGCCTGGGGTTGCGCCTGTGCCGGCGCCGGGTTCTGCGTCTGCGCCGAACCGCGCGGCGGCAGACGGCCGTCGTTCTGCGCGGGCTGCTGCTGGGTCTGCATCTGCGTCTGGCCTTGCGGTTGGGCCGCGGGGCCGCCGCGCGGGGGCAGGTCGCCCGCCAGCGTGGCGGAGGTCGCGGTGGCCAGGGCCAGGCCCAGGGCCAGCAGGCCGGCTATCCGTTTCTTGCCGGCCAGGGCCGGGGCGCGATCTTGGTTCTTGTGCATGATTGTCGTGAAGAAAGGAAAGGGGGAAGCGCACTGCCGCCGGCGCGCGCAAGGCGGCGCCGTCAACTGGGGACGTAACTTAGCACGCGCGCCGCGACGGGATAATTGCCGATTTCCGTCTTATGTATCCAATGGTTAACAGGGCAACCATGGATGGCGCCACGGGCCGTCGCGCACGGCCGGGGGCAGGGTGAATCGCCCTTGTGCCTTCACGGCTTGGCGGGCTTGGCGTAGTGGTTCTTTTCGTACTTCGGACGGGCCTGGAAATTCTTCAGGGCATAGGCGAGGAATTCGGCCTTGCTGATGCGGCCATCGCCATCGGTGTCCATCGCCGTGATCTGCTCGGGCGTGGCTTCCTGCAGCAGCGGGCTGCGGGTCAGGTAGCCGTCGGCATTGACGTCCTGCTTGTTGAACGCGGCTTCCATCCGGGTCAGGTATTCCTGCTCGGTCATGGGGCCGAGGTTGCCGGGTTCGATGGCGGCGTCGGGCGTGGCGGGTGGCGTGGCCGGTTTGGCGGGCGCGGTTTTCGCGGGCGTGGCCGAGCTTGCGGCGGCATCGGCCGCCGCCATGGCGTTGCCGGCAATGCCGGCCAGCAGCAGGGCCGCGATCAGGCTGCCCATCCGGGTGGCGTGTTTCATGATTCTCCTTGTTATTCGAAATGCCGCGCGGCCGGTCCGGCGGGGCGCCCCGGGCGTTGCCGTGGCCGCGCGCGGCTCATTTTGCCTGAATCGGCGACGCGGGTGCCGGATACAATCTTTCGGTTACCAATCGCGCCATTCGTACAAAAAGAGGAGCGGCGATGACGACACTCGTGGTCGGCGCCAGCGGGGCGACCGGACGGCTGCTGGTCGCGCAATTGCTCGCCCGCGGCCAGCCGGTGAGGGCGATCCTGCGGTCGCCCGGCGCGTTGCGGAGCCACCAGGACGAGGCCGGCCTGACCGTGATCCAGGCCAGCGTGCTGGACCTGGACGACGCCGACCTGGCGCGCCATGCCGCCGGCTGCACGGCGGTGGCATCGTGCCTGGGGCACACCCCCACGCTCAAAGGTATCTACGGCGCGCCGCGCCGCCTGGTGACCGACGCCGTGCGTCGCCTGTGCGGCGCCATCGCGGCCAACCGGCCATCGCGGCCGGTCCGCTTCGTGCTGATGAACACGGCCGGCAACAGCAATCGCGACCTGCGCGAGCCGCTGTCGCTGGCCCAGCGCGGCGTGGTCGGCCTGGTGCGCGCGCTGGTGCCGCCGCATGCCGACAACGAACAGGCCGCGGACTATCTGCGCACCGCCATCGGCCAGGACCATCCCGCCGCGCAATGGGCGGTGGTGCGCCCCGACAGTCTGCGCGACCACGACGCCGTCAGCGACTACGAGGCGCACCCGTCGCCCATCCGCAGCGCCATCTTCGATGCGGGTCACACCAGCCGCATCAACGTCGCCCACTTCATGGCCGAACTGGCCACGGGCGGCGAGGCTTGGGCGCGCTGGCGCGGGCAGATGCCGGTGCTGTACGACACCGCGCCGCGTCCGGCCGCCTGAACGCCGCGATCATTGCGGCAGCAAGCGTAGCCCGGTCCGCTTGACGAACTCGTCGTAGCCGATCGGCGGGCCGGCCTTGGTGCTGGCGCTGTTGGCCTGCCAATGGACCCACGAGCGTCCGGTGGTCGCGTCGTACACCACCTTGTAGATGTAGGTCGGCACCGCGACGCCGGCGCCGATGGTCTTGGGCCGCTCGGTGTACACCGGGCCGGTGAAGACATACACGTCGCCCGTGGCCCGCATCACGTACTGGCGCGTGTCCTGTTCGATGCGGCTCCAGGGGCCGGCGTTGTGCTTCTGGTCCTGCGGCACCATGTTGGCCAGCGAAAAGCTCTGCGCCATCGCATCCGGCGTGGCCATGTCGCCGGCCGGCGCCATGTGGCCGCGCGAGAACCCTGAGCCGCGGTAGTCGTCGAGCTCGGCGCGTTCGGCGCGCGGCACGCGCGCCTCGGCGTAGAACTTGTCGGTGCGGTGCAGCCCCTTGGCCTGGGCCAGGTTCTGGCGGTTCAGGCGTTCGGCCACGAACACCGGCGTCTTGGTCTGGCCGTTGTGCAGGATCGCGAACGAGGAAAAACAGACCTCGCGCAGCTGCTGGCCGGCGGGCACCGCCGGCGGCCGCGCGTTGGGAAAGAACTGCGGGCATTCCGTGAACGCGGTCTGCACCAGCGACGCGTTGGGCGCGGGCAGCGCCACCGGCGCGGTGCGTTCCTGCCCCGGCCAGCCCAGGTGCGACAGGGCATCGCCCACCGACGCGGGCAGCTTCCACTGCGGGTGGAGCACGTAGGTGGCGGCGCCGAAGCTCGCCAGCGACGTGACGATCAGGGCCCGCAGGAAACGCGGGATCCGTCCGGCGGACCGGGCGGTGCTTCGGGAGGGAGTGCTTCTCTTTCTGGGAGCGGGTTTCTTCGCGCGGGTCATACTACCTGGGGGCTGCGGACCGGCCGCCCAGAGCGGCCGATCAATGTGACCCCGGATTGTAGATGAGTGACGGATTTGTCACGCCGCGGCGCGAACGCGCGGCGGGCGGGCCGGTGTCGCACTCAGGCGGCGGCCGCGGCTCGCGCCCTCAGGCCGGCAGGGCTTCCCACATGATCGCGAGGGTCCAGTCCACGAAGGTCCTGACCGCCGCCGTCGCCCGCGCCTGCGGATAGACGATCGAGATCGGCACCGGCGCGCAACGCGCCTGCGCCAGCACCTCGCGCAGGCGGCCGCTGCGCAGGTAGATCGACGCCGCCACTTCCGACAGCTGGATCAGGCCCAGCCCCTCCAGGCCGCAGTGCAGGTAGGCCTCGGTCTCGTTGACCGAATAGCGGCCGGGCAACGCCAGCGCGATGTCCTCGCCGTCGACCCGGAAGCGCCAGTCCAGCGGCCGGCCGCTGGCGTTGGACAGGTAGTTGACGATGCGGTGGCTTTGCAGCGCCGCCACCGAGTCCGGTTCCCCAAACTGCTTCAGGTAGGCCGGCGACGCGCAGGTCAGCCACGCCAGCCGCCCGAGCGGGCGCGCCACCAGCGTCGAATCGGCCAGCGGACCGCTGCGGATGGCGCAGTCGATGCCTTCGTACACCAGGTCCGCGGGCCGGTCGCTCAGCCCCAGCGCCACCTCGATGTCCGGATAGCGCGCCTCGAATTCGCGCAGCCGCGGCACCACCAGCGCGCGGCCGATGACGCCCGGCATGTCCACCCGCACCCGGCCGCGCGGCGCCTGCGTCGTCGCGGCCACGTCCTGCTCGGCCTCGGCGATCTCGCCCAGGATGGCCTGGCACGACGCGAAGTAGCGCGCGCCCGCCTCGGTCAGGCTCAGGCTGCGGGTGCTGCGCCGCAGGAGCGGCGTGCCCAGGTGCGCCTCCAGGTTCTTGATCGTGGTGGTCACCGACGAGCGCGGCATCGCCAGCGTTGCGGCGGCCTTGCTGAAACTCTGCGCCTGGACCACGCGCACGAACGTCGCCATTGCTTGAAGTTTGTCCATGAACGGAGCCTTGGGGTATGCGCTGGGGAAGGGGAATGTTAAGCGGTTCGGCCCAGGCGCGGGCCGGCCGGAATCCGGGGCGGCCCGGTCAAGGATCGACCCGTTCGCGGCGCGCGCGTTGTGTATTCAGGCGCCGCGAACAATGGCCGAGGGACGCGCTCCTACACTGCCCGCATGCCGCAAGCGCGGGCCTTGACGCGTCTTTCGCCGCCGCCCGCGGCTTGCTTCCTGAATCGTTTTTTCCGGAGTTTCCATGTTGAATCACAACGCCATCCTGGTCCTGGGCGCGGGCCAGCTCGGCATGGCCATGCTGCGCGGCCTGGCGCGACGCGCGGCCGGCGATGCCGGCATTTCCCTGGCGGTGCTGTTGCGCCCGGCGGCGCCGCGCTCCGACGATCCGCGCAAACAGCGCGACCTGGCCGAGTTGCAGGCCCTGGGGGTGCGGATCGTCGAAGGCGACCTGGTCGCGCAATCGACCCACGAGCTGGCCACGATCTTCAGCCGCTTCGGCACGGTGGTTTCCTGCACCGGCTTCGTGGGCGGCCCGGGCGTGCAGCGCAAGATCGCGCAGGCCGCGCTGGCCGGCGGCGTCGGGCGCTTCGTGCCGTGGCAGTTCGGCGTCGACTACGACGTCATCGGCCGTGGCAGTCCGCAAGACCTGTTCGACGAACAGCTCGACGTGCGCGACCTGCTGCGGGCGCAGCGCGCCACCGAATGGGTCATCGTCTCCACCGGCATGTTCACCAGCTTCCTGTTCGAGCCTGCCTTCGGCGTGGTCGACCTGGCCCGCCGCCGCGTCAACGCGCTGGGCGGCTGGGACACCGCCGTCACCGTGACCACCGCCGATGACATCGGCGCCCTGACCGCCGAGATACTGTGGGCCGAGCCGCGCATCGCCAACCAGGCGGTGTACGTCGCCGGCGACACGCTGACCTATGGGGAGCTGGCCGACACCGTGGCGCGTGAACTCGGCATCGAGCTGCGCCGCCACGCCTGGAGCGTGCCGGAACTGGCGCGGCAACTGGCGGCCGAGCCCGGCGACGCCATGCGCAAGTACCGCGCCGTGTTCGCGCAGGGGCGCGGCGTGGCCTGGCCGCTGGCGGACACCTTCAACGCGCGCCGCGGCATCGCCGTGAGCGGGCTGACGCAGTGGGTGCGCGAGAACCTGCCGGCGTTGCGGCAGGCCGCCGGGTGACCGTTTCCGGAGCGGATGGCCACCGTGCCGCCGGTTGCTCGCGCCGGCGGCGGCGTGGCCGTCATTGGTCGTCGGCCTCGGCCTTGTGGGCCTCGAATTCCGCGCGGTTGTAGAGCGCGAAGTACAGCACGTCGCTCCACACCAGCCCCAGCACATAGTCGGTATTGCCGTTGCGGCTGCCGTCGAAGCCGTCGTCCAGCCGCAGGCCGTGAAACGCGTCCAGCGGCGGCGCGCCGCGCTGCCGAGTGGCCGCCAGCAACTGGCGGCCGGCCTCGGCCGGATCGGCCGGCAGCGCATCGAGCGCCGCGCCGGCCTGGACGCAGCGCGCGATCTCCTTTTCCGCGTTGGCCTTGAGCGCCGCTTCCTCCGATTCCATCATCAGCTCCAGCTCGACGGTTTCCAGCAGCAGATACTCGTCGCGGTGGGTCTCCAGGAAAGCCAGGGTCTCGTCCAGCGCTTCCAGCAGCTGGGTCACGGACGTCGGGCCGCCGCGCGCGGCGGACTTGGCCGCGCCGGGCGGCGCCGCGTCGGCCGGCGAGAACATGCGCTTGAGCTTGCCCAGCAGCGAGGCCGGCTCGGCCGCCGGCATCTCGGGCGCGGCCGCCGGCGCGGGCGTCGCCACCGCGGCCCGCACGATCTCGGCAAAGCGCCTGACCCGCGCCAGGCCCGGCGCGAACGTGCTGCTGATGGCGGGCAGCCGGGTGCGGTGTTCCGGCTCGTCGTCTTCCAGTCCGTCCGAGATCAGCGAGGCGCACAGCTGCGGATCGCCCGACATCAGCAGCCGGTACATGAACGGCACGGCGTAGGGCCATTCGGACAGGCCGCAGATCGTCTCGGGACGGTCGGTGTAGTGGGTGGGGCGGTTGCTCAGGCTGTAGAGGTAGGAACGATTTGCCATGGCGAACGGAGTCTCGCAAAAAGGGAGGGGAGGCCGGCGCGGCAGTCCCGCAGGCTCGCGCGGCAAGGCAGGCAAAGCGACAACGTGGCGGTATTGAACCGCAGGCCCGGGGCGCAGGCCATTGCAGGCTGACACCGTTTACCACCAAGTATTTCCGGGCGGCATCGGCGGCGGCATCGGTGGCGGCATCGGGGCAGCGGCATCGGTTCCTTCGCAGCCATAGATCGGCCTATCCGTAGCGTCCCGGCGGCGACGGCGACGAGATGGCGCTCACCATAATAGTGCGATCAATTTCTATTCGCATTGTCGCCCGTCAACGGAGACCCGATGTCCCACCGCCTTGTCTTTCCCCTTCCGCGATCCACCGTCCGCGTCCCGCTCTTGCTGGCGCTGGGCCTGCCCGGCGTCGTCCTCGCCCAGCAGGCCGCGCCGGTGACGCAACTGCCCGGCGTAACCGTCCGTGGCGCCGCTATCGAGGAGAGCGCCACCGGCCCGGTCCACGGTTTCGTCGCCAGGCGCGCCGCCACCGCCACCAAGACCGATACGGCCGTGCTCGATACGCCGCAGTCGATCACCGTCATCACCCAGGATCGCATCACGCTGCAGGGCGCGCAGTCGGTCGAGCAGGCCGCCGGCTACACCGCGGGCGTGAGCACCGCCGATTCGTTCGGCGCGGACAATCGCAGCGACTGGATCAAGATCCGGGGCGCCGAGTCCACGCAATACCTGGATGGCCTGCTCAATGCGGTGGGGTTCTACAACAACACGCGGCCCGATCCTTACGCGCTCGAACGCATCGAGATCCTGCGCGGGCCCTCGGGCATGCTGTATGGCCAGGGATCCAGCAGCGGCATCGTCAACCTGGTCAGCAAGCGGCCGCAGCCCGACGCGGCGCGCGAGATCGGCGTCAGCTTCGGCAGCCACGACCGCAAGCAGATCCAGGCGGATCTCACCGGCCCGCTCGATGCCGAGGGCAAGTGGCTGTACCGCCTGGTGGCGCTGGGACGCGACAGCGGCAGCGCGGTCCGCCACGTGCCCGACGACCGCTATTTCGTGGCGCCGTCGCTCACCTGGCGGCCCAGCGGCGCCACCGAGCTGACGCTGCTGGCCAACTTCCAGCGGGACAACACCGGCACCATGGTCGGCTTCTTCCCCTGGCGCGGCACGCGCACCGACTCGCCCGCCGGACGCATCCCGCAGGACTTCTTCGTCAGCGAGCCGGACTTCGACAGATTCCGCACCCGCCAGAGCGCGGCCGGCTACCAGTTCGAGCATGCGTTCAACGACCGCGTGACGATCCACCAGAGCCTGCGCTATTCACACAGCGATGCCGATTACCGCAGCATCTACACCACCGGCTTCAACGGCGCCGGCCATGGGTGGGTGCCGGGCAGCGACACGCTGTTGCGCAGGGTGGTCTACATGAACCAGCCAACCTTGAAGCAGCTCGCGGTCGATACCCATGCCCGCTTCACGTTCGACACCGCAGCCGTGCGCCACACGCTGCTGGCGGGCATCGACTACCAGCGCTCGACGCTCGAGGCGCAGAAAGGCGTGGGCGGCGTGGCGGCGCCGATCGACGTGTACAACCCGGTCTATGGCAACTTCACGCCGCCCACGTCCCTGCGCCACATGCCGACCTCGCACGAGAACCAGATCGGCTTCTACGCCCAGGACCAGCTCGAATGGCAACGATGGCTGCTGATGCTGGGGCTGCGCTACGACCGCTCGCGCGCCGCGGTGGACGACACGCCCTCCGGCAGCCGTGACGACAGCGAGCTGACCCGGCGCTTCGGCCTGATGTACCGTGCGGCCGCCGGTTTCAATCCCTATGTCAGCTATTCCGAGTCGTTCCAGGGCCAGGCCGGCTTCAACCACGCCAACCAGGCCTTCAAGCCGCTGCGCGGCAAGCAGTGGGAGGCCGGCGTCAAATACCAGCCGCCCGGCCACAACATGACCGTCACCGCCAGCCTGTTCGACATGACGGAAGCCAACCGCAAGGTGGCGGGCGTGGTCAATGGCGTGGCCGACACGGTCCAGGTGGGCGAGGCGCGCACCCGCGGCGCCGAGCTGGAGGCGTTGGCTTCGCTGGGCGGCGTCGACGTGGTCGCCACCTGGACGCTGCTGAACGCCAAGGTCGCCCGCGGCATTCCCGCCGAGCAGGGGCGGCAGTTGGCCAGGATGCCGCGCCACATGGCGTCGCTGTGGGTCAACCATCGCTTCCGCCTTCTGGGCGCGCCCGGGTTCCTGGCGGGGGCGGGCGTGCGCTACACCGGCGCCAGCGACGACGGCACCGGCCACAATGGCGTGCCCGCCGTCACGGTCTACGACGCGGTGCTGGCCTATGACGCGGGGCCGATGCGCCTGGCGCTGAACGTCACCAACTTGTTCGACAAACAGTACGTCGGCAGCTGCATCGCGCGCGGCGACTGCTTTTTCGGCACGCGCCGCAACGTGGTCGGCAGCGTGACGTACCGCTTCTGACACTGGCCGCCGCGTCAGGGCGGCAGGCCGGCCCGCCGCAGGCCTTCGGCCAGCGTCGCCAGGTCTGGCGGGTGGCGGATCGGCAGCCACGTGGCCAGGTTCGACAGCCGCAAGCCGGGATCGAGCCCGCGCACGTCGGCCAGGGCGCGCCGCGCGGATTCGGGGCGGTCGGCCAACGCGTGGCTGGCGGCCAGAATGGCCGTGGCCATGAGGAAGCTGGGCAGTTCATGCAGCGCCTTTTCGGCCCACGATTGCGCGCTGTCGTGGCGTCCCAGGAACAGGTGCGCCATCGCCATGCCGGCCTGCATGCGGTAAAGCTCCGGGTCCAGCGGGCTCAGGCGCATGCCGTGCGCGAAGTGCTCGCAGGCGGCCTCGGTCTCGCCATGCCACAGCCGCAGGAAGCCGCCCAGCATCCAGGCCGCCGCCAGATTCGGATTCAGCACCAGCGCCCGGTCCAGCAACGCGATGCCGCCGGGCAGGTCGTCCGCCAGATGGCCCAGCGCATGGCCGGCGCGGGTCAGGGCGACCGCGTCGCCCTTGTCCAGTTCGACCGCGCGGCGGGCCAGCCGCGCGCCCTCGGCCATCTCGGCCGGGCGGTCGGCCATCCAGCCGTTGACCTTGCGCCAGCAATGGCACCACGCCGCCATCGCGTGCGCCGACGCGAATCCGGCATCGGCCGCGATGGCCTGGTGAAACAGCGGCAAGGCCTGGTCGATGGTGGCGCGAGTGCCCTGATGCAGCAGCGCCATGCCGCGCAGGTAGTAGTCGTAGGCATCCAGGCTGCCGGTCGGCTTGCGCCGGGCGCGGTCGATTTCCGCGCGTTCCAGTTGCGGCGCGATGGCGCCGACCACCTGCTGGGTCACCTGGTCCTGCAGCGCGAAGATATCGTCCAGCACGCCTTCGAAACGGCCGGCCCAGTGATGCGCGCCGGAGGTCGCGTCGATCAGCTGGCCGGTGATGCGCACCCGCCTGTTGGCGGTGCGCCAGCTGCCTTCCAGCACATAGCGCACGCCGAGCTCGCGGCCGACCTGCTTGATGTCGATCGCGCGGCCCTTGTAGGCGAAGCTGGAATTACGCGCCACCACGAACAGCCAGCGATGCTGCGACAGCGCCGCGATGATGTCCTCGACCACCCCGTCGGCCAGATAGTCCTGGGCCGGATCGCCGCTGAGATTGACGAACGGCAGCACCGCGATCGACGGCCTGGCGGGCAGGGCCGGCAGGGCGCCGGCGGGCGCCCCGGCGTCGGTCGCGGTCACCGGTTCGCGCAGGTCGGCGACGAAGCGAAAGCCCTTGCGCGGCACGGTGCGGATCACGCGTTGCGCCTCGCCACTGTCGCCCACCGCCTTGCGCACCGCGTTGACGTGGCTGGCCAGGGTGGATTCCGACACGATGCGTCCGGCCCAGACCGCCGCGATCAGGTCGTCGCGCGTGACGACGCGGTCGCGCTGCCGTGCCAGGTAGGCCAGCAGGTCGAATACCCGCGGCGCCGTGGCCACGGCCAGGCCGGCGCGGTGTAGCTCGCGCCGGTCCAGATCGAGCACGCAGTCGTCAAACGCCAGCAACATCCGCCGCTCCGGGGCAAGGAAAAAACAAGGGAAAGACAAGGCGCCGGCAAGGTCTCGCGGCCGGCGGCCAAGGATACTGCATCCATCGGTCGCCGCCATCCGGACGACCCCCACTTTTCCCAGGAGATTCCCATGAAAATCGTCGTCATCGGCGGCACCGGCCTGATCGGCTCGAACGTCGTCAGGCGCCTGCGCGCCATCGGCCACGAGACCGTCGCCGCCTCGCCCAACACGGGCGTCAATACCCTGACCGGCCAGGGCCTGGCCGAGGCGCTGCGCGGCGCGCAGGTGGTGGTCGATGTGTCGAATTCGCCGTCGTTCGAGGACCGGGCGGTGATGGACTTCTTCCAGACCTCCGGCCACAACCTGCTGGCCGCCGAAGCCGCCGCCGGCGTCGGGCATCACGTGGCGCTGTCCGTGGTCGGCACCGACCGCCTGCCCGACAGCGGCTACTTCCGCGCCAAGGTGGCCCAGGAGGCCTTGATCAAGGCGGCCGGCAGGCCCTATACGCTGCTGCGCGCCACCCAGTTCTTCGAGTTCGTCGAAGGCATCGTCCAGGCCGGCGCCGACGGCGACGTGGTGCGCCTGTCGCCGGCCCTGATCCAGCCGATCGCCGCCGACGACGTGGCGGCGGCGCTGGCCGACCTGGCCGTGGCCGCGCCGGTCAACGGCACCGTCGAGGTGGGCGGCCCGGAACGCTTTCCGCTCGACGAACTGGCGCGCACGTTCCTGGCCGCGCGCGCGGACCGCCGCGAAGTCATCGCCGACGTGCACGCCCGCTACTTCGGCAGCGCGCTGGACGACCGGTCGCTGGTGGCCGCGGCCGGCGCGCGCATCGGTCCCACGCGCTTGTCCGACTGGCTCGGCCGCGCGGCCGGCTGACGGCCGCGCGGCCGGCTGACGGCCTCCGTGCCGCTTTCCACATCATTGCAAGGATTTCCCATGACGCCCCGCATCGACTACCAACAGCAATCTCCCGAACTCTTCAAGAAATTCGTCGCCTTCAGCCTGGCGTTCAAGCAATCGGCGATCGAGCCGTCGATCCGCGACCTGGTCGACCTGCGCGCCTCGCAGCTCAACGGGTGCGCCTTCTGCGTGGACATGCACGTCAAGGAGGCCACCCAGCACGGCGAACGGCCGCTGCGCCTGCACCACGTGGCCGTGTGGCGCGAATCGCCCCTGTTCAGCCCGCGCGAGCGCGCCGCGCTGGCCTGGACCGAGGCCTTGACCCGGCTTGGCGAGCACGGCGTGGCGGACCCGGTCTACGAGGCGGCGCGGGCCGAGTTCTCGGAAAAGGAACTGTCCGACCTGACTTTCCTGGTGATGTCGATCAACGCCTGGAACCGCGTCAACATCGCCTTCCAGGTGCCGCCGGGGCTGTACGACAAGGCTTTTGGCGTGGACGGCTCGGGCCTGGCCTGACGCGAAGCCCGCGGCGGGCAGGTCGGGGCGCGCCGTGGGCGGCGGCGCGTTCCACCGGGCTTGTTTATGAGGGACGGGTTGAGGGGTTAATTGGGGACTCATAGTTGCCGGCGACCGTGCCATCGTCACATCTTCGCGAGCGATTTCCCCCTAAAATTGCGATCGCCGCCGCGATTTCCAGGCGTGCCTCATTTCCCTATAAGAGATGCACGTCGATCTCCTGACCCTGTACTTCATCACCATTGGAACGCTGCTGGCCAGTGCCGGCCTGACGTTCTGGGAGCATCGGACCCACTCCAACCGCAGCCGCTCGCTGGGCATCCTGGCGGCCGGCTTCGCCACGCTGGCGCTTGGCTGTATCAGCGCCCTGTTCCGCGCCGACATGCCGGCAGGGCTGGGTTCGCCCGTCAGCAATCTCATCATCCTGAGCGGCTACCTGCTGGTCCTGAACAGCGTCGCCTCCCTGAGCGGGCGCACCTGGCGCGGCCGCTCGCTGGCCCTGCTCGCCGTCATGGCGCTGATCTGGCTGGGCGCGGGCATCGAGGGGCAGGACCTGGTGTGGAAATACGTCAGCGCCTTTCCCATCGCACTGGTCAGCGCCTGTACCGCCTGGGAACTGCTGCGCTGCGACGCCATGAAGATGCTGAAGACCCGCAACATCGCCGTGGCGGTCGCGGGCGTGCATGCGCTGATCTATTTCGGCCGCGCCTTCCTGCTGCCGTGGTGGGTCGCGGTGGACGGCCCGTCGGTGCAGCTGCTGGCCAGCAACATCACCATGTACGAGGGCGTGCTGTATTCGGTGCTGCTGCCGATGACGCTGGTCAAGCTGATCCGCGAGGAAACCCACGCCCAGCTGGTGCAGGAATCGCAGACCGACTACCTGACGCGCCTGGGCAACCGCCGCTGGTTCTTCGAGCAGGGCGCGCGCCTGATCGAGACCCACGGGGCGCGCGAGCCGATCGCCGTGCTGGCGTTCGACCTGGACCAGTTCAAGGGCATCAATGACCGCTATGGCCACCATACCGGCGACCTGGTGCTGAAGTCGTTCGCCGGCATCGCCCGCGTGGCGCTGGGGCCGCGGGCCATCCTGGCGCGCATCGGCGGCGAGGAATTCGCCGCGCTGCTGGCGGGCGACGATGCCCGCCGCGCGCACGAACTGGGCGCGGACGCCGCCACGCGCTTTGCCCAGACCATCGCCCACCAGGCCGACGGCCTGGGCATCGCCGCCACGGTCAGCATCGGCCTGGCGTATTTCGAAGACGACGCGCCGGCGCTGGCCGACGGGCTGGCGCGCGCCGACATGGCCTTGTATCGCGCCAAATCGCTGGGCGGCAACCGGCTGGAATCGGCGTTGGCGCCGGAACGCGTCGCCGCGGACTGACGGTCTGGCGTTTGCGTCGATAATGGCGGCCATGACGACGCCCACGCACGCTTGCCCGTCCGACCGTGACGGTTTCTGGTTCGACGCCGCCGATCCCTCCCTGGCGCTCGAACGCGCCGGCAACCACGTCCGGCTGGCGCGCGCCGAGCCGCCCTGGATCGTGGTCGACCAATCCATCGCCTCGCTGACGCTGGGCCGCCACTGGCCCGGGCGGTTGTGGCGGGTGCGGGTGACGCAGCTGGGCGACATGTCCGGGCTGGTGGCGCAACCCGGCTACTGGCGCGCCGCCGCCATCGAGCTGCTGCAACCGCTGCCGCTGGGCACGCTGTTCGGTCCGCACGGCGAAGCGGTGGTCGACATCCTGGCCCGCATTCCCGAATTGACGCGCGAACAGGCGCAGGCGCTGGGCGCCGGCTTGCCCGACGATGGCTGGGACCGCTACGGGCGCGCCTGGGAGCGCTGGGCGGCGGACGAGGATGGCCCCGTCGCGGCACCGCCCGATGGCGCCACCGAGGCGTCGCCGCAATCCGAGTGGCATGGCGTGTTGTCCGCCGCCCGCCGCCGTGGCGGCGCGCATTCGCCGATCCATGCCGGCTTCATGCAGGTCCACGGCCTGCTGCGGCGGCGCGCCGAGGCCGTCGATGGCGCCGCCGCCTTCATCCGGGAGGAAGACGAGGACGGCGAGATCGACGAGTGGCTGGCGGCGCCGTGGGACCAGGCCAGCGACGCCTTGCTGTTCGCCGCCATGGCGCGGGGGGCGCCGCAATACCTGACGGCGGCGGATGCCGAGGCGCTGTCGCGGCCCTGGCGCGACGTGTTCGGCGACCCGGCCGGCCCGGCGTGATCCGGTCGTGCGCGGCGGGCGCCGTCCGGCGCCGCCGTCCGCGCGTTTTGCCTACCAGTTCACCCGCGCCGTCAGCATCACATTGCGTTCGTCGCCGTAGTAGCAGGCATACGGGCACGCGGCGATGTAGCGCTTGTTCGTCAGGTTCTTGACGTTGAGCGCGAATTCCCAGTTCTGCAGGCGGTACCGCAACGCCGCGTCCAGCACGGTGTAGCTGGGCACCGTGACGCCGTCGCTTTCCTGCCGTCCCACGTAGCGCACGCCGGCCGCGGTGCTCAGGCCGGGCAGCGCCGCCAGCTTGTAGTCCAGCCACAGCGACGCCATGCTGCGCGGCACCGATGCCGGCCGCGCGCCTTCGTCGCCCCGCGTGCTCTTGGTGGTCCTGGCGTTGGTCAGCGTGAAGGCGGCCACCACATCCAGGTTGTGGTTGAGGCTGGCGCGGCCTTCCAGCTCGGCGCCGCGCGAGCGCACTTCGCCGGTCTGCACCGAGAACCCGGGATTGGCCAGGTCCGAGGTCATCACGTTGCGCTGGGTGATGTCGTACAGCGCCAGCGTGACCGACGCGTCGACGCCGGGCGGCTCGTACTTCAGGCCGATCTCGTGCTGCGTGCCGGTGGTGGGCTTGAACGGCGTGCCGCCGAAATCCATGCCAGAGGTCGGCTGGAATGACTTGGTGAAGCTGTAGTAGGGCGCCAGGCCGTTGTCGAACAGATACATCAGGCCGGCGCGCGGCGAGAACGCGTGCGAATCCTGCCTGTCGCCGCCGGGGGCTTCCTCGGTGCGGGCGCGGTCGTAGCGGCCGCCGAACAAGCCGATCCAGCGGCCATCGAATTTGATCTGGTCCTGGGCATAGAAACCCACCTGACGCGAGCGGTCGACGCCGCGCCGGGCGGGGTCCAGCGTCGGCGTGCTGCCGTAGACCGGGTCATACACATCGATCGGGACGGCATTGACGCCCACCGCCTGATCGCGTGTCAGGCTGCTGCGGCTGGCGTCCACGCCGAACAGCAGGGTGTGCTCGAAGCGGCCGTGGCGCAGCTTGCCCAGCAGCTGGTTGTCCAGGGCGATGCCCTTGTCCGTGTCGTCGCGCGACACGGCCAGGCGCTCGAGCAGCGCCGGGTTGGCGGGGTTGACCGAGCTTGTCATCATGTACATGCTCTTGCTATTGGCGCGGTGGTTGTAGCCCAGCAGATTCTGGCGCACCTGCCAGTCGTCGTTGATCTTGTGCTCCAGCAGGTAGCCCAGGTGGCCGCCCTGCACCACGAAACGGTCAAACCCCGGTTCGCCCAGGAACACCGAGCGCGAGATCGCGCCGTTGGGATTGGGCAGCAGCGTGCCCTGGCGCGGCTTGCCCACGTCGTAGGGATTGTCGGTGCGGCTCCAGCCGCCCAGCAGCGTCAGCCGCGTGGCACCGCTCAACTGCCATTCGAGCGAGCCCGACAGCGACTGGCGGTCGTTGTTGATGTGCCGCACCATGGTGTCCGCATCGCGTCCCAGCCCGGTCAGGCGGTAGCGCACGTTGCCGTCCTCGGTCAGCGGGCCGCCGAAGTCCATGGCCAGTTGCTTGGTGTTCCAGGTGCCGTACTTCACCTCCATCTCGCGCAGCGGCTCGGCGGTGGGGCGTTTGCTGACCAGGTTGATGATGCCGCCGGGCGCGGCCTGGCCGTACAGGATCGACGCCGGCCCCTTCAGCACCTCGATGCGTTCGTAGTCATACGGCTCCATGGCGCCGCTCAGCGAGTTCATCGGCAGCTTGGTGCCGTTCAGGTACAGCGGCGCCGAGCCGGTGACGTTGAAGCCGCGCACCGTGAAGCCGGTGCTGATGTTGCGCAGCGCGCCGCCGTCCAGCGGCATCACGCCGGCGGTATACGCCAGCGCCTGGTCGAGCGAGTCGGCGGCCTGCGCCACCATCTGGGCGCGCGGCACCACCGACACCGATTGCGGCGTTTCGTGCAGCGGCGTGTCGGTCTTGGTGGCGGTGGCGCTCTGTTTGGCCACGAAGCCCTGCACCGGGCCCCAGGCGGTTTCCGGGCGTTCCCCGGTCACCGTCACCGACGGCAGGGTCTGCGCGCCATCCGCGCCCGGCGCGGGACGCAGCAGATAGCCGCCGTTCGGTTGCAGGCTGGCGCGCATGCCCGTGCCGGCCAGGATCTGGCTCAGCGCCGAGGCCGGGTCATGGCTGCCGCTCAGGCCGCCGCTGCGCTTGCCGGCCACGTCGGTCGCGGCATAGGACAGCATCAGCTGGCTTTCCAGGGCATAGCGGGTCAGCACGCTTTCGAGGGAGCCGGCGGGAATCGCATAGGCGCGCGCGGCCGGCTGCGCCAGGGCGGCAGGCGACAGCAGCGTGGCCGACAGGGACAGCACGGCCAGGCGGCCGGGCGAGAGCAGGGGGGCGGTCCGGCCGATGAGGCGGGCGGCGCGGCGCGAGAGGCGATCGTGCATGGTGGTCTTCAGTTCCCGTGAAAAAAGTGGCTTCCATAGGGATTGCCACGCGAGAACGAAAAACCCCTCATCTGGACCGTATCAGCCCTCACGCGGCGTCACGGTGGTCCAGTAGCGCGTCATGCTGCGCATCTCGACCGGATGGGTGCGGGTCAGCATGTCCAGCACCCTGTCCGGGTCCGCCAGCGGATAGACGCCCGAGACGCGCAGGGCCGCGACCTGCGGCGCACAGGCCAGCCGGCCGGGGCGGTAGCGGGCCAGTTCGGCGATGAAGTCATCCAGCCGCATGTCGCGCGCCACCAGCATGCCGGCGGCCCAGGCGCCGGCCTGGGCGTCCGCTTGCTGGTCGCTGCGCAGCGGCGCCTCGGCGGCCAGCCGGCTGTAGTGGCTCTGCTCGCCGGCCCGCACGACCCGGGTGGCCGCCGGGGCGTCCCGCGGCAGGATTTCCACCGCGCCTTCCAGTACGGCCACCAGATCGGCGTCGTCCAGATGCTGCGCGACGAACCGCGTGCCCAGCGGGCGCAGCCTGCCGCGCGCCGTGTCCACCAGCAGCGGACGGGCCGGCCAGCCCGCGCGCGCCGGGTCGGGGGCGGTGGCCACCAGGATGCGGCCGTGCAGCAGCTGGATCAGGCGCTGGCCGTCGTCGTAGCGCAGGGCGATGGCGCTGCGCGTGTCCAGGTCGACGCGGGTGCCGTCGGTCAGCGTCAGCGCGCGTCGCTGGCCGGTGCCGGTGCGATAGTCCGCGTTCAGGTCCTGCCATTGCAACACCAGGCCGTCGCGCGCCAGCCAGGCGCCCGAGCCGGCAAATGCCGCCAGCGCCAGGGCCTTGAGCGCGCCGCGCCGGCCACGCCGTTCGCCGCCGCGCACCAGGGTGCCGCGCGCCAGCGGCGCATCCAGGCCGCGCAGGTGCGCGCCGAACGATTCGATATGGCGCCAGGCGCGCGCATGGTCCGGGTCGGCCGCCAGCCACTGTGCCCAGTCCCGGCGCAGGGCGTCGTTGGCATCCGCGGCCTGCAGGCGCACCAGCCACTCGACCGCGGCCCGGCTGGCCCGTTCGGGCAGCGGCGGGCCTTCCAGGGCGGGCAGGGGCGGCGCTGGCCGGCTGGCGGTGGAGTAGGGCATGGGTGGCGTGCCGGGCGCCGGGTCAGGCGCCGAAGAAGCAGCAATGCGCTGCCCTGGCGATATGGCGTTGCACCGTGGCCAGCGACAGCTTCAGTTCGGCGGCGATGTCCGCCTGCTTCATGCCGTCCAGTTGCGACAGCAGGAAAGCTTTCACCACCGGCGCGGGCAGGGTGTCCAGGCGGCGGTCCAGCTCGACCAGGGTCTCGATCAGGATGGCGCGCGTCTCGGGGCTGGGCGCGGTCTGCTCGGGCAGGGCGGCCAGGGTCGCCAGATAGGCGTCCTCGATCTTGCGGCGCCGCATGAAGTTCGACAGCACGCCCTGCGCCACGGTGGTCAGCAGCGCGCGCGGTTCGCGCACCACGGGCGGGTCTTCGCGGGCGATCAGGCGGATGAAGGTGTCGTGCGCCAGGTCGGCGGCATCGAACGAATTGCCCAGGCGCCGGCGCAGCCATCCCTTGAGCCAACCGTGATGGTCGACATACAGCGCTTCGATGCTGGGCGGGGGCATGGGCGATCCGGTCGAGGTTCCGGCGCGCAAAGCAGGGGGGATGGCGCCTGATGAATGAGAATTATCCGCAATTCTAGCGTGTGGGCCATGACGCGGGCAAGACGAGCGGCCACGGCGGGTCCATGCAAGGCGGCCGGTTTGGCCGATGCGGTCAGGCGGGCCCGGTCGAATCGCCGCCGGCGAGGCTTCGGTTCATTCCTCCGAGCGCCACGACTTGCGCCGGCGGGCCCGCGGCTTGGGTACCACGCCCAGGCGCGGGTCGCGCGCCAACGCCAGTTCCACCAGCCGCGTGGCCAGCGTCTCGAAGGCCTCGTCGGTCTGCGGCAGGTACAGCCACTTGCCCAGCTGCGGATGCGGCAGCAGGCTCGGCATGTCGGCCAGCAGCGCCGCGTGGCGGTCCTGCGAGGAACACACCATCACGCCGTTCCAGGGCGGTTCGCGGTCGGCCACCACCAGGTACAGCGCGCCATCCAGGTAGGCGGCGTCGCAGCCGAACATCTTGCGGCGCAGATAG
Source organism: Achromobacter sp. ISS7 (assembly GCF_056523125.1). Taxonomy (NCBI): domain Bacteria; kingdom Pseudomonadati; phylum Pseudomonadota; class Betaproteobacteria; order Burkholderiales; family Alcaligenaceae; genus Achromobacter; species Achromobacter sp. ISS7. Next base: position 2,579,276 of record NZ_JAWRZD010000001.1, on the reverse strand, counting down.
CCGGCATCGCGTTCCAGCGGGTCGAGGATCCACAGCAGCGAATTGGCGCGGGCGGTGCGTTGGCGGGTGGGGGGCGAGAACAGGTCGGAGCGATGGGGCATTGCGAACGAAGCGGGGGGAAGGGGCCTGGTGCAGACGATACCCGATCCCGCCATCGCGCAGGCCGCCGCCGGTCGCAGGCGCGCCGGGCGGCCCGGTGTCCGCACAAAGCAGATATGCGATCCCGCGCATAGCGCCACCGCCGCCCCGCGCCTACCATGCTGCAAACATAAAAACCCCCAGGGTGGAGACAGCATGAGAATGGCAAGTGCGCTGACCGCGGTCAGCCTGTGGCTCGGTGCGGGCCTGATATCGGCGGCCATGGCGGCCGGGGCCTATCCCGACCGGCCGGTGAAACTGATCGTGCCGTTCCCGGCCGGCGGCGCCACCGACCTGATGGCGCGGTCGCTGGCGCAGGGCCTGGGCGAAAAGCTGGGCCAGACCGTGGTGGTGGAGAACCGTGGTGGCGCCGGCGGCGCGATCGGCGCCGAGGCCGTGGCCACCGCCGCGCCCGACGGCTACACGCTGCTGTATTCGACCATGGGCGTGTTGACGATCAACCCGTCGCTGTACCCCAAGCTGCGCTACGACCCGCAGCGCAGCTTCGCGCCGGTGTCGCTGACCAACCTGACCTCGAACCTGCTGGTGGTCAACCCCGGCCTCAAGGTCGACTCGGTCGCCGAGCTGGCCGAACTGGCGCGGCAGCGGCCGGGCGAGCTGACCTTCAGTTCCTCGGGCAATGGCACCACCAGCCACCTGGCCGGCGAGATGTTCAAGGCCGCGGCCCATGCCGACATCCGCCACATTCCCTACAAGGGCACCTCGGGCGCCATCAACGATTTCCTGGCCGGCCGCATCTCGATGATGATCGACACCTCGTCCAACTTCATCGAGCAGGTCAGGCAGGGCAAGGTACGGGCGCTGGCCGTGACCAGCCGCCAGCGGCTGGCGGCGCTGCCCGACGTGCCGTCGATGTCCGAGACGCCGGGGTTCGAGGACTACGAGGTCAGCCTGTGGTCGGGCGTGCTGGCGCCGGCAGGCACGCCGCGTCCCATCATCGACCGGCTGAACGCCGACATCAAGGCGGTGATGACCGCGCCGCAGATGATCGAGCGCATGGCCGGCTACGGCATCCAGACCACCCACAGCACGCCGGAGGCCTTCGCCGAACGCATCCGCGTCGACACGGCCAAATGGGCGCGCATCATCGAACAGTCCGGCGCGCGGGCCGATTGATTTCGCGATCCGAATCCTGGCCAGCCCAGCGGCCTGGCCCTTCGAAGGAAACTCCATGCGATTGATGCTTCGATCCCTGCTGGCGGCCGTCGCCACGACCGTCATTTCCGTTTCCGCCGTGGCGGCCTATCCCGAGCGGCCCGTCGTCCTGGTCAATCCCTATGCCGCCGGCGGCCCCGCCGACGTGGTGGCGCGCAGCCTGGCGCGGGCGCTGGAAAAGCGCCTGGGCCAGCCGGTGGTGGTGGAGAACAAGCCCGGCGGCGGCGCCTCCATCGGCACCGGCTTCGTGGCGCGCGCCAAGCCCGATGGCTACACGCTGCTGCTGGGCACCTCGGCCGGCCACGTGGTCACGCCGCTGATGCAGAAGACCGTGTACGACGGCGTCAAGGGTTTCGCCTTCTGCTCGGTGGTGGCGGTGCAGCCCATCATGCTGGTGGTCAACCCGTCGCGCGGCATCCGCGGCGTGCCCGAGCTGATCGCGCGCGCCAAGGCCGCGCCCGGCAAGCTCAGCTACGGTTCGGCCGGCGTGGGCGGCGCCACGCACCTGGGCGCCGAATTGTTCCAGCAGGTCGCCGGCGTGCAGCTGAACCACATTCCCTATGCCGGCGCCTCGCCGGCCATCAACGACGTGGTCGGCGGCCAGACCGACCTGGCCATGCTGAACCTGTCGGCCAGCCTGCCGTTCATTCGCCAGGGGCGGCTGCTGGCGCTGGCCTATGCCTCGGACAAGCGCTCGCCGCTGCTGCCCGACGTGCCGACGCTGGCCGAGGCCGGCGTGGCGGGGGCCGACGCGGCCACCTGGTACAGCCTGGCCGCGCCGGCCGGCACGCCCGCCGACATCGTGCGCATGCTGAGCGATACCGTCCGGGCCGTGAACGAGGACCCCGACTACCGCCGCGTCATGCAGGAGCAGGCGATAGAGTTGATGGCGCTGTCGCCGCGGGAAGCGGACGCCTACGTCGCCAAGGACCAGGCCGACATGCGCCGGCTGCTGGGCACGCTGGGCCTGCTGGCCAAATGAAGAGGCGGCGCCGGCCGCCAGGAACGCATCCATGAACTTCGATTTCAGCGAAATCAGCACCGCCAACGCCTTCAAGCTGCTCTCCAGCGTGGTGGTGCCGCGGCCCATCGCCTGGGTGGTGAGCCAGTCGGCGCAGGGGCAGCGCAACGCCGCGCCGTTCTCGTTCTTCAACGTGGTCAGCAGCGATCCGCCCATCGTGGCGCTGGGCATCGGCCCGCGCGGCGGCCAACTGAAAGACACCTCGCGCAACATCCTGGAGACCGGCGAATTCGTCATCAACCTGGTGTCGGCGGAACTGGCCGCGCAGATGAACCACACCAGCCTGGACTACATCGCCGAGGTCGATGAACTGGCGCGCGCCGGGCTGGCGACCGAGCCTTCGCGGGTGGTCGCCCCGCCGCGCATCGCGCTCAGTCCGGCGGCGCTGGAATGCCGCGTGTGGCAGGTGCTGGATGCCGCGCCGCAGCGCGTCATCGTGTTGGCGCGGGTGGTGGCGCTGTACCTGCGCGACGACGCGCTGCTGGACGCGCAGCGGTTCCATGTGGACACCCCGGCGCTGCGGCTACTGGGCCGCATGCACGGTGCCGGTTGGTACGCGCACACCAGCGACCTGTTCCAGATGCGCGCGCCGGACGCCGCCAACGATCCGGCGGTGCGGCCCGCGCAGGGCCATTGAACCGCATCACGATTTTGAATCTCCTGGGAGCCTCCTGATGAAACTGCATTGGTCGCCGCGATCGCCCTTCGTGCGCAAGGTGATGATCGTCCTGTACGAAGCCGGCATCGCCGAGCGCGTGACGCTGGTGCGCACGCCGGTCGCGATGGACAAGCCCAACCTCGACCTGGTGGCGGACAACCCGCTGATCAAGCTGCCGACCCTGGTGCTGGATGACGGCACGCCGGTCTACGACTCGCGCGTCATCTGCGCCTATCTGGACGGCCTGGCCGGCGCCGGCCTGCTGCCGGCGGACCCGGCCGCGCGCCTGTTGGCCGAGCGCCGCCAGGCGCTGGGCGACGGCTTCCTCGACGCGTTGTTGCTGTACCGGCAGGAACGCAACAAGCCGGCCGAGAAGCAGACCCAGGCCTGGCTCGACGCCTTCGCGCTGAAGACCCGCGCCGTGCTGGCGGTGCTGGAGGCCGAGGCGCCCGCCCTGCAAGCCAGCCGCTTCGACCTGGGCCTGATCGCCATCGGTTGCGCGTTGTCGTATCTGGACTATCGTTTCCCGGATCTGGCCTGGCGCGATGGCCACCCGAGGTTGGCCCGCTGGCACCAGGACTTCAGCGCGCGGCCCTCGGTGCAGCGCAGCCAGCCCGACGAAACCCCTTGAGCGAAGGACGATGATGAGCCGCATTCCCCTGCCCACGCCCGACAGCATGAGCGACGACCAGAAGCGCGTCTACGAGCGCATCGTCTCCGGCCCGCGCGGCCGGCTGGTCGGCCCCTTGCGTGCCGCGCTGCACAACCCGGAATTGGCCGAACGCTGGCAGGCGCTGGGGGCCTTGCTGCGCTTTGGCACCAGCCTGCCGCCGCGGGTCAGCGAGCTGGCCATCGTGGTCACGGCGCGGCGCTGGAACAGCCAGATCGAATGGCACATCCACGCCCAGGCCGCCCGCGCCGCCGGCATTGCCGACGCGGTGCTGGACGCCATCCAGGCGCGGCGCGAACCGTCGTTCGACAGCCGCGACGACGAGATCGTCTACGCCTACGCCCGCCAGCTGCAGGAGACCGGCCAGGTGGCGCCGGCCCTGTATGCCGAGGCGGTGCAGCGCTGGGCCGCCGTGGGCGTGGTCGAGCTGACCGCCGTCATCGGCTACTACACCATGGTGTCGATGACGCTGAACGCGCACGAGATCCCGATGCCGGACGACGCGCCTGCGCCGCTGGACCAGCCGCAACAGGACGGCCAGCCGGCGCTGAGCCGGTTGGCGCCATTGGCCGCGGAGGGCCCGGCATGACCGCGCCCGCCGATTCCCGCCAGGCCTACGTGCCGGACAGCGTCGAAACGCCGCGCATGCCGCGGGCGCCCGCCGAAGCGTTGCCGCCCCAGGCCTGCGACACGCATTGCCACGTGTTCGGTCCCTACGACCGCTTCCCGCTGTGGCATCCGTCTTCCTACGCGGCGCCCGACGCGCCGGCGGCGCGCTATCTGCGCATGCTGGACACGCTGGGCGCGGCCCGTGGCGTGCTGGTGCAGCCGGCTCCCTACGGTACGCATGCGGACGCCTTGCTGGACGCGCTGGCCCAGGGCGGCGACCGCCTGCGTGGCATCGCCGTGGCCGACCCGTCGATCAGCGAAGCGCAATTGCGGGCCCTGCATGATGGCGGCGTGCGGGGGCTGCGCTTTGTCGAGGCGCGCGACCCGGCCGGCAACCTGTTTCCGGGCAGCGTGGGCTTCGACCAGGTCGCGGCGCTGGCCCCGCGCATGAAGCACCACGGCCTGCACGCGCAGCTGTGGGCGCCGTGCGACACCTACCTGCGGCATCTGCCGGCGCTGGCGAAACTGGACCTGCCGCTGGTGATCGACCACCTGGGCAGCCTGGCGCCCGCGCGTGGCGACCAGGACCCGGCGTTCCAGCTGTTGCGCGGCCTGCTGGCCGACGGCCGGCTGTGGATGAAGCTGACGCTGTGCCGCGTGGGCAGCGCGCCCGACTACGACAACGCGCGCTTCATCCACGACGCCTTCGTCGCCGCCAATCCCGACCAGGTGCTGTGGGGTTCTGACTGGCCCTTCGTGCGCATGGGCGCCGCGGCGCCCTCGGCCGACGCCCTGGTGGCGGTGGCGCAGCGCTGGCTGGGCGATGACGCCATGCGCCGCAAGGTCTGGGTCGACAATCCGGCGCGCCTGTACGGCTTCGCTTGAAGCGCCGGCCCCGTCAGGGGCTGGCGTGCCACACGCCTTCGCCGCCGATCTCGCGCACCAGGCTCTGGATCTGCGCCGCCACCTCGGTGACGGTGCGGCCCGGGCCCTTGGCGCGGGCGAACGCCATCGAGATGATGCGGCCCATGGCCGGATCGCGCAGCGCGGCGATGCTCAGGCGGCCTTCCTGCACCTCCTGCCAGACCGCGTGCAGCGGCAGCACCGTGTACATGTGCTCGTGTTCGACGATGGATTTCATCAGCGGCAGCGAATCGGCCTCGATCAGCGGCGCGATGGTGATCTTGCGCGCCCGCGCCATTCCGTCCAGCGCATTGCGCAGGCCATTGGGCGCGCCCGGCAGGATGAAGGGCAGGCCGTCCAGCTGCTCGAAGGCGACCTCGCCGGCGCGCGTCAGGGCGTCGCCCGCCGCGCCCACCAGGTATGAATCGACCGAGGCCAGCGCCTGCTCGCCGGGCGGGCACTTGTCGCCGTAGCGGTACAGGATGGCGATGTCGACGCGGCTGTCGGTCAGCCATTCCTCGATCTGGCCGCTGGAGCCTTCGAGGATCTTCAGGTGCACCTTGGGGAACTGCTTGCGCAGCCGCGAGAACAGCCGCCGGATCAGCGGATGCGCCGTGGACGGCAACAGCCCCAGCGTGACCTCGCCGGCCGGCTCGCGCGCCTCGCCGTTCAGTTCCAGTTCCAGCCGCTCGGCGTCGCCCAGCAGCGTGCGCACCAGCGGAAACAGGCGTTCGCCCACTTCCGACAGGTGCACGCCGCGGCCGGTGCGGTTGAACAGCCGCGCGTTGCACTCGCGTTCCAGCGCGTTGATGCGGCGGCTCAGCACCGACTGGTCCTGGTCCAGGTACAGGGCGGCGCGCGAGATGCTGCCCAGTTCCGCGATCGCCAGGAAGGCCCGCCACTTGTGCAGGTCGGCGGTGACGTCCAGGCTCAGGCCCGTGGCTTTGGCAGGCGGCATGATGGATAAGGCGGCAACGAAAGAGACGGCATAAGGGTACGGCAAAAGCGGGCCGGCATGGGACTATTCCAGCCCCAGCTTGCCGCGCCGGATCACCTCGCCCCATTTCTTCGACTCGGCCTGCATCAGCGCCTGGTAGGCCTCGGGCGTGGTGGCCGCGGGAATGGCGCCCTGGTCGATCATCTTCTGCCGCAGGGCCGGCTCGGCCAGCGTCTCGGCGATGGCCCGCGACATCTTCTGCACGATCTCCGGCGGCGTGCCGGTCGGGGCGATGATGCCGTAGTTCGATTCCACGATCACATCGGGAAAACCCGCCTCCTTGGTGGTCGGCACATCCGGCAGGCCCTCGAAGCGCGTCGGGCTGGCCACCGCCAGCGTGCGCAGCTTGCCGGCCTTGATGAAGCCCAGCACCGCCGAGGTGTCGCCCGGGAACATCTGCACCTCGTTGGACAGCAGCGCCGTCACCGCGGGCGATGCGCCCTTGTACGGCACGTGCATGATGTCGATGCCGGTCTGCTGCTTGAGCAGCTCGCCGCCCAGGTGCGGCGTGGTCACATTGCCGGCAGAGCCGTAGTTGTATTTGCCCGGCTGGCGCCTGGCGCTGGCGACGAAGTCGGCCAGCGTGGCGTCGGGCAGCGACGGGTTGACCACCAGCACCAGCGGGATGCGCGCCACCAGCGACACGTACTGGATCTTGGACACGTCATACGGCACCTTCATCACGTGCGGCAGGCCGGTGATGGCGCCCGGCACGCCGAAGCCGAAGGTGTTGCCGTCCGGCGTGGCGCGCACCGTGGCGTCCACGCCGATGGTGCCGCTGGCGCCGGCCTTGTTCTCGATCACGATCGTCTGGCCCAGCCGCTGGCCCAGCGCCGGCGCCAGCAGCCGCGCCAGGTTGTCGACCGAGCCGCCGGGCGGGTAGGGCACGATCAGCCGGATCGGCTGGCTCGGCCAGGGGGCGGCGGCCTGGCCCGGGGCGGCGAAAGTGGCGCCCAGCAGCAGGGTGGCCACCGTCAGTGCGGTTGCTTTGTTCATCTGTCTCTCTCCCGTGGCGCCGGCTCGGGGCCGGCGCGTCGTTGTCATGCGCCTTCCAGGCCGAGCTGCTTGGCGTAGATATTGCGCTGGATCTCGTTGGTGCCGCTGAAAATGGTGGCGGCCAGGGCGTTGACGTACGGCGCCAGCGCGTGCACCTGGCCGTTGCCATAGCCCAGCCGCATCGCCGCGCCGCCGTATTCCTCGGCGATCTGGATCAGCAGGGCGCCCAGCCGTTCGTGCGTCTCGGTGGCCCAGACCTTCAACAGCGACAGCTCGGGCGGCAGCGGCCGGCCGGCCTTGGCCAGCTCGGCGAAGACGCTGTACATGGCGGTCAGGTCGGCCGCGTCCAGCCGCAGCTCGGCCAACCGGTCGGCGAACGCCGGGTCGGCCAGCAGGCCGCGCTGGCGCGCGATGCTGAAGATCTGCTGCAAGGCATGGTTGGCGTGCTTGGGGCTGCCGCTGAACAGGCGCTCGAAGCCGAGCAGCGCCTTGGCGATGCCCCAGCCGGCGTTCAGTTCGCCGACGACATTGGCGCGCGGCACGCGCACCTGGTCGAAGAACACCTCGCAGAATTCCTCGTGGCCCGACAGCGTGCGGATGGGGCGGCGGCTCACGCCCGGGCTGGCCAGGTCCACCAGCAGGAAACTGATGCCGGCCTGCTTCTTGACGGTCTTGTCGGTGCGCACCAGCATGAACATATGGGTGGCGTCCTGCGCCAGCGTCGACCAGGTCTTCTGGCCGCTCACGATCAGGTCGTCGCCGTCCAGCAGCGCCTCGCAGCGCAGCGAGGCCAGGTCCGAACCGGCGTTCGGCTCCGAATAGCCCTGCGCCCAGACGGCCTCGCCCGACAGGATGCCCGGCAGGAAGCGGGCGCGTTGTTCCTCGGTGCCGTGGCGGATCAGGATCGGCCCCAGCATCACCAGCCCCTGGTCCGGCGCGCGCGCCACGCCATGGCGTTCGGCTTCCTCGATGAAGGCGATCTGGCGCGCCGGCGACAGCGCCATGCCGCCATGCTCGCGCGGCCACGACGGCGCGATCCAGCCCTGGCGCGAGAGCGTGTAGTACCAGTCCTTGATCTCGTCCCAATGCAGCCGCCATGGCACATGGCGCAGGTGCTCGGGGTAGTGGGCGCGGAAGAAGCCGCGCACCAGCCGGCGGAAGTCGGCTTCCGGCATGCCGTTCCAGTCGGCTTCGCGCGGGAAGTCGGTGATGGGCGCGGCGTCGTCGTCATCGGCGCCGGGCGCGGGCAGCGCCGCCAGCGCGCCGTAGCGCTGGCGATGGGCGGTGGCATTGCCCAGCCAGGCCGCCAGGTGCAGCGCGCTGCGGAAATACAGGCTGACGTCGCATTCCTCGGTGTAGCCGATGGCGCCGTGCAGCTGGATCGCCAGCCGCGCCGCCTCCAGGCCGGCGCGCGCGGCGCGGGCCTTGGCGCGGCTGGCGACGGTCTTGCGCAGGGTGGCGTCGCCTGGCCGCGCATCCAGCGTGTCGAGCGCGTCCAGCAGGCTGTTGGCCGCCAGCTCGACCTGCATGGCGGCGTCCACCAGCCGGTGCTGCAAGGCCTGGAACGCGGCCAGCGGCCGGCCGAACTGCTGGCGCGTGTTCAGGTAGGCCACCGAATCGGCCAGCACCTGCCGCGCCACCCCCACCAGTTCCGCCGATTGCATCAGGCGGCCCAGGTCCAGCGCTTCGTCCACCGCGTCCACCACGCCGTCGCGCGCCAGCAACGCGTGCGCCGGCACGACGGCCGACTCGATCGTCAGGTGGCAGGCGGCGGCGCCGTCGGCGCGCGCGTGCACCTGCGCGGTCACGCCCGGCGTGCCGGCGGCGACGAAGAAGAGGGCGGTGCCGCGCTCGCCGTCGGCCGTGACCAGCCAGCCATCGACACCGGCGCCCGGCATCACGTGGCGCTTCTCGCCATTGAGCACATACGCGCCCTCGCGCTCCGTCACGCTGACGCCGAAGGCCGTCGCGGCTTCGCCGGCCTCCAGCTGGCCCTCGGTCTCCTGCCAGGCCAGCCCGATCAGCGCGTCGCCGGCGCACACGGCCTGCAGCAGCGCATCGCGCCGAGCCGCATCGACCGGCTCGATCCGCGCCAGCAGGGTCGCCGGCAGCACGCCCGCGCCGACCAGCGGCTCGGGCAGTTGCGCGCGGCCGGCTTCCTCCAGCACCGCCGCCATCGCCCGCCATCCAAGGCCCAGGCCGCCCAGGGTCTCGGGTACGCTCATGCCGAGCCAGCCGACTTCGGCGATCTCGCGCCAATAATCACGGTCCGCCGTGGCCTCGCCGCGCTTGCGCTGGCGTTGGTCGCGCCGTTGCAGGAAGTCGCGCGCGCTGTCGCGGATCTCTTCGATCAGGTCATGGTCGACGCCGCTCATACGATGCCCTCCGCCCGCAGGCGCGCGATCTCGTCATCGGACAGCCCCAGTTCGGCGCGCAGGATGTCCGCGGTGTGCTCGCCCAGCAGCGGCGGCGGCAGGCCGCCCGTGATCGGCGTGCCGGAAAAATGGATCGGGTTGCGGATGACCGGCAGGGGGCCCAATCGCGGATGCTCGACGCTGCCCAGCATCTCGCGATGCCGCACCTGCGGATCCTCGAACACCTGGTCCATGGTGTAGATCGGCCCGCAGGGCACGTTGGCGGCTGCGAGCGCCTGGTTCCAGTCCTGCACGGTGCGCGCGCGCATCGCCGGTTCGATCAGCCGCGACAGTTCCGGCTGCGCGGCGGCGCGCTTGGGGTTGGTATCGAAGCGCGCGTCGCGCCCCAGCTCGGGCAGCCCGATCACCTCGCAGAAACCGCGGAACTGCGAGTCGTTGCCCACCGCCACCATCAGGTGCCCGTCCTGGCATTCGAACGCCCGGAACGGCGCCGTGATCTGCGAGGCCGAGCCCATGCGTGCCGGCAGCTGGCCGCTGGCCAGGTAGTTCATGCCGATGTGCGACAGCGCCGCGATCTGCGCGTCCAGCAGCGCCAGGTCGATGTGCTGGCCCGTGCCCGAGATCTGGTCGCGGTGGCGCAGCGCCGCCAGGATGGCGCACACCGCATAGAACCCCGCCGTCAGGTCCGACACGGAATAGCCCGCCTTGACCGGCCCCGCGCCCGGCTCGCCGTCGGGCACCCCGGTCACGCTCATCAGCCCGCTCATGGACTGGAAGATCGGGTCGTAGCCCGGCAGGTGGCTGTAGGGCCCGCTCTGGCCGAAGCCGGTGATCGAGCAATACACCAGGCGCGGGTTGACCGCCGCCAGCGTCGCGTAGTCCAGCCCGTAGCGGCGCAGGTCGCCGGCCTTGAAGTTCTCGATGACGATGTCGGCCTGCTGCGCCAGCCGCCGCACCAGCGCCTGGCCCTCGGGGCGCGAGATATCGATGGTCAGCGACTTCTTGCCCCGGTTCATGGCCACGAACGACGAGGTCTGCGGGCTCGGCGCGCCATCGCGGCCGGGCATCGGGTAGCCCTGGTGGCGCACATCGTCGCCGCGTCCCGGGCGTTCGACCTTGATCACGTCGGCGCCGAAGTCGGCCAGCATCTGCGCCGCCCACGGCCCCGAAAACACCCGGCTCAGGTCCAGCACCTTCACGCCGTCCAACGCGCTCGTCATGTCGTCTCCTTGGTATTTTTTTGCGAAGTGTAGGCAGCGCCGGGCCTTGCACCTACGGCGCCACCGCAATAGCTGTTATGCGCCCCGTCCGGGGCCATGCCGCTAGCGGCCCTGGAACACCGGCGCGCGCTTTTCCAGGAAGGCGCGGCGCGCTTCCATGGCGTCTTCGGTCTTGGCGATGGCCGCCGTCATGTCCTGCTCGTAGCGGTAGCCGTCGCGCAGGCTCATGTCCTCGATGGCATTGAGCGTCTGCTTGGCCAGCATGGTCGCCAGCGGGCTCTTGGACGCCAGCTCGCGCGCCAGTTCCTGCGCGCGCGGCATCAGCGCCTCGGCCGGCAGCGCCTCCTCGACCACGCCGAGCCGGTACAGCTCGTTGCCGTCCACCCGCAGCCCGGTCAGCATCATGCGCCGCAGCCGCGAATGGCCGAACAGCCGCATGCCATGACGTCCGCCGCCCAGCAGCCCGACGTTGATCTCCGGCAGGCCCACCACGGCGTCGGCCGCCGCCAGCAGGATGTCGCACGAGGCCACGATGGCCAGCCCCGCGCCCAGCGCCGCGCCGTTGATCGCGCCCACCACCGGCTTGGCGCACTCGCGGATCGCGTGGAAGCACTCACGCGTGCGGCGCGAATGCTGCGGCAGGTCGCCCGGCCCCTTGATGGTGGCGGCGCGGTTCTTCAGGTCGGCGCCGGCGCAGAAGGTCTTGCCCTGGCCGGACAGCACCACCGCCCGCACCTCGGGCGTCTCGGAAATGCGGTCCAGCACCCACGACAGCTCGTTCATCATCTCGGTGCTGAGCGCGTTGACGGGGGGATTGGCCAGCAGGATGGTGGCGACGCCGCCGTCGATGCGCACGTCCAGCGCGCGGTAGGGCCCGGCCAGGTTTTCCGGCATGGTCATGGTTTGTCTCCTTGTGGTCCGGTCTGGTGAAGCCGGTCAGATGATCTTGCGGTCGCGGAATTCCTGGATCTGCGCCGCGCTCAGTCCCAGTTCGGCCAGCACCTCGTCGGTGTGCTGGCCCAGCAGCGCCGGCGCGCGTTCCACCCGCAATGTCGACTGGCCAAAGCGCAGCGGGTTCATCACCTGCGGCACCTCGCCGGCGGTGGGGTGGGGCAGGCGCCGCAGCATGCCGCGGTGCAGCACCTGCGGGTCCTCGAACACCTCGGGCACCGTGTTGATCGAACCGGCCGGCACCCCGGCCCGCTTGAGCAGGTCCAGCCAATGGGCGCGCGGCTCGGTGATGAAGATGGCGTCCAGCAGCGGATCGAGCGTGTCCAGGTTCTTCACGCGCTGGCTGTTGCTGACGTAGCGCGCGTCGCGCGCCAGGTCGGGCTGGCCCAGCGCCTCGCACAGGGTGGCGAACTGCGCGTCGTTGCCCACCACGATGACAATGTCGCCGTCCGCGCAGGCAAAGGTGCGCTGCGGCTGGATGTTGGGATGCGCCGTGCCGGTGCGGCGCGGCACCCGCCCGCCCAGCAGGAAATTCATGGCCTGGTTGGCCAGCAGGCCCACCTGCACGTCCAGCATGGCCACATCGATGTACTCGCCCTGGCCGGTCTGCGCGCGCCGCAGCAACGCGGCCACGATGCCCAGCGCGGCGTACACGCCGGTGGTCAGGTCGACGATCGGCACGCCTACCTTCTGCGGCCCGCCGCCCGGCTTGTCGTCGCGTTCGCCGGTCACGCTCATCAGCCCGCCCATGGCCTGGATCAGGAAATCGTAGGCCGGCTCGGCCGCGCGCGGCCCGGTCTGGCCGAACCCCGTCACCGAGCAATACACCAGGCGCGGGTTGATCGCCGACAGCGAGGCATAGTCCAGTCCCAGCCGCGCCAGCGTGCCGACCTTGTAGTTCTCCAGCACCACGTCCGCATCGCGGCACAGCTGCTTGACCAGCGCCTGGCCCTCGGCCGTCTGCAGGTCCAGCGTGATCGAGCGCTTGCCCCGGTTGGTGGCCACGAAATAGGCGCCGTCCGCCGTGTCGCGGCCCTGTTCGTCCTTCAGGAAGGGCGGCCCCCAGGACCGGGTGTCGTCGCCCTGGCCGGGCCGCTCGACCTTGATGACGTCGGCGCCCAGGTCGGCCAGGATCTGGCTGGCCCAGGGGCCGGCCAGCACGCGGCTCAGGTCGAGCACTTTCAGGTTTGATAACAGCGGCTGCAACGCCTTCTCCTTGACTGCTGTGAAGTGCGGCCAGTCTAGGATTTCCAGGCCGCCGTAGGCTCCACCCGGATGGCAAAGCTGTTATGCGTGCCGCGCCGCCGTCCCCGGTACAATTCGGCCCATCATGCCCAGGTCGCAAGGGGCATTCCGGTAGTCCGTGCAGCGTAGACAAAGGTCCCCCGATGCGCCTGAACCAGTGCCAGAATTTCCACGACTTTCGCCGCATGGCGCGCCAGCGGCTGCCCGGCCCGATCTTCAACTACATCGACGGCGCCGCCGACGATGAGACCACCTACCGCCGCAACACCGAGGCCTTCGAGGCCTGCGACCTGGTGCCCGACGTGCTGCGCGGCGTGGCCGACGTCGACATGTCCGTCACCGTCATGGGCCAGAAGCTGGCGCTGCCGGTCTACTGCTCGCCCACCGCGCTGCAGCGCCTGTTCCACCATGACGGCGAACGCGCCGTGGCCGCCGCCGCCGGCCGGTTCGGCACCATGTTCGGCGTCTCGTCGCTGGGCACCGTCAGCCTGGAAGAGGCGCGCCAGATCAGCGGCGGCCCGCAGGTCTACCAGTTCTACTTCCACAAGGACCGCGGCCTGAACCGCGACATGATGGCGCGAGCCAAGGCCGCCGGCGTGCAGGTCATGATGCTGACGGTGGACAGCATCACCGGCGGCAACCGCGAGCGCGACAAGCGCACCGGCTTCGCCATCCCGTTCCGCCTGAACCTGGCCGGCATCGCCCAGTTCGCCATCAAGCCGGCCTGGGCCATCAACTACGCCACCCACGAACGCTTCCGCCTGCCGCAGCTGGACGGACATGTGGACATGGGCGGCGGCGCCATGTCCATCAGCCGCTACTTCACCGAAATGCTCGATCCCGCCATGACCTGGGACGACGTCGCCGCCATGGTGCGCGAGTGGGGCGGCCAGTTCTGCCTGAAAGGCATCATGTCGGTCGAGGACGCCAGACGCGCCGTCGACATCGGCTGCACCGGCATCGTCCTGTCCAACCACGGCGGCCGTCAGCTCGATGGCTCGCGCAGCGCCTTCGACCAGCTGGCCGAGATCGTCGACGCCGTCGGCGACCGCATCGACGTGATGATGGACGGCGGCGTGCAGCGCGGCACGCACGTGCTCAAGGCCCTGGCGCTGGGCGCCAAGGCGGTGGGGCTGGGACGCTACTACCTGTTCCCGCTGGCCGCCGCCGGACGGCCCGGAGTGGAAAGGGCGCTGGAACAGATGCGCGTGGAGATCGAGCGCGCGATGAAGCTGATGGGCTGCCGGACGGTGGCGGAGTTGCAGCGGCGGCATCTGCGGTTCCGCTGAGGTGGCTAGGCCGCGCGCCTTTTTGCCAAGGCGGCGGGTCCGGGCGCAGTTGCCAAGGGGCGGCCCGGGCGCATTTGATACAGTCTCGGCACGCCCGATCCAGGCAAACACCCGCCGGCCGTGCCGGCCGGGGTTCATTCAGATAGTCGACGCTTTGGAGTCTTCATGCATATTCGTCCTCGTCTGACCGCTTCAATCGCCATCCTCGCGCTCTTTGCCGCGCCGGCCGCCATGGCCGCCAACCCGCAGGCCGAAGCCCCCGCGGGCGCCACCGCCTGCGCCTTCGGCGCCTGGGCCAACTACGAAAAGCCGTCGATCACGGTGCGCGATGCGCCGTCGGCCAACGCCAAGGCGCTGGGCCAGATCCCCACCAAGCCCGCCGCCGGCGAACCGGAATACTCCTACAGCGTCACCTTCGACGTGAAGCAGGCCCAGGACGGCTGGCTCAAGATAGCCAACGCCAGCGACGCCTATAACGAAGAAGAGTTTCCCGATCAGGCCCCGCGCAAGGTCTACAAAGGCGAGGGCTGGATCCGCGCCGACGAGGCCCGCGTCGGCATCCAGTCGGCGCGCGGCTATCTCAAGCCCGACGCCGCCAGCCAGCGCCTGGTGGACCTGGGCAGCGACTGGTTGACCGAGATGGGCAAGATCCAGGGCATCCGCGCCTGCCACGAGAACTGGGTGCTGCTGGACTATCTGGTGGATCGCAAGCGCTCGCCGCAGGACGAGATCGTCGAGCGCGCCAAGGGCGAGCAACTGGCCGGGCGCGCCTGGTTCCGCGGGCTTTGCGATGTGCAGGAAACGACCTGCGATATGAAGTCGGTGGATCGGTAAGGGCAGGGGACTAACGCCTTGGCGCGATGCAGGACTTGAACGGGGCGACAAGTGGCCGACACCAGGATGATTCAGCAGTGCTTATTCATGACTGCCGTGGATGAGGATGAATTCGCCGGCGCGCTGCTGCGGGCACGCCCATCGATCAGGTTCATCAATATGCGGGAACAGCCGGACAACGATCGGCCCAGATACAGGGATCGAATCGATGCGTGTGAAGGGGCTCATGTAACGGTCGTGGATGCCTCCATCATCTCCGAAGATGATTTTCACGATCGCTATGTGAAGCGTCATCCCTCGGGAAAGGGCTGGATCTACGCGTTGGTGGGATCAGGGCTGGTCAGTCTTCTGAGGTCGAGAGCCGCGGGCTTTCTTCAGGATTCCATTCTCAACGGCGAACTGCGGGCGTCCATTCCCGCGGGTGACGAAAATACCGGGGAATTCGTGGCGATCGTGCTGCGCGAGGCCAAGGCGCGCGCAGAGATGGTGGTCTCCATCGACGCGGCGACAGGTCAGCGCGGAACACGGGCCGATCGGAAATTCATCGCGTGGCCAGACGCGGCCCGGAAATTCGATGGCCTGAACGGCGCCTACCTGGCCAATGGCGCGCATGCATTATTCGTGCCGAAGGCGGCTGGGAAATAGGCGCCGCGTAATACCGCCTGCTGGCCTTGTCGCATGAATCGATGCGCGTTCCACACAGCGTGGTCCTGACGGAACTATCCATCGAAGCTTGCGATGCCGCGCCACGAGAAGCGGACACGCCACGCCGGCGTGCCGGCCAGGTACGACATGAAGGCATGCCGCACCTGCTCCAGCGTGACCCTGTCGCTTGCCTGGAACTGTTGCGAACCCTCGCGATATTGCAGTATCCACGGGTCCGAGTCGTGAGCGTTCAGAAAGGCTTGCGTCGAATCGTCAGGGCGCCAGTCATTCCCCGCCTGGATGAATTCGGTATCGGCGGCGCTCAGGACTGCGAACTTGCCGAACGCGTCGGCGGCGAGCGTTTCGTCCAGCGAAGTGGCGGTGACATCGGCCATGCTGCCCAGTTCTTCGGTGGTAAGTATCATCGAACTTCTCCTGGCTGAGGGATGGACGCAAGGTCCCGACCCGTTCACTGGCGCGGATACGAGCCCAGCACCCGTATGCCCGGCTGCGCCGCCAGGACCGACGCCAAGGGTTCCTGCCGGGCGTGGCCGGCCACCTCGATCACGTAGCGATGCGTGTCCAGCGTCTTCTTGCTGGGCCGCTCGTAGAGGGTCAGTACCGGCACCTTGGCGTCGACCAGCGCCGCCAGCGTGCCGTTGAACCTGTCATCCGACGTGTCGACCAGCAGCGAGGTCTTGTCGCGCCCGGTCGGCGCCGGCATCGCGCGGCCCAGCACCCACCAGCGGGTCACGTTGTGCGGCCCTTGCTCGATGCCATCCACCAGCGACACCAGTGAATAGACCGACGCGCCCACCTTGGGGCCGAACGATGCCTTGTCGTGGCCCGGGTCGTCGGCCACCGTCTTGGCGGCCGCGCCGCCGCTGGCCGCCTCGGTGCGCTTGACCTTGGGCATTTCGCGGTCGACCCACGGCTTGACCTCCTCGAACGCCACCGGGTGGGCCAGCACCTCCTTCACGTCCGCCAGCTTCGTGCCCGGCTTGGCCAGCAGGCTGTAGCCCAGCATCTTCGGATACTCGGCCACGACCATCACGTCCGGCAGGTCCAGCACGGCGTCCATATAGGGCGTCACGCCAACGACCGATGTCGTGACGGGCACGCATGCGCGCTCTATCTTGCCGGACTGGTAGCCCTTGAACAGGTCGTCGCGCGACAGCGCGACCAGGTCAGTGGGACCGAACAGATCCAGGCAGGCCTGGTGCGTCCAGGAACCCGCGGGTCCCAGGTAACCGATCTGGCCAGCCACGCTGGCGGCCAGCGGCAGCGCGAACATCGAGCAGCCGACCAGCGTCGACAGGAGGGTCTTCTTCATGCTTTCCCCTTGTAGAGCGCGGGTCAAGCGCCCGCGTTGGCATACTCTACAACGGCAATGTCGCGGAATGCACGAACCAGTGCCAGGCGCGGCGAGCCGCGTGACCAGATCAGGCCGAAGCGGCGCGTCGCGCGCGTGCCACGCGCATCCCCCTGGCGCAACCCTGCGTAACATCTCTCGACTTATGCGATGTAGAATAGCAACACCAATGCGCATGAGAATAAGTCGCATTAAACTTCCTTTCGCCTTGTTTCACCCCCCTGCGAAAGGAAGTCATCATGCAAGACCCGCGGCCCGCCGGCCCCATCCGCTCCGTCCGTCCACGCGCCACCCTGCGGCGCACCACCAGCCTGGTGCTGATGGCGTTAGCCAGCGGCGCCGTCCTGGCCCAGGAGAGTGGAGTCGCCACCTTGCCCGCCGTGCAGGTCCAGGCTGACGGCGACCCGACCACCACCGAAGGCACCGGCTCCTACACCCCGCGCGCCACGTCCGCCAGCACCGGCCTGCCGCTGTCGCTGCGCGAAACCCCGCAATCGGTCACCGTCGTCACGCGCCAGCGCATCGAAGACCAGGACATGCGCTCGATCACCGACATCCTCGGCAGCACGCCCGGCATTTCGGTGCAGAACTACGACAGCGAGCGTTATTCCTTCAGCTCGCGCGGTTTCGCCATCAGCAATTACCTGTACGACGGCGTGCCCACCAGCTTTGACATCGGCTACGCCGGCGGCGAATCGTCGCTGGACTCCATCATCTATGACCGCGTCGAGGTCGTGCGCGGCGCCACCGGCCTGCTGACCGGCACCGGCAACCCGTCGGCCTCGGTCAACCTGGTGCGCAAGCACGCCACCAGCCGCGAATTCAAGGCCGACCTGAGCGTCAGCGCCGGCACCTGGGACACCTACCGCGCCACCGCCGACCTGTCCTCGCCCCTGAACGCCAGCGGCAGCGTGCGCGGCCGCATCGTCTCGGCCTATCAGGACAACCACTCGTACCTGGACGGCTACCAAAACCGCAAGAAAGTCTTCTACGGCGTCGTCGACGCCGACCTGACCTCGCGCACCACGCTCAGCGTCGGCTTCAATTACCAGGACAACGAGCCGCAGCGCAGCAGCTGGGGCGGCTTCCCGCTGTGGTACGCCGACGGCGGCCGCACCGACTGGAAGCGTTCGCTCAACACCGGCGCCGACTGGACCAAATGGGCCAGCACCACCGAAGGCGCCTTCGCCAGCCTGGAGCATCGCTTCGACAACGATTGGCGCGTACAGGCCGCGGTCTCGCACTCCAAGCACGAAATGGACGGCAAGCTGCTCTACCTGTACGGCTGGCCCGACCGCACGACCGGCCTGGGCATGGGCGCCTCGGCCCAGCGCTATTTCGGCGACCGCAAGCAGAACAGCCTGGATATCAAGGCCTCCGGTCCGTTCTCCCTGTTCGGCCGCCAGCACGAAGCCGTTGTCGGCGCCAGCTTCACCCGCCAGTACGCCGAGTTCTTCAACCGCGGCGCGGTCTCGCCGGCGCCGATCGGCAATTTCCTGGATTGGGACGGCTCGTACCCCGAACCGCAGTGGAGCGACACCTCCACCCTGGCCAGCCGCTACACCACCAAGCAGGCCGGCTGGTACGGCGCGCTGCGCCTGAGCCTGGCCGATCCGCTCAAGCTGATCGTCGGCGGGCGCTACAGCACCTGGAAGACGGATTCGGTCGGCTTTGGCGGCGGCAGCCGGCAGGCGTTCGACAAGGACGCGTTCGTGCCGTACGCGGGGCTGCTGTATGACATC
This sequence comes from Achromobacter sp. ISS7, assembly GCF_056523125.1. Classification (NCBI taxonomy): domain Bacteria; kingdom Pseudomonadati; phylum Pseudomonadota; class Betaproteobacteria; order Burkholderiales; family Alcaligenaceae; genus Achromobacter; species Achromobacter sp. ISS7. Next base: position 2,560,435 of record NZ_JAWRZD010000001.1, on the reverse strand, counting down.
AACGAGAACTACACGGCGTATGTCAGCTACACCGGCATCTTCAACCCGCAGAGCTACCAGGACCGCAACGGCAGCTGGCTCGACCCGCTGGAAGGCAAGGCCTATGAAGCCGGCGTCAAGGGTGAATTCCTCGAAGGCCGCCTGAACGCGTCGGCGGCGGTGTTCCAGGTGAACCAGGACAACCTGGCCCAGGAGGACACCGGCTACCTGATCCCCGGCACCATCAACCAGGCCTACCGCGCCACCAAGGGCACCCGCAGCCGCGGCTTCGACCTGGAAGTGTCGGGCGAGGTGTCGCCGGGCTGGAACGTGGCGGCGGGTTGGTCGCACTGGACCGCGCGCGACGGCCAGGGCAGCCCCATCCAGACCGACCAGCCGCGCAGCCTGGTGCGCTTGTTCACCACCTACCAATTGCCGGGCGACTGGAACCGGCTGACGGTGGGCGGCGGCGTCAACTGGCAGAGCCACGTCTATACGATCGCCAGCGGCCCCAACGGGGACGAGCGCGTGGGGCAGGGCAGCTATGCGCTGTTCAACCTGATGGCGCGCTACAAGTTCGACAAGAGCCTGTCGGCGCAGTTGAACGTCAACAACCTGACGGACCGCAAGTATTACTCGCAGATCGGCTTCTACAGCCAGGGCGCGTGGGCGGCTGGGCGCAGCGCCACGTTGACGATGCGGTATCAGTATTGAGGAAACACGCGGGCGCTACGGCACGATGACGATGGCGCCCGCGTTTTCTCTTTTCTCCGCCATGCGATGGGCATCCGCAATCCGGTCCAGGCTGAAGCGGGCCGCGATCGCCGGTTTGATCCAGCCCTTGTGCAGCGCCTCGAAGACGGCCGCGGCGTTGGCCCGGAAGGTGACCGCATCGGCATTGTGCGGAAACACGGAAGGCCGCGTGAGAAACAGGCAGCCTTTCTTGTTCAGCAGTTCGGGGTCGATGGCGGGCGCCGGCCCCGATGCCGCGCCGAACACCACGACGGTGCCGAATTTCGCCGCGCAGTCCAACGAGCCCAGAAAGGTGTGCCGCCCGACGGAGTCATACACCACCTGCGCCTTGCGGCCGCCGCTGGCCGCGATCACCTGCTCGACCCATCCTTCCTCGCTGTAGTTGATGGCATGGTCGCAGCCCGCCTCGCGCGCGATCCGGCATTTCTCGTCCGATCCCGCCGTACCGATGACGACGGCGCCCAGGGCCTTCGCCCAACTGCTCAGGACTTGCCCCACGCCACCCGCAGCGGCATGGATCAGCACGATATCGCCGGCCTTCACGGGATAGGTCCTGCGCAGCAGGTATTCGGCCGTCATGGCCTTGAAGAACACGGCTACCGCATTCAATTCGTCAACGCCTTCAGGAATGTGCGCCAGCTTGGTGGCGTCCACATTGCGGCGGTCGGTGTAGGCGCCGATGCCGGCGTTCATGTAGATGACGCGGTCGCCCTCGCGGAAATCCGTCACGCCCGGTCCGACGCTTTCCACCACACCGGCGGCTTCATGTCCCAGCCCCGTCGGCAAGGGAAGGGGATATTTGCCGGAGCGCTGATAGATATCGATGTAGTTGAAGCCCATGGCGATCTGCCGAAGCTGGACTTCACCCTGGGCGGGCGGGGCGATTCCTTCTTCCCGCAGTTGGAGCACGCCAACGTCTCCGAAGGCGTCCAATTGGATCAAGCGGCGGGAAATTGCGGCTGCGGGCATGCGGATCTCCAGGGTGGGAATCGGGGTGCCTGCCCAGCATAATTCATAATTATGGAGAAAAGCGATGCTGGTTTTCGCGAGTGGGCCCGCCGGGATCGATACCCGACGGGCTCAATCCAGCATTGCCTTCAATGCCGTCGATCCAAGCCCTGGGGCCGCAATCCCCCAGGCACTCCACTCGGGAGCCTTGGTCTTTTGTCAGACGGGCGAGCGCGGGATCACGGGCGGGGATACGAGCCGAGCAGCCGCATCCCCGGATGGGCCGCCAGAACGGATGCCAGCGGTTCCTGGCGGGCGTGGCCGGCCACCTCGATCACGTAGCGATGCGTGTCTAGCGTCTTCTTGCTGGGCCGCTCGTAGAGGGTCAGGACCGGCACCTTGGCATTGACCAGCGCCGCCAGCGTGTTGTTGAACCGGTCGTCCGACGTCTCGACCAGCAGCGAGGTCTTGTCGCGCCCGGTCGGCGCCGGCATCGCGCGGCCCAGCACCCACCAGCGGGTCACGTTGTGCGGCCCTTGCTCGATGCCATCCACCAGCGACACCAGTGAATAGACCGACGCGCCCACCTTGGGGCCGAACGACGCCTTGTCGTGGCCCGGGTCGTCGGCCACCGTCTTGGCGGCCGCGCCGCCGCTGGCCGCCTCGGTGCGCTTGACCTTGGGCATTTCGCGGTCGACCCACGGCTTGACCTCCTCGAACGCCACCGGGTGGGCCAGCACCTCCTTCACGTCCGCGAGCTTCGTGCCCGGCTTGGCCAGCAGGCTGTAGCCCAGCATCTTCGGATACTCGGCCACGACCATCACGTCCGGCAGGTCCAGCACGGCGTCCATATAGGGCGTCACGCCAACCACCGACGTCGTGACGGGCACGCATGCGCGCTCGATCTTGCCGGACTGGTAGCCTTTGAACAGGTCGTCGCGCGACAGCGCGACCAGGTCAGTGGGACCGAACAGATCCAGGCAGGCCTGGTGCGTCCAGGAACCCGCGGGTCCCAGGTAGCCGATCTGGCCAGCCGCGCTGGCGGCCAGCGGTAGCGCGAACATCGAGCAGCCGACCAGCGTCGACAGGATGGTCTTCTTCATGATTTCCCCTTGTAGCGCGCGGGTCAAGCGCCCGCGTTGGCATACTCTACAACGGCAATGTCGCGGAATGCACGAACCAGTGCCAGGCGCGGCGAGCCGCGCGACCAGATCAGGCCGAATCGGCGCGGCTCGCAGGGCTCGGGCAGCGGCAGGGCCAGCAGGCCAAGCCGTTCGATCGCGCCATTGGTGGAACGCGGCAGGATCGCCACGCCCAGGTCGCGGCTGACCATCACCGCGATCGACTCGATGGCGTTCAGCTCGAAGCGCTCGCGGGGCGTGATGCCCACGCGCCGCAGGTAATCGTCGACGTGGTGTCCGCCCCAATCGCTGCGCTGGTAGCGGATGAAGGGCTCCGCCGTCAACAGGCTGTGCGGATGCCGCCCCGCATGGCGTGGCGCCGCCGCCAGCACGTAGGGTTCTTCGCGCAGCAACTGCCAACCCAGGCTTTTGGACAGCGGGTAGGGGGCTTCCAGCGCGATGGCGGCGTCCAGTTCGCCGCTTTCGATGGCCGGATAGAAGCGCGCGGAATGGCCCGGCTGGATCTCGACGTTGATCAGTGGATGGCGACGCACCAGGTGTTCCAGGATGGCCGGCACCATCGAATTCAGCGCCGTATTGCCGGCGCCCAGCCGCAGCTCGCCCATCATCTCGTCCGAGCGCGCCAGATAACGGATCTTCTCGATCCGCTCCAGCACCTCGCGCATCGGCCCGATCAGTTCGGTGGCCTTGGCCGTCAGGTGCACGGTGCGGCCGGCGCGCGCCACCAGCGGCACGCCCAGCTCCTGTTCCAGCTTGCGGATCTGCTGGGCCACCGCGCCGTGGGTCAACCCCAGGCGGCGCGCGGCTTCGGCCATGGAGCCATGGCGCGCCACGGCGGCCAGCGTGTGCAGGAAGTCGGTGTTCATGATGATAGATATTCTATCGTCTTATCGTAATTTGGCTGTCCCCGGCCAGGTGTCTCCAGCGCCACAATGCCTCCAGGAGACATCAATGAGAAGCAAGCTTTTCGTTCCGGCCTCGCGCCCGGAACTGTTCGACAAGGCCCTGGCCAGCATGGCCGATGCGCTGTCCTTCGACCTGGAGGATGCGGTTGCGCCGACCCGCAAGCAGGAAGCCCGCGACAGTCTGGCGGCCTGGCTGGGGGCGCCCGCGTTCGTCACCGCCAACGCGCAACATCCCAAGAAAATTATCGTTCGCGTCAACGCCGCCGATAGCCCCGACTATGCCGCCGACCTGGCCGCGCTGCGCGGCCTGCCCATCGACGTGCTGAACCTGCCCAAGGTCGAGAGCGCCAGCGCGCTGCGCGCCGCGATCGACGACGCCACGGACGCCGGCTTCGCCGGTGAGTTCCTGGTCACCGTCGAAACCCCGCGGGCATTGGCCGACGCCGCGCAACTGGCCGCGGCCCATCCGCGCGTCGCTGGCCTGCAACTGGGCCTGGCCGACCTGTTCGAGCCGCTCGGCATCGAGCGCTACCAGCCCGACACGCTGCGCGCGGTGATGCTGTCGTTGCGCCTGGCCGCCGGCTGCGCCGGCAAGTACGCCATGGACGCGGCCTATGCCCGCGTGCGCGATGCCGATGGCTTTCGCGCCGAGGCGCAACTGGCGCGCTCGCTCGGGTTCCTGGGCAAGTCCTGCGTGCACCCCAGCCAGATCGCCATCGCCAATGAGGTGTTCGGCTTCAGCGCCGAAGAGGTCGCGCAGGCCGAGCGCATCGTATCGGCCAGCCGCGAACAGGACGGCGTCGGCGCCTTCCTGCTCGACGGCAAGATGATCGACGCCCCATTCGTGCGCCGCGCCCAGGACGTGCTGCTGGCCGCCGGCAGGGCAGCGTGAGGCCGGTCCCGGCACTGATAATGAGTGAATTCCCCATGCAACAAGAATCCCCCGCCGACCTGCCGCTGGCCGGCATCAAGGTCCTGGACCTGAGCGCCTACATCGCCGGCCCCTACGGCTGCGCCCTGTTGGGCGACATGGGCGCCGACGTCATCAAGGTCGAGCCGCCCGAAGGTGACAACCTGCGTAAATACCCGTCGACGCTGGCCAGCGAAAGCCGCGCCTTCCTGGGCATCAACCGCAACAAGCGCGGCCTGTGCCTGAACCTGAAGGAAGCCGCCGGCCACGAGATCCTGCTGCGCCTGGTGCGCGAGGCCGACGTGCTGGTCCACAACTTCAGGCCCGGCGTGCCCGAACGCCTGCGCATCGACTTCGCCACGCTGTCGGCGGTCAACCCGCGCCTGGTCTATTGCGCCATGACCGGTTACGGCGCGGCCGGCCCGATGGCGCGCCACGCCGGCTACGACCAGGTCCTGCAGTCCATGACCGGCATGTGCGCGGCCCAGGCCAAGGCCGACGGCCCGCCCGAAGTGTTGTACGGCTCCGTAGTCGACTACTACGGCGCCGCGCTGATCTCGAACAGTGTGTCGGCAGCCCTTTATCGCCGCGAAAAGACGGGGCGGGGCCAGGCGATCGAAGTCTCGCTGCTGGGCAGCGCGCTGGCGATGCAGGCGGCCCGCCTGGTCTGGGCCGACGGCGAGCCGCGCCACATCGAACGCGACATGCGCTCGGGCGGCATCACCGGCATCCATCCCACCCGCGAAGGCCACCTGTACCTGTCGGCCAACACGCCGCATTTCTGGCACGCGCTTTGCGGCCACCTCGGCCTGCCAGAATTGGCCGAGCACCCCGACTACGACTCCGTCAAAAAGCGCGCGGCGCAGGCCGCGGTGCTGGTGCCCCTGGTGCGCCAGGCGCTGTCGCGCGCATCGGCCCGCGAATGGGCCGAGCGCTTCGGCCAGAGCGTGCCGTGCGCCGAAGTGCGTCCGGTCGAAGACATGTTCGACCATCCCCAGGTCCAGGCCATGGGACTCATGCGTCCGTACCACAACCCGCAGGCCGGCGACTACCTGGGCCTGGCGCAATGGGCCCACTTCGGCGGCGCCGCGCCAACGCCCGCCGTGGCGCCCACGGCGGGGCGCGGCGCGCCCGGCCTGGGGGAACACAGCGAGAAGATTCTGTCCACGCTGGGATACAGCGCGCCGGAAATCCACCAATTGCGGCAAGCCGCAGTGGTGCAATAGCCGTCACAACGACCATAAGACTCGTCCGCCAAAGAACGAGGAGACAACCGCATGCGTCCACGCTACCTGCAGCGTCCCGAAGGCTCCAACTGGGGCGATTTCGGCGCCGATGACCAGCTCGGCACCCTGAACCACCTGGACCACCAGGCGCGCCTGGCCGCCGTCGCGGAAATCCGGGAAGGGTTGTCGTTTTCCCTGAGCCTGCCATTGACGGTGCCGCGCGCGCCCGTGCTCAATCCCCGGCGCAAGGGTCCGGTGATCCAGCCCGCCGAGAAGAACGGCGTGCCGGTCTACCGCTATCCCCTGGCGCGGGACGTGCCCGGCGCCACCGATGTCGTCAGCGACGACCGCGTCACGCTATCGCCGCAGTACTCCACGCAATGGGACGCCCTGGGCCACGTCGGCGCGATGTATGACGCCCACGGCACCGGCCAGCCGCAGCCGACCGGCTACAACGGCTTTACCGTCAGCGAACCGGTCGCCGACGGCTTCACCGGCACTCAGGACCTGTCCATCGCGCCCATGGCGCGGCACGGCATCCAGGGACGCGGCGTCCTGGTCGACCTGCGCGCCCGTTTTGGCGACGCGCACCGCAAGGTTTCGTACCAGGACCTGATGGACGTGATGCATGCCGACGGCGTGCAGGTGCGGCCGGGCGACATCCTGTGCCTGCACACCGGCCTGGCCGACCTGGCGCTCACCCTGGGCGACGACGAGCAGGAACGGCTCAAGACCAGTTGCTGCGTGCTGGACGGCGCCGACGCACAGTTGCTTGCCTGGATCAGGGACAGCCGCATCGCCGCCATCGCCGCCGACAACCATGCGGTGGAATTGCGCAACCATCACCTGGAATCGGGCAGCGGGCCGCTCTTGCCGCTGCACGAACAATGCCTGTTCAAGCTGGGCCTGCCGCTCGGCGAACTCTGGCACCTGACCCCGCTGGCGCATTGGCTGCGCCAGCATGGCCGCCACGCCTTCTTCCTGACCGCCGCACCGATGTACGTGCCCGGCCTGGTGGGCGCGCCGGTCAACCCCATCGCGACCGTCTGACCTCGGGCGGATCGCGCCACGATCCTTGATCGATTCAACATCCCCGCAGGGGAGACGTGAGGAGCACACATGAAGAAAACCCGTCACGCGGCCCTGGCCGCACTGCGTCCCGTGGCCGCCGCATTGGCGCTGGCCTGCACCGTGGGCGCGGCCCATGCCGCCGGCTATCCCGACCAGCCCATCACCGTGGTGGTGCCATACTCCGCTGGCGGCGGCGCCGATAACGCGGCCCGCATCATCGCGCAGGGCATGGGTGAAGTCGCCGGCCAGAGCGTCGTCATCGAGAACAAGGGCGGCGCCAGCGGCTCCATCGGCGCCGCCTACGTGGCCCGCGCCAAGCCCGACGGCTACACCGTGCTGTACGACGCCTCCGCGTTCTCCATCAACCCCGTGCTGCGCAAACTGCCCTACGACGCGAAGAAGGACTTCATTCCCGTCTCGCAGGCCGTCAGCGTGCCCAACATCCTGGTCGCCGCCACCGGCTCGGCCTTCAACAGCCTGCCCGACTTCATCAAGGCCGCGCGCGCCAACCCCGGCCGCTACACCTATGCCTCGTACGGCCCGGGCAGCCTGGCCCAGATGGCCGCCGAACTGCTCAAGAAAGACGCCAAGATCGACGTCGTGCACGTGCCGTACAAGGGCGGCGCGCCCGCCATCGTCGATGTCATGGGCGGGCAGGTCGATGTCTACTTCGCCAACGCCGCCTCCAGCCTGAACTACGTCAGCACCGGCAAGCTCAAGGCGCTGGCCGTCTCGTCGGCGGCGCGCATGCCCGACCTGCCCAACGTGCCCACGGTCAGCGAAGGCGGCGTCAAGGCCTTCGATGTCGTCGAATGGAACGGTTTCTTCCTGCCCGCGGGCACCGATCCGCAAGTCGTCGCCAAGCTGCAGGACTTGGTGCAGAAAGCGCTGGCCCGCCCCGAAACCCGCGACAAGCTCGCCAAACTCGGCCTGACCCCGGTCGGCAGCAGCGCCGCGGACTTCGCCAAGTTCGTCGACGCCGAACAGGTCCGCTGGGCCGAGGTCGTGAAAACCAATAACATCACCGTGAACTGATCGACAGGGGCGGGCCGCGCCGTTGCCCGCCCCGCCGAAAAGCACTCAATGGAGATGCCGCAATGAGCCGGGAAGACGATTTCGAGCGCGGCCTGGCCAACCGCCGCGCCGTGCTGGGAGAAGAATGGGTGCAGCGTTCGCTGGACCGCGCCACCACCTTCACCGCCGACTACCAGAACCTGATCACGCGCTACGCCTGGCATGACATCTGGAGCCGTCCCGGCCTGCCGCACAAGGCGCGGCGCATGATGGTGCTGGCGGTGACCCTGTCGCTGGGCCGCTGGGAGGAATTCGAACTGCACGTGCGGGCCGCGTTGACGGCGAAGGACGAGTCGCGGCTGAGCCCGGATGAATTGAAGGAAGTGCTGCTGCAGAACGCGATCTACGCGGGCGTGCCGGCGGCCAATACCGCGTTCAACCTGGCGCAGGGGATTCTGCGGGAAGTGGCGGGGGAGATCGGGTATGTGGTGGAGCCGGCGGATGTGCGGGGGGCGGATCTGTTTGGAGGCAGTTAGGCGGCCGGAGGGGGCCCGGCTGTCGGCGGCGCGTTGGCTTACCGCTGACGCCGGCCGGTAGGCGGCGCAAGAGCGCCGCCCCATATCGCTCAATGAAGCTGGTCCGAGCCCTTGGGTTGCAATCCCGCCAAGCCATTCCAGTCGGGATCCTTGTACGTGCCCAGCTGGATGGGATAGGTCGGATGCCCCGCCAGGCAGGTATTGAACGCGTCGAGAAATGCCTCGACGTCATGGGTGTAGAACCGCCATTCCTTCTGGTGATTGCCGGTCAGGCACGCCACCTGCACACCGATATCCGAGTCATCGAAGCCTTTTTCGATGGCTTCCTCAAAGCGGTTGGTGTGCTGCTTGTCTTCGTCATTGGGCATGCCGGATTCGATGCCGGCATAGGGCCAGGAGATGATGATCAGGTTGTCGGCGCGCTGCCGGGCGGGTTCCGCCGGCAGGCCGGTGCGAAACCGGACCACGACCGGCAAACCGTTGACCTGTGCTTCGCCGATCGACCACAGGTCGCCTGGGAAAATACTGCTCATTGAATCAAAATCCTGTGTGGGCGCCGCGCGGATGCGGGCAGCGTTTGTTGCTGATACTGCCGAGAAAACCCGGCAGGCATGCTGGCTTGAATATCAAACGGCCTCGGCGATTATTTTGCCGAGAAGTTGTACGCCGTCCGGCCGTCGGCCACGAACGTGTAAGTGACATACATCGGAATGGTCCTTCCGCAGGCTTCGAAGTTCCACGCCTCCCGGGCCGAGCCCGAGATCAGGGCGGTACCCGCGGCATTGGTGCGGATGTCGTCGGACTTGGCGACCAGCGCGACCTCCACCGATTTTGGCGTCTCCTTGCAGCCGCTGGTGATGGACAGCAGCGGCACCAGTTTTTCCAGCACGTAGGGAGGATCCGGAGTGAGCGGCTGGCCCTTTACGGGGATCGCCCTGACGTCCTGCCTGTAGGTGGTCGGGGCGGCGCAGGCGGCCAGCAGCAAGAGGGGGAGAAGAAGGGCGGAACCGCGCAGCCGGCGGGAATACAGCGATGGCTTCGAATTCATTGTTATCGGGGAATCCTTGTCAGGCTTGGTTCATGCGGAAAAATCGCGGCGGGCGATATCGCCGTTTAATCGTGGACAGAATATAACGGATCGATATCCGGCCGCGGCCACGGCGGGGAACCCCGTTTCTGTCGGGCAAAAGAATGGTCATTGCCCAGGGTGCGGTGAATAGCTCGAAGCAGACCACTCAATACCTGACCACCACCGACTCCACACTGCGCACCGCCGAATCCCGGCAAACCGCCTCGATATTGTTCCCATCCGGATCCAGCACGAACGCCGCGTAATACCCCTTGTGATACGCCCGTTCCCCCGGCGCGCCATTATCCCTGCCGCCATTTCCCATCGCCGCCCGGTAGAACGCATCCACCATGTCACGGTCATGTGCCTGGAACGCCAGATGCAGCCGCCCGGTCAGCTGCCCCTGCACCTCATCACTGTCCGGCGTGGAAATGAACAACTCGTCCGCCCAGAAATTCCTGTCATCGGAGCCGCCGATCGGAATTCCCAGCGCCTCGAACACCGCCGTATAGAACTTCTTGCTGGCAGGCAGATCTCGCACGACAAGTCCGATGTGGTCAATCAGGCGGCCCTTATGTCGGTCTCGGTTTAGCACGGAATGCTCCTGGAACGTGGGGTCTGAAAAGTGCGCAGGTAGCGCATGGAAATTATTTTGTCTTGTTTATTAACTGATAGTAATATCCGCGGGCTTTGGCGTAGCTTGCATGCAAGCTTGCTCGCGGCAGCAAATTTTCCTTTACCACGTTCAAAGAGAGTCTCGATGTTCCGGTTCGGTACTGCAATTGCGCTTGCGTTGACCCTGGGGGCCTGCACCACTGTCAAGCACTCACCCATTTCCCAGGATTCGCTGGACAAGTTGGAAGGTCGATCAGTGGCCACTGTGAGTTATGAACGCCCCGATTTTGCCGCGTTCACCGCTGGAAAGGCCGCTTTCGCGATGATCGGTGCCGCCGCGATGATCTCGGAGGGCAACACCATTGTGAAAGAGAACGCCATCGAGGACCCCGCAATCGCCATTTCAACGGCCTTGCAGGGCAAGCTTGCCGCCGCCAAGCGCACAACGCCGATGGCCTCCACTACGGTGCTCAAGAAAGACGACATTGCCACAGTCGTGGCCGCCAATCCAGGTAGTGATTTTCTTTTGGACGTGAAGACGCTGAGCTGGATGTTCAACTACTACCCGACCGACTGGGCGCATTACCGCGTGACTTACAACGCGCGGTTGCGACTGATCGACACCGTGACCAAGACGGTCGTGGCCCAGTCCGCTTGCGCCTCGGTGCAAGGTGACGACAAGAATCCGCCGACCAAGGATCAGTTGCTGGAGAACAATGCGGAGCTGCTCAAGAGCTATCTCGACAAAGCCTCCGTGGCATGCGCGGAAGTGCTGGCGCGAGATGTGTTGAAGCTCTGATGCCGGCACCTTCCAGCCTGTCCCGGCGGTTGGTCGTGACCGCGATCGTCGCGAGCTTGGCCGGTTGTGCGGCCAACAACACCTACATCCAGCCCGATGAGTCATCCTCCGCCAAGTTACGGGTGGTGCAAGGCAACCCGGACGACTATGGCTTGCTGCTGGGGGAATTGGACCCTCGCACCTGCCAGCTACGTTCACAGGTCGGCTTTCTCAGCCAAGGCGCCCAGAAGGATGCTGTCAGGGTGGGCATGCTTGATGGCGCCCCGCCCGTCAAGGACGGCATACTGGAGCGGCGCATTCCGGTGGGTGAGCCGTTCGCGATCGTGCCCAAATGGTTCGTCACGATGCTCTCCCTCGGCTCTACGCTGTTTGTGCTGAATCCGGTCGGGGCAGGCATGGTCAACGAAGAGATCAATGCAAAGCGACCGAGCGAATGCCGGTTTCCTGTTTTCGTGCCCAGGCAGGGCGAGCAATACGAATTGCGCATCGATATCGCGCCGGGCAATTGCGATATCCGCCTTCAACAGCTCGTGCTTTCGCCGTCCAGCGCGGTGGTGCGCGAGCCGGTGGAGCAGGTAGGCACGGTCAGTTACCAGCTCAGTGGCGCTGGATATCCTACGGGGAAGTGCGATATCCCCAATCGTGCGGATTAGTCGTATGGCACGTGTCCCCGATACCCGGATTTGTCTCCGGGTATCGGCGCTTGCCATCGCGCTGCCTATAATCCCCCCTCGATCCCCGCTTTGACGGCATTTCCTGCCGTGTCTCATGTCTGCTACGCCCCTACGCGTGCTGTCCGTCATCCCGCCGATGACCCAGCTCAATACGCCATACCCGTCCACCGCCTACCTGACCGGCTTCCTGCGCTCCCGAGGCGTCACGGCCACCCAGGAAGACCTGGCGTTGGCGCTGGTACTGCGCCTGCTGTCGCCCGAGGGCCTGCGCGCCGTGGCGGCCAGGGTGGACGCGTTGCCGCTGGACAAGCACACCCCCGCGATCCAGGCCTTCGTCGCGATGCAGCCGCGCTACCTGGCCACCATCGCCCCGGTGATCGCCTTCCTGCAGGGTCGCGACTCGACGCTGGCGCACCGCATCGTCGGCCGCAACTTCCTGCCTGAAGGCCCGCGCTTCGCTTCGCTGGATGTGTACATGGACGACGAGGGCGGCGACCCGCTGGGCTGGGCCTTCGGCGCCCTGGGCCTGCAGGACCGCGCCAAGCACCTGGCCACGCTCTACCTGAACGACCTGGCCGACGTGCTGCGCGACGGCATCGACCCGCGTTTCGAATTCGTGCGCTACGCCGAATCGCTGGCGGGCAGCCAGCCGACCTTCGACCCGTTGGCCGACGCGCTGACCGCGCCGCTGAACCTGGTCGACGACACTCTGCGCGACCTGACCCTGGAAGCCTTGGCGCGCCACCAGCCCACCATGGTGCTGCTGTCGGTGCCGTTTCCCGGCGCCGTCTACGCCGCCTTCCGCATCGCCCAGGCCATCAAGGCGCAGGACCCGACCATCGTCACCGTGCTGGGCGGCGGCTTCGTCAACACCGAACTGCGCGAACTGAAAGACCCGCGCGTCTTTGACTATTTCGATTTCGTCTGCCTCGACGCCGGCGAACGCCCCTTGCTGGCGCTGCTGGAACACGTCCAAGGCAAGCGCTCGCGCCAGCGCCTGGTGCGCACCTTCCTGCGCGACGCCGACAGCGGCGCGGTGCGCTACGTCAACCTGGTCGAGCCCGACGTCGCCTTCGCTGAAGTCGGCACGCCCACCTGGGACGGCCTGCCGCTGGACCGCTACCTGTCGCTGCTGGACATGCTCAACCCCATGCACCGCTTGTGGAGCGACGGCCGCTGGAACAAGCTGACCGTGGCGCACGGCTGTTACTGGAAGAAATGCAGCTTCTGCGACGTCAGCCTGGACTACATCGGCCGCTACGAAGGCGCCTCGGCCACCGTGCTGGCCGACCGCATCGAGGCCATCGTGCAGGAAACCGGCCAGACGGGTTTCCATTTCGTCGACGAGGCCGCGCCGCCCAAGTCCCTCAAGGCCCTGGCTTCTGAACTGATCGAGCGCAATGCCGGCATCTCGTGGTGGGGCAACATCCGCTTCGAGAAGACCTTCACTCCCGAACTGTGCGAACTGCTGGCCGACAGCGGCTGCATCGCCGTCTCGGGCGGCCTGGAGGTCGCCTCGGACCGCCTGCTGAACCTGATGAAAAAGGGCGTGTCCGTCGACCAGGTGGCGCGCGTCACCCGCGCCTTCAGCGACGCCGGCATCCTGGTGCACGCCTACCTGATGTACGGCTTTCCCACGCAGACCGTGCAGGACACGGTCGACGCGCTGGAATACGTGCGCCAGCTGTTCGAGAACGGCTGCATCCAGAGCGGGTTCTTTCACCGCTTCGCCTGTACGGTGCATTCACCGGTGGGGCTGAATCCCGAGGAATACGGCGTGACGCTGCGGCCGCTGCCCGAGGTGACATTCGCCAAGAACGATATCGGCTTCGACGACCCGACCGGGGTGGATCACGACGCGCTGGGGCGGGCGTTGAAGAAGGCGATCTACAACTACATGCACGGCATCGGACTGGACGAAGATGTGCGCAGCTGGTTTCCGTTCAAGGTGCCGAAGACGACCGTGGGACGGCATCGGATCGCCAAGGCGTTGAGCCATCAGGGGTAGGGGGCTGGCTGCGTTTGTATTCGCCGGGGCCGATGCCGAATTGCTTACGGAACGCCGCCGCGAAGTGGCTGGGATTCGAATAGCCCAGGTCAAACGCCACCTCCATCACCGTCACCCCGCCTGCGCGCAGCCGCCGCTGCGCATCCCGCATCCGTTCCTGCTGGAACAAGCCATAGACGCTGTGTCCGAACAGCTCGCGAAAGCCGCGCTTGATGCGCATGGCGCTCAAGCCGGTTTCGGCGGCTATCTGGGCCAGCGTCGGCGGGCGGGCGAGGTCGGCCAGCAGGTAGTCGCGCGCCGCCATCATGCGTTGCCGTTGCCGCGTGGTGGGGTTATTGAGGCCGATATCCGCATGGCCGGTTTCGAGAAACAGCCCCGTCAGCATCATGGCCTGCGCCTCGCGGATCAGCCGGGCGCCAGGCGCATCGCCGGTCGGCGCCTGCGGATGCCTCAACTCTCGGCTGATGGCGAGCACGGCTTGATGCAGCTTCTCGCCGCGATACCCGGGCTGGAAGTAACCCCCTGAATCCAGAGATCGCCACAGTGGCGCGTCCGTATCCTCGATCCAGCCACGCAGCACGTCCGGCCGCAGCGCAACGGTAAGGCTTTCGCACACCCCCTGTTGGACGAAGCGCCCGCGACGATCCGGCGTGTAGTACACGCAGCCGGACGATTCCCGCACCGCTTCACCCCGTCCGGCGATGCCACCTTCCAGCCAGCAATCGGTGCTGCCGCGCAGTTGATACGACAACAACACGCGGCCGCCGTCGTCCCGCGTGTGCACGGTAATCGGGTGCTCGAACGCGCTTTGCCAATGGCACAGCTCGATGCCATCCGCCACTTGCAGGCGTACCAGCCGGTGCCTCTGGCCCGGCAGGAAGCGTGCCAGGAAGTCAGCATCGAGCATCGAGGACGTGGGTGTTTCGGGCAGGGGGGCGGTGTGGCGCGGCATGTCGTGGTGGAGCTTCATGAAGCGATGTCCGGAAACCGCTTTCGGGGGCTGCGAACCGATCCGGGTAGTTATATGAATGAGACGCAATATTAAATGGAGTCTCCTTGAAGCACTGCCCATATATCGCGCCAGCCGTACGTGCTGGCCCCCCGGGATGTGTGCCATCAAACAAACGGACCACGCTCATGATCTTCCAATCCCGCGCCAGATGCGCATCGCCCCGGGTTCTTACCGTCGGATTTCATTTGCTGCTGTTGGCCTGGGCCCAGCCCGGCGCAGCGCACGCGGCCGAGGCGGCCAAGAGGGGGGACGCGCCTACCTTGCCGTCTGTCGAGGTCGTCGGCATTGCGCAGGACGACGGCCTGGTGCCGCGCCGCTCCAGCTCGGCCACGCGCACCGACACGCCCTTGATCGAGACTCCGCAATCCCTCTCGGTGGTCACGCGTGAACAGATGGACGCGCGCGACGTGCGTTCGGTCAACGAGGCCTTCCGCTATGCGCCCGGCGTCGCCACCGAATCCTGGGGCGCCGTTACCGCCTATGACGATATGAGCATCCGCGGCTTCACCACGGATAACGGCCCCGTCGACACCTTTCTGGATGGCATGCGCCTGAGCCGCGGCATTGTCTTCGGCGGCCAGCAGGTCGATCCCTTCCTGCTGGAGCGCATGGAAGTGCTGCGCGGGCCCGCCTCGGTGCTGTACGGCACGTCCACGCCTGGCGGCGTCATCGCGCTGACCAGCAAGCTGCCGCGCGAGGATGCCGTGCGTCTCATCGAACTGGAGGGCGGCACCAGCCGCTACCGCCGTGGCTCGTTCGACCTGGGCGGTAAGGCCGACGAACGCGGCACGCTGCTGTTCCGGGTCGTCGGCACCGCCATGAACAGCGATGGCCAGTTGGACGGCACCTGGCTGCGCCGCCGCGCGGTCGCGCCCTCGCTCACTTGGCAACCCAGCGCCGCCACCCGTTTCACGCTGTACGCACGCTACCAGGATGATCCCGGCCTGGGCATGATCTCGTCGGTACCCGGCATCGGCAGCGTGCTGCCCAACCCCCATGGCCAACTGCCGCCCCGCTTCAACGTGGGCGAGCCGGGCTACGACACGTTCGCGCGCACCATCCGTGCCGTGGGCTACCAGTTCGACCAGAAGCTGGCGGGCGACTGGTCGATGAGCCTGAACGGTCGTCATACCCGCGTCGACAGCGACTATGCCGCCGTGGTCCTGGCCGCTTTGCAGCCAGACCTGCGCACCATCGACCGTCAGGTGCTGGGCTCGACCGAGCGCTACGACAGCTTCACGCTGGATAACCAGCTGAAGGGACGCTTCGCCACAGGCGCGGCGCGCCACGATTTGCTGGCCGGCCTGGTGTGGGAGCAGATGCGCGGTGACGGGGACTACCGAACGACTTACAACGGTACCAAACTGGATATCTACAACCCCGTCTACGGCGCGTCGCAACCCGTCCCGCCCAAGGTCATGGACAAGGGCGTGCGTTCGACGCTGACCGGGCTTTACGTGCAGGACCAGATTGCGCTCGGCAACTGGCACACCACCGTCGGCGTGCGTCAGGATTGGTCGACCATCGATTCCACCGACAGGCTCTGGCATGGCGGCTTCACCCAGAAGGACCAGGCCGCCACCGTGCGTGCAGGCACCTTGTATCGCTTCACTAATGGATTGGCGCCGTACGCGACCTATGCGCAATCCTTCGAGCCCGTGAACAGCCTGTCGGCTAGCGGCAAGCCGTTCAAGCCGACGCGGGGCGAACTGTTCGAAGCGGGCCTCAAGTACCAGCCGGAGAACTGGGAGGCGTTGTTCTCCGCGGCGATCTACAACCTGACCCAGACCAACGTGTTGAGCCCCGACCCGAGTAACCCCCGCATGTCGATCCAGTCGGGTGAGGTCCGTTCACGCGGCCTGGAACTCGAAGCGCAGGCGCGGCTGACGGCGCAGTGGAGCGTGATCGCGGCGTATACGTGGCAGAACGTCGAATACACCAAGGGCAATGCCAATGAAGTGGGCAGGACGCCATCGCGCGTGCCGACGCGCTTTGGCGGCGTCTGGCTGGCGTGGGATGCACCGTCGGGGTTGGGCGCGGCGCTCGGGGTGCGGCATAACGGGGGGAGCTGGGGCGGATACAAGACGCTGCAGGATTTCCGCGTGCCGGGATACACGTTGGTGGATGCGCAACTGCATTACGACCTGGGCCGGCAGGTGCCGAGCTTGAAGGGGGCGAAGGTGCAGTTGAATGTGTCGAATTTGACCGACAAGCGGTATAGCGGGGGATGCTATGACCTGGATAACGGGTGCTTCGCGGGAGCGGGGAGAGTGGTCAGCTTGAAGATGGCGTATCAGTGGTGAGGGGACAGACAAAGGACGAACGATATTGGTCAACAGCGGTTGCGATCCAGTCAATATTCTTCACGGGAAGCCAACTGGATTGGCCGTCCGCTAGAATCAGGTCGATCCTGAATAAAGCAATCAATCACGAGGGTCCTTGGCAGACAGCATTTTTTGATCGAGTCCCACATCCATAACAGGAGGAGAAGACCATGGCCAATGGTGATGTGAGCAGGCTGGCGGTGCTCATTGACGCGGACAACGCCTCGGCGAAGGTTATTCAAGATCTGCTTGGAGAAGTCTCTAAATACGGGACTGCGACAGTGAAGCGCGCATACGGGGACTGGACTACTGCGAATCTGGCCGGCTGGAAAGCCCAGCTACATCGTCACGCGGTCCAGCCCATTCAGCAATTCGCTTATACCTCCGGGAAGAATGCCACCGATTCCGCATTCATCATTGATGCCATGGACCTGTTGTACGCGGGTAACGTCGACGGATTCGTATTGGTGTCCTCTGACAGTGACTTCACTCGGCTCGCGACCCGGCTGCGAGAGGCGGGTAAGGTGGTCTATGGACTGGGCGAGAAAAAAACGCCGGAGGCTTTTATCGCGGCCTGCGACAAGTTCATCTTCTTCGAGGTGTTGCAGGACCTGCCGAAGGCCGATGCTGAAGTTGCCGAGATCGCGGAGTTGAAAGTGCTTCTGGCCAGGGCAATTGAAAACACCGCTCGTGACAACGGATGGGCGCCTTTGGGAGCGGTCGGGTCGTATATCGTCAAGAACAACGCCTCTTTTGATTCCCGCAATTATGGCTTTGCCAAACTTGGCGGGCTCGTGCGTGCCCAACCTTATATCGAGATCAAAGAAGTTGGGGATCAGTCTGTCATCACGGACATGCACATCCGGCTAAAACGAAAGTAATGCTAGGAAGTCAGGCGTGGCTTTGGCACCGTGTTGTCCCTAGGATCAGGGGTATTTTGAGTTCAGGTAATATTTGCATACATTAGTCTCGGGTAGAGATATCTGTCCGAGGTGAGGTGGACCTGATCTATTCAACCTTGGCTTAGAAGATATTGGGGGCAGCATGGCACGCCGTAGCGGTTTCGGAGCATTTATCAGAGCAGCGGCGCGCGCAGCCGCTGCGTCCGAGCGAGAGCGTAATCGTGCCGCCCGGATGCAGCTTGCATATGCCAGACAAGTCGAGCGCGACGAACGTAGGGACACGGCACAGCGTCATCGCGATGAGCGAAGATTGGCCGCCCAGCAGGCCAGGGAGGATCGCGAAGCCGAAAAGGCGTTGAAAGCGCAGTACCTTTTTGATCGGCAAGCGGAAACAGATGACCTCAATGCCGAATTGAACGAACAGGTCGAAGCGCTGGAAGATATCCTCCCGCACACGCTCAGGTGTGATGACGTCATTGACTTCGATAGCCTCCGGCATTTCGAGCCATTCGCACCTTTTGAGATCGCCGCAGAACTCCGGCCCGCAGATCCGCCTTCGTTGATCACGGTGCCAACTCCAGCAGGGTTGAAGCGGCTGATCCCGGGCGCTGGTAAAAGGCACCAATTGGCTAAGGAAAAAGCCAGGATACAGAACCAACAGCGATTGGAATCATTCGAATTATGGGAAGAAGATAAGCGGGCACAGGTTGCCACACTGCACGACCAGTACCTACAGAAAAAAGCAACCTACGATGCCGAGGCGGCGCGGCGCAATGCGGAGGTCGACGATTTTCAAGCGGCCTATCAGGCGTGCGAGGGCGACGCCGTCATTGCGTACAACGAGATGGTCTTGGTTCGCTCGGAATACCCTGAAGAAGGGTTTCCGCAGAAATTCCGAATGGCCTATCTCGAAGAGAGCAAAGCGTTGGTGGTGGAGTATGAGATACCTCACATATCCGTCGTGCCTACGGAACTGGAGCATCGCTACGTCAAGACCCGAGACCAAATTGACACCAAAGCGCGAAAGCCCGCGGATATCAAGCGTCTATATCAGGGCGTCGTTGCGGCCATAACGCTGCGAACACTGCATGAATTGTTCGAGGCGGATCAAGCCGATGCGCTCGCGCTTGTAACCTTTAATGGCGTCGTGGATACGATAGATCCATCCAGCGGGCGAGAAGTCCGTGTTCCCGTCGTCTCCGTGAGGGCAGAGAAGTCTGAGTTTCAAGCGTTGCTTTTGGATCGTGTCGACATGATCGCCTGCTTGCGCAATCTGGGTGCGCAGGTATCGAGCCGCCCCGACGAACTGCAGGCTATCAAGCCTATTGTCGAGTTCGATATGGTCGACAAACGTTTCATAGAGCAGGGCAACGTGCTCAGTGATCTAGAGTCAAGGCCCAATCTGTTGGACCTGACCCCTGGCGAATTTGAGGTGCTGGTGTCGAACCTGTTCAGCAGCATGGGACTGGATACCAAGCTCACTCGGGCGTCTCGGGATGGAGGCGTGGATGCTGTTGCCTTTGATACGCGCCCTATCCTAGGCGGCAAGGTCGTGATCCAGGCTAAACGTTATCGTGACACGGTTGGCGTGGCGGCGGTACGAGATCTTTTTGGCACAATGATGAACGAAGGCGCGACCAAAGGCATCCTGGTATGCACAAGTGGCTATGGGGTCGACGCCTACAAATTCTCTCAGGATAAGCCCATTGAATTGATTGACGGGGGTGGGTTGCTATATCTGTTGAGAGAGCATGCGGGTATCGAGGCAAAGATCCTGGTGTAGAGGGCAGGGGGCGTTGTCGCCTTCACATGCGAATCAAATCTGAGCCGACATCCTTTAGCGCCATCCTAGGTCGTTGCCGCGATATTCACTCGGGGGATTTTGGCGCGTAATTTAGCTTCCCAATCGCGTAGCCCTATGTCGCCGCACCCGATCAATGTCAACTCCTGCAATCCCGCAAGCTCTCCTAGTACGTCGATATCCGTGATCCGCTTGCAATATTGGATATTCAGGTTTTTCAGCGCCGGTAGCACGGCGATGGTCCGGATCGTTTCCAGCACCCCTTGATTCTTCAGCCGCAGCGACCGCAATCCGGACAACCGTTCGATACCCGCCAGCGTCTGCAACGAACGTCCCGACATCAACCCCAGCGACACCAGCGGCAAAGCCGCGATGCGATCAAACAAGGTCGCATCGAAAGGCACATTGAACAGATTCAGTTCCGCAAGCAGTGGCAGATACAAGGCTTGATCCAGCAACTTGCCCTGCTTGTCCGGCAATATCGACAACGACCGCAGCGCGGGAAAATCCTCCGCCTTGAATCGCATCGGCACATTCACTTCCAGCGATTCCAATAGCGGCATCGGTCCCGCCGACCAGGTATGCGAACCCGGGCAATCGAAAATCGACAGATGCCGCAGGCTGGCCGGCAGCAGGTCGGCGCGCAGGTTCTTGACGACCGAGGCCTGGATATTGCCAGGTCCGATGGATAGATGGGTCAGCGACGGCAATTGCGCGATCAAGGCCGGCACGGCTTCCACTGGGTCCAAGGGCGGCGCCCACAGATGGACGTATTCAATCGTCGCCAGCGTTGCCGCATCCGGCGGCGCATCGTAGAAAAGGATTTGATCCGAGCCATGCGCCTGCGCGGCCTGGCGGCTGTGCATCAACAGCCATCGCTTGTCGCGGCCGGGTTGAGGCGTCGAAAACGGGACTGGCGACATACGGGCTCCAGAATCATGGCGTCTGTCGGCAAGGAGGGCATGGCGACAGCGGGACGGGCATTCTCGAAGGGTAGAACAATAAAGCAGAACGGCAATCTCGCGCGAGCCGGATTGCCGTTCTGTTTTGGCGGTGCCGTGAAGGGCACCCCGTTTTCCCGCCAGACGGTTTATTCGGCCGGCTTGGGCGGCAGGTCTTTCGCCGTCACGCCGCCGCGCCCCAGATACGCGCCGAACACCGTGCCGATGGTCTTGACCAGGCTGTGCGAGTTCATCACTTCGCCATGGATATCGTCGATACCTTCGTCGTCCGGTTGCAGCTTGCTGGCGTGTCCGACCCATTCGATGGCGGCGAAACGGTTCTTCTTGGCGCCGTGGCCGCGCGCATAGGCCAGCCCGATCTCGGCGCTGGCGCGGGCAGCGCGCCAGTCGTCGTCCTCGTCGACTAGCGGCCGCAGATACTCGCGCACGCCGGCCTGCTTTTCTGCGTCGGTGCCGTGGTCGCGCAGCAAGACCCCGATGCGCAGCCGCGCCAGGGCGTCGGCGCGCGGTTCCTCGCGCGATTCCTGCAGCAGCCGCAATACCGTCTCGACATTCTCGCGGCGCGAGAAATCCATCTTGCCGTCAAACAGATGGCGATGCGCCATGTTGTACTTGGCCAGCGGCGAGCCATCGTCCACCGCGCGTTGCAGCCATTCGTCGCGCACCGCCTCATTCAGATAATGATCCGGCGTGTTGTCGCGGAAACCGCGGTGAATGTCGTACATGCTGCTGGCCGCGTCCGGCAGGCGCCGATCGGCCAGCTGGCGCGTCAGGAAATAGCCTTGCTCGTGCGCGCCGCCATCCCACAGCATCGCGGCCGCCCCCAGCACATTGAAACTGTCGTCCGCCTGGTCCCGGCCGAGTTCTGTCGCGCGATCCAGCAATTGCTGCGCCTTGGCTGCATCCTGTTCAAAACCCCACAGCCCGAAATGGTGCGCTACCGCCACCAACGCCTGTGGCGTCGCCAACTGGTTCCAGTGGCACATGCGCTCGAGCACGCGCTTGAACGCGCCGTCATCGTCCGGGATATGGTGAATCAGCGTCACATGCGCAAAACTGCGGAACGGCCCGTCCACCTCGCCGAAATACATATTCCCCGGGAACGCCGCCACGCTCTGCGCATGCAGCGCGCGGGCACGCGCATGGTCGCCCAGCGAATAACTGATGAAATTCGCGAACCGCCCCAGCGCCTCGCCGCGCTCTTGCGGGCGCAAATCGCGTTGCAGGAACGATTCGAAGGCCTGGCGATGGGCTTGCACCGCCTGGGTTTCATCCGATTCCGGAAAATCGCTCAACTCGTCCCACAGCCCGATCCAGCGGATCGCGTTGCGCTGCGGTTCCGTCAGCGTCTCGCACAGCGGTCCGCTGGCCAGGCCGTCGATATCCTCGTAACTGCCGCCCCAACGCGGTTGCAGATACTGTGCATACGCGGTCAGCGTTTCCATATGGCCGGGGCGCAGTTCCAGCGCTCGCAGCAGCCAATAATCCTTGCCCTGGTCCATCTCGTGCTCGGCGCGCGGCGCCAGCCAAGCGGGCAGGGCCTGCGGCGCCTGGTCCGGTTGCAGGCGCGGCACGCCGTAGTCCGCCAGATGCGCCAGCGCGGCGTCCAACAGGCCGGGTTCCTCGATGTCGTCGTGGGTAATGGTTTCCGGGGGATTGCCTTCGAATAACTGGCGCAGCCAATACGGCTCTTTGAAATGCGCGGCCATTTGCATCATGGTCACGCAGGCCGCCACCGGGCGCGGGGAAAGCGTCATGGCCTTCAAGAGGGCTGCGGCGGCGCTTTCACATGCAAGCGCCGAGCCGATCCAGCGGTCCTGCGTGACGCTGTCCGCCCAGCCGAAGCCGCGGATATCGGCGGCGCGGCCGAAGCAGAAGTTACCCAGGACTAGATGGGCGTGGTAGGAGTCGGGGCAGGCGGCGATCCAGGCCTGGAGGAAGTCGGCGGCTTGCGGGTAGGGGACGGTGCTGTAGTCGAAGAGGGTGCCGGAGAGGACGGCTTCGGAATAGAGCGAGCCTTGCTGGTCAGTGGTGTCCCAATCTTGCCGTTCCAGATCGCTGTAGTAGGCGTCGATTTGAGAAAAAGCGCGGGATTGAACCAGGGCGCGGAGGTCTCGGCGAATTGCAGTGAGGGATGGCAAGGAAACACCCGATGGAGAAAAACCGATTGATCGGCTGAGGCGCAGATGATGCCTTATCCATGAGCCAAGGTAGAAAATGAAAACGACAAATTACAAGTCCTAATTTCAAAATGTAATTCATATCGCTGTTGAAGCTCCGCGCGAGGGCAAGCCACCAGGAAAACGCGCTGCGTAGTGCAAAGAAGCGTCAGGTCATTCTCTCAGCGCATCTGATGTGCGCGAGTCTCCGCGTCAGCGTCGGTCTTTTTTCATCGTCATCTCCATCCCGTACACTACATGGATCTTCAGGGAGCGATATGTCGATTCAAACGTTGGGCCGCTTTGGTGTTGTCTTGTTTCTTGCCGCGTTGACGTCCGGCTGCTCGTTGGGTGGCGAGTGCCGCTGGTACCGCAGCAGCTGCATGTATGACGGCAAGTATGAGCCGGGCGAAGAAGACTACGCGGAAGCCGAAGCGAAACGCCTGAACAAGGCCTCGACCGATCGGTTGCGTCGCAGCTCTGGCGATTGATCGCCAGGTCGAGCCGTCCAAGCGGGCGAGGCCTTAGCCCGCAACTCGCCAACTGCGCAATTGCTCGAACAAGCGAAATCCCACATAGCTTTCGCGCTAGGGATAGCGCCGTCGGTAGTAGCAATCCCAGTAACTGGTCATGCGTTGCTGCGCCAGATCCAGAAAGGCCGGATTCTCTTCGAGGACCGTGCCGTAGACGCGCCTGTCTAGCCGTGGCAGGCACGCCTCGATTTCCTGCAGGATTTCAACGACGTACTCGCTGCAGAGCTGTACCAGGAACGGTACAACTTAAGGCTCCGATGCCCTCGCCAGCCGCTCAATCTGGCGCTGGCGAATGTGGCCGTCATGATGGCGCGACTGCAGGCAGGCATAGATCAGCGCCTGGGGTTCATTCAGTTGAGAAAACAGGGAGTCGTCGCTGCGGTGCTGAACGTGGTAGGGTAGCGCGGTCGAACAGAGTCGCATCGAAGGGCACATTGAACCGATTGGGTTCCGCAAGCGGTAGCTGCATGGCCTGACACAGCAGTTTGCCTTGCTTGTCGGGCAATAGCGACAACGCCCGCAATGCGGGGAAGTCCTCAGCCGTGAATCGCATCGGCACATTGACTTCCAGCGATTCCAATCGGGCATCGGCTCCGCTGACCAGGTATACGACCCGGGCAGTCGAAAAGAAAGCGGGACGGGCATTCTCGAAGGGTGGAACAATGAAGCAGAACGGCAATCCCGCGCGAGCCGGATTGCCGTTCTGCTTTGGCGGCGCTGTGGAGAGTGCCTCCGTTTTCCCGCCAGACGGTTTATCCGGCCGGCTTGGGCGGCAGGTCTTCCGGCGTCACGCCGCCGCGCCCCAGATACGCGCCGAACACCGTGCCGATGGTCTTGACCAGGCTGTGCGAGGTCATCACCTCGCCATGGATATCGTCGATACCCTCGTCGTCCGGTTGCAGCTTGCTGGCGTGTCCGACCCATTCGATGGCGGCGAAGCGGTTCTTCTTGGCGCCGTGACCGCGCGCATAGGCCAGCCCGATCTCGGCGCGCGGTTCCTCGCGTGATTCCTGCAGCAAGCGCAACACCGTCTCGACATTCTCGCGGCGCGATGCATCCATCTTGCCTGTCGAACAGGTGCCGATGCGCCATGCTGTGCTTAGCCAGCGGCGAGCCTTCACGTTCCGCGCGTTGCACATGACCTTCCTCTTATGTGCTGCGAGTTCAGCGTGTCGCTGATATCAATACGCCGGAGGTTGTAGCCAACCATGCTTGTGTTCCTACGCCATCACGCAATTCTATGCTATTGTTTCCAATGTAACTAAAAAATACTTAACCTAAAATTATAAAAATATACATGAAAAAGAGGGTTTGATGGTGCGCAGAAATGGTGGGGAAACTACTAAGACAGCTATGGAAGAGCTTGTTGACCTATTAGAGGATAGAGTAATAAAGTCAACGCGAAGTTCAAAAGCTGGTCGAGTTACTTATATTATTGGAAATAATGGAACTGGTAAAAGTCGGGTCCTTGGCGAATTAGCTGAACGTCTGGCAGTGGCGCGCCCTGCGCGTCCTGTTGCGTGCATCGCAAATTCTCTTCACGATCGTTTTAAATATGGCGACAGCGGTCGAATTCGCTATTTGGGGGCTAGAAATCAGACTAATGCAGTCTTCTTGTCAGGCATTGATCGCCAGCTCGCTAGGTTGATTCTGCGAGCAATGATCATCGATCCAAAACTATTCGATTCCCTAAGAAAAACTGTTTCTATGGATTTGTCGTTCAGTCTTGGAAAAGAAGTTCAATTGCAAGTTAAGAAACTTCTTGAAGCGTCATCTGAAAATAGTAAATCTCGAAAACGAAGAGCCTTTGCTTTTAGGGCGCTCGGGACCCCGCATTACATGGCGATATTGAATCGCATTGCTCAAGGGGGCGGGAGATTTGAGCGATTGACGGTGCCGCAGATCCACACACTTCTTCAGTATTTGGAATTGGGTGTTGATATACAGATTGATGTCGCGTTTAATGGTGACGAGCGTCTAAATTTTAGGCAACTTAGTACGGGAGAGCAGAACCGTATACTGGTTCTTGCTAAGGTGCTAAGCAATATGGAGCAGGGGGCTGTCTTTCTTATCGACGAACCCGAAGTGAGTTTGCATTTGCACTGGCAAATGAGATTCCATGAGACGTTAATGGATCTCTTGTCTCGGCTAACTAGATTTCATGTGGTCATCGCCACTCATGCTCCGATTGTCATTAGCGAAGCAGCAAAATACGAGCCGCTCAGCACGAGAAATCTAGTCGCCATCCTGCGTCATGACGTGGGGGAGGGGGAACGCCTGGGTGAACTAACACTCGGACGCGGGAAAGTCAGCTTGGACATGCATAGTTTCGCCGATGTCGCAAGTCACGATCAATTGGTGCTTAGGTATTTTCAGGTCGCGCCATATCATGCTCGTGAAATCAGTGTGGAAATTGCAGACACTGTTTTACAGGTAACTGAAGGTGCCCAAGACCGATCTGAGGCGGAGACCTTATTGCAGCGACTGAAAATTACTGAAGGTCTTTCAGTCGAGGCAGTGGCGCAAATTAACGCGGCACTTTTACTGATCCGTCGGGATTGGTCAATTGCATTCAGGGAAGCTTCAACATGATTACGCTGTGCACAGGAAGCCAGAAACAGCACCTTCTTAAGCTAATCACCATGCTTAGAAATAAAGAGCTAGATGGAACGGAGGCGTGGTCTGCCTTCTCATCGCCAGCGATTTCGAAAAAATTCAAAGGAAAAAGATATCGAACAAAAACTTTTAAATTCACTGCAGAGGAAGTTAAGACGTACGAACAGCTTCGGCAGATGGTTAAAAATAAACTCTTTGATGAGTGTTGTGGTAGCTGTTCGTATTGTAAGCGCCCTGTTGGACATTATGGTTGGGCGTGGCACATTGAGCATGTGGTGCCCAAAAAAAAGTACCCGGCTAAAGCATTTGAGTTTTCCAATCTAACGGTTGGGTGTGTGCATTGCAATATGTGGAAGGGAAGTTCGGTTGATAGAAAATTAACTTCCACAGTTCTTCCTATAATAAATCCTGTGGAACAGGGTTTTAATTATTCGACGCATCTTAAGTTCGTGCAAATAGGTACGGAATCTTTGAGTTTTGCGAAGTACTTTCCTCTTTCTTCAGTCGGGGAAAGCACTTATGATTTATTGTCTTTCAAGGAGTTGGAGCGGGCTCAGGCGATTAATGGATTGAATGGTAGTGCGGCTGCTTTGCATGATCGAATAATGAAAGGGTTGAAACTCGGACTGTCTTCTCAGGATGGACTGGAATTGGTTTCGCTTCTTCAAAAGTTAAAAACTGCAATCTATACGCTGCCATGATGAGGGTTAATCAAGTTATTTAAGAGTCTTATCGAAAGGCGCTCCTGAGAAGTTTTTAATTTCATACCGCCTGATCATGTCTTAAGTAAGTCATGCGTCTCAAAGGCTTCTTATATCGCAGTCATCGTAACTCGTTCGAGTGACTCGTTCGAGTGACTCGCTTACTGTAAATATGATTCGGTCATCCTTTCCCAGCGTTAGATAAGTTCCTTGTGCTGTAATTGATATGGTTTTTCGGATGGGTCAAAGCTATAACAGTGACGTTGCTTTTTTCTTTGGCGGAAAGTTGAGCGATATATTTGGACGGTTGGGCTATAGGAGCCCCATGTCGATTCAAACCCTAGGCCGTTGTGGTGTCGTTCTGTTTCTCGCCGCCCTAACGTCCGGCTGTTCCCTCATCAACGAATGCCGCTGGTATCGCAGCAGCTGCATGTATGACGGCAAGTACGAGCCGGGCGAAGAAGGCTACGCGGAAGCCGAAGCGAAACGCCTGAACAAGGCCTCGACCGATCGGTTGCGTCGCAGCTCGGGTGATTGAGCGATAGCTCAGCGTGGGCGGTGGCGTGGCGGGTGGCGCAGCATCCTGTCGGTTTCCCACTCTTGCGACGTGCCGGTATCCCGATGGCGTCAAGCACACCGCAACCGCGCCAATCAATGCAATGACCCTTCCGTCATCGCGACTTCTATATCCAATCGCGCCCCGTCCATAGCCGGCTCTGCAAGATCCGCAATGTGATCGCAGAGGCTCTCAATGCCACCTAGCAAGTTGGCGCTGATCCACGGTTCCAACGGCTCCGCGCCGGTGCCCTCGGGTTCCGTCGCGCTATTGCCCACGATCCGGGCGATGGCCCAGATGCCCAGGCAAGCCCGTTCTATCTTCCGAAGATCAGCAAACCGGATCGGCACGCTCTCCGGATCATCCGGCGTGGCCCAGCGGTCAAGGGTATAGGGATGGTGGCTCATTGCACGCTCCTTTGGGGTGTGAACTATGGCTGTGGCTGTTTGCTCCCTTGGTTTTCCGGCTGTCATCCCGGGTGATCGTTGGTGTGATCGCAGGGCGAGTGTAGGTGCATCGCATATGGGTGCCAGTGCCAACGGTGACGTTTTCATCCCTTCCCTAGATGAGCGCCCAAAACAAAAAGGACCCCCACAGGGTCCTTTTTCAATTCTCAAGCCGCTTGCGGCAGGAAGAACCGATCCTTCAACTCCTGCAACCCGATCCGATCCAACATCTCCGTCAGCCGTTCCGCCGGCTTCCTGCGCGGCAGATCCTTGTACTGCGCGATGATCAGCTCATTCTTCATCGAATGTTCCCACCCGACCAACTCCGTCACGCTGACCTGGTACCCATGCGCTTCCAGCTGCAAGCACCGCAGCACGTTCGTGATCTGGCTGCCGAATTCCCGCGTATGCAGCGGATGCCGCCAGATCTCGGCCAGCGGATCGGCCAGCGCCTTGGCTTTGTTCTTCCTCAGTACCGACGCCACTTCCGCCTGGCAGCAGGGCACCACCACGATGTACTTGGCCTTTTTCTCCAGCGCGAAATGGATCGCGTCGTCGGTGGCGGTGTTGCAGGCGTGCAGGGCCGTGACCACGTCGATGGTCGCGGGCAGTTTGTCGGAGGTGATGGACTCGGCCACCGACAGGTTCAGGAACGACATGCCGTCAAAGCCCAGGCGTTTGGCCAGTTCTTCCGACGACTTGACCAGTTCCTCGCGGGTCTCGATGCCGTAGATGTGCGAGCCGTTCTTGAGCGCCTCGGGCTGTTCCTTGAAGAACAGGTCGTACAGGATGAAGCCCAGGTACGACTTGCCCGCGCCGTGGTCGGCCAGGGTGACGGCGCCGCGTTGTTGCTGGACGTCCTTGAGCAGCGGTTCGATGAACTGGAACAGGTGATAGACCTGCTTGAGCTTGCGGCGGCTGTCCTGGTTCATCTTGCCGTCGCGGGTCAGGATGTGCAGGGCCTTGAGCAGTTCGATCGACTGGCCGGGGCGGATGTCGTGGGTTTTGTCGGACATGGGGGTAAGGCAATGCGCCCCGCGTGGGGCGGGGCGCAGTGGAAGGCGGAAAGCGTCAGTTTAACGAAACCGGCGGCTTTCCGTCCGGCGGTCCACAGGGTGGGCCTGGCGTGCAGCAGTGCGCCGGTCGGCCGGTCACCCGGCGGCGGCCGGGGCGACGGCGGCGCCGTCGATGCCATGGCGGGCCAGGGCCTGGGCCACGAAGCCGCTGCGTTTCATGTCTTCGACGAAGTCGGCCAGGACGCGGGTCGCGGCGTCGCCGCGCCCGCGCGGTAGGCCCATGGCCTGGCGGATGGTCATGAAGCTGCCGGGCAGCAGGCGCAGGCCGCCCAGGCGGCGGGCGTCGGCTTCCAGTTGCTGGCGCACGCCGGCGGCGACGTCGGTGCCGGTCTGCAGGAAGGTGTCGACCACGGTGGGCGAGGTGGCGGCGCGGGTGATGGCGGCGCGTTGCAGTTCGCGGGTCAGGTAGAGGTCATAGGCGCTGCCCAGGCCGACGGTGACGCGGTGGCGCGGGTCGTCGACCTCGGCGATCTCGCGCAGGGGCGAATCGTTGCGCACCAGGTAGGCGCCTTCGATCAGGACGTAGGCGTCGGTGAAGGCGATGCCGGTGGCGCGCTTGGGGTCGATGGCGAAGAAGCCGATGTCGGCGGCATCCTGGCTGACGGTGTCGACGGCCTTGCCGGCGCTGTCCAGGACGATGAGTTCCAGGGCGACGCCGAGCCGCTGCGCGAAGGCGCGGGCCAGGTCGACGGAGACGCCCACGGGGTCGCCGTTGCCGTCGCGGTTGGCCAGGATGGGGTTGCCGAGGTTGATGGTGGCGCGCAGCGCACCGGTGGGGGTGAAAGCCCTGACGATGTCGGCGGGGATGCTGGCGGCGCCGGAATGGGCGGTGGCGTCCGAACGGGCGGTAGTGCTGGAAATCGCGGTCATGGCGTTATGGGTGGAGGACAGTGGGAAATTCAAAGGCGGTAGTGGATGGCTTGCTTGCCGTGACGGAAGCTCACAGGCGGCAGCTACGGTTTGAGTGCCGTAGTGGACGGGTCACCTCGTGTAGCAGCCAGCTCACACGCTGTACCGCCCCGCAGTCGGCGCACAGCACAAGTCGATCCGTTGCGGCTCCAGATCGTCGCCGAACCAGGCATTGATGGCGGCGCGGCGTTCGCCGACATAGACCGGCGCGCCATCGGCGTCGAGCTTCATGCCAAGGTCGTGCCCAGGCACCAGCAGGGTGTCCGGTCGCTTGCGCCACCACGCCCAGATGCGCTCCAGGCTGGCGTGGCTGGCGGCGGCGTCGGCGGTGTCCGCCACCTGGCCCGAGACCAGCTCGGCGCGGTTCTTGGCCGCATCGCCGGTGAAGAGGATGGGTTGGCGCGGGTCGTCGACGTAGAACAGCAAATGGCCCGGCGTGTGGCCGGGCGCGGCGATGGCGGTGATGCCGGGCAGGAAAACGTCGCCGTCGCCGATGCGGCGCACGCGGTCGAGCTGGTCGAGTTCGCGCACGTACAGTTCCGGCAGCGGGTTGAAGCCGGGCGGCTGCGCGGCGGCCCATTGCAGTTCCTGCGCGCCGATCCAGACGGTGGCGTTGGGGAACAGGGTGAAGTTGACGGCGTGGTCGTAGTGGGCGTGGGTGAGGACCACGTCGGTGATGTCGGCCGGCGCGACGCCGCAGGCGTCCAGGTGGCGGCCGAGCAGGTGGCGCACGCCGAACGCGCCCACGTCCACCAGGATCTTGTGGCGGTCCGAGCGCAGCAGGGTGCTGGTGCTCCAGCCCAGGCCGCCGTGGCAGACGGCGCGGCCGGGGTAGCCCTGGATCAGGATGTCGATCTGGTACATGGGGTCACTCCGCGGTGATGTGGGCCTCGCTGATCAGCTGGCGATAGCGTTGCAGGTCGTCGCGCAACTGGCGCGTGAATTCCTCGGGCGTGCCGGCGACGATTTCGTTGCCGCCTTCGGTGGCGAGCTTGCGCACCACCTCGGGGTCCTTGACCGCCTGGACCACGGCGTCGTGCAAGGTGGCGATGATGCGCGGATCGGTGCCGGCCGGGGCCAGCAGGCCCTGGAACTGGGTGATGACGAAGTCCTTGTAGCCCAGCTCCTGCATGGTCGGCAGGTCGGGCAGGCTGGAGGCGCGGCGCGGGCCGGTGACGGCGTAGGCGCGCAGTTTGCCGGACTGGATGTGCGGGGTGGCGGTGACGGTGGTGTCGAAGGTAAAGGACAACTGTCCGCCCAGCACGTCGGTCAGGGCCTGGGCGTTGCCTTTGTAGGGCACGTGCGTCAGCTGGGTGCCGGTGCGCAGCGCCAGCAGTTCGCCAGCCAGGTGGCCGCCGGCGCCCAGGCCGGCCGAGCCATAGGTGACGGCGCCGGGTTTCTTGCGGGCGGCGGCGAGCAGGTCGTCGATGCCGTGCGCGGGCGACTGCTGCGGCACCACCAGCGCGTATTGGTAGCTGGTGATCTGGCTGATCGGGGCGAAGTCCTTCAGCGGGTCATAGGGCGTTTTCTTGTACAGCGACGGGTTCACCACCAGCGGGCCGCTGGCGTCCAGCAGCAGGGTGTAGCCGTCGGGCGCGGCCTTGGCGACGAAGTCGGTGCCGATCATGCCGTTGGCGCCGGGCTTGTTCTCGACCACGATGGTGCCCTTCAGGGTCTTGCCCATGCGGGCCGCGACCACGCGGGCGGTGATGTCGGCCGCGCCGCCGGCCACGTAGGGCACGATCAGGCGGATCGGCTGGCTGGGGTAGTCGGCGGCGCCGGCCTGCGGCGCGGCCAGGGCCGTCGCCAGGCCCAGGGTGAGCAGTGTGATGGGCTTCATGTTGTGGGTCTCCTCCGGGATGCCGGCTCAGCCCTGGCCGGCGTGTTGGCGCAGCAGGGCCAGCACGTCCGCGGCGACTTCGATGCCGTGGGCGCGCTGGCGCGCCAGCTTGGCCAGTTCGATCTCGCCGGGCTGGATCACGGGGCGGGCCGGGTCGGCGGCCGGGCTGGCGTGCAGGATCGCGGCGAAGTCGTTCATGCGTTCGGCCAGCCATTGCGTCGAGCCCAGGCGGCGGGTGTCGATCAGCAGGAAGAAGTGGCCCAGGTTCTGCGGTTCGTCGGGCGCATCGACCCAGGATTTGACGTGGGTGAGGTAGGCGGCGTTGGACAGCAGGCCCGCGAACAGGTCCACCATCAGCGCCAGGCCGTAGCCCTTGTGGCTGCCGATCGGCAGCAGGAAGCCGTCCAGGGCCTGCTTGGGGTCGGTGGTGGGCTGGCCTTGGGCGTCGGTGGCCCAGGTGTCGGGGATGGCCTGGCCGGCCTTCAGGGCGTTGCGGATCTTGGCGCGGGCCACAACGCTCATCGCCATGTCGAGCAGGAAGTGGGCGCCGTCCGGGTTGGGGACGGCAAAGCCGATGGGGCTGTTGCCGACGCGCGCGTCGGTGCCGCCCCAGGGGGCGATGGTGGTGGTGGCGTTGCTGCCGATGATGCTGGCGTAGCCGGCCTCGGCGGCGATCAGGCCGTAGGGCGAGATGGGGCCGAAGTGGTTGCTCTGGCGGGCGAACGCCAGGCCGACGCCGCATTCGCTGGCGGCCTGCATGGCGGCGCGCAGCGCGTGCATGCCGACCAGCGGGCCGACGCCGTTGTCGCCGTCGACCAGGCGCAGCGCCGGGGCGGGGCTGTCCACGCGGATGCGGGCCTGGCGGTTGATGCCGCCGACCTGCAGGCGCTCGCCATACGATTCGATGCGCGACAGGCCGTGGGTGGACAGGCCGAACAGGTCGGCCAGCACCAGGATGTCGACGACGTCGACGGCGTCCTGGCGCGGCAGGCCCAGGCCTTCGAAGGCGCGCACGCCCAGCGCGCGCAGTTCGGTTTCCGGGACGAGGGAGGGGGAGCCAGCAGTGGCGGCCATGATCAGCAATCCTTGTGTGAAATAAGAGAGGGGCTTATTCGGCGGAGAGACGCGCGTCTTTCACCACCTTGCTCCAGCGGCGCTCTTCGGCGTCGATGAAGGCGGCGAATTCGGCCGGGCCGGCGCCGGACGGTTCGGCGGCGTCGTGGGCCAGGCGCTGGCGCACGGCGTCGGTCTGCAGGGCGCGCTGGGCGGCGGCCTGCAGGCGCGCGATGGCCTGCGGCGGCGTGCCGGCCGGGGCCAGCAGGCCGAACCATTGCGAGCTTTCGAAGCCGGGATAGCCCTGTTCGGCCACGGTGGGCACGTCCGGCAGGATGGGCAGCCGCTCGGCCGAGCCGACGGCGATGATCCTGATCTTGCCGGCCTGCGCGTGCGGCAGCAGGCCGGGGATGCCGGCCGCGGCGGCGTCGGTGTTGCCGGCCAGCAGGTCGGTGACCTGGGCGCCGGTGCCCTTGTACGGCACGTGCATCACGTCGATGGCGGCGGCGGTCTTGAGCATTTCGAAGGCCAGGTGGCCGGCGCTGCCATTGCCGGCCGAGCCGTAGTTCAGGACGCCGGGCTTGGCGCGCGCCAGCGCCACGAATTCTGGCAGGGTGTTGGCCGGCACCTTGGCGCCGACGGCGAACACCATCGGCAGCTTGGCCAGCAGGATGATGGGGGCGAAGTCGCGGCGCGGGTCATAGGACAGGTTGGGCATCATGGTCGGGTTCACCGCCAGGGTGCCGACGTGGCCCAGGATCAGCGTGTAGCCGTCGGGCCGGGCGCGCGCCGCTTCCACCGTGGCGATGCTGCCCTGGCCGCCGCCCTTGTTCTCGACGATGACCTGCTGGCCCAGGTCGCGCGACATTTCGACGGCGACGGCGCGCGCCACCACGTCCGAGCTGCCGCCCGGGCCATACGGCACCAGCAGGCGGATGGGGCGCTGCGGCCAGTCGTCGGCACGGGCCGGCGCGGTGGCGGACAACAGCAAGGGGGCGGTGGCCAGCGCCAGCGCGGTGCGCAGGCAGGCTCTCCGTAGCGACTTCATGGGCAGGTCTCCTGTTCAGGCCGCTATTGGTTGCGGCTGGGAGACATCGTGCCCCGCCCTCGGAATCGAGTAAAGTGCAAAAATTCGTTCAATTCTTGATGAAAACGCATGAATTTCGATCTTGCCGATTTGCGCGCCTTCCTGGCGGTGGCCGACCTGGGCAGTTTTCGGGCGGCGTCCGAGGCGCTGCATCTGTCGCAGTCGGCGTTGTCGCGCCGGGTCGACAAGCTGGAGGCGGCGCTGGGCGTGCAACTGATGACGCGCACCACGCGCAAGGTCGAGCTGACCACCATCGGCCGCGGCTTCGTGCCGCGCGCCCGCAGCGTGCTGAACGAGCTGGAGAGCGCGCTGGTCGGCATCCGCGACGTGGCCGAGCGGCTGTCGGGCATGGTGACGATTGCCTGCGTGCCGTCGGCGGTGGCGTATTTCCTGCCGGATGTGATCCGCGAATACCACGCCAGCTATCCGCGCATCCGCATCCGCATCATCGACGAGTCGTCATCGCAGGTGCTGACGGCGGTGGCGCGCGGCGACGCGGATTTCGGGCTGACCTACATCGGCGCCAATGACGCGGAGATCGAGTTCAAGCCGCTGCTGGAGGAGCCGTTCGTGGCGGCGGTGAGCCGCAAGCATCCGCTGGCCAAACGCAAGTCGGTGGATTGGGCCGACCTGGAGGCGCACCCGTACATCACGCTGGCGCAGGGCAGCGGCAACCGTTTCCTGATGGACCAGGCGCTGGTGCACAGCGGCAGCCGGCCGCGCCATTTCTGCGAGGTGCAGCACGTGCCGGCGCTGGTCAGCATGGTCGAGGCGGGCCTGGGCGTGGGCGTGGTGCCGCGCCTGGCGATGCCGGATGAGGACCATGGCACCCTGGTCAGCGTGCCGCTGCGCAATCCCGCCGTGAGCCGCACCATCGGCCTGATCCATCCGCGCGGCAAGACCTTGAATCCGGTGGCGCGGCTGTTCTACGACCTGCTGGCGCAGCGGGTGGAGGCGCGGCAGAAGTAGGCGGCGCGCGGTTCAAGCGGGACGCCGCTGCGTTGTCGGCCGCCGGCGGAGGACGGGCATCAACCGCAAGCCGAAAAGCAAACAGGCCGCGAAAACGCGGCCTGTTCAGGTACGACTTGGCGCGGCTCGCGCGCGGTCGTCAGACCTGCACGACCACCGGCTCGCCCAGGTTCAACATCAAGCGGTTGGCCCACGCGAAGATCGCGTCCGAGTGCAGCAGGTCCAGCACTTCGCCATCGCTCAGGCCCACATCCTTCAGCGCCTGGATGCTCGCCGCATCCACCGAAGCCGGCGCCTCCGTGATCTGGATCGAGAACTTGCCGATCGCCAGTTCCCGCGTGGTGGTGCCGGCGGTAGCCGGGTCCTCGAACACCTGCGCGATCACATCATTGCGCTTGGCCAGTTGTTCGAAGCGCTGCGCGTGCACCGACGCGCAGTACACGCAGCCGTTGACGCGCGACACCACGGTCGCGCCCAGCTCGCGCTCGGCGCGCGACAGGCCGCCGGGCGCGTACATGATGGCGTTGAACGCGGTGGAGCGCTGGCGCAGGATTTCGGGCTGGTGCACCAGGAACAGGTAGTAATCCGAGACCTTGGCCTTGGGGTGGCTTTCTTCCAGCACGGCGACCTGTTCGGGCGTGGCGCTGTCGACCTGGACCACGTCCAGCCAGGCCTTCCATTCCAGCACTTCGTTGGTGAAGCCGTGGGCCTTGATGACGGCGCCCGGTTCGGTGGCGGCGGTGTTGGCGGGGAAGGGCGCGGGCGGGTTGCCGGCCGCGGCGGGCTTGGCTTCCAGGGCCGTCATGGCTTGCAGGCCGGCGACCAGGCGCACCTGGTACGACAGGAACGCCACCAGTTGCGACAGCGTCACCACGGCAGGCGTGGAGACGCCGGCGGCCGGCAGCGTCTTGAGCGCGGCTTCGTCGCCTTCGACGGGCTTTTCGATCAGCTTGCGCGTGAATTCCAGGATGGCGGCCAGGCGCGGGTCGGCGGCGTCCGCCGGCTTGCCCGACTCGGCCACCTGGATGTCGGCGGCGCTGGCGCCGGCTTCGACCAGGCGCTGGCGATAGTGCGCGGCCAGCGCCGGCGACGGCGTCAGGCGCGCGGCATACAGCGCGACCAGCAGGCGCTCGGCCAGCGTCAGGCCGGCCAGCGCCGGGTCGAACAGCGCGTCGTAGCTGCCCTGGGTGGCGGCGGCGACCTTGTCGCGCTGGTGGCGCACGGCGTAGGTGGCGCTGTCGGCCTTCAGGCCGACGAGCTGGTCCACCAGGTCGCGGGCGGCGTCATAGACGATGGGTTGTTGTGCCATGGGAAAGTCTCCTTGGATATCGTTCAGCGGGCGGCCTGGCCGCGCGCCTTGACCGCGGCGTCCAGGAACTTCAGCACGCCTTCCCAGGATTCCTGGTCGGCGCGCGCGTTGTCCTTGGGGTTGCCGCCGCTGGTGCTGATCTTGCCGGACACGGGGTGGGCGTAGACCAGCTGCGTGGTGGGCACGTAGGGGAACAGGATCGAGTGGCCGCCGTTCTCGTAGTCCAGCCATTGCACCGGGTACGGGTGCTTCACTTCGGCCAGCTTGTCCTGCACCATCTTCGAGTACAGGCTGGACGGCCACGAGCCGTCGTCGGTGGCCGACAGCAGCATCACCGGGCCTTGGATGTCCTCGACCTTGATGCGGGCGCGGGCCACGGCGTCGGTGTCCTGCAGCGCGGTGAGGATGGCCTTTTCGTGGCGGTGCGGCGACGGGCCTTCATCGAACGGCGCCCAGGTGGCGGTGCGGTTGTTTTCCCAGACGTGCGGCAGGGGCTTGCCGCCCAGCAGCCAGGTCGGGCCTTCGCGGCCGATCTTGGGGTCGCAGGCGTTCTGGCCGCTGTGGACCACGGCGCCGGGTACGTAGGCGACGACGGCCGAGACTTCCGTGGGGAAGGTGGCGCCCAGCAGCAGCACCAGCTCGCCGCCGCGCGACTGGCCGCTGATGGCGACGAAGTCGTGCTTGGGCTGGACCTTCCTGCGCAGCCAGCGCAGGCCGGTCTGGAAGTACTCCAGCGGCGTGTTGGAGATGTAGTCCGACAGGCCGGGCGCCTTGAAGTAGGCCAGCGCGAAGGCGGCGTAGCCGCGCGAGGCGTACAGCGCGGCGCGCGGTTCGTTGATGCCGCCGCCGGAACCGTTCAGGATCAGCACGGCGGGATGCGAGCCAGGGGTGGCGCCGGGCGGCAGGTAGAGCGTGCCGACCAGGCCTTCCTCGCGCACTTCCTGGCGGGTGACGCCGTCCGCGGCCAGGCGCTGGGTGAAGCGGGCGATGCTCTGCGCGCCGGCGGCGCGCGCCACCACTTCCGTGACCAGCGCTTCGGTCACAGGATGGTTGAAGTGCTCGCGGCTGGACGAGTCCACGGGGGCCTGCGACCACACCAGGCCCATGGGCGCGACGCCGCTGTAGTCGCCCGAGACGGGCGCGTCGCGGCTCAGGTCGACCACGCCGTCCTCGCCCGCGACGAAGGCGGCCTGGCTTTGCCAGAGCACGCCGTTGCGGCGGGTGAGGGCGGTGATCTCCACCGTCTGGCCGGGCGCGACGTGCTCGACCCGGATATGGCGGGGCACGTCGATGAGCGCGTCGGCGGGTTGGATGCTCAGGGTAGGAACCATGATGCGCGCCTTACTTGCCCGAGTCCTTGGTGACCATCATGGCGGCGGTGCGGTCGCTGGTCATGGGGGTGACCTTCAGGCCCTTCTTGGTGGCCCAGATGTTCTTGTAGTGGTACAGCGGGATGATGCCGACGTCGTCGGACACCAGCTTGACCGAGTCGCGCAGGATGGCTTCACGCTTGGCCACGTCGAATTCCGAGGTGGACTGGTCCAGCGCGGCGTCGACCTTGGCGTTGCTGTAGTGGCCCCAGTTGGAGGCGCCCAGCCCCTTCTTGGCGTCCACGGTCGCCAGGATGTTGACCAGCGCGTAGCTGGCTTCGCCCGTGCCGTTGCCCCAGGCCAGCATGCTGACCGCGAATTCGTTCTTGTTGGCGCGGCCCGAGTACACGGCCCACGGCACCACTTCCACTTGCGTCTTGACGCCGACGCGGGTCCAGAACTGGGCCACCGCCTGGGCCGTTTCCGGGCCTTGCGGGTAGCGGTCGTTGGGCACGTGCATGGTCAGCTTGAAGCCGTCGGGGAAACCGGCCTCGGCCAGCAGCTTCTTGGCCTTCTCGACGTCGTTGGGGATGTCCTTGACGTCGGGGTTGTAGCCGAAGGTGCCCTTGGGCATCCACTGGTTGGCTTCGGTGGCGGCGCCTTGCAGGATGCGGTCGGCGATGGCCTTGCGGTTGATCGCCAGGTTCAGCGCCTGGCGCACGCGCACGTCCAGCAGCGGGTTCTTGTCCAGCGGCTTGCCGTTGTTGTCGGTGATGTACTGGTTGGGGGCGGGGTTGAAGCTGGGCTGCAGGATCATGACGCGCAGGCCGTCGTACGGGTAGACCGAGATGTTGGAGGCCTTCTGCAGCTTGGCCAGGTCGGACACCGAGACCTTGTCGATCACGTCGACGTCGCCGGCCAGCAGCGCGGCGGTGCGGGCGGCGGCGTTGTTGATGTAGCGGTAGTTGACCTTGTCCCAGGTGGCCTTCTCGCCCCAGTAGCCGTCATTGCGTTCCATGATGACGCGGTCGCCGGGGGTGTACGAGACGAACTTGTAGGGGCCGGTACCGACCATGGCCTTGCCCGAGTTGTAGTCTTCGGTGGTCGACTTTTCGCCGACGTGCTTGCTGACCACGTGCACCGAGGCCAGGTTCAGCGGCAGGTCGGGGTTGGGCGCCTTGGTCTTGACGATCAGGGTCAGCGGGTCCTTGGCGGTCATCGTGTCGATGGTGCGCAGGTAGCCGGCGTAGGTGGCGACGCTGCCGGGCACGGCGCGGGCGCGGGTGTACGAATAGATCAGGTCGTCGGCGGTGAACGGCGTGCCGTCCTGCCATTTCACGCCTTCGCGCAGCTTGAATTCCCAGGTGGTGCTGTCCAGCGGCTTCCAGCTCACGGCCAGGCCGGGCTGCAGCTTGTTCCACTTGTTCTCGATCAGCAGGTCCCAGAAGTGCAGGGCCACCGAGCGGTCGCCGGCGTGGTTGTTCAGTTGCGGGTCGAGCGAGGACAGCGGATCGGCAAAGCCGATCGACAGGTTGTCGGCCGAGGCCGCGGCGGACGCGCCCAGGATGGCGGCGGTCAGGGTCGAGAGAATCAGGCGTTTCATGTTCGGGGTCCTTGGTGAGGGGGAACTTCTTTCAGGCCATGTCGTTCAGGTGACAGGCGCTCAGGTGGTTGATGGCGATTCCCTTCAGGGTGGGAACCTCGGTTTTGCAGCGCGCCATCGCATGCGGACAGCGCGGGTGGAAGTGACAGCCGCCGGGCGGATTCAGCGGGCTGGGAATCTCTCCCTTGATGGCGGTGAAGGTCTTGTGGCGCGATTTCAGGTTGGGGATCTCGGCCAGCAGCGCCTGGGTGTAGGGATGGTTGGGGCGGCGGAACACTTCCTCGACCGGCGCGGTCTCGACCACGCGGCCCAGGTACATGATGACCACGCGGTCCGACAGGTGCTCGACCACGCCCAGGTCGTGGCTGATGAACAGGTACGTCAGGTTGAGCTGTTCGCGCAGGTCCATGAACAGGTTCAGGATCTGCGCCTGGATCGACACGTCCAGCGCGGCCACGGCCTCGTCGCACACCAGCATCGACGGCTGCACCGCCAGGGCGCGGGCGATGCCGATGCGCTGGCGCTGGCCGCCGCTGAACTGGTGCGGGTAGCGCTGGCGCAGGGCCGGATCGAGGCCGGCGCGTTGCAGCTGGGCGCTGACGTAGTCGTCGAAGTCGCCGTTGCCGACCAGGCCGTGGATGCGCGCCGCTTCGCCGACGATCTCGTCCACGCGCAGGCGCGGGTTGAGGCTGGCGTACGGGTCCTGGAAGATCATCTGCACCTTCAGGCGCGCGGCGTGGGCCTGCGCCGGCGTCATGTCGGCGGGGCGCTGGCCGTTGATCAGCACCTCGCCGCCGGACGGCGTCAGCAGGCCGGCCGCGATGCGGCCCAGCGTGGACTTGCCGCAGCCGGACTCGCCGACCAGGCCGACCACTTCGCCGGGGCGCACCAGCAGGTCGACATGATCGACGGCGCGGGTGATGGCGGGCGGCTTGGACAGGCCCAGGCGCTGCAGGGCGCGGCCGGCGGCGCCGACGGGGCGTTCGCCGAAGCGCTTGCTGACCTGGCGCAGGTCGATGAGCGGGGTGGCGTTGGCGCGGTCATCGGCGTGGGCCGTGGCTTGCACGCTGCCGCCCGTTGCGATGCCTGCGGGCGCCGCCGCGTTGGCGCCGTCGCGGGTATCCGGAATCGTCGTCTGGCTCATGCCGTCACCTCGCCCAGTTGGCGCGACGGGTGGAAGCAGCGCACCTGATGGCCGGGCAGCACGTCGGTGATGGCGGGCTGCTGGCCGCATTGCGCCGTGGCGCGCGCGCAGCGCGCCGCGAAGGCACAGCCGGCGGGCAGGGTGAGCAGGTTGGGTGTCATGCCGGGAATCTGGCGCAGGCGTTGGCCGCGCTGGTTGTTGCTGGGCAGGCTGTCGATCAGGCCCACCGTGTAGGGATGCTGCGGACGGTCGAGCACGTCGTCGACCTTGCCGTGCTCGACGATGCGGCCGGCATACATCACCGCCACGTCGTCGGCCAGGCCCGCCACCACCGACAGGTCGTGCGTGATCCAGATGAGGCTGGTGCCGTGCTGCTGCGCCAGCTTCTGCACTTCGGACAGGATCTGCGCCTGGATGGTGACGTCCAGCGCGGTGGTCGGCTCGTCGGCGATGATGAGGTCGGGGCGGTGCAGCATGGCGATGGCGATCGCCACGCGCTGGCGCATGCCGCCGGACAACTGGTGCGGGTAGGCCAGCAGCCGCTCTTCCGGGCTGGGAATGCCCATCATGCCGAGCGTGTCGCGGGCCAGTTCGCGCGCCTGCGACTTGCTCATGCTGTTGTGGGCGCGCACCGTTTCGATCATCTGCACGTCGACCCGCAGCACGGGGTTCAACGTCATCATCGGATCCTGGAAGATCATGGCGATGCGGTTGCCCTGCAGCTTGCGCAGTTCGCGCGGGGCCAGCTGGGTCAGGTCGCGGCCCTGGAACAGCACCTGGCCGCCGACCACGCGGCCGGGGGCGTCCACCAGGCCCATGATGGAAAAGCCGGTGACCGACTTGCCCGAGCCGGACTCGCCGACCAGGCCCAGGATCTTGCCGCGTTCGAGCGTGAAGGACACGTCGTCCACGGCGGGCAGGGTGCCGGCGCGGGTGAAGAAGTGGGTGCGCAGGTTGCGCACTTCCAGGGTGGGGGCGGCCGGGGCCGCGACGGGGCGGGCGGCGCTCATTTGTGGGTCCTCGGGTTCAGCACGTCGCGCAGGCGGTCGCCCACCAGGTTGATGGCGACAATGGTGACCAGCAGCGCGATGCCGGGGTAGAAGCTGATCCAGTATTCGCCGGACAGCATGTATTGGAAGCCGTTGGAGATCAGCAGCCCCAGCGACGGTTCGGTCACGGGCACGCCCAGGCCCAGGAAGCTCAGCGTGGCCTCCAGCGTGATGGCGCGCGCGATCTGCAGGGTGCCGATGACGATCAGCGGCGGCAGGCAGTTGGGCAGGATGTGCTTGAGCATGATCCGCCAGTTCGGGATGTCCAGGCAGCGCGCCGCCTCTACATACTCGCGGCGGCGCTCGACCAGGGCCTGGCCGCGCGCGGTGCGGGCGTAGTAGGCCCATTCCAGGATCACCAGCGTCAGCACCACGTTGCCCACGCCCTTGCCCAGGTAGGCCAGGATCATCATGGCCACCAGGATCGACGGGAACGACAGGATCAGGTCCACCAGCCGCATGATCAGCGCGTCGACCTTGCCGCCGGCGTAGGCCGCCAGCAGGCCCAGCAGCGTGCCGATGACGCCGGCGATCAGCGCCGAGCCCACGCCCACCATCAGGCTGATGCGCAGGCCGTAGAGAATGCCGGAAAGCAGGTCGCGGCCCTGGCCGTCGGTGCCGAGCCAGTAGTGGAAGGTGTTCAGGCCGTTCATCGTGCCCGGCGCCAGGCGCGCGTCCAGCACGTCGATCTGCAGCAGGTCATACGGGTTCTGCGGCGAGATCCACGGCGCCAGGATGGCGGCCAGGATCAGCAGGGTGGCGATCACCAGCCCGAACACCGCCGTCTTGGACGACAGGAATTCCAGCAGGTTGCGGCGCCAGGGCGATTCGCGCTTCAGGATGGGACTCGGGTTGGGAGTGGAAACAGCGCTCATGCCGAGGCCTCCAGCCGCACCCTCGGGTCCAGCACTTTGTACAGGATGTCGACGATCAGGTTGAGCGTCACGAACAGGCACACCACCACGATCAGGTAGGCCACGATCACCGGGCGGTCCAGCGCGT
This sequence comes from Achromobacter sp. ISS7, assembly GCF_056523125.1. Lineage (NCBI taxonomy): Bacteria > Pseudomonadati > Pseudomonadota > Betaproteobacteria > Burkholderiales > Alcaligenaceae > Achromobacter > Achromobacter sp. ISS7. Next base: position 2,518,423 of record NZ_JAWRZD010000001.1, on the reverse strand, counting down.
TCAGGCTGTCCAGGATCAGCTTGCCGGCGCCGGGCCAGGCGAAGATGCTTTCCGTGATGACGGCAAAGGCGATGGTCGAGCCCAGCTCCAGGCCCAGCACCGTCACCAGCGGGATCATGGTGTTGCGCAACACGTGCACACAGACCACCCGGAAAGGCGACAGGCCCTTGGCGCGGGCGAACTTGACGAAGTCCAGCGGCATCACGTCGCGCACGCCGGCGCGGGTCAGGCGGATCACCAGCGAGATCTTGAACAGCGACAGGTTCAGCGCCGGCAGGATCAGGTGGCGCCAGCCGTCGGCGGTCAGCCACGACCACTGGAAGCCCAGGAACTCCACCGTCTGGCCGCGGCCGCTGGCAGGCAGCCAGCCCAGCGACACGCTGAAGGTCATGATCAGCATCAGCGCGACCCAGAAGGTCGGCAGCGAGAAACCGACGATGCTGCCCGCCATCACCAGCTTGGAGAAGCGGCTGTCCGGATACAGCCCGGCCAGCAGGCCCAGCGGCAGGCCGATGATCACCGCCAGCAGCAGGGCGGCGATGGCCAGTTCCAGCGTGGCCGGCAGGCGCTGGATCACCAGCTCGACGGCGGGGATGTTGTAGACGAAGCTGTTGCCCAGGTTGCCGTGCAGCGCCCCGTTCAGGAAGCCCAGGTACTGTTGCCACAGGGGCTTGTCCAGCCCCAGTTCGGCAATGATGCGGGCGCGGTCGACCTGGTCGACGTCCTGGCCGATCAGGATGTCGACGGGGTTGCCGATGGCGTGCAGCCCGACGAAGACGATCAGCGTCATCAGGAACACGACCACCGCGGCTTGCGCCAAGCGGCGGAGCAGCCAGCCGGTCATTGCGCGGTCTCCGCTTGCTGGGCCGCGCCGGGCGCCGGGGCCGGCGTCCATTCGTCGCCGAACACTTCGGGTTCCGAGAACGCTTCCATGTTGGCGTAATGCGTCGCCACGTCCTCGCGGTAGAACAGGCCGGCGATGCCTTGCGCCAGGCGCTTGGCGCCTTCGCTGATGGCGGGGATGTCGCCGGACACGGTGCCGTGGGTCAGCGCGGCCGGGTACGAGAAGCAGTGCACCCGGTCCAGGCCGGGACAGGCGCCCGGCGTCTTTTCCTGCAGTTCGAACGCCGCGCCCAGGTCGGGCGAGTCGTGCAGCTCCTGATCTTCCTCGCCGGCGGCGGGGGTGTAGCGGTCGCCCCAGGCGCGCACGTGCGGCGCCAGCGCGGCGAATTCCGGACGCACGGTCCAGTCGATGCGGAAACCGGTCGAGAACACCAGGAAGTCCAGCGTGAAGACACCCTTGGGCGTGGTGACGCGGATGGCGTCATCGACCAGCGCCAGGTCCTGCACGCCACAGCCCAGGTTGAAGCGGGCGTTCGGGTGGCGCGACACGCGCAGCGTGCTGCCGCGCGGCGGCGGCACCTGGGCGGCGTTGATGTAGTGGCGGATCTTCCACTTCCAGTCGTCGGGCAGGTTCAGGTGGCCGTGGGTCAGGCCGGGGTTGCCCGCGCCCTTGCCCTTGTTGATGCGCGGAATGTCGTTGCGGCGGATCAGCAGGTCGACGCTGGCCGCGCCCGCTTCCAGCGCGGTGGCGGCGCTGTCCATGGCCGACGCGCCCGCGCCCACCACGCCGACGCGCTTGCCGGCCAGGGTGGCGTAGTCCAGCACGTCCGACGAATGGGCCCAGCGGTCGCGCGGCAGCTTGCGCGCGAAGTCCGGCACGTAGGCGCCGCCCAGGCCGTCGCGGCCGGTCGCCAGCACCACGCGGCGCGCCAGCACGGTCTGGCGGCCGGCGGGCGACTCGATGTCCAGCCGCACCAGCTGGTCGGCGCGCGGCAGCACGGCCAGCACGCGGTGCTGGTTGCGCACGTCCAGGTTCAGCACGCGGCGGTACCAGCGCAGGTAGTCCATCCATTGCAGGCGCGGGATCTTGTCCAGCGCGTCCCACGCATCGCTGCCGAACTGCGCTTCGAACCAGGCGCGGAAAGTCAGCGCCGGCAGGCCCAGCGCCGGGCCGGTCAGCTGCTTGGGCGAACGCAGGGTCTCCATGCGCGCGGTGGTGGCCCACGGGCCTTCATAGCCTTCGGGCGACTGGTCGAAGATCGGCGCGACGATGCCCAGGTGCGTGAGCGAGGCCGCCGCGGCCAGGCCGGCCATGCCGCCGCCGATGACGGCCACGTCCAGCACCGGCTGGCCGTCCACCAGGCGCGGCGTGACCCACTGTTTGGCCGGGATTTCCAGCCAGGACAGGTCCTGGCGCAGGCGCGCTTCCAGCGCGGCCAGGCCTTGCGGGGCGGGGGCGAGGGGTTGATTCATAGTGCGGGCGTATCCGTAAGAGGGGTGTCATCGCCGTAGATCGACTGCAGCAGCGCGCCGTGCTGGCAGGCGTCGTGCAGCACGAAGCCGGGCAGCAGCTGCGCGGCGGCCTGCGCCAGGGCATCGGCCATGGCCTGGCAGGCCGGCGTCAGGGGCTGCGACTGCGAGGTGATGACCCCGAAGAAAAAGGGAATGTCCAGGTCGATCGGGCGGATCGCCACGCCCGCCATCGGCGCGCCGTAGGCGGTAATGGGTTCCAGCACCGACACGCCCAGGCCGGCGCGCACGGCGGCCAGGGCGTTGACGGACGAATTGGTTTCGATGGCGCCAAGCGCGTGGCCGCCGGGCGGCAGCGCCGCGTCCAGGCGCCGGCGCAGGCGGTAGGGGTTGGCCATGGTGATGACGCGGCGCCCGGCCAGCTCGGCCACCGGCACCACGTCATGGCGCGCGGCCGGATCGTCTTCCGGCAGCGCCACCACACAGGGCGCCTGGCCGATCCAGTGCACCGTCAGGCCGCGATGTTCCAGCGGCAGGCTGGTCGCGCCCAGCTGGGCCGTGCCGCTCAGCACGGCGTGCACTACGCGTTCGGGCGAGGCGCTGCGCAGTTCGATGCGCGGCGCGGGGGCGCTGGCTTGCGCCTCGATGCGCTTGAGAGCGGCGGGCACCAGGCCGGCGGCCAGTGCCGAGGTGGCCGCCAGCAGCAGCGGCTGGGCCTGGCCGCGGGCGATTTCCTCGGCCCGGTCGCGGATCTGGCGCAGGCTGGAAAGCGCGCGTTCGACGTCGTCATAGAGCAGGAAACCCTGCTCGGTCGGCGTCACGCGCGGCCCGCTGCGGGTGAACAGGGCATAGCCGATCTCGGCCTCCAGTTCCTGCAGCAGGCGGCTGATCGCGGGTTGCGAACGGCCAAGCAGACGCCCGGCAGCGGTGACGCTGCCCGTGGACATGACGGCCGCGAAGGCCTCGAGTTGACGAAGTTCCATCTGTCTTGCTTTATGCCAAGGACGAATTCTTGCGTATCGAGTATGCGCTCGGCAAATAATTAAAGGGCATAAGCAAATTCCCTAATGGGGATTTCCTTATGCCCTTTCATTACTGTGAGTTATTTCAAAGACTTAGGGGTGTTTGAGGAGAGAACCCATTCCCATGGCAAGTGGCAGGCGCGGTCGCCATCGTTGTCTCGGTGCCTGTCCGGGAATGCCGGCGTGGTTTTTTACTTTGTTAGAATAATTCAAAATGTATCTTTGACTGACCAAAAATGGCCGCTACCACACGGGGCTCCGCCGCGCCGGGCCCCTCGGTCAAGGCGGACCGCACGTCAACACAATCAAAGGAACCGTGATGCAAGGCGTTCTGTATTTCGTCGACAGGATCAACGCAAAAACGACGGAACAGCCCTTACCCGGGCAGTACCTGCTCAAACCGATCCATCAAGACGCGGTTCATGTCACGATTGCGGGCAGTGACTGTCACGCGGTCAGGTTCTTCGCGGACACGAAGCGCGAGGTGACGCTGCTGTATGTGCCCTTGCCCGGTGGCGCCGACTGGGACATCCCGGAATCCCAGAGGGCCGCATTTCGCTGCGCGGAAAGGCTGGCCAGCCTCGGGGGAGATGCGCCCAAGACAGCGGGAAAATTCCTGTGGTCGAACATGGCGCCCGAGCGTTTGTTGAGCGTGGCTTCGCAATTCCTGCGCGGAACCAAAACACTGGTCGAAGATTGCTATCGGCCGGTGGGAGGTCTGTCGGTTGCCACGGACGGCGTGGGGCTGGCGGTCCGTTGCCCGGAGACGGATATGGGCGCACGGCCTGCGCGTGCGTTGGTGATGCATATGCTCGGACTGGCCTGCCATCGGGTGCTGGAAAACGCGATCGCCGAGTTTGCCGGACTGAGTCGCCGCAGGGAGCGGGCCGCGCTGGAACACATGCATGAGGATATTTCGCACTTCCTGGCCGCATCCTATTTCGATATGCCTGCCCGCGCATTTACCCTGGAAGTCGGGCAAATCTATGGGCTGATCCGGGAGCGCCTGTTGTTGCGCGAACTGAGCCGTGAACTGGTGGAGCAACTGGAACGCGTTTCCGAGGCGTCGCGCGTACAGCGTCAAGCGCAAGAGGCGGCGTTCGAATCCCGCACGCAGCGACGTTTTACGTTGATTGGCATCGCCGTGGCCGTAATGGGCTTGATCCAGGTGGCCCAGATAACGCCCGCACAAGTTGGCATATTTTTCCGCGCCTGGACGGACTGCCTGATCCGGGAGGGCGTTTGCTTTGGGGCGCCGCCGCCACCTGTCGCCCAGGACAAGCCTGCCGCGCGACCGGGCCAGCCAGCGCGCCGTGCCGCGGGATCGTGAGTGTCATGCGCGTCATGCCGTTGGGGCTTGGGACAGTCGTCCCGATGATGATGGCGCCTGCCTTGGGCAGCGCGGTCACTATGCCTTGTTTGAGCGCATCACGTGGCTGGCGACGGGCAGGCGGGCCTTGCTGGAACACCTCCTGAAGCCGGCGCGCGCCACCTTCTGCGGTACCGTCCCTCATCGGAAGATTGCCAGTCTGGCGAGACCGCGCCACGCGCTTCCCTCCGACAGCAAAGTCGGAAATTGCAATAGCATTACGCCTCGCCTGGCGGTTCGGCCCTGGCGACTTGTATGGGAGCGGCATGGAGAGGCAACGACCGGTACGGAATGCATGGCTTGCCGCGCTTTATAGCGCGGGCCAGCGCCGTGACATACGGGCCGACACAAACTACCGCGCCCGTCTATGCAAGCCGCTGGCGGCACTGCTCTGTCTGGGCTTGAGCGCCTGCATCCATGGCCGGCCGATGCAGCCTCCACCCCCGCTGTACCAACTGTGGGCCAAGGCCGGAGTCGACCAGCAAGGCGTGCGTAGTGCCTTGCTCGATTGCGGCTACCCCAATTCCAGCCATGTCGACGGCACGATCATGACTAACAATGCCTATGCGCGGGGCGAGCAGTGCATGCTCGGCAAGGGGTTCGTCTACCGGGAGCGCCACGCTTATTGCGACGCCCATCCGCAACTGGCGGCCTGCCCGCGCCCGGAAGGCACATCGGTGTCCCCGGCGAGGCAACGCCCGCCGGCCTATGAGCAATGGACCCGCGCGGACGTTGATGTACAGGGCGTGCAGCAAGCCATGCGGGCGTGCGGCTACGCCTCGGTCATCGAGCCGGGCGACGACATGTTGCTCAACGATATCGCCGCCGCACAGTTGTGCATGCTCGATGGGGGCTTCCAGTTCACGCTGCCGGCCAGCGCGCTGTTGTGCAGGAACCCCCCCATGCTGGCGGCCTGCCGCGGCCGCGTGATCGACACCGCCCACTGCTGCGCGCCTCCCCGGGCTGCTGGCCAGCGCTGATGCGGTGGCCCTGGGTCAGTCGGTACCCGGAAACGCATCCACCCATTTGACCGTTACGTCGGGGAACGCGTCCACCAACTGGATCTTGAAGTCCGGGAAGGCATCGACGATCTTCCATTCCCCGCAACGGTCGGCGAAGGCGCTGACTTTTTTCACCCGGATATCGGCGAAGGCGTCGACCACCTTGACGCGGATGTCGGGAAACGCGCTGACGATCTTGACCTTGCCATGCAGCGGGATGCCTTTGTAGGTGCAGCGGCTTTTGTCGACATCACCGGCCTGCGCGGCGAAGGCGGCGCCCAGCAGGGCGCAGGCAAGAAGGGCGTGGGGCAGAGCGCGCATGAGCGGTGTTTTTTCAAAGCCGGGCCAGGCCGGCGGGCGGGGGGGATTATGCCCGAGTCCGCCCCCGTGCCGTGCGCGTCTGGAGGGGGACGGTCTTGCCTATACTGCCGAAACTTCGGCGGCCGATGGTCCCCGCGTCACCCCCGGCGGCGCCGTCACGATCGACGTCAGCGCCGGCTCCGCCGGCTTCAGCGCCGCCAGGTCCGGCAGCGGCCGTTGCAGTTCCGCGTGGCCCGCGAACGCCGACTCCATCCCCTGCGCCGCCGCCAGCACCTCGCGATCCCCGCGGAACCGCCCCACGATCTGCAGGCCGAACGGCATGCCCTTGTGATCCCGCCCGCAAGGCAGCGTCAGCGCCGGATGCGTGGTCAGCGTGATCACGTACGTCAGCGCCAGCCAGCGGTAATAGTTCTCCTGGCGCTTGCCGTTGATGGCCTCGGCATACAGCTGCGTCCACGGGAATGGCGAAACCGGCGTGGTCGGCGACAGGATCAGGTCGTAGCCGTCGAAGGCGCGCTGGAAGCGCTTGATCAAGCGGGTCTGCTCGGCCTGCGCCCAGGCGCAATCCTTCAGGCTCATGGCCGCGCCCATCTCGAAATTGGCGCGGGTGTTGGGGCCGAGGCTGGCCGGGTCTTTCTCGTAGGCGTCGCGCATGCCGGCCACGAAGGCCTCGGCGCGCAGCACGTCGAAGCAGCGGTGGGCCTCGCCGAAGTCGATCTCGATGGGATCGCAGGCCGCGAACAGATGGCGCATGGCGGCGATCTTGGCGCGGAAGGTGGCGCGGATGCCGTCGTCCACGTCGCACAGCCCGAAGTCTTCGGTATAGGCCACGCGCAGGCGGCCCAGGTCGGCCGCGCCGGGCGCCAGGAATTGCAGCGGATCGAGCGGATAGCTGAGCGGATCGCCGGCGTCGGGCCCGGCGCTGGCGGCCATCTGCAGGCAGGCGTCGGCCACGGTGCGGCCCATCGGGCCGACCACCGAGATCGGCGTCCAGCCCAGCGGCTTGCGCACGCTGGGCACCACGCCCGGCGAGGGCCGGAAACCCACCACGCCACACTTGGCGGCGGGGATGCGCAGCGAACCGCCGGTGTCCGAGCCGGTGCACAGCGGGAACAGGTCGCTGGCGAGCGCCGCGGCCGAGCCGCCGGAAGAGCCGCCGGCATTGAGATTCGGGTTGAACGGGTTGCCGGTGGCGCCCCACACCGTGTTGCGCGAGTTGGCGCCCGCGCCCATTTCCGGCACGTTAGTCTTGGCCGCCACGATGGCGCCAGCGCGGCGCAGGCGCGCCACCAGCGTCACGTCCTCGGCCGGCACGTGGTCGCGATAGATCGGCGAGCCGAAGGTGGTGAGCAGGCCCGCGGTGGGTTCCAGGTCCTTGACGCCCAGCGGCAGCCCGTGCAGCAGGCCGAGCGCGTCGCCCGCCATCACCGCCCGTTCGGCGGCGCGCGCCTCGATGCGGGCGCGCTCGAAGGCGGTGGCGGTGACGGCGTTGATGTAGGGGTTGACCGCCTCGATGCGCGCGATGCACGCCTCCAGCAGTTCCACCGGCGACAGTTGGCGCGCGCCGATCAGGCGCCGCAGTTCCACCGCGGATAACGAGACGAGGGAATCGTCCAGGGTCATGAGAGCTTCCTTCAATCGATCTTGATGTTGGCGCGTTGCGCGACGTCGCGCATCTGCGGCAGTTCCTTCTGGATCAGCGCTTCGCCTTCGGCGGCGCTGGAGAAGGCCGCTTCGAAGCCTTGCGCCTCCAGGCTCTTGCGCACGTCGGGCGATTCGACCGTGGCGCGCAGGGCGGTTTCCAGCCGGGTCTTGACGTCCTTCGGCAGGCCGCGCGGCGCGGTGAACATCAGCCAGGTGTCCATGGCCACCGACGGATAGCCCTGTTCGGCAAACGTGGGCACATCGGGCAGGAAGGCCGAGCGGGCCGGGGCCGACACCGCCAGCACCCGCACCTTGCCCAGCTTGCTCTGCGGCAGCGCGGCGGCCACGGTGTCGACCGAGAACGGAATCTGGCCGCCGATCAGGTCGGTCATGGCCGGCGCGCTGCCCTTGTAGGGCACGTGGATCATCTTGATGCCGGCCGCGGCCAGGAAGGCCTCGCCGACGAAATGCGCGGTGGTGCCGGCGCCGAACGAGCCATAGGCCGGCGGTTCCTTATCGCGCGCCTTGACGTAGGCCACCAGTTCCTTCAGGTCCTTGACCGGCACCTGCGGGTTGGCCAGCAGCGCCAGGCCGGTGCGGCCGACGATGCCGAGCGGCTCGAAGCTCTTGACCGGGTCGTACGGCAGCTTGCTCTGGATCGCCGGATTGACCGTGAAGGTGGTGCCGGAGCTGACCAGCAGGGTGTAGCCATCGGGCGCGGCCTTGGCGACGAAGCCGGCGCCGATCGCGGTGCCCGCGCCGGCGCGGTTTTCCACCACCACGGTCTGGCCCAGTTCCTGGCCGAGCTTCTGCGCGATGACGCGGCCGAGCACGTCGGTCGCGCCGCCCGGCGGAAAAGGCACCACCAGGGTGATGGGGCGCGTCGGATAGCCGGCCTGGGCGCTGGCCGGGGCGGGCGCGGCGAGGGCGCCCGCAAGGGTGACACCAAGGGCAATCAAGGCAGTCTTCATGGTCATGCTCGACGAGAGTGGTGGAGGGACGGCGCGTCGGTTGGCGCCTGGGGGGCGGCCGCGAGTCGTTGCCCGCGGCTCAGGAATCGGTCGTACTCCTCGGCCGGCACGTACAGCCCGCCCGTGGTCCAGGCCAGGTGCGTGGCGCGCGCCAGATGCGGCAGCAGTCCGCGCCGGCGCAGCCATTGCTGCCCGGCCAGGCTGCCCAGCAGCTGGCGCGGACCGGAGAACCCGGCCGCCGCCGACGGTTCGATGCGCAGGCCCTCGCTGTCGTGCAGCCGCGCCAAGTCGCCGTAGAGCGTGTCGTCGGCCACCGTGTAGACGCCGGCCAGCGACTGGCCGACGGCGGCATACGCCAGGTCGGAGGCGCGCGGCACCGCCAGGCCGTCGGCCTCGGTCTGGTTGGTCAGGCCGATGTCGTAGACCGACGGCGGCACCGGCACGCCGGGCAGTTGGCCATGGCCGGCCATCATGCGCAGCAGGAAGCAGGGCGACTGCACCGGTTCGGCAAAGAAGCAGTGCGCGTGCGCGCCATACAGCAGCGACAGGCCGAAGGCGATGCCGCCCGGCGCGCCGCCGACGCCGCAGGGCAGGTAGACGAACAGCGGATGCTCGGCATCGACCACGATGCCGGCCTGCGCGATCTGCTCGCGCAGCCGCAGCGCCGCCGCCGCGTAGCCCAGGAACAGCGAGGCCGAGCGCTCATCGTCGACGAAGTAGCCGTGCGCATCGGCCTGCACCTGGCGGCGGCCGGCGGCCACGGCTTTTTCATAGTCGCCTGGGTGTTCCACCACCTCGACGCCCCGGGCGCGCAGGCGCGCCTTCTTCCATTCCTTGGCGTCGGCCGACATGTGCACGGCGGCGCGAAACCCCAGCGCCGAGGCGATCACGCCGATCGACAGGCCCAGGTTGCCGGTCGAGCCCACGGCCACCTGGTATTGCGCGAAACAGGCGCGCGCGGCGGGCGTGCCAAGCTTGCGGTAGTCATCGCCGGGTGCGACCAGGCCATGCGCCAGGGCCAGCTTCTCGGTGAACTCCAGCACTTCGTGAATGCCGCCGCGGGCCTTGATGGAGCCGGCCACCGGCAGCGCGTGGTCGGCCTTGATCCACAGGCGCCCCGAGGCCGCCGGCAGGCCCAGCGCCTGTTGCATGGCGGCGGCTTCGCGCAGCGGCGATTCGATCACGCCGGCGGCGGCCTCCAGTTCCGGGAACAACTGCGCCAGCAGCGGCGCAAAGCGCGCGAAGCGGTCATGCGCCGCCTGCACGTCGGCCAGCGTGAAGGCGACGCCGGCGCCAGTCGCGGCGTTGTTGGGGCGCATCCACAGTACCGGTCGCGCCGCGCGCAACGCCTGCAAGGAAAAAGCGGAAACCGAAACGTGGGACGGGATCATGACTGCGCGCGCCAAAGGGGTGATGTCATCGAACGGTCACATCCTAGGCGGGGCTCATGCATTGCCGCAATATGAATTGCTAGAATCGTTCATTGCGTTTTACGCAAACCAAGGGCAAACCCGATGAACCCGCAAGTCCTGCAGGAAATGGCCGTGCGCTACTTCCTGGAAGTGGCGCGCTGCGGCTCGGTCAGCGTCGCGGCGGAGCGGCTGGACGTGGCGCCGTCGGCCGTCAGCCGCCAGATCGCCCGGCTCGAACGCGAGCTGGGCACCTTGCTGTTCGAGCGCCGCTCGCGCGGCATGGCGCTCAACGCCGCCGGTGAACTGCTGGCCGCCCACGCCAAGCGCTCGCAGCAGGACGTGGACCGCGTGGCCGGCGAAATCATGGGACTGCGAGGCTTGCGCCAGGGACTGGTGCGGGTGGTCTGCACCGAGGGCTTCGTGCATGACTTCCTGCCGGCAGCCATCGCGGATTTCCGTCAGCAGTACGCGGGCATCCGTTTCACGCTGGACGTGTGCTCGCAACGCGAGGTGCCGGCCCGCGTGCGCGATGGCGCGGCCGACGTCGGCGTGACGCTCAGCCTGACCTCGCACCGCGACGTGCGGGTCGAACTGCGCATGCCGGCGCCGGTGCGCGCCGTGGTGGCGACCGATCATCCGCTGGCCGGCCTGCCCGAGGTGTCGCTGGCGCAGTTGATGGTCTATCCGCTGGCCTTGCCCGATGCCGATTCCACCTTGCGGCAGCTGATCGACATCAGTTGTAGCCGCCAGCAATTGCAGTGCGAGCCGGTGTTCTCCAGCCGCAGCGTCGACGCGCTGGTGGCATTCGCGGGGGCGGGCGGCGGCGTGGCGTTCTGCGGCGAACTGGCGATCCGCTATCGCCTGCGCGGCAGGCAGGTGGTGGCCGTGCCGCTGCGCGACCGCGAAATGAATGAACGGCACTTCGAGGTGCAGACCCTGGCCGGGCGCGTCCTGCCGGAGGCCGCCAAGGCCTTCATCGCCAGCTTGCGCACGCAACTGAGTCCAGTTGCAGGCGCCGGCAGTTCCCGAATCTCATAGGGTTTTTTTCATCGACGGCGCCGGATGCCGCGTGTATTGCTCGCGCTCGTAGAAGGGGATCGCGTCGGGCCGGGCGTCCAGGAACACCGCCCCCATGCCGCGGGCGCGCGCGTCCGCCTCGGCATAGGCCATCAGCGCGCGGCCGGCGCCGCTGCCGCGCACGGCCTCGTCGACCACCAGATCGTCCACATGCAGATGCGGACCGCGCGCCAGCGTGTGCACCGGCCGCATGCCCATCACCCCGATCAACCGGCCGTCGCGGTAGGCCCCGACCAGCTCGTAGCCGCCATGCGATTGCCGGCGCACCCGCTGCAGGAACTCGGCCTCATCGAGGGCGGCGCGCAGCTGCTTGATCAAGGGAAAGGCCTGCGCCCAGGCGGACGGTTCGATTCTGCTGACGCTCAACATGATGCCTCCGGAAAGTCTGACGGCAGGCTACCATGGCCCGTCCCCAATGAGAGGAGCAGCCATGGATGCAGTGAACGGATTTCAGATCACGCGCGGCGCGGTGCAGGTGCAGGACGGCTATCTGCCGGTGATCGAGGCGCAGGGGCCATCGGCCGACGGCCGCACGCTGCGCGGGGCGGTGACCGTGACGGAATACGGGGTGTTCGACGACCAGGAAGAGGCCATCAATGCGGGCTGGACGATTCGCGTGCGCGCGATCACGGCCGAAGGCGATGGACTGTCGATACGGATCGACCAGTAAGGGTGCCGTCGCGGTGCGCGCTGGAAGATCCTGGACAAAAAAAAATCCGGCCCGAAGGCCGGAAAAACTTACAACAACAAGCACAACAGCTCGCCGGCACGAGCCAGTGCGGTGAGAAATTTATCACGTATGAGATAAATTACAAGATGTAGTGTCCGTGGAATGGACGCTTGGTGGCCGATTCCATCAAATATGGCCCCAATTCAGTGCGAACCCGCGGAACCGGCCGCGCGGCCGCCACGCCGACGCGCGGCGGCCCGCGATCTCAAACCACGCGCGTCACCGTCTTGCCGTCCCGGAACCAGCCGTCCAGGTTGGCCAGCATCAGGTCGGCCATGGCGCGGCGGGTCTCGTGCGTGCCGCTGGCGATGTGCGGCAGCATCACCACGTTGTCCATGGCGTTGAGCGCGGCGGGCGTGGCCGGCTCGTGTTCGAACACGTCCAGGCCCGCGCCGGCGATCTGGCCGGCCTGCAGGGCCTGGACCAGCGCGGCCTCGTCCACCACCGTGCCGCGCGCGATGTTGATCAGCCAGCCCTGCGGACCCAGCGCATTCAGCACCTCGGCGTTGATCAGATGCCGCGTGGCGCCGCCGCCCGGCACCGCCAGCACCAGGAAATCGCACTCCGCGGCCAGCGCCGTGATGCTCGGGCAATAGCGGTAGTGGGCCGGCGCGTCCGGCCGCGGCTTGCGGTTGGTGTACAGGATGGGCATGTCGAACGCCTCGGCCCGCCGCGCGATCTGCAGCCCGATGTTGCCCAGCCCGACGATGCCGCAGCGCTTGCCGCTCATGCGGGTGCCCAGGCCGAAGCCTTCCTGCGGCCAGCGGCCGGCGCGCACGAAGCGGTCGGCCTCGGCGATGCGGCGCGATGCCGCCAGCATCAAGGCCAGCGCCGTGTCCGCGACGCAGGCGTCCAGCACGCCCGGCGTGTTGGTGACCTGGACCTGGTGCTCCTGCGCCGCCGCCAGGTCGATGGTGTCGTAGCCGACGCCGAAACTGAAAATGCCTTCCAGCGCCGGCAGCGCCTCGATCAGGTCGCGCGTGGCGCCGAAGCGCCCGCTGGTGGCGATGCCGCGGATGGCCGAGCCGTGCTCGCGCAGCAGTGCGGCCTGGTCGGGGCTTTGCCACCAGCGGTGCACGCGGTAGCGCGACTCCAGCTCGGCGGTCAGCTCGGGCAGCAGGGGGCCGACCATCAGCAGGTCGGCGGTGGGGGAAGCGTGGGAAACGGTCATGGGCTGGGTGCTACGTTTGCGGCGGCGAGGCCGGGGAGGGCGGAACCGCGGTTGAGGAAGAGGGGACGGCGCCGGTGTGCGGGACCGGCGCCGCGGGTCGTCATTGCACCTGGATATGGCGTGTCTTGATGATCTGCCCGTAACGCTCGCGCTCGCTGGCCGCCAGCGTCTCCAGCTGCTTGGGCGTGGAGCCATGCGCCACCGCGCCCTGTGATTCGAGCTTGGCCTTCATCGTCGGATCATTGGCGATATCGCGGATCGCGGCCGACAGCTTGTCGATCACCGCCTGCGGCGTGCCCGCCGGCGCCAGCACCGCGGTCCAGGATCCGGTCTGCGCATTCTTGACGCCGGCCTCGTCGATGGTCGGCACGTTCGGCAGGGCGGGCGAGCGCGTGGCGCCGGTCACGGCCAGGGCGCGCAGCTTGCCGGAATTGACGTAGGGAATGGTCTCCAGCACCGACGCGAACAGCATGTCCACGCGGCCCGCCATCAGGTCGGTCATGGCGGGGCCGCCGCCCTTGTAGGGCACGTGCATCAGGTCGACCCCGGTGGCCTGCTGGAAGATCTCGCCCGACAGGTGCGGCGCGCCGCCGGTGCCCGAACTGGCGTAGGTGTGCTTGCCGGGTTGCGCGCGCGCCAGCGCCACCAGCTCCGGCACGTCCTTGGCCGGCAGGCTGGCGGGCACCACCAGCACGAACGGCAGATCTGAGAACAGCGACACCGGCGCGAAGGCCTTGGCCGGGTCGGAGTGCAGCTTGTAGATCCAGGGATTGATGGCCAGCATGCCGGAATTGGCGAACAGCAGCGTGTAGCCGTCGGCGTTGGCGCGCGCCACCAGGTCGGCGGCGATCTGGCCGCCGGCGCCCGGCCGGTTGTCCACCACCACCGAGGCGGCCAGCTTGTCGCCCAGCGCGGCCGCCAGCAGGCGCGCCGATATGTCGGTGCCGCCGCCGGGGGCGAACGGCACGATCAGATTGATCGGGCGTTCCGGATACGGCGCGGCCCGCGCGGCGGCGGGCAGGATGGCACACGTGGCCAGGGCCAGCGCGGCGGCAGTGAGCCGGCGGCGCGGGCGGTGGGTGGGGCTTGTCTCCATGGCTTTCTCTTTTGTAGTGAGCGGCTTGGGCCGCGGGGAAAACACTGCTGCGATGACACTCCTTCTGGCCCGGCCGGTCAGGCGCCTGGCGTTGCGGCCGAGTATAGGAATGCCAGCCGATGGATGACTGTTCGAGCTATAAATAGCATTGATCAATTCAAGGATTGGATCGATGGAATTCCGCCAGCTCGAATGCTTCATTGCCGTGGCCGAGGAACTGCACTTCGGCCGCGCCGCCGCGCGGCTCTGCATGACGCAGCCGCCGCTGTCGCGCCAGATCCAGCTGCTGGAGCAGGACCTGGGCGTGACGCTGTTCGAGCGCAGCAGCCGCCAGGTGGAACTGAGCGCCGCCGGCCGCCGCTTCCTGCGCGACGCGCGCCACCTGCTGGAGTATTCGGCGCGCGCCGCCGCCACCGCGCGGCGCACCTCCGGCGGCGACGCCGGCCACATCACGCTGGGCTTCACGGCGGTGGCGTCGTACCGGCTGATGCCGTCGCTCATCGTGCGGGCGCGCAAGCGCCTGCCGGGCGTGGAGATCCAGTTGCGCGAAACCGTCAGCACCGACCTGTCGCGCCTGCTGCTGGGGCGCGAGTTGGACGCGATCCTGGCGCGCAGCGTGCCGCAGCAAGCGGGCATCGAGTCGCGCCTGATCGAGCGCGAACCGCTGGTGCTGGCATTGCCCGCCGGGTCGCCGTTGTGCGCGCACGAGGTGGTGCCGCTGCGGCTGCTGCAAGGCCAGCCCTTCGTGTTGTATTCGCCGCGCGAGGGCAAATACTTCTACGACCGCATCGTCGGCGCGTTCGGCCTGGCCGACGTGCAGCCCGACTACGTGCAGCGCGCCAGCCAGACGCATACCTTGCTGGCGTTGGTGCGGGCGGGGCTGGGCGTGGGCATCGTGCCCGATTCGGCGCGCGAGCTGCGCCTGGAGGGCGTGGAATTCCGCTCGCTGGGCCAGCGCGACCTGTACGCGGACATGTACCTGGCCTGGCACGCGCAGCACGACAACCCGGCGCTGGCGGCGTTCCTGCGGCAGGTGGCGGAGGTGCTGCCGCCGGAGGCGTGAGAAAGGGGATGCCCGTAGCCGCAAGCCGCGACCCTGGCGCGTTGTCGCCGTTCAGCTTGGCGCGTCGCCGCCATTCAGCCTGGCGCCTTGTCGCCGTTCAGTGCAACGGGCGCAGACCGCACGGCATTGCCGCGGCTCAACGCGGCGCGGCGGCGTCCGCGTCCGACGTCAGGCTCTCGATGATCCGCAGCCCGTCCCGATGGCGCTGTTCGCCGGTCTCGCGCGACTTGCAGATCGCGCCGACGTACCGGCCATCGACCACCGTTTCGGCGAACAGGCCCGACCGGTGCGGGGGGCGCGCATCGGTCTGGACGCGATACCAATCACGGTCGCCGATGCGCACGCGCTCCAGCGGCTGGCGGATATCGGCGTCGGGGCCGGTCGCGCTCAGCACCGCGCGCAGGCGGAAGTAGCGCTTGAGCGGTGAGGCGTAGAGCGCCCGCAGCCGGGCCTCGTCGTCGTCGCCTTCCAGTGGTGTGGCGCGCATCAGCAGGGTGCAGGTCTCCTGCGTTTCCATGCAGGCTTCGCTTTCGCAGGCCAGCTGCACGCGCCGCAAGCCGCTGCGCGACACGGCGCCCTCCGGCGAGCCGTCCACCACCCAGCCCTCGGGCAGTTGCACCGACAGCCCCTGCGGCAGCTCGACGGTCTCGGCCGATACCGCGGGGGCCAGCACGGCAAGCGCCAACCCCGCATACAGCGCCGCCAGGCGCGGCGTGCCGGGCGTGCTCATGGCGCGTCTCCGGGCGGCGGGTGATCGCCATTCGCGCCGCGCGTGAGGTTGCGCTCCAGCAGCGCCAGCTGATCTTCGTTCAGCGCGCGCATTGGCAGGATCAGCGGCTCGCCCTCCCGCCGCAGCAGGATCAGATGCTCGCCCTGCCGCTCGATCCGCTCGAAACCGGCCGTCGCGAAGCGGTTGTACCAACCAGCCTGCCAGACTTCGAGCCTGTCTTCATATAGCCGCGCCTCGTGTTCATCCGCCGGCATGCGCCGGTGCAGTCGCTCGGCCAACCGGTACGCGTGCCGGCGCCGGGCCCAGGGATGCAGCAGGATGACGGCGGCCAGGAACGCCCAGAACCCGAGCGTGAATTGCCAGAAACTGTCCGTGAACATCTCGCCAAAGAGCGGCAGCGCATAGCGCAGCGGCACCCGCTCGGGGTCCAGCAGCCACAGCAGCGCGAATATCAGCGGCATCAGCAGGGCGGTCAGCACGAAGGCCAGCAGGAAACCGCGCCGGCGCCGCCGCCGCATGCCGGGGCGTTCCATCTGCCAGGTGATCGCGGCCGCGCGGTCGTCCTCGGTCAGCTGGAAGCGGGCCGTCAGCAGCGGGGGCGTGGCAGCGGGCGTCTGTGAATCCGGCGGGCGCTGCGCCGCGTCCGGGACGCCGGCATGGCACGACGCGGCCCACGCCTTGATGCGCGCCACCTGCTCGCTGGACAGCGCCTGTCGCGCCAGGGGGTAGACGTCCTCGATGTTGCGCAGCTGGATGAAGAGGTGCCCGGGCGTCTCGGCAATGCCCTGGATGCGCGAGCACGCCATGACCGTCTTGCGTCCCGGCAATGTCAGGGTCAGCCCGCCCGGCTCGAAGCGATAGACAGGGTGGATGGTCTGGTCGAGCCCTTCGTCGCGGCACCAGCGCGCCAGGCGCCCGCGCACGATCGCGGGATGGCGCACGTAGTGGATCAGCATCGGAATGGCCACGATCAGGATCGGCAGGCCATTCAGGCCGAACAGGTCATGCAGGAAGCGCGAGGCGAAAGCGCCGAAGCCCTGCTCGCCGCTGTTCCGCCACGATGAAAAGCCCAGCACCCCCAGCAGCGCCAGCACCACCCAGGCCAGGATGCGCAGCGAGCGCCGCCGCGCGGCCGAGAACATGTCGGCATAACTGAACAGCGAGGCCGCGATGCGGTCCTGCAGCGTGATCGGCGCGGTCAGCGAAAAGCTGCCGTCCGGTTCCGCGCCGGGGGGATCTTCCAGGGGCGCGGCGCGTGGCGTCGGCGTGCCGTGGGCGGCGGGGCTTGGCTCGGACATGAGGTCTCCGTCAGGGGGCGACCCGCAATGTAGCACCGCGCATGGCGCCGCGTCGGGCGGCGCGGACCAGGGCCTGGTATCAGGCCGGCATCTTCTTCTTGCCCAGCAGCGCCAGCGTCAGCGCGCGGCCGCGGCTCATGAAGGGATATAGCGCCGCCGACAGGCAGGGGCGGCGGAAGAGGGCGGCATTGATCTGGTTGAACAGATCGCTGTCGGAGCTGATCAGCGCCAGCCGGTTGATGCAATCGGCGCCCCAGTAGATGTGCCCGTCCAGCCGCAGCAGCATGCCGTCGTTCAGGTCATAGCCCTGGGCGCGATAGGACGCGGCCAGGTCCGGGTGGTCGCGCATGTTCAGCAGGGCCACCGGCCCCACCGCCTTGCGCAACTGCACCATCCGCACGTAGTTCGTGCAGAACGGGCAATCCCCGTCATAAAGCAGATAGTTACGCGGCAAGTTTTCCATCCCCACAGCTTACCTCCCATCCCCTCAAAGCCATAGCCAGGTCCGGGCGCAGGCAATAAGAAACTAAACGTTTCCAGGCTGTCAAAATACTGACAAAGTTGCGAATATCGTTCCCGCACGCCCCGCGCGTGCATGCTCGTGCTTGCCAAGTTGGTCAGGAAGTCTCGCGTGGCCGGCCACTCCGTTTCGGATGTGCCGGAAAACCGCGGCAAACGCCGCCGTGTTTGGGAGACGACTTAGATGGAACGACGCACGTCCAGGCATCTGCCTTTCGTCCTCTGGCCCATGGCCGCGGCCATGGCATTCGGCGGATCTTCCGCATCCGCCGCCACGCTTGCTCCTTTCGTTGTCGCGCCCGGCGCCACCAGTACCATCAATGGCGGCGACTCGGTGATTGGCGCCGGCAGCGGCACCGGTATCCGGGTGAGCAACGGCGCCACGCTCAATTTCGCGGCGGGAACCAGCACGATCCAGCAGGTCGGGCTCGGCATATTCGGCGCCAGTGGCGCGACCGGTTCCACCATCAATTTCCTGACGGGCTCGAACGTCACCATCACCACGGTCACCGCCACCGGCCTGGGGCTGCAAAGCTCGCCGGGGTCCAACACCACCTTCAACCTCAACTCGAACTCCCGCGTGACGCTGATCGGCTACCAGGGCGTGAACCTGGGCCACTCGCCGGCGGGCACGGTCAACAAACTCGAGATCGGATCGGGCGCCACCTTGCGCATCCAGACCGCGCCCGTCGCGGGCGGACAGGCCTGGGCCAAGGGCGTCATGCTCAGCAGCAACGCGTCCGTGACCGTGGCCGCCAATGGCGTGCTGGATATCGAGACCACGGGCGGCCAGTACGCGCGCGGCGTCGAACTGGGCACCAGCATGACCTATCCCGATGCGTTCGACCGCCGCTTCACCGCCGCCGCCGGCTCGACGCTGCGCGTCAAGACCACCGGGCTGACCTCCGACGGCTTCTACATGCTGGGCGCGGGCGAGGCCGTCATGTACGGCACCACCGACATCCACACCACCGGCAACGACAGCAGCGGCATCTTCCTGTACCAATACAACTCGCCCGTCAGCCGTCTGTTCCTGGCGCCCGCGGCGGGCGGCACCGCCAGCATCCGCACCGAGGGCAACGAAAGCCATGGCCTGATCGGCATCAACGGCTCGCAGGCGCAAGTGTCGGATGCCGCCTTCCAGACCTCGGGCGCCGCCGCGGTCGGGCTCTATGCCTATACCGCCGCCGGCCAGACGGCCACCGCCATCCAGGCCACCCGCGCCACCGTGCAGACCAGCGGTACCGGCGGCTTCGGCCTGCTGGCCGAAGGCGCGGCCAGCCGCATCACCTTCGACGCGGGCACCGTGCGCACCACCGGCGCGCTGGGCCATGGCGCCGTGCTGCACGGCGCCTCGACCCTGTCCGCCACCGGTAGCACCATCGCCGCCAGCGGCGCCGGGGCCTACGGCCTGCTGCTCGCCAGCGACACCGGCACCCAGCAGGCCACGTTCAACGGCGGGACGCTGTCCAGCGCGGCGGGCAACGCCATCGGCGTGGATGGCGGCACCGCCAACGTCACCCTGACCGGCACCTCGGTCACCGGCGCCGGCGACTGGCTGCGCGTGGCCCCGTCCGGCAGCTTGCTGACGCGCACGCCGACCTCGCGCGCGCTCGACCCCAGCGTCGACCCCACCTGGGCCACGCCGCCGGCCTTCACCAGCGCGCCGCTCGCGGCCGGCTCGCCGGCGTTGGCCAACGTGCGCGCGGTCAACGCGCAGCTGAGCGGCACCGTCACCACCGACGCCGGCAGCGTATCCAACGTGACCCTGGTGGACAGCACCTGGACCATGACCGGCAACTCCAACATCACCACGCTGGTCAACGACCCCAGCCTGATCAGCTTCAGCGCGCCCCAGGGCGGCGTGTTCAAGACGCTGACCGTACGCAACTACAGCGGCGACGGCACCATCGCCCTCAACACCTATCTGGGTTCGGATGGCTCGCCATCGGACAAGCTGGTGATCGACGGGGGCACCGCCACCGGCACCTCGAAACTGTCGATCCGCAACGCCGGCGGGCCGGGCGCGCAAACCGAGTCGGCCGGCATCATGGTGGTCGACGCGATCAACGGCGGCACCACCGCGCCCGGCGCCTTCTCGCTGGCCGAGCCGGTCACGGCCGGCGCCCACGAATACCTGCTGTATCGCGGCGCCGCCACCGCCGACCAGGCGCAGAACTGGTACCTGCGTTCGTCTACCCTGGTCATCGACCCCGAAACCGGCGAGCCCGAGACCATCCCCAACTACCGTCCCGAAACCGCGCCCGCCGTCATCGCCCCGGAAATCGCGCGGCAGGTGGCCGGGCGCATGCTCGACACCTTCCATGACCGCATGGGCGACCAGTACGCCTTGCTCAGCTCCGGCGAGCGCAAGGCCGGGTGGGCGCGGGTGGTCGGGCAGCGCCTAAAACAGCAATGGGAAGGCACCGTCGAGCCGCGCTTCAAGGGCAACCTGTGGATTGGCCAGGCCGGCGCGGACCTGCTGGAACGGACCCGCGACGACAACCTGTCCGACCGCCTCGGGCTGTTCGGCGCCTACGGCCAGGCCAGCGGCCACGTCGACGGCTTCGTCGAGGGCGTGCACGGCGCCAGCGCCGGCTCGCTGCGGCTGGAGTCCTATGGCCTGGGCCTGTACTGGACGCGCCTGAAGCAGACGAACTGGTATTGGGACAACGTGCTGATGGGCAACTACTACACCGGCCGTTCACGCTCGGATCGTGGCGTCAGCGCGGACCTGGAAGGCTGGGGCCTGACGGCCTCGTCCGAGGCCGGCTATTCCTTCTTCCCGCGCAGCGACCTGATGCTGCAGCCGCAGGCGCAGTTGATCTACCAATACACCTCGTTCAACGACACCAAGGACGAATACTCGTCGATCCGCTACAGCGGCGGCGGGGCGGTGACCGGCCGCATCGGCCTGCTGCTGCAAGGCAACGCCGACCAGCCCGAGAAGATCCGGCCGTATGCGCGCGTCAACCTGTGGCACCGCTTCAGCCGTGGCGAGTCGGTGGTGTTCGGCGCGTCGGACGCCGTGCGCACCGAATACGGCGCCACCTCGGCCGACCTGCGCGTGGGACTCGTGGCGCCCATGAACAAGCGCACCGAACTGTACGCGTCCGCGGGTTACGGGCTGAACCTGGACGGCAACGTGCGCCAGGCCTACTTCGGCAATGTCGGCGTGCGCTATTCGTGGTGAGGCGCCGTGCGGCGGCAGGGCGGCGTCAGGCCGCCTCCGCCCACGCCAATGCCATGGCGTAGTCGCGTACGTCGCGCGGCCACTCGGCGACCTGGCGCGCAAAGCCCGCGCGATCGTCCGCGTACAGCGCCCGCGTGGCCTCTTCAAACCCCGGCAGGTTGCCGCCCATGCTGGACATGAAGTGGTACGCCGCTTCCTGCCGCTGGCGCTGCTGGTCGCGCGCCTCGTTGTCGCGGCGCGCCTGCTCCACCAGCTTGCGCAGCGCCACCGACGCGCCGCCCGGCTGCGCCGCCAGCCAGTCCCAATGGCGCGGCAGCAACGTCACTTCGCGCGGCACCACGCCCAGCTTGGGCCGGCCGCGGCCGCGCGGGGTGGCCTCGGCGGTATCGGCGTCGTCAGCCGGTGCGGCAGTGGCCGCCGACGCCTGATAGCGCTCGCGGATATCGGCTTCGCCGCCGCGCAGGTCCAGGTCGACCTGTTTGCCGCTCTGGTCGTCGAACACCAGGATGGCGGCGTCGGCGCGCGCGGCCTGCGCCTGCTTGACCGACAGCGCCACGTCGGCGAGCGCGCCACGCGCCAGCAGGCGCTGGCCGTCGAACGCGGTGTGGGTGGAGGGAAGGGCAGTCAGCGTCATGATGGATGCGAAAGATATTCGCCCGGATGAATTTAATGATCCGTATTGTGGACATGCCCCGATCGCCTGTCAATATAATCCGGGTAAAAATAGTGCGGGCACGCGAAGCCGATTGAAAAAAGTCGCAAAAATTACGTCCCGACCTAGGGTCAATACCTAGTCAAAACATGCAACCGGCGTATAATCTTGCTTTGCGCCCGGAGTTACCCATGCGTCTCGTTCAAAAAGCGCTCACCTTCGACGATGTGTTGTTGGTGCCTGCGTATTCCGAGGTGTTGCCGCGCGACACCTCCCTGGCCACGCGCCTCACTCGCAACATCTCCCTGAACATCCCCCTTGTGTCCGCCGCCATGGACACGGTCACCGAATCCCGCCTGGCGATCGCCATGGCCCAGGAAGGTGGCATCGGGATCATCCACAAGAATCTGTCCGCCGACGCCCAGGCCCGTGAAGTCGCCCGCGTCAAGCGCCACGAATTCGGCATCGTGATCGATCCGGTCACCGTCACCCCCCAGATGAAAGTGCGCGACGCCATTGCGTTGCAGCGCCAGCATGGCATCTCGGGCCTGCCGGTGGTGGAAGGGCGCAAGCTGGTCGGCATCGTCACCAACCGCGACCTGCGCTTCGAAGAGAACCTGGACCAGCCCCTGCGCAACATCATGACGCCGCAGGAACGCCTGGTGACCATGAAGGAAGGCGCCACGCTCGATGAAGCGCAGGCCCTGATGCACAAGCATCGCCTGGAACGCGTGCTCATCGTCAATGACGGTTTCGAGCTGCGCGGCCTGGCCACCGTCAAGGACATCGTCAAGAACACCGAGCACCCGCTGGCCAGCAAGGACGCCCAGGGCCAGTTGCGCGTCGGCGCCGCGGTCGGCGTCGGTGGCAACACCGAAGAGCGCGTGGAAAAGCTGGTCGCCGCCGGCGTCGACGTGCTGATCGTCGACACCGCCCACGGCCACTCCAGGGGCGTGCTGGAAGGCGTGCGCTGGGTCAAGCAGAACTACCCCAAGGTTGAAGTCATCGGCGGCAACATCGCCACCGCCGCCGCCGCGCGCGCGCTGGTCGAGTACGGCGCCGACGGCGTCAAGGTCGGTATCGGCCCCGGCTCGATCTGCACCACCCGTATCGTGGCCGGCGTCGGCGTGCCGCAGATCCACGCGATCTCCGAAGTCGCCAAGGCGCTGGAAGGCACGGGCGTGCCGCTGATCGCCGACGGCGGCATCCGCTACTCGGGCGACGTCGCCAAGGCCCTGGCCGCCGGCGCGTTCTCCTGCATGATGGGCGGCATGTTCGCCGGCACCGAAGAAGCGCCGGGCGAAGTGGTGCTGTTCCAGGGCCGCTCGTACAAGTCGTACCGTGGCATGGGCAGCCTGGGCGCCATGACGGAAGGCTCGGCCGACCGCTACTTCCAGGATCCGGCCAACAACGCCGACAAGCTGGTCCCCGAAGGCATCGAAGGCCGCGTCCCCTACAAGGGCAGCGTGCTCGCCATCATCTACCAACTGGTCGGCGGCATCCGCGCCTCCATGGGCTACTGCGGCGCCGCCACCATCGACGACATGCGCACCAAGGCCGAATTCGTGGAAATCACCTCCGCCGGTGTCCGCGAGTCCCACGTGCACGACGTACAGATCACCAAGGAAGCGCCCAACTACCGCGCCGACTGATCCCGTACAGTCAACTACAATGTCATGCATCACGCACCGGCAGAACCGCAGAATCAGTCAGCGGGTCTGCCGGTGCGGTTTTATTTACAGCGATTTCATTCATTACCGGTAGAGTCTCCATGCACCAGCGCATCCTCATTCTCGACTACGGTTCGCAAGTCACCCAACTGATCGCCCGCCGCGTGCGCGAAGCCGGCGTCTACTCCGAAGTGCATCCCGGCGACGTCGACGACGCCTTCATCCGCGACCAGATGGCGCAGGGCCTGAAGGGCATCATCCTGTCCGGCAGCCACGCATCGGCCTACGAAGAAGGCTCCATGCGCGTGCCGCACGCCGTGTTCGAGCTGGGCGTGCCCGTGCTGGGCATCTGTTATGGCATGCAGTCCATGGCGCAACAGCTGGGCGGCGTGGTCAGCTTCTCCGACCACCGCGAATTCGGCTACGCCGAAGTCCGCGCCCACGGCCACACCAAGCTGCTGGAAGGCCTGGAAGATTTCGCCACCGCCGAAGGCCACGGCATGCTCAAGGTCTGGATGAGCCACGGCGACAAGGTCACCGAGCTGCCCCCGGGCTTCAAGCTGATGGCCTCCACGCCGTCCTGCCCCATCGCCGGCATGGCCGACGAAGATCGCCGCTTCTACGCCGTGCAGTTCCACCCCGAAGTCACGCACACCGTGCAGGGCAAGGCCATGCTGGCCCGCTTCGTCAACGAGATCTGCGAATGCCAGGGCGACTGGAACATGCCCGACTACGTCGCCGAAGCCGTCGCCCGCATCCGCGAGCAGGTCGGTGAAGACGAAGTCATCCTCGGCCTGTCCGGCGGCGTCGACTCGTCGGTGGCCGCGGCCCTGATCCACAAGGCCATCGGCGACCAGCTGACCTGCGTCTTCGTCGACCACGGCCTGTTGCGCCTGGACGAAGGCAAGCAGGTCATGCAGACCTTCGCCGAGAACATGGGCGTCAAGATCATCCACGTCGACGCCACCGCCCAGTTCATGGGCAAGCTGTCCGGCGTGGCCGACCCCGAAGCCAAGCGCAAGATCATCGGCCGCGAGTTCGTGGAAGTGTTCCAGGAACAAGCCGGCAAGCAGAAAAGCGCCAAGTGGCTGGCCCAGGGCACCATCTACCCCGACGTCATCGAATCGGCCGGCGCCAAGACCGGCAAGGCCACCTCGATCAAGTCGCACCACAACGTCGGCGGCCTGCCGGACACGCTGAACCTGCAACTGCTGGAACCGCTGCGCGAACTGTTCAAGGACGAAGTCCGCGAACTGGGCGTGGCCCTCGGCCTGCCGCCGCAGATGGTCTACCGGCATCCGTTCCCGGGCCCGGGCCTGGGCGTGCGCATCCTGGGCGAGGTCAAGCACGAGTACGCCGAGCTGCTGCGCCGTGCGGATGCGATCTTCATCGAGGAACTGCGCAGTACCAAGGACGAGGCCAGCGGCCTGACCTGGTACGAGCTGACCTCGCAGGCGTTCGCCGTGTTCCTGCCGGTGAAGTCGGTGGGGGTGATGGGCGATGGCCGGACGTATGAGTACGTTGTCGCGCTGCGGGCTGTGCAGACGTTTGACTTCATGACGGCCGATTGGGCGCCGCTGCCGCATCCGTTGCTGGCTCGGGTTTCCTCGCGGATTATTAATGAGGTGCGGGGGATCAATCGGGTGGTGTATGACGTGTCGAGCAAGCCGCCGGCGACGATTGAGTGGGAGTAGTGTCGCGGCAGGTTGCGCGATAAGGAAAAAAGGCGCCTCGGCGCCTTTTTTTCATCGAGCGGCAATCGCGTCGGTAGTCCCGTATCTCATCAAGCCAGCCCTGAGCCTGCGTTCAGTCACGTCTGGTCTGAAGACCCGCGCCAGTTGACTGAACTGCTACATGGTTTCGCCAATGTCTTCGCGTTCACTGGTTTTGATGCCCCTCATGGCGTCGAAATGGTGGGAAAAAGTCTGGGCGGCTGCTTGCGTTGGAGCGGAAAGCGTAGTCTGACATCT
Organism: Achromobacter sp. ISS7; assembly: GCF_056523125.1. Lineage (NCBI taxonomy): Bacteria > Pseudomonadati > Pseudomonadota > Betaproteobacteria > Burkholderiales > Alcaligenaceae > Achromobacter > Achromobacter sp. ISS7. The sequence goes on along the minus strand of NZ_JAWRZD010000001.1, from coordinate 2,493,201 downwards.
TAAATATTAGTAGCATAAGGAAGATAAATTCTAAGGAAGTGCTATGCAAGAAAGTAAGGATTACATTTCGCTTTACCTGGAGAATCAGTCTTCGAAACTTCGTGCGGAGTTGCTTAAGGAGAACCATGATCTCCGTCTCCAGCTTGAGAAAATAAAATCGGAAACTTTAGAGATTCTTTCTGATGTGAATGGAAAAATCTTAAATGTGGAAGACAAGATCACGGAGAAGGCTATTGATAAGACGCTCGGAATAATAAGTCAAGTAAAAAACTGGCTTGCCATTGCTGCCTTGGTGATTTCCGCAATTTTTGGTTTGGGTGTGATTCTTGGCTACAATAATTTGTCTAACACCTTGATTGCATTGTTTAACGATAAAGTTAACCAGTGGATGCGATTTGAAGATGACCGAAGCGGTGGCAAGCAAGCGCTAGATGAATTACGAACCGAAGCGATCATTAATGCTTATATGATTAGGTTGGCGAGGAATTATGCCTCGATTAGTGAGTCACTATTCCCTTTGAATGGGCCGGAAGAGAAACGGTTGCTTAGTGTTTTGCTGGCTCCTGAAAGCAAATATTCGAATTTTTCCGATGCTTTGACAATTATCATAAAAAATCGTGGGCCATTCCGGCCTGCACTCTCAGAAGATGATGTGGGTCGGAAAATAGCATCTCTCCTCACAGCGTCTGATATGTCTCCTGAAAAAAAATGGCTGGTGCTTGAAAAGCTAAAAGGAGATGCCGCGCTATTGCCGTACTCAAAATCCATATTGAATGACGAGGGTCAAAGTGTTTACACACGCATGGCAGCGTGGGAGAACGTTAAGGTTTTCGACAAAGAAATGGCCATAAGTTTTGCCGAGAAAAATGTTGATATTGTTAAACCTAATCTAAAAAGTAATCTGATCCTGTACTTGGTAAAAGAATCGGCGCGCTACGATGCAGCATTGCAGTATGTGCGTGATCAGATTTCTCAGAAACCTGAGTTCTGGCAGTCTGGCGTATTGCGAATAATATCTGGTCTCGGTGAAACACTTCCGGCTACTCTAGATCCTGGTGCCGAAAAGCTTGCCGACCTTTTCGCAGAAATTGTGAATCTTGGCGGTAAGATTGAAATTTCGGATGAAAGATTTGGGCCTAAACGGATAGCACTTCAGATTGATGGCGCGTCCACGATGCTAGAGAAGCCCGGGCGGTTATTAAAAAGTTCTAGCTTGGTGAAGGCAATTATTGCTAAGAGTGCTTCACTTGATTGGGTTTTGAAAAGCACAAGCTTTTTTCAAGTTTCCGATCAGGGTGTTCTGTTGACTACTTTGAGCGTTACGCTTGGAGATAAATCAAGCATCGAAACACAGAATAATTCCAGGCTGTCCAATGATAATGTTCTGGATTCCATCTGGTTGCGAACTCAAAACTACCCCGGCGGCAGTCAATTGATTGCTACGTGGCGTGACAGAAATACAGGGGTTGTCCAGGTGGACCCGGTTACTAAGTTCAATGAGTTAGAGGACATGAGCTTTCGAATATCCTTTGATGAGAAGCTATTAGAGTCGCTCTCTTATGACTATCATTCGCCAACCGACCGCCTGTAGGCCATATTTGAATTAGATGTATTAGTGATCGCTGGGGGCGAGGCAGCCTGCAGAGCAGTGTGAGCCCGGTGGGGTGGGAGATCACCCTATAGAACATGAACATCCAACCGACGCTGATCGCAAGGCCCAGGCTGCTAATGCTGATCGTGAACCGGGATCTGATGCTGAAGCCATGCCAGCATTGCCGCGAAGCGGAAAGCAGATCTGACTCCGCGGTCAGCTTTTGGAGTTGGTCGGGCGGTCAATTGGAATGCTGCAGGGGTTTCATCGCATGAATTCAAACTTGAAGAAACCGCGTGACTTATTGATTATCTCCAGGGTTGATGTTGTAACGAAACGAAATCTATTTGATCTGATTCAGTACTCAAAGGTGGATGGATCGCCATATTGGGATGGATTTGATAATAGTATTGATAATACACCTCAGCAAGGGATAAATTGGCTCGGTCAAAATCCGAATTGCAGCGCTGTGGTGATAAAAACTTGGCCGGGCTTGTATGGTCAAGACCGGTTGGGTCGACGAGAGCGACGACGTTTATCGGTACTCTTTTAAGTCGGTTAGGGGGCATATTTCATATGCCGAAAAAGCCAACGCGGTTTTGATTAATCAGCCGAGGAATGGCTATCCGATTCTGTTGTTTATTGAGTCCCGTGATCAATGGATTTATCAAGGTGACTTCAAGGTAACAGAACTTCATGATAGCGTTGTAGTGCTCAGCAGAGGGGTTTTGTCCACGATCCTTTCAGAGGAAAATTTACTGCAGGAGCTTGGTGTTTCGTACACCGAAGGTGACAGGAAATACGTCACTCGCCTTATGGCGGAACGAAATAAGGAAGTGGTTTCTATAGTAAAGTCGAAGCAGGACTCTGCCTGCGATATCTGTGAACTTCGTATTTTCGAACGGTACGGCGTTGAGTGAATTGAGGCTCACCACAAAAGGCCCATGTCGACCTATTCTTCGTCATACGTTGTCGCTCCGTCCGATTTTGTATTGCTTTGCCCTAATTGTCATTGAGCCGTGCACAGGTACATGAAGATGCAGGTCGATGATTATCTTCATATAAGGGAATTGGTAATTCGGAGATTTCAAGAGGTGCGTGATGCAGATGTGCTTTCAGAGTGGTGATGGCGCAGCTTGCCGGCGTACTAAAAGTGGAAGAGCCAGTTTTCGAGCGTTACGGTTTCGCACTTGGTGCAGCTTTGCCCGCTGCGGGACGAGAACGCTGTGCTCAAAAGCATGTACGCCGACTTGGCGCTCGTGCCCATCCCCTGAAGGACGTCGTTCGCGGAAAGCTCTCACACTGCGACCTAGTTTCTGATGTCTGATACGTTTTTTTCGTAGCCATCTACACCCTCCGGACTAATCAGCGGCACAATCAGCCTAAATATTCAATTTCATTCCGCCCAGATGAGTGCACAACCAGCCGTTGATCTCCTTTCGAAGATGCTGATCGACCAGCAAACACGCGCAGCCAGCTACTTCGCGGGCTACGAGCGATTGGCCATCACGGAGGCGTTCCGGACGCTGGACATGTGCGCCTATGCCTTCCAGATGGCCCCTAACCGGAAGCACCTCCTGCAGCGAGACCAGGCGCGCCACTGGATGTTGGCGGGCGCCGCTCCCGCGTTGAAACCACTGTTGAGGGCGGTTGCCGAGGTCGAGGGGCCTATGCCCTGGGGGCCGTCCTCCACTAGGTGGACCGGGGTCGTGGAGAACCATTTGCTGCGATGTGGACAGTTGACTTGGCTACACCGCCTGGCCAGTCTGGAGAGATACGGGCTTAGTCGCACGACTACCGGAGCCTCAAAGATGCGCATCGAAGTCGTATCCGACGAACTTGAGGCTGCAGACCGCGAAGCATTGGCGTGGCTGGGCCTGCAAAGGCTTGACGCCGCTGAGGTGCGGGGAGAGCTTGACTTGGCGAAGGGCCAGCTGAAGCGACTTCGAAGGCGACTTGATAAGAAATCGGGGACCGACATGGGCGGCTGGTTCATTCGATATACAGGCGACGAGGAACTGTTTGAGCGTAGCCGCCAGCGGGTACGCGATCTCCAGCCTATCTGGCACGAGACCGAAGCTCTCCCCGACGGCGCAATGATCGGCGGGAAGACCTTTCGAGAGTGGAAGGATGCATGTTGCGTTGCTGCGGCTGCCGTTTTGCACCACATTGAATTTTCCACTCGCCTCAAGACGACTCATCCGGGCATTGACCTACGCAACCTGTTGACCATGTTCATCAGGCGCGATGACCTTGAGCGCGTATGGCAGGAGCGGGGGCTTGAACCCGAATGGATCAGAGAGGTTTCGCAGGCCATGACGCTTGACTGCCAGTCCGTAGAGGAGGCGCTGCTGCATCACGACACGCCGTTTCCCTTCTACGTGGACATGGGGCACGAATTTATCCTTGCCCCATCGCTTTCAGCGTTGCTGAACCCATTCGTTGGTGTCGTGAGGCATCTTAGGTCATGCTACCGCGGTGACTGGGATCGCGCGGTAGATAGCCGGGAAGCGGCATTTCGCTCAGATCTTGCCGCAGTCTTCAACGAGCCACGCTATGCCGTGCTGCCCTCGGGTGTCGCGCTCCGGCGCTCTGATGGCACGCTGCTAACCGATGTCGATGCTGTGGTTCAGGATAAGGGAAGCGGCACCGTGGCGCTCGTACAGCTGAAGTGGCACGATATCTTTGGCAAATCGCTCCGGGAACGAGAGAGTCGAAAGCGGAACCTTCTCGCCGCGAACCAATGGGTTGAACGCGTCGCGGCCTGGGTAGGCGAGCGCTCGTCGGCCGACATCGCGATGGCGGTCGGCATGCCTGTGGCCAAATGTCAGCAGGCTGAGAAGCCAGTCATTCTGGTCGTAGCCCGCTACGCTGCACGCTTTTCGGGCGCAGGTGCATGTGACTCGCGTGCCGCTTGGCTGTCCTGGCCCGAACTGGTCCGAGGCGCCTCTTCGGATACTCGCGAGATTGACATCTTGCGGCATGTCGCAACCGCCTTCAAGGGCGTAGACCGTAGCGGCCGGCCCAGCGGTGACGAGCGGGAAGCTGCTTCCTGGCGGCTGCGGTTCTCGGGGCTGGATGTCGAGGTCGTCCGGCGCGCCGCGGTGTAGTACAAGGGTTTTAGCCGGGTTGCGTTCTGCAAATGAGAGGACAGTCTGTTTGATTGTTGAGTCTGGCGTCTATCGGCAGAATGTGTTGTGTTATTTGTAAGCGTACGCCCAGCACCGTGTAGACGCTGGCTGGCGCCGGTCAAACCCTTAGAGCTATAACCCCAACTGCGCCGATGTCAGCTACACCACGCCATTCTGCGCCTGTGGCCAGACGAAGCGACTTTGCTCCAGCCGTATGGTCGAAAGGCATAGCCCGCCGCTGGACCATCACAGCGCCTTGAGCACGTAATCACGTGCCTGGGGAACAAGGTAGGCATACGTTCAGCGCTGACCAGTTTTGAGCCGCCTTTGGCATTTTTGCTTAAGACTTCCTCGTCGGAGAGCTAGTTCGTATCCCGTCGAGACTGGTCGGGTTCCATACGATCGGTTGTTCCCATTGCGTATGACGCTCGGAAAAAATGTTTCTGGCTTCGACAAAGGCGCTTCGGCGTCTTTTTCATTTACCTCGTCCTCCGGCCGAGGATACCCGGCCCTCAATACTCCAACCCATAACTCACCGCCACGGTCCTCCCCTGCGCCCGCGGCCAAGGCGCCCGCGCATTCGCCTGCATGAACACCGAGTAATAATCCCGATTCGTCAGGTTATAAACCCCCACATCCACACGCCCTTTGGGTAACTCCACCGAAGCCAACAGATCCAGCAACGTATACCCGACGGTCTCGCGCCCATTCTTATCCCGAGCCGCCGCGTCATACCCGCCCACGCGCACGCCCTGCAACCGCACGCTATACCTCCCAGGCGCATAACTGACATAAGCCGTGAACTTCGGCGGCGCGATCCGGGTCGCTGGCAGCGCGGTCCAACTCCCTTTCTGCTTGGTCGCACCCTTCGTATACGCATAGCTGCCACCCACCTTCCAAGCGCGATTGACGTTGAAGTCGAGGCTGGCCTCATACCCGCTCACTCGCTCCTTCTGGTTGATTAACCGCAGCACCCGATCCTTCGCATCGTAGAACTGCGTCACGTCCGAATTGTTCCGATAGGCCGTGAGGCTGGCCTGCACCATCTCCCACGCACCGCGCCAACCGATCTCATAGCTGTCGACCTTCAACGCCTGCGAGTTCAACTGCTGGATGTCGTAGTCGCTGCGCACGTCGCGCAGGAAGCGCTGGATGTCCGGCAGGGTGAAACCCTGGCTGAAGTTGACGAATACGTCCTGGGCGTCGCTCAGGTGGCGGACCACCCCCAGGTTGTAGAGCGTGGCGTTGTACTTGAGCTTGTCGCCCGGCAGGACGTTGCCCACGCCCGTCGCCTGGATGTCGCCATAGGCGACGCTGTCCTTGACGTTACTGTCGATCCACTGGCGGCGAACGCCCGCGCGTAGGGTCCAGTGTTCCATTTCCCAGGCGGATTGCAGGAAGAGGGCGCGGGTTTGGGTGGTCATGTCAGGCCCCAGTTCGAGCGTGCGGCCAGTGGGGGTGTAGACCAGTCCCTTCACGGTGTATTGCCTGCCATCCTGGGTCAACTGCTCGCGTTCGTAGTCGCCGCCGTAGGTCAGCGTTCCCTGGATGCCGCTGAAGCTGGGCAGCTGGCTTTCCATGGCCAGCCGCAGTCCGTAGACGGTCGCGCGGCTGTCGGTGGCGGTGATGCCGGCTTTCTTTCTGGGGCGATCGGGATAGAAAAGCGCCTCGTTATGGCGCCAGTAGCTTTCGGCTTGCAGCCGTTGGCCGAAGAAGGCGCGGTCGGTGTAGTTGAGGTTGATGGCGCGATTGAGCGTTCTGGGTTGGTCGTCCAGATCCAGGCCGGATACGGCGCGGGCTTCACCGTCGACAGCCTGGAATCCGTAATCGGAACGCTGCTTGTCCTGGAACTCCTGCAGGCCCAGGGTCAAGCGGCGTTCCGGGGTGAAGTCGAAGCCGAAGCGCGCCGTCAGGTCATGGTTGCGGGTGTCCATTTCGCTGCCCTGAGAGGTGTCTTGCGGGATGCGCTGGCCCAGGGCATCGAATTGCCCACCGCGTTTGACGAAGTCTCCGGACAGGTACCAGTCGAATGCGCCCTTGCGTCCCGTGGCACTCTGGAACAGTTCGTAGGCCATGCCGTCGCGGTGGAAGTCCTTGTCGGCGGTGATGCCGACCCGGCTGCTGAAGGCCAGGTCCTGCCCGTTGTTGCGTTTGGTGATGATGTTGATCATGCCGCCGGTGGCGCCGGCGCCGTAGAGGCTGCTGGCGCCGGAGACCACTTCGACGCGCTCGATGCTCTCGGGCGCGATGCTGTTGAGCTGGCGGTAGTTGTCGCGGCTGGCGTTTTGCGGCACGCCGTCGATCAGGACCAGGACGTTGCGTCCGCGCAGGCTCTGGCCGTAGTTGGTCATGGTGCCGCTGCTGGGAGCCAGGCCAGGCACCAGGGTCGCCAGGACGTCGGCGACCTTGCGGCCGGCACCGGATTGGCGCTTTATTTCTTCGGCTTCGATGACCTGGACGGAGCCGGGGATGCTGGCGATGCTGGCTTCGCCGCGTGTGGCGGTGACCGTGACGGTGGGAAGGGTGGTGGCTTCCTCGGCGTGGAGCGGGCCGATACCCAGCGTCCACATCGAGGCGGAGACGAGCAGGAACCGGTTGACACGGACAGGCGCAATGCCGGCGATAGGGGATTTCATGGTGGGTCCTTGATTTCCGAGGGGAATGGTGTGGCGGGCGAGTTAGCGGGAGTTGGGCGCGGTTGCTGGCAGCCCGGTAGTCGGCGCAGGAAGCGCACGCTCAGCGCGGCGACGACATAGAGCGGCGCGACCAGCCAGAAGCCCCAATGCAGACTGGCCCATGACATGGCGCCGGCGCCCAATGCGAGCCCGGCCAGCGCGCCCACTTTGGCGGTGCTGTTGCCCAGGCCCAGGCCGATCGCGCGATAGGCGTTGGGGGCGGTATGTCCAATCAGGACGTAGGCCAGAGGCAGCAGCGCGCCTTGCCACAGGCCCCACAGCAGGCGTGTGGCGATGAACGTGATGGTGTCGTGAGCCAGCGCCATCAGGCAGAGCGTGAGCGCGCTGGCCCAGGAGGCGACTTCCAGGAATCGCCAGCCGCGTTGGACGGGCTGGGGTGCGCACAGGCGTGCCCACCAGGGCGCGGACAGGGCCAGGGTCAAGGCGCTTGCGGCGTAGCTTGCGCCGCTGAGCCAGGAGGGCGCGTGCAGCACTTCGTTCAGATACAGCGCGAAGAACGGTTGCGGCATCATTTTCGCCGCCTGGACGAGGGTGATCACCACCAGCGGGGCCAGCAACCAGGTGTGCGTGGTGGCGCGTCCGATGGTCCCGGTGCCCATTGGCGCGGCGGGCTCCGGAGTGTCCCTGGGCAGACTCAGGACGGGAACGACGCAGGCCAGGCAGATCAGCCCGGCGATGAGGCAGATCCACGCGAATCCATAGAGGTCCATTAACAAGCCACCAGAGACCGGGCCCAGCATGGAGCCAATGGCGGTGGCCGATTGCAGGCGGGCGAGTACCTGCCCACGGTTCGCGCCAGACGACCCGGCGGTGGCATAGGCCTGCGCCGCGGCGATGAAGCCGGCCAAGGCGCCCTGCAGCACCCGGATGCCGATCAACAGCCAGACGTTCGTGGTGAGGGCCGCAAGCCACTGGCACACGCCAAGCGCCAGCAGCGCCCGGATCAACATGGGGCGGTGTCCGCGACGCGTGCCCAGCGCGCTCCAGAAGGGCGTGGCGACAATTGCCGTCAACGCCGGCCCGATGTAGATCAGCGCCGCCAGCCACGACAATTGATCTTGCCGATCCGAAGGCAGCAAGGCCCGCAGGCGCAGCGGCCAGAATGGGCCGCTCATTTCCATCGCGCCCATCGCAAAGGCCTGGATCAGCACCAGCCGGAAGAGCTGTCGGCGATCGAAACTCATGCATTGCCGATCCACGCGCGTAGCGGGTTGTCCATTTGGCCGGCGATGTCGTTCTGGGTCTGCGCCAATCGCATGCGCAGGAAACTCTTGGCGGGCCAGGGGTGTTCGAGAAACGCGGCGCGTTCGACTTGCCAGCGGTCAGGGTCGGTCCGTGGGCGGACATGGTCGAAGCGTTCGGCGACCTGCCGGGCAAGCACTGACCAGAGCGCTTGCTCATCCAGTTCCGGCCAATGGCGCTGGCACAGCAGGGCAAGTTCGCCGAGATGGCACATGAAGCCGGCGTGCAGTAGCTTGGCGCGCACGAAGTCGGGGTCGTCAAAGAGCGTCAGCGCGGGGTCGTGGATCTCCAGCGTGAGGCCCTGCCGGACCAGGCTGGGACGATGGATGCGCAAATCGCCGAAATCGCGGATCAGCAGCCGGGAGGGTTGGCCCGCGTCATCCATGACCATGAAGCTGTTCTGTTGGTGGGCTTCGAAGGCGATGCCGTAGATCAGGTAGAGGTCGAGCAGGCCGGGCAGGGCCGTGGCGACATAGTCCTGGAAGAACCGCAGTGCGGCCTGATGGTCGCTTGCGCCTTGCGCGATCACGACCCATTGGCGTAGCAAGGGTTCGTCGTTGTGGTCTTCGACGAACAGGCTGCCGACGGGTATCGCCATCTGGCCTGAATGCAATCGACTTGTCGGGTTGTCTCGATAGAGCGCGCCGAGGTGGCGCGCGCGCTCGTCGTCGGCCGGTTCCAACAAGACATGGATACCGTGCCGCTCGGGCACGAAGTCCCAATACCGAGCCAGTTGCGGTTCGCGCTCCCGGATGGTCGCCAGCAAGCGGCTGATGCGTGGCCCCATCCTTGCCGATCGCGGAGTGAGCGTGCGTTGCACACTGGTCAGGCGCAACGCGACGGGTAGCTTCACCATGGGCATATGCCGCGGATCGGCGCCTTCTGTCCATAGCGTACGGAAGGACATGCCGGGGCGGCCCGTGATCGCGGCGTCGTCGAGCAGGATCAATTGACCCTGTGCGATCTCGGCGGCGAATGTTTCCCGGAGGGTGGAGAGCTGAAAGGGATGCACCGGCAGGGGGAGGAAGTCCGCCGGCTCGCGTCCCAATGCACGTAGCGCCGAATCCCAGGTACGCGCTTCGTGTGGGAAAGCCCCGCGCCACCAGGCTGGATAGGCAGGCTCCGACATCGACTCGGTATGCGCTACCCCTCGGTGTAGCGCGACAAGCGGCAGACGCATCTGCGCTTCGAATTCCGGGGCGCAGTCAATGACTTCCCGGGTGTCCATGCCGAGCTTGGCTTTGTAACCGGGGTGCCAAGGATGGCCGAGGGTGCCCCACTGTTCCAGCAGTTGCGTGGGGTTGCGGGGAGCGTCTGGTGATCCCAACCATTGCAACAGGCTGTGCGTGTGCGCATCGCTGGCGTGCTTCAACAATCGGGCATTCCAATTGCCATGAAATGCCAGGCACAGGCTGTCGTTGCGGAAGCTGTCGTCGAGTTCGCGTTTCAGTTGTTCGACCACCTCGACGCCGGGAATGGGGTCCAGCAAGGGAACCAATTGTTCGATCAGGTCCGAGGGGAGTTCCAGTTCGTGTGCGGGATTCGGAGATCGGTGAAGTAGGACCGGACCGTCGAGGCACCAACTGGCCATTGGCCCCGGCCGCAGGCTGCCAAAGGTGAGGTAAGCACCATCGTCGCCGAGGGGCAGGATGCTTCGCCCATGCGCTTGTTGGACGCGCCCGGGCGGTATCAGCTTCTCTCGCAGCAAGGCTTGCATCAGACGCTGAAACGCGCGTTCACGGACTCTGGGAAGTACGGCAATCAGGTCGGCCTGGTTGATGCCATTACGCTGAAACGCTTCAGTCTGAAGCGCCTGTGTCCACACGGAATGCAGGCGTCCGGTGCTGCTGGAAAGCTCCATACACGGCCTCGTTGAAGGGTCACGTTGCCGCAGAAAGGAGAACTGTGTAATCGGCTCGACAACGTCGGGGTTACCGTCGCGCGCCGTGCCGACGCGCAATCTGGTTGGAGCTCGATTCTTATTGAGAATGGGAGTTGTTTATGGCAAGAGCCGTCCGACTCTTGTCCCTGGCGTAATTAAATCGGACGAAATCGACCTGTGATAAGCAGGTATGGCAACAGAGGGGCATGCTTTCGCGACGGCAGGTTTGCCCCGATCCTGCCAGGCACGAGCGCCGTTTTACGCCCACCGATCGAAGCTGTAGATCACCGCCGCCGTCGTCACCAAGAGGCAGGATGCAACGTTCCCGCGTTTGTTGGATACGGCTGGGTGCGATCAGTTGGTCGCGCCTCTGCTCATTGCATCAGCTGGACCAACTCGGTCAACGCCCGCTCGACGTCGTAAGCAAATTCTGCGAAATCCGTGGCGGGATTCAACGTGCCGTCATGCCGGATAACATCGTCCGACAGGGTGATCGCCGGTGCTGTCGTGACAACACGCATCTTCAATGCCTCGGCGACCTGTCGCAGTTGGTTGGCGCATTTGGTTCCGCCGTGTCCTCCGTATGTCACGATGGCCGTTGGCTTCGTTCGCCATTCGTAATAGAGGTGATCGATCGCGTTCTTCAGCGCTGCGGGATAGCCCCAGTTGTACTGCGGCGTGACAAAAACCACGGCGTCGCAGGCTGAGATTTTCTCGCTCCATGCACGTGTGTTGGGCTGGGCATACGGTGTGCCCAGGGCGGGCAATCCCGGCTCGTCGTCCATGGGCAGGTGCCAGGCTTTCAGGTCTACGATCTCGTAGGTCGAGTCCGTGCAAGTCCCGCCAATATCGGCGACCCACTGTGCGATCGTGGGGCACTTTCGTCCCGCACGTGTGCTTCCCATGATAACGAGCACCCGTTTTGATTGGCTCATCGGTTATCCCTTAGTTTGTTGAAATCAACTTCGTTGCGGACCGTGCCGGCGCCATCAACGGAACCAGGCACAGTGCCAATAGCCCGACCGCGGCCATGAAGACGAAAGCGTCGGCATAAGCGAGCGTTTTGGCCTGCTGTACAGCAGTCCGCGCGAGTAGCGCTTCGGCCATGCTACGCGCTTGCGTGGCTTCCTCCCCCCGCTGAATAAGTGAGGTCGTCACTGACGTCATCCATTCATTGACTTGCAGGGACATCGAATACAGGTGGTCGAACAACTGGCTGGAGTGCAATTGTTCCCGCCATGCCAGAACCGATGTGACGATTGTCACGCCCAGCGACACGCCGAATTGACGGAACGTCATGTACACCGCGACGGCATCCAGTTGTACTTCTTGCGGGAGTCTCGCAACCGTTCCACTGGCGAGCGCGGACAACACCGGCGAAAGACAGAAGGCATACAGCATGAGCGGCAGCGCGAAATAGCTATATGGCGTTTCGGTCGTGATCAGGCGCGACATCAGCGACATGGAGATCGTCAACAGGATGAATGCGAACGCAAGCACCTTGCGTGGTCCAACCTTGCCAATCGAGCGTGTGACAAGGGGGCGAATGGCCGCGGCGGTCAATGCGTAGATGCAGAGAATACGGCCTGTGTGGGTCGCATCCAGTCCGGGGGAGCAGACCGTCCTCAGAAATTCCGGCAATGCATAGGTGCTGCCGGACACGATGATGCCGACCAGCACCCCGAGTACCACCGACGCGGCGACATCGCGCTGCCGAAGAAGCTCCAGGCGAAGCAGCCGAGCGTCGTTGCGGCCATGCAGCTGCCATCCCACGAACAGGACGAAAGCCATGAGCGCGACGCAAGCGAATCCCCGGATTTCCCATGAACCGAACCAGTCCTTCGCCTGCCCCCGGCTCATGACGAATTGCGTGCATGTCAGGGCTACCGCGAGCAGTAGAAGTCCCGGTGCATCGACACTACGGGCGCGTCTGTCGGACGGGCGGACGACCTTCGGGAAGTGACGCTTCAGTAGCCAGATGGCCGCTACGGCGACGATCACGTTCGGCGCGAAGAGAAGGCGCCATGTGTATTGGTCGGTGACATATCCGCCCAATAGCAGCCCCAACGCCGTCGACAGATAGATCATGACGGAGATGCGCATCATTGACACGCTGCGTTGCGGTCGCGGAATCAACAGATAGACGGAGCCTCGCCACCACATCGCAAGGCCCGCGCCAGCAAATCCCGAGACGGCACGCCACAGCAGCATGGTGCTGAAATCCGTGGCGAACGCGCATCCCAGCGATGCGATCGCGAACAAGACGATGCTGCCCAGGATGTAGCGCAAGTAACCGATATGTCCGGCGAGCCAGACGGAAACGGCCACGCCCCAAAACAATGTGGTGCTGAAAGCGATCAGGAGCCAACTGGCTTCATCCTGGGAGACGCCGAATGAGCCCGCCAAATCGGGAAGCACGAGATTGACGGCATCGAACGTATAGAACTCCATCCATGCCGTCAGCCCCAGCCCGGCGACCAGTCCGGTGTGCTTCCCGCCGTCTTGGGATTGCGGCGCGCGGGCGGTCGACAACGCGCTGGCAGGCGCGGATAGGAAAGGTGCCATATTTGCGAAATTCGGAAGTAACTAAGCCGAAGCACCATGTTGATCCAGCGATGGGGTTCCCGAAACCCACGGATGTGCACAGGTTATTTCCGATTAGTGGAAGAATGGCGAGGGCGGTGCTAGCATGCCATTCGATACGTGCGCCGTCGCCACCCGACAAACCACCCGGCAGGAGACCTCTCTGGACTCGATTTCCGAACTTGAGCTTTTTCAGGCGATTGTTGAAAGGGGAGGGATTTCGCACGCGGCCGTGGCGCTGCATTCCTCGCCTGCCGCGGTCAGCCGACGCTTGCGACAACTCGAGACGCGCTTGGGGGTGTCGCTTGCGAATCGCAGCACGAGACGTTTCGATCTTACCGACGAGGGGAGGTTGCTATACGAACGCGCGGCGGCGATTCTCGAGTCGGTGCGCGATGTCGAATCGGAGGTCTCTTCGCGTGGGACGGTCGCGCGTGGTCTCCTGCGCGTCGGCGCGCCGTCCGATCTGGGGCGTCGTCAGCTATCGACATTGCTGGCGCAATTTGCGCGTCTTCATCCGGGCCTCGAAATCACATTGCTCCTGTCCGATGCCGGCATCGAAAACATGCTGGACGGCTGCGACGTGGTGCTGCGTTTTGGCTTGCCGAGCGATGAAGGCATGGTCGCTCGTAAAGTCGCGACGTCTGAAATGCTGATTGTGGCCGCGCCGTCGTATCTGGAACAGCACGGCCATCCGGCCACGCCGGAAGACCTGAGTGCCCACAATTGCCTTCGTCTGTTCCGACGGCACCGTGTCCCGGGCCCATGGCGGTTCATGCAGCAAAGCGGATGGCTGGACGTCCATGTGAAGGGGACCTTGGCCAGTGCCGATGGGGCCGTCTTGCGCGAATGGGCGCTGGCCGGAGAGGGGATCTCGTGTGAAGCTGCGTGGGATGTGGCCGAGGACCTCGCTGCGGGTCGACTGGTCCGCTTGCTCCCGTCTCATGCGATGCAGGGCATTGAGCTGTATGTCGTGTTTGCCCCCGGGAACCCCGTTCCTCCGCGGATTCGGCTGCTGGTCGATTTTTTGACCCGCGAATTTGGCCACGATCTCCGGCAAATTTAGGAAGCCACTTCGAGCTCACGACCGCTTGGGTTGTTTCGCTGAGCTAAGCCTGGCAACTACACGGGTGCCCACGGCACAATTCAATCCATGACGCTTGAGGATGCGGGAATGCAGGCAAAAGATGCACGTGCCAGATGGCAGGCGGAGCAGTTGCAACGAGTTGGCAGGGCTCTTCATGATGCGGCCAAGTCCATGAGGATGGGGGCGATGCCGGAATCGCCGTTCGGACTTACCGATGAGGGCTTTGAGGACTATCGAGGGATTACGCTCGCTGAAGCGGTCCGCTACCGGAATATCGAAAGGGTTGATCTCTCTGACGCCCTGTTCAAAGACGGGGCTAGCATCAATGAGTCCGAGGCAAAGGGGTGCAAGTTTGAGCGCATCGATATGCGCAACGTCTTCGTGAGAAGGAAATTCGATTCGTGCAGCTTTGTCGGAGCGAAGCTCAACGGCGCGCGATTGGGCGGGGAGTTTATTGACTGTGACTTCTCGCGCTCGAATCTATCCAAGTCCTTTGCGACCGACTGCAAGTTTGTCAATTGCAAATTTTCCGGGGCAAATCTCTCAAGTATTCATTTCATCAGTTGTGTATTCGATGGATGTGACTTTACGGAAGTCAAGGTCATTTCCGGGTCAGTGGCGAAGAGCAGGTTTGTGGGTGGCGTTGCCACGGAACAGCTTCGAGGCTGTATCACGGATGGGGTCGTGATTAGTTAAGGGGATCCAGCCAACCTATTGATGCCGCCTCTTTCTTGAGCGCGGCCATGAACGACGGAACATCGAGGCCTTTAAATTGATATTTATTCAGGGACTCTTCCGTGTAGTCGAAAAAATAACCGGCCACGATGGACCTCTGTTGCGCCACATTCATGTCCTTCAGCAGATCCTCTGAAAGACACATATCCAGGTAGAGAACGGACTCCGCCTTCGAAAAGCGCCGCGACGATTTTCTGCCGATCTCATCTGGAAGGCAGCGAAAAACGAAGAACATCTCGATGTTGATTGATTGGAAATGCGACTCCAGGGCAGGAAATATCGAATCAAGTTCGTTTGCAATTTTGTAGACACTGGTCGCACCGCTTGTGTCTGTAGACAATCCAAATTTCATTGCGCCGTAACTCCTTCGCTTATTTTCCGCTGGAAGCAAAACTTTGCAGTTCAAAAAACCCAATAAAAAGCAGCAATCCAAAACCCAGTGACAAGCGGCGCATTCAATTTCTCCATGTTGATCCGCACGAAGTGGGATTAGCCGAAAAATACCACAGCGATTTCAAGCTTCGACCGATTCCTTGGGGCACTGCAATGCCTACGCCGCTGCGGGACGGCAGGACGGCACTGCCTGCGGGGGTACGCCGAGTCCCAGGGAGGGATCGCATCGCGTGCTATTCGGCGGCCTTTACATCGACTCATAACTCGGTACAGAACGCAAGCATCCAGCACGGGTGCATCCCAGCCCTTCGAGTACTATCGCCAGTGATCCTGTCGTGTCCCCATTTAGGATGCAGATCACCCAATAAACGGAGAAACCGAATGCGCCTGAAGGCCCTTGCACTGTGTTTGATGACTGGATTCGCCGCCACCGCCGCTGCCCAGGACAGCACTCAGACATTGCAGCAAGCCTTGACGCAGATACCGCAGGCGGTGCTGTCATCACCCCAACCGATGCAGATCTTCTTCATGGACGTGCAAGCCTGGCGAGGCCTGGAGAAAACCGGGCCGACCGCTGACGGCATGCGCCGGCTGGCGATCGCGCAGCCGATCCGTCCTCTCGAATCCATCGGCCATGGCCTGGACGCGTGGTCGGATAACGCGAAAGTGCCGTTCGACGAGGTGTCGTATTTCGCCGGGTTTGGCCAGTCGCCTTCCAATATCAGCTATTGGGGGTTGAAGAACAAACAGGCCGTCGGCAAGTTGGTTGCCAATCTCAAGCAGGTCGACTTTGTCGCGGTCGACGGCGATGCGCCGGGTCTGATCGCCAATGGCGAAGCCGGCAGGATGGATATGCAAAAGGCCAACGCGAAGAATCCGTGGCGCGGCATGATGGGGCAGGCCAGCTTTGTGCTGCCGCTCGATACGGCGTTGATCCAGGCGTCTTCGGCGACCGGAATGAAGACGCTGGCCCAGACCGCGCCGTCGGTGGCGGATAGTGAAGTCGTGGCCGCCTCGCTGGCCGGCCTGAAGGAGGGCGTGCCTGCGGACCGGGGCCAGATCGTGCAGGCCGCGGTCATTTCCCCCGTCCTGGGCCTTGCCGCCGTCGATCCGGCAAAGGTGCTGTTGTCGACCAATGGCGATAGGGATATCGCGAAGCAGAATCTCAAGGCCGCCGTCGAGGCGAATGGCCGGGGTATTCCGCCGTATTTCTCGGGGATCCTGGCCGATGCCCAGATCAATAACCTGCCCGCGGTCGTGATTTCCCTGGCGTATGCCGATTGCGCCACGGCCAAGCAGGCCGTCGACGGGATCCGCGCCGCGTGGAAGGAAAGCATGACTGGCGCGAAGGATGCCAAGGTCGCCGGCACCACGGTCCAGGCCGGCAAGCTGTGCGCCGCGGTGGTGAGAGTGACCGCGCCGGCGGCGGAGAATGCTGGCAATCCGGTGCTGGCCGAGGTGATGAATCGCTATATGCGGCGCGAGTTCACCGTGCTGCAGATTGGCACGGCGCGCTGATCGGACCCCGCTTGGGGGAGCGCGCCGTGCGTCGCGATCAGGCGGTCGTGGCGTTCGCCAATTCCCCCACCGCAATCGCGATCTTCCCCCGCAACCCATTGTTCGCGCTCTCCAGCCGCGCGTGCGCCGCCGGAATATCGGCAAGCGAATACACCGCGCCTACATGCGGCCGCAGTTGACCGCGCTCCACCAACGCGCTCAGCTCATCCAGCTTGCCGCGATTCTGCCGCGTGAACACGAAGTGGAAGCTGGCGTTCTTGCCCCATGCCTGGATCAGGTTCTGCGGCTGGGCGATATCGACAATCGAAACCACGCGCCCTAGCTGCGCCAGCACGTCGGGGCTGCGCGACAGCGTGTTGCCGCCGATGGTGTCGAACACAACGTCGACGCCGCGCCCGCCGGTCTCGCGCAGGATCGCGTCGACGTAGTCTTCCTTTTCGTAGTCGATGGTGACGTCGGCGCCCAGGCCGCGCACGAATTCGGCATTGTCGTCGCGCACGGTCGTGAAGACCCGGGCGCCGATGGCCTTGGCGAGCTGGATCGCTACATGGCCGACGCCGCCGGCGCCGCCATGCACCAGGATGCTTTCGCCGACGCGCAGCCCGGCGCGCACGATCAGGGCTTCCCAGGCGGTGCCGCCGACCAGCGTCAGGCTGGCCGCTTCCAGATGGCTCAGGGAGGCGGGCTTCTTGCCGACGATGCTTTCGGCGGCGACGTGGTATTCGGCGTAGCTGCCGGGGCCGTCGAAGATCTGCGGGGTGTACCAGACCTCATCACCGGGGGCGAAGGCGGTCACGCCCGGCCCGACAGCTTCGACCACGCCGGAGACGTCGTGGCCGGTGATGGCGGGCAGGGGCACCAGGTCGGGGTAGTCGCCGCGGCGGACCTGGTAGTCGAGCGGGTTGATGGAGGTGGCGTGGACGCGGACCAGGACCTGGCCCGGTTGCGGCACGGGCTTGGGCACGTCGCGCAGTTCAAAGGATTCAGGGCCGCCGAAGGCGGTGAGGACGATGGCTTTCATTGAGGAGTTCCTTATTTCGATAAAACGGGATATCGGGAAATGCCGATGTCAAAGGGCAAAAAAAAGGCAACGGTAGGGCAAAGCCACGACACCCTACAGCTCTTTTCCGATGATCTCGGCCAGGGCGCTGATGGTGGCTTCGTTGCGCTTGTAATACGTCCACGAGCCGATGCGCGTGGCTTCGACCAGGCCGGCGCGTTGCAGCGTGGCCAGGTAGTCGGAGACGGTGGACTGGGACAGCCCGACGCCTTCCTGGATGCTGCTGACGCAGACGCCGACCGTATGCACGTCCCCTTCGTCCTGCGGCGGGAAGCTGTTCGCGGGATCCTTCAATCCCTTCAGGATTTCAAGGCGCGTGCGGTTCGAGAGGGCTTTGAAGACGTCGAGCAGGTCCATGGATTGGCATGATATCGGAAATTCCCGATATGTCAATATGAAGATCCGGCGCGACCGGATCTTCGTACGTGACGGGGCAGGGCGATGGCCAGCCACGTCCGCAAAACCCGTCGGCCCATCAGCCCATCAGCCCGGATTCATCGCCGCGAAAATGGCGTCGTACGTGCCATCGCGTTCCGCCCAGCGCCGGGCCTGATCGCGTTCAAGCAGCAGTTCGCCGTTGGGATGCTCGCCGCGCTCGAGCCGCTGCATCACTTGTTGGATGTAGTCGTGGATCGGCATGGCGCGGGGATCGGTGGCCTGCCGGGCGCCCGTCAGGGCCGTCTGGACGTAGGGCGGGGACAGCTCCAGCACTTCCACCGGCACGTTGCGCAACTGGTGGCGCAGCGAGGTCAGCCACGAATGCAGGAATGCCTTGCTGGCGCAGTAGGTCGGGAAGCTGGCCAGGGGCAGGAAGGCCAGTGCCGAACTGGTGGCCATCAGGGTCGCGTTCGGCTGGCGCTTGAGTTGCGGCAGGAAGGCGGCGGTCGCGCGCAGCACGCCGAGGATGTTTGTGTCGACGATCTGTTCGGCGTCGGCGCCGTTCCAGTCGTCCTGGGTGACATCTTCGGGGCGCGAGATCCCGGCGTTGGCGATGAGCACGTTCAATTCGGGAAAGCGCGCGCGGACCTTGTCGGCCAGGCGCGCCAGCGAGGCGGGGTCGCCCAGGTCCAGCGGCAGGCCGATGAGGCCGGGGCGTTCGGTGGCCAGGGCGTCGAGCTGGCGCGGGTCGCGGCCGGTGACGATGACGCGGTTGCCGCGCTCGTGGAAGGCTTCGGCGAGCGCGCGGCCGATGCCGCGGGTGCCGCCGGTGATCAGGATGGTGTTGCCAGTCATCTTCATGGGGTTGCCTTTTCAGCAGGATGTTCGAGGAACAAGGCTGCTGCGGCGCGACGTCTGTGCGCGCGGGCGCCGCGAGGCGCGCGCGTGGTCAGGCCCGTCGCGTGTCGGGCGAGCGGGCAGGAACGAAGCGGGGAGTGCATTGCCGCAGCACTTGTGCTCCGGGTTTCCTCTGCTGAGGCCCTCCCGGTCGTGGGCGCGTTGGATGACGATAACGCCTGCGGCGAAGCCATGGACATGGCTGCAGGCGGACTTTAACCGCGCGGCCCGCCAGCGTCAACGGGTGGCCGGGCGCGCCAAGGCGCGGGATCTAACGTGGCAAGCGGTAGATGCGCCCGGAGGATCCCGACACGGAGGTCACGTAGATTTCCGGTTTTCCCGTGACCGAGACCGCCAGGTTGGAGTGATGGTCGCCGGGCACGTCGACCGACTTCAACAACGTCCCGCGCGCGTCCAGCACCCAATACCCGCCACCGTTGAACAAGGCGATGTACATCGATCCGTCCGCTCCGATGCGCACGCCGTCGGGCGTATGGCGGCCACGGGACGTGGCGGGCGCCAGGGCATCGAGGCGCGCGAAGATCTCGGGAGGGTTCAGCGACCCGCTGGCGGCGATGCGGTAGCGCAGGATGCTGTCCGTGCCGCTTTCGCCGACATACAGGAGCTGTTCATCGGGCGATAGCGCGATGCCGTTGGCGTTGTCCAGGCCGCTGGCGACTTCCTCGGCGACGTCGCCGCCGGCGCGCGCGAGGAATACCTTGCCTTGGCCGGGGCGGTCGCCCGACGCGGTGAAGTAGAGGTCGCCGCGACGGTTGGCGACGAGGTCGTTGGGCCGGCTGAATCCTTCGCCGCCTGCGTGGCGGATCGTGCCGAGACGGGCGCCATCGAGCGCGAGTTTCTCGACCACGCCGCCGTCATAGCAGGCGACCCACAGCGTGCCGTTGGCGGCGGCCAGGCCGTTGGCGCCGCAGCCGGGTAGGCGGGCGACCACCTTGTAGCCGCCGGCAGCGAGCTTGTTCACGGTCGAGGCCTGGTAGTCGACGAAGTAGAGGGTCTGGTCGACGAGGATGGTGCCTTCGGGAAAGCCGAGGCCGTCGGCGGCGACGTTCGGCGCCGTGGATTGGGCGCAGGCGCTGGCGGTCAGCGTCGCGGCGAGAAGCAGGCTGGAGAGCAGTCGGGACATGGGGGAATTTCGCAACGTGGGGTGAGGAGGACCGGCCGGCGGCCGGGCGAGGCCGCCAGCCGGGTGGCTCATGGCCGCATGATGACGCGACCGAAGGCCTGTCGCGACATGACGTAGGCGTGCGCGGCCTGCGCATCCCGCAAGGCAAACGTCCTGTCGATCACGACTCGCAGTTCGCCGCTGGCGACGCGTTCCAGCAGCGTCTGCACGCTGGCATGGACGCGGGCATGTTCGCGGTCGAGCAGCGTGGGGAAGAAGACCCCATGCAGGCTGAGGTTGCCGCGCCACAGGCTCACCGGATCCAGTTTGTCCTGGTCGCGTCCGGAGACGCCCACCGTGACTAGCTTGCCCTTGTAGGCGAGCGCCTGGACGCCTCGCGCCAGGGTGCTGCCGGCGATGCTGTCGATGATGAGGTCGACGCCGCGGCCATGGGTCAGCGTAGCGACTTCCTGGACGAAATCCTGGCGGGCGTAGTTGATGCCGGCTGTCATGCCGTAGTCGGTGAGCCGCGTCAGGCGGGTGTCGTCGGAGGCGGTGGCGTACACCGTCGCGCCGGCGCGATGCGCCAGTTGTATCGCGGCCAGGCCGAGCGCGCCCGCTCCGGCGTGGATCAGGACGGATTGCCGGGCCGTGAGGCCGCCCGCCGCGAACAGGCACTCGTGGGCGGTGCCCCAGGCGACGGGCACGGCGGCGGCCACGCTCAGGTCCAGCGCGTCCGGAATGATCCAGGTGTCGGCGGCGGGTGCGGCCACGCGTTGCGCATGCGAGCCCCAGCCGAGCACCGCCACCACGCGGTCGCCGGGCTTGCGGTCGCGCACGTCGGCGCCCACGGCAATGACGGTCCCGGCGCATTGATAGCCGACGATGTGCGGCACGCGCGCCAGGGGGCGGATTTCGCGGTTGATGAGGTCGCCGCCCTCCACCGAGATCGCCGCGATGTCGATCAGCACGTCGGCGGGGCCGCACAGCGGGTCATCGACGGTTTCATAGCGGAACACGTCCGGGGGACCATTCTCGTAGTAGACAGCTGCTTTCATGGAGATGCTTCCTTTTATGGGGATGGCTATTGCGCGGCGATGGGCACGATCGCGCCGATGCGCCAGCCCGCTGGCGTGCGCACCGCGACTTCGTACACCAGGTAGGTGGCGGTGCGCGCGTCGGCGGGAGATTGCCCCAGGGTGATCCGCGTGGGGGCGTAGAGCTGGGCCACGTCGGCCGTCAGGGGAATGACGCGTAGCTGCGCCAGGTCGGGCTCGAATTTCCACACCCCTTTGAAGGTCTCGCGGAAATGCTCGATCACGGCGGGCTTGTTCCAGAACTGGTAGGGCCGCGCCACGAAGGTTACGGGGTCGCCAAATTCACCCGGCGCCACGAAGACCGCGCTGAAGGCGTCGAGGTCGTGCGCGGTGGCCGCCTCGGCCTGCCGCTCGAAGACCGCCCGGACCTGCTGCCGGTCCGTCTCGGAAAAGGTGCCTGCCGCCGCGCCGGCGGTGGCGCTGGACAACGCGGCGCTTGTGAGGCCTGCCAGCAGCACGGCCCTGAGTGTCGTTTTCATACGGGTTCCTCGTTATTGCGCGGGCACGGGCAGGATGGCGGTGAAACGCCAGCCCTGCGCGGTGCGCACGGCGAACTGGTTGATGAGATAGGAAGCGGTGGTCGCCGCTTTGCCGGGCGCGCCGAGCGTGACCCGGGTGGGCACATAGATCTGCATCGTGTCATCGCTCAGCGCGACGATGCGGCTGCGCGACATGTCGGGATCGAGATGCCAGGTGCCTTTGAAGGTCTCGACAAAATGCGCCATGACCGCGCGTTTGCCCCAGAACTCGTAGGCGCGGGCCACGAAGGAGACCGGCGATGACGCGTCGTCCGGGCTGTCGGCCAGGACGGCGTCGAGCCTGGCGAGGTCGTGCGCGTTTTCCGCGTCGACCTGTTGCAGGAACAGCGCGCGGACGGCCGCGCTGTCGGGGGCGGGAGCCGCGTGGGCGTATGCGCTGGCGCCCAAGGCGGCGCCAATGACCGCGGTCGCCGCCAGTCGGATCACGAGGAATCTGCTGAACATAAATGGCCTTATATGCCCATATTGAGAAGATCGCGAGGACGTGGGCGCGCCGCGCGAAGGGGTCGGTATCGTGGTGGGGAGGAGAACTAGCCGGGGACGTCCAGGTCGAGGGTGGTGATGCGATGCATGATCCGGCGCATGGCCAGCGCGTCCTCTTTGCCGAACGCGGCTTCGAATTGCTGCTGGGCGCGTTGCCAGGCCATCCGGCCGGCGGTCTCGGCGTCGCGCCCGGCGTCGGTCAGGGCGATCTCCCGTTCGCGGCGGTCCTGCTTGCCGATGGCAATGCGGACCAGTCCATCGCGTTCCAGGGGGCGCAGGTTGTGGCCCATGGTCGCCCGATCGGTGACCAGGGATTCGGCCAGTTCGGCGATGGTGAGCGGGCCGCGCATGGCAAGCAGGTTCAGGACCGCGTACTGGGTGTTGCGCAGGTCGACCTGCGCCAGGCACGCGTCATAGAACCGTCCCAAGTGACGCGCCGCCTTGCGGATGGCGGTGCTGTTGCAGATGCCGGGGGGAAGGTCTTTGGGGCTCATGGATCAAATCGGTTGCGGTGTGCGGAAATATTATGGGCATATAAGTCTATTTGTCAACGCACGGCGGTCGCGGCGCGGCATAGTGGCAGGCAGCAGGGTACAGTTGCACTAGACTATCGCGACATTGAACCGCCGGCCGACGTTGTGACCGGCTCCCAAATACATTGCCGAGATGATGCCTTCCCTGTTCCGTACCAGCGTTCTCCTTGCCGGCCTCCTGATGAGCGCGTCGGCCCTCGCGCAGCAGCCGGCGGTCGGCGCCTGGCGCAAGGTCTCCGATGCCCAGCTCGACAAGCAATTCCATTTCTCCATGCTGCCCGCCGCGGCGCCGGTGGCCAGCAAATGGGCGGTCTATGACGCCAAGGCCGGCAAGGTGGTGTGCTGCCTGATCGTGCAGGGCGAAGCGCTCACCGAGGCCGAGCTGGAAAGCCGCTACGACATTCCCGGTCCGTGGATCACCGACCTGACCAACGGCTGGAACCTCGATGCCGCGCCGTACCGGCCGCGCGTGCAGCTGCTGCGCGCCGAGGGGGCGTTGGGCGCATATGAATTCGAGGAGATGGCGGATGCGCTGGGCGGCCTGCTGATCCCCACTGATGCGCGCGCGGTCGCGGCGCATGCGCTGGAGATCGGCGGCCAGCGCTACAACGTGGCGCGCAAGAATGCCTCGCTGGCCGACGACGATGGCGGCGTGACGACGTATACCCTGCGTCCGGCCGCCGGCGGCGGCGAGGCATTGAAGGTGGAAGTGCCATTCGCGACGTATTGAGCGAGCATGACCGATACCCCGCGGATCGAAACAGCCCCCCTGACCGATGACGACATCGCGTTGCTGCGCCGATGCAGCCGCGGCAAGGCGCTATCCGCGGTCTTCGGCGCGTTCGCCTTCCTGCTGCTGGTCTGCGTCTTGCTGACCATCGCGGTCCTGATCGTGTCTGAATGGCGCTCGCTGCGCGGCGGTGACAGCGTGATGGTGCTGTTGACCGGCGCCGGCGCGGGGGCGGCGGCCGTTTTCTTCGGGCGCCGGCTGCTGCGGACGCCGCGCGCCTGGCGCAGCGTCGATCGTGCGCTCAAAGGGCGTGTGCCCAAGCAGATCGTGTCTGGCCATTTGACGGCATTCGGACCGGGCCAGCTGTCGGGCGTCAGTTATGCGTTTGGCGAGCATCGCGTGGATGTGGCGGTGCCGTTCTGGAACGAGGTGACGAGCGATACCCGCAGTGGCGCTCGGCCGGTCAGCGCGGTGGCGTTGACGGATCTGCCGGTGCGGGTGCATGTATTGCCGCTGCTGCCCGACGCGCCGGGCCTGTTGCTGCGGGTGGATTACCCGATGAGCGGGCAGGCCTGGACGTCGGTCGAGGAGATCAGCGACGCCGACCGCGCAAGCGTGCGGCGCGAAGAGCGGGGCGTGCGGAAGTTCTTTTTCCTGGCCGCGCTGGTGCCGCTGGCCGCCAGCCTGTTCTTCGGGCCCCTGCTGTTGTTGGCGGCGGTGCTCGCGCTCCTGGGACTGCTGCTGGGCATGCGAAGTCCGCGCTTGAAACGCGCGCACTACAAGCACGGGGTTCGCGGCGTGGTGGAAGAGGCCGTGACGTATCGCCGCCATACGCCGAATTCACCCACCGTGACGCCGGTCCACCATTATCGCGTGGGGGGCGTGATGTACCAGGTCGAGCACTTCGGCGAGGTCGCGTTGCCGGGGCAGCGCGTCGAGTTCGAGTACGTGGACGCCGGCCTGCTCGGGCGCCGTGAATTGTCCTTCCGCATTGAAGACCAGCCCACCATGACGTTGTGATGCCGCGCCTTGCGGGCGCGGCGAGTCCAGATAAACAAAGGGAGTACTGCGTGTCCGAACCGATCGATGTGTCCGGCGAACCCGCGGGTTCGGTGATTCGCGATGGCCGTTTCCTGTTGAGCTTGACCGGACCGGGCAGCCACGTGCTGGTCACGGAGCCGGGGCGCGGCAACGTGATCATCGGACCGGCCAGCATGGGCAAGAAAGCCGACCTGCGGGCGGGGTCCGACGACACCGTGCATTGGCCGGCGTTCGATCCGTTCGCCACGCCGGCCGGGTCGCCGTGGCCGCGCCACATCGACTATCACGGCAATGACAGCGGCTTTTTGCGCTGGTCCGAGCAGCGTCCGATCGAACAGTTCACCTGGGCGCCGGCCTTTGCCGACGCGCGCCGCGTCGAGGCCGGCGCGGCGCGGATCCAGACCTTGCAGATCCGGCTCGATGCGGTGGCGGGGCATCTGGGCATCGCGGTGCCGGCGGACATGGATCTGGGGCTGTTTGGCGATCTTTCCCGGATCACGGTCACGGGGGCCGTGCCGTCCTTGTTGGCGCTGCATCCCGCATTGGGGCGACGGGCCGGGCAGACGCCCTATGTCCTGCCCGAGCTGGGCGTGCTGCAAGGCGTCACGACGCTGGCCCTGTACGGAGAGCCGTTGGCCCAGCCCATCTCGCTGCGGGGCCTCGAACGCTTTCCCGCGTTGACGCATTTGTCGTTGTGGGGCGGCTTTGCCGATTGGGACGCGCTGGCGCGGCTGCCGCGTCTGCAGAGCCTGGAGATCCGCTTCACGCCCGATCTGGCGGGCCTGCCGCCGCTGGATACGTGGCCGCTGCTGGAGCGGTTCATCGGCTTCAACGTCGATGACGGCGCCGGCAAGCGATTGAAGGCGCAACTGAAGGCGCGCGAGAAGGTGCGGGCGTGGACGGGCTACACCTCGGTCACCAAGTTGCGCAAGCCAGAATGGTGGCAAAGCGAGTACGGACGGCCGTTCTCCGCTTGGAACAGCCGCATGGCGAAGTCGGCGAATGCGGCCTATGACGTTGCCCGCGAGGCGCTGGCGGGCGCCCACGACGGCGCCGCGGTCGAGGCGGCCCTCAAGGCTTTCGCCAGCCATTTCAACGACATGAAGGGCATCGAGACCGCCGAGCGCGAAGACATCGGCGAAGCGGTGTGGCAGTTCAGCCAGATCGGGCGGGTGGTGGAACTGGGGGTGACGGAAGAACAGGCGCAGCGTTGGTTCGATGAGGTGCGGGACTATTGAGGCGGATCGGCGCTTGCCTCAATGGGGCGCCGCCAACCCTTCCAGCCGCGCCGCCGGCAACAGCGAGAACACCGCCTTCATTTCGCGCGCCTCCTCGCCGGGGCTGCGGCCGAAAAACCGCTTGAACTCACGGTTGAACTGCGACGCGCTTTCGTAGCCTACGCGCGCCGAGGCCGCGGCGGCGGTCAGGTTGTCGCGGATCATCAGCAGGCGGGCCTGGTGCAGCCGGATGGACTTGATGTACTGGATGGGCGAGGTGCCGGCGATGGTCTTGAAGTGCGCGTGGAAGGCCGGCGCGCTCAGGCCGGCCTCGCGCGCCAGCGTCGCCACCTCCATGGGCTGGGCATAGTCATCGTGGATGCGCCGCAGCACCCTTGAGATGCGGCCGAAGTTGCCCTGGCTGGCCAGCGCCGCGCGGATCGCGCCGCCTTGTTCGCCGACCAGCACCCGGAAGCACAATTCACGCACGATGCCGGGCCCGAGCACCTGGGCCTCCAGTGGCGAGGCCAGCGCCTGCAGCAGGCGCATGGTGATGTCCTGCAGCGGCGCGTCCAGCGGCGTGGACGCGATGCCCTGCGGCGCGGGCGCGGCCTGCGCGCCGTGGCTGTCCAGCGCGATGACCAGGTCGGCGAGGGTGGTCGGGTCCAGCCGGATCTGTATCGCCAGCAGCGGCTCTTCGGGGCTGGCCTCGGTTTCCGTCGAGAACGGCAGCGGCACCGACAGCACCAGGTAGTGCTGGGCGTCGTAGTGGTAGACCCGGTCCGCCAGGTAGCCGCGCTTGCTGCCCTGGCAGACGATGACGATGCTCGGCTCGTACAGCACCGGCGTGCGTCCCAGAGGGTGGTTGGCGCGCATGAAGCGCACGCCGTCCAGCAGCGACCGGGTGTAGCCCTCGTGGGGCGCGAGCCGGCCCATCAGGGCGGCCATCGGATGCGGCGGGTGGGTCATGGTGCGATCCCCGAGGAAAGAGTCTTGGGCATCATTTTGCCCGCTATCCGGAAAAAATAAAGAGGTGAAAAGAGTAATAGGCAATCATCGGATAGCTGTGTGCCTATCGGGCGACGGCCGGCGCGCCTAGCATTCGATCCTGCAATCCGCCCAACCAAGGAGCACAGGAAAATGCAAGACACTCGTGATATTCAAGACAGCAAGACGTGGTTCATCACCGGCGCGGCGCGCGGCATCGGCCTGTCGCTGGCCCGCCAGCTGCTGGCGCGCGGCGACCGGGTGGCCGCCACCTCGCGCATGCTGGCCAGCCTGCACAAGGCATTGGGCGCGGACCAGCCGCGCCTGCTGGCGCTGGAAGTGGACCTGGTGAGCGAAGCCAGCGTCCAGGCCGCCATCGAACAGACCATCGCGGCCTTCGGCCGGATCGACTACGTGGTCAACAATGCCGGCTACGGCCAGCAGGGCACGTTCGAGGCGCTGGACGACGACGAGGTGCGCCGCAACTTCGACGTCAACGTGTTCGCGCCTTTGCACGTGCTGCGCCATGTGTTGCCGCAGTTGCGCAAGCAGCGCGGCGGCCATGTCTTCAACGTCGCGTCGATCGCCGGGTTCGGCGGCGGCTACGCGGGGTGGGGCTGCTACGTGGCCACCAAGTTCGCGCTGGCCGGCCTGACCGAGACCCTGGCCGCCGAGGGGGCGGAACTGGGCATCAAGGCCACGGTGGTGTATCCGGGCCCGGTGCGCACCGACTTCCTGAACGACAACAGCCTGGTGATCGCCAAGCGCACCATCGCCGATTACACCGCCGCGCAGGCGTCGCTGGACCTGCACCAGAAGGGCATGGCGGGCAAACAGGCCGGCGATCCGGAGAAGCTGGCCGCGCTGATCGTGCAGGTGGCCGACCTGGACGAACCGCCGCTGCATCTGTTCGTGGGCCAGATCGCGACCGAGCTGGCGGCGCAGAAGCTGGAGACGGTGCGCGCGGACTTCGAGGCGTGGCAGTCGCGGGCAGGGGCGGCGACGGACTTCGCCTGATCGGGCGGGTGGTCCGCGGCGCGGGAGCCGCTTGGGCGCGTTGCCGGGTATGCTGCGGATTCCCTTCCAATTCGTGAATGCCTGCCCAGCGTGAGTCCCGCAATGCCGCAAGACCACCGAGGCCGGGAGTGGCGGCGTATCGAGACGTCGCCGCTCAAGCGGCTGCCCCGGCGCGTGTACTTCCGCGCCTACCGCATCGAGGCCGGAACCTGTGTCCAGTCGCACCGCCACACCTGGTGGCAGTTCCTGTTCGCTCGCGACGGCCTGATGCAGGTCCAGGCGGGCGAGATCACCATCACCCTGCCGCCGGAATACGGCATGTGGATCCCGCCGCATTGCGCGCACACGCTCTGGCTGGGCGAGGAGGCGGAGGTGGAAAGCCTGTATATCGAGCCGGCGGCGATCACCATGCCGGATCAGAGCCTGCGCGTGGTGATGGTGAGCGAGTTCGTGCGCGCCTTCATCCACCACGGTTGCACGTCGGTCGCCGAGAAATACGACGAGACCGGGCCGGAAGGTCGCAAGGTCGAGGTGCTGCTGGACCTGATCCAGGCGCTGCCGGCCGCGGCCTTCAACCTGCCATTTCCGACCGAAGAGCGGCTGTTGCGCGTATGCCTGGCGATCCAGGCGGCTCCGGACCAGCCGCATACCCTGGATGATGCGGCGGCGATGGCCCATGTGTCGCCTCGCACCTTTTCGCGGCATTTCCTCAGGGCGACCGGTTTGCCTTTCCATACCTGGCGCCAGCGCATGCGGCTGCTGGGTTCGCTGGAAATGCTGCGCGCCGGCACATCGGTGACCACGGTGGCGCTGACGATCGGCTACGCCACGCCCTCGGCATTCATCCACGCCTTCAAGCAACTTTTCGGCTTGCCGCCCAGCCGTTTTGCGACCTCGAGCCATTGAGTCCGGGAACCGGACGGCGGCACTGAAGCCGGGGTTAAAGGCCGGAACATCAGTAAAAATCCAATTGGCAGCTATTCGACATATTAAGGAATTTTGTCGAAAGCGCTAATCTGCCGCGCTGCCTACGCTGGAGTCCTTCTCGCACGATTTGACGAAAGGAACTCCGATGAAAACGAAACGATGGCTTCCGTGGCTGATGATATTCGGCGCCGGGCTTTGCCTGCGCACGGGCATCTCCTCGATCTCCCCCTTGCTCGATACGATCCAGGCAGCGCTGGGCATCAGCGGCAGCGCCCTGGGCCTGCTGACAGCGGTTCCCGTGGTCTGCATGGGGGTGTTGTCCCCGCTGGGCCACGCGTTCGACCGGCGCCTGGGCATGAAGCGCGCCATGATCGCGGCGCTCGTCATCCTGACGCTCGGCCTGGCGCTGCGCCTGCGCGCCGACGGGTTTGGCCTGCTGCTGGCCACCGCGGCCCTGGTGGGCATTGGCGACGCGATCATCCGGCCGCTGTTGAGCGGCTTCATCAAGGAGACGTTCCACGACCGGACCCATGCGGCCATGGGGCTCTATGCCACCGCGATGGGGGTGGGCTCCGCGGCCGCGGCCTACGCGACGCCCATGTTGTCGTCCGGCGCCATGGGTTGGCAGGGCGGCCTTGCGTTCTGGGCGATTCCCGCGGTGGTCGCCGCGGCGCTCTGGGCCGTGTGGCCCGGCCCGGCGCAGGAGGCGGCGCAGACGGCGCACCGGACCGGGCGCGGGTTGCGCGGGTTGGAGGTGGTGGCGTTGACGCTGTTCTTCGGCCTGCAGGCCGGCATGAACTACACCGCCGTCGCATGGCTGCCGAGCCTGTACCAGGCGGCCGGCTTCACCCAGCATGCCAGCGGCGCGCTGATCGCGCTGTTCCTGATCCTGCAAACGGCGACCAGCCTGTTCTTTCCCGCCATCATGCGCGCCTTGCGCCTGGGGATCGTGGGCGCGATGGGGCTCTTCACGGTCATGGCCATTGCCGGAGCCGTCATGTTGTGGTGGCTGCCACTGACGGCGTGGGGCGCGGCGGTGCTGCTGGGCGTGGCGACGGGCGCCTTGTTTCCCATCGCCTTGCTGCTGCCGCTCGAATTCTCGGCGTCGCGCGCCGAGGCGACCCGCCTGAGCGGCCTGACGCAATCCGGCGGCTATCTGCTGGGCGGCGTCATGCCGTGGATCGCCGGTGTCGCGGCGGATCAGGTTGGCGCCGTTGAGGGAATTGGGGGGGTGAGCCTGCTGATGGCGGTCGCGCTGTTCGCCGTGATTGTGCAGGTGGGGGCGAGTTATCGCCGCCATGTCCGGCAGGCTGGGGGAAAGCGTTAGCGGCGCCGCCCGCGCGTGGCCGGCGCCGTGACCTCCTGCGCGATCTCCAGCAGCGGCATATCCCCGAACGCCGCCATCAACGCCGCCTCCGCCGACGCCAGCGCCGCATTGATCCGCCGGTTCACCGCTGCCTCCACCGGGCAGGCGTCATTGTCCTGGGCCGGCCCCACGGCGAACAAGGTGGCGTGGGCGATGGCTTCGCACACGTCGCGCACCGTCAGCCGCGCCAGGTCGCAAGCCAGCGTCCACCCGCCGCCCGGCCCGCCGGTGGAGGTGACGAAGCCGGCGTCGCGCAGCGCGCCCATCGTGCGGCGCACGACGACGGGATTGGTGTGCAGCATCAGCGCGATGGTCTGCGACGTGGTGGCGCCGCCGCGCAGGTGCATGTGGATCAGGACGTGCAGCAGCCGCGCCAGGCGGGTGTCTCGTTGCATGGATCTGGGGATTTGAAAATGTGCAACTTTTGATGTTACTCTTTTGGCGGACGTTTGTGTCATTCCCTTTATCGAGAGCCCACATGCCTGCTTCCCGCCATCGCCATATCGAGACCAACGGCATCCGCCTGCACATCGCGGAGCAGGGCGAAGGGCCCTTGGTCATCCTCTGCCACGGCTTTCCGGAGACCTCGCATGCCTGGCGGCACCAGCTGGACGCGCTCGGACAGGCGGGGTTTCATGCGGTCGCGCCGGACTTGCGTGGGTACGGCGATAGCGACTGTCCGCCGGACGTCGCGCAGTACTCCGCGCTCGATGTGATCGGCGACCTGGTCGGGTTGGTCGATGCCCTGGGGCAGCGCCAGGCAGTGCTGGTCGGCAACGACTGGGGCGCGTCCATCGCCTGGCAGACGGCGCAATTGCGGCCGGATCGCTTCCGGGCCGTGGCGGCGTTGGGCGTGCCGATGATGGGCCGCGCGCCGATGGCGCCGAGCCGGTTGTTTCCGCAGAACGAGCAGGCATGGTTCTACACGCATTACTTTTCCGCGCCGGGGTTGGCCGAAAGGGAGTTCGAGCGGGACGCCGAGGCCGCTTTGCGCAAGATCTATTTCTGCGCGTCGGGCGCCCTGGGGCCGCGCGATGTGACGACGCCCAATCCCTTCGGCATGGTGCCGCGCGATGGGGGGCTGCTGGACGCGCTGACCGATCCGCAGGCGCTTCCCGCGTGGCTGCCGTCCGCCGACCTGGCCGAGTTCGCGCGGGCATTTGGCGTGTCCGGTTTTCGCGGCGGCCTGAACTACTACCGCAACCTGGACCGCAATTGGGCCGCGCAGGCGGCCTTCGAGGGGTTGCGGGTCGAGGTGCCGGCGCTATACCTGGTCGGCGAGCGCGATACGGGCCTGGCGATTCCTGGCATGCGCCAGATCATCGATGCCATGCCCGCGCTGGCGCCGGACCTGCGCGCCAGCGAGGTGCTGCCGGGTGCGGGCCATTGGCCGCCGCAAGAGGCGCCCCAAGCCGTCAATGCCGCGCTGCTGACGTTCCTGCGAGGCCTGTAGGCCGGGCGCTCAGCGCCGCATGCGCAGCATTGCGCGCATGCCCTGCAGGAAGCCTTCATCGGTCTGGGTCCAACGCGCGTTCGCCAGTTGCGCGCTGTCGGGGCCGGCGGGAAAGCGCAGGCGGTCGCTGTCGTCGGTGGCGGCCGCGTGGATGGCGTGCGCGACCTCGTCGGCCGTCGTGATGGCGGCAGGCTGCGCGAACGACGTCATCAGCTGTTCGGCGTAGCCCTGGTAGGCCGGCGGCAGCAGGCCATCCATCCGAGCCTGGCCGTTGGCGGTGAAACGCGTGCCGGGCCCGTAGCCGGGCTCGACCAGTTTGACGCGCACGCCGAAAGGTTCGAGTTCGAAGAACAGGGCCTCGGTGAATCCCTCGATGGCCCATTTGCTGGCGGCGTAGGGCGCCACCAGCGGCATGCCGGCGAAGCAGACGCTGGAGGTGACGTTGACGATGGCGCCCTGGCCGGCTTCGCGCAGGTGCGGGATCAGGGCGCGGGTCATGGCCATGGTGCCGAAGGTATTGGTCTCGAACAGCTCGCGGGTGATGGCCGGGGGCGTGGCTTCGAATGCCGAGAGCAGGCCGATGCCGGCGTTGTTGACCAGCACGTCGATGCCGCCGAAGGCCTCGATGCCCTGGTCGATGGCGCGGGCGATGCTGGTCTCATCGGTGACGTCGAGGGCCAGGACGCGCAACTGCCCGGATGGGCGAAAAAGCCGCGGGTCGGGCGTGCGCATGGTCGCGATGACGCGCCATCCCTGCCGCAGGAAGTGTTCGACGGCGGCAAGGCCGTAGCCGGAAGACGTGCCGGTGATGAGGACGGTGGGCATGCGAAGCTCCAAAATGAGGGTGAGCGCTATGCTGCGGCATGCTGGCAAGACGGCCAATAGCGTATAGTCTTTGAATCATGCGAGATCGTCTGAATAACGACCCCCTGGCGGCCGTGGTGGCGCTGCTGCGGCCACGTACGGTGCTGTCGAAATTCGTCAGCGGATCGGGCCGCTGGGCGGTGCGCTATCCGAGCCACGGCCACCCGAGCTTCTGCCTGATGACGGCGGGCGAGTGCTGGCTGGCGGTGGCGCAGGTGCCGCCGTTCCTGATGCGGGCGGGGGACTTCGTGCTGCTGCCGGCCACGCCGGCGTTCCGCATGGGCAGCGACCTGGAATCGTTGAAGCGCCCGACGCCCCGCATCGCCAAGGACGGCGAGACCGATGAAGTGCGCCATGGCGTGTCGCGGGACGAGCCGGCGGTGCGCATGCTGGGCGGCTATTTCCTGTTCGATCCGCTCAATGCGCCGTTGCTGGTGGGCATGCTGCCGGCCGTCATGCACATCCAGGCGAGCGACCCGGGCAGCGCCCGGCTGGGCTGGATCGCCCGCGCGATCGGCGAGGAAACGGCCGCACAGCAGCCCGGCGCGGATGCCATCCTGGCGCGCCTGGTCGAGGTGATGCTGATCGAGGCGCTGCGCTGGAAGCCGGCGGCGGACAGGGCGCCGGTGGCGGGCCTGTTGGCGGGGTTGGCCGATGCGCGGCTGGCGCGGGCGTTGCGGCGCATCCATGACGACGTGTCGCGGCGCTGGACCATCGCGGACCTGGGCGCCGAGGCCGGGCTGTCGCGCGCGGCGTTCGCGGCGCGCTTTACCCAGGTGCTGGGCGTGCCGCCGATGGAATATGTGTCGCGCTGGCGCATGACGCTGGCCAGGGATCTGCTATGGCACGACGGGCTGTCCCTGGGCGAGGTGGCGCACGCGATTGGCTACCAGTCCGCCAGCGCGTTCAGCGCCGCGTTCAGCCGGTCCATGGGAATGGCGCCGGGGGCGTTCGCGCGGCGGGCCAGGGCCGGTTGAGCACCGCGGGCATCCGCTACGCTTGCGCGCAGATCTCCGTGCAGAAATCCAGGAACGCCTCCACCGCCGCCGGCGCCAGGCGCCGCGATGGCCGGGTGATGTACAGCGGGTAGGTTTCGCCATTCCACTCCGGAAACAGTTCGACCAGCTTGCCGTCGGCCAGCAGCTCCCGCACGTTCAGCGCCAGCACCTGCGCGACCCCGGCGCCATTCAGGCACGCCTGCACCATCATGTCCACGTCCGTCGTCGTCAGCGCGCCTTGCGTGTCCACGCGCAGCACCTCTCTTGCCCGATGAAACTCCCAGACGAAAGGCCGGCCGCGCCGTGGATCGATGTACTGGATGCAGTCGTGCCCGGCCAGCTTCTCGGGCCGCTTGGGCCGGCCGTGCCGGGCCAGATAGGCGGGTGACGCCACCGTCAGGACGCGCGTCTCCAGCAGCAGGCGCGAGGTCATGGTGGACGGCGGTTGCGGACCGAAGCGCACCGCGACGTCGATGCCCTCGGTGACCAGGTCGCCGATGTCCGGCGCCTGCACCACCGTCAAGGCCAGGCCGGGATGGCGCTGGCGCAGCAGCGGCAGGTTGGGCGCCAGCACGTAGCGGGCGAAGATCGGGTTGAGGCTGACCCGCAGGGTGCCGCGCACGGTCACGGCGGCCCCCGAGACGTAGCTGGCGGCTTCCTCGATGCCTTCCAGGTGCGGCGCGGCGCGCTCGTACAGGTTGGCGCCGTCGCTGGTCAGGTGCAGGGTGCGGGTGGTGCGGTCGAGCAGGCGCACGCCCAGCCGTTGTTCCAGCCGCGAGATCGAGCGGCTGACGCCCGAGGCCGACAGGCCCAGCACTTCGCCCGCGCGGCTGAAGCTGCCCGCTTCGACCACGGCGGCCAGCACGCTCATTCCCGACAGCAGTCGTCCGTCGAAGCTCATGGCGTCTCCATCTTTGATTTTCAGCACAAATGATTTGATCGAATCTACCTTTATCAAAGATGACGCGCAACCTATCGTGGCATCCGTGACGGCGTGATGGGCGGATTTTCCAGGGCAGGTCCTCGAGAACCGCGATCGCGCCGACCGGTTCATTTCAATTTCACGGAGTCATTCCATGACTGCAACTCGCACGCTTTTCCAGGGCGGCACCATTCTGACGCTGGACGCCAAGGTTCCCAATCTCGCCACCGGCGACGTCCTGGTCGAAGGCGACCGCATCGTCGCGGTCGGACCGGCGCTGCCGGCCGATGGCGCGCAGGTCATCGACGCCGCCGGCCATATCGTCATGCCGGGGCTGGTCGACGCCCACCACCACATGTGGCTGGGCGCGATGCGCCGCATGCTGCCCAACGTGGATGACCTGTTCGCGTACATCGACGTGGTGGCGCAGCAGTTGGGCGCGCACTACCGCCCGCTGGACATGTACCTGAGCACCCGGCTGACGGCCGCCGCCTCGCTGGACGCGGGCATCACCACGGTGATCGACGCCTGCCACAGCTCGCGCAGCCCCGAACATACCGATGCGGCGCTCGACGCCTTGGCGGAAACGGGCATCCGCGCGCTGCACATGGTGGGGCCGGCGATGGACAAGGGCGCCTCCAGCGCGCACCTGCCAGGCGATCTGCGGCGCCTGGCGCACAAATGGAACACCGAGGGCAGCCGGGTGCGCGTGGGCCTGTTCGGGCAGCTCAACTTGCCCTGGTGGCAGGCCGCGCGCGAGCTCGACATGCGCATCCTGACCGAGTTCATCGGCGACCTGGCCAAGCTGTCGCCCGAGTTCGCGCAGCCGGGCGTCCTGGGGCCGCACAACATCTTCAATCACTGCACCCGCGTGCCGCGGGAGACGTGGAAGTTGCTGGCGGATGCCGGGGTGAACATCACGATCAACCCGCGCTCGGATGCGCTGTTCGGTTTCGACGACGACACGTTCGCGTACCAGCAAGCGGTGGACCACGGGCTGGCGCCGGCGCTTGGGATCGACCTGGACACGGCGTTCGGCAGCGACATGTTCGGCGAGATGCATGCGCTGTTCGGCCAGCAGCGTTCGGCGATGCGCTACCGGCGCTTCCGTGGCGAGGCCGGGGTGCCGGCGCCGATTTCGGTGGAGGCCGTGCTGCGCGCGGCCACAGTGAACGGGGCGCGCGCGGCCGGGCTGGAGGATCAGGCCGGCACGCTGACGCCGGGCAAGCAGGCCGACATCATCATGGTCCGCACCCAAGGGGTGGCGGTGTTCCCGGTGAGCAATGCGATCGGCACGATCGTGCAGGCGGTGGAACGCGCCGACGTGGACACGGTGATGGTGGCGGGCCAGCTGCGCAAGCGCGCGGGGCGGTTGCTGGGCATCGACCTGGCCAGGCTGAATGCCGAGGTCACGGCTTCGCGTGACTACCTGATCGAGGCCAGCGGCTACCGCAACGCGCTGTTCGGCGCCGCCGCGTGAAGGCGTGGGCGGCCTGGCATGCCAGGCCGCCGTTCTTCCCACATTCATCTCATACAGGAGGCTGCCATGCCAGCTCTTGTCTCGACGCGCGCCTCGCGGGTGGATCCCGCGGCCGCGCTGTTGTCCCGCCCGGCCCCGGGCATCATCGCCGCGTTGTTCTGCGGCTATCTGGCGGTCGGCCTGCCGCTGCCGGTCATTCCCTTGTTCGTGCACGCGCATCTCGGTTTCAGCAACCTGGTCGTGGGGCTGGTGATCGGCATCCAGTTCCTGGCCACGGTATTGACCCGCGGCTACGCGGGCCGGGTGACCGACCAGCAGGGCGGCAGGCGGTCGGCGCTGCAGGGCGCGTGGGTGATGGCTGTGGCCGGCCTGCTGTATCTCGTGGCCGCCATGCCGGGGCTGTCGTCCACCGCCAGTCTGGCCATCATCGTCGTCGGCCGGTTGGCGGCGGGCCTGGGTGAAAGCCAGTTCGTGACAGGCTGCGTGTCGTGGTCGATCGCGTCGGTCGGTCCGCAACGCGCGGGGCTGTCGATGTCGTGGACCGGCATCGCGATGTTCGCGGCGCTGTCGATCGGCGCCCCGGTGGGCATGGCGATGTACCAGGACCATGGACTGGCGGCCGCCATGGCGGCCTGCATTGCCGCGCCGTTGCTGGCCGCGGTGATCGCGCTGGGGTCGGTGGCATACCGGTCGCCCGGGGGCGAGCGGCTGCCGTTTCATCGCGTGGTCGGCCGCATCTGGCGCGAGGGGCTGGGGTTGATGCTGCAAGGCGTCGGCCTGTCGGGCCTGACGGCGTTCGCGTCGCTGTACTTCGCGGCGCGCCATTGGAACAGCGCGGGATGGGTGATGACGGCGTTCGGCGCCGGCTTCATCGCCGTGCGGATGCTGCTGGGCCATCTGCCGGACCGGCTGGGCGGTTATCGGGTGGCGGCATGGTCGCTGGCGGTCGTGGCAATCGGCCAGGCGTTGCTGTGGCTGGCGCCGGGCGTGGGCGTGGCGCTGGCCGGCGCGCTGGTCACGGGCCTGGGCTGCGCGCTGGTGTTCCCGGCGCTGGGCGTCGAGGCGCTCAAGCGCGTGCCGCCCGCCAACCGGGGCAGCGCCATGGGCGCGTTCGTGGCGTTTCTCGATATCGCCTATGGGCTGGCGGGGCCGGCGGCGGGCGTCATCGCCGGCCGCTTCGGCTATGCCGCCGTTTATCTGTTCGGCGCCGCGTGCGCGTTGCTGGGCGCCGCGCTGGCCCTGGCCTCGCGTGCCTCGCATGCTTGAACGTCACGGCCGGCGGCCGTGGGCGGCGCGCCGGTCTTTCTCAGGAGCAAACCATGTCTCGTATTTTCATTTCCGGCTCGTCGGCCGGCCTGGGCCTGATGGCCGCGGAATTACTGCTGCGGCAAGGGCACCGGGTGGTGCTGCATGCCCGCAACGGCGCGCGGGCGGATGACGCCCGGCGCCTGCTGCCGGCGGCGGAGCAGGTCGTCGTCGGCGACCTGGAGACCATCGCCGGCGCTCGCGACGTCGCGGCGCAGGTGAACGCGCTGGGCCGTTTCGACGCGGTGATTCACAACGCGGCGGTGGGGTATCGCGAACGCCATCGCCTGACGGCGGACGGCCTGCCGCATGTGTTCGCGATCAATACGTTGTCCGCCTATCTGCTGACGGCGCTGATCCATCGGCCGCAGCGGCTGGTCTACCTGAGCTCCGGCATGCATCACCACGCGCAGGCCAATCTGGCGGATCTGCTGTGGCGCGAACGGCGCTGGAACGGTTCCGAAGCGTATGCCGAGAGCAAGCTGCACGACGCCATGCTGGCCTTCGCGGTGGCGCGACGTTGGCCGCGGGTACGCGCCAATGCTTTGGAGCCGGGCTGGGTGCCGACCCGGATGGGAGGACCGGGCGCGCCGGATGACCTGGATCAGGCGCACCGCACCCAGGCGTGGCTGGCGGTGGGAGAGGACCGCCGGGCCGATGTGACGGGCGCGTACTTTTTTCACCTGAAACGCATGGCGCCGAATCCGCAGGCGCTGGAGGTGGCGTTGCAGGAGGATTTGCTCGCGCGCTGCGAGGCGCTGTCGGGGGTGGCAATGCCGCCCGGCGAGGTTGGCGGGGGAGACAGTGGCGATGAGTAAACAGCTGTAGACTTTCTGGGGAAAATGAAGTATACAGGTGTTTACTTGGCGTCCAAGGCGGGCGCCACCGCCGTTAAACGAATCCTAAAAAGCGCGCCGCACAATTCGCGGGGCCGCCGCCGGCCTGCCCGCAGGGCGGTGGGCCGGCGGCCGTGCCCAGCCGAAAAGGAAAGCCTCTTGAACCTGTTGCTTGTCGAAGACGATGCCTTGTTGGCGGACGCCATCTGCGACGGCGTGCGCCAGCAGGCGTGGGCCATCGAGCACGCGACCCATGCCGGCGCGGCCCGGGTCATGCTGCTGCAGCACGCGTATTCGGCCATTCTGTTGGACCTGGGGCTGCCGGGTGAGTCGGGCCTGTCGGTGCTGGCCTGGCTGCGCGAACGCTATGACTCGACGCCGGTGCTGATCATCACGGCGCGCGGGCAACTCAGCGAGCGCATCAAGGGGTTGGACAGCGGCGCCGACGATTACCTGATCAAGCCGTTCGAGCTCGACGAACTTCTGGCGCGGGTGCGGGCCTTGATCCGCCGCAGCCAGGGGCGGGTGCTGGGCGACATGGTCTGCGGCGACGTCAAGGTCGATCCGGAGCGGCGCGTCGTCACGCGGGCTGGCGAACGCGTGCTGCTGAGCGCCTATGAGTACCGCACCCTGCTGGCGCTGATCGAGCGCCCCGGACGCGTGGTGACGCGCGACTATCTGGAACAGGTGGTCTACGGCAACGACATCAACATCGGCAGCAACACCATTGCCGTATTCATCCACCAGTTGCGCCGCAAGCTGGGCGAGCACATCGTCGTGACGGTGCACGGCTACGGCTACAAGATCGGGGAGCCGCGAGCATGAGCGGGTCGCTCAGGGCCAGGATGTTCCGGGCGCTGGCGCTGTGGGTGCTGTTCGCCTGGAGCCTGTCTCTGGGCGCGATGTACATTTTCAGCACCAACAGCCAGACCAGCAATTGGGACGACAAGCTGCAATCCATCGCCATCAAGCTGTTGCAGATGACGCCCTCGGACCTGGATGCCGCGGGCCGGGCGGGTGCTGGCGCGCCGTTGTTGCAATCGGCGGGGGAGGCGCACAACAACGAGTTGACGTTCCAGGTATGGGGGCCGGGCAATCGCCTGCTCGCCAGCACGCCAGACGCGCCGCGGGCGCCGCTGCGGCCCGATTTCAAGCCGGGATTCACCAGCGTCGAGATCGATGGGCAATCCTGGCGGGTGTATTCGGCAACGGACCGAGACGGCCGTTTCCATGTCCAGGTCGGCAACGACCGGCGCATGATCAATGAGGATTTCCAGAAGCACTCGGCCAAGGCGGTGTCGCTGGCTGCGCTCGGCATGGCGCTGGCGGGGCTGATGATGGCCTGGTCGGTGGGCCGCGCACTCAGGCCCATCGCCACGGTCGAGCAGGCCACCCGCAACCGATCCAAGTTCGACCTGACGCCATTGCCGACCGCGGCGCTGCCGTCGGAACTGCTGCCGCTGGTGCATGCCTTCAACCACGTGCTGGCGCATCTGGACCAGGCGATCAAGGCGGAACGCCAGTTCATCAGCGACGCGGCGCACGAGTTGCGCACGCCGTTGTCGGTGCTGCAGGCGCAATTGGATGTGGCGTTGCGGGCCCGCACGGACGAGGAGCGGCGCCTGGCGCTTGGCAAGCTGCTGGTCGGCATCCAGCGCGGCAGCCGGCTGTCGGAGCAGTTGCTGGACATGGCGCGGCTGGAGGCGGGTATTCACGCGCCGGTGCGGCAGCACTACGACGTGCGCGACATCGTGCTGCACGTGGCCAGTGAATTCGACATGGTCGCCAACCGGCAGCAACGCGTCATTGAGTTGGAGGTGGCGTCCTGCGGCATGCGATGCGATGTCGACGAGATGGGAATCCTGGTGCGCAACCTGGTCGACAACGCCCTGCGCTACACCTGTCCGGGCGGGCGCGTGCGCATCCGCTGCGGCGGCCTGGATTCCGGCGCCGGCGTGAGGCCATTCCTGGAGGTGGCCGACGACGGTCCCGGGGTGCCGCCAGACCAGCGCGAGGCCATCTTCAATCGCTTCTACCGCGTGCCGGGCAGCGCCTCGGTGCGCGGCAGCGGCATCGGCCTGTCATTGGTGACGCGCATCGCGCAGACCCATGGCGCCACCATCGAGACCGGCGTCGGCATCGGCGCGCCCGGGCTCAGTGTGCGGCTGCTGTTTCCTGTTCAAACCCCAGAGGGAGTACGCAATGACGCTGATTGATCGGCATTACATCAATGGCCGTTTCCAGAATGCACATGGCACCGCGCTGCTGGACATCGTCGACCCGACCGAGCGGCGGGTGATCGGCCAGGTCAGGCTGGGCGACGCCCACGACGTGGACGACGCCGTCGCCGCCGCCCGCCTTGCCTTCAAGAGCTACTCGCAATCAACGCCGCTGCAGCGCGGCCAGTACCTGCTTGCGCTGCATGACGCGATCCTGGCGCGCGCCGACGAGCATGTCGCCGCGCGCACCCTCGAGTACGGCGGGGTGGCGCGGCACAATAAGTTCTCGATCGAGGGCGCGGCCAAGCTGTTCCTGAACATGAAGCGCACGCTGGACCAGGTGCCGTTCAAGCGCCGCATGGGCGAGGCCGAGGTATTCGGGCGTCCGGTAGGCGTGGCGGCGCTGATCACGCCGTGGAATTCCGCGTTGTTCGCGATCTGCAACAAGCTGGCGCCGGCGCTGGCGGCCGGCTGCACGGTGGTCATCAAGCCCAGCGAACTGAGCCCGTTGCAGACGGACCTGCTGGCCCAGTGCGTCGACGCCGCGGGACTGCCGCCGGGCGTGGTCAACATCGTCCATGGCGCCGGCGCCGTGGCCGGCGAGGCGCTGTGCACGCATCGCGATATCGCCAAGGTCTCGTTCACCGGATCGACCGCGGTCGGCAAGCACATCATGCGCCAGGCCGCCGAGACGATGAAGCGCGTCACGCTGGAATTGGGCGGCAAATCGGCCCATATCATCCTGGACGATGCCGACTTGCGCACGGCCATTCCGTTCGCGCTGGAGGCTTGCTTCCGGAACAACGGCCAAGCCTGCATCGCCGGCACGCGCCTGTTGGTGCCACGGTCGCGCCGCGCAGCGGTCGAGGCGGCGTTGCTGGACCAGGTCGGCAAGTGGGTGGTGGGCCGGCCACAGGACCCGGCGACGCAACTGGGACCGCTGGTGAGCGAAAAGCAGTACCACCGGGTGCAGGACTACATCCGCCAGGGCAGCGCCGAGGGCGCGCGCCTGCTGGCGGGCGGCGCCGGACAGCCGGCGGGCCTGGAGGGCGGCAACTTCGTCAAGCCGACGATCTTCGTTGACGTCACCAACGACATGACCATTGCCCGCGAGGAGATCTTCGGGCCGGTGTTGTCGGTGCTGACCTACGACAGCGAAGACGAGGCGATCGAGATCGCCAACGACTCCATCTACGGGCTGCAGGGCTGGATCAGCACGGGCGACCCCGCTCATGGGCGGGCGGTGGCGGATCGCATCGAGGCCGGCATCGTGATGGTCAACCGTACGTTCGACCTGCTCGACGAGGCCGGCGCGCCGGCGGGCGGCTTCAAGCAATCCGGCATCGGGCGCGAGCTGGGCCTGCATGGGGTAGAGGCTTACCTGGAGTGGCAGTCGGTATTTTCGTAGCGGTCGGCCCGGCGTTAAACCGACGTTAAAAACGCGTTCGCAGAATGGCTGCTCATTGCCAGATGAGGAGCCAGGGTGCCGAGCCGATACACACGTTTCTTGAAATATGGCCTGGTGGCCGCCGTCCTTGTGGCGGCGGTCGGCTGGGCATCGCATGCCGGGCGTGAGCGCGGCGGGGCGCGGGCAGGCCTGGTGGCGCCGCCGGCCATCGCGGTGGACGTGGCCGAGGTGCCGCGGCGAGAGGTACAGGTCTGGACCGAGTTCGCGGGCCGGATCGAGGCCGCGCAACGGATCGAACTGCGGTCGCGCGTGACCGGCCAGTTGCTCGTGGCGCATTTCGTCGAAGGGGCGCGGGTCGAGGCCGGGGACTTGCTGCTGTCGATCGACCCGGCGCCTTTCGAGGCCGAGGTGGATCGGGCCGAGGCCCAGGTGCTCGCCGCCCGGGCGCAGGCGGACTACCGGCGCAAGGAATGGCAGCGCGCGGCCCGCCTCTGGAGGGAGCATGCGATTGCGCAACGCGACCTGGAGGAGCGCCAGTTCGCGGCGGACGACGCGCAAGCCGGATTGCGCGCGGCGCAGGCGGCGTTGCGAGCCGCGCGCCTGAACCTGGACTACACGCAGATCCGCGCGCCGATCGCGGGCCGGGTCGGGCGCCTGGAGGTCAACGCCGGTAATCTGGTGGATGCCGGACCGGACGGTCCGGTCCTGACCACCCTGGTTT
Source organism: Achromobacter sp. ISS7 (assembly GCF_056523125.1). NCBI lineage: Bacteria > Pseudomonadati > Pseudomonadota > Betaproteobacteria > Burkholderiales > Alcaligenaceae > Achromobacter > Achromobacter sp. ISS7. The sequence continues at coordinate 2,450,742 of NZ_JAWRZD010000001.1, read as the reverse complement.
CCGTGAGTCCGGCGCGGGTCGCTTTCCAGGCGGACGAGGGGGCGGTGCAACGGGCGCTGGCGGACCTGGGTGTCGACGCGGCGGACCCGGCGCAATGGCGCCGGGTTCCAGTGCAGGTGGGGACGGGGGCGGCGCCGGACACGCTGCTTTCCGGCCACCTGCAACTGGTCGACACCCAGGTCGATGCGGGTAGCGGCACGGTACGCGTGCGGGCCGAGTTCGACAATGCCGATGACCGGCTCATGCCCGGGCAATTCGCCCGCGTACGCTTGGGACAGGCGGCGCGGCAAGCGCGGGTACTGGTCAGCGAGCGCGCCATCGGGGTCGACCAGGACAAGCGCTACGTGCTGGTGGTGGATGGCGCCGGCACCTTGGCGTACCGCAAGGTGCGGCTGGGCGGCAATGCCGACGGGCTGAGAGTCGTGCTCGGCGGGCTGGAAGCCGGCGAGCGGGTGGTGGTGAACGGCCTGCATCGGGTGCGCCCGGGCTTGCGTGTCGACCCCCGCCCCGTGGCGATGGAGGCGCGACTGCAATGAACCTGTCGCGTTTCTTTATCGACCGCCCGATTTTCGCGGGTGTGTTGTCCATGTTGATCCTGGTGGCGGGCCTGATCGCGCTGCCGCAATTGCCGATTTCGGAGTATCCGGAAGTGGCGCCGCCGCAGGTGGTGGTGCGTGCGCAATACCCGGGCGCCAGTCCGGCGGTGATCGCCGACGCCGTGGCCACGCCGCTGGAAGAAGCCATCAATGGCGTCGAGGATCTGCTGTACATGAGCAGCCAGGCCACCACCGATGGCCAGTTCACGCTCACCATCACGTTCAAGCTCGGCACCGATCCGGACAAGGCCCAGCAGCTGGTGCAGAACCGCATGGCGTCGGCGGTGCCGCGGCTGCCAGAAGAAGTCCGGCGCCTGGGCCTGACCACGGTGAAAAGCACGCCCGACCTGACCTTGCAGGTGCATCTGCTGTCGCGCAACGGGCAGTACGACATGGCCTACCTGCGCAACTATGCGGTGCTGAATGTGAAGGACCGCCTGGCGCGGATTCCCGGGGTGGGCCAGGTGCAGCTTTTCGGGTCGGGCGACTACGCCATGCGGGTCTGGCTCGATCCGCAGAAGGTGGCCGCGCACGGCCTGGCGGCCAGCGACGTGGTCGAGGCGATCCGGGAACAGAACGTGCAGGCGGCCGCCGGCGTGGTCGGTGCGGCGCCCAACGGCAGGGAGATCGAGCTGCAGTTGACGATCACGGCATCGGGCCGCCTGCGGGACGAAGCGGCGTTCGGCGACATCATCGTCAAATCCGAGCCTGGCGGCGCCGTGCTGCGCCTGCGCGACATCGCCCGGGTCGAACTGGGGGCGTCCGAGTATGCCTTGCGCGCGCTGCTGGACAATCAGCCGGCCGTGGCCGTGCCGGTGTTCCAGGCGCCGGGCTCGAATTCGCTGGAAATCGCCAATCAGGTCCACGCCGTCATGGCGGACCTGAAGCGGTCCATGCCGGATGGCGTGGACTACGAGATCGCCTTCGATCCGACGCAGTTCGTGCGCGCTTCGATCAAGGCAGTGGTGACCACGCTGCTGGAGGCGGTGGCGCTGGTGGTGCTGGTGGTCATCCTGTTCCTGCAGACCTGGCGCGCGTCCCTGATCGCGTTGCTGGCGGTGCCGGTGTCGATCATCGGCACGTTCGCGGTGATGCTGCTGTTCGGCTTCTCGATCAATGCGTTGTCGCTGTTCGGGCTGGTGCTGGCGATTGGCATCGTGGTTGACGACGCCATCGTGGTGGTCGAGAACGTCGAGCGCAACATCGAGGCCGGCCTGGCGCCGCGCGACGCCGCCATCCGCGCCATGCGCGAGGTATCGGGTCCGATCATTGCCATTGCGCTGGTGTTGGTGGCGGTGTTCGTGCCGCTGGCCTTCATCGGGGGGCTGACCGGGCAGTTCTACCGTCAGTTCGCGTTGACCATCGCCATCTCCACGGTGATTTCCGCCTTCAACTCGCTGACCCTGTCGCCGGCGCTGGCGGCGATTCTGCTCCAGGGGCGTGACGCGCCCAGGGACGGTTTGACTCGCCTGATCGACAGGACGTGCGGACGGTTCTTCGCGCGCTTCAATCAAGGTTTCGCGCGCGCCGGCGGACTGTACCGCCGGGGCGTCGGCGCGGGTATCGCCCGCAAGACGGCGGTGCTCGCCCTTTATGGCGGCCTGCTGGTGGTGACGGCGGGGTTGTTCAAGGCGGTGCCTGACGGCTTTGTGCCGGCGCAGGACAAGCAGGTCCTGATCGGCTTTGCACGCCTGCCGGCGGGCGCGACCCTTGACCGCACCGAAGAGGTGATACGCCGCATGAGCGATATCGCCATGCGCACACCAGGCGTCGAGCGCGCGCTGGGCTATCCGGGGCTGTCAATCAACGGCCTGACCAACAGTTCCAATGCCGGCCTGGTGTTCACGCCACTCAAGCCATTCTCGGAACGCGCGGGCAAGGGCCAGTCGGCCCAGGAGATCGCGGCCAGCCTGAATGCGCAATTCAGCGAGATCCAGGAGGCCTTCGTGGTGATGTTTCCGCCGCCGCCCGTGCGCGGACTGGGCACTACGGGCGGCTTCAAGTTGCAGCTCGAGGACCGGGGCGGACTGGGCTATGAGGCGCTTGATCGCGCCACCCGCGCGTTCCTGGCGCAGGCCGCGGCGGCGCCGGAACTGCGTTCGACATTCACCAGCTACCAGGTCGACGTGCCGCAACTGCACGCCGAGCTCGACCGCACCCGGGCGCACCAGCTCGGCGTCAAGGTGACAGATGTCTTTGACACCATGCAGACCTACCTTGGCAGCCTGTATGTCAACGACTTCAACAAGTTCGGCCGCACCTATACCGTACGGGTGCAGGCCGACGGCCCGTTCCGCGCCCGGGCGGAAGACATCGGCCGGCTTCAGGTGAAGTCGGCCAGCGGCGAGATGGTGCCGCTGGCGGTGCTGATGACGTTGCGCGAGAGTTTCGGCCCCGAGCGCGTCATGCGCTACAACGGCTACCTGTCGGCCGACATCAGCGGCACCGCGGCGCCCGGCTATTCCACCGGACAGGCGCAGGACGCGGTCGCACGGATCGCCGCGCAGACCCTGCCGCCAGGCATCGATTATGAATGGACCGAACTGACCTATCAGCAGATGCTGGCGGGCAATGCCGCATTGTGGCTATTCCCGCTGGCGGTGCTGCTGGTCTTCATGGTGCTGGCGGCGCAATACGAGAGTTTCGCGCTGCCGCTTTCGATCATCCTGATCGTGCCCATGGGCTTGCTGGCGGCGATGACGGGGGTCTGGCTCGGCCAGGGCGACAACAACGTCTTCACGCAGATCGGGCTGGTGGTGCTGGTGGGGCTGTCGGCCAAGAACGCCATTCTGATCGTGGAGTTCGCGCGTGAGATCGAGTTGTCCGGGCGCACGCCGGTACAGGCCGCCATCGAGGCGAGTCACCTGCGGCTGCGCCCGATTCTGATGACGTCGCTGGCGTTCGTGATGGGCGTGCTGCCGCTGGTGCTGGCCAGCGGCCCAGGCGCGGAAATGCGCAACGCCATGGGCGTGGCGGTGTTCTCGGGAATGATCGGCGTGACGTTTTTTGGTCTGTTCATGACGCCGGTGTTCTACGTGTTGGTGCGCAGGTTGGGCGGCAACCGTCCGCTGCGCCACCACGGCGACCCGGCGCCACTGACCGTGCCGGCAACGTCCGACCGAGGTTCCCATTAAAGAAATCCTAAATCGGACCCGCCACCATGCGTGTCGGCGGGCAGGAAATCTCCGCCGGTACCCGGTTTGGACCTATCGAAATGACTGAATTGATATCGCTTAACGATCGGCGGTGGGGCAGGCGCCTGCTGGCGGTGCTCACCGTGCTGGCGGGCGCCGGTTGCGCCACCCAGCCCGATTACCAGGCGCCGGCGTTGGCGACGGCGCCGGCGTGGTCCGAGGGCGCCGCGGCCGCGGGGGCATCGCAGGGACCGCAGGCCTGGTGGCGGCTGTTGCAGGACCCGGCGGTGGATACGTTGGTCGAGGCCGCGCTGAATGACAATCCGTCGCTGGCCGAAGCGATGGCGCGGGTCGACGAGGCTCGCGCCAGTCTGGGTATCGACAGCGCGGCGCGGTTGCCGTCGCTGACCGCCAACGCGGCGTTTTCGCGCGCCACGCAACTGCAATCGAATGGCGCGGCCGACGCCGTTACGCCGCTGGCCAGCGCCTCGTCGGCGGGGGCCAACCTGGCTTGGGAACTGGATTGGTCGGGGCGCGTCCGCAGCGCCGTCGAGGCGTCGCGGCGCCGGCTGGATGCGCGCGATGCCCAGGCGCAGGGCGTGCGGCTCGATCTGGTGGCGCAGGTGGCCACCACGGCGTTGGGCCTGCGCGCCTGCGGTTACGGGCTGGCGGTGCAGCGCGAAGATGTCCTGTCGCGCGAGCGGGTCCTGCAACTGACGCGGGCTCGGGTCGACGCCGGGAGCCTGGCCCCGGCCGAGGAGGCGCGAGCTCGCAGCAGCCTGGCACTGTCGCGGACCGTGGCGGCCGCACGCAAGGAAGAATGCGATCGACAGGTCAACGCCCTGGCGGTCTTGAGCGGCAGCCCTGCCGCCGAGGTGCGCGCGTTGTTGCCGGAGCCACGTGTGATGGTGGATGAGACCTTTGTCCTGGCCGCACCGCCCGAGGTCGGATTGGCGTTGCCCGCGACCGTGTTGCGTCAGCACCCCTCGGTCGTGGCGGCGGAGCGCGATGCGGCCGCCGCCTGGTCGGATATCGCTGTTGCCCGCGCCGAGCGCCTGCCGCGCCTGGACCTGGGCGCGGCGCTGGCCGGCCAATGGCTGCGCGTGGGGGGCACTGCGCTCGATTACACCAGCCGGCTGCTGACGGTGGGCCTGGCCGCGCCGCTGTTCGATGGCGGTCGCGGACGCGCGACGGTGGACGCCGCCGAGGCGCGCTATCGCGCCGCCACGGCGCGCTTGTCGCAGGCCGTGCGGCAGGGCTGGCGCGAGGTCGAGGATGCGCTGACGGGCATCGAGTCGTCGAAGGTCCGCGAGGCCAGCGCGGGCGAGTCGGTGCTGGCCTCGCGCCGCCTGCTCGCGGCGACCGAGGCGCAATGGCGCGCGGGATCGCTCAGCCTGTTCGAGCTGGAAGACGCGCGCCGCCTGTACTCCGAAGCCCGTAACAGCGAAGTCGCCGCTGGCCGCGATCGCGGACAGTCCTGGGTGGCCCTGGTACGGGCCGCCGGCAATGCCATTTCCCTGAACCCGAATACCCATGGCGACCCGCATGCCACCCCTCTCGACTAACCACTGGCGCCAGCGTGCGCCGGCCTGGATACTCGGCGGCGCCGCCGCCATCGGCCTGCTGGCGGCGCCGGCGCTGTTCCCGCGCGCCGTGGCCAGGACGCCGCCCGCCGTGCCCGCGGCCGTCGCAATGACGGTGACGGTGGCGTCGGCGCAAACCGTCGAATGGCCGGAAAGCCTGTCGGCCACGGGCGCCATCGAGCCCTGGCAGGAGGCCGTGATCAGTTCCCAGTCGACCGATCTGCGCCTGGTGGAGGTGAGGGTGAACGTGGGCGACGCGGTGCGCAAGGGCGACCTGCTGGCGCGTTTCGACGACCGCCGGCTGCGGGCGGAGGAAGCACAGTTGCAGGCCGCGCTGTCGCAAGCCGAGGCCTCCAGCGCGCAGGCCGAAGCCAACCGCCGTCGCGCCTTGCAGCAGCGCGCCGGTGGTGGCATCAGCGAACAGGACATCCTGGCGCACGTGACCCAGGCGCGGATCGCGATGGCGCAGGTCGCCGCCATTCGCGCCCAACTGGCCGCGAAACGGCTGCAATGGGAGGACAGCCAGGTGCGCGCGCCAGAGGATGGCATCGTGAGTGCGCGGCGCGCCGCGCTGGGCGCGGTCGCCAATCCGGGGCAGGAATTGTTCCGCGTGATCGTGCAGGGCCGCCTGGAATGGCGTGGCGAGCTGACCGCGGCACAGTTGGCCCAGGCGCGGCCGGGCCTGCCGGTTGAATTGACGCTGCCGGACGGACAGCTCGTGACCGGCACCGTGCGGCAGCAGGCGCCGGCGTTGGACAGCGCGCGCCGGCTGGGCATGGCCTATGTCGACCTGCCGCCCGGCAGCGCGGCGCGCGCGGGCATGTATGCCAAGGGCAATCTGCTGGCGGGCGCGAGCGCGGCCCTGGTGGTGCCGGCCGCCAGCGTGGTGATCCGCGACGGCCACAGCTACGTGTTCACGCTCGCCGGTGGCGGCGCCGAGCCATGGGTGGCGCGCATGACGCCGGTGGTCATCGGCCGCCGGCGTGGCGCCGAGGCCGAGGTGCGGGAGGGGCTCGCGGCGGGCGCGCAAGTGGTGGCGCAGGGCGCGGGCTTTCTCGACGAAGGCGACCGGGTGGCGCTGGCCGTCACCCCTGGCGCGGCGGGAGCGGCGCCATGAACATCGCCACCTGGTCGCTGCGCAATCCGGTGCCGGTGATCCTGCTGTTCCTGCTGCTGACGCTGGCGGGCCTGCGCAGTTTCCAGAAGCTGCCGGTGCAGGACTATCCCGATATCGAATTGCCCACCGTGCAGATCGCCCTGGCGCAGCCGGGCGCCGCGCCGACGCAGTTGGAAGCGGACGTGGCGCGCAAGGTCGAGGACTCGCTCGCGACCCTGGCCGGCTTGCAGCACCTGCGCACCTCGGTGAGCGACGGCCTGGTACGGATCCGGGTCGAGTTCAAGCTGGGCAAATCCTTGTCCGATGCGCTGATCGAGACCAAGGATGCGGTCGATCGCATCCGTGCCGACTTGCCGGCGGACTTGTTGTCGCCCACGGTCAGCGCCGTCACCACCGCGGTCAGCCCGATTCTGACCTACGCCATCTCGTCGCGGCGGATGGATGAGGAGGCCTTGTCGTGGTTCGTCGACGATCGCGTCAACCGCGCGTTGTTGGCGGTGCCGGGCGTGGGCCGGACCGAGCGCGTGGGCGGCGTGCGGCGCGAGGTGCGCGTCGAGGTGGATCCGGCGCGCCTGGCTTCGCTCGGCGTGACGGCGGCCGAGGTATCGCGCGCGCTGCAACGCAACCAGCAGCAGTCGTCCGGCGGCAGCGCCGAGATCAACCAGGGCCGGCAGTCGGTGCGCACCGTCGCCACGCTTGAGCAGGCCGGACAGTTGGCGGCCTTGCCGCTCGCCTTGACGGATGGACGCACGTTGCGCCTGGACCAGGTGGCCGAGGTGCGCGATTCACACGCCGAGCGCATGCAGGTGGCGCTGCTCGATGGCACGGCGGTGGTGGGCTTCCAGGTGTTCCGCGCCAGGGATGTCGACCAGCTGGGCATCGCCGCGGGCGTGGCGCGGGCCATCGAACGCCTGCGCGCCATCGATCCGGACATCGAGATCACGCTGGTTTCCAACCGCGTCGACTATACCCACGAGCAGTATCGCGGTTCGATGCAGATGCTGTGGGAAGGCGCGCTGCTGGCGGTGCTGGTGGTGTGGTGGTTCCTGCGCGACTGGCGTGCCACGGTGGTGGCCGCCACCGCCTTGCCGCTGTCGATCCTGCCGGCCTTCATCGGCATGGCATGGCTGGGCTACTCGCTCAATACGCTGACGTTGCTGGCGGTGGCGGTGATCGTCGGCATCCTGGTCGATGACGCCATCGTCGAGATCGAGAACATCCAGCGCCACCGCGACGCCGGCAAGCCGATCCGCGAGGCGACCGAGACCGCGGTCACCGAAATCGCGGTCGCGGTGCTCGCCACCACCTTGACGCTGGTGGTCGTGTTCCTGCCCACGGCCATGCTGGATGGCGCCGCCGGCCTGTTCTTCCGCCAGTTTGGCTGGACGACGGTCATCGCGGTGCTGTCCTCGCTGCTGGTGGCGCGCCTGTTGACGCCGGTCATGGCGGCCTGGCTGCTCAAGCCGGGCGTGCATCGCGTCAAGTCCGGCGGCCGCATGATGGCGGCGTATCTGCGTGCCGTGCGCTGGTGCCTGGCGCACCGCAAGCGCACCATCGGCGCGACCCTTGCGCTGTTCGCCGCTTCGCTGGCGCTGGTGCCACTGATTCCGACCGGCCTGGTGCCCGCCTCCGACCGTGGCTATACCTCCATCCAGGTCGAACTGCCGCCCGGCGCGGCGTTGGCCGACAGCGTGGCCGCCGCCGAGCGGGTACGGCAGGCGTTGCACGGCATGGCCGGGGTGAGCGGCGTGTTCGCCGCCGTCGGAATGGCGCCGGCCAACGCCGCCAGCAGCGGGCTGAACGATCCGCGTCGCGCCACCCTGACGCTGATGCTGGATCCGCGCGGTCATCGCGATTCGCAGGAACAGATCGAACGGCGGGTTCGCGCCGCGTTGGGCGGGCTGCCCGGCGCGCGTTTCGCGGTCGGGGCGGGCGGCCTGGGCGAGCGGCTTGAACTGATCGTGGCCAGCGACAACGCCCAGGCCCTGAACGCGGCCGCTCAGCAGTTGGCGCGCCAGCTACGCACGGTGTCCGGGTTGAGCAATATCCGTTCCACCGCCAGCCTGGACCGGCCGGAAGTCGTGATCCGGCCCGACGCGGCGCTGGCCGCCGAACGTGGCATCGCCGCGGCCGCCATTGGCGAGACGGTGCGTATCGCGGCCGGCGGAGATTTCGATGCGGACCTGTCCAAGCTGAACCTGGACAACCGCCAGGTCGCCATCCGGGTACGGGTCGCCGAAGGGGCGCTTTCTGATCTCGACGCCATTGGCGCGCTGCGGATGCCGGGGCGCGACGGGTTGGTGCCGTTGGCCAGCGTCGCGCAGATCAGCCTGGGCAGCGGGCCGTCGCAGATCGACCGCTACGACCGCATGCGCCAGGTGACCATTACCGCCGACCTGGGCGGCACGCCGCTGGGTCAGGCAATGAAGGCCGCGCTGGCGTTGCCGGCGGTGCAGGCCCTGCCGGCCGCCGTGCGGCTGCTGCCGTCCGGTGACGCCGAATGGGCAGGCGAACTGGCGGCCTCGTTCGGCTGGGCCTTGCTGCTGGCGCTGGTGTGCGTGTGCGGCGTGCTGGTCCTGCTGTTCAAGGACCTGCTGCAGCCACTCACGATCCTGTCGGCGATTCCGCTGTCGCTGGGCGGGGCTTTCGCGGCGTTGCTGCTGGTGCGGGCCGAGCTGGACGTGCCATCGATGATCGGTCTGGTGATGCTGATGGGTATCGTCACCAAGAACTCGATCCTGCTGGTCGAGTACGCGGAGACGGCGATCCAGCGCGGCGTGCCGTTGACCGAGGCGCTGGTCGACGCCTGCCGCACGCGGGCGCGGCCGATCCTGATGACGACGATCGCCATGATTGCCGGCATGCTGCCTATCGCAGCCGGCTTCGGCGCCGACGCCAGTTTCCGGCAGCCGATGGCCGTGGCGGTGATCGGTGGCCTGGTCACCTCGACCTTGTTGAGCCTGCTGGTGGTGCCGGTGGTGTTCGCCCTGATCGATGGCGCCGGACGGCGGCTATCGCGGCTGGCCGGCCTGGCCCGGTGGCCGTCATGAGGCGGCTGGCGGTGTCCGGACCCGTGTACGCCTCAAGCCGGCGCGGCGCCGGCGTGGCCGTCGATCAACTGCTGGAACAGCGGTTCGAGCAGACGCACCAGCGTGTCCGGGTCGGCGTCGGCCAGCGCGGGCAAGGCGATCATCTGCCGCATGACCTGGAAGCCCGCCACCAACGCCAGCACCAGCGCGGCGCGCTGGGCCGTGGCGTCGCCCGCAAGCGCATCGTTCAGGCTCTTCTGGTAGTGCCGTTCGATCTGCTCGCGGCCGATCTGCGCCGCCCGTTCGCTGGACGCCGAGCGCAGCATGATCTGGAAGCCGATCAGCGGCGTGGCCTGGGTCTGGGTGATATGGACCAGTCCGGCGACCATGTCCCGCGCCAGCGTGGGCGAACGCAGCGCTTCGGCGGTCAGCAGGGTGGGGCGCGACATGGTGTCGGCGATGACCTCGGCGAACAGGTTCTCTTTCGAGCCGAAATAGCGATTGACGAGCATGGCCGTTACCCCGGCGCCAGCGGCGATTTCCCGCACGCCGGCGCCGTCATAGCCGGATTGGGCGAAAGCAAGCCGCGCCGAGGCGAGGATCGCGTCGCGCGTGGCGGCGGCATTGCGGCGGCGGGGGGCAGGCGGGATGGTCATCGGGGGCTTGGCCTCATTAAATATACAACTGTAGACTTTGATTTGATTCCGCGTTAGTATACGCATGTAGACATCTGGCGGCAATCCGATCGCCGCCGGACGTCATTCGGGAGAGCCGGTTCTGATGGACATTTACGCTTATGTCTCTGATTTCATCCGCTTCGCGCGGTCATGGGTCGCTGATCCGCGGCGCGTCGCCGCGATCGCGCCGTCGAGCGAGGCGCTGGCGCGCCTGATCACCCGCGAGATCCTGCCGTCGCGCGGACCGGTGCTCGAATTGGGCGCGGGCACCGGCGTGTTCACGCGCGCCCTGCTGGCGCGCGGCGTGCGTGAAGACGATTTGACGCTGTTGGAATTCGGCGGCGACTTCTTTCGCACGCTGAGCGTCCGCTTTCCGCGCGCCCGGGTGCTGCAGATGGACGCCGCCCGCCTTGGCCGCCACGACCTGTACGCGCCGCAGGGGCTGGGCGCGGTGGTCAGCGGACTGCCGCTGCTGTCGATGCCGCCGCGCAAGGTGATGGCGATCCTGTCCGGCGCTTTCGACTATCTGCATCCGGCGGGCGGGTTCTACCAGTTCACCTATTTTCCGGGTTGCCCGGTGCCCCGGCGCGTGCTTGACCGGCTGGGGCTCAAGGCCACCCGTGTCGGCGCCACGGCGCGCAATCTGCCTCCCGCCGTGGTGTACCGCATCACTCGTCGCCAGCCCTTTGGCGCAGCCCGCCGTCCGGTCATACTGGCGGCGCGGGCCGGGGCGCATTCCAACATATTGGGTTTTGATAGTCAGGGAGTCGCACTATGAACAAGACGGTGCTGGTGACCGGCGGCGCGGGTTTCGTGGCCGGCTGGTGCATCGTGGAACTGTTGCGGCGCGGTTATCGCGTGCGCACCACATTGCGGGATCTGGCCAAGGCGCCGGCGGTGCGCACGGCCGTGGCCGGACAGATTTCGGCCGGCGACCGGCTGGCTTTCTTCGCCGCCGATCTCACCGCCGACGAAGGCTGGGCGGCGGCGATGGCCGATTGCGACTACGTGCTGCACGTGGCCTCGCCGCTGGGCGGGGGGCCTGAAAGCAAGGCCGACATGATCGCGCCGGCCCGCGACGGCACCATCCGGGTCCTGCGCGCGGCCTTGCAGGCCGGCGTGCAGCGCGTGGTGATGACGTCCGCGGCGGCGGTGGCGACGCCGCCCCTGCAGCAGGGCGACAGTTTCAGCGACGAGACGGTGTGGTTCGACCCGAACGAGCCCGACGTCGATGCCTACCGGCAGTCCAAGCGGCTGGCCGAGGAGGCCGCCTGGAATTTCATGCGCAACAACGGTGCGTCGCAGCGCCTGACGACCATCTTGCCGGGCGCCGTGTTCGGACCGGTGCTGTCGGCGGACAACCTGGGTTCGGTGCAGATCATCAAGCGCCTGCTGGATGGCCGCCTGCCCGCCAATCCGCGGTTGGGCTTCGAGGTCGTGGACGTGCGCGACCTGGCCGATGCGCACATCCGCGCCATGGAGTCGGAACAGGCCGGCGGCGAGCGCTTCCTGGCGGTGGGGGAGTTCATGTGGATGAGCGAGATCTCGCGCACGTTGCGGGCCATGCTGGGCGGCGCGGCGCGCAAGGTGCCGACCCGCAACCTGCCGAACTTCGTGTTCCGTCTGGTCGCGCGTTCCGATCCTGGCATGCGCGCCATGGTGCCGCGGCTGGGTCGCAAGATCCTTCACAGTTCGTCCAAGGCTCGCCGGCAGTTGGGATGGCAGTCCCGGCCGGCGCTGACGACGTTGGTGGATTGTGCCCGCAGTCTGCCGTCCGGAGAGCCGTCATGAAGCTCTTGCTGACCGGCGCGACCGGTTTTGCCGGCGGCGAAGTGCTGCGGCAGGCGCTGGCCGATCCCGCCATCACCCAGCTGACGCTGCTGACCCGGCGCAAGACCGGCATATCCCATCCGAAGCTGGGCGAGGTGATCATCGACGATTTTCTGGATTACTCGCGGCTGGATTTCAGCGACTACACCGCCTGCATCTGGTGCCTGGGGGTATCGCAGACCCAGGTGGGCAAGGACGAATACGTCCGCATCACGCTGGACTACACGCTGGCCGCCGCCCGCGCGATGTACGCCGCCAATCCGCATCTGCGGTTCTGCTTCCTGAGCGGGCGCGGCGCCGATCCCACCGAGCAACGGTCCACGCTGTTTGCGCGCATCAAGGGGCGCACCGAACGCGAGTTGGCGCAGTTGCAGCGGCCGCTGTTCGTGTTCAGGCCCGGCTACATCCGACCGACCGCGCGCAGCGGCCCGCGCAAGGACTTCGCGCGCTTTTTCGCGCCCGTCGGCACCGTGCTGTCGTGGCTGAGCCGCGACTTCAGCGTGGATTGCGACCAGTTGGCGTCTTGTCTGCTGGATGTGGCCAAACATGGCGCCGGGCAGGGGCTGTTGACCAATCACGAGATCCGGAACTGGCCCGCATCGCGGCGCTAGGGCGGGTCGATGCGGCTTCGCTTCCTGGTGGCGGGCGGCGGGGTTTGAGGAAAACCATGGACAAGCAATTACGTCACCGGCGCGGCCGGTGGCTGGCGTGGCTGGGAGGCAGCGTGGCGTTGATGGTCGTGGCGGCGGTGGTTGCCGCGGTTCTGATCACCCGGGGCGAGCCGTTCGGCGCCGCTCCGGCCGGTGAGCGGCTGGCGCGCGCGCAGCAGTCGCCGCAATGGCAGCACGGCAAGTTCGACAATCCCCAGCCGATGTGGGCCGACAGTGGCGCGGCCTGGCGCGCCTTCCTGTTCGATCCGGCGATTCCGGGCAGCGCGCCCGACGCGCCCATTCCGGTGGTGCGCAACGCCCCCGATGCCTACGCCCGGCCGCCCGCGGACGGTTTGCGGCTGACCTGGTTCGGCCATTCCTCGGTCCTGCTGGAACTGGACGGCACCACCGTGCTGATCGATCCGTTGTGGAGCGAGCGGGCTTCGCCGCTGTCGTGGATCGGACCCAGGCGCTGGTACCCGCCGCCGATGGCGCTCAACGACCTGCCCAAGGTGGACGTCGTGCTGATCTCGCACGATCACGTCGATCACCTCGATTACCAGACCATCGTGGCGATGCGGGCGTGGCGCAATGTATTCGTCGTGCCGCTGGGGATCGGCGCGCACCTGGCGCGCTGGGGCATCCCGGAATCGCGCATCGTCGAACTCGACTGGTGGCAGTCGACCCGCGTCGGCGCGGTCGAGCTGGCGGCGACGCCGGCGCGTCACGCCTCCGGCCGGTTGCAGAGCAAATCCAACCAGACCCTGTGGGCCGGTTGGGCCGTGCTGGGCCCGCGCCATCGCGCCTGGTATTCGGGCGATACCGGTTTTCACCAGGACCTGGCGGCCATTGGCGAACGCTATGGCCCGTTCGACCTGACCTTGATCGAGGCCGGACAGTACGACGCCCACTGGCCCGATACGCACCTGGGACCTGAACAGGCGGTCGAGGCGCACCAGCGGGTGCGCGGCAAGGTCATGGTGCCGGTGCATTGGGCCCTGATCCAGCAGGCGCCGCACGCGTGGACGGAACCGGTCGAACGGGTCATGGCGGCCGCGCGTTGCCGTGGGGTGCCGGTGCTGGCGCCGCGTCCGGGCGAGATGGTCGAGTCGTTCGACGTGTCGGGCAGGCAACCCTGGTGGCCGCGCCAGTCATGGCGGACGGCGGGGCAGTACCCGGTGCGGGCCACGCAGGATGGGGATCCGGCGCACCGCGTCTCGATTGCCGCGTGCCCGGCGCCCGCCTCGGGGGCTCAGGCCGCCATGCTCCGTTCCGCCATGTAGCGCCCCGGCGACGTCCCCAGCGCCTTGCGGAACATCGTGACAAAGCCGCCGGCGCTCTCGTAGCCCAGTTCATCGGCCACCTGCTGCACCGAAGCGCCGGTGCCGAGCCACTTCACCGCCAACATCAGATGCAGTTGCTGGCGCCAGCGACCGAAGCTCATGCCGGTCTGCTGCGTCAGCAGGCGCGCCAGGGTGCGCTCGCTCAGGCCCACGCGCCGCGCCCAGCTCTGCATGGTGCCGCGGTCGGCGGGTTGGTCCATGATGGCCTGCGCGATCTTGCGCAGGCGAGTGTCGGACGGCATCGGCAGGTGCAGGGTGCCGAGCGGGGCCGACGCCAGTTCGTGCAGCAGCAGCGAGACCAGGTGCATGGCGGGGCCGTCTTCGGGATACAGCAGCGGCAGCTGGGCCGAGCGGATCACCAGTTCGCGCAGCAGCGCCGTGGTCGACACCGCGCAGCAGGCCGCGGGCAGGTCGGCCGCGACCGCGGGATCGACGAAGGCGACGTAGACCTCGATGGTGCCGGCGGCGGTGATCTTGTGCAGCACGTCCCCGGGCACCCACAGCGCGCTCTGCGGCGGGACCAGCCACAGGGCGCCCTCGAGCTCGCAGGTGAGCACGCCGCGCAGCAGCAGCATCAGTTGCGCCTTGCGATGGCGGTGGAAGTCCTTTTCGAGCCGGTCCAGTCCGTGCAGGTCCAGGCTGGCCACGTCGATGCCGGTGGTGCCCATGGTCACGACAGGGCGCGGCACCAGGTCGGGATCGATCCATTCCGGCGCGTCGGCGAGGTTGGTCAGGACGGGCATGGCGGCGGTTGCGTGGATTGGCAGGAATTCGGAATTTGTTGGCGTAGTTTACCAATGCTGCCAGATCCAAGGCTTCCTACCATGGCGGCACGGCGGCGCGATTTGCCACCGTTCATTGCCAAAGGAAGCAATCATGGATTCACTGAGCAGCGGGCGCGTCGCCCAAACCCTGCAACGCCTGTTGGCCGAGGCGGAGATCGCCGACAAGGGCCTGATGGACCAGTTCGAAGGCGGCATTGCCGCCATTTCCGAGCAGGCCTATGCCGACATCATCGCCGACATGGTGGCCGAGGAACGGCGCGATCTACGTGGGGTGTATCGCGGCTATGTCGACAATTTCCTCAACGTCGCGCCGCGATACGGCCGCTTCCTCTACCAGTGCGCGCGGGCGCGGCGGGCCACGCGCATCGTCGAGTTCGGCACGTCGATGGGCATCTCCACGATCTACCTGGCCGCGGCGTTGCGCGACATGGGCGGCGGGCAGGTGATCGGCACCGAGCTGGAGCCGGAAAAGGCGGCGCGGGCCCGCGCCAACCTGGAGGCCGCCGGCCTGGCGGACCTGGTGGATATCCGCGTCGGCGACGCCCGCGAGACGCTGGCGCACCTGGATGGCGAGATCGACCTGGTGCTGCTGGACGGCGCCTTCAGCCTCTACCTGCCAGTGCTCAAGCTGCTCGAGCCGCACTTGCGCGGCGGCACGCCGATCCTGGCGGAGAATGCCTGGGAACACGGCAACGACTACCTCGATTACGTGCGCGATCCGGCCAACGGCTATCTGTCCCAGCCGCTGCCGGTCACCGAGGGCCGCGGCAATGAATTCACGATCGTGACGCGATGAACGGGGAGCGCACGGAGATGATGAATCCCCCTCAAGGCCGGATGAGCCGCGCCTTCACCCGGCTGTTCATGAAGCCGACGCGCATCATGGCGGCCGAGACCCTGGCGGGCGGCATGCGCCTGCTGACGCTGCAAAGCCCGGCGTTCCGCGAGGCGCGTTGGGTGCCGGGGCAGAAGGTGCAGATCGCGATGGGATCGGCCTTCGTCGCCAGGACCTATACGCCGATCGACTGGGACGTGGCGCGGGGGCGCACCCGCATCGTGACGTATTCGCATGGCGGCGGCCCGGGCAGCGCCTGGGCCGAACGCGCCGAGCCGGGAGAGGAATGCGATGTGCTCGGTCCGCGCGCATCGCTCAACCTGGGCCGCATCGAGGGAGGCCGCGTGTTGCTGGGCGACGAGACCTCGGTGGGCGTCGCCTGCGCCCTTGGCCATGGCGCAGGCGATGCCATGCATTGCCTGCTCGAGGTCCACGCGGTGGCTGCCGTCCGCGACGTGCTGGCGCGGCTCGGGCGGGATGACGTCGAGCTGTTCGGCCGCCAGGCCGGCGACGCGCATCTCGACGAGATCGAGCGGCGCCTGCCGGCGCTGGCGGCGGCGGGCGCGACCTTCATCCTGACGGGCCGGGCCTCGACCATCCAGCGCCAGCGGCGGGCATTGAAGGCGCTGGGCGTGGCCTCGGGACGCGTCATGGCCAAGGCCTACTGGGCGCCGGGCAAGACAGGGCTGGACTGACGCGGCGGCGTCACCGGACTTGCCTATACTTTGCTTTTTGGCGGTTCGATATGGCGTTGTTGCGTTTCCTGCTGCTGGCCTTGGCGCTGTCGCTGGCCGCGCCCGCCGCGGCGCTTGCCGGCGCGGCGGACAAGCCCGTGCGCGTCGCCGTGTATCGCGGGCCGGCTTCCTGCGACCACTGCGCGACGGCGGCGCGGCGCGCGATCGAGAAGACCGACGCGCGTTATCAGGTCGACTTCGTCGGCCCCGATGAGCCGATCGACATCTCCGACGCCAGCCTGGCGCGCTACGACGTGTACGTGCAGCCGGGCGGCGGGCAGGACATCCCGGGGGCGCTGG
This sequence comes from Achromobacter sp. ISS7, assembly GCF_056523125.1. Taxonomy (NCBI): domain Bacteria; kingdom Pseudomonadati; phylum Pseudomonadota; class Betaproteobacteria; order Burkholderiales; family Alcaligenaceae; genus Achromobacter; species Achromobacter sp. ISS7. The sequence continues at coordinate 2,434,129 of NZ_JAWRZD010000001.1, read as the reverse complement.
ACAGCCTGGGCCAGGCGCGGGTGGACGCGATCCGGCGCTTTGTCGCGCGCGGCGGGCGCTATCTCGGGTTGTGCATGGGCGCCTATCTGGCCGACGCGTCCAACCTGGGCCTGATCGCGCAGGACCTGGATTCGGAAGTCGGACGTCCCGGCTTTCCGGTCAAGACCATCGAGGACGCGGCCGTCGCCGTGCGCTGGGCGGGGGCGCCAGACAGTGTCTTCTTCCAGGATGGCCCCTATCTGCGGCCGCAGCCCGGCGATCCGCGCTTTCACGCCATCGCCAGCTACGAGAACGGCGACCTGGCCGCGGCCCGCTATTCGTTCGAGCGCGGCCTGGTGGTGCTGAGCGGCCCGCATCCCGAAGCCGCGAAATCCTGGTTCGTGGACGCGGGCATCCCGTTGGACGAGATGCCTGAGCGCGACCTGTTCAAGGACCTGCTGGACCAGCTCGACCTGTAAGGCCACTGCGTGTCAGGCGCCGTCATCCGAGCGGCGCAGCACGAAGCCGTCGGGGCGCACCAGCACCGTGCCGGTGTCCGCCAGCCCCGTCAGGCCACGCCAATCGTCATCGACGAACGCGAAGTCGCGGCCTGCGGCCAGCACGCGGGGCGTGGCCGGATCGAGGCTGGCGCCGTTCGAAGCCGCTACCGAGGTCGCTACCGGGGCCGCCACCGGGGCCGCCGGACCCGCCAGCAGGACGAAGCTGTCGCCGAACAGGTCGAGCGTGGAGAGCCGTTCGGCGCCGCGCTGGATCCAGGCGTGCGGGAAACGCGTCCCGGTCTGGGCCCGTAGGGTATCGACAGCGGCCGGCGGTTCCGCATGGGCCGGCGCGCCGGCTTGCGGATAGCGGTGCCGCAGGATCAGGGCGGCCGGGTCGATCAGGTCCGGGAAGAGGTCGCGGTTGCGATCGGTCTGGATGCCGAAGCGGGCGTCGAAATCGGTGCGCAGCAGCGCCTGGCGGCCATTGCGCAACGCCAGCGGACGCCGCTCGGCGTCGTAGCTGTCCAGCAGCGTCGGCGGGGCTTCGCCGCGCGCGACGGCGGCGAGTTTCCAGGCCAGGTTGTGGGCGTCGGCGATGCCGGTGGTGGCGTTGAAGCCGCCCCAGGGCGGCATCAGGTGGGCCGCGTCGCCGCACAGGAAGGCGCGTCCCGAGCGGTAGGCGTTGGCGACGGATACGCCGGTGTTCCAGGCGCCATGCTGCAGGATCCGGACCTCGAGATCGTCCAGCCCGATCGCCGCGCGCACCAATCCCGGCAAGGCGTCGTCGGCGGGTGGGCCCCGGGCCGGATCGTATTCCAGGTGGAACGACCACCTGTCGGTGTTGTTCATCGCCAGGAACAGGCCGCGCACCGTGTCGTTGGCGATTTCGCATTGGCTGAAGGTGCGGCCTTCGACGACGCGGGCCAGGTCGGCCGCGAAGAAGATGTTGACCAGGTGCTGGGGCGCGGGCGTTTCGGTCCGGCCGATGCCCAGTTGCCGGCGGATGGCGCTGCGGCCGCCGTCGGCGCCGATCAGCCAGTCCGCCTCGATCGCCGCTTCATGGCCGTCCGGGCCGCGCACGCGGGCGCCGACGCTGGCGTCAGAGGCGTCGAACGCCACCAGTTCATGGCCAAAGCGCACGTCGGCACCACGCGCTTGCAGGGCCTGGCGCAGCACGGGTTCGATCCAGGTCTGCGGGCAGGCGACGAAGCCGGTGGGCGAGGCGCCGGCAGCGGCCATTTTCGCGCGCATGGCCGGGATGTCGATGATGGCCTGCGCATCCACCAGGGTGGCGCCGCGGCGCGCGCCGCCGAACGCCCCTTGCTTCCAGGCGCCGTCGGCCGCCGCGCGCACGGCGTCCTCCAGGCCGACCTGGCGGAACAGTTCCATGGTGCGGGTGTGGATGCCGCGGGCGCGGGGCAGGGGCGAGACGCCCTGTTGCTTTTCGACGAGGATGAACGGCACGCCCAGCCGTTGCAGGAACAGGCCGGCGCTGAGGCCGACCAGCCCGCCGCCCACGATCAGGACGGCGGTGCGCGAGGGGGAAGCACGCATGGAACACCTTTCTTGGGTAAAATCTATCACTGATAATTTAATCTATCACTGTTAGAGAAATCAACCATGGCGAAAATCCGCAGGGAACAGGTGGTGGAGGTGGCGCTCGATCTGCTGGACGAGGTGGGCCTGGACGGCCTCTCGACCCGGCGACTGGCGCAGCAGCTGGGGGTCGAGTCGGCGACGCTCTACTGGCACTTTCGCGACAAGTCGGTGCTGCTGGGCGAGATGGCATCGGCCGTGCTGGCGCGGCATCACACGCTGGCGGTGCCTGCCGACTCGGTGCAGTGGCCCGCCTGGTTCGCCGACAACATGCGCAGCTTGCGCCGCGCCTTGCTGGCCTATCGGGATGGCGCGCGGCTGCACGCCGGCACGGTGCCGGGGCCGGGCGATCGGGCGGGCATCGAGCGCAAGGTTGCCTACCTGGTCGGCGCCGGCTTCACTCGGGAGCAGGCGGGCATGGCCTTGTTCGCCGCCGGGCAGTACACGCTGGGCTGCGTGCTCGAGGAACAGGCGCGCAGCGTGGTTACGGCCGGCGCCCTGGATGCCGAGGCGGCCTTCGAATTCGGACTCGGCGTGATCGTCGACGGCCTGCGCGGCCGGTTGGGCGCTGCCGGCCAAGGCGCGGCCGGTTAGGACGCTGCAGCCCAAGACGCGGCTAGCGAGGCACGCCCCGCCAGGCGCGGCGGACCCGGTCGCGTTTGTGCGCCCCCCGCCGTCAGTGCTACATTCGCCCCGTCGAAAAAGGCAGGCTTGGTTCGGGTGGGCCCAAGCCCTTCCGCTTGCGGAAGTTCTTATCCTTGCTTCTTTGCAATGAGATACCTCGACGTTCCCGGCGCTTTGGCGTCTCGGGTTCGTCCGAGTGTGTTCGTTGTTCGACGGCTCCGGCGAATCCTGTTCGGAGCCATTCCATGATTCATGATGTGTTGATCGCTGGCGCCGGTCCGGTGGGCCTGTGGCTGGCCTGCGAGCTGCGCCTGGCGGGCGTCGGCGTGCTTGTGCTGGAGCAGGCGCAGGACCCGGATTCGCCGTTGAAGCACGCGCCGTTCGGCCTGCGCGGGCTGTCGGTGCCCACGGTGGAAGCGCTGTACCGGCGTGGCCTGCTGGATGCCGTCGCGCAGGCGGCGGGGCCAGGCCCCGCGCCGGGTCGGCAGGGCGGTCATTTCGCCGGCATCGCCTTCGATCCGGCCGACGTCGATCGCGCGCGCTGGCCCTATCGGCTGGCCAACCCGGCCGATGCCACGCTGCCGGTCACCATGGCCTCGCTGGAAACCGTGTTGGCGGCGCGCGCCCGCACGCTGGGCGCCGGGATCCTGCGCGGCCGGCGGGTCCATGGCCTGCTGCAATCGGACGAGGGCGTCAGCGTGCAGGCGGGCGGCGAGACCTTCCGTGGCCGCTGGCTGGTCGGCTGTGACGGCGGCCGCAGCCAGGTGCGCAAGCTCGCGGGCATGGCGTTCGAGGGCACCGAGCCCGAGTTCACCGGTTATTCGATCCAGGTCGACATCGCCGAGGCGGACGGGCTGGGCCTCGGTCGTCACTACACGCCCGCGGGGATGTATTTCCAATCCCGGCCCGGCACCATCGCGATGGCCTGGTTCGATGGCGGCGCCAGCCATCGGACGCGGCCGCTCACGCTCGAGCATGTGCAGGCGGTGCTGCGCCAGGTCTCCGGCACCGGCGTGACGTTGCGGGCGCTGCATCAGGTCGCGACCTGGACGGATCGCGCGCGCCAGGCGCCGTCCTACCGGCAAGGCCGGGTACTGCTGGCCGGAGACGCCGCGCACGTGCATTCGCCGCTGGGCGGCCAGGGCCTCAATCTGGGCCTGGGCGATGCGATGAACCTGGGCTGGAAACTGGGCGCCACGATTCGCGGCGATGCGCCGCCGGATTTGCTCGACAGCTATACGATCGAACGGCATCCGCCGGGCGCGCAGGTGCTGGCGTGGTCGCGCGCGCAGGTCGCCTTGATGCGGCCGGAGCCAGCGTCGCGCGCGCTCGCGGCGATCATGCGCGACCTGCTCGCCACCCGCGATGGCGCGACCCATTTCGCCGAACGCCTGTGGGGCGTGACGCAACGCTGCGTGCTCGACGGGCATCCGCTGGCCGGCCGCAGCGCGCCGGACTTCTCCTGGCCCGATGGCACGCGGCTCGGCGCGCGCATGCATGACGGCGCGGGATGGCTGCTGGATTTCTCCGCAAGCGCAACGTTGCGGGCGACGGCCGCGCGCTGGCGCGGCCGGATCCGCTATGTGGCGGGCGCACCCACGGAATCGCTGGGCTTGCGCGCGGTGCTGGTGCGACCCGATGGCGTGGTGGCGTGGGCGGCAGAAGATGAGTCCGATTTCGCCGAGCTGGCCGCGTGCGCTGGCCGATGGTTCGGCAGGCCCGACGACGCATCATCGCGCGGTGGCGGCGATACGCAGTGATGCAACGCGGGGCGCGCGGGTCCTGCGCCGCGGCCCGGCTGCCTGGTTGACAACGCCGGGCGAGGCCAGATAATCGAGACCGGTTTTCATTATTCGTTGTAGGTTGTCTTCGCATGCATGCATTCGTGGCCGTGATCGGGCAAGGGTCTTCAATCATCGAGACGCGGTCCGCCGATGCGCCGCGCAAGTCCGGCAAGGCCGCGCGCGCGGGCTGTTTCCCGCGTTTCCTTTTCTGGAGCATGCAATGAAGAAGACCCTATCCCTCGCGATCGCGGCGCTGTCCCTGACCGCCACCGCGCAAGCCCACCAGGTCTGGATCGAGCAGCCGGCTGGCAAGCCTCCCGTCATCCGCTTCGGCGAATTCGCCGAGAACCTGCGCGAGGCGTCGCCGGGCTACCTGGACAGCTTCGGCAAGATGTCGGCGATCTTGATCACCGCCAAGGGCGAGGCGCCTTTGACGGTGACCAAGGCGGCCGATGGTTTCACGCTGTCGGGCAAGGTGGACAAGAAGGACGGCCTGGTGGCCGAAAACCCCATGAGCGCGCTGCGCAAGTTCAAGCAGGGCGGCGGCGAAGCCCTCGAGACCTGGTTCCAGATGAGCGCGCGCTATGTGCCCACCACCGCCGCCGCGGTGGCCCCCAAGCTGGTCATGGATATCGTGCCGACCGGCCAGGCCGGCGAATTCCAGGTGGTGCTCAAGGGCCAGCCGCTGCCCAAGGCCAAGCTGGTCGCGATGGTGGATTCCGGCTGGGAGCAGACCGCCTACACCGATGCGCAGGGCAAGGCCCGCTTCGTCCTGCCCTGGAAAACGCAATACGTGCTGCGCGCCATGCATATCGACCGCACGCCGGGCGAGCGTCCGGCCGCCAATGGCCCCGAGCACTACGACGCCATCGGCTACGTGTCGACCTTGACCTTCGTGAAGCCGGATGGCGTCGCGCCGCTGCCGGCCGCGCCCGTGCGTCCGCCCAACAAGTTGCCTGCCGCCGCAGCGCCCGCTGCTCCCGCCGCCGCCGCGCCGGCCAAGTAAGCCTGCCCGTTCGGCCGCCCGGGGGCGTTGCACGCCGTGGCGGGCGGCCGAACGGAACGGGGGATGTGACAGCCGGCATATCGCCGGTTTTTTGACAGGACAGGAATGAATATCGGGGAATTGGCCAAACGCACCGGACTGACCCCGTCGCGGATCCGCTTCTACGAAAGCGCCGGCCTGCTCAAGGCGGCGGCGCGCCGGCTCGATGGCCATTGCAGGTATGCGCCCGAGGCGCTGCTGGCGGTGGCGCTCATCACCTCGGCGCAGCAGGTCGGCTTCAGCCTTGACGAAATCCGGCCGCTGTTGCCATCGGGGCAGGAGACCTGGGATCACGCCAGGCTGTTGGCGGGGCTGCGGCACAAGGTGGCCGAGATCGAATCGCTGGAGGCGCGGCTGGCCCACAGCAAGGTGCAACTGATGGCGTTGATGCGGGACGTGGGCACGCGTCCCGATGGCACCGGCCGCGAAGTCAGCGCGCAGCGCGTGCTGGCGCGCGTGATGGGCCGACGCGCGTAGCAGTCGCGCGGCGCTCAAGCGTCCGCGGGCCCACCGTCGCGCGGCAATCCCGCGGTGGCCTGGGCGAAGCGCGCCACCAGGAAATCCAGCAGCCGCCGCACCCGCGGCGCCATGTAGCGGGTGCCGTGGAAGACGGCGTGCACGCCTGCCTCGTCCACGCGGTACTCGGGCAGCACGGCAACCAGGCGCCCCGCTTGCAGGTCGTCGATGACATCCCAGATGGTCTTGCGGGCGATGCCGCGACCGGCCAGCGCCCAGCGGCGCGCCAAGGCGCCGTCGTTGGTCTCCCAGGCCTGCTCCAACGGCACCGTGTAGCTTTCCGGATGGCCGTCCCGGGCGAAATGGAAGGTGTTCAACGGGCCGGCCGTGGTGACCAGCACGATGAAGGCGTGCTGTGCCAGATCGGCGGGCGTGCGCGGCACGCCGTGTCGCGCCAGATAGTCGGGCGCGGCGCACAGCACGCGCCAGTTGGGCGCCAGTTGGCGGGCGACGAGCGTGCCGTCCTGCGGGCGGCCAAAGCGGATCGCCAGGTCGATGTCGTCCTGCAGCAGGTTCGACAGCGAGTCCGAGAGCGTCAGCGCGATTTTCAGATCGGGATGCGCGGCGCTGAATTCGTCCAGCCATTGGCTCAGCAGGTTGCGGCCGAAGTCGGCCGAGGCCGATATCCGCAGTTTGCCGCGCACGGCGTTCTGACCGGCCAGCAGGGCAGCCTCGGCATCGTCCACGGCGCGCAGCGCGATCTCGCAATGCGCCAGGTACAGGCGGCCTTCCTCGGTCAGCTGCAGATGGCGGGTGCTGCGATGGAACAGGCGCGTGTGCAACGCGGCCTCCAGCTTGAGCAGCCGCGCGCTGGCGGCGGCTGCCGAGAGGCCCAGCTTGCGGCCGGCCGCGGACAGGCTGCCTAGCGCCGCCGCTTCCGCGAATAAGCGCATGTCGCCCAGTTTGTCGGTTGCCATTTCAAATCCAGATTTGAAAGTAATTCAAATTCGTCGCCAATTATCAAACAAAACCGTAAGACGCACACTGGCGCTTCTTCAATCGGGCTGGGCCCATGCAAGGAGTGCGAAAGATGAGCGGGATTTCCGGGATGGCGGCGGACGGCGGCGGGACGAGCGCAGCGCCGCGCGCGTTGCCAGTGGCCGCGTTGCTGGCGCTGACGATGTGCAGTTTCATCGCCACCGCCAATGAAACCGTGGCCGCCGGCCTGTTGCCGCAGATCGCGCGTGAATTCGGCGTGTCGCAAGGGTGGGCGGGGCAATGGGTGACCGCGTGCGCGTTGGGATCGGGGCTGGCGGCCATGCCCTTGACCATCGCGTTGCGCGGCTGGCGGCGCCGCGCCGCGCTGTTGCTGGCGGTGGCGGGGTTCTGTGGCGGCAACGCGGTCACCGCGCTGTCGCCGTACTTTGGCCTGACGCTGGCGGCGCGGCTGCTGGCGGGCGTCGCCACCGGGCTGGCCTGGAGCCTGCTGGCTGGCTATGCGCGGCGCATGGTGGCGACGACCTCGCAGGGACGCGCGGTGGCCGTGGCGATGATGGGCATTCCGCTGGCGCTGGCGTTCGGCGTGCCATTGGGCGCGTGGCTGGGCGAGCTGGCGGGGTGGCGCGCGGTGTTCGGCGGGCTGTCCGGGTTGAGCCTGGCGCTGGCCGCGTGGGTAGTGCGCCGGGTGCCCGATTATCCGGGCCAGGCCGCCGGCCATCGCGTGCCGTTGCGGCAGGTCTGGGCGACGCCCGGCGTGCGGCCGGTGCTGGGCGTGATCCTGCTGTGGATCCTGGCGCACTACACCTTGTACACCTACATCGCGCCGTTTATGGCCTCGCTGGGACGGGCCGCGCAGGTCGACGCGGCGCTGCTGGTGTTTGGCGTGGCTGCGCTGTGCGGCATCTGGATCACCGGCGCGCTGGTGGATCGCGGCCTGCGGGCCCTGGTGCTGGCCAGCCTGGGCGCGTTTGCGCTGGTGGCGCTGGCATGGGGCTTCGGTGCGGTGCCCGTGGCGGCCATCTACGTTCCCATCGCGGTGTGGGGCCTGAGTTTCGGCGGCGCGCCGACGCTGCTGCAGACGGCGCTGGCCGATGCCGCGGGCGAAGGCGCCGACGTGGCGCAGTCGATGCTGGTGACGGTGTTCAACCTGGCCTTCGCCGCGGGCGGGGCCCTGGGCGGCGTGCTGCTGGAAACGGCGGGCGCGGCGGCGTTGCCGCGCGGCATCCTGGGGCTGTTGTTGCTCGCCATGGGCATCGCCTGGCAGGCCCGCGGCCATGGATTTCGGGCCGGCCGGCGATTGGCGGCGGCATGAGCCAGGCCGCGCGGGGCGACAGCCGCCGGGTCAGTCCGCGGGCGTCAGCGCGGCGAAGGTCTCGCGCACGCAATCGGCCATGCGCCGCGCCAGCGTGTTGACCGGGTAATGCTCGGACGTGACGGCGTAGCTGTGGAACTCCACGTTTTCCGAGAACGGGATTTCGCATAGCTCGGCGATGCCGAGCGCGCGCGGCACCACCGGGTTGACGATGGACACGCCCAGCCCCTTGCCGACCATGCTGCAGATGGTGGTGGCGTAGGGCGTTTCGATCGACAGCACGCGGGTGTCGTCGGGGAAGTGGCGGTCGATGGCGGCGCGGTTGAAGCTGCCGGCCGGCAGCGAGATGAAGTCCTGGTCGCGGAAGTCGGCGGGCGTCAGCGCGGCCTTGGCCGCCAGGGGATGCGCGCGCGGCACGATGCCGACGCCCTGGGCGGTGTTGATGCGTTCGTAGCGCAGCCCCGGCAGGTCGGTGTGCAGCGAGCAGAAGCCGATGTCGCACACGCCCGTGGCCAGCCACTTGGCGACCACGTCGGAGCCGCCCGTGTTGACCACCACCGGGATGTCCGAGTGCTTCTGGCGGAACAGCAGGATCGCGTCCGGCAGGACGCATTGGGTGATCGAGCCGACCGCGCCGACCCGCAGCAGGCCGGTGCCGCGCCGGCGGATCGAGCTGGCGCTGTCGTTGAGCGATTCCAGGCCGATGAAGGCGCGCTCGACGTCGGCGTAGAAGGCCTCGGCCTCGGGGGTGGGAATGATGCGGGTGCCGACGCGCTGGAACAGCACGAATCCCAACGCCTTCTCCAGCAACGCGATCCAGCGGCTGACGTTGGGCTGCGAGGTATGCAGCAGGCCGGCCGCGGTGGTCATGGAGCGCGTCATCATGACGGCGCGGAAGGCCTCGACTTGTTTGAAGTTCATGCGTTGGGACGATCCGGAGACGAGCGGATAAATCATATCATTTTTGTATCAGAAGCCGTAAGAATCTGATTTGACGTATGAGTTGGCCCGGCCGGAGACTACGGTTTTCCTTGTTTCCTTCCGGACCGATATGGAATCCAAAGTCAGTGCCCGTCTCAAGCAACCCCTGGCCAAGGAGGTGCTCGAGCATCTTTTCCTGCCGCGCCTGAACCGCGAGTTCTTCGCCAACTTCGACATGCTCACGCAGATCAACCTGGCGCATCTGCTGATGCTGCGCGAGCGTGGCATCCTCGATCACGACGCCGCGCGGCGGCTGGCGCGGGCGCTGCTGCAAATGCAGGCCGACGGTCCGCACGCGGTGGAACTGGACCCGGCGCGCGAAGAGGCCTACTTCAACTACGAGGCCCACCTGATCAAGGCGGTGGGGCAGGAGCTGGGCGGCCGCCTGCATACCGCCCGCAGCCGCAACGACATCGGCGCGACCATCGACCGCATGCGGGCGCGCGATTTCACGGCGCGCATCGGCAGCGCGCTGATCGGCGTGTCGCGCGCCGCGCTGGCGCAGGCCGAGCGCTATGCCGATTGCGTGATGCCGGGCTACACCCACATGCAGGCGGCGCAGCCGATCACCTACGGCTATTACCTGTCGGCGCTGGTGGATGCGTGGTCGCGCGACATCGGCCGGCTGGCGCACGTGCTGGAGACGGCGGATGCCTCGCCGCTGGGCGCCTGCGCGCTGGCCGGCACCTCGTTCCCGATCGATCGCGACAGCACCAGCGCCATGCTGGGCTTCAGCGGCCCGCTGGCCAATGCGCTGGACAGCGTGGCGTCGCGCGATTTCGCGCTGGAGCTGAGCGCGACGCTGTCGATCATGATGGTCACCTGCAGCCGCATGGTGCAGGATTTCTACATCTGGTCGACGCCGGAGTTCGGCTATCTGTCGTTTCCGGACAGCATCGCCAGCACCTCCAGCATCATGCCGCAGAAGAAGAATCCGGCGGTGCTGGAATACCTGCGCGGCAAGACCGGCCACCTGATCGGCCTGACCAGCGCGGCGCTGTCGACGGTGAAGTCGACCCACTTCACCCACTCGGGCGACAGCAGCCGCGAAAGCACCCGAACCTGCTGGGAAGCCTGCGAGGAAGCGCTGAAGGCGCTGGAGCTGGTGCAACTGCTGGTGGAGCAGGTCGCGCCGAACCGCGAACGCATGGTGGCGCGCGCGGCGGATGATTTCTCGACCGTGACCGACCTGGCGGACCTGCTGGTGCGCAAGGCCGACGCCTCGTTCCGCGACGCGCACCACATCATCGGCGCGGTGGTGCGCCAGGCGCTGGGGCAGGGCCTGCCGGCGCGCGCGATTGCCCCGGCGATGATCGCGACCGCGGCGCAGGAGCAACTGGGCCGGCCGGTGGCGCTGGCGGCCGACGACATCGCCGCCTGCCTCGATCCGGAGCGCAACGTGGCCGCGCGCCTGTCGCTGGGCGGCCCGGCGCCGCAATCGGTGCGGACGCACCTGCGCGAGCAGCACGCCATCCTCGACGCGCGCCAGGCGGCCATCGACGCCGCGCGGCAGCGCGCCGCCGACGCCCGCGAGACGTTGCAGGGACGCGTCAACGCGCTGGTCCATCAGGAAAACGGCATGGCCACCGCCTGAGCGTGCGCCGTATAAATCAAACCAGGCAAGGGGAATTCCATCATGTTCAAAGCACTGCCCAAACTCGCCGTGGCGCTGGCCGCGGCCCTGAGCATCATTCCGGCGGCCCAGGCGGCGTCGGCCTATCCCAACAAGCCGATCACGCTGGTGGTGCCGTTCGCGCCGGGCGGCACCGTCAACCTGATGGGGCGCCTGCTGGCCAACCGCATGTCCGAGGCATTGGGGCAGACGGTGATCGTCGAGAACAAGCCGGGCGGCGGCGGCAGCATCGGCGCCAACTTCGTGGCCAAGGCGGCGCCGGACGGCTACACGCTGCTGCTGGCGACGATGGGGCAGCAGTCGATCCTGCCGCTGATATCGAAAAACCTGCCCTACAACGCCGACAAGGACTTCGCGCCGGTGGCGCTGTTCTCGACGGTGCCGAACGTGCTGGCGGTGTCCAGGGACGCGCCGGCCAAGACGGTGGGCGAGCTGGTGGCGTACGGCAAGGCCAATCCGGGCAAGCTGAACATGGCCTCGGCGGGCATCGGCTCGGTGAACCACCTGACCGGCGAACTGTTCATGTTCCGTTCGGGCGCCCGCTTCGAGCACGTGCCATACCGGGGCGCGGGGCCGGCCACGTCAGACCTGCTGTCGGGCCAGGTGCAGGTGCTGTTCGCCAACCTGCCGAACGTGCTGGCGTACGTCAAATCGGGGCAGGTGCGGGTGCTGGCGGTGGCCAGCGACAAGCGCAGCGAGTCGATCCCCGACATTCCGACGCTGGCCGAGGCCGGCGTCAAGGATGCGGTGGTCGAATCCTGGTACGGCGTGATGGCGCCGAGCGGCACGGACCCGCAGGTCATCCGCAAGCTGCAGGACACGGTGATCGCCATCGCCAACGACAAGGCGCTGGTGGGGCAGCTGGCGGAGCAGGGGGCGGTGCCGTTCCCCGGCGGCAGCGAAGACCTGGCCAAGCTGTCGGCCGAGGAAACGCGGCGCTGGAAGCAGATCATCGATAGCGCCAGGATCCAGCTGGATTGAGGCGGGGCGCCTGGGCGCCGCGTGGCACGGCCGGTTGCGCGCAACCGGCCGTTTTGCTGTCTACAGCGCCATCACCATTTCATGCCAGGCCATGCCGCCATGGTCGGACGGCGACGGCCGCACGTACTGGTAGCCGACCTTGCGGTACAGCGCGACGTGGCGCTCCTTGCACATCAGGTGGATGGTCTGCTTGCCGAGTCCGCGGGCCTGCTCGACGAAGGCATTCATCAGCCGCGTGGAATATCCCTTGCCCTGGTGGGCGGGATCCACCACCACCGACATGATCACCACGTTGGGGGCGTCCGGATCGTGGCCGACCAGTTCCTTGAAGGCCTCGTCGGCCATCACCACCTCGTGGGCGCAGCCGCTGTTGATGAAGCCGACGATGACGCCGTCTTCCTCCAGCAGCAGGAAGCCCCGCGGATACTGGGCGATGCGGGTGGCGATCTTGGCGTGGGTGGCGGCTTCGTCGCCTTCGTAGGCGGTGCTTTCGATCTCGAAGCAGCGGTCGGTGTCGGCGGGGGTGGGGGCGCGGAAAGTCAGGGAAGGCATCGGCGTGGCAGGAAGGCGGACCGCTCGGGATGACGGCAAAGCGGGTATGGTAGCGGCTCTATAAAATGCATGTACTGCATTGTTTTCAATATGGAGTGCATGATATGCATGAAGCGCTGCGCCGCCTCGATATGAATCTGCTGCTGGTGTTCGACGCGCTGGTGCGGCTGGGCAGCGTGGCCGCCGCGGCCGAGGAACTGGCCATGAGCCCTTCGGCCTGTAGCCACGCGCTGACGCGGCTGCGCGGCGCGCTGTCGGATCCGCTGTTCGTGCGCTACGGCAGCGGCATGCAGCCCACGGCGCGCGCCCAGGCCATGGCGCCCGTCATCGGCCAGGCGTTGCAGGCGCTGGGCGGCAGCCTGGAAGGCGCGCGGCCGTTCGCGCCGGGCGACAGCACCCAGGCCTTTGTGTTCGCGGCCACCGACTACACCGCCTACGCGGTGCTGCCGGCGCTGGCGGCGCGGCTGCGGACCCTGGCGCCGCGGTTGCGCGTGCGAGCCGTGTACTCGACCCGCCAGGATTCCTTCGACGACCTCGCCGCCGGACGCGCGCATTTCGCGCTGGGGTTCGACGAGGGGCAGGCGGCGTTGCCGGAGGGCGTGCAGGCGCGCGACGGGTTCACCGATGACTACGTGGTGGTGGCCCGGCGCGATCATCCCGAGATTCGCGGCAGCCTGTCGCTGGCGCAATACCTGGCGGCCAGCCATCTGGCGGTCAAACCCTGGCGCGATGCGCGCGGCGTGATCGACGGCGCGCTGGAACGGCAGGGGCTGCGCCGGCAGGTGACGATGGAACTGCCGAGCCTGCTGGCGGCGCCTTTCATCGTGGCCGGTTCCGACCTGCTGGCGACGTTGCCGCAACGGGTGGCGCGGCGCCTGGGGCCGGCGGCGAACCTGGCGGTCTATCCCGCGCCGTTCGCGGCGCCGGCCTATACGCTGAAGGTGTTGTTCCATGCGCGCCACGCGGGTATTCCCGGGCATGAGTGGATGCTGGAGCAGGTCCTGGCGGCGGCGCGCGAGACGGAGGAATGAAAAAAAGCGCGCATTCCCGGGGAGGGGAATGCGCGAAATTGCTTTGCGGCGCGCGCCGGGAAATCCCGGCGCGACGCCCCGCTGGCTTGCGGTACTTCGGCCCGAGTCCGCGTACGTCTTGCGGAATCTCCTGGCAAGCTTAGATACTGTTAGTCTCGTGGCTATACCGTGCGTCTCAGTTTTTGGCGGGAGACGCCGGATTTACTTTTTGTCATATTCGACATCCAGCCCAAGTCCGCGCCATCCGCGCGGCAACCCGCAAGCATGAACCCGAGTGCTTACCCCGCCGGCCAACCGCCGCCCATGCCACCCGTGATCGCCCGTCATCATTTCGATGTGGCGGCGCAGGCGCCTGAACGCCGCCTGCTGGCCTGGCGCGACCAGGTCGGGCACGTGGTCGACGTGCTGCCCAGCCGCGACGCGCTGCGCCAGCCCTTCAACGCATCCATCGACCGCTACCGCGCCGGCCGGCTGATGTTCACCGATTGCCGTTCCGACGCCATGCAGCTGGAACGCTCGCTGGTGCGTATCTCGCGCGACAGCATCCGCGATTTCGCCCTGCACGTGTTCCTGGAAGGCGGCGTCGACGCCATGACGGTGCGCAATGGCCCGCGGCCCGCCGCCGACGGCGCCGCGGCGCGAGTGGTGGCGGTGGACCTGGGCCAGCCGATGCGCATGCGGCGCCAGGCCTGCCGCATGCTGACGCTGTTCGTGCCGGCGGAACTGGTGCTGGAAATATTCCCGGATCCCCAGGCGATCCACGGCCGCATGCTGCAGGACGCGACGCCGCTGGCGCGGCTGGCGATCCGGCAGGCCGCGGCGCTGGGGCAATCGGTGCGCGGCCTGGACCTGGCGCAGGCCGAGGCCGATATCACCGCCTGCGCGCGCCTGCTGCTGGCCGCCTTTGGCAAGGACGCGCGGCTGTCGGGCAATGCCCGCGCCGCCGGCCGGGCGGCGATGTTCGGGCAGGTGCGGCGCCACATCCAGGCCAATCTGCACCAGGCCGGCCTGACGCCGGACTCGGTGATCCAGGCGTTGCGCCTGCCACGGCCGACGGTGTACCGCTTGTTCCAGCACGAAGGCGGGCTGGGCGCCTACATCCGCCACCTGCGGCTGCGGCTGGCGGCCGAGGAACTGGTGCGCTATCCGCACCTGGGCGTCATGGAAATCGCCTATGGGCTGGGGTTCGGCAGCGCGTCGGACTTCGCCCGCGCGTTCCGCCGCGCCTACGACATGCCGCCGCAGGAATTCCGCGAGCAATCCTGGCGCTGGCCCGAGCGGGTCACGCTGCGGGCCTGACCGGCGGCGCGCGGCCTCACGCCGCGCACACCTGCCGCACGCACTCGCGCAGCCAGCGGTGCCCGGGGTCGGCGTCCATGCGCGGATGCCAGAGCATCGAGACCGTCAGGCCTGGCACCTCCACGGGCAGCGCGAAGCTGTGCATGCCGGCGCGCAGGTTGGTGGTGTGGCGCTCGGGCACGCTGGCGATCAGGTCGGAGGCGCGCGCCAGCGCCAGCGCGTCGGAAAAACCGGCGACGATGACGGTGATCTCGCGCGCCAGGCCGAGCGTGTGCAGCGCGTCGTCGACCGGCCCCTTGTCCAGGCCGCGGCGCGAGACCAGCACATGCTGGCCGGCGGCGTAGCGCGCCGCCGTGACCTTGCCTTTGGCCAGCGGATGGCCGGCCCGCACCACCCCGATGAAGCGATCGCGGAACAGCGCCCGCGTGCGGATCTCGGGGCTGCTGGCGGCGCCGATCACGCCGGTTTCCAGGTCGGCGCTGCCGTCGCGCAGCGGGGTGCTGTCCTTGTCGGGCTTTTGCACGAAGCGCAGCCGCACCCCGGGCGCCTCGCGTTGGGCCAGGGCGATCAGCGCCGGACCGAAATACTCGACGAAGCCGTCGCTGACGCGCAGCGTGAAGCCGCGCGACAGCCGCGAGGGGTCGAGCAGTTCGGCGGGGCGCAGCACGGCTTGCGCCTCCTGCACCAGGCGGCTGACCTGTTCGCGCAGTTCCTGGGCACGCGGCGTCGGCACCAGGCCGCGGCCGGCCCGCACCAGCAGCGGATCGCCGGTGGTTTCGCGCAGCCGCGCCAGCGCCCGGCTCATCGCCGAGGGGCTCAGGTGCAGGCGGCGGGCGGCGCGCGCGACGTTGCCTTCGGTCAGCAGGACGTCGAGCGTGAGCAGCAGGTTGAGGTCGGGGCGGGACATGGCGCGACGGTATCACGGCGCCGTCGTCATGTGGCGTCAAACGCATGAATAAAGTGCAAATGCTGCGTCTTCCGCCATGAGCCTGGCGGTCCTACGCTGGCGGTTGGGCTGTTCCGGCGCGTGCCGGATGGCCGTTTCCAACCGCTACGGATCTTCATGTCGCAATCCCTTCCACAATCCGCCCCGGCCGCCCGCGCCGGTGGCGCCGTCGCCTGGCCGCTCGCGAGCCTGGCCCTGTCCCTGTTGTTGGCGTCGCTGGGCACCAGCAGCGCCAACGTCGGCCTGCCGACCCTGGCGCGGGTGTTCGACGCGCCGTTTTCCCTGGTGCAGTGGATCGTGCTGGCCTATCTGCTGGCGATCACGCTGTGCGTTGTCGGCGCGGGCCGCCTGGGCGACCTGATCGGCCGGCGGCGCCTGCTGCTGGCGGGGATCGCCGTGTTCACGGCGGCCTCGGCGCTGTGCGGACTGGCGTCCTCGCTGTGGCTGCTGCTGGCGGCGCGCGCGCTGCAGGGCGCGGGCGCCGCCGTGATGATGGCGTTGACGATGGCGTTCGTCGGCGACCTGCTGCCCCGGGAGCGCACCGGCAGCGCCATGGGCCTGCTAGGCACGATGTCGGCGGTGGGCACGGCGCTGGGGCCGACCCTGGGCGGCGCGCTGATCGCCGCGCTCGGCTGGCGCTGGATCTTCCTGGCGAACCTGCCGCTGGGCCTCCTGGCGATGGCCCTGGCCGGCCGCTATCTGCCCGCCGACCGGCCGCGGGCGGCGGCCGGCGCGCGGTTCGATGCCGCGGGCACACTGCTGCTGGCGGTGGCGCTGGCGGCCTATGCGCTGGCGATGACGCTGGGACGCGGCCATTTCAGCGGGCTCAACGCCGGCCTGCTGCTGGCCGCGGTCGCGGGCGGTTGGCTGTTCCTGCGGGTCGAGGCGCGCACGGCGTCGCCGTTGCTGGATCCGGCGCTGCTGCGTCAACCGCGCCTGGGCGCAGGACTGGCGATGAACGCGCTGGTGTCCACGGTGATGATGGCGACGTTGGTCGTCGGCCCGTTCTACCTGACCCAGGCGCTGGGACTGAGCGCGGCGCAGGCCGGGCTGGCGATGTCGGCGGGGCCGGTGGTCAGCGCGCTGTGCGGGGTGCCGGCCGGGCGCCTGGTGGACCGCTACGGCGCCGGACGGATCATGCGCGCGGCGCTGGGCGCGCTCGCCGTCGGCACGGCCCTGCTGGCGGCGGCGCCGGCGACGCTGGGCGTGGCGGGCTACATCGGGCCGATCGGGGTGCTGACCGTGGGCTACGCGGTATTCCAGGCCGCCAACAATACCGGCGTCATGGCGGCCATCGGCGCGCACCAGCGCGGCCTGGTGTCGGGCATGCTGAACCTGTCGCGCAACCTGGGGCTGGTGACCGGCGCGTCGGTCATGGGCGCGGTGTTCGCGGCGGGGGCGGGCGCGGCCGACCTGGCGGGCGCCTCCGCGGCGGCGGTGGCGCGCGGCATGGCGCTGACGTTCGGCGTGGCGGCGGCGCTGGGCGCGGCGGCGCTGGTCATCGCTTGGCGCGGCCGGGGTTGAGCGCGCCGGCCCGGGTCATTGAATGCCGCGACGCCTTAGTCGCGCGCCTGCTCGGGCAAGGTCAGCAGCCGTTCGATGGCGGCGTCGTCGACGGCTTCGGAGGTCGCGTCATGGGTGTCGGCGTCGCGCAGCGCCTGCGGGAACGCCAGGCCGGTGGCGCCCTCGATCCACGCCAACGGCTTTTGCTGCATCTTGAACAGCTTGTCGAAATGCAGCACTTCGAAGTCGATGCCGTCGACCAGCTTTTCCTGTGACAGCCGGAAGCCGGTGGCGCGCAGCCCGCCGCGGGCGTCGAACCAGGCCACCACCTTGAAGCAGCTGAGCGCGACCTGCACCGAGGCGTAGACCGGATCGTCGTTCAGGAAGATCGGGCCGCTGTAGACGCAGATGCGGGCGCTCTTGCCGGACTCGCCTTCCACGCCCTGTTCCAGCAGCATCTGTTCGAGCCGGCCCCACTGACCGTGATAGCCCATGATCGCGCGGTTGAACGCCGGCACCTGCGGCACCGCGTTGGCGTACGAGCAGGTCATGTCGGCGGCGGTCTTGGCGGCGGCCAGGGTCGGGCCCCATTCGGCGTCCTCGCGGCGCGACAGGTGGCCGCGGTCGAAGCCGCTCTTGGCGTACCAGGCGTCGTCCAGCTGGGCGCCGTAGTCGATGCGGTTGTCGCGCAGCCAGCGATCCTTGCGGGTGCTGTCGTCCAGTTCGGCGTAGCGCTGCTTGCCGTAGACGTTGATGGCGCTGAGCACCGGGACGCGTCGCACGGCATGTTGCAGGGTGCTGAAGTGGTGGTACTTCAGCACGAAGTCGGCGGGCGCGTCGCCGCGCCGCGCCAGCTTCTTGCGCAGCGCCGCGTTGGGCGCGGGCAGCGGCAGGTCGATGCCCATGAACTGGTCGTCGTAGCCCAGGCAGGCGGAGTAGTCCTGCTCGTCCTCGCTTTTCTTCTCGAAGGCCAGCGGCTGCGGCGCGTCGCCATCCGTCAGCGCCTGGATGGCGACGGGCTGGTCGGCGCTGATGCGGATGCGGATCTCGATCGGCGCGGGGCCGGGCGTCGCGGCCGGCGCGGCGGCAGGCGCGGCGGCCCGTCCCAGTTCCTGCGTCGGCAGCACCGGCAGCGCGGCCGCGGTGAAGGGGCGGGCGTTGGTGTAGGCCGGGCTGCGCAGCGTCTGGATCAGCGGGTGCTGGTCCACCTGGCTGGCGGGCGACAGCAGATAGGTGACGATGGCGCTCACGCGGATGCCGCGGTTGCTCAGCCACACTAGCCGCGATTCGTCGACGTGGCCATTCTCGATCGGGATGATCTGGCCGTCCCGATCCAGGTAGTTGCCCGACGCGTCCTGCCGCGCCACGCCGGCGCTGTGCAAGGCGATGACCTGCCACTCGTTGTTGAAGACCGCCGCCCCGCTGCTGCCGGGCGCGGTGTCGCTCTGGTAGATCAGGACGTCGGCCAGGCTGTTGTCGACGATCTCGTTGTTGCGCAGCGCCACCTGTTTCTCGCGGCCGTCCGGGTGCTGCACGATGGTGGCGTAGTCGCCTGCGCCGGCCTTGCCGAGCGCGCCGTCCAGCACCAGGTAGCCCTGGTCGGTCAGCGCGCGCCGGCCGCCAACGTCGAGCGGCCGCACCGCCACCAGCGCCAGGTCGAGCGCGGCGTGGGTGTGCAGGAAGGTTTCAGGATCGAGGGCGTGGACCACCGGTTGCTGCAGCCGGCCGAGCACGTCGTATTCGTAGCCGAACTCGATAACGGCCTCGTCGGCGAAGGCGGCGAATTCGGCGGCCGTGGCCACCGGGAAGACGTGATGGTTGGTGATCATCAGCTCCGGCGTCACCATGAAGCCGGTGGCGTAGGCCGTGCGGCGCGAGGTCCGGTCCAGGTAGCGGATGCGGCCGACCGAGAGCGCGTGCAGGTAGCCCGACAGCAGGTAGTTGCTGGGCAGCAGGTCGTTGGTGCCGATGTAGCGCTCGAACGCCAGGTCGGCGCTTTCGCGGGCGGTGGCCGCGATCATGGCGCGGCGGCGGGCGAAATGCACGGCGCCGTCGAGTTCGCGGGCCGACTCGGCCGCGTTGCGCTGGCGCAGCGCGGCGACCTCGTCGGCGCGCTTGGGATAGGCGGCCTTGGCCTTGGCGAGCAAATCGACCGGCAACTTCATGGGCACCTCCGCGTGGGGTGCGAAAAGCGTAGCGCGCGGCCGATGACAGGATTGTTGCGGAAAGGGCGGAGCTTCGATGGGCCGGGGGCGGTCCGCGACGACGCGGCCGCCGCCGGCCCGCCTCAGCGCGCGGTGCCCGCCTGGTAGATGTCCCAGGCGCGCGCCGCATCGGCGTTGTCGTGGATCATGGCCATCAGCGCCCGCACCACCGCCGACGGGTCGGCGTGCTGGTAGACGTTGCGGCCGTACACCAGCCCCACGGCGCCCTGGTCCAGCAGTTCGCGCGAGCGGCCGAACACCTGGCGCAGGTCCTCGCGGCCGCCGCCGCGCACCAGCACCGGGCAGCGCGCCGCCTGCACCACGCGGTGGAAGTCGGCGGCGTGGGTAGTGGGGTCGGCCTTGACGATGTCGGCGCCCATCTCGCGCGCCAGCCGCACCAGCGTCACGATCTTGTCGGCGTCGCCGTCGACCATGTAGCCGCCGCGCTCGGAATGCGGCGCCATCACCAGCGGTTCGATCATCAGCGGCATGCCATAGCGCTCGCAGTCGGCGCGCACGCGGGCGATGTTGCCGACGCACTGGCGGAACAGGTCGGGCTCGCCGGGCAGCATGAACAGGTTGACGACCACGCAGGCCGCGTCCATCCGCACCGCGGGCAGCACCGGGTCGTGTTCGTTCTGCAGCACCGCCCACATGACGCGGTGGATGGTGGCGTTGTAGGGGTTGCCCATGTCCAGCCGCATCACCAGCGCGGGCTTGGCGCGGGCGGGATGGTGCTGCAGCAGGTCGGCCTGGCCGTAGTTGAGCTGGATGGCGTCGGGGCCGGCGGCCAGCAGCTGCGCCATGACGGCGGGCATGTCTTCCAGGCCGGCCAGGAAGCTGGGTTCGTTGCACACGCCATGGTCGACGGCGATATCCAGGCAGCGGCCGGCGTGGAACAGGCGGTTCAGGCGGGCTTGTTTGAGGTGGGGCATGGGGATTCCAGGTTCAGTCCAGCGTTTGTTCAGTCCAGCGCCTGCAGGTGGCGGCGGGCGGCGGCATCGATGGCGGCCAGGTGCGCGGGGTCCAGGCGCAGCAGGGCCGCGCGGGCGTTCTGGGTGGCCTGGCGCGCGTCGCGGGCGCCGCACAGCGCCACGCTGACGCCGCCGGGCCGGGTGGTCCAGGCGATCATCAGCTGCGAAAACGGGCAGTCCAGCTGCTGGCGCAGCGGCTCCAGTTCCTGGAAGAAGGCCTGCAGCCGGGCGCGGTTGGCGGCGCCGAAGCGCGGGTTGCCGGCGCGC
Organism: Achromobacter sp. ISS7; assembly: GCF_056523125.1. Taxonomy (NCBI): domain Bacteria; kingdom Pseudomonadati; phylum Pseudomonadota; class Betaproteobacteria; order Burkholderiales; family Alcaligenaceae; genus Achromobacter; species Achromobacter sp. ISS7. The sequence continues at coordinate 2,413,463 of NZ_JAWRZD010000001.1, read as the reverse complement.
TGGTCGTCGCCGGTAAACTGCCGCGCCGGATCGATCGGGCCGGCCAGCAATCCCAGCGCCAGCGACGAATAGCCGAGGATGCCGACCTGGTGGTCGCGGCACAGCGGCATCAGGGTCGATTCGATCTCGCGGTCGATCAGGCTGTAGCGTTCCTGGATGGCGTCGACCGCGCCGTGGCGCAGGTACTCGGCCAGCGTGGCGGCGTCGACGTTGCTGACGCCGATGGCGCGGATCTTGCCCTGGCGCTTCAGGTCCAGCAGCGCGTCCATGGTCTCGGCCACCGGCGTGGTCTCGTCCTGCCAGTGGGTGATGTACAGGTCGATGTGGTCGGTGCGCAGGCGCGCCAGGCTCTGCTCCACTTCGTGGAAGATCGAATCGCGCCCCAGGTGGCGGTGCACCGCCTGGCCATCCTCGTCGAAGAAATGCCGGCCCTGGCGGGTGTGCCACACCAGTCCGCACTTGGTGGCGATGATGGCCCGGTCGCGTCGGCCCGCCAGCGCGCGGCCGACCAGCGTTTCGGCATGGCCCAGGCCGTAGGCCGGCGCGGTGTCGATCAGCTGCACGCCCGCGTCGAGCGAGGCGCGGATGGCGTCGATGGCGGCCGCGTCGTCGTTGCCGCCCCACATCCAGCCGCCCATGGCCCAGGTGCCCAGGCCCACGGACTGGCAACGGATGCCGGAAGTGCCCAGCGTGATGGTGTTCATCGGTGTCCCTTCTTGACGTTCATGAGATGGTCGACAGTCACCGCGCCCAGCAGGATCAGGCCCTTGACCACGTCCTGCCAGTACGGCGACACGTCCAGCAGGATCAGCGAGCTGGTCACCACCGACAGCAGCGCCAGCCCCAGCACCGCGCCCAGCACGGTGCCCGAGCCGCCCTTGAGGCTGGCCCCGCCAATCACCACCGCGGCGATCACGTTCAGCTCCATGCCGACGCCGAAGGTCGGGGTGGCGGCGCCGAAGCGCGCGGTGTAGACCACGCCGGCCAGGCCGGCCAGCGCCGAGCACAGCACGGTGACCCAGAACTTGACGCGGCCGGTGCGGATGCCGGCGTACAGCGCGGCCTTCTCGTTGCTGCCGGTGTAGAACACCTTGCGCAGCAGCGCCGAGCGGCGCAGCGCGAAGTCGCTGGCGATGACGATGGCGCCGAAGATCAGGATCACCGCGGGGATGCCGGCGACGTTGCCCTGGCCGATGAACTTGAACGACGGCGGCAGCGAGAACAGCGATTGCGGCGTGCCCTGGGTGATGGCCAGGCACAGCCCGCGCACGATGACCATGAAGGCCAGCGAGGCGATGAAGTGGCTCAACCCGATGCGCGTGACGCAGCCGCCGATCATGGCGCCGATGGCGGCGCTGGCCGCGATCGCCGCGAGACCCGCGGTCCACGGGTCCAGCCCCATCAGGAACAGCTTGCCGGTGACCACCATGGCCAGGCACACCACCGAGCCCACCGACAGGTCGATGCCGCCGACGATGACCAGGAAGGTCATGCCGACCACCACGATGCCCTCGATGGAGAACGACAGCAGCATCGCGCGCACGTTCTCCCAGGTCAGGAAGTGGGGCGAGGCGAAGCTCATGATCACGCACAGCGCGGCGATGATCAGCAGCAGGCCGGCCTCGCGCAGGCTGGCCAGCCGGTGGCGCAGGCGCGGCGGCGCGTCGGCCGCGGTCGCGCCCGGCGACAGTATCGCGCCGGCCGAAGGCGGGGAGGGGGGAAGGGTCATCATGGCGTCTCCTGTGCGCCCAGGCCGGAGGCCAGCCTCAGCAGCTTTTCTTCAGTCATGTCGGCCGCGGCCAGTTCGCCGGCCAGGGTGCCGTTGTGGATCACCAGCGCGCGGTCGCACAGGCCGATGATCTCGGGCAGTTCGGATGAGATCACCACCACGCCCACGCCCTGGTCGGCCAGCTCGCGCAGCAGATGGTGGATTTCGGACTTGGCGCCCACGTCCACGCCGCGCGTCGGCTCGTCCATCAGCAGCACGGCGGGACGGGTGGCCAGCAGCTTGGCGATGGCGACCTTCTGCTGGTTGCCGCCCGACAGGCAGCTGGCGTCCTGGTCGACGCCGGCGGCCTTGAGCTTGAGCCGCGCGCCCAGGTCGGTGGCCAGCCGCCGTTCGGCCGCGCGTCGCAGCAAGCCGAAGCGGCCGCTGACGCGGGCCAGCGCCATCGACGACACGTTCCGTTCGATCGGCATGTCCAGGAACAGCCCGGCGGCCTTGCGGTCTTCGCTCAGGTAGGCGATGCCATGGCGCAGGGCGTCGGCATAGCGGCGCAGCCGCAGGGGCTGGCCGCGCAGGCTGATCGAGCCGCGACGCGCGCGCCGCAGGCCGCAGACGGTTTCGGCCAGCTCGGTGCGGCCGGCGCCCATCAGCCCCGAGATGCCGAGGATTTCGCCGCGCCGCAGCGTGAACGAGATGCCGTGCACGCGCGCGCCATCGTCCAGGTCCGTGACTTGCAGCACGGTCTCGGGCGGCTGGCCGCTGTCGGCGGCGCGCGGCGGATAGTAGTTGCCCAGGTCGCGCCCGACCATGCGGCGCACCAGCGCGTCGGGCGTGAGCTCGGACAGGGCGCCGCAGTGCACGTCGCGGCCATCGCGCAGCACGGTGACGCGGTCGCAGTGCGCGAAGATCTCGGCCATGCGGTGGCTGATGTAGATGATGCCGATGCCCTGGGCCTTCAGGCCGTGCAGCACGCGGAACAGCGCGGCCGATTCGACCTCGGTCAGCGCCGCCGTCGGCTCGTCCAGGATCAGCACCTTGCAGTCCAGCGTCAGGGCGCGCGCGATCTCCACCAGTTGCTGGCTGGAGATGCCCAGCTGGTCGACCCGCAGGCCCGGGTCGATGTCCTGGCCCAGCCGCCGCAGCACTTCGCGGGCGCGCCGGTTCAGGCCGGCGTAGTCCATCCAGGCGCCGCGCTGCGTGTTGATGTGCGGCATGAACAGGTTCTCGGCCACCGTGGCGTCGCCGCACAGCGCGATTTCCTGGTGCACCAGGCCGATGCCCAGCCGCATGGCGTGGGCCGGCCCGTCGATGACCACGCGCTGGCCTTCCAGCAGGATGGCCCCGGCGTCGGGCTGGTGGATGCCGTCGATGATCTTCATCAGCGTCGACTTGCCGGCGCCGTTCTCGCCGCACAGGGCGTGGATTTCGCCCCGTTGCAGCGAGAAGCGCACGCCGGCCAGCGCCTGCGACGCGCCGAAGTGCTTGCTGATGCCCTGCAGCTCCAGCAGGGGCGCGGCCGCCGTCATTCGTTGATGCCCTTGGTTCCGCGCCGCGCCAGGTACTTGTCCCAATAGAAGTCGTCGGCGTTGGCCTTGCTGACGATCGACAGGCCGTTGTCCAGGAACGGCACCGCCATCGGGTTGGTGCCGTTGCGCTTGGCGTCGTTCATCGGGTCGATCAGCTGCTGGTTGCGCGCCAGGAACAGCAGCATCATGCCCATGTAGCCCTGCACGCCCTGGTTCGGGTTGACCGAGCCGTAGACCTCGCCGGACTTGATCATGTCCAGGATCTTGGCGTTGACGTCGCAGCACAGCACCTTGATGTTCTTCTTGGTCTCGATGCTGGCCTGCGCCGCGCCCAGCGCCGAGTTGGCCTCGGGCATGAACAGCGCGCCCAGGCCGGGGTTGCCCTGCGCCAGGCTCAGCGTGGCCTGGTAGGCCTTGTTCGGGTCCTGGTTGCTGGCCGCGCGGCCCACCAGTTTCATGCCGGGGTGCTTGCTCTTCATGCGGTTGATGAAGGCGGCGATGCGGCGGTCGTGGTTGTCCTGGCCGGGGTTCTCCAGCACGGCGTATTCACCCTTGCCGCCGAGCGCGGCGGCGATGGCGTCGGCGGCCTGCGCGCCTTCGCGGTCGTTGTCGGAGGTGACGAACGAGACCCGCTTGGAATTGGGCGAATCGGCGGCGAAGGTCACCACCGGGATACCCATGGCGGCGGCGCGGTTGATGGGCTCGATGAACGGATCGGGGTTCATCGGGTGCAGCAGGATGCCGGCCGGCTTGCGCGCCAGTTCCTGCTCGAACGAGGCCAGCTGCTTGTTGACGTCGTATTCCGGCGTGCCGGAATAGCGGGTGCGCACGCCGAGCGACTGGCCCAGCTGCTTCATCATTTCGTACACCGGAAACCAGTACTCCACGCCCGACACCATCACGTTCATCACGTAGACGTCATTGGCGTTGCCGCGCAGCCCGGGGGCTTGCGGCGCGGACTGCGCAAAGGCATTGGCGCTGGCCAGGCCCGCGCCCGCCGCCGCCACGGTCTTCAGGAAATCTCGTCTCATGTTCTTCGCTCCTCGTCCTTGCATTGATCCAACGGCCTCGCGGCCCGGGAACCTGCTGATGATGCGTCTTGGGGCGGTTTAGTTGTTATGACATCGTTGCCCTGGTCGCTGCACTATATGGCAGCCGAAATTTTTAGATTACTAGGGGAAACACTGCTATTCTCCAAAAAAATTCCGTAGACAATGTTATGACATGAGAACAGACATCTACCTCGGGATCGACATGGGCTCCACGGGCCTGAAGGCGGTTGCCTTCGCGGCCGGGAGCGGGGCCACGCTGGCGGCCGCGGGCGGCGCGCTGCCTTATCGGCAGTTGCCGCAGGGGGGCTGCGAACTGGCCGCCGACGCCATCGCGGCGGCGCTGGCGCGGGCCCTGCGCGGCGTGGCCGGCCAGCTCGGCGAGCGGGCGCGGGATATCCGCGCCCTGAGCTGCACGGGCCATGGCGCGGGGCTGTACCTGCTGGACCCGCGCGGCCAGTTGCTGGGCGCGCGCGCCGTGGCCTCGACCGACCAGCGCGCCGCGGCCCGGGCCCGCGCGCTGGGCGAACGCGCCGGCGATGCGCTGTATGACGAGGTCGGTTGCCGGCCGTGGTCGGGCCAGTCGTCGCTGATCGCGGCCGAGTTGCTAGGCGCCGATCCCGCGTCGCGCGACCGCGCCCGCCATCTGCTGTTCGCCAAGGACTACCTGACATTCCTCCTGACCGGCGAGATCGCCACCGACGCCAGCGACGCCAGCACCGCGGGCCTGCTGGCGCTGCGCGAGGGCGGCTGGTCGTCGCTGGCGTTCGAAGCCGCCGGCCTGGCCGACCTGGGCGCGCGGGCGCCGGCGCCGATCGTGGCGGCCGGCAGCGTGGTCGGGCGGGTGTCGGCGGCGGCCGCCTCGGCCTTCGGCCTGCCGCCGGACATCCCGGTGGCGATGGGCGCGATCGACCTGTTGGCCTCGCTGCGGGCCGTGGGCGCCGAGCGCCAGGGCCACGCGGTGGCCGTGTTGGGCACCTGGTGCGTCAACGCGGTGGTGGCGCCCACCCGAGAACCCAAGCCCGAGGTCGGCGCCATCGTCAGCTTCGGCGACCCGGCGCGGCGGCTGTACCTGGAGAACAGCCCGTCGTCGATGGCCAACGTGGCCTGGGCGGCGCGCGCGCTGCAATTCGCCGACGCGGCCGCCGTGGTCGAATGCGCCATGTCCGTGCCGCTGGGCGCCGAGGGCCTGCGCTTCCTGCCGTTCATCAATGGCGGCAACTGGCCCGCGGGCGCCAGCGCCGGCTTCGTCGGGCTGCAGGCGCAGCACACGCGCGCCCACATGGCGCGGGCCGTGATCGATGGCGTGGCGGCCTGGCATGCCTGGCACCTGAAGCGGCTGGCGGCGCTGGGCCTAGGCACGCCGGGCAGGGTGGCGGCGCTGGGCGGCGGCGCGCGCGACCGGCGCATGGCGCAATTGCTGGCGGGCTTTCTTGGTCATGCCGTCGAACGCTGCGGCGACGACGAGACCGGCGCGCGCGGCGCGGCGGGCTATGCGGCCCTGTCGCAAGGGCAGGACGCCGCCGATTGCCTGCCGGCCCCGTGCGAGCAGGTGGCGCCGGACGCGCATGAACAGGCGGCGCATACCGATTTCTACGGACAGTTCCACCGCGTGGTGGACAGCCTGGCGCCGGCCTTCGGCCAACTCTCGGGAGCGGCGCGATGACGCCCGCGACGTCGCCCTACGCGCGTCCGGCCGCGCTGGCGGGCCGCCATTTCTCGACCGTGATCGTCGGCGCCGGCGTCAATGGCGCCGGTGTGTTCCGCGACCTGTCGCTGCAGGGCGTGGATTGCCTGATCGTCGACAAGGCCGACATCGCCGCCGGCGCGAGTAGCGCGCCGTCGCGCATGATCCATGGCGGCCTGCGCTATCTCGAAAGCGGCGCGTTCTCGCTGGTGGCCGAGGCCACGCGCGAACGCAACCTGCTGCTGCGCAATGCCGCGCACCTGGTGCGGCCGCTGGAAACGGTGGTGCCGCTGTCGAGCCGCTTTGGCGGCCTGGCCGGCAGCGTGCTGCGCTTTGCGGGATTCCGCGCCTCGCCCGGCGCCCGCGGCCTGTGCGTGGTGGGGCTGGGCCTGCGGCTGTACGACCGGCTGGGCCGGCGCCAGCGCGTCATGCCGGAGCACCGCATCGCGCGCGTGCCGGCCGCCGACGGCGCGCTGTTCGGCGCCGGCGTGCGCTGGACCGCGACCTACTACGACGCCTGGATCCGCCATCCCGAATGGCTGGTGCTGGAACTGATCCACGACGGCCACCGCGACCAGCCGGCCTCGGCCGCCGCCAACTATTGCAGCGTCACCGCCTGCCAGGGGCGCAGCGTGACGCTGCGCGACGAGCTCACCGGCGAATCGGTGCAGGTCACCGCCGACACCGTGGTCAACGCCACCGGCGCCTGGCTCGACCGCTCGGCCAGCGCGCTGCAAGGGGCCGGTTCGCGCGTCATGGGCACCAAGGGCTCGCACCTGATCCTGGACCATCCCGCGCTGCGCGAGGCCCTGCAGGGCCGCATGGCGTATTTCGAGGCCTCCGACGGCCGCGTCTGCATCGTCTATCCGTTCCTGGATCGCGTGCTGGTGGGCTCCACCGATATTCCGGTCGACGATCCCGACCTGGCCGCCACCGAGCCGGCCGAGGTTGACTACCTGCTGGACGTGCTGCGCGAGGTCTTTCCGCGGCTGGATTTCAGTCCCGCCGACGTGGTCTACACTTACGTCGGCGTGCGGCCGCTGGCGCAGTCAGGCGCCGACAGGCCGGGCCAGATCTCGCGCGACCACGCGGTGGCGATCGACCCGCCCAACGCCATCCGCGAGGTGCCGCTGGTGTGCCTGGTGGGCGGCAAATGGACCACCTTCCGCTCGCTGGCGCAGTCGGCGGCCGACGCGGTGCTGCGGCAACTGGGCCGTCCGCGCGCGCAGTCCACCGAAAGTCTCGCCATCGGCGGCGGCGCGGATATGCCCGCCGACGCGCCGGGCCGGGAACGCCTGGTCGATGGCATCGCGCAGGCCAGCGGATTGGGCCGCGCGCGCGTGGCCGAACTGGTCAACCGCTATGGTTCCCGCGCGCAGGCGCTGGCGCCGCGTTTCGCCGCCGAAGGCGACGCGCCGCTGCGGCACGCGCCGGACCATTCGGCGGCCGAGGTCCGCTTCCTGTGCCGCGAGACGGCCGTGCAGCACCTGGCCGACCTGGTCATCCGCCGCACGCTGCTGGCCATCCGTGGCCGCGTCACCGCCGCGTTGGCGGCCGAGCTTGCCGCCATCGCCGCGGCCGAGCTGGGCTGGAACGCGGCGCGGCGCGAGCAAGAATTGCAGGCCTGCATCGATACGCTGCGGGACCGGCACCGTGTTCAATTTCCCGCTTCGATTCCAAGTCCGATCACGCTATGAACAGCTTCACCCCGACCGAAGACACCGTGCTGGACCGCAGCGCCAGCGCGCCGCTCTGGACGCAGTTCCGCGACGTGGTGCGCGGCAAGATCCTGCAGGGCGAACTGGCGGTCGGCGCCAAGCTGCCGACCGAGGCCGAGTTCGGCGAGCAGTACGGCATCTCGCGCATCGTGGTGCGCGAGGCTTTGGCCGACCTGGTGCGCAACGGCCTGATCTACAAGATCCGCGGGCAGGGCGCCTTCGTCTCGGCGCGCGAACGCGACGAGGACTTCGTCTCGACCGTGCTGGGGTTTTCCGATGAGATGGAGCGCAAGGGCCGCACCGTGCGTACCCAGGTGCTGCAGCAGGAATTGCGCGCGCCTAGCGAACGCGAGATGACTTCGCTCGGCCTGGCCGGGGACGCGCAGGTGGTGGCGCTCAAGCGCCTGCGCAGCGTCGATGGTGAATTGCAGTTGCTGGTGGAAACCGCCGTGCCCGCCGACCTGGCGCCGGGATTGAACCGAACCCGCCTGGAAAACCGCTCGCTCTATGACGTGCTGCGGCGCCAGTACGGCCTGCGCATCGTGCGCGCCGAACGCTGGATCGACGCGGTGCTGCCGGACGCCGAGACCTGCGCCTTGCTCGGCATGACCGAGCCCGAGCCGCTGCTGCGCATCGAGTCCATCGCCTATGGCGCCAACGGCCGGCCGCTGGAACACTACCGCGCGCTGCACCGCTGCAAGTCCAGCCGCCTGCACGTGCAGACTACGACCTGACCGGCTACGTCCGGCCTGGCGCAAGCCGGACGGGCGAAGTGGCCTAGACGGCGCCCGTCAGGCGCAGGATCCACCAGGCCAGTCCCAGCCCCACGACCACCAGCACGATGCGGCGCAGCCCGCCGCCGTTGCGCGGGACCGCGCCGGGCGCCGGTGCGTCCATGGCCTGCGCGGCGGGCGTGGGCGCGTCGTGCGCCGATGCCGCGCCGCGCACATCCGGGATATCCGTTTCCATGATGAATTCCGGCTTGCCGGCCGCATGCCGCGTGTCGGACCCCGCCAGGCCACCGATATCCACGCCGGCCTGCCGCAGCACGTCCCATAGACCGCTGTTGTCCAGGCCGTTGCGTACCGCTTCGATGCGATCACGGTCCGCGCGCGGCACCTCGTCCATGCTGTCGTAGCGGCGCCCGTTCACGGTCACCGCGCCATCCTTGATCTCGACCTCGAAGCGGCCGTCGCCATCGCCGCCGACGTAGCGCCATTGCTCGCAGACGTTGGCCTGAGTGTCGTGCCGCACGCCTCGCAGCGTGCTGAAGGCGTCCTGCGGATCGTCCGAGGTGCTGCTCGACGTCGACCAGCTTCGCGTCGTGGTCGTGCTGCGCCAGGTTTTGCTTGGTTCCGTCATCGAATCGTTTCCGTGAGTAACGTTTGTTATCGGTCCGGGCAGGGGGGTGCGGCGGTCGCAGGGAGGACTGCGCACTATACAGAAAAGGCGCAACTCTCAATTCTTCTGACAGTGTCCTTAATGCAAAAGTAAATCCCAAGTCAAGAAAATCGATCTGATCCGGTCTCTGGAGCAGATCAGTTGGTCTGAAAAGCGCATAATGAGGGCCACCTTTCCTTGCGTCCCTTTTCAAGGATCGGTCTGCTTTTCGGTAACGAAGAAGAGCGTGTTGTCACCAGGGCGCCGCCCGGCAGTTCGTGTTTCCAGGAGTGCATGTTCGGCTGTGCGCCGGGACGACTTGGAATTTTCACGGAGATGTCTATGACAGAAGACGCAAAGCCGCGCAGGCGGTTTCTGCAGGCGTTGGCCATCGTGCCGGCCTCGACGCTGGCGGTGGGCGTGGTCGCCACGGGCTGTACCAACGCCGCTGACAGCGGCGCGGCGCGAGCGGCCAAGGCCTACGAGCCCACTTACTTCACCAAGCCCGAATGGAACTTCATCGTGGCCGCGGTCGATCACCTGATCCCCGCGGACCAGTACGGCCCCGGCGCCATCGAGGCCGGCGTGCCGGAGTTCATCGACCGCCAGATGGAAACGCCGTACGGCCACGGCAAGCTCTGGTACATGCAGGGGCCGTTCCATCCCGACGTGGCGCCGGAACTGGGCTACCAGCTCAACCAGAACCCGCGCGAGGTCTACCGCCACGGCATCGCGGCCTGTGACGCCTGGTGCCAGAAGACCCACGGCAAGCTCTACGCCGAACTGGACAAGCCGCTGCAGGAACAGATCCTGAAGGACCTGCAGGCCGGCAAGATCGAATTCGACGCCGTGCCCGCCAAGACGTTCTTCAGCTTCCTGCTCGGCAATACCAAGGAAGGCTTCTTCGCCGACCCGATGTACGGCGGCAACAAGAACATGGTGGGGTGGAAGATGGTGGGCTTTCCGGGCGCGCGCGGCGACTACATGGACTGGGTCGACCAGCCCAACGCCAAGTACCCCTACGGGCCCGTGTCGATCTCCGGGGAAAAGGGGTAAGCCATGGCGATCAAGAAAGACAAAGTGGACGCGGTGCTGGTGGGTTTCGGCTGGACCGGCGCGATCCTGGGCCAGGAGCTGACCGAGGCCGGTCTGCACGTGCTGGCGCTGGAACGCGGCGCCATGCAGGACACCCCCAAGGACGCGGAATATCCCAAGGTGCTGGACGAGCTGGCGTACTCCGTGCGCGGCAAGCTGTTCCAGGACCTGTCCAAGGAGACCGTGACGATACGGCATGGCGTCGACGACGTGGCCGTGCCGTATCGCCAGAATGGCTCCTTCCTGCTCGGCACCGGCGTCGGCGGCGCGGGCTTCCACTGGAACGGCATGCACTACCGCACGCTGCCCGAGGAACTGGAACTGCGCACCCGCTACGAAACGCGCTACGGCAAGAGCTTCATCCCCGAAGGCATGACGATCCAGGACTTCGGCGTCACCTACGACGAACTGGAACCGTACTTCTCCAAGTTCGAATACGTCTGCGGCACCTCGGGCAAGGCCGGCAACCTCAACGGCCAGATCGTCGAGGGCGGCAACCCGCTGGAAGGCAAGCGCAGCAAGGAATTCCCGCTGCCGCCGCTGGCCACCACCTACGGCGCCCAGCTGTTCGACAAGGCGGCGCGCGAAGTGGGCTTCCATCCGTATCCGGCGCCCGCGGCCAACGCCTCCGGCCCGTACACCAACCCGTACGGCGTGCGCCTGGGCCCCTGTAATTTCTGCGGGTTCTGCGAGAACTACGGCTGCTACATGTATTCGAAGGCCTCGCCGCAGACCACCATCCTGCCGGTGCTGCTGAAGAAGCCCAACTTCGAACTGCGCACCCACTCGCACGTCATCAAGGTCAACCTGGATTCGACCGGCAAGAAGGCCGTCGGCGTCACCTACATCGACGCCCAGGGCCGCGAGATCGAGCAGCCCGCCGACCTGGTGATCCTGTCGGCCTACCAGATGCACAACGTGCGCCTGCTGCTGCTGTCGGGCATCGGCAAGCCCTACGATCCCAAGACCAATGAAGGCGTGGTCGGCAAGAACTACGCCTACCAGATGAACGGCGCGGTCAACGTGCTGCTGCCCAAAGGCACCCAGCTCAACCCGTTCGTCGGCACCGGCGCCGGCGGCGTCGGCATGGACGACCTGAACGGCGACCAGTTCGACCACGGCCCGCTCGGCTTTGTCGGCGGCGCCAGCATCCGCCACATCCGCTACGGCGGCCGTCCCATCAAGATGACGCCCACCACGCCCGGCACCCCCAGCTGGGGCACCGCCTGGAAGGCCGGCGTGCAGGACGCGTACCAGCGCTACATGACCATCGGCATCTCCGGCTCGGTGATGTCGTACCGCGATGCCTACCTGTCGCTGGACCCGACCTACAAGGACAGCTTCGGCCAGCCGCTGCTGCGCATGACGTTCGATTGGCACGACAACGAATTCGACATGCTGGGCTACATGGGCAAGCGCATGGAGGACGTGGCCAAGGCCATGAAGCCCGAGAAGCACTTCGTCGCCGTGCGCAAGAAGGGCGCGCGCTACGACACCCGGGTCTACCAGAGCACGCACAACACGGGCGGCGCCATCATGGGGGCCAACCCCAAGGAAAGCGTGGTCAACAAGTACCTGCAGAGCTGGGACGTGTCCAACGTGTTCGTGATGGGCGCCTGCGTGTTCCCGCAGAACATGGGCTACAACCCGACCGGCCTGGTGGGCGCCCTGGCGTACTGGGCCGCGCAGGCAATCCGCGACCAGTACCTCAAGAACCCCGGCCCGCTGGTCCAGGCGTAAGGAGCCGACAATGATGAAGAAAACCATTGTCGCCGCGCTCTCGGTCCTGGCCTGCGGCAGCGCCTGGGCCGCCGACGGCGCCCCGGCCGACGCCCAGATGATCAAGCAGGGCGAGTACCTGTCGCGCGCCGGCGACTGTATCGCCTGCCACACGGCCAAGGACGGCAAGCCCTTCGCCGGCGGCCTGGGCATCGAGTCGCCGCTGGGCACCATCTATTCCACCAACATCACGCCCGACAAGGACACGGGCATCGGCAACTACACGCTGGAGGACTTCGACCGCGCCGTCCGCCATGGCGTGGCCAAGGACGGCCATTCGCTGTACCCGGCGATGCCGTACACCGCCTACGCCAAGGTCACGCCGGATGACGTCAAGGCCCTGTACGCCTACTTCATGCACGGCGTCGAGCCGGTCAAGCAGGCCAACAAGGACACCGACATCACCTGGCCGCTGTCGATGCGCTGGCCGCTGGGCGTGTGGCGCTGGATGTTCGCGCCCGACGTCGTCACCGCGCCGGTCACCGCTCCGGCCAGCGAGGCCGACAAGGTGGCGCTGCTGCGCGGCCAGTACCTGGTCGAGGGCCTGGGCCATTGCAGCACCTGCCATACCCCGCGCGGCTTCGCCCTGCAGGAAAAGGCGCTGACCGACGCCGACGGCTCGGCCTTCCTGTCTGGCGGCGTGGTCGAAGGCTGGCTCGCCAAGAACCTGCGCGGCGACATGACCGACGGCCTGGGCAGCTGGAGCAAGGAAGACATCGCCGCCTTCCTGAAGTCCGGCCGCAACGGCCATTCGGCTGCGTTCGGCGGCATGGCGCAAGTGGTGCAGGACAGCACCCAGCACCTGACCGACGCCGACGTCAACGCCATCGCGGTGTACCTGAAGAGCCTGCCGCCGGTGAACAAGAACGCCACCAAGCCGCTCGCCTACAACGACACCGTGGCGCAGGCCCTGCGCACCGGCAAGGATACGGGCGACGGCGCCATGACGTTCCTGAACAACTGCGCGGCCTGCCATCGCAGTACCGGCAAGGGCTATGCGGAAACCTTCCCGCAGCTGGCCTTGAGCTCGACCGTGAACTCGGCCGACCCCGCGTCGCTGATCCACATCGTGCTCAAGGGCGCGCAGATGCCGGGCACCTCGACCGCGCCGACCGCGTATGCGATGCCGGGCTTCGACTGGCGCCTGACCGACAAGGAAGTCGCCGACGTGGTGACCTTCGTGCGGTCCAGCTGGGGCAACGAAGGCGCCGCGGTGAGCGCGTCCGATGTGGCCAAGGTGCGCAAGGAAGTGGGCGCGGCCAAGGCGCCGGCGCGGTAATCGCCCGGCCGCGGGCCGTCCGGCCCGCGTCGCCCCATTTGAATTCGCCCGATTCGTCGGGCGAATTTTTTTGGGGTTCGGTGCGCGGACCCGCGCACAACGGACGGTCCGTGGCGCACTCGCCGCCCATTGGCGTTATCGCGTAGACTTCAAGCCGCACCGTCCGCAATGCCCGGGCCGAGGCTTCTTTCCCGCATCGCCGGGCACGGCGAACCCGTACATCACCTGGAGAACTTCCCAACATGATGCGTCCTCTGCTCTTGGCGGCATCGCTGGCCGTGGCCGGCAGCGCCACGGCGGCACCTTCCTTCAACTGCGCCAAGGCCGGCACGCCGGTCGAGAAAGCGATTTGCGCCAACTCGGCGCTGGCGGATCAGGATGCGGCGATCGCGCGGCAATACAGGGATGTGCGGGAAAAGCTGGATGCCGAGGCGGCCAAGTCGCTGACCGCCGATCAACGCTATTTCCTGGGCATGCGGGACAGGGTCTATGAGGCGCCTTTCTCGCAGAGCACGCCCGTCAAGGAAATGGCCACCTTCATGCGTACGCGCCTGGCTCTGCTGAAGGCCATCAATCCGCGGCCGGCCGCCGGCTTCGTCGGCAAGTGGCGCAACATCGAGGGCGAGATCGAGATCACGCAAGGCGCCAACGGCCAGTTGGCCGTGGCGGTCAGTTCGTGGATGCCTTACTACGGCAACTGGGTGTGCGACCTGAGCGGCAATGCGGTGGTCGATGGCGACAGCCTGAAAGTGACCTACAAGGACGGTCCGCCCTGGGTCCTGACGCTGACGCGGCGTGGCGCCGTGCTGGTGGCGCGGGAAACGGCGCCCCCCGGCAGCCCCGACGACGGCTCCGGCCCGCCTTACTGCGGCCACAAGGGCGGCGTGGCCGGCGACTGGTTCGCGGCGCGCTGACGCGCCCCGCCAGGCTCACTGGCGATTGATCAGGTTCTGCGTGTCCTGGATGAACCAGGGCAGGTTCAGGCGTTCTCCCTCGCCGGTCTGGATGTTCAGGCGTTGATCCGGGGCGCTGGTCGTGCCCTGCGTGGCCGCGGGAGGGCGGCTGCGATAGTCCAGATCCGTGCCGCGGGCCGGCGGATTGGCGCAGGCGGCGAGCGATGCGCACGTGATCGCGGCGAGGATCGGGCGCAGCGCCAGGCGAAGGGTAGTCATGATGCACGGTTCCTGCTGGTGGCACGGGCCGGCGTGCCGGATGATGAAGGCCTCTCAGGCATACCTTACCCGCAAACCGGGGCGCGCGTCGCTAGACCGGCCGCTCGTAGCGGCGCGCCTGCACCTCGATGCCGCCGATGTGGTCGGTTTCGGTGCCGGTGTTGCGCCAGCCCTGTCGCTCGTAGAAGTCGATGGCGCGGGTGTTGCCTTCGAGCGCATACAGATACAGCCGCGATGCGCCGCGGGCGCGGGCCCAGGCCTCGGCGCGCGTCACCATCAGCTTGCCGGCGCCGGTGCCCTGGTAGGGCGGCAGCACGTGCAGGTTGTCCAGCAGCACTTCGCCAGGGTGGTCGTGTTCCTGCTTGACGCAGACGAAGCCGATCGGCAGGCCGTCCTGTTCGGCGATGAACACGGCCTGCTCGTCGGTGTTGGCCTCGCGCATCTGGTCCTGCCAATGCACCATGCGGTTGTCCGCCAGGCCGGCGTCGAGAAAGCCGTCCGGCAGCAGGCCGCGATAGGTGACGGCCCAGCTGGCCGCGTGCATGGCGGCGATGGCATCGGCGTCGCGGGCGGTGGCCCGGCGCAGGGTGACGGCGGGGCTGGGCATGGATTCCTTCGTGTCGATGGGAGGGGGATCGGCGCTCGGAGGGCGCGACCATTGTGCCGGATGAGTTTGACAGGTTTGGCGGCGTCCAGCATGATCGTGCCATGAACCGTCCGCACCACTCGTCCGCCCTGATTATTACCACCGCTGGGACCTCGGTGGGTTAGCGCGCGTCGGATCATCGCTACATCAACCCGCCAATGGCGGGTTTTTTGTTGGCCCGCCCAATGGTTTTTTCCAGAGGCTGTCCATGCAATCGAACGCGTCTTCCGTGTCATCCCCCGCCGAACCGGTGCTGCATTTCCTGTGCGGCAAGATCGGCGCCGGCAAGTCCACCCTGGCGGCGCAACTGGCGTCGCGGCCGCGCACCTTGCTGATCAGCGAGGACGCCTGGCTGGCGGCGTTGTATCCGGGCGAGATCCGCGAGGTGGCCGACTATGCCCGCTGCGCCGGCCGCCTGCGCCAGGCGATGGGCGGCCACGTGGCCGCGCTGGTCGCGGCCGGATTGTCGGTGGTGCTGGATTTCCCGGCCAACACCCGCGCCAGCCGCGCCTGGCTGCGCGAGGTGGCGCAGGCCGCAGGCTGCCGCCACCAGCTGCATTTCCTCGACCTGCCCGATGATGTCTGCAAGGCGCGGCTGCGCGCGCGCAACGAATCCGGCACGCATCCGTTCACGACCAGCGAGGCGCAGTACGACGCGATCACGGCGTATTTCGTGGCGCCGCGGGACGACGAAGGGTTCGAGATCGTGCGGCACGCATAGGTACAAGCCGAGGGTTGTGGGGGCGGGGCAGCCTGCTATGATTACTGGATAAATACCCAGTCATTCGTTCCGGCCGATGTTGCCCCCGCACCGCTACTACTACCTGCACAATTTCCAGCGCGCCCTGGCGTGGGTCGGCGAACGCTACGCCGATCTGCTGGACGACCGCGAACGCCTTTTCATGGCGGACTTCGCGGCCTTGCCGCAGGCCTCGCAGGCGCTGCTGGTGCGCATGCTGATGCGGCGCGGGCCGTGGTTCCGCGCCAGCCGGCTGGTCTACGAGGAAATCCCCGCCACGGCCGAGGCCGCCGCGCCGCTGCTGGCGCTGGGGTGGCTGGATGCCGACAGCCCCATGACGCTGGACGAATTGTTCGCGCTGCATACGCGTCCCGAGCTCGACCGGCTGTTCGCCGCCACGCCGGTCAAGGGCGCGGGACGCAAGGCGGATCTGCTGGAAGCATTGCGCGCGCGCCATCCGGACGCCCGCGCCTATGCGTGCTGGGTGGCGGGCGGGGCGCACCCGCGGGCCGAGCCTGCGGCGCGGGCCGATGCCCCGGCCGACCCCGCCTGGCGCGTCGCGGTCACCGACCTGTGCGAGCGCTTGCGCCTGATGTTCTTCGGCAACCTGCACCAGGGCTGGTCGGAGTTCGTGCTGGCCGACCTGGGCGTGTTCCAGTACGAAACGGTGCCGTTCGAACGTTCTTCGCGGGCCTTCCAGACGCGGCAAGACGTGGACCGCTACCTGGCCCTGCATGCCTGCCGCCAGGCGCTCGATGATGGCCTGGACGTCGATGCGCTGTTGCAGGCGGTGGCCGACTGCGCCAGCGGCAACGCCTGGCTGGAAAAACGCCGCGCCAAGGTGCTGCTGCGCCTGGGGCAGGCCTGCGAGCGGGCCCAGGATTGGGCGGCGGCGCAACGGGTGTACACGCTGTGCGCCTATCCCGGCGCGCGTCATCGCCGCATCCGCGTGTATGAACGCATGGCGCGCTTCGACGAGGCGATGGCGCTGGCCCTGCAGGCCGAGGCCCGGCCCGAGAGCGAGGAAGAAGCCCAGCGCCTGGCGCGCATGCTGCCGCGCCTGCGCCGCAAGCTGGGGCAGGGCGCGTCGCGCGGCGCGGCTGCGCCGGTGTCCCGGTTCGACCTGGAGCTCGAGCGGCCCGCGCCGTCGATGGCGGTGGAATTCGCCGCGCGCGATCACCTGCACCGCGACGGCGCGCCGGTCCACTACGTCGAGAACACGCTGATCAATTCATTGTTCGGACTGCTGTGCTGGCCGGCGGTGTTCGCACCGCTGCCGGGCGCGTTCTTCCATCCGTTCCAGCGCGGGCCGGCCGACCTGGACGCGCCCGATTTCCACGCGCGGCGCGAAGCGCTGTTCGCCGCCTGCCTGGCGCAGCTGGATACGGGCGAGTATCGCGCCACGATCCGCCGGCGCTACGCCGACAGGCAGGGCGTGCAGTCGCCGTTCGTGTTCTGGGGCGCGCTCGACGAACCGCTGCTCGAGCGGGCGCTGGACCACCTGCCGCCGGCGCACCTGAAGCTGTTCTTCCTGCGGCTGCTGCGCGACGTCAAGGCCAACCGCTCGGGGCTGCCGGACTTGATCCGCTTTTGCCCCGAGGCGCCCGGCTACGAGCTCATCGAGATCAAGGGGCCGGGCGACAAGCTGCAGGACAACCAGATCCGCTGGCTGGCGTATTGCGCCGACCATGGCATGCCGGTGCGCGTCTGCCATGTCCGCTGGCGCGAGCCGGCGTCTTCGTCGCTGGCGGATGGCTCGTCGCATGGCGCTTGCCCGGACGCCTGCGCGCCATGACCTACACCGTCGCGGTGCGCGCACTCTGCGAATTCACGGCCCGCGCGGGCGACCTGGACCTGCGCTTCACGCCCGCGCCCAGCGGCCTGGAGGGCATGGCCGGCCACGCCGCCGTGACGGGCCGGCGCGGGCCCGCGTACGAAACGGAAGTGGCGCTGACCGGCCAATACGACAATCTGCTGGTGCGTGGCCGCGCCGACGGCTACGACCCGGTCGCCAACCAGCTCGAAGAGATCAAGACCTACCGCGGCCGGTTCGACAGCGTGCGCGATAACCATCGCGCCGCCCATTGGGCCCAGGCGCGGGTCTACGGCCACCTGTTGTGCCAGGCGCGCGGCCTGGCGCAGATCCGCGTGGCGCTGGTGTACTTCAACGTCGCCACCGAAGAAGAAACCGTGCTGACCGAGACCCGCGACGCGGCCTGGCTGGCGGCCTTCTTCCACGAGCAGTGCGACCGCTTCCTGGCGTGGTCGCGCGCCGAACTGGCGCACCGCCAGGCGCGCGACGCGGCGCTGGAAAAGCTGGCGTTCCCGTATGGCGAGTTCCGCAGCGGCCAGCGCGAGCTGGCGGTGTCGGTGTACCGCACGGCGCGCGACGGCCGCTGCCTGATGGCGCAGGCGCCCACCGGCATCGGCAAGACGCTGGGCACGTTGTTTCCGCTGCTCAAGGCCGGCCCGGGCAGCGGGCTGGACAAGGTGTTCTTCCTGGCGGCCAAGGGGTCGGGGCGCGGGCTGGCGCTGGCCGCGCTGGATACGCTGAACGCGCAGCCCGCCGCGCCCGGCCTGCGGGTGCTGGACCTGCAGGCGCGCGACAAGACCTGCGAGCATCCCGACAAGGCCTGCCACGGTGATTCCTGCCCGCTGGCGCAGGGCTTCTACGACCGCCTGCCGGCCGCGCGCGAGACGGCGCTGGCCCAGCCGCGGCTGGACGCGCCGGCGGTGCGCGCCGCGGCCCGCGCCCACCAGGTATGCCCCTACTACCTGTCGCAGGAATTGATCCGCTGGAGCGACGTGGTGGTGGGCGACTACAACTACTACTACGACGCCACCGCCATGCTGCACGCGCTGACGCAGGCGCACCAATGGAAGGTGGCGGTGCTGGTGGACGAGGCGCACAACCTGGTCGACCGCGCGCGCCGCATGTATACCGGCGAATTGAACCAGCTGGGGCTGGCGGCGGCGCGCCAGGCGGCGCCCAAGGCGCTGAAAAAGCCGCTGGATGGCCTGCAGCGCTCCTGGACCGCGCTCAACAAGAAGCAGGCCGAGCCGTACCAGGCCTACGACGAAGCGCCAGCCGGCGTGCTGGCGGCGGTGCAGAAGGCAGTGGCGGCCATCACCGACTACCTGGGCGAGGCGCCGCTGGCGCAGGAAGATCCGGTGCTGGCGTTCTATTTCGAGGCGCTGCATTTCATGCGGCTGGCCGAGCAGTTCGGGCCGCACGCGCTGTTCGACGTGACGCTGGCCGCAGGCGGGGCGCGCGGCGCCAAGACGCCGCCGTCCACGCTGTGCGTGCGCAACGTGGTGCCGGCGCCGTACCTGGCGGCGCGGCATGCCGCGGCGCACGCGACCGTGCTGTTTTCCGGCACCTTGAGTCCGCAGCAGTTCTATCGCGACACCCTGGGCCTGCCGGCCGAGGCCGCCTGGATAGACGTGGCCGCGCCGTTCCAGGCCGAGCAATTGGCGGTCAAGGTGGTTGGCCATGTCTCGACCCGCTACGGCGACCGCGAACGTTCGCTCGCACCGATCGCCGACCTGATCGCCGACCAGTACGCGCGCCGGCCGGGCAACTACCTGGGTTTCCTGAGCAGCTTCGATTATCTGCGGCAGGTGGCCGACCTGATGCGCTCGCGCCATCCGCAGGTGCCGATCTGGCTGCAGACGCCGGGCATGGACGAGGCCGGCCGCGCCGCCTTCCTGGGGCGCTTCACCGAAAGCGGGCAGGGCGTGGGTTTCGCGGTGCTGGGCGGCGCTTTCTCCGAGGGCGTGGACCTGCCCGGCAAGCGGCTGATCGGCGCCTTCATCGCCACCCTCGGGCTGCCGCAGGTCAATGCCGTCAACGAGAACATCAAGCGCGCGATGGAGCGGCGCTATGGCGAGGCGCAGGGCTACGACTACACCTACCTCTATCCCGGCATGCAGAAGGTGGTGCAGGCGGCGGGCCGCGTCATCCGCACCGAGCAGGACGTGGGCACGGTGCACCTGATCGACGACCGCTATCGCCGCGCCAAGGTGCGCAACCTGCTGCCGAGCTGGTGGCGGGTGGATTGAACGAGGACGCGGCGTCCCAGGGCGCCGTGCGCCGCGCCATGGCCGGCGGCGGCCAGGCGCCGGCGCGGCGTGCCCTGGCGATGAAGGCGGTTGGCGCTCAGGCCGGACGCAGTTCCGTCAGCGGCTGGTTCGGATCGCGGCTGAGCTGGTAGCCGTACCACAGGCTGCGGGCCATGCGCTTGGCCATTTCGCCCGCGGCGTCGGCCAGCGCGCGGTTCGGCAGGGCCGCCAGCGTCTCGCCCCACAGGACCAGCCAGCGCTCGAACAGCGCGGCGCTCAGGTGCGGCATCGCGGCGTGCTTGGGCATCGGCATGCCGGTGAAGCGCCGGGTGCCCAGCAGCACGGCCGACCAGAAATCGGACAGCGTTGCCAGGTGTTCGTCCCAGTCGTGCACCTGAGCCTCGAACACCGGGCCGAGCGCGGCGTCGGCGCGGGCCTTGGCGTAGAACGTGTGCACCAGGTCACGGATTTCGGCTTCGGTGCAGATGTCGGGTTCGGGCAGGTCGGGTTCGGACAGGGGGGCGGACACGGGTTCGGACAACAGGGGCTCCTGGCGGCGTGAAATGGCAGCGCGAATAGTAGGGCGCGACGGCGCGGGGACGGATTGATCTGGCGCAAGCCGCCGCGGGTCCGAGCGCGTGCGCGTCCGCGCAGGCGTCCGGACCCGCGGCCGGCGTTCAATGCGCCTGGGTCCGCACCCGCGTCATCGGCGCCGTCTCGGGCCGCGCCAGCAAGGCGTAGACCAGCACGGCCAGCACCAGCGCGAATCCGGCCAGCGCATACAGCACCTGCCCGAAGGCCAGGTCGTAGGCGTGGTGCAACAGGTCGCCGGCGCCGGGCAGCAGCGTGCCCGCTTCGTCCAGTTGCCCGAGCGCGGCGCGGTTGGCGGCCTGCAGCAGCGCCTGGGCGCCCGCGCCGGGCAGGGCGGCGGCGGCCTGGGCGTGGATCAGCGTGGCCAGCAGGGCGCTGATGGCGGCGATGGCCACGCCATCGGCGGACACGCGCACGGTATTGAAGATGCCGGTGGCCATGCCGACCCGCTCATGTTCCACCACGCTGACCGCCATGGCGTCCATCAGGCCCCAGGGCAGGCCGATGCCGATGCCGATCAGGCTCATCGGCAGCCACAGCCGGTCGGCGTCGCCGCCCAGGTCGCGCGCCAGCCAGGCCAGGCCGATGGCCGCCAGCACCAGGCCGGTGCTGGACAGCGCCGCGGGGCTGAAGCGGCGCGTCAGCAGCGCGGCCAGGAACGGCACCACCAGCAGCGGCGTGGCCAGGCCCATCATCAATTGGCCGGCGCGCAGCGCGCTGTGGCCGTCGATGCCGATGAAGCGGCTGGGCAGGATGGCGATCAGCGCGATGAACAGAAACGCCGGCGATGCCGCCAGCGCCTGCACGCCGACAAAGCGCGGGCGGCGGAACAGCGACAGGTCCAGCATCGGATGCGTGGCGCGGGTTTCGATGAGGATGAAGGCGATGCCGAGCAGCGCCGAGGCCAGCAGCGAGCCGGCCACCGCGGTGTCGGTCCAGCCGTTTTCCGGGGCGAGCAGCATGCCGTAGGTGAACAGCCCCAGCGCGCCAGTGAAGCTGAGCGCGCCGCGCCAGTCGAAGCGGCCGGCGGCCGCGCCCGGGGTGGCGCGCACGCTGGCCGCGACCAGCGCCAGCCCCATCAGGCCGACCAGGCCGGTGCCGTGGAACACCCAGCGCCAGCCGGCGGTCTGCACCAGCCAGCCGGAGATCAGCGGTCCGAACGACAGCCCGATGCCGAACGTAGTGCCGAGGAGGCTGAAGGCGCGGGCGCGGGCGGCGCCATGGAACAGCGGCGCCAGCGACGACATGGCCGCGGCGAACGCCGCCGCGCCGCCCACGCCCTGCATCAGGCGCAGGAAGTCGATCCAGCCGGCCGATGGCGCCCAGGCGATGGGAAAGGTGAAGGCGCAGAACCAGGCCAGTCCGCCGAGCCAGACGCGGCGCGGACCGTACAGGTCGGTGAGGCTGCCGGACACCATGATGACGCTGCCGTAGGCCAGGATGTAGCCGTTGAGGATCCAGTTCAGCTGCACCGGCGTGCCGCCCAGCGCCTGGCTGATCGACGGCAGGACAACTGCCGGACCGGTGAAGCACAGGGGAATGAGCACGGCCGTGAGGCAGGCCGCGAGCAATTGCAGCCAGCGGTTGGAGGCGGGTGAGGGATGCGATGGGGTCATGTCGGTAAGGCGGCGCGAAGCCGGGTTGGCAAACGGGAAATAGGGTGAGGGCGGTGCCGCAAGGGCGCGCCATTGAACGCAATGCCGGCAGGATAGGCAGCGGCCGATAAAAGAAAAATAGGCTAGGATTCCGAATATTCCGGACATAGGTGTCCGCATTGAAGGAATTGGCGATGGACAGCCTGAGCGGTATCGGCGTTTTCGTGCTGGTGGCGGACACGCGCAGCTTCGCGGAGGCGGGGCGGGTGCTGGGCGTGTCGCCCTCGGCCGTGGGCAAGAGCGTGGCGCGGATGGAGGCGCACCTGAAGGTGCGGCTGTTCCACCGCAGCACCCGCCACATCACCTTGACCCCGGAGGGCGAGAAATTCCTGGAGCGCTGCCGCCGCATCCTGTGCGAGGTCGAGGCCGCCGAGCTGGAACTGTCGGAGGCCGCCGGCACGCCCAGCGGCCGGCTGCGCGTCAGCCTGCCGCGCTACAGCCGGCTGTTCGAGCCGGCCATCGCCACGTTCATGAAGCAGTATCCGCAGGTGCGGCTGGACCTGGATTTCACCGACCGCATGGTCGACGTGATCGGCGAGGGCTACGACGCGGTGGTGCGCTCCGGCGAGATGCAGGACTCCGGCCTGAAGCGCCGCCGGCTGGGGCCGTTCCGCCGCATCCTGGCGGCCTCGCCCGAGTACCTGGCGCGGCATGGCACGCCGCGCCGCGCCAGCGACCTGCTGCGCCACTGCTGCCTGCACTACCGCTATCCCAGCACCGGCAAGCTGGAGCAATGGCCCCTGAAGGCCAGCGCCGGCGCGCCGCCCGAGTTGCCGCTGACGCTGGTCTGCAACAGCGTCGAGACTCGCATCTTCCTGGCGCTTGTCGGGCTTGGAATCGCCTGCCTGCCGGATTTCACCATCAAGGAAGAGCTGGCCGCGGGCAAGCTGGTCACGGTGCTGGACGAGCGCACCCGGGGCAACGCCACCATGTGGGCGGTGTGGCCCGCCAGCCGCCATCCGTCGCCCAAGTTGCGGGTGTTCGTGGATCACCTGGCGCAGCAGTTGTTTCCCTGAGGCGGTGACACGACGCCGGGCCAGGGCCGCCACGCCAGGGCGCGGCTTGATATATGATGTTCATCATATAAACATCCCGTCGATATTTTCACTCAGGAGGACCGCGCATGACTTCCGCTTCGATTCCCGCCGGCACCGCCGCGCAACGCGAACCCAGCCTGGTCGACCAGACCGGCGCGGGCCTGGATGGCCTGGCGCAGCTGCGCGCCTTGCTGGCCTCGGGCCGCAAGCCGGGCATCCTGGTGTCGCTGGACTTCGATTTCGTCGAGGCCGAGGAAGGGCTGGCGGTGTTCGCCGGCACGCCCGGCCCGCATGCCTACAACCCGATCGGCACGGTGCATGGCGGCTACGCCGCGACCCTGCTGGATTCGGCCTGCGGCTGCGCGGTGCATTCGCGCCTGTCGGCCGAGCAGGCCTACACCACGCTGGAGCTCAAGGTGGCCTATCACAAGGCCATCACGCGCCACAGCGGCCGGCTGCGGGCCGAGGGGCGGGTGCTGTCGTTCGGCCAGCGGGTGGCGTACGCCGAGGCCAAGCTGACCGACGCCGAGGGCCGCCTGCTGGCCTCGGCCACGTCCACCTTGCTGGTGTTCGCGCGCCCGGCGGCCTGACCCGGCGCCAGTCTCCTGGGCGCCGCCGCGTCATGGGCCTGTGCGGCGCTGGCGTAGTATCGTCGGCCTGCAAAGCAAAAAGAGGAGACAACACCATGAATGCAGCCACCTCGGCGGCCGTCGGCCGCCTGGACGATATCGTCGCCATGCCCGCCCACGCGCTGTCGGACGCGATCCGCCAGCGGCGCGTGTCGTGCCGTGAAGTGATGACGGCCTATCTGGGGCATATCGACGCGGTCAACCCCAAGCTCAATGCGCTGGTGGCGCGGCGCGAGCCACGGGAACTGCTGCGCGAGGCCGACGAACGCGACGCCCAGCTGGCGGCGGGGCAGTGGCTGGGCTGGCTGCACGGCATGCCGCAGGCGCCCAAGGACCTGACCGCGGTGCGCGGCATGGTGACCTCGATGGGTTCGCTGGTGTTCAAGGACCAGGTGACGGGCCACGACTCCATCCTGGTCGAGCGCATGCGCGCGGCCGGCGCGATTTTCATCGGCCGCACCAACGTGCCGGAATTCGGCCTGGGCTCGCACACCTACAACCAGGTCTACGGCACCACGGTCAATCCCTACGACGCCTCCAAGAGCGCCGGCGGCAGCAGCGGCGGAGCCGCGGCGGCGCTGGCCGCGCGCATGCTGCCGGTGGCCGACGGCAGCGACTTCGGCGGCTCGCTGCGCAACCCGGCGGCCTTTTGCAACGTGTACGGCATGCGGCCGTCGGCGGGGCGGGTGCCGTATGGCCCGTCCAACGAGGTGTTCCTCAAGCAACTGTCGTATGAAGGCCCGATGGGCCGCACGCCGCGCGACGTGGCGCGGATGCTGTCGGTGATGGCGGGGCCCGACCCGCGCGTGCCGCTGTCGCTGGGCGACGATCCGGCCGTGTTCGCGCAGTCGCTGGAAGCCGATTTGTGCGGCCGGCGCATCGGCTGGCTCGGCGACTGGAACGGCTATCTGGCGATGGAGCCGGGCATCCTGGACCTGTGCGTCCAGGCGCTGGCCGACCTGGGGGCGGCCGGCTGCCAGGTGGACGATTACCGCGTGCCGTTCGACGGCGAGCGGCTGTGGCGCATCTGGCTGGCCCACCGCCACCTGATGGTGGGCGGGCAGTTCCATGCGCTGGTGAACGATCCGCAGACCCGCAAGCTGGTCAAGCCGGCGCTGATCTGGGAGGTCGAGGGGCTGGACGGCATGACGGCGCGCCAGGTCTACCAGGCCACGGAGGAGCGCAGCGCCTGGTACCAGGCCGTGCTCGGCATCTTCAAGGAGGTGGACTACCTGGCGGTGCCGTCGGCGCAGGTGTTCCCGTTCGATGCGCAACTGGACTGGCCCAAGCAGATCGCCGGGCGCGCCATGGATACCTATCACCGCTGGATGGAGACCGTCACGCCGTGGACGCTGGCCGGCTGCCCGGTCATCAGCGTGCCGGTGGGGTTCGGCGCCGCCGGGCTGCCGATGGGCATGCAGCTGATCGGCCCGCCGCGCGGCGATCTGGCGGTGCTGCAGCTGGCGCACGCCCATGAGCAGGTGCGCGACTGGGTCCAGGCCCGCCCGCCGCAGGGCTTGTGGGGCTGAATTTGACCGCAGGATTGCGGCCGTTCGCTACGCGTTGTCACACGAAAACACAAGCCCGTGTAACCGGGCTTGGCTTTTTCCCGACGAAGCGGGCATGGAATTGCGGGTTTCCCCTGTTTTTCCGTAGCTGAGCGGGCCCGCGTTTGCAATAATTGTCGATTATTTCCACATCCGGTCATGAATGTGGCGTCCGCGGGCGCCGCAGGGTGCGCCGGACGTGTCGCCCGCGCCGCTCCAGGCGGGGGCGTACCGATACAGCACAAAGGTCCTCCGGTATGAAGAATCTGACACTGCGTGAGCGCATCATCGCCAGCTTCCTGGTGATCCTGGCCATCATGGGTTTGATGGTGGTGGTCGATTACCAGCGGTTGCTGCAGGTCGAGGCCGAGGCCGAATCGATCAACACGGATGCGGTGCCGGGGATCTACTACAGCACGTCGATCCGTTCGTCGTGGTTCGCCGGTTTCGTGGTGGTGCAGGATGCCTTCAACGGCGAGACCGAGCAGGAACGCCAGGCGGGGCTGGCCGCGCTGCCCAAGAATGACCAGTTGCTGCACGAGAACATCGAGCAGTACCGGCGCACCGTGGTGCGCGGCGACGACCAGCGGATGTTCAACGAGTTCGAGCGCGCGTTGCAGACCTATATGCGCATCCGCGCCGAGATCCTGGATCCGACGATGGTGTCCGATCCCGCCCGGGTGGCGGCCAAGATCAAGTCGGACCTGCGTCCGGCGTTCTACGTCGGCCGCGACGTGCTGGCCAACATGGTGGCGGCCAACAAGCAGCAGGCCGATGATTCGGCGGTCAGCATCCAGCGCGCGGTGGACAAGGCCGAAGTGGGCATGCTGGTGTCGCTGGGCCTGGCGATCGCCGCCGCCATCATCTGCGGCATCCTGTTGATGCGCGCCATTGTCAATCCCATGAGCAGCATCGTCAAGACGCTCGAATCGACCGGCGGCGGCGACCTGACGCGCCGCCTGACGCTGGCGCGCAAGGATGAATTCAACGCCATCGAGAGCGGCTTCAACGGCATGGTCGACGAGCTGACCGGGCTGGTCGGCAAGACCCAGCGTTCGGCGGTGCAGGTGGCGACCTCGGTGACCGAGATCGCCGCCACCTCCAAGCAGCAGCAGGCCACCGCGTCGGAAGTGGCGGCCACCACCACCGAGATCGGCGCCACCTCGCGCGAGATCTCGGCGACCTCGCGCGAGCTGGTGCGCACCATGACCGAAGTGTCCAACGCCGCCGAGCAGACCGCGTCGCTGGCCGGCAGCGGCCAGGTCGGCCTGGCGCGCATGGAAGACACCATGCGCAACGTGGTCGGCGCGGCCGGCTCGGTCAACGCCAAGCTGGCCATCCTGAACGAGAAGGCCGGCAATATCACGCAAGTGGTCACCACGATCACGAAGGTGGCGGATCAGACCAACCTGTTGTCGCTGAACGCCGCCATCGAGGCGGAAAAGGCCGGCGAGTACGGCCGCGGCTTCGTGGTGGTGGCGACCGAGATCCGGCGCCTGGCGGACCAGACCGCCGTGGCCACCTACGACATCGAGCAGATGGTGCGCGAGATCCAGTCGTCGGTGTCTGCCGGCGTCATGGGCATGGACAAGTTCTCGGAAGAAGTGCGGCGCGGCATGGCCGACATGCAGCAGGTGGGCGACCAGCTGTCGCAGATCATCCAGCAGGTGCAGACGCTGGCGCCGCGCGTGCTGATGGTCAACGAAGGCATGCAGGCGCAGGCCACGGGCGCCGAGCAGATCAACCAGGCGTTGCAGCAGTTGAGCGACGCCGCCCAGCAGACGGTGGAATCGCTGCGCCAGTCGAGCCTGGCGATCGAGGAACTGACGCTGGTGGCCAACGACCTGCGCAGCGGCGTGTCGCGCTTCAAGGTCTGACGCGCCATGCCCGACCAGGCCCCGCTTTCGTCCGCGGCCGCCGCCGCCACCGCCCGGCGCCGGCTGTACCTGCTGTTCCGCATCGCCGCGGATCGCTATGCGCTGGACGCCGCCGACGTGATCGAGGTGCTGGGCATGCGCGCGTTCAAGCAGGTGCCGGGCACGCCGTCCTGGGTCGCGGGCATGTTCGACTGCCGCGGCGCGGTCGTGCCGGCCATCGACCTGAGCGCGCTGGCCGGCGCCGGCGCCGCGACGCTGGTGACCAGCACGCGGCTGGCGCTGGTGCGCTACCGGCCCGCGGGCGCGCATGACGAACGCCTCTTGGGGCTGATCCTGGAACAGGCCACCGAGACCGCGCACTATGATCCGGCGGCGTTCCAGCCGGCCGGCCTGGAGACGCCGCAGGCGCGCTACCTGGGGCCGGTGCTGAGCGATGCCCGCGGCATGGTGCAGGCGGTCAAGGTGGCCGATCTGTTGCCCGAAGCCGTGCGGACGCTGCTGTTTCCGGTGGCGGCGACGCCAGAAGAAGGAGCCCGGGCATGATCGGGGTGGATGACTTCAGCGCGGTGCTCAAGCGCAAGATGGGGCTGGACAGCGGCTCCATCGGCAGCGCCGCGATCGAGCGCGCGGTGCGCCACCGCATGCAGGCGGTGGGCAGCGACGACGAGCAGGAATACCTGGCGCGCCTGCAGGCCTCGCCGGCCGAGATGCAGCAGCTGATCGAGGCGGTGATCGTGCCGGAGACCTGGTTCTTCCGCTATCCGGAGTCGCAGGCGGCGATGGCGACGCTGGCGCGCGAGCGCCTGTTCGCGCCGGGCGCCGAGGCGCGCGTGCTGCGGGTGCTGAGCGTGCCCTGTTCCAGCGGCGAGGAACCGTATTCCATCGCCATGGCGCTGCTCGACGCGGGGGTGCCGCCGGCGCGCTTCCAGATCGACGCGGTGGACATCAGCGAACGCATGGTCGAGTTCGCCCGGCGCGCCTGTTATGGCCGCAATTCGTTCCGCGGCGACAACCTGTCGTATCGCGACCGCCACTTCACCGAAACCGCCGACGGCCATCAGCTGGCCGACGCCGTGATGGCGCGGGTGCGTTTCCTGGCGGGCAACCTGTTCGATGCGCATCTGCTGCCGAACGTGCTGCCCTACGATTTCGTGTTCTGCCGCAATCTGCTGATCTATTTCGACGCCGCCACGCAGGAGCGGGCGGTGGCGCTGCTCAAGGGTTTCGCGCGCCGCGACGGCGTGCTGTTCGTGGGGCCGGCCGAGACCAGCCTGATGACCGGGCGACGCCTGCCGGCGCTGCCGCTGGCGCGCGCCTTCGCCTTCCACGCCGAGGCGGCGAAGCCGGCGGAGCCCGTGGCGGCGGCCTGGATACCGCCGGCGCCGCGGCCGCTGGCGGGTCTGGTGCCGGTCCATGCATCCGCCCGCCTGCCGACGCAGATACCCGCCCGGATGCAGGGCCAGGGGTCGACCCAGATGTCGACCCGGATGTCGACCACGTCGCCGGCAACCGGCCCGCGCGCCGCCGCGCCGTCGCCCTCCGCGTCGCGCCCGTCGCCCGCCGGCATGCCGGCCGCGTCCGCTGGCGCCGATATCGAGGCCGCCTTGCGCGCCATCGCCGTGCTGGCCGACCAGGGCCGGGTGCAGGAAGCCATGGCGCAGTGCCGCGCCCACCTGGCCCAGCATGGCGCCAGCGCCGAAGCGCTGTACCTGCTGGGCCTGCTGCAGGACGCGGGCGGCGACACGCGCCAGGCCCAGGCCGCCTACCGCAAGGCGCTGTACCTGGATCCGACCCACCGCGAGGCGCTGTTGCACCTGGCCGCGCTGGTCGAATCCGAGGGCGACGCGGAAGGCGCCCGCCGCCTGCAGGCGCGCGCCGCGCGCCAGGAGGCCCGCCGTGAGTGATTTCCTGGCCAGCCTGGCGGAAGTGGACGACTGCTGGAACCGCATCGGCAGCCGCGGCGACAAGCGCTGCGAGCGCCTGCCCGAGTACGTGCATTGCCGCAATTGCCCGGTGTATGCCGGCGCCGCCAAGCGCATTCTCGACCGCCTGCCGCCGCAGATCGACACCCCGGTCGACGGCGCGGCGCGCAAGGTCCAGGCGCGGCTGTCGTCGCTGCTGGTGTTCCGCCTGCAGGGCGAATGGCTCGGCCTGCCGACCAAGGCGCTGGACGAAGTGGCCGGCACCCGCGCCATCCTGTCGCTGCCGCACCGGCGCGATCCGGCGGTGCTGGGCGTGACCAACGTGCGCGGCACGCTGACGGTGTGCGTGTCGCTGGGGCGCCTGCTGGGCCTGGACGGCGCGGCGGTCGACAACGGCCGCGAACGGCCGGCCACGGCGCGCATGCTGATTTTCGGCGGTGCGGGACGCGCGGTGGTGCTGCCGGTCGATGAAGTGGAAGGCATCCACAGCGTGGACCTGGACGCGCTCGAGGCGTTGCCGGCCACGGTGGAAGGCGCCAGCCTGAAGTATTCGCGCGGGGTAATCCGCTGCGGCGCCCGCAGTGTCGGGGTGCTGGACGAGACCCTGTTGATGCAAGCCTTGGAACGGAGCCTGGCGTGAACCCGGACCAGATGCGCGACGCCTCGCTGCTGGAGCTGTTCCAGCTGGAAACCCGCAATCAGGTGCAGGTGCTGAACAACGGCCTGCTGGCGCTGGAGCACGATCCGACCTCGGCCGCGCAGCTCGAGGCCTGCATGCGCGCGGCCCACTCGCTCAAGGGCGCGGCGCGGATCGTCGACCTGCATCCGGCGGTGCGCATCGCGCACGCCATGGAAGACTGCCTGGTGGCGGCGCAGGAAGGACGCCTGCGGCTGCAGGCCGCCGATATCGACGCGTTGTTGCAGGGCACGGACCTGCTGCAGCGGGTGGCCACGCCCGGCGCCGACCTGGGCGACGCCATCGACGAGCTGGTGGCGCGCCTGTCCAATGCCCCCAATGCGCCGCCGGCCACGCCGGTGGTCGAGCGCGCGCCCAAGCCCTCGGATTTCCTGCCGCCGATCCACCAGCCCGACGATCCGCCGCCGGCGCCACCGCCCGGACGCCGCAGTTCCGACCAGACGCTGGGCGAGGGCGAGCGGGTGCTGCGGGTCACGGCCGATACGCTCAACAGGTTGCTTGGCCTGTCCAGCGAGACGCTGGTCGAATCGCACTGGATCGCGCCGTTCAGCGCCTCGATGCTGCGCCTGCGGCGCCTGCAATCGGGCGCCGGCCAGGCCCTGGACAGCCTGCGCGCGGCGCTGGCTGGCGTGCAGGTGGACGCCCGTGGCCAGGCGGCGCTGGACGACGCGCAGCGCATCGTCGAGGCCTGCCAGCAGGAGCTGATCCAGCGCGCCGGCGAAGTCGACGAGTTCGGCTGGCGCATGGGCCACCTGGCGCAGCGCCTGTACGACACCGCGCTGGCCTGCCGCATGCGGCCGTTCGGCGACGGCCTGGGCGGCATGGCGCGCATGGTGCGCGACCTGGGCCGCTCGCTCGGCAAGCAGGTGCGGCTGGAGATCGAGGGCGATTCGACCCAGGTCGACCGCGACATCCTCGACAAGCTGGATGCGCCGCTGATGCACCTGTTGCGCAACGCGGTGGATCACGGCATCGAGATGCCGATGGACCGGCTCGACGCCGGCAAGCCCGCCGAAGGCCGCATCCGGCTGTCGGCGCGCCATGCCGCCGGCATGCTGCTGATCGAATTGAGCGATGACGGCGGCGGCATTTCGCTGGACCGGTTGCGGGTCGAGGTGGTGCAGCGCAAGCTGACCAACGCCGAGACCGCGGCCCGCCTGAGCGAGGCCGAACTGCTGGAATTCCTGTTCCTGTCCGGCTTCAGCACGCGCGGCGAGGTCACCG
Organism: Achromobacter sp. ISS7; assembly: GCF_056523125.1. Classification (NCBI taxonomy): domain Bacteria; kingdom Pseudomonadati; phylum Pseudomonadota; class Betaproteobacteria; order Burkholderiales; family Alcaligenaceae; genus Achromobacter; species Achromobacter sp. ISS7. Next base: position 2,382,426 of record NZ_JAWRZD010000001.1, on the reverse strand, counting down.
AGATCTCGGGCCGCGGCGTCGGGCTGGACGTGGTGCAGACCATGGTGCGGCAGCTGCGCGGCGCGGTGCGCATCCACCAGCAGACCGGGCAGGGCACGCGCTTCGTGCTGGAGATGCCGCTGTCGCTGTCGGTGGTGCGCAGCCTGCTGGTCGAGGTGCAGGGCGATATCTACGCGTTTCCGCTGGCCTACGTCAGCCACGCGCTGCAGGTGCGGGCGCAGGACATCGAGCAGCTCGAAGGGCACCAGCATTTCCGCTTCATGGACCGCCAGATCGGCCTGGTGTCGGCGCGCCAGATCCTGCATTCCGGCGAGCCGGCGCCGGCCGCCGAGACGCTGTCGGTGGTGGTGGTCGGCGACCATGACCGGCTCTATGGCATCGCCGTGGACCGCTATGTGGGCGAACGCACGCTGGTGGTGCAGCCGCTCGATCCGCGCCTGGGCAAGGTGCAGGACGTGATGGCCGGCTCGCTGATGGACGACGGCACGCCGCTGCTGATCCTGGACGTCGAGGACATGCTGCTGTCGGTGCAGAAGCTGGTCGAGGGCGGCCGGCTGGCGCGGGTGGATGGCGGCGGTCCGGTGGCGCAGGCGCGCCGCCGCAAGCGCGTGCTGGTGGTGGACGATTCGCTGACCGTGCGCGAACTGGAACGCAAGCTGCTGCTGAACCGCGGTTTCGAGGTGGCGGTGGCGGTCGACGGCATGGACGGCTGGAACATGCTGCGCAACGAGGCCTTCGACCTGGTGGTGACCGACGTCGACATGCCGCGCATGGACGGCATCGAGCTGGTGTCGCGCATCAAGGCAGACCCCAAGTTGCAAAGCCTGCCGGTGATGGTAGTGTCTTACAAGGATCGCGAGGAAGACCGCCGGCTGAAGAGAAGAGAGATATTCAGAACGTCTGGGCGAGATAAATGTGGGACATCCCGATCCAACATGCGACATTCTGGTCCGCCTTTTGTAAGGCCTTTTCAAATATCCGAATGGACGTAGCGCTGTAAAACTGCCAGCACTGCATCGGGCGATAAGGCGAGCGGAAGGGTTGTGGACGAACCGGTTCTTGTGTCGATGATGACCGCGAGCGAGGTGGCACTGGCGGTCTTCTGAAGTGGATCTCGCACAGACTTGACGTATCGCCCCAGCGCCGACCGCTTGATCGGAATGCCCTCCGCCACCAAAGCATCGGTCATTTGAGTAATGGTGAGCCGGGGCTGCAGATTGATCATGCGATCAACCTTTTCCTGTTGCTCGGCAGTCAACCGAGTGAGGATCGACGAAACCGCTGACATCTTGACGGCTCTCCTGTTAACGGCGGGGAGGGTCCCGCCCTGCGCGACGAGAATCATGATAGTAGCTCTGACACGTCGGCGCCTAGCAGAGATCAGCATAACGGACGCTGGATTGGCGCCAAGGCTACGGACTTGAGGCCGGCATCCAGCAACGCGGGACCGCTGATGCAGACTGGAACATACACACGGAAAGACCGTCGGCCATGTTGAAGTGTGAGCCACACTCCACAATCAACCTTCTTCTGCTGGGTGATCGTCCAGACCCTAGCATTGGGCATCAAGCGAGCCACCTGGGCACCTAGCGCGACTTTCCGCATGTTCTCGGTGAACGTCATACGCATCTTCGTTGCTGCGTCCATCATTTTCCCCTGGCGCCCTGGGCTTGAAGCCGGGCGGCCGTAGTGGCATCGCTCGGCTTCGAGTCGATTTGGATGGTTGTCGTCGAAACTACGACACAGACAACTGCCAGAAACCAGCCCCAACCCGGGGCGCGCTTGTAGATCAAAAAGGCGGCCATACCGAATAGGCTACCCAGATACGTCAGGGCCAGAGCCCACCGAATGGTTTCACTCATCGGATTGCTCCTTGAACCTAATTCGCTTCGGCTCGGGCCGCGCGTTGCTTCTCGACCCACCGCCGCTTCCTTGCGACGATTGTGGGATGGGCCTGGTAGCACGCCTTGCACCAGGAATGGGGTGTTCCTTTCGAGAGAAAGAAGAAATCGCCATCAGCGGGCCAGAATTCCTTGCATTGCGCACATTGGATCTCCGTCCCCAACTCGGTTCGAATGGTCGCGCGCCGTACCCTGTTCATGGTGTTCCCGCCTCCGCCTTCAAGGCTGCTTGCAGGGCCTCAAAGGCCTCAAGCATGGGTTCGAACGTATTGCGTGTGAAGGCCAGGTTGAGCTTGGCCTGCAGCTTGCCGAGAACCGCGGGCTCGAGCCGCTGATCGCGCACCTGATCGACGAGATGCCGAACATGCTTAGGCAAGAGGCGCATCGCCCATTTCTTCATGGTCTCGATGGTGCGCTCGGCCTGACGCCCATCTATCCATTGCAGCGCTTCAACACCCGTGATCCGTTTGACGTATGCCGCCAAGGCCTCCTCGGACGGATTGCTCACCGCGCCCAGATCGCGTAACAGCAGCCACAGGGCACGGATCTTCTTGCTGGTCGCCTCGGTGTCCATCGGGCGGCTTGGCCGAGGCTTGAGGCGCACCTTGAAGCCGAATCGCTTGAAGTGATCCAGGGCCAGCTGCAGCTCTTCGGCGCTCATCGACGAGCAGGAGTCCTTCTTGCCGCCCGTGACCGCCAGCAAGGCCGCGCGATAGGTTTCCTTGTCCAGCTTCAGTTCCCGCTGAGCCATGTGCACAAGGCGAATTAGGCGTTGGCGCTCTTGAGCGCGCGCAGTTGTCGTCGCCATGACGGATCAGCCCTCTTTCATTGCCGTGAACGTGACACCATCGCGCCGCGCGCTGCGGCTTCCCGCGCACCAGGTCAGCCATTTTTCCAGCGCATCGCCAGCTTCCCGCTGGGAACCTGCCTCCGGGACGCCCGGCACCAGCAGAAGACCTTCGCCCTTGCCACGCCCATGCCGCGCGAAAACCTCCAGTTGGCTCCGCAGCGCGTACTTCGGCCCGCGGGCAATGACGATCGGCCCGCTGCCGTCGACCTGGTCGCCAGGCTCCTGATCGCCGACCTCGATGACACCGCTCGCCCAGCACCACGCTACTTGCGGCGTCATATCGTAGTACTCCTTGCCGCCACAACGCGGGCAGCAGCGGTCATACATCTGGATTTCCGAGGTGGAGCGGCGGGGTCTGGGCCGTTCGATACGCTCGGACTCCAAATGGACGTTGCGGCAGCGCGTGCACTTCGCTCGGCGGTCATCTTGTTTCATGGGAACTCTCTCTGGCAGGAAGGTTTCAGGTGTGGACGTTGGTGATCTCGACATTGCCTCTGCGCGGCAGTGCTACTCCAGCAGGAGCGGCGCTCCACTGGCGCCAACGCCTGGATGCAGTTGGACGCCGGCGCCTGCGCGGTGGCCTGCGACCTGGTCGGCCCAGCCACGAGCGCCGGCGTCACGGCTTCGCGGGGTGAACTTGCCCAGGCTCGGGTGATTCAGCTGCATGTGAGCCTCGATCGCAGTCTTCTGGTCTGCCGAGGGTTCCATCCGGGGAACGAGAGAAGCGACGGCCGCGACCCAACCCTGGCAGAAGGCATCGGCACGGGCCGTCTTGTTCTTAAGGCCGCAGCGCTTCAACGTGGCCTTGATATGGTCGGTGCGCGCCCGCGCCATCAGCCGCAGCAGCACCTGCAGGGTGTACTGTGCCACCTCGACACTGGGCGAGCAGCCGACCAGCAGCCACACCGCTCCACCGGAAAGGATTCCGCCGCTTGCGAGGATGAGCTCGCAGCCGAAAGCATCGGCCACAAGGCCGGCAAGGTGGGCTTCGTGCCTGCTCGGCGTGCGTGCGGTGGCCTTAACCGAGCACTCACGAGCGCCGATCGCCTGAGCTTCCAGTTGCGATACTCCGTGCTCACGCATCAGCGCTTGCGCCTGACGCAGCGCTGCCGCCGCCTCGGCCGGTTCGCTGGACTTCGCCAGCGCCAAGCACTTCTCGATCTTGCGAAGGATGTCGTCTTTATCCATGCTGGAGATCCTCGGCCAGGTTTCGAAGCGCCGGCACGACCGGAACGGCATAGATCGGCGTGTGGCCTGTGAAAACGCAGTCCTGGCTCTCGCCATCCGGGAAAACCTGCTTGAGCATGGTGACCGCATCCAACCGCGTAAATGCGATGCTCATGCGATCCGGCAGCAGCCGGCCGATGTTGACAATGCTGGCACGCAAGATATCCACCTTCAGCTTGTCGTCCACAGCCGTCAGGTGGTCGATGCGCTCGACATCGGCGACGATGGAGTCGATTTCAGCAAGGCAAGCCGCCTTGCTCAGCGGGCTGCCCGGTGTCTTGTAGGCATCCAGCACTGTGCGGATGCGTTGAATGGGATTCATGGCTTTCGTCATGGTGTTCTCGTTCATGAGGGGGAGGCTCTCTACGGTTGCGGAAATGGACCGCTGGCGCTACGCACCGTCGGTTTCGGAGGAGTCCATTCCAGGAAGCTGGGGTTGGGTGCGGCGACGAGACTCGGCCAGCATGACGCGGTACCGCTGGTAGACATACACGTAGCTCACACCCAGGTGGGCGGCGATCTCCGAGGCATTCCCGCGGCGAAGGTGCTGCCAGATGTAGGTGTCATGCTCCAGCCGGACATAGCCACGATCCTTGGGGAAGTACAGGCTCTGGCCGCTGTAATGACGGTGCACCAGGTCGACCAGCTCATCGCCGAGTGTGGCCGCGTCCTCGGCCGTGAGCTGAAGGCGCTCGACCAGGAAGATGCCGAACAGCTCGGCCATCTCCTGCAGGGTCTTGTGGCGGCGTCGCACGGACGGCGTATCGTCGGGGGGCATGGTCATTTCTGGCTCCTGGCGCTTACCGGAGCGCCCTACAAGGGCAAGGCGTTCAAGAAAGCGTGCATGTCGAAAAAATCCGGGGTCGATCTAAGCCCGCCCGGCCAGGCTGGGACGTCCCGCGCATTTAGCCGTGCGCGGCCCCCTTATCGCTTGGGGTGTGGAGCGGCGGGGTCATACATCGATCGGACCGATGCGGGTGCGCGTGTCGTACTTGCCGGCATCCCAATCGGGAACGCAGTCGGCGCAGCAGCTGCAGACTCCCTTGCCGAGGTTGCGATCCACACGCAACCAATGGCACAGCTTGCCGTGGTCCGAGCACTGCCGGCCTTCGGTGCATTCGCAGCCAACGCACAGCGACTTCGTGTCGTAGTTCGGGTAGCTCGGCATGATCAAACCGCCGCGATGTCCAGGCAGATCGGCGTGTACTCGTCCGAACCCTCGCGCCGCTCGTAGAACCGCACATAGGGTTTGCTGTTGGCCACGCTCACGCTGTCGCTGATCGCGGCCATGGCGCGCTGCCAGCGCTCATCCTTGATGGGAAGACGACGCAGGGCCAGCACACGAGCCGTGTTGATCTGGCCGGCCTTGTCCACGCGGAATGCGTCGTTCACCAGCACCTTGATCTCGTCGCGCGAGCTTTCCGACCAGGACGTGATGCATTCGTCGATCAGGGCCTTGGCCGCATGCAGGCGCTCGTCGAACACGAGGCGATCCTGGATCTGCAGCCGGACCATGTAGCGTCCGCTGAACGAGGTCAGCGTCAGGTTCCCCTTGACGCTACGCGACTTCACGCCGTACTGCTCGACGCTCGTCTCGACAAAGGCCTCGATATCGCGAAACGCGCGGATCTTGAAATCCGCCAGCAACGTGCTGATGATCTTGGCCTGGTCAATGAGCGTCTCGATGGTCTGGTCGCGCAGCTTGTCGATATCGGATACCAGGGCTTCGGGGACATACGAGCCGTCCGCCTTGAGGCGAAATCCCGGCGGAATGTCGGGGCGATTGGCGGTGGTGCTGGTCATGATGCTTCCTTCATGTTGAGCGAGGCGATGGAGTCGGCGATCTCGGCCGCGGCCTCGTCCACGAGGGCCGAGATCTGCACGATGGCGTCGTGCTTGCTGATCGTGCTGGCCGGCGCCTGGTGGCGGCGCAACACGGCCTTGATACGGATGAGCGCCACAACGGCGACATCGTCAGATTTGCTCATGGGGTCTCCTGAAAGGCGGCGAACGCCTCGATCCTGGAAAAAATGGCCGCGCACAACAGCCCGATCGCGCTGGCAGCGGTCTCATCGTCACGCGCACTCACGCCCTGCAGGTGATGGATGACGGCGTGGGACACCTCGTGGGGAACGATCTCGCGCAGGTTGCTGCCCGAGAGCGGCACAGCGACCGTCCCAATCACGCGGGCCCCCAGTGCCGCGGCCTGGAAATAGCCGTGAACGACCTTGCGATCACTGCGCCTGCGGCCCCCGCGATACTCCGCGTCCACGTCGGCCACACTCGGCAGCAGTCGCACGCGCAGCCGCATGCCTGCGACCGACACCTGAAAGACCATCAAGGCGCGAGCGCGGGCCATGTCAGTGCCTCGTTGCCGGCTTGTCGCTCAGCGCGAATCGCGTACGCTCAACCGCAGCAGCGATGTGTTTGCGCAGCGCGTCATCGTCGTTGCCGAGTTGGGCGCTCATGATGTCGCTGAGAAGCTGGCTCAGCTCGGCGAAGGAGCAGCGCAACGAGCAGTGCTCGAAGAACAGGTTGACCAGGTCCTTGTTGGCGCCGTGCAGCGCGTTGCGCAGCTGGTCGACCGAATCAAATGCGGCCGGGTTCGCGAGGGACGGGCCCGCCATGAATTCAACCGTCATGGCGCACCTCGTCTTGGTGGATCGCCAGGCGCACGCCCTGAAACAGCGCGGTGATGCGCCCGTCGGCCTGGCGCGTGGAGGCCTCGCACATCCCCCGCAGGTACTCGGCGGGCATCCCGCACAGGTCGAGCAGAAGGATGGGTGCGCCACCGTCGCCGGGGATCAGCTCCTCGCTGATCACGCGCAGGCCAAGCGCCCGCAGCGCCCGGCCCGCGGCGTTGGCCACCGCAATCTGCGCGATGCGCGCCGGGGTATAAACCCGCGGCGCCGTGGTGTTGGCGATCAGTTCCATTTCGTCTCCATGACGATGTCGGCGCTAACCGCCGGAGCGCCGTTCTCGGCGGCCAGGTTCATGGCGGCGGTCAGCAGGTTGTGCACCGCCAAGGGGTAGAGGAACGAGCGCTCGGTGTGCCCACGCGGCACCGGCGGCGACAGGCGCTCGCGCAGCGCCTGCAGGCCATCGGCGGTCACGATCTTGGAGAGGTCCACGCTGAAGCGCTTGAGCCGAAAGCGCAGGTAGTCCTCCAGGTACTCGCCCAGCGGCGGCAGCGTGATGATCTCGCAACGCTGGACCACTTCGCGCACCGAGGGATCGCGAGGATCGAGCTTCTCGGCGAGCTCATTTTGTCCGAGCAGGATCACGCTGAGCAGGCGCGAGAAACCATCCTCGAGCTCGACAAAGCGTTTCAGGTGGCGCAACGTGGCCTTGGGCATGGCGTGCGCCTCTTCGATCAGCACCGCGTGACGCACGCCGGCGCGGTGGCTCTCTTTCAGGCGGTTCTCCAGCTGGCGGTACCGCGCATCACTGCTCGCGCGCAGCGGTTCATGCGGGGCGATGGTGGCCATGATCGCGTCCAGGATCGCGCTGGCCTTGAGCGTCTTGCCCTTGGTGTCGTCGGCCTCCATGCCGACAACGTAGGGGCGGATGATCTGGATGGGCATGTCCGCGCGCTGCACGCGCTCCTGCAGGTCACGACGCAGCGTGGTTTTGCCCGAGCCCGACTCGCCTACCACCGCGACAAAGCCGCCGCGTTTGCAGGCATCCAGCAGCTGGGCACGCGTGTAGCGCAGCTGCTCGTTGGCATAGAACTCGTCGCTGCTGGCGACTTCGTCGAAGGGGTTGCCCGGCAGCTTGAAGTGGCGCAGGGTCTGAGGCTGTAGAATCTGCTTGCGAATCGACATGTGTTCGTCCTCGTTCATGGGGGAATGCTGTTGTTCGGGCGCCACCGCACTGACCTGCGGTGGCGTTTCTTTTTCAAAGGCCACGGCAAGCTGTTCCTCGGTGGCGCCGTGGACCTTCAAAAACTGGATCGTGGCCTCGCGCAGCTGGTGCTGCCGCACCCGAGGCCATAGAGCGTGGTTCACAAGTTGGGCGACCGTCGCCGGGCTGAGTTCGACCGCGATCGCAAGCTGGCTTTGCGACACACCGAGCGCCGGCAAGATCCGTTTGAGTTTCAGCTGCTGTCTCATCTGCTTTCCTAGGCGGCGCGCACGATGTGCACGATGGACGGTTGGATAGGAGCCGGCGCCATGGCGGCGCGCAACGCTTGCGCTGCTGCGTCAATGGCGTCGACCGGAACGCCCTCGGGGTACAGGGCCTGCAGGCGTGTGTAGTGTTCAGGCGACCAGTCGGAAAACGCGGGCTTGAGCTGCTTGGCGGCCTGGATGTGCGAAAGCGGCGGCAGGTGCACCGTCGGTGCGACCAGGTCGTGATCCCGGCCGCGGCGCGGCAGTGTGGCGGGCACATGCTCGAGCGCCTGGTCGATGTGGGCGAAGGGGTCAATCTGCCCGCCGAAGGCGACGGTGCCGGCCTTGCGTGCCGCCTTGGCTTCGGTCTCGGTGGAGGTGCCTGTCGCCATCAGTTCCAAGGCCTTGGCGTTGGTCTGCGCGGGCGTGTCGGCGTGACGGGCATAGCTCTCGCCGATCACGGGCGCATCGGCGACCATACCGAATTGGTCATAGGTGACACGTTGCACGACCTGGTAGGCCTCGTGGCCCTCGTCGTCGCTCATCACGACCTGGACGGTGTCCTGAGCCCAGGGGTTCTCGCAGACCAGCAGCTTCTCGCCAACGCAGACGCCAGGCACCGACGACACGTCGTAGTCGGAACCGCGGTAGCTGACGCGCAAGTGCGTGGAAACCACGCGCGACTCCGGCGCGCTGAGCGCGAGTGACCGCAGGAGCTCTGCTGCTGGCGGGGTCACCAACTGATCGGGCGTGATATGCAGCCAGGCGGAGTCGCGGGTTCGCCCCGTGCGCGTGTGGATCCGGGTGCCGTTGAAGTACCGGCGCCAACGTGCCACCAGCGCATTGATCTTCTCCAGGCTGTCGACCTTGTCTGACGGCAGCAGCCGCAGGGTGGATTCGAAATCGCGCTCGGTGATGTCCTGGCCCTTTTCGACCTGGCCCTTCGCGCGCGGGTTCTTCGGCTTGTTGATCTGGACGTGGATCCGCAACGCCTTGCACAGGTTCTTGAATATCGCGCTGGTGTTGGCCGATCCCGGGTCGAGCATCACCATGAGTGGAACGCCGAACATGGCCTCACCCTCTCGGCGATGCATGGCGTCGATGAGGACGTCAACCAGGTTGGTGGCGTTCTCACCGCCCGTGACGTACGTGGAATAGTTCCAACCGCTGGTGTGGTCGGTCACCACGTAGCGCCACAGCGACTCGTTGATGACCTTGATGACGTTGGCCGGCTTGTTCTTATAGAAGTCGGTGTGGTCCATGATGCGCAGACCGCTATCGCCCTTCGATGCGCGTGGCAGGTAGAACAGGACGCAACGCGATGCATCGATCTGCCATACATGGTTCGGGTGCAGGCTGCGCAGGCTCATTGCCGGCGCCGGCGCGAGCAGTTGCTCCGGGTGCAGACGATAGTTTCGCAGGGCCTTGCGGATGGTGGAGATCGACAGGGGCGAGACCTCGCCCGTCGCCGGGTTGATGCGCAGCGCTTCGATCATGTTGTTGGCGCGCAGCACCTCCACCGCGGCCTCGACGCTCTTGAGCATCTTGCCGTTCTTGCGCATGTGCTCGAGCAGCACGGCGGCGATCATCTGTGCTTCCTGCACCGGCAGTGCCGTCTTGCCGGCGTCCGACCGGCGCTTGCGGGTCGGTTTGGTGACCAGGTCGCCGAGCAGGCGATACAGCCTGGCCTGAGACATCTGTAGCCGCGCAGCCGCGCCAGCCAGGATCTCGCCCTTACGCCCGTGCGGCGCAACGCGCCAGGCACGCGCAACGTCGGCCAGCTCTTCCGCGATGACTGCGTTGGCGGGGGCTCCCATCGCTCGCTCCTTACTCGTCCTGCGCCCAGGCCGGCAACTCGTCGCCGTCACCCTGGGGCAGGTTGAATTCGGTGAACAGGTCGCCGATCTGTTGCTGGACCGCACGCAGGCTGGCGGCCAGAAGTCGCGTGCGCTGCGCATCGCCCTTGCCGTTCTCGACATACGCTGCGCACAGTTTCTCCAGGCCTTCGCGCAGCTTGCCGCCAATGACCGCCTCCAGGCCCACCAACTCGGCCTCGACTTCGGTGTGCAGGCCGACCAGCTGCGCGTCGGGCTTCTCAGCCTTGATCCGGCGATTGGCAGCATCACGCTCTTTCTTGAGCGTGTCGATCTGGTCATTTTTCTCCGAGAGCAGTTTGTCGTTGGCCTCGGCTTCGGCGCGCGCTTCACGCAGTGTCTTGCGTAGGTCGGACACCGACATCGTGGCGACGTCGTCGAGCGTAATGCCGGCGACCGTGCCGCCCTCGTTCAGTTCGGCGACCTGGTCATCGTCGAGGACCAGGAGCTCAATGAGTTTCGACTTGTTACCGGCCGCCTCGATCAAATGCGTCGACGTCGACGCATTTGAGAACTTCAGCGCCGCCTGGCTCATGCGCTGCGCGAGGCGGGGTTCGAGGCCGAGGCGGGACAAGAAATCGCGCCAATCCCCGTGCGGCACGTGTTCACGAACCACCAGCAGCGCGCGGCCAGCGGCGAGCATTTCGTCGGCGCTACGTGCCAGGTGGGTGCGAATGACGTGTTCGTAGCGCGGCAGATCGAACGGCAAGCCGTCACCGAACTGCTTGAGGATCAAGGCCGAGCGCTCGGCGGCCTGGACCAGCGCTGCCTCGACATCGGCGGCGGGTTTGGCGGTGTCAGGTGCGGCGACGGGGGAATTCTTCGGACGAGCCATCGTGACTATCCTTTTGGTTGGCATTCGTGAATGGGGTCGACGTCGACCAGCTCCATGCGCAATGCGTGGGGCTGGCCGGCGTACTTGAGCAACTCGGCGAACACGTTGCGGGCCACCGCGAATGCCACGTCGGCTTCGGCCGTCGGGATGCGGTTCACGCGGACGCGATACTCCGACCTGCCCGCGATATAGATATCGACGGTCATGTGGTGATCGACAGGCGGGGCCTGGGTCACAGCTGGGCCCCAGCGGCGATGCGCTGGTTGGTTTCGGCGATGCGGGCGGTCATCCGCGCGCACTCTTCGGCATGGGCCTGGGCGATCTGCAGCAACGCGATGCCAGGTGCGTACAGACCGTTGTCGAACTTCACCGCGAAGTCCTCGGCCATGAGCGTGGCAAGCGCGCGCGTGACGTTCGTAGGGGATTCGCCCGTCATCGCGGCCAATTCCTGGTTGGAGATGCCATTCAGGCGCCGGCCACGCAGCGCCTTCATGATGCGCAAAACACGCTGTGCGCTGTTGATGGTTTCCTTGCTCATGCCTGAATCTCCATGCGACCTGGCAGCCAGTGGCGACCCGTGCACGGACGCTTTTCGGCTGCCATGGCAATTGCTTCCAGCGCGGCGGCCAGGGCACGCAGCTGTTCTGGCGTGCGCTCGACGATGACGAAGGGGCCGCCGTCGAGTACTGCCAGCGGTTCATTGCGGTATGTGCGCGTGAGCGTGGCCTTGATCGTGCTCATGCCGCCACCCTGCGGGGAGCGGCGCTCTTGAGGCGGCGGTTGACCCCCTTGGGCTGGCTATGGCTCGGCCAGAGGACAGATACGGGTTGGCCGACCAGGTCGGCGATCGCGCGCTCAATGCGTGCAGACCGCGTGCGGCCGGAGATGACTTCGAAGACCGTCGTGGGTGCGACCTTCAATTTGGCGGCCAGCGCAGTGGGCGTGGTGCCCTTCATGCGAATCGAGGCCTTGATCAATTCAGGATGCATGGCGTCTGCTATCCTCGCGGGGTGTGGTTTTAAGGGTCGGGAACCAGGTAGGTTCTTGAGGGTTAATTATGGTGCGGATATCCGCACCATGTCAACATGAAATTAAGTGTGGATATTCACCCCATCGCGTCCAGACTGAAAGAAGAACGAGAGCGCCTAGGCCTGACGCAGCCGGTGTTTGCGGAAGCGGCTGCCGCTAAGAAGCGCACGCTGATCGATTGGGAAAAGGGCGTCTCCTCACCAACCGCTGTGCAGCTAGCCGCCCTGGCCGCAATTGGAGTGGACGTTGCTTACGTGCTAACCGGCTCTCGTTCGTTCAAGCCGGAACCGGCCATCACTCCAGAACAACGCATACTGGTTGCCGACTACGCGGCCTGTTCGCCGAGCGATCAGGCTGCTTTGCGCCGAACCGCTGCAGCGATGGCAATAGGTATGGCTGCTGGGGCAGCAGCCCATGGGAAATCTGGTCAGGTTTTCCATGGCGAAGTTGGCCAGGCCGTCTCAGGGAATATCACCAACAAGAAGGGTGTCACGTTCAATGTGGGAGGAAAGAAAAAATGACCTCCGTTGGCCAGCTCGCTGGGCACAACATCGTTAACCGCAAAGCGAAGTTCACAGTCGAGCGCGGAGGAGTGCTCGTGTTACTTCAACCCATCTTTTTAAAAAGCGTGAGGGTTGCAATGTTGAGGTCAGCCTTTGGGGGGAACGGGTGATGGGCGAGATGCAGAATTTCCACGGACATGTCGGCCAGGTGGCGGGCGGCGACATATTCAACGCCGGCCCCAGTCCCGACTCCCTTTGGCATGAAAGTTCGCCCGTGTTGCGTCATGAGCTCCGCAGGTGCAAGGCAAAGTTGTTTGATGCTCGTCGCCGTCATTTCTTCAACTGGCCACTAGGCCTGACGCTGTGTGCGTTATGCAGTGGTGTCTGGTTTTTACTCTCAGGAAATTTTGCCCACCCGAACGCGACTTTTTGGCTTATGGGGTGGGCTGCAGTTCTCCTAGTCGCTGCATACTGGCTGGACCGCAACCGTCGTCGCACTGCGATGCAGATAGCGTTCTACAAGCAAAGGATTGAGATCATTGACCTGATTCTTCAGGATAGGATCTGACGTGAAGGCCGATAACGGTCTCAAATGGCGCAGCAATAGCAAACAGTCAATCAGAAGCGATGTAAAAAATGAGCCAGGCCCCCACTCGCATGTCACGACTCATAAGCATATTGATCGGTTGCGGTACTCTGGCGTTAAGTACTGCCTGCTCCAAACAAGAAGAGCGAAAACCTGCTCCACCCTTGCAAGCCCCCCAGTCGTTAGAGGACGCATCGAAAAGAATGGTGGGTACCTGGACCTACACGGAACCGGTCAGCGACGACTATCCATGGTGGGTAAAGTGGACGATTCGACCAGATGGCACCACCGTGCAGTGCGGAGCCCGTCCCTCCGATAACGATTGGGGAGCCTGCACGGAGGGGAAAGAATCCAGGTTCGTAACCGACAAGTATGCAGACACTGGAAAGCGCTGGTTCGGCGTCAGAGATGGAGCCATGGTTGCGATCTATATACCCGAGAGCGATACGATGGAGATTCGAATTGCACGGAATCCCTGGGTTGGAATTATGAAGCGTGGTGACAAGAATCCATTCAGCCAATAGGCATCACAGGCTTGAATATCGGATAGCAGTAAATCCATTTAATAGCGCTTCAGGCAAGCGGGCGGCACGATGCAGGTTCATTCTGCTCGCCGCCCTTTTTCTTGCTCTGGAGTGCTGCCTTGATCCGAATCGTAAATTCCACCATTCCCCTGCGGCGGCGCCTGCCGCGCCTGACCACCTGGCTCATCGTCGCCGCATTGCTGATCGTCGTGATCGGCATCGTTTCCCCCCAGCAAGTTCCCGTCGCGATCTATAAGCTGAGCCTGATCAGTCTGGCGGCCGTCGGCTCCTACTGGATCGACCGCGCCCTGTTCCCGTACGCACGTCCCGATGGCTACCTGGTGCGTGATTGGCGCTGCGGCTCCTGCGTCGGCACGCATCGCGTGGACCACCCGATCGCGGACGGCTACGAAATCCCCTTCATGGTCTCGACGATCCGCCGCACGGCGATCGCGGCCGCGGTCATTCTGGCTGTCGCGCTGGGGCTGTGATGGGCCAGCAGCTCATCCGTCTCGGCCGACACCTGGTCGTGCTGCTCGTGGCCAGCTGCACCGCGCTGCCGGCGCCAGCGGCCGACGTGCCGCGTGCAGCCCAGCAGTACCGGTCGGAGCTCATGCGCAACGCCCGTGTCGTTTGGGGCATGGACGCACCGGTCTCGACGTTCGCCGCACAGATCCATCAGGAGAGCGCCTGGCGCCCCGGCGCCGTCTCTGCCGTGGGCGCCCAAGGCATGGCCCAGTTCATGCCGGCGACCTCCAGCTGGATCGCTGGGCTTTACCCGGCGCTGGCGCAGAACGCTCCCTTCAATCCATCCTGGGCGCTGCGCGCCCTGGTGACCTACGACCGCTATCTCTACGAGCGTATCCGCGCGCGTGATGACTGCGAGCGCATGGCGATGACATTGTCGGCCTACAACGGCGGGCTGGGCTGGATCTCGCGTGACCAGAAACGAGCATCGAGTTCGGGGCTTGATCCGCTCATCTGGTGGGGATCGGTCGAGACGGTCAATGCGGGCCGATCGGCGGCCAACTGGCGCGAGAACCGGGCCTATCCCGACCGCATCATCCACCACCATCAGCCGACCTATGTTGCGGCATCCTGGGGGCCTGGCGTATGCCCGTGAATCTGAACATCGTGGGCTGGGCGATCGCGCTAGGCGCGCTCGCCGCCGGCCTGGGCTATTGGCGCGGCGAGGCCAATGGGCACGAGCGTGGCGTTCTCGAAACCCAGGCTGCGCACGATGCCAGCCAGGTCGACTCGCTCGCCAAGGGCCTCGATGCGCTACGCGCCGACGTCTCGGGCAGCACGGCGATGAACAAGGAACTGCGCACGGCAATGACCGGCCTGGAGCAGCAGAACAAGACGTCGAATACGGAGCTCAAGAATGCGATTGCGAAATCTCGCCCGGCTGGTGCTGTGCAGTGCCGTTTCGATGCTGACAGCATGCGGATCCTCGGCGCCGCGGCAGACCGAGCCGATGCCATGGCGGCCGGCGGTCTTGCTGCCAGCGGAACTGGCCGCGCGGTGTCAACCGGTCGTGCGCCCGATCGATGACTCGGACGCCGCGGCCGCGGTCGCCTTGGAGGCGATGTACGGCCTGTACGGCACCTGCGCAGGCAAGCACGTGGACACCGTGGACTACATCAACAAGCCGGGGAAGGATCGGTGAAGATCGAATTGGAAGTTTGGCAGCACATCACGCTGCTGCTGGGATTTTTCGGGGCCTGCGCAGGCGCTGGGAGGCTGTTGCTCACGCAGATGCTGCGTCACATTGATCTGCGCTTCCGTGCCCAGGAAGATGCGCGATCGGCCAACCACGAGCAGGTTCAGCATCGACTGGACAAACTCGAGGAGTCAGCCAAGCTGGAGGCCGGCGAGTGGCAGCGTGTCGAACGCGAGTTCCTGCAGATGCAGCGTGACATGGCTCTGCAGTACGTTCGACGTGAGGACTACATCCGTGGTCAAAGCGTGGTCGAGGCGAAGCTGGATGGCTTGGCAGTGAAGATCGAGAACCTGCAGCTGCGGGGAGTATTGGATGGAAAGAAAAATGCAAATTGACCTGGCCCGCTCGCGCCGCGAATCGCTGCGCTGGCTGATTCTGTTGACCCTGAACAACGCACGCCCCATCGGCGCCTTCGAGGGCCCGATCCTGTCGGTTGCCCAATCGGAGTACCCGGATGCCACGCCGCTGGAATTGCGCCGCGAGCTCGACTACCTGTCGGACCGCGACCTGGTCAAACTGGAGAAGCGCCCGGACGGCAAGTGGTTCGCGGATCTCACGCGCTACGGCACCGACGTGGCCGAATACACGATCGACTGTGAGCCTGGCATCGCCCGGCCCGTCAAATACTGGTGACCCATGGCTGGCAAGAGCAGCATTCATCGCCTGCCCGAGGAGATCAAGGCCTACATCGAGGCGCAGCTGGCCACCGGCTGCCACACGCTCGATAGCCTGATCGAGGATCTGCGCGAGCGATTCCCGGTCGAAGCCAACGCCGGCAGCTTGCCCAGTCGCAGCGCCATCGGCCGGTACGGTCAGAAGCTCGAGCGCCGGCTGGCCGCCATTCGTGCAAGCACGGAAGCGGCCAAGCTCATACGAGCGCACGCCGGCGACGAGATCGATGCGCGCAGCGAGGCGTTGACGGCCCTGGTCCAGACCGAGCTCTTCGAAGCCATCATCGAACTGCAAGAAGCTGACGATGAGACGGACTCGGGCAAGCGAGTGGAGCTCCTGAGCAAAGCGGCCAAGAACATCGCCACGTTGGCACGCAGCTCGGTCAACCTGAAGAAGTTCCAGGCCGAGGCCGAGGAGCGTGCGCGGCGCGCGCTGCTCGCCCAGCAGGATGCCAAGCTGCAGGAGGTCGCCAAGGCCCAGGGCATGAGCGCCGAGCAGGTCGACTTCTGGCGCCGTGACTTCCTGGGTATCAACGCACCGTGAGCATCCTCTCTCAGATCCCGAGTACCGAGCTCGGCACGCGCTTCACGCACTACGGGTGGTTCTGCGGCGTCGTTCCCGTCTATCTCGGCAACCTCGAAGGCGAGGCCCCGTTGGTGGCCGAGCGCAACGGCATCCCCGAGTGGGTGCTGAGCCTGGCCACAGCGCTGTTCAGAACGTTCGTCCAGGTCGCAGCAACCGTCGCGCCCGACCGAGATATCCAGATCCCGCTGGTGGTGACGGGCCCGATCATCCCTCTGCCTGGTGGTGATCGTTGATGGCCGCCGTCATCAAGCCCCTGGCCTCAACCCTGCGCGTCCTGGAATGGGAAGACCTGCCCGCCAGCGTGCGTTCGATCTCGGACAACTTCAATCCGCTGGCCGACGGCATTCTGATGCTGCACCAGCGCCAGGTCGCCGCTCTCAAGGCGTCAATCATCGCCATCCCGAAGGGCCGGCGCACGGGCATCACCTTTGGCACGATGCTGAACAAGACGCTGGTGGCCGCGGCGCGCAAGTCCGCCGGCGGCGACAACGTCTATTACATCGGCGACACCAAGGAAAAGGGCCTGGAGGCGATCGGCTACTGCGCCAAGTTTGCACGGGTGATCGCGCGAGCCCAGGGCGAAGGCGTCACGGGCGTCGAGGAGTTCCTCTTCGAAGACCAGGACGAGGGCGGTAAGACCAAGCACATCACCGCGTATCGCATCCGGTTCGCCAGCGGCTTTCAGGTGTGCGCCCTGTCCAGTCGGCCAGCGAACATCCGCGGCCTGCAGGGGCACGTCGTCATCGACGAGGCGGCCTTCCACCCGGATGTGCAGGGCGTGCTGGATGCGGCCACCGCACTTCTGATCTGGGGTGGTCAGATCACCATCATCAGTTCGCATAACGGCAAGAACAACCCCTTCGCCCAGTTGTGCCGGGACATCGAAGCCGGCCGCTATGGCGCAGATGCAGCTGTGGTGACGGTCACGTTCGATGACGCGGTCACCAACGGCCTGTACGAGCGGGTGTGCTTCATGAATGGCACGCCGGCCACGGCCGAGGGCAAGAAAGAGTGGTACAGCAAGATCCGCAATGCCTATGGGGTGCGCAAGGCGGCCATGCGCGAGGAGCTCGATGCCATCCCGCGCGACGGCAGCGGCGTCAGCCTGCCTGGCGTCTGGATCGAGAACGCCATGGCCGAGGAGCGGCCGGTCGTGCGCCTGGCGCTTGACGATGACTTCGTGCGCAAGAGCGAGGCGGAACGCCGCTCATTCGTCGAGGACTGGATTCGCCGCCAGGTTGAACCTGCCCTGGCGCTGCTCGATCCGAAACTGCAAAGCGTTTTCGCCCAGGACTTCGCGCGCCACCGCGACTTCTCGGTGTTCGGTGTTGGGCAGATCGAGGCGAACCTGCGCCGGCGCGTGGTGTTCATCGTCGAGATGCACAAGGTGCCGACGCGCCAACAAGAACAGGTCATCTGGTACATCATCGAGCACATGCCGCGCCGTTGTGGCGGCGCCATGGATGCAACCGGTTCGGGCGAGACGCTGGCCGAATACACGGCCGACAAGTTCGGGCACGACCACGTCCACCAGATCAAGCTGAACCGCGCCTGGTACGGCGCCTGGATGTCCAAGCTGATCCAGGGCTTTGAAGACGGGATGATTGACCTGCCGCGTGACGCGAACGTGGCGGCCGACCTTCGCGCGATCGAGGATGTCGAGGGCATACCGATGGTGGTGAAGCTGCGGCGCAAGGATTTGAAGGACCCGGAGCTGACCCGCCACGGTGACTCGGCGGTGATGCTGGCGCTGCTGTGGTTCGCGTCGATGAACCTGGCCGCGCCCATCGACTACACGCCGGTACCGCGCCAAACGAGCCGTTGGGATGCGTTGCCCGGCGAGCACGACGATGACACGCCGTGGGCCGGCGACGGCGCGTGGCGTGAGGCACTTCAAATTTCCGGCCTTTTGGGGCGTTTTTTGGGGTGGGTGGCTACGCTGACCCCAATCGCACGTCTGAGGGCCTTTATAAACACGTGTAAACGGCTTGCCGGGGCTTCGCTCCACCGGGGAACCGTCGCAGGTTTGGGTTGAGACCCGAAAGAGAGAGATTCATGGCTCAAATCGTTGATCAATTCGGCCGCCCGATCACCAACATGCACCTGGAGGAGCCGCAGACGGCTCGGCTGGGACACCTGCAATCGGAATGGGAGAACCATCCCACGCGCGGTTTGACCCCGCCGCGGCTCGCGCAGATTCTGCAGCAGGCCGAGACGGGCGACATCACGGCGCAGCACGAGATGTTCGCCGACATGGAGGAAAAAGACGCGCACCTCTTCAGCGTCATGCAGACGCGCCGCCTGACCGTCAGCCAGCTCGACTGGTCGATCGAGCCGCCAGCGAACCCCACCAGTGCGGAACTGGACGAAGCGGCCTTCGTGACCGAGGTGCTGCAGAGCCTGGAAATGGAGGACATTCTCTTTGACATGACCGATGCAGTCGGTCACGGGTTTTCGCCGATCGAGCTCGGATGGGACACGATCGAGAAGATGCGCATGCCGGTCACGGCAACATTTCGCCCGCAAGGGTGGTTTCGTACGCCGATCGCCCCGGGCCTTGATCGCAACGAGCTGCGCCTGCGCGACAACAGCGCCGATGGAGAATCGCTCTGGCCGTTTGGCTGGATCATGCACACGCACCGCTCGCGCAGCGGCTACATCGCCCGCACGGGCCTGTTTCGGGTGCTCGCCTGGCCGTGGCTCTTCAAGAACTTTGCCGTGCGCGACCTGGCTGAGTTCCTGGAGATCTACGGGCTGCCGCTGCGTCTGGGCACGTACAACCCCAATACCTCCGACGACAAGGCACGGGCGACGCTCTTGCGCGCTGTGATCGGCATTGGCCACGATGCGGCCGCCATCGTGCCTGAGGGCATGAAGATCGAGTTCAAGGAAGCGGCCAAGGGCGAGTCCACGCCGTTTGACAGCATGATTGGCCTGATGGAACGCAGCACCAGCAAGGCGGTGCTGGGTGGCACGCTCACCAGCGGCGAAGGCGAGCACGGGACGCAGGCCCTGGGCAAGGTGCACAACGAACTGCGCCACGACCTGAAGAAATCCGACGCGCGCCAGCTCGCCACTACGCTGACGCGCCAGCTGGTGTACCCAATTCTGGCAGTCAACCGGGGCCGCACGTCGTTGCACCGGTGCCCGCGCCTGGTGCTCGACACGCAGCAGCCCGAAGACATCAAGTTGCTCGCCGATTCGCTACCCAAGCTGGTGAACATGGGCATGCGGATCAAAGCGGACTGGGCGCACAGCAAGCTCAAGATCCCGATGGCCGAAGAAAAGGATGCGATCCTGCAGCCCGCTGCGCCGTCGTTTGGCAACGGCAATGGCGATGGCGCGGGCGGGCTCGCGGGGTTGGCTGCTGGCGGTCGACGCCGGCCCGCTCCTGCGCAGCTGGCGCGGTTGAAGGCCGCGCCGGGAGATCTGACCAACACGGCGGCCGACGCGATCGACAGCCTGGTCGATGCCATGCTCGATGAGTGGCAGGCCAAGCCTGACCCGATCCAGAAGGCGATCCAGGAAGCGCTGGAGATCAGCACGTCGTTCGAGGACTTCCAGGTGGCCGTCGAGCAGCGCCTGGCAGCAATGGACGCCACGGCGCTGGCGGACCTGCTCAGCCGCGGCACGCTGGCGGCCCGCCTCTGGGGCAACCTGACAAATGGGGGTCGTACTTGAATGGCGGACGCACCTGACATGGCCGCCATCGAGCTGGAGCCGCTGCCGCCGCGTGAGGCTGTCGAGTTCTTTCGCCAGAAAGGCTACCGGATGGCGTTCTCCTGGCAGGACATGCCTGCCCAGGAACACGCCGCCGCGTTCACGGTGGCCAAGGCGATGCGGCTGGATGTGCTGAAAGACATCCGCGGCGCCACCGACCGCGCGATCGCCGAGGGCACCACGTTTCAGGACTTTCGGCGCACGCTCGGCCCGCAGTTGCAGGACAAGGGTTGGTGGGGCAAGCGCGAGATGGTCGATCCGGTCACCGGCGAGACGGTCAATGCGCAGCTCGGCAGCGATGCCAGGCTGCGCAAAATCTTTGACACCAACGTTTCCACCGCGTATTCCGAGGGGCAGTCCGAGCGGATCCAGCGCAACATCGAGCTGTTTCCCTACCTGCAGTACTTGCGCAGCTCAAGCGAGCACCCTCGCTTGTCGCACGCGGCTTTTGCTGGCCGGGTCATGCGTGCAGACGATCCCTGGTGGCAATCGCACATGCCGGTCAAGGAATGGGGCTGCAAGTGCGGTGTGCTGCAGCTGACCGCGCGCCAGGTTAGCCAGATGGGCCTTGAGGTCAGCGAGGCACCGCCCGAGCGGTATGTCGAGTACACGAACACCCGCACGGGCGAAACCATGGATGTGCCGGTGGGCGTGCATTCTGCCTTCAACTACCGGCCGGGCCTGCGCCGCGAGAGCCTGGCCCGGGCACTGATGGACAAGGCCGATGCGGCCGAGCCACGCACGGCGGCGCGCATCCTGGCCGACGGCGCCGACCAGGTCGCGCCACTGGTGCAGGCCGAGTTCAACGACTTCGTCGGCCGCTACACCGGCGGCGAGCGCCGCACGGTTGGTCAGCGTCGCGTGGTCGGTGCATTCTCCAGCGACCAGGTCGACGCGCTGCAGGACGCCGGCCAGCTGCGCGGCGCGAGCGCCCGCGGCACGATTCACATTGACATGACACAGCTGCGAAGCATGCTGGGCGATGGTCAACATGCTGCCGGCCAAGCCACGGACGCCGGCGCCGCGCTTGTCGCGCAGCTGCCGACGCTGTTGCGCCAGGTCGGTGAGGCATGGCTGGACGGCGATCATGCGGTGCTGCTATGCACTTCCCCCTCCGATTCGCAACGCGTGGTGAAGGTTGTGGTGGACCTTTCCGGCCAGGCGCATGGCAAGGCCGGGGGCAATGGCGTGGTCTCGATGGAAGTGATCGACCCGGCAACGTTTGACCGCACGGGCCTATCCAAGCTGCAATAGGTGACGGCGCTGGGCGAGGTGCTGCTGCGCCGGCGGCAGCTGGTGGGCACCCGAAAACGCGGTAAACCCGTTTAATAGAGCGTTCCAAGGCATGGCGTCAGACTGGCGCCCATGCCTAAATCCACCGCCCCACTCCTGGCCGCGTTCGCCGTGCAGATCAAACGCACGGGTGACGATGACGCCGTCCCTGAGCTGCATCTGCTGCCTGATGGCGAATTCAAGCCGCAGGCGGCCGAGGATGCGCGCGAGATGCCCAAGTCGGGCACGTACCGCATGAACGCCCAGATCGCCGAGCGGGTCATCGCTCTGGCGCGGGCGAGCGTCAACGATCTGCCGATCGACTATGAGCACCAGACGCAGCAAGCGGCCAACAACGGTCAGCCCGCGCCGGCGGCCGGGTGGATGGCCGGCGCCAAGTTCGTCTTCCGCCCTGGCGAAGGCCTCTTTGCCCAGGGGGTGCAGTGGACTGCGCGCGCCAAGCAGATGCTGGACGACGACGAATACCGCTACCAGAGCGCCACATTCCTCTATCACCCCGAAACCGGTGACGTGCTGGCCATCGTTGGCGCTGCGCTCACCAACCGTCCTGCCCTGGACGGGTTGACCAGCGCTCAGCTGGCCGCGCTCAGCGCGCAGTTCGCGCGCCAATTCCTTCCCCCCACCTCCGAGGACGACATGAACCCTCTGCTCAAAGCCCTGCTCGAAGGCCTCGGCCTGCCCGAGACCGCCACCACCGAACAAGGCGTATCCGCCCTGGCCGCGCTGAAGTCCCAGGCCGCGCAGGCTGGCCAGATCGCTGGCCTGAACGCCCAGATCGCGACGCTCAAGTCGACGCCGCCCGATCCGACCAAGTTCGTGTCGGTGGAAGCCGTTGCTTCCTTGAACACCGAACTGGCGGCCCTGCGCGCGCAAGCCGTTCAGGGCGAGCTCGATCAGGTCATGGACCAGGCCAAGGCTGAAGGCAAGGTGGCCAGCGATGTCGTCGAGAAGACCTGGCGCGACATCGGCAAGGCCGACCTGGCGCAGCTCAAAGCGCTGGTAGCCGCCACGCCCGCCAACCCGGTCCTGGCTGGCAAGCGCCAGACCGATGGCAAGCAGCCGGGCCAGGGCGTAGGCGAACTGAACCAGGCCGAGCTCGCCGTGTGCGCTGCGATGGGCATGACGCCCGAGCAATTCAAGGCCGGCAAGCAAGCCCAGGGCCTGGCCAACGGCTGATCGCCGCTTCCCCCGTTTCTCACCTTCAGGACACTTCCATGACCGCGCTGACCCAGGATCGCAACACACTGCGCCGTGACGGCAACCAGATCGAACCGCCCGTGGCGGCCACCACCAAGATCTTTGGCGGCTCGATCGTGTGCATCAACACCGCCACGGGATACGCCGTGCCGGGATCGACCTCGACCACGCTCAAAGCCGCGGGCGTTGCCGAAGACCGCGCCGACAACAGCGCGGGCGCTGCGGGCGAGATCCGCGTGCGGCTGCGCAAAGGCCCGCACCGCTTCGCCAACAGCGCCTCGGCCGACCTCATCACCCTGGCCGATATCGGTGCCGACTGCTACATCGTCGACGACCAGACGGTGGCCAAGACCTCGGGCACCAACACCCGCAGTGTGGCTGGCAAGGTGTTCGATGTGGACGCCGACGGCGTCTGGGTCGACTTCGCCTGATCGGCCACCAGCCCTTCGAATCCGGAGATTTCGAACATGATCATCAATCACGCCAACCTGGCGATCCTCAACCAGGCCTACAACGCGGCCTTCCAGTCGGGCCTGACCACCGCGGCTCCCATGTGGAACCAGCTGGCCATGATGGTGCCCAGCACCACCAGCACGGAGAAGTACGCCTGGCTGGGCTCCATCACCAAGTTCCGCGAGTGGCTGGGTGAACGGGTCTATCAGAACCTGAAGCAATCGGACTACTCGATCAAGAACAAGACCTGGGAAAACACCGTGTCGGTCGGCCGCGACGAGATCGAGGATGACCAATACGGCGTGTACAAGCCCGTCATCCAGCAGCTGGGCCAGGACGCGGCGACGCACCCCGATGAGCTCGTCTTCGAACTCCTGCAGGCGGGCTTCTCCACGCGTTGCTTTGACGGCCAGTACTTCTTCGACACGGATCACCCTGTCGGACAGCCCGGTAAGGAAGTCAGCGTGAGCAACTTCCAAGGCGGTACGGGCGCAGCCTGGTTCCTGGTGGACACGACCAAAGTGATCAAGCCGATCATCTACCAGCGTCGCCGCCCCTACGCCTTCCAGGCCAAGACGAGCCTGACCGACGACAACGTCTTCAACCGCAACGAGTTCGTCTGGGGTGCCGATGGCCGCAGCAACGTCGGCTATGGCCTGTGGCAACTGGCCTATGCGTCCAAGGAAGGCCTGGACCTGCAGGCGTACTCCGATGCCCGCGCCTCGATGCAGAGCCAGAAGGCCGACAACGGCAAGCCGCTGGTGATCCGCGCCGCCGAGCTCTGGGTGCCGCCCTCGCTGGAGCAGGCCGCGCTGGAAGTCATCCAGGCCGATCGCCTGGCTAACGGCGCGAGCAACGTGATGCGCGGTACCGCCAAGGTCGTGGTCTGCCCGTACCTGGGCTGATCGGTAAATCCCGCCCGCACCACTTGACCCAACCCGATATACCGGAGATTGCCCACATGGCTACCGCCAAACCCCGAGGCCGCCAGGCCACCGCAAAACCGCCCATCACCAAGCCCGAGGGCGCCAAGGCCCTGAAGGTCGTTCCGAAAGTGGACGGCTTTCGCCGCGCCGGCCGCGCCTTCGCCGGCGAGACGGTGATTCCGCTGTCCGAGCTGACCGATGAGCAGTTCGAACAGCTCACCACCGAGCCGCAGCTGGTGACGATGCTCGTCGACCTGCCCACCGAGCCGGACGACAGCAGCCAGGCCAACGCCACCTGACACCCCATGCGACGGGCGCTGAACCCCATCTGTTGCGTCTGACGGATGGGGGGAGCCTTGCAGACGCTACCGCCCAACCTCTGCCGGGGCTGGATAGAGCGGGAACCGGTTTGGTCTAGCCCCGGCATTTCTACGGTCTTTCCCATGTCCTACGCCACAGCCACCGAACTGCTGATCCGTTTCGATTCCGATGAGATCTCCCAGCGTGCCGACCGCATGGTGCCGCGCCTGGTCACCGACGAGATGCTGCGCATCGCGGCCGCTGGAGGCGATTTGAGTGGCTTTGCACCCGAAGAGCGTGCCGCGATCGCGCGGGCCATGGAAAAGGTCGACCGCGCGCTGGCCGATGCACGCAACACGATCGATAGCTACATCGCCGGGCGGTACACCTTGCCGCTTTCGTCTGTGCCGCAGGTCCTGATCCGGATCGCCTGCGAACTGGCCCGCTACTACCTCTACGACGATCAGTTCACCGAGACCGTCAAGCAGCGCTACGACGCCAACATCAAGTTCCTGGTCGGCGTGGCCTCGGGCGACGTGAAGCTGGGCGTGGATGCGGAATCGGGTGTCGAGCCGGCCGGCGGCGCCGGCGCCGAGCTGTACACCGCAGGCCGGATCTGGGATCGCCGCTCCTCGGGAGGGTTTCTCTGATGGTTCAGGCCACGATCCGCTACGAGGGGCAGCGCGGGCTGGATGCCGCGCTGTCTCGCCTGGCCGCGCTGGGGCGCTCGCCGCGGCCGATCTTCAAAGCGATCGCCAACTACGGCGAATCCTCGACCCGCCTGCGCTTTGAGCGCCAGCGGGGCCCTGATGGCTCGGCCTGGAAGCCCAGCCGTCGGGTCCAGAAGTCCGGCGGGCAGACGCTCGTCAACAGCCGGCGCTTGCTGCGCAGCATCACCAACGTCTATGGCGACACCTATGCAGCCTGGGGCAGCAACGTCGCCTATGCACGCATCCACCAGGCGGGCGGCGAGATCAATCGCGCCCCGTATTCGACCCGCATCCGCCTGCGCACCGATGCCCGCGGCAACCTGGCGCGCCAGCCTGGCAATCGCAATCTGGCGGTGTTCGCCCGCGATCGCCACAAGCGGGCCCGCACGAGCTGGCATGAGGTTCGTGCCTACAAGATCCGCATGCCCGCCCGGCCGTTCTTGGGCGTGAACCGTGAGGATCTGTGGGCAATGGGCCGCCTGACGGTGCAGGCCATCCAAGCGGCCGAGGGAGGTGGCGGTGCTCGGTAAGCATGAACTCGCCCTCATCGCGGCCTTGAAGGCGCGCCCGGGTATCCAGAAGACCACGCGCACGGTCGACAGCCTGCCCACCGTGCCTGATGACGCCAAGCTGCTGCAGCGCTACCAGGTGGACGCTCCTGCCCTGTACGTGACCGAAGGGGTGTACCGGATCGTCGACGACATGGGCGTACTGGCATTCACCGTCGGGATCGTCGTGCGCAACGTGGGCGGCAATACCCAGGCTCGCCTTGGCGATGGCCAATCCATCAGCGCGGACCAGCTTCTGACGTTGGTGATCCGGGCGCTGCATGGCCGGCGCATTGGCGACGCCAGCTGGAACATCCGCCGCGCCGAGTACCTGGAGCCCGTCGACGTGTTCGAGGCCGCCGGGCTGACCGTGGTCGGCGTATCCGTTGAAAGCACGCCGATGGCGCTGCCGGACGACCCCGAGGAGATCGACGGCCTGGGCGACCTGCGCCACGTGCACCTGGATATGGACATCGCCCCGCACGCAAGCCGCGAGGAACATGAAAAATGGCTCGTCGAGCCGCCCGATTACACCACCGACAGGCCTGACCTGCAGGCTGACATTCCGCTGGCTGGCGCCGGCACCGACAACTGACATCCGAGGATCCAGAATGCAGACCGTCACCCTCAAACCCGCCATCGTTGATGGCGAGCCGCTCAAGGTCCGCAAGCCCCAAGGCGGCTATCTGGCCGCGCAGGGCGAGCCCACCGTGCTGACCACCTACTGGCGCCGTCGCCGCGATGACGGCGACGTGACCGAGGTCAGCGCCGCCTCGCAGGCCATCGATCCGGCGGACACCCCGCCGGCACCCGCCAAGTCCGCCTCGGCCAAGGGCGCCAAGCCCGCCACCGAGTAACGCTCCAAGGAACCGCCATGCCGGACAACATTATCTTCAACACCATCCCGACCGACATCCGTACGCCGGGGCAATACGTCGAAATCGACAACTCCAAGGCGCTGCGCGGGCTGCCGTCGCTCAACCGCCGCATCCTGGTCGTGGGCAACAAGCTGCCCACCGGCATGGCGGCCCCGCTGACCCTCTATCGTGTGAACAGCGGTGACGAGGGCGCCACGCTCTTTGGCCGCGGCAGCGTGCTGCATGAAATGCTGCGCCTGGCACGCGCGGCCAACAAGACGAGCGACATCTGGGCGCTGAGCGTCGAAGACCTCGCGGCCGGTGTCGCCGCCACCAAGACCGTCACGGTCACCGGCCCCGCAGCCGGCGCCGGCACGATCGCCCTCTACATCAACGGCCAGAAGCTGTCGATCGGGGTGGCAGCTGGCGATGCCGCCGCAGCTGTCGCCACGGCGATCGCTGCGGTCGTCAATGGCTACCAGAATGGCCCGGTCACCGCTGCGGCCGCGGCCGGCGTGGTGACGCTGACGGCACGTCATAAGGGAGCCTTCACCCAAGGCATCGGCGTGCTGGTCAACTTCTACGACGACGAGACGCTGCCGGCCGGCCTGACGCTGGAGATCGCCAACGGCGTTGCCGGTACCGGCAATCCGGATGCGGCGGACGTGGTGGCGGCAATCTCCGACGAATGGTTCTACACCATCATTTCGCCCTGGAGCGATTCGGCGAACATGGCGATCATCGAGGCCGAGCTCGCCAGCCGGTTCGGGGGGATGGACATGCGCACGGGGCACCTCTTTACGGGCATGGCCGGCACGCACGCCCAGCTCAGCACCTATGGCTCTGCCCGCAACAGCGAGAACAGCTCGTTCATCGGTGTGAAGAACCCGCCCCAGGCGCCGTACCTGTGGGCGGCGGTACACGGCGCGGTGGTCGAGTTCAACGGCGCCATCGACCCGGCGCGCCCCTTCCAGACGCTCGACCTCCCGGGTCTGCTGCCGCCGAGCCCGAAAGATCGCTTCCGTCGCGAAGAGCGCAACCTGCTGCTGCACGATGGCTGCAGCACCTTCACCGTCTCGCAGGACGGCATCGTGCAGATCGAGCGCGTGGTGACCACGTACCAAACCAACGCCTGGGGGATCGAGGATGTCTCGTACTTGGACGTGGAGACCGTGTGGACGGCGGACTACATGCGCTATGCCTTCCGCACGGCCGTGGCCACGAACTTCCCGCGGCACAAGCTCGCCGACGACGGTACCGACTTCGACCCCGCCCAGCCGATCGCGACGCCGTCGATGATCGCGGGTGTCCTGATCGCCACCGCCAAGTCCCTGGAGAAGGCGGGCCTCCTGGAGAACTTCGAGGACTTCAAGAAGAACCTCATCGTCCAGCGCAGCATGGTCGATCGCAACCGTGTCAACGCCGTCATCCCGCCTGACCTGGTGAACCAGTTCCGGGTGTTCGCGGGCAGCATCCAGTTCATCCTGTAAGGAATCACGACTATGTCTCAGGTTACCGGCCGAGTATTCATCAGCGTGGGCGGCCGCCGCCTGCGCAGCAAGCCCGGCGCCACGCTCGATATCGGTGGCGTGTCGCGCGCGCCCGTCATGAGCGATAGCGGCGTCGACGGCTACACCGAGTCCACCGCTGCACCGGCGGTGAACTGCACCATCAGCCACATGGCCGGCGTGAGCCTGGCCGACCTGGCGGCGATCCGTGACGAAACCATGCGGTTCCAGACCGACACCGGCATCGGCTACACGATCCGCGGCGCCTTCCTGGCGGCGCCGCCCGTGCTCGGCGGCGGTGGCGAGGTCACGCTCGCCTTCAACGGCGTCGAGTGCATCGAAGGCTAGAGCCGCTTTGTAAATCCATTTCAAGGAACATCATGAAAACTCCCCTGACCGTTATCAAGACGCTGCCTTCGCCCTGGGTGGTAGGCGGCAAGCCCGTCACCGAGATCGAAGTCCGAGAGGCGTCGTTGGGTGACTCGCTCGAGGCCGAGAAAGAAGCCAACCCGGCGCTGCAGCCGACGGCCTTTCAGGTCGCGCTGGCCTGCCAGGTGCTGGTGCGTGCGGGCGACGATACCGGCCCCTTCGTGCCGGGGCAGTTCAAGACCCTCAAGGGCAAGCAGTGGGCCGTCTTCCGTGAGGCCATGCAGGAGGCTGAAAAGCTGGGGGAAGACTGACGCGCGCCCGCGAGGGCGCGCTCCTGCAGATCATGCTCTTGGCATCCCGGCTGGGTTGGAGCCGGGCCGAGATCCTGGCGCTTCCCTTGGCGGAAGCGCAGTTTTATGTAGATCAGCTCACTAAGAAGAGGTCTGGGTAATGAGCGAATTCGTCGTTGGGGTTCGTGTCGACGGCACCGCGGCCGGCCTGAACAAGGCCGCGCTGGAAGCTAAGAAGGCCCTGGACAACATGGCCATCGCAGGGGCCAAAGACCTCACCGCGATCGGCCGTGCCACCAAGCAGACCGAAACCTCGCTCGTGAACATGGCGACGCGCACCCAGCGCGAGTTCGCCCGCATGGCCCAGGCGCGCGAAACCCTGGGCATTCGCTCCGAGCATCGAATCCAGCAGGAGATCCTGCGCACGCAGGCCGCTTACCAGCGCCTGGCCAACAGCGGCACCATGAGCTGGCGCGAGCAGCAGCGCGCCGCCGAACAGATGCGCCAGACGGTCGGACGGCTGAATGCCGAGATGGGCGTGTTCAGCGGGCGGCAGCGCCTGATCGCCGGCGCTCAGAAGGCTGGCCTGTTGGCTGCTGGGGTTATGGCGGGTGCCGCCGTGGTGGCGCCGAAGGTCAATCGGGCGTTCTCCTATGACGAGCAGCTCGCCCATATGGCGAACACCGCATACGGTGATCCGTCGCTGAACGCAGCCGAGGATCGAGCACGACGTATCGCTGGACGGACTGAAATGGACCGGGCTATCCGCGATGCGATCCGATATGGTGGCGGAACCCGGGAAAGCGCATCGGCAACGCTGAACTCGTTGCTATCGTCCGGCCGCTTCAATTCTGCGGACTCAATGACCATCTTTCGCGAGGCCCAGCGTGCCGCTACGGCGAACCAGGCGTCGGGAGATGAATTTGCCCAGATTGCGTTCGCTGCCAACGCGAGCATGGGGATCAAGCCGCAGGAAATGGCACGCGTCTTCGGGGCTGCTACGTTCGCCGGTCAAAGCGGTGCATTCGAGATCCGGGATCTGGCGGCCTCTCTTCCCAGCCAGTTTGCATCAGCTCGAAACGTTGGCTTGTCCGGCGTCACCGGAGTGGCCAAGCTTGCTGCTTTGAACCAAGCAACAAGGCTGACTGCTGGGACTTCTGCGGAGGCTGCAACAAATACCGAAAATCTCCTCACAAAGATGGGAGCGCAGGACACCCGGAACAACTTTGCAAAGCTGGGGATTCGATACGACAAGAGACTCGCAGAAGGCCGCATGGCTGGTCTCGACGCGCTTGACGTAACGGCAAACATCATTGAGGAGCAGCTTGCAAAGGACAAAAACTACCAAAATGCGCTCACGAAATACCGGAAGGCTCCCGAGGGAACTGAGCGGCAAGAAGCCCTCGCGTCAGTGATGAATATCGCCCAGGGCAGCGTCATATCCAAGCTGTTTCCAGACAAGGAGGCGATGAAGGCTCTAGTTGGATTCCTTGCAGACCGCGGCAATGTCAACAAGATTGCCAAGGATTCATTGCTATATGGCGCCGATGCTGTCAACCGGAACATGTGGACTGTCGAAGAATCCCCCAGTTACGCGCTCAACCAGGCAAAGCAAGCAGAAGAGTTCGCAAACTACGATGCAATGATCAAGCTTGCGCCGGTTACCAAGGCAGTCGCAGACAGTTTTGCTGACCTGGCCAAGAGCTCGCCGCAATTGGCGGCCGCGATTAGCGGCTCTATCACGATTCTTCAGGGCCTGGCGGTTGGAGCTGGGGTTGTCGGGTTAGGCGGGGCTGCGCTTGGCGTCGGAAAGGCCGCAAGCTCTATCGGCGCAGCACGGGCAGCGCGGGCCGCAGCAACGGCAGCCGCAGCTGCGGCCCCAGCTGGTGCCACGAGCGCGCTCGGCGGCGCCGGAGCAGGTGCGGCGGGAGGCATCAGTGCCGCCGGCGCACTGTCGGCCGGCTTTCTGGTTGCAGCCCCCATCGCTGGCGCTTTGGCGCAAGACAATATGTTCCGCACCGAGGAGGGACTGCGCAATCGCATCGCTCAGCGCGAAGAGAGGATCAAGATGTTCGACGAATTGATTGCAACGAAGCAGGAGGTTGGTGACACGCCGCTGTCTATCAGCAAGGTGCAGGCCGAGCGCGATGACGTGGTTGCTTCGCGCGACGAGATGATCCGTCGACTGCAGGAACTGCTGGCCAACGCCAAGGTCGGCGGCGAGGTCAATGTCAACATCACCGCAGCCCCGGGCATTCAGGCAAATGCAGACCTGCAGCCCAATGACGGCACCCGAATGACGGGCAATGTCGGGCGCACCAATGTGAACACGGACTGATATGGGCTGGCGTGAAGAACAGCGCAGGGTGGCGCATCCCGACGGGATGGCGGTCGGCGCAAGCTTTCGGGGCGTGCCCTTTCGCACGACCGAGTCGGATACCGGTGTCGGCCGGCGCAACGAGGTGCACGAATACCCCATGCGGGATCTGCCCTATGCCGATGACCTGGGGCGCCGCGCGCGCGAGTTCCAGGTCAATGGCTATGTGGTGGGCGAGAACTACCTGCAGGAGCGAGACGCGCTTATCGAGGCGCTTGAAGCGTATGGGTCTGGCGAGCTGATTCATCCCAAGTACGGCATGCTCAACGTGGTCGTACTGGGGCGGGTCAGCATCCGCGAGTCTCATACTGAGGGCGGCATCGCCCGGTTCGCGATCACGTTCGCCGAGGCCGGCGAGAACACGTTCCCGCAGGCGGCATCGAGCACTCAGGATGGCGTGCACGACGCGGCAGACGAATTGGGCACGGCTTCCGTGGATCGCTTTTCCTCTCTAATCGACGTCTCCGGCGCCGCCACCCTCGTTTCTGACCTGGTCGGACGCGTTACCTCCAGTCTGGACGCTCTGCAGCGGATGGTTGGACTGAACGGCCTGGTCGACCTTGCTGGAGACGTCGTACGCGGTGTTTCGTCAATTTCGGACCGTCTCTCCACGCTGATCCGTACGCCAGAGACGCTTGCCCTACAGCTCCAGTCGCTGTACCAGCAACTGGACGTGGCCATCAAGCGTCCGAAGTCAGCCATAGCTGACCTGCGCGCGGAGTACGGCGCCAACGACCCGGCGCCATGGACAAGTCCCGTCGGGTCGGCATCTCCGCCCCTGGGCGCCACCGCGGCCCGCCGGGTGGAGAACGCGGCCGCGATGGAGGAATTCACCCGCAGCCAGGTGATTGCGACCCAGGCCCGCATTCTGACCGACGCCATTGCCGCCAAGGAAGTGACGACGGGTCAAGACGCCCGCGACCAGGCCGACGTGGTGCTGGAGGAGATCGATCACGAGCTCGAGGCCTATGACCCGCCGGCGCAGATGGCGGCCGCGCTCATTGCGCTTCGAGTTGCCATCGTTCGGGACGTGGCCGAGCAAGCCGACCGCCTGCAGCAGCGAGCGACCTATACCACCCAGGCCATGCTGCCGGCGCTGGTTATCGCCCAGCGTGTGTACCAGGATGGATCGCGGGCCGATGAGCTCGTCGCTCGCAACCAGGTGCGCAACCCGCTCTTCGTGCCGGCCGGCGACTTGGAGGTGCTGCGCTAATGGCTCAGCTTGACGAAAACCTGATCACGCTGGTGGTGGGCGGCCAGGCCTATGGTGGCTGGAAGAGCCTGGAGGTCGAGCGCGGCATCGAACAGCTCGCGGGTGAGTTTCAGCTGACGCTGACTCACCGCTGGCCAGGCGAGGAGGCCCCGATCGGCCTGCGCGAGGGCCTACCGTGCGAGGTGAAGTTCGGCCAGGACGTGCTCATCACGGGTTACATCGACACGATCGATATCGACCTGACCGACAAGTCCTGCAGGCTCAACGTCAGCGGGCGCGACAAGACGGGCGACCTGGTGGACAGCTCTGCCATCCATGGCAGCGGTCAGTGGAAGCGCGCGCGTCTGGAGCAAATCGTACGAGACATCTGCAAGCCGTTCGGCATCGAGGTGCTGGTGCAAACGGACACGGGTGACGCGATCGACAGCTTCTCCCTGGATGACGGCGAAAAGGCGTTCGATGCGATCGACCGTGCGGCTCGGGCCAAGGCGATCCTGGTGACCAGCTCGCCGACCGGCCAATTGGTGCTGACCCGCGCCAGCGAGACGCTGATCGAAACCAAACTGGTCGAGGGCCTGAACATCCGGAGAATCAGCGCGCGACACACCTGGGCGCGGCGCCATTCCGAGATCCGCATGAAGGCGCAGGTCGCGGGCAATGACAACCAGTTTGGCGCGACGGCCGCCCACATCCAGGCCAAGGCAACGGATCCGGAGATTGATCGATACCGGCCGCTGATCATCCATTCCGAGCAAGGCCTGAGCAACGCCGAGGCCAAGGAACGCGCCCAGTGGGAGGTTTCCACCCGGATGGGGCGTGGTAAGCGTGCGCAGATCATCGTCGTTGGGTGGCGCACAGGGCAAGATGGCCAGGTCGGCGATCTGTGGCTCCCCAACACCCTGGTCAGGGTTACCAGCCCCCGCATGTTCCTGGATCTGGATTTGCTGATTACCTCCTGCCGGTACACGCTGGACGAGACCAATGCCCGTCGCACGGCGCTCACCGTGTGCCGGCCGGAGGCGTTTGATCTGGAGGGCGCATCGCCGCGCCGCCGGCGCAAGCGCCGCAAGCAACACCTGGATGACTCCCCCTGGGATCTGTCCGGCAC
This sequence comes from Achromobacter sp. ISS7, assembly GCF_056523125.1. NCBI lineage: Bacteria > Pseudomonadati > Pseudomonadota > Betaproteobacteria > Burkholderiales > Alcaligenaceae > Achromobacter > Achromobacter sp. ISS7. The sequence goes on along the minus strand of NZ_JAWRZD010000001.1, from coordinate 2,349,139 downwards.
GGGGAGACGCGAAGAATGAGCATCTCCTCGGCCCTGAATCGGATCCGGCTGGCCATTGCCCGCGCCCTCGTTGGCCAGGTCAACGACGGTGGCGGCCTGCAGACCGTCCAAATCGGCATCCAGGCCGATGTCGGCCGCGACCAGGCAGAACGGTTTCAACAGTACGGCATGACGTCGGTGCCGCACGCGGGCGCTGAATGCGTCACCCTGTCCGTGGGCGGGAATACCGATCACCAGGTGGTAATCAACGTCGATGATCGCCGTTACCGGATGCGCGGCTTGGAGACCGGCGAAGTCGCCATGTACGACGACCAGGGCATTTCGATACATCTGACCCGCGCCGGCATCGTAATACGCGGCGCCGGAAAGCCGATTCGCATGACGGATGCCAGCGAGATCGAGCTGGACTCTTTCGTGCGCGTGACGCGCGGCCTGCGCGTCGACGGTGACGTGGACCTGCGAGGTGGTAAGGCTACCCACAACGGCACGGACATCGGCCATCAGCACAAGCATGACGGCGTGCAAGAAGGCGACGACATCTCCGGCACGCCCGTCGCCTAGCCGGTAAACCTGTTTAATGGCACTGCCGGCCATGTTCCGCGAGACTGCGGAGCATGGACTTCTCTCTCACCCTTGACCCCGAAACCGGCCTGCTCGACATGAGCCTGGCCGGTGCGGATTTCGCCGGCGACGATACGCTGGTGACGGCGGTGCTGCTCAGCTTGTGCACGGACCGCCTGGCGCAGCCGCACGAGGTGGCGGCTGGTGAAGACCGCCGTGGCTGGTGGGCCGACGCCTACGCCTCGTCCCCCCAGGACAAGTTCGGTTGCCGCTGGTGGCTGCTCGCCCGAGAAAAGCAGTTGCAGTCCACGGTCCAGCGCGCCCGCGATTACGCCCTCGAAGCTCTGAAGTGGATGCAGGAGGACGGCCTGGTCACCTCGGTGGGGGTGAGCGCCTTCGTTCCGCGGATGGGCTGGCTCGTCCTGCTTATCACGCTCTCCCTGAACGGCGTAGACCGCCGTTATCGATTCGAATGGAACGCCGCGACCCAGGCCTGGCGCCTGGCTGGCGAGTCGTTCGTGCCCTCTGAGGTTTGACATGCCGGTTCCCCGTCCAACCCTTCCCAAGCTGATCGAGCAGATGGCCTCCGAGATGGAGAGCCGCCTGCCTGGCATTCTTCCTCGAGCCCGTCGCAGCTTGGCTGGCGTCCTGGTGCGTGTGTTCTCGGGCGGCTTGGATGCGCTCTACAAGTTCCTCGAGCGGGTATTCAAGCAGGCCTGGCCCGACCAATGCGACGAAGAAGAACTGTCCGCTCACGGCGCGCGATGGGGCGTCCAGCAAAAGACCGCGGCGCCGGCGACTGGGTCGCTGTTGATTGGCGGGGAAAACGGGGCGGCGCTGATGGCGGGCTCCGTGTTCCAACGTGCGGACGGGGCGCAGTTCACGGTCGACGTGGGAGTGATCATCGTGGGCGGCAGCGCGACGGCCGCCATTACCGCAGTGGGAACTGGCCAGGCGGGCAACACTGCGGCCGGCATTCAATTCAATCTGGCCAGCCCCGTGCTGGGCATCAACAGCACTGCCGTCGCGTCGACCGAGATCTCCGGCGGCGCCGATGTCGAGCGACCGGAATTGTTCCGGGCCCGGATCCTGGAGCGGATCCGCCGGCCACCCCACGGTGGCGATAACGATGACTACGTGGCCTGGGCCAAGGAAGTCGCTGGGGTGAGCCGCGCCTGGTGCACGCCCAACGGAATGGGCGCCGGCACGGTCGTCGTACGCTTCGTCCGGGATGACGATGATGATCCGATCCCAGACGCGGGGGAGATCGAAGCCGTTCGGATGCATATCGAGGCGCAACGGCCGGCGACAGCTGAGCTGTTCGTGCTGCCGGTGGTGGCCAAGCCTGTCGCATACGTGATCTCGGACCTGCAACCAGACTCGGCCGAGATCCGCGCCGCGATCATCGCTGAGCTCAAGGACATGCACGTGCGTGATGCAATCCCCGGTGGCACGCTGCTGATCACTCACATGAGGGAGGCAATCTCGATCGCCGCTGGCGAGAACGACCACGTGCTGGTGTCTCCGGCCGGCAACGTGACCTGCCTGCTCGGCGAGCTGGCCACGTTCGGGGGAGTCACGTGGGCGTGAGAAGCATAGAAGCCTGGCGCGAGGCGCTCCTGGCGCTGTTGCCGCCTGGCGGCATGCTCAACCGCCAGCCTGGCGGTGTACTGGTTCGCCTCATGGAAGCCTGCGGCGCCTCGATGCGCGCGGTCGAGCGGTTGGCGGTATCGCTGGTGGCCCAGTTCGATCCGTTGCTGGCCGACGAGTTGCTAGAGGACTGGGAACGGCTCTACGACCTCCCCGATGAATGCCTGGATGCCCCTGTGGGCAAGGAACAGCGGCGCCAGCGCGTGAACATGCGCCGACTCATGCTCGGCGACGCCAGGCCCGAATACTTCCGGCAGATGGTCATCGGCCTGGGCTATCCCGACGCGCGGATCGACGAATTCCGCCCGTTCCGGGCCACCAGCAAGTGCACGGCGGCAATCAACCAGGGCGGCTGGCGCTTTGCCTTCCGAGTGAACGTGGTCGCCTCTGCCAACGTTGTCCAGGCCACCGCCAACAGCAAATGTACGGCGCCGCTGCGTGCCTGGGGCGATCCCGGGTTGCTGTGTCTCCTATCACGCTACAAGCCCGCGCACACAGTCGTGCTGGTCGGGTATGTCGATTCCCTTTGATTTTCACTTTCCAGGTGCGCCATGCGACGAATAGCCACTCCCACCCGACATCTGAACAAGTTTGGCCCCGGCCGCGACGGCTTTACCAATGGCGATCCGATCGCTGGCATACCGTCGACGGACCTGCAGGCTGAGTGGTTCGACGCCCTGCAGGAAGAGGTGGCCGCGGTCGCCGAGACCGGTGGCGTGGCGCTCGACCCCAACAACAACGCTCAGCTCCTGCAGGGAATCCAACGCCTCATCGCTGCGGCGCTGACCAACCGTCCGCTGATCCGCTCGATCCTGGATCTGCCTACGGCCGATGTGGGCCCGATCATCGTGAGGGAATGCAGCGAGGTGTGGACGTGGGTCAGCACGGCATTTTTCACAGGCTACCGCTCCCTGTTGTGCGGACGCCCCTTGGATGGTCACACCGCGGCACCGCTGGCCAGCGAGGTCGACGCGGTGGGTGGCCTACTGCCGAAGGTCGGAGCCTACGCAGGCCTGTGGGGCTACGCGCAGGAGGAAAGCCTGGTTCGCACGGAAGCTGTGTGGCAGGCCAATCGCGGCGCGCATTGGTTCTCGGACTACTCGGCCACGCAGTTCCGGGTGCCCGACCTGCGCGACATGTTCCGCCGCTTTACGGGGACTGACCTCGACACTGCAAATGCAAGAGCTATGGGCAGCCGTCAGAACGATGCGTTGCGCCTGCACGGCCACAGGGTGCGCGGCACGAACACAGCAACCCCGTTCTCGTCGCTCTACGCTGTGGGAGGTGCTGCCAACACGCTTGCTGGCGGCCAGGCTGGCGGGGACAACTTCTACGAGAAAGGTCCCGCAGGTGGTTCGTTCCCATACATCGAACAGACTGGGGGGGCCGAAACCCGGGGGCCGAACGTCGCCTATTACCCTCGGATCCACGCGTAGCCTAGACATGAATTCGTGGGTGATAGGCGGTGTTCGATGACCTGGTTTCCGGCCCCATGTTTGCCGACACCAGGCCGGACTTCGGGAACCCGGCTTTGTTCGACGTGCCTGCGGGCATGAACCACCCTGGTCCCGAAGTCTGCTGGGCAGCCGAGGATTCAAGCAAAAAGGTGAGCGGTCCCACCTGGTCAGCTTGTCTCGACGCCATAGCTCTTGCATTTGCAGTGAGGCGGACGTCAAGCATGGATGCGAGGGTGATAAGCAGTGTTCGTCGGGCGCACCCTCGCTACGTTGCCCGACGTGGGCGTTCCGGCAGTGCCTGGCGTGCTGCTGATCTTCATGCCCGGGGTCGGGCTGGCCACTTGCTCCAGCCCCCATACGGCGGCGGCCGCGGCCGAAAAGTCGGCGATCGACGTCAGGCCGGTGGGGCCACCGTTCACTGCGATCGCGCTTCCCGACTGCCGGGATGCCAACGCCCGTGCATTTGCAGTGAGGCGGACGTCAAGCATGGATCCGAGGGTAGTAAGCAACGTTCAGGGACCGGGTCTCTTTCGACACCCGGGGCGCGCCTCGGGCGCCGTCAGAGATCGGATCGCGTACCCGGTTTGTCGATACCGCCCCGACAGGGGACTCGTAGGCATCGGTGGTCCCATCCGGCTCCACGCGGCCACGCACCGCAGGGAAGTAGTGCAGGGCGTGCCAGTGGCCTTGGAATGCGTCGCCCTGCCTGCTGCCGGCCTCGCGCGCATTTGCAGTGTTATTTCCAACCCAAGGAGAGCCGAATGGCTACCAAGACTGTCTATCAAACCGACCCCGTCAGCGGGATCTATCTCTTCGCGACACAGGCTAATGAGCTGGCCCTGGTCCCCGGGGTTTTCAATATTCCCTTCGGCTCTTACGAAGAGGCCCCGCCAGCAGTAGCGGCGGGCGAGGTCGCTCGATGGAATCAGGCCACGTCAGTTTGGGACGTGGAGGAGGATCACCGTGGCGAGGTGTTCTACCTGGTCAAGGACGGGTCCACGTACGAGATAGGAAGCAGCGTCGAAATCGATGGCAACCCGGCTAGCTACCCGGGTTGGGGAAATGTGCCCGCCTGGCTGACTCTGGACGCGCCTGATCCCGTGACTGGCGAAGCTAGCCCCACGGGCGAATAAAGACGCGGCGACGTGCTCGGCGCTGGAACGCCGTGCACGCCCCGCACCAGCAGAATGAGGCTGCCAATGTGGCCAAGGCCGCGTCACCTGTGCACAGGCGCGCCAAGGCTACCATTTTGAAACGAATTTACAAAATGGCATCTCCTATCATTCCGTGGCTCGGTGGCAAGCGCCGCTTGGCCGACCGTCTGCTTCCGTACTTCCCGCCTCACCAGTGCTATGTCGAACCGTTCGCTGGCGGGGCGGCCATGTTCTTCCTGCGGCCCATGGCGGCCGACGTTGAAGTGCTCAACGACGTCAATGGCGAGCTGATAAACCTGTACCGGGTCGTGAAGCACCACCTGGAGGAGTTCGTCCGCCAGTTCAAGTGGGCGCTGTCGAGTCGCCAGGTGTTCAAGTGGCTTCAGATAACGCCCGAGGAGACATTGACCGACATCCAGCGGGCGGCCAGGTTCTTCTACTTACAGCATTCGGCTTTCGGCGGCCGCGTCGATGGCCAGTCGTACGGCACTGCCACCACCGCGCCGCCTGGGCTCAATCTGTTGCGCATTGAGGAAAACCTGTCGTCCGCCCACTTGCGTTTGGCCAGCGCCTATGTCGAGAACTTGCCGTGGATGGAGTGCATCCGCCGCTATGACCGGCCGCACACCTTTTTCTTCATGGACCCTCCCTATTGGGAGACCGAGGGCTACGGGGTGGAATTCGGCTGGGAGCAGTACGAGCTCCTCGCGGCAGTGTTGGGAAAGCTCAAGGGGAAGGCGATGGTGACCTTGAACGATCACCCCGCCATCCGCGATCTATTCTCCAGCTTTCCGATTGAGTCCACCGACATCACGTACACCGTGGGTGGTGGCGCTGGCGCCCACCGGCGTGAGCTGGTGATATTCAGCTGGGACGTGCACGCTGAGCCAGCAGGGCTGGTGTGAGGCCTGCCGCCAAGCGTGCCCGCTGTCGGCGACCAAGATCGCTGCGGGCTAGCTCCTTGGCCAGGTCTCGCCCCGACGGGTGGTAGTAGCGCAGCAGCATCCGAGTATCTCGGTGCCCAGTCACTTTGGCCAGCTTGTGCATGTCATATACCTCGGCAAGGCGGGTTGTGGCCTCGTGGCGTAGATCGTGCAGCCGGAGATCGGCGAAGTACTCTGGCCTTGGCGTACGCCCGTACCGCGCACAAAGGGCCTCATAGTCCCTTCGTGCACGCTTTCGGGCCCGGGCAAATGCCCGGGTGGCTGACGAGGGCGAGATTGAGAAAATCCGCCCTCTGGAAGGCCTCCCGACGAGGTAGTGTTTCAACCAGGCTAGAGCCCAGGGAGTCAATGGGACAGCGCGGCGCTGACCATTCTTGGTGTCGTCGAGGTAGATCACACCGTGGGCAAGGTCAATTCGCTCTCGCTTTGCGGTGACGACCAGCTCGGAGCGGCGCATGCCGGACTCTGCGGCCAGGACCATGATGGTTGGCAGCTCGGCCGAGGTGGTAGACCGGATGAGCCATTCGATCTCGCTCCTGGGGCACTCGGTCTCCGGGACGCCTCTAAGACGGATGTTGTCGTAAAGGCGACGTTCCCGGGCATCGTTGACGGCTGGACGGTCTACAAACTGGAGAGGGTTGACCAGGGTCCGGTGCTTCCACGTCTTCCTGGCCACTGTATACAGATGGGACACAAGGGCGAGGCGGCGCACGACCGTCGCTGGTGCCAGGTCTTTCAGCCAAGCGTTGGCAATGTCGCTGATGTCGGTGTCCGTTATTGATGCCAGCCGGCGATTGGCCAGCCTGGTCTCGAGCCAACGTGCGGCGATCGAAGCGTCGGTCGCTGTTCCTTTCTTTCGAGGGGATATCTCAGCCAGGTATCGTGCCAGAGAGTCGGAGAGAGTGGGGGTGAGGTTTTGGGGTCTGTGTTTCCAGCGGCTCATAATCGAAAGCCGTCAGATTCCCCAATTTGTAATTATTTTTCCGCTGGCGTAACTCAGCGAGCGGGCATTTATCTCACATCAGACGCCCCAAATTTCGCGCGCCGCTTCAGCCGGCGCGGGCTGGATGCCGGCGCCGACTATTATCTGGCCAAGGGCAGTTTCCACGACGACGCCTTGCTGGACGCCGTGGAAGACCTGATCGGAAAGGCGCGGACGTGAGAATCGGAATCGTCAACGATCTTCAGATGGCGGTGGAAACCCTCAGGCGCGTCATCGCGCTGGAACCGGGGCTGGAAGTGGCGTGGGTCGCCGCCAACGGCCAGGAGGCCGTCGAGCAATGCGCCCTGGACCGGCCCGACGTGGTGCTGATGGACCTCATCATGCCCGTCATGGACGGCGTCGAGGCCACCCGCCGCATCATGGCGGAATCGCCCTGCGCCATCGTGGTGGTCACGGTCGACGTGGCGCGCCACACCGCGCGGGTGTTCGACGCCATGGGCTACGGCGCGCTGGACGCGGCGGACACGCCGGTGGTCGGCAGCGCCGACCTGCGCAGCGCGGCGGCGCCGCTGCTGCGCAAGATCCGCAATATCGGCTGGCTGATCGGCCGCTACGGCACCAATCGCACCGCGCTCAGCCCGGTGGCCCGCACCGCGGCCCAGGCCGACCCGTCGCAGGGCCTGCTGGTGATCGGCGCCTCGGCTGGCGGACCGTCCACGCTGGCGCAGCTGCTGCGCGACATTCCGGTGGGTTTTCCCGCCGGCATCGTGCTGGTGCAGCACGTGGACGCCTCGTTCGCGGCCGGCATGGCCGACTGGCTCAATGACCAGATCACGCTGCCGGTGCGACTGGTGCGCGAAGGCGAACGGCCGCTGCCGGGGCAGGTGCTGCTGGCCGGCACCGACGACCATCTGCACCTGCTGGCCGATGGTACGCTGCGTTACACCGAGAATCCGAAAGAAAGCCTGTACCGGCCCTCTATTGATGTATTTTTCATAGCGTCGCGCAGCACTGGCGCGGCCTGGCCGTCGGCGTGCTGCTGACGGGCATGGGGCAGGACGGGGCCCGCGGCCTGAAGGCGCTGCGAGAGCGCGGCTGCCTGACCATCGCCCAGGACCAGGCCACCAGCGCCGTCTATGGCATGCCCAAGGCGGCCGCCGCGATGCAGGCCGCAGTTGAAATCCGCCCATTGGACAAGATCGCACCCCGCCTGATCCAGGCTTTCGCCTGAGCGGGCGGAGCAAGTAGAAATCAAGGAAAGACACTATGCACCCTCCCTTTGACAGCCCGGCCTCGGCCGACCTGAACTCGCATGCGGCCATGGTGCTGCTGGTCGACGATCAGGTCATGGTCGGCGAGGCCATCCGCCGGGCCCTGGCCACGGAGGGCAATATCGACTTCCACTACTGCTCGGACCCCTACAAGGCGCTGACCGTGGCCGTCCAGACCCGGCCCACGGTGATCCTGCAGGACCTGGTGCTGCCGGGCGTGGATGGCCTGAGCCTGGTGCAGGAGTACCGCAGCCACCCGGTCACGCGCGACATCCCCATCATCGTGCTGTCGACCAAGGAAGACCCCGCCATCAAGAGCGCGGCCTTCGCCGCCGGCGCCAACGATTACCTGGTGAAACTGCCCGACTCGATCGAGCTGGTGGCGCGCATCCGCTACCACTCGCGTTCGTACCTGGCTCTGGTGCAGCGCGACGAGGCCTACCAGGCCCTGCGCCAGAGCCAGCAGCAGCTGCTGGAAAGCAATATGGAGCTGCGCCGCCTGACCAACTCCGACGGCCTGACGGGGCTGGGCAACCGCCGCTATTTCGACGAATACCTCAACGCCGAATGGCTGCGGGCGCGCCGCGACGGCCGCGAGATCAGCATGCTGATGATCGACGTGGACCACTTCAAGTCGTACAACGACACCTACGGCCACATCGCCGGCGACGAAGCGCTCAAGCGCGTCGCCAACACCATCTTCGCCAGTTGCGACCGCTCCACCGACCTGGCCGCGCGTTTCGGCGGCGAGGAGTTCGCGCTGGTGCTGCCGGGCACGCCGTCGGGCAGCGCCCGGCTGGCCGCCGAGAAGCTGCGCCGCGCCGTCGAGGCCATGCAGATTCCGCAGAAGGACAGCAACGGCGGCCCGTGGCTGACCGTCAGCATCGGCACCGCCACCGCCGTGCCGGCCGCCGACCAGCCGTGCACCGACCTGATCCAGGTGGCTGATCGCGGCCTCTACCAGGCCAAGAACCAGGGCCGCAACCGCGTGGTGCAGGGCCAGATATAGAACGCCGCGCGGGCGCCGTGGGTTCGAACCCGCGGCGTCCGCGCGGCGAACCGCCCGCCGGCCGGCGGACGGTCTCGCCAGGCCGCTAGGCCGAGCGGCCGCGCCGGATCGACGTGGCCGCCAGCATCAGCGTCAGGCTGACGCCGACCGCCACCGCGGCCATGGCCATGCCTTCGCCCACCGACCCCTGCTCGAATTGCCGCCAGACGAACACCGACACCGTCTGCACGCCGGCGGGCGCCAGCAGCAGCGACGTCACCAGTTCGCGCGAGGCGACGGCGAACACCATCAGCATCGCGGCCGCCAGGCCGGGCAGCACCAGCGGCAGCACGATGCGGCGCAAGGCCGCCGCCGCGCTGGCGCCATGCACCCGCGCCGCCGCTTCCAGGTTGGCGCCGATCTGCGCCAGCGCGGCGCTGACGTAGCGCACCGGGTAGGGCAGCAGCAGGCAGGTGTACGACAGCAGCAGGATGCCCCAGGTGCCGTACGGCGAAGCCGGCCAGAACGGCTGGTTCCAGGCCAGGATCAGGCCCACTCCCACCACCACGCCGGGCAGCGCCGCGGGCAGCAGCGCCAGCGCGTCGATGACGGCCGCGCCCGGCACGTGGCGGCCGGCTACGCACCAGGCCGCCAGCAGGCCCACCGCGCCGGCCGCCAGCGCGGTGCCGGTGGCCAGCAGCAGGCTGGTCGACAGCGCCTGCCAGGCTTCGCCGCCGGCCTGGAACAGGGCCGCGAAGTTGGCCAGGGTCAGGTTGTCCAGCGACAGGCCGGCCGAGACGTGGCGCGTCAGGGCCGCGGCCAGCATCGACGCCAGCGGCGCCGCCACCGCCACCAGCGCGACCGCCGCGAACAGGCCGAGCACCGGCCAGCGCCAGGCGCCCAGCCGGCCGCGCGCCAGCGGCGCGGGCTTGCCGGTGGTGGTCTCGAAGCCGCGTCCGGCGACCAGCGCGCGCTGTACGGCGTAGGCCGTCAGCGCCAGGGCCACCAGCACCATCGACAGCAAGGCCGCGCCCGGCAGGTCGATGGGCCAGTCCGCCAGGCGCCGCTCGATGGCGGTGGTCATGACGCTGACGCCGGCCTGCGAGCCCAGCGCGGCGGGCACGCCGTATTCCTCGATCGCCAGCGTGAAGGCCAGCAGCAGGCTGGCCGCAATGGCCGGCAAGGCCAGCGGCAGCGTCACGCGCAGGAAGGCGCGCCAGGGCCCGGCGCCGAACACGCGCGCTACCTCGGCCAGCCGCGCGCCGGTGGCGGCCATGCTGCGCGAGACGGCGAAGTACACCACCGGGAAGATCGCCAGCCCCATCGCCAGCGTCACGCCGGCCGGCGAGAACAGCAGCGGCCCGAGATTGAAGCCGGCCAGCTGCTCCAGGTAGCCGCGCGGCTGCAGCGCCATGGTCCACGACAGCGCGGCGATGTAGGGCGGCAGCAGGAACGGCACCAGGAACAGCAGGTCCCACAGCCGCGCCAGCGGCACCTGGAACAGGCCGCGCAGCGCGCCCAGCGGAATGCCGATGAGCGCGCTGACGGCGGCCACGCCCAGGCCCAGCTTGAGCGTGCCGCCGACCAGCGTCAGCGCGGCCGGGGTGGCCAGGGTGGCGGCCCAGGCGCCGAAGGGATCGCGCAGCGACCCTTCGGCCAGGTGGGGAAAGACGGCCTGCAGCGCGACGAAGGCCATCGGCAGGGCGACGAGCACGCCCAGGGCGGCCACGGTGATGGCCGCCAGGATGAAAACGCTTTTCATGGTCGGGGAGGGGATGCCGGGCGCGCCGGCATCCCGGCCTGTCAGTGTTGGCCGAACAGGCGCGCGAACCGCGCCAGCACCTCGGCGCGCGAGGCGCCGGGCGCGGTCTCGGGCAGCAGGGCCAGGTCCTTGAACAGCGGCCGCTTGCCGGCCACGTCCTGGCGCGCCGGCATCAGCCAGGCGTCGGCGACGGCGCGCTGGCCGTCCTCGGACAGCACGTAGTCGATGAACTGGCGGGCCTGGTCGGGCGCCTTGGTGGTCTTCAGGATCATCATCGGGCGCGGCGCGATGGCGGTGCCGCTGGACGGGAAGATCACCTTGATCGATTCGCCTTTCTCGACGCTGGCGTACGACACGTAGTCGACCGCGCCGAACACGGCCGCCTTGGCGCCTTGCAGCACCGGCGTCAGCGCCTGGGCGTTGGGGCCGGAGATGGTCATGCCGTTGTCGCGCAGCGTCTCGAACAGCTTCCAGGCCGCTTCGCCCTGGGCGCTTTGCAGGCCCAGCAGCAGGTCGAGCGAGGCGCCGGACAGGGCCGGGTCGGGGGTGGTGACCTTCTGCTTGAACTGCGGGCCGGTCAGGTCGGACCAGTCGCGCGGCTCGGGCGTGCCGCTGCGCGAGTTCCAGACGATGCCCAGCGCCGAGATGCCCTGCGCCACGTAGGTCGGGGTCTTGAAGCGGGCCGGCACCTGGGCCGCGTTGGGGCTTTCATAGGCCAGCAGCCAGCCGCGCTGGTCCAGGTCCTGCGCGGTGTCCCACGAGGCCGAGATCAGCACGTCGGCGCGCGGGTTGGCCGACTCGGCTTCGAGCCGGGCCATGACCTTGCCGGTGGTGGCCTGGAACACGTCGACCTTGATCCCGGTCTTTTCCTGGAAGCCCGCCGCCAATTGCTTGATCAGGCCGCCGGGGCCCGCGGTGTAAACGGTCAGCGCCTTGGCCTGGCCCGAGGCCAATCCGAACGAAAGCGTCATAAAGAACGTGGCAAGTAGTTTTGAAATGGGTGCGTTGGGCATTTTAGGCAGAGTCCTGGGGTTTGGACATCACGAGGTCGGCGATGCGGCCGTTGGCCATGCGGGCGATCGTGTGCGCCAGGGCATGGGCTTCCTCGTGGTCGTGGGTGACATAGACGGCGGTGGTGCCGAGCCGGCGCAGCAGCGCGCCGATCTCGACGCAGAGCGATTCGCGCAGGGCCCGGTCCAGGTTGGACAGCGGCTCGTCGAACAGCAGCACGCGCGGCCGCGCCACGATGGCGCGGGCCAGCGCGACGCGCTGCTGCTGGCCGCCCGACAGTTCCGACGGGCGGCGCGCGGCGTGTTCGCCCAGGCCGACCAGGGCCAGGGCTTCCTGCACCCGGGCCGGCCGGTCGCGCCGGGCGACGCCGCGCATTTCCAGCGGAAAGGCGACGTTGCCGGCCACGCTCATGTGCGGCCACAGCGCGTAGTCCTGGAACACCATGCCGAGGCTGCGATGTTCCGGCGGCTCGTGGCGCCGCGCGTCGCAGACGACGGCATCGCCGAAGGCGATGCTGCCGGCCTGCGGCCGCAGCAGGCCGGCCAGCGACTTGAGCAGGGTGCTCTTGCCGCAGCCCGACGGGCCCAGCAGCGCCAGGACGGTGCCCGCGGGCACGTCCAGGTCGACGCCGTCCAGCACGGTGTGGCCGTTGAAGGCGTGCCGCAGGCCGCGCACGGCGATCGCCGTGCTGCCCGCGGAAAGTTCAAGCGCGCTCAAAACCGGTGCCGCAGGCCGAGGTTCAGGCCGAACTGGTTCTTGCCCGGTTCGACGTTGGCGCCGTACTTGCCGCCGATCACGCTCTGCGCCGACTTGTCGTCGTTCACCGCATAGGCCGCGACGGCGTAGACGGTGGTGCGCTTGGACAGGTCATATTCGTTGCCCAGGACGAACATGGTGGACTTCTGGCCGGTGCCGGCGGCTTGCGCGGCCGGGCAGACGGCGTTGTTCATGTCGTCGCAGACCGAGTCGTTCAGGTGGTACACGGCGAACGACAGGCGGTTGTTCGACACCGGCAGGTAGGTCACGCCCAGCCAGGTCAGGTTGTTCTTGTAGTTGCGCTGCGTCAGCTTCTGCTCGAGCCAGCGGTAGCCGGCGTAGACCTTGAAGCCCTCGAAGTCGTACGACAGGCCCGCGACGATGCGGTCTTCGCGGTTGTCGCTGTTGGCGCCCCTGGCCGGCTTGTCGGCGTTCTTGGAGTGATAGAGCACGCCGGCGTCCAGGCCGCCCGACTGGTAGCGCACGCCGCCGCCGATCATGCGGCCCAGCGTCTTGTCGTCGAACGACTGCTCGTTGTTCCAGCCGAAGCTGTAGTAGCCGCCGACGGACACGGGGCCGAACTTGCCGACGTACATCACCGCGTTGTCGGTGCGGTCGGAGAAAGCGGCGTCGGGGCGCTTGATCGAGAAGTTGGCGTTGTCGAACGGGTTGTACTTGCTCATCCAGTCGATCATGAGCGTGTTGTGGCGGCCCAGCGTCAGGCGGCCCAGGCTCTTGCTCGACAGGCCGACGTAGGCCTGGCGGCCGAACAGGCGGCCGCCCTGCATGGTCTGGCCGTTGTCGGAGTCGAAGCCGTTTTCCAGCACGAACACGGTCGACAGGCCGTCGCCCAGGTCTTCGGTGCCACGCAGGCCCCAGCGCGAGCCGCTCAGGTTGCCCGTGCTCATGCCCGTCTTGCTGTTGCCGCCGGGACCGTTGTTGATGTACTGCAGACCGGTGTCGATCAGGCCGTAGAGCTGGACCGAACTGGAAGTGGCTGTCGCCGCGAGGGCGGGGGAGAAGCTGAAGACGGACAGGCAGGCGCCAGCCGCCGCGATGCGGAGAGTCGATTTCATAACAGGAAGTCCTCTTTGGGATTCAATCGGAATCGACACTCTAGGTACGGGTCGCTACAGCTTCGTGACACTCCTTGCGATTGTGGTTTTTCGGTTGGCGGCGCGGATCACAGGTGCAGCTTGGTCGACGACTTCACTTCGTGCATCGACAGCGTGCTGAGCAGTTCCTTGACGCCGGGCAGGGTGCGCAGCCGGTTGCGCACGAATTCGGAATAGGCGTCGAAGTCGCGCGCCACGATGTGCAGCAGGTAGTCGTGCTGGCCGGTGGTGTTGTGGCAGGCCAGCACCTCGGGCATGGCGGCCACGGCGGCCTCGAACGCGTGGCAGGTTTTCTCGGTGTGGTTTTCCAGCGAGATGCTGACGAACGCCACCACCCCCATGCCCAGCGCGCGGCGGTCGAGGATGGCCTGGTAGCCGCGGATGACGCCCGAGGTTTCCAGGCGCTTGAGGCGCTTCCAGCAGGGCGAGGCCGACAGCGAGACGCGCTCGGCCAGTTCGGCGTTGGAGAGCCGGCCATCTTCTTGAAGGATTTTCATGATTTTCCAATCGATCGCGTCAAGTTGATGTAACAAGGCAGTCTCTTTCATGATTTCAAGGCTGTGGGAAACGATATTTCCCATTATCCCGTTTCGGAAGTAGAAATGGAAAGAATATTGTGGCCCGGCAGGCCCATACTCGCTGCATCGCCTGGCCGGCGGCGCTATCGTGTCCGAACCCGTGATACCGCCGTCCGGTAGGCCGCAATTCCCCTTGAGAGGCACACCATGAGTTATTCCAGCTATCACAAGAAAGACATCTCCGGCCGTCCCCTGCATGCCGAAACGCAGATGATGTCGTACGGTTTCGACCCGTTCCTGTCCGAAGGCGCGGTCAAGCCGCCGGTGTTCCTCACGTCCACCTTCGCCTTCCGCTCGGCCGAGGACGGCGCCGAATTCTTCGACCTGGTGTCGGGCCGCAAGCCGCTGCCGCAGGGCGAGTCGGCCGGGCTGGTGTATAGCCGCTTCAACCATCCCAACCTGGAAATCGTCGAGGACCGCCTGTCGCTGCTGGACGGCTCGGAGGACGCCGCGGTGACCTCCAGCGGCATGTCGGCGATCAGCGCCGTGTTCCTGGCGTTCCTGCGCCCGGGCGACCAGCTGGTGCAGTCCGTGCCGCTGTATGGCGGCACCGAGACCCTGATCGCCAAGATCTTCCCGGAATGGGGCATCGGCTCGCATCCGATCCACGACGGCCTGTCGGCGCAGAGCATGCGCGACGCGCTGGAGGCGGCCGCGGCCAAGGGGCCGGTGAAGCTGTTCTACGTGGAAACGCCGGCCAATCCGACCAATGCGCTGATCGACTTCCAGGCGGTGACGGCCGAGCTGGACGCGTTCGCCGCGCGCCATGGCTACCGTCCGATCTCGGTGTGCGACAACACGCTGCTGGGCCCCATCTTCCAGAAGCCGGCCGAGCATGGCGTGGACCTGTGCGTGTATTCGCTGACCAAGTACGTGGGCGGCCACAGCGACCTGGTGGCCGGCGCGGTCACCGGCACCAAGGACCTGATCAAGAAGGTGCGGGCGATCCGCAGCGCCTTCGGTTCGCAGCTCGATCCGCATTCGTGCTGGATGATCACGCGCTCGATGGAGACCGTGGTGCTGCGAATGAAGCAGGCCGCGCGCAGCGCCACCCGGGTGGCGCAATGGCTGGCCGGCAACCCGCACGAGAAGGTGCGCATCTACCACCCCGAGATCATCGCCGACGAGGCCTACCAGGCGGTCTACAAGCGCCAGTGCAGCGGGCCGGGCTCGACCTTCGCGTTCGTGCTGGACGGCGGCCGCGCCAAGGCGTTCCGCTTCATCAACGCGCTGCGCCTGTTCAAGTCGGCGGTGAGCCTGGGCGGCACCGAATCGCTGGTGTGCCATCCGGCCTCGACCACGCATTCGGGCGTGCCGGCGGCCGAGCGCGACGCGGCCGGCGTGTCGGAAGGGCTGATCCGCATTTCCATCGGCCTGGAGCACGAGGAAGACCTGATCGCCGACATGGACCAGGCCATGCGCAGCCTGGCCTGAGGCGGCGTTGACGCGGGCATGAGTCGGGTTTGGGGTAGATCTGGGACGAGCCTCAGCCCGCCTCGGGCGGCCAGTCGACGCGGGCCGGCGCCAGCGTTTGGCGCAATGCCCGCAGGTCGTCGGGCGTGTCCAGGTCGGTCACGTAGGCGCGGTTGCCGCTGTCGAACGTGGCGTGGCGGCCGCCCTGCGAGGCCAGCCATTGGCGCAGCCCGGCGCCGGGCGGCAGCAGGTTGGCCGAGCGCACCGCGGCGGCTGACAACAGCAATGGGTGGCCCGGCGCGCCGTCGACGCGCGGGCGCAGGCTGTCCGTGCCGGGCGCGCAGGCGCGCCATTGCGCCAGCAGGTCGGCGATGGCGCGGCTGTCCAGCAGCGGCAGGTCGGCCAGCACCAGCAACAGGTCATGCCCGGGATGGACGCGCGCGTGTTCGCGCAGCGCCAGGCGCTGGGAATCGGCCAGCGTGGCGTCCGGCCGCGCATGCGGCAGCGGCTCGATCGCGGCGCGTTGCGCCAGCGGCGCCAGGAGGCCGGCATACGGGCCGATGACGGCGCGGATGGGCGCGACGCCCGCGTCGCGCAAGCCCTGGGCCAGTCGCTCAAGCAGGCTCACGCCATCGATGCGCAGCGCCGGCTTGGCGCGTCCGCCCAGGCGCGATCCGTGCCCGGCGGCGAGGATGATGGCGGCGATGGCGGCGGGCATGGCGGAATCAGAGAGGGCAGGCGCTGGCCAGTTGGGCGCTGTCGCGCGGGATGCCGTCGCGCGCCTTGCCGGCGGCCACGCTTGCCAGCGCGTCGGGCGCCACGCCGTTCTTGGCGGCAACGATCTCGGCCATGATCGACAGGGCGATTTCGGCGGGCGTCTTGCTGCCGATGTAGACGCCGGCGGGGCCGCGCAGCCGCCGCAGGTCGGCGTCGGTCAGGTCGAAATGCTCGCGCAGCCGGGCGCGGCGCGTGTCGCTGTTGCGGCGCGATCCGATCGCGCCCACATAGAACGCCTGCGACTGCAGGGCGTCGATCAGCGCCAGGTCATCGAGCTTGGGATCGTGGCTGAGCGCGATGATGGCGGTGCGGCGGTCGGGTCGCAGGCGCAAGATCAGGTCGTCGGGCATCTCGCGGCTGTGGACCGCGCCCGGCATCGTCCAGGCCGGCGACTGGGTGTCGCGCGGATCGCAGACGATGACCTCGAAACCCAGCGTCAGCGCGATCTGGCACAGATAGCCGGTGGTGTCGCCCGCGCCGATCACGATCAGCCGCACCGACGGGCCGAAATGCGAGGTGAAGGTGGTGGCCGTCAGGCGCGGCAGGCCGTCGGCGGGGCCGGGCCGCAGGCTGACGGCGCCAGTGGCCAGGTCCAGCTCGCGCTCGATGCAATCGCGGCGCAGGCAGTGATCGCGCAACGCGGGCAGCTGGCTGGCGGGGCGGATGGCTTCCATCACCAGTTCCAGGGTGCCGCCGCAGGGCAGGCCGAACTGGCGCGCCTGGTCCGCGTGCACGCCGTAGCGCAGGACCTCGGGCCGCGTAGTCGACGCCGCGCCGGCGCGCACGCGGGCGACCAGATCGTCCTCGATGCAGCCGCCCGACACCGATCCGGCGACGTCGCCGTGGGCGTTCAGGGCCATCAGCGCGCCCGGCGGGCGCGGCGACGAGCCCCAGGTGCGCGCCACCGTGACGAGCCACGCGGGCACGCCGTCGCGCTGCCATTGCGCGGCCTGTTGCAGGACCAGGGTGTCGATATCAATCATGCGGATCTCGGGGACGGTCGGGGCGGGCGAGGACGGCGCGCACCACGTCGGGCGTGAAGGGCGCCTCGTAGAAGCGCCTGCCGGTGGCGTCGAACAGGGCGTTGGCGATGGCCGCGGGCCCGGGAATCGAGGCGGACTCGCCGGCGCCCATCGGCGGTTCGTCCTGGCGCGGCATCAGCAGCACGTCGATGGGCGGCAGGTCCTTGAAGCCGATGATGGGGTAGCCGCCCCATTCGCGGCTGGCGACGCCGGCCGCATCGAATCGCACGCGTTCGAGCAGGCAGCGGCTCAGGGTCTGGTTGATGTTGCCATGGATCTGGTGGCGCACGCCATCGGGGTTGACGATCATGCCGGTGTCCTGGCCCACGACCACGCGGGTGATGGCGATGCGGCCGCTGGCGGGGTCCACGCTCAGGTCGATGACCCAGGCCGCCCAGGCGGCGCCGAAGCCGGGGAACTTGCTGTGCACGTAGCGCGCGTAGGCCACGCCGCGTCCGCGCAGGCGGCCGTCGGCATCGGGCGCGCCGCGGCTGCCGGGCGGCCGTTCATGCCAGCCGGCGCGCGCAGCGGTCGCTTCCAGCAGCGCAATGGCGCGCGCATCGTCCAGGTGCCTGAGCCGGAACGCGACCGGATCGGCGCCAGCCGCTTCGGCCAGTTCGTCGACCATGCAGTCGTGGGCGAACGAGCTGGGCAGGGCCGAGACGCCGCGCAGCCACGAGGCGCGCACCAGCGGCGCGGTGTCGTGGCAGACGATGCGGCGGCTGGCATAGCGGTACGGCGGCACCGAGGTGCGGTCGCCCATCTCCAGCACGCGCGGCTCGCCGGACACGCCGCCGGTCAGCAGCAGCGCCAGCAGCGGCGCGTCGTTGGACGGGTAGCGCACCTCGAAGTCATAGGCCAGCAGGTTGCCGTCGGCATCCAGCGCCGCCGCCACGTCCATCAGCTGGCCGGTGCCCTTGGGTTCCCATTGGTGTTCCTGGTCGCGCATCAGCTGCACCCGCACCGGCGCGCCGACGGCGGCCGACAGCAGCGCGGCGTCGGCGCAGACGTCGTCGGCGCAGTTGCGCCCGTAGCAGCCGGCGGCCTCCATGCGGATGATGTCGATGCGGTCTTCGCCCAGCTTGAGCAGGCGGTCCAGGTCGGCGCGCAGCATGTGCGGATTCTGGGTGCCGGCCCAGACGGTGAGGCGGCCGTCGCGATGATCGGCCACCGCGCACGACGGCCCGATCGAGGCGTGCATCTGGTAGGGCCAGACGTAGGCGCGGCGCAAGTGTACGGGGGCGGCGGCACAGGCGGCCTCGACGTCGCCTTCCTCCAGCAGCAGGCGGCGGCGCGCGGGGTTGGCGCGGATGGCGCTGGCCAGGTCGTCGAGCACGGGCGCGGGCGGCACCGGCTTCCAGCGCACCTTGAGCGCGCGCATGGCGGCTTCGGCCTGTTCCTCGCGGTCGGCCACCACGCCGATGAAATCGCCTTGCACCACCACCTGGACCCGGCCCGGCAGGTGCGCGACGGAGTCAACGTCGACGTCGATCAGGCAGTGGCCGATGAAGTCGCCGGCGTCGCGGCCGGGGTGCGGCGGGCGCACCACGCGGCCATGGCGCATGCCGGGCACGCGCACGTCGTGCACGAAGCTCAGTTCGCCGGTGGCCTTGGCGGGAATGTCCACGCGCGCCACGGCGCGGCCCACCACGGTGTAGTCGCCCGGCGGCTTGAGCCGGACCTGGCTGTCGTCGCCGGCCAGGTCCAGCCGGGTGTGCTGGTCCCGCACCAATTGGCCGTAGTGCAGCGCGCGTTCGTCGGCCGTATCGGCCGGCCGCACGATGCCGTCGCGCAAGCGCAGCGTGTCGGGCGCCACGTTCCATTGCCGCGCGGCCCACGCCAGCAGTTGCTCGCGCGCCTGGGCCGCGGCGCGCCGCAAGGGCGCGGCCGAGATCTGGATGCTGGCGCTGGCGATGGTGGGGCCCTGGTTGGGGGTGGCATTGGTATGGCCCAGCACCATGTCGAGCCGCGCCATCGGCACGTGCAGTTCCTCGGCCACGATCTGCGCCAGCGCGGTGCGGATGCCGGTGCCGAGGTCAACGTGGCCGTTGAAGGCCAGCGCGCGCCAGCCGCCTGGCGCGGCGTCATCGGCCAGCACCGCCACGAAAATCTCGGGCGTGTCCTGGATGTAATCCGAGACCACGCCCGGCTGCCCGGGCGCCGGGCGCGGCGGCGCGGTCGGCGCGCGCACGACCAGCAGCGCGTCGGGGTGGGTCAGCAGCGCGTCGTGCTGCGCGCGGGGATGGGGCAGGTTCATGGGCGAAGGCGATCGGGGCCGATCAACGATTATGCCGCCAGCGCGCCGATGTCGGCCAGGGCCTGGTCCAGCGGCATGACGGCGGCGTATTTCTGCGCCATGTCGAACAGGTTGGCCTCGTGCGGCCCCAGCGCGCGGTCGCCGCAGCAGTCGGACACCACCAGCGGCCGGAAGCCGGCCTGCATGGCGTCGACCACGCTGGCGCGCACGCAGCCGCTGGTGACGCAGCCGGCCACCACCAGCGTCTGCACGCCACGTTGCGCCAGCCATGGCGCCAGCATGGTGCCGTAGAACGCCGACGGCGTGCTCTTGCGCACCACGTACTCGCCGGGCGCGGGCGCCAGCTGCGGCACGATGGCGCTGTTGTGGCTGTCTTCCTTGAGCGTCAGCATGCCCGGCACCTTCAGGCAGAAGATGTTGCTGTCGGCGTCGTCGTCCGAGAACACGATGCGGCTGTGCGCCACCGGCCAGCCCTGTTCGCGCGCGTGCGCCAGCAGCGAGCGGGTGCGTTCGATGGCCGGCGGGATGTTGCCGCCGCCGAACACGGCGGGGTCGGCGAAACCGTTGACGAAGTCGATGATCAGCAGGCCGAAGGGCGCCTTGAGCGGCAGCGGCGTGCCGAAGCCCTGGCGGGCGTAGGCCGAGATGTCGCCGGCGGGCGGGGTCGGGGTGGCGGTCATGCGAGCTCCTTGCGGCGGGCGGCGCGGGCCAGCCCGGGTTCGTCCTGCACCACGCCGTCGATGACGACGGCGCTTTCGTCGAGCATGACCGTGCAATGGCGCATCGGGATGTCGATGTGGCAGGCGGTGGTGCGTTGGCCGCCGGCCTCGTTGTTCGGACCCATGGACCACAGGAAGTTGCCCTCGAAGGCGCGCGCGTCCATGCCGATGTGGGTTTCCTTGCCGTAGTGGCCCAGCATCGACCAGTGGGCGCGCGGCTGCAGGCCCCAGCCGATGTGCGAGACGGCGTAGGCCTCGGGGTCTTCATAGGAGGCCATGTAGTCGCGCAGCACCTCGGCCTGCAGGCCGCCCTGGATGCGGGTGACGTAGCCGTGTTCGACGGTCAGGGTGATCGGGTCGGTCACGTAGTCCTTCATCGGCAGCAGGATATCGCCGCGGTCCAGCACCACCTGGCCGTTGCTGTGGCCCTCGTCCGGCCAGGTCAGCACGAAGCCGCTGGGCCAGTGGTCCCAGCGGCCGGGCTCGTCGACGAAGCCGTATTCGGAGATCGCCGGGAAACTGCCCAGGCGGCAGCGCAGATCGGTGCCCGCCTTGGAGGTAATGCGCATCTGGCGCGCCTGGGCAATGCGCGCGGCGGCGGCGCGCACGCGGGCGCGGTCGGCCTCGGTCGGCACCAGGCGGCAGAGGATCTCGGGCGGCTCGACCGCCAGCAGGATCTTGGTGCCGCCCTGCAGGATCTCGTGCTGCTCGGGCGAGAACAGCAGCGTCATCAGGTCCAGCACCAGGTCGCTGGCCTTGAGTGCGGCAATGGCCGCCGGGTTGCCGGTCAGCGGCGTGGTGCCCAGGTAGGCCAGCGAATCGCGGCTGAGGGACTTCTCGCCGTTGACCGGCGGCAGGTCCAGGCGGTTGACGCGCGCACCCATATCGCCGGCGGCGGCGATGGCGCAGCGCAGCGTCTGCGGATGGGTATCGGCGCCGGTGAGCACGGTCACGGTCTGGCCGGCTTCGAGGCGGGAAAGCGTGAGCACCTGTTTCCAGGCGCGGATCAGGTCGATGTCGCTGACGGGCATGGCGGACTCCTGTGGCGTAAGGGAAGGCGGACGGGCGTTCAGCCGCGCGGTTCGAGGAAGTCGCCAAGCGCTTCGTGGAAGCCCGCCTCGTTGTCCCACGGAATCATGTGGCCGGCGGCGGGCACGCGCCGGTGCAGCGTATCGGGCGCCAGGCCCTGCCATTCGGCGACGTCGTCGTCGCCGACCACGCCGCCGTTCTCGGCGGTCATGAGCAGCTGCGGCACGCGCACGCGCGGCAGGTCGGCGTGGATGTCGTCGCGGCCGAAGTCCTCGAAGCTGCGCACGATGGCGGGCTCGTGGCAGGTGTGCAGCCATTGCGCGCGCAGGCGCCGCTGTTCCTCGGTCCAGGTCGGGCAGAACGCGCGCATGGCCTCGGCGTCCATGCCGTGCGTGGCCTGGCGGATCGAATCGACGTACCAGGCCAGCTTGGCGGGGTAGGGGCGGCGGCCCGGGCCCGAGACGGGCGGGTCGACGATGACCAGCCGCGTCAGGCCGGCCGGCTGGCTGCGCGCCGCGCGCACCGCGATGCGGCCGCCCATGGAATGGCCCATCAGCGCATAGCGTTCCAGCCCCAGCGCCTCGGCCAGGGCCAGCACGTCGGCGGCCTGTGCGTCCAGGCCGTAGTCCAGCTCGGGATCGGCGCTCGACAGGCCGCGGCCGCGCACGTCCAGCACGTAGGTGTCGTAGCGCTGTCCCAGGCGTTCGGCCACGAAGCCCCAGGTCACGGCGGGGCTGGTGATGCCGGGGATCAGGATGAGCGCGTCGCGTTCGGCGCGCGCGCCCTCCGCGCCGCCGTAGCGCAGGTAGTGCTGGCGGATGCCGTTGGCGTGGACGTTGGCGCCGTACAGGAAGGTGCTGGATGGTTGGCTCATGCCGTGCTCCGGGTAAGTCGATGGCGGGACGGAATCCGGGCGGAGTCGCTTGGGCCACGCGCTGGGGAAATCACGCGCATGAGCTCGAAGCTTGGATCCGTCTTAGGGTTTTCGATAAATTAAAAAAACAGTGTAGACGCTCTATTCTTGCAAACAGCGAGGTGAATCGCAAAGCCGATGTTCATAGTGGTTTTTACCTATATGTGCATAAAAATGCACTGTTTTGGACGTCGTCGTGCTGTTTCGGATCCACGATGGTGCGAATTTCCATCTGGAAAAAATAGAGTGTATGCATAGAAAAGTAGGAGAGCCTCTTGTCTAAATCCCCCCGCATCGCCGTGATCGGCGCCGGCCTTGGTGGCGCGGCCACCGCATCGCTCCTGCTTCAGGAAGGCTTCGACGTGCGCGTCTACGAACAGGCGCCGAGTTTTTCGCGGCTGGGCGCCGGCATCCATGTCGGCCCCAACGTGATGAAGATCCTGCGCCGCATCGGCATCGAGGACGCCCTCAACGCGCAGGGTTCGCACCCCGATTACTGGTACAGCCGCCACGGCATGACCGGCGACGTGCTGGCGCAGATCCCGTTGGGCGACTACGCCGTCAAGACCTACGGCGCGTCGTACCTGACGGTGCACCGCGGCGACTTCCACGCCCTGCTGATCGAGGCGCTCCCCGAGCGCGTGATGGCGTATTCCAAGCACCTGGTCGGCGTCACCGACCGCGGCGCCGATGTCGAGATGCGCTTTGCCGATGGCAGCGTCGAGCATGCCGACATCGTGATCGGCGCCGACGGCGTCAATTCCCACATCCGCGACGAACTGCTGGGACCCGAGCCCCCCAAGTACGCCGGCTACCTGGCCCACCGCGCGGTGTTCCCCACGCCCGAGGTCAAGGCCGGCATGCTGCCGTTCGACGCCTGCGTGAAGTGGTGGACCGATGACCGCCACATGATGACGTACTTCGTCACCAGCAAGGCCGACGAGCTCTACTACGTGACCGGCGTGCCGGTCGAGCAGTGGGACCTGAACGACCGCTGGCTGCCCAGCAGCAAGGACGAGATGCGCGAGGCCTTCCAGGGCTGGCATCCCACGGTGCAGGCGCTGATCGACGCCACCGTCGAGGTGACCAAGTGGTCGCTGCTGGAACGCGACCCCTTGCCGCTGTGGAGCCGTGGCCGCCTGGTGCTGCTGGGCGATGCCTGCCACCCGATGAAGCCGCACATGGCGCAGGGCGCGGCCATGGCCATCGAGGACGGCGCGATGCTGGTGCGTTGCCTCAAGGAAGTCGGGGCGCATAATCACGAACTGGCTTTCGCGCTGTACGAGGCCAACCGCGCCGAGCGCGCCAGCAAGGTGCAGCGCATTTCGCACGACAACACCTGGCTGCGGACCAATGAAGATCCCGCCTGGTGTTTCGGCTACGACGTGTTCAGCGAGCCGCTGGTCGATCCGAAGGCCAAGGCGGCGGCCTGACGCGCCCGCCGTCCTTCATCCACCGGACCTTCGCCACGCACACCATGGGACATTCCGCCATCACCCCGCCCGCCGCCGAGCCGATCGGCCTGATGGTCAATGGCGCCGCCGTGTGCGTGGCGGCGCCGGCGGCAACGTCGCTGCTGCTGGTGCTGCGCAACGACCTCGCGCTGAACGGGCCGAAGTACGGCTGCGGCCTGGGCGAGTGCGGCGCCTGCACGGTGCTGATCGACGGAGTGGCGGCGCGTTCCTGTGTGATTCCGGTGAAGGCGGCGCAAGGGCGCGAGGTCACCACGCTCGAAGGCCTGGGGTCGCGCGAGCGGCCCGGGCCGACGCAACGCGCCTTCATCGAATGCCAGGCGGCCCAGTGCGGCTATTGCCTGAACGGCATGATCATGACGGTCGAGGCGCTGCTGCGCCGCGACCCGGCGCCGTCCGAGCAGGCGCTGCGCAGCGAGCTGCATCACAACCTGTGCCGCTGCGGCACCCACGTCGAGATCATGCAGGCGGCGCTGCGCGCGGTGCAATTGCGCGCGGACGCCACGGCGCGGCTGGGCGCACCCGAAGGGGCCGACGCATGAGCGCGTGGCTGCCCGAGGCCGCGGCGTTCGCCGTCGAGCCGCCGTCCGACCTGCTGCACGGGCTGGCCCTGCGTCCGCCCGCGGCCGGTTGGGATGGCACCCGCTATCGCGGCAGCGCGCTCGACAGCGTGCGCCTGGAGGAAGGGCGGGCCCAGACGGGCGTGGTGGCCGTGTTGCGGCGGGAACATTTCGTCGGCGTGGTGGCGGTGACGCCCCAGCATGCGCGGCAGGCGCTGGCCTGCATGGCGCCTGTGTGGCGCGGCGAAGGGCCGCCGCCGCGCGAGGAAGACCCCGAGGGTTCGGACGAGGATCGTGAATATCTATGGCGGCCGGCCGACACCGCGTCCGGCGCGCGCGTCGCGGCCTGGTGCCTGGATGGCCGCCTGACGCTGTGGCTGCCGCCGGATACGGGGGCGTCGCATGCCCTGGCGCGGCGCGAACTGGCGGCGTTGATGGACTGGCCCGAGCATGCGGTGCGCGTGGCCGCCTGGCCGCGGGGCGCGGCCGAGGCCGGGCAGCCCGCGCACGCGCTCGATCTGCTGGATGCGGCCGCCGATGCCGCGCTGTTGTCCGAGGCGGTGGGGCGGCCGGTGTGCGTGGCCTGCCGGCCGGCGACGGCGGCCACCCTGGCGTTGCGCGAGGCCGACCTGGCCGCGGGCCCGGCGCTGCGTTCGCGCCAGCCGTGGGCCGTGCGCCCCAGCCTGGCGCGCCTGCTGGCGCGGCCGGGCCGCGCGCAGGCCAGTGGCCAGGCCACGGTGCAGGGCGACAGCCCGGTGCTGGCGCCGGCGGCGTCGCATGCCCTGCTGCATGCGGGCGTCGATGAGTTGAATGCGGCCCAGGTGTTCGCCGGCGAAAGCCTGTGGCACGAACGGGCGCTGGCGGCCGGCGAGGATCCGGTGCGCTGGCGGCTGCGGCACCTGGCCGATGACCGTGGCCGTGAATTGGCGCGGCAGGTAGTGGACCAGGCGCAGGCGGCGATGTCGCAGGACGCGATGGCGGCCGGCGACGGCCTGCTGCGCGGCAGCGGTTTCGCCACCGCGCAGGTGCGCTGCGAGGCCGAGGACGGCTCGGCGCACATGGTCTGGAGCGCCTGGGTGGCCGATGTGGCGATCCAGCCCGCGACCGGACGGATCGAGGTGACGCGGGTGGTGGCCGGCCACGACAGCCAGGACCTGCGCGCCGCGCAGGGCGCGACCGCGCGCCTGGCCATCACGCGCCAGCAACCGGAGCGGCTGGCCGATGCCCGCCGCCTCATCACGGGACCCGCGGCGTTCGACGCGTGGCGCGGCGCCACGCCGGTGTCTTCGGCCACGGGCGCGGACGCGCTGACCGTCGCGCCGCCGGCGACGCCCGCGCCATTGCGGGAAGGGCGGCTCGACGTGGACGGCGTGCTGACACTGCCAGCCGCCGCCGCCATCGCCAACGCCATCCAGGATGCCACCGGCGTGCGCCTGCGGCAGGCGCCGTTCGACGCGGGCCAGCTGCGGCTGGCGCTGGCGGACCGGCGCGCGCCCGCCAAGGGCGCGTTGCGCCGCGGCTGGGGCTGGCTGGCGGCCGGCGCGGCCGGGCTGGCGACGCTGGCCACCGCGTTGTGGCCGCTGAAACCGGCGCTGCCGCTGACGGCCGGGCCCGACGCCTCTTTGTATTCGGCGCAGGCGATCGAGCGCGGCCGGCTGGTGGCCGCCGCCGGCGACTGCGTGGCCTGCCACACCGCGCCGGGCGGCGCCCGCAACGCCGGCGGGCTGGCGCTGGAGACGCCGTTCGGCATCATCTATTCGACCAACATCACGCCCGACGCGCAGACCGGCATCGGCCGCTGGTCGTACGCGGCCTTCGAACGCGCCATGCGCCAGGGCATCCACCAGGACGGACGCCAGCTCTATCCGGCGTTCCCTTACACGGCCTACGCCAAGCTCAGCGACGCCGACCTGCAGGCGCTGTACGGCTACCTGATGTCGCAGCCCGCCGTCGCCGCCACGCCGCCGCGCACCGAGCTGGGTTTTCCGTTCAACCTGCGGCCGCTGCTGGCCGGCTGGAACCTGCTGTTCCACGACCCCAAGCCGTTCGCGCCGGATCCGTCGCAGGACGTCGAGTGGAATCGCGGCGCCTACCTGGTCGAGGGCGTGGGCCATTGCGCCGCCTGCCATTCGCCGCGCAACCGCCTGGGCGCGGAGAAGGGCGGCCTGGACTACCTGGCCGGTGGTCAGGCCGAGGGCTGGAACGCCCCGGCCCTGAACCAGCTGGCCACGGGCGAGCGGGCCTGGTCGGGCGAGGAACTGTTCCAGTACCTGCGCACGGGCTATTCGCCGCGCCATGGCGTGGCGGCGGGCCCCATGGCGCCCGTGATTCATGGGCTGGCCGAACTGCCGGCCAGCGACCTGAAGGCCATCGTGACCTACCTGATGGCGGTGCCGGGGCAGGCGCCGGCACGCGCGACGGCCGCGGCCACGGCAAGCGCCGCCGCTACAGCCACAGCGGCCGCCACGACCGCGACCACCGCGACCGGCACCGCCGCGCCCGCCGCCGCCAGCGAAGCGATCACGCTGCGCCGCGCCAGCGGCGAACGCATCTATCAGAACGCCTGCGCCGTCTGCCATGAAGCCGGCAGCGGACCCACCCTGTTCGGGGTCAAGCCCCTGCTGGGCCAGAACACCAATCTGCATGCCGCATCGCCCGACAACCTGATCCAGGTGATCCTCAATGGCATCCAGGCGCCGGCCGACGACGCCCTGGGGTACATGCCGGGTTTCGGCAACAGCCTGGACGACAGGCAGATCGGCGATTTGATCGACTATTTGCGCGCGCGGTTCGCGCCGGAGGAAGAGGCTTGGCCAGTTGATACGACGACCATAGGCAGGCTGCGCCAGCACGCGCAGCCACAGTAAGGGGAAGACGGGGTGGCGGATCGGCCCATGGCGGGTCCGGCCGCGCCTCGCGACACAACATCGCGCGCATCGGTTTTCCATCGGCACCCGCCAGGCGCCGAGGGGCGTTGCTGCATCCCGCATCCGCGGGGGCGGCCACGTACCGAACCGGGGCCGACGCCTGTTTCGGGCGCGGATCCTGTGCGCGGCACACAAAGGGAATCACGCATATGTCAGCTTCATTCATCACGGTGGAACAAGGCATCAAGACAGCCGGCGTCGGCAAGTTCCAGTACCGGCTGTTCATGATCTTCGGGCTGGTCTGGCTGGCCGACGCCATGCAGGTGCTGTCGATCGGCTTCAGCGCGCCTTCGATTGCCCGCACCTTCGGCATTCCGGTGCCCGAGGCGCTGCAGACCGGCACCGCGTTCTTCGTCGGCATGCTGATCGGCGCCTTCGCCTTCGGCCGCCTGGCCGACCGCATCGGCCGCCGCCCGGTGCTGATGATGGCGGTGGTCATCGACGCCTGCGCCGGCGTGGCCTCGGCCTTCGCGCCGGACTTCGCCTGGTTGCTGCTGCTGCGCTTCGTCACCGGCATCGGTGTCGGCGGCACGCTGCCGGTGGACTACACCATGATGGCCGAGTTCCTGCCGAGCGAGCGCCGCGGCCGCTGGCTGGTGCTGTTGGAATCGTTCTGGGCCCTGGGCACGATCTGCCTGGCGCTGCTGGCCCTGGCCGCGCTGTCGTGGGGCGATGATGCCTGGCGCGTGATCTTCTTCGTCACCGGCCTGCCGGCGCTGATCGGCGTGGTGCTGCGCTTCTACATTCCCGAGTCGCCGATGTACCTGAACCGCAACGGCAAGTCGGGGCAGGCGCGCAAGGTGCTCGAGCGCGTGGCGCGCGTCAACGGCCGGCCGACCGACATCCCCGAGCTCAAGCCGGAACTGCATGAGCGCAAGCCGCTGTCGGCGCTGTTCTCGAGCGTGCTGCGCCGCCGCAGCATCGCGCTGTGCCTGGCCTGGGCGCTGATCTCGATCGCCTACTACGGTGTCTTCGTCTACCTGCCGATCAAGCTGAGCAGCCAGGGCTTCGCGTTCATGCGCGGCCAGGAATTCCTGGTGCTGCTGGCGCTGGTGCAATTGCCGGGCTTCGCGCTGTCGGCCTACGGGGTGGAACGCTGGGGTCGCAAGCCCACGCTGGTCGGTTTCCTGATCCTGAGCGCGGTGGGATGCATGCTGTACAGCTTCGGCACCTCCAGCTTCCTGGTGATCGGCTCGACGCTGCTGATGAGCTTCGCGCTGCTGGGCACCTGGGGCGCGCTGTACGCCTTCACGCCCGAGGTCTACCCGACCGACCTGCGCGCCAGCGGCATGGGGCTGGCGGGCGCCGTGGCGCGCTTTGGCGGCCTGTTCGCGCCGGCCATCATCGCGCCCATCATGGCCACGCACTTCACGCTGGCGCTGGCGGTGCTGTCGAGCATGCTGGTGGCCGCGGCCTTCGCCATCCGCGCCGTGGACGTCGAGTCGCGCAACCGCGCGCTGGACTGATCCGCGCTACAGGGGTGGCGTGACATCGGGCGGCCGCGGGCCGCCCGTACTCCGGTGGTCCGTACTCCTCACTCCGCGGCGTCGCCCTCGATCATCTTGCGCAGCAGGAATTCCAGCGCCAGGCGCTCGGCGGGATTGAGCTTGCCGTAGGTGCTTTCGGTGATCTGCAGGGCGAAGGGTTCCATCTTGCGGACCAGCTCCTGGCCCACCGGCGTGAGGTTGATCACCACCTTGCGGCGATCGTGCGGGTCGTGGTCGACCCGCACCAGCTCGCGCTGCTTGAGCCGGTCCACCACGCCGCGCACCGTGGCCTGGTCGATGACCGTGGCCTTGACGATATCCGCCAGCGAACTGCCCTGGTTGTCGCGCACTGAGCACAGCACGACGAACTGCGCGGCGGTCAGCTGCGAATCGGGGATGTACTGCTGGAACAGGGCGGTATGCCGTTGGTACACGCGCCGCAGCAGGTGTCCAATCTGGTCGGAGAACAAATAGCTGTCCTTGTCGGGGGCGGACTTGTCTTTCACATTTCGCATAAGCCTATCCGAAGCAATACCCTGGGTACGATGATCTATCTCAATGGGAATGTCCGGAAGTTTACGGGGCTTGCCGCCTTTGTGCCGACAGGGATCAGGTTTTTCGCAGCGCCGCCATGAAGACGCCGACGGCCAGCGTGGCGCAGGCGGCGGCCATCGCATAGAACGCCGGCCAGCCGGTGCGGGCGATCAGCGCGGGCATGCCCAGCAGCGCCAGCGTGCCGACGAAGCGGCCCAGGCCATACAGCAGCGCATAGTCGGTGGCGGCCTGGCCGCCCGCCGCCCAGCCCAGGATCAGGCCGCCCATGACGATGTACAGGCCGCTGACGCAGGCGCTGATCGCGATCGAGGCCGCGATGGCGAGGTCGGCGTTGCCGGTGCGCAGGGCCATGACGATGGCCAGCGCGCCGGCCACGGTGGCCGCCAGCAGGGCCCATAGCAAGGGCCGTGGGGCGCAGCGCCGCGACGCGGCCGGCAACGCCAGCGCCATCGCCAGGTTGGCCAGCGGCGCCGCCACCCCCAGCACCCAGCCGATGCGCGCCAGCGGCACGCCCAGGTCCACCAGCATCAGCCGGTTCAGGTTGAACAGCGCCATCAGCGCGCACGTGACCAGGCTGATGCGCAGCAGGCGGCCGGCCATGGCCGGCTGGCGCAGGGCCGCGCGCAGGCTCGGTCGCGCCTGCCGCGACGCCGCCGGCATGGCGGGGTCGGGCAGGCGCCAGGCCGGCAGCGTCGCCAGCGCCATCACGGCGGCCAGCAACAGCAGCACCCCTTCCCAGCCCAGCCGCGCATATAGCCCCACCAGCACGCCGCCGCCCAGCACCGCGCCCAGCGACAGGCCGCCCACCTTGGCCGCCGACGCCGCGCCGCGGTGGGGGGCGGCGATGTGCTCGACCGTCCAGGCGTCCAGCGCCACGTCCATGGTGGCGACCGCCAGCGTCGTCGCCAGGCCCAGCCCGAACAGCGCGGCCAGCGGTAGCGCGCCGCCCAGCGCGATCGCGGCCACCAGCAGCACCGCCAGGCCCTGCGCCGCCACGATCCAGCCGCTGCGCCGGCCCAGCCAGGGCAGGCGCCAGCGGTCCACCAGCGGCGCCCACAGGAAGGTCACGCCGAACGGCAGGTACAGCGCGAACACCGGCGCCATTGAGGCCAGCGTGTGGCCCTTGCCGCGCAGGATCGGGCCGATGCCGCCCTGCACGAAGCCGAGCACCGCGCCCAGCGACACGTACAGCGCGGCGATGGCGGCCAGGCGCGCCCAGGGCGCGGTCGCGGCGTGGTGCGGACTCGTCATGTCAGAACTTCCAGCTCATGCCGACGCCGGCCAGCCGTTCCTGGCCCAGCCGCACCGAACTGACCGTCGGTCCCCAGCTCTGGCCCGCCACCATGTATTGCTTGTCGAACAGGTTGTAGACGAAGCCGTAGATTTCCAGCGGTCCGTCGCGCCAGCCGGCGCGCAGGTTGACCACGTCGTAGGCGGGCAGGGTGAAGCTTTCCTTCACGTCGGCCGCGCGCGCCGACGTGCTGCCAGACGACCTGGCCGGTGAGCTGGCCGGGCAGGCCCAGCGGCCGCGCCGGCGCCTCGACTTCCACGCCCAGATTGGCGGTCAGCCGCGGCACGTTGGGCACGCGGTTGCCCGACTGCGCGCCGGTGGCGCTGCCGGCGGGCACCGAGACCAGTTCGGCATGGGTATAGCCGGCCCCGCCGATCAGCTTGACGTTGGGATGCACGCGCGCCGCGAACTCCAGTTCGGCGCCCTTGCTGCGGTAATCGAGCGAGGCCGGCGTGAACAGCAGCGCCGACGGGTTGAATACGATCAGGTGGCCGCGCTTGACCTCGTTCAGGAACACCGAGCCGTTCAGGTCCAGGCGACGGTCGAGCCATTGCGACTTGAAGCCCAGCTCGTAGGTCCAGCTGGTCGAGGCCTCGAAGGGCGTTTCCGGCTTGCCGGTCGGCGTGTTGACGGAGACGCCGGCAAAGCCGCCCGAGACATAGCCGCGCGACACCGTGGCGTAGGTCATCAGCGTGTCGCTCCAGTCATACGACAGGCCGGTGCGGCCGGTGACGAAATTGTCGGACAGCGTGTCGTGCTGGCTGAAGTTCGCCACCACCGCGGGATTGCCGTTGCCGGCGTAGCGGTAGCGGGCGTCCTTGGACTCGTACGTGTAGCGCAGGCCGGCCAGCGCCTTCAGCCGGGGCGTCAGCGGCACGCTGGCCTCGCCGAACAGCGAGGCGCTGTCGGTCTTGATGCGGTTGGCCTGGGTGCCGTTCTGGGTCTGGAAGTTGAACGCCGCCGGCGACGCCTTGGCGGTGGTGTCGTTGCGGAAGCTGGAATGGAAGTAGTTGGCGCCCACGGTCCAGCCCAGCGCGCTGGTTTCCGGCGAGCTCAGGCGGAATTCCTGCTGCCAGCTCTGCTCCTGGAAGCGGATGTCGGCGTAGTCGGCGTAGGGCACGTTGTACACGGACGCGGGCCGGCCGGTCATCGCCGAATAGACCAGGCCGTCGGTCAGGTCGAAGGCCTGGCGCGAGCGCGAATCCAGGTAGCTGGTCAGCGAGGTCAGGGTGAAGCTTTCGAACTCGTGCTCGACCTTGACGCTGCCGCTGCTGTCCTTCCAGTCGATCTTGTTCTCGGGGTCGGACGCGGTCTGCGGAAAGCGCGGGTTCTGCAGCCAGACGAAGCGCGGCGCCGCGGCCTTCTGCTGGTCGTACGAGCCGGTGACGGTCACCACCGTGTTGGCGCCGGGCGTCCACAACACCGTGGCGCGCGCCGCGCCCACGTCGGCCCAGCCATCCTTGCCGCCCGAGGCCAGGTTGGGGATGGAGCCGTCCACGGTGGTGTAGCGCAGCGCCAGGCGCGCGGCCACGGTGTCCGACAGGACCTCGTTGGCGATCAGCTCGCCCAGGCGGTGGCCGTGCGAGCCGATCTCGCCGCGCACGGTGTATTCGCGGTCGAACACCGGCTGGTTGGCGATCACGTTGATGGCGCCGCCCTGGGTGTTGCGGCCGAACAGCGTGCCTTGCGGTCCGCGCAGCACCTCGACCCGGTTCACGTCCAGCAGCGTCGGCGGCGCGCCGTAGACCGAGCGCGGCACGTCGTTGGCGTACATCACCACCGAGGTGTCGTCCGGCGACAGCGGCGCGAACGAGCCCACGCCGCGGATGGTGAAGACGTTGGAATTCTGGCCGCCGGTGTCGGTGAACGCCAGGTTGGGCGCCGAGCGCGCCAGCCCGGCGTTGCCGGCCTGCGGCGAGGCGTCGGCGCGCAGCTGTTCGCCGTTCAGCACGGTCATGCTGATGGGCACATCCTGCGCGCTTTCCTCGCGCCGGCGCGCGGTCACGGTGACGGCGGGCAGCTCGGTGGCGCTGGCTTCGGGCGGGGTCGAGGCGGCGGTCGGCGACGCGGCGTCGGCGGCGGGCGTTTGCGCCCGCGTCGAGAACGGGGCCAAGGCCAGCGACAGCGCCAGCAGCAGGGGGTGGGACAGGCGAGGGCGGCGCGGCAGCGCGGGGAACGGGGACACGACAAACTCCAGTGCGGTTAATGAGAATTTGTCGCAATTCTATTGACTAAACGTTTGGTCAGTCAATTGATCAATGCGTTCCGGACCCGTAACATGGCGGGTTCCGCAATCACCGAGACCCCCGGCATGACAGAGCTGCGCTCGCAATACACGACGCCCGACGCCCGCGACGTGATCCTCGAATCGGCGCTGACGCTGTTCGCCCGCCTGGGTTTCGACGGCTCGACCATGCGGCTGATCGCGCAGGAGGCCAAGGTCTCGCCCGGGCTGATCCACCATCATTTCAAGGACAAGGAAAGCCTCTGGTCCAAGGTGGGGGAATGCATCACCGAGGACTTCCTGGCCGCGATCGAGCCGATCACGCGCCAGCCCGTCACGGCGCGCACGGTGCCGGACATGGTGGGCAGCTATCTGCAGTATTGGAAGACGCACCCGGCCGCGCTGCGCTTCCAGCTGTGGCGCGTGCTGGGGGCGCAGGAAGCCGAGCGCCGGGCGCGCTCGGAACGCCTGAACCAGCTGTTCGTGCCGGTGTTCGCGCAGGCCCAGAAAGCCGGCTTCGTGCGCGCCGACATTCCCGCGGGGCAGGCCATGATCACCACCGGCGCGCTGATCCAGTACTGGCTGCACAGCCAGCTGGAAGTGGCCGACGCCATCGCGGCGGGCGGCGGCGCCCTGCCGGACGAGGCGGCGTTCCTGGATTACGTGCTGAGTCTGGTGGCGCCCCGCTAGGCGGCCCCGCCAGGCGCGCCGGCCGCGTTCGCCGCCAAGCACGCCGGTTGCGTGGATCAGCGGGCGGAGGCCGCGGCGTTGCCCCGCAGCCGGTTCACCAGCACCAGCGCCGCGGTGCCCAGCAGCATCACGGTGGCGGTGGCGATGACCGCGGCATAGCCCGCGTCGAAGGCGCCGCGCGCCAGGTGCGCCAGCGAGTCGCCAAGTTCGGCGGACAGGCCTTGCGCCACCACCAGCGCTTCGTCCAGGCTGTCGTGCGCCGCGCCGGCGCCGGCCGCGGGCAGGCCCGCCGGCACGTCCAGCGTGTGCGCGTAGACGCCCGACAGGATCGAGCCCATCAGCGTCACGCCCAGCGCGCCGCCCAGTTCGTACGACACTTCCTCGATCGACGCGGCCATGCCGGCGCGCTCGGGCGTGGCGCTCTGCATGATGGTGCTGGACGCGGCCGTCATGGTGGCGCCGATGCCCACGCCCAGCACGCACAGGCTGGTGATCTGCGCGGCCAGCCCGCCGTCGTAGCTGAACAGGTAGCCGCCCATGCCCAGGCCGGACACCAGCAGCGAGACGAACAGCAGGCGCGCGCTGCCCACCTTCGGCAGCAGCCAGCCGGCCAGCGGGCCGGCGATGAACGCGGCCAGCGGCAACGGCAGGATGTAGAGCGCGGCCTCGATCGGCGACATGCCCAGCACCAGCTGCAGGCGCTGGCTGAACACCAGTTCCATGCCCAGCAGCGCCGCCGCGGCGAACAGCGCCGAGGCCACCGCCGAACTGAAGCTGCGGTTGCGGAAGATGGCGAAGTCGATCAGCGGATAGGGCCGCGCGCGCTGGCGCCGGGCGAAGACGGCCAGCATCGCGATGCCGCCGGCGCACGCCAGCGCGGCGTCCAGCCACGATGGCTGGGCCCGGCCCAGCTCCTTGAGCGCATAGGCGGTCAGGATCAGGCCCACCATCACCTGCAACGAGCCGACCAGGTCCCAGGGGCGCTGGCGATCCGGCTTGCCGGCGGGGATGTAGCGGCGCGCCAGCGGCAGGGCGAGCAGCACGATCGGCAGGTTGATCAGGAACACCGAGCCCCACCAGAAATGCTCCAGCAGGATGCCGCCGATGACCGGACCGAGCGCCGCGCCGCCCGAGGCCACCGAAGCCCAGACGCCGATGGCGACGGCGCGCTCGCGCTCGTCGGTGAAGGTCAGGCGCAGGATCGACAGCGTCGCCGGCATCATCATGGCCGCGCCCACCGCCAGCACCGCGCGCGCCGCGATCAGCGCCGCCGGATTGGGCGAATAGGCCGCCGCCAGCGAGGCCGCGCCGAACACGGCCAGGCCCATCATGAACAGGCGCTTGTGGCCCAGGCGGTCGCCCAGCGTGCCCATGCCGAGCAGCAGGCCGGACACCACCAGCGCGTAGATGTTGACGATCCAGAGCTTGGACGAGGCGGTCACGCCCAATTCGTGCGTGAGCCGCGGCAGGGCGGTGTAAAGCACCGTCATGTCGACCACGATCAGCAATAGGGCGCTGGACACGATGGCCAGCACCAGCCAGCGGCCGGGGGCGGCCGCGGTGACAGCGTGAGAAGGATTGCGCTGCGTCATAGGTTTACTCCTGTAGCGCGCGGTATTTTCCATCTGGATATCAATAACAAAAAGTTTGAATCCATCTATAAAATGGATGGATCGGGCGGCCATGCGGCGGCCGCGGGCTTGGGAGCGACGATGAACTGGACCCTGGAACAACTGCGCCATTTCGTGGCGGCGGCCGACGCCGGTTCGTTTTCCGCGGCCGCCCGCCAGGTGGGCCGGGCGCAATCGGCCGTCAGCACCTCGCTCGGCCTGCTGGAGGCGGACCTGGGCGTGGAGCTGTTCGACCGCTCGCGCCGCAACGCCACGTTGACGCGCGCCGGCGAGGTGCTGCTGCTGGAAGCGCGCGAACTGCTGCGCCAGGCGGGCGGCCTGGAGCAGCGCGCGCTGTCGTTCGCCGCCGGGCAGGATGCGCGCCTGAGCGTGGCGCTGGACGAAGCCTTGCCCGACCGCGTGCTGGCCGTGCTGGTGCGGGAGGTCTCGACGCGTTTTCCGGCGCTGGAGCTGACCCAGCTCAACGGCACCGCCACCGAAGTGGCCGACTACGTGCAGCAGGGCCGCGCCAGCGTGGCGTTCCATTTCGACCGCGGCGACCCGGGCGCGGCCTTCGCCCATCGCTACCTGGGCGACGTCGGCCAGGGCATCTTCGTCGCGCGCGACCACCCGCTGGCGGCGATGCCCGAGGTCACGCGCAATGACCTGGCGCGCCATCGCCAGCTGGTGATGCAGATGGAAGGAGTGGAGGATGTAGTGATGAGCCCGTCGGCGTGGCGCTCGGACAGCTTCTACAGCATCGCGGCGATGGTGGCCGACGGATTGGGCTGGGCGATCCTGCCGCTGAACATCGCCGAGTACGAGGGCTATCGCAAGGATCTGGCCAGCGTGCCCTGCGCCGGCCTATCACTGCCGCCACTGCCGGTGCGCACGCTGTGGCTGCAGGGCCGCACGCCAAGCGCCACCGAGCGCTGGATCCAGGAACGCATGGAGCAATTGCTGCATCCCGGCGCGTGAGCGTGCCGGGCGAGAGGGGGACCGGATCGGCCGCGCCTGCGTCGAGGGGGCGAGCCGATCGCGGCGGCCGGCCCGCAAGCGGGCCGGCGCATTTCATCGTTGCTTGCGGTACACCAGCACCGGCGTGGCGGAATGCGCCAGCACTTTCTGGGTCTGGCTGCCCAGCACCACCGCGGCCATGCCGCGGCGGCCGTGCGAGGCCATGGCGATCAGGTCGCAGCCGCGCTCGGCGGCGGCGTTGATGATGGCGCGATAGGGGTCCTCGTCGGTGGCGCGCAGCGTTTCGCACGGCACGCCGGCCTCGCGCGCCTGGGTGGCGGCCGCGCTCAGCAGCCGTTCGGCCTGGGCGCGGATCTGGTCCTGGTACTCGCTCAGGCTGTGGGCCACCTGCGCGGCGCCCATGGCGAAGACGTGAAAGGGTTCCTCGACCGTGAGGATGGTGGTGCGCGCGCCCAGCGACTTGGCCAGGTTGAGGCTTTCGACCAGGGCTTCCGAGGACAATTGCGAGCCGTCCGTGGGAATGAGAATGTGCTTGTACATGGTGTCTCCCGTGTTTGTGCAGCAGCCGCCGCGACAGGCGGCGGCTACGTAACACTGTATCGGGGGACGGCGCGGCGCTGTTTGCGCGGAATCAAACCTTGCGCGCAATCAAGCCGCCGGCGGGCGGCACGCGTCAGCTCAACAGCGCGGTGACCAGGTCGCTGGCGGCGTGGCCGTCTTCGTCGAAGTCGAGCGCCGTCTGCACGTGTTCCAGGTGCTCGTCCATCAGCGCGCAGGCGCGCGCGGTGTCGCCGGCGCGGGCGGCCTCGATGAAGGCGTGGTGCTCGCGCGACGAGCAGCTGGCGTCGTGCGAGCTTTGATACAGCACGGTGATCACGGCGCTGCGCGCCGACAGCTCGCGCAGCATGCCGGTCAACACCGAGTTGCCGACGGTCTCGGCCAGCAGGATGTGGAAGTCGCCCAGCAGGCGGTTGCGCGTCTGCACGTCGCCGCTCTCCACCGCCGCGCGTTCCTCGGCCAGGTGGGCGTCGATGCGGCGGTAGTCGGCCGCCGTGGCGCGCGCCACGAACTCGCGCGCCAACGCCGCCTCGAGGATGCGGCGCACGGCGTAGACCTCGCGCGCCTCGTTGGCGTCGGGCTTGCTGACGAAGGCGCCCTTGTCCGGCACGATATTGATCAGCTTGTCCTTGGACAGCATCAGCAGGGCCGCGCGGATCTTGGTGCGGCTGACCTTGTAGACCCGCGCCAGGGCCTCCTCGCGCAGGCGGGTGCCGGGCGGCAGCCGGTGCGCCACGATGGCGGCGGCGATGGCCTTGGCGATATCGTCGGCGCTGGGATCGGAGGGTACTTCCTGGGTCATGGAACGCGGCCGCGGGGCCGGGTGGGGCTGTCGAGGCGGTCAGTCTATCAAAATCCGATACCGGCCTGGCAACATTTATTGCATACCAAAATTGTTGGCGGCCGCCCGTCCGCGCGCCATTCGCGCCCGCCGGAAGGCCGCCACGCGGGGCCCGGGCGTGGCCCGGGCCCGCCGCCGCGGTCAGGCGCGGAACGCCGCTGGCTGATAACGGCCCAGGGCATCGAGCAGCCGGGTCCAGGCCCGCACGCCCTCGCGGATCGAACCGAGGCGGAAGAACTCGTTGGGCGCGTGCACGTCCTCGTCGGGCAGGTTGAAGCCGAACATCAGCGTGTCGATGCCCAGGGTTTCCTTGAATACCGACGTGATCGGCACGGTGGCGCCCAGCCGCACGTGGATCGGATCGCGGCCGTCCTCGGCCCGCAGCACCGCCTGAGCCGCGCGCACCAGCGGATGGTCCGGCGCCAGCGTCGAGGCCGGCGAGCCGTCGTGCATGGACACGACGTCCAGCGCGCATCCGGCCGGGCAGTGCGCCCGCAGGTGCGCCAGGACTGCCCGGATCACGCGCGCGGGGTCCTGGCCCTCGACCACGCGCACGGTCAGCTTGGCCGACGCCTCGCAGGCGATGATGGTCTTGGTGCCGGCGCCGGTGTAGCCGCCCCACATGCCGTTGACGTCCAGGGCCGGACGCAGCGTGATGCGTTCGCGCGGGCTGTAGCCGGGCTCGCCGTGGCTGGCCGCGCCCACGTCGCTGAAAAACGCCGCTTCGTCATAGGGAAACGCGGCGGTGTCCTGGCGCTGGCGAGGCGTGGGCGGCGTGGCGTCGTCGTCGAAGCCTGCCACCGCGACGCGGCCATCCGGCGTGTGCAGCGTGGCCAGCAGCGCGGCCATGTCGTGCAGCGCGTTGCGCACGCCGCCGCCGTAGCGGCCGGAATGCAGATCCTTGGCGGCCGTGCGCAGCCGCACCTCGAGCGCCGCATTGCCGCGCGCGCCGGTGTTGATGGTGGGCACCTGGGCGCTGGCGCGGCCGCCGTCCGCCGACAGCACCGCGTCGGCCGCCAGCAGGGGGCCGTGGCGCTCGATCAGCGTCCGCAAGGTGGGGCTGCCGGTTTCTTCCTCGCCCTCGATGAACACCTTGATATTGACCGGGCAATCGCGCACGGTGTTGAGGAAGGCGAACACGACTTCAAGCGCCACCGTGGTCGAGCCCTTGACGTCGGAGGCGCCGCGCGCGTACAGGCGGCCATCGATCTCGGCCGGCTCGAAGGGCGGCGTGCGCCATAGCGCCAACGGGTCGGCCGGCTGCACGTCGTAATGGCCGTAGATCAGCAGCGTGGGCCTGCCGGGCGCGCCCAGCCACTCGCCGTACACGGCGGGCTCGCCGCCGCCTTCCAGCAGCTGCACCTGCCGCAGGCCTTCCTGGCGCAGGCGCTGGCACAGGAATTCGCGGGCGTGCGCCATGTGATCGGCGTAGGCGGGGTCGGCGCTGACGCTGGGAATGCGCAGGAAGGCCTTGAGCCAATCCTCGATCAGCGGCTGGCGGGCGTCCAGGTGCGTCAGCACGGACTGGATGGCGGTGTCGGACATGCAAACTCCATCAATCGGGAAGAAAGGGGGCAGGTGGGAGGGGGGAGAGCGGTCGCGCCTGGCGAGCCGGGCCGGTCAGTCGGCCTTGAAGCCGCTGACGCGCACCAGTTCGGTCAGGCGCGCGGTCTGGTCGGCGTAGAAGGCCTCGCTTTCGGCCAGCGTCTGCGGCGGGAACAGGATCTTGCCCTGGGCCAGCAGCGTCTTGCGCGCGGCCGGGTCGGCCAGCGCGGCGGTGACCGCGTCGTGCAGCTTCTGCGCGACCGCGTCGGACGTGTCTTGCTTGACCATGTAGGCGGTCCAGATGGTGTAGTTGAAGTCCTTCAGGCCGGCGCTTTCCTGCACGCTGGGCACGTCGGGCAGCATCGGCAGGCGCTCGCGGTTGAGCGTGCCGATGATGCGGATGCGGCCTTCGCGGCGCAGGTCTTCGTAGTTCGCCTGGTACGGCACGATGGCGAAGTCGATCTGGCCGCCGGCGATATCGGTGAGCAGCGGCGAAGCGCCGCGATAGGGAATGTGCGTCAGCGTGACGCCGGTGCGCTGCGACAGCGCGGCGGTGATCAGGTGGATCATCGAACCGGCGCCGCCCGACCCATAGGTCAACGGAACCTTGCTTTGCCGCGCCAGGGCCAGCAACTCGTCGACGTTGGCCGCGCCCAGGTCGGCGCGGGTCATCACCACGTAGGGCGAGGTGGCCACCGGCGCGATCATCCGGAACGCCTGCGGCGCATAGGTGACGGACGCATTGGTCAGCCCGGCCAGGATCAGCTCGTTGGGCGACCCCTGGAACAGGTAATAGCCGTCGCCGCGCGCGCCCAGCACGCGGTTGGCGCCGAGCACGCCGTTGGCGCCGCCTAGGTTCTCGACGATGACCTGCCCGCCCAGCGCCTGCGTCATCGGCCCCTGCAACGCGCGGGCGGTGATGTCGCTGGCGCCGCCCGCGGGGTACGGCACCATCAGCGATACGGGGCGGACCGGGTAGTCGGCGGCGGCGGCGGGGCCGGCGCCCGTCAGGACAAGCAAGGTGGCGAGGGCGGTCAGCAGCTTTTTCATGGTGTCCCTTGTGATGTGGTGATGTTTTCTGGAATGCTAGAAGTGCCGGTTTCATCTGTCCAATCGATTGATTGGCTGATTACAATGTGTTTTATGCATGATTGATCGAGACACGGAGCGTCGGGAGTCCGCATGAATCTGTCGCAACTGGCCCACCTGGTGGCGCTGCTGGAAACCGGCTCCTTCACCCGGGCCGCCGAATCGCTGCATCTGTCGCAGCCGGCCTTCAGCCGCAGCATCCAGCTGCTGGAGACCGAGCTGGGCGCGCCCCTGGTGGACCGCATCGGCAAGCGCAACGAGGCCACGCCGCTGGGCCGCCAGGTGGCGCGGCGGGCGCGGCGGGTGCTGGCCGAGGTGCAGGAGATCCGGCGCGAGGCCGAACTGCTGGCGCAGGGCGAGGCCGGCGCGGTGGCGCTGGGCCTGGGGGCCGCGCCCAGTGCCCTGTTCAGCGTGCCGTTGATGCGCCACATGATGGCGGCCTACCCGCGCCTGCGCGTGCGGCTGTCGCGCGGGCCGACCGACGCGCTGCTGGCGAGCCTGCGCGAACGCGCGCTGGACGCGCTGGTGGTGCACGTGCGCACGCTGGACAACGAGGCCGATCTGGAGGTGGCGGCCATGCCGAGCCTGGCGTCGGGATTCGTCTGCCGGCCGGACCATCCGTTGCTCGCGGGGCCGGCGCCGTCGCTGCCGCAGGTGCTGGCGTATCCGGTGATGTCCACCGGGCTGTCGCCGGAGATCCGGCGGCGCGTCGCGGCCGCGCGGCCGGACGGCTTCGAACTGCACATGGAAAGCGAGGACATCGCCGGCCTGCTCGATATTGCCGCGCGCTCCGACGCGGTCTACCTCGGGGTGCTGGCGTCGGCCGCGGGGCCGGTGGCCGAGGGCTGGCTGGCGCAGGTGCCGCCGCCGCCGGATTTCGACATCGCGGCGCATTTCGCCTTCGTCACGCTGCGCGGGCGCAGCGAGAGCCCGGCCACCCGGATCGCGCGCGAGTTCTGTTTCGAGCAGATGCGGCAGGCGGCGCGGAGCTAGGCCGGATTCATGCCGCTTTCCGCACAATCGGCATGCCAGTCCTGATCAATCGGGCGCCTGTCTTGGCGTATCCTGCTGCGGTCAGCGTTTTCCACCGGCGGCTGGCGCCGTCGGTCCCCGCCCATTTTTCTGGAATTTTCCATGTCCACAGGCCTTTCATCCGCGTTGCAGCGCTTTCCCCGTTACGCCTTGCTCGACGGCCCCACGCCGATCCAGCGCCTGGCCGGACTGGAGGCGGCCCTGGGCGCCGCGGCCAACGGCGTGCGCCTCTATGTGAAGCGCGACGACCACATGTCGCTGGGCGGCGGCGGCAACAAGCTGCGCAAGCTGGAGTTCCTGCTGGGCGAGGCGCGCGAACAGGGCGCGGACACGGTGGTGACGGTCGGTGGCCTGCAATCGAACCACGCGCGCCTGACCGCGGCGGCCGCGGCCCGGGCCGGCATGGCCTGCGAGCTGGTGCTGGGCCGGGTGGTGCCGCGCGACGACGTCGATTACGAGGAAAACGGCAACATGCTGCTGAACCGCCTGCTGGGCGCGACCGTGCACGCGTTGCCCGCGGGCGCAGACGCCATGGCCGCGGCGCTGGAGCGGGTGCGCGCGCTGGAGCTGGCGGGGCGCCGCGTCTACCTGGCGCCGCTGGGCGGCTCGACGCCCGTCGGCGCCTTGGGCTATGCCGCCTGCGCGCTGGAGATCCTGGCGCAGTCGCGTGAACTGGGCGTGGATTTCGCCCGCATCGTGGTGGCCAACGGCAGCGCCGGCACCCATGCCGGCCTGGCGGCGGGCGTGGTCGCGGCGGGCCTGCCCGCCACCCGCGTGCAGTCGTTCACCACGCTGGCCGACGCGGAAGTGGCCAAGGCGAAGACGGTCGACCTGACCGCCGCCACGCTGGCGCTGCTGGCCCAGGGCCAGGCGGCCGGCTTCGCGGCGCCGGCGCCGGCGCCCAACGACATCCTGGTCGATGGCAGCCAGCGCGGCCTGGCCTACGGCGTGCCGACACCGGCCATGCTGGAGGCGGTCGGCCTGCTGGCGCGCAGCGAAGGGCTGCTGCTCGATCCGGTGTATTCGGGCAAGGCCTTCGCCGGCCTGCTGGCCGACGTGCGCGCCGGCTGCCATGCGCCGGGCAGCGACGTGCTGTTCGTGATGACGGGCGGCGCGCCCGGCCTGTACGCCTACAAGCCCGCGTTCCAATGAAAAAACGGGCCGGCCGCTGCGAGGCGTCCGGCCCGTCCTGGACGAAGCGAAGGGGGCGTCAGTCCTTGGCCATCAGTCCCAGGTATTCGATCAGGCTTTTTTCCTTGACGTAGGTGGCCTGGGCCCAGGCCTTGTAGTCGGCGCTGTCGCGATAGGCCGGCTCCTGGTTCAGCTGCTTCATGATCTCGATGCTGGCCGGATCGAACAGCGCCTTCTTGAAGGCGTCGTGCAGCGTCTTGACCACCGCCGGGTCCATGCCCTTGGGGCCGGCCAGGCCATACGGCGAGGTCGACACGACCTTGTAGCCCAGCTCCTGCGCCGTGGGCACGTCGGGCCAGCGCGTGGTGCGCTTGTCGCCGAACGTCACCAGCAGCCGCATCTTGCCCGAGTCCACGAACTGGTCCCAGCCGGTGGCGTCGCTCTGCGCCATCACGTGGCCGCCCAGCAGCGCCTGCTGCATGTCGGCATTGCCCTTGTACGGCACGTGGTTCAGCTTGACCTTGGCGTTGATGGCCACTTCCTCGATCAGCAGGTGCGGCGACGAGCCCACGCCGGTCGAGCCGTAGTCGACGCTGCCGGGGTTCTTGCGGGCGGCCTCGATGTATTCGTTGAAGGTCTTGTAGGGCGAGTCGGCGCGCACCGTGAAGCCGAAGGTATAGCCCGACAGCCCCAGGATGAAGGTGAAGTCGTTGATCGGATCCCACGAGGTCTTCTGCATGTACGGCATGCGCAGCATCGCCAGCGTATACAGCGCGACGGTGTAGCCGTCGGGCTTGGCGGTGCGCGACATGGTGGCCGGGCCGAGCGTGCCGCCGACGCCGGGGCGGTTCTCGACGACCACCGGCTGTCCCAGGTACTTGGAGGCGTCCTGCGCCACGATGCGCATGTGGCGGTCGGTGGAGCCGCCGGCCGGGAACGGCACGATCAGGGTGATGGGGCGGTTGGGAAAGGCGCTTTGCGCCGATGCGGCGGGCGCCAGGGCGGCGCCGGCCAGCGCCAGCAGCAGGGCGCCGACGCAGGCGCGGCGCAGGGGTTGATGGGCCATGGGGGCTTGTCTCCAGTGTGGTTTTTTTATGGGGCGCCGGTCAGTCGCGCAGGGCGACCTTGACCGGCAGGCGGTGCAATGCCTCGCGCAACTGCTCCTTCAGCGGCGCGGGGAGGGCGGCGTCGGCTTGCACGGCGACGTCGGGTTGCGCGTCGGGATGCACGCGCAGCAAGGGGCTGTCCGGCGGCAGGCCGGCCTGTTCCAGCAGGCGCGCCACCAGCGCCTGCACCGAGACCGCGGTGGCCAGGCGGCGCAGGTCGGGCTTGTAGATCTTGCCGACGTTGGTCATGGGCATCGTCTCGAGCACGATCACGCGCTTGGGCCGGGCCGGCGCCTCGTCCACGTGCGCGGCGGCATAGGCCACCAGGTCGGCTTCGGACACCTCGGCGTCCTCGGCCAGCGTGACGAAGGCGATCGGCAGTTCGCCGGCGTAGGGGTCGGGCGCGCCGACGGCGGCGCAGATGCGCACCGCGGGGTGCGAGGCCAGCGCGTCCTCGATGGTCTTGGGATCGATGTTGTGGCCGCCGCGGATGATCAGGTCCTTGGCGCGGCCCTGCAGGTGCAGGCGGCCTTCCGTGTCCAGGAAACCGACGTCGCCGCTGATGAGCCAGCCATCCTCGGTGAAGGCGCGGGCGGTGTCCTCGGGGTCGAGAAAGCCCGGAATCACGTTGGGCGACTTGAACAGCAGCATGCCGGCCTGCCCGGGCGCCAGGTCGCGCGCCGGCTGGCCGGCGGGCGCATCCAGGCCGACCACGCGCACCTGCACGTAGGGCAGCGGAAAGCCCACGCAATTGACCGGGAAGTCCGAGCCGGGCGGCGTGATCGAGGTGATGCCGGCCATCTCCGTCATGCCCAGGCTTTCGTTCACGTGCAGGCCGAACAGGCGCTCGAAGCGCGCCGCCAGTTCCGCCGGCAGCGGCGCGGCGCCGGTGCGGCAGTAGCGCAGGGTGGAGATGTCGGCGCCGTCCAGCGGAATCTCGGCCAGCGCCGCCAGGATGGTGGGCACGCCCTGCAGCGAAGTGGCGCGGTGGCGTTCGACCAGCCGCCAGTAGTTGCGCAGCACCTCGCGGTTGCGCAGCAGCAGCGTGGTCGGGATCACCGTCTGCACGCCGGCCGACAGCGCCGCCAGCGAGGCCGGCAGCACGCCGGCCACGTGGAACAGCGGGTAGCCGTTGATGACCACGTCGCCCGGCCCCGCGCCTTGCAGCTGCACCGCCGCCCAGGCCGTGAAGACCTGGTTGGCGTGGGTGTGGATGGCGAGCTTGGGGGCGCCGGT
Organism: Achromobacter sp. ISS7; assembly: GCF_056523125.1. Classification (NCBI taxonomy): domain Bacteria; kingdom Pseudomonadati; phylum Pseudomonadota; class Betaproteobacteria; order Burkholderiales; family Alcaligenaceae; genus Achromobacter; species Achromobacter sp. ISS7. The sequence goes on along the minus strand of NZ_JAWRZD010000001.1, from coordinate 2,304,487 downwards.
GGTGCCGCCGGTATGGAAGTAAGCGGCGATGTCGTCGGCGCGGATCACGCGTTGATTGTGCAGCCGGTCCAGCGGCTGGGCGGCGCGCGCGCTGTTGAAGTCGAGCGCGAAGTCCGGCAGCGCCGGGCGTTGCGATGGCGTCTCGTCGTGCGGCGCGACGCGCAGCAGCGTGCGCAGCGACGGCACCCGCTCGCGCAGCCGCAGGGCCTTGGACCAGGATTCGCATTCGGTGTCCGAGCCGTAGGCGATCAGCACCTTGGCGCCGGCGGTGGCCAGCAGCGAGGCCAGCTTGTCCTCGGTCAGCAGCGGATTGAGCGGCTGCACGATGCCGGCGGCCTCGCCGCCCCACAGCGCCAGGTGGTATTCGAGGCAGCCGGGCAGCAGCACCCCGACCGCATCGCGCGGGCCGACGCCCAGGCTGTGCAGCAGGTTGGCGGTCTGGTGGATGCCGGCCAGCAGTTCGTTGTAGCTCCAGCTGATCGCCGGCTCGTCGGGGTCGGCGCTGCGCAGGAACGTCAGCGCCCGGCGGTCGCCGAAGGCGGCGGCCGCGTTGCGGAAGATCTCGTAGGTGCTTTGCACCGTCAGCGTCTCGGCCAGCGGCCGGGCGGCCAGGCGCTGCACGTCGGCGGCGGTCCGGACCGGGAACGGCGCCGAGAAGGGCCGGCCGAGGGGCGGGGCGATGGGTGGGTCGATGGGTGGGTCCATAGGGGCCTGCGTCATGATGTGCTCCTTGCCGCTCAGGCCCGCCCCAGCGCGATGTAGCGCCGCAGGTGGTGATCCTCGTCGCCCAGTTGGTGGTCGATCATGACGAGCCGCTTGGCGTAGTGCGCCAGCGGCAGCTCCCAGGTCATGCCGATGCCGCCGTGCAGCTGGATGCTCTCTTCGGCCACCAGCGTGCCGATGCGGCCGATGGTGTACTTGGCGGCCGACAGCGCGCGTTCGCGCGTGGCGCGGTCGGGGTGGTCGAGCGCGGCGGCGGCGTTGATGACCGCCGAACGCGCCTGCTCGATTTCCAGCAGCACGTCGGCCATGCGGTGCTGCAGCGCCTGGAAACTGCCGATCGGCACGCCGAACTGGCGCCGGGTGCGCAGGTATTCCAGCGTCGCGTCGCGGGCGCAGTCCATCGCGCCCACGGCCTCGGCGCACAGCGCCAGGATGCCGCGGCCGGTGGCATGTTCCAGCAGCGCGAGGCCGGCGCCGGCTTCGCCCAGCAGGCTGTCGGCGCCCAGCGCCACGTTCTCGAACGTCAGCTCCGCGGCGCGGCCGCCGTCGATCAGTTCGTAGCCGCGCGCCGCCACGCCCTGGGTGCCGGCGCTGACCAGGAACAGGCTGATGCCGGCCTCGTCGTCCTCGGCGCCGCCGGTGCGGGCCGACACCAGCAGCAGGTCGGCGTGTTCGCCGGCCGCCACCACGGCCTTGGCGCCGTTCAGCACCCAGCCGTCGCCGCTGCGTTCGGCGCGAGTGCGCACCGCGTTCAGCGCGTAGCCGCCGTCGGGCTCGGTCGCGGCCAGCGCGGCGGTGATGCCGCCCGCGATCAGGCCGTCGAGCGCCTCGCGCTGCGCGGGGTTGCCGGCACGCGCGATGGCGCTGCCGACCATCAGCGCGTCCAGGAAGGGTTCCAGCACCAGGCCGCGCCCCAGCGCCTCGAACACCACGCTGATGTCGAAGCCCGCGCCGCCCAGGCCGCCGTGTTCCTCGGCGAACAGCGCGCCGATGGCGCCCAGTTCGGCGTAGCGGCGCCAGAATTCGGGGTTGTAGCCCTGCGCCATCTTGGCGTGGCGTTCGCGCGTGGCGAAGTCGTATTGTTCGGCGACAAAGCGGCGCAGCATGTCGGCAAGCATGCGCCGGTCTTCGGTGTGTTCAAAGTTCATGGCCGGCCTTTACAGTCCCAGGATCATCTTGGAGATGATGTTCTTCTGGATTTCGTTGGAGCCGCCGAAGATCGACAGCTTGCGGTTGTTGAAGTACTGCGCCGCGGCGCTGTCGGCGCCCTCGGGGCCGATCGGCGCGGCGTCGTGGCCCTCGTGCAGCGCCTCGGCGACGAACGGGCGGGCGTAGGGGCCCATGGCGCGGCGGTTGAGCGCAGTGATTTCCTGGCGGATCTGGGTGCCGCGGATCTTCAGCATCGAGCTTTCGGCGCCTGGCGCGCCGCCGCCGGCCACCGCCGCGACCACGCGCAGGTTGGTGGTGCGCATGTTGGCCAGCTCGATTTCCACCCGCGCCAGGCACGCCGCGAAGTCGGGGTCGTCGGCCAGCGGGCGGCCGTTCTTCTTCTGGCTGGCGGCCACCGTCTTCAGGCGTTCCAGCGCCGCGGTCGACTGGCCGACGCCGGCGATGTTGGTGCGCTCGTAGGTCAGCAGGTACTTGGCGCAGGTCCAGCCGCGGTTTTCCTCGCCCACCAGGTTTTCGACCGGCACGCGCACGTCCGAGAAGAACACCTCGTTGACTTCATGCTCGCCGTCCAGCGTGATGATGGGGCGCACCTGCACGCCGGGGCTGGCCATGTCGATCAGCAGGAAGCTGATGCCTTCCTGGCGCCGGCCCTCGTTCGAGGTGCGCACCAGGCAGAAGATCATGTTGGCGTACTGGCCCAGCGTGGTCCAGGTCTTCTGGCCGTTGACGATGTAGTGGTCGCCGTCGCGCACCGCGGTGGTCTTGACCGAGGCCAGGTCCGAGCCCGCGCCGGGTTCCGAATAGCCCTGGCACCACCAGTCCGAGCCGTCCAGGATGCGCGGTAGCCAGTGGCGCTTCTGCGCCTCGTTGCCGTACTTGATCAGCACCGGGCCCAGCATGCTCAGGCCGAACGGCACGATGCGCGGTGCGCCGGCCAGCGCGCATTCGTTGTCGAAGATGTACTTCTGCGTCGTGCTCCAGCCGGTGCCGCCGTACTCCACCGGCCAGTGGCTGGCGAGCCAGCCGTGGCGGTTGAGGATGGCGTGCCACTCGACCATGTCGGCGCGCGCCAGCAGCTTGCCCTGCGTGACCTTGGCCGACAGCCGCGCCGGCAGGTGGGCGGCCAGGAAGGCGCGGACCTCGTCGCGGAAGGCGTTTTCTTCGGGGGTGAATTCCAGATCCATCGGGCGATTCCTCAGTAGATTTCAAACAGGCCGGCCGCGCCCATGCCGCCGCCCACGCACATGGTGACGACCGCGTAGCGGGCGCCGCGGCGGCGGCCTTCCAGCAGCACGTGGCCGGCCAGGCGGGCGCCGGTGACGCCGAACGGGTGGCCCAGCGCGATCGAGCCGCCGTTGACGTTCAGCCGCTCCATCGGGATGCCCAGGCGTTCCTGGCAGTACAGCGCCTGCGAGGCGAAGGCCTCGTTCAGTTCCCACAGGTCGATGTCGTCGACCTTCAGGCCGTGCCGCGCCAGCAGCTTGGGCACGGCGTAGACCGGGCCGATGCCCATTTCGTCGGGCTCGCAGCCGGCGATCGCCAGGCCGCGGAAGGCGCCCAGCGGGCGGATGCCGGCGCGTTGCGCCTCGGCCGCCTCCATCAGCACGCAGGCGGCCGCGCCGTCCGACAGCTGCGAAGCGTTGCCCGCCGTCACGAACTGGTCCGGGCCGCGCACCGGCGCCAGCTTGGCCAGCGCCTCGACGGTCGTGCCCGGACGGTTGCAGGTGTCCTGGTCGACGGTGACCTCGCGTTCCGACACGGCGCCGGTGGCGCGGTCGGTGACGGCCATGGTGGTGGTGACGGCGATGATCTCCTCGCGGTAGCGGCCGGCGGCCTGGGCGGCCTCGGTGCGCGCCTGGCTCTGCGCGGCGAAGCGGTCCTGCGCCTCGCGGCTGATGCCGTAGCGCGCGGCGACGATGTCGGCGGTCTCGATCATGGGCAGGTACAGCTCGGGCTTGTTGGCGATGATCCACGGGTCCATGCCGCTGACGCCGTCGTCGCGCGTGCGGATTTGCGACACCAGCTCGACGCCGCCCGCGATCATGGCGGGCGCGCCGTCCATCACGATGCGCGCCGCGGCCGAGGCGATGGCCTGCAGGCCCGAGGCGCAATAGCGGTTGACGGTGGCGCCGCCGATGCTGACCGGCAGGCCGGCGCGGATCACGGCCTGGCGGCCGATGTTGCGGCCGGTGGCGCCCTCGGGGTAGCCGCAGCCGATGAAGGCATCCTCGATCAGGGCGGGGTCGATGCCGCTGCGTTCGACCGCGGCGCTTACCGCGTGGGCGGCCAGGGTCGGCCCGGCGATCAGGTTGAATTCGCCGCGCTGCGCCTTGGTGATGGGCGTGCGGGCGGTGGAGACGATGACGGCTTCGCGCATATCGGTTTCCGTTGGGTGAGTGGGGTCAGGCGGCCTGGTTCAGGCTGGCGAAATCGCGGCCGGATTCGGCCAGTTCCACCAGTAGCGGCGATGGCTTCCAGAACGCGGGGTCTTCCTTGGCGTAGGCGCGGATGTCGGCCAGCACGTTGGCCAGCCCGACGCGGTCGGCGTAGTGCATCGGTCCGCCGCGATGGCGCGGAAAGCCGTAACCCGACAGGAACACCATGTCGATGTCCGACGGCCGCAGCGCGATGCCCTCGCGCAGCACGTTGGCCGCCTCGTTGATCATGGCCGCGAGGTAGCGGCGCTGGATGTCCTCGGCGCCGAAGGCGCGCGGCGCGACGCCGGCGCGCTGGCGTTCGGCAGCGATGATGGCCAGCACTTGCGGATCGGGCGTGCCGTGGCGCGCGCCGTCGGGATACAGGTAGAAGCCGCGGCCGGTCTTCTGGCCGAACCAGCCGCGCTCGCACAGGCGGTCCGGGATCTGCACGTAGCGCAGCGCCGGGTCGCGGGTGACGGCGCGGCGCTTGCGCGTGGCCCAGCCGATGTCGCCGCCGGCCAGGTCGACCATCTGGTATGGACCCATGGGATAGCCGAAGTCGCGCACGGCCGTGTCGATGTCGTACGGCGAGGCGCCATCCTCCATCATCATGTCGGCCGCCTGGCGGTGCACCGCCAGGATGCGGTTGCCGATGAAGCCGTCGCAGACGCCGGCGCGCACGGCGATCTTGCGCAGGCGGCGCGCCAGCTCGAAGCCGGTGGCCACGGTGTCGGCCGCCGTGTCGCGGCCGACCACCACTTCCAGCAGCTTCATGATGTTGGCGGGCGAGAAGAAGTGCAGCCCGAGCACGCGGCCCGGGTCGCGCGTGGCCTGGGCGATGCGGTCCACGTCCAGGTACGAGGTGTTGGTCGCCAGCACCGCGTCGGGCCGGACCACGCGATCCAGTTGCGCGAACACGGCCTGCTTCACGTCCATGTCCTCGAACACGGCCTCGATGACCAGGTCGGCATCGGCCAGCGCCGCGTAGTCGGTGGCGCCGGCCAGGCGCGCCAGGCGGGCGGCGCGCTCGTCGGCGCTCATGCGGCCCTTGCCCGCCAGCAGGTCGTAGACGTGCTCGACCCGTTGGCGGCCGCGCGCTAGCGCGGCGTCGTCCTGCTCGACCATGACCACCGGCAGGCCGGCGTCCAGCAGCGCCACGGCGATGCCGGCGCCCATGGTGCCGCCGCCGATCACGCCGACGCGCTCGAGCCGGCGCGGCCTGGCCTGTTTCAGTTCGGGGATCTTGGCGGTTTCGCGTTCGGCGAAGAAGGCGTGGATCAGGCCGGCGCGCTGCGGGCTGTCCAGGCATTGCAGGAACAGCGCGCGTTCTGTGCGCAGGCCTTCGTCGAACGGCAATTCGACGGCGGCGCGCACCGCCTCGAGGATCTTCGCCGGCGAGAACAGGCCGCGCGTGGTGGCGGCGATGCGCTGGCCGGCGGCGTCGATCGCGGCCAGCGCGGCGGCCTTGTCCGCCAGCGCCTGGCCGTCGCGGCTGCGGCGCGGCGCGGCGTTGCGCGCCAGCAGGCGGCGCGTGTAGTCCAGGCCAGCGGCCAGCGGGTCGGCGCCGGCCGCCAGTTCATCGGCCAGGCCGGCGGCGACGGCGGCCTGCGCCGTCATCGGCTTGCCCGACAGCATCAGGTCCAGCGCCGCGGCGGCGCCGATCAGGCGCGGCGCGCGCTGCGTGCCGCCAGCGCCGGGCAGCAGGCCCAGCGTCACTTCGGGCAGGCCCAGCTTGGCGCCGGGCAGGGCCACGCGGTAGTGCGCGGCCAGCGCCACTTCCAGCCCGCCGCCCAGCGCCGCGCCGTGCAGCGCGGCCACCACCGGCTTGGCGCTGGCCTCGATCCGGTTGCAGACGTCGGGCAGGGCGGGCGGCCGCGGCGGCTTGCCGAATTCGCGGATGTCGGCGCCGGCGATGAAGTTGTTGCCGGCGCCGGTCAGCAGCACGGCCCGCACCTGCGGATCGGCCTGGGCCTGATCGATGGCCTGGAGCAGGCCGGCGCGCACCTCGGCGCTCAGGGCATTGACGGGCGGATGGTCGATGGTGACGACGAGAACGTCGGCGTCGCGGCGCGTGTGGACCGCGCCGGCGGGGCTGCTGGCTGCCATGGGACAGTGTCTCCGGTAGGGTCGCCGCCCGCGCCGGCCAGGCCGGGATGGCGCGGCGAGGCGGAAAGGCCTCTGTGCCGGCGGGTCCCGGGGCGAACGCGGCGCTGTCGCGGCGCCTGGCGGGCCAGGAACGGCCCGTCTTGTATCCGTCTATTCTTTCCCAGCAAAGAAGTCTTGACAATGGCATCCATAATTGACAATGACGATAAGATAATTTGACAATGCCACCGGACCGCCGGGATGCAATGGACAACGCCAGCGCGGGTCCGGGAGATTCGACATGGATACGAAAGCGCTGACCCTGCTGGTGGAGATCGTGGACGCGGGCAACCTGAGCGAAGCGGCGCGCCGGCTGAAGATGACGCGCGCCAACGTCAGCTACCACCTGACCCAGCTCGAGCGCGCCGTCGGCATGCAGCTGCTGCGGCGCACCACGCGCCACGTCGAGCCCACTGAAATCGGACTCAAGCTGTACCAGCACGGCCGCAGCATCCAGGACGAACTGGCGGCGGCGCGCGAGGCCGTCGAAACGCTGGGCAAGACGCCGCAGGGCAAGGTGCGCTTGAGCGTGCCGAGCGGCTATGGCCAGTTCGTGATGATGCCGTGGCTGATCGAGTTCAAGCAGGCCTATCCCGACATCGTGCTGGACGTGCTGTTCGAGAACAGCGTCGATGACCTGCTGCGCGACGAGGTCGACATCGCCGTGCGCATCATGTCCGAGCCGCCGCACAACCTGGTGGCGCGCGAACTGGGCCAGGTGCGCTACGTGGCCTGTGCCTCGCGCGATTTCGCGCGCGCCCGCGGCCTGCCGGACAAGCCGGCGGAGCTGGCGCGCCTGCCCATCATCAGCGCCGCCGTCATCGGCCGGCCGCTGCGGCTGTCGGCCTACTACGGCGGCCAGCCGCGCCAGCACGTGGTGCTGGAGCCCACCGTCATTTCACGCAACTACGCCTTCCTGCGCGAGGCGACCCTGGCCGGGCTGGGCATCGGCGTGGTGCCCGATTACGTGGTGCATGACGACATCGCGCGCGGCGACCTGCTGCCCGCCTTGCCACAATGGCGGCTGAGCATCTTCGGCCGCGCCATGTACATGCTGTACATGCCCAACCGCCATCACCCGCGCGCGATTTCCATGATGATCGAGTTCATCCAGCAGCGCGCGCAGGCGGCGCACGAAGGGCGACCCGGGCTGCTGGGCGCGGCATAGGGGCCGGCCGCGCCCGCCGGCTATCATCGGCGTCCCTGCCTCTGGATGCCGCCATGTCGACTGCCGATTGGAGTTTTCTCGCGCCCGCCCGGCGCCTGGCCTGGGATTTCACTCAGGCGCGGGCCTTGACCGGCCTGGCGCTGCCGCCGAGCTATCGCAGCTTCAGCGAACAGGTCGGGCCGGGTTCGGTGGGCGGCCTGTTCTATGTCTGCCCGCCACTACCCGTGCCGCCCGGTGGGGCGGCGCTGGCCGGGCACCACGCGCACTGGCGGGCAAACCTGGCCGAGATGCGCGCCCATTGGCGGGAAGAGGGCGTCGAGATCGGCGAGGACGAGGCCTTGGAGCAGGATCCCGCCTTCCCGCCCGTGGAGCTGGATCGCCTGTTCTTCTTCGGCGGCGGCCACAACGGCGAACTGCTGTGCTGGGACACCGCGCGGCCGTTGCCGTCCGGCGAGTTCCCGATTCATGTGATCGGCATGCGTTATGCGCGGATACGGCGCGTCGCGGACGACCTGCAGGGCTTTTTCCGGGCCATGATGCGGGCCGACGCCATCCAGCGCGCGCTCGGCCCCGGCTACGCGCCGATCCGGGCCACCTTCGAACCGTGGTGATACCCGCCCGGCGCCCAGCCGCTGGCGGCGATGCGCGCCCGGCGGCAGGCGCGGCATGCCTTGCGCGAGAGTTTGACAAAAAGAAACATAATGATAAAAATGCCGACCATTCCCGCCCGCCGTCCTGGCGGGAAGCTTTGGCCGAGGAACGGGCAGCGTGTTGAGCGCCGCCTGACCGCCGCGCCGGGCTTGGGCGTTGTTCCGATCCATTGCGGGCCTTTTCTTGCGGAGCAAGTATGGCTTTCGTATTCATGCGCCGGCGTCGGGCCGGCCTGCGGCGGCAAGGCGCCGTCTTGCGGTGGGGCATGTTGGGGCTGGTGGCGGGATTGTTGGCGGGATGCGCGGGAGGCGAGCCGCGCATCGGCGATGCCTACACCGTGCATACCCCGATCTACGCGGACAACCGCATCTTCTATCTCAAGCCCGGTGACGACGAACGCGCGCGCGTGCTGGAGCAGGCCGGCGCGCCGGCGTCTTCGGATGCGGAACGGCAGCTGGCGGTGCCCGCCAACGCGCCGCTCTCGATCATGATGCGGTCGGTCGAGATCCCGGCGCTGAAGGACGCGGCCGGCGTCAAGACCGCCGGCATCGACGGCCCGGCGGACTACGCGGTGATCCTCGACATCGCCGCCAAGGACGACGGCAGCAATCAGTCCATCGTGGTCTGGTATCAGCGCGGCGTGCAGCCCGACCAATCCCTGAACTTCTCCAACCTGCTGGTGTACTACGTGCAGCGCTGGGACGAGCGCGTGGCGCCGTCGTTCCGGCTGCGCGTGATGGACGTCACCACCGAACGCAACGCCGAGACCCTGCGCGCGCTGCAGCGGGCGCAGGGCGTGGCCAACGGCGCGGCGAGCCTGGCCAACAATCCGCTGGTGTCGCCGCTGGTGGGGGTGGCCTTCACCGCCGCCGAGCTGGTGCTGGCGAACCAGCGCAACCGCATGGTGCTGGACTACAGCGTGCAGCTGTATTCGCAGTCGGCGGTGAGCCAGTCGGCCGGCTCCAACCTGGGGCTGCTCAAGCAGGGCACCTATGTGGTGGTGGGGCGCCCGGTGGCCGGCACGCGCGGCTTCTGGGAAAAGGCGCTGACCTACAACACCCGCACCAACCAGGTGATGGATGGCGCCGCGCCGCTGAACGTGCCGACCGCGCTGGTGTCGGTGGGCACCTTCGAGAGCATCGTGCCCAAGTCGGTGCTGGAAAAGTCGGTGGCGCTGACCTCGCTGCTGGGCAAGGTCGGCACCAGCGCGTCGATCGAACAGGTCAGCGATGCGCAGGACCGGCTGCAGGCTGCGTTGACGGCGTATACGCTGGGCGAACGGCTGGCGCGTTATCGGGATAAGAACACCCTGAACGATATTTCCCTGAAGCTGGCGGATGACAAATTCTCCAAGACCCTGGGTGGCGAAGAGCGCTTCCTGTTGCTGCGCGGTTTGAACGCGTGCTTCCAGCTGGAGAAGCGCAACCTGAAACCGCTTGCCAATCTGGATGAATTCCGAGATCTCCACGACAAACCGGAGGGCCAGGAATGCGTCGATCGATCCTAGCCTGGCCGCAGGGAGCGGGCGGCGGCTTGTGGCGGCGTCTGCCCAAGCTGTTGTTGCCGGCCCTGGCCGCGGTGCTGTTCGGGGGTTGTGCATCCACCGGACAGCAACCGCGTACCGCGGCGGTGGCGCCAGCGGGCGCGCCGATGCCGGCCCCGGCCTCGGCCCCGGCGGGGGGCGCCGTGTGGCTCGGCACGGCAGGGATTGTCGTGCCTGACGCGATTCCCTTGCCGCGCCTGTTCTCGCACCGCCTGCTGACACCGCCGCTGCAACTGGTGCAGATCGCCCTGGGCGGCGGCATCCCGACTCCGCTCGCGGCCATGCGGCGCTTTGCCGATGCCGCGCCGCCCGCGCTGGCGCAACGCGGCCTGCTGCGCGCGCGGGCCATGCTGGAACCCGAGGCGGGTTGGGTCACGCTGGTGGCCAGGGCGCAGGGCGTCGATTGGGTCTTTGGCATCCAGTTCACCGCCGAGGATGGCGGGCTGTTGACGCTGCGACTGCGCACTGCCGGGGCGGGCAATATCGACGACCCCCGTCCGCAAGAAATGGACGCGCACATCGCCAACCTGGCGGCGGTGGCGGAAAGCCTGCTGACCGATTGAACGTGATGCGGCCGGCGCGCGGGCGCGGTCCTCTGGTATAAGGCCTGGAGTCGTCATCGGCCGCAAGGCCGGTCGTCCTGACCTGACCGAGAGAGGTACACCTTGCCGCATTCGATCACCGCGCGCCGCCTGCTGGCGCTGGCGGCCCGCCAGTTCACGGCACAGGTTCCCGGTATGGTCGCCGCCGCGCCGTGGGCCTGCGTGGCGTTCGCGTTGTCGTTGCCGGGCGCGCTCCTGCTGAACCAGGCGGGCGCTCCGCGCCAAACGTGGTTCCTGCTGGCGGCGGTGGTCAATCTGCTGGCCCTGGCGCGCATGGCGCTGGCGTGGCAACGCCAGCTGGCGGGCGCGCCGCGCCAGGCGCCGCGCCTGGATGGTGCCCATGCCAGGGTGTTGGGCCTGGTGTTCGGCGCGATCGTCTGTATCGCCGCCTTGAAGGCGGTCAGCGGCAGCCTGACGCTCACGTTGTACTTCCAGATGCCGGACACGCCGAGCACGGTGTTCCTGATGATCGCGCTGCTGGTATTGCTGATCCTGTGGCTGCCCGTGATGCACCTGCTGGGGGGCTGGTCCCTGGCGCTGCCGCGGGCCGCGCTGGCGGACGGCTATGGCTGGCGGCAATCGCGCCAGGCATTGCGCGGCGCGGTCTGGCCATTCTCCGCCGTGCTGCTGTTGCTGACGGGCCTTACCGAGGTGACCGGCGCCGCGTTGCGCGAGGCGCTGTCGCTGTACAGGCTGGATGCCATCGTCACGGCGACGGGCGGCCTGCTGCTCACGCTGGCGTTGCTGTTGTTCCTGTCGATCCTGTGCGCCACGGCGTACCGCGAGCGCGCCTGACCGGTTCCCCTGGCGCGGGCGTTCAACGCAGCATCGGCAGGCTGCCGGTCAGCGCGTTGATCCAGCGCCTGGCCCCGGCCAGGCCGACGCCGAGCAGGGGCTGGTCGCGATGCGACGTCTCGCGGTGCCGCGCCCAATACTGGACGGCCTCATGGATCTCGCGGGCGTAGGCCGGAAACACGGCCAGCCGCGCGCCGTCGGGCGGCGCCAGCGCCAGCCGTTCGCGCAGTTGCGCCATGCGCACCGCATCGGCCGAGAGCACGATGATGGGCAGATGCGAGATGGCCGACGACGCCATGCCGTCCGGATCCCGCAGCGGCGCGCCGGCCCAGCCCGGCGAGGCGGCCGCGAGGCCTGCGGCCAGGCAGGCCGAGACGTTGGCGGCCTGGCCCACGCCGAGCGTTGCCGCCAGCACGATCACGATTTTCTCCGGCAGGGCGGGCGCGGACGGGACGACAGGGGCGGTGGGGACGGACATGCGCGGTTCCTCGGCGAAAACCGCCATCGTCGACGCTTGCGCCGGCGCTGTCTTGAACGCCAGTGAACGCGTTCAGGCCGGCGCCGCCGCCAGCCGCGTCAACGCGGCCGGGGCGCCGGTCAGGTCCGGCAGCACGGTGGCGCCGCGCTCGGCCAGCAGCCGCGCCTGCGCCGTCGCGCCCACGCCCAGGAATCGCAAGCCCAGCCGGGCGGCCACTTCCAGGTCCCAGCGGCCATCGCCCATCGACAGCGCCAAGCCATCGCATGCCCGCGGATGCATCTGCCGCGCATGGGCCACGGCGCGCGCCACCAGGGCGTCGCGCGCCGGCTCCTCGCTGGCGGTGAACAGCGCATCGGGCGGGTAGGCAATGCCGGCCGCGTCCAGTTTCAGGCCGCTGACCGCGCGCACGCCGCCGGTGGCGTAGACCACCGCCCAGTCCGAACTGTCGAGCCAGCGCGTGAAGGCCGCCGCGCCGGGGATTTCGCGGATCGGCGCGGCCGCCATGCCGGCGCGAAAGCGCTCGGCCAGGTCCTGCTCGAACCCGGCCTGCATCGCGGCGGACGGCGCCGCCAGGCCATGGCGGGCCAGCGCGTGCCGCAGGATGCCGGTGTCGGTGTGGTGGGGGTAGCCGCCCCAGTCCGTATCCAGCGACGGCAGCGCCAGCGCCTGCATCGCGCCCAGGAAAGCGCGCTGGTGCAGCGCCACGGTGTCGGTCAGGGTGCCGTCGATGTCGAGCACGAGGATGTGTTTTTTCATGAAGGGCCGTGGCAATGTCAAAATCCGGATTCTAGGAACGGGCGACCCTGCCGGTGGCGGGGATCCGGACAATGACTACGCCGTTTCGGACAACCCGGCGGCGCACCGACGATGACGGCGCAAAACAGCACCCGCGGCACCCGCAAGAGCACCAACCAGGTCGACTATCAGTGGCTCGACCGCCCGGTGGGCGCGATGCCCAAGGATTACCCGGACGGCCATCACAGCCGCCCGCACCAGCACCCGCGCGACCAGCTCATGTACGCGGTACAGGGCGTGATGCAGGTCAGCGCCGCCGGCAGCGTATGGCTGGTGCCGCCGCGCAGCGCGCTGTGGATGCCGGCCGGCGTGACGCACGAAACCCGCATGCGCGGCCGCGTGTCGCTGCGCACCGCCTACATCGTGCCCGGCCTGGGCGCGGGCCGCGGGCCGGCGCTGACCGGCGTTTCGCCGCTGCTGCACGAGCTGCTGCTGCGCGCCGCCGACATGCCGATGGACTACGACCCGGCAGGCAAGGACGGACTGATCGCGCAGCTGCTGATGCGCGAGATCGATTGGGACGGCCTGGCCCACCTGGACATGCCGTGGCCGGCCGACGCGCGCTTGCGCGCCATCCACGAACACCTGCTGCGCCAGCCGGCCGATGGCGACGGGCTGGCGGCCTGGGCCGCGCGCCTGGCGCTATCCGAACGCACGCTGGCGCGGCTTTTCCTGCGCGACACCGGGCTGGGCTTCACCGCCTGGCGCCAGCGGGTGCGCCTGATGGTGGCGTTGAGCCGGCTGGCGCAGGGCGCGCCGGTGGGCGTGGTGGCCCATGAAACCGGCTACGCCACGGCCAGCGCCTTCGCCGCCATGTTCAAGCGCCTGACCGGCGCCTTGCCGAGCCGCTATCTGGCGGCATCGTCGCCGGCCGCGCGCTAGACCGTCAGCCGCGCCGCACGATCGCGCTGGCGCCGGCATAGACCGCGGCCGCGCCCAGCTCGCGCTCGATGCGCAGCAGGCGGTTGTACTTGGCGGTGCGGTCGGCGCGCGACAGCGAGCCGGTCTTGATCATGCCGCAGTTGGCCGCCACCGCCAGGTCGGCGATGCTGGTGTCCTCGGTTTCGCCGGAGCGGTGCGACATGACCACGCCATAGCCGGCCCGGCGCGCCAGCGCCAGCACCCGGCCGGTCTCGCTGAGCGTGCCGATCTGGTTGATCTTGACCAGGATGGCATTGGCCACGCCCTGTTCGATGCGGGCCTGGAACAGTTGCGGGTTGGTGCAGAACACGTCGTCGCCCACCAGCTGGCAGGCGCCGCCGAGCGTCGCGCCCAGCACCTTCCAGCCGATCGTGTCGTCCTCGGCCATGCCGTCCTCGATCGAGACGATGGGGTAGTCGCGCACCAGTCCGGCCAGGTACTGCACCTGTTGCTCGGCGCCGCGCAGCAGGTTCTCGCCGTGGTAGCGGTAGCCCTCCGGACCATGGAATTCGCTGGCGGCCGGATCCAGCGCCAGCGCGATGTCGGCGCCGGGGCGCAGGCCGGCGCGCTCGATCGCGGCCATGATGAAGTCCAGCGCCTCGGGCGCGTTGCGCAGCATGGGCGCAAAGCCGCCTTCATCGCCCACGTTGACGCTGTGGCCGGCGGCCTTGAGTGCGTGGCGCAGCGTGTGGAACACCTCCGCGCCCATGCGCAGGGCTTCCCGGAAGCTGTCCGCGCCCACCGGCAGGATCATGAATTCCTGGAAATCGAGCGGATTGTCGGCATGCGCGCCGCCGTTGATGATGTTGATCATCGGCACCGGCAGGGTCTGCGCCTGCACGCCGCCGATGTGGCGCCACAGCGGCAGCCGCTGGCTGTTGGCGGCCGCATGGGCCACCGCCAGCGACACGCCGAGCAGGGCATTGGCGCCCAGCCGGCTCTTGTCGGGCGTGCCGTCCAGCTCGATCATGACCTGGTCGATATGGGCCTGCTGGTCGGCGGGCAGGCCCAGCAGGGCGGCGCGCAGCTCGGTATTGACCGCGCCGACCGCGCCCAGCACGCCCTTGCCCAGGTAGCGGGCGGCGTCGCCGTCGCGCCGCTCCAGGGCCTCGCGCTTGCCGGTCGAGGCGCCCGACGGCACCAGGGCCAGGCCCTGCGCGCCGTCGGCCAGGCGGACCTCGACTTCGACGGTGGGATTGCCGCGGCTGTCCAGCGCTTCGTGGGCGGCCAGGTGGGTAATGTGCATGGGGGGCTCCGGAAAGGATTTCGGGTTGGGATGATCGTCAGTTAATTCAAACAAGCGGAAATCGGCACAGGCACGCTGGCGCCGGATATGTACGCCGGTGGAGCGGGCGGTTAGCGATTGCAATGCCGACATGCTAAAAACGGGCCTTGGATCCGACAATGCAGTTTTTCTGCCCCTTCGTCAGTTTTCCTGACAGATGACCCGCCATGCGCCAGTTGCCGCCCCTGTCCGCCGTCCGCGCCTTCGAAGCCATCGCCCGCAGCGGCTCGGTCACCCGCGCCGCCGAGGAACTGTGCCGCAGCCACGGCGCCGTCAGCCGCCATCTGCGCCTGCTGCAGGAACACGCCGGCGTGGCGCTGTTCGAGAAGGACGGCACCGGCCTGCGCCTGACCCAGGCCGGCGCCACGTTCTACGCCTCGGTGCGCGCGGCCTTCGACCAGCTTGAAAACGCCTACGAGCGCCTGGCGCGCGAATCGCAGGCGCCGGGACTGCACGTGGCTTGCAGCGCCACCTTCGCCATGCGTTGGCTGGTGCCGCAACTGGCCGTGTTCTATCGCAAGCACCCCGAGATCCGCATCCGCCTGTCGATGACCTCGGCGCGCGAAATGCGCAACGAGGGCGCCGACCTGATCCTGGCCTGGGACCTGTCCGGTTACGCCGAGGCCGACCGGCGCCAGGCCCTGGCGCTGGCGCCGGTGCGCTTCGGCGCGGTCTGCACGCCGGCCTATGCGCGCAAGAAGCCGACCACGCGCGTGCGCATCGCCCATGAATACACCTCCAGCGCCTGGAACCAGTGGGAGGCCATCACCGGGCAACCGGCGGCGCAAGGCGACACGCTGGCGTTTCCGCACACTCACCTGTGCATCGAGGCCGCGCTGTCGGGCCTGGGCGTGGCGCTGGTCGAACGGCGGCTGATCTCGCGCGAGTTGCAGGAAGGGCAGCTGGTGGCGCCCTACGGCTTCGTGCCGTTCGACGGCGGCCTGCGCGCGGTGCCGGCCGCCGGCCGCGCCCGCACCGCCCATGCCGATGCCTTCATCGCCTGGCTGCGCGGCGCGCTGGCCGGGCCCGAGGACTGACGGCCGCGCGGCGTGGCCGCCCGGCTTGGTATGCTGGGCGGGCATTCCCGCCGGAGACCCCATGACCGATACGCCGCCTTCCGCCAGTCCGTCCTCGCCGGCCTTCGCCACCCGCTCGGCGCTGGCGTCGCAAGCGCGCCGCGCGCAATTGCGGCGCATGAAGATCGCCGCGCTGGCCCTGCTGGTGGCGATGATCAGCGGCTTCATCGCCAGCCACGTCATGGGCGGGCAGGGCGCCTGGGCCTGGGTGCGGGCCTTCTGCGAGGCCGCCACCGTGGGCGCGCTGGCCGACTGGTTCGCGGTGGTGGCGCTGTTCCGCCGGCCGATGGGCCTGCCGATTCCGCACACCGCCATCATCCCCAGCAACAAGGACCGCATCGGCGACAACCTCGCGGTGTTCGTGCGCGACCATTTCCTCGACCCCGATACGCTGATGGCGAAGCTGCGCGGCTTCGACCCGGCCGCGCGCCTGTCGCGCTGGCTGGCGCGGCCCAAGCAGGCGCACGCGCTCAGCGATGGCGCGCGGCGCGTCGCGCTGCAGACGCTGGACCTGCTGGACGACCACGCGGTGCGCGGCGTGATCCAGGAATTCGTGGTGAAGAACCTGCGGCGCTGGGACGCGGCCGGCACCGCCGGCGAAGTGCTGGGCCTCCTGACCCGCGACGGCCGTCACCAGGAATTGCTGGACGCCGCCATGGAGCGGCTGGGCGGCTACCTGGGCGACGAAGACGTCAAGGAACGCGCCTCGGCGCTGCTGGTCAAGTTCGCCCGCAAGGAATGGCCGCGCATCATCGCGGCCGTGGACGTCATCGCCTCGGTCGACGGCATCGCCGACAACCTGGCCGACCGCCTGGCGCGCGCGCTGGTGCAGGAATTGCGCGACGTGCTGTCCGAGCCCGACCACCCGGTGCGGCGCGACTACGAGGCCTGGGTGCTGGACTACATCGCGCGCCTGGGCACCGATCCGGCGCTGGCCGCGCAGGTCGAGGCCATGAAGCAGCGCGCCATCGACCACCCCAAGGTGCAGGAATACGTGCAAGGCCTGTGGGACGACATCCACGCCGCGCTGCGGCGCGACCTGAGCGACGAGCATTCGGCCCTGGCCGCGCACCTGGAAAGCGCCTTGCTGGCGCTGGCGCGCAAGCTGGGCGAAGACCCGGACCTGCGCGAGGCCATCAACAGCCACGTGCTGGGCGCGGCGCGGCGCCTGACCGGGCGGCTGCGCATCGGCGTCACCGAGCACATCTCGCGCACCGTCAAGCTGTGGGACGAGCGCCACCTGGTGGACGAACTGGAACTGAGCGTGGGGCGCGACCTGCAATACATCCGCTTCAACGGTACGTTGGTGGGCGGCCTGATCGGCGTGCTGCTGCACGCGGCGGTACTGCTGGCGACGGGCTAGGGCCGACGCGCGGATGCCAAAGGGGCGCGCGCCGGAGTTGCGGACGTGTCCGATGTATCAGGAACGAAGATTGCTGGCGAAGCGCCCTGGCGCGGTGCTATTGTCTTTGGCAGTCTCCGGGCCCGCCGTCAGGCCCCCGGAACGCTCTCCGCCCAGCCGGGCGGTTCGTATCACGCGCATCTCTCCCAGGAGGCAAGTCCATGAAGAAATTCTCGATTCTCGTTGCAACGCTGGCGCTGGCCGGCATCTCTGCCGCCGCCCAGGCCGAGAGTGTCACGATGTCGGTCCTGAACGAGGACGGCAGCGTGGGCAAGAGCGCGGGCACCATCACGCTCGAACAAACCAAGGCGGGCCTGAAGTTCACGCCCAAGCTCACCGGCCTGCCGCCGGGCGAGCATGGCTTCCACGTGCATGAAAACGGTTCCTGCGCGTCGACCACGGTCGACGGCAAGGTGATGCCGGGCGGCGCCGCCGGCGGCCACCTGGATCCGCAGGGCACCAAAGCGCACAAGGGCCCGCTGGCCACCGACGGCCACCTGGGCGACCTGCCGTTCATCACCGTGGGCGCCGATGGCAACGCCAAGACCGCCGTGGTGGCGCCGCGCCTGAAGCTGGCCGACGTCAAGCAGCATGCGCTGATGATCCACGTCGGCGCCGACAACTACAGCGACACGCCCAAGCCGCTGGGCGGCGGGGGCGGCCGCATGGTCTGCGGCGTGGTGAAGTGACGCGCCGGGCCGCCTGCTAGGCGGTGCCGTTGCGGCCGTGGGCGCGATAGCCCGGCCGCTCGGCCAGCCTGTCGTAGTAGGCGGCCACCGCCGGCAGTTCAGGCCGCAGGGCGCCGTCCAGCGGCGTGGCGAACCAGCGGTTGACCGACAGGCCGATGGCGATGTCGGCCAGCGTAAAGGCCTCGCCGGCCACGTAGGCGCCGGTGTCGCGCAGGCGCTGTTCCAGGATTCCCATGAAGTGCGCCCAGTCGCGGCTCGAGGCCTCGATGGCGGCGGCATCCCGGTGCGCCGGCGATTGCCGCGCCAGCGCCATGAAAGCGTAGCTCCAGGACCGGTTCAGATCGGTCGCCTGCCAATCCATCCACTGGTCGACCCGGGCGCGAAGCCTGGCGTTGGCCGGATACAGCGGATGCACCGCGTCGCCGCCATATTGGTTGGCCAGGTAGCGGATGATGCTGTTCGATTCCCACAGCACGAAGTCGCCGTCGCGCAGCACCGGCACCATGGCGTTCGGATTGAGCGCCAGGAAGGCCGCGTCGGCCGTCGGGCGAAAGCCCGCGCCCCAGTCCTCTCGCGTGAACGGCAGGTCCAGTTCGACACAGGTCCAGAGGACCTTGCGGACGTTGATGGAGGAGGCTTTTCCCAGGATGTTCAGCATGATGGCGGCAAGGGGGAGTCGGGCGAGGCGCCGCGGGCGGCGGCCTCGATGGCAGGCCAGTCTAGCGGCCGCCGCCCGCCGCCGCCAGATACAGATCCGGCCTGGCGGGACCGCAACAGAAGCCCTCGCCGCCGCGGCATGGCGCCGTTCAGCCCGCCACGGCTTCCGGCTGGCGGCGCAGCCGCGCCACCGGCGAGGCCAGCAGCACCACGAACTGGGCGGCAAAGCCCGCGCTGGACAACCACAGGCAGGCGTCCATGCCCAGTCGCGCCGCCAGGGTCGCGCCGATCAGGGCGCCCACCGGCCGCGCGCCGAACGTCGCCGTGACGATCACGGCCGAGACCCGGCCCAGCAGCGCGTTGGGCGTGACCGCCTGGCGCAAGGTGGTGGTGGCGATGGTCCACAGGATCGGCCCGGCGCCGAACAGGAACAGGCCGACCCCGGCCCAGGCGCCCGCCGGCCACGCCAGCGTCGACAGCAGGATCAGGCTGGCGGCCAGCGCGCAGGTCGGGCCGGCCGCGATCAGCGCGCCGAACGACAGGCGCGCCGCCAGCCACGGCGCCGCCAGGGCCCCGGCCAGCATGCCCGCGCCGTAGATGCCCAGCGTCATGCCCACGCCGGCGGCGGTCAGGCCCAGCCGCTCCACCGCATAGACCACGTATACGGCCTGCAGCACGAACCAGGCGGTGTTGAAGCACACCGCCGTCACCAGCACCGGCCGCAGCAAGGGATGCGCCGCCACGAACGCGGCGTCTTCGCGCAGTTCGCGCCCCAGGTGGCGGCGCGCCGCCGCGCGCGGCGGTTCGGGCGGCAGGCCCGCCAGCAGTCCCGCCGCCAGCAGCGACAGCAGGGTGGCCAGGCCGTAGGCGACGGCGGCGCCGATGCCGCCGACCAGCGCGCCTCCCAGCGCCGGCCCGGCCGAGAACGCCGCGCTGCGCGCCAGTTCCAGCCAGCGGTTGGCCTGCGCCAGTTGGGTCGCCGGCAACAGCGTCGGCACCAGCGCGGGCGCGGCGACGTTGTAGGCCACCGTGCCGACCGCGCCCAGGAAGCCCAGCACCGCCAGCGCGGCCAGGTTCAGTCCGTCCACCGCCAGCAGCGCCAGCAGGCCCAGCAGGCTGGCGGCGCGCGCGCATTCGGCGGCGGTCATCAGGGCGCGGCGCGCGATCCGGTCGGCCAGCACCCCGGCGGGCAGTGACAGCAGCAGGAAGGGCAGAGTCTGGGCGGTCTGCAGATAGCCGGTCTGGGCGGCGTTGGCGCCCAGCGCCAGCACCGCCACCAGCGGCGCCGCCGCCAGGGCGATCTGTTCGGAGCATTGGGCGGCCAGATTGGAGGCGGCCAGGCGGCGGAACGCCGCGGGCAGGGCGGGCATGGAGGCAGCGGCCGGCGGGGCCGCGAAAACGACGAGGGCCCGATCATGACCGGGCCCCGCGCGCGTCGCACTCCGTTAATTGCCGTCGCCGGCCAGAGGCGTCAGGGAATCGGCGGGTAGTCGCCGAAGCCGTCCGGCCAGGACGTCAGCACTTCGTAGCCGGTGTCGGTGACGACCACCATGTGTTCCCACTGGGCCGACAGCGAGCGGTCCTTGGTGACCACCGTCCAGCCGTCGGGCAGCTGCTTGCTCTGCGGCTTGCCGGCGTTGATCATGGGCTCGATCGTGAACATCATGCCCGGCTGCAGCACCAGGCCCTCGCCGGGGCGGCCGTAGTGCAGCACCTGCGGCTCGTCGTGGTAGATCTGGCCGATGCCGTGGCCGCAGTATTCGCGCACGATGCTGAAATGCTCGCGGTGCGCGACCGTCTGGATGGCGTGGCCGATGTCGCCCAGCGTGGCGCCGGGCCTGACCGCCATGATGCCGGCGCGCATGGCCTCGTAGGTGGTGGCGACCAGGCGCCGCGCCAGCGGGCTGGGCTGGCCGACGAAGTACATGCGGCTGGTGTCGCCGTACCAGCCGTCCTTGATGACGGCCACGTCGATGTTGAGGATGTCGCCGTTCTTGAGCACCTTGGCCGACGGGATGCCGTGGCAGATTACGTGGTTGGCCGAGGCGCAGATGGTCTTGGGAAAGCCGTGATAGCCGACGTTGGCCGGGATCGCCTTCTGCACATTGACGATGTAGTCGTGGCAGATGCGGTCGAGCTCGTCGGTGGTGACGCCGGGGCGCACGTGCTCGGCGATCATGTGCAGCACGTCCGCCGCCAGGGCGCCGGCCTGGCGGGCCATGGCGATGTCGGCGGCGGATTTGATGGAAACCTTGCGCGCCATTTACGCGGCCTCCTGCTGGCCGGTGGGCGCCTGCCCCTGGGACAGGGCCGCGATGCTGAAGCCCTCCGCCTGCTCGATGCGGATCAGCAGTTGGCAGATGTCGGCGTGGCGCAGCTCGGGGTAGAGCTCGGACAGCATGCCGATGCGCATCCAGTGCTCGGCCTGCGAGTTGATCGAGCGGCTCAGCGCGCTGCTGGCCACGCGCAGGTTCTCGTGCATCTGCTCGGAAATCTTGACGATGCCCATAGTGAGTGTTCCATATATGGTTTGTATATGGAACGTATGTTATCTCACCCTCGGGCCCGGACGCAAATCGCCCCGCCGTGGCGCGCCCGTCAGGCGGGCTGGGCGGCGGGGGCCTTGTCCAGCAGGTTCATCGCGTCCAGCTGGCGGTAGCGCGCCGGGTAGATCGAGCGCGCGTAGTCCTCGCAGGGGGTGCCCTGGGTGGCGATGGCCATCACCACGAATTCGGCGAAGTCCTCGGGCGGACCGGCCTTGGCGTAGTCCGACGGAGAATTGCCGTCGGATTTGGCGGCGGCGCCCCAGGCCTTCATGTCGACGCGGGCGTTGTTGGCGTAGCTGTGGGCCAGCTCGTGCAGCACGGCGTGGTCGATCATGGCCTGTTCGCCCGACATGCTGTAGAGCGTGATGCGCGAGAACATGGTCTCGCCCACGGTGTGCGCCGCGCGCGTCGGGTCGGCCCAGGGCGGGCCTTTCACCACCTGCGCGTTGAGCCGCGTGATGCGGTCTTCCAGCGCCATGCCCTTGGCCAGTCGGATCTGCAGATCGCGCCCCTGCAGCATCGCCTTGGGGGCGATGCCCAGGCTCTTGGCGACCTGCTCCGGTTGCGGTTGCGGTTCCTCGGTCAGGCGCTCGGTGAATTCCTGCGGCCGGCGCTGCATCAGGTCGCCGGTCCAGAGCGGATCGCGCGGTTCCAGCACCACCGGCACGCGCTGCCCCGCGGGCCAGGCTTCATACATGACGCACTTGTCGTCCCCCGCGCGTGCCAGGTTGGCGGGCGGCTGGTAGGCCGACGGGCCGGTCAGCTTCACGGGCGCGCGCTTGGCGTCGAACATGGCCTCGGTCAGCTTGAGTGTGTCCTGCACCTGGGCGCATTTCACCGGCGCGTCCTGCGCCGCCACGGGTTCGATCGCGGCCAGCGCCGCCGGCGTGCCGGCCTGCAAGGCCTGGGGCGCAGCGTTCACGCCCGAGCCGCCGCCGTCGCCGCCGCCATGTTCGAGCTGGTAGAACTGCTGGCTGGCGATGAGCGTGGCGCCGCAGGAGGTCTTCATGCCTTCCAGCGCCGTGCGGCGGTCGGAGCTGACGCTCTGCACGCCTTCGACGATGGTGTGCTGGCCCGCGCACTTGGGGCAGGTGACGCGGTCGCCGACGCGCGCCATGGGCTGGCCGAAGATCTGCACGGATTCATCCCCGGTCACCACCACGCCGCCGTGCGACGTGCGGTCACCCTTGCGTATTACGGATCGCTGCGCCATGGCCGCCCGTTGCTCCTGAATGAAGGTTAAGTCTGCTTACAGATAGGTGCCGTCCGGCGCCATGCGCGGCGGGCCGACGACGAAGCTGCCATCGGGCGCCATGCGCACCGGGCCGCCGCTGCCGAGGTAGCGGCCATCGGGCGCGCGCTGCGGCGTGCCGGCGACGTAGGTGCCGTCCGGCGCGCGGGTGATGGGCCCGCCGTCGCCGACGTAGGTGCCGTCCGGGCAGCGCCGCGGCGTGCCGTTGATGAAGTGGCCGTTGGGCATCATGTGGAATGATTTGTTCATCGCGACTCCCTGTGTTTGGAGAGCTTGCATGATAGCGATGGTCCCTGATGCGTTTTGTAATAGGGCGTGTCATGTTCCAACGTAACGCCGTTACAGATATGGGATCATCGCTGCTTTCGCCGCCGGGCCATGCGCCGCTTGCGCATGGCTCGCCACCCGCAACGACACAAGACACTATGAGCGATATCGACGCACTGCTGCAGCCCATTCCGGGCGAGGCGCCTTGTGGCGCCGACATGGTCTTTTCGGCCGAATTCGACGCCATCCGCGAGGCCCGCCGCCATGATGACCCGCACCTGGACCAGGGCGACTGGGTCATCGATATCAAGGAAGCCGACTGGCCGCAGGTGATCCGCATCTGCACCGAAGTGCTGACCGAGCGCAGCAAGGACGTGCGCGTGGCCGCCTGGCTGGCCGAGGCCTGGGCCAAGACCCGCGGCTTTGCCGGCCTGCGCGACGGCTTCCTGCTGGTGGACGGCCTGTGCCGGCGCTATTGGGAGGGGCTGCATCCGGTGCCCGACGAGGGCGACGTGCAGCAGCGCGTGGGCAACCTGGCCTGGCTGCTGGCGCGTTCGCAGCAGCTGGTGCGCGAACTGCCGTTGACGCAGTCCGAGGGCGGGCGCTTCGGCGCGGTGCTGTGGGACAGCGCCTCGCAACTGGCCAACGCCATCAAGCGCACGCCGCAGAACGCCGCCGACATGTCGCGCGGCAAGGTCACGCTGGAGCAGTTCGACGCCGCGCGCCGCGATACGCCGCCGGCGTTCTACTCCGAGCTGGAAAGCCAATTGCAGAGCTGCTTCGGCGCGGTCGACGTGCTGGAGTTGACGCTGACCGAGCGCCTGGGCGACGAGGGCCCGGCCATCACGCCGGTGCGCACCGCCCTGAAGGACGTGACCGAACTGGTGCATCGCTTCGCCCGCGAGGCCGGCCTGCTGGTGCGCGCCGACCTGGCGCCGGCGCCGGCCGCGCAGGCCGCGCCGTCCGCCGGCGCGCCCATCACCCGCATGGAGCCTACCTTGACCGCTGCCGACCTTCCGCCCACGGCCCCCGCGGCCACGCGCGGCCCGCTGCAAACGCGCGACCAGGCCCTGGCGCAATTGCGCGAAGTGGCCGAGTTCTTCCGCCGCACCGAACCGCACAGCCCCGTGGCCTATCTGGCCGACAAGGCCGCCAGCTGGGGCGAGATGTCGCTGCACCTGTGGCTGCGCACCGTGGTCAAGAACGGCGAGGCGCTGTCGGGCCTGGAAGAGCTGCTGGGCGTGCCCAAGCCGCCGGAGAACAACGGCTGAAGGCAAGCCCCGGCGCAGCGGCGCAATCGCCAGCGCCAGGGATGAGGGATGGCGGGGGGCGGGGCGTCGGTACGCAATGGAACGCGTGCCAGGCGCCGCGGGCCGGCAGTCAGCGCGCGACCGCCGCTTAGCGGCTGGCGCGGAATTCGATGCGGCGGTTCTTGGCGCGGCCCTCGGCCGTGGCGTTGGTGGCCACCGGCTGGTCCGGCCCCGCGCCCAGCGTCTCGAAGCGGCCGGGCGGCAGTCCCTTGTCCACCAGATAGGCCCTGACCGCGTCGGCGCGCGCCTGGCTCAGCGCCAGGTTGGTGCTGCGGCTGCCGGAGCTGTCGGTATGGCCGATGATCTGCACCTTGTCGCTGTGCAGCTTGGGAATCACGTCGGCCACCTGGTCGAGCAGCTCGCGTCCGCGCGCCGTCAGCGTGGCGCTGCAGGTCTCGAATTCCACCACGCGGTTGGTCAGCACTTTGTCGAGCAGGCCCTGTTCGTCCTTGCCGGCGGCCACGCGCAAGCCGTTGACGATCTTGTAGGTCGGATTGAGCGAGGTGGCGAAGGTGCTGGCGATCTGCTGGCGCGAGGCCTCGTTCTGCACTTCGCCCTGCAGGCGGATCTGGGTGCCGTCGACTTCCAGCTGGCCGCGGTTGATCTGCTTGAGCGGCTGGCCGATCAGCTTGCCCACGTGTTCGGACCAGTTGGGGGGCGCGACCACGCCGCCGACCTCGATCTGGTCGATGACGTTGCCCACGCCGTAGACCTGCTGCAGCCGCGCCAGCACGTCGGCCTTGGTGGCTTCGTCGGGAACGGCGCCGCTGGCCACCACCTGGCCGGGTTGTGGAATCACGTTGGCGGGGACGACGGTGGCGGCGTCCTGCGCCGCCGCGGCGCACGAGAACAGCGCCGCCATGATCAGGAGAGAGACGCGCATGGTCAGGCTCCGGTGAAGACTTCGAGATAGGTGTCGAGCGCCATGCGCAGGGACAGCCGCGGTTGGTCCAGATAGCTGGACAGCTTGGCCAGGCCGTGGCTGGCCGACACGTGGTTGCGCACCCAGGGCGCGTCTTCCAGCACGATGTGCTGTTCCGCGAAGGCCTGCGGCGTCGACAGCAGGCTGGCCAGGGTTTGCGGCGAGGCGCCGCGAAAGCCCGCCACCAGGCGATGCTTGCCGCCGATGCGGCCGATGAACACCGCGATCTCGAAATCCGCGCGCGCCAGGAACGGTGCGATCAGCGTCATCCAGTACGACGCCACCAGGTTGATGTAGAGCGGATCGTCGGGCAGCGGCAGCGCCAGCCCGCGATCGAGCTGCGACGAGCCGCTGGACATGACCGGTTCGAGCAGGATGCCCAGCGCCAGGACGATGTCGTGCACGTTGGCCGCATGGCCGTTGCCGCGCAGCATGGCCTGCAGCCGTTCGACGGTCTGCAGGTCGACGAAGGCATCGAAGCCGTCGTCGGCCTCGGTGCGGATCTCGCCCTCCAGTTCGTTCAGGGTCTGCAGCGCCGGGCCGGGATCGGCGTCGGTCATCAGCAGCGAGGCCGCGCCGCTCATGCGGTTCCACAGGCGGCTGAAGGCCATCGGGCTGCGGGCGATGAACGCCAGCGGCCGCTGCACTTCGACCGAGGTCGCCGACAGGAACGGAAAGCGCCGGCCCGACTGGTCGCGGCTGGGTTGCAGGTGGCCGGCGATGGCCAGCTTGCCGCGCGAGCCGAGGATGGCGAACGGCATCGGCTCGGCCTCGTCGTACAGCGTCTTCCAGTGCGGGTCCTGGGCCAGCAGCTCCATGGTGTTGGCGACCCAGCCGTCCAGCGTGCTCATCAGCTGCGGATGCGAGGTGTTCTTGACGAAGTCGCCGCGCGCCGGGATCTTGCCGAAGTAGGCCGTGCGGAACAGGGGGGACTGCAGGTTGCTCATTGCGGCGCTCCGGGTCGCGTCTGGGCGGAGGAGGATTCGGACGTGGCGCCCACCACGGAGGAGGGCAGGCGCAGGTTGCGCAGGCCCTGGCTGCCGCCGGGCTCGCTGCCGCCGGCGCCGGGCGCCTGGGCGTTGCTGATGATGCGCAGCTTGACCGGCACGGTCACGTTCGACTTGCCCCAGCTCATGTTGAAGCTGCCGTCGGCGTTGGAGGTGCGCTGGGCGGTCGCGATCAGGCGTTCCAGGCCGAAGCGGCCCGGCTCGTTGACGATCTCGACCACGCTGCCGTCGAAGGTGGTGGCGGTGATGCGCGCGCCGGGCGCGCCCTGCGCATTGGGCCAGACGAAGTTGACCCATTGCGGCGGCGTATTGCGGTAGCGCAGCTGCTGGCCGTCGATCTCGATGGTGTACTCGGTCACGCCCGAGGCCGGCTTGGGCTGGATCTGGAACAGCGTCTGCGGCTGGCTGGCCGCGCCGGCGCCGGCCGCGCCGCCGGACAGCGGCGCCACCCATTGCGCGAAGTTGGCGGTGAAGGTCGGCTGCAGGCTGACGCCCATGTCGCCCCAGGTGCGCGCCGTCAGGATGTCGCCGCGGCGCACGGTCAGCGGGCCGAGCGTGTCGTTGACGTACTTGGCGATGCTGCCCTGCGGGCCGAACACCTGGCCGATCTCGTCGCTGCTGGCTTCGACGCTGGCGCGCGAGGCGAACGGATACTTCTCGGCCAGGGTCTGGTTGAACGGCTGGTAGATCTGCGCGTTCCAGACCTTGTTCAGTTCGGACTCGGCCGGCTGCATGGCCACGGCGTAGGCCTGGATCAGCGGCCGCACCAGCAGCGGGCGCAGCGTTTCGCGCTGGGTCGCCGACAGGCCCGCCAGCATCTGCTCGTCGACCAGCTTGAGGGCATCGGCCAGTTCCGAATCCTTGCCTTCCAGTGTCTGGCGCAGCAGCACCAGCGAGCCGGGGCCGGGGTCGCCCTGGTTGTTGAGCAGGTTGAAGCGCGTGCGGATCTTGGACAGCGCGCCCATGTAGTTGCCCAGCAGCGACTGGTTCTCGCGCGTCACCACCAGGCGCGCCACGTCCGAGAACTCGCGGCCCACCGGGCCCATCGGAATGGCCTCGCCGTTGGCGGCCGTGGCCGCGGCGGGTGCCGGCGGCGTCTGTCGCAGGATCACGCGCTTGAACCAGCCGACCACGCCGCTCTGCGCCTGTTGCAGGCCGGCGTTGACCAGCGAGGGGTTGTCCCACGAGGTCTGCTCATAGGCAGTGTTGATGAGCTTGGCGATGGGCGAGGTCTGCGGGTCGCCCAGGCGGTTCATCGCGCCCACCGACTGCTCGAAGCTGGTGAACGGCTTGATGGTCACGCCGCGCAGGAATTTCTGCCATTCCTGGGCGTATTCCATCTTGTACATGGTCGCCAGGCTCTTCTGGATCTGCTCGGGACTGCCGTCCAGCGTCAGGTCATCGCGCGCGTTCACGCCCAGCACCCAGTCGCTGGTCTGCACTTCCTTCTTGGCGGCCTCGTTGATGGCGGGCTGGATGTACTGCTCCCAGGCCTCGCGGGTGAAGGTGCCGGGGATGGCGTAGCTGCCGGCCACCACGCCGGCGTCGTTCTCGCCGACGATGCGCGCCACCGTCATGGTCTGGAAGCGCGTGGCGGCGCGCGCCTTGAGCGTGGCGTAGGCGCGTTCGCGCGCCGGCATGCCCTGCATCACGGCGCGCAGGCTGGCGCGGGTCTTCTCGACCAGCGCCAGGTTGGTGTCGATCTGCGGCCAGCCGGCGTCGGGGGCGCGGCTGACGTAGAACGAGATCAGGCGCTCGGCGCTGCGGATCAGCTGGTCGCGCGGCATGGCGCCACGGTTGGTCTCCAGCCAGCCGCGCCAGAAGCGCGTGATCTGGTCGGACAGGTGGGTGGGGTCGACGTGCTGGCGATTGGCCATCATCAGGTACGTCTTGAGCGCGTTGTAGGCGTCGTCGGCGTTGGTCGGCGAGGCGTCCTGGAACAGCGTGTCGCCGCCCGCGGCATGCGCGGCGCGCAGCGCCTGCGGCGCCGGCTTGGGCGTGCCGCCGGCCGCCGCCGCGGCGCCGGACATGTCGACCTTGGCCAGGAAGTCCTCCAGGCTGACCTTGACCGGGCTCAGCATGAACTGGCGCGCGCCGTTGTAGTACTCGGCCAGCAGGCGTTCCTTGAGCACGTCGCCCTGGTACAGGCCCAGGCCCAGCGACCACGGGCGGCTGGCCGAATAGCGGTCCAGCTGCTCGATGCGGTCCTGCAGGATCTCCATGGCCTCCAGGCGGCTCTGCAGGTCGGTGCGTTCGCTCTGCAGCCGCACCACCTTGTCCAGGTCGGCCTGCACGTTCTGCGCCAGCTGGCGGTTGCCCAGGTACGACCAGCTCCAGCCGCCCAGCACCAGCCCCAGCGCCAGCACCAGGCCGAAGAAGGTCAGGTAGCGCATGCGGGTCTTGGCCGGGCTGGCGTGCTGGCGCACCAGTTTCTTGTCGGCGAAGATCACGCTGGAAAACAGGTCGCGCAGGAAGAAGCCGTTGTGCGAGGACACGTTGCGGGCCTGGCCACGCGCGGCCGGGCGCAGGTCGAAGCGCTCGGCCAGCCGCTCGGTCGAGGTGCTTTGCGACACGCCTTCCTGCAGTGCGCTGGTGAAGTAGAAGCCGCGGAACACGGGCTTGTACTGGAACGGGTTGGTCTCGAACAGCGTCGACAGGAAGGTGCGCAGCGCCGGCTTGATGCCGGCGAATTCCAGCGGGAAGGTCAGCAGGCCGGGGGGCAGTTCGCGGTTGTTGCGCAGCGAGATCTGCGCCGTGCCCATTTCCTTGAGGCCTTCGTACAGCTCGTCGAAGCGTTCGTCGAACAGGGCCAGCACGTCGCGGTTCTCTTCCGCGCCGTAGGGCAGGGTGGCGCCCCAGACGCGGTCGCGCTCGCGCTGGTCGCTGTCCGAGAAGAACTCGCTGAAGCCCGAGATCAGGTCGGCCTTGGTGAAGATGATGTAGACCGGCGCGAACACCTCCAGCCGGTCGGTCAGCTCCTGCACGCGCTGGCGCAGGTTCTTGGCCAGGTTGATGGCGAACTCGGGGCCCGCGCCGGTCAGTTCGTCGATGCTGGCGGCGACGATGATGCCGTTGATCGGCGCCTTGGGGCGATGGCGCTTGAGCAGGTCGAGGAACCCCATCCATTCGTTGCGGTCTTCCTCGTGCACCGAATAGCGGCCGGCCGTGTCCAGCAGGATGCCCTCGGTGGTGAAGAACCAGTCGCAGTTGCGGGTGCCGCCCACGCCGCGCACCGCCGCGCCGTTCTTGTCGGCGAACGGAAACTGCAGGCCCGAGTTGATGACCGCGCTGCTCTTGCCCGCGGCCGGGTTGCCGATCACGATGTACCAGGGCAGCTCGTAGAGAGCCTCGTTGCCCGAGACCTGGCCGATCTTGGAGGTCTTGATGGTGCGCACCGCCTGCACCAGCCGGGTGCGCAGCGCGTCCACGTCACCGCGATTGGCGGCCGCGGCGCCGGTCTGCACCTGCTGCTCCAGCATGTCGCCCAGGTTCTTGTTGGCGCGCCGCGCGCGTCGCCGGCGCCACAGGTAGGCGCACAGCCACAGGAACAGGAAGATGCCCAGCGCGATGCCGGCCCACGCCAGGCCGATCTCGACCGTGTCGGCGAACAGGAACAGGAACACGATCAGGGCGATCAGGCCAAGCGCCATGAACAGGCGCGGGCTGCCGAGCGCGCGCGATGTCCAATGTCGGCCTTCGCTCAGGGCGCTGGAAATACCGGAGAAGAAACCTGAAGGGCTACGCATGATTCTGGCTTTTTTTTATGGGGGTCAGGCGGAGGGGGAAGGGGACAGCAGGGCGAGCGTGCGCAAGGCGGGGTCCTGGGTCATGACGGCGATGACGGGGGCTTCGGCTTGCGCGCAGGCCTCGCTGGCGACCGCGAGCGTCAGCAGGTGCGCGGCCGCGCCGGTGTAGCCGCAGGCGCCGCCCACGGCCAGGCAATCCTGGTTCGGGTCGAGCGCGGTGAACAGGGTGCTGGCGAGGCCCGCGGTTTCGAGCGGACGGCTGCCACGATGATCGGCGTCGCTGACCAGCGCGCGGATGTCCTCCACGCGCCGGTCCTGTTGTTGCAGGAAGCGGTTGGCCAGCTCGGCCAGCATCGGTTCGCTGGCGGCGCCGCGGGCATCGGCGCCGGTGGCGCGGTGCGCCATGGGCGACAGGGCCAGCGCGAAGGCGCCGGCCGGCGGCGCGGGCGGGGCGTTGGCGCCGGCGTCGGCCAGGTTCAGGTCGAGCAGCAGGCCGGCGGCCGCTTCACCGGGCACGCGGCCCTGCGGATTGGCGCTATCGACCAGCAAGCCGTCCGCGTCCCAGTCCTGCACCACGTGGGTGTCGATATAGGAATCGGCCGACGCCACGATGCGCAGCGGCGCGCGCGCCGGCGTGGCCGGTTCCAGCGCCAGTTGCCGCAGCAGGCCGTCGCTGGCCAGCGCGTCGCGCGCCTCGTGTTGCCGCAGCGTCAGGCGCGAGGCGGGCCAGGCCGCGATGAGGCGGGCCTGCGCCAGCGCATGCTCGCGGGCCGCGGGCGGCCATTGGGCCGGCAGCAGCAATTCGACCTGCAGCAGCGGCCAGTCGTCGTCGCGTTCCGGCGTGCCGTGTTCCAGCACGTGGGCGCGGGCGTCGCGTGACAGGCTCTCGACCACTTCGCACAGCAGGGCGGTGGCGCGCAGGCAGTCCTCGGCCTGCGCGGCGGCGGGCGCGGCGTGCGTTTCGGCGGCCTCGCGCAGCATGTCGTTGTCCAGGTGCGCCGCGCGCGCGCTGAAAATGGGAAAGCCGCGGGCGTTCTTGAGGATGTCGTCCAGGTCGGGCCGCTGCTGTTTCGCCAACGCTTCGTGGATGGCGGCCGCATCGCTGCCGGGCGCGGCGCGCGCGGTGCTCGCCAGCACCACCAGCCGGGTCGCGGCCGGCGGCGCCACGGGCGCCTGGTCGCCCGGCGCGGCGGCAGGCGTCGCCGCGGCCGCGGCGCGGGCCTCGCGGCGGGCGCGCGCGATGCGCAGGCCCGCCCACCCGGCCGCGATCAGCGCCAGCGGCAACGCGAACAGGTACAGGCCGATGTCCACGCCGGTGGGCAGCGTGCGCGACTCCTGCCACCAGATGATGACGGCCAGCCAGACGACGCCGAAGACCAGGGCCAGCAGCAGGCCGGTTTTGAGAAAGCGGGTCATGAGAGTTCGAAGCGGTGATCGGTTGGTCGGGGGAACGGCTGGGTCAGGGTAGTCGCGCGAGATGATCGGATCATTGCGCGGCTCCCGCGTCGCGTCGCATGACGCCCGGACGCCGCAATTCGGTGTGGCCGAAGTCCATCAGCTTCCAGCGGCCGCCCCACGTCAGGCCGACACGCTCGGCGGTCTCGCCGAACAGCTCGTAGCCGCGCATGGCCCAGGGGTCTTTCTCCGAGACCACCACCTTGCCGTCGCGCAGGAACGCGCTGTCGGCGGCCAGGCCGTATTGGTGATAGCTCTGGTAGGCGCCGGCGTTGGTCACGTGCGAACCCTTGCTCGCCAGTTCTTCCTGGCGCTCGGGGCTGCGATAGCCCTCGATCAGCACCATCTCATAGCCATGCTCCTCGCGCATGATGCGATACGCGGCCAGCAGGCGCTGGCGGTAATCGGCGTCCAGCAGGTTCCAGTCGCGGCTCGCGCCGCCCAGGTTCGGGCGCACCAATTCCACTTCGCGCGTGGTGAAGACTTCGGGCGGCAATGGCGGCGGCGGCACCAGTCTTTCGCCGGTCAGCAGGGCCTGGATACGAGGGTCCGGACCGGCCATCCGATCCTCGTAAATAAATGTGTGATTGTGTCGCATGACGAAAGCGAAAAGGGACGGAAGCAACACGACCGCGAGGCCCGCGGCGATCTGCCAGCGGTAGGCGGAAAACGTATTGCCGGCCCGGCCAACGCCCGCGCGCACCACCTGCGCGGAGCCGCCGACCACATCGCCCGCCTGACCCGCGCCGCGCGCCACGCGGCGCCGCATTCCCTGCGCGAACGCACGCACGCTCCGCGCGGTTCCCGCCCGGAAGGACGGGAAGACCAGCAGCGCGGAGACGCCAATCGCGAGCAGAAAATATAGGGGCAGTAGAACTAGCAACGGTATCCCTCAATCACGAAGGCGTAATCTTTTGTTCTATTCGGGATTGAGGCAAGCGCTTGGGCGTTGCAGACGGCGTCGATGCTTTAGGAATCGTAACAACAAGCCGTGATCTAAAAGATGTCATCAGGTATTCTCGGACACCTTGGTTAAAGGGGCTTCGTGCGCCCCTGCCGACACGGGACCTCGCATGGCAGAAGACGAAAAAAGATCGCGACCACCGCCCTCTATTCCCAGCTTGCTAGCCGGACGCTCATCCTCCGCGGATGAGCCGCAGTCGTCGCGCATTCTCGCCACGCTCGAGGGCCGCGTGCCCGAGGCCGAGGCCAAGCACCTGCCGCCCAGGCAACGTTCGAAGACGCCGCTGCTGGTGTTGCTGGTGCTGTTCCTGGGATGTGTCGGCGCGGGGCTGTGGGCGGTCTATGACACGGCGGAATTGCCGGTCGTCGTGGCGCGCATGGAGCCGGATGCCCGGCCCGCGGGCAACGCGCCCGCCACTGCCGCGGGCGCGACACCGGCCAACGCACAGGGCAATGCGGCCGCGGTCGCGCAGGCACGCATGCCGGCGGACGCGCAAGCGCCACCGCCGAGCGCGGCCGCCATCATCGACGATCATCCCTTGGCGCAATTGACGCAGTCCGCCGACCAGGGCGAACCCGCCAATCCGCTGGCGGCGCTGGCGGTCACGGCCGCCGCGCCCAAGCCCGCCGCCGCGCCGCGGGCCGCGCAGCCGAAGGCGCCCGGTCCGACCACGCAGCGCGCCGAGCGTTCACGCGAAGCCACCGTGGTGGCCGCGGCAACGCCTGGCGCGCCGGCATCGACGTCGAAGACCGCGCCGGCGCGCGGCAAGGCGACGCCACGCAATGACAGCGACGCGGCTTTGCTGGCGACGCTGATGGCCTACGGCCTGCCGCCGGCATCGCCGCCTGGCACCAAGGTCTACAAGACCGACGGTATCTTCGTGCGCGAGTTGCCGGGATCGTCGCTCGCCACCCGCCTCGGGGAATGCCGCAAGCTCGGCTTTCTCGAAAGCGAACAATGCCGCCTGCGCGTCTGCGCCGGCCACTGGGGCACGGCCCCCGAATGTCCCAATGCGCAATCCCACGTTGAACCGTGACCGCGCCTGACCAAGGTTTTTCCCCGATGGATCCGACCGCAACCGCCGGCCTGTTCAATGCCGATGCCCGACTCTACCGTTTGCAAGGCGAGGGCGCGCTTGCGTCCTTGCAGGTGGAGGGCTGGATCGCGCGTGAGGCGCTTTCCAGCGTGGGCCAGTTGCGCGTGGTGGCGCTGTCGGACAACGCCGGCCTGTCGCTGCAGGACATGATCTCGCGTCCGGTCACGTTGTGGACCACGCGCGCCGATGGCAGCCGCGCGGCGCGCAGCGGCGTGATCCGCGAGGCCGAGCTGCTGTCGGGCGACGCCGGCCTGGCGCGCTACCGGCTGACCGTGGCGCCGTGGCTGTGGCTGGCCACGCAGCGGCGCGCCAGCCGCGTGTTCGAAGGCAAAGCCGTGCTGGACATCGTGCGCCACGTGCTCGATGGCTATGAAGGCTATGTCTACCGGTTGGCGGCCGACGTCGAACCAGCATTGGCGGGCCTGAAGCCGCGCCCCTACACCACCCAATACCGCGAGACCGATTACGACTTCCTGGCGCGCCTGTTGGCCGAGGCCGGCCTGGGCTGGACCGTGCTGGAAGACGACAGCGTGCCCGCGCGTCACGTGGTGCAGCTGTTCGCCGACAGTCGCAACCTGGCCGAGGACGCCGAGTCGGCCGGTGGGGGCATCCGCTTCCAGCGCGCCGCCGCGACCGAATCGCGCGACACCGTGCAGGCGCTGGCGCGCCAGCGCCGCCGCACGCCGGACAGCATCACCGTGCTGGGCTGGCACGACAGCGGCAAGCGCGCCGTGGCCGCGCAATCGCTGGTCAACGCGGCCAGCGGCAGCGGCGACGAGCATGGGCTGGACTGGTACGAGGTCGCCGGCCACGGCGGCTTTGGGGATGAGACCCAGGCCCGCCGCCAGGCGGACCTGGCGACCGAGGCGCTGCGCGCCCGCGCTGAAACCTTCGTCGGGCTGGGCGTGGTGCGCACGTTCCGCTCGGGCACGCGCTTCACGCTGCAGGACCTGTCGTCGCTGGGCCCTTCGGGCGAGTCCGGCTTCGAACCGGAGTTCGCGCTGGATCGCGTCGAGCACGTGGGCATCAACAACCTGCCGCCCGAAACGCGGGCCTCGCTGGTGCAGCGTCTGGGCGGACTGGACCGGCACCTGGCGCTGGATGGCGACGCCTTGGCCGAACCGGGCGCGCAACCGCATGACGACACCGCCCTGTGCGCCGACGCGGCCGTGCTGGCCAAGGCGCGCGAGGTCGGCTACGCCAACCGCTTCGAGGCGGTGCGCTGCGACCGGCCCTGGCGGCCCGCGCTGGCGCGGCAGCGCGGCGCGCGCCTGACGGGCGCGCCGTCGGTGCACGGCGTGCACACCGCGGTCGTCACCGACGCCGAGGGCGGCACGCAACCGAAAGAGAATGACGAGATCCTGCGCAACAAGCGCGGCGATGTGCGCATCCGCTTCCATTGGCAGGCCGGGGCCGCCGACGGCGAGGCCGCCAGCCGCTGGGTGCGGGTGGCGCAGCGCCAGTCGGGCGCGGGCATGGGCATCAGCTTCGTGCCGCGCATCGGCCAGGAGGTGCTGGTGCGCTTCCTGGACGACGACATCGACCAACCCATCGTGGTGGGCGCGCTGTACAACGGCCGTGGCGAAGGCGGCACGCCCGCCACGCCGGGCGGACGCCAGGGCGCCAAGGCCGACACGCAGGTCTATGCCGCCGCGCGCGACAACGCGCCCAGCGCCCAGGCCAACCTGGCCTCGGGCAACGCGCCGGCCTGGCACGGCGCGGCCGGCGGCGACGAGAACCACCGCAACGCGGCCGCGTTGAGCGGCTTCAAGAGCAAGGAGTTCGGCGGCGCGGGCTACAACCAGATCGTGTTCGACGACACCGACGGCCAGCTGCGCATGCAGCTCAAGAGCAGCGCGCAGGCCAGCGAACTGAACCTGGGCCACCTGATCCACCAGGCCGGCAACTACCGCGGCGGCCTGCGCGGCCTGGGCGCGGAGCTGCGCACCGATGGCTATGGCGCGGTGCGAGGCGGCGCGGGCGTGCTGCTGAGCACCTATACCGCCACCGGCGGCAATGCCAGCGCCATCGGCGATGCGGCCGGGGTGCAGGCGCTGGCCAGCCAGACCGAGCAGATGGCGCGTTCGCTCGATGGCGTGGTGGGCGCGCACCAGGGGCTGCGGCTGGCGACGGTGCAGGGCACGCGCGGTCCGGGCGCCAGCGCGCTCGATGGCGACAAGGCGCCGCTGGCGGCGATGCACCGGACGGTCTCGGGCACGGTGGCCGGTGACAGCGTGGATGGCGCGCTCGGCGACGCCTCGGCCAAGCATACCGATGCGGCGCAAGGCAAGGTGGCGCATCCCACCGATCCGGTGGTGCTGATGGCGGCCCGCGCGGGCCTGGCGCAGGTCGCCGGCCAGCACCTGCAGTACACGGCCGGCGAGGCGGTGCACTGGTCCTCGGGCAAGGACCAGAACCTGGCGGTGATGGGCGCGCTGCGCCTGCACACGGGCCAGGGGCTGGGCATCGTGGCGGGGCTGCAGCAGGGCGGGGCGGAGTCCGGGCTGGACCTGATCTCGGCCAAGGGCAACGTCGACATCCAGGCGCAGCACGACATCCTGCGGGTGCAGGCGCAGCAGGACATCACGATCGGCAGCGCCAACACGGCGGTGGAATACGCCGCGCCCAAGCGCATTCGCATCGCCACGGCGGCCGGCGCGAGCATCGTACTCGAGGGCGGCAACATCACCGTGACCGCGCCGGGCCGCATCGACGTCAAGACCGGCAACAAGCAGTTCGCCGGGCCGGATCGGCTGCCTTACGCCTTTCCGCAATTCACCGTCTGCAAGCAATGCGTGCTGGATGCGCAGGATGGCGTGCAGTCGATCACGGACAAGGCTTGATGGTTGGCATGATGGAGTGGGAGTCGCGCCTCAACGACACGCTGGCCCAGGCCGGCGAACGGGCTGCCGACCTCGGCGTCCCATTGAATACTTTCCTGCTGGTGGATTTTCGAGGCCACGCCGATCTGGCAGATCCAATCCGAGCCTGTGCGGAGCTCAGCCACGGCTCGATCTGGGTCGGCAACGAACTCGCAATTTACGAAGACATCGCGCCGTTGCTGATCGAGGTCGATGATCTGACCCGCTTCGAGTTGTGGCGCGGCCCCGGCGAACCGCGTACCTCGGAACTGCTGCGCCTGTTGAAGCGGCTGCACCAAACCGACAGCGGGGCGTACGCGCTGACGCATCTCGTGTCGCCCTTGCCGTTGGCGGAACTGATGGCGCACTTCGCGTATTACGTGGATTACGGGCTGCCCGATGGCCGCGAGTACTACCTGCATCTGTACGACAGCCGCATCCTGGAGCGGGCCTTGCAGGTGTGGACGGCGGCCGAGCGTGCGCGCTTCCTGACCCCATTCAATCTGCTGCGCTACTCCCGCCGCGATGGCACCATGGCGCAGTGGACCGGACCGGGCCGCCGGCCGGCCGCCCAGGCGCCTAGACAACAGCCGTTCACACTGGCGCAGCACCAGGCGCTGTTGGACCTCGACTATCCAGACAAGCTGGCGGTGCAGATCCGCCGCATCTACCTGGGCGTGCTGGGCGAATTGCGGCAGGACGAACTGGTTGAACGCGTGGCCGAACAGATGGCAAGGGCGCGCGCGTATGGCATCGCAAGCGAGCGTGACATGCTGGACTACGTGGCATGGGGCATCACCATTTCCCCGCGCTTTGACGAACACGAGGCGATCGCGCCGGCGCTGCGCGTCTTCCAGGGCGAGGGGCTGTCGCGAGCGCTGGAACATGTGCCCGACGCGGTGTGGGATGCGTTGCTGCGGGCGGAACAGGAACAAGAAGAGGGGAGTGCGGTATGAAGCAGTGGTTTGTGAGTGTATTGCTGAGTCTCGGGTTATTGGCCGGATGCAATGGTGAGCCGGTCTACAAGGGCCTGAATGTCGTCACCTACAACTACACGCCCTGGGACCTGGATTGGGTACAAATCAAGGACAGCGAAGGCGGGAAGGCCGCTTCCGGTGCAATCGGATCGGGCGGGGGCGAAGGTTCGGTGACGTGCTGCTATACGCTCAAAGGGAAGGACTTCAGCGTCTCGTGGTCCGGAATCGACGGCGAAGAGGCGATCAAGCATCTCACCGACGGGAAAATGGACGAGTTGGCGTTTAACAGGGAAGGCAACGTGCACTTCGATCCGAAGGGAATCCCGGCGGGAGAGGGCCCTTTGTATCTGGAGTTGCACATTTACCCCGATGAGCACATGGAAATGGCCCTGAGCCGTGAGCTTGTCGGGCAGACCCGTATTCCGATCGCAGATACCGCCGACTGGCTCTACAAGAACCATCGAGAGGCGTTCGGTGGCTATCGCGATATCTACGAAGTGATCCGGGTTGTGGGGAAGGTCACGAAAACGGCCTGGACCAAATACCGGATCGAAGAAAAGCGCGATTTTCAGCAATATATGCTTTTCTATTTCACCGTGGCTTCGAATTTCGATTCCGATCCGCAGATCGCGGCCCTGCTGTCGGCGCCGGCGCGAAAGCCTGGCGATTTGGGCAAGGCATTGGCCGAATTGCCCGAGGAGAAAATCGCGCAATTGAAGAAGGCCGGAACGCCGCCTGGAGACAAGAATGGCTGATCAGGGCGTACAACTGCCGCCGGTTGACCGAACACCGGCTTCCGTGCTGAAGGCGATGGTGGAGCAGGACGCCGCCTATCCCAAGGACGATTGCCTCGAGTGCGGGGCGGTGATTCGCATTGGTTTTTTCTTCGACGGTTTTGGTCGCAACCGGGATGCGGACGTGCCGCACCCGACGCTGTACTCGAATATCAGCCGGCTGTGGGAAGCACACTATGCGCCGAAGGATGGCGGACGTCCGGAAAAGCAGTACTGGTTTCGATTCTATTGTTCCGGTCTGGGTACCGAGCTGAACGAGGACGCCACGGACGACAGCCTGTTCTATGGCGTAACGGTCGCTGGCAACAAGATGCTGAGCGAGGCGGCAAAGAATCTGAAATCCGCGGGCAAGAACATCTCCCGCATGGATGAGATCCCCGAGCATGACGTGGTCAAGCGTCTTAGCAGCGCGACGCAGAAGATGATCAAGGAAGGTTCCTTCCAGCCCATGGTCAAGGCCTACAAGGACGTGGTCAAGGACGTCAAGACGCTGCCGGACAAGGTGGTTCGCATATGGAATTCCTGGGATCCGGAGCGGATGGTCAATCGCGCAAAGGGAACCGTGCGGGGATTCTGGGCAGGATTCAAGAAGAATCCGCTGAAAGTGGCTTGGACCGCGGGCAAGGAGACCGTCAAGACCACTGTTCTTGAAGGCGTGCCCGTCATTCGCGACAACGAGACGGTCGCCTATCTGATGGGAACCGGCGTGGACGTGCGTGTCGACGCGGCCTTGGCGCAGTTGAAAAAGGCGTACGACGTCATTAGGGCCGAAACCAGTGTTCGGCACATCGAGATTTCGGTTTTTGGCGCTGATCGTGGCGGCGTCATCGCACGCCAGTTCGTTAATGACGTCGTTAAGAAATACCGGCGGCGGCACGATCGCGATCTGGCGATCCTCGGGGAAAAGGGTGCGCCGGACGCCGCGATCCGCATCCGGTTCCTGGGACTGTTCGATTCGGTGGCATCGATCATGGACGAAAACGCGTTCCTGAATTTCCTGCCGTTTACCGATCTGCTAAAGCAGACGTACAAGGATCGCACGCTGACCGTCCCTGCCGCGGTGGAAAAGTGTGTCCATTTCGCCGCCGGACACGAGTTGCGTTCGAATCAACGGCTGGACAGCCTGGAAAAGACGCGCGGCGAACAGTATCTGTATCCGGGATCCAGCGGAGATGTGACCGGCGTCAGCCCAGAAGGCTCGTTGGGCGCCAGAACCGAGCTTTCGCGCGTCCCCTTGCGCGATATGCTGAACCTGGCCTTGGCGAATGGGGCGGCGCTTTACAGCATGGAAAAGCTGGCTGTTGCCAGGCCCCGTACGTATGGCAAGTTCTCACTGGCGGCCGGCGTCAAAGAGGGCAATCAGACTTACAACACGATGGAACTGGTCGAGGCCTATCGCGGTGTCGTCAAGTATGAACCCGGCGTCGATTTCGTACCGCACATGGAAGTCTTCCTGCGCTGGCTCGCCGTCCGCTACCAGGACCCTGTCTTCAAGAGCGAGCTGTCCGATCCTGCGGAAAAATGGATCAAGGACCGCGATTTCTTTACGCCGGAACAGGAATACAACGAGGAATTCCGCCGCGTGCTGGGGTTGTCCCGCGAGGAGCAGGCAAAGCCCGAAAACACTGCCCGCCTGAAAGAGCTTGAGGCCCTGAAGGATGAACGCTGGGAACGCGCGGTGGCCAGCCGCGGCGAGTTGCCGCCCAAGCGGTTCAAGCCGCTGTGGCAACGACTGGAAGAAGAATACCGGGCGCTGGAAGACGCCGAACGGAAGGACGCCGAGACCGAACGGCACAAGGAAGAAATCCGCCGCACCAACCCAGAGCTGGTGCGTCGCATCGACCAGGTGAACCAGATGCCGCGCGATATGCAAAAGATGCGCAACGACCTCATCGTGCGCAATGGCGGCACCTTGACCGCGGAAGACCAGCCCAAGGATCCGCTTGCCGACATGAAGGCCAAGCGCGCCACCGAGCAGCGCCTACTGAACGTCTGGCGCGAAGCCAGCGCTGGCAGCAATCCGCTGCCGCCCAAGGTCATGGCGCTGTTCGACTTCCTGGTGCACGACGCCATGCTGAGCAGTTGGCCGGACCACCTGCTGGCCAGCACCACGCTGTACTTCCGAACGCGTGACAAGGACATTTTCGGCAAGACCGACTTCAAGGCCGAGGAGGCCAAGATGAAGACCGACACCGCCTCGGCGGCGCGCGTGGACCAGATGCGGGCGAACCTGGACGGGTTGACGCCGGCACGGCCGTGATGCTCGGGCGAATGCCCTCAGGCTTCGGATCGCGCCTTCGAACGCCGCAGCCGTCCAAGCAGCGCGTTCCAGAGCCGGTTCTTGAGCCTGCCTCCATAGACCCAGGACAGCACCATCAGCGCCAGCATGGCCACCACGTAATACTCGATGGCCCAGGGCGGCACTGGATTCAGGTCATGAATCCGGTCCATGACCGGGTGGAGTGGCAGGATTTCGCTGGCGGCCAGCAGGCTGAACACCAGCGCCAGCAGCGGCCCGGTGAAATGCGGGCGTTCGCCGTGGGTTGCATCGTCGGCCCAGTACCCCCAGTAGATGAATCGCAGTACCTGGATCGCCACCACGAGCACGGCGACGCCGACCACCAGCGCCATGGCGCCCATGATCAGGAGGGCTTCGATCGGGATCATGGCGGGCCGCTAGGGCAGCGCGAAAGCGGCGCCTGGCCTACTTCGCCGCCTGCACCTCGATCGTGACGGTGTTCGAGCGCACGCCGTTGGATTCGATATACACCTCGTACTTCGCCGGCTCCCTGGGCAATCCCACCTGCGCCGCCAGGTCGGTGCTGAACTGCGTGCCGACGCTGATTCCCGGGCTGATCGGGATGCCCTTGGGCGGGCGCGAGCCCGGGATCTCGTCGACCTCGACGCCGGCGCGGGGCGGACGGCGCTTGTATTCATAGGCCACGCCTTCGTAGACCGCCCGGGTCTGGGTGTCGACCGCGACGAAGCGCGGCAGCTTCTGGTCCTGCGAGACCGGGATGATGCCCTGCGCGCAGACCGGGATCACCAGCGCGCCCGTGGCCTGCGGCCGCACCCGCGCGGGCGCGGCGATGTTCAATTGGTCGTCGCTGCCGTGGTTGGGCGGGATGCAGGCGTGGTCCAGCACGGTGCCGATGGGGGCGGTGGCGAAGGCGGGCGGGTCGGTCCAGTCGGTGGTCATGGAAGCGGTCTGGGTAGCGGGTTGAGAGGGAGCGCGCGGACCGCCCACGGTCCGCGCCGAAGCGGGCAGGGCGGCCAGCGCGGCCGCGAGCAGCAGGGCCAGGGCCGGCGCCGCGTGGCGCCGGCGGTCAGAACGTGGGCCAGCCACCGGACATATCCACTTTGCGCACGGCCTTGGCGCAATGGACGCAGAAGCGGATGCTCATGCAGTCGGCGCCGAACA
The DNA here is from genome assembly GCF_056523125.1 of Achromobacter sp. ISS7. Taxonomy (NCBI): domain Bacteria; kingdom Pseudomonadati; phylum Pseudomonadota; class Betaproteobacteria; order Burkholderiales; family Alcaligenaceae; genus Achromobacter; species Achromobacter sp. ISS7. The sequence continues at coordinate 2,263,352 of NZ_JAWRZD010000001.1, read as the reverse complement.
TGACGCAGGCGCCGGTGTCGGCGTCGCTGAAATTGTTGGCCGCCAGGCCCTGGTGGCAGTGGTTGCCCCACTTGGAATAGAAGAACGGCCCCTTGTCGAGCTTGGACGAGTCCATGTCGGCTTCGTCCGGATGGGCCTGGACCCATTCCGGGCCGCTCGGCGTCATGCCGATCAGGTGGCCGATTTCATGGACGAAGGTCTCCTGCTGGTAGTCCATCGTCACCGGGTCCCAGGGCGACATCGCGGCCACGCAGAGCAGGTTGGTGTTGTAGAAGGCGATGCCCGCCGCCGCGCTTTCCATGAGCCGCACCCGCAGCACGATCTTGCCGGCCGTCGGCACGGGCAGCAGCCCCTCCAGGCGGATGTTCACGGCATGGCAGGCCTTGGGCTCGGCCGGATCGTAGGGAACCGGCGTGACCCGATCGCGCGGCACCACCGCGCGCCGCACGCCGGCGGCGGGGTCGGTGTACTCGAACAGGCATTCCAGGAACCAGTCCTGGCCCGGGTCGATGTTGTACCAGAGGAAGCTGACGTCGCCGGCGGCATCGGCGAACTGGACCTGCGTGCTGCCCGCGCCCGGACCCGCGTTGGCGCGGATGTAGAAGGGCTGCACCGGCTTCGGCGTGGCGAGCCGGTCCACGTGGCAGGCCACGATGGTGTAGGGCTCGCGCGCCGCGCCTTGCGATTGGGCGTACACCGAGCGGGCAGCGCTGCGCAGGCGCGGATCGTCCGCGCTGTTGTCGTAGATCACATCGTAATTGGGCTGGCCGCGCGTGGTCAGCGGCGGCAGCTGCACCACGTCCACGCCGTGCCGCGCGTACTCGGTGGCGGTCGGCTGGAAGCCGTGCGGGCGCTGCATCGGCTCGGGGCCGGGCAGCATGATTTCCTGGATGTACAGGCGCCTGACCGTTTCCACGACTTCGGTGGAGATGATCTGGTTCTTGTCGTTGACCACCTCGAACAGATAGGTGTTCAGCCCGGCGGCCGGCAGCGTGATGTCGTCGACGATCTTGGTGCCGTCCGCATCGGTGACGTAGCTGTAGGACCGCTGGTTCGGTTCGCGGTAGAGCGGCTGGCGGCTCAGCTCGCGCGCCGAGTACTGCGCATTGCCCGGGCGCGGGCTGACCTTGACCGTGAAGCGGTGCAGGCCGGCCTTGTCGAAGCGCACGCGGATCTTGGGCTTGTTGGTCTGGCGGTCCAGGCTGGTGAGCGCCTGGCCGTCGTTCCAGCGTTCCTCGGCCTGTGGCAGGTTGACGTATTGCAGCTTGGCGCCGCTGCGCGCCTGGTAGGGCGAGGCCGCCGTGGAGGCCGGCGTCGGCGTGTCGCCCACCGGTCCGCCGGCGGCGTCGCCGGGTACCCGCGCGGCGCCGGGCAGGTTGATGCCGGCCGCTTCCATCACGCGCCGGGCCAGGCCCGGATAGGGCGAGTTGGCCACCGCCGGGATGTTCATGATGGTTTCCGCCACCTTGGGCAGCGTCACGCTGGAAATGCTGGGCGACTGCAGGATGGCGCCCACCACCGTCGGGACCGCGGAATTGGTCAGCCCCGGCGTGCTGAGGATGGCGCCGGCCACGGCGGGCAGGTTGCCCTGGGTGACGTCGGGCATCGACAACAGCGTGTTCACGGCGGAGCCGAGCGCCGCGCCGCGGTCGCCCATGACGCCCATGGCCTGCGTCATCATCGGGCCGATGGCCGCGCCCACGCCGCCGCCGCCCGCGGCCGTCAGGCCCGAGGCGGCCGACAGCGCCGAAGCGGCCGAGGCGTTGCCCATGGCGCCGGCCGCCTGCGCGGCCATGCCGGTGGCCGACGACGCCATGCCGGCGGTCTGCGCGGCCAGGCCGGGAGAGGCGGTTGCCGCCCCGCCCGAAGCCGCCGCTCCCGAAGCCGCCGCACCCGAAGCCGCCGCGCCCGAAGTCGTCGCGCCGGCGCTGCCCGCGGCTGCCGATGCGCCGGACAGCATGCCGCCGGCCTTGGAACCCAGCGCGGCGGCCTGGGAGGCCATCGCCGTGGCCTGGTCGGCCATGGCGCCGGCCTGCGACACCGCGCCGGCGGCGTTGGCCAGGCCGGCAGGCATGGGCACGGCGCTGGCGAGCGCGCTGCCGGCGCCTTGCGTCAGGGACGCGGCGCCATCGCTCACCAGGGATTGCGTGGCGTTGCCGGCCGCCGAAGCGGCGCGCCCCATCAGCGACGGGGTGCCGCCGCTCATCAGTGACGGCGTGACCGCGCCCACCGCGGATTGCGCCATGCCGCCGGCCTTGGCCGCCACGCCCGAGACCAGGCCGGAGCCGGCTTCGGTGACGGCGCCCATGGCCTTGCCGGCCATCGCGCCCAGATCCTGCACCGGCTTGAGCGCGGCGCCGGCCATGGACTTGGCCTTGTCCAGCATGCCTGAGGCGGCCGTCAGGCCGCCCGACAGCGCGCTGGCGCCGCTTGCCAGGGCCGAGCCGATACCGCTCGAGGCGGAGGCATCGGCGGCGGCCGGCGCGGCGGCGAGGGCGTCGGACGCGCCAGCGGCGTTGAGCGCCTTGCCCGAACCATTCAGGGCCTGGCGCAGCGCGTTGGGCCGGTGCACCAGTTCGGCCGTCACCAGCATCGGGTCGCCGACCTGGCTGGACGGCAGCGCGGGCAGGGCCGCGGCGTCGCTGGCCGGGCCGATGAGGTTGTGCGAGGCGCCCTTGACGGAAAACATGCCGGGGCCCTTGAAGAGGATGTCGCCGCCGACCATGACGATGCTGCCGCCCGCCGCCTGCAAGGTGATGCGGGTGTTCGCCAGGATCTCTATGCTGTCGGTGGTGGACGTGATCGTGACGTCCTGGCCCGCCAGCATTTCCAGCATGTCTGTGTGCGCGTGGATCGACACCGGCGCGTTGGCGGCGATGGCGCGCAGGCCGCCGTCCTGCACGAACAGGCTGGAGGAGCGGCCCGAGGCGCTGGCGAAGGTCTGGCGCGCCGATACGTGGCCGTCGGCCTGGGCGGTCGCGTGCAGGTTTTCACTGGCGTGCAGGATGGCGCTGGCGGGCGTCGCCAGGTTCAGCGACGAGGGCGCGTCGACCACCAGCCGGGCGCCGTCGATGCGTTCGACCGGATCGCTGCCGCTGCGCTCGTTGGCGCTGGCCTTCACCGCCTGCTGGCCGCCGACACTACCGGTGTAGCGGCCGTCGGCCTTGGGATCCAGCGCCTGGATCAGCGGGTTGAACTGTTCGTTGGCCGCCAGGGCGCGCGCCTGGCTCTGGGTGGCCGCATTGTCGATGCGCTGCGCCGCATGTTGCGCGCCGCGCAGCAGCGTCAGCGCTTCCTGCGTATCGGCCTGGGTGGAGCGGGCGCTTTCGCGGGCGTTGGCCGACAGCAGCATGCCCTGGCCCGATCGCACCACGGTCCAGGCGTCGGAACGCAATTCGAAACCCGTGCCGCGCCATTGACCGCGCGTCGATTCGTCCGCGCCTTGCTTGACCAGGTAGCCCAGCCCCAACTGCGAGGCGGCGATGGAACTGGACAGGCGCGTGCGCACCTGGCCGGCCGTGTCATCGAACAGCCATTGGCTGTAGCCGCTGCCATCCAGGCCCTTGCTGTGCCAGCCGCTGAGCGTGCCGGGATGGTTGGCGTCGCCGTCAACACCGGCGGTCCAGGGCGGCAGGTCGGTGTCGTTGTACAACTGCGCCACGACCACGGGCTGGTCGATGTCGCCGTCCAGGAATTCCACTAGCACCTCGGTGCCCTGGCGCGGCAGGTGATGCGCGCCCCAGTTGGGGCCGGCCTGCGCGCCGCTGACGCGCAGCCAGGTGCCGGAGCGATCGTCGCCCGGCGCGTTGCCGGCGTCGTCGCCATGGCTGCGGTGGCGCAGGCCGCCCGCCAGCGGGCGCTCGCCGCGCTGCCACGGAAACTGGACTTTGACGCGCAGGTCGCGGCCGGTGGTCAGGGCGGCGTCCTCGGCCGTCACGACGACGGCGGTCGCGCCCTCGGGCGCGGTTGGCTTGGCGCGCCAGGCGGGCAGCAGCGGGGCCGCGGCCGGCTGCGCGCTGAACGTGTTGCGGTAGGCGCCGCGCTCCAGGTCGGCCTCGCCCAGCACCTGGGCGGCCTGGCTGCCCAGGTTGTTGGCGGCCTCGTGTTCGACGCGCAGCAGGGTGTAGCGGTTGCCGCCGAGCTCGTCCACGGCGTTGCCCGAACCTTCGGCGTAGCGGTCGTGCTGGGTCAGCGCGAAGCGATGGCCCGGCACCATCTGGCGCGCCGTGCCGCCGCCGTCGAACCGCAGCATGCGCGCTTCGAACGCCTGCAGGCTGCGGGCGGCCTGCTGCTCGGCCGAGTCGTCGCCGCCGTGGCGGCCGTGGCCGTCATAGTCATAGTCTTCCAGCGCCGGCACGGCGCCCGCGTCCAGGTCGGAAGCCGCGTGGGCGCCGTGGGCCAGCAACGTGCGGTCGTTCCAGGCCAGGCGCGTCACCGCGTTGGGGCGCACGTCGCGGGCCGCGCCAAAACGCGTCACGCTGTCTTCGGATTCGGTCGCGTCGCTGCGGTGAAAGCGCAACGACGCCGCGGGGTTTTCCGGGCGCGCGGCGCGGGTGTCGAACACCACCAGCCGGTGTTGCGCGCCGCCGCCACCGGCCTGCTGCCCGCCTTGCTGGTGGTCGAAGCGGAAACTCAATCCCGCCTCGGCCATCAGCCGCGTCACGAAGTCCAGGTCGGTCTCGCGGTACTGGGTGCGCACGGGGCGCGCGGCCTGCAGTTCGGTGATCTCGAAGGCGAACGAGGCCAAAGGGTAGTCCGCGAAGACCTCGGTCAGGATGTCGGTGACCGACTTGTCCTGGAAAACGAAGCTGTCGCGCCGCAGCCGCAGCGTCGCCAGCCAGGGCGCGGCATGCAGGCGGTAGCGCGCCAGCCCGCCGTCGGCGCCGAGCGCATCGACGCCTTCCACCACCGCGTGCCAGTGGCGCTGGCCGCCATCGGCCAGCAACAGGCTGACGCTGATCTCCTTGCCCAGCAGCGGCTCGACGTCCAGTTCGGCGGACGAGGCCAGGCAGTCCAGTGTCAGGGCGAACAGCTCGGAGACGCCTTCGCACAGGCGCATGCGCTCGACCACCAGCGCATCGCCAAGCGGCGTCTGCACCTGCAGCAGGCGGGCGTTCTGGGACAGGGCGGCGACGTTCAGGCTGCTGTAGCCCGCGGGCGTGGGGGAACGATCGATCATGATGCGTGGCGGTGTGCGTGGGCCGTCAGGGCAGCGAGATGGTCAGGTGGGCGGCGCGCGGGCCGAGCTTGACGATGTCGTGGTACGGCGCCATGGCCGTCTGCATGTCGCCGTTCAGGAAATGCGCCATGCCCAGATAGGCCAGCAGTCCCAGCAGGGCGAACAGCGCGCCGATGCTCCACAGCGGCACATCGCGCTTGAGCGTGTGGGCGATCTTGTCCGGCAGCGGCCAGTGCGGCGCGAAACCGGCGCGCTTGCCGCGCAGCAGCGCGATCTCGTCGCCCAGGCGCGCGGTCAGGTAGCCGAGTTTTTCCTGGCCCTCGATCATGTACTTGCCCTGGAAGCCCAGCAACAGGCACATGTAGAACACCTCCAGCGACTGCAGCCGCGGCGCGCCCTGCGCGCGCAGGTCTTCCAGGCGCGAGAAGAAGTTCTCGCCCGCCAGTTGCTCGCCGAACAGCGTCAGCTGCAAGGGCTGCAGCATCCAGGCGTCGCGGATCGAGAACTGCGAGTTCAGCACGGTCTCGTCGACCGCGGCGCAGAACGCGTACTTGGTGGCGTAGACATCCTCGGCCGGGATGTCCATCTTCTTGGCGCTGCGCTCGAAGTCCGCCAGGAACTGCTGCACCCGCGCCGAGAACGAGGCGGGGCTGGCCGGCTCCTGGCCGCTCTTGAGCAGGAACAGCATCAGGAAGCCGTCGTACAGCAGGTCCAGCAGGGATTTGGCGGGGCGCGTGCCGTAGAAGTCGGCGGCGCGGGGCGGAAGCGAGGCTGCGGTCATCAGAGAGGGCGCGTCGGCGGTCATGGCGGCTCTTTCGGTTGGCGTCTTGTATCGGGGCCGGTCAGCGGGTGACGGCGATCAGGTCCAGCTTGAGTTCGGGAATGCCGGAGGGCGCGTAGATGGCGATGCTGCGGGCCTGCAGCATGCGGTCGTACAGCGAGCCGCGCGTCTGCAGCGTGAAATAGCACGCGCCCGGCTTGACCGGCACGGCCGGCGGCACCTGCGGCGTGTAGACCAGCTGCACGCCGGGCATGGCCGACAACACCAGCTTCTCGACGTCGTCGGGCGCGCCGACCTTGAAGCGCAGCGGCACCGTTTCCGCCAGTTCGCTGGCCGGCGTCGCGGCCGACACCGACAGGTACAGCGCGGTGGTCTCGTCGAGCTTGTCGGAATCGAGCCGGCCAACGTGGAACGACGGCCGCAGTTCCTCCAGCACGATCGAGAAGTAGCGGGTCGAGATGACGGTGTCGAGCAGGTCGCGCAGGATCGTGTCCAGCTGCGCGAACGCGGCGCCGGGCTGCTCGTGGCGATACACCGGCAGGTCGGCCAGCGTGTGCACCTTCGAGAAGGTCATGAGCGCGCCGGCCAGCCGCAGCATCTCCTGGAACAGGCGCTCGGGGTGCAGCTGCGGGTTATGGAACAGGTGCGACAGCGCCGAATAGGCCTCGTTGGCGGTGTGAAGCAGCCAGAACGAGGCCACGTCGCCCGAGCGGAATTCGATGATGTTCTTGCTGGGCTCGCGGTGAAAGCCATAGAGCGCGTTGACCTTGGCCTGCAGCGCGTCCAGCAGGCGGCGCAATTGCTCGAACAGCGCGCCGCAGGCCTGCACCGTCAGGCTGGGGGCGATGAAGCTGGTGTCCAGTTCGTAGCCCGCGCTGGCGGTGCGGCGCACTCGCGCCACCGGGATGGTCAGCAGCGCGTCGCGCGGCTCGTGCTCGGACAGCAGACGCACGTTCTTGCGCAGGAACGCCAGCTCGGCGGTGCTGGCGTTGGTGTACAGGTCGGGGGCGGGGCGGTCGTGGTGCGCGTAGCGCGAGTCGAAGCCCTCCGCCTGCTGCGCATCGCGGTAGTTGCCGCCGATGTCCTTCATGGGGTGCAGCGCCAGGTAGAACACCGCTTCGCTGGCGCCGTCCAGGCCATCCAGCGCCACCGCGGGCGGCAGATCGTCGTTGTGGGGCGCGTTGTAGATTTCGCCGTCGGGGAAGATCGCCGACAGCTCGGTGGCGCGCAGCATGCCGTTGGCAAGCGCCGCGGCATCGAAGCGCACGGTGCGCAGTCCCCACGAATACGGGTGCAGGGCCCGGCTCATTTCCGCCAGGCGGGCCTCATGGTAGGCGTCCTGTCGCTGAAAATGCTGGGGCCGCAGGAACAGCCCCTCTCCCCACAAAATCTTCGCTGAATAACTCACGTTGGCGGGCTCTCGTTTATGTGTCTATATGAAGAGGACGTTTCACGTACCGGATCCAGGGCGAACGCTGGATTCAGTCAGGGCATTGCAACGAGCCCAGCCTGGAAGGATCGAATGCCGGCATGCCGGGCGGCAGCACGATCTTGCCGGTGGCGACCGTCATGGCGCACGCGTGTGCGCCCAGGACGATGCCGCTGTCTTCGACCGATTTGACCTCGAACACGTATTTCCAGCGCTGTGGCGCGGGTGCGTAAAACAAGGCGGCAACGGCGATATAGGTGGCGCCCTTCGGCACTTTTTCGACGTTTTCGAAGCGCTGGCCGGGAGTCAGTGTGATCTCGCGCGAAGCAATGAGACTGTCGCCCAATGCCGCCTTTTCGTGCTCAGTATCAACCAATTGCGTGAGCGGTGCGCGCTGAAATGCCTCGGCATTCTTCAAATAGTATGCTTTCGTAACGACAGCCGTTGGCTGGCCGCTGCTCGCATTCAAATTTTCTCCGGCGTGTATCGCCAATTTCACATCAGTGGGCGCATTCGGGTCCTTTTTCAGGCCTGCCGCATCAAGTGCCGTGCCGGTGATTCCGGCGACCGCGCCAAGGGCGGAAACCGCTGCACAACCCGTCATGACCGGGGCCACCGCGACCAGCAATGAGGCCGCCAAGCATCGCGATAAATTGAGATGTTTTGACATGGCTCTTTATACCGGATCATTGCGACAACATACAGATGAAGGCACGTTGAGCGATATTTCGTGGCGAGTTACATGACGTAATGCACTGTAGTGGTGTACTAACAAAAAGTTGTTGAAATACGCGGCCCTTGGTTACATCGGACACGTTCCCCAAAAATGCAACTTTCCCGGTATTTCCTCATAGGCGGTATGGTGGCCTTGATGGCCGGTTGCGCCACGACCAGCAAGCCCCAGACGGACGCCGAATACAAGCAATCGATCACCCGGGCCACCGAGACATTGGCCAACAAGGGAGGCGATGAAGCCGTGGCCCAGTTCCAGGAAATCGCGCAGCGCAATCCCTCGCGCGGCGAGCCCTGGTCGTATATCGCCAAGATCCGTTTCGATGAACAGAAATACGGGGAAGCCATCGTCGCCGCGGACGAAGCACTGAGCCGCGACGAGAACGATTTCACCGCCAAGACGGTGCGCGCCGTGGGCGGCCTGCGCGTCGCCATGCAATCGCTGGCGGACCTGCGCGCCGATGCGCTGCTGGCCGGCAACGCCCGCAACGACGCGGTGGCGCTGGCCGCCTCCATGCGCGAAACGCTGGGCCAGGACGTGCTGTTCCCCGAGGGCCGCAAGCCGCCGTCGCGTGGCACGCGTCCGCCGCCCAAGCCGCGCAATGAGGGCGCCGCCGCGCCGGGTACGCCCGCCGCCGGTACGCCCGCCGCCGGTACGCCCGCCGCCGGTACGCCCTCAGCCGGTACGCCCTCTGCCGGCATTCCCGCGCCGGGTGCGCCTGCCGCTGGCACGCCGGCCGCCGCCAACAGCGGCGCCGGCGCCGCGCCCGCGGCCCGGCCGGCGCAATCCGGCGGCGCCACGACGCCGGCGCAGCCCGCCCAATCCACCCCGCCCGCCGGGGGCCGCGCGCCAGATCCGTTCGGCAATCTGATCAACAAACCCTGATCGGCCCGCCGGACCCGGCAGGCCGGGTCCACGCGCCTTCGTCACTACGCATCCGCTGGGAGCCCTCAATGGCCAAGAAAGAAAGCGTTCAGAAAAGACTGCAGAAAGTACGCCCGCCGCGTGTCCAACTGACCTATGACGTCGAGAAGGGCGACGCGATCGAACAGAAGGAACTGCCCTTCGTCGTCGGGGTGGTGGGCGATTTCAGCGCGCAGTCGGAAGCCGAGCTGCCGCGCCTGAAGGACCGCAAGTTCGTCAATATCGACGTCGACAACTTCGACGACGTGATGCGCGGCCTCGAGCCGCGCGCCGCCTACCGCGTGAAGAACCGCCTGACCGACGAGGGCGGCACCTTCGGCGTCGACCTGAAGTTCCGCTCGGTCGAGGATTTCCGTCCCGAGGCGGTGGTGCAGCAGATCGAGCCGCTCAAGGAGCTGCTGGACATCCGCACCAAGCTGGCCGACCTGCGCAACAAACTGGCCGGCAATGACAAGCTGGAAGACCTGCTGGGCGAAGTGCTCAGCAGCACGGAAAAACTGCAGCAACTGACCAGCGAAGCCGGCAAGGACGGCAAGGGAGGCCGCAATGAGTAATTCCGCCGCCGCGCACAGCGCATCCGCCCCGGCCGCCGCCGACTCGGGCCTGCTCGACCAGATCGTCGAGCAGAGCCGGGTGGCCAAGTCCAGCGCCGAACACGATCGCGCCAAGGACCTGATCGGCGAACTGGCGCGCGAAGTCATGAAGGGCACCGTGGTGGTGTCGGACAACCTGTCCGCCATGCTCGACGCCCGCGTGGCCGAACTGGACCGCCTGATCTCGGCCCAGCTCAGCGAAGTCATGCACGGCGCCGAGTTCCAGAAGCTCGAGAGCACCTGGCGCGGCCTGCATTACCTGTGCCAGGAGAGCAATACCGGGCCGATGCTCAAGATCAAGGTGCTCAACGTCACCAAGCGCGACCTGGTGCGCGACTTCCAGACCGCCATCGACTTCGACCAGAGCCTGATGTTCAAGAAGGTCTACGAAGAGGAATTCGGCACCTTCGGCGGCTCGCCCTTCGGCGCGCTGCTGGGCAACTTCGAGGTCACGCGCCAGCCCGAGGACATGTACTTCATCGAGCAGATGTCGCACGTGGCCGCGGCCTCGCACGCGCCGTTCATCGCCTCGGCCTCGCCCGAGCTGCTGGGCCTGGACAGCTTCGCCGACCTGGGCCGCCCGCGCGACCTGGCCAAGGTGTTCGACACGGTCGAATACACCAAGTGGCGCAGCTTCCGCGATTCCGAGGACTCGCGCTACGTCGGCCTGACGATGCCGCGCTTCCTGGGCCGCCTGCCGTACGACCCGAAAGAGGGCACCTCGGTGGAAGGCTTCAACTTCGTCGAGGACGTCGACGGCACCGACCATTCCAAGTACCTGTGGTGCAACGCCGCCTGGGCCTTCGGCGCGCGCCTGACGGCCGCGTTTGCCGACTTCGGCTGGTGCGCGGCGATCCGCGGCGTCGAGGGCGGCGGCCTGGTCGAGAACCTGCCGACCCACACCTTCAAGACCGACGACGGCGAGATCGCGCTCAAGTGCCCGACCGAAATCGCCATCACCGACCGGCGCGAGAAGGAACTGAGCGACCTGGGCCTGATCCCGCTGGTGCACTGCAAGAACTCCGACTACGCCGCGTTCTTCGGCGCGCAGTCGGTGCAGAAGGCCAAGAAATACAACACCGACAGCGCCAACGCCAACGCGGTGCTGTCGGCGCAGTTGCAATACATCTTCTCCGTGTCGCTGGTGGCCCATTACCTGAAGGCCATGATGCGGGACAAGATCGGCAGTTTTGCGTCCGCGCAATCCGTCGAGAGCTTCCTGAACCGCTGGGTCTCGCAGTACGTGCTGCTGGACGACAACGCGAGCCAGGAGCAGAAAGCGCAATTTCCCCTGCGGGAAGCATCGGTGCAAGTCGCCGAAGTGCCGGGTCGTCCTGGCGTGTTCCGGGCCGTGGCGTTCTTGCGGCCGCATTTCCAACTCGACGAGCTGTCGATTTCCCTGCGCCTGGTTGCGGAACTGCCCGCCCAGGCCCAGAAATCGTGATGACCGTCTGATCCAAAGCTTTTAACTGGAGAGTAATTTAATGAAGGACATCTACGTCAAATTCGGCAATCCTGCGCTCAAGGGCGAGTCCCAGGACAAGGATCACCCGGACTGGATCGAAGTGGGCTCGTGGCGCCACGAGATCATCCAGCCGCGATCGGCCACCGCCTCGACCTCGGGCGGCCACACCGCCGAGCGCACCGAGCACGGCGAAATGGTCTTCACCAAGGACCTGGACGTGGTCAGCCCGCTGCTCTACCAGCACGCTTCCGGCGGCACCACCTTTGACGAAGTGACCATCGATTTCCTGCGCGCCGACGGCGAGGGCAACCGCGTCAAGTACCTGGAAATCAAGCTCAAGTACGTGATCATCTCGCGCGTGGCGCCGGAAGTGGTCAGCGAAGGCTTGCCGCATGAGTCCTTCTCGCTGAAGTACGCCGCCGTCCAGTGGAAGTACACCCAGCAGAAGGTCGGCGGCAACCAGGGCGGCAATGCCCAGGGCGCCTGGAGCCTGACCAAGAACGACAAGACCTACTCGGTCTGACCCCGACCGCGCGGCAAGGCGAAGGCCGCGGCTCGCTCCCGGGCCGCGGTTTTCCTGAATGAGGTCCGTGATGAAGGGATTCGAACCCAGCCTGTTCGACAAGCTGTTCGATGGCGATGGCCCGGCGCCGCACGCGCTGCGGCGGCTGTCCGTCGAGGAAATCAAGGAAACCGTCGCGCGCGACATCGAGGCCCTGCTCAATACCCGCATGGTCTTCACCGAGGCGTCGCTCAAGCGCTATCCGAACTGCCAGCGGTCGATCCTGACCTATGGCCTGTCGGATTTCTCCGGGCTCAGCCTGGCCAGCCACTACGACCGGGAGTTCATCTGCCGGTCGCTGGAGCAGGCCATCGCCCGCCACGAGCCGCGCTTGACGCACGTGCGGGTGGTGCTGCAGGTCGACAGCCGCGCCACGTCGGTGCTGTATTTCGCGATCACCGCGATGCTGGACGTGGGGCCGGCGCATGAGCCGGTGACGTTCGACGCGACTTTGCAGCCGTCGACGCTGCAGTATTCGGTCAGCAAGGGCTGGGCCAAGGCCGCGGCGGCCGCCTGACAACATCAACGCACGCGGGCGCCGGCGGCCAGCCGCCGGCGAGGAAGGGAAAGATGGAAGAACTGCTGCCGTATTACGAACGCGAGCTGGGGTTCCTGCGCGGCTCCTCGCGGGATTTCGCCCAGCGCTATCCGAAGATCGCGGCGCGCCTGGGACTGTCGGGGGAAACCTGCGAAGACCCGCACGTCGAGCGGATGATCGAATCGTTCGCCCTGCTGGGGGCGCGCATCAACAAGAAGCTGGACGACGACTATCCGGAATTCACGGAAGCGCTGTTCGAAGTGATGTATCCGCATTACCTGCGGCCGTTTCCGTCGTGTTCGATCGCCCAGTTCGACATGGGTGGCGTGGCGGCGCAGCTGACCGCGCCCGTGCGCCTGGCGCGCGGCACCGAATTGAAGTCGCATGCCGTGCGCGGGGTGGCCTGCCGCTTTCGCACCGCCTACGACGTGACGCTGGCGCCCGTGGCCATCCGCCAGGCCGCGTTCGCTTCGACCGCCAATGCGCCGTCGTCCACGCAGCTGCCGCCGGGCGTGACCGGCCGCCTGTCGCTGACGCTGGCGTGCCTGGCCGAGACGCAGAGCTTCGCCACGCTGGCCGTTGATCGCCTGCGGGTCTATCTGCACGGCGAACCGTCGTTCGTGGCGGCGCTGCGCGATTGCCTGTTCCTGCGCACCGCGGCGGCCTACATCGAGACCCAGCCCGGCCGCTGGAACCGGCTGCCCGACGTGCCGCTGGCGCAGGTGGGGCTGGCCGAGGACGACGCGCTGATCGACTTTCCGGCCAGTTCGCATCCGGCCTACCGGCTGCTGGCCGAGTACTTCGTCTTTTCCGAGAAATTCAATTTCGTCGACATCGACCTGGCGGCGCTGCGGCGCGCGGTGGGTCCGGTGCGCGAATTCACGCTGCACCTGCCGGTCAAGGGGCTGCGCGCCGACTCGAATACCGCGCGCCTGCTGGAATCGGCCTCGGCCGACAACTTCCGGCTGGGCTGCACGCCGGTGATCAACCTGTTCGAGCAACGCGCCGATCCCATCCGCGTCACGCATGCGGCCGCCTCCTACCCGGTGGTGGCCGACGCGCGCCGCGCCTACGGCTACGAGGTCTATTCGATCGACCGCGTGCGGCTGGTGCGGCAGAACGCGCAGGGCGATTCGGTGGTGGAGTTCCGGCCGTTCTATTCGCTGCATCACGGCGAGACGCCCGAGGGCGCCAGCCATTACTGGACCGCGCGGCGCGACCCGATGGTGGCCGAGCGCAGCCCGGGCTACGAGATGGAGATGTCCATCGTCGACATCGACTTCAATCCGGCGCTGCCGCAGACCGAAACGCTGAGCCTGGAGCTGACCTGCACCAACCGCGACCTGCCGTCGCACCTGGCGGTGGGCCAGCCGGGCGGCGACCTGTTCCTGGAAGGCGGCTCGGTCGCGCGCGAGATCCGCATGCTGCGCCGCCCGACCCACACGCACCGCTTCCAGCAGGGCCGCGCGGCGCACTGGCGCCTGATCTCGCACCTGGCACTGAACCACCTGTCGCTGGTGCACAGTGGCCTGCCGGCGCTGAAGGAAACGCTGCGCCTGTACGATCTGTCGCACGCGGCGGTGGCGGCGCGCCAGATCGAGGGGCTGGCGGGGCTGGACTACAAGCCCGCCACCCACTGGATGCCGGGCGAGCCGTTCGCGACCTTCGTGCGCGGCATCGAGATCCGGCTGACGATCAATGAAGACAATTTCGTGGGCACCAGCCTGCATGCCTTCGTGGCGGTGCTCAACCGCTTCTTCGGCCTCTACGTGCACGCCAACAGCTTCGTGCAGTTGGTGGTGCTGTCGCGCCGCGGCGCGGAAGAAATCCTACGGTGTCCTCCATGCAACGGCGACGCGATCCTAGCGTAATCGAATCGCTGCTGGCCGAGCCGCAGCGCTTCAAGTTCTTCCAGGCCGTGCGGGTGCTGGAGCTGTGGTTCGCGCGCCAGGAAGGCACGCGCGCCAAGAACGCCGTGCCGGCGCACCTGCGCTTCGTCAATTCGTCGTCGCTGGGCTTTCCCGCCAGCGAGATCGCGGGGCTGACGGCCTTCGACAAGAACGGCCAGGCCCTGCACGACGCCGACGCGCGCCTGGCGGCGCTGGCGGCCGGCACGCTGGGACGGGTGGAGATCGAACCGGCGTTCTTCGGCCTGCTGGGCGGGCAGGGCGCCTTGCCGCTGCATTACTCCGAGATCCTGAGCCACCGCGAAAGCGCCACGCGCGACCGCGGCGCCCGCGCCTTCTTCGACATTTTCTCGAACCGGGCCGCCGCGTTGTTCTACGCCGCCTGGAAGAAGTACCGCATGCCGCTGCGGCACGAGACCGAGCAGGATCACCACTACCTGCCGCTGCTGCTGGCGCTGGGCGGGGTGGGCCATCCGGCGCTGCGCGACCGCCTGCATGCCGGCGAAGGCCGCGTGTTCGACGAGTCGCTGGCGCACTACGCGGCGGCGGCGCGGCAGCGGCCGGTGTCGGCCGCCTACCTGCAACGGGTGCTGGCCGATTACTTCCAGGTGGCCCTGCGGGTCGAGCAGTTCGTCGGCCGCTGGTACCACGTGCCGCCCGAGAACCGCACCCAGCTGGGCCGGCCCGGCGCGGTGCTGGGCGTGTCCGCCATGGCCGGCGATCGCATCTGGCAGCGCGACCTGCGCATCCGGCTGTGGATCGGTCCGTTGTCCAAGACGGCGTTCGCCGATTTCCTGCCCGGCGGCGCGCGCGCCCAGGCGCTGGAAAAGCTGCTGACGATGTTCGGCGGGCTGAGCTTCGAATACGAGGTGCGCCTGGTGATGGCCAAAGAGGACGTCGCCGGCAGCGCGCTGGGCGGCGATGCCGACGGCGGCGGCGCGCGCCTGGGCTGGAATTCCTTTCTTTGCACCGAACCGTCGGCGTCGGACCGCGACGACGCCAGCTACGAACTGCACACCATCCACTAAGAACAAGACAACCCAGAACATGGCCACTCCCCTGAAAACCCTGATCGGGAAACTGAACCAGACCTGCCGCCAGGCCGCCGAGCGCGCCGCCAGCCTGTGCATGGCGCAAGGCCACTACGAGGTGGACCTGGAACACCTGTTCCTGGCGCTGCTGGAAAAGCCCGCCAGCGACTTCAGCATCGTGGCGCGCCGCAGCGGCATCGAGGCCTCGGTGCTGGAAGCCGACCTGAACGCCGAGATCCGCGGCTTCAAGAACGGCAATACCCGCACGCCGGTGTTCTCGCCGCACCTGCCGCGCCTGTTCGAACACGCCTGGCTGATCGCGTCGCTGGATACGCAGACCACCCGCATCCGCTCCGGCCACCTGCTGCTGGCGCTGCTGACCGAGCCCGACCTGGCCGCGCTGGCGCGGCGCGGCTCGCGCCTGTTCGAGTCGTTCCGGCTGGAAGAGCTGAAGCACGATTTCGTGGCGCTGACGGCCGGTTCGGAAGAAGCGGGCCAGTCGGTGGCGCTGGGTGATAGCGCGGCGCAGGACGAGGCCGCGTCGCCCGCGGCGGCGCTGTCCAAGACGCCGGCGCTGGACCAGTACACCACCAACCTGACCGAACGCGCCCGCGAGGGCAAGATCGATCCGGTGATCGGCCGCGACGCCGAGATCCGGCAGATGATCGACATCCTGACGCGGCGGCGCCAGAACAATCCCATCCTGACCGGCGAGGCCGGCGTCGGCAAGACGGCGGTGGTCGAGGGCCTGGCGCTGCGCATCGTGGCCGGCGACGTGCCGCCGGCGCTGGCCGGCGTGGCGCTGCGCACGCTCGACATGGGCCTGCTGCAGGCCGGCGCCAGCGTCAAGGGCGAATTCGAGAACCGCCTGAAAAGCGTGATCGACGAGGTCAAGCAAAGCCCCACGCCCATCATCCTGTTCATCGACGAAGCCCACACCATGATCGGCGCGGGCGGGCAGGCTGGCCAGAACGATGCCGCCAACCTGCTCAAGCCGGCGCTGGCGCGCGGCGAACTGCGTACCATCGCCGCCACCACCTGGAGCGAGTACAAGAAATACTTCGAGAAGGACGCCGCGCTGGCGCGGCGCTTCCAGGTGGTCAAGGTCGAGGAACCCAGCGAGACGCTGGCCGCCAGCATGCTGCGCGGCATGGCGCCGCTGATGGAACAGCATTTCGGCGTGCG
Organism: Achromobacter sp. ISS7; assembly: GCF_056523125.1. NCBI lineage: Bacteria > Pseudomonadati > Pseudomonadota > Betaproteobacteria > Burkholderiales > Alcaligenaceae > Achromobacter > Achromobacter sp. ISS7. The sequence goes on along the minus strand of NZ_JAWRZD010000001.1, from coordinate 2,247,025 downwards.
CATCCTGGACGAGGCCATCGTCGCGGCGGCCCGCCTGTCGCACCGCTACATCAGCGGTCGCCAACTGCCCGACAAGGCCGTTGGCGTGCTGGATACCGCCTGCGCCCGGGTGGCGCTGGGCCGTAGCGCCACGCCCGCCCTGATCGATGACGCCCGCCACCGGCTGGCGCGCCAGGAAACCGAACGCGCGGCCCTGCGCCGCGAGGCCGCCACCGGCGCCACGCAATCGGCCCGCCTGCGCGAGCTGGACGAGGAAATGGACGCCACCCGCCAGCAACTGTCCGCTGCCGAAGCGCGGCTGGCCGGGGAAAGCGAATTGGTGCGGCAGATCCACGCGCTGCGCGAGGAACTGGAAGCCGCGGGCCAGGAACCCGAGGCCGAAACCAGCGGCAAGCGCCGCGCCGGCAAGGTCGCCGAGCCGACGCCCGCCCAGGCGCAACTGGCCGAATTGCAGCAACAGCTGCGCGCCCTGCAGGGCGAAGCGCCGCTGGTGCCGGCCTATGTGGACGCGCAGGTCATCGCCGAGATCGTCTCGGCCTGGACCGGCATCCCGCTGGGCCGCATGGTCAATGACGAGATCCGCACCGTGCTGGAACTGCAGCCGCTGCTGGCCGAACGCGTGATCGGCCAGGACCACGCGCTGCACGCCATCGCCCAGCGCGTGCGCACCGCGCGCGCCGGGCTGGAGGACCCCAACAAGCCCAAGGGCGTGTTCCTGTTCGTCGGCCCCTCGGGCGTGGGCAAGACCGAGACCGCGCTGGCGGTGGCCGACATCCTGTACGGCGGCGAGCGCAAGCTGGTCACGATCAACATGAGCGAATACCAGGAGGCCCACAGCGTGTCGGGCCTGAAGGGTTCGCCGCCGGGCTACGTCGGCTACGGCGAAGGCGGCGTGCTGACCGAGGCCGTGCGCCGCCAGCCCTACAGCGTGGTGCTGCTGGACGAGATCGAGAAGGCCCACCCCGATGTGCTGGAGCTGTTTTTCCAGGTGTTCGACAAGGGCGTGATGGACGACGCCGAAGGGCGCGAGATCGACTTCCGCAATACGCTCATCATCCTGACCTCCAACGTCGGCTCGTCGGCCATCATGCAGGCCTGCCTGAACAAGAGCGCCGACGAAAGGCCGGATCCGGACGCCATGCAGGAATTGCTGGCGCCGCAGTTGTACAAGGCATTCAAGCCCGCCTTCCTGGGCCGCATGAAGACCATCGCCTACTACCCGGTGGATGACGACGCCCTGGCGCGCATCATCGGCCTGAAGCTGGCCCGCATCGCCGAGCGCGTGCAGGCCAACCACCGCGCGCTGTTCGATTGGGACGAGGCGCTGGTCGAGGCCGTGCTGGCGCGCTGCACCGAGGTCGACACCGGGGCGCGCAACGTCGACCACATCCTGAACGGCACGCTGCTGCCGCAGATTGCCGAGCAGGTGCTGGGCCGCATGGCGCAGGGCGAAGCGATCGCGCGCATCCGCGTCACGGCCGGCAAGAACGGCGACTTCCGCTACCGCCTGACCTGAGCCCGGAGCCGTGACCATGCCCCAGGATTCTTCCGGACTGTCCCGCCTGTCGACCGCCGGCATCGCGCAGGCCAACCGCCTGCTGGACCTGCGCACGCCGCTGGGCGAGAACCGCCTGGTGGCCGAGACCTTGTCGGCCACCGAACAGCTCAGCGGCGGCGCTTGCCGGCTGGAGATCACCGCGCTGTCGGATGACGCGCACATCCCGCTGAAGGCCCTGATGGGCCAACCCGTGACCCTGCGCCTGCAGACCGCGCTGGACCGCGAGCAGCCGCGCCTGTGGCACGGCCACGCCACGGCGGTGCGTTTCCTGGGCGCCAATGGCGGCCTGGCGCGCTACGGTCTGACCGTCGAGCCGTGGCTGGCATTCCTGCGGGCGCGGCGCGACAGCTTCGCCTACCAGGACAAGACGGTGATCGACATCGTCGACAGCATCTTCGGCGACTACAAGGGCCAGGGCACGCTGGCGCCGCAATGGCGCTGGGAAGTGAAGGACCGCGCCGCCTACGCCAAGCGCAGCCTGACCATCCAGTACCGCGAAACCGATTACGACTTCATTGAACGCCTGCTGGCCGAAGAGGGCCTGTTCTACTGGGTCGAGCATGCCGACGACGGCCACACCCTGGTCATCGCCGACCACAACGACGCCTTCAAGGCCGGCCCGCAGGCCAGCGTGCGCTTCGCGCGCGCCGACGTGACCGAGACCGAAGACAGCATCCAGCAATGGAGCGCGCGCAAGCGCTGGCAGACCAACGGCGTGCGCATGGCGAGCTGGGACTACCGCAGCGCCCAGGCGCGGCCGGTGTCGGCGCAGGCCGACGGCGGCAAGCTGGCCAATGCGCTCGACCTGATCAGCGACGACTATCCGGGCCAGTATGCGTATGAAGACAGCGCCCAGGGCGAGCGGCTGGCGCACAACGCGTTGGCCGCCATCCGCGTGCGCCAGGACAGCGTCGAGGGCGCGGGCACGGTACGCACCCTGGCCCCGGCACAGCGCTTCGAACTGAGCGGCCATTTCCAGCAGGGCGGTCCGTCCGCCTACGTGGTGATCGCGATCCGCCACCAGGCGCGCAACAATTTCGACGCCGACCTCGGCCGCGCCATCAGCGAGGCGCTGGACTACGGCGCCGAGAGCCAGGCGGATGCCGACTTCTATCGCAACACGTTCACCTGCATCGGCAGCGATACCGAATTCCGCCCCGCGACGCAGGACGGCCATGGCGTGCGCCTGCACCCCCGTCCCACGGTGTTCGGCGCCCAGACCGCGCTGGTGGTGGGCGCCGAGGAGCCCGTGCATACCGACCGCGACCACCGCATCAAGGTGCAGTTCCACTGGCAGCGCGGCAAGGCCTCCAGCAGCCGGCTGGCGCATCCGTCCGGCGAGGAGAACGCGCCGGCCAAGGACGAGCTGGGCGCCTGGGTCCGCGTGGCCGAGCCGGTGGCCGGCGGCGACTGGGGCGGCCATTTCGTGCCGCGCGTCGGGCAGGAAGTGCTGGTGGAATTCCTGCACGGCGACATCGACCGCCCGGTGGTGGTCGGCGCGCTGTACAACGGCGAAGGCGCCGAGGACGCTTCCCACAACCAGGTGCAGGCCGGCGGCGCCAACGCCACCGGCAATGCCCCGGCCTGGTTCGCGGGCGGCAGCGAGGGCCATGCCCACAATGCGGTGATGTCCGGTTTCAAGACCCAGGCGCTGGCGACCAGCGGCGCCGGCACGGGCGGCTACAACCAGCTGGTGCAGGACGACACGCCGGGCCAGTCGCGCCTGACCGCCTCGACCACGCAGGCCGATTCCCGCCTGAACCTGGGCCACGTCAAGCAGCAGCGCGACAACGAACGCCTGGAAGACCTCGGCCACGGCGCCGAGCTGTCGACCAAGGAGGCCGTGGCGCTGCGCGGCGGGCAGGGCCTGCTGATCAGCGCGGACCTGCGCGAGAACGCCGAGGGCGCACTGCTGGACAGCGCCGAAGCGGCCAAGCAGATCGACGCCGCCCTGGAATCCGCCAAGGAGTTGGGCGACATCGCCGTCAAGCAGAAGGCCATCCTCGATGGCGACCCGCAGGCGCTGCCGGTGCACGAGGCGCTCGAGCACGTGCGCGACGTGGTCGAGGCCACCCAGGATGATCCGGCCGCGCAGGGCGGCGCGGCCAAGGTCGCGGCCTATCGCGAACCGCACATCCAAATCAGCGCGCCCAGCGGCATCGGCCAGTACACGCCGGGCAACGCCTTCCTGGTGGCCGGCGGCACGCTGGCGCAGGTCGCGCCGGACGTGAACTGGGTCAGCAGCGCCAACCTGGCGGTGGGGGTGGCGGCCGGCGTGGTGTTGTTCACGCTGGGCCAGGAGGCCGGCGGCGGCCGCCCTGTGCAGGACCGTGGCCTGCGGCTGCACGCGGCGGGCGGCAAGCTGCGCCTGCACAGCCGGGACGCCAAGATGACCCTGACCGCCGAGAAGGCGGTGACCTTCGCCTCGGCCAGCGCGGCCGTGACGGTGCAGGCCAAGCAACGCGTGCTGGCCACCGCCGGCGGCGCCTATGTGCGGCTGGAGGGCGGGGGCATCCAGCTGCACGCGCCGGGCAAGGTCGAACTGAAGGCGAGCGCGCATAACTGGGTCGGGCCGCAGCTGGCACCGTTGCCGGACATGATGCCTGCGGGTGATTTCAAGGGATGTCAGTTGAAGATGCAAAGCGCGGCGGCCTCGGGTGCGGCGGTAGTGGAGCTCTAGACCGTGGACAGAGACGCGTACATGGATACATTTGCATCCGGCATCGCACTGGCGGAGGCTTTGCAGCGGCTGGCCATGTCCGCGGGCGAAGGGCGCTGCCACCTGCTGATCGATCCTCTGCTGCGTGATCCCGCGGAAGACGATGATTGGCACGGCCTGGGTGATGCCTTGGCGACGCGCACCACTCCCGTCCGGCTGGCGCATCCTGATATTGATCCACGCGTCTGGCCGCGCCTGATCACGCTGGATCTGACGCGGCCACGCGACGCCGATATCAGTCGGACGGCGGCGGAGATGGCGATTCGCGACTGGCATCCTGCGTCGCTGGTCCAAGGCAGGGGGCGCCGTATCGGTGGTTGGATATTTGGTGTGACTGACGTCGCCGCGATGGCACGCCATCTGGGGCAAAGCCTGTTGCAGGAGAGCCCCGGAGGCAGCCGCCGTTTGTTCCGGTTGCACGATCCGGCGGTCATTGACCTGGTCTGGCGCATGGCCTCGCACAGACAGAAGGCCGATCTGCTCGGCCCTGCGAGCTTGTGGGTCAACGTCGACCGGTGGGCGCGCTTGGCCCGCTATACAAGCGAAGCGCCGCGCAGCGGTACGAGCCTTCAACTCGACGCTGAACAGTGGCGCCTGGTTGCGCTCCTGGGCGCGGTGAATCGTGCCTGGCGGGTCGTGGCGGAGCGGCCAGACACGGTGTCCGCGGAAGCGTTGGGCCTGGTAGTGGCTTGTGTGCGCCGCGGGGCCGAGGCCGGTCTGCGCGATGTGCGGGATTGGGAAGCGATTGCCGTGCGCGCGTTGACGGTGCATCCGGAGTTCGATCTTCATCCCGACGTAGCGGCGTTGCTGATGGAACGGCCGGACGATGTGGGTTTCGCCCGGCTCGTGATGGATTTCACCGAGGCGGACTGGGGACGAATCGCGCGCGAGACACGGTTGCGACGCGCCTCGCCTATTCAAGCTTAGGACAAGGGAATGAGCAAAGGTTGCGATGTATGCCGGGCGGGCGGTCTGCCCATCTTGCCCACGCGCTACGCGGTGGTTCCTGCCAGCTTCCAGCAGGCCGAGTTGGGGACGTTCAGCGGCGAGCGCGTGGTTGATGTGAAGCTGGACGCCGCGCGCTACAAGTATGCGGTACGCACGTTGCGGCACGGATTCCTCTATCTTTTCTACGAAAAGGGATCCCAGGGCGCGAATTATTGGGAGGTCTACTCGGTGACCGCCGACGGGATGCTGTGGCGCTGTGATGACACCGACAGCGCCCGTCTGGAACCGTCGATGAAATGCGCGAACCAGGGGCACAACCCGCTGCGCATGCACTACATCGTCATCGAAAAGCCCGAGCAATGCGGCAAGGTGTGGCTTGCATATAGCGAGCATAAATGGAGCCGGCAGACGCTGACGCGGTATGCCAATGCGGAACATCGAAAATCGCGCATGCAGGCGATCGAACCCGCTGTCTGGGCGCAAGGGCATTGCGAGGCCAAGAACCATCAGTCGATTCTGGCGGTCGAATCGAACTTCAAGCGCATTCTGGAGTACGGTGATCATCAGTTCAGTACGCTGACCGGAGAGCCGCCGGCGTTGCCCTATGCGGGTTTTGACCGCGTACGCAGCCTGAGCCAGATCGATGGTTCCTATGATGAAGCGACGCTCGTCGAACAGTTCACCAAGACGCCCTGGTACCCACGAAATAGACCGGTGGGCGATCGCAAGGATCTGGTGCTGCAACAGTTGTTGGCGCAGATGCTGGACAAATGCGGCGATCCCTCCATGGGCGTGAGTTATTGGCCGATGGCGCTGGCGCTATGGGACGCGATCGGCATTACCGATGAACTGAACGGTTACTGCAACGATGCGCTGGGCAAGATCGCCTTGTACGGGGACGAGCGCGCCTTGCAGGTGACCGCGGCTAGCAATATCGCCGGCGCCAAAGCGGCGCTGGAGAACAAGGCGGACGAAGCCGCGACCCGTACCGCCGAGGCGGTACAGATGGGGCAGCGTGGCGGTTACCGGCACTATGAGGTCATGCGGCGCAACCAGGTACTTAACGACAATGTGCCTAGCACGGAGGGCAAGCAGGCGCTGGCTGCGTTGGAGAATGACCATTCCAACCGGGTTGTGTCGGATGCGGAATATCGTAGCCAGCGTGGCGCGCTACTGGACAAGTATGTGCCTGCCGCCCGTCGGGCACAGGCCGAACGTGATTTCAATGCCTTCGACGCTGAGGTTGCTCAAGCAGATCAAACGCGAACTCAGAACCTGGAGAACTATCGCAAGGACCGGGTCAAGCAGGCATGGGAGCGCTACAACGATAACGTCGACTGGGACAAGCTCAGACTATTCAAGAAGAACTATGACAGTTTCCAGGATGCGGCGACCACGTTGGCCAACCTGCGTACTGGCGAATTGATCAAATGGCTCGAGTGGGATCTGCTGTTCGACACGCTCGAGGACTATAGTGAAGAGGTCGAGGACGATGGTCACGAATTCATCGAGGTGGTCGGGGATCTGACCGAAGGGGTCAGCGGCAGTCAGACAGGCCGCGATTATCTCAAGACGCTGGTGGAAACGCGACGCGATGCCGGCGACCGAAAATCTCTTTTCTGGCGGGCGATCGCCGCCAATCAGAAGGAACTCAAGCCCGCCGTGAGCAACGCGGTCGAGGAGGCAGCCAAGTCCAAGGATACGCCTCTGCCAACCGGCATGGCCGTCATCGAACGCGTCCTCAGCAATCTGAAGACCTTCTCGGGTTATTACAAGCGGGCTGTGTCGCTGGTCGGCGAAACCAAGGTGGAGAAGCTGGGGCCCTTGCCCAGGGCGATGAAGAATGCGGGCATCGACAAGCTCATGATGACGGCCGGCGAGACTGCGTTCCGCTGGTTGGGCATGAATCGCCTGGGCGACTTCGTGGGTGAGAAGATCATCCAGAATATTTTTCTCATGTCGACGGGCATCTCCGACGCCGATGCGCTGGCGCTGGTGCGTGAGCAAGCCCGCCTGGACGGTGTGGCGCGTGATGTCGCGCTGCGGCGTTTGCGCACGGCGCGCACGTTCCTCGAAGCCAACGAGGCTATCGCGAACGAGCCGAGTCACAAGGTTCTGCGCGACATGTGGGGCAAGATGCGGCCTGCGACCGGACGCAACGGTGCCGCGACCATGCGCATCACGGTGGTCGTGGGGCTGATCGAACTATGGAACTTCAGGAAGCTGATTTCCGCAACGGACAAGACAACCAAGACTTATGCCCAACTGGTCGCATCGGGCGCCACGCTCAGCGCTGCGATTATCGATATTGCCGTAGTGCCGTATCAACTGGCGGGCAAGAAGGCATTTGGTTTCCAGAAATGGAAATTGATGGGTGGAGCGCTCGGTTCGATCGCATCTTTCATTGGTGCTTCGCTTGATTTGAGTGAAGCGGCGGACCGGCGGGAGAAAAAACAGTATGCGCTGGTGGCGCTGCTGTTTGTGAAGGCGGGGCTGGGCTTCGTCGCCACAGGGGCGGCGGTGATCTCCGCCATCGCCACATCGGCCCCGCTGCTGAAGATCGTGGGACGGCGCCTGGGATTGCGGGTGATGGTGGTGGCGGTGGATGGCTTCGCGTCGCGCGTCGCCATCGCGTCGGTGGCGCGCGTGTTGGGGTTACTGGTTGGCTGGGAAATCGCCGTGGTGCTGATCGCGGTGCAATTGCTGGTATGGTATTTCACGCCGGACGCTCTTGAGGAATGGTGCGAGACCAGCGCCTTCGGCCGTCGGACCTTCGGCAAGCCCCAGGATGATCCCAAGAAGCAGGAAGAAGAATTCCTCGCCGCCTTGGCGGACGTGATGTAAGGATAGCGATGACGACTGAACGGAGTGACAAAGTCAGCAAGCTGGGCGGTGAGATCGCGGGGTTGAGCCGCGTCAGGCGCTCGCGCGATTTCGTGATGGAGCAGCTAGGCGGCGGCGTGGGGGCGTCGGCGGTGTCTGCGGGTCTGGCGGGGATGGGCGGCGCGGCCATAGCGATCGCCACCCTCGACAGCACGGAGAAGGCGGACTTTGTCGAATTCACACTCAATGGGGAACCGGTGCGAGGCTGGTTTTGGCGGTTTCCCTTTGACGAGGGCGATGATATCGAACTGGTGGCCGAGCGCGACGGACAGGGCTGGATCGCCTATGGCGCCCGGCGTCCGGCCGACGCGCTGGTGGCGGTGTATCCGCACTGCTTCGAGGGGCGTCGGGCACACTACGCTTCCACGTTTCGCTTCTGGGGCATCGTGGTAGGGGCGGTTTTTCTGTTCATGATGTGCCTGGATGCGATCTTCGCGATGTTCAAGGGCACGTTCAGCCTGGCAGGACAGTTGTCCGCGTATGCGGTCTACCTGGCCTACGGGCTGCCCGCGTTGTTGCTGGTTTTTGGGTTCCTGGCTTGGCGCGGCGGCCGCAAGACAGAAGGGTTTGCGCGGATGGCGGAGACCATTTTTGCCGGCTTTGGCTGGCAGGATGCCAGCGGCATCAATTTGCGCAAGGCCTCCAAGGCATTGCGTCGGGAAGGGGACGGGCGTGATTACGGCACGCTCTATTTTCGTTATAGGTGAGGTGGGTGCGTCGATGTTGTCGATGACGGGCTCGTATCGCAGGTTGCTGCAATTTCCGCCCGGTTGAACTCGATTGGACATGCCATTCTCAAGTTTGATGCCTCGGCACGTGAATACCAGAAATGGAGACGGGGTTCGAGTCGGGGGTCTATGTTGACAACTACTAGGAAAAAGAAAGAGAAAAGGGATCTGGAAGTACTGCCGGAGCGCACCGGCACTTGGGGCTGGCTGTTGTCAGGACGGTCCGGAGCACAGCCGGCCGCCGACGGCATGGTGACCGAGTTGACGCCCGCCTGCCTGCGTCTGACGGGGCCTTTCGAGGCGTCTCGCGGCTACGTGGCTTGCGTCTCGTTGGCGGCGGCGGTTGGGTTGACATTGCTGTTTCTCACCGCGCTGGTCGATCTCCATAGGGGGCGGACCACCCTGGATACGGGCCTTGCCGTCATGATGGCGGGCTATCTCGTTGGTGGGTTGATCGGCTGGGTCTGCGCTTATCGATCATTTTTTTCACCCATCCAGGAGACCACTCTCGTCAGTCGTACACTGCGGCGCTTGTATGCGTGGGAAAAGCGGACCGGCTGGACGTCGGTTGACTTCGATAGTGCGCAGGCCTACGTGGGCAACTATCACGTGGTCACTACGACCGGAGCGGGGGCGGCTTATCCCTTGCGCGTCGTCGAGATCGCGCCTGATACGCGTCGCATTCTGAAGAGCGTGGCGCTCACTGCTCCATTCGACCGTCCGGAAGCCGGGGCCCAACTCTGGGAGTTCATCCGGTCGTACATGGATGCGGAACCCGCGGCCTTGCCGCCGGTCGCGTTGGTGCCGGACCATCGTGTCAACGCCTACGCGTGGATGGACCGAGAGCTCTTCCCCTACGCGATCGATCGTCACCACAGATTGGTGCGGCCGTTCGCGTTCTGGTTCTTCAGCGGTGCCTATTACCTGCCGAATTGGATGGAACTCTGGATCCGCCGCTTCGGACGGCGTCCCGCGTTGCCCGCGGAGCTGGCGGCGGTGGCGAGCTGGCAAGGCGACCATCCGTATCGGATCGTCCCGCCGACGCAGGAAGAACTGCTGGCGCGCGCCGGAAATCTGCCGTCCGTGAAGAGGCGATGGCGACTGGCGAGTATTTTCGGCTTGGCGCTGTGGGTTGCCTTGCCGCTGTCTTTCCTGGGCGTTGTCGTGTCGAACTGGTAACGGATAGGTGCGGACTTGGAGGTAAGAGGAAACCGGCGGCATGCATCTGACGAGCAAAGCGGGATCGATGAGGTATTCGGGAAAAGCCGTCCCTGAAGAAAGCGGGGCATGGGGATGGTTGCTGCCCGTTGGCGGTGCACCCAGGAAGGAGACGCCGGCCGCACATGGCACGGTCGTGGAAATCTCGCCGGCCTGCCTGCGTCTGCAAACCCCGTCGGATGCCTTGCGTGGATTCGCGGCGGTGGGCGCCTACGCGCTGGGCGTATGGATGGCCTTTGGCGCGGTGTTCTTCATGGTCAAGTTCGACGCTTCCACGCGTGGATACGATTCGGTCGATTTCATTCTGGTTTCGGCGCTGAGCATTGCGCTTGCCCTGGTCGGCCTGATCTCGGGATTCAAACTGACTTTCTCCAAGGTATTTGACTCGGCCATCTTCAGCCGGCGCTTGCGCCGTATCTACTATTGGGAAAAAAAGGGGGGGGTGGAAATCGGTCGACTACGATCGCGCGACTCCGTTTGTGCCCAAGCTGAGGATGACGACCACGACCGGCTCCAATGTCCTCTATCCGTTGCAGGTGGTGGAGTTCCTGCCCCGCACGCGGCGCGTGAACACCGGCGTGTCGCCCACGGTTCCGTTCGCGCAGCCGCAGTCGGCCGCCCAGCTCTGGGAGTTCATCCGATGCTATATGGACGAGGATCCCGCGGCGCTGCCGCCAGTGGCGTTGCTGCCGGATCATCGGGCCAATGCCTATGCCTGGATGGATCGTGAGTTGTTCGCCCAGTCCGTGGACCGGCAACATCACCTGAAAGGTACATTCGGGGCTTTGTCATTCTGGTTCTTCGCGTGCGTCTACTACGCGCCGAACTGGCTGGAATATTGGATTCGGCGGCGTGGCAATCGGCCGGCGTTGCCGCTGGAGCTGGCCGATACCTTGGCGTGGGAAGGCGAGAATCCCTATCGCCTCATCCCTCCCACGCAGGTCGAGCAATTGGCGATCGAGGGCCGGCTGCCATACATGAGGAATCGTTGGCGTGTGGTGGGTGTGTTCGGCCTGCTGATCTGGGTGGTGATGCCCGTGTCGTGCATGGTGGCGCTCGCGCTGTTTACGTAGGCGATTGAACTGGGGATGAGTGGGATGGGGAGAAGTGGCGGCGGGGCGGGTATCACCATGGTCCCGGAAAAAAGCGGCGCATGGGGCTGGCTGTTGCCCGTGGGAAAAGAACGTGGAACGTTGACGCCTTCTGGCCATGATCATGTCGTCGAGATATCCCCCGCGTGCCTGCGGCTCGTATTGCCCAGGGATTCCATGCGTGGGTATGGGGCGGCGGTAGCCTATCTGTTCGGATTGCTGATGAGTTTCACCGCGATCAATTTCATCGTGAAATTCGATCCCGCGGGCCGAGGCTACGGTCAGGATTTCTTCATATTTGCAACGCTGTACCTTGTTCTTGCCTTGGTCAGCCTGATCACCGCATTGAAGCTGACGTTCGCGCTGGTGCCGGATACGGTGATCATCAGCCGCCGCCTGCGCCGCCTGTACGCCTGGGAAAAGAAGGCAGGCTGGATCTCGGTCGACTATGACCAGGCCGTTCCCTATGTTGCCAACCGCATGGTTGTCACCCCGACCGGCGCCGGCGCGCTGTATCCCTTGCGTGTGGCGCAGCTATGGCCGGGGAGCCGTCGTGTCAAGACCGGTGTGACGCCGACCAGTCCGTTCGCCAGCCCGCAGTTGGCGGGGGAAGTCTGGGAATTCATTCGGTGCTACATGGACGAGGAACCGGCACAGGTACCGCCGGTGGCGCTGATTCCTGATCATTGCGCCAATGCGTATGCGTGGATGGACCGTGAATTGTTCTCGGACTCGGTCGATCGGCGGCACCGCCTGAAGGGAGGATTGCAGTCGGTGGCGTTCTGGTTCTTCGGCAGCATGTATTACGTGCCCAATTGGCTGGAATACTGGATCCGTCGCCACGGCCGCCGTCCGGCGCTGCCGGCGGAACTGGCCGAGTCGATGAAGTGGGAGGGCGAGAATCCTTATCCCATTATCCCGCCCACGCCTGAAGAGCGCTTGGCGATTGAAGGCAAGCTGCCGCATATGCTGAGCCGGTGGCGCCTGGTAAGCGTTTTTGGGCTATTGACCTGGGTGGTGTTGCCGATCGGGTTTGTGTCGGTATTCGCGTTTTTCCTGTAGTGGGCGAGTTGACGCCCGCCCGCTTGCGTCCGACGCGAGCGCATTCCCGGTTCGGCGTCCTGGGTCGCCTTGCCGCTGTTTTTTCCTTGGCCCCCTGGGAGGGTCTTGATGGATTTCACCGGACTGACGTCCCGGTTTCCCAACGACCGTCCGCTGACGGAATTCGACCGCGAACACCGGCTGCTGCAAAAAAAGCGGCTGGATGTTCCGCTGCTGGCGCAGCTGTGCGTGGTGAAGATGAATTCCAACAGCCTGCTGTCGGTGGATCGCTGGTATGCCTGGCGCGGCTTCGTGGCGCTGCTGGGGGCGATCGGCGTGGCCTTCGGCATCGGCGGCATCCTGATGCAGGCCTGGATCCTGGTGGTGGGCGAGCTGCCCAACGAGAACGGCCTGTGGGAAGCCATCTTCATCGGCATGGCCATGTTCGCGGCGCTGGGCGCCGCCGGCGCCTGGGTCGCCTGCAAGGAGATGTTCCGCTGGACCTACTATCCCATCGCGCTGGATCGCAAGCGCCGCCTGGTGCATGTGTTCCGGCTGGACGGCACCGTGCTGACCGCACCGTGGGACAAGATCTATTTCACGCTGGGGCGGGGTAGGGGCAGCTTCGGCTGGCTCAACTGGGATATCCGCGGACTGATCCTCGATAGCGATGGGGTCACGGTCAAGGAGACCTTCGCGTTCTGCATCGCCACCAGCCGCATCGAAAACGCCTATTCGCATTGGGAATTCCTGCGCCGCTACATGGAAGAAGGTCCGCAGGCGGTGCTGGACGCGGTGCTGTATTGCATGCCGGTCGATGGCAAGCGCGAGAGCTTTGCCTTCAGCAAGGAACGCGTCTTCGCCAACGACGCGCAGAGCGGCGGCCTGGCCTATCTGATCATGGCGCCCTTCAACCTCCTGCACGCGCTGATGCGCTGGGCCGTCATGCGCACCAGCAAGATCCCGGCGTTTTCGCCCGAGATCGAGGCGACGCTGCGGCCCGAGCCGGGGGATCCGTATGTCCGCGACGCGTCGATGAATCCCGAAGACTTGCGATAATTAAACCCGGGTAATATTGACGAATATATTTAATCCGGGTAAAAATACGTCTTGCGAATGATCGCAACCAAGGACGCAAGCATGAGTACATTCGATCTGAACACCGGCGCCACGGCGCCGCTGGCCGATGAGGCCGACCTGGACGACCTGCCCGTGGACGGCGCGCTGCCGCCGGAGCTGGATGGGGTCCTGGTCCGCAACGGCCCCAACCCCCTTCGTGGCCGCTTCGAGGGCAACGACGTGCTGTCGTGGTGGCCGCAGCCGGCGATGCTGCACGCCATCGCCTTTCGCGACGGCCGGGCGACCGGCTACCGCAACCGCTGGGCGCGCACCCGGATCTGGGCGCGCGAATACGACCCGGGCGGGGAGGCTGGCCTGCCGGACAGCAACCCCAACGTCAACGTGCTGCGCCACGCGGGCGAAGTGCTGGCGCTGGCCGAGGGCGGGGCGCCGGTGGCGATGACGCCGGCGCTGGAATTCCTGGGCGCCAGCCGCCGCCATCCGGGGCTTGCAGGCGGCATGACGGCGCACCCCAAGGCGGACCCCGAGACCGGGGAACTGATGAGCTTTCGCGCCCATTGGGAACGGCCGTGGCTGCGCTATGGCGTGACGGGCGCCGACGGCCAGCCGCTGCTGGACCAACTGATCGACGTGCCGGGGCCGTCGATGATGCACGACATGGCGATCACGGCGCGCTACAGCATCCTGCTGGACCTGAACGTCGCGTACGACTTCTCGATGCTGTCGCGCGGCTACCGCATGCCGCTGCGCTGGCATGACGAGCGCCAGTCGCGGCTGGGCGTGATCCCGCGCCACGGCGGCGCGGTGCGCTGGTTCGAGGTGGCGCCGTGCTTCATCCAGCACGTGGTCAATGCGTACGACGCCGATGCATCGACGCTGGTGCTGGACGTGGTGCGCTACCCGGAATACCTGCGGCTGTCGCGCGATGGCGCGGGTTTCGAGGACAGCCCGCTGGGCACGCTGTGGCGCTACCAGATCGACCTGGACGCAGGCCGCGTCACCGAGCGCGCGCTGGACGATACCGGCATCGAGCTGCCGCGCATCAACGAGGCCAGGACCGGCCGCGCCTATCGCTACTGTTATGCGGTGGAGCAGCCCAACAACCGCGAGATGCGTGGCGTGGTGCGCTACGACCTGAAGACGGGCGCGCGCCAGCGTTACGCGGTGCCGCCGGGCGACCAGAACAGCGAGCCCGTGTTCGTGCCCCGGGCGGGGGCGCGCGACGAGGACGACGGCTGGGTGCTGGCGTGCGTGTATCGCCAGGCCAGCGATACCAGCGACGTGGTGGTGCTGGACGCGCGTGACTTGGCGGCCGGGCCGCTGGCGACGGTGCGCCTGCCGCTGCGGATTCCGGCGGGTTTTCACGGCGCCTGGCTGCCGCGCGAGGAGGGCGGCGGCTGAGCGGTGCCGGCCGTTTGCCGCGATACCGTCCGCGATACCGCCGGCGCGCCCGGCGGCGTTTGCCTCAGCGGCTCTTGGCGCGCGTGCTCTTCCTGGCGGGCGCGCGCGCCGCTTCCTTGGCCGGCGGCGTCGCCGCGGCCGTCAACTGCTCCATCCAAGCCAGCGTTTCGGTGTAGGTCACGAACTGCTGCAGATAGCCCGGCGACAGCTCGCGCATCAGCGACAGGGCGCGGTGCACCAGCTGGTTGGAGTTGAGCGGGCCGGCGTTCTTGTGCACCTGTTCCTGCGACTGGCGCACCTGCCGGTCGGCGCTCAGGCCGGACCAGATCTCGCGCAGCCCGTCCAGCGCCGGCAGGTCCGGGTAGGCGTCGCGGCGCGCCTGCGCGGCGATGGCGTCGGGGTCTTCGCCAGGGGCGCCCGGGTAGGCGAGGTAGGCGGCCAGCTCGGCCAGCGGCCCGCGCGTGGCGGCCGCGGGCGTCGCGGCCGGCGCGGGGCAATCGGCGGGCGTGGCCGCATCGTCGCGCCCTTCGGTGGGGGCGATGGCGTCCGTCGCGGCGGCCGCGGCGATACGCGCCGCATACGCCTCCAGCAGCTGCGCCAGGCGGTCGTCCAGCCGTGCGCGCGCCGTGCCGTCATGGGTGGCCGCGCGCCGGGCCAGCGCCTCGATGAAATGGAAACCGACCGGATCGAACCGGTCGTCGCCGCGCTCGCGCCAGGCGCGCAGCGTGGCGAGCGTGTCGTCCGCGGGCAGGTCGGTGTCGGCCGTGGCGTCCGCCTCGGCCGTCAGCGCGTGGCCAAGACCGCCATCACTGGCCACGCGGCGCCTCCGTGCCGTTGGACGGCTTGGGGATCGGCGTGATCTCGACCCGGCGGTTCCTGGCGCGGCCTTCCTCGTCGGCGTTCGAGGCCACCGGCTGTTCGGCGCCGAATGCGGCGGCGAATACCGAGGCCGACGGCACGCCCTCGTCGATCAGGGCGCGGGTCACGGTCAGCGCGCGCTGCGCCGACAGGTCCCAGTTGTCGGCAAAGCGCCGGTTGCCTTCGCGCACCTGCTGGTCGTCGGTGAAGCCGCTGACCATCAGGATCTCGTCATTGGCCTTCAGGTAGGTCGACAGCGGCTCGATCAGGCTCTTGAGCACCTCGCGGCCTTCCGGCTGCAACTGGTCGGAGTTGAGCGCGAACAGCACGCTGCCACTGATGCCGATGCGGCCGTTGATGAGCGTCACGCGGCCGGCCGCCAGCGGCGCGGCCAGCGCCTGTTCCAGGGTCTGGCGACGCTGGGTTTCCTCCTGGCGCTGCTTGACCTCGCGTTCGAGCTGGGTCGACAGCTCCAGCTGCACGGCCACCACGCTCACCAGGATCAGCACGAAGGCGCCCAGCAGCACCGACATCAGGTCGCCGAAGACGGCCCAGGTCGGCACCGCGGGTTCCACGCCGCCGTCGATGTCCTCGCCCGCGCTCATGCGGCTTGTGCTCCGGCGGTGGCGGCGCGCTGGCTGGCCAGGTCGCGCAGGTTCTCGACGATCTGCTTCTGCGACATGGTGCTCAGGTCGACCACTTCACGCGCTTGCGCCACGTAGTAGGCCAGTTGCTCGTCGCCGCGCGCGATCGACTTGTCGAGCGCGCTCTCGATGCGCTGCAGATGCGCCACCAGCTTGTCGTTGGACTCGCCGAACAGGCGCACCGCGGCGCCGAAGGCTTCGCCCAGGCTGGCCACTTCGGCGGCGCCGCTGGTCACCTGCGCGGCCACGTCGTCCAGGCGGGCGGTTTCGGATTCGACCTGCTCGGTGAATTGCGTGCCGACGCGGTCCAGCAGGTCCGCCGACGACGACACCAGCGCGTCGACCGCGCTGCGCTGCTCGGCGGAGGCGTGGTTGACGGCGTCCAGCAGCGTCGCCAGCGTGTCCAGCAGGCGATTGCGTTCTTCCAGCATGGCGTTGTCGTAGGCCAGGCTGTCCGACAGCTTCTGGCGCAGCTCGCCGATGACCTCGGCGGCCGCGCGCGGCGCCTCGGAGGCGGCCTGCACCAGCTGGCTGATCTCGGCGATGGTGCCGCTGGCGTGGGCCTCGGTCTGGGTGGCGATGTCCTGCGCGGTCTGGGCCAGGGTGGCGCAGATCTCCTGCTGCAGGCTGGCGCTGCGGGCGCCGGCCTGTTCCCATTCCTGGCGCAGGGCCTCGGCCATCGCGCCCAGCTCGCCGGTCCAGGCGGCCAGGCGTTCCTGGTCGCGCGCGGCCAGCGCGGCCTGCAGGTCGGCCTGCGATTGGCCCAGCGTCTGCAGCAGCGACGCCGAATGCTGCTCGAAGGCGGCCGCGGCGCTGGTCAGGGCCTGCTGGTTGTCGCCAGCCAGTTTCTCGTTGGCCAGTTCCTGGCGCACCTGCGCTTCGGTCCAGGCCTGCGTCACGCCGCCGGCCGCCGATTCCAGGCGGGTCGAGACGTTTTCCAGCAGAGCGGCCTGGGCCTGGGTCTGGGTGGTGATGTCGTGCGCGGTGCGGGCCAGCAGCTGGCCCAGTTCCTGGTGGCGGGCGGCGGTCTGCTCGCCGGCCGCGCGCCATTCCTGGCCCAGTTCGGTGGCCAGCGCGCCCAGCGAGGCATGCCAGGCGGCCAGGCGATGCTCGTCGCGCGCGGCCAGGGCGGCCTGCAGGTCGGCATGCGACTGGTCCAGCGTGCGCAGCAGCGCGGCCGAGTGCTGTTCGAAGGCGGCCGCGGCGGCGGTCAGGGCCTGCTGGTTGTCGGCGGCCAGCTTCTCGCTGGTCAGTTCCTGGCGCACTTGCGCCTCGGTCCAGGCCTGCGTCACGCCGCCGGCGGCCGATTCGATGCGGGCGGCGACGGTGTCGAGCAGGGCGGCTTGCGCTTCGCCACGGCTGGCCAGGTCTTGCGCGGTGCGCGCCAGCGTCTGGCTGATGTCCTGCTGGCGGGCGGCGGCCTGCGCGCCGGCCTGTTCCCATTCCTGGCCGAGCTTGTCGGCGACCGCGCCGAGCGTGCCGGCCCAGGCGGCCAGGCGCTGTTCGTCGCGCGCGGCCAGGGCGGCTTGCAGCTCGTTGTGCGACTGGTCCAGCGTGCGCAGCAGGGCGGCCGAGTGTTGTTCGAAGGTCGCGGCGGCGGCGGCCAGGGCCGCGCGGTTGTCGTCGGCCAGCTTGTCGCTGACCTGCGACTGGCGCGCCAGGGCGTCGTGCCATTGGGCCGAGACGTTGCCGGCCGCGGTTTCCAGGCGGGTCGAGACGTTCTCGAGCAGGCCGGCCTGGGTCTGCGCATGTTCGGTCAGGTCCTGCGCGCTGCGGGCCAGGGCCTGGTTGATTTCCAGCTGGCGTTCGGCCGCTTGCGCGCCGGCCTGTTGCCATTCCTGGCGCAGGGTCGCGGACAGGGCGCCCAGCGTTTCGGTCCAGGCGGCCAGGCGTTGCTGGTCGCGCGAGGCCAGGTCGGATTGCAGCGTCGCGTGCGAGGCGTTCAGCGTGCGCAGCAACGACGCCGAATGCTGCTCGAAGCTGGCGGCGGCGGCCGTCAGGGCCTGCAGGTTGTCGCCGGCCAGTTTTTCGCTGGCGCGTTCCTGGCGGCTCAGGGCCACGTTCCAGGCTTCGGACATGCTGCCCGAGGACGCTTCCAGGCGCTGGGACACGCTGTCCAGCAGGGTGGCCGAGCGCTGTTCGAAGGTCTGCGCGAAGCGGTCGAGCGAATCACGCAGGTCCTGCGCCAGGGTTTCGCTGGCGCGCTGCTGGCCGGCCAGGGCCTGGTTCCAGATGCCGGCGACATTGCTGGTGGCCGCCTGCAGGCCGGCGGTCATGCCGTCCAGCTGGCGTTGCACCGCCTGGGTGACGGTGTCGTGCAGCGTGGCGGTCTCGCGCGACAGGCCGGCCATGGTGGCTTCGACCGCGGGTTGCAGCGCGGCGCCGGCCGAGCGGGCGCTTTCCGCCACGCTTTCCTTCATCGACTGTTCCATCACGGAGGCCAGGCGCGCGTAGGCGGCCTCGGCCTTGCCCTGGAAGGCGTCCTGGCTGGCGAGCTGGCGCTCGTTCAGCGTGTGGTTCTGCTGCTCCAGGTTGCGCATCATCGCGTCCAGGCGGTCGACCAGCGCGGGCATGGCCTCGGCCTGCCGTTGCAGCACTTCGGCCTGGCGTTGCAGCAGTTTGAAGCTCTCTTCGCGCTGGTGGCCCTGGGTGTACAGGCGTAGCGTGGTGGCCGCCTTGGCGTCGAGCCATTGCGCGGCCTGGATCCGGTCGCGGCGGCACAGGGCCGCCAGCAGGCCCAGCATGGCCGAGGTGGCGACACCGGCGATCGAGGTGCCGAAGGCGAAGCCCAGGCCCTTGACGGGCGCGGCCAGCGAGGCGCGGATCGCGGCCAGGTCGGTGGCGCTCTCGAGCGCGGCGCCGGTGCCGCGCAGCGTCACCACCATGCCCAGGAAGGTGCCGAGCATGCCCAGCAGCACCAGCAGGCCGACCAGATAGGGCGCCAGCGCCGGGCCGGGCAGGCCGACGCGTTCGCCCTCGATGCGCAGCCGCACCGGGTTGCGCAGCGCGGCGGGCAGTTGTTCGAGCCAGCCGGCCAGGCTGGCGGGCGCTTCCGACAGGTTGCCGACCGCGCGTCTGAGGGACGCGGTGGCCTGCTGGTAGCGCAGCAATTCGAGCGCGCCCGCGACGTAGCAGGCGCCGATCAGCAGCGTGACGGCCAGCGCCAGGGAATTGGTGCCCGCGTAGCCCGCGCCGATCCAGCCGGCCACGGCCAGGCCGCTGAGGAAAACAACGATATTGATCAGATACTTGGACATAGTGTCCCGGTTAGCTGGTGCGAAGGGTGGCAAGCAGCCCTTCCACCGGTTGTAAACGAACATCCAGTTCGGCCAGCAGCACGCTGCGCATGTCTTTGCGGAACGTCTCCAGCCAGGCGCCTGGCGTGGGCGCGGGTAAAGCGGGTTGCGGCGCCGCGCCGGCCGGCACGGCGGCGTCGGCCTGCGGGGCGTCAGCCAGGGCTTGCGCCTCGGCCGCCGCTTCCAGCGCGGCCTGTTCGGCCCGCCGCAGCCGGTCGAAATGCACCTGCAGCAGCTTCGGAATGGCGCCCAGCAGCGTCCGCTCGCGCGGCAGCAGGGCGCGGTCCATGATGGCGTCCACCACCGCCAGGCGCGTCATTTCCGGCGTCCTGGCCGCGACCATGCCGCGCAGGCGGCTGCGCAGATTGCCGATGCTGGTCTCCATCGTGTGTTGCAACGACAGATAGCGCTGACGGAAATTCGAGTAGTCGGCGTCGTCGGCCTGCAGCGCCGCCACTTTGGCGGACACCTGCCCCGGCATCAGCCGCTTGGCGGCCGTGGCCGCGGTATCGCTGGCGATGGCATCGGCCAGCGTGGTCCGGACGCGCTCGCACTCGCGCTCCTCGGCGCTGCTGAACGCGCGCGCGCCGGGCGCGATCGCCGGCGGGCGGTTGTTCAGGGCGGCGGACAGGGCAATCGCGTCGGTCCAGCCGAGCCATTGGCTCAGATGATCCGACAACGGTTGCCGGGATTCCGGCACGTCGACATCCGTCAGGCGAGTCAGCAAGCGAATGAGCGTCGGGCCGCTTAAACCTGTGCGCTGTGGGGCTTGCAACATACCACCAGAGTCAAAAAGGGGGGAGTTTACACGCTGGCGGGGCCCCGCTGGGGCCGGAAATGGCAGGGCGCGGTTATGGCTGCAACAATTTGTCAGGACGCCGCGCCGGCGCGGCTTGCCGGGGAGCGGGGGGCGTCGTCGCCCGGGCGTCGGATCCGACCGATATTCGTCGGAAAAGCCCACGCCCGCCGGGGGTGTCCGGCGGGCGTGGCGGGCAGCGGAAAGATCAGGCGCTGGCGCGCGGCCGGCGCACCGCCCGCACGCGGCCGCTGGTGGCGCCGCCGCAATACAGCACGTCGCCGCCATCCGACTCCAGGCCGGACACGTAGACGCCGGGCGGCATGGCCAATCGCTCCAGCACTTCGCCGTTGGCCGGGTCCAGCCGCCGCAACTCGCTGGCGTCGTCTTCCCAGGTGCCATGCCACAGGCTGCCATCGACCCAGGTGACGCCGGTCACGTAGCGGTCCGACTCGATGGTGCGCAGGATGGCGCCGGTGGCGGGGTCGACCTGGTGGATCTTGCGGTCCTTGTAGCGGGCGATCCAGAGCATGCCTTCTGCCCAGGTCATGCCTGAATTGCCGCCGCCCTCGGGCGCCGGCACGGTGGCCAGCACGCGGCCCGAGGCCGGGTCGATCTTCTGGATGATGCCGTCGGCCAGCTGGTAGAGGTGCTTGCCGTCGAAGGCGGTGCCGGCGCGGGCGGTGACGTCGATGGAGCGCACCACGGCGCCGCTGGCCGGGTCCAGCGCATGCAGCTTGTCGCCGACGGCGATCCAGACGTGGCTGCCGTCGTAAGAGACGCCGTGCACGTCGGTGACGCCGGGGAAGGGGCCGTATTCACGGAGGATTTCTGCGGGCTTGGCTTTCATGTCGGTGTCCTTGTTCAGTGGGATGACGTCTCCATGCTAGGCATTCGGCAGCGGAACCGGGAGTAACAATGTCGTCGCGAAACCAGGCAGCGGCGGCGTGATCCAGCGCCGCGCCCGGCCCCGCCCCAGCGGCTGCGCGCGGCCCGCCGCCGCCAGCGCGTCCAGGGCGCGCTGCACCTGGCGCTGGCTGGCGCCGGTGGCCAGCGCCAGGGCCGAACTGGACCAGGCTTCGCCGTCGGCCAGCAGCGCCAGCACGGCGGCGTGGCGGCCCTGCATGGGGGGCGTCAGCACGGCGACGGCGCCCGCCGCCGGTGTCAGCGCGAAGCCCTGCCGCGTCGCCCGGATGCCGGCCAGGGTACCCAGCGCCGCCCGCAAGCGGCCGATTTCCACCCGCAGCCGCGCGCGATGCGACTCGTCGGGATGGCGGGTGCGGAAAGCCTGGGCGATCAACGCATCGCGCGGTACATCGTCCGGCCACGCCTGGCCCAGCGCCTGCGCCAGGGTGAACAGGATCGGGCGGCTCGCCAGCGCCAGAGTGCCGTCCGCGCCCTGCACGGCGTAGCGGCAGGCGTCGATCACCAGCGTGTCGGACGCCTGCAGCGCCTCCACGTCGTCCAGGCGCAGCGCGCGCGTCTGGCCGGCCTGGTGCAGGTGCGCCGCCGGCGCCTCGAGCGTTTGCCACGCCTGGCGCACTTCGGCCTGCAAAGCGGGGATGCCGGCCGCCTGCGCGGCCTGCGCGGCACGGGCCAGCGCGGCGCGCGCCGCCGTGGCCTGCACGCGCCGCAGCGCGATGCCGGCCAGGGCCAGCTCGTGCACCGCGCGCAAGGCCGGCGGGAAGGGGGTGGGGTCCAGTTCCGACAGCACCTGCTCGGCCTGCTCCAGGCGTCCCATCAGGACCAGGCGGCGGCCGGCCAGGTAACCGGCATAGGCCGCGTTGCGCCGATCGCCATGGTGTTCGAGCGTGGCGCGGGCGGCCTCGAGCGCCGCCGTCGGCCAGCCCAGGTCGCGCGAGGCCAGCGCGATCTCGGCTTCGGCCACCACGCAGCGGGCGCGCGCCACCGGATCCTTGGCGCCGAACGCGCGGGCGGCGCGGCGCACCAGCGGCCGGGCGCGTTCGAAGTCGCCCAGTTGCGCCAGCGCGATGCCGCGCAACGCCAGCGCCGGCGCGTCGTCGCGCAGCGCCACCCGGCCCAGCGCGGCCAGGGGATCGCCGCTGGCCAGCGCCCGGGCCGCGGCCTGGATCAGCGCGTCCACCAAGATCCCCTCATCGCTGCTCCCTTCCTATGCGGATGTCGCCAATCTACCACCGCCGGCGGCGCGTGGGACGCGTGGCGGGCAGACGCGTCTCACGCGGCAAGCCACAGGCGCCGGGACCGGGACCGCCTGGGTAAAATCCAGGGCGTTTCAACCGGGAGGGTGCCCACATGGGTGATGATTTTTCCGCCGACGAAATCCAGTCGCTGCGACAGCACGGCATCGCCTTGTTCGCCGATCGTGTCCTCATCGCGGTCCAGCCGCCGATGAGCGAGACGCGCATCGACGAGATCGAAGCGCTCTGCGCCGGTCCCTTGCCGCCGGCGTTGCGTGAATTGTGGCGCCTGACCGCTGGCGGTGAACTGGCCTACGACCTGCATGCGCAGATGGACGGCAACGAAGAGGCCCTCAGCTGGTCCGAGCTGTTCTACGACGGCAGCGACCAATACCGCGACCTGGCGGGCTGGATCGAACACGAGCAGGAGTGCGCCGAAGAGGCCGCCGAGGAAAGCGGCGAGGCCTGGGACGGCAAGCTGCGTTATCTGC
This sequence comes from Achromobacter sp. ISS7, assembly GCF_056523125.1. NCBI lineage: Bacteria > Pseudomonadati > Pseudomonadota > Betaproteobacteria > Burkholderiales > Alcaligenaceae > Achromobacter > Achromobacter sp. ISS7. Next base: position 2,224,114 of record NZ_JAWRZD010000001.1, on the reverse strand, counting down.
CGATCGGCGGTTTCGAGTACTGCGACCGCATTTATGTGTACCTGGGGCCGGGCGGGCAGACGGGCGGCATCGTGGCCTGGAAGCAGGGGCTGCCGGGCTGGACGCACGCGTTGCAGCAGGATGGCATCGCCACCATCGCGGACGATCTGCGCGGCGCGTTTGCCGAGCTGTGCCTGGAGGAAGATCCCGAGGATCCCGATAGCACCGGCATCCGCGTGCTGGAGTATCTGGACGAGCGCGTGGCGGATCACGGCATGCCGCAGGCGTTGGCGGACAAGCTGGCGGCGTTCTACCGGCGCGCGTTGGTGGACTGGCGCGGGCCGTTGGCGGCCGGGACGCTGGCACAGTCGCCGCGGTTGGCCAATCTGGCCTTGCAGCATGCGCTGGCCAATGATGACGGCGCGCTGGTCGCGCAATTGGCGGCGCAGGGCATGGGTTTCGGCCAGCCGTTGCGGGGCAGCGCGACGGCGCTGGAGGTGGCGTTGATGCAGCACGCCTACGCGGCGGCGCAGGCGCTGTTGCGGGCCGGCGCGCCGGTCAGCGCGGACGCCTTGCATCGGTTCGATCGCCAGCCGCCCGCCGAATTGGTGGCGCAGCTGCTGGCGCGCGGCGCGCGCGCCGACGGCCTGGGCGTAGCGCGTTGCGTGGCATGTGGCGCGCCGGATGTCGCGCGCCAGGTCGTAGCCGCCGGTGGCGAGGGCGTTGCGGCCGCGTATGCCGAGGCGCGCGACGCCATGCTGGCGCGCTACGAGGAAGACCTGCGCCGCGTGCGCGCCGGCAAGCTGGGCCACTATCTGGGCGCGGACGGCTTGGCCGAGCGGGTCGCGAACCTGCGCGCGTTCGTGCTTTGAGTCGGTCGAGCGGCGGCGTGCGCTATCGCGCGGTGTCGCGCCACGTTGCTTCGGACGAGCCCAACGCGCTCGCCGGATAATCCCACGACTGCGGCGTGCCTTCGATCCACATCGGCGGCCTGACGCGCCGGGCAGGGCCCCACGAGGTCTCCTCGGTCGCCGCGGACCAATCCGCTTGCGTTTCCGGGGCCAGCGCCGGCCCGCCTTCCAGCATGCCGCGATGCGTGACCAGCAACTGCGCGCTGCGCGCCAATGACGCGCGCGTGGTGTTGCCCGCGCCCGTTGCCAACCGTTCGGTCAGGCCGCGGATGGCCGCCGCCGCCATCAGATAGCCGGTGGCGTGGTCGAGCGCCTGGCACGGCAGCGGCACCGGGCGGTCGGCGCCCTTGGCGCGCATGCCGGCCTCGGCGATGCCGGTGCTCATCTGCACCAGGCTGTCGAAGCCGCGCCGTCCCTGCCACGGGCCGCTCCAGCCATACGCATCGAGCGACACGTCCACCAGCGTCGGGTTGAGCTGGCGGCGGCGGTCGGCGTCCAGGCCCAGGCGCGCCAGGGCGTCGGCGCGATAGCCGTGGATCAGCACGTCGGCCTCGCCGAGCAGGCGTTCCAGGGTGGCCAGGCCCTTGGCGGACTTCAGGTCCAGCCGCGCGCAGCGCTTGCCCAGCACGACTTCGGGCACGGTACCGGGTTCTTCCCAGCCGGGCGGATCGATGCGCAGCACGTCGGTGCCGTAGCCGGCCAGGAAGCGGGTGGCGACAGGGCCGGCCAGGATGCGCGTCAGGTCCAGCACGCGCAGGCCCTGCAGCGGGCGCTGGCGTGAGACATGCCAGTCCGGCCGGGCGGCGCCGGGGCCGGCGGTCCGGTGCAGCAGCGGTTCCGTGGCGACGCCGCGGCCTTGCGGGTGCTGTTGCCAGGCGTCGATGCCGCGCATGGCCGCGGCGCAGCCGTTGTGCGCGACTACGGCGGCTTCCAGTTCGTCGGCGCGCCAGCGCGAGACCGCCAGCGCCACCGCGTCGCGGTCGGCGGCCACGCCCAGCACCGCCAGGGCGGCGTCGCGATGGTGGGGGGCGTTGGTGTGCAGCCGGATCCAGCCGTCCGCGGCGCGATAGTCGCCCGCCACGGCGTCCCAGAGCGGCGGGGCATTCCAGCCAACGGGACGCAGGGTGGTGCCGAACCAGAGCGAGGCCAGGCGGCGGTCGACCGTGACCTGGCCGATGGCGCCGGTGTCCATGGCGCCCGTGCCGGCCGCGACAAACTCCGCCATGGCCAGCCCCGCCGCGCCGATGGCGGCGGTGGCGAATTCGGTGACGGCGAAGGCCGAGGGCAGGGCGCCTTCGCCACTGATGGCGACGCGGGTCAAGTGGGCGGGGTCGCCGCCCGCCGCGAGCCAGAACTGGCGCAGGTAGTCGGCGATGGCGGGCGAGGGCGGGAGAGTGGTGGCGGACATGAGGGCTTCCTGGTCGTCTGGGGATGCCGCCAGGATTATTCTTCCCGAATTAATTGTCAATATTGATTAGAATAATCAACTTATTAACCTGAAAACGCCGCGTGCCATGCCCGACTACCTGACCTCCGCCGCCGCGGCCGCCCGCCTGGGCGTGTCGCGCCAGACCCTGTACGCCTATGTCAGCCGCGGCTTGTTGCACGCCGAGGCCGGCGCCACGCCGCGCGAAAGCCGCTATCTGGCCGAGGACGTCGAGCGCCTGGCCGCGCAGCGCACACGCGGACGCAAGCCGAAGGAGGTGGCCAAGGCCACGCTGAACTGGGGGCTGCCGGTGCTGGAGTCCGCCATCACGCTGATCGATGACGGGCAGTTGTTCTATCGAGGCGAAAGCGCGGTGGCGCTGGCCGCGTCGCGCTCGGTGGAGGCGGTGGCGGCGCACCTGTGGCAATGCGACGAGGCGATGGCGTTCGACGCGCCCGCGCCGGTCCTGCCGCGGGACCTGGCGGCGCTGTTCGCGCGGCATCGCGGCCAGCGGGCCGAGGCCGCGCTGCTGCCGCTGTTCACGGCGGCCAGCGACGACGACGCCACCGCGCTGTGGCAACGCTCGCCGCAGCGCCAGGCGCAGGGCTGCGGCGCGTTGGTGCGCACGCTGGCGGCCTGCCTGCTGCAGACCGCGCCGGACGCCGCGCCGATCCACGTGCAGTGCGCCCGCGCCTGGGGCGTGGACGCGGCGGGCGCCGACCTGATCCGGATGGCGCTGGTGCTGTGCGCCGACCACGAACTGAATGCCTCCAGCTTCACCGCGCGCTGCATCGCGTCCACCGGCGCCAGCCTGCGCGCCGGCATTGTCGGCGGCCTGGCCGCGCTGACGGGCGGACGGCACGGCGGCACCACGGCGCGGGGCGAAGCGATGTGGGACGAGCTGGAGCGCGGCGACGGCGGCGCGGACGGCGGCCAGCGGCTGGCGCGCGGCCTGCGCGAACGGCTGGCGCGGGGCGAGGACCTGCCAGGTTTCGGTCACCACCTCTACCCCGCCGGGGATCCGCGCGCCAGCGCCTTGCTGGCGCGGATACTGCCGCAGCGTCCCGACTGGCAGGCGCTGATCGAACAGGCCTTCGAGCTGATCGGGCAGCGGCCGTCGGTGGATTTCGCGCTGGTGGCGGTGCGGCGCCACCTGGGGCTGCCGTTGGGCGCGGCCTTCGGCCTGTTCGCGCTGGGCCGCTCCATCGGCTGGCTGGCGCACGGGCTGGAGCAGCGCGGCAGTCCGGATGTCATCCGGCCGCGCGCGGCCTATACCGGCGTGCATCCCGACGCGGCTTGACCGTGGCGTCAGGCCTGGGACAAGGTCACCTGGCCGAACGTCATCCAGACGTGGGCGGTGTCCGAGGCCTGCGCGCGGTACGAGCCGCTGGCCTCGCCCAGGCGCATGGCGATGGCGGTGAATTCCCAGGCCTGGGCATCGTCGCACGGCACCTTGCGGTGCGTATAGGCTTCCAGGCCGTGGGCCTTGCCGAAGGCCAGCGCCAGTTGCGCGTGCTCGGCCAGTTCGGCCGGCACCGAGGGGTGATCCCAGCCCCACAGGAAGCTGCCGTCCTCGCTGTTGGAGGTGCCGACGATCTGCACTGGCGCGTGCGCGGTGATGCCGCCGGGCAGCTGGAACACGATCAGGCCGCTGTCCATGTCGACGGACCATTGCTCGGCCTCGTCCAGGTGCCAGGTGGCGCAGTGGGCCGAGGTGGCGGCGCGCATGCCTTCCAGGCTCTGGGCGATGTAGGCGGAAACGTCGAAGGGCTGCGTGGTGTCGGACATGCGCGGCTTTGCGGGTGATGGAAAACCGATAGGGTACCCGCAAAAGGTCCGCCCGCCGCCGGTTGGCACTGATGGCGGGCGGGACAATCGGCGCTTGCCGGCGCTACCCGGCGCTGGGCGCGGCGAAGCGCTGCGCCAGCTGGTCGCAATGCCGCGCCAGCAGGGCGGCATCCACGCCCACCGCCGTGAACAGGCTGCCCGCCGCCATGTAGCGCCGCGCCAGGGTCTCGTCCACCGTCAGCACGCCGGGCGCCTTGCCCGCCTTGCGGATGCGGGCGATGGCGGCTTCGACGGCGGCGACGACGCGCGGGTGGCCCGGCTCGCCCGGATACCCGAGACTGGCGGCCAGGTCGGCCGGGCCGATGAAGATGCCGTCCACGCCGTCGACCGCGGCCATGGCGTCCAGCTGCTCCAGCGCTTCGCCGGTCTCGGCCTGGATCAGCAGGCACAGTTCGTTTTCGCAGTGCCGCATGTAGTCGGCGACGCGGCCGTAGCGGGTGGCGCGCACCGTGCCGCCGACGCCGCGCACGCCGCGCGGCGCGTAACGCGTGCCGGCCACGGCCTGGCGGGCCTCGTCGGCGTTCTGCACGTACGGCAGCAGCAGGGTCTGCGCGCCGATGTCGAGGTAGCGCTTGATCTGCAGGTTGTCGTTCCAGGTCGGGCGCACCACCGCGTGGGTGGGATAGGGCGCGACCGCCTGCAGCTGCGCCATGACGGTGGGCAGCAGCGCGGGCGTATGCTCGGTGTCCAGCAGCAGCCAGTCGAAGCCGGAGCCGGCCACCAGCTCGGCGCTGTTGGGATTGGCCAGCGTGACCCACAGGCCGGTCTGGTGGCGCTGTTCGCGCAGCGCGCGCTTGAAGGGATTGGCGGGAAGTTGCATCGTCGGCCTCTTCAGGAAAAGTGCACCGAGATGCTGCCCAGCGGGCCGTAGTCGGCATGGATGGTGTCGCCCTTGGCCACCGCCACGGTGCGGGTGAAGGAGCCGGCCAGCACGATGTGGCCGGCCTCCAGCCCGGTGTCGTGCGCCGCCAGCTTGTTGGCCAGCCAGACGATGCCCATGGCCGGATGGCCGAGCACCGCGGCCGACACGCCCGATTCCTCGATCACGCCGTTCTTGAGCAGCAGCGCCGCGACCCAGCGCAGGTCGACTTCCAGCGGCTTGACCGGGCGGCCGCCCAGGATGATGCCGGCGCAGGCGGCGTTGTCGGCGATGTTGTCGACGATGCGGCGCGGGTATTTGCTGCGGCCGTCGATCAGTTCCAGCGCCGGCACCACGTAGTCGGTGGCGTCGAGCACGTCGAACAGGGTCACGTCCGGACCGCGCAGCGGCTTGCCGAGCACGAAGGCCAGTTCGACCTCGACGCGCGGCACGATCAGTTTTTCGGTGGCGATGGTGTCGCCGTCCTGGAAGAACATGGTGTCGAGCAGGTGGCCGTAGTCGGGCTCGTTGATGCCGACGGTGCTCTGCATGGCCTTGGAGGTCAGGCCGATCTTGTGGCCGCGCAGGCGCGCGCCGGCGGCCAGCTTGCTGGCGATGATGTGCTGCTGGATGGCGTAGGCGTCGGCGATCTCGATGCCGGGAAAGGCCTGGTCCAGCTGCGTGGTGGGCACGCCGGTGCGTTCGGCCTCGATCAGCAGGGCGGCGGCCTGTTGGCGTTGTGCGTCGTTCAACATGGGGTGTCCTCAGGAGCGCGCGGCCGCTTCGTCGGCCACGGGGTTGGAGAGCGTGCCGATGCCGGAGACTTCCACCTCGACCACGTCGCCGGGCTTGAGAAAACGCGGCGGATCGAAGCGCACGCCGGCGCCGATGGGGGTGCCGGTCGAGATGACGTCGCCCGGCTTGAGCGTGGTCCAGATCGAGATGTAGCGGATCAGTTCGGCGAACGGGAACATCAGGTTGGCGGTGCTGTCGTGCTGGCGCACCTCGCCGTTGACGCGGGTGGTGACCGTCAGCGGCGCCCGCGGATCGAAGGCGTCGGCGCTGACCAGCCATGGCCCCATGGAACCGCTGGCGTCCCAGTTCTTGCCCTGGGTGACGTTGAACTTGCCGTGGCGCAGCCAGTCGCGCACGGTGCCTTCGTTCAGGCAGGTCAGGCCGGCGATGTGCGACCAGGCGTCCTCGGCGGCGATGCGGCGGCCGGCCTTGCCGATGACGATGGCGATCTCGCCTTCGTAGTCGAGCTGTTCGGACTCGGGCGGGCGCAGCAGCGGCTGGCCGTGGCCGACGAACGATTCGGGAAAGCGCGGGAACACGCTGGGGTATTGCGGCGGCGCGCTGCCGTCCTTGTATTCCTCGTTGCGGTGGCCGTAGTTGACGCCCACGCAGATGATCTTGCCGGGGTTGGCGATGGGCGGCAGCAGCGTCAGCGCCGCCAGCGGCAGCGTGGCGTCCAGGCGCTCGGCGGCCGCCGCCAGGCGCGGCAGGGCGCCCGCGGCCACCGCCGCCTGCAGGTCGGCGTGGCCTTGGCCGCCCAGGTCGACCACGGCGGCGCCGCGCAGCAGGCCGAAGCCGGCGCGACCCTGATGTTCAAAGGACAGGAATTTCATGCGTCGAATCCAAAGAGGCGGGCCGGGTTGTCGACCAGGATTTTCTTGAGCGTGGCGTCGTCGCCGGCGTAGCGGACCAGCTGGTCTACCAGGCGGCCTTCGTCGGGCGGCTGCTTGACCGACACCGGGTGCGGCCAGTCGCTGCCCCACACCACGCGATCGGGGTTGGCGGCGATCAGCGCCTGCGCCAGCGGCACCACGTCGTCCCAGGGCGGGCCGCTGCGCGACAGTTTTTCGGTCAGCGACAGCATCACCCAGAAGTTGCCGCGCGCCAGCAGTTCCAGCAGCGCGCGGCGGGTGGGATCGGCGCCGCCGGCGGTGGGATCGGCGCGGCCCATGTGGTCGATCAGCACCGGGATGTCCAGGCGCTCGAACTGCGCCACCTGGGCCATCATGCCGTCGGGCTCGGGCTGGAACTTGGCGTACCAGCCGAGCTCGCGGATGCGGGCGATGGCGCGTTCGAACACGGCCGGTTCCATGCTGATGCCCAGGCCCTGCCGCGTGAAGCGCGCGCCGCGCACGCCGGCGTCGTGCAGCCGGGCGATGTAGGCGTCGTCGCGCTCGGCCAGCACCAGCGCGTTGGCGCAGCCGCGATAGCCGGGGCCGGCCGCGGCCAGGCCATCCAGCACCACCTGGTGGTCGGCGCCGTAGGTGGTGGCCTGGACGATCACGCCGCGCGTGATGCCCAGCAGGCGGTGCAGGCCCAGCGCGGTCTCGATGGTGGCGCTGGGCATTTCGTAGGCGGCGCCGGGGCGCACCGGGTAGCGCTCGGCGGGGCCGAACACGTGGAACTGGCTGTCGCAGGCGCCCGGCGGCAGGCGCCGCGCCGGCGCGGTGGGATGCGGGTTGAAGGGCAGGTATTGCGGCATGTCGGTCCTTCAGTCCAGCACGGCGACGAAGTCGCATTCGATCAGCTTGTCGCCGTCCAGGTCGGCCTGCATGGTGTGGCGCGCGGGCCGGTCGGCGGGGTCGGGGAAGGCGCGCAGCCAGACGGCGTTGAGCGCGGCGCGTTGGCCGCGGTCGCGCATCCACACGGTCATCTTGACGACGTGCGCAAGCGAGCCGCCGCCGGCCTCGACGATGCGGCGCACGTGGTCGAACATCAGTTCGCACTGCCGTTCCAGCGTGTCGCCATAGGCGCCGCTGGCGGGGTCGGTGCCCTGGATGCTGCCCGAATACAGCATGTTGCCGACGCGGCAGGCGGCGGGGATGGGGTTCTTGTGGCTGAAGCCTTCGGCGTAGATGCTCTGTCGTGTGCTTTGTGGTGTCATGGCGGACCTTAGTTGGCGGTGATGCCCGCGCGCTCGATGATGGGCGTCCAGCGCGCATCCTCGGCGGCCAGGTAGCGGGTGAAATCGGCGGGCGAGCTGGCCTGGGCGTCGGCGCCCAGTTCCTGGAAACGCTGGATGATCTCGGGCTGGCTCAGGATCTTTTCCAGCGCCTGGCTCAGGCGCGCCAGTACCTCGGGCGGCGTGCCCTTGGGCGCCAGCAGGCCGGTGAAGGTGGCGGCCTCCATGCCCGGCACGCCGGCCTCGGCGAAGGTGGGGATGTCCGGCAGCGACGGCACGCGCTTGGCGGTGGTCACGGCCAGGCCGCGGGTGCGGCCTTCCTTGATGTAGGGCAGCGACACCGAGATCTGGTCGAAGTTGAAGTCCACCTGGCCGCCCAGCAGGTCGGTGGTGGCGGGCGCGTTGCCCTTGTATTGCGCGGTGGTCCAGCGCGCGCCGGTCAGCGATTGCAGCAGTTCGCTCACCAGGTGGTTGGTGGTGCCGGCGCCGGGCGAGGCCATGTTGAGCTTGCCGGGTTCCTTCCTGGCCAGCGCCAGCAGTTCGCCCAAATCCTTCACGGGCAGGCCGGGCCGCACCTGCAGTACCAGCGGCGTGTAGGACACCGAACTGATGGGCTCGAAATCCTGGTCCCATTTGTAGGCCTGGCGCTTGAAGATCAGCGGGCTGAACAGCAGCGGGCCGTTGGCGGCCATGAACAGCGTGTAGCCGTCGGGCGCCGAGCGCGCCACCTGCTCGCCGGCGATCATGCCGCCGGCGCCAGGCTTGTTCTCGACAATGAAGGGCTGGCCGAAGGCGGCCTGCAGGCCGGGGCTGATCAGGCGCGCGGCCACGTCGACATTGCCGCCGGGCGGGTAGGGCACCACGATCTTCACGGGTTTGTCGGGCCAGGCGTGGGCCAGCGTGGTCGCGGCCATCAGCGCCAGGGCGGCGCCAGCCTTTGCAAGCGGGGTCATGGTTGTCTCCAGTGTGTGAGTGTGTTGTTGTTTTGGGAGACTCTAGAAACTTGGCCGCGCGGCGACAACGCCAAAAATCCGAAAAAGTCCGGATGTTGGACTTATTGCGGCAATCGCGGTTTGCCCCGATTCACCGGCCAGCCGAAAACCCGGGAAAATGCCGTGAAAGCCCGGGTCGGCGCCCATGCCGCGCCGTCCCGCCAGGTTCAACATATGGACGTCTTGTGATGCGTATCGCCGCCCCGGAACTCAGCCCCGAACAAACCTACAAGCTCATGAGCGGCATCGTGGTGCCGCGCCCGATCGCCTGGATCACCACCCTGGGGCCGGGCGGCAAGGTCAACCTGGCGCCGTTCAGCTGCTTCACCTTCGTCTCGAACACGCCGCCGATGCTGGGCATCAACATCGGCCGCAAGGCCGGCCGGCGCAAGGACACCGCCAACAACATCCTGGAGCATGGCCATTTCGTGGTGAACATCGGCAACGCCGGCCTGCTCGACGCCATCCATGACAGCGCCGAAGAACATCCGCCGCAGGTCAGCGAGGCCGAGCTGCTGCACCTGGAGGTGCTGGCGGGCGAGCACATCGCCACGCCGCGGCTGGCGGCGGCGCCGGTCAGCCTGGAGTGCACGCTGCACAGCGTGATTCCATTCGGCGACACGGGCGCCGAGTTCTTCGTGGGCGAGGTCAAGCTGTTCCACATCCGCGACGGGCTGGCGCGCGATGGCAAGATCGATACCACCCAGCTCGATCCGGTGTGCCGCATCGGCGGGCCGAACTACGCGCTGTTGGGGCCCCTGGTGACCAAGCGGGCGCTGCGCCAGACGCCCAAGTCCGTCATGGGCAAGGATGCGGCATGACGCCGCCAGACGCCAACGCCGAGGAGGCGCTGCCGGGCGCGCAGACGGTGCGCCGGGCCATGGCCATCCTGCGGCTGGTGGCCTGTGGCCAGGAACGGGGCGTGCGCCTGATCGACCTGGAGCGCATGTCGGGGTTGAACCGGCCAACCGTGCATCGCCTGCTCAAGACGCTGATCCAGGAAGGCGCGGTGGAGCAGGACGCGGCCACGCGCCGCTACCTGATCGGCCCGGAAATCAGCCTGCTGGGCCTGGCGCGCACGCGCCGCTTTCCGTTGCTGACGATCGCCGATCCCTATCTGGCGGAACTGGCCGACCAGGTCGGCGATACGGTGTTCCTGAGCGTGCGGCATGGGCACGATTCGATCTGCATCGGCCGCAAGACCGGCCATCATCCGATCCAGGTGCTGTCGATCGAAGTCGGCGTGCGGCGGCCGCTGGGGCTGGGCGTGTCGGGCGTGGCGTTGCTGTCATGCCTGCCGGAGGCCGAGAGCGGCGCCATCGTGCAGGCCAACGCCGCGCGCCTGGCGGTGGCGGGAGAGCGCGCCGAAGACATCCTGGCGCGGGTCGATCAGGCGCGCGCCAGCGGCATCGCCCACGCGCCCGCCGGCTTGATGCCCGGCACCAGCGCGGTGGCCGTGCCGATCCGCGCCGAAAGCGGCGAGCCGCTGGGCGCGGTGACCGTCACCGCGATGGCCGAGCGCCTGGCCGGCGGCCGGCTGGCGCAGGTGGTCGAACGCATGCGCGACCGTGCCCAGGCGATCGCGCGGCGCCATGCCGAAGTGAGCGAGCGGCGGCGTTGAGCGACGCGGGGCCCGGGGTGTCCACGGCCTTCGGGCAAGCCGCGGCGGCGGTCAGCCCGGGGGACGCGCCAGCACGTAGACGCGGGTGTCGCGGCCGTAGTGCGTTTCGACGGCGCGGAAGGCGAAGCCCAGTTTCTCCAGCACGCGCTGCGAGCCCAGATTGTCGGGCCAGGTGACGGCCAGCAGCTCCGCGCGGCCGAGCGCGCGCCAGGCGTAGTCGCATAGTTGGCGTGCCGCCTGCGTGGCGTAGCCGCGGCCCCAGGCCGATCGTTGCAGGCGGTAGGCCAGCTGTAGCGCGCCGGTGTCCTCCAGCCGCGTCAGGCTGATCCAGCCGACCGCGACGCCGTCGGGGCCGGCCACCGCCCAATGGCCGATGTCATCGGGAGGCGTGCGCAACCAGTCCAGCAGTTCCTGGCGGCGCGCCTGCGTGGCGGGTTTGACGCCGGTGCTGTGGCGCATGACCTCGGGATCGGATTCCAGGGCCAGGATCATGGGTACGTCGTCCGCGCGCAGGCGGCGCAGGGTGACGCTCGGGGTGGCCGGCGGGGTGTGCATCGCGGCGGCGCTCAGTACGTCAGCGGGGCGCCGGTCACGACCTCGTACAGGAACCGGTCCAGCCGTTCGGTCTGGCCGTCGGGCCGGTCGAAGAAGGGCGCTTTTTCCAGGGTCGGCAGCGTCGTTTCCAGGTAGGCGTGGATCAACGGGAAGCGCGGGCCGTGCTCGGCCTCGCCGGCCTGCATCTTGATGGCCAGCAAGGCGTTGATCTCGTCGCGCAGCGCGGGGTCGGTGACCATGGCATCGGCCAGGTCGGCAAAGCGCATCGGCGGAATGCCGCGGCCGCTGTCGATCCATTGCGCGGCCAGCACGGGACGCAGCACGTACAGGTATTTCTTGAGCCGCACCGTGTCGCCCTGCAGCGACTCGCGGAAGTTGCGGCCGGCCATGGCGACGTAGTGCCAACGGCCCTTGATTTGCGAGAAATATTCGCTGCGGAAGTGCCGCAGCCAGGCGCTGGTGGCGTCGTCCTGGCGATACAGCACGGGCGAATCCAGCCATTCGAACAGGGTGGGGTTCGAGCCGCGCAGCAGTTGCAGCGCCTTGCGCAATTCCCAGCCGGACACGTCCAGCTCGTCGTCGATGGGCAGCTCGATCACGTCGCGCTGCGGCGCCACGCGCAGGTACCAGTCCAGCTTGTGCACATACAGGAAGCGCACGTCGTAGTCGCTGTCGGGCGAGGCGAAGCCCCAGCCGCGGCTGCCGGATTCGCAGGCGAGCAGGACGCGGACATCGTGACGCTGTTCGATGTGTTCCAGGGTCGCCATGACGCGTTCGCGGATGGCCGGATCGATGGGGTGGGCGTGCAGGATCGAGGTCATGCTTGGGATGCTAGCACTTCGCCAGGCGGCTGCGCGAGAGGAACGAAGGCGTGGCGCTCTGCCGTTGCCGGCTGGTTTGCCCGTTTTAATTAGGTACCTTATCATATGCCTCCATATCAATTGTCGGACACGCCATGCCACCCGCCATTCCCGCCATGCTGGAACCCAAGCACCATGCGCTGCTGGACGAGGCCGCCCGTCGCGGGCTGGCCTCGTCCGACGGCATTCAGCTGTGCTTCCAGGTGCTGGCCCTGGCCGGCGCCATCGACCGCGACTGCGCCGCGCGTCTGGCGCCGCGGCAGTTGTCCGAAGGCAAGTTCGTGCTGCTGTTCCTGCTGCACGGGCAGGCCGGCGGGCTGTCGCCACACGAACTGGCGGCGCGCGCGGGCGTGACCCGCGCCACGGTGACGGGCCTGCTCGACGGGCTGGAGCGCGACGGGTTCGCGCGGCGCCAGCCGGGCCAGGATGATCGGCGCCGCATCACGGTGACGCTCACGCCCAAGGGCAGGACGGCGGCGGCGCGGCTGTTCAAGGAACATGCGCAGTGGATCGGCTCGCTGTTCGACGCCCTGTCGCAGGCCGAGCGGCGCCAGCTCGGCGACCTGCTGGCGAAGGTGTGGCGCGGCACCGACAGCGGACGCGCCGCGCTGGCCGGAGACGCGCCATGACCGCCGCCCGCCGCGGCGTCAAGGACATCGGCGCGGACCGCCTGGCGCAACTGAACGCGGGCGCGCCGGCCACGCACCTGACCGAGTGCCTGGCGGTGGACTTTGCCTTGCTGATGCAGGCGCTGGCGCCCGAGGTCGGCGCCGATGGCATCGCCGCCATGCGGGCCGCGGCGGCGCTGGGCATCTCCAAACGCATGGCGCTGGCGGCGCGCATCCTGCATGACGGGCTGGGTCCGGCCGGCTTCACGCGGATGGCGGCGCAGGCGTCGGACACCGCGCGGGGCTGGGCCTGCTTCATGATCGGGGCGGCGCCGGACCTGTCGCTGGCGCAGCGCCTGGCGCGCATCCGGCCGCTGGCCGACGATGCGCATTTCGGGGTGCGCGAATGGGCCTGGCTGGCCGTGCGGCCGGCGCTGGCGGCCGACCTGGACGCGGCCATCACGCAGCTGCAAGCGTGGACGACGCTGCCGTCCGAGCGCCTGCGGCGCTTTGCCAGCGAGGCGTTGCGGCCGCGCGGCGTCTGGTGCGCGCACATCGCCGCGCTGAAGGCGGACCCGGGGCGGGCGTTGCCGCTGCTGGAGCCGCTGCGCGCCGATGCGGCGGTCTATGTGCAGGATTCGGTGGCGAACTGGCTGAACGACGCCAGCAAGGACCAGCCGGAATGGGTCAGGCGGGTGTGCGCGCGCTGGCTGACGCACAGCCCGGTCGCGGCGACGCAGCGCATCTGCCAGCGGGCGCTGCGCACCATCGGGGCGTAACGCGCCGCTACCGGTTGCGATCACGAGCCGGCCGCGCGCCGCTCATCCCCGCGCTTCGGCCGCCAGCGCGGCTTGCACGGCGGGGCGGGATTCGATGCGGCGCTGGAATGCCACCAGGGCAGGCCAGCGCGCCAGGTCCACGCCAAGTTGCGGCGCCCAAAGCAGCACCGCGTACAGGTAGATATCGGCCAAGCCATAGCGGTCCTGCACCAGGGCCTGCCGCTCGCGCAGCGCGGTGGCGACATAATCCAGGCGTTTTTCCAGCCGCGTCTGCCACCACGCGCGCGCCGCCTCGGGCAGGTCGCGGTTGAACAGCGGGCCGAAGCCGCTGTGGATTTCCGCCGAGATGAAGTTCAGCCATTCGTGCAATTGGCTGCGGGCCCAGCTGCCGGCCGGCGGGGCCAGCCCGGCTTCGGGCCGCAGGTCGGCCAGGTATTGGCTGATGGCGGGGCCTTCGGTCAGCACCTGGCCGCCGTCGATTTCCAGGGCGGCCACGTAGCCCTTGGGATTGATGGCGAGGAAGTCGCGGCCGTCCTCGGTGCGCTTGGCGCGGTTGTCGACGCGGATCAGGTCGAAGGGCAGGTCGAGTTCGCGCAGCACGATGTGGGGCGACAGCGAGCAGGTGCCGGGGGCGTAATAGAGTTTCATGCGGAACGTCCAGGGGGTGTCCTGATTGGGGATGGGACGCCCAGGATCGCCCGATCCTGAATATTCGTAAAATTACTTCTTCAGAAATTAGAAATAAGTATTTGTAATGGCTAATTCGCGCCCGTGGCGTCAGCCATCCGTCGCCGGCACGGCGATGGACCATTGGCGGGGTCCGAAGTGGGTGTCGAAACGGGACAGGAACGATTGGCCCAGCAAGCCGTCGACGCCAGGACCGAACGCGGATTCGGCCCCGGCCTGGACCACGACCGGAACCTGGTTGGCCGCGACCTGACGGATCTGGATGCGTTTGGCCATGCCGGTGTGCACGTCGGTGTGGCCGTTGGCCGTCTGGACCGCGATCTTGCGTCCCCCGAGATAGTCGATGCCCGCACGCTCGGCGAAGGCGCGGGTGATGGCAACCACGCTGGCGCCGGTGTCGACGATGAACGTTCCCTTCTTGCCATTGACTTCGACCGAGGCCAGGATGACCTGGTCGGGTTTGCGGGGGAACGTATCCTTGCCCGAGGCATAGGAGGCAGGGCAGTCCCGCTGGCGCTCGTACTCGGCGACGAGCCGCTTGCCTTGCGGGTTTTGGGTGCGCGAGGGATCCAGCGACATCCACATGCGCACCGTACTTGCCGCTTCGCAATGGCGTCCGAGTTTGGCCTGCGCCTGGGCGGTCTCGGTGAACACGCCGGAGGCCAGCCGCCGTGGATTGGGCGACAGGGCAATGACTTCCAGGTAATCTGCCAGCGCCTGCTCGTATTGCCGGGTCTGGCTGTATGCCTGTGCCCGCGTATAACGCATGCGCGTGTCGGCGGGATGGTCCGCGATCAGGCGGTTGGAAATGGCGATGGCCTGGGGATAGTCCCGGATCATGAGCAGATCGCCCACGGCGGACAGCAGGAAGCCGTCGGCATTGCCGCATTCGTCGGCGAACGTGATCAACGCCTGGGCTGCCTCCTTGCGGTACCCCATGGCCTTGAGCTGCGGCGCCAGGGCGCCCATGGCCTGGCTGTTGCAGGGCGTGGTGGCCAGCTGCTGCAGGGCCCGCTGGATCTCGGCCTTGGCCAGGTCGCCGCGCGCGATGCCTTGCATGCCCAGCCGTTCGAGCGGGGCGCGTAGCGGGTCCGGCGCATTCGTGGATGGCGCCGTCGGGGCGACGGGGGCGGAGGAATCACAACCCGTTGCGATCACGGCCGAGGCGATGAGGGCGAAGCGCACCGCTTGGCGCAAGGCAGACCGGTCGAGCGGCATTTCCAGTGTTCCATTGAGGGTCGGGCAAGAGCGGAAGTTTAGGGAAACGCCATCACGTTTTGATGACTTCGCGCGGATGCAGGCCAAAAGACAGACCCGTGGCGACGCTGCGGTCGGCGCGGCGGCCACCACGGCCGATCCAGGAGGCGGGCGAGTGTCGGTAGAATTTCCGGTTTCGAGACGATCCGTTATCTTTTCCCTGCCATGATGAACCTGATCCATTGGCGCTTGCTACTGGCGGTGGTGGACGCCGGCAACATCACCCATGCCGCGAAACAGGTGGGCATGACGCAATCGGGCGCCAGCCAGGCCATCGCGCAGCTGGAGCACCACCTGGGCGCGCCGCTGTTCACCCGCGAACGGCGCCAGAGCGTGCCCACCGCGCTGGGGCTGCGGGTGGCGCACGAGGCGCGCGCCATGCTGGCCGCGCACGGCCGCATCCAGGCGCTGGGGCGCGAGGCGTCCGGCGCGCCGGGCGGGGTGTTGCGGCTGGCCAGTTTCCCGATGGTGTTCTCGACCATCCTGCCGCCGGTGTTGCGGCGCTTTCGCCAATTGCATCCCGCCATCGAGGTGGTGCCGCTGGAAGCCAGCGACAGCGAGATCGAGGACCTGCTGGCGGCCGGCACCGTGGATGTAGGGGTGGTGCTCAATCCGCCCGCGCGGCGCGGCGCGTGTCCGCTGGGCGAGGACGACTGGGTCGCGGTGCTGCCGGCCTCGCATCCGCTGGCGCGCGGCGCGTCGGTGGCGCTGGCGCAACTGGCGGCGCAGCCGTTCGTGCTGGCCACGGGCGGTTGCAGCGTGCACGCGGTCAGCGTCGCGGCGGACGCCGGCCTGGCGCTGGCCGACGTGCGCGCCACGGTCATGGAATGGTCCAGCGCCTATGCGCTGGTGCGCGACAACGTCGGCGTGGCGCTGGTGCCCGAACTGACGCTGCCCGAGAACCGCCGTGGCCTGCGGGTGCTGCCCCTGGCGACGCCGGTGCGGCGGCGTTTCGCGCTGGCGGCGTCGCCGCAGGCCGCCGGCTCGCCGGCGGCGCGGGCCCTGTTCGAGATGTTGCGGCAGGATGACAGCCGGGCCTGAGCCCGGGCGCCGGCCTGCGCGCGCCGTCATCGCGGCGACATCGGGCCGGCCTACGATCGGCGTTTTTGGCAGAGGCGACATGATCATCCGCAACGCAGAAGTCGGCGATAGCGCCGATATCGTCGAATTGCTGGCCCAGCTGGGCTATCCGGGCACCCAGGGCTTCGTGCCCGAGAAGATCGAGCGCCTGCTGGGGCACCGCGACGCCGAGCTGCTGGTGGCCGAGGACGGCGGCCAGTTGCTGGGGTTCATCGGCCTGCATTTCATGGTGCAGTTGGCGCTGCCGGGCGATTTTTGCCGCATCACCTATTTCTGCGTCAGTGACGCGGCCCGCGGCAGCGGGGTGGGGCGGGCGCTGGAAGAGGCCGCGGCGGCCCTGGCGCTGGGCCGTGGCTGCGACCGCATCGAGGTGCATTGCCACGAGCGCCGCGCCGATGCGCACCGCTTCTACTACCGCCAGGGCTATGAAGAGTCGCCCAAGTACCTGATGAAATCCTGCCGGCTCTGAGCGTTCGCGGCCGGCCGTGGCGCCTGCGCCCCGCTGTCGTGTAGTCTTGCCCGTTCCAACGACAAGTCCAAAGGACGGGCATGGAAGAGACAACGCAAGAGACCCCCCGGGACTGGGCGGCGCTGGTCGATGAACTGAATCGGCTGCTGCGGCTCAAGACCACGGTCATCGGCATGAAGCTGTTCGAGGACGAGGCGGCGCTGGCCGGGGTGAAGGGACTGCGGCGTCCCAAGGCCACTCATACCACCGACCAGATCGTCGGCATGGCGGCGCGGCTGGGGTGGACGGTGGGCATCACCGGCGATGACCTGGTCGGATCGCAGTGCCGCGCCGTGATCGGGCTGGGGCCGCAGGACGAGGCCTGGCGCAGCGGCAAGGAATACGTCGGCGTGTGGCATGCCACCGAGGCCGACGCGCGCGCCCGGCAGGAAGCCCTGTCCTGTGTGCCGGCGGGCAAGTACCGCGCCCTGGCGGTGTCGCCGCTGGCCTCGGGCCGGCTCGACCCGCCCGACATCTGCCTGGTGTACGCCACGCCGGGGCAGATGATCATCCTCATCAACGGCTTGCAATGGAAGCACTACCGGCGCTTCGACTGGAGCGTGGTGGGCGAGACCGCCTGTGCCGACTCCTGGGGCCGGGCGCTGGCCACCGGCGAACCCAGCCTGTCCTTGCCCTGTTATGCCGAGCGCCGCTACGGCGGCGTGCCGGACGAGGAAATGCTGATGGCGTTGCCGCCGCGCTACCTGCCCATGGCGATCGAAGGGATGAAGGCGCTGTCGGCCAACGGCCTGCGCTATCCGATCCCGCCGTATGGCATCCAGAACGACGTGCGCGCCGGCATGGGCGTGAGCTACGCGCAGCCGCCGCGGACCTGAGCGGAGGCGGGCGGGGGCGCAGGATAGGCGCCGATGGCGGGGGCGCCAGCCGGACACGGCGCGCGCCAGGTCAGGCGCCGGCCAGCGCCGCCGCCAGCGTGCGCGCGGCCGGTCCCAGCGGCTGGTCGATGCGGTGCGCCAGGTAGATCTCGGTGGCGACCTGGCTGCCGCGTCCCAGGCTGCCGGTGGGCAGGCGCAGCAGGCGGCCCTCGGCCAGATCGCGCTCGACCAGCCAGAGCGGCAGCCGGCCCCAGCCGACGCCGGCCAGGATCAGCGCGTGCTTGGTGTCCTGTCCGCTGACGCGGCAGGTCTGCGGCGACAGCACCGCGAAGTCGCGGCCGGCGCTGAGCGTGGACGGGTCGATCTGCACCACCTGCAGGTGGTCGGCCAGGTCGGGCGCCGTCAGCGGCGCGCCGTCGGCCACGCGCGCGGCCAGCGGATGGGTGGCGCCGACCACCGCCACCATTTGCACCGACGACAGCGCCTGCACGGCGATGCGCGGATGGCGGAAATGCTCGCCGGCGATGATGCCCAGCTGGTGGCTGCCGTCCAGCAGCCCGGCGATCGGCCCGCCCAGTGGCAGCACCGCGACGCGGGTGGCCACCGACGGATAGGCCGCCCGCAGGCGGTTCAGCGCGGCGCCGACCTGGGCCAGCGGGTACAGCGTGTCCACCACCAGCGACAGCTCCAGTTCGACCCCTTCGCCCAGGCCCTGGGCGCGGGCCCGCATGGCGTCGACCCGCAGCAGGATGTCGCGGGCGTTGGCCAGCAGCGCCTGGCCTTCCGGGGTCATGACGGGGCGGTGGCCGCCGCGGTCGAACAACCGCAGGCCCAGCTGGGTTTCCATGTTGGCGATGGCGTGGCTGACGGCCGACTGCACCCGCGACAGCTGCTTGGCGGCGGCGCGGAAACTGCCGGTGTCGGCCACGGCGGCGAACACGCGTAGCTGGTCCAGTGTGAGGGCGTCTATCATCGTGCGTCCTGATCTATTTTCGAGATCGGTTCCATCAAAAGATTATCACTTATCAGAATCGGTTCCGGCCGGCATGCTGGCGGCATTGCAAGCGAGGAGAGGCAAGGATGGACAAGGTGGAGGGCACGGCTCGCGCCGGCCAGCCGGCGGCGACGCGCTGGGCGGCGGTGCTGGCGATCGTGGGCGCCGGGGTGGTGGCGTCGTTGCAGGTGGGCAAGGTGATCATCGCGGCGCCGCTGCTGCGGCGCGACCTGGGGCTGGACCTGGCGTCGATCGGCACGCTGACGGCGGTGTTCTCGATTCTGGGCGTGCTGGGCGGCATCGCGGCGGGCGGCGTGATCGCGCGTTTCGGCGCGCGCCGCATGCTGCTGTGCGGCCTGGCGACGGTGGCCGCGGGCACGGCGGCGGGCGCGCTGGCGCCGGGCTATGGCGTGCTGCTGGCCTCGCGCGTGGTCGAGGGCCTGGGGTTCCTGCTGATCACGGTGGCCGGGCCGGCGGCCTTGCAGCGCCTGGTGCTGCCGTCCAGCCGCGACCTGGCCTTCGCGCTATGGAGCTGCTACATGCCGGCGGGCATGGCGATCGCCATGCTGGCCTCGCAGGCCTTTGGCGACTGGCACGCCTACTGGTGGTGCGCCGGCGCGGCCGCCGTGATCGCGCTGGGCTGCATCGCCGCGCTGGCGCCGCCCACGCCCGCGGGCGCCGGCCTGTCCTGGCACGGTCTGCGGCAGGACACGACCGACACGCTGGGCGCGGCCGGGCCGATGCTGCTGGCGGCCTCGTTCACGCTCTACAGCCTGATGTTCTTCGCGCTGTTCACCTTCCTGCCGGTGCTGCTGATGGACAAGCTCGGGCTGCCGCTGGCCACCGCCGGGCTGTACAGCGCCGTGGCCAGCGCCGCCAACATCATCGGCAACCTGGGCGCGGGCGTGCTGCTGTCGCGCGGCTGGCGCCGCTCGACGCTGATCGCCTGCGCCAGCGCGGCGATGGGCGTGGTGGCGCTGCTGATCTTCCGCTCGGTGTTCCCGGCGATGCCGACCTTCCTGCTGTGCGTGCTGTTCTCGGCGGTGGGCGGGCTGATCCCGGCGACCCTGCTGGGCACCGCGCCGCTGGTGGCGCCGCGGCCGGCGCTGACGGCGGCCACGGTCGGGCTGGTGATGATGGGCAGCAACCTGGGGCAGGTGATCGGGCCGGTGACGGTGGGCGGGGTGATCGACCGCTACGGCTGGGCGCAGGCCTCGCTGATCGTGGCGGCCGCGGCGCTGGGCGGCGTGGCCATCGCCTGGCGCCTGCGGCGTCTGAACGGCGCTCGCCTGTAGGCGCTGCCGCCCCCGCATGGATTGTCATGCGGGCGGCCTATCATGGAGGCTCGCATCCCGTGGAGTCCCTATGCCTACGCCTGCCCCGCGCCTGGTCATTTTCGATTGTGACGGCGTCCTGATCGACAGCGAAATCATCGCCGCGCGCGCCCAGTCGCGCGCGCTGGCCGAACACGGCATCGCCATCACGCCGCAAGAAGCCGCCCGACGGTTCGCCGGCATCCCCGACGCCGACATGTGGCAGACCCTGCAGGAAGAGAACGCGCGGCCGCTGCCGCCGGATTTTCCGCGCCAGTACGCCGACCGCCTGCAGGATACCTTCCGCCAGGAATTGCGCGCGTTGCCCGGCGTGCACGAGACCCTGGCGGCGCTGCGCCAGCGCGGCATCGAATATTGCGTGGCCTCCAGCAGCACGCCGCCCAAGCTGGAGGCGGCGCTCAAGCTGGTGGGGCTGTGGGACGCGTTCGCGCCGCATGTGTTCAGCACGGCGCAGGTGGCGCACGGCAAGCCGGCGCCGGATGTGTTCCTGTTTGCCGCGCGGCAGATGCGCACGGCCATCCTGGAATGCGTGGTGGTCGAGGACAGCGTGCCGGGCGTGCGCGCCGCCCGCGCCGCGCGCATGCGCGCGGTGGGCTACATCGGCGCCTCGCACAACGGGCCGGACCAGCGCAAGCGCCTGCTGGACGAAGGCGCCTTCGAGGTCATCAGCGACCTGCAGCGCCTGTCGGAGATCATCTAGGACGCGTCATGCGCGGGGGCCGCCGCCGCGGCGATGCCCGCATCAACGGCTCTTGGCGATCACGCCGGTCATGTATTCGTTCAGGTCGCGGAAATCCTTGACCGTCCAGGCGTGCGGCGGCACTTTCACGCCGTTCTCGCGCAGCGTCTTGGGAATCAGGTCGCCGTTGGGACGGAGGATAACCGACGACACGATGACGCCCGGGTAATCGACCAGCCGCTTCCTGAACGCGGCGGTGGTGAGGTCCGGGGTGGGCGGATTGCTTTTCCTGGCCAGTGGCCCGGTGCCCTTGATGTCGGCGCCGTGGCACATGGCGCAGCGCTGCTGGAAGAGGTTCTTGCCGTTGATGTTCTCGGCACAGGCAAGCGGTGTTTGCAGCAGCGCGGAAAATCCCAGCGCGGCGATGAAGGCTGTTCTTGTTTTCATGTACTCGTGTTGTCTCGATCGGCGTCCAGGCCGGGAGCCCGGGCGGCGCCTGGGCATGCCCGTTTGCCGCCATGGCGGCCAAGCCGATGCGGATCCTGGGCGGCGCGAAAAAATTTCGCCTCGCATTCTAGAGCGTGTCAGCGTCAGCCCGCTGAACCCGGGTCGTCGAACCCGGGTCGCCGATCCCGCTTGACCGATCTTCGGCCGCCGCGCGTCGGCCGGTTGGCGGCCGAGATGCGCTTAAGCGGGCAGCGGCTCGGGCTTGACCCGCACCGCGCTCAGCACGCCGATCATCAGCAGGGCGATGCCGGCCAGCGTCAGCGGCTGCGGCATGCTGCCGCGCAGGATGAAGGCGTAGGCCAGCGCGGCCAGCGTTTCGAACACGATCAGTTGCCCGACCAGCGCCGTCGGCAGGCGCTGGCTGGCTTCGTTCCAGCACAGCGTGCCGAGCCACGAGGAGAACAGGCCGATGATGATCATCAGGCCCAGGAACACGTCGGGGCGCGGCCCCAGCGGCATGGCGAAGTCGCTGCCGGTGGCGGCCATGCCGGCCCACAGCAGGCCGTAGCCGGCCAGCGCCAGCGGCAGGGTCGCCACGCCTTGCGCGGTGGCCCAGGTGCGCGGGCTGCGGCCCGGATGGTTGCGCAGCCAGTCGGCGTTGCGCAGCGGATACCAGGTCCAGCAGGCGACCGCCGCCAGCGCCAGCACCGCGCCGATGGCGTAGCGCGACAGGTCGGCGTCGGCCTCCTGGCGCAGCGCCTGCAGTTCCACCTGGTTGACGCAGGCGATGCCCAGCGCGATCAGCACCAGCGAGGGCGCCAGCCGTTTCCACGGCAGGCGGCCGTCGCGGCGCGCGTTGCGCAGGTTGGCGCAGATGCCGATCACCACCGGCAGCGTGCCGATGATCATGGTCGGCACCGGGCCGCCGGCGCGCTGGATGGCGCTGGCCAGGCACAGGTAGTACAGCAGGTTGCCGATGGCCGCCAGCTTGAGCGCCTCGATCCAGTCGGCGCGACTGAGCTGGCGCAGCGCCTTGCGGTCGAACCAGGCCAGCGGCATGGCGATCAGGCCGAACGCCAGGTAGCGCGCCACCGATTGCAGGGCGGCGGGGTATTCGGGCAGCAGCAAGGGGCCGACGAATACCAGCCCCCACATCAAGCCGGCCGCCAGGGCGTAAGAGGTTCCTGCCCACATAGCTGTGTTCCCATCGCGAATTCAACAGACGGGCCAGTCTAGCGACGGCCGTGGCGGCCGGTCTTGTACCAGATTGCTGCGGGCCGGCGGTTCAGGCGCGCACTTGCTTCTGGTAGCGGGCGGGCGTGACGCCGTAGCGGCGGGTGAAGGCGCGGGTCAGGTGGGCCTGGTCGGTCAGGCCGGCGGCCAGCGCGGTCTGGGCCGGCGTTTCGCCCGCGGCCAGCAGGCGCTTGGCCTCGAACAGGCGCAGCGCCATCAGCGTCTGCTGCGGCGTGGCGTGGTACTGCGCCTGGAAGCTGCGCAGGAAGTGGAACGGGCTGAGTCCGGCCACCTCGGCCAGTTCCTCGAGCGTCAGGCGGCGCGCCAGGTTGGCGCGCAGGTAGTCGATGACGCGGCCGAAGCGCGGCGCGCCTTCGGGACGCGGCGGCCGCGGCACGCGGGCGTGGCGGCGGAATTCGGCCAGCAGCGCGTGCAGGGCGCTGTCGAACGCCAGCGGTTCGCGCGCCTGCCACAGCGCGTCCAGCAGGGCGGTGACGCGTTGCGCGCTGGCGGCGTCGTGGCTGACCGCGCTGTCGAACCACCAATCGGCCTCGCCGGCCACCTGCGCGACCACGGCGGGGTCGATGTAGGCCATGCGGTAGCGCCAGCCGCCTTCGGTCTCGGCGCGGCCGGTATGCAGTTCGTCGGGATTCATCCGCACCACCGAGCCGGGCGGCGCCAGGTGCTCGGCGCCGCGGTAGCGGAAGCGTTCGACGCCGGTCTCGATGGCGCCCAGGCCGAAGGCCTCGTGGGTGTGCGGCTCGAAGGCGTGGCGGATGATGTGGGCGCGGTACAGCTCGATGCCCGGCCGGTGCGCCGGGCGCCGGAATTCGGCGCGGTCATTGGGGTGGTCGAAGGCCTGCGGCACGCCCGCGATCAGCGGTTCGGGGCGCGCGTCGGGGGCGACAGGGACGCCGCCGGCGGAAGGCAGGAATGAGGCCATGGCGGAATTTAAGCACGTTCGGCGGCGCCGCGCCGGCCTATCCCGCCGCCCGCATGGCCGCGGCGCGCGCCAGCAGCATCTCGCGTTCGCGGTCGTTGCGGGTGATGCCGGCGGCGCGCTCGAATTCCGCCAGCGCCTCGGCGTGACGGCCGAGCTTGGCCAGCAGGTCGCCGCGTACGCTGGGCAGCCAGTGGTAGTTGGCCAGTGCCGGGTCGCGCGCCAGCTCGTCGGCCAGGTCCAGGCCGGCCTGGGGCCCGAACGCCATGCCCACGGCCACCGCGCGGTTCAGTTCCACCACCGGCGACGGCATGGCCTGCGCCAGCGCGTCGTACAGCGCCACGATGCGCGGCCAATCGGTGTCCTGCGCCTGCCGCGCCCGCGCATGGCAGGCGGCCAAGCCGGCCTGCAGCGCATACGGGCCGCTGGCCCCGCCCAGGCTTTCGGCGCGTTCCAGCGCCGCCAGGCCGCGCCGGATCAGCAGCGTATCCCAGCGGCCGCGATCCTGTTCCAGCAGCAGCACCGGGCGGCCCTCGGCGTCGCTGCGGGCATGCAGGCGCGAGGCCTGCAATTCCATCAGCGCCACCAGCCCGTGGACTTCGCTGTCGCCGGGCGTCAGCTGCGCCAGGATGCGGCCGAGCCGCAACGCCTCGTCGCACAGCGCCGGCCGCATCCAGTCCTGGCCGGAGGTGGCGGCGTAGCCTTCGTTGAAGATTAGGTAGATCACTTCCAGCACCGAGGCCAGCCGCGCCGCGCGCTCCAGCGGCCCGGGCACCTCGAACGGCACGCGCGCCGCGGCCAGGCTGCGCTTGGCCCGCACGATGCGCTGCGCGATGGTGGATTCCGAGGCCAGGAAGGCGCGCGCGATCTCGGCGGTGGACAGCCCGCCCAGCAGGCGCAGCGTCAACGCCACGCGCGCCTCGGTCGACAGCAGCGGGTGGCAGGCGGTGAACACCAGCCTCAGCAGATCGTCGCCGATATCGTCCTGGCGCGCGGCGTCCAGCGCCTCGACGAAGTCGGGCTCGACATCGGCCTGCAGCGCTTCGAGCTCATGCCCGATCTGCTCGTGCTTGCGGCGGTGGATCGCGTCCAGCCGCAGGCGGTCGCGCGCGCGGTTCTTCGCGGTGGTCATGAGCCACGCTCCCGGGTTGTCCGGCACGCCGGTGGCCGGCCAGCGCTCCAGCGCGGCCACCAGCGCGTCCTGGGCCAGTTCCTCGGCCAGGCCGACATCGCGCACCAGCCGCGCGACGCCGGCGATGACGCTGGCGGCCTCGATGCGCCAGACGGCTTCGATGGCGCGGTGGGTTGCCGCCGATCCGGCCGCCGCGGTCATGCTTGCGGCGTCGCGCCGGGTTCCATGTAGAACACTTCCCAGATGTGGCCGTCCAGGTCATCGAATCCGTGTCCGTACATGAAGCCATGGTCCTGCGGCGGGCGCGGCGCGCTGCCGCCCGCCGCCTTGGCGCGCGCGACCAGGTCGTCGACTTCGGCGCGGCTTTCGCAGGACAGCGCGATCAGGGATTCGGTGGCGCCCTTGGCATCGACGACGGGTTTGTTGGTGAAGCCCTGGAAGAAATCCTTCACCAGCAGCATGACGTAGATGTTGTCGCCGACGACCATGCAGGCGCCCTGGTCGTTGGTGAATTGCGGATTGAAGCTGAACCCCAGGCTCTTGAAGAAGGCCTGCGATTTCGCCATGTCGGCGATGGGGAGGTTGACGAAGATCTGCTTGTGCATGAGGGACCTCGTGGCGGGAGTCGTTGGGCGGATGGCGCGGTTCACTGGCCGTTGCCGAGCAGTTCGCGGAAGCGGTCGATTTCCTGGCCGGGGCCGAAATCGTCCAGTTCATACATCTGGCGCACCTCGATGGCGCAGGGCTGGCCCGGGAAGGGATCGGGAAATCGCAGCGTCCATTGCAGCGCTTCCTCGCGCGAGCGCACCTGGATCACGGTGTAGCCGGCCACCAGTTCCTTGGTGTCGGCGAACGGCCCGTCGATGACCTTGCGCTGGCCCTGGCCGTCGTAGTGCACCCGCCAGCCCTTGGAGGACGGCTGCAGGCCGCTGGCGTCGAGCAGCACGCCGGCCTTGGCCAGGCCTTCATGGTAGGTCGCCATGGCGTCGAGCAGGCTGGCTTCGGGCAGCTTGCCGGCTTCGCTGTCGGCGTTGGCGCGAACGATGATCATGAATCGCATCGGGAATCTCCTGGTATCGATTGGCCCGGCCGCAAGGCGCGGCAGGGTCGCTACTGGCACGACGCATGAGGCGCGCGCGAATCGACAGGGAACCGGGTGGATCAGGGTAAGTACCTAGTGCGCTGTCCCGGCACCGCCCGCGGCGATGACCCGGCGCTACATGAAACAGGGCCCCAGCTCGCGCACCTCGACCGTGGCCCACTGCGCCGCCGGGCATTCGGCGGCCAGCGCCAAGGCCTGCTCGCGGTCGTCGCAGGTGAGCAGGAAGAAGCCGCCGATCATTTCCTTGGCTTCGGCGAAGGGGCCGTCGACCAGCGTGCGCTGGCCGTCGCGCACGCGCAGGCGCACGCCGTCCTTGTCGGACTTGAGGGATTCGGCGCGCGCCAGCAGCCCGCGCGCCTGCAGGCCTTCGGCGTAGCGCTGCATCTGCGCGTAGGCGTCGCGGCCCTGTTCGGGGGTGCGCTCGGCGCGCTGGCCGGTGGGTTCGACGATGAGAAGCATGTACGGCATGGCGGATTCCTGGTGGAAGGGGCCCGGTGGACACGGCAAGCGGCCGCGCCAATGGATGCGCGGCCGGGCAGTCGCCAGATTACCGCTGTTTGCGCGGCGCGGGATCGCGCCGCTTCAGTCTTCCTGGAAGATCGTCTCGATCGGCAGGCCGAACACGCGGGCGATGGCGAAGGCCAGCGGCAGGCTCGGGTCGTAGCGGCCGGTCTCGATCGCATTGACCGTCTGGCGCGACACGTTCAGCTGTTCGGCCAGCGCGGCCTGGCTCCAGCCGCGTTCGGCGCGCAGGTCGCGGATCAGGTTCTTCATCGGTGGCGCAGGTAGTCGATGGCGCTGGTGGCGAGCCAGGCGGCGGCCATCAGCGGCCAGACGAAGAACATGCTGAGCCGCGGAAAGCCGGCCAGTTCCAGGAAGCCGTAGGTGAAGGTGATGCCCGCCGTCGCCGTGGCGGCAATGGCCAGGTGTTCGGCCGTGGTCTTGCGGATGAACTCGTCGGAACGCCGGATCTGGCGCACCACGGCGCGGATCACCAGCAGGATCGCCAGCACCGGGCTGGCCAGCAGGGCGGTGCGCAAGGCGCCCGGTTCGAGATGCAGGCCGGCGTAGACCGACATGGCCACCATCGCCACGTACAGCGCCATGGCGCCGCCGAATTCCTTGAGATACAGGCGTCGCGCCTGGATTTGATGCATGAGGTCGTTCTCCGGTTGTGTAAAGCGTGCTTGACATTGTGGCGATGCGGTTTTGATGTGTCAAGGTTCCTTTACATCGATCGCCAAAATAAAACCGGCCGCGGCCGGTTGGGGATCGGCGGGGCGATCAGGATTGGGTGGCGGCGGTGGCCTCGGTCGGCGTCAGGGTGGATGGCGCCTGCGCGGCATCCTGGCTGGCGGCCTCGGAGCGGGCCGCGGGCGCCGGGGCGGCAACCGCGGCGGCCGGTACGTCGGCCGGTTTGGCGTCGTGCGGCGCGGCGTCGGCGGTCCTGGCGTCGGCGGCCTTGCCGCTGGCCGTCCTGGCGGCCGGCGCACTGGCCGCGTTGGCCGGCGCGGCCTTGCCATTGGCGGCGGTGGTCGCCTTGCCGTCCGCG
Organism: Achromobacter sp. ISS7; assembly: GCF_056523125.1. Taxonomy (NCBI): domain Bacteria; kingdom Pseudomonadati; phylum Pseudomonadota; class Betaproteobacteria; order Burkholderiales; family Alcaligenaceae; genus Achromobacter; species Achromobacter sp. ISS7. The sequence continues at coordinate 2,196,978 of NZ_JAWRZD010000001.1, read as the reverse complement.
CCCTTGGCGTCGGCCTGGGCCGGCTTGGCCGGGGCGGTGATATCCATGATGAGTTCGACCCGGCGGTTGGCGGCGCGGCCGGCCGGCGTGTCGTTGGACTCGATCGGACGCGTCTCGGCGTAGCCCACGGCGCGCAGGCGGCTGCCGGCCACGCCGTCGCGCACCAGTTCGCGCAGCACGCTGGTGGCGCGGCTGCTGGACAGTTCCCAGTTGGAGGCGAACTGGCGGGTCTGGATCGGCACGGGGTCGCTGTGGCCCTCGACCGACACCTGGTACTCGTTCTTGTTGAGGATCGTGGCCAGGCGCTTGATCACGTCCAGGCCCGACGGGCTGAGGGTGGCCTGGCCCGATGGGAACAGCAGCTCGTTGCTGATGCGGAAGCTGACCGATTGCTCGTTGATGATGACGTCGACCGACTTGCCCAGGTCGCCCAGGCCAAGCGATTCCTTGGACGGCGCCTTCAGGGGCGGAGCGGCCTGCGCCAGCACTTCGCCTTCGGCGGCCGGCGCGCCGGGGGCCGCCGCAGGCGTGCTGGCGGCGGGCTGGCCGGCGTCGGCCCAGCTGGCGGGGATGGCGGGGGTGTCGAACTCGGCGTACTCGCCGTCGTAGGCGGGCAGGCCCTTGGCCGCGAGGCTGCCGACCAGGTCGACGGGCTGTTCGCCGGCGTCCTGGAAACCGCCATGCAGGCGCGAGACGGCCAGCATCACCACCAGCATGGCCAGCAGCAGCGTGATCAGGTCCAGGTAGCTCAGCAGCCAGTTCTCGGCGTCGCTCTCGACCGTTTCGTCGACGTGCCAGCGGGCGTAGCGGTCCTTGCGGTCGCTCTTGCTCGGGCGCCAGCCGCTATTGGCGGCCGCCTTCTGCGCGCGCAGCTGGGCCTGGCGGGCCTGCTCGATCCGCTGCGCCAGGGAGGGGGAAATCAGGCTCATTGACGCGCGGCGGCCGGGCGGGTGATGGACACGGGTTTGGCGGCCGTGGGCACCTGGCCCTCGGTCTTGCCGCGGGGCGCGGAGGCGCCGCCGTCGTAGATTTCGTCCTCGACGTGCATGACGAACGAGTTCAGGGTCTCGCGCACCACGGCCGGGCCGCGCTTCTCGCACATCATCGAGATGCCCTGCAGCACCATGTTCATGGACTCGACGCGGCGCGCGGTGCGGCGTTCGAGCTTGACGGCGATCGGCTTGCAGACCAGGTTGGCCAGCAGGATGCCGTAGAAGGTCGTCATCAGGCCGATGGCCAGCTGCTGGCCGATGGTGGTCATGCTGCCGTCGCCCAGCACGGCCATCAGGTTGATCAGGCCGACCAGCGTGCCCAGCATGCCGAAGGCCGGCGCGAACGTGGCCATGACGCGGAACATCTGCGCCTCGGCCATTTCACGCGCCTTGAGCCGCGCCACGCGCCATTGCAGCAGCTCGATGATCTGGTCTTCGGGGGTGTTGTCGATGATCAGCTGCACGCCGGTGCGCAGGAACGGGTTGGTGACCTTCTTGAGTTCCAGCTCGACTTTGTGGACGTCGGTGTTCATCCACAGCTGCGCCATGTTGACCAGTTCCTCGATGTCGCGCTGCTGGTCGTGCTGGTCGTGGCGGAACACGGTGCCGACCAGCTTGAAGACCCGCATCACTTCGGACAGCGGATAGGCGATGAACAGCGCGGCGCAGGTGCCGCCCAGCACGATGGCCAGGCCCGGCAGGTTGAAGTACATGCCGGGGTTGGTGGCGGCCAGCGCGATGACGATGACCAGGGTGAGCAGGCCGACAACGGCGCCGATGACGGTAGACGGATTCATGGATCTTGCCCGATAGCGAGGGCATCCGGTTTACGGAATGCGGGATGGTGGCAAATTCTAGCCACGCCGCGACCGGGGCAATCCGCCGGAAAACGGGGCGAAAGGGGCGGTAAGCGCCGGCTTAAACCGCCGTTCAGGTGGCTGGCCCCGTAGGCGGTATCGGACAGAAAAACGGGGCCGGCTTGCCTGCGGCCCGGGAGACGGCGCGTGCGCGCCGGCCAGGATCAGCGCTTGCGCGCCTGCCATTCCTCGCGCGTGATTTCCCAGATCTCGGCCATTTGGCGTCCCGAGACGAAGCCGCGTTCCTCGGTGGCGACGCGCCGCATGCCGGTGCGGTCGGACAGCCGGCGTGAGCCGTCGTTGGCCACGGCCTTGGGCGCGCGCAGCACTGGCTGGTCGAGCACCTCGAACCAGTAGGCGGTGACCGCCTCGCTGGCCTCGGTCATGTAGCCCTGGCCCTGGTACTGCGGGTCGAGCCAGAAGCCGCGGTGGTTGCCGGGGTCGTCGCGCATCAGGCTGATCAGGCCGATGAGGCGGTCCGGTTCGGTGCGCAGGCGCAGCGACCAATGCCACTGCACGCCGCGCCGCATGGCGGGCAGCGCCACCTGTTCCACGTAGGTGCGCGCGCCATCGTCGGGATAGGGCCATGGCACCTGTTCGGCCAGGTAGCGCACCACTTCCCATTGCGGAAAGATGCGCTGGATGGCGGGCGCGTCGTCCAGGCACAGGGGTTGCAGCAGCAGGCGTTCGGTGCTCAGCGGAGGGTGAGGGGCGTGGTCGGGCATCGCGGTCGGGGCAGGTGGGCCAGCGGAAATGTATATCATGGGCGGCAAAACGCGGCCAATCGCCCCCTGCCAGACGGCCGGGCCTATTGGCCGTGGCAACGGAGAAACACTTATGAATGCCAACGAAAACGTCAGCATGGCGCTTTTTTGCGACTTCGAGAACGTGGCGCTTGGCGTGCGCGACACCAAGTACCAGAAGTTCGACATCCGGCCGGTGCTGGAACGCCTGCTGCTCAAGGGCAGCATCGTGGTCAAGAAGGCCTATTGCGACTGGGAGCGCTACAAGGAATTCAAGGCGCCGATGCACGAGGCCAATTTCGAGCTGATCGAAATCCCGCACGTGCGCCAGTCGGGCAAGAATTCGGCCGACATCCGGCTGGTGGTCGACGCGCTGGACTTCTGCTACACCAAGTCGCACGTCAACACCTTCGTCATCATCAGCGGCGATTCCGATTTCTCGCCGCTGGTGTCCAAGCTGCGCGAGAACAACAAGAAGGTGATCGGGGTGGGGGTCAAGCAATCCACCTCGGACCTGCTGATCGCCAACTGCGACGAATTCATCTTCTATGACGACCTGGCCCGCGAAGGCCAGCGCGCCGCCGACGCCCGCCGCGACAACCGCGGCGGCGGCAATGCCGGCCAGCGCCGCTCGCCCGACGAGGAGCGCCGCCGCAAGGAAGAACTGGAAGCCCGCAAGACCCAGGCGGTGGACATGGTGGTCGAGACCTTCGAGGCGCTAATGGCCGAACGCGGCGACAGCGGCAAGGTCTGGGCCTCGGCCCTGAAGGACGCCCTCAAGCGCCGCCGGCCCGACTTCAACGAGTCGTACTACGGCTTCCGCGCCTTCGGCAACCTGCTGGACGAGGCGCAGTCGCGCGGTTTCCTGGATGTGGGCCGCGAGGAAAAATCGGGCACCTACGTGTACCGCGACAGCGCGGGCGGCACGCCGGCCAAGGTTGGCGGCAAGCCGGCGCTGCGCGCCATGGCGGCGGCGGTCGAGGCGCCCGAGAGCGCGGCGGATGCCACCCCGGGTGCCCCGGCCGACGAGGCCGATGCCAAGCCCGCCCGTGGCGCGCGCGGCGGCCGCAAGAATGCGTCGGGTGGCCGCGGTGGCCGCCAGGGCGCGGGCCAGGCGCCAGGCCGCCAGGCCGGGGACCGCGACAGCGGCGAACCGGCGGCGCGCGAAGAGCGCGAGGCGTGGCCGCGGCAGGGCCAGGCGGCTGCCGCCGTCGAGGCCTTCCCGGCGGTGACGCAGGCGGCTCCCGTCTCGCCTCCCGCGTCGATTTCCGAGCCCGCGGCCGTGCCCGCTTCGGATGACGTCCAATCCGCCGCCGAGGCCCCGGCGGAACCGAAGAGCCGGCGTGGCGCGCGCAGCGGCCGTGGCGCGGCCAAGACCGCCCGGACCGCCAAGGCGCCGGCCAGCACCGCCGACGGCGCCGATGCCGGCGAGGCGACGCCATCCGCCGGACGCGCCAAAGCCACGGCGCCCGCCGTGGCGGACGGCCCGGCGCCGGAAAGCACGGCGCCGGACAATGCCGCGCCCGATGCAGCCCCGGCCAAGCCGGCGCGCAAGACCGCCACGCGCGCGCGCCGTCCGCGCAAGGCCGCCGACGCCGAGTAAACCGGCGCGTGGGCCCGGGCCGGCGCCGCGCCGCCGGCCGTTCAATCCGTCACGGGGCCCCGGCCGTCATAGCGGCCGGGCGTGACGCCGTATTCACGCTTGAACATGGCGATGAAGGCGCTGACGTTGTCGTAGCCCGACTCCAGGGCGGCGGCGGTCACGCCCTGGCCGGCCGCCAGCATTTCCTGCGCCCGCATCAGCCGGGCGCGCTGGCGCCACACCCCCAGCGACAGGCCGGTCTCGGCCAGGAAGCGGCGCGCCAGCGTGCGCGGCGCCATGCCGATGGTGTCGGCCCAGGCGGCCAGCGGCCGGGTGTCGGCGGGCGCGTCCGACAGCGCCAGCGCCAGGCGTTGCAGCCGCGGGTCGCGCGGCAGCGTCAGGCCGTCGCCGGCGCGCGGCAGGGTCCGGATTTCGTCGCGCACCACCTCGGCGATGCGGACCTGGGCGGCGTTCCAGGCCGCATCCGGCCAACTGGCGGCGCGCTCGACCGCCGCCAGCAGCAGCGCCGACGCCTGCAAGGCGCAGGGCGCCGCCGGCAGCTCGGCGCAGGCCGCGGGGCTGAGGTAGACGCTGTAGCCCGCGTACGGGCCGTGCGAGCGCAGCCCGTGCGTGCAGTCAGGCGGAATCCAGATCGCGTGGGCGGGCGGCGCGACCCATTGGCGGTCGCCGGCCAGCACCGTGAGCAGGCCGCGATAGGCGCCGAACAACTGGCCGCGCGCATGCTGGTGCATGGCGGTGTGCCGCAGCGCCGCGTCCTGGCGCCGCACCGCCAGCAGGGGCGGACCATCGGGCGCCGCGGCCAGATCGGGGGCGATCAGGGGCGAGGCGGCGGGGCGCGGGGGCGAAGCGGGAAGACGCGCGGGCATGGCGGATCCAGGTTGGCACAAACACGGTATTGATTGTCAAAATTACCGCAGATTTGCCGCGCTGGGGCGACTATCGTGAGCCTGTGCCCATCGACAGGAGAACATCATGCAAGCACAGGATCTATTGCCGGACGACCGGAACGTTGCCCAATTCGAGGGCGTGACCGTGCGCAAGGGCACGGTCGGCGCCTTCCTGGTGAACGCGCGGGTGTGGTGCGACGCCCAGGCGGCGCCGGCCGCGCGCGACGTCGCCGCCCGCGACATGCGGGATGCCTTGCCGGCGCTGCGCGCGCTGGGGCTGTTCGAGGTGCTGGAAGTGCGCGACCCGGCGCTGCGGCGCTGGCTGGACACGGCCCAGGCCGTGTCCGCCGGCGACGGGGTCAAGGGGTGATGGAGTAGGGCAGCGGCGCGGCGGCGATGCGCGGGCCGTCGGCCGCGCCCAGCCGCAGGTCGCCCTCGGGCAGCGCGGCCAGCGTGGTTTCGAACAGCACCGACACGCCGTCCTGGCCGCGGGCGGCGTCGACGATGCGGCCGGTCGGCTCGCCCGGCTGGGTGGCGTCGAACACGTCCTGGCCGGCCAGCCCGGCATCGGCCACGCCGGCGTCGGCGATGGTGCCGAATGCCATGCGGCGCTTGACCGTGCCGCGGTAGTGGCTGCGCGCCACCACTTCCTGGCCCGGATAACAGCCCTTGGTGAAGCTGACGCCCTGGATCAGGTCCAGGTTGACGGTCTGCGGAATGAAGACGTCCTGGGTCGCCGTGGTGATCCAGGGAATGCCGGCGGCCAGGTCGGCCGCGTGCCATTGCGCGGCCGGTGCCAGGCCCAGCACGGCGGCCAGCGGCGCGGCCGCGGCCAGTTGTTCGTCGGACGCGATCCACCACCAGCGCGACGCGGCGCTGGCCGAGGGGGCGGCGATCCAGGTGCCCGAGGGCAGCTCGACGCGCTGCCAGGGCGTGCGCGGCAGGGCGCCGGCGGCCGCTTCCAGGGCGGCCAGCTGCGCCGGATCGGCCTGCACGCCGGCCACGTGCAGCGCGGCGGGGGCCAGCTTGACCTTGGCGCGCAGCACGAACATCGACAGGCGCTTGATCAGGGCCGCGGCCAGGTCCTGGCGCACCAGGGCGTACAGTTGCGGCGCGTCTTCGGCCGGGGCGGCGCCGCGCCACATCACCAGGGTCGCCAGCAGGCGGCCCTTGGCGGTGCAGTAGCCGGCCAGGCGGGCGGCGTCGGCGGTCAGGCCGGTGACGTCCTGGGTCAGCTGGCCGTGCAGGAAGGTCAGCGCGTCGGCGCCGGCGGCGCTGAAAACGGTGAAATCATCCAGCGGCGCGCATTGCGCGCAACCTTCGGCGCGCGCCGGGATCGAAGAATGGAAAGCATGCATGGCTGCGTGGGCCCGTGACTCGTCATCAAAGGGTTGATGATAGCTGTGTTCTCATCCCGGCAGGCCCATGCCCGCGCAGGGCAAAGGGGCGCGCGACGCGCTCCGGCCCTCGTTTTGCTCCGACAGGTCCGCGCGATCCATTAAACTTCCCAGACTTATGAAGAAGCGACTCCGTTTTTACGTCCTGTGGTCATTCCTGCTCATCGTGCTGGCCGTCGCCGCGACCGTCGGCGCCGCCTGGCACTGGATGCATCGACCCATTCCCCTGTCGGCCGACAGGATCGATTTCGTGGTGGACCCGGGCAGCAGCCCGCGCACCGTCGCGCGCGCGCTCAACGCGGCGGGCGTGCCGGTCTGGGAGCCGGGTTTCGTCTGGATGGCGCGCCTGACCGAACAGGACAAGCTGATCAAGGCGGGCGGCTACCAGGCCATCAACGGCGACACGCCCTGGCTGCTGCTGGAACGCATGGCGCGCGGCGACATGACCCAGCGCCAGATCACCTTCCTGGAAGGCTGGACCTTCCGCCAGATCCGCCAGGCGCTGCGCGAGAATCCCGACGTCAAGCAGACCCTGGGCGACATCAGCGATGAGGCCCTGATGGAGCGCCTGGGTTCGGACATCAAGCATCCGGAAGGCCTGTTCTTCCCGGACACCTACATCTTCACGCCGGGCAGCTCCGACTACGACCTGCTGCGCCGCGCCTACCAGGAAGGCCAGCGCATCCTGGACGACACCTGGTCCAAGCGCCAGGCCGACCTGCCGCTGTCCACCCCCTACGAGGCGCTGGTGCTGGCCTCCATCATCGAGAAGGAAACCGGCCATGGGCCGGAGCGCCGCCGCGTCTCGGGCGTGTTCACCAACCGCCTGAAGATCGGCATGCTGCTGCAGACGGACCCCACCGTCATCTACGGCATGGGCGACGCCTACCAGGGCCGCATCCGCAAGCGCGACCTGCAGACCGACACGCCCTGGAACACCTATACCCGTCCGGGCCTGCCGCCCACGCCGATCGCCGCCGCCGGCCGCGCGGCGCTGCTGGCCGCGGTGCAGCCCGAGCAGCACAAATTCCTGTTTTTCGTCTCGCGCGGCAACGGCACCAGCGAGTTCTCGGTGAACCTGTCCGAGCACAACCGCAACGTCTCCCGCTATATCCTGGGCCAGACGCCGGCGGCCCGCCCGGCGCCGGCGGGCAAGCCCGCCGCGCCCGCGCCTGCCGCCGCGCCGGCGCCCGAGACGGCACCCACTTCCACGCCGGACGACGATCCGGCGCCAGCACAAGGACAAGAACAATGACCTCACGCGGACGCTTCATCACGCTGGAGGGGGTCGACGGGGCCGGCAAGAGCACGCATACCGAGTGGATCGCCGAGTTCCTGCGCGGCCAGGGCCTGGAGGTGGTCTCCACCCGCGAGCCCGGCGGCACGCCGCTGGGCGAAAAGCTGCGCGCCCTGGTGCTGACCGATCCGATGGGCCTGGATACCGAGACCCTGCTGATGTTCGCCGCCCGCTGCGAGCACCTGCACCAGGTGATCGAGCCGGCGCTGGCGCGCGGCGCCTGGGTGGTCTGCGATCGCTACACCGATGCCACCTACGCCTACCAGGGCGGCGGCCGCGGCCTGGGCGCCGCCCGCGTGGCGGCGCTGGAAACCTGGATGCAGGCCGGCCGTCCCGACCGCACCTGGCTGTTCGACGTGCCGCTGGCGGTGGCGCGGGCGCGCCTGGCCGATGCCCGCGAGCCCGACCGCTTCGAGCGCGAGGGCGCGGCCTTCTTCGAACGCACGCGCGCGGCCTACCAGGCCCGCGCCGCCGCCGAGCCCGACCGCATCCAGGTGATCGATTCGACCCGCGCCATTCCCGAGATCCGCGCCGAGCTGGAAGCCGGCCTGCGCCAACTGGTGGCGGCCCGTTCATGAGCGCGCCCCAGTTCCTGCCCTGGCAGATGGAGACGGCGCGGGCCTGGCTGGGCAACCGCGAGCGCTTCGCCCACGCCTGGCTGGTGCACGGCCTGGCCGGCATCGGCAAGCTCGACTTCGCCAATGCCGCCGCCGCCAGCCTGCTGTGCGAGACGCCGCAGGACGGCCTGGCCTGCGGCCATTGCGCCGCCTGTGCCTGGTTCGCCAGCGGCAACCATCCCGACCTGCGCCGCATCCGGCCCGAGGCCGTGGCGGTCGAGGAGGGCGCCGACGCCGCCGAAGGCGCGGAAGAGGCCGAGCCGGCCACGGGCAGCGCCAAGAAGGCGCCGTCCAAGGAAATCCGCATCGACCAGATCCGCTCGCTGGAATCCTGGTTCAACACCGCCACCCACCGCGGCGGCTGGCGGGTGGCGCTGCTGTATCCGGCGCACGCGCTGAACGTGGTATCGTCCAACGCCTTGCTCAAGGTGCTGGAAGAGCCGCCGCCGCATACCGTGTTCCTGCTGGTGGCCGACGCGCCCGACCGGCTGCTGCCGACGCTGGTGTCGCGCTGCCGCCGCCTGCCGCTGCCGGCGCCCGATGCCGACACCGCGCTGCAATGGCTGCGCGACCAGAACGTGGAGCCGGCGCGCGAATGGCTGGCTGCGGCCGGCGGCGCGCCGCTGGCCGCATTGCGCCTGGCGCAGAACGCCGAAACCGCCTGCCCGCCGTGGCTGACCCAGCTGGTCGGCCCGCTGGCCAAGGGCCAGACGCCCGACGTGGGTACCCTGGCGGAAGCGCTGGAAAAGGCCGCGCCGGCCGAATGGATCGACGCGCTGCAACGCCTCTATACCGACCTGATGCTGGCCGCCGCCGGCGCGCCGGTGCGTTACTTCCCGGCGCTGGCCGCCGCCGTGGTCGAGGTGGCCAAGCGCATGAACACGGCGCGCGCGGCCGAAGCCGCGCGTTGGCTGACACGCCAGCGCGCCCTGGCCACGCACCCTCTGAACGGCAAGCTTTTCGCCCACGCGACCCTGCAGCGCGTGGTGCTATCCTGCCAGCCATAACCCGTCGTGACGCCGTCGCCCGCCCGCTTGTCCGGGCGGCCGCTGGGGGCGTCGCGCCATCCCTGATACAAGCCACATGTACGTCGATTCCCACTGCCATTTGAATTTCCCCGAGCTGGCGGCCGACCTGCCCGCCATCCTCGAACGGATGGCCGCCAACCAGGTGACCCACGCGCTGGTGGTCAGCGTCAACATGCCCGAATGGCCGGGCCTGATGTCGCTGGTCGAGCCGCAGCCGAACCTGTGGGCCTCGGTCGGCGTGCACCCCGACTACGAAGACACGCCCGACCCCGAGCCCGAGGAGCTGGCGCGCCTGGCGGCCCACCCCAAGGTGGTGGCCATCGGCGAGACCGGCCTGGACTATTACCGCCTGTCCGAGCCGCTGGACTGGCAGCGCGAGCGCTTTCGCCGCCACATCCGCGCCGCGCGCGATACCGGCCTGCCGCTGATCGTGCACACGCGCTCGTCGGCCGAGGACACGGTGCGGATGCTGCGCGAGGAGGGAGCCGCCGAGGTCGGCGGGGTGATGCACTGTTTCACCGAGACCTGGGAAGTGGCCCAGGCCGCGCTCGACCAGAATTTCCATATCTCGCTGTCCGGCATCGTGACGTTCAAGAACGCGCACGTGGTGCACGAGGTGGCCGCCAAGGTGCCGCTGGACCGCCTGCTGATCGAGACCGACTCGCCGTACCTGGCGCCGGTGCCGTACCGAGGCAAGCTCAATGACCCGTCCAAGGTGATCCACGTGGCCGAGAAGATCGCCGATCTCAAGGGCATCAGCGTGGCCGAAGTGGCACGTGCGTCGACGGAGAATTTCTTTAATCTTTTCAACAAGATAAAGAAATAATTTAATGTTAAATATTTAAAGTAAATTATCAGGAATGCCCATGGCTGCCAGCGCTGCGTTCTCCCGTCACCGCCTCGTCTCGCACTGCCGCAGCGCGCTGCTGGCGCTGTGTGTCGCCGTCTCGACGCCGGCGTTGGCCCAGGCCGCCAATCCGTCGGACTGGTGGGTCTACGTCGCCAACGACTACACCGACGAGATCAAGGACCTGCTGGCGCAGGGGGCCGATCCGAATGTGCGCTACCGCAATGGCCAGCCGGCCCTGATGCGGGCGGTGGCGGACGGCGCGTGGAAGGTCTTCGACGTGCTGGCGGCGCATCCGCGCACGGACGTGAACATCGAGAATCCGGCTGGCGAAACACCCTTGATGTACCTGGCCATCGCCGGTCAGGTGGATCGCGCCCGCGCGCTGATGGCGCGCGGCGCCCAGGTCAACCGCCTGGGCTGGACGCCGCTGCACTATGCGGCATCCAAGGGCCAGTTGGCCATGGCGCAACTGCTGCTGGAGCATAAGGCGATGGTGAACGCGCCAGCGCCCAACGGCGAAACGCCGCTGATGATGGCGGCGCTGTCGGGCAACAAGGCGATGGTGGAGCTGCTGCTGAAGGCCGGCGCCGACGTCACCACGCGCGATACCAAGGACCAGAACGCCGCGGACTGGGCGCGCACTGGCAAGTCGACCAGCCTGGCCGCCGAGCTGCAGACGCTGATCGCCCAGCAGGAGGCGGCCAAGCGCGCCCGCCGCGCCAGCGGGCCGGCGGAGCCGGAACCCGACCCGGTGGAGGCCGCCGAGGCGGCGCCCGGCGTGGCCCCGGCCGACACCACCGCGGCGCCTGCCGCCGTGCAGCCCGCGCCGCTGGACGCGCCGCCGCCGCTGGCCCAGCCGGCCGCGCCCGCCAAGCCGGCGAATACGCCCAATGTGGGCGGCGTGTCCGGGGTGCGCCTGAACAACTACGACAAGCCCGCGACGCCCTGATCGCGGCCGCGTCCCGCTGGTTCCGAAACCCGCCTTCCGGCGGGTTTTTTATTGCCGGTCGCGGGCGGGGAGGGGCGCGCGCGCTGGTGTCGGGACCACGGCCTGGCCAGGCGCCAGCAAGCTTCGGGGGATGGCTTTGTGATCGTGCGTTTCGGGGTTTTCCCTGTAGTTTCTCAGAGAATGGGAAAAATTTCGGTTGTAACCACCATAAATTGATAATCTCGCCGCCATCACCACCAGGAGTGCTTGTTGATGGATCAGTCGGTTGGACCGGGCGCGGACCGGGTGCTTTACGTGTTGGCCACGCTGGCCCGGCACGATGGCCCCCTGAGCATCGCCGCGCTGGCGGAGAAGACCGGCCTGGCGCAGAGCACGCTCTACCGCCAGGTGGCGCTGCTCAAGCGCTGGGGCTTCGTCGCCGAGCACGAGGGCGAGTACGGCCCCGGTCCGCTCTGCGTGCAACTGGCCTGGGGTTTCGACCAGTCGTCGTTCCTGATCCATGAAGCGCAGCCGGACATGGCGGCATTGGCCGCCGCGTCGGGCGAGACCATCGGCCTGCTGGTGGCGGTCAAGGACCAGGCCGTGTGCCTGGACATGGTCGAGAGCCAGCATCCGCTGCGCTGTTCCTTCACCAAGGGCCGCGGCCTGCCGCTGGCGCGCGGCGCCTCGGCCAAGTCGCTGCTGGCCTTCATGCCGGTTCCGCGCCAACAGGCCGCGCTGGCCATCCTGGCGCGGGAGTCGGGCGTGGACCCGGCCCGCCTGGCCGACGAACTCGAGGCCATCCGCGCCCAGGGGTATGCCGTGACCGACAGCGAAGTCGACGCCGGCGTCTGGGGCGTGAGCGTGCCGATCTTCCAGCGCGCCAACCAGGCGGTGGCCTCCATCACGCTGATGGCCCCGTCCACCCGCGCCGCCCAGCGGCCGCAGGCCTTCATCGACCTGACCGTCGCGGCCGCCCGCCGCATCTCGGGCAGGCTGCAGGCGCACTGACGCCGCCCGTTTCCGCATTTCACGCATCCCACGCATTCCACGTTGTCCCCGACATTCCCGCCGCCTCTCTAGACGCCATACCCCACGCCGTACCGATCGCCGTATCCGTATCCACTTTCTCCTATCAGGATTCGCCATGACTACTCGCCGCACCCTGCTGACCGCCGCCCTGACCCTGGGCCTGGCCTGGAGCATGGGCACCGCCCACGCCCAGGAAACCATCCGCGCCGTGACCGACGCCACCTTCCCGCCCATGGAATTCGTCAAGGACGGCAAGCGCACCGGCTTCGACATTGAACTGGTCGAGGCCCTGGCCGCCGCCATGGGCAAGAAGGTCGAATGGATCGACATCGACTTCAAGGGCCTGATTCCCGCCCTGCAGGCCGGCCGCGCCGACATCGCCGTGTCCGCCATCTACATCACGCCCGAGCGCAGCAAGGTGGTGGACTTCACCGACCCGTACTACGCCGGCGGCCTGGTCGTGATGACCAAGAAGGACGGCCCGATCAAGACGCTGAAGGACCTGGACGGCCGCAAGGTGTCGGTGCAGGTCGGCACCAAGTCGGTCAACTACCTGAAGGACCATTACCCGTCGGTGCAGCGCGTCGAGGTCGAGAAGAACCAGGAGATGTTCAACCTGGTGCAGATCGGCCGCGCCGATGCCGCCGTGACCGGCAAGCCGGCCGCCAAGCTGTTCGCCCAGAGCACCACCGACCTGACCGTGCTGGGAGACCAGATCACCACCGAGGACTACGGCATCGCCGTGCCCAAGAACAAGCCGGAACTGACCCGCGGCCTGAATGAAGCGCTGCAGAAGATCAAGGCCGATGGCAGCTACCAGGCCATCGTCAACAAGTGGTTCGAGGCGCCCGCGAAATGAACCTGGATTTTGCCCCCGTCTTCGCCGACTTCGACGCGCTGGTGCGCGGCGCGGTGGTCACCGTCGAGGTGACCGCCGGCGCCTTGCTGCTGGGCTGCGTCATCGGCCTGCTGGTCGGCGTCGGCCGGCTCAACCCGCAACGCAGCATCATCTACAACCTGTGCAGCGTCTACCTGCTGTTCTTTCGCGGCACGCCGTTGCTGGTGCAGCTGTTCATCTGGTTCTTTGGCCTGCCGCAGTTCGGCGTGACGCTGCCGGCGTTCGCCTGCGGCGTACTGGGGCTGGGCATGTATTCCGGCGCCTATGTGTCGGAAATCGTGCGCGGCGCGATCCAGTCGGTCGACCGCGGCCAGACCGAGGCGGCCCGCTCGCTGGGCATGTCGTCGGGCCAGGCCATGCGCATCATCATCCTGCCGCAGGCGGTGGTGCGCATGATCCCGCCGCTGGGCAACGAGTTCATCGCGCTGATCAAGAATTCGGCGCTGGTGTCGCTGTTGACCATCCATGACCTGATGCACGAAGGGCAGAAGATCATCAGCGTGTCGTACCGCTCGCTGGAAACCTATCTGGTGGTGGCGCTGATCTACCTGGTCCTGACCACGGCTGCCATGTTGATACTGCGCAGGATCGAGCAACGCCTGCGCGCGGGGGGGATGGTGCAATGAACGCCGCGAATCCGAAAGAAATGATCCGCATCCGCGGCCTGCAGAAATCCTACGGCGACCACGCCGTGCTGCGCGGCATCGACTTCGATGTGCTGCCGTCGCAGGTGGTGGTGGTGATCGGCCCCAGCGGTTCGGGCAAGAGCACCTTGCTGCGTTGCTGCAACGGGCTGGAAGTGGCCCAGGGCGGCACCGTGGAGATCTGCGGCCAGATGCTGCAGAACGAGGGCGAGCAGTTGCCCGAGGCCGCGTTGAACCGCCTGCGCATGCAGGTCGGCATGGTGTTCCAGGGCTTCAACCTGTTCCCGCACCTGTCGGTGCTGGACAACGTCACCGTCGGCCCGCGCACGCTGCGCGGCATGGGCCGCGACGAGGCCAATGCGCTGGCCGAGGACCTGCTGCGCAAGGTCGGCCTGGCGCAGAAGATGTCGGCCATGCCGGCCAGCCTGTCGGGCGGCCAGAAGCAGCGCGTGGCGATCGCCCGCGCGCTGGCGATGCAGCCCAAGGTCATGCTGTTCGACGAGCCGACCTCGGCGCTGGACCCGGAGCTGGTGGGCGAAGTGCTGCAGGTCATGAAGCTGCTGGCGCGCGAAGGCATGACCATGATGGTCGTGACCCACGAAATGGGCTTTGCCCGCGACGTGGCCGACGTGGTGGCGGTGATGGATGGCGGCGTGATCCTGGAATCCGGGGCGCCCGAGGTCATCTTCAGCCAGCCGCGCGAAGCCCGCACCCGTGAATTCCTGCAGGCCGTGCTGAGCACCGGGCAGGGGGCGGCATGACGGCGGCGCAACTCGACAGGAGCCTGTGGACCGCGCGCGACGACAGCGCCGAGCGCGGCGATACGCGCCGGCTGGCGCACATCGTCGAGGCTGCCGCGGGGCAGGCCCCGGCGGCGGGCGAACCGGTGCTGCTGGGCTTTGCCTGCGATGCCGGCGTGGCCCGCAACCAGGGCCGCACCGGCGCGGCCGCCGGCCCGGCCGGCATCCGCAAATACATGGCCGGCCTGCCGGCGCACGGCCTGACCCGGCTGCTGGATGCGGGCGACGTGGCCTGCGAAGGCGACCAATTGGAAGACGCGCAGGAGCGCCTGGGGCTGGCGGTGGCCGACCTGCTGCGCCAGGGCGCCCGCCCGCTGGTGCTGGGCGGCGGCCACGAGATCGCCTGGGGCAGCTTCCAGGGCCTGGCGCGCTGGCTGGCCGAGCGCGGCGACGACGGTCCGGTGCTGGTGCTGAACCTGGACGCGCATTTCGACCTGCGCACCGGCCGGCCGGGCAGTTCCGGCACGCCGTTCGACCAGATCGCGCATTACTGCGAGGCGCAGGGGCTGGCGCTGCAATACGCCTGCCTGGGCGTGTCGCGGCTGGCCAATACGCCGGCGCTGTATGCGCGCGCGGCTGAAGTGGGCGCGGTGTGGGTCGAGGATCGCGACATGCAGGAGCGCCACCTGGCGGCGCGCCTGGCGAACGTCGACGCCTTGCTGGCGCGGGCGCGCCACGTGTACCTCACGATCGACCTGGACGTGCTGCCGGCGGCGGTGATGCCGGGCGTGTCGGCGCCGGCGCCCTATGGCGTGCCGATGGCGGTGATCGAGGAGATCGTGCTGCGCGTCAAGGCCAGCGGCAAGCTGCGCCTGGCCGACATGGCCGAGTACAGCCCGCGCTTCGACATCGACGGCCATGGCGCCCGCGCGGCGGCGCGCCTGGCCTGGCAACTGCTGTCCGCCTGAAGCGGTTCGCGGCGGACACCCGCCGCGAACCCCCGGCCCGCCGTCACGCCCGCCATGGCGCGCGTGACGGCGGGCTTTTTCACGCCTGCGGCGCGGCCAGCGGGATCGACATCTCGTGGTGGAAGAGATTGTCGGGATCGACGCTGCGTTTGGTGGCGATCAGCGCGGCGGTCTTGTTGCCGTAGTACAGGTCGAGCCACTGCGGATCGACGTGGCTGTGGCTGGCGTCGGTGTACTTCATGTCGGTGTCGGGGTAGTTGATGTAGCACCCCTCGAACGGCGAGCCCGGCTGGTTGCTGGGCTTGCCACCGTACTGCGCGAAGTACTCGTCGTACAGGTCGGCGATCCACTTGATGTGGAAAGCGTCCTCGGCCGGGTTGGTCCAGTACACCTGGAACTGCGACTTCAGCAGCGACGAGCGCTGGCACACGCTGGTCGGGTTGGCGCTCTCGTCGTTGCGGTTGATGCGGCCGCCGTACGAGTCGATCTGCACCAGCGCCTGGTTCAGCCGCGGGTCGTCCGAGCCGTTCAGGTATTCCCACATGGCCATGATCTCGACGTCGCTGAAATTGGCCTTGTGATACGCGGACTTGTACTTGCCGCGCTGGTTGCTGCCCGAGCCGTTGATGCTCTGCGTCAGCCACAGCCAGTCCATCTTCTGCGCATCGTTGACCGCATGGGCCAGCATGCGCGGCGCCGGATGGACCACGCGGTGCGACGGGCCGTACCAATGCGTGGACAGGTTGACGGCGGGCGCGGCGCTGGCCGCCGCGTTCATGGTGGCGACGAAGTCCAGGAACGGCTGGTCGCGCGCGCCGCCGACCTTGCCGTCCTTGCCGGTGTACTGGATGCTGAGCACCACGTCGCCGGTGGAGCGGTGCTGCACCTTCAGCAGCGTGAACAGGCCGCCGTTGGCCTTGGCAGGGTCGGGGCTGTTCCAGTCGGCGTCATGGTCGGCGAACCACTGCCAGTAGGCGCGCATGAAGCGGGCGAAGTTGGCGCGGCCGGCCGTGCCGGTGCCGAAGCTGGCCCAGGGGTAGGACAGCGACAGCCAGTAGGCTTCCTGCGGCGCCGCGGGCAGGTCGGCGTAGTAGTAGGTCAGGATGATGCCGTAGTTGCCGCCGCCGCCGCCGCGGCAGGCGATGAACAGGTCGCGGTCGGCGCCGGTGCTGTGCAGGTTGACGTGCTTGGGCACCAGCTTGCGCGCGCCGGGGCCTTGCGGCACCAGGATGTCCACGCCCGACAGCCAGTCCACCGTCAGCCCGTGCAGGCGCGACAGCAGGCCGTAGCCGCCGCCGACGATGTGGCCGCCCGAACCGACCGAATAGCACGAGCCGCCGGGCAGGGTGCGGTTGGCGGTCTTGTACAGGTCCAGATAGCCGTCCCAGTTCTGGTTGCCCGATGCGGCCGCGAAACGGTAGCGGGCGGCGGGGTTCCAGGGCGAGGCGATGTCGCCGGCCTCGCGGTAGCGCAGGCCGGTCATCAGGCTCAGGTCGATGATGGCCAGGGGCTGGCCGTGGTCCTGCGGCAGTTTGTTGGCCACGAAGCCTTCGTAGCAGTGGCCGCCGCTGCGCACCGTGATGCGGCAGCCCTGGGCCAGCGCGGCGTTGGCCGCGTCCAGCACGTCCTGCGGGGTCTTGCAGACGTAGATGGCGTTGGCGCCCTGGCCCGTGGTGGGGAAGCGCAGGTTGAAACCCTTTTGCAGGGTCGCGTAACGCGGGTCATTGCTGTCAATCAGGGAAAAATCCGACATGCGCACCTCTATGGTTGATTTTCATAAGTGCAGGATGCAAGCGGGGGTCGCCCGCCGGCAACGCGGGATGACAAGCTTTGGAAAGCCGCCGGTGCCGGGTACCGCTAAAACCGGGGCCGGTTGATTCTGGGTCAAGTGGATGACGGTTTCAAGCGGAATGCGACAGGCGTCCGGGGCGGGCTGACACGCGGGTGTGATGTGGCGGCGGGCGGGGCGCGAGCGAGGCGCCCGGCGGTCGAGCCGGCAGGCCCGGCGTGTCGCGGGCGGGCGTGCGGGGCTGGGCCGCGCGGCCGGCGCCGAATGGGCGAAGCGGGCGCCGCGCAGGCTGGACGCTGCCGGCGCGCAGGGCTAGGATAGGCGCAGCGTTTCGGCAGGCTCGGTGACGCTCACGGTCTTCATTTCCTTATTGTGTCCCCAATTAATATTTTTTCTGAAAATATGGGGACGCATAAAGGATATGGATAAAATGGCGCAACTTTGTCAGGAGAGCATGTTCATGTCTCAAACTCCCACCCATGCCTTGCCGTCTTATCTGAATGCCGAAGAACTCGGCCCCTGGGGTAATTACCTGCAACAAGTCGATCGGGTCACCCCGTATCTCGGATCGCTGGCGCGCTGGGTCGAGACCCTGAAGCGCCCGAAGCGCTCGCTGATCGTCGACGTGCCGATCGAGCTGGACAACGGCAGCGTGGCCCACTTCGAAGGCTATCGCGTGCAGCACAACACCTCGCGCGGCCCGGGCAAGGGCGGCGTGCGTTTCCACCAGGACGTGACCCTGTCGGAAGTGATGGCGCTGGCCGCGTGGATGTCGGTCAAGAACGCCGCGGTCAACCTGCCGTACGGCGGCGCCAAGGGCGGCATCCGCGTCGACCCGCGCAAGCTGTCGCAATCCGAACTCGAGCGCATGACGCGCCGCTACACCTCGGAAATCGGCGTCATCATCGGCCCGTCCAAGGACATTCCCGCCCCTGACGTGAACACCAACGCCCAGACCATGGCCTGGATGATGGACACGTACTCCATGAACGAAGGCTCGACCGCCACCGGCGTCGTGACCGGCAAGCCGATCGCGCTGGGCGGCAGCCTGGGCCGCGTCGAGGCCACCGGCCGCGGCGTGTTCGTGGTCGGCTGCGAAGCCGCGCGCGACCTGAACATCGACGTGTCCAAGGCGCGCGTGGTGGTGCAGGGCTTCGGCAACGTGGGTGGCACCGCCGCCCGCCTGTTCCATGAAGCCGGCGCCAAGGTCATCGCGGCGCAGGACCACACCGGCACGGTGCACAACGCCGCCGGCCTCGACGTCCACAAGCTGCTGTCGCACGTGTCGCAGCATGGCGGCGTGGGCGGCTTCTCCGGCGGCCAGGCCCTGGACAAGGACGAGTTCTGGACGCTGGAAACCGAATTCCTGATCCCGGCGGCCCTCGAAAGCCAGATCACCTCGGCCAATGCCGCCAAGGTGCGCGCCAAGATCGTGGTGGAAGGCGCCAACGGCCCGACCACCCCGGAAGCGGACGACATCCTGGCCGAGAATGGCGTGTACGTGGTGCCGGACGTGCTGGCCAACGCCGGCGGCGTGACGGTGTCGTACTTCGAATGGGTGCAGGACTTCTCCAGCTTCTTCTGGAGCGAGGACGAAATCAACCAGCGCCTGGAACGCATCATGCGCGAGGCCTACGCCTCGATCGCGCTGGTGGCCAGGGAGCACAAGGTGACGCTGCGCACCGCCGCGTTCATCGTGGCTTGCACGCGCATCCTGCAGGCCCGCCAGGTGCGCGGCCTGTACCCGTAAGTCCTTCTGGCGCCGGGCTTCGGCCCGGCGCGGGAGGAGCGCGAGGAAGACAGGAAAACCGCCCCGACAGGGGCGGTTTCCATTTGGGGCGCGGCGTTGGACGGGACGCGCCGGCCGTGGCGCGATGGCGGCCGCCACCGCGCAGCGGTCTTCATGACTTCGGCAGCAGTTCCGGCTTGAGGATGCCGCGCAGGTCGGCGTAGGGGATGCTCAGCTCGGGCTCGCCGTACGAGTACGGCGCGATCGAGTAGGCGTCGTACTTGACCACGATGCCGTCGCGCGTGAGCGCGAAGTTGTCGCTTTCCTGGAACGGCCACATCTTGTTGTAGGCCGCCGGATCGCGCTTGGCGTCGCTGTTGCCGGCCAGCCACTTGGCGTGGGCGCGCTGCAGCGCGGCGACGTATTCGGCGCGGCGACCCGGGATCAGGGCCTCGTCCAGCGCCATGACGCGGCCGCGGCTGCGTTCCCAGTTCAGGTACTGGGTGGCCGGGATGCCGTGCGCGGCGCCGGTCAGGAACTGCTCGGTGTGCAGCTCGATCGAGACGATGTCGCCGACGGTGTCCTTGACGCTGGCCTTGAAGTAGGTGGCGTCGCGCGGGCGCGCGGTGGACCAGAAATACTGGGTGTATTCCGACAGCGTCTCGTAGGGGCCGCGGCGGTTGGCGTCGGTGCCGGTCATGTAGGCCAGCACGTGGTCGACCAGCGCGCTCAGCTTCGGGATGCCGGGGAAGGCCACGCTGTCGATCTCGATGCGCGGGCAGTCGCCCTTGCAGTCGGGCTTGTTGGACGCCCACTTGATGCGCTCGGTGGCGAGGTCGCCGATCTTCTCGGGCGTGGCCGTGCTGGCGGCCGCCGTCGGCGACTCCAGCGTGATGTTGGCGGGGGGCGAACTGCCGCAGCCGGCCAACGCCAGCAGGGCGGCTCCCAGGACCGCGGCGGACAGGCCGCGCGGCATACGGGGACGACGCATTGAACTACCTCCAGAAAACCCGGCCGCGCGCGGGCGCGGCCGTCCAACGGTTGCCCGCGGCGGATCAGGGAACGACCGCGGTCCATTCGGGCGTGGAGAACTTCTCGGCGGCCTGGGCCTCGGCCTGGGCCAGCGTGGCGGCGCCCAGCTGGCCCGGCGTCAGCCGGTGCAGGCTGGCGAAGGTATCCACCATGCGCTGGATGATGACCTCGCGCGCCAGCCCGGTCTGGGTGCGCAGCGGGTCGACGCGCTTCTTGGCGCTGGTGGTGCCCTTGTCCGACAGTTTCTCGCGCCCGATGCGCAAGACTTCCACCATTTTATCGGCGTCGATGTCGTAGGACATGGTGACGTGGTGCAGCACCGCGCCGGCGCGGCGCGCCTGGGCGGCGCCGCCGATCTTGCCGATGTCCGAGGCGATGTCGTTGAGCGGCTGGTACCAGGCCTTGATGCCCAGCCCCTGCAGCGCCTGCAGCACCCAGGCGTCCAGGAACGCATAGCTTTCCTGGAAGCTCATGCCGTGCACCAGCGCCTGCGGCGCGCTCAGCGAATAGGTGATGCTGTTGCCCGGTTCGATGAACATGGCGCCGCCGCCGCTGACGCGGCGCACGACCTCGATGCCGTGGCGCCGGGCGCCCTCGGGGTCGACTTCGTTCTTGAGCGATTGGAAGCGGCCGATCACGACCGCGGGCGCCGACCATTCCCAGATGCGCAGGGTGGGCGGGCGCGTGCCGGCGCCGACTTCGTCGGTGATGACGGCGTCCAGCGCCATGTGCAGCGCGGGGCGCTGCGGGGCTTCGTGGATCAGTTGCCAGTCGTAGTCGTTCCAGTCGGTGCGCGTCATGCCAGCGCCCTCCGCAGCACCACCGCCACGGCCTCGGCCGAGAAGCCGAACATTTCGGTATTGGCGGGCAGCGCCGACTGCACCGCCAGCACCAGTTCCAGCTCGCCGGCGTCGGCGGGCAGGCCGTTCAGGCCGGCGTTGATGGCTTCCAGCGCCTCCGGCGGCTCCAGGAAGAAATCACCGCTGATGCGGACATCGGCCAGGCGGCCGTCGCGGACTTCCAGGTCCGCGACCACCAGCTTGCCGCCGGGGACTTTGTATTCGCCGTGCATGGGGCGCTCCTTTGATAATCAGGGCCTGCGCCGGGCGGCGGCTACAGGCTCAGTTTCATGCCGTCGTGGCTGGCCTTGAACCCGAGGCTTTCATAGAAGCGACGGGCGTCGGGCCGGGCGCGGTCGGTGGTCAGCTGCACCATCTCGCATCCCTGCGAGCGGCACTGCTCGATGGCCCACTCGAACATGGCGCGCCCCAGGCCCTGGCCGCGCGATGACGAGGCGATGCGCACGCTCTCGATCTGTCCGCGCCATTGGCCCAGCCGCGACAGGCCGGGTATGAACGATAACTGCAAACAGCCGACCAGGCGCGCGTCGCGCTCGACCACCGCGAAGAACTGGTTCGAGTCCTGCTCGATGGCGGCAAAAGCCGCAGTGTAGCGGGGGTTGAGCGGAATCGAGGGATCTTCGCGCTTGGCGCCCAGTTCGTCGTCGGCCAGCATGGCCACGATGTCGGGCAGGTCGTCGGCGCGCGCGCGGCGGAAAAGCAGGGGGGAATCGGTCATCGCGGCCTCGCTCAGCGCACGTTCTGGGCGGTCTGGCCGAACAGGATGCGACGCGATTCGTCATCGCTGACGGACGGCGCGGTGTTGACCTTGTCGGCCAGTGCGTAGGCGCGCTGCACGGCCGGGCGGGCGGCGATGGCGTCGAACCAGCGCTTCAGGTGCGGGAAGTCGTTCAGGTCCTGGCCCTGCTTGGCGTGCGGCACGATCCAGGGGTAGGCGGCCATGTCGGCGATGGAGTAGTCGCCGGCGACGAATTCGCGGTCGGCCAGGCGCTTGTTCAGCACGCCGTAGAGGCGGTTGGTTTCCTTGACGTAGCGTTCGATGGCGTAGGGGATGCGCTCGAGGGCGTAGCCCGAGAAGTGGTGGTTCTGGCCGGCCATGGGGCCCAGGCCGCCCATCTGCCAGAACAGCCACTGCGAGACCTCGGCGCGGCCGCGCAGGTCGGCGGGCAGGAAGCGGCCGGTCTTCTCGGCCAGGTACTGCAGGATGGCGCCGGACTCGAACAGCGACAGCGGCGCGCCGCCGTCGGCCGGCTGCCGGTCGACGATGGCGGGAATGCGGTTGTTGGGCGCGATGGCCAGGAACTCGGGCTTGAACTGGTCGCCCTTGCCGATGTTGACCGGGTGGATCTCGTACGGCAACCCGGTTTCTTCCAGGAAAATCGTGATCTTGTGGCCGTTCGGGGTGGTCCAGTAATAGAGATCGATCATGGGGATTCCTTAGCGTCTTGGCGCCGCCGGCCAATGCCGGCGGATCGGAAGGCCCATGATAGCGGCGCGAGGGGCGGGCGGCCGAATACCCGGGGGCGCGGTGCGGGTTTGGCCCGCCGCCCGGGTCAGGCCGCGCCGGGCCGGGCGCCGCCGCACAGGCGCCACTGCCAGTTCAGGCTGACGCCGGCGGCCGCCACGAAGATCATGGCCACGCCCAGCACCTGGGTGGCGTCCATGCGGTGGCCGTACACCACCAGGTCCAGCAGGATCGCCACGGCCGGGTAGATGAAGCTGAGGGCGGCGGTCGAGGTGGTGGGCAGCTTCTGGATCGCCGAGTACATCAGGATGTACATCAGACAGGTGTGGACCAGGCCCAGCGCCACCAGGTAGCCCCATTGCAGCGGCGCCGCGGGCAGCGCCTGGAAGTCGGCCATGGGCAGCAGCATCACCGCGCCCAGCGTCACCTGCACCAGCGCCAGCACCTGCGGCGGGATGCCCTTCAGGCGCTTGACGATGACGGCGGTGATGCCATAGAGGGCCGCCGCGCCCAGCCCCAGCAGCAGGCCCGACAGATAGGCGTCGCCGCCGCCGTGGTCGGTGAGCTTGAGCACCAGCATCAGGCCGGCGAAGGCGATCACCGACCACGCCAGCTTGCCGCGCGTGGGGCGTTCGCCCAGGAACAGCGCGCCCAGGCCGATCAGGAAGAAGGGCTGCACGTTGTAGACGGCGGTGGCCAGCGAGATCGACGCCAGGCGGTAGGCCGAGAACAGCAGCACCCAGTTCAGCACCAGCGCGGCGCCGGCGGCCAGGGCCAGCGCCAGCGTGCGGGCCGTGAACAGGCCGGGCTTGAGCAGGCCGCGGGCCCAGCAGTACAGGAACAGCGACAGGGCGCCGAAGACGCAGCGGAAGAACACCACGTTCCAGGCGCTCTGGCCGGATTCGAGGACGAACACGCCCAGGGTGCCGGACAGGGTCATGGCGGCGGCCATCTGGGCCAGGCCGAGGCGATCGGATGAGGGGGACATGGAAGGCTCCAGGGGACCGTGCGGTCCGCGATTCGATGGAGAAATTATCCCAGGCCGATCGGGCCGGTTATATGATGTTGCTGCGGCGGATTCGTCGTTGAACCTTCGTTCGGGTGGAATTTATGCAGAATGACCTAAAGAATGAAAGCCCGGTCCTGGATGGTATCGATCGCCGCCTGGTGGAGATGCTGACGGCCAACGCGCGCACCACCACCGCCGACCTGGCGCGCCAGGTCGGCATGTCCGCGCCGAGCGTGGCCGACCGCCTGCGGCGGCTGGAGGAATCGGGGGTGATACGCGCCTACACGCTGGACGTGGATCCGGTGGCGCTGGGCTATACGCTGGAGGCGATCGTGCGCATCCGGCCATTGCCGGGGCAGTTGCGGCGGGTCGAGGGGCTGATCCAGCAGATCCCGGAATTCGTCGAATGCGACAAGGTCACGGGCGACGACTGCTTCATCGCGCGGGTGGTGCTGCGCTCGATCACGCACCTGGACGGCATCCTGGAGCGCGTGACCGAGTTCGCCGAGACCAACACCGCCATCATCAAGGCGCACACCGTGCGCCGCCGCCTGCCGCCGTTGCGTTAAACGGCGGGCGCCGCCAGGGCGCGGACGATGTCGTCCTTCAGGCCGGCCGGGGTGTCGGTGGGGGCGTAGCGCTTGATCACCTGGCCATCGCGGCCCACCAGGAACTTGGTGAAGTTCCACTTGATGCCCTCGGTGCCGAAGACGCCGGGCTTTTCGCCCTTGAGCCAGCGGTACAGCGGGTCGGCGTCGGCGCCATTGACGTCGATCTTGGCGAACAGCGGGAAGGTGATGTCGTACTGCGTGGTGCAGAAGTCGAGGATCTCGGCCTCGTTGCCCGGCTCCTGGCGGCCGAACTGGTCGCAGGGAAAGCCCAGCACCGTCAGGCCGTCTTCGCGCAGGGCGCGGTACAGCTCTTCCAGGCCCGAATACTGCGGCGTGAAGCCGCATTTCGAGGCCACGTTCACCACCAGCAGCACCCGGCCGCGGTAGGCGGCCAGCGGCTGGTCGGCGCCGTGGATGTCGCGGGCCGAGAAATCGTAGATCGTGCTCATGCGGGCTCCTTGGAGTCAGGCGTCGGAACGGGACGAGGCCAGCGCGCCGGGTTGCGGCGGCTGCGCCATCCCGGCGTGGCGCCCATAGTAGCGCGTGCCCCACAGGGTCAGCAGCAACACCGCCGCGGTGATGGCGGCCGACATCCACGGCAGGTCGGTCAGCGGCAGGCCATGGCCCAGCGCCAGGCTGCCGAGCCAGGCGCCGCCGGCGTTGCCCAGGTTGAAGGCGCCCTGGTTCAGGGTCGAGGCCAGGTTGGGGGCTTCGGCCGCCTGGTCCACGATCAGCGTCTGCAGCAGCGGCACCACGGCAAAGCCGAGCGTGCCCCAGATGAAGGTCATCACCAGCATCGGCGCCAGCGCGTGGATGGCCTGGCTGAGCGCCAGGAACACCAGCAGCAGGCCCAGGAAGATGCGGCGCAGCGACACTTCCAGGTTGCGGTCGCCCAGCTTGCCGCCGAGCGTGCTGCCCACCGTGAGCGCGACGCCGAACAGCAGCAGCACGCCGGTCACGCCGCGTTCGGACACGCCGGTGATGTCGCGCAGGATCGGCGCGATGTAGGTCAGCACGCAGAACAGCGCGGCCGAGGCCAGCACGCTGGCCAGCAGCGGCCACAGCACGCGCACGTCGCGCAGCACGCGGAACTCGCGCAGGATGTTGCCGGGTTGCATGGGAATGCGGCCGGGCAGCCAGGCCGCCAGCGCCGCCACCGCGGCCAGGCCGATGCCGCTGACCACCCAGAAGGTCGAGCGCCAGCCCGCCACCTGGCCCAGCGCGGTGCCCAGGGGCACGCCCAGCACATTCGCCAGCGTCAGCCCCGTGAACATCAGCGCGATGGCGCTGGAGCGCTGGTGGCGCGGCACCAGGTCGGCGGCCACCACCGCGCCGATGCCGAAGAAGGCGCCATGGCAGAAGGCGGTGAAGACGCGCGCGGCCATCAGCGTGGCGTAGCCCGGCGCCATCGCACAGAGCAGGTTGCCCAGCACGAAGGTGCTGGCCAGGCCGATCAGCGTGGCCTTGCGCGGCAGGCGCGCGGTGATGATGGCCATGATGGGGGCGCCGATCACCACGCCCATGGCGTAGCCCGTGATCAGCAGGCCGGCGATGTCGATACTGACGTCCAGGTCGGCGGCAACGTTGGGCAGCAGGCCCATGATGACGAATTCGCTGGTGCCGATGCCGAAAGCGGCGGCGGCCAGCGCGATGAGATGCAGGGGCATGTAAAACCGGGGAGAGGGCCGGGCGCACGGGGCCGCGGCGACAGGGAAGGGAGCGCGAATTTTAGAGCAGCCGCGCGCGCGCGCCGCCGCAAATCCCTGTTGCCGATGCGGGTATACCCTTGGTCTGCGTTCAGACCAGTTTCAGGTCGAGCGGCGTGGTGCCCGGGAACACCTGCGCCAGCCGGGCCGGCGGCAGGCCATACAGGCGCGAGAACAGGCCGGCGAACAGCGCGCGGTATTCATTGAGCACCGGGTAGTCGCGGTCCTGGAACAGGGTGTCGCGTTTGACCGGGACCTGGCGGCCGGCGATGCGGCCGCCCCGCACATTGCCGCCCAGCACCCAGTAGACCGTGCCGTGGCCGTGGTCGGTGCCCTTGTTGCCGTTTTCGCGGAAGGTGCGGCCGAATTCGCTGATGACGACGACCGTGGCCTGTTTCCAGGCCGGGCCCATGGCATCTGCGTAGCCGGCCAGCGCCCGGCCCAGCTGGCCGAGCCGGTTGGCCAGCATGCCGCTGGCGCCGCCCTGGCCGACGTGGGTGTCCCAGCCGCCGACGTCGACGAAGCCCAGGTTGTAGCTGTCGCGCATGAAGCGGCCGATGCGGCGCGCTTCCTGCTCCAGCCTGTCGGCCGACACGGCGTTGCCGCTGGCGGCCTCCATTTCGGCGTCGATTTCGGCGCGCGTGGCGCCCATGATGCGCTGGCCCTCGGCGACCGAGGCGCCCAGGTCGGTGTACTGGTACATGGCGGCGATGGCGCGGTTGTCGGCCTCGGACAGGCGCGACTTGCGGGCCGCGCCGCCCAGGTCGATGTTGGGCACGCGCTCGGCACCGCGGAAGATCTGCGGCACCTCGGAGGTGAAAGCGGCCGCCTGCATGTCCTTGCCGTCGAGTGCGGCGGCCAGGCGGTTCAGGAAGCCCGTGCGGAAGTCGCCGCTCCTGTCGCGGGCCGCGCCCTGGCCGAGTTCGATGCGGTTCTGGGTCTCGAAGTGGCTGCGGCTGGTGTCGTCGGTGCCGGCGAACGGCACGAAGGCCAGCTGGCGCTTCTGGTAGAAGGGCATCAGGCTCTCGGCCAGCGCCGGGTGCAGGGCCCAGCCGTCGGCCAGGGGCAGGGCGGCGCCGGCGCCGCTGCCGGGCCTGGCGATGGCGATGCCCGGGCGCGACTCGTAATAGAAGTCGCTGTTGGCGGGCACCAGCAGGCTGGCGGCGTCGTAGGCGCCGCGCATGAAGACGACCAGCAGCTTGTTGTTGGCGGCGGCCGGCGCGGCGTACAGGCGGCTGGCGCCGAAGACGAGCGGCGCCGAGGCCATGAGTTGCAGTATGCGGCGGCGATCCATGGGGTTTCTCCTGCGGCAGCGGCTCAGCGCCGCATGAATTCGGGCGAGGCCAGCAGATAGGTGTTGGCGTCCTTGGGGTTCTTCGCTTGCGCGATGGTGTCGCGGGTGGCGGGCGACAGGCGCGCGAACAGGCCGTCGCCGGCGTTCTCGCGCAGCAGGTCGGGCATGCGCGGTAATTCCACCGGTCCCTTGTCGTCGCCCTCGCGGTAGAAGGCCTGGGGCGCGGCGGCGATGGCGCGCGCCACTTCGAAGCGCGCGGTCATCTGGCCCGAGCCGGCCCAGTCCGACTGCGCCTGCGGATAACCGTCGGGCGTCAGGCGCTGGTTCAGCGGCTGGCCCAGTTGCCGCAGCATGGCCAGGCCCGGGCGCGGGTTGACGATGGGCGGCAGGTCGGCGTAGGTCAGCCGCAAGGCCGAGTACACGTAGTGCACGGGGTCCTTGAACACGCCGGCCTTGAGCGACTGCGTGAATTCCGGCGAGCCGTACAGCGTCTGCAAGGTGGCGGCGATGTCGCCGTCGCTGGCCAGGAAGGTCCGCGCCATCTTGTCGATGACCGAGGCCGGCGGCGCGTCGCCCATGAAGTAGGCGGCCAGCTTGGCGCTGATGAAGCGCGCGGTGGCGGGATGGCGCGCCAGCAGGTCCACGGCCTCGTCCACCTCGGCCAGGCCGGCGCCGCGGATGGAGTGGCCCAGGAACTGTTTGTCGCCGTAGTCGTGGCGCGCCGGGTTGAACAGGAACAGGCCGTCCAGCACCACCTGGCCGCGCAGCGCGGGCCGGACCTTGGGCGGGCCCGCCTGGTTGTGGATGCCCAGGCCGGTGAGGATGCGCGCCAGTTCCTGCACGTCGGCCTGCGTGTAGCCGCCCTTGACGCCCAGCGTGTGCAGCTCCATCAGTTCGCGCGCGTAGTTCTCGTTGATGTGGCCGGCGGCGTTCTGGGTGTTGTCCAGGTACGCCAGCATCGCCGGCGAACGCAGCGTGGCCGCCAGCAGGTCGCGGAACTTGCCGAGCGCGTGCGGGCGGATGGCGCGTTCCTCGTATTGGTCGATATAGGTGCCGACGTCGTTCTTGGCCGCGTAGACGTTGAAGTGGTTCATCCAGAACCAGGTCATCTGCTCCTGTAGCTGGTTGGGCGAGTACAGCGCGCGGTAGAGCGCGCGGCTGGCGGTGTCGTCGGCGCGCTGGCGCGAAATGGCGCGGGCGTCGCGCTGGGCCTCCTGCTTGCGGCCGGGGTCGGCGTCCTTGGCATCCTGGCGCAGGCCGCGCTGCTCGGCGTGCGCGTCCTCGGCGCTCTGGCGCGAGATCGACAGGGCGTCGATGCGCTGCTGCACGGCGGCGGGCAGGCGCGCCCTCGGATCGGGATGCAGTTGCGCCTGCAGATAGCGCTGCGGACCGAGTTCGCGCATGCGCGCCAGCTCGGCCGGGGTGGCGCCCCAGGTGATGCGGTTGACCAGCGCGGCGTCGAGCGCCTGGGCCTCGGCGTCGTGGCCGTTGGCGGCGGCGTTGGGCGCGGCGGGCGGCGCGGCCAGCAGCGGGGCGGCAAGCGCCAGGGCCGCCAGCGGCGGCAGCCGGGGCGCCAGGCGGCGCAGGAGGAGGCGCATGTTCGGCATGAAGCGGCACCTTGCGGGTTGACGGTTGCGGCCTGCCGTCAGCAGGCGGTCAGGGTCGGCCGCGCGAGACGCGGCGGGCCCTGAGCGTGTGACAGGATAGTCGCACCGCCATTCCCGTCGCGACGCCGCTTGAAACGCAAGGAAACCGATGCTTGTGCGATGCGCCGCCGCTTTCCCTGCGCGGCGCGGGGCCATTGCCGCCGATGCGCGGCCAGCGGCCTATCATGTGCCATCGCAGTCAGCGCAATCGGCGCAAAGGAGGCCGGCCATGCGGGAAATGATCGATCGTCTGGAAACCATGTTGGCCAAGGGCACCGACAACATGTTGTTGCGATTTTCGCTGGGCAAGGCCTACGCCGAGCAGGAGTGCTACGGCGACGCCGAGACGCACCTGCGCGCCTCGCTGGTCTTCGATCCGGCGTACTCGGTGGCCTGGAAATGGCTGGGCAAGGCCTGCCTCGGCCGCGGCGACAAGGCCGGCGCCCGCGCCGCCTGGGAATCGGGCCTGAAGGCGGCGCAGGCGCGCGGCGACAAACAGGTCGAAAAGGAATTGCTGGTGTTCATCAAGCGGCTCGACAAGGACGCCGCGGTGCCGCAATAACGGCGCCCGGATCCGTCCTTCGCGTCAGGCCTCGGCCACCGCCTCGGCCAGCCACCGCTTCAGCGCCGCCAGCGCCGGCGCCGCGCCCGCCGGGGCGCCGCGCGACTCGATCAAGCCATAGTGCGAGCCGTCCGGGGCGAATCCGGCCGGCGCGACCAGCCGCCCGCTGCGCAGGTCGTCCTGCGCCAGCAGGCGCGGACTGAGCGCCACGCCCAGGCCGGCGGCGGCCGCTTCCACCATCAGGAAATGATGATCCAGGTGACGGCTGGCGCGCGGCGCGGGATGCCCCGCCTGGCGCAGCCAGTCGTCCCAGGCGCGCGGCCGGGTGCGCGAAGACAGCGCCACGTAGTCGCCGGCCTCGAACGCGGGCAACAGCGACGGCGCCATCACCGGCCCCATGCTCTCTGCCATCAGCGGGGTGACGATCCAGTCGGGATGCACCGGGAAGTCCAGGCGCCGCAGCGCCAGCGTGACCTGGTCGCGGGCGAAGTCCAGCGGTCCGCCGCCCACCGACAGATGCAGCTCGATATCCGGATGCCGGTCCTGGAACAGCGACAGGCGCGGAATCAGCCAGCGCATGGCGACCGAACGTTCACACGACAGCACCACGGGGCGCTGCGCGTCGCGCGCCTGCAGGGTGTCGATGGCGTCGTGGATCAGCGCCAGCGCGCGGCCCATGGACGAGGCCAGCAATTGGCCGCCGTCGGTGATGCGCAGGCCGCGTCCGGCCGGTTCGACCAGCGTCAGGCCCAGGTCATCGGCCAGCTTCGTCACGCGGCGGCTGACCGCGCCGTGGGTCAGCGACAGTTCGTCGGCGGCGGCGCGCACGGACCCCAGGCGCGCCACCGCCTCGAAGGCGCGCAGGTCGTTCAGCGAGGGACGGCGGGTGGCTGGCATTGGTGATGATATATCACGAATAAACGTCAGAAATGATGGATTTTACTGCGGGGTGATCTGCATTTTAATCACCGGTATGGACACTCCGGAACTGCTTTCTCCCCGCGTCGGCATCATCGCCGACGATCTGACCAGCGCCGCCGATGGCGCCGGCCCGTTCCTGCCCTGGGCCGGTTCGGCGCGGGTGCGCCGGGGCGTTGCCGGGCCGGCCGGGGAATGCGTGCTGTCGGTCGACACCGGCAGCCGCGGGCAGCCCGAAGCCGACGCCGTGGACGCGGTGGCGCGGGCCGCCGCCGCGCTGGCCGGGCGCGGCATTCTCTACAAGACCGTGGATTCCACCCTGCGCGGCCACGTCCGGGCGGAGCTGGCCGCGGCGCTACACGCCAGCGGGCGGCGCCTGCTGGTGGTGGCGCCGGCCTTTCCCGAGGCCGGGCGCGTGACGCGCGGCGGTATCCAGTACGTGCATGGCGAGCGGGTCGACGCCAGCGTCTATGCCGCCGATCCGGTGCATCCGGCGCGCGCCGCGCGCCTGCTCGACCTGATCGATCCGGCCAGCGGGCCGGCCCGGGTGGTGGCCGAGGACGCGGACCCGGCGCAATTGCGCGACGCCGCGCGCAACGCCAGGGTGCTGGTGCTGGACGCGACCACGCAGGCGGCGCTGGACGAGCGGGTCGCGCAATTGTGGACGCACGGCTCCTGCCTGTGGGCCGGGTCTCCCGGCCTGGCCCGGGCGCTGGCGGCGCGCTGCGGCGACGCGGCTCCCGGCCTGGCGCGGCCGCCGCGCGCGCGCCGGGTGCTGGTGGTGATCGGCAGCGCCAATCCGGCCAGCCGGGCGCAAGGCGAGGCCCTGCGGGCCGCCGGCGCGCAGGTGGCGGACCGCGCGGACGAGATCGCCCCGGACGCCGGGCTGGCGTGCCTGATGGCGCCCGCCACGGCGCGGGCCGATCCGGCGGCGGTGCTGGCGGCGCTGGTGCGGCAGGCCATGCTCGCGCTGGCGTCGCACCGGTTCGACGGCCTGATCGCAACCGGCGGCGACACCCTGGCCGCGCTGCTCGACGCGCTGGCCATCGACGCATTTACCTTGACCTGCGAACTGGCGCCCGGCTTTCCCGCCGGAACGGCCGATTGCGCGGGTCGGCAACTGGCGATCGCCATGAAGGCGGGCGGCTTCGGCGGCCCCGAGGCCTTGCGCGACGCCGCCTGGAGACTGCTGTGCCGATGAATCCTTCCCCCGTGCGCGCCGAACGGCCCGTGCCTGCCTGGCCCATGGCCATCACCCTGGGCGACCCCGCCGGCATCGGGCCGGAGATCGTCGCCAAGACGTTGCTGTCGCCGCATTACGCCGAGCGTTGCGTGGCGGTGGGCGATCCGGCCGTGATGGCGCGCGCGTTGGCGCCGCTGGGCGCGGCCGCGCGGTTGCGGGTGGTGGCCGACGTGGACGACATCGATCCGCGGCCGGACCGCATCTGCCTGGTGCCGTCGTCCGCGCTGCCGTCGCCGCCGCCATTCGGCCGGGTCGGCGCGGACTGTGGCCGGGCGGCGTACCAGGCCATCTGCCTGGCCATCGACCTGGCGCGCCAGGGGCGGGTGGCCGGCATCGTCACCGCGCCGATCCACAAGGAAGCGCTGGCCGCGGCCGGGGTGCCGTATCCCGGCCATACCGAGATACTGGCCGAGCGCGGCGGCGCGGGCCGCGTGGCGATGATGCTGGCCAACGACGCCATCGCCACGGTGCTGGTCACCATTCATTGTTCGCTGCGCCAGGCCATCGAGCGCGCCGACTTCGAGGCGCAGTTGTCGGCGATCCGGCTGGCCCACCAGGGTGGCCGCGCGCTTGGCGCGCCGGCGCCGCGCGTGGCGGTGGCCGGCCTGAATCCGCATGCCGGCGAGGGCGGCCTGTTCGGCGACGAGGAGCAGCGCATCATCCGGCCGGCGATCGAGGCCGCGCGCCGCGAAGGCATCGATGCCTGCGGCCCGTGGCCGGGCGACACGGTATTCATGCAGGCGCGGCAGGGACGCTTCGACGTGGTGGTGGCGCAGTACCACGACCAGGGCCTGATCCCGGTGAAGTACCTGGGCCTGGAGCAGGGCGTGAACATCACCCTGGGGCTGCCGTTCGTGCGCACCAGTCCCGACCACGGCACCGCGTTCGACATCGCCGGGCAGGGCATCGCCGACCCATCCAGCCTGCGGACCGCCATCGACCAGGCCTTCCGGCTCGCCGCCCACGCGGCGGCCGCGTGAACCCCGCGCCGTTCCAGCCAATGGCTTGAACGCTACATTCGAACCCTTCATCATCCAGGACATCATGCCCGCCGACTTCATCTTCATGCTGACCCGCAACGACCGCACCGTGGCGGACGCCGCCGCCCACCTGGACACGGCGCTCGCGTGCGGGGTGCGCCACATCGGCTTCAAGGACATCGGCCAGCCGCTGCCGGTATTGCGGCGGCTGAACCGCGCCATCCGCGAGGCGGGCGCGCGCAGTTACCTGGAAGTGGTGTCGCAGGACCGGGACAGCGAGCTGGCGTCGGTGCGCGCCGCGCTGGAACTGGACGTCGACTGTCTGCTGGGCGGCACGCACGCGGCCGACGCGCTGCCGCTGCTGGCGGACTCGCGCATCCGCTATTACCCGTTTCCCGGCCAGGTCCACGGGCATCCCAGCATCCTGGGCGGCTCGCGCGAGGACATCGCGCGCAGCGCCGCGCAACTGGCCGGCCTGCCCGGCGTGCATGGGCTGGACCTGCTGGCCTATCGCGCCAGCGTCGACGTGCCGGCGCTGATGGCGCAGGTATGCGCGGCGGGCGCGCCGGTGATCGTGGCCGGCTCGCTCGACACGCCCGAGCGCATCCGGGCGGCGTGCCGCGCCGGGGCGGCGGGATTCACGGTGGGCACGGCGGCGCTGGATGGCCGCTTTGCCGCCGCGCGCGCCGGGCTGGCGGGCCAGCTGGCGGCGATCCAGGCGGCCGCGGCCGGCGCCTGAGCGCCGGCGACAGGCAGGCCTTACGAGGCGCGCTGTTCCAGCAACGGCTGGCCCTGACGCGGCGAGGCGATCAGCGCCGCCGGCGCCGGCGCGGGAGCACGCTTGGGCAGCACGGTCTGGGCGCCGGCGATGCGGAACACCTCGATGGCGTGGCGCAGCTGCGCGCCGCGCGTGCGCAGGTTGTCCACCGCCAGGCTGGCCTGTTCGACCCGCGCCGCGTTGCTCTGCGCGGCGCTGTCGGTTTCCGAGATGGTGCGGCTGACGTTGTCGATGCCGGTGTGCTGCTCGTTCGAGGTGGCCGCGATCTCATTGACGATCTGGGTCACCTGCCGCACCGACTCGACGATGTCCAGCATCGCTTCGCCGGCGCGCTCGACGTGGCGCACGCCGTCCTCGACCTTGTGGTTCGAGGTCTCGACCAGTTCCTTGATCTCGCGCGCGGCGGTGGCGCTCTTCTGCGCCAGGCTGCGCACTTCGGACGCCACCACCGCGAAGCCCTTGCCGGCCTCGCCGGCGCGAGCCGCCTCGACCGCGGCGTTCAGCGCCAGGATGTTGGTCTGGAAGGCGATGCCGTCGATGATGCCGACGATCTCGCTGATGCGCGAGGTGCTTTGCACGATGCCCTGCATCGCCTGCACCGCCTCATCCACCACCTGGCCGCCGCGCCGGGCCACGTCGGATGCCTGGCTGGCCATCTGGTCGGCGCCGTGCGCGTTGGTGGCGGTCTGCTTCACGGTGGACGCCAGCTGTTCCATGCTGGCCGCGGCTTCCTCCAGCGAGGCGGCCTGGCGCTGCGTGTGGGCCGACAGGTCGGCGTTGCCGTCGGCGATCTCGGCGGCCGAGGTCAGCGCGCTTTCGATGCCGTTGTGGACGTCGCGGGTGATGCTGACCAGGCTCTTGCGCATCACTTCCAGCGAGAATTTCAGGGCGCCGATCTCGTCGCGGATGCTGGCGGGCGGCAGCGGCGTGCTGAGGTTGCCGGCGGCGATCTGGCGGGTGAAGTCGGTGGCGGTGACCAGCAGGCCGGTGATCGAGCGGGCAAAGCCCCAGCCCGAGGCGAAGATCAGGATCACGCCGCTGGCCAGCATGGCCGCCGCCAGCGCGATCTCCTCGGTGCTCATGCGGTCGAGCATGCCGTACAACGCCACGCCGGCCGCGCCCAGGAACAGCGCCGAGGCCAGCATGGCCCAGGCCAGCATGCGCGAACGCACGCCCGTCAGGCGCCAGATCTTGAGACGCGCCAACACGCCGCGCAGGCCGGTCGGCTTGACCTGGCCGCGGCTGAGCCTGAAGCCGCGCGCGGCGCCGGCGCGCAACTGCCGGTAGGCGGCGTCCGCGCCCTCGATCTGGGCGCGGGTCGGCTTGACCCGCACCGAGGCATAACAGACCGTCTCGCCGCGCTCGATGATGGGGGTGACGTTGGCCAGCACCCAGTAGAAGCCGCCGTCCTTGCGGCGGTTCTTGACCACCCCGGTCCAGGATTCGCCGCGCTGAATGGTGCGCCACAGGTCCTCGAACGCCTCTTCCGGCATGTCGGGGTGGCGCACGATATTGTGGGCGGCGCCCACCAGTTCCTCGCGGGTGAAGCCGCTGACCTCCACGAACGCGGGATTGGCGTAGATGATGCGGCCGCGGGCGTCGGTGCGCGAGATCAGGTACTGCTCGTCGTGAAGCGTGTATTCCTTGTCGTAGACCGGCTGGTTGTTGCGCATGCGTCTTTCGTCCTGTGATGGGCGGGGGGCGTGTTGCTGCCGGATTATCGGGGACGGGCGATATCGCCGGGTTGATCTACATCAAAATATTTTGAAACGATGCGAAACGTAAACGGCCGCGAAAGGTCGCGGCCGTGATGTGATGGACGATTTTGCCCGTTGTTCAGGCCTTGGGCAGGTTGCCGAAGGCTTCCAGCGCCCGCAGGCGGCTCTGCGGCAGGTCGACGATGGGCATGGGATAGCCGGCCGCCGCGCGCTCCATCGGGCTGGGATCGTGGATGGCGCTGTCGTCCAGGTGGGCCAGCTCGGGCAGCCATTCGCGCAGGAACGCGCCGCGCGGATCGAACTTGCGCGACTGCGACAGTGGGTTGAAGACGCGGAAGTAGGGCACCGAATCGGCGCCGGTGGACGCGCTCCATTGCCAGCCGCCGTTGTTGGCCGCCAGGTCGCCGTCGACCAAGTGCGCCATGAACCAGGCCTCGCCCTCGCGCCAGTCGATCAGCAGGTTCTTGGACAGGAACATGGCCGTGACCATGCGCAGCCGGTTGTGCATCCAGCCCAGCGCCAGCAGCTGGCGCATGGCGGCGTCGACGATCGGCAGGCCGGTGCGGCCTTCCTGCCAGGCGCGCAGG
This sequence comes from Achromobacter sp. ISS7, assembly GCF_056523125.1. NCBI lineage: Bacteria > Pseudomonadati > Pseudomonadota > Betaproteobacteria > Burkholderiales > Alcaligenaceae > Achromobacter > Achromobacter sp. ISS7. The sequence goes on along the minus strand of NZ_JAWRZD010000001.1, from coordinate 2,161,570 downwards.
TCGTCGGGCGCGTCGCGCCAGGGCACCGCGGCGGTTTCCGGTTTCATCGGCTGGTGCATCGACAGCGTCGGGCAGGCCGCCAGCAAGTGCTGGTAGAACTCGCGCCACAGCAGTTCGTTGATCCAGGTGGCGGCGCCGGCGTTGCCGCTTTCCAGTTCGCCGTGGTTGGCGGCCTGCGCCGCGCGCAGCGCCTGGCCCGGCGACAGCACGCCGGCCGCCAGGTAGGGCGACAGGCAGCTGGTGGCCGGCAGGCTGGGAAAGTCGCGTTCATCGCGATAGGCGTCGATGACGCCGTCGGCGAAGGCGTCCAGCCGGTCGCCGGCCGCGCTCTCGCCGGCGGGCCACAGCGCGCGGATGGCGTCGCTGGCGGGCGCGTAGCCGTCGAAGGCGTCCGGCAGCGGGTCGGCCGCCCAGGCCGGCGCGGCCTGCGGCTTGGGCGCCGGCACCGCGCGCAGCGGGGCGCTGCGCAGGCGTTCGCGGCAGGCGCGCGCATAGGGCGTGTAGACGCGGTAGCAATCGCCCTTGCCGGTCACCACGGTGCCGGGACGCAGCAGCGACGCGCCGTGATGCAGCTTCCAGTCGATGTCGGCCTCGGCCAGCCGCTGCGCCACGGCGTCGTCGCGGCGGCGCTCGTTGACGGCCCATTCGGTGTTGGCGTGGACCTGCGCGATGTCGTGCTCGCGGCAGAAACCCGCCAGCGCCTCGGGCACCTGGTCCCAGGTGTCCAGCGTCAGCAGCTTCAGCGGAATGCCCAAGCGGCCCAGGTCCTCCGACAGTTCGCGCAGGTTGCGCAGCCAGAAATCGACCTTGGCCGGGGCGTCGCCGTGGAGTCGCCATTGGGCCGGCGCGGCGATGAACAGGGCGGTGACCGTGCCCGCCTGCGCCGCGGCCGCCAGGGCGGGGTTGTCGTGCAGGCGCAGGTCGGTGCGCAGCCAGATCAGGGTATGCATGGGGGCGGTCGGTCCGGAAAAGAGGGCGGCGGGGAGGGCGCGGCAAGGCTGGCATTCTATCGCGCCGGCGGGCGCGTCCGCGCTGGTCCGGCAGGCTGCCCACACCATGTAAAAACTACGAGTAGATGTGACGGCGCCGGCGGCCGGCGGTTCGCCGGCGGGCACAGGGGGGGCACGCGCCAGCCCCGGGAAATCGGCAAAAACGCCGGTCAAACCATGAAACACGCTGGCGCTTCCAGCATATTGACGCGGCCTCGCCCAGCGCCATGTAATTCATTCAACGCCAAAGTAAAAAGACAAACGCCATGGGACATCTGATGGATTTTCGCGCGTCCTTCCTGAGGGGACGCTCACCCGCCACCAAGACGCCGCGCGACGTCTTGCAACAGCTCTGGCGCTCGCTCGACCTGCCGGACGAGTCGCTCGAGCACGCGGTGCTGATTGGCGCCGAACCGGTGCTGCCATCGTCCTTCGCGGTGGGCACCGCGGCGCAGGTCAGCATGGCGGCGGCGGCCCTGGCCGCGGCCGAGCTCTGGCACCTGCGGGGCGGCGAGCGGCAGCAGGTCGGCGTCGATATGCTGCACGCCGCCCAGGAATGCCGCAGCCATTTCGTGATCAATGGCGCCGCGCCCGATCCGCGCGATCCGATCACCGGGGTCTACCGCTGTGGCGACGGCGGCTGGGTCCGCATCCACGCCAATTTTCCGCACCATCGCGACGGCGCCCTGGCCTTGCTGGGCTGTCCGACCGGCGACGGCGCCACCCGCGAAGCGGTCGAGCAGGCGCTGGGCCGTTGGCGCGCGCAGGACTTCGAGCAGGTGGCGGCGGACGCCGGCATGGTGGTCACCGCCATGCGCAGCTTCGACGAATGGGATCGCCATCCCCAGGGCCAGGCGATCGCGGCGCAGCCGCTGCTGACGATCGAGCGCATCGGCGAGGCCGACCCGCGGCCCCTGCCCAAGTACGGGCATGATGCGCGCCCGCTGCAGGACATCCGCGTCCTGGACCTGACTCGCATCATCGCCGGTCCGGTCTGTGGCCGGGCCCTGGCGGCCTATGGCGCGGACGTGATGCTGGTGAATTCGCCGCACCTGCCCAACATCGCCAACCTGATCGATACCAGCCGCGGCAAGCTGTCGGTGCACGCCGACCTGGACACCGCCGATGGCCGCATCGCGCTGGCCAACCTGTTGCGCAGCGCGCACGTCCTGGTGCAGGGCTACCGCCCCGGCGGCATGGCCGCGCTGGGGTTCGGCCCGCAGGACGCGGCGCGCCTGCGCCCGGGCATTGTCTACGTGTCCCTGACCGCCTATGGCGCCACCGGCCCGTGGGCCAACCGGCGCGGCTTCGATTCGCTGGTGCAGACCGCCGCGGGCTTCAATCACGCGGAAGCCGAGGCGGCCGGCCAGGACGCGCCCCGGGCGCTGCCGATGCAGATCCTGGATCACGCCTCGGGTTACCTGATGGCGTTCGGCGCGCAGGTAGCGCTGGCGCGCCAGGCCACCGAGGGCGGCAGTTGGCACGTGCGGGTGTCGCTGGCGCAGACCGCGCACTGGCTGCGCACGCTGGGCCGCGTCGAGGGCGGGCTGAACCGCGCCATGCCGGGTTTCGAGGGCTTGATGGAAACGGAGCCGTCGGGCTTCGGCGAATTGATCGCGATGCGCCACGCGGCGCAGTTCTCGGTCACGCCGGCCCGCTGGAGCCGGCCGTCGAACCCGCCCGGCACGCATCCGACGGTGTGGCCGTTCAATTGAAGGCATCGCGGCCGCCGGTCCTGCCTGGGCGAGAGCCGGCGCCGGCATGAAAAAAGGGAGGGCCTCGGCCCTCCCTTTTTTGTTGGCGGCGGCGTTATTTCTTGCCGGCCTTCCAGTCGCGCAGGGCGCGCATGGTGTTGGTGACGTGGGCCTCGGGGTTCATGTTGGTGTATTCGTACAGGATCTTGCCTTCGGGCGAGATCACGTAGGACACGCGTTGGGCGCGATCGGGACGCGCGTCCAGCACCGCGTCGTAGGCCTTCATGATCTTGCCGTCGCCGTCGGCCGCCACCGCGAACTTGCTGCGGCATTCGCTGACCGAGAATTTGTTCAGGGTGTCGATGTCGTCGGCCGAGACGCCGATGACGGTGGCGCCCAGCGACTTGTATTCGTCGGTGGCCTCGGCGAAATCATGGGCCTCGATGGTGCAGCCCTTGCTGAAGGCGGCCGGATAGAAATACAGCACCACCGGGCCTTGCTTGAGGGCTTCGGCCAGCTTGAAGGTGAACACGTTGCCGCCGAGCGAGGCCTGGGTGCTGAAGTCGGGGGCGGGCGCGCCGACGTTGAGCGCGGCGTGGGCGGCGGTGCCGGCCAGCAGGCCGCAAGCGAGGAACAGGGGGGCAAGGCGCTTCATGGGGGTCTCCGGTAAACGCCGCGCGGCAACGCGGCGTCAAGGCTTCCACTGTAGCCGCGGCGTGCGCCGGAAGCCAGCGCGGCGACTGTCAGCGCGGCGTCAGTCGACGTAGTTTCAGACGGCCTCTTGGGTCGCTCCGGCCGGCGTTGCCGGTGCGGGATCGGGGCTGATCCCGCGGGCACTGCCGGCTTGGCCGAGCGGCCCGGCCATCATTCGCGGCCGCGTTCGTGCGGCGCGCCCCGATCGCCGCCGCGCGGAGCCTCGTGGCCGCCCTGCGGACGGCCGCCACCCCCGCCACCCCCGCCCGCGCGTTGCGGGCTGGCTTGCGGCGGTCGGCTTTCGGGCCGGTGCTGCGGCGCGGCGCGGTGTTCGCGCGCGGCGGCCTGGGCCAGGTTGTCAGGCGGCGGACCGGTGCGTGCGGCCGGCTGCGGACGCGCTTGCGGCTGCGCCTGCGGCGGCGTCTGCGCCGGACCGCGCGCAGGCGGCTGGGCGGACGGCGCGGCCTGCGCCGTGCCATGGAACTGGCCCTGGGGCTGCGCCTGCGGCCCGCGCGGCTGGCCCGACGCCTGGACTTGCGGCGCGCGTCCCGGACCCGGTTGTTGCTGTCCCTGGGGCGGCGTGCGTGACTGTCCGGGGGCCGCTGCCGCAGGCATGGCGGCCGGATTGCCGCGGTTCATGTCCGGCCGCGCGCCGGGCGCGGCGCCGTTGGGGCCGTTGCCCGGGCCGCCGCCGGGGCGTTGCCCCTGCGGCGCCGCATGGTCGACGAAGGCCTGCGGCGGGCGGCCCTGGTTGCGGTCGAAGAACTGGGCGCGGTTGCCGCCGGCATCGCGGACGAAGCCGCGTTGCACGTCGGTGGGCGGATGGTGCGGCTCGTTGCGCGCGGCGATCTCGCGCGGATCGGCCTGGCGCTGGACGCCCGACGGGCCGCCGTTGTAGCTGACGCGGTGGTTGTCGATATTGTTGTTGACCACCACCGTGTGGTTGTAGACGTTGGTGACGCGGGTGACGTTGATGTTGGTCACGGCGCGGTTGTAGAAGAACCGGTCGTGGTTCCAATAACCGCCGACGTAGCCGATGCCGATATAACCAAAACCATAGTTGATGCCGCCATAGAAGCCGATATGCGGCCCCCAGTAGCCGGCGTGCCACAGGTAGATGCCGTCGACGAAGCCCCAGTAGCCCGGCGTCCACAGCGCGCCGGTGTAGGGCGCCAGCACCCAGGCGCCAGGCACCCAGAAATAGCCGTAGCGGTTCAGGCTCCAGTAACCCGGCACCCACATGTAGCCGTCGCCGGGGGCGGGCGGCTGCGTGTAGACCGGCAGGGGCGGCGGCGGTTGCGGGCTGCGTTCGATCGGCGCGAGGTTGGCATTGGACGGGTCGCCGTTGTCATAGGCCGGCGCGGCTGGAGCGGGTGGCGCGGGCGGTGGCGCGTAGGTCTGCGCCATCGCGCCCGCGCAGACCGTCATCAGGATGGCGGCGGCCAGCGGACGCAAATGGGGAATCCTGGCGGTGGCATTCATGGCATTTCCTTTGCGCGATGGGGCGCGCGGATCAATAGCCGTGGTAGTAGTAATGCGGCGCAGGGTAATAGTAATAGGCGGGCGCCGGCCGGTAGTACGCCGGACGCGCCGGCACCACCACGCAACCGGAAAGGGCGCTGGCCATCGCCAGCATCAACAGAATCGTCTTCTTCATTCGGGATCTCCTGCCGAGCGCCTGGCGTGCGTCACGCCTTCCTTGGGCTCGTAGGGATTAGGCCACGGCCGCGGGGGTGAGTTCTGGCGCTGTAATGGATCCGAAACAGCTTTCGCGTGACGGATGTTTGCGCCGGCGTGACCGTTGATGTCGTTCGTAGCAATTGTTCCGGCGGGCGCGGGCCTGCGCCGGACGCCCATGAAAAAAGGCCGCCTCGCGGCGGCCTTCCAGGTTGGCGCGGTTTGCGCCGCGGCGGTCAGTTCCAGCGGCCGCCGTTGCCGGCCAGGCTGAAGCGGCCGGCGCCCATGAAGGCGATGGCCAGGGCCGTGAACAGGAACATGCCCTGAAGTTCCAGCGCCCAGCCGCCGTTGTTGGTCAGGCTGCCGATCTGGCCGGTGTGCGCCAGCAGGATCGCGACCACCATGTTGATGGCGATGATCAGGCCGCCCAGGCGGGTGTAGATGCCAACGATCAGCAGCACCGGCGCGAGGATCTCGCCGATGTAGACGCCATAGGCCAGGAAGCCGGGCAGTCCGTGCGAGGACAGCATGCCGCCAATGCCGCCGACGCCGCCGCCGGTGATCTTGAACAGGCCATGGAGCAGAATCAGAATGCCGAGGGTCAGGCGCAGGATCAGCTTGCCGGTATCGTCGGACTTGATCATGGTGGATTTCTCTTTATGGTGGTTAAGGGGATGCGATGCGCCGGTTTGAGCGCACGCCGAGCCTTTGGTTCCCGTTCCCGCGCCCGAGGGCGCGAGGTGGGCCATTATTACAAATCCGGAATATGACCAGCAAGCGTTTGCCCCGCGGCGGCGGGGCGGCGCTGACGAATGCTTACAGTTCCTCGAGGTAGCGCATGCGGAAGCGCCGGCCCTTGATGTTGCTGTTGGACAGGCGCGAGAAGGCCTGCTTGGCGATCTTGCGGTCCAGCGCCACGTAGGCGTTGAATTCGGTGATGTTGATCTTGCCGACCTGCTCGAAGGCCAGGCCGCCGTCGCCGGTCAGGGCGCCCAGCAGGTCGCCGGGGCGCAGCTTGTCCTTCTTGCCGCCCTGGATGCACAGGGTCACCATCGGCGCGCGCAGCGGCCGGTCGGCCTTGGGCCGCAGCGACTTCAGGTCGCCCCAGGTCAGGGGCGAGCCCTGGTATTGCTCGATCAGGTTGGCCCAGCGCATCTCGTCGGGCGAGCACAGGCTCAGGGCCAGGCCCTTCTGGTCGCCGCGGCCGCTGCGGCCGATGCGGTGCACGTGGACCTCGGTGTCCTTGGTCACGTCGACGTTGATGACCGCGCCCAGGTTCTGGATGTCCAGGCCGCGCGCGGCCACGTCGGTGGCCACCAGCACGGCGCAGCTCTGGTTGGAGAACTGGATCAGGATCTCGTCGCGCTCGCGCTGTTCCAGGTCGCCGTTCAGCGCCAGGGCGCTGATGCCCTCGGCCTGCAGCCGCTCGACCAGGTCGTGGCTGCGGATCTTGGTGTTGCAGAAGGCCAGCGTCGAGACCGGGCGGAAATGCGCCAGCAATTTGGCCACGGCGTCCAGGCGCTCGCCGGGGTCGATCTCGTAGAAGATCTGCTCGATGCGGCTGGCGTCGTGCTGGGCCTCGACCTTGACCTCGGCCGGGTTGCGCAGGAAGCGCGCGCTCAGCTTGCGGATGTTGTCGGGGTAGGTGGCCGAGAACAGCAGGGTCTGGCGCTTGGCGGGGCAATGCGACGCGATCGCCACGATATCGTCATGGAAGCCCATGTCGACCATGCGGTCGGCCTCATCCAGCACCAGCGTGGTCAGGCCCGACAGGTCGAGGCTGCCGCGTGCCAGGTGGTCCTGGATGCGGCCGGGGGTGCCGACCACGATGTGGGTGCCGCGCGCCAGCGATTCGGCCTGCGGGCGCGCCGCGGCGCCGCCGCACAGCGTCAGGATCTAGACGTTGGCGATCTGGCGGGCCAGCCGGCGCAGTTCCTGCGCCACCTGGTCGGCCAGTTCACGGGTCGGACAGAGCAGCAGCGCCTGCGGCGCCAGGCGCGCGGGATCGAGCTTCTGCAGCACGCCCAGGCCGAAGGCCGCGGTCTTGCCGCTGCCGGTCTTGGCCTGCGCGATCAGGTCGCGGCCTTCCAGGATCAGCGGCAGGCTTTGCGCCTGGATCGGCGTCATGTGCTCGAAACCCAGGCTTTGCAGGTTGTCGAGCAGGGCGGGCAGGAGGGGCAGGGTGGTAAAGGGCGTCTGGGTCACGGTCGGGCTCTCGCAGGAACTGCGATAAATACGGATACGGCCGACAGTGTAAGGCCTGGGGCCCCCGGCGCGGCCCGGCGCGGGGGGCACGGCGCAGGCGGGCGCCGGCCGTCGGCGGGGTCAGGCCGACGGTTCGTAGGTGCCGGCCAGCGCCCGCGCGGCCTCCTGCATGCGCGGCAGCCAGGCGCGCGCGCCATCGATCGACAGCCGCGCCACCGGCGCGTGCAGCGCCACCGCGGCGATGGCGCGGCGTCCGCGCATGATGGGCACGGCCATGCAGACGATGCCCAGCAGGAATTCCTCGCGGTCGAAGCTGGCGCCTTCCTTGCGGATCGCCAGCAGCTCGCGCTCCAGCGCGGCCGCGTCGCACAGGGTGTTGGGCGTGTAGCGCGGCAGCGGCGCGGCCGCCAGCAGGCGCGCGCGGGCCTCGCGCCGCATGTGCGCCAGGAACAGCTTGCCGCTGGCGCTGCAGTGCAGCGGCACGCGCGAGCCGGGCTGCAGGTTGACGCGCAGCGGCCAGGCGGTCTCGACCCGGTCCAGGTAGATGACCTCGTCGCCGTCGAGCATGGTGCAGTTGCAGGTCTCGCCGATCTCGTCGACCAGGCTGTCGAGGATGCGGTGGCGCTCGGCCCGCAGCGGCGAATTGAGCAGGGTGGCGCGCGCCAGCGCCGACAGGCGCGGGCCGGTGATGTAGCTCTTGCCGGCGGGTTCGCGCAGCAGCATGCCGGCGTCCACCAGCCGCGACAGGATGCGCAGCACCGATGGCTTGGGCAGGCCGGTGGCGTCGGTCAGCGCCGCCAGCGACACGGGCGCCTCGGATCCGGCGACCTGTTCCAGCAGGGTCAGCGCGCGCAGCGCCGCGGAGGATTCGTCTTTCATCTTTCAATATTTGAAGATTTGGCGAAAGGCCGCCAGGTTGGTGCGGATTCTGCAGAAAATGGAACGCTGCAGGGTGGGAAACGCCGGGCTTCTGCTGCAGTATCGGTTTACCCCGGCCAATATGCAATCCAAGCCGCGCCGGTCCGCCAGGAGAGAGACCATGAGCAGCAAGCAACACATGACCCCCAGCGAAGCGTTCGTCGAGACGCTGGTGGCGCAGGGCGTCAAGGACGTTTTCGGCATCGTCGGCTCGGCCTTCATGGACGCGCTGGACCTGTTCCCCGCCGCCGGCATCCGCTTCGTGCCGACGGTGCACGAGCAGGGCGCGGCCCACATGGCCGACGGCTATTCGCGCGTCACCGGCCGCCACGGCGTCTGCATCGCGCAGAACGGCCCCGGCATCACCAACTTCGTCACCGGCGTGGCCGCGGCCTACTGGGCCCACAGCCCGGTGGTGGCGATCACGCCCGAGACCGGCACCTCCGGCATGGGCCTGGGCGGCTTCCAGGAAACCGAGCAGCTGCCGATCTTCTCGCGCATCACCAAGTACCAGGCGCACGTCAACCGGCCCGACCGCATGGCCGAATTCACCGCCAAGGCCTTCGACAACGCGCTGGCCGAGCGCGGCCCGACCCAGCTGAACATCCCGCGCGACTATTTCTACGGCGAGATCGACGTGGCGATCCCGGAACCGCGCCGCATCCGCCGCGGCCCCGGCTCGGAAGAAGACCTGGAAGCGGCCGCGCGCCTGTTGGCCGGCGCCAAATTTCCGGTGATCGTGGCCGGCGGCGGCGTGCTGTTCTCGGCCGGCCAGGCCGAATGCGTGGCCTTGGCCGAACTGCTGGGCGCGCCGGTGGTCACCAGCTACCTGCACAACGACGCCTTCCCGGCCAGCCATCCGCTGTGGTGCGGGCCGCTGGGCTACCAGGGCTCCAAGGCCGGCATGAAGCTGCTGTCGCAGGCCGACGTGGTGCTGGCATTGGGTACCCGCCTGGGGCCCTTCGGCACCTTGCCGCAGCACGGGCTGGATTACTGGCCGCAGGGCGCGCGCATCATCCAGGTCGACGCCGACCATCGCATGCTGGGCCTGGTGCGGCCGGTGTCGGTCGGCATCTGCGGCGACGCCAAGCCCGCGGCGGCGGCATTGGCGGCGAAACTGCGTGATCGCGAGGTAGCCTGCGTGGCCACCAAGACGGCCCGCGGCGAAGAGATCGCGGCGCAGAAAAACGCCTGGGAAAAGGAACTGGACGGCTGGTCGCACGAACGCGACGACTGGAGCCTGGACATCATCGAGCATGGCGGCGGCCGCATGCATCCGCGCCGCATGCTGCGCGAGCTGGAGCGCGCCATGCCCAGGCACGTGATGGTGTCCACCGACATCGGCAACATCTGCTCGGTGTCCAACAGCTACCTGCGCTTCGACGAGCCGGATTCGATGCTGGCCGCCATGAGCTTCGGCAATTGCGGCTACGCCCTGCCGGCCCTGATCGGCGCCAAGCTGGGCCGGCCCGACCGGCCGGCGGTGGCCTACGTCGGCGACGGCGCCTGGTGCATGAGCTTCCAGGAACTGCTGACCTGCGTGCGTGAGCGCATCCCGGTCACGGCGGTGGTGTTCCACAACGGCCAGTGGGGCGCCGAGAAGAAGAACCAGGTGGACTTCTACGGCCGCCGCTTCGTCGGCAGCAACCTGTTGAACCCCAACTTCGCGGAACTTGCCCGGGCCATGGGCGCCGAGGGCATCCGGGTCGAGCATGCCGACCAGGTCGGCGCGGCCTTGCAGGCGGCGTGCAAGGCGCAGTCCGAGGGCAAGACCACGGTGCTGGAGATGATGGTGAGCCAGGAACTGGGCGACCCGTTCCGGCGCGACGCGCTCAAGCAGCCGCTGCGCCTGCTGGACAAGTACAAGCGCTACGTCAACCAGCCGTTCCAGCCCGGCGAGGTGCCGCTGCCGATCGATCCGGTGCGCGGCTGACGCCATGGCCAGCGACCGCTTGTTCGAGCCGCTGCGCGCCGCGGCGCTGTCGGCCGGGCGGGTGCGCACGGCGGTGGCCTACCCGCTGTGCGCGTCCAGCCTGGGCGCCGCCGTGCAGGCCCGCGAGACCGGCTATATCGAGCCGCTGCTGGTCGGGCCGGCGGCCCGGCTGGCGGCCTTGATGGCCGAACTGGGCCTGCGCCCGGGCTCGCTGGAGATCGTCGACACGCCCGACGACGAGGCGCTGGCCGCGCGCGCCGCGGCCGGCCTGGCGCGCGACGGCGCGGTCGGCATGCTGATGAAGGGCAGCCTGCACACCGACCACTTCATGTCGGCGGTAGTGGCGCGCGAATCCGGGCTGCGCACCGGCCGGCGCATCAGCCACGCCTTCGTGATGGCGGCGGCGGCCTATCCCAAGCTGTTCATCCTGACCGACGCCGCCGTCAACATCGCGCCGACCCTGCAGGAGAAAGCCGACATCGCGCAGAACGCCATCGACCTGGCGCGCGCGCTGGGCGTGGCGCGGCCCAAGGTGGCGGTGCTGTGCGCCACCGAATCGGTCAACCCGGCCATGCCGGCCACGCTGGACGCGGCGGCGTTGTCGAAGATGGCCGACCGCCAGCAGATCCGCGGCGGCCAGATCGACGGCCCGCTGGCGTTCGACAATGCCATCTCGCGCCAGGCGGCCGAGCAGAAGGGCATCGTCTCGCCCGTGGCGGGCGATGCCGACATCCTGCTGGTGCCCGACATCGAGGCCGGCAACATGCTCTACAAGGAACTGACCTGGCTGGCCGGCGCGGCCACCGCCGGGCTGGTGCTGGGCACGCGCGTGCCGGTGCTGCTGACCAGCCGCTCGGATGCGGTGCAGGCGCGCGTCGACAGCTGCGCCGTGGCGGCGCTGTACGCCAGGGCGCTGGCGCCGGGCCCTTGAGCGGTCTGGTGCAAGCGATTTGCCGCGTCTGGTTCTAGACCCTGCCCACCCCCCCGCGTACCTTGGGTTTACAGCCTGGGCGCATGCCGCGCCCGGCGATCGAGGAGGGTAGGCAATGCAAAAGACCGTCACCGTGGACATGCTGGCCGAGTTCGCGGCCGCCTGGAACCGCCACGATATCGACGCCCTGATGTCCTTCATGAGCGACGACTGCGTCTTCGAAACGGTTGGCGGTGCCGAGCGCTGGGGCGCGCGGCACCGCGGCCGCGAGGCCGTGCGCGCGGCCTTCGAGGCGGCCTGGAAGAATTTCCCCGATGCGCAATGGAACAACGGCCGTCACTGGGTGGCGGGCGACCGCGGCGTGTCCGAATGCACCTTCACCGGCACGGCGGCGGACGGCTCGCGGGTCGAGGCCGACATGGTCGACGTCTTCACGTTCCAGGACGGCAAGATCCTCGTCAAGAACGCCTTCCGCAAGCAACGCCCGGCGCTGCCGGCCCGCGCCTGAGCCGACGCGCCACCGGACACCGCCCCATGGATGCCGCTATGTCTTCCGATCTGTCGAATACCGCCGGTACTTTCGTCGATCTCGCCGGCGCGCCGGCCGCCAGCCCGGCCGCCAGCGCCTACAACCCGACCTACGACCCGCTGGTGTCGCCGCCGGGGCGCGGACAGGAATACGCGCCCACCTATTGGGTTGCCACCGCCGGCCCGCCGCCGGCGGACGACGGGCCGATCCAGGGCGACATCGAGGCCGACGTGGTCATCGTCGGCTCGGGGTTCACCGGCCTGTCGGCGGCGCTGGCGCTGGCGCGCGACTATGGCGTGCGGGCGGTGGTGCTGGAGGCCAACCGGGCGGTCTGGGGCTGCACCAGCCGCAATGGCGGGCAGGGGCAGAACGCATCCGGGCGCCTGTACCGCTCGCAATGGATCGAACGCTGGGGGCTGGACACCGCGCGGCGCCTGGATGCCGAGATCCACGAGGGCTTCGACTACTGGAAGAGCCTGGTGGCGCAGATCGATTGCGACGCCCAGCCCGGCGGCCATCTCTACACCGCGCACCGCGAAAAGAAGATGGCCTTCCTGCGCAATGAGGCGCGGGTGATGCGCGAGCAGTTCGGCTACGACACCCGCATGCTGACCCGCGACGAGCTGCGCGAACGCTACGTCGACGACCACGAGGCGATGGGCGCCTTGCTCGAACCCGACGGCATCGGCGTGCACCCGTTGAAGCTGGCCTACGGCTACATGCGGCAGGCCCGCGCGCTGGGCGTGCGCCTGCATCCATCCAGCCCGGTGCTGGGCTGGACCGAGGAGGGCGGCGGCTACCGCCTGCGGACCCCGGGCGGCACGGTGCGCGCCCGGCGCGTGGCGTTCGCCACCGGCGGCTATACGGCGCAGGGGGTGAACCGGTTGCTGGACAACCGCATCATGCCGATCCTGTCCAACTCGATGGTGACGCGGACGCTGACTCCCGACGAACGAGCGCAGGCCGGCCTGAAAAGCACGGTGTTCATCACCGATACCCGCACCCTGCGTTTCTACTACCGGCTGTTGCCCGATGGCCGCATGCAGATCGGCAGCCGCAGCGCGCTGCGCGGCGCCGACGCGCAACACCCGCGCCACCTGGCGCTGCTGCGCCATGGCCTGGCGCGCAAGTTCCCGGCGCTGCGCGGCATCGACGTGGACTACGCGTGGACGGGCTGGGTCGACGTCAGCCACGACATGATGCCGCGCATCACGCAGCCCGATCCGGCGCGCCAGGTGTTCTATGCCTTTGGCTATGGCGGCAACGGCGTGGCGTTCTCGGCGCATGCCGGCCGGCGCCTGGCGCAGCGCATGATGGGGCAGGACGGGCTCAGCTGGAATTTGCCGATTTACAACACGCCGTTGCCCGGTCATCTGTTCGCGCCGTTCCGCCGGATCGGCCAGGCGCTGCTGTACCGGTGGTACTACCTGCGCGACGAGGTGCTCTGATCGGCCGGACCTGGCCTGGTCATCGCGCCTGACACTTTTGCCCTCGCGGCGGGCGCGGATTCTGTTCGCCGGGCTCGCCGGGAATGCTGGTACTGTGCTGCATCCGTGGACACCACACCCCCGTTGCAGAGATGCGCAGCCCGCCGCCTGTCATGCCGCCGTCGCGGCCCGGTCCGTCATTCATCGCGCCGCAGGACGCCGCGTCCCTGCTGGCCGACAAGCTGCCGGCGCGGCTGTTGATCCCCTATCTGCTGTCGGCCCTGGCGCTCGCGATTGCCTATGGCGCCAGCTTCCTGCTGGCCGATGCCTTGCACGCGGCCGGTTTCGAGGCCGCCGAGGCGGGAACGGTGATCAGCATCGGCACCCTTGCCACGCTGATCGGTTCCACTTTCGCCGGCCGGATCGCGCAGCGCACCGGCATCCTGCCCGTGATCGCCGCCGCCGCGCTGATCATGGCGCTGGCGATGGCCTGTTTCGCGCTGGCGGCAAGCGCCGGCATCGCGGTGGCCTACGCCGGTGGCGTGCTGCTCGGCCTGGGCTGGGCGCTGTTCTACATGCTGGCGCCGATCCAGCTGATCCACTGCCTCAAGCCGGCGGCCCGGCTCGAGGCCCTGACCCTGCTGTCGGGTTCGCAGATGCTGGGGTTGGGGCTGGCCGCGCCGCTCGGCCATTTCCTGGCGGCCCGGTGGTTCGGCGGCGCCTCGTCCGCCTTCGCCGCCTACGCGGCGATCTGCGTGGCCGCGGCCGCGCTGGCCTGGGGGCTGCGCCGTCCGCTGGCGCGCCAGCCGCAGCTGCCGATGAACGCCGTGGCGCTGTCGCTGCCGGCGATGGCGCGGGTGCTTCGGTCGCGGGCCTGGATGCCGGTGCTGATGATGGGCTTCTCGGCCTGCGCCTTCGCTGGCCTGTCCACCTTTCAAAGCCTTTATGCGCGGCCGCTGCGCCTGACGCCGGACACGTTCTTCCTGACGTTCACCGTCACTACGGTGGCGCTGCGCTTTTCTGTGGCCTCGCTGATCGGCAGGCTGCCGCTGCGGCCGCTGGCGCTGTGCCTGTTCCTGGTGACGCTGGCGGGCATCGCGCTGCTGGCGGTGAACCCGGGCAGCGCCTGGCTCTACGTTGGCGCCACCGTGCTGTTCGCCACGGGCTATGGCCTGACGTATTCGACCCTGAACGCGATGGTCGTCAACTTCGCCGGCGAGTCGAACCTGTCCATCCCGGTGGCCTCGCAGGTGTTCACCCTGGGTTACTTTGCCGGCGCCTTTGGCTTCCCGTACGTGGCGGGCAAGCTGATCGCCGCGCATGGCGTCAGCGTGGCCTTGGGCGCGATGATGGCGCTGGTCGCGGTCAACATCGTCATTGCCGGCGCGATGCTGCCGCGAAGCCGCAACGGCTAGACGCCGCCCGGCCCAGGCGGCGAGCACATGGCTTCAGGCGGGGCGTGGCTTCAGGCGGCGGCACGCAGTCGGAAACGGCGCACCACCTGCGCCAGCCGTTCGATGCCCGGTCCGATATGCTCGGCGCGGATCGAGGTGAAGCCGACCCGCAGGAAGTTGCGCGGCGCGCCGGTCGCGTCCATGAAGAACACCTGGCCCGGCTCGACCACCACGCCTTCGGCCAGCGCGGCCTGCGCCAGTTCGGTGGCGTCCAGCCATTCGGGGCCTTTCAGCCAGCACGACGACGAGCCGGTGATGGGCACGGCGGTGAAGTCGGGCAGCCAGCGCGCCAGCGCCTCGGCCAGCTCCGCGCCGCGCTTCTGGTAGGCCTGCGACTGCCGCCGCAGCAGCGAATGATGATGCCCCAGCGAGATGAACAGCGAGAACGCCCGCTGGATGTAGGCGGACGGATGGCGCAGCATCAGGCGGCGCAGCGCGCGCAGTTCGGCGGTGAGTTCGCGCGGCGCGACGATGTAGCCGATGCGCAGCCCCGGCGCGAACGACTTGGCCAGGCTGCCGACGTAGATCACGCGGCCGTCGCGGTCCAGGCTCTTGAGCGCCGGGATGGCGCCGTCGCCCCAGCGGCTCTCGCTTTCGAAATCGTCCTCGATGATGAGGCTGTCGGCCTGGCGCGCCAGCGTCAGCAGCGCCTCGCGGCGCGCCGGCGACAGGGTCACGGTGGTGGGGCACTGGTGGCCGGGGGTGACGAAGACATAGTCGCAGCCCAGCAGATGCGTGCCGGTGCACAGGCCCTGTTCGTCCACCGGCAGCGGCAGCAGGTGGCGGGTATGGCTGGCGAAGATGTTGCGGGCGTCGGGATATCCCGGGTCCTCCATGCCGACCACGGTGTCCTCGTTGACCAGCAGGTCGGCCAGCAGGTAGAGCGCGTGCTGCGCGCCGACGGTGACCACGATCTCCTCGGCGTCGGCCCAGACGCCGCGGCGCGGCAGCACCTGGGTGCGGATCTGTTCGATCAACGCGCTGTCGTCGTGGGTGATGAGGTCCGGCGCCCAGCTGCGGATGTCCAGCACCGACAGGGCCTTGATGCAGCACTCGCGCCAGTCGGCGGTGGGAAACAGGTCCTGGTCGAACTGGCCGTAGACGAAGGGGTAGGGCTGCGTCTGCCAGTCGCGCGGCTTGACGATGTTGCGTTGCCGGCTGGGCCGGAAGCGCAGCCGTTCATCCCAGCGGACCTGGTCGGCCGACGGCGTGGCGTCGGCTTCGGCGGCGAGCGGCACGGCGCGGCCCTCCAGCACCCCGTCATGGACGAAATGGCCGCTGCGCTCGCGCGATTCCAGATAGCCTTCGCTGACCAGTTGCTGGTAGGCGAACACCACCGTGTTGCGGGCGATGCCCAGCTGGTCGGCCAGGTAGCGGCTGGACGGCACCGGCGCGCCCGGCGGCAGGTGGCCGCTGAGGATGGCCGAGACCAGCATCTGCCGCACGCGGCCCTGCAGGCTCAGGTTGGGCGCGCTTTCCCGTTCGAACAGGCGTTCCCACAACACAGGCTTGAGCATCGAGGCCTGGCTGGACATGGCGGCTCCTTGTAGTGGCGACGCGTCCGGGCGACGCCGGCGCGAGAGGCCGGGCGAGACCAGGGACGGAACCCCAGGATAGAGGAGCGGCATGGGCGAAAGGAATGCGGGATTGCCCTGCCGACGGGGTGGGTTTGGGCGCGCCGGCAGGAAAATGGAACGAGATAGGTCCTGGAATGCAATACATGTGCATCTGCCCCACGTCGGCATGGCTCAGACTACCCAGCTTCAGGTCGATGATGACCAGGCAGCGCAACTTGCGGTGGTAGAGCAGCAGATCCACCCGGTGCCAGGTCTGGTCGATGCGCAGCCGTCGTTGCCGCCCTACAAAAGTGAATCCTTCGCCCAGTTCAAGCAGAAAGTCCTCCAGCCGTTGGGTGAGCGCGGCCTCAAGATCGGACTCTGAGTATTCGTCCTTGAGATCGAGAAACTCCAGGACGTACGGATCCTTGATTGCCTCGCCAGGGGTCATGGCATCCGTGGCCTGTGGCATGGCCCCATTGACCAGCATCGCCGCCTTGTCGCCGGACAGCGCCGTGCGTTGGTAGAACTGGCTTTCGATCTGCCGGTCGAGCTGGCGTACGCTCCAACCTCCCCGTAGCGCCTCGGCGTGGTAGAACCGTCGGGCGTTGTCGTCCTTGACTGATAACAGCCGGACGTAGGCCGACCACGGCAGCGTGAACGCTTGTGTCAGGGCCGACAGCCGTAATTTCCCAGACACTGTCTGGGATATCGCGGGCTGGGGGTAGGTCAGGAAGAAGCGCCGCATGTTTTCCAGGTTGTTGACGCCGAATCCTCTGCCGAACCGGACGGTCAGGTCGGCAGACAGTCGTTCGATCAATTGGTCTCCGTAGCCCGCGCGTTGTCGGCCTTTCTGCTCTGCCTCGACAATCCTGCGGCCAATATCCCAGTAGCTGGCCGTCATCAGGGCATTGACGTTGCGTGCGGCCGCCTGCCGCGTGGCATCGAGCAATTCGACGATGCCGTCGTGAATACCCGCGTAGCCGGCAGGTGGGGAAAGTCGCTTTCCGGTTTCTGAAGGGGGCATCCTGGTCATGCTGTCATCTCCGTAGGATGCGGCGCATCGGCGATCCATCGGGGCCGACACGTGACCCATTTGGGGCGTGACGCACCGCATCATCTTCGGCATCAACATAACGCAGGAAAACGTGGCCGCGTGACGCACCGTGAGCTTTCAGTCCACCCCGGATTGGCCCGCAGTCTGACGTTCAAATCCGTCCCTTCCAAGGAATCGCGAACTTCTCCAGATACCGCACCAGCAGGTCGAAGGCGAAGGCAAACACCCCGATCACGATGATGCCCATGATGACCGTGTCGCTGGCCAGGAACTGCGCCGCGTTCAGCACCATGAAGCCCAGCCCGCGGTCGGCCGCCACCATCTCGGCGGCGACCAGCGTGGTCCAGCCGACGCCGATGCCGATGCGCATGCCGGTGAAGATCTCGGGCATGGCGGCCTTCAGGATCACGTGCCAGACGATCTGCATGCGGGTCCCGCCCATGGCGTAGGCGGCGTGGATCTGTTCGATCGAGACCGAGCGCACGCCGGCGCGCGCGGCGATCGCCATGGGCGCGAAGATGGCCAGGTAGATCAGCAGGATCTTGGGGAATTCGCCGATGCCGAACCAGATGATGATCAGCGGCAGGTAGGCCAGCGGCGGCAGCGGGCGGTAGAACTCGATCGGCGGATCGAAGATGCCGCGCGCGTAGCGGTTCACGCCCATCAGGATGCCGACCGGGATGGCGGTGGCGCAGGCCAGGAAGAAGGCCGAGAACACCCGGGTCAGGCTGGCCATCGCGTGCTCGGCCAGGGTCGAGTTGGCCACGCCCTCGGTCATGGCCGACACGAACTTGCCGTACACCGCCTGCGGCGACGGCAGGAACAGCGGCTTGACCCAGCCGGCGTTGGTGGCCAGGAACCACAGCGCCAGCAGCGCGATGCTGGTCAGCAGGCTGATGTGGCCGCTGTAGCCGGCCCCCGGCGCGCCGTAGACCTTGCCCGGCGCGGCGGGCCGGCGGCCGCCCAGGCCGCTAGGCATGAGCGACCTGCGTGTCGGATGCGGCGAGTTCGTCGCCATAGATGATGCCGAGGACTTGCTCGCGCATGGCGATGAAGTCGGGACTTGATTTGATGCCGCGTCCATCGCGCGTCTCCAGGTAGCGCCGGTTGAAGTCCGGCTGGAAGGTGTGGGTGATGCGTCCGGGGCGCGGCGACATGACGATCAGCCGCGAGCCCAGGAACAGCGCCTCTTCCACGCTATGGGTGATGAAGAAGAACATCTTGCCGGTCTGGCGCCAGATATCCAGCAGCAGCTCCTGGATGGTCTCGCGCGTCAGCGCGTCGAGCGCGGCCATCGGCTCGTCCATCAGCAGCATGGCTGGATCGCAGGTCAGGGCGCGGGCGATGCCCACGCGCTGCTGCATGCCGCCGGACAGCTGGTAGATCATGTGGCGGTGGAAGTCCTTCAGGCCGACCAGTTCTAGGTTGCGGCGGGCGCGGGCGCGGCGCGTTGCCTTGTCCACGCCCTGCAACTTGAGGCCGAACTCGGTGTTCTCCAGCACGTTCAGCCAGGGCAGCAACGCGTGTTTCTGGAACACCACGCCGCGATCGGCGCCGGGGCCGATGATGGGCCGTCCGCCCAAGGTGATCTCGCCGTCGGTGGGCGACAGGAAGCCGGCCAGCAGGCTCAGCAGCGTGGTCTTGCCGCAGCCCGAGGCGCCCAGCGCGACGACGAATTCGCCGGGCTCGATGGTCAGGTTGACGTCCTGTAGCGCGATCACCGGCCCGCTGTCGTGCAGCCCGGGGTAGGTGACGCTGACGTGGTCCGCGCGCAGGGCCTGCGCGGGCGTGGCGGGTGTGGTCATGCGAGGTCCCCTTGCATGGTGCGGCGCCCGCGGCCAGGCGGGCGCCGGGGCCGGACGCGGTTGGTGGCGCGCCCGGGGCATTGCCGCGGCTATTTGGCGGCCGCTTTGGCGTACTGGTCGGTGACGTGGGCGCTGTAGTCGCCCAGCGCCTTGTCGATCTGTTTCTGGTCCTTCAGGAACTTGGCGCTGGCGGTGAAGGCGCGCGCCGCGCCCGAATCCTTGCCGCCGCCCAGCCATTCGGGCGAAGCCTGTTCCTGGGCGGTCGGGAAGGTCAGCAGCTTGAGCGCGGTGGCGACGTCATCCGGCTTGCCGCCGATCAGCTTGACGATACTCTTTACCTGGGCCGAATCGGCGGTCCAGGCGGCGGGGTTGGCGCGGTAGGCGGCGTACGACTTGGCCAGCACGGCGGTGAAGGCGGCCATGAACTTGGGATTCTTGGCGGCCCAGGCGCGGTCGACCACCAGGCCGTCGAAGGTCGGCACGCTGGCGTGGCCGATGGCTTCCGAATCGGCGATGACCTTGCCGCTCTTTTCGATCTCGGTCAGGGCGGGCGGCCAGACGTAGGCGGCGTCGATGTCGCCGCGCTGCCAGGCGGCGACGATCTGCGGCGGTTGCATGTTCAGGATGCGCACGTCGCGCGGGCTGATCTTCCAGACCTGTTCCAGGCCCACCAGCAGGTGGAAGTGGGAGGTCGACACGAACGGGGTGGCGACGCGCTTGCCCTTGAGGTCGGCGGTGCTGTTGATGCCCGAGCCATTGCGCGCCACCAGCGCTTCCGATTTGCCGATGTTGTCCAGGATCCAGAACAGTTCCAGGTCGACGCCGCGGGTGGCGGCCGAGGTGATGCCGGTGGAACCGAGCACGCCGACCGGCACGTTGCCCGAGGCCAGCGCGGTGGAAATGTCGCCGCCCGAGGTGAATTGGCGCCAGTCGACCTGGTAGCCGGCGTCCTTGAGGGCGGCGTCGAAGCTGCCATCGGCGATGGCGGTCAGAAAGGGGCCGACGATGAGCTGGTAGCCCACGGTCAGGCGGGTCTGGGCGTAGGCGGGGGCGGCCAGCAGGGCGGCGGCCAGGCCGGCCAGGATGCTGCGGCGGATGAGGCGGTATAACGCGTTCATGGTGAGCTCCGGTAGGGAATGGGCCGCGCCCCGACGCGACCGGCTTGTGCCGGTGCGGCCTGTGGTGCCAGTTTGCCCGGATGGGGCCACAGCGCTAGGGCCAGATGCCGTATTCGATAGGAGCCAATAAGCGCCCCCACGCCGCGCGCTACGCGCTTGCTGCCCCCCAAGGGGGCTGTCCCACCTTGGGGCGGCCCGGCGGTGGGACGGACGGGCATTCCTGTGCGGGTTGTCGTTCAGGCTCGCTCTAGGCCTTTTGGCGGAGAGCGCGCAAAAAAACGGCCGACCCCGAAGGGACGGCCGTTTCTGGCGATGCGCGGGGGCGTTCAGCGGATCAGGCTGAGGAACTCGGCGCGGGTCGACGGGTTGTCGTGGAACTCGCCCAGCATCACCGACGTGACCATGGACGAATTCTGCTTTTCGACGCCGCGCATCATCATGCACATGTGCTGGGCCTCGATGACCACGGCCACGCCGGCGGCGCCGGTGACCGACTGCACCGCCTCGGCCACCTGGCGGCTGAGGTTTTCCTGGATCTGCAGGCGGCGGGCGTACATCTCGACGATGCGGGCCACCTTGGACAGGCCCAGCACCTTGCCGTTGGGCAGGTAGGCCACATGCGCCTTGCCGATGAAGGGCAGCATGTGGTGCTCACAGAGCGAATACAGCTCGATGTTCTTGACCAGCACGATCTCGCGCGTGTCGGACGTGAACAGCGCGCCGTTGACGATCTCGTCCAGGTCCTGGGTGTAGCCGCGGCACAGATGGCGCATGGCCTTGGCCGCGCGCGCCGGCGTGTCCGCCAGGCCTTCGCGGGACGGATCTTCCCCCAGTGCTTCAAGAATGGCGGTGTAATGATTTTCCAATGACATGGGAACTCCAGGGGGGCTGCGCGCCTGCGGTGGCGATGAACACGCAAGTCTACTCCAGCGCGGGCCCGCTTCGCAGGCGGGAGACCCGACGGCCAGAGGGGTTATACGCCGCGGTTCTCGACCGCGTACTTGATCAGTTCGGCCTGGCCGTCGATGCCCAGCTTGCGCTTGATGTTCAGGCGGTGGGTCTCGACCGTGCGCACCGACAGGCCGAGCGCCTGGGCGATCTGCTTGTTGGCGTGGCCGCTGGCGATGTGGCGCAGCACATCGCGCTCGCGTTGCGTCAGCAGGGTGGCTGGGGCGCTGGCCTGCGACAGGCGCAGCGACACGGCGGCGCTGAAGTAGGTGCGGCCGGTCATGACCGCGTCGATGGCGGCCAGGATCTCCTGGGCCGGCTCGTCTTTCAGCAGGTAGCCGCGGGCGCCGGCGCGCACCGCCTGCACCATGTATTCGGCGTTGTCGTGCATCGACAGCACCAGCACCGCGATCTGCGGATAGCGCTCGTGCAGCTGCGCGGTCAGTTCCAGGCCGCCCACGCCGGGCATGTTCAGGTCCATCAGCGCCAGCTGCGGCAGGGTGCCGCCCTGCGGGTCCTCGGCCAGGCAGGCCTGCAGGAAGGCCAGCGCGGCGGCGGCGTTGCCGGCCTCGCCCACCACCTGCAGGTGGGGCACGGTCTCCAGGCGCAGGCGCAGGCCATCGCGCACCAGCGGGTGGTCGTCGATCAGCAGCAGTCGGATGGGGGAGCTAGAGTCGGTCATGCGGGGCGGGATGCGTCGGAAGGGGGCGGCGGCAAGGGCAGCCAGGCTTGCAGGGTGGTGCCCTGGTCGGAGGTATGGAAACTGAGGCTGCCGGACAGCGCCGTCATGCGTTCGCGCATGTTGCGCAGGCCGATGCCGCGGCGCGGGTCCTGCTGCACCTCGGCGTAGTCGAAGCCGCGGCCGTCGTCATGGATGGTCAGGCGCAGGTCGCGGTCGGTGTAGGCCAGCGTCAGGTCGGCGCGGCGGGCGCCGGCGTGGCGCACCACGTTGGTGAGCGCCTCCTGGGTGACGCGGAACAGCGCGGTGGCGTAGGCGTCGGGCAGCTTCACCGGACGGCCCTGGGTCGACAGGCGCACCGCCAGCGGCGCGGCGCCATGCTGGCTGGCGCCGGCGAACTCGCGGCCCAGGTGTTCCAGCGCGGCCGGCAGGCCCAGGTCGTCCAGCAGGGTCGGGCGCAGGTTGTGCGAGATGCGGCGCACCTCGCCGACGGCGGTATTGAGCCGGTCGAGCGCGCCGCCCAGCGGCGTGTCGATGTGCGCCAGGGCCCGCGGTTCGGCGCCCAGGGCCTGGCGCAATCGTTCGCGGGCGGCTTCCAGCGCCAGCTTGATCGACACCAGCACCTGGCTGATGCCGTCGTGCAGCTCGCGCGACAGCCGGGCCCGCTCGTCTTCCTGCGAGCGCACCAGCTGCTGCGCCATCAGCCGCAGCTTGGCGTCGGACTGGCGGTGGTCGCTGATATTGAGCGCCAGGCCGCAGGCCGCCACCCCCAGGATCGAGACCGCGGCGATGCCGGCGACCCAGGCGAACATATCGCGGATGTTGGACTGGGCGGCCGCGTCGATGTGCGCCAGGGTCTGCTCGACGTCGTCCAGGTAGATGCCGGTGCCCAGCATCCAGCCCCAGCGTTCCAGCACCACCACGTAGCCGAGCTTTTCCACGGTCTGGTGGGTCGAGGGCTTTTCCCACAGGTAGTGCACCGCCTGGCCCTGGCTGCCGCCGCGGCGGGCCGCGGCCAGCAGGTTCTGGATCACGGGCTGGCCGCGGGTGTCGTGCAGGCTCCAGAGGTCCTGGCCGACCAGTTCGGGCTGGCGCGGGTGCATCAGGTTCTTGCCTTGCAGGTCGTAGACGAAGAAATAGCCGTCGTGGCCGAATTCCATCTGCGCCAGCAACGCCAGCGCGCGCTCGCGGGCGGCGTCGCCGTCGCTGGCGTCCTGCAGCGGGGCGATGGCGCTATAGGCCAGGCTGACGTAGTGGCGCAGCTCGCTTTCCTTGCTGCCGAGCCAGGCGCTTTCCACCACCTCTTTTTCGCGCTGGGCCAATTGCAGGCCTTGCACGTAGACGGCCACGGCAATGGCCGCCAGCGCCACCAGCAGGGGGACGGCGGCCAGCAGCAGGATTTTCAGGCGCAGCTTCATCAGGGGATTTGTATCAGCGCGACAAGCGCGTGTTGCGGTGCATCAAGAGGATCGGGCCACGCCGAACGGGCGGGTTCGCCGCCGATTTTACGATTGCGGCGCGAATATGCTGCGGCGCTTTCCGTAGTACCACGTAGCGCGATTGCGTAGTTCCGCGCTTGTTGCGTCCAGGTCAAACCGAAATACTAACGCCCGCGTCGACCGGACGCCGTGTGGACGTTCGCGTCCGCCACCCTACAACAATGAGTCTGCCCACCCGCGAGACGAAAAAAGCGTTGCACGCCAAAAGCATGGCGGGAGGCAAGAGGAGCACTTATGCATACCAGCAGTAAGGGACTGGGTCAGCACCTGGTCTGGCTGGCGGTTGCGGTATTGGGCGCGTTCGCGCTCGGCACCGTGGCGCTGGCCAGAGGGGAGACCATCAATGCGCTATGGGTGGTGATCGCCGCCGTCTGCGTGTACTTGATCGCATACCGCTATTACAGCCGCTTCATCGCCAACAAGGTGTTCCGCCTTGACCCGACGCGCATGACGCCGGCCTGGAAGCACAACGACGGCCTGGACTACGTCCCGACCAACAAGCACGTGCTGTTCGGCCACCACTTCGCCGCCATCGCCGGCGCCGGCCCGCTGGTCGGCCCCGTGCTGGCCGCGCAGATGGGCTATCTGCCCGGCATGCTGTGGATCCTGGCCGGCGTGGTGTTCGCCGGCGCCGTGCAGGACTTCACCATCCTCTTCATCTCGACGCGCCGCGACGGCCGTTCGCTGGGCGACCTGGTCAAGTCCGAGCTGGGCAAGATCCCGGGCGTGATCGCGCTGTTCGGCGCCTTCATGATCATGGTCATCATCCTGGCGGTGCTGGCGCTGATCGTGGTGAAAGCCCTGACGCACTCGCCGTGGGGCACCTTCACGGTGGCCGCCACCATCCCCATCGCGCTCTTCATGGGCGTGTACCTGCGCTACATCCGCCCGGGCAAGATCGGCGAAGTGTCCATCATCGGCTTCGTCGGCCTGATGGCCGCCATCACCTTCGGGCAGGACGTGGCCGCGCATCCGGTCATCGGCCCGATGTTCGACTTCGACGGCAAGGGCCTGACCTGGATCCTGATCGTCTACGGCTTCATCGCCTCGGTGCTGCCGGTGTGGCTGCTGCTGGCCCCGCGCGACTACCTGTCGACCTTCCTGAAGATCGGCACCATCGTCGGCCTGGCCATCGGCATCGTGGTGGTCGCGCCCGAGCTGAAAATGCCGGCGCTGACGCAGTTCGTGGACGGCTCCGGCCCGGTGTGGTCGGGCAACCTGTTCCCGTTCCTGTTCATCACCATCGCCTGCGGCGCGGTGTCGGGCTTCCACGCCCTGATCTCGTCGGGCACCACGCCCAAGCTGATCGAGAACGAAACCCAGGCCCGCTACATCGGTTACGGCGGCATGCTGATGGAATCGTTCGTCGCCATCATGGCGCTGGTGGCCGCTTGCGTGATCGAGCCGGGCATCTACTACGCCATGAACAGCCCGGCGGCCGTCATCGGCACCACCCCCGACCAGGTCGCCCAGGTGGTGTCCAGCTGGGGCTTCGTGATCACCCCGGCCGACCTGGTGCAGACCGCCAAGGACGTCGGCGAGAGCACCATCATCTCGCGCGCCGGCGGCGCGCCGACGCTGGCCGTGGGCATGGCGCACATCCTGCACCAGGCCATCGGCGGCCCCAGCATGATGGCGTTCTGGTACCACTTCGCCATCCTGTTCGAAGCGCTGTTCATCCTGACGGCCGTGGACGCCGGCACCCGCGCGGGCCGCTTCATGCTGCAGGACCTGCTGGGTACCTTCGCCCCGTCGCTCAAGCGCACCGAGTCGTTGCCCGCCAACCTGATCGCCACCGGCCTGTGCGTGGCGGCCTGGGGCTACTTCCTGTACCAGGGCGTGGTCGATCCGCTGGGCGGCATCAACACGCTGTGGCCGCTGTTCGGCATCGCCAACCAGATGCTGGCCGCGATCGCGCTGACGCTGGGCACCGTGGTGCTGTTCAAGATGAAGCGTGACCGCTACGCCTGGGTCACCGTGCTGCCCACGCTGTGGCTGCTGGCGTGCACCCTGACGGCCGGCTGGCAGAAACTGTTCCACGCCGACCCCAAAGTCAGCTTCCTGTCGCACGCGGCCAAGTACAACGCCGCGATCGCCGAAGGCAAGGTGCTGGCCCCGGCCAAGTCGCTGGCGGAAATGTCGCGCGTGGTGCTGAACGACTACATCAACGCCGGCCTGTGCGCGATCTTCATGTTCGTGGTGGTCAGCATCGTGGTGTTCGGCATCCGTTCGGTGCAGCGCGCCCGCGCCGAGAACAAGCCGACCGCGCGCGAAACGCCCTACGAAACCCTGCCGGCCACCGCTGCCGCCGGCGCGGACTGACCCAAGGAGGCGCCGCCATGCTGTTTTCCAACATGACTTCGGCGGCCGGCGCCGCCGGCCGCTACCTGGGCCAGACGCTCAGGCTGATGGTCGGCGTGCCCGACTACGAGACCTACGTCGAGCACATGCGGCGCACCCATCCCGACCAGGAGCCGATGAGCTACGAAGACTTCTTCCGCGAGCGGCAGGACGCCCGCTACGGCGGCAAGAAACGCATCGGCTGCTGCTGACGGGACCCGAGGGTCCGTTGACCGCAACGCAAAAGGCGCCGGCTTTGTCCGGCGCCTTTTTTCTGGCTGGCCTCAGCGCGCGTGCTTCTTGGCCCCGGCCACGCAGATCACGGCGGCCAGCGTCACCAGCAGCATGCCCCAGCTGACCTGCTCGTGCAGCAGCAGCGCCGCCAGGCCCAGGCCCATGAAGGGCTGGAACAGCTGCAACTGGCCCACCGCCGCGATGCCGCCCTGGGCCAGGCCGCGGTACCAGAACACGAAACCGATCAGCATGCTGAACAGCGACACGTAGGCCAGGCCGATCCACCCGGCCGTGGTGACCTGCGCGAACGAGGAGGGCCAGGTCAGCAGCGTCAGCGGCAGCATCGCCGGCAGCGACAGCACCAGCGCCCAGCTGATGACCTGCCAGCCGCCCAGGGTGCGCGACAGCTTGGCGCCTTCGGCGTAGCCCATGCCGCAGACCACGATGGCCGCCAGCATCAGCAGGTCGCCCTTGAGCGACACCGCCAGCCCGCCCGTCAGCGCGTAGCCCACCACGAAGGCCGCGCCCGCCACCGAGAACAGCCAGAAGGCCGGCCGGGGGCGTTCACCGCCGCGCAGCACCGCGAAGACGGCGGTGGACAGCGGCAGCAGGCCGAGGAACACGATCGAATGGGCCGAGGTGACGTGCTGCAGCGCCAGCGCCGTCAGCAGCGGGAAACCAAGCACCACGCCGATGGCGGTCAGCGCCAGCGCGGGCAGGTCCGCGCGCCGCGGCCGCGGCTGGCGCAGCAGCCGCAGCAGGGCCCAGCCGAGCAGGGCGGCGATGGTGGCGCGGGCGCCGGTCAGGAAGATGGGGTCGAGTTGCGCCACCGCCACCCGGGTCGCCGGCAGGGAGCCGGCGAAGATCGCCACGCCGATGAAACCATTGATCCAGCCGCTTGTTGCCTTGTCCATCCACTGCTCCGCGCAAAGCGTCCAGTGAAGCATCCGGGCGCCGGATTCCCCAGAGACAGTCCAGTACAATTTAAAATAACTGTTATGCAAAACAGTCCAGTACAGACGGAGGCGGAATGACATCAGGCGGCACCCGGATCGAGGCGGTCATGGCGCAGGTGCGGTCGCGCATCGCATCGCGCGCGTATTCGCCGGGCGCGCGCCTGCCGTCGGTGCGGGCGCAGGCCGGCGCCATGGGCCTGTCGGTGTCGACGGTGGTGGAGGCGTATGAGCGGCTGGCGGCGGAAGGCAGCATCACGTCGCGGCCTGGTTCGGGCTTCTACGTCGCCGGTCCGGTGGCGCCGCTCGCGCTGACCGAGATCGGCCCCAAGCTGGACCGCGAGATCGATCCGCTGTGGGTCTCGCGCCAGTCGCTGGAGGCCCGGCCCGACGCGCTGCGGCCCGGTTGCGGCTGGTTGCCGGCCGACTGGATGTACGAGTCCGGCATCCGCCGCGCCTTGCGCGCGCTGGCCAAGGCCGATTCCATGGCGCTGACCGAATACGCCACGCCGCTCGGCCACCCCGGGCTGCGCCAGGTGCTGTCGCGGCGCCTGGCCGCCGCCGGGATCGAGACGACGCCCGACCAGCTCATGCTGACCGAGTCCGGCACCCAGGCCATCGACCTGATCTGCCGCTTCCTGCTGGAGCCGGGCGACACGGTGCTGGTCGACGATCCCTGCTATTTCAATTTCCACGCCTTGCTCAAGGCGCACCGCGCCCGCGTGGTCAGCGTGCCGTACACGCCGAACGGGCCCGACGTGGCACGCTTCGAGGCGGCGCTGCGCGAGCACGCGCCGCGCCTGTACATCACCAATTCGGGCATCCACAACCCCACCGGCGCCACGCTGTCGCCGCTGGTGGCGCACCGGCTGCTCAAGGCCGCCGACGGCGCCGGGCTGGTGATCGTGGAAGACGATATCTTCGCCGACTTTGAGCACACGCCAGCGCCCCGGCTGGCCGCCTTCGACGGCCTGTCGCGGGTCATCAAGATCGGCAGCTTCTCCAAGACCGTGTCGGCCTCGCTGCGCTGCGGCTTCATCGCGGCGCGGGGCGACTGGATCGACAGCCTGGCCGACCTGAAGATCGCCACCACCTTCGGCGGCGGGCGGCTGGCGGCCGACGTGGTGTTCCGGACCTTGACCGACAGCGGCTACCGCAAGCACATGGAGTGGGTGCGGCAGCGGCTGGCCGAGGAACGCGACAGCGCCACCGCGCGGCTGCGGGCGCTCGGCATCGTGCCGTGGCTCCAGCCGAAGGCGGGCATGTTCCTGTGGTGCCGGCTGCCGGCCGGCATCGACGCCGCGACGGTGGCGCGCGCCTGCCTGCGCGATGGCGTGGTGCTGGCGCCGGGCAATGCCTTCAGCGTGTCGCTGAGCGCGGGCGACTGCCTGCGCTTCAACGTGGCCCAGTCCACCGATCCGCGCGTGTTCGACACGCTGGCGCGGGCGCTGGCCACGGCGCGCAACGCGTGAGCCGTCTTGCGGACAGGCCCGCGCGCTAGGGGTTCCTGGCGGGCGCGTCCTGGCGCGCCCGTTTCTCGGCGGCCAGCACCAGCGGAATGGCGCAGGCCGCGCACAGCGCCATCACCAGGAAGCCGCCCGGCGCGTAGTTGCGATACAGCGCGCCGCCCAGCTGGATGCTGCCGAACATGAACACGCCGCCCGACAGCAGCGCGTACAGCGCGATGGCCGAGGTCTTGCAGGCCGCCGGCACGCGGCGGGCGATGTACCACATGATGGCGGCGTTGTTGCCGGCCAGCGTGAAGCATTGCAGCACCTGCAGCGCCGCGATCCAGGCCGGGTCGGTGGTGGCCGACAGGCCGGCCCAGCGCAGCGCCGTCATGGCGGCCGAGACCACGATCAGCCATTGGGCGCCGACCCGCGCCAGCACCTTGGGCGCCAGGAAGAAGAACAGCACCTCGCTGGTCACGCCCACCGCCCACAGCATCGAGATCAGCGCCGTCGACAGGCCGCGATCGGTCCAGTAGAGCGTGGAATAGGAATACAGGAAGCCGTTGCTGGCCTGCACCAGCGAGGCGGCGGCGATGCACAGCAGCAGCGGCCGGTCGCGCAGGATCTCGCGCATCGGCAGCCGCACGCGCTCGGCCGGCGCCTCCTCGGCGCTCGGGCGGGCGGCTTGCGGCAGCAGGCGCACGCAGGCCAGGCAGGCTACGATCAGCAGGATCGACAGCCACATCACCCAATTGGCGTCGAAGGTCTTGATGAGGTAGCCGCCGGCCACCGTGACCACCGCGAAGCCAAGCGAGCCGCAGGCGCGGATGATGGTGTACGAGTTGCCCTGGCCGCGGCCGCTGGCGATGGCCATGCGGTCCAGCAGCGGCAGCACCGCCGGGAACACGGCGTTCAGCAGCAGGGTGACGGCGAACAGCCAGGCGGGCGCCGCGCTGAACGGGTAGCAGATGAACAACACCAGCGACGCCGCCAGCGCGGCGAAGATCAGGCCGTGCGCGCGGCCGCTCTGGTCGGCGACGTGCGCGACCACCGGCGTCGACAGGATCTTGGGCAGGAACGAGGTCGCCACGATCAGGCCGATCAGCGCCGGATCGAGGCCGCGGCTGGCGAACCACAGGGGAAGAAACGGGATGCTGACGCCCTGCAAGCCGTAGTACAGGAAGTAGAACCCATGCAGGGCGATAGCGCCTTGCCGGGCGTCGGGGTTGCCGCGCATAGCGATGTGACAGGAGTGTGGCCGGTGTGAAGCGCCGTAGCATACTCCTTCCGCGGGCCCGGCTCGGCGGCGCCGGCGGCCCCGTCGCCCGGGGCGCGCTGGCGCTACCAGGGCAGGGGCGCCGCTTCGCCGTTGGCGTGCTCGCCGTAATAGAGCGACGGCAGGAAGCGCGACAGGAAAGTGAACTCCGTATAGCAGTGGCGCAGCAGGTTCAGCCCCAGCGCGTCCGGCACGTCCTGTTCCGGCCGCTCGCTCGACAGTCCCAGGTAGAAGCGGCTGCGCAGCACGCAGCCAAACGGCGTGTCGCGCGTCAGGTGGATCATCTGGCCGTCCATCGGATCGCCGTCCGCGTCGAGCTGGACGTGGTCGCCAAAGCCGATGCGCGCATAGACGGCCGCCGACATGTCCTGCTTGTCCTGCGCCGCGCGTAGGCGGTCGGCGTCGAAGGCCTCGGCGGGCGCATGGAACTTCAGCTTGGCCGCCACCGGCGGCAGGTCCGCCAGCGACTCGACCGCGTGGATCGAGGCGCCGATGTAGTTTTCGCCCCGGCGCCAGGCGCTGTCCCAGCCGCGATGCTCGACGTGGTCCTGCGGATGCCACCACTTGATGTGCTGGGTGGTCTGGAAGAACTTGAACCACCAGTCGAACATGCGGCCCTTGCAACCGTGCAGGTCGGTGCGCGCGGCCACCACCAGGCCGCCGCCGGGCAGCCGGGCGATGCCGGTCTCCAGGCGCAGCGGAGCGGGGTCGAGCAGGCTGTCCATGTCGGCGGCGATGTGCGCCATGTCGGGGTGAGGGGAGGTCATCGTGGGGCTTTCCGGCAACGGGGAAAGCGGATTCTACAATAAAGAAACGTTTTTCGTTTCCAAAATAATCGCGGCGTGTAAGATCGCACCTCAACCACAGGAGCATCGCCCGACCATGGCATCGTCCCCCCCGCCACGTCCGCGCGGCCGTCCCGCCCGGCCCGACGCCGAATTGCGCGCGGCCGCGCTGGAGGCCGCCACCTGGCTGCTGCTGAACGAAGGCTACGCCGCGGCCACGCTGGAGGCGGTGGCCAGGCGGGCCGGCATGGCCAAGAAGACCGTCTACCGCTTCGCCGCCAATCGCGAGGACCTGGTGGCGCAGGTGGTGCGGGGCTGGACCGACACCTTCGTGCCGGTGATGGCGCAGGAGGTCGGCGGCGCCGCCGACGTGCTGCCCGCGCTGGCGCGGGTCCTGCAGGCGATCGCCGACCGCGCCTTGTCGGTCGAGGCGGTGGGCATGTTCCGGCTGTTGACCGCCGACTTTCCGGCGCGCGCGGCGCTGCTGGCCGTCTACCAGGAAAACGGCATCGAGCGCGGCACGGGCCTGCTGGCGGGATGGTTCGAGAAGCTCGCCGGGCGCGGCTTGATCCGTATCAAGGAACCGCGCGTCACCGCCGGCCTGCTGCTGGCCATGACCATCGCCGAACCGCTGCGGCAGATGGCGCTGGGGTTGGCGCAGCCGCTGCCGCAAGGCTCGGTCGCGGATCGCATCCAGGCTTGCGTGGCGCTGTTTTCCGGTCAGGGCCGGGTGTTCGAGATCCTGCCGGACTAGTGCCCGCGCCACGCCCGCGCGGGCGTGTCCATTCAGCTTGGCGCCAGCCGCGCGCGGCCATTGGCAAAGCGCGCGCACGGCATTACCCTGGCATGTCGCGGTGTGAACGATCGCGCCGCGCGTGTTTTCCGAATCATTTCCAGGAGCTGCGATTCATGGCCAAGAAACTGAATGAGAAGACCACCAAGACGGCGAAGACGCTGCGCAAGCGCCCGCTGGCGACCCCCACCGATCTGGCCGCCGCCGCCACCCGCGATATCTCCGCGGTGCTGAACCAGGTGTTGGCCGATGTGTTCGCGCTGTACCTGAAGACCAAGAATTTCCACTGGCACGTCAGCGGGCCGCACTTTCGCGACTACCACCTGCTGCTGGACGAACAGGGCGACCAGTTGTTCGCCATGACCGATCCCATCGCCGAACGCATCCGCAAGATCGGCGGCACCACGCTGCGGTCGATCGGGCATATCTCGCGCTCGCAGCGCATCGCCGACAACGACGCCGACTACGTCCAGCCGCTGGACATGCTGGCCGAGCTGCGCGAAGACAACAAGACCCTGGCGGCCTCGCTGCGCGAAGCCCACAACGTCACCGACGAGCACCGCGACATCGCCAGCTCCAGCCTCATCGAGAACTGGATCGACGAGACCGAGCGGCGCACCTGGTTCCTGTTCGAGGCCAGCCGCCAGGGCGACAGCACGGGTCATTGAGCGGCGTTGACGGCCGTTTCCCGGCCCCTTTATCGGGGTGCGGGAGAGGGCGGGCCGAAGGGCAGGCCGCCGCCTGGCGCGTCAGCCCTCGCGCCCGAATCCGCCGCGGGCCCACTCCGAGGCCCGTTGCACGCTCAGTTTGTAGTTGGGCGCCACGTGGATTTCGGCCAGCTGTTCGCCGGATTCGTCATAGGCGCTGAGCACGGCATAAGGCTCGTCCTCGTCGGGAACGATATCCAGCTTGACGGTCAGGCGGCCCGCGGCCGCATCGATCTTCACGCTCTTGTGCAGCGTCGCGTGCAATTGCTGCTCGTGGCGGCGCAGGACTTCGTTGGCGGTCTTGACCAGGGTGTGGAAGGCGGGGGTGTCGAGCGGCTTGGGGTTCTTCTTGTCGCGCCCCATGGTCCAGGGGCCGACCAGGGCCGGTTCGGCCTGTCCGTCCAGGGTCATCTCGACGGCCCAGCCGTCGTCGTCTTCGTTCTTGATGATGCGGGCGGTCCAGCCATCATCGCGCCACAGGGTGGCTTCGTGTTCCTTGCGATATTCGGAGGCGCCGTCGTCCGGCATGCGGGTGTCAGTCACTGCTGTGCTTTTCCTGGATTCATGGATTCGCGGCCTGGCGGCCGCTGGCCTCGCGGGAGGCCGACGAGATCTTGGGGCGGGCAGGGCGGATTTCCGGAGGTCCGGATTCCGCCTGCCCCCCGCACTGTAGCGCAATGCGCGTGAGCTTTCCCGGCGCGGCGGGCGCCGCGATGGCGACACCCGCCGTCTTGCGACGTGGGCCTAGAAGCGCACGGCCAACTTCAGCAGGCCCGACTGCTGGCGGTTGCCGCCGCCGAACTGTGCGTCGTAGGCGACGCCGGCCGTGGTGTTGCGGGCCAGGGCGATTTCCGCGCCCAGGCCGACCACCGCGGCGTTCTTGGCGATCGGCACGCCGCGCACCGAGAACGTGCTGCCGCCGTCGAAGGCCAGTTCCTGGCTGGGCTTGACGTCGCCCATGGCATGGCGCCAGCCGAGCGAGGCGGTCAGGCGGCCCGGCGCGCCGCTGGACTCGAACTGCCACGCGCCGCGCATGCCCAGTGTGCTGCTGGTGACGTCGTCGGTGCGGCCCTTGCCGCGCAGCGCGGCCGATCCGCCCGATTCCTCGAAATCACGCGTGCGCAGCTGGTTCCAAGCCAGGCCGGCATAGGGTTCGATGCTGTAGGCATCGTTCAGCGGCAGGTGGTAGCCGAGTTCGCTGAACACCTGCGTCGACGACGCGCGGTAGGACGATTCCAGGCGCTGGTTCAGGCTGCCGGCGGCCACGTCGCGCTTGGTGTCGATGTCGTGCCAGGTGTAGGCGGCGCCGGCCATGAAGCGGATGTGGCCGGGACCGGCCTGGAAATTGCGTCCGCCGAAGATCGTGGCGGTATAGCTGTCGACATCGGTGCGCGACGCGGAATCGGCAAGCGAGCTGTGGCTGCCGACGTAGCCGACCGCGCCGCCCAGGCGCCAGCCGCCGCCGACCGCGCCGTCGCCGCCGACGAACAGGCCGCCGGCCGATTGGCTGACGCTCGAGGCGTTGCCGTCGCTGGCGAAGGTGCTCCAGTTGCCGAACGCCTGCGCCCAGACCGGCGAGGCGCCGCTTTGCGGCAGGGCGTCGGCCGACGGCGAACCCAGCTGGGCCGTCGGCTGCCCGGCGCGCACCGGCGCGTCCAGATTGCCGCGTAGGTGATCCAGCGGCATCGTGCGCACGGTGTCCGCCTGGCCCTGCAGCACCGTGGCGGTGCTGGCGTAGGCCTCGCCGGACAGCTGCTTGAGGGCCGAGCGCGCTTCATTGGGCGTCATCGACAGCACCGCCGTCGTCACCTGGCGCGCGCCGGTGCCGGCGGCCGCGGTGCTGCCGCTACCGACCACGGACGAGCCGCTGCCGCTGGTCGCCGAGCCATTGCCGGCGGCGGTCGAACCGCTGCCGCTGGTGGGCGGGTCCTCCTGGTCCAGCGCGCCGCCGACGCTGGTCTCGTTGCCGGTGTTGCCGACGCTGCCGATCGGCACGTCGTTGCGCGTCAGCGTCATGAAGGCGTTCTTGGCGTCGTAGCTGAGCGTCGGGGTGAGGAAGGCGTAGGCGCTGGAGGCACCGGTGAAGCGGCCCTGGATGCCGCCGTCGGCCGTCAGGATGTTGTAGGTGGTGCGCGGCGCGTAGTTGCCGGCGGGGCCGACATGCGCCACGGTGCCGTCCAGCATGGCCACGCCGGTGACGTGGATGCGGTCGCTGGCGCTGCTGGCCGGATCGGCGTGCACGCGATAGATGGTGTCCGCGCCGAAGGTCAGGTTGCCGTTGATCGTCAGGGTGCCGATGGGCGAGCCGTCGTTGCCCGGGGAAATGACGGCGGTGGGATAGAGCGTGGTGGCGCCCAGCTGGCCCACGCCCGCCAGCACGACTTCGCGGCCGATATCGACGGGGCCGTTCAACTTGCCGTCGATTTCCAGGGCGCCGTCGGCGATCAGGATGGGACCGCTCAGCCCGCTGCTGTCGCCGGTCAGGATCAGCGAGCCCGGGCCGGTCTTGACGAAGCCCTGCGTGCCTTGCAGCGGGTTGTGGATGGTGTCGACGAACTGGCCCGAGGCATAGGTGCCGTCGCCCACGACCAGGGCGGGCGGGTTGCCGCCGTTGCCGACCAGGGTGATGGGCGCGCCTTGCACGGTATAGCGGTCGGTGGCGAACTGGATGCCCGACACGCGCACCGGGCCGGCGCCGCCGTCGACGGTGACCGTGCCGGCCGCGCCGGTGAAGATGGCGTAGCCGCCGTCGGGCAGGGCGCCGGTGGCGTTGGTGGGGCTGTTCCAGTTGGCGCTGGTGGCGCTCCAGGTGCCGTTGCCGCCGCCGGCGCGCGTCGCCGACGCCGCGCCGTTGCCGTTCCACAAGTTGGTGGTGCTGGGGCCCAGGATCAGGTTGATCTGCTTGTCGCCGGTCAGCGACTGGATGGTCGCGGCCGGCTGCGAGTCGCCGGTCACGGTGCCCAGCGTCAGGCCGTTGCCGCTCAGGGTGCCGCCGTACGACAGGATGCGGTAGTAGCCGGCATTGACGCCCAGCGTGTTGACCGACACGTTCAGCGTGGTGTTGTTCAGGGTGGCGTTGCCGGCGACCGTGATGTTGTCGCCGGTGCCGGGTTGCGTGATCGGCAGGCCCGCGTAGCCGGTCTCGAAGTCGAACACGGCGTTGTTCATCGACAGGTCGCCCCTGACGACGAGGTTGCCGTTGGACACCCCGGTCGGCGTGCCGACCGGGTAGCCGGGCGCGACGCGCGCGCCATTCACGTTGAGGTTGCCGTTGATCGCGCCGAAGCCCGAGACGGTGCCGTTTGCGGCCGCGTTGACATTGCCGGTGAGGGTGACGCCGGCGCCGCCGCCATTGCCGCCGATCACCAGCGTGCCGCCGTTGACGTCAACGCCGCCGGGGAAGGCGGCCGAGCCGTCGAACACCTGCGTGTTGCCGGGCGCCACCGTCAGGTCGGCGGCCATGGCGGCGCCGCAGCAGGTGGTACTCAATGCGACCGTGGCGGTCAGCCACTTGTTCGTGCCGTATATCAAGACAGGGATCCTTTTTGTCGCGGCCCGAGGTCCGGATGCCATACGCGATTGCCGGCGGAAATCGTGTTTCCGTCTGCTGAAATACTTTGTATGGAATGGACTGGCCGGTGGAAAAAGGACGCAATTTATACCTGCTTTTTTGCAAATTAAAAAACTGCCTGAGAGATACCATCCAACGGGGGAAATATCCGCTATATGGATACCAACCAATTGTTTTTATTGGGGTTTTGGATACCGTCCATATTATCAATATGGTGTGAATTGATACATTCGATATTATCTGTCAGGCACGATAAGTGCTGATTTTATGTTTTAAAAATCGGCACGGTTTTTATTATTTATCTTGCTTGTCGACGCGCTGGGGAAAAGCGCCATGAGGCGCGCTTTTAAGGCCAGGGGCGGGCGGGAACGGCGACCGCAAGCCGTGCAGCCGCCGGCGCGGCAAGCCCCGCCGGCGGCCACCATGACAACCGCGGACTTCGCCGCGGGCCGCCAGCCGCCTACGGATTCACCAGCACCGGCTTGTCGCGATAGGCCGCCGGGAAGGTCTTGGCCAGGTTTTCCACCTTGGGCACGTCGTTCACCATGATGTACATGCTGTACGGATGGCGCACCAGGTAGTCCTGGTGATAGCCCTCGGCGGGGTAGAAGCCCTTGAGCGGCTCCACCGTGGTCGCCAGCGCCTTGGCGTAGACGCCCGACTTGTTCAGCTGCGCGATGTAGGCCTCGGCCACCTTGCGCTGGTCGTCATTGGCGGGGAATACCGTGGAACGGTATTGCGTGCCGCTGTCCGGGCCCTGGCGGTTGAGCTGGGTCGGATCGTGCGCCACCGAGAAGTAGATCTGCAGCAGCTGGCCGTAGCTGACCAGCTTGGGGTCGTAGGTGATTTCCACCGATTCGGCGTGGCCGCTGCGGCCGCCGCTGACGGTGTCGTAGTCGGCGGTGGACGACTGGCCGCCGGCGTAGCCGGAGACCGCCGAGGTGACGCCCTTGACGTGCTGGAACACCGCCTGCACGCCCCAGAAGCAGCCGCCGGCGATCACGGCCTTTTCCTGGGCCGCGCCGGCCGCCGCGTCGAGCGTGGGCGGCGGAATGATGAAGGCGGTTTCGGCGGCGCTGGCCGAGCCTAGGGCCAGCAGGGCGCCGGCGACGGCCAGCGCGGCCTGGCGGGCGCGGGAGAGGGGACGAAGGGGCATGATGCGCAATCCTCGGAAAAATACGCGGGCCGGGGTCAGGCCTGCGGGGTGAAACTCATGGCCACGCCGTTCATGCAGTAGCGCAGTCCGGTCGGGCGCGGGCCGTCATCGAAGACGTGGCCCAGGTGGCCGCCGCAATTGCTGCAATTGACGGCGGTGCGGGTCATGCCGAAGCTGCGGTCCTCGAGCGTGTCGACGGCGTGCTCCAGCGGCTGCCAGAAGCTGGGCCAGCCGGTGCCGCTATCGAATTTGGTGGTCGATGCAAACAGCTTCTGGGCGCAGCCGGCGCAGGCGAAGGTGCCGGCGCGGTGCTCGTCGTTCAGCGGGCTGGTGTAGGGCCGTTCGGTGCCCTCGCGGCGCAGCACGTCGTATTGCGCGGTGGTGAGCTTGGCGCGCCACTGCGCGTCGGTCAGCGTGTAGGGATAGGCCTGCCGCGGCTGGGCGGCGCGCGCGCCGCGACCGGCCAGCAGCGGCGCCAGGCCGGCGGCGGCCGCGAAAGCGCCGCCCGCGCCAAGGAAATGCCTGCGTGTCAGTCTCATCGAAAACTCCTGGTGGAAGGGTCCGCCCGGAAGGGGCCGCCCGCGGCGCGGCCCAAGCGGCGCCAGCCGGGCGGGGTGGGCGGCTGGCTTATTTGCCCATGCTGTCCTTGCTCATGGAGCCGCCCTTGGACATGCCGTCTTTCGACATCCCGTCCTTCGACATGCCATCCTTGGCCATGCCATCCTTCTTCATGCCGTCGTGCGACATGCCGTCCTTGGACATGGAGTTCTTCGACATGCCGTCCTTGGCCATGCCGTCTTTCGCCATGCCATCCTTGGACATGCCATCTTTCGACATGCCGCTCTTGGCCATGCCGTCCTTCGACATGTTGTCCTTGGACATGCTGTCGGCCGCGTGCGCGGCGACCGCGCCAAAGGCCAGGCACAGCGAAAATGCGGCGGTGGTGAGTGTCTTCATGATGCGTTCCTCTGGTGTGTCGTGGTGAGAAGGAAAAAAAAGCCACCTAGCTGCCGCCGAACCAGTTGTAGCCCTGGTCCTCCCAGTAACCGCCCGGGTAGGTGTTGGTGACGAAAATCGCCTGGATATGCTTGGGGTTCTTGTAGCCAAGCTTGGTGGGCATCCGCAGCTTCATCGGGAAGCCGTACTCCGGCGGCAGGGTCCTGCCGTCGTAGGTCAGCGCCAGGATCGTCTGCGGGTGCAACGCGGTGGGCATGTCGATGCTGGTGTAGTAGTCGTCGGCGCACTTGAAGCCCACGTATTTCGCGGTCAGGTCGGCGCCCACGCGCTTCAGGAAGGTCGAGAACGGCACGCCGCCCCATTTGCCGATGGCGCTCCAGCCCTCGACGCAGATGTGGCGCGTGACCTGGTCGATCTGCGCCATGGCGCGCAGCTCGTCCAGCCGCCAGCGGCGCTTGTCGGCCACCATGCCGGTGACCTCCAGCCGGAAGCTCTCTTCCTCGATCTGGCGCACCTCGTCGATGCCGTAGTAGGCATTGAAGGGAAACGGGCGGGTGATCATGGATTCCGGATAGGTCGGCGCCAGCTTGTTGGGATCGAAGATCCAGCCCTGCACGCGGTCGTTGAAGCGCGACACGGCGGTCAGCGCCTTTTCGACGTTTTCGTCGTCGGACAGCGTGCAGCCGGACAACATCGCCAGCCCGCCCAGCGTCAGGCTGCTGCGCAGGAAGGCGCGGCGCGACGGCGCCTC
Source organism: Achromobacter sp. ISS7 (assembly GCF_056523125.1). Classification (NCBI taxonomy): domain Bacteria; kingdom Pseudomonadati; phylum Pseudomonadota; class Betaproteobacteria; order Burkholderiales; family Alcaligenaceae; genus Achromobacter; species Achromobacter sp. ISS7. Next base: position 2,123,484 of record NZ_JAWRZD010000001.1, on the reverse strand, counting down.
GACCCGCTTGTCCAGGATCTTCACGGCTTCCTTGAGAATGGCGGGGCCGTCCAGGCCCAGCAGCGACAGGCGTCGTTTTGCGCTCACGTCAGGCTCCTTATTTGCCGCGGATCATGGCGATCAGGCTGCGCGGCACCAGCGCCACCATGACCAGGTGGACCGCCACGAACGCCACCAGCAGCGCCATGGCGAAGAAATGGATGCGGCGCGCGAATTCATAGCCGCCCAGCAGCGTGCGCAGCGTGTCGAACTGCACCGACTTCCACAGCACCAGGCCCGACAGGACCAGCACCGTGATATCGGCGATGACGAACAGGTAGGCCAGCCGCTGCACCTGGTTGTAGTGGCGCGGGTCGGCGTGCGACAGCTTGCCGCGCAGGGCCGCGGCCAGGTCGCGGGCAACGCCCCTCGGGCCGACCGGGAAGAACTTGCGCCACAGGCGGCCGGTCGTCAGGTTCAGCCCCAGGTAGAGCAGGCCGTTGGCCAACAGCAGCCACATGCCGGCAAAGTGCCATTGCAGCGCGCCGCCCAGCCAGCCGCCCAGGGTGATCCCGTTGGGAAAGGTGAAATCGAAGAACGGCGCGGCGTTGTAGACGCGCCAGCCGCTGGTCACCATAATGACCACGGCCAATGCGTTCAGCCAGTGCACGATGCGCAACCAGCCGGGATGCACCGGGCCGCGGGTGTCGGGCGCCGGGGCGGCGGGGGCGTCTGGGGTGGCGGGCGTGGCCATCATGGCGGGGCTCCTCGGGGAGGCGGTTGTTGTCGTTGGAGCCATTCTTCCCCGGGGCCGATATCGAAGTCCTCACGCAAACTTAAAATAAATGTGATAACTCGCCGGCCCTGGATTGGCGACAATATGAGCCTTGCTTCCTGACCGGACCCCTATGGATACGCCCCGCCGCGTCCTGATCGTCGAAGACGACGCCCACATCGCCGAATTGCTGCGCCTGCACCTGCGTGACGAGGGTTACGCGGTCGAGCACGCGGCCGACGGCAACGAAGGCATGCGCCGGCTGGAAGAGGGCGGCTGGGACGCCCTGGTGCTGGACCTGATGCTGCCCGGCATCGACGGCCTGGAAATCTGCAAGCGCGCCCGTGCCATGACGCGCTATACCCCCATCATCATCACCAGCGCCCGCTCTAGCGAGGTGCACCGCATTCTCGGCCTGGAACTGGGCGCCGATGACTACCTGGCCAAGCCGTTCTCGATGCTGGAACTGGTGGCGCGGGTGCGCGCGCTGCTGCGCCGCACCGAGGCGCTCGAGCGCAATGCCCGCATCGATGCCGGCAGCCTGCGCCAGCACGGCGTGGCCATCGACCCGATCGCCCGCACCGCCTCGGTCGACGACCGCCGGCTGGAACTGACGCCGCGCGAGTTCGACCTGCTGCATTTCTTCGCCCGCAATCCGGACAAGGTGTTCTCGCGGCTCGACCTGCTGAACCAGGTCTGGGGCTACCAGCATGAAGGCTACGAGCACACGGTCAATACCCACATCAACCGGCTGCGCACCAAGATCGAGGCCGACCCGTCCAATCCGCAGCGCATCCTGACGGTCTGGGGCCGCGGCTACAAGTTCGCGGCCGAGCCGGGCGCGCCGGCGGAGTCCGCATCATGAAACGCCTGACCCTGACCCAGCGCCTGTCGGCCGTGTTCGCCATGCTGCTGCTGGCGTGCTGCGGCGCGTCGGCCTGGCTGCAGATCTCGGCCAACCTGCGCTACGAGCAGGAAGTGGTGCAGCGGCTGTCCAGCGGCCTGGCGCAGCACATCGCCGGCACTAACGAGCTGATGGACGCCAACGGCTGGAAGCCGGACGCGGTGCGCTCGCTGTTCTCGATGCTGATGATGGTGAATCCAGCGGTCGAGGTCTACCTGCTGGACAACGACGGCCGCATCGTCGGCGATGCCGCCTCGCCCGGGCAGATCAAGCGCGACCGGGTCGACCTGGCGCCGGTGCGCCGTTTCCTGGCGGGCGGGGCGCTGCCGATCGAGGGCGACGACCCGCGCCACCTGGATACGGCCAAGGTGTTCTCGGCCGCGCCGGTGCGGGTGGCCGGGCGCGACGAAGGCTACGTCTACGTGGTGCTGCAGGGCGAGGCGCACGACGCGCTGGCCATGGCGGCCTCGCGCAGCGCGGTGCTGCGTACCACCCTGTGGTCGATCGCGCTGGTGGCGCTGCTGGGGCTGGTGGCCGGCCTGGCCGCGTTCGGCCTGATCACGCGGCCGCTGCGCGGGCTGACGCGCGCGGTGCGCGCCTTCGGCGATGACGACGGCCGCGCGCTGGCGGCGCTGGAAAAGCCGGCCGACGCCGCCGACGCCAGCGGCGACGAGATTTCGCTGCTGCGCCGCAGTTTTGTGCAGATGGGCCGGCGTATTTCCGAGCAATGGCGCGAGCTGACGCGCCAGGACCAGCAGCGGCGCGACCTGGTGGCGAACATCTCGCACGACCTGCGCACGCCGCTGACCTCGCTGCATGGCTACCTGGAAACGCTGCGTCTCAAGGACGAGACGCTGGACGCCGCCGAGCGCCGCCGCTACCTGGACATCGCGCTGGCGCAGAGCCGCAAGGTCGGCCGGCTGGCGCAGGAGCTGTTCGAGCTGGCGCGGCTGGAGTCCGGGCTGGTGCGGCTGGAACCGGAGACCTTTTCGCTGCCCGAACTGGCGCAGGACGTGATCCAGAAATTCGAGCTGGCCGCCGAGGCGCGCCAGCAGCGCCTGACCACCGCCATGGACCAGGAACTGCCGCCGGTGCGCGCCGACCTGGGCATGATCGAGCGGGTGCTGACCAACCTGCTCGATAACGCCATCCGCCACACGGCGCCGGGCGGGCGCATCGAACTGAGCCTGGAACAGGCGCGCGGCGGCGTGCAGGTGCGGGTCAGCGATAACGGCGCCGGCATTCCCGACGCGTTGCGGGCGGGCCTGTTCACGCGCGCCTCGGTGCTGGCCAATGGCCCGCGCGATGGCGGCGGGCTGGGGCTGGTGATCGTGCACCGCATCCTGCAGCTGCACCACAGCGACATCCGCCTGGTGGAACGGCCGGAACCGGGCGCGGTGTTCGAATTCGACCTGCCGGCGGCGCCATAGGCGACGGCCCGCCATCCGGCCTGGCGGTGGCGCGGCGCGGTCGCGCCGGCCACGCCTGATCGGATCAGGCCGTCGTCGGCATTCTTCCGTTCAGCAGATAATCCATCAGCTCGCGCACGCTGCGCATGGCGTCGCCGAACGGCAGCTTGGACGCGCCGCGGAAGAACAGGCCGCGGCTGACTTCGCCGCGCATGGCGGCGGCCAGCTTCAGGTCGATGCAGAACTGGCCGAAACGCGCGATGCCGTCGCGCAGCCCGCATTGCGTCAGGCAGTCCATGCGCTGGCTGCAACGGCGCGCGTCGCAGCGGGTGTTGTCCTGCAGCGTCTTTTCCTGGCGCAGGTAGCGCGTCAGCCACGGCGTCGGCACGGCGCGGGCGGGCAGGCCGGCCACGCTGGTGAATTCGGCCAGCTTGTCGGGATCGGCCTCCATCAGCACGCGCTTGAAGTTCTCGTGCGCGTCGCCTTCGTGGGTCACGGCGAAGGCCGTGCCCACCTGCACGCCGTCGGCGCCGTTGCCGAGCCAGTGGCGCACCTGCTCGTGGCTGCCGACGCCGCCGGCCACGATCAGGCGCGGCGCGTCGCGGCCCAGTTGCAGGTCCTGGAACAGTTGGCGGCATTCGGCCAGCACGCGCTTGAAGTCGAAGCGTTCGTCGTGGATGTCGTCCAGGCGCGCCGCGCCCAGGTGGCCGCCGGCGTAGCCGGGGTGCTCGATGACCACGGCGTCGGCCATGCGGCCCTTCTTCATCCACTTCTTCAGCACGGCGGCCACGCCGCGCGCTTCCGACAGGATCGGTATCAGGGCCATTTTGGGATAGTCGGCGGTCATGTCGGGCAGATCCAGCGGCAGGCCGGCGCCCATGACGATGGCCTGGGCGCCGCTCTCGCAGGCCTGGCGCACCAGGGCGGGGTGGTCGCGCACCGCCTTCATGACGTTCACGGCGACCACGCCGCGGCCCTGCGCGGTGTCGAGCGCGGCGCGCACTTCACGGTCCAGGGCGATCCGGTTGGCGCTGTCGATCTGCTCGCGGTCGCGGCAGTCCTCGGTCTGCTCGATCAGGTCGGGATGGTGATGGCGCAAGTCCACACTGGCGATGGTGCCGACCGCGTTCTGGCTGGCGACCGCGCCGGCCAGGCGGTGGGCGGAAACGCCAACGCCCATGCCGCCCTGGACGATGGGCAGCAATTCGCGTCCGGCGAGAGTGAGGGATTTGAACCACGTCATGAAATGGGAGCCTTTATTGGGAACAGTGGCTCCGAGGCTAGAGCAAGGCATGACGCGCCGCCTTGCGCGGAATCAAGCGGGCGGGGGAAAGCGGAGGGAATGACGGGTCGGGATGGGCGGCCGCGCCCGGCAGATAAAAAAAGGGGCGGAGCAAGCCAGCTCCGCCCCTTGTCGAGGACGTTTTACGCGACCAGCTTGACCAGCGCCGGCACGGTCAGCACGGCGGTGTAGTAGCCCATGAACTGCACCCCGGTGTTGAAGCCGAACAGGCGCGACAGCAGGCCGCCGAACAGGCCCATGGTCAGGATCACCAGCAGGCCCAGGAACTGGCCTTCCCACACGCTGATCACGATGATCAGGCCGACGAAGGTGGCGATGATGGCCTCGTGGCTGACCTTGCGCGAGACGAACAGCGCGGCGCGGCGCGCGAAGTTCATCGCGAACGGATACGACACCACCGCCGCCAGCAGCACCGCCAACATGCCGTAGCCCAGGAATTCCCAGTGGTTCAGCAGGTTGTGCAGGTTGTGGGTCTGGCCGCTGGCCGCGTCCACCGTGAAGCGCGGCGGCGCGTTGAACAGCGGCGCGGCCGGGCCGGCGGCCACCGGGCTGAGCGGCAGGCCGAAGGCGATCAGCGGGATCAGGGCCTCGGCGATGTAGGTGGCCTCGGTGACGCCGTTGCGCGCGCTCAGCACCGTGGTCAGGCGGTGATACGCATGCTTGACGCGCGAGCCCACCAGTTCGCCCAGCACCACCGTCATCGCCACCGGGCTGAACACGAAGGTGGCGCTGGAGATGGTGGCGGTGGCGAGCGTCCAGCGGGTCTGGATGCGGTCCATCACCTTGAGCGGGTTGGGGAAATAGCCCGACCAGCCCTTGACGTCCGGCGCCAGCGAGAACGTGCGCACCTTGTCGCGCATCATTTTCGCGCGGCCCTGCGGTGCGATCACGGTGAACAGGTCGGCGATCAGCGGGCCGATGGCGATGCCCAGGAAGTAGCTGATGCTGAGCTTGACGCCGTACTTGGCGGTCAGGCTCTGCAGCGCCACGATCACCACCACGAACGGCACCAGCAGCGCCACCGCGGCCCAGCGGCCGGCCGAGAAGTAGGCGATCAGCACCGCCGCGGCCAGGAAGATCCACGGCGCCGACTTGGTGATGGCGGCGCCGAACGGCGCCAGCAGCACGGCGAACAGCACCGCCAGCGGCACCGCCACGAAGGCGGCGACGATGGCGCCCGACACCATCTTGCGCAGCGCGATGTGCGGCACGCCCAGCTTGCGCAGCATGTTGGCGTCCTGCAGCAGCGGCGTGGCCAGCGTGTCGCCGGGGATACCCAGCAGCGCCGTCGGCACCGCGTGGGTCATGTGCTTGGCCACCGCGCCGGCCAGGAAGAAGGTGAAGACGCCGGCGGGCGGCACGCCCAGCAGCACCACCAACAGCGTCAGCGGCGCCAGCGTGGTGGTCTCGTCGGTGCCGGACACCAGGCCGATGGCGGCGAACACCACCGCGCCCAGGAGGCCCATGCCGGCCGCCACCATGATCTGTTCAAGCAACACGGGATCGCTCATGCCGGCACCTCTTCGCGCACGTTTTGCGGACGGCCCTGCGGCGCTGGCGCGGCAGCGGGCGCGGCGAACAGTTCGTACAGGTCCAGTTCCTTCAGTTCCTTGACCACCGCGGGCGGCAGGTCCGCCAGCGTGCCCAGGCCGCCGGGTTGCGCGGCCAGTTCGGCCAGCACCTCGGCGCGCCACGCCGGATCGTGCGAGGCGCTGTGCTCGACCACCTCGCGCTTGGGCGGGAACAGGCGGGCGCAGATCACGCCCGCCAGCACGCAGCCGGCCAGTCCGGCCAGCATGGCGTAGGCATGCGCCAGTTCGGGCGAGGCGACCTTGTCGCGCAGCCAGCCGCTGGCGGCGTAGAAGCCGGCCACGCTGACGGCGATGCCGATGGCGATGGCCCACGCCAGGTGGCGCAGGTCGACCGTGTCGTTCCATACTTCCGCCAGGCGTCCGGCGGACGCCTTGCTGTCTCTTTCCATGTCTGTCTCCTTGATGGACGGGCGGCGCGGGAAGATTCCCGGCGCCGCCTCTGTTCTTGTGCGGCCGGCGTGCGTGCGCCGGCCGTGCCGTGCCGTCAGGCCGGTTTCCGCAGTTCCTCCAGCAGCGCCAGCGCGCGGTCGGCGCGCACGTCCTTTTCCTCGGCCATGCGTTTGGCCAATTGATCGATCTCGGCGCCCACCGCGCCCACCGTCAGCGCGATGTTGCGCGCGTGCAGCGCCATGTGGCCGCGCTGGATGCCCTCGGTGGCCAGGGCGCGCAGCGCGCCCAGGTTCTGCGCCAGGCCCACGGCCACGGCGATCTCGCCCAGCTCCTGGGCCGAGCGCACCGCCATGATCTTGAGCGCCAGCCGCGCCAGCGGATGGGTCTTGGTGGCGCCGCCGACCAGGCCCACCGGCATCGGCATTTCCAGCGTGCCGACCAGGGCGCCGCTGGCGTCCTTTTCCCAATGCGTCAGCGAGGTGTAGCGGCCGTCGCGGCAGGCGTAGGCATGGGCGCCGGCTTCGACCGCGCGCCAGTCGTTGCCGGTGGCGACGATGACCGGGTCGATGCCGTTCATGATGCCCTTGTTGTGGGTGGCGGCGCGGTACGGGTCGGTGGCGGCGAACACGTAGGCGTCCAGCACGCCCTCGATGATCTCGGCGCCGCTGCGGTCCTTGGTGTCGAGCGTTTGCGGCGTCAGGCGCACGCGGGCCCGCGACAGGCGCAGGTCGGCCAGGTTCGACAGGATGCGCAGCCGCACCGTGCCGCCGGTGATTTCCTCGACCAGCGGCGCCACCGCCTCGGCCATGGTGTTGACGGTGTTGGCGCCCATGGCGTCGCGCACGTCGACGATCAGGTGCAGCACCAGCATCGGGCCGCGCGGCGTGTCGGCGAACACGTGCGCCTCGATGTCCTGGCAGCCGCCGCCCAGGCCGATCAGCACCTGGTCGCGGCTGTTGGCCAGCTTGACGATGCGCTCGCGTTCGCGCAGCAGGGCCACGCGCGCGCCGTGCGGATCGGTCAGGCCCAGCACCTGCACCTGGGCGCGCATCAGCGGCCGGGTGCTGGAGGTCTCGAAGCCGCCATTCTCGCGCGCCAGTTTGGCCATGAACGAGGCGGCGGCCACCACCGACGGTTCTTCCACCGCCATCGGCACCAGCACGTCGCGGCCGTTGACCTGGAAGTTGCCGGCCACGCCCAGCGGCAGCTCGAAGGCGCCGATGACGTTCTCGATCATGCCGTCGGCGCGCTCCAGGCCGAGCGCGCCCGGCTCGGCCAGTTGCTGGCGTTCCTCGGGCGTCAGGCCGGCAGCGTCGGCGATGGCGGCGAGGCGTTGGGCGGGGGTGAGGGCGCGGAAATTGGGCAGGCGTGAATCGGCCACCATGGCATCTGTCTCCATCGAAAAATCTAAGAATTGGGTGGCCAGATTCTAGGTAAACTGTACCGGCATTCAGAGGTACAGTTTGGACGAACAGTACCATCGCACTGCACCAATTTCCGACCTTTCCCCTGCTGGAAACCACCCCGTGGACGCCGACAAATCCCTGGGCCGCGCCCCGCGCGCCGCGCCCATCGCCGAAAGCCTGGCGCGCCTGATCGGCCGCCAGATCGCCGAGGGCGTCTACCGCCCGGGCGACAAATTGCCGTCGCTGCGCGAACTGGCGCAATTGCACCGCTACGCCAAGAACACCGTGGTGGTGGCGTTCGAGATGCTGGTGGCGCGCGGCCTGGTGGAACCGCGCCGCGGCTCGGGCTTCTACGTGCTCGATACCGGTCCGGCGCAGCGCGCCGCCGACGAGGAACCGGGCCAGTTGAGCCGCGCCATGGACATCGTCTGGCTGATGCGCGAGCAGCTCAAGACCCAGCCCGACGCCATCGCCGCTGGCGACGGTTTCCCGCCGGTGGAGTGGCTGGCCGACATGCGCATGGACCGCTATCACCAGAAGGTGGTGCGCACCGGCCTGGGCACGCTGTTCCGTTATGGCAGCCGCTTCGGCTACGCGCCGCTGCGCGAGAGCCTGGTGCGCAAGCTGGGCGACGTCGGCATCAGCGCGGCGCCATCGCAATTGGTGCTGACGCATGGCGCCAACGAGGCCATGGACCTGGTGATCCGCTACTTCCTGCCACCCGGCGCGGCGGCGCTGGTGGACGATCCGGGCTATTACCCGCTGTTCGGCAAGCTCAAGCTGGCCGGGGTGCGCATGCTGGGCGTGCCGCGCCTGTCGGACGGTCCCGACCTGGTGGCGCTGGAAGCGTTGTTGCAGCGCGAGAAACCGCGCCTCTTTTTCACCCAGTCGCTGGCGCACAATCCCACCGGTTCGGATATCTCGCCGGCCAAGGCCTACAAGCTGCTGCAGCTGTCCGAGCGCTACAACCTGATCGTGGTGGAGAACGATCCGCTGGCCGACTTCAAGCCGACCTCGGCGGTGCGGCTGTCGGCGCTGGACCAGCTGGAACGCACGGTCTACATCGGCAGTTTCTCGAAATCGTTCTCGGCGGCATTGCGGGTGGGCTTCATCGCCTGCGGCGCGGGCCTGGCCAGCGACCTGGCGGACCTGAAGGCGCTGGTGCATTGCAGCAGTTCGGAATACTGCGAACGGATGGTCGATGTGATGCTGCGTGACGGCCACTACGAGCGCCACCTGGTGCGCCTGCGCCAGCGGCTGGAGGCGGCCACCGGCGATGCGTTGCGGGTGCTGGATTCGCTGGGCGCCGCGGTCTACACGCGGCCCACCAGTTCGCTCTATCTGTGGGCGGCGTTTCCCGGCATCGACAATTCGCTGGCGCTGGCCGAGGACCTGATGCCGGAGAAGGTCATCATGGCGCCGGGCCGCGTGTTCAGCGTCGACCCGACGGCGGCCTCGCCCTGGTCGCGCTGCAATGTGGGCGCGGTGGCGTCGCCGCGCTTTCATGCCGCGCTGGCGGCGCGCCTGGGCCGCGCTGGCGCTCAGCGGTAGGCGAATTCCTCGAACCAGCCGCGCAGCATGGCCTGCGCCTGCGGGCCCAGCAGCCGCGCGGGCGGGGTGCTGGGGCAGCTGCGCGCGCCTTGCACCGCGAAGCGCTTGACGCCGCGCCGCGCCAGTTCGCGCGCCAGGCCCAGCAGCCGGGTTTCGTCGAGCCAGTCGGGATGCCAGGTGATGCGGCATTCGAAGTCCACGCCGGCCGTCAGCAGCTGCGTCAGGCAGGCCTGCGCCGGGCGGTGCGAATCGCGCCGGCCGGTGATGTCGTCATAGCCTTGCGCGTCGGCCTTGATGTCCAGGCCGACCCAGTCCAGGTAGCGCAGCACGTCGGCCAGGCGCAGCGGATAGATGCCGGCCGTGTGCAGGCCGATGCGGTAGCCCATGCGCCGCGCCTCGCGGATCATCGACGGCAGGCGCGGTTCGCTCAGCGGCTCGCCGCCCGAGAACACCACGCCGTCCAGCAGGCCCTGGCGGTTTTCCAGGAAGGCGCGCACGTCGCGCCAGTCATAGCGCGCGTTGCGCGTCTGCAATTCGGGGTTGTGGCAGTAGTGGCAGCGCCACGGGCAGCCGGCAATGAAGATGACGGCGGCCAGCGTGCCGGGCCAGTCCACGGTGGAGAAGGGCGTCAGCCCCCCCACCGCCGGGGAGTGGCGCGGCAGCGGCTGGGCCGCCGGCCGCGGCGGCGCGGCATGGGCCATGCGCGGCGGATGGCGGGCGGGGGCGGCCTTGCGGCCGCCGCCCGCTTCAGGCACGTTGTTCGACGAAGAAGCGGCGTTCATTGAATTCGCCTTGTTTGCCGGTATTGAAGGAAGACACGGGGCGGTGGTAGCCCATGACGCGGGTCCAGACTTCGCAACGCACGCGCTGGCTGTCGTCCAGGCGCAGCGCCTGCGGGGCGGCGGCTTCGGGGGAGATCACGGTTTGCATAATGGCTCCTGGGGGAAAGGCCGGGCGGGGATCGCCCGGGGAAAAAAACGCGGTGGGCGGCGATATCAGGCCGGCGCGCAGCACGAGGCCTGCTTGGCCAGCAATTCGGCGTCGCACTTCGGGCAGAACTCGTGGTGCCCGGCCAGATAGCCGTGGTTCGGGCAGATCGAGAACGTCGGCGTGACGGTGATGTAAGGCAGCCGGAAATTCGACAGCGCGCGCCGCACCAGCTCTTTGCAGGCGCTGGCCGAGGACACGGCCTCGTTCATGTACAGGTGCAGCACGGTGCCGCCGGTGTACTTGCCCTGCAGCGCTTCCTGCAAGGCAAGCGCCTCGAACGGATCGTCGGTGTGGCCCACCGGCAGCTGGCTGGAGTTGGTGTAGTAGGGCTGGGCCTCGGTGCCGGCCTGCAGGATGCCGGGATAGCGCTTGCGGTCCTCGCGGGCGAAGCGGTAGGTGGTGCCCTCGGCGGGCGTGGCCTCCAGGTTGTACAGGTGCCCGGTCTCTTCCTGGAACTCGGTCATGCGTGCCCGCACCCGGTCCAGCAGCCGCACCGCCAGCGCGTGGCCGGCCGGCGTGGTGACGTCCTCGGCGTCGTCGCTGAAGTTGCGGATCATCTCGTTGATGCCGTTCACGCCCAGCGTGCTGAAGTGGTTGCGCAGGGTGCCGAGGTAGCGCCGGGTGTACGGGTACAGGCCCTGGTCGATGTAGCGCTGCACCACCTTGCGCTTGGTTTCCAGCACGTCGCGGCCCATGCCCAGCAGCAGGTCCAGGCGCGCCATCAGCGCGGCCTCGTCGCCGCGGCAGGTATGGCCCAGCCGCGCGCAGTTGACGGTCACCACGCCCACCGAACCGGTCTGCTCGGCCGAGCCGAACAGGCCGTTGCCGCGCTTGAGCAGCTCGCGCAGGTCCAGCTGCAGGCGGCAGCACATGGAGCGCACCATGTGCGGCTCCAGGTCGGAATTCAGGAAGTTCTGGAAATACGGCAGGCCGTAGCGCGCGGTCATTTCGAACAGGCGCTCGGTGTTGGGGTGGTCCCAGTCGAAGTCGGGCGTGATGTTGTAGGTGGGGATCGGGAAGGTGAACACGCGCCCCTTGGCGTCGCCGGCCATCATCACCTCGATGTAGGCGCGGTTGATCATGTCCATCTCGGTCTGCAGGTCGCCATAGGCGAACGGCATTTCCTCGCCGCCGACGTAGGGGATCTGCTCCTTCAGGTCGGCCGGGCAGGTCCAGTCGAAGGTCAGGTTGGTGAACGGCGTCTGCGTGCCCCAGCGGCTCGGCACGTTGAGGTTGTAGATCAGCTCCTGCATGCACTGCTTGACCTCGGTGTAGGTCATCGCGTCGCGGCGGATGAAGGGCGCCATGTAGGTGTCGAACGAACTGAAGGCCTGGGCGCCGGCCCATTCGTTCTGCAGCGTGCCCAGGAAGTTGACGATCTGGCCGATGGCCGCCGACATGTGGCGCGGCGGGGTGGCCTCGATCTTGCCGGGGATGCCGTTGAAGCCCTCGGTCAGCAGCTGGCGCAGCGACCAGCCGGCGCAATAGCCGCTGAGCATGTCCAGGTCGTGGATGTGGATGTCGCCGTCGCGGTGGGCCTGGCCGGCCTCGGGCGTGAAGACGTTGGAGAGCCAGTAGTTGGCGGTGACCTTGCCGGCCACGTTCAGGATCAGGCCGCCCAGGCTGTAGCCCTGGTTGGCGTTGGCGTTGACGCGCCAGTCGCGCTGTTCGAGGTATTCCTCCATGGCGCTTTCCACGTCCACCAATGTGTGGCGCAGCGCGCGCAGGCGGGCGTGCTGTTCGCGGTAGACGATGTAGGCCCGGGCGGTGCGCCAGTAGCCGGCCTTGACCAGCGTTTCCTCGACCTGGTTCTGGATGGTCTCCACGCCGGGGCAGACGTTGCCCTCGGCGGCCAGCGCCGCGATCACCGCGCTGGCCAGTCCCTGCGCGACGTCGGCGTGCAGTTCTCCGGTGCTGCGGCCGGCGGCGGCCAGCGCCGCCGCGATCTTGTCGCGGTCGAATGCGACGACCCGGCCGTCGCGCTTGAGGATGTGTTGGAGTTGCATCGCTGACACCATATGTTGTGGGGTAGAAAAACTCTACCACCACCTATGGTGTCGAAAGTCCGTCCGCCGAGGCGTTTGTCAGCCTGGCTTGATGCCGGTCAAACCGCGCCGGCCGGGCCGGCGCGGGCGCAATGCGGCCCTAGAAACCGAAGCCGACCCCAGCGATCGAGATCACCACCGCCAGCGCGGCGGTGCACATCGCCGGGCGCGGCGACCAAGACAGCATGCCGACCCACAGCAGGGCGCCGGCCGACAGCCAACCCAGCCAGGCCACCACGCCGACGGTGTTGCCCCACAGGCCGACGCAGGGCAGCAGCGCCAGCAGCAACAGCAGGATGCCGGCGGCGCGCAGCACGCGGGTATGGCTGGCGGAGGGATCGCGGCCCCACACCTGGTCGTAGTGGCGCGGCATCGCCAGGCTCAGGCAGGCCATGCCCGAATAGGTCAGCAGCAGCGCCATGGCGATGCCGAATGCGTCGTTGAGATTCATGCCGTGGCTTCCTGGGGCGGTCGGGCGTTGCGCGGCGGCGGCGCCGACAGCGGTTTCCGGTGCAATCGTAGCGCAGCCCAGCCGGCCGCCAGGCCCGTGGCCACGGCGGTGAGCTCGACGCCGGCGCTTTCCCAGTCGCCGCGCGCGATCTGCGCCAGCGGATGGTCGCCCAGCGTCAGCAGCGACAGCAGCGGCAGCAGCAGGCACAACGCCGACAGCAGGCCCAATTGCCAGATCCACGCGCGCCGCGGCGCGCACAGCCAGGCGTGGGCCAGCGTCAGCGCCCAGACGATGAAGAAGGCGCGCAGTTCCCAGCCGGCGCGCTGCGGCAGCGACACCGGCAGCAGGCGGTTGGCCCACAGGTAGGCGACGCAGGCGATCGCCAGGCCGGCCAGCGCGGCCACGTTCAGGCCTTCGATCAGGCGGTAGACGCGCGCGGTGGCGGCGCCGAATTCGTTGCCCATCTTGTTGCGGCGCTTGACCATGAACAGCACCGCGCCGGTGCCCATCATGGCGGTGCCCGCCAGGCCGCACAGGAAATACAGCCATTGCATCGCCAGCCCGCCGAACTTCACCATGTGCAAATCCGACATCACCTGGCGCGTCAGCGGCGCGGCGCCGCCGTGCACGCCGCCCGGCATGCGCATGCGCAGCAGCTCGCCGGTGGCGGCGGAGAACTCGGCCATGCCGGTGGTGCTGCTGATGTGGGCGCGCATGTCCGCGTCCTCGTTCCAGCCATAGACCGCGATGCGCATGGCGCCGTCTTCGGGGTTGTTGATGACGATGGCGCGGGCGCTCTGGCCGATCATCTGCTCGGCGCGCGCCACGATCGGTTCCAGCGGCGGCACCGCCAGCGGCGTGCCGGCGCGGGCCGGGCGGTCTTCGCCCATCAGTTCCGCCAGGTATTGGCGCGAGGCCTCGGCGCCCGAACCGTAGGCGGCGGTGACCGGCGCGGGCATCAGCGTCACGCTGGAAATCACGATGCCGGTGTAGGCGATCATGAACTGGAAGGGCAGGGTCAGCACCGCCGTGGCATTGTGCGCGTCGAGCCACGAACGCTGGCCCTTGCGGGCGCGGAAAGTGAAGAAATCCTTGAAGATGCGCTTGTGCGTCACCACGCCCGAGACCATCGCCACCAGCATCGCCATGGCCGCGAAGGCCACGATCCAGACCCCAAGCGGCTGGGCGTGCAGGTTGTAGTGGAAGTCGACGAAGTGGGCGCCGCCAAGCGTGGCGCGCGCCGCCGCGTGGTCCGCCTCGTCCAGTTCCTGGCCGGTCTCGGGGTCGAGCTCGGCGTCGGCGTATTCGCCGTTCTGGTCGAACCAATAGGCCACCAGGCCGTTGTCGTGATGGCGGTTGACCGGCCAGATCTCCCACATGCCGGCGCCCGGATGCTGGCGCGTCATGTATTGCACCGCCAGGTCGAGGCGGCGGGCGCGGTCCACCTGGACCGGCTCGCGCGCCGCGGCCGCGGCTTCGGCGGCGTGGTGCTCCGGCGTCATCCAATGGGTGATGGCCTCGGAAAACACGGCCAGCGTGCCGGTCAGGAAGACGGCGAACAGCAGCCAGGAAAACCACAGGCCGACCCACGTGTGGAGCCAGGCCATGGACAAGCGGAAACTGGGTTTCAGAACGAGCCTCTTTCTTTTTTCGATCCGGCTGCGCAGGAGCACAGGGATCTTTTATTGAGAATGGTTCTGATTTTAGTCGAAATGGGGTCGGAGTAGGACCATTCCGAAATGCATACGCCGGCGAACCCTGTTGAAGGGCCGCCGGCGCCGGCCAGCGCCTCAATCCAGCTTGATGTTCGCGCGCCGGCCCACTTCGCCGAAGGTCCGCAGTTCCTGCTCCATGCGCGCCGTGAAGGCCGGGCCATCCAGGTAGACCGGTTCGAGCGCCAGGTCGTTGACGGCGCGTTGCACCTGCGGATCGCGCATGATGTCCGCGACCGCGTGGTTCAGCGTCTGCAGCACCGGCGCCGGCGTGCGGGCCGGCGCCACCAACCCGTACCAGCCCACCATCGAGACGCCGGGCAGGCCGCTTTCGATGAAGGTTGGCACGTCCGGCAGCTGTGGCACGCGGTGTTCGCCGGTGACGGCCAGCGCGCGCACCTTGCCCGCCTTGACCTGCGGCGCGGCCGAGGACACGGTGTCGATGCCGAGCGCGACTTCGCCGCCGATCAGCGCGGTGATGAATTGCGCGCTGCCCTTGTACGGCACCGGCGTCATCCGGGCGCCAGCGGCCTCGGCGAACATTTCGCCCACCAGGTGCGGCGCCGATCCCGGGCCGAAGGTGCCGTACATCAGGCCGCCGCTGGCGGTCTGGCGCCGCGCCAGCTCGGCGGCCTGCTGCGCGGTCTCGGCGGGCAGGCTGTTCTGCACCAGCAGCACCACCGGCGCCAGGGCCACGATGGCGATGTGCTCGAAGCTGCGGCGCGGATCGTAGGGCAGGTTGGGCTTGAGCGCCGGCAGCACGGTGTAGGTGGTGCTGCCCGACAGCATCAGCGTGTAGCCGTCGGGCTGGGCCTGCGCCACGGCATTGGCGCCGATGACGGTCGACGCGCCGGGCCGGTTTTCGACGATCACGGCCTGGCCCAGCTTGCCCGACAGCCGGTTGGCCAGCAGGCGGGCCACGGCGTCGGTGGCGCCGCCGGGCGTGAACGGCACCACCAGCTTGATGGGCTGTTCGGGATAGGCGGCATGCGCGGCGGGGGCGGCTTGCAAGGCCAGGGCCGGCAGGCAGGCCAGCGCGGCGGCGCGGAGTCGGGAGATCATTGAGGATCCGGTCAGAGGGTGGGGGAAGCGGTTTCGGCGGCGGCCTGGCGCAGCGCGAGGCCCTGGTCGCCCAGGTCCCAGAACAGGCCGGCCATGATCGCCAGGCCCTCGCGCGCCACGCTGCCGAGCAGGTGCTCGTTGGGCGCGTGCTGGGCGCAGGCGGGATACGAATGCGGCACCCACAGGGTGGGCAGGCCGAGCAGGTCGGCGAAGATGTCGTTGGGCAGCGAGCCGCCCAGGTTGGGCAGCAGCGCCGGACGCAGGCCGGTGCTGCGTTCGATCGAGGCGGCGGCCCAGCGCACCCACGGGTTGTCGGGCGACAGGCGGGTGGCGCCGGCCTGCATGCCGACGCGGATCCGCACGTCGGCGAAGCCGGCCGCGTCCAGGTGGGCGCGCACGTGCCGTTCCAGCTCCCGCCAGTCGGTGCCGACCACGAAGCGCAACTGGCACCAGGCCGTGGCGACCGGCGGAATGGCGTTGACCGGCTTGGCCGGATCGCCGGCGCCGAAGGTCAGCACGTCCAGGCTGTTCCAGCCGAATACCTGCTCGGACGGCGACAGGCCGGGCTCGCCCCAGTCGTGGTCGATGGCGGGGTCGTCGGGGCCGCCGCCGACCTCCAGGTCCGCCAGCGCGGCGGCCACCGCGGCGGGGATGGGCGGCGGACGCAGGCCCGGCACCAGGATGCGGCCGCGCGCATCCACCAGGGTGGCGATGGCGTGTGAGAGGATGATGGCGGGATTGGCCAGCAGGCCGCCCCAGTTGCCGGAATGGTAGCCGCGCTCGCGGGCGCGCAGGCTCAGTTCGAAATTCACCGCGCCGCGCGAGCCCATGAACAGGGTGGGGCGGGCGGCGGCCAGGCGCGGGCCGTCGCTGGCGATGAAGACATCGGCGGCCAGCGTCTCGCGCTGTGCTTCGCAGAACGCGGCCAGGCCGGGCGAGCCGGCTTCCTCGCCGGTCTCGATCAGCCAGGTGGCGTTAAAGCCCAGCTTGCCGCCGCGCGCGTGCAGGGTCTGGCGCAGCGCCGCCAGGTTGATGGTGTGCTGGCCCTTGTTGTCGGCGGTGCCGCGGCCATACCAGCGGTTGCCTTCGACCCGCAGGCGCCACGGATCGCGGCCCGCGTCCCACTTGGCGGCGTTGCCGCGCACCACGTCGCCGTGGCCGTACAGCAGCACGCCCGGCAGCGACGGCGATTCGATGCGTTGCGCGACCAGGATCGGCAGGTCGACGCCCGCCGGATTGGGATGCACCCGACAGGTGAAGCCGAGCCGTTCCAGCTGCGGCACCAGCTCGTCATTCAGATAGGCGTGCTGGCAGGACGCCTGGCCAGGCTCCTCGCTCTCGGTCTGAAAGGCGACGCGGCGGGCCAGTTCGGCCTGCAGGCTGCCGTCGTCATAGGCTTGGGTGGCGTGGAGGATGGCTTGTTCGCGGATCACTGCGGTCTCGAGTAGCGGCACAGCCACAAAGTTATTACGCTTATGCGCATGCCACAATTAGATAATTCGCATTTGATCGTTGCTATTTAGGCAATGGTTTGGGGACGCTTGCCATGATTTCGCTGGGCCTGAGATATTTCCTGGAAGTGGCGCGCTGCGGCTCGATCGCCGCCGCGGCCACCGCCCAGCACGTGGCGGCCTCGGCCGTGAGCCGCCAGATCGCCAAGCTGGAAGACGAACTGGGCATCGCGCTGTTCGAGCGCCAGGCGCGCGGCATGGCGCTGAGCGAGGCCGGCCGCCAGCTGGCCGCCTACGCCAACGCCGCGGCGCTGGAGGCCGAGCGCGTCACCACCGGCATCCGCCAGCGCAGCGCGCTGGGCGACGTGACCATCCGGCTGGCCTGCACCGAAGGGTTTGCCCACCGTTTCCTGCCGCAGTGCATGGCCGACTTCAAGCGCACCCGCCCCGAGGCGCGCTTCCACCTGCTGGTGGAGCGGCCCGAGGAGGTCAACCGGCTGGTCCTGGAAGGGTTGTCGCAATTGGCCGTGCGCTACACGGTGGCGCCGGACGAGCGGCTCAAGACCGAGCTGCAATGCCGCGCGCCGGTCTACGCCATCATGTGCCGGCGGCATCCGCTGGCCGCGCGCCGCAGCGTCGGCGTGCGCGACCTGGCGCAGGTGCCGCTGTCGCTGGGCGATCCGGGCACCACGGTGCGCGACCTGTTCGACGCGGCCTGCGCCAATGCCGGCGTGCACATCGAGCCGGCCTATGTGTCGAACCATTCGGCGGCCTTCCTGCCGATGCTGCCGGGCAGCCAGATCGTGGCCTTGACGGGCTTCCTGACCCTGATGGGGCAGCCGGACAGCGCGCGCCTGGTGGCGGTGCCGTTCAGCAATCCAGAAATGCGCCAGCGCAGCATCCAGGTGGTGACGCTGCGGGGCTGCACCTTGCCGCCGCTGGCGCGTGAATTCCTGGCGCTATTGGCCGAGCGCCTGAGCGCGGCGCCGCGCGCCCCGGAAGCGGAACGCGAGACCGGCTGAGTGAAGCCGGACCCGGCCGGCCAAGCGATGCGCGGTACGTGGCGGGCGTGGCGGATGCGGGCAAGGCGCCGTCGTCCGCGTGAACCCGCGCAGGCCCCGGCGTATTGAACGGCGCGTGGGGGGTCAGGCGCGGCGCGCGCGCCACCCCGCCACCTTCAAGCGCAGCCGCTCCAGCGCCAGGTACACGATCGGCGTGGTGTACAGCGTCAGGAACTGGCTGATCATCAGCCCGCCGACGATGGTCACGCCCAGCGGCCGGCGCAGTTCCGAGCCTTCGCCCATGCCCAGCACCAGCGGCAGCGCGCCCAGCAGGCCGGCCAGGTTCGTCATGACGATGGGGCGCAGGCGCAGCATGGCGGCGCGGTGGATCGCCTGTTCCGGCGTCAGGCCCTCGCGCCGTTCCAGCCCGAGCGCGAAGTCGATCATCAGGATGGCGTTCTTCATCACCACCCCCACCAGCAGGAACAGGCCCAGCAGCGCGATCAGGCTGAATTCGATATTGGCCAGCCGCAGCGCCAGCAGCGCGCCGACGCCGGCCGAGGGCAGGGTCGACAGGATGGTCAGCGGATGCAGCGGGCTTTCGTACAGGATGCCCAGCACCAGGTAGATCGCCACCAGCACGCCCAGGATCAGCCAGGGCTGGTCCTGCAGGCTCTGCTGGAAGCTGCGGGCGTCGCCGCCCAGGCGCGTCTGGATGTGGGCCGGCACCATCAGCCGCGCCATGGCGGCGTCGATGGCGGCCAGGCCCTGCTGCAGCGAGACGCCCTCGGCCAGCGAGAAGCCGACGCCGACGGCGGCGAACAGGCCGTCGTGGAAGACGCGGTCGTTGACCAGGCCGTGCTCGTAGGTGGCGAACGCCGACAGCGGCACGCGGCTGCCGTCGGCCGCCACCACCTGCACGCGCTCCAGCACTTCGGGGTCCTCGGTGTAGCGCGGGTCCAGCTCCAGCACCACGCGATACTGGTTCATGGGGTCGTACAGCGTCGCCACCTGGCGCTGGCTGAAGGAATTGCTGAGCACGCTGGCGATGGTGCGCATGTCCACGCCCAGGCGCTGGGCGGCGGCGCGGTCGATGTTGATGACGACCTGCTGGGTGGCGGCGTCGCCGACGGCATCGACGTCGCGCAGCTCGGGAATGTCGCGCATCGCGCGCGAGATCTTGCGCGACCATTGCCGCAGCGCGGGCACGTCGCTGGCCATGATGGCCAGCTCGTGGTCGCCGGAATTGCCGAAGCCGCCCGGCATGCGCAAGTCCTGGTCGACGTTCAGGAAGAACATGCCGCCTGGCACCGGCGGCGCGTTGGCGCGCAGCCAGTCGATCACCTGGGCCGAGGATTCGCGCCGCTCGGCAACCGGCTTCAGGCGGATCAGGAACAGCGAATTGCTGATGCCCAGGCTGCCGCCGTTGTAGCCGATCACGTCCTGCACCGCGGGATGCTTGAGCACCAGCTGGCGGTAGACGTCGATCTTGGGCTGCATCACCTGGAACGAGAAGCCGTCGTCGCCGCGCACGAACCCCATCAGCTGGCCGGTGTCCTGCTGCGGCAGGAAGCCCTTGGGCGCCTGCGCGTACAGGTAGGCGTTCAGCGCCACCACGGCGGCCAGCAGCAACAGGGTCAGGCGGGCGTGGCCCAGCACCCGCGCCAGCGACGCGCCGTACCACTGGTGGACGCGGGCGAACACGGCGCGCAGGCGCGAGGCGCGCGGCGGGGTCTCGGCCGGCGGCCGCAGCCAGCGCGCGCACAGGCTGGGAATGATGGCGACCGAGACCACCAGCGAAATCAGGATGGCGGCCACCAGCGTGATCGAGAATTCGCGGAACAGCCGTTCGACCAGCCCGCCCATGAACAGGATCGACACGAACACCACCGACAGCGCCAGCGTCATCGCCACCAGCGTGAAGCCGACCTCGCGCACGCCGCGCAGGGCCGCCTGGCGCGGGCCCAGGCCGCGTTCCAGGTGGCGCGAGATGTTCTCCAGCACCACGATGGCGTCGTCAACCACCAGCCCCGCGGCCACGATCAGCGCCATCAGCGACAGGTTGTTGAGCGAGAAGCCCCACAGGTACATGACGGCGAAGGTGGCCACCAGGCACACCGGGATCGCCACGCTGGGAATGGCGGCGGCGCGGGCGCTGCCCAGGAACAGCCACACCACCAGGATCACCAGGCCGACCGCCAGCCCGAGCGTGACGTGGGCCTCGCGCAGGGTGGCGTGGATGCCGGGGGAGCGGTCCAGCACCACCGTCAGGTCGACGTCGGCCGGCATCAGCGCGCGCAGCCCGGGCAGGGCCTGGTTGATGGCGGCGATGGTCTCGATGATGTTGGCGCCCGGCTGGCGGCTGATGGTCAGCACCACCGCCGGGTCGTGGTTGTGGAAGCCGCTGCTGTAGCGGTTCTCGACCGAGTCGCTGACGCGCGCGATCTGCGCCAGCCGGATGGTGGCGCCGTCCTGGTGGCGCACGATCAGGCCGTTGTAGTCGTCGGCCGTGCGCGGCTGGCCGGGGGTGCCGACCTCCCAGCGCTGGCCGGCCGAGTCCAGCTGGCCCTGCGGACCCATGGGGGCGGCGTCGGCGATGGACTGGCGCAGGTCGTCCAGCGCCACGCCATAGTGCGCCAGCGCGTTCGGGTTGACCTGCACCCGCACCGCCGGCAGCGAGCTGCCGCCCAGCGTCACTTCGCCGACGCCGACGATCTGCGAGAGCTTCTGCGCCAGCACCGTGGCGCCCAGGTCGTACAGGCGCCCGGCGGGCCGCGTCGGGGAACTGAGCGCCAGCGCCATGATGGGCGCCTGCGACGGGTTGACCTTGCGGTAGCTGGGGTTGCCTGGCATGCCGGACGGCAGTTCGGCGCGCGCGGCGTTGATGGCGGCCTGCACGTCGCGCGCGGCCGCGTTGATGTCGCGGTCCAGCGCGAATTGCAGCAGTACGCGGGTGGCGCCCTGGTTGCTGGACGAACTCATGGCGCTGACGCCGGCGATGCTGCCCAGCGCGCGCTCCAGCGGCGCGGCCACGGTGCTGGCCATGCTCTCGGGACTGGCGCCGGGCAGGTTGGCCCGCACCTCGATGGTGGGAAAGTCCACCTGCGGCAGGGGCGCCACTGGCAGCAGGCGCCAGGCCACCGCGCCCAGCAGCGTCAGGGCCAGCGCCAGGAAGATGCAGGCGATGGGCCGGTGCAGCAACGCGCGGATCATGGCGCCGGCCGGTCCGCGGGCGTGGGCGCGGCCTTGCGGCGGCCCGCGCCCAGCTGGTGGAAGAACAGGTAGACGGCGGGCGTGGTGAACAGCGTCAGCACCTGGCTGACCAGCAGGCCGCCCACCATCACCCAGCCCAGCGGCTGGCGCAGCTCGGCGCCCGAGCCGGTGGCCAGCATCAGCGGCAGGGCGCCGAACAGCGCCGCCAGCGTGGTCATCAGGATCGGCCGCAGCCGCAGCAGCGCCGCCTCGCGGATCGCCTCGCGCGGCGCCAGGCCGCGGCTGCGTTCGGCTTCCAGCGCGAAGTCGACCATCATGATGCCGTTCTTCTTGACCAGCCCGATCAGCAGGATGATGCCGATGACGGCGATCAGGTCCAGCGGCCGGCCGGTCAGCAGCAGCGCCAGCAGCGCGCCGACGGTGGCCGATGGCAGGGTCGACAGGATGGTGATCGGGTGGATCGCGCTTTCATAGAGCATGCCCAGCACCAGGTACATGGTGACCACGGCGGCCAGCATCAGCCACAGCGTGTTCGATAGCGAGGCCTGGAAGGCCGACGCCGCGCCTTGCAGGCGCAGCTCGACGCTGGCGGGCATGGCGATGTCCTGGCGCGCCGCCTCGATGGCGGCGATGGCCGCGCCCAGCGAACCGCCCGGCGGCAGGTTGAACGAGAAATTCACGGCCGGGAACTGCGACAGGTGGTTGACCGCCAGCGGCACGGCGCGCTCGCTGACCGTGGCCAGCGCCGACAGCGGAATCGGCTGGCCGTCCGCCGTCCGCAGGTGGATGCGTTCCAGCGCCTCGGGGCTGGCGGCCAGGCGCCGGTCCACCTCCAGCACCACGCGGTACTGGTTCGACTGCGTGAACAGGGTGGCGACCTGGCGCTGGCCGAAGGCGCTGTAGAGCGCCTGGGTGACGTCGTCCATGGTCAGGCCCAGGCGCGCGGCGGCGTCGCGCGACACCTCCAGGTAGGCCTGGCGGCCGCCGACCTGCAGGTCGGACGAGACGTCGGCCAGCTGCGGCGCGGCGTCCAGGCGCTGGGTCAGGGCGTGGCTCCAGCGCGCCAGCAGGGCGGCGTCGGGCGAGGTCAGGGTGAACTGGTACTGGCCGCGGCTGACGCGGTCCTCGATGTTCAGCTCCTGCACCGGTTGCAGGAACAGCGAGATGCCCTGCACCTGGCGGGCGCGGGCGTCCAGCCGCGCCATGATGTCGGCCAGCGGCGCGCCGCGCTCGCTCCAGGGCTTGAGGTTGACCAGCAGGCGGCCGGTGTTGAGGGTGGCATTCATGCCGTCGATGCCGATGAAGGACGACAGGCTGGCGACGTCGGGGTCTTGCAGCAGGCTTTGCGCCAGCGCCTGCTGGCGCCGCGACATGGCCTCGAACGAGGTGTTCTGCGCCGACTGGGTCACGCCCTGCAACGCGCCGCCGTCCTGCACCGGGAAGAAGCCCTTGGGCACCGCCAGGTACAGCAGGCCGGTCAGCGCCACGGTGGCCAGCATCGCCAGCAGCGTCAGGCGCTGGTGGCGCAGGGTGATGTCGAGCCAGCCGGCGTAGCGCGCCTGCAGGCGGTCCAGCAGGCCGGGCGGGCGCTCGGCGTGCGGCGGCAGCAGGCGCGCGCACATCATGGGGGTCAGCGTCAGCGACACCGCCAGCGAGATCAGGATGGCCACCGCCAGCGTGATGGCGAATTCGCGGAACAGCCGGCCGACCACGTCTTCCATGAACAGCAGCGGGATCAGCACGGCGATCAGCGACAGCGTCAGCGACACCAGGGTGAAGCCGATCTGCCCGGCGCCCTTGAGCGCGGCGGCCATCGGGCTGTGGCCCTGTTCGCGGTAGCGGGCGATGTTCTCCAGCATGACGATCGCGTCGTCGACCACGAAGCCGGCGCCGATGGTCAGGGCCATCAATGTCAGGTTGTTGGTCGAAAAGCCCGCCAGGTGCATCACGCCGAAGGTGCCGATCAAGGACAGCGGCACCGCCAGGCTGGGAATCAGCGTGGCCGGCAGGTTGCGCAGGAACAGGAAGGTCACCAGCACCACCAGCCCGACGGCGAAAGCCAGCTCCCACTGCACGCCGCGCACCGAGGCGCGGATGCTCTCGGTGCGGTCGGTCAGCACGCGCACCTGCACCGCGGCCGGCAGGCTGGCGGTCAGCTGCGGCAGCAGCGCCTTGACCTGGTCGGCCACCGCGATGACGTTGGCGCCCGGCTGGCGCTGGATGTTCACCAGCACCGCCGGCTGGCGGTCGACCCAGGCGGCCAGGTAGCGGTCCTCGGCGCCGTCCTCGACCGTGGCGACGTCGCCCAGCCGTACCGGCGCGCCGTTGCGCCAGGCCACGATCAGGTCGCGGTATTCCTGCGCGCTTTGCAGCTGGTCGTTGGCGTCCATGATGACCGAGCGCACCGGGCCGTCGAAGCTGCCCTTGGGCTGGTTGGAGTTGGCCTTGGCGATGGCCTCGCGCAGGTCGGTCAGTTGCAGCCCGCGCGCGGCCAGCGCCATGGGGTTGGCCTGCACCCGCACGGCGGGCCGCTGGCCGCCGGCCAGGCTGACCATGCCGACGCCCGACAGTTGCGCCAGGCGCTGCGTCATGCGCGTGTCGACCAGATCGTAGACCTGCGGCAGCGGCAGGGAATCCGAGGTCACGGCCAGCGTCAGGATCGGCACGTCGGCGGGGTTGACCTTGCGGTACACCGGCGGCGTCGGCAGGTCGGACGGCAGCAGCGAGCCGCTGGCGCTGATGGCGGCCTGCACCTCCTGTTCGGCCACGCCCAGCGAGACGTCGAGCGAGAACTGCAGCGTGATCACCGAGATGCCGCTGCCGCTGGAAGACGACATCTGCTTGAGCCCCGGGATCTGGCCGAAGCGGCGCTCCAGCGGCGCGGTCACGGCGCGCGCGGTGACGTCGGGGCTGGCGCCGGGGTAGGGCGTGGTGACCTGGATGATGGGGTAGTCGACCTGCGGCAGCGCCGCCACCGGCAGCATGCGCCAGGCCAGGATGCCCGACAGCAGCAGCGCCAGCATCAGGAACGAGGTGGCGACCGGGCGCAGGATGAAGGGGCGGGACAGGCTCATGTTATGGCTGGGTATCGACGATCTGCACGTCGCGGCCGTCGTGCAGGCGGTCCACGCCTTCGACCACCACGCGTTCGGCCACGGCCAGGCCCGAACGGACTTCGACGCGGCCGGCGTTGGCGCGGCCCAGCGCCAGCTCGCGGCGGACGGCGCGCTGGTCGTCGCCGATGACGAAGACGAACGCGCCTTCGGCGCCGTACTGCACCGCCGCCGTGGGAATCGACAGCACGTCTTCCTGCCTCGCGAGCGCCAGGCGGATGTTGACGAACTGGTTCGGGAACAGGGCTTCGTCGGCGTTCTCGAACAGGGCGCGCAGCTTGACGGTGCCGCTGGCCGCGTGGATCTGGTTGTCCAGCGCCTGCAGGGTGCCGAGCGCGATCAGGCGGCGCTCGTCGGCGTCCCAGGCCTGCACCTGCAGCGCGGCGTCGCCGGCCTGGGCCTGGGCTTGGCGCAGCAGGTCCAGATGGGTCTCCGAGATCGAGAACAGCGCCGAGATCGGGCGCGTCTGCACCAGGGTGGCGAGGCCGTTGGTGTCGGCGGCGCGCACGTGGTTGCCGGCGTCCACCCGGCGAAAGCCGACGCGGCCGTCGTGCGGCGCCAGGATGCGGGTCTGCGCCAGCAGGCGGCGGGCATCGGCGACGCCGGCCGCCAGGCGCTGGCGCTGCGCGGCGTAGCTGCGCGCCTGGGCCTCGGCGGTGTCCAGTTGCTGTCCCGCCACGGCTTCCTGCCGCGCCAGCTGCCGGTAGCGGCGCAGGTCGATCTCGGCATTGCCGAGCAGCGCTTCGACCCGCGCCAGTTCGCCTTCGGCCGCCGCCAGCGCCGCCTGGTAGGGGCGCGGATCGATCTCGGCCAGCAGCTGGCCGCGTTGCACCGCCTGGCCTTCCGTGTAGTGCAGGCGCTGCAACTGGCCATCGACCTGGCTGCGCAGCACCACCTGCGCCAGCGGCGTGATGGTGCCCAGCGCGTGCAGGTCACGCGGCAAGGGGCCGCTACGCGCGGCGGCGACGCTGACGGGGACCGGTTGCTGGGCGTAGTTGGGAATGGCGGCGGGCGCGGGGCCTTGCAGGGCGTAGCGCCATAGCGCCCAAGCGGCCACCAGGGCCACGGCCAGGAGGGCGGCCAGTGTCAGGCGTCGGCGCATGGGGGCGAGGCCCGCGAAAGGGGGCAGGGACATCTCGGTACTGCCGGGGGAGAAAAGTTGGGGACAGGACGGATTCTATCTGAATAATAATTATTAGCGTTTTAGTATCAGCAATTCGTCAGGTTATGTGCCGTCCGGGCGCGTCGAGGGCGGGACGGAGGCGCCCAGGCCGGCCTCGGCCAGGCGTTGCTGGATCAGCGCCAGCAGCGCCCGGGCCCGCGCGCTGACCGACTGGCGGTGGCTGTAGACGCCCAGCAGCTGCAGGGGCGCGGGTTGCAGGTCCAGCGGCACTTCGCGCAGGCGCCCGGCGGCCAGGTCCTGCTGGCACGAGACGGCGGCCAGGATCGCGAAGCCGATGCCCTGGCGCGCGCCCATCAGCGCCAGTTCGCCGCTGTTGACGCGGTAGCGGCTGCGCACCGGCACCTTGACGATGTCGCCCGCGGCGTCCACGAATTGCCACGGCATGCCCTTGAGCGCGCTCAGGGTGGTGATGCAGGGCAGCGCCTTGAGCTGGCTCACCTGGCGCGGTTCGCCGACGCGCGCCAGCAGCGCCGGCGCGGCGACGACGATGCTGGGCAGGATGGCCAGTTCACGCGTGATGAGGCTGCTGTCGTCCTGGCGGCCGCGATGGAACACGATCGACAGGTCGACGTCCTCGCGCAAGGCGTCGAGGCCATCGAGGCGGGTGTCGCAGGCCAGTTCGATGCCCGGGTGGCGGTCGCAGAATTCCGCCAGGATCGGCGCCAGCAGCCGCGGAGCTTCGCCCGGCATGCACAGGTGCAGGGGCCCGCGCAGTTCCTGCCGCACCGCGCCCAGTTCCTCTTCCGTGGCGGCCAGGGTGTCCAGCAGCGGCTTGGCCCGCTGGTACAGCAACTGGCCGGCTTCGGTCATGCGCAGGTGGCGGGTGCTGCGTTCCAGCAGCCGCACGCCCAGCCGCCGTTCCAGTCCGGCGACATGGCGGCTGACGTTCGACGACGGCATCGCCAACCGCCGCGCCGCGCCCGCGAAGCTCTGTTCGTCCACGACCGCCGCGTAGACGCGCACGCTATTCAGATCCAGGGCCTGGCCCATGATTATCCCGTTTGAGATATGAAAGGAACCCATTTTTCCATACTAGTTCTCGTATCCGGCGGAATCTACGATGCCATTCCCGTGTCCGGTGTGGGATCGGCGCGCGGGACGTGAAGCAAGGATTCAATATGGATATCGGAATACTGGGCGGCGGGATCGCCGGCCTGAGCGTGGCGCTCGCCCTGCATCGTTCGGGGCACCGGCCGCGCGTCTACGAACGCGGGGCCGCGCCGGCCAGCATGGGCGCGGGCGTGACGCTATGGCCCAATGCGGGCGCCGTGCTGGACCGGCTCGGCCTGCTGCCGGACATCGCCGCGCTGGGGGGCAAGCCGGTGGCGATGCGCCGCTACGACCCCGCGGGCAACGCCCTGGGCGAACTCGACATCACGGCGCTCGATCGCCTGATGGGCTACCCGACCCATGCCATCCTGCGCCGCGACCTGCTGGCCGTGCTGCTGGCGCACGTGGCGCGCGCCGGCATCCCGATCGAATACAGCCACCGCGCCGTGGCGATCGAGTCCGGCGACGATGGCCGCGCCACGGCGCGGTTCGGCAACGGCGCCACCATCCGCCCGGAGCTGCTGATCGGCGCGGATGGCCGCATGGACTCGGTGGCGCGCTGCTTCGTCACCGGCGACAACACGCCGGTCTACCAGGGCTTCGTGAACTGGATCGGCGTGGCGTCCGGGCCCGGCCTGGCCGATGACCTCGCCATCCGGGACTATTGGGGCGTCGGCGAGCGCTTCGGCTGCGTCGCGGTGCGGCCGGACCTGGTCTATTGGGCGGGGGCCGAGGCCCGGCCGCTGCCCGCCGCCGTCCAGGCGACGGATCCGCGCGCGGAAGCCGCCGGCATTTTCGCCGGCTGGGCCGAACCGATCGCGCGCATCATCCAGGCCACGCCCGCCGACGCGGTGCGCCTGATCGCCGTGCATGACCTGGATACGCCGGCGGTCTGGCATCGCGACAACGTGTTGCTGGTGGGCGATGCCGCGCACGCGCCGTTGCCCACCTCGGGTCAGGGCGCCTGCCAGGCGCTGGAGGATGCGTGGCATCTTGGGCAGTGCCTGGCGGGCATGCCGCGCAGCCTGGACGCGGCGCTGGGCGCCTTCACCGCGATCCGCCAGCCCAAGACCGCCGGCTTGACCGAGCTGGCGCGCGTCCACGCGCGCGGCCTGTTCGAGCGGGATGCGGAGGTCTGCCGGCTGCGCGACCAGCAGGTCAGGGCGGCCGATCCGGCGGCGGCGCTGCGGACCTTGGCGAGCGCGTGGGGCGAGGGGCTGTGAACGGGGATAATACGGGTTTCCGAACAGTCTCCGTCCCGGCGCGCGCCGGGGCGCTCACAGGGTTTCATCCATGCAAGAGAATACGTCCGCCGCCGCGCTGATCGATGCGCTGCGCACCGACCGCGCCGCGTTGCAGTTGTGGCAGTCCGTGGCGCGCGAGTACCAGGCCAGGCACGCCGAGGTACTGGCGCCGCTGGAGGTCACCGAGATCGAGCTCAAGGCCAAGCTGGTGTTCTGCTTCGACCATGCCTGCAAGCAGAAGGAATTGACCAAGGCCGAACGCCAACTGGTGTCCGAGATCGCCGCGCAACTGGGGCAGGAAACGCTGTTCTCGATCCTGCTGGATGGCACGCCGGCCGAATGCGACATCGAGCGCCTGAAGGCGGTCTACCGCAAGCACAGCGATTCCGACATCGACGCGGAAGTGGCCGAGGAACGCGAGGCCGAGGCGGCCGACAGGGCTGCCTCCGCCCAGCCGCAGGCCGACGAGCCGGCCGCCGCCGTGACGTTCGCGCCGGACGCGCTGGCGCAGGCCGAGGCGTTGCTGGCGCTGGGGCCGGACGGATTGGACGGCGTCGCCGAAGACAAGCTGGCGCTGGCCGTTCCGGTGCTGCGGGAGCAACTGGCCGCCCTGAACCGCGAGCTGGCCGCGTTCGAACGCGATTTCAAGTCTGAATACCGCTTCGATCCGGAACAGCCGATCGACCCGGCCGACCTGATGGAAGACCTGGACGCCGAGATCGCCGACGTCCAGGACTACATCGGCGAGCTGGAGTTCGAACTGTCGCAGTTCGTCGACATGCAGCAGCTCAAGGGCTGGCTCAAGGCCATGAAGAAGCAGCTGGAAGCGACCCGCCGCCGCGAAGCGCGCGGCTGAGAACGGGGCCGCCCGCGCGTCAGGGCGCCCGGCGCGGCGCGGCCGGCACGATCTTCATCATCGGCGCGGCGGGCTTGGCCGCGGCGTCCGCGCGCGGCCGGATCATCCACGGCAAGAAGCGCCACAGGTACAGGCCGAACCCCAGCGCCCAGGCGCAGGCCGAGGCGTGCAGCAGGCCGAGCGTGGCGCCGGTCGGCAGCAGGGCGGCCAGGCGCAGCAGCGCCGCCAGGATCACCAGGGCGTAGCTCAGCACCATGCTGCGGTCGGCGCGTAGCGGCCGGCCCAGGTGGCCCATGGCGGTGCGCGTGGCCATGCCGATGATCAGCACCGAGAAACCGGCCACGCCGATGACGTGCGCCGGCCAGGCGGGCCGCGCCACGTAGCCGGCCAGTTGCGCCGCGCCCACCAGCAGGCCGAGGCCCAGGCCCAGGTAACCCACGTACAGGATCCACAGCAGCGGCACGCGGCGCGCGGCCCACGGCTTCCAGGCCAGCCATTGCACCAGCGCCAGGACGCCGGTGGCGGCGAGCAGCAGCGCGGCGGCGCGGGGCGCGCCGGCCAGCAGGCAGGCGATGGCCAGCACACCGGCGCCCAGCTGCCAATGGCCGCTGCGGGTGTGGGGCGGAATCTCCAGGCCCGCAACGGCGCGCTTGGCGAAGAACGGCAGCACGCGGCGCGCGATCAGCAGCGTCAGCACCGCCATGGCGAGCAGGCCGGTGTTGAAGTAGCGCATCAGCGCCAGGTAGTCGCCGGCCAGGGCGGCGCGCAGGTACAGCGCATGGGCCACGGCCAGCGCCAGCAGCAGCAGCGGCACGCCGTAGTTGCGGCGGTTGCGCGTGATCCAGACGGCGCGCGCCAGCGCGGCGGCGGCCCACAGGAAGAACAGCAGGTCGGCCGCCGCGGCGATCGCGAACGCGGTCATGCCGGGCGCCAGGTAGGCGCCACGCGCCACCAGCCAGACCGCGCACAGCGCCGCCAGGGGGCCGCCGCGCAACGGATTGCGGCCGGTCCAGTTGGCGCCCGCCGTCATCAGGAAACCGACCGCGATGGTGGCCACGAAGCCCCACAGCATCTCGTGCGCGTGCCACGGCATGGCGGTCAGCACGCCCGTCAGCCGGGCCGGCGCGAACACCCACAGCAGCACCGAGGCCAGCGCCCAGAAACAGCCGGCCAGGTACAGCGGGCGAAAGCCCATTTCGGTGAAGGCGCGCCAGTTCGGCCGCGCGGCGTCGCCGGCGGTGGGTTCTTCGAGGGTGAGCAGGGGGGACATGGGAGCCTTTGCACGGGGCTGCCTGGGCAGCGGTCTTTAATGTGTATTTGAAATACATATTAACGCCGCCAGCCGCGCCGCGCACAGCGCGCGTGTTTGATCCCGCGCAAACGCGGCGGTCTTTGCGGGGTGACTAGTCACATCGACAGGGGGGATTTGGTCGGCCGGCGAATGGTGGGGCGGGGCGCGGATGCCTAGGCTTGGGGCTGTCGTATTCCGTGTGCAAAAAAGCGAGAACCACCATGGCATCAACCCACCCCTCGGCCAGCGCGCCCATGCGGGTCCTGGTATCCAGCACCTTCGCCTTCACCATCTGTTTCGCGGTATGGATGATCTTCGCGGTGCTGGGCATTCCCATCAAGACACAGCTCGGCCTGTCCGAGACCGAATTCGGCCTGCTGGCCGCCATGCCGGTGCTGACCGGCTCCCTGGTGCGGGTGCCGCTGGGCATCTGGACCGACCGCTACGGCGGCCGTCCGGTGTTCTTCGTGCTGATGCTGCTGGCGGTGGTGCCGATCTGGCTGCTGTCCTACGCCACCCAGTACTGGCAGTTCCTGGTGCTGGCGTTGTTCGTCGGCCTGACCGGCGGCTCGTTCTCGGTCGGCACGCCCTATGTGGCGCGCTGGTTTCCGCGCAACAAGCAGGGCCTGGCCATGGGCGTGTTCGGCGCCGGCAATTCGGGCTCGGCCATCACCAAGTTCGTGGCGCCAGCGCTGATCGCCGCCGCCGGCGGCGCCTGGGTGATCGTGCCGCAGGTGTACGCGGTGGCCCTGTTGGTGACGGCGATCCTGTTCTGGCTGTTCTCGGCCTCGGATCCGTCGCACCGGGTGGCCGGCGGCGCCAGTCTGAAAGCCCAGTTCGCGATGCTGAAGGACCCGCGCGTGTGGCGCTACTGCCAGTACTACTCGGTGGTGTTCGGCGGCTACGTGGCGCTGGCGCTCTGGATGACCAAGTACTACATCGGCGAATACGGCTTCGACATGAAGCTGGCGGCGCTGCTGGCCGCGTGCTTCTCGCTGCCGGGCGGCGTGTTGCGCGCCATGGGCGGCTGGATCTCGGACCGCTATGGCGCCTACAAGACCACCTGGTGGGTGATGTGGGTGTGCTGGGTGGCGTTCTTCCTGCTGAGCTATCCGCAGACCCATTTCACTATCCTGACCACCGGCGGCCCGCGCCAGTTCGACATCGCCCTGGGCCCGACCAGCTTCACCATCCTGCTGTTCATCGTCGGCATCGCGATGGCCATCGGCAAGGCCTCGGTCTTCAAGTTCATCTCGGATGAGTTCGGCGAGAACATCGGCGCGGTCTCGGGCATCGTCGGCCTGGCCGGCGGCATGGGCGGCTTCATCCTGCCGATCCTGTTCGGCGTGCTGCTGGACCTGACCGGCGTGCGTTCCAGCGCCTTCATGCTGCTGTACGGCACGGTCTGCGTCTCGCTCATCTTCATGCATTTCAGTTTCCGGCCCGAAAGCGCCGCCACCGCGCGGCGGCAAGCCGCCTGACCCCGACCTCACCGGAGAAAACCTATGTCTTCCCATGTCCTGGCGCGCTGGGAGCCGGAAAACCCCGGCTTCTGGAAACAGACCGGCGCCCGCATCGCCAACCGCAACCTGTGGATTTCCATTCCCGCGCTGATGCTGGCGTTCAGCATCTGGATGCTGTGGAGCGTGGTGGTGGTCAACCTCGACCGCGCCGGCTTCATGCTGTCCAAGAACCAGCTGTTCTGGCTGACGGCGCTGCCGGCGCTGTCGGGCGCCACGCTGCGCATCTTCTATTCGTTCCTGGTGCCGGTGTTCGGCGGCCGCAAATGGACCGCGATCTCGACCGCCTCGCTGCTGATCCCGGCGCTGGGCATGGGCTTCGCGCTGCGCGACCCGACCACCTCGTTCCCGACGCTGCTGATCCTGGCGCTGCTGTGCGGCCTTGGCGGCGGCAACTTCAGCTCCAGCATGGCCAACATCAGCTTCTTCTTTCCCAAGGACAAGAAGGGCCTGGCCACCGGCCTGAACGCCGGCATCGGCAACCTGGGCGTGTCGCTGGTGCAGTTCGTGGTGCCGGTGGTGATCTCGATGGGCGTGTTCGGCGCGCTCGGCGGCGAGCCGCAGACGGTGACGTCCGGCGACGTCCAGCGCAGCCTGTGGCTGCAGAACGCCGGCTTCATCTGGGTCATTCCCATCGCGCTGGCCTCGCTGGCGGCGTGGTTCGGCATGAACGACATCGCCGACGCGCGCGCCTCGTTCGCCGACCAGGCGGTGATCTTCAAGCGCAAGCACAACTGGCTGATGTGCTGGCTGTATGTCGGCACGTTCGGCTCGTTCATCGGTTTCTCGGCCGGCTTCGCCATGCTGACCAAGACGCTGTTCCCGCAGGTCGACCCGACCACCTACGCCTTCCTGGGGCCGCTGGTGGGCTCGCTGACCCGCCCGGTGGGTGGCTGGGTGTCCGACAAGGTGGGCGGGGCGCGCGTCACGCTGTTCACCTTCGTCGGCATGATCGCCGCGGTGCTGGGCGTGGTGATGTTCCTGCCGCTGAACGGGCAGGGCGGCGACTTCAACGGCTTTTTGGCCATGTTCATCGTGCTGTTCGCGCTGACCGGCGTGGGCAACGGCTCGACCTTCCGCATGATCCCGGTGATCTTCCTGCGCGAACGCACCCAGGCCGCGCAAGGCAAGGGCGAGGCCGCGCAGAAGCAGGCGCTGACCGACGCCGCGCGCGAATCGGCCGCGGTGCTGGGCTTTTCCGGCGCGATCGGCGCCTACGGCGGCTTTTTCATCCCGCGCAGCTTCGGCACCTCGCTGGAGCTGACGGGCAGCGCCCAGGCGGCCCTGTATTGCTTCATCGGTTTTTACGCCACCTGCGTGCTGATCACCTGGTGGTACTACGCGCGCCGCAATGCGCCCGTGCCCTGCTGAGGCTGGGGCGGCCGGGGTGACTAGTCACTCTGCCGCGCCCGCCCTGTGCCACCGGCGAATGGTCGGCCGGGCGGGCGACGCCTAAAGTGGTTCTGACAGCACAGATTGCAGTACGCGCCGGCCGGGCCGGCGCTCTTGGAGAAACGCAATGAGTCATTTTCTGGACCGGTTGAAGTTCATGTCGCGGGTGAAATCCACCTACGCGGACGGTCACGGCGAAGTGGTCAATGAAGACCGCAAGTGGGAAAACGCCTATCGCGCCCGCTGGCAGCACGACAAGGTGGTGCGCTCGACCCACGGGGTCAACTGCACCGGCTCGTGTTCGTGGAAGGTGTACGTCAAGAACGGCCTGATCACCTGGGAAACCCAGCAGACCGACTATCCGCGCACCCGTCCCGACTTGCCCAACCACGAGCCGCGCGGCTGTCCCCGTGGCGCGTCCTACAGCTGGTACGTCTATTCGGCGCAGCGCGTGAAGTACCCGATGATGCGCGGCCGCCTGATGGAAATGTGGCGCGAGGCGCGCAAGACCATGGACCCGATCGCGGCCTGGGAATGGATCAGCCAGGACCCGGCGCGCGCCAAGCGCTACAAGTCGGTGCGCGGCCTGGGCGGCTTCGTGCGCACGGACTGGGACACGGCGATGGAAATGATCGCCGCCGCCAACGCCCTGACGATCAAGAAATTCGGCCCCGACCGTGTCATCGGCTTTTCGCCGATTCCCGCCATGTCGATGGTCAGCTACGCCGCCGGCGCCCGCTACCTGAGCCTGCTGGGCGGCGCCTGCCTGAGCTTCTATGACTGGTATTGCGACCTGCCGCCGGCCAGCCCGCAGATCTGGGGCGAGCAGACCGACGTGCCGGAATCGGCCGACTGGTACAACTCGACCTACCTGATGGTGTGGGGCTCGAACGTGCCGCAGACCCGCACCCCCGACGCCCACTTCTACACGGAGGTCCGCTACAAGGGCACCAAGACGGTGGCCGTGTCCAGCGACTTCGGCGAAATGGTCAAGTTCGGCGACATCTGGCTGGCGCCCAAGCAGGGCACCGACGCCGCGCTGGCGATGGCCATGGGCCACGTGATCCTCAAGGAATTCCACCTGTCGGGCGCCTCGGCCTATTTCCGCGACTACGTGCGCCGCTACACCGACATGCCGATGCTGGTGCTGCTCAAGGAGCGCGATGGCTTCTATGCGCCCGACCATTTCCTGCGCGCCTCGCAACTGGACGGCGCGCTGGGCGAACAGAACAACCCCGACTGGAAGACGCTGGTGTTCGACGAAACCAGCGGCGACCTGGTGGCCCCCAATGGCAGCATCGGCTTTCGCTGGGGCGAGGGCGCGGTCAATGGCGGCGAGAAGGTCGGCCGCTGGAACCTGGAAGCGCGCGACGGCGGCAGCGGCCGCGCGATCGAGCCGCGCCTGAGCCTGGTGGACGGCGCCGACGCCGTGGTCGGCGTGGGTTTCCCGTACTTCGGCGCCGAGCACGACGAGCTGCTGGTGCGCAACGTGCCGGTGCGCCGCATCCGCCTGGCCGATGGCTGCGAGGCCCTGGCGGCCACGGTGTACGACCTGCAGATGGCCAACTACGGCCTGGATCGCGGCCTGGGCGGCGGCAACGTGGCCACGTCCTATGACGACGACGTGCCCTACACCCCGGCCTGGCAGGAAAAGCACACCGGCGTGCCGCGCGCGCAGGTGATCCAGGTGGCGCGCGAGTTCGCGCAGAACGCCCACGATACCGAAGGCAAGTCGATGGTGATCGTCGGCGCCGGCCTGAACCACTGGTATCACATGGACATGATCTACCGCGGCATCATCAACATGCTGATGATGTGCGGCTGCGTCGGCAAGAGCGGCGGCGGCTGGGCCCACTACGTGGGCCAGGAAAAGCTGCGTCCGCAGTTCGGCTGGGCGCCGCTGGCGTTCGCCTCCGACTGGGTCCGTCCGCCGCGCCAGATGAACGGCACCTCGTTCTTCTACGCCCACACCAGCCAGTGGCGCCATGAAAAGCTGAACGTGCAGGAAGTGCTGGGCCCGACCGCCGACCGCGGCCGCTACGGCGACCTCAGCATGATCGACCTGAACGCCCGCGCCGAGCGCATGGGCTGGCTGCCGTCGGCGCCGCAGCTGCGCACCAACCCGCTGGACCTGACCGCGCAGGCCGAGGCCGCCGGCAAGGACCCGGTGGCCCACGCCGTCGAGCAGCTCAAGTCCGGCGAACTGCGCATGTCCTGCGAAGACCCGGACGATCCCGCCAACTTCCCGCGCAACATGTTCGTGTGGCGTTCCAACATCCTGGGCTCCAGCGGCAAGGGCCACGAGTACTTCCTGAAGTACCTGCTGGGCACGCAGAACGCCGTGTTCGGCGACGAGGCCGATGCCATCAAGCCGGTCGAGGTCACCTACCAGGAAGACGCGGCCGAGGGCAAGCTCGACCTGCTGACGGTGCTGGACTTCCGCATGAGCACCACCTGCCTGTACGGCGATATCGTGCTGCCGACGGCCACCTGGTACGAGAAGGACGACCTCAACACGTCCGACATGCACCCCTTCATCCATCCGCTCAGCGAAGCCGTGCAGCCGCTCTGGGAAAGCAAGACCGACTGGGAGATCTACAAGCTGCTGGCCAAGAAGTTCAGCGAGATCGGCGGCCCGTACCTGGGCAAGCGCCGCGACCTGGTGCTGACGCCGCTGATGCACGACACCCCCGGGGAACTGGGCCAGGCCTTCGAGCCCAAGGACTGGAAGCTGGGCGAGTGCGACCTGGTGCCGGGCAAGACCGCGCCCAACATGACCGTGGTCGAGCGCGACTACAACGACATCTATCGCAAGTTCACCTCGGTGGGTCCGCTGCTGGACAAGATGGGCAACGGCGGCAAGGGCATCAACTGGAACACCGAGCATGAAGTGGGCGAGCTGGCCGGCATCAACGAGCGCGTGGACGAACCCGGCGTGAGCCAGGGCCGGCCGCGGCTGGACACCGCCATCGACGCCGCCGAAATGATCCTGACCTTCGCGCCCGAGACCAACGGCCACGTGTCGGTCAAGGCCTGGGAAGCGCTGGGCAAGATCACCGGCCGCGACCACACCCACCTGGCAGTCGGCCGCGAGCACGACAAGATCCGCTTCCGCGACATCCAGGCGCAGCCGCGCAAGATCATCTCGGCGCCGACCTGGTCGGGCCTGGAAAGCGAAGAGGTCAGCTACAACGCCGGCTACACCAACGTGCACGAGCTGATCCCATGGCGCACCCTGACCGGCCGCCAGCAGTTCTACCAGGACCACCGCTGGATGCTGGACTTCGGCGAGGGCTCGTGCGTCTACAAGCCGGCGATCGACACCAAGACCGTCGCGCCGATGCTGGGCCGCTATCCGAATGGTGAAAAGGAGCTGGTGCTGAACTGGCTGACGCCGCACCAGAAGTGGGGCATCCACAGCACCTATTCCGACAACCTGCGCATGCTGACCCTGAGCCGCGGCGGTCCCCACGTGTGGATCTCCGAGGCCGAGGCCAAGCAGGCCGGGCTGGTCGACAACGACTGGGTCGAGGTCTTCAACGTCAACGGCACGCTGACCGCGCGGGTGGTGGTGAGCCAGCGCGTGCCGGTCGGCATGTGCCTGATGTACCACGCCCAGGAAAAGATCGTGAACGTGCCGGGCGCGGAGACCAGCGGCAAGCGCGGCGGCATCCACAACTCGGTGACGCGCACCGTGCTCAAGCCGACCCACATGATCGGCGGCTACGCGCAGCAGGCCTACGGCTTCAACTACTACGGCACCGTGGGCGCCAACCGCGACGAATTCGTGGTGCTGCGCAAGATGAAGAAAGTGGACTGGCTGGAAGGCCCGCTGGTCGAAGACCCCGCCGTCCAAACGCAACAGGAAGAGAAGCAATCATGAGGATATGCGCCCAAATCGGCATGGTGCTGAATCTGGACAAGTGCATCGGCTGCCACACTTGCTCGGTCACCTGCAAGAACGTCTGGACCAGCCGCGACGGCGTCGAGTACGCCTGGTTCAACAACGTCGAGACCAAGCCCGGCATCGGCTATCCCAAGGAATGGGAGAACCAGGAAAAGTGGAAGGGCGGCTGGCGCCGCACGGCGGCGGGCAAGCTGGAACCGCGCCAGGGCGGCAAGCTGCGCATCCTGGCCAACCTGTTCGCCAACCCCAACCTGCCGCAGATCGACGACTACTACGAGCCGTTCACCTTCGACTACGAGCACCTGAAGAACGC
Source organism: Achromobacter sp. ISS7 (assembly GCF_056523125.1). Classification (NCBI taxonomy): domain Bacteria; kingdom Pseudomonadati; phylum Pseudomonadota; class Betaproteobacteria; order Burkholderiales; family Alcaligenaceae; genus Achromobacter; species Achromobacter sp. ISS7. Next base: position 2,086,381 of record NZ_JAWRZD010000001.1, on the reverse strand, counting down.
GCCGCTGTCGCAGACGCCGCCCACCGCGCGCCCGGTGTCGGTGCTGACCGGCAAGAAGATGGACAAGATCGTCTGGGGCCCGAACTGGGAAGACGACCTGGGCGGCGAATTCGCCGCGCGCAGCCGCGACGCCCTGTTCGAAGGCGTGCAGAAGGAGATGTACTCGACTTTCGAGAACACCTTCATGATGTACCTGCCGCGCCTGTGCGAACACTGCCTGAACCCGGCCTGTGTCGCCAGCTGCCCGTCCGGCTCGATCTACAAGCGCGAGGATGACGGCATCGTGCTGGTCGACCAGGACAAGTGCCGCGGCTGGCGCATGTGCATCTCGGGCTGCCCGTACAAGAAGATCTACTACAACTGGCACAGCGGCAAGGCCGAGAAGTGCACCTTCTGCTACCCGCGCATCGAGGCCGGCCAGCCGACCGTGTGCTCGGAAACCTGCGTGGGCCGCATCCGCTACCTGGGCGTCATGCTGTACGACGCCGACCAGATCGAACGCGCCGCCGCCGTGGGCAACGAGCAGGACCTGTACGAGTCGCAGCTCGACCTGTTCCTGGATCCGCATTCGCCCGAGGTGATCGCCGCCGCGCGCGAGCAGGGCATCCCGGAATCGTGGCTGGAAGCCGCGCGCCAGTCGCCGGTCTACAAGATGGCGGTGGAGTGGCGCGTCGCCTTCCCGCTGCATCCGGAGTACCGCACGCTGCCGATGGTCTGGTACATCCCGCCGCTGTCGCCGATCCAGACCGCGGCCGAGGCCGGCAAGATGCCGCAGCGCACGCTGGGCAAGAGCGCCATGATCCCGGACGTGGCCAGCCTGCGCATCCCGGTGCGCTACCTGGCCAACCTGCTGACCGCGGGCAAGGAAGCCCCGGTGCTGCAGGCGCTGGAACGGATGCTGGCGATGCGCGCCTACAAGCGTTCCGAGACCGTGCACGGCGAGCACGACACGGCCCTGCTGGAGCAGGTCGGCCTGTCGGAGGAAACCGTGCAGGACATGTACCGCATCATGGCCATCGCCAACTACGAGGACCGCTTCGTGGTGCCCAGCAGCCACAAGGAAATCGTCGAGGACAGCTTCAACGAGAAGGGCAGCTGCGGCTTCACCTTCGGCAACGGCTGCTCGGGCGGCGTCTCGGAAGGCACGCTGTTCGGCCGCAAGCCGCAGGGCAGCGAGATCTTCATCGAGATGCCGAAGTCGCGCAAAAAGGCCGCGGCCCGAGACGGGAGAACATCATGAGCCTTTATCGCCTGCTTTCCGCGCTGCTCTGCTACCCCGAACAGGAGCTGCTGGACGCCCTGACCGAGGTCGAGGGCGCGCTGGCCGCCCACCCCGAGGCCGAGGAGACCCTGCAACCGCTGATCGGCTACCTGGCCAGCCAGGACCTGATTCCGCTGCAGGAGAACTACGTCGCCACCTTCGACCGCAACCGCGCCCATTCGCTGCACCTGTTCGAACACGTGCATGGCGAAAGCCGCGACCGTGGCCAGGCCATGGTCGACCTGCTGGAAACCTACCGCCAGCACGGCTTCGAGCCGGTGGTGTCGGAACTGCCGGACCACGTGCCGCTGTTCCTGGAATTCCTGGGCGTGATCGACCCGGCCGTGGCGCAGGACCTGCTGGACGACGCCATCCACGTGCTGGCCGCCATCGGCTCGCGCCTGGCGCGCAACGAAAGCCCGTACGCCAGCGTCTTCGTCGTGCTGCGCGGCCTGTCGCGGGTCACGCCGCGCGAACAGACCGCGCCGCCGGTGCGCGACATGGACGAAGCCATGGAGACCTTCGGCACCGGCGCGGACGGCGTCGAACCGCTGCTGCGCCCGTTCTCGGGCGACGGCGCGCAAGCCGTGCGCTTCTATCCCCGCGCGCCGGCGACCCGCTAATTTCCAGGACACGCATCATGAATTCCCTGAACCAGTTCTTCTTCGGCATCTACCCCTACATCGCCCTGACGGTGTTCCTGCTGGGCAGCCTGGCGCGCTTCGAGCGCGAGCAGTACACCTGGAAGACCGACAGCTCGCAGCTGCTGCATCGCGGCCAGCTGCGCTTGGGCAACATCCTGTTCCACATCGGCATCCTGGGGCTGTTCTTCGGCCACCTGGTCGGCCTCTTGACCCCGGTGGTGGTGTGGGACACGCTGGGCGTGTCGCACACGCTCAAGCAGACGGTGGCCATGGTGGCCGGCGGCGTCATGGGCGGGCTGTGCCTGATCGGCCTCCTGATCCTGATCCACCGTCGCCTGAGCGACCCGCGCATCCGCAAGACCACCCGGCCCGGCGACAAGCTGCTGCTGTTGTGGATCCTGGTGACGCTGCTGCTGGGTCTGTCGACCATCGCGCTGTCGGCCGGCCACATGGACGGCGAGATGATGGTGCGCCTGATGCACTGGGCGCAGCACATCGTCACCTTCCGCAGTGGCGCCGCCGACTTCGTGGCCGAGGTGCCGCCGCTGTTCAAGGCGCACCTGTTCATGGGCCTCACCCTGTTCGTGATCTTCCCGTTCACGCGCCTGGTGCACGTCTGGAGCGGCTTCGCCTCGGTCGGCTACCTGGGCCGCGCCTGGCAACTGGTGCGTCCGCGCTGAGCGACAAGGAGGCCGACATGCCTGTCACCGTCAACGGCGTCGAACTGACCGACGCGGATATGGAACAAGAACTGCCGCTGCACGCGGACGCGCCCAATCCGATGCGCGCCGCCACCACGGCGCTGGTGCTGCGCCGCGTGCTGCTGGACGAGGCGGCAAGGCAGGGGTTGGACCCTGCCTCGGAAGACGACGCCATCGGCGCCTTGCTGGCGCGCCACGCGCCGGCGCCCGAGGCCGACGAGGCCGCCTGCCGGCGTTACTACCAGGCCAATCCGCAGCGTTTCATCGTGGGCGAACTGATCGAGGCCGACCACATCCTGTTCCAGGTCACCCCCGGGGTGAACCTGGACATGCTGCGGGCCCACGCCAGCGCCGTGCTGGCCGACCTGCTGGCCGATCCTTCCACCTTCGCCGAGGTGGCGCGGCGGCAGTCGAACTGTCCGTCCGCGGCGGTCGGCGGCAACCTGGGGCAACTGGGGCGCGGCGACACGGTGCCTGAATTCGAAAAGGCCGTGTTCGCCTTGCCGGCCGGCGGCCTGCTGCCGCAGGTGCTGGAGACCCGCCACGGGCTGCACGTCGTGCGGGTGACGCGGCGCATCGAGGGACGGCTGCTGCCGTTCGAGCAGGTGCATGAATCGATCGCCTCGGCCCTGACCGCCGCCAGCCGCGACACCGCCTGGCGCCAGTACGCCAGGCTGCTGGTGGAACGCGCCGACGTGCAAGGCATCGACCTGGGCGGCGCCGAGGACGACCGGGTGTTCGGGAGCCCGTCATGACACCCGCTCCCGCCCTGGCGGTGGCGCCGGCGGCCCGGGTTGCCACCGTTGCGCGCGCCGAGCCCGCCTCGCCGCGGGGGCTGGTCGACGGTTTCGGCCGCCGCATCGACTACCTGCGGGTCTCGGTCACCGACCGCTGCGACCTGCGCTGCGGCTACTGCATGCCCAAGGGCTTCAAGGGTTTCGAGGAGCCCGCCAACTGGTTGCGCCACGACGAAATGGCGCGCCTGGTGGGCCTGTTCGCGGGCCTGGGCGTGCGCCGCGTGCGCCTGACCGGCGGCGAACCGCTGCTGCGGCGGGGCGTGACGGACCTGGCGGCCACCATCGCCGCGCTGCCGGGGGTGGACGACCTGTCGCTGTCGACCAACGGCACCCAGCTGGCGCGCCATGCGGCCGCCTTGCGCGCGGCGGGCGTGGATCGCCTGAATATCAGCCTGGACACGCTGGACGCGGCCGAGTTCGGTCGCATCACCGGCCGCGACTGTCTCGACGCGGTGCTGGCCGGGCTGCGCGCCGCGCGCGACGCGGGCTTCGCGCCGATCAAGCTCAACAGCGTGGTGCATGCCGCCACGCCCGAAGCCGACGTGCGCCGGTTGCTGGACTACGCCGTGGCGCAGGGCTTCATCCTGCGCCTGATCGAGCCGATGCCGGTGGGCGATTGCGGCCGCCGCTATGCCCATGCCGACCTGGGCGCGCTGGGCGCGCGGCTGGCGGCCGACGCCGGCCTGGTGCCGGCGCTGGCGGGGCAGGGCGCGGGCCCGGCGCGCTACTGGAGCGCCGGCAGCGGCGCCCCGGTGCTGGGCGTCATCACCCCCATGTCGCGTCATTTCTGTGCCGCCTGCAACCGCGTGCGGCTGGGGGTGGACGGCACGCTCTACCTGTGCCTGGGCCAGGAAGACCAGGTGCCGTTGGGCCGGCTGCTGCGCGACGGCGCCAGCGACGGCGAGCTGGAACAGGCGATCCGGGCCGGCATCGCCGCCAAGCCGGAACGCCACGAATTCACCACCCGGCCCGAGCGCATCGTGCGCTTCATGTCGCAGACCGGAGGCTGAACCATGCGCGACCTGGAACGGCTGGTGGACGGCTTTCAACGCTTCCAGCACCAATACTACGAAGAGGCGCCGTCCCTCTACCGCAACCTGCGCGACGGCCAGCACCCCAGCACGCTGCTGGTGGGCTGCTGCGATTCGCGCGTCGATCCGGCCATGCTGCTGGGCTGCGATCCGGGCGACATCTTCACCGTGCGCAACGTCGCCAACCTGGTGCCGCCGCCGGACCGTGACCAGGGCCATCACGGCGTGCTGGCGGCGATCCAGTTCGCGGTCGAGCAGCTCAAGGTCAGCCGCATCATCGTGCTGGGCCATGCCCAGTGCGGCGGCATCCGCGCGCTGATGGAACGGCCGGCGCGCGCCGACGGCGAGCCGGATTACCTGAACCGCTGGATGGACATCGCCGAACCGGCGCGCCAGCGGGTGCTGAACCAGATGCCGGCGGCCTCGGCGGCCGAGCGCCGGCGGGCCTGCGAGCAGGCCTCGATCCTGATCTCGCTGCGCAACCTGGAGGCGTTGCCGTGCGTGCAGCGGCGCCTGCAGGCCGGCGACCTGACCCTGCACGGCTGGTATTTCGACCTGGTGGCGGGCGCTTTGCTGGCATACTCGGCGCGGGCGGACGCATTCCTGCCCATTGTCTGTCCCTTGTTCACGGAGCCCGCATGACCCCCGTTTTCGGCATCGCCGGCCGCTCAGGCAGCGGCAAGACCACCCTGATCGAGGCCATGCTGCCCCTGCTGGGCGCGCGCGGCCTGAAGGTCAGCGTCATCAAGCGCAGCCACCACGACTTCGAGATGGAGCCGCCCGGCAAGGACAGCGCGCGCTTTCGCCAGGCCGGGGCGCAGGAGGTGATGGTGGCGTCGCCGTTCCGCTACGCCATCGTGCACGAGCTGCGCGGGGCGCCCGAACCGTCGCTGCAGGAACAGGTGGCCCGCCTGGAGCCGGCCGACCTGGTGCTGGTGGAAGGCTTCAAGCAGGCCGCCATCCCCCGCATCGAGGTCTACCGTCCGGCGCTGGGCAAGGCGCCGCTGCATGCCGAGGACGCCAGCTTCCTGGCCATCGTGACCGACGCGGCGCTGGACACCGGCTTGCCCTGCCTGCCGTTGAACGACCCGGCGGCGGTGGCCGATTTCATCGTCCGCGCGTTGGGGCGGGGCTGAACGAAAGGACTACACTTGATTAGGTAGGCCGCGCCGCGCGCGGCAGTGCCCGGCCCCGCTGTCTCGCCCGTCCACCCGCAAGCCTTTCCTGATGACCATGCCCGATTCCTCAGCCGACGCCCAGGCGTTGCCGTCGCCGCGCCACCGGCTGTCGACGCGCATCGTCGCCAGTTCGCTGGTGGCGCTGATCGTGGTGCTGGGCATGATCGGCCTGACGCTGTGGCTGTCGTGGCAGCTGGATGGGGCGGGCGCGGCCATCAACGACACCGGCAGCCTGCGCATGCGCGCCAACCGCGTCGCGGTCGAGCTGATGCGGCCGCAGGCCGGGCGCCAGGTGCGCACCGAGGAACAGGTGCGGCTGATGGACGACACCATTGCCCGGCTGGAGCGCGGCAACCCAGCGCGGCCGCTGTTCATTCCCAACGACCCGACCATCCGCCAGCATTGGCATGGCGTGGCCGACTACTGGCGCGACATCATGCGGCCGGCGGCGATGCGCGCCATCGCCCGCGAGGACGCGGCGGAATACCTGCAGACGCTGCCCGATTTCGTCGCCCGCGCCGACGAGCTGGTGCGCATGATCGAACAGGACAACGCCGGCAAGACCACCTCGCTGCGGCTGTCGCAGGGCGTGCTGGCGGCCATCGCCAGCGCCGGCACCCTGGCCATGATCTACCTGCTGTACCTGTGGATCATCGCGCCGGTCCTGCGCCTGCGCGACGGCCTGCAGCGCATGGCGGCGCGCGAGTTCAGCACCCGCCTGCCGGTCGAGAGCGAGGACGAATTCGGCGTGCTGTCGCGCGGCTTCAACCGCATGGCCGACGAGCTGCAGAGTCTGTACGCCGGCCTGGAGCAGCGCGTGGGCGAGAAGACCGCGCAGCTGGCGGCGCAGAACCGCGACATCGGCGCGCTGTACGACATGGCGGCGTTCCTGAACCAGCCCAACGACATCGAGGCGATGTGCCAGGGCTTCCTGCGCCGCGTGATGCTGCAGTTCGACGCCGAGGGCGGCAGCATCCGCGCGCTCGATCCCGACAACGAAAAGCTCAATCTGGTGGTGTCGGTGGGGCTGTCCGAGGAACTAGTCGAGTCCGAGCACTGCATGCGGGTCGACGACTGCTATTGCGGCGTGGCCACTCGCCAGGCCGGCGTCATCGTGATCCAGGACCTGCGCCAGGTGCCGTCGCAGACGGACCTGAACTGCCAGCGCGACGGCTTCGCCAGCGTGGCCGTGTTCCGCATCGTCACGCGCGACGAGGTGCTGGGCTCGTATTCGCTGCATTTCCGCGAGCCGCGCAAGCTGGCCGCATCCGAATCGCAACTGCTGGAGACCCTGGGGCAGCACCTGGGGGTGGCGCTGGACAACCGCCGCCTGGGCGCCCAGGCGCGCCAGCTGGCGGTGGTGCAGGAGCGCGGCCTGGTGGCGCAGGGGTTGCACGACAGCCTGGCGCAGGGGCTGAATTTCCTGAACCTGCAATTGCAGCTGCTGGACGCCGCGGTCAAGCGCGGCGACCAGGCCGAGGTCGAGGAGATCCTGCCGCTGCTGCGCACCGGCGTGGACGAAAGCTACAAGGACGTGCGCGAACTGCTGACCAATTTCCGCGACAAGCTCGGCCAGGGCGACCTGAAGACCGCCATCCAGGACACGGTCGAGCGTTTCCGCCGCCAGACTGGCATGCGCACGGACCTGGCCTTCAGTCAGGGCGTGGGCGCGCCGCTGGCGCCCGAGCAGCAGTTGCAGGTGCTGTTCATCCTGCAGGAAGCGCTGTCCAACGTGCGCAAGCATTCCGAGGCGGACCGGGTCGACATCGTGGTGCGCAACGACCGCGATTTCAACCTGCTGATCGCCGACAATGGCCAGGGCTACGACCCGGACGAGGTCTCCGAGCGCGGCGAGGCCCACATCGGCCTGCACATCATGCGCGAACGCGCCGCCCGCATGCATGCCACGATTACAATGAAGTCCCGGCCCGGCGGCGGCACGCGCATCGCGCTGACCCTGCCCGGGGCTGAACGCCAGGCCGCCTGAGCCATCAAGACCATGCCCATCCGTATCCTGCTCGTCGACGACCACACCCTGTTCCGCTCGGGGATGCGCCTGCTGCTGCAGCGCCAGCCCGATTTCGAGATCGTGGCCGAGGCAGGCGACGGCGTCGAGGGCCTCAAGCGCGCCAAGGAACTCAAGCCCGACGTGGTGCTGCTGGACCTGAACATGCCGGGCCTGTCGGGGCTGGAAACGCTGCAGCTGCTGACTCAGGACCTGCCGTCCTGTGCGGTCATCATCCTGACGGTCTCCGAAGAGGCCGACGAGCTTGGCCAGGCGCTGCGCGACGGCGCCCGCGGCTACCTGCTCAAGAACATCGACGCCGAGGCGCTGACCACCGCCATCCGCCGCGCCGCCGGCGGCGAGCCGGTGATCGCCGAAAGCATGACGGCCAAGCTGGTCGAGCAGTTCCGCGGCCAGGCCAGCCTGGCGGCGCAGGCGCCGGCGGGGCAGGCCGAGCGCCATCGCCTTACGGCGCGCGAACGCCAGATCGTGCAATGCCTGGCGCGCGGCGCCAGCAACAAGGTCATCGCGCGCGAGCTCGACGTCAGCGAAAGCACGGTCAAGATCCACGTGCAGAACGTGCTGAAGAAACTCAACCTGACCAGCCGCGTGCAGGTGGCCGTCTACGCCGTCGAACACGGCCTGCACGGCGACGATCCGGTCTGACAGCGCGCGCCGGCGCCGCCGCCGCCGCGGGGTTTGATCTGCGACAAGGCCCCGCGCCGCGCCGGCCCCTAGACTGGCCGGCATGCAAACCCGAACCTCCCCCCTAGAGCTCGTGGCGCCGGCAGGCAGCCTGGCCGCGCTGAAGGCGGCGATCGAGGCAGGCGCCGACACCGTCTACCTGGGCCTGAAGAACGCCACCAACGCCCGCAACTTCGCCGGGCTCAATTTCACCGAAAGCGACATCCGCGCTGGCGTCGAGCTGGCGCACAGCAGGAACCGCCAGGTGCTGTTCGCCATCAACACCTTCGTGCAGGCGGGCCGCGGCCACGAATGGCGCGAGGCGGTCGATGCCGCGCATGCGCTGGGCGCCGATGCGGTCATCATGGCCGATGCCGGCCTGCTGGGCTATGCGCGCGACCGCTATCCCGACCTGCGCCTGCACCTGTCGGTGCAGGGCTCGGCCACCCACACCGACGCCATCGAACTGATGAAGGAGCAATTCGGCATCCGCCGCGTGGTGTTGCCGCGCGTGCTGACGCTGGCCGAGATCGCCCGCATCTGCGCCAACGTCAGCGTCGAGGTCGAGGTGTTCGGCTTCGGCAGCCTGTGCGTCATGGCCGAGGGCCGCTGCCTGCTGTCGTCGTACGCCACCGGCGACTCGCCCAACAACAAGGGCGTCTGTTCGCCGGCCAGCGCGGTGCGCTGGGTCGAGGAAGACGGCCGCCTGGACGCGCGCCTGAACGGCATCCTGATCGACCGCTATGCGCCGGGCGAGGCCGCCGCCTATCCGACGCTGTGCAAGGGCCGCTTCGAGGTCGAGGGCGTCGCCGACCACGCGCTGGAGGAACCCACCAGCCTGAACGCCATCGGCCTGCTGCCCAAGCTGGCCGAGATGGGTGTGTCGGCGATCAAGATAGAAGGGCGCCAGCGCAGCCCGGCCTACGTGACGCAGGTGGTGTCCACGCTGCGCGCCGCGCTGGACAGCGCCCACCTCGACCCCAACCGCTATTCCCCCCGTCCCGAATGGAACGCCACGCTGGCGCGCCATGCCGAGGGCTCCCAAGTCACGCAAGGCGCATTTGAACGTCCATGGAAATGAAACCCAAGGCTTTCCGCATCTCGGTCGGACCGCTGCTGTATTACTGGCCGCGCCAGCACACGCTGGCGTTCTACGCGGAACTGGCCGACAGCCCGGCCGACATCCTCTACCTCGGCGAAACCGTCTGTAGCCGGCGCCACGAACTGCGCGCCGACGACTGGCTCGACCTGGCGCGCGACCTCGCGGCCACGGGCAAGGAAGTGGTGCTGTCCGGCCGCACGCTGATCGAGACCGGCGCCGAGGCCTCGGCGCTGCGGCGCCTGTGCGAGCAGCCGGACTTCCTGGTCGAGGCCGGCGAGGCCGGCGCGCTGCGGCACCTGGGCGGCCGGCCGTTCGTGGCCGGGCCGCACATGAACGCCTACCATGGCGGCACGCTGGAATGGCTGGCTTCGCGCGGCGCGACGCGCTTCGTGGCGCCGCTGGAAATGCACGTCAACACGCTGGCGCGGTTGCTGGCCGAGCGGCCGGCGGGGCTGGAGGCCGAGATCATGGTGTGGGGCCGCATGGCCCTGGCGTTCTCGGCGCGCTGCTTCACGGCGCGCCATTTCCGTTTGAAGAAGGACGACTGCGGCTTTCGCTGCATCGAGCATCCGGACGGCCTGGACATGCGCACCCGCGAATCGCGTGAATTCCTCGCGATCAACGGCATCCAGGTGCAGTCGGCGGCCTGTCTCGACCTGCTGGACCAGGCCGGCTACCTGGCGCAGATGGGCGCCGACGTGTTGCGCGTCAGCCCGCAATCGTCCGGCACGCTGGAAGCCATCGCCGCGCTCGATGCCGCGCGCGGCGGCCGCGCCCAGGAGCCCGTGGCGCCGCCCGCCGGCATCGGCCGCTGCAACGGCTACTTCCATGGGCAATCGGGCATCGCCTGGCAGGAGGCGCCATGAGCGGCGCCGGATTCACCGTGCCGGGGCTGGTCGCGCGCCTGGGCCGACGCCTGCCGGCGCCGCTGGTGTCGCTGCACTTCGTGGCCGGGCTGGAACTGGCCCGGCGCCTGAACTGGCTCAGCCCGCCCGCGGAACTGGATGGCCGCAGCTTCGCCATCACCATCGAGGACCTGGGCGTGCGCAGCAGCTTCATGGTGCGCGGCGGCGTCTTCCGCCCGCTCTGGAATGGCCAGGCCTGCGAGCTGGAACTGGGCGCCAAGGTCGCCGACCTGCTGGCGCTGATGCGCGCCGAGACCGACGCCGACACGCTGTTCTTCCAGCGCCGGCTGCGCATCTCGGGCGATACCGAACTGGGCCTGATCGTGAAGAACTGGCTGGACGCCGCGCCGCGTCCGGCCTGGCTGGAGCGCCTGGGCGCCCGCGGCCACTAGGCGGCTAGCCCGGCGCGCGCCTCAGGCCGCCGCCGGTCCTTCCATGCGCCGCGCGACCCGCGACAGCGCCAGGCTGGCCGTGAAGTACAGCAGCGCCACCGCCAGGTAGACCTCGACGTGGTACGGCCGCCAGTCGGTGCCCGCCACCACCGCCTTGGCCGCGCCCAGCACGTCGAACACGCCGATGATGCTGACCAGCGAGGTGTCCTTGACCGCGCCGACGAACACGCCCAGCGCGGCCGGCGCGGCGATGCGGCGCGCCTGCGGCCAGATCACCGTCCAGTAGGCCACGGCCGGCCGCATGCCGAGCGCGCGCGCCGCCATCATCTGGCCGGGCGGAATCGCCTGCAATGCCCCGCGCAGCACCTCCGCCAGCAGGCAGGCGGTATGCAGCGTCAACGCCGCCAGCGCCATGCCGAACTTGGACACGCCGCCGCCCAGCAGCAGCGGCAGCACGAACGAGGCGAACAGCAATTGTGTCACCAGCGGCACGCCGCGCACCGCCTCGATCAATGCCGCGGCCGCGAGGGATCCGCCGGGGCTGCCGGAACGGCGCAGCAACGCCAGTCCAAAGGCCAGCGGCAACGCGGCCAGCAGCGCCGAGATCGCCAGGATCAGCGTGACCAGCAGGCCGCCCCAGCGCAACGGGCCGATGGCGCCGCCGCCCCAGGGCCAACCGCCCAACGCGGCCGCCGTGACGGCCGCCATCAGCGCGATCCATGCCAGGCGCGGCCGCGCGGCGAGCCGGCCCAGGCCCAGCGCCACCGCCACGCCGGCGAGCAGGACGCCGCAGGCGACCAGGGCCTGGGCGCGGTCGGCCTGCGCCATGGCGCCGAACAGCAGCAGCGGCAGGTTCTCGCCCACCGCGGCCCAGCAGGCGCCCGCCGCGGCGGCGCAGGTGGCGGGGCTGCCGCTCCAGACGGCGCGCAGCAGCGCCCAATCGAGCAATGCCCAGCCCGCGGCGGCCAGCAGCAAGACCATCAGCGCCGAGCCCAGCCGGCCGCCGATGCCGCGCGTGTCGCGGTCCAGCAGGCGCAGCGCGGGCCGCTCGCCCAGGCGCGCGCCGTGGCTGTCGCCGGGGCCGTGGCGGGCGTGGCGCGCGTTCCAGGCCGACAGCGCGCCGCCCAGCGCCAGGGCCAGCCCCAGGTAGACGGCCACGGCCAGCGTGATGCCTTCCAGCGCCAGCCCGGTCTGGGTGATGGCGGTATTGATGACGGCCATCAGTTCCTGGTAGCCGATGGCGATGGCCAGGGTGCTGTTCTTGACCAGCGCCAGGCACTGGTTGGCATAGGGCGGCAGGGCGACGCGCGCGGCATACGGCGCGACGACGTGGCGCAGCACGCCCCAGGGCGTCAGCGCCATGGCCTGGCCGGCTTCCACCAGCCCCACCGGCACCGCCCGCACCGCGGCGCGCACGATGTCGGCGATGTAGGCGGCGTGGAACACCACCAGGCCGATCACCAGCGCCGCGAATTCGATGCTGGGCTGCCAGCCGCCTTGCAGGCCGAGCCCGCGCCTGACGGGCAGGTCCACGCTCATGCCGGGCAGCAGCGTCCATGCCAGCGCGGCCACCGCCAGCGCCACCCAGGGCGTCGCGCGCCCAAGGCGGTGGCGCAGGCGCCAGCCGAGCAGCAGGGCGCCCAACGCGACCAGCGCGTAAGGCAGCCAGCCGTGCAAGGCCGGCAGCGCCAGGCCGCGGTTGGACAGCAGCACCGAAGGCAGCGGCGACCACGCCTGGCGCGCATCCGGCAAGCGCAACAACAGGCCGTACCAGACGAACAACTGCAGCAGCACCGGGGTGTTGCGCAAGGGCGCGATGACGAGGGCGGCGGTGCGCGCGGCCAGCGGGCGTGACGACAGCCGCAGCAGGCCCAGGCCGATGCCCAGCAGCGTCGCCACGGGAATCGCCACCAGGGCCACCGTGAGGGTGTTGACCAGGCCGGCGGCGATCGACATCCAGTAGGGATCGTCGGGCGTGACCGGCAGCAGGCTTTCCGAAATGCGGAAGCCCGCCGGCTGTAGCAGGAAGCCGAAGCCGCCGCGGATGCCGCGGGCCGCCTGCGTGGCCTCGATGTGCAACAGCAGCACCGCCGCCAGGGCGCCCAGCCCCAGCGTCCAGGCGGCGGCGGGCCACCAGCGCCGCAGGGCGGTGCTCCAGGGCAAAGGGGAGATGGCGATCATGTCTGTCCTCGCGGACGCCGGGCGCGCCGGCGGCTTCCGAAAAAGGCGCAGGCGGGCCCTCGGCCCGCCTGGCGGTGTGTCACGCGCGTGCCGGTTTACTGGAACGGCGGCGCGTACAGCAGGCCGCCCTGGTTCCATTGCCGGTTCAGGCCGCGGTCGAGCTTGAGCGGCGTGGCCGCGCCCAGGTTGCGGTCCCAGACCTCGCCGTAGTTGCCGACGGCCTTGATCACGTTGCGGGCCCAGCCTTCATCCAGCCCGAAACCCTTGCCGATGCCGGGGTCCAGGCCCAGCAGGCGGCGCACCTGCGCATCGGTGCTCTGCGCCTGGCCGTCGACGTTCTTCGAGGTGATGCCCAGTTCCTCGGCGGCGACCAGCGCATTCACGGTCCAGCGCACGATCGCGGTCCAGTTCGGATCGTCCTGGCGCACGAAGGGGCCGAGCGGCGACTTGTTGATGCGTTCGGGCAGGATGACGAAGTCGTCCGGATTGGCGGCGCGCGCGGCGCGGCTGGCGGCCAGCGTCGAGGCATCCGACAGATAGACGTCGCAACGGCCGGCGTAGAACGCCTGTTCCAGTTCGACCAGGTTCTCGATCACCACCGGGCGGTAGGTGAGCTTGTGCTTCTTGAAGTAGTCGACCAGGTTCTGTTCGTTGACGGTGCCCGGCTGCACGCAGACCTGCGCGCCGTCCAGTTCGGTGGCGCTTTTCACGCCCAGCTTCTTCGGCACCAGGAAGCCCTGGCCGTCGTAGAACACGATGCCGGCCGACACGATGCCCAGGCCCGCGTCGCGGCTGGAGGTGATGGTGGTGTTGCGGTTGAGCACATCGATCTCGCCGCCTTGCAGGGCGGGGAAGCGCTGTTGCGAACTGAGCGGCACGAAGCGGGTCTTCTCCGGATCGCCCAGCACCGCCGCCGCCAGCGCGCGGCACAGGTCGGCGTCCAGTCCGGTCCAGCGGCCCTGCTTGTCGGCGATCGACAGGCCGGCCGAGCCCTGGCTCACGCCGCACACCAGTTCGCCGCGCTTCTTGATGGCGTCGACCGTGACGCCCGCCGTGGATGCGCCAGCGTAAGCGAGCGCCGCCGCCACGCCGGCGGCCTTGAGTAGAGAGATCAACCGCATGCCGTTCCCGTATTCGATGTATGCAAGAAAGGCATGAATTCTATGGCTGCGCATCGCAATCGTGAGCGACTGTATCGTCATATGGTTATGAGAACTTAGCCTTATCCAAATTCGCGTCATATACCTAGAATCCGTCCATACCAAGTTGCACCATCGAGAAGGTTTGCGCATGAGCTGGCAGGACGAATTCAGGCAGTGGTTTCCCATCACCCGCGACAAGGCCTACGCCAATATCGCCTACACCAGCCCGTTGTCGCCCAAGGTGGCCGACGCCGTGGCCGCCTTCTTCGATGGGATCACGCATGCCCGCAGCGACAAGCCGCAATGGCTGCGCGACGCGGGCGCCTTGCGCACGCGGCTGGCCCGGCTGATCGGCGGCGACGCGCGCCGGCTGGCCTTCACCAAGAACACCACCGAAGGCCTGAACACCGTGGCGCAGGGCCTGGCCTGGCAGGACGGCGACAACCTCGTGGTCGACGACCAGGAACATCCCACCAACGCCTTGCCCTGGCTCAATCTGCGCCGCCGCGGCGTGCAGGTGCGGGTGGCGCCGGCGCGCGCGCACCGCTACACGGTCGACGACCTGTGGCAGCACGTCGATGCGCGCACGCGGCTGGTGGCGGTGTCGTGGGTGCAGTACGGCACCGGCCTGCGCACCGATATCGCCGAACTGGGCCGACGCTGCGCCGAGCGCGGCATCTGGCTGGTGGTCGACGGCATCCAGGGCGCGGGGCTGTTGCGCGCGCAGGTGGACGCGTGGGGCGTGGACGCCTTCGCCAGCGGCGCGCACAAAGGCTTCCTGGGGCCGCTCGGCGTAGGCCTGCTGCACGTGTCGCCGCGCCTGCTGCAGGCGCTGGAGCCGCCGCACATCGGCCCGTCGGAAGTGACCACGCTGGACAAGTCCGGCCTGCAATGGCAGGTGGGCGTGGCCGATGCCGACGATGCCCGCCGCCTGGAAACGGGCAACCTGAACTATCCCGGCATCGCCGGCTGGGCCGGGGCGCTGGACCTGATCGAATGGGCGCAGCCGGACCGCATCGAACCGTGGGTGCTGGAACTCTCCACGGCGCTGAGCGACGGTTTACGCGCCCAGGGCCTGCAGGTAGTATCGCCAGCCGACGAGGCGTTGCGCAGCACCACCACCGCATTGCGCGTGCCGGATCCGGCCGCGGCGCTGGCGCACCTGACCCGCGAGGGGGTGGTGGCCAGCATCGTGGAGTATGGTTACCTGCGCCTGTCCGTCGGCGCCTATAACAATCACGGGGACATCGACCGCATCCTGCGCGCCACGCGCGGGCTGGCCGCCTGACCCCATCATCGATAACGCATTTCGAGGAGCACTACATCATGACCGAAGCGAAGAAGCCCGAGTGGCGGCTGGAAACCATCGCCGTGCACGGCGGCTACAAGCCGGACCCGACCACGCGCGCGGTGGCCGTGCCGATCTACCAGACCGTGGCCTACGCCTTTGACGACACCCAGCACGGCGCCGACCTGTTCGACCTGAAGGTGGCGGGCAACATCTACACCCGCATCATGAACCCGACCACCGACGTGCTGGAACAGCGCGTGGCGGCGCTGGAAGGCGGCATCGCCGCGCTGGCGCTGGCCTCGGGACAGGCCGCGGTGACCTACGCCATCCTGACCATCGCCGAGGCGGGCGACAACATCGTCTCGTCCAGCACGCTGTACGGCGGCACCTACAACCTGTTCGCCCACACGCTGCCGCAGTACGGCATCACCACGCGCTTCGCCAACCCCAGCGACCTGGCCGCCTTCGAGGCGCAGATCGACGAGCGCACCAAGGCCATCTTCGCCGAATCGGTCGGCAACCCGCTGGGCAACATCACCGACATCGCCGCGCTGGCCGAGCTGGCCCACCGCCACGGCCTGCCGCTGATCGTCGACAACACCGTGCCGTCGCCGTACCTGCTGCGTCCGATCGAGCACGGCGCCGACATCGTGGTGCAATCGCTGACCAAGTACCTGGGCGGCCACGGCACCAGCCTGGGCGGCGCCATCATCGATTCGGGCAAGTTCCCGTGGGCCGAGCACAAGGCCCGCTTCAAGCGCCTGAACGAGCCCGACGTCAGCTACCACGGCGTGGTCTACACCGAAGCCTTCGGCCCGGCCGCCTACATCGGCCGCGCCCGCGTGGTGCCGCTGCGCAACACCGGCGCGGCGATCTCGCCGTTCAATTCGTTCCAGATCCTGCAGGGCATCGAGACGCTGGCGCTGCGGGTCGACCGCATCGTCGAGAACGCGGTCAAGGTGGCCAGCTACCTGCGCGAGCATCCCAAGGTCGAGTGGGTCAACTACGCCGGCCTGCCGGATCACCCCGACCACGCGCTGGTGCGCAAGTACCTGGGCGGCAAGGCGCCCGGCCTGTTCACGTTCGGCGTGAAGGGCGGCCGCGAAGCCGGCGCGCGCTTCCAGGACGCGCTGCAGCTGTTCACGCGCCTGGTCAACATCGGCGACGCCAAGTCGCTGGCCACGCACCCGGCGTCCACCACCCACCGCCAGCTCAATCCCGAAGAGCTGCAGAAGGCCGGCGTGCGCGAGGAAACCGTGCGTCTGTCGATCGGCATCGAGCACATCGACGATCTGCTGGCCGATCTGGACCAGGCCCTGGCGCAGGTGTGAGTGGCATGAGCATGATTTCCCGCAGGACTTTGCTGCAACTGGCCGCCGGGCTGCCCGCCCTGGCGGCGGCGCCCGCCATCGCGGCCAAGCCGGCCGCGGGCCGCGCCAAGACCTACGTGCTGGCGCACGGCTCGTGGCACGGCGGCTGGTGCTGGCGGCCGGTGGCCGACCGGCTGCAGGCCGCCGGCCACCGCGTGTTCGCGCCCAGCTTCACCGGCATGGGCGACCGCGCGCACCTGCTGCACCCCGGCATCACTATCGACACCTTCGTCGAGGACCTGGTCCAGGTCATCCAGAGCGAAGAACTGAACGAGGTGATCCTGGTGGGGCACAGCTTCGGCGGCATCCCGATCTCGGGCGTGGCCGACCGCATCCCGGAGCGGCTGGCGCACCTGGTGTATTTCGATTCGATCGTGCTGCAAAGCGGCCAGGATGCGTTCTCGGTGTACCCCAAGGCCGATGCCGAGGCCCGCATCGCGGCCGCGTCCAAGGCCACCAATGGCCTGGCCGTGCCGATCCCGGACCCGCTGCCCGCGGCCTGGGGCTTCAAGCCCGGCAGCGCCGACGAGGCCTGGGTCAAGCGTCGCCTGACGCCGCACCCGCTGGCCAGCTACACCACGCCGCTGACGCTCAAGCACCCGATCGGCAACGGCCGGCCGCGCACTTACATCCATTGCACCCAGCCCGAGCTGCCGGTGCTGGAAGCGTCGCGCCAGTTGGTGAAGTCGCAGCCGGGCTGGAACTGGGTCGACATCGCCGCCCCGCACGAAGCCCACATCACCCATCCGCAACTGCTGGCCGAGCTGTTGCTGGGTTTGTCCTGAGGCGCGGTCGACTCAGGCGCCGCCGCGTCGCCAGGCCGAGGGCGCCACGCCCTCGGTGCGCTGGAACACCCGGCTGAAGGCCGCCTGCGAGCGATAACCGACCCGTTCGGCGGCATCGGCGATGGCGGCGCCCCGCGCCAGCAGGCGCCGCGCCACGCGCATGCGCAGCAGTTGCAGCAATTGCGCCGGCGTGGTGCCGCTTTGCAGCGTGAAGCGGCGGTGGAAGGTGGCCTTGGACATGTGCACGTGGCGCGCCATGTCGTCCATGCTCCAGGGATCCGCCGGCCGCGCCAGGATCGCCTGCAGCAATCCCGCCATCGCCGGATCACGCGCCAGCACGAACAGGCCATGGGCCTGGCGGTCGTGGATCGCCAGGTGGCGCAGCATGAAGAAGATCAGCATGTCGGTGAGCCGTTCCAGCACCACCTCGGAGGCGCCGCCGTCGCGCGCGGTCTCGCCCAGGATCAGGTCGAACACGCCGCGCGCGCTGGCGTAGCGGGCGTCGTCGGCGCGCAGCACCAGCACGTCGGGCAGGGTCTCGGCCACCAGGTCGGCCAGGCCCGGGCGGAACTGGAAGAAGCCGCAGGCCAGTCCGGTGCCGTCGGCCTGGCGCGGCAGCAGCGGGCGCATTTCCTGGCACACCGGCGCGGCCGGCGCGGGCGCGTCCAGCGGCGTCAGCGTGTGCGGCAGGTCGCGCAGGAAGAACACGCCGTCGCCGGCCGCCAGGGTCAGCGGCGCCTGGCCCGGCCCCAGGTCGACGTGGCAGCGGCCGTGCAGGATCAGGTGGAAACTGGCGCGGGCGCGGCCGCTGGTGCTGGCCGACCAATTGCCGCAATACTGTCCCAGGTGATACAAGCTGGATTGCACCTCCAGGCTCGACAGCAGCAGGGCGTCGACGGCGGCTTGATCGGCGTTCGGGGCGGGCGAGGGCGGCATGGCAAAGGCGGTTCGGCAGGGGGCGGGCCGCGCTGGTATGGCGGCACGACCGGATCAGTTTGGCGCGATGATACGCGGGGCGCCTTGGTTATAAGCGCATAGCTGAAAGTCGATAAGATCGAGCATCAGCTTGCGATCCCCGTGCATTGTCGCGCGGGGCCGGGCGCCCGCACAATCGAGTTTTCGTTGATCGTCTTCTGGAGACCTTCATGGCCCGTTTGCCCGTCCACACCGCGCAGAGCGCTCCCGAACCCACCCGCGCCGCCCTGGCGGCCGCCGAACAAAGCGCCGGCTACCTGTCCAACCTGCTGGGCGTGCTGGCCAATGCGCCGGTCGCGCTCGAGGCCTACCAGACGCTGTCGCAGATCAATGCCCGCGCCGGGCTGACGCTGCAGGAACGCGAGGTGGTGCAACTGGTGGCCGGCACCCGCCACGGCTGCACCTTCTGCGTGGCCGGCCATACCGCGCTGGCGCGCAACAAGGCCAAGCTGTCGCCCGAGGTGGTGGATGCGCTGCGCGCCCAGGGCACGCTGCCCGACGCGCGCCTGCAGGCGCTGGCCGCCTTCACCGAAGCCGTGATCCGCAGCCGTGGCCGCGTCAGCGACGCCGAACTGCAGGCGCTGCGCGAGGCCGGCTACAGCGACGGCAACGCGCTGGAGGTGATCGTCGGCGTCGGGCTGGCGACCATCTGCAATTTCGGCAACAACCTGGCGCAGACGCCGCTGAACGAGCAACTGGGCGCCTACGCCTGGAGCGGCGCGCAATGACGGCGGGGCAACCGGACCCGCGCCTGACGCCCGGATTGATCACCTGGCTCGACGCCCATGCCGGCGCGCTGGACGACGGCAGCCACGACGCCGCCGAGGTCCTGCCGCGATTGGCCGCGGCGGGCGTCTTCCGCCTGGGTGTGCCGGCCGCGCAGGGCGGCACGCCGGGCACCGACATCGGCGACGCCATCGAGGCCGTGTCGCGGGTGGCCGAGCATTCCGTGGCCGCGGCCTTCGTGGCCTGGGGCCAGCGCGTCTTCATCGAATACCTGCTGCGCAGCCCCAACACGGCCTTGTCGCAGGTCTGGCTGGCGCCCTTGCTGGCGGGCGAGGTGGCTGGCGCCACCGCGCTGTCGAACGCCATGAAATTCCTCAGCGGCATCGAGTCGCTGCAAATCGGCGCGCGCCAGGATGGCGCCGATTGGCTGCTGGACGGCCGCATGCCGTGGGTGACGAACCTGCGCAAGCAGGGCTTCCTGGTGGCCGCGGCCGTCTCGGCCCCGGACGGCACCCCGGCGGTGGTGGCCCTGCCGCATGATATCGACGGCCTGACGCGCAGCGCCGACCTGGACCTGCTGGCGCTGCAGTCCAGCAACACCGCGGCGCTGGACGTGCGCGGCGTGCGTATCGACCCGCAATGGCTGATCCACCCGGATGCGCGCCAATATCTGCCGCAGGCGCGGCCGGCCTTCGCCGGGCTGCAATGCGGCCTGTCCATCGGCCTGGCGCGACGGGCGTTGCGCGCCGCGGGCGAAGCCGGGCAGGGGCAGGCCTCGCGCGGCATCCTGGCCGAGCCCTTGCAGGCGCTGGCGCGGCAACTCGACGATGCCACCGCCGGCCTGGTCGGCGGCGTGCGCAGCGCGCGTTTCGTCGCCGAACCCTGGCTGCTGTTCGAGCACCGGATCGCGCTGGCCGAGATCGCCAGCCAGGCGGTGCAACTGGAATTGCAGGCCAGCGGCGGCGCGGCCTACCTGCGACCTGCCGGCGACGGCTTCGCGCGGCGTTGGCGCGAGTCGGCGTTTCTGCCGATCGTCACCCCCAGCCTGGTGCAGCTCAAGACCGAGCTGGCCAAGCGCCAGGCGCGGCTGGCGGCGGAGGCCGCCGCATGAGCGCGCCGCCTCGGCCGGTCTTGCAGGCGCATGGCCTGGCGCTGCGCTACGCGCAGGCGCCGGCCGATGTGTTCCAGGACGTGGACCTGGTGCTGGACCGTGGCGAGGTGGTGGCGGTGCTGGGCGCCAGCGGCGCTGGCAAGTCGAGCCTGCTGCGGGTGCTGGCCGGGTTGCAGCCGGCCAGCGCCGGCACGCTGCTGATGGAAGGCGCGCCGCTGACCGGCGTGCATCCGCGCGTGGCGGTGGCGTTCCAGGATCCCGGCCTGCTGCCGTGGCTGTCGCTGGAACGCAACGTGGCCTTCGGCCTGGATTTCACCCACCAGCCCAGGCTGACTGCCGCCGAGCGCCGGTTGCGCATCGACCAGGCCATCGACGAGGTCGGCCTGTCGCACGCGCGCCAGCTGCGGCCGGCGCAACTGTCCGGCGGCATGGCGCAGCGCACCGCATTGGCGCGTTGCCTGGCGCGCCAGCCGGCGGTGCTGCTGCTGGACGAGCCGTTCGGCGCGCTCGACGAAGTCACGCGCGGCGAAATGCAGGCGCTGCTGCGCAAGGTGGTGGCCGACTTCCATACCGCCGCCGTCCTCATCACCCACGATATCGACGAAGCGCTGCTGCTGGCGGACCGCATCGTGCTGCTGGGCGGCGCACCGGGACGCATCCTGGGCGTGTGGCCGGTGGACCTGCCGCAGCCGCGCGCCGACCTGTTGCCGGAAATGGGCGCGTTGCGCCTGGAAATCCTGACCCGCCTGCGCGCCGCGCTGCGGGTCGCACGCGGCGAAGCCGCCAAGGAGTCTATCGATGTGCCTTGAACACATGTCGCGTCGCGACTGGTTGAAACTCTCGGCCCTTTTGACGGCGGGCGGCGCCGCGCCGCTGCTGGCGGCCTTCAATGCGCGGGCGCAGAGCGAGCCCGACGCCCCGGTGCGCATCGGCTACCTGCCGATCACCGACGCGGCGCCGCTGCTGGTGGCGCACAACAACGGCCTGTTCGACAAAGCCGGCGTCAAGGCCGAAAAGCCGACGCTGCTGCGCAGCTGGGCTCAGGTGATCGAGGCTTTCATTTCCGGCCAGGTCAACGTGGTGCACCTGCTGTCGCCGATGACGGTGTGGGCGCGCTTCGGCAGCCAGGTGCCGGCCAAGGTGGTGGCCTGGAACCACGTCGGCGGCTCCGGCCTGACGGTGGCGCCGGCCGTCAATAGCGTCAAGGAACTGGGCGGCAAGACCGTGGCGATCCCGTTCTGGTATTCGATCCACAACGTGATGCTGCAGTACCTGCTGCGCGAGAACGGCCTGACGCCGGTGTCGCGCAAGGACGGCGCGCCGGCCGCCAACGAGGTCAACCTGGTGGTGATGGCGCCGGCCGACATGCCGCCGGCGCTGGCGCAGAACCGCATCGCCGGCTACATCGTGGCCGAGCCCTTCAACGCCGTGGCCGAGACGCTGGGCGTGGGCAAGGTGCTGCGCTTTACCGGCGACATCTGGCGCAACCACGCCTGCTGCGTGGTGTTCATGCACGAGCGCGACCTGCAGCAGCGGCCCGAGTGGTCGCAGAAGGTGGTCGACGCAATCGTCCAGGCGCAGCTGTGGATCCGCGACAACCGCGAGGAGACCGCCAAGCTGCTGTCCAAGGAAGGCATCAACCGCTACACCCCGCATGGCCTGCCGGCCTTGAGCAAGGTGCTGGCGCCGCCGGCATCGGACCGCGAGCAGTACCTGGCCAGCGGCGCGATCCGCCACGCCGACTGGGACGAACGCCGCATCGACTTCCAGCCGTATCCGTTCCCCAGCTACACCGAGGAACTGGTGCGACGCCTGCGCGACACGCTGATCGAGGCCGATCGCGGCTTCCTGGCCGGGCTGGATCCCGCCCGCGCCGCGGCCGAGCTGGTCGATGACCGCTACGTCAAGCGCGCCATCGAGGCCGCGGGCGGCCTGCAGCGCTTCGGCTTTCCCGACGCCTACACCCGGACCGAGACGGTGCAGGCGTGACGGCGCGCGAGTCTGTCGCCGCGGCGGGCGCGCGCGCCGTGGCGCCCGCCGCCGGTCCGGCCCGCGCCCGGCCGCCGCGCCACGGGCTGGCGGCGCGATGCGCGCTGGGCCTGGCCGGCCTGGCGGCGCTGCTGGCGCTGTGGTGGCTCGGCACCGATGTGCTGGCGCCCGTCGGCGGCATGGCAAGGCGCTTCGCGCCGGGGGCCACCTTTGCCAGCCTGTGGCAACTGCTGACGGACTCCGATTTGCCGCTGCACGTGCTGGTGAGCCTGCGCCGGGTGGCGGTGGGCCTGGGGCTGGCGCTGGCGATCGGCGTGCCGCTGGGCCTGGCCATCGGCAGCTACCGGCGGCTGGAGGCGGCGCTGTCGCCCGCGATGCAGTTCCTGCGCATGATCTCGCCGTTGTCGTGGATGCCGATCGCGGTGATGGTGTTCGGCGTCGGTGACGACCCGGTGTATTTCCTGCTGGCCTTCGCCGCGGTCTGGCCGATCGTGCTGAACACCGCCGCCGGCGTGCAGCAGCTGGACGCGCGCTGGCTGCTGCTGGCGCAAAGCGTGGCCGCGACCCGCTGGGAGACCCTGCGCCACGTGATTCTGCCGGGCGTGCTCGGCCATATCCTGACGGGCGTGCGGCTGGCCATCGGCATCCTCTGGATCGTGCTGGTGCCGTGCGAGATGCTGGGCGTGTCGGCCGGCATGGGCTACTTCATCCTCGATACCCGCGACCGCCTGGCCTATTCGGAGCTGATGGCCATGGTGCTGCTGATCGGCGCGCTGGGCTTCCTGCTGGACGCCGCGGCGCGTGGGCTGTACCGCTACTGGCGCGGGTAGGCCGGCGCCGCGCCGCCGCTATTTGCGCGAGGACTTGCCGGCCGGGCAGATCACGCTGCGCAGTTGCCGTTGCACCGGGTCGCGCGCCACCGGCGCGTTGGAAATCCCGGCCACCGGCAGCGACTCCACCAGCTCGCCGGTGGCGTCCGGGCCGGCATAGTGCTGGGTTTCGGTGATCGTGTAGGTGTTGTTGCTGCAGTTGATGGTCACCGGTTGCGTCACCGAGCCATAGGGCTGGCCGTTGGCCTCGGAGACCCGCGGTTGCGCGTAGAACCACGCCACCGTCGCCAGCATCACCAGCGGCCGCTCGGTCAGCTGCACGATCGAATCGCGGTCGTAGAACACGCCGGGCATGGATTGCGGCGCCAGCGGCTGCCAGGCCGGCCCGCCGCCGAAGACGATGCCGCGGGTATCCGGCGTGGCCGGCACGATGCTGACGGCGCAGGCGTCGGGCGGCACCGGATCGCCCTCGCGCACCGTCACCACCGCGCAGGTATCGGCCGGCGTGGCCGGCTCCGCGCTGCCCGCCTGCGCCCAGGCAGGCCCCGCCAGCACAGCCAGGACGAGGGTGAGTTGCGCTTGCCTTGCTGTCATGGGGCCTTCCCTGTGGGACATCGGTATGGAGTCACCCCAGTATAGAGAAAGATTTCGTGACGGCCGGAACCCGGCGGCGAGCGCGGCGCGGGGGTATAGTCTCGTCCGTTCGACAAGCGATGCGGACGCCGCGCCACGGGGCGCCGGCCGGGGTCGGAGGAGAGGCGACGACGATGAATATCAGGGTGCTCGCCGGTGCGGCGGCCATCGCCGTGACCGGGGTGCTGGCTTACGGGTTCTACCAGCTCATGCCGGAAGGCGAGCCGCTGGCCCGCAGCGAAGTCATCGGCGAGCTCGATGGCCCGCCGCTGGCCGGCTATTCGCGCACGCGGCTGTACCGCTACGGCGACCATCAGTTCCTGGTCGGGCAACTGATCGCCGGCGACAAGGATATCGCCGGCCTGATCAAGGCGCCGGTGCTGGACGCATTGCGGCCCGTCGCCTCGGACTGCTGCCAGCCGGACGGCGCCGCGCGCGCCGAGGCCGCCTCGGCCGATCCGGCGCAGGGCATGCTGCAGGCCGCCGCGACGGCCCGCGACGTGCGCAACCTGGTCTACGGCGGCCGCGACAATGGCCGCTATGCGCTGCTCGGCTCGATTGGCGGCGACACCGGCGTCACGCTCCTCGGCGGGCCGCAGGGGCAGGCCATCTACTTGGTGGGCGGCAGCCAGCGCCGCGGCCGAGATGGCGGCTCGTCCACCGGCTGGGACGTCTGGCGTTCCGACGACCAGGGCGCCAATTGGCGCTACGCGCCTGACTTGCAGCTGGGCGCGCCACGTCGGTTCACCGTGTTCCTGACCGATGATCGGGCCATGGCGCTGACCGACGGCAGCAATGGCGCCGGCGACGAACGCCTGCTGGTCAGCGAGGACGGCGCGCGCCACTGGTCGGCGCTGTCCTTGCGCGAGCAGGTCTGGCCCGACGCCGATAGCTACGGCAAGGCGTTCCAGGAGCATCTGGGCCAGGTCCGCGCCACGGCGGACCAGCTGGTGTACGGCTGGTCGCTTTACCCGCTGGCCGCCGACCGCGCGGTCGGCTGGAGCTGGCGCGACCGCGTCACGGCCGGCACGGTGCGCCGCATCGAGACCCGGCGTTTCGAGGTGCGGTTCCAGGACGGCGCTTCGCCCGCCTTCCGCATCACCCACGACGTGGCGGCGGTGCCGCCGCAGGACCCCCGCTCGCAGCCGCGGGTGGGGCAGCCCGAGTACGCCACGGCCGACAACCGCATCTACCGGCTCGATCCGGCCGACAGCAACTGGCACGAGCTGGCGGCCATGCCCGCGGTGCGCGGCCAGCGCACCTGGATCGGCCAGGCCTGGTTCGGCCGCAACGGCTGGGTGGTGCAGACCTATGCCGACCACCTGTTCTCGTTCAACGACTACACCCGCACCTATTTCCACACGCGCGACCAGGGCCGCACCTGGCGGCCGTTCCAGCTGTCGCCCGACCAGGAGCGCGGCCTGCTCGGCCTGGACGCGGCGGGCGAGGGCGTGCTGGTGCACGTCGACCGGGGCGGCAAGACCATCATCGTGCGCTATGCGCTGGAGTGAGGCGTGGCGCTGACGATACGCGCGGCGGACGCCGCCGACCTGCCGGGATTGCGCGCGCTGTTCCTGGCGACGCGCCGCGAGGCCTATCCCTGGCTGGCGCCGGACAGCCTGCGCGAAGCCGACCTGGATGCGCAGACCGAGGGCGAACGGCTGTGGGTCGCGCTGGGCGCGGGCGATGAGCTGGCCGGTTTCGTGTCGCTGTGGCAGCCCGACGGCTTCATCCATCACCTGTATGTGGGCCGCGACTGGCGGCGCCAGGGCGTGGCGCGGGCGCTGCTGCGCGCCTTGCCCGGCTGGCCGGCGACGCGCTACCGGCTCAAGTGCCTGCGGCGCAACGTCGCCGCGCTGGCGTTCTACCAGGCCTGCGGTTTCGTCGAGATGGGCGCCGGCACGGGCGAGGACGGCGACTACCTGCTGCTGGAATCGCGCGGCGACCTGCCGCTAGGGGCCGAGGCCTGAAGGCCCGCGGCGGCGGCCGGGCTCAGTCGGCCTGCACGTAGTCCGGATAGCGCTTGCAGATCTCGGCCACCTGGCTGAGCGTGCCCGAAAGGTGTTCGCGCAGCGCCTGTTGCGCGCGCGGCGCATCGCCCGCGGCGATGGCGTCCAGCACCCGCTGGTGGTCGTCCATGATGCGTTCGGCCTTGCCGGCCTCGGGCAGATGCAGGCGGCGCAGGCGGTCGACGTGGCCGCTGTAGCGCTGCTCCATGTCCCACAGCGCGGTGACGCCGGCGGCCCCGTGCATGTCACGGTGGAAGGCCTGGTCGGCTTCCATGAACTGCTGGTACTCGCCGGCGGC
Organism: Achromobacter sp. ISS7; assembly: GCF_056523125.1. NCBI lineage: Bacteria > Pseudomonadati > Pseudomonadota > Betaproteobacteria > Burkholderiales > Alcaligenaceae > Achromobacter > Achromobacter sp. ISS7. Next base: position 2,060,341 of record NZ_JAWRZD010000001.1, on the reverse strand, counting down.
ATGGCAGACGCGCTGGCGGTCGATGCTGGCCTGCAGCCGCTGGACCAGCAGGGGATCGGGCGCCTGCGCCAATACGTGCACGATTTCCAGCTCGATCGACCGCCGCAGGAAGTGCGCCTGGCGCGCCGCGGCGATGTCGATGCGGCTGACCACGGTGGTGTGCTGCGGATAGATCTCGACCAGCGCTTCCTCGGCCAGCTTCATGAGCGCGTCGCGGATCGGCGTCTGGCTCAGGCCGTAGGCTTCGGCCAGCGTCACGCGCGACAGCGGCGCCCCGGGCGCCAGTTCGAGGGACATGATCTGTTCGCGCAGATGTTCGAAGACCTGCGGCGCGGCGTGTCGCGAGCGGTCCAGTCGGAGCTTGTGGCTGGGCATCGGAGCGAAGTTAGGTAAAGGGTCGGAACGGTCGGGGGTGGAAGCGGAGTGTAGCGGGTTTTCACCTAGCTGACGCACTAATGTATTAGTGTTTAAATGGTCCGGTCAATGATTTCTTCTCTTTCATTTCACCGCATCCCAGGATCCGCTTCCCCCATGAAACGCACTTACGAAAGCCTGCGCAGCGCCGCCTGGATGGCCAAGGACGACCTGCGTTCGTTCGGTCATCGTTCCCGCATGATGCAGATGGGCTACGGCCCCGACGATTGGGTCGGCCGCCCGATCATCGCCATCATCAACACCTGGTCCGACCTGAACCCCTGTCACAGTCACTTCAAGCAGCGCGTCGAGGACGTCAAGCGCGGCGTGTTCCAGGCCGGCGGCTTTCCGGTGGAACTGCCGGCGATCTCGGTGTCCGAATCCTTCGTCAAGCCCACCACCATGCTGTACCGGAACATGCTGGCGATGGAAGCCGAGGAACTGCTGCGCAGCCACCCGGTGGATGGCGCCGTGCTGCTGGGCGGCTGCGACAAGACCACGCCGGGCCTGCTGATGGGCGCCATCAGCGCCGGGCTGCCCTGTGTCTACGTGCCCGCCGGCCCGATGCTGCGCGGCAACTGGAAGGGCAAGATCCTGGGCTCCGGCTCGGATGCCTGGAAGCTGTGGGACGAGCGCCGCGCCGGCAAGATCACGCAGGAACAATGGACCGAGGTCGAAGGCGGCATTGCCCGCAGCTACGGCACCTGCATGACCATGGGCACGGCCAGCACCATGACCGCTATCGCCGAGGCCATCGGCATGACGCTGCCGGGCGCCTCGTCGATCCCGGCGGCCGACGTCAACCACATGCGCATGTCGGCCGAATGCGGCCGCCGCGTGGTCGAGATGGTGTGGGACGACCTGACGCCGCAGCGCATCCTGAGCCCGGCCTCGTTCCACAACGCCATCAACGTGGCCATGGCCATGGGCTGCTCCACCAACGCCATCATCCACCTGGTGGCCATGTCGCGCCGCGCCGGCCACCCGGTGGGCCTGGACGACTTCGACGCCGCCAGCCGCAAGGTGCCGGTCATCGCCAACATCCGGCCCAGCGGCGACAAGTATCTGATGGAAGACTTCTTCTACGCCGGCGGCCTGCCGGCGCTGATGTCGCGCCTGGAAGGCCACCTGGACCTGTCGGCCATGACCGTCACCGGCAAGACGCTGGGCGAGAACATCGCCGGCGCCGAGGTCTACAACGACGACGTCATCCGCAAGCTCGACACCGCCATCTACGACGAGGGCGCGCTGGCGGTCCTGCGCGGCAACATCGCGCCGGACGGCTGCGTCATCAAGCCCAGCGCCTGCGCGCCGCAATACCTGCAGCACACCGGCCCGGCGCTGGTGTTCGACGACTATCCCAGCATGAAGGCCGCGGTCGACGACGAGAACCTGGACGTCACCGCCGACCACATCATGATCCTGCGCAACGCCGGCCCGCAGGGCGGCCCCGGCATGCCGGAATGGGGCATGCTGCCGATCCCCACAAAGCTGGTCAAGCAGGGCGTGCGCGACATGCTGCGCCTGTCCGACGCCCGCATGAGCGGCACCAGCTACGGCGCCTGCATCCTGCACGCCGCGCCCGAGGCCTACATCGGCGGCCCGCTGGCGCTGGTCAAGACCGGCGACCTGATCACCGTCGACGTGCCGGCCCGCAGCATCCACCTTAACGTCAGCGACGAGGAACTGGCCGCGCGCCGCGCCGCCTGGACGCCGCCGCCCAAGCGCTACGAGCGCGGCTACGGCTGGATGTACTCGCAACACATCCTGCAGGCCGACGAGGGCTGCGACTTCGACTTCCTCGAAACCAGCTTCGGCGCGCCCGTGCCGGAACCGGAAATCTTCTGAGCCCGGCAACCTTTTCATTTTCACGTACAGAGATCCTGGAGTTTTCCGTGTCCGACATGAATCCCGCCACCCGCGCCAAGCTGGCCGGCATCAGCACCGCCACGCTGTGCACCGCCTTGTTCAAGCGCGGCCTGCGCAACCAGTTCATCCAGGACGTGCGTCCGCTGAACGCCACGCTGCCCAACATGGTCGGCCCGGCCTTCACGCTGCGCTACATCCCGGCGCGCGAGGACCTGAACACCATCAAGGTGTTCGAGGACCGCGCCCACCCGCAACGCGCCGCGGTCGAGACCTGCCCGCCGGGCGCGGTGCTGGTGATGGACAGCCGCAAGGATCCGCGCGCGGCCTCGGCCGGCTCGATCCTGGTGACCCGCCTGATGAAGCGCGGCGTGGCCGGCGTGGTCACCGACGGCGGTTTCCGCGACTCGCCCGAGATCGCCGAGCTCGGCTATCCCGCGTACCACAACCGTCCGTCCGCGCCGACCAACCTGACGCTGCACCAGGCGCTGGACATCAACGCGCCCATCGGCTGCGGCGACGTGGCCGTGTTCCCGGGCGACATCGTGGTGGGCGACCGCGAGGGCGTGGTGGTGATCCCCGCGCACCTGGCCGACGAGATCGCGGCCGAAGCCGTGGAGATGACCGCGTTCGAGGACTTCGTCACCAGCCAGGTGCAGGCCGGCGCGTCGATCCTGGGCCTGTATCCGCCCACCGACCCGGGCACCAAGGACAAATTCGCCGCCTGGCGCAAAGAACAGGGCCGTTGAGCCTTGGCGCCGGCCGTCCGGCCGGCGACCCATGCCTATAAAACACAGAGGGCAGGAGACAAGCATGAACAAGCAACGTCGCAGCGCGCTGGCCGCGCTGCTGGCAGGACCGCTGCTGGGCGCGTGGGCGCTGCCGGCCGCGGCCGCCGAGTGGCCGGCGCAGAAGCCGATTTCGTACGTGGTGCCGTTCACCGTGGGCGGCTCCACCGACGTGGTCGGCCGCGTGCTGGCGCAGAAGCTGGGCGACCGGCTGCACCAGAACGTCATCGTCGAGAACAAGCCCGGCGCCGCCGGCGGCATCGGCGCCACTTACGTGGCCAAGGCCGCGCCCGACGGCTACACGCTGTTCGGCGGCACCATCAGCACCCACGCCATCAACGCCAGCCTCTACAAGAACCTGAAGTACGACCCGGTCAAGGACTTCGAGCCGGTCTCGCTGATCGCCTACCTGCCCAACGTGCTGCTGGTCGATCCGAACCTGGGCGTGAACTCGGTGGCCGACCTGATCGCGCTGCTCAAGAAGGACCCGTCCAAGCGCACCTTCGCCTCGTCCGGCGCCGGCACCTCCACCCACCTGGCCGGCGAACTGTTCTCCAGCATGATCGGCGTGCCGCTGACGCACGTGCCGTACAAGGGCACGCCGCCCGCGATGGTCGACGTGTCCTCGGGCGCGGTGACGTTCATGTTCGACCAGATGACCGCCGCCTTGCCGCTGCTGCAGACCGGCAAGCTCAAGCTGCTGGCCGTCACCACCAAGGACCGCATCTCGCTGGCCCCGGACGTGCCCACCATGCAGGAGGCCGGCGTGCCCGGCTTCCAGATGGCGTCGTGGCAGGCGGTGTACGCGCCCAAGGGCACGCCCAAGCCCATCCTCGACAAGCTCGCCGCCGAAATCGCCGTGATCGTGAAAGAGCCCGATGTGCAGGAAAAGCTCGGCAAGACCATGGGCATGGAACTGGTCGGCAGCACGCCCGACGAACTGCGCGCCCTGATGGCCACGGAGATTCCGCGCTGGGCGGAGGTGGTGAAGAAGTCGGGGGCGACGGTGGAGTGATGGCTCGCCGCGGCGGCGGCATTCAGCTCTGGATGCGTTCGTTGCTATAAAACCTGATTCCCACCCCGGCCTGGAGCCGGGGTTTTTGTTTTTCGCTTCTCGGGTTCCCGCGTCAGGGTTTCAGGTTCAGCTTCGGCACCAGCGCGTTGAAGGCTTGCTCCTGGCGGGCCACGTCGGCCGCGAATTGCGGCTGGTCGGCGTAGGAGGGCGTCAGGTTCTGCTTGCGCATCAGCGCCTGGAAATCCTGCGATTGCGCCACCTGGCGCGCGGCGGCGCGCCATTTCTCGATGGCGTCGGCCGGCGCCGACTTCGGCAGGCCGATGCCGCGCCAGACGCTGAACTGCAGGTCGGCGCCGCGTTCCTTCATGGTGGGCACGTCCGGCAGGGTGTCGAGCCGTTTCGGCGCCATCACGGCCAGGGTGCGCAGCTTGCCGGTGTCCACGTGCTGCTGCAGTTCGGCATAGGCGACCGTGGTGGCCTGCACGTCGCCGGACAGCAGGCCCATGATGGCCGGGGCCGAGCCCTGGTAGGGCACGTGCACGAACTTGGCGCCGGTCTGTTCGCCCAGCGCCGCGGCGGCCATGTGCGGCACGGTGCCGATGCCGGCGTTCGACACCGCCACCCGCTCCGGATTCTTCCTGGCGTAGTCGAGGAATTCCTCCACCGTCTTCCATGGCGAGTCGGCGCGCACCGTGACCGACGAAGGATCGTCGGTGAAGCGGGCGATCGGCTGGAAATCCTTGACCGTGGTCTTGCCGATGCCCATCAGCGGCACCACCAGCATTTCGGGCGTCATCAGCACCAGCTTGTAGCCGTCGGGCTGGGCGTTGGCCACATACGACCAGCCGATCGAGCCGCTGGCGCCGGGCTTGTTGATGACCACGGTGGGTTGCGCCAGCAACGGCGGGCGCACCGCCTCGGCGATGGCGCGGGCGGTGTTGTCGCTGCCGCCGCCGGGCTGGTAGGCGACCACCAGCTCCATCGAGCGGCTGGGGTAGTCGGCCGCCATCGCGGCGGGGGCGGCCGCGACGCAGGCCAGGAAGGAGAGGGCGCTGAAGGCCAGCGCGGGCAGGCGGGTGCGGGTCATGGTGGCTCCGGTATCAGTAGCCCAGGGCTGAGAGGTCCGCCAATGTCTGGCGGGTGATGGCAAGGGTGCGTTCGCGTTCGGCGCCGGCCAGGTCCAGGCGCGGCGGCTTGACGGTTTCGGCGCTGCCGGTGATCAGGTGCTCGGCCAGCTTGATGTGCTGCACCAGCTTGACCACGGTGTCCAGGTGGAACAGGGGCGTCAGCGCCGCGTACAGCTTGCGGGCCCGCGCGAAATCGCCCTCGGCCGCCAGCCGCAGCAGGTCCACCGAGGCCTTGGGCACGGCGTTGGCCATGCCCGAGACCCAGGCGGTGACACCCAGCGCGGCGCTTTCCAGCACCAGGTCATCGACGCCGCAGACCACCGCCATGCGGTCGCCGAAGCGCGTGATCAGGTCGGTGACGCGGGTGGTGTCGTAGGATTCCTCCTTGATGGCGACGATGGTCGGTTCTTCCAGCAACTGCGCCACCAGGTCCGGCGTCAGGTCCACGCCGTAGCCGCGCGGGTTGTTGTACAGCAGGATCGGCAGCGGGCTGGCCTGCGCCACGCTGCGGTAGAACGCCACTGTTTCGCGTTCGTCCGATTTGTACGTCAGGCCGGGGAACACCATCAGGCCGTTGACGCCGATCTCCGCCGCCTTTCGGGCGAAGGCCGCGGCACGTGCGGTGGAGGTCTCGGCCACGCCCGAGACCACCGGCACGCGGCCGCGCACCGTGTCGACCGCCGTGCGCAGCACCTCGATCTTCTCCTCGGGCGAGAGCTGGGCGTTCTCGCCCACCATGCCCATCATCACCACGCCGCCCACGCCGTTGGCGATCAGGCGCTCCAGGCCCTGGCGGATGGCGTCCAGGTCGAGGGAGAAATCGGGCTTCAGTTTGGTGGTGACCGCGGGAAATACGCCTTGCCATTGAATGCTCATGCTGCCGCTCCTGTTGCGTGATCCGTCCGGTCCATACCGTCGGAGTATTTATTGGATATTGGATCCAAAATAAAAACACCAGAAAAACGAGGCACTAGGCCTCGGCCCGCCGCCCGGATAACGGCGGCGATATCTGCTGGATCATGGATCCAATATACTCACATTAAACGGGCTGCGGATACCGGCTGTCTCTCGGGGTTTTCCTGGGCGTGGCGTGAAGTGACCGCGAGCCCGCCGCCGTCCGGCGTCCGCCGGGCGGGGTTCTCCACCGGATGTGACGTGTCCCAGAATTCCTCTTCCGCCAGCGCTACCCAACTCCGTCCCGCCGCCGGCGCCACCGGCCGCCTGGTGCGCAAGACCGCCGTCGACCTGGTGGTCGACGCACTGCGCGACCGCATCCTGTCCGGCGCGATCGCGCCGGGTTCCGCCCTGCGCCAGGAACTGCTAGCCGAGGAGCTGGGCGTGAGCCGCTTGCCGGTGCGCGAGGCGATCCGGCAGCTCAGCGCCGAGGGGCTGGTGGACATGATCGCGCACCGCGGCGCCTACGTCTCGATGCTGTCGCGCGCCGAAGTGCAGGAGTTCTTCGATATCCGCCTGCGGCTCGAACCCTGGCTGCTGCGCCTGGCGGTCTCGCAGCATGCGCCCGAGGACCTGGACGAGGCCGCGCGCATCGTGGCGCAGATGGACAGCGCCGAGCCGCAGCAGTGGGGCCGGCTCAACTGGCAGCTGCACGAACTGCTGTACCGCGCCGCGCAGCGGCCGGCGGCGCTGGCCATGGTGCGCGCGCTGCATGAAAAATCCGAACGCTACTTCCGCTTCCAGATCGTCAACGCGCCGATCCGCCAGCAGGCCCACGACGAGCACAGCGCCCTGATCGCGCTCTGTCGCCAGGGCCGCGCCGGCGAGGCGGAGGCGGCGCTGGAACACCACATCGCCGAAGCCGCCGAGCAGATCCTGGCCATCGTCGATCACCTGCTGGATACGACGGCCGCGCCGGCCTGAATGCCGGTCGCCTGCCCCCCGGGACTCAGTTGATCTTGATGTTGCGTTCCTTGACCAGCACCTTCCACTGCGCGGTTTCCTTGGCCAGGTAGTCGCGCAGTTCGTCGGGTGTGCCGCCGATGGATTCGGCGCCGATCGAGTCCAGCGTCGCCTTGACCTTGGGTTCGTTCAAGGCCTGGCGCATGGCCGCGTTGAGCTTGGCCACGACCTCGGGCGGCGTGCCGGCCGGCGCGAAGGCGGCGAACCAGGGCATCAGCTCGTAGCCGGGCAGGCCGCTTTCGGCCACGGTGGGCACGTTGGGCAGCGCGGCGGAACGCTTGGCGGTGGTCACGGCCAGTGCGCGCAGCTTGCCGGCTTCGATGTGCGGCTTGGCCGAGGTGACGCTGTCGAACATGTAGTCCACCTGGCCGCCCAGCAAGTCGGCGATGGCCGGGCCGCTGCCCTTGTAGGGCACGTGCAGCATGTCGATCTTGGCCATCGACACGAACAGCTCGCCCGCCAGGTGGATCGAGGTGCCGACGCCGGCCGAGGCATAGGTGTAGTGGTTGGGCTGCGCCTTGGCCTTGGCGATGACTTCGTCCACGCTCTTGACGTCATTGCGCGCGGGGTTGGTGACCAGCACGTTCGGCACCACCGCCAGCAGCGAGATCGGCGCGAAGTCCTTGATCGGGTCGTAGTTCAGGTCGGCGTACAGCGCGGGGTTCACCGCCATGCCGTTGGCCACGATCAGGATGGTGTAGCCGTCCGGCTTGGAACGCGCCACGCTGGCCGCGCCGATGTTGCCGCCGGCGCCGGCGCGGTTCTCGACGATGAACGAGGTGTTGAGCTGCTTGCCCATCGACTCGCCCAGCGTGCGGGCGATGCTGTCCATGGCGCCGCCCGGCGGGAACGGCACGATCCACTTGACCGGCCGGTCGGGATAGCCGTCGGCCATGGCGCCGCTGGCGGCGCCGAGCAGGGCCAGGCCCATGCAGGCCCGGGCGAGGTGTTTGAAAGCGTGGCGCAAAGGCATGGTGTGTCTCCGTGTGCTTGAATTATTTTTCCGCGCGCCGATGCGTGGCCGGCGCGCGGGAACAGCCGTGGGGCAGGGCGCGTCAGCGGTCCCTGCGGTAGAAAGCCAGTTTGTCTTCGTCCAGTGCCAGGCCCAGGCCCGGACCGGTGGGAATCTGCATCTCGAAATCGCGGTAGCTGGGCGGGTTGGCGACGATGTCGTCCTTGAGCAGCAGCGGGCCGAACAGCTCGGTGCCCCACGACAGCCGCGGCAGGCAGGCGAAGCCGTGGGCCGAGGCGATCGAGCCGACCGAGCCTTCCAGCATGGTGCCGCCGTACAGCGACATGCCGGCGGCGTCGCCGACGGCGGCGGTGCGCAGCATTTCGTGGATGCCGCCCGACTTGGCGATCTTCAGCGCCAGCACGTCGGCCGCGCCCAGCCGCGCGATGGCCAGCGCGTCCTCGGGGCCGTTGACGGCCTCGTCGGCCATGATGGGCACCACGAAGCGCGCCGCCAGCCGCGCCATGCCGGCCAGGTTGGCGCGCGGAATGGGTTGTTCGATCAGGTCGACGCCGGCCGCTTCCAGGCGCGCGATGGCGCCGGCCGCGTCGGCCTCGTTCCAGGCCTGGTTCACGTCCACCGTGACGCGGGCGCGGTCGCCCAGCGCCTGCTTGATGCGTGACACGTGGGCCACGTCGTCGGCCACCGCGCGGCGGCCGACCTTGAGCTTGAAGGTGTTGTGGCGGCGGCTGGCGAGCAGCGACTCGGCTTCCTCGATGTCGCGCGCGGTGTCGCCGCTGGCCAGGGTCCAGAGCACCGGCAGGCTGGCGCGCACGGCGCCGCCCAGCAGGGTCGAGACCGACACGCCCAGGCGCTTGCCCTGGGCATCGAGCAGCGCGCTTTCCAGCGCCGACTTGGCGAAACGGTTGCCGCGCGCCACGCTTTCCAGGCGCCGCATCGCGGCGTGGATGTTGGCGGCGTCCAGGCCGGCCAGCGCTGGCGCCAGGTAGGTGTCGATGGCCAGCTTGATGCCTTCCGGGCTTTCCTCGCCATACGACAGGCCGCCGATGGTGGTGGCCTCGCCGATGCCCTCGATGCCGTCGCTGCAGCGCAGGCGCACGATCACCAGGGTCTGGCGCTGCATCACGGCCATGGCTAGCTGGTGGGCGCGGATGGTCGGCAGGTCCACCAGGATCGCCTCGACCGAGTTTATCGTTACCGGATTCATACTTTCCAAAGCAGGTTCTTCAGGTGAAGCGCAGTATCGCTTGCGTTACGCCGCCAAGTCCAAGACTATATGGGTCTCTATTGATACCTTTAAGGTTTGAATCAGCCATGGAACTCAGGCACCTGCGGTACTTCCAGGCGGTGGCGCGCGAGGGCAGCTTCACCCGCGCCGCCGAAGCGCTGCACATGGCCCAGCCGCCGCTCAGCCGCCAGATCCGCCAGATGGAAGAGGAACTGGGCGTGGCGCTGTTCGAGCGCACCACCCGCGCGCTGCGGCTGACCGAGGCCGGGCGCTTCCTGCTGGAGCAGTCGCGCCTGCTGACCGCGCGGCTGGACGAGGTGCTGGAAGGCACGCGCCGGTTGGGCCAGGCGCGGCGCCGCTGGTTCGGCATCGGCTTCGTGCCGTCGACGCTGTACGGCTTCGTGCCGGAACTGATCCGGCAACTGCGCGGGGCCGATGCGCAGGTGGAGGTCGGCCTGGCCGAGATGACCACGCTGCCGCAGCTGGAGGCGCTCAAGGCCGGCCGCATCGACCTGGGCATCGGCCGCATCCTGCTGGACGATCCGGCGATCGAGCGCCGCGTGCTCATGACCGAGCCGCTGATGGCGGCGGTGCCGCTGCATCATCCGCTGGCGGCCTGCCCCAGCGTCTCGGTCGACCGGCTGGCGCAGGAGCCGTTCCTGCTGTATCCGGCCCGGCCGCGGCCCAACTTCGCCGACCACGTGCTGGACCTGTTCCGCGCCGCCGGCCATGCGCCGCAGGTGGCGCAGGAAGCCAACGAACTGCAGACCGCGATCGGCCTGGTGGCCGCCGGCCTGGGGGTGACGGTGGTGCCGGCGTCGGTGCAGCGCCTGCAGCGGCGCGACGTGGCCCACGTGCGCATCGACGCCGAGGCCTTCGTGTCGCCGGTGATCGCCAGCTATCGCAAGGACGACGCCTCGCCGTTCCTGGCGCAGGCGCTGGCCCTGGCGGCGCAGCTGGCGAAGGGGTAACAAAGCGTAGACATGGCGGTTGCGGCGGGCCGGCTTGCGGCACACTACGCGCGTGCCAATCCCGTGCTTCCAATAACAATCGTCATAGGGACCCCAGCAATGCTGATCGTCAACATCCAGAACAAGGCCAAGTGGCTGTTTTCCCAACTGGGACAGCTGGTCATCGCCGTGGGCCTGCTGTCGCTGGTCTTCAACTACGCCTACCGCTACACGGTCGATCGCCATATCGATACGCCGGTCTTCTACGTGGCGACGGTGGCCCTCGGCCTGATCACGTTCCTGCTGATTCGCAAGGACTACGTGTTCGTGAACCGCTATGCCTTCAGCGACAGTGAAATCCAGGTCAGCACGTTGCTGGGCGTGAAGAAGAACTACCCCACGTCGCGCTATGAATTCGTGCCGTCGCTGCACAAGGCGATCAACCTGCCCGAGCAGAAGGCGTCGCTGTCGTTCTACGTGCGCGATGCGCAGAGCAAGAAGAACGTCCGCAATTATTCGTGGGCCGGTTTCTCGCCCGAGGATTTCCAGGCCGTCTCGCGCCTGTACGGTTATCGCGGCGAGACCGATTTCAAGCAGAAGGACTTCGGCAAGCGCTAGGGGCCGTTCACACGCGAAGGCGCCTGGCAGAGGTCGCCAGGCCGCGGGCGCCTTACGCTTTGCGGCAGACCCAGCCCTTGAACGTCAGCGCCGCGTAGAACAATTCGACGTCGGTGAAACCGGCCTCGCGCAACAGGGCTTCATCCGCTTCGGGCGCCAGCACGGGCAGTTTTTCCTTCATCGCCTGCATGCCGCTTCGGGCCTGTTCGGCCGGCACGCCGGCCGCCACCACGAAGGCGGCATTGCGGGCCAGCCAGGCGTCGCGCCGTTCGAGCGGAAAACTGTGATGCGCGACGATGAACGGGGCGCCCGGCCTGAGCCGGCGCGCGACCTCGCGGACGGTCCTGAGCCGTTCGGCGGCCGGCAGGAAATGTAGCGTCAGCAGGCAGGTGGCGCCGTCGAAAGGGCCTTCGGGCGCGTCGTCGATATAGCCCTGGTGCAACGTCGCGCGCGGGGCCAGCTCGCCCAGTGTGGCGCTGGCCTGGCGCAGCATGTCGGCGGAGGGGTCGACGCCGTCCAGCCGCCAGCCCGGCCGCGTCTCGGCCAGGGCCTTCAGTTCCAGTCCGCCGCCGGCGCCCAGCACCAGCAGGCGGCCATCGTCCGGCGCCTGCTCGGCCATCAGCACGCCGATCATGCGGTGCAGATCGCGCAGTCCGGGGACATGGCGCGCGACGCGTTCGGCGTAGTCTTCCGAGGCGCCGGGCGTATTGGTGAAGGACATGGGATCTCCGGAGCGGGGGCGCCAGGGGGCGCGCCATTATCAAGAAACATATGATGTTGCATGACGGCCCGGCCGTCAAGCGGCGCGCCGTGCCGGCCGCCCGCAAGGGAAGATCAGGGGGACTCAGGCCGCGATGGACAGCGCCCGCGCCGCGCCGGGAAAGTCCGGCAGCACGATGTCGCAATGGCCGGGACGGACCCAGCGCACCCGTTCGCGGGTGGCGTCGATGCAGCCGCCCGCGGCGTACACGCCCTGCGGGTCGCGGATCCGCATCATGCGTTCGAGGATGACGGCCGTGGCCTCGGGATCGGCCAGGGTGGCGTGCACGTGTTCCTTGACGATCTGCTCGTCGATGTAGCGCTTGCCGGCGGCATCGGTGCGCAGGCCGTGCCGCCAGTGGTAGATCTCGACGCACTTGGACGTCAGCGTGTACGGCACGCCGCGTTCCCAGAAATTGTTGAACAGGCCGCCGCCCAGGTAGAACACCCAGGACCCCTCGTAGCCTTCGACGTCCGACGATTCGGCGTCGGGGTTGCGGAACCAGAGCCGGTCGCCGGGCACGTAGAAGCGCTGCGGCAAGGGCGCGTCGAGCGCGCCGTACTCGTGCAGGAAGGTGTCGTGGAAGCTGCCGGACATGACGGCGCGCGTTTCCCACTGGCGTTGCAGCCGGCGGCCCAGCTCTGGGTTGGCCGCCTGCAGTTCCTGCGCGATGCCGAGCACGGTGACGTATTCGGTGGCGCGATAGCACGAGAACGAGTACAGCTGGCCCGAGGCCTCGGGCTGGGTGGCCTTGCGCAGCCCGTCGATCAGCGAGCGGCCCGGCAGTACGGTGAAGCCGCGCGCTTCGTCGTAGGTCCAGTAATCCTCGGGCCTTTCGGCGTGTTCGGTGTCGAAGGCCAGGGCCGTCTTGCCCGCGGCCTGCACGATGTAGCGGCGGATGCGCACCGCCGAGGCCAGTTCGGCCACGCTGGGAAAGTCGAAGGTGACCGGGCTGGCCAGCATCGCCAGGACGATTTCGCGGTCCAGGTCGGCTTCGTTGGCGTCGGGGCGCAGGCTCAGCGCCCGCGCCACGCGGGTCGTGTCGTGATCGGGCAGGTAGCTGGCGGCGAAGCCGCGATTGAGCGTGGCGCGCACGCCGGGCGCGGCGTCCTTGAGCTGGTCGCAGCGGGCGGCGGCGCGCAGGCCGAGATCGGACAGGAATTGTTGCGTGGGCTCGAGCGCGGCGGCGGCCTGGCCGGCGTCGGCGGCGAGGATGCGGACCCCGCCCTGATCGGGATGATTCGGTGACTGCTGGGAAGACGGCATGGGAAGCGAATCGGTAGCGGCGGACAGGGTATGGATAGGCGCGAGGCGGGGTGAGTTCCCGTCAAGCTGCAAGAGGGGGTGAAGAACTATTTCAGCCCCTCTGGCGCCTTGCGGCCGGCCCCTGGCGAACCCTTGTGGGGCCCGCCGGATTGTAGGGGCGCTTGCTTAATAATAGCTGTACGAAACGGGCCGCAACGGTCACCGTTCTGTCATCCCGCTGTCATGCCGGCCGGGCTTATTCGGCCAGATAGGCGGGCGCGCCGATCTCGATGATCTGCTCTTCGCTCAGCGTGCGGTGCCAGTACGAATACAGCACCTGCCGGTCGGCGGGCAGGCCCAGATCGTGGCGCAGATAGCGGTGGATGGCGCGGAACGCCTTGTGCTCGCATCCGCCCCAGAAGAAGGCGTCGTCGAGCGCCTTTGGCCATGACACCGCGCGCACCGCGTCCGGCAGCAGCGTGGTGGCGCCAGCGGGCGCGCCATCGCGGTGCAGCCAGCGCAATGCGATGCCGGCGGGCGCGGCCAGCGGCAGTTCCTCGCTGGCGTCGCGCACTTCGATGAAGGCGTGGCCGCGCGCGTCGGCCGGCAGCGATTCAAGGATGCGGGCGATGCCGGGCAGGCCGGTTTCGTCGCCCGCCAGCACATGGAACGAGGCCGGCTTGGGGCCGCCGGCCGCGGGGCCGACGACGCCGACGCGGTCGCCCGGCACGGCCGCCTGCGCCCACCGCGTGGCGGGCCCGGCGTCGGCGTGCAGCGCGAAATCGATCGTCAGCGCGCCCGCGGCCGGATCGATGGCGCGGACGGTGTAGACGCGGGTCGGCATCTTGCCGCCGGGCCAGGTGACGCGGCCGTGGCCGTCCAGCATCGGCCAGGCGACCTCGGCGTCGCCCTTGGGCGCGAAGATCAGGCGGCAATGCAGCTGGTCGGCACGATCCAGATGGGCCAGGTCGACGCCTTGCAGCACGATGCGGCGCAAGTGCGGCGTCAGGTCGCGCACCGAGGCCACGCGCAGGATGCGCAGATCGTCCAGCGGCGTCAGGCCGCCGGCGTCGCCGCGCCACTGGATGTCGAGCCGCTCCTGCGCGGCGATGAAGCCGATCGGACCGGCCAGCGCGTGCTTCATGCGGTTCAGGGCGGCGGGGTTTTCGGCCTCGACCTGGATGTGCAGCGCGCCCGGGCGGGCTTGCAGGGTGGCGTGCCCGAAGGGCGCGGTGACGATGTGCTGGTCGTGGTCGGCCTGCACGGTCATGTCGTGCGTGGCGATGGCCGCCAGGATCGGTTCGAGATAGTCGGCCAGCTTGGGAAAGGCGATGATGGCCGACGCCGTACAGGACGGCGTGGAGGGCTTGGACAAGGTTTACTCCTGGAGGGAGACCCACAGCGGGCCGTCGATCGGCTCCTGCAAAAAGCGGCGATTGATCGTCGCCAGGGTCTCGGCGGGGTCGAAGTCGGCAAAGCGGTCGGGATGCAGCCACTTGGCGGCGGCCTCGACGAAAAGCGGATTGAACGGCGCGACCGTGATGAGGCCGGTCCAGATGCCATGCACGCGCCCCTGGCGCACGCTGGGCAGCGCGGAAAAGCCGGTGCGGGCCACCAGGCGCCGCAGGCCGGCGCGGCCCTGGGCCGGGTCGATGCCGGGGCCGATGGCCGGGCGTCCGCCCGAGACCCAGCCGCCGCCCGAGGCGATGTAGACATCGTGCGGCGTGGCCAGCAGGTATTCGAGTTGCAGCTTCTGGTACCAGGGCGCGGTCACGCCAGGCAGGCTCTGGCCGCCGGCCAACGCCAGCAGCTCGCCCCAGACCTGCTTGCCGGCGGCCCAGCAGCAGTCGTCGGGCGTGGATTGCACTTCCAGGTAGGTGGTCACCGGTTTGGCGCCCGCCAGCCGCCGCGCCACCTCGGCCAGGCGTTCGTCGGCGAAGGCCGAATAGGCCGCGGCCCGGTCGCCGGCATCGAGGATGTCGCCCCACATGCGCAGGTTGCGGTGCAGCGTGTCGATCGGGCCGGCCCCGGCGGGCGCGGCGGCGTTGCTGGCGACATCGCTGAAGGCCACCGGGATGCCCAGCGCGGCCAGGCGCTGGAGCAGGCCGCTGGCGCCGTCCTGGGGCGCCATGAACGCGCTGGCCACCACCAGGTCGGGCGCCAGGTTGACGATGCCTTCCAGCGAGATCGTGGTGGGCGCCTGCTTGCCGATCACGGCGATCGGCCGCTTGCGCTCGAAGCGCGCCTGCAGCGCGTCGCTGTCGATGCGGTCAGCGGCGGCCCAGCCCACCACCAGCGACGCCGGATCGGGGTGCAGCAGCGCCATGGTGAGGATGTCGCGCGCCTCCAGCAGCACGATGCGGCGCGGCGCGGCGGGCAGCCGCAAGGTGCGTCCGGCCATGTCGGTCAGCGTGCGCGGTTGGCTGGCAAGGGCGGGCAGGGCGCCGCCCAGTCCGGCCAATGCGAGTCCCGCGCAGAAGCGGCGTCGATCCATGGTCAGGTCCTTACCAGCGGTAGCTCAGGCCGGCGATGATCTGGCGGCCGTTGCCGTATTGGCAGAAATAGTCGGAGCTGCAGCTGGAATAGTAGGTCTTGTCGAACAGGTTGTTGATGTTCAAGCGGCCTTCCAGCCCCTTCAGGCTGGGGATGGTGGCGCCGAAGTCGTAGCGCAGCGCGGCGTCGATCAGGGTGTAGCCATCGGCCTTCACCTTGTTGGCGTTGTCGGCGTAGCTCGAGCCCACCGTGCGCACGCCGGCGCCGACCTTCAGGCCTTCCAGCGCGCCGGAACCGAAGCGGTAGTTGGCCCACACCGAACCGTAATAGGTGGGCACCGCCTGCGGCCGCTTGTCGTTGTTGGCCTCGACCGCGGCCTGCGTGACCTTGGTGTCCAGCAGCGTCAGGGCGGCGATCAGCTCCAGGTTGGAGGTGACCTGTCCGCGCGCCTCGAATTCCAGGCCGCGCGAGCGGATGCGGCCGTCCTGGGTATTGAAGCCGAAGGTGTCCGGCACCAGCGCGTCGCGCTGGCGGATGTCGAACGCCGACACCGTGAACAGCGCATCCACGCCGGTCGGCTGGTACTTCAGGCCGACCTCGTATTGGCTCGCCTTGCTCGGCACGAACGGCGCGCCGCTCGCATTGACGCCGACATTGGGCTCGAACGAGGTGGCGTAGCTGACGTAGGGCGCGAGGCCGTTGTCGAACAGGTACAGCAGGCCGGCGCGGTAGCTGGTCGCTTCGCTGGACTGGTTGGTGCTGGACTTGGCCAGGCGGTTGTCGGAATCCTGTTCGGTCCAGTCGTGGCGCACGCCCAGCAGCGCCCGGAAGCCGCCGAAGCGGAACTGATCCTGCACGTAGGCGCCGGTCTGGCGCAGCGTCTGGCCGCTGTCGATGATGGTCATCAGCGGGCCGATCGGCTGGCCGTACTGCGGATTGGTGACATTGATGGACGGCGCCGGCCCCCAGTTGTATTGCCAGTTGCTGCGGGTGTGCTGGTAGTCGATGCCGGTCAGCACGGTGTGCTGCACCGTGCCGGTGGCGAAGTCGATCTGGGCCTGGTTGTCGAGCGCGACGCCCTTGACGTCCTCGATCGAGCGCAGCGCCTGGCGCGCGATGGTGCCGTCGGCGGCCAGCGGCGCGGCCATCTGCAGCGAACGGAAATCGACGTCGACGTCCGAGTAGCGCAGGCGCGAGCGCAGCGTCAGCGCCGGGCTGACGCGGTGCTCCAGCTGGTAGCCGATGCCGTGCTGTTCGCGCTCGAAGGCGTCGAACTTGGGGTCGCCCACGTTGAAGCGGCGGCCGAGGTCGTCCTTGTACTGGGACGGCGCCAGGAACTTGGGATAGACCGAGTTGAAGTAATCGCCGTCCGGGTCCTTCTGGTAGTACGCGGACAGCGTGAAGGTGGTGTCGGCGTTGGGCCGCCAGGTCAGCGACGGGGCCACCGCGTAGCGGCTTTCGCGCACGCCGTCGTAGCGGCTGTCGGCGTAGCGGCCGACCCCGGTCAGGCTGTATTGCAGCGTGCCGGCCTCGTTGACGGCGCCCTGGCTGCTGAAGCCGGCGCGGGCGCGGCCATCGTTGCCGCCTTCGAGCAGGATCTCGTGCGTGGCCTGGTCGGACGGCCGGCGGCTCACCTGGTTCACCAGGCCGCCGGGGCTGACCTGCCCGTACAGCAGCGCCGACGGTCCCTTGAGCACGTCGATGCGGTCGAGCAGGTAGGGGTCGATGGCCGCTTGCGCGAAGGCCTGGCCGCGCGGCAGCTTGAGGCCGTCGAGGAAGTTGACGTAGTTGGTGGCGGTGCCGAAGGCGCCGAAGCCGCGCAGGAAGACCGAGTCGTAGCGCGAGTTGGTGTCGCGGTCGGACAGCACGCCGGCGGTGTAGCGCAGGGCTTCGCTGACGGTCTGCGGCGCCTGGTCGTCAAGCTGCTTGCGGGTGATGGTGGAGATCGACTGGGCCGTCTCGAGCACCGGGGTGCCGGTCTTGGTGGCCGACGTGGTGGTCGGGAGCAGGATGCGATCACTGCTGTCGGCCGGGTCGGCGGACTCGCCCTTGACCACCACCGGACTGAGTTGCACTGCTTCCTGCTGCGCCTGGGCCGCGCCGGCCGCCAGCAAACCAGAAACCGCCCCGAGGATCACGGCTTCCCGGACATCAATCGCCATTTCAACACCTGTTGCAAATGAAAAGAAATCTCAATTGCAATCATCATCACATAAACGGGACGGTAACGTCCAGTTAATTTGGAAAAAATAAAACCCTTGACGCCCGTCTCTGCGGGGTGATAACGGGACTTTTGCGTTTGGTTATTTGCCGTGAGGCGCCCGCTGGGGGACAATGGCGGCCATCAAGACTGCCACCCACGGACCGATTGGATGACCACCACCCAGCCCAGCAAGACCGCCACCCCCGCCCGCCGCGTGGCCGCGCCGTCGCCCGCCGGCGAGACGGCGCGCAAGGCGCCGGGCGGGCGGCCGACCCGGGAAGCGGCGGCGCAGCTGGAGCGCCGCATCCTCGAGGTCGCGGCCGAGCTGTTCGCCGCGCAGGGCTACGCCGCGACGTCAATGGAGCAGGTGGCCGAGATCTGCAAGGCGGGCAAGGACACGCTGTATCGCCGCTACGCCTCCAAGGCCGCGCTGTTCGGCGCGTTGATGGACACGTTCCGCGGCGCGATCGTCGAGGAACTGAACGCCTGTATGGCCGAAGCGGGCGAGCCCGAGCAGCGCCTGCGCCGCTACGCGCGCGCCTTGCTGGACATCAACCTGCGTCCGCAACTGGTGGCGCTGAACCGCGTGGCGCTGGGCGAGGCCTTGCCGGCCAAGGGCGTGCAGCCCACCCCCGGCGCCGACGATCCCTTCCTGCGGCGCCTGGCCGATATGGTGACCGAGGCGCAGGCGGCCGGGACCCTGGGCGGCGGCGACGCCGCGTTCATCGCCGAGCAGCTGCTGTACGCCACCTCGATCAAGCCGCTGGTCGCCACCATGCTGGGCGAGACGCGCTTTGCCGATCCGGCGGCGCAGCAGGATTACTTCGACCGCGCATGGGACCTGTTCATGCGTGGCGCCGCGCCGAGTTGAGGCCGTGTCCAATCCCTTGTCCCGCAACGTGATGGCGCTGTACCAGGCGCATGCGGCGGCGTTCGAGCGCGACCGCGGCGCCGCGTTGATCGAGCGCGCCTGGCTGGCCGATTTCCGGGCGGCGTTGCCGACGGCCGCGCCGCGGGTGCTGGACATCGGCTGCGGTACAGGCGTGCCGATCGCCGGCCACCTGATCGAACACGGCTGCCGGATTACCGGCGTCGATAGTTCGACCGCGTTGCTGGCGCGCGCCGCGGCGCGCTTTCCCGAGCAGGCGTGGATCGCCGCCGACATGCGCCAGCTGCCTTGCGCCGGGCCGTTCGACGGCCTGATCGCGTGGCACAGCTTCTTCCATCTGTCGCCCGAGGACCAGCGGCCCATGTTCGCGCAGTTCCGGCGCCTGGCCGCGCCGGGCGCGGCGCTGATGTTCACCAGCGGCACGACGCTGGGCGAGGCCATCGGCCAGCTCGACGGCCAGCCGCTTTATCACGGCAGCCTGGACAGTGCCGAATACCGCGAGCTGCTCGCGGCCAACGGCTTCGAGGTATTGCGCCACGTCGAATGGGACGCTGCTTGCGGCAACGCGACGGTGTGGCTGGCCAGGCGGACCTGAGCCAGGCGGGGCGACGGGCCGTCAGGTCATAGATGCGGATCGCGCAGGATCGCCCGGATCCCGAGGAAGGCGTAGGCGGCGCAGCCCAGTGCGATCAGCACCATGAGCCAGGCATACGCATTCTTGCGCTGCTTGTTGGACCAGGCGCTATCGTAGGTGGCCACCGGATCCCACAACACCTTGCCGTCCATCTGGCGCAGCCCATAAACCCTGATGGGCACGTGCACGCTGAACATCTGGCCCTCGTAGACGTTCTTCAGGTCGTTCGGCTCGCGGTCGGTCAGCAGTTCCAGGGTCCGTGGCAGGACGAGGCCGGTCACAACGGCGCCCGCCTCGAACGCCGCGTCGGGATAGTCGTTCGAGAAATAGCAAAGAGGCCTGTAGCCGCTGTTCTGCCGGGAGCCGGCGGTCCGCGTGTAGGGGCATCCGGCCAACTTGTCCACGCGCACGACGATGGCATGCAGCGTGGCGGGATCGGGTGGCAGGTACGCCCTGTTCGCGGCGTCGAAGAGATCGCGGGACCAAAGCAGTAGCATCAGACAGAGGAACAGCGCAGTTAGCGGGCGCTTGAAGCGCGCCTTGATCTCGCTCCATTCGCTCATCGGTGTGGCCTCGTAGCGCGGGGGGTTGCGGTAGTCATGCACATCCTTGGTTCAGGCTCAAGGCCTCTTCGATTGCCGTATTGTAGGTGGCGGGTGTATGCGAGCGAATTCGGGCGGCGCATGCAGCGCCATCAGTTCGGCCACCCAGTCGATGAACACCCGCAGCTTGGCGCTGACGTGGCGGTTGGGCGGAAAGGCGATGTACAGCGGCATCGAATCCAGCCGCCAATCCTCGAACAACGGCGTGAGCTCGCCGCGCGCGGCATGCTCGCGCGCCATGTAGTCGGGCAGCCACAACACGCCCATGCCCGCCAGGCCTGCCGCCAGATAGGCGTTGCCGTCATCCACCGCGACCACGTAGCGGCCGTGCACATGGACGCGCTCGTCGCCGCGCCGCATGGCGTAGGGCAGGGGCTTGCCGCTGCGCGACCAGAGGAAGCCGACGATGCGGTGGTGGCTGTCCTCGAGATCGCGCGGATGGCCGGGCGCGCCGGCCCGTTGCAGGTAGGCGGGCGCGGCATAGACGCGCAATTGCAGGTCGCCGACGCGCCGCGCCATCAGTGATTGGTCGGTCAGCTCGCCGCCGCGCACCACGCAGTCGACGTTCTCGCCGATCACGTCGACGATGCGGTCGCTCACGCCCATGTCGAGCTGGATGTCCGGGTAGCGCGCATGGAAGGCGGGCAGGGCGGGCACCAGGATCATGCGCGCCAGCGGGCTGGGCACGTCGACCCGCAGGCGACCGCGCGGCACGGACGCGGCCCCGGACAGGCTGGTCTCGGCGTCGTCCATGTCGGCCAGCAGCCGCAGCACGCGTTCGTAGTACACGGCGCCGTCGGCGGTGACGTTGACCTTGCGGGTGGTGCGGTTGAGCAGCCGCACGCGCAGCCGCGCCTCGAGCTGCTGCACCAGCTGGGTGACGCTGGTCTTGCTCATGTGCAGCGTGTCGGCCGCCTTAGTGAAGCTGCCGGTTTCCACCACCCGGGCGAAGGCCTGCATTGCGTCGAAACGGTCCATCGCCACTCCAGGGATCAGGGGATTGTTTGCATTTTACAAACAGTGATGGACAGGCTTGCCCGTTTATCGGCGGCAGCGCCGTCCGTACAGTGACTGCATCATCAATACGGGCCGAGGCCCGAGACAGGAGTACTTGAATGGCAACGCGTGATGTGGTTTTTCCGGCCGGGCGCCAGGCGCTGTACGAGCGCAACCGCTATTCGCCGGCGGTGCGGTCGAACGGCTTTCTGTTCGTGTCGGGCCAGGTGGGCAGCCGCGAGGACGGGTCGCCCGAACCCGAGCTGGAAGCGCAGGTGCGGCAGGCGTTCGACAACCTGAACGCGATCCTGAAGGCGGCGGGCGGCAGCTTCGAGGACGTGGTCGACGTGACCGTGTTCATGGTGGATCCCGCGGCCAAGTTCGAAACCATCTGGAAGGTGGTGCCGGAATACTGGGGCCAGGCGCCGCACCCGACCCTGACGGCGGTCGGCGTGACCTGGCTGTATGGCTTCGATTTCGAGATCAAGGTGATCGCGAAGCTGCCGCAGGACGGCTAGCCGCGCCTGGAGACGGCCCAAAAAGCGACGGGGCAGGCCGGCATAAGCGCCGGACCTGCCCCGTTGTGCGTGCAGAGGCGGGATCAGCCGCGCAGGCGGGCCACGGCCTGGGCCAGGTCTTCCTGCTTGCGGATCAGGGTGGCCTCGACCTGGTCGCGCGGGGTGCGCGCGTCTTCGCGTGCCGAGTTCAGGTCGGCGGCGCGCAGCAGGCTCATCAGGTCCTCGGAGCGAGTCTGGGTCGTGGGCGTGATGCGGCTCTGGTCGACCTGTTTGCCCTTGATGAACTTGGTCACCAGGGTGGACATCGTGCTGGACTCGGTGAACAGGGCCTTGGCCAGTTCGCCGTTTTCGTAGGCGATGTCGGTGCGGCTGCTGTGGTCGTCGCGGATCTGGTAGAACGCGTAGTTCTGCGATTCCGGATCCGTGGTCAGGTTCAGTTTCTGGTCGGGCGTGAGCGCGCGGTGGAAGCTGGCGTTCAGCGACGATTGCTGCTGTTGCGAGATCGCCAGGTCGAGTTGCGGCCGGCCGCTGGACGTGGTGTTCTGCGACGTCTCGTACGAGAAGGTGTCGAGCTCGCGCGCCTGCAGCGGATTGGACGCGACCGGCGCCTGGTTGATCGAGGCGGAAAAGTCGGCCAGGCCGGACAGCATGGTGCGATGCACCTCGGCCGGCATGCCCAGGCGCGTCGTGGTTTTGCCTTCCGGCGCCCACTCGCCGTAGCTCTTGTGCAGGTCCGAGAAGCCCGACTTGAACAGCGTCATGAGCGCGGCATCGCCCTGGCCGCGGTTCTGGGCGCTGTCGAACTTGGTCAGGTAGTTGTTGATGGCGGCCGTCTGCTGCTGGGCGCTGCCGAACTGGCTGGGCTTGCTGGCGTCGACGTTGATCTGGGCCGAGCCGGCCACGGTCTTGATCGTCAGCGAGCGCTGGCCCGCGTCGGCCTGGAAGTTGAAGCTGACGCGGTCGGGGCCTTCGGCGCCGACCGTGGCTTCGAGCGAGACCGACGACAGCACGCTGCTGTTGAACTTGGCCAGTGCGCCCAGCGCCAGCTTGGGCGGCACGGCGGTCAGGCCGTCGACGGCTTCCTGGAACGATTTGGACAAGCCGGCGATGGCGGTGCGTTCTTCCTCGGTGAGCTTGGCGTCGCCCACGTCGATCTGCACGCCCAGGCCCTTTTCATTGCTTTCCAGCGTGACCGTGACCTTGGCGCCGCTGGCGGTGGTGATGCGCAGCGCGACCGAATTGTCGGCCACGGCCGCGCCCTGGGGCGCGGCGACGCCGTCCACCGGCGCGGCGGCGCGGGCCAGGGGCATCGACAGCGAGTAATTGCCGCCATCGTTCTGCATGCGGCCCAGCAGAGCCGCGGCCAGGCCCTTGAACTGGCCGGTCAGCGACGAGGCGCGGACGTTGTCGGACATCAGCGACGACAGTGCGTCAGGTTCCCGCACCTGGCCGGCGGCGACGGATTCGGGCGAATAGGTCAGCACGTTGGCCGGCTGGCCCAGCGTCACCGAGGTGGATGCGGGGATGTCGGGGCTGCGATTGACGGTGGTGACGCGGGACACCCCGGTCGCCGGCGCCTGCGGGGCGATGACGAGCGGCGGGGTGTAAGAGGAGATCGTGGTCATGTCAGTGGTATTCCTGGCGGGCAACAGCTGCCCATGAGGCTTGCCGGGGAGTATCACCACCACTAACGGCGCAGGCGCCGGGAAATTAATCGACCAACGATATTTATTTTTTCTTTTTCGTAATTAAGGCTTTTTCATTCAGCTTGGTGACAGCCTTGGAGCCGGATTGATAATAATGTCGACAAAATAAGTATCCCCGCCGCCATTATCTGCCTGCATGGGCGGCGTGTTTCACACGGCCGCCCAGGGGCCTTATTTCACGACATAATTCTTGGCTTCGTTTTCACCGGCCCATTTGCGCAGGGCGGCGATGAATTCCGGGCAGACATTGCCGTCGACGGTGGAATCGACGATCACGCTGTCCTTCATGCGCATCAGCACCTTGCATTCGTAAATGCGGGTGCGGCCCTGGTAATAACCGCTGCTGCTTTGCTGGAATACCGGCGTCGCCGCGGTCGTGTTGGTGGCCGGGATCATGCCGACCACCTGCTGGCTGGTGCCGGTCGTGACCCATTCCTGGTACGGCGCCGACTGGTAATCGGACCACTCCAGTTCCATGGTGTTGCCGATCGCGCGCTTCTTGGAAGGCTCGCCCAGCGCCGCGATGGCGTCGTTGATCGAGCGGCCCTGCATGTTGCGGGCGACGTTGACGCTGGGAGAGAACGACAGGCCTTCCGAGAAAACCCGGCTCAGCGACGGCAGCGACGAACTGCCGCCGGAGGGCATCGGCGCGCACCCGGCCAGGCTGGCGGCGGCGATCAGGCTGGCGGCCAGGCGCAGCGGCGGGCGGCGGACGGAAAGGGGCAGGGGGAACGTCATGGCGTGCGGTCGGTGCTCCGTGTCGGCCAGGCGCGGCGGCTGCGATCGCAGGCCGGGCGCGCTGGGCCTTTTGTGTCTCTTCGTGACAGGCCGGATCGGCACGGCATGTGACGGGAGAGTGATTGCAGACTGACAGCCTGCTTACGAAAGGTCCGCCATTTTTACCGGAAAACGGGGCCAGCTTCCCCCTGTCAGCTGTGAAATTTGTTACTCAATATGCCTATGCGGGGTCGGCAAAGGGGACGGACCGGGGAAACCGCTTGCTAAGATCGTGGCCGCTGAATCCATCCGATCCGGAATCCGAACGATGATATTTGCCCGATTTTCTCCGATTATCCGCGCCGCGCTCGGCGCGTTGGCGTTAATGGCGGGCCTGTTCGCGCCGCAGGCGCATGCCGACAAACTCTACGGCGGCATCGCGACGGATGGAAAACACGCCAAGGTCTATTGGGCGCTGCCGGAGGATTCCGAAAAGACGGCCGAATCGGCGGCGCTGGCGGCGTGCCGCAAGGGCGGCGGCAAGGACTGCAAATCGCTGAGCTGGTTTTCGGACAGCTGCATGACCTACGCCCGCAACACCTCGAACGATCTGTTCCCGGGCAACAGCGTGTCGCCGGAAATGGCAGCCAAGAAGGCGATCCGACGCTGCACCGCCGGCAGTCCCAACGGCAAATGCTGGCTGACCACGATGCCGCTGTGCGTCGGGCCCGGCTACAGCGCGCAGGACGTGGCCGCGGCCAGGCAGGCCACGCCGGCCGAGCTGGAGGCGCTGTCCGCCAAGCTGAACGACCGCGAGTACTGGGGCGCCGTCGCCGAAATGGAGTCGGGCGACCTGACCTACGCGGATGGCTATCCCAACGAGAAGGACGCCATCAGCAAGCTGCTGGATTGGGAAGAGTGCGTCGGCTGCACCAAGGTGCTGACCTACCGCGACAGCTGCGTCGGCCTGGCCTGGATCAAGGGCGTGAAGGGCCGCGGCACCAGCTACACCGCGCTCGATCCCGATCCGAAGGCGGCGCGCGACGCGGCGCGCAACACTTGCAGCGCCAAGAGCGGCCTGCCCAATTGCGTGGCGATGGTGCGCTGCTCGGGCCGTCCCTACATCAGCGGCTATGCCGGCGAGGACGAAAAAGCCAATTGATTTCGCTACGAGGCGGCATGGCGCCGCGTGGCACGGCGAGCCGGCACCCGGGAACGGGGCCGGCTTTTTTCATGCCGGCCAGGTTCATTCCCTCAAGGGCGCGGCGGCGTCCCGGACCACCTGCTGCAGCCAGGCCAGCGCCGCGTCGCCGGGCGCGCGCCGGCTGCACACCATGTCGATATCGAAGGGGCCCGGGTCGACTTCGGGCGGCAGCGGCCGCAGGGTCAGGCCATCGCCCGCCAGCCGCAGCGCGGCGCGCCGCGCCAGCGTGGCGACCAGGTCGGTGCCTTGCACCGCGTGCGGCAGCGCGACGATGTGGGCGAAGGTGCAGGCCACCCGGCGCCGCTGCCCCAGCCGTGCCAGGCTGGCATCCACCACCCCGCGGGCCGAGCCGTCGTCGCTGGGCGTGAACAGCGCGTGCGGCAACGCCACGTAGCGCGCCAGGTCCAGCTTGCGGCCGCGCAGCGCGGGGTGATGCTTGTCCGCGATGCAGACGAACTGCTCCTGGTACAGGCGTTCGCGCAGCATGCGCTTGGGCGGCGCCAGGTGGCCGCCGATGGCCAGGTCGACGCTGCCGTTGTCCAGCTGTTCGTACAGGGCGGCGCGGTCGAGCCGCGCGATGCGCAGGTCGATGCCGGAGGCGTCGCGCCGCAGCGCCGCGACGATGCGGGGCACGATCACGACGTCGGCATAGTCGCTGGCCGCCACGGTGAAACGGCGGCCGGCCGCGGCCCGGGGATCGAAACCGGCGCCTTGCGCCAGCGCCTGGCGGATCTGGTCCAGCGCCGCGCTCACGGCCGGCATCAGCGCGACGGCCTTGGGCGTGGGCTGCATGCCGTCGGCGGTGCGCAGGAACAGTTCGTCCTGGAACAGCAGGCGCAGGCGCCCCAGCGCGCTGCTGACCGACGGCTGGGCGCGATTGATGCGCTGGCCGGCCAGGGTCACATTGCGGGTGTCGTAGAGCGCCTCGAAGGCGACCAGCAGGTTCAGGTCGACGGCGGAAAGATTCATGCTGTCAATAATACGAATAACGATTATGGATTTCAACAATTCATGGGCGCGGTCCTACCATGGCGGGCAGCACCGTATCGAAGGACTGCGCAATGACGACTGTATTGATTACCGGCATCGAACCGTTCGATGGCGAAACCCTGAACCCGTCGTGGGAAGCCGTGCGGCGGCTGGATGGCACGCAGGTGGCCGGCGCCACCCTGGTGGCGCGCCAGTTGCCATGCGTGATCGGCAAGGTGGTGGGCGTGCTGCGCCAGGCCATCGAGGACACCCGGCCGGACCTGGTGATCTGCCTGGGCCAGGCCGGCGGGCGCAGCGACGTCTCGATCGAGCGCGTCGCGATCAACGTGGTGGACGCGCGCATCCCCGACAACGAAGGCCGCCAGCCGATCGACGAACCGGTGGTCGCGGGCGGCCCGGCCGCCTATTTCTCGACCTTGCCGATCAAGGCCATCGTGCGCGACCTGCGCCGCGCGGGCGTGCCGGCGTCGGTGTCGTCGACGGCGGGCACCTACAACTGCAACACCATCTTCTATGGCCTGGCGCACTACATCGCCACCGAGCGCCCGGCGTTGCGCGGTGGCTTCGTGCACGTGCCGTACCTGCCCGAGATGGCGACGCGCCATCCCGGCCAGCCCAGCCTGGCGCTGGCCACGCTGATCGAAGGCATCAAGGTGATGGTGGCGACCTCGCTGGCGGTGAGGGCGGACATCAAGGCCAGCGGCGGCGCGCTGCATTGAACGGAGGCGGCCCATGGATACTTTCAAGGATGCCGACGCCTTTGCGCTTGACGGCGTGCCGTTTCGCCACCGGCAGGTGCGGGTCGATGGCCTGGGCTATCACGTGGTGGAGGGCGGCGCCGGGCCCGCGCTGATCCTGCTGGCGGGGTTCCCGCAGAGCTGGTACGCGTGGCGCCGGGTCATGCCCCTGCTGGCGCCACATTTCCGGCTGTATGCGGTGGACCTGCCCGGGCAGGGCGATTCGGACAAGCCGCTGGACGGCTACGACACGCGGACGGCGGGCGAGCGCCTGCGGGCGCTGTTCCATACGCTGGGGTTGACGCGTTATGCGCTGGCCGGCCACGACATCGGCGCCTGGATCGCCTATCCCTACGCGGCGCGCCACGCCGACGAGGTCGAGCGCCTGGTGCTGCTGGACGCGAACATCCCTGGCGTCACGCTGCCGGCCAGCTTCGAGCTGGGCCCGGACAACTGGAAGCGCTGGCATTTCCTGTTCAACACTGTGCCGGACCTGCCCGAAGCGTTGTTGCAGGGGCGCGAGCGGGTGTTGATCGAGTGGTTCTTCAACCGCAAGACCGCCAACCGGCCAGGCGTTTTCAGCCGCGCTGACATCGACGAGTATGAACGCGTCTACCAGACGCTGGGCGGCCTGCGCGGCATGTTGGGCTATTACCGCGCCGCGCATCAGTCGGGCCTGCAGAACGCGGCGCTGCGCGACACACCCTTGACGCAGCCGGTGCTGGCGCTGGGCGGCGAACTCGGCAGCGCGCCCGACCTGTACCAGGCGCTGGCGCCGCTGGCGCGCGACCTGCGCGGCGGCGTGCTGGCCGATTGCGGCCATTACCTGCCCGAGGAGCAGCCGCGCGAGCTGGCGCGGCGCATGCTGGCGTTCCTGGCGTAAGCCGCCGCGGCATTTCCACATTGCGTATCGGTATTTGTCGGGCGCGCGGCGCGCTCCTATCCTGGCCTGCACGATTTTTCCTGCAGGGAGCAAGTGATGGGCAGTCGACGCAGATCCGTACTCAAGGCCGCGCTCGGCCTGGCGGCGGGCGTGGTGGTGGGCGCGGGGTTGTTGGGCAATCTGACTGGGGCCGCGCCGGCGCCGTCGCAGGACGTGGACCGCTATCCGAGCCGACCGGTCAAGCTGGTGGTGCCGATCGCGGCCGGCGGCAGCGCCGACAAGCTGGCCCGCACCGTGGCGCAGAAGCTGAGCGAGAAGTGGGGGCAGAGCGTCGTGGTCGAGAACCAGCCCGGCGCCAGCAGCGCCATCGGCAACGCCGCGGTGGCCCACGCGCGCGGCGACGGCTATACGCTGCTGCTGGGCGGGGACGCGTTGTCGCTGAACGCGTTGCAGCCGGGCAAGCAGCACTACGATCCGCTGCGCGACCTGCAGGGCGTGACCAAGGCGGTGGTCAATCCGCAATTGCTGGTGGTGCGGCCCGGCCTGGGCGTGCGCACCTTCGAGGAATTCGTGGCGCTGGTGCGCAGCCGGCCTGGCGAGATCTCGCTGGCGCTGCCCGGCGGCAACGGCAGCCTGCAGCACCTGGCGGTGGAGCTGCTCAATGAACGCATTGGCGCCCGCACCAACCAGATCCCGTATCCGGGCGGCGGGCCGGCCACGCTCGACGTGCTGGGCGGGCACGTGGACGCGATGCTGATCACCCTGGCCGCCGCCACCGAGAACGTGCGCAGCGGCAAGCTGGTGGCGCTGGCCGTGACCACGCCATACCGTTCCAAGGCCTTGCCCGAGGTGCCGACCATGCAGGAGGCCGGCCTGGCCGACTACGCGGTCGAAAGCTGGCAGGGCTTCGTGGTGCCGGCATCGACCCCGCGGCCGCTGGTCGAGCGCATCCATCGCGACGTGGTGGCGGTGCTGCGCGAGCCGGAGACGGCCGCGCTGCTGGAAGGCCTGGGCTTCGCCATCGCGGCGAGTTCGCCCGAGGCCGTGGACCAGACCGTGCGTGACGACATCGCCACCTATAAGCGCGTGATCGCCACGGCCGACGTCAAGCTCGACTGAGACCCGGGCGCGCCGCGTAACAGCGGTTTCATATTCATATCTGAAAGTCTTCTTTGTGTTGTCAGCCGCCGGACCGCAGCATAGAACTCCGTTCAATGCATACGGCACAACAACATGAAAACTCGCAATACCCCGGGCTGGTTCCTGAAGACGGCCGTCGCGCTGGCCCTGGCGGCCGGCGCCGCCGGCGCCCACGCCGACGCCACGTTGGACAAGATCAAGGAACGCGGCACCGTCACCATCGGCGTGCTGGCCAATGGCGGCGTGTTCGGCTCGATCGACCCGTCCACCCAGCAGCTGGTGGGCTGGAATCCCGACCTGGCGCGCGAACTGGCCAAGGGCCTGGGCGTGAAGGCCGAACTGGTGCAGGTGCAGACCGCCACCCGCACGCAATTCCTGATCTCGGGCAAGGTCGACCTGCTGATCGCGTCGATGGAACTCAATCCCGAGCGCGCCGAGATCCTGGGCTACGCGCCGACGCCGTTCTTCCGCGTCGGCGGCGCCGCCGCCACCCGCAAGGACAGCGGCATCGCCAAATGGGAAGACCTGCGCGGCAAGCCGGTCTGCGTGTCGCAGGGCAGCAGCTTCGCGCGCCCGCTGCAGGCTGACTACGGCGCGGTGGTCAAGGGCTACAAGAGCTCTTCGGACTCGCTGCTGGCGCTGCGCGGCGGCCAGTGCGTGGCCGCGGTGCACGATTCGACGCTGATCCATCCGTTGCTGCGCAGCAATCCCGAATGGGCCGACTACCACGCGCCCATCGCCACGGAAGTGTTGCCCGCCAATTCGGTGGTCTGGACCCGCAAGGGCGAGGCCGACACCATCGCCGCCGTCGACAAGGTGATCCAGGGCTGGCACCGCAGCGGCTGGCTGATCGCCACCGAGAAGCGCCTGGACATCCAGCCGCCGCAGCCGCTGCTGCAGGAGCTGCACGACAAATACAAGCAGGGCAGCTGAGCCTCGCGCCGCCCGCCCGTGTTGGACAAGACCGATGAATAGACAAGCAATCAAGTGGGCCGCCGCGTTGGCGCTGGCGGCCCTGGCGACGGCGGCGCACGCCGACGCCACCCTGGACCGCGTCAAGCAGCGCGGCAAGCTGGTGGTGGGCGTGGACGGCGCCAGCCCGCCGTTCGGCATTCTCGATCCGGCCACCGGCAAGGTGGGCGGCTTCCAGACCGAGCTGGGCCGCGATATCGCCCAGCGGCTGGGCGTGACGCTGGAAACGGTGCCGGTGACGGCCTCGACCCGGGTGCAGTTCCTGCAGGCCGGCAAGGTCGACTTGCTGATCGCCAACATCCAGTGGACCCAGGAGCGCAGCGAGATCCTGAGTTATGCGCCGACCCCCTACAACCTGGTGGGCGGCGCGGCCATGGTGTCCAAGCGCAGCGGCATCAAGCGCTGGGAAGACCTGAAGGGCAAGGTGGCCTGCGTGTCGCAAGGCAGCAATTTCGCCAAGCCGCTGCAGGACACCTACGGCGCGGTGGTCAAGGGGCTGCGCAACATCCCGGAATCGCTGCTGGCGCTCAAGGGCGGCAGCTGCGACGCCTCGGTGCACATCCAGCCGGCGCTGTACGAGACGCTGCACGGCCCCAACGGCAAGGAATGGGACGGCTTCGAACTGGCGACCCCGGACCAGCTGATTCCGTCGCCCACGGTGATCTGGACCCGCCGCAACGAAACCGATACCCGCGCCTTCGTCGATGGCGTGATCCGCGACTGGCACAAGTCCGGCTTGCTGGTGCAGCAGGCCGACAAGTTCGGCGTGCCCGCCGATTACCTGCGGCAGGCCAACCGCGACGCGCAGGCTGGCAAGTTCGACAGCGCGCCGCCCGAGGCCCAGGCCAAGCCATGACGACGGCCGCCGACGACACCTTGCTGGCCGCGCTGCGGGCGCGGCTGGGCGCGGACTGGGTCCTGACCGGCGCGGATGCGGCGCCGTTCCTGACCGACCAGCGCCGCGTGCTGCACGGACAGGCGCTGGCGGTGGCGCGCCCGGCCGATGCCGACGGCGTGGCGGCGGTGCTGCGGTTGTGCCGTGCCGCGCGCGTGCCGGTGGTGCC
This sequence comes from Achromobacter sp. ISS7, assembly GCF_056523125.1. Lineage (NCBI taxonomy): Bacteria > Pseudomonadati > Pseudomonadota > Betaproteobacteria > Burkholderiales > Alcaligenaceae > Achromobacter > Achromobacter sp. ISS7. Next base: position 2,029,692 of record NZ_JAWRZD010000001.1, on the reverse strand, counting down.
GCAGGGAGGCAATACCGGCCTGATGGGCGGCGCCACGCCGGACAGCGGCGGACTCTCGGTGGTGCTGTCGCTGGGGCGCCTGAACCGGGTGCTGGGCATCGATACCGACAACGACACCATCACGGTGCAGGCCGGCTGTGTGCTGGCCCAGGTGCAGGAGGCGGCCAGCCAGGCCGGCCGCCTGTTTCCGTTGAGCCTGGGATCGGAAGGCAGCTGCACCATCGGCGGCAATCTCGCCACCAACGCCGGCGGCACGCAGGTGCTGCGCTATGGCAATGCGCGCGAGCTGACGCTGGGGCTGGAGGTGGTGACGGCCGAGGGCGAGGTCTGGAACGGCCTGCGCGGATTGCGCAAGGACAACACCGGTTATTCGCTGCGCGACCTGTATATCGGCAGCGAGGGCACCCTTGGCGTGATCACCGCGGCCACGCTCAAGCTGTATCCCAAGCCGGCGGAGCAGGGCAGCGCCCTGGTCGCGCTGCCGTCGATCGAGGCGGCGCTGGCGTTCCTGTCGCTGGCGCGGCGGCGCCTGGGCGCGCAGCTGACCGCGTTCGAGCTGATCGGCCGGCCTGTGCTGGAACTGGTGGCGCGCCACGTGCCGGAACAGCCGCAGCCGCTGCCGGCGCTGGCGCAACCCTGGTATGCCTTGCTGGAGGTCTCCGCCAACGAGGTCGGCGCGGCGGACGCGTTGCAGCGCCTGGCCGAGACGGCGTTGGGCGAGGGCCTGCTGGAGGACGCGGCCATCGCCCACAGCCTGCAGCAGGCCGCCGCGTTCTGGCGGCTGCGCGACGAGGCCATCGGCCTGGCCCAGGCGCGCGACGGCGGCAACGTCAAGCACGACATCTCGGTGCCGGTCTCGCGGATTCCGGCCTTCCTGCAGGGCGCCGCGCAGGCGCTGCATGCGCTCGATCCGGGCCTGCGGCCGATGGCGTTCGGCCATCTGGGCGACGGCAATCTGCACTACAACGTATCGCACGACCCCGCCGGCCCGGTGGCGCGCCTGTTCGCCAACGAAGCCCGCATCCATGACCTGGTGCACGCCCAGGCCCATGCGCAGGGCGGCTCGATCAGCGCCGAGCACGGCATCGGCCAGGTCAAGCGCGATGCCTTGCCCCATTTCAAGAGCCCGCTGGAACTGGCGCTGATGCGCCGCGTCAAGCAGGCGCTCGATCCCCTGAACCTGATGAATCCCGGAAAGGTCCTGTCATGACTGAATCCCTGTTTCCCGGCGTGTTCTCGCGCCGCGCCCGCGGCGTCGAACTGTCGCCCATCGCCGCCGCCGGCGCGCGCGCCGCGCGGCTGGCGGCCGAGGGCCGCTCGATCGTGGTGTTGACCTCGGGCGAGCCCGACTTCGACACGCCCCAGGCCATCAAGGACGCCGCCGCGCTGGCGCTGGCGCAAGGCCAGACCAAGTACACGCCGACCGCCGGCACCGCCGCGCTGCGGCGCGCCGTGGCGGACGGCTACCGCCAGCGCCATGGCCTGCCGACCGAGGCGGCCAACGTCATCATCTCCAACGGCGGCAAGCAGGTGATCTACCTGGCCCTGGCCGCCACGCTGGACGAGGGCGACGAGGTGATCGTGCCGACGCCGTACTGGCCCACCTTCCTCGATTCGGTGCGGGTCAACGGCGGCACGCCGGTGCTGGCGCCGACCGCCGAGGCCGATGGCTTCAAGCTGACGCCGCAGGGCCTGCGCCAGGCGCTGACCGCGCGCACCAAGTGGCTGATCCTGAATTCGCCCGGCAATCCGTCGGGCGCCGTCTACAGCGAAGCCGAACTGGCGGCGCTGGCGGCGGTGCTGCGCGAGCATCCGTCGGTGCTGGTGCTGTGGGACGAGATGTACGAACAGATCTGGTTCGAGCAGGCGCCGGCGCACCTGTTGCGCGCCGCGCCGGACCTGGCCGGACGCACGCTGGCGGTCAATGGCGTGTCCAAGGCCTACGCCATGACCGGCTGGCGCATCGGCTGGGGCGTGGGCCCGGCGGCGCTGATCGGGGTGCTGGAGGCGGTGCAGTCGCAGGTGTCGTCGGGCCCCAGTTCGCTGGGCCAGGCCGCCGCGCTGGTGGCGTTGCAGGGCGTGGCCGACGATTTTGTCGAGAATGCGCGGCTGGCCTACGCGCGCCGGGCGCGGCTGATCGTGGACGGCCTGGGCGCGGTGCCCGGCTTGAGCGTGGCGGCGCCGCGCGGCTCGTTCTTCGCGTGGATCGGCGTGGCCGGCCTGATCGGCCAGGTCCAGCCCGATGGCGGCGTCATCGCAGACGATGGCGACGTGGTCGACTGGCTGCTGGAGGCCGAAGGCGTGGCGGTGGTGCGGGGCGCGGCCTACGGGCTGTCGCCGTACCTGCGGCTGTCGTTCGCCGCGTCGGATGCCAAGCTGGCCGAAGCCGTGACGCGCATCGGCCGCGCCGTGGCGGCCCTGCGGCCGGCGGCATTGGAGGCGGCCGCATGATCGAACAGGCATTGCAGGCCTGGGTGCATTTCTTCAAGCCCCTGGGCCTGAACTACAGCTTCGTGCTGGACCGGGGCGAATTGTCGGCCTTCGGCCATGGCCTGCTGGTGACGCTGCAATTGTGCGCCTGGACCATTCCCGTCAGCCTGCTGTTCGGCGTGCTGATCGCGGCCGGGCTCACCAGCGGCCGCGGCTGGCTGGCGCGGCCGCTGCAGGCGTTCGTCGAACTGACCCGCAACACGCCGACGCTGGTGCAGCTGTATTGCGCCTTCCTGGTGCTGAACATGCTGATCACGCAGAAGTTGGGCGGCGGCAGTCCGATCACGCCGTTCATGTGGGTGGTGATCGTGGTGGCGCTGCACAAGGGCGTGTTCCATGCCGAGGCGCTGCGCGCCGGCATCGAAGCGGTGCCGTCGGTGACGCTGGAGGCGGCCCGCTCGCTGGCCTTTTCGCGCCGCCAGATCCTGGCGCAGGTGCAGTTGCCGCTGGCGCTGCGCTTCGCGCTGCCGGCGCTGGTCAACAACCTGGTGGACCTGGTGAAGATGACCGCGATCGCCTCGGCCATCGCGGTGGGGGATGTGACCTACGAGTCCATCATGATCTGGTCGCACCGCGACAATGTGCTGGAGCTGTTGCTGCTGATCCTGCTGTATTTCGGCCTGCTGACCTGGCTGGTGAGCGTGGGCGGACGCTGGCTGGAAGCGCGCTTGAGGATGCCCGGCTATGGCCAATGAACTGGTATTGAATGGCGCTAACGCGCGCCGCGCGGGCGGCGGCTGGCTGGCGCTGCTGCGCGATCCGTGGGTGGTGCTGCTGCTGGCGCTGGTCGCGCTGGGCGTCGCCTGGGCGTTGACCGACAGCGCGCCGGCCGCGGTGCGGCACCTGTGGCATTGGTCGCCGGCGCTGCTGCGCGGCCTGGGCATGAACGTGCAGATCAGCGTGCTGGCCATGGCGCTGGGCACGGCCGCGGGGTTGGTGGTGGGCGCGCTGTCGCTGTCGCCGTCGGCGCTGCTGCGGCGGTTGACGCGAGTCTACGTGCTGGCGTTCCGCAACGCGCCGATCCTGGTGCTGGTGTATTTCACGACGTATGTGTTCCCGTTCGAACTGAACCTGGGCGGCTGGAACCTGCCGTTCCCGGACTGGATCAAGGTAGTGATCGGGCTGGGCCTGCCGGCCAGCGCCAATGTCGCCGAGATCTTCCGCGGCGCGGTCCAGTCGATCCCCGAGGCGCAATGGGAAGCGGCGCAGTCGCTGGCGTTCCGGCGTTCGCAGATCTTCCGCATGATCGTGCTGCCGCAGTGCGTGCGGCGCATGTTGCCGTCGTGGATGAACCTGTACGCCAGCATCACCATGAGCACCTCGCTGGCCTCGCTGGTCGGGGTGCACGACCTGGTCGACACGGCCACGGTGGCCAGCAACACGGTGGCGCGCAGCGACTTCACCATCCTGGTCTATTTCACGCTATTGGCGCTGTTCTTCGCCTATTGCTATCCCATCGCGCGCTGGACGCGCCATCTGGAACGACGCTATGCGCATCACTGACCGCGGCGGCCACGCCGCCACCGACACCCCGCTGGTGCGCCTGCGGGACGTGCACCTGGCATTCGGCCAGACCGAAGTTCTGAAAGGCATCGACGTCGAGGTCCGGCCCGGCAACGCCGTGTCCATCATCGGCCCCTCGGGCTCGGGCAAGTCCACCATCCTGCGCTGCATCACCGGCCTGTTGCGGCCGCAGCGCGGCGAGATCGAGGTCGGCGGCGTGCGCGTCGACGGCCTCAAGACCGAGTCTGAACTGATCGCCTTGCGCAAGCGGGTGGGCTTCGTGTTCCAGCAATACAACCTGTTCCCGCACCTGAGCGTGCTGGAGAACCTGGTGATCTCGCCCATCAAGGTCAACGGCCAGCCGCGGGCCCAGGCCCAGGCGCTGGCGCGCGAGCTGCTGGCCAAGGTGCGCATGGACCACAAGGAAAACGCCTATCCGGGCGAGCTGTCGGGCGGCCAGCAGCAGCGCGTGGCCATCGCCCGCGCGCTGGCCCTGCGGCCCGAACTGATCCTGTTCGACGAAGTGACCTCGGCCCTGGATCCGGAAATGGTGGGCGAGGTGCTGACCGTGATCCGCGACCTGGTGCAGGACGGCCTGACCTGCGTGCTAGTGACGCACGAGATGCGTTTTGCCCAGGAGGTGAGCGACACGGTGTACTTCACCGAGGTCGGCCGCATCGTCGAGCATGGCCCGCCGGCCCGCATCTTCGGCCATCCCGATAGCGAGCGCACCCGCGCCTTCCTGCAGCGCGCCTCGGCCGAGCCGCCGGTGCGGCGCGCGCAAGCCGATCCGATCGACGCCTACCTGACTTTTGACCCGCTGCGCCTCGCAGTGTGACGCCTTTCCGACCCCGGAGCCGACATGACCACCGAATCTTCCGTTTCCCTCGAACGCCGCCAGCGGGTGCAGGACGCCCTGGCCGACATCCGCGGCCTGCTGGCCGCCGCGCCGCTGACCCGCGACCTGTTGGCGCAGGTCACCCTCCGCCTGGAACAGCTGGCGCAGCAGCGCGCGCTGTTTCCCGCGGCCGAATTCGCGCCGCCGGCGCCGGGGCAGGGCGTGGGCGCCTCGACCCGTTATCGCCTGAATCCGGATGACCCGGCCGGCGAGCCGGCGCTCTACCTGAATTCGATCAACCCGGGCAAGACTACCTTGCCGCATAACCACACCACCTGGGCGGTGATCGTGGCGCTGTCGGGCCAGGAGCTGAACCGCGTCTACCGTCGCAGCGACGACGGCTCGCAGGCGGGCCGCGCCACGCTGGAGCAGGTGCGCGAAGTGGTGGTGCAGCCGGGGCAGTCGGTGTCGTTCCTGCCGGACGACATCCACAGCATCCACGTCACCGGCGACGAGCCGACCCTGCATTTCCACCTGTACGGCCAAGCGCTGGAGACGCTGTCGGGCCGCATCGGCATCGACCTGGCCACCGGCGAGATCGTCAACTACAACGCCACCCAGATGAAGCCTGGCCAGGAGCAGCGCGCATGAGCCTCGATCACGCCCACGTGCAGACCCGGCTGGTACATGCCGGCAGCCCCGACCTGAAGCAGGGCGCCGGCCCGGTCAACGTGCCGGTGGTGCGCACCAGCACCGTGCGCTTTGCCGACACCGCCACCCAGGCGGCGCTGAACAGCCAGCGCGCCGCCGGCGAGCGCGTCGCCACCTATGGCCGCCACGGCCTGGACACGCACCAGGCGCTGGAAGCGGCGGTGGCCTCGCTGGAAGGCGGCCATCGCAGCATCCTGGCGCCGTCCGGCCTGTCGGCCATCGTGCTGGTGCTGCTGGCCACGCTGGCGCCGGGCGAGCATGCGCTGGTGTCGGACAGCGTCTATTCGCCGGTGCGCCGCGTCGACAAAGCGCTGCTGCAGCGCTACGGCATCGAGGTCGAATACTTCTCGCCCGGCCGCGACAACCTGGCCGAGCGCTTCCGTGCCAACACCCGCCTGCTGTACCTGGAGTCGCCCAGCTCGCTGCTGTTCGAGGTGCTGGACCTGCCGGCGCTGGCGTCCGAGGCGCGCAGCCGCGGCGTGGTGGTGGCCACCGACAACACCTGGAGCGGCGGCCTCTACTACCAGCCGCTGGCGCTGGGCGCCAACATCTCGATCCAGGCCGCCACCAAGTACCTGGCCGGCCATTCGGACGTGATGATGGGCGTGGTCACGGTCGACAGCCCCGAACTGGCGCGGCGGGTCGGCGCCACCTACGACGCGCTCGGCCTGGCGGTGGGCGCGGACGATGCCTACCTGACCCTGCGCGGCCTGCGCACGCTGGACGTGCGCCTGGCGCGCCATCACCAGAACGCGTTGAGCGTGGCGGAATACCTGTCGCGCCACGCGGACGTCGAGCGGGTCTACTACCCGGCCTTGCCGCAGGACCCCGGCCATGCGCTGTGGCGGCGCGATTTCAGCGGCGCCAGCGGCCTGGTGTCGTTCGCGTTGCGGGCCGGCCAGCCGGGCGCGGCGGCGCGCTTCATCGACGCGCTGCGCTACTTCTCGATCGGCGCGTCCTGGGGCGGCTACGAGAGCCTGGCGCTGGAGGCGGCGCCTGAGCGGCTGGCCGAGCACAGCGTGTGGCAGGGCGGCCATGAAGTGGTGCGCCTGCACATCGGCCTGGAGCATCCGCTGGACCTGGTGGAGGACCTGGACCGGGCCTTCGGCGTAGTCCGCGACGGCCTGCGTCGCAGCGCTTGACGCATATGCAAATGACTGCGTTTCCTTAGGGATTCTGATTATGTAGAAGCAATTACAACCTCTTTGTCCGGTTGTACCCCCGGGGTCTAGAATTTGCCTTGTTCCAAGGTTGGCGGCAGGGCATGTCTTCTATTTCTTCGATCGGATCGGTACAGCTTTCCTTCGCGGCGCGGCAGCTGGACGCCGTGCGCGAGTTCTACCGCGGCACCCTGGGGCTGGATGAAATGCCGGTCCCGGACGGGCGCCTGCTGTTCGCGCTGGGCGATGCGACCCTGTCGCTGTCGCCGGTGGCCGAAGTCAGCCGCGAGGTCAGGGCCGACTACCTGGCCATCCGCACCGGCGCCTACGACGACATCCTGCTGCGGCTGCGCGACGCCGGCTATCACCCGGTCTGTTCGCTGCCCGACGCCTCGCCGCGCGTCATGTACGTCAAAGATCCCAGCGGCAACCAGCTGGCATTTCTCGGCTAGGCCTCGTGCTCGGCTCCCTCACACAGGCCTCGGCGATTCCATGAACTTCCAGCAACTGCGTTCCGTGCGCGAAACCGTGCGCCGCGACATCAACCTGACCGATGTGTCGGAAAGCCTGCACACCTCGCAGCCCGGCGTCAGCCGCCAGATCCGCGAACTCGAGGAAGAGGTCGGCGTCGATATCTTCGTGCGCTCGGGCAAGCGCCTGATCGGCCTGACGCCGCCAGGCGAACAGATCCTGCCGCTGGTCGAGCAGATCCTGCAATGCGCCGACAACATCCGCCACGCCGGCGCCGAATACGCCGACAGCCGCAAGGGCGTGCTGTCGATCGCCGCGACCCATTCGCAGGCGCGCTATGCCTTGCCGCCGGTCATCAAGGAATTCCGCCAGCGCTACCCCGAGGTGGTGCTGCACCTGCACCAGGGGTCGCCGCGGCAGGTCTCGGAAATGCTGCTCGAGGGTGAGGCCGACATCGGCGTCGCGACCGAGGCGGTGGCCGACTATCCCGGCCTGCTGAACCTGCCGTGCTACCGCTGGAGCCACAGCATCATCGTGCCCAAGGGGCATCCGCTCGCCGCGGTGGAAGGCGGCATCAGCCTGTCGCAGCTGTCGCGCTATCCCATCATCACGTACGGACGCGGCTACACCGGCCGGGCCCACATCGACGAGGCCTTCGCGCGCGCCGGCATCACGCCCGACATCGTCATGACCGCGATGGACGCGGACGTCATCAAGACCTACGTCGAGCTGGAACTGGGCGTGGGCATCGTGGCGGCCGTGGCCTGGGACGCCGAGCGCGACACGCGCCTGTGCGCCATCGACGCGCGCCACCTGTTCGAGATCAACCTGACGCGGCTGGCCATCCGCCGCGGCGCCTGGCTGCGCGGCTACGCCTTCCATTTCATCGAGATGTTCGTGCCGACGTTGACCCGGGCGGTGGTGGACCAGGCGCTCAAGGGCGAGGCCTGAGCGCGGCGGGCGCGCAGCCGCCGCATATCCATAGACGCATTTCTACGTTGTCCGCGCCCGGCCGCGGACGTAGGCTGATCCGGTTATTCAACCCCAGGAATTCCGGATCCCATGAGCACCCATCCCGACGCGGCCGCCGCCGCTTTCCGCCACGATACCGAACGCGCCCGGGCCGTGCGCGACTTCATCGCGCAGGTCAAGGCCCTGGTGCCGGACCCCGCGCGCGCCACGCCCGATCAACTGGCGCCGGTCGCCCGCCTGCTCGAAGCGCTCGGCCGCCGCGCGGAACTGTTTCCCGCGCAGGCCTTCGAGGTGGTGCCGGGCCGGCCCACCGCGATCTACCGCCTGGCCGAGGACGCCGACGGCGGCTATGCGCTGTACCTGTCGCTGGGCGAGTCCGGCAAGGCCCAGCCGCCGCACGACCACACCACCTGGGCCATCATCGCCGGCGTGTCCGGCAAGGAGCGCAACGAAGTCTATGCGCGCAGCGCCGGCGCCGAGCCGGGCCGCGACGTGCTGACCCATGTGCGGCGCGTCGACGTGGCGGCGGGCGACTCGATCGTGCTGGGGCCGACCGACGTGCACACCATCGAACTGGTGGACGGCACGCCCGGCGCGCACCTGCATTTCTACGGCCTGGCGCTCGACCGCCTGCATGGCCGGGTGGTGTTCGAGAGCACCGCCGGCGGTTCCTATCGCACGTTCTCGCCGCCCGCCGCGATCTACCACGCGCGCCTGTCGCCCGCCGGCTTGCAGGAGGCGCTGCGCGGCGAGGCCGAGATCGCCGTGCTCGACGTGCGCGAGGCCGGCCGCTACGCCCGTCGCCACCTGCTGTACGCGGTGCCGGCGCCGCTGTGGCGCCTGGAGGTGCTGGCCGATCGCCTGGTGCCGCGCCGCGACACGCGCATCGTGCTGGTGGATGACGACGAGACGCTGGCCCACCAGGCCGCCGCCAAGCTGACGCGCCTGGGCTGGACCGACATCTCGGTGCTGGCCGGCGGCACCGACGGCTGGGAGCGCGAGGGGCGCGAATTGTTCTCCGGCACCAACGTGCCCAGCAAGGCCTTCGGCGAAGTCATCGAGCACGAGAAGCACACGCCCTGGATCGACGTCGACGACCTGCACGCGCGCGTGGCGCGCGGCGACGACATCGTGGTGGTCGACAGCCGCACGCCAGAGGAATTCCACAACTTCACGCTGCCGTTCTCGCACAGCCTGCCGGGCGCCGAGCTGGTGTACCGCATCCGCGAGCTGGCGCCGGATCCCAAGACCTTCGTGGTGGTCAACTGTGCCGGCCGCACGCGTAGCATCGTTGGGGCCCAGACGCTGATCGACGCCGGTATTCCGAACCGCGTGGCGTCGCTGCGCAACGGCACCATGGAATGGCTGCTGTCCGGGCGCGAACTGGCCTATGGCCGCCAGGCGGCCCTGCCTGAGCCGTCCGCCGACAGCGCCGCCGCGGCGCGCGAGCAGGCGCGCGGCGTGGCCGCGCGTGCCGGCATCGGCCATATCGACACCGCCACCTTGCGCGCCTTCGAGGCCGAGCAGGGCACGCGCACGCTGTACAAGTTCGACGTGCGCACCCGCGAGGAATACGAAACCGGCCACCTGCCGGGCTGGCGCTGGGCCCCCGGCGGCCAGCTGGTGCAGGCGACCGACGAGTACCTGGCGACGCGCCGCGCGCGGGTGGTGCTGGTCGATTGGGACGGCGTGCGCGCGCAGACCACCGGCGCCTGGCTGGCGCAGCTGGGCGCGGTCGAGGTCTACCTGTACCAGCCGCCCGCGCTGGCGGCGCTGGAGCGCGGCGCCGAGCCGCGCCGCGTGTTGCGCCACCGGCCCGACGCGCCGGCGCTGCGGGCCCAGGCCCTGCAGGCGGCCATCGACGCGGGCAGTGCCGAGGTGTTCGACATCGAATCGCGGCTGGCCTACGAACGCGGCCACGTGCCTGGCGCGCGCTACGCCGCGCCGGATCGCCTGCAGGAGTTCCTGCCGGATGATGCGCAGCGGACGATCGTGCTGACCTCGCCCGACGGCGTGCTGGCGGCGGTCGCGGCGGCCGAGCTGGCGTGGCGCACCGGTCGTCCGGTGCACTACCTGCTGGGCGGCACGCGCGCCTGGCAGGCCCAGGGCCTGCCGTTGGACAGGGGCGCCGACGGCGTGCTGACGGGCGATGACGACCAGAGCATCAGTCCGTATCTGTTCGACGACTTGTCGGCGCGCGACCAGGGGTTCCGCGATTATCTCGACTGGGAGCTGGGCCTGGTGGCGCAGCTGGAGCGCGATGGCAGCGCGGATATCCGGTTGATCGCGGCGGCATAGACAGGGTGTGGCGGGCGGCGCCCAGTCAGGGCGTCCGCATCGCGGCGCAACGGCGTCGGCCCTTCGTGAAGGCAGGCGTCGCGCCGGCCTCGCGCCCGGAATCCGCGGGCGCGGGTCGCGTTCGACCTCGACCTGCGCATTCCGGTAATCAGGATATGACCAGTAAATTGTTCCTGACTGTAAGCTGAACAAATATGCTCCGGATTTCCAGGTGCGCATTGCGCCTGCTTCCGGAGAGCATGATGTCCCTTTCGAAACTGCTGGCGGGCGCCTTCGCCACGCTGGCCAGCCTGATGGCCTTTCCCGCCACGGCGCAGCACGCCAAGTACCTGGTCACCACCGAGTGGCTGGAGAAGAACCTGAACGACCCCAAGGTGCGTGTCATCGAGGTGAGCGTCAATCCCGGCCTGTTCGAGCGCGGCCACATCCCCGGCGCCAGCAACGTCAACTGGCATACCGACCTGGTCGACACCGTCAACCGCGACATCGCGCCGCCCAGGCAATTCCAGGCGCTGCTGGCGCGTTCCGGCGTCAACACCGACAGCACCGTGGTGCTGTACGGCGACAACAACAACTGGTTCGCCGCCTGGGGCGCGTGGATCTTCGACATCTACGGCATCGACAACGTCAAGATCCTCGACGGCGGCCGCAAGAAGTGGGAGGCCGAGGGCCGTCCGCAGTCCAACAGCGTCAAGGCGCAGCCCGCCGGCAACGCGCGGCCGAAGGACGCCAACCCGGCGCTGCGCGCCCACCTGCAGGACGTGTTGGCAGTGGCGCGCAAGGACAAGGCCGGCGTGCTGGTCGACATCCGTTCGGCCGACGAATACAACGGCAAGATCTTCGCGCCCAATGGCGTGCCGGAACTGGCGGTGCGCGCCGGCCACGTGCCGGGCGCGGTCAACGTCACATGGAGCAAGCTGGTGGCCGAGGACGGCACCTTCAAGTCGGCCGACGAGCTGCGCGCCATCTACCAGGCGGTCGGCGTGGACGGCAGCAAGCCCATCATCACCTATTGCCGCATCGGCGAGCGCTCCAGCCATTCCTGGTTCGCGCTGCGCAAGCTGCTGGGCTACGACGTGCGCAACTACGACGGCTCGTGGACCGAGTACGGCAACAGCGTCGGTTCGCCGATCAGCAATCCCTCGGGCACGGTGTGGGGCAAGACCTGAGTGAGCACCCTGGAAACCCGCGCGCCGCTGGAGCGCGCGCAGACCGGCGCGGCGCTGCGCTACACGCTGGCCGCCGCGCTGCTGGCCCTGGTCGGCGCGGCCGCCTGGCGGCTGGCGCCGCTACCGGACGGCGGCCGCGACCTGTCCTTGTCGCTGCTGCTGGGCGCGGCGTTCGGCATCGTGCTGCAGCGTTCGCGCTTCTGCTTCTACTGCATCGCGCGTGACGCCATCGAGCGCCGCGACCCGCGTGGCGCCTACGCGGTGCTGGTGGCGCTGGCGGTCGGCACCTTGGGCTATCACGCGGTGTTTGGCGCCTTCCTGCCGGTGCCCGGGGCCGAACGGCTGCCGCCGGGCGCGCACATCGGGCCGGTCAGCCTGGCGCTGGTGGCCGGGGCGTTCGTGTTCGGCGTGGGCATGCGGATCTCGGGTTCCTGCATCAGCGCGCATTTCTACCGGCTGGGCGAAGGCGCGCTGGCCTCGCCGTTCGCATTGCTGGGCGCGGGCGTCGGCTTCGTGCTGGGCTTCGCGTCGTGGAACACGCTGTACCTGGCGATGATCCAGCAGGCGCCGGTGGTGTGGCTGCCGCATCACCTGGGGTATGGCGGCACGGTGTTGCTGCAAGGCGCGGCGTTGGGGTTGCTGGCGTTGGGCCTGAGCCGGCTCGGCCGCCGCGGGCGCGAACCCGCCTCGCGCTTGCCCGTTGGCGCATGGGACGCCACCGGCCAAGGCCCAAACGTTGCTCGCGTCGACACCCTGGCGAGGGACGTTTCGCCACCCGTCGCCACGGACCCGCCGCCATGGCGCGCGCTGCTGCAAGACCGCTGGTCGCCCGCCGTGGGCGGCCTGCTGGTGGCCTTCATCGGCGTCATCGCCTACTTGCGCATCGCGCCGCTGGGCGTGACCGCCGAGCTGGGCAGCGTGGCGCGCACGGCGGCTTCCGCCGCGGGCGCGCTGCCGTCGCGGCTCGAAGGGCTGGACACCTTCGCCGGCTGCGCCACCGCCGTCAAGAACGCGTTGCTGTCGAACAATGGCGCGTTCGTGCTGGCGCTGGTCGCCGGCGCCTGGGCCGCCGCGCTGGCCGCGAACGCTTTCCGGCCGCGCCTGCCGACCGGGCGCGAGATCGTTCGCAACTTCACGGGCGGCGTGCTGATGGGGTGGGGCGGCATGACCGCGCTGGGCTGCACCGTCGGCACCTTGCTGTCCGGCGTGATGGCGGGCGCGGCGTCGGGCTGGATCTTCGGGGTGGCGTGCGTGGCGGGGATCTGGGTGGCGTTGAAGGCGTGGCCGACACGTTGACGCGCGTTGGGTGGGATGGCGTTCGGGCGGGGAGATGATAACATCGTGTTACTTGTTGCCGGGCGCGCCCCGGCAGCCATGCCGGTTCCCTGTCGATTCGTTGCGAGCGCCCCATGCCCCTCTCCGAAGTCGAATTGAACGCCGCCCTGCGGGCCCAACTAGAGGCCCGTCGCCTGAGCCACCGTGGCTTGATGGCGCTGGGCCTTTTCCTGACCCTGCTGCTCCTGGTCGTATCCCTGCTCTGGTTCCAGTTCGCGCCGCCTTCGTGGTTGCCGCCGGGATCGACGCGGGCCCATCCCATCATCGATTACGTCGCGCCGACCCTGATCCTGCTGGTGTTGCTGTCCGCCTTGCGCATGGCCTGGTCGCACGGCCAGGCTTGCGCGGGCATAGGCCGCAGCCTGAAGGCTGGGCGGGCGCCACTGGCGCAAGGGGCGCTGGCGGGCATGCGGCCGCAGGCGGGCGACAAGCCCTTGTCGGCGGCACCCGTCGCGCCCGCCCGGCCTGGCGACCGGTTGCGCTGGTCGGGCACGCGGGTGGACTACGTGCTGGACGGCAAGCCCGCGCCGGGACGGCTCGATCCGCCCGACCCGGATGCGATCTGGCGGCATGAGGTGATGGATCTCTATACCCTGCACCCCGATGCCCAGGCGCGGGTGAGTTACGCCTATGGCGACAGGATCGCGCGGGTGGACTATCCGGCGCTGCCGCCAGTGGCCTCGCACGACGCGCCGATGGCTCCCGAGGATTGGGCCGGGGTCCGGCGGGATGCGCTCAAGCGGTTGGCATGGGTGCCGCTGACCTTCCTGATCGTCATGGCGATTCCGTTGGCGCTGGGAGCCTTCACCGGCATCCTGCACCTGGCGGCGTATCAGGCGATGCTGTGGTTCCTGGTCGCGCTGTTCCTGGTGATATCGGTGCCGCTATACGTCAGACCCATTCGGCAGTTGTGGTTTTGGTGGCGCCGCTCCCGTCTCCAGGCAAGCAAGCGCACGCTGCGCGGCCCCATCACTGAAGTGCTGGTCACGGTGCGCACGATATCGCGCGCGGCGGAGTATGCCCGCTGGGTCCGGGTGGACGGCCGCTGGTATCAGGAGGCGCAGATCGCGCCGCTGCGCTTTGACGACCGGCGCCTGCACGCCACCGGCGACGCGGAGTTGAACTTTCTGGTGGTCGATGGCCGCGTGCGGTTCGCGCTGACGCATCATTGCCCGTTGGCGATCGGGCCGACCCGGGCCGCGGCGCAGCCGGCTTGAGTGCAGGTCACGCCCACGACTGCGCCACCGCCGCCAGGCACGCAATCACCGACGCGAACGCGATGCCGAGCCCGATCAGCTTGCGCTTTTCCAGTTCGGTCCAGAGCAGCACGCCGGTCAGGCACAGCGCGATCAACGCGCCTCCGATGGTGTCCGACAGCAGCACCCAGGCCACGCCGGTGCCATTGGCGCGATGGAAGTTCTGGATCACGCCCCACCAGCTGGCGCTGCTGCGGCGCGCGCTGGCGGCGCCGCTTTGCGGCCAGAATTCCACCTGCACCTGATAGCCCGGCGCGCGGAACAGCGCCTGCCAGCGCTCGGGCTGGCGAGCGGTGACGTCGCCCCAGCGCACGTCCTGCGCGGCTTCCTTGCGGATGCGTTCGACCGGCTTGTCCAGCTTCAGGGCCTGCTGCAACCACTGGCCGACCGCCGCGTCGGTGCGCGGCAAGTCGGCGGGGGCCTGCAATTGCAGGGTCTCGACCACCGGGCCGGGCATGTCGATCTTGAGCACGGCGCGATGGTTCTGCAGGATGCCGCTGGCGCCGAACAGCAACCCCAGCAGCGCGCCCCACAGGCCGAGCCAGCCGTGGGCCTTGCGCAGCGCCTTCAGGTATTGGCCGCGTCGCGCCGGCGGACGCGGGCGGGCCGCGGCGGGGGAAGCGTTCATGGCCGCGCCTCGCGCAGGCGCAGCGCGGTGATGGTGAAGCTGTCGGCGGCGAAATGCCGCTGCGCCTCGCCGCCGCCCGCCGGATAGACCTCGGTGTCGTCCATGCTGGGCAGGTAGGCGACGCCGCTGCCGGCGTCGTAGGCCATGTTGTGGGCCCAGGGCCGGGTGCCGATGGCGGCCAGGCGGCGCAACTGGCCGGCGCGGCCCGCGTCATGGATCGCCAGCCGGGCGTCGGCGCCGCTGGGCACTAGTAGCCAATCGCGGCGGGCATCGTAGGCCAGGGCGTTGATGTCGCGGCCGGCGGCGACGCTGGCCAGGACCGCGCCGCTGTCCGCGTCCAGGCTCAGCAGGCGCGGCTCGGCGCCGCGGCAGGCGACGAACAGCCGCTTGCCAGCGGGATCGGCGGCCAGGGCGCTGGGGCGCGGGCATTGCGCGGGTTGCCACAGGCGGGTCAGGGTCAGGCGGCGCAGGTCGATGACGGCGATGCGGCCCTCGTCGCGCAGTGGCAGCGCCACCATGCCGGACCCCAGCAGGGCGGGCGCATCGAGCTTGGCCGCGGGCAGGTCGAGGCTGGCCCGCACGCAATCGCAGGCCGGATCGAGGCGGTAGACGCGCGACACGGTGCCGCGCCGGCCGCTGGTCACCAGCACCTGGCCGCTGTCCGGGTCGTACAGGATGTTGTTGAGGTTGCCGATGTCGAGCGCCACGTGCTTGAGCACCTGGCGGTCGGACGCCCGCACGACAATCACGCTGCCATCCATGCCGGCCACGTAGAGTCGGTCGGCCAACGGCACGGCGGCGACGGCGTTGGCGCCTTCGGTGCCGGGTATCCGGGCCAGCACCTGGCGGTGGGTGGTGTCGTAGATGGTCAGGCCGTTCTCGCGGCGCGCCAGCAGCAGTTCGCCGCCGTCGCGCGCCAGGGCGGCGAAGCCCCAGGAATGGCCGCTGCCGGGCAGCACGGTGGCGCTGCGCTCGGCCACGATGGGATCGCGCGCGGCGACCGTTTCGGCGCCTGTCGGGGCCATGGCGCCCAGGGCCGCGGCGGCGAAGAGGGCGGACAGCGCCGCTTGGCGCCGGCGCGCCACGGCCGGACGCCGGCATGCCGCGGGCGGGAGGGCGGAGGTGGAGGGCTGCATGGTCAGAATTCCATTCGGGTCGACAGCACGAACTGGCGCGCGTCGCCCATGGAAATGAAGTACTGGTTGGCGCTGGAGGTGTAGTAGGTGCGGTCGAACAGGTTGTTGACGTTCAGCTGGAACTGCACCTTGCGGCCGGCGATGCGGGTGTCGTAGGTCGCGAAGGCGTTGACCACGGTATAGGCCGGCAGCACGAACGAGTTGGCCGAGTCGCCGGGGCGCGTGCCGACGTAGCGCGCCGCGGTGCCCAGGCGCAGGCGGCCTTCGCCGATCTGGCCGGCGTTGTAGACCAGCGCCAGCGACCCGGTGTGCTGGGCCACGTTCCACAGCCGGTTGCCCTGGTATTGCGGGTCGTCGGTGGTGCGGGCGTCGAGATAGGCGTAGCTGGCCATGAAGTCCCAGCGCGCCGACAGCGAGCCGCTGACGTCCAGCTCCACGCCGCGCGAACGCGCCGCGCCGCTGGTGCGCCAGTCGGTGAGCTTGGTGATGTCGTTGTATTGCGACACCAGCACGTTGCGCTTGCGGATGTCGAACAGCGCCAACGTGCCGGTTGTCTGCCCCGGCATGTCCCATTTCAGGCCCAGCTCCCACGACTTGGCCTGTTCCGGCGCCACGCCGGAGTCGATCACCGTGCCGCTGCTCAGCGGCGCGATGGTCGAGGTGGGCTTGAGCGATTCGGTGTAGCTGCCATACAGCGACACTTCGGGCGTCCACTTGTAGACCAGGCCGGCGCGCGGCAGCCACTTGCCGCCCTCGATGTCGGTGTTGGTCTTGAACGGCCGGCCGCGGCCGGCCAGTTGTTCGTAGTGCTGGTAGCGCAGGCCGCCGACCAGGATCCAGCGCTCGCCCAGGTGCAGCGAGTCCTGCAGGAAGAACGAGGTGGCGCGCAGCTTGTCGGTCTGGTCGCTGTCGCTGGCGACCACGGTATTGCCGGGATCCTGCTGGTCGTAGACCGGGTTGACGTAGCTGAAGGGCTTGGACAGGTTCTGCCGGATCAGGTCGGAACGGAAGATCTTGCGGCGTTCGTAGTCGGCGCCGACCTGCAGGTCGTTGCGCAAGCCGCCGATATCGACGCGGCCGTCGACGTAGCCGATCACGTAGTGGTCGGTGGACAGCGCGCCGCGGGTGCCGTCATTGCTGCGCTTGACCGTGCCGGCCACCGGGTCGATGGCGGTCACGCGCACCTGGTTGGCGTCGTAGCGTTCCTGGTTCCAGCTGTAGCCGAGGTGCGCCTTCCAGTTGTCGGTGACGCGCTGGTCCACCGTCACCTGGGCCAGCTCGGTGCTGCCCCACATGTTGTTGTAGGGCTCGTCCAGGCGGCGGCGCGACGGGATGTCGAGCGGCTTGCCGGTGGTGGGATCGAGCGCGGTGCCGCGATCGAACGGGTACAGGTAGTCGCGGTGTTCGTAGGACGCCACGATCTGCGTGTCCTGCCCGTACCAGGCCAGCGACGGCGCCACCAGCGTGTCGCGGCGGCGGCCGAAGTCGCGCCAGTAGTCTTCGTTCATGGTGTCGACCACCAGGCGATAGGCCAGCCGCGAGTCGCCGATCGGCCCGGTGCTGTCGAGCGTGGCGCCGACGCCATCGCGGCCCTGGGCGTAGCTCGAACCCGTCAGCGTGAGGGCGTGGTACGGCGTGAGCTGTGGCCGCTTGCTGACGATGTTGATGACGCCGCCCGGGTCCATGATGCCGTACAGCAGCGACGCCGGGCCCTTCAGCACCTCGACACTGTCGGCGGCGGCGTTCAGGCCACGGCCCTGCACCAGCGGCATGCCGTTGTGCATGATCGAGCCGTCGCGGTTGGCGCCGAAGCCACGCTTCATCAGCGTGTCCTGGGTGCCGGCGAGCGTGTTGCCCTGGGTGATGCCGCTGACGTTGGCCAGCGCGTCATCCAGGTTGCGCGGGCGCTGGTCGCGCAGTACCTGGGCCGGCACCACGTTGACGGCTTGCGGCTGGTCCAGCACCGCCAGCGGCGAGCGCGTCACCGAGGCCACCGGTTCCGGCTGGTAGGCGCCTTCGGCCGTCGACGCGCCCACGACGGTTACTGGCTCCAGCTGGGCGGCGCTGTCGCCGCTGGTCAACGGGCGCACCGTGTAGACGTTGTCCGAGCGCCGTTCGGCGCGCAGGCCGGTGCCGTCCAGCAGCCGGCCGAAGCCTTGGTCCACGCTGTAGGCGCCGGACAACCCGGGGCTCTGCTTGCCGGTAACCAGGCGGCCGTCCAGGGACAGCGTCACGCCGGCCTGGCTGGCGAACTGGCTGAGCGCCTGCGACAGCGGGCCGGGCGCGACCTGGAAGCCGGCGGGCGCCTGGGCCTGGGCCGGCGCGGCGGCCAGCAGGGCCGCGGGCGCGGTCAGTGCGGTGGCCAGCGCGCGGGCCAGGAGCGGATAACGGAAGGGACGGACGTGCATGGGTTTCCTTGGCGGCGGACGCGCGAAACGCGTCGTACATCTGCCATGCCAAGCGAAAAGGAAAAAGGGGAACTGGAAATCCGCGGCTGTTACAAAATAGTCCTGACACATGCCCGCGCCGGGCGGCGCTAGGCGGCCTCCAGCCTGACCCAGCCGGGCAGCACGCGCCGCGCGCGCACCGGCAGGGTGGCTTCCAGCGCGCGCAGGATGCGGTCGGTATCGGCCAGCGGGAACACACCCACCAGCGGCAGTTGCGCCACCTCCGGCGTACAGGTGACGAAGCCGCGGCGGTAGCGGGCCAGCTCGGCCGCAAAGCGAGCCAGCGGCTGGCCGTCGGCCACCAGTTCGCCTCGGGTCCAGGCATCGCGGGCGCGGTCGAGCGGTTCGGCCGCATCGATGCCGCGGCCGCTGAAGCCGGTGCGGGTGCCTGCCTGGGCGACGCGGGCAGGCGCGGCATCGGGCCGGATCTCGACCGCGCCGGCGTAGACGTCGAGCCAGGCGCGGCCGCCATCGCGCAGCACGGCAAAGCGGGTGCCCAGCGCCCGCAGTTGCGCATAGCCCACGTCCAGCAGGAACGGCCGGGCCGGCTCGCGGGAATCGGGATGGGTATCGATCAGGGTTTCGCCGTCCACCAGCACGACCCGGCGCGCCTGCGCGTCGAACCGCAGGTTGACCGCGCTGGCGGTGTTCAGCCACAGCCGCGAGCCGTCCTCCAGCGTGGCCTGGCGGGTCTGGCCGACGTCGGTGCGCAGGTCGGCCAGCTGGCGGCGGGTGGCCGGCTGGTTCCAGGCGGCGGCGCCCAATCCGCCGGCGCCGACCAGCAGCATCAGCGTGCGCAGCGCGCGGCGGCGGCCGCGTCCGGCGCCGGTCAGGGCCTCCAGCGCCGGCTGGCCGGCCACGGATTCGAAGCGCGCGCTGATGGCGGCCACGGCGTCCCAGGCGCGGCGGTGTTCCGGCCGGGCGTCGAGCCAGGCCTGCCATTGGCGGGTGTCGTCGGCGCTGGCGCGTTCATCGCCCAGGCGCGCGAACCAGTCGGCCGCGGCTTCCAGCACGCGGCGGTCGGGCAGGGCTGGCATCGCGGCCGGCCTCACCAGACGCCGTCCGCGATCAGCAGGCATTGCAGCATCACCTGCGCCATGTATTTCTTCACCATGCGCTCGGACACGTCCAGGCGCTGGCCGATCTCGGCATAGGTGTAGCCGCCCAGTTGCGCCAGCAGGAAGGCCTCGCGGGCGCGGGCCGGCAGGCGCTGCAGCATGGCGTCGATCTCGACCAGCGCCTCCAGCACCAGCGCGCGCCGCTCGGGCGAGGGCGCGCAGGCCTCGGGGCGCTGGGCCAGGGCTTGCAGATAGGCGTGCTCGAGATCGCGGCGGCGCCACAGATTGACCACCAGGCCATGGGCGATGCGGGTCAGGAAGGCGCGCGGTTCGCGCAACCCCGGCGTGTCGCGGGCCGCGATCAGGCGCACGAAGGTGTCCTGGGCCAGGTCGGCGGCGTCATGGTCGTCGCGCAGGCGACGCCGCAGCCACGCCGTCAGCCAGGCGTGGTGCGAGCGATAGAGCGTGTCGACGGCGTGGGGAGCCGGGAGGTCGCCGGGCGGCACGGATGCTCCAAACCGGAAAAAATAATGGGAATGGTTCCTATTATAGCTATTCGGGTCTGGAGTTGCAGCGGGGCATCGAGATACGTTGTCGAGCATTGTGCCGCCTTGGCGGGCTTCTGAACGGATGCGGAAGCGATGATGAAGCGAAATCGCGCGTGGTTACTCGTTGCGGCCGTGACGCTGCTTGGCGTGCTGCCGCTGTGGTGGTCGCTCTGGACTTCGGCCTCCCAGGTCGCGAACGAGAAAAAGGCGGTTGTCGCCGTGGTGGAGACACCCACCACGCGGACGCCGTTCTCCCCGCCAAACGGCGGCAGGGCCATTCGCTCGTTGAGCCTGCATCCGAATGGCAACGATTGGCTATTTGTCGAGTGTGCCCCGGACGGCGACAACCGCTGCGACGTCATGCGCTACGAACGCGATTCCGGCCGGCTGTATCGCTATGCGCTGCCGTCCGCCTATTCCTACACGTATGCCCGCTATTCGCCCAAAGGCAATTTCATCGTGATGTCGCGCAGGCCTGTCCATGGCGAATCGGAGGACGCGCTACGCCGCTCGCTCAATGACAGCGAGATCGTGTTGATGCGTCAGGATGGCCGCGAGTTGGAGGTCATCCCGACAGCACCCGGCAACAAGCTGTGGCCGTTCATGTCGCCGGACGAGACGCGCATCGCGTTCTGGAAAGCCGCTCTTCTTGTGCCGCCTGGCAAGCGCATACGTCTGTTCGATTTCGATATCTGGGAATTTGATCGGCACGATAGGACGGAACGGCCCTTTGCCAGTGTCTTTCATTTTGTCGATGGCGGCCAGGCGCAATACATCTCGGATGACGAGATCTTGTTTGAATCTTATGGGCCGATAGATCATTTCTCGGAATACCACCGCCGCTATGACGGCAATGAAATCTACCGAATGAGGCGAGGAGCCGACGCGGTGCCGACTCCGGATGTGTTCGATGGAATCGAGCATATCCGGATGCCCTCCATGGATCGCGCAGGCAGTCTGTATCTATGGGGCCAGACGCCGCGTTACGGGCTGACGGTCATCCGTATTGCGGCTGATGGCCGGCGCAGTGGATGGCTGCAAGAAGGCGGGGCGGAGGCGTCGTTCGATCCCAGGGAAGTGGTCTGCGATCCGAACGGTAAATATATCGCGTCCATTTATCGGGATCATCCCCTGCGTTTTGGTGTTGGATCAGGGGGCCTCGCCATGCTCGATATGGCGGCTAAAAAATGGTCCGCAGTGCCGTTGCCGCCATGGGCTCAGGCTGAAGAAATGCCGGTGACCATCTCCGATGGGTAGATGCAACGAGCCGCAAAGTAGTGTTCAAGAGCAGCGCATTGACGAGTAGGAAATGACATGGCAACAGATGATGGCAGCATCAGAGTGCAAGACCCGAGCTGGAATCCCTCCAGCTGGCTCCCGGTATACGGGCGATGGTGCGGGCCGGATTGGTCCGCGGGAGCGCGGGGAGTAACGAAGACAGTGGAGGAGCTTCTTCGAGAGCCCGTATTCCAACGTATCGGCCCCGGCGGAGGGGTGAAGGTAGACAGTCCGCTGGATGAACTCTGCAAGGCGCATGATATTGCCTACGTTAAGGCCATGGCTCATCCGGACCACGAGGCAGCGCAGAAGTTTCATGCGGATCTGGATCTGTTGAATGACCTTGTGGCGCTGGACCAGGCCAAGCTCACCAAAGACGAGAAAACCTACAGCAAACTGATGGCGCTCGCTTTCGCCGAGAAGATCTTCAACATCGATGTCCCCGCCCTTGGCTACGAGGCGGTCATGACGGCCATGAAGGATCTGATGCTATCGCTCCATGGCCTCTTCGACAAAATTGAGGGGCTGTCCTATATGGATCAGTTCGGCGCCATGATGTGGGGAGCGGTCAAAGAAGGAGACCTCCACGGCGGATTCGGTGATCAGGAGTTCTGGGATATCCCGTTCACGCGGTTCACGCTGACCGCGACCGATACGGCGGGGGCCAGTGCGGTAATTTCGTATTACGCAGATCCATATCGGGAGGCTCACGGTATCGCCGCCGTTGTCGCTGGCGAAATCGTCGGAGGATCGTCCCGAACGATCACGGTCTATGACGGTGGTTTTGTCACTGCGCAATCCGGTCTGCAGGCCCCCGTCGTGCTGGCGGAGCCTTCGACCATGGCCTGGCCCGGGCTGTATCTCGACGATTTCCAGGTCTTCCCGGACGCGATCCCTGTTCCACCACCTGCGGCGCCATCGGCGCCTCCAGCAAGCGATCCGGATACGGCGAGCATGCCGATACCGTCGGTCGGCGGCATCGGGCCGATCATCTCGTATCCCTTGCCGTCGGTCCCCTTACCGTCGTTGCCCGGGCCAATCGCTGCCCCTGAGGGGGATTCGGCGCCGCCCGACAGAACCGACGGCGGTCCGTTTTACGCCGTGTTGGTGGACCCTCCGTTTCCCGACGATGGGACGGGATTGAAGGGGGCTCCATCGCCGCCCGTTGTCGTCCACGGCACCCCCGTCAATGACTGGATCAACGCGACCTGGGATATGTTCCAGTGCGACCGCCCCGACTTTTTCACGCAGAGTTTCTGCGATGGCCTGCTGCGCGACGCCTATCCCATGGCGATCAACCGGGCCGTCGACCTCCGGATAGGGCTGGGCCTCAATCAACTCGTTACAGCCGATTCCGGCGCGACGGTGACGCTGGCGCAGGGAGACAATCAATCCGGTGCGCTGTTACCCGATACGGACGGTGCGTTGCTGTTCGACGGAAATTGGGAGGCGGCGGACACGAGTTGCGCCGTGGTGGGCAATAGCGTCGAGGATGTGGGTTGGTGATTCGGATTTGCGCGCCCCCCAGGCTGGCTGGCGCAGGCAAGGCACCCTTGAGTCAGAATGCGGCGCTGGCCCTTGATTCGCCGCAGGGCAGCGGCAGTCAGAGGCCAGCTCCGCTCGCGACTTACTTGAACAACGCCGCGTTCTCTTCCAGCACCGTGTCCGCGCATTGCGCGTCCAGGTTGCCGCCGGGCGCACCGGCTACGCCGATGGCGCCGATGACGTTGTTGCCGGCCTTGATCGGCACGCCGCCGCCCAGCAGCAGGTAGCCGGGGATGTCGGTCAGGTTGGCGGCGCCGGGGTTCTTCTGCGCGTTTTCCATGATGGCCAGCGTCGGCGCCTTGGCCGAGGCCGAGGTGAAGGCCTTGGCGCGGCTCGCCTCGATGGTGTGGGGGCCGGCGTTGTCGGCGCGCACGAAGGCCTTGAGCAGGCCGGCGCGGTCGACCACCGAGGCGCTGACGTTGTAGCCCTTGGCCTGGCAGGCGGCGACGGCGGCGGTGGCCAGCTTCTGGGCGTCGGCGGTGGAGATGTTGCTTTCGGTGAGCACGGCGGCGTGGGCGGCGCCGCTGACGGCGAGCGTGGCAACCAGGGCGGCGAGCGTGTGGCGGGTCATGGTCTGCGTCCTTTTTTCGTAAGGGGATCAGGAGCAGTCAGTGTGGCCAAAAGGCCGGCGGCGCGGTATACGCCCGATTACCCACGCGCCTCCGTAGCGCTACGGAGGCGGCAGGGCAGCGCCTCAGTCGAGCAGCGTGGCGTACTGGCGGATCAGCTGCGCCAGCGAGTCGGCCTCGAGCTTGGCGAAGACGTTGGCGCGGTAGGTTTCGACGGTGCGGGGCGACAAGTCGAATTCGCGCGCGATCTCCTTGTTGCTCAGACCCTGCACGATGCGCTCGAAGACCTCGTGTTCGCGCGTCGACAGTCGCGCCAGGCGTTCGGCGGCGGCCTGCGTCACGGCCAGCCGCTCGCGGCTGGCGATGTGGCCGCGCACCGCGGTTTGCACCGCGTCCAGGAAGATGTCGTCGTCCACCGGCTTTTGCAGGAATTCCATGGCGCCCCCCTTGAAGGCGCGCCGGCACAGGTCGACGTTGGCATGGCCGGTCAGCATCATCACCGGCAGGTCCGACGCCTCGGCCAGCCGCGCCAGCACGTCGAGCCCGCTGATGCCGGGCATGCGGATGTCGAGCACGACGCAGCCGATGGTCTGCGGCGCCAGCTGCGCCAGGAACTGCTGGGGATCGCCGAAGCCCGCGCTGCGCAGGCCGACGCTGCGCAGCAGCAGCGCCAGCGCGTCGCGCACGGCGTCGTCGTCGTCCACCAGGTAGACCAGCGGCGATTGGTCGGGCAGGTTCATGCGGGGCCTCCAGCCAGGGGCAGGGTCAGGCTGAAGCAGGCGCCCGACGGTTGCAGGTTGCGCGCGGCCAGCCGGCCATCCATCGCGCCGGCCAGCGTCTCGCACAGCGCCAGTCCCAGGCCCATGCCCTGCGCGCGGGTGGTGTAGAACGGGGTGAACAGCCGTGGCAGCGCGTCGGCGGCGATGCCCGGCCCGTTGTCGCTGACGCTGAAGACGTAGTGGGCGCCGTCGGCGCGGCCTTCGAGGGTGATCTGGCGCGGCCCCGCGGTGTTGGCCAACGCGTCGGCGGCGTTCTGCACCAGGTTGTGCAGGATCTGTTCCAGCGCCACCCGCTCGGCTAGCGGCCGCGCTTGCGGGCTGGCGTTGTGCCAGTGCAGGCGGATGCCCAGGCGCGCCAGTTCGGGCTCGCGCAGGAAGCGCAGCGAGGCCGCCAGGGCGTCCGGGTCCAGCGCCTCGCGCCGGCCGGGCGCGCTGGGCTGCACCAGCGCCCGCATGCGGCTGATGATGTCGGCGGCGCGCTTGGCCTGTTCGGCGCTGGCCATCAGGGCGCGGCGCACGCTGGGGCGTTCCTCCTCGTCGTCCAGCAGCCGTTGGGCGGCGCGGGTCTGCGCCAGGATCGCGGTCAGCGGCTGGTTCAGTTCGTGGGCGATGCCGGCTGCCATTTCGCCCAGCGTGCTCAGCCGCGCCATGGAAGCCAGTCGCGCCTGTTCCTGCTGGCGCCGGGCTTCTGCGCGCGAGCGCCGCGTGGCGGCCACGCCCGCCACCAGCAGCGCGCTGGTCAGGCCCCACAGCCCCCACGTCAGCCACGGCCAGGACGAGGGCGTGAGGGTGCGGGTGCTGTGCAGCACGAATGGCTGGCTGGCCGCGCCCAACGGTTTGGCGAGCGCGAGCGGCCATCCCGGCCCGGTCGGCGCCGGCTGCCGTTGCAGCAGGGCCAGCGGCTGCTGGCCGATGGCGAGGGTCAGGTTGGCCAGGCTGGCGGGGAAATCGGTGGCGGCGATCAGGTCGCGGGCGTCCACCAGCAGGCTCCAGCTGGAGGGCGCCACCAGCCAGTAGCGGGCGGCGTCCAGTGGCAGCGCCACCGGGCGGCCCAGCGTGCGCGCCTGCTCGACCGCGGCGCGCAGGCCGGGCGGTTCGGCGGCGCTGCCGGCCCAGACGCCGTCGGGCAGGTAGCCGAGCGCCTGCAGTTGCGGCATGGCCGGCCGCAGGCTGGGAAACAGCCGTTCGGGCGCGGGCGGATGCGACAGCGCCGACAGCGTCGCCAGCACGGCTTCGTGCTGCACCGTCTTCTGGCTCAGCATGCGCTGCGCCACGCTGGTGTCCTGGAAGAAGCGGTCGTACTGGTCGACGTAATGCTGGCGCCCGATCCAGAGGGCGCCCAGGCAGAACAGGACCAGCCAGGCGAGGAGGGCGCGGTGGCGCAGGGGCGGATTCACGCTGGGATTATGCCCCGCGGCCGCGTCGCGGCGGAATCCGTAGGGCTACGGAGGCGCCGCGGTTCACGCCGCCAGGCGGCTGTCGTGGCCGGGCGCGGCCTGCGCGGCGGCCGACAGCGCCATCTGGTGCAGGGCGGCCACCAGGTCCGACTGGGTCACCAGGCCGGCCAGCACGCGGCCTTCGTCCAGCACCGGCACGCAGTGCAGGCTGTCGGCCATGGGCCGCGCCAGCTCGATCGCGGGCAGGTCGGGCGTGGCGAACGGCACCTCGGAACGCATGCAGTCGGCCACCAGCAGGTCGGCGGGCGCCCCGCCCGCGGCCGCCACCTGGGCGGGCCGGTTCCTGCGGGCCAGCGCGTCGGCCTGCGCCAGCATGCCGACATAGTGGCCGGAGGAATCGAGCACCGGCAGCCATTGCAGGCGGTGCTTGTCGAACAGGCGCACGGCGTAGTCCAGCGGATCCTGCTGCTGCACTACGACCACGTCGCGCGACATGATGTCGGCGCAGCGCACGTCGCCGAAGCGCCGCCGGCTGGCGCGCAGTTCGGCGGCCAGCACGATTTCCTCGAGGTCATCCTTGCTGATGTCGAGCAGTTCGCCGCGCTGCGCCAGGGCTTCGTCCAGATCGGCGCGCGAGAAGCCCAGGCGGGCGCTGGGCGCCGGGTCGCGGGTCTGGTGGCCGGGCGCGGCTTCGACGTGGCGGCGCGGATAGTTGCGCCGGAGCAGGCCATTGAAGACCACGGCGATGCACAGCAGGATGGCGGAATTCAGCGCCACCGGCCACAGCACGAAGCCATAGCCCAGCGCCGCGACCTGCGGCCCGCCCAGCACCGCGGTCAGCGCCACGGCGCCGCTGGGCGGATGCAGGCAGCGCAACGAGAACATGGCGGCGATGGCGAGCGCCGCCGCGGTGGCCGCGGCCACGCCGGGATCGTGTATCGCCTGCGCGCAGAACACGCCGATCAACGCCGACACCAGGTTGCCCGCCATGATCGACCAGGGTTGCGCCAGCGGGCTGGCCGGCGCGGCGAACAGCAGCACGGCGGACGCCCCCATCGGCGCGATGAACCAGGGATTGGCGTTGCCCAGCGCGTGGTGGCCGACCCATTCGGTGCAGAACAGCCCGACCAGCGCGCCCAATGCGCCATAGAGCTTTTCGCGCATGTTGACGCCGACCGGCGCCGGCGCGAACGCACCGAGCCAGCGCTTGATAGCCACAGCCAAAACCTTTACCTCGCCGCTTCAAATATATCGGGGGACGACAATTTATCACGCGGCGCACCGGTTGGCGGCATGAGCTTATGCCTAGCGGTAATGAAGAGGGAGGCCGGGTCAGCGCTCGGCGGCGTCGTCGTCGATGCGCGCCAGCAGCCGGGTCAGCAGCGGGCGCATGGCGCGCAGCTCTTCCAGGTGCGAGGCCGACAGGCTGGCCAGGATGCGCTCGGCCTTGTCCGTCAGCACCACCTCGACGCGGCGGCCGTCTTCGGGATCGGGCTCGCGGCTGACGAGGTCGAGCCGCTCCAGGCGGTTGACCAGTTCGGCGGCGGTGTGCGGACGCACCAGCAGGCGCTCGGCGATCTCGCCGACGTACAGGCCGCGGCGGCCGGGCGCGCCGGGCCGGCTGCCCTTGATGGCCAGCAGCGCCTGGTGCTGTTGCGGCATCAGGTCGAGGCCGGCGGCGGCGTTTTCGCTGAAGGCGGCGAACTTGCGCAGCGCGTAGCGGAAATCGGCCAGCAGTTCGTAGTCGGTGGCGGACGGCAGGTCGGGGGCAGGGGAACGTTTCACCCGGCCGATTCTAATATATGTCGTGATACGATATATTTGATTTTTCGCAAACGCCGGCCTGTTGCCGTCCCCGTGGACGCGGCGGCCGCGAGTTCCGTTCCTCCCTTTTCTCCTCGTACCATGCCTCCCGTTTCCTCTTCCGTGCGCGTCTTGCGGCTGGGCGACTTCACCACCGACAAGCGTGTCGTGCTGCTGATGGCGCTGGCCGTGCCGACCGGCCTGGCCAGCGTGGCCGCCGCCTGGGCCCTGTTGCGCCTGATCGCGCTGTGCACCAACCTGGCCTACCACGGCCTGTTCTCGTTCGCCGACCTGCCCATCACCACCGGCCGCCTGGGGCCGGCCTCGATCTTCATTCCGGTCATCGGCTGCCTCATCATCGGCCTGATGGCACGCTACGGTTCCGAGAAGATCCGCGGCCACGGCATCCCGGAGGCAATGGAAGCCATCCTGATCGGCAAGAGCCGCATCGCGCCCAAGGTGGCGGTGCTCAAGCCGGTGTCGTCGGCCATCTCGATCGGCACCGGCGGCCCCTTTGGCGCCGAAGGCCCGATCATCATGACCGGCGGCGCCATCGGCTCGCTGCTGGCGCAGACCATCCACCTGAACGACGGCGAGCGCAAGACGCTGCTGGTGGCCGGCGCGGCCGCGGGCATGACGGCGATCTTTGCCACGCCCCTGGCGGCGGTGCTGCTGGCGGTGGAACTGCTGCTGTTCGAATGGAAGCCGCGCAGCTTCCTGCCGGTGGCCACCGCGGCGCTGGTGGCGGCCGTGGCGCGCGCCTTCGCGCTCGATGCCGGACCGGTCTTCAGCTATGGCGGCGTCATCGCGTTCACGCCGTGGCACCTGGTGGCGTGCGCTGCCGTGGGCGTGCTGGCGGGGCTGGGCTCGGGCGTGCTGACGGCGTTGGTGTACGCGGCCGAGGATCTGTTCGAGAAGCTGCCGCTGCACTGGATGTGGTGGCCGGCGCTGGGCGGCCTGGCCATCGGCATCGGCGGCCTGATCGAGCCGGCCGCGCTGGGCGTGGGCTACGACAACATCCGCC
Source organism: Achromobacter sp. ISS7 (assembly GCF_056523125.1). Classification (NCBI taxonomy): domain Bacteria; kingdom Pseudomonadati; phylum Pseudomonadota; class Betaproteobacteria; order Burkholderiales; family Alcaligenaceae; genus Achromobacter; species Achromobacter sp. ISS7. Next base: position 2,001,277 of record NZ_JAWRZD010000001.1, on the reverse strand, counting down.
ATCTGCTGGCGGGCGACCTGGTCTTGCAGGCGGTGTTGCTGCTGCTGGTGGTCAAGGTGGCGATCTGGTCGATCGCGCTGGGCTCGGGCACCTCGGGCGGGGTGCTGGCGCCCTTGCTGATCTTCGGCGGCGCGCTGGGCGCGCTGGCCACGCCCCTGTTACCGCCGGCCGCGCCGGGCTTCTGGGCGCTGGTGGGCATGGCGGCGATGATGGGCGGCACCATGCGCGCGCCGCTGACGGCGACGCTGTTCGCGGTCGAGCTGACCGGCAACCTGGGGGCCTTGCTGCCGGTGCTGGCGGCCTGCGTGTTCGCCTACGGCGTCACGGTGCTGCTGCTGCGCCGCTCGATCCTGACCGAGAAGATCGCGCGCCGTGGCCACCACATCAGCCGCGAATACCGCGTCGATCCGTTCGACCTGTTGCGCGCCAGCCAGGTGATGACCACGCCGGTGCAGACGCTGCCCGACAGCCTGACGGTGGCGCAGGCGATCGCGCATTTCACCACCGCGCAGCCGGTCCACACCAGCTATCCCGTGGTCGATGAAGCCGGCGTGGCGGTGGCCGAGGTGACGCGCGCCGACAGCCTGGCCTGGGCCCTGGAACCGGCGCTGCACGGGCAGACCCTGGCGCAGGCGCTGCAGGGGCGCGAGCTGGTCTACGGCTTTCCCGAGGAATTGGCCAGCCAGATCGCCGACCGCATGGCGCTGTCCGGCGCCGGCCGCGTGCCGATCCTGGACCGCGACAGCGGCCGGGTGCTGGGCATCGTCGGCCGCAAGGACCTGTTCCGCAGCCGCGCCCGGCGCCTGCGCGAGGAAGCCGAGCGCGCGTCGTTCCTGCGGCGGGCGTCGTCTTCGAGGTGATGCGGCGCTGTCCGCGCCAGGCGCCGGGCGGATTGCCGGGGGCCGGTCGCGGTCGGATGATCCGCGGCTGGGGCGGGATCAGGCCTGTCCGCCGGCCGCGCGCAGCAGCCACAAGGCATCCAGCACGTGCTGGGTGGCGCGTTCGACCTGGCCGTCGCGATGGGCGATGCCCAGCGGCCGCCACAGCGCCGGGCGCAGCGGCCGCATGGCGATGCGCGGGTCGGCCTGCGGCGCGGTGGCTTCGTGCGGCAGCAGCGTGGCGCCATAGCCGGCCGCCACCAGGCTCTTGATGGCGTCGTTGTAGTTCAGCTGGATGCGCGGCCGCGGCTGCAGCCCGGCGGCGGCGAACCATTCGCCGGTCTGGCGCGACAGCCGCGTGCTGGCGTCGTTCAGGATCAGCGGCCGTTCGCCCAGCCAGGCCGGCGTGACGCGCGCTGGCGGATTCCAGGCGGCGGGCAGGAAGGCCATGATGGGGTCGCGCCGCCAGGGCCGCAGCACCAGGCCCGGCACGGGCGGCTGCGGCAACGCGACCAGGCCCACGTCGAGCGTGCCGTTGCCCAGCTGTTGCAGGGTCTCCTGCGAGGTCAGCACGGCCACCTGGACGTCGATGCCCGGGTGTTCGCGGCCCAGCGCTTCCAGCGCCTGCGGCAACAGGTGGGCGATGGCGCCGGTCGACGCCCCCAGCCGCACCCGGCCGGCCAGGCCCTGCACCTGCCGCTGCACGTCGTCCAGAGCCTGATCGGCCTCGGCCAGGAGGCGGCGCGCGCGTTCCAGCAGGGTGTCGCCGATGGGCGTGGGCCGGACCTGGCCGCGCTTGCGCGTCAGCAGCGGCGCGCCGACGCGCGCCTCCAGGTCGGCCACGTGCAGGCTGACGGTGGGCGGCGCCAGGTGCAGCGCGCGGGCGGCGTCGGCGAAGGAACCGAGGTCGGCGATGGCGACCAGGGTGCGCAGGCGGTCGAGGTTGATTTCACGCATGGCGGTTTCGTTCAGGATTTCTGAATCTCGTCGTCATGATATTCGACTTTTCGTATGTGGCGCGATGGGCAATGATGGACGCCTGGATCCACTTTCGACCCCATCCGCCGGCGCCGCGCCGGCTCTTTCGCAAGGCCACGCACATGACGCATCCCCTAGTATTCATCGACGGCGACCAGGGCACCACCGGTCTGCAGATCCACGAACGGCTGCGCGGCCGGGTTGACCTGCGCCTGCTGACGCTGGCCGAGGGCGACCGCAAGGACCCGCAACGGCGCGCCGAGGCCATCAACGCCAGCGACATCGCCATCTTGTGCCTGCCCGACGAGCCGGCGCGCCAGGTGGTGGCGTCCATCGTCAATCCGGACGTGCGGGTGATCGACGCCAGTTCGGCGCACCGCACCACCGCGGGCTGGGTCTACGGTTTTCCGGAAATGGACGCCGGGCAGGCGCAACGCATCGCCCAGGCCAGGCGCGTCAGCAATCCGGGCTGCTACCCCACGGGCGCCATCGCCTTGCTGCGCCCCCTGGTGCGGGCCGGCCTGGTGCCGGCCGACTATCCGCTCAGCGTGCACGCGGTGTCCGGCTATTCGGGCGGCGGCCGCGCCAGCGTCGACGCCTACGAGGGCCCGGGCGCCACCGGCGGGCTGGCCTTCCAGGTCTACGGCCTGGGCCTGGCGCACAAGCACACCCCGGAAATCGAGCGCCACGCGGGCCTGACGCAGCGGCCGGTATTCGTGCCGTCGTACGGCGCGTTTCGCCAGGGCATCGTGCTGACCGTGCCGTTGCAGCTGCGCCTGTTGCCCGCCGGCGTCAGCGCCGCGCAACTGCAGGAATGCCTGGCCCGGCACTATGCCGGCGCCCGCCACGTGCAGGTGGTGGCGCCACAGGACGCGGCGGCACACACGTCGCTGGATCCGCAGGCGCTCAACGGCACCAATGACCTGCGGCTGGCCGTTTACGGCAATGCCGATCACGGCCAGGTGCTGCTGAGCGCGGTGTTCGACAACCTGGGCAAGGGTGCGTCGGGCGCGGCGGTGCAGAACCTGGATCTGATGCTGGAAGCGCTGGCCCTGGCCGAGGCCTGAACCGCCAGCGATCTGTCAGGAGATTTCTGCTCAACTGGGCAGGCGCCGCCATCCCGGCCGCGCCTGCCTGGAACCCTCATGAGCCTGGAAATCCTGCACCGCACGCCGCTCTGGGTGTGGGCGCTGTTCGCGCTGCTGCTGTACCGCGGCATCCGCGCGCTGCGGCCGCGCCAGCTCTCGGTGTCGCGCACCTTCCTCCTGCCGGTGCTGTTCCTGGTCTGGGTGCTGGTGTCGATCCACGGCGAGGTCACGGACCTGCGTTCGGCCTACGAGGCGTTCGCCGCCGGCATGGCCGCGGGCGGCGTGCTCGGCTGGATGCTGTGGTCGCGGGCCGGCCGCGCCACCTACCACCCCGAAACGCGCATGATCGAGCGGCCGGGATCGCCGATCACGCTGGTCTTGCTGGTGCTGGCCTTCGCGTCCAAGTTCGTGTTGATGACCATGCTGGCGCGGGACCACGGGCTGGCGGCCGATGCCGCGTTCTCGGCGGCATTCGGCGGCGTGTCCGGGCTGGTCGACGGCATGTTCTGGGGCGGCACGCTATCGCAGGTATGGCACTTGCGGCACCTGGCGTTGCCGCCGCTGGCGCGGCGCTGACACGGCGGCGCGCCAGCCAGGCGTATTGGCCGGCGGGGCCGGCCATCGTCCATACGCGCGGCGGCTACGGCCGCGTCACCACTTCATTTCACCCTTGGCGACCTTGGCGCTGATCTCCAGCGAGGCGGCGGCGCCGGCTTGCGGGTAGCGGGCGCGCATGGCCTGGATCAGCGCGGCGCTGTCCGGCGCGCGGGCGGCCTCGGCCTCGAAGGCGCGCAGGTAGCCCTGGGTGTAATGCACCGATTCCAGCGTCAGCGGCGCGCCGGGCGCGTAGTGGCCGGGCACCACCGTGGCCGGCTTCAGGGCGTCGATGCGCGCCAGCGTGGCGAGCCAGTCGGCGCGCGATTGCGGCGACTGCGTGTCGGCGGTCCAGACGTGCAGGTTGCCGAACACCACTACGCCGCCGACCACCGCCTGGCGCGACGGGATCCAGACGAAGGTGCGGTCGGGCTGCGGGCCGTCCAGGCCGGTGATTTTCAGGGCCTGGCCTTCGAGCGTCAGCGTGTCGCCTTCCAGCACTTGCGGCACCACGGCTTTGCGCGGCGCGTCGGCGCCCAGCTTCGGCCCCCAGAACGCCAGCTTGGCGTCGACCGTTTCGCGGATGTGGCGCACGGTGGGCGCGGTGGCCACCACCTTGGCGTCGGGGAACGCCGCCTGGAGGGTATCGAGGCCGAAGTAGAAATCGGGATCGCCGTGGCTGATGTAGATGGTGGTCAGGCGCTTGCCGCTGGCGCGCACCATGGCCACGACCTGTTCGGCCTGGGACTTGCCGAATTGCGCGTCGACCAGGATGGCGTCGCGTTCACCGCTGACCAGCACCGAGGCGACCTGGAAGATGGCGTCGTTGCCGGGGTTGTAGGGGGTGATCGTCAGTTCGGTGGCGGCGAGGGCGGGCGCGGCGGCCAGGGCCAGCGCGAGGGCGGGAATCAGGCGGCGCAGGGCGGGCAGGGTGGGCATGGATGTTCCTGGAAAAGAGGGGAGTGACGGCAGTCTAGTTGCGCCATCCGGCCAGATAAACCGGAATCCATGCGTGAGTCTGTTGCTTGATTCGATCAAATCAGGGCGCCGGCCGCCGTGCCGCCCGCGTCCCGGTCCGCCAGGGTGTCCACCACCAGCGTGCGCAGCCAGCGCGTGCCGGGGTCGCTCTCGAAGCGCGGATGCCAGTGCACCGTGACGCTCAGCGGCGGCAGCGTCAGCGGCAGGGGCCGGATCTCGAAGGCGTTGTCGCGGTTGAACCAGACCGCCGCGCGGTGCGGCAGGGTGACGGTCAGGTCGGTGCGCCGCACGATCTCGGCGGCGGCCGAGAAATGCGGCAGCGTCAGGTACGGCTGGCGATGCAGCCCGGCCTCGCCGAGCACGTCGTCCAGCAGCCGGTGGGCGCTGGCGCGCGAGGCCACCAGGATGTGGTCGAGCCGCTTGAACTGGCCGCGCGTCAGGCCGGCCGACAGCACCGGGTGGCCGCGCCGGCCCATGCAGGCATAGCGCTCGCTGAACAGGTCGGCGTGGCGCGTGTGGCGGCCCAGGCCGGCCAGGTTGCCGATCGCCAGGTCGATGTCGCCGTCCTTGAGCGCCTGCGCCAGCTGTTCCAGCGGCACCTCCACCACCTCGACCTGCAGGCGCGGCGCCAGCGCGTGCACGCGTTCCATCAGGCTGGGCAGGAACACCATTTCGCCGATATCCGACATCGACAGCCGGAAGCGCCGAGTGCTGCTGGCCGGCTCGAAATGCTGCCGCAGGCTGACCGCCTCGGCGAAGCTGTTCATGCCGCGCTCGATCGGGCCGGCCAGGGCGAAGGCCACCGGCGTGGGCCGCATGCCCGACGGCGTGCGCACGAACAGCGGATCGTCGAATTTCTCGCGCAGCCGGGCCAGGGCATAGCTGACCGCGGGCTGCGTCAGCTGCAGCCGCTGCGCGGCGCGGGTGACGCTGCGCTCATGCAGCACGGTCAGGAAAACCCGCATGAGATTCAAGTCGAAGTCCACGTCCACCCTTGTTATCAGTCTGGTTTATGCAATGAATAATACCCATAAATTTGACACATAAATAGTTGATTCCTAGACTAATTTTCACGAGCCGCGGCAGTGACCAGGCGGCCGCCGACAACAAGGGGAAGAGCACGTCATGCATGCATTGACTTTGCCGTCGCTGTTGCGCGACCAGGCCGCACGCCAGGGAACGCGGCCGTGGATCCAGGCGCCGGGCGGCGCGTTGCGCTATGCCGAGGCGCCCGCCCAGGCGGCCCGCTGGGCGGCGTTGCTGGCGCAGGCCGGCGTGGCCCGCGGCGACCGCGTCGGCTTGATGGCGGGCAACCGCATCGAATTCATGTCGCTGGTGCTGGGCTGCGGCTGGCTGGGCGCGGTGGTGGTGCCGATCAACACCGCCTCGCGCGGCATGCAGTTGCAGCACATCCTGGCCAACAGCGGGTGCGTGCTGCTGGTGGCGGACAGGGCCTCCTGTCCGGCATTGGCCGGGGTCGACGCCGCTGGCCTGGCGCTGCGGCAGATCTGGCTGCTGGACGACGGCGCGAACGACACGGCCGCGGTCCCGCCCGGTCTGCCGGCCCCGGCCGCCGCGCTGCCGGCCTTGCCGGACACGCCCGCGCCCGAGGCCGACCTCGGCCCCGGCGATACGCTCGCGATCCTCTACACCTCCGGCACCTCGGGCCTGTCCAAGGGGGTGTGCTGCCCCCATGCACAGTTCCACTGGTGGGGCGTCATCGCCGCCCGCAATCTGGAGATCGGCGCCGACGACGTGCTCTACACCAGCCTGCCGCTGTTCCATACCAACGCCCTGAATGCCTGCTTCCAGGCGCTGGTGACCGGCGCGTCGATCGTGTGCGATGAACGCTTTTCCGTCAGCCGCTATTTCGAGCGGTTGCAGGCTACCGGCGCTACCGTCACCTACCTGCTGGGCGCGATGGTGCCGATGCTGCTGGCGCGCGAACCCGCGGCGGCCGAGCGCGGCCACCGCGCCCGCATCGCGCTGGCGCCGGGCGTGCCCGAACGTTTCCACGGCGTGTTCACCGAGCGCACCGGCATCGCGCTGCTGGAAGGCTACGGCTCCACGGAAACCAACTTCGCGCTCGGCGGCACGCTGGCCGAGCAGCGCCCCGGCAGCATGGGCCGCGTCGCGCCCGAGTTCGACGCCATCGTGGCCGACGCGGACGATGCGCCGCTGCCCGATGGCCAGGCCGGCGAACTGCTGCTGCGCGCGCGGCCGCCGTTCGCCATCGCCACCGGCTACTTCGGCATGGCCGACAAGACGGTCGAGGCCTGGCGCAACCTGTGGTTCCACACCGGCGACCGCGTGGTGCGCGACGCCGACGGCTACTTCCGCTTCCTGGACCGCATGAAGGACGCGATCCGCCGGCGCGGCGAGAACATCTCGTCGTACGAGGTCGAGCAGGTGCTGCTGGCGCATCCCTCGGTGGCGGTCGCGGCGGTCTATGCGGTGCGGTCGGAACTGGCCGAGGACGAGGTCATGGCGGCGCTGGTCTACAAGCCGGGCTGCGTGCTCACGCCGCAGGCCCTGCTGGATTTCTGCCAGCCGCGCATGCCGTATTTCGCCGTGCCGCGCTATCTGCGCGTGCTGGACGACCTGCCGCGCACCGAGAACGGCAAGGTCCGCAAGTTCAGGTTGCGCGATGAGGGCGTGACGGGCGACACCTGGGATCGCGACGCCGCCGGCTACCGCGTGGCGCGCTGAATCCCATCCATATAAAACAAGGGGCAAGAGCATGACAATGGCATACCAGGGCGCGGCGCAGAGCGCCGACGAGCAGGCCCGGCGCAAGCGCACGCGGCGGGTGGTGATGGCGTCGGTCGCCGGCAACGCGATGGAGTGGTACGACTTTTTCATCTATGGCACGGCGGCGGCGCTGGTGTTCGGCGAGCTGTTCTTTCCCAAGGGCACCGATCCGCTGCTGGGCACCATGGGGGCCTTCGCCGGCTTTGCCGTGGGCTTCCTGGCGCGGCCGCTGGGCGGCGTGATCTTCGGCCATATCGGCGACCGCTATGGCCGCAAGCTGGCGCTGGAATGGACGCTGGGCATCATGGGCGCGGCTACCTTCCTGATCGGGCTGCTGCCAACCTATGAGCAGATCGGCATCTGGGCGCCGGTGGCGATGGTGGTGCTGCGCGTGATGCAGGGCGCGGCGGCCGGCGGCGAGTGGGGCGGCGGCGTGCTGCTCATCAGCGAGGCGGTGGACGGCAAGCGCCGCGGCTATTTCTCGTCGTTCAGCCAGCTGGGCGTGGCCGGCGGCTTCGTGCTGTCGTCCGGCGTCTTCATGCTGGCGCAGCAGCTGCCGCAGGAGGCCTTCATGAGCTGGGGCTGGCGCCTGCCGTTCCTCCTGAGCGTGCTGATCTTCGGCATCGGCCTGTACATCCGCAAGCACATACCGGAAAGCGACGAGTTCGTGCAGGCCAAGAAGACCGCCAAGCGCGGCATGCCGGCGGTGGAAGTGTTCCGCCGCTATCCGCGCCAGGTGTTCACGGCGATGGGGCTGCGGGTGGCGGAGAACGGCGGCTCGTACATCTTCCTGGCGTTCGCGCTGGCCTATGGCAAGTTCCTGGGCATTCCCAACGACGTGATGCTGGGCGGGGTGCTGGCATCCATGTTCATCGAACTGGGCACGCTGGTGTGGTTCGGCCACCTGTCGGACCGGATCGGCCGGCGCACCGTCTACCTGATCGGCTCGGCCGGGCTGATGCTGGCGGCGTTTCCGTTCTTCTGGCTGGTGCAGACCAAGGACCCGGTGTGGATCTTCCTGGCGTTCTTCCTGGGCAACACGATCTGCCACGCCGCCATGATTGGCACGCAGCCGGCGTACTTCGCCGAGCTGTTCCCGCCCGAGGTGCGCTACACCGGCCTGGCGCTTGGGCACGAACTGGCCTCGGTGTTCGCCGGCGGCCTGTCGCCGCTGATCGCCATGGCGCTGCTGCGCAAGTATGAATCGGCCACGCCGGTGGCGTGGTTCCTGGTGGGGATGGCGGCGATCACGGTCATCACCTTGCTGCTGACGCGCGAGCCGCCGCGGCAGGAATCGGCATGAGCGCGGGGCCCGGCATCGTCGGCGTGGGCGAGACGCCCGCGCTGCGCCATCCCGAGCCCGGCTGCGACACGGCCACGCTGATTGCCCGGGCGGTGCGGCTGGCGCTGGACGACGCCGGGCTGCGGCCGGCGGATGTCGACGGCCTGGGCCTGGCCTCGTTCACGCTGCGCCCCGACCGCGCCATCGACATGGCGTGGCGGCTTGGCCTGACGCTGGGCTGGTGCATGCAGGACGAAATGGGCGGCGCCAGCGCCATCAACATGCTGCGCCACGCCTGGCTGGCGCTGCGGGCGGGGCAGGCGCGCACCATCGTGCTGGTGGCCGGCGACCATTTCGCCGGCGCCGATTTCGCCGCGCTGGTGGGGCGCTACAACCGCAGCGCGCAGGATTACCTGAGCCCGCTGGGCTGCGTCGGGCCGAATCCGCTGTTCGCCATGCTGACGCAGCGGCAGATGGCGAGGACCGGCCTGCGGCGCGAGGATTACGGCGCGCTGTGCGTGGCGCAGCGCGCCTGGGCCGGCGCCAATCCCAATGCCGCCTACCGCCAGCCGCTGACGCTGGCGCAGTACCTGGAGGCGCCGATGGTGGCCGAGCCGCTGGGCCGGCTCGATTGCGTGCCGGTGGTCAGCGGCGCCTGCGCGCTGGTGCTGCAGGCGCGGCCGCAAGGCGTGCACGTCACGCTGCGGGCCAGCGGCGCACGCTACAACTTCGACCAGCAGGAGGGGGATGGCCTGGTGACGGGCATTGCCGGGTTCGCGTCCGCGCTGTGGGCCGAGGCCGGCCTGGGGCCGGACGATATGGACGTGGTCGGCGTGTACGACGATTATCCGGCGATGGCGGTGGCGCAGCTGTGCGACCTGGGCCTGGCGCCGGCAAATGACCTGCCGGGCTTCATCGCGCGCCGCATCGCCACCCGCGAGCTGCCGGTCAACACGGCGGGCGGGCAACTGTCCGCAGGGCAGGCGGGTACGGCGGGCGGCATGCACGGGCTGGCGGAAGTGGCGCGCCAACTGCTGGGGCGGGCCGGCGCGCGGCAGGTGGCGCACGCGCGCCATGGCGTGGCGACCGGCTACGGCATGGTGCAGTTGCGCTACGGCATGTGCGCCAACGCCGCGGTGCTGGCCAGGGAGGACGCATGAGTTTCAACGTGAGGGAATGCGCGCAGTGCGGGCATCGGGTCTATCCGGCGCGGCTGTGGTGCCCGGCGTGCGGACACGACCGTGACGTCCAGGCGCCTGTGGAGGAGGCCGAGCTGCTGGCGTGGACCCAGGTGCCCGCCAAGGCGGCCGGCGGCGGCAGCATCATCGCCACCGTCAATGCGTTGCCACGCGGACCGCTGCTGGTGGTGCGCCTGCCTGACGTGCCGCAGGCGGTGGGGCAGCGTCTGCGATTGCTGGCGCGAATGGAGCAGGGAACGGAACAAGGGGTGGCGCTGCCTTGGGCGCAAGCGCTGCCCGGCAACGGCGGGGCGGGCGGCAAGGCTTGAGGGCCGCCGGCGCGGCTGGACCGCGTCCGCGCCACCCTTCAGTTTCGCCGTTCAGTTCCGCGCATCGGCCGCCCGGATCGATTCCAGCCGCTGTGCCAGCGTGGCGCTGGACAGTTCGCCGACGCGCACGTCGATCAACCGGCCCTGGGCATCGAGGAACAGCGTCGCGGGCAAGCCGCGGTTGCTCATCTGGCGCGAGGCGTCGCCGGCCGGATCGAGCAGGGCGTTGGCCAGCGACGGCGCGTGCTCGTCCAGGTATTGACGGACGGTGGCCGCCGCCTCGCCCTGGTTGAGAAAGACGAAATGGATGTCGGGGTTGGCCGCCTGCGCCTGCTCGAACGCCGGCATCTCGCGGCGGCACGGCGGGCACCAGCTGGCCCACAGGTTCACCACCGTGGGTTTGCCGTGAAAGGCGGCCAGCGCGGCCGGCGCGCCATCCAGCTGTTGCAGCGACAGGCCCGCCAGTTGCGGTTGCGTCTGGGTCGAGGGCGCCAGCAGGCGGCCGCCGCCGAGCCAGATGGCCGTGCTCAGCGCCATCGCGACCAGCAGGGCGCGGCGCGGGACGCGGTGGCGCAGCACGGCGTAGGCGCCATAGAGCAGCGCCGCGGCCAGCCCGGCAAGGCCGGTCCAGCCGCCGTCGCGCAGGTCCAGGATCTTGAGCGGATCCTGCAGGAAGTGATCGCGGTATTGCCAGACGAAGGCCAGCCGGGCCACCAGCAGGCCCAGCAGCAGGCAGCGCCACAGGACGCGGCCGACGTCCTCGGCGCGCGTGCCGGCCAGCAGACGGCCGGCGAGCAGGCCGACGGCGGCGGTGGCCACCAGCAGGGCGAGTTCGATGGGAAAGACCAGGGGGCCCAGACGCAGGGCAGGGCTCATGCGACGCGCTCCCGGCGCGCGGCCAGGTCGGGGCGGCCGTTGCTGCGAAATTCCATGGCGTGAGACGAGTAGGGGGAAGGCCCAAGCCTAGCATGCCGTTGCGATATGCTTGGGTGTCCTCCATTGCCGTCGTGTGCCCGAGATGAAATCGCTGCCTTCGCTGTTGCCCCTGATCCAAGCGCCGATGGTCGGCTCCTTCAGTCCGCTGGCGATTGCCGCCTGCCGCGCCGGCGCCCTCGGGTCGCTGGCTTGTGCCGCGCTTGGTCCGGACGCGCTGCGCGAACAGATTGCCGCGATCCGCGCCGAGACCGACGCGCCGTTCAACCTGAATTTCTTCAGTCACACGCCGCCCGCGCCCGACGAGGCGGCCCAGGCCCGCTGGCGCGAGACGCTGGCGCCGTACTACCGCGAGGCCGGGCTGGACCTGTCAACCGCCGGCAGCGGCCCGGGCCGCGCGCCGTTCGACGAGGCCATGTGCCAGGTGGTCGAGGAATCGCGGCCGGCGGTGGTCAGCTTCCATTTCGGGCTGCCCGACGACGCGCTGCTGGAGCGCGTGCGCCGCGCCGGCGCCATGGTGCTGTCGTCCGCCACCACGGTCGAAGAGGCGCGCTGGCTCGACGCCCGCGGCGTGGATGCCATCATTGCCCAGGGGGTGGAGGCTGGCGGCCATCGCGGCATGTTCCTGACCGACGACATCGGCGCCCAGCCGGGCCTGTACGCCTTGCTGCCGCAGGTGGTGGACGCCGTGGGCGTGCCGGTGATCGCGGCCGGCGGCATTGCCGACGGGCGCGGGATCGCCGCGGCCTTCGCGCTGGGCGCGGCGGCCGCGCAACTGGGCACCGCCTATCTGCTGACGCCGCAGGCAGGGCGTTCGGCCATTCACCGGCAGGCGGTGCGCGCGGCGCGCGACGACGCCACGCGCCTGACCAATCTGTACACCGGCCGCCCGGCCCGCGGGCTGCTGACGCGCTTCATGCGCGAACAGGGTCCGATGAGCGCGGCGGCGCCCGCGTTTCCGCTGGCGACCGGCGCGGTCGATCCGTTGCGGGCGGCGGTGGAAAAGACCGGCAGCGGCGACTTTTCGCTGCTGTGGTCGGGCGAGGCCGCCGCGATGGCCCGCGAGACCGACGCCGAGGCGCTGACGCGCCAGCTGTGGGACGACGCGCTCGACTGCGCGGCCGGCCTGCGCGCGGGGATGGCGGCGCGGGCCCGCTGAGCGGGCCATCCTCCGCGTCGTCCCCGTCCGGGAGGCCGGCCGCGCCCGGCTTCCCTGGATAGTGGCGCTTGGCCCTATATATGGCCAACATGAAACGCATATTTCCAGGAACGCTAAAATACCGGCTCGCGGCTTCTGTCGAGCCCTCCGGCCTTCTTCATTCCTGCGCCTCGCGCCCTCGATAAATATGAAAAAACTGACTGCTGTTCTTCTCGTGTCCGCAACCACGATGCTGACCGCTTGCGGCCCGTCCGACAACGCGCCCGCCGCCAGTGCGCAGGCGCCCGCCGCCGCCCGCAAGGTCGTCGTTGGTCTGGATGACAACTTCCCGCCCATGGGTTTCCGCGACGCCAACAACCAGATCGTCGGTTTCGACGTCGACATGGCCAAGGAAGCCAGCAAGCGCCTGGGCCTGGAGGTCGAATTCAAGCCGATCGACTGGAGCGCCAAGGAAGCCGAGCTGAACGGCAAGCGCGTCGACGTGCTCTGGAACGGCCTGACCATCACCGAAGAACGCAAGAAGAACATCAGCTTCACCGCGCCCTACATGGCCAACCACCAGATCATCATCGTCGGCAACGCCTCGCCGGTGAAGGCCAAGGCCGATCTGGCCGGCAAGGTGGTCGGCGCCCAGGATGGCAGCAGCGCCACCGACGCCATCGCCAAGGACCCGGTCGCCGGCAGCATCAAGGAAGTCAAGAAGTTCGGCGACAACGTCACCGCGCTGATGGACCTGGCCGCCGGCCGCCTCGACGCCATCGTGGTCGATGAAGTGGTGGGCCGCTACCTGATCAGCAAGCGCGCCGGTGAATACCGCGTGCTGGACGACAACTTCGGCACCGAAGACTACGGCGTCGGCGTGCGCAAGGACGACACCGAGCTGCTGGGCAAGCTCGACAAGACGCTGGACTCGATGAAGCAGGACGGCACCGCCGGCCGCATCGCGACCCAGTGGTTCGGCGCCAACATCGTCAAGTAATCTCCCGGGAAACGCCCGGACCGCTCCGCGGTCCGGGCGTTTTTCAGTCCGGCGATCCTTCGCGCCGGCGCCCCGGCCCCTGATTCCCCCCGCCACCCACGGCGCACTCCCATCCGCATGGACTACGTACTCTCCCTCCTGGGACCCCTGGCGCAAGGCGCGAAAGTGACCTTGACGCTGTTCTTCATCACGCTGGCGCTGGCCGTGCCGCTGGGCCTGGTGCTGGCGTTGCTGCGGATCTCCAAATGGGGCTTCGTCAGCCAGCTGGTCAATGGCTACATCTGGCTGATGCGCGGCACGCCGCTGATGCTGCAGATGTTGTTCATCTACTTCGCGCTGCCGTTCGTGCCGGTGGTGGGGGTCCGCCTGCCCGACTTTCCGGCGGCGGTGGTGGCCTTTGCGTTGAACTACGCGGCGTATTTCGCCGAGATCTTCCGCGCCGGCATCCAGTCGGTCGACCGCGGCCAATACGAAGGCAGCAAGGTGCTGGGCATGACCTACCTGCAGACGCTGCGCCGCATCGTGCTGCCGCAGATGGTGCAGCGGGTGCTGCCGCCCATGAGCAACGAGACCATCACCCTGGTCAAGGACACCTCCCTGATCTACGTGCTGGCGCTCAACGACATCCTGCGCACCGCGCGCGGCATCGTGCAGCGCGACTTCACGACCACGCCGTTCCTGGTCGCGGCCGCCTTCTATCTCATCATGACGCTGGTGTTGACGTGGTTCTTCCAGCGTATGGAAAAGCGCTATGCCAAATACGACCAGTAATCCGTCCGCCGGCGGTCGCGGCGCCATGATCTCGGCCCGCGGCATCGTCAAGTCGTTCGGCGCCAACCGGGTGCTGGACCAGGTCTCGCTGGAGCTGGGCAAGGGCGAAGTGGTGGCGGTCATCGGCCCGTCGGGTTCGGGCAAGAGCACCTTCCTGCGCTGCCTGAACCACCTGGAAACCATCGACGACGGCACCATCGAGATCGAGGGCGAAGCCCTGGCCACGGCGGTGCCGGGCGGCCAGAGCCGCTACGCCAGCGACGGCGACGTGCGCCGCATCTGCCGCAAGATGGGCATGGTGTTCCAGTCGTTCAACCTGTTCCCGCACATGACGGTGCTGCAGAACATCATCGAAGCGCCCATGATCGTCAAGGGCATGCCGCGCGCCGCCATCGTGCCCAAGGCCGAGGAATTGCTGCGCAAGGTCGGCCTGCTGAACAAGCGCGACAACTATCCGACGCGCCTGTCGGGCGGCCAGAAGCAGCGCGTGGCGATCGCCCGGGCGCTGGCGATGGAGCCGGACATCATGCTGTTCGACGAGCCGACCTCGGCGCTCGACCCCGAGCTGACCGGCGAAGTGCTGCGCACCATGCGCCAGCTGGCCGACGAGCACATGACCATGCTGGTGGTGACCCACGAAATGGGCTTCGCCCGCGAAGTGGCGCACCGCGTCATTTTCATGGACGAAGGCCGCATCGTCGAAGAGGCGCCGTCGGCGGACTTCTTCCGCGCGCCGCGGCATCCGCGCAGCCGCGAGTTCCTGGCGCACATGCTGTAACGAAAGGGGCGGGGCCGGCTCGGCCCCGTCTGCCCGGGGCCGGGCGCTACCCGCGGCGGCTGCCTCGTTCGGGCCCGGCGGGTCCGCGGCAGGGCTGTATGGCGCAATGAATAAGGGTTTACCCTTGGTTTTGTGACACGCCGGATGTATGAGGCCTGGCGGTCACATCCTTGATGTAAACAAGAATTCAACTGGGATGTAGTCCTAGGCGGCAAAATGGATAATGGTTATCATTACCGTCGATTGTCCGGGTCAACATTGCGGGAGACGTCCATGTCCAGCGAAGCGGGGTTACGAGAGCGTACAGCGGTGCTGTATGCCGAGCATCATTCGTGGCTCGCGCGCTGGCTGCGCTATCGCACCGCCAACTCCGACTGCGCCGCCGACCTGGCGCACGACACCTTCATGCGGGTCCTGACCGCCAAGGAAATCCCGCCGCTGTCCGAGCCGCGCGCGTTTCTCGCCACGATCGCCCGCCGGCTGCTGTCCAACCACTATCGGCGCGAAATGATCGAGCGGGCCTATCTCGAGGCCCTGGCCAATCTGCCCGAGCCCGTGGAACCCAGCCCGGAATCACGGCACATCGTCATCGAGACGCTGCTCGCCATCGATCGCGCGCTCGACTCGTTGCCGGGAAAGGTGCGCGAGGCGTTCCTGCTGGCGCAGCTCGAGGGGCTCAGGCATGAAGATATCGCGGCGCGGCTGGGGGTGACCACCCGCACGGTGAGCAACTACATGGTGCGCGCGGTCCAGGCCTGCTTCTTCGCCCAGGACGGTTTCGCGTGACGCGGGTGAGTGCCACGCCCGCCGCCTATGCTGGCGGGCTGCCGCTACCGGCGCATGTGGCCGAGCAGGCGTCGCGCTGGTACGTGCTGTTGACGAGTGGCGCCGACACCGTGCAGGACCGGCTGGCCTGGGAACGCTGGCGCCAGGCGGATCCCGACCATGAGCGGGCCTGGGCCCACCTGATGCGCGTCGACGGCCGCATGCGCGAACTTGGAGGCAGTCCCGCCTATCAGGCGCTGACGGTCGATCGGCGCAATGGCCGCCGCCGCGCGCTCATCGCCATGCTGGGGCTGGCCACCTGTACCGGCGGCCTAGTCTGGACGGCCGACCGCATGCGCTGGGTACGGCTCTCGCCCGACTACGTGGCGGCAGTGGGGGAGCAGCGCTCGGTCACGCTGGTCGACGGCACCGAGGTCCTGCTCAATACCGACAGCGCGATCGACGTGCTCTATGACGGACGGACACGCCGCCTGCGCCTGCGGCGCGGCGAAATCCAGATCCGTACCGGACATGCGGCGGGCTATGCCGGCCTGCCGTTCCGGGTCGACACCCCTTCCGGGGGCGTGCGCGCGCTGGGAACGCGCTTCATGGTGCGCCTGGACGGAGACCAGACCCGCGTGGCGCTGCTCGAGGGACACGTCGAGATCGAGCCGGCGGCCGGCGGCAGCCCGCTGCTGCTGCAGCCGGGGCAGGCCACCCGCTACGGCGCGCACGGTATCGAGCCCGTCCGTCCGGTGGCGCTGGCGGACACGGCCTGGATCAATGCCGAATTGGCGGCCGATGACATGCCGCTGGACCGCTTCCTGGCCGAACTGAGCCGTTACCGGCACGGGTTGATTTCCTGTGACGCGCCGGCGGCGAAGTTGCGGATCTCTGGATTGTTTCCCTTGAACGACACCGACAGGGCGCTACAGGCGGTGGCCCGCCTGCTGCCTGTCACGGTGACCCGGCGCAGCCCTTATTGGGTTCGCGTTTCGGCTCGGTAACAGCCTCGATCCCTCCATTCGCCCGGATTCCGGGTTTTTTTTTGTCGATACCTTTCCGGTTTCCGGTTTTGGCGTGTCCTTTCAATCAAGAGGACTCAATTGCACGGAAAAAAGCCGGAATCCATGGTTATCGGAGCAGCCGATCAACGTCTCGTACACGCCCCTGGCCCCGTGGCGGGCGGGCGGCTGTGCGCGCGGATGCTGCTGCTGGGCGCGCTCGCGGCCATGCCGTTGGCCGGGGCCCAGCCCGGGCCGCAGGCGGCCACCACGCGCAGTTTTCACGTCGCGCCCGGGCCGCTGACCCAGGTGCTGCAGCAGATCGCCAGCCAGGCGCACGTGCTGGTCTACTTCGATCCCGCGGTCACCCGTGACCTGAGCAGCGACGGCCTGGACGGCACCTACGCGCCCGCGCTCGCCTTCGAGGCGGTATTGCGTGGCCACGGCCTGGAAGTCTACGAAGACCCGTCGGGCGGTTTCCGCGTGCGTCGGACCTGGACGCCCGCCGTTTCGATCCTGCCGGTCACGCAGGTCGAGGGCATGACGCGGGGCTTCACGCAGCTCGAGGATCGCGCCGCCACCAAGACGCTGGCCCCCCTGGTCTCGGTGCCGCAGTCGGTGTCGGTGGTGACTGCCGCCGACATGCAGGCGCGGGGCGCCCGTTCGGTCACGCAGGCGCTGCAGTACACGCCGGGCGTGCAGATCGACAACTATGGCGGCACCGAGGTCCGCAACGACTGGGTCGTGTTGCGCGGTTTCGATGCCAAGCTGACCGGCGACTATCGCGACGGCCTGAGCCAGATGCCCTACGACCAGATCCGGGCGCGGGTGCCGACCTATGCGCTGGAACAGATCGATGTCGTGCGCGGGCCGGTATCGGCGCTGTATGGGCAGGCCGCGCCTGGCGGGATCGTCAACCGCGTCACCAAGCGTCCCCCCGAGACGCCGCTGCGCGAAGCCGCGCTGCAGTTCGGGTCGTTCGAGCACAAGCAGGCCTACCTGGACCTGGGAGGGCCTTTCAACGAGAACGGGCAGGCCCGCTTTCGCCTGACCGCGACCGCCAAGGAATCGGGCACGCAGGACAAGTACGACAGCGACCATCGCTACCGCGACAACCTGGCCTACGTGGCGCCCGCCTTCGGCTGGCGTGACGCGGACACCTCGTTCACGTTGCTGATGCACTACCAGCATGATCGCAACGACGGCGAATCGCGCGCCTACTATCCGACGCGGGTGCTGGTGGGCGACTACGACTACGACCGCAACGACCGCGATTTCTTCAGCCTGGGGTATCAGCTCGAGCATCGCCTGAACGCGCAATGGCGGGTGCGCCAGAACGCGCGCTACCAGCAAGGCGACATGCTGCTGCGCAATCTGTATGCGGGGGCGCTGGCCAGCGATGGCCGTACGCTGGCGCGCGCCCAACTGCAGGCGCGCGAACGTGCCGAAGGGCTGGCGGTGGACAGCCAGATCGAAGGCGACCTCGAAGCGGGCGGCCTGCGCCATACGGTGCTGGCCGGGCTGGATGCCAGGCGCCTGTCGGGGCGCCAGCACTATCAGCAGGCGGCCGCGCCCAGCCTGGATCTGCTGGACCCGCGTTACGGGCAGGGCATCGCGCTGCCGTCCGGCGCGCCGTCGATCATCAAGGTGCGGCAGGTCAGCGAGCAATGGGGGCTTTATCTCCAGGACAAGGTGCAGGCGGGGGACTGGACCGTGCTGCTCGGCGTGCGGCGCGACGACTATCGCGACGTGACCGACAACCTGCTCGCCGGTACTCGCACGCGTGGGCGGGGCGATGTCTACACCGGACGAGCGGGTGTGTCGTACGCGGCGGGGGCAGGGGTCGCGCCCTACGTGGGCTATGCGACTTCGTTCGTGCCCCAGGCCGGCGCCTCGTACGAGGGCAAGCCGTTCGATCCGTCCCGGGCCGAGCAATTCGAGGTGGGCGTGAAGTTCCAGCCGCCGCAATCGCAGAGCCTGTACACGCTGGCGCTGTTCGACCTGCGGCAGCGCAACGTGCTGACCGCCGATCCCGATCCGGCGCATCCCGGCTTCAGCGTCACCACCGGCCGCGTGCGCGCGCGCGGCGTCGAACTCGAGGCCAAGGTCAGCCTGGCGCGAGGGTGGGACGTGCTGGCCGCCTACACCTTCAACGATGTGAAGAATCAGCAGGCCAACGACGGCACGACCGGAAAAGTGCCGATCGTGACGCCGCGCCAGATGGCCTCTCTCTGGCTGAACCGCTCGCTTGAGGGCTGGTTGGCCGGATGGACCGCGGGCGTGGGGGTGCGCCATATCGGCTCCACCTACGTGGACGCCGCCAACACCATGAAGAACGAGGCCGCCACCGTCGTGGACGCCGCGCTCGCCTACGACGCGGGCGCCTGGCGCCTGGCGCTGGACGCCAGCAATGTTTTCAACCGGCAGACCGTGGTCTGCCGGGGAGATCGCAGCAATTGCCGCTATGGCGTGGACCGCACGGTACTCGCCACTGTCACTTACCGCTATTGACGCCGCGCCATCACGGGGCGGTGTCGGACTATGACGTGGGCGCCCGGCGCCCGAGGAGGTACACATGGTTACGAGCACTGCGCCGACGATGGAAACACTGACCACGCTATACGAGGCGAACCGGCGGCAGCTGGTTCGCGCGGCGATGCGCATCCTCGATTCACAGGAGTTGGCTGACGACGTGGTGCAGGATGCCTATGTCAAGCTGCTCGAGGGCGCGGTGCCGCAAGGCGTGCGCGAGCCGGCGGCCTACCTGTACCAGACCGTGCGCCATCTGGCGATTGATTGCCATCGGCGCCGCGCGCTGGAACAACGGCTTTTCGCGGACGAGGAGGCCGGCCGCCACGCGGTCTCGGCCTCGGTGGCCGAAGACGCCGCGGTGAGCAGCCAGGCGCTCAGGATGGCGACCACCGCGCTGACGCAGATGTCGGCCCGCACCCGCCGGGCGTTCGAACTGCATCGGTTCGAAGGCTGCACGCAGCGCGACGTGGCGCGCGAACTGGGGGTCTCGACGGCACTGGTCAATTTCATGATCCGCGATGCCCACCTGGCGCTCAGTTCCTGCCACGAATGCCTGCAGCCCGGTTGAGGCGGCCGCGCGGCGGCAAGCCGTCACCCACGCGGGTCGCGCCCCGAAAAAAGCGCGAATGAAATCCTGAATTTCCAACTGGCTGGTTCGTCATTCTAAATAAGAGTCAATCTCGTATCGGGATGACGTTTTCTTTTCAGGGATACGACACTATGAACTGTTTTGACCGCGAGGACGCGGAGCTGCGCGTGTTGGTCAACGACGAAGACCAGTACTCCCTCTGGCCCGATTTCAAGCCGACCCCGGCGGGCTGGCGCGATACCGGCGTCAAGGGCGACAAGCAGACCTGCCTGGCGTTCGTGGAACGCGTCTGGACCGACATGCGGCCGGCGTCGCTGCGCCGTTTCATGGAAAGCCAGACCGAGACCGCGCCGCAATGAGTCTTGCGCCTGTCGCTCTGCTGTGCCTGCCATGCGCCGGCGCCAGCGCCACCATGTACTTGCGGTGGCGCCGCGCGCTGCCCGCATGGTTGCGGCTGGTGCCGGTGGAATTGCCGGGGCGCGGCGCGCGCATCGGCGAGGCATACGCACAGGATTTCGACACCCTGGTGGCGCAATTGTGCGAGGCGCATGCCGCCGACCTGGCTGTGCCGCACGTGTTGTTCGGGCACAGCATGGGAGCCTTGCTGGCCTATGCCATGGCGGCCCGCCAACGGCAGACCGGCGCCCGGTTGCCGACGCTGTTGATCGCGTCCGGCAGTCCGGCGCCGGCGCGCCGCGATCCGCATCGATTCGACGGCCTGGACAACGACGCCGCGCTGATCGACGACATGCGCAAGCAGGGCGGGACGCCCGAGGCGGTCTTCGACAGCCCCGAACTGCTGCGCCTGGCGCTGGACACGCTGGCCGCCGACTATGCCCTGTGCCGGGGCTACCGGTATCAGCCCGTGCCGCGCCTGCCATTGCCGATCGAGGTGCTGGCGGGCAGGCAGGATGATATCGAGGCCCCGCTCATCGAGGCCTGGCGCGACGAGACGCTGGCGCCCGGGCGCACGACCTGGTTCGACGGCGGCCATTTCTTCATCCGCCAACACGAGGCCATCGTGGTGGACGCCGTGGTCAATCGCATCGCCGAACATTGCCGACCGGAACACCATGCAGCGCTTGCGCCTATCTGACCGGGTCCCGCCCGCCATCGAGGCATGGCAGGCGATGTGGCCCGAATCGCCGGACTTGCCTGGCCTGGCGTGCCTGGACATGCCGGACGTCGATGGCGCCGCGCCACCCTCGGCCTGTGCGTTGCCGGCGCCAGCGGGCGGTCTCGCCTCGTTGGCGTGGTTGCGCACGGAAACGGCCGGTATGCCCGCCTGAGGCGCAGCTCCCCTGCGCCGCGCGGTGCCGTCCGGCATCCCTCATCTACGGATTTGAAGCTATGGAACGATTCGAGCGTGTTGCACCGCCCGGCAGCGAGTTGCCGCTATTGTTGACGCCGGCCGCCGTGGGCGAGTCACTGTCCGCCGCCCAGGGCCGGCTGCGGGCGCAGATCGATTCGGCGCTGCTGACCATCGGCGGCGTGCTGCTGCGAGGCTTCGAGGTGCCCTCGGTCGATGTATTCCGCGGCTTTGCCGCCGGCTTTGGCCATGAGCTGCTGGCCTACGAGTTCGGCTCGACCCCGCGCAGCGCGGTCCAGTCAGGGGTGTACACCAGCACCGAATACCCCGCGCACCAGCACATCCCGCTGCACAACGAACAGGCCTACACCCGGGAATGGCCGATGCGCATCTGGTTCCATTGCGTGACCGCCGCGCAGTCGGGCGGGGAAACGCCCATCGCGGACAGTCGCGCGGTCTATCGGCGGATGCCCGCGGCCATCCGTCGGCGCTTCGCGCGCGGCCTGGTCTACGTGCGCAATTTCGGCGATTTCGACCTGCCATGGCAGACGGTCTTCAATACCGACGACCGCGCCCGGGTCGAGGCCTATTGCCGCCAGGCCGGCATCGAATGGGAATGGCTGGAGGATGACGGCCTGCGCACGCGCCAGCGCTGCCAGGGCGTGGAGCGTCATCCGCACACCGGCGAGTTGGTGTGGTTCAACCAGGCGCATCTCTTTCACGTGTCGTCCCTGCAGGCCGACGTGCGCGAATCGCTGGAGGAGGCCTTCGGCATCGAGAACGTGCCGCGCAACGTGTACGACGCCGACGGCAGGACCATCGCCGACGAGGTCTTCGACGAGATCCGCGCGGTCCTTGACGAAGAGACGGTGCGCTTTGCCTGGCAGGCGGGCGACGTGATGATGCTGGACAACATGCTGGTGGCCCACGCCCGCACGCCGTTCGCCGGTCCGCGCAAGGTGGTGGTGGCCATGGCCGACCCTCATGGCAATGTCGAGCCGTCCGATCCCACGGCGCTGCGCCTGGCGGACGTCGACGACCTGTCGTGCGTGGGTTGATGCCATGAACGATATCGTCTCCTTCACCTCGCGGGCCGGCAGCATCGCCGAGCGGCTGCGTGAAAGCGTGGCGCTCGCGCCCGATCAGGCCGCCCTGACGGTGTTCGACGCCGCCGGTGAGCGCGCCTATACGCATCGGACGCTGGATCAGCGGGTGCGCGCTTTGGCGGCGCGCCTGCAGCAGGAATTCGCGGCCGGCACCCGCATGCTGCTGCTGCTCGACAATGACGAGCATTACGTGGTGGCGTTCTTTGCCTGCATGTATGCGGGCATGACGTCGGTGCCGGCCTTTCCGCCCGAATCGGCGCGTGACCAGCATCTGGGACGCCTGCACGCGATGGCGCGCGACTGCGAGGCCGGCGCCGTGCTGACCACGGCCGCGGTGGCGCAATGGCTGTCGCGCGAGGCCGGCGTGTTCTCGCAGGCGCGCATCCTGGCGGCGGACGAACTGGACCTGGCCTGGGCGGAACAATGGCAGGCCTTCACGCCGGATCCGGCCTCGGTGGCGTTCCTGCAGTACACCTCCGGTTCGACCTCGTCGCCCAAGGGCGTCATGGTCACGCACGCGAACCTGATGGCCAACGAGCACGCCATCCACGGCGCCATGGCCACCGATCCGACCGACCGGTTCGTTTCCTGGTTGCCGCTGTATCACGACATGGGCCTGATCGGCGGCCTGTTGCAGCCATTCCATATCGGCTGCGACGTGATCCTGACCTCGCCCAAGTATTTCCTGGAACGTCCGTTGCGCTGGCTGCAGGCCGTGTCGCGGTTCCGCGCCACGGTCAGCGGCGGCCCCGACTTTGCCTTCCGGTTGTGCCTGGAGCGGATCCGGCCCGAACAGCTCGAGGGACTGGACCTGTCGGGTTGGCGGGTCGCGTTCTCGGGCGCCGAACCGGTGCAGCCGGACACGCTGGCGGCGTTCGCGCGGTTGTGCGCGCCGGCGGGGTTTTCCGCCGAGGCGCTCTATCCCTGCTACGGCCTGGCCGAGGCCACCTTGTTCGTGACCGGCACGCCGCCGGGGCGGGGCGGGCGGGTGCGCCATTTTGACGAGATGGCGCTGGCGCGCGCGGCGGTGCGGCCGCAGGAAGCCGGCCTGGCGCTGGTGTCCTGCGGGCGGCCCCAGCCGGGTAACCGGCTGATGATCGCCGACACCGTGACCGGCGATCCGGTGGCGCCCGGCGTGCTGGGCGAGATCTGGACCTCGGGACCGAGCGTGGCCGCCGGCTATTGGAACAATCCGCAGGCCACCCGCGAGGCGTTCGTCGACCGGGATGGCGAGCGCTGGCTGCGTAGCGGCGATCTGGGGTTCATGCACGAGGATGAGCTGTATGTGCATGGGCGCCTCAAGGACCTGATCATCGTGCGCGGACAGAATATCTATCCGCAGGATGTCGAACGCGTGGTGGAGGCCGAAGTGACGGCCGTACGCAAGGGACGGATCGCGGCGTTCCGGGTGGACGGGCCGCAAGGCGAAGGCATCGGGCTGGCCGTGGAAGTGGGGCGCCTGCAGCGCAAGCGCCATGCCGCGGCCGAGATCGTGCGGGCGCTGCATCGGGCGGTGGGCATGGCGACCGGCGAGGCGCTGGCCGTGGCCGTGCTGCTGGAACCGGGCGCGCTGCCCAAGACTTCCAGTGGCAAGCTGCAGCGCGCGGCGACGCGCAAGGGCTGGCAGGACGGCAGCCTGTCGGCCTATGCACTGTGGCGGCACGGCGCGTTCGAATTCGGCGGCGAGTCCGCGGCGCTGGCGGAGCCTCCCCGCGAAGGCGCCGAAACGATACTGGCCTCGCTGTGGGCCGAGGTGCTGGCCGCTCCGGTATCGGACCGGCGGGCGAATTTCTTCGAAATGGGCGGAAATTCCCTGGACGCGGCGCAATTGCTGACCCGCATCCGCGCACGCCTGGGCGTGTCGTTGCCGTTGCGCGCCCTGTTCACCCATGCCGAACTGGCGGATTGCGCTGCCCTGATCGAGACGCAGGCGGATGCCACGGCTTCTGTCGGACAGGACGATGGCCCGCGCGCCGACCTGGCGGCGCCCGACGGCGCAGCGGCCATCGCGTCGTTGTCCCTGGCGCAGCAGCGCCTGTGGCTGGTCGACCGCCTGGCGCCGGCCGCGCGGCGTTCGGCCTACAACCTGAGCGCGGCTTATCGCCTGGAGGGCGAACTCGACATCGCACGGCTCGAACGCGCGCTGGCGATCGTGGTGTCGCGTCATGACAGTCTGCGTGCCGCGTTCGTCGAGGACGAGCAGGGCAATCCCCGGGTACGGGTGCGCGCCGACGCGGCCGTGTCCTTGCCGCTGGTCGACGTGGCGCAGGCCGAGGTGCCGGCCTGCCTCGAACGGCTGGCGGCCGCGCCGTTCGACCTGGCGCAAGGGGCGCCGCTGCGCGCGGCCTTGCTGCGGGTCGGGCCGCGCGACCACGTGCTTGCCCTGGTGGTCCATCACATCGTGTTCGACGGCTGGTCGCAAGGGGTGATGCTGCGGGAACTGGCGGCGGCGTATGCCGGGTTGGCGCTGCCATCCCTACCGCTGCAATACGGCCATTACGCCGCCTGGACGCACGCCCGCGCCGCGACGCCGGCGTTCCGCAAAAGC
This sequence comes from Achromobacter sp. ISS7, assembly GCF_056523125.1. NCBI lineage: Bacteria > Pseudomonadati > Pseudomonadota > Betaproteobacteria > Burkholderiales > Alcaligenaceae > Achromobacter > Achromobacter sp. ISS7. The sequence continues at coordinate 1,976,748 of NZ_JAWRZD010000001.1, read as the reverse complement.
ACGGACTACTGGCGCGAGCGGCTGGCCGGCGCGCCGGCACTCAGCACCTTGCCGGCCGACCGGCAGGTGGCGGCGGGCACGGATGCCACGGCGGGCTGCCTGCGGATGGCGATCGAGCCACGCCTGGCGCGGCGCCAGGGCGCCACGCTTTTCCAGGTGCTGCTGGCGGCGTTCACGCTGGTGCTGGCCCGCCATGCCGATCAGCGGGACCTGGTGGTGGGCACCGATCTGGCCGGGCGCGATCACGCCGACCTGGAGCCGTTGATCGGCTTCTTCGTCAACGTGCTGCCGATCCGGCTCCACGTTCCCGAGGCGGGCCCTTTCACGGATTGGCTGGCGCAAGTTCGGGACACCCTGCTGGCGGATCACGAACACCGCGAAGTGCCTTTCGATCGCATCGTCGAGGCGGCGGGCGTGCCGCGCGAGCGTGGCCGCAATCCGCTGGCGCAGGTGCTGTTCGTCATGCAGAACACGCCCGCTTGGCCGTTGGCGCTGCCGCAATTGCAGGTGACCACGCTGCCGGCGCCGTTGCCCGAAGCCAAATTCGACCTCGCGGTATTCGTCCACGAGCGCGAGGACGCCTTCGAGGTCGAGTGGATCCATGCCCGCGCCCGCTACCAGCAGGCCACGGTGGCCGCCGTCGCCGAAGAATGGACATCCCTGTTGCGCCAGCTTGGCCGGCAAGCCGACCTGGCGCTCTCTTTTCGCCCTGAACCCCTTTCCAAGGAGGCCGGCATGTCGATGACCCCAGCTCCTGCGGCCAACAAGCAGGAAAAACTGAAGAAATTCGCCGCTCGCGCGCCGCTGGCGGGCGCGCCGGCGCCGCGCCCACTGGTGCGCACCTCGTTCCTGTCCAGCGAGCGGCAGTTCCCGCTGGTGGTCCAGGCGCTGGATCCGACGCTGGATGCGGTGGCTTGGGCGTCTGCCCAGCGCGACCAGATCGAGGCGTGGATCGCCCAGCATGGGGGCATCCTGTTCCGCGACTTCGCGATCGCCTCGCCCCAGCAATTCGAGGCCTTTGCCGAATCGGTCGAACCGACGCTGTTCGGTGGCTACGGCGACCTGCCGAAGAAGGAGGGCGGACGCAACACCTATCGGTCGACGCCGTATCCGGAAAAGCAGATGATCCTGTACCACAACGAGAGCGCCCACCTCGACAGTTGGCCTCGCAAGCAATTGTTCTACTGCGAATTGCCGTCCCGGGTCGGCGGCGCCACGCCCATCGTCGACTGCCGCGAAATGCTGCGGCGCCTGCCGGCCGATCTGGTCGCCGAATTCGAGCGCAAGGAACTGCTTTACGTACGCACCTTCACCGAACGCTTCGACGTGAGCTGGCAGTCGTTCTTCAAGACCGATGCGCGGGCGGACGTCCAGGCGCGCCTGGATGAACGGGGCGTGGCCTACCGTTGGCTGGACGACGACACGCTGCAGACCCGCACGCGCTGCCCGGCTGTCATCACGCATCCCGTGACGGGCGAGCGGGTGTTCTTCAACCAGGTGCAACTGCATCACCTCCATTGTCTCGAGCCGGAGGTGCGGGAGCACATCATGGAGACGATCGGCCTGGAGCGGGCGCCGCGCCACGTCACCTTTGGCGACGGTTCGCCCATTCCGGATGCCGCCATGGACCTGATCGGCGCCGCCTACGAGGCTTGCGCGGTCCGTTTCGACTGGCGCCGGGGCGACGTCGTCATGCTGGACAACATGCTGGCCGCGCATGCGCGGGATCCCTACGAGGAACCGCGCAAGGTCGTCGTCGCGATGGGGGCCATGTTCGATCGCGCGGACCTGGCGCCGCGCGCGGCGGGGGAGTGACCGGATGCAACCGAATCCCGTACTGCGGTCGGACAGCGCCCTGGCGCTGAGCATGGAACAGCGCGCGCACGAAGGCGCGGCGCAACCGGTGACATTGTTGGTTCGCCTGCCGGCGGGCTGGGACGAGCCGGCGTTGCGCCGGGCGCACGCCACGGTCCTGGACCGGCTGCCGGCGGCGCGGCTGGTGTTCGGCGAGGTGGCGGGCTTTCACGGCCTGCGGCAGGCGAACGGCGCCGCGCCGGAAGGTTCCTGGCGCACATACCAGGCGGATATGGCCGATCCGGACGCGCGTCCGCAAGCCTACGGGGCCTGGCGGGCCGACCTGGCGCTGGCGCTGCGTTCCGGTCGTCACACCGGCCTGCACGCGGCCTGGTTCGATGCCCCCGAGGGCGGCTGGCTCGCGCTGGGGGCATCGCCGCTGGTGGCCGATGGCGGCTCGCTGCATGCCCTGGCCGAATCGCTGCTGGGCACGGCCCGCGGTCTCGCCACCGGGGACGACGAACCGTTCGACTACCTCAACTACGTGCTTTGGCGACAGGACATCGAGGCCGATGACGCCGCGCCGGCCCAGGCCTACTGGGCCGCCCATGCCACGGCAACGGCTGCCGTGCCGCGCCTGGCGTTAAGGCGCGACGAGGCTGGCACGGACGAGGAATCCCCGGCCATTCAGGTCGCGCTGGATGAAGCGTTGGCGCGGGCCGTGGATGCGGTCGCGGCGCGGCTGGCGCGCTCGCACGAAGAGGTGCTGCATGCCGCATGGTTGGCATTGCTCGGACGTCTGCAAGGGGATGGGCCGCTGGTATCGGGTTGGCAGCACGATTGCCGGGATGACTACGAGATGCTGGTGGGCGCGGTCGGAGCGTACGAGAAACGCCTGCCGCTACATCTGTCCTGGAGCGGCGAACAGTCCTTCGAGGACTGGACACGGGCATTGGCGGACCTGCGGACGACGCATCGCGAAGTCCAGGAGCACTGGCAGGGTGGCGGCCAGGCGGCGCACACGGCGCTCGGCTTTGCCAGCCGTCGCGCCGGCGCAGGCTTTGAAGGGGTTTCAGTGGTCGATGCGCCGCTGCCGACGGCATTCGAGCTGGGCTTGAGCGTCATTGGCGATGCCGCGGGACGGCCCGTTCAACTGTGGCTGAACGCTCGGCCCGGGGCGTACGAGGCCGCCGCGCTGCGGACACTGGCTGCCCACTATCGCGATGTCCTGACGGCCTTGGGCGCGGATCCGCGATTGCCGCTGGCGCGGGTATTGGAGCCGGCCGAACCTGCGTGCCTGCAGGGGCCGGCGCTCGAGGTTGGCACCCGTTCGCTCTATGAACGCATTGCGCAATGGGCGCGCGATACCCCGCAGGCGCCGGCCGTGGTCGATGTCGAGCAAGGTATCACCCTGGATTACGCCACCTTGTTCGAGCGGGTGGAATCGCTGGCGGGCGCACTGCAGGCGCGCGGCGTGCGGGCGGGGACGGTCGTGGCCCTGCACCTGCCGCGCAGTGCCACGCTGGTGGCGGCGATGCTGGCGGCATGGCGTTGCGGCGCGGCCTATCTTCCGCTGGATCCGGCCTGGCCGGCGGCCCGCATCGAGACCATTCTGCGTGACGCGAACGCCGCGGCCGTGGTGGCGCCAACGGCCGCAACCCTGCGGTATCCCGTGCCGGCGGTCGCGCCCGAGATGGACGCCACGCAGGCGGAACCGGCCGCGTTCGACCCGGGGTCGGCGCGGGATGGCCACGCGTACATCCTCTACACCTCCGGGTCGACGGGAACGCCCAAAGGCGTGCCCGTCGGCCAGCGCCAGCTGCTCAATTACGTGGTGGCGGCCAGCCAGGCCATGGCGCTGGCGCGGTGGCGCCGCTGGGCCATGACGGCCACTATCGCGGCCGACCTCGGCAACACGGCGGTGTACGCCGCGTTGCTGCATGGCGCCGCGCTGGTGATCGCGCCGGAGCCGGCCCTGCACGACGCCAAGGCCTATGCCCGATTCGTCCGGCAGCAGGGCATCGATGCCGTGAAAATGGTGCCTTCTCACCTGGCCGCATTGCTGGAGGACGAGGCGAGCGCCGTGCCGGCGTGCGTCGTGCTCGGTGGCGAGGCCACTTCGGGCGCGCTGTTGCGGCGCATCCTCGCCTTGGCGCCGGCGTGCGAAATCCATAACCACTATGGCCCGACAGAGACCACGGTGGGGGTGCTGGTGCACCGCGTCGCCGGCCCGGACGATACCCGGGGCGGCATCGTGCCGCTCAGCCAGCCGCTGGCCAATTGCCGCGTCTACCTGCTCGATGGCGAGGGCCGACCGGTGCCCGTCGGGGCGCTGGGTGAACTGCATGTGGGCGGGGCCCAGGTCGTGGAGGGCTATCTCGGCCAGCCGGAACACCGCGCTTTCGTGGCCAATCCGCTGGCGCCGGGCCAACGCTGCTACCGCACGGGCGATCTGGCCTATTTGCTGCCCGGGGGCCGCTTGCGGCTGGCGGGGCGCGTCGATCACCAGCTGAAAGTGCGCGGATTCCGAGTCGAGCCCGCGGAGATCGAGGCGGCGTTGCTGGCGCAGCCCGGCGTCCTGCAGGCGGTGGTGCTTGCCCACGACGTGGCGCAGTCGGTGCAACTGGTCGCTTTCGTCGTGGCGCGGGTCGAACCGGCCGAGATCGAGGCGCGACGCGAATCCCTGCTGCGGGCGTTGGCCGAGGCGCTGCCCGAGCCCATGATGCCGGCCCGCATCGTTTTCCTGCCGGTGCTGCCTCGACTGGCCAACGGCAAGATCGACCGGCTGGCGCTGGCGCCGCAACTGGATCAGGCGGCCGAACCGCTCGACCTGCCGCGCGACGCGCTGGAGACCGTCATCGCCGACAGCGTGGCGACCCTGCTGCAGCGCGATCGCGTCGGCGTGCATGACGATTTCTTTGAACTGGGCGGGCATTCGCTACTGGTCATCAAACTGGTGACGCGCCTGCGCAAGCAATTGCGCGAGGAGGTGGAGCCGGGCCTGGTGTTCGATCATCCGACCGTGGCCCGGTTGGCCGCCGCGCTGCGCGCCCAGGCCGCCGATGCCGCCGCGCTGGATGAGGTGGCGGCGGCGCGTATGCAACTGGCGGCCCTGGCGCCGCAGGAACGGGCGGCCCTGGTCGCCACTCTCTCGGAGTCCGCATGAGTTCTGTCAATCCGTCCCTCCTGAAAGCGTTGCTCGACGAGGATCAGGACGATGCGCCTGAGGACCTGGACGTGCCGGCGTATCCGGACGACCAGGACGCGCCGTTGTCGTTCATGCAGGAACAGTTGTGGTTCCTGGGCCGGCTGGACCCGACGTCGACCGCCTACCATCTACCGCGGGCCGTGCGATTGAAGGGCCCGCTGGATGTCGCCGCGTTGCGCGAGGCGTTCGCGGCCCTGGTCGCGCGCCACGATATCCTGCGCACGACCTTCCATGACGACGACGGGCAGCCGCGCCAGCGGGTGCTGCCGGCCGGGCGCTTTGCGCTGCCGTTGCACGACCTGGGACCGCTCACCCCCGCGCTGCGGGAAGCCGCCGTGCGCGAAATGTGCGAGCGCCTGGCCGGGCATGCCTTCCAGCTGGATCGCGAACCCGCGCTGGTCGCGTCGGTGGCGCGCCTGGGGCCGCGCGAGCACGTGCTGGCCTGGTGCATGCACCACATCGTCTCCGACGCCTGGTCCAATCCCATCTTCATGCGCGACCTGGCGGACGCGTACCAGCAAGCGACGCAGGGCCAGCCCCCGGCGCTGCCGCCGTTGCGCCGCCAGTATCGTGATTTTGCCGCCTGGCAACGGGACCAGGCCGAGGCCGGACGCTACGCGGCCAGGCTCGATCATTGGGATGCCCATCTTGGCGACGACCTGGTCGACCTGGACCTGCCGACCGATCACGCCCGTCCCGCCGTGCTGGAGACGCGCGGCGCGACGCACTATTTCGAGGTGCCGGCCGGGCTGGCGGGCGAGATCAAGGCGCTGTGCGCGCAATTGCGCTGCACGCCTTTCGTGGCGCTGTTCGCGGCATGGCAGATTCTGCTGGCGCGCCTGAGCGGCCAGCGCGGTTTCGCCGTGGGCGTGCCCAGCGGCAATCGCACGCGGGCCGAATTGCAGGATGCGATCGGCTTTTTCGTCACCACGCAGGTGTTTCGCGTCGACGTGGCGGCGGATCAGACCTTGCGGCAGGTGTGCGAGCGCGTGCGCGCGGATGCGCGGGCCGCCCTGGCGCATGCCGATCTTCCCCTGGATCTGTTGATGGCGCGGCGTGGCGTGGCGCGGGATCCCGCGCGTACGCCGCTCTACCAAACCCTGTTTGGCCTCCAGGTTGGCAGCATCGGTCCCGGCCTGTCGCTGCCCGGCCTGGAAGTGGCGCGCGAGCCCATGCCGGAGGGCGGCGCGAAGATGGAGTGGTCGCTGGACATGCTGTGGGATGAGGCGAAGCAGGGGCCCGTGCTGCATGGACGTCTCGAGTTCAACACCGCGTTGTATTCGGCCGACACGGCGGGCCGCATGGCCGAACGTTACCTGCGGGTGCTGCGCTGCCTGGCCAGCACGCCGGATACCCGCGTCGGCGCGCTCGATCTGGTGGCGCCGGACGAGCATGCCCGGCTCCAGGCCTGGAGCCAGGGCCCGCTGGGCGCCGCTTTCGACGAGCCGGTGCAGGCGTGGATCGCCCGTCAAGCCGCGGCCACGCCCGCGGCCGTGGCGGTGGTCAGCGGCGCGGACAGCCTGACCTACGCGGAATTGATGGCGCGGGCCGACGATTGGGCCGCGGCGTTGCAGGCGTGCGGGGCCGGGCCGGACGCGCCGGTGGCCATCGCCATGGAACGCTCGCTGGAAATGGTGGTCGGGATCCTGGCCGTGCTGCGCGCCGGGGCGGCCTACGTGCCGCTGGATCTCGATTATCCGGCCGAGCGCCTGGGCTACACCCTGCGCAGCAGTGGCGCCCGCATCCTGCTGGTGGCGGGAGGCCTGCCCGAGGTATTGCGCGAGGCGGCGCCCGAACGGGTGCTGGACCTGCGCCAAGCCCCGCCCGCCGGCGGTGACTGGACGCCGGTGCCCACGCATGGGGAACATATCGCCTACATCATCTATACCTCGGGCTCGACCGGCAGGCCCAAGGGGGTGGCGAACCGGCACGCCGGGCTGGCGAACCGCCTGCGCTGGATGCAGGACGCCTACGGCCTGGAGCCGGCGGATGTCGTGCTGCAGAAGACGCCATTCGGCTTCGACGTGTCGGTCTGGGAATTCCTGTGGCCGCTCATGGTCGGCGCGCGCCTGGTCATGGCCGCGCCGGGCGACCACCGTGATCCGGAGAAGCTGGCGGATCTGATCGTGCGCCATGGCGTGACCACGCTGCACTTCGTGCCATCGATGCTGCAGGCGTTCCTGGCCTGCGGCGAGGCGGCGCGCTGCGCGTCGCCGCGGCGCATCCTTTGCAGCGGCGAAGCCTTGCCCGCCGATGTGCGTGATGCCGCGCTGGAAGCCTGGCCCGGCGCGGGCCTGTACAACCTGTATGGGCCGACCGAGGCCGCGATCGACGTGACGGCGACGGCTTGCGCCCGGGAGGACGGCGGCCGCGTTCCGATTGGCGCACCCATCCAGGCCACCCAGGCCTGGGTCCTGGATGCGGACCTGAACCTGACGCCGCCAGGCGCGGCGGGCGAACTGTATCTGGGTGGCGTGCAGCTGGCGCGCGGCTATGTGGGCGCGGCCGGTCTCACGGCGGATCGCTTCGTCGCGGATCCACGGGGCGACGGGGCGCGGCTGTACCGCACCGGCGACCTGGCCGCGTGGCGCGATGATGGCGTGCTGCTGTACTTGGGGCGCACCGATCACCAGATCAAGATTCGCGGCTTCCGTGTCGAACTCGGCGAGATCGAGGCGCGTCTGGCCGCGCGGCCTGAAGTGGGCGCCGCCGTGGTGGTGGCCCAGTCCACGCCCCAGGGGGCAAAACTGGTGGCGTATGTGAGCGGTTCGGACGAGGCCGCCGGCGCGCCGGACGCGGCGGTATTGCGCGCCGCGCTGGGCATGGCGCTGCCGGACTACATGGTCCCGGCCGCGATCGTGGTGCTGCCGGCGTTGCCCCTGAGCGACAACGGCAAGATCGACCGCAAGGCCTTGCCCGCCGTGAACTTCGCGCAGGCGGGAGGGCAGGCTGCGCCCGAGGGCGCGGTGGAGGTCATGCTCGCCGGCATCTGGCAGGAAGTGTTGGGCGTGGAGCGCGTGGGCCGCGACGACAACTTCTTCGAACTTGGCGGCGATTCGATCCTGACGCTCAAGATCGTGGCCGCCGTGCGCAAGCAGGGCTGGCGCGTCTCGCCGCGTGATGTCATGGAGCGGCAGACGATCGCGGCGCTGGCCCGCGCGGCAAGCCCGCTGCGGGAAGCGGCGGGCGCGCAGGCGCCGGCGCAGGGCGAGGCGCCTCTCACGCCGGCCCAGCGCGGCTTTTTCCAGCTCGATCCGGCGTCGCGCGACCATTGGAACCAGTCCGTCGTGTTGCGGCCTGAAGGTGTCGTCGATGCCGCGCGGCTGGAACGCGCGATGAATGCGGTGCTGGCGGCGCACGACGCGTTCCGCCTGCGCTTCGAGGCCTCGGGTGAAGGCTGGCGGCAACGGTACGAAGCGGCCCCTGTCGCGCCGAGGCTGGTCCGGACCGCGCTGCGTCCGGGCGAAGACCGCGAGGCGCGGCTGGCCGCGCTGTCGCGGTCGATGCAGGGCGGCCTGGACCTGGCGCGCGGCCCGGTGGTGGCGGCAACGTGGCTGGACGAGGGCGAGGCGGGCGCCGGCACCCTGCTGTGGGTGGCGCATCACCTGGTGGTGGACGGCGTGTCGTGGCGGGTGCTGGTCGACGATCTGCAACGCGCCTACCAGGATCCCGAGGCCGCGCTGCCCCAAGGGCCTTCCCTGAAGGCATGGGGCCAGGCGTTGCGCATCTACGGCGAACGTCCCGAAACCCTGGCGCAGCTCGACCATTGGAAGCAGGCCTGCGGCCAGGAGCCCGCGCGCTTGCCGCTGCGTCGTCCCGACGGCGCCAACCGGGTAAGCGATCAGCGCAGCGTGGTGCTGAGCCTGCCGGCCGCGCGGGCGCAGGCCCTGTTCGCCGCTGCCGCGCGCAGCTTGCGCGCCCAGGCGCACGAAGTGCTGTTGAGCGCGGTCGCGCATGCGCTGGGACAATGGATGGGCCAGGACAGCGTGCGGATCGAACTGGAAGGACACGGCCGCGAGGAAGGCGCGACCCACCTGGCCGCCGACCGCATCGTGGGCTGGCTCACGGCGCTGTATCCGGCGTGCCTGCCGGCCGGCGCGGCCGATCCGGGCGAGGCGCTGGCGCAGGTCAAGGCCGCGCTGCGCGGCATACCGGACAAGGGCCTGGGCTACGGCGTGCTGCGTCATCTGGCGCCACAGGGCGCGGTATTGGCGGATCTGCCGTACCCGGCGATCACCTTCAATTACCTCGGCCGGGTCGACATGGCCGGTAGCGGCTGGCGCTGGACCGGTGAAAGCGCCGGCGCGGACCGCGCCGGTGACGGCCGGCGCCGCAACATCATCGACATCGGCGTATCCCTGCGGGAAGACGAGCTGCGCTTCGTCTGGACATACAGCGCGGCAATGCTGGACGAGGCCGATGTGCGCGCGCCGGCCCAGGCGTGCCTGGACCGCCTGCTTGCCCTGGCGCAAGCCCTCGACCGGCCTGGGGCCGGTCGGATGGCGCCGGAGGATTTCCCCCTGGCCGCCGTGACGCAGGCGCAGCTGGACAGGCTCGCCGTGCACGCGGATGACGTCCAGGACATCTATCCGCCCACGCCGTTGCAGGAAGGGCTGCTGCTGCATACCCTCATGACCCCGGGGTCCGGCATGTACCTGATGCAGGATCGCTACCGCTACGGCGAACGGGTGGATCCGCGGGCGGTGGCGAACGCCTGGCAGGCCGTGGCGCGCCGCCACGAAGCCCTGCGCGCCGGCTTTGCCTGGCACAGCGGCGAACGACCGGTGCAGGTGATCCTGCGCGAGATCGAGGTGCCGGTATTGGTGCATGATTGGCGCGCGCTGCTACAGGCCGAGGGGCTGGCGAGCCTGGAGCGGTTGCTGGCCGAGGAGCGCGACAGCGGCTTCGACATGGCGCGGGCCCCCTTGTGGCGGATTCACCTGGCCCGCACCGCCGAGGCCGACCTGATGATCGTGAGCTATCACCACATCCTGATGGACGCGTGGTGCCGCTCGCTGTTGCTGGCGGATTTCTTCGCCGCCTGCGAAGCCCAGGCCCGGGGCGTCGAACCGCCCCGGGCGGCCAGCGTGCCGTTCCGCGACTACATCGCCTGGCTCGGGCGCCAGGACCTGGCGGCGTCGCGCCAGTACTGGCGCGACACCCTGCGCGGTTTCAACGACATCACGCCGCTGCCGCTCTCGATGCGTGCCGAGGTCCGCGCCGATGCCGCGCGAGCGGCGGATGCGGTGCTGGCCCTGACGCCCGCCCAGACCACCGCGCTGCAACAGATGGCGCAGCGCCATCAGCTGACGATGAATACCTGCGCGCAGGGGGCCTGGGCCTTGTGGCTGGCGCGTTGCGCGGGCGTGGACGAGGTCGTGTTCGGCGTCACCGTGGCCGGCCGCCCGACCGAACTGGATGGCATCCAGCAGACCATCGGCCTGTTCATCAACACCTTGCCGCTGCGAGTGCCGGTGCCATGCGCCACTGGTGCCAGCCGGTTGGGCGTGGCGCAGTGGCTGCGCCAGGTGCAGGATCGCAACGCCGGGCTGCGCGAGCACGAGCAGGTCTCGCTGGCCGAGATCCAGGCCGATGCGGACGTCCCGCGTGGCTCGTCGCTATTCGAAACGCTGTTCGTGTTCGAGAATGCGCCTGTCGAGGAGGCGTTGTTGGCCCAGGCGGCGCGGATCGGCGCGCGTGCCGACGGCGCCCGCACGCACACAAACTATCCGTTGACCGTGGTGGTCAAGCCGGGCGATGCGCTGGTGCTGCAGATCACCTACGATCCGGCCCGTTTCGAGGCCTCGGAGGTGCAGGCCGTCCTGACCGGCCTGCGGCACGTGCTGATGCAGTTTGCCAGCCAGCCCGACGCCGCGCTCGACGGGATCGAACTGCTCGATCCCGAGCAGGGACGCCTGGCGCTGGCGGCGGGAGCCGGCCCCACGCCGGATTATCCGTTGGACGCGGGCTATGCCGTGCTGTTCGAGGCGCAGGCGCGCCGGTATGCCGATCGCATCGCCGCGCGCGACGCGATCGGCGAGATCCGCTATGTCGCCCTGGACCGGCTGGCGAACCGGCACGCGCATGCGTTGGCGCTGGCCGGCGTGCGCCGTGACGACGTGGTGGTCGTGCTGGCCGAGCGCGGCATTGCGATGCTTGCCGGCGTGCTGGGCGTTTTCAAGGTCAATGCGGCCTATCTGGCCCTCGATCCGTCGCAGCCGCCACAGCGGATTGCCCAGATCTTCGCCCTGAGCCGGGCGCGGGCGCTGGTGGTGGATCCGGTCGCCGCGCGCCAGCATGCGTCCTTGATCGACACGCTGCGCGGCACGGTGCCGGTGCTGGCATTGGCCGACGTGCCCGAGGCCGGCGCGGATCGTGGCCCGGCCGAGCCGGCCCGCCCGGGCCAGGCGGCCTACGTGATCTTCACTTCCGGGTCGACCGGCACGCCCAAGGGCGTCGTCGTGACCAGCGCCGGAATGCTCAACAACCAATTGAGCAAAGTCCCTGCGCTGGCCCTGGGAATGGACGATGTGATCGGACAGACCGCGTCGCAGAGTTTCGACATCTCGGTGTGGCAATTGCTCGCGGGCCTGCTGTGCGGCGCCTGCGTGGACATCGTGCCGGACGCGGTCGCGCGCGATCCGCAGGCGCTGATACGCCATGCCAATGCGCGTGGCATCACGGTGCTGGAGTGCGTGCCGGCGCTGATCCAGGGCATGTTGATGGGCCAGGCCGAGGACATGCCGCGGCTGCGCTGGATGCTGCCGACCGGCGAAGCCAGCCCGGCCGCGTTGGCCCGGACCTGGTTCGAGCGCTATCCGGGCGTGCCATTGATCAACGCGTACGGCCCCGCGGAGTGCGCCGACGACGTGGCCCTGCACCGGCTCGACACGGCGCCGACTGACGCGGGCGCGGCGTTGCCCATCGGGCGGGCCACCGACCACACCCGCCTGTATGTGCTGGACGCGAATCTGGCGCCCACGCCGGCCGGCGTGATCGGCGAGCTGTGCGTGGCCGGCGTCGGCGTGGGCCGCGGCTACCTGGCCCAACCGGGACTGAGCGCCGATCGCTTCGTGGCGGACCCCTGGGCCCTGACGCCCGGCGCGCGCATGTACCGGACAGGCGATCTCGCGCGCTGGCGCTCGGAAGGCGTCCTGGAATACGCGGGGCGCCGCGACCATCAGGTCAAGGTGCATGGTTTTCGCATCGAGCTGACCGAGATCGACGCCGTGCTCGCACGCCAGCCGGGCATCAGGCAGGCCATCACCACGGTGCGCGACGACGGCCAGGGCCGGCGGCTGGTCGCCTACGTGGTGCCCGTCGATCCGGCGGCAGCCATGGAAGGCGGCCGCCAGGACTGGTGGCAGCCGGCACGCGAGGGGCTGGCGGCGGCCTTGCCCGCGTACATGGTGCCGACCGTCTGGATGACGCTCGACCGCCTGCCGCAGACGCCCAACGGCAAGATCGACCGCAAGGGCCTGCCGGCGCCCGATCCGTTGCGGACCGGACGCGAGCACGTGGCGCCCGAGGGGCCGTTGCAGCAGCAGCTGGCGCGGATCTGGGGCGACGTGCTGGGCGTGGCGCGGGTGGGCCGCCATGACAGCTTCTTCGAGCTGGGAGGGCATTCGTTGCTGGTGATGCGCGTCGTCGCCAGGATCCAGGTCGATCTGGGCCTGGAGGTGCCGCTGGTGGCGCTATTCGAATCGCCGACGCTGGCAGCCTTTGCCGAGGCCGTGGACCGCGCCGGCGCGCGGGCGCAGTCGCAGGACCGGGCGCTTCAGGACATTGGCGCCTTTATCGATACGCTGGAGACACACTGATGGACGACACGCTGGCCAGGCAGATCGCCGCCAAATTTGCCACGTTGGCCGCGCCGCAGCGCCGTGCCGTGTATGAAAAGATGCGCGAGCAGGGCCTGGATCCCGGCGCACTGCCGATCCTGCCGCGCGACCGGCCGGCCGTCATGTCCCACGCCCAGGAGCGCCTGTGGTTCCTCTGGCGCCTGGCGCCGGAGGACGCCTCGTACCATCTGCCCGGGGTGTTGCGACTGCGCGGCGACCTGGATCCCGACGGCGTCCGGGCGGCCTTTGACCGGCTGTTGGACTCGCATGAGTCGCTGCGGACGCACTTCGACATGGACGAGCTGGGAATGGGCCGGCCGGTGGTTCAGGCGCAGGCCCGGGTGGCGCTCGTCGAGTCGGACCTGCGCGGCCTCGGTGCGAACGCGGAGCAGGGCGCGAAGGAACTGGCCGCGCAGTGGATCGCCGAGCCGTTCGACCTGTTGGCCGGGCCGCTGTTCCGGGTCGGACTGATCCGGATCGGCCCCCAGGATCATCTATTGGTCACCGCCATGCATCACATCGTGTCGGATGGCTGGTCCATGGGCGTGTTGATCGAGGAATTCGTGCAGTCCTATGCGGACTGGCGCAGCGGCAAGACGGGCGCGGTTGCCGCCGGGCGGCTGCGCTATGCCGACTATGCGCACTGGCAGCGCGATCTGCTGGAGGCCGGAGAACGCGAACGGCAGGTTGGCTATTGGCGGTCGGCGCTCGACGCGGACCAGCCGCCGTTGGTGCTGCCCGGCGACGCCCGCAAGCGGACGGGCGCACCGTATGCGGCCGACGCGGTGACGCGTCGGCTCCCCGCCACGCTTGCCGGCGCGCTGCGCGGCCTGGCACCCGGCGGCTCCCTGTTCGTGACGCTGCTGGCGGCATTCCAGGCATTGCTGGCGCGCTACGCGGGCCAACATGACCTCAGTGTCGGCGTGCCCGTCGCAGGGCGTGGCCGGCCCGGGCTGCAGGACGTGGTCGGCCTGTTCGTGAACACGCAGGTCATGCGCGCCCGGCTGGCGCCCGCGACCTCGTGGCGCGACCTGCTGGAACAGGTTCGGCTGGCCTGGCTGGAGGGGCAGGCCCACCAGGAGTTGCCGTTCGATCAATTGGTCGACGCGCTGCGACCGCCCCGCGTGGCGGGCGAAACGCCGTTGTTCCAGGTGCTGTTCAATCACCAATCGCTGCCCGCGCGGCATGACTGGCGCGTGGCGGACCTGGTGTGCCAGCCCGTCGCGATGGCGGCGCCGATGTTGCCTTTCGAGCTGCAATGCGACAGCGTCGAGTACGACGATGGCAACGTGCAGTTCACGCTACGCTACGCCCGCGACGTGCTGTCGCGCGCGCTGGTCGAACGGATGGCAGACGCCTACGAGACCCTGCTGCGCGAGTTGGCGCGGGCGCCGGACGCGGCCGTGCTGGCGGTGCCGTTGATCGACGCCGAGGCCGAGCCGCTGCAAAGGGCTTGGGAGCGAGGCGCGGCCTTGCCGGTTGTGGAGGGGTCGGACGACCCGATGCCGGTGCGCATCGCGGCGCAGGCGCGGCGCACGCCGGGCCGGGTGGCGCTGCGGGTGGGCGAGGCGGCCTTGACCTATGCCGAGCTGGACAGCCGCGCCAACGCGCTGGCGTGGCGGCTGCGGCAGGCCGGGGCGGGGCCGGAGCAGGTGGTGGGCATCCTGGCCGAACGCTCGGTGGAGATGGTGCTGGCCCTGCTGGCGGTGCTCAAGGCGGGCGCGGCCTACGTGCCGCTGGACCCGGAATACCCGGACGAGCGGCTGGCCTACATGATGGCCGACAGCGGCCTGGGGCTGCTGCTGGCACAGCCGGCGCTGGCCGCTCGCGCCGCCACGCTGGCGCCGACGGCGCGGGTGCTGGCGCTGGACGAGGCCCTCGTCGCTGGCTCGGCCGAGACGCCGCCCGAGGTGGCGTGGCACCCGGAACAGCTGGCCTACGTAATTTACACGTCGGGCTCGACCGGCCGCCCCAAGGGCGCGGCCAACCGGCATTCGGCCTTGGGCAACCGGCTGGCGTGGATGCAGCACGCGTATGACCTGCAGGCCAGCGACACAGTGCTGCAGAAGACCCCGTTCAGCTTCGACGTATCGGTGTGGGAGTTCTTCTGGCCACTGGCGCAGGGCGCGCAGCTGGTGCTGGCGGGACCGGGCGAACATCGGGAACCGGAACGGCTGGTGCAGTTGATCGAAGCTCATGAGGTGAGCACGCTGCACTTCGTACCGTCGATGCTGCATGCGTTCCTGAGCCATCTGGAAGCATCGCCGGATCGGCGCTGCGCCAGTCTGAAGCGCATCGTGTGCAGCGGCGAGGCGTTGAGTCCGGAACTGTTGCAGCGCGCGCTGCGGTGCCTGCCACAGGCCGAAGTGGAGAACCTGTACGGGCCGACGGAAGCGGCCATCGACGTCACCGCGTGGCATGGTGCGCTTGACGAACAAGGCCAGGCCCCGGGCATCGTCCCAATCGGCCGCCCGATCGCGGGCGTACAGACGCGAGTGCTGGATGGAAACCTGAACCCGGTACCGGTCGGCGTGGCCGGCGAGCTGTATCTGGGCGGCGCCGGGCTGGGTCGAGGTTACCTGGGCCGGCCCGGTCTGACGGCGGACCGCTTCGTGGCCGATCCGGACGGCGGCGGCGCACGCCTGTACCGCACGGGTGATCTGGCGCGCTGGCGCGAAGATGGCGAACTGGAATACCTGGGCCGGCTGGACCACCAGGTCAAGATCCGCGGCCTGCGCATCGAGCTGGGCGAGATCGAGTCGGCGCTGCTGGCGCAGGACGGCGTGGAGCAGGCAGCGGTGCTGGCGCAGGATGGCCCCGCGGGCGCGCGGCTGGTGGCCTACGTGGTGCCGGCCTCGGTGCCGGTCACCGCATTGCGCGAAGCGCTGGCGGCACGGTTGCCGGACTACATGGTGCCAGCAGCCTTCGTGACGCTGGACGCGCTGCCGGTCAACGCCAACGGCAAGCTGGACCGCCGCGCGCTGCCGCAGGCGAGCTTCACGGCGCAGCAAGCCTACGAGGCGCCGCAGGGCGAGGTAGAAATCGCGCTGGCGGCGATCTGGTCGCAGGTGCTGGGCGCCGAGACCGTGGGCCGCCACGACAACTTCTTCGAGCTGGGCGGCGACTCGATCCTGAGCCTGCAGATCGTGGCGCGGTTGCGCCAGGCGGGCTGGCGCATCACGCCGCGCCAGGTGTTCGAGCGCCAGACGGTGGCGCAACTGGCGGCGGTGGCCGAGGCGGCGCGGGGCGAGGCGGTGGCGCAGGGGCCGGCCTGCGGCGAGGTGGCGCTGCTGCCGATCCAGGCGCAGTTCCTGGCGCAGCCGCTGGCCACGCACGATCATTGGAACCAGGCGGTGCTGCTGCACAGCGACGCGCCGGTCGATGGCGACGCGCTGGCCCGGGCGCTGGCCGCGCTGGTGGCGCACCACGACGCGCTGCGCCTGCGGTTCAGCCGTGAGGGCAATGGGTGGCGCCAGCGCTACGCCGACGTGGACCTGGGTGACGGCACAGGGCTGTTGTGGCGCCGAAATGCAACGGATCGCACGCAGATCGAAGCAGTCTGCGACAGCGCGCAACGCAGCCTGTCCATCGGCCAGGGCCCGCTGCTGCGTGGCGTCCTGATCGAGGTGGCCGATGGCTCCTGGCGCGTGCTGCTGGCGATCCACCACCTGGCGGTCGATGGCGTGTCGTGGCGCATCCTGCTGGAGGATCTGCGCACGGCCTATGGCCAACTGGTGGCCGGTGAACCGGTCCGCCTGCCGGCGCGCACCAGCAGCTACGGCGACTGGTCGAGCCATCTGTGGCAAGCGCATTCCCCGAGCGCGGCAGAGTCGGCCTATTGGCGTGCGTTGCTGGCCGGCGATGCGCTGCCGGTGGACCACCCGCAAGGCGCCAACCAGGTGGGCGACCAGCGCCAGGCCGTATTGGCGCTGGACGAAGCCACGACCCAGGCGCTGCTGCGCCAGGCGCCCGCGGCGTATCGCACGCAGGTCAACGACCTGCTGCTGGCGGGCCTGGTGCGGGCGCTACGGCGTTGGGGCGGCATGACGCAGGTGCGGATCGACCTGGAAGGGCATGGCCGCGAGACCGGCGACTCGCCACTGGATCTGTCGCGCACGGTGGGGTGGTTCACGAGCGTGTATCCGGTGGTGCTGACCGCCGAGGACGATGACGCGGCACTGATCACGGCGGTCAAGGAGTATTTGCGCGCCGTGCCGGGACGGGGACTGGGCCACGGCCTGCTCGATGCCCAGGGGGTGGCGCAATCTTCGATCCTGTTCAACTATCTGGGCCAGTTCGAGGAGACGGGGGCCGGGCAAGGCTGGCGCATCGCGGCCGAAGGCGTGGGCGCGGGCCAGTTGGAGACGGCGCCGGCCTCGCATGCATTGACGATCAACGGCCAGGTGTACGCGGGCACGCTGCGCCTGACGCTGGGTTACAGCGGCGAGCGCCACGACGCGGCGCGCATGCAGGCGCTGGCCGACGCCTATGCGCAGGCGCTGCGCGAGCTGGTGGCGCACTGCGCCAGCGGCGCGCAGGGCGTGACGCCGTCGGACTTCCCCCTGGCCGGGCTGGACCAGGCCACGCTGGCGGCGCTGCCGATTGGCGCGCCGGTCTCGCAATGGGAGGACCTTTACCCGGTCACGCCGATGCAGGCAGGGATGCTGTTCCACAGCGCCTGGGCGCAGAGCGAGGAAGAGGGCGAGCCGGCCTACGTGAACCAGCTGTGCGTGGACGTGCAGGGGCTGGACGAGGCGCGCTTCGAGGCGGCCTGGGCGGCGGCGCTGGCGCGCCACGAGGTATTGCGCACGGGCTTCGTGCAGGGCGCCGGCGCGCCGCTGCAATGGGTGGCGCGCGAGGTGGCCGTGCCGTTCGAGCGGTGCGAACGGCTGGACGCGGACGCGGCGCAGTTACAGGCGCTGGCGCGCCAGGCGCGGCGCGGTGGCTTCGACCTGTCGCGGCCGCCGCTGATGCGGCTGCTGCTGGTGCGCACGGGCGCGGACCGGCACCACTTCATCTGGACGCACCACCACCTGCTGCTAGACGGCTGGAGCGTGTCGCAGTTGCTGGGAGAGGTGCTGCGGGCCTACGAAGGGCAGGAAGTGACGCGCGGCATCGGCCGCTACCGGGATTACCTGGCCTGGCTGGGCCAGCGCGATGGCGTCGCGATGCAGGCGTACTGGCAAGGTGTGACCCGGATGCTGGACGAACCCACGCTGCTGGCACCGGTTGTGCCGCATGGCGCGCAGGACGGCTCCGACTCCTTGTCGCGGTCACTCGATGCCAGCGTGACGCTGGACGAAACGCAAACCCGGCGCCTGACCGCGGCCGCGCGCCGTCATCGCATCACATTGAACACGTTGCTGCAGGCGGCCTGGTCGCGCGTACTGGCGCAAGCCACCGGCCATGACACCGTGGCTTTCGGCGTGACCACGTCGGGGCGTCCGGACAGCCTGGCCGATGCCGGACGCATCCTCGGCCTGTTCATCAATACGGTGGCGCTGATCGTCCCGAGCGCCGCGAACCAGGAGCTGGGTGAATGGCTGCGGGCCATCCAGGCGCAGAACCTGGCGTCGCGCGAAGCGGAGCATGTGCCGCTGGCCGATGTGCAACGCTGGGCCGGCCACAATGGCCGGGCGCTGTTCGATACCCTGCTGGTGTTCGAGAACTATCCCGTGGACGCGGTGTTGCGGGGTACTGGCGGCAGTGTGCGATTCGGTGAACTGGCCACCGAAGAAGACACCAACTTTGCCTTGACCGTGCTGGCGTCGGGTGATCGTTGCCTGAGCCTGCGCCTGCGCCGCGATCCGGCCCGGGTGCCGGCCGCCGCCATGCGGGCCTTGGCGCAACGGTTGCTGGCGCAGTTGATGGGGATCGCGACGCACGACGGCGCCGTCGGCGCGCTGGCGATGCCCATCGCCGCCGAAGACAGCGAACGGCTGGCGCATTGGGAGCGGGCCGAGGCCTTGCCGGCGGCGGACGGTTCGGACGACCCGATGCCGGTGCGCATCGCGGCGCAGGCGCGGCGCACGCCGGACCGGGTGGCGCTGCGGGTGGGCGAGGCGGCCTTGACCTATGCCGAGCTGGACAGCCGCGCCAACGCGCTGGCGTGGAGGCTGCGGCAGGCCGGGGCGGGGCCGGAGCAGGTGGTGGGCATCCTGGCCGAGCGCTCGGTGGAGATGGTGCTGGCCCTGCTGGCGGTGCTCAAGGCGGGCGCGGCCTACGTGCCGCTGGACCCGGACTACCCGGACGAGCGGTTGGCCTACATGATGGCCGACAGCGGCCTGGGGCTGCTGCTGGCGCAGCCGGCGCTGGCCGCTCGCGCAACAGCGCTGGCGCCGACGGCTCGGGTGCTGGCACTGGACGAGGCCCTGGTCGTCAGCACCGCCGAGGCGCCGCCGGAGGTGGCGTGGCACCCGGAGCAACTGGCCTACGTGATCTACACGTCGGGTTCGACCGGCCGGCCCAAGGGCGCGGCCAACCGCCATTCGGCGCTGGGCAATCGGCTGGCGTGGATGCAGCAGGCGTACGGTTTGCAGGCCGGCGACACGGTGCTGCAAAAGACCCCATTCAGCTTCGACGTATCGGTGTGGGAGTTCTTCTGGCCGCTGGCGCAGGGCGCGCAGCTGGTGCTGGCCGGGCCGGGCGAACATCGGGAGCCGGAACGGCTGGTGCAACTGATCGAGGCCCACGAAGTGAGCACGCTGCACTTCGTGCCGTCGATGCTGCATGCGTTCCTGAGCCATCTGGAAGGATCGCCGGATCGGCGCTGCGCCAGCCTGAAGCGCATCGTGTGCAGCGGCGAGGCGTTGAGTCCGGAACTGTTGCAGCGCGGGCTGCGGTGCCTGCCACAGGCCGAAGTGGAGAACCTGTACGGGCCGACGGAAGCGGCCATCGACGTTACCGCGTGGCATGGTGCGCTTGACGAACAAGGCCAGGCCCCGGGCATCGTCCCAATCGGTCGCCCGATCGCGGGCGTACAGACGCGAGTGCTGGATGGAAACCTGAACATGGTACCGGTAGGCGTGGCTGGCGAGCTGTATCTGGGCGGCGCCGGGCTGGGTCGTGGCTACCTGGGCCGGCCCGGGCTGACGGCGGACCGCTTTGTGGCCGATCCGGACGGCGGCGGTGCACGCTTGTACCGCACGGGCGATCTTGCGCGCTGGCGCGAAGATGGCGAACTGGAATACCTGGGCCGGTTGGACTACCAGGTCAAGATCCGCGGCCTGCGTATCGAACTGGGCGAGATCGAGTCGGCGTTGCTGGCGCAGGACGGCGTGGAGCAGGCGGCGGTGCTGGCGCAGGACGGCCCCGCGGGTGCGCGGCTGGTGGCCTACGTGGTGCCAGCGGATCTGGCCGTCGCCACGCTGCGCGAAGCGCTGGCCGCGCGCTTGCCGGACTACATGGTGCCGGCGGCCTTCGTGACGCTGGACGCGCTGCCGGTCAACGCCAACGGCAAGCTGGACCGCCGCGCGCTGCCGCAGGCCAGTTTCACGGCGCAGCAAGCCTACGAGGCGCCGCAAGGCGAGGCCGAGATCGCGCTAGCCGCGATCTGGTCGCAGGTGCTGGGCGCCGAGACCGTGGGCCGCCACGACAACTTCTTCGAGCTGGGCGGCGACTCGATCGCCGTGATGACGGCCACCGCCATGTTGCGGCAGCGCCATGGCGTGGAATTGTCGCTGCGGGCGGTGTTCGACACCCCGACCCTCGCGGCCATCGCGGCCCAACCTGAACTCGCGCGGCTGCGCAATGGCGCCGGCGCGACTGGGCAAGACGAGCGACAGGCGGAACTTGCCGCCATCGACTCGCTGTTGAACGAATTGGAGATTTGAGCACATGGGACTGGATCCTCGCACGCTGGCCGAACGCATCGCAAAACTGGATTCCGTGCAGCGCCAGGCGCTGTTGGACAGGTTGCTGGAGCAGGGTATCGACCCCGCATCGCTGCCGGTCGTGCCGTTCCCCGGCAGGGAAACCTACCCCCTTTCCCACGCCCAGAACGCGCTTTGGCTGACCTGGCGCATGGCGCCGGACTCCGCGGCCTACAACCTGTCCGGCACGCTGGCGTTGTCCGGCCCCCTGGATGTGGACGCGCTGCGCCGCGCGGCGCGGCGGCTGGCCGCGCGCCATGCCGTGCTGCGGACCGTCTTCGAGGCGAGCGATGACGCGGCGCCGGTGCAGCGGGTGCTGGCCGATCCGGCAGTCGAATGGCGCCAGGTATCGGTGCGGGAAGTCGATGCGGACCAGCGCATGGAAGCCGCCCGACGGGCCAGCGTGGCGATGGTGGAGGCCGCATTCGACCTGGCGCATGCGCCGGCCTGGCGGCTGGGCGTGGTCAGCCTGGATGCGGAGCAACACTGGCTGACGCTGTGCGTGCATCACATCGTGGCCGATGGCTGGTCGCAGGCGATCCTGGTGCGCGAGCTGGCGGCCCTCTACGACGAGGAGGCGACCGGCGCCGCCGCGGCGTTGGCGCCGCTGCCGGTACAGTTTGGCGACTATGCGTCGTGGTTGCGTGAGTGGCATGCGCTGCGGCGCCTGCCGGCGCAGATGGAATACTGGAAGGCCCGCCTGGCCGGCTTGCCCGAGAACCTGCGGCTGCCGCTGGACCGGCCGCGTCCGGCGCACCGCGACGCGGTCGCCGGCTCGCACACGTTGCGGCTGGACGCCGTCACCAGTGACGCCGTGCGCCAATTGGCGCGCGCCAGCGGCGCCTCGGTGTTCATGGTGATGCTGGCGGCATTCAAGTACACGCTGTCGCGCTATTGCGGCGCGGACGACGTCCTGGTGGGCACGCCGCTGGCCAATCGCGACCAGGCGGAAACGCATGGCCTGATCGGCTATTTCACCAACACCGCGGTGCTGCGCACCCGTGTGAACCGCGACGCGAGCCTGCGGGAACTGGTGGCCGACGTGCGCGATACGGTGCTGCAGGCGCAGTCCCATGCCGATTGCCCCTTCGATGTGCTGGTGTCCGAACTCGCCGGCGAGCGGGTGCCCGGCTTGAACCCGTTGTTCCAGGTCAAGTGCACGGAGCAGGCGCAGGGCGATGCCATTGGCGCCGGTTTCGGTTCCCTGGGGATGCGGCCCATGTCGCTGCACGCGCAACAGGCGCACTTCGACCTGAGCCTGGACGTGACCAATGGCCGCGATGCCATCCAGTGCCAGTTCGACTACGCCGCCGATGTGTTCGACGCCGCGACGATCACGGCGTTGGCCGAGGCGTTCGGCCAATGGCTGCGCCAAGGCGTGGCCGACGCGGATATCCCCCTGGTCGAGCTGCCGTTGGCGCATGCCTCGGGCGAAGCCGGCGGCGAGACGGTGGCGTGGGCGGCGACGGATGTGCTGACGCTGTGGGACGCCTGGGTCGCGCATGCGCCGACGGCGACCGCCGCGGTGCAGGAAGACCGCAGCCTGTCCCGCGAGGCGCTGGACGGCATCGCCACCACGCTGGCCGGCAGATTGCGCGGATTGGGCGTGTCTTCGGAGACGCGCGTCGCCGTGCACGCTGGACGCGGCCTGGCCTTCGTCGCCGGCATGCTTGCCGTGTTGCGCGCGGGCGGCGCCTATGTGCCGCTGGATCCCGCGTTGCCCGAGGCGCGCCGCCGCCAGTTGATCGATGACAGCGGCGCGATTTGCGTGCTCTGCGAAACGGAATGGGAGCCGGCGGGCGTGCCTTGCCTGGATATCGACCTGAGCGCGTGCGCGGCGGTCGAGAAGCCGGTGGCGGTGGCTGTCCATCCCGCTCAGACGGCCTATCTGATCTACACGTCGGGCTCGACCGGCCAGCCCAAGGGCGTGGCGGTCAGCCGGGGCGCGTTGGCCAACTATGTGCAGGGCGTGCTGGCGCGCCTGGAATTGCCGGGGACGGCGCGCAGCATGGCCATGGTTTCGACGGTGTCGGCCGACCTGGGGCACACCACCCTGTATGGCGCCCTGTGCGGCGGCTGCGCCTTGCATCTGATCGCGCCGGAGCGGGTCTTCGATCCGGACCGGTTCGCCGAATACATGCGCCAGCATGAGGTCGACGTGTTGAAGATCGTGCCCAGCCATCTGCAGGCGTTGCTGCAGGCCGCGCGGGCCGCGGACGCATTGCCGCGCCATACGCTGGTGTTGGGCGGCGAACGCACGCCGGGCGCGCTGCTGGACACCGTCCGCGAACTGGCGCCGGCGTGCCGGATCTACAACCACTATGGCCCCACCGAAACGACGGTCGGCGCGCTGGTGCAAGCCGCGGCGGACACCGGCCGGGAAGAGGGCAGGAACCTGCCCATCGGGCGGCCGTTGCCCAATCTGCGCGCCTATGTCCTGGACGCCTATCTCGACCCGGTGCCGGCCGGCGCCGAGGGCGAACTGTACCTTGCCGGCGCCGGCCTGGCGCGCGGCTACCAGGGACGGCCGGGCCAGACGGCGGAACGTTTCGTGGCCAGCCCCTTCGGGACGGGTGAGCGGCTGTATCGCACCGGCGATCGCGTCCGCATGAATGCGCAGGGCGCCCTGGTCTACCTGGGGCGCGGCGACGACCAGGTCAAGGTGCGCGGCTACCGGGTCGAACCGGGCGAGATCGCCGTCCTGTTGCGCGCGCAGTCCGGCGTAGCGGCCGCGGCGGTGGTCGCGCGGCACGACGACGGGCGGACAGCGCTGCACGCCTACGCGGTGGCGGCGGGCGAGGCGGTGGCGGATGCATTGGCGGTGCTCGCCGAAAAACTGCCGGATTACATGGTGCCGGCCACGCTGACCTGGCTGGACAGCCTGCCACTGACGGCCAACGGCAAGCTCGACACCCGTGCCTTGCCGACGCCCGCCGTTCAGGCGCAGGCCGATGGCGAGACGCCGCAAGGCGAGGTCGAGCTCGCGTTGGCGGGCATCTGGCAGGAAGTACTGGGCGTGCCGGCGGTCAAGCGGCAGGACAATTTCTTCCAACTGGGTGGCGACTCCATCCTGAGCCTGAAGGTCATGGCGCGCGCGCGTCGCCTCAAGCTGCCGATCAAGCCCCGCCAGATCTTCGAATGCCAGACCCTGCAGGCGCTGGCCCGGGCGATCAGTCCCCAGCCGCAGGCCGAGCCGCCAGCCGCGGCCGCCGGCGGCCTGGCGACCCCGGCGCAGGAACCCGCCGCAACGGTCGCGGCCCCTGCCCAACAGGACGAACCGGCGCCGCAGCACCCCGGGCATCGCATGGCGGTGCTCTCGCATGCGCAGCAGCGGCAATGGTTCCTGTGGCGCATGGATCCCCAGAGTTCGGCGTATCACATCAGCGGCGCGCTGCGCTTGTCGGGTGCGCTGGACGAGGCCGCGCTGGCCGCCGCGTTCGAGGCGCTGGTGGCGCGCCATGCCAGCCTGCGTACGCGATTTGTCGCGACCGACGATGGCCAGGCCGAGCCGGTGGTGCAGCCACCGGGGCCGTTCACCTTGCTGCGCCAGGCCGCCAGCGATCCCCTGCGGGCGCAACGGGCGGTGCAGGCCTGGACGCAGGAACCCTTCGACCTGGAGGTGGGGCCGCTGCTGCGCGTGGGGTTGCTGCGCCAGGCGCAAGACGACCATGTGCTGGTCGTGGTCATGCACCACATCATCTCCGACGGCTGGTCCATGCAGGTGATCGTGGAGGAGTTCGCGGAACTGTACCGCGCCCGTGTCGAGGGTCGGGCCGCCGCGCTCGCGCCCGTGGGCCTGGCCTATGAAGACTACGCGGCCTGGCAGCGCGGCTGGCTGGCGCGGGGCGAGGGCGAACGCCAGCGCGAGTACTGGCTCCGCACCCTGGGCGGCGAACAGCCGGTACTGCAATTGCCGACGGCGGCGCCGCGCCAGCCCAACGCTTCGTATCAGGCGGCGCGCCACACCTTGTATTTGCCCGCCGACCTAGTCACCCGGCTGCGCGCCGCGGCGCAGGCACGAAGCGCCACGCTCTTCAGCGCGCTGCTCGCGGGTTTCCAGGCCGTGCTGTACCGCTATAGTGGCCAGGCGGACGTGCGCGTCGGCGTTCCGATCGCCAACCGCCATCGCGGCGACACCGAACGCGTGGTGGGCTTCTTCGTCAATACGCAGGTCCTGCGCGGGCGCTGCGATCCGGGCGAGACACTGGACGGGCTGCTGGCCCAGTTGCGCGACCGCGCGCGCGAGGCCCAGGAGCACCAGGATCTGCCCTTCGAGCAACTGGTCGATGCGCTGCAGCCCGGACGCGATGGCCATACGCCCTTGTTCCAGGTGCTCTTCAATCACCAGCGTCCCGACTACCGCGCCTTGCGCGACCTGGGCGGCTTGCGCACCAGTGACTACGGCATGCCCGAACAGCAGGCGCAGTTCGAGCTCAGTTGCAATACGGCGGAACTGCCGGATGGCCGGGTCCAGGTGGCGTTGTTGTATGCGCGCGAGCTGTTCGACCCGCGCTTGATCGTCCGTTTGGGAAGCCATCTCGAACGGATGCTGGAAGCGTTGATCGACATGCCGCAGCAGCGCCTGGACCGCGTGGCGTTGCTTTCCGACGCCGAAGCGGCCCAGGTGATGGCATGGGGCCGCGCCACCGAGGCAGACCCGACCGCCGCGCATGACACGCTGCACGGCCTGATCGAAGCGCAGGCGCTGCGCCAGCCCGGCGCCATCGCCTTGAGCTGCGACGGCGCGCAGATGGACTATGCCGCGCTCAACGCGGCGGCAAACCGTATCGCGCATCGGTTGATTGCGCTGGGTGTGGGGCCGGAAACCAAAGTGGGCGTGGCCTTGCCGCGCTCCATGGCGCTGGTCCAGGCCCTGCTGGGCGTGTTGAAGGCGGGCGCGGCCTATGTGCCGCTGGATCCGGCCTATCCGGAGGATCGCCTGCGCTATATGGCCGCGGACAGCGGTTTGCGGGTGGTGCTGACGGGGCAGGCCCAGGCCGATGGCCTGGCTTGGCTGCGTGAAGACCTGCCCGGCGTCACGCTGGCGTGCATCGACGGGGACGAGGTGTCGCAAGCGCCGGCGCACAATCCCGCGCTGCCCGTGCATACCGACAACCTTGCGTACGTCATCTACACATCGGGCTCGACCGGCCGGCCCAAGGGTGCGCTGTTGGCGCATCGCCAGGTGTGCCGGCTGTTGTCGCGCACCGCGCATTGGTTCGGCTTTGGCCCCCAGGATACCTGGACGCTGTTCCATTCCTACGCTTTCGACTTCTCGGTGTGGGAGCTGTTCGGCGCGCTCTGCACCGGCGGGAAGCTGGTTGTGGTGCCGTACGAGCAGAGCCGCGAGCCGGAGGCGATGCTGGCGTTGCTGCGACGCGAGCAGGTCACTGTGTTGAACCAGACGCCGTCGGCGTTCCTGCAACTGATGCAGGTGCCCGGGCTGCTGGGCGCAACGACGTCCACCGGCCTGGCGTTGCGTACCGTGATCTTTGGCGGCGAAGCCCTGGATCCGCGCAAATTGAAACCCTGGTTCGACCATGTCGGCGACGCGATGCCGGCCTTGGTCAATATGTATGGCATCACCGAGACCACGGTGCATGTCACGCACCGCCTGCTGCGGCACGACGATCTGGCGGCGGGCGGCAGCCCCATCGGGGTGGGCATTCCCGACCTCGGCCTGCACGTCTACGACAACGAGCTCAACCCCGTGCCGCCCGGTGTCAGCGGCGAGCTGTATGTCAGCGGGCCGGGCCTGGCGCGCGGCTATCTGGGCCGCGGCGGGCTGAGCGCCGAACGTTTCATCGCCGATCCGGCGGGCAGCGGCGGCCGCTTGTACCGCACGGGCGACCTGGCGCGCTGGCGCGAGGATGGCGAACTGGAGTACCTGGGACGCGCGGACCAGCAGGTCAAGATCCGCGGCTTCCGCATCGAGCTGGGCGAGATCGAGTCGGCGCTGCTGGCGCAACCGGGCGTGGAGCAGGCGGCGGTGCTGGCGCAAGACGGTCCCGCGGGCGCGCGGCTGGTGGCCTACGTGGTGCCTGCGAATCTGGCCGTCGCCACGCTGCGCGAAGCGCTGGCGTCGCGCTTGCCGGACTACATGGTGCCGGCGGCCTTCATGACGCTGGACGCGCTGCCGGTCAACGCCAACGGCAAGCTGGACCGCCGCGCGCTACCGCAGGCCAGCTTCACCGCACAGCAAGCCTACGAGGCGCCGCAAGGCGAGGTAGAAACCGCGCTGGCGGCGATCTGGTCGCAGGTGCTGGGCGCCGAGACCGTGGGCCGCCACGACAACTTCTTCGAGCTGGGCGGCGACTCGATCCTGAGCCTGCAGATCGTGGCGCGGTTGCGCCAGGCGGGCTGGCGCATCACGCCGCGCCAGGTGTTCGAGCGCCAGACGGTGGCGCAACTGGCGGCGGTGGCCGAGGCGGCGCGGGGCGAGGCGGTGGAGCAAGGACCGGCCCGTGGCGAGGTGGCGCTGCTGCCGATCCAGGCGCAGTTCCTGGCGCAACCGCTGGCCACGCACGATCACTGGAACCAGGCGGTGCTGCTGCACAGCGACGCGCCGGTCGATGGCGACGCGCTGGCCCGGGCACTGGCCGCGCTGGTGGCGCACCACGACGCGCTGCGCCTGCGGTTCAGCCGCGAGGGCGATGGCTGGCGCCAGCGCTACACAGATGTGGATCAAGGCGATGGCGAGGGGCTGCTGTGGCGGCGGTCGGCCGCCGACCGCGCGCAGATCGAATCGATCTGCGACGGCGCGCAACGCAGCCTGTCCATCGGCCAGGGCCCGCTGCTGCGTGGCGTCCTGATCGAGGTGGCCGATGGCTCCTGGCGCGTGCTGCTGGCGATCCACCATTTGGCGGTGGACGGGGTGTCGTGGCGCATCCTGCTGGATGACCTGCGCACGGCCTACGGCCAGCTGCTGGCCGGTGAGCTGGTCCGCCTGCCGGCGCGCACCAGCAGCTACGGCGACTGGTCGGGGCATCTGTGGCAGGCGCATCGTCCGGACGCGGCGCAGGCCGCCTATTGGCGTGCGTTGCCGGCCGGCGATGCGCTGCCGGTGGACCACCCACAAGGCGCCAACCAGGTGGGCGACCAGCGCCAGGCCGTATTGGCGCTGGACGAAGCCACGACCCAGGCGCTGCTGCGCCAGGCGCCCGCGGCGTATCGCACGCAGGTCAACGACCTGCTGCTGGCGGGCCTGGTGCGGGCGCTACGGCGCTGGGGCGGCATGACGCAGGTGCGGATCGACCTGGAAGGCCACGGCCGCGAGACCGGTGACTCGCCACTGGACCTGTCGCGCACGGTGGGCTGGTTCACCAGCGTATACCCGGTGGTGCTGACCGCCGAGGACGATGACGCGGCACTGATCACGGCGGTCAAGGAATATCTGCGCGCCGTGCCGGGACGGGGGCTGGGCCACGGCCTGCTCGATGCCCAGGGGGTGGCGCGATCTTCGATCCTGTTCAACTATCTGGGCCAGTTCGAGGAGACGGGGGCCGGGCAAGGCTGGCGCATCGCGGCCGAAGGCGTGGGCGCGGGCCAGCTGGAGACGGCGCCGGCCTCGCATGCATTGACGATCAACGGCCAGGTGTACGCAGGCACGCTGCGCCTGACGCTGGGCTACAGCGGCGAGCGCCACGACGCGGCGCGCATGCAGGCGCTGGCCGACGCCTATGCGCAGGCGCTGCGCGAGCTGGTGGCGCACTGCGCCAGCGGCGCGCAGGGCGTGACGCCGTCGGACTTCCCGTTGGCCGGGCTGGACCAGGCCGCGCTGGTGGCGCTGCCGATCGACGCGCCGGTGTCGCAATGGGAGGACCTTTATCCGGTCACGCCGATGCAGGCAGGCATGCTGTTCCACAGCGCCTGGGCGCAGAGCGAGGAAGAGGGCGAGCCGGCCTACGTGAACCAGCTGTGCGTGGACGTGCAGGGGCTAGACGAGGCGCGCTTCGAGGCGGCCTGGGCGGCGGCGCTGGCGCGCCACGAGGTATTGCGCACGGGCTTCGTGCAGGGCGCCGGCGCGCCGCTGCAATGGGTGGCGCGCGAGGTGGCCGTGCCGTTCGAACGGTGCGAACGGCTGGGCGCGGACGCGGCGCAATTGCAGGCGCTGGCGCGCCAGGCGCGGCGCGGTGGCTTCGACCTGTCGCGGCCGCCGCTGATGCGGCTGCTGCTGGTGCGCACGGGCGCGGACCGGCACCACTTCATCTGGACGCATCACCACCTGCTGCTCGACGGCTGGAGCGTGTCGCAGTTGCTGGGAGAGGTGCTGCGGGCCTACGAAGGGCAGGAAGTGACGCGCGGCACCGGCCGCTACCGGGATTACCTGGCCTGGCTGGGCCAGCGCGATGGCGCCGCGATGCGGGCGTACTGGCAAGGCGTGACCCGGACGCTGGACGAACCCACGCTGCTCGCACCGGTTCTGCCGTCCGGCCAGATCCGACAGCAGGGAGACACGGCCGCGGGCCATGCCGACCTGCTGCTCGATTGGGACGAAGCCGCGACCCAGGCGCTGGTCGCATTTGCCCGGGCCGAGCGCGTGACCGTCAACACCCTGGTGCAGGCGGCCTGGGCGCATGTGCTGGCGCAGGCCACCGGCCACGACACCGTGGCCTTCGGCGCCACCACGTCGGGCAGGCCGGAAGCCTTGCCCGGTGCGCAGGCCATGCTCGGGCTGTTCATCAATACGCTCACCATGGTGGTGCATGTGCCGACGGCCTCGCCCACGGGTGACTGGCTGCGCCGGATCCAGGCCGACAGCGTGGCGTCCCGGGAATGGGAGCACGCCGCCTTGGCGGACGTCCAGCGTTGGGCCGGCCACAATGGCCAGGCGCTGTTCGATACGTTGTTGGTATTCGAGAATTTCCCGGTGGACGAGGCCCTGCGCCAGTCACGGCCCGCCGGACTGGCCTTCGAAGGGCTGGCCAGCCGCGACCACGCCAGCTATGCGTTGAGCCTGGTGGTGGCGCAGCGGGAGAGTTTGAGCCTGCGGTTGAGTTACGCGCGGTCGCAGGTCGACGACGCGGCCGCCGCGGCCTTGGTGGCGCGCGTCGATCTGGCGTTGCGCGGCCTCA
Organism: Achromobacter sp. ISS7; assembly: GCF_056523125.1. Taxonomy (NCBI): domain Bacteria; kingdom Pseudomonadati; phylum Pseudomonadota; class Betaproteobacteria; order Burkholderiales; family Alcaligenaceae; genus Achromobacter; species Achromobacter sp. ISS7. The sequence goes on along the minus strand of NZ_JAWRZD010000001.1, from coordinate 1,946,960 downwards.
TGCGGGACGGCGCCGCACCGGTTGCCGATCTGTGCACGCTTACTCACGAAGACAGCGCACGCCTGCGTGGCTGGGAGCGGGCCGAGGCCTTGCCGGCGGCGGACGGTTCGGACGACCCGATGCTGGTGCGCATCGCGGCGCAGGCGCGGCGCACGCCGGGCCGGGTGGCGCTGCGGGTGGGCGAGGCGGCCTTGACCTATGCCGAGCTGGACAGCCGTGCCAACGCGCTGGCGTGGCGGCTGCGGCAGGCCGGGGCGGGGCCGGAGCAGGTGGTGGGTATCCTGGCCGAGCGCTCGGTGGAGATGGTGCTGGCGCTGCTGGCGGTGCTCAAGGCGGGCGCGGCCTACGTGCCGCTGGACCCGGACTACCCGGATGAGCGGTTGGGGTACATGATGGCCGATAGCGGCCTGGGGCTGCTGTTGGCGCAGCCGGCGCTGGCCGCCCGCGCCGCCACGCTGGCGCCGACGGCGCGGGTGCTGGCGCTGGACGAGGCCCTGGTCGCCGGCTCGGCCGAGGCGCCGCCGGAGGTGGCGTGGCACCCGGAGCAACTGGCCTACGTGATCTACACGTCGGGTTCGACCGGCCGGCCCAAGGGCGCGGCCAACCGGCATTCGGCGCTGGGCAATCGGCTGGCGTGGATGCAGCAGGCCTACGGCCTGCAGGCCAGTGACACGGTGTTGCAGAAGACCCCGTTCAGCTTCGATGTATCGGTGTGGGAGTTCTTCTGGCCGCTGGCGCAGGGCGCGCAGCTGGTGCTGGCGGGACCGGGCGAACATCGGGAGCCGGAACGGCTGGTGCAACTGATCGAGGCCCACGAAGTGAGCACGCTGCACTTCGTGCCGTCGATGCTGCATGCGTTCCTGAGCCATCTGGAAGGATCGCCGGATCGGCGCTGCGCCAGCCTGAAGCGCATCGTCTGCAGCGGCGAGGCGTTGAGCCCGGAACTGTTGCAGCGGGCCTTGCGGTGCCTGCCGCAGGCTGAAGTAGAGAACCTGTACGGGCCGACCGAGGCGGCTATCGATGTGACGGCTTGGCATGGCGTACTGGATGAAGATGGCCTGGCACCGGCCATTGTTCCGATCGGTCGTCCTATCGCCGGCGTGCAGACGCGGGTGCTGGATGGAAACCTGAACCCGGTACCGGTCGGCGTGGCCGGCGAGCTGTACCTGGGCGGCGCCGGGCTGGGTCGAGGTTACCTGGGCCGGCCCGGGCTGACGGCGGACCGCTTCGTGGCCGATCCGGACGGCGGCGGCGCACGTTTGTACCGCACGGGCGATCTGGCGCGCTGGCGCGAGGATGGCGAACTGGAATACCTGGGCCGATTGGACCACCAGGTCAAGATCCGCGGCCTGCGCATCGAGCTGGGCGAGATCGAGTCGGCGCTACTGGCGCAGGACGGCGTGGAGCAGGCGGCAGTGCTGGCGCAGGATGGCCCCGCGGGTGCGCGGCTGGTGGCCTACGTGGTCCCGACGAATCTGGCCATCGCCACGCTACGCGAAGCGCTGGCGGCACTCTTGCCGGACTACATGGTGCCAGCGGCCTTCGTGACGCTGGACGCGTTGCCGGTCAACGCCAACGGCAAGCTGGACCGCCGCGCGCTGCCGCAGGCCAGCTTCACCGCGCAGCAAGCCTACGAGGCGCCGCAAGGCGAGGTCGAGATCGCGCTGGCGGCGATCTGGTCGCAGGTGCTGGGCGCCGAGACCGTGGGCCGCCACGACAATTTCTTCGAGCTGGGCGGCGACTCGATCCTGAGCCTGCAGATCGTGGCGCGGTTGCGCCAGGCGGGCTGGCGCATCACGCCGCGCCAGGTGTTCGAGCGCCAGACGGTGGCGCAACTGGCCACGGCCGCCGAGGCGCTGGGTGACGCGGGCGATACCGCTGCCGAGCGCCAGGCGGCCGGGTCCCAGGGCCTGCAAGACCACGCCGGCGCGCCTTCGCTGGCCAGCCTGGGGCTGCGGCCCGAACAGGTCGAGGACGTCTATCCGTTATCCCCGACGCAATCCGGCATGCTGTTCCATACCCTCGAGGCGCCGGGTTCGGGCCTCTATGTGAACCAGCTCAGCGTGCCGGTCCAGGGATTGGACGCGCCGCGCCTGGTCGCGGCCTGGCATGCCATGGTGGCGCGTCACCCCGTCCTGCGCACGGCGTTCCTGTGGCAGGAGGGAATGACGCGGCCGCTGCAGCTCGTGCTGCGCCAGGCGCCGTCGCCGGTCGAAGAGGTCGATCTGCGTGGCCACGAGCCGCACGAGCAGCAGGAACGGGTGCGGCGCCTGGCCGGGCGGGACCTGTTGCTGCCGTTCGATTTCCTGCGTCCGCCCGTCGTCCGCCTGACTTTGGCACGGACAGACGAAAAGGCGTATCAGTTGATCTGGACATACCATCATCTGCTGTTGGATGGCTGGAGCGCCTCGCGGCTGATCGGGGAATGGCTGAGCGCCTACGGCGGGCAGTCCCTGGGCCAGGCGGGGCCAGGGTATGGCGACTACGCCCGTTGGCTCGAAGGCCAGGATCGCGCCGAGAGCGAACGGGTCTGGAAGCATGAGCTGCGCGATTTCGACGGGCCGACCTTGCTGGCGCAGGCGGCGCGGCAGGTCACGCAGGCCGGCGCCGCCGCGCCCACGGACGACGCCATGCCGGCGCAGGCCGACTACGGCAAGCTGTATACCCGGCTCGACGGCGCGGCGACCGAAGCGCTGCGCCGGCTGGCCCGGGAACAGCGGGTCACGCTCAACACCGTGGTGCAGGCGGCATGGGCATTGGTGCTCAAGCGCTACACCCAGCAGGACACCGTGGTGTTCGGCGCCACCGTGGCGGGCCGCCCCGCGACGCTCGCGGGCGTCGAGGAGATCGTCGGCCTCTTCATCAACACGTTGCCGGTGCCGGTTCGCCCGGATCCGTCCCTGTCGCTCTCGGCCTATCTGCAAGCCTTGCAGCAGGGCAACCTGCGCCTGCGCGAGCAGGAGCACAGCGCGCTGGCCGACGTGCAGCGTTGGGCAGGTTCTTCCGGACGGCCGCTGTTCGACAGCATCGTGGTGTTCGAGAACTACCCGATCGACGAGACCCTGCGCCGTGGCGATCGCCACGGCCTGCATTTTGGCGCCATCGAAGGCATGGGCCTGACCGGCTACGCGATGGACCTGCAGGTAGTGGCCCGCGACGATCTCGAGATCGAGTACTGCTACGCGCGCGCCGACATCGCGCCGTGGCTGGCCGCCCGCATGCGGCGCCAGATGGAATGCCTGCTTGCCGCCATGGCGGCGCATCCCGGGCGCACCCTGGGCGAGCTGCCCTGGCTGGATGAGGCCGAATGGCATGATCTGGGGCGGTGGACCGTCGACGCCGACCAGGCGCCGGCGCCGGCCGACGGCCATGGCTACGTTCACACCCTGATCGCGCGCCATGCCCTCGAGCGTCCGCAAGCCCTGGCCGTCGTGATGGGGCTGGCGGGCCTGACCCATGGCGAACTCGAGCAGCGGGCCAACCAGCTCGCGCATCACCTGGTGCAGGCTGGCGTGGGGCCGGAGCAGCGGGTCGGCGTGGCCATGCCGCGCTCGCTGGATACGCTGGTCGTTTTCCTCGCGGTGCTCAAGGCCGGCGGCGCCTACGTGCCGATGGATCTCGAACACCCGGCCGAGCGGCTGGCCTATGTCATGCAGGACAGCGGCATGCGCCTGGTCGTGACGGCCGCCGAGTCGCCAGCGCATCTGCCCGCCGTCCAGGGCGTCGTTCGCCTGGGCTACGTCGCGGACGCGTTTGCGACGCGGCCGGTGACGCCGCCGCGGGTACGGCTGTCGCCCGACAACATGGCTTACGTGATCTACACCTCCGGGTCCACGGGCAAGCCCAAGGGCGTGGCGGTGACGCATGGCCCCCTGGCCATGCACTGCCGTGCCACGGCCCGCATCTATGGCCTGACGCCGGACTCGCGCGAGCTGTTGTTCATGTCGTTCTCGTTCGACGGCGCGCACGAGCGCTGGCTGACCGCGCTCACCACCGGCGCGCAACTGGCCGTGCGCGGCCCGGACCTGTGGACGCCGGAACAGGCCCTGGACGCGCTGCGCCAGCACGGCACCAGCCACGTGGCATTCCCGCCGGCCTACCTGACGCAACTGGCCGATTGCGCCGCGCAACAAGGCGAGGCGCCGCCGGTGTCGCTCTATGTCTTCGGCGGCGAAGCCATGCCGCGCGCCGCCTACGAACGGGCGCGGGCCCATCTGCGGCCGGATTGGTTCATCAACGGCTACGGGCCGACCGAAACCGTGGTCACGCCGCTGATCTGGAAGACCCCCGCCAGCGCCAGCTTCGATACCGCTTACGCGCCGATCGGCAAGCCGGTGGGCGAGCGCACGGTCTACGTACTCGACGCCGACCTGAATCCCGTCCCGCCCGGGCACCTGGGCGAGCTTTACGTCGGCGGCTACGGCGTGGCGCGCGGGTATCTGGGCCGGCCCGGCCTGTCGGCGGATCGTTTCGTCCCCGATCCCTTTGGCGCGCCCGGCGCCCGCATGTATCGCAGCGGCGACATGGTGCGCTGGCTGGCCGACGGCAATATCGAATATGCGGGCCGGGGAGACCACCAGGTCAAGATCCGCGGGTTCCGCATCGAACTGGGCGAGATCGAGGCGCGCCTGATGGCGCTGCACGGGGTCGCCGAGGCCGCGGTGATGGTGCACGAGGGACCCGCGGGCAAGAAACTGGTGGCCTATGTGGCGCCGGCGGCCGAGGTCGGCGCCGACTTCACCGCCGGGTTGCGCGCGCTGTTGGCGGCGCAATTGCCCGACTACATGGTGCCGGCGGCCTTCGTCCGCCTGGCGCGGCTGCCGCGCCTGGTCAGTGGCAAGCTCGATCGCGCCGCGCTGCCCGAGCCAAGGCAGGTCGAAGCGCGCGAGTTCCATGCGCCCAGCACCGACGCCGCCCGCCGCCTGGCCGAAATCTGGCAGGACGTGCTGGGGGTGCCCAGCGTGGGGCAGCGCAACAATTTCTTCGAACTGGGCGGCGATTCCCTGCTCAGCCTGAAGGTGCTGACGCGGGTGCGGGCCTTGCGTGATCCCGCGCTGACCTTCACCCTGCGGGACCTGATGCAGCGGCCGACCATCGGCCAACTGCTGCGGATCGAGGAAGCGCCGTCGCCCACCGCGCGCGCCAGCCTGCCGCTCAATGGCGGCCAGGGCGACGCGGCGCCCTTGTTCTGCGTGCACGCCGGCATGGGGACGCTGTTTGATTACCAGCCGCTGGCGCGTGCGCTGGATGGCGGGCGCGCGGTCCATGGCCTGCCGTTCCGCATGCTGGATGATCCGGCGCATCGTGACGTGTCGCTCGCGCAGATGGCCCGGGACTACTGCGCGATGATCCGCGCGCGCCAGCCCCAGGGGCCGTATCACCTGCTGGGCTGGTCGCTGGGAGGGACGCTGGCGGCCTTGATGGCCGCCGAGCTGGAGGGGCAGGGGGAATCCGTGGCCTACCTGGGGCTCATCGACCCCTATGTGCCGGGCCGGGAGGACGGTGCGCTGCGTGAGTGGCAGGAAGACCTTGGCCACTTCGCCGCGGCGTTGGGGTTGCCCAGGCCCGCGCCAGTCACAGGGAGTGCCGGCGCGGCCGCGGTGCCCATTTCACTTGACGCCGTGCAGGCGCGCCTGGCGCCATGGGTGGCGGCGGCGGAGGGCGCCGAAGGCTATGGTGCGCTCGGCGCGGATGAATTGGCGCGTATCTTCCTGGCGGCGCGTGCCTTGCAGGCCCTCTCGTTGCAGGCGGGGCCGGTCGGCGAAGTTCGCGCGCCGCTCGACTGCTGGTGGACGCCGCCGCGCGCCCGGGCGGTGCGTGACGCATGGGCCGAACAGCTGGGGCAGCCCGTGACGGCCGAGCGCGAGATCGACGTGGACCACTACGCGATCATGCGCGACCCGAACCTGCTGCGCGAAGTGGTGCAGGCACTGGCGGCGCTGCCGCTGGCGCAAGGGCAGGCGTGCATGGTGGAGAAATGAAAATGGGCCGGCGCTCTCGGGCGCCGGCCCCTTCATTGCATCAGGCGGGTCAGGCGGACGTGGCGCTGTCGAAGCTGCGGCGCAGATGATCCGCGAGATCGCGGCGCAACCCGGCCGTCTGGGCGACGATGTTGCCGAAACGGGCAAAATCGTGGGTCATTCCGGCATGCACGCGCAGTTCGGTGCGCACGCCCGCCGCCCGCAGACGATCGGCATAGGCCCGACCTTCGTCGATCAGCAGATCGTGTTCGGCCAGCGCCACATGGGCGGGAGGCAGGTTGCGCAGATCGGGGTGCGTCAGCGGCGCGAAGCGCCAATCCCGCGCGTCGCCGTCCGGGCCCAGGTAGTTCGCGTACATCCAGGCGAGGGTGTCGGCCTCGAGCAGATAGCCGCGCGCGTAGCGACGGCGCGACGGGCTGTCGTCGCCCGGGCTGGTGCAGGGATAGAGCAGCAGCTGCGTCAGCGCGGCCGGGCCGCCGTCGTCGCGGGCCTGGATGCAGACGGTGGTGGCCAGCGTGCCGCCGACGCTGTCGCCACCGACGGCCACGCGTCGGGTATCCAGGCCAAGCGCCGCGCCCTGGTCATGCAACCAGCGCCAGGCATCCACGGCGTCGTTGAACGCCGTGGGAAAGCGATGCTCCGGCGCCAACCGGTAGTCGATTGCCAGCACGGCGCAATCGGCCAGCGCGGCCAGGTCCCGGCACAGGGAATCGTGCGAATCCAGTCCGCCCACGACGTAGCCGCCGCCATGGAAGAACAACAGGACCGGCAAGGCGGTATCGGCGCGGCTTTGATAAAGGCGCGCGCCGATACGCGCGCCGTCGCGGCACGGCACGTCCAGGTCGCGCACCTGCGCCAGCGGTGCTCCCGGAGCGTCGATGACCGCGGTGGCCGCATCGTAGCCGAGCCGGGCGAGGGCCGGCCCGGCCTCGTGCATGGGCCGGCCCTCGCTGGCGGCGGCCAGCTCCAGGAAGGCGGCCAGATCGGGATCCACCTCGCCGTCGAGCATCGCGCCGCTTACCATCGATAGGCCACGCTGGCGATGAACGTGCGCTCCAGGCCGTATCGGCAGTTGGACTGGGTGTTGTTGCGGCACACGATGGTCTCGCGGTTGAAGAGGTTGGTGGCATCGAGCGCGAAACGCCACTTGTCGAGCTGGTAGCTCAGGCCGGCGTCGACCATGAACGACGAGCCGTTTTCCATGGTGTTGGCGACATCCACATAGGTCTTGCCGACGTAGCGCACGCCGACGCCCATGCCCAGTCCGCGCAGCGCGCTGTCGGACAGGGTGTAGTTGACCCATGCCGAGGCCATGTGGCGCGGCGTCACGATGGGCGTGTTGTTCTTCTCGAGCGGATTGTTGCTCTGGGTCACGGTGACATCGTTCAGCGTATACGAGGCCACCACGTCCAGGTTGCGGATCAGTTCGGCCTTGCCTTCGAGTTCGATCCCGCGCGAACGGATCGCGCCGGTCTGGACGCTGAAGTTGATGTTGCGCGGGTCGGGGGTCAGCGCATTGCGCTGCGTCAGGTCGAAGAACGACGCGGCCACCATGCTCTTGGAGCCCGGCGGCTGGTACTTGATGCCGAACTCGTATTGCTCGCCCTTGGTCGGCTTGAAGGGGGTGGCGTCCATCGACACGCCCGCTTGCGGGTTGAACGAGGTCGAGTAGCTCACGTAGGGCGTGACGCCGGAATCGAACAGGTAGGCCAGCCCCAGGCGGCCGGTCAGCGCGGTATCGTTCTGGCGGGTGGTGCTGCTGGTCAGGTTGTTGCGGCTTTCGGACCTGGCCCAATCGTGCCGCAGGCCGGCCGTCACCACCACGCGATCGACCTTGATCTGGTCCTGCAGGTACAGACCGTACTGCCGGTTGACGTCCTTCTGGTCGATGAAGGCGTTGGCGGCGCCCGGATACGGAATATTCTGGTCGTATACCGGATTGTTCAGGTCCAGGTCGGGCGCGAAGCCCTGGCGATACCATTGCTGGCCGTCCTGGAAGCGGTAGTCGAAGCCCGCCAGCAAGGTATGGACGGCGCGGCCGGCATTGAAGCGGAATTCTCCCTGCGTGTCCACGACCACGCCATCGGCGCTTTCCTTCGAGACCATGGCATAGCGGCGCAAGGTGTGGCCATCGGGCCTCAGCCCCTGGGCGTAGAGGTCACGCTGGTCGAGCTTGCCATGCTGGTAGCGCGCATTCTGGCGCACCGTGACGCTGTCATTGAACCGGTGCTCGAACAGGTAGCCGATGGCGTACTGTTTGCGGTCGTATCGGTTGAAGCCGTAATCGCCCACCGGCACGTGGGTCGGGTACACCGGGCGCGACTCGCCGTCGGTCTCGTCGTGCTGATAGTGGGTCAGCAGCGTGAACGAAGTATCCGAGTTCGGACGCCAGGTGAAGGCCGGCGCGATGTAGCCGAGGTCGTCCGGGTAGCGGTGGTCGCCGTCATACTTCACCTGGGTGCCGCTATCGCGCAGAATGCCGGTCAGCCGGTACAGGTACTTGCGGTCCTCGTCGATCGGGCCGCCGATGTCGAAGGCGGCCTGGCGCCGGTCGAAGTTGCCGGCCTGCAGCACGACCTCGCCGAACGGATCCAGCGTCGGGCGCTTGGTGATGCGATTGACCAGGCCACCGGGCGCCACCTGTCCGTACAGTACCGACGAGGGGCCGCGGATCACTTCGACGCGTTCGAGCGCGTAGGGGTCGGTGCGTGCCCGGATCTGGTCATAGGGCAGCTGGTTCAGGCCGTCGCGGTAGTCGCCGGTTATCTTGGCGTCGAAGCCGCGCAGCACGATCCAGTCGTTGCGCACCTCGGCGCCGCCGAAGTTGGTGATCTGCACACCCGGAACATACTGGATCGCCTGCGACACGCTTTGCACGCCCCGATCGCGCATTTCCTGCGCGCCCACCACCGAGATGGATTGGGGAATCTCGCGCAACGGCGTATTGGTCTTGCTGCCCGAGGTGGTGTCTTCCGCCACGTAGCCCTGCACCGGGCCCGTGCCGGTATCGGCGGTGCCGCTGACGGTGACGCTGGGCAGCGTGCTGACGTTTTCCCCTGTGGCCTGTTGCGCAAGCACCGGCGCGGCGACGACCAGACCCAATAGCGTCAACGTGCGATGCGGGCGAAGCGTAAAGGCTGTGCGTGATGTGTTTTTATGGTCTTTCATGATGTCTTCAGGTAGTCGGGCGCGCCTGCTTCCAGGCTCGCCCTTTTTGAGAGCGTCAAGCTGCCTGGGCGGCCGCCGTCGGCTGTAACGGCGCACGCGCGTCTGGCGTGCTCCGGGCAAGGGAAGCCGTGTTCACGGCATGTCGGAGCGCCGCGGCGAAAATCTCGCAGACGTGGTCGATCTGCGCGGCGGTGATGATCAGGGGCGGCAGGAAGCGCACCACGCAACCGTGGCGTCCGCCCAGTTCGACGATCAGGCCGCGCCGCAGGCATTCGGCCTGCACCTGGCCCGCCAGGGCCGTGGCCGGCGCGCGGCCGTCGTCCTGGGCGGGGTCGATCAACTCCACGCCCTGCATCAGGCCGCGGCCGCGTACGTCGCCGATCTGCGGCAGGTCGCGCTGCAGGGCGCGCAGATGCCCGGCCAGGCGTGCGCCCATTTCGGCGGCGTGATCGGCCAGCGCTTCTTCGCGCAGGACCTTCAGGGTGACGCTGCCGGCGGCCATCGCGAGCTGGTTGCCGCGGAAAGTGCCGGCATGGGTGCCGCTGGTCCATTGATCCAGGTCCTGGTCGTACACCACCAGCGACAGCGGCAAGCCGCCGCCGATGGCCTTGGACAGCACCACCACGTCCGGTTCGATGCCTGCGTGCTCGAACGCGAACCGCTTGCCCGTGCGGCAGAACCCGGATTGGATTTCGTCGGCGATGAGGGGCACGCCGGCACGCCGGGTCAGGTCGCGCACGCCCGCCAGCCAATTGGCCGGGGCCGGAATCACTCCGCCTTCGCCTTGCACGGGTTCCAGGATCATCGCCGCCGGGGTGGCCACGCCGCCCTCGGGATCCGTCAGGACCGATTCGATGTAGCGCAGGCCCGCTTTCACGCCGGCGTCGCCATGCAGGCCGAAGGGGCAGCGGTAGTCATAGGGATACGGCAGGAATTGCACGCCGGCCAGTGGCGAGCGCAGCGACTGCTTGGGTCGGGTGTTGCCCATCAGTTGCAGCGCGCCCTGGGTCATGCCGTGGTACGCGCCCTGGAAAGCCAGCACGTCGGCGCGGCCGGTGGCCGTCTTGACCAGTTTCAATGCCGCCTCGATGGCATCGGTGCCGGCCGGACCGCAGAACTGCACCCGTGCGCGCGCCGCCAGCCGCGCAGGCAGGAAATCGAGCAGATCACGCATGAATCGATCCTTGACCGGGGTGGTCAGGTCCAGCGTCAGCAAGGGCAGCTCGTCGCGCAGCGTGTTCTGCATGGCCTCGGCGACGGCGGCATGGTTGTGGCCCAGCGCGAGCGAGCCGGCGCCGGCCAGGCAGTCGATGAAGACGCGGCCCTCGACGTCCTCGACATAGATGCCTTTGGCCCGCCGCAGCGCCAGCGGAATGCGCCGGGGATAGCTGCGCGCGTTCGACTCGCGCTCGGATTGGAATTGCAGCAGCGGATGGTGCTTGATCACGTAAGGATGGCGCAATGCATCGTGCCTGCGTTCCAGGTCCTGCTCGGTCGTCGAGGGTGCGAGATGGGTTGCCATGAGAATTCGCCTTCAGTGAGCCGCCCGGCGCGGGCGGCGGGGCGGGGCGGCGGCAGCCGCCCCGGTCATGAGATCAACGCGGCCGCCGGCCGCACAGGCGCGGCGACGCGCGCGTCGGCGGGCATGTCCAGCAGGGCGCTACCGATTTCCTGTGAGCGGATCGCCAGGATCGACAACAGGCTGTCGCTGATGCCATGGGTGCTTTCGCTGCCGCCCTGCACATAGATGGCGGGCAGCAGGCGGTCGGTGGCCCGCACGCGGTAATTGCGATCGATCTGGAAATCAGGCAGGAAGGACGCCAGGGGATTGAGCAGCGCCCGGTGCTGGTCGCGCACGTAGCCGGTGGCCAGCACCACCGCGTCGTAGCGGCATTGCGTCCGGTCGCCGCTCTCGCTGTCCTGCAACTGCAGGGTGATCCCGTCGTCGCCAGGCTGCACGGCCGTGATCCGGCAATGGCGTTGCAGGCGATGGCGCGTCTCGCGCCGGACCCGCTGTTGATACAGCACGTCATAGATGCGTTCGATCAGTGCCAGGTCCGGCGCGGCATAGTTGGTGTGCCAGACGTCGGCCAGCAGGGCATCGCGCTCGTGCGGCGGGCGGTCGTAGATGTAATCGGTGTGTTCGGCGTTGAAAATCTCGTTCATGAAGGGGCTGTCGTCCGAAGGACGCAGCGCGCGGCCGCGGATCAGCAGGTCGACGGCCGGCTGGCGGGGATGGCCATGCAGGTCCATGAAGATTTCGGCGGCGCTCTGCCCGGCGCCCACCACGGCGACGCGGCCCAGCTCGCCGGTCTGGCTGATGGCGCTCAGGTATTTGCTGGAATGGATGACGCGCGCATCGTCCCGTGCCTGGGCGAAGATGTCCGGCACATTGGGGCGCCCGCCGACACTGACGATCAGGTTGCGCGCCAGGCGCTCGGTGATTTTTCCCTGGGCGTCGCGCGACACCACGCGCAGCAGCGTCACGGTGTCGCCGTCGAATTCGGGGCGGACCTCGATCACGTCTTCCCCGTAGCGCACCTGTTCGTCGAAATGGTCCGCCGCCCACTTCAGGTAGCCATTGAAGTCGTGGCGGCTCGGAAAGAAGGTTTGCAGGTTGATGAACTGCTGCAAGCGGCCCTCGGCGTGCAGATAGCTCAGGAATGAGAAGGGGCTGGCGGGATTGCGCAGCGTGACCAGGTCCTTCAGGAAGGAGATCTGCATGTGCGTGCCGTCGAGCATCATGTGCGGATGCCAGGCGAATTCCGCTTGCCGTTCCAGGAACAGGGCGCGCAGCGGCGGACCGGCGCGCTCGCGCAGGGCGATGGCCAGGGCGATGTTGGACGGCCCGAAGCCGATACCGATGAGATCGTGTACAAGCATGGCGGCCTTCAGTGCAAGGAGGGGGAAACGGGGCGGTCGGCCTGGCGCGGCTGGAGCGGCGTCAGTGCCTGGGGGGTGATGCCATCGGCGGCACGCGGGACCCAGAGCGATTCATTGAAGAACCGTTCGCGCGTGAGCGTGCCCAGCATGGCGCGTTTGTGGGGGAAGTCGAAGGTCTTTTCCAGCGCGTAGCCGCTGCGTGCCAGGCTGCGCAGCATCTTCGCGTTGTCGATGCGGGGCTCGATGACCAGGCGTTGCGTGCGGGGATCGTCCAGGAACAGGTAATGCGAGATCGACGGCATCCAGGCCGAGACGAAATGCTGGCCGCGATAGGCGGGATCGCCGATCAGTACATGCCAGCCGCGATCATGGTCGGCGGCGCCGCAGAACGCGGCGATGCGGTCCTCGCGGGCCCAGTAGGCCTCGACGTAGCCGAACGGCACTCCGTCCAGGCAGATCACCAGCGGCAGCGTATGCGCGTCCTCGGTTTGCTTGCGCAGATAGGCGCGGTGCTTTTCGATGGGGCCCGCCTCTTCCCAGAAGTGCGCGACCGTCGGGTCGTTCATCCACAGGTTGAGACGGACGGCATCGAGCTCTTCGGTGGCGACCCGCAGGGACAAGGTGGCCTGCAGCCAGGGAATGTGGCGCCGGTACACCACGCTGGCCGGCTTGGGCGGACGGCGCGGATGGCGGGCCGCGCCCGTCATGACGTAGTCCAGCGGGTAGGGCGCCGCCGCCGGGCCGGCGAGCCAGGGATGCTGCTGCTGCCAGAAGAGGCCGGCCTGGGCGATGATGGGTTCGTCCGGCGGGCGCCGCAATATCCCTTGCGTGAACAGCGGCGATTGGCGTGGCAACGGCGCGACCACGCGGATCGTGCGCGGGGCCGGGTGCAGCGCGAACGTGGCCTCCAGCGCGGCCAGCAATTCGGGCGTGTCCGGGCCGGTCGAGCAGGGTCCCAGCCAGTCGAGCTGGGCCTGGTCGCCGGCGTGGTGCAGGCGCCAGGCGCTGGCGGCATCGCGATCGATGACCTTGATGGTCAGGCAGGACCCTTGCATGACGGCTTCATGGGGCACCCCGCCGGGGTGGCAGAGATAACGGTGCGATTGCGCGTGTCCAATCGAGGTTTGCTTGGTGACGGGTGGCATCTGCGTCCAGGGAAGGAGAACAACCGGGCGGGCCGGCGTATGAAGCGCTCTTCTTAACTAGACGAATGAGAATCGCTGCCGTTCAGCAGGCCGCCGTGTCGACATCGGCGCATGGGCCGGCCACGCGCCGGGCGGCGCGATTGCATGGCGCGAGCGGGCACAGATCGCAGTAGCCATGGCCCGGCAACTGGTAATAGAGGCAGCAGCGGCGCAACAGCGTGTGGGTCGTGTCGCCCTGCGCGTTGCCGCGCGTGACCGCGCGCGCCGGCCGGTACATCGGGTTTTCGAGGCCGTCCCAATCGGGACGCGCGAGCAGCCAGGCGTGATCGGCGCGCAGGCCTGCATGCGTCGGCAGCATGCGCGCGAGTTCGCTGAAGATCACCTCGAGATAGCGGGCCGCATTGCCCCACACGATGCGCGGCGCCACGCCGCAGCATTCGGCCAACCGGGTGGCGACGGGCGCGATGTGGCCGTGCAGCAGGGTGGCATAGCGCTCGGCGCTGGGCGCGCCGGGCATGGCGTGGCCGTCGTGAGGCAGCAGGAAAGGCATGGGTGCGCCATCTTCGGCCAACGCCAGGCGAGCCTGCGTGGCGCCGACAGGCAGGACACGCTGCAGCACGCTGGCCGCCGCCACAACCGGAGGCAGCAGGCGCCAGAAATAGGTAAGCGACCAGACCGAGGCCAACGCCGCCAGGGGCGCCTGCGGATCCGTGACGGGCGGGTCGAGGTGGCGGGCGTAGGCCTGGCAGGCGGCGGCAAGCGCCGCCGGGCATTCCAGCCACGCCGCCACCGTTGGCGCCGTGCTGCCGGATGGCGCCAACGCCACCCCTGCGCCGTGCGTGCGCCATTCCCCGGGAAAGAGCGGTTCCAGGCAGGGGATCATGGGATGACGGCACCGTCACGGTTATGGCTCATAGGAATACAGACGAATCAGCCTGGCGAAAATTCAATGCCCAGGCGTTCGGCCCGATCCATGGGTAAATTTCGGCTCGGCCGGTTCGTCTATCCATAAGACCCCTCCGCTTTTTCTAGGAATCCGGCTTGATTACCCATTTGATCCGGCAGTCTCGCGCCGCGCTGGTCCTGGCGTCGCTTGCCTGCCTGTGCGCAGGCGTGGCCAGCGTGTTGCTGGTCGTCTTGATCAACACGGCATTGACGGCCGATCCCGATGCCCGCGGCGGGTTGGCATGGCAATTCGCGGCCGTCGCCATCTTCGCGATGCTGGCGCGCATGGCCGCGTCGTTGATGTTCGAACGCCTGGGGCAACAGGCCCAGGCCGATCTGCGCCGCTACATCACGGACCGCGCCATGCGCGCCGACTATGCCCGGCTCGAGGAAGTGGGCGCGGATCGCCTGCAGTCCGCGCTCACCGAGCACAGCGCCAATATCGCCCAGTACTTCGTGATGCTGCCCGCCATCCTGACCAACGCGGTGATCGTCGTCGGCTGCCTGCTCTATCTGGCGCTGCTGTCCTGGCAGGTATTCCTGGTGGCGGTGCTGGTGGTGGGCCTGGGATCGCTCGGCTACCATTTCGCCCATCTGCGGGCCATCCGTCACCTGGAGGTGGCCGCGCGTGAGCAGGACGGCCTGTTCGCGGGCTTCCGTTCGGTCAACGCGGGCGCCAAGGAATTGCGGCTGCACCAGGGCAAGCGCGCCGCCTTCACGCAGGACGTGCTGCATCGCTCCATCGAGGCGGTGCGGCGCGCCCGCACGCGCGGCATGTCGATCTTCGTGGTGTCGACCAGCTGGAGCCATTTCCTGATCTATGCCTTCATCGGCCTGGTGCTGTTCGCCCTGGCGGGCGAGGGCGCCAGCCAGCAGCGCGTCATGACGGGTTTCGCGCTGGTGTTCCTGTACATGGTGGCGCCGCTGGAGGCGCTGCTGCTGAACATCCCGCGCGCCAACCTGGCGCGGGTGGCGGCCCGGCGCATCGATGCGATCGTGGGGGGGCTGGTGGCTTCCGAATCCGCCGCGCCGCCGGCCGAGTCGCCAGCCACGCTGCGATCGGTGGCCTTGCGGGGCGTCACCCATGTCTACTATCACGAGCAGTCCGACGATACCTTCCAGCTCGGGCCGGTGGACCTGGCTTTCGGTCCCGGCGAGATCGTGTTCCTGGTGGGGGGCAATGGCAGTGGCAAGACCACGCTCGCCAAGCTGCTGGTGGGCCTCTACCGGCCGGAACAGGGCGCGATGACCGTCGATGGCGTCGAGGTGACGGACGCCAACCGGGATGCCTATCGCCAGCGCTTTTCGGCGATCTTCTCCGATTTCCACCTGTTTGACCGCCTGCTCGAAGCCAGCCGGGGCAACCTGGATGACGAGGGCAATCGCTGGCTCGAACGCCTGCTGCTGAACCACAAAGTGCAGGTGCGCGACGGCGCCTTTTCCACGCAGGCGCTGTCGCAGGGGCAGCGCAAGCGGCTGGCACTGGTCGTGGCCTACCTGGAGAACCGCCCGTTCATCGTGTTCGACGAATGGGCGGCCGACCAGGATCCGGTGTTCAAGGACGTCTTCTATCGCGAACTGCTCCCCGAGCTGAAGGCGCGTGGCAAGACGGTGCTGGTGATTTCACACGACGACCGCTACTTCGACCTGGCCGATCGCATTCTGCGCATGGAGCACGGGCAATTGCTGGGCGAGACCGCAAAGGCGCCGGCCACGCCCGCGTCAGCGCCGGCGGGGACTCGCCCGGGCTTGATCGACGCGGCGATTCCCCGGGCGGAAATGGTGCCTGGCGCAAGCCCTATCTGAACTCAGCCCTGGCCGCCGCGCCGGGGCACGATCATCGGGCTGCCGGTCTCCGGATCCGGCAGTACCCGGCATTCCAGGTCGAACACCTGCCGCATGGCGTCCTCCGTGACCACCTGCCGCACCTCGCCCTGCGCGGCGATGCGGCCGCCCCGCATCATGACGACGCGGTCGGCGTAGCGGAACGCCAGGTTCAGGTCGTGCAGCACCACCACCAGCGTGCGTCCGGCCCGGTGCAGGCGCGCGCACAGTTCCAGCAGGTCGATCTGGTGGCGGATGTCGAGAAAAGTGGTGGGTTCGTCCAGCAGCATGATGCCGGCGTCCTGCGCCAGCACGAGCGCCAGCCAGGCGCGCTGCCGCTGGCCGCCCGACAGCGTGTGCACCGGCTGGTCGGCCAACTCCGCCAGGTCGGTGTCGGCCAGGGCCGCGTCGACCGCCTGGGCGTCGGCCGGCGACCACTGCCGCAGCAGGGTCTGGTGCGGATAGCGGCCGCGCGCCACCAGGTCGCGCACCGTGATCATTTCCGGCGCTACCGGATTCTGCGGCAGATATGCCAGGCGCCGCGCCACCGCCTTGCGTCGCAGGCTGGCCAGGCTGGCGCCGTCCAGGAAGGCCTGGCCGCGGCTGGGCGCCAGCGCGCCACCCAGCACGCGCAGCAGCGTGGACTTGCCACAGCCATTGGGGCCGACCACCGCCGTGAAGGCGCCCGGGGCCACCGCCAGCGACAGCTCCCGCAGCACGGGCGTGTCGCCATAGGACAGGCTGACCTGCCGCAGTTGCAGGGCGGACATGCCGTCGGCCGGATCGTTCAGGTCGAGGTCTTGCGCCATTCGAGCACCAACAGGAAAGCGAGATAGATGCCGCCGATGCCGGCGCTCAGCACGCCGACCGGCAGGCCATTGGGCCCGGCGGCGCGGGCCAGCAGGTCGGCGGTCGCGAGCAGCACGGCGCCGGTCAGCGCCGCCAGCAGCGGCTGTGGACCGCTGGCGCGCACGCAGCGGCGGGCAATTTGCGGCGCCGACAGGGCGATGAAGGCGATCGGGCCCGCCACCGTGACGGCGGCCGCGGCCGCCAGCACCGCCACCAAGGTGGCGGCCAGCCGGCTGCGCGAGGGCGTGGCGCCGAGGGCCTGGGCCAGGTCATCGCCCATTTCCAGCAAGCGTAGCCGGGCGCACAGCGCCAGCCCCAGCGGCAGCAATACCGCGCAGGCGGCGCCGATCAGGGCCGCGTCGGCCCAGGTCTTGCCCGCCAGGCTGCCGTTGAGCCAGGCGGCGGCCAGGTAGGCTTGCTCGCGCCGCAGGTTGGACAAGCCATATTGCACGAAGGCGAAGGCGATCGCGCCCACCGCGATGCCCGCGATGACCATGCGCTGGGGCGCGGCAAAGCCGGCGCCGGAGCCGAACCAGACGCCGGCCGTGGCCAGCAGCGCGCCCGCGGCAGCGCCCCAGGCCACCGGCATCAGCCCCGGCCAGACCATGGCCACCGCCACCGCGCCCGCCGACGCGCCGGCCGTCAGGCCGATGACGTCGGGGCTGCCCAGGGGGTTGCGGGTCAGGCTCTGGAACAATGCGCCGGACAGGCCCAGCGCGGCGCCGGCGCCCAGGGCCGCGAGCACGCGCGGCAGGCGCACCGTGTGCACCAGCCATTGCTCCACGGCGCCGCCCGCGCCTTGTAGCGCCAGCCACAGCGCGCGCCAGGAAAGGCCGGGATCGCCGGCCCGCAAGGTCGCGATGACCACGGCGCAGGCCAGCATCAGCAGCAGCGCCGCATAGGCCAGCGCGCGCGGCGCGACGGGCCACGCGAGCCAGTTGCCGGCGCGCAGCAGGCATGCGGGCCGCGGAGCGGAAAATGGGACGTCCCGGGTCATGCCAGGCCCCGCGCGCGGCCACGCAGCGCCGCCAGCAGGAAGGGCGCGCCGATGAAGGCCACCACCACGCCCGTCAGCAGTTCGGCCGGCGCGCGCAGCAGCCGCGCCAGGATGTCGGCGACCAGCATCAGCAGCGGACCGAGCACCACGCAATAGCCCAGCAGCCAGCGCAGGTCAGGGCCGGCATAGCGGCGCGCGATGTGCGGCACGGCCAGGCCCACGAACGCGATCGGGCCCGCGGCGGCGGTGGCCGCCGCGGCCAGCACCGCCACGCACAGCAGGCCCAGCATGCGGTACAGCCCGGCCCGCAGCCCCAGGGCCTGCGCCAGCGCCTGGCCCAGCGTCAGCAGGTTGAGCGGCCGCGCCAGGATCGCCGCCAGCAGCAGGCCGGCGCCGATGTAGGGCGCGGCGCGCAGCGCGGCCTCCAGCGATTGGCCCGCCAGCGAGCCTACCGCCCAGAAGCGGTAGGCATCGAAGATGTCATCGCGCAGCAGCGCCACGGCCTGCACGTAGGCGAACAGCACCGCGTTGACCGCGGCGCCGGCCAGGATCAGCCGCACGGGCTGCAAGCCGCGGCCGCCCGCGCCGATCAGGTACACCGCCGCCGCGGCCGCCAGCGCGCCGGGCAGGGCGGCCCAGAACGGATGCGCGGGCAGGCCGCCCAGCAGCAGCGCCGCCGTCACGATGGACGCGGCCGCGCCGGCGTTCACGCCGAGCAGGCCGGGCTCGGCCAGCGGATTGCGGGTCAGCGCCTGGATCAGGGCGCCGGCGACGGCCAGGGCGGCGCCGGTCAGCAGGGCCAGCACGGTGCGGGGAATGCGCGAGGCGACCACCAGTGCGGCGTGGCTGTCATCCGGCCGCAGCAGGACGCGCCAGACCGTGGCCGCCGACAGGCCGTGCGAACCGAGCCACAGGCTGGCCAGGGCGGCGGCGGCCAGCAGCATACAGGCGGCCAGCAGCAGCGGCGCCCGCAAGCGCCGCGCGGCCAGGGTTGGCGTATCGGGCCGTGCGGCGGGCGGCAGGGGGAACCGCCGCATCAGTCGCCGGCTCCGTCGCCACGGGCATGGCGCGCGGCCTCGGCCAGGCGGGGCGCCAGCCGGTCCAGCATCCAGGCCACCGCCAGCGGCGTGCCGGAGGACGAGGCCATGACCAGCGCCGGGTCGCTCAGCGCCACGTAGGCGCCGCGCCGCACGGCCGGGATCGAGGCATACAAGGGCAGGGCCGCGGTGCGGTCGCGCTCCTCGGGCGTATAGAACCAGGACACCAGGATATCGGCGTCGCCCAGGGCGTCGGCGTGTTCGAACCCCAGGTAATGGGCGAAGTGCCCGGCGCTGGCGCGCAGTCCGCGCACCGAAGGCGCCAGGGTCAGGCCCATGGCCGTGAGCGTGTCGACGCGGGGATCGCCGGCGACGTAGGCGGCGAAATTGCCGGAACCCAGGTCGGCGCGCACGTAGGCGAAGGTCTTGCCGGTCAGTTCCGGGTAGCGGCGCGCCACCTGGGCCAGGACGTCATGGATGCCGCCCTTGAGCGACGCGGCGGCCTCGGGTTTGCCCAGGGCGGCCGCGATCAGGTCGATCTGCGTGTCCACCGGCGTCAGGAACGGTTGGTCGGGATAGGCCACCACCGGCACCAGCCGCGACAGCTGTGCATACGCCTCGGGGCTGACGCCGGAGAAGGGCGCCAGCACCACGTCGGGGCGCAGCGCGATGATCTTCTCGATGTCCAGCTCGGGATAGACGGTGATGCGCTCGGGCAGCGCCTGCCCCCGGGCTTCGATGGCGGCGCGCACCCAAGGCCAGTAGTGCTCGGGGTCGCCGCCCCAGTCGGCGCGGCCCACCCCCACGGGCACCACGCCCAGCGCCAGCGCCAGGTCATCGGCGCCCAGGCCGAGGGTGACGACGCGCTTGGGCGGGGCCGGGATCACCGCCTCGCCCAGGGCGCTGCGCAGCGTGACGGGAAAGCCCGGGACGGACGCCGTGGCCGACGCGCCGGCCGAGGACGGCGCGGACGCGGCCGGCGCCGGCGCCGGCGCGCGCTCGCAGGCGGCCAGGGTCAGCACCATGGCCAGCGCCGCCACGCCGGCCAGGGCATGGCGGCGCATGCGCGCCGTGACAGCCGGATTCAAACGCATCGTGCCGCAACACTCCCTGGCTGGTCGCCGTATGCCATCGCCATCAGTACTGCGCGCGCACGGTCAGCATGACGTTGCGGGGCGCGCCGTACCAGCCCTGGCTGTAAAAGCCGATCTGGTCGTAGTACTTGCGGTCGAAGACGTTGTTCAGGTTGAGGGTGGCCGAGACCTGCTTGCTGAAATCGAAGCGGGCCATCAGGTTGACCAGCGCGTAGCTGCTCTGCTCGACATCCACGTTGCCGCGCGGGCTGGCGGCGGACTGGTACATGCGGCTCTGCCAGTCGACGCCGCCGCCCACCGTCAGGCGGTGCAGGTCGCCCGGCAGGCGGTAGGTGGTGTACACCTTGAACAGGCTGCGCGGGTGGCTGGTGTTGATGGCCTTGCCGTCGGCGTCCTTGGCGGTGAAGTGGGTGTAGCTGGCGCCGATGTTCCAACCGGGCGTGAGCTGGCCGCTGGTTTCCAGTTCGAAGCCCTCGACCTTGGCGCCGGCCACGGCGCGATAGGCCTGGGTGCCGGGCATGCCGATGACCGATTCGCCCGGGATGGCCTGCGCAAGATTGTTCTGGCGCGTCTGGTAGAGCGACGCGGAGGCGTTCAGCAGCCCTTCCAGGTAGGCGGCCTTCAGGCCGATCTCGTAGCTCTTGCCGTCGATGGGCGGCAGGATCGAGCCACTGGGCGTGCGCGCGTTCTGCGGCTGGAAGATCTCGGTATAGCTGGCGTAGGCCGTGTAGGTGCTGTTGATGTCGTACAGCAGGCCGGCGTAGGGCGTGAACTGGTCGTTGATCTTGTATTGGCGCTTGCTGCCGAAATAGGTCTGGTTGGTTTCCCAGTTGCTCCAGCGGCCGCCGACGATCAGGTGCAGCGGGTCGGCCAGCGAAAAGCGCCCGACCGCGTAGGCGCCGGTCTGCTTGACGCGCATGTCGTCGGCGGGCGTCTTGTTGGCGGCCCAGGTCGGCTCGGCGACGTGATCCTGGCGCCAGTCGAAGAAGCTGCCAATAGCCGGCTTGGCGCCGGTCTGCAGGTATTGGCCGATATTGCTATGGTCATTGACGCTCATCCAGCCCAGCGCCAGTTCGTGCTTGCGGCCGAACAACTGGAACGGACCCGATACGGTCAGGTGGATGTCGTCGCGCGAACGGTCGCCGTCATAGTTGTTGAATGCGCTGCTCATGCCCGCGCCGGTGACGCGGTTGGGGTAGCCGCCGCGGAACAGGTGCTTCATGCGATAGTCGCCGTCGTTGTGGCTGTAGGCGGCGCGCACCTTCCAGTCATTGGCAAAGCGATGCGTGAGGTCGACGAAGGTGGTGGTGGACTCGGTGTCGATGCGGGCCCAGCGGGTATTGTTGGCCACCGAGCGGTTGAAGTCGGTGCGCGAACCGTCGCTGTAGAACAACGGAAAGCCGCTGCCGAAGCCCCGGCTCTGGTTGCGCGAATATTCGACGCCGGCGGTCAGTACCGTGTCCGGCGTCAGGTCGGCGCTGATGATCCCGTAGAAGGTGCGCTTGCGCGTATCCAGGAACGTCACGTAGCTGTCGCCCTGGTCGTACGCGGCGACGAAGCGCGAGCGGATGCGGCCGCCTTCGGTGATGGGCACCGACAAATCCAGATTGCCGCCGACCTGGTCCCAGCTGCCGGCGCTGGCGCTGCCGGACAGGGCGAATTCGCGCAGCGGTTTCTTGCGGATGAAGTTCACCGCCGCCGACGGGTTGCCCGAGCCGGTCATCAGGCCGGTGGCGCCGCGCACGATCTCGACCCGGTCGTAGATGGCCGCGTCGATGTCGGTGGCGCCGTAGTTCCAGAGGCTGAGAATGGGCGAATTCAGGCCGTCGAACTGGAAGTTGTCGATGGCGAAGCCGCGCGACGAGAACGACAGCCGGTTGCTGTCGCTGCGCGTGACCGAGATGCCGGGCGCGCTGGCCAGGATCGAACCGGTGTCGCGCAGGCCCTGGTCCTCGATCTGCTGGCGCGTCACCACGCTGACGGACTGCGGCGTCTCGCGCGGCGACAGCGTCAGGCCGGTGGCGGTGTTCATTGCGTCGGTGGTGTAGGAGTGGGTGCCTTCCGTGGTGCCCGGGATACCCGCGCCGCTGACGGTGACGGCGGGCAATTGCGCCACGTCATTGGACGCGTCGCCGGCGGCGGCCGCATTCTGGGCGTTGGCTTGTTGATGGGCGAGTGCGGAGCAGAGCAGGGCCGTCTGGATCGCGTAGGCAAGGGGACGCACCCGGCGCGGCTGCGCGGCGGGCGAGGGCGGAACGGACGACATGAGAACAAGCTCCAGCGGTAAGGTTTGGTAATGAGAATTATTGATTTTTACCGTTGGATTGATGTATGCGCCGCGATGCGATGCGTATGGCAAACGCCGCCGGGCTATCCCGCCTTGGCCGGCGCTTCCGCCAGAGGCGCGGCGCAGCGGTGCAGCCACGCCCATCCCGCCGCGCTGGCCGCCACGAACAGCAGCATCGCCGCCGCCAGCCGCAGCGGCTGGCCATAGACCAGCGGCACGCCCCAGCCGCTGGCGAGCGAAAACGTCAGCATCTGCATGAAGCCCAGCACCGATGCCGCGGTGCCCGACAGATCCGGCACGTGCCCCAGGATGCGCAGGGTCATGGCCGGCACCCCCATGGCCAGCCCGCAGGTGAACAGCCCGGGCAGCAGCACCGCCCAGGGCAGGCGCGGCGGCTCGGCCGCGGCCATGTACAGCACATAGGCCAGGCAACTGCCGCCCATCAGCAGGAAGGCCAGCAACGTGATGCGGCCATCCGACCAGCGGCCGGCCTTGCGCGCCGCCACCAGGGCGCCCGCCATCGCGCCCACCACCAGCGGCACGAACAGATAGGCGAAGTCCGTTTCCGGCAGGCCCAGCACATTGCTGATGAAGTCGGGCGCCGCGCCGATCAGAAAGCCCTGGGCGGCGAACAGCAGGCTGAACGCCAGCCCCAATGCGGTGTAGCGCCGGTTGCCCAGCACGCGCGCGTAGTTGGCGGCCAGCGTGCGCCAGGCCAGCGGCTGGCGCCGTTCGGGCGGCAGGGTCTCGGGCAGGCGCCGCGCGCACAGCAGCCAGGCGGCGCCGGCCAGCAGGGTCAGCAGCAGGAACACCGCGCGCCAGCCCTGGTGCGCGGCCAGGTAGCCGCCCAGAATGGGCGCCAGCGCCGGCGACAGGTTGAACACCAGGATCAGGTAGGACATGGCGCGGCGCGCCACCGCGCCGTCGTAGCAATCGCGGATGATGGCCTGGCCGACCACGATGCCGGCGCCGGCCGACAGGCCCTGCACCGCGCGCCCGGCCAGCAGCCAGCCGAAGCCGGGGGCCAGCGCGGCCATCAGCGAGCCGCAGACGTACACCGCCAGCGCCGCCAGCACGATGCGGCGCCGGCCCAGCGAGTCGGACAGGGTGCCGTGCAGCAGCAGCATCGACGCATAGCAGGCCATGTAGACGCCGAGCGTCAGCTGCACGGTCTCCTGCGGCACGCCGAACTCCCGGCCCAGCGCCCCGAACGCGGGCAGGTAGGCGTCGATGGTGGCGGGCGCGACACAGGACAGCAAGCCCAGCATCAGCACCATGACGGGAAACGAGGGCAGGGGTTCGGGGCGTGACACGGGGGTATCCATGGCGGGCGCTTCCGGGGAGGGGAAGCTCTGCCGCATGGTCGCCCGTCACCGCGGATTGCAGGAATGGGAAATGCCGTAAGACCAATGGGCGCCGCCGGAAGCCATCCACGGCTGCCGCTCAGTTCAGTTCGCTGGGGGCGATGCCGTAGCGTTCGCGGAACGCCGTGGCGAAGTTGGTGGCGTGGCGGTAGCCGACGAAATGCGCTGCCTGCTGCACGCTGCAGCCCTGCGCCAGCTGCTCGCGCGCCACTTCCAGGCGGCGTTCGCGCAGCCAGCTGAAGACCGAGCGCTGGTAGGTGGCCTGGAACTTGGCGCGCAGGGTGCTGGGGCTCATGCAGGCCAGCCGCGCCAGGTCGTCCAGCGTGTGTTCCTCGCCGGGCGCGCTGTGCAGGCGCTCGCGCACCCGCTCCAGCAGCTGGCGGTCGCGTTCCGACACGGCGTTCTCGGCCGGCGCGCGCTGTTCCAGCGTGGCCAGGGCGTGGGCCAGCAGCTGGGTGCCGACGCCTTCGCGCAGCATGTTCCGCAGTGGGCCGTCCCAGCCGCAGTCCAGCAGGTGCTCGATGGCCTGCAGCAGATGGCCCTGCACCTGCCAGCGGCGCAGCCGCAACGACGGCGAACGCAGCGCCTTCCAGATCATTTCGCTGGTCTGGTCGTCGCCCGCGCCATCCGGGTCGGACAGCGACAGGTTGACGCTGCGCAGGCGCTGCCCGGCGGCATGGGTGCCGGTCATGGCGACGGTGTCGCCATACAGCGCGCTGACGCCGCTATGCGCCGCCAGGCGGACGTCGTCATGGCGGTCGATGCGGGTCTGGGCGTGGCCCTGCAGCATGACGATGGCCGAGAAGCGCGGCGACATCATCGAGGTGGCTTCGTAGTGCTGGTGCACGCGCACGTCGGACAGCACCAGCGTCAGGCCAGGCCGGATGGCATAGGTGTCGACCCGGCCTTCGGCGATGCACAGGGTTTCCGGGTCGGCGCGCACCGCGCCCGTGAGCTGCGGCAGGCGGTAGCGGAAACCGCTCTGGCTGCCCATGCGGTTGAAGTCGGCGACGGTGAATTGGGCGGGGGAGGCTGATGGGTTCAAGATCGTCACTCGCGTTACGGGATGAGCCCTTTGGCGGGGCGAAACGCCTCGTCAAATGTGAGAATGAGAATAGCATATGTTCTCATTGTTACGGCTTTTTGCCGAAGTGCTCCGGCACCGCTATTGCTCCGGGCTCCTGCCTGCGCCTTCCGGCGTCTCAAGGCGCGGCGCAATCTCCCAGCTCGTCGCCCATGACGTCGCGATACCACTCATGGAAATGCTGCATCCCGTCCTCCATCGGCGACTGGTACGGGCCGCTTTCCGAGGTGCCCCGGCGCAGCAGCGCCAGCCGGCCGGCATCCATGCGCTCGCCGATCTCGTCGTCCTCGATGGCGGTCTCCATGTAGGCCGCGCGCTGGGCCTCGACGAATTCACGCTCGAACAGCGCGATTTCCTCGGGGTAGTAGAACTCGGCGATGTTGATGGTCTCCTGCGGACTCTTGGGATACAGGGTCGACAGCACCAGCACGTGCGGATAGAGCTCGATCATGTGGGTCGGGAAATACGTCACCCAGATCGCGCCGTAGTCGGGCGCCGAGCCGCCGCGGTAGCGCATCAGCGTGTCGTGCCAGTCGCGATAGACGTCCGAGCCGGGCTTTTCCAGCGAATCGTGCACGCCCACGCGTTGCAGACTGTGTTGCCGGCCGAACTCCCAGCTCAGGTCGTCGCAGGTGACGAAGCGGCCCAGGCCGGGGTGGAAAGGCCCGACGTGGTAGTCCTCCAGATACACCTCGATGAAGGTCTTCCAGTTGTAGTTGCACTGGTGCACCTCGACGTGGTCGAGCACGTAGTCGGAGAAATCGAACTCGGGCCGGTCGAACAGGTGGCCCAGGTCGCGCTGCGGATCGCGCGGGCCCTCGAACAGCAGGCCGTGGCAGTTCTTGAGGGGGAAGCGCGGCAGGTTCAGGCACGGCGTGCTGGGAAACTGCGGCGCGCCCAGGATCTGGCCCTGGTTGTCGTAGGTCCAGCGGTGCAGCGGGCAGACGATGTTGCCGCCGCTGGCGGACAGGTTGCCGGCGGGATTGCCCGGGCCGGTCACCGCGCCGGTCTCGCCGCCCAGGATCAGCGCCTGCCGATGGCGGCAGACGTTGGACACCAGCTCCACCCCGCGCGCATTGCGCACCAGCACGCGGCCGCCTTCCTCGTGCGGCAGGCGGCGCCAGTCGCCCGGTTCGGGCACGCCTTTCTCGTGGCCCACGTACAGGGCCGATTGCTTGAATATCCGTTCCTGTTCGCGGGCGAACAGGGCTTCGTCGAAATAGGCCCGAACGTGCAGCGGGCTCAAGGCCTGCTGCACATGCTCGAGGCGGCCAATGTCCGTCATATCCGACTCCTTGTGCCGTCCCGCAAGGCCCCGGGCCGCTGTCAGGCGGGCACGGCGCTCTCGGCGTCGATCCGGGCAATGCGTTCGGCAAGATCCAATTTGGGGCAGGTGCTGCAATAGTCGCCATCGCGCCTGCGGAAATAGTGACAGCAGACCTGCCGGTCAACGGCGATGACCGGCAGCGAGGCGCGCTGCCAGGTCAGGTAGCCGCTGCGTCCTTGCAGGCCCAGCAGGTTCATCCATTCGGTGGCCTGGCGCCGCGCTTCGTCATTGGCGGCGGCGCCATCGTCGTGGCGCGCGGCCAGCAGGGCATACAGCACGCAATCGGCCTGCATGCTCTCGGCGGCGCGCGGGCTGACCCGCAGCACCTGGGTCAGCTCGCGGTAGAAGGTGGCGCAGATGTTGCGCAGCTGCGCGGCGGCGGCCTGCATGCGCTGGCGCAGGCAGGCGCGCAGGGGTTCATGGCGGTCCAGCGTGTAGCCGATGATGAAGCCGTCGTCCGGCACCGGCTGGGTCATGCTCGACAGATCGGGCACGATCGCGCTGCGATGCGCGGCGATCACGCTCAGGTAGACGGGCTGCCAGATCAGCAGCCCCCAGCAGCGCAGGGCCAGGTAGTGCGGCCCCGCTTCCGGATAGCGCTGCCCCCAGACATCGCGCAGTCGCGCGATGGCCTGGGCGTTGTCGGCGCCCGGGCGGATGCCCGGGCCGGCGGCCGGCGCGACCTGGCCCGACAGCCCGGGCACCAGGCGGCCGGTCAGGTCCAGCAGATCGTCCAGGTCGCGGTTCACGCAAGCGCCCGCGCGGTGTCGGCCTGGCCCTGGCCCAGCCATTGCGGCCGGTAGGGGGCGATCGGGTTGGCCAGGTTCGGCGCCATCTGGAAGCTGCCGATGGGATCGGCCAGGTTGACCATCTGCAGGTTGTTGGCCAGCTGCAGGCGGTTCAGGCACGAATGGATCATCTCGGGGGCGAACAGGTCGTACTGGCGGTACTTCTCCAGCCGTTCCGGATGCGCCTCCTGGTAGGCGGTGACGCGGCCGGCCACCAGTTTCCAGAAGGCGTCCTCGGCCATCACGCCATCGTCGGCCAGCACCTGCGCCAGGTGGCGGAAGTAGCCCTCGAACACATCGACGAAGATGGTCAGCAGCTTGTATTCCTCGGGCACGTCGGCGGCCAGGCGGCGGGCGTTCTCGGGCAGCGCGGCGTCCGGGTTGAGAATCGACGATTCCTCGGCGATGTCCTTCATGAAGGCGCGCACCGGCACGTGGTCCTCGATCACCAGGATGACGTTCTCGCCGTGCGGCATGAACACCAGGTCGTGGGCGTAGAAGCAATGCACCAGCGGCGTCAGGTAGGCGTCGACGTAGCGCTCGAGCCACGTGGCCGCGTCCAGGCCGGAGGCGCGGATCAGCTCGGGCAGCAAGGCGCCGCCCTGGGGATCGACGTGCAGTAGCGCCGCCATGGTCATCAGGCGCTGGTTGGGACCGATCAGCGCGGTGGGATTCTCGCGCCACAGCGCCGAGAACATCTTCTTGTACGGCGTGTCGACTGAGATGGCGGCTTCGTAGTAGTAGTTGCGAAAGCCCAGCGAGGCCGCCTCGCGCAGGATGGTGAAGCCGTTCTGGCGCAGCCACGGGTCGGCCGAGATCAGCCCGTGCAGGTATTCGTTGATGGCCGGCGTGCCGGACATGTAGTACGGCGACAGGCCGCGCATGAAGCCCATGTTCAGGATCGACAGCGAGGTCTTGACGTAGTGCTTGCCGGGCTGGCTGATGTTGTAGAAGGTGCGGATCGACTGCTGCGCCAGGTAGTCGTCGTCGCCATAACCCAGGCACACGATCTTGCGCGTGGCCACGTAGGGGGCGAAGGCTAGCGACAGCTTGTTGAACCACTGCCACGGATGCGAGGGCATGAAGAAGTAGTCGGCCGGGTCCAAGCCCTGGTCGCGCAGCATCTGCGTGTGGCGGGCGACGGTATCGGCGCCCAGCTCGTCGCGCAGCAGGCTGTCGTAGTCCATGGTGGACAGGCACGCGAAATGGGCGTTGTCCTTGTGCACCGCCAGCCACATCACGCGGATCGGGCTGGCGCATTCCGGCGCGTAGACGTGGTAGTCCTCGGCGTCGAAGCCCAGGCGGCCGTTGTTGGCGACGAAGCTGGGATGGCCTTCGATCATCGAGGTCTCGATGGTCTGGTAATCGGCCACGGCCAGCGCGGCGGCCGAGGGCGCGGCGCGGGTGTGCTTGTAGGCGCTGCCGTGCAGCGTGCTGGTGATCTCGTCCAGGTAGATCGGCAGCCGGTCCTCGGGCATGCCGAGCTTGTCGCGGATCTCGATCACGAACTGCAGCGCGTCCAGCGGCGCCGGCGTGCCGGCCATGGTCTTGCTGATCGACTCGGGCGGGATGCGCCAGTGGCGCATGGCCATCAGTTGCGCGTCGAAGCGGTATTCGGCGTGGCCGTCGGCCAGCACCAGGCGGTAGCGGTCGAAGCCGGGCGCGTCGGCCGGGCCCAGGCGCTCGGGTTCCAGCAGCCATTCATGGGCGTATTCCGAGATGGCCTTCTTCACCAGCAGGCGGTTCACTTTTTCCCAGGCCTCGGGGGCGAGGTGGCTGGCGATCTGGGCGGGATGGGGCTGGGTGTTCATAGGGACGACTCCTGGAGTTGGGCCTGTTCAAACTGCTGCCGGGTGCAGAAGGCGATGCTGGCGGTCTTCTCGCGAAAACGCGCCTGGCCGGCGTAGACAAAACCCATGGCCAGGTTGAGTGCATGGATTTTGCTGTTGTTGCTGTCGGGTTCCACCACCACGCGGCGGGCCTGGAGGCGGTCGAACATGAAGCGCATCACGAAGGCGAGCACGTCGCGGCTGAAATGGGGGATGCGCACCCGCGGCGGTCCGATGAAGATGTGCATGCCCAGGTCGCCGGGCCGCACTGGATAGTGCTCGCCGACCTGGTCGTGGGCGGGGTCGTAGCATTCCACCAGGAAGGCCGGATGGCCGTCGTGGCTGCCGAGCCAGGCGCCAGCGTGGCCGCTGTCGGCCAGCGCCTCGTAGAACTCGCGCACTTGCGCGTCGGTGAAGGTCTGCATCGACCAGAAATGGGCGTAGTCCATCGCGAACCACTGGCGCAGCAGCGCGGCGTCGCGCGCGGGGTCGAGTGGGCGCAGCTCCAGGCCGCGGCCCTCGTCGTAGTGGCTGCGCGCGTGGCGGTCGATCTCGCCCAGAAAAGCGGCGGTCATGGTGATCATGGGGAGCTCCTCGTGCGGTCGCGGGTCAGACCGTGGCGGCCCGATGGCCGTCCAGCATCGGCATTAGTTCCGGCGCGACGCCGCCGCGACATGCCGCCACCGCCGGCTGCGGCGCGCGATGGCCCAGCACGCCGCTGGCGGGCGGACGGAAGTCCTGCAGCGCGGTGCGCGGCTCGATGGCGTAGTGTTCGTGGCCGGTCAGCTCGCGCAGGATCTGCGAATTGCGGTAGCAGCAGAAACCCAGGTCCGGATTGGTCACGCCGTGGCTGAGCAGGCCGCTGTTCTGCACGAAGATCTCGCTGCCGCCGTGGTCGATGGTGTAGTTGCGCGCGATCTGGTAGCCGCCGTCCTCGGCCCAGGCGATGCGGTCGTTGATCGGGTTGACGCACGTGGGAATGCTGCGGGTGTAGCCGGTGGCCAGCACCAGCCCGTCGGCCGCGTGCGAGAACGCCTGGCCGGTGTCGACGTGGCGGAACTCCAGGTGGTAGCGGGCGGCGTGGCGGTCGTAGCGGCTGGCGCGCAGTTCGGCGTTGGTCAGCAGCGTGTAGCGGCGGTCGCCGTTGTGGATCTTCTCGTCGAGCAGGTCGTAGATCTGGTTGATGAGCGAG
Source organism: Achromobacter sp. ISS7 (assembly GCF_056523125.1). Taxonomy (NCBI): domain Bacteria; kingdom Pseudomonadati; phylum Pseudomonadota; class Betaproteobacteria; order Burkholderiales; family Alcaligenaceae; genus Achromobacter; species Achromobacter sp. ISS7. The sequence goes on along the minus strand of NZ_JAWRZD010000001.1, from coordinate 1,917,166 downwards.
GCGTTGATGCCCTTGTACAGGCTGCTCTGCTCGGCCAGGATCTGGCGCCGGCGCGCCTCGGGCAGGTCGTAGAAGTAGTTGGTGTAGTCGGGCGAGATCAGTTCCAGCGTGAGCTTGGTGTTCTCCATCTGGAAAAAACGCGGCGAGCGCGTGATCCAGGCCAGGCTGTAGTCGTGCTCGTCGCTGTCGCGCAGCAGGTCGTGAAACACCTCGGCCGCGCTCTGGCCGCTGCCGACGATCGTGATCGACTGCCGGCGCTGCAGCGCCTCCTTGTGGCGCAGATAGTCGGCGCTATGCACATAGGGCGCCTCGCGCCGGTCGCAGCAGGCCGGCAGCACCGGCTGCGAGCCCAGGCCCAGCACCAGCTTGCGGCAGCGGACCATGAAGCGTTCGCCATTGATGCTGTGCTGGCCGGTGACCAGGTAGGTATCGGTCTCGGGATCGTGCAGCACGCTCTGCACATCGCTGTTGAAGCGCAGATTGGGCAGGCGGGCGGCCACCCACTTGCAGTAGCGGTTGTACTCGGCGCGCGTCAGGTAGTGGTTCTCGCGCATGTAGTACGAGTAGATGCGGCCGGTCTGCTTGCAGTAGTTCAGGTAGCTGTATTCGCTGCGCGGATCGGCCAGGCTGACCAGGTCCGCCAGGAACGGATTCTGCAGCGTCGACGCCTCGATCAGCATGCCGGGATGCCAGTCGAAGCCGGGCTTCTTGTCGAGGAACAGGGCGCGCACGCCGGGCAGCGGGGCCGACAGGCAGGCAAGGCTGAGATTGAACGGGCCTAGGCCGATCGCGACGAAGTCATAGATTTCACGGTTCATGATGCTGACGCCTTTTGCTGAGTCTGCGTTTCACAGGCGGCGCCCGGTGGTCGGGGCGCCGCGGGACAGGGCCGGCCGTGGCGCCTAATCGGGCGGCACGGGACACGACGAGCGGGTCTGCCCATCCGTCCACCGCATCAACAAAGGATTTCCAGCGCCGGTATTGCACGAATCAAACATCTGTGTCGGTATGATTTTCATTTGCAATATGGACACTCTAGCAAATGGTTTTTTGGCGCGCGGCGTCGCCAAAGGCAAGCAGGCGGCGCCCATATGCAGGGTGGCGAAGCGCATAGGGACATGGCCGCCGCGCATAAGCTCATGCGGCGCGCGGCCCGCGCCATGTCGGCGGGTTATGCTTGCCGCCATGTCAGATAAACCTCCTGTGCTCAGGCTGCGCGGCGTCTACAGCGAACGCCTGTCGCCGGTCAGCCTCGATCTCGCGGCGGGCGAGTGCGCCGCCATCACCGGCCCCTCGGGATCGGGCAAATCACTGCTGTTGCGCCAGGTGGCCGACCTCGATCCGGGCCATGGCGAAATCGAACTCGACGGCGCGCCGCGCTCGGGCATGCGCGGCCATCAATGGCGCCGCCAGGTGATCTACTGTCAGGCCGAGGCCGGCTGGTGGGACGACCACGTGGCGCCGCACTACACCGATGCGGCCCGCGCGGCCGATCTGTTCCAGCGGCTGGGCCTGGCGCCGGAAAAAATGGATGCGCTGGTGCAGGAACTCTCCACCGGCGAACGCCAGCGCGCCGCCTTGGCGCGCGCCCTGGCGCTGGCCCCGCGGGCCCTGTTGCTGGACGAACCCACCGCGGCGCTCGATCCCGAAGCCACCGCGCGGGTCGAGACCGAGCTGCATCGCTATCTCGATGGCGGCGCCGCCATCCTGATGGTGACGCACAACCCCGAGCAGGCGCGGCGCATGGCGCGGCGCGGCTGGCGCATGGAGCAGGGCAGGCTGGAGCCGCAATGGACGTGATCAAACTGCAGGCGCTGGACCTGGTCATCGCCTCGCTGCTGGTGCTGCTGTCGGCCGGCATCTCTTTCGCGCTGCGGCTGAACCTGCAGCGCCAGGTGCTGTGGGCGGCACTGCGCACTGTGGTGCAGCTGCTGCTGGTCGGCCATATCCTGCGCGTCGTGTTCGCGCACGCCGCGCCCTGGCTGACCGCGCTGGTGGTGGCGGTGATGATGGCGCTGGCCGCGCGCGAGGTCGCGGCCCGGCCCAAGGCCCGGCTGGCGCGCCATGGCAACGGCCAGGTGGGCGCGATGGCGGTGGTGGCCACCACGGTCGTGACCGCGTTGTTCATCCTCAGCACGGCGCTGCGGCCCGAGCCCTGGTACGACCCGCGCTACACCATCGCGCTGGTCGGCATCGTGCTGGGCAGCGTGCTGAACGCGGCCAGCCTGGCGCTGGACGGCGTGCTGTCGGGCGTGCGCCGCGACCGGCTGGCGATCGAGGCGCGCCTGTCGCTGGGCGCCACCGCGCACCAGGCCTTCGCCGCGCTGCTGCGCGAATCGGTGCGACGCGGCATCGTGCCCAGCATCAACCAGATGTCGGCGGCCGGCATCATCACGCTGCCCGGCATCATGACCGGCCAGATCATCGCCGGCATGGATCCGATCGACGCGGCCAAGTACCAGATCCTGCTGATGTTCCTGCTTTGCGGGGCCAGCGGCATGGCGGCCATGGGCGCGGCCTACGGCGCCATGCGGCGCCTGACCGACGAGCGCGGCCGCCTGCGGCTGGACCGCCTGCTGTCCGAACGCTAGGCGGCGCCCGCCCGGGGCGCACCTGTTGGCCCGCGGCCGGTGTCGTCGGCGCGGCCAAATTTGATGAAATATCGACGGGGCCCCCGGCATACTCGGCGTTTTCATAAGCAGGCCGGCATTGCCGGCCGCCGCGACAAGGACCGGATCCGCATGAGTATTACCGAGCTGTTCTCGTGGCTGACCAGCAAGCAGGGCCTGATGGCGTTGCTGGCGCAGAACTGGGTGCTGGGCACCTGCATCATCGCCGCCATCGTGTTCATCGAGACCGGCCTGGTGGTCATGCCGTTCCTGCCGGGCGACTCGTTGCTGTTCGCCGCCGGCGCTTTCCTCGGGCTGGCCGGGATCGATCCGATCGTCTCGCTGGCGGCGATCACCTTTGCCGCCATCGCCGGGGACGCGCTCAACTACGCGATTGCCTCGTCGCGCTGGGGCCAGAAACTGGCGCACAGCCGCTGGGTCAAGCCGGACCACCTGGAACGGGCGCGCGACTATTTCGCCCGCTACGGCGCGATGACCATCACGGTGGCGCGCTTCGTGCCGATCGTGCGCACGCTGGCGCCGTTCGTGGCCGGGCTGTCGCAGATGCCGCGCCGCACCTTCTTCATCTACAACGTGGTCGGCGCCATCGCCTGGTGCGGCTCGATGCTCCTGGCGGGTTACTGGCTCGGGTCGATCGCCTGGGTGCGCGCCAACCTGCACTGGGTGTCGGTCATCATCATCGGGTTGTCGCTGATCCCGGTGGCGCTGCAGTGGCTGCAGATCCGGCGGGCGCGCAGGGTGTCGCAGGCCTGAGCGGCGAAGAAAAAGCCGGCGGCTCCGCGAGGAACCGCCGGCTTTGACGCGACCAGGCCAGGCGGCCCGGGACGCGATGGGGCTTAGCCGATGTTGGCCAGCACCTGGTTCAGCGTGGCGCTGGGGCGCATGGCGCGGCTGGCCTTGTCTTCGTTCGGCTGGTAGTAGCCGCCGATGTCGACCGGCTTGCCCTGGGCGGCCTTCAGTTCTTCCAGGATCTTGGCTTCGCCTTGCACCAGCGCGGCCGCGGCCGGGGCGAACAGCGCGGCCAGGGCGCGGTCGTCGGTCTGCTCGGCCAGGGCCTGGGCCCAGTACGTTGCCAGGTAGAAGTGGCTGCCACGGTTGTCCAGGCCGCCGACCTTGCGGTCGGGCGACTTGTTCTCGTCCAGGAACTTGGCGGTGGCCAGGTCCAGCGTCTTGCCCAGCACCAGGGCGCGGGCGTTGTCGTAGGCGCGGCCGAGGTGATCCAGCGAAGCGGCCAGGGCCATGAATTCGCCCAGCGAATCCCAGCGCAGGAAGCCTTCTTCCAGGAACTGCTGCACGTGCTTGGGCGCCGAACCGCCGGCGCCGGTCTCGAACAGGCCGCCACCGGCGACCAGCGGCACGATCGACAGCATCTTGGCGCTGGTGCCCAGTTCCATGATGGGGAACAGGTCGGTCAGGTAGTCACGCAGCACGTTGCCGGTCACCGAGATGGTGTCCAGGCCTTCGCGGATGCGCTTGAGCGAGAACTTGGTGGCCTCGACCGGGGCCAGGATGCGCAGATCCAGGCCGTTGGTGTCGTGGTCGTTCAGGTACTGCTTGACCTTGGCGATGACCTGGGCGTCGTGGGCGCGCTTTTCGTCCAGCCAGAACACGGCCGGCGTCTGGCTGACGCGGGCGCGGGTGACGGCCAGCTTGACCCAATCCTGGATCGCGGCGTCCTTGGTCTGGCACATGCGCCAGAGGTCGCCGGCCTCGACGGCCTGCTCCAGCAGCACCTTGCCGGCGGCGTCGGTGACGCGCACGGTGCCGGCGGCGGGGATGACGAAGGTCTTGTTGTGCGAGCCGTATTCCTCGGCGGCCTGGGCCATCAGGCCGACGTTGGGCACGCTGCCCATCGTGACCGGATTGAAGGCGCCGTGTTGCTTGCAGTCGTCGATGACGGCCTGGTAGACGCCGGCGTAGCAGCGGTCGGGGATGACGGCCTTGGCGTCCTGCAGCTTGCCTTCGGCGTTCCACATCTTGCCCGAGTCGCGGATCATGGCGGGCATGGAGGCGTCGACGATGACGTCGCTGGGCACGTGCAGGTTGGTGATGCCCTTGTCGGAGTTCACCATGGCCAGCTGCGGCAGCGTCTTGTAGGCGGCGTCGATGTCGGCGGTGATCGCGGCCTGCTGGTCGGCGGGCAGCGATTGGATCTTGGCGTACAGGTCGCCGATGCCGTTGTTGGGATCGAAGCCGGCCTGCTTGAGCGCGGCGGCGTGCTTGGCCAGCACGTCCTTGTAGAACACGGACACCACGTGGCCGAAGATGACGGGGTCGGAGACCTTCATCATGGTGGCCTTCAGGTGCACCGAGAACAGCACGCCCTGGGCGCGGGCGTCGTCGATCTGGGCCTGCAGGAAGGACTTGAGCTTGGCGGTCGACAGCACGGCGGCGTCGATGATCTCGCCGGCCTTGACCGGGGTCTTTTCCTTCAGCACGGTCTTGCTGCCGTCGGCGGCCGTCAGTTCGATCTTGACGTCGCCGGCAGCGGCGATCAGGGCCGACTTCTCGGTGCCGTAGAAGTCGCCGCTGTCCATGTGCGAGACGTGCGACTTGGAGTCAGCCGTCCACGCGCCCATCTTGTGCGGGTGCTTGCGGGCGTAGTTCTTGACCGACAGCGGGGCGCGGCGGTCGGAGTTGCCTTCGCGCAGCACGGGGTTGACGGCGCTGCCCTTGACCTTGTCGTAGCGCGCCTTGACGTCGCGTTCGGTGTCGTTGGCCGGGGCGTCCGGGTAGTCGGGCAGCTTGTAGCCTTGTTCCTGCAGTTCCTTGATCGCGGCCTTCAGCTGCGGCATCGAGGCGCTGATGTTCGGCAGCTTGATGATGTTGGCTTCGGGCTGGACCGCCAGGGCGCCCAGTTCGGCCAGGGCGTCGCCCAGCTTCTGGCTGTCATCCAGGTAGTCGGGGAACAGGGCGATGATGCGGCCCGCCAGGGAGATGTCGCGGGTCTCGACCGTGATGCCAGCGGACTTCGCGAAGGTCTGGACGATCGGCAGCAGGGAACGGGTTGCAAGCGCCGGAGCTTCGTCGGTGAGGGTATAGATAATCTTCGGAGTAAGAGACATGATCCTTGAATCTGTTCGGCGGTGGCGCTAGGCGCAAACCCGAACATGCTATGCGGCGTCAGCCGGTAGATGTTGTCGAGAGTGGGTTCGTATGGGCAGACCCGGGCCAGGCCCCGATCGGCTCAACATGGCGCTGCCCGTCCTTTATTGCTGGTCCAATTGCCCGACCGCCTGGAAGGTGCGAGTGCCACGAACCAAACATTGTAATACCGTGACCCGCGTGGCGGGCGCGGAAATGGGCGCCAATCGTCCGCGGCGCGTGCGGCGGACCTCGAAAAACCGGAATTTTCCCCCAGGAATGGCGCCAAATTGACGCAACCTGCTGGCTTCGACCTGCAAGTATTGGCTAATATTCGGCATCTTCCCGCGCCGCCTGGCGGCGCGGGGCAGAGCGGGGCGCCGGATGACGATGGGCGTTGTAGCGCCCCGGCGCGGAGAAGAAATCAATGCGGTTTGGCAATTTGTTGTTCGATCCGAAGTTCCGCTACGCCAGCCGTTCCGATGGCAAGACAATCCAATTCACCCCGGTCGAGACCGCCGCGTTGGCGCTGTTGACCGAACACGTGGGCCAGATCCTGCCGCGCCAGCGCCTGCTGGACGCGACCCAGCGCGGCGAGGCCGAGGCGCTCGAGCGCAGCGTCGACCTGCTCATCAACCGCCTGCGCGGCAAGCTCGGCGATTCAGCCCGCGCGCCGCGCTTCATCGCCACCAGCTACGGCGAAGGCTACAGCTGGATCGCCGCGCCCGAGGCGGGGCCGGGCGGCGACGTCTATGTCGCCATCGGCCCGGCGGCCGGGCCCGAGGCGTTGCGCGCCGAGCCCCGGGTGCGGGCCTTCCTGACCGACCTGGCCGGCGCGCTGCGGGCGCGGCTGCCGAGCGAGCGCGGCGTCAGCCTCTTGTCGCTGGCCGCGGCGAACGAGGCCAACGCGCCGTTCCGCGTCGAAGTCGGGCTGCGCCAGGACGAGGCCGGCGTGCATTGCGCGGTGGTGCTGCGCGAGGCCGCCAGCGGCGCCGCGCTGCGCGCCGAGCGCTGGACCATCGCGCCCACGGACGAGGCCGAGGTCGGCCACACCGCCGCCTCCGCCTTCGCCGCCTCGATCAAGAGCGAGATCTGGCGCAGCCTGGCGCGCGCCCGCGGCGATGTGGCCGGGCCCACCGACGAGCCGATCGAATTGCGCCTGCATCGCGCCGCCGTGCTGCTGGCGCGCACGCCGCAAAGCTGGCTGGAGTCGGAGGCCGAGCTGGAAAAGCTGCGCGCCGAGCAGCCGGACGATCCGCAGACCGCGCTGATGTGGGCCTCGCATCTCTACGCCAAGCTGGTGCTGGACCTGGCCAGCGATCCGGCGGAACTGGAGCCGCGGATCGAGGCGCTGGTGTTCCAGGCCCTGCCGCACGTGCGGGGCAATCCGATGCTGGCGCTAGCCGCGGCCAAGCTGCTGTGCTTCGTCAGCCACGGGCATCTGGAACTGGCCGAGGCGCTGGCCGAAGAGGCCTTCGCCCACAGCACCGCGTTCGCGTCGGCCTTCGCGGTGCTGGGACAGCTGCGGCTGAACCGTGGCCGCCTGCGGGAGGCCATCGATTACTTCGACCAGGGCATCGAGCTGGCCGAGGCCGGCTCCGAATTCCAGGTGTTCCTGATGGTGCTCAAGTGCACCACGCTGCTGGCGCTGGACGACCGCCAGGCCTGCCTGGCGGCCTGCGAGACGCTGTACCGGACCAAGCCGCTGACGCGGGCGCAGATGGGGCTGTTCCTGTCCTCGCCCGACGAGGTGCTGCCCGACGACCTGCGCCAGATCCTGCTGGGGCTGGACGCGGACCTGCTGCGCCGGCTGCTGGCGCACTTCGAATACCTGTTCGTGCGGCGGGTGCCGGACGCGGCCGGCAGGAAGAACATGTTCCGCGGCGTGCTGGCGCAACTGGCGCGGCACCGGCCGCTCGATGGCTTGCCGCCGCGGGTGAGCGCCTACCTGTAGCCGCCCGCCGCCGCCCGCCTTTGCGAGGCGGGGCGGTTCGACTTGATAGTCCGATTTGACAAACGGCCGCGCATGCGGGAAGCTACGGCCCATGACTTCCCGCGCCGTTCGCATTTCGCTGATTATTACCATCATTCCTGGAATGGTGGGTTAGCGCGCGACCGCAGTCAGTCAAACAAACCCGCCCCACGAGGCGGGTTTTTTGTTGCCGCCTCTGCCGGGCCCAGCCCCCACGCCGCAGAGAGTTTTCATGCAACAACCGCAAGCCGCCACCGCCAAGACGTCCGAGACCGACACCTTCACCCCGGGCCACGCCACGCCCATGGAATACCTGCGCCAGATCCTGACGGCGCGGGTCTACGACATCGCCCGCGAGACCGAACTGGACCTGGCCCAGAGCCTGTCGCGCCGGCTCGGCAACCGCGTGCACCTGAAGCGCGAGGACAACCAGCCGGTGTTCTCCTTCAAGGTGCGCGGCGCCTACAACAAGATGCGCAACACGCCGCAGGCGGCGCTGGAGCGGGGTGTCATCACCGCTTCCGCGGGCAACCACGCCCAGGGCGTGGCGATCTCGGCGGCGCGGCTCGGCGTGCGCGCCACCATCGTGGTGCCGCAGACCGCGCCGCAGGTCAAGGTGGACGCGGTGCGCGCCTTTGGCGGCCCGACGGTGCAGGTGGTGCTGGCGGGCGATTCCTACAGCGATGCCTACGCCTACGCGCAGACGCTGGCCCGCGACCAGGACCTGGCTTTCATCCCGGCCTTCGACGACCCTTACGTGATCGCCGGCCAGGGCACGGTGGGCATGGAGATCCTGCGCCAGCACCCGGGGCGGCTGGACGCGGTGTTCGTGCCGATCGGCGGCGGCAGCCTGGCGGCGGGCGTGTCGGTGTACATGAAAGCGGTGGATCCGTCGGTCAAGGTGATCGGGGTGCAGACGGTTGATTCCTGCGCCATGGCGCAGTCGATCCAGGTGGGCGAGCGGGTCAGCCTGGCCGAGGTCGGCCTGTTCTCGGACGGCACGGCGGTCAAGCTGGTGGGCGAGGAAACCTTCCGCCTGTGCCGCCAGTACCTGGACGAGGTCATCCTGGTGGACACCGACGCGGTCTGCGCGGCGATCAAGGACGTGTTCCTGGATACGCGCAGCGTGCTGGAGCCGGCGGGCGCGCTGTCGCTGGCCGGGCTCAAGCAGTATGTCGAGCGCGAGGGCGTGAGCGGCCAGTCGCTGGTGGCGATCACGTCGGGCGCCAACATGAATTTCGACCGCATGCGCTTCGTGGCGGACCGCGCCGAGGTGGGCGAAGCGCGCGAGGCGGTGTTCGCCGTGACGCTGCCCGAGGAGCGCGGCAGCTTCCGCCGCTTCTGCGCCGTGATGGGCGCGCGCAGCGTGACCGAGTTCAACTACCGCATCGCCGACGCGAACACCGCCCGCATCTTCGTCAGCGTGCAGATCGCGCGCCGCGGCGAAGGCGCGGACATCATGCGCAGTCTGGAGCAGGAGGGCTTCGCGGTCAGCGACCTGAGCCACAACGAGGTCTCCAAGCAGCACATCCGCTACATGGTGGGCGGGCGCTCGCCGCTGGCGGGCGGCGAACGGCTGTTCCGTTTCGAATTCCCGGAGCGTCCGGGTGCGTTGATGAAGTTCCTGTCGGCGATGGCGCCAAACTGGAACATCAGCCTGTTCCACTACCGCAACCAGGGCGCGGACTTCAGCTCGGTGCTGGTGGGCATCCAGGCGCCGCTGGCGGACGACGCGGCGCTGGACCGCTTCCTGGCGCAGCTGGGCTACGCGCATTGGGAAGAGACGGCGAACGAGGCCTACCGCCAGTTCCTGATCTAGGCGGTGGCGGGGCGCCTGTCGCCGGGCTGCGCCGTGGCGGGCGCGACCGGCGTGAGCGTGCCGTTCGTCAACCCGTTATGGGCCAGCCCATGATGGGCCAGCCCATCCACATGCACCTGCGGCTGGCCTTGCGGACAGCGTTCCACCCGGGCCAGCACGCCGTAGGCGCGGCGCAGCGTATCGGGCGTCACGACCTGATGCGGCGGGCCTTCGGCCAGCAAGGCGCCGCCGTGCAGCAGGAGGGCGTGGTCGGCGTGGCGCAGCGCGATGTTCAGGTCGTGCAGCACCACCAGCGTGATGAGGCGATGGCGCGCGGTCTGGCGGCGCAGCACGTCCATCACGTGGAACTGGTAGTTCAGGTCCAGCGCCGACAGCGGCTCGTCCAGCAGCAGCAGGCGCGGGCGCCGCACCAGCGCCTGCGCCAGCGAGGCCAGCTGCTTCTGGCCGCCGGACAGTTCGTCCAGGTAGCGGCTGGCAAGGTGGCGGATGCCGAGTTCGGCCAGCACCTGCATCGCCTCGCGCATCAAGGCGTCGCCGCCCTGGCGCGCCCGGCCGGAGCGGGCCGCCACCAGCACCGATTCCAGCACGGTCATGTGCACGCCCTTGGGCAGGGCCTGGGGCATGTACATGGCATGCTCGGCGCGGCGGGCCGGCGAGAGGCCGGCGAAGTCCGCGCCGTCCAGCCGAAGGTCGCCGCCGAGCATGGGGTTGAGCCCCGCCAGCGTCTTGAGCAGCGTCGATTTGCCGCTGCCGTTCGGCCCCAGCAGGGCCGTCAGCGTGCCTTCGGGCAGCGGCGCCGCCCGCAGGTCGCGCAGCACCGGGCGGTTGCCGTAGCCGGCGGTCAGCGAGCGGATCTCCAGCGAGGCCATGGCGTCAGGGCTGCAGCGCCAGCGTGCCGCGCATGTGCTGGGCGTGGGCCGGGAACGAGCAGTAGAAGGTGTACGACTGACCCGCCGCCAGGCGGCTGACCGGGAACGTGACGGTGGCGGTTTCGCCGCCGCCGAGCATCGGCGTCTTGGCCAGGATGCGGGCGTCGCCGGGCGCCAGGAAGTCGTGCGCCGCGCCAGCCTTGATGCCGTCGACCATCACCGCGTCGATGTCCTCGGTCTTGGTCAGCACCCAGTTGTGGCCGGCCTTTTCCTTGCTGTTCTTGCCGGTGTGGATGAGGCGCACCGTGAAGTCCTTGCAGGTCGCGGGCACCACGATGTGGGCGGGCGCGAACTTCTTGCCGGGCTGGCCTTCGACGTCGATGCTGCAAGCGGGATCGGCGGCGTGGGCGGCGCCGGTGGCCAGCAGGGCGACGAGGGCGAGCGGGTAACGGTATTGCATGGGGAGGCGTCTCCGGGGTCGAGGGGAAAGGGGTCAGCTGCGCTTGAGGGCGCGGATGACGATGGTGAGAAAGAAGGGAATGCCGACCAGCGAGGTCACGATGCCGACCGGGATCAGGGCGCCCGGCAACACGGTCTTGGAAGCGACCGAGGCCAGCGACAGGATCAGGGCGCCGGCCAGCGCGCTGCCGGGCAGGTAGTAGCGATGGTCCTCGCCCAGCAGCAGGCGGGCGATGTGCGGCGCCACCAGGCCGACGAAGCCGATGGTGCCGACGAACGACACCGCCAGCGCCGCCAGCGCGCTGACCCGCAGCAGGCTGACCAGGCGCAGGCGCTTGACGTCGATGCCGAAACTGGCGGCGCGTTCCTCGCCCAGGCGCACGGCGGTGAGTTTCCAGGCGTCGCGCAGCGAGAACGGCAGCGCCAGCGCCAGCGCCGCGGCCATCACGCCCACGGTTGTCCAGGTGGCGCGCGCCAGGCTGCCCATGGTCCAGAACACGATGCCTTGCAGCGCTTCCTCGCTGGCGATGAACTGCAGCAGCATGACCAGCGCCTGGAACGAATACACCAGCGCGATGCCGAACAGCACCACGCCCAGCGTCGAACCGCCGCGCCAGCGCGCCACGCGCTCCAGGATCAGGACCGACACCAGGGTGCTGGCGAAAGCCGACAACGACACCACCATGCCGGGCGGCAGCGCCGGCACGTGCCAGTCCAGCGTGATGGCCAGCGAGGCGCCGAACGCGGCCGCGGCCGACACGCCCAGCGTATAGGGGCTGGCCAGCGGGTTGTCCAGCATGGTCTGCATCTCGGCGCCGCCCAGGCCCAGGGCCACGCCCACCAGCAGCGCCATCAGGGCGTAGGGCAGGCGGAACTGCCAGACGATGACGCGGGTGCCGGCGTCGGCCGCGTCGGGGTGCAGCAAGGTGCGTAGCAGGTCCAGCGGCGCCAGGCCGGCCGGACCGGTGGCGATGTCGGCCAGCAGGCTGGCGGCGATGGCCAGCGCCAGCACCAGGGCCAGCGCCAGCCGCCGCCGGCGGGTGCGATGGTAGCGGGCGACGGGATCGTCCAGGACGCCCTCGGCGGCAAGGACCGTAGCGGAAGTCTGCATGATGGCGAGCCTGCCTGCCGTCAACGGGCGGCGGGTGCGGTCCAGTAGGTGCCGGCGCCGTCGACGTCGAGGAAGTCGCGGTACAGCGTGGCCATCGTGGCGTCCGGGTCCAGCGCCGCGGCGCGTTCGGGGTACAGCCACTTGGCCATGGCTTCGATCGCCGCGACGTTGTAGGGCGAGTTGTAGAACGCGTGCCAGATGCCGAAGGCGCGGCCGCGCTTGACCGCGTCCAGGTCGCGGATGCCGTCGCGTTGCAGCACGGTCGAGAGGCTGGCGGCGGACACGTCGGCGGCGGCGCCGGGGCCGACCAGCAGGCCGGGACGGCCGGGGTCGGAGCGGCTGCCGGTGGCGATGTAGACCTGCGGCTGGGCCTTCAGCAGGAATTCCATGCTGACGTCGCCGATCGCGCCCGGCAGCACCGGGGCGGCCACATTGACGCCGCCTGCGGCTTCCAGCAGGTCGCCGAAGCTGCCGTTGCCGGTGGTGTGGCAGCAGGCGGGCCAGACGCCGGCCAGCATTTCCACGAACACGCGCGGACGCTCGGCCTGCGGCACGGGCTGCACCAGCTCGCGGACCTTGGCCAGGTGCGATTCATAGAACGCGATGTAGCGCTCGGCCTGTTCCGGGCGGTCGAGCGCCTGGCCCAGGATGCGCAGGCTGGGCACGGTGTTCTGCACCGGATGCTGGCGGAAGTCGATGAACACGACCGGAATGCCGGCCTGCTGCAGCGAGGCGATCATCGGGTTGTTGCGGCCCGGGCCATGCCCGCTCAGGCTGAAGATGGCGACGTCCGGCTTGAGCGAGACGATCTTCTCAGGGCTGACGCTGGCCTCCGAGGTGGTGCCGATCAGCGGCACCTCGGCCGCCTTGGGAAAGCGCTTGATCAGCTGCTGCCAGGAATAGGGGTCCTGCTGCTTGAGCTCGCCCTGCCAGCCGACCACGCGCGCCACCGGGTCGGCGCGGTCCAGCAACGCCATGGCGAAGACGAAGCGGCCTTCGCCCAGCAGCACCCGCTGCGGATGATCGGGCACGGTGACGACGCGGCCTGCCAGGTCGGTCACCTGGCGGGCCTGGGCGCCGGGCAGGGCGCAGAGCAGGGCGGTGGCGGCCAGCGCCGCGCGGAACATGTTTTTCAAACGCATGGGGAGATCCCGATCCAATGGCCACGACACGCCCCGCGGGCTTGCGGGTAACGCGAACCATTCCTATCGGCGAGCAGTCTCCGCCATCGCGGTTCAAGAATTCGTTAAGACGCGCGCCCCTCTGTGGCGGCACAGCCGCGAAATCGGCCCAATCCGCGCCCGGATACCGGTCGCGCTTACAATCTGAGATTGATTTCCATTCCCCGCTCCGCCCCATGCGCGTTCTTGTCATCGAAGACGACCCCGATATCCTCGCGAACATCACGCATCACCTGACGCGCCGCGGCTACATCGTCGATTGCGCCGAGGACGGCTTGCGCGGCTACGCCATGGCGGCCGAGGGCGGTTTCGACCTGATCGTGCTCGACCTGATGCTGCCGCGGCTGGACGGCTACGACCTGTGCCGCCGGCTGCGCACCGAGGCCGGCTGCGATACGCCGGTCATCATGGTGACGGCGCGCGACACGCTGGACAACCGGCTGACGGGATTCGACGCCGGCGCCGATGATTACCTGGTCAAGCCCTTCGCCCTGGCCGAGCTGGCGGCGCGCGCCAAGGCGCTGCTGCACCGCGCCAGCGGGGCCGGCGCATCGCGGGTGCTGCGGGTGGGCGACCTGACGCTGGACACCGGCACCCTGGCGCTGGCGCGGGCCGGACAGCCGCTGCGGCTGCCGCCGTCGCCGCTGCAATTGCTGATGCTGCTGATGCGCGCCAGCCCCGCGGTGGTGCACCGCGGCCGGCTGGAAGAGGCGTTGTGGCGCGATTCGCCGCCGGACAGCGACAGCCTGCGCACCCATATCCACCAGATCCGCCACGTGGTGGACAAGCCGTTCGCCACGCCGCTGCTGCATACGGTGCACGGCATCGGCTACCAGTTGCGGGCGGTCGACGATGCGTAGCGCGCGGCGCGGGCTGGCGCGCTACCTGGTGCGCACCTACCTGCTGCTGGCGCTGCTGGTCGGCGGCGTGCTGACCTGGGTGTCGATCTGGAGCGTGAACACACTCGAAGTCCATCTGCAGCGCATCGACATGGGCATGGCGGTCGAGCGCGTGCGCAGCGACTTCCTGGCAGGCATCGATCCGGGCCGGCCGCACCGGTTCTTCCATGGCGAGCCGGGCAGCGCGGCGTTTCCGCAAGGGCTGCGCGGCCTGGCGCCGGGGTTCCACAAGATCGAGCGCGAGGGCCGCGTCTGGCACGTGATGGTCGACGACAAGGACGGCCAGCGCTACATGCTGCTGCGCGACTACACCGAATACGAACGCAACCAGTCCACCTCGCACTGGACCGTGGTCAGCGGCCTGGCCGGCGGCTTGGTGCTGGCGTTCGTGCTGGGCACCCTGGCGACGCGGCGCATGCTGCGGCCGCTGGCGCGGCTGGCGGCGCAGGTCACGGCGCGCGGCGCGCAGCCGCCCCAGACCCGCCTGGCCGCGGACTATCCGCCGGACGAGATCGGCCGGCTGGCGGACGCCTTCGACGCCACCTACAACCAGCTCGAACAGGCCCTGCGGCGCGAGCAGCTGTTCACCGCCGACGTCGGCCATGAACTGCGCACGCCGCTGATGGTGATCTCCAGCTCATGCGAGCTGCTGCTGGAAGAACCCGGCCTGGACGCCGACGGCAGCGCCCGCGTGCGGCGCATCGCGGCGGCCGCGGCCGACATGGGCGAGCGGCTCGATACCTACCTGATGCTGGCGCGCGGCCGCGATGCCGGCGACCAGTTCGCGCGCGAAAGCGCCGGCGGCGCGGCGCGTGAACAACTGGCGGCCTGGAGCGCGATGGCGCAGCGGCGCGGCATGTCGCTGGTGCTCGATGCGCCGGCGCAGGCGAGCGCGGCGGACCCGGACGACGCGCCGGCTGGCGCCGCGCAGGCCGACCCGCCGCGTTTTCCCGCGCCCTTGCTGCGCGCGCTGTTGTCCAACCTGATCCGCAACTCGCTGCAATACGCCGGCCCGGGCGCGCGGGTCACGATCAGCGCCGGCCCGCATTACCTGCAGGTGGCCGACGACGGACCGGGCATCCCTCTGGAACGGCAGGAAGCCGTCTTCAGCCCGTTCGTGCGCGGCACGCAGGCCGATGCCGGCAACCTGGGGCTGGGCCTGTCCCTGGTGCAGCGCATCTGCGAGCACCAGGGCTGGCGCGTGTCGCTGCGCTCCGCGCCAGGGCAGGGCAGCGTGTTCCGGGTGGACCTCAGAACGACAGCTCGGCCGTGAAGGTCACGGTGCGGCCGGCGCCCGGCACGCCATAGAGCTGGAAGCCGTCGAGCGAGGCGCCGACGCGGCTGTAGTAGAACTTGTTGAACAGGTTCTCCACGTTCATGCCCAGCGTCAGCGACTTGTCGACGCGGTAGCGCGCGGCCACCGAGTGCAGCCAGTAGGACGGCGCCTTTTCATCGTCGCGCACCCAGATCGGATGGTTGCCGTACGGCCCGGAGACGGTGGAACTGTTGTTGTTCTTGCCGCCCACGTACTTGTTGTCGGTGTAGCGCCGCTTGCCCACGTACTGCGCGCCATAGCTCAGCGACAGCTTGTCGGTGGCCGCGTAAGTGGTCCACAGGTTGAACGTCAGATCGGGCACGTTCTTGGCTTCCTCGCCGCTGTTGGCGCCCTTGGTGATGCGGCTCTTCATGGCGCTGACGCCGGCGAACGCCGACCAGCGCGGGGTGATGTTGCCCGCCAGCCCCAGCTCGATGCCGTCGACCCGCTTGGCCGGCAGCGCGCGCACCACGTCGGTGGCGTCGTCGCCGTACTCCCAGGAGTCGGACAGCTCGGTGCGGAACACCGCGCCGGTCAACGACAGGTCGCCCTGGGCCAGGTCCCATTTGCCGCCCAGTTCGTAGGTCTTGGACACCGCCGGTTTGTAGCTGTCGCCGCCGGTGGCGCCGTAGATGTTGTTGTTGGTCGACGCGCCCAGCGCGGACGGCTGCGCGGCTTGGCTGTAGGAGGCATAGATGCTGGCTTCGGGCGCCGGCTTGTAGGTCACGCCGACGCGCCCGCTCCAGGCGCCATCCTCGACCCGGTTGGTGCTGTGCTTGCCGGCCGCACCGCTGACCTGGGTGACGCGGAACCGGTCATAGCGCAACGCGCCCTGCAGCAGCCATTGCGGCGTCAGCGTCAGGGTGTCGCCCACGTAAAGGCCCGTGTTGAAGACCTCGGCGCGATTGCCGTCGGCGCCCTTGACGGTGTCGACGCCGCCCATGTCGACGCCGCCATTGGTGCGCAGGTCGAAGGTCGGATTGGTCGAGGGCGCCTTGATGGTGCGCTCGTGGTCGCCGTAGGTTTCCTTGTAGAACTCCACGCCCGTCACCAATTGGTGCTTGATGGCGCCGGTCTGGAAGTCCAGGCTCAGGTTGGTCTGGTTGGCCAGGATGGTGTAGCGCTTGGAGGTGCCGAAATCGTTGCCGCGCAGCTGGCCGTAGGGGCTGGGATTATCCAGCGGCACGTAGCCGCTGTACGACGGGATGCCATCGGCGCTGTTGACCAGCGGCCCGGCGCCAACATAGCCGTAGGAAGTGCGCGAGGTGCTGTTCAGGCGTGCCGGCGACAACACGCCGATGCGGTCGGTCTGCTCCCAGCGGCTGATGTTGGTCAGGTGCACGCGGTCGTTGAAATCGTGCTCCGCCTTGAGCGTGGCCTGGTCGGTGCGGGTCTGCTCGGTGTACAGCGACGGGTCGCCGTACCAGGCGTTGCGCGACACGTTCGGCATGCGCTTGCCGCCGGTGCCCCGCTGGATCGGCACGCCGCCGTCGGGAATGTTGTTGTCTTCCTGGTGCAGGTAGTCCAGGGTGATGCGGGTGGGCGTGCCCAGCCCCATCGCCAGCGAGGCGGCCATGCCGGAGCGGTCGAACTCGGTCACGTCGCGCTCGGCCACGCCGTTGTGGTGGCGCATCAGGTTGATGCGCAGCGCCGAGCTGTCGGTCAGTTCCTGGTTCAGGTCGGCCGTGATGCGGCGGTAGTGGTCGGTGCCCAGGCCGCCCGAGGCCTTGTAGAACGACCCCAGCCGGGCTTCCTTGCTGACCAGGTTGACGCTGCCGCCGACCGCCGAGACGCCGGACTCGATCGAGCCGGTGCCCTTGAAGACCTCGGCCCGTTCCAGGTTGAAGATGTCGGTGCGGCTGGACATGCCGGCGTCGCGGATGCCGTCCACGGTGATGCTTTGTTCCGCCGAGAAGCCGCGGATGGTGAACATGTCGCCCCAGCCCAGGTTGCCCTCGCCGGAACTGAAGGTGATGCCGGGGACATTGCGCAGCACATCTTGCAGGCTCTGGGCATGCTGTTCTTCCAGCACCTCGTGGGGCACCACCGTGATGCTCTGCGGGGTGTTCAGCAGCGGCTGGACGAACTTGCCGGACTGCACCTGGTCGGCCTTGTAGGGCGCGGGGCTGTCGGCCTGCACCGTCACCGGCGCCAGCACCGTGGCGTTGTCGGCGGCTGGCTGCGCCTGCGCGCTGGCGGCGGCGCCAAGCGCCACGCCCAGGGTCTTGAGCGCCACCGCGCCGGGATGAGAGGGTTTGTACTGCGCCATGATCGGGTTCCAGAAAGAGTGCCAATGAGAATCGTTGCGATTCTAGGAAGGCGCGTCTCAAGATCTCGTTAAGGCGTGGGCCGCCGCCTTCCGGGGAAGGCGTTTTCACGCTGGGCGCATAGGCGGGCAGGCCCGCCCGGCCTCAATGCAGGATCTGGCTCAGGAACAGCTTGGTGCGCTCGTTCTGCGGGTTGTCGAAGAACTCGTCCGGGCTGTTCTGCTCGATGATCTCGCCGCGGTCCATGAAGATGACGCGGTTGGCGACCTTGCGCGCGAAACCCATTTCGTGGGTCACGCACAGCATCGTCATGCCGCTTTCCTGGGCCAGGTTGACCATCACGTCCAGCACTTCCTTGACCATTTCCGGGTCGAGCGCCGAAGTCGGCTCATCGAACAGCATGATCTTGGGGCTCATGCACAACGAGCGGGCGATGGCCACGCGCTGCTGCTGGCCGCCCGAGAGCTGGCCGGGGAATTTCTTGGCCTGGTCCGGGATGCGCACGCGCTCCAGGTACTTCATGGCCGTGGCCTCGGCTTCGGCGCGCGGCTTCTTGAGCACCCACATCGGGCCCAGCGTCAGGTTCTCCAGCACCGTCAGGTGCGGGAACAGGTTGAAGTGCTGGAACACCATGCCGACGTCCTTGCGGATGGTCTCGATGTGCTTGAGGTCGTTGGTGAGCTCCGTGCCGTCCACGATGATGTGGCCTTTCTGGTGCTCTTCGAGCCGGTTGATGCAGCGGATCATGGTGGACTTGCCCGAGCCGGACGGCCCGCACACCACGATGCGCTCACCCGGCGCCACGTCCAGGTTGATGTTGCGCAGCACGTGGAACTGGCCGTACCACTTGTTCACGTCCTGCAGTCGAATGATGGCATCAGACATGCCTGTACTCCCGTAAATATCGCGTTGCGGGCCCGCCTGGGGCGGGCCCGCGGCAAGGTTCTATCGTGCGTGACCGGTGGCCAGGCGTTTTTCCAGCGCCTGGCTGTATTTGGACATGGAGAAGCAGAAGACGAAGTAGATCAGCGAGATGAACAGATACGCCTCCACCCCGAATCCGCGCCATGCCGCGTCGGACAGGGCCGCCTTGGCCGCCAGCGTCAGGTCGAAGATGCCGATGATCACCACCAGCGAGGTGTCCTTGAACAGCGCGATGAAGATGCTGACCAGCGGCGGGATCACGATCTTGAGCGCCTGCGGCAGGATGATCTTGCGCATCTGCTGCCAGTAGTTCAGGCCGAGCGAGTCGGCGCCTTCGTACTGGCCCTTGGGGATCGCCTGCAGGCCGCCGCGCACCGTTTCGGCGATATACGCGGCCGCGAACATGATGATCGCGATCTGCGCGCGCAGCAGCTTGTCGATGGAGAAGCCCTCGGGCAGGAACAGCGGCAGCATCACCGACGACATGAACAGCAGGCTGATCAGCGGCACGCCGCGGATCAGCTCGATGTACACGACGCACAGCGCCTTGATGGCCGGCATCTTCGAGCGCCGGCCCAGGGCCAGCAGCACGCCGATCGGGAAGGCGAAAGCGATGCCGAACGTCGACAGGATCAGCGTCAGCGGCAGGCCGCCCCAGCGCGCGTTCTCGACGTAGGTCAGGCCCAGCACGCCGCCCCACATCAGGATCGCCACGGCGGTCAGGCCGACGGTCCAGATGATGGCGAGCTTCCAGTTCCAGAAACGGCGGATGCCGCTGCACACGATCACCGCGACCAGGATGATGGTCGCGATCAGCGGGCGCCACTGCTCGTCGAACGGATAGGTGCCGAACAGGATCAGCCGGTGCTTCTCGATGATGAAGGCCCAGCAGGCCCCGCCCACGGAAGCGCGGCATTCCTGCGCGTTGGCGGCGGTGTAGTTGGCCTTGATGAAGGCCCATTCCACCAATGCCGGCACCGACATCAGCAGGAACCACGCCACCAGCACCGTGATCAGGATGTTCAGCGGCGAGGAGAACAGGCGCGAGCGCAGCCACGCCCACGCGCCGACATGGGTCTTGGGCGGCGGCAGCCCTTCGCTGGGGATATGCGTAGTGCTGCTCATATCAACGCTCCACCAGCGCAATGCGCTTGTTGTACCAGTTCATGAAGATCGAGATCGACAGGCTGACCGTGAGGTACGCGCCCATGATGATGAGAATGCCCTCGATGGCCTGCCCGGTCTGGTTCAGCGTGGTGTTGACCACCGACACGATGTCCGGATAGCCGATGGCCACGGCCAGCGAGCTGTTTTTCAACAGGTTGAGATACTGGCTGGTCATGGGCGGGATGATGACGCGCAGCGCCTGCGGCAGCACCACCAGGCGCAGCACCTGCTTGCGGCGCAGGCCCAGGGCGCCGGCCGCTTCCCATTGGCCATTGTTGACCGCCTGGATGCCCGAGCGCACCACTTCGGCGATGAAGGCCGCGGTGTAGATCACCAGGCCCAGCAACAGCGCCGCGAATTCCGGCGTCAGCGTCAGGCCCCCCGTGAAGTTGAAGCCCTTCAGCTCCGGCACGTCCAGCGTCAGCGACGCGCCGCTGGCCAGCCAGCCGATCACCGGCAGGCAGATCAGGAGGCCGATGGCCGCGCGGCCCAGCGGGAACACGTGGCCGGTGGCTTCCTGGCGCTTCCTGCCCCAGTGGCCCAGGAACAGGATGGCGACGATGGCCAGGCCAAGGCCGGCCAGCACCCAGTCGAGCGAGGCGCCTTCCAGCCCCGGCACCTTCAGGCCGCGGTTGGAAATGAACACGCCCGGCAGCGGGTTGTGCGCCTGGCGCGGGCCCGGCATGTTCTCGGTGATGAGCGCATACCAGAAGAACAGCTGCAGCAGCAGCGGCACGTTGCGCATGACCTCGACGTAGATCGAGGCCAGCCGCGCCACCAGCCAGTTCCTGGACAGCCGGCCGACGCCGATCAGCACGCCCAGCATGGTGGCGGCCACCAGCGCCAGCAGGCCGACCCGCAGCGTATTGAGAATGCCGACCACGATGGCGCGGCCATAGGTGTCGGCCGGCGCGTAGGCGATGGGCGATTCGCCGATGGCGAAGCCGGCTTCGCGCGTGAGAAAGCCGAAGCCGGTGGCGATGTTGCGCAGCGCCAGGTTCTGCAGCGTGTTGTGGACCAGGAACCCGATCGCCGATCCCGCCAGCGCCAGCGCCAGGGCCTGGTAGGCCAGGGCGCGGGTGGCGGGATCGTTCCAGGACCAGCGGCGCGGTGGCCGCGCCGTGGCGTTGTTCTGCTTGTCCACGCGTCAGCCCGCCATCAGCGCGTTGACCGCGGCGGCCAGCCGGTCCATGCCCTGTTCGATCACCTCGGTGGCGGTGGCGAACGAGAAGCGCACATAGGGCGACAGGCCGTAGGAACCGCCGTCGATCACCGCCACGCCGGCCTGGCGTAGGAAGAACAGGCTGACGTCCAGGTCGGTCTTGAGCTCGCCGTCCGGGCCCTTGCGGCCGATCAGTCCGCCGACGTTGGCATAGACGTAGAAGGCGCCGTCGGGCGTGGCGCAGGAAATGCCGGGAATCGCGTTCAGGCGCCGCACGATCAAGTCGCGGCGCGCCTTGAAGATGGCGACCATCTCGGCCACGCTGGACTGGTCGCCTTCGAGCGCGGCCTGGGCCGCGGCCTGCGAGATGGCGCTGGGGCAGCTGGTGCTTTGCGACATCACCGTGCTCATGGCCTTGATCAGCTCGGCCGGGCCGGCGCCGTAGCCCACGCGCCAGCCGGTCATGGCGTACGACTTGGACATGCCGTTGACGATCAGGGTGCGGTCGGCCAGCTGCGGCTCGACCTGCACCGGCGAGACGTGCGCCTCGGCGCCGTAGCAAAAGGGCGCGTAGATCTCGTCGCTCAGGATCCAGACGCGCGGATGGCGCAGCAGCACCTCGGTCAGGGCGCGCATCTCGGCGCGGCTGTAGACGGCGCCGCTGGGGTTGCTGGGCGAATTCAGGATCAGCCAGCGGGTGCGCGGCGTGATGGCCGCTTCCAGGCTGGCCGCGTCGAGCTTGAAACCCTGCGATTCGGGGCCGGTCACGACCACCGGCTTGCCGTCGTTGAGCAGCACCATGTCGGGATAGGACACCCAGTACGGCGCGCACACGATCACTTCGTCGCCCGGTTCCAGGCTGGCGGTCAGGGCCGCGCCGATGATCTGCTTGGCGCCGGCGCCCACGGTGATCTGGTCCAGGCCGTACTTGGCGCCGATCGCCTGTTCCAGGCTGGAGGCGATGGCGCGGCGCAGGCCGGGCGTGCCGTTGGGGCTGGTGTAGCGGATGTCGCCGCCGGCGATGGCGTCCTGGCCGGCGCGCGCGATGTGGGCCGGCGTGGGCATGTCGGGCTCGCCCAGGGTGAAGTCGGCGATCTCGCGCCCGGCGCGGCGCAATTCGTCGACCACGATCTTGGCGGCCATGCTGGGGGAGGGTTTGATCTGCTTGAGGCGGGCGTTGACGATGCTGTTCATGGTGACTGCTTCAAAAAAAGCGGAGGCCGGCGCGTGGCGGCCGGTCCGCGGAAATCGGAAAAACGCGGCGCGGCCCGGCGCCATCACCGGGCCGCGCGAGGCCACTCAGCGCACGGGCCAGCCGTACATCAGGCCGCCCTGGGTCCACAGCTTGTTCAGGCCGCGGTCCAGCTTCAGGGGGCTGTCCTTGCCCATGGCGCGGTCGTAGCTTTCGCCGTAGTTGCCGACCTGCTTAATGATGTTGTAGGCCCACTTGTCATCCAGGCCCAGGTTCTTGCCCATGCCCGGCGTCACGCCCAGGATGCGCTGCACATTGGGGTTGGTGCTCTTGAGCATCTCGTCGACGTTCTTGGAGGTGATGCCGTATTCCTCGGCCTCGAGCATGGCGTTGAGCGACCAGCGCACCACGTTGAACCATTGCTCGTCGCCCTGGCGCACCATGGGGCCGAGGGGCTCCTTGGACAGGTTCTCGGGCAGGATTTCCCAGTCATCCGGTTTGGCCAGGCGGGTGCGCATGTTGGCGGCGGTGTTGGACTTGTCGTTGGTGTAGGCGTCGCAGCGGCCCGACTCCAGCAGGCGGAAGTTCTCGTCGTAGTTCTCGACCAGCACCGGCTTGAAGGTGATGCCGCGGGCGCGGAAGTAGTCGGCCAGGTTCAGTTCGGTGGTGGTGCCGGGCTGCACGCAGACCGTGGCGCCGTCCAGTTCCTTGACCGTCTTGACGTTCATCGACTTCTTCACGATCAGGCCTTGGGCGTCGTAGAAGTTCACGCCCACGCCAATCAGGCCCAGCGTGGTGTCGCGCGTCAGGGTCTGGGTGGTATTGCGCGACAGCATGTCGATCTCGCCCGATTGCAGGGCCGTGAACTTGGCCTGTGCCGTCAGCACGTTGCCCTTGACCTTGGAGGCGTCGCCGAACATCGCGGCGGCAACGGCGCGGCACATGTCCACGTCCAGGCCGGTCCATTCGCCCTTGCTGTCGAGCACCGAGAAACCGGGGATGCCGGCGAAGCCGCACTGCAGGAAGCCTTTTTTCTTGACGGCTTCGAAGGTGACGCCGGCCTGGGCGCCGGAGGCAACGCACAACAGGGTCGCCGCGACGGCGGTGGTCAGGAACTTGCGCATGAAAGTGTTCTCCAGGGATACGGAAGGGCAGGGAATGGCTAGGAAACAGACCGGCGGCGCACCGTCGCGTCCCCCGGGCGGGCGGGATGGGACATGCGGGTCGGACGGGGAGGGGGAAAGGCGGGGCGTCGGCGCCGTCGGCCTTCCGGGCGGCCTTACCTGCGAAGGCGGGTGGCGTAGCGTTGGAAGGTCGGGCGGGGGGCAGGCAACAGGCTCATCGGCGGCACTTGGACGGCAGATCTTGCGTAACTGATGAGACGTATGATGGCAGCCATCATACAAGTTAGCAAGTCAGGGGATTCCCGTAATTTGCAACATCGGTGCCGGTTATATGGCGCCGCCGGCAGGGCGCCGGGCGGGGCAAGACCGAGGCGCAGGCCGGGCCGCGCGGGGGTCGATGGGCGGCCTGCCGTGGCCGCCCGGAATGCGCCGCGGGGCCGGTCAGGCCGTCGGGTTGGACAACAGCTTGCGGTAGCGGGCGATGCTGTCGCCCAGGTGGCGGGCCATGGCGGCGCGCGCGGCGCCGGGGTCGCGGCGCATGATGGCGGTCAGGATGGCTTCGTGCTCGTGCACGTTGCGGGACTCGTAGACTTCGAGTTCCTCGGGCGTCTTGCCGCCGTGCTTGATGTTCAGGTCCAGCATCACGTCGCGCACCGCCGCCTGCAGCAGGGCCGGGAAGTGCGGGTTGTTGGAGGCGCGCGCGATCGACAGATGGAATTCGTAGTCGGCCTTGACCGCCGCTTCCATGTCGCGGGTGGCGCGGTTGAAGGCGTCGAAGGCTTCGACGATGCCGCTCAGGTCGGCGGCGCTGCGGCGCTCGGCCGCCAGGCCACAGGCCTCGACTTCAAGGCCGGCGCGTAGTTCCATGATGTGCAGCGCCCAGCGCGGGTCGGCGGCCGGGGCGACGACGAAATCGATGGGCTTTTCGCGGTCTTCGGTGACGAACACGCCGATGCCGGCCTTGCTGACCAATCGGCCGCTCAGGCGCATCGAGGCCACGGCCTCGCGGATCACGGTGCGGCTGACGTCGAATTCGGCGCACAGCGCATGCTCGGACGGCAGTTTGTCGCCGGGGCGGTACTGGCGGGCATCCAGGCGCTTGGTCAGTTCGTCGATCACGACGTCGGTCAGGCGCGATCGCTGGCGGGGCCGGGGAGTTTCCATTGTCTCTCTTGTAGGGTTGCGGCGCCGGGAGGGCCGGAAGCCCTATGATAAACGCCCGATGCCGTATGACAGCATACAGGAGCATTATCGGGCCGTGCCAGCGGGCGGGTTCGCGGCCGTGGCACGCCGAAAGCAGGACGCCCTCCGCTGGGCGGAGGGCGTCCTGGCGCGAGACCGCTGCGCGGACCCGCTGGGGCAGCGGACGGCGCGTGGGCCGCCCGGCTGGCTGGCGCTTACTGCGGGCCCAACTTGCGGATCAAGGCGTCGAGCATCTCCATTTCCTCGGGATGCAGATCGGTCAACGGGGCGCGCACCGGGCCGGCATCGTGGCCGACCAGCTTGGCGCCGGCCTTGACGATGCTGACGGCGTAGCCGGCGCAGCGGTTGCGGATCTCCAGGTAAGGCAGGAAGAACTCGTCGAGCAGGCGGTTGGTGGTGTCGTGGTCCTGGGCGGCGATGGCGCGGTAGAACTGCATCGCGGTCTTGGGCACGAAGTTGAAGACGGCCGACGAGTACACCGGCACGCCCAGGGCGCGGTAGGCCGCGGCATAGACCTCGGCGGTGGGCAGGCCGCCCAGGTACGAGAAGCGGTCGCCCAGCTTGCGGCGGATACGGACCATGGCCTCGATGTCGCCGACGCCGTCCTTGAAGCCGACCAGGTTGGGGCAGCGCTCGGCCAGCTGGGCCAGCTTGTCGGCCGACAGGCGCGACTGGGCGCGGTTGTAGACGATGACGCCGATCTTGACGGACTTGCAGACCTGTTCGACGTGGTCGGCGATGCCTTGCTGCGAGGCTTCGGTCAGGTAGTGCGGCAGCAGCAGCACGCCCTTGGCGCCCAGGCGTTCGGCTTCCTGCGCGTAGGCGATGGCCACGCGGGTCGGGCCGCCGGCGCCAGCCAGGATCGGCACCTTGCCGGCGCAGGTGGTGACGGCCGTGCGGATGACGTCCGAATACTCATCGGGCGCCAGCGAGAAGAACTCGCCCGTGCCGCCGGCGGCGAACAGGGCGGTGGCGCCGTAGGGAGCCAGCCATTCCAGGCGCTGGGCGTAGGTCTTGGCGTTGAAGTTGCCTTGCGCGTCGAAATCGGTCACGGGGAAGGAGAGCAGCCCTTCCGAGACGATGGCCTTGAGTTCCTGGGGTGTGGTCATGCCTGGGTCCATTGATGCGAAGTGAAGGCCGCCGTGGCGTCATGCCCGCGGCCAGGGATTGGGTAACTGATGATGTATGTCATCGTACAACATACAGGATGAGTGAGCAATGTTGGAAATGAGCGTACCGACGTTGTCGTACAACATCGCCCGACGGAGAACGGCCGGACGCGGCGAGGCGGGCGGATCGCGAGGACGGACGTCGCGAGCGACAGCGTGCCTGTCCTGCGCACCCGCCAAAAAGAAAAACGGGCGGCTCATCGCCGCCCGTTCCTGGCTTCATTGGCAGCGGATCAGGCCGACAGCACGCCGTCGGTCATGCGCGGCAGGCCGAGCGGATTGGCGCGCTTGAGGCCGTCGGGCAGCAGCGCGTCGGGCAGGTCCTGGTAGCAGACCGGGCGCAGGAAGCGGCGGATGGCGGTGGCGCCGACCGAGGTCGAGGCGGGGTTCGAGGTGGCCGGGAACGGGCCGCCGTGCACCATCGCATGGCTGACTTCGACGCCCGTCGGGTAGCCGTTGGCCAGGATCCGGCCGGCCTTGCGTTCGAGCACCGGCAGCAGGGCGCGCGCGACGTCGGCGTCGGCCTCGTCCACGAACAGTGTCGCGGTCAGCTGGCCTTCCAGGTGCTCGGCCACCGCGCGCATCTGCGCGGCGTCGCGGCACGCCACCACCAGCGAAGCGGGGCCGAACACTTCGGCCTCCAGCTCGGGCGAGGCCAGGAAGCGGGTGGCGTCGGTGCCGAAGACGGCGGGGCCGGCCGCATTGGCGGCGGGCCGCGACGCTTCGCCGCGTCCCAGCGTGGCGACGCTGGCGTGGCCGGCCAGCGCCTGTTCGCCTTGCGTGTAGGCCGAGAAGATGCCCGGCGTCAGCATGGTGGCGGCGCCCTTGGCCTGCACCGCCTGGCCGGCGGCCTGGCGGAAGCGATCCAGCGCCGGGCCTTCGATGCCGATCACCAGGCCGGGGTTGGTGCAGAACTGGCCCACGCCCATGACCAGCGATTCCACGAAGCCCTTGGCGATGGTTTCGGCGCGCGCTTCCAGGGCGGCGGGCAGCAGGAATACCGGGTTGATGCTGGACATCTCGGCGTACACCGGGATCGGCACCGGCCGCGCGTTGGCGGCCGCCACCAGGGCCAGGCCGCCGCGGCGCGAACCGGTGAAGCCGACCGCGGTGATGGCGGGGTGCGTCGCCAGGGCCGTGCCGATTTCGTTGCCGGCGCCGAACAACAGCGAGAACACGCCTTCCGGCAAGCCGTGCTTAGCGACGGCCTGCTGGATCACGCGGCCCACCATTTCGGAGGTGCCGGGATGGGCGTTGTGCGCCTTGACGATCACCGGGCAACCGGCGGCCAGCGCCGACGCGGTATCGCCGCCCGCCACCGAGAACGCCAGCGGGAAGTTGCTGGCGCCGAACACCGCCACCGGCCCGAGCGGCACGTTGGCCAGGCGCAGGTCGGCGCGCGGCAGCGGCTGGCGGTCCGGTTGGGCGGGGTCGACGGTGGCGTCCAGGAAATAGCCATCGCGCACTACCCGCGCGAACAGGCGCAACTGGCCGACCGTGCGGCCGCGCTCGCCCTGCAGGCGGGCCAGCGGCAGGCCGGTTTCCAGATGCGTGCGCTCGATCAGCGCATCGCCCAGCGCCAGGATGCCCTCGGCGATGCTTTCGAGGAATTGCGCGCGGGTCTCGAGCGGCGCGGCGCGGTAGGAGTCGAACGCGGTCGCGGCCAGTTCGGCGGCGCGCGCCACGTCCTCGGCGGTGCCGGCGCAGAAGCCGGGTTGCAGCGGCTCGCCGCGGGCCGGGTCGATGGCGTGCAGCGGCGCGCCAGCGCCCTTCACGGCCTGGGCGCCGATCAACATGTTGCCGGTCAAAGTCATGCAGTCTCTCCGAATGAAAACGCCCCCGGACCGGGGGCGAACAGGTAGGGCGCGAAGCGGGCTTACTGCGGACCCAGCTTGCGGATCAGGGCGTCGAGCATCTCCATTTCCTCGGGATGCAGATCGGTCAACGGGGCGCGCACCGGGCCGGCATCGTGGCCGACCAGCTTGGCGCCGGCCTTGACGATGCTGACGGCGTAGCCGGCGCAGCGGTTGCGGATCTCCAGGTAAGGCAGGAAGAACTCGTCGAGCAGGCGGTTGGTGGTGTCGTGGTCCTGGGCGGCGATGGCGCGGTAGAACTGCATCGCGGTCTTGGGCACGAAGTTGAAGACGGCCGACGAGTACACCGGCACGCCCAGGGCGCGGTAGGCCGCGGCGTAGACCTCGGCGGTGGGCAGGCCGCCCAGGTACGAGAAGCGGTCGCCCAGCTTGCGGCGGATGCGCACCATGGCCTCGATGTCGCCGACGCCGTCCTTGAAGCCGACCAGGTTGGGGCAGCGCTCGGCCAGCTGGGCCAGCTTGTCGGCCGACAGGCGCGACTGGGCGCGGTTGTAGACGATGACGCCGATCTTGACGGACTTGCAGACCTGTTCGACGTGGTCGGCGATGCCCTGCTGCGAGGCTTCGGTCAGGTAGTGCGGCAGCAGCAGCACGCCCTTGGCGCCCAGGCGTTCGGCTTCCTGCGCGTAGGCGATGGCCACGCGGGTCGGGCCGCCTGCGCCAGCCAGGATCGGCACCTTACCGGCGCAGGTGGTGACGGCCGTGCGGATGACGTCCGAATACTCATCGGGGGCCAGCGAGAAGAACTCGCCGGTGCCGCCGGCGGCGAACAGGGCGGTGGCGCCGTAGGGGGCCAGCCATTCCAGGCGCTGGGCGTAGGTCTTGGCGTTGAAGTTGCCTTGCGCGTCGAAATCGGTCACGGGGAAGGAGAGCAGTCCTTCCGAGACGATGGCCTTGAGCTCCTGCGGCGTGGTCATGGGCGGGTTTCCGTAAGTGGCGGGTCACCGCAGGCAGGCGAGCCTGTCGTGCGGATCCAGTTTAATAGGTACGTCATCGTACAACATGATTTTGGTCGATTCAACCAATCTCCTGGCGCACAGCGGGCAGACATTGGGGAAATCCGCAATGTGGACCAAGCCCGTCCAAACGCATAATCGCTCAGGTTGTACGATAACGTATCGCGCGCCGCCTACCGCGACGCCACTTTCGCAGAGGATTCCACCATGCTGCCCGCGGCTGGCCCAGCGCCCGTGCTGATCAAGATTCATCCCGACGACAACGTCGCCATCGTGGCCAATGATGGCGGCCTGGCGGCCGGCGCCGCGCTGCCCGACGGCCTGACGCTGGTCGAGGCCGTGCCGCAGGGCCACAAGGTGGCGCTGCGCGACCTGGCGGCGGGCGAGCCGGTGCGCCGCTACAACGTCATCGTGGGCTACGCCGCGCGCGATCTGCCGCGCGGCAGCTGGGTCAATGAACGCGTCACCACCATGCCCGCCGCGCGCACGCTGCGGGACCTGCCGGTCGGCACGCACAAGCGCGCGCCGCTGCCGCCGCTGGAGGGCTACACGTTCGAGGGTTACCGCAACGCCGACGGCACGGTCGGCACGCGCAACATCCTGGCGATCAGCACCACGGTGCAATGCGTGCAGGGCGTGGTCGAACACGCGGTCGAACGCATCCGCCGCGAACTGTTGCCGCGCTACCCGAACGTCGACGGCGTGGTGGGCATCGAGCACACCTACGGTTGCGGCGTCGCCATCGACGCGCCGGGCGCGGCGATCCCGGTGCGGACCCTGCACAACATCGCCCGCAATCCCAACTTCGGCGGCACCGCGATGGTGGTGAGCCTGGGTTGCGAGAAACTGCAGCCCGAACGCCTGCTGGCGCCCGGCGCGATTCCGATCCGCGCCGGCCAGGGCAGGGCGGGGGACGACGGCGTCGATACCATCGTGCTGCAGGACGACGAGCACGTGGGTTTCGAATCCATGATCGCCAATATCATGCGCACCGCCGAGCGCCACCTGCAGGCCCTGAACCAGCGCCGCCGCGAAACCTGTCCGGTGTCCGAGCTGGTGGTGGGCGTGCAGTGCGGCGGCAGCGACGCGTTCTCGGGCGTGACCGCCAACCCCGCGGTCGGCTTCGCGGCCGACCTGGTGGTGCGCGCCGGCGGCACCGTGATGTTTTCGGAAAACACCGAGGTGCGCGACGGCATCGACCAGTTGACCGCGCGCGCCGCCACGCCCGACGTGGCAGAGGCGCTGGTGCGCGAAATGGCCTGGTACGACGAATACCTTCAACGCGGCAGCGCCGACCGCAGCGCCAACACCAGCCCCGGCAACAAGAAGGGCGGCCTGTCCAACATCGTCGAGAAGGCGATGGGGTCGATCATCAAGTCCGGCACGTCCAATATCGACGGCGTGCTGTCGCCGGGCGAGCGGCTGACGCGCAAGGGCCTGATCTTCGCGGCCACGCCGGCCAGCGATTTCATCTGCGGCACGCTGCAACTGGCGGCGGGCATGAACCTGCATATCTTCACGACCGGCCGCGGCACGCCTTATGGGCTGGCGCAGGTGCCGGTGATCAAGGTCGCCACCCGCAGCGACCTGGCGCGGCGCTGGCACGACCTGATGGATGTGGATGCCGGCCGCATCGCCACCGGCCAGGCCAGCATCGAGGACGTGGGCTGGGAGCTGTTCCGGCTGATGCTGGACGTGGCCAGCGGCCGGCGCCAGACCTGTGCCGAGACGCTCAAGCTGCACAACGCCCTGGCGCTGTTCAACCCGGGTCCGGTGACCTGACGTCTTTCCGGCGGGTCCGCCAGGGGCGGATCCGGCGCAAGCGGCACCCCGGCGCGCGGCGGCGGGGGCTCGACCGGGCCTGCCGCGGCCGGCCCGGACACACGACCTACAACGACAACGGAGACAACATGGATTCAAACAGAAGGCACCTGCTGGCGGGCGCGGCCGCGCTGGGACTGGCGCGCCTGACGCCGGCCTGGGCCCAGGCGGACGCATGGCCGACGCGGCCGGTGCGCATCGTGGTGCCGTACCCGCCCGGCGGCTCGTCGGACATCATCGCCCGCGTGATCGCGCCGCGCCTGGCCGAGGCGCTCAAGCAGACGGTGGTGGTCGAGAACAAGCCCGGCGCCAACGGCAACCTGGGCGCCGGCATCGTGGTGCAGTCGGCGCAGGAAGGCCACACGGTGCTGCTGTGCGATGTCGGCGCGCTGGCGATCAGCCCGTCGGTCTACACCAAGCTGTCGTTCGATCCGTCCAAGGACCTGCGCGCGGTCGGCATGCTGGCGTACTCGCCGCACGTGCTGGCGGTGCATCCGGACGTGCCCGCCAAGACCGTGCCGGAGCTGGTGGCGCTGTCGAAGAAGCAGCGCCTGAATTTTGCCGTCACCGCCATCGGCAGCGCGCCGCACCTGGCGGCCGTGGCGGTGCAGCAGGCCACCGGCGCGCAGTGGGAGTACGTGCCCTACAAGGGCGGTTCGCAGGCGGTGACCGACACCATCGGCGGCCAGACCCAGGTCATCATGAACGGCCTGCTGGCGACGCTGCCGCACATCAAGGGCGGCAAGCTGCGCGCGATCGCGATCTCGAAGAAGGAACGCATGCAGCTGGTGGCCGACATCCCCACGATTTCGGAACAGGGCGTGGCGGGCTTCGAGTCCGGCACCTGGCAGGGCGTGATGGCGCCGGCCAACACCAGCGACAAGACCGCCAACCTGCTGGCCACGCTGATGGGCCAGATCGTCAACCAGCCCGACGTGAAATCGCAGCTGAACGAGCAGGGCGCCGAGATCGTGGTGCGCGATCCGGCGCAACTGGCGCAGTTCTTCAACAGCGAGCGGGCGCGCTGGGCCAAGGTGGTGCAGAGCGCCGATATCCGGCTGGATTGATCCGGGCGGCCGGCACGACCGGCGCCCCAAAAAACCGCGGACCGTGAAGCGCCTGGCGCCGCACGGTCCGCGGTTTTTGGAGACAGCGATCAGTCGGCGGTCGGCGTATCCGACGGCGCCTGGGTCGGCGTGTCCACCGAGGTATCGACAGACGCTTGCAGCGAGGTATCGACAGACGCGTCCACGGACGTATCGGCGGCGGCGGGCGCGGCAGCCTCGGCCTGCGCCGGCTGCTTGGCGCCTTCCGCGGCCGGCTTGCCCTTGTTCGCATTGCCCTTGCCGCCACGGCCGCCGCCCGCCTTGGCGTGGCGGCGCGAGGCCATGCGCTTGGCGTGCTGCGCTTCGTTGGCGGTGACGGCGCCGGCGGGTTCGCCGTTCAGGTCCACGCGCGCGGCGGCCTCGACCATGCAGTCCCAATATCGACGGCCATCACACCAGGTCTTGACGGCCTGCTTGATCTCGTCGGCGCTGAGCTGCAGGGCCTTGGCGTGTTGCACCAGGTCCTCGAGCACGCCCAGCTTGAGCGGCACCTTGGGCGCCGGCTTCTTGGGAAAGGCCTTGGGGAATTGCCGTTGCAGCCGCGAAATGGCGATCAGCACCGGGTCGACCGCCGGCGCCTCGCGTCGCTCGCCGGCCGGCGAACGCGCAGGTTTCTTCCGGGCGGCAGCCGCATCGTCGGACGGACGCGCGGATGGCTTGCGCGACCCCGCTTCGTTGGTGGCCGGACGGGCGGGTTTCTTTTTGGAAGCCGCCTCTTCGGGAGCCTGCTTCAACAGCAGTTCTCGGATTGCGGCGAGCTGTTCTAGACCCATGGTGTGCTGCGACTTCAAATGTTGAAAGCGTGGAGCATAACAGTTGTGGCGGGTCAGATTGAAGTTGCGGCCGTCCGGCGGCCGTCGTAAGCTCGGGGCCACCATGGGGATGCACACGCCGGTTACGTTTACGAGCCCGTCCGCCGCCGCCCGTCGCGCGGTGGCGTGGCTGGCGGCGGCGTTGCTGGTTTTCCAGTCGCTGGTGGCCTCCACGGCGTTCGGCGCGCCCGCGCCGGCGGTGTCCGCCGCGGCGTCCGGAAAGGGCGCCAGCGTCATCCTCTGCACCGCCAGCGGCCCGCGTGTGATGGTGCTGGAGGCGGATTCCCCGGCCGGCCCGTCGGCGGCCGGCCATGACGCCGGGGCCAAGGGCGGCCCGTTGCCGCACTGCTGCGCCTCGACCTGCGCCATGCTGGGCGGGGCTTGCCCGCCCGCGCCGGCCGGCGTGGCCTGGCGCCTGCCGGCCGCGCTGCCGGCGCTGCCCTTTGTGGCCGACGCCGCGCCGCGTCTGCGCGGCGAACCGGCCTGGCTGCCCCAGCAATCCCGGGCCCCGCCACGCGCGGCCTGATGCCGTCTTAGCGCCGCGCTGGCTCGGCATTGCCGGCTCGCCCGCCGTTCACGCGCACGGGATACCGGCCGTGGCGCCCGCCGCGGCCCGCCCTGCGCTCCATTTCCTTCGTGACTGTTCCGCGCGCCTGCCGCGTGTCCCTTTTTCGCCATGCGGCCTTGCGCCGCCTGTTTTCCAGGAGTTCATCATGTTCAAACCCGTTCTGATCGCCGCCACGCTGATCCTGGCCCCGCAATGGGCCTGGGCCCATGCCCACCTGCAGCGCGCCACGCCGGCCGACAAGGCCGAAGTGGCCACGCCGTCCTCGGTGAGCGCCAGCTTTTCCGAAGGGCTGGAGCCCGCGTTCTCTTCGCTGACCGTGCTGGATGCCGCCGGCAAGCCCGCCGTCACGGCCAAGGCGGCGCCGGCGCCCGGCGACGACAAGACGCTGGTGCTGCCCGTGGCCAAGCCCCTGCCGGCCGGCGCCTACACGGTCAAATGGCAGGCGCTGTCCAAGGACGGCCACAAGACCGACGGCGCCTGGACCTTCACGGTCAAGCCTTGAAATGACGTCGTTGTTGCTGGCGTTCGCGCTGTGCCGGGCCCTCGCCGCCGGCGCGGTGGCGGTGTTGTTCGGCGCTGGCGCGATGCTGGCCCTGGGCGGTTCGCCCCGCCTCGGGCTGGAGGCGGAAGCCGCGCTGCGGCGCGTTTTCCGCCTGGCGGGGAGCGTCGGGCTCGCCGCCACGCTGTGCCTGTTGCCGCTGCAGGCCGCCAGTATCGCCGGCGACTGGCACGCGATGCTCGATGGCGACATGCTCGATACGGTGATCCTGCAGACTCGCTACGGCCAGGTCTGGATCGTGCGGGCGCTGGCCACGGCGGCGCTGCTGGGCGTGGTGCTCGGCCTGCGGCCCGGCAGCCCCGGCCTCATCGCCGGGGTCGCCGCGCTGGCGCTGGCGCCGCTGGCCTTGAGCGGCCATGCGGCGATGGACGAGGGCTGGCTGGGGCTGGCGCACGCGGTGAATGACTTCCTGCACGTGCTGGCGGCGGCGTTCTGGCTGGGCTCGCTGCCGGTATTCCTGCTGTGGCTGGCGGCATGGCGGCGGCCGGGATGGCGCCGGGACGCCACGCGCGCGCTGCTGCGGTTTTCGGCCTGGGGGCATGTGGCCGTGGCCGTGCTGCTGTTGAGCGGGGTGGCCAACGCGGTCCTGATCCTCGGTCCGGGGCTGCCCGACCTGGCCACCGGCTATGCGCGGCTGCTGTTGGCCAAAGTGGCGCTGGCGCTGGCCATGACGGCCCTGGCGCTGCGCAATCGTTATCACTGGATCCCGCGCATCCGCTCAGGGCCCGTGCCGGCGCTGCGCGCGATCCGGCGCAACACTGTGTGGGAACTGGCGCTGGGCGCCTTGCTGCTGGCGGTGGTGGGCCTGCTGGGGCTGATGTCGCCGCACTAGCCGGGCGCGGCGGGCATTCAGCCCGCCAGCACCAGCAGCAGCGCCAGGCCCAGCAGGATGGCGAATGCGCCCAGCGCGAACGGCAGCAGTTGCGCGTAGACCGCGCGTTCCTGGCCGCGGCCGTGGGCCAGGCCGGCGGCGATCGACATGCGTATCGGCGAGAAAAACCCCATCGACGTGCCGGACACGTGCAGCAGTGCGGCCGCCGCCGGCAGGCTCAGGCCGGCGTGCAGCGCCAGCGACAGCTGCGACGGCATGAACAGGCTGTTGGGCGCGTTGCCGCTGTTGGCCAGGATGCCGAAGGCGCCGGCCAGGAGCGGCGTCAGCAGCAGCGTCCAGTCCTGCAGGCCGCGGAACAGCCCGTCGGCGAAGGCCTGCGAAATGCCGGCGCCCGCCAGCACCTCGGCCATCATCGCGAACAGGAACACGGACAGCACCGCGTGCTTGCCGGTGTTCCAGGCATGGCGGGCATTGCCGGCCAGCAGGCCGGGCTGGCGGCGCCACAGCGCCATCAGCAGCGCGCCTGCGATCAGCCAGCTGCCGGCGTGCAGGAACGGCGCCCAGGCGGGCAGGTCGGGGTACGGCGCGATCCTGGCCAGCCCCGCCAGGGCCGGGTTCAGCCCCGGCGCCAGGCGGGTCACGACCAGGCAGGCAATCAGCAGGATGTAGGGCAGGGCGCCGCGCGCCGCCGTGCGCAGCTCGGCGCGGCCGGGCCGGCGGTCGAGCACGAAGCGCAGCACGATCAGCGGCCCATAAGCGGCCAGCAAGGCGGTCTCGGGGCCCAGCAGCGCCGTGGCCGCCGTCAGCAGCCCCAGGCAGGCCAGCATCCAGCCGGCTTCGCGGAGGCGTTCGCCCGCCGCCACCGGCAGGCCGGCGCGGCTCGCGGTGCGCCAGAACAATGTCATCCAGACGATCATCAGCAGCGCCACCGGCACCATGCCGACCAGCGCCAGCTGCGCCGCCGGCACGCGCGCATAGGCCGAAGCCAGCAGCGTGCCGCTGCCCATGGCGCCCCAGGGGATCAGGGTCTGGCTCAACAGCGCGAACACCA
This sequence comes from Achromobacter sp. ISS7, assembly GCF_056523125.1. NCBI lineage: Bacteria > Pseudomonadati > Pseudomonadota > Betaproteobacteria > Burkholderiales > Alcaligenaceae > Achromobacter > Achromobacter sp. ISS7. Next base: position 1,882,040 of record NZ_JAWRZD010000001.1, on the reverse strand, counting down.
TCAGCTCGCGCGGCTTGAAGCCGAGCGGCCGGATCAGCAGTACCGTGCCCAGCATGCCGACGCCGAAGCCGGTGGCCGACTCCGCGAACGGCCCCACCAGGAAACAGGCGAAGAACAGCAGGCGGCGCCGCGCCAGAGGGTCGGCCGGCGCCTGGGCGGCGCCGTGGCCGGCATCGCCGCGCGCGGCCATTTGCCAGAACAGCAGGCCGCCCAGGATGTAGGGAGTGATGATGGCGCCGATCCACACACCGCGCGCCAGGGCATGGCCGAGTTGCCCCGCGCCGAAGACGCCGGGCGCCGTGAACAGGGCCACGGGCGCGGCCGCCAGCAGGCCCAGCACGGCGGCCAGGGTGGTGTTCAAGCGGCCGCTGGCGATGGCGGCGATGACGATCAGCGCCGGCAGCGACCACAGCAGATAGGTCAGCATGCCGCCGCGAAGCCGCGCAGGATCGATTGGGCGTGCGGGGTGGGCGCCAGCGCGGCGCGCAGGGCGGCGATGTCGTGCCCCTCCGCCGCGAACACGTCCTGGCGCCGCGCCAGGCAGGCGTCCATCAGGCCGGCGGTGAATTCGGGGTGGAACTGCACCGACAGCGCGCGCGGGCCGTAGCGCAGCACCTGGTGCGGATCGTGCGCCGTGCCCGCCAGCACCGTCGCGGTCGCGGGCGGTTGCAGCACGCTCTGCTCGTGCGTCAGGTGCGCCAGGAAGCGGTCGGGCAGGCCCGCCAGCAGCGGATCGGCGGCCGCGGCGGGCAGGCGCTGAACCGCATGCAGGCCGATTTCGCGGCCGCGCGGGTGATAGTCGACCACGCCGCCGAACGCGTGCGCCATCAACTGATGGCCGTAGCAGATGCCCAGCAGCGGCAATTGCGCCGCCATGGCGTCGCGCAGCCACTGCGCGGTGCGTTCGCTCCACGGCTCGCGGTCGGTGACCATGGACCAGGAGCCGGTCAGCACCGCGCCGCGCAGCGAGGCCGGGTCGGGCAGGGTGTCGGTGGCGGCGGGATGGAGCACGGCCAACGGAACCTCGACGCCCTCCAGGGCGGCGGCGACCCAGTCGGCCTGCTCCCCGTGAGTAGCGCGCAGGTCTTCGGGCGGGTGGCCCATTTGCAGGATGGCGAGCGGTTTGTGCGGCATGTCGGTGGCGGAATCGGCGCGGCCCGGACCGGGCCCCGCGCCATGATGAGGCCAGCGCGGTCATTCATCAATATGAAAAACCGCCTATCTGCTATGAGCCAGGATGATATCGCCGGGGCGCCGGCCAATGGCCGCCTGGCGCCCCGGCGGACCCGGCTTCAGGCGGCGGCGGTTTCCGCCTCCGTGGCGCCGGCGCCCACCGGCGCCACGGCCCGATGCGGCGGGCGCGCCAGCCCGAGATGCTGGCGCAGCGTGGCGCCCTCGTACTCGCTGCGGAACAGGCCGCGGCGGCGCAGTTCCGGCAGCGCCAGCTCGATGAAGTCGTCCAGCCCGCCCGGCAGCCACGGCGACATGATGTTGAAGCCGTCGGCGCCGTCCTCCTCGAACCATTGCTGCAACTGGTCGGCCACGCTTTGCGGCGTGCCGACCACCTGCTGGTGGCCGCGGGCGCCGGCGATGCGCAGGTAAAGCTGGCGGATCGTCAGGTTGTCGCGCCGCGCCAGGTCGATCAGCAGCTGCTGGCGGCTCTTGCCGCCGTTGGTCTCCGGAATGTCGGGCAGGGGCCCGTCGACCGGATAGCCCGACAGATCGAAGCCGCCGATCATGTTGGACAGCAGCTGCACGCCGACGACCGGATGGATCAGGTCCTGCAGGCGCGCGAATTTTTCCTCGGCCTCTGCCTGGGTGCGGCCGATCACGGGGAAGATGCCGGGCATGATCTTGATATCGTCGGGATCGCGGCCATACTCGACGGCGCGGCCCTTGATGTCGCGGTAGAACGCCTGGGCCTCGTCGAAGGTCTGGTGCGCCACGAAGATGACCTCGGCGGTGCGCGCCGCCAGGTCGCGTCCGGCGGGCGAGGCGCCGGCCTGCACCACCACCGGGCGGCCCTGCGGCGAGCGCGACACGTTCAGCGGCCCGCGCACCGAGAAATGCTCGCCGCGATGGCGCAGCGGATGCAGCTTGGCTGGGTCGAAGTACTGGCCGCTGTGCTTGTCGCGCAGGAAGGCGTCGTCCTCCCAGCTATCCCACAGCCCCAGCACCACGTCGTGGAACTCGGCGGCGCGGGCGTAGCGGCGGGCGTGCTCGACGTGCTCGTCCAGGTTGAAGTTCTGCGCCTCGCCCTGGCCGCTGGAGGTCACCAGGTTCCAGCCCGAGCGGCCGCCGCTGATGTGGTCGAGCGAGGCGAACTTGCGTGCCACGTGGTAGGGCTCGTTGTAGGTGGTCGAAACGGTGGCGATCAGGCCGATCTTCTCGGTCACGGCGGCCAGCGCCGACAGCAGCGTCAGCGGCTCGAAGTGGTCGCTGCGGGCGGTGCGCGACAGCGACGCCAGATCGGTGTTGCGCACGCCGACCGAGTCGGCCAGGAAGATGGCGTCGAACTTGGCGGCCTCGGCGCGCCGCGCCAATTCGGCGTAGTGGCGGAAATTGACCGGCGCGTCGGCCTGGGCGTCGGGATGGCGCCAGGCGGCGATGTGATGGCCGGTCTGCATCAGGAAGGCGCCGAGCTTGATCTGGCGCGGGGAACGGGTCATGGGGATGACTCCAGCAATGGGGTGGCCGGCAACGCTGCCGGGGATCGGAACGGGAACCTCACCAGGCCATGCGCAGCGAGGCCAGCGAGGGCAATGCGGGCACGCCGGTGGTGGCATCCACGCCCAGCGGCGGGCTGTCATCGGCGGGCGCGCCGTCCGGTTCCAGGAAGTCGGACAGCACGTCGTCGCGCAGCCTGATGAAGCGCGGGTCGCTGCGGTTGCGGGCATGCGGCAGCGGCACGTCGACGATGCGGCGGATGCGGCCGGGGCGCGGCTGCATGATGACCACCCGGTCGCCCAGGTAGACCGCTTCCTCGACGTCGTGCGTCACCAGGATCATGGTGATGCGCTCCTTCTGCCAGATGCGCTGCAGTTCGGCCTGCAGGCGCGCGCGGGTCAGCGCGTCGAGCGCGCCAAAGGGTTCGTCCAGCAGCAGCACGCGCGGCCGGTTGACCAGGCCGCGCGCGATCGCCACGCGCTGCGCCATGCCGCCGGAGATCTGGTGCGGGTACGACTGTTCGAAGCCCTCCAGCCCGACCAGGGCGACGTGCTCGGCCACGCGGTCGCGCTTTTCGGTGCTGGAAATGGCGGCGTTGCGCAGCCCCACCGCGATGTTCTGCGCCACCGTCAGCCACGGGAACAGGCGGTGGTCCTGGAACACGATGCCGCGTTCCGGGCCGGTGCCGCGCACCGGTTCGCCGCCCAGCGTGATGGCGCCCTCATAGGTATCGTCCAGCCCCAGGATCAGGCGCAGCAGGGTGGATTTGCCGCAGCCGCTGGCGCCGACGATGGAAACGAACTGGCCGGCGGGGATGTCCAGGTCCACGCCCGTGAGCACCTGCAGCACGCCGCCTTCGGCCTGGGCGCTGGGATAGCGCTTGCCGACCGCCTGCAGCGACAGGTCCAGCGAAGAATGTTGAGCCATGCTTGAGTCTTCCTGCGGTTATTGGTCCTGCCCGCGCAGGCGCGCGAGCCGGCGTTCGGCCACGCGGGCCAGGGCATTCATGAGCCAGCCGATCACCCCGACCACGAACATGCCGAAGATCACCAGGTCCATCTGGAAATGTTCGCTGCCCTCGATCAGCAGGTTGCCGATGCCGACGCCCGCCACCAGCAGGTATTCGGCGCCGATGGTGGCCAGCCAGGAATAGATCAGCGCCAGGTAGACGCCGGTGAAGATCGCGGGCGCGGCGGCCGGCAGCACCACCTGGGCGAAGGTCTGCCAGCGGCTGTAGCCGTACACCCGCGCCACCTCCAGCAGCTTGGGCGGCGCGTTGCGCACCCCGTCGCAGGTGTTGACCACCACCGGCACCAGCGCTGCCAGCGACAGGAACACCACCTTGGCGGTGTCGCCCAGCCCGAACCACACCGAGATCAGCGGAATCCAGGCGAACAGCGAGATCTGCTTGAAGGTGTTGAAGCTGGGACCGACCAGCCGGTTGAACAGCGGCGACAGGCCCAGCAGCACCCCCAACACCAGGCCCGACACGGTGCCGATGGCGAAGCCGGTCAACTCGCGCCCCAGGCTCGCGCCCAGCGCTCGCCACAGCTTGCCGCCGACGATCTGGTCGGCCGCGGTGGCCAGCACCTTGCCGGGCGAGACCAGCAGGGCCGAGTTCACCAGGTCGGCGCGGGCCAGCAGCCACCACAGGGCGATGGCGGCCACCGGCAGCGCCAGGCCGCGCCAGCGGCCGCCGCCGCGCACGGCCAGCGGTTGCGCCAGCGCCAGTTCGGCGGCGTCGCGCGAGGCGGGCGTCGGGGCGCTCATGGCCGCACCTGCGCGGTGACGGCGGCGCCGCGGCGGCCGTGGATCAGGCGGGTCTCGGCCCAGTCCAGCAACCGGTCGATGGCGTAGCCGATGGCGCCCACCACGATCACCGCGGCCATCACCAGGTCCAGCTGGAACAACTGGCGGCCGTAGACGATCAGGTAGCCCAGGCCTTCGCTGGACGCCACCAGTTCCACCACCACCAGCGACAGCCAGGCCTTGGTGAAGCCCAGCCGCAGCCCGGTGAACAGCGTCGGCAAGGCCAGCGGCACGACCACCTCCAGCACCTCCTGGCGGCGGCTGTAGCCATAGACCCGCGCCACTTCGCGCAGCGCCGGGCTGGCCTGGCGAAAACCCTGCAGGGTGTTGAGCGTGACCGGCACCAGCGCCGCCTTGGCAATCAGGATGTACTTGAGCGGTTCGCCGATGCCGACGATCAGCAGCACGAACGGCAGCCAGGCCAGCACCGGGATCTGCACCAGCGCGTTGAAGGTCGGCAGCACGTAGGCTTCGAGCCGGCGCGACAGGCCCATGGCCGTGCCCAGCAGCAGGCCCAGCAGGCTGCCCAGCGCGAAGCCGACCAGCACCCGCTGCAGGCTGGCGCGGGTGTTCAGCCACAGGTCGCCGCTGGTGGCCAGGTCGCGCAGGGTGTCCCAGACGAAGGCGGGCGGCGGCAGCACCTGCGGCGAGATCCAGCCCTGGCTGGCGCCGGTCTGCCACAACGTCAGCAAGGCCAGCGGCAGCAGCCAGGGCGCGGCGGTCCAGGCCGCCTGGCGCGCCCAGGCCGGCGCCGGGGCCAGGCGCGGCAGGGCGGAGGAAGAGAGGGAAGACAAGGCCATGGCGGCGCTCCGGTCAGCGCGCGGCGGCCTGGGCCGGCCCGGCGACCGGCTTGCCGGCGGCGTCGAACGCGGTCCAGTAGCGCTCCAGCCCCTGCGCCTTGAGCGCGTTCTGCAGATAGCGCGGATCGAACCAGCCGTCCAGCGAGACCTCGCGGCGGATCAGCTTGAGCTTGGCGGCGTCGGCCACCACCGCCTTGTAGCGGGCGATGATGAAGTCGTCGATCAGCGGCGAATTGCGCGCGGCCAGGTCCTGCTTGTCGAATTCGGCCGCCCACGAGGCGTAGGGCACGCCGCTCTTTTCCCAGATCTTGAACAGGGCGTCGCGGTTCTTCTCGTCGGACGACCATTGCGCGGCGCGCACGAACACGTCCACCAGCTTCTGCACCTGGGCCGGATTCTCGCGCTCGAAGTCCTCGCGCACCAGCAGCGAGGCCTGGCGCGTGTAGGCGGGGTCCTGGCCCTGGGTGCTGTAGATGACCTTGGCCAGGCCCTGGTCGCGCACCTTGAACCACTCGTAGCCGCCGAAGGCCGCGTCCACGCCGTTGGACACCAGCGCGGCCTGGGCGCTGCCCGCGTCCAGGTTCACCCCCTTGATGTCGCGCTCGGCCAGGCCGTGCGCGGCCAGCACGTTGATCGCCACCAGGTGGCCGTTGGTGCCGCGGAAGATCGACACCTTGCGATCCTTCAGGTCTTCGATGGACTTGAGCGGCGAATTCGGCGGCGCCACCAGGTACAGGTTGTTGCGCGCGCCGCTGACCAGCAGCAGCTTGGTCTTCAGGCCGTTGGCGCGGCCCACCACCTGCGGCAGGTCGCCCTGGTAGGCGAAGTCGATCTGCTTGTTCGACAGCGCCTCGTTGACGGCCGGGCCGGCGCCCTTGAAGAACAGCCATTCGACCTTGACGCCGTCGGCGGCGAAGGCCTGTTCCAGCCACTGGTTGACGCGCACCACGCCGCCCGGAGAGCCGCCCCAGGTGATCGGGTCGCCGCCGCCGGCCGTGGCCACGCCGACGCGGATCACGTCGGCGGCCCGGACGCTGCCGCCCCACGCCGCCAGGGCCACCAGGCCCAGCGCGGCAACGCGTTTACTCAGGATCATCAATGACTTCATGGAAAGACTCATTCAGAAAAGGATCGGGCAACCGGCCGGCATCACGCCGCCCGGCGGTCAGGCAAACAACGGCGGGCGGGATCAGGCGGCCGCGCGCGCGGGCGCGGCGGCGGCGAGCTTGCGCTCGATGGCGGTGCCCTGGAAGAAGGCCGGATTGGCCTCGGTGTAGAAGCGGTAGGGGTTGCCGAACACCAGCGCCTTGAAGTCCTGCGCGCTGATCACGCCCTGTTCGACCAGGTCCCAGCTTTCGGCCAGCGGCGCGGTCAGGTCGGGCACGTCCCAGTGGCCGATGTCCGAGGACCAGATGGCATTGATCTTGACGCCGAGCGGGTTGACCTTGTCGTTGAAGGCCGCCGCCACGGTGCGGTCGTCGGATTCCGAGCCAAAGTAGAAGCTGTCGACCCAGCGCTTGCGGATGTCCTCGACCGATTCGATGCCGGCGGCGGCGAAGTCGTCCAGTTCGTCCGGATGCGGGTCGCGGCTGTGCGGCAGGGCCGAGATGCCCAGGCTGTCGCGCAGCAGTTGCTGCGGGTCGATGTCGCGGCCGCGGATGAAGTCGGCGCCATAGCGCTGGAACAGCTCGTGCAGCAGCGCCACGTCGGCGTTGGCCGGGTTGTAGTTCTGCACCGCCGCGCGGTTGCGCTTTTCCCAGCGGTCCACCAGATGGGTGTAGACGTGCGAACCCCAATCGGCGCCGCCTTCCAGCAGCGCCACGCGCAGGTTCGGAAAGCGCCGCGTGACGCCGCCGAAGAACAACGCCTTGGCGAAGGCCTGCGAGCCATCGGCGAAATGGCCGATGTGGTTGAACATGTAGTTGCTGATCGACTGGCGGCCGGTCCAGCCCTGGCTGCCGTAGTGGGTGGTGACCGGCACGCCCAGTTCGACCACCTTGGCCCAGAACGGGTCGTAGTCGTACTCGCTGTCGATGCCGTAGAAGTCGATGTAGCTGGCTTGCTTCGAGATCTCGGGATGGTCGGCGGCGGGATACTTGCGCGCGATCGCCTTGATCGGGCGCTTCACGCCGCCGGCGATATTGATGACCTTCAGCCCCAGGGTCTTGACCGCGAACTCAAGCTCCTCGATGCCTTCCTGCGGGGTGTTCAGCGGGATGCCGGCCACCGGCGTCAGGCGGTCGCTGTATTTGCGGTACTGGTCGGCGTGGAAGTGGTTGATGGCGCGGTGCAGCGGCTGGCGGAATTCGTCGCCCGCGGCCAGCGGCGCCAGCACGTCGTTGGGGAACAGCACGGAGTAGTCCGCGCCTTGCTCGGCCAGGCGCTCGTTGAGCAGCTCGGGCAGGGTGTAGGTGGCCAGGTCCAGCGTGTTGCGCGTGACCCGCGCCCACCAGGGCGAGCGCAGGGTGCGGTTGTCCTGGCGCTCGGCCGGGGTCTGCTGGTACCAGTCCTTGCCTCCGCTCCTGGTGGCGAAGCGCGAGCCCAGCGCCTTGCGCAGCGCGTCCACCAGCTTGCCGCCGCCATAGTGTTGGACGTAGTCCTCCAGGACCGGCGCGTAATCGTTGACGTGCACGTCGGTGTCGATCACCGGGAAATCCAGGGTCGCCTTGACGGCGGCGGACCGTGACGCGTGGCTCGGGTGCAAAGGCTGGTTCATGCTGGCGCTCTCCGTGGGTCATGTCGCGAGGCGCAGGGGAAGTCCCTGCTTGCCTGGCAAACATTACGGGAGCGCCGCGCGGCGCCCAACGAAGGATTGGTTGTTTAGTTGTGCGTCATGACCAAATAACCGCGCGGCGGTGCCGGCATCAGCTGCTACGGCGCGCCGTCAGCCACTGCGACGGCAGCAGGGCATGGTCGACGATCCGCACTTCGCCGATGCTGCCGAAGAAGCCGTCGGCGCGCGCGCCGTCCCACGATCCGGCGCCGATCACCCAGGGCATGTTGGCCGCCAGCGTCGCCAGGCCCGGCGCGTCCGAGGTGTTGCGCAGCACCGGCGCGCCCTCGACGTACAGGATGGTCTCGTGGGTGGTGTTGTCGTTGACGATGGCCACGTGCATCCACTTGTCGGCGATGATCTCGCCCGACCAGTTGGTCTTGGCGTCGCGGGCGCCGGTGCGCTCGGGCACCACTTCCCACTGGATCTCGCGCAGGCTCGAGATGGCGAACAGCAGCGGCGGCGATTCGGGGTCGCCGCCGTTGAAGCCGGGCAGGCTGCCACGTTTGCCGTCGCGCGTCATGATGTTCATCCACGCGTGCTTCTGCGCGGTCCAGTCGCGGTCGATCTTGATGAAGGCTTCGACGGTGTAGCCGTTGGGCACCGTCTCGGCGTTCAGCGCGGCCGTGGTGGCGGTGGTGAAGTAGCTCATGCGCGGGGTGTTCTTGTCGGTATTCAGGAAGCGCACCGAGCCAGGGGCCGCCGACAGGTAGTGGTGGTCGTTGGACCACACCACGTCACCCAGTTGCGCGCCGACCACGCCGTCGATGTTCAGCGCCGCGCGGCTGACCGGGTTGTTGCCGGTGCGGTCCTGGACCACCTGACCGACCGGCACCGGCTGACCGTCGGCGCCGCCGAAGAAGCGCCAGTGCGCCAGCGTGCCGGACACCTGCGGGTAGTCCTCGCTGTCGGCCGCGGGTTTCTGGGTGGTGGTGGCCGGGTCGGTGTAGTTGGCCAGGATCAGGGCGCGCGCCTGTTCGACCAGCGACGTGTGCGTGGGCGCGGCGGCCTTGAAGTCCTTGTTGAAGCGGGCGAAACGCTTGGCGAAGTCCATCTTGATGGTGAATTCTTCGTTGGCGCCGGTCAGCACCGCCTGGTCGAAGGCGTTGAGCGTGGCCCGGGGCTTTTGTGGCACCCACGGCGAGAACGACAGCACGCGGATCTCGTTGTCGGTCAGGTCGAACTCGTAAAGGCGCATCAGGCCGTTGCCGCCCTGGTAGGCCATCTGGTAGTCCACCACCATTTCCTCGACCGGATTGCCGAAGGCGTTCATCTTGGTCAGGTGCGCCGCGCCGTGATAGTGGCCGTTCAGCGTCATGAAGATCTGGTCGTTGTCGCGGATCAGCTTGTCCCACAGCATCAGGCCATAGGGCACTTCGAGCGGGGTGACGCCATCCTTGTCGATGTTGAGCAGTTGGTGGTTGACCAGGATCACCGGCAGCGTCGGATTGGCGCGGATCACCTGGTTGGCCCAGGCCAGCCCGGCGTCGGAGATGCGCCACGACAGCGACAGCACCATGAACTTCTGACCCTCGGCCTGGAAGATGTGATATTCGTGGAAGCCGCTGGGGTCGCGACCGCCAAAGGTGGCCTGCTTGCTGGCGCGGTCGGCGCCAAAGGTCTGCAGATAGGGTTCCGCGGCCAGGTTGCGCTGCGCGTCGGTGGCGCTGGCCTGGCTGCTGGGGTCGACGTAGTCGCGGTCCAGGATCACGTCGTGGTTGCCCGCCAGGATCGAGTAGGGCACCTTGGCGTCTTCCAGGATCTTCATGGCCTTGCTGGCCACGGTCCACTGGTCGGGCTTGCCCTGCTGGTCGACCACGTCGCCCAGGTGGATCAGGAACGGAATATCGAGCGACCTGGCGTTGTCGGCGACCCATTGGGTCTGGGCCTTGTACGGCTCGCTGCCGTACTTGCGCATGAACTGCTGGTTCTCGGCGTCGGTGGCGTAGCGCGAATAGAACTGCGTGTCCGGCAGCACCGCGACGGCGAAGCTGGAGATGTTTTTGGGCGGCGGCGGCGCGGGTGTGGGGGGAGCCGACGTGTCGTCGTCCTCGTTGTCGCTGGCGCAGGCCGAGAGCAGCAGCGAACCGCCCACGGGCATCAACGTGGCCCCCAGGCCGGCCTTCAGCAGGCTGCGCCGGCGCGGATCGGCCGCCACCGGAAGATTGTTGTGGGTCTCGGCAAGCTCATGATTGCCGTCATGTTTGTCGTGCGCCATCTGTACCGCCCATGGGTCGAAAAAGTGGGAAGCTTAGAAACGCCGAATGACGGATGTGTTAAGTCTGCGTGAAGATTGTGCGTCGCCGCTCCATCACGGTCTTCACCACCAGGGTCAGCAGGGCCATGCAGGCCAGCAGCGCCGCCGCGGTGAAGGCCGCGACGGTCTTGTAGTCGTCGTTGAGATGCTCGATCAGCAGCGGCAGCGTCAGGGTCTTGCCGCGGATGGCGCCCGCCACCACCGACACCGCGCCGAACTCGCCGACGGCGCGCGCGTTGGTGATGACCGCGCCGTACAGCAGGCCCCACTTGATGTTCGGCAGCGTGACGCGGCGGAAGATCTGCCAGCCGCCGGCGCCCAGGGTCAACGCGGCGAGTTCCTCTTCCTGGCCCTGCGCCTGCATCAGCGGGATCAGGATGCGGGCCACGAATGGCGAGGTCACGAACACCGTCACCATCAGGATGCCGGGCCAGGCGAACATCAGCTGCACGCCGTGGCCGCTGAGCCAGCGGCCGAAGATGCCTTCCAGCCCGTACACCACCAGGTAGCACAGCCCGGCCACCACCGGCGAGGTGGCGTAGGGAATGTCGACCAGCGCCACCAGCAGGCGGCGGCCGCGGAAATCGTAGCGCGTCACGCACCAGGCCAGCAGTACGCCGAACACCAGGTTGACCGGCACGCTGACCACCGCCGCCAGCAGCGTCAGGGCGATGGCCGCGCGCATGTCGCTGGCGCCCAGGTTGGCCAGCAGCGCGTCCAGGCCGCCGGCGATCACGCGGGTGAAGATGAGGGCCAGCGGCAGGGCCAGCAACAGCAGGGCGGCGAGCAGGCCGGCGCCGATCAGCAGGCGGCGCGGCCAGGGATTGGAAGCATGCATGGTTCAGATCCCCGGCACGCGTTGCCACGGCAGCAGCCGGCCCTGCAGCGCCTGCAGCAGGAACAGCAGCAGCAGCGACGCGGCCAGCACCACGGTGGCGATGGCCGCGGCGGCCGGATAGTTGTACTCGGCCAGGCGGCTGAAGATCATCAACGACGTCACCTCGGTCTTGTAGGGAATGTTGCCGGCGATCATGACCACCGCGCCGAACTCGCCCAGGCTGCGGATGAACGCCTGCGAGCCGCCGGTGAACAGGGCCGGCACCAGCGCCGGCAGCAGGATGCGCCATGCGGTCTGCCCGGGGCTGGCGCCGAGGGTGCGGGCCGCTTCCTCGTATTCGCTGCCGATGTCGGCCAGCACCGGCTGCACCGATCGCACCACGAACGGCAGGCTGGTGAAGATCATCGCGATGACCAGCCCGGGAAAGGCATAGGAAATCTTGATGCCGAGCGGCGCGAACCACTGGCCGACCCAGCCGCCCGGCGCCAGCAGCACCGACAGCGTCAACCCGGCCACGGCCGTCGGCAGCGCGAACGGCAGGTCCACCGCGGCGTCCAGCAGCGCGCGTCCCGGGAAGCGGTAGCGCACCAGGATCCAGGCCAGCAGCAGCCCGATCACCAGCACCACGGCGGTCGAATAGGCCGCCGCCAGCAGCGTCACGCGGTAGCTGGCGAGCACGCGCGGATCGGTCACCGCCTGCCAGTACTGGCCCCAGCTCATCTGGCTGCTGTAGAGCGGCAGCGCCGACAGCGGCAACAGGATCACCAGGGTAATGAACAGGCTGCTCAGGCCGAAGCTCAGGCCGAAGCCCGGCAAGATGGGATGCTGGCGGAAAAACGTAGGCATGCGGACCGGGACGGAAATGCGCCGGCAGCCCATGCGGGCAGCCGGCGCGTCAAGCGGATGGTGGGCAGGCGAATGATCGGGAAACGGCCTCAGCGGCCCGCGCCCAGCAGTTGGTCGAGCACGCCGTTGGCGGCGAAATGGGTCTTGGTGATCTGGTCCCACGAACCCAGCACTTCCTGCGGATTGATCAGGCGGATCGCCGGAAAGCGGCTGGCAGCGGCCTTGACCGCCTCCGGATCGTGCACCCGGTAGTTGAAGTCGGTCAGCAGCTTCTGGATGGCGGGCGAGTACTGGAACTGCAGATAGGCCTCGGCGACCTTGCGCGTGCCTTTCTCGTCGGCCACCTTGTCCACCACCGCGACGGGGAACTCCGCCAGCACGCTGACCGGCGGCACCACTACCTCGAAGCCCTGCGCCTTGAATTCATCGCCCTTGGCGATGTTGTTGACCTCGGATTCGAAGGTCAGCAGCGCGTCGCCCTGGTTGTTCTGCGCGAACGCCACGGTCGCGCCGCGCCCGCCGGTGGGGAAACTCTCGACGTTCTTGAGCAGCTTGCCGACGAAGGCGCGGGTCTGGGCGTCATCGCCCTTGAACTTCTCGTTGGCGTAGAGCCAGGCGCCCAGGTACGAATAGCGCGCGTTGCCCGAGGTCTTGGGATTCGGGAACACCAGCTTGACGTCGTCGCGCACCAGATCGTCCCAGGTCTTGATGTTCTTGGGATTGCCCTTGCGCACCAGGAAGGCGATGGTGCTGTAGTAGGGCGAGCTGTTGTTGGCGAACTTCTTCTGCCAGTCGGCGGCCAGCAGCTTGTTCTGCGCCAGGATGTCGACGTCGGGCACCTGGTTGAAGGTCACCACGTCGGCCTTCAGGCCCTGGATGATCGACTGCGCCTGGCGCGAGGTGCCGGCGAACGACTGCTCGATGCTGACATCCTGCCCGGTTTTGGCCTTCCAGTCGGCCTGGAATTTCGGATTGATGGCGGCGAACAGTTCGCGCGCGATGTCATAGGACGTATTGAGCAGGGCCTGGGGCGCTTGCTGGGCTTGGGCGGCGCTGGCGGGCAGGGCCGTCAGCGTCAGGGCCGAGGCGAGCAGTCGTTTGAGCAAAGGGCTTCTCCGGATGAAGGACGCAACGCGGGAAACCCGCGGCCGGGGCGGAAGGCCCCGAGACCGCATGATGCGGACGCCGGCCGGCGTTTGGAAATATTCAATTACCTTTAACTCATAGCCGGACGTTGTATCCCTCCTGCCGCGGCCGTCGCGGCCGCGGCCTTGCCTATCTCGCAGCCGCGTCAGGCGCGCTGCGAATCCAGCGCTTCCTGGGTGCGCTCGACGTCGCGGGCCTTGGCGTAGCTTTCGTTCAGCAGGCGGTACGACGGGAAGATGTCGCCATAAATGTCGGCCCATTGCGCCGCGTCGTCGCGGTGCCAGGTGCGCTGCAGTTCTGAGGCCACCGCCGCCGTGTCCATCGGCACCACGCCGGCCTGCACCACGCGCGCCAGCGTGATTTCCTGCGCCATCTTGGAATAGGTGCCCGACGCGTCGATCACGGCGAACACCTGGTAGCCGTCGGCCACCGCGGCAATGCTGGGAAACGCCATGCAGACGCTGGTGATGGTGCCGGCGATGATCAATTGCTTGCGGCCGGTGGCCTTCACGGCCGCGACGAAATCGGGATTGTCCCAGGCGTTGATCTCGCCGCGGCGGGCGATATAGCGGGCGTGCGGGGCGTGTTCGTGGATTTCGGGGATCAGCGGGCCGTTGGGGCCTTGCGGCACCGACGCGGTGGTGATCACCGGCATCTTGCTCAGCGTGGCCATCCGGGCCAGCGCCGAGGCGTGCGCGCGCACCGTGGTGAAGGGCATGTCGCCGATGGTCTGGAACAGGCCGCTCTGGTGGTCGATCAACAGCATCGCGGCCTGGTCGGGCTGGATGGCGGGACGGGCGCCGTTGAAGTTCGCGGGTTGGCTCATGGCAGGGCTCCAAGGGGTGAATGATCGGAGCACTGACGATAATTTAAGGACGGTGATGGCGGTAGTTAGCGTTATTTGCCATCAGTGTTCCAAATTCAGGACGCCACTATCGATTCCCGGCGCGGAAATCGGCGTCACGGGAACGCCATCAGCGCGTCGCTCTCGCCGGGGTCGGGATCGATCAGCTCGACCCGTTCCGGCGCCATCTCCTTGACCAGCCGGATCAGCATGCGGGCGAACTCCCGCGCCTGCTCGGACGGCGCGAACGCGCTGGGCAACAGGAAGCCATAGGGCATGGTGAGCCGCGGCTCGAAGTCGCGCAGCACGATGCCGGGCACGTTGGCCGCCAGGATCGGGTCGGCCAGCGCGATGCCCATGCCCAGCGCCGCCAGCTGGCAGGCAGATTGCCCGGACGAGGTCTCCATCACCAGCCGCAGCGGCAGCCGGCGCTTGGCCATCAGGTCGTCGATGTGCTGGCGCAGCAGGGTGAACGGACGCAGCGCGATGAAGGGCTCGTCCTGGATGTCTTCGGCGCTGACCACCGATTTGGCGGCGAGCCGGTGGCCCTCGGGCATGGCGATCACCAGCCGCACCTGGGCGAAGGTGCGCGAGATGATGCCGGGAAAGTCGATCGGCAGCGCCGCCACGCCCAGGTCGAACTGCTGGCCGGACATCCACAGGCCGACGTCGACCCGCGAACGCACTTCCAGCGACACCCGCGTGTGCGGATGGCTGCGCGCGAATTCGGCGATGGCGCGCGGCGTGACGCTGTAGGCGAAGTAGGGCTGGGTCAGGATGCGCAGCCACGCGTCCTGCTTGTTGCGGATCGAGTCGGCGATGCGCGAGACCTCTTCGAAGCCGGCCAGGATATGGCGCGTGCCTTCGTAGAAGCGCAGGCATTCCTGCGTCGGGATCAGGCCGCGCCCCTGGCGCAGGAACAGCGGAAAGCCGACTTCGTCTTCCAGCGCCGAGATCAGCCGGCTGATCTGCGGCTGGGTGCGATGGATGCGGTGCGCGGCCTCGGTCACGCTGCCGGTCTCGAGCACGGCGCGCAGCGCCTGCAGGCGGTTCAGCCGCATAGGGACAAACCCCGATGGGGGGCACAGGGGACTGGCGCGCGGTGGCTGCCGCGCCAGAGGGAAAAGCGCCTTGGTCGCGCCGACACATTACAAAAGCGCATGAATCGATACTCCAAACGAAATTGACGCATGAATTCACGCAATCTTAGGATCATCCCACCTTCAATGAAAGAGGCGCGGCGTGAATATCCTCGACAAACCGGTTTCCGTGGGCGGACCCGCGGCACTTTTTCCCGATGACCGCAATGGCATCGAACAGCTCGACTGGAGCAACATCGGCGACGCGTTCCCGATCAAGCAACGGCGGGCCTACCTGAACAACGCCTCGATCGGGGCGCTGAGCCTGCCGGTGGTGGCGGCGGTGAACCGCTTCATGGAGGACGTGCGCGACAACGGCCGCAACGCCTATCCCGAGTGGTGCCGCTACGCCGAGGAAACCATCAAGGCCCGCATCGGCCGCCTGATCGGCGCCCACCGCGACGAGATCGCCTACGTCAAGAACACCACCGAAGGGCTGGTGAACGTGGCCAACGGCTTTCCCTGGCGCGACGGCGACAACCTGATCCTGCCCGACATCGAATACCCGTCCAACGTGTACTGCTGGATGAAGCTGGCCGCGCGCGGCGTGACCATTCGCTGGGTCAAGAACCGCAATGGCCGCATCCTGGTCGATGACATCCGCAAGCTGATGGACGACCGCACCCGCCTGGTGTCGCTGAGCGCGGTGCAGTTCTCCAACGGCTTTCGCCAGGACCTGGAGGCGACCGCCAACCTGTGCAACGAACGCGGCGTCTACCTGAACCTGGACGCGATCCAGTGGGCCGGCTCGCTCGAGCTGGACGTCGAAAAGCTGGGCGTCCATTTCCTGTCGGTGGGCGGCCACAAGTGGATGCTGGCGCCGATCGGCACCGGCTATTTCTATTGCCGCAAGAGCGTGCTGGGCCTGCTGGATCCGCCCAGCGTGGGCTATCACAGCGTCGACAGCACCGAGGACCACATGCACTACCTGCTGGAGTACCGGGCCAACGCCGGGCGCTTCGAGGAAGCCCTGGCCAACTTCACCGGCATCTGGGGCCTGGACGCCGCCGTGCGCATCCAGCTGGCGCTGACGCCGGCCCGGATCGAGGCGCACATCCTGGAGCTGACCGACTACGCCAGCGCCGCGCTGCAACGCAAGGGCTACCAGATCGTCAGCTCGCGCACGCCGGGCGAGGCCTCGGGCAACCTGTCGTTCAAGCACCCGGGCCAGGACGCGCAGGAACTGGCGCAGCGCCTGCGCGACGCGGGCGTGGACCTGGCGGTGCGCGGCGGCAACCTGCGCATTTCGCCCAGCTATTACAACGATTCCAGTGAAATCGACCGCCTGGTCGAGGCGCTGCCGTCCTGACGGCGCGCCCGGCGGCGGATAATCCAGAGCACAAGGGGTACAACATGACGTTCAAGCAGACATGGCGCCGGATGGCGCAACTGGTGGGCGCATGCGCGCTGGCGGCAGCCGCCGCGGGCGCGCAGGCGGCCGATACGCCCAAGCCGGGCGGCACGCTGCGTTATGGCACGGTGTCGGAAATCGTGTCGCTCGATCCGCACGTCTACGGCGGCAGCGCCTGGAAAGTGCTGATCGAGGCGCTCTACAGCCCGCTGGCGGGCTACGACAAGAGCGGCGCCATCGTGCCGCGCCTGGCGCAAAGCTGGGATCAGCCCGACGCCCGCACCATCGTGTTCCACCTGCGGCCCGACGTGGCCTTCCAGGACGGCACGCCGGTGACCGCCGACGACGTCAAGTTCTCGCTCGACCGCATCCTGGACCCGGCCACCGGCGCCACGCTGCGCTCGAACCTGCTGGGCGCCACCGTCACCGTGGTCGACCCGGCCACCGTCAAGGTGGAAAAGCCGTCGCCCGACGCCACCATGCTGAGCGTGCTGGCCTTGCCCGAAGCGGCCATCGTGTCGCGCAAGTGGGTCGAGAGCGGCGCCAACCTGAAGCTGTCGGCCAACGGCACCGGCCCGTTCCAGTTGAAGAGCTACGAACCCGCCGTGCGCGCCAGCCTGGTGCGCAATCCGCGCTACTTCGTGGCAGGGCAGCCGTACCTGGACGGCGTCGATTTCCGCATGATCAAGAGCGACGACGCGCGCGTCAACGCGCTGCGCAGCCAGTCGCTGGACATGATCGACTTCGTGCCGTGGAAGGACATCGACGTGCTGCGCCGCAATGCCGGCACCAAGATCGACACCGCCGGCGGCGCCTTCATGAGCGTCTGGTTCAACACCAGCAAGAAGCCGTTCGACGACGCCCGCGTGCGCCGCGCGGTGTCCTACGCCATCGACCGCGAGGCCGTGTCCAAGGCCGCCTTCTTCGGCTATGGCAAGCCGATCTATGGCGCGCCGACGCCCGAGGATTCGCCGTATTACGACAAGTCGCTGGACGGCACCTACAAGCGCGACACCGCCAAGGCCCGGGCGCTGCTGGCCGAGGCCGGCTACGGCAATGGCGTGGACGCCTCGATGGTGGTGTTCCAGGGCCTGGGCATCTACACCACGATGGCGCAGGTGGTTCAGGCCAACCTCAAGGAAGTCGGCATCAACCTGAAGCTGGAGCCGGTCGAATGGGCCACGCTGGTCGAGCGCAAGAACCGCGGCGACTATGACTCGATGATCTACGGCGTGTCGGTCAAGCTGCCCGACCCGGACGCCTACGCCTATTACCTGGGCGGCGACTCCAGCTACTGGGCCAAGCCGATCGGCTACCGCGATCCCGAGCTGGAGAAGCTGCTGGCCGAGGGCCGCGCGTTGACCGATCCCAAGGCGCGCCAGCCGATCTACCAGCAGGCCGAGAAGCGCATCCTGGAGACTAGCCCGTGGGTGTTCGTGAGCTGGCGCGAGCAGGCCCAGGGCTACCTGCGCAAGGTGCACGGCTATACGCAGCTGGGCGGCGCGCTGAGCGAAAGCAGCCCGGGCATCTCGCTGCCCACCATGTGGATCAACTGAGGCCGGCATGCTGCCTTTCCTGTTCAGACGCCTGGCGTCGGCCATCGTCACCCTGGCGCTGGCGACGGGCGTGGTCTTCATCGCCATCCACCTGCTGCCGGGCGACCCGGTCGCCATCATGCTGGGCGACCAGGCCGGCAGCGACCCGGTGGCCGTGGCGCGGGTGCGGGCCCAGCTCGGCCTGGACCTGCCGCTGGGCACGCAGTTCACGCACTGGGCCGGGGCGCTGGCGCACGGCGACCTGGGCGTGTCGCTGCGCACCGGCGAGCCGGTGGCCGACGAGCTGGCGCGGCGCATTCCGCGCAGCCTGGAACTGATCGGCGCCGGCCTGCTGGTGGCCGTGCTGCTGGGGGTGCCGCTGGGCGTGGTGGCGGCGCGTTCGCGCGGCCGGCTGGCGGGCGCCGCGGCCTCGGTGGTGGCGGTGGCCGGGTTCTCGGCGCCGGTGTTCGTGCTGGGCATCCTGCTGGTGCTGCTGTTCAGCCTGGCGCTGGGCTGGCTGCCGTCGTCCGGCTTTGTGGCGTTCTCGGACGATCCCGTGCAGCACGTCCTGGCGCTGATCCTGCCGTCGCTGACCATCGGCCTGAACTTCATGGGCGTGGTGGCGCGCATGACCCGCGCCAGCCTGTCCGACGTCATGGGCCGCGACTACGTCAAGCTGGCCCGCGCCAAGGGCCTGCCGCGCGGCAAGGCGATCCTGCGGCACGCGCTGCCCAACGCGCTGGTGCCGGTCATCGCCATCGTCGGCGTGCGCGCCGGCAACCTGCTGGGCGGCACCGTCATCATCGAGGCCCTGTTCGATTGGCCGGGCTTGAGCTCGCTGCTGGTGAGCGCCGCCTTCTCGCGCGACTATCCGGTGATCCAGGGCTCGCTGCTGGCCATCTTCGCCTTGTTCATCCTGATCAGCCTGGTCATCGACCTGGCGCAGGGTTTCGTCGACCCCCGCATTCGCAGGCCATCCGCATGATTGCATTCCTTCGAGCTTCCAAGGCCGGCGTGCCGGTGCTGCTGGCGCTGGGCTTCCTGACGGTGATGGTGCTGGCCGCCGCCCTCGGGCCGGCGCTGGGGCTGGCCGATCCCTATCGCATCGACGCCGCCAATCTGCTGTCGTCGCCATCGTGGCAACACTGGCTGGGCACCGATGAACTGGGCCGCGACCTGCTGGCGCGGGCGGTGTATGGCGCCCGCGTGTCGCTGTCGGTGGCCGCGGCCGCCGTGATCCTGGCCGGCGTGCTGGGCGTGGCGGTGGGCGTCGGCGTGGCCTTCCTGGGCCGGCGCGCCGAGTCCGCCGCCATCCGCGTGGTGGACGTGTTCGTGTCGCTGCCCGAGATCTTCGTGGCGCTGGTGGTGCTGGCCTTCATCGGCGGCAACCTGCCGACGCTGGTCGGGACCATCGGCATCCTCTATGCGCCGCAGTTCGCCCGCGTCGCCTGGGGCGTGGCGCGCGGCATCCGGGCGCGCGAGCACGTGCTGGCCGCCAGTTCGCTGGGCGCGGGCAGCGGCTGGATCATCTGGCACGAGGTGCTGCCCAACATGCGCTCGATCATCGCGGTGCAGGCCTCGTTCACGTTTTCCTTCGCGATGCTGCTGGAAGCGGGCCTGAGCTTCCTGGGCCTGGGCGTGCGTCCGCCGGTGCCGTCGTGGGGGCAGATGGTGGGCTCGCTCAAGGACTACCTGTTCACCAATCCGTGGCCGGTGCTGGTGCCGGCGCTGGCGCTGTTCTTCACGGTGCTGGCCGTCAACGTGCTGGGCGACTGGCTGCAGGACGCGCTCAATCCGGAGTTGCAACGATGAGCCCCGAGACGGAAGTGCTGCTGTCGGTCAGGAACCTGACCGTCGATTTCGATACGCCCCAGGGGCCGTTCGCCGCCGTCAAGGGCGTGGACCTGACCCTGCGGCGCGGCGAAGTGGTGTGCCTGGTGGGAGAGTCCGGCTCGGGCAAGTCGGTCACCGGCTTTTCCCTGATGGGGCTGGTGGACGCGCCCGGACGCGTCGCGGCCGACGAGCTGCGCTTCGACGGCCGCGACCTGCTGCGCGCCAGCGAGCGCGAACGCGACGCGCTGCGCGGCAAGGACATCGCCATGGTGTTCCAGGAGCCGATGACCGCGCTCAACCCCGGCCGCAGCGTCGGCAGCCAGATCGCCGAAGTCATGCGCATCCATGGCGATATCAGCCGCCAGGCCGCGTGGGAACGGGCGGTGGCGCTGCTGGAGCGGGTCGGCATCCGCGAACCGGCGCAGCGCGCCAAGTCCTATCCGCACGAACTGTCCGGCGGCATGCGCCAGCGGGTCATGATCGCCATCGCCTGCGCCTTGTCGCCCCGGCTGATCATCGCCGACGAGCCGACCACCGCCCTGGACGTGACGGTGCAGGCCCAGGTGCTGGAACTGCTGTTCTCGATCCAGGCCGAGACCGGCGCCGCCGTGCTGTTCATCACGCACGACCTGGGCGTGGTGGCCGAGATCGCCGACCGCGTGGTGGTGATGCGCGCGGGCGAAGTGGTGGAGGAGGGCGACGTGGCGCAGATCTTCGGCCGGCCCGCCCATCCCTACACCCAGGCACTGCTGGCCGCCGTGCCGGACGTCGACGCGCCGCGCGACCGCGGCCGCCGCCTGACGCCGCGTGCGCGGGCCGCCGCACAAGGAACCCCGTCATGAGCGAATTCATTCTGCGCGCCGAAGGCGTCACCAAGGACTATGTCGCCGCCCGCGGCCTGCTGGGCCAGCCGACGCGGCTGGTGCAGGCGGTCAAGGGCGTCAGCCTGGCGGTGGCGCCGGGCACCACGCTGGCGCTGGTGGGCGAATCGGGTTCCGGCAAGAGCACGCTGGGCCGCTGCATCGCCGGGCTGCTGCGCCCGACCTCCGGCCGCATCGAGCTGGCCGGCCACGACGTGCGCCATCTGGCGGGCGGCCGGCTGATGGCGTTCCGGCGCCAGGTGCAGACGATTTTCCAGGATCCGTATTCCAGCCTGAATCCGCGCCGCCGGGTCGGCGACGCCATCATGGACGGCATGGTGATCCACAAGCTCTATTCGCCCGATGAACGCCGCGACCGCATGCAGGCGCTGCTGGCGCGGGTGGGGCTGCGGCCCGAGCACGCGCAGCGCTTCCCGCACCAGTTCTCGGGCGGCCAGCGCCAGCGCATCGCCATCGCCCGCGCCCTGGCGCTGGAGCCGCGCTTCATCATCGCCGACGAGGCGGTGTCGGCGCTGGACGTCTCGGTCAAGGCGCAGGTGCTGGACCTGCTGGCCGACCTGCAGGCCGAGCAAGGGCTGACCTATCTGTTCATCTCGCACGACCTGGGCGTGGTGCGGCACTTCGCCGACCGGGTGGCCATCATGGCCGCAGGCGAGCTGGTGGAAGAGGGCGACTGCGACCGCATCTTCGAGGCGCCCGCGCAGGACTACACGCGCAGGCTGATCGCCGCCGTGCCACGGCCCGATCCGTCGCGCCGCCGCCTGCGCCAGGCGGCCTGATCCGGCGCGCGGGTTTGATCCGCATCAAGCCCGCGCCACAGTCACGGCCAATGACGCCTTTCCAAGCGTCCTACAAGGCTGCGCGCGTCTTTCTGGCCGGATACCGCGTGCTACCATCGGCGCCTTCGAGGGGATGCGAATGCAGACGGGCGCCAATACCGGGAGACGATGGACCGCGTTAGCCGCGGTGTTCCTGTTCGTTTTCCAGGCGTTGATGGCCTCCGCCGCGCTGCCCGGTCCCGGCGCCACGCCGGGCGCCACCACCATCATATGCACGGCCAGCGGCCCGCGCGTGGTCACGCTGGACACCGAGGGTGGCGTCACGCAGGACGCGCGGCAACACAGCGGCGCCTTGCCGCATTGCTGCTTCGCCGGTTGCGCCATGCTCGGTGCCGCCGCGATGCCCGGTCCGCTGCCGCTGGCCTGGCGCCTGCCCCTGGTCCGGCAGGCGCTGCCGGCCCCCACCGTCGACATCCATTTCTCCAGCGCGCAGGCGCGATTGCCACGGCAGTCGCGCGCGCCGCCCATCCTGGCCTGAACCCCCGCCTGTTCCCGTTGTTGCTGGCGCGCCTTGTCCGCGGCCCGCGTTGCCGCGCGCGCGTCCAGCCCGTTCAGATCCAGAGACTCACATGCACAAGAACAAGGACATCCTGCGGGCGACCAGCCTGGCCTGCGCCCTGGCCGCGTCGTTTCCCGCCTGGCCACAGGCCGCCGACGCCATCACCACCACCGATCCGGTGGTGATCACCGGCGTCGCCCCGAGCGCGCCACTGACCGTCACGACCGATCCGAAGATCCCGCGCCAGCCCCTGCCGGCCAGCGACGGCACCGACTACCTCAAGACCATTCCCGGCTTCTCGGCGATCCGCAACGGCGGCACCAACGGCGACCCGGTGCTGCGCGGCATGTTCGGCTCGCGCCTGAACATCCTGACCAACGGCACCTCGATGCCCGGCGCCTGCCCGGCGCGCATGGACGCGCCCAGCTCGTACATCTCGCCCGAGAACTTCGACAAGCTCACCGTCATCAAGGGGCCGCAGACCGTGCTGTGGGGTCCGGGCGCGTCGGCCGGCACCATCAGGTTCGACCGCGACACGCCGCGCTTCAGCGAGCCCGGCGTGCGCTTTGACGGCAGCCTGGTGGGCGGATCAAACGGCCGCAACGACCAGGCCGCCGACCTGACCGTCGGCAACGACAAGGTCTACACCCGCATCACCGCCAACCATTCGCACGCCCAGGACTACAAGGACGGCGACGGCAACAAGGTGCCGTCGCGCTGGGACAAGTGGAACGCCGACCTGGCGCTGGGTTTCACGCCCGACGCCGACACGCTGTATGAGCTGACCGCCGGCACCGGCGACGGCAACGCGCGCTACGCCGGGCGCGGCATGGACGGCTCGCAGTTCAAGCGCGAAAGCTTCGGCCTGCGCTTCGAGAAGCGCAACCTGGGCGGCGTGCTGGACAAGCTGGAGGCGCAGCTCTACTACAACTACGCCGATCACGTGATGGACAACTACACGCTGCGCCAGCCGGATCCGCACGGCATGATGCCGATGGCGATGGCCTCGGACGTGGACCGCGCCACCTGGGGCGGCCGCATCGCCGGCACCTGGAACCTGGCGCCGGACCTGAGCCTGGTGACCGGCCTGGACTTCCAGGAAAGCCGCCACCGCTCGCGCAGTGGCAACGCCAAGGTGTCGTACCGCGATAACAGCTGGGTCAAGGACGCCAGCTTCGCCAACACCGGCGTCTTCGGCGAACTGACCTGGCATGCCGCCGACGACAGCCGCGTCATCGGCGGTGCGCGCGTCGACTGGGCCTCGGCCAGGGACTTCCGCCGCAGCAGTGGCTCGAAGATGATGCCCATGCCCAACCCCACGGCCGGCGAACGCCGCACCGACACGCTGCCCAGCGGCTTCCTGCGCTACGAGCGCGACCTGGCCGCGGTGCCGGCCACCGTCTACATCGGCCTGGGCCACGCGGAACGCTTCCCCGACTACTGGGAGCTGTTCTCGCCGTCCAAGGGGCCGGACGGCTCGGTCAACGCGTTCCGCGGCGTCAAGCCGGAAAAGACCACGCAGCTGGATTTCGGCGCGCAGTACAAGACCGACACGCTGGATGCGTGGCTGTCCGGCTACGCCGGCTACGTCGACGACTTCATCCTGTTCGACTATGCCAAGGGCGGCATGGGGGGCATGGGCGGTTCGGCGCAGGCCCGCAACATCGACGCCCGCATCGCCGGCGGCGAACTGGGCCTGTCATACCGGGTGGCGCCGCGCTGGAAACTGGGCGCGACGCTGGCCTACGCCTGGGGCCAGAACCGCAGCGACGGCCGCGCCTTGCCGCAGATGCCGCCGCTGGAAGCCAAGCTCAGCGCCGCCTACGACGACGGCACTTGGTCGGCCGGCGCGCTGTGGCGGGTGGTGGCCGCGCAACGCCGCTATGCCCTGAACGAGGGCAACGTGGTGGGCAAGGACTTCGGCCCCAGCGCCGGGTTTGGCGTGTTCTCGCTGAACGGCGGCTACGCGGTCAGCAAGCAGGTCAAGCTGTCGCTGGGCGTGGACAACCTGTTCAACAAGACCTACGCCGAGCACCTGAACCTGGCGGGCGACGCCGGCTTCGGCTTTGCCGCCAATACGGCCTTCAACGAACCCGGGCGCACCTTCTGGGCGCGCCTGAGCTTCAAGTACTGAGCGCCGTCCGGATCCGCTTGAGATCCCGTTCCAGCTCGATGCGCATCGCTTTCAGCAACGCCCGCGCGTTCTCCGAAAGCGGTGTGCCGGGCCGGAACACCAGCAGGCAGGCAAAGCCGATATCCAGTTCCAGCGGCTTGATGGTCAGCCCGCGCGCCAGGTAGTCCAGCGCCATGACCGGATGCACCAGGCCGATGCCGACGCCGTGCAGCGCGAACTCGCAGACGGAATTGGAGTAGGGCGTCTCCAGCACCGGCCGCAGCGCCAGGCCCTGGTCGTGCAGCGCCGTCTCCAGGCGCCGGCGGCTGGCGTCCTCGGGGTTGAGCGCGATGAAGGGATGCTCGGTCAGGTCGCGCAGCGTGATGCGCGGCCGCGCCGCCAGCGGATGGCGGCTGTGCATGGCGATCACGCCCGGCAGCCGCAGGAATTCGGAATGCTCCAGGCCCGCCACCGATAGCTCGTCGGCCATCAGGCCGAAATCGAGCTGGCCGGCCGTGACCTGCTGCAGCACTTCGCGTGAACTCATGATCTGGAACGACATCTGGATGCGGCGGTCCTGCAGGCCGAACGCGGCGATCGCGCGCGGCATGAAACCGGTGCCCAGCGCCGGCAGCGACCCCACCGCCAGGCGTCCGACGCCGAACGATTTCAGGCTGCGGATGCGGTGCTCGATCAGCTCGAAGCCGGCGAAGCAGCGATCCACTTCCTCCATCAGCGCGCCGGCCTCCTGGGTCGGCACCAGCCGGCCGCGCACGCGCTCGAACAGGCGCAGTTCCGACGAGGTTTCCAGCTTGCGGATGGCCTGGCTCACCGCCGGCTGCGAAATGCCCAGCAGGGTGGCGGCCTTGCTGGTGGTGCCGGCCTGCATCACGGCCCGGAAGACCTGGATCTCGCGCATGTCCATCTATAAGTCCCGCTTATTGACTAAGTTTTTTCGATTGTTGAGGCAATGGGAAGAAAGGCAGACACTGGCGCTGTTCCCGATCACTCCTAAGCTCAGCAAATAGATTAGATGAAAGCTATCAATCAGACTAATAGAGATTTCGCCAGCCTGTCGCCCGCGGTGCAGCGCGCCTCGACCGTGGTGTTCGACTCGCTCGACGCCTTCGTCAACCGCAAGCACCGCCAGCCCGACGGCTTCAGCTATGGCGTCACCGGCACGCCCACCGCGCGCCTGCTGGAAGACCGCATCGCCGCGCTGGAAGGCGGCCGCCACTGCGTCATCACGCCGTCCGGCGCGGCGGCGCTGATGACGGTGGTGATGGGCTTCGTGCGCGGCGGCGACCACCTGCTGCTGTCGGCGGCCTGCTATGGCGCGCTCAAAACCTTCGGCGAGAAGTGGCTGGCGCACATGGGCGTGGACGTGGAGCTGTACGACCCGTCGATCGGCGCCGGCATCGAGGCGCTGATCCGCCCGGCCACCCGCATGATCTGCATCGAGGCGCCCGGCACCGTCACCATGGAAATGGCCGACGTGCCCGCCATCGCCGCCGCCGCGCGGCGCCACGGCGTGCTGACCATGATGGACAACACCTGGGCCAGCCCGCTGGGCTTCCAGCCGCTGGCGCATGGCGTCGACTTCAGCGTCGAAGCCGCCACCAAGTTCTTCGGCGGCCATTCCGACGTGCTGATGGGCAGCATCAGCATGAATGACGACGGCCACTACGCCGTGCTGCGCGAGACCCAGAGCATCCTGGGCCAGCAGGTCAGCCCGGACGACTGCTTCCTGGTGCTGCGCGGGCTGGAGACGCTGGCGCTGCGGCTGCGCGCGCAGAGCGACGCGACCCTGCGCGTGGCCGAGTGGCTGCAGGCCCAGCCGCAGGTCGAGCGCCTGCTGTATCCGCCGCTGCCGTCCGACCCGGGCCATGCCCTGTGGCAGCGCGACTTCCGCACCAACGGCTGCCTGTTCTCGATGGTGCTGGCGCCGGCGCCCGAGGCGGCCTTCAACGGTTTCTTCGACTCGTTGCGCCATTTCGCCATCGGCGCCAGCTGGGGCGGGGTGCACAGCCTGGCCGCCTATTACCCGGCGGGGTTGCAGGCCGGCCGCGCCTTCCCGGCGACCGATCGGCCCATCGTGCGCCTGTCGATCGGCCTGGAAGACGTGGACACGCTCAAGGATGACCTGCGCGGCGCATTGGCGGCGTACCAGGCGCGGCGCTGAGCGCCAGGCCGGATGTGGCGGGCGGCGCACGCGCCCGCCATGGCGGCCATCCCGGATGCCGGCTAGCGCCGGCGCCGTTCAACACCGGCCGGCCGCGCATGGCCGACCGGCACGAAGCGCCCCGAGGCGCTCACCACATAGCAAGGGGAATTGCCATGTTCAGCTTCAAGCAGACTTACCGTTGTCTCGCCCTGGCCATCGCGGCCTGCGCCCCGGCCGCGCTTCCGCTCCCGGCGCAGGCCCAGGCCGCGGCCCAATCCACGCCACCCGCGCCCGCGGCCGGCGCCTCGCCGGTGGCGGCCGCCGTCACCCAGACCAACAGCCCCACGGTGGACCAGATCCGCGCCCGCGGCTATGTCATCTGCGGTTCCGGCCACGGCACCACCGGCTTTTCGGCGCCCGACAAGGACGGCAACTGGAAGGGGCTGGACGTCGACACCTGCCGCGCCATCGCCATCGCGGTGCTGGGCGACGCCAGCAAGGCGCGCTTCGTGCCGCTGACCGGCCAGCAGCGCCTGACCGCCTTGCAGACCGGCCAGATCGACGTGCTGCCGCGCACTACCTCGTGGACCCTGCGGCGCGACGCCAACGGCATCAACTTCACCTATCCGAACTACTACGAGTACGACGCCTTCATGGTGCGCAAGGACCTGGGCATCACCCAGACCAAGGACATGAACGGCGCCACCATCTGCGTGCAGACCGGCTCCACCAACGAGGTCACGGTGGCCGACCTGTCGCGCAAGTTCAAGCTGGGCCTGAAGACGGTGCTGTTCGACAACGTCGCGGCCTCGCGCCAGGCGTTCTTCTCGGGCCGCTGCGACGGCCTGATCACCGACGCCTCGGCGCTGGCGGCGGTGCGCGCGACCCAGGCGCAGAACCCGGACGACTACGTGATCTTCCCGGCCAGCGGCCACAGCGAAGCGCTGACGCCGTCGGTGCGCCACGGCGACGACCGCTGGTTCGACATCGTCAAATGGGTCATCCAGGTGCCGATCGCGGCCGAGGACATGGGCATCACCCAGGCCAACGTCGACGACATGCTCAAGTCCAACGACCCGCGCATCGCCCGCTTCCTGGGCACGGAGCCGGGCAACGGCAAGGCGCTGGGGCTGAATGAGCGCTGGGCTTACAACATCGTCAAGCAGCTGGGCAACTACGGCGAGATCTTCGAGCGCAACGTCGGCAAGAACAGCCCGATGAAGCTCGAGCGCGGCATGAACCGCCTGTATCGCGACGGCGGCCTGATGTACCCATACGTCTTCAACTGACCGACGCGCGAGTCTCATCATGTTCAAGCGACTCTGGTTCGACGGCCGGGCCCGGGCCGTCCTGGCGCAGCTGCTGATCGCCTGCGCCTTCGTCGGCACGGTGGGCTGGCTGGCCTGGAACGCCCACGCCAACCTGACCCAGCGCGGCATCGCCATGGGCTTCGACTACCTTGGCGAGGCGGCCCGTTTTCCCATCGCCGAAAGCCTGCTGGCGTACCAGCCCACCGACAGCTACGGCCGCGCCTTCCTGGTGGGGCTGGTCAACACGCTGTACATCTCGGCGCTGGTGATCGTGGCCTCGACGCTGCTGGGCTTCGCCTTGGCGCTGGCGCGCCGCAGCCGCCATCCGCTGGTGACGGGCGTGGCCACGGTCTACCTGGAAGCCGTCCGCAACACGCCGCTGGTGGTGCAACTGCTGTTCTGGTACAGCCTGGTGACGATCAACCTGCCGCCGGCGCGGCAGGCGTTGCAGCCGCTGCCCGGCGTGTTCCTGTCGGTGCGCGGACTGTTCTTTCCCAGCCTGTCGCTGCAGGGCGATACCCAGCCGCTGTGGTGGGCGCTGGGCGCGGCGGCGCTGCTGCTGTGGGGCGCGTGGCGTCTGGCGCGCCGCGCCGTCGCTCCGCGCATGCCGTGGCGCGGCCTGGGCCTGCTCGCGGCGGTGGCGCTGGTGGCGGCCGCGGCGGGGTGGGGCGGCGCCTCGCTGCACGCCGACGTGCCGGCGCTGCGCGGCCTGAATTTCGCCGGCGGTAGCGCCTTCACGCCGGAGTTCACCGCCTTGCTGGTGGGGCTGACGATCTATTCGGCGGCGTTCTCCGGCGAGATCATCCGCGGCGGCATCGACGCGGTGCCCGCCGGCCAGTGGGAAGCCGCGCATTCGCTGGGCCTGAAACCCGGCGCCGCGCTGCGCTGGATCGTGGTGCCGCAGGCGCTGCGCGTGATCATCCCGCCGATGACCAGCCAGTACCTGTCCATCATCAAGAACACCACGCTGGCGCTGGCGGTGGGCTACCCGGACCTGTCCTTCGTCATCACCACCACCATCAACCAGACCGGCCAGGCCATCGAGGGCGTGGCGGTGCTGATGGCGGTGTACCTGAGCATCAGCCTGAGCGTGTCGCTGTTCATGAATCTGTACAACCGCCGCATCCTGAGGACGCAACGCGCATGAGCCTGTCCCATCCTTCCTCCCTGCCGCCGCAGGCCCTGCGGCCGCCGCGCGAGCGCCGCGACAGCGTCTGGCACCGCCTGTTCGGCAGCGCCGTCAGCGCGGTCGCCACCGTGGCCACGCTGGCGCTGGTCCTGGCCGCGGCCGGCAAGCTGCTGAACTGGGCGGTGCTGGACGCCGTCTGGCCGGGCGCCACGGGCGACGTCTGCCGCCAGGCCAGCGGCGCCTGCTGGGCCTTCCTGGGCGAAAAGATGCGCCAGATCCTGTTCGGCATCTATCCCCCGGGCGAGCAATGGCGGCCCACCGTGGTCTGCCTGTTCATCCTGGCGATGACGGTGTTTTCGCTCAGCCCGCGCCAATGGCGCGCGCGCACGGCGGTCCTCTGGATCGCCGGCCTGGCGGCCGGGCTGATGCTGATGCAGGGCGGCGTGTTCGGCCTGGCGCGGGTGCCGACCTCGTCGTGGGGCGGCCTGCCCATCACGCTGCTGCTGGCGGTGTGTGCGCTGGGCGCCGGCCTGCCGCTGGGCGTATTGCTGGCGCTGGGGCGCCGCGGCAGCCTGCCGACGGCGCGCTTCATCAGCATCGGCGTGATCGAGCTGATCCGGGGCCTGCCGCTGGTCAGCCTGCTGTTCATGGCGTCGATCGTGCTGCCCATCATGCTGCCGGCCGGCATGACCATCGACAGCCTGCTGCGCGCCGGCATCGCGCTGACGGTGTTCTCGGCCGCCTACCTGGCCGAGGTGATCCGCGGCGGCCTGCAGGCGATCCCGCCCGGGCAGGCCGAGGCCTCGCGCGCGCTGGGCCTGTCGTGGTGGCAGATGACACGGCTGGTGGTGCTGCCGCAAGCGCTGCGCAAGGTGATCGCGCCGCTCACCAACACCGCCATCGTGATGATCAAGAACACCAGCCTGGTGCTGATCGTGGGCCTGTTCGACCTGCTCAGTTCGGGGCGCGCGGCGCTGACGGATCCGGCCTGGCCCACGCCCTACGTCGAGACCTATCTCTTCATCGCATCGATCTATTTCTGCATCTGCTTCGGCCTGTCGCGCTATTCGATGTGGCTGGAGCACCGCTACAAAAAAGGGGAACTCCGATGACCACGCCTTCCGCCGCCACGCCACCCGCCATCGCCATTGCCGGCATGCACAAGTGGTACGGCGAATTCCATGTGCTGCAGGACATCAACCTGCAGGTCCGGGCGGGCGA
Source organism: Achromobacter sp. ISS7 (assembly GCF_056523125.1). Lineage (NCBI taxonomy): Bacteria > Pseudomonadati > Pseudomonadota > Betaproteobacteria > Burkholderiales > Alcaligenaceae > Achromobacter > Achromobacter sp. ISS7. The sequence continues at coordinate 1,852,046 of NZ_JAWRZD010000001.1, read as the reverse complement.
ACGCCTGGTGATCTGCGGGCCGTCCGGCTCCGGCAAGTCCACCATGATCCGCTGCATCAACCGGCTCGAACGCCACCAGCAGGGCTCCATCGTGGTCAACGGCGTCGAGCTGAGCGACGACCTGCGCGCCGTGGACGGCGTGCGCACCGATGCCGGCATGGTGTTCCAGCACTTCAACCTGTTTCCGCACCTGACGGTGCTGGAGAACTGCATCCTGGCGCCGGTCCAGGTGCGGCGCATGCCGCGCGCGCAGGCGGTGGAGTTGGCCATGCGCTACCTGGAGCGGGTGCGCATACCCGACCAGGCCGGCAAGTATCCGGGCCAGTTGTCGGGCGGCCAGCAGCAGCGCGTGGCCATTGCCCGTTCGCTCTGCATGCAGCCGCGCATCATGCTGTTCGACGAGCCGACCTCGGCGCTGGATCCGGAGATGGTCAAGGAAGTGCTGGACACCATGACCTCGCTGGCCGAGGACGGCATGACCATGCTGTGCGTGACCCACGAGATGGGCTTTGCCCGCAACGTCGCCGACCGAGTGGTGTTCATGGATGGCGGCCGCATCATCGAGATGGGCGAGCCCGGCGCGTTCTTCGACAACCCCAGGCATGAACGCACCCGTGCATTCCTGGAGCGCATCCTGCATTGAGGGCAGGGGCGTGGTCCGACGAGGTTTGTCTATGCAAATGGAAACCATTATCATGCATGCCTCTATCGATTGCGCGCCATGTCATTGCGTTCGTCCCGCCCATCCGGCTTCCTGGCCTATTACGAAGAACTGCTCGCGGTCTGGACCCGGAAGCTGGGCTGCCGCGACGCCGCGCGCGATCTGACCCACGACGCGCTGGTCAAGTGCCTGGAAACGGACCCGGCGCAGGTGGCGCAGCCGCGCGCCTACCTGCACCAGGCCGCGCGCAACGCGGCCGTTGACCAGTTCCGCCGCGACGGCGGGCAGGAATGGGTGCCGCTTGATACCATTGCCGACCACGCCAGCCCCCTGGGCGACCCGATGGCCCAGGCGCGCACCGGGCAGTTGGGCCAGGCGCTGGAAGCGGCGCTGGCGGAACTGCCGCTCAAGTGCCGCCAGGTGTTCGTCTGGCAGCGGCTGGAAGGCCTGACGCAGGCCGAGATCGCCGAGCGCATGGGATTGAGCAAGAACATGGTCGAGAAATACATGATCCGTACCGCCCTGCATCTGCGGGAACGGCTGGGGGCCTATGCGCCCAACTGACGCCGCATCGCCCGGACACGCCGGCCACGCCGCCGGCGCCGATGCCATCCGCGCCGACGCGGCGCGGTGGTTCGCGCGCGCCCATTCCGGCGAGTGGGACGCCGCGCAGGAACAGGCGCGCGCCGACTGGCTGGCCGCCGATCCGCGCCACGCCTACGAGTACCGCATGCTGGAATCGATCTGGCAGGCCGCGGACAGCGTCGCGCCCGAACGCCTGCGCGCCCTGGCCGAGCCGCCGCGCCGGACGACCCATGCGGGGCGGCGAGCGGCGCTGGCCTTGAGCCTGGGCGCCGCGATCATCGCCGTGGGCGGCTGGGCGCTGTGGCCGCGCGGCGCGGGCTGGACGGAATACCAGACGCAGGTCGGCGAACTGCGCAGCGTGGCGCTGCCCGATGGGTCCCGCGCCGAATTGAACAGCAACAGCCGCATCCGCGTGCGCTTCGACGATGCCGAGCGGCGCGTGGCGCTGGTTGAAGGCGAGGCGTTGTTCTCGGTCGAAAAGAACGCCGCGCGCCCGTTCGTGGTGGATGCCGGGCTGGGCACCGCGGTGGTGACCGGCACGCGCTTCGACGTGCGCCGCGACGCGGAGCAGGTGCGGGTGCTGGTGGAGTCCGGCTCGGTCAAGGTGGCCGGCGCACGCGACGCCGCGGCCGTGCCGGTCGAGGCCGGGCAGGGCGTGCGCATCGGCGCCGCCGGGCAGGCCGACCGGGTCGAGCCCGTCGACGTGGCCGCGACGCTGGCCTGGCGCGGCGGCCAGATCCGCTTCAGCAATACCGACCTGGCCAGCGCGGCGCGGGAAGTGTCGCGCTACCGCCCGCATCCGGTGGTGCTGGCGCCGGGCATCGAGCATCTCACCGTGACCAGCGTGTTCCAGACCCGCGACACCGACGCCTTCCTCACGGCCTTGCCGCACATCCTGCCGGTGCGGGTGCGCCAGCTGCCCGACGGCCGCAGCGAAATCGCGCCGCGCTGACGCGGTTACAAAATAGTTGGCCCGGACATTCAGGTTTTTTCGCCGTATTGCGTCTTCTTCTTGATTCCGTGGGGCATGGGGCCTACCGAGAACGGATCAGGAGCAGAAGCTGTGGTTCACAAGAAAATGGGACAAGGCGCGCCGGTGGGTGCGCGCCTGACGATGGCCGCGATGGCGGCATTGCTGGCGTTCGGACCGGGGATGGCCAGCGCGCAGGCAACGGCGCCCGTCGCCATCGACATGCCGGCGCAGTCGCTCGACCAGGCGCTCAAGCGGCTGGCCGAAGCGCACGGGCTACAGATCTTCTATGCGCCCCAGACCGTGGCGGGCATGCAGGCGCCGGCGCTGTCCGGCTCGATGACGCCGCAGCAGGCGCTGGCGGCGCTGCTGCAGGGCAAGCCGCTGCGGTTGCGGCAGGAGGGCACGGCCACCATCATCGAACCCGAGGCCGCCAGTGCGGCCACCGTGCTGGCGCCGATCGAGGTCAGCGCCTCGCGCACGGCCAGCAACCTGGTGAGCCCGGTGCAGCAGACCATCGTGCTGGAGCGCGACGCCTTGCAGGAACTGCGCACCGGCTCGGACAGCCTGGCCACCGTGCTGGCCAAGACCGTGCCGGGCATGGCCGATTCCAGCCGCACCATGACCGACTACGGCCAGACCCTGCGCGGACGCGGCGTGCTGGTGCTGGTGGACGGCATTCCGCTGAACACCAACCGTGATTCGTCGCGCAACCTCGCCAACGTCGATCCGGCCACCATCGAGCGCGTCGAGGTGCTGCGCGGCAGCAGCTCGATCTACGGCGCCGGGGCCACCGGCGGCATCGTCTCGATCACCACGCGGCCGGCCGGCGGCGAACCGGTGGCCGAGACCACCGTGACCGCCGTCAGTCCCCTGAGCCGGCTGAGCGGCGACGGCCTGGGCGGACAGCTGCAGCAGCATTTCGCCGGCAGCCAGGGCATGCTGGACTACGCGCTGGACCTGGGCGCGCGCCACAACGGCGCCTCGTACGACGCGCGCGGCCGCCGCATCGCGCCCGAGCCCAGCCAGGGCGACCTGTTCGATTCGAACATCTACAGCCTGGGCGGCAAGCTCGGGCTGCGGCTGGACGACAAGCAGCGCCTGCAGCTGTCGGCCAGCTACTACAACGCCGACCAGAACTCCGACTACACCTCCGATCCCTCGGTCGGCCGGCTGCCGCCCGGCACGGCGCGCGCGCTGCCGCTGAGCGGCCTGGACCTGGCGGACCAGAACCAGATCCGCAACACGCTGGTGAACCTGGAATACCAGCACCTGGACCTGCTGGGCAGCAAGGTCACGGCGCAGATGTACTACCGCGACTACTACACGCGCTTCACGCCGTTCGACGCGCGCGCCGTGGTCACGCGCGGCGGCAACGTCGATCAGGTCATGCAGAACAGCAAGGTGTTCGGCAGCCGTCTCACCATCGACACGCCGCTGGGCGAGCAATCGAAGCTGCTGTGGGGCATGGACTTCAACCAGGAACGCAGCGACATGCCGATCGACGTGTTCGACGCGGCGGCCTACGACGCCAGCGGCGGCCGGGTGTTCCGCAAGACCGGCCGCCTGACCTACATGCCCGAGCTGACCTCGCGTAGCACCGGCATCTTCGGCCAGCTGGAACACCGCTTCAACGAGCAATGGTCGGTGCAGGGCGGGGCGCGCTACGAGTACGCCACGGCGCGCTTCGGCGACTTCGTGCCGCTGTCGCAGTCGCGGGTGGCGTCGCCGGCCTCGGTGCAGGGCGGTTCGGTCAGCTACGACGCCTTCCTGTTCAACGCCGGCCTGACCTATGCGCCGATCCGCGGCCAGGAGCTGTACGCCAACTTCAGCCAGGGCTTCCAGCTGCCGGACATCGGCGTGCAGATGCGCAACGCGCGGCCGGGCTTCGATATCGGCTCGTCGGACCTGCAGCCAGTCAAGACCAACAACTACGAGCTGGGCTGGCGCGGCGGGGTGGGCAATACGACCGCGTCGCTGGCGCTGTTCTACACCACCTCCAAGCTGGGCGACGTGCAGAGCTTCAACAACGGCCTGATCCTGACCCGCACCGAAGAGCGCATCCACGGCATCGAGGCGACGGTGGACTACCTGACCGACGACGAGAAGTGGGGCACGGGCGGCACGTTCACCTGGATGAAGGGACGCGAACGGCCCGACAACGGCCAATGGCGCGACATGACCGGCTACCGCATCCCGCCGCTCAAGCTCACCGCGTACCTGCAGTACCGCCCGAACGAGCGCTGGAACAACCGCATCCAGGCCAACTACTTCGGCGGCAAGGACTACCGGCTGGACGGCGTCGAGGGCTTCGGCCGCCGCGACGTGGGCAGCTACTTCACGGTGGACCTGATGAGCCGCTACCAGGTCACGCCGAAGGACACGGTGATCGTCGGGGTCGAGAACCTGTTCAACCGCGACTATTACCCGCTCTACAGCCAGCTGATGCGCACCAGCACCAATACCAGCCGCCTGCCGGCCCCGGGCACGGTGCTGACCCTGACGTACCAGCATCGCTGGTAGGCGTCGACGGCCCTGGCGCGGCGCTCAGCGCCAGGGCTGCCAGTCCACCCCGAGGTGCTCGCACAGCCAGGCGCAAAAACCCGCGGCCAGCGCGTTGCGGCTATCGCGGTGCACCAGCCAGCGCCAGGTCGGGCCGCGCACGGTCTGTGGCGTCATCGGCGCGAGCAGTCCTTCCGCGCAGGCGCGCTGCGCCAGCAGCGCCGCCACCAGGCCGATGCCCAGCCCCTGGCTCGCGGCGTCCAGCAGTTGCCCCGGATCCGAGAAGTTCAGGCCGCTGTCACGCTGGCCCACATCGGCGCCGCCCTGCATGCGCCAATAGCTCCAGTCCATTTCGCGTTCGCCATGCAGCGTGGTGCGTTGCGCCGGATCGGCCGCCAGCAGGCGCGGATGGCAGGCGGCGAACAGCCGGTCCTCGCACAGCACGCGGAAATCGCAATCGGCCTGCGGGCCGATATCGTCGCGCAGGGCGATATCGATGGTCTGCGTGGCCATGTCCGGCGCCGGGTCGCTGGTGTAGAGCCACAGGTCGACCTCGGGATGGCGGGCGTGGAACGTGTGCAGGCGCGGCACCAGCCAATGGCGCGCGAACGCCGGGCTGGTGTTCACGATCAGCTGGTTCGGTTTGCGGTACTGGTCCAGGCGGCGGATGCCCGTCGCCAGTTGCAGCAGCATCGCCTGGGTGGTGCCGAGCAGGTCGGCGCCGGCGTCGGTCAGCGTCACGCTGCGTCCCTGGCGCAGGAACAGCGGTTGTTCCAGGTAGGTTTCCAGGCTGCGGATCTGCTGGCTGATGGCCGACTGGGTCAGGTGCAGTTCGTCGGCGGCCTTGTGGAAACTGCCCAGGCGGGCGGCGGCCTCGAAGCCGCGCAACACGTTCAGCGGGGGCCATTGTTTGAGCATATTGATAAGCAAATCTAATCAGATGTCCGCTAAATATATCGCTTGTTGGCGGTGCGCGGCGCGCTCTACGATGCATTCATGGGTCGCAGGCCCGATTCTTCCCTTGTTTTCACGCTGATTGGATTTGCTTATGTTTACCCGCCGCCATTTCGTCAAACAGCTATCCGGGCTCGCCGCGGGCCGGGCGCTTGCCGCCGCCGGCTTCGGGCTGGCCGCGAGCCCAGCGCGGGCCGCTTCCGGCGAGCCGTGGCGCATGCCCGACGAAGCCGACCGGCAGGCCCGGGCCTTCATCGCCTTTGGCGCACAACCGGCGATCTGGAAAGACTTCACGCCCGATGTGCAGGCCGCGCAGGGACGTATCGCGCGTGCCATCGCGCGCTACCAGCCGGTCACCGTGTTCTGCCGCGAGGCCGAGACGGCGCTGGCCCGGCGCCACTGCGGCGACGCCAACACCACCTATCTGGCCGCCGACCTCGACGACATCTGGATGCGCGACATCGGCGCCAACTTCCTGGTGAACGGGCAGGGCGGCCTGACCGCGATGGATTTCAATTTCAACGGCTGGGGCGACAAGCAGCGACACCAGGCCGACGCCTTGCTGGCCGAGCGGGTGGCCAGGGTGACGGGCGCGCGCCACGTGCGCAGCGAACTGGTGGGCGAGGGCGGCGGCATCGAGGTGGACGGCCGCGGCACCGGCATCATGACCGAAAGCTGCTGGGTCAACCGCAACCGCAATCCGGGCTGGAGCCGCGCCGAGGTCGAGGAGGAGTTGAAGTTCTGCCTGGGGCTGCGCAAGATCATCTGGCTGCCGGGCATCAAGGGCAAGGACATCACCGACGCCCACGTCGACTTCTACGCCCGCTTCGCGCGGCCTGGCGTGGTGGTGGCCAACCTGGAGGAAGATCCGGACTCGCACGACTACGACGTGACGCGCGCGCACCTGGATATCCTCCAGTCCGCCACCGACGCCGACGGCAACCCGCTGCAACTGCACACGCTGTCGCCGCCGCGCCGCCCCAGGGCCAGCGTCTACCAGGAAGACAACGACGATTTCGCCGCCGGCTACATCAACTACTTCGTCATCAACGGCGCCGTGATCGCGCCCGAGTTCGGCGATGCCCGCGCCGACGGCAAGGCGCGGGACCTGCTGCGCGCGCTGTATCCCGGCCGCGACGTGGTGCAGCTGGACATCGACGCGATCGCCGCGGGCGGCGGCGGGATCCACTGCGTGACGCATCAGTTGCCGGCCTAGGCGCGTGTTCTAATACGCGTTTTACGAGCCCTTGAACCCTGACACGGTTCCCCTGCCTCATGTTGCGCCTGACCGAAATCATCCTGCCCCTGTCGACCTCCCAGGACGACATCGAAAATACCCTGCGCGACGCGGCCTGTAGCCGCCTTGGCATCGCCCCGCAAGCCTTGCTCGCGCTCACCATCTTTCGCCGCAGCTACGACGCCCGCAAGCGCAGCGCGATCACGCTGACCTATTCCATCGATGTCGAGGTGGCCGACGAGGCCGCCGTCCTCAAGCGGCTCGCGGGCCTGCGCACCGTCGCGCCCACGCCCCCTATGGAATACCAGTACGTCGGCCAGGCGCCGACGGACCTGCCCGAAGGCAGCCGCCCGGTGGTGATCGGCTTCGGCCCGTGCGGCCTGTTCGCCGCGCTGATCCTGGCGCAGATGGGTTTCCGGCCGATCATCCTGGAACGCGGCCGGGTGGTGCGCGAGCGCACCAAGGACACCTGGGGACTGTGGCGCAAGAACACGCTGCAGCCTGAATCGAACGTGCAGTTCGGCGAGGGCGGGGCGGGCACGTTCTCCGACGGCAAGCTCTCGACCCAGGTCAAGGACCCCAAGCATTACGGCCGCAAGGTGCTGCAGGAATTCGTCGCCGCCGATGCGCCGCCCGAGATCCTGTACGTCAGCAAGCCGCACATCGGCACCTTCCGCCTGGTGAAGATGATCGAGCAGATGCGCGCGCAGATCGCATCCCTGGGCGGCGAGTTCCGCTTCGAGAGCCGCGTCGACGACATCGAGATCGAGGACGGCCGGGTGCGCGGCGTGCGCCTGGCGGGCGGGGAATTCATCGCCGCCAGCCACGTGGTGCTGGCGGTGGGCCACAGCGCCCGCGACACCTTCCGCATGTTGCATGCGCGCGGCGTGTTCATGGAACCCAAGCCGTTCTCGCTGGGGTTCCGGATCGAACATCCGCAATCCGTGATCGACCGGGCCCGCTTCGGCCCCAGCGCCGGCCATCCGGTGCTGGGCGCGGCCGATTACAAGCTGGTGCATCACGCCGGCAACGGCCGCGCGGTCTACAGCTTCTGCATGTGCCCGGGCGGCACCGTGGTGGCGGCCGCCTCGGAGCCGGGCGGCGTGGTCACCAACGGCATGAGCCAGTACTCGCGCAACGAGCGCAACGCCAACGCCGGGATCGTGGTGGGCATCGAGCCCAAGGACTTTCCCGGCATCGAGCAGTCGCCCCTGGCCGGGCTCGACTTCCAGCGTCACTGGGAGGCGCGCGCCTACGAGCTGGGCGGCGGCGACTACAGCGCGCCGGCGCAACTGGTGGGCGACTTCCTGGCCGGCCGGCCCTCGACCGCGCTGGGCAGCGTCACGCCGTCGTACAAGCCGGGCGTCACGCTGACCGACCTGTCGTCCAGCCTGCCGGACTACGCGATTGCCGCCATCCGCGAAGCGCTGCCGGCGTTCGAGCGCCAGATCAAGGGCTTCTCGATGCATGACGCGGTGCTCACCGGGGTCGAGACCCGCACGTCGTCGCCGCTGCGCATCACGCGCCGCGACGACTTCCAGAGCATGAACACCGACGGCCTGTTCCCGGCGGGCGAGGGCGCGGGCTACGCCGGCGGCATCATGTCCGCCGCCATCGACGGCATGAAAGTGGCCGAAGCCGTCGCGCTACACGTGCTGGGCAAGCCCGGCATCACCGGCGGCAACCGCCGCGGCGCCAGCGACGACTATTGATTCAGGTCAGGCCGGTTCCTTCCCGGCGCTTTCCCGCGTGGCGCCGCTGCCCGCCACCAGCGTCTTGCGGAAAATCTCCACCAGCGGACGCAGGTTGACCTTGTGCCAGGCCGCCCACAGCGGCGTCCGGTAGGCAAACCACGACAATTCACGCAGCACCACGCCGGCCGGCGCCTGATGGCGCAGGCTGCGCTGCACCGTGGTCACGCCCAGCCCGGCCGCCACCAGCCCCAACGCGGCCAGCGGTTCCGTCGCCTCCAGCGAGATCGCCGGCGTAAAGCCGGCCTTGGCGCAGGCGGCGATAAAGGTGTCATGCCGCAGCGCGCTTTCCTTGTGCATCACCCCGATCCACTTCTGCGCGGCCAGGTCCTCGGCGGTGATGGCGTCGGCGTCCGCCAGCGGATGCCCGGCGGGCAGCGCCAGCAGCATCGGATCGTTGAGCACCTGGGCGGCTTCCAGGTCGGGATCGTCCGGCGCCGGCGGTTCGCACACCAGCGCGACGTCCAGGCTGCGCTGGCGCAGGCCTTCGAGCTGCACGTCCGATTGCTGGTTGTACAGGGCGATGTGCACGGCCGGGCGGCCATCCCGCAGGGCGCGCAGGGCATCGGGCAGCACGCCCGAATGCATGGCGTATTCCAGGTAGCCGATGCACAGGCCGCCCTCGTCGCCGCGACCCAGCCGCCGCGCCAGCGATTCGAGGCGGCTGGCGTGGGTCAGGAAGGCGCGCGTCTCGGCCAGGAAGGTGCGCCCGTCGCGCGTCAGGCGGATGCGCTGCTGCGAACGCTCGAACAGCACCAGCCCGAGTTTTTCCTCCAGCTGGGCGATCTGCCGGCTGAGGGGGGATTGCGAAATATGCAGCCGTTCGGCCGCGCGCCCGACGTGCTCGTCTTCGGCGACGGCGACGAAATAGCGAAGTTGGCGTAGATCCATCGGTAAGACCATGAATGACTCAAGTTGCGCAAATTATGTCTTGGACAGACTTAACTGGCAATCCTAGACTGGCTCCACTTCAACTGATTTGCAGGAGCAAACATGAGCATCAAAGACAAGCTGGCCGGCGGCCTCATCGGCTTCGGCACCGCCCCGCTGGGCAATATGTTCCGTGACATCCCGGAAGCGGAAGCGCGGGCCACGGTGGACGCCGCCTGGGACCAGGGCGTGCGCTATTTCGATACGGCACCGTTTTACGGCGCCGGCCTGGCCGAGATCCGCCTGGGCGAGGCGTTGGCCCGCCGCGACCGCGACGACTACGTGCTCAGCACCAAGGTCGGCCGCCTCGTCCTGGACGAAGTCGAGGACGCCGCCGCACGCGCCCTGGGCGAGAAAAGCGGCCTGTTCGTGGCCGGCCGCCCCAACAAGATGGTCAACGACTATTCCGCCGACGCCACGCTGCGCTCGATCGAGGACAGCATGAAGCGCCTGAAGACCGACCGCCTCGATATCGTCTGGATCCACGATATCGCCCAGGATTTCTATGGCGACGACTGGCTCTCGTACTTCGAAGTGGCGCGCAAGGGCGCCTTCCGCGTCCTGACCCGGCTGCGCGACGAAGGCGTGATCAAGGCCTGGGGCCTGGGCGTGAACCGGGTCGAGCCGATCGAGCTGACCCTGGACCTGAGCGAGGCGCGGCCCGACGGTTTCCTGCTGGCTGGCCGCTATACGCTGCTCGACCATGAACGCGCCTTGCAGCGCGTGATGCCCAAGGCCGCCGAACGCGGCACCGACATCGTGGTCGGCGGCCCGTACAGCTCCGGCATCCTGGCCGGCGGCTCGCACTTCGAATACCAGAAGGCGCCGGCCGACATCATCGCCAAGGTCGAGCGCATCAAGGCCGTGGCGCAGCGCCACGACGTCGGCATCAAGGCGGCGGCGCTGCAATTCTCGCTGGCCAACCCGGCCGTGGCCGCCGTGATTCCGGGCGCGAGCCGGCCGCAGCGCATCGCCGAGGACGCCGCGGCGCTGCAGGCGGTCATCCCCGCCGATTTCTGGCGCGACCTGCGGGAACAGGGCCTGGTGGCCGCCAACGCGCCGCTGCCCATCGACCGTCACTGAACCCGGAGACCGCAATGGCACTAGCCTCTGCAAGCATCACCCTGGCGGCCACGCCGGACCGCGTCTGGCAACTGATCGGCGGTTTCGACTCGTTGCCCGACTGGCTGCCGTACATCCCCCGCAGCGAACTGAGCGAAGGCGGCCGCGTGCGCAGCCTGCTCAACCCCGCCGGCGACGCCATCGTCGAACGGCTGGAAGCCTTCGACAATGACGCGCGCAGCTACACCTATTCGATCCTGCGGGCGCCGTTTCCCGTCACCGGCTACCGCTCCACGCTGCGCGTGGTCGGCCTGGACGACGGCCGCGCGGCTCGGGTCGAATGGTCGGGGCGCTTCACGCCGGCCGGCGTGAGCGACGAGCAAGCGTCAGACCTGTTCGAAGGCATCTACCGCGACGGCCTGGCCGCGTTGCGGGACACGCTGGCCACGATGGCCTGACCGCGCGGGGGAGGGCCGGCCGCGGCCGTTCCCCGCCCGCTGGCCGGCCGACGCCCCCGTCGCGCCGGCCCTGTCGATTTTCGCCAGCGCCGTTCGTCGTAGTGCCAGGGATCCCTCCGATCCACTTTCCTGGAGAACGGCATGCGCAAACTCATCGTTTCCCTCTTCACCAGCCTGGACGGCGTCGTGCAGGGCCCCGGCGGGCCGAATGAAGACCCGGCCGGCGGCTTCTGTCTGGGCGGCTGGACCGTGCCCTACGCCGACGACATCATCGGCCGGCACGTGCGCGACCTGATGGCGGCGCCGTTCGAACTGCTGCTGGGCCGGCGCACCTACGACATCTTCGCGGGATATTGGCCGCACGTGCCGGCCAGCTCGGGCAGCCGCGGCCTGGCGGACCGCCTCAACAGCGTGCCCAAGCACGTGGTCACGCACCGGCCCGAGGGCCTGTCCTGGCTGGGCAGCCGGGCGCTGTCCGGCGACCTGGCCCAGGCGGTCCGCGCGCTCAAGCGCCAGGGCGGGGCGGACCTGCTGACGTTCGGCAGCGGCGACACGGTGCGCCAGCTGCTGGCGGCGGATCTGGTGGACGATCTGTCCCTGCTGGTCTACCCGGTCATGCTGGGGGCCGGCAAGCGCGTGTTCGGCGACGACGCGCAGGCGCGCGCCTTCACGCTGGAACGGGCCGACGCCACGCCGGGCGGCGTGCTCGTCAGCCGCTACCGGCGCGGCGGCGAAGTGCGCACGGGATCGTTCGAAGACGGCGAGTGAACCGCAAGCAGCGGGCCGTGCCTCAGTGCGATGACACGTAGGTCGACGCGGCGAAGGCCGGCGGCACGGCGAACTCGGCCTTCATGCGCTTCACTTCCTCGACCGGGCTGCGGCCAAAGACGCGCTTGAACTCGCGGCTGAACTGCGACGGGCTGTCGTAGCCGACCGCCGCGCTGGCCGCCGCCGCGGTGAGCCCGTTGCGCACCATCAGTAGCCGCGCCTGGTGCAGGCGGGTGGACTTCAGGTACTGCATCGGCGAGGTCTGCGTCACCGCCTTGAAATGCACGTGGAACGCCGGCACGCTCATGCCGGCCTCGCGCGCCAGCTGGTCGACGTCCAAGTCCTGCGGGTAGGCCGCATGGATGCGCCGCAGCGCCCGCGTCACCTTGCCGAAATGCCCCTGCATGGACAGGGCCGCGCGCATCGACGGCCCCTGGTCGCCCGTCAGGATCTGGAAGTAGATTTCGCGCACCAGCGACGGGCCGAGGATTTGCGCCTCCATCGGCCGGCTCATCGCCTCGAGGAACCGCAACACCGACTCGGACAGGCGCGGGCTCATCGGGCTGGACATCATGCCCTTGGGCTCGGCCGCCGCGACGCCGCCCAGCTGGTCGATCTGCAGCATCAGGTCCGCGGCCAACTTGAAATCCAGATGCATGTAGAGGGCCAGCAGCGGCTCCTGCTCGCTGGCGTCCGTCTCCATCGTGAAGGGCACGGGCACCGAGACCACCAGGCAGTGGCGCGCGTCGTACAGATAGGTGGCGCCGCCGAAGTGGCCGCGCTTGCGGCCCTGGCACACGATCACGATGCCCGGGTCGTACAGCACCGGCACGGACTTCAGCGGGCGATTCGAGCGCAGCAGGCGCACGTCCGGCAGCACCGTCAGGTTGTAGCCCTCGTCGGGCGCCAGCGCCTGCAGCAGGGCAACCGTGCGCTGGCGCACTCGCGCCTGCGAGTCGTCCGCCCGCTGGGCATCGCGGACCGGGGCGTCATCGGGCCCCGGTGGCGGGACCAATAGTGAGTTTTTCCGGGACTGCCTGGAAGTTGCCATTTCAATACTTTTAGGCAATGAACAAAGATTCAATGCCATGGATGCTGGATTGCTGCAATTTTATTATGCAATCCATGCCGGCGATACCCCGAGCCGGCGCCATCCCACCTGTAAAGGCAGACATCATGATCCACGTATACAACCCCGCCGACGGCTCCCTGGTCGGCCAGGCGCCCGAGCTGACCGGCGCCGAGGTGCAGGCGGCCATCGACCGCACCTGCGCCGCCTTTCCCGCCTGGTCGCGCAAGCTGGCCCGCGAACGCGGCGACCTGCTGCGCCGCTGGTTCGAGCTGATGCGGGCCGACAAGCGCGCCTTCGCCGAAGTCATGGTGCAGGAAAACGGCAAGTGCCTGGCCGAAGCGCTGGGCGAAATCGACTACGGCCTGGGCTTCGTCGAGTGGTACGCGGAAGAGGCCAAGCGGGTCTACGGCGACACCATCCCCTCGCACGCCGCCCACGCCGAAGTCCTGGTGTTCAAGGAGCCCGCCGGCCCGACCGCGGCCATCACGCCCTGGAACTTCCCCTTCATGATGATCGCCCGCAAGATCGCCACCGCGCTGGCGGCGGGTTGCACCATGATCATCAAGCCGTCCGAACTGACGCCGCTGACGGCCTACAGGATGCTCGACTACGCGCGCCAGGCCGGCATCCCGGCCGGCGTCTTCGAGATGGTGACCGGCGACCCCAAGGACATCGGCGAACGCTTCACCGGCGATCCACGCATCCGCAAGCTCTCGTTCACCGGCTCGACCGCCGTGGGCAAGCTGCTGGCCTCGGCCTGCGGCAACGATCTGAAGAAGATGACGCTGGAATTGGGCGGCAACGCGCCGTTCATCGTGTTCGACGACGCCGATATCGAAGAAGCCGCCACCCAGCTGGTCACGGCCAAGCTGCGCAACTCGGGCCAGGTCTGCATCTCGCCCAACCGCGTCTACGTGCACGACGCCATCCATGACCGCTTCGTCGCGGCGGTGGCCGGGAAGGTGGCGCGGATCCGCGTCGACCAGGGCATGCAGGAGGAATTCGTGGTGGGGCCGCTGATCAACGCCGCGGGCGTGGACAAGGTGGCGCAGCTGGTGGACGACGCCACACAGCGCGGCGCCCAGGTCGCCCTGGGCGGCCAGCGCCACGCGCGGGGCGGCAACTTCTACGCGCCCACCGTGCTGACCGGCGTGGACGACACGATGCGGATCGCCCGCACCGAGATCTTCGGGCCGGTGTTCGCGATCTACCGCTACGGCGACGAGGACGAGGTGGTGCGGCGCGCCAACGACTCCGAGTACGGCCTGGTGGCGTACGTGTTCACCCGCGACCTGGCCCGTTCGCTGCGCCTGTCGCGGCGCATCGAGGCCGGCATGGTGATCCTCAATTCCGGCTCGGTGGGCACCGCGTCGGTGCCGTTCGGCGGCATCAAGCACTCGGGTTACGGCCGCGAGGGCAGCCACTACGGGATCGAGGAGTACGTCGAGGTCAAGTACGTGCTGGTGGCGGGCCTGGACAAGTGATGCGGGAGCGGCGCCGGCCCTCAGGCATGCCGGCGCCGCTCCCGGGGCGGGCGGCCGTGGCGCCGCCCGCCCCAGTGGCGACGCTCACTCCGCCTTCATGTTGGCGCTCTTGACGATCGCGCCCAGGCGCTTGTCCTCGGCGGCGATGAAGCTGCCGAACTTCTCCACCGAGCCAGGAATCGCCTCGTAGCCCGCATCCACCAGCTGCTGGCGGACCTTGGGCGTGGCCATGACGTCGGCGATGGCCTGGTTCATCGCCTTGATGAGGTCCGGCGGCGTGCCCTTGGGCGCATACATGCCGCCCCAGTGGGTGATGTTGATCTGGGCGAAGCCCTGTTCCGCGGTGGTGGGCGTGTCGGGCAGCAGCGGCGAGCGGTGGTCCGCCGTGGCCGCCAGCGCCCGCACGCGGCCGGAAGCGATGTAGTTGCGCACCGACACGGCCGCCTCCGAGGCGGCGTCGACCTGGCCGCCCATCAGCGCGGTGGAACTCTCCGAGCCGCTCTTGTAAGGCACGACCGTCACCGGCACCTTGAGCGCCTGGCCCAGCATTTCCGCGACGAAATGGCCGGTGCTGCCGGTGCCGGCGGTGGCGAACAGGATGGGACGCTTTTCCTTGGCCGCCTGTTGCTGCCAGTCCTTGAGCGAGTGGATCTTGCTGTTGGCGCTGACGACGATGACCGACGAGGACTCGAACAGCAGCCCGACCGGCACCAGGTCGCTGTCTTCATAGGGCATCTTGCTGCGCAGCAGCTTGTTGGTGATGGCGCCATTGCCGGCCACCAGGAAGGTGTAGCCGTCGGCCGGCGCCTTGGCCACCATGTCCGAGCCGATGATGCCACCCGCGCCGGGGCGGTTGTCGATGATGACGGGCTGCTTGAGATGGTCGGACAGCCCGGTGGCGAAGATGCGCGTCATGTTGTCGAGCTGGCCGCCCGCCGAGAACGGCACGACCAGGCGCACCGGCTTCTCGGGCCAGCCCGCGGCGCTGGCCGCGGACGCCGTCATCAGGCCCGTCGCGAGCGCGAGGGCGTACAGGGGATACTTGAGTCGGTCGAACTTCATGTTGTCTCCTTGGTAGGGCGTGAGGCGTTGCCTCATCTTTATGGTTGTGAAGCGTGCTGCGAATCCTCCAGGGCCTGGCGCAGGACCGCGGGCAGGATGCCCCCGGCACGCCAGATCTCCATTTCGTGCGCGTTGTCCAGGCGGCAAAGCAGGGCCAGCGTGCGCGGCGCGCCGGCGCCGCGGATCACGCATGTGGCCGAGCCCTGTGGCGCCAGGTCGGCCGCAATCTCGAGGTCGAACGTCTCGCTGCCGTCCAGGCCCAGCGTCAGGCGCGTGACGCCTGCCGGCAGCTGCAGCGGCAGGACGCCCATGTTCACCAGGTTGGAACGGTGGATGCGCTCGAAGCTCTCGGCGATCACCGCGCGCACGCCCAACAGCCGCGTGCCTTTCGCGGCCCAGTCGCGCGACGAACCGTTGCCATAGTCCTTGCCCGCCACCACCACCACCGGCACGCCGGCATCGCGGTAGCGCATGGCCACGTCGTAGATCGGCTCGACCGCGCCGTCCGGCTGGTGGCGGGTCAGGCCCGCCGGGCCCTGCGGCAGCAGCTCGTTGACCAGGGTAGGCTGGGCGAAGGTGGCGCGCATCATCACGCGGTGGTTGCCGCGGCGCGCCAGGTAGGTGTGCAGCGCATCGGCCGACACGCCCAGCGACAGCAGGTAGCGCCCGGCGCTCGACTCGGGCGGAATCTCGTTGGCGGGCGAGATATGGTCGGTGGTCACCGAGTCGCCCAGGATGAGCAGGGCGCGCGCGCCCTCGATGCGCACGCTGCCGTCCTGCGGCGGCACATCCAGGTAGGGTGGCCGGCGCAGGTAGAGGCTGTCGGCGTCCCACGGATAGCACGCGCCGCTGCCGCCAGGCAGGGCCTGCCAGGCCGGATCACCCTCGAACACGTCGCGGTAGCGCTCGGTGAACATCATCGGCCGCACGTAGTCGGCCACCACGGCGTCGATCTCGGCGTCGCTGGGCCACAGGTCCGCCAGCATCACCGCCGTGCCATCGGCGCGCCAGCCGACCGCTTCGCGCTGCAGGTCGCGCATGACCGTGCCGGCCAGCGCGTAGGCCACCACCATCGGCGGCGACACCAGGTAATTGGCGCGCGCCAGCGGATGGACGCGGCCGGGGAAATTGCGATTGCCCGACAGCACCGCCGCCACCCGCGGCGAGCCGTCGGCGATACGCTGCTCCACCGCCGGCGAGAGCGAGCCCGACAGGCCGGCACAGGTCGCGCAGCCATAGCCGGCGGTATGGAAGCCCACCGCGTCCAGCGCGGCCTGCAGCCCGCTGGCGCGCAGGTAATCGGTCACCACCCGCGAGCCGGGCGTGAACGAGGTCTTGGTCCACGCCGCGGGCCGCAGCCCCAGCGCCTGCGCCTTGCGCGCCAGCAGCCCGGCGGCCACCAGCAGGCGCGGGTTGGAGGTGTTGGTGCAACTGGTGATCGCCGCCAGCACCACCGCGCCCTGCGGCAGGTCGGCATGTTCATGGCGGGGCAGGGCCGCGGTGGCCTTGGCGAAGGTCAGCGGCACTTCCTCCAGCGCCATGCGGTCCTGCGGCCGGCTGGGGCCGGCGGCCACGCGCGTGAACTGCGCCAGGTCGACCTCGACCAGCCGGCTGTAGCCGGGACGCTCCTGCGTGCGCCAGAGTCCGGCGGCCTGCGCATAGCGCCGCACGCGCGCGATGTGCGCCGCGCCGCGGCCGGTGCGCGCCAGGTAGGCCAGGGTTTCCTCGTCGACCGGAAAGTAGGCGCAGGTGGAACCGTATTCGGGCGCCATGTTCGCCAGCGTGGCGCGGTCTTCCAGCGACAGCACGCCGTCGAGCGCCTCGCCGGTGAACTCGACGAACTGCGCCACCACCTTGGCCTCGCGCAGGATGCGGGTCAGGTTGAGCACCAGGTCGGTGGCGGTGATGCCGGGCGCCGGGCGGTTGAACAGGCGCACGCCGATGACCTCGGGCGCGCGCAGCACCAGCGCGTCGCCCAGCATCGCGGCTTCGGCCTCGATGCCGCCGACGCCCCAGCCCAGCACGCCCAGCGCGTTGACCATGGTGGTGTGGCTGTCGGTGCCGACCAGGGTGTCGGGACAGGTCACCGCCACGCCTTGCGCGGTGCGCCGGGTGGTCGCCACCTCGGCCAGGTACTCGATGTTGATCTGGTGCAGGATGCCCTTGCCGGGCGGCACCAGGCGCAGGTTGTCGAACGCGCCCTGGGCCCACTTCAGGAAGGTGTAGCGCTCGCGGTTCTGGCGGTACTCGCGTGCCTCGTTGGCCTGGCGCGCGCCGGCGTGCCCGCCTTCCTCGGCGATCAGCGAATGATCGACGATCAGGTCGGTGGGAATCAGCGGATTGATGCGGCGCGGGTCGCCGCCGCGCGCCTGCAGCGCATCGCGCATGGCGGCCAGGTCGATCAGGCTGGGGATGCCGCTGACGTCCTGCGCCAGCACCCGCGTCGGATGCAGCCAGACATCGGCCGGCGTGTCCGGCGCCGACGCGTCGGGATGATAGGCCTGCAACAGGGCCAGCGCATGCGGCCGGTGGCCGTGGCTGGCGCTTTCATGCCGCAACGCGTTCTCGATCAGCACGCGCGCCACGTAGGGCAGGCGGCCGGCCTGCAGGCCGTGCTCGGCGGCGAACGCCGGCACGCTGAAATGGCGGCCATATTCCGCGTCCGGGTCGTAGGCCTGCAGATAGGGATCTTGCTCGGGGGGCTGCACGATACGTTTGTCTCCGTTCCGTTGTCGCCGGGTCGGCGCCCGGCTGTCTTCATGGCGTGTCAGGCGGCCTTGCCAGCGTACAGCGCGTCCAGCCGTTCTTCATAGGCGAAATAGCCAATGCTTTCATAGAGTTCCATGCGCGTCTGCATCTGGTCGATCACGCCGCGCTGGGTGCCGTCGCGGCGGATCGCCTCGTAGGTGCGCTGGGCCGCGCGGTTCATGGCGCGAAAGGCCGACAGCGGATAGAGCACCATGCCGACCTGGGCCGCGGCCAGTTCCTGCACCGTCAGCAACGGCGTCTGGCCGAACTCGGTGATGTTGGCCAGGATGGGCGCCGGCAACGCGCGGGCGAAATCGCGGAAGCCTTCGAGGTCGTACACCGCCTCGGGAAAGGCGATGTCGGCCCCGGCCTCGATGCAGGCGGACAGCCGGTCCAGCGCGCTCTGGCGGCCCTCGCTGGCCAGCGCGTCGGTGCGGGCGATGATGACGAAGTGCGGATCGGTGCGGGCATCGACCGCCGCCTTGATGCGATCGACCATCTCCGGCAGGGTCACCACTTCCTTGTTGGGGCGATGGCCGCAACGCTTGGCGCCGGCCTGGTCCTCGATCTGCATGGCGGCGGCGCCGGCCGCGATCATCGACCGCGTGGTGCGCGCCACGTTGAAGGCCGACGCGCCGAAACCGGTGTCGACATCGACCACCAGGGGCAGGGGGCAGACCTCGGTGATGCGGCGCACGTCGGTCAGCACGTCCTCCAGGCCGACGATCCCCAGATCGGGCACGCCCAGCGACCCCGCGGCCACGCCGCCGCCCGACAGGTAGATGGCGCGAAAGCCGGCCTGCCGCGCCAGCAGCGCATGGTTGGCGTTGATGGCGCCGACCACCTGCAAGGGCTGCTCGGCCTGCATCGCCTTGCGCAGTCGCAGGCCGGCGCTGGCGGGCAGGTCGGATTCGGGGGAAGTCGTCATGGTGTCGCTCCGTGGGGGATAAGGGCAGGGGGATGAGGTTCCATCAAGCAAGATGCATGCCAATCGCGCCTTCCCTGGGACGGGCGGCGACCGGGCAGGGTAGGGTTTTCATAATTGAAATGCGGCCATCGCAATGATGAAATCGCCATTTCGACCTTCGCACCCGATGCCGCCATGCTGACTGTCCCGACGCCCGTGGAATCCGACCCGGCGGCGCTGCCGCGCATCTGGGCCGTGGGCGTGGCGCGCATCGCGCGCACCTTCGCCCAGATCCTGCCCAGCTACGCCCAGCGTGGCGAATTCAAGTTGATCGAGGCCGGCTTCGACGCGGCCGCCAGCGTCATCAACGACGCCGCTCGCCAGGGCCGCGTCGACGTGGTGGTGGCCGCCGGCCTGAACGGCAGCTACCTGCGGCGCCACGTCACGGTGCCGGTGGTGCAGGTCAAGATCAGCGGCTTCGAGGTCATGAACGCGCTGGCCACGGCGCGCCGGATCTCGCCGCGCGTGGCCTTGCTGGGCCAGCATGCCCAGTATCCGGAGCTGCAAACCTTCATGCAGACCTTCGCCGTCGACATCCTGGTGCGCACCTATCGCGACCAGGACGATGCGCTGGCCCAGGCCAAGCAGCTCAAGGACGAAGGCATCGAGGTCCTGGTCGGTTCGGGCCTGATCGTCGACTATGCCGAACGCATGGGGCTGGCCGGCGTGCTGGTGTATTCGCTGGCCACGGTGGCCGCGTGCATCGAGGACGCCATCGAAATCACCCGCCTGCAACGCGTCGAGTCCAGCCGCCGCGACTACCTGAACGCCGTGCTGGCCAATCTCGACGAAGGCGTGGCCGCCGTCGACGCCGCCGGCCGCGTGCAGGCGCTCAATCCGGCCGTGGAACGCCTGCTGGGCATCACCGCCGCCGGCCTGGCCGGACGACGGCTCGAGGAAATATCGCCCGCGCTGTCGCTGGACGAGGTGCTGCGCAGCGGCAAGCGCGAGGCCGAATCGGTGCACCGGTTGGGCGGCAAGATGGTGGTGGTGAACCGCATTCCGCTGGCCAGCGGCGCGGGCCTGTCGGGCGCGGTGCTGACCTTGCAGGAAGCCGGCGCCATCCACCGCGCCGACCGCAGCCTGCGCACGCGGGCCCGCACCCGCGTTCGCACCGTGCGCTACACGCTGGACGACCTGCACGGCCAGTCCGTGCCGCTGGCAAAGGCCCGCATGCTCGGCCTGCGCTACGCCCGGGTCGACTCGACGGTGCTGATCGGCGGCGAAAGCGGCACCGGCAAGGAAGTCATGGCCCAGGGCATCCACCAGGCCAGCGCGCGCCATCATTTCCCCTTCATCGCGGTCAACTGCGCCTCGCTGCCCGAAACCCTGCTGGAAAGCGAACTGTTCGGCTACGAGGACGGCGCCTTCAGCGGCGCCCGCCGTGGCGGCAAGCCGGGGCTGTTCGAGGCGGCCCACAACGGCACGTTGTTCCTGGACGAGATCGGCGACATGCCGCCGGCGCTGCAGATCCGCCTGCTGCGCGTGCTGCAGGAACGTCAGGTGATGCCGGTGGGCGGCAGCGAACCGGTGCCCGTCAACGTGCGCATCATGGCCGCGACCCATCGCGACCTGGCGGCCATGGTGGCGGCCGGCGCCTTCCGCCAGGACCTGTTCTTCCGCCTGAACATCCTGCGCATCGACATGCCGACGCTGCGCGAACGGCACGACGACATCTGGCTGCTGGCGCAGAACCTGTACCAGCGGGTGCGGCAGAACCTGGGCCTGGCCGGCGAGCCGCCGTTGCCCGAGGCCTTGCGCGACGCATTGCTGGCCTACGACTGGCCCGGCAACATCCGCGAACTGGAAAACGTGCTGGAACGCCTGGCGGTGTTCCTGGCGGAGCTGCCCGACACGCCGCCGGACGAACAGGTGCGGCGCATCGTGGCCGACGTGGCGCCGGAACTGACGCGAAGCGCCGCCCGGTCCGAGCCGGGCGACCTGGCCGCGCATGGCCGGCGCCAGCAGGCGGCCCACGTGCGCGAGGTGCTGGCGCGCTGCGGCGGCGACCGGCGCAAGGCCTGCGAACAGCTCGGCATCAGCCCGACCACGTTGTGGCGGTGGTTGCGCACGGGCGGGTAGGGGCCGGTATCATTGGCGACGCCAAGCGCGGGCAGGGCGGCCGACCCTCGCCAGTCAATTCCAGGAGATCACGATGTTCCCGATGGAAGTCCTCATTACCTATCTGTTCGCCTGCGGCATCATCGTGATCTCGCCCGGCCCGGACAACATCCTGGCATTGAGCCGCGGCCTGAGCCAGGGCAGCGTGGCGGCCGCCATGTCGTCCCTGGGCGCGGCCGGCGGCATCATGGTGCACACCGTGGCCGCCACCTTCGGCCTGTCGCTGCTGATGCAGACCTCGGAAATGCTGTTCTGGACCATCAAGCTGGCGGGCGCCGCCTATCTCATCTACCTGGGCGTGAAGGCATTGCGCGCCAAGGACCTCGTCACCATCCGCCGGGCCGACCACCTGCCGTTGCGCAAGGTGCTGACGGTGGGCTTCTTCTCCAACGTCCTGAACCCCAAGCCCGGCCTGTTCGTGCTGGCCTTCCTGCCGCAGTTCGCCGACAGCGCGCGCGGTTCGGTACAGGTGCAGATGCTGGTCTATGGCGGCATCTTCGCCGCGCTGACCTTCGTGGTGTTCTCGATCGTCGGCGCCTTCGCCGCCCGGCTGTCGGGCTGGCTGGTGTCCCGCCCCGTGGTCGCCGCGCGGCTCAATGCCGGCGCCGGGCTGACGCTGATCGGCGCCGGCATCCTGGTGCTGACGCTGCGCTCCGGCTCCAGCCGCGGATGAGGGGCGGGCGCTTGCCCGCCCAGCCTCATTTCGACGACAACTTGAGCCCTTCGGCAACCTTGCCCAACGCGGCGTACTCCCGTTCGATCTGCGCACGGAAGGCGTCGCCGGTCAGGATGGCGATCTGTTCGCCCGCATCCTCGACAAAGCTGCGCGTCGCCGAGGATTGCGCCGCCGCGGTGAACGCCCGCTCCAGCGCCTGCACGCGCTCGGGCGGCGTGTTCCTGGGCGCCAGGATGCCGCGCCACAGCAGCGTCTGTTCCTCGCCCAGGCCCAGTTCGTTCAGGCTGGTGGCTTGCGGCAGCGCCGCCACCTTGTCGGCCGAGGTCAATTGCAGGCATTTGACCTTGCCGCTCTTCACGTAGGGCAGCACCGGCGGAATCGAGCCCACGTACATGTCGATGTGGCCGCCCAGCAGCGCCAGCAGGGTATCGCCAGCCCCCTTGTAGGGAATGTCGCGCTGATGGATGTCCTGGCGGTTGAAGATGCGCTGCGCCGCCAGCTGCCCGGGACCGCCCGCGCCATCGGTGCCGAAGGTATAGCGGTTCGGCGCCTTGCGCAGCAACTGCATCAGTTGCTTGCCGTCCTCCGCGGCGAAGTCGTGCTGCACGCACATGACGTAGGGCGCGCTGGTCAGTTGGGCAACGGCGATGTAGTCCTTGGGCGTATAGGAAACCGGCGTGGTGTGCGGCGCCACCGTGACCGGCCCCAGCCAGACCCCGGCGATCGTGTTGCCATCGGGCGCGGCGCGCACCATCTGCGTCACGCCGATGCTGCCGCCGGCGCCGCCCACGTTGACCACCACCACCGGCGCGCCCAGGTGCGGTTCGGCATCCTTGGCCAGCATGCGGAAAAAGCCGTCGGTGCCGCCTCCCGCCGTAGTGGGAACGATCAGGCGGATCGGCTCGGCGGCAAGCGCGCCGCCCGCGATCAGCGAGCCAAGGGCCAGGGCAATCGCCCGGACGGGAAAGGAAAAACGGGGCATGGCAGTCTCCTGGTGTGGCATCGGCCGCAAGCCGACGCCACGGGTCGTTGATTGTTATGGGAAAAATCAGTCTGCAAAATCGAACAGCAGCCTCGGGGTATCGCGCAGGATGATGTCGCGCGGGCCGGGGTCGGGCAGCCACTCGCCCAGCCAGCCCAGGCAGCGCGCATAGTCGACCTCGCTCTCGTTCGACACCCAGGGCCAGTCCGTGCCCCACAGCAGGCGCTGCGCGCCGGCTTCACGCAGCAGCAGGGCGGTCAACGCCGCCGCATCCTGGCCCGCCAGGCGGTAGGGCGCGGACAGCTTGATCCAGGTCTGGCCTTGGGCAAGGGCCTCGCGCAGCAGGCCCAGCGTGGGAAACCCCGGCGTCAGGCCACCAAAATGGTCCAGCACCAGCCGCACGCCGCTGGCCAGGATCGGAGGCAGCACCGCGGCCAGATGCTCGCCTTCGACGTAGACCTCGACGTGCATGCCGCGCTCGCGCAAGCGCGGATAAAGAGCGCGGTAGGCGCGGCTGCCGCTGTCCGGCAGGGGCTGGCGCCGCAACCAGTTCAGGCGCACGCCGCGCACGCCATGGGCGTACAGGCCGTCCAGCTCGGCATCGCCGATCTCCGGCTCGACGATGGCGGTGCCACGCAGGCGGCCGCCCGCGGCTTGCAATGACCGCAACAGCAGGCGGTTGTCGTTGCCGTAGAAGCTGGGCGCGGTCAGCACGCCATAGCGGATGCCGTGGGCGTCCAGGACCCGCAGGTATTCGTCGACCTCGGCATGGCGCAACGGCGCCGAATGGCGGCCGGCGATCAGCGGCAGATCGGTGCGCAGCACATGCGCGTGGCAGTCGGCGGCGCCGGCGGGAAGATTCAGCGGTGATGTCATGCACCGCATCCTATCAATAGGATTTACTTCCATCTAATTAAAGTTCTTGGCAGTTTTGTATAAACTTTCCTGATGAGACGATTTTCCATTCCCCAGATGGAAGCCCTGCTGGCGATCGCCCGGCTGGGTTCATTCCAGGCCGCCGCCGAGCACATGAATGTGACGCAGCCGACCATTTCCCTGCGCATCCGCGAGCTGGAATCAGCGCTGGGCGTGCGCCTGTTCGAGCGCGAGGGCAGGCGGGCGGTGCTGACGGCAGAAGGGGTGCTGGCGCGGCGTTACGCCGAGCAGGCGGTCGGCGTGCTCGATGAACTGGAAACCCGTTTGCGCACCGGCGACCCGCTGCAGGGCCGGTTGCGGGTGGGCGCGTCGGAAACCATGGCCATGGCCTGCCTGCCGGCCATCGTCAGGCAGCTCGAACAGCGTTATCCGCGCCTGCAGGTCGAACTGACCATCGCTAACAGCCTGGTGCTGAGCGAGCGCCTGAACACCAACCAGCTCGATATCGCCTTTCTCATCGACGCGGGCGTCAGCCATCACGTGCAGGTCGAACCGTTGGCCTGGGCCGAGGTGGCCTGGATCGGCCTGGACCCGCGCCCGCGATTGCGGGCAGTGGACCTGGCCGCCCAGAAACTGTTCGTGGTGCCGCCGCCGTCGCCGCTGCATCAGGTCGTGGCCGCCTGGTGCAACCAGGAACGCACGCCATTGCCGGAGTTCAGCACCTGCACCAGCGTGGCCGTCATCGTCGGACTGATCACGGCCGGCGTCGGCATGAGCGCGCTGCCGGTCGGCCTGATGGCCGATGCGCTGGCACGAGGCGCCGTGATGCGCTACGAGCAGGACCGGCCGTTTTCTCCGTTGCGTTTGTGCGCGGCATATCCGCGCGTGGCCGACATGGCGGGGCTGGACGCCGTGGTCCGTATCGCAAGGCAGGAACTGGCGCAGGCACCGTATTTTTCGGTGATCGAGGCTTGAGATCGGGGAAAGATGAGGCGGCTGGGTGGGATTGGATCCACTCTGCTGCCGGGTTTGGGCGTAATTCGCATAATGTATATTATGTAAAGTAAAGAATGCACTGTCCATACCCATAAGCACCCCATCTCGGTCATGGGTTCCAGGCAAAGCGCTGGTGAGCTCCAAGGCTTTCCCTTTCCCCCGCTATTCAAGGCTTGAGCACTTCCTAGAGAGCGCTGCTACCTGGTGTGAAATCGATCCTGATCTGGCTGATCGCATCCCGAGCCTCCGCCGGCAACTGGCTGAGGACATCGGGCGGCAGAATTTCGCCAAACAATTGTGAGCGCAGTACTTTGGCCCGCTCCTGCACGATCTCGGTACGCAAAGCGTCATAACTACCTTCGATGGAGATCGTGTGGATGTCGATCGTCGGCGCAGCCCCCTGTTCTTCCTGTAGCCATTGCTCGAAAGCCCTCATCCAGTGGCTATCTTGACGGTCCACCCGACCTATCTGTTGTTCGATGCGGCCAGGGTTCCAGTCAAGATGAAACAGCACCACATGCCGACAGGCGCGGTGCAGGTTCAAGCCTTCGCTGGCCACCGCAGCCTGGCCGATAAGCACATTAGGATGGATTTTCGTGTCATTGAAGGCCCGCTGCCTCACGCGCCGCGTACCCGGCTTGGTATCGCCATACAACATTTGTGAAAACGGACTCATCCTAAACACGTCTATCCTGCCACCGGCTTGCTCAGCTTCTTCCACCAAATGCCGCTTCACCGCCTTGCGACGTCCCATCAGCATATCGGCCAGCTCGCCTGATTCGCTATCGAACTCCGTAGGCTCGGCATCGCAGATGGCCGACAGCATGGTCCTGGCACGTTGACGCAGTTCCTGCACGATGACGTTGTTCGCCACCAGCCCACTGTCCGTTTCCGTTCCTACTATCATGCATTGCACTAACCAATTGGTTAGTTGCTGTGCATCATCGTCGCTGGCGTTTTCACTGGCCTGACTATCGTCGTCGAGTTCAGGCACCTGCAGAAAATTGTCGACTTCACTACGGCACAATTGTCGCAAATAAGCACGCCCCTGGTGATACTGCTCGCTAAGCTTCTGCGATGATGTGACGAAATCTGCAATCTGTGCCTCGCTGAATTTGAAATCGCCATCCGCCATCCAACGTCGAATGTCAGCATCTCCAGCATGCAGACCGGTGGGCAATGCGATCGGTTTTCCATCGCGGACGTGCCTCAAGTAGTGGCGAATGTTCAAGGCCCTGTTGAGTGCGCGCATCGGCTCGAGGAAAGCACCGAACACCAGCACTTTTTCCTTGCGCTCGGAGATTTCCTCGATCAAGGCGACAGCAGCCTTGATGCGAGGGTGCCACTGGAGATTGATGTCCCCCCTCTCCTCTTCTGCGCCGACACCTGCCCCATATTGCAGGTGCCGTAGTCGCTGCAGCCAATAGGCTTGCCTTTTCTTCTGAGCCGCCCCGTCCGCATTTTCCTGCACAGTGTGCTGGTCGCCCTCGTTGTCGGGAACGATCGCCGCTTCAGACCACAACGGCAAACCTTGCGAGGACCGTGCGCCTGCGGTTTTCATCGCTTGCTCGGTTTCAATGCCGCGGGAGGCTACCGCCAAACACTCAGTCTGAGCGAGAAAGTCGCGCTCCCGCTGATCCAGGTCACCCAGACGAACGGTGCGGGCTGGCAGGAACCTGCGATGTGGATGAGCCTGCTCCTTCAGGCCCTGGCCTTGGCTGCGACTATATCGCTGGACATCCGGGTGATCACGCCAGAGGCGGCGAGTCACCAACGGCCTGAATGCCTGCTGGAACGCTGCCGCTGCCTCTTTGACGGCGTTGACCTGAACCGGGCTGCCAATGGTCAAGCCGGTCACCGCCTCGGAGAAGCGTACCGCAATATTGGTCAAGCCCTCGATTTCCCCGGACTCCAATCCGATACGTTGCAGAATGCCGCTCCACTGGGCCGCGTCCATTTCCATTGGTGTGGCTGTCAGCACCAGGCGCTTGGCCCTGAGCGTACTCGCACCTGGTCGCAGCAGAATGTGATTAAGGCAAGCCGACATGCGCGAACTGAGGGCTTCCTGCATCTTCCTATTCTTTTTCCCGCTTTCTGTGTCCACCGCTTCCGACCCCAGGCGATTCTTATGGGCTTCATCGATGACGATCAGGTCGACATCGCCAATGAGCTCGCCGATGAGATGCTGGAAAAGCCTTTCGTTTTCCTGCGTTTTTAGTGAGATTCCGTTGACTCGGCCCAGATCTGCATGCTCGAGAGCCTGCCTGAATGTAGGGGGTAAATGATCGTGTAGCCAATCAATGGCCGCCTCTTGTCCGGAAGACAGGGCCAGCTTTTTCGCCCCTTTCACGCTACGACCATCGAACATCTGGCCCTTTAGCGCAAACGGCAAGCCCCAGCGCTCGTCGTCGCTGTTTTTCCCCAGGCGTAGTGGCACGCCGAAACGGTGGGAAACGAAGACGAATGGAGCTCGCCGGGAAACGGGAAAAATTGGGTTGCCATCCTCGCTGAGAAACAGGTCACGATAGGTTTTGAGTTCGACACATGCCGGCGACAACGACTGTTCGAGACCGGAGAGTCGGCACTCGGGCGGCAAGGCATTGAGCTGCTTCAAGAAGGAGCCCAACTCATCCTCACGCCACTGTGCGATCAGACCTGGTGGGACCAAAAAAGCAACCCGGCCGCCACAGGACGCGACACAGACGGCCAATGCGATGGCCAACCGGGTCTTGCCCAGGCCAACCTCGTCGGCTACCAGCACCCCACGACATTCTTGCAAACGATCAGCGATCCAGCGCAGCGACGCATCTTGGTCCGAGCGCCACAGCGCTTGGGTCTCTTCCGAGAGCAGCTGATCCACCGCCGCCAGCAGGCGTAAGCGGCCTAGCACTTCACTCCATTCAATGGCCATGCGATTCTCCATTGGGAGCAGTAGCAGATTCTGACCAGCGCGCCTGCAGTTCAGAGATCAGTACTGCATAACTCTCGTGCATTGGATGTAGCTGCGTGAGCCAGGCGGGCCTGAATCCGTCTTCAAGCAGCGCCGGGAACAGGCTTAGTCGCAACGCCCGGACCTGCGCCAGATCCTCAGGCGTGACCTGCTCTAGCAACAACATGCGCACTTGACTTACCCAGAGCGGAAATTGCGTTGGCGTCAACGTCGACTGCCGCCGTGCGATGGCTTCGATCACTGTGGCCAACCAGCGCAACGGGTAATTTAGGCGAGCAGTTGCATTGGAAGATGGCCGGGCTACCACCTCGCTGCTGCCGTCGTCGACAGCGTCGATGGCGTACGCCGGTATGTCTGGAAAGACTTGCAGTCCTTCCAGGACGTCGTCGGCACCCAGTTGCGGCGGCGGCTGCCGGCAAAGAGTGCCGGCAGCCGACATCACCGGCACTTCGAAGGTCTCGGCATCTTCAGCGTGACGCCGTACAACCACAAAGGGTGGCGTTGGCCCAATATGTTCGAACACTTGCTGCGTCTGACCCACATCTTGCCAGATCGTGTCGCCTGCCAATCGGAACTGGAATGCAAAGGACTGTGCGGACCCGGCACTACGCACGAAATGCAGTTCGGAGTCCAGATGGCGCGCCAATAGCACCGGTGGCGGAGGTAGGGGCTGATGCAATGGATCACCGCTGCCCTCTTCCAATTCAGGTAGAGAACATTCGTCCATGAGGTCTCCACACGCCAGCGATTGCCAGAGCTGGGGAAGCAACAATGGCTCGGTCGTGACGATGCCAGCCTCGATGCTTCCAGCTTTTCCCTCCCCGGCACTGGCCTGCATGAGTGCATGCGACATCAGGCCCCGACACGACAGGTTGCCAGAACCCAGATAAAGCGCGCCCAGTTTTCCGTCGGCGGAATTGATGCGACGGCTGAGCCCAACGATGAACTTGGCGTGCAGCTGCGTGCGTCCTGGCCTGGCGCGCCTGGCAAACGGGTCAATGGGCAGATGCAGCTTCCACGCACCACGCCCACGACCGTTGGCGGTGGCTCGCAACCAACCTGCCAACGCCCCGGCCTGGGTCGGATTGAACACCAGGTGCCTTTCCTTGGCCTGTGGCGTCATGGACTCGATATTCGCCAGGATGGACGGCATGGCACCGACTTGCGCCCCTGCCTGCTCGAAAAAGCCAGAGCCAGCGATGATGGTATGGAAATCCGCCTTCTCAAAGCGCGGTTTGATCTGAGCGTACAAGGTCTTGTCCAGACTATGGATAAAGCGGGACGCGGGCGAGCGGGACCGCATGTGCGCCATCTGCTCACGCCACTGCTTCCACCATGGCAATGCATCGGAAAATGCCCTGAGGCTGGCACCGTACAAGCCAGACATCAAACGGTCGAGGAAGTCAAACGCCGCCTTGATGTCCTCACCCTCTTGCGATGGCTGTGCCTGGCATTGCCAATCGCATCGCCAGTACATGTCTATGAGAGACTGTTCGGCCCAACTGGCGCGGGTCCAGTTTCCGGTCGACACAATCAGGCGAAACGAGGTTGGCAAGTCGAAGGGCTGGTCGGCAAACGCCAACAAGGCCACCTTCGCATGCAATAGCGAAGTGCGCGCCTGCCAGATGGCGGCATCATCGTGCGCCAGGCGTATGAGCCCCGGTACCGCCGCGGCAGCCGCTAGCGGCTGCGAGGCATCGAGCATGAGCACGGCGCGCGGCCAGCCGCTGGCGGCACGGGTCAGCCGATCGTGGCCGGTGAATACCGAGACCGCGCGATCAAGCGTTTCGACATCGGCCGTCATGGCACACAGCGCCATGTGTGTGCCATGACATCCGGGTGGCGGCGCGAACAACGCATCCAGTGCATGGTCGTCACGTTGCACCATGAACCTCCTTCGTGCCCGATTGCAGGTCGTTCAGCAGTCGCTCCAGACGCAGCAAAGGACGCGGTATATCGCCAGTCTGGCTACCCCATTCGGCTTCGCCGGGCTCGGCATCGTCCACCAAGCGGCCACGCCCACGGCTTTGACACATCATCGTGTCCGAGGCGATCGCGAACAGTATGGGAGTGCGCCCGGCCAACTTGCGCACGCGATCAGCCAGCGCGACGGTTGGCCGCTGTTCCTGGCAAAACAACCTGATCTCCGCCGGTGCCTGGGACAGGCGCTGTAGCTTTTCTTCCATCACCGCGCAAGTCCTGGCAAGATTGTCGAACGCCTGAGAAATCGTGTCCTGTCCAGCCAGTATTGTGACTTCGATGCGCTCGTCACTGGCAAAACTGTCGACCAGGCTCTGGGCACATCTCAGCGCATTCAGCCTGAGCGCCTCGAGAGCGAAGCTGCCTTCCAGCCGTTCGCGGTGCTCTTGAGACTCAATGCCCAGCAGAAATTGCTCGCGAGCGTTCCCGTCAAAGCCATCCGCGAGCGGCCCGTCTCGACTCTCCAATAACCTCAAGACGTTGTCACGCTGCCGCGCTCCGGCGGCGTTGCGTAGTTGATATCGCACCAGCGCCCGTTCGGCCTGGCAATGACGATCAGGCAGCAAGGCTGTGCGCAACGATCTTTCGATCTGCTTCGGTGCCACGTGCGGCCGCGAAAACCAGTCGAGCAGCTTGTCATGCGCGCCGCTTGCTTCCCACACCGCCTCGACCAGCTCGCGCCCCGGCCGGGCCAGCCGCAGCGAACTGAATCGGGTTTCGGCGCGTTCGCAGAAGCCAAGGCCGGCGAGCGAGGCCGCTGCCGGCCGCCGGAACGGCACCGTCACATAGGCGCCGCGCTTGCTGACATCGTCGAACGACAGTTGATCCAGATCCTTGAACTTGCGCTTTCCTTGAATACGAGGATCCTTGCCATAAGTGTTCTCCCGTCGCAGCGCGATCCAACTGGCCAAGGCCTCGATACCTTCAGCCATGGCCGCGGCTGCCGCTGGCCGGCCAAGTTGCCCCGCTAGCGCGATGCCCATGCAACTCCAGCTCAGCTGGCGTACGAAGAAAGCGCCACCCAAGCCAGGCACGGCCCATTCGTTGAAAGCCATAATGGCTGGCCGCAAGCCGAAGTCCAGCCGCAGACGCGCATCGGGCACATCTTCTGGACGTATCGCGCCCCAGCTCGTCGTTCCTTTCAGATTCAAATCCCCTGCCCCCTATGAAAACACTCACACACGATCATCGTGATCGTGCGGCGGCGAGCCGCCGGCACACTTCCGCAAGCGCTCCCCAAATCGTCACCATCGCCACTCGAGCGTCACGGTGTGGACAGTCATAGCGGCACTCAAGGGTCGCTATCCTAGCGCGTTTGGATCTTTTGACGTTGGCCAATACCCGTACCGCGAACGAGCAATGGCGTCGCTAGGATGCGAATATGGGCCAGGTCATGCGGCAACCGAAGGGCGTCAGACCATCATGAGCTTGGTGCCGTCGCGAAGAATCCGGATTGTCATTGCCTTCCGCCATTGCGCGTCGACGGGGAGGAGCATGCTCGGCGGTGGCCCGGGAAACCACCACCCCACCGAATGAGACGATTTAGTGGAATGCCGAGCAAAAGAAGCATGATTAAAGCCCGCAATGCCACCACAATGAGCACCGTTCATCGCCCTTCCCCAGAGCACACATGCCCACCGCCGCCCCGCCCGCACCTGCCACTGCCCTGCCCGGCGGCGCGCTATCGAATCTGCCTGTCGCCCTATTCGGCTCCGTCATGGGCCTGACAGGGCTGGCCGTTGCCTGGCGCCTGGCGCAGGCCCGCTACGCCATGCCGCCCTGGATCGCCGACGCGATCAGCGCGGTCGCGCTGGTCACGTTCGGGGCGCTCGTCGCCGCCTATCTCTCCAAGGCGCTCATCCACCCCGACCGCGTGCGCGCCGAATTCCAGCATCCCATCGCCGGCAACATGTTCGGCACGCCAATGATCAGCCTGCTGCTGGCGCGCGTGCTGTGGGGCGTCGGCGCCACCGGCATGACGCTGTTGGCGTGGTGGATGGTGATGCGCTGGATCAGCGTGCGCCAGCAGCCCGACCACGCGACGCCCGCGTGGATCGTGCCGGTCGTCGGCATGCTCGACATACCCCTGGCGGTCCCCGCTCTGGGGTGGACGCAGGACATGCACGGCCTGATGATGTTCGGCACCTCGGTCGGGCTGTTCTTCGCCGTCCCGCTGTTCACGCTGATCCTGTCGCGCCTGATGTTCGCAGAGCCTTTCCCGAATGCGCTGCAGCCTTCGCTATTGATCCTGTCGGCGCCGTTCGCGGTCGGCTTTTCCGCCTATATGGCGACCACCGGCGCCATCGACGGCTTCGCGGTTGGCCTCTATATGGTGATGCTGTTCGTGCTGGCGGTGCTCATAACCCGCATGCGCGGCCTGGCGCGCTGCTGTCCGTTTCGCGTGTCGTGGTGGTCGGTGAGCTTTCCGCTGGCGGCATCGGCCGGCGCCGCGCTGAAGTACGCCGAGTTCGCGCGGCACCCGGTGGCGGATGCGATCGCGGCGGTGTTGCTCGCCCTGGCCAGCGTGGTGATCGTGGCCCTGGCCGCGCGCACCATGTGGGGCATCGTGCGCGGGGAATTGAAAACGCTGAATACCTGACAGGATGGGTCTGTCGGGGCGCCGGTGTCAGTTGCCCAGCAGGCGCACCGTCTGGGGGTTATAGCCAGCGTAGACCCCGACGCTGCAGGCGGCATGAGGTCGTGCCGCGGCCGGCAACCCGGTGGCGCGCACGGCAAGTTCGCCACGGGCGCGGATTTCCTTGAAGCGCTCGGCGGCCACCGTCCCGTCGGGCAGGAAATACAGCCGCACACGCGGCAGGCCCTTGTCCGGATCCCCCTGGGCGGCGGCGCTGAAAGCGGGCACCGTCACCGTCGCCTCGTGCCAACGCTGCGGATCTTCCAATGCCTGCCAGCGCACGCGCAGCGATTGTTCCAGGTCCAGCCTTGCCGGACTGCCGCCCTGCATCGGATCGCACCGCATTCCGGCAAGGCTGCGCGCCGCATGACCGCCCAGGTCCACCGCCTGGCCTTCGACCTCGAGCCGGGCGAGCGTCTGGGGAGTGTAGTTTTCCAGGCTGACGATCGTCAGTCCCGGGATGCGCGCCGCGGTCATCGCGTCCTCGGTGCTGGCGGCGAAACGCGCCAGCGTCGGTGCCACCTCGACACGATCGGCGTAGTGGAAATACTGGTACACCAGCAGCGCCGCCTCGCCATAGCGGTACGCCCGGTTCAACGCGTCCAGGTCCGGCGCGGGCAGGCGCAGCAGCGGTAGCGAGGCGCCCGGCTTGCCGTCGACGTCGTAGTACGTGTAGCGCGTGATCCCGGGCTTCAGACGCGCGCCCTCATAGGGGAAGTCGTCGAGCGCGGTGGGCGTGGGATAGCGGCGAAAGCGCGAGAACCGGCGATGCTCGGCCGAAGCCGGCTCCATGTAGGGCGAGCCGCCGCCAGAGGACGCAGAGGCGTAGCGGTAGTCCAGCCACAGGGTCTGGCCGCTGAAGTTGACGTGGCTTTCCTCGATGGCCGGATTGGCGCGGCTGAATTGATTGCCCTTCTCCTGGCGGATCGACTCGTCGATCGGCACGATCAGCGTGGCCAGCAGCGGCGGCAGGAGCAGCAGCGCATGAATCCGTCCGGGCGTCTTGCCCCGGTCCCGCACCAGGTAGGCGATCCAGGTCAGCGCCAGCACGATGGCCAGCGGGCCGCCGAACAACACCGCGTACGACAGCAGCGCGACCACGCCCCAGCCGAGGTTGTCGGAGAAGACGGCCATCAGTCCCAGGCCGGCCAGCAGGCTTGCCAGCACGAACGAAACGATGATGCCAAACAGGTAGTGGGTGGTCTTCATGCCCATCCGATGCGAAGACAAGTACGCCAACAATAGCAGAGCGTGGGCGGCGCGCCGATTGATCTATCCGATAGATGGGTGGCATCAAAATACAGAACTACAAAAATCAATCGAGGGCGCCCACACTTCATTTCATCCCGGGCCGGGCGCCGCGGCAGCCGCCGCGCACCGGCTGGTTCAACCACCGCAAGGACCTGACTCATGAAGTACCTCCCGCTGGGCCGCTCCGGCCTACTCGTTTCCCAATATGTGCTGGGCACCCTGACCTTTTCCGGCACCAACGGCTTTGAAGCCCTGGGCGACATCAATGTCGACCAGGCGAGGCG
Organism: Achromobacter sp. ISS7; assembly: GCF_056523125.1. Classification (NCBI taxonomy): domain Bacteria; kingdom Pseudomonadati; phylum Pseudomonadota; class Betaproteobacteria; order Burkholderiales; family Alcaligenaceae; genus Achromobacter; species Achromobacter sp. ISS7. Next base: position 1,818,084 of record NZ_JAWRZD010000001.1, on the reverse strand, counting down.
CATGGTCGACATTGCCCTGGAAGCCGGCGTCAACGCCTTCGATACCGCCAACCTGTATTCCAAGGGAGATGCCGAAACCCTCCTAGGCCAGGCGCTGGCCGGGCGCCGCGACCAGGTCCTGGTCTTCAGCAAGGGCCGCTCGGGCATGAGCGATGGACCCAATGGCGGCGGCGCCTCGCGCGCGCACCTGACCGTGCAGCTGGAAAACAGCCTGAAGCGGCTCGGCACCGACTGGCTCGATTTGTACTTCGTGCATCAATGGGACGGCGTGACACCCGTCGAGGAAACCGTCGAAACCATGTCGGGCTTCGTCAAGAGCGGCAAGATCCGCTATTGGGGCATCTCGAACTACAGCGGCTGGGCCGTGGCCCAGACCGCCATGGTCGCGCAGGCCCCGGGCTTCGTGCCGCCTGTGGCACACCAGATCTACTACACCCCGGAAGGCCGCGACGCCGAGTACGAACTGCTGACCGCCAATCAGGAGTTCGGCCTGGATTCGATGATCTGGAGCCCGCTCGGCCAGGGCCTGTTCGGCGGCCGCGCCAGCGCCGACGGCACCCTGCCTGCGGGTTCGAGGCAGGCGGCGGCGGGCTGGCTCGAGCCCTACGTCTCGGACTGGGACCGGTTCGCCAAGGTGCTGCGGGCGATCGAACAGGTGGCCAGCCAGACCGGCCGCCCGGTGCCGCAGGTCACGCTGGCCTGGCTGCGCGACCGCCCCGGCGTCGGGACGATGGTGCTGGGCGCGCGCGATGAACGGCAACTGGCCGAGAACCTGGCGTCCCACGATCTCGTGCTGACGGCCGAACAGTCGGCGTTGATCGAGGCCGCGGGCCGCCCGCGCCCGATCTACCCCTTCTGGCACCGCGCCATGTGGGCCACCGACCGCCCCACGCCGAGCGAACGCGGCTATCTCGACGGCTACCGCCAGACCATCGGGCTGTGAACCGGCCCGCCCGTCTCTGCCCTCTTCCTTATCTCCTACAGGGAACCTGCAATGCACTACCAACCTTCCTCCTCGCGCTATGACGGCGCGATGCCCTACCGCCGGGTCGGCCGCAGCGGCATCCACCTGCCGGCGATTTCACTCGGCCTGTGGCAGAACTTCGGCGGCGTGGATGTGTTCGAGACCGGCCGCGCCATCCTGCGACGCGCCTTCGACCGCGGCGTGACCCACTTCGACCTGGCCAACAACTACGGGCCGCCCGCAGGCTCCGCGGAAGAGAACTTCGGCCGCTGGATGGAGCTCGATTTCAAGCCCTACCGTGACGAACTGGTCATTTCCACCAAGGCCGGCTGGCAGATGTGGCCCGGTCCCTATGGCGGCCCGAATGGCTCGCGCAAGTATCTGATCGCCAGTTGCGAGCAAAGCCTCAAGCGCATGGGGCTGGATTACGTCGACATCTTCTACTCGCACCGGGTCGATGCCGACACGCCGCTGGAAGAAACCATGGGCGCGCTGGCGCAACTGCATCGGCAGGGCAAGGCGTTGTACGTCGGCATCTCGTCGTATTCGCCGGAGCTGACCCGCCAGGCCGCGGCGATCCTGGCCGAGGAGCGCGTCCCGCTGTTCATCCACCAGCCCAACTACTCGATGCTCAATCGTGGCATCGAAAACGGCTTGCTGGACACGCTGGACACGCTCGGTGCCGGTTGTATCGCCTTCTCCCCGCTGGCGCAGGGCTTGCTGACGTCCAAGTACATCGGCGCAACCCCCGACAGCGGCGCCCGCGTCCAGCGTGGAACGTCGTTTCAGCAACGCATGCTGAGCGACGAGAACCTGGCGCGGATCCGCGCGCTCGATGCGCTGGCCGACCAGCGCGGTCAGTCGCTCGCGCAGATGGCGATCGCCTGGGCGCTGCGCGACCCGCGGGTCAGCTCGGCCCTGATCGGGGCGCGCACCGTCGCGCAGCTCGATGATTCGCTGGATGCGGTCAAGCGGCTCGACTTCACGCCTGAGGAACTGCGCGAGATCGACCGCCACGCCCAGGATGGCGACGTGGATCTGTGGAAGGTGTCCTCGCGGATCGGCGCCTGACCCCTGTTCCATGATGCGCAGCCGCCCCGCCTGCTCCCACCCGCCTGCGGGCGACGCCGCCGCGTTCGAGGTGGCGCCGCCCGCCTTACACGGCCACCTTGCGGATGCCGAACAAGGCGATCACGCCCATCGTCACGGCGACCACGCCCAGGCCCATGCGCAAGGTGCCCAGGTGGGCGACGGCGCCGATCAGCGGCGGCCCGAACAGCATGCCTGCGTATGCAAAACGGGCCACCCCCGCCACGCCGGCGGCGGCGCTCATGCCGGGCAGCTTGCTGCCGGCCAGGAAGAACAGCGGCATGAAGTTGGCCACTCCCAGCCCCATCAGCGCCAAGCCCACACCGCTTGCCAGCGGCTGGGGCCAGGAGATCGCCAGCGCGATGCCCAGGAATCCCAGCCAGGCGCTGACCCCAAGCAACCGCCGGGCCGAGACCCGGCGGCGCAGGAAGTCGGCGCTGAAGCGGCCCAGCGCCATGCCGAGGGAGAAAACCGCGTAACCGTAGCTGCTCTGTTGCAGGCTGGCGCCCGCCACGTCGCGCATGTAGATGGCGGCCCAGTCATACATGGCCCCTTCGCAGACCAGCCCCAGGAACGCCACCGCGCCCAGGATCCAGAGCGCGCGCGGCGTGCCGTGGGTAGGCGTGACGGCCGCCGCGTCGGGCGCGCTGGCGCGAGGATCGGGCAGCAAGCGGCCGCGCGCGTACAGCGCGCTGGCCAACAGCGGGCCGGCCACCAACGCCGCATGCACGGCCATCGGCATCCCGATGGCCAGCAGTCCGCCGCCGAGCGCCGCGCCCGCCATGCCGCCAAGACTGAACATGCCGTGCATGGTCGACATGACCGGCCGCCCTCCCTGCGATTCGATATTCGCGGCCTGGACATTCATCGCCACGTCGAACGCGGCCATGGCCATGCCGAACAGCGCCAGCACCGCCAGCAGCAACGGGAAGGACGGCGCGGCCGGAATCGCCAGCAGCGCGGCCGCGTAGGCGAACCCGCTGAGCGTCAACGCGCGCGCGCTGCCTGCCCGCGCCACCCAGCCGCCCACCAGCTTCATGGCCGCCACCGCGCCCGCCGCCACGCTCAGCATGGCCAGGGACATCATCGCGTCATCGGCCTGGAAACTGCTCTTGATGACCGGAATCTGCACCCCCCAGGTCGCGAACGTGACTCCGTTCATCAGGAACTGGAGCAAGGTGGGCAACTGCGCGCGACGTTCGGGCGCGATGGACGGGGAAACGGCTGGCATGGACTTTTGCGGTATATCGAGTCAAACGGAGAATGCACTATGCTCGGTTTGCTTCTATCTGATAAATGCTGTTTATTGAATGGATCCATCTATCTAGCAGATAAGTGACGGGAACCCATCATGGAACTACGACAACTGCGTCACTTTCTGGCGGTCGCCGAGGAAGCCAATTTCACCCGCGCCGCCGAGCGCTGCCACATCGTCCAATCGGCGCTGTCCACCTCCATTCGCCTGCTCGAAGAAGAGCTCGGCGCCAGGCTGCTGGTGCGCACCACGCGGCACGTCAGCCTGTCGGCGGCGGGCCAGGCGTTCCTGGAGCAGGTGCGGCGCGCACTCGACCTGCTCGATCGCGCGGCCGACGATGTCGCCGACATCAACGCCATCCGCCGCGGCAAGCTGTCGATCGGCGCGGTGCAAAGCCTGCCGGCCTTCCTGGATCTGCCGGCCCTGCTGTCGCGTTTCTACCAACGGCATCCGGACATCGAGATCCGGCTGGTGCAAGGCGCGGCGCTCGACCTGAACGACAAGGTGGCGGTCCGCGAGATCGACCTGGCCATCCTGCCGATCGAGGAACGCAGCGATCGCCACGTATCGCATATCGTCGCCTGTGACGACATGGTGCTGGCCTGCAGCCACGCGCATCCGCTCGCGGGCCGCAAGTCGGTCACGCTGGCGCAGTTGGCCGACGCGTCCTTCGTCGATTTCGTGCCTGGACAGGGAACGCGCCGACTGGTCGATCGCGGCTTCGCCGAGGCCGATGTGCAGCGCCGCGTCGCCTTCGAAGTCGGCGACCTGGAGACGTTGATGCATCTGGTGGACCAGGGCCTGGGCGTATCGCTGCTGCCGGCCGACCTGGCCACGCGCCGCGGCCAGCGGCTGGTCCGGGTGCCCCTGAAGGGCAAGACGCTATGCTGGGAACTGGTGGTGACGCACCTGGCGGCGTCAGGCGAGGATGCCACGCCCCTGCTCGACCCCGCGCCGCTGGCGTTCCTGGACATGCTGCTCGAGGAAACCGCGGATCAGCGCGAGGGATAGCGTGGGCGCGGCGCCATGACACGACGCCATCAACCTGCTAGCGCGGCACGCCTGCCATCAGCCGCGCCCGTAGCACCCCAGGAACATCGCCACCGCCGAATCCACCACCCGCTCGCGTTCGGCCGGTTGCAACGGCGGCTGGCCCAGCGTGACCTGCGGCCAGAACGCGAAGCTCTTCACTAACCCCTGCAATTGCTGGCCAGCGAATTCCGCGTCGATGTCGGCCAGGCGGCCGTCGGCGATGGCGGCGCGGATCCAGGCGGTCTCGCCGCCCTCTTTCGCGCCCATGCGGCAGACGATGGCCTGCGCCCGTTCCGGCGTGTGGATGATCTCGGCCATGGCGACGCGCGCCAGGTCGATGAAGTTGGGGTCGCCCAGCAGTTCCAGCTTGCGCATCAGCAGCTGCCGCAGCTGAACATCCAGCGGCTGGTCGGCGCGATAGGCCACGCTGGCGTTGGCGATGCTGCGGTTCCACAGGTGTTCCAGCATCAGCCCGAACAGTTCGTCCTTGCTGGGAAAGTGGTTGTAGACCGTGCGCTTGGACACGCCCGCGGCCGCCGCGATGCGGTCCATGCTGGTGGCCTCGTAGCCCGCCGTGCGGAATTCCTCCACGGCGGCGCTGAGGATAGCCTCGCGCTTCCTGTCGGTGAGCCGCCGCGGAACTTCTGCCATGGGAACGTCCTAATGAATAGATAGCAAAAATTTTACACTCTGCGGTGTACTTTCAAGAAAAAGGAAACTACACTGCCCAGTATACTTTTTGGTGGATGCCCCGTCCGCCTGCCCTCTTCCCCGCCAGGACCTCCGCCGTGACTCCCTCGACGCCCGACGCTTCCTCCAACCCGCCGTCCGGCCCGACGCATCATCGCGACGGCCGCTTCCACAACGCCCGCCCGCGCCCGTCGCTGGGATTCTGGCAAGGGCTCAAGCTGACCTGGTCATTCCTGTTCGGCAAGCCGGCCGGCACCGTGCCCGACCAGCCCATTCCCGTGCGGCCGCTGACCCGCGCCGAACTGGGCGCCGCGCCCGACCGCAGCCTGTTCCGGCTGGGGCACTCAACCCTGCTACTGAAGCTGCGCGGCCGCTACTGGCTCACCGACCCGGTCTTTTCCAAGCGCGCCTCGCCGGTGCAATGGGCCGGCCCAGCCCGCTTCCACGCGCCGCCCGTGGCCCTCGACGACCTGCCGCCGATCGCCGGCGTGATCCTGTCGCACAACCACTACGACCACCTCGACCGCGCCGCCGTGACGCGGCTGGCCGCGCGTACCGGCCGCTTCATCGCGCCGCTGGGCGTGGGCGACCAGCTGATCGCCTGGGGCATCGATCCGGCCAAGGTCGAGCAGCTCGACTGGTGGCAGTCCACCGAGGTCGACGGCCTGCGCCTGACCGCCACGCCGGCGCAGCATTTCTCCGGCCGCGGCCTGAGCGACAGCGACCGCAGCCTGTGGGCGTCCTGGGTCATCGACGACGACGGCATGCGGGTGTTTTTCAGCGGCGACAGCGGCTACTTCGACGGCTTCAAGGCCATCGGCGACGCCTACGGACCGTTCGACCTGACCCTGATGGAGACCGGCGCCTACGACAAGCGCTGGGCCTTCGTGCACATGCAGCCCGAGGAAACGCTGCAGGCCCACCTGGACCTGCGCGGCCGCTGGCTGCTGCCGATCCACAACGGCACCTTCGACCTGGCCATGCACGCCTGGCAGGAACCGTTCGAGCGCATCGCCGCCCTGGCCGCCGAACGCGGCGTCGCGCTGACCACCCCTGAAATGGGCGAGCGGCTGGACCTGAACGCGCCGCATCCGGGATCGCCCTGGTGGCGGGCCGTTGCCGCGCGCCAGCCGGCGTCCGGCGCGTGCCGCCGCCTGACGCCATGCCGGGCCAGGTAAACCGGCAAGGCCGGCCGCCGCGGCCGGTCAGGTATCAGTCGAAACGCCCGAAGATGTGGCTGCAGTGGGTATACGGGTCGTTGGGCGTGCGGCGGTCCTTGGTGAAGTAGTCGATGATCATGCCCTCCTGCAGCTCGAAGCTCAGCGTGCATTCATAGGTGTACTGATAGCTCTGGGCGCCGGCCGACGGGGCGCATCGCGGCGGCGCGTTGGGGCCATGCGTCAGCTGCAGGCTCTGGCCGGGCGGGCAACCGCCGCCGCCGCTGGCCGAGGTCGAGCGCGCTTCCTGGCGGTAGTACTGCAGCATGCGGTTGCCGCTCTTTTCCGTGGTGCCGGTGGGCGGCCCCCAGACCCGCAGCAACTCGGCCTCGGGCTGGCCGATCCAGGCATCCATCGTGCGCCGCACGGCCGACATTTCCCGCTTGCGGCGGGCATCGGCGCGCGCCTGCGGATTCTGGACGTTGGCAATCTGGCGGCTGGCCTGCTTGTCCTGCGCCACGCTCTTGTCGGCCTGGGCGCCCGCGTCGGCCAGGGCTTTCTTGCGACGCGCCTCCAGATCCTTCATCTCGCGTTCCAGCTCGGCGTCCGAGCGCGGCTTGCTGGCGGGCCGGGTGCCGTCGGCCCACAGGGTCTTCCAGGTCAGGTCGGTGATCTCGCCCGTGTTCAGCGGGCCCATGTAGAGCCAGCCGCGCGAGCGCTGGTCGGCCTTGCGCGCCGCGACCCGCTGGGCGCTGCCGCGCGGGCCCATGTCGCAGGCGAAATCGATCAGGGCCTGGCCCACCGCGTTCTTCGGCGGACGCGCCGGCTGGTCGGGCGCGGTCGTCAGCTTGCCGCCGCGCGGCGACAGCTGGATCAGCTTCTCCTCCAGTGTCTGCCGCGCGCAGTCGATGATCATGTTGGATGAGACCCACTCCGGCGCCTTGGCGTTTTCCAGGATCGTCAGGGTCTCGAGCTTGTAGGTCTTCTCGGCCATCGGCACGGCGTCGAGGTAGGTCTCGTCGACGGTGACGACGATGCGGCTGGGCTTTTCGCCGCCGGCATAGACCATCCAGCGTTCGCCGGCATGGACAGGCGAGATGGCAACGGCGGCCAGGATCGCCGTGGTGGCAAGTCGGTTCAAGAATGCGCTCCCAATGGGCCGGCGAAATTGCGCGTCATAGTATAGGAACCCGGATGGGAAACACCAGACCCCGCCGTCCGTCCGTGAGGGCGGCGCGGCCCGGCCGCTTTGCTCGCGCCAATGTGTTTACAATCACGGCGCAACGCGTATTGCGCCAAAACCAATGCCCGCGACCCGGGTATTGCGGCCGGACGAAGCCGCTTCGTCTAGTCTAGGGCCTGCACGCAAGACCTGACACGGGCTCCCGCCCCAGGGATACCCGGCCGCTTGGCCGGGTGCCGGGGCCCGTCAGGCACCCACCCAACCCTGTTCGCAACCTCCCCGCCCCGGCTTGCCGCCTTGGACGCGTGGATCGCTGTTTGCGTGTTTGATCGCCCCGGAGGTGCCCACGCCCCTTTTCTCCGTAGTGCCTACAACGACAACAACATAATCCTTTGAACCGTAAGGTCTAATACCCATGAGAAAGTTTCTCAAGATCGTGGGCAGCCTGGTCGTGACGGTGGTGATCGCGGTCGCCCTGTTCCTGTACTGGCCCCTGCACCAACGTTCGGTCCCGGCGCCGGACAACGACAAGCCCCTGGACGCCGTGCTCGTCGGCGGCGGCATCATGAGCGTGACGCTCGCCACGTATCTGCAGGAATTGCAGCCGGACTGGCGCGTCGAGCTCTTCGAACGGCTGGACGGCGTGGCCCTGGAAAGCTCCAACGGCTGGAACAATGCGGGCACCGGCCACTCGGGCTTCGCTGAACTGAACTACACCCCCGAGATGCCCGACGGCTCGGTCGACATCAAGCGGGCCATCAACATCGCCGAACAGTTCGAGGTCTCGCGCCAGTTCTGGGCGCACCAGGTCAAGACCGGCCGCCTCGGCCAACCGTCGGACTTCATCAACCCGACCGGCCACATGAGCTTCGTGTGGGGCGATGACCGCATCGAATACCTGCGCAAGCGCCGCGATGCGCTGGTCAAGAGTCCCCTGTTCTACGGCATGGAATACTCGACCGACGCGGCGCGGATCCGCCAATGGGCGCCGCTGCTGATGGAAGGCCGCGACGCCAGCCAGAAGGTCGCCGCCACCTACATGCCGCTGGGCACCGACGTGAACTTCGGCGTCATCACCAACCAGCTGACCCAGGGCCTGCAACGCAATCCCAACTTCAAGCTGCAACTGCAGCATGAAGTGACGGCGCTGCGCCAGAACGACGACAAGACCTGGAACGTCACGGTCAAGGACCTCAAGACCAACCAGGAACGCACGGTGAAGTCGCGCTTCGTCTTCATCGGCGCGGGCGGCGCCTCGCTCAAGGTGCTGCAGCTGTCCGGCATTCCCGAATCCAAGAACTACGCCGGCTTCCCGGTGGGCGGCCAGTTCCTGGCGTTCGACGCGCAGGCCATCGCCGGCCGCCACGAGGTCAAGGCCTATGGCATGGCCGATACCGATTCGCCGCCGATGTCGGTGCCGCACCTGGATGCGCGCAAACTCGACGGCAAGCCGGTGGTGCTGTTCGGCCCGTTCGCGCTGGCCACGACCAAGTTCCTCAAGCAAGGCTCGTCCTTCGACCTGTTCTCGTCGGTGAACCACAACAACGTCACCAGCATGGTGGACGTGGGCCTGGAGAACCTGGACCTGGTCAAGTACCTGATCAACCAGGCGCAGTTGACCGATGCCGACCGCCACGCCCAGCTGCTCAAGTACTTCCCGCAGGCCAAGCCCGGCGACTGGCGCCTGGTGATGGCCGGCGAACGCGTCCAGGTCATCAAGCGCGATCCGGAGAAAGGCCCGATCCTGCAGTTCGGCACGGAAGTGGTGACCGACAAGGACAACACCATCGCCGCGCTGCTCGGTGCCTCGCCCGGCGCCTCGACCTCGCCGCCCATCATGCTGAACCTGCTGGCCAAGGCCTTCCCGCAGCAGATGGAAGCAGGCTGGAAGACGCGCCTGAAGGAGATCATCCCGTCGTACGGCCAGAAGCTCAATGACAGCCCCGCGCTGACCAATCAGATCCGCGCCATGACAAGCCAGGTGCTGCACCTGCCGTACGTGGAAGTGCCGGTGCCGGACGCGACGCCGGCCGCGGCGCCCACGGCGCCCGCGACCGGCGCGCCGGCCCAGCCGGCGCCAGGCCGCAACGCCAATACCGAAATGCAGGCGCTGTAACGGCCTGCCCCGCCCTCCCCGCGTGGGAGGGCTTTTTTTTGCGCGCGGCGGCCCGCGAAGTCACGCCGCCAGCCGCCGCGCCGCGCGCCTTCGCTCCCTCTCATGGCCGGGATGGCCGCGTCGGTCACTGTGCTAAGGTGCCCCATCGGCAACCGGATTATGACAAGACCCATGCGCAATCCCCTGACTTGCCCGCGGCCGTCACTGGCCGTCGCCCTGTTGTCGCTGGCCCTGGCCGCCCTGGCCGGGCCGCTGCAGGCCCGCACCGTCTACAACGACAAGGGGCTGCGCGTCGAGGAAGCCGACATCGGCTTCCAGGACTACCAGGAAGGCAAGCGGCGCAACGCCAGCCAATACACCTTGACCTACCAGCGCCAGCCGCTCTGCGGCAAGGGCGTCAAGCTGGGCGCACGTTTCCTGCCGGCCGCTGATCCACGCAGCAATCGCGACTATTTCTGCGGACCGGCCAAGGCGATCAACGCCCACGGCGTGCTGGCCTTCGTCACCCGCACGTCGGGCCACGGCAACCTGCTGTACCTCGATGTCGGCGGCGGCGACCTGCGCATCACCGACATTGCGGTGCAAAAGGAAGGCGACGGCGACAGCATCGGCGGCCTGGTGTTCCTGGACGCCGGCGAGCCCGGCTGGACGCGCTACGAAAACGGCTGGTACGAGACCACCCTGATCCGCCACGAACCGTTCCAGGTCGTGAAGCTGGGCCGCGGCCGCCTGCTGGATATCGACAACGGCGTGGCCTTCCTGCTGGTGCCGCGCGGCCAGGAGGTGCAGACCGTCAAGCCGGCCAGCGTGGGCCAGACGGCCAATGGCACGCCGGTCGTGATCGCGGCCGAACTGCGCCAGCGGCCAACGGCGCTGCGGTTTCGCGCGGTGGAGGTGAACAGCGGCCGCGAACTGGCCAGCGTGGCCGCGCCCGATGTCTGCCTGGAGGCGCCGACCATGGACTTCTGGGGCAACGGCGGCGCCACGTCGGCACAGGTGCCTTACACCGAGTTGGCCGTGTGGCGGGCGCGCAATCTGGTCTATGCCGCCGGCGCCAAGCCGTCCTTGCGCCTGGCGGCGGCCAACGAACTGCGCCCCGCCGCCAACTGCCAACGCGAGTGGCAGCTGGCGCGCTGATCCGTGCTGGCCGGGCGTTCTGCGCCCATCTTCAGTCAAACTTAGGGTTTCTACTCATAAATCCGCTGAATTTCGCGGATAAGAATTCAGAATTTTTCTTATGGTGGGGGCGCGCGTATAACGGTCTACGCAGCAACCTCAACCCACCTACAGAGAGAAAATCATGAGGGGAAATTCCAAGACGGGCCACCAGCCGGTGCGCGCGTCGACCGCCGCTTTCATCGGCACGATGATCGAGTGGTATGACTTCTACATCTACGCCACCGCCGCCGCGCTGGTGTTCGGCAAACTGTTCTTCCCGTCGGCCACCGGCTTCTACGGCACCCTGGCCGCCTTCGGCACCTTCGCGGTGGGCTTTTTCGCGCGGCCGCTGGGCGGCGCCCTGTTCGGCCACATCGGCGACCGCATCGGCCGCAAGAAATCGCTGGTCATCACGCTGTTGATGATGGGCACCGTGACGGTGCTGATCGGCCTGTTGCCCACCTATGCCTCGATCGGCTTCTGGGCGCCGGTGCTACTGGTGCTGTTGCGCATCGTGCAAGGCGTGGCGGTGGGCGGCGAATGGGGCGGCGCGGTGCTGATGGCGGGCGAGCATTCGCCGGACAAGAGCCGCCGCACCTTCTTCGCCTCGTTCGCGCAGCTGGGCAGCCCGGCCGGCCTGATCCTGTCGATGCTGATGTTCAAGCTGGTGACCGGCCTGGACGACGCCGCCTTCCTCAGCTGGGGCTGGCGCGTGCCGTTCCTGTTCTCGGCGGTGCTGCTGCTGGTGGGTTTCGTGATCCGCCTGAGCGTCAACGAGTCGCCCGACTTCCTCGAGGAAAAGCAGGCCCAGGCCAAGCGCGCCAAGCCGGCCCGGGCCCCGCTGGCCCAGGTGCTGACCGGCGCGCCGCGCCTGCTGGCGCTGGCCGTGGGCGCCAACGTGCTGGGTATCGCCGGGTTCTATTTCACCAGCACCTTCATGATCGCCTACACCACCCAGTACGTGGGCCTGAACCGCGCGGTCATCCTGGACTGCCTGCTGGTGGTGTCGATCATGCAGTTCTTCATCACGCCGCTGGCGGCGTATATCGCCAGCCGCGTGGGCAACCTGCGCTTCCTGGGCGCCACGGCGCTGGTGTCGGTCTTCACGCCCTACGCCATGTTCAACCTGGTGGACCTGGGATCGCTCGGCGCGATCACGCTGGGTATCGGCGTGGCGGTGCTGTTCATGGGCGCCTATTATGCGGTGATCGCCGGCTTCGTCAGCGACAGCTTCCCCACCGCGATCCGCTATACCGGCATTTCCATGGCGTACCAGTTGTCCGGCGCCATCTTCGGCGGCCTGACGCCGATGCTGGGCACGGTGCTGGCCGAGAACTTCAAGGGCCAGTGGTGGCCGCTGGCGCTGCTGTTCTCGGTGATCTCGCTGCTTTCGCTGGTATCCGTGCTTTCGCTGGGCGCCTACCGCCAGCGCCATGTCCAATTCCAACCCGAGGCTCAACAAGCATGAAGGCGTACTTCCACGACGACCAGAAACTGCACCATCCGCAGACCTATTTCTCGCGCGGCAAGATGCGCACGCCGCAGGAAGTGCCGTCGCGCCTGGACGCGCTGGCGCACGCCGCGCGCGCCCTGGGCTTCGACGTGCAGGCGCCGGCCGACCACGGCGGCGCCGCGCTCGAGGCGGTGCACACGCCCGCCTACCTGCAATTCCTGCGCAACGCCCATGCCGACTGGAAGAAGCTGCCCGAGGACTGGGGCGACGAAGTCGTCTCCAACGTCTTCGTGCGCGAGCCCAACGCGCTGCGCGGCGTGCTGGCGCAGGCCGCCCGCTACCTGGCCGACGGCAGTTGCCCGGTGGGGCCGCACACCTGGCATTCGGCCTACTGGTCGGCGCAATGCGCCATTGCCGGCGCCGACCGCATCGCGGCCGGCGACCGCCACGCCTACGCCATCTGCCGTCCGCCCGGCCACCATGCGCGCCGCGACGCCGCCGGCGGCTTCTGTTACCTGAACAACGCCGCCATCGCCGCGCAGCGCCTGCGCGACACCTTCGGCCGCGTCGCCATCCTGGACACCGACATGCACCACGGCCAGGGCATCCAGGACATCTTCTACGAGCGCAGCGACGTGCTGTACGTCTCGATCCACGGCGACCCCGAGAATTTCTATCCCGTGGTGGCCGGTTTCGAGGACGAGCGGGGCGCGGGGGAAGGCTACGGCTACAACCTCAACCTGCCGATGCCGCACGGTTCGCCCGAGTCGGTGTTCTTCGACCGGCTGCGCGAGGCGCGCGCCGCGATCGAGCAGTTCCGGCCCGACGCGCTGGTGCTGTCGCTGGGCTTCGACATCTTCGAGAAGGATCCCCAGGCCATGGTGGCGGTCACGGAAGACGGCTTCGAACGGCTCGGCCGCGAGGTCGCCGGCCTGAAGCTGCCGACCTTGATCGTGCAGGAAGGCGGCTACTATATCGAGGGCTTGGAATCCAACGCAGCGCGTTTCTTCGCGGGGCTGGCCGGCGCCTGAATCCAGGCGTGGGGCCGCGGCGGCGGGCGCCGGCCCGCCCCTTTCGCAGCCATCGTCCCGGCCCCCCATGCCCTCTGCCCCCGCCCGCCCCGCCAATACCCACTCGCTCGCGCCCGAGCGCATGGACTGGAACCTGCTGCGCACCTTCATGTTCGTGGTGCAGGCGCGAGGCGTGGGCCGGGCGGCGCAGGCCTTGCACCTGAGCCAGCCGGCGGTCAGCCAGGCGCTCAAGCGGCTCGAGGACGCGGTCGGCGGCATGCTGCTGCACCGCCGCAACGGCGAATTCCGCCTGACCGGCCTGGGCGAGGAAATCTACGCCGTCGCCCGCGACATGTACGGCACCATGGCGCGCATCGAGACCGCCGCCGCGCAGGACAAGGATGAGGTCGCCGGCACGCTGCGGCTGCTGGTCATGAGCCGCATCCAGAGCGCGGCCTATGACGACTTCCTGGCGGACTTCCACCAGCGCCATCCCAAGATCGAGTTCCATATCGAGGTGCTGCCCAGCGCCGACATCCTGGACGCGCTGTCCAAGCGCGTGCCGGCGCTGGGCCTGTGCCTGTGCCGCAAGCCGGTCGAGGCGCTGGAGCGCCGGCTGTTCCTGCGCCACCACTATGCCGTGGTGTGCGGCCGCCGCCATCCACTGTTCTCGCGGCCGCGGGTCGGGATCGAGGACCTGATGGACCAGAATTTCGTCTGCTTCGCCAGCGACCAGATCGGCGACACGCTGTCGCCGCTGACCATCTTCCGCGACGAGCAGGGGTTCACCGGACGCATCGTCGGCACCTCGCCGCACATCGAGGAGGTGCGGCGCATGGTGGTGGCCGGCATCGGCCTGAGCTTCCTGCCCGAGCACCTGATCGTGCAGGACGTGGTCAACGGCGAGCTGCGGCGCCTGCCGCCCAACGAGAGCGTGGCCGAGATCGACGTATTCCTGACCTGGCACCGGCAGCGCAAGCTGAGCGCGGTCGAAATGGCCTACCTGGCCGCGTTCGAGCGTTTCCTGGCGCGCACGCCGCTGGCCGCCCGCGCGCGCTGAGGCCGTGGCGCCGCATCCCGGGCCGGCGACGGCCTGCCCCGTTCGATGACCGGCAAGATATCCCTGCCCGGCGGCCCCGGTTCTGGCGATAATGACCGTTCCCCATCGCTTCGCCACCAGAGGACGCACATGTCTCGTTGGACCTTCTATACCGCGCCGGGCACCTGCGCCCTGGCCACCCATATCGCCCTGCACGAAGCCGGCGCCGACTTCGAGGTCGTGAAGCTGGACTTCAGCGCCGGACAGCAGCAAAGCCCCGAGTACCTGCGCGTCAATCCCAAGGGCCGGGTGCCCGCGCTGGCCACCGAGCATGGCGTCCTGACCGAAACGCCGGCGCTGCTGGCCTTCGTCGCGCAGTCCTTTCCCCAGGCCGGCCTGGCGCCGCTGGGCGACGCCTACGCCTTCGCGCGCCTGCAGGAACTGAACAGCTACCTGGCGTCCACCGCCCACGTGGCGCACGCGCACAAGCGGCGCGGCGCGCGCTGGGCCGACGACCCGGCCGCGCATGAAGCCATGCGCGCCAAGGTGCCCGAGACCATGACGACCTGCGCCGCCTACCTGGAATCGCAGATCGCCGGGCCGTGGGCGCTGGGCGAGCAGTTCAGCGTGGCCGACGCCTATCTCTACACCATCGGCAGCTGGCTGGAGGGCGATGGCGTCGACCTGGCGCGTTTCCCCAAGCTGGGCGCCTACCTGGCGCGGGTCGCGGCGCGGCCGGCGGTGCAGCGTGCGCTGGCCGACGCCAGCCAATGACGCGCTGAGCGATCCGGCCACGGCCGGATCCCCTGGCGGCCGGACCGCCACATGGCGGCCCGGGTCGTGGCTTCAGCGCGCCGCGTCCGCCGCCAGGCTGCGCGGCGTGGTCGTGCCGTACTCCTCGTCCGCATAGATGCAGGCGGGCAAGGGCGACACGGCGCGGCCGCCCTGCTCCCACAGCGCTTCGAGCCAATCGGCCGCGGTGTCGGCAATGACGTCCTGCACGCAAAAACCGGGCTCGCGCCCGAACAGCGGCACCTTCGGCGACACGCCCTCTTCGCCGTGCACCACGTCGAACAAATGCCGATAGCCGTCGATGGCCTTGTTCAGCACGTACAGGTCGGGGCCGTCCAGGCCGATGACGATGGAAAACGTTCCTTCGCCGTCCTGGTCCGGAAAGATGCCGAACTGGATCTCGCGCGCCTTCTCGGGCAGGCGCGGAAACAGGCCCTGCAGGGTGAGTAGCGCATCGGCGGTATGGGCATCGAGCACGCGCCGCAGCGCTGCCTGGTAGTCTTGTTGGTTCATGCCGCCAGCTTAGCGGATCGGATTCATTTCTGTTATTTCTGTCTTGACAGAAATAACAGAAATACCTACAGTGGCCGCATGACACTGACACCGATCGCCGAACGCTTCATCCTCCATTGGGGCGAAATGGGCTCGCGCTGGGGCGTGAACCGCACCGTCGCGCAGATCCACGCCCTGCTCTACCTGCTGGGCCGCCCCGTGCCCGCCGAGGAAATCGCCGAGACCCTGGGCGTGGCGCGCTCGAACGTCAGCAACAGCCTCAAGGAATTGCAGGCCTGGCGCCTGGCCCGGGTGGTGCACGTCATGGACGACCGGCGCGACCACTTCGAGACCTCCACCGACATCTGGGAGCTGTTCAAGCTGATCGTCGAGGGCCGGCGCCAGCGCGAGATCGATCCCACGCTGACCATGCTGCGCGACACGCTGGCCAGCCCCGAGATGGCCGACGAGACCCCGCTGACCGCGCAGCGCGTGCGCGAAACGCTGGATTTCCTCGAGATCCTCACCACCTGGTCGGATGAAATGCTGCGCATGAAACCGGAGACCCTGATGAAGACGCTCGGCGTGGGCGCGAAGATCAGCAAGACGATGCGGCGCACCAAGGGGTGACGCCACGGCGGGACCGGGTTCCCGCTTTTTTTTGGTCCCGATATTTCTGTCTATACAGAAATATCAGAAATAAAAGAATCGAACGATGAAAACCCACGGAGGGCGGAATCCATGAACATCCTGGTATGCGGCGCGAACGGGTTCGTCGGCCGGGCGCTGTGCGAGGCCCTGGAGCGCGATGGCCACCGGGTGCTCAGGGGCGTGCGCCAGCCCCGACGGCAGGACGAGATCGCCGTGGACTATCTGGCCGACACGACCCCCAGCGACTGGGTGGACCGCTTGCGCGGCATCCACGTCGTCATCAATGCGGTCGGCATCCTGGTCGAAAGCGGCGGCCGCGATTTCGACCGCATCCACCGCCGCGCGCCGATCGCGCTGTTCGAGGCCGCGCTGCGGGCCGGCGTCAGGCAGGTGCTGCAACTGTCGGCGCTGGGTGCGCAGCATGGCGACACCCCCTACTTCCAGAGCAAGCGCGCGGCCGACGACCATCTGCGCGCGTTGCCGATCGCGCACCACATCCTGCGGCCGGCGCTGGTCTATGGCGCGCAAGGCGCGTCGGCGCGCTTCTTCCGCGCGCTGGCGTCGTTGCCGCTGCATGTCCTGCCGGCGGGCGGACGGCAAGCGCTGCGCCCGATCCACGTCGACGAGCTGGCCGAGATCGTCGTCCGGTTGGTGCGCGGCGCGGCCGACGCCCCGGCGGTGCTGGACCTGGTGGGCGGCGCCGAAACCACCTTCCGGCGCATGCTGGCGACCTATCGCCAATCGCTGGGGTTTCCCCCCGCGTGGACCCTCGCCGTGCCCGGGGCGCTGGTCGGCGCCGGCGCCATGCTGTTCGACCGCGTGCCTGGTTCGCTGCTGACGCGCGACACCTGGCGCATGCTGCGCGCCGGCAACAGCGCGGACCCTTCCATCACCACGCGGGCGCTGGGGCGGATGCCCGCGGGGCCGGACGCCTTCATCACCCCGGCCGAGGCGCCCGCGTTGCGCCAGCAGGCCCTGGCGGCCTGGCGACCCGCCCTGCTGCGCGCCGTGCTGGCGCTGATCTGGCTCTGGACCGCCGTGTGCAGCGCCTTCATCTATCCGGTCGAAGGCAGCCTGGCGCTGCTGGCGCCCGTCGGCCTGCATGGGCCGGCGGCCATGGCCGCCCTCTACCTGGCGGCGGCGCTGGACGGCGCACTGGGCATCGCCACGCTGTGGCGGCCCGGGCGGCGGCTATGGGCCGCGCAGCTCGCGCTGGTCCTGGCGTATTCGGCGGTGATCGCCGTCGCGCTGCCGGCCTTCCTGTGGCATCCCTTCGGCCCGCTCCTGAAAAACACCGCCGTCATCGCGCTTCTGTTCATTTTGCTCTGCGAGGAAACCCGACCATGAACGCCTATCTCACGATCAAGACCCTGCACATCCTGTCGTCCGTCCTGCTGGTGGGAACCGGCTTCGGCACCGCGTTCTACCTGTTCTTCGCCAACCGCACCGGATCGGTGCCAGTCATCGCGGCGGTCTCCAAGCTGGTGGTGCGGGCCGACCTGTGGTTCACCACGCCGGCCGTGGTGGTGCAACCGCTGTCCGGCCTGTGGCTGGCGCATGCCGCCGGCTGGCACTGGAGCACGCCCTGGATCAGCCTGTCGATCGGCCTGTATCTGCTGGCGGGCGCCTGCTGGTTGCCGGTGGTCTGGCTGCAGCTCGAGATGGCCCGGATGGCCGCCCGCGCCCAGGCCGACGGCGCCGCCGCGCTGCCGCCGCGCTACTGGCGCTTTGCGCGCCGCTGGGAATGGCTGGGCTATCCGGCGTTCGTGGCGATGGTCGTCGTCTACTACCTGATGGTGGCCAAGCCAGCCTGGTGAGCACCGCCGCAAGCGGACCACTTTGACGCAATTTCACTGAACCAGAACCGCGCGGCGATCCGGCGCGCCGCCGCCGGGTTACGGTGTTTCTCCCAGGGGCCGGGCTCGCGCCCTGCGACGCGAGCCCGGCCCCGGCGCGATGGCGCCTGGCGAAACGGTGTTTTCCCTCATGTACACAAAGTGTCCTTGAAGACACATTGCGTCCGACGACGCCGGCCCCTGCCGCCGCGCCGCCTACCCTGGGGAGAGCACGCAGTGAACATTCCACGAATCCTTGGCGCCATGGGCCTGGCCCTGTTCAGCGCCCATGCGGCCCACGCCGGCGCCACCTTCGACACCGTCAAGAAGCGCGGCTTCGTGCAGTGCGGCGTCACCACCGACCTGCCCGGCTTCGCCTACACCGACAGCAAGGGCATCTGGCAAGGCATCGACGTCGACACCTGCCGCGCCCTCGCGGCGACGATGTTCGGCGACGCCACCAAGGCCAAGATCGTGCCGCTGACCACCCAGGCCCGCTTCACCGCGCTGCAATCGGGCGAGGTCGACGTGCTGACGCGCAACACCACCCAGACCATGACGCGCGACACGACGCTGGGCCTGATCGGCGCGGGCATCAACTATTACGACAGCCAGGGGCTGATGGTCCACACCGCGCTCGGCGTCAAGAGCGCCCGCGAACTGGGCGGGGCCACGGTCTGCGTGCTGCCCGGCACCACCACGGAGCTGAACCTGGCCGACTGGTTCCGCGGCAACGGGCTGGACTTCAAGCCGGTGGTGCTGGAGCGCTTCGACGAGATCCTGCGCAGCTTCGCCGCCGGCCGCTGCGACGCCATCACCGCCGACAAGTCGATGCTGGCCGCGACCCGCCGCAACCTCGGCGAGGCCGACCTGGCCATCCTGCCCGAGCCCCTGTCCAAGGAACCGCTCGGACCCATGGTCCGGCAAGGCGACGAGCAGTGGTTCAACACGGTCCGCTGGACCCTGAACGCGCTGCTGGAGGCCGAGGAATACGGCATCACGCAGCAGAACGTGGACCAGCAGCTCAAGAGCGCCAACCCCAACATCCAGCGCATCCTCGGGGTGACGCCGGGCCTGGGCAAGAACCTGGGCGTGGACGACAAGTGGGCGTACCAGATCATCAAGCAGCTCGGGAACTACGGCGAGATCTACGAACGCACCCTGGGCATGCAGAGCGCGCTCAAGCTCGAGCGCGGCATGAACGCCCTCTATACCCACGGCGGCCTGATGTATGGCTGGCCATTGCGCTGAATTTCCACCCACCCGACGCCACGCCGAGGAATCCGCATGAAAGAAGCACGCAACGCCCGCCCCGAGCTCCAATTCGCGACCCGGGCCATCCACCACGGCTACGATCCCGCCGCCCACCAGGGCGCGGTGACCCCGCCGGTCTTCATGACCTCGACCTACGCGTTCGAGTCGACCGCCGATTTCGAGGCGGTGTTTTCCGGCGATAGCGATCGCTGCGTCTACGGCCGCCAGCAGAACCCCACCCAGCAGCTGCTGGAAACGCGGCTGGCCGCGCTGGAGGGCGGACAGGCCGCGCTCGTCACGGCGTCGGGGATGGGCGCGATCGCCTCGACCCTGCTGACCTTGCTGTCCGCCGGGGACGAGATCGCCGTGCACCACACCATCTACAACACCGCCAGCGCGCTGATGAACGAAGGCCTGCCGCGCTTCGGCATCAAGGTGGTGCGGGGCGACCTGAGCACGCCGCAAGGCACCGCGGCCGCCATCGGGCCGTCGACCCGGCTGGTTTATTTCGAGACCCCGATCAATCCGTCCGCCGAGGTGCTGGACATTGCCCGCATCAGCGCCGCCGCGCAGCAGGTCGGCGCGCGCGTGATCGTCGATTCGACCTTCGCCTCGCCGGCGCTGCAACGGCCGCTGGAACTGGGCGCGGACCTGGTCATCCATTCGCTGACCAAATACCTGAACGGCCATGGCGACGTGCTGGGCGGCGCCGTCATCGGCGACCGCGAGACGATCGAGGCGATCCGCGCGGCGGGCACCAAGTACCTGACCGGCGCGACGCCATCGCCCATGTCGTGTTTCCTGGTGCTGCGCGGCCTGAAGACGCTGGCGCTGCGCATGCGGCAACACAGCGACAACGCCTTGGCCGTGGCCGAGATGCTGCGGGAACATCCGGCGGTGGCCAAGGTCACCTACCCCTTCCTGGCGGATTTTCCGGACCGCGAGATCGCGCGGCGGCAGATGTCGGCGGGCAGCGGCATGGTGTCGTTCGAACTCAAGGCCGGATTCGACGGCGTGGCGCCCATGATGGACCGGCTGCGCGTCATCTCGCGCGGCATCAGCCTGGGCGACACCGATTCGCTGATCTACCACACGGCCGGCATGATCCGCGCAAGGCAACGGGTCAGCCCCGGATTGCGGCTGAGTCCCGGCGTGACGCCGGAACTGGTGCGCCTGTCGGTCGGGCTGGAGGACGCCCGCGACCTGATCGATGATCTGCGCCAGGCCCTGGCATGATCCTGGTCCGGCCGGCTCCGCGGCCGGTAATATCGGCAGTGGCAGCCATCGCCCGACCCATCCATGCCCCGCACCGCAAACCGCATCGAGCTTCCCGTCCTCGCGCCCCTTGACCGGGGCGCGGGGCGGCTCGGCCTGCAACTGGCGCAACAGCTGCGCGACGCCATCCGCGGCGGCGCGCTGCGGCCGGGCGATCCGCTGCCCGCCACCCGCCATCTGGCGGCGGCGCTGAAGGTGGCGCGCGGCACCGTGGTCGAGGCCTTCGAGCTGCTGGTGGCCGAAGGCTGGCTGGCGTCGAAGGCCGGCGCGGGCACCTCCGTGGCGCGACCGCCAGCGGCGGATCCCGCGCCCGCCACCTCCGCGGGCACCGCCGGTTTCGTGCGGCCGCTGCCGGCCGCCGCCGCGCGCTACGCCGCCGTCGCCGCGGCGCTGTATCCCTTGCCGGCCGCGCCCTTCGCCATTTCGGTGCCCGCCGGGCGGGTCGCGCCCGACGACTCCTGGCGCAAGCTCAGCAACCGCGTGCGCGCCAGCCGCGCCGCCGCGCCCGCCGGCTACGCCGATCCGCAAGGGCTGCGGCCTTTGCGCGCCGCCATTGCCGACTACGTGCGCAAGGCCCGCTCGGTCGCCTGCGAAGCCGACCAGGTCGTCATCACCGCCGGCACGCAGCAGGGCCTGCACCTGGCCAGCGCCGTGCTGCTGGGAGAGAACGACCAGGCCTGGATCGAGGATCCGGCCTATGTCGGCCTGACGGCGCTGCTGGAAGGCGGCGGCCGCGCCAGCCGCATCGTGCGGGTGCCGGTGGATGCCGAGGGCCTGTGCGTGGAGGAAGGCGTGCGGCGCGCGCCGCATGCCCGCGTCGCGTTCGTGACGCCGTCGCACCAGTACCCGCTCGGCATGCCGATGAGCATGGCGCGGCGCGAAGCCCTGCTGGCCTGGGCCCGCGCCCGCAATGCCTGGATCGTCGAGGACGACTACGACAGCGAACTGCGCTATGCCGGCCACCCCTACCCCGCTCTGCAGAGCATGGGCGGGCGCCAGGTGATCTACCTGGGCACGTTCAGCAAGATCCTGTTCCCATCATTGCGCATCGGCTACCTGATCGCGCCGCCCGACCTCGTGGCGGCATTCCGTGGCGCCCGCATCACGATGGACCGGCATCCGCCCACCGCCGACCAGCACGTGCTGGCCGCGTTCATCGCCGAAGGCCTGCTGGACCGCCACGTGCGGCGCATCCGCAAGGCCTACTCGGACAGCCGGCTGGCCTTGATCGACCTGCTGCGCGTGCACCTGCCGGCGGAACTGGCCCAGGTCCAGCCGATCGACCAGGGCGTGCACCTGCTGGTGTGGCTGCATGCGGCCATCGACGACGTCGCCCTGGCGCGCCGCGCCGCCGACGCGGGCGTCGCGGTGCGGCCGCTGTCGGTCACCTATGGCGAACAAGGCGGCCTGCGCCGGTCGGGCCTGATCCTCGGTTTCGGCGGCTATCCGGTCGACAGGATGACCCTGGCCGCGCAACGCCTGGCCAGTCTGATTCGCGACGCTGCGCGCCCGCGTGACTGACGGCCACGGCTTGCCGCGGCGGCGCGTTGCCGGGCCGCCACGGCAAGCCGGGTTCAGTCGATCGCCGCGCCCGCCGTCTTCACGACCTTGCCCAGCCGGGTGTATTCCTCGGCGCCGAACTCGGCCAGCGACTGGCGCGTGGTCGGCGACGGGATCGCGCCGCGCGATTCCAGCGCCTGCTTGACCTCGGGACGCGCCAGCGCGCGGCCCACGGCGGCGTTGAGCTTGTCCAGGATGGCGGTCGGCGTGCCCTTGGGCGCATACAGCCCGTCCCAGGCGAAGAACTCGTAGCCCTTGACCCCGGCCTCGCTCAGGGTCGGGATATCCGGATTCGAACGCACCCGCTGCGGCGTCGTGACGCCCAGGGCCCGCAGCTTGCCCGCCGCGATCTGGCCCGACACGTTCGGCATCACGTCGATCAGCAGGGAGATGCGGCCGCCCAGCAGGTCGGTCATCGCCGCGCTGCCGCCCTTGTAGGGAATGTGCATGATCTTGACGCCGGCCATCTGGTTCAACAGCTCACAGGCCAGGTGCGACGAGGTGCCGTTGCCGGCCGAGCCACAGGTCAGTTCGCCCGGGTGCGACTTGGCATAGTCCAGCAGTTGCGCCAGCGACTTGAAGCGGTCGTCGGTGGCGTTGACCACCAGCGCCGCGGCGATCACGGTGAAGCGCGAGATCGGCTCGAAATCGCCTGGCGCATAGCCGGGCGACTTGTACAGCCAGTGGTTGGTGGCCTGGGTGCCGTTGGTGCCATAGGACAGCGTGTAGCCGTCGGGGTTGGCGCGCGCGGCGATGGACGTGCCGATGTTGCCGCCCGCGCCCGGGCGGTTCTCGATGATGATGGACTGGCCGAGCTCGCGCGACAGCGGTTCGGCCACCAGCCGCGCCAGCGTGTCGCCACCGCCGCCGGCGGCGAACGGGACGACCAGCGTGATGGCATGGGTGGGCCAGTCGGCGCCTTGCGCCAGCGCCGGGCCGGCCGCCAGTGACAGGCACGCGGCCGCCAGGCGGATCGAGGTCTTGAAGGGGGTCATGGTTTGTCTCCTTGGGGGTGCGGGACGCGCGTCCGCTGGTTTTGGTGTATCGGGCGCGCGGAATGAAAAACGGGTCTGGGGCGGTGTCCGGTCACACAAAGCGGCAGCTGACCGCGCCGAGCGGGCCATAGTCCACGTGGAACGTGTCGCCCCGCTCTGCGAACACGGGCCGCGTGAACGAACCGCTCAGGATGATCTGGCCGGGCTCGAGCGCCACGTCGTAGCCGGCCAGCTTGTTGGCCAGCCACACCACGCCGTTGGCGGGATGATTGAGCACGCCGGCCGCCAGGCCGGTTTCCTCGATCACCGCATTGCGCGACATCATCGCGCCGACCCAGCGCAGGTCGACCGCGTCGACGCGCACCGGCCGGCCGCCCATCACCACGCCGGCGTTGGCGGCGTTGTCGGCGATGGTGTCGAAGACCTTGCGCGGCCGCTTGCTGTCGGGGTCGATCTGGTGCGAACGCGCGTCGATGATCTCGAGGGCGGGGATCACGTAGCGCACCGCGTCCAGCACGTCGAACAGCGTCACGCCGGGGCCCTCGAGGCGGCGCTCCAGGATGAAGGCCAGCTCGACCTCGACGCGCGGCACGATGAAGCGGTCGCGGGGGATCTCGGCGCCGTCCTCGAACAGCATGTCGTCCAGCAAGGCGCCGTAATCCGGCTCGTCGATCTGCGACGACAGTTGCATGGCGCGCGAGGTCAGGCCGATCTTGTGGCCGACCAGCCGGCGGCCGCCAGCGATCTTGGCCGCCACCCACTCGCGCTGGATGGCATAGGCGTCGGCAATCGTGATGTCGGGATGCTCCAGCGACAGCTGGCGCACCTGGGTACGGCTGCGTTCCGCCTGGTCCAGTCGCTGGGCCAGCCTCTTGATGGTCGCGGCATCCATGGGGTTTCCTTGGGGTGTCATGGGATTTTCCGGCAGGGTTTCGGGAATGTCATTCGGGCGGCAGGTGGCGCCGGCTGCGCTTTTCCGCCAGCAGCCAGTCCTGGCCGCTGGCGCTCAGCCGGTCCTGGCAGTCGCGGATGGCGACCAGGCGCGGCGCCCCGCCCTGCACCTGCGGATCGCTGTCGTAGGCGGTCAGGAAATAGCCCACCGCGACCTGCGAGCCGCTGTGTTCGAGCACGCGCAGATTGGTGATGACGTGGCAGGTGGTGCGCTGCGGCGGGCGCGCCTCGAGAGCCGCCAGCACTTCGCGCGGCCCGGTCAGCAACTGGCCCTGGCGCAGCCAGGTGCCGTCCGGCGCCATCAGCGCGGCGGCGGCCTCGTGGCGCCGGGTATCCAGCGCATGGAAGAAGGCCAGCACGACCGCCTCGCAGGCGGCCTTGACGTGTTCGGTCTGCATTCTGTTCTCCATCATGGTTCAGCCGATCCGGGCGCTGGACAGCGGCGCGTCGGCGCGCGCCAGTTGCGCCGGGTCCACCTGGGCGCCCTGGGCGATCCACTGGCGCAGCTGGCGCAGGTCGCGCGCCGCGTTCACCGCCACGGCGCCGACGACCCGGCCGCCTTCGTCCAGCGCGACCGACAGCAGCGCCCGCGCATCCGCCTGGGGCCGCAGGACTTCGCGCCCGGCCCGCGCCGGAAAGCCGGCGATCTGCACCATGGCGTCGTATTGTTCCGACCAGACCGCGCCGCTGGGCAGGTACGGCTGGCCGGCATCCAGCGCCGACAGCGCCGCCGCCGCGCCCTGGTCCTGCGCGTTCTGCCAGGATTCGAGGCGGATGGGGCCGCCGCCGGCGGGCGCCGCCACCGCCACGTCGCCCGCCGCCAGGACGTCCGGCGCCGAGGTGCGGCAGTATTCGTCGACCAGCACGCCGCGTTCGCAGGCGATGCCGGCCTCGCGCGCCAGGGCGTCGTTGGCCTGCATGCCGACCCCCAGCACCACCGCGTCGGCCTCCAGGCGGCCGCCGTCGGCCAGCTCGGCCACGCAGCCGCCCTCGGGCCGCGCATGCACCGCGCGCAGACTGGCGTTCAGGCGCAGCGTCACCCCTTGCGCGGCATGCAGCGCCGCCAGGTGGGCCGAGACGCCGGGCGGGACGCTGCGGGCGCACAGGCGCGGCGCCTGCTCCAGCACCGTGGTGGCGCAGCCCGCCTGACGCGCGGTGGCGGCCACTTCCAGGCCGATCCAGCCGCCGCCGGCAATGACGATGCGGCGGCCGGGGCCCAGGCGGGCGCGCAGGCGCAGGGCGTCATCGCGGGTCCGCAGCACATGGACGGCGCGGCCGTCGGCGCCCGGCAAGGCCGGCACGATGGGCCGGCCGCCGGTGCACAGGATCATCTTGTCGTAGTCGAGCACGGCGCCATCGGAAGTCTCGACCTGATGGCGCTCGGGCCACAGCCGGGTTGCCGCGACGCCGGGCCGGAACGTGATGTCCAGCTCGGCCAGCTTTTCGCACGAGAACAGCTCGGTGCTCTCGGGCGCGGCCTGGCCGCCCAGCACCGCCTTGCTCAAGGGCGGACGCTCGTACGGGGCATGCGGCTCGTCGCCCAGCAGCACGACGCGGCCGGCGTAGCCGTGGCCGCGCAACGTCGCCGCGGCCCAGCCGCCCGCCTGCCCCGCGCCGACGATGACGATGGCGCCCGCGCTCACGCCGCCTCCGGGCTCAGGTAGATGGTGCCGGCCTCGACCCGCACCGCGTAGCGCCGCAGGTCGGTGGTGACCGGCGGGCATTGCGGCTTGCCGCTGCGGATGTCGAACACGCCCTGGTGCAACGGGCATTCGATGGTGCCGTCTTCCATATAGCCGTCGGCCAGGCTGGCGTTGCCGTGCGGGCAGCGGTCCTGGGTGGCGCAGATCTCGCCCTGCAGGTCGTACAGGCAGACCGCTTCGCCCTCCAGCGCGACGCGCAGCGTGCCGGTGTCGGGGGAAATGTCGCCCACCTGGGCGACCGGAATCCAGGTGTCCATGGTCACAGCCCCATCGCGTTGCGGTAGTAGTCGTAGAACGAGCGGATCAACACCTCGGTCACCATGTAGTCGGCCGGCTCGGTGTCGCGGCCGCCCATCTCGACGATGCCGCGCGCCTCGGGATAGCCGGTGACGCCGATCTGCACCTGGTTCAGCATCTCGCTGTCGTCCATCGAGACGAAGCCGGCCGGCCCCAGCAGGTTGGCGTGCTTCAGGCGCAGGCGGGTCATTTCCTCGTCGTCGTCCTCGTAGCCGTAGTAGGTGAACACCAGTTCGTGCTCGGTCGGGCTGCGCGGGATCACGTGGCGGGTCTTGAGCGAATTGGCCTGGATGCCGAACTGGGCGGCGGGAAAGACCCAGGCGCCGCCGACCCGGCCGCGGTTGAATTCGGCGCGCGGCGTCACGGTTTCCAGGTCGAGCAGCTCCAGGTCGTCGCGGAAGCGGCTCATTTCGCTGGTGGCCTCGGTCTTCTTCTTGCCCTCGTTGTGCGACACCATCACGCTGTGCGCGCCGCCGCCGGTGGGAATGCACTCGGACTTCGAATCCGCGCGCCACAGGCCGAAGGTGATGTAGAAGGTATGCAGCAAGGTGGCGTGGTACGGGTCCTTCAGATTCTCCAGGTACATCTTCCAGTTGCTGGGGATCAGCTGGCGGCTGTAGCCGAGCAGCTTGAGCTTCTTGCCCGGCAGCATGTGGTCGATCTCGGCCAGCACCTCGGCGCCGCAGTATTCCTCGAAACTGGGCGCATCTTCGGCGAACGTCGCCCAGATCGAGCCGCCGCGATTGACGCTGCGCAGCTTGCGGATGCCGTTCTGCTTCGGATCGAAATCGCGCGGCATGCCGCCCTTGCCCATGGCGCCGCGGCGGAACGGCACGCCCTGCAGGTTGCCGTCCAGGTCGTAGTTCCATTGGTGGTACGGGCAGGTGAAGTCGGTCACCTGCCCGGTGTTCTGCCAGCAGATCTGCGCGCCGCGGTGGGCGCAGCGGTTCTCCAGCACGTTGATCTCGCCGCTTTCGGTGCGCACCATGATGACCGGGCGATTGCCGATCCAGTTGCGCTTGTAGCAGCCGGTCTCGGGCACTTCGCACTCCAGGCCGACGTAGTTCCAGGTGCGGCCGCCGAAGAACACGTCCATTTCCTTCTGGAAGATGGCCGGATCGGTGTAGACCCAGTTGGGAATGCGCGTGTAGCCCTCCTTGGGCCAGCGGCGCTCGAGATGGATGGGGGCCGCGGCGGGCGTGTCCAGCACGGCGGAATCGGAACAGGTCATGGCGGGTTTCCTGGCAGCGGGATCAGAGGGGAACGATGAGCGAGGTGCGCACGCGGTAGTTGTCATAGACGCAGTCGCGGCGGGTCAGCGCCAGCCCTTGCGGCGTCAGGCGCAGTTCGTCCAGGTAGCGGCCCACCATGTTCAGCGTGGGTTCGCGGTCGGACAGCGACTCCATCACGGCGAAGTTGGCCTGGGCCACGATGCGATCGCCCTGCGCCTCGATGACGCGCACGCCGCTGATGAAGTGGCGCAGCGAACGCGGCTCGAACATGGTGGTTTCGCGCAGCGCGGTGACGCGGTCGCGCAGCATGTTCTTGTTCATGCAATAGATCAGGCCGAGCGGCAGGCCGGCGTCGTGGTTCTCGCGCGACAGCACGCGGTAATGGCAGTCCTCGGTGAAGAAGTCGGGCCACTCCTCCAGCCGGTCTTCGTCCAGGCAGTAGGCGTAGTCGTCGTGGAAGTCGCGCAGGCGGGCGCGCAGCGTGGTGTCGTCGGGCAATTGGATCTGGGTCATGGGAATTTCCGGGATGCGGCGGGCGCGCTCAGGACGCGGCGGCCAGTTGCGCCAGGTTGCTTTCGAAGCCGCTCTGGCTGCCGAGCGCCAGGATCGGCTCCTGCATGCGCTCCTGCCAGATCAGCGATTCCATGGCGATCTGCAAGGGGTGGTCCTGCACCGTCAGGGCCGAGGTGGTCTCGGTGCCCGAGTGGTGCGAATGCATCGCCCAGCCGGGCGCCGACAGGATCAGGTCGCCGGCCTTCCAGTCCAGCCGCACGCCGTTGACCTTGCTGTAGCCGTTGCCGCGCAGGTAATAGTTGATGGCCGACGAGCTGTGGCGGTGCGGCACGTGGTGGTTGTCCGGCGGCGACGACGAGATCGTGGCGAAAAAGCTGTGGGTGGTGCCGATGCGCCGCTCGGTGGCCGGGTTGTACAGCACGAACAGGCGGCGGCCGTTGTAGCCGCGCGCCATGTCCTCGACGCTCGGCAGGTGGCGCGAGACGGCCGCCCAGGGCCAGTGCAGCGCCTTGGATTCGAGCACGTCGATGTCGATCAGCCACTCGTAGCCCATCAGCCAGGCGCCTTCCGGCGTGATCTGCTCGCGCAGCGCCAGGTCGCGGGCCCGCGCCGCCTCGGGCGAGCGGGTGGGCGCCGGCCGGGTGTTGGCGTCGGCCGGCGGCACGTCGCCCTCGAACTCCTCGACGTAGTGGATCTCCAGCTTCTCCAGCAGCGGCGCGTTGGAATACGACAGCCGCACCCAGGGCGTCTTGCCGTCATTGCGGTACGAATGCACCTGCATCGCCGGCGTGTTCCACACGTCCCAGCGGCCCACCGGGATGTCGCGGCCGGCCACCGTGGCCACGCCCTCCCCGCTGATACAGATCTCCAGCATGTTGGAGTTCTTGCGCAGGTTGAAGGTGCGTTCGCCCGGCTTGACGACGTTGATGGTGACGTCCGTGCCGGGGGCCAGGCCCAGGCCGGGCGCGCTCGCCTGCGGATGCGCGATGAGCGAAGCGCGGCGGCCGTTGGCGGGGCGCGGCGCGTCGATCAGGCGGGCGATCTCCAGGTCGATCTCCTCCTTGGGGATCACGATCGATGGCCATTTGTTCTGCTCGCGGGGCGCCGCCCCGCTGACGTCGATGAACATGTCTGTCTCCTGTGGCCGGCGGCGGTTTCGCGCCGGCGTCATGATGATTTGAAGGGGGTGATTGAAATCAGGGCTGCGCCAGCAGCAGGTTCTCGCGGGTCTGCGGCGGCAAGGCGACGCCCAGGCCGTGGTCGCGGGCGTGTTCGTACGCCACCTGCGCCATCGCCAGGTCCGACAGGCCCATGCCCATGCCCTTGAACAGCGTCAGCCGCGCGTCCGCCGCGCGCGTCTCGCCGCGCGCCAGCAGGTCGCCCAGCACCGCCACGCCGTCCCAGGGCGCGCCGTCCGCGCCATAACGTTCGCGCAATTCGCGCGAGCCGCGCCGGGCGTTTTCCAGGTCGTCGACCACCACGCGGTCGGCGCGCTCGAACACGTCCTGGGCGAATTCGGCCTTGGCCGGCAGGATCGCGCCCACCGCGTTCAGGTGGCGGCAATCGGCCAGCAGCGCCGCGTCGACGAACGGCTCGACGGCGCGCGTGATCAGCGTCACGATCTCGGCGCCGGCCAGCGCCTGTTCCAGGGTCGGCGCTTCCTCGACCGCGAAGTCGTATTTGCCGGCCACGGCCTCGACGAAGGCGCGGCGTTTTTCCGGGGTCGGGCTGTAGATCCGCACGCGTTGCAGCTTGCGCACCGCGGCCAGCGCCGCCAGTTGCGTCACCGCCTGCGGTCCTGTGCCGATCAGCGCGGCCCGCGCGGCGGCCTCGGGCGCCAGGGCCCGGGTGGCCACGCCGCTGATGGCGGCCGTGCGCAGCATGCCCAGCGCGCGCGCCTCGATCACCGCCCGCAACAGGCCGGTGTCGGCGTCGAACAGGCTGAACAGCGACCCGCCGCCCGCCTTGGTGTGGACCCAGGTCTTGAATCCGGCATAGCCGCCAGGGCCGGGCTGCACCGAGCCCAATGCATGCATCGAGCTGCCGTCGCCCCAGGTGGCCAGCGCCTTGGGCACATTGCGCGCGCCATCCCGCGCCTGCGCCACCAGCATGCGCTGCAGCGCGTCGATGGCGCGCGGGATGGTCAACGCCGCCACCACGTCTTTTTCGGTGAGATACCGCAGTGCTTCGGTCATGCCTGTGTCCTTCGGTTCATTGGGGCTGGACGGGTTCGTCCGCCACCGTATTGCGCAGCGTCCCGACGCCCGGCACCTCGATCTCCAGCGTGTCCCCGGCCGCCAGGAAGCGCGGCGGCTGACGGCTGGAGCCGACGCCCTCGGGGGTGCCGGTGGCGATCACGTCGCCGGGGGCCAGCGGCGTGAAGGCGCTGATGTAGGCGATCAGTTCGGGAATCGGGAAGATCAGGTCGGCCAGTTCGCCCTGCTGCACGGTCTCGCCGTTCAGGCGCGTCTCGATCCGCAGACCCGCGGGGTCGCCGATCTCATCGGCGGTGACCAGCCAGGGGCCGATCGCGCCGCTGCGCTCGAAGTTCTTGCCGGGGGTGACCTGGGCGTTGTGCTTCTGGAAGTCGCGCACCGAGTTCTCGGCCATGCAGGTGTAGCCGGCCACGTGGGCCAGGGCGTCGCGCGCCGCAATATGGCGCCCTGCCCGGCCGATCACCACCGCCAGTTCGCCTTCGTAGTCGAAGCGGTCGGAGGCGCGCGGCTTCCAGACCGGCGCGCCGTGCCCGACGAAACTGTCGGGGTAGCGGGCGAACAGCGAGGGATGGCGTGGCAGCTCACGCCCGGCCTCGGCCACGTGGCGGCCATAGTTCAGGCCGACGCAGAGGATCTTGCGCGGCGCCGGCACCGGGGGCAGCCATTGCAGTCCGGCCAGCGCAATGCCGGGGCCGTCGTGGCGCGCGGCCGCTTGCGCGATCTCGGCCACGCCCGCCGCCAGGGCGGTGGCCAGGTCGGGCCAGTACCGCGTCAGCGGCACGACCTCGGCGTCGCGCAGCACGCCCCAGGCCGGCTGGCCCGCGTATTCGAAGCTGTTCAGCCTCATCTTGTCTCCTGTCCTGTGGGCGGTCTTTCTGGCATGCAATTGAGTGACACATTGCATGCATTCAGTGGCTTTTAAGTGCCGAGACCGCTGTTTTTCCGAATTATTGCATGCAATTTTGATAAATCGCAAGGTCGTATTGTTTTTTTCATGCGCGATTGCATGCAATTTTGTAGGTACACTGGAGGCCCCTTTCAGACACGCTCCCGCCGACGCTCCGCCATGGCCGCTCAGATCGACAAAGTGATTTCCGAACTCCGGGACATGGTGCTTTCCGGCGCCCTGCAACCCGGCGAACGCGTGGTGGAACTGCAGTTCTCGGCGCGCCTGGGCGTGTCGCGCACGCCGCTGCGCATCGCGCTGACCGAGCTGGAAAAGGAAGGCCTGCTGGAACGCCTGCCCTCGCGCGGCTTTCGCGTGCGGGCGTTCACCGTCGACGAGATCGGCGACGCGGTGGAAGTGCGTGGCGTGCTGGAAGGCATGGCGGCGCGGCTGCTGGCCGAGCGCGGCGCCAGCGCCGAGGTGCTGGAACAGCTGGCGCAGGCGGTGGAGGAAGGCCGCGCCCTGCTGGCGCCGGCGCGGCGCGACCCCAAGGCCACGGTGGATGCGCGCGCGTGGGGGCAGATCAATCGCCGCTTCCACGAGATCCTGTGCGAAGCGGCCGGCAACCGCGCCCTGCTGTCGGCGCTGGAACACAACAACAAGACGCCGCTGGCCGGCCCGGCCGCGCTGACGCTGCCGTCCACGCCGTCGCAGCTGGAGACGCCGTTCGTGCTACGGGCGCAATCGGATCACGAGGACCTGCTGCGGGCGATCACGCGGCGCGAGGCGGCGCGCGCCGAGAACCTGATGCGCGAACACGCCTACCGCAGCCGCGAGAACAAGCGCGTGCTGCTGGAATCCCTGCGGGGCGGCGTGTCGGGGCCGGCGCTGCCGGTCGACAGCGCGGCGGCCTAGGACCGGGCCGCCCGCTTGACACCGGCAGGCGCGGCGCGAGGAAACGGCGGCCCGATGCGGCCGCCGGGCCAGGTTGCGTTCAGAACAGCCGGCGCACGCGCTCGCGGATGGCGCCGGCGTAGGCCCAGCACCACACCGCCAGCGCCAGCATCGCCACCGTGAAGTAGGCGCGCGCCTCGAGCGGCACGGGATTCAGGCGCGACAGCGTGGGAAACGGCTCGTAGCCGATGAAGTCGCTGGCGGCCAGCGCGCTGAACAGCAGCGCCAGCGCCGGGCCGGTGAAATGCGGACGTTCGCCGCGGGTCCGCGGATCGGCCCGGAAATACCAGTGGCACCAACGCAGCAACTGGATCACGACGGCGGCCAGCGGAACGACCAGGGCAAGCTGCAGCACGAGCAGCGCAACGATGACTTGAGTGGGAAGCATGGCCGCGATTTTACGCGGCCGCGCGATCGGCCATCGGGACAACCCCTATTACCCGCTCCGGTTCAAACAACTATCGTATTCGAGAATTATCAAATAAGAGAATTCTCGCTTCCGACAAAATGGCCGCAGACACAACCTACGATTACGCCGTCATCGGCGCCGGCATCGCCGGCGCCTCCGTGGCCTACCGCCTGAGCGCGGCCGCCTCCGTGGTGGTGCTGGAGCGCGAGGCGCAGCCCGGCTACCACTCCACCGGCCGTTCGGCCGCCATGTTCATGGAGACCTACGGCACCGACCAGATCAAGGCGCTGACGCGCGCCAGCCGCGATTTCTACGAACATCCGCCGCAGGGCTTCTGCGAGCATCCCCTGCTGAGCCCGCGCGGCGTGCTGTACATCGCCGCGCCCGGCCAGCAGGACCTGCTGCGCGAGGTCTACGACGACTTCCGCAGCCAGTCGCCCAACGTCACGCTGATCGACGCCGAGCAGGCAATGGCGCGGGTGCCATGCCTGCGCCCGGACCAGTTGTGCGGCGCCATCGAGGAACCTGACGCCCGCGACATCGACGTGCATGGCCTGCACCAGGGCTTCCTGCGCGCCATGACGCGCCAGGGCGCGGTGCTGCGCAACCACGCCGAGCTGGTCGCCGCCACCTACGCGGACGGCGCCTGGACCCTGACGCTAGCCGGCGGCGCTTCGCTGCGGGCGCGCGTGCTGGTGAACGCGGCGGGCGCCTGGGCCGATCACGCCGCCGGACTGTGCGGGGTGCGGCCGGTGGGCCTGCAACCGTGCCGCCGCACCGCGTTCACCTTCACCGGGCCGGACGACCTCGACTTCGCGCACTGGCCCGCCGTGGTCGGGGTGGACGAGAGCTTCTACTTCAAGCCCGACGCCGGCCAGTTGCTGGGCTCGCCCGCCAATGCCGATCCGGTGCCGGCGCACGACGTGGTCCCGGAGGAACTGGACGTGGCCACCGGCATCTACCGCATCGAATCGGCCACCTCGCTGACCATCCGCCGTCCGCGCCACACCTGGGCCGGGCTGCGCTCGTTCGTGGCCGATGGCGATTTCGTGATCGGCTGGGACCCGGCCACGCCCGCCTTCTTCTGGCTGGCGGCCCAGGGCGGCTACGGCATCCAGTCGGCCGCCGGCGTCTCGCGCCTGGCCGCCGACCTGCTGCTCGACCTGCCGCTGAACGCCACCCTGACCGCGCAGGGCGTCGACCCCGCGCGCCTGTCGCCGGCCCGTTTCTCCCGTTCCTGATAGGAGCCTTTCCATGAGCCAAGCCATCCAGCGCCTGCCCAGCAGCCTGCCGTTCCCGTTCTCGCGCGCCGTCAAGGCCGGCGGCTTCCTGTTCCTGTCGGGCCAGGTGCCGATGAGCGCCGCCGGCGAGGTGGTGCGCGGCGACATCCAGACCCAGACCCGCGCCGCCTGCGAGCGCATCGTCGAAAGCCTGGCGGCCGGCGGCGCGCGCCTGGACCAGGTGGTCAAGGCCACCGTGTGGCTGTCGGACATGAGCCATTTCGCGGGCGTCAACGAGGTCTACAAGGAATTCTTCGGCGCGGCGCTGCCGGTGCGTTCGACGGTGGCGTCGGCGCTGGCGCTGAACGTCGATGTCGAGATCGAAGTGCAGGCGTATATCGGATAGGACCCAAGCGGGTAGGCCCCAAGCGGGCAGAACCCGAGCAGGCAAGACAGAAGCGCGCAGGACTGGAGCGTCGGCACGGAGTCCCGGACGCGAACAGACGAACGGACAACCATTCAGAACGGAGCGATCGCATGAAGATTTTTTCCGGGTCCCTGGCGACCGAGACCAACACCTTCTCCCCCATTCCGACCGGCCTGTCGGCCTATCGGTCGCGTGGCTACTATCCGGCGGGCCAGCATCCGGACCGCATGCAGATGTTCTCCGGGCCGCTGTGGGCCGCGCGCCAGCGCGCCCAGGGCAAGGACTGGACCCTGGTCGAGGGCATGACGGCGGGCGCGACCCCGGCTGGCCCGACCACACGCCATGCCTATGAAACCCTGCGCGACGAACTGCTGGCAGACCTGCGCCGCGCCGGCAAGGTCGACATCGCGCTGTTCGGCCTGCACGGCGCCATGGTGGCCGACGGCTACGACGATTGCGAAGGCGACCTGCTGCGCCGGGCGCGCGAGATCGTCGGCCCGGACACGGTGATCGGCGCCGAACTGGATCCGCACTGCCACCTGACCGACGCCATGGTGAACAGCGCCGATTTCCTGGTGTGCTTCAAGGAATATCCGCACACCGACATCCTGGACCGCGCCTACGACCTGGTCGACCTGTGCGTGGCGCGCGCCGAAGGCCGCATCAAGCCGACGCGCGCGGTCTTCGACTGCGAAATGATCTCCATCATGCACACCAGCCGCGAGCCGATGCGCAGCTTCGTCGACGGCCTGCTGGCGATGGAAGGCAAGGAAGGCGTGCTGTCGGTGTCGATCGCGCACGGCTTCCCCTGGGGCGACACGCCCGACATGGGCTCCAAGGTGCTGGTCTACACCGACGGCGACGCCGGCCAGGCCGAACGGCTGGCGCGCGCGCTGGGCGAAGAGATCATCGGTTTCCGCGACCAGTTGGCGCCGCCGTACCCGGGCGCCGACGAGGCGCTGGACCAGGCGCTGGCCTTGGCCGAC
This sequence comes from Achromobacter sp. ISS7, assembly GCF_056523125.1. NCBI lineage: Bacteria > Pseudomonadati > Pseudomonadota > Betaproteobacteria > Burkholderiales > Alcaligenaceae > Achromobacter > Achromobacter sp. ISS7. Next base: position 1,783,290 of record NZ_JAWRZD010000001.1, on the reverse strand, counting down.
TTCCCGGTGGTGCTGGCCGACTCGGCCGACAACGCCGGCGGCGGCGCGCCCAGCGATGCGACCTTCATCCTGGAGCGCGTGCTGGCGCGCGGCATCCAGGACGTGGCGATCGGCCCGTTCTGGGACCCGGTGGCGGTGCAGCTGTGTTTCGAGGCGGGCGACGGCGCGCAGATCAAGCTGCGCATCGGCGGCAAGGTGGCGCCGGTGTCGGGCCAGCCGCTGGACCTGGCCTGTGAGATCGTCGCGCTCAAGCGCGACGCCATCATGACCGGCCTGGCCGGCACCCCCGCGCTGCTGGGCGATGTCGCCGTGGTGCGCAGCCAGGGCGTGACCATCGTCATGACCACCAACCGCACCCAGGCCATGGACACCGACCTGTTCACGCAGTTCGGCGTCGATCTGGGCGCGATGAAGCTGGTCATCCCGAAGTCGTCGCAGCATTTCTACGCCTCGTACTCGAAGATCGGCCGCCACGTCATCTACGTCGAGACGCCCGGCGCCATCACGCAGGACTACAACGCGCTGCCGTTCACCAAGCGCAAGTTGCCGAAATGGCCCTTCAAGGGCTGATATCCAACCATTGCCCAAGCAGGCAACCGGAAAAAACAAGGGGATGACCATGATGAAACGATTCAGCCTGCTGGGCGCCGCCGCCCTGCTGGCCTGCGGCCTGGCCGCGGGCCAGCCGGCCCAGGCCCAGACCAAGACGCTGCGGATGGTGCCGCACGCGGACCTGAAGACGCTGGACCCGCTGTTCAACACCGCCTATATCACCCGCAATCACGGCTACATGGTGTTCGACACGCTGTTCGCGCAGGACAGCCACGGCCAGCCCAAGCCGCAAATGGTCGAAAGCTGGACCGCGTCGCCCGACGGCATGGCCTGGACCTTCAAGCTGCGTCCCGGGCTGAAGTTCAACGACGGCACCCCGGTCACCGCCGAGGACTGCATCGCCTCGCTGCAGCGCTGGGCCAAGAAGGACACCATGGGCCAGGCCTTGATGGCCGCCGGCGCCGAACTGGCCGCCACGGGTCCCGACAGCTTCTCGCTGACGCTCAAGCAGCCGTTCGGCCTGGTGCTGGACGCGCTGGCCAAGCCGTCCGGCATGCCGCCCTTCATCATGCCCAAGCGCCTGGCGATGACGGATCCGAACACGCCGGTCACCGAGATGGTCGGCTCCGGCCCGTTCCTGTTCAAGCGCGATGAGTGGGTCCCCGGCAACAAGGTCGTGTACGTCAAGAACCCGGCCTATGTGCCGCGCAACGAACCGGCCGACGGCCTGGCCGGCGGCAAGGTCGCCAAGGTCGACCGCATCGAATGGATCTACATTCCCGACGGCAACACGGCCACCGCCGCGCTGATGAACGGCGAAGTCGACATGATCGAGCAGACCACGCCGGACTTCCTGCCGGTGCTGGAAAGCAACCCCGCCATCACCCTGAACACCTCGGTCGCGACCCAGGGCATGGCCATCGTCAACGCGCTGCACCCGCCGTTCGACAAGCCGCAGGCGCGCCAGGCCCTGTATTACCTGTTCAGCCAGAAGGAAATGCTGGCGGCCATCGGCTACCCGGAAAAGTACCGCGTCGACTACTGCGCCACGCTGTACATCTGCGGCTCGCCGCTGGCCACCGACGCCGGCGCGGCGCCCTACGCCAAGCCCGACCTGGCGCGCGCCAAGCAGCTGCTGCAGGAGGCCGGCTACAAGGGCGAGAAGATCGTGGTGCTCTACCCGACCGACCACATCAGCGCGCCCGCCGTCATGGTGTTGACGCAGAACATGAAGAAGGCCGGCCTCAAGGTCGACCTGCAGACCATGGACTGGGCCTCGCTGGCGGCGCGCCGCCTGAAGAAGGATCCGCCCGAGCAAGGCGGCTGGAGCCTGTTCCTGACCTGGGGCGGCTATTACGACGCCAGCACGCCGCTGACCAACCCGTGGCTGTCGGCCGCCTGCGGCAACAGCCTGCCCGGCTGGCCCTGCGACAAGGAACTGGACACGCTGCGCACGCAGTGGATCCAGGAACCCGACGCCGCCAGGCGCAAGGACATCGCGGCCAAGCTGCAGGCCCGCGCCTACGAGTCGGTGCCTTACGTGATGTGGGGGGAATTCAAGCCGGTGTCGGCCATCCGCGGGCTGTCGCACACGGAGCTGATGAAGACCGGCATCCCCGTGATGTGGAACGTCGAAAAACCATGAGGCGGCGCGGGGCCGCGCGTGCCCGGCACGCGCGCCCCGCTCCCGGACAATCAGGCCGCCGCCAAGCGCTCCGCGCGCGCCGCGCCAGGCCGGGGGGAAACCCAGCGTGAAATTCATCCTGCGCCGCATCGCGGCCGTCATTCCCGTCATGGCCGTGGTCGCGGTCGTGGTATTCCTGTTGATACACCTGTCGCCGGGCGATCCGGCGGCGGTGATCGCGGGCGACAACGCCACCACCGAGGACGTCGAGAAGATCCGCCAGAACCTGGGCCTGGACAAGCCGCTGCTGCTGCAGTTCGGCATCTGGGTCGGGCACCTGGCCACCGGCGACCTGGGCACCTCGATCGCCACCCAGATGCCGGTGGCGCAATTGATCGGCCAGCGCATGGGGCCGACCCTGTCGATCGCCATCTTCACCATGCTGTTCGCGGTGCTGGCCGCCGTGCCGCTGGGCGTGCTGGCGGCGTGGAACGCCGGCAAGTGGCTGGACCGCCTGGTGATGATCGGCGCGGTCTGTGCGTTCTCGGTGCCGGTGTTCCTGATCGGCTACAGCCTGGTGTACGGCTTTTCCATCAAGCTGGGCTGGCTGCCGGTGCAGGGCTACAAGCCGCTGGCCGAGGGCCTGGTGCCGTACTTGCGCCACCTGATGCTGCCCTGTCTGTCGCTGGGGCTGGTTTACATGGCCCTGCTGACCCGCATGACCCGCGCCACCATGCTGGAGGCGCTGTCGGAAGACTACATCCGCACCGCCCGCGCCAAGGGCCTGGCGGCCGGCCCGATCGTCTGGCATGCGCTCAAGAACGCCGCCAACCCCATCGTCACCACCATCGGCGTGGGCGTGGCGCTGCTGATCGGCGGCGTGGTGGTCACGGAAACCGTGTTCGCCATCCCCGGCCTGGGCCGCCTGACCATCGACGCCGTGCTGCGCCACGACTATCCCGTGATCCAGGGCGTGCTGCTGGTGGCCTCGGGCATCTACGTGCTGATCAACCTGCTGGTCGACCTGAGCTACCGCCTGTTCGACCCGCGCATCCGCTATTGAGAAGGGGCACTCCATGACCACCACCACCCTGCCCCTGGCCGTGCCGCGCCCGCGCTGGCGCCGCGCCGCCCGCTCGCTGCGGCGCCACCCGATGCTGTACGTCGGCTGCGCCATCCTGCTGGCGCTCGCGGTAATCGCGCTGGCCGCGCCATGGCTGACCGCGATCGATCCGCAGGACATCAACCCGATGGCGCGCATGAAACCGCCGTCGGTCGAACACTTCTTCGGCACCGACGCGCTGGGCCGCGACGTCTATGCGCGCACCCTGTGGGGCGCGCGGGTGTCGCTGCTGGTCGGCGTCGTGGTCGCGCTGGTGTCGACCGCGGGCGGCGTCCTGCTGGGCATGCTGGCCGGCTACTTCCGCCGCCTGGACGCCGTGATCATGCGCATCATGGACGGCCTGATGGCGATTCCCGGCGTGCTGCTGGCGATCGCGCTGATGGCCACGCTCAAGGGCGGCCTGGGCACCGTGATCGTGGCCATCGTGGTGCCCGAGGTGCCGCGCGTGGTGCGGCTGGTGCGGGCCCTGGTGCTGACCATCCGCGAGCAGCCGTACATCGAGGCGGCGGTGGCCGCCGGCACCCGCGTGCCGGCCATCCTGCTGCGCCACATCCTGCCCAACCTGTTCGCGCCGCTGATGGTGCAGGCCACCTTCATCGCCGCCTCGGCGATCCTGACCGAGGCCGTGCTGAGCTTCCTGGGCGTGGGCATCCCGCCGCAGACCCCGAGCTGGGGCAACATCATGGCCGAGGGCCGCAACTTCGTCGCGGTGGCGTTCCACATCATCCTGTATCCGGGCCTGTTCCTGGGAGTGGCCGTGCTGGCCGTCAATCTGGTGGGCGACGGGCTGCGCGACATGCTCGATCCGCGCCTGGCGAAAAAGCTGTAGGAGCGCGCGCATGCCATCCCAACCTGTCCTGCAAGTGAATGACCTGACCACCTGTTTCGACGGCGACGAGACCACGGTGCTGGCCGTGGACGGCCTGTCGTTCGACCTGATGCCGGGCGAGACCCTCGGCCTGGTCGGCGAATCCGGCTGCGGCAAGAGCGTCACCTCGCTGTCCATCATGCGGCTGCTGCGGTCGCCCGGGCGCGTGGCGCGCGGCAGCGTCGAGTTCGACGGCCGCGACCTGCTGGCGCTGCCCGAGAAGACCATGCGGGCCGTGCGCGGCAACCAGCTGTCGATGATCTTCCAGGAGCCGATGACCTCGCTCAATCCTGTATTCACGATCGGCCGCCAGATCAGCGAGCCGCTGATGCTGCACCAGGGCCTGTCGCGGCGCGAGGCCATGAAGCAGGCCGAGGCGTTGCTGGAGTTGGTGCAGATCTCCGACCCGGCGCGGCGCGTGCACGAATACCCCTACCAGCTGTCCGGCGGCATGCGCCAGCGCGCCATGATCGCCATGGCGCTGGCCTGCCAGCCCAAGGTGCTGATCGCCGACGAGCCGACCACCGCGCTGGACGTCACCATCCAGGCGCAGATCCTGCACCTGCTGCGCGACATCCAGGCGCGGCTGGGCACGGCGATCGTGCTGATCACCCACGACCTGGGCGTGGTGGCGCAGATGTGCCAGCGGGTCATCGTCATGTACGCCGGCCGCAAGGTCGAGGAAGGCAGCGTCGACGACGTGCTGGACCATGCCGCCCATCCCTATACCCAGGCGCTGATCCGCTCGCTGCCCGACTTCGTCGACGGCCAGGACCACACCGCGCGCCTGGCCGAGCTGCCCGGCATCGTGCCGGTGGTGACGCCCGAATCGCGTGGCTGCGCCTTCGCCGCGCGCTGCCCCGAGGCCACGCCGCGCTGCGCCGACGAGGCCCCGCCCGAGGTCGCCGCCGGCGACCGCCACCGCGTCTGGTGCTGGGCGCGCCAGGCCGCGCCCGCCGCCACGATGCAACGAGATCCGCGATGAACCTGCACGACGCTCCTTTCCCCGTCCCCGCCGCGGCGTCCGCGCCCTCCGCCCCCCTGCTGGAGGTGGTCGGCCTGAAAAAGCACTTTCCCGTGGACGGCGGCAAGGTGCTGCGCGCGGTCGATGGCGTATCGCTGTCGGTCGCCCGCGGCCAGACCCTGAGCCTGGTGGGCGAGTCCGGCTGCGGCAAGTCGACCACCGGCAAGTGCCTGATCCGGCTGACCGACCCCACCGAGGGCCGCATCCTGCTCGAAGGCGCCGACCTGGCCAGCATGAACAGCGGCCAGCTGCGCGCCATGCGCCGCCGCATGCAGTTCATCTTCCAGGACCCTTTCTCGTCCATGAATCCGCGCATGCGGGTGCGCGACATCATCGGCGAACCGCTGCGCAATTTCGGCTATGGCCGCGAGGCCATCCGCGAACGCGTGGCGCAGCTGCTGGCCCGCGTCAGCCTGCGGCCGGACGCGGCCGACCGCTATCCGCACGAATTCTCCGGCGGCCAGCGCCAGCGCATCGTCATCGCGCGCGCCCTGGCGCCGGAACCGGGCCTGATCGTCTGCGACGAGCCGGTCTCGGCGCTGGACGTGTCGGTGCAGGCGCAGGTCATCAACCTGCTGATGGACCTGCAGCGCGACCTGGGGCTGACGTACGTATTCATCTCGCACGACCTGAGCGTGGTGCGCCACATCAGCCACCACGTGGCGGTGATGTACCTGGGCCGGATCGTCGAGACCGGCACGCGCGACGCGGTCTTCAACCAGCCGGCCCACCCCTACACCCGCGCCCTGCTGGCGGCCGTGCCCTCGGCCCGCCGCGGCGAACGCGCCCCCGTGGCGGTGCTCAAGGGCGAGATTCCCAGCCCCTTGGCGCCACCGTCCGGCTGCGCCTTCCGCACCCGCTGCCCGCAGGCCCAGGCCCGCTGCGCCCAGGAAACGCCGTTGGCGCGCCCGGTCGGCGCCGGCCAGCTGGTCGCCTGCCATTTCGCCTAGGGCCTGTTCATACCAAGAGGAGATTCCCATGACCGCATCCGAATCACAGCCCTTTGACTACCTGTTCGTCGGCGGCACCGTCATCGACGGCGCCAACACGCCCGGACGGCGCGCCGACCTCGGCGTGCGCGGCGACCGCATCGCCGCCATCGGCGACCTGTCCGGCGCGGCCGCGCGCCAGCGCATCGACGTCAGCGGCCAGGTGCTGGCGCCCGGCTTCATCGACTCGCACACCCACGACGACAACTACCTGCTCAAGCGCCGCGACATGACGCCCAAGATCTCGCAGGGCGTCACCACGGTCGTCACCGGCAACTGCGGCATCAGCCTGGCGCCGCTGGCGCACGCCAACCCGCCGGCGCCGCTGGACCTGCTGGACGAAGGCGGTTCGTACCATTTCAAGCGCTTCGCCGACTACCTGGAAGCCCTGCGCGCCACGCCGGCGGCGGTCAACGCCGCCTGCATGGTGGGCCATTCGACGCTGCGCGCCGCCGTCATGCCCGACCTGCAGCGCGCGGCCACCGACGACGAGATCGACGCCATGCGCGCGCTGGCCGAGGAAGCCATGGCCAGCGGCGCCATCGGCATTTCGACCGGCGCCTTCTACCCGCCCGCCGCCCGCGCCACCACCGAGGAGATCATCGAGGTCTGCCGGCCCCTGAGCACGCACGGCGGCATCTACGCCACCCACATGCGCGACGAAGGCGAGCACATCGTGGCGGCGCTGGAGGAAACCTTCCGCATCGGCCGCGAGCTGGACGTGCCGGTGGTGATCTCGCACCACAAGGTCATGGGCCAGCCCAACTTCGGCCGTTCGCGCGAGACGCTGCCGCTGATCGAGGCCGCCATGGCCCGCCAGGACGTGTCGCTGGACGCCTATCCCTACGTGGCCGGCTCGACCATGCTCAAGCAGGACCGCGTGCTGCTGGCCGGCCGCACCATCATCACCTGGTGCAAGCCCTTCCCCGAACTGAGCGGGCGCGACCTGGACGAGGTCGCGGCCGAACGCGGCAAGTCCAAGTACGACGTGGTGCCCGAGCTGCAGCCGGCCGGCGCGATCTATTTCATGATGGACGAGCCCGACGTGCAGCGCATCCTGGCGTTCGGCCCCACCATGATCGGCTCGGACGGCCTGCCGCACGACGAACGTCCCCACCCGCGCCTATGGGGCACCTTCCCGCGGGTGCTGGGCCACTATGCCCGCGACCTGGGCCTGTTCCCGCTGGAAACGGCGGTCTGGAAAATGACCGGCCTGACCGCCGAGCGCTTCGGCCTGGCCGAGCGCGGGCAGTTGCGGCCGGGCTACTTCGCCGACCTGGTGGTGTTCGATCCCGCCACCGTGGCCGACACCGCCACCTTCGAACGGCCGACCGAACGCGCCGCCGGCATCCATTCGGTCTACGTGAACGGCGTGCCCGTGTGGCGCGAGCAGGCCTTCACCGGCGAGCACGCCGGCCGCGTGCTGGCGCGCACGCCCGCCTGAGCGGCGCCGCCTTATACAATCCGGCGTATGCGCGGCGGGGCTTGCGGGCCCCGCCCGCGTTCCCCTCCAACTCCCTAGACGCCCAGACCGCTACATGGCCCCTACCCGCAAGACGGCCCCACCCGACATCGTGGGCAAGGAAGTAATGGGCGCCCGCCTGCGCGCCGAGCGCAAGGCCCGGAAAATGACGTTGCAGGCGCTGTCGCAGGCCAGCGGCATCGCGGTATCGACGCTGTCCAAGGCCGAACTGGGCCAGATCGCCCTGAGCTACGAGAAGTTCGCCGCGCTGGCCCGGGCGCTGGACATCGACATGACGCGCATGTTCATGCTGGGCGATGCGCCCCAGGCCGAGGTGGCGCCCACCTACGTGAAGAACAAGCTCAGCGACGCGCGCGACTACGCCACGGACAACTACCACTACCGGCTGCTGATGGGCGAATACCCCGGCAAGAAGATGATGCCGATGCTGGCGCTGATCGATTCGCGCAAGGTGGTCGAGTTCGAGGACTACATTCGCCATCCCGGCCAGGAATTCGCGCTGGTGCTGTCGGGCAAGGTGCGCATCCAGTTCGAGAACGGCGACAGCGTGGTGCTGAACCGGCTGGAGTCCGCCTATTTCGATAGCGGCATCGGCCACGTCTACCTGTCGCTGAGCAAGAAGCCGGCCGAAGTGCTGGCCGTCTGCAGCGACCTGGACGAAGTGCCGTCGCGCCTGAAGCCGGCCTCGCCCAAGAAGTAGACCCTTTCCCTCGCTCGTCCCCCGCTCCCTGCGGGAGATCGCCCCCGCGTCTGACCGCATCGGCGGCGCGCCGCATCGACACGGCCCCGCAGTCTCCCGCCGTGGCTACGGGAAATCCCGTAGAAACTTTCCTTCCCCGCCCGGGGTCACTCTTTATTCAGCCATTTGTCAGGATAGATGCCTGGCACGCCGCGCGCCCGTGCGGCGGCGATCCCCGGGAGAATTCGATGCCGCCTCTGCCCCGCTCCTTGCGCCCCAGCCCCAGTGCAGCCGGCGCGCGGAGCGGCGCCGGCGCGCACGCGCTCGGTCCGCCCGGCCTGTCGGTGATGGATGCCACCGTGGTGCTGGTGGGCGTGGTGATCGGCATCGGCATCTTCGGCTTTCCTCCGCTGGTGGCGCAGCACGCCACGTCCGAGGCGATGTACCTGGGCTACTGGCTGGCCGGCGGCCTGGTGATGCTGGTGGGCGCGCTCTGCTATGCCGAGCTGGGCTCGGCCTATCCCGGCGCCGGCGGCGAATACCTGTATCTGTCGCGCGCCTGGGGGCCGCGCGTCGGCCTGCTGTTCGCCTGGGCGCGCTGCACCGTGATCCAGACCGGCGCGATCGCCGTGGTGGCCTTCATCTATGGCGACTACGCGCAGCAGCTGCTGCCGCTCGGCGCGCATGGCGCCACCGCCCACGCCGCGCTGTCGGTGATCGGCCTGACGGCGCTGAACGTGGCCGGCACGCGCCACTCCAAGCGCCTGCAATGGCTGTTCACGATCCTGACGCTGGTGGCGCTGACGGCGGTGCTGGGCGCCGCCCTGTTCACCGCGCCGCCCGCCGCGCCCGCGCCGACGCCGCTGGGCGGCAACGCCGCCGGGCTGATGGGCATGGGCATGGTGTTCGTGCTGCTGACCTACGGCGGCTGGAACGAGGCCGCCTATCTCAGCGGCGAGCTGCGCAACCCTGGCCGCAACATGGCGCGGGTGCTGCTGATCGGCACCGTGGTGGTGACGGGCGCCTATCTCCTGACCAACCTTGCCCTGCTGGAACTGTTCGGCCTGCAGGGCCTGCGCGACACGCCCGCGCTGGGCGCGGCGGTGATGCAGCTGGCCGCCGGCCCATACGCCGCCGCCCTGCTGAGCCTGGTGATCTGCGCCACCGCGCTCAGCACCATCAACGGCACCATCATCACCGGCGCCCGCGTGTACTACGCGCTGGGCCGCGACGTGCCACGGCTGCGCGCGCTGGCCGGCTGGAACGAACGCAACGAGACCCCGGTCAGCGCCTTGCTGGCGCAGGGCGTCATCACCCTGGCGCTGCTGGCGGTGGGCGCCTTCAGCCACAACGCGGTGCAGACCATGGTGGCCTACACCGCGCCGGTGTTCTGGCTGTTCATGCTGCTGGTGGCCGCGTCGGTATGGCGCCTGCGCCAGCTGGACCCGGCGCGTCCGCGGCCGTTCCGCGTGCCCCTGTATCCGCTGACCCCGGCCCTGCTGGCGCTGACCTGCGCCGGCCTGGTGTATTCCAGCGCCGCCTACGCCGGCGCCGGGGCCTTGATCGGCCTGGGCGTGCTGGTGCTGGGCGTGCCGATGCTGCGGCTGCTGCGCCCCGCCGAAGCGCGCGACCCGCGATGAGCCGCCCGCCCCGCTTTTCTTCGCCCTAGGAGTCTTCATCATGCAACGTGCCCGCTCGTCCCTCTCGCCCGCCCGCCGCTGGACCGTCATGGCATCGGCGCTGGCGCTGGCCTTGTCCCTGTCGGTCCTGGCCGAGGCCCGCGCCGCTGGCGCCGGCACCCCGGCCGCCGCGACCGAAGACTACGTGCCCGACGTCGGCCAGGATGGCAAGGACGTCATCTGGGTGCCAACCCCGCAGACGCTGGTGGACAAGATGCTCGACATGGCCCAGGTCACCCCGCAGGACCGCCTGATGGACCTGGGTTCCGGCGACGGCCGCACCGTCATCACCGCCGCCCAGCGCGGCCTGACCGCCAAGGGCATCGAGTACAACCCCGACCTGGTGGCGCTGTCGCGCAGCAACGCGGCCAAGGCCGGCATGTCGCGCCGCGCCACGTTCGAGGTCGCGGACCTGTTCGAGACCGACCTGTCGCAGGCCGACGTCATCACCATGTTCCTGCTGTCGACCATCAACGAAAAGCTGCGACCCAGGCTGCTGGAACTGCCGCCGGGCACCCGCATCGTGTCCAACACCTTCCGCATGGGCGACTGGGAGCCGGATGCCTCCGAAACCGTGACCGAGGCCTGCCAGACCTACTGCAACGCGCTGCTGTGGGTGGTGCCGGCCAAGGTCGATGGCCGCTGGCAGGTGGGCGGCCGCACCCTGCAGCTGGAACAGCAGTACCAGATGCTGTCGGGCAAGCTGGGTTCCAGCGAGATCTCCGACGCGCGCATGGATGGCCGCACCATCTCGTTCACCGCCGACGGCGTGCGTTATACCGGCGAGGTCAACGGCGCCACCATCCAGGGCAGCGCCGCCGGCAAGGGCGAATGGTCGGCGCGGCGCATCTGAGCGGCCGCGATGCCGGGGCCGGCCGCGGCATCAGCGCGCCGCGGCCCGGATCACCCGGTGCACGAACTGCAGCTTGCCCACCACGGCGGCGGGCAGCACGAAGGGATAGAAGTCGCGCTGGCCCATGCTGCGCGACAGCTCGTTGAGCACGCCGGTCAGCGCCACCCAGCCGTTGACCAGGTCGAGGAAGCCCTGGCCCTCGGGATCGTCCGGGTCGTACAGCGACGCCCGGGTGAAGGGATCGCTGACCTGCTCCAGCGGCACCCGCGCCACGCCGAAGCTGAAGGCCGTGTCCAGCGTGTCCATCATGTGCAGGTAGTGGGCCCAGGTCTCGGCCCAGTCCTCCCAGGGATGCGACGAGGCGTAGGCGCTGATGAAGCGCTGCGCCCAGTCGGCCGGCGCGCCCTGCTCGTAGTGGCGCCGCAGCGCCTGCGCGTAGTCGTCGCGCTCGTCGCCGAACACCTGGCGGAACGGCGCCAGCCAGGGGCCGCCGGCCACCAGCCGGTCCCAGTAGAAATGGCCGATCTCATGGCGGAAGTGGCCCACCAGCGTGCGATACGGCTCGTGCATCGCCTCGCGCACCTGGACCCGGTAGGCGTCGTCGGCCTCGCGCACATTGAGCGTGATCAGCCCCTGGCCGTGGCCGGTCAGGAGCGGCGCGCCGTCGTCGGACGGCGCCAGCAGGTCGAACGCCAGCCCGCCGTCGCCCGGCGCGCGCGCCCGCGGGATCGGCAGCCCCAACGTCAGCAGCTGGGCGATGACCTGGCGCTTGGCGCTCTCGACCTTGCGCCACAGCGCCCCGTTGCCCGGCACCGACAGATCGGGAATGGTACGGTTCAGTGCGCAGGCAATGCAAAGATCGTCGGCGCGCGTGGCCGGCAGCAGCCAATTGCAGGCGGCCGGCGACGAGAAATTGGCGCAGCGCTTGAAGGTCCTGCCGCGCACCCGCCCGGCCTCGACCCAGGTGCCGTCCGTCTTGCCCGGATCCAGCGCCACGACGTGGCCATGGCGCGGATCGAAGCCCAATTGCCGGTGGCAGTTCAGGCATTCGGTATTGTTGAAGAACACCCGCTGGCCGCAGACGCACTGGAACGCCTTGGCGCGGGCATGCCGCTGCCGCTGGCGCCGGCGTTCGGGCGCGTTCAACTGGCGGCTCAGGGCATCGAAGAAGGGATTCATGCGGCGGGTTTCCGGGCTACAGCGGCGCGGCCTGGACCGCCACCGCCTGCTCCAGCCGCAGGCCGCGCCGTTGCGTATCCAGCGTCACCCGCGCGCCGAGCGGCAGCGTCAGGTTGGGATCGCCATGGCCGCTGGGCCAGGCGGCCAGCACCGGGATGCCGCGCGCCTGGAATTGCTCCAGCAGCAGCGGAAACAACAGGCTCTGGCCGGCGGCGTCGCCTCCCGGCAGCCCCAGGCGGGTGAAATTGCCGGCCAGCACGCCCTTGATGCGATCGAACTTGCCGGCCGCGCGCAATTGCGACAGCAACCGGTCGATGCGCGGCAGCGCCTCGTTGACGTCCTCGATGAACAGGATCGCGTCGCGCGTGGCGATCTCGTGGCGCGATCCGATCATGGCGGCGATCAGCGCCAGGTTGCCGCCCACCAGCCGGCCGCTGGCCACGCCTGGCGCCAGCACCACCGGGTTGGATTCCGGCGGCGCGTCGATCCAGGCGCCCTGCCCGATCTGGCCGCCGACCATCGCCAGCACGTGGCTGGCGGTCGGCTCCTGCTTGCCGGCCACCAGGTCCTGCGCCAGCATCGGCCCGTGAAACGTCACGAAGCCCGCATGGCGCTGGATCGCCAGGTGCAGCGCGGTGATGTCGCTGTAGCCGATGAAGGGCTTCGGGTGCTGGCGCAACAGGCCGATATCGAGCCGGTCCGCCAGCCGCCACGAGCCGAAACCGCCCTGCAGGCACCACACCGCGTCGATGGCCGGATCGGCAAAGGCCGCGTGCAGGTCGTTGAGCCGGGCGTCGTCGTCACCGGCCAGGTAGTCGTACGGCGCATCGCTGCGCGTCAAGGCGGCCGGCATGATGCGCGGGTCGTAACCGCGCGCCTGCAGCCACTCCGCCGCCTCGAAGGCCGCGCCATCGGCGGCCGAGGCCGGCGCCACGATGGCGACGCGGCCGCCCGGACGCAGCGCTGGCACGGGCGCGTCGCGCGGCGGCGCCGCAGCGGACGACCCGGCAGACGGAGCCCCCTCGCCACGGTCGGGCGGCGCCGCCACCCGGCTCGCGCAACCCGCCAGCGCCAGGCTGGACAGGCCCAGCGCGCCAGCGGCCTTGAGCAGGCCGCGCCGTGCCGGATCCATCAGAGCGTGCCGCTCGCGTTGCCTTGCGGGCATATGCCATCCTTTCAGGTCAGTTTTTATTATTATTATTTATCAATAGCTTAAACAACAAATAGAGAAACAGGATGAAGTCTGGAATGCGCGATCCCAGAATTCGCTTGAACTCATTCCAGAATCCACTTTAAGTACGTAACTGCGTGTCGGGCAAACCAACACCACCCCGAACACGCCCGCGATCCGCGCGCCGTGACGCTAGAAACGTTCGTACTCCAACCGGTAGCGCCACTGCCCCACCGCCAGCCCGGCCATCGGCAGGCGGCCGATGCGGATTCGGCGCAGGGCTTGCAGTTGCAGGCCGACGCTGTCGCAGGCGTACTCGATGAAGCCCAACGCGGGCGTTTTCAACGCGAAGCGCAGGTGGCTCTCATTCTGCCAGCTGACCTTCATCGGCGTGGCCGGCCGGCCCTCATAGGCCAGGCCGCGCTGCAGGCGCGCCAGCGCGGCCGCGTCGAGCGTGCCGCGCACCTGCGCGATGTATTCCTGCTCGACGTGGCGCCCCTCTTCGATCAGCTTGCGCGCCACCGCGAATTCCTGGGTGTACACCACCAGCCCGCTGGCCGCGCGCTCCAGCGGCGTGGCCAGCTTCAGGCCATTGAACATGCGCTTGAGATAGCGCTGCCCGGAGCGGTCGCCCGGCATCAGGTTGGCGGGCACGACCAGGTCCAGCGCCGATTCGGCCGGATCCGAGGCCGACAAGCCGGCCGGCTTATGCACCAGCACGCTGACCGGGCGCATCTCTTCGAGGCGGGCGCCGGGCAGCAGGCTGATGGCCTGGCCGGGCTGGACGCGGTAGCCGGGTTCCTCGACCACCTTGCCGTCCACGGCGACCCAGCCGCCCTCGATGTAGCGTTCGGCGTCGCCGCGCGAACAGGATTGTTCGGTGGCCAGGCGCTTGGCCAGGCGGACGCTGTCGCTCATGGCCGGCCCGCCTGTCGGTGGGAGGCCTGGGAACGGGAAAGGAAAGCAATCGGCGGGTACGTCGTCATCTCGGATACTGCGTCAAAAACGGGAAAGGCCGGCGCCGCGAGGCATCGCGCGAACGCGGCGACAGCGCCTGGCTCGAGATGTTACGCCCTTTCCCGCGGCGGCCGCCGCGATCGGGCGCCGCGCCGGCCATTCCCGCGCTATGCAAGCGCCGCGAACGCCTGCTCCAGGTCCGCGATCAGCGCCGCGGGCGGCTCCAACCCCACGTTCAGGCGCACCAGCCGGTCGCCGTACGGACGCAGCGTGCGGCGCAGGTTGAAGTACGGCGCCGCCAGGCTGGTCACGCCGCCCCAGCTGTAGCCGATCTTGAACAGCGCGAGCCGGTCGACGAACGCCTCGATCCGCGCGCGGCTGGGGCCGTCCCGCAGCACGATGGAAAACACGCTGGCCGACCCGGTGAAATCGCGCTTCCAGATCTCGTGGCCCGGGCATGACGGCAAGGCCGGATGCAGCACCGTGCGCACTTCGGGCCGCCCCGCCAGCCACTGCGCCACCTCCAGCGTGCCGCGCTCCAGCTGCGCCAACCGCACCGCCAGGGTCTGCAGGCCGCGCAGCGCCAGGCTGCAATCGTCCGGCGAGGCCGCCATGCCGAGGAAATTGCGGGCCTCGCCCAGCGCCCGGTAGTGCGCCTCGTCGCGGCAGGTGACCGAGCCGAGCAGCAGGTCGCTGTGGCCGCCGATGTACTTGGTCAGCGCCTGCATGGTGACGTCCACGCCGTGCGCGAAGGCATCGAACAGCACGCCGGCGGCATAGGTATTGTCCAGCGCCACCACCGCGCCGGCCCGGTGCGCGGCCGCCGCGATCGCCGGCACGTCCTGGATTTCCATGGTGGCCGAGCCGGGGCTCTCGCACCAGACCAGCCGGGTATTGGGGCGCAGCAGCGCGGCGATGCCCGCGCCGATCAGCGGATCGTAGGTCTCCACCTCGATGCCCAGCCGCTTGAGCAGACCGCCGGCCAGCCCCTGGTTGGGGCCGTAGGCCGTATCGGGCAGCAGCGCATGGTCGCCGGCGCCGCAAAATGCCAGGTAGACCAGCGCGATGGCGGCCTGTCCGCCCGGCGTGATGAAGCAATGGCGGCCCTGCTCCAGTTGCGCGATGCGCGCGCCCAGCTCCAGCACGGTGGGCGTGCCGTGCAGGCCATAGGTGTACGGCGCCTTTTCCGCGTCCCAATCGTCGCGCAGGTCGGCGGCGCGCTCGAACAACGTGGTCGAGCCGCGGCTGGTCGGCGTGACCAGCGAGCGAAAGCCCGCCGGCGCCCGCGGGGTGGGGTCGACCACGGCGAGGCGCCAATCGAAGGGTTGCGTGGAATCGGTCGTCACGGAGGTCTCCTGGTTGGATGCGGGCCACGCGCCGCGAGCCGCGGCGCACCCGCCAAGGATACGGACCTGGCGGCAATAAAAATTGCACCAGCTTGCGGTTCCGGCGGGCGCCCGGCGCCAGGCACTGGAGGCCGATGCCCGGCCCGCGATGCCTCAGAGATCGGTGGGCTGCCTGGCGACGGCCGGCGCCTCGGGCGGCGGCACCTCGTCGACCCAGGCCTTGAGCAGCGTCGAGGTCACCGCCAGGATCACCGGCCCGATGAACAGGCCGACGATGCCGAAGGCGAACATGCCGCCCAGCACCCCGGCCAGGATCAGCAGCATCGACAGGTTCACGCCGCGCTTGATCAGCATCGGCCGCAGCAGGTTGTCGAGCATGGTCACCAGCACCGCCCACACCAGCAGCAGGATCGCCGCCACCTTCATGTCGTTCTGGAACAGCCAGATCACCCCGCCCAGCAACGGCAGGAACGGCCCCAGCTGGGCCAGGCACAGCATCAGCATCAACGCGGTGATGATCCCGGCCGCCGGCACCCCGGCGATCCACAGGCCCAGCCCGCCCAGCGCCGACTGCACCACCGCCGTCACCACGATGCCCAGCGCCACCGCGCGGATCGACAGGCCCGCCAGGCGGATCGCCGCCACGCCGCGATGGCCGGCCAGGCGGTTGGCGAAGCGCTGCACGAAATTGGCGGCGACGTCGCCCTGGCTATAGAGGATGCCGGCAATGACGATGGTGATCAGCATGTGCATGACGAACACGCCGACGATGGCCGCATTGCTCAGCAGCCACTTGGCCGCCATGGTCACATAGGGCTCCAGGCGCGCCAGCAACCCGCCCGCGCCGGCGTCGGCCAGCGCCTGCCATTCCTGCGCGATGCGCGGCCCGCCCAGCGGAATGCCCTGCACCCAGCCCGGCGGCGCCATCAGGGCGTAATCGGGCAGGCTCTTGATCGAGGTCATGATGGCGCCGCCATGCAGCGCCAGCGTCGAAATGGCCTGGTACAGCGGCAGCACGATCACCACCAGCAGCACGATCAGCATGGCCACCGTCGCCATCCAGCGGCGGCCGCCGCAGCGCTTCTGCACCGCCAGCATCACCGGCCAGGTGGCCACCACGATGGTGGTGGCCCAGATCAGCCCGAACAGGAAGGGCTTCAGCACATACAGGCTGCCGATCATCAGGGCCGACAGGATGACGACGACGAGCAGGTTGCGGGCAAGGTCCGCGGGCGGGCGTGGGTTCGGGTTCAAGCGGTGCTCCAGGCAACGGCCGCGCAAGGATCGGGCCGTGTACGAATTTATCCGAAATACCCGCCCATACCACCTATTTGGCGCCGCCCGACGTGGGCCGCACCGCGACCCGGGCGGCGATCAGGTGGCGCGTCAGCTCCAACAACTGCCCGTCGCGGGTCCGCAACTGGCCCAGCAGGTCCGTCACCTGGGCGTCGCTGGCCGCCAGCCGCTGGGTCAGGTCCTGTTCGCGGCGGCGCGAGGCCTGCAGCGCCTCCTGGGCGACGGCCACGTCGGCCAGTTGCCGACCCAATTGCGCCTGGGCCTCCCCGCGCGTGGCCAGGACCTCGGCCTGGACCGCCCGCAGCTGGTCGGCGGCATCCGCCTGCGCGCCACGCAGGCGCTCGGCCGCCTGCGCCAGGGCCTGACGCGACTGTTCGGCCTGTTGCTGCTGGGCGGCCTGGAGTTCGTCCAGGCGGGCTTGCAGGCGCTTGACGCTGCCGCGCTCGGCGTCCAGTTCGTTGAGCCAGCGGCGCTCGTGGGCGGCATGGCGCTCCTGGGTGGCGGCCAAGGCCTCGGCCTGCTCGCTCCGGGCGCGCTCGGCATCGGCCACGTGGGCCAGCAAGGCATTGCGCGCGTCCGCCAGTTGCCGCTGCTCGACCGCCAGGGCCTCGTCGCGCTGGCGCAGCTGCGCCTCGGCCGCCCGCAGGCGTTCCTCGGTGGCGGCCAGTTGCCCGGTCGCCACCTTCAGGCCCTCCTGCAGGTCGCGCTCGCGGTTTTCCAGATTGGCCTCGCGCAGGCGCAATTGTTCGGTGAGCGCGTCCAGCCGCTCGCCCTCTTCATGCAGTTCGGCCCAGCGCTGGCGATTGGCCTCGGCCTGCTCGGCGCGGGCGGCGGCCAGCGCCGATTCCCAGAAATGCGCGGCGGCCTGGGCCACCGGCTCGGGCACGGCGGCGGGGGCCGAGAAGGCGCCGGGATCCTGGATGCGGGCGCCCAGCGACCGGAACCAGGATTCCAGGTGCGGGCTGACCGTATTGGGCGAGCCGCGCCCGATCTTCTGGCGCACCCGCTCGATGGTCGGCCGCGCGCCCTCCAGCAGCAAGGCGTCGGAGGCGCGCCAGACATCCAGTTCCGTAATTCCCGTGGCCATGGCTCGATTTCCCGGATCAAAGCGGTTTTTTATTCACGATAATGGAATCTTATCGTGAGTAATTTCATATATACGTTAGATATCATACAGCATATGTATGAAATTATATTAACGCCGAAACGGGCAACGGAAAATACGGCCTGGCTAGGCCCAAGACCGCCCTGTAAACGCCTGGGCCGCCCTCTCCCCGGGGCGTCGCCACGACGAGGGGCGCCGGCGCTATCGGGCGCCAACATTGGCGCTGGTCTCTCGAAGCAGCGAGGCGAGCTTCTCTGCGGCGGGCGCCAGCCTGCGCCCCCGCAGGGTCAGGAGCCCCATCTGGCGCGTCAGCGACGGCGACAGCCGGCAGATCCGCAGCCCCTTGGGCGGCCTGGCGGGCAAAGCCAGCCGAGGAAGAATGGCGACGCCCAGCCCCGCCGCGGCCATCGCGATCAAGGTATGGGCCTGTATGCATTCGTACTTCGGCGTCAAGCGGACGCGCGCCCGCGTCGCCGCCTGATCCAGCAGGATGCGCAGCGACGTGGCGTTACTGAGCAGCAGCAAGGGCAAGCGGGCGACGTCCTTCAGCGCCATCGGATCCGCCGCCTCCGGGCACAGGCGAGGCGCCATCAGCGCGCAGATATCTTCGGCCACCAGCGGCTCGAAATCGCATTCGGCGCCCATCGGACCCGGAACCACGCCGAAATCCACCTCGCCCCGCAGCACCTGGGCCTGCACGTCCGCCGACTGCCGTTCGCGCACCGACATCCCGACGCCGGGATACAGGGCCTCGAAGCGGGCCAGCACGGGCGGCAGCAGCGCGGCGGCGGCAATCGGCGTTGCCGCGACCGCCACGTGGCCAGCCTGCAAGGCCAGCGTCTCCCGCACCTCCCTCACCCCCGCCTCGACCTCGCGCACGCCGCGCCGGGCGGCGTCGAACAACTGCTTGCCGGCCGCCGTCAGCTGGACGCTGCGCGTGGTGCGGTGGAACAACTCGGCGCCGACCTGCGCCTCGAGCAATTTGATCTGCGCGCTGATCGCCGACTGCGAGCGATGCACCTGTTCCGACGCGCCGCGAAAGCTCCGGGTCTCCGCGATCAGGAGAAAGGTGCGGAGCAGATTGAAATTGATGTCGGAAGCCATTGATCAGGATTTTTGAATAATTCCGGCTGATTTTAGCGATTGTTCTTCATTGAGAGGAGCACTACAGTCGCCCCCCGACACGCACAGCAAGGAGCAGATCGTGGCAGTTTCAGTGAGAGCAATCCGACTATGAGCATTTCCGTTCTGGTGCTCTGCGAGCTGGGTCCCGCGCAAGAGGCGGCCCTGCGGCAGCGCCATCAACCCACATTCGCGCTGACGCCCGAAGAGCGGGCCCGCGTCGTGCAGACTCGCGGCGCCGAATTCGAGGCGGTGCTGACCATCGGCCTGCTGGGGCTGCGCGCCGACGAAATGGACCGGCTGCCCCGCCTCAGGCTCGTCGCCAGCATGGGAGCCGGCTACGAGAATATCGACGTGGCGGCGGCCCAGGCCCGCGGCATCTGGGTGACCAACGGCCGCGGCGCCAACGATGAATGCGTCGCCGACCACGCCATGGGCATGGTGATCGCGGCGATGCGCGACTTCCTGGCGCTGGACCGGCTCTGCCGCGCGGGCGTCTGGCGCACGGCCATTGCCCTGCCCGCCAACGTCTCGGGCAAGCGCCTCGGCATCCTGGGCCTGGGGTCGGTGGGCGAACGCATCGCCAGCCGCGCCCGGGCCTTCAAGATGGCGGTCGGCTACCACAACCGCCGCGCGCGGCGGGAATTCGACTATCGGTACTTCGATGACGCGCTGGCGCTGGCGCGCTGGTGCGACGTACTGGTCTGCGCCATGCCCGGCGGCGCTGCGACGCGGCACATGGTCAACGCGGCCGTGTTGCGGGAACTCGGCCCGGGCGGCTACCTGGTCAATGTCGGCCGGGGCAGCATCGTGGATACGCAGGCCCTGGCCGCCGCGCTGGCGTCCGGCGGCATCGCCGGGGCGGCGCTGGATGTCTATGAAAGCGAACCCGCCCCGCCCCCGGAACTGATCGCGCAGGACCGCCTGCTGCTGACCCCGCACGTGGGCGGCTGGTCGCCGGAGGCGATCGCAGCCCAGTTCGGGATCTTCATGCTGAACCTGGAGGGCGTATTCTTCGGACGGGGGCCGGTCACCCCGGTGTAGCGCCGCCGCGCCAATGTCCGGACGGTCGCGGCCGCCAGGACATCGGCCTGCTCAGCCGCGCGCTCAACGTCCCGTTAAGGCGCGTTGACCATTTGTCGATGGCCGGCCCCGCGCCGCCTTCCTACACTGTGGCCATCAATTCCTGGAGATGGCCATGATCCCGCCGCGCAGTATCCGTCTGGCAACCTTGCTGCTTCCGTTCTGCCTGCTATGGGGCGGCAACGCCGGCGCCCAGTCCTCCACGGCCGCGGGCGCCTACCCGCAACGGCCCGTCAACCTGATCGTGCCGTGGCCGCCGGGCGGCGCGGTGGATCTGCTGGCGCGCCAGCTGGGCACCGTCCTGGCCAAGGAGCTGGGCCAGCCCATCGTGGTCGAGAACAAATCCGGCGCCAACGGCTCGATCGGCCACGCCCAGGCGGTGCGCGCGGCGCCGGACGGCTACACCACCCTGCTGGCCACCAACAGCACTTTCGTGATCGGTCCGCACCTGTACAAGCAGCTGCCGTACCAACATGAGCGCGACCTGGCGCCGGTGTCGCTGCTGGGCGCCAGCCCGCTGGTGCTGACCGTCAATCCCGCGTTGAAGGTCAAGACCTTGACGCAACTGCTGGCCCTTGCGCGGGAAAAGCCGGGTCGGCTCACCTTTGCCTCGGGCGGCCAGGGGTCCACCAGCCACCTGGCGGCCGAGCAACTGATGGCCCTGACCGGCATCGAGATGACCCATATCCCTTACCAGGGCGGCGGGCCCGCCGGCACGGCGGTGATGAGCGGCGAAGTCGACATGGCCTTCCTGGACCTGGGCGCCTCGCTGCCGTTCCTGAAGTCGGGCCGGCTGCTGCCCCTGGCCGTCTCCAGCGATCAGCGATCGCCGCTGTTGCCCGAGGTGCCGACCGTGGCCGAATCCGGCGTCAAGGACTTCGAGATCGCCACCGCCTTCGCCCTGTTCGTGCCGGCGCGCACCCCCGCCCCGGTGATCGACCGGCTCCACGGCGCCCTGGTCAAAGTGCTCGGCGACGCCGACCTGCGGCAGAAGCTGATCCACCAGGGCGTGATCGTGATGGGCACCACCCCGGCCGAACTGCGCGACTACACCACGCGTGAAAACCAGCGCTGGGGCAAGATCATCAACGACCGCCACATTTCGGTGCAATGACATGCAGCGCAACGATTTCCGTATCGCGATCGTCGGGGCCGGCGGCATCGGCTGCGCCACGGCGGCCTATCTGCGGGCCAGCGGCCTGCCGGTGGCGATGTGGTCGCCCACCGGGCGGCGCCTGCGGCCGCATGCCCAGCCCGGCCGGGCGCGCTTTGACTGCGTCGGCGCGCTGGACGGCGCCGTGGCGGTCGAACGGCTGGCGCGGCTGGCCGACCTGTCCGACTACAGCCATGTCTTCATCTGCCTGCCCGCGTCGCACTACCAGCAGGTCCTGCAAGACGCGGCGCCCCACTGGCGCGACGGCCAGACCTTGATCGTCAGCGGCGCCCTGTCGCTGGTGCCCCTGTGGCTGCGCCAAACGGCGGCGGCGCATGGCGCCGATGTCACGGCGGTCGGCTGGAGCACCACCCTCACGACCGCCCACTTCCTGCCCGACGGCCGCCTGCACCTGAACGCGCCACGCGGCCAGATCGGCATGGCCTGGCTGGCTCCGCCCGAGGGCGGCGGCGACGCGCTGGCCGACTGCCGGGCCCTGTTCGGCGACCGATTCGCGCCGGCCGACAACCTGCTGGCCAGCACCCTGGCCAACATCAACCCGATCGCGCATGCGGCGGAGGTGATCCCCAACCTCACCCGGATGGACCGGGCCGAGGCCTGGCCGCTGTTCGGCCACTTCACAGGGGTGGTCGCCAACATGGCGCAGGCGCTGGACCGGGAGCGGCTGGCGCTGGCCCAGGCCCTGGGATTCACGTTGCCGACCCTGGCGCAGCATTACTCGCGCTCCTACCACGTGCCGTTGGGTCCGCTCGAGGACATCGCGCGGGCCATCGATGCGCGCGGCGCCGGCCCGCTCGGCCCGGCCCGGCTGGCGCATCGCTACGTGCTGGAAGATGTGCCGTTCGGGCTGGTGTTTCAGGAACGGCTGGCGCGCCTGCTGGGCGTCGATTGCCCGCTGCTGTCCGCCTGCATCACCCTGCTGGAGGCGGTCTACGCGGAATCGTTCCGCGACCGCAATTACCTGCTGGCCGAGCTGCTGCCCGAAGGCATGTCGGCAGAGGCGCTGCTGGCGGCCTGCAGGAGCCCGTGCGCGGCATCGTGAAAGCGCTCGACGATGTCGTTCTGGTGCCACGGCGTCCGGTACACCATCACGATAGGAATCGGCTCCGGCAGCGCCTCGACCGGTAGCGCCACCAGGCTGCCGCGGGCCAGCCGCTCCTGTACCGTGCGTCGGGCCAGCAGACTCAGGCCCAGCCGGCGCTCGACCAGATTGAGATTGGTGATGGCGTTCATGGACTCGATGGCGGGCGCGATGGGCGGCAAGTTGTGGTCGAGCAGCAACTGCTCCAGCATCAGCCGGGCCTGCGTCGGCCGGGCCGGCAATATCCAGGCCTGCTGCTTCAGCTCGCGCCAGGTCCACGGCGCCGCCCGCGGCGCCAGCGCCAGCGGGTGATCGCTGGCGCACACCACGATCCACTGCTCCCGGCCCACTGGCCGGATCACCAACCCCTCCTGGCACAAGCCGCCCAGCTCGGACGAGGTGTTCATAGTCAGCAGGAGGTCGATCTCGCCGCTTTCGAGTTTGCGCTGCGTATCATCCAGCCGGCCCTCGACGATCTGCACCGGCGGCAGCGCGCCGTCGCCCGCCATGGCACGCAGCACGTCGGGCAGCAGCGACCAGGCGATGAAGGGCGGAGCCCCGATGCGCAGTACGGCATCGTGCCCCAACTTGCGGTCGCGCAGGTCATCGGCGAGATTGGCCACCTCGGACAGCAGCAGGCGCGCGCGGTGCACCAGGATGTCGCCATCGCGCGTCAGGCTCACGCCGCGCCCATGCCGCTCGAACACGGTGATGCCCAGCAGCGCCTCGACTTCCCCCAGGCCCTTGCTGACGGCGGCGGTGCTCAGGCAGAGCTTCTCGCCCGCGGCGCGCATGCTGCCGGTATCGGCCAGCACCGTCAGCAACTCGAACTGGCGCATCCGCAGCGCGGCGATCATGCGATAGGTGGAATCGTGCATCCGGGCGGCGCCTTCGGGTGGGTGGCAAAGTAGCGGAATGATAGTATCCCCGGGCCCTGCCACACCAGGCTCCCCGCTCCCGGTCATTCCCCCGCCCCGCATGCTGCCTACTTCTCCGGCCCCGCTGCCCCTGCTGGACCCCGGCGCGCTCGACCGCCAGGCCGACGCCGCCATGCGCGACCTGCTGCGCGAAGGCAGTTCGCCCAATACGGCCGCCAGCTATCGCGCCGCGATCCGCTACTGGTCGGCCTGGTTCGGCCTGCGCTATGGCCGGCCGCTGGCCCTGCCGCTGTCCGAGGCCGCGGTGATCCAGTTCGTGGTGGACCACGCCCAGCGGACCGGCGCCCAGGGGCTGACATCGGAGCTGCCGCCGGCGCTGGACAGCGAGTTGGTGCGGCTCAAGGCCAAGGGCCGGCTCGGGCCGCCCAGCCTGAACACGCTGCTGCAACGGTTGTCGGTGCTGTCCAAGGCCCATGAACTGGCCGGGCAGCCCAACCCCTGCCGCGCCGCCGCCGTGCGCGAGCTGCTGGCCCGCACCCGCCGCGCCTACGCCCGCCGGGGCGCGACGCCGGCGCGCAAGGACGCCCTGACGCGCGAGCCGCTGCAGGCGCTGCTGGACACCTGCGACGACTCCCTGCGCGGCCTGCGCGACCGGGCGTTGCTGCTGTTCGCCTGGTCCAGCGGCGGCCGGCGGCGGTCCGAGGTGGTCGGGGCCACCGTCGAGAACACCCGCAAGGTGGGCGAGGACTACCTGTATCTCCTGTCGCACTCCAAGACCAACCAGTCCGGCGCCGACCGCGCCCAGGACCGCAAGCCGATCGCCGGCGCGGCGGCGCTGGCCCTGGACGCCTGGCTGGCCGCCAGCGGCATCCGCCAGGGCGCCCTGTTCCGCCGCATCCGCCGTGGCGACGTAATCGGCGAGCCGCTGGCCGCCGCCGCGGTGCGCGCCATCGTCCAGGAACGCTGCCGCCTGGCGGGCATCGAGGGCGATTTCTCGGCCCACAGCCTGCGTTCGGGCTTCGTGACCGAGGCCGGACGCCAGAATGTGCCGCTGGGCGACGCCATGGCCATGACCGGCCATGCCAGCGTGGCCACCGTGATGGGGTATTTCCGGGCCGGCGCCGCGCCCCGGTCGCGCGCGGCGCGCCTGCTGGACACCCCAACCGGGGACGAAACGGCGTAGCGCGGCCGCCACATCCGTCCGGGAGACGGGAGCCCCGGCGCGCGCTTGCATACAATGGCGCCTGCCGGCACACCGCAGCGCCGCGCCCATAACGAGACCCATGCCTGCTGTGCTCCCCATGCGAATCAATCTACGCGGCCTGGTGCTCGCGCTTACGATATTCAGCGCCATCGCCGCTACCGCCAATGCCCTGTATGCCAGCTACCGGCTGCAGCGCGAACAGCTCATCACCACCACCCTGGAAGCGAACCGCGTCTACGCCGCCAAGCTGGCGCAGAGCGCCGGCGGCTTCCTCAAGGCGGCCGAGCGCCAGCTGGGCTACAGCGCGCGCCAGATCGCGCCGCACATGGACGCCCCGGACATGCTGGCGGCCGAGGTGCGGCGGGTGCAGGAGCAAAGCGACACTTTCAACTCGGTGGGCGTGGTCGGCCCCGACGGCGTGATCCTGGCCACCACCCAGGACTTCCGCAGCTTTCTCGGCACCCGGATCGACAGCCCGGGCAGCCGCGCCGCGCTGCAGAGCCGCCATCCGGTCATCACCAAGCCTTACGTCTCGATCGCCGGCAACCTGCTGATCAACCTGTCCTACCCCATACTGGCCGCCGAT
Source organism: Achromobacter sp. ISS7 (assembly GCF_056523125.1). Classification (NCBI taxonomy): domain Bacteria; kingdom Pseudomonadati; phylum Pseudomonadota; class Betaproteobacteria; order Burkholderiales; family Alcaligenaceae; genus Achromobacter; species Achromobacter sp. ISS7. Next base: position 1,758,234 of record NZ_JAWRZD010000001.1, on the reverse strand, counting down.
GGCCGCTTCCTGGGCTATATCGCCGGCACCCTGCACCTGCGCAAGGAAAGCGCGCTGGACGACCTGCTGGGCCTGCACCACTACACCGACGGCTCCTACCTCTACGTGGTGGATGGCGACGGACGGCTGATCTACCACACCGACGCGAGCCGGGTCGGCGAGGTGGTCAGTGGCAATCCGGTGATCGAGGCGGTGATCGAGGGCCAGGCCGGCGCGCGCCGGGTGGTCAATTCACGCGGGGTGGACATGCTGGCCGGCTACGCCCCGGTGCCCGCCAGCGGCTGGGGCGTGGTGGCCCAGCGCCCCACCGCCGTCACCCTGGAGCCGATCCGCGAACTGCTGTGGGCGTTGCTGGGCTACGCGGCGCCGCTGGCGCTGGTGTTCCTGCTGGCAATCTGGTGGTGCGCGCGGCAGATCTCGCTGCCGCTGTCGCAGCTGGCCACCAACGTCGAACACCATGACGTGGCGGTGGCGATGCAACGGGTCAAGTCCGTCCGTGCCTGGTATTTCGAGGCCGAGCGCCTCAAGCGCGCGGTGATCTGGAGCTTCACCACCCTGCAGGAGAAGATCGGCAAGCTGAACCTGGCCAGCATCACCGACCCGCTGACCGGCCTGCGCAACCGGCGCGGCACGCAGGACGCGGTGGACCACCTGCAGGCCTCGGGCACGCCGTTCTCGGTGCTGGCGCTGGACATCGACCACTTCAAGCAGGTCAACGACACCTACGGCCACACCGCGGGCGACAAGGTGATCCAGGACGTGGCCCAGCTGATGCGCGATTGCTCGCGCCCCGGCGACATCCTGTGCCGCAACGGCGGCGAGGAATTCCTGATCCTGCTGCCCGGGGTGGCGCCGACGGAAGCGGTGATCGTGGCCGAGCGGCTGCGCCAGCGCACCGCCGAACGCGAATTCCCGCAGGTGGGCGGCATCACGATGTCGGCGGGCGTGGCGCAGTGGCCGACCAGCGGGCCGGACGTGGTGCAGGTGTTCCACGCGGCCGACGCCGCCCTGTATGCCGCCAAGCAGCAGGGCCGCAACCGCGTGGTGCTGCACGGCACCCCGTAGGCAGGCCCGAGCCTAGGCCGCCAGCGCCCGGTAATGGCTGGCGATGGCGGCCGCGAACAGGCCGCCGATGACCGAGACGTGCTCCAGCGCGAAGAACAGGGCCAGCTTGGCCTGCGGTTCCGGCAGGCGCCAGAAGGCGTGCACGATGAAGATCGTCAGCACCAGGAACACCGCCAGCGCAGCGGCGGCCAGCCAGACCGCGCGGTCCAGCAGGATCAGGATCGAACCGGCCAGCATCAGCGCCGCCACCGCGATGTTGAACAGGCGCGCCGGCTCCAGCCCGGCGCCGCGCATTTCCGCCACCCCGCCCTGGAAGTCGATCAGCTTGGCGGCGCCCGAGGCGATGAAAACCACCGCCAGGCACAGCCGGGCGATGAACCAGAGCCAAGTGCTCTGAAGCAGGGATTCGATGTACTGCGGCGTCTGCATGGGTCCTGTTCCTGATGGTCGGCGCTGCCCCGCCCGGCGGACGGCGCGGCATGCGGATCCGGCGGGTTGCCAAATCCGGCGCGACGGACTATAAGACCTCAACCTAACTTGAGGTCAACTTCCATGGCGGGCGACAAGCCGATCGACATCACGCGGCTCATGACGGTGGGCGAAGTCGCCCGGCGCAGCGGCGTGCCGGTCTCGACGATCCACTTCTACGAAACCAAGGGCTTGATCCAGAGTTCGCGCAGCGACGGCAACCAGCGCCGTTTTCCCGGCATCGTGCTGCGCTACATCGCCATCATCAAGGTGGCGCAGCGCACCGGCATTCCGCTGGAGGAAATCCGCGAGGCCATGTCGCGCTTCCCGCAGGACGGCAACAAGCTGACGCCGGCGCAATGGAAGGCGCTGTCGTCGCAATGGCGCGCCAACCTGGATGAACGCATCCGCAAGCTGACCCGGCTGCGCGACGAGCTGGACAGCTGCATCGGCTGCGGCTGCCTGTCGCTCAAGGACTGTCCGCTGCGCAATCCGGACGACGTGCTGGGTCGCGACGGACCGGGGCCGCGCATCCTGGAACGGCCCTGAGCCGTCCGCCAGGCCTTCGGCGCCGCGTTTTTCCCGCGCCGGGACACAAATTGCACGGATTTCGCGTATCGGCGTAATCGACTGCATTCAATTGCAAAACTGTTTCGCCGGCATCGGCGCCCGCGCCAAGCGCCGCGTTGCGGCGGGCCTGGAGACCGCGTAATTACAGTATCCTGCGCGCACAGTCACATCGCATCAGGCCGGCCCATCCGTATGTTGCGCAGTAGATTTTCGATCAAGTCACTGGAACGCTATTTCCTGATATTGGCGGCGGGCGTGCTGCTGCCGATGTCGGTCCTGACGGGAATCCTGCTGCTCCAGAGCCGCGCCGCCTACCTCGCCACCGGCGACGCGCTGCGCGCCTTCGCCATCGTCCGCACCACCATCACGGCCATGGAAACGGTGTCCGCCGAGCGCGGTCCCATGAATGCCGCCCTGGGCGCCGACTACCCGGTCGGCGCGTCCCTGCTGGAAGCGCTGCAGGCGGCCCGCGAACGCAGCGACACTAGCATCGCCGAGCTGCTGGCGCTGTACCGCGCCCCGCTCAGCCCGAACAGCGCCCGGGAATTCACCAATGTCCAGCGCATCCGCTACGCGCTGATCAAGGCCCGCGAAAACGCCGACGCCCTGATCGCCACGCCGCGCGCCGACATCTCGGGCCAGCGCGTGCTGGCGGCGGTGAACGGCATGGTGGCGCTGGTGCCCGAGCTGCAGGCGGCGATGGCCGAGAGCGCCGGCGTGGTGATGCAGAACGAGGCCGACGCGCCCAACCTGCTGACCCTGGCGCTGCTGGCGAGCGAGCTGCGCGAGCAGGCGGGCCTGCTGGGCTCGACCTTCACGCCGGCGCTGGCCAAGCACCGCCAACTGACCGAGTCCGACGAATACCGCATGGAGCGGGTGCTGGGACGCATCGACCAGCTGCACGACCTGCTGGAAATGCGGCTGGCGGCGCGGCCGGACCTGCGCGCATCGCTGGCCTACGGCGACCTGCGGCACTTCTATTTCGGCGAGGGCATGCGCTATCTGCAAGAGGTGCGCGACATGGCGGCGCTGCAACCCGGCGGCGCCACCATCAGCGCGCGCGAGCTGGCCGCGACCTACGTGCCGCTGATGCATGCCATCAGCCAGTTCCGCGACCTGATGCTGGACCAGATGGAGGCGAGCATGCGCGAGCACCGGCGCCAGGCGATCCGGCTGCTGGTCATCACGCTGGTGGCCGCCACCGCGCTGGCGGCGGCGCTGATGCTGTCGCTGCGGCAGTTCCGCCTGCGCGTGATCCGGCCGTTCGTGCAGGCCACCCGCATCATCGGCGCCGTCGCCAACGGCACGCCGGCCGCCGCCATTCCGGTGGGCAAGTACCGCGGCGAGATCGACGGCATGTTCGAGGCGCTGAGCGTGCTCAAGGACAACGCCGCCGCGCGCAAGCGCGCCGAACTGGAGCGCGATCGCCTGATCGTCGACCTGGCGGTCATGGCCGAGACCGATTTCCTGACCGGCCTGCTCAACCGCCGCGCCTTCGAGAGCCGGCTGGATCAGGCCCTGTCGCAATGGCCCGGCGCCGGCACGGCATTGGCCTTCATCCTGTTCGACATCGACGACTTCAAGGGCATCAACGACACCTACGGCCACGCCAGCGGCGACGAAGCCCTGAAAACGGTGGCCGAGCTGTGCCGACAGACCTGGCGGCAAGCAGATGTGGTCGCGCGGGTGGGCGGCGAGGAATTCGCCGTGCTGTGCCACGTCCAGACGACCGCCCAGGCAGTGGAGATGGCCGAACGCATGCGCCAGCGCATCGCGCAGGCCCGGGTCGCGGCGGAAAACGGCACGGTGTTCGGGCTGACCGCCAGCTTCGGCGTGGCCCTGGCGCGCCAGCCCGGCGACGGCGCGGCGGACATCCTGTTCCGCTGCGCCGACGAACTGCTCTATCGCGCCAAGATGGAGGGCAAGAACCGGGTGGTGCCGGGAGAAACCCGCTGACGGCGGGCAGCCGCCTTCCCACAGTCCAAAAAAAACGCCGCGTCGGGTTCGACGCGGCGTTTTTGCCTTGAAGCGGGTCAGTCAGGGACGCGGGTCGCGTTCTTGTCCTGGGTGGCCTCGGTGGTTTCCGGGCGGGTGGAGGTTTCGGGGTCCGGGCGCGAACCTGGCGCCTTCCAGTTCAGCGGCGGAACTTCAAAGCGCGGTTTCTTGGCGATCAGTTGGGACATGTGCGTACTCTCCTGTGTGCGATGTCGGCCTGCCCTGCGCAGGGAACGACTCGGATATCCAGCGCGCCCGGGATGCTCTGGTGGCAATGCGAGGGAGGCATCAGGAACGGGCGCCAGGGCATGGCCCTGGGGTCGTCGACGAGGTAAAAGCCGGCGGCCAAGCGAGGCGCTTCAATGGACCCCGCCTGGGGGAAGGCCAAAACCCGGCGTCGGTATTGGCTTGGCGGGCACTCGGAATAATTGCCGGATCTTTGCGTGACGATCCAATGATTTTAGTATTAATTAACAGATAAAGCAAGCATCTTGAGTTTTGCTTATGTATCTGAATGGTGCGACGGTCCTGCCCACGGCGCCTGGGCCCAAGCCCGCGGCAACATGCACAGACCCGCGCGCACCGGTGTCGCGACACGCGCGTCACGAACCCGCTTGACCGCTGAGAACGATCGTTCTACGATGGCTCCAACTTGAATAGAACGATCATTCTCAGCCATGCCCGACACGCCTGACCTTCACGCCGACGACGCCCGCCAACGCCTGCTGCGGGCGACCGAACGGCTGGTCTACGCCGGCGGCATCCACGCCACCGGCATGGATCTCATCGTCAAGACCTCCGGCGTGGCGCGCAAGCGCGTGTACCAGTACTACCCGAACAAGGACGCACTGGTGGCCGCGGCGCTGCGGGCGCGCGACGAACGCTGGATGCGCTGGTTCATCGACGCCACGTCGCGGGCGGCCACGCCGCGGGCGCGGCTGCTGTCCATGTTCGACGCGTTGCGCGAATGGTTCGCCAGCGAGGACTTTCGCGGCTGCGCCTTCCTGAACGCCGCCGGCGAGATCGGCGACGAGGCCAGCCCGGTGCTGGCCGTGGCGCGCGAGCACAAGGCGCGGCTGCTCGATCACATCCGCGCCCGGGTGCGGGATGCCGATCTGCCCGAGCCCGACGAGGCCGCCGCGCAGTTACTGGTGCTGGTCGACGGCGCCATCGCCGTGGCGCTGGTCTCGCGCGATCCGTCCATCGCCGACAGCGCGCGCCGCGCCGCCGCCACGCTGCTGGGCCCCGGGGACTGAGGCCATGGCGCCACTTGCCCCCTTGCGCCCGGCCACGCCCTTGGCCTTCCCGTTTTTCCCACCCGCCTGCGAGGCACGCGCGATGACATCGACCCCCCCCCCCCGCCCTCCTCTTCCTCCCTTCACCCACGACAGCGCGGTGCAGAAGGTGCGCCTGGCCGAAGACGGCTGGAACAGCCGCGACCCCGACAAGGTGGCGCTGGCCTACAGCCTGGATACGCGCTGGCGCAACCGCGCCGAGTTCGTCGATAGCCGCGAGCAAGCGCGCGCCTTCCTGGCCCGCAAATGGGCCAAGGAACTGGACTACCGACTCATCAAGGAGCTGTGGGCCCACGACGGCAACCGCATCGCGGTGCGCTATGCCTATGAGTGGCACGACGATTCCGGCAACTGGTTCCGTTCGTACGGCAACGAGAACTGGGAGTTCGGCGAGGACGGCCTGATGACGCGCCGCTACGCCTGCATCAACGACCTGCCGATCCGGGAAGCCGACCGCAAGTTCCGCTGGCCGCTGGGCCGGCGCCCCGACGACCATCCGGGGCTGTCCGAACTCGGCCTCTGACCCGCGGCCGGCGCTACGGCACCCGCTTGATGCCTTCGCCGTCGTCGCCGGCCTGCGTCGGCAGCGGCAACCGGACCTCGCGGCCGCCGTGCTCGACGATCAGCGCCTGCGCATCGATGCCGACCAGGCGCGCCGAACGGGTGAGCTTGTCACCCATGGCGTAGGCCTGCGGCGGGCCGCCGTTGACCGACAGCACCGCCGCGCCGCGGCCGCCGCCGGCCAGCACGCCCGCCACCCGCACATCGAGCCTGGCCGGCCCCGGCGCCAGCCACGCGGCCACCTCGGCGGCGCCGTTGTCGCTCGCGGCGGGCGCGGCCATCGGCGCGGCGGGCGGGCGCGACAGCGGTTCGGTCAGGCGCAGGCCCCACCAGGCCAGTCCCGCGACCAGGGCCGCGGCGCCCGCCAGGCTGGCCAGGCGCGGCCAGGAGGTGCCGGCGGTCGAGTCGATGCGGAAGTTCAGCGCCATGGCGGCAGGCTCCAGGTCATAGGTCAATGCAGCAGCAGCACGCGGCGGTAGCGCAGCGGCGTCTGCCCCAGCACGCCGCGCGAGATCACCAGTTCCAGCGCCGTGGCCGGCTGTTCGCCCCGCCCTGGCAGCGCCACCCAGCCGCGTCCGGGCGCCCAGGCCCGCACGCTGAAGTCCAGCAATTCCTCCAGCACCGGCGTGCCGGCGTCCGCCGCGGGCAGGGGCAGTGGCATGGCGTCCGTCGGCCGTCCCGCCGTGCGCAGCAGGCGGCCCCCCTTGCGTTCCCAGATCACCCGCTGGCGCGCCTCGGGCTGCCCGGGCGCGCCGCGCACGATGTCGATGCGCGGCGCGGGCGTCTTCATGCCGCTGACCTGGATCGCGTCGGGCAGCAGCTGCGGCACGACGGCCACCGGCTCCGCCTCCTCGGCCCCGGGCGCGGCCGGCGCCTCGGCCGCGGACGGCTCGGCCAGCACCACGCTGCGCGCGGCGACATCGCGCTCGAACTGGTCGAAGGCGCGCTGCAACGCCAGCGCCTCGTCGGTGTGCTGGTCGAGCTTGCGGCTGGTCAGCGCCACGCTGTCGATGGCGCGCCAGGAGATCAGGCTGATGATGGCCATGATCATGATGGCGATGATCACCTCGATCAGCGTGAACCCGGCCTGGCGTCGCGGCGTCATGGAGAGCGGATCTCGACGATGCCGGACAGCGTCGCGAGGCGCGGCGTCGGGCGCTGGTCGAGATAGACCTCGACGGTGACCGTGCGCGCGCCCTCGCGGGCATCGGTGTAGCGGCTGTCGCACACCAGGGCCAGCGGCCCCTGCGGGCAGGCGGCCTTGTCGCCGCTGGCGGTCAGCGCGGGAGGCGCCAGCTGCAGCTCGATCAGCCGGTTCTGCGCCGACAGCAGCGCCAGCGCCCGCTCGCGCAGCACGCCGTTGTTGGTCGTCAGCATGCCGGTGGTGCGCATGACGGCCGCCAGCGCCACGCTGACGATGGCCAGCGCGATGAGGATCTCCAGCAATGTGAAGCCGGCCGCGCGCGCCGGGCGGCGCGGCGGCGAGCGGGACGGTTTGCGCGCGCGCCGCACGTCAGCGCACCAGGAAGCGGCCGCTGGCATCGCGCTGCACATCGACCTGGCCCGCCGCGTTGGACAGCGTCAGCCGCCACGGCGCGCCGAACCACTCGGCCGTCAGCAGCACCGGACCGGCGGGCGAGACCCGCACCGGGCCGGCCTGCCAGGGGCGCGGCCGCAACGCCGGATCCCGAGCGAAGTCCTCGACCCGGGTCGTGTCCAGCAGCGGCACCGCGCCATCCAGCGCCCAGGCGCCGCGCACGAAACGGTAGCCCTGCGCGTCGGCCTGCCAGGCGATGCTGCGGCCGTCGCCGCGCGCTTCGCCCTGCGCGGCGGCGAAACTCTCGGCCAGCCGCTTCGCGTCGTCGCGCAACTGGCGCGCCGGGTCGGTGCGGATGCTCAGCCCCAGCGCGGCCGTGGCGATGCCCACGATCACCAGCACCACCATCAGTTCGATCAGCGTGAAGCCGCGTTCAAGCGCCGCGCGGCGGCCGGCCCGGGCATGCGGCGCCCGCGGCGATGATGCAACGGCTGCGGCGCGCCGTGTCATGCCTGCAACCGCGCCGCCTGGGTCTCGACGTGGCGGCAGGCGTCGCGCAGCTGCCGCCGGACGATGCGTCCGGACACGCCGTAGCGGGCCGCCGCCTCGCTCTGCAGCATGCCTTCGATGCGCACGCCGATGAAGATCTCGCGTTGCTGCCGCGGCAGCGCCTCGATGACGCGCAGCACGCCGCGCATCGAGGAGCGCGCCTGCGCGATCCGCTGCGGCCCTGGCGCCGTATCCTCGATGTCGTCCCAGATCACTTCCGCCGCGCCCGGCAGCCGTTCCGCGCGCAGGCGGTCGATGGCGATGTTGCAGGCCATGCGGAACACATAGGCGCCAGGATTGAGGACGGCGGGCGCCGGCGCCGCGCCGCCCTCGGCCACCCGCAGCCAGGCGTCGTGCAGGCTGTCCGCGGCCAGGTCGGGGCAACCGAGATGGCCACGCAGCGCCTGCATCAGGCGCCCATAGTTCGCCGCGACGAATTCGCCCAGGCAGAGCGGACGCGCACGCGCCGCCTGCGCGCCGCCCGCGGCGAACTCGTCGCGACGCCGTCGCGCCGGCGGCGCCGGTTCAAGACACAGGGACATGGCGGCTCTCCATGGCGGCCCGGCCCCCGGGCGCAAGCGGGCGCCGTCCGGTGCCGGCCGGACGCTGGGCGGCCCGCTTGCGCATTGCCCAATTGGCCGGCGTCAGCAGGCCGTCGTCCAGCGCCTGGCGCAACAGCTCGGCAATGCCGGCGTGGCCCGCGACCGCGTCGAGCTCGTCGTCGAAGGCCGGCGCGCACTCGCAGCCGTTGCCCTCCGACAGGCCGGCGAACCAGCGGAACAACAGGTTGTAGGCGATCTGTTCATGGAAGTACGTCTTGCTGCCGGCGGGATAGAGCAGCTGCAGGATGTGGGTGCGGCACAGGATCGCCGCATCCAGCGTCAGCCCGCATTCCAGGCTGGCCTGACGCAGCAGCGCGGCATGCGCCCGCAGCGTGTCGTCGATGTGCTCGCGCAGGGCCACCAGCGGATGGCGCGGCGGCACATAGCGGGTCAGCTGGATCTGGCCGATCCAGGTTTCGTGCGACACGACCCAGACCCAGGGAGAACCGTAGCGGGATACCGATACGGGTTGCTGCCTGGCGCAATCGAGCACCTTCGACAGTTTGCGGTCCAGCTCGAGCATGCCTACGTTGACGGTCGCCGACATCACGCGCTCCTGGGGCCTGTTGGGCCCATGTCCGGTTTGGCCGCGCTGCGTATGGCGCGGCCTGTACCCCTAAGACGACTCGGCGCGGCGGAACCCGCCAGGTTTTTTATTCAGGACGGATCGCCCGCGCGCGCCATGCCTGCAGCAGCGCGCGGTTCAACGCGATGCCGGTGGCCTGCTCGATCGGCGTGACCGGCGCCCCGTCCAGCGACTGCGCCAGGATGTCGATCATGTCGGCGCTGGCCAGCACCCGTTCCAGCGCGTGGCCGAATTCCTGCGGGCTCCAGATTTCCTGGTCCAGCGACAGGCCGACGAACCAGCGGAACAGCAGGTTGCAAGAAATCTGCTCGTGCAGGCCGGCCTCGGTTTCGACGCCATAGAGCAGCTGGATCGCCAGCGCCCGCAACAGCGGCTGCGCCTCGATGCGCAGCATGGCGCGGATCGCGGCCGCATGCAGCCGCGGCTGGCTGGCGGCCACGGCCCGGTCGACATGGTCGCGCAGCGCGGCCAGCGGATGGCCGGCCGGATTGAACTCGACCCGGCGGGTGTTGCGGGACCAGACCTCGTGCGACACGATCCAGACCCAGGGCGAGCCGTAGCGATGCACCGACACGGGATGCTCCCACGCCGAATCCACCACGGCCGACAGATTCTCCTTCAACTCTCGAATACCGATATTCGGTTTACGCGACACGACTGCTCCCCATCGCGCGGACGCGGCATGCGCCCTCGATGGCGGTCATGCGCGGCCTGCCCTTATAGGACGAGATGGGCGGGCCAAACCCGCCACGCGGCGCTCAGCCCAGCAGCACCACGTTGCCCGGCAGGCGCGTGGCGGTCAGGCCGAAGGCCTTCTCGATCTGCACCAGCACCTTGTCGGTATCGCGGATCTCGAAGCGGCCGCTGAGGGCGCTGGCGCCGCGCGCGCTGTCCAGCAGCACCACGCGGCCGCGGCGGTAGCGGTTGATCTCGGCCACCACCTCGGCCAGCGGCGTCTGCCGGAACACCAGCGAGCCCTGGCGCCAGGCCGAAGTCTCGGCCGGGTCGATGCGCTGCACCTGGCCCAGTCCCTGCCCGTCGTAGAACAGGCGTTCGTTGGGGCCGAGCAAGGTGGCGCCACCGCCCAGCGCCACGCGCACCGAGCCGGCGATGCAGGTGACGCAGACCGTGCCGCCCAGGTTGCGCAATTCGAAGCGCGCGCCGCGGGCCTCGGCGCGGCCCTGCCCGGCCACCACCGTGACCGCGGTGGGCGAGGCCATGCCGTCGAACGCGGCCTCTCCGGCGATCAGCTCGACCCGCACCGCGCCCGGCTGCTCCGAACGCAGCGCGATGCTGGTCTGGGTGTTCATGTCCACCTGCACGCGCTCGCCCAGCCCGAACTGGCGCCGGTCGCCGGTGTCGGTGCGGTAGTCGGCCGACCATTCGTCCCAGGCCGGCCACAGGCGGAACGGCGGCGCCACCACGGCGGCCACCGCCGCGGCGGCCGCGCCGCTCAGGCCGGCGCCCAGGAACGCGCGCCGGCCCCAGCCGGCTCCGCGCGACGCCGCCGCCGACCGGCCACGCTGGCGCAGCACGGCCTGGCCCGCCGGCCCCATCTGCCGCCACAGCTGCCGCTGGGCGGCGAACGCCTGGGCGTGGCGGTCACTGGCGGCGCACCACTGCTTGAGCGCATCGGCTTCGCGCAACGTCGCCTGCCCGGACGCGATCAGGCGGATCCAGGCACGGGCCTGGCGTTCGATGTCCGCCTGTCTGCGATCGGCGGGCTGGGTTGCGGTATTCATTGCATGTTCTCTCGATGCCGCCGCGCCGCCACTGCGGGCGTTGGCGCGCGGTTTTTCCCCTTGACATCCATAGGACGACTCTCGCAGCCGGAACCCGCCTTATGGTGACAATAATTTACGTGTGCGCCGGGCACAGTACTCGTGGGCGTTGCGCAGCTCGCGTTCGACGGTGCGCAGCGAGACGCCCATGCGCTCGGCGATGTCGTTCTGGGGCAGGCCTTCGAGCCGCACGGCCAGCAGGATGTCGCGCTGGCGCGCGGGCAGCTCGCCCATGGCGCGGGTCAGCGCGTCGAGCTCCGCGCGTCCGGCGGCGATCTGCTCCGGGCCCGGCGCCGGGTCGGCGATGGCAAGCAGCACCTCGGCCTCGGCGACGGTCAGGCGCCGGTTCTCGACCCGCTGCTGGTCCACCGCCACGTTCACGGCCATGCGCATCAGGTAGGAACCGGGGCTGTCGACCGGACCGAGTTCTTCCTTGGCCTCCAGCCGCAGCCAGGTGTCCTGCAAGGCGTCGCTGGCCAGGTCCGGACACCCCAGGCGCCGCGTCAGGCGCGCCTTCAGGTCGTCGTAGCGTTGCAGCATGAAGTCGCGCAGGACCGACAGGCTGGTGGGCATCATGGATCCGTGTCAGTGCGGAAAGGACCGGCGCACGGCGTCAGTACGCCGGGCAGCCCTGATCGTGTTGCGCCGATTCCGGCACGATCAGCATCACGAAGGGTTGCTCCAGGTCGGCCGGCGGCGCCTTGTCGAGCACGGTCTGGTCCAGCGCCAGCACGATTTCGCCGTCCTTGTCCGTGTCGCCGGTCGAATCCAGCACCCGCGCATGTTCCAGCCGCCCCATCGGCGAGACCTCGAAGCTGACCGCGGCGCGGTAGCCGCCCGCGCGGGTCGCCGGATTGCGGCACAGGGCGTCGCGCACGCCGGCCTGGACCACGCCGTAATAGCTCCGGTAGAACGCGCCGCGGTTGGCGCCGGCACGGCGGCCGGACGAGGCGCCGGCTTCCCTGCGCGGGGCGGTCCGCAGGATGACGGCGTTGGCGGCCGTGTATTCCACCTCCAGCCCGGAACCTTCGATCAGCATGCGCAAAGCCGCCTCCGGCGTATAGATTCCCTTGACCGCGGCCGAACGCCGCCCCACCGCCAACGCGGCGCGATACACCACCGAACTGCCGGTGACGTTGCTGTACTGCTCAAGTGCCGATTGCAGCGGCTGCGCCGGCAGGTCGAAGTCGAAGACGCGCATGACCGGTTCCTGCGCGCCGGCCTGGCGCCAGCACAGGATCGCGCACAGCCCCCACGCGATCCACCAGCCTGTCCAACCCCGCCGGCGGCCTTGCGCCCGCGCCCCGCCCGCCCTGATTGGCTCCAGATGCATGCCCAGCCCTTGTCGCGCTCCCGCGGCTGAAGGGGAGCCGCAACACGTCGTGCTAATCGGTGAATGGGCAATGTAGGTCGCGCTTGTGACTGCCGCATGACAGCCAATCGTCAGGTTTTGGGGCCATTGCAGGCCCGTTGCCACGAGGCCGCGCCAGGCGCGCGCGACCCGGCCCGCGGCGCCGTCCTTCGACGGGCCGCGGGCCGGGGAATGGGCGGCGGCATGGGCCTGCCGAAGGGCTCTAGCCGCCCGACAGGCCGCGCTGCTCCGGTTCGGTCAGGCGGGCCTTCTGGGTCGCGTCCAGCTCGCCATTGCCGAGCATCTGGAAAATGCTGCGCGGGTCGTAGCCCTGCGGCTGCGGCGCGCCGCCCGGGCGCGGATTGCCGCCGGCCGGCGTGACGCCGCCGGCCCCGGCGCCCGCCACCGGTTCGGTGCCGTAGCCCAGGATCTGCACGTTGATGATGGACGGCAGATTGCGGCGCGCGGCGTTCTGCTGCTGCCGCGTGGTGTCCTGCGCGCTCTGGGTCGCGCCGGCCGCGGCCGCGCTGGCGCTGGTCAGCGCCGCGACGTTCACCGCCGCCAGCACCGGCACCCCGGTGGCCTTGCCCTGCCCCACCACGTTGGCCGCGTTCACCACCTGCAGCGCCGCCAGGTTGACGTTGCCCGAGTAGCGGATGCCGGCCTCGCCCGCATCGATGGTGCCCAGCGGCGCCACCAGGTCGACATCGCCCGGCCGCACTTCCGGGATCGGGTCCAGGGTCGCGATGCCCGCGCCGGTGCTGGGCACGGTCGGCGACAGCGTCACGTTGCCGACATCGTCGTACAGGCGCCGCTGCGGCGTGTAAACCACCGTGCTCTTGGAGCCGCGACCGCTGTTGATGTCGCCCTCGGCCGACCAGCCCAGGATGTTGCCGCCGAAGGTGGTCATGACCCGGCTCTGGCCCAGCAGGATGCTGCCCTTGGCGTACATCTGGATGTCGCCGGCGCCCTGGGTGATGATGCCGGCCGTGGACGGCGGCGGCAGGCCCTCGACGCCGAAGACCATCTTGCCGCCCGGCGCCAGCAGGTGGATCGCGCCGCCGAACAGGGTCTGGATGCCCGACCCGCCGAACAGGGTGATGTCGCCCTGGTAGTGGATCGGCCGCCCCTGCGCATCGGTGGCCGGGTACAGCTCGGCGATGGCCTGGCGGCCACGCGCATAGCTGCCGGCGAGCGGACCGGCGGTGTCGTTGTACTCGCGCCCGCCCGCGGTCAGCTCGGCGTAGTAGACCTGGCGCAGGAACACGCGCTGCTGCTCGGCCGGCAGCGCGTCGAAGTAGGCGCGGGCCTGGTCCGCCGGCCCCGCGTAGCCATGTTGCTGGCGCAGCCAGTCGGCCAGCTCGCCTTCATAGGTCTTGACGGCCTTGCCGGGCTGGCTGGCCAGCGGCTGGCCCGCATCGGCGCGGTTGGCGGGGTCGAGATAGCGCCGGGCGAAGGCCGCGTAGTCGCCCTCGCCGCCGGCGCTGGCGACGATGCCCGCGCCGCCCCTGCCGGTGGCCTGCCTGCCGTCGAGCATGCCCAGGCTGGTCAGGCGGCCTTTGTCTTCCTGCGTGAGGTTGCGGCCCGCGCTGACCTCCAGCCAGCCGGGGCCGGCCACGTCGACGTTGGCGTAGAGGATGTCGCGGCCGGCGACGATGCGCGAGACATCGTTGGGCTGCTGGTTCAGGATCAGGGCCTTGAGGTTGACGATGTCGCCGCCGGCCTGGATGCTGACGGGACGGGCGGCGCGGTATTCGGTGCCCACGGTGGCGCTTTGCACGGCGCCGCTATACAAGCCGACGATATCGCCGCCCGCGTAGAACCGCGCGGTGCCCGCATTGACGACCGGCGGACGGCCCTCGGCCGAATCGACTCCAAAGGCGAACAGGCCGCCTTCCCGCCCGGTGGCGTTCGTGACGACGAGGGCCCCATTGTTCCAGGCCGTGATGTAGGCGGGCCGTTCCGGGGTCGGGATCCGGGCAGGATCCGCGCCCGACATGGTGGTGCGATAGCCTCCGCCGTACAGACCGCCGCCCGCCAGCATTTCCACGCTGCCCTGTGCTCCCGGCGCGAAAGTCCATTGCGTCGAGCCATTGGTGGCGTTGGCGTGATAGTAGATGGAGCCCGCCGGGGCCACGGCGCTGAATCGCGAAGGATAGGCGAAGGTGGCGGCGTAGGCGCTGGCGGTGTACTGGGTCATGCCCTTGATCGCTTCGTTGTCATTGTGCGTGGCGGAAATCGGCGTGATCGCACCGCCCGCCGCGAACAGATCCAGCGACGTCCGGTCGGTCCAGAGTGAGAACCAGCTGTTGGCGCCGCCTGGCTGGTCAACGCCCTCGTGGATGAACGGCGTGGCCGCGAACTGGTACATCCGGCCCGCGTCGCCTGTTCCGCCAAGCACCACGTCGCCCCGCGCGCCGATGCGCACGGTGGCATCGCCTGCGACGATCACCGGGCCGCCGGAAGCCGCCGCCAGTGTGGGGCGCAGCGGATCCAGCCCACGCGGGTCGGACCGGTCCGCGGACTCCGCCAAGGGGTCGATGCGGCCGATGCTGCGCGCTCCGACCGAAATGGCGCCGCGCAGGTTGGTCAATACCCCGTTCAGGTCGGAGTAGCTGCCGAGGATGTCGCCACTGCTGTTGCCTGACGTCGTCTTCAACGGATTCAGCGCGCCGCCGACATGCAGGTCCAGGTCGCCGCCGCCGGTGGCGACGCGGCGGCCGTCCGGCGTGATGCGTCCCGTGCTGCCGACCGCCAGTACCAGGCCCTCGATGGTGGGATAGTTGCCCTGCAGCAGGACAGGCTGCGTCAGGACGCCGGCATCGCCGCCCACATTCACGGACAGGTTGCCGCCGCCCATCGTGCCAAACCCCGTGAAGCCTTCCACCGAAATGCCGGTGACGCCCGCCAGGGCATAGAACGGGCCCGGCATGTAGGTGCCGAAATTGATCCACCAGGCCGTCTGCTGGCCAATGTCGGCGCCGCCCTGGCGCCACAGCCAGTACCCCGGATAGCTGCCCGGCGCGGCCGTCGCGCCGCGCGGGTCCTGCCCGTCGATCTTGGCCGCCATGCCTCGAGTAGCGCCGCGCATGTTGCCCTGCACGTTCACCAACAGGTTACCGCCATGCTCGGGGTACCAGGCGGCGTACTGCCCGCCCGTGACCAGCGGTTCATAGTTGGCGCCGCCGGAGCCCAGCACCGAACCGTAACCCTCGTTCGCCGTCGTCATGTCGTCGTAGCCGCGCGGCAGGTTGTAAGCCTCGCGGCCCAACGCATCGAGGACCGGGTTGCCCTGCGCGTCGCGCACGACATCGGATGGCGTTCCCGCCGTGTAGATGCCGTAATAGGATCCCTGCTGGAAATTGCCGCCAGCCAGGATATCCAGATCGCCGCGACCGGTGCGGATCACGCTGAAAATGGGTGACTCGCCGAGAAAACCAAAAGTGAGATCCTGTTGATAGTGGGGATCGGACAGCTTGACGTGGCCGCGGTCACCCAGTTGCGACGCTGGCAGCAAGGCGCGCGTGTCCGCCGAGTCCAGATCCGCGCCGCCGGCCAGCCGCAAGCTCCACGAAGAAGCGCCGGCCGGCAGCATCGGCGCGACCGCCCAGATACGGCCCTGCACGCCGTCGGCATTCAGGTCGCGCAGGTCGATGGTCGGGTTGCCGAAGCGAAGGTCGGTGCCACTGGGCAGGTAGGCGCCCGCGGCCAGCGGCAGGTCCCGCGCAAGCGCCAGGGGCGCGCCGAAAATCGATAGCGGCGTGCCTTTGGGAACGGTGAACGGCTGGACCGAGATGACCTGGTCCAGCGCCATGCCGGCGCCCAGCTTGGCGCCGGCGGTCAAGGCCAAGGCGCCCGGCAGCAGGCTGCCCTTGGCATACAAGGTGCCATCCGCCGCCCACACATCGGCCCCCAGCACAGTGCCGGCCGCCAGGGTCAGCGGCTGGGACAGTTCGACCTGCGCGGGCAGGCGGGAATGCGGCTGGATGGTATTGGCGCGAATCGGCAGATCGAAATTCAGCGATTCATTTTCGGTGATGGGGAACACCGTGCCGCCTGCCAGGGTCACCGCGCGCGGCAGGATCAGGCTCTGTCCGGCCAGGTCCACGCCGTTGGCATTGTCCATGCCATCACGGCCGATCAGGCGCCAGGCGCGCGTGTCGTCGTCGGTGGCCAGCGGCGGCGCGAAACCGTCGTTGATGCTGCCGTAGATGTTCAAGTCTCCCCTGGCCCGCACCAGCAGCACGCCCGCCTCGCCAAAGCCACGCCGGGCCGGGTCGCCGCGATCGGCGCCGGGACCATAGCGATAGTTGGACAGGTCCAGGTCTCCCTCGATCCTGAGGTCGCCGTCGGCGCCGCGGCTGACGATTTCCACCCCCGGGCGCAGGCGATAGCCTTGCAGCCGCGTCCGCAGCCCGGCATTGGCCAGCGCCGCGTTCATGTAGGCCACGCTGTCAGCGTCGATCCGGTCCAGATAGTCCTGCGTGATGACCTGCGGCGTGCGCCCCGTGATATCCGGCGCCGAGGCGGCGGGCGCATCGTCGTAGCGCCGGAAGGCGTTGACCGCGATCCGCTCGACGCCGACGACGCGCGGCGTCCCCAGGATGTCCAGCGCCACGTCATCGGCGCCAACGCGCGGCGCATTCAAGTCCAGCGTGCCGCGCGCCCGGCCGTCGTGCTGGCCCGCGCCGCTGCCAGCCGCCACGGCGGTACCGCTGCGCAAGTCGATCGCCGCATTGGCCCCCAGCACCAACCGGCCTTCGGTGGCGGTCAATTCGACCACCGCCCGGTTGGGGCTGTCGATGATGCCGCCCTGGCTATCGACCCGCAACAGCGTGCCATGCGCATCGAGCGTGCCATTGACGACCAGGTCGCGCATCGCCGACAGACGGATGCTGCCCACCTGCGCACCACTGGCATCGATCAGGCCATTGACCGTCAAGCTGCCGCCATCTACCGTGATGTTCACGCGCCGCGCCCTGACCTCGTCACCGATGACCAGATCGCCCCGCTTCAACTGGAATGCGCGCGCCCCCGTCACCCCGCCCTCATTGAGCCGCTGGTTCAACGCCACGAAGTCGGCCAGCGTCTGCGCGCGCAGCGCAATGCCGCCGGCCTCGAACGGCACAATGGTGCCGCCCGCGTCGTACTCGCCGCTTGCCTGGCCCTTGACGATGCCGCGCAAGTCGATCAGGCCCGCCCCGGCGTCAAGCGCGGTCGCCGTCAATCTGCCGGCGTGGTTGTAGCGGGCCGACAGGTCGATGACCGCGCCCGCCGCCATGTGGATATCGCCCTTGCGGCTTTCCAGTTCGACATCGCCGCCCCAGCCGTAGCGCGTCTGGTCCATCAGGCTGACGGCGCGTCCGGCCAGGTCCAGCCGCGCGCCATCCGCCAGCGTCAGCCCATGTTCCGCCTGCACCGTCAGCTTGCCGCTCGGCAGCACGATGGCGCCGCCCAGCTCGACGGTATTGCCCTGCAGGGTCAGCGACGCCCCCCAGGGCGCGGCCGTATCCGTGGGCGCGGCGCCGGTGCCTTCGAGGCGCAGCAACCCGCCCGCAGCCAGGCGGACGACCGATCCATTGCCGCCGGTCAGCATGGGCGTGCGCAACAGCAACGCGCCGCCCTGATACTGGAACTTGCCATCAACGAAGCCGCCGCGCGCCAGGTAGACATCGAGGCTGCCTTCGCCGCCGGCGAGGATCCGTTCGCTGGCATCCATCCGCACCGTCGAGAAACCCAGCGCCAGGCGCCGCATCTGCTGGTGGGGGACCTGCGGCGTGCCATTGGCCTCGCCCAGCACGATACGCCGCGCGCTCAGGTTGAGCTGGCCCGCCCCGGTCCCCGCGCCGCCGATCGCGACTTCGCCGGGCTCGGCGTTGGCGACGCCGTTCCACACCAGGGTATCCGTCGACAGGGTCGCGACATCGGTCGCCGAACCATGGCCATAGATGGCGGGCGTGTTCAGCACCAATTGGGCCAGGCTGGACTTGCCGGTGGCGACGTCCAGCGTGCTGAGGTTGACGCTGCCGAAGAAATTGATCGAATCCCGCAGTGAGAAAATCACGCGCTCCAGCGCCGGCGCGCCGGCGCTGGTATCGCCATCGAGCAGGCGTCGCAGCAAGTCTTGCGACAACCGCAGGCCGCCCGGCAGCACGCCGCGCGCCTGAGCGTCGGCCAGCGCGGCGTCGCTGCCGGCATTCAGGCCGCTCGCGGCGACCACCAGGTTGCGGGTGCCATAGCGCAGGCCTTCATGCAGCACCAGATTGTTGCTGCCGAAGACCACCGTGCCGTCCGAATAGAGTTGAGCCGAACGGTCGCAGGCGCTCGTCGGGCAGGCGCCCAGTTCGATCCTGCCGGATTGCCCGCCGATGCCGTTGGAGAAGTCCAGCCAGCCGTTGGACACCGCCAGCAGGCCGCCGCCGCCGAGACTGCCGTACAGATAGCCCTGACGGGAGTCGAACGGGGCGCTGCCCATGCCCAGCGTATTGATGATCGCACCCTGCTCCACCGAAACCGACCGCTGCGGCGAGGCGATCAGGAACACTTCCGGCGCGCGCAATTCGGCGCCGGAGCGCAGGGTGACGTCGCTGCCACCCGCGACGATCCCCAGGCGCCGGTCCGGCCCGGTCACCGGCTGCTGGACCCAGCCGCCCAGCGACAGGCGGTCCGCCTTCACCGCGTTCAGGTCCTGGTCCCGCAGGGAAATACCGGCGCCTCCCGTGGCGGGTACCGCATTGACGATCTCCAGGGGCGCGCCTTCCGTGCGGACCACCAATTGCCCGCCATAGCCTCCCTGCCCCCGGCCGAAGCGCGCCAGCCCTTCGAAACGCAGGGCTGGCGCTTCACCGGGCGCGGGTACGTCGCGGTAGTAGAGTTCCAGCGCGGCGGCGTCGGCGGGCAGCATGATGCGCGGCCGGCCGGTGCGAGCGGCCTCTGCCAGCACGAACGCCTGGTAATCCATTTCGTTGTACTGGGCATGGCGCCGCAGCACATCGCCGGGGGTGATCAAGGCCTGCTTCGGCATGGTATCGACGATGCCGGACAGGCCGCGGATGGCCGACACCGACCACGACCCTCCCCGCAGTTGGCCGGCGGCCCCGCCCAGCGCGCCCTGCCCCAACTCGACCCGGAACGCCCCCGGCAACAGCGCGTAATAGGACGGCAACAAGGTATAGGTGCCTGCCGGCAGGCCGGGAACGCCGGCACCGACGGTGATGGTCTCGCCGGTACGCGGACGCGATCCGCCGTATCCCGCCGTGTCGTCGCGCGGCGCCACCGGCGCATAGCGATCCGTCAATCCCGGCAGAATCGCGTAGACCGGCCGGTCGGCAAGCGACGGCAGATCGAACTTGCCGTTCGCGTCATCGAAACGCGGCAACGGGTGGAACAGCGGGTCGGTCGAACCGCCCCGGCCACTGATGAACTGCGCGCCCGCCAGCGTGCCGCCGCCGGACAGGTCGAGCACCGCGCCCGCCTCCACCGCGATCGAGCCGCCCAGCAGGGAGATGCCGCGCGCCAGCTTGAAGATATCCATGCCACCGACGCCCAGGGCTTGCACGGCGACGCCCTGGTAGAGATAGCTCAGGCCATCCACGGTGCCGCCATAGGGAACCGTGATGCCGGCCGCGCTCACGGAAGTCAGGCTTCCCGGCATGAGGCGTACCTGCCGGTTCACGCCATCGATGGCGATGCCCATGATGATGCGGCCCAGCGGAGCGTAGACGTTGCCGCCCTGCTCGACGTTGGGCGCGTTCAACGTCAGCGTGCCAAACACCGACATGGGCGCGACCGCCGACTGCGGCCCCGCCACCGCCTGCACGCGCAGGACCCGGCCGTCGTCATACGGCAGCCCCGCGCCGCGCCAGCCCGCGACCGCCAGGCCCTTGGCGCCGGTGGCGGGATAGACACGTTGCGCGGCCAGCAGCAGATCTCCCATCGTGAGCACGCCGCTGGTATCCGTCTGGCCGCTGATGGGCATGTCGACGGTGCCATTGGCCGCCAGGAACCGCAGATCGCCCTGACTGCGCAAGATCACGTTGTCGTAACCCCGGCGCTCGACCGCCAGTTGTTGGCCATTGCCCAGCCTGGCCACGCCGGACATGCCCGTGTTGACGCGATTGCGAATGTCGATATGGCCAGCCTCGATCTGCAGCAACGCGGCCGCCGCCAGGGTCGAGGGCTTCCAGGGGTTGAGGGTGGCGTCGACCTGCTGCGCGATGCCGGGCGAAAGATTGGTGCGCCCGCTGAGCAGTACATAGGGCGAGACGATGCGGACCGTGGCCCCCTCCCGCGTATTGCCCAGCGCGCCCTGGTACAGGCTGATCGATTGCCGCGCCTGCAGCGTCACGTCGCCATCGAATGTCAACAGATCGCGGGCGTAGAGCGACACGTCGCCGAAGCCCCCGGCGGCGATCTGATCCGCGCCGATGCGGCCCAGACCGTAGGTCAGCGCGGCCGTTGCCGGTGTCGCGTCCGCCGGCAGCAGGCTCGGGCCGGCCGACTGGGCGATGACCAGTTCACGCGGACGTATCATCTCGTCCGGCGTGCCGGTGGCATACAGCGGCGTCTCGAGCTTCAGCGACAAGGCGCCGCCGGCGGCGTCGGGCGTTCCGGCCGCGGCCCGCATCAGGCCATCCAGGTACAGCCCCGCCGTGGCCGCCAACGCGATCTCCCCGCCCTTGCCGCCGACGCGGCGCGGACCGCTGCCGGCGCCGTCGTCCAGCGGAATATCCACGGTCATCGCGGATCCGGAGGCCTCCAGCACCGCGCCCGGCCGGATCACCACGAATTCGCCGTCAATGGCGATGCGCCCGCCGTCCAGCTGCTTGCCGTAACGACGGCCACGCGCGTCCACGGCGGTCACGGCGACACCGGCCACGTCCAGCCGCGCGCCCGACTCGATCCAGACGGAATTGGGCAGCCCCCCCAATTGCGCGGTATTGCCACGGTCATCCGCGCCGCGCGCCACCACGATCTGCCCGCCGGGTGCGCGCAACGTACCCTGGATGCGCATCAACCCGCGCGATTGCAGCCGGATGGACTGTCCCGGGTCCACCTGCACCAGGGCGCCCTGGCCGATCTCCAACGTACCGGCCGGTGCGGGCGTGGCCGGGACAAATGACGACAGCGACAGGCTCGCGCCCAGGCGTTGGGCCATGCGGCCGCTCGCCGCATTTTCCTGGAACAGCGGCGGTGTCCAGAGCGTCAGCGCCTGGTCGAAGGTCTCCACCCGCGGATCCGGCACATCGTCACGCAGCCGATAGATCGGCATCGCAACATCCAGCACCATGCCGTCGGCCACCGTCAGGCCCTGGTCGCCATTGATGTCGTAGCGTGAGAAGCCGCGTTGGAAAACCTCACCGCGCAACAGCACGCCTCCCGGTCCGGCCTGCGCGCCGGCCGCGTCGCTGATGAGCACCCGGCTGCCGGAAATGCGCAGCGTGCCACCGCCGGTCACGCCATAGGCGCTCAAGGTGCCATCGAGGGTCACGCCCAACGGCCCGGGGCCCGGCGCGCTGCCGTTGACGCTGGCCATTTCCAGCGCCACGTCGCCGCCCTTGCCTCCCGTCAGCTTGCCCTTCACATCCAGCACCGCGCCCGAGCGGGCGTCCAGCTGGCTGCCCGCGGCCACCACCACCGCGCCCGTGCCGCGCAAGGCGATCTGGCCGCCGTTGCGCAGGGCCATGACGTCCGCGGCCTCTGGAGCGAGTCGCAGATTGGCCCACAATCCGCTGACATCGATCTTCGCGCCAGGCGTCACTTCGACCCGCGCCGAGCGGTTGGCGTCCGGCGCCAGCACGTTCTCGCGCTCGACGCCCTGCAGCACATTGCCCGCCGCCACGCGACCGCCCCGCGCGGTCAGGTCGCCCTGGATGCTGACATTCGGCGCATACAACTCGATCAGGCCGCCCGGCGCCACCGACAGGGCCTGCCTGACCGTGACATCGCCGGACGCCACAGCGGTGATCTGCCCCAGCGCCAATCCGCTCAGGGCCGCGGCATCCAGCCACACGGCGTCACGCCGGGCCGCCGGCAAAGCGTCATCCAGCCCGAGCGTGGCCGCCAGTGGCGGCACGCCACCGGCGAACAGGATCTGCCGGGTCGCGGCCGCCAGGTCATAGCCCCACGCGGCCCCATTGCCCCCCGGGTTGACCACATAACGGCCGATGAGCAACTGGCCGGCCTGCGCCCGCGCCAGCTGCGATTGTTGATACCCGGTCTGTTGGCGCAGTCCCGCTTCCACCGTCTGGCGCGCGCGGGTCTGGCGTTCGCCCTGGAAGGCCTCGCCGACAATGCTGCCTTCGACCACCGCGGCTCCGGTCCCGATGACCAGCCGGCCAGCATCGCGGCCCGCGGTGTAGCCGTCTTCGTAGCGTTCCCGCGGCGCCAGCAGCGCATTGTAGAAATAGCGCGTCGCGTTCTGCCCCCAACGCGCATGCGTATCCTCGAACCCGCGATACAGGCCCTTGTAGAGCAGGTCGCCCGGCGCCCGCGAGACCTCGTACAAGCGGCCGTCATCCCCACGCACCCAGCTTTGCTTGATATAGCCGGCGGCGACGTCGAGCGTGCCGCCCGAGATGTTGATGACGGAGCCCTGGCGGGCGACCAGCTCGCCGCCTTCCACCGTCACCGTGCCGCCAATGGCGGCCCATTCGCCGATGCCATGCCCGCTGGTTCCCAGGTAGCCTCCCACTTCCAGCAGGCCGCCGGCCGTGTACCAGCGTTCGCGCTCGTAGCCGTTGACGCCCTTGGCCACCTGCACCAGGGCGCGCCGGTCGACCCAGACATCGCCGTTGTTCAGCGTCTTGCCGTCCCGGTTGACGGGAGCGTCGCGCAGTTCGTTGCCCTGGATGTTGACCTTCAGGTTGTTGGACTCCATCGTCACTTTCACGCCGACGGCGCCGGCCACATCCAGCAAGGCGCCGTCGTTGAGCAGCGTGCGCCGGCTGGCTGCGATCGAGATCTGGCCGCCAGTGGCCAGGGCCAGCGCGCCGTCCTGCGCCTCGACGGTTCCACCGCTGGTCACCTCGATGCGCGACTGGTCGCGGCGGTCCGGCAAGGCGCTCAGGTGGTCGAAGGCCTGGCCGGCCGCGCGATGGTTGTCGGCCTCCGCGCCCGGCGGGCGCGCCAGGGCGTCGCGCTGCGTGTCCAGCGCAATGGCGCCGTCCTCCTGTACCAGGATCGCGGTGGTGGAGTCCTTGCCCAACATGACGCTGCCAGCCGTATCGCTGGCCGAATTGAGCAGATGTATCGTGCCGCGTGCCGTGACCGAGGTGGTCGCGACCGCCACGCCCTGTTGACGCACCTCGTGGCCGGTCAGGGTAATGTCGCCCAACGGCGACTGGATCAGGCCCGTGTTCGCCACCACGCCCGCCTGGCTGCCCGCATTGCGGCGCGCCGCCACCTCGTTGCCGCGCGTGGTGGACATGGTGTTGGCGTCCGACCCCAGGCCACGCCGGATGATGAAGGTGTCGCCGGCCGAGAGCACGGTCTGCCCCCCCGGGGTCATGATTTCGCCGGCATTGCGCACCTCGCGTCCCAGCAGCAGCACGTAGCCGCCGCCCTGCGTCACGCCAGCGGGCGCGCCGGTCTGGATGCGGGCGCCGGCCTCGACGCGCACATCGCCCGTGGCGTTGCTGGCGCGCGCGGCATCGCCCAACCCGGTCAGGTCATTGCCGAAGCTGGGGGTGTAGCGTTCGTTGACGCCGGAGCCGATCTTGTCGCTGTACAGGCCTTTCCGGAACTGATCGTCGCTCATGCCCACCGCCGCGGCCACGAGATTGCGCGTATTGACCTGGCTGCTGCCCGTGAAGACGACGCCATTGCGGTTGATCAGCATGACGGTGCCCGGCGCTTCGATGCGCCCCATGATCTGGCTGGGGCGGGCAAGCGGATCATTGACGCGGTTCAACACGGACCAGGCCGTGCCCTGCTGCTGGAAGGCCACCGTGGTGTTGCGGCCGACGTTGAAGGTCTCCCAGTTGAGAATGGCCTTGTCCGCCGTCTGCTCGATCGTGACCACCGCGCGGCCATCGCGTGAGGACTGCGAGTTCGCCGTCAATGGGCGTGCATTGTGCCAACCGGCGGTCAGGGGATTGGCATCGACCTTCAGGCCGCCCTCCGCCAGGCCGTCCGGCACCGACGCCCCCTGGGACATCGCCGCCTGACGGGCCGCGGCCTGCGCGGCCTGTTGCGCGGCGATGGCGGCGGCGCCCCGGTTCAGGTTGGCCAGCGAGCGCTGCAACTGCTGATTGGCGCGCTGCTGGTCGCGCAGCGTGGAGGGTATGCCCGCCAGCCCGCCACCGGGCAGGCGTCCGGTCGCCGCCGTCTGCGCCTGCGTGGCACGCTTGTCGGAAAACCAGCCCGGCCCGAACGCCGGACCGGCCGCCAGCGCGGGCGCGGCGGACAAGGCCAGCACCAGGGCGTGCATGGCTGGCGACAATCGGAATGTCGGGATGCTCCGCTGCCTGCCGTTGCCACCTCGGGATGCGCTGCCTGTCTGCTGGTTCATGCCTATCTCTGTTCCTGGATGTGCGCGCCGCCTGCAATGGGCGGCTGTCGATTTGGGGCCGGATCCGCGTGGCGCCTGCGCGAGAGGCCGGCGCGTACGCGATCGCGTGGCTTGTCACCACGGCATTCGGAATGATGTGTCCGGCAGATGACAGCCGAGGGAAAAAAGGTGTGGAGTGGCGTAACAACCGGCTGCCGCCGCTCCGTCAGCCGCGGCCCGCGAGGTCACCACACAGGGCCGGATTGCCGATATTCAGCTGCGCGCCGCCGCTGCCCAGCACGAATGTGGCCAGCAGCCGCGCGCGCGTGGGTGCCGGCAGCGGCACCAGTTGCCGGCTGGCTACGAGCGCGATGTCCTCATAGTGACGCTTGAGGAACAGCCGCATGGCGGCCGTGACCGCCGGATCGGTGTAGCACTGGCTCAGGACGAAATTGGTCGATCCGACGATCGGATAACCCTGTAACGGGTCCGAAGAAACGCGGACCCAGTTGGCCGGATTGGCCGGGTTGTCCGGGGCGGACCACCCGGCGCCCGCCGGACCGCGCGAAACCACGGGACCGGAGGGCAGCCCCTTGCCGCCTTGACTCTCCATGGCCGCGATGACATTGGCGGGCGTTGGCAGATAGGCCACGCCGTCATGCGCATTGACCAGCCAGGCCTGTTTCAGGCCGGTGGTGTACACGGGGTCCGGGCCGGTGTAGGTGATCGCCGATACGCTGGCGGCCATGGCCGAGGCAACGCCGCCATCTCCGTGCGCCGCCGCGAAATGCGATGGCAATCCACCAGGGGGAAAGGCGTCGGCGAACAGTGCCTGGCCGCGGAAAACCGGCGTCCCGCCGTTGCCGCAGACCGCGCCCAGATGGCGCGTCAGCAATTCGGTGGTGCCGCTGCCCTCCGCGCGGAACACCAGCCTGAAGGCGTCCAGCGACGGCGGCACCGCCACGCCCAGCTGGCTCCAGCGACTGATCGCGCCAGAGAACACCGCGCAAAGCTGCGTGGAATTCAAGGCGACGGGCTCGGCAGGCCCCTTGTAGGCAACGGTCACCGGCACATAGGCCGCCGGTATCTGGATCAGCGGACCATGGCTGGCGGGATCGCCGCCGCGCCCCAGGCCCTGCGCCAGGTAATCGTCGATCTGCGCCTGCGTCAACGGGGTTTCGCTGCCTACCCAATGCACCGCGCCGCTACGGTCCAGGGCGGCGGGCGTGTTGAGCAGGAAAGCCTGCAATCCGGTCGAACTGCCCGTGCCGGCATAGGGCAGGAACATGCCGCCAGGAAGCTTTCCAATCGCATCCTGGTACAGCGGCCATGGCAACGTCGCGCCACCCGACACCACATTCCGCGCCCAGGCCGCGTCGCCGCCGAAGGCCAGCGCGAACGCGGCGATGCCTGCCGCGACGATTCCGAAATAGCGTGCCCGCATGGCTGTCTCCCGGCTTCGGGCGCTCCCGCCGTGTCGCGCCGCGCCCGCTGCGAAAAAAGGGCGGAGCCCCGGTATCCGGATACTCCGCCCTGTCGTGCCGTACTGCTTGCTGAACAGCCCGGTCGTGTGATTAACCGCGGCCGGCGTAGCTACCGCAAACGGTGGCGTTGCCGATGTTCAGGTTGGCGGCGGTGCCGGTGACGAACGCGGCCAACACGCGGTTGCGGTTGATCGGGGTCAGCGGAACCAGCTTGTGCTGGTCGATCTTGCCGGGGTTGGTGCCACCGACCACCGAGTTGGCGGCCGAGTAGTGCGACGTCAGGAAGTTCTTGATCGCGGTGGCGACGGCGGGATCGGTGTAGCACTGGCTGATGACCAGGTTGGTATAGCCGACGATCGGGTAGCCCGAAGCCGGATCGACCGAAGAACGAACCCAGTTGAACGGGTTGGCCTGGTTGTTGGTGTTGAGCCAGTCCGTGCCGGACGGATTGCGTTCCACCGGACCGGCGGCGGTCGGCAGCGCGGCGGTGCTGCCCAGGGCGGTGCTGACGTTGGCCGAGCTCGGCGCGTAGGTCGTGCTGTTGTTCTTGTTGGTCAGCGAAGCCTGCTTGAGCGCGACCGTGAAGGCGGGATCCGGGCTCAGGTAGGTGATCGCCGAGGCTTCGGCGTTGATGGCCGTGGCCACGCCGGCGCTGCCCGTGGCGGCGACGAAGTGGGCCGGCGGCGTGTTGCCCGGGAATTCCTGGGCGAACGTGCTCTTGCCCTGGAACGCGACGTTCGAGTCGGCGCCGCAAACGGCTTGCAGGTGGCGGGTCAGCAGTTCGCTGGTGCCGCTGCTTTCCGAGCGGTAGATCACCTTGAAGGCGTCCGGGGCCGAACCCGACGACACGCCGACATCGCTCCACTTGGTGAACTTGCCCGACAGCACGCCGCACAGCTGCGCCTTGGACAGGGTGATGTCGGCCGTGGGGCCCTTGTACGAGATCGTGACCGGCGTGCCCACCGACGGGATCTGGATCACCGGACCGTGGCCGGTCGGCGTGCCCAGCTTGCCGAGGCCGGTCGTCAGGTAGTCGTTGATCTGCACTTGGGTCAGGATCGAATCGCTGCCGATCCAGTGGACCACGCCGGTGCTGTCGAAACCGACGGCGCTGTTGGTCAGGAACGCGGTCTTGCCCGCGCCGCTGCCCTTGCCGACGTAGGCCTTGAAGGTCGACGCCGGGAAGCTGTTGATTTCGTCCTGGTACAGCGGCTGGGGCAGCGTCGCGCCGCCGGACACCACGACCTGTTGCGCCAGGGCGGCGCCCGACAGGGACAGCATGCCGACCGCCGACAGCGCGGCGACCAGGGAATTGCGATTGAACATGTCTTGCTCCTTGCACTCGTTTAGGAGAGAACTGCTTGTGGAGAAAAGAACGGATGGACCCGAGAACGCATCCGGCGGCACTCTGCAAAGACCTGCCTGACGCGTTGAAGACATGTTGATCAAGCGAGGTGACAGCGACGGGAAAAAAGGTGTGGAGTGAGGTAAGAATGTGCGGAGATGTGCGGAGTTCTCGGCGTTATGCGCGCACCGCCCTCACCCCACCATCTGGTTGATTTCCATGATCGGCAGCATCACCGCCAGCACGATGGTCAGCACCACGCCGCCCATGATCAGGATCATCAATGGCTCCAGCATCGCGGTCATGGCCATGGCGCGCCGCTCGATGTCGGCCGACAGGGTCTGCGCGGCGCGGTCGAGCATGCGCGACAGCGTGCCGGTCTTCTCGCCGCTGGCCACCAGGTGGCACAGCAGCGGCGGAAAGACCTTCTGCTGGCGCAGCGCCGCGCCCAGCCCGGAGCCGCCCTCGATGCGCTCGGTGGCGTCCAGCACGGCGCGCCGCAGGCACTCGTTGGCCAGGGTCTGGCGCGCCGCCTCCAGCGCGCGCAGCAGCGGCACGCCGGCATCCGCCAGGATCGCCAGCGTGGCGGCGAAGCGCGCGGTGTTCACGCCCAGCGCGAAGCGGCCGATCATGGGCAGCCGCAGGATGCGCGCGTGCCAGGCCAGCCGCGCCGGCTCGGCGCGCTGCGTCAACCGCCACAGGCCGAACAGCAGCGCCGCCGCCAGTGCGTTCAGGCCGCCCCAGGTGCGCACGTAGTCGCTCGCGGCCAGCATGGCGCGGGTGATCCATGGCAGTTCCTGGCGCGCCTGCGAGAACGCGCTGACCACCTGCGGCACGACGTAGGCGAGCAGGAACACGACAATGCAGATCGACACCACGCCGACGATGGCGGGATAGATGAAGGCGGTCAGCACCTTCGAGCGCAAGGCGTTGCGTTCCTCGATGTAGTCGGCCAGCCGTTCCATGATGCGCGCCAGGTCGCCGGAGTCTTCGCCCGCCTTGATGAGCGCGCGGTAGATCGGGGGGAAGTCGCGCGGCCGCGCGTTCAGCGCGTCGGAAAAACGCTGGCCGCTTCGCACGTCGGCGCGCACGCCCGAGAAGGTGTCGGCGATGTGCTTCTTCTCGGCCTGTTCGACCGTGGCCGACAGCGCGCCTTCCAGGGGCAGGCCGGCGGCCAGCAGGCTGGCGAGCTGGCGCGTGGCCCAGGCCAGGTCACTGTCGGACAGCCTGGCGGCGAACAGCTCGATCGAGCCGGCGCCGCGGCTGGCCGTCAGGCGCAGCGCCAGGGCGGTCAGGCCCTGGGCCCGCAGTTGCGCGCGCGCGGCGCGGGCGGTGTCGGCGTTCAGCACGCCGCGCTGGATCTTGCCGTGCGCGTCGGCCGCCTCGAAACGAAAATCCGGCATGGTCCGCCCTACCCGTCCCGCGTGACGCGGATGATTTCCTCGCGCGAGGTCTGGCCGCCGAGCACCCAGCGCTCGCCGTCCTCGCGCATCAGTTTCATGCCGGCGCGCTGCGCGGCCACGCGCAGCTGCTGCTCGCCGGCGCCTTCGTGGATCAGGCCGCGCTGCGCGTCGTCGACGATGTACAGCTCGTGGATGCCGGTGCGGCCGCGGTAGCCGGTATGGTTGCAGGCCGGGCAGCCGACCGCCTCGAACAGGCCCGGCTCCTGCGGCGACGGCCGGCGGCAGTCCGGGCACAGGCGCCGCACCAGGCGTTGCGCCAGCACGCCCAGCAGCGACGAGGCGAGCAGGAAGCGTTCCACCCCCATGTCGGTGAGCCGCGTCAGCGCCGACACCGCGTCGTTGGTGTGCAGCGTGGCCAGCACCAGGTGGCCGGTCAGCGAGGCCTGCACCGCGATCTGCGCGGTCTCCAGGTCGCGGATCTCGCCGATCATGATGACGTCCGGGTCCTGCCGCAGGATGGCGCGCAGCGCCACCGCGAAGCTCATGTCGATCTTGGCGTTGACCTGGATCTGGCTGATGCCCGGCAGGTCGTATTCCACCGGGTCCTCGACCGTCAGCACGTTCGAGGTGGCGGCGTCGATCTGGCCGAGCGCCGCGTACAGCGTGGTGGTCTTGCCGCTGCCGGTGGGGCCGGTCACCAGCACGATGCCGTGCGGCTGGTGCACCAGCCGGTCCAGCTCGTGCAGCACGCCGGGCGCCATGCCCAGCTTCTCCAGCCGCAGGCGGCCGGCTTCCTTGTCCAGCAGGCGCAGCACGGCGCGTTCGCCATGACCGGTGGGAACCGTGGAAACGCGGATGTCGATCGGCCGGCCGCCGACCCGCAACGCGATGCGGCCATCCTGCGGCAGGCGCTTCTCGGCGATGTCCAGGTGCGCCATGATCTTGATGCGCGAGATCAGCGCGCCGTGCAGCGCCTTGCGCGGGCTGACCACGTCGCGCAGGCCGCCGTCGACGCGGTAGCGCACCACCGAATGGGTTTCGTAGGGCTCGATGTGGATGTCGCTGGCGCCGTCGCGCGCGGCCTGGGTGAAGAGCGCATTGATCATGCGGATCACCGGCGCGTCGTCCTGTGCGTCCAGCAGGTCTGTGACCTCGGGCATTTCGTGCAGCAGCCGGTCGAGGTCGACCTCGTTCTCGGCCGCGCCGACCACCGAGGCCGCGTCGCCGGCATCGGCGTAGGCCGCGGCCAGCAAGCCATCGAGCTCGGCGTCGGCGGCACGGCGCAGCGGCAGCGGGCCATAGCGGCGCCGTGCCTCGGTCACGGCCCAGGCCGGGGTCTGGTCGGTGATGACCAGTTCGCCCACGCCGCCGCCATGCCACTGCAGCAGCGCGCGGTGCTGGCGCGCCCAGGCATAGGGCAGCTTGTGCGGCGGGCGGCTGTCGTCGCGGGCGTTCATGGCGACAGCACCTGATCGACGCGGTGGGGGAGAATACGCTCGGGCGCGCGGAGCAAGCGGGAGGGCGTCACGGGATTACCTCTCGTTGCGGGAAATGGGGCTCAACAGCACGACGCCCGCCAGGCCTTCGCCCGGCGCCACCGCGGGGTCGCCGGCCTCGGCCTGGTCCTGGCGCTGCAAGTCGACACGCGTCAGTGCCAGCGGGAACGGCGCCGGCCCGGCCAGCAGCCACGCGGCCAGCGGCGCCGCCGGCGCCCGGTGGAACACGATGCGCCAGGCGCCGGCCGCGCTCTCGTCCGCGCCGAGTTCATAGCGGCCCGCCAGTCCGGCCGCGTCCAGCCAGCGGCCCAGCGCCTCGGCGGAAACCACGGCCTGGCGCGCCGCCGGCGCCGGCCCCGCCTGGCGCAAGATCGCCTCCAGGTCGCGCGCGCTCGCCTCCAGGCGCCGCAATTCCTCCGCGCCGCGATCCGCGCGCGCCAGGGACGGCTCGATCACCGCCAGCCAGCAGCCCGCCGCCGCGATCACCGCGGCGCACAGCGCCAGCAGCCGCCGTTCGTTAGGGGCCAACCCGGCCCAGGCGGCGCGGGCCCGCGCCTGCCAGGCCTGCTGGCGCGCGCGCCAGCGGCTACGCCAGAGCGCGGGCAGGCCGAGCGGCCGGGGCGGCGGCGCCAGCGTCATGAGCGCCCCGCCGGTTGGCCGCCAGCGGACGGCGGCGCGCGCCGCAGGCGCCAGCCGGCTTCGGTCGCCTGCACCTCGACGCCCGCTTGGCGCGCCGCCTGCACCCAGGCCGGCGCGGCTGCTGCCTTGGCGCCCTCGCCGGCCTCGGCCACGTTGGGCCGGGCGGTGGCCGGCATGTCCAGCTCCAGCGCGCCGCCCTCGTAGCGCCAGGCCTGCATCTCGCCCGCGGCAAACGCCATGTGTTCGCGCGCGGCGCGCAGCAGGAAGCCGAGTTCGGCCCAATCGTCACCCCCGCCGGCCTGGCTGGCGACGAGCAGCCGGCGCGCCTGCCCGACCGGATCGACCACCGCGCCGACCGCCGGAAAGGCCTCGCGCAGCCGCTGCGCCAACTGCTCGCGCGCCGCCTGCGCGGCATGCTCCAGCCGTCCGGCGTGCAGCGCCAGGCCCGCCATCCACACGGCCGCGGCGGCCGCGCCCAGCAAGGCCGCGCGGCGCCAGCCCGACGCGCCGGCCCGGCTGGCGGCGGCCGCGGCTGGAATCGACCAGGGGATCTCCGCCATCACGCCGCAGGCCGATTCGGGCAGCGCCACGTCCGCGGCCTCGCGCCGCCATCCGGCCGGCGCGGCGCCGATCCAGCGGCACGCCCCGGCCGCGCAGGCGGCGGCGTCCGGCCCCAAGGTCTGCGCGAGGCCGGCCGTTGCGCCGTCCGCCTGCGTATCGAGCGCGTACAGGCTGCCCTGCCCGCCCGGCTGGCGCGCCACCACATAGCCGTCCAGGACGCACAGCGTCCAGCCATCCACCGTCTCGGGCAGCCACAACGGCGTGGGCGCGAACCCCGCCGGCCGCAGGCCGCAGGCGGCGATCAGCGCCTGCAGGCGGTCGGCGGCCTCGGCGTCGAACCAGGCCACGCCCACGCGGCCATCGGCGCCACGCGCCCCGTGGCCGATGCGCAGCGTGTCCGGATCGCCCAGCGCCAGCGGTTCGATCGCGCCTTCCACCGCCACGCGCATGCGCGCGCGGGCCAGCGGCGGCAGCGGCACCGCCGTCAGCGTCAGGTCTTCGGGATGCGGAAACGCGGTGGCGCGGGCGCCCGGCCAGCGGCGTCCCAGTTCCGCCAGCCCCATCGGCGGCAGGCGACGCCAGGCGGCCTTCTCGGCCAGCGCCACGGGCAACGGCGTGTCGGCGGTCAGGGACCGCAGCGGCGGCAGCAGCACGCGGATCGCGGCCATTACGCGCCTTCCCGCGACCAGACGATCTGCGAAACGCCGTCGCCGCCGCGGGTCAGCAACGCTTTCAAGGGCAGGATCATGCCGCCCAGGCGCGCGGCGCCATCGAGCCGGAACCAGCCGCTGGCGACCGCCACGCGCGGCGCCTCGGCCCGCGGCGCGGTGGCGTTGTTGTTGCCATTGTCCGCGGCGGCACCCTCGGCCGTGCTCAGGCGGTTGGCGAAGTCGCCGTTGTTGACGAACCAGAGCCCGGCATCGCGCTGCGCCACCATGGCCTTGGCCTGGTCAAGCGACATGCCGGGCACGTGCGCGGCGATCACCTCGGCGCTGGCGGTGTTGACGTTGACCAGCGTCACGCGTGGCAGGACCGTCACGTGGCGCCGCAGGCGCGCCAGCACCGCGCCGTCCACCCCGGGCACGCCGGCCAGTTCCTCCAGGCTGCGCGGCAGCGGCGCCAGCCGGCCATGCGGATCGGCGCCCGGCTGCGCCGCCAGGATCCGCTCGGCGATCGCCTGGCCCACGTCCGGCGCCACGCCCACCAGCGCGCACAGGCGCAGCAGCTCGGCCACGCCGTCCTGGTACAGGCGACCCTCGAACACCAGGTTGCGCAGATTGAATTTGCCCTGCTCGTCCTCCAGCCTGCCGACGAAGGCGGCGTCGCGGCCGGGGCGCTGCAGGCGCGTATCGACGATGGGCGCGGCCCAGGCGCCGTCGGGGCGCGTGGTCGCCTGCCGCTGGCCGTCCTCGCGCAGCCGCTGGCGCGCCAGGCCCAGCCCGGCCTCGAGCAGGGCCTGGGCCTGGGCGCGGGTCTGGGCCGCCTGCACCGCGCGCAGGAACGTGTCCTGGCGCTGCAGCAGCGAGGCGACGATCATCGTCACCGCGGCCACCACCAGCAACGCGCTGATCACCGCCATGCCGCGCTGCCGTTCACAGCTGCCAGGAACCGATGTCGGCATTGCCCCCATCCCCATCCGGCTTGCCGTCCGCGCCCAGCGAGAACACGTCGATCTCGCCGCGCGTGCCCGGATTCAGGTACTGGTACGGGTGGCCCCAGGGGTCGTTCGGCAGGCGGTCCAGGTAGGCGCGCCAGGCGTTCGAGGCGCCCGGCCCCGAGGCCGGTCGCTCCACCAGGGCGCGCAGGCCCTGCTCGGTGCTGGGATAGCTGCCGGTGTCGAGCCGGTACAGCTTGAGCGCCTGCATCAGCGCGCTGATGTCCTGGCGCGCCGCCACGGCGCGGGCCTGGTCGGGCCGGTCCAGCAGCCGCGGCACGATCAACGCGGCCAGGATGCCCATGATCACGATCACCACCATGATCTCGATCAGCGTGAAGCCACGCTGCCGGCGCCCGGGCGGGTGCTGCCTATCCGTCGTTAACCGGCCTGCTTTCATCGCGCTTGGACTCCGAAGGCAATCACACAGGGAGCCGAAGACGACGATGCCGGCGGCAGAGCGCCGGCATCGCCTTTCGGGTCCGCACAGTGTGGCCAGCCCGGATTGCACGCATTTGACCCGTTGTGTGGAGCTTTGAAAGCCTCGCTGGCCGCGTTTGCGCCGCCGCGAAGTTGTTTGCAGTGTTAACAGCCCCTAGGGATTTCCCGTGTTTTTTCCAAGCGCTCCGCCTTGCGTGGAATTTTTTTCCATTTCATGAAAGGTATTCGGAAGTTTGAATTCTTAGACTCCCGCATTCATTGGAATGTCAGCTTTCGTTCAGACGAAAGTCAGGGCGATTGAAAGCCACAACAAAGGGAGGAATGAATCCAATGCAATCAAGACGCAGCGTCATCAAGCGCGAGGCGTGGGCCGCGGGCACGATGATCGTGCTCGGCCTGGGCGCCATCGCGCAGGCATCCACGTACACCCTGGGCAGCCTGGCCCGCATGGGCCCCGGCCTGTTTCCCGCCATTCTCGGCGTGCTGCTGGTCCTGCTGGGACTGATCATCGCGCGCATGGCCTACTCGCCCATGGTCACCGAAGAGGACGCCGAAGAGATTCCGCCGCCCGAGTGGCGCGGCTGGGGCTGCATCATCGGCGGCCTCATGACCTTCATCCTGCTGGGCAAGTACGGCGGCCTGGTGCCCGCCACCTTCGCGCTGGTCTTCATCTCGGCCATGGGCGACCGCCAGCACACGCCGCGCAGCGCCGCGCTGCTGGCCGTGGGCGTGACCATTCTCGGCGTGGCCGTTTTCTCGTGGGCGCTGCAATTGCAGTTTCCGCTGTTCCGCTGGGGCTGATAGATGGAAATCCTCAATAACCTGATGCACGGGTTCTCGGTCGCGTTCGCGCTCGACAACCTGCTGTGGGCCGTGTTCGGCGTATTCATGGGCAACCTGATCGGCGTGCTGCCGGGCATGGGCGTGCTGGCCGCCATCTCGATCCTGCTGCCGCTGACCTACACCATGACCCCGACCGCGGCGCTGGTGATGCTGTCCGGCATCTACTACGGC
Source organism: Achromobacter sp. ISS7 (assembly GCF_056523125.1). Classification (NCBI taxonomy): domain Bacteria; kingdom Pseudomonadati; phylum Pseudomonadota; class Betaproteobacteria; order Burkholderiales; family Alcaligenaceae; genus Achromobacter; species Achromobacter sp. ISS7. The sequence goes on along the minus strand of NZ_JAWRZD010000001.1, from coordinate 1,723,347 downwards.
TCGCAATACGGCGGCGGCATCACCTCGATCATGCTGAACCTGCCGGGCACCGCCTCGCACGCGGTGGCCTGCCTGGACGGCAATCCGCTGGCGCGCAATGGCAAGGCCGGCTCGGCGCTGTTCATGCTGATGTTCTCGTCGTTCTGCGGCGCGTCCGTCGGCATCCTGGCGATGATCCTGTTCTCGCCGCTGCTGGTCGACGTGGCCTTCAAGTTCGGCCCGGCCGAATACTTCTCGATGATGATGCTGGGCCTGCTGGCCGGCGCCACGCTGGCCAAGGGCTCGGCGATCAAGGGCGTGGCGATGGTGGTGGTCGGCCTGCTGCTGGGCGTGATCGGCACCGACGTCAACACCGGCACCATGCGCTTTCACTTCGGCATCCTCGAGCTGAGCGACGGCCTGCAGATCGTGGCGCTGGCGATGGGCCTGTTCGGCGTGGCCGACTTCCTCAAGAACATCAACCAGATCGGCGGCGACACCAAGGTCACCAGCACCAAGGTCAGCATGAAGTCGATGCGGCCCGAGGCCGGCGACATCAAGCAGTCGCGCGGCGCCCTGGTGCGCGGCACCGCCATCGGCGCGGCCTTCGGCATCCTGCCGGGCACGGGTCCGACCATCGCCTCGTTCATCTCGTACGCGGTGGAAAAGAAAGTGGCGCGCGAACCGCGCCGCTTCGGCCGCGGCGCCATCGAGGGCATCGCCGGCCCCGAGGCCGCCACCAGCGCCTCGACCCAGACCAGCTTCATCCCCACCATGAGCCTGGGCATCCCGGGCGACCCGGTGATGGCGCTGATGCTGGGCGCGCTGATCATCCACGGCATCCAGCCCGGTCCGCAGATGATGGTCGAGCACGCCGACATGTTCTGGGGGCTGATCGCCAGCTTCTGGGTCGGCAACGTGCTGTTGTTGCTGCTGAACCTGCCGCTGATCGGCATGTGGGTGCGCCTGTTGACCGTGCCGTTCCGCTATCTGTTCCCGGCGGCGCTGTTCTTCGTCTGCGTCGGCGTCTACAGCACCAACAACAACCTGTTCGACGTGGGCATGGTGACGTTGTTCGGCGCCGCGGGCTACGCGCTGATCCGGTTGCGCTTCGAACCGGCGCCGCTGCTGCTGGGCTTCGTGCTCGGGCCGATGGTGGAAGAGAACTTCCGCCGCGCCCTGCTGCTGTCGCGCGGCGACCTGGCGATCTTCGTGACGCGTCCGATCAGCCTGGGCTTCGTGCTGGCGTGCGTGCTGCTGATCGCGCTGCTGCTGGTCTCGGCCGTGAGGCAGAAGCACAAGGCGCAGGCGGCCCTGGAGCAAGCCCGCACGGCGGCCTGACGGGCGTCGACGGTATGAAAAACAGCCGCCCCAGGGCGGCTGTTTTTCATGGATCGGCAGACCCGCCGGTCGCGGGCCGACAACGCGTCGCTAGGCCTCGGGCGGCGCGGCCGGCCCCACGACGTGGCCGTCGATATGGCCCAGCGGCCGGCCCGGATCGAGCCGGTCGCGCACCCGCTGCTTGAGCACCTTGGCTTCCGGAAAACCGCCGTCGCGCTTGCGGTCCCACACCAGCTCGCCGTCGTAGGTGATCTGGAAGATGCCCCCGGTGCCGGGCTGCAGTGCCACTTCGCCCAGGTCGGTGGAAAAGGTGGACAGCAGTTCCTGCGCCATCCAGCCGGCGCGCAGCAGCCATTGGCACTGCGAGCAGTAGAGGATGACGATGCGGGGACGATGGGCGGCGGGCTGGGCGGCGGTTTGCATGGCGCGGATCATTCTACGCCAGCCCGATGCGGGCGGCCCGGATCGCCAGTCGTGGATAATGTCGGGTTTTCCCGGGCGCGCGGTGCGCCCTGAGTCCGCCAATGAAGTCTGCATTACCCGCTCGAAGCCAACGCTGGCTGATCGGCCTCCTGATGGGCCTGGTCACGCTCACGCCGATGGGCATCGACATCTACCTGCCCTCCCTGCCCGCCATGGCCGTCGGCTTCGGCCAATCGATCAGCGCGCTGCAGGCCAGCATCACCCTCTTCATCTTCTCGGTCGGCGTCGGCCAGATCCTGATCGGCCCGCTGGCCGACCGCTATGGCCGCCGGCCGGTGGCGCTCGGCGGCGCGCTGGCTTACCTGCTGGGTTCGGCGCTGGGCGCGGCCGCGACCTCGCTGGAACTGTTCTACACCGCGCGCGTGATCCAGGGCCTGGGCGCCTGCTCGGCCTCGCTGGTGGCATTCGCGGCGGTGCGCGACCGCTTCAGCCCGGCGGTCGGGGCGCGCGTCTACAGCTATCTGAACGGCGCGTTGTGCACGGTGCCGGCGCTGGCGCCGATGCTGGGCGGCGCGCTGGCGGTGCATGCCGGCTGGCGCAGCACCTTCGTCTTCATGGTGCTGTTCGCCCTGGCGCTGGCGGCCTTGCTGGCGTGGCGTTTCGCCGAGACCCGCGAGGCGGCGCCGGCGCGCGGCACGCCCCTGTACAGCCTGCGCCGCTACGCGCCGATCGCCGCCAGCGGCCGGTTCCTGTATTTCGCCATCTTCGGCATGGCCGGCATGGCCATGATCCTGGTGTTCGTGTCGGCCGCGCCGGTGGTGCTGGTGCAGCAACTGGGCTATTCGGAGCTGGGGTTTTCCGCCTGGTTCGGCGGCAACGCCGCCATCAACATCGCGGCGTTCTTCCTGGCGCCGGTGTTCATCGCGCGCTTCGGCCGCTACGCCATGCTGCGGGTCGGCATGATGGCCCTGCTGCTGGCCGCGCTGATGCACCTGGCCGCCTGGCGCTGGGCGCCCGCGGCCGCGTGGATCTTCATGCTGCCGGTGGCGGTGCTGACGGTCGGTTTTTCGCTGGCGCTGGGCTCGGCGCTGAGCCTGGCGCTGGAGCCCTTCGCCGACCGCGCCGGCACCGCCGCCGCGGTCTACGGGCTGTTCCAGATGAGCGGCTCGGCCGTCATCGCCACCGCCCTGCTGGACCAGGGCGTGGCGCCGCAGGCCGCCATGGGCCTGATCGGCGTGGTGATCGTCGGGCCGTTGCTGTGCCTGTCGCGCGCCATGGCCCGGCGCGTCGCCGCGTCCTCGCGCTAGGCCCGGCCCGCGCCGCGTTGCGGGGCTCAGGCCGCCGCGCGCGGCGTGTTCGACAAGTGCATCAGCAGCGCGCCGCTGGCGATCAACGCCGCGCCCGCCAGGCGGCCGGGGTTGAGCGCGCTGCCCACGAACCCCACCAGCGCATAGCGATCCAGCAGCAGCGCCGCCAGCATCTGGCCGGCAATCACCGCCGCCAGGAAAGCGCCCGCGCCCAGGCGCGGCGCCAGGATCAGCGCCGCCGTGATGTAGAACACGCCGGCCAGGCCGCCGGTCCAGCCCCACCACGGCAACTGGCCGATCTCGGCGAAGCTCGGCGCCGGCACCCGCAGGAAAGCCATCACCGCCATGGCCGCGACGGCGCTGATCGCCAGCGAGGCCATGGTGGCCCACAGCGGGTGTCCCAGGTGGCGGCCCAGGGCGGCGTTGGCGCCGGCCTGGATCGGCACCAGCGCGCCCGCCAGCACGGCGGCGGGAATGGCATAGAAGGTCGTGTTGTTCAAGGCTTGCTCCGGTTCAAGAGGGATTGGCGTTATTCTCTTATTCGCCAAACAATGAATCCAATTCGATATTCATCTATTGAATATGCAGCCAGTGAATAATCTACGGGCCATCGACCTGAACCTGCTGGTGGTGCTGGACGCCTTGCTGCACGAGCGCAACCTGACCCGCGCGGCGGCGCGGCTGCCGATGAGCCAGCCCGCCATGAGCCACGCGCTGGCCCGCCTGCGGGCGCTGCTGGGCGACCCGCTGTTCCACCGCACCCGCGGCGGCCTGCGGCCCACGCCGCACGCCCTGGCGCTGGAAGCGCCGCTGCGCGATGTGCTGGCGCAAGTGCGGCGCCTGCTGGCCGGCGCGGTATTCGAGCCCGCGGCCAGCCGACGCGCATTCCGCCTGGCCATGTCCGACTATGGCGCGAGCGTGCTGCTGCCGCCGCTGATGCGGCGCCTGCGGCGCGACGCGCCCGGCATCGACCTGGAAATCAGCTATGCCAGCCGCAGCGGCATGATCGCGGGCGTGGCCGACGGCCAGCTGGACCTGGCGCTGGCCGTGTTCGGCGAGACCCCCGCCGAGATCCAGCGCGCGGTGCTGTTCGAGGAAAGCTTCGTCTGCGTCGCCGATGCCGCCGCTGGCCTGCCGTCGACCTTGGCGGACTACCTGGCGCGGCCGCACGTGCTGGTGGCCGCCAGCCAGGACCAGCGCGCGGCGGAAGTGGACGCGGCGCTCGCCCGCATCGGCCAGTCGCGCCGCGTGGCGCTGCGGCTGCCGCATTGGACGGCGGCGCCGGCCGTGCTGGCCGGCACCGACCTGGTGCTGACGGTGGCGCGGCGCGCGGTGGAGCCGGCGCCGGCCGGCCTGGCGGTGGGCCCGGCGCCGTTCGCGATCGCGCCGCTGGGGTTCGAGATGATCTGGCACCAGCGCGCCGACGCGGACGCCGGCCTGGGCTGGCTGCGCGCGCTGCTCGGCCAACTGGCGGGCTGAGGCGCGCCGATCGCGCCCTCCGAGGGCTTGGACTTCGGCGCCGCGGGTCGTCGCGCGGCGCCGGATGCGTCGCCTATTCCCGTGCGCGCGGCGCCATGAACTCGGGGCCGACCGGATCGAGGATGTTCTTTTGCAGCAGATCGTCGATGTCGGCCATGTCGGCATCGCTCAGGTGCCAGCCGCAGGCCTCGTCGACGCCGTCCAGCTGCTCCGGACGACGCGCGCCCCACAACGCGATGGTCGGGCCGCTGTCCAGCACCCAGCGGATGGCCAGGGCCAGCACCGGCTTGTCGTAGCGGATCCGCGCCATGGCCTCCAGTTCCTTGGTGGCGCGCACGTATTGGTCGAAACGCGGCCGGCGGAACTTCGGATCCGAGGCGCGCAGGTCGTCGGCGCCAAACGTGGTGTCCACCGTCATGCGCCCCGACAGCAGGCCGCGGCACAAGGCGCCGTAGGCCAGCACGGCCAGCCCATGCTCGCGGGCATATGGCAGCACGTCGTGCTCGATGGCGCGCTCGAACAGGTTGTAGGGCGGCTGCACCGACGCCAGCGGCAGCACGGCGCGGAACGCGTCCATCTGCTCGGGCGAATAATTGCTCACGCCCACCGCCAGGATCTTGCCTTCGCGCTGCAATGCTTCCAGGGTACGCGCGGTGTCCTCGATCGGCACCAGCGGATCGGGCCAATGGATCTGGTACAGGTCGATGCGGTCGGTGCGCAGGCGCCGCAGCGAATCCTCCACCTCGCGCCGCAGCCGCTGCGGGCTGGAATTGCGGCGCACGCCCTCGCCAGCCCATTCCAGGCCGCCCTTGGTGGCGATGACCGCCCGGTCGCGCATGCCCGCCAGGGCCTGCCCCACCATTTCCTCGGAATGGCCAAAGCCATACACCGGCGCGGTGTCGATCAGGTTGATGCCGCGCTCGACCGCGCCGCGCAGGGTGGCGATCGAGGCCGAATCATCGGCGCCGCCCCACATCCAACCGCCGATCGCCCACGTGCCCAGGCCGATTCTCGACACAGGCGTGGGGATACCTTCAATACGCATGGTCTCGACCAGCATGACTTCTCCTACACAAAAATTTTGATGAGTGTAGGTCAGGTATTATTGAATTGGATTCAACGATTTATTCATCTTTCCCCCGCTTTTCATGCCCTCCTACAGCCGCCACGACCTGGCCGATCTCAGCGCCTTCGCGGCCATCTGCCGGCGCGGCAGCTTCCGCCTGGCGGCCACCGAACTGGGCGTCTCGACCTCGGCCCTGAGCCACGCGCTGCGCAATCTGGAAGACCGCCTGGGCGTCAAGCTGCTCAACCGCACCACCCGCTCGGTCGCGCCGACCGAGGCCGGCAGCCGCCTGGCGGCGCAGCTGGACCAGAGCTTCGGCGAGATCGGCGAGGCTCTGTCGGAGCTGGGCCGCTACCGCAGCGGGCCGCTCGGCGGCCTGCGCATCAACGTGCCGCGCGACGCCTCGCGGCTGCTGCTCAGCCCGGTGCTGGCGCGCTATCTCGAAGACTGTCCCGGCGTGAAGATCGAGGTCGTGGTCGACAACAACATGGTCGACATCGTCAAAGCGGGCTTCGACGCCGGCATCCGCTTCGGCGACACCGTGCCGCAGGACATGGTCTGCACGCCGCTGACGCCGCCGCTGCGCTGGGTGGTGGTGGGCGCGCCCACCTATCTCGGCCGCCATGGCACGCCGAAGACGCCCGAGGATCTGCTGCGCCACGCCTGTATCCGGCTGCGGCTGGGCGACCAGACCCTGTACCGCTGGGAATTCGGACAGGCGCCGCGCGCGCAGGCCATCGACGTGCCCGGCGCGCTGATCGTCAATGAAACCGACATGGCATTGGACGCGGCGCTGGACGGCATCGGCCTGGCCTATTGCCTGGAGCGCTACGCCGAGCCGCACCTGCGCGCCGGGCGCCTGCGGCGCGTGCTGGACGAGTGGTCGCCGGCCGGCGCGCCTCTGGCCATGTACTACCCCAGCCGGCGGCAACTGGCGCCCGCGCTCAGCCGCCTGATCGAGGCGATCCGCGCCGCCAACGGGCTGCCCGGCGCGCTCGACGGCTAGATCGCGGCCGCCGAAGGACGCGATCGGGCGGCGGCCTGCTATCGTGGGGGCTCCCCCGCCTCCCGGAGATGTCATGCCCGCCGATGCCACGACCCAGGATCCGTTGCTGCTGCACACGATGCACGAAGGCATCGCCACGCTGCGGTTGAACCGGCCCGCGCAATTCAACGCCTTGTCCGAGGGCCTGCTGGACGCGCTGCGCGCGCGCATCGATGCGCTGGCGCGCGAACCCGGCCTGCGCTGCGTGATCCTGGAATCGTCCGGCCGCGCGTTCTGCGCCGGCCACGACCTGCGCGAAATGCGCAGCCAGCCCGCGTTCGATTACTACCTGGCGCTGTTCCGCAAGTGCGGCGGCGTGATGCAGGGCCTGCAGGCGCTGCCAGTGCCGGTCATCGCCAAGGTCCGCGGCGTGGCCACCGCGGCGGGTTGCCAACTGGTGGCGAGCTGCGACCTGGCCGTGGCCGCGGACAGCGCGCGCTTCGCCGTCTCGGGCATCAATGCCGGCCTGTTCTGCTCCACGCCGGCGGTGGCGTTGAGCCGCAACGTGTCGACCAAGCGCGCCTTCGAAATGCTGGTGACCGCGCGCTTCATCGATGCGGCGCAGGCGTGCGACTGGGGGCTGCTGAACGATGTCGCGCCGGAGACGGAGCTGGATGCGCGGGTACAGGCGCTGGCCGACGTGATCGTGTCCAAGAGCCCCACCGCGATCCGCTACGGCAAGCGCATGTTCTACGCGCAGCGCCAGATGGCGCAGGCCGAGGCCTACGAATACGCCGCCGAAGTCATGGCGCGCAACATGATGGAAGAGGACGCGGCCGAAGGCATCGACGCCTTCCTGCAAAAGCGCGCGCCGCGCTGGCGCGCGTGAACCGCGGCGCTACGCCAGCCAACCCAGCGCCCAGCCGCCCGCGGCGGCGGCCAGCACCACCCACAGCGGCGACCAGCGCGCATACACCAGCAGGCCGAACAAGCCCAGCGCCAGCGCGAAATCCGCCTTGGTGAGGATCGCGCTGGTCCAGACCGGGTCGTACAGCGCCGCCAGCAGGATGCCCACCACCGCCGCATTGACGCCCGCGACCATGTTGCGCACGCCGGGACGGCGCCGCAGGCTTTCCCAGAACGGCAAGGCCGCGGCCACCAGCAGCGCGCCGGGCAGGAACACGGCCACCAGCATGGCCAGGCCGCCGGCCCAGCCGGGCAACGGACCGGACGACGCCGCGCCCAGGAAAGCCGCAAACGTGAATAGCGGCCCCGGCAGCGCCTGCGCCACGCCATAGCCCGCCAGGAAATCCGCGTTGGACACCATGCCGCCGCCGACCGCGGCCGTCTCCAGCAACGGCAGCACCACGTGCCCGCCGCCGAACACCAGCGCGCCCGCGCGATAGAACCCGGCCAATTGCGTCGCCAGCGGCGCGCCCGACAGCGAGGCCCACAACGGCAACGCCGCCAGCAATAGCGCGAACAGCGCCAGGCACAGATAACCGGCGGTGCGCGACACGCTCTGCGACCGGTTGGCCAGCAGCGGCCGCGGCGGCACCTGCAGCAACGCGGCGCCGGCCACCGCGCCCAGCACGATGGCGCCGACCTGTCCCAGCGTGGTCGGCAGCGCCACCGTGATCAGCGCCGCGACGATGGCCAAGCCGGCACGCGGCGCGTCCGGACAGAGCGAGCGGCCCATGCCCCACACCGCCTGCGCGATCACCGCCACGGCCGCCACCTTCAGGCCGTGCACCAGCGGCAGGCTGGCCAGGCCGCCAAAACGCGCCAGCCCCAGGCCCAGCAGGATCATCACCAGCGCCGACGGCAGCGTGAACGCGAGCCAGGCCGCCAGCATGCCGGCCCACCCCGCCCGCTTCAGGCCCAATGCCATGCCGACCTGGCTGCTGGCGGGCCCTGGCAGGAACTGGCACAGTGCCACCAGATCGGAAAACGCATAATCGTCGAGCCAGCGGCGGCGGTCGACGAATTCCTCGCGGAAATAGGCCAGGTGCGCCACCGGACCGCCAAACGCGGTCAGGCCCAGCCGCAGGAAGGCCAGGAACACTTCCAGACAGGATCCGCGTCCCGCCGGCAAGGCCTCGCTGGCCACCGCTTTGCTGGCGACGCGTTCATCGTGGAAAGGAGGCTGCGGCGGCATTGGACTTGGCACTCTGAAACGGTTGGCGGCCGGCCAGTCGCGCGGCGCCGTGATTCAAGCTTATAGCCGGGCGGCGTGGCAGTTTCAATCATTCAGGCGGCCGGGCGTCACCAGATTACTGCATGACTATTCACAATTTCCATACAAAATCCGTTGGATGACCGGAACGCGGTTATGTATGATTCAGCGGCCCGCCGCGATGGCCGGACATCATCCAGGGCGGCAGATGTGCGGCTCTCGCGCCCACAGGAATACCAGCATGCTCAAATTCACGATCCGCATTTTCGTGGTCGCCGCCATTGCCTATATCGCCGCGTCGCAACTGGTGAACCGCAGCCTGGGTTATCTGCTCGACTCGATCAGCGCCGACCTGTCCTACCAGGCCGTGCGCGGCCAGATGTACGCACTGCATAAAGAGCTCGATCCGATCGAGCCCGAATCACGCGCCGCCTTCATCCGCGATTCCCTGCGTCCACACTATGGCCTGGAGTTGAAGTTGGTGACGCCGGAACGGATCGAGGCCACCGACCAGGAAAAGCAGGATCTGGCCACGCGCGGCTTCATCATGCGCGACGAATACAACACCTATCTCGCTCCCCTGCCCGGCGAACCGCGGCAATGGCTGGAGATGCGCCTGCCCGGCGAACCGACGCTGGAAAAGTGGGTCACGTGGGGCGCCTGGCTGGCGCTGAGCATGGTACTGGCCGCGGTGCTGCTGCTGTTGTGGGCGCTGCCGGTGTGGCGCGACCTCGATGCCTTGCGCAACGCCACGCTGCGCATGGGCCAGGGCGACCTGGGCGTGCGCGCGCGGCTGTCGCATTTCTCCGGCATCCGCCACGTCGGCGAGAGTTTCAACCAGATGGCCGAACGCATTTCGGCGCTGGTGGAAAACCAGCGCAGCCTGACGAACGCCGTCTCGCATGAATTGCGCACGCCGCTGGCGCGGTTGTCGTTCGAGGTCGACATGCTGGGCCAGGAAAAATTCCAGGCGCGGCGCGAGCAGATCCTGCACGACATGCGCACCGATATCCACGAGCTCGAAACCATGGTCGACGAACTGCTGGTGTACGCGCGGCTGGAGCGCCCCGCCGACGACGTCGTCAAGCAGGAAACCGTGGACGTGCGCGACTGGCTCGGCGAAGCGCTGGCGCAGGTGGCGCACCAGGCCGACGCGCGCGGCGTGCGTTGCCACGTGCGCGACGGCCTGCCCGCGCATGTGCAGCTGCATCCGCGCTACATGAGCCGCGCCCTGCTGAACCTGGTGCAGAACGCCGTGCGCTATGCCAGCGCGCGCATCGAGATCTCGCTGACCAGCTGCCCGGCGGGCGGCTACGAACTGATCGTCGACGACGACGGCCCCGGCGTCGCGCCCGCCGACCGCGAGCGCATTTTCGAACCCTTCATCCGGCTCGACGAAAGCCGCGACCGTGGCACCGGCGGCGCCGGCCTGGGCCTGGCCATCGTCAAGCGCGTGGCCGCCAGCCACAAGGGCACCATCGAGGTGCGCGAAAGCCCGCTGGGCGGCGCGCGCTTCATATTGCGATGGATGTCCACGCCCGTCGAGGCGGATTGATTCACGCGCCGCATGGCGCCATACCTGGATAGTATTCACGCCGCTGCGTATTACCGCCAGGCCGTTGCATCACGCAGCAATTGTTGCATCCAGCGCCCCTGAAAACTCACCGGTGTAATACCGGACAATTATTCGAAAACTTACGAGTTATTCGGGGTCACCATTTCGCAACACACGAAATCGGCCAGCAAAAATCATTCCCGTGCGTCAGCCGGGCCGATGAAAAACAAATCCCACAGAAAAAGGCATCACGCCGTTTTTGTTTAATTGCCGACTTTTAAAAGAATTAGACGCCACGAAGCCGTCTCTTTGAATAATTATTAGAATTTCAAAATATCCACTCAATCGATTTTATTGAGTCACTCTCACGCAATCTCGATTGTTTTCACCCAAATTATCAATTAGTAATTTTAGTATCTATTTGAAAGTATCAGCATGAGAGAATTCGTCTGAATTCTGAAAATAATAGTTACTATTCACGCAAGATTCTTAAAGATTATCTCGCCGGATTCCTTTCAAACTGACTCCAGGTTTAAAAGCGGCACCAATATAAAACCACCGCCGCTCGCGCTTCCCGATGTGCAGCAATCGCCTTTTCCAGGCACCGGGCAGGTTGGCGATCCGGTCCTCCAGGAAAGGTTCATTGTGTTTCTGGAGCTGAGATGAAACCTGGCCACCGGCATGGCTTTTCGTTCCCTACCTTCAATGACGCATGGCAGGTGTTGATCCTGCTGCTGGCCCCCGTGCCAGCCGCGCTGGCGTGCACCACCTCCGGCACATCGATCCTGTGCAACGATGCCGTCGTCCTGCTCCCGTTTCCCCATACCAATACCGTCAACAGCAGCGTGAATGGCGCCTCGGTGCTGGTCACCGCCAGCGGACAGTCCTCATCCGCGCTGCTCGGCCCCTCGATCACCCTGAGCGGCAAGAACACCAGCCTGACCAACCAGGGCGCCATCGACCCCGGCCTGGGGTTGGGCGCCCTGCTTAGCCTGGGCGCGTCCGGCGCGCAACTGGGCAACCTCGCCAATGGCGGCGCGGTGGTCGTCAACAACAACGGCCTGCTGCGCGGCACCGGCCTGTCCGTGCTCGGCCTGCCGATCCTGACCGGCGTGGGCGGCGCGGCGTTGGTGGCGATGAGCGACGCCACCGGCACCATCAACATCACCAACACCAACCTCATCGAGATCCGCCCCGGCCTGTTGCCCGACCTGACGGCCCTGCTGAGCAGCCCCGTGATCGCGGCCTATGGCGGCGCCCCGATCACCGTGACCAACGCGGCCGGCGCAGTCATCAATGGCCGCGTCGGCCTGGGCCGTTCCGTTTCGGGCAACACGTTCACCAACGCCGGCACGATCAACGGCAGCGTGCACATGGGGATCAACAGCACCAACACCTTCACGGCGGTGACCGGGTCCTCGGTGAGCCAGGGCGGCGCCACGGGCATCGGCGTTGGCGTCGGCCTGGGCGGGCTGGACGTCAGCCTGGCATTGAACTTCTCGGCGCTGGGCGTGGTCGACGGCGGCGCCGGCGGCAACAACACCCTGGTGCTGCAGAACCCGGGCGCCAGCGGCACCAGCGGCGCCGGCGCCGCCAGTTCCGCCACGTACATCAATTTCAACAACCTGGTCGTCAACGGCGGCACCTGGAACGTCAGCGGCCCGCTGGTGGCCGCGCGGGCCACCCTCAACGGCGGCCTGGTCAATTTCGACAATGCCGGCGCCTTCGGCAGCGGCACGCTGAGCGCCAACGGCGGCGCCATCGCCAGCACCCAGGCGCTGTCGCTGAGCAATGCCATCGCGCTCGGCGCCAACGGCCTGGGCATCCAGGGCGCCAACAGCCTGACGCTGTCCGGCGCCACCAGCGGCGCGGGCTACCTGGACAAGTCGGGCACCGGCACGCTGACGCTCAATGGCGCCAACGCGCACACGGGCGGCACCCGGCTGGGCGGCGGCACGCTGATCCTGGGCACGAACACCGCGCTCGGCCTGGGCGACCTGGCGGTCTATGGCGCCGCCGCGCTGCAGGCCGTGGGCGCCACCAGCATCGGCAACAACATCGGGCTGGGCGCCAACCTGGCCTTGACCAACGCCGGCAACCTGGCGCTCTCGGGCAATCTGTCAGGCGCCGGCACTCTGGTCAAGAATGGCGCCGGCGTGCTGACCCTGAGCGGCGCCAACAGCCACGCCGCGACGCAGATCAACGCGGGCGGCCTGGTGGTGGGCAACAACAACGCGCTCGGCACCGGCGCGCTGACGGTGAACGGCGCCGCGACGTTGGCCTCGACCACGTCGGTGGCGCTGCAGAACGCCATCGTGCTGAACAACACGTTGACGCTCAACGGCGCCAACGACCTGACGCTGAACGGGCTGCTGAGCGGCGCCACCGGCTCGCTGGTCAAGAGCGGCGCGGGCACGCTGACGCTCAACGGCGCCAACACGTTCGGCGGCGGCGCCACCCTCAGCGGCGGCGCCGTGAACGTCGGCAGCAACACCGCGCTGGGCAGCGGCGGCGTCACGGTCAATGGCGCCGTGACCCTGTCGAGCCTGGCCAACAACATCGCGCTGTCCAACACGTTCGCATTGAGCAATGCGCTGACCATCGCCGGCAGCAACAACCTGACGCTCAATGGCGCGCTGTCCGGCGCGGGCGGCTCGCTGGTGAAGACCGGCAGCGGCACCCTGACGCTCAATGCCGGCAACACGTTCGGCGGCGCCACGCTCAACGGCGGCACCATCGTGGCCGGCGCCAACAACGCGCTGGGCACGGGCACGGCCACGGTGCAGAGCGCCACCGCGCTCGATGCCGGCGCGGCCGTCAGCCTCGGCAACCAGTTCGTGCTGAACGACAACCTGTCGGTCCTCGGTTCGCAGGACCTGACCCTGGCGGGGGCCCTCTCGGGCAGCGGCCAGCTCATCAAGAACGGCGGCGCCAACCTGACACTGGCGACCCAGAACACCCATTCCGGCGGCGTGCTGCTCAACGCCGGCACCCTGACGCTGGGCAACGGCCAGGCGCTGGGCACCGGACTGCTGGACGTGCAAGGCGCGGCCACGCTGGCCGCGGGCGGCCTGAGCGTGGCCAACAACATCCGCCTGGGCGCGGGTCTCGGCGTGAACACCGGCGGCCAGGGGCTGACGCTGTCCGGCGCGGTGAGCGGCGCCGGCGGCCTGACCCTGAACGACAACGGCATTCTCACGCTGTCGGGCAACAACAGCCACGCCGGCGGCGTCACCCTCAATGCCGGCACGCTGGTCGCCGCCAGCGATACGGCGCTGGGCAGCGGCCAGTTGACCGTCGGCGGCAACGCCACGCTGCAAAGCACCGCGAACCGCAACTTCACCAACAGCGTCGCCCTGAACGGCAACCTGACCGTGGACAGCGGCAACAACATCGGCCTGTACGGCGCCATCAACGGCGCCGGCAATCTGATCAAGAACGGCGCCGGCACCCTGACGCTGACCGGCGCCAACAGCTTCGGCAACACCACCATCAATGCCGGCGTGCTGCAGGCGGGCACCGGCAGCCTGGGCGCCAGCGTGCTCAACAACAGCAAGCTGGTGCTGGCGCAAGGCGCCAACGCGACCTACAGCGGCGCCATCAGCGGCAGCGGCAGCGTCGACGTGCTGGGCAACAACACCACGCTGATCCTGAACGGCATCAACACCTTCACCGGCGGCCTGAACCTGCTGTCGGGCACCGTCGAAACGCGCGGCGGACAGGCGCTGGCCGACAACCTCGCCGTCAACCTGGCGGCCGGCAGCACGCTGCGGCTGGCCGACAGCGAGACGTTCGGCTCGCTCAGCGGCGCCGGCAACCTGGCGCTGGGCGCCAGCGCCACGGTGCAGATGGGGCAGAACAATGTCGATTCGGTCTTTGGCGGCGTCCTCAGCGGCGCCGGCAACATCGTCAAGAACGGTACCGGCGCGCTGACGCTCTCGGGCGTGAATACGCAGACTGGCCTGTTCAACGTGGCCGGCGGCAGCCTGAATGTCACCGGCTCGCTGGCCAGCTCGCAGGTCAATGTGGGCGCGGGCGCCAGCCTGGGCGGCACGGGCACGGTGGCCGGCGTGGCCAATATCGCCACCGGCGGCGCGCTGACCGGCACCACCGGCCAGACGCTGACGCTGGGCGGCCTGGCGATGAGCGCCGGCTCGCAATTCAACGTCTCGCTGGGCGCGCCGACGCCGCAGGCGCTGGTGCAGGTCAACGGCAACGTGACACTCAACGGCAATCTCAACGTGACCGACAAAGGCGGCTTCGGCGTGGGCGTGTATCGCCTGCTGGGCTACACCGGCACGCTGACCAACAACGGACTGGCGCTGGGCAGCCTGCCGCCGGGCACCCTGCCCGCCAACCTGCAGATCCAGACGGCGGTGAACCAGCAGGTGAACCTGGTGGTGGCCGCGGGCGGCAACAACGTGCAATTCTGGAACGGCGCCAAGACCGCCGCCGACGGCGTGCTGGCCGGCGGCAGTGGCACCTGGGTGGCGGGCCAGACCAACTGGACCGATCAGGCGGGCAACCTGTCGCAGCCCTGGGGCGGCCAGTACGCCGTGTTCGGCGGCACGGCCGGCGGCAACGTCACGGTCACCGGCGACCAGGCCGTGACCGGCATGCAGTTCTTCACCGACGGCTACACCCTCAATGGCGGCGGCCTGCAACTGGCCACGGGGCCGAATACGTTCCGCGTCGATCCGACCATGACCGGCACCGTCAACAGCGCCATCAAGGGCGCCGGCCAACTGCAGAAGCGCGACCTCGGCACGCTGGTGCTGGGCGGCGCCAACACCTATACCGGCGGCACGCTGATCAGCGAAGGCGTGCTCCAGGTCGGCGCCGACAACAACCTTGGCGACGCCAGCGGCGCGCTCGCCTTCGCGGGCGGCACGCTGCGCGTGACCGGCACCGGCTACACCGGCACCAGCCGCGCCATCGACGTCGGCGCGGGCGCCGGCTTCGATATCGCCGACGCCGGCAATGTCTTCACCCTGAACCAGGCCCTGACGGGCGCGGGCCGCGTGACCAAGCTGGGCGCCGGCACGCTGGCGCTGGGCGGCAACAACAGCGCCATCGGCGGCGTCACGCTGGTGGCCGGCACGGTATCGGTCGGCAGCAATACCGCGCTGGGCAGCGGTTCGTTCAACATCAACGGCTCGGGCGCGCTCGACAGCACCGCCGCGGTGACGCTGGCCAACGATGTCTTCATCGGCGCTGGCACCACGCTCACCAACCTGGGCTCGAACGACCTGACGCTCAACGGCGTCGTCGCCGGCACCACCGGCGCCCTGGCCAAGCAGGGCAACGGCACGCTGACGCTCAATGGCGCCAACAGCTATGCTGGCGGCACCACCTTGTCGGCGGGCGCGATCCGCGTCGGCAGCAACACCGCGCTGGGCACGGGCGCGCTGACCGTCGCCGGCGCCTCCAGCCTGCTGTCGGACGGCACCGTCGCCCTGGCCAACAACGTGGCGCTGGGCGCCAACCTGACCACCGGCGGCAGCGGCGACCTGACGCTGAACGGCGCCATCGGCGGCGCCGGCAGCTTGATCAAATCGGGCAGCGGCACGTTGACGCTGAACGGCATCAACACCCATGCCGGCACCCAGTTGAACAGCGGCACCCTGCTGCTGGGCAACAACCAGGCCCTGGGCCTGGGCCCGCTGGCGGTCAATGGCAACGCCGCGCTCGACGGCCGCGTCGACCTGTCGCTGGGCAATGCCATCACGGTGGCCAGCGGCGCCAACCTGACGCTGGCGCAGACGCATGACGCCACGCTGTCCGGCGTGATCGATGGCGCTGGCGGCCTGATCGTCGGCGCGGCCGGCCGCAGCCTGACCCTGACGGGCGCCAACACCTACCAGGGCGGCACGCAGCTCAATGGCGGCAACCTGGTAGTGGGTTCCAACACGGCGCTCGGCACGGGCGCGTTGCAGGTCAACGGCGCCGCCACGCTTGCCGGCGCCACCGGCGGCCCGGCCATCGCGCTGGCCAACAACGTGACGCTGAACAACGCGCTGACCGTCAACGGCGCGCGCGACCTGACGCTGTCGGGCGCCATCGATGGCGCGGGCTCGCTGCTCAAGAGCGGCAGCTCGACCCTGACGCTGAACAGCGCCAACACCTACCAGGGCGGCACCACCCTGGCCGCCGGCACCCTGCGGGTCGGCAACGGCGCGGCGCTGGGCAGCGGCGACCTGACGGTCACCGGCGCGGCCACGCTCGGTTCGACCCAGGCGCTCACGCTGAACAACAACGTGACGCTCAACCAGAGCCTGGCGCTCGACCTCACCAATGACCTGGCCCTGGCCGGCACGATCGGCGGCGCCGGCGGCCTCGTTGCCAACGGCGCCGGTACCCTGACGCTGGCCGGCGCCAATACGTTCGGCGGCGGCACCCAGATCAGCGGCGGCAACCTGGTGGTGGGCGCCAACACCTCGCTGGGCACGGGCGACCTGACGGTCAACGGCGCCAGCACGCTGCAGTCGCTGACCGGCGTGGCCCTGGCCAACAACGTGACGCTCAACGGCGCCGCGCTGACGGTCTCCGGCGCGCAGGACGTGGCGCTGAACGGCATCGTCTCGGGCGGCGGATCGCTCGTCAAGCAAGGCGCCAACACGCTGACCCTGAGCGGCGCCAATACCTTCCAGGGCGGCGTCACGCTGGCCCAGGGCGGCCTGCGCGTGGGCTCGGACCAGGCCCTGGGCAGCGGCGCCCTGACCGTGACGGGCGCCTCGACGCTGGACAGCACCCAGGCCGTCACGCTGGCCAACGCCGTCGCGTTGACCGGCGCCAACCTGACCGTGGCCGGCGCCAACGACATCACGCTGGGCGGCGCCGTCAGCGGCGCGAACGGCCTGGTGAAGAATGGCAGCGGCACCCTGACGCTGTCGGGCAACAACAACTACGCGGGCGGCACCACGCTGGCCAGCGGCACGCTGGCCGCCAACAGCAACACCGCGCTGGGCACCGGCGCCCTGACGGTCAGCGGCGCGGCCAACCTGACCGCCGCCGACGGCGTCACGCTGGCCAACAACGTCACGCTCAACAACACCCTCACCGCCAATGGCGCGGGCAACTGGACCCTGGCCGGCGTCATCGGCGGCGCCGGCGGCCTGATCAAGGAAGGCAGCGGCACGCTCACCCTGACGGGCGCCAACACCTACACCGGCAACACCCAGTTGAACGCGGGCGGCCTGACCGGCGACACCGGCAGCATCCGCGGCAACGTCGCGACCGCCGCCAACACCACGCTGACCCTCAACCAGGGCAGCAACGGCACCTTCGCCAATGTGCTGTCGGGCGCGGGCAATCTTGAGAAAACCGGCGCGGGCAGCCTGACGCTGAGCGGCGGCAACACGCTGTCCGGCGGCATCGGCGTGGCGCAAGGCACGCTGATCGCGGCGGGCGGCAACGCCATCAGTTCCGCATCGGGCGTGCGCATCGACAGCGGCGCCACCCTGCAACTGACCGGCTCCGAATCCATCGCCAGCCTGACGGGCAACGGCGTCCTGCAGGCCGGCGCCAACGTCTCGCTCGGCAGCGCCAGCGACAGCCTCTTCGGCGGCGTGCTGGCCGGCGCCGGCAATATCACCAAGACGGGCACGGGCACCCTGACGCTGGGCGGCACCAGCACCAACAGCGGCAACTTCAACGTCAACGGCGGCACGGTCAACCTGACCGGCTCGCTGGCCAATGCCAACGTCAACGTCAATGGCGCCGGCTCGACGCTGACCGGCAGCGGCACGGCCAGCGGCAATGTGTCGATCCTCAATGGCGGCAGCCTGGCGGTCAGCTCCGCCAACCCCGGCGGCCTGACGTTCGGTTCGCTGACGGTCGACAGCAGCTCCAGCATCGATGCGCTGCTGGGCGCGCCCTATTCCGGCAGCCTGGTCAACGTGTATGGCGACGTCACCCTCAACGGCAAGGTCAACGTCACCCAGGCGCCCGGCTTCGGCGTCGGCGTCTATCGCATCGTGACGTACAGCGGCGCCGGCAACACCGCCGGCCTGGCGCTGGGCGCCGGCGCCTCGCCGAACCTGAGCCTGCAGACCGGCATCAGCGGCCAGGTCAACGTGCTGAACCAGTCCAGCGCGGGCGAGATCCAGTTCTGGCAAGGCGGCAGCGGCGCCTGGACCACCGCGGGCACCACCTGGCGCAACGCCACCACGATGGCGGCGGAAGCCTGGGGCGGCAAGTTCGGCGTGTTCCAGGGCACCGCCGACACCGTCACGGTCGCCACCAACCAGCAGTTCCAGGGCTTGCAGTTCTCCACCGACGGCTACATCGTCACCGGCGCCGGCGGCCTGACCGCGCAGGCCGGCAGCGACGGCGTGGCGACCCTGCGGGTCGAGCCCAACGCCACCGCCACGCTCGACACCGTGCTGGGCGGCAACGTCGATATCGCCAAGCGCGATGCCGGCACCCTGATCTTCACCCAGGCCAACACCTACATCGGCAACACCCGCCTCGAAGGCGGCGTGCTGCAGATCAGCGCCGACAACCAGTTGGGCAACGCCGCCAACGGCGTCGTCTTCGCCGGCGGCACGCTGCGCTATGCCGGCACGGCGCCGGGCACCACGGGCCGCGCCTGGACCCTGGAAGGGGCTGGCGGCGTCGACGTCGCCGACGCGGCCGCGGTCTATACCGCGAACGGCGTGGTCTCCGGCACGGCCACGGCCGGCACGCTGACCAAGACCGGCACGGGCACCCTGGTGCTGAACGGCGCCAACACCTATGTGGGCGGCACCCAGTTGCAGGCCGGCACCCTCAAGGTCGGCAACAACACCGCGCTCGGCGCCGGCGTGCTGACGGCCGCGGCCGGCACCACGCTGGCCAACGACACCGCGCTGACGCTGGCCAACAACGCCGCGCTGCAAGGCGACCTGACGGTCCAGAGCAGCCAGGCCCTGACGCTGGGCGGCAATCTGTCGGGCGCCGGCGGCCTGGTCAAGACCGGCACGGGCACCCTGACGCTGGCGGGCAACAACAGCTACCAGGGCAACACGCAACTGACGGCCGGGCAGATCACCGTGGGCAGCAACACCGCGCTGGGCACCGGCAGCCTGATCGCCGCCGGCGGCACGCAGCTCGATGCCAGCGCGCCGGTGCAACTGCAGAACGCCGTCGTGCTCAATGGCGCCCTGACCTTGCCGGGTTCCAACGACCTGACCCTGGCGGGCGCCGTCAGCGGCAGCGGCGGCCTGGTCAAGAATGGCGCCAGCACCCTGACGCTGGGCAACGCCAACAGCTTCGGCGGCGGCGTGCAGTTGAACGCCGGTACGCTGGCGGTGGGCAACAACGGCGCGCTGGGCAGCGGCACCCTCACGACCACCGGCGGCACCACCCTGTCCGCCACCGCCCCGGTGACCCTGGCCAACGCCATCACGCTCGGCGCCGGCACCACCACCGTCACCGGCGCCAACCTGGGCCTGAGCGGCGCCATCACCGGCGCCGGCGACCTCGACAAGACCGGCAACGGCGTACTGACCCTGACCGGCGCCAACAACTACGGTGGCGGCACCACCCTGTCGGGCGGCACGCTGGTCGTGGGCGGCAGCAGCGCGCTCGGCACCGGCGACCTGACGGCCGCGGCCGGCACCACGCTGAGCGGCCTGGGCAACGCCAGCCTGGGCAACAACGTGACCCTGGGCGGCAGCGTGACGGTCAACGGCAGCGACAGCCTGACGCTGGCCGGCGCGATCGACGGCAGCGGCCCGCTGGTCAAGAGCGGCACGTCCACGCTGACCCTCAACGGCGCCAACACCTACACCGGCGGCACCACGCTGGCCGGCGGCACGCTGGTCGCCGGCGGCAACGCCGCGCTGGGCAGCGGCGGCCTGTCCGTCACCGGCGCCAGCACGTTGCAGGCTGGCGCGCCCGGCGTCGCGCTGGGCAACCTGGTCAACCTGGGCGCCGCGCTGACCGTGTCCGGCGCCAACGACCTGACGCTGTCGGGCGACATCACCGGCGGCGGCAGCCTGACCAAGGCCGGCGCCGGCACGCTGACGCTGAGCGGCCAGAACCAGTACACCGGCGGCACCACGTTGACGGGCGGCACGCTGGTCGGCGACACCCACAGCCTGACCGGCGCCATCGGCACCGCGGCCGGCACCAACCTGGTGTTCAACCAGGGCACGGGCGACAACGGCAGCTTCGGCGGCGCGATTTCCGGCGGCGGCAGCCTGACCAAGAACGGCGGCGGCACGGTCACCCTGACCGGCGCCAACAGCTACACCGGCGGCACCACCATCAACGCCGGCACGCTGGCAGGCAACGCCACCAGCCTGCAAGGCAACATCAACATCGTCGATGGCAGCGCGCTGATCTTCAACCAGACCGGCACCGACGGCACCTACGGCGGCAACATCACCACCACCGGCAACAACACCGGCACGCTGACCAAGGACGGCACGGCCAACCTGACGCTGACCGGCAACAACACGGTCGGCGGCGGCACCACCGTCAACGGCGGCACGCTGCTGGTCAACGGCACGCTGGGCGGCGGCAACGTCACGGTCAACGCCGGCGGTTCCCTGGGCGGCTCGGGCTCGGTCGCCACCGACGTCACGCTGGGCAACGGCGCGCACCTGGTGGCGGGCACACCGAGCAACCCGATCTCGTTCGCGCAGAACCTGAACCTGTCGACGGGCACCCAGCTCGACTTCACGCTGGGCTCGCCGAACTCGGCCACCACCGCCGTGACCGTGGGGCAGAACCTGGCACTGAACGGCATCCTCAACATCTACGACGGCGGCAACCTCGGCACGGGCGTCTATCGCCTGTTCTCGTACGGCGGCACGATGACGGGCGCCGGCCTGACCTACGGCGTCCTGCCGTCCGGCTACACCAGCGCCAACCTCACCCTGCAGAACCAGCCGAACCAGGTCAACCTGGTGCTGCAAAGCCAGCCGGGCGAGATCCTGTTCTGGAACGGCGCCAAGACCACGCCCGACGGCGTGATCGCCGGCGGCACCGGCACCTGGGACGCGGCCGGCAACAACTGGACCGACGCCAGCGGCAACCTGGCCAGCAACTGGAACGGCAAGTACGCGGCCTTCTCCGGCGCCAGCGGCACCGTCACCCTGAACGGCAGCCAGGCGGTCACCGGCGTGCAGTTCCTGACCAGCGGCTACACGCTGGCCGCGGGCGCCGGCGGGCAGCTCAGCATCGCCCAGGCGCTGACCCCGTTCCGGGTCGAGGCTGGCGCCACCGCCACCGTCGCGGCGCCAATCACCGGCGCGGGCGGCATCGAGAAAGGCAACGGCGGCACGCTGATCCTGGCCGGCAACAACACCTACACCGGCAACACCTCGATCCGCAGCGGCGTGCTGCAGGTGACCCAGGACAGCCAGTTGGGCAATGGCGGCGCGATCTCGCTGAACGGCGGCACGCTGCGCATCGCCGATGCCGGCTACGCCACCACCACCCGCACGATCTCGCTCGACGGCACCGGCGGCGGCCTGGACATCGTCGCGGCCAACCAGACGTTCACGCTGAACCAGTCCATCAACGGCACCGGCGCGCTGCTCAAGCAAGGCGACGGCACGCTGGTGCTGAACGGCGTCAACGCCTATGCCGGCGGCACGGTGATCGCCGGCGGCACGCTGGAAGGCAACAGCGCCAGCGTCAAGGGCAACGTCAGCACCGCGGCCGGCACTACCCTGCGCATGAACCAGGGCACCGACGGCGCCATGACCGGCGGCATCAGCGGCGCCGGCCAGCTGGTCAAGGATGGCGCCGGCGCGCTGACGCTGACCCAGCCGTCGACCTACACCGGCGGCACCCGCGTCAACGCCGGCACCCTGATCGGCGACACCAGCAACCTGCAGGGCGCCATCACCAACAACGCCACGCTGGTCTTCAACCAGGGCTCGGACGGCACCTTCTCGGGCTCGCTCGCGGGCGCCGGCACCATCGTCAAGCAAGGCGGCGGCTCGCTCGGCGTCGGTGGTTCGCAGACCTTCAATGGCACCGTCGCGGTCAACGGCGGCACGCTGCAACTGGGCAGCGCCCAGGCGCCGGCCACCCTGCCCGCCGCGGTGCAGGTCAACAGCGGCGGCACCCTGTCCGGCTACGGCACCATCGCCAGCCTGACCAACGCCGGCACCGTGGTCAGCGGTTCGGGCGCGGGCGGCGGGCTGAAGGTCAGCAACAACTTCAGCAACGGCGCGGGCGCGACGCTGGCGGTCGGCCTGGGCCCGAACGCCGGTCCCAATGTGCACGTGACCGGCACCGCTACGCTCGGCGGCACGCTGAAGGTGAGCAACAACGGCCCGCTGACCGGCAACGACACCTTCACGGTGCTGACCGCCAACCAGGGCCGCCAAGGCGTGTTCGCCAACACCATCCTGCCGCAACTGGCCTTCGTCGACGCGGCGGTCGGCTACGACCCGAACAACGTCACCGTGTCCTTCACCCGCAACCAGACCGGCTTCGGCTCGGTGGCGCAGACGCCAAACCAGCGCGCCGTGGCCGGCGCCCTGGGCGGCATCGACTCCAACTCGTCGCTGTACGGCGCCCTCCTCGGCCTGACCGCCGACGAAGCCGCCGCCGCCTTCAAGCAACTGTCCGGCGACAGCCACGCCTCGCTGGCCTCGGCGCTGATCCGCGGTTCGGAATCGGCCCGCACCCTGCCCCTGAACCACCTGCGCGACAGCCTGCAAAGCGAGAACACGCAGGACGGCCGTCCTTGCGACGAGGCGCTGCGCACCAACGGCGGCTACGCGCAACGCTTCTCATGCCAGCGCAACATCTGGGCCGAAGTCATCGGCAACTGGCAGAGCCAGGATGGCGACGGCAACGCGCCCAGCTACAAGCAGCGCGTGGGCGGCGTGCAGGCCGGCGGCGACATCCGCGTCGGCGACGGCTGGCGCGTCGGCATGGCGCTGGGCTACCAGGACAGCACCATCTGGCAGGACAGCCGCAATGCCCGCGCCAAGGTCGACAGCTACAGCGTCTCGCTGTTCGGCGGCAAGTCGTTCGTGCAGCCTGGCGGCTCGGCCTGGAACCTGATGGCGGGCGCGGCCTACAGCTGGCACCGGATCGACAACCGCCGCGACCTGACGCTGGCCGGCCAGAACCAGGAGCTCAAGACCAAGTACGACGGCAACACCACGCAGATCTTCGGTGAACTGGGCTACGCCATTCCGGTGACGCCGCAGGCCACGGTCGAGCCGTTCGTCGGCGCGGCCTGGATCAAGCAGCGCATGGGCGGCTTCTCGGAAAACGGCGGTTCGGCGGCGCTGTCGGCGGGTAGCGACAGCAACGACATCACCACCACCACCGTGGGCCTGCGCGGCAAGCTGGATACCGAAATCGCCGGCGCCCCGGCCCGCCTGCGGGCCACCCTGGGCTGGCGCCATGCGATGGGCGATGTCGATCCCGAACGCACCATGGCCTTCAGTTCGGGTCCGTCGTTCACGGTGGCCGGCACGCCGGTGGCGCGCGATGCCGCCATCGCCGAGCTGGGCGCCGAGATCGCGGTGTCCAGGAATGCCTCGATCGGGCTGGGATACCAGGGCCAGTTCGGCAACGGCAGCCGCGAGAACGCCGGCTTCCTGAACGTGCGCTGGAACTTCTGAGGGGATGTCCCGGCCGTTCCTGCCGCCGCCGAGCGCCACCTGGGGCGCCGGCGGACCGCTCCTGGCCGTGAGCAGATAGGCCGGCCCGCCAATCGCGCGGACCGCGACGGCCCTGACGATCAGCGGGCCGGCGCGGCGCCGCGCGGCCATTGCAGGCTTTTCATGTCGCTCATCTCCAGGCGCTGCCCACTTGTATGTAAAACGCGTTCTGGTCCTTGCTGTGCGCCACGTCGATGCCCACCGACAGGCCCAGCTTGCGCGCGATCAGGTAGCGGAACCCGGCGCCAACGCTGACGATGTTGGTGGCCTCGCTGAAACGGTTCCAGCGGCCATACGCCTTGCCCACCCCCGAGAATCCCAGCACCGACCAGCGCGGCGTCACGTTCCAGCGCAGCTCGACCTCGGTGGCCAGGGCGTTCTTGTCCTGGTAGCGGCCGCGCGACACGCCGCGCAGGTCGACATACGGCTGCGCGTAGAACGGCACCGAGCCGCTGGTGACCTGGCTGTCGAGCCGCAAGCCCAGGGTCCAGCGCGGCGCCAGCGGCTGCCACACATAGCCGCGCGCGCCATAGGTATTGAAGGACTGCGAGCTGCCGAACGACGGCCGCGCGAACTGCGCCTCGAGTTCGGCGTAGGCGCCCCGGGTCGGATAGAACATGTTGTCGCGGCCGTCGTAGTCCACCACCAGGCCCAGCTTGCCGACGCGGCGCGTGACGTCGCTGGCCTTGAGCTCGGACGCCATCTGGCCCGCGAAGGTCGTGCGCGAGTTGAAATAGGTATAGCGCGGACCCGCATACCATTTCGACTCGCCAAGCTTGACCAGCAACTGCTGCACCAGCATCGTGCCTTTCAACTCATAACTGCGGCCGCGGTTGAGCGCGCCGTAGTAATCCAGGTTCATGCGCCCCTGGGCCAGGGCGCCCAGATAGCGGTAGCGGTCGCCGCCCCAGGTGTGGAAGTGGAACAGCCCGCCGCCGCGCGACCCGTTCTCGGTCATCAGGCCGCCCACGCCCGTCACGTTGGGCGGCGCCAGCGCCTCGCCGCTTTCACGCGCCTTCTGCCCGGCCTCCGACATCGACTCGGAGAAATACAGCAGCATCAACCCGCCGCCGTAGCCCACCGCCGGCTCGGTGATCAGCGCCGGCACCGGCATCAGGCCCTTGTTGTTGAGCAGGTAGTTGCTGATGTCGAACGCGCCGTCCTCCGGATCGGTGAACTTCTGCGCGGCCGCCGCGCCACAGACCAGCCACAACCCCAGCATACGCACGACACTGCGCATAGACGGCCCTCCCGGCGATTCGGCCGGCCGTCCACGCGGGACGCCGGTCCACGGCCCCCTGCCGCGTTTCAGAACACCAGCGTGGCAGACGCCATGAAGGTGCTGCTGCTATCCAGGCGATTGGTGCTGCTGATGGTCGGCACCCAGCGCAAGCCAAGCGACAGCGAGCGCTTGTCGGCCAGCTTGCGGTCGTAGGTCAGGACCGGACCCAGCGCCCAGTCGCGGCCCCGGAAGCCGTTCAGGCGATCGGCGGTGGGCCCGCTGTCGCTGCCCAGCTGCTGTTGCGTGCCGAGCACCAGCCCCACGGCCAGGCCGTTCGAGAACATCTTGCGCCCCATGACATCGACGCCGAAGATCGGCGCGTTGCGGTAATCGGTGTCGCTGTTGCGGGTGTAGAACTGCACGCTGGCCACCGTGTCGAGCTGGAAGCCCGACTCCGGGAAGATGCGGGTGTAGGCCACCTGCGGGATGAAGGTCCAGTTGTTCAGGCTGGGATTGGCCAGCGCGTTGGCGTCGTACTTGCCGGTTGGCGCCCACACGTTCAGGCTCAGGGCCATGTGCGAGGTTTCGGAAAAGTGGTACCCGGCGATGATCGGCGAGAAATACAGGTCGAACAGGTTCGACGTGGTGTCACTTTCGCCGCCGCTGCGGCCCAGCGGGCCGGTGACCTTGGCGTTGACCTTGGTCCATACGTACGGCAGCGTGATGCTGGAGGCGAAGTTCCAGCGCCCGGGCCCGGTATCCCAGGTCTTGAGCAGCGTCGCCAGCGTGAAAGCCACCTTGCCCTCCACGTCGGCCGTGACCCGCTTGCCCAGCGGCACGTCGCGGCCGCCGCCGACCTTGCCGTCCAGGTAGATCTCGGCGAAGTTCACCGCCCAGATCGGCTCGGGCGAAACGATGCCGGCATTGGGCTGCACGCTGGTGCCCGTGACCTGCCGGCCGAGCGCGCCCTCGGTGGCGTGCACCGCGAGGGGCGCGGCCAGCGCCGTGAAAGCGGCCACCCATGGGGCGGCGCATTGGCGCAGACGGCGATGGCGCAACATTCTCGGCATGCTCTCACTCCCGCGGGATCGTGGAACGGGGCCGGGCGCTCAGCGCCCGAAGGTGATGTTGATACCGGCAAACAGCGTGAACTGCGGCAGGCCCTCGCCCTTGTGCGCCACGGTCCACTGCGGCTCGACAAAGGCGTTGAAGATGTTCTTGCCCACGCGCCAGGCCTTGCCCGCGCCCAGGCCCACCGGGATGTAGTAGTCGTTCTTCTGCAGGTCGAAGGTCCAGGTGGCCGTGGACCGCACGTACCAGCCCTGCGGCAGGTTGCGGATCACGAAGGGCTGGAAGGTGGCGGTATGCACCGTGTCGCGCCCGCTCTGGCCGGCAAAGGAATGCTGCCACTGCACCAGCCCGCCCAGCAGCCCCTCGGGGCTGGGATGCACCGCGACGGCCGCCAGCCCGCCGGACCACTTGCCCGCCCCCAGTTCACGGCTGGTGGCGGTCGGCATGGTCAGCATCGGCCCCACGCCCACGTCCAGCGTGCCCTGGTTGAGCAGGAAAATATCGAACACATTGAAATCGCCAAGGCCGGTCTTGTAACCGCCATCGAGCGCCGGCCGAGTGCTGACCGGCGCCGTCATGCGGAATATCTGCGGTACGCCGATCCAGTCGCCCGGCGCGACGGGAATCGTCGGCCGGATCAGGAAATCATTGGTATGCGCGTTCGAGCCAAACAGTTTTGGCGTGTAGTAATTCTGGAAATTGAGCGATGGCGCGAGATTGAGCGGATTATTGCTCTGGTTGGCGTCGTCGGCCGATTGGGCCCGGGCCTGGCCGCCCAGCCAGAGCGGCGCACAGGCGCCCATCAACGCTAGAATGCGCCCCTTTGCCTTGATTTTCCCCGCGCACAACGTCGTGCCCATGCTTTGTTCCCCATGACGGTTCACATCTTGCAAAGACAAACCTGCTGCCGACACCGAGTATCCGAACCTTTTATGGCGAGTGAAAATTTATTATCAAAAGGCTCAAATTTTCGACAATGCTCTCACAAACTTTTGAATTCACCAATAGTGGGATCAATTATGGGTTGCCGTTGAATTGAAACAAAAAGCACGGGATCCAACGCGGAAATGAAAAGGCGGAAATACCCCTTTCGGGTATTCCCGCCCATGTTGAAAATACCCCGGCGCGCGTCGTCAGGCCGGCACGGCCGCCTTGCGCGCATGGATCTGGTCGATGCGCAGTCCATCGCGGCGCGTGATCTCGAAGCGCCAGTCCCGCCACGCGATCACATCGCCGGTTTCGGGAATCCGACCCTCCGCGCGCAGCAGCCGGCCCGCCAGCGTCGCGTCGTCAGCCTCATCGGCCAGTTCCGCCGCCTCCAGCACCCGCGCCGCTTCGGCCAGCGCCAGGCGCCCGTCGAGCAGCCACGAGCCATCCGACAACTGCAACGCTTCGGGCGGCGCCTCGCTGTTCTCCGGCAACTCGCCGGCCACCGCGGTCAGCACGTCCATCGGCGTCACCAGCCCTTCGCAGACGCCATGCTCGTCGACCACGATCAGCATGTGGTCGCGCGAGGCGCGCAGTTCTTCCAGCACCTTCAGCACCGGCGTGGTCTCCATCACGTAGCGCGGCTCGCGCGCCAGTTCGACCAGGTCGATCGGACCCGGGTTCTGCAACAGCGGCAGCAGGTCCTTGAAGTGCAGCACGCCCAGCACGTTGGCCGGGTCGCCGGCGCATAGCGGCAGGCGCGAGTGGCCCGAGGCGAACTTGCGCACGATCACGTCGGGCGTGTCGGCCACGTCCAGCCAGACCATGTCGCCGCGCGCCACCATGATGGCGCGCACATCATGCGCGCCGATGGCCAGCACCCGTTCGATCATGGAGCTTTCCTCCGGCGCGAACGCCGGTTCCTCGCCGGCGCTGTCCACCAGCGCCACCACATCGTCGGCCTGCTGCGACGCCTGGCCGCCACGGCCGGCGCGCAACAGCCGCAGCACCGCCTGCGCGGTGCGCTGGCGACGGCCCAGGGCATGCGTGCCCTTGGCCCGGTTGCGGCGCGCCAGCTGGTTGCACAGCTCGATCAGGATCGAGAAACCGATCGCGGCGTACAGGTAGCCCTTGGGCACGTGGAAGCCCAGGCCTTCGGCCACCAGGCTGAAGCCGATCATCAGCAACAGGCCCAGGCACAGGATCACCACCGTCGGGTGGCGCGCCACGAAGCCCATCAGCGGGCGGCTGGCCAGCATCATCACGGCCATGGCCACCACCACGGCGATCATCATGATGCTCAGGTCCTGCACCATGCCGACCGCCGTGATCACCGAATCCAGCGAGAACACCGCGTCCAGCACCACGATCTGCAGGATCACCTGCCAGAACACGGCGTGCTGCACCTTCTGCCCGCTGTCGTGGCCGCTGCTGCCCTCGACGCGCTCGTGCAGTTCCATGGTGCCCTTGAACAGCAGGAACAGGCCGCCCAGGATCAGGATCAGGTCGCGCCCCGAGATCTCGGCGCCCAGCACCGTGAACAGCGGCGCGGTCAGCGTCACCACCCAGGCGATGCTGGCCAGCAGGCCCAGCCGCATCAGCATGGCCAGCGTCAGGCCGATCATGCGGGCGCGGTTGCGCTGCGCCGGCGGCAGCTTGTCGGCCAGGATGGCGATGAACACCAGGTTGTCGATACCCAGCACGATTTCAAGAATGACCAGCGTCGCCAGGCCAAGCCAGGCGGTCGGGTCGGACATCCAGTCGAAGATCATCAACGTTCCACAAGAAGAATCAGGAGCGAGCACGCGCGCGAGCCCGGCGACGCCGGGGCCATGGCAAAGGGCGAACTCGGAAAGAATAGATCAGGACCGCGGGTCCGCGCGGGATGCGCGGGCGGTGTCGGACGGACCGGCGGCGCGCGCCCGCCTATGCGAGGCGTGGGCGCTGCGGCCAGATCGTGCGGAACCGGCCGGAAGCGGCCGGATGCCGGAAGTCGGCAGGGAGGGGAAACCGGGCGCCGCCACGTGAGCGGCGCCGTACTAGGAGGCGGGTCGTCGGTCATAGATGGCGAAACCGTCCTCGCTTGCCGGGCAAGCGCAGGCCGCGTGTTCCGCCGTGCTCTCATTCTTTCAGGAACCTGAATATTAGCTGAAATGCAGCAGCGAGAAAAATCCGGGTTGGCCCGCATCGGGGAGTTGTCGCGGCACCCGGATCGGTGACACACTCAACGCACGAACACATATGCTGTCGCGGGATCCCTTTCACTCGGGAGCCGAACGCTCCGGAGGTCGTCGCCTCGCGGACCGCGCGCCGGGGGCCAGCCTCGCCGGACGCCGGCTCCGCCGCTGGAGCGATGAATGAAAGACCAACCTGTTTCCGCACGGCGCGGGCTGCTCAAGGCCCTGGCCGTGGGCGTGCCCGGCGCCGTCTGGGCGCCCCACGCCGCCGCCGCGCCCGAGGCCACGCCGGCCCCTGCCGCCGCCCCTCCCAACCGCACGCTCAAGTTCTTCAACGCCCAGGAAGCCCTGGCGATGGACGCCATCGCCGCGCGCCTGATCCCGGCCGACGAGCTCGGCCCGGGCGCCAAGGAAGCCGGCGTGACCCCGTTCATCGACGGCCAGCTGGCGGGCGCCTGGGGCGCGGGCGAGCAGTTCTACCGCCAGGGGCCGTTCGAGGCCGGCACGCCCGAACAGGGCTACCAGCTGTCGTTCACGCCCGCCGAGATGTTCCGGCGCGGCCTGGCGGCGCTGGACGCCGCCGCCCGCAAGCAGGACGGCAAGCCCTACGCCGAACTGGAAGCCCAGCGCCAGGACGCCTGGCTGCACGACATGCAGGCCGGCAAGCCGGATTTCTCGCCGCTGCCGTCGGCGGTGTTCTTCCAGGCCCTGCTGGACGCCACCATCGAGGGTTTCTTCTCCGACCCGCTGTATGGCGGCAACATCGACATGGTGGGCTGGAAGCTGGTCGGCTTTCCCGGCGCCTATGCCTCGTTTTCCAACGACATCGAGCGCCATGGCGTGATCTGGGCCGGCCGGCCCGTGTCCATCGCCAATGCGCACGTCCACACGATGAAACCGGGAGACGGCCATGGCTAAGACGCTCCCCGCGGTGGATGTGGCGATCGTCGGCGGCGGCTGGACCGGCGCCATCATCGGCAAGGAGCTGGCCGCGGCCGGCCAGCGCGTGGTGGTGCTGGAGCGTGGCGAGGCGCGCTGGCCCTCGCCCGACTTCCAGGGCCCCTACGTCCACGACGAACTGAAATACACGCGGCGCCACGAACTGCACCAGAACGCGGCCACCGAGACCTTCACCTTCCGCAACAACACCGACCAGAAGGCGCTGCCGATGCGGCGCTGGCAGTTCGCCTATCCCGGCACCCACCTGGGCGGCGCCGGCAACCACTGGTCGGGCGCGTACTACCGCTTCGACCCCACCGATTTCCGGCTGCGCAGCCACTACACCGAACGCTATGGCGCCAAGATCTTCGACCCCGAGCTGACCTGCCAGGACTGGCCGCTGACCTACGACGAGCTGGAACCGTACTTCGACCGCTACGACTACCTGATCGGCGCGTCCGGCCAGGCCGGCAACCTCAAGGGCCAGAAGCAGGAAGGCGGCAACCCGTTCGAGCCCTGGCGCTCGCGGCCCTACCCCAACCCGCCGATGAAGGTGCCGTACGCGCCGGCCCTGTTCGGCGAAGCCGCCCGCAAGCTTGGCTACCACCCCTACGTGCAGCCATCCGCGCTCTGTACCCGGCCCTACGTGAACAGCGAAGGCCTGCACATGAGCGCCTGTGTGTACTGCGGCTTCTGTTCCAACTTCGGCTGCGAGCACTTCGCCAAGGCCTCGCCGCAAGTCTGTATCCTGCCGGTGGCGATGAAGCTGCCGACCTTCGAGATCCGCACCGGCGCCCACGTGCTGCGGGTCGAGCTGACGCCGGACAAAAAGCGCGCGCGCGGCGTGACCTACGTGGACGCGGCCGGCGCCGAGATCTTCCAGCCGGCCGAAATCGTGGTGCTGTGCGCCTTCGGCATCAACAACGTGCGCCTGCTGCTGCTGTCCGGCATCGGCCAGCCCTACGATCCGGTGACCGACAAGGGCGTGGTGGGCCGCAACTACACGCACCAGACCACCTCGGGCGTGAACCTGTTCTTCGACGAATCCGTGAACATCAATCCGTTCATGGGCGCCGGCGCCGTGGCCGTCACCATGGACGACTTCAGCGCCGACAACTTCGACCACGGCCCGCATGGCTTCGTGGGCGGCGGCTACCTGCAGATCCAGGTGGTCAGCGGCGCGCCGATCGGCTTCCATCCCACGCCCAAGGGCACGCCGGGCTGGGGCGCCGAGTGGAAAAAGGCCGTCAAGCGCTACTACAACCACGCCGCCAACATCACCATCACCGGCTCGGCCCAGCCCTGGCGCGGCGGCTATCTCAGCCTGGACCCCACCTACAAGGACGCCTGGGGCCTGCCGCTGCTGCGCGTGACCTATGACTTTCCCGACAACGACATCCGCATGTCGGCATTCCTGACCGAGCGCGGCGACGAGATCGGCCGCGCCATGAAGGGCGTGACGCAGACCGAGCCGGGGCCGCGCAAGCGGCCGTTCTCGGCCACGGTGTACCAGTCGACCCACCTGACCGGCGGCGCGGCCATGGGCAACGATCCCGCCACCAGCGTGGTCAACCGCTACGGCCAGTCGTGGGACGTGCCCAATGTCTTCGTCACGGGCGCGGCGCTGTTTCCCCAGAACTCGGGCTACAACCCCACGGGTACGGTGGGCGCCACCGCCTACTGGATCGTCGAGAAAATCAAGGCGGACTACCTGCGTTCGCCGGGACGGCTGGTGTCATCATGATCGAACATCGCAACGGCATCCTCATCGCGGTGGCGCTGATGGTGGGCGTGCCCGCCATCACCCTGATCGCCACCCTGCACCAGATGTTCGGCACCGGCGGCGACGGCCCGATCCGCGCCTCGGCGGTGCAGGCGCCGCCCGCGCCCGCCAAGCCGGCGGCTCCCGCGGCGCCCGGCGCGCCGGCGGCGGCACCCGCAGCGCCCGCGACGCCCGCGACACCCGGCACCCCGGCGACAACCGCGCCCGCCGCCACCCCGGCCCCCTCGGCCGCCGCCCCCGTGCCCGGACGCAGCGCGCTGGACTTCAGCGCCTCGCGCCCGGCCTGGGAGGGCTACCTGCGCGGCGCCGATCCCGAGCAGGGCAAGCAGCTGGCCGCCGCCGGCAAGCCGGCGGCCGGGGTGCAGGCCTGTGTCGCCTGCCACGGCCAGGCCGGCATCACGCCCACCGGCGGCATCTTCCCCAACCTGGCCGGCCTGACGCCCGAATACATCGCCAAGCAACTGGCGGACTTCCGCCAGGGCACGCGCAAGCAGCCGCTGATGAACACCATCGCGCAAGCCCTGAGCGAGCAGGAAATCGGCCAGCTGGCGGCCTACTACGGCAGCCTGGCGGGGCCGCCGCTGCACGTGGGCGAAGCCGGCGGCGAGGCGGCGCGCAAGCTCGACCAGGCGGGCGACGGCAGCCGCGCCCTGCCCGCCTGCGCCAACTGCCACGGCCTGCGCGGCATGGGCGAAGGGCCGCTGCTGCCCCGGCTGGCGGGCCAGTCCAAGGAGTATTTCGCCGACCAGATCAACGCCTTTCGCAACGGTTCGCGGCAGAACGACGACGTCGGCGTCATGCGCGCTTTCGCGCAGCGGCTGACCGACAGCGAGATCGAGGCGCTGGGCCAGTATTACGCCGGCGCCCGCTGATCCGGCCACGGCCGGGGCGGCGCCACCCTGGCCGTGGCGCCGTCCTCCCTTGCGTTCGATGGGTCTTTCGACCGGCCTCGCGGCAGGCCCCGGGCGTGGTGTTCCCTCCATGGCATATGAATATTCAATAAGTCGGATTTTTTACTTGGTGTTTTCCCTAATCCCTTCTTATAATTGCCGCACCATCAACCACCCCGAGATCATTGTGGACAACGACGGATGTAGTCGATACACGACTGCTTGCGCCGCTTGACGCAGGATCCGCAGAGTTTTCTGCCGAGTCCTGCGTAAAGCCAGGACACGGCTATTGGCCCGACAGCCCTCGCGCTGCCCCGGCCCAGGCCCTCCCGATACCGACTTACCGACGCGATACGCGGGCTTTGTTGCGCCCGCGCCGTGGCAGGCGAGCGGCGCATGCATGTGGACCTTCCACCGTACTCCCGCCAGGAGACGATCATGCGCATCAAGAAATTCCTCCCCTTCCTGGATGGCGCCGCCGCCGTGCGCGGCGCTGGCGTGGCCGTGGCCGCCCCGGCCGCCACCCCGACCTACCAGTTCACCATCGTCAGCCTCGCCGACACCCTGAACGCGCTGCGCAAGCAGCTGTACTACGAACTGCAGGCCCTGAACCTGCGCGTCGTGAACGTGCGCATCTCGCGCCAGGACGCCGACCAGCTGGCCAGCACCACGGTCACGCTGCAGTGCCCGCCGCAGTTGCGCGGCCCGCTCAGCGCCATCGCCCTGCGCCTGGGCCAGAGCCCCGACGTGCGCCGCGTGCACTGGGAAAACGAAGGCGGCGCCCGCATCGCCGTGCTGCCGGCCTGAGTCGCGGAAAGGAGACTGTCATGAAAGACCCGTACAAATGCCTCCTCGTCGCCCGGGTGGCGGCCCTGCTGCTGCTCTGGCTGCTGGCTTTCATCCTGACCGCCGCGTCCGTCTGGCAGATGCCCTGACGCCGGCGCGACGCCATGGCCGCCCGGGGCCGGCGAAGTCCCCGAGGCCGGTCCGACCCCCATGCTGAATACGAGAACAACAAGATGAAGAACTTCGAGAACATCCAGCTGCTCACGCTGGCCAACACCCTGATCAGCCTGGCGGTGGCCTTCGTGCTGGGCTCCATCGTCGGTTTCGAACGCCAGTACCGCCAGCGCACCGCCGGCCTGCGCACCAACGCGCTGGTGGCGGTGGGCGCGGCCATTTTCGTCGACATGGCCTTCCGCGTCGGCGGCCCCGACGGCGGCGCGCGCGTGATTTCCTACGTGGTGTCCGGCGTCGGCTTCCTGGGCGCCGGCGCCATCATGCGCGAAGGCGGCAGCATCCGCGGCCTGAACACTGCGGCCACGTTGTGGGGCTCGGCGGCCATCGGCGCCTGCGCCGGCGCCTCGCTGATCCTGGAGGCGCTTGCCGCCACCGTGTTCGTGCTCGCCGCCAATACGCTGCTGCGGCCGCTGGTCTCCTACGTCAACCGCCAGCCGGTCGATGCGCAGACCACCGAAGTCACGACCGTGATCCACGTCATCGCCCACGTCGACCAGCGCCAGGCCGCCATGACCGTGCTGGAAGACGTGCTGGAAGACGAGCAACTGCCGCTGTCCGAACTGAAGATCGACCAGTTCGGCGAGAACGAGGTCGAGATCGAGGCGGCGCTGAGCGAAGCCTCGGTGGACGAACTGGACCTGGACCGCGTGACCGCGCGCATCGCCGCCGCGCCGGGCATCCGCACCGCCTTCTGGGCCGCGCGCACGGTCTAGCGGCGCGGCCCGCGCGGTGCGGCGATGAGTCGCAGCCCATGGGCCGCCCCGCCCGCCACGCCGCCGCCAAAACCTTCTAGAATGGGCGCCGATCATGCGCCGTCCGTTCCCGCCCCTCGCCCGCAACGCCGCCTGCCTCTGGCTGGTGCTGGCGTTGTTCGCGCTCAAGGCGCTGGTGCCGCCGGGCTTCATGCCCGCGACCCAGCAGGCCGGCACGCTGATCCAATTGTGTTCGACCGCCGGCACCATCTGGGTGGCGGGCCCGTCCAAGCACAGCGACGCGCCCGACGAACGCCACGCGGCCCAGGCCGCCGCCTGCCCGCTGGGCGCGATGCTGGCGACGGTGGCGCTGCCGT
Organism: Achromobacter sp. ISS7; assembly: GCF_056523125.1. Taxonomy (NCBI): domain Bacteria; kingdom Pseudomonadati; phylum Pseudomonadota; class Betaproteobacteria; order Burkholderiales; family Alcaligenaceae; genus Achromobacter; species Achromobacter sp. ISS7. The sequence continues at coordinate 1,688,316 of NZ_JAWRZD010000001.1, read as the reverse complement.
CCGCGCCCGCGCCGTTGATCGGCGCCGGCGCGATCATGACCCATCCGCTGGCGGCGCGCGCGCCGCCAGCGATCCACGAAGGTTCCCCGCCCGGCCCGCCGCTGGGCGCCCGCGCCCCACCCCTGCTCCCGCTGGCCAGCTGATCGTTCCGCCGCGCGTCGCGCGGCTTGCTTCGCCTACCGGGAATTTCCATGGTTTCTCTTTCCACCAGGACGCATCGCGTCCTGCAACGGCGCGTGGCCGTCTGGACCGCGCTCGCCTTCACGCCGGCGCTGCATGCGCAATCGGCGCCGTCCACCCCCGCGGCCGCCACGGCCGCCGCGCCGGCCGCGGCGCGCGGCGTCGCCACCCTGCCCGCCATCGCGGTCTCGGGCGACACGCCCCTGGCCACCCTGCTGGAACAGGCCAGCACCGGCACCCTGCTGGGCCTGCGGCCATTCGACACGCCGGCCAGCATCGACGTCATCAGCAACGAACAGCTGCGCGCACGCGGCGCGGTCAACGTCACCGACGCCATCACCCAGGCGGCCGGCATCAGCGCCATGCGCCACCCGGGCAACGGCGGCTCCTCGCTGTCGTCGCGCGGTTTCACCGATTCGAACTCGGTGGCCCAGCTGTTCGACGGCGTGCGCCAGTTCGGCGGCGTCGGCCAGACCTTCCTCTATGACCCCTGGGCGGTCGACCGCATCGAGGTGCTGCGCGGCCCCGCCTCGGTGCTGTATGGCGAAGGCGCCATCGGCGGCGTGGTCAACGTGATTCCGAAGAAACCCACCCGCGGCCCGATCGAGAACGAGATCCAGACCACCGTCGGCACCCACGACACCCAGCGGCTGGGCTTCGGCAGCGGCGGCGCGCTGGACGACAAGTGGTCGTACCGGCTCGACATCAGCGGCAACCACAGCGATTCGGGCATCAGCCTGGGCGACTCGCGCGACCTGGCGGTGACCGCCGCGCTGCGCCTGGACGTGTCGCCCGAGCTGAACTTCACGCTGACCCAGGCCTATGCCTGGCAGGAGCCGACGCGCTATTTCGGCACGCCGCTGATCGACGGCAAGATCGACTATGACCTGCGGCGCCAGAACTACAACGTGGCCGACAGCAAGATCATCTACCGCGACAGCCGCACCGACCTGAAGATGGAATGGTCGCCGAACCCGGCCACGCTGGTGCGCAGCCGCGTGTACTACATCGGCAGCGACCGCGACTACCGCGACGCCGAGAACTACACCTGGCAACCCGCCAACGGCCTGATCCAGCGCAGCGCCTACACCGACATCCGCCACGACCAGCAACAGGTCGGCAACGTCACCGATGCCTCCTTCGACGGCCACCTGTTCGGCCTGGCCAACAAGGTCGCGGTGGGCTTCGAACTGAACCACGCCACCTTCAAGCACACCAACAATTCGCCGTATTCCGGCACCTCGCTGGTGGACCCTTACGACGTCGATCACGGCCGCTTCATCAACGTCGCCGGCACCACGCCTCGCTATCGCAACAGCGCAGACCAATACGCGCTGTTCGCCGAGAACCGCCTGATGCTGACCAGCCGCTGGTCGGTGCTGGCCGGCCTGCGCTACGACCACATCGACCTGAAGCGGCGCGACCTGGTGGCCGACCAGACCGCGTTCGACACCACCTTCAACAATGTCGGCTGGCGCGTCGGCACCGTCTACGACCTGCTGCCCACGCTGTCCGTCTATGGACAGTACGCCGAGGCCGCCGACCCGATCGGCAGCCTGTTGCTGCTGTCGCCGGCCAACAAGGACTTCAAGCTGTCCAAGGGCCGGCAGGTCGAGGTCGGCGTGAAGCAGACCTTCTGGGACGACAAGGGCCAATGGACGCTGGCGGCGTATCACATCCGCAAGGACAACCTGGTGACGCGCGATCCCAACGATCCGACCCTGCGCATCCAGGTCGGCGAGCAATCGTCGCGCGGCCTGGAGGCCACGCTGGGCGTGGAACTGACGCCGGCCTGGCGCGTGGACCTGAACGCCGCCGTGCTGCGGGCGCGCTACGACGACTTCAGCGAATCGGCCAATGGCGTGGCGGTATCGCGCGCCGGCAACGTCCCCACCGATGTGCCGGAACGCGTGGCCAACGCCTGGGTCAGCTGGAAGTTCGCGCCGCAATGGACCGCCAGCGCCGGGGTGCGGTACGTCGGCCGCCGCTTCGCGGATGCCGCCAACCGGCTGGAAATGGCGGGCTACACCACCACCAACCTGGCCCTGCAATGGGAGCCGCGGCGCGACCTGACGCTGGCATTGCGGGCGTTCAACGTGTTCGACCGCCAGTACGCCGAGACCGCCTACTACAACCAGACGCAGTGGCTGCTGGGCGAAGGGCGGCGGGTCGAACTGAGCGCGAACTACCGCTTCTGACTCACTGGGTGAACAGGTCGGAGATCGCGTCGCCCAGGTCCTTCACCGCGCCGGCCACGCCGCCGGCCGCGCCCTCGGCCCCCACGCCGATGGCGCGGCCGAAGCCGCGCGCGATCTGGGCCGCGAAGCCGCGCGAGGCCGAGAACTTCGGATTGTCGAGGCTGCCGGCCAGCTTGAATTCCATGCGCAGCGTGCCCTTGCGGTCTTCCAGCGCGGCCAGCACCGCCTTGCGCGGCAGCGAAAACAGCGAGCCGTCGCCGCTGAACTTCAGGTCGTGCAGCGCCACCACGCCCGACGCGTTCAGCTGCCGCTTGGCGATGGTGGTGCGCATGTCCAGGTCCATCGCGCCGCCGGCCAGCGATCCGGCGCCGTTCTCCGCGAGATACGGCGCGGCATAGCGGATATCCATGTTGCGCACCGCGACCGTCATGTCGGCGTCGCTGCCGCCCACTTCCAGCGAGCCGCGCGCCTGAACCGTGGCCGCGCCGCTGCGGTTGTCCCGCACCGAGCCCTTGAATTCCATCTGGCTTTGCTGGCCATCGGCCGGCAGCACCAGCGGATGCAGGCGCGCCGTCACGTTCTCGAACGGAATGCGGTGCGGCGGCTTGGCGATGGCCGAGTCGATGAAGTCCAGCCGGCCGCCGTCCAGGATAATGTCGTCGGCCCGGACCGGCCCTTTGTCGCGGGCCCGGTCGCCGTCGCTATCGGCCTCGCGCAAGGCCGCCTGCAGGGCCGGTGAAATCTGCATGTCGCCGTCGCTGGTGCGCAGCACGGCGAAGTCGAATCCCTCGATGGTGATCTTGCGAAACACCAGCTGGCGCCGCAGCAGCGAGCCCCAATCCGGTTCGGCCACCACGCGCTGCGCGCTGGCGGGCGCCACGCCTTCGGCGCCCGTGATCCTCACGTCCGTCAGCACCACCGCGTCGAACCCCAGCCGCACGTCCGCCACCTGGGCCCGCGGCCCCAACAGGCCGGCGATGTGACGCTCGATGACGCGCATGCCGATCCAGGCCGCGGCCCCCAGCAGCAACACCGCGAGCACCACGGTGATCAGGAGCTTCTGGGCGAACGAAAGGCGCGGCGTGACAGTGGCGGTGGCCATGAATGGTCCTGTTGGCGAGGCGCGGGACGCGGCCGCGTCCCGGCGGGTCTTCGGGCGGCCCTGCCTGGCACCTTAGCGACCCGCGCGCCATGGCGCAAGGCATGTGGCGGCACCGGTGCGTGGCAACCAGGCCCGCACCCCGCATGCGACGACGCCCGCGCCGGGTTTCCCCACGCGGGCGTCGTCGCCACTCACCCTGTGCCTGCCGGCGCGGCGGCCGGATCGCGGGCTTGCTACGGGCCCGTCAACGCATCAGCGCTGCGTCTGCGACCGCTGGCCGGACTGACCCGGCTGCTGCGCCGGATTGCGGTCCTTGTCCATCTGCTGGCCGCCCTGGCCGGGCTGTTGCTGGCCCGGTTGGTTGCGGTCCTTCGGATTTTCCTGCGATTGCTGCTTTTGCGGCTGCTGTTGCTGGCCGGGTTGCTGGCCGGGCTGATTCGGGTTTGCCATGACAAATCTCCTAATAGGCGGAACCATTCCGCCAGGGATTCCCTAGCAACTGCCGTGCCCGCCCGGGCGTGGGACGCGCGCCGCCCCGGCGCATGATGCGGCACCGGTAATTTCAGGACCCGGGAAGTAAAAAGCGCGGCTATTGCGTGGTGACGTGCGCCGGCAGGCCAGTTTCGGCGTCTTGCGGATCGAACGCGTCGAGCCAGGCGGAGGCATAGCTGGCGGGCGCCGCCAGCGGTTCGCCGCGGTCGCGCTGGACGCGCAGCCGCATCATCAGGTCATCCAGCGGCATCGGCCGGCCCAGCGCGTAGCCCTGGCCATAGCGGCAGCCCGCGGCCCGCAACGCCGGCACGTCGGCCACGTTCTCGACCCCTTCGGCCACCACCCGCCACCCCATCCGGGTGGCCAGCTCGGCGGCCGTGCGCAGCACCTCGAAGGCGACCGCGCTGCGGCGCATGCGCGTCACGAAGTACTGGTCGATCTTGACCTCGGACAAGGGAATCGCCGACAACAGTTTCAACGAGGCATGGCCAGTGCCGAAATCGTCCAGGCTGACCTCGCAGCCGGCCTGTTCCAGGCGTTCCAGCGTGGCGCGCAAGGCTTCCAGTTCCTTGATGGGCTGGTCTTCGGTGAGTTCGACGCGCAGCAGCGACGCCGGCAGTTCGGCCACGTGGATGCGTTCGAGCAGGAACTCGACCGCGCGTTCGTCGGACAGGGTGGAGGCCGGCGCGTTGATGGCGATGGGAATCGCCATGCCGGTGCGCCGCATGTTCTGCAGCATGTCGATGACGCGCTGCGCCACCCGCTCGAACAGGATCCTGTCCAGCCCGAGCCGGTTGACGGTGGGAATGAATTCAGCGGGCATGACCACGCCCAGCTGCGGATGCTGCCAGCGCGCCAGCGCTTCGGCCGACACGATGCGGCCGGTCAACAGGTCGACCTGCGGTTGCAGCAGCACCCGCAGTCCTTCTTTGCCGGTAATCATGGCGGCGACTTCGTCGTCGCTCACCACCGAGCTTGTGGAAGCCTCGTGAGTTGGCGTCATGTTCGCTCCTTAAGCACCCCGGAGTACGGCCTGCGCTGTCCGGGCGCAGAGCGGGGCACATTGGACATGAGTATTCACAGTCGGCCTGCAGGAATATCTTGCTACCTTGCTTCTTACTGCCTTGTGTACTACCCAGCGTATTCGATCGCCAATGTTTTTTTATGCGATTTTGCGCATTTACTCCAGAGTATTTTGCACCGCTGCGGCGCCAAAGTCACACATGTGTAACCAGTGGTATTCAGGCCATTCAGATTCATGAAAACCGCAATATTTGGACGCTCCGATGAATCACTGCTCTTTGTCCTTGTCGACATGGTAGCGTTGCGACTTTTCCGCCGTTGCGGCCTCTTTTTTTGCCCCGTTTTCGCGTGACTACCCTGCTCTCCCGCTGGCGCGTTTCCCTGCGCCACGTCCTCTGGCTGGACGCCCTGCAAGCCGCCGCCATCAGCGCCGCGCCCGTCATCCTGGCCGTGCTGGCGCACGAGCCGCGCCTGGGCTGGACCGCCATCGCCGCCTTCTGGGCCTGCTTCGGCGACCCGGGCGGCCCGCTGCGCCAACGCGCCGCCTCGATGCTGGCTTTGGGCCTGATCGGCGCATTGTTCTGCTTCCTGGCCAGCGCCAGCGCGCACACCCTGTGGCTGCTGCTGCCGCTCACGTTCGTCTGCTGCACCTTCGGCGGCCTGCTGCGCGTGCTGGGTCCGGCGGCGGCGATTGTCGGCACGCTGCTGTCGGCGGGCTTCGTGGTGGCCGCGGAGCTGCCGGCGCCGACGCTGGCGGCCAGCCTCTCGTACACCCTGTTCTTCGTGGCCGGCGCGCTCTGGGCCATCCTGATGACGGCGCTGGTCTGGCGCCGCCGTCCCTGGAAGGACGCGACCCACGCGGTGGCGCATTGCTATCGCGGCCTGGCCGATTTCGCCGACGCGCTGGCGCGCATGTATTCGGGCCTGGCGCCCGCCGCCGGGCCGCAGGCCTGGAGCGCCGTCACCCGTCCCCAGCGCAGCGGCGTGCGCGCGGCGCTCGAGGCGGCCCGCGTGCGCATCCGCGAGGTGCAGGACGCGCGGCCGTCGCGCCGGGCCCGCGCGCAGCAATTGTTCTATTTGCTCGATAGCGCCGAAGACAGCTTCATCGCCCTGGTGGCCGCGGCCGACCTGCTGGAATCGAACGCCCCGCGCTGGCTCGGCCGCGCCGCCGGCGCCAACCTGTCACACGCCTTTCATCGCTACGCCAGCGTCGCCAACGCCATCGCCAGCACCTCGGACGTCAGCGATCCCAGGCAGGCCGACTGCCTGCGCGAACGGCTGGCGCATTTCGGCGCCGGCCTGCATGAATTGCGCGGCGCCGCCATGGCCTACGCGCCCGACCTGGCGACCATGGTGCCGGTGCTGGACCGCCTGCAGCAGACCGCCCAGGCGATCATGCAGGCGCTGTTCGACCAGGATGGCGCGCCCGCCGCGCCGGCCCTGGCCGCGCGGGCCGATTCGCCCGTGCGGCAGGCCTGGCGCAGCCTGCGGCAGAACCTGCGGTTCGAATCGGATGCGTTTCGCCACGCCCTGCGCGTGGGCATCGGCGCCACCATCGCGGTGGCGCTGTCCAAGACCTTCGCGGTCAACCACGGCTACTGGATGTCTTTGACGCTGGTGTTCATCCTGCAGCCCTATTTCGCCACGACCTGGCAGCGCACCCTCGAACGCGTGATCGGCAGCGTCGCCGGCGCCATCGGCGCCTCGCTGCTGGGCCTGCTGCTGAGCACGCCGCTGTCGGTGGCGCTGGCGGTGCTGCCGATCGCGCTGGGCACGTTCGCGGCCCGCACCATCCATTACGCGCTGTTCACCTTTTTCCTGACGTCGCAGTTCGTGCTGGTCAGCCACATCCAGCAGCCCGACATCTACGAGCCGATGCTGGCGGCGCTACGCGCCTTCAACAGCGTGCTGGGCGGCGTGCTGGCCCTGCTGGTGGGCTTCCTGGTGTGGCCGGAAAAGGAGCCGCGCCAATTGGCCGGCGCCTTGAGCCGCGCGCTGGAACGCCATGCCGACTACGCGCGGGCCCTGACGGTCGACAAGAGCGGCGCGGCCCCCGCGGCCGACATCGTCGGCCTGCGCCGCCAGGCCTGCCTGGCCGCCGACAACGCCGAAGCGGCGCTGCAACGGCTGCAGCAGAATCCCGTGCACCGCGACCGCAAGGTGGACACCGCGGTCAACCTGCTGAACGCGATGCGCCGCGTCACCGCCGCCGGCACCGTGCTGGAGATCCAGCCGGCGCTGGCGCCCGACAGCGAGGCCGCGCCGGCCCTGCGCGATTACGGACTGGCGCTGGCGCACGCCCTGCACCCGCAGGAACCGGCCCCCGTGGTCGAGCTGCGCCAGTTGGCGGTGCCGGCCGCCGTCAACACGGCCGCGCCGGCACTGGCCGGACCGCTCGACCGCATCGCCCAGCAGGCGCGGCAGGTGCGGCAATTGCGCGACCGGGTGCAGCAGGCCTGACCGGCCCCCGGCCCCTTGCGGCAACCCCGCCAAACTGCGGGACGCTTGACGCGCGTCAAGGGCGGAATGCCCGGAACGCGCAACGATGGAGGCCTACCGCGCTCAAAAGGAGGCCGCCATGTATCGCCGCATTTCCGTCCACCTGGACCACGGATTCGATTGCCCCCGCCGCACCCGCGTGGCGCTGGCCCTGGCCCGACGCCACCAGGCCGAACTGGTCGGCATCTACGCCAGCTCGGCCCCGCCGCAGTACTACTACGGCGAGTCCGTGATGATGTCGAAGACGCTCAACGTGATGCGCGACCTGCAGGCGCAGAACCGCGGCGCGGTGCAGAACGCCTTCCTGGAAACCGCGGCCGCGGCCGACGTGCCGGCCGCGGTGCGCGCCGGCGCCAGCTCACCCAGCGCCAGCATGGCGCGGCTGGGCCGCACCAGCGACCTGCTGGTGGTCAGCCAGCAGAACCGCGAGGACGTCGAGGCCGTGCACGAGAACGAATTCGTCGAACAGACCCTGCTGAGCGCCGGCCGTCCGGTGCTGGTGGTGCCGTCCAGCGGCGATTTCCCGGTGGTCGGCGAACGCGTGCTGTACTGCTGGGACGGCAGCCGGGAAGCCGCCCGCGCGCTGGCGGATGCCGCGCCGCTGCTGCGCCTGGCCTCGCACCTGGTGGTGCTGACCATGGACGAAGGCGCCGCCACCCGCGACGACGAACCCGTGCCGTTCGAGGACCTGGCCACCTACTGCATCGCCCAGGGCATGCCGGCGCCGGACCACGTGCGCCGCGACATCAAGGGCGTCGGCGTCGGCAGCACCATCCTGAACGCGGCGGCCGACTACAGCGCCGACCTGATCGTGATGGGCGCCTATGGCCACAGCAAGTTCCGCGAATGGGCGATGGGCGGCGCCACCGCGTCGATCCTGAGAAGCATGACCGTGCCGATCATGTTCTCGCATTGACCTGCGCCTGACGCCGGCGGCGCCTCAGCCCTGCGGCACCGGCGTCAGCACCGGCTTGCCGGCGAAATGCGCGGTGGCGTTCTCCAGGAACAACGCCACCGTCGCCGACACCGCTTCCGGCGAGCGCCCCGCGCTGTGCGGGGTCAGCACCACGTTGTCCAGCTTCAGCAGCGCCGGCGGCACCACCGGTTCGCCTTCGACCACGTCCAGCCCGGCGCCAGCGATGCGGCGCTCCGCCAACGCGGCGATCAGCGCCTCGGTATCGACCACGCTGCCACGCGCGATGTTCACCAGATAGCCTTGCGGCCCGAGCGCGTCGAGCACGGCCGCGTTCACCAGGTGCCGCGTGTCGGCGCCGCCCGGCGTGGCCACCACCAGGAAGTCGCTGGCCTCGGCCAGCGCCAGCGGGCTGTCGTAATAGGCGTAGCCGCTCTCGGGGCGCGGCCGCCGGTTGTAGTAGCCGACCGTCATGCCGAAGCCGTTGGCGCCGCGCCTGGCGATCTCCAGGCCGATGGTGCCCAGGCCCACGATGCCCAGCCGCTTGCCCGATACCTGCGGCCCCATGAAGCCATTCCAGTGCCCCTGGCGCACCCAGGCGTCGGCCTGCGGCAGGTGGCGGGCGGCGCCCAGCAGCAGCGCCATGGCGTGATCGGCGACCGAGGTGGCGTTGGCGCCGGGGCCATGCGTGACCCGCAGGCCGCGCGCGCGGGCGGCGGCCACGTCGATGTTCTCGAAGCCGACGCCCAGCGAACAGATCAGTTCGAGCTTGGGCAGCGCCGCCATCTCTTCGGCGTAAAAGCCGGTGGCGCCCCGCGTCAACACCACGCGGATCTCGTCGGCGTGGTCGCGAATGGCCTGGGCGCGCCGCTCGGGCGTGGTGGCAAGAATGCAGCGAAAGCCGCGGTCTTCGATGACCGGCAGGAAATCGTGCGCGCTTTCAATCAATATCAACAGGGGGATCTTCATGTCGCTACGGGTCGGAGGCGGTGAAACTGGAATGGCGCCAAAAAAGCGCCGGCAGATATTACGCCTCGGTACAATTGCGCGCCACCCGCCGTCGCCGTCATTGAACGCAACATGAAAGCCAAGCTCCGCAAGTCCCTGCGCTCCGCCGTGTCATTCCTGCACCGCTGGACGGGGATGATCCTGGGAAGCGTGCTGGTTTTGGCGGGCCTGAGCGGCAGCCTGCTGGCTTTCGACCACGAGCTTGACGGCTGGCTGAACAGCGCCATGCTGCGCAATACCGCGGGCGTCTGCGCCGCGCCGCTGCCGCCGTCGGCCGCCGCCCGCGCGGTCGAGCAGGCCTGGCCCGGCGCCACGGTCGCCGCCATCACCCTGCCCCAGGCGCCGGCCGACAGCTACCGGGTGCAATTCAAGCACGCGTCGACCGCCGACAACGAAGCCGGCGTGGACGCCTGCTCCGGCCTGTTGCTGGCCAGCCGCGACCGCGACGCGGTCTCGCTGGACCGCGCCCACCTGATGCCGCTGCTGTTGCGTTGGCACATGACCCTGCTGCAAGGCAAGACCGGCCGCGAAGTGCTGGGCTGGCTCGCGGTGGCCTGGGTGGCGCTGCTGCTGGCCGGCATCTACCTGGCCTGGCCGCGGCCGGGCCACTGGCGCCGTTCGGTCACGGTGACGCGCGGCGTCGGCGCTTTCCGCACCAGCTACGAACTGCACCGCGCTGCGGGACTGGTCGCGGCGCTGTTCCTGCTGGTGGTGGCCGGCAGCGGCTTCTTCATGGGGCTGCCGCAGCTGGGCCGGCAACTGGTCGCCAGCGTCGTGCCCCTGCCGGCCGACGCACGAGGTGCGACGCAGGCGCCGCTGGCCGCGGGTGAACCCGAGATCGGTTGGGATGGCGCCGCCGCCCGCGCGCGCGCGCTGGCGCCGACGGATGCGACGCTGGTGATGCTGCGCCGCGACCCGGCGCACGGCGTCTACCAGGCGCGGGGGCGCCGCGCCGACGACTGGCAGCCGGTCGGCACCTTGCGCATGTTCCTCGCGATGCGCGGCGGCGATCTGCTGTCGCGCGCCGATCCGATATCGGGCACCAGCGCCCAGCGTTTCCTGGCGGTGATGTTCCCGCTGCATTCCGGCAGCCTCTATGGCCTGCCGACCCGCATCCTGACCGCCGTCCTCGGCCTGCTGCCGCTGCTGTTCTTCGTCACCGGACTGGTCATCTGGATCAGCCGCCGCCGGCTGCAGCACCGCGGCCGGCAGGCCGCGCAGGCGCGCGCCCGCGCGGCGCGGCAACAGGCCTGAACCCCCGCCGGGCGGCGGTCGGGCCAGGCCCCGTGTGCGCGCCGGGCCGCCTTCGCGCCGGCCCGGCGCGGCCTCGCGCTATATGCGCCCTGTCAGCAGCAGCACGATCAGCACGATGAGCACGATGCCCAGCAGGCCGCTGGGGTAGTAGCCCCACCCCCGGCTATGCGGCCAGGCGGGCACCGCGCCGATCAGCAGCAGGATCAGGATGATCAACAGAATGGTAGACATGATGGCTCCGATTGTTCTTGGTTGATGCGCGGGCGAGCGCGCAATCAGTGGATCGTCCGGCGGGTTTTCTCCGGCTGGGGCGGATCGAGCGGCGGCAGATCCACTTCGGGTTCATCGGTGTCGGGATCCACCGGCAAATCTCCCGGCGGCGACCCGGGCGGGATCGGCTCCGGCTTGGGCGGAACGTGCATTTGCTGAAAGTAAGGCATGGCGTGCTCCTCTGAAGATACTGCTTGGGGCGCGGCCGGAAGATCCCGGCTCGCGCCTTGCCCCGCCGCGCTGGCGCTCACTGGCGCGCCAGCGCGAAAACGCGCGATAGTTCCCGGTTGAACGCGGGAAGGTCATCCGGCTTGCGGCTGCTGATCCAGCGGCCGTCCACCACCACTTCCTCATCGACCCACTGCGCGCCGGCATTGCGCAGGTCATCGGCCAATGACGGCCAGCTGGTCAGCTTGCGTTCCTTGACCAGCCCCGCCGAAATCAATAACCAGGCGCCGTGGCAGATCACCGCCACCGGCTTGCCCGCTTCATGCATGGCTCGCACGAAGGCGCGTGCCTCCGGATGCAGGCGGATCTCATCGGCGTTGACCACGCCACCGGGCAGCAACACGGCGTCGAACCGTTCCGCCTGGGCCTCGGCGAACATCAGGTCGGCCTCCACCGTTTCGCCCTTGTCGTGATGGCGCATGCCCTGCACGGGCCCGCGACGCGCCGACACCACCACCGTGCGCGCCCCCTGTTGCTGCAACGCGTCACGCGGGTCGGTCAGTTCCACCTCTTCAAAGCCATCCACCACCAGGATGGCCACATTGAAATCCTGCAATGTCTTGCTCATTCGATACTCCCTGTCTGCGGCGGAAAACGCAGCAGCAAGTGGCGTGCCCGCCTGCCGGCCACCCCACGCGCCGATGCCGGGCACGCGAGTTGCTCTGCGCTGGCGCCGATTGCTGGAGAAAACATGGCAAACCGCAGCCAGCAGCCGACGGCCAGTGCCGCCGCCGACGATCTGCTCTACATGGACGACACCGGACCGGGCTATTCCCGGGTACGGGTCAATGGCACGACCTTCCAGTACCGCGACGCCGCCGGCCGACGGGTCACCCGCGCCGCCGAGCTGGCCCGCATTCGTGCGCTGGCGATCCCGCCCGCGTATGAGGACGTGTGGATCTGCCCCGACCCGCGCGGCCATCTTCAGGCGACCGGCCGCGACGCCCGCGGCCGCAAGCAATATCGTTACCATCCCGCCTGGGCGAGTCAGCGCGATGCGGACAAATACCAGAGCCTGAGCGCATTCGGCGCCCAGCTGCCCCGCATCCGCCGCCAGGTGGAACGCGACATGCAGGCCCCGGGCCTGCCCCGCGCCAAGGTGGTGGCCGTGGTCGTGCGCCTGCTGAACGACACGCTGATCCGCATCGGCGCGCGCGAGTACGCCCGCACCAACAAGTCCTATGGCCTGACCACGCTGACGCGACGGCATGCGCGCGTCCGCGGCGACCGGCTGCGCTTTCGCTTCCGCGGCAAGAGCGGCGTCGCGCATGACGTCACGCTCAGGGACCGGCGCATCGCCCGGATCATCAAGCGCTGCCTGGACATTCCCGGCCAGCAACTATTCCAGTACCTGGACGAGGCAGGCGATGCCCATGGCATCGATTCGGAGGCCGTGAACGCGTATCTGCGCGAGGCGGGCGCGGCGGCGTTCACCGCCAAGCACTACCGCACCTGGGCCGGCTCGGTGCTGGCGTTCGCGGCGCTGCAGGCCCGTCCCTACGTCGATGAACGCCAGGCCCGGCAGCAGGTGGTCGACGTCATCAAGCAGGTGGCGCAGCGCCTGGCCAATACGCCCGCCGTGTGCCGCGCCTGCTACGTGCATCCTTCCATCCTCGACGCCTACCTGGCCGGACGGCTGCCGCCCAGGGCGGCGGCGCCGCCCGGTCCGCGCGGCCTGGACGCCCACGAACGCCGCCTGCTGGCCTTCCTGCGGGGCCCGGCATGAGGCGCCGCGCGGGCACGGGCGATCACAGGATCGACGAACGGGCGTTCTTGGCGCGAGGCTGTGGCTCGGCGCTATCGGCCCAGTTCGACTCGGTCTGGTCGTCGGCCACCCGGCGCCCATCACGCGCCGCCTCGTCCGGCGTGGCCGCGGTGGGCTTGGCTGGCAGGCGCGGCACGTCGACCGGCCCCTGCGGGGGCAGCAGCTTGCCGCCCTGGCTCGTCGCGGCTGCCTTGCCGCCCTGCTCCGTTGCGGCGGCCGCCTTGCGGCCGGAAGATCTGGAAGATGTCATCTGCGCGCGCTCCATGAAGCCGTACGTGTCGATCCATGCTACGGCAGGCACGCGTCCGATGCCGCGCGCGGGCCGCCCAAATTGCAAGCGGATGTGGCAACCCTCGCAGCGGCGGCGGTTCCCCGGTAAAACGAACATTCACAACGAGATGCAATGCAAGATCCCTGTGGCGCCGAACCATGCCAGCCTTTTCCCATGCGCCGCGCCCTGGAGGGTCCGCGGCCATGCTTTCGCCAATGCAGACTTCAGGAGCTTCCCCATGGCCAACAACCACACTCCCCTGCCTTCGGATTTTCCCGAGAACGGTCCTGATCGCGACGCGCGCCGCCGGCGGCGCCATCCGGAAAGCTGGATCGACGATCTCGAAGCGACCTTGAGCGACGCGTCCGCCACCGACCTGGAGGCCTTGAAAATTCGCCTGGCCGAACAGTTGCGCGACACGCGCCACAGCTTGCGCGACGCTTCCGACAGCGCCCAGGACATGGTGCGCGAGACCATCGACTGCACCGAGCAATACATCCATGCCCGGCCGTGGCAGGCCATCGGCCTGGTGGCCGGCGCCGCATTCCTGTTCGGCGTGGTGGTCGGCCGCCAATAACGCCTGGCCCGTCCCCAAGCCGCCTTGGCCGTCGCAAGGACGCCTGGGCGCGACGGGAACGACAGTTGCTTGGATGCCCTCGAGGACGCCTTCACGTCCATCACTTCGAGGGAGATCGGCATGACCCAATCCGACAAAGCAGCAACGGGCGCGCGGCCCCACCCGGCCCCGCCCATGCCAGGCCAGCACCTGTCCAAGCCCGGCACGGAGGCCGAGATGGCGCTGCGCCCGCAGTACCTGGCGCCTGACTATCGCGGCAGCGGCAAGCTGTCGGGAATAGCGGCGATTGTCACCGGCGGCGATTCCGGCATCGGCCGCGCGGTCAGCGTGCTGTTCGCGCGCGAGGGCGCCGATGTGGCGGTGGTCTATCTCAATGAACACGAGGACGCGCGCGAAACGCAGCGCGTGGTGGAGGCGGAAGGCAGGCGCTGCCTGCTGCTGCCTGGCGACGTGCGCGACCCGGCCTTCTGCGCCGAAGCCGTGGAAACGGCGGCGCGGACCTTCGGCCGGCTGGACGTGCTGGTGAACAACGCCGCCTACCAGCAGCACGACGAAGGACTGCGGGACATCAGCGACGAAAAGTGGGACAAGACCCTGCGCACCAATCTCTACGGCTATTTCTACATGGCGCGCGCCGCATTGGCGCATCTGCGGGCGGGCGCCGCCATCATCAACACCGGATCGGTGACCGGCCTGCGCGGCAGCGGCGGCCTGCTCGACTACGCCTCCAGCAAAGGGGCCATCCACGCCTTCACCCGCTCGCTGGCGGCCAATCTCGCGCCTCAGGGCATCCGCGTCAATGCGGTGGCGCCGGGGCCGGTCTGGACCCCCCTGAACCCGGCCGACCGCGACGCCGAAGCCATCAAATCCTTCGGCAAGAACACCGATCTTGGCCGGCCGGCCCAGCCCGAGGAAATCTCGCCCGCCTATGTCTTCCTGGCCGCGCCTGCCTGTGCCAGCTACATCACGGGCATCGTGTTGCCGATCACGGGCAGCGCGGGGGACTGAAGCCGGCCAGGCCTTGAGTCTCCCCGTTTATTTCGCTGGCGCCACCGAGGCCGGCGCCGCCCGTTCGGCGGGCGACACCGGCGGCGGCTCGCCGCGCGTGGCGGGCGGCACCCTCTCGGGATTGGCGGCGGGATCGCGCTTGAGCGCGCGCGCCAGCGCCAGGTGATCGGCCAGGGCCGACTGGTGGCGCGCGGCGAACTCGCGGACCTGGGCATCGCCGCCCTGGCTTGCCGCCGTGCGGTACAGCGACTCGGCCTTCTCGTGGGCTTGCAACGCCACCTGCTCGACGTAGAGCGTGTCGAATGCCGGGCCGGTCTTGCCCGCCAGCGCGTCCAATGTGCGCTGGTCCGCCGGCTCCGCCTTGTCAGGCAACGGTACCCGCCTGGCCTGCGCCAGTTGCCGCAGGTCACGATCCAGGTCCTGGTAGCGTGCCTGCATCTTGCCGGCGAAAGTGCGCACCTCGGTACTGGCGGCGCGTTCGCCGGCCAGCCTGGCCGCCTGCACCTGGAACGCATCGGCCGCCGCGGCCGCCTGCAGGAAATGGCTGTCGGCGGGCGGCAACGCCTGCGCGCGCGCCGCCAGCGGCGCGGTCAACAGCGCAAACAGGCAGGCCGCAAGCAGGCCCCGCCACATCATCTCGTTGTTCATGACCGTCTCCTTGCCCGCCCGCGGGCGGATCATTGCGGCGCCGACGGCGCCTCCACATGCCTGGGCGGCTTGAGCGGATCGAAGTCCTCCCATTTGCCATCCAGCCAGCGGCCCTGCGCCCGCTCGATATCATGCCCGCCGGCATCACGCAGGACGCTCCGCGCCGCCGACTCGCGATCCGGCGTAACCGGCAACGCCAGCATCACGCCGGCTTGCCGCAAGGGAGGATGCTCCGATGACGCGGCCGCCACCGAGGGCCGGCGTCGGCGCCTGCCCGCCATCCACAGCGCCCCGCCCAGGGCGCCCACATACGCGCCGGCGCCGGCGGCCGCGGCCACCACCAGGATGGCCGCGCCCGCCCACAGCGCCACCAGCCCGCCAGCCAGCGCGAACGCCAACCCCACCAGCGCGGCGCCCGCCAGGGCGCCGAGGTGGGCGCCGCGCGCATCCGGATCCGCCACACGGTCGCCGCCCAGGGGATAGCGCGCATGCTCGCCGGCCGTGTTGATGTAGAACGTGTGGATATCGCCCTCATCGAATCCCTCCAGCCGCAGGCGTTGCGCGGCCTCTCGGGCTTCGTCGAAGGTCTGGAAGCGTGCGGCGACAATCAAGGACATGGCGATCTCCCGGGCGTGGATGGCATCGAAAGCCTGGCAGCAACTGCCATGCCCGCCGCCGCGGCCCGGGCACGCGACTTGCTGGGATGGATCAAACCAGACGATCGCGGGAATCCCTCCCAAACACCGGCCGGCTTTTGCACTGCGCGATACCACGGTCCGGCGCCCTGCCGTCGGCACAGGAGCGGATATGCATGCCTTGAGCGACAACGACGAAGCGCCCGTTTCCTTGGAAAGCGGCAACATGGCGCCTGGGGCCGACGGTCCCCGCGGGCTGGGATCGCTGGACTGGATCGCCCTCATCGCCCTGGTGGCCGGCGGCTTGAATACCGGCCTGATCGCTGCGGTCAACCTGGATCTGTTCGCCCGGGTACTGCCCTGGGCCATGGCGGCCCGCGTGGCCTACGGCCTGGTCGGGCTGGCGGCGCTGCACTGCGTGGTGCTGCTGTTCCGCCTCGGCGCCGAGGCGGATTGAGCGCGCGTCAGCGCCCGCCTCCCGGCTCGCGCGTGCCGGGATAGCGACCGCCCTCCTCGTATTCGGGCCCTTGCGGATGTGGCTGTTCGTCCGCCCCGCGCCGCGGTGTCGGCGCCTGGGCGCGGTCGGGCCGGTCAGCGCCGAATTGGCCACTGCGTTGTGCCGCCTCGGCATCGCTCTGCGCGGTGTTTGCCTTGCCTTCGTCCTTGGCGCCGGCGTCCTCGGCCGGCCGCGGCCGCCGCGGGCCCGCATTGCGCGGGGTGCTGTCGTTGCTGTTCATGGCGATCCTCCTGAAGCGATGACGCAGGACGGCAAGCAAGCGGCATGCCCGGCACACGCGGGCACGCCAATTGCTCACCGTCAACGGGCGGCCATCCCCGGCCACCCTCACGCCAAGGAGTCATCCATGAATCTGTCCAAGATCCGCCTGTCCATGACGCTCGTTCCGGCAGCGGCCCTGTGCCTGTCGGCCCTGGCCTTGCCCGCGTCCGCGCAGACCACGCCGGTGCGCAGCAGCGAACAGATCGACAATCAATACAAGATGGACAAGAAGCAGTGCGACGCCATGAAGGGCAACCAGAAGGACGTCTGCCAGAAGCAGGCCGAAGCCACCCGCGACAAGGCCAAGGCGGACGCCAAGGCCGGCAAGGAAAAGGCCGAGGCCAACCATGACGCGGCCAAGGTGCGCAACGACGCCGACTACAAGGTGGGCAAGGAAAAATGCGACGCCATGTCCGGCAACGCCAAGGATGCGTGCATGGCCGACCTGAAGACGCGCTACGGCAAGTAAGCGCGGGAGGCGGACGTCAATGCGAATTTCCCGGCTGCTCTCCCGGCAGCGCATAGCCGGCCGCCGCATATTCCTCGAGCCGGTTGTACAAGGTCTTGGGGCTGATGCCGAGCACGGCTGCCGCCTGTTTCTTCACCCCCTTGCAGCGCTCCAGCGTTGCAAGGATCAGGCGGCGGTCGGCTTCGGCCAGCGTCTCGCCCACCGGCACGCTGACCTGTCCGCCACGGACATCGCCGCCCGGCGACACTTGCGGCGTCAGCATGTCCGCCTCCAATTGGTCGCCTTCGGCCATGATGAAGGCGCGACGCACGAAATTCTTCAGCTCGCGCACGTTGCCCGGCCATTCATACTGCGCCAGCGCCGCGGCCGCCCGCGGCGAGAACGTCTTGGCCCGGCCGCTCTCTTCGACCTGCGCCTGCAGGAAGCGGTCGGCCAGGAACAGGATGTCGTCGCCCCGCTCGCGCAGCGCGGGCAGCTCCAGCGGAAAGACATTCAAGCGGTAATACAGGTCTTCCCGCAGCTTGCCTTCCTGCACCGCCTGCTCGGGATTGCGGTTGGTCGCGGCAACGATGCGGATATCGCAGGCAATTTCGCGGTGGGTGCCGACCCGCATGAACTGCCCCGTCTCGAGCACCCGCAGCAGCTTGACCTGCAGGTCGAGCGGCATCTCGGTCACTTCGTCCAGGAACAGCGTGCCGCCGTCGGCCCGCTCGAAATAACCCTTGTGCTGGCGGTCGGCGCCGGTGAAGCTGCCGCGTTCATGGCCGAACATCTCGCTCTCGATGAGGTTCGGCGAAATGGCCCCGCAATTGACCGCGACGAAGGGGCGCTGGCGGCGGGCGCTCAGTTCGTGCACCGCGTGCGCGACCAACTCCTTGCCGGTGCCGCTCTCTCCGACCAGCAATACCGTCACATCGGTGGGCGCGACCCGGCCGATCTGGCGATACAGTTCGCGCATCGGCGCCGACGCGCCATACAGCTTGCCGAAACGTCCCGGTTCCTCGAACGGCGTGCCCGGCAGTTCGCCGCCGGCATTCGCCATGATGCGCATCAGGATGCCGTTCAGGCGCTCCATGCAGATCGGCTTGACCAGGTAATCGGTGGCGCCCAGGCGCAAGGCCTGGACCGCATTGTCGACCGTGCCGTGGCCGGTCATCACCACGACCTCGGCGCTGGCCGTGGCCACATTCTTGAAGATATCCATGCCGCTGCCGCCCGGCAGGCGCACATCCGTCAACACCAGATCGGGCGCCTGGCGCTCGAGCTGGATCAACGCGTCCTTCACGCTGGCGGCCAGCGCTACCGTGAAGCCGTTGTCCCGGCCGAGTTCGGCCAGGGTTTCGCGGATGGCATCGTCATCGTCGACGATCAGCAAGTGGGGCATGGCATCTCCTGGAGCCTGGGCGCGGGCAATGGCGCCTGCGCTGGCGGACCACTTCCGAGCATAGCCAAGTCGCAGCGGCTTGAAGCAACTATTCGTCAGAATCCACCAACATTTTCGATTACTTGCAACTGGTCGCATCCCCATACCGGGTCAACCTCTACCATGGCATCACGATGAATGTCTCCAGCCTGTCCCCCGTCATGCAGAAGCTGGCCACCCAGGTGCGCCTGGCTGCCGAAACCGATGCCAGCGTCTTCATCGTGGGCGAAAGCGGCGCCGGCAAGGAAGTGGTGGCGCAGGCGATTCACGCGGCCAGCGCGCGCCGCGACCAGCCCTTTGTCGCCGTCAATTGCGGCGCCATCAGCGGGTCGCTGGCGCATGCGGAATTATTCGGTCACGAAAAAGGCAGCTTCACCGGCGCGGTCTCGCAGAATGCCGGTTACTTCGAATCGGCCAGCGGCGGCACCCTGTTCCTGGACGAAGTGACCGAGATGCCGGTCGACATGCAGGTGCATTTCCTGCGCGTACTGGAAACCGGCACCTATCAACGGGTGGGCGGCTCCGACCTGCTGCGCGCCAATGCCCGCATCCTCTGCGCCAGCAACCGCGACCCCGCGGCGTCCGTGGCCGACGGCCGGCTGCGGCAGGATTTCCTGCACCGCCTGCTGGTGATTCCGCTGCGGGTGCCGCCATTGCGCGAGCGCGAGGGTGACGCGGTGATCCTGGCGCGTGAATTCCTGGCGGAACTGAACGCACGGCACAACACCCGCAAGGCGTTCGCGCCACGCATGCTGCAGGCGGTCGCCCGCCACGACTGGCCAGGCAATGTGCGCGAACTGCGAAATGCGGTGCAACGCGCGTACATCCTGGGCGACGAGCAACTGGACATCGACCTGCCCCGACCTCGCGCCGCCCCACATGCCGAGTTCAAGGATGGCGCGCTGAACGTGCCGGTCGGCACCGAACTGGGCAACGCGCAACGCGACTTCATTCTCGCCACGCTGGCGCACCATGGCGGCGACAAGCGCCTCACGGCCGAGACCCTGGGCGTCAGCCTGAAGACCCTCTACAACCGCCTCGACGTCTACGAAAAAGACGCCGGCGGTCCGACCGCCGCCTGACCCCGCCGCATGGCCGGCGGTTCGAGCCGCCCAGGCAATATTTACCGTCCCCTTGTAATCCTGGTCGATGCCGCGACATCCGCGCGGCCGTCCGTCGCCCGCTCGGCGGGTTGGCACGATCTTTGCATGACCTACAGGATATGCCGCCGCTCCGGCGGCAACCTGGCGGGAGAATTCCTTGGGACACCCGATGCAAGAATTGCGCCTGCGCCAACAGATGACCCTGGCGCCCCGGCTGCAGCAGTCGGTCAAGCTGCTGCAGATGTCGGCGCTCGAATTCACCACCGCGGTCGAGTTGGCGCTGGCAAGCAATCCTTTCCTCGAAGAAGCCGACGAGCAAACGGCGGGTCCGGCCGAGGCCGTCGAGTCGGCTGCGCCGGCCGCGGCGCCATCCGACTCCGGCCCGACGGCCTCCGACACCGCCAGCGAGCAGCCGGCCGAGCCGCCCGCCACGCCGGAATATGCGGGAGACTATCCCACGGCCCCGCGCGGCGACGGCGAAGACCACGATCTCGGCCAATGGGCCAGCGCGCCGGTCTCGATGCGCGAAAAGCTCTCGCTGGAACTGGGCAACTACCGGCTCGAACCACGTGACAGGCTGCTGGCCGAATTCATCATCGACTCGCTGGACGAAGACGGCTACCTGCGCACCCCGCCCGCCGACCTGTGCGGCAGCCTCAGCCCCGACTTCACGCCCCCGCCCGAGGAACAGGAGTGGCTGACCGCGCTGCGTCTGGTGCAGCAACTGGACGCGCCGGGACTGGGCGCGCGCGACCTGCAGGAATGCCTGGCGCTGCAATTGGAGGCGGCGCTCGGCATCAATCCGCCGCTGCGCGCGCTGGCGCTGCGCATCGTGCGCGAGCAGATCGATCGGCTCGCCAAGAACGACGCCGCCAGCTTGCGGCGCGCCTTCAACTGCACCGACGACGACGTGCGCGATGCCTGCGCCCTGATCCGCAGCCTCGATCCCAAGCCGGGCCGGCGCTACGACGCCCAGGCGCCGGCCTACGTCGTGCCCGACGTGTTCGTCGACAAATGGCGTTCGCGCTGGCGCGTGGTGCCCAATCGAAGCGCCATGCCCCAGGCGCGGCTGCATCAGGTGTATGCCGACCTGTTCCGCCGCGCGCGCCTCGATGACCGCAGCCCCATGGCGCAGGAACTGCAGGAGGCGCGCTGGCTGGTGCGCAACGTGGAACAGCGTTACACCACCATCCAGCGCGTGGCCGAAGCCATCGTCAAGCGCCAGCAGACTTTCTTCGAGTATGGGGAAGTGGCGCTGCGTCCGCTGATGCTCAAGGAGGTCGCCGACGACCTGGACATGCACGAATCCACGGTCTCGCGCGCCACGACCAGCAAGTACATGGTCACGCCGCGCGGCGTGTTCGAATTCCGCCATTTCTTTTCACGCGAGCTGCCCACGGATTCCGGCGGCACCTGCTCGGCCGCGGCGGTGCGCGCGCTCATCAAGGAATTGATCGAGGCCGAGGATCCGGCCATGCCGCTGTCGGACGTGGCCCTGGCCCAGCAACTGGCCACCAACGGTATTGTGCTGGCCCGCCGCACGGTCTCGAAATACCGCGGCCAGCTGCGGTTGCCGCCGGCTGAATTGCGCCGCGAACATTGAACCACTGAGTTCAAACACCGAGCTTCGCGCGAACAGGCGCGACGCGCTGGGCGTCGCGCCCCTCTCACGACTTACTTGCTGCCGCCCGTGTTGGGATATCCCGGCGCGGGCGTGGCGCCGGCGGCCGGCGTGCGCGGCACGTTGTCGTTGGCCTCCGGATGGCGCCGGGGCATTTCACCGCTGCGCTTGTCGTTCGGCGTCGCCGCGTTCTTGTCCAGATTGGGCGGGGTGGACGTCGTGTTGGGCGCCGCATTGGGCGCGGGCGCGGCCTGGCCCGGAGGGACCGGCCGGTTCGGCGGCACCGCCGAGCCGTCGTTCGGCGCCGTGGACGGCGTGGTCGGACTGGCGGATTGGGCCCAGGCGGCGCCGGCTCCGCCCAGGCTGGCGGCGACAACGATGGCATAGGTCATGGCACGAATCTTCATGGGATCACTCCTTTTTTCAGGTTGCCTGTCCCATCCAGCAATTCGTATGCCCAGGCCGGCCCCGCGCAGCGCCCCGGTGCCGTGGCGGCGCCGGATCGGCACTTTTTACCGTCCGCTGCAAACCCGTCACTCACCCATCACGCGTTCCCGCTCATTCGGCGCCGCCGGCCCAATCGCCGGCCTGGCCGGCCTCGGTTGACTCGAGCATGCGCTGCACCCGCGCCGTCAGCGCATCCAGCGCGAAGGGCTTGACGATCAGCTCCATGCCCCGGTCCAGGAAACCGGACCCGCGCGCGGCGCCTTCCGCATAGCCGGTCATCAGCAACACCTTGAGCCCCGGATGCAAGGCGCGCGCCGCGTCGGCCAGTTGACGGCCGTTCAGGCCAGGCAGGCCGACGTCGGTCACCAGCAGGTCGATATGACCCGTGACGCGCACCCGCTCCAGTCCGGCATCGCCATCGTTGGCGGTCAGCACCCGCATGCCCCGTTCAACCAGGCATTCGCAGACCATCTCGCGCACGTTCGCGTCGTCTTCCACCAATACGATGATCGCCTGGCGGTCGCGCTTGGCGGCTTCGCGCGCCAGCGCTATCGGCGCTGCCGCATCGGCCGTCGTGCCCTGGTGCCGGGGCAGGAAGATCCGCACCGACGTGCCCGCCCCCACCTGGCTTTCCAGCGTCACGACGCCGCCCGCCTGCTTGGCGAACCCATAGATCATCGACAGGCCCAGGCCGGTGCCTTCTCCCAGCGGCTTGGTGGTGAAGAAGGGATCGAAAGCGTGCGCCAATACGTCGGGCGTCATGCCGCAGCCCACATCCGTCACCCCCACCTCCACGAACTCGCCCGCCTGCGCCCCCGGAAAGGGTCTCAGGAACGCCGGGTCCAGATAAGTGTTGGCCGCGGACACCGTCAACGGCCCGCCGTCCGGCATGGCGTCGCGGGCATTGATCACCAGGTTGAGCAGCGCGTTCTCGAACTGGTTGCGGTCGCAGCGCACTGGCCACAGATCCGCATCGAGCTCGAACGCCAGCGACACGCCCTCGCCGGTGTAGCGCCGGAACAGGTCGGCCATCGATTGCAGGGTCGTGGTGACGGAGAACGGCTGCGGATCGATCGGCTGGCGCCGCGAGAACGTCAGCAGCCGCTGCGTCAGGTGGGCGGCGCGGTTGGCCGAATCCATCGCCACGGTCACGAAGCGCCCCGCCTGCTCCGGCACGCCGCTCGCCAGCTTGCGCTGGATCAGGTAGAGCGCGCCGGTGATCCCCTGCAGCATGTTGTTGAAATCATGGGCGATGCCGCCGGTGAGGCGGCCCACCGCCTCCATCTTCTGCGCCTGGCGCAGCGCGTGCTCGGTCTCCAGCAGCGTCTCGGCCTGCGACTTCAGGTCGGTATCGTCGCGGCCGGCCATGTAGAGGCTGTCCAGCGCCCACGACATGCTCCAGGTGATCCAGGCGTAGCCGCCATCCCGCTTGCGCATGCGGTTCTCCAGGTGCCGTGCGCCCTGGGCCGTTTCGGGATGGCGCGCCTGCGCCAGCGCCTCGCGGGTGGCCGCGTAGTCATCCGGATGGATCAGCTCGCGCAGGTCCATCGCCAGGAATTGCTCCTGGGTCCAGCCGAGGATCGGGCGCACGGCGGGGCTGACGCTGGCGTAGCGCCCCTGCCCGTCGACCACCGCCAGCAGCTCGGGCGACAGGCGCCAGATGCGGTCGCGCTCGGCGATGGCGTGCTCGACGCGCTGCTCCAGCATGCGCGCGTACTGTGACCGCTCGACCGCGGAGCAGAGGCGCTCGGCCACGTCCTCGATGCAGGCCACGTCGCCGCGCTTGAGCCGGGTGCCGGCCGCCGGTCGCACCACCAGCGCGCCGCCCGGCCGCCCCCAGCGGCCCGTCGGCACCACGATGACGGACGGCATGATGTCGCCGTTGGGCTGCGCCAGCAACGGCTCCAGGAAGGCCGTGCGGCCGTTGCGCAGGGCCTCGAGGAAAGCGTCGTCGAACGCCAGCTCCAGGCCCGCGCAGCCATCCCGTCCCGGCTGCGGCCGCCAGCAGGTCGACACCCGCGGCTCGGCGCCCTCGCCCTCCCAATCCACCAGCGCCACCAGGCCCAGCGCCAGATGCTGGCCCAGGCTCTCGCAGGCCAGTTGCTCGATCGCCGCCTGCTGCTGCTGCTCGCGCATGCGGTCGCCCAGCGCCAGCACGAAATTCTTGCGATGCTGCCCCTCCCACAATTCCGCCTCGGCGGTCTTGCGCGCGGTGACGTCCAGGAACAGCGCCATCATCTGGTTCTCGCCCTCGCGCCGCGCCCGCGCCTCGTACCAGGCCTGCCGCGGCGCCGGCACGGCGAACTCGAACTGCGCCGGTTCGCCGGTCTCGACCACCTGGGCGAACGCGTCCATGATCTGGCCGGGCACGCCGGGAATCATCTCGCGCAGCGTGTGGCCGAGCGTGTCGCCCTCCTTCATGCCGCTCTGCCGTTCGAACGCGGGGTTGACCTCGATGAAGCGGAAATCGACGATGCGGCCCTGCGCGTCGCGCAGCGCCTCGCTCAGGAAGAAGGCCTCCTGCATGCCCTCGAACATGGCGCGCCAGCGTTCGCCGCTGCGGCGCAGCGCGGCGGCCGTCAGGTGCCGCTCGATCGCCAGCGCGGCGCTGCGCGTCACCACCGCGATCGCGTCGATGTCATGCGCCGACGGCGAGCGCGGCATGGCGTAGTAGTTGGAGAAGACGCCCAGCAGATGCCCGTCGGGCGCCTTGATCGGGGTCGACCAGCAGGCGCGCAGGCCATGTTCCAGGGCCAGCTCGCGCCACGCCGCCCAGGCCGGGTGGCTGGCGATGTCCTCCACGTACACGGGGCAGCCGGAATGCGCCGCCATGCCCCACGAGGCCATCTGCGGCCCGATCGGCGCGCGGTCGACCGCGGCATTGAACGCCGCCGGCAGGCTGGGCGCGGCGCCGTGCACCAGCAGGCGGCCGGACTCGTCGACCAGCGCGATGGAGGCGCGCAACTCGACGCTCGACTGCGCCTCGATGGCGTGCAGCATATGGCCCAGCACCTCGGCCAGGGGCACGCCCGCGGCAATGCGTTGCAACATCACGCGCTCGTCTTCCAGACGCGCGAGCGTGTCGGTCCAGGGATGGGATACGCGGTCTCGCTGGGTCAGCATGGGTTCTCCCGACAGGCTTTCCCGACTGTAGTGCGTGCACGGCGCGTCAGCCGAAACCCTAGGTAACGCGGCATTACGCCCTGCTGGCGGCCGGCGGCGAATACGCCCGGCTCTGGCACGCACAGTCCGTGCCCGCGTCCCTTTGACGGCGGGCGAAGACCGGCGCCGGTTCAGCGCGGCAGATCCGCGCTTTCGCGCGCCAACCCCAGCGCCGTGAGCGCCTCGGGCTTGTCGACCAGCACGCATTGCTTGCCAGTGCGGGTGCAGTGGTCCTTGACGCGCCAGTAGGCGCCATGGCTGACGCAGCCGGTCTGGCAAATCACCAGGTCTGCGGCGACCAGGCTGGCTTCCAGCGTATCGCCGTCGGCGCTTTCACCGCCGCAGTGGCCCAGGTAGCGGCCACCGGCCATTTCCACCACCTTGCGCGTCAGCATCAGGGCCATGGCGTCCTCGCCCACGCACAGCACGGATTTCTCGCGCAGCGCCGTCGCGGCGATCACCGCGGGCGCCACGGCGGGCTCGGCGGCGGTGTCCAGCGGACGCGCGCGCGCCGCGGCGGCCCGGTCCTGCCAGGCCAGGCGTTCGCGCATCAGGCTCTGCACCCGTTCCATCAGTTGCGCCACGCGCCGGGCCAGCGCCACCCGCCTGGGCAGTCCCGGAATCGCGCCCTCGAGCGCGGCGCGGTCTTCGCGCGCCCAGGCCAGCGCGGTGTCGCGCTGGATCACCGCGGCCCGCAGCTTGAGGACCTCGCCTTCCAGGTGCAGGATGCGCTGCGCCTGGGCGCTGAGCAGGCGGCTGCAGCGGCCCTGCGCCTGGCCATAGGCGGCGAGCAGCGCCGCGTGTTCGCGCTGCAGCGAATTGGGCTCCTGGAATGCTAGGGTCATCGTGGGCCTCTCGGGATGGCGGACTACAGGCGGACGCGGGTGACGCGCCGTCCAACGTGCTGGGCATTATAAATGAGAATGCGTCTGTTTCACTGAATGTGGATATGTCAATTCCGAGTACAGGGAAATCCATTACTGACGGCCCCTGATCGCTTAAATATGATCGACAAACCATATCGGCACGCAAGCCTTCGCGGGCTTGACTAGACGCCCACACAGGACGCTTCGCGCCTTGCCTGTTCCTGGCCCGTGCAACCGCCGGGTCGCGGATTCAATGAAGTGAGGGGCACCCGATGCCGCGATCAACCGAACTTCTGCGCGATATCCACGAAACCAATCTGATGTATCTGCTGCTGTTGCAGCGGATGGCCCGCACCGGCAACCTGCCGGCGATGGCGGGCATGCAGATATCGGAACGAGCCTGCCAGTGGCTGGCGGGCCTGCGGCACGAGGACCTGGCCCGGCTGGCCAGGAGCAGCGTGGTGCTGGCCCAGCTGAACCTGGAGCCGCACCTGCTGCTGGCGACGCTCAGCCACGGCATGCAGGCCACCCTGGCCGCCGACGCCCCGGCCGAGGCGCCCGCCCAGGCGCCCCCGGTCCGCACCCCGGCCTAGTTACCGACGCCGCACGCCAAAGAGAACAGGCACGCCCTCCGGATGCACCTCCGGGAGGCTCATGAGGCGCCCCGCTCCACCGCGGAGGCGGACGGCACGCGGGCCGTGCGCCAGTAGAGCGCCGCGCTGATGGCCAGCGCCACCGTCAGCAGGCTGCCGGCCATGGCCGCCACGCCGGGCCAGCCGCCGTCCGTCCAGAAGTGCCCGCCCAGCGAGCCCAGCACGCTGGAACCGACGTAGTACACCAGCAGGTACAGCGCGGCCGCCAGCGCCTTGTAGCCGCGCGACATCTGGCCAACCCAGCCGCTGGCCACCGCGTGCGCGGCGAAGAAGCCGAAGGTGAACACCACGATGCCGGCGATCAGCACCGCCAGCGCGTCCGACAGCGTCAGCAGCAGGCCCGTCAGCGCGATGCCGGTGGCCGCCGCCAGCATCGCGCCGCGGCCGTGGCGGTCGGCCAGGCGGCCGAAGTAGGTCGACGCGAAGATGCCGACCAGGTACACCACGAAGATGAAGCCGATGAAGGTCTGGCTCAGCGAGAACGGCGGCGCCAGCAGGCGGAAGCCGACATAGTTGTAGACGGTGACGAAGGCGCCCATCAGCAGCCCGCCCATGGCGAACAGGGCGCACAGCGGACCGTTGCGCAGGTGCGCGCCGATGCCGTCGCGCACGTCGCCGGCCACGCCGGCCCAGCCGCGCGAGCGCTGCGGCGTGAAACGGCGCGAGGCCGGCAGCAGCCAGATGAACAGCAGCGCCGCGACGATGCCCAGCAGGCCCAGCGTGCCCAGCGCCGCGCGCCAGCCGAAATGATCGGACACCAGGCCCGTGATCACGCGTCCGGACAGGCCGCCGAAGGCGCTGCCGCTGATGTACAGCCCCATGACGAAACCGAGCGTGTCGGGTTCGACCTCTTCGGCCAGATAGGCCATGGCCACGGCCGGCACCCCGCCCATCGCCACGCCCTGCAACGCGCGCAGCACCAGCAGGCTGTGCCAGTCGGGCGCCACCGCCGCCGCCGTGCCCAGCACGGCCGAGGCGAACAGCGACAACGCCATGATGCGCTTGCGCGGCAGCGCCTGCGAAAACAGCCCCACCAAGAAGATCGCCACGGCCAGCAGGCCGGTACAGAGCGACAGCACCAGGCTGCTCTGGGCCGGCGACACGCCGAAGGCCTGCGTGAACAGCGGCATCAGCGGCTGCACGCAATACAGCAGGGAGAACGTGGAAAAGCCCGCCGCGAACAGCGCCCATTGGGCGCGCCGCAAGGCCGGGGTGCCGCGCGCCAGGTACTCGGCCTGGGGCGCGGCGGGGGAAGATGGGGGAACAGTTGAGGCGGTGGACATCGGAATTCTCGAAAACATCGGGCAATGGCCCGTGCGATCAAGGTAGACTTTTCCCCTGCATATGTCCAATATATGAAACCAGCACTCGCTATATTTTAAAACGATGGAACTGAGGCACCTGCGCTATTTCACCGTGGTCGCGGAAGAACTGCACTTCACCCGCGCCGCCGCCCGGCTCGGCATCGGCCAGCCGCCGCTGAGCCAGCAGATCCAGCAGCTCGAGCGCGAGATCGGCACCGCGCTGTTCCTGCGCCTGCCGCGCGGGGTCGAACTGACCGAGGCCGGCGCGCAGTTCCTGGAAGACGCCCGCGCCATCCTGGCCGGTGCCGACCGCGCCATCGACACCGCGCGCCGCCTGGGCCGCGGCGAGCACGGCGCCATCACGGTGGGCTTCACCGCCTCGGCGGTGTTCCATCCTTACCTGCCGCGCGCCATCCGCGCCTTCCGCGACCGCTATCCGGACGTGCGCATCAGCCTCACCGAAAGCAATACCGTCAGCCTGCTGCGCGGCCTGCGCGAAAATGCCGTGGACGTGGCCTTCGTGCGGCCGCCGTACGTGCTGGATCCGGAATTCGAGGCCGAGCGCGTGCTGGACGAACCCATGCTGATCGCCCTGCCGCCCGACCACCCGCTCAGCCGCAAGCGCAGCGTGCCGATCGCCGCGCTGGCCGACCAGGATTTCGTGCTCTATCCCCGCCCCATCGGCGCCGGCCTGTATGACGCGATCCAGAACGCCTGCCTGCGCGCCGGCTTCACGCCGCGGGTCATCCAGGAGGCGCCGCAGATGGCCTCGATCGTCAGCCTGGTGGCGGCCGGCGTCGGCATCTCGATCGTGCCCGCCGCCATGCGCCACATGGGCGCCCAGGGCATCGAGTACCGGCCGATCAAGGGGGACGCGCCGCACGCCCTGCTGGACATGGCCTACCGCCGCCACGACCGTTCCATCGCCGCCCGCAACGCGGTCGAGATGCTGCGGCGGCTGGCGCATCCGGAGCCGTCCGCGCCCGCCTGAAAACGGGGCGGTATCGCCCTGTCGCGTTTGTCATCTTCTGTAAACCCGTGGCCCGCCGCGCCCTGTAAATTGTCGCGCTATCGCCGCTGCGGCCTCCGTCACCGGAAGGCCGGCCGGCGCAACCTGCCTATAGGTGCACACGTGCAACGTACTCTTCTGGCCGTGGCCATCGCCACGCTTCCCGGTCTGGCCGCGGCGGCCGGGCTGGCCTCCTCCATCGGCGCGGTGACGGTCTACCAGGACCGCGCCGTCGTCACCCGCGCCGCCAGCAGCGACCTGCCGGCCGGCGAGCACGAGCTGGTCCTGGAAAAACTGCCCGCCAGCCTGCAGGAGAATTCGCTGCAGGTGTCGGCCAAGAGCTCCGGCCAGGCCACCCTGCTGGACGTGCGGGTGCGCGATGCCTTCCAGGCCGATACCGCCAATGAGCGCGTCAAGCAGCTCGAAGACCAGATCCGCAAGATCGAAGGCCAGCAGGCCGCCCTGGACGACGAGGCGGCGGTGCTGGACAACCAGCGCGAGCTGGTGGCGATGATGCAGCGCGGCGCCACCGAACCGGCCAAGGACGGTCCGCGGCCGACGCTGGACGAGCTCAAGGCGATCCAGGCGCTCAGCGCCGACACGCTCAGCCGCACGCTCGCCGGCCTGCGCCGCGTCGCCGAGCAGCGCGACGACCTGGAACGCCAGTTGTCCGCCGCGCAAGGCGAGCTGGGCCAGTTGCAGGGCCAGCTCAACCGCCGCACCAAGACCGTCACGCTGCGCGTCAACCTGGCGCGCGCCGGCAAGCTCGACCTGAACGTGTCCTATGCCGTGGCCGGCGCGCGCTGGACGCCGTCCTACGACGCGCGCCTGCGCCCGGCCGACCGCAGCGTCGATCTCGGCTACTTCGGCGTGATCCGCCAGAACACCGGCGAAGACTGGAACAACGTCAAGCTGACCCTGTCGACCGCCCGCCCGGCGCTGGGCGGCGGCG
This sequence comes from Achromobacter sp. ISS7, assembly GCF_056523125.1. Taxonomy (NCBI): domain Bacteria; kingdom Pseudomonadati; phylum Pseudomonadota; class Betaproteobacteria; order Burkholderiales; family Alcaligenaceae; genus Achromobacter; species Achromobacter sp. ISS7. The sequence goes on along the minus strand of NZ_JAWRZD010000001.1, from coordinate 1,658,458 downwards.
CGCCCAAGCTCAATCCGTGGATCATCGACGTGGCGGCGCCGCCTCCGCCGATGCCGGCCCCGGTGGCCGCCGCGGCGCCGGCCATGCGCCCCGAGCCGCGGGCCCGCCAAAGCCCCAAGGCGGCCTACGCCGAGATGGCCGCTGGCGACATGGCGCCCGTCCTGGAAGAAGCCAAGGTCTCGACCGCCGAGGTCCAGTCCGAGGCCACCAGCGCCTCGTTCCAGATCCGCACGCCCGCCACGCTGCCGTCCGACAACAGCACGCAGCGCGTCGCCATCGCCTCCGCCAAGCTGCCGGCCACGTTGCAATACCAGTCCACCCCGGCGCTGCGCGAGGCCGCGTTCCTGACCGCGCTGGCCAACAACAACACCGAATACCCGTTCCTGGCGGGCACGCTCAACACCTTCCTGGACGACGCCTTCGTGGCCGCCTCGTCGATGAAGCCGGTGATGCCCGGCGAGAAGGTCGAGCTGGCCCTGGGCGCCGACGACGGCATCTCGATCAAGCGCCAGCTGGTCAACCGATTCACCGAAAGCACCGGGTTCTCGGGCAACGGCAAGCGCGTGACCTACGAGTACAAGATCACCGTCAAGAACAACAAGGCCACCAAGGAACAGGTCAACTTCAAGGACCGCCTGCCGATCTCGCGCAACGAGAAGATCGAGGTCAAGCTGCTGTCGCCGGCCGAGCGCGACATCAAGCGCGAGGACGACGGCGTGCTGGTGTGGAACTGGGAAATGGAGCCGGGCAAGTCGCGCGACGCCGTGCTCAAGTTCTCGGTCGACTATCCGGGCGACATCGACGTGGCCGGTCTCTGAGCGACGATCGCGTTCTGCCTCCGGCCGGCCTCATTGCCGGCGGCAGAACGCGATGAAATCGGCCGGGGCCAGCGGCATCGAAATGCCATAGCCCTGCGCCAGCGTGCACCCCAGTTCGCGCAGCAGCAGGATGTCGCGCTCCTGCTCGACCCCTTCGGCGACCACTCGCCGTCCCAGCGCCCGTCCCATCTCGATGGCCGCCGCCACCACGGCGCGCGAGGCCGGCTCGCGGTGCATGTGGACGATGAAGTCGCGGTCGATCTTCAGTTCCGTGAATGGCATGGCCGAGAACAGCCGCATCGACGCGATGCCCGCGCCGAAATCGTCCATCGCCAGCTCGAAGCCGCGCACCCGCAGCAGGTTCAGGGCCGACGACAGGGCCAGCCAGTCGGTCACCGGCTCGTCTTCCGTCAGCTCCACCTTGACCAGCCGCGCCGGCAGCCCGGCCTGCGTCACCCGCTGCTCCAGGCCGTCCGGCAGCCCCGGGGCGCACAGGGTCGAGGCCGACGCGTTGATCGCGATCGGCACGGCGATGCCTTCCGCGTGCATCGTCACCAGCACCTCGACCACGCAATCGGCGACGCGGTTGAACAGCGTCCGGTCCAGCCCCAGGCGATGCGCCGCGGGCACGAAGTCCACCGCGGGAATGGCGCCCAACGTCGGATGGTCCCAGCGCGACAGCGCCTCGGCCGCCACCGCCCGGCCGGTCGTCAGATCGACCTGGGGCTGCAGCACGACGCTCATGCCGTCGCCGGAGTTCAGCGCGCGGCCCAGTTCCGCCTCGATCACCTCGCGCCGCACCGCGGTCCGGCGCGGCGAGGCGGTGTCGTCGTCCAGGCTGTGCAGCGCCGCCTTGATGGCATGCTGCATGGCGGTGCGCGTCACCGGCTTGGCCAGCGCCTGCGACGATGGGCAGCCGGCCTGCAGCGCCAGCCGCACGTGCGATTGCAGCAGTTCGTCGGCCAGGCTGCTGATCCAGACGATGGGCGGCATGCTCTTGAGCCGGCCGCCGTCGACCAGCTGGCGCAATTCGTTGGGCAGGCGGGTGCCGTCGCCCTCGCCCATGACGATGTCGCTGATCACCACGTCGTAGGCCTGGCGCGCCAGGGCGCCGATGGCCTCGGCGCTGCTGCCGACCCCGGCCACGCGCCGGTACCCCAGGGCCAGCAGCATGTTCTGCAGATACGCCCGTTCCACCGGGTGGTCTTCCACCAGGAGAATCCGTCGAGAGGCGCCGGCGTCGGATTTGGGCATCGGTCATGTCCTCGGGCGTATCGGCATGCGGTGATCCTGGCGTGGGCCGCCAGGCCGGGGCGCGGTCGCGGGAACGCGTTGGGTCAATGCTAAGGCATCTTCCCCGACTGTAGCGCCACCGAGGACGGCCTAGGGCCATTTGCCACCCGGCCGCCATCGATCGTCCTAGGGCGCACGGGGACATAGCCCGGACGGACGACGCCCGCCGGTGCGATAATGGTGGTCTTTCCCCGCATCTACGGCACGGAGCTTCCCTTGACCCGCATTGACGATCCCCTGCACGACCGCGAGGTCGGCACGGCCGACGCCACCCAGGACAACACCCGCACGGACGACACCCGCATCAGCGCCGTGCGCCCGCTGATCTCGCCCGCCCTGCTGCAAGACGAGCTGCCAGTCTCGGCCGAGATCCAGTCGCTGGTCGAGGACAGCCGCGCCCGCATCGCCGACGTGCTGCATGGCCGCGACGACCGCCTGGTGCTGGTGGTCGGCCCCTGCTCGATCCACGATCACGGCCAGGCCATGGAATACGCGCGCCAGCTGCGTTCGGCCGCCGACCAGTACCGTGATGACCTGCTGATCGTGATGCGCGTGTATTTCGAGAAGCCCCGCACCACCGTCGGCTGGAAGGGCTACATCAACGATCCGCGCCTGGACGGCAGCTTCCGCATCAACGAAGGCCTGCGCCGCGCCCGTGAACTGCTGCTGGACATCAGCGGCCTGGGCCTGCCGATCGCCACCGAGTTCCTCGACCTGCTCAGCCCGCAGTACATCGCCGACCTGATCGCCTGGGGCGCCATCGGCGCGCGCACCACCGAAAGCCCCAGCCACCGCCAGCTCAGCTCCGGCCTGAGCTGCCCGCTCGGCTTCAAGAACGGCACCGACGGCGGCGTGCAGATCGCGGCCGACGCCATCGTCGCCGCCAGCGCCAAGCACGCCTTCATGGGCATGACCAAGATGGGCATGGCCGCCATCTTCGAGACCCGCGGCAACGAAGACACCCACGTCATCCTGCGCGGCGGCAAGAAAGGGCCGAACTACGACGCGGCCAGCGTCGACGCCTGTTGCGCCGTGCTGCGCGCCGCCGGCCAGCGCGAACAGGTCATGATCGACTGCTCGCACGCCAACTCCAACAAGTCGCACCTGCGCCAGGTCGACGTGGCCCGCGACATCGCCGCCCAACTGTCGCAAGGCGACAGCCGCATCACCGGCGTGATGATCGAGAGCCATCTCGAGGAAGGCCGCCAGGACCTCAAGCCCGGCCAGCCGCTGCGCCATGGCGTGTCGATCACCGACGCCTGCCTGGGCTGGACCCAGACCCTGCCGGTGCTGGACCTGCTGGCCGACGCGGTGCGCCAGCGCCGCGCCAAGAGCGGCGGCTGACACCCGCCCAGGTTCACGCGGCATGGCGCCGCGCGGACCGCGATGCCGCATCGGATACCCGCGCCGCGCGCGGGCCTAGCGGTTCAATGCGTACGGCGCCGGATCCATGTCCGGCGCCTGTCCCGTCATCAGGCAGGCCAGCAACTTGCCGGTCACCGGCCCCAGCGTGAAGCCGTGATGCGCGTGGCCGAAGGCCAGCCACAGGCCCGGATGCCGCGGCGCCGCGCCGATCACCGGGCGCATGTCCGGCATGCACGGCCGGCAGCCCATCCATGGCGTTTTCTCCACCGCCTCGCCCAACGGCAGCAACTGCGCCGCCAGCGCCCGCGTGCGCGCCACCTGCACCGGCGACGGCGGCGCGTCGCGCGGCGCGAATTCGGCGCCCGTGGTCAGGCGCAGGCCCAGCGTCATGGGCGACATCACGAAGCCGCTGTCGATATCGGCCACCGGATGCGACAGCGCGGCCCCGCCCTCCAATGCGAAATGCTGGTGATAGCCGCGCTTGACCGCCATGGGCACGCGATACCCCAGCGGCCGCAGCACATCGGGCGACCACGGCCCCAGCGCCACCGCCACCTCGCGCGCCTCGACCGGCCCGGTCACGCCGCGCACGCGCCAGCCGCCCGGCACCGCTTCCAGGCTGCGCGCATCGCCGCGCGCCAGCAGGCCGCCGCGTTGCTGGAACAGCGCCGCGTAGCCGCGCGCCACCGCGCCCGGATCCGACACGTTGACCGGGTCGCGCCAGTGGATCGCGCCCACCATGCGCGGCGACAACGACGGCTCCAGCGCCGACAGGGCCTGGCGGTCCAGCACCTGGTAGTCGAGTCCGTAGTGCGCCAGCGCGGCGGCCTCGGCCGCGGCGCGGTCCAGGCTCTGCTGGCTGCGCATGCCATCGATCCAGCCGTTGCGACGGAACAGCGCGCCGATGCCGGCGGCGTCCTTGAGCGCATCGTGCTCGGCCACGCTGCGCTCGATCAGCGGCAGCATGGCGGCCGCGGCGCGCGCCAGCCGCGACGGCGCCGAATGCCACCAATAGCGCAGCAGCCAAGGCGCGATGCGCGGCAGGAAGCGCGCGTGGTAGCGGACGTCGGGCGTGCGGTTGCCGGCATAGCGCAGCAGGCTGCGCCAGTCGCGCGGAAAGGCGTAGGGAATGACGCTGGCGCGCTCGATCAGCCCGGCATTGCCGTAGCTGGTTTCCTCGCCGGGACCGCGTCGGTCCAGCAGGACCACCGAGCGGCCGCGCGCCTGCAGGTGCAGCGCGGTGCTCACCCCGATGATGCCTGCGCCCAGGACAACCACGTCTGTTTTCATGCGCCGCATTCTGCGCCCGGCCGCGGGCTTCGGCAAGCCGCCGATGGCGGGCGTAGAATCGCTGGGCGTCCGGGACGCCGCCATGACGGCGGACGCCCGACCGCGACGCGTCCGCGGAGTCTCCCATGTCTTCCCCCGCCTGTCTGCCGCCCGTCACCCTGGAAGGCGAGATCGTCCGGCTCGAACCCCTGACCCTGGCGCACGCCGCCGCGCTGGCCGAGGTCGGGCTGCACCCCGAGCTGTGGCGGCTGCAACCCGAACCGGTCGAATCGGCCGACGACATGCGCCGCTATGTCGAACGCGCGCTGGCCGGCCAGGCCGCCGGCGCCTGCCTGCCGTTCGCGATCGTGCGGCGCGCCGACGGCCAGGTCATCGGCACCACGCGTTATATGGATATCGCCCTGCCGCACAAGCGCCTGGAGATCGGCGCCACCTGGCTCTCCCCCGCCAGCCAGCGCAGCGGCGCCAACACCGAAGCCAAATATCTTTTATTGCAGCACGCCTTTGAAACAATTGGTATCATGCGGGTCGTGTTCAAGACGGAAGTGACCAACCTGCAATCCCGGCAGGCCATCCTCCGTATCGGCGGCGTCGAGGAAGGAGTGTTCCGCAAGCACCTCATCGCGCAGTCCGGACGCACCCGCGACATGGTCTATTTCGCCATCCTCGACGAGGATTGGCCCGCCGCCAAAGCGCGCCTGCTGGCTCGCCTGCGGCGCGCGCCGTAGTCCGGGCGGGGTTTTGTTCTTTGTCTACATCAAGGCCGGCGCTCAAGTTCACGCGACGCGACGCCGTTAACGCAGTACCGCGGGGCAAGTTTCCACCCGCCCCGCCTCTTTCAAGTCAGGTATGGATCGTTCTCCCCTCGCCCCGCCCTCGCCGCTCGGGCACAACCAGCGCACCATCTTCATCTACACCGAAGAACAACGGGGCAACCAGCTGGTTGAATCATTGGTCATCGGCATGCTGTCGGACGTCTCGGGTTCTGACAAGCTCGTCGTGGTGCAGGATCCGTTCAGCGGCCTCAAATTCATCTACCGCATCGACCACGAAAGCAGCAACCTCGACGCCGCGGCGCTCACCGAACAGGACGAGTCCGCTTTCAACGGCAAGACCTCGGTCCAGATCAACTCCATGTCCTACAAGTTGGGAACCGCCGAGAACGCGATGAAGCTGCTGCGCGGCAAGGCCCAATGGATCCAGGACAAGGGCGCGGTGCTGTCGGTGCTGCTGCAGAACGCCGCGGCCCGCAAGACCCGCTTCGCGCCGCCGCGCATCGAACGCGATCGCGTGCGCAGGGTGCCGCAAGGCGTGCCGGTGGAATACCTGACGGACGCGGCGACGCCGCCGCAATGACCCCCGCGGCGCCGACCCCCTGAACAAACTGTCAGGCGGCTTTCTTATCCACAGTTTCTGTGGATAAGAAACTCACGGGCGCACGGCTGCTGGCCGTTACGGCGCAATTACCGGGGCTGGTCATTTTTTGACCACCCGGATTGGCGCGGTTCGAGGCGCCTCGCAGCGGCATTCGCTGCGCCGCAATATGCCGCGCCGCCGCAACGGCGATAATGATATTCTCCGCGAGAGCGCCTCGAGGGGATCACACCGATGGCGCCGTATCCGGCCTGCGCCAGGCGGATTCATCCACACCAATAAGAAGCCTTAGCATGAAAGGAGCGGAAAGCGTGTTTGCCCTTGGAGCGCCTCGCGCACAACCGCTAGCTCGTCCGGCGCCGTGACCATCATCATCGTCGACGATCACGGGGACTGGCGCGACACCATCGCCGAATTCATCCACGACCTCGGCCTGGGCGAAGCCATCCTCACCGCGGGCTCGCTGTCCGAACTCGACCAACTGCTGCTGAGCGTGACGCCCGGCATCCTGGTGCTGGACGCGATGCTGCCGGACGGCGACGGACTGGCGCGCGTGTCGCACCTGCGCACCACCTATCCCTCGATGGGCATCATCATGCTCACCGGCCGCCTGTTGAGCGAAGACAAGGTGTCCGGCCTGAGCCTGGGCGCCGACCATTACCTGACCAAGCCCGTCAACCTGGCCGAACTAGGCGCGACGCTGGTGTCGCTGTCGCGCCGCCTGCGCGTGGTGCCGGCCGCCAGCCCCGAAGCGCCCAGCGCCGAGATCTGGCGCTTCGATCCGGCGCGCCGCATGCTGGTCTCGCCCAAGCGCATCCACGTCGACATCACCGACACCGAGAGCCGCCTGATCGGCGCGCTGATCCAGGCCGCGCCGCTGCCGCTGTCGCGCGGCCGGCTGGTCGAGGCGCTCGGCGCCAGCGCCGAGGCCTACGACACCCATCGGCTCGACGCCCACATGCACCGCCTGCGCCGCAAGCTGCGCGCGCAGGCCGGCGGCGACATGGGCATCCGCACGGTGTATGGCGTCGGCTATGTCTGCACCATGCCCGTGCAGGTCATCAGCAATCCCAAGAGTTGAATCCATGTCCCTTGCCGCCCGTCCCCGCCGTTCCGTCCTGTACATGCCGGGCGCCAATGCGCGCGCGCTGGACAAGGCCCGCGGCCTCGATGCCGACACGCTGATCCTGGACCTGGAAGACGCGGTCGCGCCCGATGCCAAGGCGCTGGCGCGCCAGCAGGTCGCCGCGGCCCTGCGTGCCGGCGGCTATGGCCGGCGCGAATGCGTGGTGCGCGTCAATGCGCTCGATACGCCGTGGGGGCTGGACGACGTGCGCGCCATCGCGCAGGCCGGCGCCGACGCGGTACTGCTGCCCAAGGTGCAATCGGCGGCCGAGCTGGACGCGTTGGCGCAAGCGCTGGACGCGGCCGGCGCGCCCGCCGCGCTGCCGTTGTGGGCGATGGCCGAGACGCCGCTGGGATTCCTGCGCCTGGACGCCATCGCCGGCGGCCACGCGCGGCTCGCGGCCATCGTGGTGGGCACCTCCGACCTGGTCAAGGACCTGCACGCGCGCCACACGACCGAGCGCCACGAAACGCTGCTGGCCCGTTCGCTGGCGGTGCTGGCCGCGCGCGCCCATGGCCTGGCCGTGCTGGACGGCGTCCATCTGGACCTGGATGACGACGCCGGCCTGGCCGCCGCGTGCCGCCAGGGACGCGACCAGGGCTTCGACGGCAAGACGCTGATCCATCCGAAGCAGATCGCCGCCGCCAACGCCGCCTTCGCCCCGACCGATGCGGAACTCGCCAGCGCGCGCAAGCGGCTCGACGCCTGGCGCGCGGCCCAGGCCGCGGGCCAGGGGGTGGCGGTGGTGGACGGCGCGCTGGTCGAGAACCTGCACGCGCGCGAGGCCGAGCGCCTGCTGACCCTGGCCGACGCCATCGCCGCGCGCTCGACCCCGGCCTGAGGCCCGCCACGCCGGCATCAACCCGGCCCCGGGCACGGGTCCGCGCGGCCAGCTACAATAGTGCCCGCGATCGGATGGGCATCCGCCCCGTCCGCCAGCCGCGCCCAGCGCGGCCAGCCCATCGCGCCACCGGCGCGATCGCTCCACGGTTCCTTCTTTTGCGCCGCAGTTTGTGGCGGGAGCCTTGCCGCGCTTATTCCACACCACCCCGGTCGCGCCCTCCAGCCACACGATTCATGATCCGCTTCCAACAAGTTTCACTGATGCGCGGCGTCAAGCCCTTGTTCGACAAGGTCGACCTGCTCCTGAACCCCGGCGACAAGATCGGCCTGATCGGCGCCAACGGCGCCGGCAAGTCGAGCCTGTTCGGCCTGCTGCGCGGCACGCTGCACGCGGACCAGGGCGACCTGGACTACCCCGCCAGCTGGCGCATGGCCTACGTGGCGCAGGAAACGCCCGCGCTCGACCGCCCCGCCATCGAATACGCCATCGACGGCGACGTCACGCTGCGCAAGCTCGAAGCCGAGCTGGCCGCGCTGGAAGCGGAACCCGAGAGCGCCGAGAACGGCCTGCGCATGGCGGACATCTACGCCGCGCTGGCCGACGCCGACGCCTACACCGTGCATTCGCGCGCCGAGCAATTGCTGACGGGCCTGGGCTTCACGCAGGCGCAGATGCAGCTGCCGCTGACCAGCTTCTCCGGCGGCTGGCGCATGCGCCTGAACCTGGCGCAGGCCCTGATGTGCCCGTCCGACCTGCTGCTGCTGGACGAGCCCACCAACCACCTGGACCTGGACGCCATCATCTGGCTGGAAGACTGGCTCAAGCGCTATCCCGGCACGCTCATCGTCATCTCGCACGACCGCGACTTCCTGGACGGCGTGGTCAACGTCATCGTCCACATCGACGAACGCAAGCTCAAGCGCTACTCCGGCAACTACTCGTCGTTCGAGCGCCAGCGCGCCGCCCAGCTCGAACTGGCGCAAGGCATGATGGAAAAGCAGATGCGCCAGCGCGCGCACCTGCAGTCGTTCATCGACCGCTTCAAGGCCCAGGCCAGCAAGGCGCGCCAGGCGCAGAGCCGCATCAAGGCGCTGGCCCGCATGGAAGAAGTGGCGCCGCTGCGCGCCGCCGCCGAGTTCTCGTTCGAGTTCCGCGAGCCGCTGCGCGCGCCCAATCCACTCTTGACGATGGACAAGGTCAGCGCCGGCTACCGCAACACCGACGAGGACAGCGGCGTCACGTCCGACAAGATCATCGTCTCGGGCATCGATTTCTCGCTGCAGGCGGGCCAGCGGCTGGGCCTGCTCGGCATCAACGGCGCCGGCAAATCGACCTTCATCAAGACCATCGCCGGCGAGCTGCAGTCGCTGGCGGGCGACACGCAGTTCAACAAGGGCCTGTCGATCGGCTACTTCGCCCAGCACCAGGTCGAGATGCTGCGCCACGACGAATCGCCGCTGTGGCACATGACCAAGATCGCGCCGACGGTGCGCGAACAGGAACTGCGCAACTTCCTGGGCAGCTTCAATTTCAACGGCGCCATGGCCACCAGCTCGATCGCGCCGTTCTCCGGCGGCGAGAAGGCGCGCCTGGCGCTGGCGCTGATCGTCTGGCAGCGCCCCAACCTGCTGCTGCTGGACGAGCCCACCAACCACCTGGACCTGGAAACCCGCGAGGCGCTGACCACCGCGCTGGCGCAGTTCGAAGGCACGCTGGTGCTGGTGTCGCACGACCGCCACCTGCTGCGCGCCACCACCGACCAGTTCATCATCGTGGCCGACGGCCGCTTCAGCCCGTTCGACGGCGACCTGGACGACTACAAGGACTGGCTCTACAAGACCAAGCTGTCGGCCAAGGCCGCGGCCTGACCGCGCGCGCCGAACCGGCATAGAATCGCAGGCATGTCCCGCCGCGCCGCGGCGGCCGTGCCTGCCTTCTCATGCCCTGAACCCATGGACAGCCTCAGCCAGCTCCTGTCGACGGTCGAACCCGCCGGCACGGTGGACCTGCTGTGCCGCTACGGCGGCCGCTGGCGCGCCGACCACCCGCAGGCGCCGGCGGGCCACGTGCCCTACCACGTCATCCTGCACGGTGAAGGCGTGGCCCGCGTGGGCCGCGACGAACTGGCGCTGCGGGCCGGCGACATCCTGCTGCTGCCGCACGGTGCCTCGCACCTGCTGCGCGGCATCGACGACACCGCCCCGGCCGCGCCACTGCCCGCCGATATCCGCCACAACGGCGTCCTGACCGAACTGACCCAGGACGGCCCCGGGCCGCGCCTGGAAATGCTGTGCGGCGTGTTCACGCTGGGCCGCGCCGGCAACCTGCTGCTGATGGCGCTGCCACAGGCCATGGTGCTGCGGGCCGCGGCCATCGGCGACAACACCGCCCTGGCCGCGTTGCTCGGCTTGATGCGGGCCGAGGCCGAGCATCCGCGCCTGGGCGGCGCGGCCATCATCAATCAGCTGTCCACCGCCCTTTTCACGCTGGTGCTGCGCGCCCTGGTCCACGACGGCCAGCAGACCCGCGGCCTGCTGGCCCTGATGGCCGATGCGCGGCTGGCGCCGGCGGTGCAGTCGATGCTGCTGGCGCCCACCGAGCCGTGGACCCTGGCGTCGCTGGCCGAACGCTGCCACCTGTCGCGGGCGACCTTCGCGCGCCAGTTCGTCCGCGCCAGCGGCCTGACGCCGCTGCGCCTGCTGACCGCGATACGCATGGAACACGCCGCGCGCCAGCTCGAGCGCCGCAAATGGTCGGTGGCGCGCGTGGCCGCCGAATGCGGTTACCAATCGGAAGCCGCGTTCGCGCGCGCCTTCAAGCAGCACTTCGACGTCGGGCCGGGCGCCTACCGGCGCCAGGGCCTCGCGCCGGACGATGCGGCGCAGGCCGGATAGCGCGACGCGGCCCGTCGAATCGCGTCACGAAAGCTGTCCGCCCCATGGTCCATTGGCGGCCGGACGCGTTACAATCCCGCGAATTGCACGCCCGTGCGCATGCTGCCACGCAGACATCGACACCGCCCCGCGCGTGACGACCTCCAACCACGTCCCGCTGTCCGCGGGACGCGTTTTTTAGCGCCCTAGATGCCGATCAAAGACCAACTTTTCCTCGCCAGCCAGTACCTCGCGCCGCATCACCTGGTGTCGCGTTTCTTCGGATACGCCTCGGACTGCCGGGAACCCGCGGTCAAGAACTGGATGATCTCGCGCTTCGTGCGCAAGTATGGCGTGGACATGCGCGAAGCCGAGCAGGAAGACGCGCTGGCCTACGAGTGCTTCAACGATTTCTTCACCCGCGCCCTCAAGCCGGACGCGCGGCCGCTGGACGAGGAACCGGGCGGCGTGCTGTGCCCGGCGGACGGCGCCATCAGCCAGATGGGCGCCATCGAGCATGGCCGCATCTTCCAGGCCAAGGGCCACAGCTATGGCCTGGCCGACCTGCTGGGCGGCGACGCCGAGCGCGCCGCGCCGTTCCAGGGCGGCGAGTTCGCCACCATCTACCTGTCGCCCAAGGACTACCACCGCGTCCACATGCCGGTGGCCGGCACGCTGCGCGAGATGATCCACGTGCCGGGCCGCCTGTTCTCGGTCAATCCGCTGACCGCGCGCAACGTGCCGCGCCTGTTCGCGCGCAACGAGCGCGTGGTCTGCATCTTCGACACCGAGCACGGCCCCATGGCCGTGGTGCTGGTCGGCGCCATGATCGTGGCCTCGATCGAAACCGTCTGGGCGGGCCTGGTCACGCCGTACAAGCGCCGCGTCAAGGCCGTGCGCTACGACGACGCGGCGCGCGCGCCGATCCACCTGGCCAAGGGCGCCGAGATGGGCCGCTTCAAGCTGGGTTCGACCGCCATCGTGCTGTTCGGCCCGGGCAAGGTGCGCTGGGCCGACACGCCGTCGGTGCGCGGCCCCGTGCGCATGGGCGAATTGCTGGCGCTGCCGCGGGACTAGCGCGCCGGCGGCGGATTCTTTTCGACGAAGCGCCGCAGGTCCGCGGCCGTCTCGTTCCCGGGCGACGGCAATCCCTGCAGGAAGCCTTCGGCGCCCGGGCGCGCCGCGGACGGTTGCAGGTACACCTCGCCGCCGGGCAGGAACACCGCCCAGATGTAGCCGTCGTGGAACGGCTCGAACGGCAGGATGGGCGCATCGCGGCTCATCAGCTGCTTCTCGCCGCGCTTGAACATGGAATCCGTGCGCCATTCGACCCGCATCGTCATGCCGGGCTTCCATTGTGTCGAGATGGAAACGCAGCAGGTGCCCGACGTATAGGCGTGCCCCCTGACGCCCGCGGCCCAACCCTGATCGATGTAGACGGGCGCCACGCCTTCATCAAGATAATTGATGATGCCAAGCCGCACGCCCAGCGTATCGGGAATCGGCTCGCCCTGAGCCCTTGCGGGAGTCATCGCCAGCGCCAGGAGCAGCAGGACAAGCCCTGACAGCAGGCAGCCGCCTGATCGCAGCCAGGCCGGAAACATGGACCCGCGACGCCAGGGATTGGTTGATGTCCACATGGCTAGAACCTGGGCAAGGCGTTGAAATTCATCGGCATGTTCTGCAAGGCGCGCTGCGTGTCCTCTCGTTCCTTCTGCGCTTCCCGCAGGGCCCGAACCTGGGGATTGGCGTAGACCGAACGCCAGCGCAGATACCCCCACTGCCAATAGAACTCCCGCCCGCCCGGTTGCAGCGCCAGGTCATTCGAATTGGCGCGGTAGCGCGCCAATTCGGCCTGCTCCGCTTTGTTGGGCCGCGCGATCAGGGCCAGGTCGGGTCGGCCGATGGCGATGTATTCTTCCGCCTCCTTCTCGCGTTTTTCCAGCTGTTTGATACGGTCCTGCTGCTGCGCGATCCAGACGTCGTCGTCCTTGCCCAGCGGCTTGAACCAGGCGCGGGAATCATGCACGAAGTTATCCAGCAAATCGATCACCGCGGCGGCGGGCCTGCCAGGCAGGTTCCAGACCGTGCGAAGCTGATCGAGCCACATTTTTTCCTTGTTGCCGCGCAGCAGCAGCATGACGCTGTCATAAAGGCGGGCGCCTTCGCTGCCCGGACCGGGCATCATCGTCGGCGTCCTGGAGCGCTCCAGGGCGTTGTCCGTGGTCAGCTTGCGCACTTCCAGCAGCAGCTCCTCATTGGCCTGTATCAGGTCTTCGTAGTCCTGCGGGTAGTTTGCCCGGGCGCGCACCGCGCTGGGCGTGGCGCCGATCCACTCGGGTCCGCGTTCGGCACGCAGGCGCCGCCAGCGCAGGTACTGTACATAGTGGTTGTACAGGATGCGCGTGGACGATGTCTGCTTCTGTGAAATATCGCGGGTGGCCTCCACGTAGGCATTGAATGCCGCGCGCAGTTCGGCGGACACCTCGAATTGGCTCTGGAATTCGGCGGGGGCAAGGTGCAGCCGCACCGGAACGCCCGCCTGCACCGCCTCTCGGTACATATCGCACAGCGGAATCTGGGACAGCTTGTCGCTGTCCTTGGCGCCGCGCCCCTGTTCCCCCGGCTTGTAGCCACCGCCGACGTCCGAATGCACGCCCGGATAGACGATTTCCTCGTAGTTCGGCCCGTCGATCAGATCCAGCGGAAAGGATCCGCGCACCTCGTGCGCGCCGACCATGTGGACGCAGCGCGATACCAGGTTGGGAATTTCCATATCCTTCTTGCGCGCCCAGGCGCCGTGCCCGTCCCACACCTGTTCGCTCACGCTCTGGGCGATGCCGGCGGACGCGACCGTGTCGAAAATCCCCATGAAATCAATATCGACCTTGATGCCCGCCAGGCGCAGCACGCCATCGCCGCGGGGGGAATAGAACGAGATGCCTTCCGGGGGATCGCAGGCATCCTTGAGCCAGTTGGCGAACACCCGCGCCTCGGCCGCGCCCCGCGAAAAGCCGAAGATGGACACCCGGATGCGCTCGACCTTTGGATTGGTGTCCAGGTAGCCGCCCAGCAGCGTGCGCAGATCCCGATTGCGCCTGGACAGCACCGTGTAGCGGGCCATGTCTTTCGGCTCGGTGTTGTTGACATCGCGCACACGCAAAAGGGTATCCACGAACCCTTGCGTGCGCCGGGCCAGGACATCGGCCGCATCGCCTGGTTTCATGCCGGTGTACGCGGCCAGCGGCACCTTGGCCGCCTTCGCCAGGTCTTCGACCTGCAGGCGCGACAAGGCGATATCCGCGCTCATTTCCCGCACCAGCGTCGTCGCGCGCTGGCCCAGGGCATCGGTCAAGGTTCTATTAGGCACGAAATGGCTATAGAGGTTGTTCTGGAATTCCAGCAAGGCCCAGTTGATGCGGGCCTCCCCTCCCCAGCCGGCGGCGGCGCCGGCCTGCGCGTGAGCGCCCGTGCCGGGGTCGCCCACCTTCTCGACGCAAGGCGTGCCCACGCCTTCCACATAGGTCCGGAAGCGGTGCTGCCGCGCGCTATAGCTGGGATCGATCGTGTCGTCGAACACGGAGTACAGGCGCGCCACATTGGTCTGCGTGTGATTTCCCGCCTTCTCCGACATGTACATGTTGTTGCGCGTGCCATCGAAGAAGAAGCCGAAGAACAGCTCGATCGAGCAATCCGTGCCGGCCTTTTCGCCCATGCGCTGGCAGGCCTTGCGCTGCTCGCGGAAATCCAGGTCCGAGGGGATCTCGCGGCAAGGGCCGGCGAAGCGGAATTTGAAGGTCATGAGGACAGTTCCGAACTGGAAACGGCAAGAGATGGCGCGGCGCTGGCGGGCGCCAGCATGCCGTGGCGGCGCAGCAGCGCCAGGCCATGCCGGTACGCCAGCGCTTCGTTGTCCAGGCCGCGGCGCGCCAGTCGCCGCACGCCTTCCAGGATGCATTGGTACGCCGTCGAGGGCGGGCAGATCAACGCGCCGAACAACGGCGCGCGCAGTTGCACGAAGCGCAGGATGGCGTCGGGCAGCGCCAGCAGGTGCAGATGGCGCTGCTGGTCGGCGGCGATCACGTAGGGTTCGGTCTGCGCGTCCGGATCGAAGCTCGGATCCCCTTGCGCCACCCGCAGCGCGCCGCGGCGGTCGACGTACGACCAGCGCGAGATGCCCGCCAGCAGCCGCTGGCGCTGCGCCGGCGCGAACACCTCCAGCAGCGCAGCGAAGGATCGCGTATCGGCCAGGCGCAGGAGGTAGGCCTTGCCCTCCGTGTTGACCGCCTCGATCTGGCGGCGCAGATGATCGGCCAGTTGATCGAGCGGCGCCGACGTGGTCAGCAGGCTCATCATCGGCTTGCCGCGCGTGAGCCGCATGAGCTTGTCGCACACGGGCGCGCGCAACGCCGGCACCCACGACAGCCGCAGCAGGTACGGCGCCACCTGGTCCAGGCCCTCGCCCTGGTAGCGGCCGGCGTAGAGCGAGCAGTAGTCCTCGGCGTCCAGCCAGCGCGCCAGCCGCTCGGGCAGGCGCGGCGAGAAAGCGGCGTCGAGCAGCACGTAGCGCTCCGGCATGTCCGGATGGTTCCAGGCCGCGTCGTGCAAGGCCTGCGCCACGTCCGGCGTGGCCGGATCGATCCAGGTGTCGCGGTCCTCAAGCATTCTTCACCGTCATCGCGGAACCGCCCGCGGCCGCCTCCACCGCGCAGCTGACGCACACGCTCTGCGGGAACTGCGGGAAGGGATACGGCAACTGATCCGGCCCGGCGAACTGCTTGTTGCCGGTCTTGACATCGATGCGGCCCGGCGCGGTCACGGTGATGTTGCCGCCCTCGAGCACGATGCTCGCGCCGGCCGCCGTGGCGATGCGGATGCGCTTGGGCGCGGCGTATTCCACCGCCGTGTTGGCGCTGCCGATCGTGATGTCCTGCTGCGCTTGCACCCGCAGGATGTCGTGCTGCGCCTGGATGTCGACGTTGCCCTTGGCCGAGATCAGGTCCAGCCCGGACTCCGCCCCGCCCTGCTGCAGCCCCGCCACGATCCCCAGCCCCTGGCCCGTGTGCAGGCGCAGCGCGCCCATCACCGCCAGGTTCTGGTCCTTGCCCGAGGACCAGTGCACCGCCTCGCCGGCCGTGTACTGCAGGTGCTGGCCGGCGATCTGCGCCAGGCCCGCGCGGGCCGCCATCAGCACCACCGGATCGGTGGGATGCGCCACCTTGCCTTGCGCGGCATCGGTATGCTTGGCCGAGGCGTCGCCGAGCGCGCCATCCACGCTGTCACCGGCCACCGTGCCCGACACCGTCCGGTGCATCGCCGCCAGCGGCGCCTTGTCGCCATCGAGCGCGCTGGCGCCCGGACCGCGCGTGCCCTGCACCGTCGCCAGCCGCAGCCCCTGGTGCGCGCCCACCACGCCATCGAGCGAACGCGCCATCTGCTCGGTCTGGCTGGCCAGCGCCTGCACCCCGGCCGCATCGCCGATGGCGCCGGCATTGCCGCCGGTGGCGGTATAGGTGCTCAGCAGCACGCCCGCGCCGCCTCGCACCGCGCCGTAGCCGTCGGTGCGCAGCTCCGCGCCCAGGCCGCGCAGGCCGCCGCGGTAGTTGCCGGCCTGGTGGATCAGGTGGCCCAGGTTCAGTTCGCTGGCCTGCGCGCTGCTCTTGAGCTGCATGCGCAGCTGGCCGTCGGTGTCGTCGAACACGATCTGGTTGTAGCCCGCGCCGCCGAACTCCTTGCTCTTGAAGCCGCTCAATGCGGCCGCGTTGCGGTGGTTCTCGTCGCCACCGGCCGCGCCGTGCCAGGCCGGCGCGTTGCCCGAGGCCAGGTTGGCCTGGGCGCTGGGCGCGCCGTCGCGCGCGGCGGCATAGACCTGCGTGTCGGCCTTGGCGCCCTGGCGTCCGCCCGGCGTGGCGGGCGTGCCGCCTTCGCCGCGGCCGTTGTACAGCGCGCCCACCACGATGGGTTGGTCGATGTCGTCGTCCAGGAAGCGCACCAGCACCTCCTGGCCGATGCGCGGCACGAAGCTGATGCCCATGCCCGCGCCCGACTGGCGCTGCGCCACCCGCACCCAGCGGCTGGCGGCCTCGCCCTCGGCGGCGCCGGCCTGCCAGTGGAAGCGGATGCGCACATCGCCGCGCTTGTTGCGCAGGATCTCGTCATTCTCTTTCGGTTGCGTGCCGCCCTCGGCGTCGGTGACGACCGCGGTGTGCACGCCGTGCACCGACGGCGCGCCCGTCAGGCGTGCGCCGCGCTGCCGCGCCAGCGCGGGCCGCCAGGGCCGGTCACAGCGCACCGCCTCGAAGCGGTTGGCGTAACCGACCTCGCGCGCCTTGGCCAGCACGGCCGGATCAGGGGATTGCGGCGCCTCCGCCGGCAATCGGCCAGCCAGCAATCCGTCCGTGACGGCGTCATCCGATGCGGGATCGGCCATGCCGCCGCCAAACCCGGCGTGGTCCACGGCCTCGCCGTCCAGTGTCAGATACGCATCCAGCCCGCCCAGCCGCTGCGCCAGCGAAGCCTGGGTTTCCGGGGGCAGGTTGTTGATGCCCACATGCTCGATCCAGTCCAGCGCGAAGACCGGCTCGAAGCCGGACTCGCCCGAAGGGCCCAATGACGACAGGTCCCGCAGCGTGAAGCGCGTGCCCGAGCGGAACGTGCGCACCACCCCGCGGCCCGCGAAGGTCTCGGCGCGGGCGCGCACGGCCTCGCGCGCCAGTTCCGCCTGGCGGCGGGCCTGGGCCTCGTCGGCAAAGCCGCCATGGCCGGCAATCTCGTACCAGTCCAACCCATGCTCGTCGCCGCTCCCGCTGGCCGCGTTGACCAGCGATTGCGCGGCCACGGCGCGCTTGCCGCTGTCGTGCCAGCCCAGCACGGTGATGCTGTCCGGCGTGCGGCGGCGCTGGCGCACCAGCGCCTGCACGGTGTCGCGCGATTCGGTCGCGGCGGCGCGCTGGAAGCGGATGCCGCCGCCGGCGGATTCGGCGTCCTCGGCCAGCGTGCGGCTGTCGGCGAACAGCTGCACCACGTGGCGCGCGGGCACGCTGTCGTCTTCCAGCACGGTCCAGCCCAGGCCGGCCTCGGCCAACAGACGGGCCAGGAAGTCGTAGTCGCTCTCGCGGTATTGCGTGATGTAGGGGCGCGGCTTCAGGCCCGCCAATGCCGGTTCGACGTCGGCCGCCAACCGGTAGACATAGCCTTCATAACCATCGAGCACGTGGCGCACGATGTCCAGCACGGCCTTGCCTTCGAACACGCGGCTGGCGCGCCGCTGCGTGGCCAGCCACAGCCACGGCGCCACGGTCAACCGGTAGCGCGCCAGGCCGGCGTCGCCCGACAGCAGCTCGGCCTCGCGGATCACGCCGCTGCGCGCCGCGCGGCTGCCGTCGGCGCGCGTGGTCCACAGCGTGACCGGACGCGAGATCATGTCCTGCAGCGACAGGCCGGCATCATCCGACAGCGCCACCACGCGCAACTGGCCCACGCCGGAAAGCGCCTCGCGCGCGATCCAGCCCTCCACCTGCAAGGACGCAAGCGCGCCCTCGCCCTGCAGGCGATAGAGCCGCGAATCGGAATTGAACAGGCCGCCGCTCATGGCTGCCTGGAACGCTGGAACAGGGTTGAAGCCGGCACAGTCAGGGGTCTCCCATGCGCAGTCCTACAGCGAGGCCAAAGAGAAATAACACGCCTGCCTGGCCCGGCCTGAAATTCAGCCGTGCGTAATATGCAACCAAATCTTGGCGCGCCGGGGATGCCGGCTCACGCCCGGCAGCGACGAAGCGACGGGAACCCTGGCGCTGCGGATTGCGCCAAAAGAATGAGGATGGGCGGGGATGATGCGAATTATCACAATTTCTCAGGTTCCGATAACGAACCCGCCTCGGGCCACCGCCTGAAGGACGACGGACGCCGTGGCTCGGCGACACGGCGGCGGCAACCCTCGACACCTCCCGATAAAGCAGGAGTTTATTTTTCAATAAAGCGAACAAGAAATTCATTATTTATTCGCTTTATGTGTTCAACACGCCTGGGTAGATTGGAGCTTTTTTCGCGCCCGCCATGACCACGACCGCCCTGCCCGCCGCCGCCAACGCCGCCACCCCGAGCCGCCCGTCCCGCGCCCTGGCGCGCATGCTGTCGCTGGACGACTTCGAGGCCGCCGCGCGCCGGCGCCTGCCACGCCCGATCTTCGGCTATGTGGCCGGCGCCGCCGAAGACAACCAGTCCCTGCGGGCCAATCGCGAGGCCTTTGGCCGCTATGCCTTCCAGCCGCGCGTGCTGGTCGACGTCTCGCGCCGCCATCAACAGGTCGAGCTGTTCGGCCGCCGCTACGAATCGCCGTTCGGCATCGCGCCCATGGGCATCAGCGCGCTGTCCGCCTATCGCGGCGACATCGTGCTGGCGCGGGCCGCGCGCGAACGGGGCATTCCCGCCATCCTCAGCGGCACGGCGCTGATCGCGCTGGAGGACGTCATCCAGGCCGCGCCCGGCACCTGGTTCCAGGCCTACCTGCCCGGCGATCCGGCGCGCATCGACGCGCTGGTGGCGCGCGCGGCCCGCGCCGGCTACGAGACCCTGGTGCTGACGGTGGACATCCCGGTGTCGGCCAACCGCGAGAACAATGTGCGCACCGGCTTTTCCACGCCGCTCAAGCCGAGCCTGCGGCTGGCCTGGGACGGCCTGACCCGGCCGCGCTGGCTGGCGGGCACCTTCCTGCGCACGCTGCTGGCCCACGGCATGCCGCACTTCGAGAATTCATTCGCCACGCGCGGCGCGCCCATCGTGTCGGGCTCGGTGCTGCGCGATTTCAGCGCGCGCGACCACCTCAATTGGGAGCACGTGGCACGCATCCGCCGGCAATGGCAGGGCACGCTCATCATCAAGGGCATCCTGCATCCGGCCGACGCGCGTCTGGCGCGCGAGCACGGCGCGGACGGCATCATCGTCTCCAACCACGGCGGCCGCCAGCTCGACGGCGCCCTCTCGCCGCTGCGCGCCCTGCCCGGCGTGGTGGCGGCCGCCGGCGCCATGCCGGTGATGATGGACAGCGGCGTGCGCCGCGGCGGCGACGTCCTCAAGGCGCTGGCGCTGGGCGCGCGCTTCGTATTTGTCGGGCGGCCCTTCAACTATGCCGCGGCGGTCGGCGGCCAGGCCGGCGTGGCGCATGCCATCGGCCTGCTGCGGGCCGAAGTCGACCGCAACATGGCCATGCTCGGCATCAACCGCCTGGAGCAGATGGACGCCAGCCTGTTGACGCCTGCCTGACGCTCGACCGACGCGGGCGGCACGCGGGCACGGCGATGTCCGCCTGGCGCAGCGGCGGCGCTTGCGTCCGGAACGCCGCGCCCGCACGGCATAGAATGACAGTTCCTTCGCTACCGCCGGGCCGGCCTTCGCGCCAGCCCCCGCCCCGTGTCCCTACGCCAATCCTCGTTTTTCCTGCGCTTTCTGACCCTGGGCGCGCTGGCCCACGTCTACGTCGGCGCCCGCCTGATTCCCGACGCCGGCCTCGATGGCCCGGGCTCGGCCACCGCGATCCTGCTGTTGATCCTGTCGTGCATCCTGATTCCGCTGGGAATGCTGGCGCGCTCGTCGGTGCACCCGCCCTGGGGCGACCGCATCGCCTGGGTCGGCCTGATCGCCATGGGCCTGTTCTCATCGTTGTTCGTGTTGACGGTGCTGCGCGATGCGCTGCTGCTGGCGGCCTGGCTCGTCAGCCTGGTCACGGGTCCGGGCCTGCCCTGGATCGCGGCGCGGCGCTTGAGCGCGCTGGCGGTCGCCGCGCTGGCCCTGGCGGCCACGCTGGTCGGCTTCTACAACGCCCGCCGACGCGCCCGCGTGGTGACGGTGGACGTGCCGATCCGCAGCCTGCCGAGCGACCTGGACGGCTTCACGATCGTGCAGATCAGCGACATCCACGTCGGGCCGACGATCAAGCGGCGCTACGTGCAGGCCATCGTCGACGCGGTCAATGAGCTGACGCCCGACGTCATCGCCATCACGGGCGACGTGGTGGACGGCAGCGTCGAGCAACTGGCCGCGCAGGCCAGCCCACTGGGGCAGCTGCGCGCGCCCTTCGGCGTGTACCTGGTGACCGGCAACCATGAATATTATTCAGGCGCCGCGCCCTGGGTGGCGGAATTCCGCCGCATGGGCCTGCGGGTGCTGATGAACGAGCACGCGGTGATCCATCCCGCCGGGCTGCCGGTGGTGGTGGCCGGCGTCACCGACTACAGCGCCGGCGCCTTCGACCCGCGTCAACGCAGCAACCCCGCGGCGGCGCTGGCCGGCGCGCCGGCCGACGCGCTGCCCAAGATCCTGTTGGCGCACCAGCCGCGCAGCGCGGCCGCGGCCGCGCCGCTGGGCTACACCCTGCAGCTGTCGGGCCACACGCATGGCGGCCAGTTCTTTCCGTGGGGCTTTTTCGTGCGTTTCCAGCAGCCGTACACGGCGGGCCTGCACCGCCTGGGCGACATGTGGGTCTACATCAGCCGCGGCACCGGCTACTGGGGGCCGCCCAAGCGCCTGGGCGCGCCGTCCGAGATCACCCGCCTGCGGCTGCGGCCGGTGCACTAAGGCCGCCAGGCGCGGCGGGCAATCCGCCGGCGTCTCGCCCCCGGTGGCCTAGGCGTCGTCCGGCAGCGGTCCGCGCTCCAGGTAGCTGGTCAGCGCGATGTCGCTGGTGGTGTTGGTGATGCCCTCGATCTGGTGGATGCGCGCCAGCAGCGCCTCCAGCGCCTGGGTGTCGCGCACCCGCACCTTGAGCAGCATGGCGCTCTTGCCGGTGATGGTGTGGATCTCCTCGACCTCGGTCAATTCGGCCAGGCCCAGCACCTGCTGGGTGATGCTCCAGTTATTGGTGTCCACGTGCACGAACGCCAGCAGCGGCCGGCCGATGCGGGCCCCGTCCAGCCGCGCGGCGATGCCCTTGATGAGGCCATCGCGCTTGAGGCGCTTGACCCGCTCGTGCACGGCGGGGGCCGACAGGTTCAGCAATTTGCCCAATTCGGCGTAGCTCGGCGAGGCGTCGTCCGCCAGCAGCGTTAATAGTTTTCGGTCGCGGTCGTCGAGATCTGGCATTGGAATCTGGTTCTGCCTAACGGCATTCGAACTTTTACGGGATAAAGGAATATCGGTATTAACCCTTATTTTATTCCAATAAAATTCCGCGGATGCAGAATCGCAACACCGCGCGCGCGCCGTCGCGCCGCCAGCCGCTTCCCCCCGCCATCCCCGCCTTGATGTTCGCCGTCAGCGTCGTCGGCTCCAACGGCCTGGCCCTCAGCCCGATCCTGTCGGACGTGGGGCGCTCGTTCGGCAGCACCGCGCTCACCGTCAGCACCGCCATTTCGGCGTACGGCGCCGCCACCGCGGCCAGCGCCTTCCTGCTGGCGGCCCGCATCGACCGCTGGGGCATCCGCCGCGCCCTGCTCATCGCCATGGCGGTGCTGATCGCGGCGCTGCTGCTGTCGGCCGCCGCGCCGCACTGGATCGTGCTGACCGTGGCCCAGGCCCTGGCCGGCGCCGCCGCCGGCGTGATCCTGCCGGCCGCCTACGGGTCGGCCTCGCTGGTGGCCGCCGCCGGGCAGGAAACCCGCGCGCTGGGCCGCGTGATTTCGGGCTGGTCGGTCTCGCTGGTGGCCGGCGTGCCGCTGTCGGCGCTGATTTCCGACGCCGTCGGCTGGCGCGCCACCTACGCCGTCCTGGCGTTGTGCGCCGCGGTCGCGCTGGCCGGGCTGTGCAAGCTGCCGGAACGACGCAGCGCCCATGCCGCGCCGCCCCGGCTGTCGCGCCTGCTGGCGCCGCTGTCGTACCGCGACGTGCCGGTGCTGCTGCTGGGCTGCCTGGCGTTCTCGTCGGCCTTCTACGGCGTCTACGCTTTCCTGGCCGACCACGTGCGCACGCTGCTGGGACTGTCGGCGGGCCAGGTCGGCTTCATCGCCTTCGCCTATGGCGCCGGCTTCCTCCTGGCCGGACTGGGCGGCGCGCCGCTGATCGAACGCATGGGCCCGCGGCGCGCGCTGCCGCTGGCCCTGGCCGCGATCGCCCTGGTCTACCTGGCGCTGCTGCCGGCCGCCCATGCGCTGGCCGCCGTGCTGGCGCTGGCCGCATTGTGGGGCGCGGCCTCGCAACTGAGCCTGAATCTGCTGGTACTGTTGTTGTCGCGGGCCCGGCCCGACGAGCGCGGCGCGGTGCTGGGGCTGAACACCTGCACCACCTACCTGGGCGCCAGCGTCGGCACCGCCGTGGCCGGCACGCTCTACACCCACGCGGGTTTCGAAAGCCTGGGGCTGGCCGCCGCGGCCGCCGTGGCGCTGGCCGCGCTGGCCCTGCACTGGCGCCTGAACGGCCGCCGCGCCGGCGAGCGCCGCGCCGCCGCCTGACGCCCCGTCAGGACGGCAGCACCACCGCGCAGTCGCGTCCCGAGCGCTTGGCCTGGTACAAGGCCTGGTCGGCACGCCGCAGCACATCCGACATGCTGGCGTCGGTTTCCAGGAAACCGGTAATGCCGCCGCTGGCCGACAGCACCACCGCATGGCCATCAATGTTGGCCGGATGCTGGCGCAGGCTGGCGCGCAGGCGGTCGCACACCGCCAGGGCCACGTCCTTGTCGGCGTCGGCCAGCAGCACCACGAATTCCTCGCCGCCCAGGCGCCCGACCGAGTCGCCCTCGCGCAGGCAGGCCCGCAGCTGGTCGCAGAAATGGCGCAAGGCGGCGTCGCCGCCCAGGTGGCCGTAGCGGTCGTTGACCTGCTTGAAATAGTCCAGGTCCAGCATCAGCGCCGTATGGCCGGCGCCGCGCCGGGCGGCCTCCAGCATCGTCTTCATGCGCTGCAGGATCTCGGCGCGGGTCCAGCAACCGGTCAAGCCGTCGACCTTGGCCAGGCGCGCCAGGGCGGCCTCGTTGCGGCGGTTCTCGGTGACGTCCATGCCGATATTGACGACGCTGCCATCGGGCAGGCGCACGTTGGACCACATGATCGACAGGCGCTCGCCGTCGCGGGCCAGCGGCCGCCATTCGCGAAAGCCGCGATGCGGCGTGGGCCCGACGCTGTCGATGACGCGGGCGCGAACCTCGGGATCGGGGTAGAACAGCGCCAGCGGCTCGGGATGCAGGTTGATCTCGTCGCGGCTCCAGCCGAAGCGGCGCTCACAGGCGTCGTTCCACAGCAGGCACTGGCCACGTTCGTCGAAGGCGTTGATCAGGACCGGCGCATTGTGGAACAGGGCCTCGTACTGGGCCACCACCTGGCGCAGGCGCGCCAGCTCCTCGTCGCGCGGGTCCGCCGCGCCCACGCGGTCGCCGCCGGTAAACCGCGGCGGCGAGGCTATCAGAAGGTCATTCGGAGGCGCGATTCGCATGGGGTGGCGGGCGGGCAAAGGCGTCACGGCCGGGCCGTATCGGCCCGGGGGATGCAAAGCGCGGCCAGTATACGTTCAAGGCCGCGCGGCAATTGCCAAGAAACGTCAAGCCGCCCGGGGCCATCCCGCCCCCCACGCGGCCCCGCGCTACCAGGGGAAGCTGATCAGGTCGCCGTACAGGCTGCGCAGCTTGGCCTTGACCTCGGCCGACTGCTGGTAGATGGCGATGAACTTCAGCAGCCGCGGATCCTGCGCGCGGTCGGGCCGCGCGACCCAGCGGATGGCGTAGCGGCGCACGTTGGCCGGGTCGGTATTGTCGAACGCCAGGCCGTCCTTTTCGTCCAGGCCGGCCTGCTTGGCGAAGGTGGTGTAGGTGACCGACGCCGTGACGTCGTCGAACACCCGCGCCGACTGCGAGCCCTCGATCTGCACGAACTTCAGCTTCTTGGGATTGTCGGTCACGTCCTCGATCGTGGCCTGGTGCGCCACGCCGGGCTTGAGCTTGATCAGGCCGATGGATTCCAGCAGCAGCAAGGCGCGGCCGGTGTTGACCGGATCGTTGGGCACCGCGATGGTGGCGCCGTCCGGCAGCGGCTGGCCCTTCTTGAGCTTCTTGGAAAACAGGCCGATGGTGGTGGAATAGCCATAGGCGATGGGCGTCAGGTTGGCCCCGCGGCGGGCGTTGAACAGTTGCAGGAACGGTTCGTGCTGGAAGAAATTGGCGTCGACCGAGCCGTCGGCCACCGCGATGTTCGGCAGCACCCAGTCGTTGAACTCGACCAGTTCGACCTCCAGGCCGGCCTTGCGGGCCTCGGCCACGGCCAGCTCGGTGGCGGCATTGGCCACGGTCGGGATCAGGCCGATGCGCAGCGGCTTGTCGGCCGCCAGCGCCGGGCTGGCGCAGGCCAGCCCCAGGGCGGCCGCGGCGGCGCCGCGCGCCAGGGTCAGGAACAGGGATTGCAAAGACATGGGATCATCCGGAAAAGAATTCGATCGGCCCGGCTATTGTGCCGCAGCGCCGGCCCCGCGCGGCCAATGGCCTTGCCCGCGCCATGGCGATCGCGTCACGCCACGGCGCTACACTCGACCCCGATACCGAAACCCTGCATGACGGAGTCCGACCTTGCAAAACACCGCTACCCTGCCCCCGCATGTCACCCTGATCGGCGCGCCCACGGACATCGGCGCGGGCGCGCGCGGCGCCTCCATGGGCCCCGAGGCCCTGCGCGTGGCCGGCATCGGCCCGGTCATCGAAGCCCAGGGCTTTCAGGTCACCGATCGCGGCAACCTCTACGGCCCGCCCAACCCCTGGCAGCCGCCCGTGGACGGCTACCGCCACCTGGACGAAGTGACCGCCTGGAACCAGGCCGTGCACGACGCCATGTACGAGGCCCTGACGCAAGGGTCGCTGCCGATCCTGCTGGGCGGCGACCATTGCCTGGGCATCGGCTCGATCAGCGCGGTGGCGCGCCATTGCCGCGAGACCGGCAAGAAGCTGCGCGTGCTGTGGCTGGACGCGCACACCGACTTCAACACCAACACCCTCACGCCGACCGGCAACATCCACGGCATGCCGGTGGCCTGCCTGTGCGGCCACGGCCCGGCCCAGATCACCGGCATGTCGGGCCAGACGCCCGACATCGATCCGGCCTGGGTGCGCCAGATCGGCATCCGCAGCGTCGACGACGGCGAGAAGCGCCTGGTGCACCAGGCCGGCCTGGAAGTGTTCGACATGCGCTACCTGGACGAAATGGGCATGCGCGCGACCATGGAAGCGGCGCTGGCCGGGCTGGACGCCGACACCCACCTGCACGTCAGCTTCGACGTCGATTTCCTCGACCCGGAAATCGCGCCCGGGGTCGGCACCACGGTGATGGGCGGCCCGACCTACCGCGAAGCCCAGCTGTGCATGGAGATGATCGCCGACACCGGCTTGATGCGCTCGCTGGACGTGGTGGAACTGAACCCGGCCTTCGACGTGCGCAACAAGACCGCCGACCTGGCGGTGGACCTGATCGAGAGCCTGTTCGGCAAATCGACGCTGGTGCGCCGCGGCGCCTGAGCCGCGCGGACGGCCGGCGCGCCGCGGTCCGTCGTCCCGCGGCTTGGGGCGAGTTGCCCATCCCTCCGAACTGGTCAAGAATGCACCTATCCGCCCGACCGAGGACGAGCGCCCAGGCGGCTCGCCGGCCGACAGCGAATGCCCCTTGATCAAGAACGACATCTATTCCGGAGGAGACACCCCATGAAGTGCTATTGCGTCGTCAATTTCCGCGAGCCGCTGCAGGAAATGGATCAGCCCGTTCCCGCGCCGCAGGGATCACAGGTGTTGCTGAAGGTTCGCGCGGCGGGCGTCTGCCACAGCGACATCCACCTGTGGGAAGGCGGCTACGACCTGGGCCAGGGCCGCACCCTGTCGCTCAAGGAACGGGGCGTGACGCTGCCCCTGACGATGGGCCATGAAACGGTCGGCAGCGTGGTCTCGGCCGGCCCCGACGCAAGCGGCGTCGAGGCGGGTCGCAACTACCTGGTCTATCCGTGGATTGGCTGCGGCGCATGCCCCACCTGCCTGTCCGGGCAGGAAAACCACTGCACCGCCCCCGCCTGCCTGGGCATCCATCGCGCCGGCGGCTACGCCGAGCACATGCTGGTGCCGCACCCGCGCTACCTGATCGACATCGGCGATCTCGACCCGGCCCGCATCGCGCCCTACGCCTGCTCGGGCCTGACCACCTACTCGGCGCTCAAAAAGATCGGCGAGGCCGTCTACCGTGAACATCCCGTGGTGATCTTCGGCGCCGGCGGCCTGGGCCTGATGAGCCTGACGCTGATCAAGGCGCTCGGCGGCAAGGGCGGCATCGTGGTCGACATCGACCCGGCCAAGCGCCAGGCCGCGCTCGAGGCCGGCGCCCTGGCCGCCATCGACGGCGCCGCGCCCGACGCCGCGCAGCAGATCCTCAAGGCCGCCGGCGGCAAGCCGCTGCAGGCCGCCATCGACCTGGTGGGCGCGCCGTCCACCACCGCGCTGGCCTTCGACTTCCTGACCAAGGGCGGCAAGCTCGTCATCGTCGGGCTGTTCGGCGGCGCCTCGTCGTGGCCGATCGCGCTGATCCCGATGAAGGCCATGTCCATCATCGGCAGCTATGTCGGCAACCTGGCCGAGCTGCGCGAGCTGATGGAACTGGTGCGCGCCGGCAAGGTGCCGCCGATGCCGGTGCATCGCTATCCGCTGCATGAGGCCGACAGCGTGCTGGCATCGCTGCGCGCGGGCAAGGTGCTGGGGCGCGCGGTGCTGACCGTGGCGTGATCGTCCCCCGGTCCCGTCCAGGCCTGGCGCCGACGGGACCCGGAGCCCAGGCATGCCGGCCCGGTCCCCGCGGTCCGACATTGCGCCGCCTTCGACGCCTGGCGGAACGCGTCGCCCGATTGGGCCTATCATAGGCGCCTGCCCCCTCTTTCCCGCCCGAACCAAAGGATCCCGCATGACCGACCGCCAGCTCACCATTCTCGCGGCCATCAACCTGCTGATCGCCGTCGGCGCCGGCGCGTTCGGCGCGCACGGCCTCAAGCGCCTGGTCACGCCCGAGCTGCTGTCGGTCTGGCAGACCGGCGTCCTGTACCATCTGATCCACGGCCTGGGCCTGTTCATCATCGCGCTGCTCGGCGCGCGCTACGGTTCGCCGCTGCTGTCGGCCGCCGGCCTGGTGATGTTCATCGGCATCGTGCTGTTTTCAGGTAGCCTGTACGTCCTGACCCTGACCGGCACCCACTGGCTGGGCGCGATCACGCCCGTCGGTGGCGCGGCCTTCCTGGCCGCCTGGGCGATGGTGGCGCTGGCCGCCTACCGCGCCCAGGGCTGAGCCCCTCGCCGGGCCACGGCCCGGCGCCCCCCGCATTGCCTCCTGGCGGCCTCGGCCGCCTTTCCTGCTGAACCCCGATGTCGTCCTCTACCGTTTTTCCCGCCGCGCGTGACCACTCCGTCTTCACGGGCATCGCCTGTGTCGCCGGTGGCATCTTCTTCCTGACGCTCAGCGACGCCAACGCCAAATGGCTGGGCACCACCTACAACCCGCTGCAGATCCTGTTCCTGCGCGCCCTGATCGCGCTGCCGTTCGTCACCGCCCTGGCCGTCTGGCTGGGCGGACGCCGCGTGCTGCGCACCGCCCACCCCGGCCTGCACCTGACGCGCGGCGCCATCAACGTGGTCTCGGCCTGTTGTTTCTACCTGGGGCTGCGCGCGCTGCCGCTGGCCGAGGCCACCGCCATCGCCTTTGCCGCGCCGCTGTTCGTCACGGCGCTGTCGGTGCTGATCCTGAAAGAGCGCGTCGATGGCCGGCGCTGGCTGGCGGTGCTGGCCGGGTTCGTGGGCGTGCTGATCATCGTGCGGCCCGGCACCGACGCCTTCCAGACCGCCACCCTGCTGCCGCTGACCACCGCCTTCCTGTATGCCGTCATGATGATCACCGCGCGCGGCATCAGCCGCGGCGAGGGCATGCTGACCACCACCTTCTATATCGTCGCCGGGCAACTGGCGTGCAGCGCCGTGGCGCTGCCCTGGGTCTGGCACACGCCGGCCATGGCCGACCTGCCCTATTTCGCGGCCGTGGCGCTGTTCAGCACGCTCGGGCTGGCGCTGATCACGCAGGGCTTTCGCATCGCGCCGGCCTCGGTGGTGGCGCCGTTCGACTACACCGGCCTGATCTGGGCCACGCTGCTGGGCTGGATCTTCTGGCGCGAGGCGCCCGACGCCTATGCCTACCTGGGCGCGCTGTTCATCGCCGGCAGCGGCGTCTATATCGCGGTGCGCGAGGCGCGCGGCTCGCACAAGCGGCGGGCCAAGGCCTAGAGGCCCAGGGCCGGTTCACGCGAACCGGCGCTGCGTACAGGCCGGTGAACGGGCGCCAGGCGAGGCCGCGGCGCCCGCGCCCCCGTCACTCGGTCGGCGGCGGGAAATTACGGCGCAGCACGCCCGCCACGGTCGGCTCCAGCGCCGCCTGGTCGGCGACCGCCGTCAGGGCCGGACAGTTGGCCTCGAACCAGGCCCGGCCCGGCCGCCAGTGGGTCATCACCGTCACATACAGGTCCAGCGCCGAAAAGCGCCGCCCCAGCATGTGCGGCGTACCGGCCTGGCGTTCGAGTTCGAGCCACAGCTCGGCGCGCCGGGTGTGCACGCGCTCGCGCAGCAGGTCGGCCGCCGCGCCCGGCGTGGTCCAGTGGGGCGGATCGTCGCCATAGGTGAAGGTGGGATAGACCGCCCCCACCAGGCGCACCAGCAGGTTCAGGAAATGGGCCCGCTCCGGCCGTGACGGCTCCGGCGCCAGGCCCGCCTGCGGCGCGACGTCGTGCAGGTGCAGCACCATCGCCGCGCTCTCGGTCATCACTTCGCCGTCGGGCGTGATCAGCGTGGGCACCTGGCCCAGCGGATTCAGGTGCAGCAGGCGGTCGCGCGCCGGCCCCGGCTTCAGGTAGGGCACGTCGGTCAGCGTGTGCGGCACATTGGCCAGCGCCAGCGCCATCTCGACTACGGCCGAACCGCAGCCCAGGGATCCGATCAACTCGTAGGTTTTCATGGCGTCATCCTCCCGATTGCGCCGGCGCCAGCCGCAGCAGCTCGCCCGGCGAGGCGTCGGTCAACACGTACACGTAGCCGTCGGGCCCCTGCCGCACGTCGCGGATGCGGGCCCGGCGCTCGCCCAGCAGGCGTTCCTCGGCCACCACCTTGTCGCCGTCCAGCGTCAGCCGGATCAGGTCCTGGTCGGCCAGCGCGCCGATGAAGAGCGAGTGGCGCCAGGCCGGAAAGCGGTCGGCGTCATAGAACGCCATGCCGCTGATGGCCGGCGACTTGGCCCACCAGTACAGCGGCGATTCCATGCCCGGCAGCGTTTCGCCCTTGGCCTCGGGAATCGGCTGGCCGGAGTAATTGATGCCGTAGGTCGCCAGCGGCCAGCCGTAATTCTTGCCCGGCTGCACCAAGTTGATCTCGTCGCCGCCGCGCGGGCCGTGCTCGTGTTCCCACAGCGCGCCGCTCCACGGATTGAGCGCCATGCCCTGCGGATTGCGATGTCCGTACGACCAGATTTCCGGCCGCGCGCCGGCCTTGCCGACGAAGGGATTGTCGGGCGGCACCGCGCCGTCGACGGTCAGGCGCACCACCTTGCCCTGCAGCTTGTCGAGTTCCTGCGCGGTCGGGCGCTGGTTGTTCTCGCCGAGCGAAATGAACAGGTGGCCCTTGCCGTCGAACACCAGGCGCGAACCGAAATGCAGGCCCTGCGACAGCTTGGGCGCCTGGCGGAACAGCACCCGGAAGTCCTCCAGCGCGGTGGCGTCGGCCGACAGGCGGCCGCGGCCGACGGCGGTGCCGCTGCGCGAGCCATCCGACTCGGCGTACGACAGGTAGACGTAGCGGTCCTGGGCGAAGTCCGGCGACAGGGCCACGTCCAGCAAGCCGCCCTGCCCCTGCGCCGCCACCTTGGGCACGCCGGCCAGCGGCTTGGACAGGCCGCCCGGGATGCGCAGCAGCCGCAGGCTGCCGGGACGCTCGGTGATCAGCATGCCGCCCTCGGGCAGAAAGGCCATCGACCAGGGGTGTTCCAGGCCGCCCACCACCACCGTCACCTGCGCGCGCGCGGCAGGCGGTTTGTCGGGACTTTTCTGCGGGGTGGCCCAGGCGCTGGCCGCGCACAGCGCGGCGCCGACGAAGGCGATCAGGGACGAGGCGCGACGGATCGCGGACGGGCGTGACGGCATGGACATCTCCGGCGGCGGGGTGAAGCGCGGCGGCACGGCGCGGCGCCTTGCGGGTGGCGTACCATAGGAGCCAGCGACGGGTGGCTTCCCGTCCCTTTCTCTCAGGAGACTCCCTTACATGAAACTGTACTACATGCCCGGCGCGTGCTCGCTCGCCTCCCACATCGTGCTGGAATGGATCGGCAAGCCCTATGACACGCACAAGCTCAGCCGCGACGAACTCAAGGGCCCCGAGTTCCTGAAGGTCAATCCGCTGGGCGCCGTGCCCGCGCTGGACGACGACGGTTTCGCGCTGACCCAGAACGTGGCGATCCTCGAATACCTGGCCGAACAGGCGCCGCAGGCCAAGCTGCTGGGCGACGGCTCGGCCCGCTCGCGCGCCGACGTGCGCCGCTGGCTCGGCTTCATCAACTCGGACATCCACAAGACCTTCTCGATGATCTTCGGCGCCGGCCGCTTCCTCAACGAGGAAGGCCCGCAACAGGAACTGGCCGCCTCGGCGTCCAAGATCCTGACGCGCCTGTTCGCGCTGCTGGACGCCCAGCTCATCAACCAGCCCTACCTGGGCGGCGAAGCGCCGTCGATTGCCGACGCCTACCTCTACGTGGTGCTGCGCTGGGCCCACGCCAAGCAGGTCGACCTGGCGGGCCAGGACCACCTGGCCGCGTTCTTCAAACGCATGGAAGACAACGCCGGCGTCAAGGCCGCGCTCAAGGCCGAAGGCCTGGCCTGACGCCACCGGCGCCGGCCTGCCCGCGCCCTCGCCCCGGCCGTCCTGGACGCCGGGGCGTTCTTTTTTTCAGGCCCCGGACATGGCCGGCGCCGCGGTCTCCAGGATCTTCCTGACCGCCGCCAGGAAGCGCCGCGCCAGCAAGGGTGGCGCGCTCAGGTTCGAATGCGTGGCCCAGATCTCCACGCTGGCGCCCGGCGCGATCGGCCGCAGCACCATGCTTTCGGTCTGATCCGGCGACACGCACCAGGCGTCCACCAGGGCCGGGCCCAGGCCCTGCTGCACGAACGAACAGGCCGTCACCGGCGAATGCACCTCGACCGCCGCCGCGCAGGCCGGCGCGCCGCCGAAGAACGACTGCAGCGCGCGTCCCAGCGGCGTATCGTGCGGATAGCCGATCCAGGCCGCCGAGGCGAAATCCTCCGGATGCACCACGTCGTGCGCGGCCAGCGGATGGCCCTTGGGCACCGCGCAGATCACCGGCACGGTCGCCAGCCGGGTCGAGGCCAGGTTGGGATGATCGGGCGGCCGCATCGAGATGCCGATATCGGCCTGCCCCGACAGGAAATACGCCGCCAGCTCATCGAAGGTGACGCTGCGGTAGTCGACCCGCGCGTCGGCGTTGCGGTCGCGAAAGCGCCCCAGCGCCATCGGCACCAGCCGCTGGCCATAGCTGGCGCTGGCCACGATCTTGAGCATGCCCGCGCCCGACTGCCCGAGGCTGGCCGCGAGATCGTTGACGCGCTGGATGCCGCCATAGACCTGCTCGACCTCGGCATATAGGCGCCGCGCCTCGGCGGTGGGCGAGAGCCGGCTCTTGACCCGCTCGAACAGGCGGTAGCCCAGGCGCGTCTCGGTCAGCGCCAGCACCCGGCTCACCGCCGGTTGCGACACATGCAGCATGCGCCCCGCGCCGCTGATCGAGCCGGCCATCATGATGGCGCGGAACACCTCGATCTGGCGCAGGTTCAGCGGCCGGCCGGCGCTGGGCCCGACCTCGTCGGCATAGGCCTGCTCATCCATGTTGGTTCCCCTTGATCAATAACGGCGGATTATAGGTTTTCGACATTTTTCGATGACGCGGTGCCGCATGCCCGGTGCTAATCTGCCGGCCTCCACACTACAAAACAAGGGGAATCCAGCATGCAACGCACTTTCATCCGCAGCCTCGCCGCCCTGGCGCTGGCCGCCACCTTCAGCGCCGGCGCGCAGGCCGCCGGCGCCTATCCCGACAAGCCGATCACCTTCATCGTGCCCTCGGCCGCCGGCGGTTCGCCCGACGTGCTGTCGCGCCTGATCACCACCCAGATCGCCAAGGACACCGGCGCCACGATGGTGGTGGAGAACCGCCCGGGCGCCGCCGGCAACATCGGCATCGCGCTGGTCAAGCGCGCCGCCCCCGACGGCTACACCGTGGGCTACGGCAATATCAACACGCTGGCGGTCAACCGCTCGCTGTTCAAGCGCCTGCCCTACGACGTCGACCAGGACCTGGCGCCCGTGGCCCACATGTTCGACCTGTACAACGCGTTGATCGTGCCGGCCGACTCGCCCGTCAAGAGCGTGCAGGACCTGATCGACCGCGCCCGCAAGGAACCCGGCCGCCTGTCGTACGGCGCTTCCGGCGTCGGCACCACCGGCCACATGGGCGGCGAACTGTTCAAGAGCATGGCCAAGGTCGACGTCATGTTCATCCCGTACAACGGCGGCCCCGCCGCCATCCAGGACCTGCTCGGCGGGCGCCTGGACTACCTGTTCGTCAATACCTCCGAGGCCACCCCGCTGGTCAAGAGCGGCAAGGTGCGCGCCATCGGCGTCAGCAGCCTGAAGCGCCTGGCGCTGATGCCCGACGTGCCGACGCTGGACGAAGCCGGCCTGAAGGGCTACGAAACCGTGGCCTGGGGCGGCGTGGTCGCGCCCAAGGGCACCCCGCCCGAGGTCGTCACCAAGCTCAACGCCGCCATCCAGAAGGCGCTGCAGGCCCCCGAGGTCCGCACCGGCCTGGAAACGCTGGGCGCGGTGCCCGCCAGCGGCGCCCCGGATGAATTCAAGCTGCTGATCGACCGCGAAACCGCCAAGTGGAAGCAGATCATCGAAACCGCCGGCATCGAGAAACTGGACTGAGCCCCGCCATGACGGACCGCAGCACCCGGATCGACCCCGCCCCGCAAGCCGACTTCATCGTGGCCGGCGCCACGCTCATCGACGGCGGCGGCGGTCCGTCGCGCCAGGGCGACCTGGCGGTGCGGGACGGGCGCATCGTGGCGCTGGGTGACTTCACCCATGCGCCCGGCGTGCCGGTGATCGATGCCCGCGGCCTGGCCCTGGCGCCCGGCTTCATCGACTCGCACACCCACGACGACGGCTACCTGCTGGCGCATCCGGAGATGCTGCCCAAGGTCTCGCAAGGCATCACCACGGTCGTCACTGGCAACTGCGGCATCAGCCTGGCGCCGCTGTCGCGCCAGGAGATCCCGCAGCCGCTGGACCTGCTGGGTCCGCCCGAACTGTTCCGCTTCGGGACCTTCCGCGACTGGATGCGGGCGCTGGCCGACACGCCCGCCGCCGTCAACGTGATCCCGCTGGTCGGCCACACCACGCTGCGCGTGGCGGTCATGGACGATACCGGCCGCGCCGCCACCGAAGCCGAGCGCCAGGCCATGCGCGCCCTGCTCGACGAGGCGCTGCAAGCCGGCGCCTTCGGCGTCTCCACCGGCACCTTCTATCCGCCCGCCAGCGCCGCGCCCACCGACGAGATCGTCGACGTCTGCCAGCCGCTGCGCGGCCGCGCCGGCGCGATCTACGCCACCCACCTGCGCGACGAGGCCGACCACATCGTGGCGGCCATGGAGGAAGCGCTGCTGATCGGCCGCGAACTCGACTGCCGCGTGGTGTTCTCGCACCACAAACTGGCCGGCGAACGCAACCACGGCCGCAGCCGCGAAACGCTGGACATGATCAGCCGCGCCGCCGCCACGCAACGCGTCTGCCTCGACTGCCATCCGTATCCGGCCACCTCGACCATGCTGCGGCTGGACCGCGCCCGCCTGGCCAGCCGCACCATGATCACCTGGTCCAAGGGTTACCCCGAGGCCACCGGCCGCGACTTCGCCGAGGTCATGGCCGAACTGGGGCTGGACGACGAAGCCGCCCTCGCCCGCCTGGCGCCCGCCGGCGCCATCTACTTCCTGATGGACCCGGCCGACGTCAACCGCATCTTCAGCCATCCGCTGACCATGGTCGGCTCGGACGGCCTGCCCTTCGACCCGCATCCGCACCCGCGCCAATGGGGCACCTTCACCAACGTGCTGCGCACCATGGTGCGCGAGCAACGGCTGCTGTCGCTGGAAACCGCCATCCACAAGATGACGGGCCTGGCGGCGGCCCAATACGGCCTGTCCGAACGCGGCCTGCTGCGGCAGGGGTATCATGCTGACCTGGTGCTGTTCGATCCTGCCACGGTGACAGATGTGGCCACTTTTTCAGCTCCCATTCAGGTCAGCCAGGGCATCCACGCCGTGTGGGTCAATGGCCGGCAGGTCTGGGATGGGGAAC
Source organism: Achromobacter sp. ISS7 (assembly GCF_056523125.1). Lineage (NCBI taxonomy): Bacteria > Pseudomonadati > Pseudomonadota > Betaproteobacteria > Burkholderiales > Alcaligenaceae > Achromobacter > Achromobacter sp. ISS7. The sequence continues at coordinate 1,623,084 of NZ_JAWRZD010000001.1, read as the reverse complement.
GAACCGGCGCCGAGCGCCCGGGCCAGGTACTGGCACCCGGTGATGCATTACCTTGGAGTCAACAAAGTGAATAGCTATTCCCAGGGCTGTTACCTGGGTGTTTTGGGTGGCATGGGCCCCATGGCCGGCGCCGCCTTCGCGCTGCGCCTCGCGGCGCTCACGCCCGCCGACGCGGACCAGCAGCACATCCCCACCCTGCTTCGCAACGATCCGCGCATCCCCGATCGTTCCAGCGCCTACATGGCCGGCGGCGAAAATCCCCTGCCCTACATGGTCGAAGGCGTGCGTTTCCTGGAACGCGCCGGCGCCCAGCTCATCGCCATCCCCTGCAACACCGCGCACCTCTGGTACGACGACATCGCCGCCGCCACCGAACGCCCCGTGCTGCACATCATCCAGGCCGTCATCGACGACCTGCACCGCCTCGGCCTGCACCAGGGCCGCATCGGCCTGATGGGCACCGCCGCCACGCTCAAGCTCGGCCTCTACCAGCGCCACCTCGAAGCCCAGGGCTACGAATGCATCGTCCCCGACGACGATGAAGTCGAACGCTACTGCATGGCCTCGATCCGCGCCGTCAAGGGCAACCAGCTCGAAGCCGCCTTCGCCCCCGCCGCCGAATGCATCGCCCGCCTCAAGGCCCGCGGCGCCGACGCCGTCGTCCTGGGCTGCACCGAGCTCCCCCTGGCCGTCCCCCACGCCCTGCGCCCCAGCCTGGGCATCACCCTGACCGACTCCATCGACGCCCTGGCCCTGGCCGCCATCGCCCACTACCAGGCCGACCAGCCCGAGCAACGCATCGCGGCGTAAAGCCGATCCCCCCCACCCGCGCGCAGCGTCATCCTCCCGACGCAACACCAGCACGTATGCCAGGATCGGCCGCCCGCGCGGCCGATCCTGGCGGGCCCCGCAAACCTCGCCCCTTATCCCACGGTCCAGCAGCGCGACAAGCCTCGGGCGACCTACGAAGCACAACCCCCTCCACGCCACAAAAGCACAAGACAAAAAAAAGGGCGCCCTTCGCAGTAGCGCCCAAATTTCCCTTCGCGGGGAATAAACAATCAAGCGGATCACCCGCCCAGATAAGCCTTCCGCACCTGATCATTGACCAGCAAATTCGCCCCCGTATCCTGGAGCACGACCCGCCCGTTCTCCAGCACGTAGCCGCGATCCGCCACTTGCAGCGCCTTGTTGGCATTCTGCTCGACCAGGAACACCGTCACGCCCTGCTCGCGGATCTCGCGGATGATGTCGAAGATCTGCGCGATCACCAGCGGCGCCAGCCCCAGCGTCGGCTCGTCCAGCAGCAGCAACCGCGGCCGCGTCATCAACGCCCGCCCGATCGCCAGCATCTGCTGCTCGCCGCCCGACATCAGCCCGGCCCGCTGGCTGGCCCGTTCCTTCAGGCGCGGAAACAATCCGTAGACGTGGTCGATGCCCGCCTGGATCTCCTCGCGCTTGGCGAAAAAGCCCCCCATCATCAGGTTCTCGGCCACCGTCAGGTCCTTGAACACGCGCCGCCCTTCCGGCGAAATGGCGATGCCATTGCGCATGATGTGGTGCGTGTCCTTGTGGGTGATGTCCTCGCCCTCGAACGTGATCTTGCCTTCCTTGGCGCGCGGATTGCCGCAGACCGTCATCAGCAGCGTGGTCTTGCCGGCGCCGTTGGCGCCGATCAGGGTCACGATCTCGCCCTTGTTGACGTCCACCGACACGCCGTTCAGCGCCTGGATGGCGCCATAGAACGTGTGAATGTTTTCCAGCTTCAGCATTTATTCCTCCCCCAGGTACGCCTTGATGACGCGCTCGTCGTTGCGCACCTGCTCGGGGGTGCCGGTAGTGATGGGCTTGCCGTGCTCCATGACCAGGATGCGGTCGGAAATGCCCATGATCAGGCTCATGTCGTGCTCGATCAGCAGCACCGCCACGCCGAACTCGCGGCGCAACTGGTCGATCAGCGACTGCAGATCGCGCTTTTCCTGCGGGTTCAGGCCGGCGGCCGGCTCGTCCAGCATCAGGAGGCGCGGCTTGGTGATCATGCAACGCGCGATCTCCAGGCGGCGCTGGTGGCCGTAGGCCAGGTTGCCGGCCTCGCGGTTGGCATACTCGCGCAAGCCCATGAAATCCAGCCATTGCGCCGCGCGCGACAGCGCGTCGGTTTCCGACTGGCGATAGGACTTGGTCTTGAGCAGGCCCGGCAACAGGCGCGATTCCACCTGCGTGTGCTGCGCCACCAGCAGGTTCTCCAGCACCGTCAGCTGCTTGAACAGCCGCACGTTCTGGAACGTGCGCACCAGCCCGTGGCGCGCCACCTTGTGGCTGGGCAGGCCCGTGATGGACTTGCCGTCCATCAGGATCTCGCCCGCGGTCGGCGCGTAGAAGCCGCCCACGCAGTTGAACACGGTGGTCTTACCGGCACCGTTGGGGCCGATGATGGCGAACACCTCGTCGGGTTTGACTTCGAACGCCACGCTATCGACGGCCAGCAGGCCGCCGAAGCGCATGGTCAGTCCGGATACTTTCAGCAATGCCTCGCTCATTTAGCCAGCTCCACGTGGGGACGCTTCATGGGCAACAACCCCTGCGGACGCCACATCATCATCAATACCATCACCAGACCGAACATCAGCATCCGGTACTCGGCGAACTCGCGCGCCAGCTCGGGCAGCACCGTCAGCAGGATGGCGGCGAGGATCACGCCGACCTGCGACCCCATGCCGCCCAGCACCACGATCGCCAGGATCAGCGCCGACTCGATGAAGGTGAAGGATTCCGGGTTGACCATGCCCTGGCGCGCCGCGAAGAACGCGCCGCCGAAACCGGCGAAGGTCGCGCCCAGCGTGAACGCCGACAACTTGATGCGGGTCGGGTTCAGGCCCAGCGAACGGCAGGCGATCTCATCCTCGCGCAGCGCCTCCCAGGCGCGGCCGACCGGCATGCGGATCAGGCGCGTCGAGACGAACAGCGTCACCAGCGCCAGCAGCAGCGCCATCATGTACAGATAGATCACCATGTGCTGGTTCTGGAACGTCAGGCCGAAGAAGTCGTGGAACGTGGTGCCCCCTTCCGTGCTGGCGCGACGCGTCATCTCCAGGCCGAACACCGTCGGCTTGGGAATGCCCGAGATGCCGTCCGGACCGCCCGTGAGCGTGTTCAGGTTGATCAGCAGCAGGCGGATCATTTCACCGAAGCCCAGCGTCACGATGGCCAGGTAGTCGCCGCGCAGGCGCAGCACCGGGAAGCCCAGGACGAAGCCGAACAGCGCGGCCATCGCGCCCGAGAACGGCAGCGCTTCCCAGAAGCTCCAGCCGCCCCAGTGGTACAGCAAGGCGTAGGTGTAGGCGCCGACGGCGTAGAAGCCGACGAAGCCCAGGTCCAGCAGCCCGGCGAAACCGACCACGATGTTCAGGCCCAGGCCCAGCATCACGTAGATCAGCACCAGCGTGGCGATGTCGACCGAGCTGCGGCCGGCGAAGAACGGCCAGGTCACGGCCACCGCCAGGATCAGGAACATCAACAGCTTGTTGTTCTTGGCCGGGGCCGAGGGCAAGGTCGGCAGATTGGTCTTGAGCTTCTGGAACGGCTTGGCGATCCAGGGCCGCAGCAGCTGGAACACGAACACGACCGCGGCGGCCAGGGCCACCAGCGACCAGTGCGACTCCATCGAGGTGCGCGCGCCCTGGCGGATCAGTTGCAGGCCGAAGACGGGGGTGACGATGACGGCGGTCAGCACCGCCGCCATGGTGGCGTTTTTGAGATTGTTGTTCGACATCAGACTTTTTCCACCTCAGGTTTGCCCAACAGCCCGGTGGGACGGAATAGCAGGATCAGGACCAGCAGCGAGAACGCCACGATGTCCTTGTACTGCGACGAGATATAGGCTGCCGCGAACGTTTCGGCCAGGCCCAGCAACACGCCGCCCAGCATGGCGCCGGGGATGCTGCCGATGCCGCCCAGCACCGCCGCCGTGAAGGCCTTGATGCCGGCCAGGAAGCCGATGAAGGGATTGAGCTTGCCGATGGTGATGGCGATCAGCACGCCGCCCACCGCCGCCAGGATCGCGCCCATCACGAACGTGAACGAGATCACGCGGTTGGTGTCGATGCCCAGCAGGTTGGCCATGTGCATGTCCTGCGAGCAGGCGCGCGAGGCGCGGCCCATGCGCGAGTACTTGATGAACAGCGTCAGGCCGATCATCAGCACCACGGTCACCACGATGATCATGATGCGCGAATACGGCACCGTCACGTCGAAGTCGGATCCCATGTGGAACTGCACCGCGCCGGACACCAGCGATGGCACCGCCATGTCGCGCGCGCCCTGGCCCAGGGCGACCCAGTTCTGCAGGAAGATCGACATGCCGATGGCCGAGATCAGCGCCACCAGGCGGGGGCTGCTGCGCACCGGGCGGTACGCGACCCGCTCGACGCTGAAGCCGTAGATGCCGGTGACGACGATGGCCACCAGCAGCATCGCCGCGATGATGAACGGCACCGGCAGGCCGCTGCCCGTGCCGATGGCCGTGAGGGTGACCAGGCCGACATAGGCGCCGATCATGTAGATTTCGCCGTGAGCGAAGTTGATCATACCGATGATGCCGTAGACCATTGTGTAGCCGATGGCAATCAACGCGTAGATCGCGCCCAGAGACAATCCATTGAAGAATTGCTGGGTAAGTTGGGGTATGAGGTCGGACATTATTTCTCTTGCTCCAAATAGTTCCGGCTCCGGTAGAGAGACCCGGAGCCGGAAACCTGGGCGTATTTTAAGGGCCTGTGATCATCGCGTGCCGGCCGCACAGCGCTTTTGGCGCATCGCTACGCGGATTACGACACAACGACGACGACAGGCCCTCACGCCGGCACCACGCCGGCGGAATCGCGGGAGTTTACAGCTGGGTCTTCTTGCCGTTCTTGTCCCATTTGTAAACGGCGAACTCGAAGTTCTTCAGATCGCCCTTGGCGTCGTACTCGACCTTGCCGATGCCGGTGTTGAACGTGGTCTTGTGCATGTAGTCGGCGACCTTGGCGGGATCCTCGCCCACGGCGGTGATGCTGTCGGCCAGGATCTGCACCGCGGCGTACGCCGGCATCTGGAAGGCGCCGTCCGGATCGCGCTTGGCGTCCTTGAAGGCCTTGACGATGCTTTCGTTGCCCGGCAGCTTAGTGAAGTCGGCGGGCAGCGTGACCAGCAGGCCGTCGATGGCCGGGCCGGCGATCGCCACCAGATCCTGGTTGGCGGTGCCTTCCGGACCCATGAACTGGACCTTCAGGCCCTGTTCACGCGACTGGCGCAGCAACAGGCCGAGCTCGGGGTGGTAGCCGCCGAAGTAGACCAGGTCGACGCCGGCCGACTTGAGCTTGGTGATGATGGCCGAGTAATCGCTGTCGCCGACGTTGATGCCTTCGAACAGCGCCACGTTCACGCCTTCCTTGGCCAGGGTGTCCTTGACCTGGGTGGCCACGCCCGAGCCGTAGGTCTGCTTGTCGTGCAGCACGGCGACCTTCTTGGGCTTGAGGGTGTTGGCGATGTAGCGGGCGGCGTACGGACCTTGCTGGTCGTCGCGGCCGATGGTGCGGAAGAAGTAATGCGGCTTGATCGTGTCGGTGACCAGCGGCGACGTCGCGCCCGGGGTGATGCCGACGATGCCTTCCTGTTCGTAGACGTTCACGGCGGCCACGGTCACGCCCGAGCAGGCATGGGCCACGGCGAACTTGGCGCCGGAGTTGACCACGCGGTTGGCGGCCGGGACGGCCTGCTTCGGTTCGCAACCGTCGTCGATCAGGATCGGTTCGAGCTTCTTGCCCTTCACGCCGCCCTTGGCGTTGATGGTCTCGATGGCAGTCAGCGCGCCAGCCTGGATCTGGTCGCCGTACTGGGTGTTGGGGCCCGTCATGGGCTGCGGGATGCCGATCTTGATCGTATCGGCGGCGTGCACGGAACCTGCCAGGGCAAGCGCCCCGAATGCCATAGCTACCGGGGTAAGGCGATGCAGAAACTTCATGCGGAGTTCTCCAGCGAGGTTTTGAGCGGCTCTGTTCGATCCGGTCTGTCGGGTGGATACCCCGCAACCCGTATCGCGCGTCGCCGGCTTCTTGGGCAAAAACACGGTGTGGGCGGTATTCTGGAAGCAAGCAGACATACTGTCACTGCGTGTAATCCCCAATATTTCAGGAGAAACCTTTAATCGTGACGGATCGGTGCGACAAGTGCGTGAAAACGCAGGAAAAATCCGCGCGGCGCCTTGGATTCCCCATGGCGCCGCGATGAATTCGATGGCAGGTGATTTATATGAATAATCATTAATACATCGTTTGACTTCGCATTTTCATACAGTACTTACGCGAGTCTTACGAATAATGATTATCCCGTTAATAATAATCGTCGATTTTCGAAAATCAGACGCTGGCAGGTTTGGCCAGATTCCACATCAGCGCGCGGAACGGCGCCAGCATGCTGATGTTGACCACCAGCTTGATCGCCAGGTCGCCCATCATCCAGGTCACCCAGGGCGTGCCGGTGGCGGCGAAGGCCACGCTGAAGAACACCGCGGTGTCGAGGATCGCGCCCAGCACCCCGGACACCAGCGGCGCGCGCCACCAGCGCTGGTCGCGCAGGCGGTCGAACACCTGGATGTCGACCAACTGCGCGCAGATGTAGGCCAGGCCCGAGGCCAGCGCGATGCGCGGCGACGCCACCCACACCGACACCGCCAGCGCGGCGGCGAAACCGAACCACACCACCCGGCGCGCGGCCGCGGGGCCGAAGCGGCGGTTGAGCACGTCGGTCACCAGGAAGGCCACCGGATACGACAGGCCGCCCCAGGTCAGCCAGTCATTCAGCGGCACCTGCACCAGGATGTTCGACCCCACCACCACCAGCAGCATGCACAGCACGGCGATGCCGAACTGCGCCCGGCTCATGGGGGCAAAGCGCGCGGCGGCCTGGCTCACTTGCCGAACTCCTCGGCCAGCTCGCGCGAACGCTGCGCGGCCGCGGCCATGGCGTCCTCGACGATGCCGGCAAAGCCGGCGGCATTGAACGCGGCCAGCGCCGCGGCGGTGGTGCCGCCCTTGGAGGTGACGCGCTCGCGCAGCACCGACGGCGGCTCGGACGATTCGGCGGCCAGTTTGGTGGCGCCGGCGAAGGTGCCCAGCGCCAGCTGGCGCGCCTGCTCGGCCGTCAGGCCGACCTTCTGGCCGCCGGCGATCAGGGCTTCCAGGAACAGGAAGACATACGCCGGGCCGCTGCCCGACAACGCCGTCACGGCGTCCAGCGCCGCGTCGTCGGCCACCCAGACCACTTCGCCGACGCTGGCCAGCATGCTGGCGGCCAGGTCGCGGTCGGCCTGCCCCACGCCATCCAGCGCGGCCAGGCCGGTGATGCCGGCGCCGACCAGCGCCGGGGTATTGGGCATGCAACGCACCAGGCGGCGCCACGGCGCCTCGGGGGTGCCCAGCCAGCCGGCCAGCGTGTCGGCGCGGATGCCGGCCGCGACGCTTACCACCAAAGTGTCGTCGCGCAACCACTGACGCGTGGAAGCCACAACGTCTTTCATGTTCTGAGGCTTGACTGCGAACACCCATACCCGGCACCGCGCCAGGGCCTCGTCCGGGGCGGTCGCGGTGGTCATGCCGCGGGCCTGCCAGGCGGCGTGCGAATCCTGGTTAATGTCAATGACATGAATGCTGCCGGCGGGGCATACTTTGCCCGCAAGACCGGAAGCCAGCGCGGCGGCCATATTGCCGCCGCCGATGAACGCAATCGAAAGTTCGTTTTTCATAGGAAGTGATTGTAAACCGGTCGGCTCCAGCGGGAAAAAAAAGAAAATGTTCGTTCGCGCCTGAAACGCGCAATTTGACAGGCGTTTTAAGTGATGTGAAAGTCACGGTTTTGTCACAAACAATTCATAAGGTGACGTGTTTTCCGCGCCCGGACAATCCCGGTCGCGACACGCCCAACTGGAGGAAACCTCTCATGCGATCCCACCGAATTGCCCTCACCTTTGCCGCCGTCATGGCGGCGTTCGCCGGCGCTTCCGCGCACGCGGCCACCGAAATCACGTTCTGGCACTCGATGGAAGGCGCGCTGGGCGACCGCGTGAACGGCCTCGTCGACGAGTTCAACAAGAAGAACCCCGACTACCAGGTCAAGGCCGTCTACAAGGGCAATTATGGCGAATCCATGAACGCCGGCATCGCCGCGTTCCGCGCCGGCAATGCCCCGGACATCCTCCAGGTGTTCGAAGTCGGCACCGCCACCATGATGTACGCCAAGGGCGCCATCAAGCCGGTGCAGCAGATGTCGGAAGAAGCCGGCAACCCGATCGACCCGAAGGACTTCATCGGCGCCGTGGCCGGCTACTACTCGTCGGCCGACGGCAAACTGGTGTCGATGCCCTTCAACAGCTCGACCGTGGTGTTCTACTACAACAAGGACGCCTTCAAGAAGGCTGGCCTGGACGCCGAAAAGCCGCCCAAGACCTGGGAAGAGCTGGCCGCCGCCGGCCAGAAGCTGAAGGCCGCGGGCCAGGAATGCGGCTACACCACCTCGTGGCCGTCGTGGGTCCAGCTGGAAACGTTCTCGGCCTGGCACAACGTGCCGTACGCCACCAAGGATAACGGTTTCGGCGGCCTGGACGCCCGCATCGCCATCAACACCCCGCTGCACGTGCGCCACCTGGAAAACCTGGCCAAGCTGGGCAAGGAAGGCATCTTCATGTACGGCGGCCGCGGCGACGAGCCGAACTCGCTGTTCATCAGCGGCAAGTGCGCCATGATCACCGGTTCGTCGGGCCTGCGCGCCAACATCGCCAAGAACGCCAAGTTCGAATTCGGCACCTCGACCCTGCCCTACTACGCCGACGTGCAAGGCGCGCCGCAGAACACCATCATCGGCGGCGCCTCGCTGTGGGTCTTCGCCAACAAGAAGCCGGAAACCTACAAGGGCGTGACCGCGTTCTTCAAGTTCCTGGCCAGCCCGGAAATCGCCGCCCGCTGGCACCAGCAGACCGGCTACGTGCCGGTCACCAAGGCCGCCTACGAGCTGACCAAGAAAGACGGTTTCTACGACAAGAACCCGGGCACCGAAGTCGGCGTCAAGCAGCTGAACGTCGAGACCACCGCGCAATCGCGTGGCCTGCGCCTGGGCTTCCTGCCGCAGATCCGTGAAATCGAGGACGCTGAGATCGAACGCATCGTGTCGGGCAAGGTCTCGGCCAAGGACGGCGCCGAGAACATCGTCAAGCGCGGCAACGAACTGCTGGAAAAGTTCGAGAAGAGTGTAAAGTAACGCCCGTTCCGAGGCTCGGAAACAAGCCCCTGGCATGCACGATTTCCGTTTCGTGACAGGGGCTTGCGTAGTTCAAGAGAGGCTTAAAGCCCTGGTTTTTTTGGGGCTTTAAGCCTATCGTGCTTATGCGTGCCGGCGCCTCCGGGCGCCTCAAGCCAGGCCGGCGCATCCTTTCCCGGCCGGCGGTTTCAAGCGGCGGTTAATCCAACCGCCGTTTTTCGTACCTTGGGTTCCCCCTATGGAAAAACGTGTTGTCTTCGGGCACAAGACCCTGCCCTATCTGCTGCTCCTGCCGCAGATCATCATTACCGTGGTCTTCTTCTTCCTTCCCGCCGGCCAGGCCATGTGGCAGTCGATGCGGCTGGAAGATGCCTTCGGCCTGTCCTCGGAGTTCGTCGGTCTCGACAACTTCATGGAGCTGTTCTCGCAGCAGGCCTATCTCGATTCCTTCCGTGTCACGGCGGTGTTCTCGATCCTGGTCGCCGTGGTCGGCCTGGGCGTCTCGCTGCTGCTGGCCGTCATGGCCGACCGCGTGATCCGCGGCGCCGGGCTCTACAAGACCCTGCTGATCTGGCCGTACGCCGTCGCCCCCGCCGTGGTCGGCGTGCTGTGGCTGTTCCTGTTCTCGCCCTCGGTCGGCATCCTGGCCGTGGCACTGCGCCAGGCCGGCGTCGACTGGAACCCGCGCCTGGACGGCAGCCAGGCCATGATCCTGGTGCTGATCGCCGCCGTCTGGAAGCAGGTCTCGTACAACTTCCTGTTCTTCCTGGCCGGCTTGCAGTCGATTCCGCGCTCGCTCATCGAAGCCGCCGCGATCGACGGCGCCAGCCCGTCGCGCCGCTTCTGGAGCATCGTGTTCCCGCTGCTCTCGCCCACCACCTTCTTCCTGCTGGTGGTCAACATCATCTATGCCTTCTTCGACACCTTCGCGGTGGTGGACACCACCACGCAGGGCGGTCCCGGCACGTCGACCTCGATCCTGGTCTACAAGGTGTACAGCGACGGCTTCCGCGGCCTGGATCTCGGCTCGTCGGCGGCCCAGTCGGTGGTGCTGATGTTCATTGTGATTGCCTTGACGGTCGTGCAGTTCCGCTACGTCGACCGCAAAGTGCAGTATTGATTTTCGAGGCAGATAACAATGGTTGAACGCCGTCCCTGGCTGGATATTCTGGCCCACGTCATCCTGCTCTGCGGGGTGGCGATGGTGGCCTTTCCGCTCTACGTCACTTTCGTCGCGTCCACCCAGACCGCGCAGGAAGTGGCCTCCGCGCCGATGTCGCTGATCCCCGGTCCGCACTTCGTCGACAACTACATGCAGGCGCTGTTCGGCGGCTCTTCCGGCGGCTCGTCCGGCGCGCCGGTGGGCCGCATGATGTACGTCAGCCTGATCATGGCGCTGGCGATTTCGATCGGCAAGATCGCGATCTCGCTGCTGTCGGCCTTCGCGGTGGTGTATTTCCGCTTCCCCGGCCGCATGTTCTTTTTCTGGATGATCTTCGTCACGCTGATGCTGCCGGTCGAAGTGCGTATCGCGCCCACCTACAAGGTGGTGGCCGACCTCGGCCTGCTCAACAGCTACGCCGGCCTGACGCTGCCGCTGATCGCCTCGGCCACGGCCACCTTCCTGTTCCGCCAGTTCTTCCTGACGGTGCCGGACGAGCTGATCGAGGCCGCTCGCATCGACGGCGCCGGTCCCGTGCGCTTCTTCCGCGACGTGCTACTGCCGCTGTCCAAGACCAGCATCGCCGCGCTGTTCGTGATCCAGTTCATCTACGGCTGGAACCAATACCTGTGGCCGCTGCTGGTAACCACGCAGGAAGACATGTACCCCGTCGTCATCGGCATCAAGCGGATGATCAGCGGCGGCGACAGCGTGACCGAATGGAACATCACCATGGCCACCGCCATGCTGGCGATGATCCCGCCGGCGCTGGTCGTCATCCTGATGCAGAAATGGTTCGTCAAGGGGCTGGTCGACACTGAAAAGTGACCCTCCCTATCGCCAACCCGACAACGACTCCGATACGAATAACTCATGGCTACTCTCAGCTTTCGCAACGTAAAGAAAACCTACGCCGGCAACGTGCCGGTCATCCATGGCATCGACATGGATGTGAAGGACGGTGAATTCATCGTCATCGTCGGCCCCTCGGGCTGCGGCAAGTCCACGCTGATGCGCATGGTCGCCGGCCTGGAAACCGTGACCAGCGGCGAGATCGTGATCGACGACAAGGTCGTCAACAATCTCGAGCCGGCCGAACGCGACATCGCGATGGTGTTCCAGAACTACGCGCTCTACCCGCACATGACCGTGTTCGAGAACATGGCGTACGGCCTGAAGATCCGCAAGTTCTCCAAGGACGAGATCAAGAAGCGCGTCGACGCCGCCGCGCAGATCCTGGAACTGAGCCACCTGCTGGACCGCCGTCCGCGCGCCCTGTCGGGCGGCCAGCGCCAGCGCGTGGCCATGGGCCGCGCCATCGTGCGCGAGCCGAAGGTGTTCCTGTTCGACGAACCGCTGTCGAACCTGGACGCCAAGCTGCGCGTGGCGATGCGCCTGGAAATCATGAAGCTGCACCGCCGCCTGGGCACCACCAGCCTGTACGTGACCCACGACCAGGTCGAGGCCATGACGCTGGCGCACCGCATGATCGTCATGTACCAGGGCGTGCCCGAGCAGATCGGCACGCCGATGGAAGTGTTCGAAAAGCCCGCCTCGACCTTCGTCGCCGGCTTCATCGGCTCGCCGCCGATGAACCTGATGGAAGTCAACGTGGCCGGCGACGGCACGGTGCAGACCGCCGATGGCCTGGCGCTGGAGATCTCGCCGCTGCAGGTGCCCTCGCAGGTGCGCGGCCGCAAGGTCATCATGGGCATGCGCCCCGAGCACATGCTGCTGAACACGCAGGGGGTGCCCGCCGAAGTCGAGATGGTCGAGACGCTGGGCTCCGAGCAACTGGTGCACTGCCGTTGCGGCAAGAGCACCCTGGTCGTGCGCTGCACCACGCGCCAGCTGTCCGAGTCCTCGGCCAAGGTCGGCGACCGCGTCAATGTCGGTCCCGACGGCCGTCACCCGCTGCACTGGTTCGAGGCCGACACCGGCCGCCGCGTGCAAGGGCTGTAATCCATCGCGGCGGGACCGGCGGCGATTCGCCCGACCGGCCCGCCCCGCCCTTTCCCGTCCGGGAAAGGGCTCTTCCCGCTCAATACGTGTAGGTCACCATGGTGCCGACGGAGTACTGGTTGCGCTCCTTCACGATGGGGCTGTCGGCCGCGTCGCCGTACAGGCGGCGCGCCTCGGCCACCACCGACCATGACCATTCCTTGCTCAGCGGCAGCGCCCAGGTCGCGCCCAGGCCGACACTCTCCAGCCCGCCCTTGGGGTTGTAGCGGCGGTAGCCCGAATTGGCCGACTGCCGGTCGCTGACGCCATACCAGGTGCGCATGTAGTTGCCGTCGCCGAAGTTGCTGCTCAGCGCCAGCGAGATCGAGCCCGCCGAGCCTTCGTACACCGTGGTGCTGGCGCCCAGGTTGAACAGCGTGTAGGCGCTGCCAACGTCCCGGTCGTCGCCCTTCTTGAACGCGTGCGCCACCGTAGCCGACAGCGTCACCGGACCGACCTGCGTCTCGGCGTCCATGCCGATCTGCGCGCGGCTCTTGATGTCGCCCATGCCGCGCAGCTTGTCCGAACCCTGGAAGCCCTTCTTGTGATCCTTGCGCGAGGCGCTGGGCGCCACGTAGAAGCGAAACGTGCTGCTGAGCGCCTGCGTTTCCCACCCCAGGCCGTGCGCCGTGTCCAGGAAGAAGCCGCCCGGGCTGCGGATGCCCAGGCCGAAGACCGGCAGGGCCGCGCTTTCGTCGCTGCCGCTGTAGCGCGGCGCGTAGCCGATGCCCAGCGTGCCGTAGAACTTCCATTCGTCGGCCGGCTTCTCGGTGCCGGTGGAGACCTCGATGCCGCGCGAGCTGGCGCCGCGGGAACCATAGACCGAATTGTCGGCGACCTGCTGCCCGCCCGCGGCGAACGACAACGCAGGCAGGCTGGCCAGCAAACACGCCGCGCCGGCGCGGCGCTGCATCAGGGACATAGAGCGATTTCGCTTCATAAGAACATCCGGGAAACGAGGTTGGGGGGAAAACTCGGCCACGCCGCGGCGGTCGCGACGCATGCCTATTCTTGGGCCGCGCCCTTGGCCTGGCGCATCAGGTCCATGGCGAGGGTCGAGACCGAGGCCACCAGCGGCTCGGCGCTGTCGGCATTGCTCATCACCAGCACCGCCAGCTTCTCGCGCGGCGCCAGCAGCCAGCGGGCATGGAAGGCTTCCGTCGCGCCGCTGTGCTCGCTCAGCGCGTCGCCGGCGATGTAGTCGGCATCACAGGGCGCCGCCAGCCACGACAGCGCCAGGCGGCATTGCAGGTCCATGCCGTTGGCCACCGTCTCGAGGTTCAGCAGCGTGAGCGCGGATTCGTCCTTGAGGACGCGGCGGCCCTGGTAGGTGCCGCCGCCGAACAGCATGCTGGAGAAGCGCGCCATCTCGGTGGAACTGGCCCACAGGCCTTCGGCGGCCTCGTTCGGCTGCGACTGTTCAATCCACGGGATGCCGCGGCGGTAGCCGGCCGCGCGCAGTTCGCGCGCGTCGTCGCCGGCGGCCGCGAGCCGGAAACCGGCGCGCGAGATGTTCAGCGGCTGCAGCAGCGTGCGGCGCACGTAGGCATCGAAGGGTTCGTCGGCGGCGTGCGCCACCATGTCGCCGAGCATGGCGTAGCCCATGTCGGCGCGGGCCCGGCCCATGGTGTCCTCGAGCGTGTCGGGGCGCAGCGCCAGCAGGCGGCGGACGGTGAAGGGATAGGTGCCCATCCAGTGCATGGCCGCGCGGCGCGGCTCCAGCGCCGATTGCGGCAGCGCCTGGGCGGCGGGGATGTCCAGCGACAGGCGGCCGTCGTCGGCGGCGCGCAGCACGCCCGCGGCGGTCACCAGCTTGGAGATGGCGCCCACGCGGTAGAGCGTGTCGCCGGTGGCGGTGCGATGGCGCGCCGAATCGGCATAGCCGAAGCCGCTGCTCCAGACCGTGCGCTGGTCATCGACGATGGCGATGGACAGGCCCGGCACCCGCTGCGCGTCCAGGTCATGGGCGATGCGCTGCTTCAGGTAGGCCACCACCGCCGGATAATCGCCCTGGGCGATCGTCGGCGGCGCGGCCGGCGCCCCGCCCTGACAACCGCCCACGGCGATCAGGAACAGGGCAACGGCAGCCAGGCGGGTGAGCGAAAACATGACGAACGGGCAACCCTCTTCTGAGAACTGCCGTCATGCTAGTCAGGGATGCGACCCCGATCTTTCCCGCTTTGTATGGAGTTTGTGAAGATTGGAAGGACAGATTGTTAAGTTTGTTAAAGGCGTGCCGGCTACCCCCGGTCCGCCCCTGTCCCCGGCCTCAGGCCGCCTTCCAGCTGATGATGAAACGGGCCCCGCCCAAGGGGCTGTCGGCGGCCTGCGCGGTGCCGTTGTGCCAGCGCGCCACGCGGCTGACGATGGCCAGTCCCAGTCCGGTGCCGCCGGTGCCGCGGTCGCGGCTCTCGTCCAGCCGGATGAAGGGTTCGAAAATGCGCTCGCGGTCGGCTTGCGGGATGCCCGGGCCGTCGTCGTCGACCATCAGCACGTACTCGCGCGGCGAGGGCGACACCAGGCTGACCTGGACCCGGCGGCCGGCATAGCGGATGGCGTTCTGCAGCAGGTTCAGCAGCGCCCGCGTCATGTAGCGCTGGTGCAGGTGGACCTCGCGCACCTGGCACAGCACCACCTCGCAGCGCACGCCCGTCTGGTCGGCCTCGAAGCCCGCGTGCTGCACCACCGAATCGAGCCAGCTGCGGGCGTCCTGCGGCTGCAGCGCGACGCCGTCGCCCTTGTGCTCCAGGCGCGCGTACATGAGCAGCTCGGAGGCCATGCTGTCGAGCTCGGCGACGTCGCTTTTCATGTCATCGATCAGGCGCTTGCGTTCGGCCGGATCCTCGGCGCGGCCGATCATGTCGAGCTCGAACGACAGGCGCGCGATCGGCGTGCGCAGCTCGTGCGAAACGGCGTTGGTCAGCTCGCGCTGGTTGCCGATCAGCGCCCCGATGCGCTCGGACATCAGGTTGAAGGTGTCGCCCAGGTTGCCGATGCTGGAATGCCGCGACAGCCGCGCGCGGGCCTCCAGGTCGCCCTGCCCCATGCGCAGCGCGGCGGTCTTGAGCGCTTCCAGGTCGCGCCAGATCGGCAGCGCCCAGACCAGCATGAAGGCGCACAGCAGCAGCCCCAGCGCCGAATAGACCGCCGCCACCACCCACGGGCCGAACGACGGCTCGGGCGGCAGCTTGACCTCGAGCCACTGGTGGCCGGGGCCGGGAATCGCGGCCACGAAGGTCTGCATCTTGTCGCGGATGAAGAAATCGCCGTGGGCAGCGATGCGCCGTTCCTTGTCGCTGGCGTTGTAGTCGGAAGCGTTGAAGACCCGCAGGCCCAGGCCGTAGTACGGCATCAGCTGCTTTTCGATGTAGGCCGTGCGCGCGCCCGGCTCGACCTTCGACAGTTCCTGCACCAGGCTGTGGATCTGCCCGCGCACCGACTCGCGGGTGTAGGCGTCGCTGACCGGCTCGAACAGGTAGTTGGCGGAACGGTCCACGACTTCGTTGGAAATCACGAAGCCGACCGCCAGCACCACGAAGAGCCGCAGGACGAATTTAATCATCGCTGCCCTCGTGCGCCTTGGGCGAGAACAGATAGCCCTTGCCCCACACGGTCTTGATGCGCGCCGGATCGCGCGGATCGTCATCGAGCTTGCGGCGCAGCTTGCTGACACAAACGTCGACGCTGCGGTCGAGCCCGTTGAACTCGATGCCGCGCACCGCGTTGAGTAGGTCGTCGCGCGTCAGTACCTGGCCGGCCTGGCTGGCCAGCGCCCACAGCATCTCGAATTCCATCGTGGTCAGGTCGACCTCGACCCCGCCGTGGACCACCGCCCGGGTGCGCCGGTCGATGACCAGCGGCCCGAACTCCAAGCGCTCCGGCGGTTCCTCCAGCTGGCTGTGACGCCGCAGCAGCGCGCGGATGCGGGCCAGCAGCACGCGCGGCTCGACCGGCTTGATGACGTAATCGTCGGCGCCCGACTCCAGGCCCAGGATCTGGTCCAGGTCGTCCTCGCGGGCGGTCAGCATCAGGATCGGCGCCGACGAGAACGCGCGCAGGTCGCGGCAGACCTGCAGGCCGTCGCGCCCGGGCAGCATCAGGTCGAGAATGGTGATGGCCGGGTCGTGGCGGCGGAACGCCTCCACCGCATGGTCGCCGCGGTAGGCCTGCGCGACCTGGAACCCGTGTTGCTCCAGGAACTGCGCGATCAGGCGCGACAGTTTCGGATCGTCTTCGACTAGCAAGGCCTTGGTCATGGGGTTTCCGGACAGAAAAAGAGAGAGCGATTTCGCCGCATTCTACGCAAAACCGCGCGAGCGGCGTTCGACCCCACCGGCGGCGGCCCGGTTCCCGGCGGGCGGCGCCCACGAAAAAGCCGGGCGGGAAGACATCGCTTCCGGCCCGGCCGAGGGGTCTGGCGGCTGGCGCGCGCCGGCGGCGGAAAAGCCGCCCGAACGCGCGCTAAGTCCTTATTTATAAACGGACTTCGAACCGTCCTTGTGCCACACGAAGACGTCGAACTGGAAGTTCGTCAGGTCGCCCTGCTTGTTCCAGGCCACCTTGCCGATGGGGGTGTCGAACGTGTTGGCGTGCAGGTACTTGGCGACCTTGGTCGGGTCTTCGCTGCCGGCGCCCTTGATGCCGTCGGCGATGACCTGGGTGGCCGTGTAGGCCGTCATCTGGAACGCGCCGCTGGCGTTGCGCTTCTTGGCGGCGAAGGCCTTGACGATCTCGGCGTTGGCGGCGTTCTGGGTGAAGTCAGCCGGCAGCGTCAGCAGCATGCCTTCGACGGCGTCGCCGGCGATGGCGTTGATGTCCGGGTTGCCCGTGCCTTCCGGACCCATCCACTTGGCCTTCACGCCCTGCTCGGCCGCCTGGCGCAGCAGCAGGCCCATTTCGGGGTGGTAGCCACCGTAGTAGACGAAGTCCACGCCCTGGCTCTTGAGCTTGGTGATGACCGCCGAGTAGTCGCTGTCGCCAGCGTTGATGCCTTCGAAGATCGCGACGGGCACGCCGCCCTTTTCGAGGTCGTTCTTGACGGCGGTGGCGATGCCCTGGCCATACGACTGCTTGTCGTGCAGCACGGCGGCCTTCTTGGGCTTGAGCTTTTCCAGGATGAACTTGGCGGCGGCGGGACCCTGCTGGTCGTCGCGCCCGATGGTGCGGAAGATGAACTCGTAGTTCTTGCCGTCGGTCAGGGCCGGCGACGTGGCCGAGGGCGTGACCATGACCACGCCTTCGTTGTTGTAGATGTCGGCGGCGGCGATGGTGGCGCCCGAGCAGACGTGGCCCACGACGAAGCCGATCTTGCTGTTGACCACGCGGTTGGCGGCGACCGGACCCTGCTTGGGTTCGCAGCCGTCGTCGATGACCACGGTTTCCAGCTTCTTGCCGTTGATGCCGCCGGCGGCGTTGATGCGTTCCACCGCGGTGTCGACGCCTTCACGGACCATGTCGCCGTATTGGGTGACCGCGCCGGTGGTGGGGCCCACCACGCCGATCTTGATGGTCTGTGCGTGGGCGCCGGCGCTGAACGCCAACCCCGCGGCGACGCCCAGGGCCGCGATGACCGGGGTCAGACGAAATGCTTGCTTCATGAGTGGACTCCTTTAATGGCTTGTAATCGTTGGTTTTTGAACCGGGCGGACAGCCGGAAACGCATTGGTCACGCCCCGTTACGTTGCATTAGCACGGCAAGCATACACTGAAAAATAGCGGCTTTTGCAGGGGTTCCGGCCCGTCTTGGGCGGGGTTTCGATATTGCGGTGCCGCATCCGGAGGGCCGCCGGCCTTATGCCCGCCACCGTATATGCAAAAGCGGATTTATTCGTTTGCGTTACTAAGGCGGCGCGGCATCATGGCCGCCATGAGACTCCAACCGATCATCGTCCCCGGATGGAAAGACTCCGGACCCGAACACTGGCAATCGCGCTGGGCGGCCCTGTTGCCGCACGCGGTGCGGGTGCAGCAGCGCGACTGGCAGAACCCGGTAAGCGCGGAATGGATATCGACCCTGGCGGGCCTGGTCGACCAGGCCCGCAGTCCGGTGCTGCTGGTCGCCCACAGCCTGGGCTGCCTGATCAGCGCCGCGCTGCCGGTGCCGCTGCGCGCCAAGGTCGCCGGCGCGCTGCTGGTGGCGCCGGCCGACGTCGAGCGCCCCGACGCGCCGGACTGTCTGCGCGGTTTCGCGCCGATCCCGCGCCACTCGCTGCCGTTCCAGAGCGTGGTGGTGGCCAGCGACAATGACCCCTACTGTCGGCTCGACCGCGCCCGCGCCTTCGCGGAAAACTGGGGCAGCCGCGTCGTGGTGATTCCGGGCGCCGGCCACATCAACGCCGACAGCGGCCTGGAAGACTGGCCGCAAGGCCTCAAGCTGTTCGGCGCGCTGCGACGGCGCGCCTCATGGCGCGTGTCGCCGCCGCCCGAACGCATCGCGCCGATTCCCGAACGGCCGCTGTCGCACCAGGCCTGAGCGGTCGTCTCCTTGCGCGAGCCGGCGCCGCGGCTAGCCCGGGCAGCCCGCGCCCACCCGCGATGCGGGCAGCGGCGTATCGCCGCTGGTGTTGCCCGCGTGCTTGCGGATCCGGTCCGCCAACTCCGCCGACGGCTTCTCATACCCATAGCAATACGGCGGCGTCGGCGCGGCCTCGGGGCGGTAGTCCTGCAACACCGGCTTGGCGTCCCCCAGGTAGAGATTGTCCTTCAGGCGCAGGAACGCCTTGAAGTCGCGCGTATAGCCGTGCACGGCCTTCAGGTTCTGGTAGGCGCCCTCGTCCGAGGCGCCGTTGTTCAGCGCGCTGCGCTTGGCGGCCGTGGGGATGTAGCGGCAGTAGTTCACCTTCACCCCTTCCACCGTGGGGAAGAACTCCGGCTCCACGCATTGGCGCTTCGCATCGTTGTTGAAGATATTGCCCTCGACCAGCGCCTTGGCCTCCAGGCTGAAGCTCATGCCGTAGAAATCCCAGTTCTCCAGCAGGTTGTTGAACAGGTGGAACGTGCCGAACTGCCCGCGGGGATTGCGCTGCACGGTGTTGAAGAAATAATTGTGGTGCAACGTCACGCGCGCGATGGAATCACGTTCGTAGTTCTCGAACAGGTTCTTCGAGGTGATGTTGTTGAGCAGCATGACCTTGTTCGAGTTGTGGAACTTGGTCCATGAGATCGTGACGTCGGTGGAGCCGTTCTTGACGTTGAGCAGCCGGTCGGACATGCGCGACAGGTCCATGTGGTCCACCCACACGTCGCGGCTGTCGTTGGCGATGTTCACGGCCTGCGTCAGCCGGTTCAGGCGGCCGTCGATGGTCAGGTGCGTCAGGATGACGTTCTTGCTGCCATACACGCCCAGCCCGTCGTCGATCAGGGCCACATGCTTGCCGCGGCCGTCGATCGTGGTGTTGGACGGCACCCGCAGCTGCGAGTCCAGCACGATCGTCATGTCCGATGCGAAGCGGATCCAGGTCGGTCCCTTCTTGGCCTGCGCCAGCGCCGCGCGCAGCGTACCCGGCCCGGCGTCCTGGTCGGAGGTGACCTCGATGAACCTGCCGCCCAGGCCACCCGTGGCCCGCGCGCCATAGCCCTCGCGCTGCTGCAGCAGCTCGGAGACGAAGGGGCAGCGCTCGTCCGGACTGGCGCAGGACTCACTGGCGGCGGCCGCGCCGCCGCACAGCATGCCCAGCGCGGGCAGCCACGCCAGCGCGCGCAGCAGCCCGCGATAGGCCGGCCCGGCGCGCTTGCGACGCGGCGCCCTGCCCGCCGCCCCTGCCGTTGAATTCGTTGCTGCTTTCATGGACATTCACTCCCTAACGCTGCGCGGACCGATCCGCGGACTGCACGTGGCGCCAGATGCCGCCACTCAGGCGCAGGTTTTCCGGCGGACCGGCCACGTGCGCCCGCAGATGCTTGAAATACGCCACTTGCCAGCGCGCCGCATACGTATCGGCGTCCTCGCCCGGTTCCACGGCGGGCAGCATCTCCAGCGTGTAGGCCACCCGGCCGTTCTCCCAGCGCGGCGTGTAGAACACCGACGGCACGCCCTGGCGGTGCGCCAGGTGGGCCGCGAAGCTGGAATAGGTCACCGCCTGCCCTTCGAAGACGGTGCGCGGCGCGGCGGGGTTGGCGGCGCCGTCCACCGCCAGGCACAGCACATTGCCCGAGGCCAGCGCGCGCATGCAGGCCTTGGCGACCTGCGCTTCGGTCTGGTCGGCGGTCGAAATCAGGGCGGCGGCATAGCTGCTCTGGGCGATGCTTGGCGCGGTCGCCAGCCAGCGCGAAGGAATGCCCAGCAGTTCCAGCGCCATCAGGCCGGCATACATCGGCCCCACGTGCGCCGTGGCCACCACCACGCCGCGGCCGGCGGCCAGCAGCGGCGCGAAGAAACGCTCGCCGGTGTCCAGTTCGCCCAGCACCTGCATGGCTTCCTCGACGCTGTCCTCGCGGCATTCGAGCCAGTCGAACAGCAGGTGGTCCACCAGATGGCCCCAGCGCGCGCGCCGTTCCCATTGCGCGCGGTCGGCCGTGGCGTCGTCTCGCATCGACCACGCCCAGTCCAGGCGCGCCTGCGGGATCGGGGCGGTGTCCAGTTTGTGTTCCAGCTGGTCCAGGGCCTGCTCGAAGGTCGCCGGCAGCGCTTGCCCGCGTTGCGCCACGTAGCGCTCGAACAGCGACTCGGCCTCCTGCTTGCGTCCCGCCTGCGAGAGCGCGCCGATGGCCGCGCGCTGCCACAGCAGCTTGTCGGGCGACTTCTCGACCAGCTGCAGCATCTGGTCGGCGGCTTCCTCGTATTGCAGCGTGTAGCGCAGCGCGCGCGCGTACAGGGCGCGGGTCTGCTCCAGTTCCGGCGCCAGTTCCATGGCCTGGCGCAGCGGCGCCACGGCCTCCTTGTAGCGGCCGGCGCGCAGCAGGGTCTCTCCGTGCAGCGTCAACAGCCGCACGTCGGCCGGCGCCGCGCTCAAGCCCGCCTCGAAATGCGCCGGGGCGTGCAGCTTGCGGTCGTCGTCGGTGGCGCGGCGCAGGTGCGCCAGCCCCAGCGATGCGCGCAGCGCCGGGGCATCGTGCCCCGCCTCCAGCGCCCCGTTGCCCAGCAGGATCGCGGCCTCGACCCGGTCGTCATCCAGCAAGGCGCGCACGGCCACCGTCGCCACGCGCGCGTTCGGCAGGTCAGCCGCCTGCAAGGCCATGGCGACGCCGGCCGCATCCGCCGCGTCGCCGTTGCGCGAATAGGCCAGCATCCACCAATGCGCGTCGCCGGGGTTGGTCAGCGCCTGGGCGGCGGTCTGGCGCGCGACGTCGGCAGCCTGCGGGATGCGTCCGGCCTGCACCCGCAACTGTATCCGCGCGGCCTGCAATGCCCCGTTGTCGGGCGCGATGGCGGCGGCGGCATCGGCCTGGGCGATGGCGCGGTCCCACTGCTCGGTGCGGCCCAGCAGGCTGGCGAGCAGGCGGCGGTCGTCGGTGCGCGCCGGATAGGCGTCGACCAGCCGCTCCAGCGCGGCGATCGCCGGCTCCAGCCGGCCCACCTTCACGAACGGCGACACCAGCAGGCGGCGCGCGTCGCGCCAGCCCTCCTCCACCCGCGCCAGCGCCGGTCCGAGCCCGGCCATCGCCTGCAACGGATCGTCCGCCTCCAGGATCTGCTTGATGACCGCGCGCAAGTGGCTGACGCCATCGCTCGGCGCGGCGTGGGCTGCGGCCGGCGCGGCGGCGCCGGGGCGTTCTATCGTGGTATCAACCATGGCGCAATCCTCTCAGCAAGGCCATCGCCGCGCGCAGGACGAACATCAGCACGAAGCCCAGCGCCAGCGCCTGCAGCAGCAGCACCCCCGTGCGCGGGCTGCTGGGCCGGTCGGTGGAGACCGGCTGCGCGATGATGGACAGGTAGCGCTGCAGGCGCAGGGCGTCCGTCACGGCCTGCTGGTAGGACTGCTGCGCCAGCGTCAGGTTCGAATCGGCGAAGGCCTGGGTATTGCGCAACGCCTCGTACGATTTCAGCTGCTTCGCTTCCGTGTTGCCCTCGCCGCTCAGGCGCTGGCGCACGGTGGCAAGCCGCTTCTTCAGCGCCGTCACCTGCGTCTCGGCGGGCTTGAGCATGAAGTGGTCCTTGTTGTTCAGCGCGCGGATCTTGTCCAGGTTGATCTGCGCGGTGCTCAACTCCGCCTCGAGCTGGCTGGACAGGTTCAGCAGCATGGCCACCGTGGCCGTCGGGTCGATGTTGCCGTGCGTGGTGCGCCATGAAGTCAGGGCCTCGCGCGCGCCCAGCGCCTTCTGCTCGGCCTGCCTGACCGATTCCTCGCTGACCTTCAGCTTGTCCGCCACGCCCTTTTCGTTCATGGAACTGACGAAGTCCTCCGCCAGGCCGATCAGGGCCTTGGACAGGGTTTCGGCGTCTTCGGGCGAATAGGCGCGCACGCGCAGCACGTCGATCTGCTCCAGCGCATTGAAGGACACCTGCACCGAGGCCCGGTAGGCGCGGTACAGATCGTCCTCGCTGGAGTCTTCCGACAGATGGTTGGCCGGGTCCAGGCCCGTATTCATCAGGTAATGGCGCAGGCCGACCTTCTTGTCCAGCTGCCGCATGCTGTCGCGCGACCTGAGGAAGTCGCTGACCGCCCAGCCGTCGACGAAGCCGCCCAGCATGCCTCCCGAGTTGCCCGTGGTGAGCAGGCTGGCCGCCATGGCGCCGCCGCCCTGCTGGCCGGACCCCGACTGCACGAAGAAGCGAGATTCGGCTTCATAGCGCGGCGTGGCGATGCAAAGCACGTAGACCAGCGCCAGGGCGACCGGGGCGACGACGATGAAGGCGTTGATCCAGCGCCGGCGGCGGCGCTCGTCCAGCGCGGCCTGACGCTCGCGGCGCCGGCGCTCGATCTCGGAGCCGCTCTCAGAAGCCGAGCTGGCCTTCGTCGAATCCGCCGAAAACGTCGTCGCCTGTTCCGGATTCGCTTCGTGATCGTCGCGGGGGGAACTTGCTGATGCACTGGTCGAGGTCGTCTTCGATGCGGAGTGCGCTTCGTTCATAAATCAGGCCCTTCAGGCAATAGTCCGCCAATTGATTCTGGCGGTAACTGGAAAGAATGAGCGTCCTGCCGATCAGCCGTTCTTCGAACAGCGCCAGCCAGAGACGGGTGAAACGGCAGGGTTCGAAGGGAATGGCCCCTTCGATCACGTAGACGTCGAACGCCGGCGCCAGGGCCAGCGCGAACGAAAACTCCTGCCGGGCGAACAACGGCCAATGCTCCATCGGCCGGGGCAGGCTCTTGGGGTCGGTGATCAGGTCGGCCACCAGTTCATAGGTGGCATCGGCGTCCAGCTCGTACATCTGGCTCACCAGCTCGATCATGTTCAGGCCGCTGGCCTTGCCACGGATGAAGCCCTGCCGGCCGATCGCCCAGGACACGTTGCCGTCATGCTGCACGAAGCCCTGGCGCGGCGGCCGCAGGCCGCACAGCAGATCGATGATCTGGCGGTGCAGCTCCGGCGCCGGCGACAGCAAGGCATAGCGCCCGACGGGAATGTCCAGGTGCGCCTGGGCCAGCAGCGCCTGCCGGTTGCCGAAGGCCAGGGGTTCATCCGTCACGCCATTGAGATGAATCATCGTCGTTCCTCACATGGGCTGGATATTGGGACGGGCCAGCCGCTCGGCCGCCAGGGCGACCGCCATCAGGAAAACCAGGCTGGTCAGGAAGTACCCGAGGCTCGCGTCCTGCGACGTGTAGGCGTCGAAATAGGCCGAGCGCAGCAACTGCATGCCATGCGAGAACGGCAACCACAGCATCCAGGGCCGCAATTGCTCGGGCAACTGCTCCGACACGAAGAAGACGCCCGAGAAAATCTGCAGGAAGCGCTCGATCACGGGCGCCAGCCGCAGGAAGAAGTGCCAGAAGGTCGCGATCGCGCCAAACAGCAGGCCCATCGCCGCGGCGCAGCACGCCATCAGCACCACGTACAGCATGAAGCCCGGCCAGCTCTTGGGCAGCGTGATGAGATCGAGCGCGTGGCCGGCGGTGATCAGGACCACGAACACCACCAGGTACACCGACACGTACAGCAGCGCCTGCACCAACGCGCACATCAAGGGCGACACGACCTGGAAATTCAACAGGCCGCGCGCCGATACGTAGGCCGTGCTGCTGCGGAAGATGATCTGGCGGAACATGATCCAGGTCGTCGCGCCCAACAGCGAGAAGGTCTGCACGTCCATCCCCAGGATGTAGTGCGTGCCCATCAGGATGTACAGCGACGAAATCAGCGTCAGCAGCACGACCGGGCCCACGAACGCCCACAGCAGGGCGATCCGGCTTTCGCCATGCATCACATGCAGCTGGTAGACGAACAGCGCCAGCAGCGTGCGTCCGCCCGGCCAGCCGCGGCCGGCGATGTGCGGGCGATGCCCGGCATGCAGCCCGCGCACCCGCTCCCGCAGGATCTCCAGGTCGCCGGCCTCGCCCGCGGGCAGTTCCATCTCCAGCGCGATATCGTGGCGCGAGGCATGGCGACGCGCATCGCGCGCCTCGTCCTGCCTGCGCCGCTGCTCGCGCCGCTCCTGCGCCTGGGCCAGGCGCTGATCCTCCGCCACCAGCCGGGCGGGCATGTAGCCCGGCGCGAACACCTCGACGCCGGCGCGGATGTCCTGCTCCAGCAGGCGCACGATGATGCGCAGGCGCCGCCGCGAAAAGTCGGCCAGCGACTCATCGACCTTGGCGCGCGCGATCTCCGCGTCCAGCTCGGCCTGCACCGCCTCGTAGACCGCCCGCCGGGCGGCCACCGAGTCGTGCGGCTCGCCCTGCAGGCGCGCCAGCAATGGCTTGAGCAGCACCGCCGGCTCCGCCTTGGCCTCGAACAGCGCGGCCGGGTCCAGGCGCCAGGCGGCGACGCCCGATCCCACCGCGTAGCTGCTGTCCTTTCTCCGCGAACGCCAACCCTTGATCCGATCCTCGTTACTCATCGACACGCTACTGGCTGATGCCGTTGGAGGCGCCGGAGCCGGAGTTGGAGTCGATCGCCCGGGTGGCGCTGAAGCCGGCGCTCATGGTCACGCGGAACGCGGACAGCACCTTCTGCACCTGGGTGAACGGCGCGTCGGAGATATAGATCGCCTGGCCTTCATGCACGGTGAATTCGCGGGCCAGCGCCACTTGTTCCGGGCGCGTGAGATCGAATTGGTACACCACCGGCAGCAGGTCGGGCTTGCCCTCCACGCCGGCCTGCGCGGGCGTGAACAGGAACACCGAGCGCGGGTCCGCGGTCTGGTCATCCAGGCCCTTGGAGTCGGCCAGCGCGTCCAGCACGCTGTAGTTGCGCTTGCTGATGGCCACGCGGCCCTGGTTGCCGGCCGCGCCCAGCACCGTCAGGAACTCGCGCGACTCGTACGCGGTGATGACGTCGCCCGAGCGCAGCAGGATGTCGTTGTTCTGGTTGCGGTAGATGTCCGACAAGCGCACCGAGGCGACCTTGTTGTCGCGCCGCAGGCTGATGACGAGCTGCTCGGGATTGGTCTGCACCGGCGCCGCCTGCGCCAGCGCGCTGCTCAGCCGCTGGGCGGTCTGCGTGATGGGATACATGCCCGGCTTGGTCAGGTTGCCCTGCACCGTCACCATCTGCCCGCGCGCGTCGGCGGCGCGCGTCACGCTGACGTCGGCGCCGGCCACCAGCCGGCTCAGGCGCGCCACGATGGCGTCATGCAGCTGCCCCAGCGTCATGCCGCCGGCCTTGAATTTGCCGAGGATGGGAAAGGACACGTTGCCGTTGCGGTCCAGCTCCTGGTTGCCCAGGTCGCTCACGCCGGTCGGGTCCGCCGCGAACACGCCCAGCCCGCCGCGTTCCCACACTTTCACGTTGATGCCGTCGCCCGGCACCAGGCTGTCGAAGCCGGCCTGCGTCAGGTCGCGGTAGCGCACGGGAAAATCGGAGACCTCGGGCACCCGGCTCGCGCGCGCGAGTTCGCGCGACGCGGGCATCACGATGACGTCCTTGTCGTCGTGGGCGCCTGTCATCTCGCCCAACATGGGGCCGGAGCGCGGCAGCTGGCAGCCGCTGAGCATGAGTACGGTGATCAGCAGCAGGGCCGGCGCCGCAAGGCGGCGCGGGCTCGCCGCCGGGACGTTCATTTGCATAACTTCCTTTATCTTCAGGACCAGGATGGGACGGGCGGACGCTCAGGCCTGCATCAGACGCATGGGGGGTAGCTCCATGCTCGCGTCGTTCTCCGACTCGGGCATGAGCGGCATGCACAGGCTCAGGAACTTGCCCAGCATCGCCTCCAGCGAAAACAGGGTCTGCGCCCGCTCGCGGCTTTGGGCTTTCAGGCTCTCGTCGGCGCGCACCCGGTCCACGATCGAGGCGACCTTGTCGCAGGCCTCGTGCAGATCGGGATGCTCGACGTCGCCCAGCAGGTGTCCCGTCTGGTCTTCCTCGAAGCACTCGCCCGCGCCGCCGGCCGGCGTCGAAACGACCGGCACGCCCAGCAACTGGGCTTCGATCAGCACGTTGGGCAGCCCTTCATAGCGCGACAGCAGGACCTTGGCGTCCATCTGCGAATACCAGTAGCCCACGTGATTCGACAAACCGACCAGCAGCAGCCGGTCCGTCACGCACAGGTCTTGCGCCAACGCCACGATGTTGTCGTGCAGCCGGCCGTCGCCGACGATGACGAAGCGCGCCTGCGGACGCTGTTTCAGGTACATCGCCGCCAGCTTGATCCACAGTTGCGGCCGCTTGTCGGGCTCCAGG
This sequence comes from Achromobacter sp. ISS7, assembly GCF_056523125.1. Taxonomy (NCBI): domain Bacteria; kingdom Pseudomonadati; phylum Pseudomonadota; class Betaproteobacteria; order Burkholderiales; family Alcaligenaceae; genus Achromobacter; species Achromobacter sp. ISS7. Next base: position 1,595,906 of record NZ_JAWRZD010000001.1, on the reverse strand, counting down.
CGGAACACGCCGCCGATGGTCTCGGTGGCGTCGGCCGTGCTTTCCTGGAAGGCCTGCCACTTTTCCTTGTCCGCCGCGGCGGCGTCGGTGGCCAGGTCGGGCACGCCGTTGTAGAGCACGTGAAAGCGCACGATGGGGATGCCGAGCCATTCCGCATAGGCCTCGGCCGCCTTGCGGCTGTTGCTGACGAAATGCACGCCGGGCACCTGGGCCAGGGCCTGGTAGAGCTCGGGATACTCTTCGCGGAAGCGGTCCTTGCGGATGTTCGGCGGCAGGCCGCGGAACACCAGGTGGATGGTCGGCGCGCCGGCCAGCAGCGCCGCCAGGGCGCCGAACAGGCAGGTGCCGTCCTGCCACAGGCTCACCACGTCGAAGGTGCTGGCGCGCAGGACCGGCGCCAGCCGCGTCACGCCATAGTGCACCGGCGGCGGCAGTTGCTCCAGCAGGCGGCCCAGGCTGCCGTCCGGCACGGATTGGTGGGCCACCGAGATCGCCGGCAGCTTGTTGATTTCCGTGACCGGAATGCGGGCCTTGACCAGCACCGACAGGAAGAAATCCAGGCCCTGCTTCTTGGTGGAGCCGGGCGGCTCGGTGTGCTGCTTGACCAGCACTTCCACCTTCTCCGGCTTCATCGGCGCATCGGCGGGGCGCGGGCTGGGCGTGTCCGACATGCGGGCCAGTTCCCCGGCCAGGCGCGTCAGCTGGCGCTCGGCGCCGCCCGGTCCCAGGCTGCCCGTCACCAGCGCGACCGAAACAGGTTTCTCGGGTGCGTATTCCGGGATCTGGCGGTCGCGGAAATGCAGGATGGCGTGCTTCATCGACACGATCCGGATGTCCTTTCCGGCCAGCGCGGTCTCAGGCTCCAGGCGCTGGTAGAAGGCATAGTCGCTGGCCAGGCCATTGGCCAGTTCCGCCGCCTTGCTGCCCGGCGCGAGGTGCTTGGCCACGGGCGCGATGACATCATAGGCGTCCGCCAGCAGGCCGCGCTTGCGCAGGCGCTTGGCGAACTCGACGCGGATGTTGCGGTCGGTGTATTGCAGGATCAGCCGGCGGAACAGCTCGTCCGACTGCTCATACGCGCGGATGTCGCTCAGCAGCTTGGCGCGGGCGAACAGCCGGGCGGGGTTTTCCGTGGACTCGGGCAAGTGCCGCTCGACCAGGGACAGCGCATCCTCGAGGTGACGCTCCTTGACCAGGCGGGTCGCGCGATAGCGCACGATCTCCAGGTCCTCGGGGCATTCCCGCAGCAGCGTGGCCCATTGCTCGGACATGCCCTCGTTCAGGCCCGCCGCCTCTTTCAGCCTGAGCAGCAGGAAGCGGACCTTGGAGTCGGCCATGTGGCCGCGCGCCAGCGCTTGCGCGTCCGCCAGATTGGCCTGCGCGACCTGGACCCGCACCGAGGCCGCCACGATTTCCTCCAGGCGGACCTGGACCGCCTGGAGGTCGGACGACGCGGTGTTCTCGCGCTCGGTGATCAGGGGCGGATTCATGCGGCCTTCCTGCGGTTGGCCTTGTCGATCCACACCAGGCAGCGCTGGATGTAGTGATCGAACTGGGCCGGGTTGTCGGAACGTTCCTTGAGCGCGCGCCAGTAGGGCAAGGCCTGTTCGAAGCGGTGCAGGCGCATGGCGCCGACGGCGGCCAGGCGCAGGCCGATCGGGTCATCGGACACCAGTTGCAGGATGCGCTCGCCCAACGCCAGGCGCTCGGTGGTGCTGGACGAATCCAGCGCGCGCGCCTCGGCGTACAGGACGGCCAGGATGCGACGCTTCTCGTGATCGACTTCCGGCATCCCCGGCCACGACTGCGCGACACGGTCCAGCAGGATCCAGGCCGCCTTGGGATCGCCGGCGGACAGGATTTCCCGGGCGCCGCGGATGGCGCGCGGGCCGAGCCTGCCGAGCTGGCGTTCGGCCTCGTCGCGGGCGCTCTGGTCGGCCGACGCGTGCGCCAGGACCATCTTGTAGGCGTCGATCGCCTCGCCGAACCAGCCGCCGTTGAACGCCACGCGGGCGAAGTGCAGCTGCGTGCTGAACGGCGCCGACTCGTTGGCGGCGGCCTGCTCCAGGTGGCGCATGGCGGTCTGCTTGTCGCCCAGCGCGTCGGCCGCGCGGCCACGCATGGCGTGCAGTTCGGGGAATTCGACCTGGGTGTCGAGCGCGATGTCGGTCAGGTCGATCACTTCCTTGTGGTTGCCCGCCACCAGCGCGGCCCGCACGCCCAGGCGCATGGCGCGTTCGAAGGCGCGCTGCGCGCGCACGCCGGCCAGGGCATCGGGGTTCAGCAGGCGATGCGCGCAGATGCGTTCGGCGGCATCGCGCAGGCGGCCTTCCTCCAGCGCCTGGGCGCCCTCCTCGGCCCATGCCGCGGATTGCGTATGCAGCCAGGCGGAAATGTCTTCCTGCTCGCTGTCGGCCAGCTTGCACGACACGGCCAGCGCGGCCGCGGCCATGATGCAACCGCGCCAGGTGGCTTCCTTGATCAGCTCCAGCGCCTCGACATCCTTGAGCGCGGGCGACTCGGACGCCAGCGCGCGCAGCCCGGCGCGGTCGCCGGCGATCAGCCGGTCGCGCCACAGCATCGCGAAACTGCGGCCGTGCGACGGGATCGCGGCGCGCACCTCGTGGACCCAGCGCAGGGCGGCGTCCATGTCGCTGCCGGCCTGCAGCAGCGACAGCACGGTGTCGGCCGCCTCGGTGGCGGTCGCGTCCTGCGGCGAGGAAATGCGGAACAGCTGCTTCCAGTTGCCCAGCGCCTCGTCCACGAAACCCAGGTGACCGGCGGAAATCGCGGCGATGCGCACGATTTCCGGGGTCTCGATTTCGTCGCCCAGCAGGCCCGCGGCCAGCGAGTGCGCCACGTCATGGCGGCCCAGCTTGAACTGGTTGCGCATCAGGATCTGCTCGGCCTTGCTGCCGGTGGCCAGCGTGCCGTCCGCGCTGCCCAGCAGCGCCAGCGACCCTTCGTAGTCGCCCAGCTCTTCCTGCATCCGCGCAAACAGCAGCGTGTGGTCGGGCAGGTTCGGATGACGGCGCAACACGTCGCGCAGGCGGCGCGAGGCTTCGCGCAGGTCGCCCGAATCCCAGATCTTCTCGATGCGTTCGGCGCTTTCGTCGGCGCTCAGCTTGGGCACCGACGGCTGCGGCGTGGAGGCGCTCATGCGCGGACGCACGAAGGTCTTGAACCACTCGGTGTAGAGGCGCTCGGCGAACAGCGGCGTGTAGTGCGTCAGGTCCAGCCCGCCGTCTTCCATCGCGTCGGCCTGTCCGATCTTGTTCATCAGCGGCGTCGGGTCATAGCACGGCACGCCGATGCGCTGCGCGCTGGCGGTGACCGCGGCGATCAGTTGGGCGCGCTGTTCGATCGGCACATTGTCGGGCGTCATGGCGTTGACGTGCGTGACGAACACGACCTTGTCCCGGCCCAGCAGGTCGACCAGCTCGTGCATCTGCTGCTCGATTTCCTCGTCCGTCTGTTCGCGCTTGACGATGCGTGCCAGCAGCTCGCGGTTGTCCGCGGACAGGCTCTTGAAGACGGGATCCTGGTCCAGCCACGCGCGCCGCTCGGCGAGCCGTTCGTCGCTGGCCTGGGACCAGAACGCGCGGGTCCGGGCGCGGTCGGCGAAGAACTCGCTGAAGAACCGCACCAGGTAGTTGGACTGGATGGGATGGTTGCCGACGGTCAGCAACTTGCGCGAGGACAGCTCGACCATGTACAGGTCGGCCGGCTTGTGCGTGCCGCGGCGGGCCTGCTCGCCGTTCGACGGACGGAAGATCACGCGTTGCACGTCGGTGGGAACCTCGGCCTGGCCGAACATGAAGCGGGCCTGCTGCAGCGCCTCGGCGCTGGTGTGCACGAAACCGTAATTGCGACCGAGCTGCTGCTTGATCGGGTAGCGTCCCACTGCGTCGCGCAGCGGTGTGTGGATACGGCAGGTGCCAATCGGAGCGATGGTAAAGGCGGTCATTCCGGGCCTCTCCTGTGTTTGATGGGTTGCGGCGGGCCTGGACTCAGAGGGTCCAGTACAAGAGGCCGGACGGCAGCCGGCGGCTGTCCAGCACGGATTTCAGGTCGCAGACCATGCCGTCGGCCTTGACCAGTTGCGGCAGGTCTTCCCAGAGGGTTTCCATGGTTTCGCGGTGGGGCACGGCCAGGATCAGCACGTCCATGTCGCGGAACTGGTCGCGATTCACCAGGCTGATGCCGTATTCATGCCGCATCTGTTCGGCGTCGACCATCGGGTCGCAGGCCACCGGCGTGATGCCGTAGTCGCCAAGGGCGCGATACAGGTCGACCACTTTCGAATTGCGGATGTCCGGCACGTTTTCCTTGAACGTCATGCCCAGGATGCCGACCCGGGTCGACGCGTTCAGGCGGCCGTTGCGGGCCAGGGTCTGCACCACTCGCGCCGCCACGTGGCTGGCCATGCCGTCGTTGATGCGGCGGCCCGACAGGATGACTTCGGGGTGGTAGCCCAGTTCCTGCGCCTTGGACGTCAGGTAGTACGGATCGACGCCGATGCAGTGGCCGCCGACCAGGCCGGGCGTGAACTTGAGGAAATTCCACTTGGTGCCGGCGGCTTCCAGCACTTCGGCGGTGCGGATGCCGACCAGATCGCAGATCTTGGACATCTCGTTCATCAGGGCGATGTTGATGTCGCGCTGCGTGTTTTCCAGCACCTTGGCGGCTTCGGCCACCTTGATCGAGGAGGCGCGGTGCACGCCCGCGTCGATGATCTGTTCGTAGACGCCGGCGATGACCTCCAGCGATTCCGCGTCCTGGCCGGACACGATCTTGACGATCTTCTCCAGCGGATGCTCGCGGTCGCCCGGGTTGATCCGTTCGGGGCTGTAGCCCAGCTTGAAGTCGACGCCGCAACGCAGGCCCGACACCTTTTCCAATTCCGGCCCGCAGATTTCCTCGGTCGCGCCGGGGTGGACCGTGGATTCGAAAACCACGATGCAGCCGGGGCGCAGCACGGGGCCGATCGAACGGCAGGCCCGCACCAGCAGGGAAAAATCGGGATTGTTCTTTTCATCGACCGGCGTCGGCACGGCGACAACGAAGAAATCGCAACCGTCCAGTTCGCTTACCTGGTCGGTGAACTGCATGGGGGACGCCAGCAATGCCTCACGCTCGATCTCGCCGGTCCAGTCCTCTCCCTGTTTCAGGCTCGTGATGCGCCGCTTGTCCACATCAAAGCCGACGACATCAAAGCGCCTGGAAAATGCCACGGCCACCGGCAGGCCGACATATCCAAGACCGCACACTGCGATTCTCTTTACCACGGGGGACCTCACTGTTTTCGTCGTGTCGAAGACACTAGAAACCGACACCCGGGCATGGCGAAAACAATACGGAATCGCATGGTTTTCTTCTGCCCGGGGTGGACGCGTTGCTCAAAAATGATTACATCTCGATACCCCGTCATACGAGCGGGTAGCGAGCCAACGAATCGTAGGCCGGGCAGACAGCAAACTTTTTTCTAAAAGTTTTCGATGCTATGGAAATAAGTCGCCGAGGTCGTAATAAACGTGGGGAAATCCCTGAAATAATCTCTTTTCCCATACAAATGGAAATAAATGAGATCGTTTGTCTTGTTAGCAAATATTTAAAGTCGTTTTCTTATCTTGGCTTAATAAAACTGCAAGGAATGAGCATTCATCCAGGGGCAACAGTAAACCCCCTGGGGAAAATGCCCTTATTGCAACTTCAAGTCACGGATCGCGTCTGAATCACCGGGAATATCGGGCCGGCGGTGAATCCGAAAATCATTCCGACAATTGACCTGGCAGCATGAACATGGCATGCGCGCCTCACGCGTAAATACCCAAAGCGTGCCGTGCGCCAAGCGGGAAAATCTGTCCTGATATTGAAATCACTTCCACCGATGACAGGGCGGTGGATTACACAATTGAACAAGTGCGGCGCATGATGGCCGCGCGTCCAAGCCTGAATACGCCCTGCTCCCGGGATAATCGCGCCCTGCCTGCGGGAAAATCGCGCACCGGCCCGCCCCCCAACGCCGGCCGCATGAAAAAAGCCCCCGGAACCACGAGGGTCCCGGGGGCCTGGCTCTTGAACGGCGCCGGCTCGGACGCCGCCCGTGGCGCTTACTGCAGCAGGCTGCGCAGCATCCAGGCGTTCTTTTCGTGCACGTCCAGGCGCTGCGTCAGCAGGTCGGCGGTCGGCTGGTCGTTGGCGGCGTCGGCCTTCTCGAAGGCGGCGCGGGCGGTCTTGGCGACCGATTCATTGGCATTGACCAGCAGGCGCACCATTTCCAGCGCTTCGGGCACCGAGTCCGGCTCGGCGATGGACGACAGCTTGCCGTACTCGCGGTACGTGCCCGGCGCGTAGTGGCCCAGGGCGCGGATGCGTTCGGCGATGCTGTCCAGCGCGTTCCACGACTCGGTGTACTGGGTCATGAACATCAGGTGCAGCGTGTTGAACATGGGCCCCGTGACGTTCCAGTGGAAGTTGTGCGTCATCAGGTACAAGGTGTACGAATCGGCCAGCAGCTTGGACAGCTCGCCGGCGACGGCGGCGCGGTCCTTGTCCGAAATGCCGATGTTGATGCGCGGAACGCTGGGGGTCTTCTTGGAGGACTTTGCCATTGCTAGCTCCCTGTTGGGGTTGGTAGACAAAACTAGGATAACACCGCGACTGCGACAATCCGGCGCCAGGACCGGCCCGCGCGCCGCGGCTTTATCGAGCGCAAATGCGCCCGTATTTTCAGTCCTGCACGGCCGCGACTTCGTCCGACAGCATCCGCACGCCGGGCAGCTCGCACTCGTACACCGCCTGGGCCAGCGCCTCGATCGCCGCCAGCCGCGGGAAGCTGCGGCGCCAGGCCAGCACCACGCGGCGCTCGGGCACGTGGCCCTCGAACGGCAGGTAGCGCAGCAGGCTGTTGGACGGCGGCTGCTCCGGCACCGCCGTCACCGGCAGCACCGTCACGCCGATGCCGGCCGCGACCATGTGGCGAATGGTCTCCAGCGACGAGCCCTCGAAGGTGCGCTGGATGCCATCGCTGGCGGCCGAGAAGCGCGACAGCTCCGGACACACCTCCAGCACCTGGTCGCGGAAACAGTGGCCGCTGCCCAGCAGCAGCATGGTCTGCTGCTTCAGGTCCTGGGCATCGATCGATTCGCGCTGCGCCAGCTCATGGTCCTGCGGCACCGCCACCACGAACGGCTCGTCGTACAGCGGCTGCATCACCAGCCCCGCTTCCGGCAGCGGCAGCGCCATGATGGCGCAGTCGATCTCGCCCTGGCGCAGCAGCTCCACCAGCCGCACGGTGAAGTTCTCCTGCAGCAGCAGCGGCATCTGCGGCGTACGGCCGATCTGCACCGGCACCAGGCGCGGCAGCAGGTACGGGCCGATGGTGTGGATCACGCCGACCCGCAGCGGGCCGGCCAGCGGGTCATGCCCCTGGCGCGCGATTTCCTTGATGCTGGCGCTTTCCTCCAGCACCTTCTGGGCCTGAGCGACGATGCGCTGGCCGATGGGCGTCACGCCCACTTCGGCCCCGCCCCGCTCGAACAGCGTCACGCCCAGCTCGTCTTCGAGCTTGCGGATCGCCACCGACAGCGTGGGCTGGCTGACGAAACAGGCCTCGGCCGCCCGGCCGAAATGGCGCTCGCGCGCCACGGCCACGATGTATTTGAGTTCGGTCAGAGTCATGGTGGACTAGGCCCCCGAGGGTTGGACGCCGGCCCCGCGGGCGGCGCTGGAAGATGAAAAGGTCATTGGAAAACCCATCCGCTAGGTGCGCAGGAAGTCTTCCCGGCCCCGCATCCAGCGGGCCAGGTGCGCCTCGACGGCGGCGGGATGTTCGGCGCGCAGCCAGACCGCGGCATCGCGCGCCTGCTCGGCGATCTCGGCATCGGTTTCCAGGTCGGCGAAACGCAGCAGCGCCATACCGGACTGGCGCGTGCCCAGGAATTCGCCCGGCCCGCGCTGCTCCAGGTCGCGGCGCGCGATCTCGAAACCATCCGAGGTTTCGAACATGGCGCGCAGGCGCTCGCGCGCCACCTGCGACAGCGGCGTCTGGTAGATCAGGACGCAGACGGACTCGGCCGTGCCGCGTCCCACCCGGCCGCGCAGCTGGTGCAGCTGCGCCAGGCCGAAGCGCTCGGCGTGCTCGATCACCATCATCGAGGCGTTGGGCACGTCCACCCCGACCTCGATCACGGTGGTCGCCACCAGCAGGTCGATCTCGCCCTCGCGGAAGGCCTGCATCACCGCGGCCTTCTCGGCTTGCGGCAGGCGGCCGTGCACCAGGCCGATGCGCAGGTCCGGCAGGTCCGCGCGCATGCCCTCGTAGGTGTCGACCGCGGTCTGCAACTCGAGGGCTTCGCTTTCCTCGACCAGCGGACAGACCCAATAGGCCTGGCGGCCGCCGCGGGCGCCCTGCGCGATGTGGGCGATGACTTCCTCGCGGCGCGCGTCCGACACCAGCTTGGTCAGCACCGGCGTGCGGCCCGGCGGCAGTTCGTCGATCACCGACACGTCCAGGTCGGCGAAGAAAGTCATGGCCAGCGTGCGCGGGATCGGCGTCGCGCTCATGTTGAGCTGGTGCGGCACGATGCGGCCGCGCACCGTCTCGCCCTTGCGCGTCAGCGCCAGGCGCTGGCCAACGCCGAAGCGGTGCTGCTCGTCGACGATCGACAGCCCCAGCCGGTGGAATTCGACGTGGTCCTGGATCAGGGCCTGGGTGCCCACCACCAGTTGCACGCTGCCGTCAGCGGCCGCCGCGGCCGCTTCGCGGCGCGCCTTGGCCGTCAGGCTGCCGCTGAGCCAGGCGACGTTCACGCCCAGCGGCTGCAGCCACGACACCAGCTTGCGGAAATGTTGTTCGGCCAGGATTTCGGTGGGCGCCATCAGCGCCACCTGCGCGCCCCCGGCGATGGCCTGGGCCGCGGCGATCGCGGCGACCACCGTCTTGCCGCTGCCGACGTCGCCCTGCAACAGGCGATGCATGGGATACGGCCGCGCCAGGTCGGCCGAGATCTCGGCCACCACCCGCTGCTGCGCGCCGGTCAGCTTGAACGGCAGCGCCTGGTACAGCCGGTCCACCAGGCCGCCCGCCTCGTCGCGCACCGGCAGCACCTCGGCTTCCTTGACGCGGCGCGCGGCGCGGGCGGCGGCCAGCGACAGCTGCTGGGCCAGCAATTCATCGAACTTGATGCGGCGCCAGGCCGGATGCACGCGCTCCAGCAGGGCCGCCTCGGATTCGCCCTGGGCCGGCGTGTGCAAGGCGCGGATCGCCGGCTCGAACGGCGACAGGTCGTAGCGCGCCAGCGCCTGCGGCGGCAGGGTATCGGACAGGTCGGCGCGGTCCAGCGCCTGCGCGATGGCGCGCCGCAACGTCAACTGCGGCATGCCTTCGGTGGTGGGATAGACGGGCGTCAGCGCCGTGGGCAGCGGCGCGTCGGCGTTGGTCATGCGCGGATGCACCATCTCGCGCCCGAACAGGCCCCCGCGGACCTCGCCGCGCGCGCGCAGCCGCTTGCCGACGGTGACCTGCTTCTGCTGGCTGGGGTAGAAATTCAGCCAGCGCAATTGCAATTCGCCGCTGTCATCGGCCAGCGTGGCGGTCAGTTGGCGCCGCGGCCGGTACAGCACTTCGGATTTGGTGATCTCGCCTTCGACCTGGCCGGCAAAGCCGGGCCGCAACTGGCTGATCGGGATGACCCGGGTTTCGTCCTCGTAGCGCAGCGGCAGGTGCAGCACGAAGTCCTCGGGCAGCACCAGGCCCAGGTTACGCAGCTTGCGCTCCGTATCCGTCATGGCTTTGCCGGCGCCTTTGGGATCGGCGCCGGATCGCTTGGTAGCCACGGCCGCGGCCGGCATATCGGAAGGAAACCCCGGGGGAAAACGCGCGTGGGCGGACGTTACAGGACCAGGATGGCCTCGACCTCGAACTGCGCGCCCTTGGGCAGGCTGGCCACGCCGACCGTGGAACGGGCCGGGAACGGCTGCGGAATCAGCTCGGCCATGATGGCGTTGGCGGCGGTGAACTTGCCCAGGTCGGTCAGGAACAGCGTCAGCTTGACCACCTTGTCCAGCGTGCCGCCGGCGGCCTCGACCACCGCGGTCATGTTGGCGAAGGCCTGGCGCACCTGCGCATCGAAATTCTCGGAGACCAGGTCGCCGGTGCCCGGCTCGAGGCCGATCTGGCCCGACAGGTAGACGGTCTTGGTGCCGCTGACGGCAACCGCTTGCGAGTAAGGGCCAACGGCGGCGGGCGCGGCGTCGGTGTGGATGATTTGCTTGCTCATGGGCGGAATCCTTCTGGTGACGGATAGCTACAACTATCGGATTTTAATCGGCAATAGGGTTTTGCGAAAGGCACGACTGCAAGGAACCCCGGAACCTTCCATGTTACCCACACTTCGGGACGGAAAAACGCAATGCGGACCGTCCCGGCATCGCCCACCGGCATCCTCACCCAAGGAAAACATCATGGCCCAGGACTATCGCATCACCGTCAAGGATTGGATTCGCCAGGCAACCGGCGCGCAAGACGCGGACGAATTCGAACAGACCGGCATCACGGTCTTGAGCATTTCCCCGTTCCCCGAAGCGATCATCCTGGCGCACCCGCCCGAGAACAGCGAGGTCTTCATCCTGGCGATCCAGGTCGACGCCCTGGATGCCGACGTGCACCCGACCCTGCTCAGCAACGTGCTGCAGCTCAATTGCGACCCGGATCTGCTGCCGGGCGCCTTCGCGCTGGAGCCGCAGGAGCAGATCGTGCTCTACCGCTGGGTGGTGGACCTGCCCGGCATGGACGACACCACCTTCCAGAACGTCCTGGGCAATTTCGCCGTGTTGGCGGGCAAGGCGCTCGACGCCTATCGCGACGCCCTGCCCGTGGACGCCGCCGCCCCCGATGCGCAGGCGTTCGGCCAGGCGCCCGGCATGCTGCGCGCCTGACCCCGGGAGACTCACCATGCAAAGCATCTCCCGCATCGCGACCACCCAAGCCCCCAAAGTCGTAGACTCCGCCAGGCGCGTGGTCACCAGCCAAACCCAGAAACGAATCGTGGCGTCGTTCGTGCGGCGCCAGACCTTGAGCACCCGGCAACGGCCAGTGAACATCACCTTCCAGGTGCGGCGCTACAGCTCCGGGGCCACCCCTCCGGGCGGCACCGGAGGCACCGGACGCACCGGTGGCACCGGTGGCTCTCGCGGCACTCGTGGCTCTGGCGGCACCCGTAGCACCGGCACCACCACGGGCGGCATCCAGCGCTCACGCGGCCAATCGACCTCCGGTACCCAGGCGCGCCGCACGCCGCCCAGTCCCACCACGCCATCCTCGCAGGGGCCCGGCCTGCTGCGCATCGCGGTCGACGCCGTCGTCAACGTAGTCTCGGGGCTGCTCTCGGGATTCAACAAGGCGCCGCCGCCCTTGCCGACCGTCGCCCCCGAGCGCGCCGATGAGGTCTATGCCTATCTGGGCGACCACAGCTTCAAACGCCTCTCGGCGCAACCCTTTCAAGGCGATGCCCAGGCGGCGGTCCGCTTCCACCAGCAACGCGCCAGCGAGACCGCGACCTCCCTCGGCGTGCCGAAGGCCGTGGCCGACCAGATGCCGCCGGAAGCGGATCTGGCGATGACGATGTACCAGCAGGCGCCGACCGACGGCGGCAGCGCGGATGACAACCACGTGCCGCTCCCGTTCAGCGGCCGCGACTTCAACCAGGCCCTGCGCGGCGATGCGCCGCTCAGGCCCGGAGAATCCCGCCCCCCGCGCGATACGCACGATGCCCGCGACACATCCCGCGAAAAACTGATCGCCGGGCTGGAACTGCGGGTGCTGACGCCCGCCACGCCCTCGGGCGAGCCCAAGGTGTACGCCCGCACCCTGGCCACCAATGACCACAACACTGAATTGCTCAGGCGCCTGAACGCGGGCGAAGCGGTCACCGACGCGGGCGTCATCTCGGTCACCACCAAGCTCGACGCCGCGTCCCCCGCCATGTACCTGGTCTCGGTCGACAATGCCTTCGTCGACCCGCATGGCCCGAACGCCAATGACCTGGCGCGCGCGGAAGCCGAGCACATGGCGGTCGGGCAGGTGCTGGTCAAGATCGGCGAACACAACGGGGTGCCGATCGTGGCGGCCTACGCGGACATGGCGGTCCATGCCAACGCCCTGGCCGACATCGCCCGCCACTTCAGCTTCCCGGAAGGCTCGCTGGAAACCGCCGTCAACACCCCGGCCCGCACCGACAGCGCCAACGCCGCCCGCACACGCATCGCGGAACATCCCGACCAACTGCTGGCGCTGGCCCGCGCCAAGCTGACGGCCTAGCGCCGCTTCGCGCCATCGGACGGGCCTGTCGGCCCGGCATCATCGGCGGCCCGTCGGCGGCGGGCCGCCAATCTCCGCCCGGCTGGCCCACAGCAGGTCATACAGCGCCTGCGCCGCCAGCGGCAGGCTGCGCCCCTGGCGCCACACCAGGTACAGCGGCCGCAGCAGCGCCTTGCCCGCCAGCGGCACGATGCGCAGGTCGGGACCGCCGAAATGGAACAGCGTCATCGCCGGCACCACCGCCACGCCCAACCCGGCGCGCACCAGCCCGGTGACGGTGGCCAGGTGCTCGACCTCGAACACCGGCGGCGGCGCGTCCGCGCCAAAGGCCGCGTCCAGGTGCTTGCGCACGCTGCTGTTGCGCGCCAGCTGGATCACCGCGTGGCGGGCCACGTCGCGCAGCCGCACGCGCGCCATGCTTGCCAGCGGATGGTCGGCGCGGCACACCAGGAAATAGCGGTCGGCGTGCAGGAATTCGCTGTCCAGGTCGCTCATGTCCGGCCGCCGCGAGGCCACCGCGAAGTCCACCTGGCCGTCGCGCACCATGTCCAGGCACGGATCGAGCAAGGCGTCGCGCAGGTCCACCGCGATGCCCGGATGCTGGTCGCGGAACCGCGCCAGCAGCGGCGGCAGCCAGCCCGCCGCCAACGACGGCAGCGCGGCCAGCGCCACCCGGCCGCGACGGCGGGCGGCATGGTCGCGCAGGTCTTCCATCACCAGGTCCATGTCGGCCAGCAGGCGCCGCGCGGATGCGTCCAGCACCCGGCCTTCGGCCGTCAGCTCGACGTTGCGGGTGTTGCGGTCGAACAGCCGCAGGCCGGCGCTTTCCTCAAGCTGCCGGATCAGCGCGCTGAAGGCCGGTTGCGTCAGGTGGCAGCGCTGCGCGGCGCGGGTGAAGTGCCGTTCGTCGGCCAGGGCCACGAAAGCGCGCAATTGCCGGGCGGATAGATTCATGGCTTTTCTGGATTAATTGATCCGATATTTCTATTTTACTGATGAGCGGGCGCTGCCTATAGTGGCTCCGGATTCCCTTACGCGCCCTGCCTGGACCCTTATGCCTTCCTCTCCCCTGCTCATCGGCTGCGCCTCCGGCTTTTCGGGCGACCGCAGCGACGGCGCCGCCGCCGTGGTGCGCACGCTGGCCGCCCGGGGCGGCGGCACGCTGATCTTCGAAACGCTGGCCGAGCGCACCCTGGCGCTGGCGCAGCTGGCGCGCAACGAGGACCCGCGCCGCGGCTACGAGCCGCTGCTCGATGAACTGGTGGCGCCGGTGCTGGCCGACTGCCTGCGCCACGGCATCGCCATCGTCAGCAACTTCGGCGCCGCCAACCCGGTCGGCGCCGCCCGCCGCATCGCCGAACTGGCCGCGCAGCAGGGCCTGCCCGCGCCGCGCATCGCCGTGATCCATGGCGACGCGCTCGACGCGCCAGCCCAGCGCGAGCTGCTGCGCCAGCGCCTGGGCGCGGCGCTGGAAGGCGTGGACGTGGTCAGCGCCACCGCCTACCTGGGCGCCACCGAGATCGCGCAGGCGCTGGCCGCCGGCGCGCAGATCGTCGTCGCCGGCCGGGTCGCCGATCCGTCGCTGACGCTGGGCCCGGCCCTGGCGCACTTCGGCTGGGATCCGGAAGACTGGACCCGCCTGGGCCGCGCCACCATGGCCGGCCACATGCTCGAATGCGGCCTGCAGGTCACCGGCGGCTACTTCTGCGTGCCCGGCCTGAAAGAGGTGCCGGACGTGCATGCCGCCGGCTTCCCCATCGCCGAGATCGACGCCGACGGCGAATTCGTCATCGGCAAGGCCGCCGACACCGGCGGCGCGGTGGACGCCCGCACGGTCAAGGAACAGCTGCTGTACGAAGTGCACGACCCCGCCCGCTACCTGACGCCCGACGTGATCGCCGACATCAGCCAGGCGCGGGTCGAGGAACTGGGCGGCGACCGCGTCGCGGTGCGCGGCATCACCGGCCACGCCCGTCCCGCCGAGTTGAAGGTCAACGTCTGCCACCACGGCGGCTGGCTGGCCGAGGCCGAGATTTCCTACGCCGGCGTGCAGGCCGAGGCGCGCGCCCGCCTGGCCGCGGATATCGTGCAGCGGCGCCTGGGATCGGCGCTGCGCCTGCGTGCCGACCTGATCGGCGCCATCAGCATCCTGGACAACGACGCCGGCGCCCTGCGCCAGGACCGCCCCGGCGGCCACGCCCGCGATGTGCGCCTGCGCATTGCCGGCGAACACGCCGACCGCGCCGTGGCCGAACGCGTGCTGCGCGAAGTCACCGCGCTCTATACCTGCGGCCCGGCCGGCGGCGGCGGCGTGCGCACCGCGCTGCGTCCGCGCCTGAACATGGTGTCCTGCACCATCCCCCGCGACGCCGTCGACAGCGGCTGGCGCTTCCTGGACGAGATCCCGCAATGAACACCCCGTCGATAGCCGCCCCCCTGTACCGCCTGGGCCACAGCCGCTCCGGCGACAAGGGCGACACCTCCAATCTCAGCCTGATCGCCTGGGACCCCGAATGCTACGAGGCGCTGGCAGCGCAGGTCACCGAGGCGCGCGTGGCGGCCTGGTTCGCCTATCGCCAGCCGGCGCGCGTCACCCGCTACCTGCTGCCGACCCTGCACGCCATGAACTTCGTGCTCGAAGGCGTGCTGGACGGCGGCGTCAACGATGCCCTCAACCTGGACGCGCACGGCAAGAGCCTGTCCTTCCGCTTGCTGGACATGACGGTCCAGGTCAGCCCCGCGCTGGCCGCCCGCCTGCCCGACATTGCGGGCGACCACCCCGCCCCCGCCTGACCCCGCAGCACCACCACGACAACAACACACACAACACACGACAGGAGACACACCATGCGCTTTACCCTCAAGGGCCGGCTGGCCCTGCTGCTGGCGGCCTTGCCGCTGACGGCCCTGGCCCAGGCCCCCTCGGCCTTCCCCGCCAAGCCGATCACCTTCATCGTGCCGTTCGCCGCCGGCAGCGCCACCGACCAGATCGGCCGCGCCATCGGCCAGGGCGTCACCGAACAGACCGGCCAGGCCGTGGTGATCGAGAACAAGCCCGGCGCCAGCGCCATGATCGGCGCCGCCACCGCGGCCCGCGCGGCGCCCGACGGCTACACTGTGCTGATCACCACCAACACCACCCATGCCGCCAACGAGCACCTGTACAAGACGCTGACCTACCATCCCATCAAGGACTACGCGCCGATCTCGCTGCTCGGCAAGGGCGGCCAGATCATGGTGGTCAATCCCAACTCGACCGCCAAGTCAGTCGGCGACTTCCTGGCGCAGGCGCGCCAGTCGCCCGGCAAGCTCAGCTTCGGCAGCGGCAGCTCCAGCAGCCGCATCGCCGGCGAACTGCTGCAGCAGATGGCCGGCGTGCAACTGCTGCACGTGCCCTACAAGAGCAACCCGCTGGCCGTCACCGACCTGCTCGGCGGCCAGATCGACATGATGATCACCGACACCGCCACCGGCCTGCCGCAGGTCAAGTCGGGCAAGCTGCGCGCGTTGGGCGTGACGGGCCTGACCCGCTCGCCGCTGGCGCCGGACGTGCCCACCATCGCCGAGTCCGGCGTGCCGGGCTACGAGATGGGCTACTGGTTCGCGGCCTACGCGCCGGCCGGCACCCCGCCCGACGTGGTCAAGCGCCTGAACGAGCTGCTGGTCAAGGCCACGCAGAGCGCCCCGGCCAAGCAGTTCTACGCCCAGACCGGCACCGATCCGGCCAGTTCCACGCCCGACGAACTGGCGCAGTTCCAGCAGGCCGAATCGAAGAAGTGGGGCGACATCATCAAGAAGGCCGGCATCCAGCCGGAATGACGCACGGCGGGGCTGCGCCCCGCCCCCCTGCGGCAAACAAAAAAGCCCCGTCGCATACGCGGCGGGGCTTTTTGCTGGCGCGAAGCAACCGCGCTTTATTTGTCGACGAAGGCGCGCTCGACCACGTAATCGCCCGGCTGGCCCACGCCCGGCGACACCACGAAACCGCGCTTGTCCAGCATGGCGCTGATGTCGGCCAGCATGTGCGGGCTGCCGCAGATCATGGCGCGATCGGTTTCCGGGTTGATCTGGGGAATGCCGATGTCGGCGCACAGCTTGCCGTTTTCCATCAGCTCGGTGATGCGGCCCTGGTTGCGGAACGGCTCGCGCGTGACGGTCGGGTAGTAGACCAGCTTGTCGCGCACCACGTCGCCGAAGAACTCGTTGTTCGGCAGCTCGTTTTCGATGAAGTCGGCATAGGCCAGCTCGCTGACCCAGCGCACGCCGTGCACCAGGATGACCTTGTCGAAGCGTTCGTAGACGTCCGGGTCCTTGATGATGCTCATGAAGGGCGCCAGGCCGGTGCCCGTGCCGAACAGGAACAGGTGCTTGCCCGGCCGGAGGTCGTCGACCACCAGCGTGCCGACCGGCTTGCGGCTGACCAGGATGGTATCGCCTTCCTTCAGGTGCTGCAGGCGCGAGGTCAGCGGACCGTTCTGCACCTTGATGCTGAGGAATTCGAGGTTTTCTTCGTAGTTGGCGCTGGCGATGCTGTAGGCCCGCAGCAGCGGCTTGCCTTCGACTTCGAGGCCGATCATGACGAAGTGGCCGTTGTGGAACCGCAGGGCCGCGTCACGCGTGGTGGTAAAGGAGAACAGGGTGTCGTTCCAGTGGTGCACGCTCAGTACACGCTCGGTATTGAAAGCAGCCATGTCGTATCTAGTAAGCGCGGAACATAGGACGTGGTGCCCGACCTGCCCCGCTGGGGTTCGCCGCGGCGCACAAAAGACGCGCCCGGTATTAGGGTTGTCCCTATTCTACAGGGACTTGATGATAATTGCTCTCATTATTCCGTAATACGCTTATGCCGTATTGATGGGGATCAAGGGTCCTAACTCAAGTCTTACATCTAGTTGAACACGATAAAACTTCCTGTTATCGTGCCGCTCTGACTTGATAATCATTTTCGTTAGCAGACCGCTTTGAGCGGCGGCGGCGTTTTGCGCGCCGGTCGTCGCAGCCCTTGCCGGAGTTCCCGTTATGTCCATGCGTCCCCAAATGACCACCCTGCTGCGCGCCCTGGCCCTGGCCGGCGCCGCCGCCTTCGCCGTCCCGGCCCACGCGGCCGAGGAAGTCAGCCTCTACACCACCCGGGAACCGAAGCTGATCCAGCCGCTGCTGGACGCCTTCACCAAGGAAAGCGGCATCAAGGTCAACACGGTGTTCGTCAAGGACGGCCTGCTCGAACGCGTCAAGGCCGAAGGCGCCAAGTCGCCCGCCGACGTGCTCATGACCGTCGACATCGGCAACCTGCTCGACCTGGTCGACGGCGGCGTGACGCAGTCGGTCAAGTCGCAGACGCTGGAATCGGTGATCCCCGCCAACCTGCGCGGCGCCGATGGCAAATGGTACGCCCTGTCGCTGCGCGACCGCGTGCTGTACGTCGAAAAGGACCTGAAGCTGGAATCCTTCCGCTACGAAGACCTGGCCGACCCGAAATGGAAGGGCAAGGTCTGCATCCGCTCGGGCCAGCACCCCTACAACACCGCCATGGTCGCTTCCATGATCGCCCATGACGGCGCCGAGGCCACCGAGAAGTGGCTGCGCGGCGTCAAGGCCAACCTGGCCCGCAAGGCCGCCGGCGGCGACCGCGACGTGGCCCGCGACATCCTGGGCGGCATCTGCGACATCGGCCTGGCCAACGCCTACTACGTCGGCCACATGAAGAACGCCGAGGCCGGCACCGACGCCCGCAAGTGGGGCGACGCCATCAAGGTGATCCGCCCGACCTTCGCCAACGAAAAGAGCGGCGGAACCCACGTCAACGTCAGCGGCGCCGCCGTGGCGGCCCACGCGCCCAACAAGGCCAACGCCATCAAGCTGCTGGACTTCCTGGTGTCCGAGCCGGCGCAGGCGCTGTACGCGCAGGCCAACTACGAATACCCGGTGCGCAAGGGCGTCAAGCTCGACCCGGTCATCGCCAGCTTCGGCGAACTGAAGGTCGATCCCCTGCCCCTGACCGAGATCGCCAAGTACCGCAAGCAAGCCAGCGAGCTGGTGGACAAGGTCGGTTTCGACAACTAACACGCGGCCAGGCGGCGCCCGCCGGCGCCGTCTCGCGGCACTCAGGCCTGCCCCCGCTCGCCCGGAAAACACCGGGATGGGCGGCGGCAGGCCTTGACGCTACTATAGGCGCCGCCCGCGTGGCGCCTTCCTCGCAGCAAACCTTGTGAAGCATGCATACAGATTCCCTGCCCCGGCCGCTGCGTTTGCGCTGGGCTGAACGCGGCACCGGCTGGCTGGCCGGCGCCGTCCTGATCGGCCTGGCGGTGCTGGCGCCGGTGCTGACCCTGGTCTGGTGGGCCCTGGGCGGCGACCTGTCGCACTGGCGCCACCTGGCCACCTACGTATTGCCGCAGGCGCTGGCCAATACCGCCATGCTGCTGGCCGGCGTCGGCGTGCTGGTGACGCTGCTGGGCACCGGCTCGGCGTGGCTGGTGACGGCCTACGAATTCCCCTCGCGGCGCGCGCTGACCTGGGCGCTGCTGCTGCCGCTGGCGGTGCCGACCTACATCATCGCCTTCGCCTATCTCGATCTGCTGCACCCGATCGGTCCGATCCAGAGCGCCATCCGCGCCCTGCTGGGCTACGACAGTCCGCGCCAGTTCCGGCTGCCGGACCTGCGTTCGATCCAAGGCGCGATCTTCGTGCTGGGCTTCGTGCTGTATCCCTACGTCTATCTCAGCACCCGCGTCATGTTCATGACGCAGGCCGCCAGCCTGCTGGAGGCGGCGCGCACGCTGGGCGCGGGCCGCTATGGCGTGTTCTTCCGCGTGGCGCTGCCGCTGGCGCGGCCGGCCATCGTGGTCGGCGTCAGCCTGGCGCTGCTGGAAACCCTGAACGACATCGGCGCCTCGGAGTTCCTGGGCGTGCAGACGTTGACCGTGTCGGTCTACACCACCTGGGTCACGCGTTCCGACCTGGCCGGCGCGGCGCAGATCGCGCTGACCATGCTCGCCATCGTGATCGGCCTGATCCTGCTGGAGCGCCATGGCCGCAAGCGCCAGCGCTACGCCAACACCCAGCGCATGCGGCCCATGCAGCCGCGCCGGCTGCGCGGTCCCGCCGCGGCGCTGGCGGCGGTGCTGGGCTGGATCCCGGTGATCGTCGGCTTCGTCGCGCCGGCGCTGTACCTGGTCGTCGAGACCTACAAGCGCCTGCATATGGTGGGCGGCGTCTCCAGCCAGCTGCTCAACGGGCTGGGCAACACGCTGATCGTGGCATTCAGCGCCACCATCGTGACGCTGGTCTGCGGCCTGATCGTGGCCTGGGCCGGCCGCACGCTGCGCGAAAGCGCCGGCTTCAATCCGGGCCGCGCCTGCGCCCGCGTCGCCAGCCTGGGCTACGCCGTGCCGGGTACCGTGCTGGCCATCGGCCTGCTGACGCCGTTCGTCTGGATCGACACCGCCGTGGCCAAGGTCTTCGGCGGCAGCGGCCTGTTCCTGATGGGTTCGATGGCGGCGCTGGTGTGCGCCTACGCCATCCGCTTCCTGGCCATCTCCACCGGCGCGCTCGAAGCCGGCCTGGCCCGCATCCCGCCGTCGCTGGAACAGGCCTCGCGCCTGCTGGGCGAGAGCTCGGCCGGCACCTTGCGCCGCGTCCACCTGCCGCTGCTGCGCCCCGCCCTGGCGGCCAGCGCGCTGCTGGTGTTCGTGGACGCCATGAAGGAACTGCCGGCCACGCTGCTGCTGCGGCCCATGAATTTCGACACGCTCGCCACCTGGCTCTATGCCGAAGCGGCCCGCGGCACCTACGAGGAAGGCGCGGTCGCCGCGCTCGCGATCGTGCTGGCCGGCCTGCTGCCCGTCATCCTGCTGGCCCGCACCAATCTGAAAATGGGACATTGAACATCGTGCCCGATCTGCTTGAACTCGATCACCTCTCGCTGGCGTACGACACGCCCAAGGGCCTGCGCCCCGTGGTGCAGGACCTGACGCTGGGCCTGCCGGCCGGCCATATCGGCTGCCTGCTGGGCGAATCCGGCTGCGGCAAGACCACCGTGCTGCGCGCCATCGCCGGCTTCGAGCCGGTGCGCGCCGGCCGCATCCTGCTGGACGGCACGGTCATCTCCTCGCCCGCCGAACAGGTCGCGCCGGAAAAGCGCCGCGTCGGCATGATGTTCCAGGACTACGCGCTGTTCCCGCACCTGTCGGTGGCGCAGAACGTGGCCTTCGGCCTGCGCCGGCTGGAACGCGCCGAGCGCGCCCGCCGGGTCGAGGAAATGCTGACGCTGGTCGGCCTGGCGCACGTCGCCAACAGCTATCCGCACGAGATCTCCGGCGGCCAGCAACAGCGCGTGGCCCTGGCCCGGGCCCTGGCGCCCTCGCCCGACCTGCTGCTGCTGGACGAGCCGTTTTCCAACCTGGACGTGGACACCCGCGAGCGCCTCGCCTTCGAGGTGCGGGAGATCCTGAAAACCACCGGCCACACGGCCATCCTGGTGACGCACAACCAGGCCGAGGCCTTCGCCATCGCCGACCGCATCGGCGTGATGGCGGCCGGGCGCATCGCGCAGTGGGACACGCCCTACAACCTGCACCACCACCCGGCCGACGACTTCGTGCGCGACTTCATCCGGCGCGAAGCGCTGGCCGAGCAGCGCGAACAGGTCTTCGCCCGCGGCCGCTAGGCGCCGCCCGTACTCAGTCCGCCGACAGCTTGACCTTTTGCGACAGCGCCTTGAACGACTCGTACTGGCTGCGGGTCAGGCGCTCGACTTCGGCGGGCGTCGAGCCATAGGGCATGAAACCGGCCTGTTCCAGCTTGTCCTTGACGTCCGGCATCGCCAGCGCCGCCTGGAAGGCTTCGCTCAACGCGGCCGTGATTTCTGGCGGCATCCTGGCCGGACCATAGACCGCGAACCACGGATCCACCACCGCCCCGCCATAACCCAGCTCGGCCAGCGTCGGCACGTCCGGCAGGGCCGGCGCGCGCTTGCTACCGGTGACCGCCAGCGCGTGGACCTTGCCCGACTTGATGTGCGGCAGCGAGGCCGGCAGGTTGTCGAACATGATCGGCAGATGGCCGCCCAGCAGGTCGTTCAGCGCCTGCGCGCTGCCCTTGTAGGGAATGTGCTGCATGCCGACGCCGGTGAGCTGGTCGAACATCACGCCGGCCAGGTGCATCGAGGTGCCGGTGCCCGGCGTGCCGAAGGCCGTGCCCGGGTGCTGCTTGGCGTAGGCCACCAGGTCCTTGACGCTGTCGACCTTGAGCGACGGGCCGGTCTCCAGCACCACCGAGGACGCGCCCAGCATGCTGATGCCGGTGAAGTCCTTGGTCGGGTCGAACGGCATCGACGGATAGACGAAGGGATTGAGCGCGTTGGTGGAAATGGCGCCGAAGCCGATGGTGTAGCCGTCCGGCGCGGCCTTGGCCACGGCATCCATGCCGATGTTGCCGCCGGCGCCCGGACGGTTCTCGACGATGACGGGCTGGCCCAGTTTCTCGGCGACCTTCGCACCGGCGGTGCGCGCCACCAGGTCGGTGGTGCCGCCCGCGGTGTAGGGCACGATGAACACGATGGGCTTGGCCGGATAGCCGGCGGCCTGCGCGGCGGCGGCGCCATGGACCAGCGCCAGCGCGGCCAGGCCGCGCAGCGCGTTCAGGGTAAAGCGTTGCATGATGTCTCCATCCCGATTGTTATCACGTTAGGGATGCGCATCATACTTTGTGGCGCAATTCAGACGCCATGACGAACGAAATCTCGGTTCTTCGCGTGCAACCCGATCAACCTGCCGCGATCGATGATAGAGTGCGGACTTCCCGGCAAGCGACGCCTTGATTGCGTCCCGGCTTCGCCGGCCCCGAGGCGCCGCGCCCGATGCGCGGCCCCGCCCACACCCCACCGTACTGCACAGGAGGAAAGCACCATGCAACAACAGACTTCTCCCGTTGCAGGCCGCGTCTAGCACGTTCGAATTTCCTTGCCGCATCCATAGCGGCAGACCATTCGCATTGCCTTGGCCCGGACCTGCCTGACAGGGTCTCTCATTCGTACCGCATCCACACGGCTGCGGCCGCTGTGAACGCCTCGCCATTGATCGCCTGCGCGCGCCGCGCTTTCGCGGCGGGCCTTGGCGCGACCCGGCGCGTGCGACCGCACTGAGAGCCAGCCCTCCTCATGACCTGATCTGGAATTTCCATGGGCAATTGCATTCAAGCATTGTCCGAGCGCGTGACATTGATCGCCTCGGACGACACCTGGATCGAAGGCAACGCGATCCAACAACTACACACCACCGCCAGGCTCGCCGGCATGCGCCGCGTCGCGGGCATGCCGGACCTGCATCCCGGACGCGGCTACCCGGTGGGCGCCGCATTCTTCTCTTGCGCACGCCTGTATCCGGCCCTGATCGGCGGCGACATCGGCTGCGGCATGGCGCTCTGGTCGACCAATCTGAAAAGCCGCAGAGTCGCGCCGGACAAACTCGACAAGCGGCTGCGCAACATCGACGAACCGCTGGACGACACGTGGCAGGCGCTGGTATCGGAGCTGGCGCCCGCCGGCGTGGGCCATCGGCAGGCGCTGGGCACCATCGGTGGCGGCAACCACTTCGCCGAGCTGCAGTGCATCGATGAAATCCACGATCCGCAGGCATTGATGGCCTTGCGCATCGACGAGAAAAAACTGCTGCTGCTGGTTCACAGCGGTTCGCGCGGCCTGGGCCGCTCAATACTGGAGGAACATGTCCGTCGCCATGGCCATGACGGCCTCGAGCAGGACAGCCCCGCATGCCGGGACTACCTGGCGCAACACGGCGGCGCGTTGCAATTCGCGCGGGCCAACCGCCACCTCATTGCGCGCCGCATGCTGGCACGGTGGGGCGTGGAAGGCGAACAGGTACTGGACGTCGACCACAACCTGGTGACCCCCGCCACCATCGCCGGAGAAGCGGGCTGGCTGCATCGCAAGGGCGCGACCCCGTCCGACGGCGGGCCGGTCATCATCCCCGGTTCGCGCGGTGACTTCAGCTATCTGGTGGCGCCGATCGCCAGCGAGGCCAGCCTGTTCTCGCTGGCGCACGGCGCGGGTCGCAAATGGATGCGCAGCGAATGCAAGGATCGGCTGTTCAAACGCTACAGCGCCGCGCAACTGAGCAAGACCCGGCTGGGCAGCCACGTGATATGCCAGGACAAGCATCTGATCTACGAGGAGGCGCCGGAAGCCTACAAGCCCGTGGACAGCATCATCGCCAGCCTGCAACAAGCGGGCCTGCTGACGGTGCTGGCCCGGCTGCGACCAGTGTTGACCTACAAGACCCGGGGGGACTGCTGCTGATGATGCTGCTACAGTTATCCGCGGCCCAGGGGCCCGACGAGTGCTGCCTGGCGGTCGCCAAGGCCCTCGCCTACCTGTTGCGCGAGGCCGAGGCCCGCGGCGTTGGCGTCGATATCCTCGAACGGGAGACCGGCGACAAGGCCGGCACGTACCGTTCGGTGCTGCTGGCCCTCGACGGCCCCGGCGCAGCCGACCTGGCCGCGTGCTGGGAGGGATCGATCCAGTGGATCTGCCCCAGCCCCTATCGCCCTGGCCATCAACGCAAGAACTGGTTCATCGGCGCCTTGCGTTGCGACCCGCCCGCCATCCGTCTCGACGCGGAAATACGCTTCGAAACGACGCGCTCATCCGGGCCGGGCGGCCAGCACGTCAACAAGACGGAATCCGCGGTGCGCGCGACGCACGTGGCGACGGGCATCAGCGTGAAGGTACAGTCCGAACGCAGCCAGCATGCCAACAAGCGCATCGCCGCGCTGCTGATCGCGCATCGGCTGGCCCAACATGAGCAGGCCGCGCACGCCACGGAACGCGCCAGGCGGCGCCAATTCCACCACGAGGTGGCACGGGGCGGCCCCGCGCGCGTGTTCAAGGGCGAGGCGTTCGAGCTGCTGAACGCCCGATAGACGACGAATCGACCGGAGCCGCCGGGCGCATGCCGCCCCGACGCTCCGGCCGGCGCCGGTTCAGGCGCGCGGCGGCGGCAGCGGGATGAACTCGGTCTCGTCGCCCGGCACGGTCTGGCCGAAGCGGTTGCGCTGCCAGTCTTCCTTGGCCTGCTCGATGCGGTCCTTGCTGCTGGAGACGAAGTTCCACCAGATGAAGCGCGGGCCTTCCAGCGGCTCGCCGCCGAGCACCGCGAAACGCGCGTCGGTACAGGCGCGGATCTGCACCGGGCGGCCGGGCGCGAACACGATCAGGCGGCCGCTCTCGAACACCTGGCCGTCGATCTCGACGGAGCCGATCGCCAGGTAGGCGGCGCGCTCTTCGTGTTCGGCGGGCAGCACGGTGACGGCGCCGGCGCGCAACTGCATGTCGCCGTAGAACAACGACGAATGGGTCTTGACGGCCGAGGTCTTGCCGAACAGCGATCCGGCCACGACCTGCGCGCGCACGCCCTCGCCTTCGACCACGGGCTGCGCATCCAGGCCGTAGTGGGTGAAGCCGGGATCGGTTTCCTCGTGCGCCTTGGGCAGGCCGACCCAGATCTGCAGGCCGGCCAGGCGTTGCGCGGCCTGGCGGCTTTCTGGCGACGAGCGTTCGGAGTGGACGATGCCGCGGCCGGCCGTCATCCAGTTCACCTCGCCGGGCAGGATGGTCTGGGTGTTGCCGGCGCCATCGCGGTGCACCATCGAGCCTTCGTACAGATAGGTCACGGTGGACAGGCCGATGTGCGGATGCGGGCGCACGTCGATGCCCGAGCCCGCCGAGAACTCGACCGGACCCATGTGGTCCAGGAACACGAACGGGCCGACGGTGCGGCGCTGCGCCGAGGGCAGCGCGCGGCGGACTTCGAAGCCGCCCAGGTCGCTGCTGCGCGGGACCACCACGGTTTCGATCTGACTGTCGCCGGGTTGGGACAAGGTGGACATGGGAATGCTCCTGTAGGTTGGCCTGCTTGGGGCCATGTTAAGGCCGGGCGGATCGGCGATCCACCCGGCTGCCGGCGTCAGGCCAGATCGAACACCAGCACTTCGGCGTTGTCGCCGCCGGACAGCGCCACCCGCGTTTCATCGCTGATGGCGACCGCGTCGCCGGCCGCCAGCGCGACGCCGTTGACCGTCAGGCTGCCGCGGGCCACGTGCACCCAGGCGCGGCGGCCGGGGGCCAGTTCCAGCGTGGCCGACTCGTCGCCATCGAACAGGCCGGCGTAGAGCCGCACGTCCTGATGGATCGTCATCGAGCCATCGACGCCGTCGCCCGAGACCACGGCTTGCAGGCGGCCGCGCTTTTGCGCATCGCTGAAGGCCTTTTCTTCATACTCCGGCGCGATGCCGGTGACGTTCGGCTCGATCCAGATCTGCAGCATGTGCGTTTCCTTGTCGGCGCGCGGGTTGAACTCGGAGTGCATCACGCCGCGGCCGGCGCTCATCCGTTGCACGTTGCCGGGCTGGATGGTGGAGCCGCTGCCCATGCTGTCCTTGTGCGCGATGGCGCCGTCCAGCACGTAGGTGATGATCTCCATGTCGCGGTGGCCGTGGGTGCCGAAGCCGCGGCCGGCGGCGATACGGTCGTCATTGATGACGCGCAGCGCGCCAAAGCCCATGTGGGTGGGATCGTAGTAGTTGGCGAACGAGAAGGTGTGGAACGAATCGAGCCACCCGTGGTTGGCGTGACCGCGTTCGGCGCTACGGCGAAGGGTAAGCATAGTGGACTCCCTGTTTCAAATAAGTGAATGATTTCGCGGTGGCTGGCTTCCTTGCCTTGTGGCTGGAAGCCGCGCCGCTCAACCGGCATGAATGACATTGTGCGCGCACTCGCAAGTCGGTTTGACGCTATGATTTGAAGAAACCATTCAAATTATTTGAACGATATTTGCCGGAGCCGCCCCATGCAGCCGATCACCCCCGAATTGCTCGTCCTGGTGGACGCGATCGCGCGCCACGGCAGCTTCGCCAAGGCGGCGCGCGAGCTGGACAAGGTGCCCTCCGCCGTGACCTACGCGATCCGCAAGCTCGAGGACGGGCTGGACGTGCTGCTGTTCGACCGCTCGGGCCACCGGGCCGTGCTGACGCCGGCCGGCGAGGCCTTGCTCAAGGACGGCCGCCACGTGCTGCAGTCGCTCGACGACCTGGCCTGCCGGGTCAAGCGCATCGCGACGGGCTGGGAGGTGGAGCTGCGCATCGCGGTAAGCGCGGTGCTGCCGTGGCGGCCGCTGTACGACCTGGTCGAGGAATTCCAGGCGCTGGGCAGCGCGACCACGCTGCGTTTTTCGACCGAGGTGCTCAGCGGCAACTGGGATGCGCTGACCTCGAACCGCGCCGACCTGGTGATCGGCGCGGGCGCGGCGGGCGAGCCGACCGGGCCCTACCGGTCGCAGACCATGGGACAGGCGCAGTTCGGCTTCTGCGTGGCGGCGCACCACCCGCTGGCGTCGCTGCCGCAACCGTTGAGCCGGGCCGACATCACGCGCTATTGCGCGGTGGTGGTGGCGGATACGTCGCGCAACCTGCCGCCGCAGTCACGCGGCATCCTGGCGGAGCAGCCGACGCTGGTGATGCCGACGATGCAGGCCAAGATCGAGGCGCAGATCCGCGGGTTGGGATGCGGCTATCTGCCGTTGACCCTGGCGGCGCCCTATCTGGCGCAGGGCGTGCTGGTGATCTGCGAGACCGACGAGGGGATGTCGCTGACCGAGCATGTGGCGTATGCGTGGCGGGCGGAGGCGCCGGGGGAGGCGCTCAAGTGGTGGCTGCAGAAGTTGAAGTCGCCTCGGCTTTGTGAGGGGTTGCTGGGGATGGCTTGATGGAGGTTGCTCGCTGCCGGAGGGGGGCTTGGCTGGGGCGTGCAGGCGGGTTTGCTGCGCTGCTGGAGCTGTGTATTCGCGGAGAGCTTGCATTGCCCGTCAGGTAGGGCCGCGCGGGCGGCCGCTACCTGACTTACGCGGTGGTGGATGGTGGCGCAGTGGGCGCTGCGCGCGGGGGGAGACTGAGGTTTACTCGTCTTCGATGCCTAGTTCCCGCAGTTTGCGGGTGATGGTGTTGCGGCCGATGCCTAGTCTTGAGGCGGCTTCGACGCGGCGGCCGCGGCTGGCGTCCAGGGCGCTTTGGAGCAGGATCTTCTCGAACTGGCGCGTCAGGGTGGCCATGACGGCGGGTTCGCCGCGTTCGAGGCGGTACTGGGCGTCGCGCAGCAGGGAGTCCTGCCAGTTGCGGGGGGTGGCTTCGTCGGCGACGGCGGGCGCGGCGTGCTGGACCACGGTGCCGATGGCGGCGACGCTGGCGCCGGCTGGCGGGCGCGGCGATACCGTGCCGGCGGCCGGCGCGTGCTCCATGGCGCGGATTTCGGGCGGCAGGTCGGCGCGTTCGACGGTCTGGCCGGGGGCCATGACGGTGAGCCAGTGGCAGAAGTTCTCCAACTGGCGCACGTTGCCGGGGAAGTCGAACTTGGTCAGGACGGCCAGCGCTTCCGGGGTCAGGCGCTTGACCGGCACGCCGAGCGCGCGGGCGCTGGCGGTGAGGAAGTGGTTGGCGAGCGCGGGGATGTCCTCGACCCGTTCGCGCAGCGGCGGCAGGCGCAGGCGGATGACGTTCAGGCGGTGGAACAGGTCTTCGCGGAACAGGCCCTGCTCGACGCGCTGTTCCAGCGGCTGGTGGGTGGCGGCGACGATGCGCACGTCGACCCGCACCGGCTGGGCGCCGCCGACGCGGTAGAAGCTGCCTTCGGCCAGCACGCGCAGCAGGCGGGTCTGCAATTCGATCGGCATGTCGCCGATTTCGTCCAGGAACAGCGTGCCGCCGTGGGCTTCCTCGAAGCGGCCGCGGCGCAGCGTGTTGGCGCCGGTGAAAGCGCCGCGTTCATGGCCGAACAGTTCCGCTTCGAGCAAGTCGCGCGGGATGGCGGCGGCGTTCAGCGCCACGAACGGGCCGCCGGCGCGCATGCCGTGGCCGTGCAGCGCGCGCGCCACCAGTTCCTTGCCGGTGCCGGACTCGCCGGTGATCAGCACGGTGACCTTGGACTGCGCCAGCCGGCCGATGGCGCGGAACACTTCCTGCATGGCGGTGGACGACGACTGCGTCATCATCCAGCGCTCGTTGTTCTGGGCCTCGCCCTGCCCTTCGGGGGTTTCGGGCTGGGTCGATTCCTGCATGGCGCGCTGGATCAGCGCCACCGCTTCGTTGACGTCGAAGGGCTTGGCCAGGTAGTCGAAGGCGCCGCCCTGGAAGGCCGACACCGTGCTATCCAGATCCGCGAAGGCGGTCATGACGATGACCGGCAGGCCGGGATGGCGTTCCTTGAGCTGGCGCAGCAGCTCGAGGCCGTTGCCGCCAGGCATGCGGATATCGGACACCAGGGCGACGGGCGTGTCGTGCGCCAGCGCGTCGAGCACGTCGGCCGCCTGGGAGAAACTGCGGGTGGGGACGCCGGCGCGGGCCAGGGCCTTTTCGAGGACCCAGCGGATGGCCTGGTCGTCATCGACGATCCATACGGGTTTCATCAGAGTGCGGGCTCCATCGGTAGGACCAGGCGGAACTCGGTGCGCCCGGGTCGGGATTCAAATTCGATGATGCCTCCGTGCTGCTGCACGAAATCCTGGGCCAGGCTCAGGCCCAGGCCGGTCCCGCCCGCGCGGGCGGTGACCAGGGGATGGAAGATGCGGTCGCGGATGTGGTCCGGCACGCCGGGGCCGTTGTCGATGATGGACAGCTCCAGCGCCAGGCGGTGCTGGCGGTGCGCCAGCATGACCTGCCGCGCGACGCGGGTGCGCAGCGTGACGACGCCGGGCTCGAGCCCGGGCGCCTGCGGCCGCGCCACCAGTTCCTGCGCGGCGTTGCGGGCCACGTTCAGCACCGCCTGCATCAGGCGGGCGGCGTCGCCCTTCAGGTCGGGCATGGAGGCGTCGTAGTCGCGCACCAGCGTGACGTCGTTGCGGAATTCGGCCTGGATCAGGGCGCAGACGCGCTCGCAGATCTCGTGGATGTTCACCGGCCGCGCGTTCAGCGGCACACGTTGCGGGCCGCTCAGGCGGTCCACCAGCGCCTGCAGGCGGTCGGCTTCGGAAATGATGACCTGGGTGTACTCGGCCAGCGCCGCGCTCGGCAGCTCGGCTTCCAGCAGTTGCGCCGCGCCGCGCAAGCCGCCCAGGGGATTCTTGACTTCATGCGCCAGGTTGCGCAGCAATTCGCGATGCGCCTCGATCTCGTCGACCAGGCGATGGTTGCGGTCGGCCAGCACGCGCTGCTCGATCTCGCGGGTCTCGATCAGGACCGGCCAGGCCTGGCCGCTCAATCCTACCGTGGTCACGGCCACTTCCACCGATTCGGCGGCGCGGCGCAATGAGGCCAGTTGCCTGACGTCGGCATACCTGCCGGCCGCGGCGCGGTCGATGGACGATTGGATGTTTTCCGGATTGTCGAACAGCGTGGCGGCGGAGTGGCCGCACAGCTGCTTGCGGGAACGGCCGAACAGATCCTCGGCGGCCGCATTGGCGTATTCGATATGCCCGCGTGCGTTGACCAGGAAAACGGACGTGGCAAGCAGATCGAGAGCTTCTACATTCATTTTTCAACGTACCCGAATGACTACAGGGGGAAATCGGAACACCGGCCCGGCGGCGCCCGGGTGGGGCGCCCTGCCCGCCGGCACGGGGCCGGACGGGCGGGTCTTGGGTCGGCGACCTGGCGGTGCGCGTGGTGTCGGCCCTGGTTTCTGCCTACATCATCGCGCTCCCCCAGCCACAGCCTCTGGAAATCAGAGGCTGTAGTACATGTCGAATTCGACCGGGTGCGTGGTCATGCGCAGACGATTCACATCGGCCATCTTCAGGTCGATGTAGGCGTTGAGCATGTCGTTGCTGAACACGCCGCCGCGGGTCAGGAACTCGCGGTCGTTGTCCAGCGCTTCCAGCGCCTGTTCCAGCGAGGAGCACACGGTCGGGATCTTCGCGTCTTCTTCCGGCGGCAGGTCATACAGGTTCTTGTCGGCCGGATCGCCGGGGTGGATCTTGTTCTGCACCCCGTCCAGGCCGGCCATCATCAGGGCCGAGAACGCCAGGTACGGGTTGGCCAGAGGGTCCGGGAAGCGCGCTTCGACGCGGCGGCCCTTCGGGTTGCCGACGTACGGAATGCGGATCGAGGCCGAACGGTTGCGGGCCGAGTAGGCCAGCTTGACCGGGGCTTCGTAGTGCGGAACCAGGCGCTTGTACGAGTTGGTGCCGGGGTTGGTGATGGCGTTCAGCGCGCGGGCGTGCTTGATGATGCCGCCGATGTAGTACAGCGCGAATTCCGACAGGCCGGCGTAGCCGTTGCCCGCGAACAGGTTCTGGCCATCCTTCCAGATGGATTGGTGCACGTGCATGCCGGAACCGTTGTCGCCAACGATGGGCTTGGGCATGAAGGTGGCGGTCTTGCCGTAGGCATGGGCCACGTTGTGCACGATGTACTTGACGATCTGGGTCCAGTCGGCGCGTTGCACCAGGGTGCTGAACTTGGTGCCGATTTCCAGCTGGCCGGCGCCGGCGACTTCATGGTGGTGCACTTCGACCGGCACGCCCATTTGTTCCATCAGCAGGCACATTTCCGAACGCATGTCCAGGAACGAATCGACCGGGGGAACGGGGAAGTAGCCGCCCTTGACCGCGGGACGATGGCCGGTGTTGCCGCCGTCGAAATCCAGGCCGGTGGACCAGGAGGCCTCTTCCGACTTGATCTTGACGAAGGTGCCCGACATGTCGGTGTTCCAGGTCACGCCGTCGAACACGAAGAATTCGGGTTCCGGACCGAAGTAGGCGGTGTCGCCCAGGCCCGAGGCCTTCAGGTAGGCTTCGGCGCGCTTGGCCAGCGAGCGCGGGTCGCGGTCGTAGCCCTTCAGGTCGGACGGCTCAACCACGTCGCACGACAGGATCATGGTCGGCTCTTCGCGGAACGGATCCAGGTTGGCGGTCGACAGGTCGGGGATGAGCAGCATGTCGGAGGCTTCGATGCCCTTCCAGCCCGGGATCGACGAACCGTCGAAGGCCTGCCCGCTTTCCAGCTTGTCTTCATCGATCGCGGTCGTGGGCACCGACACGTGGTGCTCGCGGCCGACCGTATCGGTAAAGCGGAAATCCACGAATTTGACTTCGTTGTCGGCGATCTGTTTCAGGACGTCTTTCGGGCTTGCCATGTCATCTCCATTAGATAAAAGGGTCGAGGGCTGTGCCGCTCGACTGGCATAAAAGAGGGAAGCAATAAGCGTGCCAGGTCTTACCCCCGGGATTGCCCGGGGAAGGCTGCCAGTTCATGGGGCAATGTAGCACCATAATGGTGCAAAGAATGGGGCATGATTGCCCCATCTTGGTGCCTGATTACTACAGGAACATTTCCTGCAGGTCATTCAGGAAGCGCCAACCCAGGGGCGTGGCCCGCAGGCGGGTGGGATCGGCGTCCAGCAGGCCCTTGCTGGAGGCTGCCTCCAATTGGTGCGCGATGGCGGCCAGCGACAGGCCGGTGCGCTCATTGAACAGGGTGGCGGCCACCCCATCCTTCAGGCGCAGCGCGTTCAGCATGAACTCGAACGGCAGCTCGTCGGGACCGACCTGGCGGCTTTCGGCCAGGTGGCTGCCGTCGCGGGCGGCGGCGGCCTGCATCCAGGATTCCGGGCTGCGCAGGCGCGCCTCGCGCACGATGCGGTCGTGGAACGACAGCTTGCCGTGCGCGCCCGGCCCCAGGCCCAGGTAGTCGCCGAATTCCCAGTAATTCAGGTTGTGGCGGCAGCGGGCGCCGGGCCTGGCATAGGCCGAGACCTCGTAGCGCGCCAGGCCGGCCGCGGCCAGCTCGGCCTCGACGGCGTCCTGCATGGCGGCGCTGGTGTCGTCGTCCGGCAGGTCCTCGGGCGGGAACTTGGCGAACACCGTGTTCGGCTCCATCGTCAGGTGATAGAGCGACAGATGCTCGGTGCCGAAGCCGATGGCCTGGCGCAGGTCGCCCACGCAGGCCTCCAGGGTCTGACCCGGCAGCGCGAACATCATGTCCAGGTTGACGCGCGGCGCGGCGCGCTGGGCCATCTCGATGGCGGCGCGGGCCTGCGCCGAATCATGGATGCGGCCCAGCTTCTTCAGCTGGGCGTCGTCGAAGCTCTGGATGCCGAGCGAGAAACGGGTCACGCCGCTGGCGGCGTAGTCGCGGAAACGGTCGGCCTCGGCGGTGCCGGGGTTGGCCTCCATGGTGATTTCCGCATCGGGCCACACGTTCAGACAGGCGCGCAGCATGGCCAGCAGCTCGTCCAGGCCGGCGGCCGACAGCAGGCTGGGCGTGCCGCCGCCGATGAACACCGAGACCACCTGGCGGCCCCAGATCGACGGCAGCGCCTGTTCCAGGTCGCTGCGCAGCGCGTCCAGGTAGGCGCGTTCGGGAATCCCGCCGCCCGGCGCGGCGTGCGAATTGAAATCACAGTACGGGCACTTGCGCACGCACCAGGGCACGTGCACGTAGACCGACAGCGGCGGCAGGCTGGTCAGGGTGGCGCCGGCCGGGGTGACCAGGCGCGAGCGGGCCGCGCCCATTTCGGAGCGGATGGGGATGGTGATGGACATTCGTATTCCTGGCGGCGGCGCGCACGCGCCGCCGGGGTCAAGCCTGGTTCAGCTTGCTCAGCAGTTCGCGCAGGGCGCGGGCGCGATGGCTGATGCGGTTCTTTTCCTCGGGATCGAGCGCGGCGGCGGTCAGGCCCTGGTCGGGCAGGTAGAAGTGCGGATCGTAGCCGAAGCCGTTCTCGCCTTCCGGCTGGTCGATGATCTCGCCCTGCCACAGGCCTTCGCCGATCAGCGGGCGCGGGTCGTTTTCACCGCGCACCAGCGCCAGCACCGCCACGTAGCAGGCGCTGCGGTCGGTCGCCGACGCCAGCTTGCTGACCAGCAGCGCATTGTTGGCCTGGTCGGATTTCTCGCCGCCGTGCATCTTGGCATAGCGCGCCGAATACACGCCCGGGGCGCCGTCCAGCGCGGCCACGCACAGGCCGGAATCATCCGCCAGCGCCGGCAGCCCGGTCAGGCGGCTGGCATGGCGCGCCTTGGTCAGCGCGTTCTCGACGAAGGTGACGTGCGGCTCTTCGGCCTCGGGCACGCCCAGGTCACCCTGGGGCACCAGCTCGATGCCGAGCGGCGCGAACAAGGCGGAGAACTCACGCAGCTTGCCGGGGTTGTTGGACGCCAGCACGACGCGGCGCAGGGATTCGGGAATCTTGGGGGATGTCATGGGGTAAATTGTATAGGGCGCCGTCACGGCCCCGGCCTGCAAGTTACGTGTCAGCGCAACAACACAGACATATTTCATTGTCAATATGGACAATCTTGTCACTGATCGTATCTGAACGCCCCGGCGATGAACCCACTTCACGCTTTGCCACGGCCGGTTGCGGCCAGCGCGCCCACCCTTTCTGCCGGCGCCGCTGCGCCAGCCCCCGTCAGCCTGGCGGGCATCCTGCGCGAACGGCTGCTGCGCCCCCGCTTCCAGCCGGTGATCGACCTCTCGCACAGCCGCATCTATGGCCATGAAAGCCTGATCCGCGGCCCGGTCGACACCACCCTGCACTTTCCCGACGCCCTGTTCGCCGAAGCCCGCCGCCAGGGCCTGCATCCGCAACTGGAGCTGGCCAGCTTCCGCGCCGGCGCCCAGGGCTTCGACCAGAACCCGGCCGCCGGCAAGCTGTTCCTGAACCTGTCCGGCTCGGCCCTGATCCACTACTGGACGCTGTGGGGCGACGAAATGCCGCTGCGCCTGCTCAAGGATTGCACGCTGGCGCCGTCCAACATCATCGTCGAGCTGACCGAGCAGGATCCGCTGTCCGAGCACATGTCGACGCTCGGCAGCGCCTTCGCCTGCCTGCGCGAATACGGCATGCGCATCGCGCTGGACGACTACGGTGTCGGCAATTCGAACCTGCAGCTGTGGGCCGAGATGCAGCCCGACCTGGTCAAGATCGACCGCTATTTCTTCAACGGCATCGGCCACGACGACCGCAAGCAGAACATGGTGCGCGCCATCCTCAAGGTGGCGCAGTACCTGGGCACCGCCATCGTGGCCGAGGGCATCGAGACCGCCGAGGACCTGGCGGTGGTGCGCGACCTGGAGATCCGCTACGCCCAGGGCTGGCTGCTGGGCCGCCCCGACGAAGCCCTGCTGACCGAACTGACCCCGCCCCTGCGCGATTCGCTGCGGGTGCGCGCGCCCGCCCCGCTGTCGCAGCGCTCGGCCGGCGGCACCGCCGCCAGCCTGCGGGTCGAGGCCCCGGCGGCGCTACTGAACAAGCACACCAACGACGACGTGCACCGCCTCTTCATCGAGCACAAAAGCCTGCACGCGGTGGCCGTGGTCGATGGCGACAACCGGCCGGTGGGCATCATCAACCGCCGCGACTTCTCCGAACACTACGCGCAGCGCTACACCCGCGAGCTGTTCGGCCGCGACGCCTGCTCGACCTTCATGAACGGCGAACCGGTGCTGGTCGACCTGGACGTGTCGATCGACCAGCTCAGCCACGTGCTGATCTCGGAAGACCAGCGCTACCTGATGGACGGCCTCATCATCACCCGCGACGGCCGCTACGACGGCCTGGCCACCGGCGAGACGCTGGTGCGGTCGGTGACCGAAATGCGCATCGAGGCCGCGCGCTACGCCAATCCGCTGACCTCGCTGCCGGGCAACATCCCCATCAGCCGGCACATCGCCACGCTGCTGGAGGACGCCGCCGATTTCACCATCTGCTATGGCGACCTGAACAACTTCAAGCCGTTCAACGACGTCTATGGCTATTGGCGTGGCGACGACATGATCATGCTGACCGCCGACGTCATCAAGCGCCACTGTGATCCGCTGCGCGATTTCGTCGGCCATGTCGGCGGCGACGACTTCGTGGTGCTGCTGCGCAGCCCCGACTGGAACGAGCGCATCCAGCGCGTCATCGCCGAGTTCAACGAGCGCGCCATGGACCTGTATGACGACGAAGGCCGCCGTAACGGCGGCATCGAGGCCGAAGACCGCTACGGCGTGCCGCGCTTCTTCCCGTTCGTGACGCTGGGTGTCGGCGCGCTGACCGTCACCCCCTCCCTATGCGAGCGCATCCGCCCGGAGGACATCGCGTCGGCCGCTGCCCATGTCAAGCACAAGGTCAAGCATGGGAACCTGTCGCTGGTGGCCGAGCGCTACAGCGGCGGCGCCCTGCCGCAGCTCGTGCCCTGACCCCTGCCCGGCGGCCTGCGCCGCCTGGGCGATCTGGAAGACCGACACCGCCCGCTGCAGGCCCTGGGCCTGCAGTTCCAGCGCGGCGGCCGCGGCGGCGGTCTGTTCGACCATCGCCGCGTTTTCCTGGGTCGAGCGTTCGATATCGGCCACGGCGTCATTGACCGAGGCGATGCCGGCGGCCTGCTCGGCCGTGGCGCTGGAGATTTCCGCCACGATCTGGGTCACGCGGTCGACCGAGGTCAGCATGTCGCGCATGGTGTCGCCGGCCAGGTTGACCTGGCGCACGCCGACTTCGACGCGCGAGGTCGAATCCTCGATCAAGCCCTTGATTTCCTTGGCCGCCTGCGCGCTGCGCTGGGCCAGCGAGCGCACTTCGCCCGCCACCACGGCGAAGCCCTTGCCCTGCTCGCCGGCGCGCGCGGCTTCCACCGCCGCGTTCAGCGCCAGGATATTGGTCTGGAAGGCGATGCTGTCCACCACCCCGACGATCTCGCCGATGCGGCGCGCGCTGTCGGCGATGCCCTGCATGCTGGTCACGACTTCCTGCACCGCCTGCCCGCCGCGCTGGGCCAGCTGGGTGGCGCTGAGCGCCTGGCGGCTGGCCAGGTCGGCGTTGCCGGCGGTCGTCTGCACCGTGTGGGCCAGCTGGGTCATGTTGGCCGCGGCCTCCTGCAGCGAACCGGCCTGGCGCGCGGTGCGGTCGGACATGTCGGCCCCGCCCGCGGCGATCTCGCCCGAGCCGGTGTGGATCTCTTCCACGCCATGGCGCACCGACGCCACCGCCGCCGACAGGCCGGTCTGCATGCGGCGCATGGCCGAATACAGCACGCCGATCTCGTTGTCGCCGTGGACCGCGATGTTGCCGGTCAGGTCGCCGTCGGCGATGCGGTCGAAGTGCGCGCCGGCCTCGTTCAGCGGGCGCAGAATGCGGCGGCGGAACGCCAGCCGGATCAACACCGCCAGCACCAGCACGAAGCCCAGCACCGCCGCGGCCACCACCGTCACGCGCTGCATGGTCTGGCTG
Source organism: Achromobacter sp. ISS7 (assembly GCF_056523125.1). Lineage (NCBI taxonomy): Bacteria > Pseudomonadati > Pseudomonadota > Betaproteobacteria > Burkholderiales > Alcaligenaceae > Achromobacter > Achromobacter sp. ISS7. The sequence continues at coordinate 1,559,367 of NZ_JAWRZD010000001.1, read as the reverse complement.
GCGCCGGCCACCGCGGCCTGGCCCTGCTGGCGGGCGTAGGCCTGGTAGGCGTCGGCCTGCTTGACGTAGGTGGAGCCGGACACCGGCAGCACCTTGTCCACCAGCCGGTTGACCTCGATGCCGTTCCAGCCCTTGATGGCCTTGAACATGGGCGCCAGCGTCTGGTCGGCGAAGGCCGCATAGGCCGCCAGCGCCTGGTCGAACAAGGGCGCGCCCTGGGCGCTGGTATCCGCATTGGCGCGCAGCCGCGCCAGGCTGGCCGCGGCCTGCTTGAGCAGCTTGTCGGCCTGGTTGAGCGACTGGTCGCGGGCCTCTTCCAGGCCGCCTTCCATGGCGGTCTTGGCGTCCGTCAGCGCGGCGCGGGCCTGGAACAGGCTGCTGGTCATGTCCGACAGGTCGCTGGCGCGCTCGATGCTGCCCCGGCCCAGCGCCTCGATGTCGGCGCGGTTCTCGCGCAGCACGAAGATCCCGGCCGCCGCCGCCAGCGCGAACAGCACCACAAACACCGCGAGAATGGCCGAAACCGCCGTGGTCACCCTGAGATTTTTCCGCATATCCATCCGTCTGTTGCATCGCCACAAAGGCGTATCGGCGCGATTATGGGGATGCAGTTTGGCAATTTCTTGACACAACCCGCCCTCTCGCATGACGAACGGCCGTCACATAAGTGCGCTTTTGCGAACAGGAACCCGGTATTAATGAATTGTGAATTGGCAGGCGTGGCGCGTTACGGCACATTCGATCCTGTACCGAACCCCTTTACGACACCAATATTGCAGCCCACCCCATGCATCAAGCCTCCCACGCCTACCAGGACATCCGCGAAGCCGTGCGCGATCTGTGCGCGCAATTTCCCGCCGAATACTTCCGCAAAGTGGATGAAGAACGCGGCTACCCCGACGCATTCGTGCGCGCCCTCACCGAGGCCGGCTGGCTGGCGGCGCTGATCCCGCAGGAGTACGGCGGCTCGGGCCTCGGCCTGACCGAGGCCTCGGTCATCATGGAAGAGATCAACCGCAGCGGCGGCAATTCCGGCGCCTGCCACGGCCAGATGTACAACATGGGCACCCTGCTGCGGCACGGCTCCGAGACCCAGAAGCGCGAGTACCTGCCGCGTATCGCCGCCGGCGAGCTGCGCCTGCAGTCGATGGGCGTGACCGAGCCCACCACCGGCACCGACACCACCAAGATCAAGACCACCGCCGTGCGGCGCGGCGACCGCTACGTCATCAACGGCCAGAAGGTCTGGATCTCGCGGGTGCAGCATTCCGACCTGATGATCCTGCTGGCGCGCACCACGCCGCTGGACCAGGTCACGCGCAAGTCCGAGGGCATGTCGATCTTCCTGGTGGACCTGCACGAGGCGGTCAAGCACGGCATGTCGATCCGCCCGATTCCCAACATGGTCAATCACGAGACCAACGAGCTGTTCTTCGACAACCTCGAGATCCCCGCCGACAACCTGATCGGCGAGGAAGGCAAGGGCTTCAAGTACATCCTGGACGGCCTGAACGCCGAGCGCACCCTGATCGCCGCCGAATGCATCGGCGACGGCTACTGGTTCGTCGACAAGGTCACCGCCTACGCCAAGGAACGCATGGTGTTCGGCCGCCCCATCGGCCAGAACCAGGGCGTGCAGTTCCCCATCGCCCGCGCCCACATCAACGTCGAGGCCGCCAGCCTGATGCGCTACGAGGCCTGCCGCCTGTTCGACGCCCACGAGCCCTGCGGCGCGCAGGCCAACATGGCCAAGCTGCTGGCCGCCGACGCCTCCTGGGAAGCGGCCAACGCCTGCCTGCAGTTCCATGGCGGCTTCGGCTTCGCCACCGAATACGACGTCGAGCGCAAGTTCCGCGAGACCCGCCTGTACCAGGTCGCGCCGATCTCGACCAACCTGATCCTCTCCTACGTCGCCGAACACATCCTGGGCCTGCCGCGCTCCTTCTGACCATGACCTCCGACACCTCCCACCCGAGCGCCACCCTCGCCGCCTTCGCCGCCAACCTGCGCTTCGAGGACATCCCCGCCCCGGTGCTGCGCCGCGCCGAAGACCTGCTGCTGGACTGCCTGGCCTCGATCCTGGCGGGCGCCTCGGCGCGCCCGGTGCTGGCCATCGACCGCTACGCCGCCGCCATGGGGCCGGCCGACGGCCCCAGCGAGATCCTGATCAACCGGCGCCGTACCTCGCCGGTGTTCGCCGCCATGGTCAACGCCGCCGCCGCCCACGTGGTCGAGCAGGACGACGTGCACAATGGTTCGGTGTTCCACCCCGCGGCCGTGGTGTTCCCGCCGGTGCTGGCGGTGGCCCAGGCACTGGGCCGCAGCGGCCGCGACCTGCTGGTGGCGGCCGTGGCCGGCTACGAGGTCGGCATCCGGGTGGGTGAATTCCTCGGCCGCTCGCACTACAAGATCTTCCACACTACGGGCACCGCCGGCACGCTGGCCGCCGCCGCGGCCACCGGCCGCCTGCTGGGCCTGTCGACCGCGGCCATGCTGGACGCCTTCGGCTCGGCCGGCACGCAGGCCGCCGGACTGTGGGAATTCCTGCGCGACGCCGCCGATTCCAAGCAGCTGCATACCGCCCGCGCCGCCGCCAACGGCATCGCCGCAGCCTATCTGGCGCAGGAAGGCTTCACCGGCGCGCGCCACATCCTCGAAGGCCCGCAGGGCATGGCCGCCGGCATGTCGAGCGACGCCGATCCGGCGCGCCTGACCGACCGCCTCGGCACGCGCTGGGCGCTGGCCGAGACCTCGTTCAAGTTCCATGCCTCGTGCCGCCACACCCATCCCGCGGCGGATGCGCTGCAGCAGGTGCTGCGCGAGCACAAGCTGGCCGAAGGCGATATCGAACGGGTGGTGGCGCACGTGCACCAGGGCGCTATCGACGTGCTCGGGCCGGTGGTCGATCCGCGCACCGTGCACCAATCCAAGTTCTCGATGGGCACGGTGCTGGGCCTGATCGCGCGCCAGGGCCGCGCCGGCCTGCCGGAATTCGACGCCGCGCTGGACGATCCGGCGGTGGCCGACTTCCGCGGGCGGGTCACGATGGAACTGGATCCGGAGGTCGACGGCGCCTATCCGCAGCGCTGGATCGGCAAGGTCACGGTGCACACCCACGACGGCCGCGTGCTGCATGGCCGCGTCGACGAACCCAAGGGCGACCCCGGCAATACGCTGTCGCGCGGCGAGATCGAGGCCAAGACGTTGAGCCTGGGCCGCTATGCCGACGCCGCCACCGAAGCCGAGCTGCGCGGCCTGATCGGCGCGATCTGGAACCTGGAGCGGGCCGACAAGGTGGGCGCCCTGCTGCCCTGACGCCCAGGCCCGCGCCGGCCGCTTACGCCAGCGCCGCGCGCTGCGCCCGCACCAGGCCGGCGATGCCGCCTTCGGCCAGGCCCAGCATCGCATCCAGCTCGGCGCGCGTGAAGGTCGCGCCCTCGCCCGTGCCCTGCACTTCCACGAAGGCGCCGCCGCCCGTCATGATGACGTTGACGTCGGCGTCGCAGGCCGAGTCTTCCTCGTAGTCCAGGTCCAGCACCGCACGGCCCTGCACCAGCCCGACCGACACCGCCGCGACCGCGTCGCGGATCGGGTTCACGGCCAGGTCGCCGCGCTGCATCAGCAGCGCGATCGCGTCGGAGGCCGCCACCCAGGCGCCGGTGATGCTGGCGCAACGCGTGCCGCCATCGGCCTGCAGCACGTCGCAATCCAGGTGCAGGGTTCGTTCGCCCAGCGCCCGCATGTCGAACACGGCGCGCAGGCTGCGGCCGATCAGGCGCTGGATTTCCTGCGTGCGGCCGCTCTGCTTGCCGCGCGCGGCCTCGCGGTCGCCACGGGTGTGGGTGGCGCGCGGCAGCATGCCGTATTCGGCCGTGACCCAGCCCTCGCCCTTGCCCTTGAGGAACGGCGGCACCTTTTCCAGCACGCTGGCGGTGCACAGCACGTGGGTATTGCCGGCCTTCACCAGCACCGACCCTTCGGCGTAGCGCGTGAAGCCGCGCTCCAGGCTGAACGGGCGCAGTTCGTCGACGGCGCGGCCCGACGGGCGGGCAATGGCGTTGGCAGAGGTCATGGCAAGGCTCCAATCAGATTCGGTTGGCGGCATTGTACGGGCTGCCGGTCGCTGCCCCGCCCGGGTTTGGAGTATCCTGCCGCGATACACGGGTCGCATATACCCGCCCTCGTCCGCGCCCGACGGACCGGCGGAACCGGCGCGGCCCGATCCAAGACAAGCAACAGGATACCGACACCATGATTCGCAGCATGACCGCCTTCGGCAACGCCCGGGCAGACCTGGAACAAGGCACGCTGGCGCTGGAACTGCGCAGCGTCAACAGCCGCTTCCTCGACCTCTACTTCCGCCTGCCCGACGAGCTGCGCCACGTCGAGACGCCGCTGCGCGAACTGCTGACGGCGCAACTGGCGCGCGGCAAGGTCGAGATCCGCGTGTCCTACACCCGCAACGTCAGCACCGACCTGTCCAAGCTGGAACCGGCCTGGCTCGAAACCCTGGCCGAGCAGTTGCAGGCCGCGCGCCGCATCCTGCCCGACATCGCCGCGCCGCGCCTGGTGGAATTGTTCAACTGGCCCGGCCAGCGCGCCAACGACGCGCTCGACCCGCAAGTCTGGGGCGCCGCCTGCCTGCAGGCCGCCCAGGAAGCCCTGACGCAGCTGCAGGATGGCCGCGCCCGCGAAGGCGAGCGCCTGGCCGGCATGATGCGTGACTGCGCGGACGGCGTGGCCGGCATCGTCGAGCTGGTGCAGAACCACCTGCCGCAACTGCTGGCCGACCACCGCGACAAGCTCGCCTCCAAGCTGCGTGAAAGCGTGGAATCGGCCTTCCCCGGCGGCTTCACCCACATCTCCGGCGCCGAGCTGTCCGAGCGCCTGTCGCAGGAAGCCAACCTGTTCGCGCTGCGCATCGACGTCGCCGAGGAACTGTCGCGCCTGCGCTCGCACCTGGAAGAACTGCGCCATCTGCTGACCGACGGCGGCGGCAAGGCCGCGGGCAAGAAGAACGCCGGCAGCGCCGGCAAGCGCCTGGACTTCCTGTTCCAGGAAATGAACCGCGAGGCCAACACCCTCGGCTCCAAGGCCGGCAGCATGGAAGTCACGCGCGCCGCCATGGACCTGAAGCTGCTGATCGAACAGATGCGCGAACAGGCGCAGAACATCGAGTGAGGCGTTGATAAGGCTCACGCATCCGCGTTGCCGATCGCGGAGCATGCACTGAAGCCTAGAGGCGCACCGTGGGCCTTACAGCCAGTATGGCCCCCTCCGCAACATAGAACCTGCTTGTCGCTTGAGCGAACGGCCCGCATGCGCCGGGCATGGATCGACATTGCCCGCTCGTCCAGGAATAGATGACGAATCGGTCCCTCGCCCGCCAATCGACCCGCGGCCTCTCCATACAATGGCACTTGCTTCTTGTATAAGCTAATCCATTGGATTAGGATAGGATCCACGCGAAGTCATGCACGGCCTTGTCGAACTGCCCTCTTATATCCGCCTGGCCGACAAGCTTCTGACTGCGCGGGAACGCCAAGACCTTATCGACTATCTGGCCGGGAATCCAAAAGCCGGGGACATCATGGAAGGCACGGGCGGCGTACGCAAGCTGCGCTGGCGCCGGGGCGACCACGGCAAGAGCGCGGGCGTGCGCGTTGTCTATTATTACCATGATGACCTCATGCCCTTGTATCTGCTGACGCTCTTCGCCAAAGGCGACAAAGGCAATCTGACCAAGGCCGAGCGCAATGATCTGGTCAGCCTGGTCGACGTCTTGACGAACATCTGGAAGAGGCGAGCGCAATCATGAGCAGCACATTCAACAACATCAAGCAGGGCTTGCACGAAGCGATCGCCCATGCCGAGGGCGATACTCGGGGCGTGCGCGTGCACCGCCCCCGTCAAGTCGACGTAAAAGCGGTACGAGCCAAAGTGGGCATGACCCAGGAGCAATTCGCCGCCCGATTCGGCTTTTCCACTGCGACGTTGCGGCACTGGGAACGCGGCGACCGTTCTCCGCGAGGGCCAGCGCTAGTATTGCTTAACGTGATTGAACGGAACCCCGAAGCGGTGATGGAAGCACTGACGTAAGCTGAAGACTTGTAGGACAACGGGGCAACCCACCTTTCATCGCCCGCCAGTACTTGGCGCAGGCGCCGTCTCCGGCCCCACCGTGGCCGGTTCGCCGCGCAGGGCCGAATCCAGGTAGGCGCTGCGCGCCCGGGCGTCCGGGAAGGTCATGTCCTTGTAGCTGACGAAGCGCGAGCCCTTGGCCAGGCGGTAGCCCAGCCAGATCAGCAGGAACAGCGGAATGCCGACATAGGTGGCCGCGACGCCGCCCCAGTCGATGCGATGCTCCAGGAAGGCCTGGTAGTTCTGGCCCAGCGTGATGATCAGGCAGAGCACGAAGGCGAAGATCGGACCGAACGGGAAGAACGGCGACACATAGGGCAGATCGGCCAGGTTGCGGCCCTGCTTGACGTAGCCGCGGCGGAACCGGTAGTGGCTGATGGCGATACCCAGCCAGGCGATGAAGCCGGTCATGCCCGAGGTGTTCAGCAGCCAGATGTAGACCGCCTTGGGGCTGAAGATGAACGAGAAGAAGCACAGCGCCGCCACCACGGTGGTGGCCAGCAGCGCCCACAGCGGCACGCCGTTGCGCGAGACCCGGCCGAAGATGCGCGGCGCCTTGCCGTCGCGCGCCAGGCTGTAGAGCATGCGCGTGGCCGCGTACATGCCGGAGTTGCCGGCGGACAGCACCGAGGTCAGCACCACCGCGTTCATGACCGAGGCCGCCGCCAGCAGCCCGGCGCGCTCGAAGATCAGCGCGAACGGGCTGACGCTGACGTCGGTGACGTCGTTGCGCAGCAGGTGCGGGTCGGTATAGGGAATCAGCAGGCCGATCACCAGGATCGCCATCACGTAGAACAGCAGGATGCGCCAGAACACCTGGCGCACGGCGCGCGGCAGGTTGCGCGCGGGGTCCTTGGACTCGCCCGCGGCGATGCCGATGAGTTCGGTGCCCTGGAACGAAAAGCCCACCACCATCGCCACCCCGATCAGGGCGGCGAACCCGCCGGCGAAAGGCGCGTCGCCCACCGTCCAGTTGGCCACGCCGCCGCCCTCGCCGCCGCGGATGATGCCCAGCAGCATCATCACGCCCATGGCGACGAACGCCAGCACCGCGACCACCTTGATCAGCGCGAACCAGAACTCGGCCTCGCCGAAGCCGCGCGCCGACAGCGCGTTCAGCCCGAAGGTGATGGCCAGGAACAGCGCGCTCCAGTACACGCCCGGCACGTCCGGGAACCAGTACGCCATCACCAGCTGCGCGGCCACCAGGTCCACCGCCACGGTGACGGCCCAGTTGTACCAATAGTTCCAGCCCAGCGCGAAGCCGAAGCCGTCTTCGACGTAGCGCGCGCCGTAGGTCGAGAACGACCCGGACACCGGCATGGCGGCGGCCAGCTCGCCCAGGCTGGTCATCAGGAAGTAGACCATCACCCCGATCAGCACGTAGCCCAGCAGCGCGCCGCCGGGGCCGGCCTGGGCGATGGTGGCGCCGGAAGCCACGAACAGGCCGGTCCCGATGGAGCCGCCCACCGCGATCATGGTCAGGTGGCGCGCCGACAGGGCGCGGCGCAATTCGGACGGTTCTGTCGTCCCCTTCTTGCCGCCGTCGCGGTGCTGGTCCTGTTCCGTCAATGCCAAAGTCGTGTTCCTTCAGAGCAAAAAAGCCCCCGCGGATTGTGCCCCCGGGCGCCGTGGGATTTCCACGCAACGCGCGAGCATAGCGCAACTGCCCCCGGCCGTCGAAACGGCCGGGGGCAGGCGTGGATCCGTCCCCGCAGGGGGAATATTGGCTACGGGGCTATTGGAACGCCGTTTCCATGAAGGTGCGCAGCTTGCGCGAATGCAGCCGCTCGGGCGGCATGTCGCGCAGGCGCTCCAGCGCCCGGATACCGATTTCCAGGTGCTGGTTGACCTGGCGGCGGTAGAAGGCGCTGGCCATGCCCGGCAGCTTCAATTCGCCGTGCAGCGGCTTGTCGGACACGCACAGCAGCGTGCCGTAGGGCACGCGGAAGCGGAAGCCGTTGGCGGCGATGGTGGCCGACTCCATGTCCAGGGCGATGGCGCGCGACTGCGCGAACCGCTCGACCAGCTCGACGTGGTCGCGCAATTCCCAGTTGCGGTTGTCGATGGTGGCCACGGTGCCGGTGCGCATGATGCGCTTGAGGTCCCAGCCGGACAGCCCGGCGACCTCTTCGACCGCCTGCTCCAGCGCCACCTGCACCTCGGCCAGCGCCGGCACCGGCACCCAGGTGGGCAGGTCGGCGTCGAGCACGTGGTCCTCGCGCACGTAACCGTGGGCCAGCACGTAGTCGCCCAGCCGCTGCGAATCGCGCAGGCCGGCGCAGTGGCCCAGCATCAGCCAGGCGTGCGGGCGCAGCACCGCGATGTGGTCGGTGATGGTCTTGGCGTTGGACGGGCCCACGCCGATGTTCACCAGCGTGATGCCCGAATGGTCGCCGCGCACCAGGTGATAGGCCGGCATCTGCGGCAGGCGCTGCGCCTGGCCGTCGTCGGCCGGGCCGGATTCGCCGCGCCGCGTGATGCGGTTGCCCGGCTCCACCAGCATTTCGTAGTCCTCGTTGCCGCTGGCCATCAGCGCGCGGGCGCGGGCGCAGAACTCGTCGACGTAGAACTGGTAATTGGTGAACAGCACGAAATTCTGGAAATGCGCCGGCGCCGTCGCGGTGTAGTGCTGCAGCCGGTGCAGCGAATAGTCGACCCGCTGCGCGGTGAAGGGCGCCAGCGGCTTGGGCTCGCCGTCCTTGCCGCGCCACGAACCGTTGACGATGGCGTCGTCGGTCACCGCCAGGTCGGGCACGTCGAACAGGTCGCGCAGCGGGCGCTTGAGCGCCTCGAGATGCTCGCCTTCGACATAGGCGCCCTCGGGGAAGGCGAAATGCAGCGGGATAGGGGAATCTGATTCGCCGACCTCGACCGCCACGCGGTGGTTCTGCAGCAGCTGGCCGACCTGCTCGATCAGGTAATCGCGGAACAGCGCCGGCTGGGTGATGGTGGTCTGGTAGATGCCGGGTTCGGCCACGTGGCCGTACGACAGGCGGGTGTCGATGGGATCGTAGGTTTCCACCAGGATGCGGATGGCCGGGTAATACGCCCGGGCCCGTTCGCGGCCATTGGACGAGCCCTTCAGGACTTCGCGGAACGCCGCCCGCAGGAATGCCGTGTTGCGGGCGTAGATTTCCGCCAGCCGGTCGACCGCCGCCACCGCGTCTTGGTAGGGCTCGAAAGGAATGGCCTCGGGCCGGTTCATCGAGGACAAAGGATGTACTGCGTTCATCATGCGCTGGACTCCGCTTTCTTATGGTCTTGTTCTCAGCGGCCGCGGTCGGCGATCAAGCCGGAAAGGGCCGATGGCACCGATTATGCCCGACCCGGTCGTCAGATGAAGTGTCATATTGGCCCGCCTCACGGCGCACGATCCAGCGCGCCCGCTCCCCTGTCGCGGTCGTCATTGAGATAGAAACAATATATCATTCCGTTTTTCCTTTTTTCACGCTCCAACCATGCCGCCGGCCAACGGCCCTCGCCCGCCCTCGACTCAGCGCCTTGCCCGATGGGCGACGCTGGCGTGGCTGTGCGCCTGCCTGCTGCTGGCGCCGCTGGGCGGCGTCCGGCATGCGCTGTCGCACCTGTATGGCGAACCGGAGTCCAGCCAGGACGCCGCGCATACCCCCGACAAGCTCGGCCACTGCGATCTCTGCCACATCTGGGATCTGCTGGACGCGACGCTGCCGGCCTCGTTTCCCGTCATCGACGGCAGCCCGCCCCGGCTGACGCCGCCGCCGCCCTCGCCGCGCGGCACCACCCTCGTCACCAGTCCCTGGTTCCAATCGCGCGCCCCGCCCGCCGCGGCCTGATCCCCTCGCGCCCGATTTCAACCGCCGCCGTCCATCGGCCGGCATCCAGGACTGCCACCATGTCTTTTGCTTCTTCCTTCGCGGGGACGCGTTCGTCCCTGCGCGCCTTCACCCTGAGCCCGCTCGCCCTCGCCTGCCTGCTGGCCCTGCCGCAGGCCGCCCGCGCCCAGGCCGCCGCCGACGCCACCACGCTGTCGCCCGTCGTCATCACCGCCAATCCGCTGGGCAGCGAAGCGCTCGCCTCGCCGTCGACGGTGGTGCAAGGCACCGACCTCGACCTGCGCCGCGGCTCGAACCTGGGCGAAACGCTCAACGGCCTGCCCGGCGTCTCCACCACCACCTACGGCCCGATGGTGGGCCGGCCCATCATCCGCGGCATGGACGGCGACCGCATCCGCCTGCTGAACAACGGCGTCGGCTCGCTCGACGCCTCGTCGCTGTCGTTCGACCACGCGGTGCCGCAGGACCCGCTGTCCACCAACCGCGTCGAGATCCTGCGTGGCCCGGCGGCCCTGCTGTATGGCGGCAGCGCCATCGGCGGCGTGGTCAACACCATCGACAACCGCATTCCCACCGAACCCATCGACGGCGTCCACGGCGACGTCGCCGGCAGCTACGGCGGCGCCAACAATGACCGCAACGGCGCGATCCAGCTCGAAGGCGGCGACGGCAACTTCGCCATCCACGCCGACGCCTTCAGCCGCAAGACCGGCGACCTGCGCATTCCCGGCTACGCCCGCACCTCGCAACAGCGCGCGGTCGACGGCCCCGACCAGGCCCAGCCGCGCGGCACCCTGCCCAACAGCGACGGCCAGGCCAGCGGCGGCGCGCTCGGCATGTCCTGGACCGGCGACCGCGGCTACGCCGGCCTGTCCTACAGCGGCTATGACTCGAACTACGGCTCGGTGGCCGAGCCGGACGTGCGCATCAAGATGCGCCAGGAACGCTTCGGCTTCGCCAGCGAGCTGCGCGACCTGGAAGGCCTGTTCACCAGCGTCAAGGTGAACTTCGCGTACACCGACTACCAGCACAAGGAAATCGAGGACGGCGAAACCGGCACCATCTTCAAGAACCGCGGCTACGAGGCGCGCATCGAGGCGCGCCACGCCGACATCGGCCCGCTGCACGGCGTGGTCGGCCTGCAACTGGGCCAGACGCGCTTCTCGGCGCTGGGCGAGGAAGCGCTGGTGCCCACCACCGACACCGACTCGGCCGCCCTGTTCGCGCTGGAGGAATGGAAGATCAACGACCGCCTGACGCTGAGCGCCGGCGCGCGCGCCGACCATACCCGCCTGAGCCCGGGCGGCGGCGGCAACGAACGCTTCGACGGCTCCAACCGCCGCACCTTCACCGCCGGCAGCTTCTCGCTGGGCGGCATCTACAAGCTGGACAGCGCCTGGTCGGTGGCCGCCAACACCGCCTACACCGAACGCGCGCCCACCTTCTACGAGCTGTACGCCAACGGCCCGCACGCCGCCACCGGCCAATACCTGGTGGGCGACCAGGGCCTGGCCAAGGAACGCGCCTGGTCCGGCGACCTGTCGCTGCGCTACAAGAAGGACGCCGACAGCGCCAGCGTCGGCGTGTTCTACAGCCGCTTCTCCAACTACCTGGCCGAAATGAACACCGGCCGCTTCCGCAACGACGACGGCGACCTGGTCGAGGCCGGCGACGATGGCGCCCTGCCCGAGGCCCGCTATCAGGGTGTGTCCGCGCGCCTGTACGGCGTCGAAGCGGAAAGCAGCACGCGCGTGCTGCAATCGGGCGGCCACAAGCTGGACCTGGGCCTGTCGGGCGACTACACCGTGGCCCGCAACAGCGACACCGGCCGCTCGCTGCCGCGCATCCCGCCGCTGCGCCTGCGCGTGGCGCTGGACTACGGCTACGGGCCCTATAGCGCCGGCATCAGCGTCTCCAAGGCCTTCGCCCAGCACAGCCGCCCGGACAACGACACCGCCACGCCCGGCTACTACAGCCTGGACGCCAACGCCGGCTACCGCTTCAAGGTCGCCGCGGTGCAATGGCAGGCCTACGTGCGCGGCATCAACCTGACCAACCAGGACATCCGCTACGCCACCTCGGTGCTGCGCGACGTCGCCCCCGAGGGCGGCCGCGCCGTGATGGTCGGCCTGCGCGGCAGTTTCTAGGCGCCAGGCGCGAGGCCCGTTACCTTTTCCCCACCGGCAGAGGTAACGGGCGCGCCGCCAGGATGCTGCATTGCACTACAAATGTAATGAAACTTTATTCCATTACAATGCGAAGGCAGTTTGTGAAGCTCAAGCCTCCCCTGCGCCCCTTTCCGCCGGCTTGTCCGACCCGACAAAGCCATGCCGCCCACTCCGATTCCTGAAGTGACGTAATGACGCCGCCTACGCGAAAAGCACGATCCGCCCTGTTCCGCCTTCCCGTTTTCCTGTCCGCCCCCCTGCTGGCCCTGACGTTCTCCTGGCTGCCCGGCGCCGCCCAGGCCTCCATCCCCTCCGAACAAGCCCGCGCGACGCTGTCCGGCCTGAGCCTGGCCCAGGAACCGACCGTGCCCACCCTGCGCGAACGCGTGGTGCAAGCCGGCCTGTCCGCCATCGGCACGCCCTACAGCTGGGGCGGCGACGACGCCGCCGAAGGCTTCGACTGCAGCGGCCTGGTGCTGTACGTCTTCCGCGAGATCGCCGGCCTGGAACTGCCGCGCACGGCGCGCCAGCAGCGCACCCAGGGCGACACGGTGTCAAACAAGAAACTGCTCAAGCCCGGCGACCTGGTGTTCTTCGCTACGCGCGGCCGCGGCATCACCTCGCACGTGGGCATCTACATCGGCCAGGACAAGTTCGTGCACGCCCCGCGCCGCGGCGCCAAGGTGCGCGTGGACGAGATGAAGAATCCCTACTGGTCCAAGCGCTATCTCGGCGCGCGCAGCTACATCGACACGGCCAAGGGCCAGATGCTGGCGGCGCGCTGATCCGCGCTTCGCGACAACGGCCTCCGCCCGGGGGGCTGCCCCGCCCTGGGGCGGCTCCCTCTGCGCTCGCCTTCAAGAAAAAAGCGCCCTCGGGCGCTTTTTTCTTGCCGGCGGAACGCCGCGTCAGCCGCGGCCGACGAACGGCATGGTGGTCGCCATGATCGTCATGAACTGCACGTTGGTGTCCAGCGGCAGGCGGGCCATGGCGGCGACGGCCTGGGCGACGTGGGCGACGTCCATGCGCGGCTCGACCTTGGTGCTGCCGTCGGCCTGCAGGATGCCGGCGGCCATGCGCTCGGTCATGTCGGTGGCGGCGTTGCCGATGTCGATCTGGCCGCAGGCGATGTGGTACGGCCGGCAGTCCAGCGAAATCGACTTGGTCAGGCCGGTCACCGCGTGCTTGGTGGCGGTGTAGGCGATCGAGAAAGGACGCGGCGCGTGCGCCGAGATCGAGCCATTGTTGATGATGCGGCCGCCCTGCGGCGTCTGCGCCTTCATGACCCGGATCGCGGCCTGCGCGCACAGGAACATGCCGGTCAGGTTGGTATCGACCACCTCGCGCCAGAGCGCCACCGGCAATTCCTCGATCGGCATGGCGGGCGCGCCGCGGCCGGCGTTGTTGAACAGCACGTCCAGGCGGCCATATTCACGCTGGGTGGTGTCGAACAGCTCGCGCACCGCCTGCTCATCCGACACGTCGGTCGGCACCACCAGCGCCCGCACCCCGTCTTCACCCGCCGCCGTGCGCGTGGCCTCGAGCGGTTCGCGCCGGCGGCCGGCCAGCACCACGCGATAGCCCTGCGCCAGGAATTCCAGCGCCACCGCCCGGCCGATGCCGGTGCCGGCGCCGGTGACCAGCGCAACGCGGGGAGGTTCGATCTCGTTCGTGTGCATCGGATGCTCCTTGTTATCTGTCGGCGAAATGCTACCCGAATCATTCTGGGGATGCTGCAAGCGAACGTTCCATGGGCCGCCGGCGATTCGCGGCCTCGGCTTGGCGCTATTTGCCCCTGCGTCGCCCGCTCCGCGCATGGTGCCGCGCGCCATGTCGTCCCAGCCCGATCCATTTTCCTTCACAAGATTCGAGCGCGATCAATTCCTCCGTCTTGCATTGATGCATCACAATTTTCCTTATAATTTTGAGCAATTAACTTATTACCAAAAATCCAATACCCCCTGACGGAGACACCTCCATGCCCCCACGGCACCTTTCCGCCGCCCGCTGGGCGGGCGCGCTGGCCATCGGCGCCGGCGCGTTGCTCGGCCTGCCCGGCCCCGCCGACGCCGCCCCCGACGGCCGCCAGATCAGCACCCAAGGCGCCAACGGCGCGCCCGCCTGTATGACCTGTCACGGCGCCCAGGGGGAAGGCAACCCCGTCGCCGGCTTCCCGCACCTGGCCGGCATGGGCGCCGCCTACCTGGCCGAGCAGCTCGAGGCGATGGCCAACGGCTCGCGCGTCAGCCCGGTCATGGCGGCGACCGCCAAGGCGCTGGATCCGGCGCAGCGCCAGGCCGTGGCCCAGTACTACGCCGCCCTGCCCGCGCCGCTGAACATCGACCGGCTGGCCGCCACCGCGCGGCAGCTGGCCAAGCCGGACGACACCGGCGCCTGGCTCGCCACGCGCGGCGCCTGGGACAAGAACGTCCCCGCCTGTAACCAGTGCCACGGTCCCGGCGGCATTGGCGTCGGCGCCAATTTCCCCAGCCTGGCGGGCCAGCCCGCGGCCTACATCGCCGGCCAGTTGCGCGCCTGGCGCCAGGGCCAGCGCCCGCCTGGCCCGCTGGGCCTGATGCCGGCCGTCGCCACCCGCCTCACAGACGCCGAGATCGACGCCGTGTCCGCCTACTACGCCGGCCTGCCCAAGGCCGCTGACCTGCTTGCCGCGCAAGCCAACACCGCCGCGGGAGCCAAGCCATGAATCCGATCCGCCAACGATTCGCCCGCCTGCTGCTGCTGGCCAGCGTGGGCGCCAGCGCGCTCGTGTCGGCCGCGGCGGCCGTCGCCGCCGACGCGCGCCCCGAATTCACGCCGCCCAGCGCCGCGTCGTTGCCCGACACCGAATTCGGCAAGATCGTGCGCCAGGGCGAGCAGATTTTCCTGCACACGCCGCAGAACGCCAGCAAGTTCGTCGGCAACGACCTGAACTGCGCCAGCTGCCACCTGGATGCCGGCCGCCGGCCCGACTCCGCGCCGATGTGGGCGGCCTATGTGCTGTATCCGGCCTACCGGGCCAAGAACGGCCACGTCAACACGCTGGCCGAGCGCCTGCAGGGCTGTTTCCGCTTCAGCATGAACGGCAAGCCGCCGGCCGCCGACGATCCGGTGCTGACCGCGCTGCAGACCTACATGTTCTGGCTCGCCAGCAAGGCGCCCACCGGCGTGGCGCTCAAGGGCCAGGGCTACCTCAAGCTGCCAGCGCCGGCGCAGAAGGCCGACTACGTGCGTGGCAGCGAGGTCTATGCCCAGTACTGCGCCGTCTGCCACGGCGCGGAGGGCAAGGGCCAGAAGAACGGCGAGCACTGGGTGTTCCCGGCGCTGTGGGGCCCGGATTCCTTCAACTGGGGCGCCGGCATGCACCAGATCGGCAACGCCGCCGGCTTCATCAAGGCCAACATGCCGCTGGGCCAGGCCGGCATGCTCAGCGACCAGGAGGCCTGGGACGTGGCGTATTTCATGAATGCGCATGAACGGCCGCAGGATCCGCGCTACACCGAATCGGTCGCCAAGACCCGCGCCAAGTACCACGACTCCGACGATTCGCTGTACGGCATCGAGGTCAACGGCCACCTGCTCGGCAGCGATTCGCCCGCGCCGGGCGGCAAGCTGACGCAGGCCGCGGCGCGCTGACGGCGCGGCGCGGCGGGTTTTCCCCCTGCCGCGCCGCGCGATTTGCTATCCTTCGGGTCTCGGCATCACACGCTCGTCACATTCATGCACGCCACTTCCGGCAATGTTTTCATGGTCGTCGCCCCCAGCGGCGCCGGCAAATCCAGCCTGGTCAAGGCCTTGCTGCAGCAAGACCCGTCCATTCTCCTGTCCGTCTCCTGCACCACCCGTGCGCCCCGCCCCGGCGAGGAAGACGGCCGCGAATACCGCTTCATCGGCATCGACGAATTCAAGCAACTGCGCGACGAGCAGCGCCTGCTGGAATGGGCCGAGGTTCATGGCAATTTCTACGGCACGCCGCGCGACCGCATCGACGAAGCCACCCGCGAAGGCCGCGACGTGCTGCTGGAGATCGACTGGCAAGGCGCGCGCCAGGTGCGCCAGCGTTTTCCCGGCGCGATCGGCATCTTCGTGCTGCCGCCGTCCATCGAGGAACTCGAGAGCCGGCTCAAGGCGCGCGGCCAGGATGCGCCGCAAGTGATCGCGCGCCGGCTGATGGCCGCGGGCGGCGAAATCGCGCACGCGCCTGAATGCGAATATGTTATTATTAATCAAGAATTTAGCGTGGCCCTGTCGGAACTGACTCAAATCGTCAGCGCCGCTCGGCTGCGTTTTTCGTCTCAGGCCGCCCGCCACGCCGAACTGTTCGCGCAGTTGGGCATCCCGGCGGCACACTGAAACGAATCCGCATTCTCCCTATCCACCATCAGCACCAGGTGTCCTAATGGCTCGCATTACCGTCGAAGACTGTCTGAATCAGATCCCCAACCGTTTCAAGCTCACGCTGGCCGCCACCTACCGCGCCCGCGAGCTGGCGCAAGGCCATGCCCCGCGCCTGGACAGCAAAGACAAGCCCACCGTCACGGCCCTGCGCGAAATCGCGGGCGGCCTCACCGGCGCGGAAATGCTGCGTAAAGTTCCCACCTGATCTTTTCCGGGGGGCGGCAAGCATGGCTTTTCCCGGGCTGAAGTACGCTTCATCAGGTCTGCTTGCCGCGCTCCGTGCCGGCTCCCGTCTCGGGCGCCGCACCGGCAAGAAAGACAAGAACTCCCCCACGCCAGCCTCCGTCGCCGCGCAAGAAGCGGCGGATGCGACCGCATCTCCGGTCGCCTCGCTGGCGCCGCTGACCGAAATCATCGGCAGCTATCTCGACAAGAAAGATGTAGAACGCGTGCGCGAAGCCTACCGCTTCGCCGACCAGGCGCACCTGGGCCAGTTCCGCGCCAGCGGCTCGCCCTACATCTCGCACCCCATCGCCGTCACGGAAATCTGCGCGGGCTGGAAGCTCGACGCGAACGCGTTGTCCGCCGCCCTGCTGCACGACGTGATGGAAGACCAGGGGATCGCCAAGCACGAGCTGGCCGAGAAATTCGGCCCTGAGGTCGCCGAGCTGGTCGATGGCCTGTCCAAATTGGACCGGCTCGACTTCGCCACCAAGGCCGAGCAGCAGGCCGAGAGTTTCCGCAAGATGCTGCTGGCGATGGCGCGCGACGTGCGCGTCATCCTCATCAAGCTGGCCGACCGCCTGCACAACATGCGCACGCTGGACGCGGTCAACCCCGAGAAGCGCCGCCGCATCGCCCGCGAGACCCTCGACATCTACGCGCCCATCGCCCACCGGCTGGGCCTGAACCTGCTGTTCCGCGAACTGCAGGACCTGTGTTTCGCGGCCATGTACCCGAACCGCTACCAGGTGCTGTACAAGGCCGTGCTGGCCGCGCGCGGCAACCGCCGCGAGGTGATCGGCAAGATCGCCGACTCGGTGCGCGCCGCCCTGCCGGCCGCCGGCATCGAGGCCGAGGTCACCGGCCGCGAGAAGACGCTGTTCGGCATCTACCGCAAGATGGTCGACCAGAAGAAGTCGTTCTCCGACGTGCTCGACATCTATGGCTTTCGCGTCATCGTCCACACGCTGCCCGAGTGCTACCTGGCGCTGGGCACGCTGCACCAGCTGTACCGGCCGGTGCCCGGCAAGTTCAAGGACTACATCGCGATCCCCAAGGTCAACGGCTACCAGTCGCTGCACACGACGCTGGTGGGCCCCTACGGCACGCCGGTGGAATTCCAGTTCCGCACCCGCGACATGCATCACGTGGCCGAGGAAGGCGTGGCCTCGCACTGGCTGTACAAGGGCGCCGACCTGACGCTCAACGACCTGCAGAAACGCACCCACCAGTGGCTGCAATCGCTGCTGGACATCCAGAGCCAGACCGGCGATTCGGGCGAGTTCCTTGAGCACGTCAAGGTCGACCTGTTCCCGGACGCCGTCTACGTCTTCACCCCGCGCGGCAAGATCATCTCGCTACCGCGTGGCGCGACGCCGGTGGACTTCGCCTACGCCATCCACACCGACATCGGCAACCAGGCCGTGGCGGCCAAGGTCAACGGCGAGTTCGTGCCACTGCGCACCGAGCTCAACAGCGGCGACACGGTGGAAATCGTCACCTCGCCCGCCTCGCGCCCGAACGCGCAGTGGCTCAACTACGTGCGCACCGGCCGCGCCCGCTCGGAAATCCGCCACTACCTGCGCACCGTCAAGTACGAGGAATCGGTGGCCTTTGGCGAGCGCCTGCTGGGCCAGGCCCTGCAGGAACTGCACATGCCGCTGCCGGCCACCGACGATCCAGCCTGGCAGAAGCTGGCGCGCAGCACCGGCGCCAGCTCGCGCGAGGAAATCCTGGCCGACATCGGCCTGGGCAAGCGCCTGGCCGCCGTCGTGGCGCGCCGCTTCGCGCCCGAACACCAACTCGTGGCCACCACCGCCGCGGCGGTGGACGAGCTGACCTCGGCGCGCAGCGCGCCGATCCTGATCCAGGGCAACGAAGGCCAGGCGGTGCAACTGGCGCCGTGCTGCGGCCCGCTGCCGGGCGACCCGATCATCGCCGGCATGCGCATGGGCCATGGCCTGGTGGTGCATACCGCCGATTGCCCGGTGGCCATGCGCCAGCGCCTGCGCGAACCGGAACGCTGGATCAACGTCGCCTGGGACGCCCACACCGCCAAGCACCTGGCCACGCGCCTGGACATCGTCACCCGCAACGAGCGTGGCGTGCTGGGCCGGCTGGCCGCCGAAGTCACGGCGGCCGACGCCAACATCATGCATGTGACGATGCACGATGACGCGGTCTCGACGGTGTCGCTGCACCTGACCATCCAGGTCGACAGCCGCAAGCACCTGGCGCAGGTGATCCGCGCCATCCGCCACGTGCCGCAGGTGCAGAAGATCGTGCGCGTGAAGGGCTGAGCACGGTTGCGGCAAACCGCGATCAAAGGGGCGCTGCGGCGCCCCTTTTTCTTTGCCATGCCGCCGGACCTGGCCCTGGCGCGCCGTTCGCGTCAAACGCGCGGCGCCGGCGTGGCCCGCCGCGGCGCCGGCGCCTGGTCGGGCGCCTGCCGGAACTGGCGCCGGTAGGCAACCGGGGATACCGAGAACGCCGCGGCGAAGTGCTGGCGCAGCGACGCCGCCGAGCCGAACCCCACCAGGCCGGCGATGCGGTCGATGCCGTGGTCGCTGGTCTCGAGCAGGCGCTGGGTCGAGGCCAGCCGATGGTTCAGCAACCACTGCGAGACGGTGGCGCCGGTCTGCGCCTTGAAGTGGCGCGTGAAATTGCGCCGGCTCATGCTGGCGCGCGCCGCCAGCTGATCCAGGCACAGCGGCTGGTCCAGGTGCTCGATGGCCCAGTCCAGCGTGGCGCGCAGCCGGTCGCCGCCCTCGCCCTTGGGCAGGGGATGTTCGATGTATTGCGCCTGCCCGCCATCGCGCTGCGGCGCCACCACCATGCGGCGCGCGATGCGGTTGGCGATCTCGGCGCCATGATCGCTGCGCAGCAGATGCAGGCAGCAGTCGATCGCGGCAGCGGTACCGGCGGACGTCAGGATGTCGCCGTCATCCACGTACAGCACCTCCTGGTCCAGCCGCACCCGCGGATAGCGCACGCGAAAATCCTCGGCCCAGACCCAATGGGTGGCGGCGCGGCGGCCGTCCAGCAGGCCGGCTTCGGCCAGCACGAAGGTGCCCAGGCACAGGCCCACCACCCGCGCGCCGCGCGCATGGGTGGCGCGCAGGGCATCGAGCAGCGCCGGCGGCGGCGGTTCGTCCGGATCGCGCCAGGCCGGCACGATGACGGTGTCGGCCCGCGCCAGGGCGGACAGGTCGTGCGGCACCTCGATATTGAAGCCCGACATGGTCGGGATCAGGCCGCGACGCTCGCCACACACCAGCAACTCGTAGCGCGGCGCGCCCAGTCGCGCCAGGTCGTCGCCGAACACCATGCAGGGCACGGACAGGTGAAAGGGACTGATGCCTTCGAAGGCCAGCACGGCGACGGTGTGCATGGGCGCGCTCGCAACGGAAACCGGAATGGCCCGATCCTAACGCATATTGGCTTTCGGGCCACTTATCCCGGGCAAGCCGGAGCCGGATACTGGACGCCTTCTCCCCCACCCTGTCGAGGTATCCATGAACCACCCCACGATCCGCACGATGGCCGGCGCGACCACGCCGCAAGCCCTGAACCCCGCCGCCACGGCGCTGCTGGTGATCGATTTCCAGGAAGAGTATTTCAGCGGCCGCATGCCGATTCCCGACGGCTTGCGCGCCCTGCGCAACGCCCGGCGGCTGGTGGAGCACGCCGACCAGGCCGGCATCGCGGTGATCCACGTGCAGCACGTGCTGCCGGCGGGCAGCCCGCTGTTCCCCGAGGATGGCCCCGGCTCGCGCTTCCATCCCGAGCTGCAACCCGCCGCGGGCCATGGCGTGGTACGCAAGACCCACGTCAGCGCGTTTCCCGGCACCGACCTGCATGAACGGCTGCAGTCCGCCGGCGTCGGCACCGTGATCGTGGCCGGCCTGATGACGCATGCCTGCGTGGCGGGCGCCGCGCGCGACGCGGTGCCGCTGGGCTACCAGGTGATCGTGGCGGAGGATGCGTGCGCCACGCGCGACATCGACGGCCGCGACGGCGTGGTGCCGCACGCCGCGCTGCACCGGGCGACGCTGGCGGCGCTGGACGACACCTTCGCCGACATCCTGACGACGGAACAGGTGCTGGCCCTGCCCGCCAAGCCTGCCGCCCGCTAGCGGCTCCGCTGATCGGGGCGGCACGCGCCCAAACGCCCCCTGGGCGCCGGCGCGGAGTGGCCGGCATGTCGCCCGCCAGCCGGCCGCCGCGAACGCGGCGACACGGCGGGGACGGGGCTGCTCCGCGCTCAGGCCACGTGCTGCAGGAAGTCCTTCAGGCGCTGGCTGGGCGGGTTGTCCAGCAGCTCGGCCGGCGGGCCGTCGTGGGCGATCTTGCCGGCGTCGATGAAGATCAGGCGGCTGCCGACCTTGCGCGCGAATTCCATTTCGTGCGTGACCACCACCATGGTCATGCCCTCCTCGGCCAGGTCGCGCATCACCTTCAGCACTTCGTGACGCAGTTCCGGGTCGAGCGCCGAGGTCGGCTCGTCGAACAGCATCAGCTTGGGCTTGATCGCCAGCGCGCGGGCAATCGCCACGCGCTGCTGCTGGCCGCCGGACAGCTCCGACGGATAGTGGTTCATGCGCTCGGCCAGCCCGACCTTGCGCAGCAGCTGCTCGGCCAGCTCGCGCGCCTCGTCGCGGCTCTGGCCGCGCGTATGCACCGGGCCGAACATGACGTTCTGCAGCGCGGTCATCTGCGGGAACAGATTGAATTGCTGGAACACCATGCCGGCCTCGCGCCGGATCTCGCGCACCTGGGCGGCGCCGCCGTGCACGCTCAGGCCGTCGACCAGCAGGTCGCCGCCGTTGATCGTCTCGAGCACGTTGATGCAACGCAGGAAGGTGGACTTGCCGGAGCCGGACGGCCCCACCACCACGACCACTTCGCCCGCGTCGATATTGAGCGAGATGCCGTTCAGTACCGTGGACTCGCCGAACGTCTTGGTGACGTCGTGAAATTCAACCATGCTCATAGTATGCGCATCCTTTTTTCCACCAGGTGCAGGATCAGCGCCATCGTGCCCGTCAGGATCAGGTAGACGATGGCGATCGCCGACCAGATCTCGACCGCGCGGAAGTTGCTGGCCATGATCTCCTGGCCCTGGCGGGTCAGTTCCGCGACGCCGATCACGATGAACAGCGACGAATCCTTCAGGCTGATGATGCACTGGTTGCCCAGCGGCGGAATCATGCGGCGGAACGCCACCGGCCCGATGATGTGGAACAGGATCTTGTGAAACGGCAGGCCCATCGCCTGCCCGGCTTCCTTCAGGCCCTTGTGGACCGATAGCAGCGAACCGCGCACGATCTCGGAGATATAGGCGCCCGAGTTGATGATGAGCGTGACGATGGCCGCCCACTCGGCGTCCACCCGGATGTTCGCCAGCAGCGGCAAGGCGAAATAAATGAACATCACCTGCACCACGATCGGCGTGCCGCGGATCACCGCGACGTACACCTGGGCGATGCCCGACAGGATCGGATGCCCGTAGGCCCGCGTCACGCCGGAGAGCGCGCCCAGCAGGAATCCGCCGAACAGGCCCCAGAAAGTGATCTTGATGGTCATCTGCGTGCCCACCCACAGGTTGGGCAGCGCATCCATCACTACATTCCAGTCAAAATCCACGATTACCCCTCAATGGCGCGCCTGCGCGCCGCATCCTGGCGGGAACGCCCGGCGACGCAAGCGACTCGGGGCCGCCCCGTCCCGGGCCCGGCGTCGCCGGAGCGAAGCGCCGGGGCCCCAGACTGCCGGGCGGCCCCGAAATGCAACATCAATCCGACGCAGAAGCTCAGGGCTTCTTGCCGAACCACTTCTCGTAGATGGCGTCGTACTGGCCGTTGGACTTGAGCGTGGCCAGGGCCTTGTTGACCTGCGGCACCAGTTCGCTGCCCTTGGGGAAGGCGATGCCGTAGAAGTCGCCGCTCTTGACCGAGCCGACCACCTTGACGCGGCCCTTGCCGGCCGTGTTGGCGTAGTACTGGACGTTGGGCGTGTCGTGCACGGCGGCGTCGACCCGGCCGGTGGCCAGTTCCAGGTAGGCGTTGTCGATGTTGGGGAACAGCTTGAGCTTGGCGTCCGGCACCTGGGCCTTGAGGAAGTCCACGGTGGCCGTGCCGGTCTTGACCGCGACGGTCTTGCCGGCCAGCGACTTGGCGTCCTTGATGTCGGTGTTCTTGTCGCCGACCAGGATGGCCAGGCCGCTTTCGTAATAGGGATCGGAGAAGTCGATCACCTTCTTGCGGTCATCGCGGATGGTGATGCCGGCCAGCGCGACGTCGATGTTCTTGGTCTGCAGGCCGGGGATGATGCCGTTGAAGTCCATCGGCTGCAGCTTGTACTTGACGTTCAGTTCCTTGGCGATGGCGGCCCACAGGTCCACGTCGAAACCGGTGTAGGTATTGCCCTGCTTGAACTCGAACGGCACGAATGCCGTGTCGGTGGCCACCACCAATTCCTTGCCTTGGGCGTAGGCGCCGGAGGCGGCGCCGAACATGGCCATGGACAGGCCGACCAAGGCGGCGGCGACTTTACGTTTAATCATGAAACTCTCCTCTTGGGGCCGATAGCACCCGGGGTTGTAGTTGGAACATGATGCGCGGGCCACGCCGGGATCGCCGGAGCAACTTACGGGGCATGTTAACGCATCCGTCCCCACCGGAGAGAGCTTAGAAAAATTACAATCCGCATGACACCCCGGAGAATCCCCATGCCCTACAAGTATGTACGCATCGCCGGCAACCGACGCCAGGTCGGCGTGGCGCTAGGCAAGCTGGCCCGTCCCCTGATGGCGACCTACCTGGACCAGAGCGCCACCTGGAAGGCGCTGCGCCCCTGGCGCGGCCATCCTTATCTGGACGAACTGGGGGAACAGGCCCGCGCCGCCCTGCCCGCGGTCTGGGAGGAACTGGCCGGGCTGGCCGAGGGGCTGGACATGCCGCTGGCGGACGTGCTGCTGTGGAATTGCCGCGGCGACCTGCTGCACAGCAGCGGCAGCGGCGACGGCTGCACCTCGGTGGCGCTGAAGGCGGCGGACGGCACCCGCTGGATCGGCCACAACGAGGACGGCGATCCGTTCCTGTATGGCCGCTGCCACCTGGTGGACGTGGCCCTGGACGACGCGCCGGGCTATCTGAGCTTCTATTACCCCGGTTCGCTGCCGGGCCATACTTTCGGCGCCAACCGCAGCGGCCTGGTGCAGACCATCAACAACCTGCGCACCAAGCAACGCCAGCCGGGCGTGCCGCGCATGCTGCTGGCGCGCGCGGTGCTCGACTGCGCCACGCTGGACGAGGCGGTGGCGCTGCTGGCGGACGCGCCGCGCGCCGGCGGTTTCCACCACACGCTGGGCTCGGCCGCGGACGCCCGCATCTTCAGCGTCGAAGCGGCGCCGGGCAATGCCTCCGTGCTGGAGATCGGCACCCGCTACGGCCATGCCAATCACATGGTGCACCAGGACAGCCGCGGCCAGGCGCAGGTCATCACCGACTCGTCGCGCGACCGCCAGCGCCGCATCGAGGGCATCATCGACACCTGGTCGCCCGCCACCACCGGCGCCGACCTGCTGACGGCGCTGCATGATACCGACGGCGATTTACCGATCCTGCGCACAGACCGCGACGATCCGGACGGCGAAAACACGCTCGCCACCGCGATCTTCGAGATCGGCGATGGCGAGGTGACGCTGCGGGTCTATGACCGCAAGCCGAAGGCGGACATCGTGCTGGATGTGATGAACGATCCGGAGTGATGGGGCGAAAATATCGGATCGAACCCAATCGAACGATCCGGTGAAGCCACCTACGATGGCGGGACGCATCCGTGTCCCACAGTTTTTCGCGCCATCCATGATTTCCTCCGCCGTCTCGCTCTTCCTGCTGCGCGGGCTACCCCTCTCGCGCTTCGATTACCCCCGCTGGCATTCCGTATTGGCCATGACGCTACTCGGCGTGCTGACCGGCCTGGACCCCAGGCTTTTTAACGAGCCGGGCGTCATCGTCCTGCCGATGTGGTTCGGCGTGACCGTATCGGTGCTCTCCGAATGGGCCTGCTTTCTGGTCATCTTTGTCATCCTGCATTGGTGGATGAAGCGTGGCGGCCGCTGGGATGGCCAGGGCGACCTGTTCAACCTGGTGGCCGCCTCCTGGCTGGTCTGCGACATGCTCTGCGGCGGCCTGGTCGCGTTGGGGGTACCCGTGTCGTTTACCGTTCCACTGTGGCCATATTCACTGTGGGTGGGCGCCGTGGCGTTGTCGGGCGGCATCCCGAAAGCCAGCCGGGGTTACTGCCTCGGGGGCATCGCCCTCGGGCTGATCCCAGCCGGATTGGCCATGATCGCCGTACTCTTCGCGTTCGGGATCTTCCTGGCCATGCTGGGCGTGGCGCCGCCCGGGTCGCCCGCCGCGTGAAGCCGCGCAGGGGCGAAGCGCCATGCAAACGGGGCGACCCGTGATGACCATCCCGGATCGCCCCGCCCTTGCCGCCTGTATCAGCGGACGCCGTAGCCTCCGCCTCCCGGCGTTTCCACCACGAACACATCGCCCGGATGCAGCTGGGCACTGTCCTGCGGACCGAGTTCCTGCACCGAGCCGTCGATCCGCTCGACGTAGTTGCGGCCCATCGCGCCCGGCTCGCCGCCAGCCAGGCCGAACGGCGCGTGCAGGCGGTTGTTGGACAGGATCGCGGCGGTCATGTCTTCCAGGAAGCGGATGCGGCGCACGCCGCCGTTGCCGCCCGGATAGCGCCCCGCCCCGCCTGAACCGTGGCGGATCTCGTACGACTCCAGCCGCACCGGGAAGCGGAACTCCAGCACTTCGGGATCCGTCAGGCGCGAGTTGGTCATGTGCGCCTGCACCACCGACGTGCCCGCGAAGCCCTCGTCGTGCGGGCCCGCGGCGTCGATGCGCACGGGGCCGGCGCCGGTGCCGCCCGAGATGGTCTCGTAGTACTGGTGGCGCGCGTTGCCGAACGTGAAGTTGTTCATGGTGCCCTGGCTGGAGGCCAGCACGCCGAGCGCGCCGTACAGCGCGTTGACGATGCACATGGACGTTTCGACGTTGCCCGCCACCACCGAGGCCGGCGGATTCGGGCGCAGCATCGAGCCTTCCGGCAGGATGATCGACAGCGGCACCAGGCAACCGTCGTTGAGCGGGATGTCGTCGTTGACCAGGGTGCGGAACACGTACAACACCGCGGCCACGGCGATCGCGCCCGGGGCGTTGAAGTTGTTGTCCAGCTGGTCCGAGGTGCCGGTGAAGTCGACCACGGCGCTGCGCGCCTGGTTGTCGACCCGCACCGCGACGCGGATGACCGCGCCGTTGTCCAGCGGGTACTCGTAGCGGCCGTCCTTGAGCACCGAGATCACGCGGCGCACCGCCTCTTCGGCGTTGTCCTGTACGTGGCCCATGTAGGCGCGCACGACGTCCAGGCCGAAGTGGTCGCACATGCGCAGCAGTTCCTGCACGCCCTTTTCGTTGGCGGCGATCTGCGCGTGCATGTCGGCGATGTTCTGGTCAGGATTGCGCGCCGGCCAGCGGCCGGAGCCGAGGATGTCGCGCGCGGCCTGTTCACGGAACTCGCCGCCCTTGACCAGCTGGAAGTTGGTGAACAGCACGCCTTCGTCTTCGACCGTCTTCGAATCCGGCGGCATCGAGCCCGGCGTGGTGCCGCCGATATCGGCGTGATGGCCGCGCGAGCCGACGTAGAACAGGATCTCGCCGCCCTTGCGGTCGAACACCGGCGTGATCACCGTGACGTCCGGCAGGTGGGTGCCGCCGTGGTACGGGTCGTTGACCACATAGGCGTCGCCCGGCTGCATGCGGCCGGCGTTGGCGTTCATGACGGTGCGCACCGACTCGCCCATGGAGCCCAGGTGCACCGGCATGTGCGGCGCGTTGGCGATCAGGCGGGCCTGGGCGTCGAAGATTGCGCAGGAGAAGTCCAGGCGTTCCTTGATGTTGACCGAGTACGCCGTGTTCTGCAGGCGGTAGCCCATCTGTTCGGCGATCGACATGAACAGGTTGTTGAACACCTCCAGCATCACCGGGTCGGCCTGCGTGCCGACGGCGCGGCGCTGCGGACGGGCCTCGACGCGGCGGATCACGAAGTGGTCCTGCTGCGTCAGCTCGGCCTGCCAGCCGGGTTCGACCACGGTGGTCTGGTTCGGCTCGGAGATGATGGCGGGGCCCGCCACCACGTCGCCTCCGGCCATGTCCTCGCGCACGTACAGGGGCGTGTCGCGCCAGGCGCCGCCGCTGTACATCCGCACCGTGCGGCGCGGCGCCAGCGCGCCGTCGCGGCTGCGCGAGGCGGGCGTCTCGGTGACGCGCTCGCCGCCGCCGGTGGCTTCCACCGAGATGGTTTCCACCACCAGCTCGCGGTTGGGCATGAGGAAGGAATAGCGCTGGCGGTAGGCCGCCTCGAAATCCGCGCGCGCCTGCTCCAGCGTGCCGTAGGCCACGTCCAGCGCCGTGTCGGTGCCGCGGTATTTCAGGTGCAGGCGGCGCTGCACGCCGATGTCGCTGTCGGCCACGTGCTGGCGGCGCAGTTCGCCCACGGCCTGCTCGGCCAGCACGTCCAGCTCGCCCTGCAGTTCGGCCATCAACGCGGCGTCGAGGACCTTCTCGACGGTTTTCTGGCGCATGTCGGTCTGGTCCGCCAGGCCCATGCCGTAGGCGGACAGGACGCCGCCCAGCGGGTGCGCGAACACGGTGGTCATGCCGAGCGCGTCGGCCACCAGGCAGGCGTGCTGGCCGCCGGCGCCGCCGAACACGGTCAGCGCGTACTCGGTGACGTCGTGGCCGCGTTGCACGGAAATGCGCTTGATCGCTTCGGCCATGTTGCCGACGGCGATTTCCAGGAAGCCCTCGGCCAATTGCTCCGGCGTCATGTCGCGGCCGGTGGCGGCGCGGACTTCGTCGGCCATGGCCTGGAAGCGCTGCACGACCGCATCGCGGTCCAGCGCTTCGGTGGCGTCCGGGCCGAACACCTTGGGGAAGAAGTCGGGCTGGATCTTGCCAAGCAGCACGTTGCAGTCGGTCACGGCCAGCGGACCGCCGCGGCGGTAGCAGGCCGGGCCGGGATTGGCGCCCGCCGAATCCGGGCCGACGCGCAGGCGCGCGCCGTCGAAATGCAGGATCGAGCCGCCGCCGGCCGCGACCGTGTGGATGCTCATCATCGGCGCGCGCATGCGCACGCCGGCCACCAGGGTCTCGAATTCGCGCTCGAATTCACCGGCGTAGTGCGACACGTCGGTGGAGGTGCCGCCCATGTCGAAGCCGATGATCTTGTCGAAGCCCGCCTGTTCGCTGGTGCGCACCATGCCGACGATGCCGCCGGCCGGGCCGGACAGGATGGCGTCCTTGCCGCGGAAGCGGTGCGCGTCGGTCAGGCCGCCGCTCGATTGCATGAACATCAGGCGGATGCCGGGCAGTTCGCCGGCCACCTGGTCGACGTAGCGCTTGAGGATGGGCGACAGGTAGGCGTCGACCACCGTGGTGTCGCCGCGCGAGACGTACTTGATCAGCGGGCTGACCTCGTGCGAGGCCGACACCTGCGTGAAGCCGATCTCGCGCGCGATGCGGGCGGCGCGCTGCTCGTGGCCCGTGGCGTGCCAGGCGTGCATGAAGACGATGGCCACGGTACGGATGCCGCTGTCGTAGGCGGCCTGCATGTCGCGGCGCAGCGCGGCTTCGTCCAGGTCGCGGATCACTTCGCCGTCGGCCGCCACGCGCTCGTCGGCCTCGACCACGGCCTCGTAGAGCATTTCCGGCAGCATCACGTTGCGGTCGAACAGGCGCGGACGGTTCTGGTAGGCGATGCGCAGGCCATCGCGGAAACCGCGGGTGGTCACCAGCAGCGTACGTTCGCCCTTGCGCTCGAGCAGCGCGTTGGTGGCGACCGTGGTGCCCATTTTGACGCACTCGACCTGCTCGGCCGGCACCGGCTGGCCGGGCGCGATGCCCAGCAGCTTGCGGATGCCCGCCACCGCCGCGTCGCGATACTGCTCGGGGTTCTCCGACAGCATCTTGGCGGTGGTGGTGGTGCCGTCGGGGCGGCGCGCCACGATGTCGGTGAAGGTGCCCCCACGATCAATCCAGAATTGCCACTTCATATTCATCCTCGGGTACAAGAAGCCGCCACGGCGCTGCCGGCCGCGGCGTGCGGGTGGTGGTACGGGGCGCTGCCCCGCGTATCGGTTTACAGGGAGGTCGCGGCGCGCGCGGCCTGGTCGTACAGGCCGGACAGGGCGCGCAGCGTGTGCGCCAGCTGGCGGCTGAATTCCAGGCCGCCCCCGCCCGGCGCGTCGAGGCCGGCGGTCAGGCATTGCTCGCGGATTTCGCCGTAGCGCTTGATGATGGCCGCGCCCTCGGGCGTGACGCTGTAGAACACTTCCTTGCTGGCGCGCTCGCCCTTGACCACGCCAAGGCGGTCGAGCTTTTTCAGCGCGTAGTTGACGATGTGGGTGTCCTCGACATTGAGCGTGAAGCAGATGTCGGCCAGCTTCTTGGGACGCTGGCGGTGGAACACGTGGTGGAACACCATGACGTCGGTGGGCGTCAGGTCGGGCAGGCCCGCGGCGGCCATGCAGCGCACGGTCCAGCGGTCAAAGGCGTGGCTGGCGATCATCAGGCCGAATTCGACTTCGGACAGGTCGGGCGCGCTGCCTCCGGCCAGATGGGCCGACGAGGCGATCAACGTGGGGGTCATAAGGGCCGCGCAACAAGTTTATCTGCGCGAAATACTAATAATTTATCTATATTTCATCAATAAAAAATAATTCAGGGACACAAAAAAACCCTCGTTTCGAGGGAATACCCTAGGCTCAATCGTCCAGCCGGGCCACGCAAATGCCCGTGGGCGGCAGGCGCCGGCGCGCGGCCGCCGCCTGGCCGCCAAGGCATCAAGGCGCGTCCCAGCCCGCCGGCAGGTGCGCGCGGATCAGCGAACCGGCGATGGAGATGCGCGCCGCGATCTCGGGCATCGGGTCGCCCGGACCGAACCAGCGCGCGTCGGCGATCTCGTCTTCCTGCACGCGGATGTCGCCCGACACGTACTCGGCCGTATAGGCCACCATCAGCGAATGCGGGAACGGCCAGGACTGGCTGCCGAAGTACTTCAGGTTGCCGACCTTCAGGCCGACCTCTTCCAGCACCTCGCGATGCACCGTCTGCTCGATGCTCTCGCCCGGCTCGACGAAGCCGGCCAGCGCCGTGTAGCGCCCGGTGGCATTGGCGGTGTGACGGGCCAGCAGGATGCTGTCGCCCTTGCGGATCAGCACCATCATGGCCGGCGAAATGCGCGGATAGGCCGAGAAGCCGCAGGCCGGGCAGCGCTGGCAGAACTCGCCGCTGACGCGGGTGGTGGGCGTGCCGCAGGCGCCGCAGAAACGGTGGGTGCGAGCCCATTCGGCGATCTGGTAGGCGCGGCCCGTGAGGGCCATGCGTTCCTCGTCCAGCACCCCGAACAACGACCGCAGCTTCTTGAAGGCGTAGCCATGCGGCGCCTCGATGCCCGGCTCGACATGCGCGGCGCGGGCCGGCGATTCGGGCGCGGCCCACACCGGCTGCAAGGCCTCGGCCCCGAGCCCGGCGCGCACACAGGCGTCCAGGTCGGGCAACACGCTGGTCGCTTCCTCGACCAGCAACTCATCACGACGAAACACGAAATTCACACGACCCTCTGCGACACGACTGCGATGACAAGATCTTAGAAGAAAACGACGTTGCCGCAAGGCATCGTCCGGCCCGTGGGCACACTATTTCAATCTTCAATCATTCTGCCCACGCCAGCCTAGGAATTACCCGTAAACACGCGGTTACAGGCACTTTGTGACCGAGAGGCAACATAGAATGGCACGGCTTTTCAGCGACGCGTCATGCCACGCCACGCGCTTTTTTCGCAATGCCTACCGGGCCAGTCCCGCACTCATCATTCGCAAAGAAGGACCATCATGTTCAAGAAGCTCTCGCTGTTGACCGGCAGCCTCATCGTGGCGTTCAGCGCCGGCGCCCAGGCCCAGACCAAGTGGGACCTGCCCAGCGCCTACCCCGCCAGCAACTTCCACGTCGAAAACCTGACCACCTTCATCAAGGACGTCGACACGCTGTCGGAAGGCAAGCTCAAGATCACGCTGCACAACAACGCCTCGCTCTACAAGGCGCCTGAAATCAAGCGCGCGGTGCAAGGCAACCAGGCCCAGATCGGCGAGATCCTGCTGACCAACTTCGCCAACGAAGACCCGATCTACGAACTGGACGGCCTGCCCTTCCTGGCGACCGGCTACGACGCGTCGTTCAAGCTGTACCAGGCGCAGAAGCCGTTCCTGGAAAAGAAGCTGAATTCGCAGGGCATGACGCTGCTGTACGCGGTGGCCTGGCCGCCCCAGGGCGTGTTCGCCAACAAGGACATCAAGCAGATCAGCGACATGAAGGGCTTGAAGTGGCGCGCCTACAGCCCGGTGACGGCCAAGATCGCCGAACTGGTCGGCGCCCAGCCGGTGACGGTGCAGCAGGCCGAACTGGCGCAGGCCCTGGCCACCGGCGTGATCGACTCGTACATGTCGTCAGCCTCGACCGGCTACGACACCAAGACCTACGAGTACATCAAGAAGTTCTACGACACCCAGGCCTGGCTGCCCAAGAACGCCGTGATCGTCAACAAGAAGGCCTTCGAGGCGCTCGACCCGGCCACCCAGGAAGCCTTGAAGAAGGCTGGCGCGCAGGCCGAAGAACGCGGCTGGAAGCTGTCGCAGGAAAAGAACAAGTGGTACCAGGAAGAGCTGGCCAAGAACGGCATGGAGACGATCAAGCCCACGGTCGAGCTCAAGGAAGGCCTGTCGGTGATCGGCAAGCGCATGCTGGATGACTGGCTCAAGAAGGCCGGCGCCGATGGCCAGGCCATGATCGACGCCTACCGGAAGCAGTGATACGACCATGCGCCGCTTTCTGGATGGACTTTACGGCGCGGCCGGCCTGCTGGCCGGCCTGTGCACGATCGGCGTGCTGGTGGCGGTGCTGGCCGCCATCATCGCCCGCCAACTCGGCCTGAACATTCCCGGCACCGACGCCTATGCCGGGTATTTCATGGCCGCGGCGGGCTTCCTGGCGCTGGCCAGCACCTTCAAGCACGGCGAACACATCCGCGTGACGTTGCTGCTGAACTCGCTGTCGCCCGCTCGCAGTCGCCGCCTGGATATTTTCGCGCTGACGATGGGTTGCCTGCTGGCGGCCGCGTTCGCGTTCTTCAGCGTCAAGCTGGCCTACGACTCCTGGCAGTTCAACGACATCTCCACGTCCAACGACGCCACGCCGCTGTGGATACCCCAGCTCAGCATGGCCGTGGGCACGGTCCTGTTCCTGGTCGCCCTGCTCGATGAGCTGGTACGCCGTTCACGCGGCCTGGCCGCCGCCTCCTCGCAGCAAACCCATGAATGAACTTCTCGTCATTACCCTGCTGGTCGTCTCGATCTTCGCGTTGCTCGGATGCGGCGTCTGGGTCGGCCTGACGCTGGCGGGCACCGCCTGGATCGGCATGGAGATCTTCTCCAGCCGGCCCGCCGGCGACGCCATGGCCGTCACGATCTGGGGCGCCTCGTCCAGCTGGACGCTGACCGCCCTGCCCCTGTTCCTGTGGATGGGCGAGATCCTGTTCCGCACGCGTCTGTCCGAGGACCTGTTCAAGGGCCTGGCGCCGTGGCTCAACCGGCTGCCTGGCCGGCTGCTGCACACCAACGTGATCGGCTGCGCCATCTTCGCGGCGGTGTCGGGCTCGTCGGCGGCCACCTGCGCCACCGTCGGCAAGATGACCATTCCCGAACTGACGCGCCGCGGCTACCCCGAATCGAAGATCCTGGGCACGCTTTCGGGCGCCGGCACCTTGGGGCTGCTGATCCCGCCGTCGATCATCATGATCGTCTACGGCGTGGCGGCGGACGTGTCGATCGCCAAGCTGTTCATCGCGGGCATCGTGCCGGGCATCCTGCTGGCGCTGCTGTTCATGGGCTACATCGCCTGGTGGGCGATCCGCAACCCCGATGAAGTGCCGGCGGCCGACCCCGGCCTGACGCTGCGCGAGAAGCTGTCGCGCTCGCGCCACCTGATCCCGGTGATGCTGCTGATCGGCGCCGTGCTGGGCTCGATCTACACCGGCATTGCCACGGCCACCGAGGCCGCCGCGGTGGGGGTGGTCGGCGCGCTGATCCTGTCGGCGCTGCAGGGGTCGCTGAACCGCGGCGCCTTCATGCAGTCGCTGCTGGGCGCCACCCGGCTGTACTGCATGATCGCGCTGATCCTGGCGGGTGCGCAGTTCCTGACGCTGGCGATGGGCTACATCGGCCTGCCGCGGGCGCTGGCCGAGTGGATCGGCGGGCTGGGCCTGTCGCAGTTCGGCCTGATCATGGCGCTGATGGTGTTCTTCATCGTG
Source organism: Achromobacter sp. ISS7 (assembly GCF_056523125.1). Lineage (NCBI taxonomy): Bacteria > Pseudomonadati > Pseudomonadota > Betaproteobacteria > Burkholderiales > Alcaligenaceae > Achromobacter > Achromobacter sp. ISS7. The sequence continues at coordinate 1,526,183 of NZ_JAWRZD010000001.1, read as the reverse complement.
CTGGGCTGCTTCCTGGACGGCATCTCCATCGTGGTGCTGACCATGGGCGTGCTGCTGCCAACGGTCCAGGCCGCCGGCATCGACCTGATCTGGTTCGGCATCTTCATCGTTTTCGTTGTGGAAATGGCACAGATCACGCCGCCGGTGGGCTTCAATCTGTTCGTGCTGTCCGGCATGAGCGGGCGCGAACTGCCCTACATCGCGCGCGCGTCGCTGCCGATGTTCTTCCTGATGATCCTGGCCGTGCTGCTGCTGTACCTGGTGCCCGGCATCGCCACGTGGCTGCCGCTGCACATGACGCTGTGATGTCATCACCGCGCCCCGGAAACCCCGTTCTCGCAACGGGGTTTTTTTTGGAACAATCTTTTGATTGTTCCAACAATCGCCTTTTTTGCCATTCTGTAAACCCAGGGAAAACGCGAAAAAGATAAACGCACTACACAAGCCGTAACTTTTTTAGAATCCCCGTGGCGTTCCAGTGCGCACCAAGATGGCGCATGAACGCACCCAGGGCCAACGCTCCGGACCCGCGCCAACCCCTGGCGTCGGTGCAGCGGCCCCGCTCCGGGCGAACCGCCAGGCGCATCCCGTCGAGTCACAAGCCCGGCGTACGCAAAGAACAGAAACATTAGGAGAAGCCTTCGTGAAACGCATCACCCTCTCGCTCGCTGTCGCAGGTCTCGGCCTGGCCGGCGCCGCTTCGGCGGAAACCAGCGTCACCCTGTACGGCATCGCCGACGTCAGCATGCGCTACGTCAACACCAGCTCCGGCTCGACGGGGCAGGACGGCAGCCGCATCTCGATGGAAAACGGCGCCATCTCCAACAGCCGCTGGGGCCTGCGCGGCTCGGAAGACCTGGGCGACGGCAACCGCGCCTTCTTCCGCCTGGAGCAAGGCTTCAACGTGCAGAACGGCAACTCGTCCAGCTCGGGCAAGACGTTCAACCGCCTGGCCTACGTCGGCCTGGACGGCGGCAAGATCGGCGCGCTGACCCTGGGTCTGCAGAACACGGTGATCCAGGACCTGATGGCCGACTACTTCGACCCGCTGACGGTCGGTAACTACAACGAAAACTCGTGGCTGCCCGCCGCCATGGGCCGCGTGCGCAACAACAACGGCGTCCGCTACTCGAACACGCTGGGCGACCTGAACGTGATCGCCCAATGGTCCAACGGTGAAAAGTGGTCCGACCGCAAGGCCGGCCAGCAAATGGGCGTGAGCCTGCGCTACACCGTCGGCCAGCTGGGCCTGGGCGCCGCGTACCAGAACACCTACGAAGGCAACGATTCCGATCTGCGCCAGCGCGTCTGGAACTTCAGCGCCTCGTACCAGTTCGAAAGCGCCAAGGTCTTCGCCGGCTACTTCAATGGCCGCGACCAGACCGGTTGGGTCAACGCCGTCATGGGTGGCACCACCACCGCCCAGCTCGACCGCAAGGACAACGGCTACTTCGCCGGCGTGACCTGGCAGGCCACCCCGCGCTGGGCCCTGACCGGCGCCGCCTATTTCGACCAGAGCAAGAACGTGGTCGAAGACGGCGACAAGGGCAAGCGCTACGCCCTGGTGGCCGTGGCCGAGTACGCGCTGTCCAAGCGCACCCAGGTGTACGGCACCGTGGACTACAACAAGGTCCGTGACGCCGCCACCGGTGAAATCGCCGGCCGCACCAGCCAGCTGGGCGCAGGCGTGGGCATCCGCCACATCTTCTAAGTCCTTCGCGACTTACGGCCCGCCCCCGGCCGCATATCAAAAAGCCCGTCGCTCGCGCGACGGGCTTTTTTTCGTCCGGCGAGGACACCGGTCGGCGGGCTACATCCCCAGATACGCCTTGCGCACCTCGTCCGACGCCGCCAGCTCGGCCGCATCACCCGACAGCGCGATGCGGGCGCTCTGCATCACGTAGGCGCGCGACGCCACTTCCAGCGCCTGCGTCATGTTCTGCTCGACCAGCAGCACCGACAGGCCGTCGTCGCGGTTCAGCGCGGCCAGGGCGTCGAACACCTGCTCGACCAGCAGCGGCGACAGGCCCAGGCTGGGCTCGTCGATCAGCAGCAGCCGCGGCCCGCTCATCAGGGCGCGGCCGATCGCCAGCATCTGCCGTTCGCCGCCGGACATGGTGCCGGCGAGCTGCTCCCGGCGCTCTTTCAGGCGCGGAAACAGCGCGTAGACCTTGTCCAGCCGCTCTTGGTAGACGCGTTCGTCGCGCACGGTGTACGCCCCCAGCCGCAGGTTCTGCTCGACCGGCTGGCGCGCGAACACCCGCGCGCCCTCCGGAATCATGGCGATGCCCTGCTTGACCAGCTGGTCCGGCGGTGTTCCCGTGATGTCGCGTCCTTCGAAGACGACGCGGCCTTCCTTGGGCTTGACCGAGCCGATGATGGCCAGCAGCGTGCTGGACTTGCCGGCGCCGTTGGCGCCCAGCAGCGCGGCGATTTCCCCCTGGCGCACTTCCAGCGACACGTCGCGCACGGCCTGCACGCCGCCATAGGCCACGCTCAGGTTGTCGACCTTCAACATCACGTCAGGCACGGTGCTTCCTCCCCAGATAAGCCTCGATCACGGCGGGATGGCGCACGATGTCCTGGGGCGCCCCTTCCGCGATCATCTGGCCAAAGTTCAACACCAGCACCCGTTGCGCCAGCCGCATCACCACCTCCAGCACGTGCTCGACGATGATCAGCGTGACCCCGGCGGCGTGGATGCCGCGCAGGATCTCCGCCAGCGCGATGGCCTCGGCCGGATTGAGGCCGCCGGCCACTTCGTCCAGCAGCAGCATGCGCGGTTCGGTCGCCAGCGCGCGCGCCAGCTCGACCCGCTTCTGCCCCGCCACGTTCAATTCGGCCGCCAGCGTGTCGGCGCGATCGGCCAGCCCCACCAGCTCCAGCACCCGCGCCGAGGCGCGGCGCGCGTCCGGCAGGCGCGGATGGCGCAGCAGCGCGCCAACCATGGCGTTCTCCAGCACCGTCATCTGGCCGAAGCTGCGCGGGATCTGGTAGGTGCGCACCAGGCCCATCGCCGCGACCTGCTCCGGCCGCCGGCCGATCATGGACTCGCCGGCGAACGCCACCGTGCCCGAGGTCGGCTCGTGATGGCCCACCAGGCCGTTGAACAGCGTGCTCTTGCCCGCGCCGTTGGGGCCGATGATGGCGACGATCTCGCCCGCCTCGACCGACAGCGAAATGTCCTTGTTGGCGACCAGGCCGCCGAAGCGCTTGGTCAGGTTCTTAACGTCGAGCAGAGCCACGGCGCCTCCTCAATGTCACCAGACCGCCTGGCAGGAACAAGGTGACGAGCAGGATCGCCAACCCGAAAATCAGCAGGTCCAGGCCCAGGCCCGAACTGCCCCACAGCACCCGCGTGCCTTCCGACAGCGGCAGCAGCACCGCCGCGCCCAGCCACGGGCCGACCAGCGTGCCGACGCCGCCCAGGATGGCCACCAGCACCACCTGCACCGACATCGTCAGGCTGAACATCGATTCGGGATCGATGAAACCCACGTACATGGCGAAGAAGCCGCCCCACACCCCGGTCATGCCGGCCGACATCACGAACGCCAGCATCTTGTAGCGGTCCGCCGGCACGCCCAGGCTGCGCGAAGCCGCCTCGTCGCCGTTGATGGCGCGCCAGTAGAAGCCGGTCTTGGAATGCACCAGGAAGTACGTGGCGCAGAAGGTCAGGAACGCCAGCCCCACCGCGATCCAGTAGTACGGCACCTTGCTGCGGAACAGCAGCATCCAGGCGGCGTCGCCGATCGGCGCCTCCAGCCCGACGGCGCCGCCGGCCCAATCCCAGTTGATCATCAGCAGCAGCCCGATCTGCAGCAGCGCGATGGTGGCCATGGCGAAATAGTGGCCGGACAGGCGCAGCGTCGGCCCGCCCACCAGCCAGGCCAGCGCCGCGCTGATCAGGCCGCCCAGCGGAATGCCGAGCAGCGGCGTCAGCTTCAGGTGATGCAGCAGCAGCAGCGTGGTGTAGCCGCCGACGCCCACGAACACCGCGTGGCCGAACGAGATGCGCCCGAGAAAACCGCCCACCAGGTTCCAGCACGCGCCCAGCGCGCCGAACATGATGGCCAGCAGCAGCACCTGCAGCGTGAACGAGTCGGTCACCACCAGCGGCACCAGCGCAAGCAGCACCGCCGCCGCCAGCGCCACGGCCACCGGCCACTTCGGCACGCCCGAGGCCGCGCCGTCCTTTTTCTGTGTCGTCGTCATGTCACCACCGCCCGAACAGGCCGCGTGGCCGATACCAGAGAACCAGGATGAAGAGGATGAAGACGCTGACCGTCTTCAGCGCGGGCGCCACGAAGTAGCCCGTCATGGCCTCGATGATCCCGATCAGGATGCCGGCGATGAAGGCGCCCGGCAGCGAGCCGAAGCCGCCCATGCAGACCGCCACGAAGGCCAGCAGGCCGAACACCGTGCCCACCGAGGGAAACACGTAGAAGAACGTGGTCAGCAGCGCGCCGGCCAGGCCGACCGCGGCGCTGCCCAGCATCCAGACCTGGGCGTTGACGCGGTCCGGCGAAATGCCGACCAGCGCCGCCACCTGGCGGTCTTCGGCCACCGCCTGCAGCGCATGGCCCCAGCGCGTGCGGTACACCAGCACGAACAGCGCGGCCACCACCACCAGCGCGATCAGGCCGGTCACCACCTGCGGACGGCCCAGCGAGATGCCGGCCACCGTGACGCTGCCGGACACCAAGGTGTCGGGCAGGCTGCGGTAGTCCGGGCTGAAGGCGATGAACGCCAGTTGCCGCAGCACCAGGCCCAGGCCGAACGTGGCCAGGATCACCGCCATGGCGGGACCTTTCTGCAGGCGCCTGATGATCAGCGCATAAGTGAGGAAACCGACGAAGGCGAGCACGATGGCGACCAGGGGCGCCGATAGCGTGGGGTCGATGTGGCCCAGGGTGTAGAGCCAATAGGCGGCATACATGCCGAGCATCAGGAATTCGCCATGGGCGAAGTTGATGACGTCGGTGATGCCCCATATCAGCGCCAGCCCCACAGCCACCGCGGCATAGATCAGGCCGTTGAACAGGCCTGCCGAGAGAGCTTCAAACATGGAGTGCTCCTGTGGCGGGCCCCCGCGGCCCGCCACGGCTGATGATTACTTCCAGGAGAACGGCAGCGTGGGCAGCGTCTTGTCGGTGCGGTACTTTTCCGGCCACACCGTCTGGTAGGACGAGCCCTTCAGTTCCAGGATCAGGCCCGAACCCTTGGTGTTCTGGCCCTTGTCATCGAACTTCACGCCGGCCCAGGGCATGGCCACTTGCGACTCGCCCAGGTCGGTGGCCGCCAGCGCCTTGCGGATCGCTTCCGGATCGGTGGAGCCGGCGCGGTTGATGGCGTCGGCCAGCACCAGCACGCCTTGCATCGAACGGGCGTTGTTGCCGTTCAGGTCCTTGCCGGTCTTGGCCTTGTACATGTCGTTGATCTTCTACAGGCCGGCCTTGGCGGCGGCCACGTCGTTGCCCCAGACGTCGCGCGTCAGCACGCCCTGCACCTGCGGGCCCACTTCCTGCACGAAGCGCGAGTCGATGAAGCCGGCGTCGTTGGCCAGCAGCACCGGCGGCGCGTACTTGCTTTCGCGCATGGTGCGCACGAACAGCATGGCGTCCGAGGTGTAGCTGGCGAAGATCGCCACGTCGGGCTTGGCCGCGGCCAGCTTCTGCACTTCGGCGGTGACCGAGGCCGAGCCGGCGCTGTAGGCGATGTTGGCCACCACTTCGCGCTTGTACTGCTTGGCGAACTTCTCGACCGCCTTGTAGGTGTTGACGCCGAAGTCCGTGTTCTCGTACACCACCGCGATCTTGGCGGTGGGCGTGCCCTTCACGCCGTCCAGGAACTGCATCATGTTCTCGACGAAGGTATCGTCGTTGGGCGAGGTGCGGAAGAACCACTTGTAGCCGCGCTCGGTCAGGTCCGGGCTGCTGGACTCGCCGTTCAGGTAGGGAATGCCGCGCTGCTCGGCGATGCGGCTGGCGGTCTTGGTGACGGCCGACTGGTAGGCGCCGGTCAGGGCCACCACTTTTTCCTGGTCGATCAGGCGCTGCGCGTCGGCCAGGCCGACTTCGGGCTTGCCCTGCGAATCGCCGAACACGACCTCGATCTTGGCGCCGCCCAGCGCCGGCAACCCGGCGCCCGCGGCCAGCGGGATCCCTTCGAGTTCGGGATGCGGGTTATTGACGATATCCACGGCCAGTTCGACCGCGGCCTTGATTTCGGCGCCGGTGGACGCCAGCGCGCCGGACAGGGGATAGATCGCGCCGATTTTCACGGTCTTGACCTGCGCCTGCGTCGGCGCGGCGGCCAACAGCGCCAGACTCGCGGCGACACCCGCAATGAGCTTCATCTTCATTACCAGACTCCTGGAGAAATTCCACTGTGAAAGCAATGCAAAATGCGGGGCGTGCGGCCCCGGGCCCGGAAAATCCGGGCCTGCGGCGACCCGCCACCCGTCGCTAGTCCGGCGGGCGGTGGATCTTGAACTTTTGTCGCCTTTTCCCCTTGTCCTGTCATGGATCTTTCTGGAGGCAAAACCAAAGCTGCTGACGCGTCCGGCTGCGGACGCTTTGTAACGGTGCTGCTATTGCGTGAAGACTGTGATTTCTAGCGGTTTTCCGCTGACGGTTGACTGAGAATCGAAGCGCGGCCTACAGGATGGCCATGCGGCTGTTGACCAGGTCGGTGACCAGCATGTGCCCGGGCGCGTGGGTGATGCAGAAATCGGGGCGCACGGCGGCCACCACCGATTGCGGCGTCACGCCGCAGGCCCAGAACACCGGCATCTCGCCGGCGCGGATCTCCACCGCGTCACCATAGTCCGGCCGATCGATATCGGCAATCCCGATCAATGCCGGGTCGCCGATGTGCACCGGCGCGCCGTGCACCGAGGGAAAACGCGATGTCACCTGGATGGCGCGGATGGCATCGGCGGCCTTCAGGGGCCGCATCGACACCACCAGCGGGCCGCCGAAGACACCGGCGGCGTGGGTCGGGATATTGGTGCGGTACATCGGCACGTTGCAGCCCTGCTCGATGTGGCGCACCGGCAGGCCGTTGTCCAGCATCGCTTCCTCGAACGAGAACGAGCAGCCGATCAGGAACGACACCAGGTCGTCGCGCCACAGGTCGCGCACGTCGGTGGGCTCGGCCACGAGCTCGCCGTTGTGCCAGACGCGGTAGCGCGGAATGTCGCTGCGGATGTCGATGTCCTGGCCCAGGTCGGGCAAGGACGGATCGCCCGGCTCGGACATGGCCAGCAACGGGCACGGCTTGGGATTGCGTTGGCAGAAATGCAGGAAATCCGCCGCCAGCGCGCGCGGCAGGATCGCCAGGTTGGCCTGCACGTGCCCCGGCGCCAGGTTGGCCGTGGGGCCGGTCAGTTTGCCGCTGCGGGCGTCGAGCCTTGCGCGACGCGCCAGTTCCACGCTGTTGCGGGCCGCCGAATCCAATGCCATGTCCATTCCCCTGAAGCCAGTGTTGGTATGGAGACATTGCACAGGAACTCGGGGCCCGCGTCTAATCACATGTTGCGATAGACCCCGATCAGAATTCCTTATCAGGGTTTTGCCGGATGGCGCAGCGCTTCTTCTCGCGCAATGTGCTGGGCGGCCTCGGCCACGGTGCGCGGCACCTGGCTGTCGGGGCCCTGCATCCAGCAAGCGGTGTAGTGCAGCGGCGGCAGCGCTGGCGCCTTGACGTCCAGTATCCGCAGTTCGCCCTGGGTCAGTTCCTTGCGCAGGATGACCGGCGCGATCACGGCGGTGCCGATGCCGTCGAGCGCCATGCGCACGATCACGCTCAGCGCCGAGCTGCCGTACATGCGCGGCGCGTCCACGCCGGCCTGCTGCAGCAGCTGGCGCACCGCGCGGTGCGGATCGGTGGTGGACGAATAGGTGATGACCGGCCATTCCCCCAGCCGCTTCAGGCTGATGGGCTGGCGCCCCACCTTCAGCTTGGGGCTCGCAACCCAGCTGAGCGGGTAATTGCACAGGTACAGGTTCTCGATGCGCGGCTCTTCCATCGGCCCCAGGAGGAACGCCAGGTCGATCTGGCGCGAGGCGAGCTGGGTCTTGAGTACCGTGGTGGTGTCCACCTGGATCTCGACCATCAGCGCCGGATAGGTGTCGTGCAGGTATTCCATCAGCGTCGGCAGCCAGGTGTGCACGATGGTCTCGGACACGCCCAGCCTGAGGGTGCCGCTCATCACGCTCTTGGCGCGCGCCGCTTCCTGCATGTCGCGACGCAGTTGCAGCATGCGCTCGGCGTGCGACAGCAGTTCCTGGCCCTTGCCGGTGAGCTTGATGCCGCGCACGTCGCGGTCGAACAGGCGGATGCCCAGGTCCGACTCCAGCGACGCGATGCGCTGGGAAATCGCCGGCTGGGTGGCGTTGAGCTTTTCGGCCGCGGCGCGAAAGCCGCCCAGCGTGGCCACCCAGAAAAACGTCTCGATATTGCGCAGATCTATCATGGCGCCCGAATCCTGCCCCGTTGCGCGGCATGTCCAGCCCCGATGGTAGCGTCAGGGGGACGGTTCCGATATGGCGGAAAACACCGCCCTGCCCGCCTGCGCGGCGCCAAAACGGTCGCCCCTTGCCGGCCGCAGGCCGACGCGGGCCGCGACGGAGCGCGGCCCCGGCGCGGGCTCAGCCCGCCAGCATTTCCTCAACCGCCAGGCCGATGGCCAGGATGCGGCGGTCGGCGCCGTTGCTGCCGGCGATCATCAGGCCGACCGGCGCGCTGCCGGCGGCGTGGCAAGGCAGCGACAGCGCGCAGCCATCGAGGAAGTTGATCAGCGTGGGATTGCGCAGGATCAGGCCGTTGGCGGCGTAGTAGGCTTCATCCGAGGCCGTCAGGTCGGCCACGGCCGGCGCCACGATCGGCGTGGTCGGCAGGATCAGCGCGTCGTAGCCGGCGATGCGGCGGTCGACGGAGGCGACCCAGGCTTCGCGCGCGTCCAGCAGGTCCAGGTAATCGGCGGCGCCCATGTCCTTGCCGCGCATGATGCGCGACACCACGCGCGGATCGTAGCGCTTGCCGGCGCGGGCGATCAGGTCGCGGTGCCAGGCCCAGGCCTCGGCGGCGGTGAAGCCGCCCTTGGCGTTGATGCCGGCCAGTTCAGCGAATTCGGGGATGGCGATCTCGTCGACCAGGGCGCCAGCCGCGACCAGCCGCGCCACGGTGCGCGCGAACGTGTCGGACACGTGCTTGTCCATGGCGTCCAGCGCCAACGTCTTGGGCACCGCCAGGCGCAGGCCGCGCAGCGGCAGCGCGTCCGGCACCGGACCGCCCTCGCCCGACAGGATGGCGTCCAGCTCGGCGCAGCAGCGCACGCTGGCGGCGATCGGGCCGATGGAGTCCAGGTTGGCCGACAGCGGCAGCACGCCTTCCATCGACACGCGCCAGGCGCTGGGCTTGAAGCCGGTCAAGCCGCACAGCGCGGCCGGGATGCGCACCGAGCCGCCGGTGTCCGAGCCGATGGCGGCCACCGCCATGCCGTCGCTCACCGAGACCGCGGCGCCCGACGACGAACCGCCGGGGATGCGGCCGGTGGCGCGGTCCCACGGGTTCAGCGGGGTGCCGTAATGGGGGTTGATGCCCAGGCCCGAATAGGCGAATTCGGTCATGTTGGTGCGGCCGATGATAACCGCGCCGGCGGCGATCAGGCGCTGCACCACTTCGGCGTTGGCGTCGGCGGCGGGCTCGCCCTCGCGCGCCACCGAACCGGCCATGGTGGTCTCGCCCTCGATGTCGAACAGGTCCTTGATGCTGATCGGCAGGCCCTCGATGGCCGAACGCACGATGCCGGCGGCGCGCAGCATGTCCGAGGCGCGCGCCTGGGCCAGCGCCGATTCGGCGTACAGGCGGGTGAAGGCGCGGGCGCCCTCGCCGGCCGGATCCGCGGCGCGCGCCAGGGCGGCCTCGGTCAGTTCAACGGAAGTGGTGCGGCCGTCGTTCAGGGCGGCGGTCAGGTCGTTCAGGGTCGAAAGCATACGGTTCCAGGGGGCCGCGTGGCGGCATGAGAAAGTGTTGGACCGGCGCGCCCCGCCCGGGGCGCGTCATGGCAATCAGGGCGCCTGCCGGGCGTCAGGCCACCACCGGCAGGATCTCGACATGATACCGGTGGCGCAGGCTGCGTTGGCGGCGCGGATCGAACAGTTCCATGGTGAATTCGGCCGACGGGCGGATGCCGCCGATGGCGCCGACGGTGCCGCAGGTCATGCCCGCGCCTTCGGGCAGCGTCGCGGCGCCGCCGGTGTAGCCGGCGATCAGGTCCTGCGGCGTGCGCAGCGAAGCCAGCGGGCCCTCCTGGTACAGCACCTCGGCGCCGTTCTCCACGATGTACGAACGGATCACCAGTTCATCCCAGTAGTCGGCCACGTCGGCCAGGCGCCAGGCGCGCGTCGCCACCGGCTTGACGCAGACCTGCTTGGACATGGCCACGCTGACCGTCTCCAGCTTGCGGTCGGTGTGGTCCGAGGCGATGCTGACGTACATCTCGCCATCCGCCGAAAACACGAAGGTCTCGACCTCGCCCGACGAATCGCCGCCCACGGCCTGCACCCGTTCGGCCTGGGTCAGCTGGTTGTCGGCGATGCGGTAGTACAGCGGCACGCTGGTGGGACGCGGCACGCCGATGGCGGCCAGTTCCTCGATGTGGTGCTCGATGGCGGCGATGTCGCGGCCGGCCCAGCCCGCCACGATGAGGGTGTTGAAGTCCACCTCGACCTGGCGGGGGGAATCGGCTTCGATCTGGAATACGGCTTTCATGAAAAGTCCTGCGGAGGAAAACGGGGAAAAATGGGCGCGGCCGTCAGCCGCGCCCGCAACGGTTGCGGGACCGGCGCGCTAGCCGAACACCCGCGGCAGCCACAAGGCCAGGTCGGGCCACCACGCCAGCAGCGCCAGCATCACGAACATCGCCAGCACGAACGGCAGGCTGCCGGTGATCACGGCGCTCATCGAGCCGCTCTTGCGCAGGCTCTGCACCACGAACAGGTTCAGCCCCACCGGCGGCGTGATCAACGCGGCCTCGACCAGGATGATGATGATGATGCCGAGCCAGATCGGGTCGTAGCCCAGCGCGATCATGATGGGCGCGACGATGGGGATGGTCGTGATCATCATCGACAGCGTCTCCATGAAGCAGCCCAGCACCAGGTAGAACACGATCACGATCAGCAGCATCCAGCCCGGCGACAGGCCCAGCCCGGTGATGGACTGGGTCAGCGCGTCGGTCAGGCCGGTGGCCGACATGACGAAGTTCAGGAAGCTGGCGGCCACCACGATCAGCATGATCATCGCGGTCGAGCGCATGGTGCCTTCCATCGCCTCGCGCAGCATGGTCCAGGTCAGCCGGCGGAACCAGGCGGCCAGGATCAGGGCGCCCAGCACGCCCAGCGCGGCGGCCTCGGTCGGCGTGGCCAGGCCGGCGTAGATCGAGCCCACCACCAGCAGGAAGATGGCCATCGGCGGCGCCAGGTGCACCAGGCTGGCGAAGCGCTGGCCCCAGGTCGCCTGGATCTTCTTGCCGCCCCACGACGGCTTGGCCACGCAGGCGATCACCACCGTCAGCATGAACAGCGCCGCCATGGCGAAGCCCGGGATGATGCCGGCCAGGTACAGCTTGGGCACCGACGAGTTGGTCAGCACGCCGTAGATCACCAGGTTGATCGACGGCGGGATCAGGATGCCGAGCGTGCCGCCGGCGGCCAGGCTGCCCAGGAACAGCGGCTCGTTGTAGCCATACTTGCGGATCTGCGGAATCGCCACCGTGCCCACGGTCGCGGCGGTGGCCACGCTGGAGCCGGAAGTGGCCGAGAACAGCGTCGAAGCGCCGATGTTGGCGTGCATCAGGCCGCCCGGCAGCCACGACAGCCACAGGCTCATGGCGCCATACATGCGCTCGGCGAAGCCGGCCCGCAGCAGCACCTCGCCCAGCATGATGAACAGCGGGATGGCGACCAGCAGGAATTCGTTGTTGGTGCTCCAGGAGATTTCGCCGATCGCGCGCGACAGCGGCAGCATCGAGAACATCGGGTCCAGGATCAGGCCCAGCACCCCCAGGGCCGCGCCCACGGGGATCGACAGGCCGATCAGCACCAGCAGCAGAGTCAGGGCAGTGGCGATCATGCGGTGGCTCCCTTGACCATGCGCTCGCCGGCGGCGGCTTCTTCGTCGGCTTCTTCCTGCGCGGAACGGACGCCGCAGATTTCCTTGACCAGCTCGATGTCGCCCGTCACCAGCGCGGCCGAGGCGCGCGCCAGCATCAAGGCGACCGTGATGCACATCCAGGCCAGGCCCAGCAGCCACAAGCCTTGCGGAATCCACAGCGGCGTGGCCAGCGGCGTGTTGGCGGCCGACTTCTGCGCCCACGACATCTGCACCACTTCATAGGCGTAATAGGTCAGGAACACCATGAAGACCGCCAGGGCCACCATGGAAATCCAGTCCAGCACGGCCGACAGGCGCACCGGCAGCTTCTGGTAGAGCACGTCCACCCGCACGTTGGCGCGTTGCAGGGTGGCGAAGGCCAGCGCCCACGAGGTGCTGATGGCGAAGGCGTAGCTGGACAGTTCGTCCGCGCCGCCAGTGTTGAAGCCCAGGAACTTGCGGGCCAGCACGTCGAAGGAAATGAGCAGCACGCTGGCGATGGTCAGCGCGCCGCCCGCCCACACCGCGACGCGCGAGAATGTCTCGGCGCGACGCAGCAGCCCGCCCAGCAGGCGGAAGTGTTCGGTTCGGGTCATGGGAAAACCTCTGCGGCCGGATGCGGCCTCGATGATGAATCGCGGGCGCGCCGCCGCCAGCGGCGGCGCGCCGTCCTGCTTACTTGCTGGCGGTCACGCCCAGCGTCTTGCCGACGGTGGCGTTGAAGTCCTTGACGCACTGCGCCGAGCAACGCGCGGCCCACTTGGGCAGCACGGCTTCCTGCGTCACCTTCTTGAGCAGTTCGCGGTCGGCGTCCGACGGCTGCACCAGCACCATCTTGCCCTTGACCGGGAACGGGCACGCGGCCGCGCCGGTGTTGCAGTCATAGCCTTCCTGGGTCTGGCGCGCCGCGGCGTCCCAGATGTTGTCGACCAGCGTCTTGACGTTGGCCTGCAGGAAGGTGCGCACGTTCGGATCGAGCTTGTCCCAGGCCTTCTGGTTGACGGCGTGGATCTGCTGGTTCCAGTTGATCGGCAGCGCCACCAGGTGGGTCGAGACTTCGTACCACTTGGCCGAGTAGCCCGACAGCGAACCGGTGATGGCGCAATCGACCACCTTGTTCTGCAGCGCCGGCACCACTTCGCCGAACGCCATGGTGACGCTGGAGCCGCCCAGCGCTTCCACGAACTCGGCCGTGGTGCGGCTGCTGGTGCGGACCTTCTTGCCCTTGATGTCGGCCAGGCCCTTGATCTCGGCGTTGCAGAACAGCACCTGCGCCGGATAGGTCGAGATGCCCAGCAGCTTGACGTTGCTGCCCTCGCCGTAGAGGCGCGCATAGACCGGCTCGAAGGCGTTGGTCACCTCGCGCGCCGTCTTCACGTCCGGCGCCAGGCCGGCCAGGTCGATGGCTTCGTTGATCGGGTTGTCGCTGGCGAAGTACGACAGCGTGGCGGTGCCGAACTCGACCACGCCGGTCGACATCAGGCGCAGCAGCTCCGGGCCCTTCAGGCCCATTTCGTTGAAGCCCTTGATGTCCGCCGTGACCTGGCCCTTGGACAGTTCCGGGATGGTCTTGGTCCAGAACGGCTTTTCGTAATCGTTGTAGGCGGTCAGGTTGGACAGGCCGCCCACCACCTTGAGGTGGGTCTTGGGCAGGTCTTGCGCCTGGGCGGCGCCGGCCAACAGGCTGGCGGCGACGGCGGCGAGAGCGAGCGACTTCTTCATGGACGAAACTCCTGGCTGGCGGGATGGTCTGGCGCGCGCGGGTCCCCGTTACCTTGAGCGCGCGGGTAAGAATCGGTACGTCAGAGGAGCAAACGATTTCCCCCGGGGCCTGTCGAGGCAGGCGATCTTCTTGATGTGCCGCCATTGCAGCGTCAGGGGCGTCCAGCGTCCAATCGTAAGTTGCGATGTGGGGGTATAAATATTTCTTGGGTCTGCCTGCGCTCAACCGGCCGGTCGGCCGCAAAGCCAGCAACCATGCGGCCTGGCGCGATATTGGCAGGCTTGCGCAGAGGGCCTGCGGCGCAGGCCCGGGCCGCCGCGCGCGGCATCTGCTGGGGAAAACACCTAGGTGGCGGGGTGCGCCCGCCGCGTCCCCGGAACGCGCCGCAGGCGTCTTCGCGCCGACCGTCGAGCTAGGCTGGCGCGCCGTCGCCGGCCTGCGCCGCGACCTTCTGCGCCATCTGCGCGATCACGCGCACGGCATGGCTGTCCGGGCCCTGCACCCACGTCGCCGTGAAGCTCAGTTCGGGCAGCGGATCCGCGTCGACCTGCAGGATGCGCAGTTCGCCGCGCGCCAGTTCCTTGCCCAGGAACACCGGCGCGATGACGCTGGTGCCGATGCAGTCCTGCGTCATCCGCACCACCATCGACATCGAGGCGCTGCCGTACATGCGCGGCGAGACCACGCCGGCGCGCGTCAGCATGTCGCGCACCACGCGGTACGGCGCGCTGTTGGACGGATAGGTCACGATCGGCAGCCGCGCGATGCGCTCCAGCGTCAGGGGTTCGGGCCCCAGGTCCAGCAAGGGACTGGCGACCCAGGCCAGCGGATAGGTGCACAGCGGCAGGTTCTCGACCCGCGCCTCCAGCACCGGCCCCATCAGGAAGGCCAGGTCGATCTGCCGCGCCATCAGGTGCGAGCGCAGCACGTGCGTGGTGTCGACCTCGATCTCCAGCACCAGCGCCGGATACGAGGCGTGCACCAGCTCGATCAGCGTCGGCAGCCAGGTCTGCACGATGGTCTCGGCCACGCCGATGCGCACCGTGCCCGTCATCACGTTCTGCTCGCGCGCGGCCTCGAACATGTCGCGCCGCACCTGCAGCATGCGCTCGGCGTGCGACAGCAGTTCATGGCCCTTGCCGGTGAGCTTGACGCCGCGCGCGTCGCGCTCGAACAGGCGCACGCCCAGGTCGGCCTCGAGCGAGGCGATGCGTTGCGAGACCGCCGGCTGCGTGGTGTTGAGTTTGTCGGACGCGGCGCGAAAGCTGCCCAGCGTGGCGACCCAGAAAAACGTTTCTATATTGCGTAGTTCGATCATGAACCTTTCCCCCTGCCGCGATGAGCGTATCATGTCAGCCGCCCCGTGGCCCCGCCCACGGCCCCCTAGCGCACAAGGAGCCTGTCCATGTCCCCGGCCGATACCGGTCGCCCGCGTCCCGCCGCCAGCGGCCCGCTCGTCGGGATCCTGTTGCTGGTGCTGTCGATGTGGACGCTGTCCTGCCTGGACGCCAGCGGCAAATGGGTCATGAACGCGGGGGTGCCGCTGCTGGTGCTGTCGTGGTTCCGCTACGCCGTGCACCTGGTGCTGGTGCTGGCCCTGGTGCTGCCGACGCGCGGCATCGGCATCCTGCGCAGCAACAAGCCGCGCGAACAGCTCCTGCGCGGCGGCTCGATGTTCCTGGCCACGCTGATGTTCTTCACCACGCTCAGCTACATCCCCCAGGCCGAGGCCACCGCCATCAACTTCCTGGCGCCGCTGCTGGTGCTGTCGCTGGCGCCGTGGATCCTGAAGGAACCGGCGCGCATGTCGCGCTTCGTCGCCGCCGGCATCGCCTTCATCGGCGTCATCATCGTCATCCGGCCGGGCGGCGGCCTGCATCCGGTCGGCACCATTTTCGGCCTGCTGACGGCCTGTTGCTTCGCCGCCCAGTTCATCGCCACGCGCCGCGTGGCCGGCGACGACCCGTTCACCTCGCTGATCTGGAGCGGCGCGGTCGGCACCGGCTGCCTGACGCTGGCCCTGCCCTTCATCCTGCCGCCCGCCCTGCCGGTGCTGCAGGCGCTGACGCCGCTGGACTGGACCCTGTTGATCTCCACCGGCGTCACCGGCGGCCTGGGCCACCTGTTCCAGATCGCCGCCTACCGCCGCGCGCCGGCCTCGACGCTGGCGCCCTTCATCTACCTGCAGATCATCAGCGCCACCACGGTCGGCTGGCTGGTGTGGGACCACTTCCCCGATCCCCTGACCTGGCTCGGCATCGCCATCATCTGCGCCAGCGGCATCGGCATCGGCCTGGTGGAATGGCGCCGCGGCCGCGCCCGGGCCGCCGCCGCGGCCTGATCCGCGTCACGGAAAGGCTGCTCCGGCCGGCGGCCGGCGCGCGGGCTCCCGTACAATGCCGGGCGTCTCCCGCCTGCGCGCGGCACCCTCCCGGCTTTTCCAGAACGAGGTCTCCATGATCATCAAACCCCGCGTGCGCGGCTTCATCTGCGTCACCACCCATCCCGTCGGCTGCGAAGCCAACGTCAGGCAGCAGATCGACTACGTCCGCGCCCAGGGCCCGATCGCCGGGGGACCGAAGCGCGTGCTGGTGATCGGCGCGTCCACCGGCTACGGCCTGGCCGCCCGCATCAGCGCCGCCTTCGGCTGTGGCGCCCAGACCCTGGGCGTGTTCTTCGAGCGCCCCGGCGACGCCGCCAAGGCCGGCACCCCGGGCTGGTACAACAGCGCCGCCTTCGACAAGTTCGCCAGCGCCGAGGGCCTGTACGCCAAAAGCATCAACGGCGACGCTTTCTCCGACGCCATCAAGGCCCAGACCATCGCCGCCATCAAGCAGGACCTGGGCCAGGTCGACCAGGTGATCTACAGCCTGGCCGCGCCGCGCCGCACCCATCCGGTCAGCGGCACGGTGTTCAACTCGACCCTCAAGCCGGTCGGCCAGGCGGTCACGCTGCGCGGCCTGGACACCGACAAGGAAGTCATCAAGGAATCGGTGCTGGAACCGGCCACCCAGGAAGAGATCGACGCCACGGTGGCGGTGATGGGCGGCGAGGACTGGCAGATGTGGATCGACGCCCTGCTCGAGGCCGGCGTGCTGGCCGAGGGCGCCACCACCACCGCCTTCACCTACCTGGGCGAGAAGATCACCCACGACATCTACTGGAACGGTTCGATCGGCGCGGCCAAGAAGGACCTGGACCAGAAGGTGCTGGACATCCGCGCCAGGCTGGCCGCGCGCGGCGGCGACGCCCGCGTGTCGGTGCTGAAGGCGGTCGTGACGCAGGCCAGCTCGGCGATCCCGATGATGCCGCTGTACCTGTCGCTGCTGTTCAAGGTCATGAAGCAACACGGCACGCACGAAGGCTGTATCGAGCAGGTCTACGGCCTGTACCGCGACAGCCTGTGCGGCGCGGCGCCGATCCTGGACGACGAAGGCCGCCTGCGCGCCGACTACCCGGAACTGGACCCGGCCGTGCAGGCCGAAGTGCAGGCGCTATGGCCGCGGGTCACCCAGGCCAATCTCTACGAACTGACCGACTTCGCCGGCTACAAGCGCGATTTCCTGCGCCTGTTCGGGTTCGAGATCGACGGCGTCGACTACGAGGCCGACGTCGATCCGGACGTGAAGATCCCGGGCCTGATCAGCGCCTGAGGCCAGGGCGCGGCGGCTCGCCTGGCGCCGCCGCCCGGACGGTTCAGGTCGGCGCGCCGGCCCCGAACAGTTTCAACAGCTGGTCCAGCCCGCCCTGGTCGATCGCCACCCTGGCCTCGCGCCGCACCGCCGGCTTGGCGTGATACGCCACCGACAGCCCGGCCGTGCGCAGCATCGGCAGGTCGTTGGCGCCGTCGCCCACCGCGATGGCGCGCTCCGGCCCCACGCCCAGCGCCGCGCACACTTCCAGCAGCTTGCGGCGCTTTTCCTCGCCGTCGCACAGGTCGCCCCAGGCTTGCGGCAACAGGCGGCCGGTCAGCCGCCCATCGACGATCTCCAGCACGTTGGCGCGCACGTCGTCCAGCCCCAGGCGCACCCGCAGCCGGTCGGTGAAGCAGGTGAAGCCGCCCGTCACCAGCAGGCAGAACAGCCCGGCGGCCTTGCAGGCGGCGATCAGCGTCTCCACGCCCGGGTTGAGCGCCAGGCGCCGGTCGTAGACCTCGTCCAGCGCTTCGGCCGGCATGCCGGCCAGCAGCGCCACGCGCTGCCGCAGGCTCTGCTTGTAGTCGACGATCTCGCCGCGCATGGCGGCTTCCGTCAGCGCGGCCACCTCGGCCTTTTTCCCCATCAAATCGGCCATCTCGTCCAGCGTCTCGATGGCGATCAGGGTCGAGTCCATGTCGAAGGCGATGACCTTGTAGTCCGACAGCGCCAGCGGCGGCTCGATACCGCGCCAGTGCAGGCCGGCGTCGCTCTGGAAATCTTGCATGGGCAATCCTTCTATTGCTCGGGTAGCGGATGGCCGGCCTCGCGGCCCAGCCAGTCGATGAAATGGCGCGCCGCGGCCGCCGCCGGCGCGTCCGGGCGGAACAGCGCATGGACGCCGGCGTTGGGCAGGCGCGGCTGCAGGAACAGCGGCCACAGCCGGTCCGCGCGCAGGTCGTCCTGCAGCAGGCACCACGGCGCCAGGGCGATGCCCAGGTCGTTCATGGCGGCCTGCATGCACAGGAATTGATGATCGAACACCGGGCCGGGCAGCTGCGCCGGCACGTCCACCTTGGCCAGCGCGAACCAGCGCGGCCAGTGGTCCATGCCACCGGCCACTTTCAGCAAGGGATGCCCCAGGCAGTCGGCCGGCGTGGCCAGGCGGTTGCGCTCGATGAAGCGCGGCGAGGCTACCGGCACGTGGAAGTCGTCCAGGCAGTGCACGCAGCTCATCTCGGCGTGCGCCACGAAGCCATGGCGGATCAGCACGTCGCTGCCGGCCTCGTCGCCGCGGTCCAGGAACGAACGCCCCTGGGTGGTGAGCTGCACGTCAATGCCCGGATGCAGCGCCTGGAAGGCCGACAGCCGCGGAATCAGCCATTTCATCGTCAGCGACGGCGTGGCGCTGACGCGCAGCACGCCGCCATAGCCCGGCGAGCGCAGCTTGGCGGTGGCCGCCGCGATGCGCTCCAGGCTAGCCTGGACCTCGGGAAAATACGCTTGCGCGCACGGCAGCAGCGTGACGCCGCGGGCCTCGCGCGCGAACAGCGGCTGGCCGACGTAGTCCTCCAGGATGCGGATCTGCTGGCTGACCGCGCTGTGCGTGATGCTCAGCTCGTCGGCCGCCGCGGTGAAACTGCGCAGGCGCGCCGCGGCCTCGAATACCCGCAAGGCTTTCAGCGGCGGCAGGCTCGGGCCCGCCATCTCAGGCGACGCCCGCCCGTGCGCCATCCTGGCGCAAGGCATTGCTGCGTGTTCCCACGATTTCCCTTGTCATCTGTTTTTGCCGGCGCCGCGCGGGGCGTCGCCGTTGCTATGAGCCGCATTCTAGGGGATTGCGGCGCCGCCGACCTCTTAGAAAATCTAACGCCAGCCCTTAAAAAACACCGCTGGTCGCGGCGCGGCGCCGTTCCTATGATGCGCTCAATCCCAGGCAGGAACCATTCATGGCATCGATCACCGTAGACGGCATCATCAAGACATTCGGCGGCCAGCAGGTGCTGCGCGACCTGTCGCTGCACATCCCCGACGGCGCGTTCTACACGCTGCTGGGACCCAGCGGCTGCGGCAAGACCACCCTGCTGCGCTGCATCGCCGGCTTCTACGCGCCCGACGGCGGCCGCCTGCTGTTCGACCAGGACGACGTCACGCACGTGTCCGCGCACCGCCGCGACATCGGCATGGTGTTCCAGGACTACGCGCTGTTTCCCGACAAGACCGCGTTCGACAACGTCGCCTACGGCCTGCGCGCCCGCGGCGTGGCGCGCGTCGAGATCAAGCGGCGCGTCGACGAGGCGCTCGACAAGGTCGGCCTGGCGGCGCTGGCCGACCGCTACCCGGCGCAGATGAGCGGCGGCCAACGCCAGCGCGTGGCCCTGGCCCGCGCCCTGGTGATCCGGCCGCGCGTGCTGCTGATGGACGAGCCGCTGTCGAACCTGGACGCCAAGATGCGCCTGCAGATGCGCGACGTCATCCTCGACCTGGTGCGCGAAGCCGGCATCACTACCGTGTTCGTCACCCATGACCAGGAAGAAGCCCTGGCCATGTCCGACCGCATCGCCATCATGGACCATGGCAGCATCGCCCAGTTGGGCACGCCGGAAGACCTGTACGGCACCCCGGTCAACGCCTATGTGGCCGACTTCATCGGCTCGGCCAACGTGATCCCCGTGCCGGCGCGCGGCGGCCTGGCCGGCGCGCCCGCCGGCCACGTGCGCTACGAACTGTGCGGACTGGGCTTCGACGGCACTCTCGGCAGCGCCGCGCTGGCCGACCGCTCGGTGCTGATCGCGCGCCCCGAGGAACTGGCCCTGATGGCGCCCGCGCCCTACGTGCCCAACACCCTGCCCGGCAAGGTGCTGCGGCGCCAGTACCTGGGCTTCAAGACCGCCTACCGCATCGCGCTGCAGGACGGCTCGGAGATCCGCGTGGAACTGCACGCGGGCAACATGGTGGCGCAGTTCCAGCCCGGCGAGGCCGTGCAGGTGCTGATTCCCGCCGACAGCCGCGTCGTCAACGCCTGAGGACCGCCACGCCATGAAGATCAAATGGTGGCCCTGGGGCATCCTGACGGCAATCAGCCTGGCGCTGTTGCTGTTCTTCGTGCTGTATCCGCTGGCGGTGCTGTTCAGCAATAGCGTCACCGGCCAGGACGGCGGCTTCTCGCTGGAAGGCTTCCGCGCGCTGCTGGCCGACTCGCAATACCTGGAGGCCTTCGGCAACACGCTGGTGCTGGGGCTGGTGGTGACCACCTGCACCATCCTGGTGGGCGTGCCGTTCGCCTACATGGTGGCGCGCTACGACTTCCCGCTCAAGAACCTGGTGGCGATCCTGCCGGTGCTGACCATCGTCATTCCCGAGATCATCGTCGGCCAGTCGTGGCTGCTGGTGCTGGGCAACAACGGCATCCTGACCAACCTGCTGGGCGACGCGGGCATCTCGCTGCCGTCGTTCTACGGCTGGACCGGCATGGTGTTCTCGATGACGCTGGTCTACTACACCTACATCTACCTGGGCGTGCTGGCCGCGTTGCGCGGCTTCGACGGCCAGCTGGAGGAGGCCGGCCTGAGCCTGGGAACGCCGCCGCTGATGACGCAGCTGCGGGTGCTGGTGCCGGTGCTGCTGCCCGCGGTGCTGGTGAACGCGCTGGTGGTGTTCACGCTGGTGGTCGGCAACTTCGCGCTGGCGATGCTGCTGGGCAGCCGCGTGCCGCTGCTGTCGGTGATGACCTACAACACATTCGTCAGCGAAATGGGCGGCAGCCCGACGCTGCAGAGCGCCATGTCGGTGGTGTCGATCGCCATCGTCGCCATCGTGCTGTTCGTGCAGAAGCGCGTGGTCGAGCGCAAGGTCTACACCATGACCCAGGGCCGCGCGCCGGCGGCGCGCCGGGTGCGTTCCTGGCAGGCGATGCTGTACACCGGCGGCGTCGGCCTGGTGATCCTGCTGTCGCTGCTGCCGCTGATCGTGGTGTTCATCGCCGCCTTCACCAAGACCAGCGGGCCGGTGATGCACTGGGGCTCGTGGTCGCTGGCCAGCATGCAGCGCGCCCTGCACGGCGCGCCCGAGCCGATCCTGAATTCGCTCAAGTTCGCCTCGCTGGCCACCGTCACGGGCGTCGCCTTCGCGGTGCTGGTGAGCTACCTGACCATCAAGAAGCGCAGCGCCTTCACCCAGGTGCTGGACTACATCGTGGTGCTGCCGCTGACCATCTCGGGCACGGTGCTGGGCATCGCGCTGGTGCAGACCTTCAACACCGGCTGGCTGGTGCTGGCCGGCACCTCCGGCATCATGGTGCTGTGCTATGCGGTGCGGCGCCTGCCGTTCGCGGTGCGCAACGCCTCGTCGGTGCTGTTCAACATTCCCGACTCGATCGAGGAAGCCTCGATCAGCCTGGGCGTGTCGCCGCTGATGACCTTCTTCAAGGTGATCCTGCCGGCCATGAAGGCCTCGATCATCTCGGCCGCCATCCTGATGTGGCTGACCACGATTTCCGAGCTGTCGGCCTCGATCGTGGCCTATAGCGGCGGCCTCGAAACCATGCCGATCGCCATCTTCCGCCAGGTCGACGGCGGCCGCCTGGGCATGGCCTCGGCCTATGGCGCGGCGCTGGTCACGGTGATCGTGCTGCCCATCATCGTGTCGGTCAAGGCATTCCGCATCAAGCTGTTCTCCGGCAAATAACCCGCATCCACAAAGGCTCCCCATGCACCTCAAACACCTCCTGCAAACCGGCCTGCTGGCCGCCACCCTGGCCTCGGGCGCCGTGCACGCGCAGAACGTGGTCCTGTACTCGTCCAACAACACCGAGACGATCGAGACCGCGCTCGACGCCGTCAAGAAGAAGTCGCCCAAGCTGAACGTGCAGCCGGTCACCGGCGGCACCGGCACCATGATGAAGCGCATCGAGGCCGAGGCCCAGAACCCGCGCGGCGACTTGTTCTGGAGCGGCGGCTTCGGCACCCTGGGCGCCTACCGCCAGCACCTGCAGCCCTACCGCCCGGCCGACCTCGACAAGATCCCCACCGAGTTCCGCGGCCCGGACGACCTGTGGGTCGGCACCAACGTGCACATCATGGTGTTGATGGTCAACGAGCGCCAGTTGAAGGGCCTGGCGGCGCCGGCCACCTGGTCCGACCTGATGCAACCGCAATGGAAAGGCAAGTTCGCCATCACCGATCCGTCCAAGAGCGGCACCGCCTACATGCTGGTCTACGGCCTGTACAAGCAGTTCGGCCAGGAAGGCCTGGACAAGATCGCCGCCAACGCCGTGGTCACGGCCTCGTCGGGCACCACCTACAAGGGCGTGGCGGCCGGCGAATACGCGGTCGGCATGACGCTGGAATACGCCGCCCAGGAATACGTGGCCGGCGGCCAGAAGGAGATCAAGCTGGTCTACCCGACCGAAGGCAGCTACCTGGCGCCCGAAGGCATGTTCATCATCAAGGGCGCCAAGAACCTGGACGCCGCCAAGGCGCTGTACGACGGCCTGCTCAGCAAGGAATCGCAGGAAGCGCAACTGGTCAAGAACTTCCGCCGTCCGACCCGCAGCGACATCGCGGTGGCCAGCCTGACCACCCTGCCCGACTTCAGCAGCATCAAGATCTTCCCGGTCAGCCAGGACGCCGCCGCCAAGGAATACGAGGCCGTCGTCACCGCCTGGAACCAGGCCGTGGCCAAGGCCAAGTAAGGCCCGCGCCAAACAAGAACGCCACCTTCGGGTGGCGTTTTCGTTTCAGGCTTGTGTCCCGGGCTGGCGGCATTGGCCGCGCCCGGATGCCGCGTCAGGCCGCCATGCGGCCCGCCGCCAGCACCACCTGGCGGCCGCAACGCGCCGCCAGCTGCGGGTCGTGCGTCACCAGCACCAGGGTGGTGCCGTGCTCGCGGTGCAGGTCGAACATCAGGTCGATGACCGTCACCCCGGTGGCGGCGTCCAGGCTGCCGGTGGGTTCGTCGGCGAACAGCAGGTCGGGCTGCACCACGAAGGCGCGCGCCAGCGACACGCGCTGCTGCTCGCCGCCGGACAGGGTGCGCGGATAGTGATGCAGGCGCGCCCCCAGGCCGACGCGCTCGAGCATGGCCTGGGCCGCCTCGCGCGCCGGCTGGCCCGCCAGTTCCAGCGGCAGCATCACGTTTTCCAGCGCCGTCAGGTTCGGCAACAGCTGGAACGACTGGAACACGAACCCCACGTGATTGGCCCGCAGGCGCGCGCGGCCGTCCTCGTCCAGGGCGAACAGGTCCTGCCCGGCCAGGCGCACGCTGCCCTGGCTGGGAACATCCAGCCCGGCCAGCAGTCCCAGCAAAGTGGACTTGCCCGACCCGGAGCTGCCGGTGATGGCCACGGCGCTGCCCGCCGCCACCGTAAAATCGATGTCTTCCAGGATAGACAGCGTCCCGCCGGCATCGGCCACCCGCTTGCCCAGCCCTTTCACCTCGATCGAATTCTTGCTATCCATGCGCCTGATTCCCCTGATTCGCCGTTCACTACTGATATCCACGCTTGCCGCCGCCACCCTGGTGGCGCCCGCCCACGCTCAGACCGCCGCGGCGGCCCAGGGTTCCGCGCAGCGCACCGTGCTGGTGGTGGGCGACAGCCTGGCCGCCGAATACGGCATCAAGCGCGGCACCGGCTGGGTGCCGCTGCTGTCCGCGCGGCTTTCCGAACAATACCCGAAGTACAAGGTGGTGAACGCCAGCATCAGCGGCGACACCACCAGCGGCGGCGTCGCGCGCCTGCCGGCCCTGCTGCGCCAGCACGAGCCGGCGGTGGTGGTGCTGGAGCTGGGCTCGAACGACGCCCTGCGCGGGCTGCCGCTGAACATGACGGAGCAGAACCTGCGCACCATGGCGCAGGCCGCGCGCAAGGCCGAGGCCGACGTGGTCATCGTCGGCATGCAGATCCCGCCCAACTACGGCCGTGACTACACCCAGCGTTTCGCCCAGGTGTTCCCCACGGTCGCCAAAGACGAAAACGCCCGGCTCGTGCCCTTCCTGATGGAAGGTATCGCAACGAACCGGGCGATGTTCCAGGCCGACGGCATCCATCCGAACGAGGATGCGCAGGCCCAGTTACTGGACAATGTCTGGCCGGCATTGCGGCCCTTGCTGCAGTGACGCGGGCCTGAACGGCCCGCGACCCGCGGCGCGGCGGATCAGCCCGCCGCCTGCTGCGAGGCGTCGCCGCCGCGGATGGCGTCCGCGGCCGCCGGCAGCACCTGCACCTTGTATTCTTCGCGCAGCATGCGCACCAGCGCCTCGTTCTCGGCCTGGCCCCAGGCGCCGGCCAATTGCTGCGCCAAGCGTTCCTTGTCGGCGGCCTCGACCGTGCCGGCCTCGACCTTCTCCAGGCGCACCAGCGTGTAATCGGCGCCCGACTGCACGCCGGTGTAGGCCGGCAGCTTGGCGGCCGGCAGGCGCATCACGGCGTCCAGCACCTGGCGCGGCAGATTCTTGGGATCCTGGCGCGACACCACCAGCGGACCGCCGAAGCCTTCCGGCGCCGCGGCCGGGTTGGCCTGGTCGGCCGCCAGCGCGGCTTCGCCGGCCTTCTTGGCGGCTTCGGCCGAGCGCTCGTCCAGCAGCTTGGCGCGGATCGAATCGCTGACCTTGTCCAGCGCCGGCACGTGGGCCGGTTCGACCGCGGCCACGCGCACCGCCAGCATGGTGTCGGGCGACAGCTCGATCACGCCGGAATTCTGCTTTTCACGCAGCACGTCGGGCGAGAACAGCACCTGGCGCACGCGCGGGTTGTCCAGCAGCGCGGCGTCCGGGCTGTCGACCGCGGAACCCGGACCGGCCTGGTCGGCGGGCAGCAGGCCTTCGCGCGTCACACCCGAGGCGGTGCGCAGCTTCAGGCCGACCGCGTCGGCGGCGGGCTGCAGGCTGTCGCGCTGGTCGTAGACCTGCTTGTTCAGCTGGCTGGCCATTTCCGAGAAACGCACGGCGGCCAGTTGCTTGCGCACTTCGGCGGTGATCTGGTCCTTGACCTCGGCCAGCGGCTTGATCGCGGCGGGCTGGATCTCGGTGACCTTGATGACGTGGAAGCCCGACGGGCTTTCGACCACGCCCGACACCTGGTCCTTGGATTGGCTGAAGATCGCCTTTTCCAGCGGGCCGGACAGCATGCCCGGCGCCAGCCAGCCCAGGTCGCCGCCATTGGCGGCCGAACCGGCGTCCTGCGAATTCTTGCGGGCCAGCTCGGCGAACTGCGCCGGGTCGGCGGCGGCCTGCTTGGCCAGGTCCTCGGCCTTGGCGCGGGCGGCCTTGCGCGCATCTTCCGAGGCGCCGGCGGGCACTTCGATCATGATGTGGCTGGCGCGGCGACGCTCGGGCTGGCCGAAGCGGTTCTTGTTCTGCTCGTAGTACGAAGCCAGGTCCTCGTCCTTGACCTGCACGCCTTCGGTGGCGGCGGCCTCGTTCAGCACCAGGTATTGCACCTGGACCTGCTCGGGAATCTGCAGTTGCTGCTTGTTGGCGTCGTACCAGGCCTGGATGTCGGCCGGGGTGACGCTCACTTGCGAGCGGAAATCGGCGGCGGCGAAGCGGCGCAGCTGCACCGTGCGCTGCTGCGTCAGGGCGGTTTCGAGCGACGCCACCACTTCCGAGGGCGCGCTGGCCGACTGGCCGACCGGCTCGAGCACGCGGGCCACGGCCAGGTCACGGCGCAGGCCGGCTTCGAACGACGTCGGCGACATGCCCTGGGCCGCCAGCACCTGGCGGTAGCGCTCGGGCGAGAAGCGGCCGTTGTCCTGCACTTCCGGGATCGCGGCGATGGTGTTGCGCAGCGTTTCGTCGGACACCGAGAAACGGTTATCGACGGCGACGTTCGCCAGCAGGCGCTGGTTGATCAGCTGATTCAGCAGCGCTTCGCGCAGTTGCGGGGTGTCGATCACCGCCGGGTCGAACTGCGCGCCCAGGCGCTGGCGATACTGTTCAAGCTGGTTGCGGTGCGCCTGGTCGAACTCCGCGCGGGAAATGGGCTGGCCGGCGACGGTCGCCAGTTCAGGCTCCTTGCGCATGAAGCTCTCATAGCCCTGAATCCCGACGAGGAAGAAGGAAGGCACAATCAGAAGCAGCAGGATGAACTGCATCCAGCGCCGGTGGCTGCGAATAAATTCGAACATGGAATCCCTGTTGCCGCACTCGGGGGGAGACTTCCGCCCGGGCCGCACGAAAACGCATAAAAAAAGGCGAATCTCATTCGCCCTATTCCCATACCGGTCAAACCGGGTCAGCGGGCGGATTTTAGCATTTCTCATTCTTCCCGCAGCGTCTGCTTACATCGGCCCGTCCGGCGCCCTTGCCGCCCTCGCGCCACGGGCTTTCCACCCCCATGGAAGCCGGCCCCGGTCAACCCGGGAAACCCCGGTTTTCGCCTTCCGTCCCCACTCGTATCGTGACCCTCGGGCCGCCACGCCGTGGCCGGCGCCTTCCTTCCCTTTTTTCTTGCAGAGGTGACTTTCGATGCCGTTCCCGTCCTCACGTCCGCTCGTCCTTCGCACCCTCCTCGCCCTGGCCTGCCTCGGCGCTCCAGCCGCCGTCCTGGCCGCCCCCGTGGCCGCCGTGCACGACGCCGCCAAGGGCCAGCAGCAGGCCATGCTCGACACCATGCGCGACCTGGTCAACATCGAATCGGGCAGCAAGGACGTGGAAGGCGTGGAACGCATCGCCGCCCTGATCGGCGAACGGCTCAAGGCGCTGGGCGGCAAGGTCGAGATCCTGCAGCCCGCCGACATCTTCCGCCTGGACGACACGCCCGAGCGCGTCGGCCCCATGGTGCACGCCGAGTTCAAGGGCAGCGGCCAGAAGAAGATCATGCTGATCGCGCACATGGACACCGTCTACCGCAACGGCATGCTCAAGGACCAGCCCTTCCGCATCGACGGCGACCGCGCCTACGGCCTGGGCATCGCCGACGACAAGCACGGCGTGGCCACCATCCTGCACACCGTGGCCCTGCTGCAGAAGCTGGACTTCAAGGACTACGGCACGCTCACCGTGCTGATCAACGGCGACGAGGAAATCAGTTCCCCCGGCGCCCGCGCCACCATCACCCGCCTGGGCGCCGACCAGGACGCGGTGTTCTCCTTCGAGGGCGGCGGCGCCGAGGCCCGCCTGACCCTGGCCACCAGCGGCATCGGCGCCGCCTACCTGACCGTGCAGGGCAAGACCTCGCACGCCGGCGCCCGCCCCGAGGGCGGCGTCAACGCCCTGACCGAGCTGTCGCACCAGATCCTGCAGCTCAAGGACCTGTCCAAGCCCGAGGAAGGCCTGAAACTGAACTGGACCGTGGCCCAGGCCGGCACCAACCGCAACGTCATCCCCGGCCAGGCCACCGCCCAGGCCGACGCCCGCGCCCTCAAGGTCGCCGACTTCGACGCCCTCGAACGCACCCTGCAGGAACGCATCCAGAAGAAACTGCTGCCCGAGGCCAAGGTCAGCGTCAAATTCGAAGTGCGCCGCCCGCCGCTGGAAGCCACCCCCGCCTCGCGCGCCCTCGCCAACCACGGCGTCGCCATCTACCAGGAGATCGGCCTGCCCATGAAAGTCATCGACCGCGCCAGCGGCGGCGGCACCGACGCCGCCTTCGCCGCCCTCAAGGCCCGCGGCCCCGTCATCGAAGGCATGGGCCTGAGCGGCTTCGGCGCCCACTCCAACGACGCCGAATACATCCAGATCAACTCCATCGTCCCCCGCCTCTACCTGGCCACCCGCATGATCATGGACGTCTCCCAGGGCAAGGCCCCGATGAAGTAGCGCCACGCGCCCCTGGCGTCTCTCCAGGCCGCATCCCGCTCCCATAAACAGACTCGCCGTCCGCAAATCCTACCTCCCACCCAAGGATGCGCCCCCGCGAGCAACCACCACGTATGTCCGACAAGGCCGCGCAGGGCGGCCTTGTCGGACGGGCGCCAGTAGATCTTTCAAGCGCCCCCCGCACCTACCCACGAAGCCCAAGCACGCCCCTCCACCCCAGCGGCGTCCCAAGCCTTCACCACCGCGAGCGGCGGCGGGGCCGTGGCGCGGGGCCGGGGCGTGTAGAGGCGCGCGCGACGGAATCCGAAGGAGCCGCAGGCGACGAGGATGAGGAAGCGCTGTCCGGCGCGCACGCGCCGGACAAGCCTCGTAGCCCCGACCCCGCGCCACGGCCCCGCCGCCGCGCCCAGAAGAAAGAAAGCCCCCAACGTCCCGCAAAACACCCCCCAGGCCAAGAAAGCAACCCCCAGAACAGAGTATCCTTGCACCCTACCCCAAAGAACCC
This sequence comes from Achromobacter sp. ISS7, assembly GCF_056523125.1. NCBI lineage: Bacteria > Pseudomonadati > Pseudomonadota > Betaproteobacteria > Burkholderiales > Alcaligenaceae > Achromobacter > Achromobacter sp. ISS7. Next base: position 1,497,400 of record NZ_JAWRZD010000001.1, on the reverse strand, counting down.
CAAACGCATCAAAAGAAATGACCGCACCCCTCCCCACCTGGCCCTATTCCCGCCACATCGCCCACCGCGGCGGCGGCCGCCTGGCCCCGGAGAACACCCTCGCCGCCATGCGCGTCGGCGCCGAACACGGCTTCACCATGTTCGAGTACGACGTCAAGCTCAGCCGCGACAACGTCCTGGTCCTGATGCACGACGACGACGTCGACCGCACCTCCAACGGCCACGGTCCCGCCGCCGCCAAGACCTTCAGCGAACTGGCGCAGCTGGACTTCGGCAGCTGGCACTCGGCCGCCTACGCCGGCGAACCGCTGCCCACCTTCGCCGCCGTGGCCCGCTACACCGTCGCCAACGGCATCGCCAGCAACGTCGAGATCAAGCCCTGCCCCGGCCGCGAAGCCGAGACCGGCGCCGCCGTCGCCCTGGCCGCCCGCGAACTCTGGAAAGGCGCCGCCGTGGCCCCGCTGCTGTCTTCCTTCGCCGAGGAAGCCCTGCAGGCCGCCAAGGACGCCGCGCCCGAACTGCCGCGCGCCCTGCTGGTCGAGAAAGTGCCGGCCGACTGGCTCGACCGCCTGGTCAAGTACGACTGCGTCGCCCTGAACATCAACCAGAAGGACGCCACGCGCGAACTGATCGACGCCGTGCACGCCGCCGGCTATCGCATCGCCGCCTGGACCGTCAACGACCCCGAGCGCGCGCGCCTGCTGCTCGACTGGGGCATCGACGGCATCTTCACCGACGAACTGGCCGCCATCCGGCCGGCCGCCTGAGGCCCCCGCCCCGTGTTCAGCTATCGCCACGCCTTCCACGCCGGCAACCACGCCGACGTGCTCAAGCACGCCATCCTGGTCCACACCCTGGACTACTTCAACCGCAAGGACGCGCCCTACTGGGTCATCGACACCCACGCCGGCGCCGGCCTCTACAGCCTGGACAGCGACTGGGCCGCCAAGACCTCGGAATTCGCCGACGGCATCGGCCGCCTGTGGGAACGCGACGACCTGCCGCCCCTGCTGGCCGACTACATGGCCCGCATCCGCGCCTTCAACACCAACGGCCGCCTCAAGCGCTACCCCGGCTCGCCCTGGCTGACGCTGGACGCGCTGCGCCCGTCCGACCGCCTGCGCCTGTTCGAAATGCACCCGACCGAGATCGACACCCTGGTCGGCAACCTCGAACACATGGACCGCACCGCGCAGCGCCAGACCACGATCTACGGCGACGATGGCTTCGAGGGCGTCAAGGCCCTGCTGCCGCCGCCCACGCGCCGCGGCATGGTGCTGATCGACCCGTCCTATGAAGACAAGAACGACTACCGCCGCACGCTGATCACCGTCAAGGAATGCGTCAAGCGCTTCGCCACCGGCACCATCGCCGTCTGGTATCCGCTGGTGCAGCGGCGCGAGGCCAGCGAAATGGCGCGCCACTTCGAGAACCTCAAGGTCAAGAGCTGGCTGCACGCCACCCTCACCGTCAAGAAGGCCACCATCGACGGCTACGGCCTGCACGGTAGCGGCATGTTCCTGATCAACCCGCCCTGGACGCTGCACGACGCCCTCAAGCAGACCATGCCCTACCTGGCGCGCGAACTCGGCCAGGACGAACGCGCGAGCTTCACGCTGCAGTACCGCGAGAACCCGTTCCCCGTGCCGAAGAAGCAGTCGGACGACTGATCGCCGACCAGCACCGCACTTAAAAAAGCCCGGCCCCGTGTCGCGAAACACGGGGCCGGGCTTTTTCATGGTGGACGCAAGCGCCGCGCTCAGGGCTCGCCCACGACGGTCATGCGCCATATCGCCAGGCCGCGCACCAGGATCTCGCCGGCATCCTCGATGTGCGCCTCGAGCAGCCGGCAGGCCCGCTCGACCTCGCCCTGGCGCACCGCGTCGAGCAATTCCAGGTGCTCGCGCTGCGAGCCCGGGTCCCACGCCACGCACGATGCCGTCACGTGCATGTAACGGGTGCGCGACTCGTGCAGCATGTCGATCGTCGCCAGCAACCGTGGCATCGCGCACGGCCGGTACAGCGCCTCGTGGAAGGCGCGGTTGGCCGCCTCCCAGTCGCGCATGTCACGCGACTTGTCGCCCGCCTCGATCGCGGCCTGCGCCCGCGCCAGATCGCCGGCGCTCATCGCCGCCATCGCGTGGCGCAGGGCCAGCGATTCAAGCGCGCCGCGCATGCGCGTGATTTCCACGATCGAGGCCTCGTCCAGCGAACTCACCCGCACGCCCTTGCGCGGCTCGCTCACCAGCAGCCCGCGCGCTTCGACCCGGCGGAACGCCTCGCGCACCGGCACGTGGCTGGCGCCGAATTCGGCCGCCAGCGCGTCCTGGCCGACCCGCTCGCCAGGGCGCAGCTGGCCCGTGATGATGCGTTCGACCAGCGTGCGCGCGATGCGCCCGGGCAAGGTGTCGTCATCGTCGCGCGACGCGCCGTGGGCCAAGGTCATGCGGCCTCCCGCGCCTGCCACAGCGGGCCGCAGGCGGACTGCGTGGCGGCGGTGAGGCTGCCGTCCGCGACCCGCGCGCGCAACTGCGCGATGTCGTCATGGACCCAGCGGTCATCGCCGAGCATGGCCGGCACCGTCGCCCGCACCGCCGACCACGCCGCGGCCGTGCCCACGCCCACCGGATAGGCGGCCAGGTCGGGCTCGGCCAGGTCCAGGGCCTGCGCGGCCAGCAGTAGCTCGACGGCCACCACCGCCTGGGTGTTCTCCACCACGGTGCGGGTGCGGCGCGCCGCGAAACACGAATTGCTGATGTGGTCTTCGGTGTTGCCCTTTGCGGGCAAGCTGGTGGCGCTGGCCGGGCCACACAGGCCCATGTTCTCCAGCACCAGCCCGGTCCCCATGCTCTGCACCACCGAAAAACCGGTGTTGATGCCAGGGCGCTGCGCGATCAGGTTGGCCGGCAGGCCGAAATTGCAGGCCGGATCGACCAGCCGCGCGCTGCGGCGGTCGCAGATCGCCGACAGGTCGGCCACCGCCAGCGCCAGCAGGTCCATGGCCTGGGCGATGTACTGCCCATGGAAGTGTCCGCCCGAAACGATGGCGTAGCCCGCGTCTTCCGGGAAGATCAGCGGATTGTCGGTGGCGCTGTTCATTTCGGTGGCGAGGATGCCGTCGACGTAGTCCAGCGCGTCCAGCACCGGCCCGTAGACCTGCGGCACGCAGCGCAGCGAATAGACGTCCTGGATGCGCGGCGCCAGGGGCGGCGTGTGCGGCGTGCCGGCCTGTGCCGGATCCAGCCCCGGCGTGCCGCGCAGGCGCAGTTGCCGGGCCGGCTCGGTGCAGCGCTGGCTGCCCGCCACCAGCTGGCGGATCGCCGCGGCCACCCGCCGCTGGCCGCGGTGCGGGCGCGCCAGCATGACGCGGTCCTCGAAACACGAGAGCTCGCCGCGCAGCGCCTCCAGCGTCATGGCCATCGACAGGGTCGCGCTGCCCAGCAGCTCGCGCGCGTCGTGCGCGGCCAGCACGGCATAGGCGAGCGAGGCGGTCGCGCCATTGATCAACGCCGTCGCGTCCTTGGCCTGCACGTCCATCGTGGGCGCCATGCCGGCCTGCTCGAAGGCGCGCGCGGCGGGCATCACCTCGCCACGATAAGTGACGCGCGATTCCGGCAAGCCCATCAGGGCGCCGCTCATCAGGGCCAGCGGCGCCAGGTCGCCGCTGGCGCCGACGCTGCCCTTGGACGGCACCAGCGGCGTAATGCCGTGGTTGAGCATGGCGATGAGCCGGTCGATGATCGCCACCCGCACGCCGGAATGATTGCTGGCGAAGGCATTGACGCGCAGCGCCATCATGGCGCGCACCACCTCGTCCGGCATCGGCTCGCCCGTGCCCGCCGAATGCGAACGCACCAGGCTGGCCTGGAACGTGGATATCTCCGCCGGCGCGATGCGCTGGCTCTTGAGCGCCCCCACGCCGGTGTTGAAGGCATACATCAGCGGCGCGACGTCGTTGAGCCAGTGCGATTCGATGTAGCCGCGCGTGGCGTCCAGGGCCTGGCGGGCGGCGTCGGCCAGGGCGACGGTGGCGCCGCCGCGCGCGATGGCGACGACGTCCTCGGCGCGCAGATGCGCGCCGTCCAGCGTGATGACGGAAGTGTTCATGGGCGGGGGCCTGATCAAGTTTTATAGATTATCTATAAAATTCCCGGACGTGACAAGAAATCCTGGATCCGCGCGATTCCGCCTTCACCTCCGGCCCCCGCCCCGGTCAGCCCGACCGCACGCTTCCCGGCACCCGCCCAGGACGCAAAAAAGGCTGCCCCAGGGGACAGCCTTTTCCACGCATCAAAACCCTCAGGCCGCGGCGTCTTCCGCTTCCACCTGACGCAGCGCTTCCTGTGCCCGCGCCAGCTTGGCGGCGGCATCACGCAGTGCGGTGCGCAGGCCTTCCTCGATGACCGGGTGGTAGAACGGCATTTCCAGCATGCGCGCCACGGTCAGTTCCTGCTGCACGGCCCAGGCCAGCAGATGGCCAATGTGCTCGGCGCTGGGGCCGACCATTTCCGCGCCCAGGAAGCGGCCGGTGGCGATGTCGGCATATACGTGCAGCAGGCCGCGGTTCTTCAGCATCACCCGCGAACGGCCCTGGTCGCCGAAATCGACCTCGCCCGTCACGAAGGTGCCCGGCGTCAGGCGGGCGTGGCCCTGCCCCGCCAACGCAATCTGCGGGTCCGAGAACACCACCGCCAGCGGCGCGCGGCGCAGCCCCTGGCGCACCTCGGGATAGCGGGCCGCGTTCTCGCCGGCGATGCGGCCTTCGTCGGCGGCTTCGTGCAGCAGCGGCGCGTCGGCATTGGCGTCGCCGGCGATGAAGATAGCCGACTCGCCCGCCTGCATGGTGTCGCGGTCGAACAGCGGCACGCCCTGCGCGTTCAGCTGCAGCGAGGTGTTCTCCAGGCCCAGGCCGTCCACATTGGGGCGGCGGCCGGTGGCCACCAGCGCATAGTCGAAGCGCTCGGTGCGTTCGCTGTTGTCCAGCGTCACGTAGCGCACCTCGACTTCGTCGCCGACGCGCTGGGTTTCCAGCACGCGCGCATCCGGGTCCAGGTAGAACTCCTGCTGGAAGATCTTGCGGGCGCTGTGGCGCACCTGCGGATCGCTGATGCCGCCCAGGCTGCCGCTGACGCCGAACACCCGCACCTCGACGCCCAGCCGCGCCAGCGCCTGGCCCAGTTCCAGTCCGATCACGCCGGGGCCGAACACCGCCACGCGGCGCGGCAGGTCGTCCCAGGCGAACACGTCGTCATTGAGCACCAGGCGATCGCCCAGCGCCCGGAACGGCGGCGGCACCGACGGCCGCGAGCCGGTCGCGATCACCACGTGGGACGCGTGGATCTCGGTGTGGTCGTCGACCCGCAGCACCGTGTCCGATTCAAAGCGGGCGTAGCCGCGGATCTTGTCTTCCGCCGGGATGTTCTCCACGCCCTCGAGCACGAAGCCGACGAAACGGTCGCGCTCGCGCTTGACGCGGTCCATCACCTCTTCGCCATTGACCGTGACCTCGCCCTCGACGTGCACCCCGAACGGCGCCGTGTGCGCCGCCTGGTGGGCGGCCTCGGCGGCCGCGATCAGCAGCTTGGACGGCATGCAGCCGACCCGGGCGCAGGTGGTGCCATAGGGACCGCCTTCGATCAGCAGCGCGCGCTTGCCCGCGGCCTTGGCGGCGCGATAGGCGGCCAGGCCGGCGGTGCCGGCGCCGAGGATGGCGATATCGGTGTGCAGAGTCTTCATGAGTGGGATCCCCCGGTGTAGCGTGGAGCAAACGTTGTCAAAGGCGGATTCCGCCTTGTTGCGCACCCTCGGGACGAACGCCGTCCCGCGGCGCCCGGTCGGGGCCGCGCGAAGATGCGGAAAAAGGGAAACCGGCGCGCCGGGCCGCCAGCGGCGACTCGGCGCGGGAAGGAGCGCGGCGCGCCCCTTCCCTGCCAGCATCAGGCGAAGTGCGCCTTCAGGTCGTCCAGGCCGCCGATCAGCGAACCATTGATGAACACCTGCGGAGCGGTGCCCTTGCCGGACACGGCGCCGATCACGCGGCCGCGCACCTTGTTCTCCAGCGGGATCTCGATCGGGGCGTAGCCCTTGTCTTCGAGCAGCGCCTTGGCTTCCACGCAGAACGGGCAGCCGGGCTTGGAGAACACCACCACCTGGTCGGGCTTCTTGGCCGTCGGGGCGAAGTGGGCCAGCATGGTGTCGGCGTCCGACACTTCAAACGGGTCGCCTTCCTTTTCGGGCTCGATGAACATCTTCTGCACCACGCCGTCCTTGACCAGCATGGAATAGCGCCAGCTGCGCTTGCCGAAGCCCAGGTCGCTCTTGTCGACCAGCATGCCCATGCCGGCGGTGAATTCACCGTTACCGTCGGGCAGCAGCGTGATGTTGGCCGATTCCTGGTCCTTGGCCCATTCGTTCATGACGAAGGTGTCGTTGACCGACACGCAGACGATGCTGTCGACGCCGGCGGCGGCGAAGGCCGGGGCCAGTTCGTTGTAGCGCGGCAGGTGGGTCGACGAGCAGGTCGGCGTGAAAGCGCCGGGAAGCGAAAAGACCACGACCGTCTTGTTCTTGAACAGGTCGTCGGTCGTGACCTTTTTCCAGGTGTTGCCCTCGCGGACGGGGAACGTTACGTTGGGAACACGTTGGCCTTCACGGTTTTGCAGCATTCAATCTCTCCTTGGGTAGCGGGGTTGTTTAACCACCATGGAAAGAATGATAAATCCCAGCTATCAATTTATCAAATTTAATTAACTTAATTGATTGATAGCTTTTGGCAATAACAACATTGCCGCCGCCAGACGTTGTCTATCATACGCCCGGCGGCGGCCGGCCGTCACACGCGTTGCGGCTCGTAGCCGGCGTCGCGGATCGCGGCCTCGACCTTGTCGGCCTGGTCGGTGCCGCTGATGGTGACGCGATGCGTGGGCAGGTCCACCGCCACGCTGGCGCCCGGCGCCGCCGCCGTCACCGCGCCGGTGATGGTCTTGACGCAGTGGCCGCAGGTCATGTCGAGGACTTGGAATTCGATGCTCATGGTGTTCTCCGTGGGAGTCAGGGGGATTGCCGCACCGCTTCCGGTGCCAGCTCAACCCCAGCTTAGACCTTCCCATTATAGGAAGGTCAAGCGTAGAATAATCCTTGACCTTCCCACAATGGGAAGGATGAAACTGGGGTCTTCCTACCTCAACCGAGACTGCCATGAGCGTTGCCAACCCTTCCGTCGAGCTTGAACTTGCCATCGAAGGCATGACCTGCGCGTCCTGCGTGAAGCGCGTGGAAAAGGCCCTGACCCGCGTCCCGGGCGTGGCCCAGGCGCAGGTCAACCTGGCCACCGAACGCGCCCTGGTGGCCTACGACCCGGCCGCGGCCCAGCCCGACGCGCTGGTCGAGGCCGTCGTCAAGATGGGCTACGAGGCCCGCCCCATCGCCGCCCAGGACGACCACGCCGAGCGCCAGTCCGAAGCGCGCGACGCCGAGGCGCAGCGCCTGCGCCAGGCCTTCATCGCCGCGCTCGTGCTGACGCTGCCGGTGTTCGCGCTGGAAATGGGCTCGCACCTGATTCCCGCCATGCACCACTGGGTCATGGCGACCATCGGCCAGCAGAACAGCTGGCTGCTGCAGTTCGTGCTGACCACCGCGGTGCTGGCCTGGCCGGGCCGCCACTTCTTCAGCAAGGGCCTGACCGCCCTGTGGCGCCGCGCGCCGGAGATGAACTCGCTGGTGGCGCTGGGCGCCGGCGCCGCCTGGGGCTACTCGGTGGTGGCGACCTTCGCGCCCGAGTGGCTGCCGGAAGCGGCCCGCAACGTCTATTACGAAGCGGCGGCGGTAATCGTCACGCTGATTCTGCTGGGCCGCACGCTGGAAGCGCGCGCCAAGGGCAAGACCGGCGCGGCCATCAAACGCCTGATCGGCCTGCAGCCGCGCACCGCGCGCGTGCTGCGCGACGGCCAGCCGCAGGACATCGCCATCGAACAAGTGCGCAAGGGCGACATCGTGATGGTGCGCCCCGGCGAAAAGATCCCGCTGGACGGCGAGATCATCGAAGGCGGCTCGTACGTCGACGAATCGATGCTGACCGGCGAACCGGTGCCGGTCGAGAAACAGCCCGGCATGCAGGCCACCGGCGGCACGCTCAACACCTCGGGCAGCTTCACGCTGCGCGTCACCCACACCGGCGCCGACACCATGCTGGCCCGCATCATCCGCATGGTCGAGGCCGCCCAGGGCGCGCGCCTGCCGATCCAGGCCCTGGTCGACCAGGTCACCGCCTGGTTCGTGCCGGCCGTGATGGGCATGGCCCTCTTGACCTTCCTGGCCTGGTTCTTCCTTGGCCCGACGCCGGCGCTGTCGCATGCGCTGGTCAACGCCGTGGCCGTGCTGATCATCGCCTGCCCGTGCGCCATGGGCCTGGCCACGCCGACCTCGATCATGGTCGGCACCGGCCGCGCCGCCGACATGGGCGTGCTGTTCCGCCAGGGCGACGCGCTGCAGACGCTGCGCGACGTGCAGGTGGTGGCGTTCGACAAGACCGGCACGCTGACGCTGGGCAAGCCGACCCTGACCGAACTGGAGCCGGCCGCCGGCTTCCGTGACGCGGACGTGCTGCAATGGGTCGCCTCGGTGCAGGCGCGCTCCGAGCATCCGATCGCGCTGGCGATCGTGGCGGCCGCGGCCGAACGCAAGATCGAGCTGCTGCCGGCGGAAGGCTTCGCCGCCATCACCGGCGCCGGGGTCGAGGCCAGCGTGGCCGGCAAGCGCGTGCTGGCCGGCGCCGACCGCCTGATGGCCGAGCGCGGCGTGGACGTCAGCGCCTTCGGCCGACGCGCCGAGCAATGGGGCAACGACGGCAAGACGCCGATCTACGTCGCCATCGACGGCCAGGCCGCCGCCATGATCGCGGTGACCGATCCGGTCAAGCCCTCGGCCGTGGACGCGATCGCGGCGCTGCACGCGCAGGGCCTGAAGACCGCCATGATCACCGGCGACAACCGCCACACGGCGCAGGCCGTTGCGCGCCAGCTGGGCATCGACGAAGTGCGCGCCGAGGTGCTGCCCGACGGCAAGGTCGAGGCCATCACCGCGCTGCGCGCCGGCGGCCGCAAGCTGGCCTTTGTCGGCGACGGCATCAACGACGCGCCGGCGCTGGCCGCGGCCGACACCGGCATCGCCATCGGCACCGGCACCGACGTCGCCATCGAGGCCGCCTCGGTGGTGCTGATGGCCGACGACCTGCACGGCGTGCCCAACGCCATCGCGCTCAGCCGCGCCACGCTGGCCAACATCCGCCAGAACCTGTTCTGGGCCTTCGCCTACAACGCCGCGCTGATCCCGCTGGCGGCGGGCGCGCTGTACCCGGCCTACGGGCTGTCGCTGTCGCCGATCTTCGCGGCCGGCGCCATGGCGCTGTCCAGCGTGTTCGTGCTGGGCAACGCGCTGCGCCTGAAGACCTTCCGCCCGCGCGCCGCCCACTGACGCGCCGGCCAACCAGGAGAACCGACATGAACATCGGACAAGCGGCACAGGAATCCGGCATCTCGGCCAAGATGATCCGTTACTACGAGAGCATCGGCCTGATCGGCCCGGCGCTGCGCAAGGACTCGGGCTACCGCGTCTACAGCGAGCACGACCTGCACACGCTGCGCTTCGTGCGGCGCGCGCGCGACCTGGGCTTTTCGGTGGAGCAGATGAACGAGCTGCTGGCGCTGTGGCGCGATCGCAGCCGCGCCAGCGCCGACGTCAAGCGCATCGCGCTCGAACACGTGGCCGAACTGGAGCGCAAGGCCTGCGCCCTGCGCGACATGGCGGCCACGCTCAAGCACCTGGCGCACAACTGCCACGGCGACGACCGGCCCGACTGCCCCATCCTGGAAAACCTGGGGCGGACCCAGTAAGAAAAAGGGCAAGCCAGACGGCTTGCCCTTTTTTTCGCGTCAGGCCTGGTCCTGCGACGCCGCCTCGGCTTCCGCCGCCACCCGCGCATGATAGGCATCGGTCGCCGCCTGCTTGGCCGCGGCCTTCTCGGCCGCCGCCGCCGCTTTCTCCGCTTGCGCGGCCGCGACATCGGCGGCCTGCTGCAGCGCGCGCTGGCGGGCATTTTCCTGCACTTCCAGCACGCCGGCGGCGTCCAGCGATTCGAACACCGCGATCGATTCCACGTGCCCTGTGTGCGGGAACATGTTGATCACGCCCGCGCTCTTGAGCAGATACCCGCCCTCGTGCACCAGGATGGATGCGTCGCGCGCCAGCGTGGCCGGATTACAGGACACGTAGACGATGCGGCGCGGCCGTTCCTCGGGCATCAATTGCGATAGCGCCTGCGAGACGGCGTGGGCGCCTTCGCGCGGCGGGTCGATCAGCATGCGATCGAAGAAGCCCAGGCCGCGCAGCCAATCGACGTCCACCTCGAACAGGTTGAGCGTGGCAAAGCTGGTGCGGTCGCCCAGCCCGTGGCGCGCGGCGGCCTCGTAGGCCCGGTCGGTCAGCGCCTTGCTGCCCTCCACGCCCACGGCCTCGCGGCCCTGCGTGGCCAGCGGCAGCGTGAAGTTGCCCAGGCCACAGAACAGGTCGGCCACGCGGTCGGTCGGCTGCACTTCCAGCAACTTGAGCGCGCGCGACACCATGGCGCGGTTGATGGCGTGGTTGACCTGGGTGAAATCGGTCGGCCGGTACGGCATGCGCAGGCCGAACTCGGGCATGGTGTAGGTCAGCGCGTCGCGATGCTCGGGCACCAGCGGATGGACCGTGTCCGGGCCCTTGGGCTGCAGCCACCATTGCACGTCGTGCTTGGCGGCGAAGGCGCGCAGGATGGCGATGTCGTTGTCGGTCAGCGGCAGCAGGTGGCGCAGCACCAGCGCGGTCACGCCGTCGCCCAGCGACACTTCCACCTGCGGCAGGCGGTCGGGCGCGGACATCGACGCGATCATGGCGCGCAGCGGCATCAGCAGGTCGCTGACGTGGCGCGGCAGCACATGGCACTCGCGCATGTCGGCCACGTAGCTGCTCTTGCGCTCGTGAAAGCCCACCAGCACGCCGCCCTTCTTGGGCACCACGCGCACCGACAGGCGGGCGCGGTAGCGGTAGCCCCAGGTCGGGCCGTGCAGCGGCGCCAGGATGCGGGCCGGACGCAGCTTGCCGACGTGCCAGAAGGTGTCTTCGAGCGAACGCTGCTTGATCGCCACCTGGGTGCTGGGCTCCAGGTGCTGCATGGCACAGCCGCCACAGACGCCGAAATGGGGGCAACGCGGCTCGACGCGCTGCGACGACGGACGCAGCACCGTTTCGACCCGCGCGATTTCGTAGGACGGCTTGCGGCGCACGGTCGTGGCGGTGACCCGCTCGCCCGGCAAGGCCCCTTCCACGAACACGACCTTGCCGTCGCGGCGGGCGATGCCCCGGGCTTCCAGGTCCAGGGATTCGATACTCAAAACGTCAGACATCTCACGCAATCCAGAAAATTCACGCAACCCGGCATTGTATGAGGATTCTGCGGCCGCCCGCCCGCGGCCTGGAAAAGGCTCAGAACGAACGCGACACCGAGAACACCGCCCCCAGGCGGCCCGACGGATGGCCGTACTTGGTCGGCAGCCAGTTGTCCTTGGTGGCGCCCACCGCCGCCAGGCCCAGCACCCAGCCCTTCAGGTCCTTGGTCACGCCGACCTTGTAGTCGACGTAGTGGCCGATGGAATCGCCGTCCATGTTGACCTGGTTCTTGAGCTTCTGGTAGCCGAGGTGGCCCACCAGGCCCCAGCCGTCGCCCAGGTCGAAGTTGGCGGTGCCGTCCAGGTACCAGGTGCCCTTGCTGTCGGGCGTGCTGAAGAAGTCGCTGGGCGTGTAGGAGTACTTGAGGGTGTAGTTGCCGTAGGTCGCGGCCAGGTACAGGTCGGTGTTGTTGTAGTTGCCGCCCTTGGGCGAGCTGGAGCCGGGATAGTAGTAGTGCAGCACGCCGGCATCGAGCGTGAAGCCGCCGCCCACGTCGCCCTTCCAGCCGCCGTAGAAGTCCATTTCCAGGTTGCCGTCGGTGAAGACGAAATTGGATACGTTGGAGTTCCAGTTGCCCAGGTAGAAACCGGAGCTGTGGGTCAGGTCGATGCCCAGTTGGGCCGCCGGCCGGAAATCGGTCTGCGAGTAGCCGCGGAAGCGGTAGTCGCTCGCGATGGTGGCATTGCCGCTGAGCGAGAAACCGCCGCCCAGGTCGGTCGGTTCGGCCTGGGCCGTTGCGATGAAACAAGCGGCGAGCACAACGGGCAAGGCTAGCAACGTCTTCTTCATGGTGCGATGTCCTGATCGGATTTGACGAGGAGGAAGGCGCGAAGGCGCATCCATCGGGCCGGTCCTGCAACGGCGGATGCCGGCTCCCTCCCCATCAAGCAAGGTCCGTGCCAGGTTTCAATTGCGTCTCAGCGGGCTGGCGCGGCGCTGAATGGGCATGCCGGGCGCACCAAGGCGGTGCGCCACGCCGCGCGCGCAGGCGGCGGCGCATCAAAATGGGGCTGGCGCCCCGTGATGGATCCGAAGACAAAAGAAACCCCGGCCCGCGCGAAGCGGGTCGGGGTCGGTCGGGTCCGCCCGCAACGGGCGGGCGGTCCGGCGGCGGACGGCGTGGCCGTCCGCCAGGCGCGTCAGTTGGCGGCGGGCGCGGCCGGCGGCGGCGGAGGCACGGCGCCCGGGGCATTGGCCGGGCCCTTGCCGTGGCGGCCTTCCATGCGGGCGTGACGTTCCTGCATCTTGGCCTGGCGGTCCTTGAGCATCTGGGTCACCTGGGTGCGCTGGGCATCGTTCAGGCTGTCCCACACGGCCAGCCACTGGTCACGGACCTGCTTGGCCTGCGTGCTGAACTGGTCACGCGACTTGTCGGATTGATCGAGCAGCGCGCGCGGGTCCAGCTTGCCGCTGTCCAGTTGCGCCTTGAGCAGGTCGTGGCGCTGGCCGCCGGACGCGCGCATGGCCTCGTGCAGGCTGCGTTGGCCGTCCTGCGCGGTCTTGACCAGGGCCTGCTGCTTGTCATCCAGCTTGAGCTGGTCGAGCTGCGCCTTGGATACGGGGCCCAGGCCCGGGATCCACAGGCCGTCGCGCATGCCCTTGTGGAAGCCGCCACGGGGGCCTTCGTGCATCGCGGCGGGACCACCGTCGGCGGGCGCAGCCGCCATGACGGGACCAGCCAGCAAGCCGCCGGTGGCGGCGACCATGGCCAGGGCAGCCAGGTTGGAGCGGAGTGCGAATCGGGACATGTAGGTCTCCTGAAAGTGAAGAAAGCGAGGCCATTGTGCGATCCGCCCGGTTTCATCCGGGTTTCGTCCCCGCAAGCTATGTTTCAGTCGATTGCGCCTGTCCCGGACGTGAAAACGGGGCCTCGCGGGCCCCGTCCGTCAAGCAGGTCGCGCGCGGCACGCGCGATGCTCAGCTGGCGTCCCAGGCCGCCAGGTATTCCTTCCAGTGCGCCGCGTCGCTGGCCGCCAGCGTGTCGCGCACCAGCGCGATTTCGGCGTCATAGGCGGTGCGGTCGATTTCGCCGCGCAGGAAGCGGAAGCGGCAGTACACCAGCCAGGTGTTGACCACGTCGGTTTCGCAATAGGCGCGGACCTCGTCGGCGCGGCCCTGGCTCCAGGCCTCCCAGACCTTGCTGCCGTCCATGCCGAGCTTGCCCGGAAAGCCGCACAGCTTGGCCAGTTCGTCCAGCGGCGCGTTGGCGCGGCCGTTGTACTTGGCCAGCAGGTCCATCAGGTCGGTGTGGCGGGAGTGATAGCGCGAGATGTAGTTGTTGAACTTGAAGTCGCGGTCTTCCTCGCCCATGTCCCAGTAGCGCGGCGCGGGCACGCCCTGGATCAGGCTGCGGTAATGCAGCACCGGCAGGTCGAAGCCCGACCCGTTCCAGCTGACCAGCTTGGGCGTGTAGCGCTCGATGGTCTTGAAGAAGCCGGCCAGCAAGGCGGCCTCGGGATCGTCGGGCTGGCCCAGCGTCTTGACGCGAAAGCCCTGGTCGTCGCGGAACACGCAGCCCACCACCGCGACCTTGTGCAGGTGCAGCGGCAGGAAGTCGTGGCCCACGGCCTCGCGGCGCGCGGTCAGCGCGCGCTCGACCACCTCGGCGTCGGGGACGTCGGCGCTCCAGCCGTTGAGCTTGCGCAGGCCGTCCGCGTCGGGAATGGTCTCGAGGTCGAATACCAGGGTGGGCGTCATTTGGCGGGCAGGTACTGCATCGGATCCACGGGGGTGCCCTGGCGACGGATCTCGAAATGCAGGCGCGGCGAAGTGGTGTCGCTCTGGCCGATCTCGGCGATCTTGGCGCCGCGCTTGACGTCCTGGCCGGTCTTCACGAGCAGCGTGCGGTTGTGCGCATACGCCGTGATGAAGCCGTTCTGGTGGTTGACGATGATCAGGTTGCCCAGGCCGCGCACACCGTTGCCGCTGTACATGACCTTGCCATCCGCCGCGGCGTTGACCGGGTCGCCCAGCGCGCCGGCGATGTCGATGCCCTTGCTGTTGTTGTTGAAGCCCTGCATGATCTGGCCGCCAGCCGGCCAGGCCCAGTTGATCACGCCGGCATCGGCCGCGCGCGTGACGGGCTTGTTCTCGGCCGGCGTCGGCGTGGGCGGCGGCAGCGATGCCGTGGCGGTGGCCGACGTGTCGTTGGGCTGGTCCAGCGGACGCGGCTGCGACTTGCTGCTGGCGATGGGCGCGGGTTGCGCCGCGCCGCCCGACGAACCGGACATCTTCAACACCTGCCCGACCGAGATCTGGTTGGGATCGCTGAGGTTGTTCCAGCGCTTGACGTTCTCGACATCGACGTTGTTGGCGCGAGCGATCTTGTAGAGCGTGTCACCTGGCTTGACGACGTAGCTGCCGCCCGGCTGGGCGGTGGCGGCCGGTTGCCCGCCGGCCAGGTCGACGACCGGCGCGCGCGTGCCTTTGGATGCGCAGCCGGCCAGGATGGCCAGGCTGAGGACGCCAGCCACGAAAAGCGGGCGGCGCAGGCGCGTCATGGACACGCCGAGGGTCATATCGGTCAGTTGCAACTGCCCGTTGAGCATACGTTTCTCCTGTTTGCTCAAGATTGTATTCCGGCACGCAGCGGCACAAAGCGCACGGCCTCTAATTCAGTTCGTTTCCAGCTGGCCGCGCCCGTGCGTTCGATCAGCACCAGGCGCTGGTTCGAGCCCCCTTCGGGAGCGATCAGGCGTCCACCCGGCGCCAGCTGCTGGAGCAGCGCTTGCGGGATGGTCAGGCCGGCGGCAGCCACAACGATAGCATCGAACGGCGCCACGCCGGGCAGGCCCAGCATGCCGTCGCCGTAGATCAAGCGGATCCGCGTGGTCAGCCGCAAAGCGCGCAGATGCTCGCGCGCCAGCTCGTAGAGGCCACGGATGCGCTCGATGGAATGGACCTCGCGCACGAACTGCGCCAGCACCGCGGCCTGGTAGCCGCAACCGGCGCCCACTTCCAGCACGCGCGTCGGCGTGCGGTCTTCGCAGATGGCGGCGATCATGCGCGCCACCACCCACGGTTGCGAGATGGTCTGGGAATGGCCGATGGGCAGCGCCGCGTCTTCATAGGCGCGGCTGGCCAGCGCCTCGTCGACGAACAGGTGGCGCGGCACCACGGCCATGGCGTTGAGCACGCGCTCGTCGCTGACGCCCTGCCCGCGCAGGCGCTGCACCATGGCCTGGCGCAGGCGATCGGAATTGAGCCCCAGGTTGCCGCCGGCCGCCGGCGTCGGCGCCTTGGCCTGGCTTTGCAGGGTGGCGGCCGAAATGCGGGTGTTGCTGTTGGCCGGCGTGACGCCGGGGCTGAGCCGGCCGGAGTCGTAGCGCACCGGACTGGGCCGTCCGGGCACGGCCTGGGAGACGTCCGGCTGGCTTATGCGTCGGCGCATAGCGGCTCCGCCCAGGTCCGGATTTCCTCGAGCTGCCCGTGCTGGGTCAGGTCCAGTCGCAGCGGCGTGACCGACACCATGCCCTGCGCCACCGCGTGGAAGTCCGTGCCCGGCGTGGCGTCGGCGGCCTGCCCCACCGGCCCGATCCAGTAGACCGTGTCGCCGTAGGGCGTGGTGGTACGCACCACCGGCTGCGACGGATGGCGCTTGCCCAGGCGCGTGACCTGGAAGCCATGCATGTCGTCGAAGCGGCGGCTGGGAATGTTGACGTTCAGCAGGACCGGCGCGGCCAGCGGCTGCGCCAGGTGGCGTTCGACCACCAGGCGCGCGGCGCGGGCGGCCGAATCGATGTGCTCCCAGCCCTTCTCGGCCAGCGAGAAGGCGATGGCCGGGATGCCGAACAGGTAGCCCTCGCTGGCGGCGGCCACGGTGCCCGAATAGAGCGTGTCGTCGCCCATGTTGGCGCCGTTGTTGATGCCGGACACCACCAGGTCGGGACGCGTGTCCATCAGGCCGGTCAGGGCGACGTGGACGCAGTCGGAGGGCGTGCCGTTGACGGCGATGAAGCCGTTGGAGGCGGTGCGCACCGACAGCGGGCGGTTCAGCGTCAGGGAGTTGGATGCGCCGCTGTGGTTGGTCTCGGGCGCGACGACGGTCAGATCGCCCAGGCCTTCCAGCGCCTTGACCAGCGCCTCCAGGCCAGGGGCCGAATAACCATCATCGTTCGAAACCAGAATTCGCATTGTGCATCCGAAAGAAAATAAAACGCGGGTGGACCGGCTGGATTGTACCGTCCGCGGAAGGCGCCGGCATGTCCGTCGCCACCCGTCCCTCATCGCCCACTGGCTAACCCGTACCCGGGCCGGCCGGCGACCGGGGTAGAATCCGCAGCCATCGAGACAATTGCAAGATAACAACGGACCCCCTTAGAACATGGCGATCACCGAACCGTCCCTGGCGTTCACCGCGGCGCTCATCCTGCTGGCCTACCTGATCGGCTCCGTGCCGTTCGCCGTGGTGGTCAGCAAACTCATGGGGCTGCAGGACCCCCGCAGCTACGGCTCGAAGAACCCCGGCGCCACCAACGTGCTGCGCACCGGCAACAAGACCGCCGCCGCCCTGACCCTGCTGGGCGACGCCGCCAAGGGCTGGTTCGCGGTCTGGCTGGCGGTCAAGCTGGCCCCCGGCATTCCCCCCGGCCCGCTGGCCGCGGTGGCCGTGGCGGCCTTCCTGGGCCACCTGTATCCGATTTTCCTGGGTTTCAAGGGCGGCAAGGGCGTGGCCACCGCGCTCGGCGTGCTGGTCGCCATCCAGCCCTGGCTGGCGGTCGCCACGGCGGCCACCTGGCTCATCATCGCGGTGTTCTTCCGCTATTCGTCGCTGGCCTCGCTGGTGGCGGCGTTCTTCGCCCCGGTCTACTACGTGTTCGGCTCGGGCCTGGCCTGGTACGCCCAGCCGGCCATGGGCGTCGCCCTGGCCATCATCGGCGTGCTGCTGTTCTACCGCCATCGCGCCAACATCGCGCGCCTGGTGCAGGGCACCGAAAGCCGCATCGGCGGCAAGAAAAAATGATCGGCGCACCGCGGGCCCGCGTGGGCGCCGCGACGCAGGATGAAAAAAGGGGCCACGGCCCCTTTTTCATTGCCCGTTTCAGGCGATATCGGCCAGGTCCCAGCGCGGCCGCACGGTGAAGCCGTGCGCGTCCGGGTCCAGCGTCACCAGCCCAGCCTTGACCCGCTCGGCGGCCGCGAAGGCGATCATGGCGCCGTTGTCCGTGCACAACGACAGCGGCGGGAAATAAGCCTGGGCCTTGAGTGGCTTGAGCGCGGTCGCCAGCTTGGTCCGCAATAGCTGATTGGCCCCCACCCCGCCGGCCACCACCAGGCGGCGCAGGCCGGTCTGCTTGAGGGCGCGGATCGACTTGGCGGCCAGCACCTCGACGATCGCGGCCTGGGTCGCCGCCGCCAGGTCGGCGCGGGTCTGTTCATCCAGGCCGCCGTCCTGCTCGGCCGCCTTGACGCGGGTCAGCACGGCCGTCTTCAGGCCGCTGAAGCTGAAATCCAGGTCGCCGCTGTGCAGCATCGGGCGCGGCAGCTCGAAACGCGTGGCATCGCCCTGCTCCGCCAGGCGCGCCAGCGCCGGGCCGCCCGGGTAGCCCAGCCCCATCAATTTGGCGGACTTGTCGAACGCTTCGCCGGCGGCGTCATCCAGGGTCTCGCCCAGCAGTTCGTAGCACCCTACCCCGTCGACCCGCATCAACTGCGTGTGGCCGCCGGACACCAGCAGCGCCACGAACGGAAAGTCGGGCCGCGGATCGGCCAGCATGGGCGACAGCAGGTGGCCTTCCAGGTGATGGATGGCAATGGCGGGCAGATGGCGCGACCAGGCGAACGACTGCGCCACGCTGGCGCCCACCAGCAGCGCGCCGGCCAGGCCGGGGCCGGCCGTGTAGGCCACCGCGCCGATGTCCGACATTTCCAGGCCGGCTTCCTGCAGCACCTGGCGGGTCAGCGGCACCACGCGCCGGATATGGTCGCGCGAGGCGAGTTCGGGCACCACGCCCCCATATTCCTGGTGCATGGCGATCTGGGTATGCAGGGCGTGCGCGAGCAGGCCGCGTTCCGTACAGACGGCTGCGACACCCGTTTCGTCGCAGGAGCTTTCAAAGCCGAGAATAATCATGGCGGCAGAGTTTACAACTGATGCGAAAATACGCCCGTTTACAAAATGACCGAGGGCGGCCAAGCCCCCTCCCGACAAACCGAGCCTGCAAGCACCCTGGGGATAAGAATGCTGGAGAAGCTATTCAACCTGCGTGAACACGGCACGACCGCGAGAACCGAGATCGTGGCCGGCCTGACGACATTCCTGACCATGTCGTACATCATCTTCGTGAACCCGGACATCCTGTCGTCCACCGGCATGGACCGCAACGCCGTGTTCGTCGCCACCTGCCTGGCCGCCGCGCTGGGCTCGCTGGTGATGGCGCTGATCGCCAACTGGCCGATCGGCATGGCGCCGGGCATGGGGCTGAACGCCTTCTTCGCCTTCACCGTGGTCAAGACCATGGGCTACTCCTGGGAACAGGCGCTGGGCGCCGTGTTCATCTCGGGCGTGATCTTCCTGATCCTGACCATCTCGGGCATCCGCGTCTGGCTGGTCAAGGGCATCCCGCATTCGCTGCGCAGCGCCATCGCCGCCGGTATCGGCCTGTTCCTGGCCATTATCGCGCTGTCCAGCGCCGGCATCGTGGTGGCGCATCCGGCCACCAAGGTCACGCTGGGCAACCTGACCGCGCCGGGGCCGCTGTTCGCCATCCTGGGCTTCTTCATCATCGCCTCGCTGGACGCGCTGCGCGTGCGCGGCGCCATCCTGATCGGCATCCTGGTGGTCACGGTGCTGTCGATGGCCCTGGGCTACAACGAATTCAAGGGCGTGTTCGCGGCCCCGCCGAGCCTGGCGCCGACGCTGTTCAAGATGGACATCCTGGGCGCGCTGCACACCGGCTTCGTGCACGTCATCCTGGTGTTCGTGCTGGTCGAGGTGTTCGACGCCACCGGCACGCTGGTGGGCGTGGCCAAGCGCGCCGGCCTGATGCCGGAGAACCGCCCCAACCGCCTGGGCCGCGCCCTGTTCGCCGACAGCACCGCGATCGTGGCCGGCTCGATGCTGGGCACCAGCAGCACCACCGCCTACGTCGAAAGCGCCTCGGGCGTGCAGGCCGGCGGCCGCACCGGCCTGACCGCGCTGGTCGTGGCCCTGCTGTTCCTGGCCGCGCTGTTCATTTCGCCGCTGGCCGGCGCCGTGCCCGCCTACGCCACCGCGCCCGCCCTGCTCTACGTGGCCGGCCTGATGATGCGCGAGCTGATCGACATCGACTGGAACGATGTCTGCGAAGCCACCCCGGCCGCGCTGACCGCGCTGGTGATGCCGTTCACCTACTCCATCGCCAACGGCATCGCCTTCGGCTTCATCAGCTACGTGGTGCTCAAGACCGCCACGGGCCGCGTGCGCGACGTGCATCCGGCCACCTGGCTGGTGGCGATCCTGTTCGTGATCCGCTACGCGTTCTTCCCGGAATAACGCCAAAAGGCGCGCATTCCCGCGAAACCGCCGCGCTTCCAGTCCGGAAGGCGGCGGTTTTTTTTCATCGCCGGGCCGCCCCCGGGATGAAAACGCCCCCCTGGGGGGAGCAAGCCGGCGGCGCGGCATGGGGCCTGCTTTCATCGCCGCGCCGTCAGGCCGCGGCGGTCCAGACTGCCAGTTCGTAGCCATCCAGGTCGGTGAAGTGGAAGCGGCGGCCGCCGGGAAAATCGAAGGCCTCGCGGCTGATGCGGCCGCCCGCCGCGATCACGCGGCGCTGGGCGTCGGCCAGGTCGTCGGCGTACAGGATCACCAGCGGCCCGCCCGGGCGCACCGGCTCGCCGGTGGTGAAGCCGCCCTTGAGGCGGCCATCGGTGAATTCGGTGTAGGTCGGCCCGTAGTCGGTGAACGACCAGCCGAATGCGTCGCCATAGAAGCGCTTGCTGCGCGCGATGTCGGCGACGTTGAACTCGATGTTGTCGATCTGGTGGTTGTTGCCGGTGGCGCCCATGCGTGTCTCCCGCGGATATCGAAGAAAACCGCATCATCCCCGATTCGCGTGGCCGCGTCTTGAACGAAACGGCCAAACGCGGCGCGCCGCTAGCCGCGCGCCCGGCGTACAGGAAATACGGGTGCAGCAGCGCCACGGGCGAGGCTGGAATGATCACTATACCGGTACGGCTGCCAGGGGTTCGCGGGCCGTCCTGCCAATCGCCGCCATTGAGGTCCGCTATCAACCCGCCGGCCCTCATGGTTGCTGTCGGAGACGGTTGAATTCGCCGATACACTCCCCATGTATATAAGACTATGGAGCCGACCTTGTCTCGCCACACCCCGCATTCCTCCTGTCCCCGCCGTCCCGTCGAGCGCCGCGCATGAGCACCCTCGCCCGCATCCCCTTCTCGGTGCTGGACCTGGCGCCGATCGTGCAAGGCCGCGACGCCGCCGACGCCTTCCGCAACAGCGTGGCCGTGGCGCAGCATGTCGAGCGCCTGGGCTACAAGCGCTTCTGGCTGGCCGAGCACCACAACATCAACGGCGTGGCCAGCAGCGCCACGGCGGTGCTGATCGGCCACATCGCCGGGCACACCTCGACGCTGCGCGTCGGCTCGGGCGGCGTGATGCTGCCCAACCACGCGCCGCTGATCATCGCCGAGCAGTTCGGCACGCTCGAGACCCTGTACCCTGGCCGCATCGACCTGGGCCTGGGCCGCGCGCCCGGCAGCGACGGCGCCACCCAGCATGCGCTGCGCCGCGGTCCGCGCAGCGGCCTCGAATTCCCGGCGCTGGTCGAGGAACTGCGCGGCTTTCTCGCGCCCTCGCGTCCCGGCCAGCCTGTGCGCGCGATTCCCGGCGAAGGCCTGGACATCCCTATCTGGCTGCTGGGCTCGAGCGACTTCAGCGCGCGGCTGGCGGCCGAACTGGGCCTGCCGTTCTCGTTCGCCGGCCACTTCTCGCCCGAGGGCATGGCGGCGATGCGCCTGTACCGCCATCTGTTCAAGCCGTCCGAGACGCTGGCCCGCCCCTACGCCATGATCGGCGTGCCGGTGATCGCCGCCGCGACCGACGAGCAAGCCCGCCGCCAGGCCACCACGCAGCAGCTCAAGTTCCTGTCGCTGGTGCGCGGCAACCGCCTGCAATTGCAGCCGCCGGTCGACAGCATGGACGGGCTCTGGAACGAGTGGGAACGCGAGGCCGTGAACCAGCGCCTGGGCGCGGCCATCGTGGGCGGCCCCGAGACCGTCAAGCGCCGCCTGGAGGCCCTGGTGGCCGAGACGGAAGCCGACGAAGTCATGATCGTGTCCGATTTCTTCGATATCGCCGATCGCCTGCGTTCCTTCGAGATCGTCGCCGCGCTCAAGCAGGGCGACGGCGTGCCCACAACAACCGCGGCGTGAGGCCGGCGGCCCCGCCGCCAGCCTCGCAAGCCCCGCAGACTGCGCTCGCCACAGCGCCAACCATTGCGACGTGGCCGGTCCCCGCTCTACTATGGACTGGCAGGACCGGCCCTACCGCGTCGCCTCACCCGGCGCGGGGCATGTCTCCCCCGCGCCGCTGATTCCGACTTTTTGCGCCGCGCCAGCGGCAAGGATCCAAAATGAGTATTGTTGAACTGACCAAAGACACTTTCCAGGAAGCCATCACGCCGGACGGCACCTTGATCGTGGACTTCTGGGCGCCCTGGTGTGGCCCGTGCCGTGGTTTCGCCCCGGTCTTCGAGCAGGCCGCCACCGAGCATCCGGACGTCACGTTCGCCAAGGTCAACACCGACGTCGAACAGGAACTTGCCGGCGCGCTGGGCATCCGCTCGATTCCCACGCTGATGGTGTTCCGCGAAAAGGTCCTGCTGTTCTCGCAACCGGGCGCCTTGTCGGGCGGCCAGCTCAATGAGCTGCTCGCCAAGATCAAGGAAGTGGACATGGAAAAAGTCCACCAGGAAATCGCCGCGGCCCAGGACAGCCAGGACGCGTAATGAACAAGGGCCCCGCGGGGCCCTTGTCGCATGTCACGCCAATTGTTCCCAGGCCGAGCGGCCGCGCGTGATGTTGGCCGCCGTCATCTCCAGGTCGGCCACGGCGCCGCGCGGCACCGTGAAGCGCAAGGCCACGCCGTCGGCGCCGAAATCCTCCTGCACGATCACCGCCCCGGCCTGCGCCAGCCGCGACTTCAATAGCGGCAGTTCGGCGAAGCCGCAGGCGCACGCCACCGTGGCCAGGTCCACGATCTCGGTGCGCGGGCCATTGCGCAGGCAGTTGGCGGCGCAGCCGCCATAGGCCCGCACCAGCCCGCCGGCGCCCAGCTTGACGCCCCCGAACCAGCGCACCACCAGCACCGCCACGCGGTCCATGCCCTGCCCTTCGATCGCCTGCAGGATCGGGCGTCCGGCCGTGCCGCCGGGCTCGCCATCGTCATTGAAACGATATTCCTGGCCAATGCGGTAGGCCCAGCAGTTGTGGGTGGCCTCGGGGTCGCTGTGCGCCGCGAAGAACGCCATGGCCTCGTCAATGCTGGCGACGGGCGCGGCGTACGCGGCGAAACGGCTTTTCTTGATGTCTTCCTCGTGCGAGCAGACGGCGGTCAAGGTGGTGGTCATAGCCCGGCATTGTAAGGGCCGGACCGCGCCTTGCCGGCCCGCGCGGCCAATGCGGACGGATCTTGCGCCGCGCCCCTCAGCCGTGGCAGTCGGCGACTTCCTGGTCCAGGTAGACGTCGAAGGCCACGTCGCGCGCCCACTTGGCCGGCAGGGCCTTCCAGGCCCCGGCCCGCGCCCATTCGCGCATGCGCGCATCGAGCCAGGCCTGCGTGGCCGTGTCGGCCGCCGGCAGCAGCCACACCCGTTCCTGGCGGGCGCCGTCGGCGCCCAGCGTGGCCGAGAACTTCTTCCATTCGGGAAAGCGCATCAGCGGTTCCCACACCACGTCATCGACCAGGCCGATGTCGCAGCTGCCTTCGCGCACCGCCACCAGCGCGTCCGATGGCACGCGGTAGGTGCGCACCACCGCCCCCCAGCTGCGGGCCAGCGCCTGCGCGCCGACGGCCGCCTCGGCCATGCAGACGCTGTGGCCGCGGGCATCGCTGCCCTGGCGCATGCGGGTATCGCTGCGGATCACGGCCTTGGGACGCGCGGCGTAGCCGGTGGCCACCGCCGCCAGATCGCCGGGCAGCGCCTGTGCCGGCGACGCGCGGTCGGCCAGCACCACGTCGACCTCGCCCGCGGCCAACAGCCGGGCCGCGTCGGCCGCCGCCACCTGCCGCAGGCTGAACGGCAGGCCCAGGTCCTGCGCCAGCTTTTCGGCCATGGCGAGGTCCAGCCCTTCCGGGGTGCGGATCTTGGCGCCGGCCGCCGGCGCGGGCGCCAGGTACGGCACGCCCACCACCAGCTCGCCGCGCTGGCGCGCGGCCGCCAGGCCGTCGGCCGGCGCCGCGCCGCTTGCCGCGGACAGCAGCACCGCCGTGCAGGCCAGGAGACGAAGTCCGCGCCGCATCATGGGCCTCACACGTACTGGTAGCGCAGCAGCCGGTGCTTGAGGTTCTCGAGCACGAACTGGTCGATCAGCGCGGCCAGCACCGCGATGACCAGGATGTTGGTCATGACGCCGGTCATGTCGGCGATCTCGCCCGAATAGGCCAGCGAACGGCCCAGGCCCTTGCCGAAGCCGATCAGCATCTCGGCCGAGATCAGCGCGCGCCAGGCATTGCCGAACGCCAGCTGGGCGCCGGTGATCAGCTCGGGCATGACGGCCGGCAGGTACACGCGCTTGACCAGGCCCCAGGGCGTGGCGCCCATCACGCGGGCCGCCGACACATGCACGCGCTGCACCGACTCGGTGGCGTTCATCACGCTCAGCGCGGCCGGGAAGAACGCCGACAGCGCCACCACCACGATGATCGGCGTGCTGCCGAAACCCATCACGATCAGGAACAGCGGCACCCAGGCGATCGACGGGATCGACTGCAGGATGACGATCGCGCTGCGCAGCACTTCGCGGAAGAAGAACAGCACGGCCGCCACCAGCCCGAAGCCGATGCCCGCCACCAGCGCCAGGCCGTAGCCCGCGCCCAGGCGGCCCAGCGTGCCCATCAGGCTCTGGTGGAACGACTGCTTGCCCAGGTCCTCGAACAGGCGCTCGAGCACGGCGGGCACGCCCGGCATCAGGAAGTCGGGCAAGGCGAACGCCGCCGCCTGCCACAGCGCCAGGATGAACAGGACGCCCAGCACGCCCGCCAGATGCTTGCGGGCGCCGGTCACACGGGTCGACGCGCTCAAAGCTTGCGAGCCTCTTGCCAGGACAGGTCGACGATGCTGGAGACGTCATACGGCTTGCCGTCGCGCGTCTTGAGCGAACCCTGGGCCTGCAGGATGTCGGCGATCTCCTGCATGCGCTTGGTGTCCTTCTCGGTCAGCTTGGGCGTGAACACCTGCGTCTTGATGGCTTCGGCGATGACGGTCTCGCGCGGCAGTTCGCCGCGGTTCAGGGTCTTGAGCGTGGGCTCGGCGATGAAGTACGAGGCGATCAGCTTGGAGGCCTGGGCCGGCTCCTTCTGCAGCAGCGCGATGGCCTGGTTCTGCGCGTCCAGCGCCTTCCAGACGTCGTCCTTGCGCTTGGCCAGCGTCTCGCCCGAGGTGATCACCACCATGCACGGGAACGGCCAGGCCTGGCCCACTTCGTAGATCTGCTTGACCGGCGCCACCAGCTGGGCGATGCGGTCATAGGGTTCGAACAGGAAGGCCGCGTCCACGCGCTTGCCCACCAGCGACTGCACCGCCACCGCCGGGCTCACGCCCATCACGTTGACGTCGTCGGCGGCCAGGTTGCCCTGCTTGAGCACCACGCCCTTGAGCACCACGTCGGCGGTGCTGCCTTCGGCCTGCGAGGCCAGCGTCTTGCCCTTCAGGCCGGCGATGTCCTTGATGCCCGAATCATCGCGCACGATCAGCGAGTGGTAGCCCTGCTGCGCGCCGCCCACCACCTTCAGGTCCGCGCCCTTGGAGGCCCAGGCCACGGCGTTGGTGAAGCCCAGCACGCCGATATCCAGCTGGCCGCCGACGATGGCCTTGATCAGGTCGGTGCCCGACTTGAATTCGATCAGCTCGGAATCCAGGCCAGCGTTCTTGTAGAAGCCGCCTTCCTGCGCCACGATGGCCTGCGCATCGTCCATCACGCGCAGGTAGCCGACGCGGAATTTCTCGGCGGCCATGGCGGGCGCCGCGGCCAGGAGCGCCGCGGCCAGCGGCAGGGACAGCCATTGCTTGAATTTCATGGGGAAAGCTCCAGGGAATCGAGGATGGCCGGCGCCGGCGGCACCGTCCGTAAACCGGGAAATCGAAGAATCAGGCCGCCAGCGCCAGGTCGGCGTGGGCCGGCGAACCGTCGACGGCGATGCCCAGCAAGCGCAGGATCTCGCGCTTCTCGGCGGCCAGGTCGGACAGGTCGTGGCTCTTGGCGCGGTGCGCCAGGTTGAATTCGCGCAGCACCCGCGCCGGGCGCGGGCTGAACACCACGATGCGGTCGGCCAGGAACAGCGCCTCGTCGACGTCATGGGTCACCAGCAGCACGGTGGGCTTTTCCTGCGCGATCAGCTGGCGCAGCACGTCCTGCAGCGCCAGGCGCGTCAGCGCGTCGAGCGCGCCGAACGGTTCGTCCATCAGCATGGTCTGCGGCTGCGCGATGAAGGCGCGGGCCAATGCCGCGCGCTGGCGCATGCCGCCGGACACCTGGTGCGGGTAATAGTGTTCGAAGCCGGCCAGGCTGACGCGCGCCAGCCACTGGCGCGCCGCCTCGCGGGCGCGCTTCTTCGGGGTCTTCTGGAATTCCAGCGCCAGCGCCACGTTGTCTTCCAGTGTCAGCCAGGGATACAGCGCGTGTTCCTGGAACACCAGCGTGCGACTGGGATGCGGGCCGGCCACGGCCTTGCCGTCGGCCAGCACCTGCCCCTGCGTCGGCTTTTCCAGGCCGGCGGCCAGGTGCAGCAGGGTCGACTTGCCGCAGCCCGACGGGCCGACCAGCGCGACCAGCTCGCCGGTCTTGAATTCGCTGGTGAAGCCGTCGACGACCGGCAGGTCGCCGAAGTGCTTGTGGACGTGGTCGAAGGTCAGGTTCATGGAACGAATCGTGGGCGCGCGTGGGGAACGGGCCTAATCTAACAATTCGTTATATGAATCCAAACGATCAATATCGAATGTTCTTAAGACTTGTGGTTATAAACAAAGCGCGTCAGGCCGCGGCCTGCGCGCGGCTGGCGTGCCGTTGCAGGCCCATCGCGATCAGGAAACCGAGCAGCACCGCCACCGCCGCCGCCAGGAAGATCGCCGGATAGCCGAAGCCGCCCGAGATATAGCCCGCCACCGGGCCGGTCGCGCCCAGCGCCAGGTCCAGGAAGGCCGAATACGCCCCCAGCGCGGCGCCGCGGCTGCCGGCCGGCACGCGCGCCACGGCTTCCACGCCGATGGCCGGGAACACCAGGGCGAAGCCGCAGCCGGTCAGGGCCGCGCCCACCAGCGCCGCGGTGGGATTGGGCGCCAGCCACAGCAGCGCCAGGCCGGCCGCCTCCACCAGGAACGACACCTGCGCCACCTTGAAGCCGCCAAAGCGCGTGATGGTGCCGGCGAACAGCAGCCGCACGCCAATGAAGGCGCAGCCGAACGCGCTGAGCGCATGCGCCGCGCCCTCCCACGAAAAGCTGGCGTAATACAGCGCCACGAAGGCCGCCAGCGTGCCGAAGCCGACCGAGCCCAGCCCCAGCGCCATGCCGTGCGGAAACACCCGCAGCACCACGCTCTTGAAGGCCATGCGATGGCCGCCGACGATGGCCACTGCCGCCCGCGCCAGCGCCAGGCCCAGGCCGGCCAGGCCCAGCAGCAGCACCGCGCCGCCCAGCGCGCCCATGCTCCATTCGGTTTCCAGGTAGACGCCCAGCGGCGCGCCCAGCGCCAGGCCGCCGTAGGTGCAGATGCCGTTCCAGGAGATCACCCGCGCCGTGTGCAGCGGGCCGACCCGGGCGATGGCCCAGGTGGCCGAGCCGGTGCCGACCCAGCTTTCGCCGAAGCCCAGCGCCAGCCGGCTGACGATGATGGCGCCCAGGCTGAGCCAGGCGCTGCGCTCGAAGGCATAGGCCAGCAGCAGGAACACGCCGCTGGCGGCGCAGGCGGCCATGCCGATCACCACGGTCTGCTTCGGCCCGACGGTATCGGCCATGCGGCCGGCGTGCGAGCGGCTCAGCAGCGTCGCCACGTACTGCACGCTGATGGCCAGCCCCGCCAGCACCGAGCCGTAGCCGAGCTGGCCATGCACGTAGCCCGGCAGCACCGCCAGCGGCAGGCCGATGGCCAGGTAACAGATGAAGGTGAAAAACGCGATCGCGACGATGCGCGAGGTCAACGCGAACGTCCCGATGGGCTGGCCATCGGGCGTGGTATGAGGAGTGGGAGGCATGGCTGACTGGGTGGAACCTGGCGCAACGGGCCAGGGTTTACCCGGATGATAGCCCAGCAGGATTGCGGCTGGCTGAACGGCTGGCTGAACGTGGTCCAGCCAGCCGCCTGGGCGCGGGGCCCGGGCCCCGGGGTATCAGGCCTCGATGCCGCGCGAGGACAGGTAGTCTTCGTAGCCGCCGCGGTAGTCGACGATCTCGCCCGAGGGCAGGATCTCGATCACGCGGGTGGCCAGGCCGGAGACGAATTCGCGGTCGTGCGAGACGAACACCAGCGTGCCTTCGTACTTTTCCAGCGCGAACTGCAGCGATTCGATCGATTCCATGTCCAGGTGGTTGGTCGGCTCGTCGAGCAGCATGACGTTGTGCCGGCCCAGCATCAGGCGGCCGAAGGTCATGCGGTTCTTTTCGCCGCCGGACAGCACCTTGGGCGCCTTGGGCAGGTCGTCGGCCGAGAACAGCAGGCGGCCCAGCACCGAACGGATCGACTGGTCGTCGTCGCCCGGCTGGCGATGGTCGCCCATCCAGTCGAGCAGGTTGATGTCGGTCTGCAGGAACTGTTCCGACACGTCCTGGGCCATGTAGCCCAGGTCGGCGTTTTCCGACCACTTGACGCTGCCGGCGTCCGGCGCCAGGTCGGTGGCCAGGAGGCGCAGCAAGGTGGTCTTGCCGACGCCGTTGGCGCCGATGATGGCGATCTTCTCGCCGGCATCGACCATGGCCGAGAAATTGCGGATCACGGGCGCGTCGTAGGACTTGGACAGGTTCTCGACCGTGACCGCCAGGCGGTGCATGACCTTGTTCTGCTCGAAGCGGATGTACGGGTTCTGGCGCGACGACGGCTTGACCACGACCTGCTCGGCCTTGATGCGGTCGATCTGCTTGAGGCGCGAGGTGGCCTGGCGCGACTTGGACTTGTTGGCGGCGAAGCGGCGCACGAAGTCCTGCAGCTCGGTGACGCGTTCCTTGGCCTTGGCGTTGTTGGCCACCAGGCGCTCGCGGGCCTGGGTCGAGGCCAGCATGTAGTCGTCGTAGTTGCCCGGGTAGATGCGGATCTCGCCATAGTCCAGGTCGGCCATGTGGGTGCAGACCTGGTTCAGGAAGTGACGATCGTGGCTGATGATGATCATCGTGCTCTGGTAGCTGTTGAGCACGCTTTCCAGCCAGCGGATGGTGTTGATGTCCAGGTTGTTGGTCGGTTCGTCCAGCAGCAGCACGTCCGGGTTCGAGAACAGCGCCTGCGCCAGCAGCACGCGCAGCTTCCAGCCCGGCGCCACTTCGCGCATCGGCAGGTTGTGCTGGTCGACGGCGATTTCCAGGCCCAGCAGCAGCTCGCCGGCGCGGGCTTCGGCGGTGTAGCCGTCATATTCGGCGAACTTGGCCTCCAGGTCGGCCGCGCGCATGTAGTCGTCTTCGGTCGCTTCCGGGTTGGCGTAGATCGCGTCGCGCTCGGACATCGCGGCCCACATCTCGGTGTGGCCCATCATCACCACGTCCAGCACGCGCAGGTCCTCGAAGGCGAACTGGTCCTGGCGCAGCTTGCCCAGGCGCACGCCCGGCTCCAGCGAGACGTTGCCGGCCGACGACTCCAGGTCGCCGCCGATGATCTTCATGAACGTCGACTTGCCGGACCCGTTGGCCCCGATCAGCCCGTAGCGGTTGCCTTCCCCGAACTTGACGCTGACGTTCTCGAAAAGGGGCTTGGGACCGAACTGGATGGTGAGATTGGCGGTGGATATCACAGTGTTTTAGCAGCGGGAAAAAGGATGTGGCGCCAGGATGGCGCGACAACGCCGGCATCCGGCGAAACCTGATAGTGTACCAAGCCGGGATGGCATACCGCCCGGCACGGGCCGGGCAGTCGGAAAAACCAGGCGGGCGAAGCCCTCAATGATGGTGTTCGTCCAGCACCAGATGGGCCAGGCCCTTCTCGGTGGCGATGCCGACCTTCTGGCCGATCGGCAGCGTCGCCTTGGTGGCCACGTGGCCGTACGGCAGGCCGGTCACCACCGGCACCTTGACCGTCTTGCGCAGCCAGGCCACCACTTCGTGCAGGTCGTAGCCCTTGTCGTGCGGCGCCAGCTTGTAGTCGGAGAAGCGGCCCAGCACGATGGCCTTCTGCTTGCCCAGGATGCCCGCCTGCCACAGCTGGATCAGCATGCGCTCGATGCGGTAGGGATGCTCGGCCACGTCTTCCAGGAACAGGATGCCGCCGCGCACCTTGGGCATGTAGGGGGTGCCGATCAGCGAGGCCAGCATGGCCAGGTTGCCGCCCCACAGGATGCCGCGGCAATCGACCGGGTCGGCGTCCTGGGTCTCGAAGCTGAGGATTTCCAGCTCGCCGCGCATCACTTCGCCGAACAGCGCTTCGGTCAGGTCGTCGACCTTCTTGCCGCCGAAGTCGTAGATGGCGGTGGCGCCGGTGTAGCTGACCGCGCCGGTCTGCGCCAGCAGCGCCAGGTTGAAGGCAGTGAAATCGCTCATGCCGACGAAGCGCTTGCCGCTGTCGGCCATGGCCTTCCAGTCGATCGCGTGCAAGAGGCGGCCCATGCCGTAGCCGCCGCGCGTCACCATGACGATCGGCAGCTTCTGCTTGGCCGCGCGCGTCAGGCTGGCCAGGCGCTGGGCGTCGGTGCCGGCGAAGCGCTGGTGCTCGGCCAGCGCGGTGCGGTCCAGCGCGGTCTTGAAGCCCTGCGCGGCCAGGCGCTCGCGCGCCAGCTCGACGGTCTGCGGGTCGCGCACCGCCGACGACGGCGAGATCAGGTAGATGCCGCGCGCGTCCGGAAAGCTGTGGACGTGGCCCGCTTCGTGGTCGTGGCTGTGGTCGTGGCCGCAGGCCTCGCCGCATTCGTGGTCGTGATCGTGCGGATGGCTGGCGTGTTCATGGGCCGGGGCGGCGGCCGCTTTGGCGCCGCGCGCCTTGGCGCCTCGGGTGTTGCTCATGCGATGGATTCCTTGGCGCGGCGTTCGCGGAAGAACCGGCGCAGCAGGTCGCCGCAGGGTTCCGCCAGCACGCCGCCGGTGACTGAAGTGTGATGATTGAGTTTGGGCACCGAGCCCACGTCCAGCACGCTGCCGCAGGCGCCGGTCTTGGGGTCGTAGGCGCCGAACACCACCCGCGCCAGCCGTGCATGCAGCATGGCGCCGATGCACATGACGCAGGGTTCCAGCGTGACGTACACGGTGATGCCCGGCAGGCGGTAGTTTTCCAGCGCGCGGGCGGCGCCGCGCAGCGCGACGATCTCGGCGTGCGCGGTGGGGTCGTGGTCGATGATGGTGCGGTTGTAGCCGCGCCCCAGGATGTCGCCCTGGGACGAAACCACCAGCGCGCCCACCGGCACCTCGCCGATGTCATAGGCCGCCTGCGCCTGTTCCAGCGCCAGCGTCATGAAATCGGCATCCTGCGCGGTCCAGGGCGGCACGGCCGCCATGGCGAGCGGCTCAACCACGGTACACCCGCGACTTGAGCGCGATGCGGCCCGCCAGGCTGGTCACGGCCTCTTCGAGCCATTGGTAGAGCTCGGCGTTCTCGTCGTAGCGGGCCTGGTTCAGGTTCGACACCCGGCCTTCCTCGATGAAGCCCCAGGCGCGGCTGCGCTTGTCGCGGTGTTTCGGGTCCCACACGCCGAAGGCGTAGCCGCCGGCGCGCCGGATCAGCGAGAAGCACGGGATGTCGGTGTAGCCGTCGCCGACGAACACCATCTGGTCGAACGGCACCCGCAGGCGGTCCTCGGGCACCTTGCGGTTGACCTCGAACGGCTTGTTGCGGAAATCGCGGCCGATGATGCCCTTCTGGATGTGGAACAGGTAGCGCGTCTTGTCCGTGAAGCTGACGATGCGGCGTGGAAACTCGATGCCGCCGTCGGCCCCGTAGGTGAATTCGGAGGCCCAGATCTCGGTGAACTCGTGGGCAATGGGCGTGGAACGGACCACGTCGCCGATGCCGCTGGAGATCAGGTAGAACTCCAGCTGCACCTGCGGCTGCGCTGCCCGCACCGCGGCGCGCAGGCGCTGGAACAGCGTGACCACGCCATCGTGCAGTTCGAGGCGCGCGCCCCAGTCGCGCAGCCGCTGCTGCGTGACGAGGCCATGCTTGCCCTCGCGCGAGAGCTGGATCATCTGGTAGAGATAGGCCGGGACCGGGTCCCAGTCCTGGTGGGACAACAGCGGGTCGACCTGGTCTTTCCAGAAGGACGCCGTGTCCACCCCGATGCTGTCCAGGAAACCGGACGTGCTGTCCGAGGCCAGCGTGTCGTCGAAGTCGAAAATCAGGGCGATGACGTCGGACATGGATATGCGTGAGTAAGGGCGACAGCCGCCATTTTGCCTGATTGTGGCGGCGGCCGCGCCCCCGGCGCACGGGGCAAGGGCGCGCGACGCCCGCCCCTGGCCCGTCGAGCGCCGTTACTGGCGCATCGGCGCGGGCGGCGGCGGCGCCATGCCCGGGGCCGGCGCCATGCCGGGCGCGGCGCCCGGCGGCGGAGGCGGCGGCACCGTGCCGGCGGTGCCGGCCGGCACCTGGATCACGGTTTCACGCAGCACGCCACCGCCCTGCACGCTGCCGCGCACCTGGGTGGGCGACGTCATCTGCGTCATGCAGTCCTGGCGCGAATCAGCCGGCAGGCGGTTGCAGCGGTCCAGCATGTTCTGCTGGTGCTGCTCGGTGGTGCCGTCGCTCAGGCGCTGGCGGTTGGCTTCCTGGCGGGCGGCGCCCGCCTCGCGCATGCAGGCGGTGCGCTCCTGGCCGGTGCTGCCGTTCTTGCAAGCCGCCACATCTTGTTCGTATTGCGCCTGGATGCCGGCGCGGCCGATCGGGTCGGCCGCCTGGGCCGCTCCCGCGGCCAGCATCAGGCCAGCCGCGCAAAGGGATGCCGCAAGGCGTTTGGTGTGCATGGGACGTACATTCATGGCCAGCTCCTTGGAGAAAGAGGATTGAACCCGAACGGCGCGGGCCTGGCTGGGCCGGCACCGTCTGCTTGATACAACTATCCCACGATGACACGACGGGGACATGTCGAGCAACGTGCAATCGTAAGCTGAAGTTTCCAATGCTGCGGCGCAATCTTCATTGCGCCAGCGCAACCCGTCCCTGGAATGCCCGCTGTTCCGTCCCCTGCCCGCCGCCGCGCTCGCCTAGCGCGCGTCCAGGTCGGCGTCGGCCTCGGTCAAACGGTTACGGTAAACCGCCGCGCGCATCAGCAGCATTGCCGTCACCGGCGACGATACGATCAGCAGCAACGTGATGATCACTTCATGGAACACGGGCCGCGACGACAGCGCCGAGAACACCAGGATCGACGCCGCCAGCACGCAGCCGCAGCCCATCGTGTTGCCCAGCGTGGGCGCGTGGATGCGGGCGTAGAAGCTGCGAAAGCGCAGCAGGCCGGCCGAGCCGGTCAGCGCCAGCAGGCCGCCCAGCACCAGCAGGATGCTGGCCGGGATGCTCGCCCACAGGGGAAGGTTGTCGATCATGGCTCGATCACCTCGCCGCGCAGCAGGAAACGGGCCATGGCGGTAGAGCCCACGAAACCGAACAGCGCGATCAGCAATGCGATGTCGAAGTACACCGACGTGCCCGAGCGGATGCCGAACACCAGCATGGTCAGCATGCCGTTGATGTAGAGCGTGTCCAGCGCCAGCACGCGGTCCTGCGCGGTGGGGCCGCGCAGCAGGCGGATGGCGGCGAACACCATGCCCAGCGCGAAACACACCAGGGCAAAGGACGCCGCCCAGTAAAGTATGGCGTTCATTCGAAGATCTCCATCAAGGGGCGCTCGTAGCGGTCTTGCACCAGGCGCACCCAGTCTTCCTCGTTCTGCAGGTCGAGCACGTGCAGCTTGAGGCGGTGGTCATCGCCCAGTTCGACCCAGACGGTGCCGGGCGTGTAGGTGACGATGCAGGCCAGCATCGCCAGGCCGTGCGGGTCGCGCATGGTCAGCGGGATCTTGATGAACCCGGGCGAGAAATCGTTGCGCCGCGGGTTCAGGATCAGCTTGCCCACGGCGATGTTGGACTTGATGATGTCCACGGTCACGTGCAGGAACAGCGGAATCGCCTTCCACAGCCGCCGCGGCCGCGCCTTGAGCGGACGCAGGCGCGAGGCGGCCCAGGTGAACCACAGCGCCAACGCCGCGCCCAGCGCGATCTGCCCGGCCGACAGGCTCTCGTTCAGCACCAGCCACAGGACGAACAGGAATACCGGCAGGAAGAGGAAATACAGGCGGCGCATCAGCTTCCTCCTTGCACGCCGCGCACCGTCTGCGCGGACATCACGGCATCGATGTAGCTCTTGGGCTGATCCAGCGAACGCGCGGCGTCATCCAGGTAGGCCGACACCGGGCCCGCGCCCGCCGCCAGCCCCACGCACAGCAGCAGCATGACCGCCACCGGCCCCGCCTCGATCACCCGCAGGCGCGGCGTGCTGCGGTCATCGCTGGCCCAGAACACGCGGATGCCGGTGCGGCCCAGGCCGATCAGCCCCGCCAGGCCGGACACCAGCACGGCCGCCACCAGGATCCAGGCGTCCATCGGCGGCGCCGATTCGTTGGCCGCCGAGACCGCCGCCGACAGCAGCGAGAACTTGGCGACGAAGCCCGACAGCGGCGGCAGCCCGGTCACCAGCAAGGCGCAACAGATGAACGCCAGGCCGAGGAAGGCCATGGCCGCCGGAATCGCCACCCCGACCACGTCGTCCGAGCGGTTCACCGAGGCCGGGTCGTCCAGGTCGAAGGCGTCCAGCGTCACCGCCAGCACGTTGGCGCCGAAGCTGCGGGTGCGTTCGATGAGCTCGGCCAGCATGAAGAATGCGCCCGTGGTCAGCACCGAACTGATCAGGTAGAACAGCGCCGGGCCGGTCAGCGTCACGCCGGGCATGCCCAGCGCCGTCAGCAGCGTGCCGGCCGAGACGATCACGCAATAACCCACCATCTTCTCGAGCTGCTGCGTGGCCAGCAGGCCCAGGCCGCCGAACAGCAGCGTGGCCAGGCCGGCCGCGAACATCCAGTCCAGGCTGAACGCCGCCGGCGCGCCGGTCGGCAGCAGCAGCGAGCCGATGCGCAGCAGCGCGTAGATGCCGACCTTGGTCATGATCGAGAACATGGCCGCGATCGGCGCGCCGGCCGAGCCGTAGCCCTTGACCAGCCAGAAGTTCAGCGGCCAGGCGCCCGCCTTCACCAGGAAGGCCACGCCGAGAATGGCGGCGCCGGCCTCGAACAGCATGCGGTCGGAACCGGTCAGGTTGCCGGCGCGCAGCGCCAGGTCGGCCATGTTGAGCGTGCCGCTCACGCCGTAGATCAGCGCGATGCTGATCAGCAGCAGGAACGAGGCCACCAGGTTGACCGCGATGTACTGCAGGCCGGCGCTGACGCGCGCCACGCCGGAGCCGTGCAGCAACAGGCCGTAGGACGCGGCCAGCAGCACCTCGAAGAACACGAACAGGTTGAACAGGTCGCCCGTCAGGAAGGCGCCGTTCAGGCCCATCAGCAGGAACTGGAACAGGGAATGGAAATGCACCCCGGCCCGGTCCCAGCGCGCCAGCGCGTAGGTCAGCGAGGCCAGGCCCAGCACCGCGGTCAGGGTCAGCATGACCGCGGTCAGGCGGTCCACCACCAGCACGATGCCGAACGGCGCGGGCCAGTCGCCCACCAGGTAGACGCCGACGCCATGCGGCCAGACGTCCGGCACGGCGCCGCCGGCGACCGCCAGCAAGGCGATGGCCGCGGCCAGCTGGGCCAGCGTCGACAGCATGGCAATGGCGCCGCGGGTGTAGCGGCGGGTGTCGCCCAGCAGCAGCATCGCGGCGCCGGCCAGCAGCGGCGTGACGATGGGCAGGACAGGAAGATGTTGAAGCCAGAAACTCAAGATTGGGACTCCCGTCCATCGACGTGGTCGGTGCCCGTCAAGCCGCGCGAAGCCAGCAGCACCACCAGGAACAGCGCGGTGGTGGCGAAACCGATCACGATGGCCGTCAGCACCAGCGCCTGGGGCAACGGATCGGCGTACCAGGAAGGATCATGGGCCATGGCCGGGTCCACCACCGGCGGGCGGCCCGACGTCAGGCGGCCCATGCCGAAGATGAACAGGTTGACCGCATATGAGACCAGCGACAGGCCCATGATGAACTGGAACGTCCGCGGCCGCAGCAGCAGCCAGACGCCCGAGCCCGCCAGGACGCCGATCGCGACGGCGTAAATCAATTCCATCAGGCTTCCCCCGTTTGTGCGGCGGCCGCCTGGCTTTCGGCGGCAGCCTTGCGTTGTGCGCGCAGCGATTGGTGAGCCAGCGCCACCAGCACCAGCACGGTGGACCCGACCACCAGCATGTAGACGCCGAGGTCGAACAGCAGCACGCTGGACAGGTGCACGTGGCCAACCAGCGGCAAGGCGATGTCCCAGGCCAGCGCGGCCAGGAACGGTTTGTAGGCCAGCCACGCCGTCACCGCCGCCGTGCCGGCGAACAGCAGGCCGATGCCGATCCAGTTCTGCGGGTTCAGGCGGCTGCGCGATTCGACCCAGTAGACCCCGCCCACCATGTATTGCAGGATCACGGCGGTGGCGAAGATCAGCCCGCCCACGAAGCCGCCGCCGGGCTGGTTGTGGCCGCGCAGCAGGAAATACACCGAGATCAGCGCCGCCGTCGGCAGCAACAGGCGCACCAGCACCGTCGGCACCATCATCGGGCCGGTCGGCACGATGGCCTTGATGTCCGGCGTGGGCGGCACCGGGCCGTCCTGGTCGATCTGCTGGCGCGGCAGGTCGGCGCTTTCGGCGGCCGGCCGGAAGCGGCGCAGCAGCGCGTACACCGTCAGCGCCACGATGCCCAGCACCGTGATTTCGCCGAAGGTATCGAATCCGCGGAAGTCCACCAGGATCACGTTGACCACGTTGGTGCCGCCGCCATCGGGCAGCGCGCGGTCGACGAAGTATGAGGAAATCGTGTCGGTCTGCGGCCGCACCAGCACCGCGTAGGCCAGCGCCGCCATGCCGGTGCCGGCGGCGGTGGCCATCAGCAGGTCGCGCAAGCGGCGGCCGCGGGCGCGCAGGGTCGCCCCCAGGCCCTCGTCCTCGTCCTGCGCGATGCGGCGCGGCAGCCAGCGCAGGCCGAGCAGCAGCAGCACCAGCGTCACCACCTCGACCGACAGCTGCGTCAGCGCCAGGTCGGGCGCCGAGAACCAGACGAACGTGAGACAGGTCACTAGGCCCGCGCCGCCGGCCAGCGCCAGCGACGCCAGGCGGTGGTACTTGGCCTGGTAGGCCGCGGCCACCGCGCAGACGCAACCCACCAGCCACAGCAGCGCGAAGGCCGGATCGACCTCGGCCGCGCGGCCGGTGCCCTCGAGCCAGCCGCCCGCCCGCAGCGGCAGCCAGGCCACGAACAAGGTGCCCAGCACGATCAGCAGCATCTGCACCTGCAGGCGCGACGACGCCAGCCAGCGCAGCAGCCAGGCGGCAGCGACGCTGGAGCCGTCGAGCAGCGTCTCGAACGAGCGGCGGCCGTCCAGGCGGTAGATGAACGGCACCCGGCCGGGGTTGGCGCGCTGGTGCGCGCGCAGCGCCAGGTACAGGATCACGCCCGAGGTCATGGCCACGAAGCTCATCACCAGCGGCAGGTTGACGCCGTGCCACACGGCCAGGCTGTATTCGGGCATGTCGGCGCCCAGGATGCTCTGCGCGGCGGTGGCCAGGAACGGGCCGAGCGTCAGGCCCGGCAGGATGCCCACCACCAGGCACATCAGCACCAGCAGGCCGCTGGGCAGCAGCATCCAGCCGGGCGGCTCGTGCGGCGCGCGCGGCAGGTCGGTGGCCGGCGGGCCGAAGAACACCTGCAGGATGAAGCGCAGCGAATAGGCCACGCTGAAGGCGCCCGCCACCGTGGCCGCCAGCGGCAGGCCCACCTTGGTGACCCAGTCGCCGCTGACGAAGGTGGTCTCGGCGAAGAACATTTCCTTGGAGATGAAGCCGTTGAGCAACGGCACCCCGGCCATCGAGGCCGCCGCCACCATGGCCAGCGTGGCCGTGATCGGCATGGCCTTGTACAGGCCGGACAGGCGGCTCAGGTCGCGCGTGCCGGTCTCGTGGTCGACGATGCCCGCCGCCATGAACAGCGAGGCCTTGAAGGTGGCGTGGTTGACCATGTGGAACAC
Organism: Achromobacter sp. ISS7; assembly: GCF_056523125.1. Classification (NCBI taxonomy): domain Bacteria; kingdom Pseudomonadati; phylum Pseudomonadota; class Betaproteobacteria; order Burkholderiales; family Alcaligenaceae; genus Achromobacter; species Achromobacter sp. ISS7. The sequence goes on along the minus strand of NZ_JAWRZD010000001.1, from coordinate 1,459,376 downwards.
CGCCGCCACCAGCGCCAGCGAGCTGTTCAGCCCCAGCAGCAATGTGATCAGCCCGAGGTGGCTGATGGTCGAATACGCCAGCACCCCCTTCATGTCCTGCTGGAAGATGGCGGCATAGCCGCCCAGCACCAGCGTGATCAGCCCGGCGCCGCCGATGATCCAGAACCATTCGTCGGTGCCGGCCAGCACCGGCCAGAAGCGCGCCAGCAGGAACACGCCGGCCTTCACCATGGTGGCCGAGTGCAGGTAGGCCGACACCGGCGTGGGCGCGGCCATGGCGTTGGGCAGCCAGAAATGGAACGGGAACTGCGCGCTCTTGGTCAGCGCGCCCAGCGCCACCAGCACCAGCACGGCGGGGTACCAGGGATCGGCGCGCACCAGGTCGCCAGCGGCCAGCACGCGGTCCATGTCGTAGCTGCCGACGATGTGGCCCAGGATCAGCACCCCGGCCAGCAGGCACAGCCCGCCGGCGCCGGTCACGGTCAGCGCCATGCGCGCGCCGCGGCGGGCGTCCAGGCGGTGGTGCCAGTAGGCGATCAGCATGAACGAGGCCAGGCTGGTCATTTCCCAGAACATGACCAGCTGGATCAGGTTGCCCGACAGCACCACGCCCAGCATGGCGGCCATGAAGGCCTGGAAGAACGAGAAGAAGCGCGGCACCGGATCTTCCGGCGACATGTAATAGCGCGCATACAGCACCACCAGCGCGCCCATGCCGGACACGATCAGGGCGAACAGCCAGGCGTAGCCGTCCATGCGCAAGGTGAACTGCAGGCCCAGGGCGGGAGCCCAGGGAATGTCGACGCGGACCACGCCGCCGCCGGCGACCTGCGGATAGAGGCTGGCGACCAGAACCGCGCAGGCCAGGGCGATGATGCCCGCCAACCAGGCCTCGGCATTGCGGGCGTTGGAAGGCAGCAGCGCGGCGCACAGGCTGCCGGCGAACGGCAGAGCGAGGATCAGTATCAGCGACATGGCGTTCCGAGAATGTCCGGGCCCCCTCCCGCCAGCGCAGCAGCGAGAGACGAAACAGACCGGGGATTGAAAAACGGACGGAACCCTGGCCCGGTGCGTCGCTGCACTACACGTTGCCCCGCGGGGACATCAACCTACGCCATTGAACGGCGTGGACAGAAACAAACGCAATAGTTTTCTTGCAAGACCGGCCAAGAATCTCATCCGAAAAATATCAGATTCTTGTAAGTTATGCAGAGATTTATGCGCGTACCTGGGGGATGACGACATGATCGCCGCGCAATGATTACGCATCGATGACCGACCCCAATTTCGTTCAAGTTCTTGTCAGCATACGTTTTTTTCCTGCATCGTCGCCCTTCGGGACCGCTTCTTCCGGGGTAAAAATACCCACACGGAATGCAGGGGGAATACGGATTGACCGGTTCCATATAACTGTGTGGAATGGCGCCCACGAAGCGTCGACCAGGCCAGCAACCGAGCCCGGCGCGCTTCACCGACGCCGGCCAACGAAGCTGGCCGGCCCGGATTTCAATAAATAATATGGAGAAGACTCTTGACCGTGCTGTCTCAAGCCAAGGCCGTCCTGGCCACCGCCCTCGCCGGCCTCTGCCTCGGCGGCGCCGCGCAAGCCGCTGATGCCTACCCGAACAAACCCATCCGCCTGATCGTGCCGTTCGCGGCCGGCGGCACCACCGACATCGTCGCCCGCGTGGTGGCCGAGGGCCTGGGCCGTGAACTCGGCCAGGCCGTGGTGGTGGAAAACCGCGGCGGCGGCGGCGGCTCGATCGGCGCCGACGCGCTGGTCCGATCCGCCCCGGACGGCTACACCCTGGGCGTGGCCACCGTCAGCACCATGGCCACCAACCCCGCCACCAACCCCAAGAACCCGTACAACCCGCTCAAGGACTTCGCGCCCATCACCAACATGGTGAACGTGCCCAACGTGCTGACGGTGAACCCGGCGGTGCCCGCCAAGACGACGGCCGAATTCATCGCCCTGCTCAAGGCCAACCCGGGCAAGTACAGCTACGCCTCGTCGGGCGCCGGCGGCATCGGCCACCTGGACGGCGAACTGTTCAAGTCGCTGACCAAGACCGACATGGTGCACGTGCCCTACCGCGGCTCGGGCCCGGCGCTCAACGACGTGATCGCCGGCCAGGTCAACGCGCAATTCGACAACCTGCCCTCGTCCATGCCGCACATCCAGGCCGGCAAGCTGCGCGCCCTGGCCGTGGCCGCGCCCAAGCGCCTGCCCACCCTGCCCGACGTGCCCACGTTCGCCGAAGGCGGCCTGCCGGAAATGGACAACATGGCCTGGTACGGGCTGGTCGCCCCCGCCGGCACGCCGCAGGCGGTGATCGACCGCATCCACGACGCCACCGTCAAGGCGCTGAAGGATCCCAAGATCATCCAGCGCCTGGCCGACGGCGGCTCGCTGGTCGACGGCAACACCCCGGCGGAATACGCCGCGCAGATCAAGCGTGAACTGGAACTGCGCCAGCGCATCGCCAAGGAACGCAACATCCAGTCGACCAACTGAGGTTTGCCCGGCCGGTTGGGGCCGATGGCCGCCGCAAGGCGGCCAGCATGCGAATCAGGGCCGCCCGAGGGCGGCCCTGATTCATTGCAGCCCTGCCCCCAGGCATCAAAAGTCCATGGTCGCGGACACCAGGACCGTGCGCGGCGCCGCCGGCGACACGTAGCTGGACATGTAGACACCCTCCCAGTAGCGCCGGTCGGCCAGATTGTGGACGCTGGCGCGCAGCGTCAAGGCCCTGCCCGCGACCCGCGTGGCGTAGCGCGCCCCCAGATCGAACCGGGTCCATGACGGCATGCGCAGGACATTGGCGTTGTCGACGTACTGCGCGCCGGTGTGGATGACACGGCCGGTCAGGGTCAGGCCCGCCACGCCCGGCACGTCCCATTCCAGGCCCAGGTTGGCGGCGAGTGGCGCCGTGCCCGGCGCGTCGTTGCCGTTGTCGGCGCCATCCTGGGTCCGGGTCAGCTTGCCCCGGGTGTAGCTGATGCCGCCCAGAACCCGCACGCGCCGGGTCAGCGCGCCGAAGAACGCCCACTCGACGCCGCGATTGCGCTGCTCGCCATCCAGGCGCAACGTGGGCAACGGCGAGGTGCCGCGATCGGACAGGGTGCTCGGCCGGGTGATCTGGAACAGGCTCAGGGTGTTGGCGAAGCCGCCGCGATCCAGCTTGGCGCCGATCTCGAACTGCCGTGTCTTGTAAGGCGGCAAGACCTCGCCGGCGTTCTGGTAATTGCGACCGACCGTCGTGCCCGCCTCCAGGCCCTGGATGTGATTGGCGTACAGCGAAAGAGGCACGAGCGGCTTGATCACCAGGCCGACCATCGGCGTCCAGGCACGCTGATCGTAGGCCGAAGTGACGGGCGTGAAGCCCTGCAGCGTGGCGCCGAAGTTGTCCACCTTGACGCGCTGGCGCCGCGCGCCCAGCGTCAGCAGGGCCCGCTCATCGTCCAGCGACAGCGTATCCGCCAGCGCCACGCCGTCGAACCTGGACCGCGACGTCTTCGGCGGATCCCCGGCGGCAGGGGCCGGGTGCCGTGCCGCCGGCGGGTGACGAATGTGGGTGACACCGATGGGCGCATAGACAAATCCCTGGCGGGTCTCGTCCTGCTGCCGCGTGCCGCTCAGCGCGAACACATGCCTGATGGCGCCCGTGCGGAACGCGCCGCGCGCGCCCAGCTCCGCCGATCGCGCATGGTTGTCGGCCCGGGTGCTGAGCGGAAACAGGTAGGCGCTGCCATCGGCCTTGACGTTGGTCACCAGTTGCCCGTGCCCGGCAAAGTCATTGTGGCGCCTGCCGAATCGGACAAAGGCGGTCCAGTCGCGGGTGAGGTCGAACTCACCGCCGACCAGTGCCGTCGTATTGTGGGCGTCATAGTCGTCGTCCGAGACCGTGATCGCGCCGTCAGGCGCCGCCGGCATCGTGGCCAGCGACGCATCCATGCTGGGAATGATGGGCGTGCCGCCGCGATTCCTGACGGTCGAGCGCCACACGTCCAGGGCCGCGCGCAAGCGCTCGCCGCGGTAGTCCAGCGCGAGCGCGCCGACATCGTCCTTTCTCGACACCCCGGCCAGCGGCGTGCCGCCATCGCGCCGGCTGGCGTTGACGCGCAGCCCCCATTCGCCGCCGGCGCCGAAGCGCCGCCCCAGGTCCGCGTGCGCCTTCGCCAACGACGCCGACTCCCTGCCCACGGTGACACGGGCCAGCGGCTCGTCGGCGGCGCGCTTGGGCACGATATTGATGCTGCCGCCCACCGCGGCCATGCCGTTGAGCAGCGCGCTCGGCCCCAGCAGGACCTCGACGCGCTCCGCGATGTCCAGCGGCGGCGTACCGCCATAGGTCGACACCAGGCCATACAGGCCATTGATGGCCGTCTGCGAATCCGACAGCGCGAAACCACGGATCTTGAACTGCTCGCCGATATTGTTGGGCGGCACCGAGCGCCGCACAGAAGGCATGTTGTCCAGCACGTCGCCCAACGTGGCGGCCTGCTGGTCCTCGATCAGCGCCGAGGTATAGCTGGTCTGGCTGAATGGCGCGTCACTCAGGTCGACATTGCCCAGCAGCCCGAGGCGGCCGCCAATGGCAACCTGCCCGCCCGCATGGACGGGCGCAAGGTCATTGACGCGGCGGCCTTCGACCACCACGGGTTCGAGCTGGCCGGCCTGCACCGCGCCGGACAGTCCACTCACGATGAACAGCAATGGCACAACCCGGCGAGCGTGGCCGGAGCCAGAAAAGGCACGCGTACGCGGCAACGGCCGGCGCGCGCTGAAAACACGGTGATTCACGAGATCGATCCCAGAAAAGTCGGAGGCAACAGGACGGGTGATCGATCGGGAAGGAAAGACGCTCGTATGGCATGGCCTGGAAACGCGGAATACGGCGGGTCTTGATTGAAGCAATGATCGGCGATCCGTTGGATGGGCAATTTGCCTGCATTGCGCCAGGGATCGCGGTTCCGGACAGATCCCGGACCACTCCTACCCTCGGCCATGCGGCACGCTGACAGGAGGCGGCGCGGACACCGCGCGCGAGTCCGCCCGCTCTGCTACCATTTCGCCCGTGCGAACCGATTTCTCCCGTCTCTCCGACGCCGCCTGCGTCCTTTGCGCCCTGCGCTCGACCCTGTTGAGCTCGCAGGAAGTCGCCGCGCGCTGCGCCTACGCGCGTTCCAAGCCCGGCTAAGCGCCCGCGCACCCTCCCTCCCGTTTTGTTCCCACCGGCCCGCCGCCGGCCACCAGCACGTCCGTACGTCCCGATGACGTACACATGATCTGGCGCCAGGCCGGCCGGTACGACCGCCTCGCCTCAAGGCCAGGCGGTCTTCGCCCCATGTTTCGTCCGCGCGCCGGCCCTGTCCGGCGGGCGGCGCCACGCCTTGATTGCCACCGAACGCCATGCAACTCACCAAGAAATTCGTCAAAGCCAAGAATCCCTGCGCGGGCGGCTACAAATGGTTCCTGCGCGACCACAACGGACAGGGGGACTACCAGGCCGTCCTCGATGCCCTGGTCGCCGACGGGCGCGTGGGTGACGCCTGCTGGCTGCTGGACCAGTTCGGCCCGACCGACGCCGTGCTGAAGCTGGACACGCTGGACGCCCACGCCATCGTCTTCGCCGGCACGCTGGAAGTGCGCATGGGCATCAACGTCGACAGCGTGGTGCGGGCCGGGCGCAGCATCGTCACCGGCGGCGGCATCCGCGCCGGCGAATCCATCGTGGCCGGCGAGAACATCAGCGCCGGCGCCAACATCGCCAGCGCAGGCGACCTGCGCGCGGGTGGCGACGTGTCCGCCGAATGGGGCATCGAAGTCGCCACCGCCTTCGACTGCCGCGGCAACCTGCGCGCCAAGTGGGACATCTGCGCCGGCCAGGACCTGGCCGTGACCGGCCACCTGCGGGCCGGCCAGGACGTGCAGGTGCAAGGCGCCCTCAAATGCGGCCAGGGCATCAAGGCCGGCGGCGGCGTCCAGGCCGCCAAGGACATCGATGCCGCCTGCGGCATCCAGGCAGGCGCGGCCATCGCCTGCGGCGGCCACCTGGCCGCGGGCTGGGGCCTGATTGCCGGCGAGGACATCCGCGCGGATGGCTCGATCCGCGCCGGCGAAGGCGTGCAGGCCGACGGCCGGATCGAGGCTGGCGACGGCCATGGCGTCTATGCCGGCCTGAACATGCGCCTGGACGCCTGGGCGGTCTGCGCCCGGGTCCAGGCGTGCGAACGGCCGGCGCAACTGGTCAGCGGCCATTGGGCCGGCCAGGAAGAAGCCGCGCACGCGTAGCGCGCAATCCCCGTCAGCCGCCCGCACGCGCCGCCGCCGGCGTGCGCAGCACCAGCATCAGGCCCAGCAGGATCCCCGCCATGCCGCCCAGGCTCAGCAGCGACAAACGGTTGCCCAGCACCAGGTAATCCAGCGCCGCGGTGCCGGCCGGCACCAGGTAGAACAGGCTGGTGACGTTGACCAGATTGCCGGACTGGATCATGCGGTAGAACAGCAGCGTCGCGCCGACCGAGATCACCAGGCCCATCCACAGCAGCGGCAGGATGAAGCCCACGCTCCAATCCGCGTGCAGCGGCTGGAACGGCGCGAACAGCAGGCACAGCGCCAGGCTCACCACGTACTGCAGCGGCATCACGTCCATCGGCGCCTGGCGCACGCGCTTTTGCAGGATGGCGCCGGCCGTCATGCTGAGCAGCGCCGCGAACGCGAAGGCCATGCCAGCCAGCGAGAAACGCGCCATGCCGATGCTCTGGAACATCACCATGCCCAAGCCGCACAGGGCCAGCAGCAGGCCCGCCAGCCGCTGCGGCGGAAAGCGGCGCTCCAGCAACGCCAGGGTCAGGATGGGCTGCGCCCCCAGCAGCGTAGCCAGCACGCCCGGCGTGATGCCGTGGTCCAGCGCCAGCAGATAGCAGATGGAATAGCTGCCGATCAGCAGCAGACCCGTCAGCGCGACGATGCCGCGCGTGCCCGGCGCCGGCAGCCAGCGCCGCCGCCCCGCGCAGATCAGCAGCAGGACGGCCAGGGCCAGGATGAAGCGCAGCAGCAGGAAGCCGAAGGCCGAGGCGTGCGCCAGGCCCCATTTGGCGAAGATCGCGCCGCCGCTCCACAGCAGCACGAACAAAGTGGTGGAGCCATAGGCGGCCCACGCATTGCGATTGAAAGACATGAGAGTTTCTACCTGTCGGGTATGGAACAGGCTCCCGCGGCGCCGCGCGTCTTGCGACGCGCGAACGGATCAGGCATGGACACGCGGCGGGCGGACGCGAACGTGTCGACGCGTCAGCGCATCAGCGCGGCGGATCCAGGCGATAAAGCGGGAGCGGGAAGTGAGCGGCGGTCAGCCGACGACGGCGGCCACGGGCGGATAGGCGCCCGCGACACCGACGACGACATCGCACGGCGGCGGCGGTGCGGCCGGCGGCGATACGACCGTCGAGACGACAGGAGAAACCACGGGAGGCGACACGCCATGCCGCAGGCTCGCGCGCAGGCCGACGCCGGCTGCGCGGGCAGCAAAGGCGGATTCGGCGGCAGGCGTGAAGTCGGGCATGTGAGACGCGTCGGGTTCGGTGATGAACCCGTGTAGGCTACCGGCGCGGCGCGGCGGCGTCAAGTTGGCCGGCGCCTGCGCGCAGCCGGCGACGCGCTTGCCCGCACCGGTGCGCGCCTGCCGGCGCGGGCTGAGCTTGCCGACAAGGCATCAAGCGCCGATGCGGCGCTGCTCGACGCCCAGGTCGCGCCAGGCCTCGCCATGGCAGGTGAACATCAGGATCTGGTGGCGCGTGGCCGCGTCGAACAGTGCGCGCTTCATCAGGTCGCGGCGGCCGTCGTCGGTGTGCACCAGCGCATCATCGAGCAGCAGCAACGTCGGTCGGCCGGCCTCGCGCAGCAGGTCGGCGTAGGCAAAGCGCGCCAGGATGCCCAATTGCTCGCGCGTACCGAAGCTGAGCGCGTCCAGCGGGTCCTCGCCGCCCGCGCGTTGCAGGGCGGCGGGCAGCAGCGCCTCGTCCAGGCGCAACGCGGAATCGGGGAACAGCAGCGCCAGGTAGTGGCTCAGGCGGCGCGCCAGCGGCGCCTGCAGGCGCTGCGTGGCGGCGTCGCGCTTGCCGGCCAGCAAGGTGGACAGAAGCTCCAGCGCCTGGGCGCGACGCTGGAATTCGTCGCGGCGGCGTTGCAGGCGTTCGCAGGCGGCCTCGGCTTCCGACAGGCGCTCGCCCAGGCCTTGCGCGCCGGCCTGCTCCAGCTTGCCCAGCAACTGCTGGATCTCGCTGTGGCGCTTGTGCTGGGCGTCGCGCTCGATGGCGGCGGACTTCTCGTAGCGCTGCGCATCCTGTTCCAGCAATTCCGGACGCAGCGCCTCCAGCGCGGCCTGCGCCTGATGCAGGCGCTGTTCGAGCAGGTCGTGGCCGCTGCGGGCTTCGGCCAGCCGGCCGGCGCGAGCCTGGCGCTGCGCGGCGCGTTCGGGCGACTGCAGGTCGGCGCCACGCGTGGCGGCCTGGGTGTCGAGCAATTGGGCACGGGTGCTGTCGGCATCCAGCGCACGCTGAGCCGCCGCCAGGGCCTGTTCGGCTTGCGCCGCGCTGGCTTCCGCATCGCGCAGCGCCTGGCGCGCTGCGGGCGCATCGGCGTCGCCCGCCTCGGCCGCTGGCGGCAACAATGCCAACCGTTCGGCCAGTTGCGCGCGCCGCGCCTGCGCCTCGTTGCGCTGCCCGCGCAACGCCTCCACGCCCTTGGGCGCGTGGATCGCCAGCGTCTTGCGCATGGCTTCCAGTTCGCGCTGCAAGTCGATGCCGCGCGCGTGGCGTTCCTCGGCCTCGGCCACGTGCGCCACGCCCAGGCGCGACAGCAAGGCGGCGCTGGCCGCCTGCATCTCGGCCAGTTCGCGCTTGAGCGCCGGCAGGTCCTGGCCGCCCGGCTCGATGCGCAGGCGGCCCAGGCCGGGCAATTCCAGTTCGGCCGCGGCGGTCAGCAGCAACTCGCCGCTGCCGGCCAGCGCGGCGCCGTCGAGCCGGGCCTCGCGGCCCGCGTCCAATGCGTACGACAGGCGCGTGGCGATGGCCTGCTGGCGCAGCTGCAGGTCGCCCAATGCGCGTTCGCTCTTGCGCAAGGCCTGGATGTCGGCGTCGGCGATCTCGATGCGCACGGCCTCGGCCTTCAGGGTCGAGCCCTGCTCGATCAGGCGGGTGGCTTCTTCCAGCGCGCCGTCCAGGCGTTCGATGTCGCGCGCCAACTGGTCGATCTGGTGTTCGAGATCGCGGCGGTCGGCCACGGCCTGCACGGCCGCGACCCGCTGGCGCGCCGCGTCGGCGGCGGCGGCGTGCGTGTCGCGCAGCTTGCGGGCGCGGGCCAGCGGCTCCTGTGCCTGCTGCACCGCGGCGCGGGCGGCCTGCGCCTGCGCCACCAGGGCCTGCAATTCGGTTTCGTCCTGCTGGTCGCGGCGCACCTGTTCCTGCAGCACCGCGAGGGTCTGCGCCGCCTGGCGCTGCTCGCGTTGCAGTGCCTCGAACGCTTCGCGTTCCTTGGCCACGGCCGCAAGCCGGGCGCGCGCCTCGGCGGCGCGGGCCTCGAAGTCTTTCCAAGGCTGGCCGGCTTCGGCGCGCGCGTGTTCGGCGCGCAGCGCCGCCAGCCGGTCGACATCGGCGTCGAGCTGGGCCTTGGCCTGGGCGCATTGATCGCGCTCGGCCTGGGCGGCGGCGAGCGCGTCCTCGGCGTCCTTGTAGATGCCCTTGGGACGGCCGTTGCGCGCATCCAGCAAGGTGGCGCGCTCGGCGGCCACGCGCTCGTAGAGCCGGTCGCCGTCGCCGGAAGCCAGCTCGCCCGACAATTGCGTCAGGGCCTCGCGCAGATGCCCGCCGGCGTGGCCGGCGGCGGTTTGCAGGTTCTGGCCGTCGCCCTGCTGGATCCACAGCAGGCCCGGCACGCCGGCCAGGTCGGGCTTGCTCTGGCCGCGCGCGGCCAGTTCGAAGCCCAGCAGCGCGGCCAGCGCGTTCTCGGCTTCCTCGCCGTCGAGCCGCTGCGCGCCGTCGTCGATCAACAGCTCGCAGCGGGCGCGCGACAGGAAGTGTTTCTTCAGCAGGTAATCGTGGCCGGCATGGCTGAACGTCAATTCGACGCCAGGCCGGGCGCCGCTCTCGCCGCGCGGCGCCAGATCCGACACGGTGCGGGTGCTGTAGCGCTCCAGGAATGCGGCGCGGATGGCCGCGGCCACGGTGCTCTTGCCGGCTTCGTTGGGACCGACGAACAGGTTCAGGCCATCCTGCAGGCCATCCAGCACCAGGGGCTGGCGAAACTTGCGGAATTCTTCGAGGGCGATGCGCGTGAGCTTCATTGCGCGCCTCCCGCGGCCGCGCCTTCGCGCTGGAACCGCAGCAGCAGCCTCAGGGCCTCCCCGGCCACCGCCGCCTGGTCGGGGTCGGCCTGCATGGCCTGCAATTGCGTGGCCACTTCGCCGACGTAGCCGCTGGCGCCCAGTTGCGCCAGGTCGGCCTCGTCGGGTTCGAGCAGCAGGCCGGTGAAGTCCGGCAGCACCGCCCTCGCCTGCGCCGCCGCCTGATCCACCGCGCGTTGCAGCGCCTCCCAGGTGGGCACGTTGACGTGGCCCAGGAGTTCCAGCCGCAGCACGTCTTCGGCCCGCAGCGCCGCCAGGCGCTCGGCCAGCGCCTGGGCGTCGGTCGGCAGGCTCAAGGTTTCGGTCCAGGCCGACCAGCGGTACTTGCCGGTGGCCACGCGCTCGACCTGCGGCGTGGCGCCCGGCGCGGCGATGCGCACGTCCAGCGCGTAACCGGGTTCGTTGCCGCGAAAGCGGTCCTGCTCGGGCGTGCCGGCGTACCAGGTGCGTTCGTCGATCGACAGGCAACCGTGCCAGTCGCCCAGCGCCAGGTAGTCGAGCCGCGCGCGGGCGGCGCGATCGGGCGCGATGGGGTTGGTGGCGTCGATGGTGTCGGGCAGGCGGCCGGCCACGCTGCCATGGGCCAGGCCCACGCGGATGCGGCCGGGCTCGGAGTCCAGGGCGTCGAAGGCCTGGGTGACGTCGTCGTAGGTATGGCGCTGGGTCAGCGGCGCGGCCAGCACCGCGAGGTTCTGCGCCGCCAGGTCGACCACGCCGGTACGTAGCGGCACCTGCACGTTGGGCGGAATGCAGCCCAGTTGCGCCGCGCGGCTCCAGACGCTGTCGGCCAGCGCCGCGTCGTGGTTGCCAGCGATCATGACCCAGGGGCCGGCGTAGGCGGCCAGCGCGGCGAACAGGCGGCGGATGGTGCGGTCGGACACTGCCTGGGTGTCGAACACGTCGCCGGCCACCAGCACCGCGTCGACCTGGCGCTCGGCCGCCAGCGCGGCGATGCGCGCGACGACATCGAAGCGGGCCTCGGCCAGCAAGGCGGCGTCATCGGTTTCGAACTGGCCGTACTGACGGCCGATCTGCCAATCGGCGGTGTGCAGGAAATGGGTCATGCCGGGATTGTAGAGGCCGGCGCTCATCGATACGACCCTCGACATGCCGCAAGGTGTCGCAGGAATGTCCCAGGCACGCCCCCGGAGGAACAACGGCCCGGCCGGCATTGTGCGCCGGGCGGGCCGTCGAGACGCCGGCTTATGGCCGGCGCCGGGGGAAACAGGTGTGGGGAACGGGCCGGAGAATCAGGCGCCCTTGCCGTCCAGCACCAGCGGCCGTTCGGCCGGGGCGTGGCGGTCGTAGCGCGACAGCGCCAGGCCGTCGGTGCGGATCTGCGGCCGCTGGCCCAGGACCTGGTCGGCCACCAGCTTGCCGGAGCCGCAGGCCATGGTCCAACCCAGCGTGCCGTGGCCGGTGTTCAGGAACAGGTTGCCATAGCGGGTCGGGCCGACCACCGGCGTGCTGTCCGGCGTCATCGGGCGCAGGCCGGTCCAGAACTCGGCGCGGGCCACGTCGCCGCTGCCGGGGAACAGGTCGTTGACCACCAGCTCCAGCGTCTTGCGGCGCGCGTCCTTCAGGCGCAGGTCGAAGCCCGACAGTTCGGCCATGCCGCCGACGCGGATGCGGTCGTCGAAGCGGGTGACGGCGATCTTGTAGGTTTCGTCCAGGATGGTGGAAACCGGCGCGGCGGCCTCGTCCTTCATCGGGATGGTCAGCGAGTAGCCCTTGACCGGGTACACCGGCAGGTCCAGGCCGAGCGGCTCCAGGAAGCCGCGGGTGTAGCTGCCGAAGGCGGCGACATAGCGGTCGGCCGTCAGGACCTCGTTGCCGACGCGCACGCCGGTCACCTGGCCGCCGACGGTGTTCAGGCCGGTCACCGACTGGTTGTAGCGGAACTCCACGCCCAGCGCCGCGGCCATTTCGGCCAGGCGGGTGGTGAACAGGCGGCAATCGCCGGTCTCGTCGTTGGGCAGGCGCAGGCCGCCAGCAAGCTTGTGCAGCGAACGCGCCAGCGCCGGCTCGGCGGTCACGAGGCGGTTGCGGTCCAGCAGCTCGTAGGGCACGCCCACTTCTTCCAGCACCGCGATGTCGCGGCGCGCGGCTTCCATCTGGGCCTCGGTGCGGAACAGCTGCAGCGTGCCGCGGGCGCGCTCTTCATAATGGATGCCGGTGTCGGCGCGCAGCTCGCGCAGGCAGTCGCGGCTATATTCAGCCAGGCGCAGCATGCGTTCCTTGTTGACCGCGTAGCGCTCGGCCGAACAGTTGGCCAGCATCGCCGCCATCCATTTCAACTGGTACAGGCTGCCGTCCAGGCGGATCGCCAGCGGCGCGTGCTTCTTGAACAGCCACTTGATGGCTTTCAGCGGGATGCCGGGCGCGGCCCAGGGCGTGGAATAGCCCGGCGACACCTGGCCGGCGTTGGCGTAGCTGGTCTCCTGGGCGGCGCCGGGCTGGCGGTCCAGCACCGTCACTTTGGCGCCCTGGCGGGCCAGGTAGTAGGCGGTGGTGGTACCGATGACGCCGCTGCCGAGGACGATCACATGCATGATTCTTTCCGAAGTTTGGATTTGGTCAGGAATTTCGGTAGTCTATGAGCCTCATCACAGTGAAAATCACTGAAGATTTTCATTCGGCAGTGGTTTTTCCCGGCCAACCGTCCTTTTTAGACCGCCAGAAGTGAAATGCGCGACCTCGATCGTATCGACCTGAAAATCCTGGATATCCTGCAGCGGGAAGGCCGTATTTCCGTCACGGAACTGGCCGAGCGCGTCAGCCTGTCGGCCACGCCCTGCTCCGACCGGGTCAAGCGCATGGAACGCGAGGGCGTGATCTCCGGTTACCATGCGCGCGTCAATCCGGCGGCGCTCGGCAAGAACCTGCTGGTGTTCCTGGAAATCAAGCTCTCGGCCAAGTCGGGCGACGTGTTCGACAAGGTCAAGAAAGAGCTGCTGTACGTGCCCGAGGTGATGGAATGCCACCTGGTGTCGGGCGATTTCGACTACCTGGTCAAGGCCCGCCTGACCGAGATGAATGAATACCGCCGTCTTCTTGGCGAAATCCTCAAGCGCCTGCCCGCGTCGGCCGAATCGCGCAGCTACGTGGTGATGGAGGAAATCAAGGAGACCCTGTACCTGCCCGTTGACCGGTAGCGATTCGCGGCACTTGTTACCGGACCCCGCGCCGCCTGCTGCTATGCTGGCGGCCCTTCCGGTCCGCGCGCCACGCCGGACCCGACCCTGATTTCCTGGCTTTACGACTATGACCCGTCTCTACAAGTACTTCTTCCGTGGCCTGATCACCGTCCTGCCGCTGGCGTTGACGATCTACCTGCTCTATATCTTCCTGGCCTGGACCGAGGCGGTGGCGCTGACCTTCCTGCGTCCCTTCATCGGCGGCTTCTATTTTCCCGGCCTGGGCCTGCTGCTGGGCATCCTGGGCATCCTGGCGATCGGCTACCTGGTGTCCAAGGAACGCGTCAAGCGCGTGATGGCGCTGCTGGAGATGCCGTTCACCAACCTGCCGGTGGTCAAGAGCATCTATTCGTCGCTCAAGAGCTTCGCCGACTACTTCTCGCCCAGCTCCAAGGCCACCGCCCAACAGGTCGTGATCCTTCGCATCCCGGGCCAGCAGCTGGAGCTGGTCGGCCTGGTGACGCGCAGCAACCTGGAAGGCCTGCCGGAAGGCTTCACGCAGGGCGACCGGGTCGCCGTCTACCTGCCGATGGGCTATATGATCGGGGGCTATACCGTGTTCGTGCCGCAGGAATGGGTGCAGCCGATCCAGATGTCGGTCGAGGAAGCCATGCGCTCATCGCTGATCGCCTGGATGGCGCGCGCCGAGTCCGGCAACGGCCGCCCGGTGATGCCGATCGACGTACCGCCCGCGCCTCCCGCCCCGCCGGCCCCGCCCGCCCCGCCCGCCGGCGGCAACGTCCCCGGCGGCCAGGCCTGAACCGCCCGATCCCTATTGCATACCCGTTCGCGCCATGCCCATCATCGAATTCACGCTTGCCGAAGGCAGCCCCTTTATTGAAGTCAACCAGTTGCTCAAGGCCACCGGCGTCTGCGACAGCGGCGGCGCCGGCAAGATGCTGGTGGCCGAAGGCCACGTGAGCGTGGGCGGCGTGGTCGAAAGCCGCAAGACCGCCAAGATCCGTCCCGGCCAGATCGTCACCTGTGGCGACGTGCGTATCGTGGTGCGCGCGTCATGAAGTTCAAGATGTCGCAGAACTCCATCTTCGCGGTGCTGCTGCGCTCGCCGTGGTGGATGAGCGCCGGCGTGGCGCTGCTGCTGTCGGTGGGCGGGTTCGCCGCGCTGCCGCTGGAGTACGCGGCCATGGGCGTGTTCGCCGCGGTGCCGTTCGCGGTGATCGCCATCATGGCGGCCTACAAGCAGTTGCGCGCGCCGTCGGGCGCCCGCGTCGACGCCGTGGCGCAGGCTGCCGCGGCCATGTCGTGGCAGCAATTCGCCGCCACGGTCGAAGCCGGTTTTCGCCGTGATGGCTGCGAGGTCGAACGGCTGCAAGGCCCCGGCGCCGATTTCGCCCTGACCAAGGACGGCCACGTCGCCATGGTCAGCGCCAAGCGCTGGAAGGCCGCGCGGGTCGGCGTCGAGCCGCTGCGTGAACTGCAGGCGGCGCGCGAAAAGCGCGGCGCGCGCGAAGCCATCTACATCGCGCTGGGCGAGGTGTCCGACAACGCGCTGCAGTACGCCCGCGCCGAGGGCGTGTCACTGATGACGGCGCCGGAACTGGCCAAGCTGCTGCGCGACCTGAAACCCTGACCGCCGGCGCCCGATACCCGGCACCGCACCATCCCGCCCCGGGCGCGGCGCCCCAGCCGCGCCTTCCGCACCCGGAGAACTTGCCGCATGATCTACCGCCTGCTGGCCGACGCCGTCCTGATCGTGCATGGCCTGTTCGTCGCCTTCGTGGTGTTCGGCGGCCTGCTGGCGCTGTGGCGCTGGCGCCTGGCCTACCTGCACCTGCCGGCGCTGGCCTGGGGCGCGATGGTCATCGGCATGGGCTGGATCTGCCCGCTCACCCCGCTGGAAGTCTCGCTGCGCCAGCAGGCCGGGCAGCAGGGCTACGCTGGCGGCTTCATCGAGCACTACGTGCTGGCGGTAATCTACCCGGACGGCCTGACACGCGACGTCCAGATCACGCTGGCGCTGCTGCTGATTGTCGGCAACCTCGTCATCTACACCCTCTGGGCGCGCCGCCGCCTGGCCCGCCGCGCCCGCGCGCTCGGCGCCTGAACCCTGGACACGACATCCCATGAGCTTCCTGAAGAAACTCCTCGGCAAGCAAACCACTCCCGCCGATGACGGCGACTCGCCCTCGCCCGACGCCGCACCGCCGGTTTCCGAGCCGATTGCCGAGCCGGACAGCGAGGCCGACATGATCCGCGCCCACGACGCCTACGGCCGCGAGATCTTCGTGCCGCGCGACCAATGGCGCGAAAACGTGCTGGCCGGCGCCATCGAGCGCCACTGGGACGACGCCGATTCCCTGTCCGGCCTCATCATCCAGTCGCTCGGCGACGGCTTCATCGATGAAATGGTCAGGCCCGTGGACCGCCTGGTCGAACTGCAGCCCGGCGCCGAGCGCGGCGTGGTGCTGCAGGCCATCGTCTACATGAAGACCGGCCGCCTGGACGAGGCCGAGCGCGCGCTGCGCGGCTTCATCGGCCAGCATGGCGAGACCGGCGTGGTGCTGACCAACCTGGCCAAGATCCAGGACGAGCGCGGCGACGAGCCCGCTGCCGTGGAAACGCTGTGGCGCGCGCTGGAACTGGACCCCAACCAGGAAAACGGCCTGGGCTGGTATGAAGCCATCCACCGCGAACACGGCGGCGATGCGGCCGGCGTGGCCGCCATGCGCAAGGTCGCCGCGCTGCCCGGCAGCTGGCGCGCGCAACTGTGGCTGGCGCACGGCGAACTGGGTTCGCACAACCTGTCGGGCGCGCTCGCGATGTACCAGGAAGCGCTGGCGCGCGCCGGCACGCCCGCGCCCGCCGACCTGCTGGCGCAGATGAGCGGCGACCTGGGCAACGCCGGCGCGATCGAGCCGATCGTCGAACTGGCCGGGCCGCGCTTCGATGCGGCAAGCCACGGCATCCAGGTCGGCAACAACCTGATCCGCGCCTACGTCGAACTGGGCCGGCCCGACGAGGCCCGCGCCCTCCTCGATCAGCTCTACGCGCAGCAGCGCCCCGACTGGAAGGACAACCTGGCCTATTGGGACACCGAACTGGCGCGCGCCGCCCTGGGCGACGGCGCGGCCGAGCCAGCGCAGATGCGGCTGGCCATGCTGCTGGGCCGCGGCCCGGTCTGGCTGACGCCCGATTCGCCCGCGGCGGCGCTGTTCACGCCGGTGACGCCCGATCGCCCGCTGGTGTCGCTCCTGGGCGGCTCGGCCGAGATCGGCGCCGCGCCCGAGCGCGCCGAGCGGCAACTGGCCGACGCCACCGGCCGCCTGAGCCGCGCCCTGCCGCTGTACTTCAACGAACAGCTGGCGCTGCGCTGCGGCCTGCGCACGCAGACGCTGGTGCCGTGGCTGACCGAACCGCATCCCGGCTTCCTGCTGAGCGGCGCGGCCTGGGACGACACCGATGCCATCGGCTATGCGCAGCAGTGCGAGGCGCAAAGCGATTACGTGGTGATCTCGCACCTGGTCACCATCGCCGAGCCGTGGCGCGCCGAGGTGCGCGTGGTGCGCACCGAGGACGCCGAGTGCGTCGGCGCCCTGTCGGCCGAATTCCCGATGGCCGACCCGACCGCCCCGCTGCAGCGCCTGACCGAGGAACTGGTGGCGCTGGTGGGCCGCGCCACCGCGCAGCCGCCGCTGGCGACGCCGGCCAACTACACGGTGCCGGACGGCGCGGCCTTCCCGTATTACCTGCTGCGCCTGGAACAGCTGCTGGCGGTGCGCTGCAACGGCGCCAACCCGGAGCAGCCGGGCCAGCTCAATGGCGAACGCGAGATCCTCGACGGCAACCTGCGCCAGTGCCTGGACTTCCCGCACAGCATCAACGCGCGCCTGCTGCTGGCGCAGACCGTGCGCGCCATGAAGAAGCTGCGGCCCGACGTGGCGGGCGAGTTCGAGGAAAAGATCGCGCGGCTGCAACGCGAGCAGCCGCTGGCGGGACCGGCGCAAGCCGCGGTGCAGGCGTTGCTGGACTGAGGACTCGCCGACGCCCGCGTGGGCGGCCGCTGCCGGCGCCGGCTTACAAGGCGCGCGCGATCACCAGCCGCTGGATGTCGCTGGTGCCTTCGTAGATCTGGCACACGCGCACGTCGCGGTAGATACGCTCCACCGGGAAGTTGGCCAGGTAGCCGTAGCCGCCCAGCGTCTGGATCGCGGCCGAGCAGACCTTCTCGGCCATCTCGGAGGCGAACAGCTTGGCCATCGAGGCCTCGGTCAGCGCCGGCCTGCCGGCCTCGCGCAATGCCGCCGCGTGCAGCACCATCTGCCGCGCCGCGTGGATCTGGGTGGCCATGTCGGCCAGCCGGAACGACACCGCCTGGTGCTCCATGATGGGCTTGCCGAAGGCCTGGCGGTCGCGCGCATAGTCGCGCGCGCATTCGAACGCGGCGCGCGCCATGCCGACCGCCTGCGAGGCGATGCCGATGCGGCCGCCCTCCAGGTTCGACAGCGCGATCTTGTAGCCCTCGCCCTCTTCGCCCAGCCGCCACGCGGCGGGAATGCGCATGTCCTCGAAGGCGATCTGGCAGGTGTCCGACAGGTGCTGGCCGAGCTTGTCCTCGACCCGCACCACCTCGTAGCCCGGGGTGTCGGTCGGCACGATGAAGGCCGAGATGCCGCGCTTGCCGGCCTGCGGATCGGTCACCGCGAACACGATCACCAGCTGCCCGGTGCGGCCCGAGGTGATGAATTGCTTGGCGCCGTTGAGCACGTAGTGGTCGCCGTCGCGCACCGCGCGGGTGCGCAGGCTGCTGGCGTCGGAACCGGCCTGCGGTTCAGTCAGGGCGAAGCCGCCGATGTGCGCGCCGCTGGCCAGCGGCCGCAGGAACTGGTCCTTCTGCGCGTCGGTGCCGTACTTCAGGATGGGCATGCAGGCGACCGAGTTGTGCACGCTCATGATGGTCGAGCAGGCGCCGTTGCCGGCCGCGATTTCTTCGAGCGCCACGGCGTACGACAGGTAGCCGCTGGCGTTGCCGTCCCATTCCTCCGGCACCAGCATGCCGAAGAAGCCAAGGTCGGCCATCTCGCGGATGGCGTCGGCCGGATAGTGGTGTTCGCGGTCCCAGCGCTCGGAATTCGGCGCCAGGCGTTCCTGCGCGAAACGGCGCGCCATGTCCTGGACGCTGAGCTGTTCTTCGGTCAATAGCATGTTCGATGTCTCCTGGTCGGGCAGTGCCGGACTGGCGCGGGTAGACGCCGCCCGTGTTCTCTTGCGCGGGCCGGCCGCCCGGGATGCGGGCGCGGCACGATTGCGAGAATACACCGGAGCAGCGCCCGCTAGCGCTCCGTGCAGTGCGGATGCAGCTTGAGCCGTCGATGGAAGTCCTGCGCCAGCTGGTCCATGCGGATCGTGGCGAAGCGCTCCAGCAGCAGCCGGCGCGACTCGGCCATCGCGCCCTCGAGTCCGGCGTTGACGGCCTGCTCCACCAGGCACTTCGGTTCGCTCTGGTCCAGCCCCAAGGCGAAGATCGGCGGCTCGCCCAGCGCCTGGTAGACATCCAGCAGGGTCAGCTCGGACAACGGGCGCGTCAGCACCCAGCCGCCGCCGTGGCCTTTTTCCGATTGCACGTAGCCGCGCTCGCGCAGGCCGGACATCATGCGCCGCACCACCACGGGATTGGTGTTGAGCATCTTGCCGATGGTCTCGGAGGTCAGCGGCGCATCCTGCTCCGCCATGTGCAGCAGCACGTGCAGCATGCGGGACAGGCGGTTATCGCTGCGCATGGAAAGACTCCTGGTTCATGGTTTGAAACATTATAAGTTGCATGAACGGACAGGATCGCCGTATCATGCAACTTTTAAAGTATCGAGAAATCCATGAAGCCCGAAAAACTGCTCTCCAGCTATGACGCCGTCATCATCGGCGGCAGCTTCGCCGGCCTCTCGGCCGCCATGCAACTGGCCCGCGCCCGCCGCCGCATCGCGCTGGTGGATGCCGGCCAGCCGCGCAACCGTTTCTCCGCGCATTCCCACGGCTTCCTGGGCCAGGACGGCAAGACGCCGGCCGAGATCGTCGCTGTCGGGCGCGCCCAGCTGGCCGCCTACCGCACCGTGGATTTCATCGACGGCACCGCCGCCAGCGCCAGCGGCGAATCGGGGCGCTTCAGCGTCGTCATGGAGGACGGCCGCGAACTGCGCGCCGCCCGCCTGATCCTGGCCATCGGCGTGCGCGACGAGCTGCCCGCCCTGCCCGGCCTGGGCGAACGCTGGGGCCAGACGGTGCTGCATTGCCCGTACTGCCACGGCTATGAGGTGGCCGACCAGCCGCTGGGCGTGCTGGCCGCCCACCCCATGTCGTCGCATCAGGCCGCGCTGCTGCCCGATTGGGGCCCCACCACCTATTTCACCCAGGGCGAGTTCGAGCCGGATGCCGAACAGACCGCGCTGCTGACGGCCCGCGGCGTGCGCATCGAGCGCACCCCGGTGGCGCAATTGCTGGGCCCGGCGCCGCGCATCGACGCGGTGCAACTGGCCGACGGCCGCCGCCTGCTGGTCAATGCGCTGTTCGTCGCCAGCCGCGTGCACATGAGCAGCCCGCTGGCGATGCAGCTGGGCTGCGCCTTCGATGAGGGGCCGCTGGGACCGTACCTGCGCGTCGATGATTTCAAGCAGACCACGGTGCCCGGCGTCTACGCGGCGGGCGACGCCAGCACGGCGATGGGCAATGCCACCCTGGCCAGCGCCGCGGGCGTCATGGCCGGCGTCGGCGTGCACCAGTCGCTGGTGCACGATGATCCCGCCAAATGCCGGCGGGCGCAGGACGGCAGGCCCGTCTAGCTAGGCGAGCGCGTGGACCGCGCCGCGACGGCGGATGCCTGCCGCGCGGCGTCCAGGCGCATTGCCGCCGTTCAGGTGCATTGCCACAGATGCGCGCTGACGCGGCAATGCCCGCACCAGAAGCTGTAGTTGCAGCCGCCGCTGCCCCACATCCAGTCGCCGCCGTCCGCCTGCGGCAGGTCGGAATCCAGCTGCATCGCGAACGACATGCGCCGCTCGCAATCCGGGCAGGCGGGGTATTCGGCGGACTGCACCCAGCTGGGCGGCCCGCCGACGCGGCTCAGGTTCTGGCGGCCGTTGGACTCGCCCCAGTCCTGCCAGGCCCAGCGCGCCGGCGCCTGGAACAAGGCCACGTCGGCCTCGCGCAGCGGTTCGGCGGGAAACTCCGGCGTCACCGGCTCGGCCTGGCGCTGCGACGGATGCGCTTGCGGCACGCCGTCGCCGTCGTGGCGGAAGAAGAGGATCGGGCCATCCTGTTCCCACCCCTGGCAGGACAGGCAGGTGGCCAGCGTCAGCGGCGTTGGGCAATCGATGCCGGCCAGCGCGGGCCGAGGCAGCGTCAAGAGGCGATGCAGCGGCCCGTGGCACAGGCCGCAGGTGGCCGCGAGCGTGCCGCCCATGTGGCCCTGCGCGACGGCAGGCGCGGCCTCGGCCCCCGGGAAACCCCAGGTGGGATGCAGGCGCTGGATCTCGCGCCGCCATTCGGGTTGCGAGGCGGCCATCTGCTTGCGCTGCGCCGCGTCGAAGCGGATGTGCAGGGGCCGCTCGCCGTGCAGCGCGCGCGCCTGGCCGCCTTCGTCGGCATAGCCCACTTCCATCAGCCAATAGATGGCGTCGGGATCCACGCCTCCCGCGAAGGCCTGGCGCCAGACGCGCAGCACCGTCTCCGGCTGGCGCGAGTGCAGCACGGCGCGGGCGCGCAATGAATCGGGCGAATCATCGTCTTCGATCCGCGGTGGCAATTGCGCCAGCCACGCCTGCGCCGTTTCGGCATCGAGCGCGCGCCAGGCGTGGTCGGTATTGAAGCGCGGCCCGCCCGCGCCGGCCTGCGCGGCCGCCAGCAACGCCGGCCAGGCGCCGGCGAACAGCGCGGGCCATTGCACCGCCGCCGAATCCAGCACCTCGGCCAGCGCCTTGGCGGTCTCGCCGTCCCGCGCGCGCTGCCACGCCCGCCGCAGGGTTTCGGCGTAGGTGGCGTCGTCCATCAGGTCGAGCGCGGCGTCGATGAAGGTGGCGTGCTCCAGCCCGCGATCCAGGAACAGCGTGACCAGTTCTCCCAACGCCGCCGGATCGTCGCGGCGCAATCGCAGCACCTGGCCCATCGGGTCATTGTTCTTCCAGCCCAGCCGCGCGTAGGCGTCGACGATCTGCGCGGGCGACAGCGCGCCTGGCGCGCCCGTATCGCGGGCTTGCGTCATGCCGGCTCCTTGCGGCCGGCGCTGGCGAATTTCTTCCAGTCTTCGTTGTCCACCAGGGTCGAGCGGAACACGCGCAGCTTCTCGCAGCCCTTGATCGACTTCAGCACCTTCTTGACCTGGTCGCAGACCGTGGCCGGCAGCCACGGGCTGAGCGTGACGCGCTTGATGGTCGCCGGCGCCACCGGGATGCGCAGCACCGGCGTGTCACGCGTCTTGCGGCAGACGAACAGGCGGAACTCCTTTTCATCGCGGAAGGCGTGGCGCTTGAGGAACGGCAGGTCGGCCTCGGCCGGCGGCTGCTCGCGCAGCGACTTGATGGTGCGGTACTGCACCGTCTCGGCCCGCAGATCGGGCACGCCGCGCACCTGCTCCACCAGCTTTTCCTTGTCGAACTCGATGCAGACCCCGCCGCTGCCGTTCGAGAACACGCGCCAGTGGTGATAGGTCTCGGAGGCCTCGGCCATGCACAGCGCGTAGATGCCGAGCAGACGCTTGGCGCGCGCGTATTCCTCGATGTAGAACGAGTCGTTGCGGTCGTCCCACGCTTTCGGATTGAGCAGGGCCAGCTCGCCCGTCTGCAGGTAGTCGATCAGGTAGGGAAGCTCGGTGTATCTGCGCAACGAGGTGGCCAAGGCGGTGCTCCGGTGTGTACCCAGACGCCAGTCTACCCGCATCGCCGCCGCCACGACGTTACACTGGCCCGTTACCCAAAGGAGGCTCCATGCAGCAGAAGAATGGTGAAGCAAGACAGGCTCCACGGCGCCACGCGCCCACCAGCAAGCGGTTCTGGTATGTCGTGCTGGCAGGCACGCTGGTCACCCTCAGCTATGACCTCCTGCCGCTGCTGCGCGGCCAGCTCTCGCCGCTGGTGAAGCTGATCCTGCCCGGGCTGCTGCTGGCAGGGCTGTACCGTGGCAGCGAATGGGCGCGCTGGCTGCTGATGGTATTGCTGCTGGGATTCGGCGTGCTGATCATGTACAAGACAACCTCGCTGATGCCCTACTCCATCGGCATCTGGCTGCACCCCTTTGTGTGCAGTGCCTTCATGGTGGCCACGGGGTTGTACCTGGCGCTGGCCAAGAAGGACTTCGCGCATTACTGCAATTACGTCGCGCTGCGCGACGGACCGAAGGCGGCGGCCAGGAGACGGGCCGCGGCACAGGCCGGCCGCCAGGACTCGGCGCGCTAGCCGATAGCGGCCTTCACGACGGCCTTCACGACCGCCGTCATTGAAGGCCGGCTTGCCCGGCGCGGGTCAGCAGCGCGGTCTTGAAGAACGCGACCACCGCCGCGTTGAACTCACGGTGCCACGCCGCCCGGTCGAAACCCGCCGCATCGCGGCAGATCGCCGGCGCGGTCTCGGCCTGCGCGGCGGAGCACGGCGCCAGGAAAGCGAAATGGCCGGCGCCGGCGACCCGATGGAATTCGGGCGCCGGCAATCCCTGGCGCACCGCATCGACGCTGGCCGGCGTGACACCGTCACCGCCCTGTTCCGAGGCCCATAGCTGCACCGGGATCGACACCGCCTTGAGCGCATCGGCGCTGAAGGCGTTGAGCGGATCGGCGATGACCAGGGCCTTGATGCGCGCGTCCTTCACGTAGGGTTGCGCCGGCACATTGCCGTCGCGGATGTCGCGGCACATCGGCAGCGCCGGTTCGTCGGCGCAGATGCCCAGGCCCTGCTTGAAATCAGGCGTCGCGCCCGCCAGCACCAGCCCCGTATAGCCGCCGCGCGAGAATCCGAAGAAACCCACCGCGCCGTCCAGCCGCGCCCGTTGCGGCCACGCGCCGGTCAGGTAGTCGATCAGCCGCCGGATCTCGCGCGGCCGCGTCGAGAAGATCGACAGATAGCCCTGCCGCGAGCGGTCCACCGCGTTGTCGCCGACGTGGTTGATCGCCGCCACCACGAAGCCCGCGTCCGCCAGCGCCGCGGCGGTGTCGTGATGCCCCAGATACGAACCGGCCGATCCGTGCGACATGACGATGAGCGGCCGGGATCCGTCGGGCATCGGGCAGTCCGGCGTCGCCGCCAGGGTGACGCGGCCGATGGCGACGTCCTGCGCGGGCGCGGCGCACGGATACCAGATGCCGCCCTGCAACGCCGGGCCGTTCATGTCCATGGGCAGATTGAGCCGCTGGAAACCGGCCGCGTGCGCGGCGCCGGTGGCGATCAATGACAGGGCGAAGCAGGCGCGCAGGAAAGGCTTGAACATGGAATCGAAGGACGGTGATGCGGGCGGAGCCCTGGCAGGAAAAGATGACGGTATCGCGACGGCAACGCGATCGATATTGTCATTTTAATGTTCGCGAACTGTCGATCGCGGCCGCGCAGACTGCGAGTCGCCCTGCAACCGAAGGCCCGTCCTTCGACCGCACGGCGCCATTCGAGTTTTCCAGCCTACGGAGTCATCCATGAAAAAACAATTCGCCGCCGCGGCCGCCATGGCGCTGTCCGGCGCGGCGTCCGCGCAAACCTCGGTCACGCTCTACGGCCTGATCGACACGGGCATCGGCTACGCCAACGTCGACGGCAGCTACACCGACCCGGCCACCGGCCGCCGCAGCAGCATCGACAACAGCCGCATCGGCACGACCACCGGCACCACGGCCGGCTCGCGCTGGGGCCTGCGCGGCAAGGAAGACCTGGGCGACGGCCTGTACGCCGTGTTCCAGCTGGAGTCGGGTTTCGACAGCCGCAACGGCAGTTCGCCGCAGAGCGGGCGCCTGTTCGGCCGCGAAGCCACCGTCGGCCTCGGCAGCGCCGACTGGGGCGAGGTGCGGCTGGGCCGCCAGTACAACGTCGCCACGCGCTATTTCGGCGGCATGCTCGGGCCAACTTTCGGCGGCGGCTTCAACCAGCTGAACACCGGCGGCGGCCTGGGCTTCAGCTCGGCCTACTTCCCGCGCTACGACAACCTGGTGGTGTACGAGACGCCGTCGATGGGCGGTTTCAAGGCCGCGGTCGGCTACGCCTTCAACATCGACGACCAGAAGACGGCCCAGTCCGGCTTCGCCACCACCGACAACACCCGCGCCATCACCGCCGGCCTGCGCTACGACAACGGCCCGCTGATGGGCTTTGCCACCTACGACCAGCTCAACGCCTCCAACAAGCTGAGCGCGGGCCAGGTCGACGCCACGCCGCGTTCGTACATCGTGGGCGGTTCGTATGACTTCGAGGTCGTCAAGGTGGCGCTGGCGTACAACCGTCTCACCGACGGCTGGTTCGCCGGCAAGAGCCTGCCCGGCGGCGGCAGCATCGGCGCCTTCACGGGCACGCCGTCCTACGCGTTCTCGAAGGGCTTCCGGTCCAACTCCTACATGCTGGCGCTGGCGGCGCCGGTCGGCAAATCGGGCGGCGCCTTCGCGTCGTGGCAACGGGCGGACGCCAACAGCAAGCAGCTCACCGGCGGGGATGCGGCCAGCAACACGTACAGCCTGGGCTACAACTACAACCTGTCCAAGCGCACGGATCTGTACGCGGTGGCGTCCTATACGACGAATTGGGCCTTCCTGGACAACGCCAAGGCGACCGAGGTGAACATGGGGATCCGCCACCGCTTCTGACCGCCAGCGGCGCGATCCCCTTTGCGCAAGATCCCGTTGATGACGCCCGCCTCCGCGAAGGGATGGGTGGTATGTCGCCGCGCGCTGCCGGGCTTGCCCGAAGGCGCGCGTTTTTTTCCCGCCTCGATACGGGCTCGCCACGGCCAGCAGCCCTCGGGCAGCCGCCAGCAGGAGGCAACTTCAGGCGGCCGCGTCAGGCCCCTGGATCATCTTCCAGCCATTGCCGGCCGGATCCCGGAACCCCGCATCGATGCTGCCATAGCGCTCGACCGGCTCCTGCGTGAATTCCACGCCCAGCGCCTGCAAGCGGGCGTAGCTGGCGCGGCAGTCGGCCACCGCCAGCACCAGCGGCGGCATCGCGCCCTTGGCGACCATGGCATGCAAGGTCCGCGCGGTGGCTTCGTCATGAACCGGCGGCCCGGGCCGGAACAGGCCCAGCTGGAACGACGGCTGCTCCGGGTGCTGGACGGTCAGCCAGCGGTATGGGCCATTGCCCACGTCGGTATGGACGCGAAAGCCGAGCTTGTCGACGTAGAACCGCAGCGCCTCGTCCTGGTCGTCCACATAGACGCCGACGACATTGATGCCTGCACTCATGACCACTCCTTGGATACGTTGTTTGGCGACCCAACGCGGGTCGATCAGCGCACTCTATCCTTGCCCTGGCGCCGGCGCTTCTCCAAAACTGCGATGTTCAGGTCAGGCCGCGACGCGGCCTTGACCACGCAGGCGGGCACCTGCCCCAGCCCGTCCATGCCGGCCCGCGCCGCCTCGCGCATGGCGCCGGGGCTGCGGCCCGTGATGTCGTGGAAGATGCGGCCGAAGGTGCCCAGGCTTTCCCAGCCGGTCGCGTAGGCGATCTCGGTAATGGCCAGGTCCGTGTCGCGCAGCAGCGCGACGGCCTGCTCGATGCGCCGCGTCAGCAGGTAACGGTGCGGCGGCAGGCCGAAGGCGCGCTTGAACGACCGCGCGAAATAGGCCGCGGACACGCCGCTGACCTCGGCCAGGCGCGCCACCGGCCAGGCTTCGTGCGAGGCCGCGTCCATGCGGTCCTTGGCGCGCAGCAGGCGACGCAGCAACGCCGGATCCAGCAGCGGTTCCTCGACGGCCCCTGGCGGGCGGGAGGCGCGCGTCGCCGCCATCCTAGACCTCCTCGATTACCGCCGTGGGCGCGAACGGCGTGCCCAGGCCCAGCGCGCGATAGATGCGCTCGAGGATGCGCTGGCGCCGCGTCGGCCGGCCCATGCGCCAACGCGCGTCCAGGAACAGCAGCGGCAGCGCCACGCACAGCCATGCCACCAGCAAAAACGCGAACACCACGGCCGCCAGTTCCGGCGCCTGCTCGCGACTCGATGGCGAATCGGAGGTCGCCAGCACCGCCACGACCACCAACCAGCTGAACACCAGCAGGATGGCCAGCAGCCGCAGCAGCGGCACCCGCTGCCCCAGGCCCACGCCCACCGGCGCGATATCGGTGAACGCGCCGCGGAAGTAGTGATGGCAGACGTAGACGCGATCATCTTCCAGATTGCGCAGGCCGTAGACCAGCTGGTCCGGGCCTGCGCCCGCGAGCTGGCCGGCGTAGGCAGCCAGTTCCACCCGGTCGCCTTCGGCCAGGAACGGCATGGCATCGCCAAAGTTCTCGGCCACGTACATGACGCAGCGGCGCGCGCCGACCTGGAAACGGTAGATGCCATAACTGGGCGTCGTGCGGGTCGAAGGCCTGGCCTCGTGCGTCAGCGAGGCCAGGGCGCCGCGCACCACCAGTATCTCGGGCGCGGCGTCGCTGACGAGCGTCTCGCCCTCGTCCTGCGTCGGGCCGGCGGGCGCTTCGGCCGGCGGCGCGACCGCGATCGGGGTCTTCAGGAGCTCCCGGTAGCGCGCTTCGCTGCGCAGGATCGCCGAACGGTGCAAGCGGTTGTGCCACAGGCCGTGCAACGAGAACCCGGCCAGCAGCAAGGCGACCAGCGTGACCGTCAGCGCCACCACCAGGGCCAGCACTTGCGCGAAGGACGACAGGTCCAGCAGGCAGGCCCCGCCCGCCGCCGCCACGGCGACGGCCAGGCCGATGCCGATGCTGCGCCACGCGCGGCGCCGCTGATCGACGTAGTAGCGCGGCGCGATTCCGCCGCTGGCCGCGCTCAGCCAGGAAAAGTGGCGCAACCCGTGCGCGCCGTCTTCGATCACGCCGACGCGCACCGGCGCGGCTTGCAACGCCAACCCCCGCAACATGCGGATATCGGCCGGGTCTTCGAAGGCGCCATTGACCGGCACTCCGCCCACCCGCAGGTACACCTGGCCGCGCACCAGCGGCACCGCGACGCGGAGCTTATCGATGCGGCCTTCGACCGTGGCAGCGATGGTGTTCTTGCGTTTGGGCATGCGGGGCGGCGGGCCGCCCTATGCGGCCGTGACGGGAAAGCGCCCAGCATAACGCAGGCCCCGTGGCCGCTGGCCAGGGCTGGCGCTTTCATGGATTTTTTGCATCAACCCGGCAGTTAATTGCACTTCACAGGGTCGTCGGCGCGGCGGGAAAATGACCTGGCGCCATCGCGTGCCGCCCGGCGGTCGCCGCCTTTGCGGCGCGCCGCGCAATAACAAGGAGCCCGATCATGAACATCGCCCTGGAACACCTGGCGCGGCAGCTGGACCTGGATGCGCCGCATCACGAAACGCTGCGCCTGGCCTTCGGCCTGGCCTGTACGCGGCGCGTCGAGCATCTGCTCGAAGCGTCCCAGGCAGTGGATTGCCTGGCCATCCTGGGCCGCTATCTCGACGGCGCCTGCGACCGCGAACAGCTCGCGCAGGCCGCCGCCATCGCCTCGCGGCTGGCCAATCATCACCCGGGATCGACATCCATCGACGGCTGCGGCCATGCCGCGGTGTCCGCGACCTACGCCGTCGCCAGCGCGCTGGCCGGCAAGGCGCTGCGCGCGGCCGAATACGCCGCCTACGCCGCGGTCTACGGCCAGGGCGGCCATGGCGCGATCTCGGACCCGGCATCGTTCGACATCGAGCATGCCTGGCAGGTGGCGTGCCTGGAACGCTGCGCACTGCCGGCCTGATAACCCGGCGCGACGGCGCGGCCCACGGCCGCCCGCCGGCCATGGATCCCGAGACTGCCTGGCCGCCTCACAGCGGCCCCGCGGCCAGCATGAAGCTGCCGCCGCGGATCACGTGCAGCAAGCGCGGCCGGCTGCCGCCATCGACCTTCCTGCGCAGCCGGCGCATGGCGATCGCCACCGCCTGGCACTTGACGTGCCCCGCGCCCAGGCCCGGCGCCTTGGCCTGCCAGACCGATTCGGCCAATTGCCAACTGGAGAACACCGCGCCCGGGCTGCCCATCAGCATGGCGAGCAGCCCGAACTCCTTCGGCGTCAACAGCAGCGGCTCTCCATCCCGGTAGGCGCGGCAGCGCAACAGGTCCAGCTCCAGGTCCGCGAAGTGCAGCCTGTCGCCGGACTCGGGAATGCATGTCAACAGGACGTGGCCCATGACCGCGGATGCCCCGATGCCGCGGGCGCGGCTATCGGCGGCTCTCGTTCTGGCGCTGCACTTCGGCCTGGTAGTCCGGACCCGAACGCAGGCGCACATATTCCGAGAACGCCGCTTTGTACTCGGGGCTGTAGATGTCCGGCGTGGCCTCGCCGCGCCAGAACCGGTCCACGCCCGCGCGCTTCCACAGCGCCAGGTCGGCCAGCACCTCGGCGCGCGTCAGCGACGCGCCGTAGGGGCTGGTCAGCGCCGTGGCCGGCGCCTGCTGGGCCAGCGCCGTGCCCGAAACGCCCGCCGCCAGGGCCAGGATCAGTGCGGTTTTACGAAGAATCTGCATGCTTCACTCCTATGAATCGTGGGGGGTACTGCTCGGGATTCATTCTAGGAACGTGATGCGGACAGAAAGCGGATAGGCGGATTACGTTTTCGACAGGTAGCGCACGGCAACCCGCGCCGGACGCGCAAGAAAAAGCGCCACGGAAACCGTGGCGCTTCGAGGCCGCGAAGCAATCGCGCAGTGCTTACCGCACCTTCCCTTCCTTCCAGGCCTCCAGCAGCTTCTCATACGCCACCGTCTCGCCCTTGGGCTTTTCATTGGCCAGCTTCTTCCACGGCGCGTGCTGATCCGACAGCCACTTGTTCGGATCGCCCTTGGCGTTCAGCTTGGGCGCGCATTGCGCCATGCCGGCCCGTTCAAGGCGCGCCATCACCTGGTCCATTTCGTTGGCCAGGTTGTCCATCGCGGCCTGCGGCGTCTTTTCGCCGGTGACGGCAGTGGCGACGTTCTTCCACCACAGCTGCGCCAGCTTGGGGTAGTCCGGCACGTTGTTGCCGGTCGGCGTCCAGGCCACGCGCGCGGGGCTGCGGTAGAACTCGATCAGGCCGCCGTAGTTGGCCGCGTTCTTGCTGAAGTAGTCGCTGTGGATGTCGCTGTCGCGGATGAAGGTCAGGCCGGTGATCGACTTCTTCAGCGACACCGACTTGGCCGTGACGAACTGGGCGTACAGCCAGGCGGCCGCCATCTTGTCGGGGTTGGTGGACTTGAAGAAAGTCCACGAACCGACGTCCTGGTAGCCGTTCTGCATGCCGTCCTTCCAGTACGGGCCGTACGGCGACGGCGCCATGCGCCACTTGGGCGTGCCGTCCTCGTTGACCACCGGCAGGCCCTTCTTGGTCATGTCGGCGGTGAAGGCCGTGTACCAGAAGATCTGCTGGGCGATCTGGCCCTGCGCGGGCACCGGGCCGGATTCCGAGAAGGTCATGCCCATGGCCTGCTGGGGCGCGTACTTCTTCATCCAGTCGACGTACTTGGTCAGGGCGTAGACCGCGGCCGGGCTGTTGGTGGCGCCGCCGCGCGCCACCGAGGCGCCCACCGGCGTGCACTTGTCGTCGGCCACGCGGATGCCCCACTCGTCCACCGGCATGCCGTTGGGCAGGCCCTTGTCGGCGGCGCCGGCCATCGACAGCCACGCGTCGGTAAAGCGCCAGCCCAGCGACGGGTCCTTCTTGCCGTAGTCCATGTGGCCATAGACCTTCTTGCCGTCGATCTCCTTGACGTCGTTGGAGAAGAACTCGGCGATGTCCTCGTAGGCGGACCAGTTGGTCGGCACGCCGAGGTCGTAGCCGTACTTGGCCTTGAACTTGTCCTTCAGGTCCTGGCGCGCGAACCAGTCGGCGCGGAACCAGTAGACGTTGGCGAACTGCTGGTCGGGCAACTGGTAGAGCTTGCCGTCCGGCGCGGTGGTGAACTTGGTGCCGATGAAGTCCTTCAGGTCCAGGCCGGGATTGGTCCACTCCTTGCCGGCGCCGGCCATGTAGTCCGACAGCGGCAGGATGGCGCCGTAGCGGTAGTGGGTGCCGATGAGGTCGGAGTCGGAGATCCA
The DNA here is from genome assembly GCF_056523125.1 of Achromobacter sp. ISS7. Taxonomy (NCBI): domain Bacteria; kingdom Pseudomonadati; phylum Pseudomonadota; class Betaproteobacteria; order Burkholderiales; family Alcaligenaceae; genus Achromobacter; species Achromobacter sp. ISS7. The sequence continues at coordinate 1,428,616 of NZ_JAWRZD010000001.1, read as the reverse complement.
GCCGTCGTAGATCGACTTGCCCGACTGCATCGAGGTCTGCAGCTTCTCGACCACGTCGCCTTCCTGGATCAGGTCGTGGTTGACCTTGATGCCGGTGATCTCGGTGAAGGCCTTGGCCAGCACCTTGGACTCGTACTCGTGGGTGGTGATGGTCTCCGACACCACGTTGATTTCATTGACGCCCTTGGCCTTGAGCTTGGCCGCGGCCTCGATGAACCACTTCATCTCGGCCATCTGCTGGTCTTTGGACAGGGTCGACGGCTGGAATTCCGAATCGACCCACTTCTTTGCTTCCGGCTCGCCGGCCCAGGCTCCTGACGTCCCGATCAGGGCGATGGCGGCCGCCATGGCGTGCATGCGCAATTTCATGACCTGTCTCCTCGATAAGTCTTCCCCTGTGGTGCTGCGGACTTCTGGCCGGGGAAGACATTGGCCGCTCGTCCTTCCAAACCGCTGATATCGCGCGGGGTCTGGCGCCCCTTCAGCCTTTTCTCATGATGAAGGCCAGCAGCAGCATGGACAGCACGAAGCTGATCCACACCGACGGCGGCTCATCCAGCGAAAACCATTCCACTGCCTTCTGCCCGAACCCCAGGAACGCCAGGTTCACCCAGGCCGCGGCCATCAGGCCGATGAAGAGGCGGTCGCCCCGGGTCGTGCGCAGCGGCAGGAAGCCCTTGCGCTCGACCGTGGGCGATTTCAGTTCCCAGATCGTCATGCCGACCAGCATCAGCACGATGCAGGAGAAGAACACGGCGACCGGGGTGGTCCATACCATCCAGCTGAACATGCGCAGCCCTCCCCCTAGACCCGGCCCATCGCGAAGCCCTTCGCGATGTAGTGCCGCACGAACCAGATGACGATGCCGCCGGGCACGATGGTCAGCACCCCGGCCGCGGCCAATACCCCCCAGTCCATGCCCGAGGCCGAGACCGTGCGCGTCATGGTGGCGACGATGGGTTTGGCGTTGACCGAGGTCAGCGTGCGCGCCAGCAGCAGTTCGACCCAGCTGAACATGAAGCAGAAGAACGCCGCTACGCCCACGCCCGATTTGATCAGCGGCAGGAAGATCGTCAGGAAGAAGCGCGGGAACGAATAGCCGTCCACGTAGGCGGTCTCGTCGATCTCGCGCGGCACGCCGGACATGAAGCCCTCCAGGATCCACACCGCCAGCGGCACGTTGAACACCAGGTGCGCCAGCGCCACCGCCAGGTGCGTGTCCATCAGCCCGAACGAGCTGTACAACTGGAAGAACGGCAGCAGGAACACCGCAGGCGGCGTCATGCGGTTGGTCAGCAGCCAGAAGAACACGTGCTTGTCGCCGATGAAGCGGTAGCGCGAGAACGCATACGCCGCCGGCAGCGCCACGGCCAGCGAGATGACCGTGTTGATGACCACGTAGATCAGCGAGTTGATGTAGCCCGAATACCACGCCGGGTCGGTGAAGATGGTGCGGTAGTGTTCCAGCGTGAAATCGCGCGGCCACAGCGTCAGGGTGCTGACGATCTCGGTATTGGTCTTGAACGACATGTTCAGCATCCAGTACAGCGGCAGGATGGCGAACACCAGGTACAGCGCCAGGAAGGCGCCGCGCCACCAGGTCGATTGCTCACGCATTGGCGCGCTCCTCGTCGAAACCACCGGTGGTGCCGGCGCGCTGCATCCAGTTGTACAGAATGAAGCAGAGCAACAGGATGATCAGGAAGTAGATGATCGAGAACGCCGCCGCCGGACCCAGGTCGAACTGGCCCACCGCCTTCTGCGTCAGATACTGCGACAGGAAGGTGGTGGCGTTGCCGGGCCCGCCGCCGGTCAGCACGAAGGGCTCGGTGTAGATCATGAAGCTGTCCATGAAGCGCAGCAGCACCGCGATCATCAGCACGCCGCGCATCTTGGGCAGCTGGATGTAGCGGAACACCGCCAGGCGCGAGGCGCCGTCGATGCGCGCCGCCTGGTAGTAGGCGTCGGGAATGGCGCGCAGGCCGGCGTAGCACAGCAGCGCCACCAGCGGCGTCCAGTGCCAGACGTCCATCACCAGCACGGTGACCCAGGCGTCGATGTCGTTGCCGGTGTAGTTGTAGTCCACCCCCAGCCACGACAGCGTCGCGCCCAGCAGGCCGATGTCGGTGCGCCCGAACACCTGCCAGATGGTGCCCACCACGTTCCACGGAATCAGCAGCGAGAGCGCGATGATGACCAGCACCGCCGAGGCGCGCCAGCCGCTGGCCGGCATCGACAGCGCCAGCAGGATGCCGAGCGGGATCTCGATGGCCAGCACCGCCAGCGAGAAGCCGATCTGGCGCAGCAGCGCGCCATGCAGTTCCTCGTCCTGCAGCACCGCGGCGAACCATTCGGTGCCGACGAACACGCGGCGCTCGGGCGAGATGATGTCCTGCACCGAGTAATTGACGATGGTCATCAGCGGCAGGATGGCCGAGAACGCCACGCACAGCACCACGGGCAGGACCAGGAACCAGGCCCGGTGATCGATTGGTTTCATCGGATCAGCTCCTCGTCGCGGTAAAAGCAGGTGTGCGTATTGAGTACCGACAGCCACACGGTGGCGCCGGGCGCGATCGAGGCGGCGTCGGTGCCCAGCCGGGCGCGCAGCGGCGTGCCCTCGAAGTCGGCCAGCAGCAAGGTGTAGGTGCCCACGTCCTGCACCCGTTGGACCGTGGCCGGGATGGCGCCGGGCGCGCCGGCGTCGGCCAGGCGCAGGTATTCCGGCCGCACGCCCAGCTTGACCGGGCCGGCATCGGCCAGCCTGGCCGCCATCGCGTCCGGCACGCCGTCGACGCGGCGCTGCCCCACCGCCAGGCCGCCGTCGCGCCATTGCGCCGCCAGGAAGTTCATGCCGGGCGAGCCGATGAAGTGGCCGACGAAGGTGTGGGCGGGACGCTCGAACAGGTCATCGGCGCTGCCCACCTGCACCGCGCGGCCGCGCGCCATCACCATCACCTGGTCGGCGAAGGTCAGCGCCTCGGTCTGGTCATGCGTCACGTAGATCAGCGTCAGCTTGAACTCGTGGTGGATTTCCTTGAGCTTGCGGCGCAGTTCCCACTTCAGTTGCGGGTCGATCACGGTCAGCGGCTCGTCGAACAGCACCGCCGACACATCGTTGCGCACCAGGCCGCGGCCCAGCGAGATCTTTTGCTTGGCGTCCGCCGTCAGGCCGCTGGCGCGGCGGTCCAGCACTTGCGACATCTCCAGCATCTCGGCGATGCGGCCGACGCGTTCGCGGATCTGCTTGGCCGGCACGCCGCGGTTGCGCAGCGGGAACGCCAGGTTCTCGGCCACGGTCATGGTGTCGTACACCACCGGGAACTGGAACACCTGGGCGATGTTGCGCGCCTGCGGCGTCTTGTTGGTGACGTCCTGGCCGTCGAACAGGATGCGGCCATGCGACGGCCGCAGCAGGCCCGAGACGCAATTGAGCAAGGTGGTCTTGCCGCAGCCCGAGGGGCCCAGCAAGGCGTAGGCGCCGCCGTCGCGGAAGGTGAACTTCAGCGGCAGCAGCGCGTAGTCCTCGTCGGCCTGGGGATGGGCGACGTAGGAATGGGAGAGGTCCAGCTCGATCTGCGCCATCAGGCCATCCCTCCCCGCTGCGGTGCCGCCAGCAAGGCGCCGTCGCCGCCGAAGGCGTAGGTCTGGGCGGGGTCGAAGTACAGCGTCAGGCGCTGCTCAAGCGTGTAGCGGTGCACGCCCGGCAGCTGGGCGACCACGTCGCCAGCGGCCGTCTCGGCATGCACGAAGGTATCGGATCCGGAGATCTCGGCCAGCTTGACCACGCCGTCCAGGCCGATGTGGCCGGGGCGCGGCGCAATGTCCAGCGCGCCGGCGCGCAGCCCGGCGGTGAGCCCGGCGCCGTCGCCCGGGGGCAATTGCCGCGCCACCGCGATGCCGCCCTGCAGCGTGAAGCCGCTGGCGCCGCGCTGGGCGCTGAACAGGTTCATGGGCGGGTCGCTGAAGGCGCGCGCCACGCGGATCGAATTGGGCCGGTGGAAGACCTCGGCGGTCGGGCCGTACTGCAGCAGCTCGCCCGCATCCAGCACCGCGGTATGGCCGCCCAGCAACAGCGCCTCGCCCGGTTCGGTGGTGGCGTAGACCACGGTCGAACGGCCCTCGGCGAACAGCGCCGACAGCTCGTCGCGCAGTTCCTCGCGCAGCTTGTAGTCCAGGTTGACCAGCGGTTCGTCCAGCAGGATCAGCGGCGCGTCCTTGACCAGCGCCCGCGCCAGCGCCACCCGCTGCTGCTGGCCGCCCGACAGTTCCGACGGATGGCGGCCCAGCAGGTGGTCGATGTGCAGGCGCGCGGCCATGGCCCCGACCTTGTCGGCGATGCCCGACACGCCGCGCAGCTTGAGCGGCGAGGCGATGTTGTCGAACACCGTCATGGACGGATAGTTGATGAATTGCTGGTACACCATGGCGACATTGCGCTGGCGCACCGGCACGCCGGTCACGTCGGCGCCGTCGGCCAGCACCCGGCCCTCGGTGGGCCGGTCCAGCCCGGCCATGATGCGCATCAGCGACGTCTTGCCCGCCAGGGTCACCCCCAGCAATACGGTCATGGCGCCCGGCACCGGGGCCAGGCTCATCGGATACAGGTGCGTCTGCGAGCCGGCTCGCAAACCTATCCTGTCCAGGGTCAGCTGCATCTGGTCTCCTCTACCTCTAATACGTCCCCGGTTTTCAGGCCGGACATCGGTACATCGGTACAGCGGCCCTTGCGGCGCGCGAGAACGCGCCGGTCCAGGTTCTTCTTTCAGATAGCTTTCGTTTTTTGTGCGTTTTACCGAAGAAGCGAAAAAAAAACAATCTTGCAGCGCGTCATTATTTTTCGCTTTTGTTGTTTTATGATGCGAACATGACACTGAATCCCCGACAAAGCGCCTTGATCGAAATGGTTCGAGCCCAGGGCTCGGCCACGATCGAAGAGCTGGCCAAACGCTTCGACGTCACGCTGCAGACCGTGCGGCGCGACGTCAACATCCTGTCCGAAGCCGGCCTGCTGTCGCGCTTCCATGGCGGCGTGCGCATCGAAGCGTCGACCATCGAGAACATCGCCTACCGCAAGCGCCAGGGGCTGCACGCGGCCGGCAAGCAGCGCATCGCCGAGGCCGTGGCCCGCGCCGTGCCCGACGGCTGCTCGCTGATCCTGAACATCGGCACCACCACCGAGGCCATCGCCCGCGCCCTGCTGCGCCACCGCGGCCTGCGCGTCATCACCAACAACCTGCACGTGGCCGACATTCTTTCCGACAACCCGGACTGCGAAGTCATCGTCGCCGGCGGCGTGGTGCGCTCGCGCGACCGCGGCATCGTCGGCGAGGCCACCATGGACTTCATCCGCCAGTTCCGGGTCGACATCGGCCTGATCGGCATTTCCGGCATCGAGGCCGACGGCACGCTGCGCGACTACGACTTCCGCGAAGTGCGCGTGTCCCGCACCATCATCGAACAGTCGCGCGAAGTGTGGCTGGCCGCCGACAGCAGCAAATTCAAGCGCCAGGCCATGGTGGAGCTGGCGCACATCTCGCAGATCGACCGCTTCTTCACCGACGCGCATCCGCAGGAACCGCTGGCGCAAGTGCTGCTGGACGCCGGCGTGCGCTGCGAAGTGGCCGCCGCGCCGAACGCGGCCAAGATACCCGCCTGACCGGCTTGACCCGGCCGGCATGGCGCTTGCGCCCCGCCCGGCCGGCACGAACAGAAACGAACACCGCACCGAACACACGCGGCCCCGCCGCCCCACGCATATGAACCAACCGCTCGCCACCGTCACCCCGCCCGACCGCAACCGCCTGCTGGCGCAACTGGACAACACGCCCGCCTGGGACGTGATCGTCATCGGCGGCGGCGCGACCGGCCTGGGCACCGCCGTCGACGCCGCCAGCCGCGGCTACCGCACCCTGCTGATCGAGGCCGCCGACTTCGCCAAGGGCACCTCCAGCAAGGCCACCAAGCTGGTGCACGGCGGCGTGCGCTACCTGGCGCAGGGCAACATCAGCCTGGTGCGCGAGGCGCTGCACGAACGCGGCCTGCTCAACCGCAACGCGCCGCACCTGGTGTGGCCGCTGGGCTTCGTGGTGCCGGCCTACAACCTGCTGGACCAGCCCTTCTACGGCATCGGCCTGAAGATGTACGACATGCTGGCCGGCAAGCTCAACCTGTCGCCCAGCCGCTGGCTGTCGCGCCGCGACACGCTGGCCAACGCGCCGACGCTGGCCGAGAACGTCAACGGCCGCGGCCTGAAGGGCGGCGTGCTGTACTACGACGGCCAGTTCGACGACGCGCGCCTGGCGCTGAGCCTGATGCGCACCCTGTTCGACCTGGGCGGCACCGCGGTCAACTACGTGCGCGCCACCGGCCTGACCAGCACCGGCGGCAAGGTCGACGGCGTCACCGCGCAGGACGCGCTGGGCGGCGCCAGCTTCACGCTGCGGGCGCGCTGCGTCATCAACGCCACCGGCGTCTGGGTCGACAGCGTGCGCCGCATGGAAGACAAGAACGCGCCGACCATGGTGGCGCCCAGCCAGGGCGTGCACCTGACGCTGCCGCATGACTTCCTGCCCGGCAAGCGCGCCATCCTGATCCCCAAGACCGACGACGGCCGCGTGCTGTTCGTGGTGCCATGGAACGGCCACACCATCGTCGGCACCACCGACTCGCCGCGCGACGACCTGCCGCTGGATCCGCAAGCCGGCGCCCAGGACGTCGACTTCATCCTGAGCACCGCCGCGCGCTACCTCAGCCGCAAGCCCACCCGCGACGACGTCACCAGCGTCTGGGCCGGCCTGCGGCCGCTGGTCAAGGCCACCGGCGACGCCTCCACCAAGTCGCTGTCGCGCGAGCACACCATCCTGGTGTCGCAGGCCGGGCTGGTGACGGTCACGGGCGGCAAGTGGACCACCTATCGCCGCATGGCGCAGGACGTGGTCGACACCGCCATCCAGCACCAGCTGCTGACGCAGGCCAGCTGCCGCACCGAGTCGCTGGCGCTGCACGGCGCCAACGGCCTGGCGCCGTCGCAGGAACACGCCGGCACGCCGGACAGCTACTACGGCAGCGACCTGCCCACGCTCAAGGCCCTGCCCGGCGCCGAGCGCATGCTGGTCAAGAGCAGCGGCCTGTCCGAAGCGCATGTGCGTTTCGCCGCGCGCTTCGAGCTGGCGCGCAGCGCCGAGGACGTGCTGGCGCGCCGCAACCGCGCGCTGTTCCTGGACGCCGAGGCAGCCATGCTGGCCGCGCCCGAAGTGGCGCGCATCCTGGCCGAGGAACTGGGCCACGACGCCGCCTGGCAGCAGCGCACGCTGCAGGAACTGACGACGGTGGCGGCGCATTACCGCTTGAAGTGATCCAACTGAAGCGGCCGGTCTGAAGCACCGGCCCGACATGATCCGCCTGGCTTGATCCCGCTGGCGCCACGGCTACCGTGGCGCCTTCCAGGCGCGTCCGGCGCGAACCGCTACGGCACGCGCAGCGGGCTGGACTGGATCATCGTCTCGAAGGTGCGCAACAGATCAGGATCGCATTTCGAACCCGCCTCGCGGTGCAGGATGCGCATGATCTCGGCGTGCGTGCGCGCCGGATGGTACGGCCGGGCATCGCCCAGCGCGTCGTAGGAATCGGCCAGCGAGATGATGCGCGCCAGCAGCGGGATCTCGTGCCCGGCCAGTCCGGCGGGATAGCCCGACCCATCGAAATGTTCGTGGTGATGGCGCACCGCCAGCGCGATCCGCTCGCGTTGCGGCATGTCGCTCTGCAGGATGATGCCGGCGCCCACGGCGGCGTGGGACTTCATGATTTCCCAGTCTTCTTTTTCGAGCCGCTTGGGCGAGAACAGCACGCGGTCGGGCGTCGCGATCTTGCCCACGTCGTGCAGGCGGGCGGCCACGGCCACGGCGCGTTGTTCGTCTTCGGGCAGGCCGCAGGCCCGCGCCAGCGCCACGCTCAGCGCGACCACGCGGTGGCAGTGGCGGCCGGTGGCGGCGTCCCGCGCCTGCATCGCGGCGAACAGCGCCGCCTCACAGGAGCCGGCGGGCGGCGCGGACAGGTCGCCGGAAATGCTTGGGGGAACGCTGGGAGGTACGTCTGGAGGCATCGGTAATGGCGCGCGGTTGCAACGGAACCGCGCGCTGTGTCAGAAAGTATCAATTCTGACACATACGCATGCAAGCCTCACCCCTTCAGCCGCTCCAGCAGCGCCTGCGCCACGCCCACCGACGAGGCCGGATTCTGGCCCGTGATCAGCAGGCCGTCGGACACGATGTGCGGCTGCCAGTCGGGCCCCTTGCTGTAGAGCCCGCCGAGCAATGCCAGCTCGTCCTCGACCAGGAACGGCACCACCGCCGTCAGCTGCACCGCGGCCTCTTCGGTGTTCGAGAAACCGGTGACCTGGCGGCCCTGCACCAGCGGCTTGCCGTCGGCCGTCTTGGCATGCCGCAGCACGCCCGGCGCGTGGCAAACGGCGGCCACCGGCTTGCCGGCGGCCAGCATGGTCTCGATCAGCGACACGGACTTGGCGTCCTCGGCCAGGTCCCACAGCGGGCCGTGGCCGCCGGGATAGAACACCGCGTCGTAGTCGGCCGCCTGCACCTCGGCCAGGCGGCGCGTGTTCGCCAGGCGCCGCTGCGCCTCGGCGTCCTGGCGGAAACGGCGCGTGTCGTCGGTCTGCGCGTCCGGGTCGTCGCTCTTGGGATCGAGCGGCGGCTGCCCGCCCTGCGGCGAGGCCAGCGTCAGCGTGGCGCCCGCGTCCAGGAACGCGTAGTACGGCGCGGCGAACTCTTCCAGCCAGAAGCCGGTCTTGCGGCCCGTGTCGCCCAGCGTGTCGTGGGAAGTCAGCACGATCAGGATATTCATGTTGCGCTCCTATTCATCCGGGCCGACGCGCACGATGCGCTTGCCGGCGTTCTCGCCCTTGAGCAGGCCCATCAGCCCGCGCGGCGCGTTCTCCAGGCCATCGACCACGTCTTCGCGGTACTTGATGCGGCCGTCGCGCAGCAGGTCCTGCATGGCCGCGCGGAATTCACCGAAACGCGGCGCGTATTCGTTGAAGATGATGAAGCCCTGCATCTTGATGCGCTTGGTCAGGATGGTGCGCATCAGCAGCGGCAGGCGGTCGGGGCCGTCGGGCAGGCTGGTGGCGTTGTAGGCCGAGATCAGGCCGCACACCGGCACCCGCGCGCGCGGATTGAGCAGCGGCAGCACCGCGTCGAACACCGCGCCGCCGACGTTCTCGAAATACACGTCGATGCCCTGCGGCACCGCCTTGGCCAGCAGGTTGGCCATGGCCGGATCGCGGTGGTCGATGCAGGCATCGAAACCCAGTTCCTCGACCACGTAGCGGCATTTGTCGGCGCCGCCGGCGATGCCGACGGCCTTGCAGCCGTGGATCTTGGCCAACTGGCCCACCACCGCGCCGACCGCGCCGCTGGCCGCGGCCACCACCACGGTTTCGCCGGCCTTGGGCTGGCCGATGTCCAGCAGCCCCATGTAGCCGGTGAAGCCCGGCATGCCCAGCACGCCCAGCGAATACGACGGCCGCTCGGGGGACGCCCCCAGCTTGAGCAGGCCGCTGCCATCCGACACGGCATAGTCCTGCCAGCCCGACTGGGACAGCACCCACTCGCCCACCGGATAGTCGGCGTGGCGCGAGGCCACCACCCGGGCCACGGTGCCGCCCACCATGGGCTGGCCCACCTGCACCGGTTCGGCGTACGACGGCGCGTCGCTCATGCGGCCGCGCATATAGGGATCGAGGGAAAGATAGACCGTGCGCAGCAGCAGCAGCTGGCCCGGGCCGGGTTCGGGTACCGCGCCGGTTTCCAGGCGGAAATCGCTGTCGGCGGGTTCGCCGCGCGGCCGCGAGGCCAGGACGATGCGGCGGTTGAGGGAGGACGATTGCGGCATGGCGTGCTGACTCCTTCTGTTCCGGTTCGGCCATTACACCATCCCTGCCCGGCCGCCTGCCGGCAGACCCTGCCGGCTGCCCCGCTTTTAATTAATTAAATATTTAATTAGAATCTGCCCCATGCCTGCCAAGCCTTCCCCCGCCCGCCGCCCCGGCCGTCCGGCCCGCCCCGACAGCGCCGCCGTGCGCGACCAGCTGCTGGACATCGCCACCGACCTGTTCGCCACCCAGGGCGTGGCCGCCACGCGCATCGCCCACATCGCCGAACGCGCCGGCGTGACCTCGGCCATGCTGCACTACTACTTCAAGAGCCGCGACCAGTTGCTCGACGCGGTGGTGCTCGAACGCGTGGTGCCGGTCATCAGCTACGTCTGGAGCCCGGTGCCGCAGACCCCGCGGCGCCTGGACGGGTCGGCCGACACCGCGCGCATCGTCATCACCGAAATCGTCTCGCGCATCGTGCGCTGCGGCACCGACCGGCCCTGGCTGCCGGCCCTGTGGATGCACGAGGTCGTCAACGAAGGCGGCCAACTGCGCGAGCGCGTGCTACGCCACCTGCCGGCCCAGCGCCTGCAAGTATTCGCCGGCCTGATCGCCGACAGCCAGCGCGCCGGCGCCATCACCCCGGGCGTGGAGCCGCGGCTGGTGTTCCTGTCGATCCTGGGCCTGACCCTGCTGCCGCTGGCCACCTCCAGCCTGTGGCGCCGCATCTGGCAGGACGACCCGCAGATCCACGCCATCGACCACGAGGCCATCGCCGCCCATGCCATCGCCATGCTGACGGGCGGCCTGTTCTCGCCGCACGCCGCGGGGCCGCAGGCGGCCGCCGCCGCGCCGCCCGCTCCCGCCCCCAGGCGGCGCCGCGCCCCGCGGCCGGCCGCCCCGGACACCGACCCCGCCACAGGACGCTGACCATGCGCACCGCTTCCCTTCCACGTTTCGCGCTGCCCGCCGCCGCGCTCGGCCTGTTGCTGCTGGCCGGTTGCGGCAAGCGCGACGAAGCCGTCTACCAGGGTTATGTCGAGGGCGAGTACCTCTACATCGCCTCGTCCGAGGCCGGCCGGCTGGATGCACTGTCGGTGCGGCGCGGCCAGCAGGTCGCCGCCGCCGCGCCGCTGTTCGCGCTGGAAGCCGCGCGCGAAACCGCCGCCCGCGACCAGGCCGGCGCGCAGTTGGCGGCGGCCAGCGCGCAGCTGGAAGACATCGCCACCGGCAAGCGCCCGCCCGAGGTCGACGTCAGCCGCGCCCAGCTGGCCCAGGCCGAGGCCGCCAGCCGGCGTTCGGCGGCGCAACTGGCGCGCGACACCGCGCAGTTCCGCGCCGGCGGCGTGGCGCGGGCGCAGCTGGACGACAGCCGCGAACAGGCCCAGTCCGATGCCGCCCGGGTACGCGAACTGCGCGCCCAGCTGGAAGTGGCCAACCTGCCCGGCCGCCAGGACCAGCGCCGCGCCCAGGCCGCCCAGGTCGAGGCGGCGCGCGCGGCGCTGGCGCAGGCCGACTGGACCCTGGCGCAGAAACGCCTGGCCGCCCCCGCCGCCGCGCAGGTGTTCGACACGCTGTACCGCGTGGGCGAATGGGTGCCGGCCGGCAGCCCGGTGGTCAGCCTGCTGCCGCCGGGCAACATCAAGGTGCGCTTCTTCGTGCCGGAAACCGTGGTCGGCACGCTCAAGCCCGGCCAGCAGGCCACGGTGCGTTGCGACGGTTGCGGCGACCCGGTGCCGGTACGCATCGACTACATCTCGCCGCAGGCCGAGTACACGCCGCCGGTGATCTACAGCCGCGAAACCCGCGGCAAGCTGGTCTACATGGTCGAGGCCCGCCCCGCGCCGGACGCAGCCACGCGGCTGCATCCGGGCCAGCCGGTCGAGGCGGCGCTGCAATGAACGACGCCTCCGTCCGTCCCGCGGCCGAGCCCGGCTACGTCATCGACGTGCACGGCCTGAACAAGCACTTCGGCAACAAGCACGTGGTCAACGACGTCTCGCTGCAGGTGCGCGAAGGCGAGATCTTCGGCTTTCTCGGCCCCAACGGCAGCGGCAAGACCACCAGCATCCGCCTGATGTGCGGCCTGCTGACGCCCGACTCGGGCAGCGGCACCTGCCTGGGCTACGACATCATCAAGGACAGCGCCCAGATCAAGCGCCACGTCGGCTACATGACGCAGAAGTTCTCGTACTGGGACGACCTGACCATCCGCGAGAACCTGGACTTCGTGGCCCGCATGTACGGCATGCCGAACCGCCGCGAGACCGTCGACCGCGCGCTCGAGGACCTGGGGCTGCAGACCCGCGCCAACCAGCTCACCGGCGCGCTGTCGGGCGGCTGGAAGCAGCGGCTGGCGCTGGCCGCCTGCCTGCTGCACGAGCCGCGCCTGCTGCTGCTGGACGAGCCCACCGCCGGCGTCGACCCGACCGCCCGGCGCGACTTCTGGGAACAGCTGCACGAACTGGCCGCGCGCGGCATTTCGGTGCTGGTCAGCACCCACTACATGGACGAGGCCGAGCGCTGCCACAAGCTGGCCTACATCTCGTACGGCAAGCTGCTGATCCAGGGCACCGCCGACGAAGTCATCGCCCAGCAGCGCCTGACCACCTGGGCCATCCACGGCCATGACCTGGTGCCGCTGGCGCAGCGGCTGCGCGGCGCGCCGGGGGTGGACCAGACCGTGGCCTTCGGCACCGCGCTGCACATCAGCGGCCGCGACGACGCCGTGCTCGAACGCACGCTGCGCGAGGTCGTGGCCGGCCAGGACCTGCGCCTGGAACGCATCGACACCAGCCTGGAAGACGTCTTCATCTACCTGATGAACCGCTCCGACGACAACTACGCGAGTCCGGCATGAGGCGCCACCTGGAGGGTTTCTCGTGGTCGCGCTGGTGGAGCATGGTGCTCAAGGAATTCCTGCAGCTGCGCCGCGACCGCATCACCTTCGGCATGATCGTCGGCATTCCGATCATGCAGCTGGCGCTGTTCGGCTACGCCATCAACACCAACCCCAAGCAACTGCCGACCGCCGTGATCGTGGCCGACCACAGCCCGTTCACGCGCAGCTTCGTGGCGGCGATGACGGCATCGGATTACTTCAACATCGTCGAGACGCTGCCCGACGAGGAAGCCGGCCGCGCCGCGCTGGCGCAGGGCCGGGTGCTGTTCGTGCTGACCATTCCGCCGGACTTCTCGCGCAAGCTGCTGCGCGGCGAACGGCCGGCGCTGCTGATCGAGGCCGACGCCACCGACCCGATGGCGACCGGGCTGGCGATCGGCTCGGCCACGCAACTGGCGCAGGCGGTGGCGCAGAAGGACCTGACCGGCCCGCTGGCGCACCTGGCCGGCGGCCAGCCGCCGTTCGATGTGCGCGTGCACCAGCTCTACAACGAAGAGCAGATCTCGCAATACAACACCGTGCCCGGGCTGATGGGCGTGATCCTGACCATGACACTGGTGATGATGACGGGCCTGGCCATGACGCGCGAACGCGAGCGCGGCACCATGGAAAACCTGCTGGCCATGCCGGTGCGGCCGCTGGAGGTGATGACGGGCAAGATCGTGCCCTACATCGCGATCGGCCTGATCCAGGCCACCATCATCCTGCTGGCGGCGTATTTCGTGTTCCACGTGCCGTTCCTGGGCAACCTGGTGACGGTGTACCTGGGCGCGCTGATCTTCGTGGCGGCCAACCTGACCGTCGGCATCACGCTGTCGTCGCTGGCGCAGAACCAGTTGCAGGCGATGCAGCTGACGATGTTCTATTTCCTGCCCAACATGCTGCTGTCCGGCTTCATGTTCCCGTTCCTGGGCATGCCCAAGTGGGCCCAGTACCTGGGCAACCTGCTGCCGCTGACGCACTTCAACCGGCTGATCCGCGGCATCCTGCTCAAGGGCAACGGCTGGTGGGACCTGTGGCCCACCATCTGGCCCATGCTGCTGTTCACCGTGGTCGTGATGACCGCCGCCGTGAAGTTCTACCGCCGCACCCTGGATTGAAGGCCGCCATGCCCCGCCCCCACCTGCCCTTCGCCCGCCGCGCCGCGCTCGTGGCCGCCTGCGCCCTGCTGCCCGGCTGCGCCGTCGGGCCTGATTTCGAGCGTCCGGCCGCGCCGCCAGTCAGCGCCTACACGGCGCCCGCCGACGCCGCTGCCGGCGGCGCGCAGCCGCGCCTCACCGACGCCGACATCCCGGCGCAATGGTGGCGCCTGTTCCGTTCCGACGCGCTGGACGCGCTGGTGCGGCAGGCGCTGGACGCCAGCCCGACGCTGGAACAGGCCCGCGCCCGGCTGCGCCAGGCCAGCGAGGACCTGAACGCCGAGACCGGCGGCCGCCTGCTGCCGGCGGTCGACGCCAACCTGTCGGCCACGCGGCAGAAGGTCGATCCGTCCGCCTACGGCGTGCCCGTCACCGAGCAGCCGGCGCCGTTCACGCTCTATAACGCGTCGATCGACGTGTCCTACACGCTGGACGTGTTCGGCGGCAACCGCCGCGCGCTGGAGGCGCTGGCCGCGCAGGTCGACTACCAGTCGCACGAACTGCAGGCCGCGCGCATGACGCTGGCCGCCAACGTCGTCACCACCGCCATCCGCCAGGCCGACCTGGCCGGCCGCCTGGCCGACACGCGCGAGCTGCTGGCGGCCCAGCAGCGCCAGCGCGACATCATGGCGCAACGCCTGCGGGCCGGCGGCATCGCCGAGGCCGACCTGCGCAACCAGGAACTGCTGCTGGCGCAGACCGCGGCCACCGTGCCGCCGCTGGAATACCAGCTGGCGCAGGCCACCCACCAGCTGGCCACCTACCTGGGCCAGCCGCCCGCCGCCTGGCAGGCGCCGCCATTGCGCCTGGCCGACCTGGCGCTGCCGGCCGAGATTCCCACCGGGGTGCCGTCGGCGCTGACCCGCCAGCGGCCCGACATCCTGGCCGCCGAAGCCCTGCTGCACCAGGCCTCGGCCGACGTCGGCGTGGCCACGGCCAACCAGTACCCCCGGTTCACCCTGACCGCCAGCTTCGGGTCGCAACGCACCCGGGCCGGCGATATCACCGATGGCGTCAACGTATGGAACCTCGGGCTGGGGCTGGTGCAACCGCTGTTCCATGGCGGTGAACTGCGCGCCCGCAAGCGTTCGGCCGAGGCGGCCTACGAGGCCGCGGCCGCGGGTTACCGGCAGACCGTGCTCGACGGTTTCCGCCAGGTGGCCGACGCCCTGCGCGCGGTGCAGACCGACGCCCAGGCCTACGACGCCTATGACACCGCCTGGCGCCGCGCCGACGACGCCGCGCGCATCGCCCGCGACCGTTACCAGGCCGGCGGCATCAGCCACCTGAGCCTGCTCGACAGCCAGCGCCAGCTGCTGCAGACGCGCATCGCCCGCAGCGCGGCCGACGGCGCGCGCCATGCCGACGTTGCCGCCTTGCTGCAGGCGCTCGGCGGCGGCTGGTGGAACGAGCCGCCGGCGGCCCCCGCCGACCCCGCGCCGTAGCCCGAAAACCCGCGCCGATACAGGCCTTGCCGGATCATGTCCGAGAATTCGGGTCAGAAAGTGGCGTTGTGCGACGTTTAGGAATCCGTTGTATCCGATGCATCATGCATGCGCTCAAGCTGCACTGATCTCGACAACGATTCATGAATGACCTACTAGACCTGATCGTCTTCTCGCCCGATACCCACCAACGCGCGCGCCGCTGCGACGCGCTGGCGGGCATGGGCTTCTCGCCGCGCGGGTGCGAGGACTCGAACGGCCTGTTCCGCCTGTTCCAGGCGCGGCGCACGCCGCTGCTGGTGATGGAAGCCGAACTGACCGATCTCTGCATGGCCGTCGCCGGCCTGCGCGCCATGGACACCACCGCCGGCATCGTCGCCGTCTCCACCTTCGACTCCCCCGAAAACCGCATCCTCGGCCTGCACTGCGGCGCCGACGCCTGCTTTCCGCCCGACGTGGCCACCACCGAGATCGCCGCCGCGCTGCAGGCGCTGGTGCGCCGCGTGCCCGTCAGCGGCCGCCGGCCGGCCGACCCCGACGCGCGTCCGCCGGCCGCCGCCCCCGCCGAAGCCACCGGCAAGTGGCAGTTCCAGGACGCCGCCTGGACCCTGGTCAGCCCGCGCGGCACGCGCCTGCCGCTGACCCAGGCCGAACGCGACTTCCTGCTCAAGCTGACCACCAGCCCCGACAAGCGCCTGCCGCGCGGCGACGTGCCGCCCGGCGATCCGCAGGCCGGCCGCGAATCGGTGCGCCGCACCGACGTGGTGGTCAGCCGGCTGCGCCGCAAGGCGCAGGAGACCAACATGGAATTGCCGATCCGCACCGTCTGGGGCTGGGGCTACGCCTTCACCGGCGACATCTAGCCCGCGCCGCCGGCCGGGCAGCGGCGTATCATGCGGCATGGCCCGCCGGATCCCTGGCGCCGGCCTTGCCAACCCACCGTTTGCCGCCATGGAAGTCTACGACCGCCTGCAGGCCCTGCTGACCGAGCACCAGGCCCGCTACCGCCTCATTTCCCACCCCGCCGCCGGCCGCTCGGTGGAAGTCGCCGCCGTGCGCGGCACCGCCGTCAGCCAGGGCGCCAAGGCGCTGGTGTGCCGCGTCAAGATCTCGTCCAACCAGCGCAAGAACGTGCTGGCGGTATTCCCCGCCGACCAGCAGGCCGACCTGGAAGCCATCGCCCGCGCCGCCGGCGGCAAGAAGGCCTCGCTGGCCTCGCAGGACCTGGCGCGCGAGCTGACCGGCTGCGAGATCGGCGCGATCCCGCCCTTCAGCTTCAACCCTGACCTGCACCTGCTGGTGGATCCCACCCTGCGCCAGCGGCACGATGAAATCGTGTTCAACGCCGGCCGGCTCGACGCCTCCATCCTGATGGACACCGCCGATTATTTCCGCCTGGCCGCGCCGCAGGAAGCGCCGCTGATCAAGGGCCAGGGTTAACCGGCCCGGGGCCGCCGTGCCGCACTCACCGACCTCCCGCGAGAACCGCCGCGCGCGCGCCTCCAACATGCGCTGGCTGATGAGCCTGGCGCACATGGAGCCGTCGCCGGTCAGCCGCTGGGTGGCGCTGCGGGCGGCGCTGGCCATCGGCCTGCCGACCGCCGCCGGCCTGCTGCTGGACCAGAGCGCGGCGGCCGCGCTGGTGGCGCTGGGCGCGCTGCCCGCCATCACCGGCGACAACGGCGGCCCCTACCGCAACCGCGCGCTGTCCATCGGCACCACCGTGTTCGGCGGCGCGCTGGGCTACCTCCTGGGCACGCTGCTGGCCGGCCACGGCCTCTTCAGCATCGCCGGCATGACGCTGCTGGTGCTGGCCGCCAGCCTGGTCGGCACCTTCAACAACATCGCCGCCGTCGCCACCCTGCAATTCGCCGTCTACGTGATCGTCGGCGCCAGCCTGACCTCGACCCTGCCGCCCTGGCTGCCGTCGGTGCTGGTGGGCGCGGGCGGCCTGTTCGGCCTGGCGCTGACGCTGCTGGGCTGGGTGGTGAACCCGACCGCGCCCGAGCGCGCGGCGGTGGCGCTGGCCTACCGCAAGCTGGCGGCCATGTTCGCCGCCATCGGCACCTCGCGCATCATGACCGCGCGGCGCGACATGGAAGCCGCCATGGCCACCGCCTACGACACGGTGCTTGCTGCCCGCCGCCGCGCCGCCGGCCCCTCGCCGCGGCTGGCGCGGCTGGCTGCCCAACTGCAGGCCTGCACCCCGCTGTCGGACGCCGCGCTGGCGTTGGCGCGCGCCGGACGCACCTTGCCGCCGGACTGCGCGCGCGTCATGAACCTGCTGGCCGACCACGTCGAGAACGACACGCCGCCGTCCCCTGCCGCCGGCATCGCCGCGCTGCGCCAGGCCGGCGCCGACGCGCTGGCCGACGCCCTGACCCAGGCCCAGCCCCTGCTGGAAGGCAGCGGCCCGGCGCGGCCCGACGCCTTCCCGGCCCTGCCCCCGGCGCGCCCGCGCACCCCGTGGCGGGTGCTGGCGCGCACCTACCGCCCCGGACCGACCACCGTGCGCTACCTGGTGCGGCTGGGGCTGTGCCTGATCGTCGCCGAAGCCGTCGCGCGCGCCGTGGCGTTGCCGCGCTCGTACTGGGTGCCGCTGATCGTGGTGGTGGTGTTCAAGCCCAACTTCGGCTCGGTCTTCGCCCGCGCGCTGCAAAGCTGCGCCGGCAGCGTGGTGGGGGTGGCGATCAGCGCCACCGTGATGGCGCTGGACCGCAGCGGCGTCACCAGCCTCATTACCGTGACCGCGCTGGCCGCCCTGCTGCCGTGGTCGATCCGCCGCAACTACGGCCTGTTCTCCGCCATCCTGCTGCCGATCCTGATGCTGCTGATCGGCGCGCTGCAGCCCGGCAGCTGGCCGATCGCGCTGGCGCGGCTGGAGGACGTGGCGGTGGCCGCCGCCATCGTGCTGGCGGTCGGCTACCTGCCGTGGATGCGGATCGAGCGCCACAACCTGGACCAGGCCGTGGCTACCGCCATCGAGACCCTGGCCGCCTATCTCAACACCGTGTTCCAGGCCGACCCGGCCACCCGCCACGACCTGCGCACCCAGGCCTACGCGCGCCTGTCGGACCTGCGCATCGCGCTACAGCGCGGCCTGTCGGAGCCGCGCCTGGTGAGCCGCCGGGCGCTGGCCTGGTGGCCGGTCGAAGTGGCCCTGGAGCGGGTCGCCAACGCCATCTCCGACACCGCCTGGTCGCTGCCGGCCGGACAGCCGCCGCCCGAACCGGCGCAACTGGCGCGCCTGGCCGACGCGCTGCGCGCCATGGCCCAGGCCGTGACCCAGGGCGCCCCCGTCGGCGCCGCGCCGGTCACGACCGACGCCGCCGCGCTGCGCGATGCCGCCGCCGCGATCGAGTCCCTGCGCGCCACGCTGGCGGGCCCGGGCTTCGCCACCGAACCGGGCCGGCCCGCGCCGCCCGCCCCTCTCACCCCTGCGGACTGAACCATGTGCCTTGCCGTCCTCGCCCTGCATACCGTGCCGGGCATTCCCGTCCTGATCGCCGCCAACCGCGATGAATTCCACGCCCGGCCGACGCTGCCGGCGGCGCAATGGGCCGACGACGCCCGCGTCTACGGCGGCCGCGACGGCCTGGCTGGCGGCACCTGGATGGGCGCGACGCGCGACGGCCGCTATGCGCTGGTCACGAACTTTCGCGAACCCGGCCGCCAGATCGCCGACGCGCCCTCGCGCGGCGCGCTGGTCGAGGACTTCCTGCGCGGCAACGCCAGCGCGGCCGACTACATCGCCGCCGCGCATGCCGCGGGCCAGGCGTACAACGGCTTCAACCTGATCGTGGGCGACGCCCGCGGCGCCTGGTACGCCAGCAACCGCGACGGCGCCCCGCGACCCCTGGCGCCGGGCGTCTATGCCCTGTCGAACCACCTGCTGGACACGCCGTGGCCCAAGCTGGCCCGCACCAAGGCCGCGTTCGAGCGCGTGCTGCGGCATGCGCCCCAGCCCGACCTGCCCGCGCTGTTCCAGGCGCTGGCCGACCGCAGCCCGGCCGACGACGCCGACCTGCCCGCCACCGGCCTGGCGCCGGATCGCGAAAAACTATTGAGCAGCCCGTTCATCGTCAGTCCAACCTATGGCACCCGCAGCTCCACCGTCCTGGCGCTGTGCGACGACGGCAGCGGCCAGCTGACCGAAAAGCGCTTCGCGCCCGACGGCTCGGCCAGCGGCGAGAGCGCGTTGGCGTTCGCCTGGCGCGCTGGCGCCGCCAGCGATATGCTCGGATAGGCCGACCGCCCGGGCCTGCCTGTCGGCAGGCCCACTCGACAGGCCCGCTCATGAGCCCGGAAATAGTGGCCGCCGGCGACGAACTCGCCGCCAGCCCTGCGGTCGAAACCCTTGTTGCCCGATCATCCCTTGAAGGAGCTTCTCATGAACAAGCGCATCGAACGCGCCACCCTGGCCGCCGCAATGGCCCTGGGCACCCTGGCCTTCGCCGGCGTGCTCTCCACCGCGCAGGCCGCCCTCCCGCCGGTCAAGCACCAGGGCAGCGTGCAATACGTCAGCGGCGGCATCGGCCTGGATGAATCCGAAGCCCTGAAAGCCGCCGCCAAGGACTACCCGCTGGCGCTGACCTTCGCCGCCCAGCGCGACGGCAAGGCCGACTACGTCGCCAATGTCGCCGTCAGCATCCACGACGCGCACGGCAAGCAGGTGCTGCAGGCCGAGGCCGAAGGTCCGTACATGCTGGTCAAGCTGCCGGCCGGCAGCTACAAGGTATCCGCCACCTACGGCGGCAAGGCGCAGGAACGCGAGGTCAACGTGCAGAACAGCGGCACCGCCCGCGCCGTGTTCGAATGGAAGTGACGCGCGCCTGACGCGGCTGGCGCGCGGCGCGTGCCAGCGGGCCTAGACGCCCGAGAACAGGATGGCGATCGTGAAGCCCATGCTGATCGCCCAGACCAGCGAGCGCAACGCGCCCCAGCCAGCCAGGTACATCGCCAGGTAACCCAGCCGCACGCCCAGCCAGCACGCCATCAGCGTGGCCACGTGCGCGGGCGGCGCCTGGTTGTAGAGCGCGAACAGCACCGCCGCGAAGAAGAACGGCAGGGCTTCAAACGTGTTGATCTGCGCGGCGTTGGCGCGCGCGCGCCAGCCTTCCTGCCGCGCCAGCCAGGCGCGCGGATCGTTGTTGTCGAACTGCCGGCCGCCGGCCTTGGCCACGATCGTGGACACGAACGGCAGGATCGCCGCCGCCAACATCAACCATGCGATCAATTTCATTGCTGCTCCTTGCGGGCGGACCCCGCCACGGGGCGGCGGGCCGTCGCCGCCGCTGCGGCATGGTCGCCTGAAAGCGCGGAAATGAAAAGCTCGGGCGCTTACACTTGCCGCTTTGCGGCGGCGTCGCGCCAGCCGGCACCGGCCGGCGTGCCCGTCCGCGCCTTGCTGGAAGAGTCATGCCCCTCGCTTCACCCGGATCCCTCCTGTTCCTGGCCGCCGCCCTGTTGTGGCTGCCCGCCGCCCGCCCTTGGGCGCTGCTGCCGCTGGCGGCCGCCTATGCCTGGGCCTGGACCCAGGGCGGCATCGAACCCGTGGCGCTGGCCTGGCCGGCCCTGCTGGCGCTGGCCGCGCTGATGATCCAGCCCGGCGGCGCGCCCGCCCTGCGGGCCGCCGGCCATGCGCTGTTCGTCACGCTGGCCGTATTGCTGTTCCTGCATTGGCTGCCGGGGTTCCACAATCCGCTGGTGATCCCGCGCGCGGCGCTGACGCCGGACGCGGTGCCCTTCGGCATGTACCTGAACCTGGACAAACCGCTGGTGGCGTTCTGGGTGGTGCTGGCCGCCGCGCCCGCGATGGCCGGCGCCAACCCGCGCGCCACGCTCACGGCGGCGCTGGGCGCCTGCGCGGCCGCGGTCGTGGCCTGCCTGGGGCTGGCCCTGGCCTTGGGGGTGGTGGGATGGGCGCCGAAATGGCCCGACTCGGGCTGGCTCTGGCTGATCAACAACGCGCTGCTGGTGACGCTGGCCGAGGAAGCGCTGTTCCGCGGCTATGTGCAGCAATGGCTGGCGCGGTGCTGGCGCGACCGCCCCTGGGGCGCCACCGCCGCGCTGCTGGTCGCGGCGCTGCTGTTCGGGCTGGCGCACTATGCCGGCGGCTGGCAGTGGGTCCTGCTGGCCGGCGTCGCCGGGGTGGCGTACGGCCTGGCCTACCGCCATGGCGGACTGGCGGCCGCGGTGCTGGCCCATCTGGGCCTGAACGCGGCGCACTACGGCCTGTTTACCTATCCGATGCGCGCCGCGCTGCATTGACACGCGGCGGCCCCCGCTGGGGCCGCCGCGGTTCGGACTCAGGCCGCCAGGGCCGGGTAGTCCGTGTAGCCGGTCGCGCCGGCGGCGTAGAAGGTCGACGAATCCGGCGCGTTCAGCGGCGCCTTCAGGGCGAAGCGCTGCGCCAGGTCGGGGTTGGCGATGTACTGCACGCCGAACGCCACCGCATCGGCGCGGCCCGCGGCAATCGCCGCCTCGGCCGATTCGCGCGTGAAGCCTTCGTTGGCGATGTACACGCCGCCGAACGATTCCTTGAGCTGCGGACCGAGGCTGTCGGCGCCTTCGTGCTCCCGCGCGCACAGGAACGCCAGGCCGCGGCGGCGCGCCGCGCGCGCCACGTAATTGAAGGTCGTGGCCGGATCCGAATCGCCCATCGTATGGGCATCGCCGCGCGGCGACAGATGCAGGCCGACCCGGCCCGCGCCCCACACGCTGACGCTGGCGTCCACCACTTCCAGCATCAGGCGGGCGCGCGCTTCGAGCGAGCCGCCGTAGCCGTCGGTGCGGTGGTTGGTGCTGTCCTGCAGGAACTGGTCCAGCAGATAGCCGTTGGCGCCGTGCACTTCGACGCCGTCGAAACCGGCTTCCTGCGCCAGTTGCGCGCCGCGGCGGTAGGCCTCGACGATGCCCGGGATCTCATCGGTCTCGAGCGCGCGCGGCACCACATAGCCGCGCTGCGGACGCACGTGGCTGACATGGCCACCCGCCGCGATCGCGCTCGGCGCCACCGGCAGTTCGCCATTCAGGAAGATCGGATCCGAAATGCGGCCCACGTGCCACAGCTGCGCGAAGATGCGGCCACCGGCCTCGTGCACCGCCGACGTCACCTTGCGCCAGCCCTTGACCTGCTCCTGCGACCACAGCCCCGGCGTGTCGGCATACCCCACGCCCTGCGGCGTCACCGAGGTGGCCTCGGTCAGGATCAACCCGGCGCCGGCGCGCTGGACGTAATACTCGACCATCAGGTCGTTCGGCACCCGACCTTCGCTGGCGCGCTGGCGCGTCAACGGGGCCATGATGATGCGGTTGGGCAGGGTCAATTCCCCCACTTGCAAGGGTTCGAACAGCAGGCTCATACAAACAATCCTTGTGCCCGGCGGGCGGGCGCTGGGTAGCGGCGGCAGGCTACATGTCTTGATTCAATTGCAGCAGGAACGCGGCAATCACGGGTTCATTGCGACGGAAGAACACCCACTGCCCCACCTTGGTGGCCGAAATCAGCCCCGCGCGCTGCAGCACCGCGAGGTGCGAAGACACGGTGGACTGCGACAGCCCGCAGCGCCCATCGATATGGCCCGCGCACACCCCGTGTTCGAAGGTATGCCCCGGCCGCTCCTCGAAGTGCGCCTGCGGCGTCTTCAACCACCCCAGGATCTCGCGGCGCACGGGATTGGCCAACGCCTTGAGAATGGCGTCGACATCAATGTCCGTGGTGGCCTCGACGGCGGTGGAAGCAGTGGTCGTCATATTGAAATATCGCAATTTATCGAATCTTATATCGAGACATCCCGATATATCGTTATACCCCTGCCGACGGAGGGGCCTTCTTCGGACCCGACTCCGCACCGGCCCCGCCCCCAATAACTGCCCGCCCGCTACCGGTCGTCCGCTACCGGTCGTCCGCTACCGGCCGTCCACTACCGGCCGTCCACTACCGGCCGTCCGCAGGCACCGACAGCCCGTCCAGGCAGACCATCACTCCCCCTGCACCCGCCCCCGCAACCGCTTCACCTCGCCATGCAGCACCTTGCGCTGCACCCGCCGCCGCTGCGACGCCCGCGTCGGCTTCGTCGCCCGCCGCGGCTTCTCCACCTTCGCCGCCGCCCGCACCATCCCCACCAGCCGCTCGATCGCCTCCGCCCGGTTCTTGTCCTGGCTGCGAAACGACTGCGACTTGATGACGATCACCCCATCCTTGGAAATACGATGGTCGCTCATAGCGCCCAACGCTTCCTTGATCTCGGCCGGCAACGAAGACGCCCGCACATCGAACCGCAGATGCACCGCGCTCGACACCTTGTTGACGTTCTGCCCGCCCGCGCCCTGCGCCCGGATCATCGAGAACTCAATCTCGCGCTCGTCGATATAGAGAGAATCTTGAACATGAAACATAGCGCGAGAGTATATAAGCCCCACGCCGCACGCGCGCCAGCGCACCCCGCCCAACATCCGAAACCGCGTATGCCTGGAGCGGCCGCCCGGGCGGCCACTCCAGGCGGGCCCCGCAAGCCCCTCCAGAACCCCGAAGCCTTGCAGCGCCCCGCCCCGAGACCCTCGCAGCCCTGGGCGCGGGCGGGCTGGGAGGCGGGCAACCTTGATGCGCCCGAGGGAATCCGTAGGGAGCCGAAGGCGTACGAGGATGACGACGGGGCAGTCCGGAGCGAACGCTCCGGACCGCAATCGTGGGCGCCCGCCTCCCAGCCCACCCGCGCCCAGGGCGACCTACGAAGCGCCCAAGCCGCCCCCACGGAAATCCCCCCACGCAAACCCGGAAAAGCAGAAAAAGCCCACGACATCAAGGACATCCCAGTCCTCGCAATCAAGAACGACTAAAATAACGCCCTTTTGCCCCCCCCTAGGCGCTCGCCCCGAGCCCCTCCCCCCCCATGACCTACACCGCCAAAGAAATCTTCAAAACCCTGCAAGGCGAAGGCGCCCACGCAGGCCGCGCGGCGGTCTTCTGCCGGTTCGCAGGCTGTAATCTCTGGACCGGCCGCGAAAGCGACCGCGCGAGCGCCGCCTGCACCTTCTGCGACACCGACTTCATCGGCACCGACGGCGACGGCGGCGGCAAATTCGCCACCCCCGAACTGCTCGCCGACGCCATCGAAGCCGCCTGGGGCCCCGACACCGCCAACCGCTACATCGTCTTCACCGGCGGCGAACCCCTGCTGCAACTGGACGCGCCCCTGCTCGCCGTCGTCCACGCGCGCGGCTTCACCGTCGCCATCGAAACCAACGGCACCGTCCAGCCGCCCCCCGGCATCGACTGGATCTGCGTCAGCCCCAAAGGCACCGCGCCGGTCGTCATCGAACGCGGCAACGAACTCAAGCTGGTCTACCCCCAGGCCAACGCCCTGCCCCCGCGCTTCGAACACCTGGACTTCGAGCACTTCTTCCTGCAACCCATGGACGGCCCCGCCCGCCTGGCCAACACCGAACAGGCCGTCCAATACTGCATGCAGCACCCGCAATGGCGCCTGAGCCTGCAGACCCATAAATACATAGGCATTCCATGATTTCCGTGACCCGCAGGCTTGAATTCGACGCCGGCCACCGCATTCCCGACCACCGCAGCCAGTGCCGCAACATGCACGGCCACCGCTATGTGCTCGAAATCACCCTGACCGGCGACATCGTCCAGGCCCCCGGCGAATCCGACAACGGCATGCTGATGGACTTCGCCGACATCAAGCGCATCGCCAAGGCGCATATCGTCGACGTCTGGGACCATGCCTTCCTGGTCTACGAGGGCGACACCGCCGTGCGCGGCTTCCTGGACTCGATGCCCGGCCACAAGACCGTGGTGCTGGACCGCATCCCCACCGCCGAGAACCTGGCCGCCATCATCTTCGAGATCCTGGCGCCGCACTATCACGGCCACTACGGCGCCGACCTGCGCCTGACCCGCGTGCGCCTGTACGAAACGCCCAATTGCTGGGCGGACTGCAACGGTTGATATCCCCGGGGCGGCCGGCGTGGCTGCCCGCAAGTCGATGCGGCCGCATGCGCTTGCCGCCTGGCGCGACAACGCATGCCGATTGCTTGTTTCCACGGCAGGCATGAACGATGGCCGCCCGGCTTTCCATCCACGGAATACCCGCCCCTGATTTTCCCGATTGAAAAAATCAATGGAGATCTTCGCCATTTTCAATTAATAGTAAGCTAATAGATAGGATACAATCGATTTCCATGGACACCCCCACCGACTCCCAACTCATGGCCACCACCGCAAACCTGATGGTGCTGTCGCGCGCCTATCGCGGCGCCGCCGACAAGGCGCTGGCCGACTACGGCCTGTCGCAAGCCACCGCCTGGCCCGTGATCCTGGCCGGCCGGCTGGGCGACGGCGTGCGCCAGGGCGCGCTGGCCGAGGCCCTGGGGGTCGAAGGCCCGTCGCTGGTGCGCGTGCTGGACCAACTGGTCGCCGCCGGCCTGATGGAACGGCGCGAAGACGCGCACGACCGCCGCGCCAAGACCCTGCACCTGACCGAGGCCGGCCACGCCCTGCGCAAAGAGGTCGAGGACGTGCTGGTGGAACTGCGGCGCCGCCTGTTCGACGGCGTCAGCGAAGCCGACCTGCAGGCCTGCCTGCGCGTGTTCGATTCGCTCAAGGCCGCGCTGGGCCGCGGCGCCGCCGGCGCGCAAGAGGATCCGCGTCCATGAAATACCTGCCCAACGTCCGCGAGACGATCTTCTCCCTCAAGAGCTACCTGAGCGCCATCATGGCGCTCTATCTTTCGTACAGCATCGGCCTGCCGCGTCCGTTCTGGGCCATGACCACCGCCTACATCGTGGCCCAGCCCTGGTCCGGCGCGGTGCGCTCCAAGGCGCTGTACCGCCTGGTCGGCACCTTCTGCGGCTCGGCCATGACCGTCTACATGGTGCCGCGCCTGTCGAACTCGCCGGTCGTCATGACCGCTGCCATGGTGGCCTGGGTCGGCTTCTGCCTGTACCTGTCGGTGCTGGATCGCACGCCGCGGTCGTACCTCTTCATGCTGGCCGGCTACACCGCCGCCATGATCGGCTTTCCCAGCGTCACCGACCCCTCGCAGGTGTTCGACACCGCGCTGGCGCGGGTCGAGGAAATCAGCCTGGGCATCGTCTGCGCCACGCTGATCCACAGCATCGTGCTGCCGCGCGGCCTGGCCCCGGCCCTGACGCTGCAGCTGGACAAGGCGGTGCGCGACGCCAAGCTCTGGATCCACGACACCCTCAGCGGCCAGACCACCGAACAGAAAGACCGCGACCGCCGCGTGCTGGCCAACGACATCACCCAGCTGCGCCTGTTGTCGACCCACGTGCCGTTCGACACCGGCAACCTGCGCTGGACCGTCGGCGCCGTGCGCGCCATGCAGGACCAGATCGCCGCGCTCACGCCCGCCGTGTCCGCCGTCGAAGACCGCATGCGCGCGCTGCAGGCCGACGGCCAGACCCTGCCCGAACCCGTGTCGCAGGTATTGGCCGACATCTCCGAATGGATCAACGCCGGCGCCCAGGCCACCCACGAAACCGCCGTGCAATTGCGCGCCGCCGTCTCGCGCCTGACGCCCGCCATCGACAGCCATTCCGGCTGGCGCGATGCGCTGCTGGCCAGCCTGATGACGCGGCTGCGCGAACTGATCGACACCTATGACGAGTGCCTGGCGCTGCGCCGCGAGATCCGCGCCGGGCTGGCCGGCGCTCCGCTGCGCGCGCCGCGCGCCGCCACCAGCACGCCCAATCGCGCGCTGCACCGCGACCACGGCATGGCGTTGCTGTCGGCCGCCGCCGCCGGCGTCGCCATCTCGGTGGTCTGCGCCTTCTGGATCGGCACCGCCTGGAGCAACGGCGCCACCGCCGCGCTGATGGCCGCCATCTTCAGCTGTTTCTTCGCCTCGCAGGACAATCCGGTACCGGGCATCATGCAGTTCCTGACCTACACGGTCTATTCGATTCCGCTGTCGGCGCTGTACCTGCTGGGCATCATGCCGGCCATCCATTCGTTCGAGATGCTGGCGCTGGCGATGCTGCCCACCGCCTTCGTCATCGGCATCTTCATTGCGCGCCCCACCTCCGCGGGCAAGGCCATGGCGATGCTGTTCGGCTTCCTGGGCACCATGGCGCTGCAGGACACCCACACCGCCGACCTGGTGTCGTTCCTGGACACCCAGGTGGCGCAGTGCATGGGCGTGGCCGCCGCCGCGATCATCGCCGCCATCTTCCGCACCGTCAGCGCCGACTGGAGCGCGCGCCGCATCCAGGCCGCCAACTGGCACGAACTGGCGATGCTGGCCAGCTCGCCGCGCACCCCGGCGCGCCACACCTATGCCGCCCGCATGCTCGACCGCATCGGCCTGCTGCAGCCGCGCCTGGCGCTGGCCAAGCGGCCCGACGACCTGGTCGCCGCCGACGCGCTCAAGGACCTGCGCGTGGGCCGCGACATCACCGAACTGCAACGCGCGCGCCGCCACCTGCCGATGGCCGACGCCACCATCGCGCCGCTGCTCGACAGCCTGGCGCGCTTCTTCCGCGAGCGCTCGGCCTGGCGCGGCGGCGACAAGACGCCGGACATGCTGGCGCAGATCGACCGGGCCCTGGCCAGCGTCACCGCCACCCCTGGCACCGTCGCCGCGCGCGACCGCGCGGTGGTGGCCCTGGTGGGCCTACGCCGCGCCTTCTTTCCCGACGCGGCCGACTATCAACCCGCCCATCCCACGCTGGAAACACCATGATCGGCGAATTCAATCTCTACGGCATCTACTTCCCCTGGCTGCTGGTGCTGGGCGTGGCCACCCTGGCCGTCGCCTGGGCCGTGCGCCGCGTGCTGGCGCGCGCCGGGCTGTATCGCCTGGTCTGGCACCCGGCGCTGTTCGACCTGGCGCTGTTCGTGGTGCTGTTGTACGGCGTCTCCCTGATTTCCCCTTATTTTCTGCAGAGATAGGTATGAAACTCCCCAATGCCCTGCGCCCCGCCGCCATCGGCAAATTCGCGGTGACCGCCGCCGTCGTCGCGGCCGCCGTCTACGCCGGCTGGCAGCTCTGGGTGCACTATGAAGTCGAACCCTGGACCCGCGACGGCCGCGTCAAGGCCTACGTGGTGCAGGTGGCGCCGGACGTGTCCGGCCTGGTCACCGCCGTGCCGGTGCGCGACAACCAGGACGTGAAGGCCGGCGACGTGCTGTTCGAGATCGACCGCGCCCGCTTCCAGTTGGCCTTCGACCAGGCCGAAGCTTCCGTGCGCTCGCAGCAGGTGGCGCGCGAACAGGCGCTGCGCGACGCCAAGCGCAACCGCTCGCTGGGCCAGCTGGTGGCCGCCGAGGCGCTGGAACAGAGCCAGACCAAGCTGCAGCAGACCGAGGCCGCGCTGGCCCAGGCCGAGGTGCAGTTGAACACCGCCCGCCTGAACCTGGAGCGCAGCCGCGTGCTGGCCGTGACCGACGGCCGCGTCACCAACCTCGACCTGCGCGCCGGCTCGTACGCCAGCGCCGGCCACGGCGTGATGGCGCTGGTCGATGCCAGCTCGTTCTACGTCGAAGGCTATTTCGAGGAAACCAAGCTGCCCGGCATCCACGAAGGCGATCCCGTCACCGTCACGCTGATGGGCGACAGCCGCCAGATCCGCGGCCACGTCGAGAGCATCGCGCTGGGCATCGCCGACCGCGACCGCAGCACGGGCGCCAACCTGCTGCCCAACGTCAACCCGACCTTCAACTGGGTGCGCCTGGCGCAGCGCATCCCGGTGCGCGTGAAGATCGACGAGGTGCCCGCCGGCGTGCGCCTGGTGGCCGGCCAGACCGCCACCGTCGCGGTCGGCGCGGCCGCCGCGCCCGCGCAAACGCAGGCGAAAGCGCAAGCAAAAACGCCAGCACAAACGCAAACCGACGCGCGCCAACCTTCTTGAGCGCGCCCTTTCCGCAACCCTTTCAACCTCCTAGACAACGCCAAGCCGTAATCGCCATGAACACCAGATTCTTCCTGCCGCTGATGCTGTCCGCCGCACTGGCCGGATGCGCCGCCGTGGGCCCTGACTACCAGGTGCCCGCCGGATCGGCCATCTCCCGGCCCAGCGCGCAGGCGCCGTTCGCCGAAGCGCAGGCAAGCGTGTTCCAGCGCGACCAGGTGCCCGGCCACTGGTGGCGCCTGTATGACGATCCGGTGCTCGACGGACTGGTGGAAAAGGCGCTGGGCGCCAACACCGACCTGCGCGTGGCCAGCGCCAACCTGGAACGGGCCCAGGCCGCCGTGCGCGAGACCGAGGCGCAGCAGCAGCCCAGCCTGGGCGTGAATGCCTCGCCCACCTTCGGCCACGTGTCCGGCATCCAGGAACTGGCGCCCGGCATCGATCCGCCCAATCGCTGGTCGTACTCGGCCGGCGCCAGCATGTCGTACCAGCTGGACCTGTTCGGCCAGATCCGGCGCGCCGTGGAAGCGGCCGGCGCCGACGCGCAGGCGGCGCAGGCCGCCTACGACGCCACCCGCGTCACGGTGGCGGCCGAGACCACGCGCGCCTACGCCAACCTGTGTTCGGCCGGCATGCAACTGGCCTCGGCCGAGCATTCGGTCAAGGTGCAGCAGGAATCGCTGGACGCGGTCAGCCGGCTGCAACGCGCCGGCCGCGGCACCGCGCTCGACGTCACCCGCGCCCGCAGCCAGCTGGAACAGCTGCGCGCCAACCTGCCGCCGTTCCAGGCGCAGCAGCGCACCGCGTTGTACCGTCTGGCGGCGCTGACCGGCCAGACCCCGGGCGAGATCCCGACCTCGCTGCTGCAATGCGCCGCCGCGCCCCGGCTGAGCCAGACGATTCCCGTGGGCGATGGCGCCGCGCTGCTGCGCCGCCGTCCCGACATCCGCCAGGCCGAACGCACGCTGGCCGCCGCCACCGCGCGCATCGGCGTGGCCACGGCCGACCTCTACCCCAAGATCACGCTGGGCCTGTCCGGCGCCTCGGGCGGCCCGGCCGCGATGTTCGGCGACCGCGGCACCTTCAGCTGGAGCGTCGGCCCGCTGATCTCCTGGACCCTGCCCAACACCGGCGCGGTGCAGGCGCGCATCGCCGAGGCCGAGGCCAACACCAAGGCCGCGGTGGCGCGTTTCGATGCGTCGGTGCTGAACGCGCTGCGCGAAACCGAGAGCGCGCTGGTGGTGTACGCGCGCCAGCTCGACCGCGAGACCTCGCTGCGCGCCGCGCGCGACCAGGCCGCCCAGGCCGCGTCGCAAGCGCGCCAGCTGTTCCAGTACGGCAAGACCGACTACCTGACCGTGCTCGATGCCGAACGCACGCTGGCCGCCAGCGAAAGCGCGCTGGCCGCCAGCCAGGCCGAGCTCAGCAACGACCAGATCGCCGTGTTCCTGGCGCTGGGCGGCGGCTGGGAAAAGTAAGCGCCGCGCGCGGCGTCCGGGTGGCCATGGCCGCCAGGGCGCCGCCGGCCTGTTGCCTTTTCTCCCTCCAGCGCGCGACCCGCCGGCTTGCCCGCAGCGGCCCTCGCGCCCGCTTCCAGGGCATCACGCCCTTCCCCCCTTTGCATTGATCGCGCCACGCCCCGGTGCGCGTGATCGTGTCACGCCCCCATCTGCGCGAACGAGCGGCTTCTGCGGATGCCTCGCTGGCGCACGCACGTCCTGCGCCCCCTCCCCGCCAAACACACCTCCCGACCTCGCTCGCCCCAAATTCAAATTAGTTTCCATAATATGGAGACAGCATTGTTGACCCGAAGCCGCGCCTCTTAGAATCGGTCTCATACGATTATTCCAATTCAAGCAGAGACAAATCGATTCCCTCGCAGACGCCCTAACAGGCGCAGGGATCGAATCAGATATCCATAATATGGAAAACAAGAATCACACCGAGGCTGCCCGCATCCTCGACAGCATCACCAAGCTGGCGCCCGAAGACGCCGGCCGCGTGGTGATCGCCGCCTCGCACGGCGGCGACTACGCCGCCTATTGCGCGGCCCGCGGCCGGGTGCGCGCGGTGGTGCTGAACGACGCCGGCGTCGGCTGGCAGCGGGCCGGCATCGCCGGGCTGGACGACTTGCAGCAATGGGGCGTGGCCGCCGCCACCGCCGACTACCGCAGCTGCCGCATCGGCGACGGCGCCGACATGGCGCGCCACGGCATCGTCAGCCACGTCAACGAACTTGCCCACGCGCTCGGCTGCCGGCCCGGCATGGCCGTGGCGCAGGCCGCCCAGCGGCTCGCCGCGGCCGACATGGCGCCGACCTGGCCGGCGCCGCGCCACGAAGCCCGCACGGTCCTGGCCGCCACCGAGGACGGCGCGCCCCTGGTGATAGGCGCCGATTCGGTCTCGCTGCTGGAAGCGGCCGACGACGGCCTGATCGCCGTGACCGCCTCGCACGGCGAACGGCTGGCCGGCCTGGCCACCGACGGCGTGCGCCCCGTGCCCCGGCTGGTGACCTTCAACGACGCCGGCATCGGCAAGGACAGCGCCGGCATCGGCCGCCTGCCGCTGCTGCAACGGCGCGGCATCGCCGCGCTGACGGTGTCGGCCCACAGCGCGCGCATCGGCGATGCGCGCTCCTGCTACGAAGACGGCGTGGTGTCGTGCGCCAACGCCCGCGCCCGCGAACTCGGCTGCCGCATCGGCGCCCCCCTCAGAACCTTTATCGACGCCCTGCTCGCAGGGCGCGCAACCTGCTAGGAGCACCCTCCGCATGTCGGAAAAACTGGAAATCACGGGCGGCGAAGCCATCGCCCGCATGTTCGCCGCGCACGACGTCGGCCTGATGTTCGGCATGGGCGGCTTCCAGCTGCTGCCGTTCTACGACGCGGTGCGGCGCCTGAAGCTGAACCACAACCTGATCAACGACGAACGCTGCGCGGTGTTCGCCGCCGACGCCTACACCAAGGTCAGCGGCCGCCCCGCCGTGTGCGACGCCACGCTCGGCCCCGGCGCCACCAACCTGGTCACGGGCCTGGCCGAGGCCTACAACGCCGGCACCGCCATGGTGGCGCTGGTGGGCGACTCGCACCGCATGCATTCGTGGAAGAACATGACCCAGGAGGCGCGCCAGCTGGAAGTGCTGCGCCCGGTGGTCAAGGACGTGCTGCGGGTCGAGAAGATCGAGCGCATTCCCGAACTGGTGCGGCGCGCCTTCGCGGTCGCCACCAGCGGCCGGCCCGGCCCGGTGGTGCTGGACGTGCCCGAGGACATCGCCCACGAGGTCCACGCGTTCGACGCCGACGCCTTCCACGCCAGCGCCACCTATCGCCGCGCGCCCGCCCTGCGCTGCCGCCCCGACGCCGAGGCGCTGGCGCAAGCCGCCGCCATGCTGGCCGGCGCCGCCCGCCCGCTGATGCTGTGCGGCGGCGGCGTGCACATCAGCGAGGCCGCCGAGGCGGTGCAGGCCTTCGCCCGGCGCTACAACATCCCGGTCGCCCACACCATGAGCGGCAAGGGCGCCATCGCCTGCGACGATCCGCTCAACGCGGGCCTGTTCGGCCGCTACAGCCGCATCGCCAACGACCTGATCGCCAAGTCCGACTGCCTGTTCGTGGTCGGCTGCAAGCTGGGCGAAGTCGCCACGCGCCGCTATGACCTGCTGGCCACCGGCGCGCCCATCATCCACCTGGACATCGTGGCCGAGGAATTCGACCGCACCACCACGCCCACGCTGCGGCTGTGGGGCGACGCCCGCGCCACGCTGGCCGAGCTGGACCAGGCCCTGGCCGCCCAGTCCGACAACGGCGGCGCCCGCCGCGAAGGCTACGCCGCCGAAGTCGGCCAGGCCATGCACACTTGGCGCGAATCGGTGCACGCCAAGCTGACCTCGGCCGACCGGCCCATCGGCATGGCGCGCCTGATGCACGAGATCAACGCCAGCCTGCCCGCAGACGGCGTGCTGGTGGCCGACGGCGGTTTCGCCGCGCACTGGGGCGGCCTGCTGTTCGACACCAAGCGCGCCGGCCGCGGCTTCGTGCCGGACCGCGGCTTCGCGTCGATCGGCTACGGCATCCCCGGCGCCATCGGCGCGGCCGCCGCCGCCCCCGGGCGCCAGGTGGTCAGCCTGACCGGCGACGGCGGCTGCAACATGTCGCTGGGCGAACTGGAAACCGCGGTGCGCATGGGCATGGCCTTCACGCTGGTGGTGGTCAACAATGCCGCCTCGGGCTATATCAAGGCCTTGCAGCACCTGATGTACGGCAGCGGCAGCTACCAGTCGTCGGACCTGGCCGAGACCAACTACGCCAACGTGGCGCGCGCGCTGGGCTGCAACGGCATCCGGGTGGAGGACCCGGCCGAGATCCCGGCCGCGCTGGCCGCCGCCTACGCCTGCAAGGACCGCCCCACCGTGCTGGACGTGGTGGTGACGCGCGACCCCGCGCACATGCTGCCGGGCGTGGACAGCCGGGCCGCCAAGATCAAGCCAGGCGATCGCATCGCCTGATGCCTGAATAAAAACATAATCAATCCAAGCGAGGAGACAACCCATGAAGATCCGTACCTGGCTGACCGTGGCCGCGACCGCCCTGGCCACCGTGCTGGCGGCCCCCGCCAGCGCCCAGAGCAACTATCCCGACCGCCCGATCCGCCTGATCGTGCCCTTCCCGCCCGGCGGCACCTCCGACGTGGTCGGCCGCATCTTCGCCGAGGCGCTGGGCAAGCAGATCGGCCAGCCCGTGGTGGTGGAAAACCGCGGCGGCGCCGGCGGCACGGTCGGCTCGCGCGCGGTGGCCAGCGCCACGCCCGACGGCTACACGCTGCTGCTGGGCACCTCCAGCACCAACGGCACCAACTCGGCGGTCTACAAGAACCTGCCGTACGACGCCGTCAAGGACTTCACCCCGGTCACGCAGATCATCCGAGTGCCGGGCGTGATCGTGGTCAACAAGGACTTCCCGGCCAAGGACTACGCCTCGTTCGTGGCGCTGGTCAAGGGCGCGCCGGGCAAGTATTCGTATGCCTCGTCGGGCAACGGCGGCGCCACCCACATGGCGATGGAGTACTACAAGTCGCTGTCGGGCCTGGACATGATGCACGTGCCGTATCGCGGCACCGGCCCGGCGCTCAACGACGTCATCGCCGGCCAGGTGCCGATCCTGTGGGACACGGCGGCCTCGTCGATGGCGCACATCCAGTCGGGCAGCCTGCGCGCCATCGTGGTGGCGGCCAGGAAGCGCCTGCCGCAACTGCCCGACGTGCCCACCTTCGCCGAAGTCGGCCTGCCGACGTATGACGCGGAGATGTGGAACGGCCTGCTAGCCCCGGCCGGCCTGCCCGCGCCGGTCCTGGCCAAGCTCGGCGAGGCCTCGCGCCGCGCGCTGGCCGACCCCGAGGTGCAGGCCAAGTACGCCGGCGTGGGCGCCTATGTGGTGGCCGACAAGCCGGAAGCCTTCGCCGCCATGATCAAGGAAGACGTGGCCAAGTGGAAGAAGGTGGCCGAGTTCGCGCACATCTCGGTGGACTGACATGGGCCAGCGCATGCAAGGCAAGACCGCGCTGGTGTTCGGCGCGGGGTCGTCCGGGCCGGGCTGGAGCAACGGCCGCGCCGCCGCCGCGCTCTATGCCCGCGAAGGCGCCCACGTGTTCGCGGTGGACCTGCGGCCGGAATCGGCCGAGGAAACCCGCCGCATCATCCTGGACGAAGGCGGCCGCTGCACCGCGCTGGCGGCCGACGTGACCGACAGCGCGCAGATCCTGGCGGCGGTGCAGGCCATGCTGGCCGAGGCCGGCCGCATCGACGTGCTGCACAACAACGTCGGCATCACCGAGATGGGCGACCCGATCGAGGCTAGCGAGGACAGCTGGCACCGGGTCATGGACACCAACCTGACCGGCGTGTTCCTGACCTGCAAGCACGTGCTGCCGGCCATGCTGGCCCAGGGCGGCGGCAGCATCGTCAACATCTCGTCGCTGGCCTCGATCCAGGTCAACACCTATCCGTACACCTCGTACTACGCCGCCAAGGCCGGGCTGAACCACCTGACCCGCGCCCTGGCGGTGCGCTACGCGCCCGACAACATCCGCGTCAACGCGGTGCTGCCGGGCGTGATGGACACGCCGCTGATCTACGCCCAGATCGCGGGCCAGTTCGAGGACGTGGAGGAAATGCGCCGGCGCCGCAACGCCGCCAGCCCGATGGGCCGCATGGGCGACGCCTGGGACGTGGCCCATGCCGCGCTGTTCCTGGCCAGCGACGAAGCGAAGTACATCACCGGCGTGTGCCTGCCGGTGGACGGCGGCAAGTCCTGCGCGGGACGATAGCCGGCGTAGCAGGCCGGCCAGCGGGGCGCCAGGACGCGCCGCCTGCCGGCCATCTCCCGATCGGTCCGATAACTGTCGGATTGCCCGGATCCGAGACGCGCGCGGTCGCGCCACGCGTCAGGCCGGGCGCGGCGCCAGCTCCGCGCCCAGTTCCGTGGCGGCGCGCTGCAGCGCCGCCACCACCTCCTGCAAACGCGCGCCCGACAAGCGCGAGCGGATCGCGGCCACGCTGAGCGC
This sequence comes from Achromobacter sp. ISS7, assembly GCF_056523125.1. Classification (NCBI taxonomy): domain Bacteria; kingdom Pseudomonadati; phylum Pseudomonadota; class Betaproteobacteria; order Burkholderiales; family Alcaligenaceae; genus Achromobacter; species Achromobacter sp. ISS7. Next base: position 1,392,787 of record NZ_JAWRZD010000001.1, on the reverse strand, counting down.
GGCCACTACGTGCTGCTCGCGGTCGTACACCGGCACGCCCACCCCCAGCATGTCCGGAATGATGCGGCCCGGGTTCAGCGCATAGCCCTGCTTGCGGGCGGCGGCGATGTCCTCGCGCAGCATCGCGGTGGACGGCAGGTCCGGCGCGGCCGAGGCGTCGTAGCGCGCCAGCACCCGCTCGATATCGTCATTGGGCAGGAACGCCAGCAGCGCCAGGCTGCCCGCCCCCACGCCCAGCGGCCGGCGGTGGCCGACCTCCAGCGTCAGGATCTTGATGGGGAAATCGCCCGTCTTGCGGTCGACGCAGACCGCCTCGTGGCCCGACCGCACCGACAGGAAACTGGTGTCGCCGGTGGACTCGGCCAGCCGCAGCACCGCCGATTCGGCGATCGCCTTGATGCCGTGGCGGCTTTCGGCCGCCAGCCCCAGGATGTACGACTCGCGCCCCAGGCTGTAGGTCTTGAGCTTGGGGTTGAGCGCCAGGAAGCCTTCCTGCAACAGGGCCGACAACATGCGGTGCGCGGTCGGCGGCGTCAGGCCCAGGTCGCGCGCCACGTCGGTCAGGCCGACGCCGCGCGCGGGCGCGGCGCCCACGTACTTGAGGATGCGCAGCACCCGGAAGATGCTCTGCGCGCCGCCGACCGGATCGGCGTCGCGGGCGGCGGCGGAGGATTTGGCGGGACTCATCGGCGCGGCGTCAGTGCACCGTGGTGCCGTCCGGCGGCGACTGGTTCAGGCCCAGCGCCGCTTCCCAGCTGCGCAGCGGCACGCAGGTCTGCAGCCGCTCGATGGCGCGCTGGATCAGCGCAGGGTGCAGCTCGTGGCCGACCTGCGAGGCCACGTCGATGGTGGCGTCGCCATGCAGCTCGTCCAGCCGCGCCTGCGCCGCCTGGATGTGCGCCACCGGCATGATGCCGTCGGCCGCGCCGTGCAGGAGGTGCAGCGTGGTGTACTGCGGCGCGGCCTTGGGCAGTTGCGCATAGCGGCCCGAAAAGGCGATCACGCGGCCGGCCATGCCGTCATGCGCCTGCACCAGTTCGAGCGCCATGATGGCGCCCTGCGAGAAACCGGCCAGCGCGGTGTCGGACTGCAGCAGGCCGAAGCGGGCCTGGGCCTGCTTCACGTAGGCCTCCAGCGGCGGCAGGGCCTGGGCCACCCGTTCGGGGCGGTTTTCCTCGGTGACGCCGCGCACCGAGAACCATTGCCGGCCGGCGCCGCCGCCATCGAAAGGCTCGAAGCCCTCGGGGATCAGGATCGCCGCCGCGGGAAACGCGGCGCGCACGGCCTGGGCCAGCGGCAGCAGGTTGTCGGGCGCGCCGCCGACGCCGTGCAGCAGGATGAACAGTTGGCGCACCTCGGCGCCCGGTTCGGGCAGCAGTTCGATCGCGCGGGAAGATGGGGAGGAATCAGGGGAAGAAGCAGCCATGCAACGGCTCCGTACGGGCACTGGATGGCCCCATTGTAAAATGCCCGTCACACGCAATCCTAGGCAAGGCGCCCCCCGGGCCGGCTACTGCCCCCGGTGTCCACAAGGCGCTGACGGGCGTTCGTGGCCGGCGCAGCGCTTTGCATCAACCTGTGCATTCCATGAAAACACCGACGACAGATTCGGGAACCCCTCCGGCCGGCAAGAACCAGTTGCACCGCGTGCTCAAGGCGCGCCACCTGACCATGATAGCCCTGGGCGGCGCCATCGGCACCGGCCTGTTCATCGCCTCGGGCGCGGCCATCGCCCAGGCCGGCCCCGGCGGCGCGCTCACGGTCTACCTGCTGATCGGCCTGATGGTCTATTTCATCATGACCAGCCTGGGCGAACTGGCCACCTTCATGCCCGTATCGGGCTCGTTCTGCACCTACGCATCGCGCTACGTCGACGGCGGCTTCGGCTTCGCGCTGGGCTGGAACTTCTGGCTCAGCTGGGCCACGGTGGTGGCGGTGGACGTGGTCGCCGCCCAACTGGTGATGGCGTACTGGTTCCCCGACACCCCCGGCTGGATCTGGAGCGTCCTCTTCCTGGCGCTGACCTTCGGCCTGAACGCCTTCTCGGCGCGCAGCTTCGGCGAGGCCGAGTACTGGTTCGCCATCATCAAGGTGGTGGCGGTGCTGTGCTTCATCGTGCTGGGCGTGGCCATGCTGGTCGGCATCATCCACAGCGACGCCCCGGTCGGCCTGCGCAACTGGACCGTGGGCGAGGCGCCGTTCGTCGGCAACGCCGCCACCTGGGTCGGGGTGGCCATGGTGGTGGCCTATTCGTTCCAGGGCACCGAGCTGGTCGGCGTGGCCGCCGGCGAGTCCGAGAACCCGCGCCGCAACGTGCCGCGCGCCATCAACCACGTGTTCTGGCGCATCCTGCTGTTCTACGTGCTGGCGATCCTGATCATCGGCCTGCTGATTCCCTATACCGACCCGCAACTGCTGCGCAACGAAGTCGAGGACATCGCCGTCAGCCCGTTCACGCTGGTGTTCCAGCACGCCGGGCTGCTGTCGGCCGCCACCATCATGAACGCGGTGATCCTGACCTCGGTGCTGTCGGCCGGCAACTCGGGCATGTACGCCGCCACCCGCATGCTGTTCAACATGGCGGTCGAGGGCCAGGCGCCGGCCGTGTTCAAGCGCCTGACCGGCAACGGCGTGCCGCTGTACGCACTGCTGGCCACCACCGCGCTGGCCTGCCTGTGCATGTTCAGCGTGGTCTACAGCCCCAAGGCGGTCTACATCTGGCTGCTGAATTTCGCCGGCATGACCGAGTTCATCGTCTGGCTCAGCATCGCGGTCAGCCACTACCGCTTCCGCCAGGGCTACGTGAAGCACGGCTACGACACCGCCAACCTGCCCTACAAGGCCGGCCTGTTCCCGTTCGGCCCGCTGCTGGCCTTCGTGCTGTGCCTGCTGGTCACGCTGGGCCAGAACTACCAGGCCTTCCTGGACGAGCGCATCGACTGGATCGGGGTGGTCTCGACCTACCTGGCGATCCCGCTGTTCCTGGCGTTCTGGATCGGCCACCGGCTGGTCAGGAAGTCGCGCTGGATCCGCTACGAAGACATGCAGTTCTACGGCTTCGAGGCCGACCGCGCCGCCGGCGTCGGCCAGGACGCGCCAGTCGCCGCCGGCGCCGCCGCGCGCCCCTGACGCGGCACCGGGCCGCCCCGTGCGGCGGCCCGGCCCTCCGGCCCTGAATCCCCCTCCATGGCAGTGCAATCCCGGGATACATCCCGACGCTTTCGCGTCGGGTAAAATACTGTATATTCATACAGCAATCATTGATTTCCCAGGGCGGCCCGACTGCCCTCCACCCCAGGAGAACCGGGTCGTCCAGCCGCCATGCCGTCCCCAGAACAGATCCATCCCGCGTTGTGGCGCGCCACCCAGCTTGCCCGGGGCGCCGCCCGCAGCCTGCCCACCGGCCACGCCGCCCTGTCGGCCGAGCTGCCGGACGGCGGCTGGCCGCTGGGTTCGCTGATCGAGCTGCTGTCGCCGCAACCCGGCATCGGCGAAATCCGCCTGCTGCGCCCGGCCCTGGCGCAGCTCGAAACGCGCCGCGCCATCGCCCTGGTGCAGCCGCCGCACGCGCCGCACATCGCCAGCTGGATGAGCTGGCGGCTCGATCCGCGCCAATTGCTCTGGGTCGCCCCCGAAAAACCCCTGGACGCCCTCTGGGCCGCCGAGCAGATCCTGAAAAACGGCAGCTGCGGCGCCCTGCTCTGCTGGCTGCCGCACGTGCGCCCCGAATCGCTGCGCCGGCTGCACCTGGCGGCCCAGGCCAGCGACCTGCTGTTCGTCGCCCTGCGCCCGGCCAGCGCGGCGCAGCACGCCACCCCCGCCCCGTTGCGCCTGGCGCTCGCGCCCGCGCCGGGCGGGCTGTCCGTCCATATTCTCAAGCGCCGGGGACCGGTCTGCGAGGCCCCGCTGTACGTGGGCCTGGAGCCCGGCGTCCTCGCGCCCACCCGCCATGCGCCTCTGGATCGCCGCCTACCTGCGCTGCCTGCCGCTGGACGCACTGCGCCCGCACTGGCCGCATGAGGCGCAGGCCTGCGCGGTCCTCGACCAGGAACGCGTCGCCGCCCTCACGCCCGCCGCGCGCCAGGCCGGCGTGCGGCCGGGCATGCGCCGCGGTGGCGCGGCCGCCATCGCGCCCGAGGTCGAGCTGCTGACGCGCGACCCGGTGGCCGAGGCCGACACCCTGCAGGGCGCGGCGCTGGCGCTGCTGCAATACACCCCCGAGGTCGCGCTGTCCGGCGACGACACCGTGCTGCTCAGCGTCGGCGCCAGCCTGCTGTTCTTTGGCGGGCCGCGCGCGCTGCACCGGCGCGTGGCCGCGACGCTGGCCGCGCTCGACCTGCGCGTGTCGCTGGGCATGGCGCCCACCGCCGCCGGCGCCTGGCTGCTGGCGCACCGCAGCGGGCGCCGGCCACCGCGCCGGGTGCTGACCCCGCGCACGCTGGCGCGCCGGCTCGACGCCCTGCCCGTGGCCCTGCTGCCGCAGGCCCAACCGCGCCTGGACTGGCTCAACGACATCGGCTGCCACACGCTGGCCGACCTGCGCGCCCTGCCGCGCGCCGGCCTGCAACGGCGCAGCGCGCCCGACCTGCTGCAGGCGCTGGACGCCGCCTATGGCCAGTCGCCCGAACTGCATCGCTGGATCGAACCGCCGCCGCGTTTCGAGCGCCGCATCGAGCTGATGGAATACCTCGAACACACCGACGCGGTGCTGGCCGTGGCGCGGCGCCTGGCCGAGCAACTGGGCGGCTGGCTGACGGCGCGGCAACTGGCGGTGCGGCGCGTGCTGCTGCGCATGGACCACGAGCGCGGCCGCCATGCGCGCCCGCCCACCGAACTGGAACTGGCGCTGGCCCAGCCCGTCTGGCAGGCGCCACAGATCCTCAACCTGCTGCGGGAAAAGCTTGGCCGCCTCACGCTCGAAGCCCCGGTCATCGCGGTATCCCTATTGGCGCCCGACACCACCGAACAACCCGCCGCCAGCACCACGCTGTTCCCCGAGCCCGGCGGCACCGCCGCCGACCACGCCCGCCTGCTGGACCTGCTGACGGCGCGGCTCGGCCGCGACCACGTCCGCCACGCCTGTCCCACCCCCGACCACCGGCCCGAGGCCGCCAACGCCTGGGGCGACGCGCTGGAGCCGCCGCAGCGCCCCGAGCCGCTGCCCGACCAGCTGGACCGCCCCTTCTGGCTGCTCGACCCGCCGCTGCCGCTGAAGCTGGCCGGCCACCGGCCGCAATACGCCGGCCAGGCGCTGCGGCTGATGCGCGGCCCCGAGCGCATCGAAAGCGGCTGGTGGGACCCGGCCCTGACCGTGCGCGACTACTTCGTCGCCGAGGACGCCGCCAGCGCGCGCTACTGGATCTACCGCGAACGCGACGACGAGCACGCGCGCTGGTACCTGCACGGGCTGTACGCCTGACCCCGCCATGCAAGCGCCCGACGATCCCCATGACGACGCCCCCGGCCCGCCCGCCGGACTGCCTGGCTACGCCGAACTGCAATGCCAGTCGAACTTCTCGTTCCTGCAGGGCGCCTCGCACCCCGAGGAACTGGCCGCCCGCGCCGCCGAACTGGGCTACGCCGCCCTGGCCATCACCGACGAATGCAGCCTGGCCGGCGTGGTGCGCGCCCACATGGAGGCCAAGACCCAGAAGCTGCCGCTCCTCATCGGCGCCACCTTCCGGCTGCGCGCCGGCCCCGACACCGCGCCGCTCGACCTGACCCTGCTGGCGCAGACCCGCGAGGGCTACGGCAACCTGTCCGAACTCATCACCCTGGCCCGCACCCGCGCCCCCAAGGGCGAATACCGGCTGGCGCCCGAGGACTTCACCGCCCCGCCGCCGGGCTACGAACACCTGCGCCACCTGCCCGAGTGCCTGGCGATCCTGTCGCCCGTCTACGGCGACGACCCCGACCGCATGGCGCAGCAGGCGCGCTGGCTGGCCGCCACCTTCCCGCACCGCGCCTGGGTCGGCCTGACCCTGCTGTACCGTTCGCGCGACGACCTGCACCGCGCCGCCGTCGACCACGCCGCGCGCGCCGCCGAACTGCCCGTGGTGGCCCTGGGCCAGGTGCAGATGCACGTGCGTTCGCGCAAGCCGCTGCACGACACCCTGACCGGCATCCGCACCCACCAGCCCGTGTCCCAATGCGGCTACGCGCTGTCCGGCAACGCCGAACAGCACCTGCGCACCCGCATGCGGCTGGCCAACCTGTACCCGCCCGAGGCGCTGGCGCAGACCCTGGTGGTGGCGCGGCGCTGCGCCTTCTCGCTGGACGAGCTGCGCTACGAATACCCCGACGAGATCATCCCGCGCGGCCACACGCCCGCCACCTACCTGCGCCAGGAAACCCTGGCCGGCGCCGCGCGGCGCTTTCCGGCCGGCACGCCGGCCCACGTCACCGAGCAGATCGAAAAGGAACTGGCGCTGATCGCCGACCTGCAATACGAGGCCTACTTCCTCACGGTCTACGACATCGTCCTGTTCGCCCGCAACAACGGCATCCTGTGCCAGGGGCGCGGTTCCGCCGCCAACTCGGCGGTGTGCTACTGCCTGGGCATCACCGAAGTCGACCCGCGCCGCGGCAACAACCTGTTCGAACGCTTCATCAGCAAGGAACGCAACGAGCCGCCCGACATCGACGTCGACTTCGAGCACCAGCGGCGCGAGGAAGTGATCCAGTACATCTACGGCAAGTACGGCCGCCAGCGCGCCGCCCTGACCGCCGTGGTGATCTCCTATCGCCCGCGCAGCGTGCTGCGCGACACCGGCCGCGCGCTGGGCGTGGACCTGGGCGTGATCGACGCGGTGGCGCGCGCCCACCAGTGGTGGGATGGCAAGAAGGAAATGCTGCGCACGCTGGGCGCCTGTGGCCTGGACCCGGAATCGCAGGTGGCGCGGCAATGGGCCGCGCTGGCCCAGACCCTGATGGGCTTTCCGCGCCACCTGTCGCAACACCCCGGCGGCTTCGTCATCTCGCGCGGCAAGCTGTCGCGGCTGGTGCCGATCGAGAACGCCGCCATGGCCGACCGCAGCGTGGTGCAATGGGACAAGGACGACCTGGACGCGCTCAAGCTGCTCAAGGTCGACGTGCTGGCCCTGGGCATGCTGTCGGCGCTGCGCCGCACCCTGGAGCTGGCCGGCCAGCGCCGCGGCCAGCCGCTACGGCTGCAGGACATTCCCGAAGGCGACACCCCCACCTACGACATGATCTGCGAGGCCGACACCATCGGCGTGTTCCAGATCGAATCGCGCGCCCAGATGACCATGCTGCCGCGCCTGCGGCCGCGCGAATACTACGACCTGGTGGTGCAGGTGGCGATCGTGCGGCCCGGCCCGATCCAGGGCGGCATGGTGCATCCCTACCTGCGCCGCCGCCAGGGCAAGGAAGACATCGACTACCCCAGCGACAAGGTGGAAGGCGTGCTCAGCCGCACCATGGGCGTGCCCATCTTCCAGGAACAGGTGATGCAGATCGCGGTGGTGGCGGCCGGCTTCACGCCCGGCGACGCCGACCAGCTGCGGCGCTCCATGGCCGCCTGGAAGCGCAAGGGCGGCGTCGACAAATACCGCGTCAAGCTGGTGGGCGGCCTGCTGGCCCACGGCTACACCCTGGAATTCGCCGAGGCGCTGTTCCGCCAGGTCGAGGGCTTTGGCGAATACGGCTTCCCCGAAAGCCACGCCGCCAGCTTCGCGCTGCTGGCCTACGCCAGTTCCTGGCTCAAGCGCCACGAGCCCGAGGCCTTCCTGGCCGCGCTGCTCAACTCCCAGCCCATGGGCTTCTATCCCCCCGCGCAACTGGTGCAGGACGCGCGCCGCCACGGCGTGCGGGTCTTGGCGGCCGACGTGACCGTCAGCGGCTGGGACGCCGCGCTGGAAACCGCGCCGGACGACGCCGCGCCGCGCCGGCCTCACCCTCATGCGCCCCCGCCAGACGAAATTCGCCCCGCCGTGCGCCTGGGCCTGAGCCTGATCCAGGGCCTGCACGAAGACAGCGCCCGCCGCATCGAGGCGGCCCGCGCCCAGGCGCCCTTCACCAGCACCGGCGACCTGGCGCGCCGCGCCGCCCTGACGCGCCACGACCTGAACGCGCTGGCCGCCGGCGACGCCCTGCTGACCCTGGCCGGCCACCGCCGCCAGGCCAGCTGGGAAGCCGCCGCCAGCGTCCACAGCCGCGACCTGCTGCGCGACGCCGCCATCCACGAGACCGAGACGCCGCAACTGGCCGCGCCAACCGAGAACCAGACCGTGGCGGCCGACTACCGCAGCGTCGGCCTGACCCTGCGGCGCCACCCCGTCGAACTGCTGCGGCCGCAACTGGCGGCGCGCAATTTCCAGCCCGCCAGCGTGCTCAACGGCTACCCCGACAAGCGCGTGGCCCGCGCCTGCGGCATCGTCACCGTGCGCCAACGGCCGCAGACCTCCAAGGGCGTGATCTTCGTCACCCTCGAAGACGAAACCGGCCCGGTCAACGTGGTGGTGCGCCCCGAGCTGATCGAACGCCAGCGCCGCGAACTGCTCGCCTCCTCCCTGCTGGGCGTATACGGCAGCTGGCAGAGCGTGGACGGCGTGCGCCACCTGATCGCGCAGCGGCTGGTGGACCTGTCCGAGTTGCTGGGCGGCCTGAGCATGCCCAGCCGCAACTTCCACTGACGGCGCTACGCTGTCGGCACCACGTTCGCCGCGGCCCCGCCGAGCGCGGGGCGGGCGGGTGGTCTATGATGGTTTTTCCCCGGCGCCCGCCAGCGCGCGCGATGGCCGCGCCGGGGAAACGTTTTCTTTTTCAGGAGTGATCATGATCCGCAAGCTGATTCCCGTTCTGCTGGTAGCCGCGCTGAGCGCCTGCGCCAACTCCGGCGCCCCGCGTTCCTCTTCCGCCCCCGCCGCGTCCAGTTCCTCCAGCGCGCCCGCGGCGTCGGACAGCGCGTCCGGCACCACGTACGGATCCTCGTCCTCCTCCCAGCCCACCGGCAAGACCTGCGACGCCAGCTCACTGCAATCGCAGATCGGCCAGAAAGCCACCCAGTCCGTCCTGGAAGACCTGCGCACCCGCAGCGGCGCCACCACCGCCCGCATCCTGCGCCCCGGCCAATTGGTCACCATGGAATACAACGACACCCGCCTGAACCTGATCGTCGACGACAAGGACGTGATGACGGCGATCCGCTGCGGCTGAACGCCCCGCATGAACCGCCAGACGGGCGCGACGGGCACCACCGCCCCGCGCCCGTTTTTTCCAGATGGCGCCGCCGGACTGATGGCCCTGGCCGCGCGGGCACGCTACCAACGCATCTCCTGCACGAAGTCCACGAAGGCGCGCAGCGGCGCCGGCAGATAGTGGCGGCCCGGAAAATACAGCAAGGGTCCGGTGAAGCTCGGCCACCAATCCGCCAGCAGCGGTTCCAGTTCGCCGCGGTCCAGGTAAGGCTGCAACCATTCCTCGAACAGGTAGACCACCCCGGCGCCCGCCACGGCCGCATCGACCGCCAGGTCCACCGCCGCGCCCAGGCTGACGATCAGCGGCCCGTCCACCTCCACCGTGACGGACTCGCCACCGCGCTCGAACCCCCACGCCGGCATGGCGCCGCTGGTGAAGCGGCCGCGCAGGCACAGGTGCTGGCGCAGGTCTTGCGGGTGCAGCGGCCGCCCCTGCCGGGCCAGGTACGCCGGCGCGGCGGCCACCGCCATCCGCTGGCGCCGCGGGCCGATGGGAATGGCCACCATGTCCTGGTCCATGCTCTCTTCGTAGCGGATGCCCGCGTCGCAGCCGGATTGCAGCAGCTCGACAAAGCGGTCATCGACGATGACCTCCAGCCGGATCTCCGGATACTTGGCCAGGAACGGCGGCACGATGCGCGGCAGCACCAGCCGCGACGCCGCAAGCGGCACATTCAGCCGCAGCCGGCCCGCCGGCCGGTCGCGGAAACTGTTGGCCACGTCCAGCGCCGACTCGACCGCGTCCAGCGCGGGCGTCAGCTGTTCCAGCAGCCGCTGCCCGGCCGCCGTGGTCGCCACGCTGCGCGTGGTGCGGTTCAACAGCCGCACGCCCAGCCGCGCCTCCAGCCGGCGCACCGCTTCGCTCAACTGCGACGCGCTGGTCCCCGTCTGGCGCGCCGCGCCGCGAAAGCCCCCATGGGTCGCCACCGCGACAAACGCGCCGATGTCTTGCAGGTTGGACATGGCCGGCCCCGATTGTTCGAAATTCCGCACAAGTTGTGCAATTACCAGGGATTGTCGCACGCACCGCGCCGCCCTAGACTCGATGTCATTCCCCCCTGCCTCGGAGCAAGTCATGACCTCGATTCAACAAGCCGGCGCCTATCCGCTGGGCGATCTGTCCGTCAACCGCCTGGGCTACGGCGCCATGCAACTGGCCGGCCCCCACGTGTTCGGCCCGCCGAAGGACAAGGCGCAGGCCCTGGCCGTCCTGCGCGAAGCGATGGCGCTGGGCATCAACCACCTGGACACCAGCGATTTCTACGGCCCGCACATCACCAACCAGCTGATCCGCGAAGCGCTGCACCCCTACCGCGACGATCTGGTCATCGTCACCAAAGTCGGCGCGCGCCGCGGCGACGATGCCTCGTGGCTGCTGGCCAACTCCCCCGCCGAACTCGAATCGGCGGTGCACGACAACCTGCGCAACCTGGGCCTGGACGTGCTGGACGTGGTCAACCTGCGGCTCATGTTCGACGTGGCCGGCCCCGCCGAGGGCGACATCGAGCAGTCCTTCACCACCCTCGCCGAATTGCAGCGCAAGGGCCTGATACGCCACCTGGGCCTGAGCAACGCCACCGCGCGCCAGGTGGCGCAGGCCCGCGGCATCGCCGACATCGTCTGCGTGCAGAACCAGTACAACATCGCGCACCGCGGCGACGACGCGTTGATCGCGCAGCTGGTGCAAGATGGCATCGCCTACGTGCCGTTCTTCCCGCTGGGCGGCTTCTCGCCGCTGCAATCGGCCACGCTGGAACGCGTGGCCGCCGACAGCCAGGCCACGCCGATGCAGACCGCGCTGGCCTGGCTGCTGCAATGCTCGCCCAACATCCTGCTGATCCCGGGCACCTCGTCGGTCGACCACCTGCGGCAGAACGCCGCCGCGGCAAACCTGGCGCTGACGCCGCAGGCGGTGGCCGAGCTCGATGGGATTGGCGCCGGCGGCCAGGGCGGCGGGCGCGGTTGACCAATCCGGCGCATAGTGGCACCTTACCCCGAAGTGCCACGCCCGGAACCGCCCTTGGACCACCCCCAACCCCTCGTCACCGTCGACGCCGTCCTGCTCACCCTGCGCGAGACCGGCCTGGAAATCGCCCTGCACCCGCGCGACCGCGCGCCGTTCAAGGGCGCCATGGCCTTGCCCGGCGGCGTGGTGCACGTGGATGAAGACGCCAGCACCGAAGCCAGCATCCGCCGCGTGCTGCGCGACAAGACCGGCTTCGAGCCGCGCTACCTGGAGCAGTTGCAGGTGTTCTCGGGACCGGACCGCGACCCGCGCAAGTGGTCGCTGTCCGTGTCCTACGTGGCGCTGGTGCCGGCCGCCGAACTGGAGGCCGCCCCCGCCGGCTTTCGCTTCGTCAGCGTGGACGCGCTGCCGCCGCTGGCCTTCGACCACGCCGACATCGTCACCGCCGCCGTGGCCCGCCTGCGCGGCAAGTCGAGCTACTCGACGCTGCCGTTCTTCCTGCTGCCGGAACGCTTCACGCTGACCGAGCTGCAACGCACCTATGAAGCCATCCTGCAGACCACGCTCGAGAAATCGAACTTCCGCCGCAAGATGGAAGCCTGGGGCGTGCTCGAAGCCACCGACGACTACGTGCTCGGCGCCCAGCGCCCCGCCCGCCTCTACCGCCTGAAAGACTTCACCCTGTTCGACCGCAGCGTCGGATAACGCCACGCCGAACCCGCCTTAGTTGCAAAGAAACAATAAGCAGGCTTATACTTGCCTCACTTAGTTTTAATTTGCCACTAAGGCCCGATCATGTTCACCATCACTGCGGTAGTAGAAGGACAACGCCAAACCGAAACGCCCCGCGCGTTCGTGTTCCCCGGCGGCGAAAGCCAGGTCACCGTGCCCGCCGCCTTGCAGGCCTGCGCCGACGCGGCCAGCGCATTCCGCATCCACGCCCTGCTGAAGTCGGCCGATGACGTGATGCAGTTGCTGCTGCTGACCGACGCCCTGCGCCGCCTGAACCCCGCCGTGCCCGTGCACCTGGACATGCCCTACGTGCCCTACGCCCGCCAGGACCGCGTCTGCAACCCGGGCGAGGCGCTGGGCGCGGCCGTGTTCTGCAAGCTGATCAACGACCAGCAATACGCCACCGTCACCGTGGTCGAGCCGCACAGCGACGTGACGCCCGCCCTGCTGCAGCGCGTCCGCGTGATCGATGCCGCCGCCTTCCTGAAGAACGTGCTGGCCGCCCCCGCCTTTGCCAACGGCGTCACCCTGATGGCGCCCGACGCCGGCGCCCGCAAGCGGGTGCAGGCCCTGGCCAAAAAGCTCGGCGTGGCCGACGTGCGCTACGCCGAAAAAGTCCGCGACCCGCAGACCGGCCGCATCACCGAAACCCGCGTGCCCGACGACATCCCCGCGCAACCCGTGCTGGTGGTCGACGACATCTGCGACGGCGGCCGCACCTTCCTCGAACTGGCCGCGGCCCTGCGCGACAAGACCGACCAGCCGCTCTACCTGTACGTGACCCACGGCCTCTTCAGCAAAGGCTTCGCCGAACTGAACGCCCGCTACGCCGGCCTCTACACCGCCTACGACTGGACCGCCACCGAAGGCGCCGGCGCGCCCGTCCTGGTCAACACGATCGAAGCCGCCAGCACCGCCATCCCTGACAACGCCATCGAGGCCGCCCGCGCCCCCGCTATCGCCGCCACGGCCAACTGAACATCAAGCAGGAGTCCACACCATGACTACCACCGCCCCCCTCAAGAACGGCATCAACCCCTTCCTGCAAGCCGACTTCTACAAGACCGGCCACCCCTTCCAGTACCCCAAGGGCACCAACAAGATCCTGGCCAACTTCACGCCGCGCTCGGCCCGGCTGGCGCCCGTGCTGCCTGAACTGTTCGACAACAAGATCGTCTGGTTCGGCCTGCAAGGCTTCATCAAGGAAATCCTGATCGACCTGTTCAACCGAGAATTCTTCGGCAAGCCCGCCGGCGCGGCCGTGCGCCAATACCAGCGCCGCGTCGACAACGCGCTGGGCAAGGGCGCGGTCACCGTCGACCACCTGCAGGCGTTGTACGAACTGGGCTACCTGCCGCTGGAAATCCGCTCCCTGCCCGAAGGCGCCCGCGTCGACATCCGCGTGCCGCCCGTCACCTTCGTCAACACCAGGCCGGAATTCGCCTGGCTGGTCACCTACATCGAAACGCTGTTCAGCTGCGAATCGTGGAAGCCGTCCACCGTGGCCACCATCGCCTTTGAATATCGCAAGCTCCTGACCTACTTCGCCCGCCTGACCGGCAGCCCCATGGACTTCGTCAACTGGCAGGGCCACGACTTCTCGATGCGCGGCATGTCGGGCCTGTACGACGCCCGCAAGAGCGGCGCCGGCCACTTGCTGTCGTTCACCGGCACCGACACCATCCCGGCCATCGACTACCTGGAAGACATCTACGGCGCCGACTCCGACCGCGAACTGGTCGGCGGCTCGGTGCCCGCCACCGAACACTCGGTCATGTGCCTGGGCAGCAAGGAAGGCGAAATCGAAACCATCCGCCGCCTGGTCACGCAGGTCTACCCGGCCGGCATCGTGTCGGTGGTGTCCGACACCTGGGACTTCTGGCAAGTAGTCACGGACTTCGCCGCCGCATTGAAGTCGGAAATCCTGGCGCGCCAGCCCGATCCCTTCGGCAACGCCAAGGTCGTGTTCCGCCCCGACTCGGGCGACCCGGTGAAGATCCTGACCGGCTACTTCTGCACAGACGTACCCAGCGTGGAAGACGCCCCGGCCCTGGCCGCCGCCCGCCGCGACGGATTCGACGCCGTGCGCGATACCGCGACCGGCCTCACCTGGCGGCTCGACGACGACGCCCGCGCCAGCCAGACGCTGCGCGAGGCCGAAGTCAAGGGCGCGGTGCAGTGCCTGTGGGACATCTTCGGCGGCGTGGTGACCGAGCGCGGCTACAAGCTGCTGGACCCGCACGTCGGCCTGATCTACGGCGATTCGATCACGCTGGCGCGTGGCCGCGACATCCTGGTGCGGTTGGAAAGAAAGGGGTTTGCGTCCGGCAACGTGGTCCTGGGCATCGGCTCGTACACGTATCAATACCTGACCCGCGACAGCTTCGGCTGGGCACTCAAGGCGACGTACGCCGAGGTCAATGGCGAACCACAGGAACTGGTGAAGGACCCGGTGACCGACTCCGGCGTGAAGCGTTCGGCCAAGGGGTTGCTGCGGGTGGATGAAACGGCGACGGGGTATGTGTTGCGCGACCAGCAGACGCCGGAACAGGCGGAAGGCGGGGCGCTGGTGCCGGTGTTCCGGGATGGGCAGTTGCTGGTGGAACAGAGCCTGGCGCAGATTCGGGAACGGTTGCAGGGGTCGTGGGTGTGCCCGGAGCCGGGGAGTGTTGATTGGATGGGAAATGTGAAAAAAATGGAAAAAGTGGAAAAAATAGACTAAGCTATGAACCAACTCGGATGTTCACCCATGAGGGTCGCATGACCGCCACCGTATCGTCTCGCTCAGAAAGCAACCTGCTCACTTGCAGGGAAATCATGGCGCTCGGCCTGGACGAGGCTACAAGCCAGGCGTACCAAGAAGCGGTCGAACGCTATGAGCAGACCCATCCGACAAGCAATAGTCGTGACTATCTTGAATATGCGTTTGATGTGCTTCGTGGCATCGCCTATCAAGAGGAAGAACGCTACGGCATCCACAGATTTGAGCCTGGCCGGCTCAGGGAAAGATTGATCCCGGTAGTCCGGCGCTTGTTGGGCGAGCGGCGCATTCGACTTCTTGCTCGAATCGCGATAAGCGGCCGCCCTAGGTCCAGAAACAGCACGACGCGCAGTAGCGCCACCACTCGACGGCAAATGGCTCCGGTCGCAGCACCGCCGCTATTCGCCTGAGGAGGTAACCATGGGACTGGTCTCACACAAATACCAAGCAACCCCCAAAGATGTCCGGGCGATTGTCAATGGAAGCTATCCAGGCGATCCCCACGCAGTGATCAAAAGCATGGCGTCCACGCTGGCCAAGGAGCTCTCCCCGCTCCAGAAACCTGGCCGCACGGACGACCTGCTGAACATCCTTGTGCGACAGCTCGAAGATTGGTTGGTATGTGACGCAAATGTAGCGCTGCCCGAAGAAAAGACGGCCGCTCTGCCAGTTACCATGTGGTCTCCCGCCGAGGTGGTTGCGAAGCAAAAGCTGAGCGCGTTGACGACCCTGTACAGATACGACAAGGCCGGCAAGCTCTATTGCGTGAAGCCGTCAGCGAAACAGAACGGGCGCATGTTCCCGGCCTGGCAGTTCGTGGATCCGGTTCCCAGCCTTTTGTCGCACGTCATCACCGAGTTGCGTGGAGTGTTGCAGTTCGAGCTTCATGCTTTTTTCGTTACCCAGCAAGACGACCTCAACGAACTGTCACCCGCGGAAATGTTGGCGGGCCTGCCCTTTGAGAATCGAGGCGCGGTATCGCCCGCACAGGCGCGACTGCTCTCGCTTCCAACGGCAGAACGGTTGCAGCGGGTTCTGGCGCTTGCAAGGTATGCAGGAAGGGGCATGACTGATTGAAATCGGTCGTGGTATGCAATTCGATGAACAAGCGCGTTACGAGCCGCCGTCTCACCTACAGGCACTAGTTCCCAGTACCGCCGCCCTGCTGGCCGCGCTGACCCATTCCGTCGAGCGGCTGGCGGCAGGCACCGTTCTATACCGCACTGCCGGCGACGCAAAATACCTGCTGCCGGAAGTACTGATCAATGCCTCCAGGTTCGGTCCACCGATGGCGTTGCGTCATGAAGATGGGACGCTACCTTACGCTTGGCTCTATCTCGCTCGGGACCTCCCTACCGCCATTTGGGAAGGCCAGTTCGTCCGACACGACGCCACGCGCGCGGGGAATTTCTACATACATCCGTCTGCCGCGGAAACCGGTGCCATCGGCACCCTGGCCTTCGGCCGAGACCTTCGCCTTTGGAACCTGTCGGGTGAAGCGTGTGCCAAGCTTGGCATTCACGACACGATTTCATCGAGCGACTACGAAGCGTGCCATTGGATCGGGCATCGCCTCCGTGAAGCCATGATGAGCCGTGAACCGGATGCGATCCCCGATGGCTTCTGCTATCCCTCCAGACGGATGCGAGGGCACCAGGCGATCGCCATCCGCAGCGACATTCTGCCTGACCTCAGGACAGGCGCAGTGGTCACGCATGAACCGTTCGGGCAGAGCGCCGCCTATGACGCCTTGCGCGCCGATGCGCTCTGCGAACCTGCACCGAGCGCAACGCGGCCCATGCCCCGGCAGCGTCCAAGGGAGCGTTGATTGAGGCAGCCGCTGACGGGATAGCCGGCCGCGCGTGCCCTGCCACGCACCGCATCGGCAATCCCGATACCCCCATCGAGCATTCCTGCTGGCGCCTCCCCCAACGCCGCGCCACCATCGCACCTTCCAGACACATTCACCAAGGAAGCGAGCATGGGCAACAACCTGACGGGACAGCGGGTCATGGTAGTGGGCGGCAATTCGGGCATGGGCCTGGCCGTCAGCGCACAATTGATGCGGATGGGGTGTCAAGTCCTGATCGTGGGCCGGTCGCGCGACAAGCTCGACGCCGCGCGCGATGCGTTGCGGCCCTTCGGGCAAGCGCAACTGCACCCCGCCGACGTGACAGACGAAACACAGGTACAGCGGCTTTTCGAGGCAGTCGGCGCGGTTGACCACCTGGTCTGTACCGCCGCCGATATCCGTGGCGCCTACGAACTGCTGCCGCAACTAAGCCTGGACGCGCTGGACCGCGCCATCCGCTCCAAAGTCGTCGCGCCCATCCTGCTGGCCAAGCACGGCGCGCCGCGCATGCCATCGCACGGTTCCATCACCCTCACCTCCGGCATCGCCGCCTATCGCCCCCGACCCAAGGGCGTCGCGGTGGCGGCCATCAATGCCGCGCTCGAAGGCATCATGCGCGCCATGGCCGTTGAACTGGCGCCGCTGCGCGTCAACGCCGTTTCGCCCGGCTGGGTGCGCACGCCCATCTGGAACGACGTCGCCGGCGCCGACAGCGAGGCGCTGCTCGCGTCGATGGCAGAGCGACTGCCGGTGGGCCGGGTGGGCAGCGGCGAGGATATCGCCGACGCCATCGTCTTCCTACTCGGCAACGGCTACACGAGCGGCACCGTGTTGCATGTCGATGGCGGACACCGGCTGGTCTGACGGCGTGGTGGCAAGCCGCATCAACGCGATGATCGCGGCCACCGGCCCGGCCGGCACGCGCCGCGCCGTGAGCAGGCAGATGGGCAGGCCCTGCCCGCGGGTCGCCAAGGGGCGCCACGCCACGCGCGGCGCCGACTCGGCCGGGTCCAGCGCCATCCTCGGCAAAATCGCCACGCCCAGGCCCGCCGCCACCATCTGCGTCAGGGTCGCCACGCTGTCGGCCGTGCCGGCGATGCGAGGCCGCACGCTGGCCTCCTGCAACAGCGCCTCCAGGTAGTCGCGATAGCGGCAACCCGGCATCGTGACAACCAGCGCCAACGCCGCCAGCGCCTCGGGTCCGACCTCATCAGCGCGAGCCAGCGCATGGCCAGGGCGCGTCACAAGCACGGGCATGTCCCAGGCGATCACCTCGGCCTGAAGGTCGGCATCCGGCGCCGGCCAGCCATGCACCACGCCAAGATCGGCCGTGCCGCCCAGCACCGCCTGGGCCGTCGCCTGGGAGTTCCTTTCCTGGACCTCGACCTGCACGTCGGGATGGCTGGCGGCGAAACGCAGCAGTTGAGGCACCAGCAGGCTGG
This sequence comes from Achromobacter sp. ISS7, assembly GCF_056523125.1. NCBI lineage: Bacteria > Pseudomonadati > Pseudomonadota > Betaproteobacteria > Burkholderiales > Alcaligenaceae > Achromobacter > Achromobacter sp. ISS7. The sequence goes on along the minus strand of NZ_JAWRZD010000001.1, from coordinate 1,374,816 downwards.
TGCATAACGTTTGCGGCGCCGCCACTCGGATCGTGCCGACGGGATCATCGGCGTTGCCGCGCACCTCGCGCAAGGCATCGTCGGCCAGGGCCAGCAACTCGCGCGCGCGAAGAGCCAGCGTCTGGCCGGCTGGGGTCAACTCCAGGCGGTTGTTGTGGCGGACGAAGAGCGGCTGTCCGACGCTTTCCTCCAGCGCCCGCACCTGCTCCGTGACGCTGGGCTGCGACAGGTGCACCCGCTTGGCGGCCTGTGTGAAGCTCAACGTATCCACCGCCGCGACGAAGATTTTCAGTTGTCGTAGTTGGAACATGGAGCGTCCGAAGTATTGCCGGGCACAATGGTCCGGCTCGAGGGCGAGGGTTTTGGTGGGGCAGCAATACCGCCGCGACTATCTCATTGAACGGGGACAATAACCGAGGGCGATTTTGCGTCAACCTAAAAAAAGAAAGACACGAAAAAAATTATTAAACCTGGCCCATCCTTGTAATCACACACCCCGCCGTCCACGAAAAACTCGCGATCAAAGCGCACTTTCATCGAAGTTCATCGATAAATTTATCTCATACCCTCGCTCGTGCCTTACGCCAACGTTCGATCAACTCAGTATTCCCCGAAGCCACCTGAATGAGCATTTCGAGAGTCAGGACCGCGCCCGGAACAATGTCTTCTTCCTTAATATCGTTCCCAGCGAAGTCTGGGTTGGTCGGAATTTCTACATTAATTACCCACCAAACACCAATTTTTCGCAATAGCGCAATAAGGTCATCAAACTGCTGTTCGTGCGCAGACTCAACTTGCCCAGAAACTACACCGAAGAGCTCATGAGCGAGTAGATTGCGAGTCTTCTTCAGTTGCTCAAATTTTTCGAGATCGCCCTCATTAATAGCGCCATGCTCCCGCAACCATCCGAGCGATGCGTAAAGCGGACTATTATTCCTTGATAAAACCTTAGAGCGATACTCAGAGTCTACAATAGACCCATCCTCGCCAAAGCCGCTTATATAGAAGCCACGGACATCGTCCACAACGGAGTCCCGCAGGATTTCAAACGCGGCAATAAACATGGTCGCCAAGAAAAGTGATGGCCTGACCACATCAGGATCTAAAAATCGCTCCCAAGCGGCAGTGTGACTCATAACCAATTAAATTCAAGATGTACGGAAGCATTCTGGATGCATGAAATTCCAAACAAGGCGACAGATGAAATTTATACATATTTTATTCTGGAAAAGCGTACGCTGATAAGTATCGATATCAATAACGTATCGAATGCGCTGCATGCGCAGTTTCACCCAGTACGCACCCGCTATCTCCATACCCTCCTTAGCCCACTATCGATTGCTCACCCAAAGCGATTCACGTACGGTTCGTGGAATCACCGTGGTCGCGTTACGCACCAATCGCAAAAATAAAGCGCTAGCAGGAATCTGGTAGATCGCTTTTTCACGCTCCTGCCGGCGATCAGCACGGTGACTTGCCCCCTCATTGCAGGTGCAACCATTAATTCGGATCTGTTTTCACATTGGCTATCGACCTAAAGAGCTCCGCATTTGATAGTCCACCAGCTGGATGCTTAACGAAGATGAATCGCTCGTCAGAGGCATACCCAAGCGCTTTAACAGCTTTCCGGGCAAATGAGCCAAAAACAACAATTCGAGAAAATGGACGAGACCTGATGTCCTCAAGCAACCATTGCCCACAGCGCTGGCGCACCAAAGCGGGAGGCAACTTGTCACGCGAACGCTCAGCGCGAGACTGTTCTCGTTTTCCGGGAAAACACTGCACTGTATTCGTAATGCTGTAATCCGTTCGGTTTTTTCCAATCTCTTTGAAAGCCCGAGCAAGCCTACCTCCCGCAGACAAACTCTTAGTGTTGGAGATCGGTTTTCCTAATCGCCACTCTTCCTCGCCTGGCGCTTGAAAAATGAGCAATACAGATGCCGAACAACCCTCCATTGACAAGGGCAATGTTCGAACTTGCCGCTCCTCATCGGACAAGTGTTTCGAGTTTTCATACGGACAGCCGACGCAATGACTAACGAAGCTGATGGGCATTTTTTTATGCAATGGAGGATGTAGGGCAATAAATTACCAGATTGAACCCGCATCAGACGAATGCCACCGTGCCGCATGCTAAGTAATCAGGGTGTAAGGGCATTGACACTACAGTCGACTGCGCTGCATCACGTTCTGTTCAATGCCCCCGCCCTACTCCCCGCCCGTCCGCACCGCCGGCGGCACATGCGGCAGGAAATCCCCCGCCACCTCAAACGCGCACTCCTCCCGCGCGATATCGATCACCCGCGACACCACCGGATTGACGATGCTTTTCTTGTGCACCGCGTAGTAATTGATCGTGGGCAGATCCGGCTGCACATCCAGCCGGCACAACGCCCCGCGCTCGACCAGCGGCGCGAAATACGCCCCCGGCAGGTAGCTGATGCCCAGCCCCAGCATGGTCAACTGCGCCATCATGCCCAGGCTATTGCAGGTCAGCACCCGCTTCACCGACAACCCCTGCTCGGCGAACCAGGCATCGTACAGATGCGACAGCGCCGAATTGGTCGGCTGCGAAATCACCGGATACGGCGCCAGGTCCTGCGGCGCCAGCCGCGCCGAGAAATCGATGTCCAGCGACGGGCTGGCCATCCAGACGTTGGTCACCGCGCCCAGGTGGACGCAGTCGTACTGGTAGCTCCAGAACGGCCCCGGCATGATCGCCAGGTCCAGCTGGTCCTGCTCCAGCCGTTCATACAGCGTGATGCCGCCGTCGATCTCCGGCATCAGTTGCACCTTGGGATAGCGCAGGCTGATCTGGCTGACCAGCCGCGCCAGCCAGGTCATGCCGACCAGCTCGGTCACGCCCAGCCGCACCACGCCCTCGAAACTGGCCGGGTCCGCCATGTTTTGCACGATGCGGCTGTTCAGGTCCAGCATCTCGCGCGCCAGCTCGAACAGCTTGCGGCCCTGCGCCGTCAGCACCAGCTTCTTGGCGCGGCGCTCGAACAGCGGCGCGCCGGCAAAGGCCTCCAGCTCGCCCACCCGCTTGGCGACCGCCGACTGGGTGGTGTGCAGCTTGCGCGAGGACGCGCTGAAGCTGCCCAGTTCCGAGCTCCAGTAGAACGCCTCCAGCTGTTTGAGGGTGTACATCGCGGCGGTGGATGTGAAATGCATGAAGAACCCTCACATTATCGTCGACACCGGCGCGGCCGGGCGCCGCCCGGTCCCTGACCAGAACACCAGGCGGCCATGGCGGCGCGGGGCCGGTCGCTGAATGCGGATTGATGCCACCCCACGCCCGCCTCACACCCGCCCAATCGCAACATGCCGAGCGCGGCCAACATGCGCCCGCGCCCCGGCATGTCCCTACCCGCGCGGATGCAAAATATCCGCCAGGAACCGCTGCGCCCGCAGATGCCGCGGCGCGCTAAAGAAACGCTCCGGCGTATCCATCTCCAGGATCTCGCCCGCATCCATGAACACCACCCGGTCGCACACATCGCGGGCAAAGCCCATCTCGTGCGTCACGCAGACCATGGTCATGCCGTCCTTGGCCAGGCCCTTCATCACCTGCAGCACCTCGCCCACCATCTCGGGGTCGAGCGCGCTGGTGGGCTCGTCGAACAGCATCACCGGCGGTTGCAGCGCCAGCGCCCGGGCGATCGCCACGCGCTGCTGCTGGCCGCCCGACAAGGAACCGGGATAGGCGTCGATCTTGTGCTCCAGCCCCACCCGCGCCAACAGCTGGCGCGCCAGCTCGGTGGCCTGCTTGCGCGGCTGCTTGCGGATGTTGACCGGCGCGAACACCACGTTGTCCAGCACGCTCATGTGCGGAAACAGGTTGAACTGCTGGAACACGAAACCAATCTTCTGGCGCAATGCGTTCAGGTTGACGCCCTTGCCGTAGATGTCGGCGTCGTCGATCAGGATGCGGCCCTTCTCGATCGGTTCCAGCCGGTTGATGGTGCGGATCATGGTGGACTTGCCCGAACCCGACGGCCCGCACACCACCAGCACCTCGCCGCGCGCCACCGACAGGTCCACGTCCTTCAGGACGTGGTGCTCGCTGTACCATTTATTGACTTTCTCAAGCTTGATCATGATGAATTCCGATAAGCGCCGGCTCAGGGCCTGCTCGCGCTAAAAGGGGCCTCGCACAGGCCCTAGGCCATGGCGCGCTGGCGGCGGATGCGCAGGTCCAGCCACGACAGGCCGCGGCTCAGGCTGAAGCACACCAGGAAGTAGATGATGGCCAGGATGCCGAACACCTGCAGCGGCTTGGTCAGCACCAGGTTGTTGACCTGGTTGGCGGCAAAGGTCAGTTCGTTCACGCTGATCACATACCCCAGCGAGGTCTCCTTGATGGTGGAGACGAACTGGCTGGTCATGCTGGGCAGCACGTTGAACAGCGCCTGCGGCAGCACCACCCGGCGCATCGTGGTCCAGTAGCCCACGCCCAGCGAGCGCGACGCCTCGATCTGGCCACGCGGCACCGCCTCGATGCCCGAACGGATCACCTCCGACAGATACGCGCTCTCGTACACCACCAGCGCCGCGATCAGCGTCCAGAAGCCGCTGATCACCTGCCCCGTCAGCTTCGGAATGACAAAATAGGCCCAGAAGATCAGCATCAGCAGCGGCATGCCGCGCACCACGTTGACCAGCGTCTTGCTGGCCACGCGCAGCCAGCCATACGGACTGACCCGCGCCAGCGCGATCGCCAGCGCCAGCGGCAACGACAGCGCCAGGCCGCACAACGCCAGGATCAGCGTCAGCGCCAGCCCGCCCAGCGGGCCATTGGGGTATTGGCCGACCAGCAGCGTCGGCCAGTATTGCGATAACAGATCAAGCACCGTGGCCTCCCTGGTTCAGGCGGTAGCGCGCATAGATGCGCGAGCCGATCAGCATGATCAGGAAGGATCCCAGCAGGTACATGATGGTCGCGGCGCCAAACGTGGCGAAGGTCCGATAGGTTTCGTTCTCGATCTCGCGCGCCTGGTAGGTCAGCTCCATCACGCCGATGGCCATGGCCACGCTGGTGTTCTTGAACAGCAGCAAGGCGCGCCCCACCAGCGGCGGAATGGAAATCCGCACCGCCTGCGGCACGATCACGAAGCGCATGCATTGCAGGTAGCTGGCGCCCAGCGCCCGCGCCGCCTCGAACTGCGTGCCGGGAATGGCGCGCAGCCCGCTGCGGATGTCCTCCGCGATATAGGCGGCCGACCCCAGCGCCAGCGCGATCGCCGCCAGCGACATCTCGGCGTTGTGCTGGTACAGCCACATCCGGAAACCCTCCGGCAGCAGTTCGGGCATGCCGAAGTACCAGAACAGCACCTGCACCAGCAGCGGCACGTTGCGGTGGTATTCCACATAGGCGTCGACCAGCCAGCGGCACGGCGCCAGGTTGGTGGCGCGCACCACCACCAGCGTCACCGCGATGGTGAACGCCATCACCCAGGACACCAGGAACAGCTGCAGCGTCACCCCCATGCCGCTGAGCAGCAGCTGGTATTGCGAAGCGTCAAGTAAGCTCATTGCGCGGGCACCGGCACTCAGCCCGCGATGGGGCCGATCTTGAAACCGCGTTCGAGCTTGTACGGCGTCTGCGGGCCGAACCACTTGTCGAACAGCTGCGCGGCCACGCCCGAGCTTTCGGCCTCATCCAGCGCCTGGTTCACCACCGTCAACATGCCAGGCTCCGACTTGCGCACGCCCAGGCCCCACGGTTCGTCGAACACCGACTTGGCGATCACGCTGACCGGCGCCGTCGGCGGGCTTTGCAGCACCAGGCGCACCAGCACCAGTTCCGACGCGAACTGCGCGTCCACCTTCTTCTGCTGCAGCGCCAGATACGTGGCCGAGCTGTCGCCGTAGCCAATCACCTGCGACTTGTCCAGAATGCGCTTGATCTCGCGCTCCGAGCTGGAACCCTTGGTCGCGCCGACCCGGCGGCCGTTCAGCGACTCGATCGTGTCCAGCCCCGAATCCTTGCGCACCAGCAGCTTCTGCGGGCTGACGTAGTACGCATGGCTGAAGGCGATCTGCTGGGCCCGGTCCGGCGAATACCCCAGGTTGGCCGCCAGGATGTCGACGCGGCCCTCGTTCAATTCCGGCACGCGCGCCGCCACCGACAGCAGCTTGTAGCTGACCTTCACGCCCAGCTTGTCGGCCACCAGCTTGCACATGTCCACGTCATAGCCCACCAGCTGGCGCGTCGCCGCGTCCTGGAAGCTGAACGGCTGCGACGTGCCCAGCGTGCCGCAGATCAATTCGCCGCGAGCCTTGATGTCCGCGACCTGGTCGGCGTGGGCGCCCGCGCCCAGCGACAGCGCGGCCAGCCCCAGGCAGACGGCCAGGAAAGATTGGCGTTTCATGGTGATTCCCCTTGTGTTGTGGTTTGAACAAAAAACAGAACCGGCCCGCTCGTTGGCGGGCCGGGGAACAATCAGGCGAGCTTGGCGCAGGCCTCGCGGATCGCCGCGCAGCCTTGCCGGATATCGTCCAGCGACGCCGCGAACGACAGGCGGAACGTGCCCGGCGCGCCATAGGCGTGGCCGTCGATCACCGCCACCCCCGCCTCGCGCAGCAGGTAATGCGTCAGGTCGGTATCGGTGCGGATCTCGTCGCCGGCCGGCGTGCGCTTGCCCAGCAGCCCCGAGCAATCCGGAAACACGTAGAACGCGCCCTGCGGCACCACGATCTCCAGCCCCGGCGTGCCGGACAGCTCCGCCACCGCCAGATCGCGGCGCTCGCGGAACACCCGCGCGAACTCCGTCACGCAGTCCTGCGGCCCCGACAGCGCCTCCAGCGCCGCCGCCTGGCTCACCGACGACGCGCCCGACGTGCTCTGCGACTGCAGGATGGCCATGGCCTTGATCAGCTCGTCCGGACCCGCGCCATACCCGATGCGCCAGCCCGTCATGGCATAGGCCTTGGACACGCCATTGACCACCAGCGTGCGCGCCGCCAGCGCCGGCGCCACCTGCAACGGATGCACCGTCGGCTCGTCCGTGAAGTTCAGGCGCGCATAGATATCGTCCGTCATCAGCCAGACGTGCGGATGGCGTTCCAGCACCGCGGTCAGCCCGCGCAGCTCGTCGGCAGTGTAGACCGAGCCGGTCGGATTGCTGGGCGCGTTCATCATCAGCCACTTGGTGCGCGGCGTAATGGCGCGCTCCAGCGCCTCGGGCGTCAGCTTGTAATCGGTGGCCGGCGTGGTCGGCACAGCCACCGGCACGCCGCCGTTGACCAGCACCATGTCCGGATACGACACCCAGAACGGCGCCGGAATCAGCACCTCGTCGCCGTCGTTCAGCGTCGCCGCCAGCCCGTTGAAAATCACCTGCTTGGCGCCCGTGCTGACGATGATGCGCGCCACCGGATAATCGACGCCGGTCGCTTCCAGCAGATGCGCCCGCGCCGCCTTGCGCAACGCCACCGTGCCCTGGGCCGGCGGATACTTGGTCTCGCCGCGGTTCATGGCGGCGGTGGCGGCCTGGCGGATGTGCTCCGGCGTCGAGAAATCCGGCTCGCCAATCGTCAGGTCGATGATGCGCCGGCCCTGCTCGCGCAACTCGGCGATGATGGCGCGCGCCGCCACGCTGGGCGACAGCTTGATGCGCTTGATGCGGTCGGCAATGATGCTGGTGGCTTGCGCGGCCTGGGGCTGGGTTTGCGCCGGAGTCTGGGCTTGGGTCGGGGTTTGCGTCAGGGGTTGCGTCTGGGTTTGCGTCATTTCACGGCTCCCGTCTTCTCGGCCAGGGTCTTTTCCAGCCAGGGCTTGGTGTAGGTGCCGGCGCGCAGCTTTTCCTTGGCCACCGCCTCATCGGCTTCCTTCTTGGTCGCCAGCGCCAGCACGGCCGCGGCATGCTCGGCGGGAATCACCACCACGCCGTCGGCATCGCCAACCACCACGTCGCCCGGGTTGACCACTTGGCCGCCCACCGACACCGGCACATTGATCTCGCCCGGGCCGTCCTTGTACGGCCCCTTGTGCGACACGGCGCGGGCAAAGCAGCCGAACTGCCCCTGCGCGAACACATCCAGGTCGCGCACCGCGCCGTCGATCACAAACCCGGCGATGCCGCGCCCCTGTGCGTCCATCATCATCAACTCGCCAACCAGCGCATTGCTGGTATCGCCGGCGCCATCGACCACGATCACGTCGCCCGCGCCCCCCAGCGAAATCGCCTTGTGGATCATCAGGTTATCGCCCGGCCGAGTCTTCACGGTCAGCGCCAGGCCGACCGTGCGCTGGTTGCCGGCATGCAGCGGACGCAGCCCACTGACGCCGTACAGGCGGTTCATGCAATCGCTGATCTGGGCCGAACCAATGGCGGCGAAACCGGCCAGCACGTCAGCGGCGACGGCCGGCGCGGTCCGGGGAAGAATGCGGTATCCGATGGGATTCATAGCGAGGAATTTTCTTGAAGGCGTGAACGGCAATAAGCGAACACGCATTACAAGGCCTCGCGGGGCGATCCTCAAAACGATATAAATTCCCGGTTATGTAGGAATTATTTTCGTGGATGTTATTGGATCGAGGGGGAGCGTTGTGGGTGGGGTTGGGGGCTTCCCTTTCGTCCTTGGCTTGCAGGGCCTCGTCGAGCATGGCTTCGGTCAGGGTGCCGAGGTGTTCGCAGAGGCTTTCGACGCCGCCCATCAGGGCGGTGATTGCCCAGGGGTCTAACGGTGGGGAGCCGGTGGCGTCGGGTTCGGATGCGCTGTTGCCGACCATGCGGGCGATGGTCTGGATGGCGTAGCGGGTGCGGTCTAGTTGGTGGAGGTGGGACAGGGAGACGGGGCCGGATTCGCGGTCGGTGTCGATTTGCCAGGGGTTTTGAGTGAGGGGGTGCAGCATGGGGGACTGCCTCCTATAGCGAGTGAAGAACCCGCCTCCCCGCTTCCAAACGGGGCGGGCGGGCACAAGACAGGGTTGGAAGACCGGAGCTATAGGACCCGGCGTGCGCAAGCGCACCCCCGTCCAGGCCCGCCCATAGGGACGTGCGTGAACGCTGGACATGAAAATGCCGCCTGAGCGGCGGCTGTCCCGCCTATAGCTTACCCGGCTTCCATTCCGGGACTACCGTTGGTGCGGTAGTGGGGGAAGTATACGGGAGGCGCGGCCGGTGGTGGACCTGGGAGGGACAATTTGGCTACTTGTGCCGACACACGGCCGTGAGGCGTCACTGAAAGATACCGTCTAAGCGACCGCTATAGGTTGATCTGAGTCATCCACAGTTCTGGGCCTGAGCGAGGGTTCTCGCCAACACCGGTCACCTAGTACCGCTGACTTGGCACACAGGCGCCCGGCGGAAGTCCGGCGTTTACCAGCGCCTGCACGCTCGCCATGGCATCCGTTGCTCGATGACTGACGGCTACGACTGCTACCAGAATGCCTTGGTCGAGCGGGTCAACGGCATCCTGAAGGGGGAGCTGTTGCTCCAAAGACCCGCTGATCTGGCCCAAGCCAGGCTCATGGTCAGGCAGTCTGTCCAGATCTACAACACCGAGCGCCCACATCTGTCCCTACAATGCAAAACACCCGATGAAGCTCATCGGGTGCTCAGTCCGTAATCGCTACGGATACCGGCCCGTAGGTGTCAACCTAGGGCAGGACGGGTCAAGACGTACAAACTAGCTCATAACACCTTGATAAAATTCATTTTTAGCGTCATCGCCGTCTAATTTCGTGGTTCAATCGTTCTCGGTGTAAGGTATTGTTTTTTATAGATGTTCCCCCACGTTCTAGACAGCCTAGGCGGGGATCCGCGTACACTCGGAACTTAGGATAGAGACCTACCTATCCAAAACGCACCTGCCTCTCCAGAATCTGACGGCCTAGTCGTATACGCCGCACCAAAGAGCTAAATTTGTGATCCAAAACATCGAAATCCGTAACTACAAATCCATAGAGAAGATATCCCTTCCTCTCGGCAGGGTAAATTTATTTATCGGAGAGAACGGCGCCGGTAAAAGCAATATTTTGGAAGCAATAGCACTAGGTGCCGCTGCCGCCTCAGACAAGCTCGACAACGAATTTCTAAGCACTCGCGGGATTAGAGTTACGCCTGCGGAAGATATGCGCCCGGCGTTTGCTGACTTTTCCCATAACGAGAACATTTTTATTTCGGCCACATTCGAAGACGAGATCAAGGCCTCGTATGAATTATCGAATGATAATAAACCTTACTCAAAATGGCAGTGCCGTGCTGGAATCCAGGGCCCCAACCTCCCAAGCCTGCATGAAGTAAGCCATAATTTTTGGGACTATTTCTCCACAAAAAACAAAAGAAAACCCAACAAAACAGAGAAAGATTTAATCAATTTTGTCATAAAATCCTTCGAAGAAAAACACCCGCCGAAGATTAAATACAACAACGAAAAAAACGACGAACTCAGCATAACAATCACGCCCGACCAAAGGATATTTCATCTTATATCTCAGGGCTGGTTTGTCGAAGAAAAAAAAGAACCAAGCCTGTCATTTCAGGACTTCATGATTTACTCCCCCGAAAACTCAGCTTTAAAAAGCTTACATCGGGAGGGTCAAATTGAACCCCTGGGCGTGAACGGAGAAGGCCTTCTAAAATTGCTCTCCGTCTTGAGTTCCGACCCAAAATATGTAGATGTCTACAGAGATATCCGAGAATCGCTGCGCCTCCTGGGATGGTTTAAGGATTTTGAAATCATATCTGGCGACCATACAAAGAACAGAATACAGATACAAGATAATTTTTTAGAAGAGGACAGAGCCTACTTCGATCAAATGAGCGCCAACGAGGGCTTTCTATTTCTTCTTTTTTACTTTTGTTTATTTTCTAGCGAACTGACCCCCAAGTTTTTTGCAATAGACAACATCGATTCATCGCTAAATCCAAAACTATGCCAAGAGTTGATAAAACAGCTCGTAAACTTGAGCAAAACACACAACAAACAAGTTATATTGACCACACACAACCCCGCGATTTTGGATGGCTTTAATCTCGATGATGACTCGCAGCGCCTATTCGTGGTTTCGCGAAACAGAAAAGGCTACACTCGAATTGAGAGAATAAAAAAGAAAAATACAGACTCAACACCAGTAAAGCTGTCGACAATGTTTTTAAACGGAGTCTTGGGTGGACTACCAAAAGGATTCTGAATGACGACGTTCGCGTTAATAACAGAGGGAATCACGGATCAAATAGCCTTGGATGCAATACTTGCAGGTCACTATCAGAGCGATGATATTTCTGTTCGAGAACTGCAGCCCTTGAGAGATGAAACAGACAAAAATAGACAGGAATCAGGCGGAGGCTGGGAACAAGTTCTGGAATACTGCCGCCACAAAACCAACATTGCGGATGCACTACAATTCAATGATTTCGTCATCATTCAATTCGACACCGACTGCGTCGAACATAAGAATTTCGATGTAAGGCTCACTACATCCGGAGCGGAAAAACCAGAAGAACAATTAATAGAGGAAGTCAAAGCAAGAATAATTAAAGAAATTGATGCCGACTGCTTTGAAAAGCACAAAGAAAAAATATTCTTTGCGATATCCATTCACTCATTGGAATGCTGGATAATTCCTCTTCACGAAAAAGATAACCAAAGAACAACACAAACAAAAAACTGCGAAGACCGTCTCAGGTATATTCACAACCAAACCAAGCAACAAGAGAGATATTCAAAAACAGCAAGGATATACAAAAAAATAACAAAGAAATTTGAAAAAAAAGATCACATATCCTCCGCCTGCGAAGCCAGCATAAGCTTTAATTACTTCATCAAATCATTACCAGCGATCCCTAATGAGTGAAGCCGGCGTTCCTCACGGAGGAGGTGGCCAAGGAGGCACTCATTGCTATCAGCAAGGCGGATAGCAATAATGACAGGGAATTCTGTCCGCGCTGCTACGCAGCACTTAAAGCCGTGCGGATGGCGACGCTAACCGCGAAGAGGCCTGACATGCCGTCGTCGCATGCCATTTACCATGCTTGTGCATCGACGCCCCAAAAATAGCGCAGAAGCGGCAAGGAAGACCTAGAAAAAAATGCGCTGGCTCCTAATGCCACACCAGACCATCTTGATAGACCTATGATGCTTGCGACGCCCATGCCGGCCGCCGTAGAATATTCGCCCCAGCTCTTTCACGGGTTGAGGCGTTTTGTGCACCAAAGCGGAGCTAGACGCTACTGAATGCCCAGCTTGTGAAAGAAGGCCTTGTTCCGAATTTCAGCATCTTTGAGCACCTTTGACCAGCTCAGAACCTCAATATACAGATTGATGTTCCCGCGCCAACTGAAGTAGCCCATTCCATCTGGCATCGGCTTGAAGTCCTTCTCGCTGTACAGCCATTCTTTGACCTTGTTGCTCAGGTCGCAGATTACATAGCCATAAAATGGCGTAGTGCTGGCGATGTGGATCGCACGCCCTTTTGGGGTACGATACTGCCCGTTTTTAAGAGCATTGACATAGCGAATCACCTGCTCGACGGGATCTTCCTTCGATGATGGATTTGCGAAGTCGTCTCGCCCGGGCCGCTTGAACTCGAATATGGTGACCGGGTTGCTGGCATCATTCTCTGACCGATACGCTACAGGACGATCAAATGCGATGATATCGGGGCGTTGGGTATTACCGCCGTTCAGAGGGAGATCCGACGCGAGATAACTGGTAAAGGTGAGGCGTTCGTCCAGCATCCAAAGATTGTGAGACTCATATCCAATTTCGACGCTATCCATCTTCGTCGGAAAAATCACATCGTGGACAGCACCTTCAGAAGGATAAGAGCCATCGGCGTCTATTTCCAGACTCCGCTTAAAAATCTCGAGGAACTGCTTCCGCAGAGCAACGTAGTGCACAAGTTCATTTTTGCTCGTTTCGGACACCCGATCAGCAAGCTCGCTTGCCCGCTCCCGAACCTGAGCCAGATCAGCTGATGCCAGGATTGATGCCACATCCTCCCTGATCCGCACCTCCTGCCTGAACTGCTCCTTGTGCAGGATGGCATCCATTTCCGACTCAGATGCCGAAGCGGGTAGCGAGGACGCGTCCACGCTCTTCACCAATGGGCGATACCATGGGGCTTTTTCCTCAACGTACTGCTGGAGACGTTCGCGTTTCCGCTCTTGGCGCGTCATAACCTGATCGTATACGGCCGCCTTCGTCAGTTCCGCAGCTTTCGCCTCAATTTGCACCTGAGAGATTCCAACGAGCAGATCCGCCTCTTTCGGAAACGAGAATGAACCTCTCTCCAATTGGACATTTCCATCGAGATAGGGGCCAAACACATATGCCTTGAGAATGTAGTTTCGCCGCCGCCCATCGTCCCCCTCTGGCCCTTCAATAAATTCATCAGAAAACTCGGGGATGTGCGCAGCCAAAGACGCTTCCGTCACCTCACGCTTGTGAGCAACCAAACTTACCTTGCTGACTTTGTTCTGAGGGGAAAAGAACTTGAACACCCGCACCGAGAAAGCCTCCTCACCACCTCCGCCGGTGAGGCAGAACGTTCCAACCGGTAATGAGACTTCGTGAATGATGGCAGCGGAGCTATCCACATAGTCGTTGAGAACGATCAGTCCTGAGCCGTCTGATTCCGATAGTTCAATTCGCGGGCATGCATACCCGTGGGTCGAGAAATAGGGAAGAAGCAACTCGACAAGCCCGCGCGCAATGCCGGTCAACTTGCGAGGGAGTTTTCCGCCCCGCTCGAATGCTAGCGTTACAGTTGTGCCAGTCGTCTGTTGGATTGGATCTGAGAATCGTTCATTGACGATTAGATCAGTCTTCTTACCCATGTCGAACTGACGGCGTTTCAGCACCCCATCCTGCCGATACGTACTGTCGATTCGAACATCGTCAAAATAGCGCAGACAGATAAATCGGCCAAAGCCTTTGCAGCCCTTGTCAATCTTGAGATCGCTATAGAGCGTATCGAACGACGCCCTGTTTGCATCGGTAAATCCAATTCCATTGTCTTCGATGACGACATCCTGAATTCTGGAATCGATCATGTCCTCAGATTCCAACTCATGCTGCGCGGACCGATTTACTTTGAGTCGTATGACTCCGTGAGACTCGCCAGCCTCTTCAATAGCCTCAATCGCATTAACAACCGCTTCAACGATGGGCGTAAAAACTGTGGTATTCGAACGGATGTTCTCCACTGCACGCTGGATATTGATGTTGCTCATCGTGACCTGAAAGCTAGGATAGGTTGACTTTTCCCGATCGGGGGCCATGCCAGATGTTACATGATCCATCACAGTTCAGTACTTTGAATCCTGTTACGTATGCCAGCGCATGCCCTTTGGTGACATGGGTCCGCAATATCCTGTGCGGAGGTTCGATGGCACCGTCACGGCCTCACTACCGACGGCTCACGAACAAATCAGCGTAGGCCGCCTGGCCGGACCTACACACGGCGTGCTCAGCGTCGCTCAACTGAGCTGAATGGCCTTTCGATTGTCCGACCATATCGCTGATTGAACGGCCGGCCGTGGCCGACTGCGGGCTTCCGTGGCCGTCTGCATAATCAACCTTGACATCAATTCTGCGGAGCCGCCGGCTTTTGCAGCCAACAGCTTGAGTTAGAGGGTGCGGCAAGCTCCCCTCCCGCCCTACTAATAACTCAGCCCCTGCGGTTGGACATTGTGAACCAGTCCGAATAGCGCTAGCTCGGACGAGTTGGGCCGGGCGACCACCAGAACAAAACTATCCGCCCAACCGCTCCCGCACGGTCGCCAAAATTTCTTCGGAAAGCCCCGGGTTACCCGCCGCCGTGGCGCGGGCGAGGGTCAATGCGCCCACCATGCTGCTCAGTGTCATGATGGCCTGCGCGCGCCTCGCCGGATCATCCCCCTGAAGCTCGCCCATGAAGCGTTGAAAGTTGCGTTCCACCCCCTGCACAAAGACCTCCGACATTTCCGGCCCTGCCCGGGCAACGTCTGCCGCCAATGCCGCAACAGGGCAACCCTCTCCGGGGTGATCGCGGTGGAACGTGGAAAGATAGCCGTGCACCAGTGCGCGGAGTCCGCCTGCACATGCGCCCTCCGCCTCCGGGGACTCCGATCCCTCTTGCGGCGTAATCGTCCACTCAAACGCGCGCGTGCAGGCCTCGCGAGCGAGGGCATCCCGGGACTCGAAGTGCCGGTACAGCCCGCCATGGGTCAACCCTGCCTCGCGGGTGATCTCGGCCAGGCCCACGCCATCCAGGCCCTTTTCTCGATAGAGGCGTGCGGCGGCGTCCACGATCCCTTCGCGGTTCCTGGCGGCCTGTGCTTTGCTGACTTTCATGGGTTAGATGATACCCCTCATCAAAATTGATTTATGATTATGTTCATCATCAATAACATCACACTCAGCCCATCGCAAGGGCTGGGTTCAATTGCAGAAGGTGCGGCATGGAACGTCGGGTAGTCATCACCGGTTTGGGCTTGGTGTCCCCTCTCGGATGCGATGTGGAGCTGGCCTGGCAGCGCTTGCTGGCGGGCCAGTCCGGAATACGCGCCTTGGATGCGGCGGTTGGCGAAGGCACCGGCGTTTCCATCGCTGGCCGGGTGCCAAGCCAGGAGCAGGATCCGCAAGCCGGATGGCGCGCCGAAGCCGTCATCCCGGCGAAAGAGCTACGCCGCATGGACCGTTTCATCGCATTTGCATTGGGCGCGGCGGATCAGGCCCTGGCGCACGCACAGTGGCGCCATCCGACCGCCGAGCAGCAGGAGCGCGCGGCGACCATCATCGGCTCCGGCGTGGGCGGTTTCAGCACCATTGTCGAAGCTGTGCGAACCACGGATGGCAAGGGGCCGCAACGCTTGTCGCCTTTCACCGTGCCGGCTTTCCTGGCCAATCTGGCGGCGGGACAGGTGTCGATCAGGCACCAGCTAAAGGGTCCGTTGGGAGCGCCGGTGACGGCCTGTGCCGCCAGCATCCAGGCCATTGGCGATGCGGCGCGCCTGATTCGGAATGACGAGGCCGACATGGCGCTCTGCGGCGGCAGCGAAGCCACCATCGACAGAGTGGCGTTAGGCAGCTTTGCGGCGGCCAAGGCGGTGAAGACCCATTGCGACAGCGAGCCCGCGAAGGCTTCCCGCCCGTTTGACCTGGCCCGGGACGGCTTTGTCATGGCCGAAGGCGCGGGACTTTTGGTGCTGGAGGCGCTGGATCATGCGTTGGCTCGCGGCGCCAGGCCGCTGGCGGAAGTCGTAGGCTACGGCACTTCCGCCGATGCCTATCATGTCACTTCCGGGCCGGAAGATGGTTCCGGCGCCGCCCGATCGATGCGCGCGGCGTTGCGGCAGGCACGGTTGCAACCCCATGACATTCAACACCTGAATGCGCACGCGACATCCACGCTTGTCGGTGACCGAGGAGAGCTGGCGGCCATTCGCCAAGTGTTTGGAGCAGGCTCCGGCCCCTCCATTACGGCCACGAAATCCGCCATGGGCCACATGCTGGGAGCCGCTGGCGCGGCCGCCGCGATTTTCACTATATTGGCCTTGCGTGACCAGATTGCGCCGCACGTGCTCAACCTGGAACATCCAGATCCGTTGGCCGACGGCCTGGACCTGATCGCTGGACGTGCGCGCGCTCATGCCATGGAGCATGCCATGCTCAACGGATTTGGCTTTGGTGGCGTCAATGCGTCGCTGGTTCTCAAGCGATTTTCAGCCTGAGCCCTGTCTCGCGGGCAGGCTCCCTGTGCCGAACTTCACGCGCTTGCCCCCCTTCAGTAATAACTAACCATCACCACCACCTGAGTAGAGTACCGACCAACCTTCAACACCTTCCCCGCCTCCGCCATCAGCGACGCCATATACGTATGAACCGCCGCAGCAGGCTTATCACCCGCCAACTCCCCGAAATTACCCACCTCCCACCGCGACACAGGCGCCGGAGCCGCAAGAATCGCGACAGGCAGATTCGCATTGTTGGGATCCAGTATCTGCATCTTCAGCCCGTTTTCCACGCCATCGTCGTTGCTCAGGATGATGGACGTACCGTCGACGTCGATGCGCCCTGCCCCCTGCAGTACGAACTGCGCCGAAAGCAGCATCAGGAATCGGGTATTTTCGTTATCCGGCGTCAGGGGGGCAGTGAGGCCGCCCGTGGGGCACAAGGGATTGATTCGAGCGCTGATCCTGAAGGGCTGTTGCTGCGGCAGATTTCCCTGGGTGCCCGTCATGGCGAGGACGCTCTTGAACTGCACCAGGTTGTCGACGCTGACATCGCCGATGCAGGTGGGCGTGAACTGCATGCGCGTGGGGGTATTGGTGATGAACGGGCCGGGATAGCCGCCAGCGCCATATGCGGCGGAGATCTTGAATATGGTTGACGACGGGACGGGGTAGCGCGCCGGCGGGGGATGATCGTTCAGTATCTTTAACCTGGCGACCAAGGTAACGCTTCTTGGGCCGGAAGCGCCCACGTAGGCAGGCGGAATATCACGCACTTCCGACAGCGGCACGCCGGGCGTGGGGACCAGGTTTGGAACCCACGGGTGGGCCTCGTCGCCGTTGACGATGATTTCCAGTTTCAGCCCGGCCTTCGTCAAGGCCTGGTTCAGTGTGGTGTAGCCGGCGAGCGCCTGGAGTTGGGGTGTCGCGGCCAAAGGCTTCCCGAACCTGTCCGCCATGAAGCACTGATAGTCGACCGTATAGGTTTTGGTTCTGTAGATTTCGGTGCCGATCGGAGGCAACGCACCAATCGAGAAATTCACTGCGGGGATCAGATCGATCCTGACGCCTGCGATGGCTTCGCATCCTGGTGATGTCGCCGATACCGCCGCCTTGGCCACGCCCGGAAGGACGAGCACAGCCGCGCACGCGACGATCAGCTTGCCTGCCTTGCGCAGGCAAGCCCGGGCGCGGAATCTCCCGCCGTTGCGACGGGTTTCCGCCTTGATTTCCGTACTGCTCATTGACGCGCTCCGTTGCCCGGGCCGCATGGAGAAATCCGCGCTTACCCGGCCACGGAACCAGCGGTTGAGGGTATTTGCCGCTCATGCTCTGGTGGCGCGCGACCGCGTCGCAGCCGATGGCTGCGTTCAGATTCTTGATGGTTTCCGGGCGATTGTCGTTGGCCTGGCCGACGACCTGTTTGATGTGACCATGCCCGCTGTTCTGTCGCTGGCGCTATCGCGGGCCGCCGATGGAACTGGGCAGGATGCCTTTAGTCGTTCTGATTCTGCATGGGAAGGATTATCCGAACGTTAAATTTTCGTCGGAGTGATCTTGGGCAGGGTCTGGATGGTGCTTGCCCGGGCGATCGGGATTCCGCTGCGGGGAGAAGGATATCGTTCCGCCCCGGCCCCACGCGAGGTATTGGATCGAAAACAGACGATTTCAAATACCGGGTTTCGCATTTCGCTGGTTACATCTTTTCGTGAACGATTTGGACCGTCCTGTCACTGAAGCAGCTCGTTGAATCAGCTGATCAGTCCCATGACCGCGTCCATGCCCCCCGTATACGACCGCAACGGCCAAGACCGCGGCCGCCTTCGTCTCGCCCTGCCCTGCAGCGACATCCACGGTGTCGGCCGGCTGAATGCGGTCGTGTACGCGGTCTGTATCGCGCTCCTGGCCGGCCTGGCCTCGGCGGCCCCGGGCGACGCCTGGGCGGCGGCCGGATATGGCGGGGGTGGCGCTGGTGGCGCCGGCCTCAACGCAGGCGGAGGCGGTGGCCAAGGCGGAGGCCTGACCGGAGGGGTCGGCGGCGCGGGCGGCAATGCGCTTCCCGGATCGCCGGCCGGTTTCGGCGGTAATGGCGGTGGAGACGGAATCTCCCCCGGCGCTCAAGGAGGGGTGGCAGGCATGGATGGTCGCGCTAGTAGCGACGGCGCGGCAGGAGGCCGCTACGGCACGCCGCAAGGTGGCGAGTCGGGCGGTGGCGGTGGAGGAGGCGGCGTCATCGGCGCGGGCGGCGGCGGCGGTGGCGGGGGCGGCACCAGCGGCCTCAACCCGGGTAACGGCAACTCCGGCGGAGATCGCGGCTACACCATCATCTTGCCCGGCTCGGTAGTCACCCTCGGGTCGACGACGGGTAACGCCGGACGGAGTTTTTCTACCGGTTCAGGTGGCGGCGGCGGAGCGGGCGTCACCGTTCCAGTCCCAGGCGTCGACATCACCATAGCCCCTTTGATGACGATAACCGGTGGCCAAGGAGGCGACGTTTACAGCTGGACTGTGACTGGAAGCATCAACCACGTCAGCGGCGGCGGGGGCGGCGGCGCGGGGCTGGTTATGTCATCCGGAACATTGTCCGTAGTCGGCAGGGTCAACGGCGGCACCGGCGGCGCGTCGCCATACATCTCTGGCTCCGGGGGAGATGCGATCGTTATCACCTCGGGATCGGTGACAGTCAAGAGCCAAGGGCAGGTCGTTGGAGGCCAGGGTGGCTTGAATGTCGCAACCCTTGCCGTGGATCCCGGGCGAACCGGAGACGGAGGCACGGGCTTGTCCATAGGATCCGGTGCCGTCATCAATGAAGGACTTATTGCCGGCGGGATGTTTGGGGATCCGCGCGCCGATCCCGCAAAACCGGTGGGGGTCGAAGGCGCGGCCTTACGCGCCGGCAGCGCGACGACCGTCATCAACAAGGGGACGCTCTCCAGCGGATCGGACGCCGTGGTGTTCGAGGGTAGCGACAACGCCCTGACGCTGTGGCAAGGGTCCACCACCACTGGCGATGTGCGCTTCGAAGGCGCCCGCAACAAGTTGGCGCTGGGCAGCGACCCCGGCATGCCGACCGCGGCGGTAAGCATGGTCGGCTCGCTCCGTTTCGGAACCAACGGCGTCTACGCGGTACGTGCCACCGCCACGCAGGCCGATTTCTTGACGGTCACCCGCAGCGCGACGCTCACAGGCGCCACCGTGCAGGTCTTGGCCACGCCGGGCGCGTACGCGGAAAGCACTGTCTACAGCATCCTGCACGCCGGCGGCACTTTCAACGGCACGCGCTTTGCCGGGGTGACGTCCGATCTGGCGTATCTCGCGCCCACGCTCAGCTACTCGGCCAACGACCAGGACGTCACCCTGACGCTGACCCGCAGGCAGGTCCAGCCGGGCGGCGACCCTTCCCTGCCCGGTCCAGGCTCAGGCGGCAACCCGCCTGCGCGCCCGATCCGCTTCGCCGACCTGGTCAGCGGCCGCAACGCGGTGGCCGCCGCCAACGCCGTCGATGGCATGCCGACCGGCAACGAGATCTACCGCCACGCCTTGACCCTGCCCAACGGCGCGCCCCAGTCCTTCTTTTCGGCGCTGTCGGGCGAAAGCCATGCCAACGCCATCGGCGCCTTGCAGGGGCTTGGTGGACAAGCGCGCAGCGTGCCGTTCTCGCACCTGCGCGCCAACCTGGGCGCCGGCCTGCGCGCCGGTTCGCCGACCGCGGCCGTGGGCGCGAGCGATGCGGCGCCGCCCTCTTCCGTCCTGCCCACAAACGGCGCGCAACCCGCCTGGGCCGAGCTGGTCGGCAACTGGCAGCGGCTGGGCGCCACGGGCGACACTTCCGAAGTGCGCATGCACACCGGCGGCATCTTCGCCGGCGCGGATGGCGCGATCGGCCGTGGCTGGCGGCTGGGCGGCGCGCTGGGCTACACCGACAGCAACCTGCGCACCGACGGCGTCGACGGCAAGACCGATATCGCCAGCTACAGCGCGGTCGTCTACGGCGGCAAGGCCTTTGACGCCGGCGCCGGCAAGCTCAATCTGTTGCTGGGCGGGGCCTACACCTGGCACGACATCCACAGCAAACGGCGTGTGGCGGTCGGCGGCCTCGATCAGACGCTGCGCGCCGATTACGGCGCCAGCACCGCGCAGGTATTCACTGAACTGGGCTGGGCGCTGAAGGCGGGTGATGCCCTCACCCTGGAACCCTATGCGGGCCTGGCCTGGGCCAATCTGCGCAGCCGTGCGTTTCAGGAAAGCGGCGGCAGCGCCGCGCTGTCGGGCGCCAGCCAGAGCAACCGCACCACCACCAGCACGCTGGGCCTGCGCGGCCGCCAGGCGCTGATGCTGGGCAACCTCCAAGGCACTCTCACTGCCGGCGCCGGCTGGCGCCATGCCTTTGGCGACGTGAACCCAACGTCGCGGGTCGCGTTCGACGCGGGCAATGCGTTCACGGTGGCGGGGGCTCCGATTGCCCGCAATGCGGCCGTGCTGGAAGCGGGGCTGGACGCCAAGGTCGGCCGTAGCGCCAGCGTGGGGCTGAGCTATGCGGGGCAGTTCGGTGCCGGTAACCAGGACCACAGCGCCACGTTGGAATGGCGCTGGGCGTTCTGACTGGGGCCGATTCGGAAGATTCGGTCCCGCCGGCTTGGGCGGCGGTGTCTTGGCCTGGCGCACTTCGCGCGCCGGCTGGGGCAATGCCTGCCTGCCCACCGCCGCTGTCGCTGATTGGCCGTTTCCGGCCCGTTGTGGTCCTTCGCTTCGCCGAACGGCCTTGCGTGAAGCGCGGTAACCCGATCAGGACGTCCGCCACCGCAACGAGGTCTGCCCTACGTTGCGTTCATTTCCTTCTCTTTCTCCTTCTTCATCTTCTCCTTGTCCTTCTTGGCCCCATCGTGATGAGACTTGATGGCGAGAAACATGCCCGTGCCCAGCACCAGGAGCTTGAACGTACCGAAGATTACAGGGACCCAAAAATTCATCATTTCCTCAAAACGCTGCGGCGGCAGCTGCATGTACTGCGCGAGGGCCAGGCAAGGCCGACCGGGCGATGGCCGTGAGGACCACGAAGCGCATCAGCCCGATTCAGCGCGGTGAGCGCCCTACTCCCTACAAGCGTCGAATTCTACCGCCGAATCCATACAAACTCTTGAATGATTCTTTATGCATGGATTTTATATCCATACAAAGGCCGTAAAATCCATACATCCGGCTCGCGCGGCGAAGCGGCATGACCCAAACCGCGCCTGGCACGCCACCTGAGGACGCCGCTCACCTTCAGTTCAAGGCGCTTAGCAGTGCGTCTGCGGTGACGACTGTGCAGTACTCGCCGTCCAGGTTGGCAAGCGACATGGCGTGGACATCTTCGGCGCTTCGCGGTGTCCCGTTCCAGTCTGTCCGACCGAATGTGAAACAGCCGTCAGCCACGAGCCACGCCTGCAAGCCAAGGTTGCCGGCCATGCGGACCGTTGCCTCGACTGAATTGTTAGTGATGACGCCCGCCACGACCAACGTGTCGTGGCCATGGGCGCGAAGCCTCTTTTCCAGGTCGGTGCCGATAAACGCGCTGTTCGTCTGCTTGGGAATGATCGGTTCGCCGGCGATGGGCGCTGTCTCGGGCTTGAATTCATGCCCTGGCTGGCCCGGCCGATAGTGAGACGCGGGATCCGTGGAGTCATGCCGGACGTGCCAGACCGGCCACCCCAGGGCGCGCCAATGGGCAAGGAGCCGACCGACCTGGCGCTCGGCATCGGGATTATTTCGTTCGCCCCAGCTTGGGTGGTCAATCGCGCGCTGCAGGTCGATCAGCAGAAGCACGGCACCGCGTGGGGAAAGTGGGGAGCGCATGTGGACAGGCCGGAGATTTTCGAATCGATCGGCGGGTCGAGACGGGGCCGAAAAGCCGAGCGAAGCCGACTATACCGCAGGACCATCACGATCGCCGCGCGGCATCCTCGCTCAAGCGGAACACACCGACCGCGCCCACCAATGCATGAGCCTGGTCCTGCATCGAGCCCGCCGCCGCCGCGGCTTCCTCGACCAGTGCGGCATTCTGCTGGGTCACTTCGTCCATCTGCGACACCGCGCGGTTGACCTGCTCGATGCCGGTGGCCTGTTCTTGCGATGCCGCGGCGATCTCGCCCATGATGTCCGTCACTCGCTTCACTGACGCGACCACCTCGTGCATCGTGGTGCCTGCGTTCTCCGCCTGGCCAGCGCCCTCGGCCACCTTGCTCACGGACGCTTCGATCAGCGCCTTGACTTCACGCGCGGCCTGCGCGCTACGTTGCGCCAACGACCGCACCTCGCCCGCGACCACCGCAAAGCCCTTGCCCTGCTCGCCCGCCCTGGCCGCTTCCACGGCGGCGTTCAGCGCCAGGATATTGGTCTGGAACGCAATCCCATCGATGACCGAGACAATCTCGGAAATCTTGCGCGAACTGGCGGAAATATCCTCCATCGTGCTGACCACCGCCGACACCACGACGCCGCCCCGCTGGGCCACTTCGGAAGCGCTTGCCGCCAGTTGATTGGCCTGGCGCGCGTTGTCGGCATTCTGCTTGACGGTGGACGCCAGTTCTTCCATCGATGCGGCGGTTTCTTCCAATGACGCGGCCTGCTCTTCGGTCCGGCTGGACAAGTCCGTGTTGCCGGCCGCGATCTGCCCCGCCGCGCTGGAGATGGTTTCGGACCCCGCCCGAATGGTCCGAACCGCGCCGGCCAGCTTGTCCTGCATATCGTGCAGCGCGCGCAGCAGTCGGCCGGTTTCATCCCGGGTGCCCGCGTGGATGGGTTGACCCAGGTCGCCACGCGCCACGGTCTCCGCCACCGCAACTGCCTGGGCAAGCGGCGCCGTAATCGACTTGGCCACCCGCCACGCGAAAAAGCCGCCCAGCACGATGGCCATGCCCGACAAGATCAGATTCAACGTGCCCGCGTTGTCGATGACCGTCTGGCTGGCGGCGCCGGCGTCCACCATCTCGGCAGATTGAATCCGGGAGATCTCGATGACGCGGTCTTGCAGGCCATCCAGCAGCGGCAGGGTCTCTTCCAGCAAGCGCTGGCGAGCGGCGTCGCGCTCGCCGCTCTTGAGGAGCGCGCCCACTCCCTGGAATGACTTCACATAGCGACCACGCACGTCTTCCAATAACCGCAACTTCAGGCGTTCATCTTCGGTGTGGAACAACGGCCGCAGGGTCTCCAGCGCCTGGTCGATCGCCTTACGGTTGGTGTCGATGCGAGCAAACAGCGTTTCGGCCGCGCGGGGGTCTGTATTGACGATCAGTTCGAGGTTCGCGCGCGCATTGGCGCGGGTCGTTACGTCAATAATGTTGATGGCGTTCGCTTTGGCCCAAGTCTGTTCTGTGATGGCGCGGTTGATGGCGCCGATGTTGGACAGTTCGTATTGCGACAGGCCGGTTAGCGCCAATAACAGGGCGAGTACTGTGCCAAAACCTAGGGTCAGCCGGGTGCCGATGGAGAGGTTGCTAAACAGGTTGCCAATAGTGAAACGCGAGCGCATGAATTTGTATTACGACGAAGGGAAAACCCTAGTGTAAAAATCATGGCGTATATCGCAACGAGGTTATGAGGGGGATTTGAGATTTCGCATGGCAGGGGGAAATTTTTTGTGGCTGCCAGCTTTGTCGAGATTCTGGGAAGGTCAAATGACTTCAGTAGCCATTCCACGCAAGGACGGAATACCCGCGCTGAAAATATGGCGTCAAACTGCAATACCATAGATGCCCCATTCGAGGACACCGACATGACATCGCAGGCAAAGCGCTTCCTGGATCATCTCTCCGCTCATGGCTGGACGGTGTTGCGCACCACGCCCACCGCGACGCCAGCGATCGCACCGTTCGAAGCGTACGGCTATGGCGCTTTCCTGGCGACATTCACCGAATTGCACAATGCGGACCAAACACGCTGGTTCCTGAGCGCAGCCGACCATGACGGCACGGCGAACAGCGCCTTTCCTTGGCACACCCTGCGCGATATCAGCCTGGAGGCTGCGCTGGACGACGCCGGCCGGCAGGCGGTCCTGGACTTCTGGCAACAGCACACGCCGATCTACATGAGCGTTGCCGGCGATTACGAATTCCTGGCGATAGAACGCGACTCGGGCCGCATCGTGCACGGCATCGAACCGGAATTCGAGGACATCCGCGTCGTTTCCCCGAATCTCGGGGCCCTGTTCGAAGACATGATTGCCGGCCGTGCCCCGGCGGCGTTTCTGGCGTAACGCCGTATGCAACAGCCTACGCAGCCCAATATGCCGCCCGATCTGAAGGCGTATACCCACGACGGCATTCCCGCTCAGGAAACTTGGCTGGACTGTGCAATCGCCGACGGCGGCCGGCTGCGCGTGGTGCTGCTTGCGGCCGATCCGCAGGCGGCAGTACCGTTGCTGGCGCGAGCCCGCTCGATCGCCCAAGCTTTGGCCGCGCACCGCAACGCGGCGCTGCATTTCCTCTGGCGCGCGGGGCGCGACAGCGGCGACCCCGAAGATGCCCCTGCAGCGTTCCTCGAACACTTCGTGCCATCGGACTTGGTCGTCTCGACTGACGGCGGTTACGTGCTGCACCTGGCGACGCGCGACGCCACCTGGTTCATGGATGGCTATTGGCCGTCCGTGCAGTTTGCCGTGGATGATGTGCCGATAGCCTGGGTCTGCGAATCCTGAACTAGGCTGTCGCTTTTCGCGGACGTTTTCTGACCCGAAGCAGCCATAGGTGCAAACTTTGGCTGCGTGTTCAGGCGGGCATTGATAAGAGTCGCGTCATAGTTCGCGTACTCCGGGAATCATACCCCGCGCCTGTCAGCGTCTCCGTCATTAAAGCGAGACGAGGCGCTTTTCAAGGGCGTTGTCGCCGCACCTTCTGAACCCTGAGCAATGGCACAAATAGCCATAAAGGTCGGCGTTATTCGTGCATTCATATTTCTCCGAGATTCGTAGAATTTCCCTGATTGATGGATCAGGCCGTTTCAACAGTCGGGCGGCTTTTTCGGTGATTGCAAATCACTTTAACAGACCGAGATTTATTCCATGGACATTTCCAAAGGCATACCTTTGACGACGAGGTCGCGCAGCATTGCGGACTTGAATCGCCCGCTCGTGAAACCGCCCGCTAACTTTGCCCATGATTTAGCAGCCTCGGCTGAAGCTCTGCGCAAAGCGGAAGCAGTGGAACGAGGCATAGGTCGCCTTGAGGCCGACAACTCCCCCCAAAATGCCGTTCAGGTTGTCATGAAGGGCGATCAACGCGTCGCGACAATTTATAAGTCCGGCGTCGTAGAGGTTACCGATCGATACGCCGAACAGTTAAAAGGCTTGAATCTTCCTGGTGATGCATCCAGCAATTTGGGATCGATTCGTGCAGCAATAATCGCGAAGGCTGTGAACGGGGAGATTTTGGATTTAAAAGCATCTCCTCCTTTCTCTTCACAGTCTCGGTTTTCAATAACGGCATAGGAGGAAAGGACCCTACCGGCAAGCGAAAGACTGATGGAGTGCCTCGCTCACCAGCGGGCCGGCATTTTCCGCGAGACGGCTGGTCGGCAGCTTGGACAAGTAGCTGTACACCCTGTCCTTCAATTCGTGAGGAAGGACGCCGGTGGGGGTGCACCAGACCGTGCCTTGTGTCTGGTCGGCGATGCCGACCACGTAGGCCTGCGCATAGGAGGAAGAAAATTGGCGGCGAAGCGATGCATCGCGGAGCTCTGAGGGCATCCGGCCTTCAAGGGCCGCGACCAGTTCGGCCCCAGTAAAGTGCCAGGTCCTAGTTCCCTGTGCCTGGCAGACCGCGCAAGCGGACAGCATGATAACCAGTGGTAGCAATCGCATAGGAAATTTCGCCTCTTTGGGGCCCGCCTGGCGGCCCTGTCGTGTGCACGCTGTTGTCCCTGCTGGACGCAGGTCTGGTCTCAAAGATGCTCGAGTTGATTGCGCGGCTGGAACTCCGGATCCTCTTTGCCTTCCAGCATCGCGTCCACCATGGCCTCGAATGCGCCAGCTGCTCGGCCGAGTGCTTCGGACGCCAGGAATACGGAGCCGCCATTTCCGGCGAGTTCCAGCGCAGCCACCGTTTCCCGTTCGTCTTCCTCGCCCCAGAGATAGTCGTGAACCACTGCAAGGCCACGACCATCCGCCTCGAAAAAATCGGCCGCTCCACGCGCTATCGAAAAAAAGACGATGAGGTCGTAGAGGTTTTCGGAATAGGTCAGCGAGCCTGCAACGAAGCACGTTCCTGTACGATCGTAGGCCGCAACTTTGATGTTCTCGGGCTCCGCGGATGTCAGGATGGCCCGCAGCGCCGCGCGGTTGTCCGCATGGCGAGCCAGCATGGCGTCGCATTCCGCAATGAGCCTGCCCAGATCCTGATTGCTGGAGGCGGCCAGATCCTTGCCTTCGGAGAGATACCACTGGCCGCCGATGGCACGCCAGTCCGACCATCTTGATGCCGCCGGCGCCGGGGCCGCGAGCCATCTGGCAAGATTCTCGCGGGGCATCTGGAGGTTGAGAAAGGCAGAATAGGGTTCGGACATGGCAACCATCGACTCTCAGGTTCTGATCAACTTTGCTTTTACCAAATAAGGGGTGTCAGGCCAATTCTCGACAAGATTCGTTCAATTGAGGCGGCAGCCCCTCGTCAATCATCCCCTCCCCCCGCCGATGCATTCCTCGCCTCAGCCAACGCCACCGTCAAATGCATCACCTTCTTCTTCAACTGATCCCTTTCATCAGTCAACCGCGCCAGCAGTTCCCGTAGCCGCGCCACCTCGGCCGGCAAATCCGCGATATTCTCAATCGGAATATCCGGCACCGCCTCCTTCGGCGGCGGCGCCTTGGCCTGGCGCACTTCGCGCGCCGCCTGCTGCAGTTCCTTCCTCCCCCCCGCCACCGCCGCGGCCTGCCGCTCGGGTGGCAAGGTCGCCACCGCCGCCGCGGCGTTGATGGAGATCGCCCCATCCTTCACCGCCCGCACCAGTTCCGGCGCGGCGGCCTTCTGGATTCGCTCGATCTGCCCCAGCGTGTTGCTGCTGATGCGCGCTTCGCGTGCCAGCGCCTGGCGGCTGAAGGTGGCGGCGGGCGGAATGGGCGGCGGTTCGGGCGGCGGCGTGCTGCCGTCGTCTTCCCACGGCGGCACGCTGCGCGACTGCAGGATTTCCTTCTTGCGCAGCGCCAGCACGCCGCGCTGGAAATCCGACACGCTGCGCCGGCCCAGGTGGTTCTCGATCATCCACAGGTGCACGTCGTCCATGGATTTGAACGAGGTGTTCTGCCGCGTCTCGAAGGGTATGCCGTGCTTCATGCACAACGCATAGCGGTTGTGGCCGTCGATCAGCAAGTCGCCCCAGACCACCAGCGCGTCGCGGCAGCCTTCGGCCAGCAGGCTGCGTTCGAGCGCCTCGCGCTCGTCGTCGGTCAAGGGGTCAATATAGGCGCGCAGGCCTTCGTCAATCCTGATATCCATGGTGTCCAAAAAAAAGCTAGACCTGCGGCCCTTCCAACGCGATACGCACGGCTTCGAGACGAACGCGCGGGTCCGTCAGCGCCAGCAGCCGGACCTTCTCGGCCGGCGGCAGCGGCAGCAGCTCGCACCAGCGATCAGCCACCCAGGCGCATTCATCCAGGCGGTACGGCGGCGCCACCGGCATCTGGTCGGCGGGCACGCCCTCCTGCTGCCATTGCGCCACCAGCCGCCCCAGCGCATCGGCGCAGGGTTGCAGCGGCGCCGGCACGGGGAGCGGCGGGTCATCGTCGATGGGCTCGGTTTCGCCCATCCAAAGACCGTATTTTGCCAGTTGGCTGGATAGCAGCCGAAAGCGCTGGGTGCCGATGCAGCGCAATTGCAGCAAGGCGGGCATGGGCGCGTCCCAGGCGTCGATGCGGGCCAGCGTGCCGACGCCGGCCAGGGTCTCGTGGCCCTCGGGCGAGCGGACCTCGTTGCCGGCCAGCAGCGCGACCACGCCGAACTCGCTGCCGTCGGCGATGCAGCGGCGGATCATGTCCAGGTAGCGCACTTCGAAGATGCGCAGGTGCAGGACGCCGGCGGGAAACAGCGCGTTGGACAGCGGGAACAGCGGGATGGTGGCCATGGCGCCGCCCTACTTCACCGTGAAGGCGTCGTCGACCGGCACCTGCATGGCGGTGACCAGCGCGTTGGTCTGGGCGGCCATGCCGATGACGGCGAGCAGTTCGGCGTGCTGGCCGTCGGTCATGCCCTTGGCGCGGGCGGCGGCGGTGTGGGAATGGATGCAGTAGCTGCAACCGTTGGCCGTCGATACCGCGATGTAGATCATCTCGCGCACCAGGGGCGGGATTTCGCCGTCGGCCATCATGACCTGCTTGAGCTGCTCCCAGACGCGCTTGAGCTGGGGCGGGTCGTTGGCCAGGGCGCGCCAGAAGTTGTTGACGAAATCGGATTTGCGGGTGGCGCGGATGTCTTCGAACACCGCCCACGCCTCGGGGATCTTGCGCGCTTCTTCATCCGACAGCAGATGCACCGTAGCCATATGCCACTCCAACAGGTAGACGGCCGGGCGGCGGCGTGCCGCCCGCGCAACGTCCCATTGAACTGGAAAGCCCGGCTTGGTTCAAGCCGCCTGGTGCCGTTCCGCAGGGGGCCCCTCCCCTGATTCGGGTCGCCTGGCGGCCTAGTAGTAACTCACTCTGACGAGCACCTGCGTCGAGTACTTGCCAAGCTTCAATTCCTTGCCTGGATCCGCTGTCAGCGATGCCGTATAGGTGTGGACTGCCGCGGCGGGATTGTCGCCCATCAGCTGGCCGAAATTGCCGGCGTCCTGATACAACGGAGGGACCAGCGCGGGAAGGATTTCGACGGGCTGGTTCGCATTGCTGGTATCCAGGATCTGCAATTTCAACCCGTTCTCTACGCCATCCTCATTGTTGAGGATGATGGACGTGCCACCGTCGCCGATGCGCCCAGGCCCTTGCATGACAAACTGGGCCGAAAGCCACATCAGGAATCTGGTGTTGGCGTTATCCGGCACGAGGGGGGCCGTGAGTGAACCCAGATTGCAGGCGGGGTTGATCCGGGCGGTTACGTTGAAGGGGAGTTGTTGCGGCAGGTTTCCCTGGTTGCCCGTCATGGCAACGACACTCTTGAACTGCACCAGGTTGTCCACGCTGACGTCGCCGATGCACTTGGGGGTGAACTGCATGCGCGTGGGGGTGTTGGTAACGAATGGACCAGGCGAAGACCCGGCCCCATACGCCGCGACCAGCTTGAATATGGTTCCCGAGGGGACGGGGTAGCGGGCCGCTGGGGGATTGCTATTCATCACCGACAATTTCGCGACCAGGGTGAGGACTCGTGGGCCGGAACTGCCCGTGTAGGCGGGGCCGGCGGGATAGACCTCCGATATCGGAAGGCCAGGTTGCAGGTTCGGCAACCAGGGAGACGTCTCGTTGCCGTTGACAATGATTTCCAGCTTCAATCCCGCCTTGTTCAGGGCCCGGTTCAGCGTGGTGTAGTCGCCCAGTGCCTGGAGTTGGGGGGTTACGGTCACGGGGTTACCGAACCTGTCGTGATAGGAGCAATCGTAGTTGATGAAATAAGTGATGGTTCTATAGATTTCGGTGCCGGGCGGCGGTAGCGTGCCAAGCGTGAAATTCACGGAAGGAATGAGCTTGATCTGCGCGCCGCCGCTGGAAGTGCAACCGATCTGGGCCATCGCCAGGCGCGGGAATAGCATCACCGCCGCACAGAGGATGATCAGCATCCCCGCCATTCGCGCGCCATGGCGGGCCCAAAGGCTCACGCCGTTGCGACGGGTTTCCGCCGTGATTGTCGTGTTGTTCATTGCCGCGCTCCATTGCCCGGGATGCAGGATGAAATCTGCGCACGACAGCGTCGCGGCCGTTGCTTGGCGTCCAGATTCCAGGTGATGTCCAGGCTGTTTCGTCGGCGTGGCCGACGGCCTGCTTCAGGTGACCGTGCCCGGTTGTGTCGCCAGCGCCATCACGGCGCGCCAACCGAACCGGGCACGGTGTTGTTATCCGTTTCGATTTTGCATGGGGAAGATTATCCGAACGTTAAGTTCACGTCGGATCAATCTTGCACGTGTCCCTGTCTGACCGGACACGTCTTCGAGGCGGGTAGCGGGGGCCGCAAGCGCAGGGCTGCCCATTGAACGGGAAAGCCCGGCGCGGTTCAAGCCGCCGGGCGGAGGCAGGCGCCGGGCGCGGGGAATGCGGTCGACCTTACGGCGACACCTGCGCCGGCTTGAACGGCTCCAGCGGATAGCGCGGCCGGTTGCGCCGCTGGTACGGGAACAGCGAAAAGTCCGAGCTGGTGACGCCCGGGCTGTCGCACTCCACCAGGGCGCACGAGATCGGCACGAACACCGGGCGGCAGTACATGCGCGATTTGACCAGGATGAAGCGGGCCTCGCGCGGGTCGATACCCAGGCTTTCGAAGACGCCCAGGTCCCAGGGCTCGTGGGTGCGTTCGGTGACGACCAGCTGCGCGGCGCCGATGTCGAGCACGGCGCTGCGGCCCATGCAGGCGGTCTGGCCGGTGTAAGTGGGGCCGGTGATGACGTAGCTGCCGTCGGTGATGGCGCGCACGGTGCCCGTCAGCGTGACCGGCTTGGCGGGGCGGCCGATGGTGGGGATGGGCCGCTTGTTGCCGACCGGCAGTTCGACCCGGGCGCCCTGCCCGGCTTCGATCATGGCGGCGACGGCTTCGGGGTCGCAATACAGACCGGCGACGATGCCGGTGAGGCCCGCGTCCACGGCGGCGACCAGCACGTCCATCGTGTCGCAGGTGCCGCCGGACATGCAGTTGTCGCCGTGGTCCAGCAGCAGCACGGGTCGGTCTGCGCCGCGCGCCAGGGCGATGGCGCGGTCGAGCGAGGCAGCCAAGGGCTCGGCCTCGTAGACGAAGCCGTCGCGGTCGTCCCAGATGGCGGCGGCCAGGCCTGCCGCGACGCGGTCGGCGGCCTGGGCGTCGCCGGCGGCGACCACGATGATGCTCAGGCACGGGTCGGGGATGTCGGCCAGGGCGAAGCCGGCCAGCACCGACACGCCCAGCATGCCGCCGGCCTCGGCGCCGCGCGCGGCTTGCACGGCGCGGCGCATGGCGCCTTCGGCGGTGTTGCTGCGCAGGGTGTGGGTCATGAGCGGCAGGCGGCGCCAGGCCATGCGCGGGCGCGGGCCGCCGGCGAGCCAGTCGAACAGGATGCGGCCGGCGTGGTCGCCGGTTTCGTACATGTCGATGTGCGGGTAGGTCTTGAAGCTGACGATGACGTCGGCGTTGTCGATCATCTTCTGGGTGACGTTGCCGTGCAGGTCCAGGGCGACGGCGATCGGCACGCCGGGGGCTTGCTGGCGCAGGCGTTCGAGCAGGTCGCCTTCGCCGTCGTCGGTGGTCTCTACCGCCATGGCGCCGTGCAGGTCAAGCAGCAGCGCGTCGCAGCCGACGGCGGCGGCGACGATGCGGTCGCACAGTTCGCAGTAGGCCTGGCCGTCGACGCGGCCGCTGGGGTAGGCGGTGGCGGACACGGGCGTGACCAGCGTGGCGCCCTGCGCTTCGGACAAGTCGATAAAGGCGGACATGGCGGTGCGCTTGCCGTGGTTCTCTTCGTAGGCGGCGGCGTCGTAGGTGGGGCCGTCGTTGCCGAAGGCGGACAGCGGCGTGGGCACCGGCGAAAAGGTATTGGTCTCGTGGTTCATGCGGGCGATCATGACTTTCATGCCTTGCCTCCGTTGTTGCTGTTGTTCTGCGGGTCGGGGCGCGCGCCGCCCAGGCCCAGTTTTTCCATGGCTTCGCTGGCCTCGACGATCATGGCGGCGACCTCGGCCACGCTGACCCGCAGGCCGGTGGCGCGGGTCCGCATGTGTTCGTAGGCGGCGCGTTCGTCCAGGCGCTGGTGGTCCATCAGCACGCGGATCGCCTTTTCGATCACGCGGCGCGCCTTGATGGTGCTTTCCAATTTGTCGATCTTGTTCTGCTGACGGTTCTGGAACTGCTTGGCCGAGCGCGCCAGCACCAGGGTGCTGAGGATGCCGGCCGAGCGGAACGGCCGGGTCAGCACGCCGTGGGCGTTGGTCTTGAGCAGCTGCTTCAAGGTGGTGGGGGTTTCGTATTCGGACAGCGCGATCAGGGTGGCGTCGACCTCGCTGGCGGACCAGGCGAACGAGTTCTGGCCGCATTGCGAGACCTGGAAGAACACCACGTCGGCGCCGGCCGGCGGCTTGTCGGGGAACGGCCAGACCAGGTGGATGCGGCAGCCGATGCGCTTGAGCTGTTCGACCAGCAGGTCGCGGTCTTCACCAGGCGGATAGGCCACGGCGACGGCCACGCTGCGCAGGTCTTCGTAGAGGCGGCGGAGGCTATGGTCCATGGTCACGCCAGCCAAAACTCGTCCAGGCCGAAGGCCGTCAGGTAAGGGTCCGGCTTGACCGGTTCGCCGCTGGCCCAGACGATGTCGAAGCGGCCGTCGGCGCGGCAGACGCCGATGCGCGGGGTCAGGACGCTGTGGTTGTTCTCGGCCAGGATGGTGAGGCGGCCGCCGGGCGCGTCGAAGCCCACCTGGTGCACCGCCTGCGCCAGCTTGCGGGTGTCCAGGCTGCCGGCGCGTTGCAGGGCGCGCGCGAACAGGTGTACCTGGCTGTAGCAGGCTTCGGCGTAGACGCTGGCGGGACGGTCGCCGAAGCGGGCGCGCCACAGATCCAGGAAATGGGCGTTGGCGGGCGTGTCGACGGTGTTGAAGTAGGTGGCGGCGGTGATGTGGCCGGCGCACAGGCCGGGGCCGATCTCGGCCACCTCGGATTCGGCCATCGTGAGGCTGGCGATGGGGATGTGCGGCGCGCCGGGGTCGGCCTCGCAGGCGGCGTGGTAGCGACGGTAGAAGCGCTGGGCGTCGTCGCCGATCAGGGTCGAGAACACCACGTCGGGCTTGATGCGGCGGATGTCGCGCACCACGTCGACGATGTCGCTGTCGTCGCAGCCCAGCGGCAGGTAGGTTTCGTCGAGGATCTCGCCGCCGTGTTCCTCGACGGTGTCGCGCATGATGCGGTTGGTCTCGCGCGGGTAGATGTAGTCGGCGCCCACCAGGAAGATGCGCTTGCCGCAGTGCTGGATCAGGTAGGCGGCCAGCTGCATGCTGCCCTGGTTGGGCGCGGCGCCGGTGTAGATGATGTTGGGCGAGTATTCGAAGCCTTCGTAGACCGAGGCATACCAGAGCAGCGCGTTGTTGCGCTCGATCACCGGCAGCATGGCCTTGCGGCAGTGCGAGGTGCAGCCGCCGAAGATCACGTTGACCTCGTCGTCCAGCAGCAGCCGCGCGGCCAGGCGGCGGTATTCCTCGGCCTCGCTGCGCGGGTCGTAGACCACCGGTTCCAGCGGCCGGCCCAGCACGCCGCCGAGGGCGTTGATTTCCTCCACGGCCAGCACGGTGCCGAAAAAGTGCTGCGATTCGGTGGTGCCGGTCACGCCGCTGCGCGAGTACAGCACGCCGATGCGCCATCCCGGCGTGGCGGCGTCCGTGTCAGTGCGGGGGGTCATAGGGGCATCCTTGTGCTCGAACGGGGTTCATGCGGGGTTCAGACTTTCAGGTGGTCCATGATATGGCCGGTGGCCCCGGGCGCGCCAGCCTCGCCCTGGTCGACGATGGCGCCCTGCTTGAGCACCAGGTAGCGGTCGGCCACGTCCAGCGCGAAGGCCACGTTCTGCTCGACGATGAACATGGACGTGCCGCGCCGTTCGCGTTCCCAGTTCAGGGCGCGTCCCAGCCGCTCGATCACCGAGGGTTGCAGGCCTTCGGTGATTTCGTCCAGCAGCAGCAAGGCGGGCCGCTGCATCAGGCCGCGCGCCACCAGCAGCATCTTCTGTTCGCCGCCGGACAGGGTGCCGGCGTATTGCCGCAGGCGGCTGGCGAACACCGGGAACAGCTCGGCGATCTCGCCGAAACGCTCGTCGAACAGGCGGTCATTGGGCAGGCCCAGGCGCAGGTTGTCGCGGATGTTCAGGTCGGGAAACAGCGGCTGGTCCTGGGCGGCGTAGGCGACGCCGCGGCGGGCGACCTCGTGCGGCCGCAGCCGGGTGGCGTCGACGCCGCCCAGGCTGACCTTGCCGCGCAGCTTGGGCAGGTAGCCCATCACGGTCTTGAGCAGCGTGCTCTTGCCCATGCCGTTCTTGCCCAGCAGCGCCACGCAGGCGCCGCCGGCCACGGACAGCGAGATGTCGTTCAGGACCACGGCGCCTTTGTAGCCGCTGGCGACGTGGTCCAGGCGCAAGGCCGGGGCGGCGTTCATGGCTGGGCTCCTATTTGTGGTTGGGATGCCAGCGGATTGCCGGGCTGGGCGCCCTGCCCGGCCGGCGCGTTGCCGGCGTAGATGGTGCGCACCAGTTCGGATTCGGCCACTTCGCGGAAGCTGCCGTCCATGACGATGCGGCCCTGGTGCAGCACGAT
Organism: Achromobacter sp. ISS7; assembly: GCF_056523125.1. Taxonomy (NCBI): domain Bacteria; kingdom Pseudomonadati; phylum Pseudomonadota; class Betaproteobacteria; order Burkholderiales; family Alcaligenaceae; genus Achromobacter; species Achromobacter sp. ISS7. The sequence goes on along the minus strand of NZ_JAWRZD010000001.1, from coordinate 1,339,717 downwards.
GATGCGGGTGGCCACCTCGGCAACGAAGTCCAGGTCGTGCTCGACCAGCAGGCAGCACAGGCCGTGGGTATGGGCCAGCGCCGACAGCACCTGGCCGATGCGGGCGCGTTCGTCCTTGCTCAGGCCCGCGGTGGGTTCGTCCAGCAGCACCACGCGCGGCTCCAGCGCCAGCACCATGGCCAGTTCCAGCGCCTGCTGCTGGCCGTGCGACAGGTCGCGCGCCACGCGGTCCAGCTGCTGGTCCAGGCCGGTCATGCGCAGCACCTCCAGCGCGTAGGCCGGCAGCGCCAGTCGCGGCGACCGGCGCCGCCACGACGGCCGCTCGCGCAGCGTGGTGGCGATGCGCAGGCTTTCGGCGACCGTCAGCGTGTCGAAGATGTTGGCGTTCTGGAACTTGCGGCCCAGGCCGTAACGCACGCACTGCTCGGGCCCTTCGCGCTTGACCGCGTGGCCGCACAGTTCGACCGAGCCGTCGCTGCGTTCGGCGCCGTCGGCGATGCAGCGCATCAGCGTGGTCTTGCCGGCGCCGTTGGGGCCGATCAGGCCCAGCAGCTCGCCGCCGCGCGCCCGCAGGTCGATGCCTTCCAGCACCTTGAGGCTGCCGAAGCGCTTGGCCACGCCCGCCAGCATCAGGCCACCCTCGCCGCCCGAGGCGCTGGTCCCGTGGCCGGGAGCGGCGCCCGCCGCCGACGCGGTGGCGGGCGCACGCACCACCAGCTCAGGCACTGGCGCCGCGCGCCGCCGGCGCCACGGCGCCAGCAACAGCGGCAGCAGTCCGCGCGGCAGCAGCAGGATCACCAGGATGAAGGTCACGCCCAGCACCAGCTGGTAGAGGAACGGCATGTTGCCGCTGAGGTACGAACCGGCCACGTTGATCAGCACGGCGCCCAGCACCGGGCCCCACACCGTGCCGCGTCCGCCCAGCGCCACCCAGATGATGAGTTCGGTGCCGAACACGAAGCCGGTCAGTTCCGGCGCGACCACGCCGCTGAAGGCGCCATAACCGAAGCCCGCCAGGCTGGCGACCGCGCCGCACACCGCCAGCAGCACGATGCGCCAGTGGGCGGTGTTCAGCCCCAGGTAGTTGCAGCGGCCCTCGTTGTCGCGCAGCGCGGCCAGGATGCGGCCGCCGTCGCTGCGCACCGCGACCCAGGCCAGCAGCGCCACGATCGACAGGCCGCCGGCGGCGATCACGTACCAGGCTTCCAGCGACAGGTCGAAGGTGTCGTAGCCGGTCAGGCCGGACGAGGACCCGGTGTAGGTGCCGCCCGACAGCGCCACCTGCGTCAGCACGATGGGCAACACCAGCGAGATCACGGTGGCGAAGAACGGCGAGGCGCCGCGATAGAACGACAGCCAGCCGGTGGCCAGCGCCAGCAGCGCCGCCGCGCCCACCGCCACCAGCGCGGCCAGCAGCGCGATGCCGGGCGAAAAGCCGTAATGGGTGAAGGCCAGCCCGGCCGCGTAGGCGCCGACGCCGAAGAAGGCCGACTGGCCGAAGGTCAGGTAGCCGGTGTAGCCCCACAGGATATCGACCGTGACCGCCGCCACCGCGAAGAACAGCGCCTTGATCAGCACGTTCAACAGATAGGTGTCGAACAGCCAGGGGCCGGCCACCGTCAGCGCCAGGCAGGCGATGGCCAGCCACAGCAGGTCGCGGCCATGGGCGGCGCGGCGCGGATCGGCGCGCGCCGCCAGCGCCGGTTGCGCAAGGGAAGAATCAGTCATGGGCGAATCCTTTGGGACGCAGGCGCAGGGTCAGGGCCGCCAGCACCGCGATGGTGACGCCGCCCAGGATCGGGCTGATGTACACGCCCACCAGCACCTGGCAGGCGCCATAGACCAGGCAGGTCAGGAGCAGCGCGGTGATCGAGTTGCCCGACACCATCACCAGCATGAAGGCGCTGACCAGCCACGGCAGCCCCATGTTCGGGTCGACGCTGGACAGCGGCGTGATCAGCGCGCCGGCCAGCGCCCCCAGCCCCGCGCCCAGCGCGAAGGTGGTGAAGCGGATTCGTTCGGCGTTGATGCCCAGGCCGCGCGCCAGGTCTTCGTTCATGATGACGGCGCGGGTTCGCACGCCGAAGCGCGTGCCGTTCAGCAGCAGCGTCAGCGCCACGTACAGCAGCAGCGCACCCGGCACCAGGAACAGCCGGTAGGCCGAATACTCGGTGCCCAGGAACGGCACCGCGCCCTGGATCGGCGCGTCGGCGAACTGCACCTCGCGGCCGAAGGCCATGGTGATGAGCTGGCCGATCACGATGCCCAGGCCCCAGGTGGCCAGGATGGCGTCCAGCGGCCGCTTGTACAGCGGCTGCACGATCAGGCGTTCGACCAGCATGCCCACCAGCACGCCCGCCACCAGCGCGCACGGCAGCGCCAGCCACGGGTCCAGCCCCAGGCGCGTCACCACCAGGGCGGCGTAGCTGCCCAGCGTGATGATGGCGCCATGTGCGAAATTGACGATCTTCATCACGCCAAAGATGATCATCAGCCCGGCCGTCACGATGAACAGCATGGCGGCCGTGCTCAGGATGTCCAGCATCAAACCCATTGCGTTCTCCAGCGCCGCCGGCGGACCGGCGGCGCGCAGGGTGTGGCTTGCCGCGTCACTTCAGGTCGGGGCATTGCGCGCCCGGATCGACCTGGTCGAAGGTCTGCAGGATCTTGATGGAGCCGTCCGGCTGCACCTGGCCCAGCCGCATGGTCAGGGCGGCGTGGCGCTGGCGGTCCATCTTGACCGGGCCGCGCGGGCCGTCGAACGACACTTCGCTCAGGGCCTGCACCACCTTCTGCGAATCGGTGCTGCCGGCTTTCTCGACCGCCGCCTTGTAGAGGAAGAAGGCTTCGTACTGCGGGCCCGAGAACTCGTTGGCGGTCTTGGCGTCGGCGCCGAACTTGGCCTTCAGGCCGTCCAGGAACTTGTGGTTCTGCGGCGTATCGATGCTGGTCAGGTACGAGGCCGACAGGTACATGCCGACGGCGGTGTCGCCCATGGTCTTGGCGGTGGCTTCATCGATGGCCAGGTTGCCGTAGGGCATGGTCAGGCCGGCCGCCTTGACCTGCTTGGCCAGGCTGACGTTGGGGCCGCCGCCGGCGGTCGAGCTGATCAGCGCGTCCGGATTGGCCGAGCGGATCTTGGACACCACCGGGGTCCAGTCGGAGCCGTCGATGGGCAGGTATTCCTCGCCGACCACGCGCCCGCCCTGCTTCTCGATGTATTCACGGGTGAACTTGAGCATGCCGCGGCCGAAGGCGTAGTCGCTGCCGACCAGGAAGAAGGTCTTGGCGCCGCGTTCCTTCATGAAGTGGTCCACCACCGGCGCCACCTGCTGCTCGGGCACCCAGCCGTTGACGTGCATCCAGCGGTTGCACGAGCGGCCCTCGTAGAACGAGGTGTAGATGTACGGCACCTTGCCGCGCGAGACGATGGGCAGCGCCGCGTTGCGCGCCGCGCTGGTTTCCATGGCGATGATGGCGTCGACCTTCTTCTGGAACACCAGCGTGTCGTAGGCTTTCTGCGCGCCGACGGCGCCCGAGGCGTCGTCGGCGATCTCCAGCACCACCTGGCGGCCGAGGATGCCGCCGGCGGCGTTGATCTCATCGGCCGCCAGCTGCGAGGCCTGCACCACGCCGGGCGCGACCACGCTGTTGGCGCCCGACAGGCCCACCGGCACGCCGATGCGCAAGGGGTCGGCCGCGTGCGCGCCGGCCGCGCCGGTCAGCGCGGCGATGAAGGAAAGTCGGATGAGGAAGCTGCAAGTGGGTTTTTTCATGGGGATTTCTCCTTGGGGGCCGGCTGTCCGCCGTTGTATTCAACGCTGCCGCGGCGCATCGGTGGCGCCCAGCAGTTCGTCGTAAAGGTCGCGGCGCCGATCGCGCAGCACGTGGTTGAAGTCGTTCAGTTGCCGCGCGCGCCTCGAAGCCATCACGTCCACCGGCGCCAGCAGCACCTCTTCGCGGTCGTGGCTGGCGGGGCCGGCAGTGGTCCAGCCCTGCGAGCCGACGATCAGGCTGCGGCCGACGAAGGGCTGGCCACGCTCGACGCCGACGCGGTCGGCGCACACCAGCGTCAGGCCGTTGCTGTGGGCGCCGGCAATCGCCAGCGCGTGCGCCATGGCCGGGCCGTCCGGCGTCTGCCCGGGCATCGGCACCCAGTTGGTCGGCACCGCGACGATGTCGGCGCCGCGCAGCGCCAGCAGGCGATAGACCTCGGGGAACCAGCCGTCGTAGCAGATCGCCACGCCGAGGCGGCCCAGCGCGGTGTGGAACACCGGCAGGCCCAGGTCGCCCGGCTCGAAGAACAGGTTCTCGTCGCCCCACAGGTGCAGCTTGCGGTAGGTGCCCAGGTAGCCGTCGGGGCCGGCGATGAGGGCGGCGTTGTACAGCTTGCCGCCGCTGCGCTCGGCGATGCCGGCCACCAGGTAGATGCCCAGGCGCCGCGCCAGCGCGATCCAGGCCTGCGAGCTGGGGCCGTCGGGCACGGCTTCGGCCAGCGCGTGGGCCTCTTCGCGGCTGGCGAACATGTAGCCGGTGTTGGCCAGCTCGGGCAGCACCACCAGCCGCGCGCCCTGCGCGGCGGCCTGCTCGGCCAGCTCGATGGATCGGGCCACGTTGGCGGCGACATCCCCCATGACGGGGGCCGTCTGCACACTGGCCACGTGGATCGCGGACGCGGCGGCGTCCGGCGGCGGTGATACTTGCATGCGATCTCCCTGCAACGTTTCGGAAAACAAAAAAGCCCCCGACCACGCATCGCGTGTGAGTCGGGGGCTTCTATAGCCAGACGAAGGTTCGGGCAGCAATCATTGCTGCGGGGCACTGCGGCGCCAGGCAGTGCCGGCGCGTGCGGATCAGTGCTGATCCTGTGGTGAATCATAGGGATGCGCGCGGACCGCGGGCAATAAGAGGTTTCCCGGACGGCGCCGCGGATGCGAGAATCAGGGTCGGCCACAAGGAGGAACCCGCAATGCCCCAACTTTCCGCCTACCTCAGTTTCGACGGCAACTGCGCCGAGGCCATGCGTTTCTACGAACGCGTGCTCGGCGGCCGCGTCGAGGCCATGGTGCGCTACGCGGATGCGCCCGCCGACGCCGCCATGCCGGCGCTGTCGATCGAAGAATCCGAACGCATCATGTACGCCCGCCTGGCGCTGGACGAACAGGTGCTGATGGCCAGCGACGCCACCACCAGCCATCCCTATCCCGGCAAGCAGGGCATGGCGCTGTCGCTGGCCTACCCCACCGTCTCGGACGCGCAACGCGTGTTCGATATGCTGGCCGAGGGCGGCAGCGTTACCATGCCGCTCCAGAAAACCTTCTGGGCCGAAGCCTACGGCGCCCTGATCGACCGCTACGACACGCGGTGGATGGTCAGCGGCGGGCGGCTCAACCACTGACAACCCAATCCGCCACAAGCGGATGGAGCGAGAGATCCATGACGCATGGCATACAGGGCAAGCAACGCTGGTGGGCACTGATGGTGCTGTGCCTGGGCGTATTGATGATCGTGCTGGACACCACCATCGTCAACGTCGCGTTGCCGTCCATCCGCGAAGACCTGCATTTCACCGAGACCTCGCTGGTGTGGGTGGTGAACGCCTACATGCTGACCTTCGGCGGCTTCCTGCTGCTGGGCGGACGGCTGGGCGACCTGCTCGGCCACCGGCGCATGTTCCTGGCCGGCCTGGTCCTGTTCACCGTGGCCTCGCTGGCCTGTGGCCTGGCCCGGGGCCAGGGGCTGCTGATCGCCGCGCGCGCCGCGCAGGGACTGGGCGGCGCGGTGGTGTCGGCGGTGTCGCTGTCGCTCATCATGAACCTGTTCACCGAGGCCGGCGAACGCGCCCGCGCCATGGGCGTGTACGGCTTCGTCTGTGCGGGCGGCGGCAGCCTGGGCGTGCTGCTGGGCGGGCTGCTGACCAGCATGCTGTCGTGGCACTGGATCTTCCTGGTCAACATCCCGATCGGCGCGGTGGTCTACGCGCTGTGCCTGCGCCTGCTGCCGGCGGCCGCCGCGCAGGCGGCGGGCGGCAAGCTCGACGTGGCCGGCGCGCTGGCGGTCACCGCGTCGCTGATGCTGGCGGTGTACGCCGTGGTCAACGGCAACGAGGCCGGCTGGACCTCGGCGCAGTCGCTCGGCCTGCTGGGCGCGGCCGCGCTGCTGATGGCGCTGTTCCTCGTGATCGAATCGCGCGTGGCCGAACCGCTGATGCCGCTGGCGCTGTTCCGCCTGCGCAACGTCGCCACTGCCAACGTGGTCGGCGTGCTGTGGGCCGCGGCCATGTTCGCCTGGTTCTTCGTGTCGGCCCTGTACATGCAGCTGGTGCTGGGCTATGACGCCATGCAGGTCGGGCTGGCGTTCCTGCCGGCCAACCTGATCATGGCGGCGTTCTCGCTGGGGCTGTCGGCCAAGCTGGTGATGCGTTTTGGCATCCGCGCGCCGCTGGCCACCGGGCTGCTGATGGCGGCGCTGGGGCTGGCGCTGTTCGCGCGCGCCCCGGTCGACGGCCACTTCACGGCCGACGTGCTGCCCGGCATGCTGCTGCTGGGCCTGGGCGCGGGCATTGCCTTCAACCCGATGCTGCTGGCCGCCATGAGCGACGTCGAGCCGAGCCAGTCCGGCCTGGCGTCCGGCATGGTCAACACCGCCTTCATGATGGGCGGCGCGCTGGGACTGGCGGTGCTGGCCAGCCTGGCCGCAGCCCGCACCGCCGCCCTGGCCACGGCGGGCGCGGCGCCGGTGGCGGCGCTGGCCGGCGGCTACCGCGTGACCTTCCTGGCCGGCGCCGTGATCGCGGCCGTGGCGGCGGCGCTGGCAGCCGCGCTGGTGCGCTCGCGCAACCGCGACCTGGGCGGCCACGGCGACGCGCCGGCCGGGCACTGAACCGGGGCGCGTCGCGGCCGCGCCACGTCTTTTGAATTATTTACGGTCGGCGCGCGCGGCCGGGAGTAATCTGGCGGCGCCCCTCCACCGGACAGGAAGCGCCCGCCATGACATTCCTCGCCAGCGCCAATCTGCTGCGCCACCGCGACGGCCACGAAGCCCGCGTCACGTTTGTCGAGCTGTTCTTCGACCTGGTCTACGTCTTCGCCGTCACGCAGCTGTCGCACAGCCTGCTGCACGACCTGACCCTGATGGGCGCGCTGCACACGCTGGTGCTGTGGTTCGCGGTGTGGCTGGGCTGGCAATACACCTGCTGGGTCACCAACTGGTTCGACCCCGACGCGCTGCCGATGCGGCTGATGCTGTTCGGCGTGATGCTGGTGGGGCTGGTCGCGGCCGCCGTGCTGCCCGGCGCCTTCGGCGAGAACGGGCTGATCTTCGCCATCTGCTATGTGCTGATCCAGGTGGGCCGCACGCTGTTCGTGGTGCTGCACCTGGGGCCGTCGCATCCGCTGGCGCCGAATTTCCGCCGCATGCTGGGCTGGCTGTGCATTTCAGCGGTGCTGTGGATCGCCGGCGGCCTGTCCTCGGGCGATACGCGGCTGGTGCTGTGGATCCTGGCGGTGGCCTGCGAATACCTGTCGCCCATGGCCGGCTTCTGGCTGCCGGGCCTGGGCCGCTCCACCACCCGCGAATGGACCATCGAGGGCGGCCACCTGGCCGAACGCTGCCAGTTGTTCGTGATCGTGGCGTTGGGCGAGACGCTGCTGATCACCGGCGCCACGCTGGGCGAACACCCGCACTGGGACATCCCCACCCTGATCGCGCTGCTGGCCGCGTTCCTGGGCACGGCGGCGATGTGGTGGGTGTACTTCGACACCAGCAGCAAGGACGGCAGCGAGGCCATCGCCCACCACGCCGATCCGGGCCGGGTCGGGGCCTACTTCCACTATGTGCACGTGATCCTGATCGCCGGCGTGATCGTCTCGGCGGTGGCCAATGAACTGGTCATCCTGCACCCGGACGGCCGCATCGTCACCGCGGCCGCGGCGGCGCTGCTCGGCGGCCCGGCCCTGTACCTGCTGGGCAACGGCATCTACAAGACGGTGGTGTACGGCCGCTTTCCGCTGTCGCACGTGATCGGGCTGGTGCTGCTGGCGATGCTGGCGCCGATCGCGTTCGTCACCGACAACCTGATGGTGGGCGGGCTGACGACGCTGATCATGATGCTGGTGGCCGGGTGGGAAAGCGTGTCGCGGCGGCGGGCACGGGCGGCGCACTAGGGCACGCGCCAGGCCAACGCACGAAGGGCAACACACGAAGGGCAACGACATCGTTGCCCGCCGCGTCAACGCCGCTTGCCGAACACCGACTTGGGCGCGCGGCCGTGGAAACGGGTGAAGGCCGCGCTGAAGTTGGCCGGATGGCGATAGCCCACCTGATAGGCCGCCTGCGCCACCTGGCAGCCGCCTTCCAGCAATTCCCAGGCGCGCCGCATGCGCATGCCGGTCAGCAGCCGCATGGGGCTGTCGCCGTATAGCGCGCGAAAGCCCTGCTTGAGCTTGAATTCGTTCAGCCCGGTCGCCAGGCACAGGTATTGCAGCGTCAGCTCCCGGTCCATCTGTTCGCGCATCAGCGCATGGGCCCGCTCCAGCCGCGCGATGTCGGCCTGGCTGAGCCGGCCCGGCGCCGGTGTCGGCGCCAGCGCGCGCAACTGGCGCGACAACAGCGTCAGCGCCTTGATGTGCGTGTCCAGCGGATCGTCGGTCCGCGCCAGCTCGGCCGCGACGGCGGCCAGGTCGGCGCTGGTGCGACCCTGCGCCAAACGCTGCAGGCCGCCGGCGCCGAACAGCGCCTCGGCCTGGGCCTCGCCGGCGTAGCGCCGCAGCGCCGGCTCGCCCACCAGCAGGCGCAGTTGCGAGACGGTGGCGCCGCCCAGGTAGCGGCGCTCGCCCAGGTGGCGGCGGAATGCCGTCACCGTGGTATGGCCGCCGCGGAAATCCAGCTCGGCGCCGTCCGCGCCGCGATAGGCCGACACCCCGCCCAGGGCCAGCGTGATGACCAATGTGCGGCCGCCCTGCCCGGCGGCGTTCTCTTCGATCAGGTCGCGGGCGGGTGTGTACTGCGAATGCACCAGCGCCAGGCCGTCGCCCAGGTCCAGACGATCGGCGTGGCAGTCGCCCAGGTCGGCGGGCAGGGCCAGCCGCGACCAGCCGGGACGGGGGCCAGGACCGGGCCGGGCGAGCGTGGCGGAGATGCGCAGGGACATGGCGTCGACGGTCGGCGGCGCAAGTGGCGCCGGGGTGAAAGAAGGCATGTGCCGGATCGCATACGAATGGATCCGGCTCGCATATGAATGCTAATGATAGTCGTTCGCATAAAGAAATACCATCTTCGGGACGGCGCCGCACGTTGGGCCGCCGTGACTGCATGCACAGGAATCCCGATGATCCGCCCTTTTCCCCACCCCCGCGCCGCCTGGGCCCTGCTGTGGCTGTGCGCCACGCCCGCCGCGTTGGCGCAGACCGCCGCGCAACTGCCCGCCATCACCGTCACCGCCGACAAGCAGGAGCGCGCGCTCGAATCCCTGCCCGGCAGCCTGTCGGTGTTCGATGGCGACATGCTTGAAAGCCAGGGCGTCCTCGACCTGGACGGACTGCAACGCATCACCCCCGGCCTGACGTTCCAGCCGTTCGGCCAGGCAGGCGTCAACGCGGCCGTGATGCGCGGCCTGTCGGCCAACTTCTTTTCGTTCTCGACCTCGACCCTGCTGGTGGTCGACGGCGTGCCCACGCTGATGGCGCAGGGCTTCGACGACCAGCTGCTGGATATCGACCGCGTCGAAGTCCTGCGCGGCCCGCAATCGGCGCTGTACGGCCGCAATGCCGAGGCCGGCGTCATCAACGTCTACACCCGCCCGCCCGGCGATACCGTGCGCGGCAGCGTCTCCACCACCGTCGGCAGCCGCGACCTGCGCATGCTGCGCTTCGACCTGAGTGGACCGATCGTTGACGACACGCTCTACGCCAGCGTGGCCGGCGCCTGGCGCAGCCAGCACGGCTTCATCGACAACACCTACACCGGCCGCCGCGAGGACGACCGCGAGCTGCGCAACGGCAAGCTGGCGCTGCGCTGGACGCCGTCGGCACGCACCGAGGCGACGCTGCGCTACGCCCAGATCAACTACCAGGACGGCGCCGCGCTGTGGGGTTCGCCCACGGCGCCCCGCGCCACGGTGGCCTCCGGCACGCCCAGCTGGAACCGCTCCATCGGCCGCAGCGCGTCGCTGGCGCTGCGCCACGAACTGGACGGCGGCCTGCGCCTGACCTCGGTCACGGCCTGGAACGACCTGCGCGACCGAGTGCAGCAGGACACCGACTTCCAGCCCGCCGACCTGCTGCACATCGCCCGCGACCACCATTTCCGCAATCTGTCGCAGGAGCTGCGCGTGGAGGGCACGCTGGGCCGCGCCCAATGGCTGGCCGGCCTGTACGCCGACGGCGACGACCACGACCTGCGCAACACCCAGAAGATGCCGCGCGGCCTGACCGAAAGCGTGGTGCAGCTGCGCGGCCAGTCCAGCGCCGCCTTCACCCACTGGACCGTGCCGCTGGCCGAACGCTGGACGCTGGAAGCCGGCGCCCGGGTCGAACGCGACGCGCTGCGCTTCACCCCGCGCGGCGACAGCGCGCGCCGCGCCGACTGGACCCGCGTCACGCCCAAGCTGGCGCTGCAATACGCCTTCGCGCCGCGCCAGCAGGTCTATGCCTCGGTGGCCGACGGCTTCCGCGCCGGCGGCTACAACGTGTTCTCGCCGGCGGCCAACTACGCCGCCTACCAGCCGGAAACCCTGCGCTCGTACGAGATCGGCGCCAAGGGCTGGCTGCCCGGCAACCGCCTGCGCTATGCCGGCGCGCTGTACCTGATGACGGTCGACAACATGCAGGTGCAGCAGATGCCGCTGCCGGGGCTGGTGTACGTCACCAACGCCGCGTCGGCGCGCTCGATCGGCGCCGAATTCGAACTCGAATACCTGCTGGGCCAGGGCTGGTCGCTGCAGGCCGGGCTGGGGCTGAACCGCACCCGCTTCAGCCGTTTCCGCGATGGCGCCAACGACTACGGCGGCAACCAGAACCCGTTCGCGCCGCGCGTCAATGGCCACCTGACGGCGCGCTACGACGCGCCCGCCGGCTGGTACGCGCAGGCCTCGGTCAGCGGCACCGGCCCGGTCTACCTGGACGCCGCCAACCGCTACCGCCGCAACGGCTACGCGCTGGTCAACCTGGCCGCGGGTGTCACGGTGCGGCAGGTCGAGATCTCGGCCTACGTCAACAACCTGGCCAACCGCCGCTACGACGCGGTGGGCTACCAGAACGGCATCGTCACCGTCTACAGCCCGCCGCGCGAACTGGGCCTGCGCCTGACCTGGCGCCTTTGAACCGCTTACCAAGGAACCCTCACATGCCGACTTCTCCCCTGCCCCTGCAACGCTACTGGGACCTGGCCGCCGCGCCGGTCGAAACCGCCGCGCTGGACGCCGCGCTGGAACTGGACCTGTTCGCGCACCTGGCGGCGCCGGCCAGCGCGGCGCAGGTCGCGCAGGCGCTGGCGCTGCGCCCCGCCGCCGTCGAACACCTGCTGGACCTGCTGTGGGGCCTGCGCCTGTTGCATCGCATCGCCGGCGCACCCGCGCTGTACCGCTGCGGCGCCACGGCGCGCGCCCATTTCGTGGCGGGCCGGCCCGGTTACTGCGGCGACGCCTGGCGCTACCGGCGCCGCTCGCTGGCGCAATCCGGCGAGCAGTTGCCGCAACGGCTGCGCCAGGATCCCGCCGCCGCGCTCGCCGCCCCGCCGGGCGCCGCGTCCGAGGCCGGCGGCTGGGCCCAGGCGGCGCGGGTGCAGATCGGCCAGGAACAGCGCGTGCTGGCCGTGGCCGCCGCGCGCGAGGCGGTCGCCTGCGTGCCCGGTGCCGACGCGGCGCGACGCATCCTGGACCTGGGCGGCGGCCCGGGCCTGATCGGCATCGCGCTGGTGCAGGATCGCCCCGACGCCAGCGGCGTGGTGTTCGACTGGCCCGAGACCGCCGCCGTGGCGCGCGAGAACATCGCCGCCGCCGGGCTGGCGGACCGCATGGTGGCCGTGGGCGGCGACCTGGCCACGGCCGACATCGGCGCCGGCTACGACCTGATCTGGTGCTCGTCGGTGCTGCACTTCGTGCCCGACGCCGCCGCCGCGCTGCGCAAGATGCACGATGCGCTGGCGCCGGGCGGGCTGCTGGTGATGGCGCACGCCGAGATCCCGGACGACGCCGACGCCGCCGCGCGCGTGCTGCGCTATTACCTGCCGATGCTGTTGCTGGGCCGGCGCGTAACGCGCCACGGGGAATTGGCCGAAGCGCTGCGCGGCGCCGGCTTCGCCGACGTGCGCGGCTTCGATTCCGACCGCTTTCCGCTGGCGCCGCTGCATGTGCTGTCGGCGCGGCGGACCGCGCCATGAGGCCGGCGCTGCGCCACGGCTTGGCCCAGGCCCTGTTCGGCTGGCTCAACCTGGCGCTGACCGCGCCCGGCGTCTATCTGTGGCTGGGCCTGCCGCTGGTGCTGCGCCAGCACGGCTGGTCCGGCACCGCCATCGGCCTGTTCCAGCTGGCCAGCCTGCCGACGGTGTTCAAGTTCCTGCTGGCGATGCCGCTGGACCGGCGCGGCGCGGGCCGTGGCGGCTATCGGCGCTGGACGGTGGCGCTGCTGCTGGCGTACGCCGCCGTGCTGCTCGCGCTGGGCTGGCGCGACCTGTTGAATGATGGCGCCCTGCTGTTCGCGCTGGCGGCGGCCGCCGCCCTGGCCGGCACCTGGGCCGATGTGCCCGTCAATGCGCTGGCGATCCGCGTGCTGCCGGCGGCCAGCCGCGCCTGGGCCGGCGGCATCCGCTCGATGGCGCTGTGCCTGGGCGCGATCGCCGGCGGCGGCCTGATGCTGCTGGCGCAGGCGCGCTGGGGCTGGCAGGCGCCGTTCCTGATCATGGCAGCCGCGCTGGCATTGGGCGCGGCGCTGACGCTGCTGCTGCGGGAAACCGCGGACACCGTGGAGGCCGAGCGCGCGGACGACGGCGCCATCGCCACGCGCCATGCCATCGCCTACCTGCGCCTGCCCGCCAGCCGCCGCTGGCTGCCGCTGCTGGCCCTGCTGTTCCCCTTCATCGGCGCCGGCTGGTTCTACCTGAAGCCGCTGCTGCTGGACCACGGCCTGGCGCCCGAGCGCGTGGCGTGGCTGGTGGGGGTGGTTGGCGGCGCGGTCGGCGCCGTTGGCAGCATCGCGGGCGCGCGCCTGCTCAAGCATTTGGGGCCGGGCCTGGCGGTGCCGCTGCACGCGGGCCTGGGCGCCGCCGCCCTGGCGGCACTGGCCCTGGCGGTCGGGCTGGACGCGGCGTCCACCGTGCTGGTGGCCTGCGCCATGGCGGTGGCCGCCAGCATGGGCGCCACGGCAGCGCTGGTGTTCGGGCTGATGATGTCGCATGCGCGGCCGGGCCTGCAGGCGCTGGACTATGGCATCCAGTCCAGCGTCTTCGCGCTCACGCGCATCGCCGCGCCGCTGGCGGCGGGCGTGCTGCTCGACATCGCGGGCGCCGCCGCCATGCTCGCGGCCCTCGCAATCGGCGCCACCGGCGTGCTGGCGCAGGCCTGGCGCCAGGGCCGGGCGCTGCGCGGGTAGCGGCGCCGGCCGCCTGCCGCAGACGTCCGGGCTGTCTCAACCGCCTGGACCGTTCTCAACCCCACGGCTGATGTTCAGCCGCCCGGCCGGTGCTCGGCCAGCACCGCGCTCATCGACTGCGCCGCGCCCTGCAAGACCGGCACCGCGCGCAGCAAATCATCGAGCATCAGCCGCGCGGTGGGCGCATGGCACGCCACCGCCGCCACCACGCGGTCCTGCGCGTCGCGCACCGGCACCGCCACTGCGCTCATGCCGCGCACGAACTCCTCGTTGTCGATGCCGATGCCGCGCGTGGCCAGGCGTTCCAGTTCATCCTCCAGCCGCGCCGGGTCGGTCAGCGTGCGCGGCGTGTTGCGCGTGAGCGGCAGGCGCGCCAGCACCCGGCCGCGCTCGAGCCGGTTCATCGACGCCAGGAACAGCTTGCCGCTGGCGGTGCAGTGCATCGGCACATGGCTGCCGACCGCGAAGAACAACCGCAGCGGCTCGGCGGTTTCGACCCGTTCCATGTAGATCACCTGGTCGCCGTCGGGCGCGGTGAGATTGCAGGTCTCGCCCAGCTTGCCGACCAGTTGCGCCAGCACCGCGCGGCAGGCGCGCGTGAAGGCCGAGGCGCGCAGCGTCGACAGCGCCAGCGCGGTGGCTTGCGGTCCCGGCACGTAGCCGTTCTCGGTGGGCGTGGCGGCGACGAAACCGGCGCGCTGCATCGACGCCAAGAGGCGCATCAGGGTGGACTTGGGCATGTCCAGGCGCTGCGCCAGTTGCGCCAGCGTGGGCGGATGCTGGGCGCGGGCCAGGTAGTCCAGCACCAGCAGCGCGCGCAGCGAACGCGCGGCGTCCTGCGGCTCGCCGGCCTCGGTATCGGTCCGCGGCGATGCTGCACTGCGATTTTGAAACCGAAGATCCATGTTCTGTTCCATTTCCCCGTTCCCGCGCTTGCCGCGCTTTCTTTCCCGTGGCCGCTTCCTAGAATCGCCACAGATACGGAACCTTTGCGCGTCGCCGCGCCCCCCTCGCATCAGGCCAGTATATAAGTGCCCGGCGTGGCGGCAAGCAGGGTAAACGCGCCGTCCGAACGCGGGAGTCGCCGCGCGCAGGCACGGCCAGACCAAGGAGGAAAGCAGACATGTCCGAAGCCGTGGACTACATCGTGGTAGGTGCCGGATCGGCCGGCTGCGTGCTGGCGAACCGCTTGAGCGCCAATGGCCAGCACTCGGTCTGCCTGCTGGAGGCGGGGCCGCCGGACCGATCGCCGTGGATCCACATCCCCATCGGCTACGGCAAGACCATGTTCCACAAGGTGCTGAACTGGGGCTACTACACCGAGCCCGACCCCAACATGCTGAACCGCCGCATCTACTGGCCGCGCGGCCGCACGCTGGGCGGCTCCAGCGCCATCAACGGCCTGATCTACATCCGCGGCCAGCGCCGCGACTACGACGACTGGGCCGCCGCCGGCAACCCGGGCTGGAGCTGGGAAGATTGCCTGCCCTACTTCCGCAAGCTGGAGAACAACGACCTGGGCGCCGGCCCCACGCGCGGCACCGAAGGGCCGCTGAACGCCACCTCGATCAAGACGCCGCATCCGCTGGTCGAGGGCCTGATCGGCGCGGCCGGCGCGCTCGGCCTACCGCACGTGACCGACTTCAACAGCGGCGACCAGGAAGGCGTGGGCTACTACCAGCTCACCACCCGCAACGGCCGCCGCTGCTCCACCGCGGTGGCCTACCTGCGGCCGGCGCGGGGCCGCGCCAACCTGCGCATCGAGACCGGCGCGCACGCCATGGCGGTGCTGTTCGAGGGCAGCCGCGCCTGCGGCGTGCGCTACCGCCAGGACGGCCAGGTGCGCACCCTGCGCGCCCGCCGCGAGGTGATCCTGTGCGCCGGCGCGCTGCAATCGCCGCAGCTGCTGCAACTGTCGGGCGTGGGTCCCGCTGCGCTGCTGCGCCGCTTCGGCATCGGCGTGGTGCGCGACCTGCCGGGCGTGGGCGAGAACCTGCAGGACCACCTGCAGATCCGCCTGATCTACGAGACGCGCCAACCAATCACCACCAACGACCAGTTGCGCACGCTGCACGGGCGCGCCGCGATGGGGCTGCAATGGCTGCTGTTCCGGGGCGGGCCGCTGGCGGTGGGCATCAACCAGGGCGGCCTGTTCTGCCGCGTCGATCCGGCCAGCGCCACGCCTGACACCCAGTTCCACTTCGCCACGCTGTCGGCCGACATGGCCGGCGGCAAGGTGCATCCGTTCTCGGGCTGCACCTACTCGGTGTGCCAGTTGCGGCCCTCGTCGCGCGGCACGGTGCAGTTGCGCGGCACCGATCCGTTCGAGGCTCCGGCCATGCAGCCCAACTACCTGTCCACCGAGCTGGACCGCCGCATGACGGTGGCGGCGGTCAAGTACGCGCGCCGGCTGGCCGCCACCGAGCCGCTGGCCGGGCTGATGAAGCGCGAATTCCGGCCCGGCCCCGACGTCCGGAGCGACGACGAGATCCTGCATTTCTGCCGCGAGTACGGCGCCACCATCTTCCATCCGTCGGGCACCGCGAAAATGGGCCCGCGCAGCGACCCCATGGCGGTGGTCGACGAACGCCTGCGGGTACACGGCGTGAGCGGGCTGCGGGTGGTGGATTGCTCCATCATGCCGACGCTGGTCTCGGGCAACACCAACGTGCCGGTGGTGATGCTGGCCGAACGCGCGGCCGACTTCATCCTGCAGGACCTGCACGCGGCGCGGCCGCGCGCGCAGGCGCAACCGACGCTGAAACAGGCGGCATGACATGAACTGACCGCAACACGCGGCGCGGCACCGCAGAGTGCCGCCCGCCCCACCAAAGGAGACAGGCATGGCCAAGCAGAACGAAACCGCGGTGCGCAAAGTCGTCGCCGCGTCGCTGATCGGCGCCACCATCGAGTGGTACGACTTTTTCCTGTACGGCGTGGTTGCCGGCATCGTGTTCAACAAGCTGTACTTCCCCACCGGCGATCCGCTCGTCTCGACCATGCTGGCCTACACCACCTTCGCGGTGGGCTTCATCACCCGGCCGCTGGGCGGGCTGGTGTTCGGCCACTTCGGCGACCGCATCGGCCGCAAGAGCATGCTGGTGATGACGCTGATGATCATGGGCGTGTCCACCTTCCTGATCGGCCTGGTGCCCACCTACGACAGCATCGGCCTTTGGGCGCCGATCCTGCTCCTGCTGCTGCGCGTGTTCCAGGGCATCGGCCTGGGCGGTGAATGGGGCGGCGCGGTGCTGATGGCCTATGAATACGCGCCGCCGGACAAGAAGGGCTTCTACGCCTCGCTGCCGCAGATCGGGCTGGCGATCGGCCTGTGCCTGGCCTCGGGCACGGTGGCGCTGCTGTCGACGCTGCTGACCGACGAGCAGTTCATGGCCTGGGGCTGGCGCCTGGCCTTCCTGGCGTCGGCCGCCATGGTCGGGGTCGGCATGTACATCCGCCTGAACATCAAGGAAACGCCCGAGTTCGCCGCGGTCAAGCGCGACAACGCCGAGAGCCGCATTCCGTTCATGGACATGATCCGCCGCTATCCCGGCAACGTCGCCAAGGGCATGGGCGCGCGCTACATCGACGGCGTGTTCTTCAACGTCTTCGGCGTGTTCTCGATCTCGTACCTGACGCAGACGCTGCAGATCACGCGCACCGAGGCATTGACTGGGGTGATGGCGGCAGCGCTGGTGATGTGCTTCACCATCCCCTACTTCGGCCGGCTGTCCGACCGCATCGGCCGCACGCGGGTGTACTTCTGGGGCTCGCTGATCACGGCCGTGGCCGCCTTCCCCGGCTTCTGGCTGATGCTCAACAGCCAGGGCAGCGTGATGCTGGTGTGGCTGGCCATCATCATTCCGTTCGGCATCTTCTACGCCGCCGTCTACGGCCCCGAGGCCGCGCTGTTCTGCGAGCTGTTCGACGCCAAGGTGCGCTACACCGGCATCTCGTTCGTCTACCAGTTCTCGGGCATCTTCGCCTCCGGCATCACGCCGATCATCGCCACCGCCCTGCTCAAGACCGGCAATGGCCAGCCATGGCTGATCTGCCTGTACGTGTTGTTCTCGGGCGTGGTGTCGGCGTTGTGCGTGTGGCTGATCGGACGCGGCGGCCGCAGCGCCGCGCCAGAGGCAGCGACGCCGCGCACCGGCGCGAACCTGCGCAAGGCCTGACGGCATTCAAGGCCATCCGCGGCCTCGCCCTGGCCGATCTCCGGCCGCCAGGCGAGGCGCATCATGGCCATGCTCAACCGCGCGCCTGCCCGCCCGCGGGCGCGGCGCCCTTGTCGGCGCCAGGCGCCACGGGCGCCGGCGCCGACGGCAGCCAGCCGCCGCCGAGCGCCTTGAACAGGGTCGCCAGGGCCGCCTGGCGCTGCGTCGCCACCTCGATGTAGGACAGCTGGTCCGCATAGGCGCGGCGCTGCGCGTCCAGGTAGCGCAGGTGGCTGTCGACGCCGCCGCGATAGCGCGCTTCCGACAACTGCATGGCCTGCGCGCTGGAACGCGTCAGCGCCAGCCGCGAGGCTTCCTCGCGCCGCAGCGTGTCGGTGGCGGCGAGCGCGTCCGAGACCTCGCGGAATGCCGACTGCACCGTCTTTTCGTACTGCGCCACGGCGATGTCCTTGCGCGCATTGGCCAGGTCCAGGTTGGCGGTGTTGCGGCCGCCAGCGAAGATCGGCAGCGTGATCTGCGGGGCGAACGACCAGGCGCGCTGGCCCGAGTCGAACAGGTTCGACAATTCCGCGCTGGAACTGCCGAACATGCCGGTCAGCGAAATGCTCGGGAAGAACGCCGCCCGCGCCGCGCCGATGCTGGCGTTGCGCGACCGCAGTTGATGCTCCGCGGCCACGATGTCGGGCCGCCGCTCAAGCAGTTCGGACGGCGCGCCCGCCGCGATCTCCTGCACCAGCATCGGGCCATCGGCCAGGCCCTTGGGCAGGAACGGCCCCAGGTCGCCCACGCCCACCAGCAGCGCCAGCGCATTGCCGGCCTGGCGCGCTTCGCGGTCGATGCGCTCCAGGTCGGCCCGCGCCTGCTCGGCCAGGCCCAGCGCTTCCTGGTAATCGAGCGCCGTGGCCGAGCCGGCCTGGCGCCGCTTGGCGGTCAGGTCGAGCGAGGCCTCGCGGCTCTCGAGCGTCTGGCGCGTGACCTGCAGCCGGCGCAGCGCGCTGTCGCGCGCCAGGTAGGCCTGGATCACTTCGGCCACCAGGCTGATCTGGGCGCCGCGGGCCGTGGCCTCGGTCGCCAGGTACTCCTGCAGCGCGGCATCGGACAGGCTGCGCACCCGGCCGAACAGGTCGATCTCGAACGAGGTCAGGCCGATGCCCGCCTGGTAGTTGCTCTGCACCCCGGCGCTGCCGCTGCTGTTCAGGTCGCCCGGCACCCGCTGGCGCGTGCCGCTGCCCTGCGCGTTGATGCCCGGCAGGCGGTCGGCGCGCTGCACCCGGTACTGGGCCCGCGCCGCCTCGATGTTCAAGAGCGCCTGGCGCAGGTCGCGGTTGTGGTCCAGCGCCAGCGTCACCAGCCGGCGCAGGCCGTCGTCGGTGACGAACGACTGCCAGTCCAGCGTCGCGGCGGCCGACGCCGGGCCGCCCGCCGCGGACTGGTTCCAGGTCGAAGGCACGGGCGCCTCGGGCCGCTGGTAGGTGGGCGCCATCGAGCAACCAGCCAGCGCAGCGGCCAGGATCGCGGCGGCGAGCCGCGAGCTGATAAAAGTCGGATTCATCACTCTCACTCCTGCGATGCGGTGGCGGCGGCCGGCGTCGGCGTTGCCGCCTTCCGGGCCTTGATCCGCGACAACACCCACACGAAAAACACGGGCACGAAAATCACCCCGAGCAAGGTCGCGCTCAGCATGCCGCCGATCACGCCCACGCCGAGGGCGCGCTGGCTGGCGCCGCCGGCGCCGCTGGCCAGCGCCAGCGGCACCACGCCCAGGATGAAGGCCAGCGAGGTCATCACGATCGGCCGGAAGCGCAGCTTGGCTGCCTCGACCGCGGCGTCGACCAGCGAATGGCCTTGCTCGCGCAGGCTCTTGGCGAATTCGACGATAAGAATGGCGTTCTTGGCGGCCAGGCCGATGATGGTGATCAGGCCGACCTTGAAGTACACGTCGTTGGGCATGCCCAGCACCGTCACCGCCAGCACCGAACCGAGCGCGCCGATCGGCACGATCAGCATCACGGACGCGGGAATCGCCCAGCTTTCATACAGCGCCACCATCAGCAGGAACACCACCAGGAAGGCCAGCGCGAACAGCATCGGGGCCTGGGAGCCGGCGAATTTTTCCTGCAGCGACAGGCCGGTCCACTGGTAGCCGATGCCGGCCGGCAGCTCGGACGCGATGCGCTCGATCTCGGCCATCGCCTCCCCGGTGCTGTGGCCCGGCCTGGCGTCGCCGGCGATCTTGAAGGCCGGATAGCCGTTGTAGCGCGACACCTGCACCGGGCCGGTTTCCCAGCGGGTCTCGACGAAAGCGGCCAGTGGCACCATGCCGCCCGACTTGTTGGGCACGTTCAGCTTGAGCACGCTTTCCGGCGTCATGCGGTCGCGCACGTCGGCCTGCACCACCACGCGCTGCAGGCGGCCGGCGTTGGCGAAGTCGTTCACCGTGGCCGAGCCGTAGGCCGACGAGATCGCGGTATTGATCACGTCGAAGCCCACGCCCAGCGCCTCGGCCTTCTGCCGGTCGATGTCCAGGCGCAGCTGCGGCGCGTCGGCCAGGCCTTCCATCATGGCGTAGGCGATCACCGGCGAACTGTTTGCCTTGGCCAACAGCTCGTCGCGCGCGGCGGTCAGCGCCGCGCGGCCCACGCCGCCACGATCCTGCAAGCGCAGCGCGAAGCCGCCCGAGTTGCCCAGGCCCTCGATGGGCGGCGGATTGACGGCCATGACCGTGCCGTCATCGATCACCGCGAAGCGGCCGTTGACGCTGTCGGCCACGTCATTGGCCGACTGGCCCTTGCCGCGCTCCGACCAGTCCTTCAGGGTCGGGAAGGCGATGCCCGCGTTCTGGCCGGTGCCGGAGAAGCTGAAACCCATCACGGTGAAGGCATCGCCCATGGCGTCCAGTGACATCAGGTGCTGCTCGACGTCCGCCACCACCTTGTCGGTGCGCAGATGCGTGGCGCCCGGCGGCAGTTGCATGTCGACGATGACGTAGCCCTGGTCTTCCGGCGGCACGAACGATTCCGGCAGGCGCGTGTACAGCACGCCCAGCATCGCCACGATGGCCGCGTAGATCACCATGTAGCGCCCGGTGCGGCGCACCAGCCGCGAGTTCAGCGATTCGAAGCGGCTGGTCAGGCGCGTGAAGAAGCGGTTGAATGCGCCGAAGAAGCCGCGCTTTTCCTCGTGGTGGCCCTTCGGAATGGGCTTGAGGAAGGTGGCGCACAGGGCCGGCGTGAAGGTCAGCGCCAGGAAGCCCGAGAACAGGATCGACACCGCCAGCGACAGCGAGAACTGGCGATAGATCACGCCCACCGAGCCGCTCATGAAGGCCAGCGGCAGGAACACGGCCGCCAGCACCATGGTGATGCCGATGATGGCGCCCGACACCTGGCCCATGGCCTTGATGGTGGCCTCGCGCGGCGACAGCCCTTCCTCGGCCATGATGCGTTCGACGTTCTCGACCACCACGATGGCGTCGTCCACCAGGATGCCGATGGCCAGCACCATGCCGAACATGGTCATCATGTTGACCGAGAAGCCCAGCACCGACATCACCGCGAAGGTGCCCAGCAGGCAGACCGGCACCACGATCGCCGGAATCAGCGTGTAGCGCACGTTCTGCAGGAACAGGAACATCACCAGGAACACCAGCACCATGGCCTCGATCAGCGTGTGCACCACCTTCTCGATGGCCACGCTGACGAAGCGCGAGGTGTCGAACGGCACCGAATAAGCGACGTCCTCGGGGAACGAGGCGGACAGTTCCTGCAGGCGTTGCTTGACCGCCTTGACCGTGTTGATGGCGTTGGCGCCCGGCGCCAGCTGCACCGCCGCGCCCACGGCCTTGCGGCCGTTCAGGCGGGTCTCGAAGTCGTAGCTCTGGCGCCCGACTTCCATGCGCGCCACGTCGGCCAGCCGCACCGACGAACCGTCCGCATTGGCGCGCAGCACGATGCGGCCGAATTCCTCGGGCGTGTCGAGCGTGCCTTTCACGGCCAGCGTGGCGGTCAGTTCCTGCTCGGGCGAACCGGGCCGGCTGCCGAAGCTGCCGGCCGGCACCTGCACGTTCTGCGCGGCGATGGCGGCGTTGACATCGGCCACCGACAGGCCCACGCCCAGCAGCTTCTGCGGGTCGATCCAGACGCGCATGGCGGCCTCGGCGCCGAAGAACTGCACCTTGCCCACGCCGTCGACGCGGCGGATCTCGTTGTTGACGTGACGCGCGGCGTAGTCGGACAGGCCGACCACGTCCTTGCCGCTGTCATCGCCCTTGTAGGTCAGGGCGTAGATCATCAGGAAGTTGGAACTGGCCTGCTCGACCTGCAGGCCCTGCTGCGTCACGGCCGTGGGCAGGCGCGCCTCGGCCTTCTTGATGCGGTTCTGCACGTCCACCTGCGCCAGCGCCGGATCGGTGCCGGGCTCGAAGGTGACGGTGATCTCGGCGCTGCCGCTGGAGCTGCTGGACGACTCGTAGTACAGCAAGTGCTTGGCGCCGTTCAGCTCCTCCTCGATGACGCTGGTGACCGAGTCGACCAGCGTGCTGGCCGAGGCGCCGGGATAGACCGCGTTGATGGTCACCTGGGGCGGCGCCACCACCGGAAACTGCGCCACCGGCAGCGACGGGATCGCCAGCAGGCCGGCGAGCGAGATGAAGAGAGCCACCACCCACGCGAACTTGGGGCGGTCGATGAAAAACCTGGACATGATCTATCCTCGGAAGGATGGGCGGCGCAGGGCGACCGGCCGCCGCGACGGCCGGCCCTGCGGGCAAGAAGAAGGAAGGGTCGGCATGGTCGTCACTGCCGCGACACGGCGTCCGGCGCGGCCGCGACCTTGTCGGCCGGCGGCGCCGCCGTCACGCTGACCTTCTGGCCGGGCACGGCGGCGTTCACGCCGCCGACGATCACCCGGTCGCCCGCTGCCAGGCCTTCGACGATGTGCCAGTCGGCGCCACGCATGGTGCCGGTGCGCACCGCGCGCGTCTCGACCACGTCGTCCTGGCCCACCAGCAACACTTGCGGCTTGCCGTCGGTGCTGCGCACCACGGCGCGCTGCGGCACCAGGATGGCGTCCGGGTCCACGCCCTGGCGGGTCTGCACCCGCACGTACATGCCCGGCAGCAGCAGCACGTCCGGATTGGCGAACTCGCCGCGCAGCGACACCTGGCCGGTGCCGCGGTCCACCGCGATGTCGGAAAACAGCAGGCGGCCGCTGCGAGTGCGGTCGGTGCCGTCGATGCTGATGGAGATGGCGGCGCCCTCTTCCTGGCCCAGCTCGCCGGTCTGCATGGCGGTGCGCATGCGCAGCATGTCGGCCACCGGCTGGGTGAAGTCGACGTAGATGGGATCGAGCTGCTGGATCTTGGCCATCACGGTGGCCTCGTTCTGGCCCACCAGCGCGCCTTCGGTGACCTGGGCGCGGCCGATGCGGCCGGAGATCGGCGCCTTGACGGTGGCGTAGTCCAGGTTCAGGCGCGCGGTCTCGACATCGGCCTGGGCCGAGCGGCGCGCGGCCTGGGCGCTCTTGAGCGCCGCGGTGGCGGTGTCGAAGTCCTGCTGGCTGACGGCCTCGATCTTGACCAGCGGGGTGTAGCGCCGCACCACCGCCTGGGCGTCCGACAGCGCGGCGTCGGCCTTGGCCAGGTCGCCCTCGGCGCGCGACAGGGCCGCCTTGAACGGCGCCGGGTCGATGCGGAACAGCACGTCGCCGGCCTTGACGTCGGCGCCTTCCTCGAATTCACGGCTGAGCACGATGCCGGCGACGCGGGCGCGGACCTCGGCCACGCGCATCGGCTCGACCCGGCCCGGCAGCGTGCTGGCCAGCGCATAGCGCTGCGGCTGCACCGCCAGCACCTGCACGGGGCGGGGTTCCGCGACGGCGGTCGGGGCGTTGTCGCCGCCGCAACCGGCCAGTCCGGCCACCAGACCGGCGGCCAACACCGCCATGACAGGCCAACGCCAGGGTTGATGCTTGATCACTTCGATACCTCCCGCCCGTGGCGTCTTGAACTTAACAAGAGTCGAATGGTATCTTAAAGGTCAATTTGAATCAATAATGATTCATTTAATTCCGTTAAGGTTCTTATTGCGGCTTCACAAGATTTAACTTGTCAATTTGACGAAGATTTGCGCAATTTGAACCCCACATGATCCAATAGCCGTTCCACCAACGGCACAATGAGGAAAAGGAGACACGATGTCCGAGGATGCGGGTCACGAACGCCTGCTGATCGCGCTGGCCCAGGCCATGGTCGACCAGCCGCGCGCCACCCTGCAGGAACTGGCCAAGGCCGTGGGCGTCAGCAAGGCCACGCTGTACCGCTTCTGCAAGACGCGCGACCAGCTGGTGACGCGCCTGATGACGCACAGCGCGCAGGTCATGAAGCAGACCCTGGCCGATTCGCGGCTGGACGCCGCCCCGACCCGCGAGGCGCTGCGCAACCTGATCGAGCAACACCTGGCCCATAAGGAACTGACCGTCTTCCTCATGTACAACTGGAAGCCGGACATGGAGATGCAGGCGGACATCATGCAGAGCTGGTCCGGCTACCAGGAAACGCTGGATGCGTTCTTCCTGCGCGGCCAGCGCGAAGGCGTGTTCCGCGTCGACATCACCGCCGCCGCCCTGACCGAACTGTTGATCACGGTCATCACCAGCATGGTCGACGCCGAGCGGCGCGGCCGCATCGCCCGGCTCGGCATCGCCACCGTGGCCGAGCAGATGCTGTTGCACGGCATCAGCGCCGAGCCCGCCGCCGCGGCTTGAACGGCCCCATGACGAACAGGCCCGCGCCAATGGCGCGGGCCTGTTCGTTGTGAGAGAGCGGGCGGCGCGCCGCCCTGCCCGTCAGGCCGTCGCCACCGGGCGGCCGTAGAACGGATAGTTGGGATCGTTGTAGCCGTGGGTCGAGGCGTGGCCGGGCGTGACCCAGCCGTCCACGATGGCTTCGTCCTCGGGCGTGATCTTCACTTCCAGCGTGGCGTAGTAATCGTCCATCTGCGCCAGCGTGCGCGGACCGGCGATGACGCTGGTGACCACCGGATTGGCCAATACCCACGCGGTGGCGAAGTGGCCCGGCTGCACGCCGCGGGCCGCGCTGTGCTCGACCAGGCGCTGCGCGATCTGCAGCGACTCTTCACGGAACTCGGTGGCCAGGATGCGGCGGTCGCCACGCCCGGCGCGGGTGTCCGCCGCCGGCGCCTGGCCCGGCAGGTACTTGCCGGTGAGCACGCCACGCGCGATCGGGCTGTACGGCACCACGCCCAGGCCGTAGTGCTTGCAGGCCGGCAGGATCTCGACCTCGGGGCCGCGATTGAGCATGTTGTAGTACGGCTGGCACACCACCGGCTGCGGCACGCCCAGC
The DNA here is from genome assembly GCF_056523125.1 of Achromobacter sp. ISS7. NCBI lineage: Bacteria > Pseudomonadati > Pseudomonadota > Betaproteobacteria > Burkholderiales > Alcaligenaceae > Achromobacter > Achromobacter sp. ISS7. Next base: position 1,314,593 of record NZ_JAWRZD010000001.1, on the reverse strand, counting down.
TTTTCGCACAGGCGCAGGGTTTCGGCGATGCGCCAGCCGCGGAAATTCGACAGCCCGAAGCTGCGCAGCTTGCCGGCGCGGATCAGGTCGCCCAGCGCCCACAGCGCCTCTTCCAGGTTTTCCTCGTGGTAGTCGCGGTGCAGGTACAGGATGTCGAGGAAATCCGTGCCCAGGCGCGCCAGGCTCTGCTCGACGCCGCGGATCAGCCATTGGCGCGAATAGTGCGACTGGTTCGGGCCCTTGCCCACCACGTTGCCGATCTTGCTGGCCAGCACCCAGTCGTGGCGCTGCCCTTGCAGCAGCTTGCCCACCACTTCCTCGGACCGGCCGTCGTTGTAGACGTCGGCGGTGTCGATGAAATTCAGGCCGTGGTCGCGGGCCGACGCGACGATGCGCGCGGCTTCGTCGTCCGGCGTCTGTTCGCCGAACATCATGGTGCCCAGGCAGAGGGGCGATACGCGCAGGTTGCTTGATCCGAGTCGGCGATAGTTCATGGCGGGAGTCCTTGGTCGGCGTGATGCGGGTGCGCCGACGCGCATGGCGGCGGCGTGGCGGTACAGGAAGGGCAAGCGGGGCATGCCCGCCGGCGACGCGGCGGGCAAAGCATCCATGTTGCCAGAAGAATGCCGGCGCGCCGCGAAAAATCCCTGAGGCGCGCAGGGACTCCGGCGCCGCGCGTGGCAAAGCAAGAAGGCCGGCTCAGCCGGCCGGCGCGTCCACCGCCGCCAGGATCTTGCCGAACAGCGCATCGGCATGCGCGGAATCGAGCCAGCGCACGATCACCACCAGTTTGCGCTCGGGCTCGACCCAGGTGAACGAGCTGCCCGCGCCCACGCCGAAAAAGCTCGACGCCGGCACGCTGGGAAACACCCGTCCCTCGTGATTCAGCCAGATCAGGTAGCCGTAATACGGCGCGATCGCGCACGGTTCGCGCATGGCGGCGATCCATTCGCTCGACAACACCTGGCGGCCATCGGCGGCGCGGCCCTGGTTCAACAGCATCTGGCCGATCAGCGCCTGGTCGCGCGCGCTGATGGACATGCCGCCGCCCCAGTGCGAACCGCCCGGCACCGACGGCATGCGCTGGCCATCGATCTCGACCCAGGCGTTGTCGTAGCCCACCCACTGCCAGTTCTCGCTCGCGCCCAGCGGCCGCGTGACCGCTTCGCGGAACACCTCGGGCAGCGGCTTGCGGAACAGGTGCAGCAAGGCATACGACAACTGGTTGATACGCACGTCGTTGTATTCCCAGTACGTGCCGGGCCGCTGCAGCGGCCGCGCGTCGCCCTTCTTGCCGTCGGGCGGCACGCCAAAGGTGACGGCGCGATAGCGGTCGGCCTGGTCGGACACGCCGAAACGCTCGCCTTCCCATTCGCTGGTCTGCTGCAGCAACTGGCGCCAGGTGATCTGCGCATTCTGGCCCTGGTCGAAGCCGATGCCCGGCACGCGCTTGCCGACGGGTTCGTCGACATCGGGCAGCAGGCCGCGGTCGTGCGCCAGGCCGGCCAGGATCGCCAGATACAGCTTGGCCACGCTGAACGTCAGGTCGGCGCGCTCGGGCTCGCCCCAGGCCGCCAGTGTCTGGCCGTCGCGCACCACCACGCCCGACACCGGACCGCGATCGTGGATCGGACCCAGCAGCCGGTTCCACGGCGGCGGATCGTTCTGGTGCACCCCGAAGACCCCGTCGACGCTGCGGTCCCAGGCGGTTTCGTGGTCGTTGGCGAACTGGATCGCCTGCTGCATGAGCGCGTTCATTGCATTCCCTTGTCTTGTCGTTGGCCAATGGCGCTTGCGAGTATATCCATCCGCGCGCGGCCGCATGCGCCGCGGCCGCGATATCGCCAGGGGCAATAAGCATGGCGGGAATCAATCGTTGGCGCGCGCCGTCGCGGCCGGTAGAGTCCAACGCCCCGCATCACTCGACGACATTACCACCCCATGCCTGCTTCATTCCTGTCCACGCTCCCGCGCGCCGCCGGCGCCTCTTCGCCGTCGCGCCGCCCTGCCCGCGCGCGCCTGGGCGCCGCCCTGCTGGCCCTGGCCGCCTGGAGCGGCGCGGCCCAGGCCGACGCGCGCGTCATCCGCATCGTCGTGCCATATGGCACCGGCGCGGTGCAGGACACCATCGCGCGCGCCATCAGCGACGAACTGGGGCGGGCGCTGGACGCCTCGATCGTGGTCGAGAACCGCGCCGGCGCCGGCGGCACGGTCGGCACCGCGCAGGTGGCGCGCGCCACCCCCGACGGCAACACGCTGGTGCTGGCCGCCGCCAGCCACCACATCGCCGGCTACCTGTACAAGAACCTGAGCTACGACCCCTACAAGGATTTCACCGGCGTCGCCTACGTGGGCAACACCGGCTACATCCTGCTGGCGTCGTCGGCGCTGAAGGTCACCGACACCGCCGGATTCATCCAGGCCGTCAAGGCCAAGCCCGGCGCCTACGATTACGCCTCGGCCGGCAACGGCAGCGCCTCGCACCTGGGCATGGCCTCGCTGCTGGCAGCCGCCGGCGCGCAGATGCAGCACATTCCGATGAAGTCCACCGGCGACGCCGTCACCGAGCTGCTGGCGGGCCGGGTGCAGGCAGTCACCGCCGCCACCATCGGCGTCACCGGCTACCGCAACGATCCGCGCGTGACCTTCCTGGCCTACACCGGCAAGCAGCGCTCGCGCTTCGCCCCGGACCTGCCGACCGTGGCCGAGAGCGGCCTGCCCGGCTATGCCTTCGATTCGTGGCTGGGGCTGCTGGCGCCGGCGGGCATCGCGCCGGCCGAACGCGACCGGATCAACGCCGCCGTCAACGGCGTGCTGGCCGATCCCAAGGTGCAGGCGCGCCTGGCGGCGCTGGGCGTGGAGGCCGAGGCCAAATCGCCGGCGCAATTCCAGGACTTGCTGAAGGCGGACTGGGAAGCCACCAGCGGCCTGGTGGCCGCGTCCGGCGCCCGCGTCGAATAGGCGCGGGCTAGCGCTGGCGCACGCCTTCCAGGAACATGTCGGTGATGAAATCGGCCAGGGCCTCGCGCTGCGCGGCGTCGGGCTCCTGGCGCGTGAAGCGCTCGATCACCCCCATGAACGCGTGCGACAGCCACTCGGGCGGGATGTCCTTGCGGAACACGCCGGCGCGCTGGTCGATGCGCACGTTCTCGGAGATCATCTCGACCAGTTCGTCCTTGAGCGCCTCGGCCGCGTCGACCTGGAAAAAGCCGATGCGGGTCAGGTTGGGATCCTCTTGCAGGATGCCCAGCCAGTTACTCACGCCGCGGCGCACGCGCACCTCGACCGGCAGGTCCTGCTGGTCGTCGGACCCGCGCGCCCGGCAGACCTCCTGCCGCAACCGCTGCGCGAACATGCCCACGAGCTCGTCGTAGGCCGCCTGCTTGCCGGCGAAATATTGGTAAAAGACAGGTTGCGTGACGCCCGCGCGGGCGACAATATCGCTGATCCGGGTGTGCTGGAAACCGCGCTCGGCGAACTCCGCCGCCGCGACTTCCAGAAGTTGCAACCGGGTGCGCTCACCTTTCGTCAAACGCTTTTCCTGCGGTACAGATGGGGGTAGTGCCGTCGTCATCGCGTGAAAATACTATCCTTCCAGTCTTTTTGCCATACATTCCTGCATACATAGAAACCCTATGCCCCGATTGTCGCGCCCGCTCCACGCTTTCTGCGCTGCCGCGCTGCTGTCGGCCCTGCCGGGCTGTGTACCTTACCCTACTTACAAGACCCTGCAGCCGCGCGCGGCGATCACCGTTCAGGACGAGGCCGGGCAGCCGGTGGCCGACGCCCGCGTGGTGCTGATCGCCGGCGCCTATCCGTATGGCTATGACCGCTTCCGCGTCGAACAGCGCACCGGCGCCGACGGCCAGGCCGGCTTCGAGGCGCGCCACGAATGGCGCGTCGAAGTGCTGGCGATTCACGGCGCCGAGATCTTCTTCTGGAACTGGTGCGTGGAAAAGCCCGGCTACGAGACCTACGCCACCCAGGACCGCAATGCCGACGCCTTCGACCCCAAGCCGGTCGTGCGCCTCAAGCCCGGCACGTCGCAAACTTGCGACAACCCCAATGGCTCGCCGTTCATGCGCGAGACGCGCCCAAACCCCTGAAATCACTTGAAATCTTCGTAAATCTTGACACAACTATTGCGTCGCCGCGGCGTTACAGTACGGCATCGCCGGTCGCCGCAACACGTGGACGCCCGGCGGCTCAGGAGCAAGATCATGAAGCGGTTTACAGGTCGTATGGTCGGCGTCGCGCTGGCACTGGCCTTGGCAAGTTCTCCCGCGCTGGCGGGCGGGTATCGTGGCGGTTATCACCACCACCACGGCGGTGGCGGCGGCAATGGCTGGTGGATTGGCGGCGCGGTCGCGCTGGCGGCCACCGGGCTGATCCTGGCGGCCAATAATTCCGGCCCCAGCTACGTGCAGACCGGCGTCTACGCGCCGGGCGTGGCCTACTACAGTCCGCCGGTGTATGCGGCGCCCGTCTACGAAGCCCCCCCGGTCTATGCCGCGCCCCCGGTCTACCAGGCCCCGCCGGCCCAGTACGCCCCGGTGCAGTACGAGCCGGCCCCGCCGGTCAACCGGGCGCAGGCCAGCGCCTCGACCGACTGCCAGCGCTGGGCCATGAACCAGAGCGGCTACGACCCGGCGACCATTTCGCAATGGACCACGCAGGTGATGGTGGATACCTACAACCACGCGCTGGATTCGTGCATGAACAGCCGCGGCTACCGCGCCAACTGACCGGCGCCGCGTCTCATCAAGGGAGGGTTCCGCGAGGACGCCCTCCCTTCTGCTTTTCAGGCGCCGAAAAACGAAGCGCGCCTCACGCGCGGCGGCCGCCCCAGCCGCGCCAGGCGAAGAACGCCCCCGCCGCCAGCGCCAGCACGGCCGGCAGCACCCACACGAAACCGCTGTCGGTATAGACGACCCCGTCGACCGGATCGTAGTAGCGCCCCAGTTCGTTGAAATCCCACCTCAGGTACTGCTCGTACCAGAGCCAGAAGAAGAACGCCGACAGCGCCAGCGACACCCCCGCGCCCGCTCGCGCCAGCAGCCGGCCACGGCCGGTGCCGGCGATCAGGCGCCAGGCCGTCAGCACGCCGGCCGCCACGGCCACCAGCACCAGCCAATCGCCGACGTTAAAGCCCATCGCCCGCCTCCAGCCGCGCCAGCCAGGCGGCGGCTTCCGCCCATTGCCATTCGCTGAACACGCGCACCCCGGCATCCCCCAGCAATTGCGCGGTCACGCCCACGCCCGGCTGCTTCTGGCCCGAGAAATGGCCGTCGTAGACATAGCCGCTGCCACAGGAGGGACTGCCCTCCTTGAGCACCGCGATGCGGATGCCGTGTTCGCGCGCCGCGGCCAGCGCCAGCTGCGCACCGTGGACGAACGGCACCGTGGCGTCCTCGCCCGACACCGCGATCACCCGCGCGCGGCCGCCCAGCACGGCGGCGGCATCGGCGCCCGGCTCGATCTCGGCCGGCGGCCGCGGGATCGGCATGCCGCCCGCCACCTCCGGACAAACCGACACGACCCGCCCCTCATCGCGCCAGCGGGCCAGCACCTCGTGGTCGCGCGGCGCGGAACGGCCGTCGTAACGCACGGGGTGGCCCAACAGACAGGCGCTGATCAAAACGTATTGCATGTGAACCAGAACTCCCGGAGCCTGCGTGCGGCTCCATTGAATGCCGCCAGGGCCTAGACCACGGCGCCGAACAAGGCGCCGACGCCGGCCGTCACCGCCATCGCCAGCGCGCCCAATATCGTCACGCGCAGCGCCGCCGGCCCCTTGGGCGCGCCCCCGGCGCCTGCCGCCAGGGCCCCCAGACAGGCCAGACAGGCGACCGACGCGCCGATCACCCAGCCGATCAGGTGCGGCACCGGCACCACCGCGGCCACCACCAGCGGCAGCGCGGCGCCGCCGGCGAACGAGGCGGCCGAGGCCACCGCCGCCTGCACCGGCCGGGCGCGGTTGTGGATCGAGATGCCGAGCTCGTCGCGGGCATGGGCATCGAGCGCATCATGGCGCGTCAGTTGCCGCGCGACCTGTTCGGCCAAGTCGCGCGACAGGCCGCGGCCGACGTAGATCTCGACCAGTTCCTCGAGCTCTTCGCCCGAGTTGCGCTTGAGCGAGCGCTGCTCCAGCCGCAGGTCGGCGGCCTCGGTGTCGGCCTGCGACCGTACCGAGACGTATTCGCCCGCCGCCATCGACAGCGCGCCGGCCACCAGGCCGGCCAGGCCCGAGGTCAGCACCGCCGCGTGGCCGGCCTGCGCCGCCGCCACCCCGGTGATGAGGCTGGCGGTCGAGACGATGCCGTCGTTGGCGCCGAGCACGGCCGCGCGCAGCCAGTTGCTGCGGAAAATCCGGTGATGTTCTTTGGAAGGCATTGCCGAAGACCTGTTCAAGGCGCGACAAGGCTTGCGGCGGACGACCGCCGCAAGCGGATCAACGCGGCGTCACGCGCACCGCGGTCAGCAAGCCTATCACGCAAAGCGTGGCCTGTTCGCCCTCATAGGCGTGGACTTCGACCTGGCAGATCGACAGGCGCTTGCCGGGTTTGACCACGCGGCCGCTGGCCACGTAGCGCTCGCCCTTGGCGGGCGCCAGGAAGTTCATCTTGAACTCCGAGGTCAGCACATCCTCGCCCGGCTGGAACAGGCTGAAGGCGGCGTAGCCGCCGGCCGAATCGGCGATGGTGGTGGAGATGCCGGCGTGCAGGAAGCCGTTCTGCTGGCACAGGTCCGCGCGGTACGGCAGGACGATGTCCACCCTGCCCGGCTCGACCACGTCCAGGCTGGCGCCGAGCAGCCGCATGATGCTCTGCCGCTCGAAGCTCGCCTGGACCCGCCCGGCCGGATCGACACAAGTGGCGGGCGTGGCCATGTCAGTCCTGTTCGCGCTTGACCAGGTTGACGATGCTGGAGAAGTCCAGGCGGCCGGAACCGCCGGCGCTGTGTAGCGAATACAGGTTGCGCGCCAGTTCGCCCAGCGGGATCGAGGCGCGCGCCGACAGCGCCGCCTCGGCCGCCAGGCCCAGGTCCTTGAGCATCAGGTCGACGCCGAAGCCGCCCGCGTAGCCCTTGGAGGCCGGCGCATGCTCCATCACGCCGGGCCACGGGTTGTACAGCTCGGTGGCCCAGTTGCGGCCCGAGCTCTTGGCGATGATGTCCGACAGCACCTTGGGATCGAGGCCGTTGGCCACGCCCAGCGCCAGCGCCTCGGAGGTGCCGGCCATGAGGATGCCGAGCAGCATGTTGTTGCAGATCTTGGCGACCTGGCCAGCGCCCGCGGGGCCGGCGTGGAAGATGTTCTTGCCCATCTTTTCCAGCACCGGGCGGGCCCGCTCCAGCGCGGCGGGCTGGCCGCCGACGATGAAGGTCAGCGTGCCGGCGGCGGCGCCGCCGGTGCCGCCCGAGACCGGCGCGTCGATCATGGCGATGCCGCGCACCTCGGCCGCCTGGGCCACCTTGCGGGCCGAGTCCGGCGCGATGGTGCTGCACTCGATGACGAGCGCGCTGGCCGGGATCTTGCCCAGCAGGTCCTGGTCCAGGTACAGGCCTTCGACGTGCTTGCTGGCCGGCAGCATCGAGATCACCACCTCGGCGCCCTTGACCGCCTCGGCGGCCGACGCCGCCGACTTGGCGCCCGCATCGGTCAAGACCTTGACCGCCGCCGGCACCAGGTCGAAGACCGTCAGGCTGTGGCCGGCCTTGACCAGATTCAGCGCCATGGGCGAACCCATGTTGCCCAAACCGATAAACGCGATACTGCTCATGATGTCCTGTCTCCTGTTGCTATTGCTGTAGGTGTGAAATCAGTGTTGCGACGCGATGCCGGCCCGCTCTGCGGCGGACGTCAGCGGCCTTCCTTGCCCAGGTCGTCCAGCGGATGCGGCTGGCCCTCGGGCCAGGGCTCATCGAAGAACTTCTGCACCCAGGCCTCGGTGGCCATGTCCAGCACCGCGGGGTTCCAGCGCGGCTTTTTGTCCTTGTCGATCAGCAGCGCGCGGATGCCTTCGGCGAAATCGCCGTGCGCGGTGCAATGCAGCGCGGCGATGTACTCGGCGCGGAACACGTCGTCCAGCGAACGCAGCCGCATGCGCTGCTGCAGCGCGAACGACAGCCGCAGCGAGCCGGGCGAGGCGGCCAGCATGGTGGCGGCGGCGCGCGCCAGCCACGGATCGGCGTGGTCCTTCAGGGTGGCCAGCTCTTCACAGATATCGTCCAGCCGGTTGCCGCTGCACAGGCTGTTGATGAGGAACGAATGCTGGCGCAGGTTGCCGCCTTCCAGCGGCGTCTGCGGTTCGAGCGCCGTCAGCGCGCGGCGCAGCAGGCCGTCGTTGATCGAGCGCGGCGGAATCGCGTCCTCGGCGGCGCCCGTGGCCTGGCCGGCCCAGGGCTGTTCCTCCAGCGAGGCCAGCAGCTTGGGCCAGTCTTCGTGGTTCAGGCGGAAATCCGCCAGCCCGGCGAAGAAAGCGTCGGCCGTGTTGACCTGCGCGCCCGTCAGCGCCAGGAACACGCCGGTGCGGCCCGGCATGCGGTTCAACAGCCAGCTGCCGCCCACGTCCGGGAACAGGCCGATGGAGATCTCCGGCATCGCCAGGCGCGAGGTCTCGCTGACCACGCGGTGGCTGGCGCCCATCATCAGGCCGATGCCGCCGCCCATGACGATGCCGTGGCCCCAGCACAGCACCGGCTTGGGGTAGCTGTGGATGCGGTAGTCCAGGCGATATTCGTGCTCGAAGAAGCGGCGCGCGTAGGCATTGCCCCAGGCGCCCTTGCCGGCGTTCTCGGTCATGCTGCGGTACAGGCCGTGCAGGTCGCCGCCGGCGCAGAAGGCCTTGTCGCCCGCGCCCTGCAGCACCACCAGCACCAGGCCCGGGTCACGCGCCCAGGCGTCCAGGCGCTCGGCCAGCAGGTCGACCATTTCCAGCGACAGCCCGTTCAGGGTCTGCGGCGCATTCAGCGTCGCGATCCCGAAGCGCATTCCGTTGGCGGCGGCTCTTTCTTCGAACAGCACCGGTGCATTCATCTTATGTCGGCTCCTTTTTCCAACAATTGGCGGGCAATGATCACGCGCATGATCTCGTTGGTGCCCTCCAGTATCTGATGTACGCGAGTATCGCGCACCAGACGCTCCAAGGGATAGTCCCGCAGGTATCCATAGCCGCCGTGGATCTGCTGGGCGTCCAGGCAGATCTGGAAGCCCATGTCGGTGGCGAAGCGCTTGGCCATCGCGCAATAGGTGGCCGCGTCGGGCGCGCCCGCGTCCAGCTTGCAGGCCGCCAGCCGCACCATCTGGCGCGCCGCGACCAGGTGGGTGGCCATGTCGGCCAGCTTGAACTGCAGCGCCTGGAATTCCGCCAGGCGGCGGTTGAACTGGCGCCGCTCGTCCATGTAGCGGCGGGCCGCGTCCAGCGCGCCCTGGGCCGCGCCGACCGAGCAGGTGCCGATGTTGATGCGGCCGCCGTCCAGGCCCTTCATGGCGATCTTGAAGCCCTCGCCCTCCTCGCCCAGCAGGTTGCCCGCCGGCACGCGCACGTTCTCGAACACAATCGGACGGGTGGACTGGCTGTTCCAGCCCATTTTTTCTTCCTTGCGGCCGTAGCTGATGCCCTCGCTGTCGGCCGGGACCGCAAACGCGCTGATGCCGCTCGCGCCTTCGCCGCCGCTGCGCGCCATCACCACCAGCAGGTCGGTGTCGCCGCCGCCCGAGATGAAGGCCTTGGCGCCGTTGAGCACGTAGTGGTCGCCCTGGCGCTGCGCCCGGGTCGAGAGCGAGGCGGCGTCGGAGCCGGCGCCCGGCTCGGTCAGGCAGTACGAGGCCAGCTTCTGGCCGCTGGCCAGCAACGGCCCCCAGGCCTCGCGCAGAGCCGGCTGGCCCCATTTGCCGACCATCCAGGTGGCCATGTTGTGGATCGTCAGGAACGCGGTGGTCGACGGGTCGACGGCGGCCATTTCCTCGAACACCAGGGTGGCGTCCAGGCGCGGCAGCCCCAGGCCGCCGATGTCCTCGCTGGCGTAGATGGCGCAGAAGCCCATCTCGCCGGCGCGCGCGAACGCCTCTTTGGGGAAGATGCCCTCGGCGTCCCAGTGCGCCGCGTGCGGCGCCAGTTCGCCTTCGGCGTAGTCGCGCGCGGCCTGCGCGAACGCGCGCTGCTCGTCGGTCAGTTCCAAGTCCACAGCCTGTCTCCTGATGTCATCGGTATTGTCTGTTGGCGTTGCTGCCGTCTCGTGAACGTCAGCCAGGTCATTTTGACATGACGTTGACGTAAACGTAAGGGTGCGGCGCCGTCAATGTTACGCCGGAAGCGCCGGCGTGATTTGTCCTGATGATGACAATGTGGCGGCAGCCCGCCCCGCCCGGGCGGCGCGCGCCCGGGGCCGGCCGCTACAGCAGCCCGGCCGGTCGCACCCGCCCGTTGCGGGCGGTCTTGGCGCGCCGGTGCTCGGCGCGGCGGCGGCGCGATTCCTTGGGATCGAAGCTCAGGCCGCGGTAGATCTCGACGCGGTCGCCGTCGGCCAGCGGCGTGGCGGCTTCGACGGCGCGGCCGAACACGCCCACGCCGCGCTCCCACGGCTGGACCACCGGAAAGGCCTGGGCGAAGCCGCTGGCGCGCAGGGCATCAGCCACGGTCGCGCCGGCCGGCAGGCGCAACTCGCGCAGCCAGACCTGGGCGGACAAGGCATAACAGACCGAGACCTCGATCTGCCCGGCGGCGGACGGCTCATTCGCCATACTTGGCCTGCGCGCGCTTGGTGAAGGAATCAATGAAGCTGGTGGCGATGCGGTTGAACACCGGCCCCACCACCATCTCCAGCGCGCGGTTGGAAAAGGCGTATTCCATGGTGAACAGCACCTTGCAGGCATCCTCGGCCAGCGGCTGGAACTCCCAGTGCCCCACCAGGCTGGAAAAGGGGCCATCGACCAGTTCGAGGTCGATACGGTCGGGGTAGACGTGCCGATTGCGCGTGGAGAAACGCTGCTTCATGCCCGCGAAACTGATCAGGATGGACGCCTGCATGCCGTGCTCGTCGCGGCTCTGCACCTCGGCGCCGCCACACCACGGCATGAACTCGGGGTACTTTTCCACGTCGGCCACCAGGTCGAACATCTGGGCGGCGCTGTAGGGCACCAGGACGGATCGCTGTACTTTGTGCATCGACTATCGCAAATGGCTAGAATGATAGGATTTTACCGGCACTGCGCCACCGAGGCGCAAATACGGCACGGCAGCCGGACCGACGTGGACGAATCCCCCCAGGCGCGCCCGGGCGAATACCCCCCGGGATGCAGCCGCGACACGCCCCGCCGATCATCCTGAACGACACCGCCGCGCGGAAAACCAAGAACAGATGGGCCGGTTGGCCCCGACAAGATGAGCATTATCGATAACCGCAAGGCCACGCACGACTATTTCATCGAAGACCGCTACGAAGCCGGCCTGGTTCTCCAGGGCTGGGAAGTCAAGGCGATCCGCGATGGCCGCGTGCAGCTCAAGGAAAGCTACGTCATCGTGCGCGACGGCGAACTTTACCTGCTGGGCATGCACGTCAGCCCCCTGCCCACTGCGTCCACCCACATCCATCCGGACGCCATGCGCACCCGCAAGCTGCTGCTCAAGGCCGAGGAAATCAGCAAGCTGATCGGCAAGGTCGAGCAGCGCGGCTACACCCTGGTGCCGCTCAACCTGCACTACAAGAACGGCCGCATCAAGCTCGATTTCGCCCTGGGTCGCGGCAAGAAGCTGTTCGACAAGCGCGACACGGCGCGCGAGAAGGACTGGCAGCGCGAGAAGGAACGCATCATGAAGCACGACACCCGCGCCTCGCGCAAGGACAGCTGACCGCCCTGCGCGGCGTCAGGCCGCCGCCTGCATCGGCGGCGGCTCGACCAGGCTCACGCCCGGTCCCGCCACCCGGTTGCGGCCGGCCTGCTTGGCCGTGTACAGCATGCGGTCGGCGCGCTCGAAGAAGGCCTGCAGGTTCTCGCCCGGCAGCCAGTCCGCCACCCCGGCGCTGAAGGTATAGGCGATGGTGCTGCCGCCATGCGCGCACGGCGTGCGCCGCACCGAATCGAGCAGCCGGTCCGCCACCTCCATCACCGCGTCGCTGCGCATGTCCGCGAACAGCACGCTGAACTCCTCGCCCCCCACCCGGCCCACGTGGTCGCCGGTCCGCAGCGTGGCCGTGGCCAGCAGGCCGAAATGGCGCAGCACGGCGTCGCCGGCGGCATGGCCGTGGGTGTCGTTGATGCGCTTGAAATGGTCGATGTCCAGCACCATCAGCGTCAGCGGCCGGCGCGTGCGCAGGGCCTGGGCGCAGTAGCGCTCGCCCTGCAGCCACCAGGCCTTGCGCGACATCAGCCCGGTCAGGAAATCGGTGCTGGCCTCCTGTTCGCGGTCGGCCAGCATGCGGTCATGGATGATCATGATGGTGCCCAGCGACAGGCACGGCATGGCCAGCACGCCCAGCGTCATGAACAGGATGTTCCAGGCGGTCGGCTGCAGCAGGAAATCGGCATGGGCCACGCCCGAGGCGAACACCAGCACCCGCAGCGCGCAGGTCACGCCGGAGATCATCGCCACCGACCAGACAAAGTAATAGCTGTAGCGCGAGCGGTTGGCCGGCCGGCCCTGCCACACCGCCGCGGCCACGGCGAACATGAAGCCCATCTGCAGCGCCGACATGGCCACGATGCGCGGCGCGACCTGGCTGTCCAGGTAGGTGTAGCCCACCAGCACCAGCCAGGCGGCGGCGCAGGCCAGGCCCATCAGGTGGCGCGGCAGGCGCTGCCCCAGCAGGCGCCGCAGGCCGGTGTAATAGGCGCACAGCGCCAGGCCGATCAGCATGTTGGGCAGCAGGATCGACACCCAGCGCGGCGCCTCGGTGGCCTGTAGCCCGAATAAAAAAAACGCCAACAGCGTGAGCAGGTTGGCGCGTATGGTTTCGCGGATCCCCGCCATGCCGCTGCGCGCCAGGGATCCCAGCACGCACAGCGACAGCACTCCCGTCAGTACTGCTATCGACAGCAAATGCACGGGAGCAATCATGGGCGGGGCGCCTCACGGCGCGCGGTTCAGCTGTTGCGGGTGGATTTCACGATGGTCATGGCCGAGGCGATCATGCCGCCCACGTCCGCCAGGTTGGCCGGCAGGATCAGCGTGTTGCCTTCCTTGGCCACGTTGCCGAAGGCTTCGACGTAACGCTCGGCCACCTTCAGGTTGACGGCTTCCATGCCGCCGGGCTGGCGCACCGCGTCGGCCACTTGCGTAATGGCCTTGGCGGTGGCTTCGGCGATCGCCAGCACCGCCGCGGCCTCGCCCTGGGCCTGGTTGATCTGGGCCTGCTTCTCGCCTTCCGAGCGGGCGATGGCGGCTTCACGTTCGCCGGTGGCGATGTTGATCTGTTCCTGGCGACGGCCTTCCGAGGCCGCGATCAGCGCGCGCTTTTCACGCTCGGCGGTGATCTGCGCCTGCATCGAGCGCAGGATCTCGTTGGGCGGCGTCAAGTCCTTGATTTCATAGCGCAGCACCTTCACGCCCCAGTTCAGCGCGGCCTCGTCGAGCGACGACACGATGGTGCTGTTGATGGCGTCGCGTTCCTCGAAGGTGCGGTCCAGTTCCATCTTGCCGATCACCGAGCGCAGCGTGGTCTGCGCCAGCTGCGTGATGGCCGAGATGTAGTTGGACGAGCCGTACGAGGCGCGCATCGGGTCGGTCACCTGGAAGTACAGCACGCCGTCCACCTGCAATTGGGTGTTGTCGCGCGTGATGCAGACCTGGCTCGGCACGTCCAGCGGGATTTCCTTGAGCGAGTGCTTGTAGGAAACGCGCTCGATGAACGGGATCACGAAGCCGGCGCCCGGCGACAGTACGCGGTCGAACTTGCCCAGCCGCTCGACCACCCAGGCATGCTGCTGGGGGACGATGGCGATCGCCCTGATGACGATCAGGATCGCCAGCGCGACGATGACGAGCAGGACGATGGTGGAGTTATCGATCATGGTGTGGTGCCTCTTCTGGGGTGAATGCGGTGACGCGCCTGCCCGCGAAAGCCAGGGCGCCTGCTGCGGCCGGCCCGTCTGCGCGGGTCCGGGTCCTGCCTTGGAACGGGCCGGCGCGCGAAGGCACGAAGCCTTCCACGCCGCCACGCCCTAGCGCGTGGCGCCGGTCGCGTCCCCCTTGGGAGTCAGGACCAGGCGCGTGCCGCGCATTTCGGTGATGATGTGTTCGCCGCCGTGGGCAGGCTGCCCCTCGGCCAGTTCCGCCTGCCAGTGCGCGCCGCGGTACCAGACGCGCGCGGTGCCGTCCTGGCTCCAGGCTTCCACCTTGACGGTCTGGCCGATGTCCAGGTTGACGTCGGCGTTGCGCGAGGCGTCGACCTCGCGCTTTTTCAGGACGCGCGTCTTGCGCAGCACCAGCAGGCCCAGCAGCAGCACGACGCCGCACGCCACCAGTTGCCATTCCAGGCCCGCCAGCAGCCAGGCGGCGACGCCGCCCGCGGCCAATCCCAGCGCCACCAGCAGCAAGTAGAAGGTTCCCGTCGCCAGTTCGCCAATGAGCGCCAGCGCGGCCAGCCCTAACCAAATCCACATAGTTACGTTCGCCTGAAAGGATGAGTCGGTCAGCGGATTGTACGTATTTCCATGACGCCGCGGTGACACCCCCGCCCACCCCGGACAATCGGCTGGATTATGATGTGCGCTGGCTGAAGTCCCCGGCCCCAGGCATTTTCCACGCACACACCCCAATGACCGCTGCAATCTCCTCCGCCCGTCCCGTTCTCATCCTGCACACGGGCGACCCGGACGATACGCTCAAAAGCCAGTTCGGCGGCTATGCCGAACAGCTGGCGCGGGCCTCCGGCCTGACGCCGGACGCCCTCGAGGTCGTGGCCGTCCACGCCGGCGAACGCCCGCGCGCGCCGGACCAGTACCGCGCCGCCCTGATCACCGGCTCGCCCGCCATGGTCTCCGACCTGGAACCCTGGAGCGAGGACACCGCCGCCTGGCTGCGCGAGGCCGCCGCGGCCGGCCTGCCGATGTTCGGCATCTGCTACGGCCACCAGCTGCTGGCGCACGCGCTGGGCGGCAAGGTGGGCTACAACCCCGCCGGCCGCGAAGTCGGCACCCAGACGGTCGAGCTGCTGCCCGCCGCCGCCGGCGACAGGCTGCTGGCGGACCTGCCGCCCACCTTCCCGGCCCAGATGCTGCACGCGCAGACCGTGCTGCAGCTGCCGCCAGGCGCCGCCGTGCTGGCGCGGTCCGACCTGGACCCGCACCAGATGATCCGCATCGGCCGCAACATCTTCTCGACCCAGTTCCACCCCGAATTCGGCCCTGATTTCGTGCGCGCCCATCTGGAACGCTTCGGCCGCCGCTACGCCGCCGAGAATCTCGACGTGCCCGGCCTGTCCGCCAACGTGCGCGCCACCCCGGTGTCGGGCGAGCTGGTGCGCCGCTTCCTGGACGCCTACGCGCCCGCCTGAGGCCCGGCCTGGGGCGCGCGCCGCCCCGGGCAACAACCGGAGTGCGGCGCGGGCCGGCCTTTGAGAACATTGTCGAAAGCGCGCGAACCGGCGCGCCCCTGGAGCCCGACATGACCCACGCCGCCCCCTTGAGCAAACAGCACGCCGCCGCCGTCGAACGCGCCTGCCGGGCGCTGGAGGCCGAGCAGCCGCCCGATCTGAACACGCTGGCCGAACAGGCCGGCATGAGCCGCTTCCACTTCCACCGCATCTTCAAGGCCGCCACCGGCATCACGCCCAAGGCCTACGCCAACGCGCTGCGCGCCGACCGCGCCCGCCAGCAGCTGCGCCAGAGCGCCAGCGTCACCGACGCCATGTACGGCGCCGGCTTCAACTCCAGCGGCCGCTTCTACGAGGCCGCGCCGGCCATCCTGGGCATGACGCCCACCGCCTTCCGCAAGGACGGCGAAGGCGTCGAGATCCGCTTCGCCGTGGGCCAGTGCGCGCTCGGCGCGCTGCTGGTCGCGGCCAGCGACACCGGCATCTGCGAAATCGCGCTGCACGAGGATCCCGAACAACTGGTGCGCGACCTGCAGGACCGCTTCAAGGCGGCCCGGCTGATCGGCGCCGACCACGAGTTCGAGCAATGGATGGCGGCGGTGGTCGGCTTCGTCGAGAACCCGTCCGTGGGCCTGCACCTGCCGCTGGACGTGCGCGGCACCGCCTTCCAGCGCCGCGTCTGGGAGGCGCTGCGCGAGATCCCGGTGGGCACCACGGTCACCTACACCGACGTCGCCGAACGCATCGGCTCGCCGCGTTCGGTGCGCGCGGTGGCGCGGGCCTGCGCCACCAACAACATCGCGCTGGCGATCCCCTGCCACCGCGTGGTGCGCACCGACGGCTCGCTGGCCGGCTACCGCTGGGGCATCGAGCGCAAGCGCGAACTGATCGAACGCGAGGCCAAGGCGGCCTGAAGCCAGCAGCGCGTCATGGCCGCGGGCGCGGCGCAGCCCGCCTCGGGCCGGCATCGCATGCCACGGCAGGGAACCCCGGTATAATTGAGAAACGTTGTCAATCGTATTTGACTGATTCTCACCCGGGCCCTTCCGCCCGCCGGCTTTCCATGAACGTGCCCGTTGGCGACATCTCCGCCCTCTACCAAGCCGAAGTGCGGCGCCTGCGCGCCATCGTGCGCCGCATCGTGGGCAGCCAGGGCGCGGCCGAGGACGTCGTGCAGCAGGCCTTCACCAACCTGCTGCGCGTGGGCGCCCCGCCCACCCAGGTCAATGCCGGCTATATCACCCGGGCGGCCCACAACCTCGCCCTGAACCACCTGCGCGACGCGCGCCGGCGGGCGCAGATGGAACTGACCGGCCTGGAACTCGAACACATCCCCGATCCCCGGCCCACGCCGGAAATGATCGTGATGTACCGGCGCGAGCTGGAGCGCCTGCTGCAAGCCATCGCGGCGCTGCCCGAACGCCGGCGCCAGGCTTTCGTGCTCAAGCGCCTCGAGGGCCTGTCCTATGACGAGATCGCCGAACGCATGGGCACCAGCCGCAATACCGTGATCTCGCAGGTCGTGGCCGCCATGGCGCAACTGGATGCCGCGCTGGAGTCCGCCTGAGCCATGGCCGCCCCCGCCCAGGACCCGGTTTATCTGGCCGCCCTCGAATGGCTCGCGCGGCTGAACGACGAGGACGCCACCGAACAGGATCGCCGCGCGTTCGCCGGCTGGCTGGACGCGGATCCGGCCCACCCCGCCGCCTATGCGCGGGCGCAGGCGCTGTGGAACCGCTTCGACGCGGTCCGTCCCGCCGTCGACCGCATGCACCGTCGCCGCGCCATGCTGGGCGTGCTGGCGGCCGCCTTGACCGTTCCCGCGCTGTATGCGTTATCGCGCCTGCACCTGCTGGCGGACTATCGCACCAGCATCGGCGAACGGCGCCGCATCGTCCTCGCCGACGGCAGCACACTGGAACTGGGCAGCGACACCGCCTTGTCGGTCCACTTCGACAGCCACCAACGCCAATTGACCCTGCATCGCGGCCAGGCCTACTTCCAGGTCGCCGCCGACGCCTCGAGGCGCTTTTCCGTGCGGGCCGGCCAGGGGATCAGCACGGCGCTCGGCACGCAATTCGACGTCAAGCTGCTGGACGACATCGTCACCGTGTCGGTCACCGAGCATGCGGTCGCGGTGCGGCCGCGTCCCGATGCGCCGCCCGTTACCCTCGAGGCAGGCTGGCAGATGCGATACGGCGTCTCGGGCGGCGCCGCGCCCACGCGCTTCGACCAGGCGGCCGCGCTGGCCTGGCGCCAGGATCGCCTGGTGTTCAACGACGTGCCGCTGGCCACCGTGCTGGCCGAGCTGCAACGCTACCAGCGCGGCCCCATCTTCCTGATGGACGCGGGCGTCGGCGCCCTGCCGGTCACGGCCGCCTTCCACACGGCGGATCCGCAAGAGGCCCTGCGCGGCCTGGCGGAAACCTTCCCGATCCGGCTGCGCGTCGTGGCGGGCTACGCCACCCTGGTCTACGCGCGCTGACCGCTGAAACACATTTAGTTACCAACTGCCCGCCCGCTTCGATCATCAGTTTTCGCCCGCCCGGTGTTTGACAGGGGGAGGACGCGCAATTCGCCGTCGCGATATCGAAACACGAACAAGGGCAAACCGCATATGTCGGCCGCACAACACCATTCCCTACGCCACCGCGCTGGCGCCTCTCTGCACACCAGCCGCCATAACCTGCGCCGCCTGGCGGCCGCCCTGCTCGCGGCCACCGCCTGGACCGCGGGCCAGCCCGCCGCGCGGGCGCAGGCCGCTCCCGCCGCCACGCACCAACACTTCGATATCCCCAGCCAGCCGCTGGCCAGCGCCCTGCTGTCCTATACCGCCTCCACGGGCCTGCAACTGGTCATGAGCGGCGACATCGCGCGCGACCGGACCGCCCCCGCGCTGCGCGGCAGCTATACCCCCGATGAGGCCTTGACGCGCCTGCTGGCCGGCTCGGGCCTGGGCTGGCGCCACAGCGGCAACACCCTGATCGTGTCGCGGCTGCCCGCCGCCGCGAGCGACGCCACCACGCTCGACCCCATCCGGGTGCAAGGCGCGAGCGAGACCATCCGATACGTGGCCGACACCTCCGGCGCCGGCACCAAGACCGACGCGCGGCTGATCGAGACGCCGCAATCCATCTCGGTGGTGACGCGCCAGCAGATGGACGACCAGGCGGTGCAGAACGTGCGCCAGGCGTTGCGCTACACGCCCGGCCTGACCGCCGAATACCGCGGCGCCGGCGGCTCGCGCTACGACACGGTGATCTACCGCGGCTTTGGCGGCGGCATCAACTACGACTACGCCCATCTGGACGGAATGCGCCTGCTGGGCACGAACTACGCCATCCCGCAGATCGACACCTACAACCTGGAACGCATCGAAGTGCTGCGCGGTCCGTCATCCGTGCTGTTCGGCCAGGGCACCCCGGGCGGCCTGATCAACCTGGTCAGCAAGAAGCCCACCGCCACGCCGCTGCACGAGATCGAACTGCAGGCGGGCAGCCACAGCTTCGGGCAGGCCGCCTTCGACTTCGGCGGCCCGGTGGACGACGCCGGCAAGGTGCTCTACCGGCTGACCGGCGTTGCCCACACCGGCAAGACCCAGATCGACTACCAGAAGGACGAGCGCGTGGCGATCGCGCCCGCGGTCACGTTCCGCCCCAACGCCGACACCTCGCTGACGCTCCTGGCGCAGTACCAGCATGATCCCTATGGCGGCTACTTCGGCTTCCTGCCGGCCGCGGGCACCATCCAGGACCTGCCCGGCGGCGGCCGCATCGGCCGCCACTTCTTCGACGGCTCGCCGCGCTTCGATGAATTCAAGCGCACGCAGACGGCCCTGGGCTATCTGCTGGATCATCGGATCGACGAGGTCTGGTCGGTGCAGTCCAACCTGCGCTACATGCAGATGAAAACGGACTACAAGAGCGTCTACACCACGGGGCTGAACGCCGCCGATCCGGCCAACCCGCTGCTGACACGGCGCGCCATCGTCAATCACGCCAACATGGACGCGGTGACCGCGGACAACCATGCCCAGGCCCGCTTCAACACGGGGGCCCTCGCGCACACCGCGCTGTTCGGCATCGACTACCAGCGCCTGAGTTATCGCGAAGACCAGGGCATGGGCGCGGCGCCATCCCTGTCAATCAACCAGCCTGATTACGCCGCCGCCATCGCCACGCCCTCGATCACCGTGCGCAGCAAGCAGACGCTGGACCAGTTGGGCCTGTACGCGCAGGACCAGGTGAAACTGGGCCAATGGACAGTTCTGGGCGGCATCCGCCAGGACTGGGCCGGCAACGACCGGCGCAACCGGATCAACGGCGACGCCACCAACCAGTCCGACCGCGCCTTCACCTGGCGCCTGGGCTCGGTCTACGAATTCGACAATGGCGTGGCCCCCTACGTCAGCTATTCGCGTTCGTTCCAGCCGGTGGCCGACGCCGACGCCCAGGGCAATCTGTTCAAGCCCACCAAGGGCGAGCAATACGAGGCCGGCATCAAGTACCAGCCGCCCGGCCAGGACGCCTTCGTCAGCGCCGCCGTCTACCAGCTCACCCAGAGCAACGTACTCACGACCGATCCGGCCAACACCAACTACAGCATCCAGACGGGCGAGGTGCGCTCGCGCGGCCTGGAACTGGAAGGCAAGGCCAGCCTGACGCGCAACCTGGATCTGCTGGCGTCCTACACCCTGATGGACAACGTCAACACGCGCAGCACCACCGCGCAGGGCAAGCACCCCACCTACGTCTCGCGCCACAGCGCCAACGCCTGGGCCAACTACACCTTCCACAGCGGCCCGCTGGCCGGCCTGAGCCTGGGCGGCGGCGTGCGCTACGTCGGCAGCAGCTATGCCAACGCCGACAACACGCTAAAGGTATCGCCCTTCACGGTGGTGGATGCCGCGGTGCGCTACGACCTGGGGCAGGCCATCCCTTCGCTCAAGGGCCTCACCGCCGGCATCAACGCCAGCAACCTGTTCGATCGCGAATACGTGTCGGCGTGCGCCACCGCGACCAAGTGCTTCTACGGCGCCGGACGCACCGTCATCGGCACCCTAACCTACCGCTGGTAAGCGTGGCGGCCCCGGCATGAGCACCGACGCCCCGCCCCGCCTGCGCACCTGGCGATGGCTCCATACGTGGTCCAGCCTGGCATGCACGCTGTTCCTGCTGATGCTGTGCCTGACCGGGCTGCCGCTGATCTTCCATGACGAGATCGACGCCTGGTTCGACGCCCCCGCCAGTGTCCCGCCGGCGCGGCAGGCGGCCGCGCCACGGGACGTGGATGCCATGGCCGCGCAGGTGCGCGAGCAATACCCGCGCCGTGACATCCGCTTCATCGTCTGGCTGGACGAACCTCACCAGTACCGTTTCGGGCTGAGCCCGGGCGCGCCCGGCCAGAAGCCCTTCGCGCTGGTCGATGCGCGCGGCCCCGTGATCACCGGCGAGGCCTGGAGCGAGAAGGACTGGCGCCACGGCGGGCCGATGGCGCTGTTGTTGCGGCTGCATACCGACATGCTGCTGGGCATGCCGGGCAGCCTGATCCTGGCCGTCATGGGCGCGCTGCTGCTGGTATCGCTGGTTTCCGGTGTGGCGCTATACGGCGGCTTCATGCGCAAGACGCCGTTCGGCACCGTGCGCAAGCGGCGTTCGCGGCTGCTGCGCATGCTGGACCTGCACAATCTGCTGGGCATGGTGCTGCTGGTCTGGTTGGCCGTGGTCGGACTGAGCGGCGCGATCAACACCCTCGATTCGTTCGTCTTTGGCGCCTGGCGCGCGCATGCGGCCAGCCGGCAGTTGGCCGCCCCGCCGCCCGGTCCGCCGGTCGCCAGGCCGCTGCAGGCCGCCGTCGACCTGGCCCGGCGCACGCTGCCGGATCGCGACGTCAGCTTCCTGGCGCTGCCCGGTTCGCTGTTCTCGTCCGACGGCGCCTGTACCGTCTTCATGCAGGGCCGCACGCCGCTGACGCGGCACCTGCTGCAACCGGTCGTGGTGCGCATCGCCGACGGCGCACTGCTCGACGCGGACCCGCCGCCCTGGTACATGTGGCTGCTGGAAGGCTCGCGGCCGCTGCATTTCGGCAACTACGCCGGCCTGCCGCTCAAGCTGATCTGGGCCTTGCTGGACCTGGCGACCATCGCCGTGCTGGTCACGGGGCTCTACCTGTATCTGCCCAGGCGGCGCGGGCCAGGCCGGCCGCAGCCCGGCGAGACGCGTCGCGGCGCGCCCGCCGCGCCACGAAGCTAGGCGCGGCAGACAACGGCTGGACGGCCGCGAAGCCTCCCCAAGAAAAAACCCCCGCTTCTTTCGAATGCGGGGGTTTGCGTCAACGCGGGCGACTTACTGCTTCGCCAGGCGCTGCCAGGTGTCGACCACCGTGTCCGGGTTCAGCGACATCGACAGGATGCCTTCATCCTTGAGCCACTGCGCGAAGTCTGGGTGATCGCTGGGGCCCTGGCCGCAGATGCCGACGTACTTGTTGGCCGCCAGGCAAGCCTTGATCGCGCGGCGCAGCATGAACTTTACGGCCTCGTCGCGTTCGTCGAAATCGGCCGCCAGCAGTTCCATGCCGGAGTCGCGGTCCAGGCCCAGGGTCAGCTGGGTCATGTCGTTCGAACCGATCGAGAAGCCGTCGAAGTACTGCAGGAACTCGTCGGCCAGGATGGCGTTGGAGGGCACTTCGCACATCATGATCAGCTTCAGGCCGTTCTCGCCGCGCGCCAGGCCGTGCTTGGCGAGCAGGTTGACCACCTTTTCCGCCTGGCCCAGGGTGCGCACGAACGGCACCATGATCTCGACGTTGGTCAGGCCCATGTCATCGCGCACCTTCTTGAGCGCTTCGCATTCCATGCGGAAGCACTCGGCGAAGTCGTCGGCGATGTAGCGCGAGGCGCCGCGGAAGCCCAGCATCGGGTTCTCTTCCTCGGGCTCGTAGCGCGAACCGCCGACCAGCTTGCGGTACTCGTTGGACTTGAAGTCCGACATGCGCACGATCACGGGCTTCGGGTAGAAGGCCGCCGCGATGGTGGCCACGCCTTCGGCCATCTTCTCGACGAAGAAGGCGCGCGGGCTGGCATGGCCGCGGGCGGCCGATTCCACGGCCTTCTTCAGTTCGCCATCGACGTTCGGGTAGTCCAGCACCGCCTTCGGGTGGATGCCGATGTTGTTGTTGATGATGAATTCCAGGCGCGCCAGGCCGACGCCGCCGTTGGGGATCTGGGCGAAGTCGAACGCCAGCTGGGGGTTGCCCACGTTCATCATGATCTTCAGGTCGATGGCGGGCATTTCGCCGCGGCGCACTTCCTCGACCTCGGTCTCGATCAGGCCGTCATAGATGCGGCCTTCGTCGCCCTCGGCGCACGACACGGTCACGGCCTGGCCTTCCTTGAGCAGGTCGGTGGCGTTGCCGCAACCCACCACGGCCGGAATGCCGAGCTCGCGCGCGATGATGGCCGCGTGGCAGGTACGGCCGCCACGGTTGGTCACGATCGCCGAAGCGCGCTTCATGACGGGTTCCCAGTTGGGGTCGGTCATGTCGGTGACCAGCACGTCGCCGGGCTGGACCTTGTCCATGTCGGAGATGTCGCCGACCACGCGCACCGGACCCGAACCGATCTTCTGGCCAATGGCGCGGCCGGTGATCAGGACCTGGCCGGTGGCCTTCAGGCGGTAGCGCTGCTGCACGTCGTTGGCGCCCTGCTGCGACTTCACCGTTTCCGGGCGCGCCTGCAGGATGTAGATCTTGCCGTCGACGCCGTCGCGGCCCCACTCGATGTCCATCGGACGGCCGTAGTGCTTCTCGATGATGACGGCGTAGCGCGCCAGTTCGTTGACCTCGTCGTCGGTCAGCGAGTAGCGGTTGCGCTCGGACACCGGCACGTCGACCGTGCGCACGGCGCGGCCTTCCGGACGCTCGGGGTCGAATTCCATCTTGATCAGCTTGGAACCGATGCGGCGGCCGACGATCGGGAAATGGCCCTGGGCCAGCGTGGGCTTGAAGACGTAGAACTCGTCGGGGTTGACGGCGCCCTGCACCACGGTTTCGCCCAGGCCGTACGACGAGGTGATGAACACCACGTCCTGGAAGCCCGATTCGGTGTCGATGGTGAACATCACGCCGGCGCTGCCCTTGTCCGAACGCACCATGCGCTGGATGCCGGCCGACAGGGCCACATCGGCGTGGGCGTAGCCCTTGTGCACGCGGTAGGAGATGGCGCGGTCGTTGTAGAGCGAGGCGAACACGTGGCGGATCTTGTCCAGCACGTCATCGATGCCGACGACGTTCAGGAAGGTTTCCTGCTGGCCGGCGAACGAAGCGTCGGGCAGGTCTTCGGCGGTAGCCGACGAGCGCACGGCGAACGAGCCCTTGCCATCAGCGTCGAGCTTGGCGAAGGCGTCGCGGATCTGGGCTTCGAATTCGGCCGAGAACGGGGCCTCGACGATCCATTGGCGGATCTGCGCGCCGGCGTTGGCCAGCTCGCGCACGTCTTCGGGGTTCAGCGTGGTCAGGCGTTCGGCGATGCGCTTGTCCAGACCGGAGGCCTGGAGGAAGTCGCGGAAGGCGTCAGCGGTCGTGGCAAAGCCGCCCGGCACGCGGACACCCGCGCCAGACAGCTGGCTGATCATTTCGCCTAGTGATGCGTTCTTGCCTCCTACCGAGTCCACGTCCGTCATGCGGAGCTGCTCGAACAAAACAACGTACGACATTGAAGTCACCTTTTACAATGGAATGAAAGCGAGTTTGGTCAATGCAGATTCGACGCCGGCTACCGCCGGGAATTCGTCGATCCGCCTGCGCTGACCAAACTGGCCTTGGACCGCCCTTGGGGTGACTTATAGGGGCCTGATTGTACTCGGAGGAGCACATCCGGCCATCCGCCTGGTTGGAATTTTTACATATGACATCTACCCCGATCGTACGCACGGTATACATCGTTTCCGACAGCACCGGCATCACCGCGGAAACCTTCAGCCAGTCGGTGCTTTCCCAGTTCGAGGAAGTCGATTTCAAGCCCGTGCGGCTGCCGTTTGTCGACACGCTCGAAAAAGCCGCCGAAGTGGCCATGCGCATCGACCGCAGCGCCCTGGAAGCCGGCGTGCCGCCGATTGTCTTCAGCACCCTGGTCAATCCCGACATCCTGGCTCGTGTTCGCCAGGCGAACGGAATTTTCCTGGACCTGTTCGGCACCTTCGTCAGCCATATCGAGCAGGCGCTGGGGCTGAAATCCAGCCACTCCATCGGCCGCTCGCACATGCAGGCCAATTCGGAAAAGTATCGCAACCGGATCGACGCCATCAACTTCAGCCTGGCGCACGACGACGGCCAGTTCGTCAACCAGCTGGACCAGGCCGACGTCATCCTGGTGGGCGTGTCCCGCTGCGGCAAGACCCCGACCAGCCTGTACCTGGCCATGCAGTACGCCATCAAGGCCGCCAACTTCCCCCTGACGCCCGATGATTTCGAGCGCGGCACCCTGCCCTCGACCATCGCCCCGCACCGCGCCAAGCTGTTCGGCCTGTCGATCCAGCCCGAGCGCCTGTCCGAGGTGCGCAACGAGCGCCGCCCCAACAGCCGCTACGCGCAGCTGGAGCAGTGCCGCTATGAAGTGGCCGAGGCCGAGCGCATGATGCGCCGCGAGGGCATTTCGTGGCTGTCCACCACCACCAAGTCGATCGAGGAGATCTCGACCACGGTGCTGCAGGAAGTGGGCCTGGACCGCGGCTGAAAACGATCAGGGCGCGCCATTGGCGCGCCCTGATCGGCAAACCCGGCCGCCCGCGGCGGTCAGCGACGCAGCTTCACGCGTTCGCGCGAGCCGGCGCCCCAGTACCTCAGCGGCGCCATTTCCTGCTCCGCCAGCGTTTCCGAGTCTTCCATGCGCATGGCCTGGGTGCCGACGCTGGACGAATTGCCGCCCACGCCCTCGATGCTCAGGCGCACGTAGCGCGTCTGGCCCGGCGCCAGATCGAAGGTCACGAATTCGTTTTCACGCATCGTGTCGACGCGATAGGTTCCGGCCGGCCGGTTGATGAAGAAGAAGCTGCCCGGCTTGGAACGCCCCACCTTGGTACCGTTGACCCGCAGGTACGGCTGGCTCGACAGCACGCTGCCCGGCGCCGGCGGCTGGTAGAAGTAGATCCGGCCGGTATCCGGCACCATGACGGGAATGCTCGCCGCCACGTCCCGGTAGCGGGCGCCCCCGCACCCCGTCAACACCCCCGCCGCGATGGCGGCGGCGGCCAGCATTCTGAGCCCGCGTTTCATATCCTTCCTTGTTTTGTGATTACAGGCCTGGCACCTGCTCCGACGAGGCCGCGCCCCAATAGCGCAACCGCCGCATTTCGAACTCGGCCGTCTCCGGAGGATCGACCAACGTCAACCCCGCCTTGCCTGTCGCCGTCTTGCCATCATTGGATGCCACGTCGACGCGCACATAGCGGGTCTGCCCCGCGTCCAACATGAAGCTCACGCCGCTGTCGGTCCAATACAGGCTGGTCACCACATAGCTGCCGGCGGGCCGATCGACGAAAAAGAATCCCCCCTGCTTGTTGCGGCCCACGACGACGCCGTTGACGCGCAGCTTCTGCTGCCGCGTTGTCACCAGGTTCGGGTGAAGCTGATAGAAATAGATGCGCCCCTGGCCCTGGGGAATGGGAGGAATCTGCGCGGCAGCAGTCTCGTACCGCGTCCCGGCACAGCCCGCCAACGCCACGGCCATCACCGCCACGGCGGCGGACAATGCAGTCCTGCGATTCATCGTCATCTCTCGAGTTGGAGGCTACAGCCCCGGCACCTGTTCGGGCGAAGCCGCGCCCCAATAGCGCAGCCGGTGCATTTCGCGTTCGGCCATCTCGGGCGGATCGACCAGTTCCATCATCAGCTTGCCCGACGCGCCGGTGCTGCCCAGCGACTCGGCAACGATGCGCACGTAGCGCGTCTGCCCCGCGTCCAACATGAAGCTCACCCCGTCGCCGGTCCAGTACAGGTTGGTCACCGTGTAGCTGCCCGCCGGCCGGTCGACGAAGAAGAAGGCGCCCGGCTTGTTGCGGCCGACCACCGCGTCGTTGACGCGCAGCTTCTGCTGTGCAGACGACATCATTTCCGGCTGGGGCTGATAGAAATAAATGCGGCCCTTGTCCTGCGGGACCGGCGGGATCCGCGAGGCGGCCTTTTCGTATTTGGATCCTGCGCAGCCAACCAGGGCAAACGCCGCCAACATCACGGCGGCCATTTTCACCGGGCTCATTGGCGCATCTCCACCGGCAAGGTGACGGGGCGCGACAGCGCGATATAGGACCCCTCGCCAGGCAGGTAGAAGCCCACCAGCTTGCCCGAAGACGCCACCGGATAGGCTTCGTTCTGCCGGCGCGTCTGGATCGTGAACAGGCGCCCCTGTGCGCGGTAGACATCACCCTGAGGTATGGCACCGACGCGCTGCCATTGCGATCCCGATGGCAACGTCACCGCCCCCTCGTTGGGCAGCGTCGCGATCACCGCCCGCGACAGCTGGATCGTATTGACAGAGTCCGATGCGGCGACCGGCACCAGCGACACCCGCTCCGACCTCACGGCCATGCAGCCGCCCAGCACGATCGCGCATGCGCCCACGACAAGCCACACACGGACCACATGGCCCAATTTCCCGTCCTTGACCTGAGATGACGCCATGAGTCCCTCGAATGGCAAAAGCGTCGAGTATATATAAACGCGACATATCTTTACAGAATTTAGCCGCGCCCCTGGCTGCACATGGACACCGCGGGACCTGCGCGCGTCAGTAGCGCAGCTTCTCGCGGTCGCGCCAGCCCGCGCCCCAATAACGCAGGCCGGTCATGTCCTGCAGGGCCGTCTCGGCCGATTCCTCCAGCCGCAGCACCTGCGCGCCGTTGACGATATCGGCGCGCACATAGCGGGTCTGGCCGGCCTCCAGCGGCACCGGCAGCGCCTCCCTGGCCGACCGCTTGTAGAGGGCGGTGGCCAGCGTGTGCGGGCCAGCGGGCCGATCGACGAAGAAGAAGCGGCCCGGCTTGGACCGGCCAACCTTGCGGCCGTCGACCAGGATCGCCGGCTCGGCGGCGTTGGCGCCATCGGCCTGGGCCGGCTGGTAGACATAGATACGGCCATTACCGGCCTCGATGGCCGGGATCTGCGCGGCGATCTCGCCATAGCGCGGTCCGGCGCAACCGGCCAGCAACAACGCGGCGGCCGACATCACAAGCATCTTCCCGATCTTCATGCGCACTCCTGGGCTGTGGTGACCGGACGCCGACGATGGCGACGCCCTGGCCATGAACAGCGCGGAAGTATAAGCGGGGACGGCCCCCATTAGGGGTGCCGGGGGCGAAGACGGAACGGAATCAGCCTGCGCCGGCCGCCAGCGCCTGGCGGCGCTGCTCGAACAGGCAGATGGCGGCGGCGGCGCCCACGTTGAGCGACTCCACCGCGGCCATGTCATGGGGAATGCGCAGCTTGAGCCGCGCCGCCGCCAGCAACTCGGCGGCCACGCCCTGGCCCTCATGGCCGAAGACCCAGGCGCAGCGCTCGGGCAGGCGCCCGGCATACAGGTCCTGGGCGCCTTCCAGGGCGGTCGCCACCAGCGGCACGCCCAGGGACGGCAGCAGCGCCGGCAGGTCCACGTGCTCGTGGATCGCCAGCGCGAAATGCGCGCCCTGGCCGCTGCGCAGCACCTTGGGCGACCACGCGGCGGCGGTGCCGGTGGCCAGGAACACGCGCCTGATGCCGGCCGCCGCGCAGGTGCGCAGCAAGGTGCCGACATTGCCCGGATCCTGGATGCGGTCGAACAGCACGCAATTCTCGTCCACCGCCTCGGGCAGGGACGGCAGCGGCGGCGTCACCACGAAGGCCACGCCCTGCCCGCTTTCGACGCTGGCCAACGCCTGCATCAGGCGGGCGTCCAGCGCCAGGCAGCGGGCATCCGGCACGGCCGCCGCCAGCGCCGCGATATCGGGCTGCGACAGGCGGTCGACATCGAAGATGGCCTGGTCCGGCGCGCCGTGATGCTGCAGCCACGCCTGGCACAGATGCACGCCGTCCAGCAGCACGGGCGCGCCGCGCTTGCCGGCGGTGCCCGCCAGCTTGACGAGCGCCTTGACCGCGGGATTGTCGCGGGAACTGATGTGTTTCATGAAACCAGGCCGAAGGCCTTGATGGGCGCGAAACTGCGGCGATGCTCGGCGCAGGGGCCGTGTTCGCGCAGCATCTGCAGGTGCAGCGCGGTGCCGTAGCCCTTGTGCTGGTCGAAGGCGTATTGCGGATAGAGCGTATGCAAACGCAGCAGATCGGCGTCGCGCGCGGTCTTGGCCAGGATCGACGCGGCGGAGATGGCCGGCACCAGGGCGTCGCCCTTGATCACCGTCTGCACCGTGCACCCCAGCTTGGGCGCCTGGTTGCCGTCCACCAGCGCCAACTGGGGCGCCATCGACAGGCCCTCGACGGCGCGGCGCATCGCCAGCAAGGTGGCGCGCAGGATGTTCAGGCTGTCGATCTCGGCCACGCTGGCGCTGGCCACGCACCAGGCCAGCGCATGCGCCTGGATCTCGAGCGCCAGCGCCTCGCGCGTGGCGGCCTTCAGCACCTTGGAATCGGCCAGGCCATCGATGGTCCGGGCCGGATTCAGGATCACGGCGGCCGCGTACACGGCGCCCGCCAGCGGACCGCGGCCGGCTTCGTCGACGCCGGCCGTCACCAGGGCCGGCTGCGCCGGCGCGGCAAACAGGTCAGGCTGCTCCACCGGCCACCTCCAGGATCGCCTGGGCGGCGAGCGCCGGCGTGTCGCGCAGAAGTTCCTGGTGCAGGGCCGTGAAGCGCGCCTCGATGCGCGCCGCCAGGGCTTCGTCGGTCAACGCCGTCCAGGTGGCCTCGGCCAGCTTCTCCGGCGTGGCGTCGTCCTGCAGCAGCTCGGGCACCGCGAAGTCGCGCAACAGCACGTTGGGCAGCCCCACCCACGGCAGATAGGGCCGTTCCTGCCCGGACTTCCAGGCCATGATGCGGCGCATCAGCGGCGACAGCACGTAGGAAATCACCATGGGCCGCTTGTACAGCGCGGTTTCCAGGGTGGCGGTGCCACTGGCCACCAGCACCGCGGTGCTGGCTTCCATCACCGACCACGCCACCGGGGCCTGGCGATCGCCATCGGCGCCATGCAGGTCCTGCGCGGTGACGCAGCGCAGCCCCGGCACCGGGTATTTGGTGAGGATCGCCTGGAATTCTGCGCGGCGCTGGTCGTTGACCATCGGCACCACGCATTGCAGCGCCGGATCGCGCTTCTGCAGCATTTGCGCGGCTTGCAGGAAGCGCGGCGCCAGCAGACGAATCTCGGACGAACGGCTACCCGGCAGGATCGCCAGCACGCGCGCATCCTGGTCGATGCCGAGCCGCGCGCGCGCGGCGGCGCGATCCGGCTGCATCGGCACGGCGCCGGCCAGCGGGTGGCCGACATAGGTCACCGGAATGCCTTCCTTGCGGTAGATCTCTTCCTCGAACGGGAACAGCACCAGCATGTGCGACACCGATTCGCGGATCTTGTGGATGCGGTCGTAGCGCCAGGCCCAGATCGAGGGGCCGACGAAATGGACGGTCGGCGTGCCGGCCTGGCGCAACTGGTGCTCCAGGCGCAGGTTGAAGTCCGGCGCATCGATGCCGACGAACACCGACGGCGGCTCGGCCAGCCAGCGGCGCGAGACGTCGCGATAGGTGCGCAGCAGGCTGGGCAGGCGCTTGAGCGCATCGACATAGCCGAACACCGTCAGCGCATGCATCGGGTGCCAGGTGTCGAAATCGCGCGCCTGCATCTGCGGGCCGCCAATGCCTTCGCACAGCACGCCCGGGGCGCGCTGCTGCAGACCGGCAATGATGCGGCCGGCCAGCAGATCGCCCGAAGGCTCGCCGGCCACCATGCCGATCCGCATGTTCATGGACGGATGATGCCGCGGGACGAGACGTCGAGGAAATCCAGCAGCGTCTGCAGGTGCTCGGCGACTTCGGGTTCGGCCTGCTGGCGGGCGCGCAGTTCGGCGCGCGCGTCGTCCAGCGACAGGCCGCGGCGGTAGATGATCTTGTAGGCGTCGCGCAGCGCCGACACCTGGGCCGGCGTGAAACCGCGGCGCTTCAGGCCCTCGACGTTGACGCCGACCGGACGGCACGGGTTGCCCGCGGCCAGCACGAACGGCGGCGTGTCCTGCATCAACGAGCTGTTGCCGCCCGTCATGCTGTGGGCGCCGATGCGCGAGAACTGGTGCACGCCGGTCAGGCCGCCCACGATGGCCCAGTCGCCGACGTGGACGTGGCCGCCCAGCTGCACCGAGTTGGCCAGGATGGTGTGGCTGCCGACATGGCAATCATGCGCCACGTGCACGTAGGCCATGATCCAGTTGTCGTCGCCCAGCGTCGTGGCGCCGCCATCCTGCACCGTGCCGGTGTTCAGCGTGACGAATTCGCGCACCGTGTTGCGGTCGCCGATCACCAGGCGGGTCGGCTCGCCGTTGTACTTCTTGTCCTGCGGCATGCCGCCGATCGAGCAGTACCGGTAGAACCGGTTGTCGCGCCCGATGGTGGTCACGCCATCGACCATGCAATACGGGCCGAGCTCGGTGCCGGCGCCGATCGTCACATCGGGTCCCACGACGCAGAACGCGCCGATGACCACGCTGGGGTCGATTTTCGCCGCCGGATCGACGACGGCGGTAGGATGGATGTTCCCTGCCATTTACTCTTCCAGGCTACGGATCGCGCACATGAGCTTGGCCGACGCCACTTCCTGTCCGTCGACGGTGGCGCGCGCTTGGTATTTACAGATGCTGCGGCTCAGGCGCTCGGCTTCGACCTCGATGCGCAACTGGTCGCCCGGCACCACCGGACGGCGGAAACGCGCGCCATCGATGCCGACCAGGTAATAGGCCGTCTTGGCGCCTTCGCACTTCAGGCCGCCGTTCTCGTCGGTGAACGAGAACAACGCCGAAGCCTGGGCCATCGCTTCCACGATGAGCACGCCCGGCATCACCGGATGGTGGGGAAAGTGGCCGTTGAAAAACGGTTCATTGATCGAGACGTTCTTGATGGCGACGATGGATTTACCGGGCACCATTTCGACGACACGATCAATCAGCAGCATCGGGTAACGATGCGGCAGCCTCTCCATGATCCCCTTGATGTCGAGTTCCATTTTTCTGTGAATTCCTGCGTAATGAATTAAATCTGTCGGCGCCGCAAGCGCCAGGGCGGCATGGCGGCGCCCTAGTCTTTTTCCAGCGTCCGCAAGCGGCGGCGCAATTGCGCCAACTGTTGTATCACGGCGGCGTTGCGCTGCCATTCGCCATGTTCCGCATACGGGTACACCCCGGTATAGCGGCCAGGCTTGGAAATGTTGGACGTCACCGCGGTGCCGCCCGAAATATGTACGTCGTCAGCCAACGTCAGGTGCCCCGACAGCATGGCCGCGCCGCCGATGGTGCAGCGCTCGCCAATGCTGGTGGACCCCGCCACGCCGACGCATGCCGCGATCGCGGTGTAGGCGCCGATACGGCAGTTGTGGGCCACCATGATCTGGTTGTCGAGCTTGACGCCGTTGCCCACCACGGTGTCTTCGAGCGCGCCGCGGTCGATGGTCGTATTGGCCCCGATTTCGACGTCGTCGCCCACCGACACCCCGCCCAGCTGGGGAATCTTGCCCCAGGCGCCCTTGCCCAGCGACGGATCCGGCGCGAAACCGAAGCCGTCGGCGCCAAGCACCGCGCCGCTGTGGATGATGGCGCGCGCGCCGATCTTCACGCCTTCGTACAGCGTGACGTGCGCATGCAGGCGGCTGTCCGGGCCGATCGAGGATCCGGCGCCGATGACACAGCTGGCGCCCAGCACGCTGCCGCGGCCGATGCGCGCACCCGATTCGATCACGCAATTCGGACCGATACGCACGTCTTCCTCGATGTGCGCGTCAGGCGCGACCACGGCCGAGGGATGCGTGGACGCAGGCTGGGCCGGACGCCGGGCGGCGTCGAACCACTGCGCCACGCGGGCGTACAGCAGATAGGGATGCTTGCAGACAACCAGCGTGAAGCGCGGCCGGTCGGCGCCGGCGGCTTCCAGCGCCTCGGCCACGTCGGCCGAGACGATCACCGCCCCCGCCTGGGTGGCGGCGAGCTGGCTCTGGTACTTGGGGTTGGCCAGGAAACTGATTTCCTGGCCGCTGGCCGAAGCCAGGGTGCCGATGCCGCAGACCCGCAAGGGGTCTGCGCCGGCGGGCGCGCTGATGCGCCAGTCCATGCCCTGGGTATTGGCGGCGCTCAACAGCGCTTCGAGCGTGGGCGCGCGGGCAAGATCCAGTAGAACCGGCATACGGCGACTGCAGCTTACTTGCCCAGGCTCTGGATCACCTTGTCGGTGATGTCGATGCGCGGGTTGACCGTGACGGCGTCCTGGATGATCAGGTCGTAGTTTTCCTGTTCAGCGATGCGCTTGATGGCCTCGTTGGCCTTCGTCACGATGCTGGAAAACTCTTCGTTGCGGCGGCGGTTGAAGTCTTCCTGGAATTCGCGGCGCTTGCGCTGCAGGTCGGTATCCAGGTTCGACAGCTCGCGCTGGCGCTTGACGCGGTCGGACTCGGACAGCACGGGCGCGTCCTTGTCGAACTTTTCGGCTTGCGAACGCAGGCTGGTGTTCAGGCGCTGCAGTTCGTCGTCACGCTTCTTGAATTCGGCTTCGATCTTGCTTTGCGCCGTCTTGGCCGGGCCGGACTCACGCAGGATCCGCTCGGTATTGACGAAGCCGATCTTGGTGTTTTGAGCCTGAGCGGGTACCGCCGCGACGGAACCGAGAATGAGCGCACCCACCAGGGCAATGGAGCCGCCCAACTTGCCACGGCGATTAACGCGCGGCGAATTCGATGATTTAAGTGCGAAGTCAGACATCATGAAAATCTCACCTTCCAGTAAGGCAAAGCCAAAGTATGTATTGTGCCACTAAACGGCAAGGGAGCCGGACCAGGGGGCCCCTCCCTTGTTTTCAAGCGTAACGCCAGTGCTTAGAACCCGGTCCCGATCTGGAACTGGAAGCTCTGCTTGTCGTCGCCCGCCTTGGCATTGAGCGGACGCGCGTACGACAGTTGCAGCGGGCCCATCGGCGACTGCCACGACAGGCCGATACCGGCCGAGAAGCGCCAGCCGCACGGATCGTCGACCTCGCTGCCCGGCTTGCCGTTGGTGCAAGACAGGCCGCTGCCGGCGCCCACCTGGCCCGCGTCGCTGAAGATGAACCAGCGCAGCGTGCGGTCCTTGGACGCGCCCGGGAACGGCAGGTACAGCTGGGCGTTCGCCACGATGCGGCGCGAACCGCCCAGGTAGTCGCCCGTGACCGAGTCGCGCGGACCCAGCGACGAACCTTCGTAGCCGCGCACCGTGCCGATACCGCCGGCGTACACGTC
The DNA here is from genome assembly GCF_056523125.1 of Achromobacter sp. ISS7. NCBI lineage: Bacteria > Pseudomonadati > Pseudomonadota > Betaproteobacteria > Burkholderiales > Alcaligenaceae > Achromobacter > Achromobacter sp. ISS7. The sequence continues at coordinate 1,280,620 of NZ_JAWRZD010000001.1, read as the reverse complement.
CTTGATGATCGGGTAATCCTTGCCGCCGTAGCTCTGGCCCCAGTCGACCATGCCGTTCAGCGCCAGGGTGTACGAGTTGCCCAGCGGGATGAAGTACTGCTGCTGGCCGGTGAGCATGTAGTACTTCAGGTCGACCGTCGAGAAGTCGCTCTTCAAGCGGGTGTACGAACCCTTGGTCGGCGCCAGGGCGCTGTCGCGGGTGTCGTTGGACCAGCCGGCGGTGAAGATCACCGAGTTGGTCGAGTCGCCGTACTGGTCGACGAACTTGCGGTAGGCCAGCGGCGAATTCGAGAACAGGTCGATCTGGTTGCGCTCGAGGTTGGCGCCCAGGAAGATCCGGTCGTATTCGGAGATCGGCACGCCGAAGTTCATGCCCAGGCCCATGGACTTGACGCGGTAGTCGCCGTCGTTGTTGTTCCAGGGCTCGGTCACGCGGTAGTACGCGGACGTGGTGCGGCTGATGCCGTCCTTGGTCCAGTACGGGTCGGTGTGCGACAGCACGATCGCGCGGTTGGTCTTGCTGGTGTTCAACTGCAGCGTCAGGTTGGTGCCGCTGCCGAACACGTTGTCTTCGCTGATACCCGCGGACAGGATCGCTTTTTCAGACGAACCGTAACCCACGCCCAGGTTGATCATGCCGGTGGGCTTTTCCTTCACGTCGACGTTGACGTCGACCTGGTCGGGCGAGCCCGGCACCGGATCGGTCTTGACGTTGACGTCGCTGAAATAGCCCAGGCGATCGACGCGGTCGCGCGAGGTCTTGATGTCCTTGGCGTCGTACCAGGCGGCTTCCTGCTGGCGCATTTCGCGGCGCACGACTTCGTCGCGCGTGCGGGTGTTGCCGCCGATCTGGATGCGGCGCACGTACACACGGCGGCTCGGATCGACGTAGAACGTCAGGTCGGCCTCGTGCTTGGCGCGGTCCAGCTGCGGGTTCGGGTTGACGTTGGCGAACGCGTAGCCCAGTTCACCCAGGTAGTCGGTGATCGCCTTGGCCGAGTCGTTGGCCTTGGCCGCCGAGAAGGTCTCGTCCGGCTTGATCTTGACGAGGTTGTTGATTTCCTTGTCCAGGCCGATCAGGTTGCCGGCCAGCTTGACGCTGCGCACCTTGTACGGCTCGCCTTCGTGGACCGTGATGGTGATGCGGATGTCCTTGCGGTCGGGCGAGATCGTGACCTGGGGCGGCTCGACCGTGAATTCGAGGTAGCCGCGGTCCAGGTAGAACGAACGCAGGCGTTCGAGGTCGCCCTCGAGCTTTTCACGCGAGTACTTGTCGGTATCGGTGTACCAGGTCAGCCAACCCGGCGTGGTCAGCTTGAATTCGTCGAGCAGGTCGCTTTCAGAGAAGGCCTTGTTGCCGACGAAGCGGATTTCCTGGATGCGGGCGACCGAGCCTTCGAACACGTCGAAGCTCACGCCGACGCGGTTGCGCGGCAGCGGCGTGACGGTGGAGGTGACCTCGACGCCGTACTTGCCCTTGGACAGATACTGCTGCTTGAGTTCGTATTCGGCGCGCTCGAGCATCGAGCGGTCGAAAATGCGGCCCTCGGCGAAACCCACCTGCCCCAGCGACTTGGTGATGGCCTTGGAATCGAATTCGCGCATGCCGTTGAAATTCACGGATGCAATCGTCGGACGTTCCTGAACCACCACGACCACGACATTATTGTCGGTCTGGATCTGCACGTCGGTGAAAAACCCCGTGCCGTACAGGCGGCGCACGGCCTCGGTGGCCTCTTCCTCGGTGAATTTCTCACCGACCTTGACGGGCAGATAACCGAAGACGGTGCCGGCGTCGGTTCGCTGGATCCCCTCTACGCGGATATCCCGCACGACAAAAGGGTCGAAGGCGTGAGCCATGCCTGGCAGCAGCAATGCGGCGATCAGACTCGGCACTATGCCCGGCAGTACACCCTTTTTGTGATGAAACATCCGGCGAAAAGACATCCTTGAGTATCCTCGGTCGTGCAAATGGCGGGGGATTTTATGCTAATTGGCGCTTAAGTGAACAAGCGCGTGAAATCATTGAACAACGCAAGCCCCATCAGGCTTGCCAATAAACCAATGCCTGCGCGCTGTCCGATATCGATCCACCGTGCGGGCGGCGGACTGCCCCGCACAATTTCGACGAGATAGTACAGCAGATGGCCACCATCCAGCATAGGAATGGGAAGCAAATTTAGTACGCCCAGGCTGATACTGATCAACGCGATATAGGCGATATACGCAACAATGCCGATCCGGGCGGTCTGGCCCGCATAATCGGCGATCGTGACCGGGCCGCTGACGTTGCGCCAGGAAACGTCGCCCGTGACCATGCGGCCCATCATGCGCAGCGAAAACAGGGCGGTGTCCCAGGTGCGGACGGCGCCGCGCCATAGGCTGTCGAAGACGCCGTAGCGCACCGTCACCATGGGCACGTCGCCGCCCAGCTGGACGCCGAGCCGGCCGATGACCTGGCCATTGACCGTTTCGGCGCGCGGCGTGACGTTCAGGGAAATCTGGGCGCCGTCGCGCGCCAGCGTCAGGGCCAGCGTCTTGCCCGCGCTTTCCTGGATCTGCTTGACCAGCGCGCCGGTATCCGGCGTGGGGTGGCCATCAACGGCCAGGATCAGGTCGCCCTGGCGCAAGCCGGCCGCCTGCCCTTCGCCGCCGTCGTTGACGACGCGCACGGCCGGCTTGGGTTGGGCCAGGCGGATGCCGGCGGCCAGCAGCGGATCGCCGCCGGCCGGGTCCATGGCGTTGGCCGGCAGGGTCACTTCGCGCTCTTGCGAGCCGCCGCCGGGCGTGCCGACTTCGATCCGGGTGCGGCCGCCCGTGGCCATCACGTCCATCAGGCGCCAGCGGGCGTCCGACCACGACGCGACTTCCTGGCCGTCGATGGCCAGGATGCGGTCGCCCGCGGCCAACCCGGCGCGCGCGGCGGGCGTATCGGCAGCGGGCTGGGCGATGACGGCCACCGGCTCTTCGGTGCCCGCCATGTTCAGGCCGGCATACAGGAAGACCGCGAGGATGAGATTGAAAATGGGACCGGCGGCAACGATGGCGATGCGCTTGCCGACGGATTTGTTGTTGAAGGCGCCCGCCGCTTCGGCCGGACTGGCGCCGACCGGGGCATCGTCCTGCATCTTGACGTAGCCGCCCAGGGGCAAGGCCGACAGGGCCCATTCGGTGCCATGACGGTCGGTGCGGCGCAGGACCACCTTGCCGAAGCCGACGGAGAAGCGCAGCACCTTGACGCCGCACAGCCGCGCCACCCAATAGTGCCCCAACTCATGGAAAATGATCAGGGAGCCAAGCGCGACGGCAAAGGCCAGCAGGGTGAAAAGCATCGGGGTCAGGAAATCAAGGAATCAACGCAAGGGATGAACGGTGCACGGTCCGGGAACGATCCGTGCGCCATCACGCCAGGCCGAGATTGCCGGCGTAAACGCGCGCGGCGGCATCCAGCGCCAGCACATCGTCAAGACTGTTGAGCGTAACAGATGATTGCCCCCCCTGCCACTCCAGGGTCGCCTCGATAACCCGCGGTATCCAGGTATACCCCAGGCGGCCCGCCAGGAAGGCTTCCACCGCCACCTCGTTGGCCGCGTTCAGGGCGATGCAGGCGCCCTGCCCGGCCCGCAGCGCCGCGAACGCCAGCGCCAGGCACGGGAATCGCGCCAGGTCCGGCTTTTCGAAGTCGAGCCGGCCCAGGCGGGTCAGGTCCAACGGCCCCACGCCGCTGTCCAGGCGTTCGGGAAAGCCCAGGCCGTAGGAGATCGGCGTGCGCATGTCGGGCTGGCCCAGCTGCGCCAGGATCGATCCGTCGTCGTACTCGACCATGGAGTGGATCACGCTCTGCGGATGCACCACGACCTCGATGCGGTCGGCCGGCATGGCGAACAGCCAGTGCGCCTCGATCACCTCCAGGCCCTTGTTCAGCATGGTGGCGGAATCGACCGAGATCTTGCGGCCCATGCTCCAGTTCGGGTGGGCGCAGGCCTGGGCCGGCGTCACCTCGTGCAGGTCTTCCAGGTCGCGGCCGCGGAACGGACCGCCGGAGGCGGTCAGCAGCAGCCGGCGCACGCCCGGCGCCGGCGCATCGGGCGCCCCGGCCCGGCCGCCATGCGGCAGGCATTGGAAAATCGCATTGTGTTCGCTGTCGATAGGCAGCAATTCGGCGCCGTTGTCGCGAATTGCCTGCATGAACAGGGAGCCGGCGGCGACCAGGGCTTCCTTGTTGGCCAGCAAGACCCGCTTGCCGGCGCGCGCCGCCGCCAGGGCCGCGGGCAGGCCGGCGGCGCCGACGATGGCCGCCATGACGGCGTCGCACTGCGCATCGGCCGCCGTGTCGGCCAAGGCCTGCGCGCCGACCCGGATCTCCGGCGCGGCCTGGCCGGCCGGCCAGGCCGCCACGAACGTGTCACGCGCCTTGGCGTCGGGCACCACCACCACCGCGGCGCGACTGGCCAGCGCCTGCTCGGCCAGCCGCTCCATGCGGCTGTAGGCGGACAGGGCATACACCGCCAGGCGGTCCGGATGGCGCGCGATCACGTCCAGCGTGCTCTCGCCAATCGAGCCGGTCGATCCCAGCACCACGACGCGTTGAAAAGCCGTCAAAACAACACTCCAGACAAGATTAGCGCCAGCGGCGCGACCGGCAGGATCGCGTCGATACGGTCATAGACTCCGCCGTGGCCCGGCAGCAGCGCGCTGGAATCCTTGCGGCCCGCGCGGCGCTTGAGCAACGACTCGAACAGGTCGCCGATGATGGACAACACGCCCAGCAGCGCGGCGATCGGCAGCGCCAGCCAGAACGACCAGTGCGCCACCAGCGCGTGGCCGAAGGTGCCGTCCCACAGGCTCGACAGGCCGATCCAGATGACCGCGCCCAGCACCCCGGCGACCGCGCCGGCCACCGTCTTGCCGGGGCTGACCCGCGGCGCCAGTTTACGCTTGCCGAACGCGCGGCCGGCGAAATAGGCGGCGATATCGGCGACCCACACCAGGGCCAGCAGCGACACCACGAAGGCGGCGCCGCGCGCCATGAACATCTGCGCCAACACCGCCCAGGCGGTGAACGCGGCGGGCACCGAAAACAGCGACCACGCCAGGCTCGCCGGCGCGGCATCGGAACGGCCACGCACCACCGCGGCGGTGGCGCCGAACAGCCAGACCACGGCGACCAGCGGCGCGGCGTAGCGCAGGATCCAGGACGGATCCGCGATGCCCTCGCGCTGGCCCGACAGCCAAGCCGACGCCAGGGCCAGCATGGCCGCGAACAACAGCACGGGAATGCCCGCGGCGATCACGGGCGACGGCGGTTGCGGCAGCGTCAGGCGCAGCCACTCCCAATTGGCGCAGGCAGCCGCCAGCGCCAGCAGCGCCACGAACCACCAGGGATTGGCGCTCATCATCGCGGCCGCCAGGACGGCGAGCAGGACGATGGCGGTAACGATACGCTGGCCCAACATGGTGACGATCTCCTCGGGTCGGCCCACAGCCGCCGCGCGCGGGACGCGGCGGGCCGCAGCCGGACTATTTTTCGCCGATCTCGGTGAGCTGGGCGCTGGTGCGGCCGAAACGGCGCTCTCGCGTGCGGTACCAATCGAACGCCTGGCGCAGCTCGTCGGCGCCGAAATCCGGCCAGTAGCGGTCGGTGAAGTAGAACTCCGCGTACGCCATCTGCCAGATCAGGAAATTGGAAATGCGCTGCTCGCCGCCGGTGCGGATGAACAGATCGGGCTCGGGCGCCCAGGACATGGAAAGATGCCGCGCCAGCCGCGCTTCGTCGACCAGTTGCGGTTGCGTCGCCAGGGCCGGCTCGGCCGCCAGCATGGCGCGGGTGGCCTGCAGGATGTCCCAGCGGCCGCCGTAGTTGGCCGCCACCGTGAGGTGCAGGCGATCATTGTGGGCGGTGCGGGCCTGGGCGGCGAAGATCAGTTCCTGCAGGCGCGGTTCGAACGCGGACAGGTCGCCGATGACGTGCAGGCGCACGCCCTGCTCTTCCAGCTTGCCGACTTCGCGCTCCAGCGCCTGCACGAACAGGCGCATCAGCAGCGACACTTCCTCGGCGGGCCGGCGCCAGTTCTCGGAACTGAAGGCGAACAGCGTCAGATAGCGCACGCCCGCCCGGCCGCAGGCCTCGACCACGCGACGCACCGCCTGCACACCCTTGGCATGTCCGGCCGTGCGCGGCAACAGCCGCCGCGTCGCCCATCTGCCGTTGCCATCCATGATGATGGCCACGTGCTCCGGGATGTCGCGGGTATCGGGAACCGCCTGGGTAGAACTGGTTGCCATGGGTCTGGGGAGCGCCGTCGACCGGCGTAAAACAGGGAATACGGGGAAAAACCCGCGCCGTCGATCCACCGCTGCGTCAGTGTGCTGCGAAGCAATGGATAAGACGGCGCGAAGGCAAAAATCCTGGCGCCGGGGCGGCTAGCTGCCCGCTCCGGCCCTGCAAGGATTATACGGTCATGATTTCCGCTTCTTTTTGCGTGACCATCTTGTCGATGTCGGCCACGTTGCGGTCCGTCAGCTTCTGGACGTCGTCCTGGGCGCGACGCTCGTCGTCCTCGGAGATTTCCTTGTCCTTGACCAGCTTCTTGAGCGTGTCGTTGGCTTCGCGACGCAGGTTGCGCACGGCCACCTTGGCGTCTTCGCCTTCGCTGCGCACGACCTTGGTCAGGTCGCGGCGACGCTCTTCCGTCAGCGCCGGCATCGGCACGCGGATGCTGTCGCCCAGCGACATGGGATTCAGGCCCAGGTCCGATTCGCGGATGGCCTTCTCGATCGCGGCGGCCATGCTCTTTTCATAGGGCTGGACGCTGATGGTGCGCGCGTCGATCAGGTTCACGTTGCCGACCTGGCTGATCGGCACGGGCGAACCGTAGTACTCGACCTGCACGTGGTCCAGGATGCCGGTGTGGGCGCGGCCCGTGCGGATCTTGGCCAGGTTGGTCTTGAGCGTGTCAAGCGACTTGGCCATCCTGGCTTCGGCGGATTTGCGGATTTCTGCGACGCTCATGGATATTCCTTTTCTTTAAACGTGTACCAACGTGCCTTCGTCTTCGCCGCTGACGACGCGCTTGAGCGCGCCCGACTTATTGATCGAAAACACCTTGATCGGCAGCTTCTGGTCGCGGCACAGCGCGAACGCCGTGGCGTCCATGACTTCCAGGCGGCGGACGATGGCTTCGTCGAAGCTGATGCGCGCATAGCGCGTGGCGGAAGGATCCTTGTTGGGATCCGCGCTGTAGATGCCGTCGACCTTGGTGGCCTTCAGCACGATCTCCGCACCGATCTCGGCGCCACGCAGGGCGGCCGCGGTATCGGTCGTGAAGAACGGGTTGCCGGTGCCCGCGGCGAAGATGACGACCTTGCCTTCTTCGAGGTAGCGCAGGGCCTTGGGGCGGATGTACGGTTCGACGACCTGGTCGATGTTCAGGGCCGATTGCACGCGGGTGTCGATACCCTTGTGCTTGAGCGCGTCCTGCAGGGCAAGCGCGTTCATGATGGTGGCCATCATGCCCATGTAGTCGGCGGTGGCGCGGTCCATGCCCTGCGCACCCGGGGCGACGCCACGGAAGATGTTGCCACCGCCGATGACGATGGCCAGCTCGACGCCGGTGGCGGCGACTTCGGCGATCTCATCGGTCATGCGGACGATGGTGGCGCGATTGATGCCGAATGCATCGTCGCCCATCAGCGCCTCGCCGGAAAGTTTGAGAAGAACCCGTTTGTATGATCTGCTGCTCATAGGTGATATCCCGAAGAACAATCCGACGAAAGTTTAAGACAAGAAATAGGCCGGACTAGAAAATATCTAGCGCCGGCCTGTAAGGACTACCCTGAGATCAGGCGCGGCCGGCGGCGGCGGCGGCAACCTCAGCGGCGAAGTCGCTGGTCTTCTTCTCGATACCTTCGCCGACGACGAACAGCACGAACTTGGTGATCGAGGCGCCCTTGGCCTTGAGCATCTGTTCGACCGTGTTCTTGTCGTCCTTGACGAACGGTTGCGACATCAGCGTCACTTCCTTCAGGAACTTCTGCACCGAGCCTTCGACCATCTTGGCGACGATTTCAGCCGGCTTGCCCGATTCGGCGGCCTTCTGTTCGGCGACCGAGCGTTCGGCGGCGATGTCGGCCGGGTTCACGCCGTCGGCGTTCAGGGCCTTCGGCTTGGTCGCGGCGATGTGCATCGCCAGGTCCTTGCCCACTTCCTCGGCGCCGGCGTATTCCACCAGCACGCCGATCTTGCCGCCGTGCACGTAGCTGGCCAGCGCGTTCGGGGTCTGGATACGCTCGAAGCGGCGGATCGAGATGTTTTCGCCGATCTTGCCGATCAGGGCGGTACGGGTCGATTCGATGGTGCCTTCACCGTAGGGCAGCGCCGACAGGGCGGCCACATCGGCGGGGTTCTGCGTGGCGACCAGCTCGGCCAGCTTGTTGACGAAAGCGACGAAGTCGTCGTTCTTGGCAACGAAGTCGGTTTCGCAGTTCACTTCGATGACGGCGCCTTGCTTGGCGTCGGCCGAGATGAACAGGCCGATCAGGCCTTCGGCGGTGACGCGGGCGGCAGCCTTGCTGGCCTTGTTGCCCAGCTTGACGCGCAGGATTTCCTCAGCGCGGGCCAGGTCGCCTTCGGCTTCCGTCAGGGCCTTCTTGCACTCCATCATGGGCGCATCGGTCTTCTCGCGCAGTTCCTTGACCAGGGCGGCGGTAATTTCAGCCATGTTAGCTCCAAATTTTGCTAAGACATGCCCCGGCGGGCCGGGGCATTGGTGTGATTCGATGAGACGTCCGCAAGCTGCGGATGAGGAAGATGGGAGCCCACCTTCGCACTGCCGGCGAGGCGGGGGCACGCCGCATTCCGCGACCGCCCCCAGACACTAACCGCCGGACATGACAGCAGGCTTAGGCCTGGTTGTCCTGCACTTCGACGAACTCTTCCTGGCCTTCACCGATTTCTTCGACCAGACCGTTCAGGTTCTGTTCGCGGCCTTCCAGCACGGCGTCGGCGATGCCCTTGGCGTACAGCGCGATGGCCTTGGCCGAGTCGTCGTTGCCGGGGATCACGTAGTCGATGCCGTCGGGCGAGTGGTTGGTGTCAACCACGGCGACCACGGGGATGCCCAGGGTCTTGGCTTCGGCGATGGCGATCTTGTGGTAGCCGACGTCGATCACGAACATGGCATCGGGCAGGCCGTTCATGTCCTTGATGCCGCCGATCGACTTGTTCAGCTTGTCCAGTTCGCGTTGGAACAGCAGGCCTTCCTTCTTGATCATGCGCTCGGCGCCGCCTTCGGCGACCACGGCTTCCATGTCTTTCAGGCGCTTGACCGAGGTCTTGACCGTCTTGAAGTTGGTCAGCATGCCGCCGAGCCAGCGGGCGTCGACGAAGGGCATGCCGCAACGGGCGGCTTCGGCGGCGACCAGCTCGCGGGCAGCGCGCTTGGTGCCGACGAACAGGATGTTGCCACCGCGAGCAGCCAGCTGCTTCACGAACTTGGTGGCTTCCTGGTACTTATCAACCGTCTTTTCCAGGTTGATGATGTGAATCTTGTTGCGATGGCCGAAGATGAAGGGGGCCATCTTGGGGTTCCAGTAGCGGGTCTGGTGACCAAAGTGGACACCCGCTTCCAGCATTTCGCGCATCAAAGACATAACTTTCTCCAAGGGTTGATTTCTTGCGCCGCACCTGCATCAGCCTGTGGCTGACACCCTGGGTGGTGTTGCGCGCGATTTCCCGCACATGCGGGATAGAAAACGATTTTAACCGGGCCGGCCGATCACTGCCGCAATACTCCGACGCTGCCGGGCGATTTGCCCCTCGCGCCTCTTGCTACGCTGCCGCGATAAACCCAGACGGCCGCCACGACTAAGCGCCTTGCCCCGCCTGCACGCATCGCGCCGTCCGACCCGCCAGGAAATTCCTGGCAGTTTCTTCCAGCGCACCCGGACCTGTTTTGTTGGCAGCGAAATCCAGTTCACTCGCGTCCTGGCCTCGCGGCCAGATGGCTTTTCAGCCATCAGCTTTTCAGCCATCACGCGCATCAGTCGCCGGGGGCATTTCTTTGAGAAAACACCGGTTTCCCGACATTTCCAAGAACTTAAGCCGGCAGCCACCTTGAACCTGCATCGCTGCTCGAAAACATGACCGGGCTTGCGAGCACGCAGCGCCCCGACCTGTGTCGATGCAACCGCCCCGACCCTCCCGGCCCGCCGCCCGCCTTCGCCCGCCGTGCCGCGTAAGCCTCCCGGAACCTGGCGACTGGCCCGACTTTCCACCACAACCTTCGCTTGCGATGAAACTCCGAAGCCCGCCACCGATCTCACCAGATGCAGTGCAGTCCAACGTACCAAATCAGACAACCAACCGGGTGACCTGGATGATTCCATCCCCACCCGCCGGGATCGGCGCTTGCCGCTACCCAGATTGCTCCCCAAAATTTTAGGGAAGCCTATAATTCTACTATTCTTTCAAGCAGACATTCAAGCGAGATCCGTCAGTCATTCCATGGGCACCATTACCAATCCGGCCGACCTGGCCAAGATGCGCGCGGCCTGCCAGGACGCCGCCAAAGTCCTCGATTTCATCACCCCCTACGTCAAGCCTGGCGTCACCACCGGGGAACTGGACCGCCTGTGCCTGGAATACCTGACCGACGAACTTAAGGTGAAGTCCGCCACCGTCGGCTACGCCCCGCCCGGCTATCCGCCCTTCCCCGGCGCCATCTGCACCTCGGTCAACCACCAGGTGTGCCACGGCATCCCCGGCGACAAGGCCCTGAAAAACGGGGACTCCCTCAATATCGATGTCACCATCATCAAGGACGGCTGGTTCGGCGACACCAGCCGCATGTACCCGGTGGGCGAACAGTCGATCCTGTCGCGCCGCCTGACCGACATCACCTTCGAGTGCATGTGGAAAGGCATCCAGCAGGTCAAAAATGGGGCCACATTGGGCGACATCGGCAACGCCATCCAGAAACACGCCGAGGCCAACGGCTTCTCGGTGGTGCGTGAATTCTGCGGCCACGGCATCGGCCAGCGCTTCCACGAAGACCCGCAGGTGCTGCACTACGGCAAGCCGGGTACCGGCGTGAAATTGGTGACGGGTATGTTGTTCACCATCGAGCCGATGATCAACGCCGGCCGCCGCGAGATCCGCCAGTTGTCCGACGGCTGGACGGTGGTGACGCGCGACCACAGCCTGTCGGCGCAATGGGAGCATGCTGTCTGCGTCACCGACACCGGCTACGAGGTCCTGACCCTGTCGCCCGGCATGCCCCAGCCGCCCGCCTTCATCACCGAACCGATCGTCATCCCCGCCGTCTGACCGCCGGCCGCCCGCCACCATGACCGCCGACATCCTCAGCACCCTGCGCGAACGCATCCAGGAATCCCGGCGGGCCGCGGTGGCCCAGTTCCGCGAGCACGAACGCCCCGACACGCTGCTGGGCGAACTGCGCCGCATCGTCGACGCGGCGCTGCGCGACCTGGTCAAGCACCATCCCCTGCCGGCCGGCGCCACGCTGGCGGCCGTGGGCGGCTACGGCCGCGGCGAACTGTACCCGCACTCGGACGTCGACCTGCTGATCCTGCTGCCGCACGCCCCCACCGCCGAGGACGAATCCGCCATCGAACGACTGGTGGCGTCGCTCTGGGACCTGGGACTGGAGCCCGGCCACAGCGTGCGCACCATCGAGGATTGCGAGCGCGAGGCCGACGCCGACATCACGGTGGAAACCGCGTTGCTCGAATCGCGCTGGCTGGCCGGCAGCCGCACCCTGATGAAGAAGTTCGAGGCCGCCACGCAGTCGCGGCTGGATGCGCGCGCGTTCTTCCGCGCCAAGCGCGTCGAGATGCAGCAGCGCCACGCGCGCTACCAGGACACGCCCTACGCGCTCGAACCGAATTGCAAGGAATCGCCCGGCGGCCTGCGCGACCTGCAGGTGATCCTGTGGATGGCGCGCGCGGCCGGCTTCGGCGAGAACTGGCGCGCGGTGGCGCAGGCCGGCCTGCTGACCCCATCCGAGGCGCGCGACCTGCGCAAGGCCGAGCAGGCCTTCAAGCGCCTGCGCATCGAGCTGCACCTGCTGGCCCGGCGCCGCGAAGACCGCGTGCTGTTCGACCTGCAGCCGGCCCTGGCCGAGGTCTACCGCATCCACGCCACCGCCACCCGGCGCGGCAGCGAACTGCTGATGCAGCGCTACTACTGGGCCGCGCGCCTGGTGACGCAGCTCAACGGCATCCTGGTGCAGAACATCGAGGAACGCCTGTTCCCGCGCCCCGACAGCGACGCGCGCGACATCGACGACGACTTCCGCAACCTGCGCGACCGCCTCGACATCATCCGCGACGACGGCTTCGAACGGAACCCCACGCTGCTGCTGCGCGCCTTCCTGGTGATGCAGCAGCATCCCGAGCTGACCGGCATGTCGGCGCGCACGCTGCGCGCCATCTGGCACTCGCGCCATCGCATCGACGCGCAGTTCCGCCGCAATCCGGTCAACCGCAAGCTGTTCCTGCAGATCCTGCAGCAGCCGCGCGGCGTCGTGCACGAGCTGCGCCGCATGACCATGCTGAACATCCTGCCGCGCTACCTGCCGGTGTTCCGCCGCATCGTCGGCCAGATGCAGCACGACCTGTTCCACGCCTATACCGTGGACCAGCACACGCTGGCGGTGGTGCGCAACCTGCGCCGCTTCACCATGCCCGAGCATGCCCAGGAATATCCGCTGGCCAGCCAGCTGATCGCCGGCCTGGACCGGCACTGGCTGCTGTACGTGGCGGCGCTGTTCCACGACATCGCCAAGGGCCGCGGCGGCGACCACTCCGAACTGGGCGCGCGCGAGGTGCGCAAATTCGCCCACGACCACGGCATGGAGCCGGAAGACACCAGGCTGGTCGAGTTCCTGGTGCGCCAGCACCTGCTGATGTCGGCCGTGGCGCAAAAGCGCGATCTGTCGGACCCCGCCGTGATCCAGGACTTCGCCGCCACGGTCAAGGACGAGCGCCACCTGACCGCGCTCTACCTGCTGACGGTGGCCGACATCCGCGGCACCAGCCCCAAGGTCTGGAACGCCTGGAAAGGCAAGCTGCTCGAGGACCTGTACAAGCTGACGCTGGCGGCGCTGGGCGGCGCCCACGCCGACGCCCACACCGTGCTGACCGAACGCCGCGAGGAGGCCGCGCGCCTGACCCGCCTGGCCGGCCTGCGCGACGACGCCCGCGAAGCGTTCTGGAACCAGCTCGACGTGGCCTATTTCCTGCGCCACGACGCCTCCGACATCGCCTGGCACACGCGCCACCTGTACCACCAGGTCGCGCCGGCCCACGCGGTGGTGCGGGCGCGCCCCACCGAGCAGGGCGAAGGCCTGCAGATCATGGTCTACACGCGCGACGTGCCTGACCTGTTCGTGGCGATCTGCGGCTACTTCGACGCCAAGTCGCTGTCGGTGCAGGACGCGCGCATCCACACCACCCGCCACGGCTGGGCGCTGGACAGCTTCATCGTGCTGCTGCCCGAGGGCGCCAGCGACCTGCGCGCGCAGGCCACGCTGGTCGAGCATGAGCTGGCCGAACGCCTGAAGGACGCCAAGGCGGCCGCCCAGGCCCCCGCGACGCGCGGCGGCTATTACGGCCGCGGCCGCCAGTCGCGCATGTCGCGGGTGTTCCCGATCATGCCGCAGGCCGAATTGCAGCCGGACGAGCGCAGCACCTCGTGGCGCCTGTCGGTCACCGCCACCGACCGCCCCGGCCTGCTGCACGCCCTGGCGCGGGTCTTCGCCCAGCATGAAGTGAACCTGCTGATGGCCAAGATCATGACGCTGGGCGACCGCGTCGAAGACGTATTCATCGTCGACGGCGCGGCGTTGACGCGGCCGCGCAGCCAGATGCAGTTCGAGCGCGACATCCTGGACGCGCTGGCCGGCGACGAGGCCCGGCAACAGGCCGCCTGAAGCCGGACCCGCGGACCATCGCCAGACAGCCGCCGACCGCATACAATCCGGTTTTCGGCTTGGCGATACCGTGCGATGGACCTGACCGAATACTTGCGGGTACTGGGGACCAGCTTCTTTTTCACGCTGGCCACGCTGTTGCCGTTCCTGAATCCGCCGGCGATCGCGCCCATCTTCCTGTCCCTGACCGAAGGCGCCTCGTCGTCGACCCGCACGGTGCTGGCCAAGCGCGTCGCCGTCAATGTCGGACTGATGCTCATCGTCGCCATGGTGGCCGGCAACGTGCTGCTGAGCTTCTTCGGCATCTCGCTGTCGATCGTGCGCGTGGGCGGCGGCATGCTGGTCATGGCCAGCGCCTGGCGCCTGGTGAATTCGCCCGACGCCGACACCGAACGCGTGGCCCGCATGGCCGAGTCGTTCACCCCGGAAATGGCCAAGGCGCGCGCGTTCTATCCGCTCACCTTCCCCATCAGCTGCGGTCCCGGCTCGATCGCCGCGGCCATCACCGTGGGCGTGTCGCTACGCGACCAGAACCACGTGCTGAGCCTGCTGCGGCTGGGCGGCTCGATCCCCGGCATCGTGGTCGTTTCGCTGACTTTGTACGTCTGCCTGCGCTTCGCGGCGCAGATGCTGCATCGGCTGGGCGATAATGGCACCGCCGTGTTCATGCGCATGTCGGCCTTCATCATGCTGTGCCTGGGCGTGCAGATCTTCTGGGAAGGCTCGCGCGAACTGCTGCTGGGGGTATTGCAGCAGGTCATGCAACCAATTCCGATTCCCAAGGCCTAACGCCTGGCGGCCGGATTGGCCATCCCCGGGGCCTCGGCCCCGTCGAACCCTTATCGTGCAACAACCATGACTTCTCGTTCCGAACGCCTGCTCCGCCTGATCGCCCTTTTCAGCTTCGGCGCCGTCGGCATCGCCCTGATTTCCCAGTACGTCTTCGACATGCCGCCGTGCGCCTGGTGCGTGATGCAGCGCCTGATCTACCTGGTGATCGGCGTCATCGCCCTGATCGGCGGCTTCGGCGGCGGCCGCGCCCTCACCCGCGTCTGCGCCGGCCTGGCCGGCCTGCTTTCCCTGAGCGGCATCGCCGCCGCCTGGTACCAGTACACCGTGGCTGCCAAGATGCTGTCATGCGACCAGACCTTCGCCGACCGCTTCATGACCGGCATCGGCCTGGACGGCGCCGTGCCGTGGCTGTTCGGCATCTACGCCACCTGCATGGACGCGGTGGTGCCGGTCCTGGGCATCGAGTACGCCCTGTGGAGCCTGGCGCTGTTCGTGATCCTGCTGGTCATGGCCCTGCCGGCGGCGTTCGGCCGCGGCCGCGCCGCCTGATCACGCCCGGGAGCGCCGCGCCTTTCACGCCGCCGGCACCCGGCGGCGCGGGCGCGAGCCTTCCATTTTCTTCCAAGCCATGAAATACCTGACCGGCTATCCGGAATCGCTGCTGGCGCAGGCCCGCGCGCTGCTCGACCAGGGCAAGCTCGGGCCGGCGCTGCAGGCCCGCTATCCTGGCGGCGCGCACACCGTGCGCACCGACAAGGCGCTGTACGACTATGTGGTGGACCTGAAGAATACCTACATCCGCAATGGCGCCCCGCTCAGCAAGATCGCGTTCGACAGCAAGATCCACGTGATCCAGCACGCGCTGGGCCAGCACACGTTCATCTCGCGGGTGCAGGGCGGCAAGCTCAAGGCCAAGCACGAGATCCGCGTGGCCACGCTATTCAAGACGGTGCCCGAGGAATTCCTGAAGATGATCACGGTGCACGAACTGGCGCACCTGAAGGAGAAGGACCACAACAAGGCCTTCTACAACCTGTGCCAGCTGATGGAGCCGCAATACCACCAGTACGAATTCGACCTGCGGCTGTACCTGACCCACCTGGAGGCCACCGGCGACAGCCTGTGGTGACAGGCGCAGGCCGATAAAAAAAGCCGCTCCCGAAGGAGCGGCTTTTTCATGGCGCGAACCGACGTCAGGCGTCGTTGGCCGCGTAGCCCATGTTGAACTGCAGGCCGCTGGCGCCTTCGCCGTCGCCGGATTCCGCGCGCGCCTGGCCCAGGCGGGCCAGGTATTCGGCGGTGATGTCGCCGGTGACATATTCGCCGTCGAAGCACGAGGCCTCGAAGCGCGACAGCTTGGGATTGATGTCGCGCACGGCCTGCTGCATGTCGTGCAGGTCCTGGTAGATCAGGCTGTCGGCGCCGATCGCGCGGGCGATTTCCTCGTCGCTGCGGCCGGTGGCGATCAGTTCGCTCTGCGTCGGCATGTCGATGCCGTAGACGTTGGGGAAGCGCACCGGAGGCGCGGCCGAGGCGAAGTACACCTTGTTGGCGCCGGCGGCGCGCGCCATGTCGACGATCTCGCGGCTGGTGGTGCCGCGCACGATGGAGTCATCGACCAGCAGCACGTTCTTGCCCTTGAACTCCATGCCGATGGCGTTGAGCTTCTGGCGCACCGATTTACGGCGCACGGCCTGGCCGGGCATGATGAAGGTGCGGCCGACGTAGCGGTTCTTGATCAGGCCTTCGCGGTAGTCCAGGTTCAGGCGGGCGGCCAGCTGCATGGCGGCCGGACGCGACGAATCGGGGATCGGCATGACCACGTCGATGTCGCCCAGGCGCATGTTGCGCGCGACCTTGTCGGCCAGGTATTCACCCATGCGCAGGCGGGCGTCGTACACCGACACGCCGTCGATCAGCGAATCGGGACGGGCGAAGTAGACGTATTCGAAAATGCAGGGCACCAGTTGCGGATTGTCGGCGCACTGGCGGCTGACGAAACGGCCGTCCAGGTCGACGAACACCGCTTCGCCCGGCTCGACGTCGCGCACGAAGGCAAAGCCGCTGCCTTCCAGCGCCACGGATTCCGAGGCCACCATCCACTCGACGCCTTCGTCGGTTTCCTGGCGGCCGATGCACAGCGGACGGATGCCGTTGGGATCGCGGAACGCCAGCAGGCCGTAACCGGAAATCTGCGCCACCACGGCGTAGGCGCCGCGCACGCGCTTGTGCACGGCGGCGACGGCGCGGAACATGGCGTCGTCGTCGAGCGAGACGCCGCTGGCGGCCGACTGCAGCTCGTGGGCCAGCACGTTCAGCAGCACTTCCGAGTCGGAATTGGTGTTGATGTGGCGGCGGTCGACGCGGTAGAGCGATTCACGCAGCTCGCGCCAGTTGGTCAGGTTGCCGTTATGGGCGAACATGATGCCGAACGGGGCGTTGACGTAGAACGGCTGGGCCTCTTCCTCGCTGGCGCTGGAGCCGGCGGTGGGATAGCGGACCTGGCCGACGCCCGAGGTGCCCGGCAGGGCACGCATGTTGCGCGTGCGGAATACGTCGCGCACCAGGCCGTGCGCCTTGTACATATTGAACTGGTTGCCTTGCGACGTCGCAATGCCCGCGGCATCCTGCCCGCGATGCTGCAACAGCAGCAAGCTGTCATAGAGCAGCTGGTTGACCGGCCCGCGCCCGATGACCCCTACGATTCCACACATGGTGAGATTTCCTGGTTGATGTGAAGCTAATCAATACGGCAGCCACGTCGCCAGGGACGGCGGCAGCCACGTCTTGATATGTTTGATGGCCTCGATGGCCGAATGCGAAAACATGGCGTCCTTCCACCACGGCTCCTGTGGCAGCGGCGTGTAGCCCGCGGCGGCGACCAGCGCCAGCACGATGAGCAGACCCCGGGCCAGCCCGAACATGCCGCCCAGGCCGTGATCGGCCGGGCTCAGCCCGGTGCTGCGGATCAAGGCGGCAAGCGTCATGTTGACCAACCCCACGCCGAGCAGCACGATAATGAAAACCACCGCGTACGAAACTCCCATGCGCAGCAGCGTCGTCTCGATATAGGGCTCCAGCCAGGTATAGACCGTGGGGCCCCACCAGATCGCGGCCACGAAGGCCAGCAGGTACGCAACCAGCGACAGCACTTCCTTGAGCAGGCCGCGCACCAGGCCCAGCACACCCGATACCACCAGGATGGCCAGCACGACGAAGTCGAAGCCGGTCACTACTGGGCGGCGATGAAACCGTTGTCATAACCCAGGGTGCGCAACCGCGCCTGGGCCGCCTGCGCCGCCTCGCGCGAGGGGAACGGCCCCACCCGCAGACGGTACTGCTGCTTGCCTCCGATGGAAGCCTGCTCGACGAATGCATTGGTGACGCCGGCCTGGTGCAGCTTGTCGCGCCGCGACTGGGCGTCCTCGGACGTCGTGTAGGCGGCGATCTGCAGCACGAAATTGCCCTTGGCGGCCTGCGGCTTGGGCGCTGGCGTCGCGGCGGGCGCGGAACGGCCTTCGAGCAACGCCAGGGCGCGGGCGCCGTCGTCCGAACGGGTCTCGGGCTTGGGCGTGGCCGGTTTCGGCTCGGGCTTGGGTTCCGGCTTGGGCGGCGGGGTGCGCGGCGGCGTCACGGTCGCGGGCGGCGTGACCGCGGGCGGGGTCGTGGCGGGCGGCGTGGTGACCGGCGGCGTGGTGGTGGACGGCGTCGCGGCCTGCGGCGCGCTGGCCTGCGGCCCCGACGTCACCGGCGGCGGCGTCGGGATCGTGGACGATTCGCCAGGCGTGGCGCCCTGCGCCGGCGCGGCGGGCGAGTTGGCCTGCGGCTCGCTCACCTGCGGCTGGAACGGCGTATTGCGTTCCGGCACCTTGATGGGGATGTTGTCGGCCACGGGCGTCGGCTGGGAATCCAGCACCATCGGCAGGATGATGACGGCCGCCAGCACCAGCGCGATGGCGCCTGCGAGCCTGCGCCGGGCGCGCCCGCGCAACTCAGCCGCCTGAACCTCGCTCGGCACGGCCGCTCGCTTGGAGGGTTGCGCCTGGTCGGCAGGATCCTTGCGTTTGAAAAAACCCATGTTTGCCTATGCCGCTCTTGCCTACGCCTTGCGACCCAGAGACTGCAAAACCGAGGCCACGGTGAGAAATGATCCGAACACCACGATTCTATCATTCTCCCCTGCCCGTTCGCGCGCCGCGGCAAAGGCCTGGGCGGGATCGGGGTAGGCCGAGACGCCGGGCGCCTCGGCCCCGGCGGGCGCGGCCGGCAGGCCGGCGGCGACCCGTTCGGCCAGGTGTTCGCCGGAGCCGCCGCGCGGTCCCGGCAGGCCGGCGCAGAACCAGTGGTCGATGCGCGTGCCGAGCTTGGCCAGCACGCCGGCCAGGTCCTTGTCGTTGAGCATGCCGAACACCGCGTAGGTGTAGGGGTGGAAGCCCATGTTGTCGAGGTTCTGGGCCAGCACCGCGGCGGCGTGCGGGTTATGGGCCACGTCCAGGATCACGGTGGGCTGGCCCGGCAGGATCTGGAACCGGCCCGGCAGCGACGCCTGCAGCAGGCCCTGGCGCACTGCCTGCTGCGGCACCGGCAGGCGGTCGCGCACCGATTCCAGCGCGGCCAGCGCCGCCGACGCGTTCAACAGCTGGTTGGCGCCGCGCAGCGCCGGATAGGCCAGCGCGCTGCGGCGCTGTTCGCGACCGCCGTAGGCCCACTGCTGGCGGTCGCCGGAATAGTTGTAGTCGCGGCTGAACAGCCACAGGTCGGCGCCGATCTGCTCGACGTAATCGAGCAGCGACTGCGGCGGCACCGGATCGGCACAGATGGCCGGCCGGCCGGCGCGATAGATATGGGCCTTTTCGAAGCCGATCTTCTCGCGCGTGTCGCCCAGATATTCGATGTGGTCCAGGTCGACGCTGGTGACGACGGCACAGTCGGCGTCGATGATGTTGACGGCGTCCAGGCGGCCGCCCAGGCCGACTTCCAGCACCACCGCGTCCAGGCGCGATTGCGAGAACAGGCGCAGGATCGCCAGCGTGGTGAATTCGAAGTACGTCAGGGACGTCTCGCCGCGCGCGGCCTCGACCGCGATGAACTGCTCGATCAGGGCCTCGTCCGAGGCGATCTGGCCATTGACGCGCGCGCGCTCGTTGAAATCGATGAGGTGCGGCGAGGTGTACAGCCCGACCTTGTAACCCGCGGCCAGCAGGATCGACTCCAGCATCGAGCAGGTCGAGCCCTTGCCATTGGTGCCCCCCACCACGAACTTCACGCCCGGCAGTTCCAGGTTCATGCGGGCAGCCACTTCCCGCACGCGCTCCAGGCCCATGTCGATCGCGGTGGCGTGGATCGATTCCAGGTACTGCAGCCAATCGGACAGGGTGGCGCCAGCGGCGGGCTTGAGGGCAGAAGACATGGGGCGGGATCGCAAAGGTGGACAGCCCGTGATTTTAGCAGCGCATGCCCGGTGTTTTCCCTAATCCCCCTGGGACGCCACGGGATCGCCGGGAAAAACCGCTTGCCGATGTTTTTTTCATCCGTGAAAATAAATTCACATATGAAAACTCACAAGGATGAGACATGACGCAGCGCAAGACCCCGGCCTGGCTGGTCCGGGAGGCCGACGTGCCCGGCTACCACCCGGCCAACCATACCGGCACCCTCAACCGCCGCCTGATCGGCCCCGACACGGTGGGCTCGCGCGGCGTGGAAGTGCTGCTGGGCGTGATCGACAAAGGCCAGGGCGCGCTGCCGCACGCCCATCCGGGCATCGAGCAGGTCTGTTACCTGCTGTCGGGCAGCGCCCGCGCGCAGGTCCAGGACGAATGGGCCGACATGGTCCCGGGCGACTGCTGCTATTTCCCGCCGGACATCCCGCACGTGTTCACCGTGACCAGCGACGAGCCCGCGCGGCTGCTGGTGATCTACACGCCGCCGTACGAAGAATCGCCCGACCGCGTGATCCGCGGTTTCCCCGCATCGACCGCCGGCGCCTGACGCGCCACGGAGACCGGCCCCACCCCGGGCAGCGGCCGCAGAAGCCGCGCCCGCTTCGCATCCTCTGGAGACAAACCATGCGACTACTACGCCTGTTGGGCGCCACCCTGGTCGGCGGCGCCGCTGCGCTACCCCTGCCCGCGGCCCACGCCGCCGACTATCCGAACAAACCCATCACCCTGATCGTGCCGTTTCCGGCCGGTTCCGGCACCGACGCGGTGGGCCGCATCTTCGGCGCCGAACTGTCGACCATCCTGGGCCAGCAGATCGTGGTGGAGAACAAGCCCGGCGCCAACGCCACCATCGCCGCCAGCTACGTGGCGCGCGCCAAGCCGGACGGCTATACGCTGTTCGTGACCACCAATACCTCGCATTCGGCCGCCCCCTGGCTGATGAAGAACATCCCCTACGATCCGGTCAAGGATTTCACCCCCATCGCGCGCGGCGGCAACCTGCCCTTCATCCTGGTCGCCAACCCCAAGCGGCCGTGGAAGACGGTGGCCGACCTGGTCGCCGACGCGCGCCAGCATCCGGGCCGCATCACCTACGCCAGCGGCAACAGCACCGGCATCGTGGCCGGCGCCACCCTGGCCAACCGCGCCAAGATCGACATCCTGCACGTGCCCTATAAAGGCACGCCGCAGGGCCTGACCGACGTGGTCGGCGGCCAGGTCGATTTCATGTTCACCGATCTGGCGTCCGGGCTGCCGTTCGTGCAGTCGGGCCAGTTGCGGGCGCTGGCGGTGTCCACCGCCGAGCGCAGCGCCATCGTGCCGGACCTGCCGTCCATGGCCGAGTCGGGCGTGCCGGATTTCGACCTGAATTCGTGGAACGGCTACTTCGGCCCGGCCGGCATGCCGCCCGAGGTGGTGGCCAAGCTCAACGCCGCCATCAAGCAGGTGGTGGCCAAGCCCGACGTGCGCAAGCGCCTGGCGGGCCTGGGCTTTGACGCCTTCTCCAGCTCGCCCGAGGCCTTCGGCCAGTTCGTCGGCGAACAGCGCGACCTGTGGGGCAAGCTGATCCGCGACGCGGGGATCGAGCAGCAATGACGATGTCCACCGCCGTATCCCCGCCGGCCGCCGGCCCCCTGTCCGGCGTGCGCATCCTGGACCTCAGTTCGGTCGTGATGGGCCCCTACGCCACCCAGGTGCTGGCCGACCTGGGCGCCGACGTCATCAAGGTCGAATCGCCCGCCGGCGACAACATGCGGGCCGTCGGCCCGATGCGCAATCCGGGCATGGGGCACCTGTACCTGCACCTGAACCGCAACAAGCGCTCGGTGGTGCTGGACCTGAAAACGCCGGAGGGCCGCGAGGCCTGCCTGCGGCTGGCCGAGACCTGCGACGCCCTGCTCTACAACATCCGCCCCCAGGCCATGGCGCGCCTGGGCCTGTCGTACGAGGCGGTGGCGGCGCGCAACCCGCGCATCGTCTACCTGGGCGCCTACGGCTTCGGCGAGGCCGGCCCCTACGCCGGCCGGCCCGCCTACGATGACCTGATCCAGGGCCAGACCGGCATCGCCGCGCTGGCGGCGCAGCAGAGCGGCGACGTGCCGCGCTACGCGCCGCTGACGCTGGCCGACCGCGCCGTGGGCCTGCACGTGGGCATCGCGCTGGTGTCGGCGGTGCTGCACGCCCGCGCCAGCGGCCAGGGCCAGCCGGTCGAGATCCCGATGTTCGAGGGCATGGCGCACCTGGTGCTGGGCGACCACCTGGGCGGGGCCACCTTCGAGCCGCCGCTCGGTCCCACCGGCTACGCCCGCCTGCTGGCGCCGCACCGCCGGCCCTACGCCACCGCCGACGGCTATATCTGCCTGCTGATCTACAACGACAAGCACTGGCGCAACTTCTTCGCGCTGATCGGCCAGCCGGAGCTGGCGCAGGATCCGCGCTTTCACACCCATGGCGCCCGCGCGGCCCACATCGACGAGGTCTATGCCTTCGTCGCCGACGTCATCCGCACCCGCGCCAGCCAGGACTGGCTGCGCGAGCTGGCGGACGCCGACATCCCGGCCTCGCAGCTCTATACGGTCGACGACCTGCTGCAGGACGAGCACCTGGCCGCCACCGGCTTCGTGCAGGACCACCAGCACCCGACCGAAGGCCGCCTGCGCACGCCCGCCCCGCTCGGCCGCTACCAGGGCACGCCGACCGCCATTCGGCGCCCCGCGCCGACGCTGGGCCAGCACAGCCGCGAGGTGCTGGCCGAGGCCGGCTACGACCCCGCCGGCATCGACGCGCTCTTTGCCAATCGCATCACCCAGGATGGAACCGACTGATGGACTTTGCATTCACCCCCGATCAACTGGCGCTGCGCGACGCCGTGTCCCGCATCTGCGCGCGCTATCCCGACGAATACTGGCTGGAACGCGACCGTGAAGGCGGCTTCCCCGAGCCGCTGCACGCCGACCTGGCGCGCGACGGCTGGCTCGGCATCGCCATGCCGCCGGAACATGGCGGCGCCGGCCTGGGCATGACCGAGGCCGCCCTGATGATGCAGACCATCGCCGCCTCGGGCGCCGGCTTCACCGGCGCGTCGGCCGTGCACATGAACATCTTCGGCCTCAATCCCGTCGTGGTGTTCGGCAACGACGAACAGCGCGCCCGCTGGCTGCCGCCGCTGATCGCCGGCCAGCAGAAGGCCTGCTTCGCCGTCACCGAGCCCGACGCCGGCCTGGACACCACCAAGCTCGGCACCCGCGCCGTGCGCCAGGGCGACGAATACGTGGTGCATGGCCGCAAGATCTGGATCTCGACCGCCCAGGTGGCCGACAAGATGCTGCTGCTGGCGCGCACCACGCCGCTGTCCGAAGTGGCCAAGCCGACGCAGGGCCTGTCGCTGTTCTACACCGACCTGGACCGCGGCAAGGTCGAGGTGCGAGAAATCGAGAAGATGGGCCGCAAGGCGGTGGACTCGAACATGCTGTTCATCGACGGCCTGCGGATCCCGCTGGCGGACCGGATCGGCGAGGAAGGCCGCGGCTTCGAATACATCCTGCATGGCCTGAACCCGGAACGCATCCTGATCGCGGCCGAAGCGGTCGGCATCGGCCGCGCCGCCCTGGAGCGGGCGGTGCGCTACGCCGGCGAGCGCCATGTGTTCGGCCGGCCGATCGGCCAGAACCAGGGCATCCAGCACCCGCTGGCGCAGGCCTGGATGCAGCTGGAGGCGGCCGACCTGATGGTGTTCAAGGCCGCCAGCCTGTACGACGCCGGCGAGCCCTGCGGCCCCAGCGCCAACGCCGCCAAGTACCTGGCGGCCGAGGCCGGCTACAACGCCTGCCAGACCGCGGTGATGACGCTGGGCGGCATGGGCTACGCCAAGGAATACCACGTGGAACGGCTGCTGCGCGAGAGCTTCATCCCGCGCATCGCGCCGGTCAGCCCGCAGCTGATCATGTGCTTCATCGCGGAAAAGGTGCTGGGCCTGCCCAAGTCGTATTGAGGGCCGCGCCCCGCGCACGACCGCCGGGCGCGTCCGTCCGGCCGGCCGGGCCGCGCCTTGCCGGACGGCCCCGGCGCCGCCTCAGGACTGCTGTTCCAGCCCCGTGCAGGCGGCCCGCAGGATGCGGGCGTACTCCTCCTGGCACGGCTCGATCCGGTAGATCGGGCCGCCCACGGAGATGGCGTAATGCTCGCCCGACAGCGTCACCGGCCAGGCGATGGCGCCGACGTCGGGAATCGACTCGCCGCTGTTCATGAACCAGCCGCGCTGGCGCGACAGCGCCAGATCCCGCAGCACCGCGTCGCGGGTGACCAGCGTGCGCTCGTTGTAGCGCGTCAGCGGCCGGCTGCCGAGCAGCGCGTCGCGGGCCGGCTCCTCCATCAGCGACATGAGCGCTTTGCCCAGCGAATTGGCGTGTACGTCCTTGAACTCGCCAGCAACTGGCGCATATCGGATCGTGTGCGGGGAATCCAGCACGTCCAGGTAGACCACCCTGCCGTCCTGCGTCAGCTTGGCGAATACGACGGTTTCCCGGGTTGCGTCCCTCAATTCAACCAGGCTGGGATAGACCCGGTCCAGCACCGGATCGGCGCGGGCGATGCGTTGCGCCATCGCCAGCAGGCGCCCGGTCGGGTAGTAGCCCTGGCGGCGTCCGGTTTCATAGAGGTAGCCCAGGCCGGTCAGGGTGCGGATCAGGGCCAGGCAACTGGATACCGGCACGTCCAGCAACCGGGCCAGTTCCGACAGGGGCAGTGCGCGCTTCTCCCGGGCATAGGTTTCGATGATTTCGATGACTCGCAACGCCGTCTTGACACTCATTGCCCGATCCCAACTTGTTAGCACATGAAACAGCCCGCTGTGACGGGGGCTAAAGTTCCCTGCGGCGCTGCCGTAATCGTAGCTGAGAATTCCCTGAAAACAGCGCGTTCCTCCGAGACGCCCGCACCGCCGCTGGAGTGATCATGGCCGTAACCCCCTTAGCCCCCGCTACGTTCGCACCGGTGCCAATCGCGGCCGTGCCCGTCGTCGCAGATCCATCCGTCACCGTCGCCCCGCCCGCTGCCAGCACCAATAGCAGCGGCACGGATTCCGCGACGTCGGAGCAGTCGAATTCGCAGAAGCTGCCTCTCGACAAGGCGCTCGATGAAATCAACGAGCAGATGAAGGCGTGGTCGACCCAGTTGCAGTTCGAGGTCGACCCGGACGTACACCAGGTGGTGGTGTCGGTGGTCGACGCCAAATCGGGGGACGTCATACGCACCATCCCCAGCGAAGCCGTGCTCAAGATCGCCAAAATGATCGTGAACATGCAGGGAAATGGCATCAAGACTTCGGCTTGACATGAGTTTCCGTATTTTCTTCTGTGCCCGTTTTGGCGCCAATCGATGATGGAATCATCGAATTAGGCCCGCCTTATGCCCTTACC
Source organism: Achromobacter sp. ISS7 (assembly GCF_056523125.1). Classification (NCBI taxonomy): domain Bacteria; kingdom Pseudomonadati; phylum Pseudomonadota; class Betaproteobacteria; order Burkholderiales; family Alcaligenaceae; genus Achromobacter; species Achromobacter sp. ISS7. Next base: position 1,255,015 of record NZ_JAWRZD010000001.1, on the reverse strand, counting down.
CGGCCAATCGCCGGCACCCTATTTTTGACAGAATCGCATCGCTAGGAAGGATTTCACATGGCCTCTATCACCAACCTCGGTTCAGTTTCCGGCTTGCCCCTGGAAAAGATCCTGTCGGACCTGCAGACGGCCGAGGACAAGAAGCTCTCGATTTACACCACCCGCGCTGCCAGTTACAAGACTCGCATCGATGCCTACGCGCAGCTGCAAAGCGCGCTGGAGGCGCTGCAGAAGTCCGCCGGCGTGCTGGGCAAGGCCGAGACGATGGCTGCCATCAAGGGCAGCGTCACCGGCGGCACCGCCTTGACGGCCACCGTGGCCGCCGAGGGCGCCACCGCGGGCCAGTACGTCATCGAAGTGAAGAACCTGGCGCGCGCCCAGAGCCTGCAGTCGGGCGCCGTCGCCGACCGTACCGCCAAGCACGGCGACACCGGCTCGTTCGAGGTCGAACTGGCCGACGGCACCAAGCGCACCATCGACCTGAAGGGCGACACCTCGCTCAACGGCATCGTCAAGGCCATCAACGCCGACGACAAGTCCGGGCTGCGCGCCACCGTCATCAACGACGGCAACGGCAACAACTACCTGATGCTGACGGCCAAGGACACCGGCGTCCAGGCCTCGGTCAAGAACATCACCGTCACCGGCGACCAGTCGCTCAAGGACATCCTGTCCTTCAGCACCGCCGCCGACGGCACCACCACCGGCATGGCCAGCACCAAGGCCGAAGACGCCCAGCTGATCATCAACAATCTCGTCGTCAAGAGCGGCTCGAACAACGTCGCCAACGTCATTGACGGCGTGACGCTGAACCTCACCGAAAAGACCGAGACCGACAAGCCGATCACGCTCAAGCTCGAAGCCGACACGTCGGTCGCCAACAAGGCCATCCAGGACTTCGTCAAGACCTACAACGCGCTGCAGACGACCATCAAGAACCTGACGGCCTTCGACGCCAAGGCGGCCACCAATCAGCCGCTGACCGGCGACGGCACGACGCGCTCGATCCAGTCGTCGGTGACGGGCGCTCTGCAGGCCGTGCTGGGGGAAGGCACCGTCCGTTCGCTGGCCGACCTGGGCATCACCACCGATCCGCAGACGCGCCAACTCAAGCTCGACCAGACCAAGCTGGACAAGGCGCTGACCGCCAATCCGGCCGATGTCACGAAACTGCTGACCGGTGACAACGGCCTGGCCAAGAGTTTCGACAAGGCTTTCAAGGACGTGCTGGGCAGCACCGGTTCGCTCAAGACGCGCACCGACGGCCTGACCAAGTCGATGAGCGACCTGGACGCCCAACAGAAGCGGGCCAAGGCCGCCAGCGATGCCGAAATAGACCAGATGCGCACCCGCTTCGTGGCGCTGGACAAGTTCTACATGCAAATGCAGACCACCGCCAACTACCTGACCCAACAATTTGCGGCGATGAACAAATCGAGCAAATAACCTGTAGAAGATGCATTAATGACTTACGCCGCCCGCCGCCCCACAGGGTCCCAATCCGTCCGCTCCTACGCCGATATCGGCCTGGAAACCCAGGTTCTGGGCGCGAGTCCCGAGCGGCTGATCACCCTGCTGTACCTGGGTGCCCGGGCGGCGATCGGTCAGGCACGCATCCACCTGCAGGAAGGCCGGGTCGCCGAGCGCGGCGCGGCCATCTCGAAAGCGATCAAGATCGTCGATGAAGGCTTGAAGACCGGGTTGAACATGGAGGCCGGCGGCGAGATCGCCGCCAACCTCGCCCGGCTCTACGATTACATCGTCCGCACCTTGCTGACGGCAAATCTGAAAGCGGATACCGAGCAACTCGACATCGCCGACCGCCTGTTGGCGGATCTGGCCGAGGCTTGGCAGACTTCCATCGACCGACCGGCTGGCCTCACCCAGCCCTGATGGCCAAAAACACAAATCCAGCCAGCCATCGAACGCCCGAGATTTCCATGACGTCCCTTACCCAGTACTCATCCCCTATTCTGGAACACTACCAGGAGATCGCCCTCATCACGGGCGAGATGTTGACGGCCGCCCAGGCCGGCGACTGGGATACGGCGATGGCCCACGGGCAGCAGTATTGCGAGCTGGTCGAACGCCTGCGGATCGCGGAACCGACCGCGCCGCTGGACGAGGCCGGCCGCGCCATGAAGTACGACCTGCTGGTGCGCATCCTCGAAAACGACGCGCTCACGCGCGACCTGGCGCTCCCGCAACTGGCCCGGCTGGGCGAACTGCTGGGCCGCATGAAGCGCCAGCAGACGCTGCTGTCGGCCTACGGCTACCAGGCGCCTGAAGCATGAGCGTAGGTCCCGCGGCACTCGGCAACGTCCTAGTGCAGCGGTTGGACGCCGTGCTGGGCACGACGATGTCCGCCGCCAGCGCCAACCAGGTGTCGGGCGCGCGGCCGGATGCGGTCAGCCAGCCCGGCAACCTGGACAAGCCCGGCTCGGCCGACGGCTCCAATCGCGACCCACGGCAAGGCATCCAGACCGGCGGCGCCCGCGGCGACCGCCCGGCGCCCGTCCTCGACGCCAAGACCGCCGCCGCGCTGGCGCTGGCCGCCCGTGGCCTGGTCACCAGCAGCGACACCACGGCTTCGGCCCCCACCACGCTGGGCACCACTGCCCGCGCGATCCTGTCGCTGCTGGCCCAATATCCCGACGCCGCGCCGGCGGTGCTGGGCCGCGCCCCCTTGTGGTCGGCCAACGCACCGGCGCAGGGTAGCGGCGCGCCGGCCCAACCGGGCGCCGGCCAACCCGCCGCGCAACCGGCGCAACCCGGACAACCCCAGGCCCCCGCCAGTGGCGCCGCGGCGCCCGCCACGACGCCGGCCGCCAGCGCGACCGCGGCCCTGGCCGCCGCCGCGGCAGCCACCGCCGACCTCGAAGCCGATACCCAGCTGGGCGCCAAGCCCGGCCGCCCTGGCGGCGCGGCTGACGCCCCCGGCGGCGCCAAGGGCGCCGACGCCACGGCCCACGCCAGCCTGGCGGCGGCCGGACCGTCCGCCCGCGCGCTGGGCCAGGCGCTGCGCGTGGCGCTGCAGACCAGCGGCCTGTTCTACGAATCGCACCTGACCGACATGGTCTTCGGTCGCAGCAATCCGGCCCAGCTGCAGCAAGAGCCGCAAGCCAGGCTCACGCGCAGCGGCGTCCCCACCGAAGCCGACCTCGCCCGCCCGCGCGCCGACAGCGCCGGCACCTCCGCCAGCCGCTCGGGCGGCGATGCGCCGACGACGAGCGGCACCCACACCCCCGCGCCCGGCACGCCGGTCAGCGGCATCCACCAGGATCTCACCGTGCTGGTGCGGCAGCAGCTCGACGTGCTGGCCAACCAGGCATTGACCTGGCAGGGCGAAGCCTGGCCCGGCACCCCCATGGAGTGGGAAGTCGAGCGCGAGCCCTACGGCGGCGACCCGGAATCGGGCGTGCCCACCTGGGCCACCCGCCTGAAGCTGGACCTGCCCCGCCTGGGCCTGGTGGATGCGCGCCTGAACCTGGCCGGCGACCAGATCGTGCTGCAACTGGTCGCCCCGCACGGCGCGGCCGAGCTCAACGAGTCTTCGGACCAGTTGCGTTCGCGCCTGCTGGCCGCCGGCCTCACGCTCAGCCACCTGGTGGTGAACGTGGTCGATCCGCGTCCCGTCATGCCCACGGATTTCTGATGCGCACCGCCCCGCCGCCCGATCAGGGCCCCAACGCCAACCGCAACGCCGCGGTCGCGATCTCGTACGACGACAAGGATGCCGCCCCCCGGGTGGTGGCCAAGGGTTACGGCCAACTGGCCGACACCATCGTGCGCGCCGCCGAGGAAAACGGACTCTACGTCCATGAATCGCGCGAACTCGTCGGCCTGCTGATGCAAGTGGACCTGGATGCGCATATTCCTCCCCAACTCTACGTAGCGGTGGCAGAATTGCTGGCCTGGCTGTATCGCCTCGAATCGCGCGAGCTTCCCGACGCCGCGCCGCCAGCCTGACCCCTATTTTCCAAGGACACCACTGTGTTGGATGCCAGCGATCCGGAATTCCTGCTCACGCGGCCGGAAGACATGCGCGCCGCCCTCTTCGAACTGACGCACCCGGACAGCCATATCCTGGTGCGCGACGCCGCCGATCGCGAGATGGCGGTGCTGGTGCTGGGCGCCGACAAGCAGACCCGCCAGTTCTTCTGGCGCCCGCGCGACTACGCCGGCGCCGACTTCGAACAGTCCGACAGCATGGGCCTGCTGAGCGGCACCACTTTCCATTTCCACGCCACCGCCTACGGCGGCGTGCAGATCCGCTTTCGCGTCGAGCGCCCCGAAGTCATCCATTTCGATGACGGCAGCGCCGCCCTGATGTCGCCCTTCCCCGAGCATCTGGCCCGCATCCAGCGCCGCAAGATGTTCCGCGCCTCGCTGATCACCAATGCCAACCGCTGCCAGGCGTCGTGGCAACCCGATCCGGCCGAGAAGCCGATCAGTTTCTCGGTGCGCGATCTGTCGGTGGATGGCGTCGGCCTGCGGGTGGAACTGGCGGTGCAGGCCCTGCCGGAACGCGGCTCGGTGCTGGAAGACGTGCGGCTGGACTTCGGCGACCTGGGCAAGCTCAGCGCGCACCTCGAAGTGCGCAATGTCTACCCGATATCGGGCCAACCCATGGTCCAGGCCGACAGCCCCGACGAGCCGGCGCCGACCCACGTGTCGCTGACCGGCGAACCGCCCATGAGCCATCTGGGCGCAGTGTTCCTGAACCTGGATGCGCGCCAGGAAAACTGGCTGCAGCAGGTCGTCTGGCGCCTGGAAAAAAACGCAAGGTAGAGGAGCCCCCACGCGGCGCACGCGTAGCGTGCTTGCTGCCCCCCGAGGGGGCGGCCCCGCCTTCGGGCGGCCGGGCGGCGGGGCGGCTGTTCTAGCCGGCAGTGGTGACGAGGCTCGAGCGCCGCACGACACCCGTGCTTGCAGGCGATGTCGAACTTGTCTTTGCAGCCCCTTTGCAGCGCTGCCCCGCCTGGGCCGTTACACGGCCATCGACGAGATTTCCTTGTAGGCCGCGACCAGCTTGTTGCGGACCTGGACGGCCGTCTGGAAGCCGATGCTGGCTTTTTGCAGGTCGATCATCACGTCGTTGAGCGACACGTCGGGCGCGCCCATTTCGAAGGCCTTGGCCTGCGCCGTGGCGGCATTCTGCGCGCCGGTGACGCGGCGGATGGAGCGTTGCAGCTCGGCGGCGAAGCCGTCGGGCTGGGCCACGGCCTCGCCGGCGGCGAGGTTGCCGGTCTCGGCCTTGGTGACGGCCACGCGCATCTGCTGGAGCATGCTCTCGATGCCGGACAAGCCTGATACAGCCATTACGTTATTCCTTGCAGGTGGGGCGTGGACTACGCCAACAATGCACGCAGCGTAACCCGGCAACCCCGGCGTCATAGCGGTTAAAAGCCGCCAAAACACCCGATATTTCCCCCAATGCGCCGCCCCCGCCGGCGTCTGGCGCCCCCCTGCCCGTCCCGCCGCCACGGTCGCTTGTCTACATAGGGGATAAGTAACGCCAAAAGACCGCTGTTTTCGACGATTGGGTTTGCTAACGCAGCAGCAATAATCCAGGCTCTCCCCAGACCAGAAGCACGTTGCATGTGTAATCTGCCCTACCCGAACATGAAGTCATTTTCCCTGCTCCGCGAAGCCAGCGGGAGCCGCCAATGAATCAGCAGGCTACCCTGAGCGCGTCGCTACTGGCGAAGTTTCCCGTGTTGGAAAAGATACGCGCCCTGCCCAAGCCGGTCCTGCTGGGCGCGGCAGCCGCCGTGGTCGCGCTCATCGTCGCCGTGGCGATGTGGAGCAGCGAGCCCAAGTACAAGGTGCTGTTCTCGAACCTGGACGACCGCGACGGCGGCGCCATCGTGACGGCCCTGGGCACCATGAACGTGCCCTACAAGTACAACGACACCGGCACCGCCCTGCTGGTGCCGGCCGACCGCGTCTATGACGCCCGGCTGCAGCTGGCGTCCCAGGGCCTGCCGCGCGGCGGCTCGGTCGGCTTCGAGCTGATGGACAACGCCCGCTTCGGCGCCAGCCAGTTCGCCGAGCAGATCAACTACCAGCGCGGCCTGGAAGGCGAGCTGGCGCGCTCGATCGAATCCATGCACACCGTGCAGCACGCCCGCGTGCACCTGGCCATGCCGCGCCAGTCGCTGTTCGTGCGCGAACGCCAGCCGCCGACCGCCTCGGTGCTGCTGAACGTCTACCCCGGCCGCAGCCTGAGCGATGCCCAGGTTTCGGCCATTTCGTGGCTGGTCGCCTCCAGCGTGCCCGAACTGACCGCCGAGAACGTCTCGGTGGTCGACCAGAACGGCCGCCTGCTGTCCTCGCCGCTGGGCGAAGGCCGCGGCATGGACGTCGACCAGACGCGCATGGTCCGGGAAACCGAACAGCGCACCGTCGAACGCATCCTGACCATCCTCAATCCGCTGGTCGGCCCGGGCAACGTGCACGCCCAGGCCAGCGCCGAGATGGACTTCGCCCGCCGCGAGGAAACCTCCGAGGTCTACCGCCCCAACCAGGAACCCGGCCAGGCCGCCATCCGCAGCCAGCAGACCAGTGACCAGAACCAGCGCGGCATCAATCCCGCCCAGGGCGTGCCTGGCGCGCTGTCCAACCAGCCTCCGGGCAACGCCCAGGCGCCCATCGCCAATCCGCCGCAGACCCAGCCGCCGCGCCCGGGCCAGCAGCCCCAGCAGCAGCAAGGCCAGCAACAACAGCAGCAACAGACGACCGCAGGCGCCCAGAACGCCGGCGGCACCATCAACGACCGCCGCGACGCCACCACCAACTACGAAGTCGACCGCACCATCAGCCACATCAAGCAGCCGGTCGGCACCGTCAAGCGCCTGTCGGTCGCCGTGGTGGTGAACTACGTGCGCGACAAGGACGGCGACCTCAAGGCCCTGCCGCCGGAAGAACTGAGCAAGCTGACCAACCTCGTGCGCGAGGCGATGGGCTACTCGGAAAGCCGCGGCGATTCGCTGAACCTGGTCAACAGCCAGTTCAACGACGGCCCGCCGGCGCTGCCGATGTGGCGCGATCCGGAAATGATCTCGCTGTTCAAGACCATCCTGGCATGGCTGGTCGGTGGCGTGCTGGCCCTGTGGCTGTACCGCAAGGTGCGCCGTTCGGTGGGCGACTACCTGTACCCGCCGGTTGATCCGGAAGTGGCCGAGGCCGAACGCATCGAAGCCCAGCGCGAGGCCCAGGACGTGGCCCGCGCCAAGGAAACCGACCGTTACCAGGACAACCTGGAACGCGCCCGCACGATGGCGAACAAGGATCCGCGCGCCGTCGCGATGGTCCTGCGCACCTGGATGACCAAAGATGAAAAATGACGCCAAGCCGATGGACGGCATGACGCGCAGCGCCGTCCTGATGATGTCGCTGGGTGAAGACGCCGCCGCCGAGGTCTTCAAGTACCTCTCCGCCCGTGAAGTCCAGCAGGTCGGCGCCGCCATGGCCAGCCTCAAGCAGGTCACCCGCAACGACGTCGCCGTGGTGCTGGAGGAATTCCGCCAGGAAGCCGACCAGTTCATGGCCGTCACGCTGGGCTCGGACGACTACATCCGCACCGTGCTGACCAAGGCCCTGGGCAGCGACCGCGCCGCCGGCCTGATCGAGGACATCCTGGAAGCCGGCGAAGGCGGCAGCGGTATCGACGCGCTGAACTGGCTCGACCCGCACACCGTGGCCGAACTGATCGGCGACGAGCACCCGCAGATCATCGCCACCATCCTGGTGCACCTGGAGCGCGACCGCGCCGCCGGCGTGCTGGCGCTGCTGACCGACCGCCTGCGCAACGACGTCATGCTGCGCATCGCCACCTTCGGCGGCGTGCAGCCGGCCGCCCTGTCGGAACTGACCGAAGTGCTCAATTCCGTGCTGGCCGGCCAGGGCGCCAAGCGCAGCAAGATGGGCGGCGTGCGCACCGCGGCCGAGATTCTCAACATGATGAATTCGGCCGAAGAGGAAACCGTGGTCGCCAGCCTGCGCGAACGCGACAACGACCTGGCGCAGAAGATCATCGACGAGATGTTCGTGTTCGACAACCTGCTCGACGTCGAGGACCGCGCCATCCAGCTCATCCTCAAGGAAATCGACAACGACACGCTCATGGTCGCGCTCAAGGGCGCCCAGGAAGAACTGCGCGCCAAGTTCCTGCGCAACATGTCCAGCCGCGCCGCCGAAATGCTGCGCGAGGACCTGGAAGCGCAAGGCCCGATCCGCATGTCGAAGGTCGAGACCGAACAGAAGAAGATCCTGCAGATCGCCCGCCGCTTGGCCGAGAGCGGCCAGATCGTCCTGGGCAACTCCGGAGACGACGCGTATGTCTGAAGCGGATACCGGCCAGTCGACGCTCATCTCGCGCAGCGCCGCCTGGCGGCGCTGGCAGATGCTGTCGTTCGACGAGCCGCCGCCCGTCGAAGTCGAACCCGAGCCGGAACCCGATCCGGGCCCCGACCCCGAAGTGGTGATGGCCCAGCTGCGCGCCCAGGCCAGCGCCGAAGGCCACGCGGCCGGTCATGCGCAGGGTCACGCCGAAGGCCTGGCCGCCGGCCATGCCGAAGGCCATGAAGCCGGCCTCGCCGCCGGCCGCGAAGCCGGCTACGCCGAGGGCCTGGCCCAGGCCCGCGAACAAGGCGCCGAGGAAGCCCGGCGCCTGCACGCGCTGGTGCAGGCCTGCGCCGAATCGGTCGGCTCGCTCGAAGAAAAAATGGGCCAGAGCCTGCTGACGCTGGCGCTGGACATCGCCCAGCAGGTCGTGCGCACCACCCTGGCCGAACAGCCCGACACCGTGGCCAGCGCCGTGCGCGAAGTGCTGCACATCAACCCCACCGCCGGCGGCCAGATGCGCCTGTGGGCCAACCCCGCCGACATCGAGCTGATCCGCCTGCACCTGGCCGACGAGCTCAAGGAAGGCCACTGGCGCGTCCTGGCCGACGAGTCCATCGCGCGCGGCGGCTGCCGCGCCGAGACGCCATTCGGCGACATCGACGCCACCTTGCAGACCCGCTGGCGCCGCGTCGCGGCCTCGCTGGGCCGCAACGTCCACTGGGAGGATCCGGCGTGAGCGCCAATCCGGCCCCCGCGCAGCCCGGCCAACCGGCCGTGCCCGTGATCGACCGCTGGCAGACCCAGCTGCAGATCGGGTCGATCCGCGCCGCCTCGACCGACCCCTGGCTGGTCAGCGGCCGGATCACGCGTGCCACGGGCCTGGTGCTGCACGCCACCGGACTGCGCCTGCCGGTGGGCGCCGCCGCCCGCATCGAGATCGCGCGCGGCCACGACCACTGGGCCGACGCCGAAGTGGTCGGTTTCGACGGCCACACCCTGTATCTGATGCCGCAGGCTGATATTTCCGGCCTGCCGCCCGGCGCCCGCGTGGTGCCCGGCGAACCGCCCGTGCAACGCCAGATCCCGCTGCCGCGCAAGGCCGAGCTGAACGGCAACGCCAAGCCGCAACTGGGCCGCCACCTGCCGGTGGGCAACGCCCTGCTCGGCCGCGTGCTCGACGGCGCCGGCCGGCCGCTCGATGGCCTGGGCCCGCTGACGGGCGCCGAACTGGCGCCGCTGTCCGCGCTGCCCATCAACCCGCTGTCGCGCGCCCCGATCGACACCGTGCTGGATACCGGCGTGCGCGCCATCAACGGCTTGCTCACCGTCGGCCGCGGCCAGCGCATGGGTCTGTTCGCCGGCTCCGGCGTCGGCAAGAGCGTGCTGCTGGGCATGATGGCCCGCTACACCAAGGCCGACGTCATCGTGGTCGGCCTGATCGGCGAACGCGGCCGCGAAGTCAAGGAATTCATCGAGCACAACCTGGGCCCCGAGGGCCTGGCGCGCTCGGTGGTGGTGGCCGCGCCGGCCGACGTCTCGGCGCTGCTGCGCCTGCAGGGCGCGGCCTACGCCACGCGCCTGGCGGAACACTTCCGCGACCAGGGCCTGGACGTGCTGCTGATCATGGACTCGCTCACCCGCTACGCCATGGCGCAACGGGAAATCGCGCTGGCCATCGGCGAGCCGCCCGCCACCAAGGGCTATCCGCCGTCGGTGTTCGCCAAGTTGCCGATGCTGGTGGAACGCGCCGGCATGGGCGCGCCCGGCCCCAGCGGCAAGGCCGGTTCGATCACCGCTTTCTATACGGTGCTGGCCGAGGGCGACGACCAGCAGGACCCGATCGCCGACTCGGCGCGCGCCATCCTGGACGGCCACGTGGTGCTGTCGCGCCACCTGGCCGAGGCCGGCCACTACCCCGCCATCGACATCGAGGCCTCGATCTCGCGCGCCATGACCTCGCTGATCACGCAGCAGCAGTTCTCGGTGGTGCGCCGTTTCAAGCAGACGCTGTCGCGCTACCAGCGCAACCGCGACCTGATCGCCGTGGGCGCCTACGCCGCCGGCAACGACCCGCAGCTGGACGACGCCATCGCCCGCTACCCGCGTCTCGAAGCCTTCCTGCAACAGGATATCGGCGAGAACGTCGGCTACGAGGACGCGGTGGAGCAGCTGCGCGCCAGCTTTGAATTGAGGGACACCTATGCCTAGCCAATTGCCCCTGGACATGCTGATCAACCTGGCCAAGGAGAGCACGGACGAAGCCGCCCGCCTGCTCGGCCGTCTCAGCACCGAACGCACCAACGCCGAACGCCAGCTCGGCATGCTGCAGGACTATCGCCAGGACTACCTGGAACGCCTGCAGCAGGCCATGACCACCGGCATGTCGGCCAGCGATTGCCACAATTACCAGCGCTTCATCGGCACCCTGGACGACGCCATCGGCCAGCAGCAGAACGTGCTGCGCCAGGCCGACGAGAACCTGGCCAAGGGCCGGCTCTACTGGCAGCAGGAAAAGCGCAAGCTCAACTCGTACGACGCCCTGGCGCAGCGCGAATTGCGCGCCCAGGCCGTGGTCGAATCCCGCCGCGAACAGCGCGCCAACGACGAATACTCCGCCCGCCTGGTCCAGCGCCAGGCCGGGATGCATTAATTGCCCACAGGAAGCCCGCCATGACCGCTCCCCTGCCCACTCCCGCCATCGCGCCCGCCGCGCCGTCCTCGCTCGCCGACACCCTCGGCGCCAAGGCCGCGCCGGCCACGACCAAAAAGGGTCCGTCCTTCTCCGACGTGCTGGCCCAGCAGCGCCCCAATCCGTCCGCCGACGCGCGCCCCGCCGCCAACAGCGGCGCCAAGACGCCGGCCGGCGGCAAGAATTCGGGTGACGCCGCCAGCAACGCCGAGGACGCCGCCGCCCAGGCCATCGACAACGCCGTGCAGACCGCCACCCAGGCCGAAGCCGGCGCGCTCGCCGTCGCCGCGCAGCAGCCGGCCGCGCCGGTGCTGCCGCAGCAGGCGCTGGAGATCGCCGCCCAGGCCGCCGAACAGGTGCAACTGGCGCGTGGCACCGCGCAGGCCGCCGCCACCGCCGTCAGCGCCGGCGCCGCCGTGGTGCAGGCCGCCCTGACCGCCAACGACGCCATCGCCACGCCGCGCGCGCCGGTGGCCGCCACCGCGCAGCAGGCCGAAGCCGCCGCCGCGCTGGCCAGCCGCGATGCGCAGGTCGCCCAGCCGGTGGTCACCGCCGCGGTCAAGCCCGGCTCCACCCCGGTGGTCGAGACCGCCGCCAAGGCCGCGCCCGCCGCCGAATTGCCGCGCCCCGCGCCCGAAGCCGCCCAGCCCCGCGCCGCCAACGTGCGCGTGGCCGCCGCCGAGCCGACGCCGGCCGCGCCGCAGCACGCCCGCACCGAAGAGGAATCCAACGCGCCGGTGCTCAGCACCGCGCAGCAATTCCAGGTGCCGCAGCATGCCGCCAACGCCCAGGATCACCTGGCCCAGGCCATCGCCGCCGCCTCGCAGCGCCAGCAACCCGCGCCCATCGCCAACCCCGCCAGCGTCGCCGTGCCCAACGTGCCGGTCGTGCTGCAGGTCGCCACCCCCGTGGGCGGCACCCACTGGGGCACCGAACTGGGCCAGCAGATGGTCGTCATGAGCAACAACGTGCGCCAGGGCACCCAGACCGCCGAACTGCGCCTGGACCCGCCCGATCTCGGCCCGCTGCGCGTCAGCATCAACCTGGCCGACGGCGTGGCCAGCGCGTCGTTCGTCTCGGCCCACGCCTCGGTGCGCCAGGCCATCGAAACCGCGATTCCGCAGCTGCAGCAGGCGCTGGCCCAGGCCGGCATCTCGCTGGGCCAGACCAGCGTCGGTGAGCAGGCCGCGCAACAGGAATTCGCGCAGCAGAATGGCGGCGGTTCGCAGCGCCAGGGTGGCGGCAACGGCGCCGCCGTGGCCGACGGCGCGATCGACGGCCAAGCGGTCGCCGTGACCACGTCGCGCAACGCCAATGCGCTGGTCGACACCTTCGCGTAACAATCGCGCGGCCCGCGGCTGGCAACGGTTGCGGGCGGTGCAGCAATAGCTTGAGATACGCGGCTTTCGCCCTGTTTTTCGCCTCCAAGCCGGGGGCGCATTTCGGGCAGAATGCTTTCATCCACTAAGAATCCGTTTTCATCAGCGGCAAAACACGCATCGACACCGAGATGGCGACTTCCAAACCCACAACCATGCCGCCGCGCGGCGCGCTTCCGACACGCTCCGGCGGCATTGGCCGAATCCTTCGCCCGTTGCTCATGATATTGGTGCTGTTGCTGGTGGCGGCCGCGAGCGCGGGCGCGACCTGGTTCGTCGCGCAGCGCATGCAGCCGCAAGGCGGCGCGCCGGTGCAACTGGGCGTCGGCCAGACCGGCGGCCAGCCGGGCCAGCCCGGCGCCGCGGGTCCGCAAGCCACGCCGACCACCTTCGTCGCTCCGCCCACCACCCCGGCCGCGGTGCCCGCGCCGATCTTCGTGCCGATCGAGGCCTTCACGGTCACGCTGCAGAACGCCGACACCGAGCGCATCATGCACGTCGGCCTGACCCTGCGCGTCAGCGACGAGCAGACCCGCATCCGCCTCGAAAAGTACATGCCTGAAGTGCGCAGCCGCATCCTGATGGTGCTGTCTTCGCAATCGCCCACCGGCGTGCAGACGCAACAGGGCAAGACCGATATGGCCAACGCCATCAAGCAAGCCGTCAATCGCCCGTTCGCGCCCCTGCCGGACGGCCAGTATGTCACCGACGTACTGTATACGGCGTTCGTGGTGCAATAAGCATGGCCTACGAGGCGTTTCTTTCGCAGGACGAAGTCGACGCGCTGCTGGCCGGCGTCACGGGCGAGAGCGACAGCAAAAAGGAATCCGCGGGCCCCAACGACGGCGCCCGTGCCTATGACCTGAGCTCGCCGGACCGCGTGGTGCGCCGGCGCATGCAGACGCTGGAACTCATCAACGAACGCTTTGCGCGCCAGATGCGCAGCGTGTTGCTGAACTTCATGCGCCGCAGCGCCGACATCACCGTCGGTTCCATCAAGATCCAGAAGTACGCGGACTTCGAACGCAATCTGCCCGTGCCCAGCAACCTGAACATGGTTCAGATGAAACCGCTGCGCGGCACGGCCCTGTTCACTTACGACCCGAACCTGGTGTTCCTGGTCATCGACAGCCTGTTCGGCGGCGATGGCCGCTACCACACGCGGGTCGAGGGCCGGGACTTCACCACCACCGAACAGCGCATCATCCGGCGCCTGCTCAACCTGACCCTGGAAAGCTACGGCAAGTCCTGGGACCCCGTCTACCCGATCGAGTTCGACTACGTCCGCTCGGAGATGCACACCAAGTTCGCCAGCATCACCGGCAACAATGAAGTGGTGGTCGTCACCTCGTTCCACATCGAATTCGGCGCGACCGGCGGCGACCTGAACATCTGCCTGCCCTACTCCATGATCGAGCCGGTGCGCGACCTGCTCACCCGCCCGCTGCAGGAAACCACGCTGGAAGAAGTGGACCAGCGCTGGTCGCAACAGCTTTCGCGCCAGGTGCGCAGTGCCGACATCGACGTGGTCGCCGAATTCGCGCGCATTCCGTCCAACATCCGCGAACTGATGCGCATGAAGGTCGGCGACATCCTGCCCGTGGATGTGCCGCAGACCGTCATCGCCCATGTCGACGGCGTGCCGCTGATGGAATGCGGTTACGGCGTCTTTAACGGCCAGTACGCCCTGCGCGTGCAGAACATGTTTACCTACGATACCGAATCTAACGAGGCCCCCGACCATGACTGACAAGAACGAGCCCGGCTCCGGCTCGTCCCCGGCCGACGACTGGGCCGACGCGCTCGCCGAACAATCCCGCGCCAATCCGCCCACCCAGGCGGATGGCCTGAAGCCCGCCCAGGACGACTGGGCCGCCGCCATGGCCGAGCAGACCGCTGCCACGCCGCCCGCCGCGGCCGCCGCGCCGGCGCCTGCCCCGGCAGCCCCCGCTGCGCCCGCCCCGGCCGCGCCCGCCGCCCAGTCGGCCGCGCAGTCGGTGTTCAAGCCGCTGGCCGGCGCCGCGCCGGGCACCGGCACCGATATCGACCTGATCATGGACGTGCCCGTCCAGCTGACGGTCGAGCTGGGCCGCACCCGCCTGACCATCAAGAACCTGCTGCAACTGGGCCAGGGCTCGGTGGTCGAACTGGACGGCCTGGCCGGCGAGCCGATGGACATCTTCGTCAACGGCTACCTGATCGCCCAGGGCGAAGTGGTGGTGGTGGAAGACAAGTACGGCATCCGCCTGACCGACATCATCACCCCGTCCGAACGCATCAACCGCCTCAACAACCGTCGTTGACCCCGCGTCCGTGATGAACGACTCCGCCCTGCTGCGCGTCATCATCGGCCTGGTGCTGGTGCTGGCGGCCATCCTGGCCGCGGCCTGGCTGGCGCGCCGCGCCGGCCTGACGCAGCGCGGCGGCGGCAACCTGCTCAAGCAGGTCGCCAGCCTGCCGATCGGCGCGCGGCAGAGCATCGTCGTCGTCGAGATCGAGAATACCTGGGTGGTCGTGGGCGTCAGCCCCGGCCAGATCACTCCCCTGCATACCCTGCCTGCCGGCGAACTGCCGCAAGCCGCGACCTTGCCCACCGCCGCCTTCGCGGCCAAGCTGGGCCAGGCGCTCAAGCGCCGCTAGGCGGCGCGCGTTTCCACATCATGAGCTTGCCGACCCCTTCCCGCGCCCGCCGCAGCGCGCTGCCCCTGCTGGGCGCCGCCGCCCTGCTCGGCCTGGCCCTGTTTCCGGCCGGCGTCATCGCCCAGGCCACCCTGCCGGCCCTGACCGCCACGCCCGGCCCGAACGGCTCCGCGACCTATTCGCTCAGCATGCAGACGCTGCTGCTGATGACGTCGCTGTCGTTCCTGCCGGCGGCGCTGCTGATGATGACCGGCTTCACCCGCATCATCATCGTGCTCGGCCTGCTGCGCAGCGCCATGGGCACCGCGATGTCGCCGCCCAACCACGTGCTGATCGGGCTGGCGCTGTTCCTGACCTTCTATACGATGTCGCCGGTGTTCGACAAGATCTACACCGACGCCTACAAGCCGCTGTCCGAGGGCTCGATCCAGTTCGAAGCCGCGGTCGAACGCGCCGCGGGCCCGCTGCGCACCTTCATGCTGCACCAGACCCGCGAGAACGACCTGGCGCTGTTCGCCAACCTGGCCAAGCAGCCGGCGCTGGAGGATCCGTCGCAGGTGCCGCTGCGCATCCTGGTGCCGGCCTTCATCACCAGCGAACTCAAGACCGCCTTCCAGATCGGCTTCACCATCTTCATTCCGTTCCTCATCATCGACCTGGTGGTCGCCAGCGTGCTGATGGCGCTGGGCATGATGATGGTGCCGCCCGTGACCGTGGCGCTGCCGTTCAAGCTGATGCTGTTCGTGCTGGCCGACGGCTGGAACCTGCTGATGGGCTCGCTGGCCCAGAGCTTCTACCAATAGGGAATCGCCATGACCGCCGAAACCGTCATGACCATGACCTACCAGGCGATGAAAGTCGCGCTGGCGATGGCCGGCCCGCTGCTGATCATCACCCTGATCGTCGGCCTGGTGATCAGCATCTTCCAGGCCGCCACGCAGATCAACGAAATGACGCTGTCGTTCATCCCCAAGCTGCTGGCGATGTGCGGCGTGCTGGTGCTGCTGGGCCCCTGGCTGATCGGCATCATGGTCGACTACATCCGCCAGCTCATCGGCCAGATCCCCGGCCTGGTGTCGTAGCGGCGCGCGCCGCCGGCCCCCGGGACGCGTCCCCATGTTCTCCTTCACCATCGAGCAGTTGAATGGCTGGATCGGCCAGTTCCTCTGGCCGTTCGTGCGCATCCTGGCGCTGGTGGGCACCGCTCCCCTCTTCTCCGAATCGACGGTCCCGGTCAAGGTCAAGATCGGCCTGGCCTTCGTGCTGGCGGTCGCCGTCAGCCCGGCGCTCGACCCCGCGCCGCCCATCGCGCCAGGCTCGTTCGCCGGCCTCTGGATGGTGATGCAGCAGGTGCTGATCGGCATCGCCATGGGCTTTTCCATGCGCCTGGTGTTCGCGGCCGTGCAGACCGCCGGCGAATTCGTCGGCCTGCAGATGGGCCTGTCGTTCGCCTCGTTCTTCGATCCCAGCACCGGCGCCAACACCGCGGTGCTGTCGCGCCTGTTCAACATCGTGGCGATGCTGACGTTCCTGGCGCTGGACGGCCACCTGCTGGTGCTGGCGGCCCTGGTGCGCTCGTTCGACACCCTGCCGGTGGCGGCGATCCAGCTGCACCAGAATGGCTGGGGCGTGGTGGTGGAATGGGGCAAGACCGTGTTCGTGTCCGGCCTGCTGCTGGCCCTGCCGTTGATCTGCGCGCTGCTGACCATCAACCTGGCCATGGGCATCCTGAACCGCGCCGCGCCGCAGCTGTCGGTGTTCTCGGTGGGCTTCCCGGTCAGCCTGATCGTGGGCGTGGTGCTGCTGACCGTGGTGCTGCCCAATTCCGGGCCGTTCCTGGAATCGCTGTTCGAATCCGGACTGTCGGCGATGAGCCGGGTGACCGACGCGCTGGCCGGCAGATAGGCCCGCGCAGTGCGCGGCGCCCTTTTCAGCGCGAACAGCCCCGGGGCAAAGCGATGCCCACAAAAAACCGGCCCGAGGGCCGGTTTTTCATGCGTGTCCGCGACCTATTGCTGCCCGGTCAGGCGGAACACCCGGATGGTCTCGCGCAGCGTGCCCGACTGGTTGCCCAGCTGCAGCACCGCGCCGCCCAGCTCCTGCACCAGCGCGGTGTTCTGCACCGTCATCACGTCCATCTGCGATACCGCGCTGTCGACCTGCTCGATGCCGCTGGACTGCTCCTGCGACGCCTGCGAGATCTCGCCGATGATGTCGGTGACCCGATGCACCGCCGCCACGATCTCTTCCATCGTCGCGCCGGCCTGCTCGGCCTGGGCCGAGCCTTCCGTCACGCGCTCGACCGAATCCTCGATCAGGCCCTTGATCTCCTTGGCGGCCTGGGCGCTCTTTTGCGCCAGGCTGCGCACTTCGCCCGCCACCACCGCGAAGCCCTTGCCGGACTCGCCGGCGCGGGCCGCCTCGACCGCCGCGTTCAGCGCCAGGATGTTGGTCTGGAAGGCGATGCCCTCGATGATGCTGACGATGTCGACGATCTTGCGCGAGCTGTCGGAGATGCCATGCATGGTGCTGACCACCTGGCCCACCGCGACGCCGCCGCGGCGCGCCACGTCCATGCTGCTAGCCGCCAGCTGGTTGGCCTGGCGGGCGTTGTCGGCGTTCTGGCGCACGGTCGAGGTCAGCTGCTCCATGCTCGCCGCCGTCTGCTGCAGCGAAGCGGCCTGGCCCTCGGTGCGGCCAGCCAGCTCCTGGTTGCCGCGGGCAATGTGCACCGCCGCCTGGGTGGTGCCCTCGATGCCGCGGTACACGTCCTGGGCGATGCCGACCAGGCTCTTGCGCATGACTTCGAGCGAGAACTTCAGGCTGCCGATCTCGTCGTCGGAATCGGCCACGATCTGGGTGGTCAGGTTGCCGGCGGCGACCTGGCGCGCCATGTTGGCGGCGTCGACCATCGGATCCAGCAGCGAACGGCTCAGGCTCCAGCCCAGGCCGAAGATTCCCAGCACGCCCAGTGCCAGCAGGCCACAAGCCAGGCTGGCGCCGGTGGTATCCAGCGAGGCCCAGTTGGCGTTCAGGCCATAGGCGCCAGCCGCCACCACGATGCCCGACGACAGCAGCGCATGACGGAACATGCGGCTACGCACATTGCGCTTGAACGGAAAGGCCAGCAGGTCCAGGCCGCGGCGCCAGCCGGCGCGCACCGGCCGGCCGCGCACGATGCGCACGCCGCGGGCGCGGCCTTCGCGGATGCGTTCGTACAGCGCCTCGGCCATCTCGATCTGTTCGTCGCTCGGCCGCACGCGCACCGACGAATACGCCACCACTTCGCCGTTCTCGACGATGGGCGTGGCGTTGGCCAGCACCCAGTAGTAGCCGCCGTCCTTGCGGCGGTTCTTGACCAGGCCGAGCCAGGACTCGCCGGCCTCGAGCGTCTGCCACAGGTCTTCATAGGCTTCTGGCGGCATGTCGGGATGGCGCACGACGTTGTGCGCCTTGCCGATCAGTTCTTCGCGAGAGAAGCCGCTGACTTCGATGAATGCCGGATTCGCGTAGAGGATGCGGCCCTTGGTGTCGGTACGCGAGATCAGGTACTGATCCTCGCGCAGCTTGGTTTCCACGTCGTTGACAGGAAGGTTTACGCGCACAGCTTGTCTCCGGTTACATCATATGGCGCAGCGAACGGCCAACGGCGGCCAACCCGGACCCGGCGCCCCGCCGCAACCAGTCCCCGCCCGACCCCGAGGGCCTGCGCATGCCGATGCGCGACGCGACCCGGGGTGGTTCACTGCCCTTGTCCTGGGCGTTATGACTATGAACGGCAATATTTTCGAAAACTTAAGCTGTCCATGACAAAAATCAGACCTGTATAAGGTATTCGACCCGGCGGCCGCGAACGGGTGCCGGGTCGGCGGGAGCCACGGCCGTCGGGCCGCGCTCCGCATCACGGGGCTCGCGCCCCGGATGATCAGTCCTGCGTCAGCGTCGGCGCCTGGTAGCCGCCCAGCTGATGCGCCGGCACCTCGATCACTTCGCCGGCATTGATCTTGAACACGGCCACCGCTTCGGACAGGCGGTGTGCCTGTTCCTGCAGCGAGCCGGCCGCGGCCGCGGCTTCTTCCACCAGCGCCGCGTTCTGTTGCGTCACTTCGTCCATCTGCGACACCGCGCGGTTCACCTGGTCGATGCCGCTCGACTGCTCCTCGGACGCCGCCGAGATCTCGCCCATGATGTCCGTCACGCGCTTGACCGACGCCACGATCTCTTGCATCGTCGCGCCCGCGCGTTCCACCTGCTGCGAACCCGCGCCGACCTTGGTCACCGAGTCTTCGATCAGGCCCTTGATTTCCTTGGCCGCCTGCGCGCTGCGCTGCGCCAGCGAGCGCACTTCGCCCGCCACCACCGCGAAGCCCTTGCCCTGTTCGCCGGCACGGGCCGCTTCCACCGCCGCGTTCAGCGCCAGGATGTTGGTCTGGAACGCGATGCCGTCGATCACCGACACGATCTCGGAAATCTTGCGCGAGCTGGCCGAGATGCCCTGCATCGTGTTGACCACTTCGGCCACGGCGGAACCGCCGCGTTCGGCCACGTCCGACGCGCTGGCCGCCAACTGGTTGGCCTGGCGCGCGTTGTCGGCGTTCTGCTTGACGGTCGAAGCCAGCTCTTCCATCGAGGCCGCGGTCTCTTCCAGCGAGGCCGCCTGCTCTTCCGTGCGGCTGGACAGGTCGGTGTTGCCGGCCGAGATCTCGCGCGAACCCACCGTGATTTCATCGACGCCGCGGCGCACCGTGGCCACCGTGCGCGTCAGGCTTTCCTGCATGCGCTTGAGCGCGGCGAACAGCTGGCCGATTTCGTTGTGCGAACGCACTTCGACGCGGCTGGTCAGGTCGCCGGCGGCGATCTTGTCGAAATGCTGGCCGGCCTCGACCAGCGGGCGCACCACCAGTCGGCCGAACAGCACGCGGCAGAACACCATCAGGGCCAGCGCCAGCGCCACGGCGACGGCGACGGCGATCATGGCGCGGTTGAAGTTGGCCTCGGCCTGGTCGATCGTGGCCTGCTGCTGGTCGCCGATGTACTTGCTGAATTCAGCGATGGCCTCGATGAAGGCGGCGCTGCGGGGCGTGCCGTACTCGTTGTTGACCATGTAGAAGGTCGAATAGTCCTCGCTGCGCAGCGCTTCCACCATGGTGTCGACGCCGTCATCGATGTACGAACGGTAGCGGCGGACCAGGTTCATCGACAGCTGGCGGCCGGTGTCGTCCTGCAGCATGTTCTTCTGGAAGTCGGCGAAGCGGCTGCGCACGCCGGTCAGCAGGTCGGTGGCGCCCTTGAGCGCCGCGGCCGCGTCACGCGCCGAGTTCTCGCCGCTGCCCCAGCCGGATTCCTGCAGGTGGCGGGCCGCGACCATCAGGCTGACGCGGGCGCGCAGCATGTCGCTGTTGATCACATCCACTTGCTTGGAACGCTCGGTCAGCGCGTTGACCTCGCGGATGGACTCGTAGTTGTGCTGCAGGAAAAAGGCGGCCAGGCCACCCACCGCCGCGATCAGCACCGCGAAGAACGCCATGACCCACAGCAGCATCGTGCCGACGCGGGCGTCGCGCAGTCTCAGCTTGCGTTTCACCTTGGGCGCACGCGAGGCCTTTTTCTTACCGACCTTGCCTGACTTCGCTCCGGATTCCAGACTCGCTTCCATATTCTTTCCCCATCCCTCAGGTACAGCTCTGACCAAATGAAAAACCACCCTGGCGTGCCTTCCTTGCGGACCGGGCACGCATCAGGGCGACGTACGCGGCGGCCTTTGGGGGCCGGCACGCTCTCCGCGAAAACGGGACCTAACGGCCCTGGCGCATCGGCTCGGGCGACACGACGGCCGGCCCCGGTATGACGATGGTTTCCACCTGGACCTCCGGCGCGGGCTGCTGCGCCCATTCCTGACTGGTGTCAGGCACAGGCGCGGGGCCCAGCAACTTCTGGCGTTCCCAGGGTTCCAGCAGAATATTGGTGCTGTCCACGAGGCGCATCAGGCGGCCGTCGGGGCCGAACTGCAGCAGCGCTTCCTTGCGGCTGTACAAGCCGTCCGTGACAAACGTGATCTTGAAGGACCAGAGGGCGAGGAAGGTGCCGTCGGTCTGTTTGTAGAATTTGTCGGGCGGGGCGGTGAGCGCCCGCGAGGCTTCTTCCAGCGTCGTCTGACCCGGCGTCAGGGTCGACAGCTTGCCGGGGTCGAAATTGTGGCCCGTTGCCGCGCAGCCCGCGATCAACGTCGCAATCGCCGCTGCCGCCAGAAGATGTAGATAGCCTCGCATACCTGCCCATTTACCGGTCACAGCCGGCGTCAAAAAGATTCCCAATCATCGTCCGCCGGCGCCTGGCGACGGGTCGCCGCCGGTGCCGGCTTGGCGTCGTTCGCCGCGGCCGTGGCGGCGCGCGGCGCCGGACGGCGCAGCGGGCGCGCCGCGCTGGCCGCTTCCGCCACGGGCGCCGTCTTGGCGCGCGGCGCGGTGTGCGTCAGGCGGGCGGCCGGCGCGGCCTGGCGCGGCGCCGGCTCGGCGGGCGCCACGGCTTTCTGTTGCACGGGCGCCGTTTCCTCGACCTTCGGCGCAACCACGCGCGGGGCGCTGCGCTGCTGGGCCAACTGGCGCGCCGGCACTTCGATCACGTCGCCGGTATTGATCTTGAACACGGCCACCGCTTCGGCCAGGCGCTGCGCCTGCTCCTGCAGCGAGCCGGCCGCGGCGGCGGCTTCTTCCACCAGCGCCGCGTTCTGCTGCGTCACTTCGTCCATCTGCGACACCGCGCGGTTCACCTGGTCGATGCCGCTCGACTGCTCCTCGGACGCCGCCGAGATCTCGCCCATGATGTCCGTCACGCGCTTGACCGACGCCACGATCTCTTGCATCGTCGCGCCCGCGCGTTCCACCTGCTGCGAACCCGCGCCGACCTTGGTCACCGAGTCTTCGATCAGGCCCTTGATTTCCTTGGCCGCCTGCGCGCTGCGCTGCGCCAGCGAGCGCACTTCGCCCGCCACCACCGCGAAGCCCTTGCCCTGTTCGCCGGCACGGGCCGCTTCCACCGCCGCGTTCAGCGCCAGGATGTTGGTCTGGAACGCGATGCCGTCGATCACCGACACGATCTCGGAAATCTTGCGCGAGCTGGCCGAGATGCCCTGCATCGTGTTGACCACTTCGGCCACGGCGGAACCGCCGCGTTCGGCCACATCCGACGCGCTGGCCGCCAGCTGGTTGGCCTGGCGCGCGTTGTCGGCGTTCTGCTTGACGGTCGAGGCCAACTGCTCCATCGACGCCGCGGTCTCTTCCAGCGAGGCCGCCTGCTGCTCGGTGCGACTGGACAGGTCGGTGTTGCCGGCCGAGATCTCGCGCGAACCGACGTTGATTTCGTCGACGCCGCGGCGCACCGTCGACACCGTGCGCGCCAGGCTTTCCTGCATGCGCTTGACCGCCGCCATCAGGGCGCCGATCTCGTTGGTCGACTGCACCTCGACGCGCGTGGTCAGGTCGCCGCCGGCGATCCGGTCGAAGCTCTCGCCGACCGTGCGCAGCGGCCGCAGCACGACGCGGTTCATGAACAGGAACGCGCCCAGCGACACCGCCAGGATCACCAGGACCAGCGCCAGGTAGACATATGCCATGACCGCGCCCTCCGAGCGCGACCCTGCCACCCGCTCTTCGCTGTAGGTGGTGATCGCGGTGGCGAACTCGGTCAATTGCTTGGAAAACGCGCCGCTCGCCGCGGCGGTCTTGGTGTTCTTCAGGTTCAGGTATTCGGCGTTGTCACCCCGGTCCAGCGCGCCCAGCATGGCCTGAAGGCCTTCGGCGAAGCCGTTGAACGAGGCCAGCAACTGGCCTTCGGCGGCGCGGCCAATATCGGTGGTCTTCGGAATTGCCTTGAACTTCTCGAGCTTGGCCTTGCCGTCGGTCAGCAGCTGCTGGACGATGCGGGTGTTCTCGGCCGCGCCCGCCTTGTCGCCGGCGGCGCGCTGGGCGGCGGCGATGTCCGCGCGGATGGTGGCGCGCAGCATCTGCACATAAGAGTCCTTGACCAGATTGCTCTGCTGGACGCTCAGGCTATCCAAAGCGTTGATCGCCTCGGCGTTGGATCGCATGCTGTTCCAACCCAGGGCGATGGCAACCAGCGCGGCCACGGCGACTGCCAATTGGGCAAGCATCAACCCCGTGCGCACCTTCAGATTGCTTAACATTTTCCGATATTTCCGGTAACCGCCAGGGCGGCATATTGGCGCCGCCCCGTCGTAAAAGGGATGTGTTCTCTACTACCTATTCAATGCAACGAAATACCTTGGCAAATCACGCCGTCAGAACGATTCCCAATCGTCATCCGCCGGCGGCGTCCGGCGCGTCGCGGCCGGCGCCGGCTTGACGGGCTTGACGTCGGTGGCGTCGCTGGTCTTGACGACCGGACGACGCAGGGGCCGCGCCGCGGTGGCGCCGCTGTTCGGAGTGGGTCGGGCACGGGCCGGCTGAGCCAGTCGCGGCGCCGGCGCGGCGGCGGGCTTGGCCGCACGCTGGACCGGTGCAGCCGCCGCTTCCGGCTTGGCGGCCGGCGCGGCGACAGCGGGAGCCGCCGCGACGGGCGCTTCGTCTTCCTGCGGCGCCGCCACGCGCGGGGCGCTGCGCTGCTGGGCCAATTGACGCGCCGGCACGTCGATCACGCCGCCGGCATTGATCTTGAACACGGCCACCGCTTCGGCCAGGCGCTGCGCCTGTTCCTGCAGCGAGCCGGCCGCGGCCGCGGCTTCTTCCACCAGCGCCGCGTTCTGCTGCGTCACTTCGTCCATCTGCGACACCGCGCGGTTCACCTGGTCGATGCCGCTGGACTGCTCCTCGGACGCCGCCGAGATCTCGCCCATGATGTCCGTCACGCGCTTGACCGACGCCACGATCTCTTGCATCGTCGCGCCCGCGCGTTCCACCTGCTGCGAACCCGCGCCGACCTTGGTCACCGAGTCTTCGATCAGGCCCTTGATTTCCTTGGCCGCCTGCGCGCTGCGCTGCGCCAGCGAGCGCACTTCGCCCGCCACCACCGCGAAGCCCTTGCCCTGTTCGCCGGCACGGGCCGCTTCCACCGCCGCGTTCAGCGCCAGGATGTTGGTCTGGAACGCGATGCCGTCGATCACCGACACGATCTCGGAAATCTTGCGCGAGCTGGCCGAGATGCCCTGCATCGTATTGACCACTTCGGCCACCGCCGAACCGCCGCGTTCGGCCACATCCGACGCGCTGGCCGCCAGCTGGTTGGCCTGGCGCGCGTTGTCGGCGTTCTGCTTGACGGTCGAGGCCAACTGCTCCATCGACGCCGCGGTCTCTTCCAGCGAGGCCGCCTGCTGCTCGGTGCGGCTGGACAGGTCGGTGTTGCCGGCCGAGATCTCGCGCGAACCGACGTTGATTTCGTCGACGCCGCGGCGCACCGTGGCCACCGTGCGCGTCAGGCTTTCCTGCATGCGCTTGACGGCGCCGAACAGCTGGCCGATCTCGTTGGTGCTGCGCACTTCGATCCGGCCGGTGAAATCGCCGCCCGAGATCTTCTCGAAGTGATCACCCGCCTCATGCAGCGGACGCAGCACGGTGCGGTTGATGAAAATCCAACAGCCGACGGCCAGCACCAGCGCGATCGCCAGCAAGGCGATGGTGACGCTGCGCGAGATGTTGTGGTCGACCTCGGCCTGCGCCGCGAGTTCGTCGGTGCGCGTGTCGATGAAACTCAGGTAATTGTCGACGGCCACGCGGAACTTGGTGTTGACGTCGCTGGCGGTGTCGTTCAGGTTCAGGTAGTCCTGGATGGCCATGTTGGCCAGCGCGGCCGACTGGCGCTTGAGCACGCTGTCGTATTCCTTGAGCGCGGCCTCGACGGCCTGGCCCAGCGCTTCCGTGCCGGCCAGCTTCGGCGCCTTGCGGAAGGCGTCCATCATCTTGAAGGCGTCCTGCATCAGGCCGTCGGAACGCTTGGCCTGCGCCGTCGCCTGTTCCGTCTTGCCTTGCTGCATGTCCATCAGCGACGTGGACAGCAACAGGCGGGCGCGCAGGAAAACGGTGTAGGCACGGTTCAGCGGCACGGCCTGGTCGGAGTACGCGCTGTTGATCTGTTCCAGCTTGTCGTTGCTGGAATTCAACCCCATCCAGGCCACGCCATTGGATATGAACATGGCACCCGTGAAGAGCAGCAGCACCAGAATTATGCAGGTGCGAACTTTCAAATTGACAAGCATGAAATATCCGAGCGTTAAGCGTGGTGAAACGACAAAATTCCTACCCTGTACGCACACACGGACGCTCCGGCATACCACCGGAAGCGTCCGTAAGGGCGCAACATGCCGGGCCCGTCGTCGGGCACGGCCTATGGACTCACCGCATTATTTGCGGCTGAAAAGACTCGATCCCTGGATCGTCATGAAGGCCGCCGACGCCGCCTGCAGGGCCACCTGGCGCAGTGCCAGCTGGCTGGCGCCAGAGTAGTAGTCGAGGTCTTCGAGGTCGGACAGCGACTTCGAGTACGACAGGCCCTTCTGCGTGCCGGTGGCGTCCAGCGCCTCCAGTTCGTTCATGCGGGCGCCGACCGACGCGGCCACCGTCTGCACGTTGTCGTAGTTGGTCGACAGCTTCTTGTTGGCGGTCGCCAGCTCGTTGTTCAGCTTGGCCAGCGCCACCGGATCGCCGGCGATGGGCGAATCCAGCGTCTTGATCAGGCTGTCCAGCGTATTGAACAGGTCGACGTCGGCCGATTGCACGCTTTCAACGTTGATCACGTCGCCGTTCTGCGGGTTGCCCTTGATCACGACCGACACGCCGCCGAAGTCGATGGCGGCATCCGGCGTGTAGGCGGTCGGGGCGGCCGGCGGCGCGGGGGTGGTGACCGGCGGCACCGGCGGGTTGGCGTTGGGATCGGTCGTGATGACGCGATAGCCCATGTTGCCGGTGGCCGGATCCGATTCGAACTGCAAGCTGAAATTCTTGCCGATGTTGGCGCTGCCCGGCGTCACCGACACCGTGCTGAACTGGGCGGTGCCCGTGTTGGCGGCGGCAGCGGTGCTGACGTAGGCTTGCGAACCCGGGTTGGCGCGGTTGAAGACGTCGCTGCCGATGTCGCTGGTGGACATCTGGCGCGACTGGTCGACCTGCACCGTGCGTTCGCCGGTGGCGCCGCTGTAGACGATCTTGCCGGTGGTGTCCTGGGCGTAAGGCACCACGCCACCCTGGAAACCGGAGAACAGGTACTGGCCGTTGCCGTCGGTGCTGTTGGCCAGGCCCAGCAATGCGTCGCGCGCATTCTTCAAGGCGGTGGACAGGGCCTGGCGGTCGCTGTCGGCGAACGTGCCGTTACCGGCCTGCACCACGCGAGTGCGCACGTCGGCCAGCGCCGTCGTGATCGAATCCAGGACGTTGTTTTCCTGGGCCAGATTGGTCTTGGCCGTATTGCGGTTGAGCTGGTACGTCGCGTTCATGCTCTGCGTCTGCGCCACGTTGATCGACAACGAGGCCGACAACGGATCATCCGCCGGCGTGAGGAATTTCTTGCCGCTGCCGACCTGTTCGACCAGGCGGTTCATGTCGGATTCCTGAGCGAGGACGCCCTTGAGTCCGTTCGAGTACATCATGGAGGTGCTCAGGCGCATGGGGATACTCCGAATTTTTCTTGATGGGTCACGATGTCAACGATCCGGTCAGCCGCGCAGGCCCAGCAGCGTATCGAACAGCGTGCTGGCGACGTCGATGATGCGGGCGCTGGCCTGGTATTGCTCTTGGTAGAGCGACAGGCTCACGTATTCTTCATTCAGGTTGACGCCCGACACCGCCTGCTGGGCCTCGAGCTTCTGGGCGACGAGGTTGGACTGGGCAGTGTTGGCCGACTTGATCTGCGCGGTCTGCACGCCAACGGTGTTGACCACCTGCGAGAACATCTCGTTGATGCTCATCGTGCCATGGCCCAGCACCTTGGTGGTCTGCAGCTGGGCCAGCTTGAGGGCGTTCTTGCCGTTGGCATCGCCACCGGCGGTGTCGGCCGCGGCGATCTTTTCCGGATCGGTGATCAGCACGTTGATGTCGCGGGCCGCATCGCGCGTGGGCGACAGCGACCACTTGTCGCCGGCTTGCGGCGGCGAGTCGATCGTCAGCGTGACGCCCATTTCGGCGCTCAGGTCCAGCGTGGCGGTGGGCGGCGTGCCGGTGGCCGGGCCGTTGTACACCTGGGTGCCTTCCGGCAAACGCGTCACGCGGTAGTTGGCGCCGTCGAAGCTGACTTCGTAGTCTTTGGCGTTGATGTTGTTCAGGTTGGTGAACGTGCCGCTGATCTGCGCGCCGCTCTTGTTGGCGGCGTTCGGCACGCCCTGCGGCTTGCCGATGCTGAAGAAGTCCGTTCCCGGGTTGCCGGCGGTATCCAGGCCCTGGCGGTGCTGCTCGTTGAACGACATCGCCAGGCCGACGGCCATCTGGCCCAGCTGGGCCTGCATGACGTCCAGCGACGAGGCGCGGAACTGCAGCAGGCCGCCCAGCTTGCCGCCGGTGACGTCGGCGTCGTTCAGTTCGACCGACACGGTCTTGCCGCCCGAACCGGCCGGCAGCGTGTAGGCGACGACGGTGCGGCTGACGTCCTTGGACGATGCCACGGCCTGCAGCGGATAGATGGTGTTGCCCGACAACAGCGCCTGGCCACCCGAGGCCAGCGAGATGTTGATCTTGTCGCCCTGCTCGTAGGTCGTGACGCCGATCAGCTGGTTCAGTTCCGAGACGGCCTGGTCGCGCTGGTCCATCAGGTCGTTGGGGGGATTGCCGCCGGCCTTGGCGCGGGCCGTGGAAATCTGGTTGTTCAGGTCGTCGATGCGGGTCAGGTAACTGTTGACCTGGTCGACGGTGGTCGAGATCTGCGTATTCAGGCCCAGGCGCTGGTTCTGCATTTCCTGGTAGGCCGAGCGGATCTGCGTGGTCAGGCTGTTGGCCTTGCCCAGCAAGTCCTGGCGCGCGGCGGGATCCGCCGGCTTGCTGGCCACGGTGTTCATGCTGGTGAAGAAATTCGACAGGCCCGGGGCGATGCCCACGGTGCGGTCGGCGAACAGGTTGTTGACCTGGGAAATCTGGTCGAACTGGGTCTGCAGCTGAGCGCTGCTGCCCTGCGCGCCGACCAGCTGCTTGTACAGGAAGCTGTCGTAGCTGCGCACCACGGTGTCCACCTGGACGCCGCGGCCAATGAAGCCATTGCTGGTGGCCTGGGCGCCGGCGGTCGAGATCATGACGCGCTGGCGGTTGTAACCGACCGTGGTGGCATTGTTGATGTTGTGGCCGGTGGTTGCCAGGCCCGCCTGGGACGCGTTCAGCCCGCCCAATGCCAATTTGTACAGATTCATGCTGACAATGCCCCGTATGTAACCGCGACTGATATTTCTGGATACCCGATTAACGGCAGCAGGTAGTCCAAATTTAGAGTCCTTCCAACATCTGACGCGAAATATCGACCTTGGCGGCGGCGCCGCGCAGCTGGCTCATGACGCCGATCAATTTCTGCGCATACTGCGGATCGGTGGCATAGCCGGAACTCTGGATGCGGCGGGCCGCCTCGATCTCGTTGCGCGCCTGGGTCACGCTCTCGTAGCGCGGGCTGGTGCCGATCAGGCGGGCGTAGTCCGCGAACGATTCCTCGTAGGACGAATAGGCCCGGAAGGGTTGCGTCACCTTTTTCGCGACACCGCCTTCGTATTCGGTGGTCAGCACATTGACGACCCTGCCCTTCCAGCTCGGCCCCGCCTTGATGCCGAACAGGTTGTAGCTGGTGCGGCCGTCCTCGTGCTTGATCTCGCGCTGGCCCCAGCCGGACTCCAGGGCCGCCTGGCCCATGATGAGGCGGGCCGGCACGCCGCTCTGCTGCGACGCCAGGGTGGCCGCGCGCGACATCTTCGACACGAAATTGATGACGTGCTCGGGCGCGCCCTCGGCCGCGGCCAGGGCGCGGTCGCTGGCGCGGTTGTTGCGCATCACGTCCATCAGCGCCGACACCTGGCGCGAGCCGCCGGTCTGGAAATCCAGGTCGGTGCCCTGCCCCAGGCGCTGTACGGCCTCGGCCGACAGGTCGCCGGGCTTGCCCTGCTGCATCTGCGCCAGGATCGACTGCGACAGGCCGATGCCGGGCGTGGCCAGGTGCAGCGCCAGCTGCTCGTCGGCCATCGATTGCAGCATCTGGGTCTGCTGCGAGTCGAACAGCCCTTCCTTGGGCGTCGCCTCGCGCATGCGCTTGAGCATCATCTGCAGGAACAGGGCCTCGAACTGCTTGGCCACCTGCTTCTGCTGCTCGGTACCGGGATTGGCCGGGTCCTTGGTCACGTCGCGCTTCAGGTCCGACAGGCGCCCCATGTCGAACACGGAATCCTGGCGACTGCCCAGGGACGCGGAGGTGTTGGCGTAGCCCATGGCGGTCAGATGATTTCCAGCTCGGCGCGCAGGGCGCCGGCGGTCTTCATGGCCTGCAGGATCGCCAACAGGTCCTGCGGCGTGGCGCCCAGGGCGTTCAGGCCCTTGACCACGTCGGCCAGGTTGGCGCTGGTGGTCACGCGTTGCAGCGAACCGTTGTCCTGGCGCACCTCGATCTGGGTGTTGGGCACCACCACCGTCTGCCCTTCGGTGAACGGCGTATCCGGTTGCGACACCTGGTTCTGGCGGTTGATGATGACCGACAGGTTGCCGTGCGCCACGGCGGCTTCCTCGATCATGACCGTGCGGTTCATGACCACCGAGCCGGTGCGGGCGTTGATGATGACCTTGGCGACGGTCGGCGCGCGCGTGACCTGCAGGTCCTCGACCTGCGACAGGAAGCGCGCCTGCGCCGACTGCTCCATCGGGCTGCGCACCTGCACCACGCGGCCATCCAGCGCCGTGGCGGTGCCCTGCCCGAACTTGCGGTTCAGCGCCGCCACCACGTTCTGCGCAGTGCCGAAGTCGGTGTTGTTCATTTCCAGGTAGATGTAACCGTCGCGCGCGAAGGTGGTCGGCACCCCGCGCTCGACGATCGCGCCGGCGCTGATGCGGCCGCCATTGAGCTGGTTGATCTGCACGCTGGAACCGCCGGCCGAGGCGCCCGCGCCGCCGACCAGGATGTTGCCCTGGGCGATCGCGTAGACCTGGCTGTCGGCGCCCTTGAGCGGGGTCATCAGCAGCGTGCCGCCGCGCAGGCTCTTGGCGTTGCCCATCGAAGACACCACCACGTCGAGCGTCTGGCCCGGGCGGGCGAACGCCGGCAGGGTCGTGGTGACCATGACCGCCGCCACGTTCTTGAGCTGCATGTTGCTGCC
This sequence comes from Achromobacter sp. ISS7, assembly GCF_056523125.1. NCBI lineage: Bacteria > Pseudomonadati > Pseudomonadota > Betaproteobacteria > Burkholderiales > Alcaligenaceae > Achromobacter > Achromobacter sp. ISS7. The sequence goes on along the minus strand of NZ_JAWRZD010000001.1, from coordinate 1,224,687 downwards.
GGCGGGCACGGTGATGCCCAGCTGCGACAGCATGTTGGTCAGGCTCTGCTGCGTGAACGGCGTCTGGCGCACCTGGTCGCCGCTGCCGTCCAGACCCACCACCAGGCCATAGCCGATCAGCTGGTTGCCGCGCACCCCCTGGATGGAGGCCAGGTCCTTGAGCCGTTCGGCATGCGCCGCCGAGGCGCCGGCCAGCAGCCCCGCCGCGACACAAACGCGCGCCAGCAGGGACAACAGGGCGGAAATCGGAGTGGGTTGTTTCATGGTCAGAACGGCGAAGCGATCAGGAAGAAGCGTTGCAGCCAGCCCATGGTCTGGACCTCGTCCATGACGCCCTTGCTGCGGTATTCGATGCGGGCATCGGCCACCTGGGTGGACGACACGGTGTTCGTGCCGGTGATCGAGCGCGGATCGACCACGCCCGAGAAGCGCACGTACTCGCTGCCCCGGTTGATGGCGATCTGCTTTTCGCCGGCCACTTGCAGGTTGCCGTTGGACATCACGCCCACCACCGTGGTGGTGATGGTGCCGGTGAAGGCGTTGTTGGCGGTGCTGTCGCCCTTGCCCTGCGCCACGTTGCCGCCCTTGGCGTCGGTGTTCAGGTTGGCATTGGCCCAGCTGTCCATGAACGACGGCGCGGCGGCGATGCCCAGGCTGGCATTGCCGCTGCGATTGGTGTTGGTCGCGACGTTCTTGGAGGCGTTGGTCTTCTCGTTCAGGACGATGGTGACGATGTCGCCGACGTTGCGCGGCCGGCGGTCCTCGAACAGCGGATAGTTGCCGTAGGTCGTGGGCTGGTAGATCGAGCCGGTGGGCTGCGCCGTCGGCATCGGCGGCGCCGGCGGCGCCGCCGTCGTCGGCCCGGTCACGATGGGCTCGGGCGGAATCATGGCGCAACCGGCCACCAGCAACGCCAGGGCCGCACTCGAAACCAGACGCAGGACAGACGACATAGGCATCACAGTTGGGTCAGGCGGGCCAGCATTTCGTCCGAGGTCTTGACGGCTTTGCTGTTCATTTCGTAAGCGCGCTGGGTCGTGATCATGTTGACCAGTTCCTCGGCGACGTTCACGTTGGAGGTTTCGACGTAGTTCTGCATGAACGTGCCGGCGCCATCGACGCCGGGCTGCAGCAGGTTGGCCGGGCCGGAGGCGTCGGTTTCCAGGTACAGGTTCTCGCCGACGCTCTGCAGGCCGGTCGGGTTGATGAAGGTGGCGACCTGCAACTGGCCGATCTGCACGTTGACGCCGGCCGCGCCGGGCTGGGTCACCGAGACGATGCCGTCCTTGCCGATGGAGATCGACAGGGCGTTGTCCGGCACGTTCATCGGCGGCTGGATCACGTAGCCGCTGACCGTGGTCAGCTGGCCGTTCTGGTCGCGCTGCAGCGCGCCGTCACGGGTGTAGGCCTGGGTGCCGTCCGGCAGTTCGACCTGCAGGAAGCCGCGGCCGTTGATCGCCACGTCCAGTTCGCCGCCGGTGTTGTTCAGGCCACCGGTGGTGTGGATGCGCTCGGTGGCGGCCACGCGGGCGCCGGTACCGAGTTGCAGGCCCGACGGCAGCTGCGTGGCGTCGCCGACCTGGGCGCCGGGTTGGCGCAGGGTCTGGTACATCAGGTCCTGGAACACGGCGCGGCCGCGCTTGAACCCGTTGGTCGAGACGTTGGCCAAGTTGTTGGAAATCACGTCCATCGAGGTCTGTTGACCTTCCAGGCCCGTCTTGGCAATCCACAGCGAACGCATCATGATGAAGTACTCCTGGAGCGGCGGCCCGGCCGCGCGCGAAAATTATTTTGTTCGGATCGGCTGACCGGATCAGGAAACCGAGAGGATGCCGTTGGCGCGCTCGGCGTTGCGATCCGCCTGCTGCACCACCTGCATCTGCTGCTCGAAGCGGCGGGCGTTCTCGATCATGCCCACCATCGCCGCCATGGGATTGGTATTGCTGCCTTCCAGCACGCCGGACAGCACCCGCAGGCTGGGGTCGGCGGGGGCCGGCGGCGCCGGCTGGCCGTTGACCGGCGCCAGGCGGAAGACGCCGTCGTCGCCGTGCACCAATTGCGCTTCCGGCGGGTTGGCGAGCTTGATGCGGCCCAGGTTCAGGATGTTGTTGGGGGCATCGCCAGCGCCGATGGCGGTGATGGTGCCGTCCGAGGTGATCGTCAGCGCCGCCTGGTCGGGCACGTCGATGATGCCGTTCTGGTCGGACATCACGGGCTGGCCCAGCGAGGTCTGCAGCAGGCCGTTCACGCCCACCTGCAGGCTGCCGGCGCGGGTGTAGGCCTCGCCTTGCGGGGTCTGCACCGCGATCCAGCCGTTGGAGCTGGCCAGGGCCACGTCCAGGTCGCGGCCCGTGGTCTGCATGTTGCCCATCTCGAAGTTGTTGCGGGGCGTCGACGCCACCGTCGAAACACGCGTCGGCAGGCTCACGCCGTCGTTCACCGGAACCGACCGGTACAACGCGATCTGCTCGCGAAAGCCCGGCGTGTTCACGTTGGCCATGTTGTTGGAGAGCGCGGCCTGGTGCTCCGTGATCCGCGCTGCGCCATTCATGGCGGTGTAGATGATTCGATCCATTGCCTATTCCGTCGGTGTCGTCGCGTGCCCGTCAGGCATTACTTCAGGTTCATCAGGACTTGCATGATTTCGTCCTGGGTCTTGATGGTCTGCGAGTTGGCCTGGTACGTGCGCTGGGCGATGATCATGTTGACCAGCTCCTTGCTCATGTCGACGTTCGAGGCTTCGGTTGCCTGGCCCACCACCTTGGACATGCCGTTGTTGCCCGGCTGGCCCAGGATCGGCTGGCCCGACGAGGCGGTTTCCTTCCAGGCGTTGTTGCCCACCGGCTGCAGGCCCTGCAGGTTGGCGAAGTCGGCCAGCACGATGGTGCCGACGATCGAGGTTTCGCCGTTGGTGTAGCTGGCCACCAGGCTGCCGTCGGCGCTGATGTTGATGCCGCGGAACTCACCCGAGGAGAAACCGTCCGGCTGGGCCTTGAGCGCATAGGCGCTGCCGTACTGCGTGGTGCCGGCGTAGTTCACGGAGATCGCCAGCGGATCGGCCGGCGTGGTGCCGCCGCCCGGCGTCGCGAACGACAGGTTCACCGTGGCGGCGCTGGTCATCACGCCGGCCTTGTTGAACGTGAACTGGGTCGGGTTGCCCCACACGGCGCCCGCCTGGGTGGTCGGCGCCATGGCCTGGCCGTCGATGGTGTAGTAGACGTCGTAGACGCTGTTGCCGGCGGCGTCGGCGGCGCGCTTGGCGAAGTACTGCATCACCTGGTGCGAGTTGCCCAGCGAGTCGTAGACCGTCATGGGCGAGGCATTGGTGTAGCTGCCGGGGACCTTGGGGTCGAACGGCTTGCCGACTTCGGTCACGGCGGCGGTGAAATCGACGAAACCGGGGATGACGTTCAGGTTGCCGGCGGTGACCTGGCCGGTACCGTCGATGGTGACGGTGTTCGGCGCGGTGCCGTAGGTGTTGGCCGGCGGGTTGCCCGGCGCCCAGGTGATCGCGCCGCCAGGCGCCTTGGTGAAGGTGTAGGCGGTGCCGCCCAGCGTCACGGAGCCCGGCACGGCCGGCGAGGTCACGGTGTCGACCTGGTAGATGACCTTGGCGTTGGCGTCCAGGTTGGCCACGGTGGTGGCGGTGGAGGTGGCCTTGGGCGCCACGTTGGCGGTGGGCAGCTGCAGCTCGACGGGGTTGGCGCCGATGCCGCCGTTGGGGTAGCCGGTCAGGCGGTAGCCCTGGGCGTTGACGATGAAGTTGTTCTTGTCGACCAGGAACTCGCCGTTGCGGGTGTACATCACGGCGCCGCTCTGGTCCGTGACGCGGAACATGCCCTTGGCGCCGTCGATGGCGATGTCGTATTCGCCACCGCCGCCGTTGACCGTGCCCACCGTGAAGCGCTGGGTGATCGCCGACACCTTGGTGCCCAGGCCCACGCGCGAGCTGGCGTAGACGTCGGCGAACGACGCGGTCGACGACTTGAAGCCGACGGTGCCCGAGTTGGCGATGTTGTTGCCGATGACGTCCAGGTTCTGCGCCGCGGCGTTCAGGCCGCTCAATCCTTGTCCGAAACCCATGTTTTCTCTCGCTAATCTTTAAAGGGGAAACCGCCGCCGTGGCGCCGGCTGATAATCAAACCGGCTGGCCTCAGCCGATCACCTTGCGCACATCCAGCATGCTGGTCTGGCCATCCAGGCCCATATCCAGGCGCAGGCCGTTGGTCGAGTAAGCCACGCTCTTGACCTTGCCGTACTTCAGCACTTCGGCGGCCACCTTCTTGTCATCGCCATCCGTGGCCAGGACGGACACGGTGTACGCGCCCGCATCCAGCGCCACGCCGGCGTCGTTCTTGCCGTCCCAGTCCAGCGTGTACACGCCGGCCTTCTGCTCGCCCAGCTCGATGGTGCGCACGACCTGGCCGTTTGCGTCGGAAATGCGCACCTGGACCTTGGCGGCGTCCTTCTGCAGATCGATGCCGTAGGGCGTGACCACGCGCTCGGAAGGGTTCGCGCTGTCCACGCCGACCTTGACGGCCGAACCGGGCACCAGCACGCCCTTGCCGATCATCGCGACCGCGTTCATGGACTGCGACACGTCGATCTGGCCGCTGATGGCCAGCATGGTGTTCTTCAGGTTGGTGATGCCTTCCACCGTGGAGATCTGCGCCAGCTGCGAGGTCAGCTCGGCGTTCTGCATGGGGTTCAGCGGGTCCTGGTTCTTGAGCTGCGTGACCAGCAGCTTCAGGAACTGGTCCTGCAGGCCCTGGGCGGTGCTGGAGCCATTGGCGCCGCTTTGCGCCAGGCCCAGGCCGGTCTTGCTCGTGGATTGGTCGACGGTGGTCATGGGTTCACTTCTTCAAAAACTTCCGCGCGGGCGGCGCGGCGCGCGGAATCAGGCGGATCAGGATTGGCCGATGGTGAGGGTTTTCTGCATCAGGCTCTTGGCGGTGTTGAGCACCTCGACGTTGGCCTGGTACGAACGCGACGCCGCGATCATGTTGACGGTTTCCGCGATCGGGTCGACGTTGGGCATGCTGACGTAGCCCTGCGCGTCGGCCATCGGATGCTTGGGGTCGTAGACCTGCTTGAGGGGGGACTGGTCCACCACCACGCCGGCCACGCGCACGCCGCCGATCTCGCGGCCCTGCGTCTGGCCGGCCGGCGGGTTGACCTGGAACACCACCTGGCGGGCCCGGTACGGCTGGCCGTCGGGACCGACCACGCTGTCGGCGTTGGCCATGTTGCTGGCCGCCACGTTCATGCGCTGTGACTGCGCGCTCAGCGCCGACCCGGCGATATCGAAAATGCTCAACAAGGACATTGCCTGCGGTTCCCTATGAAAATCAATCCTGGATGGCGGCCATCATGGTGCGGATACGACCCGACAGCAGCTGCATCGTGCTCTGGTAGTGCAAGGTGTTGTCGGCGAACTGGACCCGTTCGATGTCCATGTCGACCGTGTTGCCGTCCATGCTGGGCTGGTACGGCAGGCGGTACAGCAGATCGGTCGGCCCCTGCGACACGGCCTTGGCCGGGATGTGGCGCGCCGACGTCAGGGTCAGCGAGGTATCCGGCAGGCGCTTGGTGCCTTCCATGGCGTTCTGCATCGCCGTCTTGAAATCGAAGTCGCGCGCCTTGTAGTTGGGCGTGTCGGCATTGGCGATGTTCGAGGACAGCACTTCCTGGCGCTGCGCGCGCAGTCCCAGGGACTGCTGGAAGAAGCGGAAATCTTCATTAAGCCGGTCTAGCATCGGGTCGCCTTCAATACGGATGAAACCCGGGACAGCGGACGCACCGTTATCCCATTGGATGACGGCATCATAGGGGCGGGTGCGACAACACAATCAGCCAAATAACCCGTCATTTCTCATCCAATTCACGTATTGCCAAGCGGCGCGGGCTTCTACAATTCGGACATGATGAAATTCCCCGCAAACCTCCGCGCGCACGCCGCCTGCCTGGCCGCCCTGCTGCTGGCCCCGGCGGCCCAGGCGCAGGACGCCGCCGTCCAGGCGCCCGAGGCGATCATCATCGCCGCGCAGACCTATTTGCTGGAACAACTCGCCGCCCTGCCCGGCCAGGCATCGGTGGCCATCGATCCGCCGCGGGCGGAGCGCCTGGCGCCCTGCGATGCCTTGTCCCCATTTATGCCCTCGGGCATGAAGCCGCGCTCGCGCATGACGGTGGGCGTGCGCTGCAACGCGCCCAAGCCCTGGACCACCTACGTGCAGGCCACGGTCAGCGTGCCGGGCTACTACTATGTGGCGTCGCGCATGATCGCGGCGGGCCAGGCCCTGACGCCCGCCGATCTGGCGCCGCGCGACGGCGACCTGGTGGCCCTGCCCCCGGGCGTCATCACCAATCCCGACACGGTGGTCGGCATGACCGCGGCCTACCGCATCAACGCCGGCCAGCCGGTCAAGGGCGCCGCCCTGCGCAACGCCCAGTCGGTGGTGCGCGGCTCTAACGTCCGTATCAACGCCCGCGGCAAGGGCTTCGTGGTCAGCAGCGAGGGGCAGGCCCTGGACAACGCGGCGCCGGGCGCCACGGTCCAGGTCCGCACCGCCAGCGGACAGGTGGTCAGCGGCGTGGTGCGCAATGCAGGCCTGGTCGAAATACAACTTTAGGCAATGTTACATATCGCGTTGCGGCAAGCGCCCGCCTACCCTAAAGTTCCTTCCGACCCTGTCGTTACAGAGACATAAGTAGGCGGAGCCGTCGCAAACCGACCCAGGACGCCCTGCGGAGAAAACCTTGAAGATCAATTCGACAACCAACCGGCCCATCTCGGCAGATGCGGTCAGCCCTCGCGCCGAGTCCGCGGTCGCCCAGGCCTACGGCGCCGGCAGCGGCAGCGGCGCCAGCAGCTCGCAGGTCGCGCTGAGCTCGGCCTCGCGCAAGATGCTGGCCCTGCAGGACGGCTCGAACGACATCAATGTCGAGCGCGTCGCCGCGATTCGTGCCGCCATCGCCTCGGGCCAGCTCAAGATCGACACCAGCCGCATCGCCGATGGCCTGATCGCCAGCGCCCGCGACCTGCTGAAGTAATACCGCCTTTGCAAGATCGCCGTTTTTTCGACCCGTCCGCCCGAGTATGACCATGAGCCCTGTCGAGTCCCTGCAAGCCTGCATGAAGCAGGAAGATGCCCTGATCACCGAGTTTTCCTCCATCCTGGAAGAAGAAACCAAAGTGCTGGTCGGGCCGGGCAACGTCGACGCGCTGCACGACATCACCGAGCGCAAGGGCAACATCGCCCAGCAACTGGTCGACCTCAGCCACACCCGCGACGGCCTGCTGGCCGAGATCGGCCTGCCCGCCGGCCATGCCGGCACCGAGCAGGCCGCCGTGCAGCATCCGCAGCTGTCCGACGTCTGGCAGGCCCTGCTGGCCAAGTCGGCGTCGGCCAACGAAATCAACATGCGCAACGGCGCCCTGATCGACGTGCACCTGCGCTATACCCAGCAATCGCTGGACGCCCTGCGCCAGATCGGCGGCCTCGGCGGCACCTCGACCTACGACGCCCAGGGCCGCGGCGCCCGCGCCACCCCGGGCCGCAAGCCGATCGTCGCCGGCTGAGCCGGATCCCGACACATCCAAGACAAACAGCCCGCGAAAGCGGGCTGTTTGTCTTGGGGGCCGTGCGGCCTGCCGGCGCCGGGACGCGCTAGACGCCGCCGGCCATTTCCAGCATGGCGAACATCTTCAGCAGCGCCACCGGCAGCAGGCGCCCGGAAAGCTTGCGCTCCGGGCTGACGACGCCGGCCAGCGTGGCGCGCACGCCATCCGCCGCGGAGGCGTGCGCCAGCTGCCAGCAGGCCGCGCCCAACTGGCCGGCCATCAGCGACTGCCGCGCCAGCGTATGCGCGCCATCGACCGCGGGCAACGCCTGCCAGGCATTGGCCATGTAGCGGAAACCGGCGCGCGCCTCTTCCTGCAGCACCAGCCAGCGCGCCACCGTGGCGGCGTCCGCCTGGCTCGCGGGCAGATTGGTCAGGCCGAACAGCTGGCCCGCCACTTCGCCGCTGGCGGTATCGATCAGGCGGGCGCACACCAGGCGGAAACGGGTTTCGTCGCCGCGGCCGGGCAGGCCGATCTCGGTGCCCGAGGCCCACAGCGCCAACGGCGCCGGCCGGGTGCCGGGCGCGGCGCGCAGGCCGGGCATGTCGCCCGGCTGGCCCACCGGCAGGTAGCCGACGCTCTTGCCCACCGCGTTCAGGTTGGTCGGGCATTCGTCCTGGATCACGCGCATGCCGCCGGGGCTGCGCGCCACCCACGACACGCCCTGCTCGCTCAGGCTCTGCCACAGCGCCGAGGTGCCGGCTTCCAGCATGTGCACGGCCGGCACCTGGGCCAGTTGCTCGTTCAGCCAGCGCACCCGCGCCTCCAGGGCCAGCGCCGTGTCCGGCTGCGCGGCGGCGGCCGGCGCGAACGACGACAGCATGCCATGCGGCAGCACCAGCTGCTGCGCCGGCGCGGCCAGGGCCGCGCCGCGGTCGCTCATCAGCACCGCGCTGAGCAGCGTGCCGCCGGGCAAGGCCTCGCCCTTCATGCTGGTCTTGCCGTGCATGACCAGCAGGTTGCGGCTGCAGGCGGTGGAGAATTCACGCCGCACCATCGCCAGGGGAGTCTCGCCCAGCGCCGCCAGGCTCGAACCGGCGCCATCGCTGACATACTCGCGCCACGAGGCGCGGGCCTGCACGCAGGCCGGGTCGCTGTCGAGCCAGCCCAGCGTGTCGTCCAGGTTCTGCGCGGCCTCGATCGTGCCGGCGCCGCCCTGCGGACGCAGGATCGCCGAGGCCAGCAACTGGCGGCGGCGGGCGGGGTCGACGGTCGCCTCGGTTTCGCGCGGCGTCGACCACAGCGACGCCATGTCGGCCTCGCTGGGTGAATACAGGGCGCGGGCGCGCTCGACCATGGCGAAGGCGCGGTCGATCAGCGCGTCGGCGCGCGCCAGCTCCAGGTGCTCCGGCACCTTCTGGCCGATCGACGAATAGTGGATTGGCAGCCGGTGGCGGATCGCCGTGTCCAGCGCCGCGCCCAGGCGCGAGGCCTCGTCGAGCTTGGTGATGATGCAACCGGCCACGTCCTCGCCGACGCCGTTGCGATAGGCGTGGGCGACTTCATCCAGCGTATCGCCCTGGCTGGCGGCGTTGAGCACCAGCAGGCGGCGCACCGGCTTGCCGGCGTTGCACAGCATCGCCGCCTGCTCGGCCACCTGGCGGTCGCGCTGGCTGATGCCGGTGGTGTCGATCAGCACGATCTTGCGGTTGCCCAGCTCGGCCAGGATGCGGCGCAGCTCGCCGGCATCGCGCACCGAATGCGCCGGCACGCCCATCAGGCGGCCGTAGATCTGCAGCTGCTCGAGCGCGCCGATCCGGAAATTGTCGGTGGTCAGCATCGCCACCTGCTCGCGGCCTTCGCGCGCGACGCAGCGCGCCGCCAGCTTGGCCAGCGTGGTGGTCTTGCCGACGCCGGTCGGGCCGACCAGCGCGTACACGCCGCCGCCCAGGAATTCGTCTTCCGAGCCCAGCACCGGCAGGTGCGTGACCAGTTCATTGCGGGCCCAGGCCAGCGCCGCCTCGGCGCTCATGCCTTGCGGCATGCGCTCGACCAGCGTGCGGACCAGCTTGGTGCTGAAACCGGCGTCCAGCAGGCTGCGGAACAAGGCGGCGCCCGCCGGCTCGCGGCCAGGGCCCTGGCGACCACCCCACAACAGGCCGTCCATGCGGCTTTCGAGCGCGCCACGCAAGGCGCTGATGGCGTCCTGCAGGCCCGCCGCGGCGTCGCCGGGCAGCGCCGCGGGCGGCATCCCCGGACCATTGCGCAGCGGCGCGTCGGGCATGCGCGCCATCGGCGACGGCGCCACCGGCGGCAACTCGCGCGCCGGCGGCAAGGCCGGCATTTCCATCCGCACCGGCGCGGCGGGCGCGACGGGCGCCATCACCGCGGGCGTGGCCACTTCCGCCGTCACGGCGGGCGGCGCGGCGACCGGCGCCGGGGCCATGGCGGGCGGCGCCTGACGAGCGACGGGTTCCGGCAACGCGTCCGGTTCGGGCAACGACTGCGCGACGTAGGCGGACTGATAGGCGGCGATCGAACGCGACGGCACCGCGTACGCGGGCTGGGTTGCGGCGACGGTCGCCGGCGACGCGCCGTAGGCCGGCTGGGGCACAACGCGGGGAGCCGGCTGCGCGGCATGGGCCGGCTGCGGCATCGAGACCGGTGCAGGCGCCACGCCGTAGGCGGGCTGCGGCGCCGCGACGGGCGCCGGCGGTGCGCCGTAACCGGGCTGCGGCGCCAGATTGGCGGGCGCGGCGTGACCGTACGGCGCGGGCGCCTGCGGCGGCACCGGAGCGGCTGGGGCGCGGGCCGGCGCATGGCCGTCGGCGTATCCCTGCGGCGCGGACGCCTGCGCATGCTGCGGCGCGTCGTCGAACGCGCCATCCACCGTGGCCAGCACCTCGATGCCGCCATCGACGCTGCGGTTCGACACGATCAGCGCGTCGGGACCGAGCACCTGGCGCACCTGGCGCATGACGTCACGGCTGTTGGCGCCAAAGAAGCGGCTTATTTTCATTGACCATTACCCCCACCGATGAGCGCCGTCACGCGGACCATGCGCTCATCGGGAATTTCCGTATTCGACAACACACCCAGCTGCGGCAGGTGGTGGCGCAGGAAGCGCGACAGCGGCGCGCGCAGCACCGGCGACACCAGCAGCACCGGCGCGTTGCCCTGCGATTCCTGGCGCTCGACCGCCGCCTGGGTTTCGCGCAGCAGTGTATCCGCCAGGCCCGGCTCCAGGCCGCCGCTGGTGGTCAGCGCCTGCGACAGCACGCGCTCGAGCTTGACGTCCAGCCCGATCACGCGCAGCTCGCCCTCGCCCGGGAACCATTGCTGGGTGATGGCGCGGCCGAGCGAACGGCGCGTCAGCGCGATCAGCTCGTTGATGTCGGGCTGGCCGCCGGTGCCGGCCGCCATCGCCGCCAGGCGCGGGCCGTGCTCGGACAGCGTGTCGATGATGGTGCGCATGTCGCGGATCGGCACTTCCTCGGCCAGGAGGCCCTGCAGCACCTTCTGCAGCGCGGTAAGCGACAGCGTCTTGGGCACCAGGTCCTCGACCAGCTTGGGCGCGTCGCGGCCGATGCGGTCCAGCAGCTGCTGCACTTCCTGGCGGCCCAGCAGGTTGGAGCCGTGGCGGTGCATCAGGTGGTTCAGGTGGGTGGCGACCACGGTGCCGGCATCCACCACCGTGTAACCGACCACCTGGGCCTGGTCGCGCAGGCTGCCATCGATCCACAACGCCGGCAGGCCGAAGGCCGGATCGGTGGTGGGCGTGCCCTTGATCTGCATGGTCACGCCGCCCGGGTCGATCGCCAGCCACTGGCCCGGCATGGCCACGCCATGGCCGATCTCGACCCCGGACAACAGGATGCGGTAATCGTTGGGCTTGAGTTCCAGGTTGTCGCGGATGTGCACCACCGGCGGCAGGAAGCCCACGTCCTGGGCGAATTTCTTGCGCAGGCTGCGGATGCGGTGCAGCAACTCGCCGTTCTGGGCGTGGTCGACCAGCGGAATCAGGCGGTAGCCGACCTCCAGGCCGAGCTGGTCCACCATCGAGACGTCGTCCCAGCTGGCTTCGGCCGCGGCGGCCTGCGCCTGCGTCACCGCCTGCTGCGGCACCTCGCTGGCCGCCACCTCGGCGGCCTTGCGCCGCTTGTGCATGGCCCATCCGCCCCAGGCCAGCGCGCCAGCCAGCGTCAGGAAGGCGATGTGCGGCATGTTGGGGATCAGGCCCATGATGCCAATAATGCCGGCCGTCAGGAACATCACGCTGGGGTTGGAGAACAGCTGGCTGATGATCTGCTGGCCGATGTCCTGGTCGGTCGACACGCGCGACACCACCACGCCGGCGGCGGTCGAGATCACCAGCGCCGGGATCTGCGCCACCAGGCCGTCGCCGATGGTCAGCAGCGTGTAGACGCGGGCCGAGTCGCTCATCGACATGTCGTGCTGGGCCACGCCCACGATCAGGCCGCCGATGATGTTGATCGCCATGATCAGCAGGCCGGCGATGGCGTCGCCGCGCACGAACTTGCTGGCGCCGTCCATCGAGCCGAAGAAGTCGGATTCCTGCGACACCTCGGCGCGGCGCTTGCGGGCCTCGTCCTCGCCGATCAGGCCGGCGTTCAGGTCGGCGTCGATGGCCATCTGCTTGCCGGGCATGGCATCCAGGGTGAAGCGCGCGCCGACTTCGGCGATCCGCCCCGCACCCTTGGTGATGACGATGAAGTTGATGATGGTCAGGATGATGAAGACGATGATGCCGACGGCGAAGTTGCCGCCCACCAGGAAGTGGCCGAAGGCCTCGATCACCTTGCCCGCGGCGTCCGGGCCGGTGTGGCCGTGCAGCAGCACCACCCGGGTCGAGGCGACGTTCAGCGACAGGCGCAGCAGCGTGGCGAACAGCAGCACGGCCGGAAACGCGGCGAAATCCAGGGGCTTGCGCGTGAACATGGCCACCAGCAGGATCATCACCGACAGCGCGATGTTGAAGGTGAACAGCAGGTCCAGCAGGAAAGTGGGCAGCGGCAGCACCATCATGCCCAGCACCATCACGATCAGGACGGGGCCGGCCAGGAGACGCGCATGCGTCGCGCCGTTGCTTTTCAACATGGTGAGCAGAGCGCTCATTCCTTAGACTCCTTGTGCTGCGGTCTTTGCCTGCGGGTCCAGCGCGGCGGGCACGGGCAGGGACTTGGGCGCCGTCGGTTCGACCCCCCATCCCGAGCGCCACGAGCGCAACTGGAAAACCCACGCCAGCACTTCCGCGACCGCGGTATATAGCTCGCCCGGGATTTCATGCCCCAGCTCGACGTGTTGATACAGCGCGCGCGCCAACGGCGGCGCTTCCAATGTGGGAATGCGATGTTCGGCGGCCAGTTCGCGGATCTTGGCCGCCACCAGCCCGGTGCCCTTGGCCAGCACCCGCGGCGCGCCGTTCTTGTCTTCCTCGTACTTCAGCGCCACGGCGTAGTGGGTCGGGTTGGTCACGACCACGTCGGCCTTGGGCACCTCGGACATCATGCGCCGGCGCGCGGCCTGGCGCTGCTGCTGGCGGATGCGCGCCTTGGTGTGCGGATCGCCTTCGCTTTCCTTGTGTTCCTGGCGCACGTCTTCCTTGGACATGCGCAGCTTCTTCAGGTGGCTCCAGATCTGCCAGGGCACGTCCAGCATCACGATCACCAGCAGCGAGGCGACGATGAAGGCGCAGCACATCGCCACCAGGCTCAGCGCCTTGGTCAGGGCGGCGGCCGGCGCCACGTGCATCAGGCCGAGCATGTCGTCGTGGTAGCGCCAGATGATCCACACCGCCACGCCGCCCACCAGCAGGGCCTTGGCCAGCGCCTTGATCAGCTCGACCACCGTCTGCGACGAGAACATGCGCTTGAGGCCGGCGAACAGGCTGAGCTTGGAGAAATTCGGCGACAGCGGCTTGCCCGAGATGACGATGCCCCCCAGCAGCACGCTGGACAGCACGGCGATCACCGCCAGCAGGCCGAAGATCGGCAAGATCACCATCAGGGCGTGGCCGAAGCCGTTGACGGCCTGCTCGACCATCACGCCCGGGTCGGCCACCACGCGCTGGTCGAACGCCAGCCCGTTGCGCAGCACCCCGCTCAGTCCCTGATAAATCGTGCCACCGCCGGCCCAGATCGCCGCGACACCGGCGGCCAGCATCATGAACGTGCCCAGTTCCCGGGAACGCGCAATCTGCCCCTCCTCGCGCGCCTTTTCCAGGCGCCTGGGAGAGGCGGCTTCGGTTTTCTCGAGGTCGCTTTCTTCGGCCATGCTCTGCGGTGTCGTTGCGGCTCGCGGATTGACGGATTACGAGCTGCCCGCCGAGATTCTAGGAGGCCTGGTCCTTTGGCGATAAGCCAAGAAACGGGGGGAAAGCGGCGCTATTCCCGGATGCGCCCGGACCGAGCCGGCCGGGCCCGGCCGCCGACCGGGCGCCCTGCCCCGCCTGCCTGGCGGATCGGTCTGGTTCAGCCGGCCGCCGCGACCACCGGCCGGGCCGGTCCAGCGGCGTCCAGGGTGGCCTGGAAGCGCACGTAATCGAGCCCGATCCGCACCGCGCCCCAGTGCTCGCCGTCCAGGAACAGCGGCACGGAGATGTCGTTGACGATCTCGCCGGTATCCCGGGAATAGGTCTGAAACAGCAGGGTTTCGGTATTGGCGGCCAGCCGCGCCCCGACCGGGTCGTCGAAGATGCGCTTGTGCCGCGCCCGGACGATGTCCTGGGCCGGGTCGCCGCTGGGCGGGTGCGAATAGCGGCTGTTGTGCGCCGGCGCGTAGCCGCGCGCGTCCACCAGCAGCGCGTAGCTGCCGCCCGGCACGGCCTCCAGCACGCGGTCCAGCAGGCGGGTCAGCGCCTCGTCGATGCCGCGGTCATAGGCGGTGTGGTAGCGCGGCGGCTCGCTGCCGGCGATCCGCTGGTAATGGCGGTCGAACACGTCCAGGCCGCGCTCGCGGGCATGGTCGAGCAGCCGGATCGCCGCCAGCCGGAAGGCGTCCAGCGTCTCGGACAGGCGATCGAAGGCGGTATTGCCGGTGCGCATGTCCGACAGCACCTCCTGCACGCTCTCGGTCTGGCGCCGGATGCGGTCGATCTCGCCGGACATGCTGGCCACCCGCTCGCGCACGTCGGCGCTGAGCGCGGCGATGCGGCTGACGTCCTGGCTCATGCCGTGATTGGTGGCGTCGACCTCGCCGATCGCCTGCACCACCTCGCCCACCTGGCGGTTCATGCTGTCGAAATCCCGCACGAAGTGCTGGAAGTCCTGGCGCGTCTTGTCCAGCACCGCGCCGGACGCGTCCACGTCCTCGCGCAGGGTGCCGGTCTGGCGCTGGGTGGAATCCACCAGTTCCAGCATCTCGCCGGTGTGGCGGCCGATGTCGCTGGTGGCGGCGTTGACCCGCTCGGCCAGCCGGCCCACCTCGCTGGCCACCACCGCGAAGCCGCGCCCGGCGTCGCCGGCGCGGGCCGCCTCCACCCCGGCGTTCAGCGCCAGCAGCTGGGTCTGCAGGGCGATGTCCTTGATGAGCTTGCTGATGTCGCCGACCGAGCGCGCCCGGCCGGTCAACTGCTCCACCACGTCGGTGAAGGCCGCCATTTCACGGGTCATGCGGTCGACCCGCTCCTTGACCTCGGACAGTTCGGCCAGCGCCTGTTCGGCCGCGCGCAGGTTCTGCCCGGAAACCTGGGCGATCTCGCGCGCATGGGTCGAGGTCGAGGCCGACAGCGCCGCGATCTGGGCGCCGCTGGCCGCCAGCGCCTCGGCCGCGCGCGCCTGCTCCTGCGCCAGCAGCGCGCAGCGGCCCGCCTGGAACTGGGTCCGGGCGGTGTTCAGGGCGATCTCGATGCTGGATTGCCGCACCGTGCTGATCCGGCTGCGGATGCCGGCCAGGAAGCGATACAGCGGCCAGGCGGCCGGGCTGAGGGACAAGGGGCGTTCGGACAGCGTGGCGCGGCCACGATTGAGCCGGCGCAACAACCCCCAGATGCCTCCGAATCGGAATATGGATCTGGCCAAGATGGCACCTCCTTGTGCGGCCCGGATTGCCTTCTGTGGGCATCCGTTGCCTGGGCGCGATGCGCCCTGTCTCCTGCTGCGGCCCCGATTCTTATTGTTTTGCAGTCTACCCAAGGGCGCGCGTTCGCACCCTTAGGGAATACGACCATGCCCGACCGGCGGGCATGGCGGCAGGCGGGCCAGCGCGGCCCGCCGCCTGGCGGACTCAGAAGCCCAGGCTGGCCAGCAGGTCGTCGACCTGGTCCTGGCTGGTGACCACGTCGGTCTTGCCCTGCGGGCTGACCTGCGGGCCGTTGAGCAGGCTGTTGGCTTCGTCGCGGCGCTCTTGCGGCACGTTGTCCAGCAGCACCTGCAGCAGCTCGCGCTCGATCGCGCCGACCACGTCCATCATGCGCATGATGACCTGCCCAGTCAGATCCTGGAAGTCCTGCGCCATGATGATTTCCATCAGCTTGGACTGGGTCTGCTGCGTCTGCTTGGGCACGTCCTGCAGGAACGCGCGCGTGTCCTTGACCAGCTCGCGGGCCTCGGGCAATTCCAGCGGCTGGTCGTACCATTGCTGCCAGCGACCATCCAGGGCCTGCGCCGAGCGCGACATGCCGTCCTGGATCGGGCCGGCGGCCTCGGTCGCGTTCAGCACGCGGTTGGCGGCCTGCTCGGTCATCTGCGCCACGTAGCGCAGGCGGTCGCGGGCATCGGGGATGGCGTTGGCCGCGTCCTTGATCGCCTGGTCCAGGCCCAGCTCGCGCATGCTGTCGCGCAGCATGCGGGTCAGCGAGGCGATGCGGTGAATCAGGTCCGGGGATTCCGTCGAGTCTTCATTCTGCGTCGTGCTCATCGCGCACCTCAGCCGCCAATTTTCTCGAAGATCTTGACCAGCTTCTCTTCCAGCGTCGCCGCGGTGAAAGGCTTGACCACGTAACCGTTGGCGCCGGCCTGGGCCGCCGCGACGATGTTTTCCTTCTTGGCCTCGGCCGTCACCATCAGCACCGGCAGCGAGGCCAGGCTGGCGTCGGCGCGGATCTGCTTGAGCATTTCCAGGCCGTCCAGATTGGGCATGTTCCAGTCGGACACGACGAACTGGAAGCCGCCGTTGCGCAGCTTCTCCAGTCCGATCGCGCCGTCTTCGGCCTCATCCACGTTCTCGAAACCCAGCTCTTTGAGCAGGTTGCGGATGATCCGCCGCATGGTGGGGAAGTCATCCACCACCAGAATCTTGATGCCCTTGTCTACCATCTTTTACTCCAGAAGAAATTTGCTTGAGATCGATCGGGACGACAGCCGCGTCAAACGCGGTGTCCCCGGTCGCCCAGGCGAGTCAGAATGCGCTCACTCATTGCCGACAGCGGCACCACTTCGTCAGCCGCACCGATTGCGATGGCCTCCCGGGGCATGCCGAAGACCACGCAACTGGCTTCATCCTGCGCGATGGTATGGGCGCCGGCGCGGTGCATGGCCAGCATGCCGGCCGCTCCGTCCTTGCCCATCCCGGTCAGGATGACGCCGATGGCGTTCTTGCCCGCTGCCACGGCGGCGGAATTAAACAACACATCCACCGACGGGCGGTGGCGATTGACCGGTTCGCTGGCTTCCAGCTCGATCACGTAGTTGGCGCCGCTGCGGCCCAGGCGCATGTGCATCTCGCCGCCCGGGGCCAGGTACACGTGGCCCGGCAGCACGCGCTCGCCGTGCACGGCCTCGCGCACCGTCACCGCGCACAGGGCGTCCAGGCGCTGCGCGAACGAGCGCGTGAAGCCGGCCGGCATGTGCTGCGTGATCAGGATGGCCGGGCTGTCCGGCGGCAGCGGCTGCAGCACTTCGCGGATGGCTTCGGTGCCACCCGTGGAGGCGCCCACGATGACCAGCTTTTCCGAGCTGGCCAGCGGCCGGCGCAGCATCGGCGCCGGCGCGGGCGCCGGGGCGTGCGGGCTCGGCGTGCGCAGCTTGGCGCGCGAGGCGGCGCGGATCTTGTCGGCGATGATCTCGGTGTATTCCAGCAGGCCGTCGCGGATGCCCAGCTTGGGCTTGGTCACGAAGTCGATGGCGCCGAGCTCGAGCGCGCGCAGCGTGATTTCGCCGCCGCGTTCGGTCAGCGACGACACCATCACCACCGGCATCGGCCGCAGGCGCATCAGCTTTTCGAGGAAATCCAGCCCGTCCATGCGGGGCATTTCCACGTCCAGCGTCAGCACGTCGGGGTTGTGCTTCTTGATCAGCTCGCGCGCCACCAGCGGATCGGGCGCGGTCGCGACCACTTCCATATCCGGCTGGCTGTTGATGATCTCGGTCATCAGTCCGCGCACGAGCGCGGAATCATCCACACATAGAACTCTGATTTTCTGCATTGTTTACCGCCTCAGGCGGACCTGGAACCCGTCGTCACCGACCGGCCTAGGCCTTGCCCGCGCATTCGTAGACTGTCTGCCCGCGCAGACGGAAATCCCGACTGATATAGGTGAAGTTCTCGGAATGGCCCGCAAACAGCAGGCCGCCCGGCTTGAGCAGCGGAACGAACCGCTCAAGGATCTTCGCCTGGGTCGGCTTGTCGAAGTAAATCATGACGTTGCGGCAGAAGATGACGTCGAACTTCTCGCTGATCGGCCACGACGGCGCCAGCAGGTTCAACGTCTCGTACCGCACCATGTCGGCGATCTCGGGACGCACCCGGACCTGTCCGGCGTTGGCGCCGCGGCCCTTCAGGAAGAAGCGCTTGAGGCGGCTCTCTTCCATCTTGGCCACGCGCTCGGCCGGGTAGACCGCCGTGCGCGCCCGGTTCAACACGTTGGTGTCGATGTCGGTCGCCAGCACCGAGCAGGCGCTGGCGCGCGGACCCAGGGCCTCGGCCAGGGTGATCGCGATGGAGTACGGCTCTTCGCCCGTGGACGCCGCGCAGCACCACACCGACACCGGGCCGCTGCGTTTTTGCGCGAAGTCGGCCAGGATCGGGAAATGGTGCGACTCGCGGAAGAACGCGGTCAGGTTGGTCGTCAGGGCATTGACGAAATCTTCCCATTCGGCCGCGTCCGGCTCGTTCTCGAGCTGGTCCAGATAGCTGCCGAAGTCCTGCCGGCCCAGCGCCCGCAGGCGCCGCGCCAGCCGGCTATAAACCATTTCGCGCTTGTGCGTGCCCAGCGAGATGCCGGCGCGCGCGTGAATCATCTTGCGGACGCGGGTGAAGTCCGCGTCCCGAAAATCGAATTGGCGGTCCACCGGGATGGACGGCGCCATGTTTGCCGCTGTCGCCACTGCCGCCCTCAGCGCTCAAGAGCAAGCGCGTCAGGCGCTTGCAGCCGTGATTCGTCGGCGGCGGCGCGGCTCGAAGACAGGCGATGCGCCGGCACTTCGATCACTTCGCCGACGTTGACCTTGAACACCGCCACCGCTTCGGCCAGGCGCTGCGCCTGTTCCTGCAGCGAGCCGGCCGCGGCCGCGGCTTCTTCCACCAGCGCCGCGTTCTGTTGCGTCACTTCGTCCATCTGCGACACCGCGCGGTTCACCTGGTCGATGCCGCTGGACTGCTCCTCGGACGCCGCCGAGATCTCGCCCATGATGTCCGTCACGCGCTTGACCGAGGCCACGATCTCTTGCATCGTCGCGCCCGCGCGTTCCACCTGCTGCGAACCGGCGCCGACCTTGGTCACCGAATCCTCGATCAGGCCCTTGATCTCCTTGGCCGCCTGCGCGCTGCGCTGCGCCAGCGAGCGCACTTCGCCCGCCACCACCGCGAAGCCCTTGCCCTGTTCGCCGGCACGGGCCGCTTCCACCGCCGCGTTCAGCGCCAGGATGTTGGTCTGGAACGCGATGCCGTCGATCACCGACACAATCTCGGAAATCTTGCGCGAGCTGGCGGAAATGCCGTGCATGGTGTTGACCACCTCGGCCACGGCGGAGCCGCCGCGTTCGGCCACGTCCGATGCGCTGGCCGCCAACTGGTTGGCCTGGCGCGCGTTGTCGGCGTTCTGCTAGACGGTCGAAGCCAGCTGCTCCATCGAGGCCGCGGTCTCTTCCAGCGAGGCCGCCTGCTGCTCGGTGCGGCTGGACAGGTCGGTGTTGCCGGCGGCGATCTCGTGCGAACCGGTATTGATCTCGTCGACGCCGCGGCGCACCGAGGACACCGTGCGCGTCAGGCTTTCCTGCATGCGCTTGAGCGCGGCGAACAGCTGGCCGATCTCGTTGGTGTTGCGGACCTCGACGCGGGCGGTCAGGTCGCCGCCGGCGATGCGGTCGAAGTGATGGCCAGCTTCCTTGAGCGGCTGCAGCACGCGGCGGCGCAGGAACACATAGGTGGCGAACACCAGCAGCGCGGCGATCACGCCGCCGGCGCTGACCGCCAGCAGCACGAACTGGTAGCGCACCTGGGCCACCTCGAACGCGTCCAGCATCTTGCTGGCGCGCCAGAAATCAAAGCCTTCGACGGCGCGGGCGAAACGCCCCTCGAGCGCGTCCTGCACCTTCTGCACCTGCGACTGGTAGGCCGGCATGTCGGCCTTTTCCAGCGCGGCGGTCAGCGGCACCACGCCCTGCTGCACCAGCGCGCCGTACGAGTCCTCGACTTCCTTGAGGGACTCTGCCGCCTCGGGCGGCCTGGGCAGGGTCTTGAAATAGTCGAATTCCGCCTGGCCCTTGTTCTGCGCCGCCTTGGCGCGTTCCAGCAGGCCGGCGGCCTCGCTCGACAGGCCCTGCGTCAGCAGCGTGGGCTGGCCGACGCTGCGCACGATGTCGGCGTAGTTGGACGAGGCCGTGCGGCCCAGGCCATTGAGGGTGTCCTTGTAGCTCGAGACGACTCGGCCCAGCGCGTCGTTCAGTTCTTGCGATTGCTTGATTTCTGCCAGCGTCGCGTTGCTGATGCGCAACGACAGCACGCCGAGCGCGGCTCCAATCACCAACATGAATGAGAAGAACGCCAGCACCCACAACAGGCTGCTGCGTATCGTCATGTTCGCGAAAAACTTGCGCATCACAAGGACCACTCCTGACTGCAATCGTTAAGAAAAGCGCCATATCGAATCCAATATGGCGCGCCCTACCCTGCCTGCTGGGCGGTCGGCCGCGTGGCGGACCGAGACGCCCGGATCCCGCCGCTCCGATCAGGAGGCGACCTTCTCCACCAGAGCCATTTCGTCGCTGGTCATCATCTTCTCGATGTCGACCAGGATCAGCATGCGTTCGTCGACCGTGCCCAGGCCCGTCAGGTACTCGGTGGACAGGGTGGCGCCGAATTCCGGCGCCGGGCGGATCTGGCCGGCGTTGAGCATCAGCACGTCCGACACGCCGTCGACGACGATGCCGACCACGCGGCGATCGAGGTTCAGGATGATGACGACGGTCTGCTCGTTGTATTCGACGCTGCCCAGGTTGAACTTGATGCGCAGGTCGACGATCGGCACGATGATGCCGCGCAGGTTGGTCACGCCCTTGATGAACGGCGGAACATTGGCGATACGGGTCACCGTGTCGGCGTCGTAGCCGCGGATCTCCTGCACCTTCAGGATGTCGATGCCGTACTCTTCCTCGCCCAGCGTGAACACCAGGAACTCGTTGCCGACATCTTCATTGCGCGCGGCTTGCGCTTGCGGTTTGGCTGCCATGGGGCTATTTCTCCATCAATTCAGAATGGCTTCGGGCTGCGACCAACGCTCACGGTTGGCGCGCGCAAGCGCAAATACGTCGACGATCAGCGCCACGCTGCCATCGCCCAGGATGGTGGCGGCGGAGATGCCGGGGACCTTGCGGTAATTCGACTCGAGGTTCTTCACCACCACCTGGTGCTGGCCGATCAGGTGATCCACCAGCAACGCGAAGCGGCGGTCTTCGGCCTGCATGATGACGGCGATGGCCTGGGTCGGGTCGGTCTGGGCCTCGCCAACCGAGAACACGCGGTGCATTTCGACCAGCGGCAGGTATTCGCCACGCACGTGCATGACGCGCTCGTTGCCGGCCACGGAGTAGATCTGGTCGTTGGTCGGCTGCAGCGATTCGGTCACGTGGTTCAGCGGCAGGATGAAGGTTTCCTCGCCCACCCGCACCGACATGCCGTCCAGGATCGCCAGCGTCAGCGGCAGCACGATGCGCGTGGTGGTGCCGTTGCCCGGCTCGCACGACAGTTGCACGTGGCCGCCCATGTCCTGGATGTTCCGGCGCACCACGTCCATGCCGACGCCGCGGCCGGAAATGTCGGTGACCTTCTCGGCCGTGGAGAAGCCCGGCGCGAAGATCAGCTGCCAGATTTCGTCGTCCGGCGAGTTCTCGTTGACCGGCAGGCCCTGGGCCATGGCCTTCTTGAGGATCTTCTCGCGGTTCAGGCCAGCGCCGTCGTCGCTCACCTCGATCACGATGTTGCCGCCGTTGTGCTGGGCCGACAGCACCAGCTGGCCGACCGGATCCTTGCCGGCGGCGACGCGCTTCTCGGGCGTCTCGATGCCGTGGTCCAGGCTGTTGCGCACCAGGTGCGTCAGCGGGTCGATGATGCGTTCGATCAGGCTCTTGTCGAGTTCGGTGGCGCGGCCGTAGGTCTGCAGTTCGATCTGCTTGCCCATCTTGCCGGCGATGTCGCGCACCAGGCGCGGGAAGCGGCTGAAGACGTAGTCCATCGGCATCATGCGGATCGACATGACGGCTTCCTGCAGGTCGCGCGCGTTGCGCTCGAGCTGCTCCATGCCGTTGAGCAGGCGGTCGTGCAGCACCGGATCCAGCGTCGACGCGGTCTGCGCCAGCATGGCCTGGGTGATGACCAGTTCGCCCACCAGGTTGATGACCTGGTCGACCTTTTCCACGCCGACGCGGATCGAGGTGGATTCCTTGTCGACGTGGGCCGGCGCGGCGGCGCGGCTGGTGCGCGCGGCCTGCGAGATGGCTTCGGCGGCGGCGGCGGACTCGGCCACCGCGGGCGCGGCGGCGGGCGCCGGCGCGGCTTCGGGGGCTGCGGCGGGGGCCGCGGCCACGACGGGCGCGGGCGCGGCTTCCGCCGCGGCGGCCGGCGGCGCCTCACGGGCGATGTTCAGCTGGTCGGCGTCGACGATGAAGCAGCAGACGGCCTCGATGTCGTCCGGGGTGCAGGTGCTGTCGACCCAGACGGTCAGCACGCCGTTGGCGCGCTCGCTGGCCTTGACCTGGCCGAGGTTGCCCATTTCTTCGAGCAGCGACTCGGCGTCCTTGTCCGACACCTTGGTGATGCGCACGCGCAGCGGCAGGCCGGCGGCATCGGCGGCGGGCGCCGCTTCGACCACGGGCGCGGGCTCGGGCGCGGCCTGCACCGGCGGCGGGGCGACCGGCGCGGGTGCCGGTGCGGGCGCAGCGGCCGGGGCCGGCGCCGCGGCGGCCGCGGGATCCTGGTGCTCCAGGGCGAGCTGCCTCAACACCGCGCAGATGCGCTCAAACACGGCTTCATCGGGCTCTTCGGAGGCCCGGTAGGCATCCAGTTGGCTTTTGAGCACGTCTTTCGTTTCCAAGAAAATATCAATCATGTCCGTACGCAGCGCCATTTCGCCGCGACGGATCGCGTCCAGAAGGTTTTCAAGCAGGTGGGTGGTGCCCGCCAGCTGGTTGAAACAGCCGAACGTCGCCGCGCCGCCCTTGATCGAGTGGGCCGCGCGGAAAATGGCATTGAGCTGCTCGATGTCGGGCGCGCCGACGTCGAGCTCGAGCAGCAACTGCTCCATTTGCGCGAGCAGTTCGTCCGCCTCGTCGAAAAAGGTCTCGTAAAACTGACTGAGGTCCAAACCAGAACTCATGACCCGTACGCCTTCATAAATGAACTTGCCTACGCGCCGGATTGCTCGTCGAGCAATTCGGACGCCAATTCCACCAGCACATCGGGATCGACCGGCTTGGACAGCCAGCCGCACACGCCCAGATCCCGAGCCGCCATCTTGCTATCCACGTCGTCTTCGGTGGTCAGCACCAGCACCGGCACGTCCAGGTACTGTTCCTGTTCGCGCAGGCCCTGGATCAATTGCAGGCCGCCCATCACGGGCATGTTCCAGTCGCTCACCACCAGGTCCACCGGATGGCTTTTGGCCACCTCCAGCGCTTCCTGGCCGTTTCCGGCCGTCAATACCTTCCATCCCGCGCCCGTCAGCGTCGCCTGGACGATCATTCTCATCGTCGCCGAATCGTCCGCCACCAGAATCGTTGCCGCCATTGCTATCGAGCCCCTTCGGCGGGCGGCGTTGCCGCCGCGTCGCCTTGCTTGGTTGCCGTCGTGGCCTGGGTGGCGGTGTTCACCGCCTCCACGGCCGATCCAACCTCGCGGGCATCCTTGGCGCTGACGTCCGCTGCCGCGGCGTTCTCGTTTTCGATGCGCCGCTGGGTGCTCTGGTTGAGCACCACTAGGCTGATACGTCTATTAACGGCCGCATATGGATCATCTTTAACGAGGCTCATGCTCGAGGACAGGCCCTGGATGCGCATGACCTTGCTTTCGTTCATGCCGCCGGCCACCAGTTCCTGGCGCGAGGCGTTGGCACGATCGGCCGAGAGTTCCCAGTTGCTGTAGGCACGCTCGCCGCGGGCGTACTGCGACGCGTCGGTGTGGCCCGAGATGCTGACCTTGTTGGGCAGCTCGTTCAGCACCGGCCCCAATTCACGCAGGATGTCGCGCATGTACGGCTGCACTTCGGCGCGGCCGGTGGCGAACATGGGGCGGTTCTGGTTGTCGATGATCTGGATCCGCAGGCCTTCGGTGGTCAGGTCGATCAGCAATTGGGGCCGGAAGCTCTTGAGCACCGGGCTGTTCTCGATGACGTTTTCCAGCCGCTTCTTGAGGTTTTCCAGGCGATGCTGGTCGCGCCGCTCGGCGTCGCCCATGGGCTGGGCCTCGACCCGGTTGCCCTGGGCGCGGCGCTCGTCGCCGTCGCTGCGCAGGGGGTCGCGGCCGCCGCCGGGGACCGCGCTGGTCTCGGCCGAACTGCTGGGACCGCCGGTCAGCGCCACGCGCAGGGGCATGCGGAAGTATTCGGCGATGCCCTTGAGTTCCTCGCGCGGCACGATGCTGATCAGCCACATCACCAGGAAGAACGCCATCATCGCCGTGATGAAGTCGGCGTAGGCGATCTTCCAGCTGCCGCCGTGGTGTCCGCCGCCGTGGACCTTCTTGCGGCGGATCACCACACGGTGGTTGTTTACCGTGCTCATGGCCCGCTCCGTCAGGCCTTGGCGGTGGACTTGGTCTGCCGGACGTGCTCTTCCAGCTCACCGAAAGTCGGACGCACCGACGAATACAGCACCTTGCGGCCGAATTCCACCGCCAGCTGCGGCGGGTAGCCGTTCATGCTGGCCAGCAGCGTGGTCTTGATACATTCCAGCACCTTCATGGCCTCGTCCGTGCGGCGCTCGATGCGCGAGGCCAGCGGGCCGACGAAGCCGTAGGCCAGCAGAATGCCCAGGAAGGTGCCGACCATGGCCTTGGAGATCAGGTCGCCGAGAATGGCGGGCGGCTGGTCGACGGCGGCCAGCGCCTTGATCACGCCCAGCACCGCGGCCACGATACCGAACGCCGGCAGGCCGTCGGCCATCTGCCGGATCATGCTCGCGGGCACTTCGCGCTCGTGGCGGTAGGTCTCGATTTCCTCGTCCATGAGCGTTTCGATCTCGAACGAGCTCATGTTGCCGCTGATCATGATGCGCAGGTAGTCCGTGATGAACTCCATGAGCTTCTCGTCTTTGGCGATGCGCGGATACTCGCTGAAGATCGGGCTGGAGGCCGGATCCTCGATGTGCGATTCGATGGCCATCAGGCCTTCGCGGCGCGCCTTGTTCAGCAGCACGTACAGGAGCGCCATGAGCTCCATGTAGACGTCCTTGCCGTAGCGCGAGCTTTTCAGCGTGTCGGGCAGTGCCTTCTTGACCAGCATCAGCGACTTCTTGCTGTTGCCGGCCAGGAACGCGCCGAAGGCCGCGCCGAAGATCAACGTCAATTCGAACGGCTGGTAAAGCGCGCCCATGTGGCCGCCCAGCGCTACGAAGCTGCCGATGACCGACACGATCACCACTAGAAAACCGATAACAATCAACACATCAGGCCCCTGCCAACGAAGTCTAAAACCGGCGTCAATGATCCCCTGTTCCCCCCGACCCAAAAAGGCGGGTTACGGGGAGTTTTCCAGGGCTTTTGATGTATTTGGACGCGCCGCTCAGGAGCGGGCGGCGTCTACGGCTGGCGCGGGACGGCTGCCCGCGCGCGCCTTGGCGGCGGCGCGGGTCTTGCCGGCCCGGGGTGGCGGACGGCAGATCGCGCACACGAAATCCGACTGCGGATCATGCGCATGCGCGATGAAATGCCCGCCGCACTGGCGGCAGGCGGAAAGCTGCAGCATGCCGCTGTCGAAGAACCGCACCAGCATCCAGGCCCGGGTGAAGCTCAGCACGGGCTCGGCGGATTCGGCGTTGTCCACGCCGGCGTTCTCGAGATAGAGGCGGTACGCGTCGATGATGGCGCGGATGCCCTTGCTGCTGGTGCGCGTATTCAGGAACGAATAGACGTTGTAGAACAGCGAGGAATGGATATTCGGCAACCAGGTCATGAACCAGTCGACCGAAAACGGCAGCATGCCCTTCGGTGGCGAGCAGCCGCGGATTTCGCGGTAAAGACGTGCCAGGCGGTCGTGGCTGAGGCTGGTTTCAGCCTCCAACACCTGCAGCCGCGCGCCCAGAGTGATCATGGAGCTGGCTAGCAGGATGTCATCCGCTTCCTGCGAAACGCTCTTGGTGGCCATTACACGTGTCCGAGTGGAAATCGACAGGCCGTCAGGCCAGTTCTTCAACAGGTTGCTTGGCCAGCAGGATCGTCGCGTGCGCTTGCTGCAGCGCGCCGCCCAGCACATCGTGGGTCAGGGCGGACAGCAGGCTGTAGTCGTCGAAACGGAAACGGCACAGGAGCGAACTGGAGCTGGCCAGCTTCACCAGCTGAGCCGGAGAAAGACGCATCAGGATGTCGGCAACCTCGTTGCTGAAACCCAGGCGGAACATCGATGCAGCATAGTCATCGCGCAGCATGCGCTGTGCGAGAAGAAGGTAGGACAGATTCACTTCACGGATATCTGCCAGCAAAGAATTTTCGACTTGTTGCACGCCCGACTCCCTATTCCCTATCCCACCGAAGGGGCTTGATAACCAAGGACAATGGCAACGTTTGTTGCACAGTATCCGCTGCATCCTGTTTTAATGCGAAATGTATCATTTGTTCGCAATTTAAGTAAAATTTACCACAGGTCATGTCATTTTCTATGACTTATATGACAAATCTTTGTTGATATCGCGCAACTTGAGACTTTAGATACACCTTGACATAGAAAGTCCTGGCAAATGTACGTCAATTTGGCAAATAAGCATTCAAAACGTTGCGTGCTTTAAGGAATGAAATACCGACTTTTGCCGACAATGACACCTTGCCGATCACAAAATATTGCTAGCTTTAGCGTAGCCGCGCGTTTGTCGACAATGTCGCAAATTGACAACAACCGACAATGCGTCACGATGGACACCGCCTGACATTCCCGCAATGCCCCACGCAGATGACAGCTTGGTCGAATATGCCCCGCTAGTGCGGAAGCTGGCCCTGCAATTGCTCGCCCGGCTGCCGGCCAGCGTCGAACTCGACGACCTGATCCAAGCCGGCATGATCGGCCTCCTGGACGCCGTGCGCCGCTACCAGGAAACCGCCGACGCCCAGTTCGAGACCTACGCCACGACCCGCATCCGCGGCGCCATGCTCGACGAGCTGCGGGGCCAGGACTGGCTGCCGCGCAGCGTGCGCGCCAAGGCCCGCAAGATCGAACAGGCCATCCAGCAACTCGAACAACGCCTGATGCGCGCGCCCTCCGAGGCCGAGATCGCGCAGCAGATGGAGATGCCGCTGGCTGAATATCAGACGCTGTTGCACGACGCCCAGGGCGTGCAGATCGTCCACTACGAAGACTTCGCCACCGAGCCCGACGCGGCGTCGGGCCAGACCGACTGGACCGCCACGCTGAATCACGGCACCGCCGGCGGCAACCCGCTGGACTCGCTGCTGGCCGGCGATTTCCGCCAGGCGCTGATCCTGGCCATCGACACCCTGCCCGACCGCGAGAAACTGCTGTTGTCGCTGTGCTACGAGCAGGGCCTGAACCTGAAGGAAATCGGCGCGATCATGAACGTGACCGAGGCCCGCGTCTGCCAACTGCGCTCGCAGGCGACGGCGCGCATCCGCGCCAAGCTGCGCGAACAGGCCTGGCAACACCTGCCCCAGGAGGGGCAGATCGCGCAGATAATCTAGGACTGACGGCGCACTGCGGCCGGAATTCCAGGGAAATCGGACGTTATTCATCCCATTACGCCGCGCGCGCCCTTGTTAGCCTTGCAGGCTGACACCAATAAGGTGCGCACGGCGATCCGCCGCCGGCCGCGCACCGCGATCCCTGGAATTTCGCCATGAGCGCACCCGACGTCCTGACGCAGGCCATTTCCGACGCCTACGACGAAACCCCGTATATCTCGCTGCCGTTCTCCTATACGTCGCCGGGCAACCTGCGCGCGGTCGCCCGCCTCTACCAACTCGAGGCGCCGGCGCTGGAACAGGCGCGGGTGCTGGAACTGGGCTGCGCCGCCGGCGGCAACCTGCTGCCGTTCGCGCTGGCCTATCCCGAGGCCCAGGTCGTCGGCATCGACCTGTCGCCGCAGCAGATCGACGCGGGCCGCCAGACCGCGGAAGCGGCCGGCGCGCGCAATCTGGACCTGCGGGCCATGAGCCTGACGGACATCACCGCCGATTTCGGCGTCTTCGACTACATCATCTGCCACGGCGTGTTCAGCTGGGTGCCCCCGGAAGTGCGCGACGCCATCTTCCGCATCTGCCGCGAGAACCTCGCGCCGCAGGGCGTGGCCTACGTCAGCTACAACACCTATCCGGGCTGGAAGGCGTCGGACGTCATCCGCGACGCCATGATCCTGAACAGCTTCGGCGCCGAAACGCCGCAGGAAAAGGTGGCCCGCGCCAAGGACATGCTGGAACTGATCGAGGGCGGCCTGTGGCAGAACAACCCGCTGCGCTCGGCGCTGCAGCAGGCCGCCAGCAAATTGCGCGGCCAGACCGACCACTATCTGCTGCATGAATACCTGGAGGCGATCAACACGCCCTGCTATTTCCTGGAATTCGCCGCGGCGGCGCAACAGGCCGGGCTGGCGTACGTGACGGACGCCGAACCGCAACTGACATTCCCGTCCACTTTCGGCGCCACGGTGGCGGTGGGCCTGAACGGGCTGTCGGTCAACGCCGGCCGGGAAATGCGCGAGCAATACCTGGACTTCGCCGTCGGCCGCTCGTTCCGCAAGAGCCTGCTGGTGCACGCCGAACGCGCCGGCGAGATCCTCGAGCAGCCCGAGGGCGGCGCCTTCGCCGCCATGCATTTCGCCGCCGACCTGACGCCGCTGGCGGGCGCGCCGGCCGGACAGCGGCAGTTCCGCACGGCGGCCGGCACCGCCATCACCACCCCGGATCCGGCCATGATCGCGCTGATGGAGACGCTGGCGCAGGCCTGGCCGCAATCGCTGCCGTTCGCCGCGCTGCTGGAAAGCCAGCGCGGACAGGCGGCCGACGCGTCGGCCGACGCCCTGGCCAACGCGATGATCGGCCACCTGGTGACGCTGGTGCAGGCCGGCGCCCTGCACTACCGCCTGGAACCGGTGGCCTACCAACCCGCGCAGGCCAAGCCGCGCCTGATCCCGGGCGCCCTGGAGTTACTACAAGAAGTAACAAAACCAGGTTGCCAGGTCGGCATGCACAGCCTCTGGCACCATCCGGTCACGGCGCCCACCGACGCCCTGCACCAATACCTGATGCGCCACATCGACGGCGAGCACAGCACCGCCGAACTGCGCACCCTGGCGCGCGACGCGCTGACCGCGGGACGCCACACGCACCCGGACGGCAAGTCCTACAAGGGCGCCCGCAACCTGGATCCGGTGGCCCAGGAAATCGTCAACAGCCTGCTGGCTGCCTTGCGCCGCACCGGCCTGCTGCTGCACTGACAGGCCCGTCCGGCGGCCGCCCTCCGGCCGTCGGATATGTCTGTATATAGTGCTGGCCACCCCGTCCAGCCGCCCGGCTAGAGCGTCAGACCAGTCTGTAAGTGGTATCCAACAACATTTTGCGAATACCAAAAAAAAGCCCTAAAGATTGATTTGCGACTGCCGTAATCCTTGCAACGGAGAAATTCGAAGACGCAAGAAATCGAATTCTTCCCGTTACAACGATGGGCGGCCCCGCTGCCCGGTTTGAAGAAGCCTTTCTCTCTTGGGAGCCTAAACATGGCTGCAGTCATTAACACCAACTACTTGTCGCTGGTTGCTCAGAACAACCTGAACAAGTCGCAATCCGCCCTGGGTACCGCCATCGAGCGTCTGTCGTCCGGCCTGCGCATCAACAGCGCCAAGGATGACGCCGCCGGTATGGCCATTGCCAACCGCTTCACCGCGAACGTCAAGGGCCTGACCCAAGCCGCTCGTAACGCCAACGACGGTATCTCGCTGGCCCAGACGACGGAAGGCGCCGCCTCCGAAATCAACACCCACCTGCAGCGCGTTCGCGAACTGTCGGTGCAAGCCGGCAACGGCAGCTACTCGCAAGAGCAGCTGAACTCGATGCAAGACGAAATCAACCAGCGTCTGTCCGACATCGACCGCATCTCGCAACAAACCGACTTCAACGGCGTGAAGGTCCTGTCGGCCAACGCCAAGCCCCTGACGCTGCAAGTCGGCGCCAACGACGGCGAAACCATCACCCTGAACCTGTCGGAAATCAGCGTCAAGACGCTGGGTCTGGACGGCTTCAACGTCAACGGCTCGGGCGTGACCCAGAACCGTTCGGCCACCGTGTCCGACCTGCAAGCCGCTGGTGGCACGACCGTCGCCGCCAACGAATGGCAAGTCACCACGACGCACGCCGCCGCGACCGCTGACCAAGTGTTCGGCAAGCTGCAGAACGGCAACAGCGTCACCGTGGGCACCGGTGCCGGCGCCACGACCTACACGTACGACGCCACCAACAAGAACTTCACGTTCACCGACAAGTCGGCCAGCGACGCCGCCTCCGTCACCGCCCTGGCCGTCTCGCTGCGCCCGGCAACCGGCACGACCACCGGCGTCTACACCCACGCCAACGGCAGCTCGTCGACCTCGTTCGACGTTGACGCGACCGGCAAGATCACGGTCGGTGGCCAAGCCGCCTTCCTGGACGCCGCTGGCAACCTGACGACCAACAGCGCCGGCGCTTCCGCCGCCACGCTGGACAACGTGATGGCCGCCGCCTCCACTGGCACCGGCGCCGCCGGCACGTCGTCGGTCTCGATCGGTGGCAAGACGTACGCCAACACCGGTACGGCTAACCAACTGTCGTTCACCAACACCAAGGCTTCGGACGCTCTGCTGGCCGACGTCAAGGCTGCCGCCAACGCTTCCGTCACCCTGGGTTCGGGCATCACCAGCGCCACCGTCTCGCTCGTGAACGGCGCGTCGACCAACACCTACGTCGACGACAAGGCTGAGTTCACGACCACCAAGACCTACAACACGGTCTACACGGTTGACCCCAACAACGGCAAGGTCACGGTCAAGAGCGGCACGGGCACGGGCGACTACGCGCCGAAGGTTGGCGCCGAAGCCAAGGTCAACAGCTCGGGCAAGCTGACCACGGACGCCACCAGCAAGGGTACGCTGACCTCCGATCCGCTGAAGACGCTGGACGCCGCCTTCACCAAGCTGGACAAGCTGACCGGTGAACTGGGCGCTGTGCAGAACCGTCTGGAATCGACGATCGCCAACCTGAACAACGTGGTCAACAACCTGTCCTCGGCTCGTTCGCGCATTCAAGACGCCGACTACGCCACGGAAGTGTCGAACATGTCGAAGGCTCAGATCCTGCAACAGGCTGGCACCTCGGTTCTGGCGCAAGCCAACCAAGTGCCGCAAACCGTGCTGTCGCTGCTGCGTTAATTCGCGGCAAGCAGCACGGACGATTGGGGAAACCCCGGTTTCCCCGGTCGGCCGGCCGGCCAAGGCCCTTCGCGCCGCGGCCGGCGCCCCCGAAACCCGCCAACCGGCGGGTTTTTTCATTTCCATCCACGACGCCGGGTTTCACCCAAACTGGCGGGGAATTCGCACGCTGATTCGCCGAATGAGGCACCGCCCGCATTCATAGAATTACCGCAATAGATTTCCCGGACCTCGTCCCGCCTTTTCTCGCTCCATGTCTTATCCGGCCTACACCCACCGACAAGCCGCCGCCGATCCCGGACGCCTGGCCCCCAGTCATTCCCCCGCCCGCCTGCGTGCCGCTGCCCACCTGTACGGGGTCGAAAGCGTTCCGCTGGAACAGGCCCGGGTGCTGGCCATCGGTTGCGGTGACGGCTCCGGCCTGCTGCCCTTCGCCCTGGCCTACCCCCAGGCCCAGGCGGTTGGCATCGACACATCCGAGGCGCTGATCGCGCAAGGCACCGAGGCCGCCCGGAGCCTGGGCGCGGCCAACCTGGCCCTGTACGTTGGCCAGGCCGCCGATGTCGGAACGCAGCTGGGCCGGTTCGACTACGTCATCGTCACCGGTCTCTACAGCTACCTGGCCGCGCCGGCCCAGCAGGCACTGTTGCAGGCTTGCACCCAATTGCTGTCGCCGCTGGGCATCCTGTACCTGGACTGCCACGTGTACCCGGGAGCCAAGTCGCTCGAGGTGGTGCGGGACGCCATCATGCTGCACGGCCACGCCGCGCGCAACGACGCCGAACTGCGCCAGAGCGCCGCGGCGGCGCTCGCCCTGTTCAGGGACGGCATGGCCGCGGCCAACCCCAATGGCGCCACCCTGGCCGCCGCGGCAGCCCAGTTTGAACGCGCCCTGGCAGACCAGGCGACCGCCGATCCGCTGGCCTGCAACCCGAGCTATTTCGTCGAACTGGCGGGCGTGGCCGCCCAGGCCGGCCTGGCCTATCTCGGCGATGCGCAGCCGCTCAGCGAGCTGCCCCTCTCCTTCGGCCAGGGCGTGTCGCTCAATATCAGCCTGATGGCGATGGGACAGCCCGCGACGGTCCGCCAGCAGTACCTGGACTTCGCCACCGGTCGCGCTTTCCGCCAATGCCTCTGGTTCGCCCAGGAAAGGGCCGCCGAGGGACAGGCCGCGCCGGACTTGTCGCGCCTGCGCGATCTGCGCTTCGCGACCGGCCTGATCCGCCTGGCCGCCCAGGGACAGGAACAGGGCGCCACCTATGTGAATCACCTGGGCCGGGCATTGATCACGCACGAGGCCGACGTGGTGACCGTCGTGGACACGCTGGCCCACGCCTGGCCCGCGTCGATGCCTTACAGCACGTTGCTGGCGGTTCTGCTGCACAAGAACCAGACTGACGAAGCGGTCGCGCGGAAAGCGTTGGACCGGACGTTGCAGACATTGCTGGAAAACGACCTGGCGCACTATTGCCTTGACCGGGGCCCCTACGAAGCCGAAACCGATGCGCGGCTGCAATTGCCGGCCTTCCTGGCCGGGCCGCAACCCTCCCCCGGCGACAGCGCATTACCCCGCTTCAACCTGTGGCACGAGACCGTCAATTACGCGCCATCTCCCAGCCAGGCGGCGATTCTGGCCCACATGGCGGCCGGGCGTCTGCCTACGACCCCGGGCCCTGACGGCACGCCGGCCGATCCGTCCGAAATCGGCGAGACCCTGTCGTTGCTCAAGCGCTACGCGCTGGCGCTGGGCAATACCCAGGCCTGGGCGGACATGCTGCGCCGCTCGCTCGATTCAGTGGACGGCCAGGTGCCCCTCCTCGGCCTGTACATCAGCGCCAAGGCGACGTTGACGCTGAACGCGCGGCTGCTGTCGGCAAGCGGCCACCAGCCCAATCCCGGCGCGTCCCTCGCCCCCCAGGTCAAGCGCATGCACGAACTGATGGTGCAGCAGGTCTACCTCGAGGCCGAGCCCGTGGCGCGCCAGTTGACCAAGGTCGCTCCGCGCTTCTGGGACGCCTGGGAAGCCCTCGCGATTGCCCTGTTCAGCACCTTCCGCGGTCGCGAGGCATTGCAGGCCGGCCTGACCATGCTGGACCTGGCGCCCGCCGACAGCCAGAGCCATATCGTGCTGGCAGCCATATTGACGCAGCTGAGCCGCACTTCCGAGGCGATCAGCGCCGGCCGGCGCGCCGTGGAACTGGGGCCCCGCAATGCCCAGGCGCATTCCGCGCTGGCGGATGCGTTGGCGGCCGAACGACGCTACAAGGAAGCCCAGGCCAGCAACCTGACCGCCATCGCACTGGATCCCAAGCAGCGCAAGGCGCGCGTCAATCTCTGCAAGACCTACATCGACGCCGGCGAAGTCTCTCTGGCCGAGCAGACGGCGCGCGAGGTCGTCGCCATGTTCCCGAACGAGGCCGTACCGCGCAGCAATCTGCTGTTCGCGCTGAACTATTCCGAGGAACGCACCGCCGCGGAGGTCTACCAGGCCTACCAGGAATGCGACCAGCAGCTCTTCCAGCCGTTGCGGGCGAAATGGCGCCCGCACGCCAATCCGAGGAACGCGAACCGCAAGCTCAGGATCGGCTATGTCTCGCCCGACTTCAAGCAGCATTCCGGCAACAACTTCGTGGAGCTGGTGTTCGCCGGCCATGACAGGCAGGCGTTCGAGCTGACGGCCTATGCCGAACTCGTGCAGGAAGACGAAGTCACCGCCCGCTTCAAGACCTACTTCGACCACTGGGTGCCGACCGCCAAGCTGAGCGACGCCGATCTGGCCGAGAAAATCCGGGCCGATGGCATCGACATCCTCATCGACCTGGCGGGCCACACGCAGGGTAACCGCCTGGGCGTCTTCGCGCGCAAGCCGGCGCCGGTTTCCGTGACGTGGATGGGCTACGGCTACACAACCGGCCTGTCCGCCATCGATTACATCATCATGGACGACGCCATGGCGCCGTCCGGCTGCGAAGCCCTGTTCTCCGAGAAGATCTGGCGCCTGAAGACCAGTTGCGCCTATCGTCCCGGCACCTCCATGGGCGAAGTCAGCGACCTGCCCGCGCTGTCCGGCAATGCCATCACCTTCGGCTCCCTGTCGCGCGCCATCCGCATCAATCACCGCACCGTTCGCACCTGGGCCGCCATCCTGCGGCGGCTGCCGAATGCGCGACTGATCGTGGACAGCGGCAGCTATCGCGACGCGCCCATGAGCGAGGCGCTGGCGGCGCGGTTCGCGGCCCATGGCGTCAGCCGCGACCGGCTGATCATCGGCTACCACAGCCCGCCTTGGGACGTCATGCGCCAGATCGATATCGGCCTGGACTGCTTCCCGCACAACTCCGGCACCACGCTGGTGGAATTCATCTACCTCGGCGTGCCCTATCTGACGCTGGCCGATCGACCCAGTGTCGGCCGGCTGGGCAGCTCGATCCTGAAGTCCGTCGGCCATCCCGAACTGATCTGCGGCACCGAGGAAGAATACGTCGACAAGGCGGTCGCGCTGGCCAGCGACCTGCCGGCGCTCGCCAATATCCGCAGGAATCTGCGCCAGGCCATGCACGACAGCGTCCTGATGGACGAAACCGGCTTCATCCAGGAATTCGAAATGGGACTCAAGAAAATGTTCACCCAATGGTGCGAGGAACAGGCATGAAGGCCATCATCCTCGCCGGCGGTCTCGGCACGCGCATCTCGGAAGAGACCCAGGCCCGCCCCAAGCCGATGATCGAGATCGGCGGCAGGCCGATCCTCTGGCACATCATGAAGACCTATTCGGTCCATGGCGTCAACGACTTCGTGATCTGCTGCGGCTACAAGGGCTACATGATCAAGGAGTACTTCGCCAACTACTTCCTGCACATGTCGGACGTGACCTTCGACATGGCCGACAACCGCATGGAAGTGCACCAGCGCAAGGCCGAACCCTGGCGCGTGACCCTGGTGGACACCGGCGAGACCACCATGACGGGCGGCCGTCTCAAGCGCGTGGCGGACTACGTCAAGGAAGAAGAGGCCTTCTGCTTCACCTATGGCGATGGCGTGTCGGACGTCGATATCAGCGCCCTGATCGCATTCCACCAACGCCACGGCAAGGCGGCCACGGTGACCGCGGTGCAGCCCCCCGGACGCTACGGCGCGCTGCGGCGCGAGGGCGACATGGTGACGGGTTTCACCGAAAAACCGCGCGGCGACGGGGGCTTGATCAACGGCGGCTTCTTCGTGCTCTCACCCAGCGTGCTGTCGCTGATCGAAAGCGATGACATGCCTTGGGAAGGCGTTCCGCTGGAAACCCTGAGCCGCAACGGCGAGTTGCAGGCCTTCGAACACCTGGGCTTCTGGCAGCCGATGGACACGCTGCGCGACAAGAACCAGCTGGAAGCCCTGTGGGCCCAGGGAAATCCGCCGTGGAAGAAATGGGCGTAAGACAGTTCGGCGGCGCCTATGAAGGCACGCGGGTGCTGCTGACCGGGCACACCGGCTTCAAGGGCAGCTGGCTGGCCGCCTGGCTGGCGCAGTTGGGCGCGCGGGTGACCGGCCTGTCCCTGCCGCAGCTCGACGAACCCAGCCATTGGGCCCAGCTGAGCGACTGCGCAACCGATCTGAGAGGCGATATCCGCCAATCCGACACGGTGGCCGACGCGATGTCGCAAGCGCGTCCGGAGATCGTCTTTCACCTCGCCGCCCAGACCCTGGTGCGGCAATCCTACGGCGCGCCCCTGGACAGCTGGTCCACCAACGTGATGGGGACCGCCAACGTGCTGGAAGCGTGCCGGCGCACGCCGGGCGTGCGCGCGGTGGTGATCGTCACCACCGACAAGGTCTACGCCAACCGTGAATGGCACTGGGGCTACCGCGAGAACGACACGCTGGGCGGGCACGATCCCTACAGCGCCTCCAAGGCCGCCTGCGAGATCCTGGTCGAAAGCTATCGCAAGTCGTTCTGGGACAAGGCATCGGCCCCGCTGCTGGCCTCGGCGCGGGCGGGCAACGTCATCGGCGGTGGCGATTGGGCCCAGGACCGCCTGGTGCCCGATCTGGTCAAGGCCGTGCAAGGCGGGCAGGCCCTGGAAATCCGCTCCCCCTCCTCCACCCGGCCGTGGCAACACGTGCTGGATTGCCTGTCGGCCTATCTGATGCTCGGCCAGCGGCTGCTGGCGGGCGAGGCGAAGTTCGCTGATGGCTGGAACTTCGGTCCCGCGCAGCAGGACAACCGCACCGTGGCCGAATTGCTGGGCATGTTGAGCGGCCACTGGCCAGACCTGCAATGGCTCGCCCGTCCTCCCGAAAAGCCGCTGCACGAAGCGGGACTGTTGCTGCTCGATTGCAGCAAGGCCCACAATGTCCTGGGCTGGCAGCCGACGCTGGCGCTGCGCGATGCCGTGGCGATGACCGCGGACTGGTATCGCCATCACCACCAGACCGGCCGGTCTCTCGCCAACGACCAACTGCGCCAGTATGTCGAACGGGCCGCCGCCGCCAACCGTGGGTGGGTGCAGGCGTGAACGTGATCGAGACGCCCATCGCCGGCGTGGTCGTCGTCGAGACGCGCGCCCATCAGGATGCGCGCGGCGCATTCGCACGGCTGTTCTGCGCCGAGGCGCTGGCCGAGGTCATCGGCCCGCGTCACATCGTGCAGATCAACCAGTCGCGCACCCTGCGCATCGGCGCCATCCGCGGCATGCACTTCCAGCATCCGCCCCATGCCGAGATGAAGCTGGTGCGTTGCATCCGCGGCCGGGTCTGGGATGTCGTGGCGGACTTGCGCGCCGATTCGCCCACCTTCCTGCAATGGCATGCGCAGGAACTGGACGCGGAATCCGCCCGCATGCTGGTGATCCCCGAAGGCTGCGCCCACGGCTTCCAGGTGCTCGAAGCCGGAAGCGAATTGCTTTATCTCCATACCGCGTTCTACACGCCGTCGGCCGAGGCCGGGGTGCGCCACGATGACCCCAGGCTGGCCATCCGCTGGCCGCTCGCGGCCACCGACCTCTCCCCGCGGGACCAGGCGCACGCCCTGCTGCCCGCCGATTTCGCAGGAATCCAAGTATGAAATGCCGTCATTGCGCCACGCCTCTGCGGCTGACGCTGGTCGACCTGGGGGCCGCGCCGCCTTCGAATGCCTATCTTTCCGAAGAATGCCTGGCGCGCCCCGAGACGTACTACCCCCTGAAAGTGCGCGTCTGCGATGCCTGCTGGCTGGCGCAGACCGAGGATTACACCGAGGCCGACGCGCTGTTCACGCAGGACTACGCCTATTTCTCGTCAACCTCGGCGAGCTGGCTGGCGCATGCGCGGCGCTACTGCCAGATGGCGACCGAACGATTTGGCCTTGACGGGCAAAGCCTGGTGGTGGAATTGGCTTCCAACGATGGCTACCTGCTCAGGAATTTCGTGGAGGCGCGGATTCCGTGCCTGGGAATCGAACCCACCGGCAGCACGGCCGACGCCGCCGAGGCGCTCGGCATTCCGGTGCTGCGGGAATTCTTCGGCGAGTCACTGGGCCGCCAGTTACATGCCCAGGGCAAGCGGGCCGACCTGATCATTGGCAACAATGTCTACGCGCACGTCCCGGACATCAATGATTTCACGCGCGGCATGAAGGCATTGCTGAACACCGGCGGCACGATCACGCTCGAGTTTCCGCACCTGCTGCGCCTGCTGGCCCACACCCAGTTCGACACCATCTACCACGAACACTTCTCGTACCTGTCGCTCTACGCGGTCAGCCGCATCTTCAGCCACTGCGGGCTGCGCGTGACCGACGTCGAAGCGCTCTCGACCCATGGCGGCAGCCTACGCGTCTACGGCTGTCACGCCGACGACGACCGGGTCGACAGCCCCGCCGTCGCGAGCATGCTGCGGGCGGAGCATGACGCCGGCCTGCAGTCGCCCCAGGTCTACCAGGACTTCCAGGCGCGGGTGGACGAGATCAAGAACGGTTTCGTCGACTTCCTCATCCAGCAGCGACGCGCGGGCAAGACCGTCGCGGCCTACGGCGCCGCGGCCAAGGGCAACACGTTGCTGAACTACGCCGGCGTCAAGCCCGACCTGCTGCCACTGGTTTGCGATGCCGCGGCCTACAAGCAAGGCAAGTACCTGCCTGGCAGCCGGATCCCGATCCATGCCCCGGCGAAACTGGCAGAGGCGCGACCGGATTACGTGGTGGTCTTCCCCTGGAACATCATCGACGAAGTCATGCAGCAGAACCAGCACGTCCGCGACTGGGGCGGAAAGTTCGTCACGGCCGTCCCCACCCTGGAAATACGATGAGCGCCCGGATCCACTACACCAAGCCGTCCATCACCGACCTGGAGGTCGAGTTCGCCACGGACGCCGCCCGCAACGGCTGGGGCGAACGCTGTTACGAATATCTGGGACGCTTCGAGCAGGGCTTCCGGCAGCACATCGGCTCGGCCCACGCCATCGCCACCTCCAGCTGCACCGGCGCGCTGCACATCGGCATGGCGGCGCTGGGGATTGGCCCGGGCGACGAGGTCATCATGGCCGACACCAACTGGATCGCCAGCGCCGCGCCTATCGTCCACCTGGGCGCCAAACCCGTCTTTGTCGATATCCTGCCCGACTCATGGTGCATCGACCCCGACCTGGCCGAGGCGGCGATCACCCCGCGCACCAAGGCCATCCTGGCGGTACACCTCTACGGCAACCTGTGCGACATGGACCGCCTGCTGGCGATCGGCAAGCGCCACGGCATCGCGATCATCGAAGACGCGGCGGAGGCAATCGGCTCGTCCTATCACGGCAAGCGCGCGGGCAGCATGGGCGCGTTCGGCACGTTCTCGTTCCATGGCACCAAGACCCTGACGACCGGCGAAGGCGGCATGCTGGTCACCAGCGATGCCGCCCTGCACGAGACCGCCGCCACCCTGTCCAATCATGGCCGCCACGCCAGGCAGACCAAACAGTTCTGGCCCGACCTGCTGGGCTTCAAGTACAAGATGTCGAACATCCAGGCCGCCATCGGCTGCGCGCAGCTCGAGCGCATCGACGACCTGATCGCCGGCAAGCGCCGCGTGTTCGAGGCCTACCGGAAGGCCCTGCAAGGCGTTGCCGGCGTGGCGCTCAATCCGGAACCCGACGGCGTGCGCAATGGCTATTGGATGCCGACGGCGGTATTCGATCGCGCGCTCGGCATTTCCCGCGAACGGCTGCAGGCCGCGCTCAATCCGCAAGGCATCGATGCGCGGGTCTTCTTCCATCCGCTGTCCAGCCTGCCGATGTTCGAGGCCTGCCCGCAGAATGTCCACGCCTACGATATCCCGCAGCGCGCCATCAACCTGCCGAGCTATCACGACATGACCGACGCCGACCTGGCGCGCGTGACGGGCGCCCTGCGCCGCCTGATCGAGGAAGCCCCCCATGACCGATAGTCCGGGCCGCTGCGTGGTCGTGTCCCAGCCGATGTATTTTCCCTGGGTGGGCATGCTCGAGCAGATCCGGCTCGCCGATCATTTCGTCTATTACGACGACGTGCAATTCGCACGGGGCTTTTTCAACCGCGTGCAGATCAAGACCCAGGCCGGTATCCGCTGGCTGACGGTGCCGCTGGCGGGCATGAAGCGCGGCCAGCTGATCAACCAGGTCCGCATCGACTACAGCGTCGACTGGATGCGCAGCCACCTGGATCAATTGAAGCAGGCCTACGAGGGCGCGCCGTGCCGAGCCGACATGCTGGCGCTGGTCGGGCAGGTGCTGGCCACGCGCCATGAAACGCTTGCCGATCTGGCCCAGGCGTCGATGGACGCCCTGGTGCGCTACTACCCGTCTCTCGGCGCGGACAAACCGTTCACGACCTCGTCACGGCTGGGCATCGACGGCGCCAGCACGCAACGGCTGGTGGACATCTGCGCGAGCGTGCGGGCCGACCACTACCTGACGGGGCACGGCGCGCGTCACTACCTCGACCACCAGGCTTTCGAATCGCGCGGCATCGCCGTGTCGTACATGCGTTACGGCACCCCGCCCTACGCCCAGCTGCATGGCGCATTCACCCCCTATGTCAGCGCGCTCGACCTGATCGCCAACCGTGGCGCCGAAGGCCTGGCGCATATCGGCGGCCAGACGGTGCCCTGGCGCGAATTCCTCTCCACGACGGCCGCCTCCGCAACATGAACATGAAACCCGACCTGAACGCCGTCTCTTCGGAATACCGCCCCAATGGCGCCACCGAAATCGAGAACAACCTGATGCTGAACTGGTATCCGCACCGGATCATCGAGCGGTTCAAGCATGCCGACTCGTTGCTGGAGCTGAGACTGGGCCACGGCTACACTTCGCGGATCTTCGCGCAGGCCTGCAACCGCCACGTCATCATCGACGGCGCCAGCGTGGTCATCGAGCAGTTCCGCCAGAACACCCCGGGATTCGCCGGCGAGATCGTCGAAGCCTATTTCGAGGACTACACCCCGGACGAAACGTTCGACGTCATCGTCATGGGCTTCATTCTCGAGCACGTGGAAGATCCCGACCTCATCCTCGAGCGCTACAGGCGCTTCCTGAAGCCGGGCGGCAAGATGTACGTGGCCGTTCCGAACGCCAAATCCATGAACCGGCGCCTCGGCCTGGAGCTCGGGCTGATCGACGACATCTACAGCTTGAACGCCAACGATATCGCGCTGGGACACGTGCGGCAGTACTGCCGCGATACGCTGACCGACGCGGTGCGCCGGGCGGGCTATCGCATCACCCACGAGGAAGGCATCTACCTGAAGCCCTTGCCGCTGGCCGTGCTCAAGACCCTCGATGATTTCGACGCCAATCTGCAGGCGATGCTGCGGGTGGGCGTGGACTTTCCCGATCTGTGCGTCGCCCTGCTCATGGAACTGGATCCGCAATGACGTCGCGCACAGCCCCGGGCGATGCCGCCCCCGCCACGCCTGCGCGCGTGGTGGTGGCCGTCACCGGCGTGGGCGCCATCATTGGCCAGGGCATCGTCAAGAGCTTGCGGCAATGCCGGTATCCGGCGCGGATCGTCGGCATCGACCGCAACGCCGATTCCCCCGGCCCGCATCGCTGCGACGCCTTCGAGCAAAAGCCCGACGCGCCGGAAAGCAGCCAGGCCTATCTGGACTACTGGGCACGCATCGTCCGGACGCACGGCATCCAGTTGATCCTGCCGGGCCTGGAGGTCGACATGGGATTCTTCGACCGGCACAGGGCGTTCTTCGCCGATCTGGGCGTGGCCCTGGCCCTGAACACGCCGGACCTCATCGCCCAGACCGGCAACAAGTGGGATTTCGGCCTGGCGCTGGGCAAGTTTGGCTACCCGGTGATTCCGTCGGCGCGCCCGGCATCCTGGGCCGAAGCGATCGAGCGGCTCGGTCCCCCGCCCTTGTTGCTCAAGCCCCTGCAGGGCAATGGCTCGCGCGGCATCCATTTGCTGGAAGACGAAGCCGACTTCGTCTATTGGCAGCGCAAGGCCGGTTCGGACTGGATGCTGCAACGCATCGTCGGCAGCGCCCACGAGGAATACACCGTGGGCGTCTTCGGGCTGGGCGGCGGCAGGCGGCTGCGGCCCCTGATCTTCCGGCGGCGCCTGTCCACGGCCGGCAATACGCTGGTGGCGGAGGTGGTTTCCGCTCACCCGGTGCTCGAATCCGCGACTGACCGCCTGTGCCAGTACTTCCAGCCCCTGGGGCCGACCAATTTCCAATTCCGCGTCGAGGACGAGACCGCCTTCCTGCTGGAGATCAATCCGCGCTTCTCGAGCAGCAACTCCCTGCGCACCGCGTTCGGCTTCAA
Organism: Achromobacter sp. ISS7; assembly: GCF_056523125.1. Lineage (NCBI taxonomy): Bacteria > Pseudomonadati > Pseudomonadota > Betaproteobacteria > Burkholderiales > Alcaligenaceae > Achromobacter > Achromobacter sp. ISS7. The sequence continues at coordinate 1,182,357 of NZ_JAWRZD010000001.1, read as the reverse complement.
CGAGGCCGAGATGGCGATCGAATTGCATCTGCTGGGCCGGGAACCCGCCGAGCCCCGCATCCGCCCCGGCAAGGGCTGGCGCTATTACGAGGACTTCGTACTCCATGCTGGCCATCCTCTCTGACATCCACGGCAACCTGCCCGCGCTGCAGGCCGTGGTCGCGGATGCCCGGGCGCAGGGCTGCACCCGCTATCTTTCGCTCGGCGACGTCGCTGGCTACTACGCCGAGCCGGGCGCCTGCATCGACCTGCTGCGCGAACTGGACGCGCCCAACGTACTGGGCAACCACGACAGCTACATCACCCTGGATGAAAACTGTCCACGTTCGCGCGTGGTCACCCAGATCATCAATTTCCAGAAGACCCTGCTCAGCAAGGAGCAGGTGGACTGGCTCAAGGCCTCGCACCCGTTCATCCGCCAGGACGGCATCCTGTTCGTGCACGGCGGTCCCGAGGATCCCCGCGACCAGTATCTGTACACGATCAGCCGCGACAAGATCCCGGCTGACGTGCGCCTGCTGTTTTCGGGGCATACCCACGTCCAGGTGCTGGCCGATTTCGGCGCACAGCGCTATTGCAACCCGGGGTCCGTCGGCCAGCCACGCGACGGCAACAACAAGGCGGCCTATGCCATCCTCGACGACGACCGGATACAGCTGCGCCGCGTGGAATACGACATCGACCGCACCGCGCAGGCGATGAAGGACGCAGGCTTCGAGCCGTTCTGCTACGAAAACCTCTACAAAGGCGCCCAGATCGGCGGCAGGGTCGATCGCGTCAACATCATCCATACCTCTGAGTAGACACACCATGGACGCAATCCAGCAGTTCAAAAGCGAAGTACAGGCGAACATCCAACGGCTGGGCCAGGATCCGGCGCTGGCCGCCGACACCCTCGCATGGATGATCAAGGCAGGCACCGTCGGCGCCTATACCTATAACTTTCAGTGGCTTGGCCGGCCGATCATCCAGTATCCGCAGGACATCCACGCGATGCAGGAACTGATCTGGGCGACGCGTCCGGACGTCATCGTCGAGACCGGCATCGCGCACGGCGGTTCGCTGATCCTCAGCGCGTCCATGCTGGCGCTGCTCGACTACTGCGACGCCCAGGTCAACGGCACGCCACTGTTCCCCGGCAAGTCGAACCGCCGCGTCGTCGGCGTCGACATCGATATCCGCGCCCACAACCGCCAGGAAATCGAAGCCCATCCGCTGAGCCACCTGATCACGCTGATCCAGGGATCCAGCATCGCTCCCGACATCGTCGACCAGGTGCGCCAGGCGGTCGGCGACGCCAAACGGGTATTGGTGTGCCTGGACTCCAATCACACCCACGACCATGTGCTGGCCGAACTGCAGGCCTATGCGCCGATGACGTCCGTCGGCAGCTACTGCGTGGTCTTCGACACGGTGATCGAAGACATGCCGGCCGAGCTCTGCGCCCATCGCCCATGGGGCCAGGGCAACAGCCCGAAATCGGCGGTCCGTGCCTGGTTGCCCCAGCACCCCGAGTTCGAGCAAGACCTGGCGCTGCAGCACAAGCTGCAGATCACCGTGGCCCAGGACGGCTTCCTGAAGCGCGTACGCTAGCCGGCACCTCGGCATCCCGCCCGACACGCCGGGGCGCCAGTGCAACGCTGGCGCCCCGCTGCGTGGGTTCGCACGCGTCCCCCGGCATGCCGAATCTACGCCGAGACCCGTTTTTTCCCAGCTGTTCGGGCTATGCCCCGAAGAGGCCGTCCTTCATAATTCAACACAGCCGTTTTGTATCTATATTTTTCCTAATATGACCACCCCTCGACTCGATCCACTTGCTACGCAGCACGATGGCACCCCGGATTCCGAGCATGAGGGGCCGGAGGATCCGCAGACGGCGCGCCTGCGCGACGAGAACCGCGCCCTGCGCGAGCTGCTGGCGGCGCAAGTGCAGGCCTCGATCCCGCGGCCCAGCCTGTTCAAGCGGCTGGGCTGGGCGCTGATCAGCGCGCCCGGCGCCGCCCTGGTGGGCTGGCGCAGCCTGATCGGCCGCGAGGACGCCACCCCGATCACCGGCAAGCGCGTGGGCTACGCCACCCTGACCGTCCTCTATACGTTGGCGATCTATGGCGCGCTGGTGTTGCTGGTGGTGTCCTGGAGCACGCCCAATGCCGCGCGCACCGGCGTGCACGCCGCCGGGCCGGTGCGGGTGCCGCTCGACGCGCCGCAGGGCGCCGGCCAGGAGCCGGCCAGCCCCGCCGCCCCGACCGACTGGAACAGCGGCGACGGCGCCGCCACGCCCCCCAAGGAAGCCGAGCCGCCCCCCGCCCCGGCGCAGGCGCCGCATGGCGCGCCCCAGGAGGACGACCCGGAAACGACCGCGCCGGCCGGCGCCGCCGACAGTCCGGCCGCGCGCCCCGCCACGACCGCGGGCGCCAATGCCGCGCCGGTCCCGGCCCGCGACCCCGCGCCGGCGGCTACGCCAGGCGCGCCCAAGCCGACGCTGCGGATCACCGAGATCCCCGCCGAAAATCCCCTGGCCTGGCTCGACAGCCTGAAGACCGAGCTGGCGCGCTGCGCGTCCCTGGGCTTTTTCGACCGCCCCGATTGCGCCTGGGCCGCGCGCAAGCAATATTGCGGCCCCAACCGGGGCTGGGGCGCGGTCAAGGAATGCCCGCCGCAGCCTTGATGCCGGCGCCAGCGCCGGAAAATTCCGCCGCGATGCCGCAAACTTTGCGATAATCGTTCAATCCCGGGCTTCGGTCCGGACAGCCTTCCACAGGACACCCGCCATGGATCTTTCCGTCAGCAACACCGTGAACACCGGCCTGGCCATGCGCGACGCGCAGCTGATGCAGGAAGTCCAGGCCCGCGTCACCAAGAAAGCCATCAACGCCCAGGCCGACACCGTCGCCACGCTGATGCAATCGCTGCCGGTGGTCGCCATCGACGGCAAGATCGGCACCCGCATCAATACCCAGGCGTAAGCCGCGCCGGCGCGCACGGCCGCGCCCTTCTCCCTTCCGCTTTTCCCGTCTTCGCCAGGGGCCGTCAGGCCTCCAGGTGCCCGCGCATCAATTCCTCGAACCATTCCAGAAAGACCGCCAGCCGGCGCGAACGCTGCCGCCGGTGCGGATAGAGCAGCGTCACCGGCATGAGTGCGGCGCGATGCGCCGGCATGACTTCCACCAGTTCGCCGGCATCCAGCAGGTCCTGCACGTCGAAGCGCGGAATCTGGATCAGCCCCAGGCCCGCCAGGCAGCAGGCGATATAGCTTTCGGCGTTGTTGACCACCACCCGGCTGGGCACCGTGATGGCCTGGCGGCCGCCGTCGCTGGCCGCCACCTCCCAGGGCAGTTCGCGGCCCGTGGTCGGCGAGGCGTATCCCACCATCCAGTGCTCTCCCGGCAGTTCCTGCGGCGCCCGTGGCACGCCGCGCTCGCGCAGGTAGGCGGGGCTGGCGCAGTTGATCAGGGCGATGCCGCCCAATGGCCGCGACACCAGGCTGCTGTCATGCAGCGCGCCGACGCGCACCGCGCAGTCGACGCCCTCCTGGATCAGGTCGATGGCGCGGTCGCTGGAGCCCAACGACAGTTGCAGCCGCGGATGACGCCGCAACAGGCCTGGCAGCGCCGGCGCCACCAGGCGGCGCGCGATGCGGCTGGGCACGTCGACGATGAGCCGCCCGGAAACCTGGCGCTGGCTTTGCTGGAACAGGTGGTCGATATCCTCGACCTCGGACAGCAGCGGCCGCAGGCGCTCCAGCAACTGGGCGCCGTCGGCGGTCAGGCGCACCTGGCGCGTGGTCCGGTGCAGCAGCCGCGCGCCCAGCTGGGCCTCCAGCTGCTGCACGGCGGCCGAGACGGAGGCGCGCGGCAGCTCCAGCGCGTTGGCGGCCTTGATGAAGCTGCCCATCTCCGCCACCTGCGCGAAGACGCGGTACTGTTCGAATCTGTCCATGCTCCTCCGGCTGGCGCGCGCGCCCGCGGCACCGCGCCGCCCATGACAGCATAGCCGTACGCCGGCCGTCGCGCAGCGCCAGCGCTGGCGGGCGCCCGGCGTGTGCCGCCACGGACCGTCGCGATGGCGATGCCCGGGCGGCGGCAGCGATCACTTGGTGGTGTAGCCGCCGTTGATCAGGATGGTCTGCCCGGTGATCCACCAGCCGTCGCTGACCAGGTGGCGGATGAACGGCACCACGTCCTCGATGTCGGTCAGGCCGGTCTTGGAGAACGGCGACAGCGCCGCGGCGGTCTTGTGGTACGCGACGGCATCGGCGCCTTCGGCAGGATAGAAGAACGGCGTATCCATCGGGCCCGGCCCGACCGCCGTCACCGAGATGCCGCGCGCGCCGAATTCCTTGGCGGCCGCCCGGGTGTAGTGCTCGACCGGCGCCTTGGAGCCGGCATAGGCGGCGTAGAACGGCGTGAACGCGCCCAGCAGCGAGGTCACCAGGGTGCAGACCTTGCCGTTGTCGTTGACGTGGCGGCCGGCCTCTTTCAGGAAGAAGAACGCCGTCTTGGCGTTGACCGCGCTCATCTCGTCGTACTCGGCTTCGCTGATCTCGGTCAGCGGCTTCTTCAATACCTTGCCGACGGTGTTGATGGCAATGTCGGGCCGCCCCACCGCTGCCACCGCGTCGGCGAACAGCTTCTCGACCGCGCCCGCGGTGGTCAGGTCGGCCTGCAGCGCCACCGCCTTGGCGCCGGCGGCCTGGATCGCCGCCACGGTGGCGTCAGCGTCGGCCTTGGACGCGGCGCTGTTGTAGTGGATGGCGACGGCCTTGGCGCCCTGCCGCGCCAGGTCACGGGCGATCAGCCCGCCCAGGTTCTTGGCGCCCCCGGCGATCAGCGCGACTTTGCCCTTGATGGAATGGTCTGCCATGGAAAATCTCCCGCATGTGTCGATGGAGATTCGATTCTAGGCAGCGGGCCGCCGCGGATCAGCCAGGCGCGGCCGGATAGATTATCCAGAAAAACGCCCCAATGAAAAACAGCCCGAAGGCCAGGGGCGCTTCGGGCTGCGGTGCCTGCGTCCGGATGCGTAGATCCGGCCAGCCAGGGCGATTTACTTCTTCTTCATCGGCGGCAGGTCGGTGCACACGCCTTCGGCCACTTCGGCCGCCATGCCCACCGATTCACCCAGCGTCGGGTGCGGGTGGATGGTCTTGGCGATGTCGATGACGTCCGCGCCCATTTCCACGGCCAGCGCCACTTCGCTGATCAGGTCGCCGGCATGGGTGCCGACGATGCCGCCGCCCAGGATGCGGTGCGACTCGGCGTCGAACAGCAGCTTGGTGAAGCCTTCGTCGCGGCCGTTGGCGATGGCGCGGCCGGAGGCGGCCCACGGGAACACGCCCTTCTCGACCTTGATGCCCTGCTTCTTGGCTTCGTCCTCGGTCAGGCCGACCCACGCCACTTCCGGATCGGTGTAGGCCACCGACGGGATCACGCGGGCGTCGAAGAACGACTTCTGGCCGGCGGCGGCTTCGGCCGCCACGTGGCCTTCATGCACCGCCTTGTGCGCCAGCATCGGCTGGCCGACGATGTCGCCGATGGCGAAGATGTGCGGCACATTGGTGCGCATCTGGCGATCGACCTCGATGAAACCGCGGTCGGTCACGGCCACGCCCGCCTTGTCGGCGCCAATCTTCTTGCCATTGGGGCTGCGGCCCACGGCCTGCAGCACCAGGTCGTAGCGTTGCGGCTCCTTCGGCGCGCCCTCGCCCTCGAACGTGACGTAGATGCCGTCCTTCCTGGCCTCGGCGCCGACCGTCTTGGTCTTGAGCATGATGTTGTCGAAGCGGCCGGCGTTCTTCTTCTGCCAGACCTTGACCAGGTCGCGGTCGGCGCCCTGCATCAGGCCGTCCAGCATTTCCACCACGTCCAGGCGCGCGCCCAGCGTGGAGTACACCGTGCCCATTTCCAGGCCGATGATGCCGCCGCCGATGATCAGCATCTTCTTGGGGATTTCACGCAGCAGCAAGGCGCCGGTGGAATCGACGATGCGCTCGTCCTGCGGCAGGAACGGCAGCTTCACCGACTGGCTGCCGGCGGCGATGATGGCCTGCTTGAAGCGGATGGTCTGCGACTTGCCGTCGGCACCCTTGACCGCCAGGTGGTTGGCATCGGCGAATTCGCCCACGCCGGTCACCACGGTCACTTTGCGCGCCTTGGCCATGCCGGCCAGGCCGCCGGTCAGCTTGGCGACCACGCTGTCCTTGTAGCCGCGCAGCTTGTCCAGGTCGATCTTGGGCTCGCCGAAGCTGATGCCGTGGGCGGCCAGCTCGCGCGCCTCGTCGATGATGGCGGCGTTGTGCAGCAGCGCCTTGGACGGGATGCAGCCCACGTTCAGGCAGACGCCGCCCAGCGTGGCGTAGCGTTCGACCAGCACCACGGACAGGCCGAGGTCGGCGGCGCGGAAGGCGGCGGAATAGCCGCCGGGGCCCGCGCCCAGCACCAGCATGTCGTATTCGGCGTCGGCCGAGCCCTTGAAGGTCGCGGCGGCGGGCGCCGCGGCGGCCGGCTTGGCCTCGGCCTTGGAAGCTTCGGCCTTCGGCGCGTCGGCCTTGGGCGCGTCCTTGGCGGCCGGCGCGGCGGCGGCCTCGGCCGCTTCCACTTCGAGCACCACGGCGCCTTCGGCGACCTTGTCGCCGACCTTGACCGCGATCGACTTCACCACCCCGCCCTGCGAGGCGGGGATTTCCATCGAGGCCTTGTCGGATTCGACGGTAATCAGGCTCTGCTCGGCCTTGATCGTATCGCCCACGGCGACCAGCACCTCGATGACTTCGACTTCCTTGAAGTCACCGATGTCCGGCACTTTGATTTGAACGGTATTGCTCATAGGGCTCCCCGTTTACAGCGCGATGCGGCGGAAGTCGGCCAGCAAGGCGCCCAGATAGGCGTTGAAGCGGGCAGCGGCGGCGCCGTCGATGACGCGGTGGTCATAGGACAGCGACAGCGGCACGATCAGGCGCGGCACGAACTGCTTGCCGTCCCAGACCGGCTTGTGCGACGAACGCGACACGCCCAGGATGGCCACTTCGGGCGCATTGATGATGGGCGTGAACGAGGTGCCGCCGATGCCGCCCAGCGACGAGATCGAGAAGCAGCCGCCCTGCATGTCGGCCGGCGAGATCTTGCCTTCGCGCGCCTTCTTGGACAGGTCGGTCATTTCCTGGGCGATCTGCAGGATGCCCTTCTTGTCGGCATCGCGGATCACCGGCACCACCAGCCCGTTGGGCGTGTCGGCGGCGAAACCGATGTGGTAGTACTGCTTGAGCACCAGGTTGTCGCCGTCCAGCGAGGCGTTGAACTCGGGGAACTTCTTCAGGGCCGCGACCACGGCCTTGATCAGGAAGGCCAGCATCGTGACCTTGATGCCCGACTTCTCGTTTTCCTTGTTCAGCGTGACGCGCAGCGCTTCCAGGTCGGTGATGTCCGCTTCGTCGTTGTTGGTGACGTGCGGGATCATGACCCAGTTGCGGTGCAGGTTCGCGCCGGAGATCTTCTTGATGCGCGACAGCGGCTTGGCTTCGACCGGGCCGAATTTGGTGAAGTCGACCTTGGGCCACGGCAGCAGGCCCAGCGCGGCGCCATCGGCCGAGCCGCCCGCGGCGGCCACCGGGCCGGCGGCCAGCGCCTGCTTGACGAAACCGCGCACGTCGTCGGCGGTGATGCGATCCTTCGGACCCGAGCCCTTGACCTTGCTCAGGTTCACGCCCAGCTCGCGGGCGAACTTGCGCACCGACGGCGAGGCGTGCGGCAGCTGGCCGGGCTTGAGGTTGGCGTCTTCCAGCGCGGCGGCCGGGGCCGGACGCGAGGCGGCGGCGGGGGCCGGCGCCTGCTCCTTGGCGGCCGGCGCCTCGGCCTTGGCCGGCGCGGCTTCAGCCTTGGCGGCCGGGGCCGCGGCGGCGGCAGGCGCGCTGCCTTCCACCACGACCACGATCGAGCCCTTGGCGACCTTGTCGCCGACCTTGACCTTCACTTCCTTGACCACGCCGCCCTGCGAGGCCGGGATCTCCATCGAGGCCTTGTCGGACTCGACCGTGATCAGGCTTTGCTCGGCCTTGATGGTGTCGCCCACGGCGACCATGACTTCGATGACTTCCACTTCCTTGAAGTCGCCGATGTCCGGCACTTCGATCTCGATCGGACCGCTGGCGGCGGCCGGCGCGGCGGCCTCGGCCTTGGCGGCGGGCGCGGCGGCGGCGGCAGCCTGCTTGGGCGCTTCGGCCTTGGGTTCTTCCTTGGCGGCCGGGGCGGCGGCGGCGTCGGCCGCTTCCACCTCGAGCACCACGGCGCCTTCGGCGACCTTGTCGCCGACCTTGACCGCGATCGACTTCACCACCCCGCCCTGCGAGGCGGGGATTTCCATCGAGGCCTTGTCGGATTCGACGGTAATCAGGCTCTGCTCGGCCTTGATCGTGTCGCCCACCGCCACCAGCACTTCAATGACTTCCACTTCCTTGAAGTCGCCGATGTCGGGAACCTTGATTTGCACGACGTTGCTCATGTCTCTTTACCCTCAGGCGTATTGCGGGTTGGCTTTGTTCGGGTTGATGCCGTACTTCTTGATGGCTTCGGCCACCTTGGCAACCGGCACCTTGCCTTCGTCGGCCAGCGCGCGCAGCGCGGCGACCACGACGAAGTGGCGGTCCACTTCGAAGTGCTCGCGCAGCTTGGCGCGGAAATCCGAACGGCCGAAACCGTCGGTGCCCAGCACCTTGTATTCGCGGCCCTTGGGCACGAACGGACGGATCTGGTCCGCGAACAGCTTCATGTAGTCGGTCGACGCGATGATCGGGCCTTCCGTCTTGGCCAGCTGTTCCGTGACGTAGGCCACCTGCGGCTTCTTCTCGTCGGGGTGCAGCATGTTGTGGCGTTCGGCGTCCAGGCCGTTGCGGCGCAGTTCAGTGAAGCTGGTGACGCTCCACAGATCCGAGGCCACGCCCCAGTCGGCTTCCAGCAGTTCCTGGGCCGCCATGACTTCGCGCAGGATCGTGCCCGAGCCCATCAGCTGCACGCGGTTCTTGCCCTTGCCGTGCGACTTGAGCTTGTACATGCCCTTGATGATGCCTTCCTCGTCGCCGGCGGTCAGGCCAGGCTGCGGGTAGTTTTCGTTCATCACCGTCAGGTAGTAGTAGACGTTTTCCTGGTCTTCCACCATGCGCTTGAGGCCATGCTGGATGATCACGGCCAGTTCGTGGCCGAAGGTCGGGTCGTACGAGACGCAGTTGGGGATGGTCGAGGCCAGGATGTGGCTGTGGCCGTCTTCGTGCTGCAGGCCTTCGCCGTTGAGCGTGGTGCGCCCGGCGGTGCCGCCCAGGAGGAAGCCGCGCGCCTGCATGTCGCCGGCCGCCCAGGCCAGGTCGCCGATGCGCTGGAACCCGAACATCGAGTAGTAGATGAAGAACGGGATCATGATGCGGTTGTTCGAGGAGTACGACGTGGCCGCCGCGATCCACGAGCTCATGGCGCCCGCTTCGTTGATGCCTTCCTGCAGGAGCTGGCCGTCGGCCGCTTCCTTGTAGTACATGACCTGGTCCTTGTCGACCGGGGTGTACTTCTGGCCTTCCGGCGCATAGATGCCGATCTGGCGGAACAGGCCTTCCATGCCGAAGGTGCGCGATTCGTCGGCCAGGATCGGCACGACGCGCGGGCCCAGCTGCTTGTCGCGCAGCACCTGGTTCAGGATGCGCACGAAGGCCTGGGTGGTGGAGATCTCACGGCCTTCGGCGGTGGGTTCCAGCACGGCCTTGAAGGCGTCCAGCGCGGGGGCCTGGAGCTGCTCGTCGGCCTTGGCGCGACGGCGCGGCAGGTAGCCGCCCAGCGCGGCGCGGCGCTCGTGCAGGTACTTCATTTCGGGCGAGTCTTCCGCCGGCTTGAAGTACGGCAGGTCGGCCAGCTGGTCGTCCGGGATGGGGATGCCGAAGCGATCGCGGAATTCGCGGATCGAGTCCAGCTCCAGCTTCTTCTGCTGGTGGGTCGGGTTCTTGGCCTGGCCCACGTGGCCCATGCCGTAGCCCTTGATGGTCTTGGCCAGGATCACGGTCGGCTGGCCTTCATGCTTGGAGGCCGAGTCGAAGGCGGCGAACACCTTGTGCGGATCGTGGCCGCCACGGTTCAGGCGCCAGATGTCCTCGTCGCTCATGCGCGACACGGCTTCCAGCAGCTTGGGGTGCTTGCCGAAGAAGTGCTCGCGCACGAACTTGCCGTCGTTGGCCTTGTACGCCTGGTACTCGCCGTCGACGGTGTCTTCCATGATCTTGCGCAGGATGCCTTCCTTGTCGTGCGCCAGCAGCGGATCCCAGTAACCGCCCCAGATCAGCTTGATTACGTTCCAGCCCGAACCGCGGAAGTCGCCTTCCAGTTCCTGGATGATCTTGCCGTTGCCGCGCACCGGACCGTCCAGGCGCTGCAGGTTGCAGTTGATGACGAAGATCAGGTTGTCGAGCTTTTCACGCGCGGCCAGGGCGATGGCGCCGAGCGACTCGGGTTCGTCCATTTCGCCGTCGCCGCAGAACACCCAGACCTTGCGCTTGCTGGTGTCGGCGATGCCGCGGGCGTGCAGGTACTTGAGGAAGCGGGCCTGGTAGATGGCCATCAGCGGGCCCAGGCCCATCGACACCGTGGGGAACTGCCAGAAGTCCGGCATCAGCTTCGGATGCGGGTACGAGGACAGGCCCTTGCCGTCCACTTCCTGGCGGAAGTGGTTCAGCTGTTCTTCGGTCAGGCGGCCTTCGAGGTAGGCGCGGCCGTACATGCCGGGCGAGGTGTGGCCCTGGAAGTAGACCAGGTCGCCGCCGTGGTTTTCGTCTTCGGCGTGCCAGAAGTGGTTCTGGCCGCAGCCGATCATGGTGGCCAGCGAGGCGAACGAGGCGATGTGGCCGCCCAGGTCGCCGCCGTCCGGCGGGTTGTGCTTGTTGGCCTTGACCACCATGGCCATGGCGTTCCAGCGCACGTACGAGCGGATGCGCGATTCCAGTTCCAGGTTGCCCGGGTGCGCCGGCTCCAGGCCGGGGGGAATCGTGTTGACGTAAGCGGTATTCGGCGAGAACGGGATGTGGGCGCCGGAACGACGGGCTTCGTCGATCAGGCGTTCCAGCAGGTAGTGCGCGCGCTGCGGTCCTTCGCGATCAAGGACTGCCGCCAGGGCTTCGAGCCACTCCTGGGTTTCTAGGGTGTCTTCGTCGTTGGCAGCCTGTACGGCGCCAGCCTGGGCGAAAGAGGACATCGTGTGTCTCCTGTTGGGGTTCGTTCGTGACCACACCCGCTTATTTATCTACTCGCGGACACGCCATGGTAGTCGGGATCATCCGGGCTACCATGCCATGCATGGGTCGGGGTGTTGTGCTGGATGTCGGGGTCTGAGCCCTGTCAGCCGGCATTCTAAGAAAGAAGATTAACCGGTCGCAAGGAAAATTTCATGTTGCGGTACGGCATTTCATAATGCGAAAATATGAACAGAAGCTGAAAAGACCGGCGGGCACTTTTTTAGCCCATCCCCCTTCCGGCTGGCTTGATTCCCGGCAATTCCCCGCCAACACGCACTAAAATGCTGGGTCTATCCCGCCCCAATTCCATGTCCAGCGCGCCCAAGTCCAATATACCCACGCCGTTCCACGACCACGCCCGCACGCGCAGACGCGGGGTGTACTGGGTCACGCCCGCGATGGTGCTGATCCTCTATATCTGTGTGATGGCGGTGTTCTTCTGGTTGCAGCGCATCCATGACGACAGCGTCATGTTCGTGACCATCGACCAGGAAATGCGGCAGCAGCGCCTGATCTGGGTGGTGCTGGCGCTGTCGTGCGTGATCGTCATCAGCCTGCTGATGCTGTGGCGCTATACCCGTTTCCGCTCGGCCGCCGAGGCCGCCCTGATCGCCGAGACCGGCTTTCGCCGCGCCATGGAGAACTCCATGTCGACCGGCATGCGCGTCCTGGACATGGAAGGCCGCATCGCCTACGTCAATCCGGCCTTCTGCCGCATGATCGGCTGGAACGAGGCCGACCTGATCGGCCGCAGCCCGCCCTTCCCCTACTGGGTGCCGGGCCGCCACGAACAGCACCAGCACACGCTGGACGTGCTGATGTCCGGCAAGACCCCCAGCAGCGGCCTGGAAGTCGAGGCCCAGCGCCGCGACGGCTCGCGCTTCACGGCGCGCATGTACGTGTCGCCGCTGCTGGACCCCAACGGCAACCAGATCGGCTGGATGACGTCGATGACCGACATCACCGAGCCCAAGCGCATCCGCGAGGCCCTGACCGCCGCGCACGAGCGCTTCATGACGGTGCTGGAAGGCCTGGACGACGCCATCTCGGTCACCGCCGACACCCACGACGGCCTGGAGCTGCTGTTCGCCAACCGCACCTACCGCCGCGTGTTCGGCGCCCAGACCGGCGGCCACGACGAGCTGCTGGCCGGCCGCCGCGGCCGCTTCACCGACGAATCGGTGGAAGTCTTCGCGCCCTCGGTGCAGCGCTGGTTCGAGGTGCATCACCGCATGCTGGCCTGGACCGATGGCCGCCGCGTGCGCATGCAGGTGGCGCGCGACATCACCGAGCGCCGCGGCCACGAAGAAGCCTCGCGCGTGCAGCAGGAAAAGATCCAGCTCACCAGCCGCCTGACCACCATGGGCGAGATGGCCTCGTCGCTGGCGCACGAACTGAACCAGCCGCTGACCGCCATCGCCAACTACAGCATGGGCGCGGTGGCCCTGGTCAAGGCCGGCCACACCAGCCCCAACATGCTGCTGCCGGCCCTGGAAAAGGCCGCCTCGCAGGCCGAGCGCGCCGGCAAGATCATCAGCCGCATCCGCGAATTCGTGAAGCGCAGCGAGCCGCGCCGCCAGCGCGTGGCGATCGGCCGCATTGTCGACAACGCCATCGGTTTTGCCGAGATCGACGCCCGCAAGCGCCGCATCCGCATCGACAGCTTCGTGCCGTCGAACGCGCCGGACGTGCTGGCCGACCCGATCCTGATCGAACAGGTGCTGCTGAATCTGCTCAAGAATGGCCTGGAAGCCATGGAAAAGAGCGAGTCCGACGAGCTCAAGGTGGCCGTGATCCTGCACGAGCAGCACATCGAGGTCGCGGTGGTCGACCGCGGCCATGGCCTGGCCGAGCCGGAACGCCTGTTCGAACCCTTCTTCAGCACCAAGACCCAGGGCCTGGGCATGGGACTGAATATCTGCCGTACCATTATCGAATCGCACCACGGCCGCCTCTGGGCGGACCCCAATCCCGCCGGCGGTACTATTTTCCGCTTTACCCTGCCCTGCGCTGCGTCTCAGACGCAGGCTCAGAATGATCAGTCCGAGGAGTTGCACGCATGAACACGCCCCACCTGTCGAGCACGGTATTCATTGTTGATGACGACGAAGCGGTCCGCGATTCGCTGCGCTGGCTGCTTGAAGCCAACGGCTACCGCGTCCGCGCCTACGCCAGCGGCGAGTCGTTCCTGGAAGACTACGACGCCAGCCAGATCGGCGTGCTGATCGCCGACGTGCGCATGCCCGGCATGAGCGGCCTGGAACTGCAGGAGCAGCTGATCGCCCGCAACGCCCCGCTGCCCATCGTCTTCATCACCGGCCACGGCGACGTGCCGATGGCCGTGTCGACCATGAAGAAGGGCGCCGTCGACTTCCTCGAGAAGCCGTTCAACGAATCCGATCTGCGCGAAATCGTGGCGCGCATGCTGGAGCAGGCCACGCAGCGCGTGAGCAAGCACCAGGCCCAGAAAGACCACGAAGCCATGCTGGCGCGCCTGACCGCGCGCGAGCAGCAGGTGCTGGAGCGCATCGTCGCCGGCCGCTTGAACAAGCAGATCGCCGACGACCTGGGCATCAGCATCAAGACCGTCGAGGCGCACCGCGCCAACATCATGGAAAAACTTGAAGTGACCACCGTTGCCGATCTCATGAAAGTGGCCCTGGCCAAACCCGAGGCACACGCATGACCGCTAGGATCATCGACGGCGCCGCCCTGTCGCAGCGCATTCGCGAAGAAGTCGCCCAACGCGTCGCCGCCCTGGCCGCCAAGGGCACCCGCCCCGGCCTGGCCGTGGTGCTGGTGGGTGAAGACCCCGCCTCCCAGGTGTACGTGCGCAACAAGGTCGCCGCGTGCGAGAAGGCCGGCCTGCATTCCGTCAAGGAACAGTACCCCGCCGACATGACCGAGGCCGAGCTGCTGGCCCGCATCGACAAGCTAAACCGCGATCCGTCCATCCACGGCATCCTGGTGCAGTTGCCGCTGCCCAAGCACATGGACTCGCACAAGGTCATCGAAGCCATCGCCGCCGAAAAAGACGTGGACGGCTTCCACGTCAGCAACGCCGGCCTGCTGATGACCGGCCAGCCGCTGTTCCGCCCCTGCACGCCCTACGGCGTCATGAAGATGCTGGAATCGGAAGGCGTGGCCCTGCGCGGCGCCGAGGCCGTGATCGTCGGCGCCAGCAACATCGTCGGCAAGCCCATGGCCATGCTGCTGCTGGCCGCCGGCGCCACCATCACCATCTGCAACTCCAAGACGCGTGACCTGGCGGCCCAGACGCGCCGCGCCGACGTGCTGGTGGTGGCCACCGGCAAGCCCGGCATGATCGACGGCTCGATGATCAAGCCCGGCGCCGTCGTCATCGACGTGGGCATCAACCGCGGCGCCGACGGCAAGCTGTGCGGCGACGTCGACTTCGCCTCCGCCAGCCAGGTGGCCGGCGCCATCACGCCCGTGCCGGGCGGTGTCGGCCCCATGACCATCGCCATGCTGCTGGTCAACACCGTCGAAGCGGCGGAACGGGCCGCGGCCTGAAGACCGGTCCCGCGCCCCGCCGTGGCACCCTTGTGGGTTTGCCCCGCGCCCTTCCGGGGGACGGGGGCAAACCCACAGTCGTTTCTGGACGCGCCGCGCGGAGCGAGGCGCGCCCGCGGCTAGCCCCGCCCTTGCTTTTCGGCCTGCCGCCCCAACCTGATCCCTATGCCTGCCGGCGCGCTCGCGTGCTGCCCGCCCTCCTCTCACGCAATTGGTAACACCATGACCCAGAATCCCCTGCTCGCCCCCGTCTCCGACCTGGTCGACTACCAGGCGGTCAAGCCCGCCCACGTGGTGCCCGCCATCGAGGAACTGCTGGGCATCGCCCGCCAGGCCGTGGACCGCGCCGCCGATCCGGCGCTGGCGCCCACCTGGCAAGCCGTGGTCGAGCCGCTGGATACCGCGTCCGAACGGCTGTGGCGCGCGTGGTCGGTGGCCGGCCACCTGAACGCCGTGGTCAACACCCCCGAACTGCGCGAGGCCTACAACGCCGCGCTGCCGCTGGTGACCGAGTTCTCGACCTGGGTCGGCCTGCATGAAGGCCTGTACCAGCAGTACCAGCGCCTGGCCGCCGCGCCCGATTTCGCGTCGTGGACGCCGGTGCGCCGCCGCATCGTCGAGATGGCCCTGCGCGACTTCCGCCTGAGCGGCGTCGAGCTGCGCGGCGCCGACCGCGAGCGCTACGCCGCCATTTCCGACCGCGAGGCGCAGGCCTCGCAGAAGTTCTCCGAGAACGTGCTGGACGCCATCGACGCCTGGTCGCTGCGGATCGAGGACGAGGCCCGCCTGGCCGGCATTCCGGCCGACGTGCGGGCCGCGGCCCGCGCCGCCGCCGAGGAAGACGGCCAGCCGGGCTGGAAGCTGACGCTGAAGATGCCGTGCTACCTGCCCGTCATGCAGTACGCGCAGGACCGCTCGCTGCGCGAGGCGCTGTACCGCGGCTACGGCACGGTGGCGTCAGAACAGGGCGATGCCCAGTTCGACAACTCGCCCCTGATCGAGGAACTGCTGTCCCTGCGCGCCGAGGAATCGAGCCTGCTGGGCCTGGGCACTTTCGCCGCGCTGCGCCTGCAGACCCGCATGGCGCGCGACGCCAAGGAGGTCACCACCTTCCTGCGCGACCTGGCCGCGCGCGCCAAGCCCTACGCGCAGCGCGACCTGGCCGAGTTGAAGGCCTACGCCGCCGCCGAGCTCGGCCTGGCCGAGCTGCAACCGTGGGACGTGGCCTATGCCTCCGAGCGCCTGCGCGAATCGCGCTACGCCTATTCCGAAGACGAGGTGAAGCAGTACTTCACCGAGCCGCGCGTGCTGTCCGGCCTGTTCGAGGTCATCGAAACCCTGTTCGACGTGCGCCTGGCGGAAACGCCGGTGTCGTCGTGGCATGCCGACGTGCGCGGCGTGCGCGTCGAAAGCCCCAAGGGCGACCTGATCGGCTACCTCTATCTGGACCTGTACGCCCGCGCCGGCAAGCAGAGCGGCGCCTGGGTCGACAGCGAGCGCACCCGCCGCGTCGTCGCCGGCCGCGTGCAGACGCCGATCGCCTACCTGACCTGCAATTTCTCGCGCCCCAACGGCGACCGCGCCGCCGTGCTGACGCACGATGACGTCATCACCCTGTTCCACGAAACCGGCCACGCCCTGCATGCGCTGCTGTCGGAAGTGGACGAGCCCGGCGCCGCCGCCTTCGCCAGCGTCGAATGGGACGCCATCGAGCTGCCCTCGCAGTTCATGGAGAACTTCTGCTGGGAATGGGCCGTGGTGCAGAAGCTGTCGGCCCACGTCGACAGCAGCGAACCGCTGCCGCGCGCGCTCTACGACCGCCTGGTCGCGGCCCGCAACTACCAGAGCGGCATGCAGACCGTGCGTCAGATCGAGTTCGCGCTGTTCGACATGCTGATGCACGACCGCGCCAAGGGCGCCAGCATCGCCGAAGTGCTGGCCCTGCTGCAGGAAGTGCGCGCCGAGGTCGCGGTGCTGTTCCCGCCCGCCTGGCACCGCCTGCCGCACGCCTTCTCGCACCTGTTCGCGGGCGGCTACGGCGCCGGCTACTACAGCTACAAGTGGGCCGAGGTGCTGTCGGCCGACGCCTACGAGGCGTTCGAGGAAGCCGCTGCCAAGCAAGCTGGCAACGCCCTGGGCACGCTCGATCCGGCCACCGGCGCGCGTTTCCGCCGCGAAGTGCTGGCCGTCGGCGGCTCGCGCCCCGCGGCCGAATCGTTCGCGGCCTTCCGCGGCCGCGCGCCGCGCATCGACGCGCTGCTGCGCCACAGCGGCATGAGCGCGGCCTGATCGCGCCCACGTCCGCACGGCAACGACGGCCCGCCTCGCGCGGGCCGTTTTGCATGCTTCAGCGGCGATACCGATTCGGGGTCGGCGGCACGCGCTTGCGCCCGGCGGCGGCCCTAGGCCGGCCGCCGGGCCGACACCACCAGCCAGCGCCCGTGCACCGACGGATCCGATCCGGCCTGGCGCCAGAAATGGCGGCTGTCCTCGTCCTGCGCGTGCTTCAGCCGGGTCTGGCAATAGCGCCGCGCCGGCCAGCCCAGCAGGCGATCCAGCCAGCCGCGCCGCCCGGCCTCGGCGACGTTGTGCAGGGTGATGTCGCCAAAGCCGTGGCGCGCCAGCAGCAGGTGCAACTGCGCGAATCCCCACGGCAGCACCGCGGCGCGCGCGCCGGCGTCGGCGCGGCTCGCGCCGGTCCACGGATCCGCATGAAAGCCTCGCACCAGCGCCTGCAACCGGCCGCGCACGTGCCAGGCGTTGGGCGCGGTCAGCACCAGCGTGCCGCCCGGTCGCAGGACGTCGCGAAAGCCGCGCACCAGCAGGCCGGGGTTGGTCGCCCGGTGGATGGCCTCGCTACAGACCACCGCGTCGTAGGCCGCGGTGGCGGGCAACGGCGTTTCCAGGTCGTGCACGGTCAGGCGCCGGTAGCCGTTGGCCGGCGCCGGCAGCATCGCCGGGCCGATGCCATCCACCTCGACCTGGCGTCCGGTCGCCGGGCGCGCCATGTCGCCCAGCCAGCCGCGGTCGCACGGCGCGTCCAGCACGCTGTCGGCCAGGCGGCTGCGCAGGATGTCGAGCACCACGGGGTAGTACGGGAAATAGGGATAGCCGAGCGCGGGATTGGCCGTGGCATTCATGGAGGGCACCTCGCCGGTCACTGACAAGGCCCTGAATGTACCGATCCGGGACGGCCGCGTGGGCGGTTTTGGTTGTTCTCAAACAATATTCCGACAAAGCTTCACAACTGCGCCCCGCGCCGCTTTGCGCCAGGACAAGCCCGCCCCCGCGCGACCCGGCGGCGGCCCCGCCGGCTGCGGGTAGAATCGATGGGTTTATCCCTCAACCGGCGATGGAACCCATGCGACACCTGATTACCGGCCGCGCCTGGCGCGGCTTGCTGTTGGCCCTGTGCATGCTGCTTGCCGCCTGCGGCGACCGCAATGTCGATTGGACGCTCTACAACGTCAAGGGCCACCTGCCCGACCTGAAGTTCTCGCTGCCGGGCGCTGGCGGCAAGACCGTCAGCAGCGACGACCTCAAGGGCAAGACGGTGCTGCTGTTCTTCGGCTACGCCAGTTGTCCCGACATCTGCCCCACCACCATGGCGCAATTGACGGCGGTGCTGCAGAACCTGGGCGACAAGGCGCGCGACGTGCGCATCCTGTTCGTCAGCGTCGATCCGCATCGCGACACGCCGGATATCCTGCAGGCCTACGTCAACGCCTTCAACAACAACGCCATCGGCGTCACCGGCAACGAGAAGCAGGTGGCCGACCTGGCGCGCCGCTACCGCGTCGCCTACCAGATCGAAAAGCCCCGTCCCGGCGACGATCCCGACCAGTACGAAGTGACCCACAGCCGCGGCGTGTACATTTTCGACAATCAGGGCCGCGCCCGCCTGCTGGCCTCGGACACCGACAGCATCGAGGCGATGACCAAGGACCTGCGCCAGCTGATCGACCTGACCTCGTGAGGCCCCGTGCAACATTGCTGCATCGACGATGCGCCGCAGCATGTTGCGTCCTTGCCCCACACACCAGTTGTTACAGCCCCGGCGGCGCGCGCGTGAGTAATATCAGGGCACATCGCCCTTTACCCTCGCAAGGAGTACGCGCATGAGCATCATCATCATGATCATCGTCGGCTTCATCGTCGGGCTGATAGCCCGCGCGATCATGCCCGGAGACCAGAACATGGGGATCATCATGACCACCATACTGGGCATCGTGGGCGCGGTCGTGGCCGGCTTCCTCGGCCAGCACCTGGGCTGGTATGCCCCGGGCGAACCGGCCGGCTGGATCGGCTCGGTGGTCGGCGCGATCATCGTGCTGTTCGTGGTTGGCCTGATCGCCAAGAAGCGCGCCTGACACCGCGGCGCACGCATCAAGCAAAGCGGGCCGATCTTTCGATCGGCCCGCTTTTTTCATGCCTGCGTCGTGCTCAGCCCGGCTGGCCGGCGGCCGCGGGCGCCGCGCCCGGCGCCGGCTGCGCGGCCGTGACGGTGCGCTCGGTCCAGCCGCCGCCCAGCACCTTGTACAAGGTGACCAGGTTCGACAGGCGCGACAGGCGCGTATCGACCAGCGACTGCTGCGCGGTGTAGAGCGAACGCTGTGAATCCAGCACCGTCAGGTAGTCGTCGATGCCCTGGCGGAAGCGCTGCTCGGACAGATCGTAGGCGCGCTGGTTGGCGGCCACCAGCAGTTGCTGGGCCTGGATCTGCTCGTCCAGCGTGCCGCGCCCGGCGAGCGCGTCGGCGACTTCGCGGAAACCGGTCTGGATCGACTTCTCGTACTGCGCGACCTGGATGTTCTTCTGCACCTTGGCCAGGTCCAACCCTGCCAGCAGCGAACCGCCGGCGAAGATCGGCACCGTGATCTGCGGCACGAAGCTCCAGGCGCCCGAGCCCCCGTCGAACAAGCCGCCCAGGCTGGCGCTGGCCGTGCCGGCGTTGCCCGTCAGGCTGATGGTCGGGAAGAACGCCGCGCGCGCCGCGCCGATGTTGGCGTTGGCGCCCTTGAGCTGGTGCTCGGCCGCGCGGATGTCCGGGCGGCGCGCCAGCAGTTCGGACGGCAGGCCGGCCGGCAGCGCGGTCGGCAGCATGCCGTCGTCCAGCTTGACGGCGTTGTCCAGCGCCGCCGAGATTTCCGGCGACAGCGGCTGGCCCACCAGCAGTACCAGCGCGTTGCGGTCCTGCGCGGCCTGGCGCGTGTACTGCGACAGGTTGCGCTGGGCGGTGCGCAGCGACACTTCGGCCTGGCTCAGGTCGAGCGCGGTGGACAGGCCCTGGTCGAAGCTCTGCTTGGTGAGTTTGTACGAGTCGTCCTGGCTCTTGAGCGTGTCGCGCGTCAGGCTCAGCAGCTCCTGGTCGGCGCGCAGCGTCAGGTAGGCGTTGGCCACCTCGGCGATCAGCGTCAGCTGGGTCGCGGTGCGGGTCTCGTCCAGCGCCAGGTACGATTCCAGCGCCTTGTCGCTGAGGCTGCGGATGCGGCCGAACAGGTCCAGTTCCCACGAGGACAGCGCGGCGCCGACCTGGTAGTTGTGGCTGGTGCTGGCCTGGCCGCTGGGCGACAGGTCGGCCGGCGTGCGCTGGGCCGTTTCCTTGCCGGCGATGCCGACGCTGGGCAGCAGGTCGGCGCGCTGGATGCGGTACTGCGCCCGCGCCGCCTCGACGTTCAAGGCCGCCACGCGCAGGTCGCGGTTGTTGGCCAGCGACTGCTCGATCAGCTGTTGCAGCAGCGGATCGGCGAAGAAGTCACGCCAGCCGATGTCGGCCGTGGCCACGGCGCCGGCGGCGTCGGCCTTGTAGGCCGGGCCGGCCGGATAGGCCGACGAGACCGGCGCGTCGGGCCGTTCGTAGGTCGGGGCCAGCGAGCAGCCCGCCAGGGCCGCCGCCAGGGAAAGGGAAACCAGGGTTCTCATCTGCAGCTTCATTGCGGTTTTCCTTCGACGGACACGTCCTGCGCGTCGTTGGCGCTGGGGTCGTGCGGATCGCGTCGCGCGCTCATGCGTTCCACCTTGAACAGGCGCAGCATGATCACGAAGAACGCGGGGACGAAGAAGATGGCCAGGAAGGTCGCCGTCAGCATACCGCCGATCACGCCGGTGCCGATGGCGTTCTGGCTGCCCGAACCGGCGCCCGAGGAGATCGCGAGCGGCACCACGCCCAGGATGAACGCCAGCGACGTCATCAGGATCGGGCGCAGGCGCTGGCGGGCGGCGTGGATCGCCGATTCCGTCAGGCTCGCCCCGGCCTCGTAGTGCTCCTTGGCGAACTCCACGATCAGGATGGCGTTCTTGGCCGCCAGGCCGATGGTTGTGAGCAGGCCCACCTGGAAGTACACGTCGTTGGACAGGCCGCGCAGCAGCGTCGCCCCCAGCGCCCCGATGATGCCCAGGGGCACCACCAGCATGACCGCGGACGGAATCGTCCAGCTTTCATACAGCGCCGCCAGGCACAGGAACACCACGATCAGCGAGATCGCGTACAGCGCCGGCGCCTGGGCGCCCGACAGGCGTTCTTCGTACGACATGCCGGTCCATTCGAAACCCACGCCCACCGGCAGCTTGCTGGCGATGCGTTCCATTTCGTCCATGGCCGCGCCCGAGCTGTAGCCCGGCGCCGCCTGGCCCTGGATGTTGTACGACGGCACGCCGTTGTAGCGGTTCAGCTTCTGCGGGCCGAAGCTCCAGGTGGCCTTGGCGAACGCCGAGAACGGCACCATGTCGCCATCCTTGTTGCGCACGTACCATTTGTCCAGGTCGTCGGGCAGCATGCGGGCCGAGGCCTCGCCCTGCGCGAACACCTTCTTGACGCGGCCGCGGTCGATGAAGTCGTTGACGTACGACGAACCCCAGGCGGTGGACAGCGTGCTGTTGATGTCCGACACGGCCACGCCCAGCGCGCGCGCCTTTTCGCGGTCGATGTCGAGCTGGTACTGCGGCGCGTCCTCGATGCCGTTGGGGCGCACGCCCTGCAGGATCTTGCTTTGCGCCGCCTCGCCCAGCAGCTGGTTGCGCGCGGCCAGCAGTTTTTCATGGCCCACGCCGGCGCGGTCCATCAGCTGGAAGTCGAAACCATCGACGTTGCCCAGTTCCATCACCGAGGGCGGCGGCACCACGAACAGCATGGCGTCGCGCTCGGTCTTCCTGAAGTGGGCGTTGGCGCGCGCCGCCACCGCAGCCGCCTTGAGCTTGGCGTCGCCGCGGTCTTCCCAGTCGCGCAGCTTGATGAACAGGATCGAGGCGTTCTGGCCGCGGCCGCCGAAGTTGAAGCCGTTGACCGCGAACACCGACGTGACCGCGTCCTTCTCTTCGGTCAGCAGATAGTTGGTGGCCTCGTCGATGACGGCCTTGGTGCGTTCGGCGGTGGCGCCGGCGGGCGTCTGGATCTGGGCGAACAGGATGCC
The DNA here is from genome assembly GCF_056523125.1 of Achromobacter sp. ISS7. Lineage (NCBI taxonomy): Bacteria > Pseudomonadati > Pseudomonadota > Betaproteobacteria > Burkholderiales > Alcaligenaceae > Achromobacter > Achromobacter sp. ISS7. Next base: position 1,160,157 of record NZ_JAWRZD010000001.1, on the reverse strand, counting down.
CTGGTCTTCGCCCGGCAGGAACGCGGTCGGGATGCGGGTAAACATCCAGCCCATGGCGATGACGATGGCCAGGTAGACCACCATCAGGCGCTTGGTGCGGCCCAGGCCGCGCGCCACGGTATTGGCGTAGCCGTGGCTGCTGCGGTCGAAGGCGCGGTTGAACCAGCCGAAAAAGCCGCGCTTGGTGCCGTGGTGGCCCTTGGGGATCGGCTTGAGCAGCGTGGCGCACAGCGCCGGCGTGAAGACGATGGCGACGATCACCGACAGCACCATCGAGGACACGATGGTGATGGAGAACTGGCGATAGATCACGCCGGTCGAGCCGCCGAAGAACGCCATCGGGATGAACACCGCGGCCAGCACCATGGCGATGCCGATCAGCGCGCCGGTGATCTGGGTCATGGACTTGCGCGTGGCCTGCTTGGGCGTCAGGCCCTCTTCGGCCATCACGCGCTCGACGTTTTCCACCACCACGATGGCGTCGTCCACCAGCAGGCCGATGGCCAGCACCATGCCGAACATCGTCAGGGTGTTGATGGAGTAGCCGAACGCGGCCAGCACGCCGAAGGTGCCCAGCAGCACCACCGGCACCGCCAGCGTCGGGATCAGCGTGGCGCGGAAGTTCTGCAGGAACAGATACATCACCAGGAACACCAGGATGATGGCTTCCACCAGCGTCTTGAACACTTCCTCGATCGACAGGCTGACGAACGGCGTGGTGTCGTACGGATACACCACGTCCATGCCCGGCGGGAAATACGGCTTCAGGTTGTTGATGGTGTCGCGCACCGCCTGCGCCGTATCGAGCGCGTTGGCGCCCGGGGCCAGCTTGATCGCCAGGCCCGAGGCGGGCTTGCCGTTGTAGTAGCTGTCGATGGCGTAGGTCTGGCCGCCCAGCTCGATGCGGGCGACGTTGGCCAGGCGCACCTGGGAACCGTCGGAATTGACCTTGAGCAGGATGCGGCCGAAGTCTTCCGGACGCTCCAGGCGCGACGGGCCGATGATGGTGGCGTTCAACTGCTGGCCACGCACCGCGGGCAGCCCGCCCAACTGGCCGGACGAGACCTGGACGTTCTGTTCCTTGATCGCGTTGACCACGTCGACCGTGGTCAGGCCGTAGTTCACCAGCTTGGCCGGATCCAGCCAGATGCGCATGGCGTACTGCGAGCCGAACAGCTGGAAGTCACCCACGCCCTGCGTGCGGCTGATCGGATCCTGGACGTACGAGGCGACGTAGTCGGCCAGGTCGTCCTTGGTCATCGTGCCGTCGGTGGACACGAAGCCCGCCACGATCAGGAAGTTCTTGGTGGCCTTGGTGACGCGGATGCCCTGCTGCTGCACTTCCTGCGGCAGCAGCGGCTGCGCCAGCGACAGCTTGTTCTGCACCTGCACCTGGGCGGTGTCGGGGTTGGTGCCCTGGCGGAACGTCAGCGTGATGGACATGCTGCCGTCGGAGTTGCTTTCCGAGGAAATGTACTCCAGGCCGTCAAGGCCGTTCATCTGCTGCTCGATCACCTGCACCACGGTGTCCTGCACCGTCTGCGCCGAGGCGCCCGGGTAGGTCACCGCGATGCCGATGGCCGGCGGCGCGATATTCGGATATTGCGAAACCGGCAGTTTCAGGATGGACAACGCGCCGGCCATCATCAGCACGATCGCGATCACCCATGCGAAAACCGGTCTATCGATAAAAAACTTTGCCATGCAAGGCTCCCTGACTACTGCTTGGCCGCCGCGGCGCCCGCTTGCGGTTGCTGCGCCGGCTTGGCGCCGGCTTCGGTGGCAACCACCTCGACACCCGGGCGCACCATCTGCACGCCTTCCACGATGACCTTTTCACCGGCCTTCAGGCCGTCGGTGACCAGCCACTGGTCGCCGATGGCGCGGTCGGTCTTGAGTTCACGCAGTTCCACTTTGTTCTCGGCATTGACCACCAGCGCCGTCGGCAGGCCGCGCTGGTTGCGCGTCACGCCGCGTTGCGGCACCAGCAGGCCGTCGGCGGCGACGCCGTCGACCAGGCGGGCGCGCACGAACATGCCAGGCAGCAGGCGGCGGTCCGGATTGGGGAACACCGCGCGCAACGTGACCGAGCCGGTGCCCGGATCGACCGTGACTTCGGAGAACTGCAGCTTGCCCTGCTGCGTGTATTGCGACCCGTCTTCCAGGGTCAGCGTGACCAGCGCGGCCTGCTCGCCCTCGGCCTTCTTGAGCTGGCCGCTGGACAGCGCGTTCTGCAGGCGCAGCAGCTGCACGCTGGATTGCGTCACGTCGACGTAGATCGGATCGATCTGCTGCACGGCGGCCAGCGCCGTGGCCTGGTTGGCCGTGACCAGCGCGCCCTCGGTGACCGAGGAACGGCCGATGATGCCGTCGATCGGCGACAGCACCTTGGTGTAGACCACGTTGATGCGCGCGGTGTCGAGCGCGGCCTTGGCCGACATCACGTCGGCGACGGCCTGGTCGCGCGTGGCGACGGCGTTGTCGTAGGTCTGCTGGCTGACGGCGCGGGTGGCCACCAGCGGCTTGTAGCGCTCGGCCAGCAGCGCGGCGGTCTTCTGCTGCGCCTGGGCGCGCGCCAGGGCGGCCTTCTGGCTGTCGAGGCTGGCCTGGTAGAGCGCGGGGTCGATCTGGTAGAGCTGCTCGCCGGCCTTGACCTCGCCGCCTTCGGTGAACAGGCGCTTTTGCACGATGCCATTGACCTGCGGCCGCACTTCGGCGACGCGGAACGGCGAGGTGCGGCCCGGCAATTCAGTGGTGAGGGAAACCGGTTTGGTGGTCAGCGTGACGACCGTCACCTGCGGCTTGCCCGCCTGGGGCGCGTCCTGCTTCTTGCCGCAAGCGGCCAACGTCAGGGCCGATGCCGTCAGCGTAAGCACCGCCGCACCGCGCCACATCGCGCTTTTCTTGTTCATAGATTGCATTCCCGATTTCCAACTAAAAAGGTAGCCTCACGCCCGCCCGCCGGGGCCTGCGCCCACAGGGAGACCGTGGCGGCCGCCGGACATCTGGCGGCAACAACGGCGCGACCCGAACCGTGCATCGGTTCGGCTCGTGAGGATTGACTGGGGTGTGGTTTCGCCTCAGACATTCAGGCAGGGCATCGACGCTTTGCTGCATTGCAGAATTGGCATTTTGCGTTATCCCGCCCGAGAAACAAAGAGGCATATTGAGAAAACATCATTCCAGATATGGGACAATAAATCGCCCCATCGTGTGACAGAATCCCTTCCATGAAACGTCTACAAGGCATGGAGCTCTTCGTGGAGGTCGCCAAGACGCACAGTTTTAGCCGTGCGGCCGCCGCCCTGGGAGTGCCCAAATCGACATTGTCTCGCCAGGTGGCCGAACTGGAACGGTCCGTAGGCCTGCGCCTGCTCAGCCGCACCACCCGCAAGGTGGAGCTGACCGACGCTGGCCGGCTGTACTTCGAGCGCTGCCAGCGCATCGTCGCCGAGGCCCAGATCGCCCACGAGGAACTGCAGAAGCTGGTCGACACGCCGTCGGGGCCGCTGCGGGTGAACATGCCGGCCGACTTCGGCACGGACTTCCTGGCCGAATCGTTCATGGAGTTCTCGCGCCGCTATCCCGACGTCACCTTCTTCCTGGACCTCGCCAATCCGGACCACGCCCAACGCGTGTTCCAGACCTGCGATATTTCCATCGAGATCGGCGAACTGCCCGACTCGACCCAGATCGCGAGACTGCTGGGCATGCTGCCCGCCCATCTTTATGCCTCGCGGGAATACCTGGAAAAGCACGGGGAACCCAAGCACCCCAGTGACCTGACCCGCCATGAGTGCATCGAGTTCCGCGCCGAAGGCGCCGGCCGCGTCACCCGCTGGCCGCTGAACAGCGGCGACCAGCACATCCAGTTCACGCCCGGCAACCGCTTTTCCGTGAACGGCGTGGCGATGGCCCGGCGCCTGGCCATGCTGGGCGCGGGCATCACCGTGCTGGTCGGCGGCCAGACCGCCGAGCAGAAATCGGGCCAGCTGCGGCGCGTGTTGCCGGACTGGCAACTCGGACCGTTCCCGGTATATGCCGTCACGGAAACCCGGCTGCTGCCCGCCAAGACCCGGATCTTCATCGAATTCCTGATGGAGCGCCTGGGGGGTGACGGGCAGGCGAAGGATACCGCGCCATTCATGAAATGACGGCGGCTCGGAAACAGACTGAAAAATTTGCTCGCGGCCGGTAGGCGCCGGCCCGGCCTGCGCGCGGCGGCGCCCGGCCGCCGCCGCGGTCAGAAGCGTTCGTCGTCGCGCAGGTAGCGCCACTGCCCCAGCGGCAGGTCGCCCAGGGCCACGCGGCCGATGCGCACGCGCTTCAGGCCCACCACCTTCAGGCCCACCAGCTCGCACATGCGGCGGATCTGGCGCTTCTTGCCCTCGCGCAGCACGAAGCGCAGCTGGTCGTGGTTCTGCCAGCGCACCTGGGCCGGCTTGAGCGCCTTGCCATCCAGCGACAGGCCGTGGTTGAGCAGCGCCAGGCCGTTCTCGGACAGCTCGCCCTGCACCCGCACCAGGTATTCCTTGTCGACGCTGGAATCCTCGCCGATCAGCAGCTTGGCCACGCGGCCGTCCTGCGTCAGCACCAACAGGCCCTGCGAATCGATGTCCAGCCGCCCGGCCACGGCCAGGCCGTCCAGGTGGCCGCGCTCGAAGCGATGCGGGCTGCGGTCGCCGGCGAAGCGCGAGCGCGCGTCGATCAGCGCGACCGCGGGCGTGTAGCCCTTTTCGGCCTGGCCCGAGACGTAGCCCACCGGTTTGTTGATGAGGATGGTGACGCGCGACGTCTGGCGCGCCTGGGCGGCGCGTTCCAGCGTGATGACCTGGTCGGGGAAGGCGCGCGCGCCCAGTTCGGACACCACTTCGCCATCGACCCGCACCCAGCCGCGCTCGATATAGCTGTCGGCCTCGCGGCGCGAACAGAGTCCTCGCTCGGACATGAGCTTGGAGATTCGTACTTTTTCCATGGCCGGTATTGTATGCGGAGCGCACCCCCCGGCCACGAGCCACGTGCCGCGCCGGCGCGGGGGCCTGCGGCAATCGGCCACAGGGGCAGGCATCGAAGCGGGGCCCCGGCCTTGGCATAATACGCAGCCATGATGATCTCAGCAGCAGCACATCGCCCTCCCCTCGCGGCAGGCTGGCTGGCCAGCGCGCCGCCGATCCTGTCGCTCACCCAGCGCCACTGGCTGTTCCGTCCCGGCGCCCTGACCGCCGGCCTGCGCCAGGTTGGCCACGTGCGCCTGCGGGTGCTGACCGAATACGCCGACGGCGCGCCGGCCGACGAAGCCCGCGCCATGCGCATCGCCCCCGGCGCACCGGTGTGGGTGCGCGAGGTGCTGATGTCGGTCGACGGCATCGACAGCGTGCCCGCGCGCAGCCTGACGCCGCTGCGCGCCTCGCACGGCGCCTGGCAAGGCATGCGGCGCCTGCTGACGCGGCCGCTGGCCGACATGCTGTACCACGACAGCACCGTGGTGCGTTCGCCGTTCGCCTGCCGCCTGCTGGCGTCGCCGGTGCCGTTTTACGCCACCGCCGCCGGCGTCCTCATCCGCAATGGCCGCGAGCGCGATGCGCAGCGCGTCTGGGCCCGGCGCTCGGTGTTCTGGCGCCAGGGCCAGCCGCTGCTGGTGGCCGAATGCTTCCTGCCCGACTTCTGGACCTTGCAGGCGGGGCGCCAGGCCCCGCCCCTGGTGCCGCACCAGCGCACCCCGCGCTGACCGCCGCGCCGCATCGCGCTCAGGCATGCGCGGCACGCGGCCGGGTGTCCACCGCCAGGCACAGCAAGGCCGTCAACAGCGCCAGGCCGACGTGCCCCATGTACAGCGGATCGAAATCGGCATGGCTGAGCGCGCCCTTGCCCAGCAGCAGCACGGTCAGCGCCACGCCCAGCACCGCGCCGATCTGGCGCGTGGCCTGGTTGACGGCGCTGCCCACCGCATAGTGCTGCGGCGGCAGGCGGTTGACCGCGGCGCCGGCCAGCGACGGCAATACCAGGCCCACCCCCAGCCCGCTCAGGATCAACCCCGGCAGCCAGTGCGCCAGATACGCGGGCTCGGCGCCCGGCACCAGCAGGAACCACAGTCCGCTGGCGGCGTAGACCAATGAGCCGCCGACCAGGAACGGACGATGGCCCAGGCGCGCGGCCAGCTTGCCGGTGATGATCGCGGTCGGCATCACCAGCAGCGGCCCCGGGGTGACGGCCAGACCGGCCTTCGGCAGGCTGTAGTGCCAGACGCCGGTCATGTAGAAGAAAAAGGCGAAGAACATCATCGCGAAGGCGATGCCGAAGCTGAGCGTGGCCAGGTTCACGTAGCGATAGGTGCGGTGCTTGAACAGGGCCAGGTCGACCAGCGGATGCGGCGTGGTGCGGGCCCAGCCGACGAAGGCCGCCAGCGACACCAGCCCCACCGCCGCCACCATCCAGAGCTCGCCGCGGCTCCAGTGCGGCGATTCCGACTGCACGATGGCCAGCGCCACCGCGCCCACGGCCACCATCAGCAGGGCCATGCCGACGCCATCGACCCGGCGGCGCGCCTCGGGCCGCACCGATTCCTTGAGGCGGTTGGCGCCGAACCACAGCGACAGCGCCCCCAGCGGCAGATTGATGTAGAACGCCCATGGCCAGCCCGCGGCATCGACCACGAACGCCCCCAGGCTGGGGCCGACCGCCGCCGCCAGCGCGGCCACGGCGCCCCACAGGCTCACCGCCACCGAGCGCTGCGAGGCCGGGAAGGCCGCCAGCACGATCGACAGCGAGGCCGGCGTCAGCAGCGCCGCCCCCACCGCCTGCGCCACGCGCGCCGCGATCAGCCAGCCGACCGTGCCGGCCAGGCCGCAGGCGGCGGACGAGGCCAGGAACAGCAGTACCCCGACCATGAACATGCGCTTGCGCCCGTGCGTGTCGGCCAAGCCGCCGGACGGGATCAGCATAGCCGCGTAGACCACCGTGTAGGCGTTCAGCACCCACGACATGTCGGCGGCCGAGGCCTCGGGAAAGCCGGCGCGCATGGCGCTGAACGCGGCGTAGAGCATGGTCGCGTCGAGCGAGACCAGGAACACGGCGACGCTGGCGATCCAGAAGATCGGCCAGGGCGACGCGGCCGCGGACGGCGAGGCGGCGGCGGAGGAAGCCGCGGGAGTGGCGTGGGAGTGCATGGCGGTGAGACTCGGACGAGGCGAGGGATCGGAAGAAAAAGAGCGGCTTACGCCAGCAGATAGGAGGCGGGATTGGCCGACAGGCCCTGCTTGACCTGGCGCGTCGCGTCATCGGCCAGCACTTCCTCGGCGCCGGCTTCGAGGGCGTCGAAAGCCTGGGCCACGACGTCCTCGGGCGCGAGCTTGGGCGCGTCCAGGTCGCGCGTCAGGTCGGTATCCACGAAACCCATGTGCAGGCCCAGCACCTGCGTGCCCTGCTCGCGCAGTTCATGGCGCAGGCCGTTGGTCAGGGCCCAGGCGGCGGACTTGCTCATGCCGTACACGCCCAGGCGCGGCCGGTTGATCCAGCTGGCGATCGACAGCACGTTCAACAGCCCGCCGCCGCCGTTGGCCGCGAGCACCGGCGCGAACGCCTGCGCCACGCGCAGCGAGCCCAGCAGGTTGGTTTCCAGGTGGCGGCGCGCCGACTCGATGCTGTCTTCGGCCAGGAAGCCGCCGATCGCCGCGATGCCGGCGTTGTTGATGACCAGCGTCACGTCCTTGGCCAGCGCGGCCGCGGCGGCCACGTCCTGGTCGCTGGTGACGTCGAGCTGGATGGCCTGCACGCCCGGCAGCGTGACGCTGGCCGGATCGCGCGCGCCGGCGTAGACCTTGCGGGCGCCGCGGGCCAGCGCCTCGCGGGCGAAGGCCAGGCCGATGCCGCGGTTGGCGCCGGTGATGAGGACGGTGGCGTTCTTCAATTCCATGATGGATCTCCTGAGTGCTGCATTCGGGCTGTGGCCGGTGGTGCCGGCCGGTTATATAAATATGATGATCGTCATATTTACGGTGGAAAGAATGGCCGCGCAATGCGGCCTGGGATGAACCGGGTCAGTGCGACGCTTGCCGCCCCTCGCTGTCGTATTGCGCCAGGATGGACTCGCGCGCCGCCGCCAGCATGGCGCGCCCCTGCGCGTTGTCGCCCAGCGCGCGCGCCAGCTGGATCGCGCCCACCAGGTTGCTGGTGATCGCCATGGCGGCCTGCGGCGCGGCGTCGGCCGGCAACGCGCGTCCGACCACCTCCACCAGGCCCTGCACGCGGCTGGCGGACATCTCGCGCACCTCGGGCGACTGGCGCGGCATTTCGGACGCCAGCGCCGAGATCGGGCAGCCGCCCTCGCAACTGGCCAGGTGGGTCTCGGACAGATAGCCCTCGACCAGGGCGCGCAGCGGGCTGGCGCCTTCGGCGCGCCGGCGTGCGATGCTCTGGGTCATGCGGGCGGCGCCGTCGCGGCCGGCGCGCTCCATCGCCGCCACCAGCATGGCGTCGCGCGACGGGAAATGCGCGTAGAAGCCGCCATGCGTCAGCCCGGCTTCCTTCATGACGTCGGCCACGCCCACACCGGCATACCCGACCCGCCGGATCGCGCGCGCGGCCGCGTCCACGATGCGTTCGTGCGACTGCTCTTTACGGGAAGCGGGGCCGGCCATGGTCGGGACTCCTTGAATATGATGACCATAATATAAATCCGCCCGGCGCACTTTGCACGCTTTTTTTGTTGCGGCGCACTATCCGGTCGTGGCCACCCGTACCACCAGCTTGCCGAAGTTGCCGCCCTGCAACATGCCGATGAAGGCGTCCGGCGCCTGTTCCAGTCCGTCCACGGTCTGCTCGCGCAGCTTGACCTGGCCGCTGGCGAGCCACCCCTCCATGTCGCGGCGGAAGGCCTCGAAGCGTTCGCCGTAGTGGTCCAGGATGATGAAGCCCTGCATGCGGATACGCTTGCCCAGCAGGGTCGCCACCAGCCGCGGCAGGCGGTCGGGACCGGCGGGGGGCGCCTGGTCGTTGTAGCCGGCGATGTAGCCGCAGACCGGCACCCGCGCGCCGATGTTCAGCAACGGCAGCACCGCATCGAACACCTCGCCGCCGACGCTTTCGAAATACACGTCGATGCCGGCCGGGCACGCCGCCGCGAGGCGCGCGGCCAGGTCCGGGGCGTGGCGGTCCAGGCACAGGTCAAAGCCCAGCTCCTGCTCGGCGTAGCGGCATTTCTCGGCGCCGCCGGCGATGCCGACCACGCGCGCGCCCTTGAGCCGGGCGATCTGGCCCACCACCGCGCCGACCGCGCCGGTGGCGGCGCCGACCACTACGGTCTCGCCCGCCTTGGGCTGGCCGATGTCCAGCAGGCCGTAGTGCGCGGTGAATGCCGGCATGCCCAACCCGCCCAGCGCCAGCGACGGCTGCGCCATGTCGCCCAGCGGCGCCAGGTCCTGCCCGTCCGACAGGGAATAGTCCTGCCAGCCGGCATGGCCCAGCACCAGGTCGCCGGGCTGGAAGTCGGGGTGGCGCGACGCCACCACCCGGTTGACGGTGCCGCCGGCCATCGGCGCATCCAGCGGCGTTGCGGGCGCATAGCCCGGCCCTTCGGCGCGCATCAGGCCGCGCATGTACGGATCCAGCGACAGGTAGAGGGTGCGCAGCAGCACCTGGCCCTCGCCCGGCTCCGGCACTGCCGCCTGCTCGAGGCGGAAATCGGCCGGCGCGGGCAGGCCGGCGGGACGCGAAGCGAGGACGATACGACGATTGACGGTTTCACGTTGCGGCATGGTTCGATCCTGATATGACGTTAAAGTAGACCAGTCGTCTAGTAACTGGGCAAAAAAAGGCGGAACGCCATCGCGCCCCGCCTCGGGGAATCATTCGTCGCTGGTCACGCCCAGCGCCTGCAGCGAACCCGCCATGGCCGCGTCCAGCGGCTGACGGCTGCGCATGATCTTGGCCAGCAGGCTGGCGCCGAGCCAGTGCTCGTACAGGCTGGCGGCCAGGATCGCGGGCGCCAGCGGGCCCGGCGGCAGCGAGCCGTCTGCCCTGCCCGCCTCGATGCCGCGCTCGATCCGCGCGCCAATGGCCTGGGTGCCCGCCTGCAGCACCGCGCGCATGCTGTCGGACAGGTCACAGACCTCGGCCCCCAGCTTGACCACCAGGCAGCGGCTTTGCGCCGATTCGCAGGCCTGGGTGTCGCGCCATTCCTGGAAATAGCGCAGCAGCCGCTCGCGCCCGCTGCCCGGACCGTCCATCAGCCCGTCCATGTACGCCAGGTAGCCCTGGAAATAGTCTTCCAGCAGGGCCACGCCAAAGGCGTCCTTGGAACCGAAGTAGTGGTAGAACGAGCCCTTGGGCACCTTGGCCGCCGCCAGCACTTCGGCCAGGCCAACCGCGGTGTAGCCGCGCGCCAGCAGCAGCGGGCGGGCCACGTCGAGGATGTGTTGACGGACGTCGGAGGGGGTGGCGGGCGTATCCATGCGCCGCACTGTAGCAATTATTAGACCGGTCGTCTAGAAGCAGGCAATCCCTCCCGCCAGGCGTTGCCCCAGCGGGGCAACGCGCGCACTCAGCGCCAGATTTCGGGTTCGATGCTGACTTCGCCCTTGTCGGCCGAGAAATACACCACCCCGTCCGAGATATTGGCGTTCAGCTGCATGGTGCGTTCGGCCAGGCTGGCCAGCGCACGGGTCTGCTCGGACGGCAGGTTGATGACCTTCAGGTTGCGGGTGCGTTCCAGCTTGTTGCGCACGCCGTCCCACCAGATCTTGCTGGCGGAGCCGCCGTAGCAGTAGATGATGACCTGTTCGGCGCGGCCGCAGGCGCGCAGGATGCGGCGCTCTTCGGGCTGGCCGACTTCGATCCACAACGTGATGGCGCCGGTCAGGTCCTTGACCCACAGGTCCGGCTCGTCGGTGTCGCTCAGGCCCTTGGTGAAGGCCAGCTCTTCCTGGGCCTGCAGCGCGTAGGCCACCAGGCGCACCATCATGCGCTCGTCGGTTTCGGAAGGATGGCGGGCGACCGTCAGCGAGTGGCTGCCGTAGTAGTGCCGATCGGTGTCGGCCACGTTGAGGTCGGCCTTGTAGATAGTGGCGCGCAGGGCCATGGCGAAAAATCCGTTGAATGGGGCAAATGGCGAAGGCCGCCATGATACCGCCTGTGGCCGGGGCAGCCCCGCCGCCGGGGGCAATCCGCCCGCCGGCGAGGCGGCGGGCGGGAACCGCAAGGTTCAGTAGACGCCGATGGGATGGCGGGCGACAAAGTGCCCTTCCCCGACCTGCACCAGCGGCGCGACCAGCGGATCGTCGCCCAGCTTGCGCATGGGGCTGGGGATCTCGTCGACCAGCAGCGAACGCTCGCGATGGCGGCGCTGCGGATCGGCGATCGGCACCGCCGCCATCAGCTTCCTGGTGTAGGCATGCTGCGGGTTCTCGAAGATGGCGCGGCGCGGGCCGATCTCGACGATCTGCCCCAGGTACATCACCGCCACGCGATGGCTGACCCGTTCGACCACGGCCATGTCGTGCGAGATGAACAGGAACGACACGCCCAGCTCGCGCTGCAGGTCCAGCAGCAGGTTGACGATCTGCGCCTGGATCGAGACGTCCAGCGCCGACACCGATTCATCGGCGATCACCACCTTCGGGTTCAGCGCCAGGGCCCGCGCGATGCAGATGCGCTGGCGCTGGCCGCCCGAGAACTCGTGCGGGTAGCGGTCGATCATCTCGGGCACCAGGCCGCACTTGTCCATCAGCCAGCGCACCCGTTCCTCGGCCTTGGCGCCGCTGGCGACGCGGTGGATCAGCAACGGCTCCATGATGGAGTAGCCGACCGTCATGCGCGGATCGAGCGAGGCGAACGGATCCTGGAAGATGAACTGGATGTGCCGGCGCAGCGTCTGCATGGCGCTGCCGCGCAGCGCGCCAATGTTCTGGCCGTCGAATTCGATCGAGCCGCCGCGGCTCTTGACCAGCTGCAGCAGCGAGCGGCCGGTGGTGGTCTTGCCGCAGCCGGACTCGCCCACCAGCGACAGGGTCTCGCCGGGATACAGGTCGAAGCTGACCTTCTCGACGGCGTGCACGCGCTTCTGCACCCGGCCGAGGATGCCGCCGGTGATGTCGAAGGTGGTGGTCAGGTCGCGCACCTTCAGCACCGGGCCGTTCTCGCGGCGCACGGTGGACGGCGCCGCCATGGCCGGCTCGGCGGGCGTGGCCTGGCGCGCGGCGTCCTCGACCTTGAGCAACGGGAACGGCGCCGGTTCGTCGGTGCCGTGCATGGCGCCCAGGCGCGGCACGGCCGACAGCAGGGCGCGGGTGTAGGCATGTTGCGGCCGCGCGAAGACTTCGTCGGAACCGCCCTCTTCGACCTTGTCGCCGCGGTACATGACCAGCACCCGATCGGCCACTTCGGCCACCACGCCCATGTCGTGGGTGATGAAGATGACGCCCATGTCCATTTCCTCCTGGAGCTGGCGGATCAGCTGCAGGATCTGGGCCTGGATGGTGACGTCCAGGGCCGTGGTGGGTTCGTCGGCGATCAGCAGCTGCGGCTTGCACGACAGCGCCATCGCGATCATGACGCGCTGGCGCATGCCGCCGGACAGCTGGTGCGGATAACGGTCGAGAATGGCGCGGGCCTCGGGGATGCGCACCCGTTCGAGCATGCGCAGCGTCTCGGCGCGCGCCGCGGCCGCGTCCAGCCCCTGGTGCAGTTGCAGCGCCTCGGCGATCTGGTTGCCGGCCGTGAAGCTCGGGTTGAGCGAGGTCATCGGCTCCTGGAAGATCATGGCCACGTCGGCGCCGCGCACGCGTTGCAGCGTGCTGTCGGGCGCGTTGACCAGGTCCAGCACGTCGCCGTTGCGCCGGCGCAGCAGCATGCCGCCGTTGACGATGCGGCCGCCGCCGTATTCCACCAGCCGCATCAGCGCCAGCGAGGTGACCGATTTGCCCGAACCGGATTCGCCGACGATCGCCAGCGTCTCGCCGCGATCGACGTGGAACGACACGTTGCGCACCGCTTCGACGACGCGGTCCGGGGTCTTGAAGCGCACGGTCAGGTCGTTGACCTGGACGACGCGTTTGGGATCCATTGTTGCCATGATGATTACTTGTCCTGACGGGGATCCAGCGCGTCGCGCAGCCCGTCGCCCAGCAGATTGAAGCCCAGCACCACCAGGAAAATGGCCGATCCGGGGAAGATCGACATCCAGGGCGCCTGGGTCATGAAGTTCTTGGCCGTGTTCAGCATCGAGCCCCACGACGGGTTCGGCGGCTGCAGGCCCAGGCCCAGGAACGACAGGCTGGCCTCGGCGATGATGGCCGTGGCGATGGTGATGGTGGCCTGCACGATCAGGGGCGGCATGACGTTCGGGAACACGTGGCGGCAGATGATGCGCAGGTCCGAGGCGCCGAGCGCGCGGGCGCTCTGCACGTAGTCCTCGCTCTTGACGGCCAGCACCTGGCCGCGCGTGAGCCGCACGAACTTGGGCGCGGCCGACACGCCGATGGCGATCATGGCGTTGGTCAGGCTGGGCCCGAGGAAGGCGGCCAGCGCGATGGCCAGGATCAGGAACGGGATCGCCAGCAGCGCCTCGGTGGCGCGCGAGATGCAGCTGTCGGTCCAGCCGCCGAAATAGCCGGCGGCCAGGCCGAACGGCACCCCGACCACCAGCGCGATCAGCACCGACACCAGGCCGGCCATGAGCGAGGCGCGGGCGCCGTAGACCATGCGGCTGAAGATGTCGCGGCCGAGCTCGTCGGTGCCCAGCCAGTAGGACGCCGACGGCGCCTTGCGGATGGTGGTGAAGCTGGTCTGGAACGGATCGTGGTTGGCGATCAGCGGCGCCAGCAGCGCCAGCAGCACGAAGAACAGCACGATCCCCAGGCCCAGCATGGCGACGTGATTGCGTTTGAACTTGCCCCAGGCGCGATTGCGGCTGCGGGGCGGCGTGACGGCAGCGGCCGTTGCGGGAAGTGCGCTCATGCGTGCCTCAGGCGGGGGTTGACCAGGATGTAGAGGATGTCGGCCAGCAGGTTCATCAGGATGAAGCCCACCGCGACGCAGAGCACCACGCCCTGCACCACCGCGTAGTCGCGCGTGAAGACGGCGTCGACCACCAGCTTGCCGAAGCCCGGAATGGTGAAGACCTGCTCGGTCAGCACCGCGCCCGCCAGCAACTCGCCGAACAGCAGCGTCACCAGCGTGACGATCGGCATCAGCGCGTTGCGCAGCGCGTGCCGCAGCACCACGCGGCGCGGCGACACGCCCTTGGCGCGGGCAGTGCGCACGTAGTCGGCCGACAGCGCCTCGAGCATGGCCGAGCGGGTGTGGCGCATGAGATAGGCGGCGATTGCGGTGGACAGCACCAGCGACGGCATCAGCATGGTCTTGATCGACAGCCACAGGTCCTCGGTCGGCGAGACGTAGCCGGAGGCCGGCAGCAGCTTCCATTGCACCGACACCACCATGATGAGGATGATGCCGAGCCAGAAATTGGGAATCGACATGCCCGACAGTGCGGCGATGTTGGCCCCCATCTCGACCGGCTTGCCCTTGCGCACGGCGGCCACGATGCCCATGGGGATGCCCACCAGCAGCGCGAAGAACATGGCCATCGCCGCCAGCTGCAAGGTCACCGGCAGCTTCTGGGCGATCAGCGTGGTCACCGGCACGTCGGTGCGCAGCGACTTGCCCAGGTCGCCCTGCAGCACCTGGCCGGCCCAGGCGGCGTACTGCATCGGCAGCGGATCGTTGAGGCGGTATTTGTCGCGCAGGTAGTCCAGCACGGCGGGATCGCGCTCTTCGCCGGCCAGGGTCAGCACCGGATCGCCGGGCAGGATTTTCTGCAGCATGAAGACGATCATCGACACCAGTATCAGGGTCGGTATCGCGACGATCATGCGGCGCAAGATGAGTTTAAGCATGTGGAAAAACCGTAGAAAACAAAAGGCCACGCGCGCGTGGCCGGCGGGCGCGGCGGCGAACCGCCGCGCACCGATTTACTTCTGCGCGAACGTCACGCCCTTCAGGCGGATCATGCCGTCCGGGTACGGCACGAAGCCCTTGACCTTCTTGGCCAGCGCGAACGGCCACGGCTGGTAGTAGTTGTAGATGCCCGGCAGTTCATCCTGGATGATGGTCTGCGCCTGGTCGTAGATGGCGCGGCGCTTGGTCTCGTCCGGCACCGTGCGGGCCTCGTTGAGCAGCTTGTCGACTTCCGGGTTGCAGTAGTGGCCGTCGTTGAGCGCGCCCTTGCAGGTCACGAAGGTGTGGATGTTGCCGTCCGGATCGACCCGGCCCGACCAGCCCAGCATCACCACCTGGAAGTTGCCACCGGCCGATTCCTTCTGCAGGGCGGCGTACTCGGTGGGCCGCAGCGACAGGTCGAAGCCGGCCTCGGAGGCCATGGCCTGGACCATCTCGGCCACCGACGAGGTGGTGGTGTTGTTGCCGAACATGACCTCGGCCTTGACGCGGTCGAAACCGGCCTGCTTGAGCAGCGCGCGGGCCTTGGCCACGTCGCGCTTGGTCACGGGGAACTTGTCGCTGTGGTAGGGGCTGGCGGGCGGGAACGGCTGCTGCGCCGGTTCGAAGATGCCGCCACCGGCCACTTCGTTGATGGCGTCGCGGTCGATGGCCAGCTGGAACGCCTGCCGCACCAGCTTGTTCTTGAACGGATTGTCCTCGGCGCGCTTGCCGTTGCCGACGTTGAACATGAACTGCTGGAAGCCCAGGCCGGCCACCGGCGCGAAGGTCAGGCTGGCGTCGTTCTTGACCTGCG
This sequence comes from Achromobacter sp. ISS7, assembly GCF_056523125.1. NCBI lineage: Bacteria > Pseudomonadati > Pseudomonadota > Betaproteobacteria > Burkholderiales > Alcaligenaceae > Achromobacter > Achromobacter sp. ISS7. The sequence continues at coordinate 1,144,409 of NZ_JAWRZD010000001.1, read as the reverse complement.
GCGCGTCGGACGGGTTCAGGCGCTCGAGCAGGTCCAGGTCGCCGGCGCGCAGGTTCGACAGGCGCACGGTGGTGTCCGGGATCGGCAGGAAGGTGATGCGCTTGAAGGCGTAGTCCTTGGCGTCGTAGTACTGGTCGAATTTCTCCAGCACGACGCGGTCGTTCTGGATGCGCTCGACGAACTTGTACGGACCCGAGCAGATCGGCTTGCGGCCCACCGCGGCGACGTCGGCGTCGGCGAACGACTTGGGCGATAGCATCATGCCGGCGCGGTCGGACAGCTGCGCCAGCAGCGTGGCGTCGGGCTGCTTGAGCGTCAGCACCAGCGTGGTGGCGTCGGGCGCCTCGACCTTGTCGACCGAGCCCAGTTCGCCCTTGCGCAGGCTGTCGGGCAGCGTCATGGCGCGTTCCAGGTTGGCCTTGGCGGCCGCGGCGTCGAACTTGGTGCCGTCATGGAACAGCGCGTCGCCGCGCAGCTTGAAGGTCAGCACCTTGTTGTCCGGGCTGAACGACCACGAAGTGGCCAGTTGCGGCACGAAGTGCAGCTTGGGATCGATGTCCACCAGCTTGTCGCACAGCGAGGTGAAGACGATGCGGCCGACGTAGGTGCGCGCGCGGTGCGGGTCCAGCACGTCCGGATCTTCCTGCAGGCCGATGCGGATGTTCTGGGCGCAGGCGGCGCCGGCGGCCAGCGCCAGCAAGCCGGCGCCGAAGGTCATGGTCAAGCGTTTCATTGTGTTTATTCCCCTTGTGGCTGCAATGCGCGGGTCAGAAGCCCACGGCCTGGCCGTCGCGCCGACTGTCGCTGGCGGCGACGTAGCCGAGCTCGTTGTCGCTTTCGGACATGCGCCAGATGAATTGTCCGGCGCCGAAGTCCATGTACGGGTCGTCCACGGACTTCAAAGCATGCCCGAGGTCTTTCAGGCCCGCAATAGTGGAAGCCTTCATATTGGTCTCGATATCCAGCGAGAAATCGCGGTTGACCTTCCAGCGCGGCGCGCAGCAGGCGGCCTGCGGGTTCTGGTGGTAGTCGACCATGCGGACCACGGTCTGCAGGTGGCCCTGCGGCTGCATATCGCCGCCCATCACGCCGAAACTCATGACCGGCTTGCCGCCGCGCGTCAGGAAGCCCGGGATGATGGTGTGGAACGGCCGCTTGCCGCCCTCGACCACGTTGGCCGACTTGGGATCCATCGAGAAGCCGACGCCGCGGTTCTGCAGGCTGATGCCGGTGCCCGGCACCACCACGCCCGAGCCGAAGCCCATGTAGTTGGACTGGATGAACGAGATCATCATGCCGTTCTCGTCGGCGGCGGTCAGGTAGACGGTGCCGCCGGCAGCCGGACGGCCGGCGCCGAAATGAGTGGCGCCGTCCAGGCGGATCAGCTTGGCGCGGCTGTCCAGGTAGTCGTCCGACAGCATCTGCTCGGGCGTGACTTCCATCGAGCGCGGGTCGGCCACGTACTTGTACAGGTCGGCGAAGGCCAGCTTCATGGCCTCGATCTGCACGTGCTGCGACTGCACCGAATCGACCGGCATGTCGGCGATGTCGAAGCGCTCGACGATGCCCAGCGCGATCAGCGCGGCGATGCCCTGCCCGTTCGGCGGGATTTCGTGCAGCTCGTAGCCGCGGTAGGAGCGGGAGATCGGCTTGACCCACTCCGGCCGGTAGCCGCGCAGGTCTTCCAGGGTCATGGCGGCGCCGCATTCCTGGCTGAAGGCGGCGATGCGCTCGGCCAGCTCGCCTTCGTAGAAGTCACGGCCCTTGGAGGCGGCGATGCGGCGCAGCGTGTTGGCCGCGTCCGGGAAGCGGAAGTGCTCGCCGACCTTGGGCGCGCGGCCATCGGGCATGAAGGCCTGGGCGTAGCCCGGCTGGTTGCTCAGTTCCTTGGCGGCGGCGGCCCACTTGTGCGCCACCACCGGCGGCACGGCGTAGCCGCGCTCGGCGATCTCGATGGCCGGTTCGAACAGTTGTTCGAACGGCAGCTTGCCGAGCTTTTCGTGCAGCGCGGACCAGCCGGCCACCACGCCCGGCACCGTGACCGCGTCCCAGCCGCGCTTGGGCTGGATCGCCAGGCCGTCGGCGCCGACGCCGTGCTTGCGCTTGAAGTATTCGACATTCCAGGCCGCCGGCGCCACGCCCGACGAATTCAGGCCATGCAGTTCCTGGCCGTCCCAGACGATGGCGAAGCAGTCGCCGCCCAGGCCGCAGGAGACCGGCTCGACCAGCACCAGGGTGGCGGCCGCGGCGATGGCGGCGTCGACCGCGTTGCCGCCCTTGAGCAGCATGCGCAGGCCGGCCTGGGCCGCCAGCGGGTGCGAGGTGGACACCACGTTGCGCGCGAACAGCGGGATGCGGACGGAGGGATACGGATTGACCCAATCGAAGGATTTCATGGCGCTTGTCTCATATAGGTAAGCAGGCGAAGGTACTCCCGTGATCTAATTAAATCAATTTGATTTTTTGTTCAGTCATAAAAGAAATTTTTGTGAATTGACCCCATGAGCACCATCCGTTTCCTGCGCACATTCCTGGCCGTCGCCCACCATGGTTCGTTCTCCGAGGCGGCCGAGCAGGTGGCCCTGACGCAGGCCGCCGTCAGCTTCCAGATGCGCTCGCTGGAGGCCGAGCTGGGCCGCGAGCTGTTCGACCGCAGCGGACGCCTGGCCATCCTGAACGCCGCCGGCCGCGAATTACTGCCGGAAATCAAGCACTTGCTGGATTTATACGACCGTATGCGGCTGCCGCGCACGGTGCCGGGCGAGCTGGCCGGGTCGGTCTCGGTGGGCAGCATCGTGTCCTGCATGGGCACGCTGTCCAAGGTGGTCTCGGGCATGAAGAAGTCCCACCCCAAGCTGGATGTGCGCATCCTCTCGGGCAAGGCCAGCGAACTGGCCGGCAAGGTCGAGGACGGCGAACTGGACGCGGCCTTCCTGGTGGAGGCCGGCCGCAAGATGGCCAGCACCCGCTGGACCCCGCTGTATGAAGAACCGCTGGTGGTGATCGCCCCGCCCTCGGCCGCCGGCCGCGACGCCCGCCAGGTGCTGGCGGGCAATCCGTTCCTGCGCTTTGACCGCACCCAGCGCACCGGGCTGCAGATCGACCGGCTGCTGCGGCGCCTGGCGGTGCCGCTGGACGAATTCCTGGAACTGAACGCGATCGAGACCCTGGTCGAGCTGGTGCGCCAGGAGGTCGGCGTGACCCTGCTGCCGCTGATCAACGGCTCGAACTGGAGCGACAGCCCGCAGCTGCGCATCCTGCCGCTGCCCGGCGACCTGGGGCCGACGGCGCGCGCCATCGGCATGCTGGAGCGGCGCGAGCACGCCCGCCAGGGCATCACGACGGCCATCTGCGACGCCTGCGCCGCGGCGTTCCGGGCGCGCGAGCCGCAGGCCGCCGCGTAGCCGGCCCGCCACACGCAAGAACGCCCCGCGTCGCCTCCCGGGCGGGAGCGAGGCGGGGCGTTGCGCCCGGCGCGGCCGCCGCCGGCCGCGCCGCGGGCGGCGCGCTTACTGGCCCATCGCCGGATCGGTGACCGACGGCTTGCCCGTCTCCACCCGGCCGGCGAAGCGGCGGATGTAGGCCGGGTCCTCGTTCAGGCGCGCGGTGAAGTCGAACCAGGCGCCGCTGGCCTTGAGCGACCACGACTGCTCGACCTGGCTGCCCGCCGGCACCGTCAACGTCCACTTCTCGTTGTTGGTGTAGTAGGCGTTGGGCGTGATGACAAAGGTGACGGGCTTCTTGCCGCTGTTGATGAAGCTGGTGTAGACGTCGCCGTTGGCGATGTCGTAGCAGACACGGATTTCCGCGCCCAGCTCCTCGGTGCGGGCCAGCGCCAGGTCGCCGGCGAAATGGCGCAGGTAGCCGTTCGGGCCCATCACCCACAGGTCGTACTTGCCGCCATCGGCGGCGGCGTCCCAGCTGCCTTCGAGTTGCTTGCCCGGCTCGACCGCGTAGCGGCGCGGCAGGCGGTCCAGATGCAGGCGGTCATAGACGTGGAACACCGCGGCGGCGGAGCCGGTGTTGGCGAACACCAGCCACATGGCGCTGGTGCCGGGCTGGGCGCGGCCGCTGGTGTGCAGTTCGTAGGGCAGCGCGCGCGAGTAGCGCACGCCGGTTTCCTGCTTCGGCTTGGCCTGGGTGGTGGTGTCCGGCAGCGGCACCTGCGCCAGGGCCTGCTGGTCGGCGCGGGTCTGGTCGGCCTGGGCCTTGGTCAGCAGCGTCAGGTCGGGCAGCTGTTCGTTGTTGGGCGTGGCGAAGTTGAAGGCCGAGGTCAGGTCGCCCAGCACCGCGCGGCGGTAGGCGCTGATGTTCTTTTCGGCCACGCCGAACCGCGCTTCCAGGAAGCGCAGCACCGAGGTGTGGTCGAAGGCCTGCGAATTGACCCAGCCGCCGCGGCTCCAGGGCGAGACGATGTACATCGGCACGCGCGGGCCGGGGCCGTAGACGCGGTTGTCGGCGGCGTCCTGCTGCGACGGCTTGATGTGGCGTTCCAGGTCGGTGTTGATGGTCGAGGCGCCCGCCATCGAACCGTCCGGATTGAGCGACGGCGCGGCCGGCGACGGCACGTGGTCGAAGAAGCCGTCGTTCTCGTCGAAGTTGACCAGCAGCACGGTCTTGCTCCAGACGTCCGGATTGGCCGTCAGGGCGTTGAGCGTTTCCTGGATGTACCAGGCGCCCTGCACCGGACTCGACGGGCCGGGGTGCTCCGAATAGGCGGCGGGCGCCACGATCCACGACACCTGCGGCAGCGAGCCGTTCAGCACGTCGTCGCGGAAGCCCTGCAGCAGGCCGCCGTCGCTGGCCATGGTGTTGGCCACGCCCTTGTACAGCGGGTTGGTGGCGTCGGCCGCGGGCGTCCAGGCCGGCGGATTGGGGTTGCCGGCGGTGGGATCGTTGCCGGACAGCTCATAGGCCTTGCGGAACTGGCGGAACCCGGCCAGCGGGTTGTCGGTGAAGTTGTCGGGCAGGTTCTGGTAGACCTTCCAGCTCACGCCGGCTTCCTGCAGGCGCTCGGGGTAGGTCTTCCAGGTCCAGCCGATGGTGGACGCGCCCAGGCCGTCCCACTGGTTGCGGGTCGACGGGCCGTTGCCCTGCGCCAGCGGATCGTTGGTGCCGGTCCAGTGGAACAGGCGGTTGGTGTTGGTGCCGCCGTGCGAGGCACAGTGGTAGGCATCGCACAGCGTGAAGGCTTCGGCCAGCGCGTACTGGAAGCCGAGTTCCTGGCGCGTGTAGTAGCCCATCGACTGGTTCTGCTTGTAGCGCGGCCATTGGTACAGGCGGCCGCCGTCCCAGGCGTTCTGGGCGTCGAGGTAGTCGTGCGGGGTGCCGGACACGCGCTGGGCGTTGCCCTTGGTGCTGTCCAGGTGATACGGCATGACCACGCGGGTGCCGTTGGTCTGTTCCCAGACCGAGCGGTTCTGGGGCAGCGGCACCGTGATGCGGTCGCCGAAGCCGCGCACGCCCTTGAACGAGCCGAAGTACATGTCGAACGAGCGGTTCTCCTGCATCAGGATGACCACGTGCTCGACGTCATTGATCGTGCCGGTGCGGTTGTTGGCGGGGATAGCCAGCGCGCGGCGGATGGCCGGCGGGAACATCGACAAGGCGGTCAGGCCGGCGCCGGAGGCGGCGGCATTGCGCAGGAAGCGGCGCTTGCCGGCGTGGATCGGGTCTTTATGGGACGTCACGGATGCGATTCCTTGAATTCTGAAAAATGGCGCGGCGTCAGGGCGCGCAACGCAGGAGAGGCTTGGCCGGCTGGGTCGGCGTTTCGGGCTGGCCGCCGGTGTTGTCGTCGTCGTCCTTGTCGCCGCCGCAGGCGGTCAAGGTGGCGGCCACCATCAGCACGGCGCCCAGGCGCAGGAACGCGCGCAGGATCGGGGAAGCAGTATTCATGTCGTGTCTATCCTCGGGACATCAGGGGAACAATTCGGAAACGGACTTGCCGGACAGGGCCAGCGACTTGACCTCGGTTTCGGTCAGGGCGCGCGACCAGAAGGCCAGGTCGTCGAAGTACATCGTGTAGGGGCCCTTGGTACCGGCGCAGCAGACGCCGTAGGTACCCTTGCCGTCTTCGTTCAGGCCCAGGTGCGGGCCGAACACGCCGGCGATCTGGGCGAAGTTGACGGTGCCGGTGGAAATCGAGCGGCTGAACCAGCCCATTTCCGTGTCGTAGACATAGGCGGCCATGGTCTTGGCGGTCTTGTCGATGACCATCGCCACGTAGACCGGCTTGTTGGGCGTGAACTTCACGCCGTTGATGTCGACGCGGCTGCCGCCGGCCAGGTTGAAGCGCAGCTCGGGGCCGGCCCACTGGGCGATCGTGATGCCGGGGTTGGCGCCGGAGTTGTAGTCCTTGTTGCCCAGGATCGAGCGGTCGTTGGCGGTGCCGTCCGACTGATACCAGAAGCCGATGGTGAACGCCTGGACGCTGTCGAGCAGGCCCGCCGGGTAATCCAGCTTGAAGGCGCCGGTCGGATCGCCGCTGCGCTGGTTCTGGAACATCTTGCCGAACACGCCGTTGTCGCTGAACGCCGGCGCCTGGACACCGTCGTAGGGCGTGATCGCGCCCCCGCCGGCGGCCTTGTCGGTCAGGTTGCCCTCGAACGGGAACAGCATCGTCAGGCCGGTGCGCAGCGACGGCAAGAGCAGCACGGGCGCCGTGTACACCACGGTGGCGCGCACCGCCGTCACGGCGTTGCCGACCGAAATGGCGTAGTTCAGTTCATGCACGCCTTCGGTGGTGAACGTGAAGCCGGTATCGACGTAGTCGGTGGCGGTGCCCGGCAGGCGCGCGATTTCCTTGCCGTCGCGGGTGATCACGATCTCGCCGGAGGGCGTGCCGACGCGGGTCCAGTTCAGCGACACGCTCTTGTTGTCCATCGAGGTGCGGCTGGCCGCGCGGCGCAGCGCCACCGGCTCGAACAGGGACGCGCCCGCCAGGTCGTACTGGCCGGCGGCGGGCGACGCGCCCAGGTACGCCAGGATGGTCGGCGTGGCGTCGGCGCCGCTGGGCAGGCCGTACCAGGCGGTGTTCCAGGCACCGTCGAACGAGGCATCGTCGGCGCTGCCGCCCAGCATCTGCGGACGGTTCATGGCCAGCAGCGTGGTCTTGTTGGGCGACAACTGCAGGCCGTCGCTGCCGCCGGTGCGGTCCAGGCCATGGCTGGAAGCCACCACCACCAGCCAGTTCTCGTCGGGGTTGCTGCTGCGACGGCCGGCCAGCTGCGCCAGCAACGCGCCGATGGCGGCGTCGGTCTGGCGCAGGGTCGCCTGGTAGCCGGCGCCGAAGCCGCCGCTCGCGGCGGCGCGCTCGGCCGCGCCGAACTGCGCCACCACCACGTCATAGCCTTCGGTGATGCGATCGCGCGCCTGGCTGGCGACGCAATCGTCGACGCCGGCACAGTCCGTCAGGCTCTGCAGGAAACCCGCGTCGCGATCGCCGCCCGTCAGGCTGGCCAGCAGCGACGAGTTGAATGCCGCCGCGGTGCGCGCGGCGGGCTTGGCCGTCTTCACGCGCTGGAACAGCGTCGGGGTCTTGGGCGCCTGGCCCTGCGCGTTGCTGCGCACGCCGTGCTGGTCGGCCCATTGGCCGGTCAGCAGCGTGGCCCAGCCGGGCGCCGACAGCGTCGGCTGCTGCGTGACGGCGCCGGTGACGCCGCCGGTCCACGACCGGGTCACCGTCAATTGCGCCAGGTTGGGCATGGACTTGTCCGCCACGCCCTGGCGATAGGCGTCATAGGTCAGGCCGTCCACGCCGATGAACAACACCTTGGTGGCCGAGCCACCGCCGGGCTGCACGGCCGGCGGCGTCGACGTGTCGTCGTCGCCCTTGTCGCCGCCGCAACCGGCCAACGCGCCGAGGGTCGCCAATGCGACGCCCCAGCGCTTCCAATTCGATACCTGCATGTTCTTTCCCTTTCGAAACCCGCTTTGTGGGTGGCCCACATAGTGGCGTCGCAAGGTGAACGACCGATGAAGCAAAGAAAGGAATCGTTGATCGACGGATCAGCTTTTTTTCCCAGTGCGATACAGACGGCAACAAAAGCATGGGACCGGCGAGCCGGTCCCATGCCGCATGCAACGCGCCGGCCGAGGCTCGCGCCGCGGCCGGCTGGCGACGATCAGGCGCCGATCTTGACGCCGGTGAGGTAGCCGACCGACGCGCCGAAGCCGTCCTTGTAGTTGGCCTTGACCAGCGGTTCCAGGATCGGGCGCACCGTGTTGAACACCGCGTTCTGCGGCGTGCCCCAGTCGGCGGCGTGCTGGAAGTTGCTGGTGATGTAGGTCCAGCCGTTGAGCTCGTCCACGGCCTGCAGGCCGGTCGATTCGGCCGCCACCGGGCACGACAGCAGGCGCGACAGCTGCTTGGTGTCGACGTTGTAGGCCCACAGGAAGTTGTTGACGTGGCCGCCGCTGTCCTCGCCCACGAACAGCGTGCGCAGCTTCTCCGAGAACTTGAGGTTGTCGGGGTTGGAGATCTTGTCGGCGTTGTGGGTGTTGCCCAGCGCGTCGACCGGCGAGATCGGCGCGCCGACCAGTTCGGCCACGGCGGCCATGTCGACCGGCACCCATTCGCTGTCGATGGCCTGGCCGGTGGTGTCGACCTGGCCCGACTTCAGGTGCAGCTGGTACACCGCGCCGGCCGAGTTGGCCTGCACCTGCATACCGGGCACGGTGCCGTCGATCATCGACTTCTCGATGCGCGACATGGCGCTGTAGGCGATCTTGTCCTTGACGTTGACGGTGGTGCCTTCCATCTTGGTGAAGCCCAGCGAGCCGCCGACCAGCGCGGCATAGCGGTGGGTTTCCAGGAACGCGGCGGCCTGGCGGCGGCCCGGCAGCAGCTTGACCCAATTGTTGCCGCCGTTGTAGCGGATCTTGGTGAAGTTGATGTCGGCCGGATCGGCGGTGCGCACGTCCATGATGTCGGCGGCGGTCAGCTGGTCGGCCAGTTCCTTCACTTCCGCGCTGGTGGCGTGGCCCAGCTTGATCCAGGTCAGGGTGGCCGCGCCCGGGCCGGTGCCCGAGGTCTGGGCCCACTTGGCCACGTACAGCGTGCCGGACGACAGGTCGGCCTTGCGGTCGGCCACGAACATGAACAGGCCGCCGTTGGTGGCGTCGTCGCCCATCAGCGCGGTGCGCTGGTCGGGCATGATCTGGACCAGCTCGTGCGAGATGCGGCCCATGCAATAGTGTTTCTTGATGCTGCCCGTGCCGTCCGGGTTGACCGTCACTTCGGGCATGTGGCCGTAGTGGTACGGGTTGGCGCGGTTGGGATCGCCGAACAGGTTCTGGCTGTAGGCCTGGAACTGCGCGTCGGTGCGGGCCACGGTGGCGTCGGGTTCGTACTCTTCGCTGGACAGGTGGGTATTCCACGGCGACAGGCTGGCGCCACAGGTGATCCACAGGCCATTGACCGGCGAGGTGTCGACGTTGCTGTACTTGACCAGGCTGAGCTGGCCGGTGGCCGGGTCCTGCGCCAGCGTCAGCACGGCGATCGGCGACGGCAGGCGGCCGTACATGTCGGCGCCGGACTGGTCCATCGACTGGTATTCGAACTGCACCACGGCGAACAGCGTATTGCCGTTGACGCCGGCCACCTTGGGCGCCTCCAGCTTCAGCAGCGACATGCCGTCCGGACAGTTCGAGAAGAACTGACGCACCTTGGCGGGCACCGAGTTGTCCATGATGGGCGCGCCGCTGTTATTGAAATACGCGCCGGCGATGATGGTGCCGCCCTTGCCGTCCGGCACGGCGTCGCCGGTCATGAAGAACGGCTGGTAGCCCAGTTCGACCTTGCGGGTCGAACCGTCGCTGAACGTCAGCACCATGGACGAGCCAACCGTGGTGCGGGCCATCAATTCGGGGGTGGCCAGCGAGGGCGCGGCCATCGAGGTGAACGACGCCGACTTGAACGTCACGCCCGGCGCCGGGCTGCCAGGCGAATCGTCATCGTCGTCACTCGAATTACAGCCCGTCAACAGCGCGGCCATGCTGACGCCGCCCAGCGGCAGCATCGGCGCGCCGCCAAGCATTTTCAGAAGGCGGCGGCGGTTGGCGTGAGTGGTGTCTTGCATCGTGGTTTCCTGTGGGATGGGATCGATGCCGCGACGCATGGCCGCAGCGTGCACGCATGCTAGAGAGACGCCATGTAAGGTTGATGACAGCGCAACGTTGGATTTTTGAAAGCACGGGGCCGGCTTATCGCGGGACTGTCATGATGGGCTGCTAGAGTCGGGCGCATCTTCGTCGTGCTGCTTGCCGCACGGCTTGCCACACTGTTCGCCGCGCTTGCCCGCCGCGCTTTTCCGTTTGATCTTCATGCCCCTGTCCTTGCGCCTGTCCCCGCCCGCGGCCCCCGCCGTGTTCCGTGTCGTTGCCGTGCTGGCGTTGGCGGCCGGGCTGGGCGTCTGGGGCGCCGTGCTGCTCGCGCCCAAGCCCCCCGCCCTGCCCGCCGCCGTGTCCGCGCCGGCCCCGCGCACGGCCGACAACATGCCGGTGGCGCTGTGGTTCGGCCGCGATGAAGTGCTGCGCACGCAGATCAGCGTGCTCGGCGTGATCGCCGCCGGCACCGACGGCGCCGCGGTGTTCAGCGTCGACGGCGGCCCGCCCGTGGCCTGGCGCGTCGGCGACGAAGTCGCGCCCGGCATCGTGCTCAAGGACGTCGGCGCCGACGCCGTCACGGTCGAGCAAGGCGGCCGCCCCAGCCGGCTGGCCACGCCCGCCTCGCCGGCGCCGGAAGGCGGCATCGCCAGCGCCGCCAAGTGATCCGGCGCACCTCATATTGCTGTCATATTTCATGTCCACAATCGCACGCTTCTCACTGAAATATCGGAGTCGTGAAGTGCGCCAGTCATCGCGTGGGCTCGCCCGCCAGCAAGGTTTCACCCTGATCGAGATCATGGTGGTCATCGTGATCATGGGGATTCTTGCGGCCCTGATCGTGCCGCGCGTGCTGGACCGTCCCGACCAGGCCCGCCAGGTCGCGGCGCGCCAGGACATCGCCGGCATCATGCAGGCGCTCAAGCTGTACCGACTGGACAACGGCCGCTATCCGACCACCGCGCAGGGCCTGCGCGCGCTGGTGGAAAAGCCGGAAGGCGCGTCCAACTGGCGCGGCTACCTGGACAAGCTGCCCAATGACCCCTGGGGCCATCCGTATCAATACCTGAGCCCCGGCGTCAAAGGCGACATCGATGTGTTCTCGTTCGGCGCCGACAACAAGCCCGGCGGAGAAGGCGGCGATGCCGACATCGGTTCGTGGGAACTCTGAGCGCGGTTTCACGCTAGTCGAAGTCCTGGTGGTGCTGGTGATCGTCGCCATCGCCGCCAGCATGGTGAGCCTGTCCATCGGCAAGCGCGCCGACCCGCTGCGCGAGGACGCGCAGCGCCTGGTCGACGCCTTCACCGTGGCCGAAGGCGAAGCCCGCAGCGATGGCCGGTCGATCCGCTGGCTGCCCGCCGGCGGCGGCTGGTCGTTCGAGCGCCAGGGCCGTTCCGACGCGCCCACCGCGCAGGACGACGCGCCCCTGCCGGTCGACAAGCTCGAGCGCGACGAGGCCCTGCGCCCGCAGGCCTGGCTGGCCCGTCAGGTGCAGCTGCGGCTGTCGCCCGACCGTCCGCTGGTCTTCAGCACCGAATGGGTGGCCGACCCGTTCAGCGTGCAGCTGCGCGCGGGCGACTCGCTCGTGACGGTGACACGCGACGCCGCCGGACGCTATGACATCCGCTGAATTTCCTCCCGCGCGCCCTTCGCGGCGCCAACGCCAGCGCGGCTTCACCCTGATCGAGGTGCTGGTGGCGCTGGCCATCATCGCCGTGGCGATGGGCGCGGCCCTGCGCGCCACCGGCGTCATGGCCGCCAACAACCGCGCGCTGCAGGACAAGACGCTGGCGCTGCTGGCCGCGCAGAACGCGCTGACCCAACTGCGGCTGGAGCAGACCCTGCCGCGCGCCGGTTCGCAGACCGTCGCCTGTCCGCAGGGCGGCCTGGCGCTGCAATGCGAACTGGTGTTCACCAATTCCCTGAACCGCAGCTTCCGCCAGGTCTCGGTCAAGGTCCGCGACGCGGGCAATGGCGCGGCCCTGCTGCAACTGGACGGCCTGCTGTCGAGCCTGCGATGACCTGCCGCCGCCCCCACGCCCGCGCCCAGGCGGGCTTCACCCTGATCGAAGTGCTGGTGGCGCTGGCGCTGATGGCGCTCGTCAGCCTGATGGCCTGGCGCGGCCTGGACAGCGTCTCCAGCGCGCGCGACTGGATCGCGCGGCAGTCCGACGACACCGACGCCATCGTCCGCACGCTGGGGCAGATGGGACGCGATGTCGAACTGGCCTACAACGGTCCGTCGTTCGCTGCGCCCGGCATCGATACCCAGGTCTTCACGACCGGCGTGCGCCTCTTGCGCGGCGCCGCCGGCGCGCAGGTGCTGGAGATCCTGCGGCCCGATCCGGACGGCGACGGCCGCTGGCAACGGGTGCAATGGTCGGTGCGCAAGGACGGCTTGTGGCGCGCCAGCGGCGTACCCGCCGAACAGGGCCCGCTGCCGCCGGTGGGCGATGGCGTGCTGTTGTTGCCGGGCGTGCGCGACCTGACCCTGCGCGGCTGGGTGACGGGCGCGGGTTGGATGGACACCCGCTCGCCCTTCTCCGCCACGCCCAGCGGCATCGAGATCACGCTCGACCGCGGCCCGGCCGGCGACGTGCGGCGCTACAGCCGCATCCTGGAGCTGCCATGAACACGACCCTGCCGCGCGAGCGCGGCGCCGCCGTCGTCAGCGCGCTGATCATCGTCGCCATCGTCGCGGCGCTGACCACCAGCCTGTTCCAGCGCCAGACCGCCAGCACCCGCCGCATCGAGAACGAGATGGCGCGGGTGCAGGCCCGCATGCTGCTGGCCGGCGGCATCGACTGGGCCCGCCTGGTGGTGCGCGACCACGGCAAGCGCGAATCGACCACCCGCGGCGACCAGATCTGGGCCACGCCGGTGCTCGACACCCGCATCGAGCGCCCCGGCGACGACCGGGTCGCGGTGTTCTCCGGCAAGGTGCAGGACGAACAGGGCAAGTACAACCTGACCAATCTGGCCAGCAACGGCGTGCCGCAACCGGAGCAGGAACAGGTGCTGCGGCGGCTGCTGGGCGCCCTGCGCCTGCCCGACACGCTGGCCGGCCGCATCATCGAGATCATCGCCGCCAGCCAGCCTCCGGCGCCCGCCGCCAACGCGCCCACGCCGGCCCAGGGCGGCCAGGCGCCGCAGGCGCGCGCGCCGCTGCCGCGCGGCATCGACGACGTGGCGGCGCTGCTGGGGCTGGAGCCGGCCGTGCGCGGCGAACTGCGGCGCACGATGACGGTGCTGCCCACCGCCACCAACGTCAACGTCAATACCGCGCCGCCCGAGGTCATCGCCGCGCTGGTCGCGGGCCTGTCGCTCAGCCAGGCCCGCGCCATCACCGGCGAACGCGACCGCGGCAACTGGTTCAACAACAGCGGCGACTTCGCCAACCGGCTGGCCGCCACCGGCGTCAAGACGCCCGCGCCCGCCGTCAGCACGACCAGCGGCTGGTTCCTGGCCAGCGGCGCGGTCGTTTACGAACGGGCCCGGGTCTCGATGCAGGCGCTGATACGCAGCGCGCCGCCCGCCGCGCCCGACACTATCTGGACGAGAGAAACCCCTTGAAGAATTCCTTGCGCATCGCGCTGGCCCCGCTCGCCGAACTCGGCCCGGGCTCGCTGCTGCCCTTTGCCTGGTTCGACCGCCGCGGCCGCTGCGCGCGCCAGGGCGAGCTGACCCTGCACGCCCTGGGCCAGGCCTATCCGCAGGCCGCCTGCGAGGCCGTGCTGCATCCCGCCGACGTCATCGCCGCCACGATCCAGGTGCCGGCCGTGGCCAAGGCGCGCTTCGCCGCCGCCGTGCGCGGCGCGCTGGAGCCGCTGGTGCTGAGCGACCTGGACGACCTGGCCATCGGCCACGGCCCGCGCGACGCCGACGGCAACGTGGCGCTGGCCTGGGCGCCGCGCGAACCAGTGCGCCGCGCTTGGAGCCTGCTGAACGCGCAGGGCCTGCGCGCCCACGCCCTGATCGCGCCGCAGACGCTGGCGCCGGACGACACCGCGCCGCTGTGCGATCCGGCCGATCCGCGCTGGCTGGCACCGTCGCCGCCGTGGTCGCTGGCGATGCCGCAGCTGGCGCCGGCGCGCGTGTCGCGCTGGCGGCCGGTATGGCGCTGGAGCGCGGTCGCGGCCGTGGTCTGGATCGGCGGCCTGAACCTGCATGCGGCGCAACTGCGCGGCGAGGCGCAGTCGCTGCGCGACGGCATGCGCCGCCAGGTGCTGGCGGCGTTTCCCGAACTGCCGGTGGTGCTGGACCCCGCGCGCCAGGCGCAGCAAGGCCTGGACGCGCTGCAGAACCGCCGCGGCGCCGCCAACGCCGGCGACTTCCTGCCGCTGGCGCGCGCCGCCGCGCAGACCCTGCCATTCGCCGCCGACAACGTCGCCCGCCTGTCCTATGCCGACCAGGCGCTGACCCTGCAACTGGCCGATGCCGGCGCCCAGGCCCAGCGCGTGGCCGAGACGCCCGCGCTGATCCAGCAGGCCGCCTCGCAGGGCCTGAAGCTGGAACGCGGCGACACCGACAACACCTGGCGCATCACGCGCAGCCAACCATGAAGCCCATTGAACGCCTGAGCGCCGCCTGGCGCGCCGCCCTCAAACCCCTGGCCCCCGCTGCCGACCGCGCGCGCCAGCGCTACCAGGCCCTGGCGCCGCGCGAACGGCGGCTGGTCAACGGCGCCGGCGCCCTGCTGGGCGCGGTGCTGGTCTTCACGCTGCTGATCGAGCCCGCGCTGGACTCGGTGCGCAAGCTGCGCGAGGAACTGCCGCGCCTGCGCGGCCAGGCCGCCGCCGTGGCGGACATCACCACGCAGGCCATGGCCCTGCGCGGCAAGGCCGCCGCGCCCGCCGCCGCCCTGCCGGCCGCCGCCGACATCGGCGCCAGCCTGGAACGCGCGGGCCTGCCGGCCGACCACTGGAAGCTGGAGCATCCGGGCCAGGGCGACAGCGTCACGCTGGCCGTAACCGAAGTGCCCTCATCGGCGCTGTTGCGCTGGCTCGAGAACGCCGCCGGCGACTGGGGCCTGGCGGTCAGGCAGGTCGAGCTGACCCGCGCCGCCAACGTCAATGGACGGCCCTTGCCCGGCCTGGTCAACGGCAGCATCAAGCTGGCCCTGCCGGCGCCGCAGGCCCGTTCCTGATGCGTCTGCCTCGCTTGCCCAAGCGCACCGGCCTGGCGCTGGCCTGCGCCGCCTGCGCGCTCGCGGCCGCGGCCGCCGTGCTGCCGGCCCGCTGGCTGCTGGCCTTCCTGCCGGCCGACGCGCCGGTGGCGCTGGCCGACGCCGCCGGCACGGTCTGGAACGGCAGCGCCTGGCTCGCGCTCGGTCCGCCCGGCGCGCGCCGCATGCTGCCGCAGGCCCTGCACTGGCAGTGGCGCTGGTCGTCAATGACGCTGGAGGTATCGCATCCCTGGCTGCGCGGCCCGGTGCGCGCCGGCCTGGGCTGGGATGGCCTGTCGCTGTCGGCGCAATCGCTGCGGGTGCCCGCCACGGTGCTGCCGGCGCTGGGCGCGCCCTGGAACACGCTGGCGCCCGAGGGCGCGCTGGAAATCAGCTGGCAGTCGCTGAAGCTGGGCGGCGCCCTGCCCGACGCACCGCTGGCCGAACTGCGCTGGCGCGACGCCGCCACCGCCCTGTCGCCGGTGGCGCCGGTCGGCACCTACGTGCTGCGGGTGCGCGGCAACGGCCGCGCCGGCGCCACGCTGGCGCTCAGCACCGAGAGCGGTCCGCTGGCGGTCACCGGCCAGGGCAGCGTCAACACACGCGGCGTGCGCTTCCAGGGCCAGGCAACCTTCGCGGCCAGCGCCAGCGAGGCCGACCGCACCGCCCTCGACGGCCTGATGTCGACCCTGGGCCGGCGCAACGACGACGTGGTGGTCTTCGGCACCGGCAAGTAGCGCCGGGCCGGCGTCCTGTTGCACGCCGGCCACGAACCCGTCATTGCCAGACTGATTCACAGGCATCGACGCCCCCCCGTGGCGCCGTCGATGCCTCCCCCCGCCTCCGTCATGCGAAGCGCCGCCGCGCGGCGGCCGTCTCGCGGACACGCCTGCGTGATCTCGGACTCTCTCTCGATTGACGCAAAAATTCATAAAACATAACGTTTTGAATGATTTTTGCAGCCGTCGTTGTCCGCCCTTTCCCCATGTCGTATTCCCCCGCGCGCCCCTTGCGCATCACGTTGCGCCACCCGTCCTCCCGCTGCCCCGGGGCGACGGCGCGCGGCCGCGCGGTGGCCGGTTCCTGTCTCAACTGAGCGCGCCACCACGGCTGGGGCCAGCCGCCCCGGCCGTGGCCGCTCCCTCCTGGAACCCGCCCACCCGATGCCCTCCGCCATGTCTTCCGTCTTCCCTTCCCGCACGCCCCTCCGACTCGCCGTGCTAGCCGCGGCGCTGGTCGCCGCCTGGGCCGCGCCGGCGCCAAGCCGGGCGGCCGCCGACGCCGTCGCGCCCACCCTGGCCCCGATCACCGTCATCGACCGTTCCAACCAGGCCTCGACGCGACCCGGCGCCCTGCGCGACGAACTCGTCAAGACCGAATCCATCAGCGAACGCGCCATCGCCAAGGCCGGCGCCACCAACGTCAACGAAGCGCTCGACAAGAACCCCGGCATCGCCGTGCAGGTGGAATGCCCGATCTGCAACGTGCGCAACATCGTGCTGAACAACCTGCCCGGCCGCTACACCACGCTGATGATCGACGGCGTGCCGATCTTCTCCTCGGTGTCCTCGGCCTACGGGCTGGACAGCGTCAGCGTCTATGGCGTCGAACGCATCGACGTGGCGCGCGGCGCCGGCGCCAGCCTGATCGCCCCCGAAGCCCTGTCCGGCTCGGTCAACATCGTCACCAAGCGCCCCACCGAAGACGAAAACCGCATCCGCGCGCAAATCGGCAGTTACGGCTCGCGCCAGGGCGACGCCTACCTGGCGCGAACCTTCGACGGCGGCGCCATCACCGCGACGCTGAACTACAACAAGCACGACTCCGTCGACGCCGACCACAACGGCATCTCCGAATACACCGGCTACGATCGCCGCCTGGGCGGCATCGGCTTCTTCCTGGACGACGCCGGCGGCTTCAAGGTGCGGGGCCGGCTCGACGTGGTCAACGAAAAGCGCGGCGGCGGCGCGCTGGGCACCGACTATTCGGCCATCAAGCACAGCACCACGGGCAATCCCTTCGACTGGCGCGGCGGCGTGCACGGCTCGCCGGACCGCGACGGTTGGGTCAAGCCATCGGACGGCAGCATCGAGTCGTACGACAAGGGTCCCGGCGGCGACCGCGGCGGCCGCGGCGGCATGTCCGAGATCATCTTCACCGACCGCGTGCAGTTCATATCCACCGGCGAAAAGCGCTTCGGCGACAGCCTGCTGCGGCTGGCCGTGGGCGCGGCCGAGCACAAACAGGACAGCTTCTACGAACTGGCCACCTACATCGCCCGCCAGAAGCAGTACTACGCCGAGGCCAGTTGGCAGACACCCATCGCGGGCTGGCTGACCACCCTGGGCACCAACTTCCGCTACGAAGACCTGAGAAGCCACGGCAGCCAGGAAGACGGCACCCCGGTAAGCGGCGTCGACAACTACACCTATCGCACTCCAGCCCTGTTCGTGCAGGCCTACCGCGCCTTCCTGGACGATGCGCTCGAGATCAACGGTTCGGTGCGCTACGACCGCCACAACGTCTTCGGCGGCATCACCTCGCCGCGCCTGAACGCGCTCTATCACCACACCGAACAGCTCTCGAGCCGCTTCAGCGTCGGCAAGGGGTTCCGCGCGCCCACCAGCTTCTTCGAGCAGGAACACGGCATCCTCAACACGGCCCGCATCGACCGCCAGATCAGCAAGCCCGAGGAATCGCTCAATGCCAGCTATGCGCTCAACTACGCCGACGACCGACTGGCGGTGACGGGTTCGTACAACTACAACCACATCAAGAACGTCGCTATGCTCGATCCGGACGAAGACGCTGGCATCACGGTGTTCTCCAGCGCCCGCCAGCCGGTCATCGTGCAAGGCGTGGATCTGACCACGTCCTACCTGCTGACCCCGGCCCTGAGCGTGATGGCCGCCGTCGAGGGCTTCAGTTACCGCTTCCCGGCCAAGGCGCTAGCCTTCGCGCGCCCCAACGCCAAGGCCTACCTCGGCCTGGACTACGACCGCGGCGCTTTCGACTTCAACGCCAAGCTGGTCTGGACCGGTCCGATGAACCTGCGCAAATTCCACGACGACGGCTCCGGCCAGCAGAACCGCTACAACCTGGACGGCACGCCCAAGCGCGAGAAGAGCCCTGGCTTCTTCACCCTTGACCTGCGCGGCGAATACGCGGTCAACAAGCGCTTCTCGCTGTATGCCGGCGTCGACAACCTGTTCGATTACAAGCAGACCGACACGGAAAGCCCGCTGTTCGTCAACGGCGATGGCGAATTCGACGTGATACATCTGTGGGGTCCCAGCCGCGGGCGCTACTTGTACGCCGGCGCCAAACTGAGCTTCTGATGCGCCGCCTCCTGCTGCGGACCTGCCTGGCGCTGTGCGTGGCGCCGACGCTCGCCGGTGCCCAGCCGCGGCCGGCCTCGCGCCCGCCCGCGGGGCAGGCCTGGGACTTCTCCCTGCCCACGCTGGACGGCAGCCGCTTCGTGCGGCTGTCGGCGCTGAACGGGCCGGTACTGGTCAATTTCTGGAGCCGTGACTGCCCGCCATGCGTCACCGAGCTGCCGCGGCTGCAGCGCTTCGCCGATGCCCATCCGGCGTGGACGGTGCTGCTGGTCAGCACCGACACCCCGGCCGCCGCCACCGAATTCGTGCAGCGCTACGGCGTCCGCCTGCCAGTGTTGCGTCCGGGCGGCAATGTCGGCGCCCTGATGCGCGCCGCCGGCAACCGGGGCGGCGCCCTGCCCTTCACGGTGGCGACCCGGTTGGCCCGCATCTGCGAAGGGCAGCTCGGCGCGTTGTCCAGCGCGGACCTGCGACGCATCGCCGGCGCCTGCGCGACGGCGCCGGGCAAGCCAGACGCCGCCACGCCCTGAGCCGCCTGTCGTGGCAGGCCCCCGGCGAGCATTCGCAACGCTGAGAGGCGCTCATCTGGGTACTCACCTTCGGGCAGGCCGGCAATCGGGCGCCAGGCTTCGTTCAGTGTGAACAGTCCCTAGGCGTCGCGCGTCACCCGCAGGATTTCCTCCGGCGAGGTCTCGCCGCTTTCGACCCAGCGCGCGCCGTCCTCGCGCATGCTGAGCATGCCGGCGGCGCTGGCCGCGCGGCGCAGTTCGCGCTCGTCGCTGCCTTCGTGGATCAGGCGGCGCGCCTCGTCGTCCACGGTGAACAGTTCATGGATGCCGGAACGGCCGGCATAGCCGGTGTAGTTGCAGGCCTCGCAGCCGACCGGCTGGAACACCCGCGCGCCGTCCTGCATCGACGGCTTCTTGCAGGCCGGGCACAGCTTGCGCACCAGCCGCTGCGCCAGCACGCCCAGCAGCGACGAGGACAGCAGGAACGGCTCGACCCCCATGTCGGTCAGGCGCGTCACCGCCGACACCGCGTCGTTGGTGTGCAGCGTGGCCAGCACCAGGTGGCCGGTCAGCGACGCCTGCACCGCGATCTGCGCCGTCTCCAGGTCGCGGATTTCACCGATCATGATGACGTCCGGGTCCTGGCGCAGGATGGCGCGCAGCGCCAGCGCGAAGCTCATGTCGATCTTGGCGTTGACCTGGGTCTGGCTGATGCCCGCCAGGTCGTACTCGATCGGATCCTCCACCGTCAGGATATTGCTGGTGGACGCGTCCAGCCGGCTCAGCGCCGCGTACAGCGTGGTGGTCTTGCCGCTGCCGGTGGGGCCGGTCACCAGCACGATGCCGTGCGGCTGGCGGATCAGCCGGTCCAGCTGCCGCAACACGCCGGGCGCCATGCCCAGCTTCTCCAGCTGCAGGCGGCCGGCTTCCTTGTCCAGCAGGCGCAGCACCGCGCGCTCGCCATGCCCGGTGGGCAGCGTCGAGACGCGCACGTCGATCGGCCGGCCGCCGACCCGCAGCGCGATGCGGCCATCCTGCGGCAGGCGCTTTTCGGCGATATCCAGGTGCGCCATGATCTTGATGCGCGAGATCAGCGCCGCGTGCAACGCCTTGCGCGGCGAGACCACGTCGCGCAGCGTGCCGTCGACCCGGTAGCGCACCACCGAATGGGTCTCGAACGGCTCGATGTGGATATCGCTGGCGCCGTCGCGCGCCGCCTGCGCGAACAGCGCGTTGATCATGCGGATCACCGGCGCGTCGTCCTGCGCGTCCAGCAGGTCGGCCACCTCGGGCATGTCCTGCAGCAGGCGGTCCAGATCGATCTCGTTCTCGGCCACGCCCATCACCGAGGCGGCGTCCTCGGCGTGGCTGTAGGCGGCCGCCAGCAACGTTTCCAGCGCCTCGTCGTCGACCCGCGCCACGGCGATATCGCCATGGCAGCGCTGGATCTCGCGCACCGCCCACTCGGGCGTGCGCGGACTGACCGTCAACTGCGCATGGCCGGCGCGCAGCGACAGCACCGCCCGCTGCGCGCGCGCCCAGGCATAGGGCAAGGGATGCGCGCTCATAGGTGCGAGACCAGTTCGCCCTTGAAGCCCAGTTCCTTGAGCAGCGCCGTCGCGGTGGAGATGGTGCCGGGGTCCTTGGACACCTGGCTGCGCACCACGTAGCCCATGCCGCCCGGCCCCGTCTGCACGTAGGCCTGCAGGCCGCTGGCCTGCACCCGCTGGGCGATGCGGTCGGCCTCGGCGCGCGTCTTGACCGAGGCGAACTGGAGCGTCGCGCTGGTGCTCTCGGCTTCGCCATAGAGCGAGGACGGATCGCGCGCCACGCTCACGTTCAGCGGCAGGTTGGCGCGGATCGGCTGCGCCGGATCGCTGGTCTGGCGCGCCGCCGGATACTGGCGCACCGCGAACGATTCGACCGTCGTGGGCGGCGGACGCCGCATCGTCTCGGCCAGTTGGTCGGGCCGCATGTCGTAGGCGTTGTTGGACACCGACGGCGCCGATCCCGGCGGCGGCAGCATCGGCGCCTGCATGTTCGGCAACAGCCAGTGATCGCCCGGCTGCGCGCTGCCCTGGGCGCGGCGCATGTAGTCGTAGCGGTCCATCGTGACGCTGGCGCTCTGGCGCGCATCGCGCACCACGTAGGGGCGCAGGAACACCATCAGGTTGGTCTTGGTGCGCTTGCGGCTGTCGTACTTGAACAGCGAGCCCAGCACCGGGATCGAGCTCAGGCCCGGCACGTTGTTGGAGGTCAGCGTCACGTTGTCTTCGAGCAGGCCGCCCAGCACGATGATCTGGCCGTCGTCGATCAGCACGCTGGTGTCGATGGCGCGCTTGTTGGTGACGATGCCGGTGGTGGCGGACGAACTGCTTTCGTCGATGCTGCTGACTTCCTGGTAGATGTCGAGCTTGACCGCGCCGCCCTCGGAGATCTGCGGCCGGATGTTCAGCTTCAGGCCGACATCCTCACGCTGAATGGTCTGGAACGGGTTGTTGTTGTTGCCGCCGTTGGTGACGTACTGGCCGGTCACGAACGGCACCGTCTTGCCCACCAGGATGCTGGCCGACTGGTTGTCCAGCGTCAGCAGGTTCGGCGTGGACAGGATGTTGGCTTCGCCGCTGTTCTGCATCGCGCGGGCCAGCACGCCCAGGTTGATGACCTTGTTGCCGAGCACGTCGACCGTGCCTTTGACCACGCCCAGGCTGAGGCCGCCGCCGAGCGCGTCGATCGAGGTCGGCCCCTTGCCCGACAGCCCGCTGCCGCCCAGGTTGGTGCCGCCGATGAAGCTGGTGCCGCCGCTGTTGATGTTGCCCGCGCCGGTCATCCACTGGATGCCGAATTCGGCCGCCGCCTGTTCGCTGACCTCGACGATCAGGCTTTCCACCAGCACCTGCGCGCGGCGCTGGTCGAGCTGGTCGATCACTTCGCGCAGGCTGCGGTATAGCGGTTCGGGCGCCGCGATGATCAGCGAGTTGGTGGCCGGATCCGCCTGGATCGTGGCCCCGCCCGCGGAGTACGACACCGCCTGGTTGCCGGAATCGTCGCGCGCGATGCGGTCCTGGTCGCCGGACAGGCCGCCCTTGGCGTTGCCGCCGGAGCCATTGGACGAATTCGACATGCCCAGGCCGGTATTGGTGTTGCCGGTGGGCGCCTGCGACCGGTTGCCACCGCTCTGCCCGAGGGCGCCGCCCGCGCCGCCGCTGCCACCCGTGGGGCCCGCCCCCGGCGCCGAATTGGCCTGGCCGGTCAGCAGACCGCCCAGCACCTCGGCGATGCGGGTGGCCTGCGCGTTGCGCATGTAGACCACATGCAGGTTGCCGGCGCGGTTCTGCTGCGCGTCTAGCTTGGTGATCAGGTCGCGCGCCAGCCGCGTGCGCGCCGGGCTGCCGGCGCGGATCAACACGCTGTTGCTGCGCGGGTCCGCCACCACCGCGATGCGCTGGGTCGGGTCGCTGCTCTGCGTGTCCAGCAGCTGCGACGCCAGGATGGCGATGTCCGAGGCGATGCCCGAACGCACCGGCACCACATCGGTGTCGATCGAACTGGGCACGTCGATGCGCGCGATCACCGCGGCGATGCGGTCGAGGTTGTCGGCGTAGTCGGTCACCACCAGCGTGTTGTTGCCGGGGTAGGCGTTGATCGGATTGTTCGGCGGCACCATCGGGCGCAGCACCGGCACCAGGTTGGCCGCGTTCTCGTACTTCAGCGGGAACACCCGCGTCAGCATCTCGCCGCTGTTGCCCGAGCCGCCGCGCGCGAACGCCGAGACCGGCACCGGCCCCTTGCCCGCGCCGCTGGCCGCGGGCGCCGGCCGCGGATCGCCCACCACCGCGCTGCCCTGCAGCTTGGCGTCGGCCTCCGGCACCACGCGCGTCACGCCGTCCACATCGACGATCGCGAAGCCTTGCAGGCGCAGCGCGCCGGTCAGCATCGACAGCGCCTGCCCGCTATCGACGGGCCGGTCCGACACCAGCGTGAGCTTGCCCTTCACGCGGGGATCCACCAGGAAATTGCGCTTGGTGAACAACGACAGCGCACGCAGCACGGCGGGGATGTCCGTGTCGACGAAGTTCAGGCTGACGCGATTGTCTGCCTGTTGAGCATAGGCCTGGCTGGCCGCGGGTCCGAGTTGGCTTGCCGCTAGCAAGACCGCAAGGCTGAGTTGCGCGATATGACGCATGACGGGATGTGCCTGAGACGTGAAGTCGTGTGGAAAAACGTGAAAGCGCGTCGGAGTATACGGGGTGACACTGCAACACTACGGTCATAATCCAAAGGCAAGGTGACGGGCTGCAAAGCCTTGATTTACGGGCCTTTCGCGCCCATCGGCGCAAGCCCGCAGCGACCTCTCACCATGCCATCCTTTCGTTACGAAGCGACTGACGCGCTCGGCAAAATCGTGCAGGGCACGATCGACGCCGACAGCGAGCGCGGCGCCCGCAACCAGCTGCGCGGCCGCGGCCTGTTGCCCCTGTCCACCTCTCCCGCCGCGCGCGCCGAAGGCCTGGGCGCTGCCCTGCGCACGCGCCTGTCCGACGCCGACCTGGCCTGGCTCACGCGCCAGCTCGCCAGCCTGCTTGCCGCGCGCCTGCCGCTGGACGCCGCGCTCAGCGCCACGCTCGAACAGGCCGAGAAAAAACACATCGCCGCCACGCTCGAAGGCGTGCGCGACGACGTGCGCGCCGGCCACCGCCTGTCCACCGCGCTGGCCTCGCGCCCACGCGACTTCCCCGAGATCTACCGCGCCCTGATCGGCGCCGGCGAGGAGTCCGGCGACCTGGCGCAGGTCATGGAAAAGCTGGCGGACTACATCGAAGAGCGCAACACCCTGCGCAGCAAGGTCATGACGGCGTTCATCTACCCCGCCGTGGTCGCCTGTGTCTCCGTCATCATCGTGATCTTCCTGCTGGGCTACGTCGTGCCGCAGGTGGTGTCCGCCT
The DNA here is from genome assembly GCF_056523125.1 of Achromobacter sp. ISS7. NCBI lineage: Bacteria > Pseudomonadati > Pseudomonadota > Betaproteobacteria > Burkholderiales > Alcaligenaceae > Achromobacter > Achromobacter sp. ISS7. The sequence continues at coordinate 1,120,344 of NZ_JAWRZD010000001.1, read as the reverse complement.
TCAATCACGCCAAGCAGCAATTGCCGCTGCTGACGCGCATCATGCTGGGGCTGTCCGACTATGTGCGCGACTGGGGCCTGGCCACCGGCGCCGCCATCGCGCTGGCCATCGTGCTGTGGCGCTATTCCCTGCGCGTGCCCGCCGCCCGCCGCGCCTGGCACGCCCGCGTGCTGCGCCTGCCCCTGGCCGGCCGCTTCGTGCTCGGCGTCAACGCCGCCCGTTTTGCCTCGACGCTGGCCATCCTCTGCGGCAGCGGCGTGGCCCTGCTCACCGCCCTGGACGCCGCCCGCCGCACCCTGGGCAACGACGTCCTGCGCGGCGCCGTCGACGAAGCCGCGGCGCGCGTGCGCGAAGGCGCCTCCCTCTCAACCTCCCTGGCCGCCCAGAAAGCCTTCCCCTCGCTCCTCATCCACCTCATCGCCAGCGGCGAAAAAACCGGCCAGCTCCCCGAACTGCTGGACCGAGGCGCCCAGAACCTGTCCCGCGACCTGGAACGCCGCGCCATGGCCATGACCGCCCTGCTCGAACCCGCCCTGATCCTGCTGATGGGCGGCTTCGTCCTGCTGATCGTGCTGGCCGTGATGATGCCGATCCTGGAAATGAACCAGCTGATCCGCTAGACCCGCAAAAAGAAAAAGGCCCGCGTCCACCCCGCGGGCCTCAAAGAATCAATGGCAAGCGCCAATAGCGCATAGCCCCGCCACGGCTCGGTACGGCTCGGCTCGGCTCGGCTCGGCTCGGCACAAGATGAAATAACAGAAAGAACGCGGAATCTGGAGCGAGGAACGCGGAACGCGGGACGCGGAACGTCAGAGAAATAACCCCCAAAACGCGGCGCCCTCCCCCTCCCCCCTCTCTCCCCCAGCGCGAAGCGACACCCCCCCGACGCCCCACCACCGCGTATGCAAACAGCGGCCGCCCGCGCGGCCACTGTTTGCGGGCCCCGCAAGCCCCCCCCCGCAAGCAACCACCACAGCAACGCATCAATTCTCAAAGGCGCGAGCCCGGCGCGCAGGCGCAGCGGGTGCGGGCGCCGTCGATGCGCCCGAGGGAATCTGAAGGAACAGCCGCAGGCTGTGACGAAGATGACGAAGGGGCAGTCCGGAGCGAACGCTCCGGACCGCAATCGTTGGCGCCCGCACCCGCTGCGCCTGCGCGCCGGGCGCCCCAAGAACAAAACCCCGCCCCAAAAAACTTCGGGGAGACCATAACGATCCCCCCGCCACTCAACCCAAGCGATCCAAGCGCAAATTCAAAGCGCCTCTTCGTCGCTCTCCCCCGTCCGAATCCGGATGGCCTGCTCGACCGGCGTCACAAAGATCTTGCCATCCCCGATCTTGCCGGTACGGGCCGCCTTCACCACCGCCTCGATCGCCGCCTCGACCTGGTCATCCGGCAGCACCACCTCGACGCGGATCTTCGGCAGGAAATCCACCACGTATTCGGCCCCGCGGTACAACTCGGTATGGCCCTTCTGGCGCCCGAACCCCTTCACCTCGGTCACGGTCAGCCCGCTGACGCCGACCTCGGCCAGCGCTTCGCGGACTTCGTCGAGCTTGAAGGGTTTGATGATGGCGGTGACTTGTTTCACGTTGGTCGTCCTGATTGTTCGATCTGTTGCGGCGCCCGAGGTGCATATCGGACCAGGGCGCGATGATTGAGAGAATACCACCGGCGCCCGGCCCGCCAAGCCCGGCCTGACGCCGGCCGGGAAAACCCGCAGGCGGCGGTCAGGCCGGCGGCGCCTCGTCCGGGATCCGGTCGGCGTCGCGCATCCACACCACCGACTCCGAATCGCTCGGCGCGCGCCAGTCGCCGCGCGGCGACAGCGAGCCGCCCGAGCCCACCTTGGGCGCGTTCGGCACGCAGGTGCGCTTGAACTGGCTGAGGCGGAAGAACCGGTCCAGGAAGATTTTCAGGTTGCGCTTGATCGCCGCCAGGTCGTACTGGTTGCGCGCCACGTGGCCGCCTTCCGGCCAGGCGCCGGCATCGCGGTCGCGCCAGGCCGCCAGCGCCAGGAACGCCACCTTGGTTGGCGCGAAGCCGTAGCGCAGCGTGTAGTACAGGTTGAAATCCTGCAGCTCGTAGGGGCCGATGGTGTCTTCGCTCTTCTGCGTCGGCTTGCCATCGTCGCCGCCCGGCACCAGCTCGGGGCTGACGTCGGTGCCCAGCACGTCCAGCAGCACCGCCGCGCCGGCCTCGCCCAGGCGGCCGGACTCGGCCACCCAGCGCACCAGGTGCGTGATCAGGGTCTTGGGCACGCTGGCGTTGACGCTGTAGTGCGACATGTGGTCGCCCACGCCATAGGTGCACCAGCCCAGCGCCAGTTCGCTCAGGTCGCCGGTGCCGATGACGATGGCGTTGTTGAAATTGGCGATGCGGAACAGGTGGTTGGTGCGCTCGCCGGCCTGCACGTTCTCGAAGGTGATGTCGTACACCGGCTTGCCATCGGCATAGGGATGGCCGAGGTCCTTGAGCATCTGCAGGCAGCTCGGGCGGATGTCGACCTCGGAGGCCGTGCAGCCCACCACCGCCATCAGCTGGCGCGCCTGCTGCAGCGTGCGGCTGCTGGTGGCGAAACCCGGCATGGTCACGGCCAGGATATTGGCGCGCGGCAGCCCCAGCGTGTCCATGGCCTGGGCGCAGACCAGCAGCGCGTGGGTCGAATCCAGGCCGCCCGAAATGCCGATGACCACCTTGGACATGCCGCTGGCCGACAGGCGCTGCGCCAGCGCCTGCACCTGGATGTTGTAGACCTCGCGGCAGCGCGCGTCGCGGCGCTGGGCATCGGCCGGCACGTAGGGGAAGCGCGGCACGCGCCGCTCCAGCGGCAGCTCGGCGTCTTCCAGCGGCGCCGCGACCGGCACCAGCACCTGGCGGAACTTGCGCACTTCGTCGCGGTGGCGCCGCGCCGACTGGCCGAAGGTAGTCTGGTGCATGCGCTCGCGCGACAGGCGCTCCAGGTCGACGTCGGAAAACAGCAGGTGCGATTCGTTCAGGAAGCGCTCGGACTCGCCCAGCAGTTCGCCGTTCTCATAGATCAGCGCCTGGCCATCCCAGGCCAGGTCGGTGGACGACTCGCCGCGACCGGCCGAGGTGTACATGTAGGCCGCCAGGCAGCGCGCCGACTGCTGCGCCACCAACTGGTGGCGGTAGGCGGACTTGCCGACCACGATGTTCGAGGCCGACAGGTTCACCAGCACCGTGGCGCCGGCCAGCGCCGCGAACGAGGACGGCGGGATCGGCACCCAGACGTCTTCGCAGATCTCAACGTGGAACTGGAACAGCGGCAGCTTTTCCATCTGGAACAGCAGCTCGGCGCCGAACGGCACGGTCTGCTCCAGCAGGCGGATCTCGGTGGCGACGGCGCAATCGGCCGCGCTGAACTGGCGCGCTTCGTAGAATTCGCCGTAGTTGGGCAGGTAGCTCTTGGGCACCACGCCCAGGATGCGGCCGCCGGCCGCCACCACCGCGCAGTTGTAGAGCTGGTGCGCCACCCGCAGCGGCGCGCCGACGACGACGGCGATGTCCAGCTCGGCCGTGGCGTGCACCACCTGGTCCAGCGCCGCCTCGCAGGCATCCAGCAGGGCCTTCTGGTGGAACAGGTCGTCGCAGGTGTAGGCCGACAGGCCGAGTTCGGGGAACGCCACCAGCACGGCGCCGCCCTGGGCCGCCTGCTGCGCCAGCGCGATGGTCTGCGCGGCGTTGAAGGCCGGATCCGCGACCCGGCATTCGGGCACGCCCACGGCGACCCGGGCGAAGCCGTGGGAATACAGGTTGAAGAACGGGTTCGACATCGGATCCATCGCCTGGGGCGCCTTGATACGGAACTGCACGGAACGGGCCTGTTTCAGGCCGGGACATCCAACCCGGCCATTATCTCACGGCGTCATGCGCCGGACGGCGGCGCCAGTCGCTCCGGATCGCCCCGGTGATGCCCGCCCTCGCCCGCCAGCGCGGCCTGCAGGGCGCCCTCGCGCAACGAGCTGCCCATGGCGCCGATGTCGGCGCCGGACGGCTGCTGGTACAGCCGCAGGCCCAGTTCCGGCAGGATCGCCAGCAGATGGTCGAAGATGTCGCCCTGGATGCGCTCGTACTCGACCCAGGCGGTGACGGCGGTGAAGCAATAGACCTCGACCGGGATGCCGTCGGCGGTGGGCTCCATCATGCGCACCATCATCGCCATGTCCTGGCGCACCTCGGGGTTCTGCTTCAGGTAGGCCAGGCCGTAGGCGCGGAAAGTGCCGATATTGGTCAGGCGGCGGCGGTTGGCCGGCACGCTGGCCAGTTCGCCCATGGTCTGGTTGGCCTGGGCGATGTCCTGGGTCTTGACCCGCAGGTAGTCGTGCAGCAGCCGGAAGCGCATCAGGCGCTGGGCCTCGTCATCGGTCAGGAAGCGCACGCTGCTGGCGTCGATGCGCAGGGTGCGCTTGATGCGCCGGCCGCCCGACTCGAACATGTGGCGGTAGTTGCGGTAGCTTTCCGAGAACAGCTTGTAGGTCGGCACCGTGGTGACGGTGTTGTCCCAGTTCTGCACCTTGACCGTATGCAGGGCGATGTCCTTGACGAAGCCGTCGGCATTGGACTGCGGCATCTCGATCCAGTCGCCGATGCGCAGCATGTCGTTGCTGGTGAGCTGGGTGCTGGCCACCAGCGACAGCAGCGTGTCCTTGAACACCAGCAGCAGCACCGCCGACAGCGCGCCCAGGCCGGAGATCATCCACAGCGGCGAACGGTCGATCAGGATCGACAGCACCAACACGGTGCACACCGCCATCAGGATCAGCTTGCTGATCTGGATATAGCCCTTGATCGAGCGGGTCTGCGCCCGCGTGGTGGCCGAATAGGTGTCCTGCCAGGCGCTCAGCACCCCGGAAAACGCCACGAACACGCAGATCCAGGCGCCGGCGTGGGCCAGCCGCCCGACCAGCGTGGCGGCCTTCTCGACGTGCGGCACCAGGTCGATGCCCACCGACACCACCGCGAAGGGCACCGCGTACCAGAGGTTCTGATAGGCGCGGCGGCGTTGCAGCGCCTTGTCCCAGTCCTCGTGGCCGCTGACCACCAGCAGCCGGTGCGCCAGCAGCAGCACCACCCGCGCGACCACCCACTGGACGAACAGCGCCGTCAGGATCAGCACGCCGATGCCGACCAGCGTCTGCGCCCAGGGCTGGTGCGGCATGTAGGTATCGAGTTCGGTGGCCAGCTCTTCCCATTCCATGGGCATAGGTCGTGTGCTCTCTTTCGGGTGACGGGGGGACGTTTTCATCTTGAGGCGGCTCGGCGATGGAAAAACCCCGCAGGCCGCCGGATATGACCCTGAATTATCCGACAACTCGCGCCGCCGCAAGTTTCCAGCCGCAACAGCGGGGCATCCCGCCCGTGGCCCGGGATTCGTCAGGCGCCCGGGGCAGGCCCTATAATCCCCGCCATCATGGCAAACACTCCCTCCCCCGATCAAAACCAGTTCGCCAACAAGGCGCAGGCCTGGTCCGCCCGGTTCTCGGAACCGGTTTCCGAACTCGTCAAACGCTACACGGCGTCCGTGGACTTCGACAAGCGCCTGGCGCGCGTCGACATCCAGGGTTCGCTGGCGCACGCCGACATGCTGGCGGCCCAGGGCATCATCGGCGCCCAGGACCTGGCCGACATCCAGCGCGGCATGACCCAGATCCTGTCCGAAATCGACGCCGGCAGCTTCCAGTGGCTGCTCGACCTCGAAGACGTGCACCTGAACATCGAAAAGCGCCTGGTCGAGCTGGTCGGCGATGCCGGCAAGCGCCTGCACACCGGCCGTTCGCGCAACGACCAGGTGGCCACCGACATCCGCCTGTGGCTGCGCGGCGAGATCGACACCCTGATCGACCTGCTGCGCCAGCTGCGCCACGCGCTGGCCACGGTGGCGCTGGACAATGCCGCCACCATCATGCCGGGCTTCACCCACCTGCAAGTGGCCCAGCCGGTCACCTTCGGCCACCACCTGCTGGCCTACGCCGAGATGTTCGGCCGCGACGCCGAGCGCCTGGCCGACTGCCGCCGCCGCGTCAACCGCCTGCCGCTGGGCGCCGCCGCCCTGGCCGGCACCTCGTTCCCGATCGACCGCGAGCGCGTCGCCAAGACCCTGGGCTTTGACGGCGTCTGCCGCAATTCGCTCGACGCCGTCTCCGACCGCGACTTCGCCATCGAGTTCTGCGCCGCCGGCGCGCTGATCATGACGCACGTCTCGCGCCTGTCCGAAGAGCTGGTGCTGTGGATGAGCCCGCGCGTGGGCTTCATCGACCTGGCCGACCGCTTCTGCACCGGCAGCTCGATCATGCCGCAGAAGAAGAACCCCGACGTGCCCGAACTGGCGCGTGGCAAGACCGGCCGCGTCAACGGCAACCTGGTCGCCCTGCTGACCCTGATGAAGGGCCAGCCCCTGGCCTACAACAAGGACAACCAGGAAGACAAGGAAGGCCTGTTCGACACGGTCGACACCGTGCGCGACACGCTGACGATCTTCGCCGACATGGCCGCCGGCATCAAGGTCAAGGCCGACAACATGCGCGCCGCCGCGCTGCAGGGCTTTGCCACCGCCACCGACCTGGCCGACTACCTGGTCAAGCGCGGCGTGCCGTTCCGCGACGCCCACGAAGTGGTGGCCCACGCCGTGCGCGACTGCGAACAGCGCGGCTGCGACCTGGCCGACCTGTCGCTGGACGAGCTCAAGGCCTACCACGCCACCATCGGCGACGACGTGCACCAGGTGCTGACGCTGGAAGGCTCGGTCGCCGCGCGCAAGCACGTGGGCGGCACCGCCCCCGAGCGCGTGGCCGAGGAAGCCCGCCGCGTGCTGCAGGAAACGGCGGCGTAACACGCCGGCGATTCCCTGGCGGGAAAACAAGCGGCCCCGGATTACCGGGGCCGTTTTTCATGAATCGCCGCTGTGTGCGACAACGGGGGGAGGCGTCAGACGAGCGAAACCTCCAAACGCCGTCCAAGCTGCTCCAGCGCAGACTCGACCTGCTCGATCCGGGATGCGTGCCGCACATCCAGCAGGCGATCCACTTGCGGCATGTGCACGCCCATGCGGCGAGCCAACTCCGCCTTGCGCACCCCTTGCTGGATCATCTCGTTGGACAGGAACACTTTGCTGGTAACGAGTGCCGGCAAGGTCACCGACGCCTGCCCCGCACGCGCGGAAGACGGCATGGGAATAGGCCGGCGCGCGTCGAAGTAGATTTCGAGCGCCGCCTCGAGCGCTTCGCGGGCGTTGATCCCGGCCTCTCGCTTATCGTCGCCTACTGTGAGGGCTTCCGGGATGTCAGGAAACCGCACGAGCCACGTTCGATTGGAGTCAAGCGTGAGGGTATACGGATAGGTCAGCATTCGAGCCTCCCGGTTACCGAGCTGGGTATAAAGAAGAGAAAGCAGGAGCCGGCCGTCGACCGCATTGAATCCGTCGTTTCATTTCAATCCGAGCTGCTTCTTGATTTCATGTTCAAGGTGCTTACCCATTTCCCTGGAACCATGGTACGGAAAGATCGTCGTGACACCGTTCAACGTGACCCGGAAATGACTGCTTCCAGAACGATGCGCGACAAAAACCGCGCCTTGCCGCTCGAGCCATTTTTTGAATTCGCTGTATTTCATGGCCCACGCGGCGTACAGACAAGCTTAAACAATAAAGTTGTCTAAGAAAACATAAATGTTGTGCTCGCCAGCTACTGCCATGACGGACTTCCGGAGCGTATCCGCTGGCAAGCCATGCCAGTGGATTAGGCGACGTTTAGCGGAACAAATTACCTGTCACCGCGTGTCATTCCTCGTTGCGGATCTCGCACAAGCGGCGGGGACAGGTTCGCTATGATGGGCGCGTTTCCACTCAGCCCCTCCCCCATGCCAGCCCTGCGCGCGTCCTGGTTCCCGTCGCCCCTGTCCCGTCCGGCCATCCTGGCGGCCGCCTGCCTGCTGGCGCTTGCCGCCCAGCCCGCCGCCCAGGCACAGACGGCGCGCAAGCCGTCGCCGTACGAAAACGTGATCGAGCCCGTCAAGGCCCGCCCGCTGACGCCCGAGGAAATCGCGGCGCGCAAGGCCGAGGATGCGCGCCGCGGCGGCCCGGCCTTCATGGCCCGGATCGAGAACGAGGCCGCGTTCCGCCAGCTGGCGCGCGTCTACAACGCCGGCACGCCGCTGGAAATCCCGCACGTGCTGTTCGTGATCGACCGCCAGCGCGGCAACCGCATTTACTACCTGGACACGCCGCGCTACGGCCTGCACGAGACCTTCGCCCGCGAGCGGCGCCTGTTGCCGGGCAAGGCCAAGGCCGTGCTGATCGCGCAGTACAAGGATCCCGACCGCCGCCTGCTGTTCGGCACCCTGAGCTGGCAGCGCGACCTGCCGGGCTACACCTATGAATTCTGGGAAGGCGACCGCCTCACGCCCGAGCTGCTGAAGCTGGCCGACGACGTGGTCGCCAAGAGCTTCTATGCCCCGATCCGCTTCAAGACCAACTCGACCCTGCACGAACAGGCCGCCACCCAGGCCGGCCTGACCTTCGTGACCCAGGAAGCGCTGTTGCGCGAACAAGCCTTCCTGCCGCTGAACCCCGGCACCGCGCAGGGCCGCCTGCGCATCGTCGCCTCGGTCGACGCCACGCCCGACCTGGCGCGCGACGACATCGTGGTGCTGGACGAAGTGCCGATCGCCATCCCGCCCGTGGCCGGCCTGATCACGCAGCGGCCGTCCACCCTGCTGTCGCACGTCAACCTGCTGGCCAAGGGCTGGGGCATTCCCAACGCCTATGTGCGCGACGCCACCACCGCGCTGCGCCAGTACGACGGCCAATGGGTCACGCTGACCGTCAGCGGCAACGACTACCAGGTGCGCCCCAGCGACAAGCCCGCCACCCAACCGCCGACGACGCCGCCCAAGCCGCGCGCGCAATTGCCCAAGCCCGACCTGACGGTGCAGGCGCTCAAGCCGCTGGATGCCCTGGCCGTGCGCGACAGCCGCCATTGCGGCGTCAAGGCCGCTAACCTGGGCGCGCTCCGCTCCGCCCTGCCGCCGGCCGCCAGCGTGCCGGACGGCTTCTGCATCCCGTTCGCGCAGTACGCCGCCTTCATGCGGCGGCTGAACGTGGCGCAGCGCATGGCCGCGCTGGAACAGCGCCCCGACTTCATCGCCGACCCCGAGGTGCGGCGCAAGGAACTGGCCGCCCTGCGCCAGGACATCGTGCAGGCCGCGCCCGACGCGGCGCAGGCCGAATCCTGGCGCGCGCTGTGGCAATCGCGCCTGAAGGGCCGTGGCGTATTCGTGCGCAGCTCGTCCAATTCCGAGGACCTGCCCGGCTTCAGCGGCGCCGGGCTGTACACCACGGTGCCCAACGTCACCCAGCCCGAAGCCCTGGCCAAGGCGGTGCAGACGGTGTGGGCCTCGGTCTACAACTTCGACGCCTACGAGGCGCGGCGCGCGGCCGGCATCGGCCACGACGCGGTGGTGATGGCCGTGCTGGTGCAGCTGGCGGCGCCGTCCGACAGTTCCGGCGTCATGATCACGCGCGACCCGTTCGACGCCAGCCGCCGCTACGTCACGTACATCTCGGCCAAGCGCGGCCTGGGTATCAAGGTGGTGGAAGGCAAGCGCCAGGCCGAACAGGTGATGTATTCGAGCTGGTCCAAGGCGGTGCAGGTGCTGAGCCGCTCGGCCGAGGACACGCAATTGGTCGCCGATGTGGCCGGCGGCGTGCGCGAAGTGCCGATCGCGCCGGACGCGCGCCAGGTGCTGAACGATGCGCTGGTCGCGCGGCTGGCCGCCGTGGGCCGGCAGGTCAAGCAGCACCTGGGCAAGGTCGACCAGGACATCGAGTGGGCGGTGGTGGGCGACAAGATCATCATCTTGCAGGCGCGCCCCTATATCGACGCGCGCCGCTAAAGGAAAAAAACCGCGGCGGCAGGCGTAATGCCCGCCACCGCGGCTTCGGGTCCACCGCAGCGGATCAGATGTGCAGCGCGTGCCCCAACGCCTTGAGCGCGGCTTCCTGTACCGCCTCGCCCAGGGTCGGGTGGGCATGGATCGTCCCCGCCACGTCCTCCAGCGTCGCGCCCATTTCGAGCGACTGGCCGAACGCCGTCGACAGTTCCGACACGCCCCGGCCCACCGCCTGCCAGCCCACGATCAGGTGGTTGTCGCGGCGCGCCACCACCCGCACGAAACCATCGGTGGATTCCAGCGTCATGGCGCGGCCATTGGCCGCGAACGGGAACGACGCCGCCAGGCAGTCCAGCCCGGCCGCCTCGGCCTCGGCCGGCGACAGGCCGGCCACCACGACTTCGGGATCGGTGAAGCACACCGCCGGAATCGCGGCCGGCTGGAAGTGGCGGCGCTTGCCCGCAACCAGCTCGGCCACCATCTCGCCCTGCGCCATGGCGCGGTGCGCCAGCATCGGTTCGCCGGCGATGTCGCCGATGGCCCAGACGTCGCGCATGGAAGTGCGGCACTGGTCGTCGATGCGCAGCGCGTTGCCCTTGCGGTCCAGCTGCAGGTTTTCAAGGCCCCAGCCCTGCGTGCGCGGACGCCGGCCGACGGCGATCAGCACCCGGTCGGCGGGCAGCGCGGTCTCGGCGCCGCTGGCGTCCTGGATCCGCACCGCGGTGCCGGCGCCGTTCAGCCCCAGCACCTTGCGGCCCAGGTGCAGCTCGACGCCCAGCCTGGCCAGCGCGGCGGCGACGGGTTTGGTGAGCTCGGCGTCGTAGGTCGGCAGGATGCGGTCCTGCGCCTCGACCACCGCCACCTCGGCGCCCAGTTTGCGGTACACGGTGCCCAGTTCCAGGCCGATGTAGCCGCCGCCCACCACCACCAGCTTCTTGGGGATGTCGGCCGGCGACAGCGCCTCGGTCGAGGACACCACCATGCCGCCGAACGGCACCGACGGCAGCGGCGTCGGCTCGGAGCCGGCCGCCAGCAGCAGGTGCTCGCACTGGATGCGCAGGCGGTTGCCGTCGGCGCTCTCGACCTCGACGGTCTTGCCGTCCAGCAGGCTGGCCCAGCCCTGCACCACCTGCACGCCGTTCTTCTTGAGCAGCGCGCCGACGCCGCCGGTCAGCTTGCCGACGATGCCGTCCTTCCAGGCCACGGTGCGGCCGATGTCGATGCTGGGCGCCGACACCGAGATGCCCAGCGCCGACTGGCCGGCGTAATGCCGCGCCTTGTCGAATTCCTCGGCCGCGTGGATCAGCGCCTTGGACGGGATGCAGCCGATGTTCAGGCAGGTGCCGCCCAGCCGGTCGCCTTCGACCAGGATGGTGGGCACGCCCAGTTGCCCGGCGCGGATCGCGGCCACATAGCCGCCGGGCCCGCCGCCGATCACCAGCAGGGTTGTCGTCTTGGTAGTCTGGCTCATGCTTACTCCACGAAAAGCAGCGCGGGTTGTTCCAGCAGCGCGCGCACGGCCTGGATGAAGCGGGCCGCGTCCATGCCGTCGACCACGCGGTGGTCGAACGAGGACGACAGGTTCATCAGCTTGCGCGCCACCACGGCGCCATTGCGGAAGGCGGGCCGCTCGACGATGCGGTTCACGCCCACGATGCCGACCTCGGGATGGTTGATGACCGGCGTGGTGACGATGCCGCCCAGCGGCCCCAGGCTGGTAATGGTGATGGTCGAGCCGGACAGCTCGTCGCGCCCGGCGCCGCCGGACCGCACCGCCTGCGCCAGCCGGCCGATCTCGGCCGCCATCGACCACAGGTCGCGGGTTTCGGCGTGGCGCATCACCGGCACCATCAGGCCGCCGTCGCTCTGCGTGGCGATGCCGATGTGCACGGCGCCATAGCGCGTCACCTGGCCGGCCTCGTCGTCATAGCGGGCGTTGATCTGCGGGAAGTCGCGCAGCGCGATCACCATGGCGCGCGCCAGGAGCGGCAGCAGCGTCAGCTTGCCGCGCGACTCGCCGAACTTCGCGTTCAGGCTGACGCGCAGGTCCTCGAGTTCGGTGACGTCGATTTCCTCCACGTAGCTGAAGTGCGGAATGCGGCGCTTGGACTCGGCCATCTTCTGCGCGATCTTGCGGCGCAGGCCGATCACCGGCACCTGCTCCTCGTCGTTGCGCTCGGCATAGGCCGGGCCGCGCGCGGCGGTGGCGGCGCCCTGCCCTTGCAGGTAGGCGTCCAGGTCCTCGTGCATGACGCGGCCGGCCGGGCCGCTGCCGTGCACGAAGCGCAGCTCGATGCCCAGGTCCCAGGCGCGCTTGCGCACGGCCGGCGAAGCCAGCGGCTTCTCGCCCGGCTGGCGCGTGGCGGCGCGCGCCTGGCGCGCGGCGGCCGCACGGCTGGGCGGCGTGGATGGCACGGATGGCGTGGATGGCGTTTGTGGCGCGGCGGCGGGCGATTGCAGCGACGCGGCGATCTGGCCCGCGACGCCACCGGCCGGGGCCTTGTCGGCCTTGGCCGGCGCCGCGGCGGGCGCGCTTGCCGCCGGTGCGGGTGCGGGCGCGGCCGCGGCCGCCTCACCCTTGACGTTGCCTTCGCCCTCGACTTCCAGGCGGATCAGTTCGCCGCCCACGGCCATGACCTGGCCGACTTCGCCGCCCAGCGCGACCACGCGGCCGACCACGGGCGACGGGATCTCGACCGTGGCCTTGTCGGTCATGACGTCGGCCAGCGGCTGGTCCTCGGCGACGGTGTCGCCCACCTTGACGTGCCAGCCCACCAGTTCGACCTCGGCAATGCCTTCGCCGATGTCGGGCATCTTGATGACATGAATACCCATCTCACACCTCCATCGCGCGTTTGAACGCTTCGCCGACCCGGCGCGGGCCGGGGAAATACGCCCATTCCTGCGCGTGCGGGTAGGGAGTGTCCCAGCCGGTCACGCGCTCGACGGGCGCTTCGAGGTGATGGAAGCAGTGTTCTTGCACCAGCGAGATCAGCTCGGCGCCATAGCCGCAGGTGCGCGTGGCTTCGTGCACCACGACGCAGCGGCCGGTCTTCTTGACCGAGTTGACGATGGTTTCCAGGTCCAGCGGCCACAGGCTGCGCAGGTCGATGACCTCGGCGTCGATGCCGGTTTCCTCGGCCGCGGTCAGCGACACGTGCACCGTGGTGCCATAGGTCAGCACCGTCAGCGCATTGCCGGGCCGCACGATGGCGGCGGTGTCCAGCGGCACGGTGTAGTAGCCGGTCGGCACCACGCTGCCCGGGCGTCCGGTCCACGGCGTCACGGGACGGTCGTGGTGGCCGTCGAACGGGCCGTTGTACAGCCGCTTGGGCTCCAGGAAGATGACCGGATCGTCGTTCTCGATGGACGCGATCAGCAGGCCCTTGGCGTCGTACGGGTTGGACGGCATCACCGTGCGCAGCCCGCAGACCTGGGTGAACATCGCCTCGGGGCTCTGGCTGTGGGTCTGGCCGCCGTAGATGCCGCCGCCGCAGGGCATGCGGATGGTCATCGGCGCGATGAACTCGCCCACCGAGCGGTAGCGCAGGCGCGCCGCTTCCGACACGATCTGGTCGGAAGCCGGATAGAAATAGTCGGCGAACTGGATCTCGCACACCGGCCGCAGGCCGTAGGCGCCCATGCCCACCGCCACGCCGACGATGCCGCCCTCGGAGATCGGCGTGTCGAACACGCGCGAGCTGCCGTACTTGGCCTGCAGGCCCTCGGTGCAGCGGAACACGCCGCCGAAATAGCCCACGTCCTGGCCGAACACCACCACGTTGCCGTCACGCTCCAGCATCACATCCATGGCCGAGCGCAAAGCCTGGATCATGGTCATCGGCGCGGACGCCGGACCAGCATTGTTATCGATAGCCATGACTCACACTCCGAGCTGCTGACGTTGCCGGCGCAGGTGCTCCGGCATGTCCTTGTAGACGTCTTCAAAGATGCTGGCGGCGCTGGGGACGTGGCCGTCCACCAGGGTGCCGTAGCTTTCCGCTTCCTTTTGCGCCGCCTGGATCTCGGCGTCGAGCTCGGCGCGCACCGCGTCGTGCTCGGCGTCGGACCAGATGCCACGCAGGATCAGGTGCTTCTTGAAGCGCTCGATCGGGTCGCCCAGCGGGAAGTGGCTCCAGTCGTCGCCGGGACGGTACTTGGAGGGGTCGTCGGAGGTGGAGTGCGGGCCCGCGCGGTAGGTCACCCATTCGATCAGGGTGGGGCCGAGGTTGCTGCGCGCGCGTTCGGCGGCCCAGCGCGAGGCGGAATACACCGCCAGGAAATCATTGCCGTCGACCCGCAGCGAGGCGATGCCGCAGCCCACGCCGCGGCCGGCGAAGGTGGCGCCCTCGCCCCCGGCGATGGCCTGGAAGGTCGAGATGGCCCACTGGTTGTTGACCACGTTCAGGATCACCGGCGCGCGGTACACGTGGGCAAAGGTCAACGCGGTATGGAAATCCGCCTCGGCGGTGGCGCCGTCGCCGATCCAGCCGGAGGCGATGCGCGTGTCGCCCTTGATGGCCGAGGCCATGCCCCAGCCCACCGCCTGGATGAACTGCGTGGCCAGGTTGCCCGAAATGGTGAAGAAGCCGTTCTCGCGATCGGAATACATCACCGGCAGCTGGCGCCCCTTGAGCGGGTCGCGCTCGTTGGACATCAGCTGGCACATCATGGTCACCAGCGACACGTCGCGCGCCAGCAGGATGCTCTGCTGGCGGTAGGTCGGGAAACACATGTCGCCCTGCTCCAGCGCCAGCGCGTGGGCCGAGCCGATGGCCTCTTCGCCCAGGCTCTGCATGTAGAAGGAGATCTTCTTCTTGCGCTGGGCCGTCAGCATGCGGCCGTCGAAGATGCGCGTCTTGAGCATGGTGCGCATGCCACGGCGCAGCAGCTCGTCGCTGATCTCCGGCGCCCACGGGCCGACGGCGCGGCCGTCGTCGTCGATGACCCGCACCAGGCTGTAGGCCAGGTTGCCGGTGTCGATCGCGGCGACATCAATGGGGGGTTTGGGCACCTCGCCGGGCGGCGACAGGCGCAGGTAGGAAAAGTCGGTCTTGCAACCCGGACGCCCGGTAGGCTCGGGGACGTGCAACTTCAGCGGCCCGTATTGGCTCATGAATTGTCTCCACGCTTGATCGTGTCATGCGCATTCTTCTTACCAAGACACTGCCCAAGGGGGTGACCTCGGACATTGCCATCGTCGGCCGCTGCAAAGGGATAATCATGCACGGCCGGGAGCCAGAGTAGCACAGGGCGCGGCCCCGAGACAGGGGCCGCGCCGGGCCTCGCTACCCGCGGTGGTCCAGGGCCGCCGGGCGCGTCAACAGGGCGTTGCGCCCTGCCGCCCGCCCCGGGACTACCAGCGGTAGGTCGCCGTGCCGATCACCCGGCGCGGCTCGCCGTAGAAGCAGCCGTAGGTGCAACTGCCAATGTAGGTCTTGTCGGCCAGGTTGGTGGCGTTGAGCGCGAACCGCCATGGCCCGGTGGTGTAGCTGACCATGGCGTCGAACAGCGTGAAGGACGGCACCTCGACCGCCGTGCCATGCGCCATGCCGCGCGTGCTGCCGACGTAGCGCACGCCCGCGCCGACCCGCAGCCCCGGCAGGCCGAAGGCGCCGAAGCCGTAGTCGCCCCAGACCGAGAACTGGTTGAAGGGCACCGAGTTCAGGCGCTTGCCGACCTCGTCCGGTTGCAGCGGGCTGGCTTTCAGCGTGCGCGCATCGGTGTAGGCGTAGGCGGCGATCAGGTTGGCGTGGCGGCCGACGCGGGTGCGGGCCTCCAGTTCCAGCCCGCGGGTGCGCGCCTGGCCGGCCTGGATTTCGTAGTTGGTATCGAACGGGTCGGCCACGTTCACGTTCTTGCGCGTCAGTTGGTACACCGCCGCCGACAGCATGGTGTCCGACCCGGCCGGCTGATAGCGCAGGCCCGCTTCGTATTGCTCGCCGGTGGTGGGCTTGAAACGGCTGCCCTGGCGGTCCTGGCCGCTGGTCGGCTCGAACGATTCGCTGTAGCTCAGGAACGGCGCCAGGCCGTTGTCGGCCAGGTAGACGACGCCGGCGCGGCCGGTGAAGGCCTGGCTCTTTTCGTTGTCCGCGACCTTTTCGCCGGTGAAGAAATTGCGTTCGTTGACCGTGACCCAGTCATGCCGACCGCCCAGCAGCAGCACCCACTTATCGGCGATCTTGATCTGGTCCTGCAGGTAGACCCCCAGGCGCTTCATGTCGGTTTTCGAGGACGACCACGGGAACGGCGTAGCCGGCCCCAGGGGGACGCCGTAGACCGGATCATAGAGATCGAGGTTGGTGTTGCTGCGCAGGTAGCGCTCGGTCTCGTGCCTGGGCAGCGAGTAGTCCAGGCCCGCCAGCAACGTGTGGCGCAGCGGGCCGGTCGTGGCGTCGTACTGCAGCGATGTGTCGGTCACGACCGCCGACGACCGGTCCCAGCGCGGCATCGCGCCGCGATCGGCGGTGTGGCGCTGGTCGGCCTGCAACTGCCAGATGTCGGTGGAAAAGTAGGTGCTGTCCGCGTGGAAGTAGCGCACGCTGTTGCGCAGCTTGAGCTGGTCCGTGAACGCGTGTTCGAACAGGTAGCCGATCGAATAGCGCTTCATGATGAACTTGTCGAAGCCCGGTTCGCCCGTGAAGCGATTGCGGGGAATCCTGCCGTTGGGATTGGGCAGCACCGTGCCCTGGCCAGGCAGGCCGTAGACGTAGACCGTGCGGTCCTCCTGGTATTCCGCCAGCAGGGTCAGCGAGGTGGCGTCGCTGGGTTGCCACTTGAGGGCCGGGGCCACGTAGGTCCGGTCGTCCGGGACGTGATCGATGAAGGTATCGCTGTCGCGCTTGAGGGCGGTCAGGCGGTAAGACCATTTGCCCTCGTCATCGAGCGCGCCGCCGAAGTCGCCGGAGATCTGCTTGCGACGGAAGTTGCCCGCCTCGACGTTCAGTTCATGCAGCGGCTCGGTCGTGGGCCGCTTGCTGACCGTGTTGATGACACCGCCCGGCGGCGCCGCGCCGTAGAGCACCGAGGCGGCGCCCTTGAGGAACTCGACCCGTTCCAGCCCGTACAGTTCCTGCCGTCCGTTGTAGATGTTCACGGTGTACAGCGTGCCATCGCGATAGTAGTTGCCCTGGCTGCCGCGAAAGCCGCGCAGGAACAGGCTGTCGGAGGTGCGATCCTGGCCCTCGGCGCGGCTCACGCCCGCCACGTAGCCCAGCGCATCCTGCAGGCTTTGCGCCTTGAGCGTCTCGATCTCCTCGGCGCCGACCACCGTGATCGACTGCGGCGTCTCGATGATGGGCGTGTCGGTCTTGGTGCCGGTGGCGCTGACACGGGCGGCGTAGCCGTGCAACGGGCCGGAGGACGATTCGGCCGCGCCGGTCACGCGCACCGGCTCCAGCAGGGTGGCCCCGCCCGCCTGCGGCAGGGGCCGCGCGCTGAAGGTGCCATTGGCGGTGATGCGCAATTCCAGGCCGCTGCCCGCCAGCGCCTGCCGCAAGGCCTGCTCGGGGGTGTAGGTGCCGGCCACCGCCGGAGCCTGGCGGCCGGCCACCAGCGCCGGATCGACCGACACCGCGTGGCCGCTCTGGCGCGCGATGCGGGTCAGGGTCTCGGCCAGCGGCGCGGCGGGCAGATCGTAGCGTTGCGCCGTGGGCGCGCCCGATTGGGCGCCGGCCAGGGCCTGGGCGATGCCGGCCGGCGCGACCAGGGCGATGAAGAACGCGGCCGCCAGCTGCGGCGCGGGACGAACGGGGAACATGGAATCTCCTGCGACAAGGGGGTGCTTCAGGAGGTATGTCCAGCGAGCCCGCCGCAAGCGATCATTTTTTTTCGGCGGCATCGGCGCGCAGGTCGATGCTGACGAGCCAGCCGCCCAGCCCGCCGACTTCGATCGGCAGGGTTTGGCGCAGGGATTCCAGCACGCGATCGGTATCGTCCAGCGGGAAGGCGCCCAGCACCCGCAAGCGCGCGGCCTCGGGGGAAATGCGCAGGAAGCCGCGCCGGTAGGGCCGCAACGCCGCCACCACCGCGCCCAGCGGCTGGTCGCGCACCACCAGCATGCCGTCGTGCCAGGCCGCGGTCTCGGCCAGCGCGGCATCCGGCGCGTCGATCCCGCTGGCGCCGAAGCGCGCGCCCTCGCCCTCCACCAGGACGCGCCGCTGGCCCGCCGCCCGGACTTCGACGCTGTGCTCGATCACACAGGCGACGCTGCCCTGCTCGTCGCGCGCCACGCCGAACACCGTGCCCAGCGCCTGCACTTCGCCATCGGGACTGGCGACGATGAAGGGCCGCGCGGCGTCGGCCGCGACCCGCACGTACACCGCGCCCGCGCGCAGCCGCAGCATGCGGGCGCGGCCGTCGAACGCCAGGTCGACGGCGGAACGCGCGTTCAGGGTGACCTCGCTGCCGTCCGGCAGCGGATAGGTGTGGCGTTCGCCCGTCCCGGTGCGCAGGTCGGCGGCCAGGGTCCGCAACGGCGTCTGGCGGTCGGCCAGCGCGGCCAGCCCGCCGGCCGCCAGCGCCAGCATCAGGGCATTGCGCAACGCGCGGCGGCGCGAGACCGGCGCCAGCAGCGCCGCGCCCGCGGCCTGGACCGAGGCGCCGTCGCTCAGCGGCGCGAACGTGCTCTTGACGGCGCCGGCAACCATCTCCCAGGCGGCGGCGTGGCGCGGATCGGCCTGGAACCAGGCCTCGAAGCGGGCGCGATCGGCCTCGGCCGCCTCGCCCGACGACAGCAGCACCATCCAGTCGACGGCGGCCTCGACGGCCGCCGGCAGCGCGGGCGCGCTCATGCGGCCAGGCGCGCCGCCACGCACAGCGTGACGGCCTGCTTCATGCAGCGCCTGACGGTGATGGCGGATACCCCGAGGCGTTCGGCGATCTGGGGATAGGTCAGCTCGTGCAGCTGGCTCAGGAGGAAGACCTGGCGGGCGCGCGCCGGCAGGCGCTGCAAGGCCCGGTCGATCTGCATCAGGGCCTCGACCACCAGCGCGCGCTGCTCTTCGCTGGGAACGCTGGCATGCGGCAGGGCCTCGAGGCTGTCGAGGTAGGCGCGCTCGAGTTCGCGGCGGCGCCAGAACGTGTACAGCGTGCGCTGCGCCAGCGTGGTCAGGAACGCGCGGGGTTCGAGGATCGGCTCGGTCGGGCGGCCGGCCAGCACCCGCACGAAGGTGTCATGCGCCAGGTCGGCGGCATCGTGGCGGCAACCCAGCCGGCGGCGCAGCCATTCCTGCAACCACGGATGATGGGCCTCGTACAGCTGGGCGGCGGTGTGCGGCGTCGGCTGCGCAGGATGGGACATGGCGGGGAATGGGAGGACGGGCTAATCAACAATAAGAATTATTGTCATTTATTGATGGCCGCGCAAGCCTGCCCTGTGAAGCCGGACGGCGAGCAACGTCGGCCTGGCTCGGTGGCCCGGTGGACCGCATCAGGGCGGCCTCTATACTTGCGGCTTCCGATTCCCCTGGAAACCAACGTGCCTGGATTGACCGCCTCGAAAGGGTTCAGCTGGACCGGCATCGTGTTTGCCGCGCTTTACCTCGCCATCGTCATCCTCTGCATCGCCGGCGCGCTGTCCGCCGACGGCGACGACAAGGGCCGCTTCGTGCTGCTGCAATTGCCATTGGCCTTGCAGCTTGCGCTACTGCACGAGCTGAACCTGGACCAGCTGCTCGGTGAGCTGTCCTGGGTCGGCGGCTATCTGCTGATCGGGCTGCCGACGCTGGCCCTCTTCTATTTCGCGGGCTGGGGCCTGGAGAGACTCGTGCGCGCGGCCTTCCGGCCCCTCGCGGCACAACGGTAGGCGACGCACGCCACAAGAAAAAACCGGCCAACGGCCGGTTTTCTCATCGCGCCACGACGCGCCTCAGAGCGGACCGGTCCACTCGGTGACGAACTCGCGGTAGTCCGGGCGGTTGGCCGGCGGCACCGCGCACGCCGGGGTGCCGATCGCCAGGAAGCCGAGGAAGCGGTAGTCCAGCGAATCCAGGCCCAGCGCGGCCTGCACGTCCTCGACGTAGGTGCCGATGCCGGTGCTCCAGAACGCGCCGTAGCCCAGCATGTGGGCGGCGTTCAGGATGTTCATGGTGGCGCAGCCGGTGGCCAGCAGTTGCTCGGCCTCGGGGATCTTGGTGTTGTCGTGGGCGATCTTCTGCGCCACGGCGACGAACAGCGGCACGCCCGCCATCCACTCACGCACCGACTTTTCCTTTTCCGGCGTCATGCGCGGATCGCCGCTACGCTTGACGGCTTCCAGCGCCACGTCGGCCAGCTTGCCGATGGCCTCGCCCTGGATCACCACGAAACGCCACGGGCGCAGCGCGCCGTGGTCGGGGGCCGACATCGCGGCCTGCAGGATCTGTTCAAGCTCGGCGGGTTTGGGCGCCGGGCCCCGCAGGAACTTCACGGAACGGCGCGAGGTGATGGCGTGCAGCGGGGTGATGGTGGTGGTCTGGGTCATGGGGCAAGGCGTGAATGGGATACCGGGATGGGCGGGATTCCCAAATGGGAAAGAGAAGGGTTCTCATATTACGCCATGGCCGCGCGGGGGACGGCTATCCCCCTGCCCGGCGCATGGCGACTGGCGGATTCAACCCAGGTGGGTATGGCGTTCCTGGCGTTCCTCGACCTGCATTTCCGACAGGCCGTGCAGGATGCCGCAGTCGTCCGTGTCGGGCCGCGCCGACAGGCAGCGCTGGCGCAGATCGGTCAATTGCGTCTTCAACTGGGTCAGCTCGGCGATGCGCTCGTCCACGTGGGAAATGTGCTCGTCGAACAATTCATTAATGGGGCCGCATCCAGTCTGGTGATTGTCGGCCAGCGACAGGATGGCGCGGATCTCGTCCTGCGTCATGTCCAGCGCGCGGCAGTTGCGGATCAGCCGCAGGCGCTCCAGGTGGGTCTGGCCGTAGCTGCGGTAATTGTTCAGGCCCCGTTCCGGGGCGGGCAGCAGCCCTTCCTTCTCGTAATACCTGACGGTTTCGACCGTGGTGCCGGCCGCCGTGGCCAATTCGCCGATACGCATCATGCCTCCCGGACGCATCCGATGGATAAAAGGGGTTGACCCTATAGTAACTCCAAGGTGTGGAATACGGTCAACGGCTTACGAAAAGGCAACCACGATGTCTTGCGCGACGAACAAACACACCGACCACCCCGCCTCCGGTTCCGGCTGCTGCGGCCCCAAGGCCCCGGCCTCCGCCAGCGGACATGATCACGGCCACCCGGGCGCCGGCGGTTGCTGCGGCCCGCGGGGCAAGGATAGCGCGGCGAACGCCTGCGGCAGCCATCGCCATGACAGCGAGAGCGCCCATCATCACGGCCATGACCACGACGACGCGCCCGCCCACGACCACAGCCACGACCACGGCAATGGCGACAAGCCAGGCCATGCGCACGACCACGCGGCCGGGCACCCGCACAGCCACGCCCCGGCCGCCTCCGCCTGCTGCGGCGGCCACGATGCCGGCGACATCCAGATGTCCGCCGGCGGCGCGGCCGTGCTGCAGGCCGGCCCGGGCCAACTGCTGGCCCGCCTGCGCATCGGGCAGATGGACTGCCCGACCGAGGAAACGCTGATCCGCAAGAAGCTCGACAGCGTCGACGGCGTGCATGCACTGGACTTCAATCTGATGCAGCGCATCCTGACGGTGGTGCACGCCGAGGGCGCGCTGGACCGCATCACCGCGGCCATCAAGTCGCTGGGCATGACGCCCGAACCGCTGGCCGAGGGCGCCGCGCGCGCCCCGGCCCCGGCCGCCGCGCGCGTGAATTGGTGGGCCATCGGCGGCGCCGGCGTGCTCGCCGGCCTGTCGGAGGCCTCGCATTTCGCCAGCATGCACTGGGGCGTCACCGCCGCGCTGGCGGTCGCCGCCATCCTCGCCTGCGGCATCAGCACCTATCGCAAGGGCTGGATCGCCGTGCGCAACGGCAACCTGAACATCAACGCGCTCATGAGCATCGCCGTCACCGGCGCGGTGCTGATCGGCCAGTGGCCGGAAGCGGCCATGGTGATGTTCCTCTTCAACGTCGCCGAACTGATCGAGGCGCGCTCGCTCGACCGCGCCCGCAACGCCATCCGCGGCCTGCTCGACCTGGCGCCCGAGACCGCCACCGTGCGCCAGGCCAACGGCGCCTGGAAACAGATGCCGGCGGCGCAACTGCAGGTCGACGACGTGGTGCGGGTACGCCCGGGCGAGCGCATCGCCGCCGACGGCATCATCGTCAGCGGGCGCTCCGCGGTGGACCAATCCCCCATCACCGGCGAAAGCCTGCCGGTCGAAAAGGCCGAAGGCGACCCGGTCTACGCCGCCACCGTCAACGCGGCCGGCTCGTTCGACTACCGCGTCACCGCGGCGGCCGGCAACACCACGCTGGCGCGCATCATCCACGCGGTCGAACAGGCCCAGGGCGCGCGCGCCCCGACCCAGCGCTTCATCGACCGCTTCTCGCGCATCTACACGCCCGTGGTGGTCGGCGTAGCCGTACTGGTGGCGGTCCTGCCGCCGCTGCTGTGGAGCCAGCCCTGGTTCGACGCGATCTACCGGGCGCTGGCGCTGCTCATCATCGCCTGCCCTTGCGCCCTGGTGATCTCCACGCCGGTCAGCATCGTCAGCGGCCTGACGGCGGCCTCGCGCCGCGGCATCCTGGTCAAGGGCGGCGTGTACCTGGAAGAAGGCCGCAACCTGAAGTGGCTGGCGCTGGACAAGACCGGCACGCTGACGCACGGCAAGCCGGTGCAGACCGACCTGCAGGACTGGGACGTCTCCGACCTGACGCGCCAACCCGCGGCGCTGATTGCCGCCAGCCTGGCCGCCCGCTCGGACCACCCGGTGTCGCTGGCGGTGGCCAACGCCGCGCGCGACGCCGGCAAGACGTTGCTGGACGTGGACGACTTCACCGCCCTGCCCGGCCGCGGCGTCAGCGGCAAGGTGGATGGCGTGGTGTTCCAGCTGGGCAACCGCCGCCTGATGCGTGAGCTGGGCGTATCGGACGCCAAGCTGGAAGCCCGCCTCGACGAACTGGAACAGCAAGGCAAGAGCGCCATCGCGCTCAGCGACGGCCAGCGCGTGCTGGCGCTGGCCGCGGTGGCCGACACGGTCAAGCCCACCAGCGCGGCCGCCATCGCCGACCTGCACGCGCTGGGCGTGCGCACCCTGATGCTGACGGGCGACAACACGCCCACCGCGCAGGCCATCGCGCGCCAGGTCGGCATCGACGAAGCGCGCGGCGACCAACTGCCGGAAGACAAGCTGGCCGCCATCGAAAGCAAGCTGGCGCCGTCGGGCAAGGTCGGCA
Source organism: Achromobacter sp. ISS7 (assembly GCF_056523125.1). Taxonomy (NCBI): domain Bacteria; kingdom Pseudomonadati; phylum Pseudomonadota; class Betaproteobacteria; order Burkholderiales; family Alcaligenaceae; genus Achromobacter; species Achromobacter sp. ISS7. The sequence continues at coordinate 1,097,136 of NZ_JAWRZD010000001.1, read as the reverse complement.
TGGTCGGCGACGGCATCAACGACGCCCCGGCCCTGGCCCGCGCCGACATCGGCTTCGCCATGGGCGCGGCCGGCACCGGCACCGCCATCGAGACGGCCGACGTGGCGCTGATGGACGACGACCTGCGCAAGATCGGCACCTTCCTGCGCCTGTCGCGCGCCACCCACAGCGTGCTGATCCAGAACATCGCGCTGGCGCTCGGCATCAAGGCCGTGTTCCTGACCCTGGCGATGACCGGCAACGCCACGCTGTGGATGGCGGTGTTCGCCGACGTCGGCGCCAGCCTGCTGGTGGTGGCGAACGGACTGCGGCTGTTGCGGGCCGCGCCGCAGACGGCCTGAACCGCCGGCGTCATGACGTGAAAACGCCCCCGGGGAAGATTCCTCGGGGGCGTTTTTTTCATGGCCGCTTCAAGATAAAAGCGCCCCCCCACGGGGGGCAGCAAGCCGAAGGCGCGGCCTCGCCCCGTCCGTCAGCCCGTCTGCTCTTCCTGCGGCCAGTCGCGCAGCACCGGCGCGTCCGGCGCGCCCGGGCCGACGTCGCGCAGATGGTCGTGCTGCAGCAGCGCCATGCGGTAGGCGTCGCGGTAGGTGCCGTTGGAAAAGAACTCTTCCTTGAGCAACCCTTCGATCTGGAAGCCGCAGCGCTCGTAGATGTGGACGGCGGCGCGGTTGTCCTTGTCCACCACCAGGTAGACCTTGTGCAGGTTCAGCACGCGGAAGGCGTAGCCCACCGCGATGCGGGTGGCGGCCTTGGCGTAGCCGCGGCCCTGGTAGCTGGGCGCGATGATGATCTGGAATTCGGCGCGACGGTGGATGTAGTCGATTTCCACCAGTTCCACCAGGCCGGCCGGCTGGCCGGTGTCGTGCTCGATGATGAAGCGCCGCTCGTTCTGGTCGTGCAAGTGGCGGTCATAGAGGGCGACCAGTTCGTCGTAGGCCTCGTAAGGCTCTTCGAACCAATAACGCATGATGACGTCGTTATTGTTGATCTTGTGCACGAAGTGCAGGTCGCCGCGCTCCAGGGGGCGTATTTTGATATCGGATATTACCGACATAGAAACCTCCGAAAGTGCGTCCATTGTAGCTTACGCTGCCCTGAAACGCCCGTTACATGGCGATTTCATGGCAAGAGTGGCTTATTCATTGGCGTGCGGCAAAGAATTGCCTGAAAAAGCGCATGGATACTTGATTTCCGGTTGAACCCGCCGCCGCAACGGTAACGAAATGCGCCCTTCCCTCACGGCTGCGCGGCGCCCTTTTTCACCACGCGCCCGCCCCGGCTGCGACCCGCCACCATCACGGCACCGCGAACGCCGGCAGGCGCTGCTCGATGCGCCGCACCACCTCGTTGGCGGCCGATGACAGCGGCCGCCCGAGCCGCAGCAGCATCTGGCATTCGGGCGCGCTGAGGATCGGATGCGCGATCGGCAGCGCCACCAGTTCGCCGCTGGCCAATTCGTGGTGCACGCCCAGGTTCGGCATCAGCGTCACCCCGGCGCCGCTGATCGCGTACTGCTTGAGCACGCGCAGCGAATTGGTGGTCAGGCTGGGCGTCAGGTGGATGCGTTCGGTGAACTCCAGCAGGTCGACCGCCTGGCGCAGGCCATACGGCGCGGACATCAGCGCGAACGGATACGGCAGGATGTCGGCGATGGTGAGCGGCGCGCGGCGCCGCGCCAGCGCGTGGTCGCGCGCCGCCAGCAGGCAGACCGGGTGCTTGCGGCTGGCGCGGCAGCGCAGCCGCGGATCCACCGGCGGGTTGTAGGCCAGGCCGATGTGCGCGGCGTCGCTGGCCACGGCCTCGACCACCTCGTTGACCGAACCGACGTTGACGCTGATGTTGATGCGCGGATGCTCGATGCAGAACGGCCCGACCACGTGCTCCATCAGGCTGTCGATGAAGCCCTCGCTGATCATCAGGTGCACGTTGCCACGCCGCATGCCGCGCAGTTCCTGCAGGCGGGCGTTCAGGTGCTCCTGCTGCGCGCGACAGGCGCGGTGGTATTCCAGCAGCATGTCGGCGGCCTCGGTCGGCGTCAGGCCGCGCGCGCGGCGCTCGAACAGGGCCACGCCCAGTTCCTTTTCCAGCAGCTGGATCTGGCGGCTGATGACCGACGGCGCGGTGCCGAGCTTGTCGGCGGCGCCGCGGATCGAGCCACAGGCCACGACCTCGTTGAAATACTTCAGACGCGCCTGGCTGATTTCCGCCATCGTTTCCCCTTTATGTTCTGTCATGGACATTCAGGCGCCGGGTCGCATGGCCGCGGCGTTTTTTTTCTGTTGCCCTGAAGGCAACGATAATTTATCACCCAGGTCATTGTTTCGAACACTGCGTGCTCGCAATATGGACGCCGCGCGGACCCGCCCCGGGAACCGCCGCCACCCCAACCACCGCGGCGGGCGCAGACCCGCCCGCGAGGAGACACGCAATGCCCCATCAGGCCACGCCAGGCGCCGATCCGCGCCTGGCTCCGCTCTATCGCAAGATCACCTGGCGCCTGCTGCCGTTCCTGCTGCTCTGTTATGTGTTCGCCTACCTGGACCGCATCAACATCGGCTTCGCCAAGCTGCAGATGCAGCAGGACATCGGCATTTCCGACGCCGTCTACGGCCTGGGCGCCGGCATCTTCTTTCTCGGCTACGTGATGTTCGAGGTGCCCAGCAACCTGCTGCTGACGCGCATCGGCGCGCGCCGCACCATCAGCCGCATCATGGTGCTGTGGGGCCTGACCTCGGCCTCGATGCTGTTCGTGCAGGGCGAATGGAGCTTCTACGTCCTGCGCTTCATGCTGGGCGTGTTCGAGGCCGGCTTCGCCCCCGGCATGATCTTCTACCTGACCTACTGGTATTCGCAGTCGCGCATGGCCGGCGTCATGGCGGTAGTGATGCTGGCCGGCCCGATCGGCGGCATCGTCGGCGGCCCGGTGTCGGCCTGGATCATGACGGCCTTCTCCGGCGCGCATGGCCTGGACGGCTGGCAATGGATGTTCCTGCTGGAAGGCCTGCCCTGCGTGCTGCTGGGCGTGATCGCCTTCCGCTACCTGGATGACAAGCCGGCCGAGGCGCGCTGGCTCAGCGCCGAGGAAAAGGCGCTGCTGGCCGCCGACCTGGACAGCCGCGGCGCGCACAAGAAGCACGCCTTCGCCCAGGTGCTGCGCGACCCGGCCATCTACGGCATGGCGCTGACCTACTTCTGCCTGATCTGCGGCATCTACGCCGTCAGCTTCTGGCTGCCGACGCTGCTCAAGCTGGCGGGGGTCCAGGACACCATGCAGATCGGCCTGTACTCGGCGATCCCCTACGTGGCCGCGGCGGTCTTCATGCTGTGGTTCGCGCGCAGTTCCGATCGCATGCGCGAACGCCGCTGGCACACGCTGGTGCCCGCGCTGCTGGCCGGCGTGGCGCTGTGCATCGCCACCGCGGCGCCGACGCAATTCGCGCTATCCCTGACGGCCATCACGCTGGCCACCGGCTTCATGTGGGCCGCCTACACGGTATTCTGGGCGATTCCGTCGCAGTACCTGCAAGGGGAAGCCGCGGCGGGCGGCATCGCGCTGATCAACAGCATCGGCCTGCTGGGCGGCTTTCTCAGCCCGTCCATCATCGGCTGGATCAAGGAAACCACCGGCAGCCTGTCCGGCGGGCTGTACGCGATCTCCGCCCTGCTGGTGGCCGGCGCCCTGCTGCTGCTGGTGAACCGTCCTCCCCAATCCGCGCCCGCGCGCGCCTGACGCTCCAAGGAATCGATCATGCACATTCTGGTGGCTGGCTTCCAGCACGAGACCAATACCTTCGCGCCGTCCAAGGCGGCCTACGAGAACTTCGTGCGCGGCGAGGGCTTTCCCGCCATGGTGCGCGGCGACGACATGCTGGCGCTGCGCGAGGTCAATATCCCCGCCGGCGGCTTCATCAACGCCGCCCTGGCACAGGGCCACACCGTGCGCACGGTGATCTGGGCCGGCGCCAGCCCGTCGGCCCACGTCACCCGCGACGCCTATGAACGCATCGCCGGCGAGATCGTCGACGCGGCGCGCGCCGGCGGCTTCGACGCCATCTACCTGGACCTGCACGGCGCCATGGTGGCCGAGCATCTGGACGACGGCGAAGGCGAGCTGCTGGCGCGGGTGCGCGCCCTGGTCGGCCCCGGCCTGCCGGTGGTCGGCAGCCTCGACCTGCACGCCAACGTCACCGCGCAGATGCTGCGCGAGGCCGATGCCCTGGCCGCCTTCCGCACCTATCCGCACGTGGACATGGCGGTGACCGGCGAGCACGCCGCGCGCCTGCTGGCCACGCGCGTCGCGGCCGGCGGCAAGTGGGTGCGCGCCGAACGCCGCCTGCCCTTCCTGATCCCGATCAACGGCATGTGCACGATGCTGCAGCCGTCGCAGGGCGTGTACGAGGAACTCGAACGCCTGGAGCAGACGCCGGGCGTGGCCTCGATCTCGTTCGCGCCGGGCTTTCCGGCCGCCGACTTCCCCGAATGCGGGCCGGTGGTGTGGGCCTATGGCACCGACGCCGACGCGGTCGAGCGCGTCACCGAGGCGCTGTACCAACGTGTGCTGGAACTCGAACCGCAATGGTCGCCCGACTTCCTGGCGCCGGCCGACGCCGTCAAGCGCGCCCAGGCGCTGGCGGCCGGCGCCTCGCGTCCCGTGGTCATCGCCGACACCCAGGACAACCCGGGCGCGGGCGGCGACGCCAACACCACCGGCATGCTGCGCGCGCTGGTCGAGGCCAACGCGCAGAACGCCGCGCTGGGCCTGTTCTATGACCCCGAGGCGGTGCGCCAGGCCACCGCCGCCGGCATCGGCAACAAGGTCAGGCTGCGCCTGGGCGGGCAGTCCGGCGTGGCCGGCGACGCGCCCTTCGAGGGCGAGTTCGTGGTCGAGACCCTGTCGCCGGGCAAGCTGCGTTTCGACGGCCCGATGATGAACGGCATGGACGTGGATCTGGAGGCGGTGGCCGGCTTGCGGCTGGGCGGCGTGCGCGTGGTGGTCAGCGCCACCAAGACGCAGATGCTGGACCGCAACCTGTTCCGCGTCGGCGGCGTGCAGCCCGAGGAGATGGCGATCCTGGTGGTCAAGAGCTCGGTGCATTTCCGCGCCGACTTCCAGCCGATCGCCCAGGACGTGCTGGTGGCCAAGGCGCCCGGCCCGATGCAGGCCGATCCCGCCGACCTGCCCTGGACCCGGCTGCAACCCGGCATCCGCATCAAGCCGCTGGGTCCGGCGTTTTCGTTCTGACGCCAACGCGCCGGCTTACCTTACTTGAGCTTGCCCTGCGGGCTGACGAAATCTTCCAGCGTCAGCCCTTTTTCCTTGAGGATGGCTTCCAGCAGCGGCTGCAGGCGGCCCAGGCTTTCCTGGACGGTCTCGCGCACGGTGTCCACCACCACCTGGGTGCTGCGCTCGATCTCGATGTTGACGTGGTCGCCCACCTGCTTGTCCTCGAACACCGTCATGCGGCGGGTCTCCGGGATCAGCCAGACTTCGAACCAGCCCTCGGCGCGGTTCACTTCGGACACGGTCAGGCTGGCGCCATTGATGGCGATGTAGCCCTTGGCGAACACGTACTTGCGGAAGGCCTCGGGGATACTGAAGCGCATCAGGCGATTGGTGTCCGACGACTTCACCATCACCACTTCCGAAGTGAAGTCGACGTGGCCGGACAGCGGATGGCCGCCGATCTCGGCGCCGTCCTTGGCCGCGCGCTCGACGTTGGCGCGGTCGCCTTCTTGGTAGCTGCCCAGCGTGGTGATGGCCAGGCTTTGCAGCATGACATCGAAAGTGGCCTGGTTGGCGTCGAGGATTTCGGTGACCGTCAGGCAGACGCCGTCGGTCGAGACGCTGGCGCCGATCGCCAGGTCCTGGCAGAAGCCCTCGGGAAACGCCAGCGTAAACGTGCGCAGGCCTTCGCGATCCGCGATTTTCGCGATCTTCGCGGTGCCTTGAACAATACCGGTGAACATGCTGATCCTGGATACGGGGCGTGGCGCCCCTGGCAAAACATCAAAGGTAACCGATATTTTGCCACCGGGCGCCCGCCCCGGTCGGGGCGGCGCGCCCGGCCGCCGCCGGATCAGTGGCGGATGGCGATGGTCTTCAGGGTGGTGAAGCCGTACAGCGCCTCGAAGCCCTTTTCACGGCCGTAGCCCGACTGGCGCGAACCGCCGAACGGCAGTTCCACGCCGCCGCCGGCGCCGTAATTGTTGACGAACACCTGGCCGGCGCGCAGCTTGCGCGCCAGGCGCAACTGGCGGCCGCCGTCGCGGGTCCAGACGCCGGCCACCAGGCCATAGAGCGTGCCGTTGGCGATCTCCAGCGCTTCTTCCTCGGTGTCGAACACCATGGCGGCCAGCACCGGGCCGAACACTTCTTCCTGCGCCAGGCGGCTCTTGGGCGGCACGTCGCGGAACAGCACCGGCGGCTGGTAGAAGCCGCTGCCGGGCGCGCCATCCTTGAGCTTGCCGCGCGCCGCGACCTTCAGGCCCTCGGCTTCGGCCTCGGCCAGGAAACCGCGCACGCGGTCGTGCTGGCGGGCGCTGATCAGCGGACCGACGTCCAGGTCCTGCGCGGCCGGACCAGTGACGGTGGCCGAGAACGCCTCGCCCAGGCGCCCCAACACTTTCTCGTAGATGCCGCGCTGGATCAGCACGCGGCTGCCGGCCGAGCAGGTCTGGCCGGCGTTCTGGATGATGGCGGCCAGCAGCACCGGCATGGCGGCGTCCAGGTCGGCGTCGTCGAACACGATCTGCGGCGACTTGCCGCCCAGTTCCAGCGTCACCGGCACGTGGTTCTCGGCGGCGGCGTGCGCCACCATCTTGCCGGTCTGCGGCGAGCCGGTGAACGAGATGTGGTCGATGCCGGGATGCGCCGACAGCGCCGCGCCGGCCTCGTGGCCATAACCCGTGCAGATGTTCAGCGCGCCGGCGGGCAGGCCCACCTCGGCGGCGATCTCGGCCACCTTGAGCAGCGACAGGCAGGCGTCCTCGGCCGGCTTGACCACGCAGGCGTTGCCCGCGGCCAGCGCCGCGCCGACGCTGCGGCCGAAGATCTGCAGCGGGTAATTCCACGGCACGATGTGGCCGGTGACGCCATGCGCCTCGCGCACGGTCAGCACGGTGAAGCCGGGGGTGTAGGGAATGGTCTCGCCGTGCAGCTTGTCGACCGCGCCGGCGTAGAACTCGAAATAGCGCGCCACGGCGGCGGCGTCGGCGCGGGCCTGCTTGATCGGCTTGCCGGCGTCGGCGGATTCCAGCTGCGCCAGTTCTTCCTGGCGCTCCAGCAGCGCGAAGGCGATGCGCATGAGCAGGCGGCTGCGCGCGGCGGGCGCCATCTGGCCCCACTCGCCTTCGAAGGCCTCGCGCGCGGCGACCACGGCGCGGTCCACGTCTTCCTCGCCCGAACGCGCGATGGCGTCGAAGGCCTTGCCATCGGACGGGTTCAGGACGGGAATGGTTTCGCCGCTGGCGGCGGGCACCCATTGATTGGCGATAAAGTTCTTCTGAGTCACGATGTGCGGAGTAAAGTAGCGGCCGGTCGGCCGGTTGCGGGATGGATTCAAGGTAAGGGAGCGCTCCATAACTTGTCAATTGAATTGACAGCTTCCGTCCCAAGCTTCAGGATATTTTCGGCCCGACTGGGGTTATCCCTAGGTATTCAAGCCCTTGCATCGCCGCGCGTGTGCCGGGGCGCCTTGTTCGATTTGTCATGACAGATAACAAACCCGGCGTCCGCGCCGTTGGAGCCCAGCCATGAGCAACGTGCGCGATCCGCAACTGGACAAGCTGCTGAGCGCGGCCACCCGCCCGCGGCCCGAGCTGGACGTGCTGGCGGAAGTGGCGTCCGGCCTGGGCTACGTGCGCGCCGAGCGCTTCGCCGAGCGCGTCTACGAAAGCCTGTTCTACGCCATCGCCACCGGCAAGATCGGGCCTGGCGCCAAGCTGCCCACCGAACTGGAGCTGGCGGCGCTGTTCGAAGTGTCGCGCCCGGTGGTGCGGCAGGCGCTGGACCGGCTGCGCGAAGACCAGCTGGTCGAATCCGTGCGCGGCTCGGGCAGCTACGTGCGCGCCAAGCCCGACCTGATGGGCGGCATGCCGGCGGTCGATCCCGCGCGCCGGGTCGGCCATATCCTGGAAGGCCTGGAACTCCGCATGGTGATCGAGCCGGAATGCGCCTACCTGGCCGCCCTGCGCCGCACCGACGATGACCTGCTGGAGATGGACCGCATGCTGGCCGGCTACGAAGCCGCCGACGCCGCCGGCGCCATCGCCCACCATCATGACTATGGCTTCCACCGCGCCATCGCGGCGGCCACCGGCAACCAGCGCTTCGTGCAGGTGCTCAAATCGCTGGAGTACGACGTCAGCCATGCCGTCAACATGATGCGCCACCTGGTCCACAGCGAACCCTGGAAGCGCACCCGCGCCGCCATCGACGAACACCGCCAGATCTACCGCCTGATCCGCGAACAGGACGCCGAGGGCGCCCGCAACATCATGCGCGCCCACATCGAAAAGGCCCGCAGCCGCATGCTCAACAGCGGCTCGGAACATTAAACCGGAGCGGGCGCTACCATTGCGCGGTGCCAGCCCGGCATTTCACGCGGTTCGCTGCGCGCCGTCGCGCTTGACCTCGATTCACCCCGACTTTCCGTTTGATTCACCACCATGCCTAGCCCCTGCCTGCCCCTGGACCAGCAACTCGTCATCGTCACCGGCGCCAGCCGCGGCCTGGGCGCGGCCATCGCCCGCGCCTTCCTGCGCGAAGGCGCGCGGGTCGTCATCAACTATCTGAATAGCGAAGCCGCGGCCCGTGAACTGGCCGCCACCGCGCCGGACCGCGCGCTGGCCGTGCAGGCGGACGTACGCGACGCCGAGGCGGTCGCCGCCATGGTGGCGCGCGCCAGCGAGCATTTCGGCCGGCCGGTCAGCACCGTGGTCAACAACGCCCTGCCCGCCTTCCAGTTCGACGGCGACGCCCGCCCCCACGCCGACACGCTCGACTGGGCGCGCATGAACGCGCAGCTCGAAGGCAGCGTGCGCGCCGCCCTCAACACCACCCAGGCCGCGCTGCCGTCGATGCGCGCGGCCGGCGGCGGCCGCATCATCAACGTCGGCACCAACCTGGTCCAGAACCCGGTGGTGCCGTACCACGACTACACCGCCGCCAAGGCCGCGCTGCTGGCCTTCACCCGCACGCTATCGCACGAACTGGGCGCCGACGGCATCACCGTCAACATGGTGTCCGGCGGCCTGCTGCGCACCACCGACGCCTCGGCCGCCACGCCCGCCGCGGTGTTCGACCTGATCGCCGCCAGCACGCCGCTGCGCGAGGTGACCACGCCGGAACAGTTCGCCGACGCGGTGCTGTTCTTCGCCAGCCCGTGGTCGCGCGCGGTCACGGGACAGAACCTGATCGTGGATGGCGGGCTGGTGAAGGGGTGAGGCGGCGGCGTCGCGCTGACGGATGGGGTCACCGCGAAGGCCCCTCGCTACCGGCGCCAAGGCGCTGGTCCAGCACGCGGAAATAAGGGCGTTGGCCCCAGGCGGCACGATCGCCGATCACATACAGCCGCGCCTCGGCCCGGCTGACCGCCACATTGAGCAGGTTGGGACTTTGCACGGCCCAATCCTTGGCCCCCGGGCGCTGTGGATTACCGCCCAGCACCAGGATAACGACTTCGGCCTCCTTGCCCTGGGTCGTGTGAAGCGCCGCCCCCTCGACGTTTCCCGCGGTTTCGGACACAAGGAAGGGGCGACTTCGCCAAGCCCTCCTGCTCCCCCTTGCTAGACTGCTGGCACGACATTAATCCCCTGAAAGTTCAACGCCCCGGCTCGCTCATGCGCCACGCTTGCGCCACGCTTTGGAGTGGCACACGACGCATCCGGGCACCAGCCGCGAGCATGTCGCGCACGTCACGCACCGGCATCACGCCGCCGATCCGCTTGCCGAAAAAGTATCCGATCGAATACACTAATCATGTACCACACATAAAGCCGCTGCCAGAGTTCGACGCTTGGTTCGACAGCCTGACAGACCCGGCTACGCGAGCCCGCCTGATCCGCAGGCTTGAAAAGGCCGCGCGGGGTTTGCTGGGTGATGTGAAACCGGTCGGAGAGGGCGTGAGCGAGATGCGCGAGTTCTTTGGCCCTGGCTGGCGCATGTATTACACCGAGCAGGGCGACGTACTGATCGTCATGCTGGGCGGCGGCACAAAGGCCACACAAAGCCGTGACGTCAAGCACGCCAAGGAATTGGCGCGGGCGCTGAGAAACGACGAGGAAGACCAATCATGAGCAAGAAGACGATCAAGGTTTCCGAACTGCCCACCTTCGACCCTGCGCGTTACCTGCGCGACGACAAGGACATCGCCGCCTACTTGACGCAGGTGATCGAGGACGGAGACTTCGGTGAGCTTGCCCAGGCGCTGGGAGTCGCCGCGCGCGCTCGCGGCATGACGCAAATTGCCGAGACCGCCGGTATTGGCCGGGAATCCCTGTACAAGGCCCTGCGTGCCGGCGCCAGCCCACGCTTTGACACCATCGCCAAGGTATGCAAGGCACTAGGCGTGCGTCTCGTCGTCCAGGCCGAGCATCCAGCGTAGGCCCGCACGATGAACATCGCGGCCAAATCGAAAACGCAAGCCGCGCTGGCGGACAGAAAAAGGCCGCATGACCGGGTATCATCTGGCCTTGTCCCTGGCGTCAGCCAACCGCGCCCCGGATGAGTAGCCAGATGAGTAGCTAGACCGGGATTTTGGATGGCATAACCGCCAGAAGCCGCACAAACAAACGGTCTAAGAAAATCATGAAACTCGCCACCTGGAACGTCAATTCCCTCAACGTGCGCCTGCCACAGGTGCTGGACTGGCTGGCCGCCAATCCCGTCGACGTGCTGTGCATCCAGGAACTGAAGCTGACCGACGACAAGTTCCCCGAGGCCGCCTTCAAGGAAGCCGGCTACCACGCGGTCTGGGCCGGCCAGAAGACGTACAACGGCGTCGCCATCGTGTCGCGCGTGCCGGGCACGTCGATGGTCCGCAACATCCCCAACTACGAAGACCCGCAACAGCGCGTGCTGGCCCTGACCTTCCCCAGCGCCGACGGCGACGTGCGCGTGGTCTGCGCCTATTGTCCCAACGGCCAGTCGGTCGGCTCCGACAAGTACGCCTACAAGCTCGAATGGTTCGAGGCCATGCGCGCCTGGCTGGCCGACGAGATCAAGCAGTACCCGCGCCTGGCGGTGCTGGGCGACTACAACGTCGCGCCGGCCGACGAGGACGTGCACAACCCCGAGAAATGGGAAGGCCAAGTGCTCGTGTCCGAACCTGAGCGCCAGGCGCTGCGTGACCTGGTCGACCTGGGCCTGGCCGACTCGTTCCGCCTGTTCGAGCAGCCCGAGAAGTCGTTTTCGTGGTGGGACTACCGCCAGTTCGCCTTCCGCCGCAATGCCGGCCTGCGCATCGACCACATCCTGCTGTCGGCGCCGCTGGTCAAGCGCTGCACCGCCTGCGTCATCGACAAGGAACCGCGCCGCAACGAGCAGCCGTCCGACCACGCGCCGGTGGTGGCCACGCTGACGTTCGATTGAGCAAAAAAACCTGCGCGCCGGCTTGCGCGGCGCGCGGGAATTCCTGTATAGTTGCGCTCTTGCTTGATTTGGGGCGGTAGCTCAGCTGGGAGAGCGTCGCGTTCGCAATGCGAAGGTCGGGAGTTCGATCCTCCTCCGCTCCACCAATTCAAGCTCCAGAGCGATCTGGGGAAGTACAAGACAGCGCCTTATGGCGCTGTTTTTGTTTGCTCCCGCGGCGGGCACGGCTCGTGGATTCAAGACCGCAGCAAGGAAATGCGGGGCTTGCCATATTCCTGCCGGTAACACACGCATAGCAACAGCCTGCCGACCCGCTCGCACCGCGCGACGAATCTCCAGCGGCTGAACACCAGGCCGATTTCTTCCGACCCGCCCCGGTCGAGCGGCCGCGCCCAGGTGATGGACAAGCGCGGCAGCGCATGCAACAGCCCCAGCCCCACGCTTTTCGCGCAAGCCTCGCGCGCGACCCAACCGGCCAGGAAGTCCACGACGACGCGATCCCGCCGCGCCAGCCAAGCCGCCAGGCGGTGTTGGCGCGCGGCCAGGTCGGGCCGATCCAGAGCCTCGATGTCTATGCCCACGTACTTGCGATTGGCGTATAGCCGCGCCTGCATGCCGGAACTGTCGCTCACGCTGAAACCGGCAAGGCCGGGAAGGTACGGCTTGCCCAGTCGCGTGCGCGCGGCCCGCCTGGAAAGCACGGGATCCAAGGCACCCAGCACCACCGTGACGTCAAAGTTCGACGAGGGTACGGTCATGCGTGCCGGTCGCGATCAGGGTGTCGGCCTCGCCCGTCACGGCGTGCGCCCTGAAGCGCAGGGAATTGCCGAACATGGCCTCTACCGTAATCGTCAGCCGCACCGCGCTGCCCGGATGCGCGGGCGCCACGTGCCGCACGCTGACCGCATGCCCGACCGACCCGCAACGCCCGCCGCCCGCCAGCCGGATGCACTCCGTCGCATAGGACTCGATCCAATAGACAATTACCGGGGTGGCCAGCACATCCAGATCGCCGCCATAGCTCAATGCGCTTGCGGCGGCATCGACCACGCAGGTTTTCCTGAACTGCTGGCCGGCCTGAAACAATGCCTGCGCCTGTAGCGTCGGGCGATCCATCTAGACGCGCTCGAGCGCGGCGAGCGTATCCGCCGCATTGCCGAAGCGATCCTTGAACATGGAGATCCAGCGCTCCAAGCCAAACGCGACGCAACTGGTATGCACGAAGCTGCCGGCCAGGTGGATATCGAACTTTTCACCGAAGTAGTTGCGGTGATAGTTCAGCGAAGACACGGCGTGGCCGTCGAACACCAGTTCACGCTTGGTGGGCGTCAGCGCCGACAGGCGCGCCACGGCGCTGCCTGAATCAAAGAAGGGATCGTTGGCTTCTTCGCAACCCGCGCTGATTCCCAGTTGCGCAAACAAGGAAAACAGGCGGTCGTAGCCCGCTTCCAGGTGCGCCTGCGCTCCCTCCGCGGTGCCCAGGTACACGTATTCCTTCATGGTGAAGTTGAAGGCACGGTAACGATCCAACGCCTTGTCCTCGTGCCGGAAGCAACGCGCGATGCAGGATTCCACCCGCGCCTCGTCCAGATGCTGCCCTTGCAGTCCCAGGTAGACCTTGTAGCAAGTCGCCGGCAACAGCGCCACGTCGGCGACAAGCGCCTTGAAATCCTGGTCCAGCTTGCGCTGGCCGCGTGCGAACCCCAGCAACTCCCCCTGCTCTATCGAGCACATGACGCAGGTCAGATGGGGGAAATTGCGCACATAACCCAGCGCATTGATCTCTTCATGGGCCAGCAAGCTGTCGAACTCCGTGGTGGCGTCGGGCGCAATCGAGAATATGTCGTCCAGTTTGCCTTGCAGCACGGTCTTTACCTGGTGCCATTGCTTTTCGATGATCACGATGAAATCTCCTGAAAATCCCTCAAAGCACTTGAAGAATGCGGACAGAACCAAGCCTTACGACGTCAAGTCAGCCAGCACCTGCCGCACGGTTCGAATGGAATGCGTGTCCTTGCAGGACGTTCCGCAATACAACGCCATGTCCTCGATCAAGCCCTCGGTGTGGACGGTGGGTACCGCAACGCTGTACCGCAGGATGGGATAACGTTTTCCAAAGTAGTACGCAGTACCGATGACGCTTGCCGGCAGCGATTCTTCGCAACTGGCATTGCGGATAACCCGGTGGCGATGGGTATGCCACCCCACGCTGAAGCGGTCGGTGACTACGGTATCGCCGGGCGTGGCGTTTACGATCGCCTGCTTGTAGCGCTCGTGCGCCGCGGACTCCCGGGTTGCCGCGAATACCGTGCCGCACAGCACGCCGGAAAATCCGGCCTGCATCACCTGGCGCAACTCCACCGCATTGCTGATACCGCCGCTTATGAACACCATGCGCTTGTCGACGCCATGGCGGGCGGCCTGGTCCAGCGCCTCGTCGCGCGCGGTCGAGCCCAGGTGATGGCCGCCCGCCTCCGTCGTCTGCAGTACGCCAAAACGCGCGCCGGCATCGAACCCCGCTTCCAGCTCGTCCCAGGTCCCCCCTTGCACGCCATACTCCATCCCTGCCGGCAAGGCCCGCAGCACAGTGGCGCCCGGCAGGCCGAAGAAGGTCACGATCGGCCGCTCCGGACGGTCAGCCAAGAACGCCAACCGGTCCAGCAATACGTCCGCGTCCAGCACGAAGGGCACCAGATTCACGCCAAAGCGCGCCCGGGTCAGCGTGGCGGTCTGCGCCAGCAACACGCCGATCTCGTCAAGCGTATGGCGATACAGGCCAATCATGCCGAACGCGCCCGCCTCGCACACGGCGGCCGCCAGTTCCGGCTGCGCCACGCCGCCCATGCCGGCCTGCAGAACGGGCAAGCGCGCGCCAAAAAGCGCTTCCACCTTGGAACTGCTGGCAATCTGCGCCATGGTCTGCCTCCGCCCTATAGCGCGGCCAGATTCAAGTCCGTCACCAGCCCCTGTTTGGTGAAGTAGGCGGCGCTACGCTTGAACCATTGCTCGTGGATGGCCTTGCGCGCCGGATGCGACCTCAGCGCGTTACGCATGGCGTTACCGTTGCGAAAACCCAGTGGCTCGTAGACTTTGGCATCGTCATAGACGGCGGGGTTGTACATCAGGCTGATGAAGTAGCGAAACATATTCGTCACGGTGCGCGCCACCTCCGCCCGCGTCGCGTCGGGATCGCCGCCGCGCTCCAACGCCAGCCGGTACAGGCGTGGCACCATTTCCCGGCCGAAGGACACATGGCGGGACTCATCCACATGATGCTGGTAGTTGATCTGCTTGAGGATCTCGGTGATGCCGTCCGTGGTGCCGACCTTATGGTTGTAGTAGTCGACGAACTCCTCGAAGATCAGGGTGCTGGCGAACATGTACAAGTCGTCCAGCTCCGGCGTGGACGCCTGCGCATCGCCCTGCAACTGAATGGATGGATATATCTTTCCCGCATAATCGAGACAGGCCTTGGCGAAATACCACATATGGAAGTTCTCTTCGCCCATGAAGATATGCAAGTATTCGGATACGTCGGCATAGCGCTCTTCATAGATGCACCGGCTGACAAAGCCCAGCACCCCCTTGATGCCATGCACGTTCAGGCTGAAGAAATTGACGGCCTCCCACTTGCTCAGCCTTATCTGCTGCGCGGTGTCCAGTTGCTCTTGCAGGGGCGTTCCATAGGTAGTGAGCAAGTCATTGCTGCACCAAGGCTGGTCATCCGGGATATGGGCGGGCCATTCAAAACGCTCGTAGGGATCATGTGAACGCCCTTTGGACAGCGTCTTCAGGCGGTCGATTCTTGAGTAGTCGAATGTCATGTTGCGCTCCCGGGGCTAGCGCTGTGCCTGGACGAAATTGACGATGGCATCCACCGTGCGCAGGTCGTCGACGGTGATGGCGGTGGAGACGTCATGTCCCACCAGTTCGCCCAGGAACATGATGAAGTCCAGGAACTGCATGCTGTCCAGGATGCGCTCTTCGATCAGGTTCTTCTCTTTGATGCCTTCGACCTGCGCATTGCGGTTTTCCTTCAGCCAGGCGATCACTTCGGCTTCGGTATCGGTGATGGTCTGTGTGGACATATAGGCTCCGGTTCGATAAATGGATAACGGGTCAGACCTTGACGGCCGACAGCAGGCAAAAACCGCTGCTCTCCTGGCGCAGCACGGCCTGGCGCTCAAAGCCGGCAACCGCGATGTGCGCCTGCATGTCGCCCACCGTCCAACTGCGCCCGCCGTCCCACAGCGCCAGCGCGGACAGGTTGTGCAACGTGGTGAACAGCGGCGCACGCCGGTCCTCGGCAAGGAAGTAGCCTTGCACCAACAAGGTGCCGCCTGGACGCAATGCCTGCCTGGCGCGCTCCAGCATCGATCGGCACACCTGCGCGCTCTCCTGATGCAGCACGTTTGAAAAGAGCAACGCGTCGACCTTCTCGCCAAAATCGTCCTGCCGATAATCGGCCACCTTGGCGCTCACGCGGTCCGCCAGGCCGGCAGCCCGCGCGGTTTCGAGCGTGATCTCGACGACCGGCGCCAGATCCAGAACCCGGGCGGTTACGTCGGGCCGCGCCGCGCACAAGGCAATGGAATACGTGCCTGCGCCCCCACCCACATCCACCAGGTGACGAATGGGCACGTCTTTCAACGCCTGCGCAAACGCAGGGCCCGACCGGGACGCGAACTGATGCATGCCGAGGATGAAATCGCGCATGAACTGGGGGTCTTCGCCCAGCCACTTGGATTGGTTGTCCACCGCCTCGCCCCGGCGCACCGCCTCGGCCAGTTGCGCCCATGGCTGCTTCCAGCGCGCCATGACGCGGAGCCAGCACAACAGGGATTCGGGGCTGTCCTCGGTGAGAAAACGCGCACTGAGATCGGTATTGGCGTAGCGCCCGCCGTCGCCGATCAGCAGTTTTTGCGCGACCGCGCAGTCCAGCAAGCGTTCCAGCGGCTCGGATTCGCACCCAAGTTCCAGCGCCAGTTCGGCGCAGGTACGGGGTTGGGACAAACGCTGGGCAATCCCCAGGTCGGCCAAGGCATACAAGGGCTGACCCTCCCAATGCCCGAACGCCAACCGGGAAAACGCCATGAAGCTCACATCCATCGAGATTCCCTCCTGATTCAACGGTGATGGCCGGACGGCCAGACAGGTGAACACGCAACAACCCCGGGGACGGAGTTGGAAACCAGCGCTCAGGATGTATGCACGCAAAGCCGATGGAGATCCGGCCGCATGCGCCATCCTGGGAGTTGACAGCGATCTTGCGGGGCGGCTAAAAGGCGTCGCCGGAGTGTCTTCGATGGTCCATATATTGGACCAATATTTATTCTTTAATTTTCGAGCATTCTATACCCGCGAGGAAAATAGGCAATAATAAATTTCACGCTAATTAAAAGGTCCAATATATGGACCTAAACAGTGTTTAATCAAAAGGTGTGGGCATGGAATGGAGCATGGCGGCACTACTGGTCGGCGCGGGCGCGTTGGGCGGCGTTATCAATGCGTTGGCGGGTGGCGCCACACTGATTACGTTTCCCGCGATGGTGGCTGCGGGCCTGCCGCCCGTCATTGCCAACGCCTCCAGCGCGGTAGCCATATCGCCCGGCCATATCCTGGCGGCGCTGGCCGATCGTGAGAATCTGCCGGCTCCCGATCGGCGCTTCTGGTTGCTATCGATCGCCGCCACCGCGGGCGGCGCGCTGGGCGCATTCATCCTGCTTGCCATTCCCCCCGCCTATTTCATCCTGCCCGTGCCGGCCCTGATCGCGTTTGCCACCTTGCTGTTTGCCTTTGCGCCTCAGGTTCAGGCCTGGAGCGCGCGCCGGCGCGGTGGCCAAGCGCAGGACGGACCCGCGCGCGGCCTGCTGCCGATCGCGTTGGCCTCCGTGTATGGGGGGTTTTTTGGCGCCGGGCTGGGCGTGATCCTGACCGCGGTAATTTCGATCACGGATCCCGGAAACCTGCGCGCCATAAAATCGCTGAAAAACCTGCTGGCCACGTTCGTCACCGCCGCGGCGATCGTCATCTTTATCGCGCAGGGCTCGGTGCATTGGCCCGCCACGCTGTGCATGCTGGCCGGCGCGCTGGCAGGCGGCTACCTGGGCGGCCACTTGATACGCGTCTTGCCTGCTTCGGCAATCCGGGCGTTCGTCATTGTCACGGGCGCCGTCATGACCGTGATCTATGCTACGAAGTACTGGTTCTGAACGGATGGAACGTCGATGCCTACGCCTGCCAATGCCACCCCGGCCGCCCCCGCCGACGAACGCCTGCCGCTCCTCTTGAGCCTGAACGGCGGCTACGTCGACACGCTGGGATTCATCGCGCTGCACGGCCTGTTCTCGGCGCACGTCACCGGCAACTTCGTCACCATCGGCTACGCGCTGGGCAACGGCGCCTCGGGCGCCTGGACCAAGCTGGCGGCGCTGCCGGTGTTCTGCCTGGGCGTGTTCCTGGCGCGCCTGTATGGCCAGGCGCGGCGCGAGGCCGGCAAGCCGGCCTTCATGCGCCTGCTTACCGTCAAGACGCTGCTGCTGTGCGTGGCGGCGGCGCTGGCCGTGAGGCTGGGGCCGTTTCCGATGGGCGACAGCTGGGGGCTGTTCGCCACCGGCATGACGCTGGTGCTGGCGATGTCGATCCAGAACGCGGTGCACCGGGTGCACTTGGGCGCCGCGCCGCCGTCGACGCTGATGACCGGCACCACCACGCAGATCATGCTGGACCTGGCGGACACGGTGCGCGGCGAGGCCGACGCGGCGGCCGGCCGGCGCATGGGGCGCATGGGCCGCGCCGTGCTGGCGTTCGCGGTCGGCTGCGGCGCAGCGGCCCTGCTGCACGTCGGCATCGGCCTGTGGGCCTTTGCGTTGCCGCCGCTGGTGTCGCTGGCGGGCCAGGCGCTGGCGCGCGCCTACCCGGGCTGACGCGCCTGGTCCGGCCGCCGCGCGGCGGAAGGATCCTGCTTGCGGGCGTCCTGCGGCGGCTGGCCGCGGCCACGCAGCCGGCGCGCGATGTAGTCATAGGCCAGCACGCCCGGCGTGCGCATCACCAGGAACAGCAGCACCCCGAACAACAGGACCAGCACCACGGCGCGCAACGAGATCATGGCGCGCTCCCGTTCGGCTCGGCGCGCAGGTGGCGCCGGATGGTGCGCGAGAAGCCGATGGAATCCTCGCCCAGGATCGGCGGGATGCCGACGAAACCGCGCTCTCGCAGGGTCTGCAGCGGCAGGCTGGTATCGAGGCCGCCCTGGTCGTAGAGGTATTCGGGCAGATAGCCGGATAACAGGATCCGGTAGTCCAGCGGCAGGCCGGGCACGATGGCCCGCACCATGCGGTAGACCAGCGTGGTGCAGTTGGCGGTGACCGTGTGATAGAAGCGCGGCGTGTCGGCCAGCGCGTTGGCCGTGCGCACGTACGACAGGAACAACTCGCGCATCGCGTCCACCGGCATCTTCACGGGATAGAGATAGACGTTCTCGGCGCGCGGGCCGGCGCGAACGTAGAGCACGTCGCGCTCATCGGCCGCCACCACGCTCAGTTCGAATTTCTTGAAAAAGCCGCCCAGTTCCGAGAACTGCTCGCCGCGCTCCTTGCGGATCTCGACCGAGAAGACGACATGGCGGCCGTCGGCGAAACCGAAGGACACCAGCGTGTGGGCGATGGCCGGACCGTCCCAGTACGACAGCGCCATGTCGACCGACTGCAGGGTGGCGAGGTCGTAGACGCGGGTTTCCCAGCGCGGCGTGTAGTCGGCGTCCGAGCGCCATTTGAAGTCGCGCACGTTGTCCAGCGTGACGATGCTGCCGGCGACGCTGCCGCGCAGCGTGCGCGCGACGTCGTCGGCCCAGACCCGGTCATTGGACGGAGCGATGCCCTGCCACCACGCCGCCAGCGCCAGCAACGCCAGCAGGTAGGCCCACAGCGCGGGCCGGCGGCGCAGGCGGCCAGTGCCATGCCACAGCCGCAGCAACGCATACAGCCCCAGGGCGACCCACAGCAGCATCAGCAGCGCCTTGCCCCAGGCGGCCGCCGGCCCCTGGTACCAGAACGCCAGGCAGGCCCATGCCATGGAGAACAGCATCAGCAGGCTGAGCGCGACCCGGCCCAGCACCCG
The DNA here is from genome assembly GCF_056523125.1 of Achromobacter sp. ISS7. Lineage (NCBI taxonomy): Bacteria > Pseudomonadati > Pseudomonadota > Betaproteobacteria > Burkholderiales > Alcaligenaceae > Achromobacter > Achromobacter sp. ISS7. Next base: position 1,077,425 of record NZ_JAWRZD010000001.1, on the reverse strand, counting down.
CAGCCAGCGCCAGGCCCGGCCGGGCCGCGCGCGGTCAGGCACCGGCGCCATGCTGGCTCACGATTTCCAGCACGCCGTTGATGACGAACTGCACGCCCATGCACACCAGCAGGAAGCCCATGATGCGCGAGATGGCCTCGACCCCGCCGTTGCCGATCAGGGCGACGATGCGGCCGGCCGAGCGCAGGCAGATCCAGAACAGCAGGCCCAGCAGCGCGAAGACGATGATCGGTGTGACGGCGATGGTCCAGGCGGGATATTCGCTGGCGGCCTCGCTGCCCACGGTCGAGGCCGCGCTGATGATCATGGCGATGGTGCCCGGCCCCGCCGTGCCCGGCAGCGCCAGCGGCACGAAGGCGATGTTGGGCACCTGCCGGTGGATGGCCACGTCGGCGGCCACGTCGGCTTCGCGCTCGTCGCTGGCCGCGGCGGTGGCCGACGGAAACAGCATGCTGAAGCCGATGCTGACGACGATCAGGCCGCCGGCGATACGCAGGCCCGGGATCGAGATGCCGAAGGTGGCCATGATCCAGGCGCCGGCATAGTACGTGACCAGCATGATGCCTACGACATAACAGGCGGCCTGCCGGATCTGGCGTTCGCGCTCTTTGTAGGGAATGTGCTGCCCCAGGGACAGCAGCATGGTCATGGAGGTCAGGGGATTTGCCAACGGCAGCATCAGCGCCAGGCCCAGGCTGACCAGCTTGCCCAGTTGAACCAGATCATCAATCATCGCGGCGGAGGAAAAAACGGCGGGTCGGGACGGGTGAGCAACGCATTCGCGCAAGGGCGTCGATGGCGCTACACCGCACAGTGTAATGTAAGCAAAGGAAAACATCCGTACTAACCCTGTGCCCCGCACCGGTACGATGCGCGCTTGGCCGCCTGCGGCCCATCATCCCTGACAGGAATTCTTCGTGACCGACGTTCGTTTGCGCTGGCTGCCCGCCGCCCTGCTTCTCGCGTTCACTCCCTTTGCCGCATCCGTGGCGGCCGGCATGGATTGCGCCCAGGCGCGCACATCCACCGAAAAGGCCCTGTGCGCCGATGCCGGGCTGCACCAGCTCGACGCCGAGCTGGGCGCGGTCTACGGCGAGCTGCGCGCGGCCCGGCCGCAGCAGGCCGATGCCTTGCGCCAGGCCCAGCGCGGCTGGCTGAAGCAGCGCAACCTGTGCGGCGCCGACGGCGACTGCCTGCGCCAGCGCTATGAAACGCGGCTGGCCGAATTGCAGGGGCAACTGCGGCGCGCCCAGGGCTACCAGCCCGACGCCACCGACAAACTGGCGCTGGAAGACCTGCGCCAGGCGCTGGACGCGGCCCGCCAGAAAGACCCGGAAATGCCGCTGGAAACCGTGCTGGCGGCGTTCTCGACCCAGGCCGACTCGACCACGTTCGCCAACGTGCGCGCCGCGGAGGGCGATGACCAGGCGCGCCTGCCCGCCGAGCGGCCGGCGGGCGTGACCGAGGACGAATGGCACGCCGTGCTGGCGTCCGGCCTGGACGCCGATAGCGACGCCGAGGGCGGCAACGTCTCCTATACCTTGCTGGACCTGGACGGCGACGGCCAGCGCGACTTGGTGGTCGATACCTACATCGGCGGCACCGGCCTGTTCTCCGACGTCGGCGCCCTGCGCCGCGACGGCGCGCGCTTCGTGCCCGCCGATGCCAACGGCGCGCCGGACGCCGGCGGCTCGCTGTACACGATCAACGGCCGCGGCGCCAACCAGTCGGGCGACTGGATCCGCCTGCGCGGCCGGGTCTACGCCACCTACCGGGTCGGCAACTACGGCGAAGACCGCCTGTATCTATTGCGGCCGCTGCACCGCGTGGGCGATGTGCCGACGCTGACGGTGCGCTACCGCTATGACCTGTCTGTGCCGCGACAGCAGAAGCGGCAGGACTCGGGCGCGGCCAGGACGCTGGACGAAACGCTGCACGCGGCGTTGACCCATGCGCTGGCCGGCCTGGCGCCGGGTCCGGCCAAGGGCGATGCGCCCGGCGACAAGCCGCTGTGCCCGGTGCCGGCCGGCACCAGCCTGGACGAGCGCGAGACCTACAACGGCTACGGGCCCGGGCATTACAGCTACGAGACGGTCGGCGACCTGACGGTGCAGGTCGGCCCGCGCTGCTACGTGGGCCGGGTGGTGGACTGGTTCGGCGGCTACAGCGCCAAGGACGGCCTGGCCGCGCAGCTCTGGATCCGCGATCCGGATCCCGACGGCAAGCAGGACGCGTTCGACCTGCGCGGCAAGCGCCGCGCGGTCGATATCGAGACGTCGATCGGCCCGGTGCAGGGCGACAACGGTATCTGACCGGTCCAAGCCGGCAGCGCCTGGCAAGCGCCGGCGGCCACGCCGCCCGCGCCGGCTTCGCACATTGACCGTCAGGCCTCAGGCCGGCGCCAGTGGCGCGCCGCCAGCGCCAGCAGGCGCTCGTCGGCGCCATCGGCCGCCACCAGTTGCAGGCCCACCGGCAATCCGTCGACCCAGCCGGCCGGCAAGGCGATGGCGGGCAGGCCCAGCAGGTTCCAGGGATTGGTCAGGCCCAGCAGGGTCTCGCGCACCCCGGCGCTGCCGGGACCGGCCACGCTGCGCTGCTGCAGCGCGGGCGCGGTGATCGCCACCGCCGGCAGCGCCAGCACGTCCACCCGCTCGAAGATCCCGGCGAACACCGTGCGCAGATGGGCGCGCGTCTTGAGCGCGCGCACGTATTCCCAGCCTTGCACGGGGCGCGACGCGCGCAGGCGCTCCAGCACTTCGGGATCGTATTTGCCGGGCTCCTGCTCGACCCGCTCGGCGTGCACTTCGTAGGCTTCCGAACGCTGCACCGCGCCCAGGGCGGCCTGCAAGGCGCGGGCGTGGCGCGTGACTTCGGCGCCATCGAGCAGCACGCCGCCAAAGCGCTCGGCCGCGGCCCGCGCGCAAGCGGTGACCGCCGCGTCGTCGATGGCGAACGGCGCGTTCGGCACCCACATCATGCGCGGCGCGGCCGGACCGGGATCGGCGCCCAGGCCGATCGCGCCGCCGGTCAGGGCCTGCATGAAGACCTGCGCGTCCTCGACGTGGTTGGCCAGCACGCCGGCGTCCTCGATGCTGGGCGCCAGCGGGAACAGCCCGCGCGCCGAGACCCGGCCATGGGTCGGCTTGAAGCCCACCAGGCCGCACAACGCCGACGGCACGCGCACCGAACCGCCGGTGTCGGTGCCCAGCGCCACCGGCACCATGCCGGCCGCGACCGCGGCCGCGCTGCCGGCGCTGGAGCCGCCGGTGATCTGGCTGGTGCGCCAGGGGTTGCGCGAAGCGCCCTGCACGCTGCGGTCGCCGGTGGGGCCGTAGGCGAATTCATGCGTCAGGGTCTTGCCGATGACGATGGCGCCGGCCGCGCGCAGCAAGGCCACGCACTCGGCGTCGGCCTCGGGCCGATGGCCTAGGAAGTGCGCCGCGCCCATGGTGGTGGGCATGTCGCCGGTGTCGACGTTGTCCTTGATGGCGACGGGGATGCCGTGCAGCGGTCCGCGCACCTGGCCCCGGGCGCGCTCGGCGTCCAGCGCGCGGGCCGCGGCCAGCGCGGCCTCGACGTCGACGTGCACGAAGGCGTTGACGACCGGGTTCAGGCGCTCGATGGCCGTGGCCGCGTGGCGCACCAGCGCCTCGGCGTCCAGCGCGCCCTGGCGCATGGCGTCCTGCAGGTCGGCCAGCCTGCGGCCGGCGAAGAAACCGGGTTCGACGGCCAGGGCCGGGGCGGTATTCGATTGCGGGTTCATTGCACGGCTCCCTGGCGGCTGGCGGGCAGGCACGGACCGACGCCCGGGCGCACCTGCAACATGGCGATCATACCCACCGCGGTGGCGACCGAGGCGGCCACGAACATCACCGAATAACCGTGGCGCACGGCCAGGTAACCGGTCAGCGTCGGCGCCAGGATCGAGGCGATGTTGGCGAAAAAGTGCATCAGGCCGCTGAAGGTGCCGACGCGGCTGGCGGGCGCGGTGTCGATCACCACGGCCCAGTAGACCGAGTTGGGCATGGCGTTGAGCGCGTTGGCCAGCGTCATCAGCGCGATCACGGCGAACACCGACTGCGCCTGCGAGACCATCAGGAAGCACAGCGTGGTGGCCAGCAGGCAGCCGGCGGCGAACCAGCTGCGGGCGATCTTCAGGTTGCCGGTGCGCTTGGCCAGCATGTCGGAAATGCGGCCGCCCAGCAGCACCGTGACGCAGGCGCCGGTCCAGGGAATCATGCCCATGTACCAGAGCGACGACAGGCTGTAGCCGAAGGTGTCCTGCAGGTACTTGGGGGTCCAGGTCAGCAGCAGGAAGTTGACGTAGTTGAACGAGAAATAGCCCAGCGTGTTCAAGAGCAGGGTCTTGCTGCGAAAGAAGCTCCACCACGGCAGCGCCGGCGCGTCGCCCTGCGCGGCGGCCTGCTCGGCGCGCGCCGCCTGGATCTCGCGCAGTTCGGCCGGCGACACGCGCGGGTTGGTGTCGGGCCGGTCGGTGAAGATGCGCATGAACAGCACCAGCACGATCAGGCCGGCCGCACCCAGGATGTAGAACATGGCGCGCCAGCTGCCGGTCAGGCTCAAGAGGCCCACCGCCACCGGCGCCGTCAGCAAGGCGCCCAGCGGCGTGCTGAGCAGGCCGAAGCCGACCACGAAGCCGCGTTCGCGCGGCGTGGCCCAGTTGGCGATGGTCTTGTTGATGATGGAGTACGCCGGGCCTTCGGCCGCGCCGAACAGGATGCGGATGGTGGCGAAGCCCGCCAGCGCCGAGCCGCCCAGGAAGGCCAGGCCGAAGTCGCCGGCCCAGGCGGTGGCGATCTCGAAGATCGACCAGGTCACGCCGGCCACGATCCAGACCTTGCGCGGGCCGAAGCGGTCGGCCAGCATGCCGCCGAACAGCGCGCCGACCATGTAGCCGTAGCCGAAGTAGCCCAGCACGGCGCCCCAGTCGCCACGGTCCAGGCCGTACTCGCCGGTGATGTGGGCGGCGGCGTAGGACATGGCGCCGCGGTCGATGTAGTTGATCAGTGCCAGCAGCACGACCATCGTGAAAATTCGGTAACGGAACCGGGAGTTCCGGGATTCAAGAGTCATTGCGATCAATCCAGTCGATTTACCCAAACGTTTGGGTTGCGCAATGCTAAGGGGTCGGAAAACAAAAATCGACACCGTGTAAACCCTAGGTTGCCGCGAAAGACCCTAAGACGGTATTCGTGCGTGTATCCTCCAGCCCCATGAACAAATCCCGCCCTGTCACGCTGCAAAGCCTGGCGCGGCAGCTCGGTCTGAACGTCTCGACCGTGTCCCGCGTCCTCAACGGTTCCGACGACGACGCGCGCGCCGCCGCCGCGCCGGACACGGTCAAGCGGGTCCGGGCGCTGGCCGCCGAACTGCAATACCGGACCAATCCCCACGCAGCCAGCCTCAAGACGCGCCGCAGCCGCACCATCGGAGTGCTGGTGCCGCGCCTGTCGGACATGGTGCTGGCCACGATCTACGAAGGCGTGGACGAGGCGGCGGCCGAACACGGCTACCTGACCTTCGTCTCCAACACCCAGGACGAGCCCGACAAGCAGCGCAAGCTGATCGACATGGCGCTGGCGCGGCGCGTGGACGGCCTGATCCTGGGCGACGCCCACAGCCACGACGGCGCGGCGCCCAATCCGCTGCTGGCCGAACTGGCGCAACGCGACGTGCCGTTCGTGCTGGTCAGCCGCCACGCCGACGACCACTGCGCCGTGACGTGCGACGACATCGAGGGCGGCCGCCTGGCCGCCGAACACCTGCTGGCCATGGGCCACCGGCGCATCGCGGTGATGGTGGGCGAACCGTTCGCCAGCACTGGCCGCGACCGCTCGGCGGGCTTTTTCGCCGCCTGTGCGCGCCGCGGCGTCGAGGTGCCCGCCGAGTGGCGCATCGAGAGCCCGTTCGACACCGACGCCGGCCGCCACGTGGGCGCGCGCCTGCTGGCCGGCCCGGACCGCCCCACCGCCATCTTCGCGGTCAACGACTTCCTGGCGGTCGGCGTGATGGGCGCGGCGCGCGAACAGGGCCTGGAGGCCGGCCGCGACGTCGCCGTGGTGGGCTACAACGACACGCCGCTGGCGGGCGCCCTGCCCATCGGCCTGACCACCGTCCACTCGCCCATGCACCAGATGGGACGGCTGGGCCTGGAACTGTTGCTGCAGAAGATCGACGGCGGCGCACCGGGCAGCGTGCGGCTGGCGCCGTCGCTGGTGGTGCGCGGCAGCAGCGATCGGCCGATACCGGGCTGAACCGCGCCAACAGGCCCGCCCGCCGGCCGCATGACCAACCGCCAAGCCCGATCGGCCCGGATGATCGCCGCTTTCCTCAGCGCCGCGCCGGCTTGACCGCCCGCGTCGCCAGGAACGTCGGCAGGTAGCGGTCGATCAGGAAGCGCGGCCGTGGCTGGCGGTCTTCATGGAAACCGGCCAGCAGGAAGCCGGCGTCGAGCTGGCCGCCGATCTGGTCCTGCAGGCTGTGGCCGAACACCAGCGCCTCGCCGCGGTCGCGCTTGGCCTGCAACGCGTCCGCGCCAAGCGCCATGGTGTCCGCGTACGGCAAGGCATGCACCGGCCGGATCAATCCGTCCTGCGCATAGCGCGGGTCGCGGTCGCCGACGAACACCACCGGGTTGTAGAAACTGGACAGCAGGCTGCCGCCGGGCCGCAGCACGCGAAAGCACTCGCGCCACACCGGCCGCACGTCGGGCACGTAGAGGTTGGAGATCGGGTGGAACACCACGTCGAAGGACTGCTCGGCAAACGCCGACAGGTCGCGCATGTCGCCCTGCACGGTGGCCAGCGCCAGGCCGTCGCGGGACGCCACGGCGCGGTCCTGCGCCAGCTGGCGCTCGGACAGGTCGAACACGGTGACGTCGGCGCCGGCCGCGGCCAGCACCGGCGCCTGCTGGCCGCCGGCGGACGCCAGGCAGAGGATGGCCAGGCCCTTCACCTGGTCGAGCCAGCCGGCCGGCAACGGGCCGGGCGTCAGGCGCACGGCCCAGTCGCCGCGGCGGGCGGCGGCGATGATGTCGGGGGTGACGGGGCGCGACCACTCGCAGTCTTGCGCGGCGAGCTGGTCCCAGGCGGCCTGGTTGTGGGCGATGAGGTCGAACGGATCGTGTGCGGGCATGAAGCCTCCGGAGTCGTGATGCGGACAGGGCCGCGCGGGGCGCGGCTGGCGGGCGGGCGAGTTGGCGCAACAGGCCCGGCGTGGAGACCCGGCATCACGGACGGCGCGGCCCGCTCGTCGGGCGAGGCGGGCGCGTCAGCGGATGGGGGTCGCTTCAGGCAGCGAGGATCACGTCGTCATACTCCGGTGGGATGTCGGCCATTCTAGCGCATGGCGCGGCGGCGCATGCCCACAGGTGCCGGCGCGCGGAGAGCGGCAAGGACATGCGACGGCAAGCCCCGTCCGCCAAGGCGATTCGCGGACCGGATATCATGATCGTCCCCAAGACAACGTCTTCTGATCCACGCATCCACGCCATGAGCACGTCATCCCCCACGCTCGTCGACATCGGCGGCCAGCGCGTCCTGCAATACGGCGAGACCGGCCCCATGCTGGCTACCGGCCAGGACACCAACGACCTGATCAGCGCCGCCTGGGAACACGAGGCCGCATGGCTGGTGCTGCCCGCCGCGCGCGTGCATCCCGACTTCTTCCGGCTGGAAACGCGCATCGCCGGCGAACTGATCCAGAAGTTCGTCAACTACCGCCTGCATTGCGCGGTCGTGGGCGATATCTCGGCGCACCTGGCCGCCAGCAAGTCGCTGCGCGACTTCGCCTACGAGACCAACCATGGCCGCGTGTTCTGGCTGCTGGACGACATGGCGGCGCTGACCGCGCGATTGACGGCAAGCCAAGGCTGAACGCGGCGGCGTCGGGTCGACCCGGCCCGCGCGCCACCGCCGCCGGTTACCCCACCGTCCGCTCGACCGCCAGCGGATGGAAACAGGCCACCGTGCGCTCCCCCGCCCCCGCCAGCGCCGGCACCTGCTGCTTGCAATCGGCCTGCGCCCGCGCGCAGCGCGGATGGAAGGCGCAGCCCGGCGGCAGGTGCGTGGGCGCGGGAATCTCGCCTTCGATGCGCGCCAGCCGGATGCGCGCCCGCGGGTCGGGCACCGGCGAGGAATCGCGCAGCACCCGGCTATAGGGATGCAGGGGGTGGTCCAGCACCTGCGCGGTGGGCCCGCGCTCGATGATGCGGCCCAGGTACATGACGCAGACCGTATCGCAGAAATGGCGCACCACGCCCAGGTCGTGCGAGACGAACACGAACGACAGGCCGCGGTCGCGCTTGAGCCGTTCCAGCAGCTGCAGGATCTGCGCCTGCACCGAGACGTCCAGCGCCGACACGGGTTCGTCGGCCACGATCAGTTCCGGGTCCAGCACCAGCGCGCGGGCGATGCCGATGCGCTGACGCTGGCCGCCGGAGAACTCGTGCGGATAGCGGTCCAGCGCCGACAGCGGCAGCCCCACTTCCTGGATGGTCTGCTCGACCTTGGCGCGGATCCAGGCCGCGTCGCCGCGCCGGTGCACGCGCAGCGGCTCGGCCAAGGCCTGGCGCACCGTGCGGCGCGGGTTGAGCGAGGCGTAAGGATCCTGGAACACGATCTGGATGCGCTGGCGCAGCGCCCGCAACGCGGCCGCGCCGGCCTGGCGGATGTCGTGGCCGTCGAACACGATGCCGCCCTCGTCCGGCTCGATCAGCCGCAGCAGGGTGCGCGCCACCGTCGACTTGCCGCAGCCCGACTCGCCCACCAGCCCCAGCGACTGGCCGCGCGCGACGCTGAACGACACGTCGTTGACCGCCCGCACCGTCTGGCGGGGCCCGCCCAGCCAGCCGCCGCCGCTGTCGAAACGCTTGACCAGATTGCGTACCTGCAACAACTCGCTCATGCCACGTCCTTGTACGGTTCGGCGCGCACCACGCAGCGCACCTGGTGTCCCTGGCCGATGGCGGCCAGCGGCGGGCGGCTGCTCTCGCAGCGCGCCTGCCTGAGCCGGCAGCGCGGCGCGAAGGCGCAGCCGGCGGGCATGGCGGTGATCGCCGGCACGCCGCCGGGGATGGATTCCAGTTCCTGGTTGTCGGCATCCACCCGCGGCATGGCGCGCAGCAGCGCCTCGGTGTAGGGGTGGGTCGGACGCGCGAACAGCGTGTCCACGTCGGCGGTCTCGACCACCTCGCCCGCATACATCACCGCGACGCGGTCGGCGATCTGCGCCACCACGCCCAGGTTGTGGGTGATGAACAGCACGGCCATGCCATGCGCCTCTTTCAGGTCCGACAGCAGACTCAGGATCTGCGCCTGGATGGTCACGTCGAGCGCGGTGGTGGGCTCGTCGGCCAGCAGCACGCGCGGCTTGCAGGCCAGCGCCATGGCGATCATGACGCGCTGGCGCATGCCGCCGGAGAACTGGTGCGGATAGTCGTCGAAGCGGCGCGCGGCGGCGGGGATCTTGACCTCCTCCAGCACCGCCAGCGCCTGGCGCCGCGCCTCTTTCCACGACACGAGCCGATGCAGCCGGATGGCCTCGGCGATCTGGTCGCCCACCGTCATGGTGGGGTTCAGCGACGTCATCGGTTCCTGGAAGATCATGGCGATGGCCTCGCCGCGCAGCTTGCTCATCTGCTTCTCGGACAGGGCCGTCAGGTCCTGGCCGTCCAGCAGCACCTGGCCGCCGCCATGGCGCGCGCCGGCGCCGGGCAGGAGGCGCAGCACCGACAGCGCGGTCACGCTCTTGCCGCTGCCGGATTCGCCCACCACCGCCAGGGTTTCGTTGCGGCCGACGCTGAGCGACACGTCGCGCACCGCGGCATGCCAGGCGCCGCCGGCGCGGAATTCGGTGCGCAGCGCGCGCAGTTCCAGCACGGGAGCTTGGGTCTCGGGATTCATGAACGCTCCGAACGCAGCTTGGGGTCGATGGCGTCGCGCAGCGCGTCGCCCAGCAGATTCAGCGCCAGCACGGTCAGCAGGATGGCGACGCTGGGGAACACCGTCAGCCACCAGGCGTCCAGGATGTTCTCGAAGCCTTCGCGGATCATGCCGCCCCAGGTGGCCGCCGGTGGCGGCACGCCCAGGCCGATGAAGCTGAGCGAGGCCTCGGTGCGGATGGCCGACGCCATCCACAGCGAGCCCAGCACCACCACGTCGGACACCATGTTGGGCAGGATGTGCACGCCCATCAGGCGCAGCGGGCCATAGCCCAGCGCCCTGCCCGCCTCGACGAAGTCACGCTGCTTGAGCGCGATGGTGGGCGCGCGCGCCACCCGCACGAACGGCGCGATCTCGGTGATGGCGATGGCGATGATCAGGTTTTCCAGGCTGGCCCCGAGCATGGCGGCCACCATCAGGCCCAGCAGCAGCGTGGGAAACGACAGCAGCACGTCGACCAGGCCCATGATCAGCTGGTCCACCAGGCCGCCGACGTAGCCGGCCAGGATGCCGAGCGCCGAGCCGATGCACATGGCGATCAGGATGGCGACGAAACCCACCAGCAGCGACACGCGGGCGCCGTAGATCAGGCGCGACAGCACGTCGCGGCCGTAGCTGTCGGTGCCCAGCCAGAACTCGGCCGAGGGCGGCTCCAGCCGGTAGGCGATGTTCTGCTGCAGCGGATCGTGCGGCGCCAGCCACGGCGCCAGCACGGCGGCCAGCACGATCAGCAGCAGCAGGCCGATGCCGACCCACGACAGGCGGTTGCGGGACAGGGCCTGCCACAAGGCATTGGGGCGGGCGGGGGAAGCGGCGGCGATGGCGCTCATTGGTATTTCACCCTCGGATCGACCAGCCCGTACACCAGGTCGGTCAGCAGATTGACGACGATCACGCACGACGCGAACACCACCATCAGCCCCTGCAGCAGCGTGTAGTCGCGGCTGTTCAGGGCGCCCAGGATCAGCTTGCCCAGGCCGGGACGGTTGAACACGATCTCGGTCAGCACCGAGTTGCCGATCAGCGTGCCGAAGTACAGGCCCACCACGGTGACGATGGGGATCAGCGCATTGCGCAGGCCGTGCCGCACCACCAGGCGCCAGGGCCGCACGCCCTTGGCGCGGGCGGTGCGCACGTAGTCCTCGCCCATCACGCCCAGCATGGATGAGCGCGTCACGCGCATGACATAGGCCATCATGATCAGGCCCAGGTTGAAGGCCGGCAGCACCAGGTTGCGCAGTTGCGTGCCCCAGTCGCTGCCGCCGCCGCTGCCGATCACCGGGAACCAGCGCAGCTGGATGGCGAACACCAGCAGCATCAGGATGGCCGACACGAAGGCGGGAAACGACAGCCCGGTCAGCGACAGCAGGCGGCCCAGGTAGTCGGGCCAGGCGTTGCGGCGCAGCGCCGCCCAGATGCCCAGCGGCAGGCCGAAGGCCACGCCGATCAGGATGGCGGCGGCGGTCAGCTGCAGGGTCCACGGCAGCACCAGCGCCACCTCCTGCAGCACGGTGCGGCCGCTGGCCATGGAGACGCCGAAGTTGCCCGTCAGCATGTCGCCCAGGAAGCGGCCGTACTGCACGTAGGTCGGCAGGTCCAGGCCCAGCCGCAGGCGCAGCGCGGCCAGGGCCTCGGCGCTGGCCTGGTCGCCCAGCATGACGGCGGCCGGGTCGCCCGGCACCAGGCGCACCAGGATGAAGACCGCGGTCAGCATCGCCAGCAGCGTGGGGATCGCCAGCAGCAGGCGCTTGATGGCGTAGCGCATCATGATGCGTGCTCCTTGGCCGGCGGCGACATCAGCCGCTCGGCCCGCAGGTTGCCGATGGCGCGCGCGGTGTGGCCGCGCAGCGCCAGGTCCGCCAGCGCCGCGCCCACCACCGGCACCAGCTCGAAGCCATGGCCCGAGAAACCGAAGGCGTGCAGCACGCCGGGCGCGTTGGGCGACGGGCCGATCACTGGCAGCATGTCGTCGGTCTTGGCCTCCAGCCCGGCCCAGACCCGCACGATGCAGATGTTGCGCACCGCCGGGAACAGGTCGGTGGCGGCGTGCGCGCCCTTGGCCAGCACCCGCATGCGGGCGGTGGAGGTCTCGCGGTCCAGGTCGGGAATGCCCTGCAGGCCGCCGCCGATCACCAGCGTGCCCTGGTCCGACTGCTTGAACGACAGCGAGCGGCCCATGATGGCCACCACCGGCTTGATGAAGGGCCGCAGGCGTTCGCTCACCATCATCATCGAAGACTTGGTCGCCAGCGGAATCTCGTCGCCCGCCATCGCCGCGATGCGCGCCGACCAGGCGCCGGCCGCGTTGATGACGCAGGGCGCGGTCCACGGGCCGGCCTCGGTCAGCACGCGCCAGTCCTGGCCCTGCCGTTCCAGGCCGGTGACACCGCAGTGCTCGATGATGGTCACGCCGGCCTGCTCGGCGCTGGCGCGAAAGGCGCGCAGCGCGCGGTGCGGGTCGGCCGCGCCGTCGCGCCGGGCGATCGACGCGCCCAGGCAGTGCGGGCTCAGGTCCGGCAGCAGGCGGCGCAGTTCGTCGGGGCCGATCAGTTCCTCGTGGCTGTAGCCGCGGGCGCGCAGGTCGGCGACGCGCGCCTCCAGCTTGGCCAGCGCGGCCGGCGTCTCGGCCACGCAGATCTGGCCGTTGGCGTGAAAGCCGCAGTCGTCGCCCACCAGCGAAGCCATGGCGTGCCACATGTCCATGGCCTCCAATGACAGGTCCAGCTCGCCCAGGTCGCGGTTCAGCGTGCGCACCCCGGCGGCGGTGGCGCCCGAGGCGTGCCGCCCCACCCAGTGTTTCTCGACCACGACCACCCGCCGGCCCTCGCGCGCCACATGCAGTGCGGCCGACAGGCCATGCAGGCCGCCGCCGATCACGATCACATCGCAATGCCTTGCGCTCATGCCTGTTCTTCCTCGATGTCCAGCGATGCCAGCTCGCCCAGCGTCAACGGCTTGAGCGGCGGGCGGATGCGGTAGAAGCCGACCTCGGCCACCGGCCGTTTCTGTTCGGCGGCGACGATGTGGGCGATGGTGTAGCCGCACTGGCGGCCCTGGCACGGCCCCATGCCGGCGCGGGTATACGACTTGATCTGGTTGGGACCGGGCTGGCCGATGGCGGCGGCGCGGCGGATGTCGCCGGCGGTCAGTTCCTCGCAGCGGCAGACGATGGTGTCATCGGACGGCGCGAAGATGCCGGCGCGCGGCGGATACAGCGCGTCCAGCATCGGCCGCAGCCGCAGCAGTCCGGCCAGGCGCGCGCGCAGCGGCGCGGCCAGCGCGTCGGCGGCGGGCTGCGCCAGGCGGCCGGCGTGCAGCGCGACGCCCGCCGCCACCAGTTCGCCGCGCACGCAGGCGGCCTGCGCGCCGCCGATGCCGGCGCCGTCGCCGGCCACGTAGATGCCGGGCCGGCTGGTCTGCCCCCAGGCGTCCAGGTCCGGCGCCAGGCAGGCCTGTTGCGCATTCCAGCTGTGGGCGCATTCGAGCGCGCGGGTCATGTGGATGGACGGCACCACGCCCTCGTGCGACAGCAGCACGCTGGCCGGCGCCCGAGCGGTGACGCCGCCGGCGGTGTATTCGATTTCCCGCAGACGATCGTCGCCCAGCGCGCGCAGCGCCGTCACGCCGCGCACGCGCTTGACGCCGGCGGCGCGGATCTCGCGCAGCCAGGCCAGGCCCTTGCTGACGTCGCCCCAGGCCGACAGCGCGTCGCCCAGCCACGGCAGCGCGCGGCGCCAGCCGCCGGGCGGCGAGGTGTCGAGCCAGCCGGCGACCTTGCCGCCGGCGCGCAGCAGCTGCGCCATGTACAGCAGCGGCAAGGGGCCGCTGCCCGCCACCCAGACGGGCTCTGCCGGCACCTGGCGCGAGGTCTTGAGCAGGATCTGGGCCGCGCCCACGGTCAGCACGCCCGGCAGGGTCCAGCCCGGGAACGGCGCGGGCCGTTCCTGCGCGCCCAGCGCCAGCACCACGCGGCCGGCCCGCACCACCTCGGCGCGGCCCTGGCGCGTCATGTAGACGTGCCAGTCGGGTTCGATCTGCCAGACCTGGGTATCGGGTTCGTAGAACGCGCCACAGGCGCGAAAGCGCTCGGCCAGGCCGGCGCCGGCGCGGTACTCGTCGCCCAGCAGGCGGCCGGTGGGCGTGGCCGCCACCGCCTCGACCGCGCGCCAGATCTGGCCGCCCGGCGTCGGCTGCTCATCCACCACCAGCACCGTCAGGCCCTGCGCGCGCAGGCCGATGGCCGCGCTCATGCCGGCCGGGCCGGCGCCGATCACCACCACATCGAATTCACGTTTCATGGCAGCACGCTCCGCTTGCCGAACTGGCGTTCCACGCGCATGCCGTCGCGCACGGTGACCAGGCAGGTCTGGGTCGAGGCCACGCCGTCGACGATGGCCAGGCAGTCGAAGCACACGCCCATCATGCAGAACGGGGCGCGCGGGCTTTCGTGCACCGGCGTGGTCCGACTGGCGGGCGTGCGCTGGCGCAGCAGCACCGCCGCGACGGTTTCGCCGGGGGCCGCGCTGACGGCTTCGCCGTCGATGGTGAGCGTCAGCGCGGGCGCGTCGGACTCAGGCAGTTTTCTGAACATTGAAGCGCTCATGGTGAAAGGCATCCAGGGAATCGAGCGGCGCGCCGCCGGCCAGCGCGCGGGCATAGGGCCCGGCGTGGAACGACGCCAGCGTCACGCCGGAATGGCAAAGCGCGATGGACACGCCATCGTGGGTCGGGGAATCGGCATAGACCGGGGCGCCGTCGGGCGTCATCACGCGCAGGCAGGACCAGTGGCGCACCAGCCGCGCGCCGGCCAGGCCGGGCAGGATGCGCAGCGCGTTGCGGCTCATGCGGGCGGCGGCGGCCGAGGTGGTGCCCAGGTCGTAGCCCACCTCCTCCTGCGTCAGGCCCACCATCACGGTGCCCTCGCCGGTCTGGCGCATGCCGCTGGCGGGCACCGGCAACAGCGGCGCCAGGCGTTCGGTCACGAGGATCTGGCCGCGCTGGGGCCGCAGCGGCACCGCCAGCCCGGCCATGGCGCCGAGCGCGGCCGAACCCAAGCCGGCGGCGATCAGCAGGCGCGGCGCGCGGGCGCGCAGCGCGCCGGCCGTCACTTCGACGCCGCCGCCCGGCAGGCTGGCGATGGCGCTGACCGCATGGCGGCTGCGCAGTTGCCCGCCGCGCCGCAGGAAGGAGGTCTGCAAGGCGGCCAGCAGGCGCAGTGGATTGACGTGGCCGTCCTGCTCGCCGAAGCTGGCGCCGGCCACGGCGTCGCCCAGCCGCAGGGACGGGAAGCGGCGCCGCAATTCGGCGCGGTCCAGTATGTGCGTACAGGCGGGGGCTTCGGGCGCCTGCCGGTGCCAGTGGCCGATGCGCTGGGCGCGGCTGACCAATTCGTCATCGCTCAGGCAGAAGTGCAGCCCGCCCCGGCATTCATAGTCCAGCGCGATGCCGCTGTCTGCCTGCAAGCGGCGCGCGAACTCGGGCCAGGCCTGCACGGCCTCGCGCGACAGGCGCTGGTAGGCAGGATAGCCGTGGCCCTTGCCCTGCAGCCACACCAGGCCGAAGTTGGCCTTGGCGGCGCGGTAATCGGTATCGGCGCCGTCCAGCAGCAGTACGCGGCTGCCCAGCGCGGCCAGGCCGTAGGCGGCGGCCGCGCCGACCATGCCGGCGCCGGCCACGATCACGTCGTAGTCATGCGCCATGGCGAAGCGTCCTTGCATCGTGTCCGGCCGCGCTATAACCTTCGCGACTGGCAAACCGGTTGCCGCCCTTTTTGGTTATGGCATGAAAGAGACCCTGAACCTGCGCCAGATCGAGGCCTTCAAGGCGGTGGTGGAACATGGCACCGTGAGCCAGGCCGCCATCGTGCTGGGCGTGTCGCAGCCCGCCGTCAGCAAGCTGCTGGCGCACCTGGAAGCCGACACCGGCCTGACGCTGTTCGACCGCGTGCGCGGCAAGCTCGCGCTGACCGCGCGCGGCATGCGGCTGTACCAGGAGATCGAGCGAGTCTTCAGCGGCCTGCGCCAGGTCGAGCAGGCGGTCGATTCGATCCGCCGCGACGAGCAGCGCACGCTGACCGTCGGCGTGCTGCCGGCGCTGTCGGGCGCCTTCATCCGCCGCGCCACCATGCAGTTCCTGGCGCGCCATCCCGACGTGCGGGTGTCGATCCAGATCCGCGGCTCGCTGTTCCTGGCCGACTGGCTGGCCACCCGCCACATCGACGTGGCGCTGGTCGGCAGCCGCGTCGACAACCCGTACATCGAGCGCGAGGCGCTGTTCCGCTATCCGCTGGTGTGCGCCATGGCGGTCAACCACGAACTGACGCGCAAGCGCGTGATCCGGCCGCGCGACCTGGACGGGCTGCCGTTCGTGTCGTTCGGCGCCGACAGCCAGACGCAGGAGCTGGTGCGGCAGGCGTTCGACGGCGCCGGCGCCAATCTCAACGTGGTGGTGGACACCAGCACGGCGCCGACGGTGTGCGAATTCGTGGCCGCCGGCCTGGGGGTTTCCTTGATTCATCCGCTGTTCGCCGAAGGGTTCCTGAACCGCCTGGTGCTGCGGCGGTTCGATCCGGAGTTGAATTTCCATTTCCAGCTGTGCCGCACGCAGGCATCGCGCAACGCGGCATTGGTCGAGACCTTCATCCAGGAGGCGCGCGACGTCGCCGCGCAGATCTCCCGGGAAGTGCTCAAGGGCCAGTGAGCCCGCCGCGCATGGGGCGCCGGCCCGCCCGGCTCAAGGCGCCTTGAGCGTGGTCAGCTCGGTCACGGGCGGCTGCAGGTTCAGCGCGCCCTTGAGCGCGTAGCCGTAGTTCACGCGGTCGCCGTGCACCCACACCTGCTTCAGGCCGAACAGCGGGACCGCGCAGACGTCGTCATGGATCTTGGCTTGCGCCTCCTTCCACAAGGCCAGCTGGCGCGCCGGATCGGGTTCGACGCGGGCCTGGCGGATGGCGTCGTCGGCCACCGAGCAATGCGAGAAGTTCGACATGGCGGCCGGCGCGCCGATGGCCGCGGCCGAGTCGTAGAACTCGGTCAGGTAGGTATCGGCGTTGGGAAAGCGCGCCGCGCCGTAGAACACCAGGCCGCTCAGGTCCTGGCGGCTCTTGGCCTGGTAGGTGGCGTGGTCCACCACTTCCATGTTGAGCTTGATGCCGGCCTTGGCCAGCTGCGCCTGCACGATCTCCATGATGGGCTGCTGCGCCGAGATGTTCGAGACGATCGACTTGATCTCGATGCCATTCGGGAAGCCGGCCTCGGCCAGCAGCTTGCGGGCGCGTTCCGGGTCATAGGCGTAGCCGCCGGCGCCGCAGTCCTGGCCCAGGTAGCCGTTGGGCACCACCGAGCAGCCCTTTTCGGCCACGTCCTTGCCGGCGTAGCGCACGATCTCGTCGACGTTGATGGCGGCAGCCACCGCCTGGCGCACCTTGAGGTTGTCGAGCGGCTTGATGTTGCGGTTCAGGTGCAGCGTGCGGAATTCGGCCGGCTCGAAGATGTCGACCTGCATGCCGCGCTTGGCCGAACGCTCGACCCAGCGCTGCTCGCGCTTGCCCTGCATCACGTCGATCTCGTTGGAGGTGAAGGCCAGTTCGCGCGCGCTGTCCGACGGGATCATGCGGTACATGATGCCGGCCAGCTTCGGCTTGCCGCGGAAGTAGGCGTCGTTGGCCACCAGCTTCACGTACTGCTGCGTGATGTGCTCGCCGAACGCGAACGGGCCGGTGCCCACGGGCGCGGCGCCGAACTTGTCGCCCAGCTTCTCGGCCGCCTTCTTGCTGACGATGTTGCCGCCGTGATAATTCGACACCCGGCCCAGGAAGGCCGCGTCCGGATACTTGAGCGTGAAGCGCACGGTGTAGTCGTCGACCGCCTCGACCTTGTCGATGAGGGCGAAGGTGGCGGCAAAGCTCGACCGGTTGGGATCGGCCGCGCGCTGGATCGAATACACCACGTCCTCGGCCTTGAGCTCGCCGTAGCCGGCATGGAACTGCACGCCGTGGCGCAGGTGGAAGGTCCACGTCTTGCTGTCGGGCGAGGCCTCCCAGCGCTCGGCCAGGTCCGGCTCCAGCGCCTTGGGGTCGGCGCTGCCGGCCGGGAAGCGCACCAGCGCATCGAACATCTGCGCGGCCACGCCCTTGTCGGCGGTTGAAGTGGCGCGATGCGGATCCAGCGTGGCGTTGTCGGCGGCGCCCGAACTGATGCGCAGCATCGGCCGCTCCTGGGCGAAGGCCGGGGCGCCGAGCCCGGCGCTACAGGCCGCGAACAGCGCGGCGGCGAAGACGAAAGTGGTGGCAGGACGGTTCATGACTTCCCTTGTGTGCCGCGCGTCGGCGGCTTTGGTCATCTGCAGTCAGAGGTACGGCTTGCTGGCAGACTAGAAGCGGGAGAACATGGCGTCAAAGTCCTTTAAGTCCTTGACCTATTCCACAGGGTTATATCCTGGCCTTGCGCCGTCTCGCATGCCCGGGAACCGCGGGCGCGGCTAGTGGTTACTACTGATACCGGGAAAAACCGCGATTTCAGGGAAAACACCAACGCCCGACGGCGCCGCAAAGCCCCTTCGGCGCGGACGGTCTTGCTTGACGCTTCCCGGCCAGTGACCGTATTCTTATTTGAACGATCATTCCATATAGCACGCCATGCGTACCAAGGATTTCGAACCCGACGAGGTCGCCGACGCCGCCATGCAGGTGTTCTGGAAGCGCGGCTATGCCGCCACGTCCGTGCAGGACCTCGTCGACGGCACGGGGCTGGGCCGCGGCAGCCTCTACAACGCCTTCGGCAGCAAGCAGGGCCTGTATGAAGCGGCGCTGCGGCGCTACCACGCGCTGACCGCCACCAACCTCGACCTGCTGGCGCGGCCCGGCAACGCGCGCGAGCGCATCGGCCGCCTGCTGGACTTCATCGCCGACGACGAACTGCGCGAGGCCAGTCGGCGCGGCTGCCTGGTGGCCAATGCCTCGCTGGAAATGGCGGGGCAGGACGAAGTGGTGGCCGAACTGGTGCGGCGCAATTTCCAGCGGCTGGAGAAAGCGCTGGAGCAGATCCTGGCCGAGGGCCAGGCCAGCGGCGACATCGATGCCAACAAATCGCCGCGCGCGCTGGCCCGCTTCATCGTCACCACCATCCAGGGCCTGCGGGTGGTCGCCAAGGGCAGCAATGCCCGCGAACGCCGCCAGTGGCTGGGCGACGTGATCTCGGTTGCATTGGGCGCGATCTAGCGGTCATGCCCTGTCTTTTTCCCAACGCCGCCTGGATCTCCCGGCGCCTTTTTTTTCGACTTCTTCTGGAACGATCGTTCCAATTTATGTTCAATCGGAGTTCCGCATGAGTTTCACCCCTCCCCTGCCTGCCGGCGCCCGTTCCCACGACAGCGCCGACGGCTTGCCGCTGGGCAAGCTGCTGGCCCTGGCGCTGGCCGGTTTCATCACCATCATGACCGAGACCGTGCCCGCCGGCCTGCTGCCGCAGATCGGCCAGGGCCTGGGCGTCTCCGAGGCCCTGGCCGGGCAGCTGGTGACCTTGTTCGCGGCCGGCTCGGTGCTGGCGGCGATTCCCATCATCGCCGCCACCCGCAGCTGGAACCGCCGGCCGCTGCTGCTGCTGGCGATCGCCTGCCTGTGCGTTTTCAATGTGGTCACCGCGCTGTCGACCCACTACGCGCTGACGCTGGCGGCGCGCTTCGTCGGCGGCATGGCGGCGGGCCTGTTGTGGGGCCTGCTGGCCGGTTATGCGCGCCGCATGGTGGCGTCGCGCCAGCAGGGCCGCGCGCTGGCGGTGGTGGGCGCGGGCCAGCCGCTGGCCCTGTGCATCGGCGTGCCCGCCGGCGCCTGGCTCGGCAGCCTGATGGATTGGCGCGGCGTGTTCTGGCTGATGGCCGCCGTATCGCTGACGCTGGTCATCTGGGTCCGCATGGCCGTGCCCGACTTCGCCGGCCAGGCCGCGCGCCAGCGCCAGCCGATCGCGCGCACCTTCCTGCTGCCGGGCATCCGCCCGATCCTGTTCGTGCTGTTCACCTGGATCCTGGCGCACAACGTGCTCTACACCTACATCGCGCCCTATCTGATCCACCTGGGCAAGCCGGCCTCGGTCGATCTGGTGTTGCTGGTGTTCGGCGCCAGCGCGGTCGCCGGCCTGTGGCTCACCGGCATGCTCGTGGACCGGCGCCTGCGCCTGCTGACGCTGCTTTCACTGGCGCTGTTCGCGCTGACCGCCTGCGCGCTGGGCCTGGCCGGCGGCAGCCCGACGGTGCTGTTGGCGGGCGTGGCGCTGTGGGGCCTGAGCTTTGGCGGCGCGCCGACGCTGTTGCAGACCGCCCTGGCCGACACCGCCGGCGAGCATGCCGACGTGGCGCAGTCGATGCTGGTGACGATCTTCAACCTAGGCATCGCCTGCGGCGGCATGCTCGGCGGCGCCCTGCTGGACACCGCCGGCGCCGGCTCCTTCGCCTGGACGGTGGCCGCGCTGGCCGCGATCGCGCTGCTGGCCGCATGGCGGGCGCGCGAGCACGGCTTGCGCCCCGGTCACCGGCCGTAGCGTCCGGCCAGCGCCGCCAGCGCCGCGAGCATGCAGGCCGCGGCGGCCAGCAGCGTGGCGGGCAGGCCCCAGTGATCGACGCTGGCGCCGCCCGCCAGCGCTCCCAGCGCGATGGCCAGGTTGAACACGCCGACAAACAGCGACGTCGCCGCTTCGACCGCGCCGCGCGCGGCCTGCATCATCCAGGTCTGCAGCGCGACCGACACGCCGCCGTACGACAGCCCCCACAGCAACAGCAAGGCCGCGGCGGCGCCGCGCATGTCGCCCAGCCAGGGCAGCAGCGCCAGGGTCGCCAACAGGCCCGACACGATCGCCAGCAACGTCACGCGCAGGCGCCGCGCCGCCGCGCCGCCCGCCAGGAAATTGCCGGCGATGCCGGCCACGCCGTAGGCGAACAGCAGCGGGCCGATCCAGTCGGCCGCGAACCCCGCCATCGTCTGCAGCACGGGCCGCACGAAGGTATAGGCCATGAAATGCCCCGCCACCAGGAACAGGGTGATGAACAGCCCGCGCCGCAGCCCCGGATTGCGCCACTGATCCGCCAGCTGGCGCGCCGTGACCGACTGCGCCACCGGCAGCGGCGGCAAGGCCAGCGCGGCCAACAACAGCACCGCCGCGCTCAGCGCCGCCATCGCGCCGAAGGCGCTGCGCCAGCCCGCCAGATTGCCGATCAGCGCGCCCAGCGGCACCCCCAGCACCGAGGCCACGGCCACGCCGCCGAAGATGACGGCAGTAGCCAGGCCGATCGACGCGGCGGGCACCAGCCGGCCCGCCAGGCCGCCGGCCACCGCCCAGATGCCGCCGATGCAGACGCCGACCAGCACCCGCGCGGCCAGGAACGCCGCCATGCCCGGCGCCAGCGCGCTGCCCAGGTTGGCAAGGGCCAGCAACAACAGCAGGCCGCAGAGGATGCGGCGCCGGTCGATGCCGCGCGCGCCGATCACCACCAGCGGCGCGCACAGCGCGGCCAGCAGGCCCGGCACCACCATCAGCCAGCCGACGCGGCCCACCGACACGTCCAGGCTGGCGGCGATGGGCACCAGCAACCCCACCGGCAACATCTCGGTGGTGACGACGCAGAAGGTCGCCAGGCCGGCCGCCAGCACGCCGGCCCAGGCGGCGCGGGGCGATTCGCCGCGCGCGGCGGCCGGATTGAGGGAAATACCGCGGGTCATCGAAAGCCTCTCGCCAAACAGGAACAGGAAAAACGCCGGACGGGCGCTCGCGCCAGGCCGCCCGGCGGCACTGGCCAGGCCAGTCTACTGATTCCATTTCGCTGATAAAGTAGGCCATCAATGAAACACAAGGGACGAATCGTCGCCAATCCGGCGCAGGATTGCACCCCCCCCCTCAGGAGCCGTTCCATGACGCCGCCCGCCCCTGTCACCGGCATCGACCACATCGGCGACGTGATCGCCTTCATCCGCGTCGCCGACGCGCAGAGCTTCACGCTGGCCTCGGAACGCCTGGGGCTGTCGCGCTCGGCCATCGGCAAGTGCATCGCGCGACTCGAACAGGGCCTGGGCACGCGGCTGCTGCATCGCAGTACCCGCAGCGTCAGCCTGAGCGACGAAGGCCGGCTGTTCTACGAACACGCGCAGCGCATCGTGGCCGAGGTCGACAACGCCACCGGCGCCATGGCCAGCCGCCACCAGGCGCCGCGCGGCCGCCTGCGCATCGACCTGCCGGTGGCGCTGGGCCGCCTGCACATCCTGCCGCTGCTAGCCGACTACCTGCGGCAATGGCCCGAGGTCGAGGCCGACATCAGCTTCACCGATGACTACACCGACCTGGTGCGCGATGGCATCGACGTCGCCATCCGCATCGGCGGCGAGGCCGACAGCCGGCTGGTGCGGCGCGTGCTGGCGCCGCACCGTCTCATCACCTGCGCCGCGCCCGCCTATCTGGACCGCCACGGCGCCCCCGCCTCGCCCGACGAGCTGGCGCGCCACCAGACGCTGGCCTTCAGCCACATGGGCGCGCCGGTGCCGTGGCGCTACGCTGGCCAGGGCCAGGACCGCAGCATCGCCGTCGCCGGCCGCCTGCGCCTGGGCCATACCGAAGCGCTGCGCGACGCTGCGCTGGCCGGCATGGGCATCGTGCAACTGGGCGCCTTCCTGGTGGGCGACGACCTGCGGCACGGCCGCCTGGTGGCGCTGCTCGAGGCCTACGCCCCGCCCGGCGCGCCGGTGTGCGCCGTGTATCCGCACCGCCGCCACCTGGCGCCCAAGGTGCGCCACCTGATCGACGGCATCGCCGCGCGCTGGGCCGCCGCGCCGCCTTGGGGCGCGTAGGGATCAGCCCAAATTGAATCAGCTATGATGATGATCAGTATCGTTTATTCCGATGCAAATGCCCGTGTCCCGCAGCCTGCCTAGCATAGCGCGGCACCCGGCGCGGCCGCCCGCCCCGCCTGCCTGACCCGCATCACCCATCCCGGAGTTTTTCTTGAGCGCCATCTATCATTTCAGCCGCGGCACCGCGCCGCTGCTGATCTCCATCCCCCACCTCGGCAGCCAGATCCCCGACGCCCAGCGCGCCCGGATGACGACCGCCGGCCAGCAGTCCGGGGACACCGACTGGCACCTGGATACGCTGTACCAGTTCGCCGATGCGCTGGGCGCGTCCGTGCTCGGCGCCCGCTATTCGCGCTACGTGGTCGACCTGAACCGCTCGCCCGACGACGAAAGCCTGTATCCCGGCCAGACCAAGACCGGCCTGTGCCCGGCCCACACCTTCCGCGGCGAGCCGCTCTACCTGAACAGCGCGGCGCTCACCGACGATGAGCGCGCCCACCGGCTGCATACCTACTGGCAGCCCTATCACGACAAGCTGCGCGAAGAGCTCGACCGCATCCGCGCCGAGCACGGCACGGTGCTGCTGTGGGAAGCGCACTCGATCGCCAGCGTGCTGCCGCGCCTGTTCGAAGGCAAGCTGCCGGACCTGAACATCGGCACCGCCGACGGCGCCAGCTGCGCGCCCGACATCCTCGAGGCCATCGCCGAGCGCCTGCCCGACTGCGGCTACTCCACGGCCGTCAACGGCCGCTTCAAGGGCGGCTACATCACGCGCCACTATGGCTCGCCGGCCGATGACATCCACGCGGTGCAGCTGGAAATGTGCCAGTCCACCTACATGGACGAGACCTACCCCTACGGCTACCAGGCCAACGCCGCCGCCAAGGTCATTCCGGTAGTGGAAGGCATGGTGCGCGCCGCGCTGGCGCAGACGCTGGCCCGCAAGCGCTGATCCCGCGCCCGCCCCGACCGCGCCGATGAACCGCCTGCCCTACCGCGACGCGGACCCCTACCCGGACTGGAGCCTGCTGTTGGCCTGGGTGGCGGTGGTGCAGGCGGCATCGGTGTCCGGCGCGGCCCGCCTGCTGGGCCTGTCGCAGGCGGCGGTATCACAACGCATCAAGCAGCTCGAGGCCGCGCTGTCCACCGAACTGCTGGACCGCAGCACGCGCCCGGCGCGCCCCACGCCTGCCGGCGATCTGCTGTTCGAGCATGCCTCGCGGCTGCTGGCGCAAGCCGGCGACATGACCGAAAGCGTGCGCAACCTGAGCCGCGCGCGGCGCAACATCGTGCGCTTCGGCTGCGTCGACTCGTTCGCCGGCACGCTCGGCCCGACCCTGATCCACGGCCTGTCCGGCGCTTCGCGCCAGATCCGGCTATGGTCCGGCATCACGCCGGTGCTGGACAAACAACTGGAAGAGCGCCAGCTCGACCTGGTGATCAGCACCAGCGCCACCGCCGATCCGCCGGCCATCCGCAAGCTCGGCCTGTTCAGCGAGCCCTACCTGCTGGTGCTGCCGCGCGCCATGGCGCCGGACGACATCGGTTCGCTGGCGCAGCTGGGGCGCCGCCGCCAGTTCATCCGCTACAGCGCGCGCTCGCACATCGGCGCCGCTATCGACCGGCTGCTGGAATCGCGCGGCGTCTTCATCGAACGCAGCTTCGAATTCGACAACACCGATCCGCTGCTCAGCCTGGTCACGGCTGGCCTGGGCTTTGCCATCAGCACGCCGCTGTGCATCTGGCAGTCGCGCCATTTCATCGGCCAGCTAAGGGTGCTGCCGCTGGCGCCCTACCTGGACAAGACCCGCGCCGACGACCCCGACCTGGCGCGCGCGTTCTATCTGGCGGCGCGGCCGCAGGAAGCCGGCAAGCTGCCGGCCGAGGCCCGCAACGTGATCCTGGTGGCCGTCGAGCAGCTGATGCAGCACGACATCGCGCCGGCGCTGGACCTGCCGCCGGCCTCGCTGTGGCGCAGCCTGCGGCGCTGAGGCCCGCGCCGGCCGCGGACCCGCGGCATCACGACACCGCGCCCTGCCCATACTTGCCCGTCAACAGCGCGCCGCGCCCGAAGCGTTCCAGCGCATAGGGCGCCAGCGGCACATCCGTCTCCAGCCCCAGCGCCTCCTGCGCCAGCACCCGCCCAACCGCGGGCGACAGCTTGAAGCCGTGGCCGGAAAAGCCGAATCCCGCCACCAGGCCCTCCACGCCGTCGATGCGGCCCAGCACCGGATTCCAGTCCGGCGTCACGTCGTACACGCCGGTCCAGGACGACGCCAGGCCGGCCTCGGCATATGCCGGAAAGCGCGCCGCCACCTGCTCGCCGACGCCGGCCACGTAGTCCAGCGCGATGTCGCCCTGCTCCGCCTCGCCCGCCGGCAGCTTTTCACCGACCGTGCCCTCGCTGACCAGCATCTGGCTGCCGCCGTAGCTGCGGCAATACAGCATGCCGGGCGAGGCCAGGTCCTTGTAGACCGGCATCGAATAGCCGTAGGGCGCCGCCGCGCATTCCAGGGCCAGCACGGCGTGGCGCTCGGGCGCCAGCGGCATCGCCACGCCGGTCCACGCCGCCAGTTCGGCGGTCCAGATGTTCTGGGTGCTGACGACCATGCCGCAGGCGTAGTCGCCCTCGGAGGTGACCACGCCGGTCACGCGCGCGCCTTGCCGCAGCAGGCCGCACACGGCGACGTTCTCGCGGATCGTCACGCCGCGCCGGCGGGCGGCGCGCGCGAAACTGGTGGCGACCAGATAGGCGTCGGCAAAGCCGGCCTCGGGCTCGAAGCCGATCAGCGCCGCGTCGTGGAAATCGGCGATCGGCAGCAGTTCGCGCGCCTGCGCCGCGTCCAGCCGCTGCACCGGAATGCCCTGCGCCTGCTGCTGCGCCAGCGCCTCGTCCAGCGGCGCGCGCTTGTCGTCGTCGGCCGCGGCGATCAGATAGCCGCAACGGACCAGGCCGCTGGCCGCGTCCTCGTCGCCGACATAGGCGGCGAAATCGGTGAAGGCGCCCCACGAGCGCCGCGCCAGCTCGACGTTCTCGCGCACCGAATAATGGGTGCGCAGGATGCCCGAGGACTGCGCCGTGGTGCCGGCGCCGATGGTGGCGCGGTCCAGCACCAGCACGCTTTTCGCGCCCAGGGCCGCTAGGTGGAAGGCGACCGAACTGCCCACCACGCCCGCGCCGATCACAATCACGTCATAACGTTTCACGCGCACACTCCCCATGGATGAATGGCGGCAGTGTGACGCCGGCCGCGGCCGGCGGCCGTTATATCAGCGCGACGAATACTGAATAAAAGCGCGACCTCAGATGTCCTCGGTGTAGCGCTCGACCCGGATATGGAAGTTGTCGATCCGGTCCCATTGGGCGCGCGACGACACCAGCGTTTCCTCGGAGCCGAAGGCGATCATGTATTCGTGCCCGGTGCGCGGGTCGCGCCAGAAATGCGGCGGCGCATCCCAGCCACAGCAGCGAAAGTGCAGCGGCTCGAGACCGAAACGCTGGCGCAGATAGCGTTCGACGCCGGCGGCGTCGGCCCCATCGAGGCGATAACGCGCCACCAGCGGCTTGCCCTGCCCCCATTCCTGGCGGCAGCCCAGGTATTCGATGGCGTCGGGCTTGTCCCCCAGCGCGGCCAGGAAATCCTCGCAGCCGGGCGTGGGCGCGGCCTGCGCCTGCGCCGCGGCAGATGGCAGCAACAACACCGCCGGCAGCAGCAGGGTTCGCAACCAGCGGGCCAGGGCCATCATGCGCGCTCCGTCTTCTGTGCCAGCCGCCAGCGCATCAGGTCATCCGCGCCCGGTCCGGCTTCCACCCGCAGGTCCTGGTGCCCGACGCGAGCGCCGGTGCCTTCCTCGACCAGTCCCAGCTCGACGCGCCGGCCGGTCCGCGCGTTCATGAAGCGCAGCGGCGGCCCGCCTTCCGGCTGCCATTGGTCGCCGACCTGGGCCAGCGCCTGCAGCACCAGGGCGATGTCGCGGCCCCTGGCGGTGGGCAGGTATTCATGGCGGTCGGGGCCGCTCTGGTACAGGCGGCGCTCGATCAGCCCGTTCTGTTCCAGCTGCCTGAGCCGGTCGGCCAGCGTCGCGTTGGCGATGCCGGTGGAGCGGCGCAGGTCGTCGTAGCGCCGCAGGCCGAGCACCAGGTCGCGCAGGATCAGCATGGCCCAGCGGTCGCCGACGGCATCGAGCACCGTGGCGATGGAGCAGACCATTCCTTCAAAACTCTTGGAGCGCATGGATTCCCTTTGCCGTGCCGCCGGAGCGCGGCCACCGCAGTATCGCAGCCGCGCGGACAACGCTCAAGCGTCCATGCCACGGCCTTGGCTTTACAACTTCAATGATTGAAGTCAATAATTATATCGACTGACAGCCGTCGCCCTTTTCCCGCCCAGGCCGCCCTTGCCGGCGGCCTTCGTCCCTCTCCCAAAAGGAACCCCGCCATGCCGCTCTGGAACATCTATCACCCGCAGGACGCCTTCTCCGACGAGGACAAGCAGGCCATCGCCGAACGCATCACCGCGCTCTACACCGACCTGCCGAAGTTCTATGTCGGGCTGGTGTTCCATCCCGTGTCCAGGTCCTCGTTCTTCATCGGCGGCGAACGCGCCGACGACTTCGTGCGCATCTCGGTCGACCATATCGCCCGCCAGATCCACGAGGACGAGACCCGGCGCAGGTTCCTGGCCGCGGTCGGCCGGCTGCTGGCCCCCTATGTCGCGGACCGCGGGCTGCGCTGGGAAATCCATATCGATGAAACGCCGTTCGGGCTGTGGACCATCCAGGACATGCGCCCGCCGGTGCCCGGGACGCCGCAAAGCGAACAGTGGCGCGCGGACAACCGGCCGACCGTGCCGGCCGCGGCGGCCTGACGGTGCTGGCCGTGTCGGCCTGACCGCGCCGCCCGCCGCCCGTCGCCCGTCACATAACCACAACCGCGCTAACGCGCGGCCCCGGCCGCTTCGCGCCATGACGCCGTGGCGCCGCGCCCTTCCTCGGCCAGGAATTCCACCAGCGCCGGCAGCGACGCATCCATCGGCCGATTGGCGTGGATGCGCATCACATAGCCCCACGACCCTGGCATGCGCAGGCCCGGCGTCAGCGCCACCAGCCGGCCGCTGGCCAGTTCCTCGTCGATCAGCGGCGCGCGCCCCAGGGCGATGCCGACGCCCGCCGCGGCGGCCGCCACCACCGTGCTCAGGCCGCTCAGCACCAGCGGGTCCTGACCCGCGCTTTCCGGCAGGCCCAGCCGCGGACGCCAGGTGCGCCAGTCGGTCTCGGGGCTGTCGATGTGCTTTTCCTCGAGCCAGCGATGGCGCGTGAAGACGGCCGGATCGTCGCGCTCGCCCGGCGCGACCAGCGCCGGGCTGCACACCGGCACCACGGTCTCGGTCATCAGCGGGATGTCGCCCGGCGCGGCCAGGTGCGGGCCCAGGCCGCGCACGTGCAGGAACGCCAGATCGATGTCCTGCGCCTTCCAGGCCGGATCCTGGCTGGCGTGCAGGAACACCTGGATGTCGATATCCGGATGCAATTCGATGAAGCGCCCGATGCGTGGCGCCAGCCACAACGCCGCCAGCGAAGGGTTGGCCGACACGTTCAGGTTGTAGCGCCGCTTGCCGCGGGCGCTGGCCCGGGCATTGCGGCACGCGGTCTCCAACAGGGTCAAGGCCTGTTGTACGGAAGCCAGCAATGCGGCGCCGGCCTCGGTGGTTTCCGCGCGGCGCACCGTGCCGCCCCGCCGCAACAGGCTCACGCCCAGGTCGGCCTCCAGCGCGCGCAGCTGATGGCTGACGGCGCTCTTGGTGACATTGAGCTCGGCGGCGGCGCGGCTGAGGCTGCCCAGGCGGGCGACCGCCTCGAAGGCGCGCAGCGCCGCCAGCGGCGGCATGTGGGTGGGCAAAGTCGACATAGGGTTGAGTTTATCTCAACCCATGATTGAATAACTATCGCTATCGCGCGCGCGGCGGATGCGTGACCATGCAGGCTCTGGAGGGAGCATTGATATGTATTTCGATTCGAGGCTTTGGCAACTGACCGCGGGACTGCGCGCCGCCATGGCGGGCGGCATCCTGCTCGGGCTGCTCGCGCTGGCGGCGGGCATCGCCCGCTATGTTTTCCTGGGCCAGCTGCTGGCGCGCGTGTTCGACGGCGCGCCGTGGCAGGACTGGCTCGTGCCAGCCCTGTGCGTCGGCGCCATGGTGCTGCTGCGCGCCCTGTTCGACCACCTGCGCACGGTGCAGGCCAACCACTGCTCGGCGCAGGTGCAGCAGACGCTGCGCGCGCGGCTCTACGACCGCATCGTGTCGCTGGGGCCGGCCTGGTTCGCCAACCAGCGCACCGGTGGCGTGATGCTGACGGTGGTGGACGGCGTGGAGCAGCTGCAGACCTTCTTCGGCCAGTACCTGCCGCAGGTCGCCATCGCCGCGGCCGCGCCGTTCGCGATCTTCGCCGTCATCGCCTTCTGGGACGTGCCGACCGCGCTGGTGTTCCTGGTCGCCGCCCTGTTCGCGCTGTTCGGGCCGATGGCCGTGCACATGCTCGACCGCCGCGCCAGCCTGGCGCGCACCCGCTCGCTGAATGAATTCGGCGAGGAATTCCTGGACGCCGTCCAGGGCCTGCCGACGCTCAAGTCGTATGGCCAGGGCAAGACCTGGGGCGAGCGCCTGGCCGCCCGCGCCCGGGCCCTGTCGGACAATACCTTCTGGGTGCTGTCGGTCAGCCTGCTGACGCGCGGCATCAGCGACCTGGGCGTGGCGCTGGGCGCCGCGCTGGCGCTGACCGTGGGCGCCTGGCGCGTGGCCGCTGGCGACATGAGCGTGGAAGCGCTGTTGATCGTGCTGATGGCCGGCACCGAGATCTTCCGCCCGCTGCGCGACCTGCGCTCGGTGCTGCACCGGGGCATGCTGGGCCAGTCCGCCGCCGTCAGCATCCATGCGCTGATGGACGCGCAGCCGCTGACCGCCGCCCCCGCCCCGCAAGCCGCGGCCACGCCGGCGCGGCTCGATCCGACCATTGAATTCGACGCCGTGGCGTTCTCGTATTCGCCGCAGCGGCCCGCGCACCAGGGCCTGTCCTTCCGCATCGCCGCTGGCGAGCGCGTCGGCATCGTCGGCCCCAGCGGCGCCGGCAAGTCCACCATCGTGCGCCTGCTGCTGCGCGAATGCGTGCCGCAGGCCGGCGCCATCCGCGTCGGCGGCCACGACGTCAACCAGCTCGACACGCAGACGCTGCTGAGCCAGATGGCGCTGGTCAGCCAGGACATCACGCTGTTTCACGGCACCATCGACGAGAACCTGCGGCTGGGCCGGCCCGACGCCAGCCACGAACAGGTGCGCGCCGCCGCCCGCGCCGCCAATATCGACGACTTCATCATGGCGCTGCCGCAAGGCTACGCCACCCGCATCGGCGAACGCGGCCTGCAACTGTCGGGCGGCCAGCGCCAGCGCGTGGCGATCGCCCGCGCGCTGCTGCGCGACGCGCCCATCCTGATCCTGGACGAAGCGCTGTCCTCGGTCGACACCGAGAACGAGGCGCTGATCCAGCAGGCGCTGGACCGCCTGATGGCCGGCCGCACCACGCTGATCCTGGCGCACCGCCTGGCCAGCGTGATCGGCGCCGACCGCTGCCTGGTGCTGGACCAGGGCCGCGTGGTCGAGCAGGGCCCGCATGATGAATTGATGCGCCAGCACGGTCTCTATTACCGCCTGATGCACGAACAGGCCCTGGCGCTGAGCGCGCCGGCCGCGCCGCTCGCCGCCACGATGGCGCGCGACGCCGCGCCCGCCGCGCACGCCAATGACGATGACGCCGGCGGCCAAGGCCCGGCGCTGCGTTCGCTGGACGCCGATGCCGACCAGGTCGGCTGGCGCGCCACGCTGGCCACCCTGCTGTCGGTGGTGCGCCCCTGGCGCGGCACCCTGATCGCCACCATCCTGCTGGGCGTGGCGCGCGTGGCCGCCTTCATCGGCGTCGGCGTGCTGAGCGCGCTGGTGGTGGCCGCCATCCGCGACGGCCGCGACACCTCCACGCTGATCATCGGCCTCCTGATCGCCGCGCCGCTGGCCGCGCTGTTCCACTGGCTCGAATCGTGGCTGGCGCACGCCATGGCCTACCAGTTGCTGGCCGACATGCGCGTCAAGCTCTACGACAAGCTGGAGCGGCTGGCGCCCGCCTACCTGCTGCAACGCCGCTCGGGCGATCTGGTGGCACTGGCGACGCAGGACGTGGAGATGGTGGAGTACTTCTACGCCCACACCATCGCCCCGGCGATCGTCTCGGTGCTGGTGCCGCTGTCGGTGCTGGGCTTCCTGGCGTTCTACAGCTGGCCGGTGGCGCTGGCGCTGCTGCCGTTCCTGGCCTATGCGCTGGTGTCGCCGGTGCGCGGCCGCCGCAAGGTCGACGCGCTGGGCGACCGCGCCCGCCACGCCCTGGGCGAGATGAGCGCCCACACCACCGACACCATCCAGGGCCTGGCCGACCTGACCGCCTTCCAGGCCACCGGCCGCCGCCGCGAGGAATTCCTCAAGGTCGCCGACCAGTACCGCGTGCGCCGCCTGGACATCCTGCGCGACCTGTCGCGCCAGACCGCCTGGTTCGAGACCGCCATGGGCCTGGGCGGCCTGGCCGTGGCCGTGGTCGGCGCGTTGCAGGTGTCAGCGGGCGCCCTGTCGGCCAGCATGCTGCCGCTGCTGGTGCTGATCGCGCTGGCGACCTTCCTGCCGGTGTCCGAGATCTCGCAGGTCAGCCGCCAGCTGGCCGACACCATCGCCGCCACCCGCCGCCTGCACGTGGTCAACAACGAACCCGAGCCGGTCACCGACGGCCCGCTGCCGCCGCCGGTGGCGCCGCATGGCCTGTCGCTGGCGTTCGAGCATGTGTATTTCACCTATCCCGGCAAGCGCCAGGACACGCTGCGCGACCTGAGCTTCACCGTGCCGGCCGGCGCCACCGTGGCCGTGGTCGGCGCCTCGGGCGCGGGCAAGAGCACCGTGGCCAGCCTGCTGCTGCGCTTCTGGGACCCGCGCCAGGGCGCGGTCAAGCTCGACGGCGTGGACGTGCGCCAGCTGCAGCTGGACGGCCTGCGCGAACGCGTCGCGCTGGTGACGCAGGACACCTACCTGTTCAACGACACGCTGGAAGGCAACATCCGCCTGGCGCGTCCCGACGCCAGCCGCGAGGAACTGGCGCTGGCGCTGGAACAGGCCGCGCTCAGCGATTTCGTGCGCAGCCTGCCCGACGGCCTGGCCACGCGCGTCGGCGAACGCGGCATGCAACTGTCCGGCGGCCAGCGCCAGCGCATCTCGATCGCGCGCGCCTTCCTGAAGAACGCGCCGGTGCTGATCCTGGACGAGGCCACCTCGCACCTGGACACCCTGTCGGAAATGCAGGTGCGCGGCGCGCTGGACGTGCTGATGCGGCACCGGACCACGCTGGTGATCGCGCACCGCCTGGCCACCATCCGCGACGCCGACCTGATCCTGGTGCTGGACAACGGCACCCTGGCCGAGGCCGGCACCCACGACCAGTTGCTGCGCAAGCAAGGCGTGTACGCCAAGCTTGCCAGCCACCAGGGCGCGCGCGACCTTACCGCTGGTAGCGCAACGTCTCTTCCGACGTAGCGTTGCGCCGCACCTCGTCCGCCGTGAACCACACCCGCTTGCTGCCGAAGCTGTTGTACAGGTCGAACTGGTCGCGGGTGTGCGGCGACGGCGTGCCGTCCGGGGCGACGAAGCCGCTCTGCCCCGGCGCCACCACGTCCACCGCCCGCACCGACTTGCCGTCGAACACCGTCATGTTGTTCTCGGTGCCGCGGTTCTGCGTGGCCGGGTAGCTCAGCACCGCCTTGGCGTCGGCCTGCGGCACGCCCAGGAAGTTCTTGGGCGCGAACACCATCGGCGGCGCCGGGATCTTCCAGGCGGCCGGATCCTGGCCGTAGGCCTGGCGCAGCGCCGCCAGCGCATCGTCCAGCGCCGCCAGGATGACGTCGTCGGCGCGCGCGCCGTTGAAGAAGTCATAGCGCTGCGTCACGCCGGCCTCGGGCCCGGCCAGGGCGTTGAACAGCACCTTGACGCCGGTGGTCAGGTTGAGCGAGCCGGTGGCCGGCGCCTGCGGCGTCGGATAGCCGGTGGCGCTGTACCACTTGAAGAAGTCGGCCGGCATCTCGTCGGCCAGCGTGCGCCGCAGCATGGCGCGCAGCCACGCGTCCATCACCGCCGGGCCGGCATTGTCGAAGTAGCCTGGTTCGCGTTCGCTGGTCATCATGCCGTCCCAGCCCGCCAGCCCCGCCACCAGCCGCACGCGCGGATCGTCGGCCGGCAGCCCTTGCACCGCGCGTTGCAGGAACGGCAGGAAATGGCGGCGGTTGACGTCGGCGTAGCTGGTGGTGCGGATCAGGTCCCACATCTGCTGCGCGCTGACCTTGCCGCCGTCGGCGGTCATGGCCTTCAGGCGCGTCTCGATCTCGGCATAACGGTCGGCCTGGCCCCAGACGATGGCGAACAAATCGGTGGACGGGTAGCCGCGCATCGGCTGGTTGTTCCAGTTGGCGATGAAGCCCTGGCGCGGGTTGTAGACCTGCGGATTGCTGGAGAACGGCAGCAGGCCCTGCCAGTCCATCTCGCCCGTGCCGGGCACCGGCAGGCGCGGATCGTGACCCGGGCGGCGCTTGGGATAGAAGCCCGTGTGCGCGTAGCCGATGTTGCCGCGGTCGTCGGCGTAGTACCAGTTGATGGTCAGCGCATGGCGCGCCGCCTGCGCCTTCCATTGCTCCCAGTTGGCCGACTGCGTCTTGCGGGTCCAGGCCATCAGCGATTGCAGCTCATAGCCTTCCCAGGCGCGCGCCTTGGCGTAGGCCACGTGCTGCGCGTCGTCGAACTTGACGATCAGGCCGTGCACGCTGCGGTACACGTCCAGCGTCACCGGCGCCGCGTCCTTCACCAGGATCAGGTCGGTGCGCTTTTCCAGCGTTTTCCATTGGCCGTCGTGGAAATAGCGCGTGCGGTCGGCCGGATCGAGTTTCTCGGCGAAGATGTCGACGTCGTCGCCGAAGCCAGCAGTCGAGCCCCAGGCCACGTGCGCGTTGTGGCCGAACAG
Organism: Achromobacter sp. ISS7; assembly: GCF_056523125.1. Taxonomy (NCBI): domain Bacteria; kingdom Pseudomonadati; phylum Pseudomonadota; class Betaproteobacteria; order Burkholderiales; family Alcaligenaceae; genus Achromobacter; species Achromobacter sp. ISS7. Next base: position 1,043,543 of record NZ_JAWRZD010000001.1, on the reverse strand, counting down.
GATGCCCGGATAGGCGAACGGCGTATTGCCGACCACGTCGAAGCCGGCGCCGTGCAAACCGATGCCATAGGTGTAGGCCGGGTTCCACCAGCCGAACTGCGGGCCATTGAGCAGGATCGAGCGGGCATCCTTGGCATGGTCGCGGCCCACGATCCACATGTTGCTGGTGGTGGGAAAGCCGGCGATGCCCGGCTGGCCCGACTGCGCGTACTGCTCAGCCAGTTGCGCCCGCAGCGTGGCGGGCGCGCCATCGACCACGCCGCGCGTGGCCGGGTCGCGCACCACACGCTCGAGCATCGGCGGCGTGCCGTCGTAGCGCGGCAGCGCATAGGCCAGCTTGTCCGCGCCTTCCGGCTGGAACACGGCCGGCTGGTAGCGGCCCTCTTCGGCCGGCACCGTGGTCGGCGCGCGGCTGTCGGTCAGCCAGCGCAGCTGGTTGAAGATGCGCATGGCATCGGCCTCGCCGTGCTTGTCCTTCAAGGCCGTCAGCAGCGCCAGGTTGTCGATCTCGCTGTTGGCGTCCGAGAAGCGGTTGGCCATGGTGCCGATGAAGATCATCGCCACGTCGTAGGCGGTCCAGTCAGCGGGCGCGAAGCCCAGGTCGTTGAATTCCTTGGGCATCAGCTGGCCCGGCTGCGCCCGCACCCGCGCCAGCCAGGCATTCATGCCGGCCGCGTAGCCGTCCAGCACCTGGCGGTCCGAAGCCGGCAGCGCCGCCAGCTGCCGCTGGATGCGCTCGGGCGAGAAGTTGCCGCGGATCGACTTGTCGAACGCCACCATCGACGCGCCCAGCACCTCGGCCACCCGGCCCTGGGTGCTGCGGCGCGCCATCTCCATCTGGAACAGCCGGTCCTGCGCCACCGCGTAACCGTAGCCGTAGAAAATGCCGTACACCGTGTCCGCGTAGACATGCGGCATGCCATAGGCGTCACGCCGGATCGTGACCTTGCCAGCGACGCCTTGCGGCGCTGCCGCGACGGCCTCGGGCGCCTGACCGGTAGCGGACGCCACCGGCTGCGCCGCCATCGCGGGCAGGCACGAACTGGCCGCCAACAGGGCGGCCGACAACCATTGTTGCTTCATTGAATCTGTCTCCGTATCGAATGGGACCGCGCCGCGAGCCTGCCGCGGGCGATGGCGGCGCCTCTGCCGGGCGCCGTCCGCGAACCATGATACGAAGCCGCCAACTATAATTCCAATGCATTTGATTCATACGATTCATGCGATTGGAACATGGACTTCCAGAAACTCAAGCACCTGCTCGCCGTGGTCGAACACGGCACCTTTTCGCGCGCCGCCGACAAGGTCAACCTGTCACAGCCCGCGCTCAGCCGCAGCATCCAGTCACTGGAAACCGAACTGGGCCTGCCGCTGCTGGACCGCGGCACCCGCCAGGTGCGCCTGACGCCCTACGGCGCCTGCGTCGCCGAGCGCGCCCGCCGCATGCGCTACGAGGAAGCCGAACTGCGCCGCGAACTCAAGACCCTGGCCGGCGGCGAATCCGGCGCCCTGTCTATCGGACTGAGTCCCACCCCCGCGTCCCTGCTGCTGACGCCCTTCCTGGCCCACATGGCCACCCACCATCCGCAGGTGCGCGTAGCCGCCGAACTCGGCGCCACCGCCGCCCTGGTCGAACAGCTGCGCGCCGAACGCATCGATGCCATGGTCTGCGACGCCCGCATGCTCTACGGCGCCGCCGACATCGAAACCCGCCCCCTCGCCCCCCTGCGCGCCGGCATGGTCTGCCGCAAGGGCCACCCCATCCTGGCCCACCGCCGCCCCACCATCGACCACATCCGCCATTACCCCGTCGCCTCCAGCACCCTCAGCCCCGAGGTCGCCCTGCGCCTGGCCGAAACCCTGGGCCCCGCCGGCGCCCCCGAACAGATGGTCACCGTGCGCTGCGAAAACCTCACCCCCCTGGTCCACCTGGCCCTCACCACCGACACCCTGCTCCTGGGCGTCATCTGCGTCACCCGCCAGGAACAGCAAGCCGGCGCCCTGGTCGAAGTACCCCTGCCCCCCGACCCCCAACGCCAGGGCCACTACGTCCTCGCCCGCCTGGCCGGCCGCAGCCCGCTGAAGGCCCAGGACGCGCTCTACACCTTCACCCAGCAATGCTGGACCGACTTCGCCAGCTTCCGCACGAAACAACCCGCACTGGCAAAACAGGAAAGGCCCACCAAGCCGTAGCCACAACACAAACACTCCCGCCAAGCCAAGCCCTCCCCGCAATCCCGCCACCTCACCACGCCATAGCGCCACGGCCTCACTATCCGTAGCGTCGCCGTTCCACCACCCGCCGCCCAAAAAGGCCGCCCGCGCGGCCGACTTGGGCGCCCCCGCAAGCTCTTCCGATCCGCCACGCCGCACAAAAAAAGGCCAAGCACACAACACACCCCAGCAACGACCGCCCAGGCACCACGCGAGCCCGTCGCGGCGGCGGTGGCGCGCGCGCGGGGCGTCGATGCGCCCGAGGGAATCTGAAGGAAGTCGCCGCAGGCGACAACGAAGATGACGACGGGGCAGTCCGGAGCGAACGCTCCGGACCGCAATCGTTGCCCCGCGCGCGTGCCACCGCCGCCGCGGCGGGCGCCACAAGAACCCCGCCCACGGCGAGCAAGAAACAACAACAGCGGCAGCAACAGCAGCAACAGCAGCAAGAACAACCATCACCCCTGCGGCAACCACTCCTCCAACGTCACCTCAAACGTCATACAAACCGGATTAGCCCCCGGCACAAACACCCCCCCATGCACCCGCCCCGCCGGATCCGCCACCACGCCCGACAGCGAAGCCACCACCGACCCATCCACCTGCGCCCGCACCTCTCCAGCCAGGCTCACGATCTCCACAGCCGGCCCCTCCACCTGCCGCACCTCCCCGCCCCGCGCATACAGGCAAGCATCCACCAGGCTCCCCAACGCCCCCCGCACAAACGCATTCCGGAACCCTTCAGCCAGGCACAGCTTCTCCACCCCCTGCACCAGATCCTCATTGGGCCCGATGCGCGCATACGCCACCCGCCCCATGCTTCCGCTTTCGACCTCGGCCGGCATCATCGTCAGATCTCCCGCGGCTGCAATAGCCGCAAATTGGTTTCCGCGTCATAGGTGGCGCGCAGTTCGAACCCTTCCAGCGCGGTCACCAGCACCGTCACCGGCGCCGCGCCCACGATCGTGGTCTGTGGAATCACATGACCGCCCAGCAGCGCGCCGCCCTCGTCGCAGAACGCCGCGTGGCAGTGCACCAGCGGTTCGCCCGCGTCGCCCTTGCCCAGCGTGGCATTGCCGAAGATCAGCGTGGCCGCGCCCGCCGCGATCGGCGCGGTGTACGCCACCACCCGCAGGTGCGCCGGGTCCGGCGGCGCCGTGCAGTAATCCAGGTGGCTGAAGGCGCCGCTGAGCAGCGTCATGGAGGCATTCTCCACGCCCAGTGGCGCCAGTCCGTCGACCAGCGCCTCGAACAGGCTGGCGCCCGGCTGCAGCGCCAGGCGGATATGGCGGCCGTGCCGCGCGCAGCGGCTGTGTATCCGTACCGGGTTGAAGGCCCCCGGGTGTATCAGCGTCCTGGGACGGGGCAAAGTCGGTGCGCCCCGCAACGAACGATCCACGGTGGTGGTTCGCATGATGTGCACTCCGTGCGCTTGTGGCGCGAGATGGGAATGGAATGTGGGAATGGCAGGAGGCCGCGGCTCAATGCACCGCCGGCAGCATGCCCGCCGCGGTGAAGCCGCCGTCCACGCAGATCACCTGCCCCGTCACGTAGCTCGACAGCGATTCGTCCAGCAGCCAGCCGATGGTGCCGTTCAGTTCCTCCGGCGCCGCGTAGCGATGCTGCGGCACCACCTGGCGCCAGGCCGCGCGCGCCGCTTCGGTGTGCATCTGGCCCACCAGCGGCGTCTCGATCGGCCCCGGCGCCACCGCGTTCACGCGGATGCCGTAGGCGGCCAGCTCCACCGCCATCACCCGCGTCAGCGTCACCACCCCGCCCTTGGACGCCCCGTACGCCGCGCGGCCCGCATTGCCGCGAATGCCCGACACCGAGGCGATGTTCACGATCGAGCCGCGTCCGCGTTCGCGCATGCGGCGGGCCGCCTCGCGCGCCACCACGAACGAGCCCACCAGGTTCACCTCCAGGATCCGCCGCAGCAGCGCCGCGTCGGTGTCCAGGAACGGCACGTCGCGGCCGATGCCGGCCGAATTGACCAGCCCGGCGATCGGGCCGAAATCGGCCTCCAGCCGCGCCATGGCCTCGGTCACCTGCGCCTCGTCGGACACGTCCAACCGCACGCAGCCCAGGCGTTCCTCCGATGCCAGGCCGCGCACCTCATCCAGCCGCTCCTGCGATACGTCGGCCACCAGCACCCGGCGTCCCGCGTCCAGCAGGCCCCGCGCGACGGCCAGGCCGATGCCCGACGCGCCGCCCGTGACCAGCACCGCTTCCTGCGCTCCATCCATGATTCGGTCTCCTCGTTATGTACTGCGTTGTCTCTCCCTCCTGCCATCGCGGCCGCCACGCCGGCGGCCGCGACGTCCTGCTAACCGGCCGCCAGGCAGCCGCGCTCGCGCAAGGCGTCGCGCACCAGCTTCTTGGTGATCTTGCCGTAGCCCGAACGCGGCAGCGCGTCCCAGAAGAACACCTGGCGCGGCAGCTTGTAGCGCGCCATGCGCGGCCCCAGCCAGGCCAGCAGGGCCTCCTGCTCCAGGGTCTGGCCGGGACGCAGCACGCACACCATCACGCCCACTTCGCCCCATACCGGGTCCGGCACGCCCAGCACCGCGACCTCCGCCACCGCCGGATGGGCCAGCACCTTTTCCTCGACTTCGCGCGGGTAGATGTTGGAGCCGCCCGAGATGTACATGTCGGATTCGCGGCCGGTGATGTAGAGATAACCTTCCTCGTCCTGGTAGCCCAGGTCGCCGGTGCGGAACCAGCCGTCGCGGAAGGCCTTGGCGTTGGCCTGCGGGTTGGCGTAGTAGCCGGCGAACACCGCCGGGCCGCAGACGCAGATCTCGCCGGTCTGGCCCGCCGGCAGCGGCCGGCCGGCGTCATCCTGGATGCTGATCTGCATGCCGGTGCGCTCGTAGCCGCAGGTGCCGACGCGGGCTTCGGGACCATCGCCGCCATGGTGCTGCGCCGGCGGCAGCACGGTGATGTTGCCGGTCACCTCGCCCAGCCCGAAATACTGCACCAGCACGCCGCCCAGCTTGTCCAGCGCGCGCTTCTGGTCCTCGCGGTACATCGGCGCGCCGGCGTAGATCACGTGGCGCAGGCTGCCGTGGTCGAAGGCATCCACCGCCGGATGCTCGACCAGCAGCTTGACGATGGTCGGCACGGTGAACATGTTGGTCACCCGGTGGGCCTGCACCAGGCGCCAGGCCTCTTCCGGGTCGAAGCGCTCGCCTTCGGGCAGCACGGTGGCGGCGGCCCGCGCCACCTGCGTCAGGAAGTGGATGCCCGCGCCATGCGACAGGGGCGCCACCACCAGGCTGACGTCGTCCTCGGTGGTGCCCGGCATCAGGTCGCACAGGTGGTTGGTCACCACGAACGCCATCTGCCCATGGGTCAGCACGGCCGCCTTGGGGTGCCCGGTGGTGCCGGACGTGAAGAAGAACCAGCAGGGGTCGTCGTAGTCGACGTCGGCGCAGGGGCGCGGCGCATCGGCCAGCCGCGCCTCGATCAGGGTGGCGGTGTCGGCCTCGCCGAACTCGCCCGGCCCCAGCCGCGCCAGCAGGGCCAGGCCGGGCATCGCCTGCGCCACCGCGGCCGCGTGCGCCGGCGACTGGCCTTCGCACAGGAACGCCTTGACGCCTGCCGCCTGCGCCAGGTAGACCGCCTCGTCCGGCGAGATGCGGCAATTGGTCGGCACCCACACCGCGCCCAGCCGCAGCACGGCGAACAGGGTCTCGGCGAACGCGAAGCTGTTGCGCGCATGCACCAGCACCCGGTCGCCCTTGCCCACGCCGCGCTCGGCCAGCGCCCGCGCCAGGGCGGCGGTGCGCGCGTCCAGCTCGCGCCAGCTGAGCCGGGCTTCGCCGCAGACCAGCGCGCTGCGCGCTGGATGGCGGCGCGCCGCCTGCACCAGGAAATGCGCCAGGTTCATGGCCCGGCGCGACACCGGCGCCACGCCGCCCGGCGGCGCCAGGACCGGCTGCAACGGGCCGCTCATTTGACGCGCTCCAGGATGCTGACGTAGTTGGCCACGGCCGCGCCGCCCATGTTGAAGACGCCGGCCAGCGTCGCGTCCGGCACCTGCATGGCGCCGGCCTCGCCCGCCAGTTGCAGGCACGCCATGACGTGCTGCGAGACCCCGGTGGCGCCCACCGGATGGCCCTTGGCCTTGAGCCCGCCCGAGGGGTTGACGGGCAGGCGTCCGCCCTTCTGCACCCAGCCTTCCCGCAACGCGCGCACGCCGTGGCCGCGCGGCGCCAGGCCCATGGCCTCGTACTCGATCAGTTCGGCGATGGTGAAGCAGTCGTGCGTTTCCACCAGGCTCAGGTCGTCCAGGGTCGCGCCGGCATCGGCCAGCGCCTCGCGCCAGGCGCGCGCCGCGCCCTCGAAGGCGATCGGATCGCGCCGGCTCAGCGGCAGGAAGTCGTTGACGTGGCGGCGCGCGCGGAAACCGATGGCACGGCGCAGGCCCGCCGCCGTTTCCGCGTCGGCCAGCACCAGCGCCGCCGCGCCGTCGGAAATGGGCGAGCAATCGGTGCGCCGCAACGGCGCCGCCACATAGGGATTCCGGTCGGAGACGGTATTGCAGAACTCGAAGCCCAGGTCCTTGCGGATCTGCGCGTAGGGGTTGTCCAGCGCGTTGGCGTGGTTCTTGGCGGCGATGCGGGCCAGCGCCTCGCCGTGATCGCCGTGGCGCTCGAAGTAGGCCGTGGCGATGCGGCTGAACACGCCGGCAAAGCCGCCCGGCAGCGTGGCCTCTTCCTTGCGGTAGCTGGCATTGAGCAGGATGTCGCCGGTGTCCTCGGTGGAGCGCGCGGTCATCTTCTCGGCACCCACCACCAGCGCCACGCGGCCGCGTCCCGCCTCGATGAAATCCATGGCCGCGTACAGCGCGGCGGACCCGGTGGCGCAGGCATTTTCCAGGCGGGTGGCGGGCACGTACGCCAGGGCCGGATCGGCCAGCGCCACCAGCGCGGCCTGGAAGTCCTGCTTCTGAAAGCCGCTGTTCATCACGCCGGCATAGATCCCGTCCACGTCCCCGGCGCCGATGCCCGCATGCGCCAGGGCGGCGCCCGATACCCGCGCCATCAGGCTTTCGGTATCGGGATCGTCGAGTTTGCCGAACGGGACATGTGACCATCCCACGATGACGGCACGCTTGCTCATTGCTGTCTCCTCTGTTGGCGGCCCCGCCCCGCCGGCTTGGCGGATCAGGGCCTGGGCTTGGCGGCCGGCGGGCGCGCCCGCGCCTCGCGGCCTGCCGGGTTGGCCTGCGCGAGCAGGCGTTTGGCCTCGCGTGACAACAGCTTGGCCAGCTGGAACTGCCTTTCCTCGTCCATGCGCGATTCGACCGCGGCGATGCTGAGCGCGCCCAGCACGTGGCCCTGCTCGTCGCGCAGCGGCATGCCGATGCCCCACGAGCCCGGCACCACCAGGCCGCGGTTCACGGCGTAGCCCTGCTCGCGCACCTCGTCCACCAGGGTGCGGATCAGCGGCACGGAGTAATGCGGATAGCGCCGCTCGATCAGGCCAGCGTTGGCCTGCAGGCAGGCCTCGACCTCGTCGTCGGGCAGCGCGGCCAGGATGGCCAGGCTGCCGGCGCCGATACCCAGCGGGTGGCGGTCGCCGGGCAGCAGCACGTGGGTCTTGAGCGGGTAATCGCCGTCCTCGCGCACCACGCAGACCGCGAACACGTCGCGGCGCAGCGAGAAGAAGGCGGAATCGCCGCATTCGTGCGCCAGCCGCGCCACCACGGGCGCGGCCAGGCGGTTGATGCCGAAGCGCTCGCTGGCGATGTTGCCGAGCACGTGGCATTCGGGGCCGAGGAAGTAGCGGCGGCTGGCCAGGTCCTGCTCGACCATGCCTTCGGCGGCCAGGGCGGCAAGCAGGCGATGCACGGTGGGCTTGCTCATGCCCGTGTCGCGCGTCAACGCCAGCAGGCCCGCGCCTTCGCCGCGGGTGCGCGACACCGCGCGCAGCACCAGCATGGCGCGGGATATCGCCTGGGCGCCACCGACCTGGGATGAGGTCTCCGTCACGTCTCCGCCTGTTTTTTCATCAGGTCCATTTTGTGGACCATCAATATGATCTTGTTTTTTCATTCTGCACCAGTTTTATTGATTTACGCTAGTGAATCAGTGTGATTTAATGAATTTAATGGTAGTACGCAGGTCCACATAATGGACCTCATGCAAAGATAAAGCAAGAAGCCTGGCAAGGCGCTTTATCCGGCCGTCCTCGATGGCGGCCGGATCTCATAACCAAGGAGACAGCATGAACACGACTCGACGCAACCTCATGCGCGCCGCGGGAGGCGGCGCGCTGCTTGCCCTGGCCCCGTTCCAGCGCACGCTGGCGGCGCCCCAGTTCCGCTACAAGTACGCCAACAACCTGCCGCCCTCGCATCCGATGAACCTGCGCGCCAACGAGGCCGCGCAGAACATCCTCAAGGACACCGGCGGCCGCTTCGAACTGGCGGTGTTCCCCAGCAGCCAGCTCGGGTCCGACACCGACACGCTGAGCCAGCTGCGCGCCGGCGCCGTCGAGTTCTTCACCCTGTCGGGCCTGATCCTGTCGACCCTGGTGCCCAGCGCCTCGATCAGCGGGGTGGGCTTCGCCTTCCCTGACTACGCTTCGGTCTGGAAGGCCATGGACGGCGACCTGGGCGCGCACATCCGCGCCGACATCAATGGCAAGGGCCTGTTCGTCATGGACCGCATCTGGGACAGCGGCTTTCGCCAGGTCACCACCAGCTCGCGCGCCATCAGCGGCCCGGACGATTTCCGCGACCTGAAGATCCGCGTGCCGGTCAGTCCGCTGTGGACTTCGATGTTCAAGGCGCTGGGCTCGTCGCCGGCCAGCATCAACTTCAACGAAACCTATTCCGCGCTGCAGACCCGCGTGGTCGACGCGCAGGAAAACCCGCTGGCCATCATCCAGACCGCCAAGCTGTACGAAGTGCAGAAGTACTGCTCGATGACCAACCACATGTGGGACGGCTTCTGGTTCCTGGGCAACCGCCGCGCCTGGGAAAAACTGCCGGCCGACATCCGCGAGGTCGTCGCCAGGCATATCAACGCCGCCGGCATGGCCGAGCGCGCCGACGTGCTGGCGCTGAACAACCAGCTGCAGGCCAAGCTGGCCGAGGAAGGCCTGGCCTTCAACACGCCCGACCCCGCGCCCATCCGCGACGCGCTGCGGCGCGCCGGCTTCTACGCCAGCTGGAAGGAAAAGTACGGCGACAAGGCCTGGAGCCTGCTGGAGCAGGCGGCCGGGAGCCTGTCATGAGGGCTGCGCTGACGCATCCGGCGGCACCGCCGGCCGCGGCTGGCGTGGCCCCGGGCGCGCGGCGGCCCTGGGCCGTCGCCGCCGACACCGCGCTGGGCCACCTGGTGGAGATTCCCGCGGCCATCCTGGTGGTCGCGGAAATCGTCATCCTGTTCTCGGGCATCGTGGCGCGCTACGTGCTGCACACGCCGCTGGTGTGGTCCGATGAACTGGCGTCGATCCTGTTCCTGTGGCTGGCCATGCTGGGCGCGGTGATCGCCTTCCGCCGCGGCGAGCACATGCGCATGGGCGCGCTGGTCAACCGCGCCTCGCCCGCCACCCGCGCGCTGCTGGACATGGTGGCGGTGGCGGCGGCGCTGGCGTTCCTGCTGCTGCTGCAGGCGCCGGGCTACGAGTACGCCTCGGAGGAACGGTACGTGACCACCGCCGCGCTCGAGATCCCCAACATCTGGCGCGCGGCGGCCCTGCCGGTCGGCACCGCCCTGATGCTGCTGATCGCGCTGTTGCGGCTGGTCGAACGCGCGCAGTGGCGCGTCACCGGCCTGGCGCTACTGCTGGTCGGCGGCGTGGTGGCCGCGATGACGGCGCTGCAACCGGTGCTGGCCGGCCTGGGCAACGTCAACCTGCTGATCTTCTTCGTCGGCGTGGTGGCGTGCACGGTGTTCGCGGGGGTGCCGATCGCCTTCTCGTTCGGGCTGGCCACCTTCGGCTACCTGTCGCTGACCACCGACGTGCCGATGATGGTGGTGGTCGGGCGCATGGACGAGGGCATGTCGCACCTGATCCTGCTGGCGGTGCCGCTGTTCGTGTTCCTGGGCGTGCTGATCGAGATGACCGGCATGGCCAAGCGCATGGTGGCGTTCCTGGCCAGCCTGCTGGGCCACGTGCGCGGCGGCCTGTCGTACGTGCTGATCGGCGCCATGTACGTGGTCTCGGGCATCTCGGGCGCCAAGGCCGCCGACATGGCGGCGGTGGCGCCGGTGCTGTTCCCGGAAATGCGCGAGCGCGGCGCCGACGAGGGCGACCTGGTGGCGCTGCTGTCGGCCACCGGGGCGCAGACCGAGACCGTGCCGCCCAGCCTGGTGCTGATCACCATCGGCTCGGTCACCGGCGTGTCGATCACGGCGCTGTTCACCGGCGGCCTGCTGCCGGGGCTGGTGCTGGGCGTGATGCTGTGCCTGGTGGTGTGGTGGCGCAACCGCCGCGAAGACCTGAGCGCGGTGCGCAAGGCCACCGGCCGCCAGATCGGCCGCGCCCTGCTGGTGGCGCTGCCGGCGCTGGCGCTGCCCTTCGTGATCCGCGCGGCGGTGGTCGAGGGCGTGGCCACCGCCACCGAGGTATCCACCATCGGCATCGTCTACGCCACGCTGATCGGCCTGCTGGTCTACCGCTGCTTCGACGCCAAGCGGCTCAAGCCCATGCTGGTGGACACCGCCTGCCTGTCGGGCTCGATCCTGCTGATCATCGGCACCGCCACCGCCATGGCCTGGGCCCTGACGCAATCGGGCTTCTCGACCCAGCTGGCGCAGGCCATGGCCGGCCTGCCGGGTGGCGCGGCCACTTTCATGGCGGTGTCGATCGTGGCGTTCATCATCCTGGGCAGCGTGCTGGAGGGCATTCCGGCCATCGTGCTGTTCGGGCCGCTGCTGTTCCCGATCGCGCACCAGATGGGCATCCACGAGGTGCACTACGCCATGGTGGTGATCCTGTCGATGGGCCTGGGCCTGTTCGCGCCGCCGTTCGGGGTGGGCTACTACGCCGCCTGCGCCATCGGCCGGGTCGCGCCCGAGGCCGGCATCCGGCCGATCCTGGGCTACCTGAGTTCGATGGCGGTCGGCATCGTGGTGATCGCCGCGGTGCCGTGGATCTCGACGGGGTTCCTGAAGTAGCCGAAGTGGCGCGCCTGGCCGGCCGCCGCGCCTTCGCGGCGGCCGGCCCTGCTTTCCAGCGCGCCTGGCGGCCCGCCCGCGAATCGCGCCATCGCCGTGGGGAAAAACCCACACGCCGGCAATCCCCCACTGCCCGCGCGGTTGATGCGCGTACACCAGTTCTATAGAATCTTCAATTCGGGCCTGTGCCCATTCTTTTTTTCCCTTCACCTACACCTGGGAGGCGCAAGATGATGAATCCGCATACCGCCATCCCGCGCGTATCTCCGCGACGCCATTAAGTCGTCGCCCGCGCGGCCCCATCGCCAGACTACCTGGCGACTGGTCCGCCGTGCCCGCCCCAAATCCCTGAACGCAATGCCCGCGCCGTGAGGCGCAGGTCGTATCACCTTCTTTCCCACAAGGAATCCGGCGCCTTCGCGTTGCCGGGCGATCGCAATGAATCGAACAAAAATCGATCTGCGAGGACAAGCCTTCAAGGACGTCCTCGGCTTTACCTTCCGCTATTGGCGCGCCCAACCCTGGCGCACCGCATTGATCGTCGGGCTGGCGCTGCTGTCCGCCCTGGCCGACGTGCTGACCCCGCTGTACGCGGGCCGGCTGGTCGACGCCGTGGCGTCCGGCGCCGCGGCCGACCAGCAGGCATGGAGCGCGGCCGTCACCGCGTTCTGGCTGCTGATCGCGCTGGGCATCGGCGGCACGCTGCTGCGCCAGGGCGTGTTCCAGAACATCATCGTCTTCACCCTGAAGATGATGAACGGCATGGTCTCCAACGCCTTCTACCGGGTGCAGCGCTTTTCCACCGACTGGCACGCCAACAGCTTCGCCGGCTCGACCGTGCGCAAGATCACGCGCGGCATGTGGGCGGTGGACCTGCTGAACGACACGCTGCTGGTGGCGCTGCTGCCGTCGGTCATCATGCTGGTCGGCGCCACCGTGCTGCTGGGCATCCACTGGCCGGTGATGGGCCTGGTGGTCGGCCTGGGGTCGGTGCTGTACATCGCGGTCACGGCGGCGCTGTCGCTGGGCTACGTGGCGCCGGCGGCGCGGCTGGGCAATGCCTGGGACACGCGCATGGGCGGCGCGCTGGCCGACGCGGTCAGCTGTAACCCGGTCGTCAAGGCCTTCGGCGCCGAGACGCGCGAGGAAGCGCGCCTGGACCGCGTGGTCGACAAGTGGCGCCGCCGCACGCGCCGCACCTGGATCCGCGCCACGATCAACGGCGGCATCCAGGGCGCGATGCTGGTGGCGATGCAGGCCGGCATCCTGGGCGCGGCGCTGCTGCTGTGGTCGCGCAACCAGGCCAGCGTCGGCGACGTGACTTTCGCCTTGACGATGTTCTTCATGCTGCAGGGCCACCTGCGCGACGTGGGCATGCACATCCGCAACCTGCAGCGCTCGGTCAACGACATGGAGGAACTGGTGGCGCTGGAGAAGCAGCCGCTGGGCGTGGACGACCGCGCCGGCGCCGGCGAGATCCGCGTCACGGCCGGCGAGATCCGTTTCGAGGACGTGACCTTCCGCTACGGCCGCCACGAGGCGCCGCTGTACGACCGCTTCTCGGCGCGCATCGCGCCGGGCGAACGGGTCGGGCTGGTGGGCCACTCGGGGTCGGGCAAGACCACGTTCATCAAGCTGATCCAGCGCCTGTACGACGTCAACGGCGGCCGCATCGCCATCGACGGGCAGGACATCGCCCAGGTCAAGCAGGCCTCGCTGCGCGGCCAGATCGCGATCGTGCAGCAGGAGCCGGTGCTGTTCCACCGCACGCTGGCCGAGAACATCGCCTACGCCCGCCCCGGCGCGACGCAGGCCGAGATCGAGCAGGCGGCGCGGCTGGCCAGCGCGCACGACTTCATCATGGCCCTGCCCAAGGGCTATGAGACGCTGGTGGGCGAGCGCGGCGTGAAGCTGTCGGGCGGCGAGCGCCAGCGCGTGGCGATCGCGCGGGCCTTCCTGGCCGATGCGCCGATCCTGATCCTGGACGAGGCCACCTCGAGCCTGGACAGCGAGAGCGAAGTGCTGATCCAGCAGGCCATGGAACGCCTGATGGTCGGCCGCACCACCCTGGTGGTGGCGCACCGCCTGTCGACGGTGCGCGCGCTGGACCGCCTGCTGGTGATGGACCATGGCCGCATCATCGAGGAAGGCAGCCATGACCAGCTGATCCGCCTGAAGGGCGGCCTGTACCGGCGCCTGTTCGAGCGCCAGGCCCTGGAACTGACCAAGGGCCTGACGCAGGCGGAGATGCTGGCCGATGGCGCCCAGGCCACGCCGGCCCGCCCGGACGGCGAGGACCAGGACCAGGACGAAGCGTCCTTCGCCTTCGGCAAGTAAGAAAAGGGCCTGACGCATGTCAGGCCCTTTTTTCATGGTTCCCGCGCTATCCGGCAGGCCGCGGGCCACGGGCCAGGCGGCCGGCCGCCGCGGCGATTCAGCGATTCAGCGTCAGCCGCAGGCCAAAGGCGATCAGCGCGCCGCCGAACACCGTGCCCTGCCATTTCTGCACGCGCGGATGCGCCGCCATCCAGCGGCCCAGGGCGCCGCCCGCCAGCGCGCACAGCACGTCGAACGTCAGCCCCAGGCTCACCAGGATCACGCCCAGCAGGGCGAACTGCTGGCCGATCGGCCCCTGCGCCGGCGACACGAACTGCGGCAGCAGCACCGAGCAGAACAGCAGCGCCTTGGGGTTGAGCACGTTGGTCAGCACCCCGCTGAGCAACGCCGCGCCGAGCCCCTTGCCGCGCGCGGCCGCCTGCGCCTCGTGCGCCACGCCGTACGACATCGGCCCGGCGCGCAGCAGCCGCACGCCCAGCCAGATCAGGTAGCCGCCGCCCACGGTGCGCGCCGCGTCGAAGGCCCACGGATGGGTCTTGAACAGCGCCGCCAAGCCCAACGCCGCCAGCGTCACGTGGGCGGCGCGCGCCAGCGCCAGGCCCACGGCCACCGCCAGCGCCTGTCCGCGCCCGCGCAGGGCGCCGGTCTCGAGCAGCAGGATCATGTCCGGCCCAGGCACCACATAGACAATCAACAATGCCCCAAGAAACAACGCCATATCGGCCATGATGCGCCACGCTCCGTGCTGCGGGAAATGGCGATCATTCTAGGGAAAAGGCATCGGCATGTGCTTGCTATTCCTGCCAACCGGAATAACATGATTGGCATACTGAACCAATCGATATAACGGTATTTTCATTTCATGCCAAAACGCCAACTTGATGCCTATGACCGGCGCATTCTCGAGGCCCTGCAGCAGAACGGCCGCCTCACCAATGTCGAGCTGGCCGAGCAGATCGGCTTGTCGCCATCGCCCTGCCTGCGGCGCGTGCGGCTGATGGAGGAAGCCGGCGTGATCCAGGGCTACGAGGCCCGGCTGGCGCCGGACGAGGTCGGGCTGGGCCTGACCGTCTTCGTCGGCGTCAAGGTCGAGCGCCACCACGAGCGCGACGCCGACCAGTTCCGCAAGGAGGTCTGCGCCCTGCCCGAAGTGGTGGCGGCCCACCTGGTGTCGGGCGAATCCGACTTCCTGCTGCAGGTGGTGCTGCCCGACCTGCGCGCCTATGAGCGCTTCCTGCTGACCACGCTGCTCAAGCTGCCCGGGGTGAAGGACATCCGCAGCAACTTCGCGATCCAGACCGTCAAGCCCCAGAGCCCGCTGCCGCTGGACCACCTGGGACATTGAGCGCGGCCTGCCGCACCTTGGCGCTGCGCTGCTCGAAGCGCGCCTGCGACTGCGCCAGGTAGCGCTGCACGATGTCCGGCTCCGAGGTCTTGGGCGTGCCGCCGGGAAATGGCGGCTGGGGGTCGTATTCGATCTGCAGCTGGATCAGCTTGGCGACGTCGTCGCCGCACAGCGTGGCCACCACCTTCAGGGCCATGTCGATGCCCGAGGTGACGCCGCCGGCGGTGAAAACGTTGCCATCCACGCACAGCCGCGCATCGGTCGGCACCGCGCCGAAATGCGCCAGCAATTCGCGCGCGCGCCAATGGCTGGAGGCGCGCTTGCCGCGCAGCAGGCCGGCCGCGCCCAGCAGCAGCGAACCGGTGCAGATGCCGAAGACGTAGCGCGCGCCCAACGCTTGGCGGCGCGTGAAGGCTACCCAGTCCGGGTCGAGGATGGCATCATCCGTGCCCGGCCCGCCCGGCACCACCAGCAGATCGCAGGGCGGCGCCGACGCCAGGGTCTGGGTCGGCACGAATCGCAGGCCGCGATCGCTGCGTACCGGATCCGGCGTTTTTGCGACAAAATCGACGCTGAACCCGGGCGCGGCGGCGAGCACCTCGTAAGGCCCGGTCATATCGAGCTGGGTCAGCCCTTCGAACAAGAGAATATTGACATGCACGACGATGCTCCTTCGCAGAACGGAACCGCCAGCGTAGATCGAAGCGCCGGCGCGCGTGCGCCAAATACCCCGCCGATCGCGCCAAAACGCGTCGTCTTCCTGCTCTACGACGGTTTCCAGCCGCTGGACCTGGCCGGCCCCTGGCAGGCCTTCAGCGGCGCCAACGAGGAAGGCGGCGCGGGCTACCAGCTGAGCACGGTGGCCGCCACGCCGGTGGTCGCCACCTGGGACCAGGGCCTGCGCATGCAGGTCGACGCCACCTTCGCCGAGGACGACGACGCGCCGATCGACATGCTGTTCGTGCCGGGCGGCCCCGGCATCGACCAGGCCAGCGCCCACGGCGAGACCCTGGCCTGGCTGCGCCGCCGCGGCCCGCAGGCGCGCCGCACCTGCAGCGTCTGCACCGGCGCCTTCCTGCTGGCCGCCGCCGGCCTGCTCGACGGCCGCCGCGTCACCACCCACTGGCGCTCGGCCGACCGGCTGCGCCAGCTGTATCCGGGCCTGCGGGTCGAAGACGACCGCATCTTCATCGAAAGCGGCGCCATCTGGACCTCGGCCGGCGTCACCGCCGGCATCGACCTGGCGCTGGCCCTGATCGAACGCGACGCGGGCGCGCGGGTGTCGCAGGACGTGGCGCGCCGCCTGGTGGTGTTCATGCGCCGCGACGGCGACCAGCGCCAGTACAGCCAGTCGCTGCGGCTGCAGGACCGCCTGGCCGCGCCATTCCGCGACCTGGTGGAAAAGATAGAAGCGAGCCTGTCGGCGCGCTGGTCGGTGGACGACATGGCCGATGCCTGCCACATGTCGCGCCGCACCTTCCAGCGCAAGTTCGCGGCGCATTTCGGCGTGACGCCGAGCGAGGTGCTGCGCCAGCTGCGGCGCGAACGGGACGGCGCGCTGCGCGCCGCGGGCCGGGCCTCCGGCAAGACCCTGCGCCATACGCTCGCGGCCGCCGGCCGCCCGCTCTGACCCCTGCCCTTTCCGAGTCCACGCGCCATGACCATGACCGCCTCCCCCTGCCCCGAATGCGGCCAGCCCCAGGTCGTCACCGAACAGGGCCTGAGCCTGATCGCGCGTTGCAGCGGCTGCGGCTGGATGGTGGCGACCACCAATCCGAACCACCCGATCATCGACCGCACGCCCTACTCGCTGCGGGCGCGGCCCGGCGAGCTGGCCACGGCCAGCGCCATCGCCCGCCTGGCGGTGGCGCTGGGCATTGGCGTCAAGCGGGCCCGCGACCTGATCGTCCTGGACCTGCCGGTGGCCGAGGACGTGCTGGCGCTCGAGGTGATCCGGCTGCACGGCGTGCTGACCGGCGCGGGACTGCAAGTGGAGATCACGCCGGCCTTCCGCTGGCCGCTGGCGCACCGCGACTGACGCGGCGCCGCCCCACCCACCGCACGCCGCTCACGGCCGCGTGAACGCCTACCCCGCCAGCCCCACCGACATGCCGCCGCAGACGTACAGCACCTGCCCGGTCATGAAGCCGGCGCGCCGGTCCAGGAACGACGACACCGCGTGCGCCACGTCCTCGGGCCGGCCGATGCGGCCAACCGGGATGGCGGCCTCCAGCGCCACGGTTCTGGGATCGCCCGGCGGGTTGGATTGGTCGAACAGCTCGGTGGCGATCGGCCCCGGCGCCACGGTGTTGACCGTGATGCCAGCCTTGCCCAGCTCCAGCGCCCAGGTGCGCGTCATGCCCACCAGGCCGGACTTGGTGGCGCCGTAGACCGTGCGGCCCGGCTTGCCCAGGCCGGCGCGGCTGCCGATATTGACGACCCGCCCGTAGCCGGCCTGGCGCATGCCGGGCAGCAGCGCCTGCATCAACAGCAGCGGCGCGGTCAGGTTCACCGCCACCATGCGCGCCAGTTCATCCTGGGTCACGGCCTCGATGTCGGCGACCTGGATCATGCCGGCGTTGTTGACCAGGTGCAGCACCGGCCGCGCCGCCGCCAGCGCGGTGGCCGCCGCGGCCGTGGCGGCGGCGTCGCCCAGGTCCACCGACTGGAAGCGCTCGCCGGGCAGTGCCGATTCCGGCGGCCGGCGGCTGAAGTTGACGACCTCGAAGCCGTCCTGCAGCAGCCGCGCGACGATGGCGCGGCCGATGCCCCGGCTGCCGCCGGTGACCAATGCGATGGGAGTTGTCATTGCGCGGTGATTCCTTTGTCCTTGATGAGGCCGCCCCACTTGGCGCGCTCCTGGCGTTCGAAGGCGGCCAGGTCCGCGCCGAACAGCGTGCCGGGCCGGGCGCCCATGGTGGCGAAATTGGTGGCGATGGCCGGCGTGGCCAGGCCGCTGCGCGCCGCCTCGACCAGTTGCCGCACCACCGGCTCGGGCGTGCCGCGCGGCGCGTACAGCGCGAACCACGCCGTCACGTCGAAGCCCGGCAAACCGGACTCGGCCACGGTCGGCAGGTCCGGCAGCGACGGATCGCGCGCGGCGGACGTGACCGCCACGCCCCGCACCAGGTTGCCGTCCTTGATCTGCGCCAGCGCGCCGGGCAGGTTGTCGAACAGCAGGTCGACCTGGCCGCCGGCCACCGCCGGCAATGACGCCGAGGTGCCCTTGAACGGCACGTGCAGCATGGTCACGCCGGCCATGGCCTCGAAATACGCGCCGGTCAGGTGCACCGACGAACCGACGCCGGGCGAGGCATAGGTCAGCTTCTTGTCCCGGGACTGGCGCGCCGCCTGGATCACGTCGGCCACGGTCCTGTAGGGCGACTTGGCGCTGACGGCGATGACGTTGGGCGTGGTCGACACCAGCGCGATCGGCACCAGGTCGCGCTCGGGGTCGAACGTCATGTTGCTGTAGAGGAACTGGTTGATGGTCTGGGTGCCGATGGTGCCCAGGCCGAGCGTGTAGCCGTCGGCCTTGGCCCGCGCCACGTAGGCCATGCCGATGTTGCCGCCCGCGCCCGGCTTGTTCTCGACCAGCACGGTCTGCTTGAGCGCCGGCTGCAGCGCGTTGGCGATGGCGCGGCCGAAGATGTCGGCGCCGCCGCCCGGCGGATACGGCACCACCACGGTGACGGGATGCTCCGGGTAACCGGCCGCCTGGACCGCGGACGTGGCCAGCGCGGCCAGGGCGGCCGCGGCCAATACGCGCCGCCCGGCGCGCCTGTGCAGGGAATGCGTCATGGATCTGTCTCCTCGTGAATCCGCTGGTTGCGGATTTCTTTTGTTCCCGTAGGTATTTCCTATAGTACGTAAATACGTACTATATTCACAAGAACTCGAAAAACACACCGGAGACAAGCCCATGAAACGCTGGACGCGCCGCCCCGAGGGATCCACCTGGGGCGATTTCGGAGCGGATGACGAACTCGGCCGCCTGAACCTGCTGACCGAGGAAAAAGTGCTGCAGGCGGTGCGCGAGGTGCGCACGGGCAAGGTGTTCTGCCTGTCGCTGCCGCTGGACCTGCCCGGCGGCAACGTGCTCAATCCGCGCCGCCATCCGCCGCAGCTCAAGCCCACCTTCCGCGACGGCGCGCCCTACCTGAACTTCACCATGGCGCGCCTGCAGCCCGGTGCCGTGGACGTGCTGTCGGACGACCAGGTGACGCTCAGCATGCAGTACTCCACCCAATGGGACGGCCTGTGCCACGTCGGCGCCCAGTTCGACATCCAGGGCGACGGCCAGGCCCGCCGCGTCTACTACAACGGCTATGCCGCGGGCGTGGACGTGTTCGGCGGCGACGACGCCGGCCCTGATGCCTGCTGCCCGCCGGGCGGCTCGTATGCGCGCAAGCTCAGCATCAGCCGCTACGCCGAGAAAGGCATGCAGGGCCGCGGCGTGCTGGTGGACCTGGCGCGCGCCTTCGGCCCCGGCCGCACCCTGGTCGGCCACACCCAGCTGCAGGCCGCGATGCGCGAGCAGCACGTGGTGGTCGAGCCGGGCGACATGCTGGTGCTGCGCACCGGCTTTGCCGAAGCGCTGGTGGAGATGGACGGCCAGCCCGATCCGCACCGGCTGGAACAGACCGGCGCGGTGCTGGACGGCGCCGACCCGGCGCTGCTGGACTGGATCACCGCCAGCGGCATCGCGGCCATCTGCGCCGACAACTACGCGGTCGAGGCCTATCCGGCGCGCACCCACGGCCCCGGCCATTCGATCCTGCCGCTGCACCATCATTGCCTGTTCAAGCTGGGCGTGCCGCTGGCCGAGCTGTGGTACCTGAAGGCGCTGGCCGACTGGCTGCATGGCCAGGGCCGCAACCGCTTCCTGCTGACCGCCCCGCCGCTGCGCATGCCGGGCGCCGTGGGCTCCCCCGTGACCCCGATCGCCACGGTGTAGGCCATGACGCAACTCGCCCCGACCTTCGCCCAGCACCTGGACGCGCTGGCCGCGCGCCATCCCGAGCGGCCCGCGCTGATCGACCGCGACCAGGCCATCAGCCACGCCGACCTGCGCGCCCGCAGCCGCGCCCTGGCCGCCGGCCTGGCGCGCATCGGCGTGCGGCCGGGCCAGCGCGTGGCCGTGTGGCTGCCCAACTGCGCCGCCTGGGTCGAGACCTTCCTGGCCTGCGCCCACCTGGGCGCGCTGGCGCTGGCGGTCAACACGCGCTTTCGCGCCCTCGAATTGGCCGACATCCTCGGCCGCGGCCGGGCCGACTGGCTGGTGTTCTGGCCAGGCTTCAAGGGCATCGACTTCGCCGGCATCCTGGACGGCGTCGCGCCCGAGCCGCTGGCGCGGCTGCAAGGCATTGTCGCCGTGTCCGAGACGGACGAACCCGTCGCCGCGTCGCTGCGCGGCAAGCCG
This sequence comes from Achromobacter sp. ISS7, assembly GCF_056523125.1. Classification (NCBI taxonomy): domain Bacteria; kingdom Pseudomonadati; phylum Pseudomonadota; class Betaproteobacteria; order Burkholderiales; family Alcaligenaceae; genus Achromobacter; species Achromobacter sp. ISS7. Next base: position 1,023,088 of record NZ_JAWRZD010000001.1, on the reverse strand, counting down.
GTGCACCGCTACGCCGACCTGCGCGCCTGCGCCGACGCGCCCCCGCCGCCCCAGCCCGACGCGGGCGTGCTGTGCTTCACCACGTCCGGCACCACCTCGCAGCCCAAGTTCGTGCTGCACGACCAGCGCACCCTGCTGCGCCACGGCGCGGCGGTGGCGCACGCCTTCGGCTATGACGACCACAGCCGCGTGCTGGCCAGCGCGCCGTTCTGCGGCGCCTTCGGTTTCGCCACGCTGGTGGGCGGCCTGGCACACGGCGCGCCGGTGGTATGCGCGCCGGTGTTCGACGCGGTCGAATCGGCCACCGCGATCCCGCGCCACCAGGTCACCCACACCTACGCCAACAACGAAGCGCTGGTCGCCATGATGCGCGCGGGCGCGCCGGGCGCGTTCGCCTCGGCGCGGCTGTTCGGCTTCGCCAGCTTCACGCCGGCGCTGGACCACATGCTGGACCTGGCGCGCGAAGCCGGCGTGCCGCTGACCGGGCTGTATGGATCGAGCGAACTGATCGCGCTGGTGGCCGGGCAGCCGCGCGACCCCGCCGAGGGCGACGTGGCCGCGCGCCACCAGCCCGGCGGCACCCTGATCTACCCCGAGGCGCGGGTGCGGGCGCGCGATCCGGCCAGCGGCGCGGTGCTGCCGCACGGCGAATCGGGCGAACTGGAAATCCTGTCGCCCAGCCTGATGCGCGGCTACCTCGACAACCCCGAGGCCACCGGCCGCGCCTGCACCGAGGACGGCTATTTCAAGACCGGCGACCTGGGCTACACCCTGAACCCGCGCCAGTTCGTGTTCCAGACCCGCATGGGCGACTCGCTGCGCCTGTCCGGCTTCCTGGTGAACCCGGTCGAGATCGAGCAGATGGTGGAATCGCTGCCCGGCGTGCGCGCCTGCCAGGTGGTCGGCGCCATCCGCGGCGGCAAGACCGTGCCCTACGCCTTCGTGCTGCTGCGGGACGGCGCCCGCGCCGACGCCGCGGGCTGGACGGCCGCCTGCAAGCAAGCCATGGCCGGCTTCAAGGTGCCCGCCGGATTCACCGTGCTGGAGGCATTCCCGTCGGTGGAAAGCGCCAATTCGGTCAAAATCCAGAAACACCGGCTGCGCGAGATGGCCGACGCCCAGCTCGCCGCCCCCGCCACCTCCTGACCGATCCGACCATGCCCGCGCGCCCGCTTTTCTCGCACAGCCCCCAACCGCTCTACCTGCAGGCGGCCGCGCTGTTCCGCAGCCACATCCAGAACCGCACCTGGCGGCCGGGCCAGCAGATCCCGCCGCTGGAAGCGCTGATGGAGACCTACGGCATCTCGCGCGCCACCATCCGCCAGGCCCTCGGCCAGCTGGAGCAGGACGGCCTGATCCGGCGCTCGCGCGGGTCCGGCACCTTCGTCAACGCCGACCTGCCCGAAACGCCGACGCTGCTGATTCCCAAGACCTGGGCCGAAACCGTCGAGCTGAGCAACCAGCTCGGCACCGTGTCGCTGGTGGAGTCGAGCGCCGATTCGCCGCTGCCCGACACGCTCGGCATGCCGTGCGCGGCGGACCGCGGCGGCCGTTTCCAGTACCTGCGGCGCGTGCACACCACCGAGGCCGGGCCGTTCTGCTACAGCGAGGTGTTCCTGGAAAGCAGCCTGTTCCGCAAGCACCGCGCCCGCATCCAGAAAAGCACCGTGGCGCCGGTGCTGGACCAGTTCTACGGCGCCCGCATCAGCGAGGCGCGCCAGGTGCTCAATGTGATCGAGGCCGGCCAGGAATCCGCCGAATCGCTGCGCATCCCGGTGTCCTCGCCGGTGGCCGAACTGCGCCGCTACGCCTGCATCGACGGCCGCGTGGTGTATTTCGCGCGGCTGGAATTCCCGTTCCGCAAAGTGCGCATGGAGTTCGACCTGCTGACCCAGCGCTAACGCGCGCGGGCTCGGCCCATCGACGGCCCCCCCTTTCCGTACCCACCAGAAAAGCGCGGCCATCCGGCCAAAGCGCCTGCAGTGCCCGCAAGCATCCGGCATAACCATAAATGGAGACAACCATGACCCCCATGCCCCGGATTTCGCAGCAACGCAGCACCCCCGCCCCGCGCCTTGCGCGCACCGCCGCCGCGCTGGCCGCGGCCTGCGGCCTGTGCCTTGGCGCCCCCGCCCTCGCGCAGACCGCGCCCGCCGCCATCTCCGACGACATCGTCCGCCTCGGCCTGGTCCTGGACATGAGCGGCATCTACGCCGACGTGACCGGCAAGGGCAGCGCCACCGCCGCGCAGATGGCGATCGACGACTTCGGCGGCATGGTGCTGGGCAAGAAGATCGACCTGCTGGTGGCCGACCACCAGAACAAGGCCGACATCGCCGCCGCCCGCGCCCGCGAGTGGTACGACACGCAGAAGGTCGACGCCATCATGGACGTGGCCGGCTCGGCCCCGGCGCTGGCGGTGCTGGAGGTGGCGCGCGAGAAGAAGAAGATCGTGGTCTTCAGCGGCCCCGGCACCGAGCGCATCACCAACGACCTGTGCTCGCCCTATTCGGTGCACTACACCTATGACACCTGGTCGCTGGCCAACACCACGGCCCGCGCCACCGTCGACCGCGGCGGCAAGAGCTGGTATTTCCTGACCGCCGACTACGCCTTCGGCCACACCTTGCAGGCCTCGGCGACCGAAGTGGTGAAGGCCCGCGGCGGCACCGTGCTGGGCGCCGCGCGCCACCCCATCGGCACCAGCGATTTCGCCTCGTACCTGCTGCAGGCGCAGGCCAGCCGCGCCCAGATCGTCGGCCTGGCCAACGCCGGCGGCGATACGGTCAACGCCATCAAGGCGGCGCGCGAATTCGGCCTGACGCAGAGCGGCCAGAAGATGGCCGGCCTGCTGCTGTACATCAACGACATCCATGCCATCGGCCTGGACGCGGCCGCCGGCCTGATGCTGACCGAGGCCTTCTACTGGGATATGAACGACCAGACCCGCGCCTGGTCGCAGCGCTACTACGACAAGCTCAAGAAGATGCCCAACATGAGCCAGGCCGGCACCTATTCGTCGGTGATGCACTACCTGAAGGCGGTGCAGGCGGCCGGCACCGACGCGCCCGACGCGGTGATGAAGCAGATGAAGGCCATGCCGATCAACGACTTCTTCGCCGCCAACGGCCGCATCCGCGAGGACGGCCGCATGGTGCACGACATGTACCTGTTCGAGGTGAAGACCCCGGCGGAATCGAAGCGGCCCTGGGACTACTACAAGCTGGTGGCGACGCTGCCGGGCGACGAGGCCTTCATGCCGCTGTCCAAGTCGACCTGCCCGCTGGTGAAGACGGCGGCGAAGTGAACGGAAGCGGACGCCCCGGGCGGCTCATGCCGCCCGGGCGACCGCCTCTTCCAGCATCTCCAGCCGGTCCTGGCCCCAGAACAGCTCGCCGCGATAGACATACGACGGCGAGCCGAACACCCCCGCCGCCACCGCCGCGTCCGTGTTGTCGCGGTATGCCTGCCGCGCCGCCGGCTGTTCGGCCGCGGCCAACAGCGTCCCGGCATCCAGCCCCTGCTCCTGCACGATGGCGCGCAGCGTGTCCGGCGACGAGATGTCGCGGTCCTCGCACCACTCGGCCGCCAGGATGGCCTTGTACAAGGCCGCCACCGGCAGGCCGGCGGCATCGGCCGCGATCACGATGCGCGAGGCCAGCCCCGCGTCCGGGCACATGTACGCCGGCGTGGGGTTGACGGGGATGCCCAGCTTGCGGCACCAGCGCGCCAGCTCGGTCACCCGGTAGGCCTGGCGCTCGGGCGCGCGCTGGCCCAGCAGCACGCCGCCGGTGCGCGCGTAGACGTCGGGCAGGTCCACCGGCAGGTAGCGGATGCGCGCCTGGTGGCGCGCCGCCAGGGCCTCCAGCCGGTCGGCGCCCAGGTAGGCCCAGTCGGAATTCATCCAGAAGTAATAGTCGATCGTCTTCATGTCGTCCTCAGGTCCGCGCGCCGGCCGGCACGCCCAGCGCCGCCGCGGCCGACGCATCGCCGCGCATGCGCCAGGCGCTGAATACCGCGATCACGCCCAGCGCGCTCAGGTACCACACCACGTACTTCGGATCGCCGCCGGCGCGCGCCAGCAGCCAGGTCGCGATGATCGGCGCCAGGCCGCCGCCGATCGCCCCCGACACCTGCACCGCCAGCGAGATGCCGGTGTAGCGCACCTCGGCCGGGAACTGGCTGGAGAACAGCGTGCCCTCCGGCCCGTACAGGCAAGCGTAGACCAATCCCACCGCCAGGCAAACCGCGACGATGATCCAGCCGGTCTGGCCCGTGGCCAGCAACTGGAAGAACAGCGGCGCGCACGCCAGGATGCCGACCGAGCCGGCCATGAACACCCACTTGTGGCCGACGCGGTCGCCCAGCATGCCGAACAGCGGCATGGTGAACAGCGCCAGCGCCGCGCCCCAGATGGTGGCGTCCAGCATCACCGAGCGCGCGATGCCCAGCGTGCCGGTGGCATAGGCCAGCGAAAACGTGACCACGGTGTAGAACCAGGTGACTTCGGCCAACCGCGCGCCCACCACCGTCCACAGCGCGCGCCGGTGGTGCTTGAGCACTTCCGCCACCGGCACCTCGACCTTGGCGCCCTGCTCGCGCATCTGCTCGAAGTCGGGCGACTCGGCCACCTTGACGCGGATGAACCAGCCCACCGCCAGCAGCACCACGCTGGCCAGGAACGGCAGGCGCCAGCCCCACGACAGCATGTCCTGCTCAGGCAAGCCGGCCACCGCCCCCATCGCCAGCGACGACAGGATCAGGCCCGGCGCGACCCCGGCCTGCGGCAGGCTGCCGAAAAAGCCCTTCTTGCCCTCGGGCGCGTGCTCGACCGCCATCAGCACCGCGCCGCCCCATTCGCCGCCCACCGCGATGCCCTGCAGGAAGCGCATCAGCACCAGCAGCACCGCGGCCCAGTAGCCGATCTGGTCATAGGAGGGAATCAGGCCGATCAGGATGGTGGGCACGCCCATCAGCAGCAACGTGATCAGCAGCATGGATTTGCGGCCGATCTTGTCGCCGTAATGGCCGAAGATCACCCCGCCCAGCGGCCGCGCGAAAAAGCCCACCGAATACGTGGCGAACGCGGCCAGCGTGCCGGTCAGCGGATCGAACGACGGAAAGAAGATCTTGTTGAAGATCAGCGCGGCGGCCGTGCCATACAGGAAAAAGTCGTACCACTCGATGGTGGTGCCCATCATGCTGGCCAGGCCGGCCGTTACGTAGTCCCGGCGCGAACGCGCGCGCGGTGTCTTGGTCGTCATCATCGTGACTTCCCCTTGAAAGTATCGTTATGGGTACAGCTTGGTATCAGCGGGCCGGCCGCGGCAGCGGCGCGATGCCGTGGGTCTGGCGGCACCAGTAGTCGAAGGTGGCGCGCACGATCGACGGCTTGAGCAGGTAGTCGTGCGCCTCGCGCGCCAGCGCGTCGTCCACTGGCGTCAGCGGGCCGAAGGCCTGCGCGCGGATCTGCATGCGGGCCGCGCGTTCCAGGTAGACCGACAGGTAGGTCGCTTCCTCGCAGCTGGCGCCGGCCGTCAGGTAGCCGTGGTGCGCCAGGATGATAGCGCGCTTGGCGCCCAGCGCGCCCGAGATGATGACGCCCTCCTGGTCGGCGATCGGCACCCCGGGCCATTCGCCCAGGAAGGCGCAATCGTCATGCAGCGGCGTCATGTCCATCTGCGCGATCACCAGCGGTTGGCGCGCCGCCGCCAGCGCCGAGGCCCACGGCGAATGGGTGTGGATGATGGACTGCACGTCCGGCCGCGCCTCGTAGACCCACAGGTGAAAGCGCGTCGCCGGGTTGGGCATGCCCTGGCCCGTGAGCGTGTGCAGGTCGCGGTCGACCTCGATGAAATCGTCCGGCGTGGCTTCGTCGAAGCCCAGGCCGAAGCGCAGCGTCCAGTAGGCGCCGGGCCGTTCGGACCGCACGCTGATCTGGCCTGCCAGGCCGGCTTCCTGCTCGGTCATCGCCAGGATGCGACAGGCATAGGCCATGGTCTCCTGGATGCTGCGCGGCACCGCGCGCAGGTGCTGCGCCATCTCCTGGGTGGCGCGGGTGTCGAAATACGCTTTTTCGCGCAAGGTGTTGTCCATGCGGCGGTCTCCTGTTTCCGGTATCGGCGCGCGGCCAGCGGCGCGCCATCGGAAACAGTATGGAAAGCCAGGCCGCGTCGAGCCATGCAGCCGGGCTCATAGCAGCTATTCGACACCGCCGCGCCCAGGGAGAACGGGCGTGCCCCGCGGGTAAACGAGGACTCAGCCGGCGATGCGCCGCGCGCAAGCCAGCAGCTCGCCCACCAGCGGCAGCGGCTGGCGCTGCGCCAGGGTGATGGCGACCACGCGCCGCCGCAGCACCGGGCTGCCGATGGCGACCTTGCGCAGGCCGTAGTCGGTCAGCAGCTTTTCCGGAATGCGCGACGGCAGGATACAGGCGCCCACGCCCGAGGACACCAGCTTGAGCATGGCGTCGATGGTCTCGGCCTCGGCCACGAACTCGGGCTGCAGGCCGGCGCTGTGGATCATCTTGCGCAACGCGTAGTGCGAGGGAAAGCCCACCAGCCGCAACGCCATCGCGCCCAGGTCGGCGCCATCGTCGACGTCGACCCCGTGGCGCACGATCAGGCACATGTCGTCATCGAACAGCGGCGTCGACGCCAGCGCGTCGGAGGCCACCGCCGCGTCGTAGACGAAGCCGATGTCGGCCTTGCCGCTTTCCACCAGCGCCACCACCTCCGGCGAACTGCGGCCCATGACCGACAGGTTGACGTGCTCGCGGCTGCTGACGAACTGCGCCACCACGTCGGCCATGAAGTAGTAGCTGAGCGTGTGGACGGTGGCCAGCCGCACCGACCCCTGCGTCACGCCCTCGCGCTGGCGCACCGCCTCCAGCGCCTGGTCGATGCCGCGGTAGGCCGGCTGGATGCCTTCCAGCAACCGCGTGCCCGCCTCGGTCAGCTCGACTCCGCGCCCGGTGCGCACGAACAGCGGCTTGCCCACGTGGGCCTCCAGCGCCGCCAGCTGGCGGCTCAGGCCGGACTGGGTCTGGTCCAGGTCCTCGGCGGCGCGCGAGAGCGACTTCAATTCGGCGATGCGCACGAAATAGCGCAATTGCCGGTCGGGCGTGTCCATGCTGCTTCCCCAGCGGGCCCGCGCGGGCCCGGTCGTTATCCATCGCGCTCGAGTCGGCGCGGCAGGGACAGTGTGCATCAAGGGCCGCCCCGCCACTACCGGGATTTGCGCTAGGACCTGTTCAGCCCGACCAGCGCCGGCGCGCACAGCAGGTACAGCGCCGCGCCTGCCACCCACGGCCAGCCGGTCCAGCCGCCCAGGCTGGCCGCGTACAGCGCGGTGAACGCCAGCGGCCCGGCGATGGCGGCGGCGCTGGCCAGGCTGTTCATGGCGCCCTGCAACCGTCCCTGGCCGTCCGCGCCGGCGCGCGCCGACAGCAGCGCCTGCAATGCCGGGGCGCCGACGCCGCCGGCCGCCAGCAGCAGCATCAGCGGCGCCACCATCCAGCTGCGCGTGGCGCAGGCCAGCAGTACATAGCCCAACACATCCGCCACCATGCCCACCGCCAGGGCGCCGCGCTCGCCCAGCCGCGCGCTGAGCGGACCCGGCAGCGTCGCTTGCGCCAACGCGTGCAAGGCGCCGAAGCCCGCCAGCGACAGGCCCACGGCCGCCGCGTCCCACTGGAAGCGGTCCTGGCCGTACAACACCCACAGCGCCCCCGGCACCTGCCCCGCCATCTGCATCACCAGGAACACCCACAGCAATGCGCCCAGGCCCTTGCCGCCCAGCGCCTGGCGCAACCCCGACAACGGATTGAGCGCGCGCCACGACCAGGGCGGCCGCGCGCCGCGGCGCGACTCCGGCAGCCACGCCAGCGCCGTCAGGCAGGCCACGCCATTGGCCACCGCCGCCGCCACGAACGGCATGCGCGCGCCGGCCAGCCCCGCCAGCCCGCCCAGTGCCGGGCCGACGATCATGCCCAGGCCGAAACAGGCCGACAGCAGGCCGAAGCGCCGGGCGCGCCGCTCCGGGTCGCCGGCATCGGCAATGCTGGCCGCGGCCACCGCGCCGGTGGCCCCCGTGATACCCGCCAGGATGCGGCCCGGATATAGCACCCACAGCGCCGGCGCGGCCGCCATCGCCACATAGTCGACGGCGGCGCCCGCCAGTGATGCCAGCAGCACCGGCCGCCGCCCGTAGCGGTCGGACAGCGCCCCCAGCACGGGTCCGGCCAGGCATTGCGCCAGCGCGTACAGCGACAGCAGCAGGCCGTAGTGGGTGGGGGTCGAGGCCGGGTCGCTCAACTGGTCGAGCAGGCCCGGCAGCACCGGCATGATGAGCCCGATCCCGGCGGCGTCCAGGGTGACGATGAAGAGCAGCACGGCGATGGCGCGATCTGGCATGAAGGCATAATTTATCAACGATAAGTTTTTGCATGATAAATTGATCGCCGATAAATTATCAAGTCGAACCGGAACTCCCATGGCCAAACTGCAACGCGACGCCGTGATCGCCAGCGCGCTCGAACTGCTCAATGAAGTGGGCGTGGACGGGCTGACCACCCGCAAGCTGGCCGAACGCCTGGGCGTGCAGCAGCCGGCGCTGTACTGGCACTTCAAGAACAAGCAGGCGCTGCTGGACGCGCTGGCCGACGCCATGGCGCGCAACCACACCCATTCGATGCCGCCGCCCGGCGCGCCCTGGAAGGATTTCCTGTACGCCAACGCGCGCAGCTTCCGCCGTTCCCTGCTGGCCTACCGCGACGGCGCCCGCATCCACGCCGGCACCCGCCCCGCCGAACCCCAGTACGATCGAGTCCAGGCGCAGTTGAAACTGCTCTGCGACGCCGGCTTCACCCCGACGCAGGCGGCCAACGCGCTCGTGGCCATCGGCCACTACGTGGTCGGCTCCGTCATGGAACAGCAGGCCGCCGCAGCCGCCGCCCCCGAACGCGCCGCCCCGCCCGCGCCGCCGCCCGCCCTGGCCCGCGCCATGAAAGCGCTGGACAAGCAGGGACCGGACGCCACCTTTGAATATGGGTTGGCGATGATGCTCAATGGCCTGGTGCCCGGCTGAACGCCAGCGGCCCACGCTTCCCAAGGACAGCCCGACATGACCACCCCACCTTCGCGCCCCATTCCCGCCACCATCGCCGCCGTGGTGCGCGACGGCCACGTGCTGCTGGTGCGGCGCGCCAACCCGCCCGACCAGGGCCGCTGGGCCTTTCCCGGCGGCAAGATCGAGGCCGGCGAACGCATCGAGGACGCCGCCGCGCGTGAACTGTTCGAGGAATGCGCCGTGCGCGCGCAGCCGCTGCAAGTGTTCGATGCGGTCGACGTGTTCGACCACGACGAGGCCGGCGCGCTGCGCCGGCACTACATCCTGATCGCCGTGCTGTGCCGCTGGCAGGCCGGCGAGCCGGTGGCCGGCGATGACGCGCTGGACGCCCGCTGGGTGCCGCTGGCCGAGCTGGACGGCCAGGCCCTGGCCACCAGCTTCGGCGTGGCGGCGGTGGCGCGCAAGGCGGCGGCGCTGGCCGCCGAGGCCGGCATTCTCTGATACCGTAGCCGTTCCCTTGCCGGCGATCCGGCGCCCTCCGCGTCCGTGCCATGTTCGATCCCTACCTGTCCCGCTGGAACCTCGTGCCCGACGGCGCGCCCATCACGACCCATGCCGCCCGGCTGCTGCCGGTGCGGCAGGCCGGCATGCCGGCGATGCTGAAGGTCGCGGTCGAGGAAGACGAGCGCCAGGGCGGCGTGCTGATGACCTGGTGGGACGGCCACGGCGCCGCGCGGGTGCTGGCGCACGAGGGCGACGCCATCCTGCTGGAACGCGCCACCGGCACGCGCTCGCTGGCCGAATACGCCCGCAACGGCCGCGACGACGAGGCCACCCGCATTCTGTGCGGCGTGCTGCGCGAACTGCACGCGCCGCGCGCCAGGCCGCTGCCGCCGCTGCGGCCGCTGGAAGAATGGTTCGTCGAACTGTGGCCGATGGCGCGGGCCCGCGGGGGCATCCTGGAACACAGCGCGCGCCATGCCCGTGCGCTGCTGGATGATCCGCGCGACCCGGTGGTGCTGCACGGCGACGTGCACCACGACAACATCCTCGACTTCGGCGAGCGCGGCTGGCTGGTGATCGACCCCAAGCGGCTCCACGGCGAACGCGCCTTCGACTACGCCAACATCTTCTGCAACCCCGACCTCGCCGACCCGGAACCGCCGGTGGCCATCGTGCCAGGCCGTTTCGAACGCCGGCTGGCGATCGTGCTGGAGGAATCGGGACTGGACCGGCGCCGCCTGCTGCAATGGGTGGTGGCGTGGTGCGGGCTGTCGGCGGCGTGGTTCATGGGCGACGGCGACGACGCCGCCATCGACCTGGAGATCGCGCGCCAGGCGCTGGCGCTGCTCGACGGCTAGCGCGGCCGGATGCGCGCGCCGCCCGCCCCGCCCGCGCCTCCCGACGCGGCTTGTCCGGCGCGCCGCCAATCATCCCGGCGCGATCTGCTCCAGATACCGCGTCGGCGACACCCCCATCACATTGCGGAACATGTAGACGAAGGCGCTGGCGCTGGCATACCCCAGCGCCCGCGCCACGCTCACCACCGACTGCCCCTGCAGCAGCCGGCAGATGCCTTCGTCGATCCGCACCTGCAGGCGCCAGTTGTGAAAGCTCATGCCGGTCTCGTCCTTCATGCGCCGCGCCAGGGTGCGCGCGCTGGCGCCCATGCGCTCGCCCCATTGCTCCAGCGTGTCGTCGTTGCCGGGCGATTGCAGCACCGCGGCGCAGACCTTGCGCAGGCGCCGGTCGAACGGCAGCGGCAATTGGCGGTGCTGCCGCTCGGTGCCGGCCAGCAGGTTCAGCAACAGCTCGGCGCTCAGCCGCTGCACCGGCCCGTGCCGCGCCACCGGCTGGTTCAGCGCCAGGATCAGCTCGCGCATCAGCGGCGCCACGTCCAGCGCGCAGGTATCCTTCCACAGCCAGGGCGTGGCGTCGGGCGCGATGAAGGCCGAGCGCATCGTGACCTGGCCGACCATGCGCACCTCGTGCGCCACGCCGGGCGGAATCCACAGCGCGCGCATCGGCGCCAGCAGCCAGGCGCCGTCCTCGGTCATGACGCGCATGATGCCGGTGGGCGAATACATCAGCTGGATGCGCTCGTGCGAATGCGCCTCCTGGCGCTGGCCGTCTTCGTAGTGGAACGAGCGCGCCACCACCGGCGGCGCCTCGGCGGGGAACTCACGCATTGGCGGGATCTCGATAGCCAGAGCCGATCGGCGCGCGATCCTGCCAGTTATGTCCGGTTTTCGACATTTTCTGTCCAACAAAAAGGGAACTAGCTTTTTATCATTAATGCAAATGATTCCCATTGTTTTCAAAAGAAAATGACTCCCGCCGCACTCCCCCCTGTCGCATTTGCCCCACGCCGTCTTCCCGTCTTCCGCCTGACCCTTGCCGCCGCCCTGCTGGCCCAGGCCGGCGTTCCCGCCTTGGCCCGCGCGGCCGACGAGGTGCCGCAACTGAGCCCCGTGCGCGTGACGGGCGCCGCCGAAAAGCTGTCCGACCCCGGCCAGACCGAGGGCTCGCAGTCGTACACCGCCAATACCGTCACCGTCGGCAAGACCGGCGCCAACGTGCGCGACATCCCCAACTCGGTGTCGGTGGTGACGCGCCAGCGCATGGACGACCAGAACATGGTCTCGGTGGAGGATGCGCTGCGCGAAACCACCGGCGTCAGCGCCATGACCTATGGCGACGGCACCGCCTACTTCACCGCGCGCGGCTACGAGACCGACGTGCAATTCGACGGCGTGCCGGCCAACGGCGCGTTGCAGTACCTGCCCCAGTTCGACCTGGCGCTGTACGACCGCGTCGAGGTCCTGCGCGGCCCGGCCGGCCTGCTGCAGGGCTTCGGCAGCCCGGCCGGCACCGTCAACCTGGTGCGCAAGCGGCCGCTGGACACCTTCAGCCTGACCGGCGCGGTGATGGCCGGCTCGTGGAACAACTACCGCACCGAGCTGGACGCGACCGGCCCGATCACGGCCGACGGCCGGGTGCGCGCCCGCGCCGGTTTCGCCGGCCAGGACCGCGATTTCTTCTTCGACAAGGCCCACAACCGCCAGGGCCTGGCCTACGGCTCGCTCGAATTCGACCTGAGCGCCAACACCACGCTGACGCTGTCGGCGGCCTACCAGCGCCAGCGCGAGGCGCCGTTCGACTACGGCCTGTCGATCTACTCGAACGGCCACATCATCGACTCGCCGCGCAAGGGCTTCTACGGCACCGACTGGTCGCGTGGCGACACCACCATGTCCGAAATCTATTCGGAACTGAGCCACCGCTTCGCCAACGGCTGGACCGGCCAGGTATCGATGAACTACCGCTCGACCGACATGGACAGCCGCTACGGCTACGTCAACGGCCCGGTCAATCCCGTCAACGACCGCGCCGGCTACCGCCTGCAGGTGCAGAAGGACCAGATCCGCTGGATGGGCTTCGATACCCATGCCTCGGGCCCCTTCAGCCTGCTGGGCCGCACCCACCAGGCCATGATCGGCGCCAACTACGCCGAACGCAGCCAGGACAGCCGCTCGGGCGGCGCCAATCTCAGCAACGTGTCGATCTACGACATCGACGTGCCCAATCAGGACCTGCCCTACACCTCGGGCACCGACTCCAGGACGAGCCAGATGGGCGTGTACGGCCAGCTGAGCTTCAACGTGGCCGACCCGCTGACGCTGATCGTGGGCGGACGCCAGAGCTGGTATCGCACCTCGACCCAGGACACCCTGCCGGTCGCCGGCGACACGCGGCGCGACCCCGAGGTGCGCAAGTTCGTGCCCTACTACGGCGCGGTGGCGCAGTTGAACTCGTGGCTGTCGGCCTACGCCAGCTATTCGGACATCTACGCCTTCTCGGAGGCCTGGCAGATGACGGCCGATGGCAAGCCGCTCAAGCCGCGCACCGGCAAGCAGTACGAGATCGGCCTGAAGGGCCAGTTCCTGGACGGCGCGGCCAACGCCTCGCTGGCGCTGTTCCGCATCCGCGACAAGGACCGCGCGGTGCCCGACGACGCCAACCCGGGCCGCTACCTGGCGCAGGGCGAGGCCCAGAGCCAGGGCGTCGAGGCCGAGATCACCGGCCGCCTGCTGCCCAACTGGGACGTGTACGCCGGCTACACCTACCTGCAGACCCGCTACCTGTCCGACCCGACGCAGGAAGGCCAGATCGTCAATCCGGAAACGCCCAAGCACCTGTTCAAGGTCTGGACCACCTACCGCTTCACGCCCGACGTGCTGCCGGGCTGGCGCGTCGGCGGCGGCGTGCGCACGCAAAGCCGCACCAGCCGCAACAACGTCTCGTGGCAAGGCGGCTACGCGGTGGTCGACGCGCAGATCGGCTACAAGGTGAACCGCAACCTGGACGCCTCGCTGACGCTGAACAACGTCTTCGACCGCCACTACTACGCCCGCGTGCCGTCCAACTTCTACGGCATCTACGGCGAGCCGCGCAACGTGATGCTGACCCTGCGCGCCACGTACTGAGCCCGCGCCCTCCCCCGGTCCGACAACGGGCCGGGCGGGCCCGCCATGTCAAACGGACGCCAGGATGGATCGGTTAAGGTGTAGCCCCACACCCCTTAACCCTTCATTCCTGGAGTAATGAATGACCGGATTGATTATCGTGGTGGCGGCGCTGGCATTCCTGATGCTGGCGGCGTATCGAGGCTACAGCGTCATCCTGTGCGCGCCCATCGCGGCCATGGGCGCGGTGCTGCTGACCGACCCGTCGGCGCTGGCGCCGGTGTTCTCGGGCATCTTCATGGAGCGCATGGCGGGCTTCGCCAAGCTCTACTTCCCCGTGTTCCTGCTGGGCGCGGTGTTCGGCAAGCTGATCGAACTGTCGGGTTTCTCGCGCGCCATCGTGCGCGCGGTGCTGCGGCTGATCGGCGCCGAGCGCGCCATCGTGGCCATCGTGCTGGTGTGCGCGGTCCTGACCTACGGCGGCGTGTCGCTGTTCGTGGTGGTGTTCGCGGTCTATCCGTTCGCGGCCGAGATGTTCCGCCAGGGCGGCATCCCGAAGCGGCTGATGCCGGGCGCCATCGCGCTGGGCGCGTTCACCTTCACCATGACGGCGCTACCGGGCACGCCGCAGATCCAGAACATCATCCCCACCACCTTCTTCGAGACCACCACCTGGGCCGCGCCCTGGCTGGGGCTGATCGGCGCGGCCTTCACGCTGACGGTCGGGGTGGCCTACCTGGAATGGCGCCGCAAGCGCGCCGCGCTGGCGGGCGAAGGCTACGGCACCGAGCTGCGCAACGAGCCGGACACGCCGGCCGGCGGACGCGAGCATCACCCGCTGATCGCGCTGCTGCCGCTGGTGGTGGTGGGCGTGGCCAACTACCTGCTGACGCGCTGGATTCCCGGCTGGTACCCGGCCGGCTCGCAGGTCGACCTGCCCGGCCTGCCGCAGCCCATGCCGGTCAACGCCCAGGATCAGGTGGCGCTATGGGCGGTGATGGGCGCGCTGATCGCGGGCATCGTCACCATCCTGCTGTTCTCGTTCTCGCACATCAAGGCCCACTTTGCCGAGGGCAGCAAGAGCGCGGTCTCGGGCGCGCTGCTGGCCTCCATGAATACCGCGGCCGAATACGGCTTCGGCGGCGTGATCGCGGCGCTGCCCGGCTTCCTGATGGTGGCCAGCGCGCTCAAGGCGATTCCCGATCCGCTGGTGGGCGAGGCGGTGGCGGTGACGTCGCTGGCCGGCATCACCGGCTCGGCCTCGGGCGGCATGAGCATCGCGCTGGCGGCCATGGCGCAGACCTTCATCGACGGCGCCCAGGCGGCCGGCATTCCCATGGAAGTGCTGCACCGGATCGCCGCCATGGCCAGCGGCGGCATGGACACGCTGCCCCACAACGGCGCCGTCATCACGCTGCTGGCCGTCACCGGCCTGACCCACCGCCAGTCATACGGCGACATCTTCGCCATCACGCTGATCTCGACGCTGTCGGTGTTCCTGGTGATCGCCGTCTACTACCTGACCGGCATCGTCTGACCGGCCGGACCGAAGGCCTGGCCGAAGATCTCGGCCAGCCACTGGCTGAACACCCGCACCCGCGCCGACACTTGGCGGTTCTGCGGGTACAGCACCGACACCGGCATCGGCGCCGGCGGCGCGTCGGGCAGCACCACCCTCAGGCGGCCCGACGCCAGTTCGTCGGCGACCCGGTAGCGCGGCACCTGCGCCAGCCCCAGGCCGGCCAGCGCCGCGCTGGCGTAGAGTTCGGCGCCATTGACGCTGATCACCGAACCGGGCCGCGCCAACACGTTGCGGCCGTCCACCATGAAGTCCAGCGGCAGGCTGCGGCCGGTCGATGACGAGATGTAGTCCACCGCCCGGTGACCTTCCAGGTCGTCCAGCGTGGCCGGCTCGCCGTAGCGCGCCAGATAGGCCGGGCTGGCCACGGTGACCTGCGGCATCAGGGCGATCTGCCGCCCCACCAGCGACGAATCCTGCAGCGTGCCGGCGCGCAGCACGCAGTCCACGCCCTCGCGCACCAGGTCGATCAGGCGGTCGTCCTCGCCCAGGTGCAGCACGATGTCCGGATAGCGTTCCAGAAAGGCCGGCAGGCCCGGCATCACGAATACCCGCGCCAGCGTGCCTTGCAGGTTGACCCGCAGCAACCCCTTGGGCGCGGTGTTCAGGAACGCGCCGTCCGCTTCCTCCAGGTCGGCCAGCAGGCGCACGCAGCGCCGGTAGTAGGCCTCGCCGTCATGGGTCAGCCGCACCTGCCGGGTGGTGCGTTCCAGCAAGCGCGCGCCCAGCCGCTTTTCCATGCGCTTGATCAGGTTGGTGACGGTGGCGCGGGGAATCTGCAGGTCTTCGGAGGCCTTGGAGAAACTGCGCCGTTCGGCGATGCGGACGAACACCTGCATTTCCTGGAAGCGATCCATGCCGGTCCTTATTATTAATGCAAATGAAATTATGATAGCAAAACCAAGGTAATTATCTTCCACTTGGAATAGTCCATGATTCGTCTCACCCACTCACCCGAAGGAGAAACCATGACTTCCCAAGCTTCCCAACGCGTTGCCCTGGTCACCGGCGCCTCGCGCGGCATCGGCGCCGCCATCGTCCGCCGCCTGGCCGCCGACGGCTTCGCCGTCGCCATCAACTACGCCTCCAGCGCCACCGAGGCCGACGCCCTGGCCGGCGAGATCCGCGCGGCCGGCGGCCGGGCGCTGGCGGTGCGCGCCGACGTCTCCAAGGCCGCCGAAGTGCGCGCCATGTTCGACCAGGTCGAAGCCGGCCTGGGCCGCATCGACGTGCTGGTCAACAGCGCCGGCGTGCTCAAGCTGCAGACGCTGGCCGAGGCCAGCGACGAGCTCTACGACCAGACGTTCGACATCAACACCCGCGGCACCTTCAACACCTTGCGCGAGGCCGGCACGCGGCTGGCCGACGGCGGCAGCATCGTCAACGTCTCCAGCACCACGCTGGCGCTGAACATGCCCACCTACGGCATCTACATCGCCAGCAAGGCCGCGGTGGAAAGCTTCACCCGCGTGTTCGCCAAGGAACTGCGCGGCCGCCGCATCACGGTCAACGCCGTGGCGCCCGGCCCCGTCGCCACCGAACTGTTCAAGCAGGGCAAGAGCGCCGAGCTGATCGAGCACTTCGCCAAGATGCCGCCGCTGGAACGCCTGGGCCAGCCCGAGGACATCGCCGGCGTGGTGTCGTTCCTGGCCAGCGCCGACGGCGGCTGGATCAATGGCCAGGTGCTGCGCGCCAACGGCGGCCTGGCCTGAACCACGACCCGTTTCCGGAGACTTCCATGGCATCCGTCATCCTCATCACCGGCGCCGGCAGCGGCATCGGCAAGCTGTCCGCCGAAACCCTGGCCCGCGCCGGCCACACCGTCTACGCCACCATGCGCGATATCGCCGGCCGCAACGCTGGCCGCGCGCAAGCCATGCGCGACTGGGCCGCGGCCCACAAGGCCGACCTGCACCCGCTGGAACTGGACGTGCTGTCGCAGGCGTCGGCCGACGCCGCCGTCGCCGCCATCGTGCGCGAACAGGGCCGGCTCGACGTGGTCATGCAGAACGCCGGCCACCTGGTGATCGGCCCGACCGAGGCGTTCACCGCCGAAGACATGCAGCACGCCTTCGATACCAACTTCTACGGCGCCCAGCGCGTCAACCGCGCCGCCCTGCCGCAGCTGCGCCAGCAGCAGTCGGGCCTGATGCTGTGGATCAGCAGCACCACCACCAAGGGCGGCTTTCCGCCGTTCATGGGGCCGTACGGCGCGGCCAAGGCGGCGATGGATTCGCTGGCGGTGAGCCTGTCGTACGAACTGGCGCGCTTCGGCATCGAGACCTCGATCGTGGTGCCGGGCGCCTTCACCCGCGGCACCGAGCACTTCCCCAGCGCCGGCAAGCCCAGCGACCAGGCGCGTGTGGCGGCCTATGCGCGCTACGACGGCGTGATGGACCAGGTCGGCGCGCGCCTGAGCGCGCTCACGCCCGACGAAGCCACGCCGCAGGCAGTGGCCGACGAGATCACGCGCATCGTCGGCCTGCCGGCGGGCAGCCGGCCGGCGCGCTCGGTGGTCGACTTCGTCGGCGATGGCGCCGAGCAAGTGCTGGCGCTGGCCGAGGAACTGCGGATCGCGTTCGCCGAGCGCATCGGCATTGCCGACCTGCTGCATCCGTCGGCGCCGCGCGCCTGAAAAAGGCGGCGTCCCCGCCAGACGGCAACACGGGCGGGAACGGTAGAATCCGGCATCCGCCGCGCGTCATCGACGACGCGCGGCGAGTGGCTCTTCATGGGGAAACCGCCATGCCGGCACCGCAGCCCTCCGCCTTGCAACCCGACCGCCGCGCCGCGCGCGACGGACAACAGAAACAGACCCGTGCCTGGGCCCGCGCCCTTGCCGCGGTCGCGCTTTGCGCCGGCCCCTGGGCCGCCCGGGCCGCCCCGGACGTGCAGACCGGCGACCTGATCTTCCAGCAATCCCGCTCCGCGCAGAGCCTGGCGATCCAGCAGGCCACGCACTCGCCCTACAGCCACATGGGCATGGTCGTGATACGCCAGGGCGCGCCCTACGTGCTGGAAGCGGCCGCCACGGTCAGCTACACGCCGCTGGCCAAATGGGCGGCGCAGGGCGAAAACGGAAAATACGTCGTCAAGCGCCTGCGCGACGCGTCGCGCCTGACGCCCGAGACGCGCGAACAGCTGGCCAGCACCGGCGCGCGCTATCTGGGCAAGCCCTACGACGCGGCCTTCGGCTGGTCGGACGAGCGGATCTACTGCTCCGAGCTGGTCTGGAAAATCTACCAGCGCACGCTGGGCCTGCAGATCGGCGCGCTGCAACCCCTGAAGCAGTTCGACCTGAATTCGCCCGACGTGCGCGCCAAGATGCAGGAACGCTACGGCAAGGACATCCCCTGGGATGAACCGATCATCTCGCCCGCTGCGATGTTCTCCTCGCCGCTGTTGGCCACGGTGCCGGACCGGTAACGCGGCGGCTGGCGTGACCGGTCACGCAATCGGTCACGCCATCGGCAGCGCCACCGGCCGCCCGGCCCGCGCCTATTGCGGCATGTCGAAGCCCTGCTCGCGCAGGAATTTCGCCACCACCGGCTCCCACTTTCGCGGTGAATGGGTGAACAGGCTGTGGCCGTTCTCGCCGTCCGGTCCCATCGGCACGAAGGTGGCGTGGCCGCCGGCCTGGTTGTAGGAATCTGCCCAGCGCCTGGGCCAGTCCGGCCCCCAGTACAGGTCGTTCTCGGTGTAGATCCACAGCATCGGCAGGCGCGTCGTCCGGCCATAGCCCGCGTAGCTGGCTTCGATCTGGTCGGGCCGGCACGACTTGCCGGGCGAGCGCACCGGATCGCCGCCGGAGCCTCCGGCGAAGTTGATGGCGGCCTTCACCCCCCGCGGGTTCTGCGCCGCCAGGGCCACGGTGGACCCGCCGCCCACCGACTGCCCCAAGACCACCACCCTGCCCGGATCCACATCCGGGCGCTGCGCCATCACCCGCAGCACCTGGTCGATCTGGCTGGCGGCGCGGTCGAACATGGGCGTGAAGCGGCGATCATGACAGGGACCGCTGCGCTCCAGGTCGGGACCGCCCGTGACGCCGTAGCCCAGCCGCACCGGCACCGCGACCACGAAACCGGCATCGGTGAAGAACCTGGACGCCGCCGTGTAGCGCGCGCGTCCCAGCTTGGCGCGGCCAGCCGCGTCGCCGGCCCGGCCGTGATTGATCAGGATCAGCGGATGGCGCCCCTCACCGGCCGGGGTGAAGACGGTCACCACCAGTTCGCCCGCGGCGCTGCCGCCGTTCTCCAGCGCCACCCGCACCGGCACCTTCTGCACGCTCTCGTTGGCGGCCAGCTTGGGCGGCGGGGCGGCGCACGCCGTCAGCAAGCCGATACCGCCGATCATCACGACTCTTGCCAGAACACCCATGTCGCCCCTCGTCAGGAATAGGCTCGCCGCCCGGGTGAGCGCAAGATACTCCGAGCGCGCCCGCCCCGCCATCGTCGCGAACCCGGCCCGCGGCGATTTATTCCGGGTTGGACTCATTCCATGAAAATTACTTGTTTGTCGTGATCAACGGCCGGGCCTAGCATGACCGGCATCGCCCACGATTCCAATGGAGACAGCAAGCCCATGAGCGCCCCGATTCCCGCCTTCCCCCACAGCCACATCGAGCGCGACGCGCGCGGCGTCTACACGCTGCGGATCGACGACGCCAAGAGCCTGAACATCCTGGCCTCGCCGGTCACGCTGGGCCTGACCCAGGCGGTGCGCTGGATCGCCGCGCAGGCCGACGCCCGCGCGCTGGTGCTGCGCGGCAGCGGTGACAAGGCCTTCGTCGGCGGCGCCAACATCTATGAAATGGCCGAGCTCGATCCCGACGGCGGCCGCGCCTTCATCACCCGCCTGCGCGACCTGTGCGAAGCGGTGCGCGCGGTGCCGGTGCCGACCATCGCCCGCCTGCCCGGCTTCTGCCTGGGCGCCGGCATGGAACTGGCCGCGGCCTGCGACATCCGCCTGGGCTCGCGCGACGGCGTCTTCGGCATGCCCGAGGTGCAGGTCGGCATTCCGTCGGTAATCCACGCCGTGCTGCTGCCGGCGCTGATCGGCCCGGGCGCCACCAACTGGCTGCTGCTGACCGGCGCCACGGTCGACGCCGAGCAGGCGCTGCGCTGGGGCTTCCTGCAGTTCCTGTGCGAGGCCGGCGAGCTGGACGCGCTGGTCGAGCGCACCGTCGCTCCCATCGCGCACAGCGGACCGCTGGCCGTGCGCTCGCAGAAGGCGCTGCTGCGCTATTGGGAAACGTCGACGGTCGAGGCCGGCCTGGACCGCAGCGTCGACGCCTTCGGCGCGGCCTTCACCACCGACGAGCCGCGCCAGCACATGGCGCCGTTCCTGGCCCGCAAGCGCGCGCGGGAGGCGCAATGACGGCGGCAGCCCCGGCCAGCGGCCCGCTGGCCGGCGTGCGGGTGGTCGACATGACCTCGGTCGGCATGGGCCCCTACGCCACCCAGATCCTGGGCGACATGGGCGCCGAGATCATCAAGGTCGAAGCGCCCGAGGGCGACGTGTTCCGCGCCTCGGCGCCGGCCGCCTCGCCCGGCATGGGCGCGGTCTACCTGAACCTGAACCGCAACAAGCACAGCGTCACGCTGAACGCCAAGGACCCGGACGACCTGCAACGGCTGCTGCGGCTGGTCGACGGCGCCGACGTCTTCATCTCCAATGTGCGGCCGCGCGCGCTGGCGCGGGCCGGCCTGGACGCCGCCAGCCTGCGGGCGCGCAACCCGCGCCTGATCTACTGTTCGGCGGTGGGCTTCGGCCAGGACGGCCCCTACGCCGCCCAGCCGGCCTTCGACGACATCATCCAGGCCATGAGCGGCCTGGCCGACCTGCAGGGCCGCAACAGCGGCGCGCCGGCCTATATCAACACCATCATGGCCGACAAGGTGGCCGGGCTGACGCTGGCGTACGCCATCCCGATGGCGCTGTACGAGCGCGAGAAATCCGGCCAGGGGCAGGCGATCGAGGTGCCCATGTTCGAGACGCTGGTGTCCTTTACCCTGATCGAGCACATGGGCGGGCGCACCTTCGAGCCGCCGCGCGGCGGCATGGGCTACAGCCGCGTGCTGTCGCCGGAGCGCCGGCCCTACCGCACCCGCGACGGCTTCCTGGCGCTGCTGCCGTACACCGATGCCCAGTGGCAGCGCTTCTTCACCCTGGCCGAACGCGCCGACCTGGCGGCCGACCCGCGCTATGCCAGCGCCCAGACCCGCGCCCGCAACTTCGACGCGTTGTACGCCGACCTGGCGGCCATCGTCGCGCTGCGCGGCACCGAAGACTGGCTGGCGCTGCTGGCCGACGCCGACATCCCGCATTCGCGCGTCAACCCGCCCGAGGCGCTGTTCGAGGACCCGCACCTGGCCGCCACCGGCTTTTTTCAGCGGGTCGAGCATCCCACCGAAGGCACGCTCACGGCCACCGCGATCCCGGTGCGCTTCTCGCGCACGCCGGGATCCATCCGCCGCCTGGCGCCGCGCCAGGACGCGGATCGCGATATGCTCGATCCGGATTGATCCCCCGGGACGCGGCGGGCGCGTGCTTGCGCGTCCCGGCACCACCCGGGACGCCCGCCCCCTTCCGTCGCGACCATGAACATCACCCTGAAGCAGTTGCGCGTGTTCTGCGCGCTCTACGAGTTGCGCAGCTTCACCGCCGCCGCCCGCGCCGCCTTCGTGACGCAATCGGCCGTCAGCAAGCTGTGCGCCGAACTCGAGGCCGAGGTCGGCCAGCCGCTGTTCGAGCGCTCGACCCGCAGCGTCACGCCGTGCGAGGGCGCGGCCGACTTCTACGCCTATGCCCTGGAGATCCTGGGCACGGTGCGCGCGGCCGAGCGCAGCATGTCCGGCCTGCGCTCGCTGGAACGCGGCGTGGTCGGCGTGGCCTGCTCGCCGATGATGATGGTGGGCCTGCTGGGCGGCGTGATCGCGCGCTACCACCGCCGCCATCCGGGCGTGAAGCTGGACCTGTTCGAGCTCAACACCGACGAGACCATCGAGCACGTGCGCCATGGCCGCGCCGACTTCGGCATCGTCTCCACCGACATCGACGGCGACGAACTGGCCGCGCGCGTGATCTACCGCGACACCATGCATGCCGTCTTCGCGCCCGACCATCCGCTGGCGCGCCGCAAGCAGGTGCGCTGGGCCGACCTGGCCGGCCACGAGCACATCACGCTGCGCAATGTCTATAGCGTGCGGCGCGCCGTCGACCGCATCAGCGGCGAACTCGACCTGCAATTCCAGTCCGGCATCGAGGCCGGCATGCTGACCTCGGTGCTGAACCTGGTGCGCGCCGGCCTGGGCATCACCGTGGTGCCGGGCTACGTCTGCGCCTTCGCGCGCCAGCTGGGCCTGACCACCGCGCCCATCGGTGGCGCCGGCCAGCGCGGCCACGCGCTGTGGCTGATCCAGCGCCACAGCGCGCGCCTGTCTTTGGCGGCGGACGCGTTCCTGGCCGACCTGGAAAAGACGCTGCGCGCCCGCGAGGCCGCGCCCGACCCCACCCGCTACGACGAGGACGCCGCCGGCCAGTGAAGCCGCGCCGGGCCGATGCGCACGGCGCGGGACTTATCCGGATACGGAATAGGTCTATGAAAATTAGTCCCTTGTTGCGATAAGCCACGCGGCCGCATCATGGCGGAAATCGCGGCCGCCACATGCCATCGCGGCCGGAGAAAAACACAGGAGACTTTCATGACCCGATCCCCGGAACGCAGCCGCGCGCGCCAGTTCGCCGCCGCCTGCGCCCTGGCCCTGGCCGCCGCCAGCGGCGCCGCGCAGGCCGACGACGCCTACCCCAGCAAGCCCATCACCATCGTGGTGCCGTTCTCGCCCGGCAGCGCCACCGACACCAGCGCCCGCATCCTGACGGAAAAGCTCGGCCCGCGCCTGGGCGTGCCAATCGTGATCGAGAACAAGCCCGGCGCGTCCGGCACCATCGGCTCATCCACCGCCGCGCGCGCCGCGCCCGACGGCTATACGCTGATCCTGACCAGCAGCTCGACGCACTCGGCCACGCCGGCCCTGTTCCGCAAGCTGCCCTACGACCCGACCGGCGATTTCATCCACGTCATCCGCATCGCCACCATCCCGATGATGCTGGTGGTGCGCGCCGACTCGCCCTACGACTCGGTGTCCAAGCTGGTGCAGGCCACCCGCGCCAAGCCGCTCAACTACGCCTACGGCTCGCCCACCAGCCAGATCGCCGGGGCCACCTTCAACAGCGTCGCCGGCGCCGCCGCCAACGCCGTGCCCTACAAGAGCCAGCCGCCCGCCGTCACCGACCTGCTGGGCGGCCACGTCGACTACCTGTTCGCCGACCTCTCTGTGGTGACCTCGTTCATGCACAGCGGCAAGCTCAAGGGCATCGCCTTCACCGGCCAGGCGCGTTCCAGGGACTTCCCCGACGTGCCGACGCTGGCCGAGCTGGGCTACAAGAATTTCGACCTGGTGGTGTGGGTGGGCGTGGCCGCGCCCAAGGACACGCCGGCGCCGGTGGTCGAGCGCCTGAACCGCGAGATCACCCGCATCCTGCACGAGCCCGACAGCGTGGCCAAGTTCGAGACGCTGGGCATGCAGGTCGCCCCCAACACGCTGGCCGAGCACCAGGCCTTCGCGCAGTCGCAGCGCCAGATCTGGACCCAGCGCGCGATCGACGCGAAGATCGAGCCGCAATAGAAAAGCGGGCGCCGAAGCGCCCGTCCGTCCTGCCTGGATCGTGTCTACCCGTCAGAACCGGTACTGCGCCGTCGCCACCACCGTGCGCGGTTCACCCACGCGGATCTGGCCGGCGCTGGTGGCCGAGGCGTAGTAGGTCTTGTCGGTGATGTTGCGCACCGCCAGGCGCCAGTCCCACTGGCCGGTGCGGTAGCCGACCAGCGCGTCCCAGGTGGCGTAGCCGGGCAGCACCGCCGTGTTGGCGTTGTCGGCGTAGCGCTGGCCGACGAAGGTCAGGCCGGTCTCGCCGTACAGGCCCTCGGCTGGCTTGTAGGTCAGGAACACGCTGCCGTTGCGCTGCGCCACGTTGCTGACGCGGTTGCCGGCCAGGCCGTTCTTGTCCTCGACGATGGAGGCGTTCTGCATGCCGATGCCGCCGCGCAGGTACCAGTTGCCCGTCAGGCGGCCGGCGGCGGTCAGCTCGATGCCGCGCGAACGCTGCTTGCCGGTCAACAGCACGATGGTCGGATCGACCGGGTCGGTGGTGCGGCGGTTGTAGAGTTCCAGCTGGTACAGCGCCAGCGTGGTGCTCAGGTTCCCGTCGAGCCAGTCGCTCTTGACGCCCACTTCGTACTGGCGGGTCTGCTCCGGATCGACGTCATTGGTGTTGCCGCGCGCGTTCGGCGTGATGCCGATGAGTCCGCCGCCCGTGGGCGAGAAGGTCTTGCTGTACGAAGCGTAGAACGAATGGTCGCGCAGCGGCGTCCACACCACCCCGGCGCGCGGACTCACGCCATGGCTGTCGCGGCGGGCCGAGAGGTCCAGCATGCGGTTGGTCGAGTCGACGCTGAAGCGGTCCATGCGCAGGCCCAGCAATACCTGCCAGGCATCGTCCAGCTTGATCTGGTCCTGCACGTAATAGCCCTGGCTGCGGGTCTTGTGGCGGGCGGAACTGTTGAGCGCCATGGCGCCGTTGTGCTGTTGGGACAGGTCCGGGTCGTACAGGTCCAGCGACGGCACCGGCTGCGCGCCGGGCCCGCGGGCCAGCGTGGTGTAGAGATCGGGCGTGCGGTCCTGGTTCGCCACTTCCACGCCGAACAGCACCCGGTGCTCGATGCTGCCCGTGTGGAACAGGCCCTCGGCTTCCAGGTTGTTGCTGATGCTGCGGGTGGTCAGGTCCTGCTGCCAGCGGGTGCGCGTGACCTTGCCGGTGGCGGCGTTGTAGCCCGTCAGGTAGGTGTTGTCGAACTTGCTGTCGAGCGCGAACACGCCCAGCGTGTAGCGCAGCTGCCAGCCCGGCGCCAGCGCGTAGGCCAGGCGCGAACGGAACGATTGCGCGCGGTCGTCGATGTAGTCGCGGTCGGGGTCGCCATAGACGGTCGAGCGGCCGACGTCGGCGGGCCGGCCGTTGACGCTGGGGATGCCGCGGTCCGGCGTGCGGTCGTAGCGGCTGTACTCGTACTGCACCAGCCAGTCCAGGTCGGGCGTGATGCGCCAGTTCAGCGACGGCGCCACCAGCTGGCGGGTGCCGCCGATCTTGTGGCGGAAACTGTTGCTGTCTTCCTGGCCGATGTTCAGGCGCACGCTGACGTTCTCGCCGGGGTCGGCGCTCAGGTCGCCGTAGAAACTGCGCAGGTCCCAGCTGCCGGCCTTGGCCTCGAGCGTGGATTCGCGGCCCGGCTGCGGCGCCTTGCTGACGCGGTTGACGATGCCGCCCTGGCTGCCGCGGCCATACAGCACCGCGGCCGGGCCCTTGAGCACCTCGATGCGCTCGATGTTGTGCAGGTCGCGCACATACTGGCTGTCGTCGCGGATGCCGTCCAGGTAGAAGTCATTGCTGGCGTCGAAGCCGCGGATGCGCAGCGAATCGAAGCGCGTGTCCGCGGCGTTGGTGACGTTGGGAATGCCGGCCAGCGCCTCGCCCAGCGTGCTGATGCCGTAGCTCTGCACGTTCTCGACCTTGATCGTGTCGATGGCCTGCGGCACGTAGCGGGCGGGGGTCTGGGTGCGGGTGGCGGTGGTGACTTCAGGCACCCGCGGATCGTCGGCGTTGGCGCCTTCGACGCTGATGGCGGGCAGGTGGGCCGGCTCGGCCTGGAGGGGTACGACGGGGGCCATCAGGGCCAGCGCGGCCCCCAGGGTCAGGGTGCGCGGGACAGGGAAAACGGGCATCGCAAGCTATCTGTAAGTTTTATCGAGCCGCGATAATATCGAGAATGAAACTTATTTGTAAATGAGAATCCTATCATTTACATAGACCCCGCCTGCGCTGTTGCAACGTCACAACGGCGGGCGCGCGCCAGCCCCTCATTCATCGTTCCGGGCGTCCTGCCCCCCGCCATTCGCATGAGCCGATCATGCCACTCGCGCGCATCGTTAACCTCGCGAATTTGCGACGGTCCTCGTCCGCATCGGCGAGGCGCGCGTCCTCCATGCGGACGACGACACGACACACAACGCAATGTTTTTCAAACAATCACTCCGATATCCGCACTAGGGAGAACTCTGGCCGATCGGACGAGGTTTGCATGAGCGGAACGGGGTGCCAGCTGTATTAGGCTGGCCCCGCAGTACTCCGACTCACCTTGACCGATTGGACGAAAGCAAATGAATCAACTCATTCATCCGGACTGCCATCCCTTTACCGCCGCAGGCAATATGAAGCAAGTCTCCGCGTTCTATGAAGAAGGACGACGTGTCATGTGGATGATGCTGCGCGCCCAGCCGCGCCCCTGCTTCAATCATGAACTGATCGACGAAATCATGACCCTGGCGCGCGCCGCCAAGGACTCCGGCCTGCCCATCGACTTCTGGGTCACGGGCTCGCTGGTGCCGCAGATCTACAACGTCGGCGGCGACCTCAACTTCTTCGCCGAGGCCATCCGCACCGGCCGCCGCGAGGCGCTGCGCGCCTACGCCCGCGCCTGCGTCGATTGCGTGCACGCCGCCACTCGCGGCTTCGATACCGGCGCCGTGTCGCTGGCCATGATCGAAGGCACCGCGCTCGGCGGCGGCTTCGAGGCGGCGCTGGCGCACCACTTCGTGCTGGCGCAGAACAACGCCCGCATGGGCTTCCCCGAAATGGCCTTCAACCTGTTCCCGGGCATGGGCGGCTATTCACTGGTGGCGCGGCGCTCGGGCATGAAGCTGGCCGAGGAGCTGATCAGCAGCGGCGAATCGCACACCGCCGAATGGTTCCAGGCGCGCGGCCTGGTGGACGTGGTGTTCGAGCCGGGCGACGCCTACAAGGCCACCCGCACCTTCATCGACGTGATGCGGCCCAAGCTCAACGGCATGCGCGCCATGCTGCGGGCGCGCCAGCGCGTGCTGCAGCTGACCCGCTCCGAGCTGATGGACATCACCGAGGACTGGGTCGACGCGGCCTTCTCGATCGACCCGAAGGACCGCGCCTACATGGAACGCCTGGTGATGGCGCAGAACCGGCGCGCGCCGGCCGGCCCCGAGGGCATGATGGACGCGACCATGCATTGAGCGCGGCGGGCGCCGGCGGTGTCAGGCGATCAGGTGCAGCCGGCGCCGCTGCGCCAGCCAGGTGGTCAGCTCGGACGCGGGCATGGGCTTGGCGTACAGGTAGCCCTGCTTGGCGTCCACGCCCAGCGTGTCCAGGAAGGCGGTTTCTTCCTGGGTCTCGACGCCCTCGGCGATCACCTTCAGTTCGAGCGTGCGGGCCACCGCGACGATGGCCCGCGCCAGCGCCTGCGACACCGGGTTCTCGTTGACGCCGCGCACGAAGCTGGCGTCCAGCTTGATCGCGTCCAGCGGAATGCGGGCCAGTTGCGACAGCGACGAATAGCCGGTGCCGAAGTCGTCCAGGTGCACGCGCGCGCCCAGCTGGCGGAACTGCTTCATCAGCTCGATCGCGGCGACCTCGTCCTCGATCAGGCAGCTTTCGGTGAGTTCGATGTCGAGCAGGCAGGGATCCAGGCCGGCATCGTTGACCGCGCGCATGAATTCGCTGACCACGCCCTTGTCGTCCAGTTGCCGCGCCGACATGTTGATGGCGACGCGCAGGTCCAGGCCCTCGCGCTTCCAGGCCGCGGCCTGGCGCGCCGCTTCGCGCATCACCCACACGCCCAGCTGCGAGATCAGGCCGGATTCCTCGGCGTACGGAATGAAGACGCTCGGGCAGATCATGCCGCGCTCGGGCGAGCGCCAGCGCAGCAGCGCCTCGACGCCATCGACCTCGCCGCCGCGGCCGGCCAGCTTGGGCTGGTAGTACAGCATCAGGTGGCCTTCGGCCAGCGCCTTGCGCAGGTTGGTGTCGAGCCAGACGTAGTCGGCGTTGCGCCGGTCCATCTCGGGCTGGAACACGCGGTAGGTATGGCGCCCGGCTTCCTTGGCCACGTACATGGCGATGTCGGCGCTGCGCACCACGCTGTCGAGGTCGTCGCCGTGCTCGGGGTACATGGCGATGCCGATGGAGCAGCTGGTGTAGACCTCGATCAGTTCCTGGCGGAACGGTTCGCGCAGGCGTTCGATGATGCGCGCGGCGGTGGCTTCAAGCTGCCAGGCCTCGGCGCTTTCCTGCAGCACCAGGAATTCGTCGCCGCCCAGCCGCGCCAGCGTCTGGCCGGGCGCCAGGCAGCTGGAGATCGCCACCGCCACCGACTTCAGCAGGCGGTCGCCGAAGCCGTGGCCGTAGTGGTCGTTGATGCGCTTGAAGTTGTCCAGGTCCAGGAACAGCACGCCGCCGCTGGCGCCCTCGCCTTCGGCCAGCGCCGCCTTCAGGCGCGTGGTGATGGCGTGGCGGTTGGGCAGGTTGGTCAGCACGTCGGTGTTGGCCAGCACCCGCAGGCGTTCCTGCGCCTGGCGTTCCTCGGTGATGTCGGTGCCCGAGCAGATCAGGTAGACGCGCTTCTCGCCGCTGCCGCTGGTGACGAACTTGTTGCGGAACAGGAACAGCCGCGGGCCCTTGACCGTGTTGATCAGGCGCTCGACCTCGTACGACTGCCCGCGCTTGTAGAACTCGGCGATGTTGCGGCGCGAGGCCGCCGCCTCTTCGCGCGTCATGAACATCTCGAACACGCTGCGCCCGACGATGTCCTGCTCGCGCTTGCCGGTGTATTCCTCGCTGACCTTGTTGAAGCGCTGCACGCGGCCGTGCTGGTCGACGATGACGATGACCGAGTTGGCCTCGGACACCACGGTCTCGGCGAACGACAGGCCTTCGACCAGGTCGCGCGCGACCGAGTCGGTGTCGGTGTGGGCCGACGCGGTGCCGGCCCATTCGGTGGGGTTGATCTTGCGGCCGACCAGCCGCAGCTGGATCGGATCGCCGTACAGGACGATGTCGATGCGCAGGCTGGCGGTGATGCCGGTCAGGGCGCGAATGGCCTGCGCCTGCTCGGGCTGCAGCGCCAATGCAATGTTGGTTGCGCCCTTGATGGCGGCCAGTTCGATCGCGTTGCTGTCGGCCGCCAACCGCCAATAGGGGCTGGACGTACCGAAATGCAGGTACAGGATCGATTTTTCGTCCTGAGTCTCAGTCATTGGAGTCCCCCGCCATCCTAGGAAGGCCTGCGAGAAACATACGGCCTAGTCAGTTCGGGGTCAACCACCCGCGTGAACAGCGTTTTAGCTGTATTGCGGATTATTTCAACAGACTTGGCAACTGTCTCCCACTACCCCCTAGCGGCGCTATGCCCATTTCGCGCGAGGGGTGCAGGCTTCGCGATTGTTGCCCATTTGGCGGCGCAGCATGCAAACAATAACGTCGAAAATTTGTGACCATTTCCTGCGTGTGGCGTAAATAGGCAACAAGGGGGGACATATGTCCCCCGTTGCCCGCATCGCTTACTCCGGCTTGACCCCGGCTTCGTCGATGACCTTGGTCCAGCGCGCCAGTTCGGCCGACACGCGGGCGCTGGCATCGGCGGGCGAGGTCCACTCGGCGATGGCGCCCTGGTTCAGCAGCGACGCCTTGACGGCCGGCTTGGCCAGGATCTTCTTGAGCTCGCCGTTCAGGCGGTCGATCACCGGCGCCGGCGTGCCGGCCGGCGCGACGATGCCGAACATGGAGCTGACCTCGAAGCCCGGCAGGCCGGCCTCGGCCGCGGTCGGCACGTCCGGCAGCGCCTCGACGCGTTGCGCCGAGGTCACCGCCAGCGCGCGCAGCTTGCCCGCCTTGATGCTGGCCTGGGCCGCCGGCACGGTCTCGATCATGCTGAGCACCTGGCCGCCCATCAGGTCGGTCATGGCCGGGCCGCTGCCCTTGTACGGCACGTGCAGGATGTCCACGCCGGCGGCGCGCTTGAACATTTCGCCAGCCAGGTGCTGCGGCGAGCCGTTGCCCGCCGAGCCCATGGTGATGTAGCCGGGACGCGACTTGGCCAGCGCGATCAGTTGCTTCAGGTCATTGGCCTGCACCGAGGGATTGACCACGAACACCAGCGGCACCGTGCCGACGATGGACACCGGCGCGAAGCTCTTTTCCACGTCGTAGGTGACGCGGCCGCGGTACAGCGCCGCGTTGATCGAGTGGCTGGTCAGCGCGCCCATCAGCAGCGTGTAGCCGTCCGGCTGCGCCTTGGCGACCTGGTCGGCGCCGATGTTGCCGGCGGCGCCGGCGCGGTTCTCGACGATCACCGACTGGCCCAGCGCGCCGGTCAGCTCCTGCGCCAGCACGCGGCCGATCACGTCGGTGGCGCCCCCGGGCGGGTACGGCACGATCAGGCGGATGGGCTTGTCGGGATACGCGTCGGCGGCCAGGGCCGGCGCGGCGGCGCCGGTACACAAGGCCAACAGGGAAAGCAGCAAGGCGCGGCGGGGCCGCAGACGCAGGTCTGACATGTAGGTCTCCTGCCGGGATGGGTATAGGAATGGAACGGACGCCCGGCTCGTCAACGGCGCCAGTGTAGGAGGCCATTCTTGATTGATGAATCAGAATTTTTCTATCGACTGATCTTTTTTTAAGATCAATAAATATTTCAACGGCAAACCCTTGCGTGGCATTTCCAAGGGTGGATATGATCTCGATCCTGGATTATCAATAATATTATCGGGAAGAAAAATGACGGACGAGACCAAGGGCGGCAAGCCCGCCAAGGGCCCCTTCGACAGCGACGGCGAGCGCAGCACCGGCGTGGCGCGCGGGCTCACCAACTACGGCGACACCGGCTTTTCGCTGTTCCTGCGCAAGGCCTTCATCAAGGGCGCCGGCCTGTCCGACGACGCCCTGGCGCGTCCCATCATCGGCATCGTCAACACCGGCAGCAGCTACAACCCGTGCCACGGCAACGCGCCGCAGCTGATCGAGGCGGTCAAGCGCGGCGTGATGCTGGCCGGCGGCCTGCCGATGGACTTCCCCACCATCTCGGTGCACGAGAGCTTCTCGCAGCCCACCAGCATGTACCTGCGCAACCTCATGTCGATGGACACCGAGGAAATGATCCGCGCCCAGCCGATGGACGCGGTGGTGCTGATCGGCGGCTGCGACAAGACCGTGCCGGCGCAGCTGATGGGCGCCTCGTCCGCCGGCGTGCCCGCGATCCAGCTGGTGACCGGCTCGATGCTGACCGGCTCGCACCGCGGCGAACGGGTCGGCGCCTGCACCGACTGCCGCCGCTACTGGGGCCGCTATCGCGCCGAGGAGATCGACGCGCCCGAGATCGCCGACGTCAACAACCAGCTGGTGGCCAGCGTCGGCACCTGTTCGGTGATGGGCACCGCCAGCACCATGGCCTGCCTGACCGAGGCGATGGGCATGATGGTGTCGGGCGGCGCGTCCGCCCCGGCCGTCACCGCCGACCGCGTGCGCGTGGCCGAGCGCACCGGCGCCACCGCCGTCGCCATGGCGGCCTCGCGCCTGACGCCCGACCGCATCATCACCGGCAAGTCCATCGAGAACGCGCTGCGCGTGCTGCTGGCCATCGGCGGCTCGACCAACGGCATCGTGCACCTGACCGCCATCGCCGGCCGCCTGGGCATCGGCATCGACCTGGCCGGGCTCGACCGCATGAGCCGCGAGACCCCGGTGCTGGTCGACCTGAAGCCCTCGGGCCAGCACTACATGGAAGACTTCCACCACGCCGGCGGCATGCTGGCCCTGCTGCGCGAGCTGCGCCCGCTGCTGCACCTGGACGCGCTGACGGTGTCGGGCCGCACCCTGGGCGAGGAACTGGACGACGCCCCCGCGCCGTTCAAGCAGGACGTGATCCGCAGCGTCGCCGCGCCGATCTATCCGGTGGGCGGCCTGGCCGTGCTGCGCGGCAACCTGGCGCCTGGCGGCGCCATCATCAAGCAGTCGGCCGCCAATCCCAAGCTGATGGAGCACGAGGGCCGCGCGGTGGTGTTCGAGGACGCCGAGGACATGGCCCGCCGCATTGACGACGAGGCGTTGGACGTGACCGCCGACGACGTGCTGGTGCTCAAGCGCATCGGCCCCACCGGCGCGCCCGGCATGCCCGAGGCCGGCTACATGCCGATCCCCAAGAAGCTGGCGCGCGCCGGCGTCAAGGACATGGTGCGCATTTCCGACGGCCGCATGAGCGGCACGGCGGCCGGCACCATCGTGCTGCACGTCACGCCCGAGGCCGCGATTGGCGGACCGCTCGCCTACGTGCAAAATGGCGACCGGATCCGCCTGTCGGTGGCGCGGCGCGAAATCGCCCTGCTGGTCGACGCGGCCGAGCTGGCGCGCCGCATGGCCGCCGGCCCGGTCGAACGCCCGGCGGCCGACCGCGGCTACCGCAAGCTGTTCCTGCAGACCGTGACCCAGGCCGACCAGGGCGTGGACTTCGACTTCCTGCGCGCCAGCGCCACCCGCGACACCGTGCCCAAGCAATAACCTTCCCGCCACGCCCATGAACGCCATCACCCCCGCCGCCCTCGAACCGCAAGCGCCCGACGCCCTGGCGGCGGCGGTGGCCGCGCTGGAGGAAGACATCGTCTTCGGCCGGCTGCATCCGCGCGAGCGGCTGACCGAGGACGAACTGATGGCGCGCTTCGACATGAAGCGCCACGCGGTGCGCCAGGTGCTGGTGGAGCTGGAGCTGCTGGGCGTGGTCGAACGCAAGCGCAACGTCGGCGCGGTGGTGCGGGCCTTTTCGGCGCGCGAGGTGCTGGAGCTGTATGCGCTGCGCGAGGTGCTGGAAGTGCACGCCGCCAGCCTGATGCCGCTGCCCGTGCCGCCGGCGCGGCTGGCGGCGCTGACCGCGGTGCAGCGCGAGCACGACGCCGCCGTGGCCGAGGGCGACGCGCGCCGCGTGTTCCGCAGCAACCAGCGCTTTCACCGCGAGTTCTTCGGCCTGCTCGACAACGCGGTGCTGGGCCAGGCGATCGAGGAATACGCGCGCCGCACCCACCCGATCCGCTTCGGCTCGCTGGCCGCCGCCAATTACCGCGAACGCGCCCGCCAGGAGCACTGGGCCATGATC
Organism: Achromobacter sp. ISS7; assembly: GCF_056523125.1. Taxonomy (NCBI): domain Bacteria; kingdom Pseudomonadati; phylum Pseudomonadota; class Betaproteobacteria; order Burkholderiales; family Alcaligenaceae; genus Achromobacter; species Achromobacter sp. ISS7. The sequence continues at coordinate 989,910 of NZ_JAWRZD010000001.1, read as the reverse complement.
CACGCGCTGCGCGACGGCGACAGGACGGCGCTGATGACGCTGTGCCGCGAGCACCTGCTGCCTTCGCGCGACGCCTACCTGGCGTCGGAACAGGCGCGCCGCGGCGCCTGAGCCACACCGCGCGCGACACCGACACGCCAGGCGCCTGAGCCGGCCGGCACACTGCGCCGCGGCTTCCGGGCGCCGCCCCGCTCGCCTCGATCACCCCCGCCGAAAGCTCAACGCGCCTCGTCCGCCAGATACTGCCGCAGCAGCGCCACCAGCGCCGCGGCCGCCGGCGGCAGGCTGCGGTTGCGCGCCGTCACCAGCCCGATCGAACGCTCGGCCACCGGGCCGGTCAGCGGCCGCTGCACGATGCCGTTCTGCGCCACCGCGCCCGCCGCGATCTCGGGTAGCGCCGCCACCCCGAAGCCGCACTCCACCATCGCCACGATGGTGGTCAGGTGTTCGGCCTCGAAGGCCGGCGTGAAGCGGATGCGGTTCTGCAGGAAGGCCCATTCGGTGTACTGGCGCACGCTGCTCGGGTGCACCATCGACACGTGCGCCGCGCTGGCCGTGTCGGCCCAGCGCAATGGCCCCTTGGCGCGCGCCAGCGGGTGCGCCTCGGGAATCAGCAGCAGGAAGCTGTCCGACATCAAGGGTTGGTAATGCAGGTCGGCGTGCTGCGGGTCGGCGGCGGTCAGGGCGAAGTCCACGTCGCCGGCGCGCACCAGGTCGAAGGCCGGACCCGACAGCGTGTCGCGCACCTTCAGCGCCACCTGCGGGTGCGCCTGGCGGTAGGCCATCAGCACCCGCGGCAGCAGCCGCGCGGCCAGCGACGGCAGCGCCGCCACCGACACCTGGCCGTGCTCGGCGCTGGCGATGCCGCTGACCGCGGCGATGGCGTCGCGAAACGCCACCTGCAGGGCGGCGGCCTGCTGCATGAAGACTTCTCCCGCCGCCGTCAGCCGCACGGTGCGGGTGGTGCGGTCGAACAGCCGCACGCCCAGCGCATCCTCGATGCGCTGGATCTGCGTCGACAGCGCCGATTGCGACAGGTGCAGCTGCGCCGCCGCCTGGCGGAAGTTGAGGGTGCGGCCCAGCACCAGGGTGGTGTCGATGTCGCGCATCGAAAGATTGATCTGCATGCCGCCGGGCGCCTTGTCCATTGATCCGATTTGTCGATCATTCTATCCAAAAAATCTGATTCATCAATCAAACAAGCTTCTCTACACTCGACGCCCAATACAGACACAGGCGCAGACACAAGCGCAGATGCAACAGCGGTTTCAGAACAAGGAGCAAACCATGCAGACGGACGCGAAGGCCCTGCCCAATCCGGGCGCGGCGCATGCGGTGGTGGTGGGCGGCGGCACCATGGGCGCCGACGTGGCGGTGGTGCTGACGCGCGCCGCCTGCCGCACGACGGTGATCGAGCCGGACGCGGCGCGCGCGGCCGCGCTGCCGGCGCGCGTGGCCGACAATCTCAGGACCATCGGCCGCGAGGCCCAGGTGGCGCAGCTGGCCACGGCGGCCAGCCTGGACCAGGTGGACTGGGCCAGCGTCGACCTGGTGATCGAATGCGTGCCGGAACGGCTCGACATCAAGCAGGCGCTGTTCGCCGAGCTGGTGCGCCGCGCGCGGCCCGACGCCGTCCTGGCGAGCAACAGTTCCAGTTTCCCGATCAGCGCCATCGGCCAGGGGCTGGCCACGCGCGAACGCATGCTGGGCCTGCACTTCTTCATGCCGGCGCACCTGGTGCCGCTGGTCGAGGTGGTGATGGCCGAGACCAGCGACGAGGCCCGCGCCGATGCGCTGATCGCCTTCATGCGCCGCTGCGGCAGCGTGCCGGTGAAGGTGCGCCAGGACCTGCCGGGCTTTCTGGCCAACCGCCTGCAGCACGCGCTGTCGCGCGAGGCGTTCAACCTGATCGACCGCGGCATCGCCTCGCCCGAGGACGTGGACGCGGCGGTGCGCTTCGGTTTCGGCTTCCGCTTCCTGGCGGCCGGCCCGGTGATGCAGCGCGACCACGCGGGCATCGACGTGCACGCGGCGGCGGGCGCAACCATGTACCCGACGTTCTGCAACGACGACCACCCGGCGCGCTGCCTGACCGAGCGCGCCGCCGACGGCCGCTACGGCATGAAGGCGGGCGAAGGCTTCTACGCCTGGACGCCGGAGACCATCGCCGCCGAGCGCGCGCGCTACGACCGGCTGCTGCGCGCGGGCCTGGACCTGATCGCGCCGGAACTGCCGGAGATCCAGCCGTGAGCGCCGTCAACCTGCCGCGCCCGGCCCTGGCCGAGTCGCCCGTCATCGTGACGGTGGCGCCCAACGGCGCCTACAAGAAGGCCGCCGACCATCCGGCGGTGCCGCTGACGGCCGAGGCCCTGGCGCTGGAGGCCCGCGCCTGCCTGGACGCCGGCGCGGCGATGATGCACATGCACGTGCGCAAGCCGGACGGCAGCCATCTGCTGGACGCGCAGGCGTACCGCGACGCGCTGGCGGCGGTGCGGCGCGCGGTGGGCGACGAGCTGCTGGTGCAGGTGACCAGCGAGGCGGCGGGCGTCTACAAGGCGGCCGAGCAGATGGCGCTGGTGCGCGAGCTGGAACCGGAGGCGGTGTCGATCGGCCTGCGCGAGATCGCGGTGCCGGAGATCGCGGAGGCCGAGCTGGCGGCGTTCCTGGCCTGGGTGGCCGAGCGGCGCATCATGACGCAGATCATCCTGTATGACGAGGGCGATGTGCGGCGCTGGCTGTCGCTGCGGGCGCGGGGGCTGGTGCCGCCGGGCGCGTGGTCGGTGCTGTTCGTGCTGGGGCGCTATAGCGTGGGGCAGACGTCGTCGGCCTATGACCTGCTGCCGTTCCTGGCGGCGTATGACCACTCGCTGCCCTGGGCGGTGTGCGCGTTCGGGGCGCAGGAAAATGCCTGCGTGACGACGGCGGCGGCGTTCGGGGGGCATATGCGGGTGGGGTTCGAGAATAATTTGAAGCTGCGGGATGGGGCGGTGGCGGCGGGGAATGCCGAGTTGGTGAGGCAGGCTGTCGAGGGAGCCCGGGCGTTGGGGCGGCCGCTTGCGGATGCTGCCGAGGCGCGGCGGATTTATGGGGCGGTTGCTTAGCGGGTGAAGTGGGCTGGCGGTTCATTTGCCTGGCGGTTCATTTCATTATTGACGGGCTGTATTTGATTGCTGGCCGAGGGCAGCTTGCTTGGGCCGCCAGGGGCGTCGGGGCCCCGGCGGGCGCGGTCTGCGGGGGTGGTCCGGCCCGCCGGGGCCGGACTGCCCCGTGCTCATCCTCGTGGGCGCCTGCGGCGCCTGCCTTCGGATTCCGCCGGGCACCCCCTGGACGGCCGCGCCCGCCGGGGCCCCGACGCCCCTGGCTACAGTAATTGCTGGTGGTGGTTGCCATGGCGGGCGGGTTGCTTGGCCTTTTTCTGGGGGTCGGTTGCCGTTGGAAGAGTTTGTGTTGCCCGTCGATGAAGGCCGCCCTGCGCGGCCTTCATCGACTTACGCGGTTCGCTTTTTTTGGGGGGCCTGGTGACGGGAGGCTGGCCTGGAAGCTCTTGTGGAGCTTGTATTTTGTTGTTCGTTATATAGATAGGCACATAGCGTTTGCGCGGGGTGTTGCGTTGTGGTGCAACATTGACGCGTTTGAAATCCATCTGCTAAAAACTTCGACATCCGCACGTTAAACGCAATACCCCGACTGTCTGGTGAGGTGGTGTGTGTCAAACGAGTCTGATGGCTACACGAAGCCGCAGGAACTGCGAAGTTTTCTGTTCCTGACGGCGGTCATGGCCCCCGTTCTTACGGTGATCATCGTCGCGGGCTACGGTTTCATGGTTTGGTTCTATCAGTTGATTGCCGGTCCCCCGGGCAGCTGATGCGAACCGACGGAACCGACCCCATGTCCGCGCATCCTTCCCCGGCCGCCGCGCCGGCTTCCCCTGAATTGCATATCGCCAGCCTGGTCGTGCATGCCACGCCGCGGCGGCTGGACGAGGTGCGTCATGCGGTGCTCGCGATCGCGGGCGCCGAGATCCATGGCGCGTCCGAGACGGGCAAGCTGGTGGTGACGCTGGAAGCCCCCTCCACTGACGACATGATGGCGCGGATCTCGCAGATCCAGCGACTGGATGGCGTGCTGGCATCGGCGTTGGTGTACCAGCACGCCGACACGCTGGCCGCGATGAACGAGGAGATCGACGATGGCAATGGCCCGTAGGGAGTTCATCAAGCAGTCCGCCGCCGCCGCGGCCGCCACGGTGGCGGGGATTCCGGTGGTGGGCTACACGCAGAACATCGTGACCGAGTCGGAGGCGGCCAAGCTCAAGTGGTCCAAGGCGCCCTGTAGGTTCTGCGGGACCGGCTGCGGCGTGAACGTCGCGGTGAAGGACAACCAGGTGGTGGCCACGCACGGCGACTTCAATGCCGAGGTCAACAAGGGGCTGAACTGCGTCAAGGGCTATTTCCTGTCCAAGATCATGTATGGCAACGACCGCCTGACGCAACCGCTGCTGCGCATGAAGGACGGCAAGTACGCCAAGGATGGCGAATTCGCGCCGGTGTCGTGGGACCAGGCCTTCGACGTGATGGCCGAGCAGTTCAAGCGCGTGCTCAAGGACAAGGGGCCGGAGGCCGTCGGCATGTTCGGCTCGGGCCAGTGGACGGTGTGGGAAGGCTACGCCGCGCTCAAGCTGATGAAGGCGGGGTTCCGCTCCAACAACCTGGACCCGAACGCGCGCCACTGCATGGCGTCGGCGGCGGTGGGGTTCATGCGCACCTTCGGCGCGGACGAGCCGATGGGCTGTTACGACGATATCGAGAACGCCGACGTGTTCGTGCTGTGGGGCTCGAACATGGCGGAGATGCATCCGATCCTGTGGACCCGCGTCACCGACCGGCGGCTGTCGGCGCCCAAGACCAAGGTGGCGGTGCTGTCGACCTTCGAGCACCGCTCGTACGAGCTGGCCGACCTGACGCTGACCTTCACGCCGCAGACCGACCTGGCGATCCTGAACTACATCGCCAACCACATCATCCAGACCAAGCGCGTGAACCGCGAGTTCGTCGACAAGCACACGGTGTTCCGCGAGGGCAATACCGACATCGGCTACGGCCTGCGGCCCGACCACCCGTTGCAGCAGGCGGCCAAGAATGCCGGCGACGCCGGCGGCTCCAAGCCGATGACGTTCGACGAGTTCGCCAGGTTCGTGTCGCGCTACGACCTGGACTACACCGCCAAGCTGACCGGCGTGCCGAAGAAATCGCTGCAGGACCTGGCCGAGCTGTACGCCGACCCCAAGCTGCGGGTGACGTCGTTCTGGACCATGGGCTTCAACCAGCACACGCGCGGGGTGTGGGCCAACAACATGGTCTACAACATCCACCTGCTGACGGGCAAGATCTCGACGCCGGGCAACAGCCCGTTCTCGCTGACCGGCCAGCCGTCGGCCTGTGGCACCGCGCGCGAGGTGGGCACGTTCTCGCACCGCCTGCCGGCCGACCTGGTGGTGACCAATCCCAAGCACCGCGCCCACGCCGAGGACATCTGGCAGCTGCCGGCCGGCACCATCCCCGAGAAGGTCGGCGCGCACGCGGTGCTGCAGAACCGCATGCTGAAGGACGGCAAGATCAACGCCTACTGGGTGATGGTCAACAACAACATGCAGGCGGCCGCCAACCTGATGAACGAGGGGCTGCCGGGCTACCGCAATCCGGACAACTTCATCGTCGTGTCCGACGCCTACCCCACCGTCACCACCATCTCGGCCGACCTGATCCTGCCGGCCGCCATGTGGGTGGAAAAGGAAGGCGCCTACGGCAACGCCGAGCGCCGCACGCAGTTCTGGCACCAGCTGGTCGACGCGCCGGGCCAGGCGCGTTCCGACCTGTGGCAGCTGATGGAGTTCTCCAAGCGCTTCAAGGTCGAGGAAGTCTGGCCGGCCGACCTACTGGCCAAGAAGCCCGAATACCGCGACAAGACCCTGTTCGACGTGCTGTTCGCCAACGGCAAGGTCAACCGCTATCCCAACACCGAGCGCGACAAGGACTACGCCAACCAGGAGGCCGAGGCCTTCGGCTTCTATGCGCAGAAGGGCCTGTTCGAGGAATACGCCGAGTTCGGCCGCGGCCACGGCCACGACCTGGCGCCGTTCGACACCTACCACGAGGTGCGCGGGCTGCGCTGGCCGGTGGTCAAGGGCAAGGAAACGCTGTGGCGCTACCGCGAGGGCAGCGATCCGTACGTGAAGCCGGGCGCCGGCTTCGAGTTCTACGGCAACCCGGACGGCCGCGCCATCATCTACGCCCTGCCCTACGAGCCGCCGCCGGAGTCGCCGGACAAGGAATACCCGTTCTGGCTGTCGACCGGGCGGGTGCTGGAGCACTGGCATTCCGGCTCGATGACGCGGCGCGTGCCCGAGCTGTACCGGGCCTTTCCCAACGCGGTCTGTTTCATGCACCCCGACGACGCGCAGGCCATGGGCCTGCGGCGCGGGGTCGAGGTCGAGATCATCTCGCGGCGCGGCAGGATGCGCACCCGGCTGGAGACCCGCGGGCGCGACAAGCCGCCGCGCGGGCTGGTGTTCGTGCCGTGGTTCGACGCCGGCCAGCTGATCAACAAGGTCACGCTGGACGCCACCGACCCGATCTCGTTCCAGACCGACTTCAAGAAGTGCGCGGTCAAGATCGTCAAGGTCTGACGCACCGGAGACAGCCATGAATCGACGCGCCCTCGCTTTCGTATTGTGCGCAGCCTGTAGCATCGCGGCCTGGGCCGCGCCGCCGCTCGAGGTGCAGGACCCGATGCGCGGCCCCACGCCCATCGCCGACGAGACCGACCCGCCGCTGATCAGCCCGATCGAGAACAAGGACATCAAGCGGATGCGCACCTATTCGATGCAGCCGCCCACCATCCCGCACAGCATCGACGGCTACCAGATCGACAAGAACTTCAACCGCTGCCTGGCCTGCCACGCCCGCGTCAACACCGAGGAGACCCAGGCGCCGCCGCTGAGCGTGACCCACTACATGGACCGCGACAGCAACGTGCTGGCCGAGGTCTCGCCGCGGCGCTACTTCTGCGTGCAGTGCCACGTGCCGCAGGCCGAGGCCAAGCCGCTGGTGTCCAACACCTACCAGGACATCGACGTGATCCTCAAGCGCCTCTCCGCCCCGGCGTCCGGCAAGAAGTAAGGGACGGGGAACCGCCATGGTCAAACTCATCAAGCGCTACTGGAACATCATCCGCCGGCCCAGCGTGCACTTCAGCCTGGGCTTCCTGACGGTGGGCGGCTTCATCGGCGGCATCCTGTTCTGGGGCGCCTTCAACACCGCCATGGAATTCACCAACACCGAGAAGTTCTGCACCGGCTGCCACGAGATGCGCGACAACGTGTACGCCGAGCTCAAGGGCACCATCCACTTCACCAACCGTTCCGGGGTGCGCGCCCTGTGTTCCGATTGCCACGTGCCGCACAACTGGACCGACAAGATCGCCCGCAAGATGCAGGCGTCCAAGGAAGTGTGGGGCAAGATCTTCGGCACCATCGACACGCGCGAGAAATTCGTCGACAAGCGGCTGGAACTGGCCAAGCACGAGTGGGCCCGCTTCAAGGCCAACGATTCGCTGGAATGCCGCAACTGCCACAACTACGACTACATGGACTTCACGCGCCAGAGCGTGCGCGCGCAGAACATGCATTCGACCTACCTGGCCGACAAGAGCAAGACCTGCATCGACTGCCACAAGGGCATCGCCCACAAGCTGCCCAACATCCCGCCCGGCGAGCTGTCGTCGGTGCCCGGCCTGAACGGCCCGGACGGCCCGCATGCGGCCCGTTGAGCCGCCCTTCGCCGCCCTGGCCGGCGGCGGCGCGGACGTGGCCGGCGCGGCGCCGGACGCCGGCCTGCGCGCGGTCGGGCTGGTCGGCCGGCGCGGCGCGGCCGCTCCCATCGACCTGGCGCTGGCCCCCGGCCAGCTGCTGCGGGTGCGCGGCGCCAACGGCAGCGGCAAGACCAGCCTGCTGCGCATGCTGGCGGGCCTGTTGCGGCCGCTGGCGGGCAGCGTGCAATGGCGCGGCCGCGACATCCGCCGCGACCCGGCCTCCTATCACGCGCGGATGGCCTTCCTGTCGCACGGCAACGGCCTGTGCGGCGAGCTGAGCGCAGCCGACAACCTGCGCTATGCGCTGGCAATCGCCGGCGCGCCCGCCGTCGACGCCAGGCCGGCCCTGCGCGCCTGGCGCCTGGAGGCCTGCGCCGAGCAGCCGGCGGCGCGCCTCTCGCAAGGCCAGGGCCGGCGCCTGGCGCTGGCCGCCACGGTGCTGGCGGGCAAGCCGCTGTGGCTGCTGGACGAACCCGACGCGGGGCTGGACGCCGCCAGCCTCGACCTGCTGGACCAGGCGCTGGCCGCGCACCTGGCCGGCGGCGGCCTGGCCGTGGTGGCCTCGCACCGCCCGCCCGGCCCGGCCCTTGCCGATATGCAAACCCTGGACATGGATGACTACGCCGATGCTGGCAACGCTGTGGCAGTTGGCACGCCGTGAACTGCGGCTGGCCTGGCGGCGGCCAGCGGAAACGCTGGGCGCGACGCTGTTCTTCGTGGTGGCGGGCTCGCTGTTCCCGCTGGCCATCGGCCCCGACCCGGCGCTGCTGGCGGCCATCGGCCCCGGCGTGCTGTGGGTCTGCGCCCTGCTCGGCATCCTGCTGACGCTGCAACGCCCCTTCGCCCAGGACTACGACAACGGCGCGCTGGAACAGCTGCTGGTGTCGCCCCATCCCCTGCCCGTGCTGGTGGCCACCAAGCTGGCCGCGCACTGGTTCAGCAGCTGCCTGCCGCTGATCCTGGCCAGCCCGGTGCTGGCGCTGCAGTTCGGCCTGACGCCGGGCGCCATCGGCGTGCTGGCGCTGTCGCTGCTGCTGGGCACGCCGACGCTGGCGCTGGTTGGCGGGCTGGGCGCGGCGCTGACGCTGGGCCTGCGCGGCGGCGCGCTGCTGCCGCTGCTGGTGTTGCCGCTGTACGTGCCGGTGCTGATCTTCGGCAGCGGCGCGGTGGCGGCGGTGCATGCCGGCCTGGGCGCCGGCCCCCAATTGTCGTTGCTGGGCGCCGGACTGTGCCTGGCGCTGCTGCTGTGCCCGTGGAGCGCCTCGGCCGCGCTGCGCGTGGCGTTGGACTGAGGACCGGCCATCATGCATTCGCCCCCGCATCTGACCCTGCTGCCGACTCCGCCCGCGCGGCCCGGCTGGCTGCGCTACGCCGCGCCGCAGCGCTTCTATCCATTGGCCGGCCGGCTGATCCCGTGGCTGGCGCTGGCCGCGGCGCTGTTCGCCGCCGCCGGCCTCTACGTGGGCCTGGTCAAGGCCCCGGTCGACAGCCAGCAGGGCGAGGTCTACCGCATCCTCTTCATCCACGTGGCGGCGGCCTGGATGTCGATGTTCCTGTACCTGGTGATGGCGCTGTACGCCGCGCTCGGCCAGATATTGCAGACGCGGCTGTCGTTCATGATGATGCGGGCGCTGGCGCCCACCGGCGCCCTCTTCACCTTCCTGACCCTGTGGACCGGCGCGCTGTGGGGCAAGCCGACCTGGGGCACCTGGTGGGTGTGGGACGCGCGCCTGACTTCGGAACTGATCTTGCTGTTCCTGTACCTGGGCTTCATGGCGTTGCAGGCGGCCAGCGACGATCCGCGCCGCGGCGACCGCGGCGGCGCCATCCTGCTGCTGGCCGGCGTGGTCAACGTGCCCATCATCTATTTCTCGGTGCGCTGGTGGAGCACGCTGCACCAGGGCGCCTCGATCAACCTGACCACCGCGCCCAGCATGGCCCGCGTCATGCTGGCGGCCATGCTGCTGATGGTGGCGGCATTCTGGCTGTACAGCGCGGCGGCGTCGCTGGCGCGGGTGCGCGGCATCATCGCCGAACGCGAACCGGCCTCGGCCGAACCGCCCCGGGAGCGCCGATGAGCTGGGACGCGCTGTTCTCGCTGCAGGGCCACGGCCCCTACCTGCTGGGCGCCTATGGCGTGACGCTGGCGCTGATCGCCTGGGAAGCCGGCACGCTGTGGCGGCGAGCGCGGGCGCGCCGCCGCGCCGCCCGCCTGCACGCCGGAGACGGCCGATGAGTCCGCGCCGGCGCCGCGTGCTGGCGCTGCTGGGCGGCCTGGGCCTGCTGGCCGCGGCCGTCGCGCTGGTGCTCAATGCGCTGCAATCGAACCTGGTGTTCTTCTTCACGCCGACCCAGGTGGCCGCGCGCGAGGCGCCCACCCACGGCAGCTTCCGCGTCGGCGGCCTGGTGCAGGAAGGCTCGGTGCAGCGCGACGGCCTGAAGCTGCGCTTCATCGTCACCGACACCGCGCACGCCGTGCCCGTGACCTACCAGGGCCTGCTGCCCGACCTGTTCCGCGAGGGCAAGGGCGTGGTGGCCGCCGGCAAGCTCGACGCTGACGGCGTGTTCCACGCCTCCGAGGTGCTGGCCAAGCACGACGAGAACTACATGCCGCCCGAGGCCGCCGACGCGCTCAAGCGGGCCGCGGCCGGCGCCACCGCCAACGCGGCGCGGGCGGACGCGCGATGATCCCGGAAATCGGCCTCTTCAGCCTGATCCTGGCGCTGCTGGCGGCGCTGGTGCAAGGCACGCTGCCGCTGATCGGCGCCGCCACGGGCTGGCGGCCGGGCATGGCGGTGGCGCGACCCGCCGCCGTGGCGCAGTTCGGCCTGGCCACCGTGGCCATCGGCTGCCTGGCCTGGTCATTCCTGCAGAACGATTATTCGGTGCTGTACGTGGCCGCCAACTCGCACGCCGACCTGCCCGCCGCCTACCGCTTCGCCGCCGTCTGGGGTGGCCACGAAGGCTCGCTGCTGCTGTGGCTGTACCTGCTGAGCGCCTGGACGCTGGCGGTGGCGCTGCGCAGCGGGCGCCTGCCGCTGGCCTTTCTGGCCCGGGTGCTGGCGGTGATGGGGTGGATCAGCGCCGGCTTCCTGCTGTTCCTGCTGTTCCTGTCCAACCCCTTCGAGCGCCTGATGCCGCCGGCCATGGCCGGCCGCGACCTCAACCCGCTGCTGCAGGACCCCGGCATGATCGTGCACCCGCCCATGCTGTACATGGGCTACGTCGGCTTCTCGGTCGCCTTCGCCTTCGCCATCGCGGCGCTGCTGTCCGGCGAGCTGGACGCCCTGTGGGCGCGCTGGGTGCGGCCCTGGACGCTGGCCGCCTGGACCTTCCTGACCATCGGCATCCTGCTCGGCAGCGCCTGGGCCTATTACGTGCTGGGCTGGGGCGGCTGGTGGTTCTGGGACCCTGTCGAGAACGCCTCCTTCATGCCGTGGCTGGCCGGCACGGCGCTGATCCACTCGCTCATCGTCACCGAACGGCGCGGCGCCTTCCGCAGCTGGACGGTGCTGCTGGCCATCTGCGCGTTCTCGCTCAGCCTGCTGGGGACCTTCCTGGTGCGCTCGGGCGTGCTGACCTCGGTGCATGCCTTCGCCGTCGATCCCGGGCGCGGCCTCTACATCCTCGGCTTCATGACTCTGGTGGTGGGCGGCTCGCTCACGCTCTATGCCTGGCGCGCGCCCAAGGTCGGCCTGGGCGGCGGCTTCGCGCTGCTGTCGCGCGAATCGCTGCTGCTGGCCAACAACGTGGTGCTGACCGTGTCGGCCGCCTCGGTGCTGCTGGGCACGCTGTATCCGGTGGTGCTGGACGTGCTGGACTGGGGCAAGATCTCGATCGGCCCGCCCTACTTCGAGGCCGTTTTCGTGCCGCTGATGACGCCAGCCATCTTCCTGATGGGCGTCGGCCCGGTGGCGCGCTGGAAACAGGCCAAGGTGCCCGAGCTGGGCCGCCGGCTGCGCATCGCGTTCGGCGTCAGCGTGGCCACGGCGGTGCTGCTGCCGCTGGCCATGCCCGGCCCGGCGCGGCTGGGCTCGCCGCTGGTGATCCTGGGCCTGTGGCTGGCGGCCTGGTCGATCGCCAGCGCGGCCGCGCACGCCTGGCAGCGCCTGACCGACGGCGATGGCCACTGGCCGCGGCGCCTGGGGCGCCAGCCGCGCGCCTGGTACGGCATGCTGCTGGCGCACGCCGGCATCGGCGTCTTCATCGCCGGCGCCACCCTGGCCAACGGCTACGAGGTCAAGCAGGAACTGCGGCTGGACCTGGGCGCGGTGCAGGAGGCCGGCGGCTACCGCTTCACCTTCGCCGCGCTGGCGCCGGCCAGCGGGCCCAACTACAGCGCGCAGCGCGCCGAGTTCCGCGTCACTCGCGCCGACGGCCGCCCGGTCACCACGCTGTACCCGGAAAAGCGCCACTACACCGTGCAGGACATGCCGCTGAGCCAGGCCGCGATCGACAGCGGCTTCACCCGCGACCTGTTCGTGGCCCTGGGCGAACCGGCCGGCGGCACGGCCTGGACGGTGCGCATCCAGGTCAAGCCGTTCATGGCGTGGATCTGGTCGGGCTGCCTGCTGATGGCGCTGGGCGGCCTGCTTGCGGCGGGCGACAGGCGCTACCGCCAGGAAGCGGCGCGCGCGCCGCTTCCCCGGTCGCGCGCCGACGCCGTGCCGGCCACGCCGCGCGAGGGCTACTGATGCTGCGCTACCTGGTGCCGCTCGCCGTCTTCCTGGCCATGGCCGTGTTCCTGGCCATGGGCCTGTCGCGCGATCCGCGCGCCGTGCCCTCGGCCATGATCGACAAGCCCGCCCCCGCCATCGGCCTGCCGCTGCTGCACACGCCCGGCGAGCGGCTGGAGGTGCAATCGATGCGCGGCAAGGTCTGGCTGCTGAACGTCTGGGCCTCGTGGTGCGCGCCGTGCCGCGAGGAACTGCCGGTGCTGCGCGAGGTGGCGCGGCGGCATAACGTGCCGCTGTACGGCCTGAACTACAAGGACAAGCCCGAGGACGCCCTGGCCTGGCTGGGCCGCCACGGCGATCCGTACATTGCGTCCGCCAGCGACGTCGACGGCCGCGTCGGCATCGAGTATGGCGTGTATGGCGTGCCCGAGACCTTCGTCATCGATGGCGCCGGCCGCATCCGCTACCGGCAACTGGGCCTGATCACGCCGGAGATCTGGCGCACGCGGCTGCAACCGATGATCGAGGCGTTGCAATGATGAAATGGCCGATCCATCCCGCGCCGTCTCCGGCCAGGCGCCCGATGCAAAGGCCGGGCCGCGATGACGGCCGGACCAATGAACGCCCGCGCCGCCGCCTGGGCCGCTGGCTGGCCGCGCCCTTGCTGGCGCTGTGGCTGGCGGCGCCCGTCCGGGCCCAGGCCCAGGCACAAACCCAGGCCCCGCCGCTGCCGCCCGCGCTGGAGCAGCGCGCCGAGCAACTGGCGCATGGCCTGCGCTGCCTGGTGTGCCAGAACCAGTCGCTGGCCGAATCCAACGCGCCGCTGGCGCACGACATGCGCAACCTGATCCGCGGCCAGTTGGCCGAGGGCCGCAGCGACGCCCAGATCATGCGTTTCTTCGAAGACCGCTACGGCGATTTCGTGCGCTACGAACCGCCCTTCAAGCCCATCACCTGGCTGCTGTGGCTGGGTCCGTTCGCGCTGCTGGCGCTGGGCTTCGTGGTGCTGTGGCGCACCGTCGCGCGGCGGCCTCGCAGCCGGCCGCCGCTGACCGCCGACGAACGCGCCCGCGCGGCGCGCTACCTGGATACCGGGTCATGACGCCGCTCTGGCTTGCCGTGCTGGTCCTGCTGCTGGCCACCCTGCTGTGCCTGCTGCCGCCGCTGTTGCGGCGCCCGCCGCCTGCCGAGGACAACGCCACGGATGCCGGCCTGCGGGCCTTCTACCTGGCGCAGCGCGAGCAACTGCGGCGCGACCAGCGCGACGGCGCCCTGAGCGCGGACGCAGCCATGCGCGCCGACGAGGAACTGCAACGCGACCTGCTGCAGGACCTGGCCCAACGCCACCCCGGCCGGGCGGCGGTCACGGGCCAGCGCGCCGGCATCGCCGCCGCCTGCCTGCTGAGCCTGGCGCTGCCTTTGGCGGCGGCGCTGCTCTACAACCACCTGGGCAACCCGCGCGCCGCCGCCAGCGCGGCCAGCGCCAGCGCCGCCGAACCGCACGCCGGCGACGACGGCGACACCATGGCGCTGGCCATCAACGCGCTGGCCCAGCGCCTGCGCGCCGCGCCGGACGACGCCGACGGCTGGTACACGCTGGCGCGTTCCTATGAAACCCTGGGCCGCTACGACGACGCGGCGGCCGCCTATCGCGAAGTGCTGCGGCTGGCGCCGGCGCAGCCGCAGGTGCTGGCCGACCTGGCCGACGCGCTGCTGTCCGCCAACCAGGGCGCGCCGGACGCGGCCTCGATCGCCGCAGTGGCGCAGGCGCTGGCGGCCAACCCCGACCAGCCCAAGGCCCTGGCGCTGGCCGGCATGATGGCCCTGCGGCGCGGCGACGCCGCCCAGGCGCTGGAATACTGGCAACGCCTGCAAGGACTGCTGCCGCCGGATTCCGAGGCGGCGCGCCAGATCGAGACCAATATCGCGCAGGCGCGCGCCATGGCGTCGGCGGGCAGTTCGCAACCGGCGACGGCGCCTGGCCCGGCCGCGGCCACGGCTCCGGCAACACCATCGTCAACACCGGCCGCCAGCCAGGCCGCCGCCCCCGGCCGCCTCAGCGGCCAGGCGCGCATCGCGCCCGCCCTGATGGCCCAGGTGCAGCCGACCGACACCGTCTTCATCCTGGCGCGGCCCGCCTCGGGCTCGCGCATGCCGCTGGCCGTGCTGCGGCTGCGCGCCGCCGACCTGCCGCGCGCCTTCACGCTCGACGACAGCAACGCCATGTCACCGCAGGCCCTGCTGTCCAGCGCCGGCCGGGTGCGCGTCGAAATCCGCGTCAGCCGCTCAGGCACGGCCATGCCGCAAGCCGGCGACCTGGGCGGCACGCCAGTGGAGGTCGACGTGCCGGCCAGCGGATTGGAACTGGTGGCCGACACCGTGCTGCGCTAGCGCGGCGCTTCAGGCCCTTTCGATGCGCGCCGGCAACCCCTGCCGCACCGCCGCGCCCGAGACCCAGTCGATCCAGACGTTGGCATGCTCGCCGCGCGTCGCGTCGCCAAAGCCCAGGTCGTTCAGGTTCACGCCCGCCGCCAGCGCCGGATCGTGCGGCATCGGCTTGCCATCGACCAGGTGGGCGCGCGCGCCCAGCTCGGTATGGCCATAGCCGTGCTCGATACCGACCGCGCCCGGCTGGATGCCGTCGCGCAGCAGCGCCAGCCCCGTCACCGCGCCGCCCGGCGTGACGATGCGCACCCGGTCGCCGTTGCGCAGCCCCAGCCGCTCGCCGTCCTGCCGGTTGATCGACACCGGATTGTGCGGATGCACCTGGCGCAGGCGGTCCACCCCGATCGACATCGAACTCATCAGGTTGGACTTGAACGAACTCAAGAGGAACGGCCAGTCCGCCCGCGGATACTGCTGGCGCACGTCGCGCCCGTCCGCCAGCCGCGCCGGATACCAGGTGGGGCAGCCGCTGTAGCGCTCGCCCGTCATGGCGTGGCGGAACCCGGCCAGTTCCTCGCTCCATACCTGCAACGGCTTGGCCCAGGCCTGGCGGGTCTGGCCAGCGTCGTTCCAGGCGTCGCGCATGCGGTCGAAGCGCCCGCCGCGACTCATCACCATGGCCACGCGGCGCCACTCCTCGGGCTTGAGCTTGCCTTGCAGCACGTCGCGGTAGCGCGCCACGCCGGTCAATTCCAGGTCGTCGTCGCTTGCCTCGGGCACGGGCCGGCCGGCGCCGAAGGCAATGTTGGCGATGCCGCGCAGGAAGAAGTCCTCGGCCGTGTCCAGCGGATAGCGGTTGCCGTCCGCGTCGGCGATGGCGTTGGCGCCAAAGCCCGGCATGCCCAGCCGCTTGGCGCAGGCAATCAGGAACGACTCCAGGCACACCGGCGCGCCGTCGGCAGTGCGCGCCACCGTGGGCTCGACCGCCGGCCAGCGCACCGTCGAGGCCTTGGCCACCACGTCCGCCCACGGCGCCGACACGCCCCAGCTTTCGTAGGTGACGGTGTCGGGCACGATGTAGTCGGCCAGCGCGTTGGTCTCGTTGATGAACGGATTGATCGACACCGACAGCGGCAGGACCTTGGGGTCCTTCATCTTGTCCAGCAGCACGTTCTTCAGCCCGGCGATGCCGTAGATCGGGTTGCTCATGTGGTTGAACCAGACCTTGGCGCGGTACGGATAGCCCGCCAGCGCCGACGCCAGCATCTCGGAACTCAGGCCGCCGGTGGCCGGATACCAGGGCGCGGCGGCCGGATAGACCGGCTGGCCAGCGGCCTGCTTGCGCTTGAACTCGCTCGATTTCTCGTACGGGAAGCGGTTGCGCGACAGCCCCACGCCCTTGGGCGTGGCGCGGTTGGCAAAGCCCGCGATGTTGTAGCGCGGCCCCGCGCCATAGGGCGGGAACGGGCCGGCGTCCAGCACCAGGCCGCCCTCGACGTTGAGGTTGCCCACCAGCGTGTTGAGCATGGCGATGGCGTAGGCGGTGTAGAAGCCCGCGCCGCTCATGGTGCCGCCGTGCGCATCGGCCACGGCGCGCTTGCCGTGGCTGGTGAAGCGTTCGGCCAGCTCGGCGATCTTGGCCGCCGGCACGCCGCACAACGCGGCGTACTCCTGCGGCGACTTGCGCCGCGCCTCGTCGCGCAGCAGCGCCAGCGCGCTGCATACCCGTAGCGCGGCCGGCGCGCCCGCCAGGCCCGGCGCCGCCACCGCCTCGTCCACGAACAGCGTGGCCGGCAGCTCGCCGGTATGCGGCGCCAGCGTGCCGTCTTCCCGCCGCACCACGTACACGTCTTCCCATTTGTCGCCGGCGTCGGCCGGCTTGGCCCAGCCCAGGTCGGCGCCGCGCAGGAAGCTGCCCAGGCGCGCATGGCCGGGCTCGGCGATCACCAGGTGCGTGGCATTGGTCCACGCCGCCTCGCCCGCCGCCTTCATCGCTGCCGGGCCGGGCTGCGCCAGCGCGCGCGCATCGAAGCGTTCGTGGTCCAGGATCCAGCGGATCAGGCCCATCGCCAGCGCCAGGTCGCTGGCCGGATTGACCGGCACCCATTCATTGCCCGATCCGGCCGACAGGCTGGACGAGGCCGGCAGCATCGGCGACACCACCACGTAGCTGAAGCCGGCTTCCTCGGGCCGGGTGCGGGCCTCGGCCAGCTGGCGCGCCTGGCGCTGGAACGGGTTGCCGGCCTGCGCCGGCGCCGCGCCGATGAACAGGCCAAAGCGGGCGTTGTCCCAGTCGGGCTTGCCGTGCGGCATGCCCTTCAGGTCGCCCAGCGCCGCGCCCGCGCCAACGCGGAAGCTCTGCCCGCAATAGGAACCGTGGTTGCTGAAGTTGACGGTGCCGAACGACTGGCCGGCAAAGCGCTGGATCAGCGGCGTGCGGCCTTCGTTGGAGGCATCGGTGAACAGGAACTGGTTGACCTTGGCGCCGTACTCCGGGTTGGCCGGGTCCAGCGGCGTGTCGCGGTCGAAGATCGCGCGCAGGCCGTCCACGTGGCCTTCGCCGAACAGGTCGCCGCCCTCGCACACTTCCTGCACCAGCTGCTCGAAGGAAATCGTCTGCCACTTGCCTTCGCCGCGGCCGCCGACGCGCTTGAGCGGCTGCAGCACGCGGTACGGGCTGTGCATCTGCTCCAGCATGGCCGAGCCGCGCGCACAGGACGTGGCGCGCCCTTCCAGGCCGGCGTCGCCGCCCAGTTGCGCATAGGTCTCGCGCACCGGCGTGTCCATCGCGGCCGGCCGGGTGGTGGCCAGCGGATGATAGGGGTTGCCGGCCACCCGCAGGATGCGGTTGGTCGCGGTATCGACGCGCAGGCGCACGCCGCATTGCGTCCAGCACCCAAGGCAGCTGGAGGGGCTCACGGTCTGGCCCGGCTGCGTCGACAGCAGGCCCGTGACCGCGTCGATGCGGAATTCCGGCGTCAGCGAATTGCCGCGCACGGCATGCGCGGTGGGCACGCCGGCCGTGCCCTGCGCCAGGCCCTTGACGGCCTTGGCGACGGTCTCGCCGTAGCCGGCCGCGAAGGCGGCCAGGCCACCGGCCACCATGCCGCCGCGCGCGATCAGCTTGCGGCGCGCGGCGTTGTCGGGTTGATCGGGTCCGTCCGCGTGGGCGTCGGGCGTATCGTCTTGGTGTTGCTTGTCCATGGTCATCTCGATGCGAATTCGTGTCGGGCCGGCGGCGTCAGGCCGCCAGGCCGCGGGTGCGGGCCGGGAACAGTTCCAGCGCGTAGGTCACGGCGGCCACCAGCGCGACGCACAGGCCCAGCACGCCGATCATGCCGAGCAGGCCGTCGCTGCCCCAGGGCATGTCGTACAGGTACAGGCCGGCGCCATACTTGGGCACGCCCTGCACGCTCATGAACACCACCCAGCGGAAGATCCAGGCGGCCGCCAACATGGTCAGCGCCAGCGCGGCCGACGGCAGCGGCGCGGCCAGGGTGCGCGGCGCGCGCTGCAGCAGCGCGATCATGCACAGCCCGGTTATCACGGCGCCCGCCAGGCTGGCGCGCCACACCGGGAAGCCGCCGAACAGGCGCAGCGCGGCGTCGAACGACGGGTCCTGGCCCAACAGGCCCAGCAGCACCCAGGCGCCCGCCCCGATCAGCATCATCACCACCGCCGTCACGCTCAGGCGGCGCAACAGCTCGACCGGCAGCGCCTTCAGGCCGCCCGGCAGCCAGCGCGCCACCAGGAACATCGCCCCCAGCGCCCCCAGCCACGCGGTCAGCGCGAAATTCAGCGGCAGGAACGGCGTGTGCCACAGCGGCCGCGCCCGCAGCACCATCACTTCGGCGCCGGTGTAGACCAGTATCGACACGGCCGACAACGCCAGCGCGATGCCCAGCAGGCGCACCCAGACCATGCGCCCCCACCACCAGGCGGCGCAGAACAGCACCGCCAGCCCGGTGAAGACCGGCAGCAGCAGCGCGCCCAGCCACATCCACGACCACGGCGTCAGGCGGGTATAGAAATGCCAGAAGCGGCCCGGCTGGTGCAGGTCGGCCAGCAGCGACACGGGCGCGGCGATGGCGCACACCAACAACACGGTGACCGCGGCCGGCAGCAGGCGGCGCGCCGGCGATCCGGCCTCGCCAAAGGCGCCGCCGGCGGCGGTCAGGGCCGCGGTCGCGGCGATGCCGATGAGGAAAAAGTACTGCACGGCCCACGGCAGCCAGGCGGCGTCGTAGACCGGCGTCAGCAATTCGGTGATCTGCATGGTGGTCCCCTTCTCAATGGCCGCCGGCCAGCCGCACGCCGGCCTGGCCATCGATCTGGTGCACGAAGGCATCGGGCAGGCCGATGTAATAGACGTGGGGGTCGGTCTTCATCTCGGGCTTGAGCACCTTGATGTCGGCGCGATGCTCGGCCAGCTGCCGCGAGATGGCGCTGTCCGGATCGTTCAGGTCGCCGATGACGCGGGCGCCGCCCACGCAGCTTTCGACACAGGCCGGCAGCAGGCCGGCTTCGAGCCGGTGCTCGCAGAAGGTGCACTTGTCGGCGGTCTGGGTGTCGTGGTTGATGAAGCGGGCGTCGTACGGACAGGCTTGCACGCAGTAGCCGCAGCCGACGCAGCGCTGGTTGTCGACCAGCACGATGCCATCTTCGCGCTGGAACGTGGCCTGCACCGGACAGACCGGCACACAGGGCGGGTTGTCGCAGTGGTTGCACAGGCGCGGCAGCATCACCATGGCACAGGGGCCGCCGCTGTCGGGCTGCACTTCGTATTGCAGGACGGTGGTGCGGAACTGGCCGACGGGCGGCAGGTTCTCAAGCGAACAGCTGACCGTACAGGACTGGCAGCCGATGCATTTGCGCAGGTCGACGAGCATGCCGTAGCGCTTGCCGGGGATGCCGGGACGACGGGGAGGTTGCTGGTTGATGCCGGTGCCGGCTTCGGCACGGATGGGGATGATGGTGGCCGCGGCGCTCAGGCCGAGCAGGTTTTTCAGGAAACCGCGTTTGCCCGGGAGGGGGACTTCGGGTGGGGGGTGTGACACAAGCTTCTCCGCGAATCATGTTGTTGTGTCATTAACTTATCGCTTTTGGTTATATAGAGGGTTGATGTTGGTCAATGGGGGACGGGTTTATCGAGGACTTGATGTGTTCCTCTTGGGGAACTGCGGGTGAAGGGAGGCTTGCTTGGTGTGGCGGAGGGCAGCTTGCTTGGGCCGCCAGGGGCGTCGGGACCCCGGCGGGCGCGGCCTGCGGGGGTGGTCCGGCCCGCCGGGGCCGGACTGCCCCGTGCTCATCCTCGTGGGCGCCTGCGGCGCCTGCCTTCGGATTCCGCCGGGCACCCCCTGGACGGCCGCGCCCGCCGGGGTCCCGACGCCCCTGGCTACAGTCATTGCTGGCGGTGGTTGCCATGGGGGGCGGTTTGCTTGGCCTCTTTCTGGGGGCCGTCTGGCGCTGGAAGAGTTTGTGTTGCCCGTCCATGAGGGCCGCCCTGCGCGGCCCTCATGGACTTACGCGGGGGTTTGAATGTCGGTCAGGTGGGTGGGGTCAGCGCGTTGCGCCAGGCGGCCAGTTTCTTGTCGAATGACGCGGCGGCGTGGGCGGGGCTGGTGGATGGCAGGTCGACGTACTGCAACGGGTGGTCTGCCAGCAGCGGCAGCACGTGGCGGCGATAGAGCGTGGCGGCCTTGGCGCCGTTGAAGCAGATGCGGATGAGGTGCGGGTGGGCCTGGAGGAACGTGGGGAAGTCGTTGGGGACCAGGGTGTCGGCGCGGATGTCGGCGTCGAGGCTGCCGGGGCGTTCGCAGGCCTGCAGCACGTCCCAGAGGGCGATGCCGGCGTGTTGCAGGGCCCGCAGGCGCGCGGGGTAGTCGGCGGCGGGGTCGAAGCCCAGGACCTGGGCGGCGATGGGCCAGAAGGCGTTGCGGGGGTGGGCGTAATAGCGCACCTGCCTGAGCGAGGCGACGCCGGGCATGGAGCCCCGCACCAGGATGCGGGCGTCGGCGGCGGCGACCGGGGCGAAGCCCTGGACGTGGAGGGATCGCGCTGTCGCGGCAGTATCGGCTTGAGGTGGCATGGTGCAAGGATACCCGTACGGCAGTCGGCGTCCTATTCCTGGAACGGTGCTTATCAATAGGGGGGACTACCGCAACCGGCGTCCCGCCCTTATCTTGATAGGTATGACGAACGGCCCCGCAGGGGCCGCGCAACAGGAATGACGATCATGAAGAAGATTCTGGGTGTGCATGCCAGCCCGCGTCCCCACTGGGTGGGCGACGGCTTTCCGGTGCGCTCGATGTTCTCGTACAACGACAAGGGCAAGAACGTGAGCCCGTTCCTGCTCCTGGACTACGCCGGCCCGGCGCAATTCACGCCGGCCGCGCAACCGCGCGGCGTCGGCCAGCATCCGCATCGCGGCTTCGAGACCGTGACCATCGTCTACAGCGGCGAGGTCGAGCACCGCGACTCCACCGGCAACGGCGGCGTCATCGGGCCCGGCGACGTGCAGTGGATGACGGCCGCCTCGGGCATCCTGCATGAAGAGTTCCACTCCCCCGCGTTCACCCGCAAGGGCGGCGAGCTGGAGATGGTGCAGCTGTGGGTCAACCTGCCGGCCAAGGACAAGAAGGCGCCGGCCGGCTACCAGAGCCTGCTGAATGCGGATATCCCGGTGGTGTCGCTGCCCGACGGCGCCGGCTCGCTGCGCGTCATCGCCGGCAGCTACGGCGGCCAGACGGGTCCGGCGCGCACCTTCACGCCGATCGACGTGTGGGACGTGCGCCTGTCCGCGGGCAAGACCGCGACCTTCGCGATCCCGGCGGGCCGCAACAGCATGCTGGTGATGCTGCGCGGCACGGTGCTGGTCAATGGCGACGCCGTGGCGCGCGACGCGCAGCTGACGCTGTTCTCGCAGGACGGCGACGAGATCACGGTCGAAGCCAACAACGACGCCGTGTTCCTGGTGCTGAGCGGCGAGCCGATCGACGAGCCGGTGGTGGGGTATGGCCCGTTCGTGATGAACTCGCAGGCCGAGATCGTCGAGGCGATCCAGGACTTCAATGCCGGGAAGTATGGGCAGATGCACTGAAGGGCGGGGCCGGCGTTGATTCGTCGGCGCCGCTGAGTGGGGCCGCGTTTCCTGTTGGGGGAACGCGGCTTTTTGCTTTGATCCGCGGGGAGAGCGCGGCAGTCTGATTGCAACCCACTGCTGCCATTCGATCTGGTACGGAGGTAACGGCCGCTTTCAGGTTGCCTGCAGCCGTTCAATTGCGTGACGAACCCGGCATTTTTTTGAATGCGGCGGCCGGGCGAGGCAGACTACGTTACAACTCGGATAACGAAAGCTTACGTTGCCAACACAAGTCACCTACGAAGTGTGAACGGCTGCACTACCATCCACGGTTGCACCAGTCGCATGAAGATGCATACCCCGGCAGGGGCATTTGCGTTAGTCACTTAACCTGAGCAGGCTTCGATTGCAGTTCCGATCCCCCTCGTCAATTATTGCAAATTTGTGGATTCAATTACCCTATCGAAGCAAGATCCGCATGATTTTTCGGCTTAAACCAATCCGCGCACATAGGCGCCACCGCGAGTCCCACAGTCGTACTCATGATGCGCTAACATTGAGCTCGTAATGTTGATGTGATTGTTTCGCACTTCGGCAATTTGTAGCTCGACCATTGCCAACGATGAACGCCACGCAGATCGCCCAGCACGCTTTAGAATTCAAAACAGCTATTGCGCTCTTGAAAACTTCTTGGCATGTTCTTTCAGCCAGCCGTCCAGCATGTCAATTTGGAGGAACTGGGTAGGTACATCGTATGGTGGAAAACGCATCCACCAGTACAGATCCTTTCCGACGTACAGCTCCACTACCTTCGGCGCTACTCCTTCATTCGGACCAGGCCACGAAAGTAGATTGCGAATCTGCTCGGTCCGGGAAAGGAGAAATTCTCGCCGCCGCTGGATCTTCGCAAGCTGATGCTTTCCCGGAGGGAGTTCAAAGATTCGTTCACGAAGGCGGCGCAGATCCTTGACGCAGTAGGCGGGCTGGTTGTACTTACACTCGATCGTCAGCCACGTGTTCGTCTCTGGCCAATATGCCAATACGTCAAAATCACCAACGTCATCGAACTTCTCCTGACCAAAGGTCCGCTTGAAGTCGATTCCTGCTCGAACATACTTCGCGGTGCGGCGACAGATATCCGCAGCTTTCCGCTCAAGACCCTTTTCAATTCCCTCCTTAACCTTACGAATTTCTGGCTTGACCAATGGCCACTCGAAATCTGCCGGTAGATAGCCGTTCTGGAGTGCCTGAAGCCATACATGCGTCGCGCGTTCGACAATCGACGCCCCCCAAGACAGCCTGCCGTCCGATAGCGGAACAAGCGGGCGGATATTCAAACGTGCGCCTCGCTTGCTGTGCTCCCAAACGGGAACATCCCCCTCGTCGACGTCACGACCAATCAGTCGACGTACGTCGGTGCCTTCAAGCGTGAGAAACGAGATAATCTTCCTAGCCGCCCCCAACTCAAGTCCGTCGATGTTGGATGTGAGCATATCGACGATTTGGTCGCACGGCGCCTCATAACCAAATCGCAAGTCATTCGAGCCGCCAAATGACACCCATCTGGTCAGTACATAAAGTGCTTGCAGCAACCGGCTAAATCCAAAACCGACATCTCCCTCCAAAGCGGCGTCGATACCGGACAGCCACTCCGGAGCAATATCGTCGGCCACCACCCTGTCTGACGACACTACGTTAAGTCCGAGCTGAATTGCCGCTCGCTCACGGGAAAACACCTCTTTTCGAACCTTTCCGTCATCGGAATAGAAGACTTCCGGAACAAAGTCATCGCTGATTTCGATCCCGCCGACGTCTACTTCGTTGTGGAGAACATCACTGCTTTCATAGAGCACGAGCAACCAGTCAATCTCGCCTAACAACCTGGTAACCCTCTCATTCGAAGCCAACTGGGCACCAGGCATACTGCAGCTCAGACACGCTTCAATCAGATAACGATAGTTGCGTGCCATTTTGACGAATTCTTCGCTGGTGTCGGACAGCGACTCTTCCCGAACGAACTCGACCTCATGTGCCAAGCTGTGATGGTGACGCGAAACCTCTTGGCGATGGAGCGAAATCAGTTCGTCGTATCGACTCACAGAGAACCTGAGCAATGAATCTCCATCGAACTCGCCGAGATGGCTATGAACGAGCGTGCGATAGTTATCACGCGCTGAACTCACGATGTCCTTCCCTGCAGCCAGCTCGTACCTACCTGGCTTGACACCCGAGCGTTGGATGATCTTGGCCAGTTCCCGCCGCGCGAGTTTGTATTGCTCCGGCTTTGGAAGCAGCGCAGAGCCAGTGTCCGGAACATCAACGTCCCGAGCAATTGTGGTTAGCTTGAAACGAATGCCCCGCCTCCCGGATGCATCGAGACTCGCATACGTTTCCTTGCCGATCGAAACTCCTAGTAAACCTGCGACGCCGCTGGTCCACGCATTTACGCACTCAACTTCGAATCCCGCGTCCTTCGGATTCTCGAGTTCGCTTTGCACTCGGGCAAGATTTACCAATACTTGCGCCGCAACCGAGCCGAACCCGTCGTCCTCGGTTAGCGTCCATCCCGACATCAACTCATTTCCCGCCGTATCCACTCGCACACCTTCACCCGAACCCAGAGCTTTCGGGTTCGCCATCAACCGGACGGTGATCCGCGTTCTCTGAAACAACTCCTCCGCCTCGACAATATTGGTACGTTGAGCCGTCGCATCAACCGCACAGTGAGCGAGCGTTGACAACAGCTTCCGGTTCAAGACATCCGCCCCATCGAGAGTGTCGTCGCAGACGAAATACACCATGCATTTGGCGACCGACGCGCCGTAGGCCAGAACGCGGTCCGTTCGAGACACCAAGGTGTAAATTCCACGGTCCGGCGCGTCGAAATTCCACGATGAGACAGAGGCGTCCGGGAAGAATGGCGGAGCGTTTTTCCAATACTCCACGAGTTGGAGATGCCGCCAGTTCGACGCCCAATGAGGGTCCAGCATCATCATCGTTGGCATGAGCGCGCCTTCAACGAGCACGGCATGGGTGTCCCTGAATGACGCAAAGAGCTCGGGAATAGACCTCGACATCGGCCCGAGCATTTCCTGATTGGCGTCGACGTAAGCCCAGAAGCGGTTTAATTCCTCAAGTTCGTCTAGTGAATCAAACAAGGTTACGAAATCCGGGAGCCAGACAAGGCGAGCTGTCGTCGATAGCCGCATGACACTCGAGAAGCTCGTTGTGTAGCTATCGACAACAGCCGTAATCCGGATGTCTTCTACGCCTATCGGGTGTCCATTAATCGTGGAAATACCCATTATCCGGCCGTCTCGCAACTTCATGCCCCAGTCTGCACCTTCGCGGAAAGTACGCAGTACGAGTGACTCGAGCTCCGTTAGGAGCGAGATGCTTTCCGGGCGCAGGACGACAATGAAGTCCAATATGTCCCCGCTGCAAACGACCGCAGAAAACTCATACTCAAGCATGCGTATGGGAGTAGCGAATTTCGCCGGCCCGCGAAACAGTGCGTGTCGAGGAAGGCGCTCCCCAAGGAATTCGCTAACCGCCTCAGTAGTCCGACACGCTTCGGTTTCAGCAGGCTCGCGTCGTGCAGTCCAGTACTCCATGATCGTCGCCGGGGCATCCCGCAACGAGACCGGGAACGATGCTCCGGCAACCTCCAGCAAGACGTATGGTGTTGCCCCGCCGCTCATTACAGCGTTGCAAAACTCATCCCGGGTTGTAGGGCGGGACGCCGTTCCGAGCTTGACAACCAAATCGCGGCTTAATGAGTCAACGCTTCTCGTAGCACTCGCCGCTGCGGCAAGGACGTCCCGGCAAGTCGCCCAGAAGCTTTCCGTCGCGACCTCCGTGTGCCCAGCCGAGACTTCGTGCGCCTCTCCAACGACAGCGCCGTCGATTTGCGATATGACATGATCCTGGAGCCGTACCACGGTGTCCATATCACGCAATGCGTCGGCAATGGTGGAGCTTCCCAGTCGGAATGCTTCGATAAAGTCAGGAATTCGCCCAACACATCCACCGTAAAATATCCTGCGAGCGACGTTTCGTGATACGGACCGGATCTCGCCCCAATCAGACTCGGGCACGTAATCTTCGAGTGAGGCGAAGGAAGGAAATGCACGATAGAGAGCGTCCGAGAATTCGACGAACTCCGAATACGACCGCAGTTCTCGCTCGCCGGAGAAGCGATCAGGAGGCATTGAGGCCAGCGTCGTCCAGGCAAGGCTGTGTTTGACTTGAGACGATATATTAGGCAGCCACAGCTGAGATACACCGACCGCAAGACAGACGTCCTCGGGTCGATATTTTCCAAAAATCTCTTCGAGTGGAGCGGCCAGGTCAGAAAATGGCACCGGCTTGGCGGCGGTACGTCTATCGAGCAATGAATTCAACAGCTTTTTTATGTCCGCCCCTTGCCGACGTTCGCGCTTCAGTCTGGATTTCTTTCCCATCAGTCCCTCTACCGATTTTTTCTTATGTCTCGATTTAATGCAGAGGCAGACCTCTGCGCCTTTTGAGCGCGCAGGTAAAGCGCGTAGTGGCCTCTGTGACCTGCTCGCCCTTCTATGATACGGGTGACCGAACGCGTCGCGGTAGCAGGTGAGCAAATGAGCCTTGCATCGTTACGCCCCAAAGTCCGCTTCATAGGTTGATCGGCGGTCCGAATGTCGACCCGCTAATGCGGGCGAACCTCGACGAATAGGTCTCTGCAGCGACAAGCTAGATAATTCCACGCTGCCTCATACGCTCTTGAATCGCTTGAGGATGGATCCGATAGACTCCATCTCTCACTCGCAGAGTGAAATGATTGTATGTCGGACTATGAGAAACACCTGTATTGAGTTCTGAGTTTGACAAGAACACACCTGTTGTTAAACTGCTATCTCCCGAAAAGAAGGTCATAAACTCCTGCCTCGACACTAATATGCCCCTACCCAATTCACCATCAATCACAGCATCTAAAAATCTCTCACGAAGTGTCAATTAAATTCTCCCATCTTTAATTAAACAAGCAGACATACACACCAAAAAAATGTCAAAAAAGTGTCAGACTAAAATTTGGCCAGCTAAATTGTAGTCTGACACATTATCCTCAGTATTTGAATTCACCGGCTGCCAGAGGTTGTCCAGTGGAGTGAAGGATAGGTTTCAATTGCGTAAACACTTCGGTAGCTGGAGGCCGGCTCCGACAAGTGTTTCCAGCGATGCCTCGCGCTTGAGAACTGCGTTGAGAATCTCGTCCCGTTGGTGGTCGAACCGATTGTTGTCGCTCGGACTGCCCAAAGAGGCAATAAGGAAGTTGTTGGGGGGTGTACCTAACGCGACGCTGAGACTCTCGATTCATGTCTATGACTTCGCCTTCAATTATGGTCGAGCCATCGTCGTACTCTGCACGACTAACGGGCCGACCGCGAAACTAGCCGAACGCCTCCTTTGCCTACCCCCAGTGTTCTACCGGCGCTGCACCGGATGAAGGATCGTAGAGGCCCGTAGGCTGAGAAGCCTTTATGTTGATGTAGAGAAATGTTTGGTAGTGCGCACCTGCGCTAACTGCGGCGAGCTCTTCAAAAATCAGCTCCTGATGAGTCAAAAGAAGTGCTTCTTCGAAGTCAGCTTCCGTCGTCCCCTTTGGAAAGTAGTTTGTACAGCCGCAACCCGCAGCGGCCTATCAGATGGCAACTTCTGGCCGCCAGCAGTCGTTGATGACGAGCGGCTGTCGTCCCCATAAAGCTCTTTCGTCAAGGCATAGAACAGACGCCCTGTCTCGCCAGAAGAGAATTGACCCCATTTAGTAAGAACAAGGCCTGTGCATACGGCAGTAGTGACCCCACGATACCCATGCGCAACGTACAAGTCCCTTTGCATGGCACTCCCCAATTCGCACAGCACCCACCCAAACTCCGTTTCCGGGGGCATCGTGGCGACTGACGCCGAGCAACGTAAAATGTCAGGTCTTCAGCCTCAACATGCTTCCCTTATGAACCTTGACCGACTGCGTCGCGAATTTCCCGACTTCGACATCACAACCCTGCCGCCCCTGCCCGAAGGGTATATCGATACGTCGAGCTACATCGATGCAGCGCCTTCTTTCGAGAACGCTGAGCGCGGCTTGAAAGTCTATGTCGACTACGCCAACTACGACGACCGCGAATCCGGCAGGAGCCAGCGCTTCTGTGTTTCGCGCTACGACGAGGAAGAGGGCGACTACGAGGACGTCGCCCTGTCGACCAACGATTGGGCCGAAGTCACGCGCTTCCTGACCGCCTGAACGCCTTCGCCGGGGGTGATCGGTCTCCGTTCCAATCGTCGGATGATCGCCCCCGCGACCTCTTGCGCTTCCGTGGCCTTTCTGACTTCGACGGCTGCTGTCGAACCAGAACCTGTCTGCAAGTGGGAACAAGGCGAAACCCGCCCCACGGGGCCGGCACTCAAACAGCTCAATCTGATCGCGGACAAGGGGCTGCGCGCCATCCTCTGATGGCACCCGCCGACCCCTTCCCCCAGGAACAGCCGCCGGCGCCGGACAGTTTCCGCAGTCGCTGGACAGGCTGCGCAGAAAACGGATAGCCCGATACCGGCTGGGACGGGTTTTCCAGCAGTCCCGCCCGGGGCGCGGCGTTTTACTATGAGGACCATCATAAAGGCGTGCCGCGGACGTGGCAGCCAGGGGAACCGGTGGCCGTTGCCCACCGGACATCAGGACCAGCGCAAGGAATCCCGGCCATGCTGAACACGATGCAGTCCGATGCCGAGACATCATGGCAACCCGCCGAGCCGCGCCCGGCAGGCGCGGGAACGGCCGGCGCCTCGGGATGGCGCATCGACACCATCCTGGCGACGCCGGCGCAACAGCTGTTCGCCTCGGGCGACCTGGACGAGGCGCGCGCGATGGTGGGACGGGTGATGCGGCCGCACCACCTGGGCGTGGTGGGATCGACGCAGCGCCTGAACGCGCGCATGCACCACCAGCCGCTGGGCGAGGTATCGCTGAACCGGCTGCGCTACGGCGCGAACGTCGAGATCCGGCCGGGACCGCTGGAGGACTTCTTCCTGGTGCAGATGCCGCTGTCGGGCACGGCCCTGATCGAAAGCGGGCCGCAGCGGGTGGATTCGACGCCGGACGTGGCGTCGGTGGTCAGCCCGGACGACGACCTGGCGATGCATTGGGCCGACGACAACGACCAGTTCATGCTGCGCGTGGGCCGCTCGCTGCTGGAACGCACGCTGGTGGGCCACCTGGGCTGTACGCTGGAGCGGCCGCTGCGCTTCCAGCTGGGGTTCCGCTGGCGCGAGTGTCCGGCCTGGCGCTGCCTGATGGCGTATCTGCTGGATTGTTCATCGCAGCATGCCGACCTGGCCGAGCACAAGCTGATCGTGCACCAGATGGAACAGCTGGTGGCGGCGACGCTGCTGTCCACCCTGCCCCACAACTACAGCGCCACGCCGGCGGGTCGCCGCGGCGCGGTGCTGCCGCGCCACGTGCGCTGCGTGCAGGATTACCTCCAGGCGCATGCGCATGAACCGGTCAGCGCCGAGCAGCTGGCGCGCATCGCGGGGGTCAGCGTGCGCAGCCTGTATGCGGGCTTCAAGGAATTCCTGGGGATCAGCCCCATGCATTATCTGCGCGACCTGCGCATGGAGCGGGCGCGCGCCGAGCTGGTGGCGGGCGAATGCCAGAACGTCGCGGGCGTGGCGCTGCGCTGGGGTTTCGCCCACCTGGGGCGCTTCAGCGCCAGCTACAAGGCGCGCTATGGCGAAAGCCCCAGCCAAAGCGTGCGGCGGCACGGCTGAAGCGGCAACCTCGACTGCACGCGTGGGGCCTTCCCTTCAAGCAACCATGGGGAGGGTCGATGGCAAACGATGGTCCCTTCGCGCTGCACGCGCTCAGCGCGGCTTCCAGGTCAACCCGTCGGTCGAGCGGTACTCCGGCGTGCCGGTGCAGCAGCCGCCGGCGCCGAACGCCTGGCGGCCGATGAACGCCTTCACGTAGCCCTTCTCCACCGTCAGTTCCTGGCGCACGCAGAGCGTGGGCAACAGGTAGAAATCGCCTTCCAGCACCTGCGTCCAGGTGACATTGCCGCCCTCTGCCGGGTCCACTTTGTAGACCTTGCATTCATGCATCAGCAGGTGGATGGGCTTGCCCGCCAAGGTGCCCTTGAACTGGAGTTCGGGCGGCGTCTCCTGCGTGGCCAGGGTCTCGGCCGTCAAGCGGGACCCGGCGGGCGGCGGCGGCAGCGACGAATCGCAGCCCGCCAGCGCAACGGCCGCGCACAAGGTCAGGAGGGCCAGGCGGGCGGCGCGTGTCATGGCGCGGCCCGGTCAAGCCACGTTTGCGTAGCGTTGTTCAAGGTAGGCGATGATGTCGTTGGACTCGTACATCCAGCGGGTGCCGCCCGCTTCTTCGATACGCAGGCAAGGCACTTTGACCTTGCCGCCGCCGGCCTGCAATTCGGCGCGCGCCTGGGGGTCCCCCTTGGCATCGCGCAGCGCGACGGGCACGTTCAGGCGATGGATGGCGCGCCGCGTCTTGACGCAGAACGGGCAGGCATGGAATTGGTAGAGCGACAGCGCGGCCGCCTCGCGGTCGACGGCGGCCTGGCCCTGCGCCGAGCGTTGCTGCGGGCGCGGACGCGTCAGCGCATCGCCCAGGACAATCAGCTGACCCAAACCGACACGTAGAGCTTTGACAATCATGGATGGCCACTTGAAACGAAGATAGGCCTCGAGTCTAGCCCATTCGCGACGACAGGCGGTCGACGCCCGCCGTGTCATCGCCCCCTTCCCCGCGGCGGGCCCGCTGCCGGGCCGGCCCGCCGCACGCTACCCCGGGGCCTGTCTACCTTATGGCGCCTGGCGCAGGCCCTAGAACGGAATCGCCAGCTTGACGTACAGCTGCGCGCCTTCGGGCCGGTTCTTGACCTGGAATTCCTGCTGCCACTTGGCGGTGAACAGCCAGCCGCGGTCGTTCATGTAGCGCACCGAGGGGCCCACGCCGAAGGCGCGGGCGCGGCCGGCGGCGCTGTTGGGGCCGTTGTCGTCGGAGACCTGCTGGAAGGCGTGGCCTCCCACGCCCAGCACCCAGCCCTTGCCCACGCCCCAGCCCACCGCGTAGTCGGCGTGGATGGCCTGGCCGGAACGGGTGTCGGTGGCGCTGTTGCGGAAGTTGAAGTCGTACATCAGCTTGAGGTCGGCGTTGAAGCCGTCGGGGCTGATGCGGCTGAGCGCGAACACGGGCTGTGCGGTCCAGTAGTTCTTGCCCAGGCTGGACGGGTCCTTGCGGTCGTATTCGCCGGTGGGCGCGTACATGTCCAGGCCGACCACGTAGTGCAGCGATTCGGACAGGTGATAGCCGAGCGCCACGCCCAACGTCATGTCGCCCAGGCCGGTGCTGCGGTAGCGCTGGCCGCCGGCCTTGAAGGTGACGTCCAGCAGCGGCGCGATGGCATGGAAGGCCAACTGGCCGCCGAACACCTGCTGCGGCGTGACCCAGATCAGGCGCGGGGCCAGCACGTTGACGTCGACCTTGAAGTCCGGCACCGGCAGGCGTTCGCCGTCGTTGCCGCGCAGCTTGTCGTAGCGGGCGCCGCCGCCATAGACCAGCATGTGCACGCCGGGCGGGGGCAGCGCGCCCGACATGAAGTTCTCCAGGCCATCCGGATAGATGCCCAGGCCGCCGCCTTCGGTGGCGTGCGCCACGCCGCCGGCCAGCGCCAATGCCGCGGCGCAAGCCAGCCGGCGTGTCAGGTGTCTGCTCATGTTCCGCTCCTGCCCCCGCGGGGCGCGAGATGTTGTGCGACGAGATAGCCGGAGCCGCCGCCCAGTCCGGGACCCGGGTGGGTGGCGGCGCCGATGTGGAAAAGGTTGCGCAGCGGCGTGCGGTGTCCGCGCGCGCCATGGCTGCCGGCAAAGGGCCGCAGCCAGAAAAACTGGTCGGGTGAGCAGACGCCCGAGTAGGGATCGCCGCCCACCAGGTTGCAGTTCAGCGCCTCCAGGTCGGCCGGCGAGTAGCTGCGGCGGCCGATGACGCGCTGCGCCAGGCCCGGCATGACCTGCTCCAGGCGCGCCTGCACGCGGTCGGCGACGGCTTCGCGCAGGGCCTCGGTCCAGCGGCCGTCGGCGGGCGTCTCGATCTGGCCGGCGGCGTCGCCCTTGACGCGCACCGGCAGCTCCTGCATCTGCACCCACAGGATCCAGCCGTCGGCCGGCGCGCGCGACGGGTCGACCGCGACCGGCTGGCCGATGGCCAGCGTCGGGCGCGCCGGCAGCAGGCCATTGTTGGCTTCGGTGACCGAGGCGCAGACCTGCTCCATGCTTTCGGTCAGGTGCACCAGCGGCACATGGCGCAGTTCCGGCGTGCGCCAGTCGGGCGGCGCGTCGAGCGCGAAGTGGATCTGCATGCCGCCGCGGCCGTGGCGGTAGCCGGCGGCGCGGCGCCGCACCGGCTCCGGCGCGTTGGGCAGCAGCGTGCCGTACAACTGGCCCGGCGTGACGTTGCAGACCACGGCTTCGCCGGCGCGGTATTCGCGGCCGGCGGCCACCACGCCGACCGCGCGGCGGCGGCGGCCCGCGCCGCGCGTCAGGATGCGTTCGACGGCGGTGCCAGTCAGCAGCCGGCCGCCGTGGTGTTCGATCACCTTGGCCAATGCGTCCACCACGCCCTGGCTGCCGCCCTTGACCACCGGCATGCCGCCGGCCACCACCGCGGCGAAGGTCAGCTTGCCGATCAGCGCCGAACAGGCGTCGTCCGGGCCCAGGCCGGTGTGCAGCACCCACGGCGCGATCAGCGCGCGCACGGCGTCGGATTGCAGTTCGCGATCCGACCAGCGGCGAAAACTCTCCAGCGAATCGGCGGCGAACGCCATCAGGCCGTCCAGGCCGCGCCGGCGCCACTCGCCGAACAGCAGCTTGAGCATGCCGGCGCCATAGGGGTTCTGCCCCAGCAGGCCGAAGGTCAGCGCGGCGTCTTCGCCGAACAGGCGCTGCGCCATGGCGCCGAAGGCGGCGCCATCGCCGGGCGCCCAGGCGTCCAGGCGCCGCGCGCTGTCCGCGATGTCCTGCTTGAGCGCGATGCCGCTGCCGTCGGGCAGCACCAGGCCGGTGGTGTAGTCGCACTGGGCGAATTCCAGGCCGGCCGCCTGCAACGCGGGCTTGAGGGCGGCGTAGGCGGGACTGCCGACGAACAGCGGGTACCAGCTGGACAACACGTCGTGGCGGTAGCCGGGAAACAGCGCTTCGGTGCGGATGCAGCCGCCCAGGCGGTCGTTGCGTTCCAGCACCAGCACCGATTTGCCGCGCTGCGCCAGCAGCGCCGCGCACACCAGCGAATTCATGCCGCTGCCCACCACGATGATCTGGGCGTCGGACGCTGAAGATAAGGACATCACAGGCTCCGGCCGGTCACGCGGACCGGGAAGGTTGATGAAGCAAGAACGCGCGGGGGGGGGGCCGGACTTGTCGCGCCATCAGGCGCTGGCGCGTCAGGTCAGCGCGGTGAAGCGTCCCGCGTGAAACACCAGCGGCGTGGCCTCCAGGCTGGCCACGCGCAACACCCGGCCGAACAGCAGCAGGTGGTCGCCGGCCGGGCTCTGCTGGTCGTTGGCGCAGACCAGCGTGGCCACCGCGCCGGCGATGGCGGGCACGCCTTCGGGCACCTCGTGCAGCTCGGCGCCCTCGAACTTGTCCGGCACCGCCGGGTCGGCGAAGCGCCGCGCCAGCGCCTCCTGGCCGCAGGCCAGCACGCTGATGGTGAAGTGGTCGCAGTCGCGGAACGCCGCCAGGTTGGGCGAACGGTTCACCAGGCTCCACAGCACCAGCGGCGGATCGAGCGACAGCGAGGCGAACGAGTTGATGGTCAGCCCGACCTTGCGGCCGTCCGGACAGCGCGTGGCGACGATGGCCACGCCGGTCGGGTAGCAGCCCAGCACGCCGCGCAGGACCTTGGGGTGCAGGTCGGTGCTGCCCCAGTCCAGGGCCGCCATCACGCCGCCGCCCGGGTGGATTTTTCAGCGATGAAGGCCTCGCAGGCGGTGGCGTCGGTCCACCACGGGAAGAAGCTGGGCGGATGATTGAAGCCGTTGGCGACGGCGCTGGCCAGCGCGGGCGCATCGCCGGCGGCCTGCAGCAGCTGCAGCAGGTGCGGCGGCGGCGGCAGCAGCATCGAGTTGGTCCAGTCGACCACGGCGCTGGCGTAGTCCCAGAAGCGCTCGAAGGTCTGCTGCATCCAGTCGGCCGTGAAGGGCTGGTCGCCGCGCGCCAGGATCGCCTCCAGGTAGACGGCGCACGCCTTGGTGGCGTTGTTCGAGCCCTGGCCGGTGATGGGGTCGTTGGTGACCACGGCGTCGCCCAGGCCGAACACCAGGCGGCCGGACGGCAGCGTCATGACCGGCTTGCGCACGGTGGGCGCGAAGCTGCCGGCCAGGATGCCGTTGGCGTCGGTCAGCTCCACCGCGGCGCAGCGCTCGGCCTCCCAGGGCAGGAAGGTGCGCAGGATGTCCAGGCTCCTGGCCAGGTGGTCCTGCGGCGTCTTGATGTCGCGCCAGCAGTCCATCGGCCCGCCCGGCACGCCTTCGAACACCATGATTTCGCAGGGGCCGCTGTGGGTCAGCGCGGGGAACACGAAATATTCGCCAACGCCGGGAATCAGGTTGAAGGCAACCCGCGAGAACACCGGCGCCGGGCGCATGCCATGCACGTAGGTCAGCGCCAGCGCGCGCTGCGGCTTGTCGAAGCGCGAACGCGCCGTGTCGCGCTCGAACAGCTTGACCACGTCGCCCTTGCCGGCGGCCAGCAGCACCAGGTCGTGCGAGGCCGCCAGCAGTTCCAGTTCGGCCACGCCGCCGTCCTGGATCAGCAGCCGGCCGCCGCGGGCCGCGAACAATTCCATCCAGGCGGGCATCTTGATGCGCTGGTCCACCGCCTGGGCCGGGCGGTCCAGGCGCGCGGCCCAGTCGATCAGCTTGTGGCCGGGGCGCTCGGGGTGCGGCACGGCCAGGCCGATTCCTTCGACCGGCGGACACGCGGCTTCCCACTGGTTCAGGCCCAGGTCGCGCTCGATCTGCAGCGAGGCATCGAACATGCACTGGCTGGACATGACCTTGCCGCGGCGGATGTCGTCCGGTTCGCGGTTGGTGACCACGGTCACCTCGTAGCCCTTGTCCAGCAGGCCCAGTGCCAACGGCAGGCCGGCCTGCCCTCCTCCGACGATTGCGATTCGACGCATGATGGATCTCCAGTGTGGTGTGCGGGCCCGCCGCATGGGCGGCGGGCCGGTGGACGTCAGGCCGGCCTTATTCGGCCAGGCGCGGGATGGCGGGACGGGCCTGTTCGGGGCCCATGGCGGAGTAGCCGCCGTCCACGGCGTAGTCGGCGCCGGTGACGAAGCTGGCGTGGTCCGACAGCAGGAAGGCGACGACCTCGGCCACTTCGGCCGGATCGCCGGCGCGGCCCAGCAAGTGGAAGTCGGCGGCGACCCGGTCGGTCTTGGCGCGGTCGCCGTGGGTCAGTTCATCCATCACGCGCGACCAGGTCCAGCCGGGCGAGACGGAATTGACGCGGATGCGGTCGCCGGCATAGTCCATCGCCAGGCTGCGGGTGACCTGCAGCAGCGCGGCCTTGGAAACCGGGTAGAGCCAGCGGCCGGTCTGCGCCACGCTCGACGAGATGCTGGTGAAGTTGACGATGGCGCCGCCGCCGGCGGCGACCAGGTGCGGGTGCACGGCGCGGGCGGCCATGACGGCGCTGACGACGTTGATGTCCAGGGCGCGCAGCCAGTCGGCGCGGCCGGAGGCGGCGCCGTCGTCGAGGTAGGTGGCGGCGAGGTTGACGAGGTAGTCGATGCGGCCGAAATGGGCGGCGGTTTCGGCGACGGCGCCAGCCAGCTGGGCGTCGTCGGTGATGTCGAGCGGCCAGGCGCGGATGCCGTCGGGGTCGGTGGCGGCGACGCGGGCGGCGCCTTCGGCGTCGATGTCGAAGATGGCGACGCGCACGCCCTTGGCGCGCAGCGCGGCGACGACGCCGGCGCCGATCAGCGTGGCGCCGCCGGTGACGATGGCGGTTTTATCGGCCAGTCCCTTCATTTGTTTGCCTCTTGGGTTGCGGAGATCGTGAGGCGGATGTTGGGGGGTGGCGGGTGGGGGGTGGTAGCCGGATTTGGCGGTGGGTATCCGGGGAGTGCTTGTATTGCGGGGAGTATTGATTTGGATCGCGGGGGGGTGGCCGGTGGCTGCGGTGGGTATCCGGTTTCTGCTTTGCTTTGTGTGCCCCGGGGAGGGGGTGGGTTGATCAGGGCGATTGGGTTCGTAGGTCGCCCCTCGGGCGGGCGCGATCGGCGGTGGGCGCCCACGATTGCGGTCCGGAGCGTTCGCTCCGGACTGCCCCTTCGTCATCCTCGTTGCCGCCTGCGGCGGCTGCCTTCGGATTCCCACGGGCGCATCGAGGTTGCCCACCGCCGATCGCGCCCGCCCGAGGGGCTACGTGCGTCTTGGCTTGTCGCGCTGCTGGACCTGTGGTCGGGGAAGGGAATGTTCAGGGCTGCCAATCTTGGCCGCGCGGGCGGCCAAGATTGGCGTCCAGGTGTTTGGAGGGGTAGCGAATGCGCTGCGCGCCGGTGGTTATTGCGTATCCATCTTCCGCAATGGGGTGGGAGATAGTGAGATGTTGGCCATTCCACGGATGCGGGGAGCGGAAGGTGAAGCGCGTACCGGGTCGTGCGGTCAGTCCACCCTTCTCCACACGCTGGCGAGCCAGGGTTGTTGTTCGCGTGGCAGGCCGTCGGGGCGGTAGTAGTGTTCGAGTTCTTCGAAGCCGGCGGCTTGCAGCAGGGTGCGCCAGCCGTCGAGGTCGTGGTAGGCGCCGTAGCGGCCGCGGTTCCAGCCTTCCTGGTTGGCGCCGCGGGGGTTGGAGCTGAAGAGGATGCCGCGGGGTTTTAGGGTGGCGCGCAGGTCTCGCAGGACGCGGGGCAGTTCCTGGGTGGGGACGTGGAACAGGACGGCGTTGGCGAAGATGCCGTCGAAGCGGGCGGCGGGCAGTTGCAGGTGCAGGAAGTCCTGGTGCCAGACCTCGCAGCCGCTGGCGGCGCGGGCCATGGCGACGAAGCTGGGGGTGCCGTCCAGGCCGACGGCGCGGTGGCCGAGGGCGGTGAAGGTCTTGAGATCGCGGCCGGGGCCGCAGCCCAGGTCGAGGATATCGCAGGGGGGCTCGCCCTCGATGTGGCGCAGCAGCGCGGCGATGTTCTGGCTGACGTCGTGGTCGCGCGTGCCTTGCTCGAAGGATTGGGCGCTTTCTTCGTAATGGGCCAGCGTCAGCGAGGTGATCTTGGCGAGGTCTTCGGCGTCGAGTTTCATGGGACGATTGTGCCGCAAAAAAAAACCGCGCACGTCACCGTGCGCGGGTTTGTGGTCGAGAGCGGCCGGCTAAGGTTCGGCCGGCTGTATTGCGACCGGCTGTATTGCGACCGGCTGCATTGCGACCGGTTCAAGTGCGGCCGGCCGGGGCGCGGCCGGCTCGGGCGCGACCGTCGTCAGGCGGCCAGGCGGCCTTCGATCTTGACCTTGGTGGCGGGCAGGTCTTGCGGCAGGCCCTGGGCCAGCTGGCCGAACAGCTCGTCGTGCAGCGCCAGTTCGTCGCGCCAGGCGCCGGCGTCGACCGACATGACCTGCTCGAACTTGTCGGGGCTGAATTCCAGGCCGGTCCAGTCGATGTCCTGGTAGCTGGGCGAGACGCCGAACACCTGGTCGACGCCGCTGGCCTGGCCGTCGATGCGGCCGAGCATCCAGCGCAGCACGCGCATGTTCTCGCCGAAGCCGGGCCAGACGAACTTGCCGTCGGGGCCCTTGCGGAACCAGTTGACGCAGTAGATGCGCGGCAGCGTGGCGCCGGCGGCCTCGAGCTGCTTGCCCAGGTTGAGCCAGTGGTTGAAGTAGTCGCTCATGTTGTAGCCGCAGAACGGCAGCATGGCGAACGGATCGCGCCGCACCACGCCCTGCTGGCCGACCGCCGCGGCGGTGGTTTCCGAGCCCATGGTGGCGGCCATGTAGACGCCTTCGACCCAGCTGCGGGCCTCGGTCACCAGCGGCACCGTAGTGGAGCGGCGGCCGCCGAAGATGAAGGCGTCGATCACCACGCCCTGCGGGTTCTCCCATTCGGGGTCGATCGACGGGCACTGCGCCGCCGGGGCGGTGAAGCGCGCGTTGGGGTGGGCGGCCTTGCGGCCGGTCTCGCGGGCGATGGCCGGCGTCCAGTCCTGGCCCTGCCAGTCGATCAGGTGCGCGGGCGGCGTGTCGGTCATGCCTTCCCACCAGACGTCGCCGTCGTCGGTCAGGGCGACGTTGGTGAAGATGACGTTGGCCTTGAGCGTGGCCATGGCGTTGAAGTTGGTCTGCTCGCTGGTGCCCGGGGCCACGCCGAAATAGCCGGCCTCGGGGTTGATGGCGTGCAGGCGGCCGTCGGCTCCCGGCTTGATCCAGGCGATGTCGTCGCCGATGGTGGTGACCTTCCAGCCGTCCATGCCCTGCGGCGGGATCAGCATGGCGAAGTTGGTCTTGCCGCAGGCCGACGGGAACGCCGCGGCCACGTGGTACTTGCGGCCCTTGGGCGACGTGACGCCCAGGATCAGCATGTGTTCGGCCAGCCAGCCCTGGTCGCGGCCCATGGTGGAGGCGATGCGCAGCGCGAAGCACTTCTTGCCCAGCAGCGCGTTGCCGCCGTAGCCCGAGCCGAAGCTCCAGATCTCGCGGCTCTTGGGGAAGTGGACGATGTACTTGGTGGCGTTGCAGGGCCAGACCACGTCGGCCTCGCCGGCGGCCAGCGGCTTGCCGACCGAGTGCACGCAGGGCACGAAGTCGCCGTCGGCGCCGAGCACGTCGTAGACCTGCTTGCCCATGCGCGTCATGATGCGCATGTTGACCGCGACGTAGGGGCTGTCGGACAGCTCGACGCCGATGTGGGCGATGTCGGAACCCAGCGGGCCCATCGAGAACGGCACCACGTACAGCGTGCGGCCGCGCATGGCGCCGTCGAACAGGCCATTGAGCGTCGCGCGCATCTCGGCCGGGTCGGCCCAGTTGTTGGTCGGGCCGGCGTCCTCGGGACGGTCGGAGCAGATGAAGGTGCGGTCTTCGACGCGCGCCACGTCGGACGGGTCGGAACAGGCCAGGAACGAATTGGGCCGCTTGGCCGGGTTCAGGCGGCGCATGGTGCCGGCCTGGACCATCAGTTCGCACAGTCGGTCGTATTCTTCCTGCGAACCGTCGCACCATTCGACGCGATCCGGTTTGGCCAGCGCCACCACACTGGCGACCCAGTCGATCAGGCCGCGGTGCTTGACGTACGCGGGTACGTTCAAGGCCGCCAGGCCCCCGTCCAAGGGCTTATTCATTAGGGTTATCTCCATACTAAGGCTAATGGCGATACGGCCCCTTTTGAGTGGGGCCGTATACATGTTTGCGCCATCATACTTGCAGCGCCGGGTCGGCCGTCAACCCGACCAAACGGACGAGTTTGTCACCGGGTTTGTCATCGCTTTTTTCAATGGCCGGCGCGCTCAGGCATAGCTGCCGTCACGCAGGGAACGGCGGATGATCTTGCCGGTGGCGGTCGTGGGCAAACTGGTTACAAAGCGGATGCGGCGCGGGTATTCATGCGCCGCCAGGCGGGTGCGCACGTGCGCCTGCAGCGCCTTGACCAGCGCCTCGTCGCCGGCCACGCCGTCGTGCAGCACCACGTAGGCCATCACCACCTCGGTGCGCTCGGCGTCGGGCACGCCCACCACGGCGGCCATGCGCACCGC
Source organism: Achromobacter sp. ISS7 (assembly GCF_056523125.1). NCBI lineage: Bacteria > Pseudomonadati > Pseudomonadota > Betaproteobacteria > Burkholderiales > Alcaligenaceae > Achromobacter > Achromobacter sp. ISS7. Next base: position 950,102 of record NZ_JAWRZD010000001.1, on the reverse strand, counting down.
GGGGTGGCCCAGCAGGCAGTCCTCGATCGGCCCGGGGCCGATGCGGTAGCCGGCGCTGGTGATGACGTCGTCGTTGCGGCCGACGAAGCGGATGAAGCCGTCGGCGTCGCGCACGCCCATGTCGCCGGTCAGCAGGTAGTCACCGGCGAATTTCTCGGCGGTGGCCTGCGGGTTGTTCCAGTAGCCCAGGAACATCACCGGGTCGGGCCGCAATACGCCGATGTTGCCTTCCTGGCCATCGGCCATTTCGGCGCCCTGCTCATCCACGATGGCGACCCGGTGGCCGGGCGCGGCGCGGCCGATGCTGCCGATGCGCGGCTCGAACAGCGACGAGCACGACGACACCAGCATGTTGCACTCGGTCTGGCCGTAGAACTCGTTGATGGTCACGCCCAGCACGCGCCGGCCCCAGTCGATCAGCTCGGCGCCGAGCGATTCGCCGCCGCTGGCCACCGAGCGCAGCGCCAGCGCGTCCGGCGCGGGCGGTTGGGCCACGCCGCGCATCATCTTGAGCGCGGTGGGCGGCAGGAAGGTGTGGCTGACGCCGTGGCGCGCCATCAGGTCGAAGGCCGCGGCGCCGTCGAATTTCTCGAAGCGCCGCGCCAGCACCGGCACGCCGTGGTGCCAGGCCGGCAGCAGCACGTCCAGCAGGCCGCCGATCCAGGCCCAGTCGGCCGGGGTCCACATCAGCGTGGCGCGCTCGGGGAAGAACTCGTGCGACATCTCCACGCCGGGCAGGTGGCCGAGCAGCACGCGGTGGGCGTGCAACGCGCCCTTGGGCTTGCCGGTGGTGCCCGACGTGTAGATGATGACGGCCGGGTCGTCGGCCGCCGTGGCCGCCGGGTCGAACTGCTCCGGCTCGGCGTCCAGCGAGGCATGGAACGGCAGCGCCCCGCCCTCGCCCGGGCCGTCGATGCAATAGACCGTGCGCAGGGCCGGCAGCGTGGCGCGGATCTCCTGCAGGCGGCGGCAGCCCTCGGCGTCGGTGACCAGCGCGGCGGCGCCGCTGTCGGCCAGCCGGTACTGGATCGCGTCGACGCCGAACAAAGTGAACAGCGGCACCGCCACCGCGCCCAGCTTGTAGACGGCGATGTGGGTCACGGCGGTCTCGGGCGCCTGCGGCAGGTAGACCGCCACGCGGTCGCCGCGCCGCACGCCCTGGCGCCGCAGCGCGTTGGCCAGCTGGTTGCTGCGCGCCTTGATCTGGTCGAAGCTGTAGCGCGTCTGGCTGCCGTCGCTCTTCTCGTGGATCAGCGCCAGGCGGCCGCTGCCGTCGGCCCACTTGTCGCAGGCATCCACGCCGATGTTGTAGGCCGCCGGGACGCGCCATTGGAAGGAGGACGCCAACTGCGCGTAGGTATCGGTTCTGGACAGCATGATGCTCGGGTCTCCGTGTCGCGGTTCTTGTGTTCGCTGTTCTTGTGGTCGTTCTTGTCGTCGCGTGTCTTGTGCGCGCGGGTCTTGTATACGTGTGTCTTTAAGGCGCGGCGCCGCGGGTCGTTATGATAGTAAGCCCCGGCCACTTCCGATCGCCCCACCCATGCAGAAAACCGCCGCCGTCCCGATGCGCCGCCCGCCGGCCAGCGCCAAGTCCGAGCAACGGATACGGGACATCCTGCGGGTCGCGCGGCAGGTGTTTTCCGAGGCCGGCTTCCAGGCCGCCACCACCACCGAGATCGCGCAGCGGCTGGGCGTGTCCGAAGGCACGGTGTTCACCTACTTCGGCGGCAAGCGCGAACTGTGCGTGCGCGTCATCAGCGACTGGTACGACGAGATCATCGCCAAGGTCGAGGACAACCTGCCGCTGGTGCAGGGCACGCGCGCCCGGCTGCATTACCTGGTGCATGCCCACCTGCGCCACCTGCTGGCCGAGGGCACCGGGCTGTGCGCCTTCATCCTGTCCGAAGGCCGCGCCCGCAACGACGATTTCGGCGAGATCTACGCCGGCCTGCAGCGGCGCTACACGGCGCCGCTGATGCGCATCCTGGCGCAGGGCCAGGCCGACGGCCACATCCGCCAGGACATGCCGCTGCGCCTGCTGCGCTCGGCGGTCTACGGCCCGATGGAACACGTGCTGTGGGACGCCATCCTGGGCGGCGCGCGGGTCGACGTGGCCACCACCGCCGACCACCTGGTCGACTTCCTGTGGCAGGCGCTGCAGCCGCCGCGCCGCGACGCCCTGGCGCTGGCGCAGTTCCGCGGGGAAGTGCAAGACGCCCTGCATCGGCTTCAGTCCGCCGAGAACAAGGACGGCGGCGCGTACTGAGGAAAGCCGTCGTAGGCGTCGCCGCGCTCGGCCGGCGGCAGGGTCCAGGAATGGCGCGCGTTGGGCACGCCGCCATCGACGCGGATGACGCTGCCATTGATGAAGGCCGCCGCCGGCGACAGCAGGAACACCACCGCCGCCGCCAGCTCGGCCTCGGTGCCGAAGCGCTGCAGCGGCACCTTGGCGGCCAGCCCGCGCAGCACCGCGCGGTATTCCTCGTCGTAGCTGTCCATGCCGCTGGAGGCGATCCAGCCCGGCGCCACCGCGTTCACGCGCACGCCGGCGTGGGCCCATTCGCAGGCCGCCGTCTCGGTCAGGTTCCAGACGCCGGCGCGGGCCGCGCCGGAATGCCCCATGCCGGGCATGCCGCCCCAGATGTCGGCCAGCATGTTGACGATGGCGCCGCCGTGCTGGCGCATGTGCTGGGTGTAGACCTCGCGCGCCACCAGGAAGGTGCCGTGCAGGTTGTTCTGCACCACCGCGTTCCAGCCGTTGAAGCTGATCTGCTCCAGCGGCGCCGGGAACTGGCCGCCGGCGCAGTTGAACAGGCCGTCGATGGCCCCATGCGCGGCCAGCGCGTCGGCCACCGCGCCGCGCACGCCGGCTTCGTCGCGGATGTCGCAGGCGTGCAGCGTGATGCGGCCGGCGGCCTCGGGGTAGATGCGCGCCAGTTCATCGCGCGTGGCCGCCAGCTTTTCCGGCTTGCGGCCCACCAGCGCCAGGCCCGCGCCCAGCGAGGCCAGTTCGTGCGCGGTGCAGCGGCCCAGGCCGCTGCCGCCACCGGTCACCATGACCGTCTTGCCATCGAACAGGCCCGGCCGGAAGACCGACGCGTAGCGCGCCGCAGCGCCCTCGCCCTCGGGGGAATGGCTCATGTCTCGCTCCATCGTTATTTTTTTGAGGATAACTCAATATTCGCCCTACAAATATCCCGTATTGGCGTAACACCCTATATCTACGTCGAATTGGTCCGGGTTATTAATTGAGTGGAAATCAATATACGGAGACCCGCATGACATCCGACAGCCCGCTGCTGGCGACCCGCGATGGCCCCGTCGCCCGCCTGACGCTGAACCGCCCCGACCTGCGCAACGCCTTCGACGAGACGCTGATCGCGGCCCTGACCGCCGCGGTGCGCGAGGCGGCGGACGATCCAGCCGTGCGGGTGCTGCTGCTGACCGGCGCGGGCAAGGCCTTCTGCGCCGGCGGCGACCTGAACTGGATGCGCCAGATGGGCACGCTGACGGACGCCGACAACCGCGCCGACGCCGCCCGCCTGGCCGACATGCTGCGCGTCATCTGGACCTGCCCCAAGCCGGTGGTGGCCGCCGTCAACGGCGATGCCTATGCCGGCGGCATGGGCCTGGTGGCCGCGTGCGACATCGCCGTCGCCGCCGACCATGCGCAGTTCTGCCTCTCGGAAACCCGCCTGGGCCTGCTGCCGGCCACCATCAGCCCCTACGTCATCCGCGCGATGGGCGAGCGCGCCGCCAACCGCTACTGCCTGACCGCCGAGCGCTTCGACGCCGCGGCCGCCTACCGCATGGGGCTGCTGCACGGCGTGGTGCCGGCCGCGCGATTGCGGGACGAAGCCGAGGCGATCTGCCGCGCCCTGTGCGACAACGGCCCGCAGGCGGTGCAGGCCAGCAAGCGGCTGGTGCGCGACTTCGCGGGCCGGCCGCTGGACGCCGCGCTGATCGCCGATTCAGTCGAACGCATCGCCACCGTGCGCGGCTCGGACGAAGCGCGGGAAGGCGTGGGCGCCTTCCTCGAAAAGCGCCAACCCGCCTGGCGCGCGCCGTGACGCGCCACGTGACGCGCCACACCGCGGACCGCGGCGCCCCGGCCGCATCGCCAGCGATGCCCCGCGCGGGCCAGGGGAAATATCCGGGTTAACCCCAGCCGGCGTTTAACATGCGGGCTTCGTCCACAAGAGAAGCCGCATGCCTGCCTGCCGTCGCGCCGCCTGGAAACGTGAAATCGTCGCCACCCTGCTGCTGAGCCTGCCGCTGGTGCTGACCAATCTCGCCCAGATCGCCATGACGGTGACGGACGTGATGTTCATCGGCCACCTGGGCTCGCAGCCGCTGGCGGCGAGCGCGCTGGGCGCCAACCTGTATTCGGCCATCGCCTTCTTCGCGCTGGGCCTGGTCAGCGCCACCGCGCCGATGGTGGCACGCGCCGAGGGCGCGCGCCGCAACTCGGTGCGCGACGTGCGCCGCACCGTGCGCCAGGGCCTGTGGACCGCGGTGCTGGTCTCGGTGCCGGGCTGCCTGGCGCTCTGGTATGGCGAGCAGATCCTGCTGTTGCTGCGCCAGCCGCCCGAGCTGGCGGCGCCGGCCGGCCAGTACCTGCGCGCCCTGCTCTGGGCCATGCCGCCGTTCCTGGGATTCCTGGTGCTGCGTTCGTTCGTGGCCGCGCTGCAGCAGGCGCGCTGGGCCTTCATCGTGGCGGTCGGCGCGATCCTGTTCAACGTGCTGGGCAACTGGGTGCTGGTGTTCGGCAACCTCGGCTTTCCGGCGCTGGGCCTGATCGGCGCGGGCGTGGCCAGCGCGGTCGCCAGCCTGAGCCTGTTCCTGGGCATGGTCGTGGTGGTGCTGCGCGACCGGCGTTTCCGCCGCTATCGCCTGTTCGGCGATCTGTTGCAGCCCGACTGGAAGCGCCTGAAGGCGTTCTGGAAACTGGGCCTGCCGATCGGCGTGGCCACCGCCTTCGAGGTCACCATCTTCAATGCCGCGGCCTTCCTGATCGGCTGGCTGGGTGAATCCGAGCTGGCGGCGCACGCCATCGCCATCCAGATCGCCAGCGTGACCTTCATGATTCCCTACGGCGTGGCCCAGGCGGCCACGGTGCGGGTCGGCTACGCCCAGGGCGCGGGCGACAGCGTGGGCGTGACCCGCGCCGGCTGGAGCGCTTTCGGCCTGGGCATCGGCTCGATGGTGATCGCCGCGGCCCTGATGGTGACCGTGCCGTACGCGCTGGTGTCGGTGTTCATGGACGTGCGCGATCCAGCCAACGCCAAAGTGCTGGCCTTCGCGGTCAGCTATCTGGCGGTGGCGGCGGTGTTCCAGATCGTCGACGGCGCGCAGGTGCTGGGCGCGGGCATGCTGCGCGGCCTGCACGACACGCGCGTGCCGATGATCTATGCGGCGATCGGCTATTGGGGCGTGGGCCTGCCCTGCGGCGCCTGGCTGGCGTTCCAGGCGGGCTGGCGCGGGGTCGGCATCTGGAGCGGACTGGCGATCGGCCTGTCGGTGGTGGCGGTGCTGATGATGCAGCGCTGGGCCCGTCGCGGCACGCTGGGGCTGGTGGGGCGGCGCGTGTCCCACATGCCATAATCGCCGATGCATTTCCTGGAACCTCCATGCCCACCGATTCGCCCGCTTTGCCCCCGTCCTTTCCGCCCCTGAACGCCGAGCGCCTGTGGGCGCGCGTCGAGACCCTGTCGCGCTACACCCTGCCCGACCAGCCCTGGACCCGCCGCGCGTTCTCGCCGCTGTTCCTCGAGGCGCGCGACTGGCTGCGCGGTGAATTCGAGGCAGCGGGCCTGACCACGCGCCTGGACGCCGGCGGCAACCTGGTCGGCACCCGCGCCGGCCGCAGCGCGCAACGCAAACCCATCGCCACCGGCTCGCACTGCGACACCGTCATGAGCGGCGGCCGCTTCGACGGCATCATCGGCGTGCTGGCCGGCATCGAGGTCGCCCACGCGATGCAGGAACACGGCATCGAACTGGAACACCCGTTCGAGGTCATCGACTTCCTGTCGGAAGAGCCCAGCGACTACGGCATCTCGTGCGTCGGCAGCCGCGCCCTGAGCGGCCAGCTCAGCGCCGACATGCTGGCCGCCCGCAACGCCGACGGCGAGACGCTGGCGCAAGGCATCGCCCGCATCGGCGGCGATCCGGCCGCGCTGACGCGGCCCTTGCGCGGCGCGGACGGCACCGCCGCCTTCGTCGAACTGCACATCGAGCAAGGCCCCGTGCTGGAAAGCCGCCAGCTGCCGATCGGCGTGGTCACCAACATCGTCGGCATCCGCCGCGTGCTGATCACGGTCGAAGGCCAGCCCGACCATGCCGGCACCACGCCCATGGACATCCGCCGCGACGCCCTGGTCGGCGCGGCCCGCATCATCGACGCCGCCAGCCGCCAGGCCAGCGCCGCCAGCGGCAATCCGCACTACGTGGTCGCCACCGTCGGCAAGCTCGCCATGACGCCCAACGCCGCCAACGCCGTGCCCGGCCGCGTCGAGCTGACGCTGGAAATGCGCAGCGACAGCAACGCCGTGCTCGACACCTTCCCCGAGACGCTGATGGCCGGCGTGGCCGCCGACCTGAAGGCGCTGCGCCTGACTGCCGGCTTCGTGCCACTGAGCCGGGCCCAGCCCACCGACTGCACGCCGCTGGTGATGGACGCGGTGCAGACGGCCGCCGACCAGCTCGGCTACGCCAACATGCGCCTGCCCAGCGGCGCCGGCCACGACGCCGTCTACATGGCGCCCACCGGCCCCATCGGCATGATCTTCATCCCCTGCCTGAACGGGCGCAGCCACTGCCCCGAGGAATGGATCGAGCCGGCGCAGCTGCTGGACGGCACCCGCGTGCTGTACCAGACCGTGCTGGAACTGGATCGCAGGCTGTCCCAATAACCTCCACCCCGATGCCGCCATGGACCAGATAGAACTGAACGACAGCACCGCCGACCGCTACCTGCTGGACACCCCCGGCCTGACGCTGCTGGTGTTCCACAGCCGCACCTGCGGCACCTGCCGCATCGCGCGCGAACAGCTGCCGAAGCTGGACCTGCCGGTGGAGCGCGTGTGCTGGGTCGATGCCGGCGAGAACGGCGGCCTGGTGGAACGCTACGAGGTCTTCCACCTGCCGGCCATGTTCGTGACCCGCGACGGCGCCTTCTTCGGCCCGGTGCAGGCCAGCCTGGCCGAATGGGACCTGCGCCAGCAGATCGGACTGGCGCTGGACAGCTACCCGGCCGAACTGCCATGAGCGCCGTCGCCGCCCTCGCGCCCCCGGTCCGCCGTCCGCTGGACTCGCTGGCCACCGGCGTGATGCTGCTGCTGTGCGTCTGCTGGGGCTTCCAGCAGATCGCCATCAAGCTGGTGGCCGCCGACATCTCGCCCATCATGCAGGTCGGCCTGCGCTCGGCCTTCGCGGCGCTGGTGCTGGGCGTGGTGGTATGGCGCGGCGAAGGCTCGCGCGCGCTGCGCGACGGCACGCTGGGCGCCGGCATCCTGGTGGGGCTGCTGTTCGGCTTCGAGTTCCTGGCGATCGCGCAGGGGCTGGTCTACACGACGGCCTCGCACATGTCGGTGTTCCTCTACACCGCGCCGATCTTCACCGCGCTGGGGCTGCACTGGCGCGTGCCCGAGGAACGCATGGCGCCGCTGCAATGGCTGGGCGTGGCGGTGGCGTTCGGCGGCATCGCCGTGGCCTTCCTGGGCAATGGCCAGCCGCAGGCAGCCGCGGCCGCCAGCAACATGCTGCTGGGCGATGCGCTGGGCCTGCTGGGCGGGCTGCTGTGGGGCGCCACCACGGTCGCGATCCGCCGCACCGCGCTGTCGGAAGCGGCGCCGTCCAAGACCCTGTTCTACCAGATGGCGATCGCCGCGCTGGTGCTGCTGGCGTATGCGGCCGCCACCGGCAACGCCGGCATCCGCTACACGCCGTCGGCCATGCTGAGCGTGGCGTTCCAGTCGGTGGTGGTGGCGCTGTCGAGCTATCTGGCGTGGTTCTGGCTGCTGCGGCGCTACCTGGCCTCGCGCCTGTCGATCCTGTCGTTCATGACGCCGCTGTTCGGCGTGTCCTTCGGCGTGCTGATCCTGGACGAGCCGCTGGACGGCGCGTTCGTGATCGGCGCCCTGATGGTGCTGGCCGGCATCTCGCTGGTGAGCGGCGCCGGCCTGCTGCGCGAGAAGCTGCGGCGCGGCCGGCGGACCTGACCGGCGCCGGGCCCGCGCGCCGGCCTTCAGGCCCGGCGCGCGCCGCCCAGGTTCAAGACGATCAGCGCCGCGCCCGCCAGCACCAGCGCGAAGCCCCACCAGTCGGCCGCGGCGGGGCGATCCCCCACCAGCGCCATCGCGCCCAGCACGCCGACCACCGGCACCATCAGCGTGGTCAGGGCAGCCACCGTGGCGCTGACCCGTTCGCTCAGCACGAACCACAGCCAGTACGCCACCGCCGTGCCCAGCACGATGTGGAACGTCAGCGCCGCCGCCACCCGCGGGCTCCAGCCCTGCAGCGGAAACGCCTCGCCGGCCAGCAACACGCCCGCCAGCGCGCAGGCCGCGCCCACCGCCAGCTGCCACGCCGTCACCACGATGCGATGCCCCATCACCGGCCAGCGCTTCAGGTAGACCGTGCCGGCGGCCCACCCGAAGGCGGCGGTGAGCGGAAACACCAAGCCGCGCGCGGCGGCCAGGTCATGATCGGCAAAGATGGCGCGCAGCACCGGCCAGGCCAGCACCACCACGCCCAGGCCGCCCAGCAGCAGCGCCAGGCCGCGACGGCGGTCCAGCCGTTCGCCCAGCACGGCCCACGCCAGCAGCGCCGACATCATCGGCATGGTGAAGGTCAGCACCGCCGCGCGCGAGGTGCTGGTGCTGAGCTGGGCCCAGGCCACCGCCAGGTTGAACACCGCCACGGCCAAGATGCCGCCGATGACGATGCCCGGCCAGGAGGCGCGCGGCGGCAGCAGCGGCAGCCCCTTGGCGCGCGCCAGCGCCAGCAGCAGCAAGGCGCCGCTGCCCAGCCCCAGCAGGCGCAGGGTGAACGGCGGGCAGATCGACAGCACGATCTTGACCGCCGGCCAGTTCAGGCCCCAGAACAGCGCCAACGCAACCGGGATCAGGCGCACGCGGCCTTTTCCCGGGCGATCAGCGCTGCCAGGCCCTGGCGCTGGTTGCCTTCGGCGTCGAAGTTGTCGGGGCTGAGCCAGCTTTCGTAGGCCGCGCGCAGGGCGGGCCATTCGCTGTCGATGATCGAGAACCAGGCGGTGTCGCGGCTGCGGCCGCGATAGACGATGGCCTGGCGGAAGATGCCCTCGAACTGGAAGCCCAGGCGGGCTGCCGCCGAGCGCGACGGCGCGTTCAGGCTGTCGCACTTCCATTCATAGCGGCGGTAGCCCAGCTCGTCGAAGGCGCGGCGCATCAGCAGGAACTGCGCCTCGGTGGCGATGCGGGTGCGCTTGAGCAGGCGCGAAAACGCCACGTGGCCGACCTCGATCACGCCGTGCGCGGGTTCGATGCGCATCAGCGACAACGAACCGACCGCTCGGCCGCTGGCCAGGTCGATGACGGCGTGGTGGAACGGGTCGCTGCCCGGCTGCGCCTGCGCCTGCTCGGCGAACTTGCGGTAGGCGGCCTCGTCGGCAAAGGGGCCGGCGGACATGTAGGTCCAGTCGCTGCCGTCGGGCGCCTGGTTGAAGGCATGGAACAGGTCGGCCGCGTGGCGCTCAGCCGACAGCGGTTCGAGGCGGCAGTAGCGGCCCTGCGCGTTCGCCATGGGCGGGCGCGGACGCGGCGTCCAGTCGGGGAGCGCGGGGCCGACGGGTTGTTGGTATTCATTGACGCGGGGTTGCATGCTGCGAGGCCTTGTCCAGGTTGGAAAGCGGGGGGAAACGCCGCCGCCATCGGCGGGCGCCAGCCAGGGTTTTTCCGTCGCGGCGGCCCTGGCATGCTCCCACGATAGCCAAATCGTGGCATGATAAAAAGCACCACGACCCTTGAATTTAATAGAGCCATGACCGACCAAGCCGCCCTGCTCTCCAGCCCGCTGGCGCGCGGGCCGGGCGCCCTGCCGCGCCAGCGCCAGCTGATCCAGCGGCTCAAGCAGGCCATCCTGGCGGGCCAGCTGCCCGCCGGCGGCAAGCTGCCGGCCTCGCGCGTGCTGGCCGACGAGCTCGACATCTCGCGCAACACGGTGCTGATCGCCTATGAACAGCTGACGGCCGAGGGTTATGTCATCGCCGACCGCCAGGGCACCCGCGTGGCGCCGTTGTCGGCCACGGCCGCCAGCGCCGCGAGACAGGCCGCCCAGCGGGCCACCGGGCGGGCCGCGGATCAAGCCACTGAACACACTACCGGGCAGACCGCCGGGCAAGCCACCGGGCGCACCCTCCCCGAAGCGCCGGCCTTCCGCACCGCCACGCGGCTGTCGCGCATCGTCTCGACGCGCGCGCCCAACGACGGCTCGCTGCCGCTCACGCCGGGCACGCCGGCCCTGACCCAGTTCCCCATCAACGCCTGGCGCCGGGCCCAGGACCGGGCGCTGCAGGCCGCCCCCGCCGCCACCCTGGGCTACGGCCCGCCGGTGGGCGAACCGGCGCTGCGCGAAGCCATCGCCCAATACCTGCGGGTCTCGCGCGGGGTACGCTGCGACGCCTCGCGCATCGTCATCACCGAAGGCGCCCAGGGCGCGCTGGCGCTGTGCGTGCAACTGCTGACCAACCCCGGCGACACCGCCTGGCTCGAAGAGCCCGGCTACCGGGGCGCCAAGTCGGCTTTCCACGCGGGCGACCTGAACGTGGTGGCGATGCGGGTCGACGCCGATGGCGTGGCGATCACCGACGACGACTGGCGCACCCGGCCGCCGCGCCTGATCCAGACCACGCCGACGCACCAGTATCCGACCGGCGCCGTGCTGTCGCTGGCGCGCCGGCTCGACCTGCTGGAACGGGCGCGCCACGCCGGCGCCTGGATCATCGAGGACGACTACGACAGCGAATTCCGCCACCAGGGCGAGCCGATCGCCGCGATGCAGGGCCTGCTGCCGGACGCGCCGGTGCTGTACGTGGGCACCTTCAGCAAGACCATGTTCCCCGCCCTGCGGCTGGGCTTCCTGGTGCTGCCACAGGCCATCGCCGAACCGGCCATGCCGTCGATCACGGAAATGCTGCGCGGCGGGCACCGGCTGGAACAGCTGACCATGGCCGCCTTCATCGACAACGGCCAGTTCTCGCGCCACCTGGGCCGCATGCGGCGGCTGTACCGCGACCGCCAGGCGGCGCTGCGCGAGGCGCTGGCGCGGCACCTGGGCGTCGACCATGAAGTGCTGGGCGGCCACAGTGGCCTGCACCTGACGGTGCGGCTGCCGCCGGACATTCCGGACCGCGCCATCGTCGAACAGGCGCGCCAGCTGGGCATGAATCCCAACGCGCTGTCGACCTTCGCCATCACGCCGCAGCCGCAGGACAACGGCCTGGTGATCGGCTACGGCAACACCAGCGCCGACCGTTTCCCGGCGCTGGTCCGGCAATTGGGCCGGCTGGCCACGACGCCGCGACGCTGACGCGCGGCCGGCGCCGCGTTCAGCGAAGCATGTTCAACGGCGCGAATCCAGCGCCATGCGCACCGCCAGGCCGGCCAGCACCGTGCCCATCAGCCAGCGCTGGATCACGATCCACAGCGGCCGGCCGGCCAGGAAACCGGCGATCGAGCCGGCCATGATGGCGATGACCGCGTTGACCGACAGGCTGATGGCGACCTGCGTCAGGCCCAGCGCGATCGACTGGGTGAACACGCTGCCGTGGTCGGGCTGGATGAACTGCGGCAGCAGCGACACGTACAGCACGGCGATCTTGGGATTGAGCAGGTTGGTCACCAGGCCCATCGTGAACAGCGTGCGCGGGCTGCTGGCCGGCAGCTCGCGCACCTGGAACGGCGAACGGCCGCCGGGGCGCACCGCCTGCCAGGCCAGGTACAGCAGATAGAGCGCGCCGCCGAAGCGCAGCGCGTCGTAGGCAAACGGCACCGACATCAGCAGCACCGTCAGGCCGAAGGCCGCGCACAGCACGTAGAAGATGAACCCCACCGCCACCCCGGACAGCGAAATCAGGCCGGCCTTGGGTCCCTGCGAAATCGAGCGGGACACCAGATAGATCATGTTGGGCCCGGGCGTGAGCACCATGCCCAGGGCGACCAGGGCGAACGTCAGGAGATTGGCAATGTCAGGCATGATGCGCCGGCGCGGGCCGGTCGGTAGTGAGGGGATGACTCGTCACGTTATCTGAAATCTGTATCGGAACAGCGCGATTTTTTCGGGGCCGCGGCGCGCCTGTTGCGCGGCCGCCGCGGACCGGCCCGCGCAGGCGGCGACGCCGGCGCGCGGCCCGCATACAACAATCGCGCCGCTTTTAAATGTGGCCGGATGGGCCGCCCGGCCGGACCGGGATACAGTGATTGGGTCGCAGCGCCAGCCACGGGAGGATACGCCCATGCCGCCACGCCCATCGTCCCCGTCCGCCGCCCCTCGCGCCGGCGCCATCCGCGTCGGCATCGGCGGCTGGACCTACGCGCCGTGGCGCGGCCCCTTCTACCCGGAAGGCCTGCCGCACGCGCGCGAACTCGAATACGCCAGCCGCCAGCTCACCGCCATCGAGATCAACGGCACCTATTACAGCAGCCAGAAGCCGGCCACCTTCGCCAAGTGGCGCGACGAGACGCCGGATGGCTTCGTGTTCTCGCTCAAGGCCTCGCGCTACGCCACCAACCGCCGCGAGCTGGCCGGCGCGGGGGAATCCGTGCACCGCTTCGTGCATGGCGGCATCGCCGAGCTGGGTCCCAAGCTGGGACCGATCGTGTGGCAGTTCGCGCCCACCAAGGTGTTCGACGCCGACGACTTCGGCGCCTTCCTGGCGCTGCTGCCGGACCAGGTCGACGGCCTGCCGCTGCGCCACGTGATGGACGTGCGCCACGCCAGCTTCGCCTGCGAGGCCTACCTGGCGCTGGCGCGCCGCCACCGCGTGGCCACGGTCTACACCGACAGCGAGGACTATCCGTCGCTGGCCGACCGCACCGCCGATTTCGTCTATGCCCGCCTGATGCGCGCCAGCACCGCCTTCAAGGCCGGCTACGCGCCCAAGGTGCTGGACGCATGGGCCGAGCGCCTGCGCACCTGGGCGCACGGCGGCGATCCGGCCGACCTGCCGCGGGTGGACCCGCGCAAGCCGGCCGGCGCGGCGCATGCGCGCGACGTGTTCGCGTTTTTCATCAATGGCGCCAAGGAGCGCGCGCCGGCGGCGGCGCGCGCCATGATCGAACGGCTGTAGCGGGCGCGCGGGCGTCCGCCGCGATGCCGGCTGGCGTCGCATGGAATGCCGGCCCCGGGGGGACCGGCGCCGGCCTCAGTTCGCGACCGGCGTGCGCAGCGTCACGAACTCCTCGGCCGCGGTCGGGTGGATGCCGATGGTGTCGTCGAACACGCGCTTGGTGGCGCCGGCCTTGAGCGCGATGGCGATGCCCTGCACGATCTCGCCGGCTTCCGGGCCGACCATGTGCACGCCCAGCACCTTGTCGGTATCGGCGTCCACGATCAGCTTCATCAGGGTCTTTTCCTGCGATTCGGTCAGCGTCAGCTTCATGGGGCGGAAGCGGCTCTCGAACAGCTTGACCTCGTGGCCGGCCGCGCGCGCCTCTTCGGTGGTCATGCCGACGGTGCCGATGTTGGGCAGGCTGAACACGGCGGTCGGGATCAGCTTGTAGTCGACCTTGCGGTATTCCTCGGGACGGAAGAGGCGGCGCGCCACCGCCATGCCTTCGGCCAGCGCCACCGGCGTCAGCGGCACGCGGCCGATGACGTCGCCGATCGCCAGGATCGACGCTTCGCTGGTGCGATATTCGTCGTCGACCGCGATGAAGCCCTTGGCGTCGAGCTTGACGCCGGTGTTCTCCAGGCCCAGGTTGTCCAGCATCGGGCGGCGGCCGGTGGCGTAGAACACGCAATCGGTCTCGATCACGCTGCCGTCCTTGAGCGTGGCGGCCAGGGTGCCGTCGGCGCGCTTGTCGATGCGGGCCACGTCGGCGTCGAACTTCAGGTCGATACCCTTCTTGACCAGCTCGTCGCGCAGGTGCTCGCGCACCGCCTTGTCGAAGCCGCGCAGGAACAGCGGGCCGCGGTAGACCTGGGTGGTCCGCGCGCCCATGCCGTTGAAGATCGAGGCGAACTCGACCGCGATGTAGCCGCCGCCCACCACCAGCACGCGGCGCGGCAGCGTCTCCAGGAAGAAGGCCTCGTTCGAGGTGATGGCGTGTTCCTTGCCGGGGATGTCCGGCACCTGCGGCCAGCCGCCGGTGGCCACCAGGATGTGGGCGGCGGTGTAGGTCTTGCCGTCGACCTCGACCGTGTGCGTATCCTTGATGCGGGCGTGGGCTTCCAGCAGCGTCACGCCGCTATTGACCAGCAAGTTGCGGTAAATGCCGTTAAGACGCTCGATCTCGCGGTTCTTGTTGGCGATCAGGGTGGGCCAGTCGAAGCTGGGCTGGCCGGCGCTCCAGCCGAAGCCGTGGGCCTGCTCGAAATCTTCGCTGTAGTGGGCGCCGTAGACCAGCAGCTTCTTGGGCACGCAGCCCACGTTGACGCAGGTGCCGCCCAGGTAGCGGCTTTCGGCCACCGCCACGCGGGCGCCGAAACCGGCCGCGAAGCGGGCCGCGCGCACGCCGCCGGAGCCCGCGCCGATCACAAACAGGTCGAAATCGAATGCCATGGTGTTTCCTTCGCCGTCCCGGAGCCGGGACGCGTTCACTGTCGGGAGAAGCGCTATTTTGCACCACCGCGCCCTTGCCTGCCGGCTTGCCCCCACTGGCCATGGCCCTTGCGCCGCCGGAATCCGGCGAATGCCCGGGGCGCGCCGCCTTGCGCTACAGTGGCCGCCTGGGGCGCCATCGCCGTCCCGTCCTTCCACGGAGCAAGATCCATGTCGCTCGACACCTGGCTGGCTTTCGTCGGCGCGTCCGCCCTGCTGCTGATGCTGCCCGGCCCCACGATCCTCACCGTCATCAGCTATTCCATCACCCATGGCCGCCGCGCCCGCCTGCCGCTGGTGCTGGCGGTGGCGCTGGGCGATTCCACCGCCCTGGCGCTGTCGCTGCTGGGCCTGGGCGCGCTGCTGTCGGCCTCGGCGTTCTGGTTCACCGTGGTCAAGACCGCGGGCGGCCTGTACCTGCTGTACCTGGGCGTCAAGCTGCTGCGCGCCGGGGTGGCGCCCGCCACGCTGCCGCAGGCCGGCGCGGCCGGCTCGCGCTGGAAGCTGTTCGCCAACACCTACCTGGTGACGGCGCTGAACCCCAAGGGCATCATTTTCTTCGTCGCCTTCCTGCCGCAGTTCATCGACCCGGCGGGCGACGTCACGCGCCAGCTGTGGACGCTGTCGGCCACCTTCGTGGCCTGCGCCGGCCTGAACGCCACCGCCTACGCGCTGTTCGCCGGCTCGGCGCGCCGCCTGCTGGCGTCGCCGCGCGCGCAGCGCGGCTTCAACCTGGGCGGCGGCGCGCTGCTGTCCGCCGCCGGCATCTGGGCATTGCTGGCGCGCCGCGCCTGAAGATCGACGGGGCGCGGGCGACGGCAGCGCCGCCGCCCGGTCCCGCGCCCTGCCTTACGGCAAGGCCGCCGACACCGCCTCGGGATCCAGCCCGTAGCGCCGGATCGCCTCGGCCGCCCGCTCCGCCGGCAACACGCCGTCGTCCGCCAGCGCCTTGAGCGTGGCCAGCACGATGTGGTGCCGGTCCACCTCGAAGAACGCCCGCAGCGCCTGGCGCGTGTCCGAGCGGCCGAAGCCGTCGGTGCCCAGCGTCACGTAGCGGCGCCCCACGAACGGACGGATCTGCTCGGCCACCGTCTTCATGTAGTCGGTGGCCGCGATCACCGGCCCCTGGGTGCCGGCCAGGCGGGTCTCGACGAAGCCCTGGCGCGCCGCGTCCAGCGGATGCAGGCGGTTCCAGCGCTCGGTCTCCTGCCCGTCGCGGCGCAGCTCCGAATAGCTGGTGACGCTCCAGACGTCGGCCGCCACCCCGAAGTCCTGTTGCAGCAGGTCGGCCGCGGCCAGGGTCTCGCCCAGGATGGCGCCGCTGCCCAGCAACTGCGCGCGCGCCTCGCCCGGGCCGCCTTCGCGCAGGCGGTACATGCCCTTGAGGATGCCGGCCTCGGCGCCTGCCGGCATCGGCGGGTGGGCGGTCTTCTCGTTGATCAGCGTCAGGTAGTAGAAGACGTCTTCCTCCTCCTGGTACATGCGGCGCATGCCGTCCTGCACGATCACCGCGATCTCGTAGGCGTAGGCCGGGTCGTAGGCGATGCACGACGGGATCACCGAGGCCAGCACGTGGCTGTGGCCGTCGTCGTGCTGCAGGCCCTCGCCTTCGAGCGTGGTGCGGCCCGAGGTCGCGCCCAGCAGGAAGCCGCGCGCGCGGATGTCGCCCGCCGCCCAGGCCAGGTCGCCCACGCGCTGGAAGCCGAACATCGAATAGAAGATGTAGAACGGAATCGTGGCCACGCCGTGGGTGCTGTAGGCGGTGGCGGCGGCGATCCACGAGGCCATGGCGCCTGATTCGTTGATGCCTTCCTGCAGGATCTGGCCGCGCCGGTCCTCGCGGTAGACGCTGAGCTGGTCGGCGTCCTGCGGCGTGTACAGCTGGCCCACGTGCGAATAGATGCCGACCTGGCGGAACATGCCGTCCATGCCGAAGGTGCGCGATTCATCGGGCACGATGGGCACCACGCGCGCGCCGATCTCCGGATCCTTGAGCAACTGCGCCAGGATGCGCACGAACGCCATGGTGGTGGAAAACTCGCGGCCGTCGCTGCCCTTCAGGTGCGCGGCGAAGGCTTCCAGCGCGGGCGTGGCTTGCGGCCCGGGGCCGGCCGGACGCAGCGGCAGGTGGCCGCCGGCGCGCCGGGTGGCGGCTTCCAGGTAGGCCTGTTCCGGCGTGCCGGGTTCCGGCTTGATGTACGGGATCTCTTCCAGGCGGTCGTCCGGCACCGGCAGGGCGAAGCGGTCGCGGTAGGCGCGCACCGCCGGGTCGGCCATCTTCTTCTGCTGGTGGTTGGTATTGGCGGCCTCGCCGGCCGCGCCCATGCCGTAGCCCTTGACCGTCTTGGCCAGGATCACCGTGGGCTGGCCGCGATGCGCCAGCGCCGCGGCGTAGGCCGCGTGCATCTTGACCGGGTCGTGGCCGCCGCGGTTGAGCGCGCCGATCTCGTCGTCGCTCAGGTGCGCCACGCGTTCCAGCAGCACCGGGTCGGCGCCGAAGAAATGCTCGCGCACGTAGGCGCCGCCGCGCGCCTTGAACACCTGGTATTCGCCATCCACGCATTCCATCATGCGGCGCCGCAGGCGGCCGTCGTGGTCCTGCGCCAGCAGCGCGTCCCAGCCGCCGCCCCAGATGACCTTGATGACGTTCCAGCCGGCGCCGCGATAGACGCTTTCCAGTTCCTGGATGATCTTGGCGTTGCCGCGCACCGGGCCGTCCAGCCGCTGCAGGTTGCAATTGACCACGAAGATCAGGTTGTCGAGCTTTTCGCGGCCGGCCATGGCCACCGCCGCCAGCGTCTCGGGCTGGTCCTGCTCGCCGTCGCCCAGGAAGCCCCAGACGCGCCGGTCTTGCGCCGCGATCAGGCCGCGGTCTTCCAGATAGCGCATGTAGCGCGCCTGGTAAGCCGCCATCAGCGGGCCCAGGCCCATCGACACGGTCGGGAACTGCCAGAACCCGGGCATGGTGCGCGGGTGCGGATACGAGGCCAGCCCGCCGCCGCCGATCTCGCGGCGGAAGCGGTCCAGCTCGGCCTCGGACAGGCGCCCTTCCAGGTAGGCGCGGGCGTAGATGCCGGGCGCCGAGTGGCCCTGGATGTAGAGCATGTCGCCCAGGTAGTCCGGCGTGGCGGCGCGGAAGAAATGGCGATAGCCGGTTTCGTACAGGGTGGTGGCCGAGGCGTAGGTGGCGATGTGCCCGCCCACGCCCGAATGCTTGCCGGCGCGCAGCACCATGGCCATGGCGTTCCAGCGCAGGTAGGCGTCCAGCCGCGCCTCGATGCGGGTGTCGCCGGGGAACGGCGCCTGGGCCGGCAGGCCGATCGTGTTGACGTAGGGCGTGACGCCGGCCGTGGCATAGCCGCCGCTGCGCTCGCGGTCCTGGTCGATCAGGCGGTCCAGCAGGTAGTGCGTGCGCGGCAGGCCTTCGTGGGCCAGCACCGCCTGCATCGCGTCCAGCCACTCACTGGTTTCTTCGGGGTCGATGTCGACGCAGTCGATCTCGGGTTCCATGGGCATCCTCCTTGTGGTGCGGAAGCGGCGCCTGGACACGAAAGGTCGGCGCCATCGTTTCACATCGTGAATTGCATTTGCATAATGTGCAATTGCAATCGTATGGAGGTTTTTGAACAATTGCAAGTGCAACTATTCAATGTGACGTGCCGCTTTTGGACAGTGACGCCGAAGCCAGCGGCCCAGGCAAGGAGGGCTGCTGATGCGTGATGACCCGGGATTGCCGGCAACTGAAGGGCCGGGATCCGGCAAGCCCCCGACCGCCGGCGCGGTCGCGGACTGCCGGCATGCGCACGACACACCGGGCCAGGGCCTGCGGCCCGCGGCCCGCTAGCGCGCGGCGGCCATCATGTACGCCACGGCGGCGCGCAGCGTGGCTTCGTCGGCCGCGGTGCCGCCGCGCGGCGGCATGGCGCCCTTGCCCTTGAGCACCGTGGCCAGCAGCGCATCGGCGCCCTGCGCCAGGAACGGCGCCCAGGCCTGCTTGTCGCCCAGCTTGGGTGCGTTGGCCACGCCGCTGGCGTGGCACACCACACAGGCCGAGCGGTACAGCTTCTCGCCGGCCGGGTCGAGCTGCGCCGGCGAGTCGGCCGCGGCGCTGGCAGTGCCGGCCAGGGCCAGGCCGGCCGCCAGCAAGGTTCTGGATACGGAGAACATGGCGGCCCCCGGTCAGCGCGGGATCGGCGCGGGCGCCTTGATCTGCTTCATCAGATCGTCGTTCCACTTGCCCTCGACCTTGATGTGGCCGGCCGCGCCCAGCTCGAACGCCTCGATCAGGTTGTGGTTCAGGTAGGCGTACACCCCGGGCTGCTTGAAGGTGTAGAGCGCGGCGCCGGCCGACCCGCCGCGGATGAACCAGGTCTCCAGGTTGCGCTGCGGCGGATTGGCGAATTTGCCGGTCTCCCAGACCCAGTCGCCATGGCCGCCGATCAGGTGCGGACGGGTGTCGCGGTTGGCCTGCGAGTGGATCAGCAGCACGGTCTCGCCGACCTTGGCGGTGAGCGCATTGGCGCCGGTCAGCGCGCCGACCTTGCCGTTGAAGACGATGTGCGACGGCGTCAGCGTGCGCATCACCTGCACCGTGTCGCCGTAGCTTTCGGCCAGCGTGGCGTAGTCCTTGTACTTGCCGTCCGCGCCCTTGGGGATGTACAGGTCGAACTCGCCGATGGTGTAGGCGCGGTCGTAGTGCAATGGCTTGCCCTGCGGGTCTTTCAGGCCGTCGCGCGGCAGCACCATCAGCGTGCCGCTCATGCCCGACACCACGTGCCACGGCACCATGCCTTCGGGCGCACAGTGGTAGACGAAGGTGCCGCTACGGTCGGCCTTGAAGCGCAGCGTGGCCTGCTCGCCCGGGTTGACGTTGGTCAGCTTGGCGCCGCCCAGCGCGCCGGTGGCCGCGTGGAAGTCGACGTTATGCGGCATGGCGTTGGTGGCCGGATTGACCAGCGTCAGCTGGACATAGTCGCCCTCGTGCACCACCAGCGTGGGGCCGGGCATGGAGCCATTGAACGTCATGGCCTGCAGCGTCGTGCCCTTGTCGTCGATGACCATCTTCTTTTCCTCGATGGTCATGGTGAATTCGACGACCTTGGGACCCGACTTGGTCGCCTGCTCGTGCGGATGCACCTGGGGCGGGGCGACCAGCGTGACCTTGGTGTGGGGCAGCTTGTCGGCGTCCTGCGCCCAGGCGGTCCCCGCGGCCATCGTGAAAGCCAGCGCCGCCGCCAGCAAAGTGGGCCGTAATGCGTTCATGTCCAGCTCCTTATCGGGTTTTCAACTGCCGTGTAGGTCGGCAGCCCTATTGAAAGGCGCGCGCCCTCCCCGTTCTTTGCTGTAGCGCAAACTCGGCGCCAGCCTGGCGCGGCGCGCGCATTGCCACGGCCGGATGGCGATGCCACCATGAAAGCGGCATCCCCGCCCTGTCCGGAGCCCGTCATGTCGTCGCCCCTTTGTCATGCCCTGCTGCGCAATCTGGACCTGTTCAAGCCCCTGTCCGACGCGCAGCTGGAAGCCGCGTTGCGCGGCGCGCAGCCCTGCCGGCTCGAGGCCGGCGCCGTGGTCTATCACCAGGGCGCCAGCGCCGCGCATTTCTTCGTGCTGCTCAGCGGCTGCCTGAAAGTGGCGCAGGTCACGCCCGAAGGCGGCCAGGTGGTGGTGCGCTACGTCAATCCCGGCGACCTGTTCGGCCTGGCCTGCGCCATGCGCCAGCCGCGCTACCCCGCCACCGTGCTGGCGGTGCAGGAAAGCGTCTGCCTGGCCTGGCCCGACGCGCTCTGGGAACGCTTCACCAGCCACCATCCGCAACTGGCGGCACTCGCCCTGCAGACCATGGGCCAGCGGCTGCAGGACGCGCACCTGCGCATCCAGGAACTGTCCAACGAAGAGGTCGAACAGCGCGTGGCGCGCGCCATCCTGCGGCTGGTGGACAGCGCCGGGCAACCCACCGCCGACGGCATCGGCATCGCCTTCCCGATCACGCGCCAGGACATCGCCGAGATGACCGGCACCACGCTGCACACCGTCAGCCGCCTGCTCAGCGGCTGGAAACAGCGCGGCATCGTCGACAGCGGCCGCAAGCGCATCGTGCTGCGCTCGCCCGCCGCGCTGGCGCGGGTCGGCGCGCATGCGCCGGCGGCGGGCTGTGCGGGCTGCGCGTCCTGTATCGACGGGCCGCCGGATCAGGCCGGGCCGCGCTAGGCCGGCCCCTCCTCCCGCACCAGCCGCAGCCCCAGGTTGGCCGGCGGCACGCCGACCGAGCAGGCGCCGCCCTTGGGATCGCGGATGAAGTCCGGCAGGTAGGCGATGTGCCGCCCCGCCGCCACGCGGATGCCGCAGTTGCGGTCGGCGCCATCATCGGCGCCCGCCGCGCCGTCCTGCGTGAGCGCCAGGACGCGCCGCGTGTAGCAGTCATCGGTCCATTCCCACACGCTGCCCGCCACGTCCATCAGGCCCGTCGCATTGACGCCGTATGCGCCGAACACCCGCACCTCGGTGGCCTCCTGGCCGCGCCGGGCCTGCGCGTCGTACTCGGCCAGCCAGCGCTGCGCCGGATCGCCATCCGCGGCAGGCAGCGGCGTTTCCTCGCGGTAGGCGTCGCCCGCCGCGTAGACCCATTCGGCATAGGTGGGCAGCCGCCAGCGCTGCCCGGTGCGGGCCGACAGCCACGCCGCGTAGGCGGACGCGTCGGTCCAGCTCAGGCCCACCGCCGGCAGGTCCGGCGCGCGCAGCTCGCGGAAGGCCGGATCCAGTGGCTTGCAGCCGCCCGCGCGGACACAGGCCGCGTATTCGGCCTGGCTGACCTGGCGCTTCATGATGAGCAGGCCGCGCGACACGTCCGCGGTCAGCGGCGCCGGCGAGACCGGATAGCCGTTGCGCAGCGTTTCGCCCGGCGGCAGGTAGGCCACCTGGCCGGGCGGCAGCCGCGACACGTCGGGAGAAACGGAATGGGCCCGCTCGGCGGGCCCGCAGGCGGACAAGGGCAGGACGAGAAAGGCGGCGGCCAGCAGGCGGCGCATGATGGCGCTCCGGTTGTGCCCGGGGCCACGATGCCCCGGGGTCCGCTGTCATTGAAGCCCCGCCCGGCCCCGCCCTCTTTGCGCTGGCGCAATGAGCGGGATGGACGGGGCGCAAACGGGCGGGCCGTTGCGCCCGCCTGTCGCGCCTGCGCGGGGCCGCCCGCTAGCGGCGCGCGGGCTCGGCCCGCAACACCGGCTCGGCCGCGGCCGGCTTGCCGCTCAGCAGGCCCAGGATGACCTGCACCACCATCGCCAGCGCCCCCAGCAGGAACACCACGTCGCCAAACGTGCGGCCCCAGCGCAGGGTCTTGAGGATGTCCTGCTGCATGAAGGCCTCGCTGCGCGCGTACCACATGCCTTCGCTGACGCTGGCGTGGAACTGGATCAGGCCGATCGGCAGCAGGCTGGTGAAGATCATCAGCGCCAGGCCCAGGTTCAGCCCCCAGAACGCCAGCTTCATCAGGCCGGGGCTGAGCGCGTATTGCGGTCGGATGTAGCGCAGCACCAGCAGCGTGAAGCCCAGCGCCAGAAAGCCATAGACCCCGAACAGCGCGGCATGCGCGTGCACCGGCGTGGTGTTCAGGCCCTGGATGTAGTACAGCGACACCGGCGGATTGATCATGAAGCCGAACACGCCCGCGCCCAGCATGTTCCAGAAGGCCACCGCGACAAAGCACATCAGCGGCCACTTCAGGTTTTCCATCCACGGCGCGCGCGTCTTCAGGCGCCAGTTCTCCCAGGCCTCGTGGCCCAGCACGATCAGCGGCACCACTTCCAGCGCCGAGAAGCTGGCGCCCACCGCCATCACCGGCGTGGTGGTGCCGGCGAAGTACAGGTGATGGAAGGTGCCGGGAATGCCGCCCAGCATGAACAGCGAGGCCGAGGCCAGGCTGGCGGTGGTGGCCATGCGGCGCGACACCAGGCCCAGGGTCGAGAAGATGAAGGCCAGCGCGGTGGTGGCGAACACTTCGAAGAAGCCTTCGACCCACAGGTGCACGATCCACCAGCGCCAGTATTCCATCACGGTCAGGTGGGTGCGCTCGCCGTAGAAGAAGCCGGCGCCGTAGAACAGGCCGATGGCGCCGACGGATGCGGTCAGCAGCGCCAGCAGGTTCTTGTCGCCGCCCGGCGTGCGCAGCGCCGGCACGATGCCGCGCAGCATCAGCACCAGCCAGAAGCAGATGCCGGCGAACTTGCCGATCTGCCACAGGCGGCCCAGGTCGACGTATTCATAGCCCTGGTGGCCCAGCCAGAAGTTCAGGTCCGGCGGCATGATCTGGGCGATCGCCAGGTAGTTGCCGGCGAACGAGCCGGCCACCACCAGCACCAGCGCCCAGAACAGGATGTCGACCCCGGCCTTCTGGTACTTCGGATCGCGCCCGCCGTTGATCAGCGGCGCCAGGAACAGGCCCGCGGCCAGAAAGCCGGTGGCGATCCAGAACAGCGCGCTCTGCAAGTGCCAGGTGCGCACCAGCGAATACGGGAACCACTGCGACAGGTCGATGCCATAGAACTTCTGCCCCTCGACCGTGTAGTGCGCGGTGAAGCCGCCCAGCAGCACCTGGAAGCCGAACAGCGCCACCACCAGGAACAGGTACTTGCCCAGCGCGCGCTGCGACGGCGTCAGGGCGAAGGTGGTCAGCGGGTCCTGCGCCGGCGCTTCAGGCTCGGGTTCCTCCTTGCCGCGCAGGAAGGCCCAGGCCCACACCAGCAGGCCGATGCCGGCCAGCAGCACCACCACGCTGATGATCGACCACATCACGTTCTCGCTGCTCGGATGGTTGCCGATCAGCGGTTCGTGCGGCCAGTTGTTGGTGTAGGTGACCGAGGTGCCTTCGCGCTCGGTGGCGGCGGCCCAGGCGGTCCAGAAGAAGAAGTGCGTCAGCTGCTGGCGGCGCTTCGCGTCGGGCAGCGTGTTCTCCTTCATGGCGTAGTGCTCGCGGCTGGTGTGCAGCGCCGGCGCGTCCGAGAACAGCTGGTCGTAGTAGGCCGCTGTCTGCGCCACCGCCTGCGCGCGGCGCGGGCTCAGCACCAGCTTGCTGCCGGCCGCGTCGGCGCGGTTGGCGCGGTATTCGGCCTTGAGCTGCTCGCGCAGCGCGGCCTGGGCGGGCGCGTCGAGCTGGCCGTAGTCGCGGCCATGCGCATCGCGCGCCGCCAGGTCGAGCCAGGCCGTCAGCTCGCGATGCAGCCAATCGGCGGTCCAGTCGGGCGCCTGGTAGGCGCCGTGGCCCCAGATCGAGCCCAGCTGCATGCCGCCGATCGACTGCCAGGCGGTCTGGCCGTCCAGGATGTCGTCGCGGCCGAACAGGCGCGCGCCGTCGGCGCTGGCGACCTCCTGGGGAATCGGCGGCGCCTGGCGGTAGACTTCGCCGCCGTAGAAGCCGAGCAATGCGAACGTGACCGCCAGCACGGCGATCAGCGTGAACCATAACTTTTTATACGGGCCCATGATGGGGACACCCTCCTGTGTTGCGTTGTGGGGTATGTCCGCTAACGCGAATTCCGTGCCAGCGAAAAACGCCGCTAAATCATGGGGTTGAAACAGGCAAGGTGGTTTCTACCCGGCCCGGGCGCGGTATAAAGGACCCGCCCGCGGTGTTTTCGACCCTGCCGGCGGCGGCCCGGGCCTCTACAATCCGGGCAGCGAAAATCTCAAGACAAGGAAGCGACCGCATGGCCACGGGCAAGCCCGACGCGTGGAGCCTCTTCCTGACCGCGCATGCGCTGGTGGTGGAAGAGATCGAAAAACGACTGTCCGCCGCCGGCCTGCCGCCGCTGGCGTGGTACGACGCGCTGTGGGCGCTGGAACGCGCGCCGCAAGGCACCGCGCGCATGTTCGAGATGGCCGAACGCATGGTCATCGCGCGCTACAACCTGACGCGCCTGATGGACCGCATCGAGGCCGCCGGGCTGGTCGAGCGCTTCCGTTCCGACGAGGACCGCCGCGCCACCTATGCCCGCATCACGCCGCAAGGCCTGGCCCTGCGCCGCAAGATGTGGAAGGTCTACGGCCCGGCCATCGACGAACTGTTCCTGTCGCAGCTGCCGCAAGCGCAGCAGGACGCCATGGCCGAGCAGTTCCGCCAGATCGCCCGCCATGTGCGGGCCTTGTCCAAACCCGCCGCCTGACCCGGCCGCCACGGAGTCCGCATGCCCGCCCATCCGCCCCTGCACATCGGCATCGTCGCCTGCTCGGCGGAAGGCGCCGCGCTCTGCTACCGCACGATCTGCGCCGAGGGCGCGCAGCGCCTGGGGCCGCACGCGCACCCCGAGGTGTCGCTGCACAGCCTGTCGCTGGCGGACTACGTGGCCTGCCTGGAACGCGATGACCTGGCCGGCGTGGGCGCCCTGATGCTGACCTCCGCCGACCGCCTGGCGCGCGCCGGCGCGGATTTCCTGGTCTGCCCCGACAACACCATCCACCAGGCCCTGGGCCACGTGCTGCCGGAGTCGCCGCTGCCGTGGCTGCACATCGCCGAGGAAGTCGCGGCCGTGGCGGCCGCCCGCGGCCTGCGCCGCATCGGCATCCTGGGGACGCGCTGGCTGGTCGACAGCGCGGTGTATCCCGACAAGCTGCGGGCGCGCGGCCTGGACTTCGTGCGCCCCGAGCCGGCCGACCGCGACCTGCTGGCGCGCGTCATCATGGACGAACTGGTCTACGGCGTCTTCAAGCCCGAATCGGTGGTCCTGCTGCAAGGCGTGGTGGCGCGGCTGCGCGATGCCGGCTGCGACGCGGTGGTGCTGGGCTGCACCGAATTGCCGCTGGTGCTGAACGACGCCAATTGCGCGCTGCCGACGCTGGACTCCACCCGCATCCTGGCGCGCGCCGCCCTCGACCGCGCCCTGGCCTGACCCCGCCTTTTCAGAGCTGGTCCAGCCCGTACTGGCGCAGCCGGTCCAGCGTCAGCACCTTGATCTGGTTGTACGACAGCGCCAGCATGCCCTGGTCCGCCAGCGTCTGCAGCGCCTGGTTGACGCGCTGGCGCGACAGGCCGGTCAGGTAGCCCAGTTCTTCCTGCGAGATCGCCAGCGTCAGGTCGGTGGACGGATACAGCTGCGGGTTGAACAGCTGCGCCAGCGACTGCGCCACGCGCGCATCGGCATCCAGCAGGCGATGGTTCTGGATCGAGGCGATGAACTCGCCCATGCGGTCGTTCAACTGGCCGATGACGAAATGCGAGAACGGCAGGCTGGCCGCCAGCAGCGCGTGGAAGGTGGCGGCCGGCACCAGCAGCACCAGCGACGGCTGGATCGCCACCACGTCGTACTTGCGCAGCTCGCGCTTGATGACGCTGCCCTCGCCGAACCAGCCGCCCGGCGGCACCCCCGAGAACGTGCAGCTGCGTCCCGATTCGTTGTAGATCGCCAGCTTGAGCAGGCCGCTGTGCACGCCCAGCCAATAGTCCGACGGCGCGTTGCGGCGCGCGATCCAGGCGCCGCTGGCCACGTGTTCGGCGCGCGCCGTGGCCAGCACCAGCTCCTGGTGCGAGGCGTCCAGCGCGGTGAACCAGGCGCAGCCGCGCAGCAGTTCGGCCAGCTCGGTCTGGGAAACAACGTTTGAAACATCGGACATGGAAAGAACCGTGTAAAACTGCGGGTTGGGCGCCCGGAAAAAGGTCTGTCGCGCAGGCGACAGACACCATTTTCCGGCGGCCGATAAGCTCTAGCAAGCAGCGGGATTCCGGCTACAGATCAATACCGGCGATCCAGATCAAGTTTCCCGCATAAAAGCATATCCGGGCGCCCCCGCGCCCCACAGGAGACAAGCATGAGCAGCCTGTTCGACCACGGCCTGGCACGCCGTGACGCCAACTACGAGCCCCTGACCCCGGTCGACTTCATCGCCCGCGCCGCGCAGGTCTACGGCAACCGCCTGGCGATAGTGCATGGCGCCGTGCGCCGCACCTGGGCCCAGACCTACGAACGCGCGCAACGTCTGGCCGGCGCGCTGGCCGCCGCCGGCATCCAGCGCGGCGACACGGTGGCCGTGATGCTGCCGAACATCCCCGCCATGGTCGAGGCGCACTTCGGCGTGCCGATGCTGGGCGCCGTGCTCAACACCCTCAACACCCGCCTGGATACGCCCAGCGTGCTGTTCATGCTGGGCCACGGCGAGGCCCGCGCGCTGATCGTCGACACCGAATACGCCGAACTCGCGCAGCGCGCCCGCGCCGAGTTCCCGCACCTGAAAGTGATCTCGGTGCACGACCTGGACGGCGCCCCGGCCACCCTGCCCGGCGCCACCGACTACGAGGCCTTCCTGGCCGCCGCCCCCGCCACGTTCGACTGGGGCCCGCCGGCCGACGAGTGGGACGCGATCGCGCTGAACTACACCTCCGGCACCACCGGCGATCCCAAGGGCGTGGTCTACCACTACCGCGGCGCGTATCTCAACGCCGTCAGCAACATCCTCGAATGGGACATGCCCAAGCATCCGGTCTACCTGTGGACCCTGCCGCTGTTCCACTGCAACGGCTGGTGCTTCGCCTGGACCGTGGCGGCCCGCGCCGGCGTCAACGTCTGCCTGCGCAAGTTCGATCCCAAGACCGTGTTCGACCTGATCCGCGCCGAGGGCGTCACCCACTACTGCGGCGCGCCCATCGTGCAGAGCGCGCTGGCCAACGCGCCGGCCGAGCTGCGCGCCGGCATCACCCATACCGTGCGCACCATGGTGGCCGGCGCCGCGCCGGCGCCCGCGGTGATCGCCAAGATGAAGGAAATCGGCTTCGAGCTGACCCACGTCTACGGCCTGACCGAGGTCTACGGCCCCGCCGCCGTGTGCGCGACGCAGGACGCCTGGGACGACCTCGAAGACGAACAGCGCGCCCTGCTGACCGCGCGCCAGGGCGTGCGCTACCACCTGCAGGCCGGCGTCTCGGTGCGCAACCCCGACACCATGGAGGAAGTGCCGGCCGACGAGCAGACCGTGGGCGAGATCATGTTCCGCGGCAACATCTGCATGAAGGGCTACCTGAAGAACGAGCGCGCCACCGACGAGGCCTTCAGCGGCGGCTGGTTCCACACCGGCGACCTGGGCGTAATGACGCCCGACGGCTACATCCGCATCAAGGACCGCAGCAAGGACATCATCATCTCGGGCGGCGAGAACATCTCCAGCATCGAGGTCGAGGACGCCCTCTACCGCCATCCGGCCGTGGCCGCCGTGGCGGTGGTGGCCATGCCCGACCCGAAATGGGGCGAGACGCCGTGCGCCTTCGTCGAGCTCAAGCCCGGCTGCAGCGCCACCGCCGAAGAGATCATCGCGCACTGCAAGCTGCTGCTGCCCGGCTTCAAGGTGCCGCGCGCGGTGCGCTTCGGCGAGCTGCCCAAGACCTCGACCGGCAAGATCCAGAAATTCGAACTGCGCGCCGCGGTGGGTTCCACCCGCGCCATCGACGCCACCTGATTCCCTTCCTACCCGGAGCTCCGACGCCATGACGTACCAAGCCCCCGTGAAAGACATGCTGTTCGTGCTGAACCACCTTGCCGGCCTGCCGCAAGTGGCCGCGCTGCCGCAATACGCCGAAGCCACGCCCGACACCGCCCAGGCCGTGCTGGAGGAAGCCGCCACCTTCGCCGCCGACGTGCTGGCGCCGCTGAACCATCCCGCCGACCGCGAGCCCAGCGCCTGGCGCGATGGCGCCGTGACCACCTCGCCCGGCTTCAAGCAGGCTTTCCGCCAATACGCCGAGGCCGGCTGGCAGGGCATGACGCATCCGGCCGAATACGGCGGCCAGGGCCTGCCCGGCCTGCTCGGCGCGCCCTGCTCCGAAATGCTCAACGCCGCCAACCTGTCGTTCGCCCTGTGTCCGCTGCTGACCAACGGCGCCGTCGAGGCGCTGCTGACGGCCGGCTCGCCCGAACTGCGTGAACGCTTCATCGGCCCGATGCTGTCGGGCCAGTGGACCGGCACCATGAACCTGACCGAACCGCAGGCCGGCTCGGACCTGGCGCTGCTGCGCAGCCGCGCGCAGCCGGTCGGCGACGGTACCTACCGCATCTCCGGCACCAAGATCTTCATCACCTACGGCGAGCACGACCTGGCCGAGAACATCATCCACCTGGTGCTGGCGCGCCTGCCCGACGCCCCCGAGGGCGTCAAGGGCATCTCGCTGTTCCTGGTGCCCAAGTTCCTGGTCAATGACGACGGCTCGCTGGGCGCGCGCAACGACGTTACTTGCGTGTCGATCGAGCACAAGCTCGGCATCAAGGCCAGCCCCACCGCCACGCTGCAGTTCGGCGACGCGGGCGGCGCCATCGGCTACCTGGTGGGCCAGGAAAACCGCGGCCTGGACGCGATGTTCATCATGATGAACGCGGCCCGCTTCGCCGTCGGCGTGCAGGGCATCGCGGTGGCCGACCGCGCCTACCAGCACGCGCTGGCCTACGCCGCCGAGCGCGTGCAGAGCCGGCCGGTGGACGGCTCCTCGCGCGACGCCGTGCCCATCCTCCAGCACCCGGACGTGCGCCGCATGCTGGGCACCATGCGCGCCCTGACCGAAGCCGGCCGCGCGCTGGCCTACTACACCGCCGGCCACGCCGACCTGGCCCACGCCAGCGCCGACCCCGCCGCGCGCGCCCGCCACCTGGCGGTGCAGGAATTCCTGGTGCCGATCGTCAAGGGCTGGTGCACCGAGGCCTCCATCGACGTCGCCAGCCTGGGCGTGCAGGTGCATGGCGGCATGGGCTTCATCGAGGAAACCGGCGCCGCCCAGTACTACCGCGACGCCCGCATCCTCACCATCTACGAAGGCACCACCGCGATCCAGGCCAACGACCTGGTCGGCCGCAAGACGCTGCGCGACGGTGGCGCGGTGGCGCAGGCGCTGATCGAGGAGATCCGCAAGACCGAGGAAGCGCTGCAGGCCCGCACCGAGCCGGCCGCCCGGCTGGTGCTGACGCCGCTGCGCCAGGGCCGCCTGGCGCTGGCCAACACGGTCGACTTCGTGGTGGCCAACGCCGCCGCGCATCCCAACGCCGTGTTCGGCTCGGCGGTGCCCTACCTGCTGCTGGCGGGCACGGTGCTGGCCGGCTGGCAGATGGCGCGCGCGCTGCTGGCGTCGCTGGACCTCCAGGACGAGGACCCGGCCTTCCACCAGGCCAAGATCGCCACGGCCCAGACCTACGCGCTGCACAAGCTGACCCAGGCGCCGGGGCTGGCGGCGGTGGTGGCCGGCTCGCTCGAGTACGCCGTGCAGCCCTGACGCCGGCGCGCTTTCCCCAATGCAAAAGACCGCCGCGGCGGTCTTTTGCATTGGGGCGCGGCCCTGTTAAACATATAACCAAAAAGAATAAAGAAAATGAATAAACATATCTAAAATTAATAAGCAGGCAACGGAAACCCTTGCCCGCGGGCTAGCCGCCAGCCGCACCAAGGCGCCGTCGTTCAGGACCCCTCTTCCATGTTCCGCAAGCTGTTCACCGCCGCCGTCATCGCCGCCACCACGTCCCTGGTTCCCGTCCACGCCGCGCCGCCCGCGCTCGAAATCGGCTACCTGCCGATCCTGCCGGACGCGCAGTTGTTCGTGGCGCTGGAAGAAGGCACGCTGCAGGCCAAGGGCGCGCCCGCGCCCAAGCTGGTGCAGTTCCAGAGCGGTCCGGCGTTGACCCAGGCCCTGCTGGCCGGGCAGCTCGACGTCGCCTACGTCGGCATCGGCCCGGCGCTGGTGGCCAGCGCCAAGGGCGCCGGCATCAAGGTGGTGGCCTCCAACATCGTCGAGCAGGTCAACGTGGTCGCGCTGGGCGCGCTGGCGCCGTATTTCGCCTCGGGCGATCCGGCCACCGCGTTCGCCCGCTTCGCCAAGGACAAGGGCAGGAAGCCCGTCATCGCCAGCTACCCCAAGGGCGCGGTGCCCGAGGCCGCGCTGCAATACTGGCTGCGCAACCGCCTCAAGGCCGACCCGGCCAGCCTGGAACTGATCTACCAGGGCGAGGCGCAGATCCAGCAGTCGCTGCTGACCGGCGCCATCGACGGCGCCGCCATCCTCGAACCCACCGTCACCACCGTGCTGACCCGCGTGCCGGAATCGCGCGTGGTGGCGCGCGGCTCGCAGCTGTTCCCGAACCAGCCCGGCGCCGTGCTGCTGGTGCGCGACAAGCTGATCGCCGAGCACCCCGAGGCCGTGCAACAGCTGGTGGACGCCCAGCTCGCCGCCACCGCCCTGCTCAAGAACGATCCGGCCCGCGCAGCGGCCCACGTGCAGAAGTACGTCGGCGGCGGCCGCCTGGACCGCGCGCTGGTCGAGAAGGCCATCCGCAATTCGCATGACCAGTTCGTGGCCGATCCGCACGCCATCGTCGACGCCACCGCCGAACTGCAGACCTTCCAGGCCAGCCTGGGCACGGTCGAAGCCGCCAAGGTCGACGTCAAGCAGCTGTTCGACAGCCGCTTCTACGACAAGGCCAACAAGCAATGAGCCAGACCGCCCCGGCCCTGGCCGCCCCCGCGCCGCAGGCCCGCAAGGGCACGCCGCCCGGGTTCGCCGCCGCGCGCCGCGCGGCGTACGGCATCGGCGGACTGGCCATCTTCATCGCCATCTGGAAAGCCGCGCTGATCTGGCAATGGGCGCCCCCGGGCACCCTGCCCGACCCCTTCGCGCTGCCCGCCACGCTGGTCCAGGAATGGCAATCGGGCCGCCTGCTGCCGGCCATCGGCTCCAGCCTGGTGCATTACTTCTGGGGCCTGGCCGCGGGCACCGCGCTGGGCTTCGGCGTGGGCCTGGCGGCCGCCACGCTGCCGCGCTTCGACCTGGCGCAAGCCTATCTGGCGCGCATCCTGCGGCCGATCCCGCCGCTGGCCTGGGTGGTGTTCGCCATCGCCTGGTTCAAGGTCAGCCACGCTGGCGCCGCCTTCGTCATCGCGATCGGCGTGTTCTGGGTCAACTATTTCGCCACCTACAGCGCGGTGCGCAACGTCGACCCGCGCTACTACGAACTGGCCCGCGCCTTCGGCCATGGCGGCTACCTGGCGCGCGCCCTGGGCGTGACGCTGCCGGCCATCGCCCCCGGCGCGCTGTCGGGCGTGCGCACCGGCATCGGCCAGGCCTGGATGACGCTGATCGCCGCCGAACTGCTGGGCGTGCCCGGCATGGGCCAGGAAATGAACGCCGCCGCCGGCGTCGGCGCCTACGACGCGGTGGTGGTCTACATGCTGATCATCTCGCTGGTCTACACGCTGTGCGACCTGGCGTTCTCGACGGTCGAAAGCAAGGTGCTGCAATGGCGTCCGTGATCGAATTCTCGAAACTCTCCTACCACCATCCGGGCGCCGAGGCGCCCGTGATCCAGGGCCTGTCGCTGGCGATCGAGGCGGGCAGCTTCGTCGCCGTGGTGGGCGGCTCGGGCGTGGGCAAATCGACGCTGCTGCGCGCGGCCGCCGGCCTGGCCGACCCCGCCAGCGGCGAGGTCCGCTTCCAGGCGCCCGCGCGCCCCGGCCGCCGCAGCCGCGCGGTGGTGTTCCAGGACAGCCGCCTGATGCCATGGCGCACGGTCGGCGGCAACGTCGGCTACGGCCTCGAAGGCCTGGGCCTGGACCGCCAGGAACGGCAGCAGCGCGTCGACGCCGCGCTGCAATTGACCGGCCTGGGCGACTACGGCCGCCGCTGGCCGCACCAGCTGTCCGGCGGCCAGGCGCAACGCGTCGGCATCGCCCGCGCGCTGGCGGTCAAGCCCGACCTGCTGCTGATGGACGAACCCTTCAGCGCGGTCGACGCCATCACCCGCCGCAATCTGCAGCAGGAACTGATCCGCGTCTGGCAGGCCTCGGGCGCGGCGGTGCTGTTCGTCACCCACGACATCGAGGAAGCGGTGTTCCTGGCCGACAAGGTGGTGGTGCTGGGCGGCCGCCCGGCCAACATCGCGGGCAGTTACGATATCGACCTGCCGCGTCCGCGCGAGCGGGCCGATCCGGCCTTCGCGCGGCAAGTGGCGGCCATCGCCCACACGCTCGAACACCACTGACATGATCCGACTGCTGATACACGCGCCCACGCCCGCCGCGCTGGAGCGCGCCCGCCGCAATGCCGCCAACCTGAAGAAGGCCGACCCGCAGGCCCAGGTGGAAATCGTCGCCAATGCCGGCGCCGTGGCCGCCGCGCTGGCCGAATCGCACGCCACCGACGAACACCTGCTGCTGTGCGCCAACACGCTGGCCGCGACCGGCGCCCAGGCGCCGGCCACGCTGCGCACCGTGCCGGCGGCGGTGCTGCACCTGGCGCAGCGCCAGGGCGAAGGCTGGGCCTACATCCGGGCCTGAACCCGGCGCGGAATTCCCGCCCGCGCGCCCCTCACGCCCGCGGCGCGGTGGCGCAGTCCGGCGCCAGCGCCGCCTTGCGCGGCAGCGTCAGCGCCCAGAACACCGTTGCCGCCAGGCTCAGCCCCAGGCCCAGCGCGCACACGCCGAGCCAGCCGGCCCGCGCATAGACGAAGGTCGAGGCGATCGACCCGAGTCCGCTGCCCACCGCGTAGAACATCATGTAGCCGCCGACCAGCCGGCTGTGGGCCTGCGCGCTGATGGCGAAAATCATGGCCTGGTTGGTCACGTGCAACGCCTGCGCCGCGATGTCCAGCACCAGCACGCCCAGCGCCAGCGCCCACAGGCTCTGGTCCAGGAAGGCGATCGGCACCCAGGCCAGGCACAGCAGCGCCAGGCCCGCGCCGGTGGTGAGCTGGGCATGGCCTCGATCGGCCAGCCGCCCCGCCCGGGCCGCCACCAGCACCCCGGCCACGCCCACCAGCCCGAACGCGCCCACCGCGGTATGCGTCAGCGAATGCGGCGGCGCGCTCAGCGGCAGCACCAGCGCCGTCCAGAACGCGCTGAAGACGGCGAACATCAACAGCGCGATCATGCCGCGCACCCGCAGCACGCGTTCGCTCGCCAGCAGGGTGAACATCGAGCGCAGCAGCGCGCCATAGCCCAGCCCCGCGGTCGGCAAGGCGCGGCGCGGCAGCCAGCGGGCCAGCGCCAGGGCCAGCAGCGCGGCCAGGCCGGCCGACACCAGGTAGACCGCGCGCCACCCCCACAGGTCGGCCACGGCGCCCGCCAGGGTCCGCGCCAGCAGCAGGCCGATCACCACGCCCCCCTGCACCGCGCCGACCACCCGCCCGCGCTCGCCCGGCGCGGCCAGCGCGGCCGACAGCGCCAGCAGGCCCTGGGTCATGGCGGTGCCGAGCAGGCCCA
The DNA here is from genome assembly GCF_056523125.1 of Achromobacter sp. ISS7. Lineage (NCBI taxonomy): Bacteria > Pseudomonadati > Pseudomonadota > Betaproteobacteria > Burkholderiales > Alcaligenaceae > Achromobacter > Achromobacter sp. ISS7. The sequence continues at coordinate 916,099 of NZ_JAWRZD010000001.1, read as the reverse complement.
GCGCCAGCATCCCGGCCAGCAGCCACGGCGCGGCGGACGCCAGCGCCACCGCGGCCAGCGCCAGCACCAGCAGCCCCAGCTGCGCCAGCATCAGGCGGCGCCGGTCGAGCAGGTCGCCCAGCGGCACCACCAGCAGCAGCGCCACCGCACAACCCAATTGCGTCGCGGTGACGACGATGCCCACCGCGCCCTCGTCCAGGCGGAATTCGCGGCCCATCGCGTCCAGCAGCGGCTGCGCGTAGTACACGTTGGCCACGCTCAACGCGCAGGCCACGGCCAGCAGCAGCACCAGGGCGGTGGGCATGCGGCCGGTCGATGCGGCGGCGGCCGCGGATGCTGGGGATACAGGAGATGGCGCAGAAGCAGGAGCAGGATCGGTCCGGTCTGGCATGATGGCCTCAAGTGGTTTTATTACGAAACCAGAATGCTATTCCTCGAAGTTTTATAATGCAACTACACATTCGATATCTTCCTCCGCCGCGATGCGCGGCAAAGGTCAGGACGACATGGTCAAACGCACCAGCCTCGAAGGCGCCGCCTGCCCGGTGGCGCGCGCGCTCGACGCCATCGGCGACTGGTGGTCGCTGCTGATCGTGCGCGACGCCTTCGATGGCGTGCGGCGTTTCGGCGAATTCCAGAAAAGCCTGGGCGTGGCCAAGAACATCCTCAGCGACCGCCTGCGCACGCTGGTGGCGCACGAGATCCTGGCGGCGGCGCCGGCCTCGGACGGCAGCGCCTACCAGGAATACGTGCTGACGGAAAAAGGCCAGGCGCTGTTTCCCGTCATCGTCGGCCTGCGCCAATGGGGCGAAGACCATTACTACGGCCCCGCCGAACCGCACTCCACGCTCATCGACCGCAAGCGCGGCCAGCCGGTGCAGCGCCTGGAGATCCGCGCCCAGGACGGGCGCGCGCTGGCGCCGGACGACACCGTGGTGCGCAAGGTCGGCGGCGACCGCGCCTAGCGAGCCCGCGTCAGGCCGCGGCGGCTTGCGGCCATTGCCCGGTGGCCAGCGCGGTCGGCGAATAGCCGCCGAAGCGCCAACGCAGCGCCAGCGCGCCCGGCCTGGCCCGCACCCGTTGCACGTGCACGCGCCACAGCCGCTCGGCCCCCGCGAAGGTCTCGATCTCCGGACTGTCCAGGATCACCTCGGCGCGGCCCGACACCTGCAATACGTCGCCACGCTCGAAATCGATGAACAGCAGCCCGGCGCGCGGATTGAGCAGCATGTTGCCGAGCGTATTGAAAAAGCGGTTGCCGGAAAAATCCGGGACCGTCAGCGTGTCGCCGTCGATCCGCACGAACCCCGGCTTGCCGCCGCGATGCGAGACATCGACCCGGCGCCCGGCCTCGTCGGTGTCGGCATAGGTCGCCACGAACAGCGTGTCGGCGCGCGCGATCAGCGCCCGGTCGGCATCGGCCAGCCCCGTCCGCTCGCGCACCGGCCCCGGAAAGCGCAGGGTCGGCGAGCGCGAGAAATGGAAATCGCGCGCCTGGATGTACTGCGGGCAGTTGCCGAACGACTCGGCCACCGCCACCTCGAAGCGCCTGCCGTCCCACGCGGCGATGCGGCCGTTCATGCGGTTGCGGCGGCGCGTGTGCAGCTCGATGCCCAGCAGCCCCAGCGGCTGGTCCGGCCCCATGCCGGCGCGCAGCGGATCGTCGGCGTCCGGCACCGCCGCGACCCGCAGCGTGGCCGGATCCGGCGACACGGCGAAACCCGGCTCGCCTTCCAGCACCCCGGCCCAGGGATCGCCCTGGCCATCGACCACGCCCGCCACCAGGAACGGCAGCTGGGCGAAAAACGCGCGGTGCTGGTCCGGCATGTACGGGCGGATCACCTTGGCGCCGACCTGCGCCATGCGCTCGGCCATGCCGATGCGCACCTGCAACTGCCGCTCGCCCGCGTGCCAGGGCGCGGGCGCAGTGGCGCTCGTCGACGCAGTGGCGGTGGTCGGCGCGGCGGCGGGCGAGCCGCCGGCCTGCGCGGCATCCGCGGCGCCAACCGGCTTCATCGTTGTCGCATTCATGTCAGGCTCCTTGCGCGCGGACCGGCCGCGCGCGCTTGCGATCACGCCGCCCGCAACCCGACCGGCGACGCCACCATTGGCACGAAGCGCGGCAGCGCCTCGATCCGCGCCAGCCAGTCGCGCACCCGCGGGTACGCCGCCAGCGATACGTTGCCCTCGGGCGCATGCGCCACATAGGTGTAGCAGGCCACGTCGGCGATGGTCGGCGCGGCGCCCGCCAGGTAGCCGGTGGCCGCGAGTTCGTGCTCCATCACCGCCAGCAAGGCATGCGCGCGCGCCAGCGTGGCCGGCACGTCATACGGGGCGCCAAACACCGTCACCAGCCGCGCCGCGGCGGGGCCGCCCGCCAGCGGGCCGGAGGCCGCCGACAGCCAGCGCTGCACCGCCGCCGCGCCCACCGCGTCCTCGGGCAGCCAGGCCTGGCCGCCGTAGCGCTTGCACAGGTACACCAGGATGGCGGTCGAATCGGCCACCACCACGCCGTTGTCGTCGATCACCGGCACCTGGCCGAAGGCGTTCAGCGCCAGGAAATCCGGCCGCTTCTGCGCGCCGCTGCGCAGGTCCACATCGACCGTGCGGTGCGGCACCTCCAGCAGGGACAGCATCAGCGCCACGCGGTGCGAATGGCCGGAAAGGGGAAAACTGTAGAACGTCAGGGCAGCGGCGGACATGGCGGCATCTCGGGTTGGGAACAGGCCTCCATGTTGAACCCGCGCCGCCCGCCGGGGAACGGCCACGGCGCGCAAGACACCATTGCCGCCGGTGAAAGGATTCAGGCCGGCAGGGCCGCCAGGTCGCGGCGCAGCGCATCGACGCAGAAGTCGACGAAGCTGCGCACCTTGGCCGAGCTCTTGCGCCCTTCCGGATACACCACGTGCACCGGCATCGGCGCCATCTCGTAGTCGCGCAGCACCACCTGCAGGGCGCCGCTGGCCAGGTCGCGCGCCACCTGGTAGGACACCACCTGGGTCAGCCCCCAACCCTCGCAGGCCGCCGCCACCGCGGCCTGGAACGAGGTCACCGTCAGCTGCGATTCCAGCGGCAGGCGCCGCGGCTGGCCGTCCTGCAGGAAACGCCATTGCGAGCCGCGCCCTTCCATCGCCGCCGTGATGGTGCAGAAACGCGCCAGCGCGTCGGGACTGTCGGGCGTGCCATGGCGCTGCAGGAACGCGGGCGAGGCGCACACCACCCGCCGCACCTGGCCCACCGGCACCGCCGTCAGGGTGGAATCGGGCAAGGCGCCGATGCGCACCGCCACGTCCACGCCTTCGTCCAGCAGGTTCACCACGCGATCCACCAGCAAGGCGCGCACCGACACCTCGCGGTGCTGGCGCAGGTAGCCCAGCACCGCCGGCATGACGTGCAGTTCGCCGAAGCGCGCCGGCGCGGTGATGTGCAGCGACCCGCGCGGCGCGGCCATGGCGCCGGCGGCGGCATCGTCGGCCTGCTCCACCGCCTCCAGAATGGCGCGGCAATCGGCCGCGTAGCGCTGGCCGGCTTCGGTCAGGCGCAGGCTGCGGGTGGTGCGAACCAGCAGCAGCGTGCCCAGCCGGCGCTCCAGCGCCGCGACGCTGCGCGTCACGCTCGGCGCCGACATCGCCAGCCGGCGGGCCGCGGCGGCGAAGCTCTGCGCTTCGGCCACCGCCAGGAAAACGCTCATTTCATGGAATCGGTTCAAGGCGCTCGGCCTCCTCGAAATGGATGCGCGCCGGCAGGCCCGGCACGGCGGGCAGCGCCGCGACGCTGTCGCGCACGCACTGGCGCACGATGTCGGCCAGGGCCGCGGCCACCGGGCCGGGCCGGCCCCGCGCGTGATACAGCGACAACGCCAACCCCGGCAACGGCGGCAGGCCCTGCTCGCCCGGCGCCATCACCCGCAATCCGTTCGGCAACCCCAGCGGCGTGCGCACCATCACCCCCAACCCCGCGCTGACCGCCGCCCACAGGCCCGCCAGGCTCGGGCTGATGAAGGCCGAGGTCCAGGCGATGCCGGCGCGGTCCAGCGCCTCGGTGGCGCGGCCGCGGAACAGGCAGGGCGTCTCGAACGCCACCAGCGGCAGGGCGCCGTCGGCATCGCGCGCCGGCGCGGCGGGATCGGTGACGGCCGGCCCGATCCAGCAAAGCGGCAGTTCGGCCAACCTGACGCCATGCGGCCGCGTCGCGTCATGGTCCCAGGCCAGCGCCAGGTCCAGTTCGCCGGCCGCCAGGCGTTCGAGCAGCTCGGCGTTGCGCGCCACCCGCGCTTCGATCCGCACCTGCGGATGGGCGCGGGCGAACTGGCCCAGCACCTGCGGCAGCAGGATCTCGCCGAAATCCTCCTGCAGCCCCAGGCGCACCCGCCCCTGCAACCGCGTGCCGCGCACCGCCACCGAGGCCTGGTCGTTCAGCTCCAGCAGCCGGCGCGCGTACGCCAGCATGGTCTCGCCCGCGTCGGTCAGCGCCAGGCCGCGGCCGGCCTTGCGCAGCAGCGGCACGCCGGCCTGCTCCTCGAGCTTTTTCAACTGCGCGCTGACGGCCGACGTGGAGCGCCCGAGACGGTCGGCCGCGCGGCCGAAGCTGCCCAGCTCGACCCCGGCGACGAAACTGCGCAACACATCCAGGTCAAAGGTGACAGGCCTGATCATCCCGTTTTTCAAAACCTTTAATTGAAAATTTCCTGATTTTCAGAATTATGTTACGGGCGCAGACTTTGCCGCGTCAATCCCGCCTGGAACCGTCATGTCCCTGCCCGCCCCTGCGCTTTCCGCCCCCGCCCCTGTCGCGCGCCCCGCCCACCGCTGGAAGGTGCTGGCGGTGGGGGTGGCCGCCAATGTCGCGTTCTCCGCGGCGGCGGCCGGCCTGCCCGCCACCGCCGTCTTCATGCGCGCCGATTACCGCTTGGACAACGACGCGCTGGGCCTGGCGCTGGGCGTGCTCGGCCTGGGCGTGGCGCTGTTCGAACTGCCCTGGGGCCTGCTGGCCGACCGCTGGGGCGATCGGCCGGTGCTGCTGGCCGGCCTGGGCGCGACGGCGGCGGCGCTGGCCTGGATGAGCCTGTGCGCCGCCCCGGCCCACGGCGTCGCGCCCGCCCTGTGGCTGCTGGCGCTGGGCCTGCTGCTGGTGGGCGTGATGGGCGGCAGCGTCAACGGCGCCAGCGGCCGCGCGGTGATGGCGTGGTTCGACGAGGGCGAGCGCGGCCTGGCGATGAGCATCCGCCAGACCGCCGTGCCGCTGGGCGGCGGCCTGGGCGCGCTGGTGCTGCCGTGGCTGGCGTCGCGGGCCGGCTTCGGCGCGGTCTTCGGCCTGCTGGCCGGCCTGTGCGCGGGCGCCGCGCTACTGACGCTGGGATGGCTGCGCGAGCCGGATCGAGCGCGGGCGTCCGCGCCGCGCGGAACGGACGCGCGCCCCTCGCCTGCCGGCCGCATGCTGGCCGCCGCCCCGCCCTCCAGCCCCCTGCGCGACGCCCGGGTGTGGCGCGCGGCGGTGGCCATCGGCCTGCTGTGCTGCCCGCAATTCGCGGTGCTGACGTTCGCCACGGTATTCCTGCACGACTTCAGCGGCGCCGGCATCGCCACGCTGACCGCCGTGATGGTGGCGGTGCAATTGGGCGCGATGGTCGCGCGCATCGCCAGCGGCCGCTGGACCGACCGCCACGGCAACCGCCGCGCCTACCTGCGCGGCTGCGTCTGGCTGGGAGGCCTGTTGTTCATGGCGCTGGCGGCCGCCGCCTGGGCCGTCGGCGACGAGCCTGGCAATCGCGTGGCGATACTGGCCGTGCCGGTGCTGCTGGCAATCGCCGGCATCTGCGCATCGGCCTGGCACGGCGTGGCCTACACCGAGCTGGCCACGCTGGCCGGCGCCGCCCGCGCCGGCACCGCGCTGGGGCTGGCCAACACCTGCGTCTACCTGGGGCTGTTCCTGACGCCGCTGGCGCTGCCGCGGCTGGTGGCGGCCGCGTCCTGGCCGCTGGCCTGGCTGGCCGCCGGCGGCGCCATGCTGGCGGTCTTGCCGCTGCTGCCGCGGCCAGCGCGGCCGTGAACGCGCGCGGGCCGACGCCCATCGACCGCCGCCAACGCTAGCCCTTGAACTCCTGCCGCAGCCACGCCAGGAACGCCTTGACCGGCGGATGGCGTTCGCGGCCCGGCGCGCACAGCGCGGTGTAGGACGCGCCCGCCACGCTCACTTCGGGCCGCAACGGCACCAGCGTGCCGGCCGCGACGCTGTCGGACACCATCACCGAACTGGCCAGCACCAGCCCCTGGCCGGCGATCGCGGCCTGCAACGCATAGTGTTCCTCGGCATACGCATGCACCGCCGCCGGCTTGCGCCAGCCCGGCAGGCCCGCCGCGTCGCACCATTGGCGCCAGCCCTCGTCATACAGCGCCGAATCGCGCCAGCGCACCGTCACCAGCGCGGGCTTGGCGCGGCGCGCCTGCGCCACCAGGGCCGGCGCACCATAGACGCCGAACCGCTCCTGCAACGCGCAGGCCGCGTGCAGCGCCGGATAGCGCCGGCTGCTGTAGCGGATCGCCACATCCACGCTGGCGTCCTGCAACAGGTCGATGGTCTCGGCCTGCGCCTGCAGGCGCAACTGGTATTGCGGATAGGCCAGGTAGAAGCGCCCCAGCCGCGGCACCAGCCACAACGCCGCGAACGAATGGGTGGTGGACAGCGTCAGGGCGCCCGCCACGCTGGACGGCCGCAGCGCATCCAGCGTCTGCGCGATATCGAGCAAGGCGCCGTGCGCGCTGGCGAACAGGCGCGCGCCGCTGTCGGTCAGGCGCACGCCCTGCGGCACGCGGTCGAACAGCGCCACGCCGGCGTGGCGCTCCAGCGCCTTGATCTGGTGCGACACGGCGGTGGGCGTCACCGACAACTCGGCCGCGGCCGCCTTGAAACTGCGCAGCCGCGCCGCGGCCTCGAACGCGCGCAGCGCGGTAACCGGCAGGGAGGCGAACACGGTGGCCCCTTATAGATGAATTTATTTCATCTTAGCCAAGAAATGCTCGTTTGTCGCAGCCGGCTTCAATCCGTAAATTTTGCCTGGCAACCCCTTCCCAACGAGGCAATCGAACATGAATTCAGATCATCGACAAAAACGCCTGCTGATCCTGGCGGGCAGCCCCCGCCGCGACGGCAACAGCGCCGCCCTGGGCGCCGCCGCCCAGCGTGGCGCCCAGGCGGCCGGCAGCGCGGCCACGCTGCTGTTCCTGGACGACTACATCAAGGGTTTCCTGCCCGACCTGCGCCATGCGTCGGCGCCGGACGACCGCTATGCCGAGCTGTTCCTCGAGCACTTCCTGCCGGCCGACGGCGTGCTGTTCTGCACCCCGCTCTACTGGTATGGCATGTCGGCGCAGACCAAGGCCTTCTTCGACCGCTCCTTCACCCATTACGCCGGCGCCGGTCCCGAGCCCGAGGCGGTCAAGGCGCGCATGGCCGGCAAGCGCCTGGGCCTGGCCGTGGCGTCGGAGGAAACCTATCCCGGCGCCGTGCTCGGCGTGGTGCACCAGGTGCAGGAATTCGCCCGCTACACGCACGCCGACTTCGTCGGCTACGTGCACGGCGCGGGCAACAGCCGCGGCGAGGTCGCCCTGGACCCCCGTCGTCCGCTGGCGGCGGCCGAAATCCTGGGCGCCGAGTTCTTCACGCGGAAATACTCGGACTATCGGCTAGAGACGCCACGCAGTCACAACGTATGGGCGTCGCCCCCGCCAGACGACGCTCGCCGCGACTGAGCCAGCCCAGCGCGATCGGCCACAGGGTGTCGCGGAAGCGCTCGTGGAAAAAGGCGAAATGGCCGATCGCCTCCAGTCCCAGCGATGCCGGCGCCAGCCGCAGATGGGTGCGGGCGCTGCCGGTGAAGTACGCCAGCAACCGGCCAACGGCGGCTTCGGTGCCGAATTCGTCGTCGGTGACGCTGAGCGCCAGGATCGGCGCGGTCACCGCCGCCATCGCGGCCACGCGGTGCTGCGCCCGGCCGCGGCGCTCGAACCGCGGCCCCATCAGGCTCCAGTCGCGCACCACGCCGCGCGGCGTGTCCTCCAGCCAGCCCAGCCGGCGCCCCGGAAAATACCCGAGACAGGCCGCCAGCAGCGGCATCACCACATGCCACTTGGCCAGCATGCGCAACCGCTGCCCGGCGGCGTAGTCGCGCCAGTAGGCGTACTGCGCGCCCATGGTGAAAATGCGCCGCACCCGCCGCGCCGAGGGCGCCAGGCCGGTGACGAAGCCGCCGATGCTGTGCGCCACCACGTCCACCGGCTGGCCGGGGAAGTGCGTGTCGACATAGCCCAGCACCGCCTCGAAATCCTTCTCGCCCCAGTCCATCCAGGACGCCTCGAAGCCGCGCAGCGAGGCCGGGCGCGATTCGCCGATCCCGCGATAGTCGTAGGTCAGCACGTCGAAACCATGCTGGTGCAGGTAGGCCGCGAAACGCGCGTAATAGCGGCAGCGCACCGACGTGGCGGCGTTGATGACGACCACCGGGCGCGGCCCGGCCGGATCCGGCTCGGGGTGGCGCCACACATAGCCTCCCAGCGCCACGCCGTCGGCGGCGCGCAGCGTGATGCGTTGCGTGTCCATCATCACATTCCCTGTAATCAATCAAAAAGGCGCGAAAACGCCGTCATGGATCGATTAAATCCGCATAAAAACAGGGCTTCAAACGATTATTCGTCACTCATTACATGATTTGCAAGAATGTCTAACCCGGCGCGCCGCGCCCCGCCGAGCGGCGCAACACTCCCGGCGGACTGCCATAGACCTGCTTGAACACGCGCGTCAGGTGCGCCTGGTCGGCAAAGCCCACGGCCAGCGCCGCCTCGGCCAGCGGCAGGCCGCCCCGCAGCAGCGCGCGGGCGCGCGCCACCCGCCAATTGCGCAGCCACGCCAACGGCGGCAGGCCATAGCGCCGCGCGAACCGCTTGACCAGCGTGCTGCGGTGGCGGCCCTCGGCCTGGGCCAACGCCTCCAGGTCGGGCGCGCACGCCGGATCGGCGCGCATGCGCTGCAACAGCAAGGCGCAGACGTCCGGCTCGCCAGGCGGCGCCGCCTCGGACGCGGCCGGCGCCCGCCCGTGCGCGGCCAGCAGGCTGAACAGGGCGGCCGACAGGCGGCCACTGCGCGCGGCGTCGTCGACGGCGTCGGGCGCCAGCGCCGCCAGCCAGGCGTCGCACAGCGCGGCGTCATGGATCACCGGCCCCGGCAGCGCCAGGCCGCCCTCGCGCAGCGCCACGGCATGGTTCTCGAACCAGCGCGGCTCGATGTACGCCATGCGGTAGGCCAGCAGACCGGCCGATGTGCCGCCGGTGTGCACCTGCCCCGGCGCGATCACCACCAGGTCGCCCTCGCCCGCCTCGAACGGCCGGCCGTGCACGGTGAAAGCGCAACGCCCGCGGGCGATGGCGCCGATCGACCAGGCGTCGTGGAAGTGCGCCTCGTAGCGATAGGCGCGCAGGTCGGCGATCAGCACGTCGCCGGGCAGGTTCGCGCCGCAATGCCAGATATGTTGGGAAACCGCCATCGGAAAAACGCCTGGGCAGGACAGTCGGGACGCGGCGGCCGGCGGCGGCCGCGCTGGCGACAGGCTACCCGAAATAGCGCCCTTGCGCGCCCAGCGAACGCGCCAGCAGCCAGGCGTTGCGCGGGTGTTCGCCGATGCGTCGCGCGGCGTAGGGCCACCAGTCCTGGCCGAACGGCAGGTAGACGCGGACGGCATAGCCCAGCTGGCGCAGCGCCAGCTGCCAGTCCGGCCGCACGCCATAGAGCATCTCGAACTCGAACGCCTCCGGCGCCCAGCCGCGCTCGCGCGCCAGCGTCATGATGGCGCCCGCGAGCCGGTCGTCGTGGGTGCCGAAGACCGGCAGGAAACCGGCCTCGCGCGCCGCCGGCGACAGCATGATGGCGGCCGCGTCCAGGTAGGCCTGGTCGATCCGCGCGCGGCCGGCATGGTCCAGCGCGCGTTCGGGAAAGGCGCCCTTGACCAGCCGCAGCGAGGTGCGCTGGCCGATGGTCGCGGCCAGGTCCGCCGGCGTGCCGCGGCGGCGCGCCTGCAGGGTCAGCCCGGCGGGCAGGCCCGCCTGCAACAGCTCGCGATGCAGGGCGCAGGTGCGTTCGCGCAGGCCCGAGTCCTCCATGTCCAGCACCACCCAGTCGCGGCCGCCCGCCGACGCCTCGCGCGCCGCCTCGGCGATGCGCCGCGCATTGCCGCGCCCCAGCGCGTCGCCGCGCATGTAGCCGATGGCGGTGGGGTCGATGGACACGTGCACGTCCAGCCCCGCCTGGCCCAGCGCGGCGCAGGCCTGCATGGCCTGCCGCGTGTTGTGCTCGATGGCGTCGGCATCGGCCACGTACTCGCCCAGGTAGAACAAGGATGCGCGGATGCCATACGCCTCGCGCAGCCGGACCGCGCTGCGCACCGCCTGCGCGATGTCGGCGCCGCCGACGAAGCGGCGCGCCAGCGACGTGCGCGCGGCCAATGCGCGCATGGCGCGCCCCACGCCCGGGCTGCGGGCCAGCGCGATGGCGGATTTCTGGAAAAGGCTCATGGACGCTCCGGTCAAAGCGCCTCACTATGCGGCGGCGACCGGCTCGCGTCTTGAACGGGAGTGAATCCGGCGGGCCGTGGCCCCGCCGGCCTGCCGGGGCGCGGGCGCCAGGCCCGCGCCCGCGTTCCTTACGCCTTGCCGGCGGCCAAGGCGGCGGCCCGGCCACGGCCGAACAGCGGCCGCTGCACCGTCTGCGCCAGCAGCACGCCCAGCAGCGTCACCGCGCCGCCCAGCAGGTGATACGACCGCAACTGCTCGCGCAGCAGCACGAACGCGGCCAGCGCGGTGAACAGCGGCAGCAGGTTGATGAAGATGCTGCAGCGATTCGGCCCCAGGCGATGCACGCCCTCGATCCACAGGAACGACAGCAGCACCGACGAGAAGATGCCCGCGTACAGGATCAGCGGAATGGTCTTGGCGTCCAGCGCCGCCTGCGCGGCCGGCACCTGCAGGTACAGCGGCAGCATGTAGAGCAGCGCGAAGATCGACTGCACGAAGGTCGACTGCCACGCCGGCAGCGGCACCTTCCAGTGGCGCAGCAGCACGCCGTACAGCGCGTACGAGAAGGCCGCCAGCAGCATCAGCCCGTCGCCGACGTGGATGCCGTGCTGGAACACGCTCAGCATCTCGCCCTGCCCCACCAGGTACAGCAGGCCCAGGAACGACAGCGCCCCGCCCGCCGCCATGCCCAGCGTCAGCGGATCGCGCAGGATGACCACGCTCAGCAGCATGCTGAGCAGCGGGATCAGCGCGGTCAGGATGGCCATGTTGGTGGCGGTGGTGGTTTCGGCGGCGCGGTACGACAGCGCCTGGAACAACGCCGACGACAGCGCGCCATACAGCGCCAGCTTGGGCCAGTGGCGCAGGATGACCTTGCGGTTGCGCCAGGCCGGCACAGCCGTGAACAGGCCCATGATCGCCAGCGCCAGGATCAGCCGGTAGAAGGTGATGGCGGTGGGCGAGATGGCGCTGGCCGCCATCTTGGACACGATGACATTGCCCGCCCAGAACAGGATGGCGAACAATGGAAACAGGTAGGGCATGATGGGATCACTCGCAGAATGGGAATCGGCTCTCCGCCGCGGCGCAAGGCGCCGCGCAGGTGGCGGATGAGCGGTATCCTATTGAGCGCGAGCGCGCCCGTCTGCCGATGAACAGGCAATGACTATCTTGAAATGGACATTCCGCAGATGGACGTGCCCCGGATGGACATGCCCCCGGATGGACATGCCCGGCAAGTACGAGCCCCGGGAGTCCGGCCCCGGCCTCAAGGCCGGAACGGCAGCGCGTCCAGCGGCGTCTCCAGCCCCGCCATCTGCGCCGTCAGCAGCGCGGCGCTGCCGCAGGCCAGCGTGAAGCCGAGCGCGCCCTGGCCGATGTTCAGCCACAGGTTGTCGGCGGCGGAACTGCGGCCGATCAGCGGCTTGCCGGTGGGCGTGGCCGGGCGCAGCCCGGCCCAGGGAATCGCCTGCGCCAGGTCCAGCGCGGGGAAGGCCTCGCGCACCTGGCGCTTGAGCAGCGCGATGCGGGCCGGATCGATGTCGGCGTTGGCGCTGCCGATGTCGACCATGGCGGCGATCCGCAGCACCCCGCCGACCCGCGCGTAGACGATGCGGCGCTCGTAGTCGGTGACGCTGATGCGCGGCGCCACGGCGTCGTCGTCCGCCAGCGGCACGGTCAGGCTGTAGCCCTTGAGCGGATACAGCGGCACATCGTGGCCCAGCGGCTGCAGCAAGGCGCGCGTGCCGATGCCCGTGGCCAGCACCACCGCGTCGGCGCCGATGTCGCCGTCGCGGGTGTGCACGGCAACGATGCGGCGGCCTTCGCGCTGCAGGCCGGCGACCGGATTGGACATGGCGCACTGCACGTTGGGCAGCGCTTGCAGCCGTTCGAACAGCGCCTGCGTGAACTGGCGGCAGTCGCCCGCCTCTTCGCTCGGGGTGTAGATGGCGCCGGCCAGGCTGGCGCCCATGCCGGCCAGCGCCGGCTCGCGTTGCAGCGTCTGGGCGGCGTCCAGCACCTCCTGCTCGGCGCCATGGGCCGCCTGATAGGCGACCAGCGCGCGCGCCTTTTCCAGCAGGGCCGCGCTGCGATAGGCGATCAGCTTGCCGTTGCGCAGATGGCCGAATTCCAGGTTCTCCTGTTCCAGCAAGGCGTGCATGGCATCGCGGCTGAGAAAGGACAGCGCCTGCAATTGCGCGGTGGACTCGCGCGCCACCGAGGCGCGGCAGGCCAGCGCGAAGCGCAGGCACCAGCGCCACTGGTGCGGGTCGAGCCGCGGCCGGAAACGCAGCGGCGAATCCTCGCGCAGCAGCCAGCCCGGCACGTTCGGCAGCACGCCCGGCCCGGCCAGCGGCGCGACGTAGCTGTAGCTGAGCTGGCCGCCGTTGGCGTAGCTGGACACCTCGGCCGGATGGGCGTGGCTGTCGACCAGCACGACCTCATGGCCCTGGCGGGCCAGGAAATAGGCCGAAGTCACACCCACGACCCCGGCGCCGATGACGCATACGCGCATACCCTGCATCCCGATAAGAAAATGGCGACGGTCTTATTCTGAAGCGGGGGACGGATGACCGCAAATCACCAAAGCCCCAGCACCCATAACCCCGGCTCATGGACCGGTCTGGCGGCCAGAGGTCACGCCCACGGCCACCGACCACCAGCCAGCAGCCATCGGCCGGCGCGCCCGTCAGGCGGCGCGATGCAGCTTGATGATGGCGGCGGCGGTCGGATCGCGCACCAAATCGGCCAGGGAATAGCCGTTGAGGGCGTCGTAGAACGCCTGCAGGGTCTGCGCCAGCACGCCCGACAGGCGGCAGGCGCCGTCCAGCGCACAGGGCGGCTCGTGACAGTCGATCAGCGGGCCCTGCTGTTCCAGTTCACGCACCAGGTCGCCCAGCCGGTATTCGGCCGCCGGGCGCGCCAGCGCCAGGCCGCCGCCCTTGCCGCGCGCCGTGCTGACCCAGCCGCGCTGCGACATGAAGTGCACCACCTTGACCAGGTGGTTGCGCGACAGGTCGAAGCGCGTGGCGATCTCCGGAATGGTGACCGCCGCGGGCCGGTCGCGGCACTGCGTCAGGTACATCAGCACACGCAGGCCGAAGTCGGTGAATCGGGTCAGTTGCATGGGCGCCAGGATACACCGGTCAGGCCGGCGCGCCGCCGCTGCCGAAGGCCTCGGCGTGGATGCGGTCGGCCGCCACGCCCAGCGCCAGCAGCGTTTCGCGCTGCGCCCGCATGAAGCCGGACGGGCCGCACAGGTAGTAATCGGCGTCCGGCACGATGGCCTCGTCGCGGATGGCGTTCAGGTCGACCCGGCCATGATGGTCATAGTCGCGGCCCGCGCGGTCGGCGCCGCCCACTTCCTCGTAGAACACCGCCTTGCGCACATTGCCGCGGCGCGCGGCGATGTCGTTGACATGGTCCTTCATGGCGTGCGCGGCGGCATTGCGACAGCCGTGCACGAAGCGGATCTGGCGCGCATCGCCGGTGGCCACCAGGTGGTTCAGGATCGACACCATGGGCGTCAGCCCCACCCCGCCGCTGAGCAGCACCACCGGCGCGTCGCCGTCCTCGCGCAGGTGGAAGTCGCCCTGCGGCGGCGCCACGTCCAGCACGCCGCCTTCCTCCAGGCGGTCATGCAGCGCATTGGACACGCGCCCGGCCGGGCCGTGCGCGCCGCCCGCTTCGCGCTTGACCGAGATCCGCAGGCGGTCCTGGCCCGGCGCGTCCGACAGGCTGTACTGGCGCGGCTGCATCAGCCCCAGCTCCGGCACGTAGACGCGCACCGACACATATTGGCCGGGGCGGTAGGCCGGCACCGTGCCGCCATCGGCCGGCGCCAGGTAGAACGAGGTGATCTCGGCGCTCTCGGGCTGCTTGCCGACCACGCGGAAGGCGCGCCAGCCGGTCCAGCCGCCCGGCTTGGCGGCCGAATCGGCGTACAGCCGCGCCTCGGCGGCGATCAGCATGTCGGCCAGCTGGCCATAGGCGGCGGCCCAGGCGTCGACCAATTCATCGGTGGCGGCCTCGCCCAGCACCTCGCGGATCGAAGCCAGCAGATGCTTGCCCACGATGGCGTAGTGCTCGGGCCGGATGCCCAGGCTGACGTGCTTGTGGACGATGCGCGTCACCACCGGCGCCAGCACCGACGGGTCGTCGATGTGCTCGGCATAGGCCGCGACCGCGCCGGCCAGCGCCTGCTGCTGTTCGCCGCCCGCCTGGTGCCCCTGGTTGAAGATGTGCTTGAGTTCCGGATTGTGCTGGAACATGCGGGCGTAGAAATGGCGGGTCAGGGCCTCGCCATGGGTTTTCAGGACGGGGGCCGTGGCTTTGACCAGGGCGCGGATCTGCGGACTCAACATCGACTGCTCCTTGCGCGGTGGATGGCGCCGGGGCCATCCTTTTTTAAACATGCATTAATAATACATGTTTAAGTGCGACGCACCAAACCGGCGGCGCGTTCAGCGCCCCCTCCCCGTCCATTGCCCCAGCAGCCGCCGCGCCGGCCAGGCACAATGCGACGCGGCCCGCCAGCCGATCTCGGCCGGCGCCGGACCGCTGGCGCGCCATGCCACCGCCATCACCCAGTCGCTGCCCAGCCCCCAGCTCATCGCCTGCCACAGCCCCGGCGGCGGACGCAGCGCAAGTCGGCCCGATGCGTCCGGCGCCAGGCCGATCGAGGCCATGTCGGCCGGAAAATCCAACGCGGCCGCCTTGACGAAGGCCTCCTTGAGCGTCCAGAGCAGGTAAAAGCGCTCGAGCCGCGCGGCCGCTTCGGCCTCCTGCAGCCAGGCGCGTTCCGGTTCGCTGCAGATCCAGGCGGCCAGCGCGGCGCTATCGCGCGGCCGCACCCGTTCCAGATCCACGCCCACGGCCCAGTCCGCCGGCGCCCGCGCACAGAGGGCATGGCCACCGCTGTGGCTCAGCGACAGGGCGCAGGCCCCTGGCGCGTCCGCGCGCACCTGCTGTAACAAGGCGCGGCTGACCCGCCAGTCATCCCGCGCCTTGGCCGAGCGCAGCGCCGCGGCGCGCGGCGCGTCGGCGGCCGAAAGCAGGTCTGGACGGTAGTCGGCGGACGCGCGTTGGTCGGCCCACCACAAGGAAAGTTCCCGAAACATCACGTGTATGAACCACGATTTGGTAAAACAAAATGTAAAATATTAGGCGTTTCCACTGTTTTGGTAACGTCTAAAAACAATTAACAGATTTGCGATCAGTGTAAGATCGCGCGCTATGCTGACCTTTTCCATTGCGCAATGGCAGGGTTGGACATCGGGTATGCAAGACGCGAGCAGCTGGTTGTATTGGGCTGAACATCCTTATTGTCCCGTTGGAGAACCCAGCCCGCCGCGCCTCGAATTCCTGCCCGCGATGCAACGCCGACGCCTCAGCCTGATGGCGCGCGCGGCATTCGAATGTGCGTGGCCGGTCGCCGAAGGTCAGCCCCCCATGCCGCTGGTATTCGCCTCGCGCCATGGCGAAACCACGCGCAATTTCGGCCTGCTGCAATCGCTCGCCGCCGGCGAGCCGCTGTCGCCCACCGCGTTCGGCCTGTCCGTGCACAACGCCATCGCCGGCCAGTGGTCGATCATACGCCGCGAAACCACCGAATCCGTTGCGCTCTCCGCCGAAGATGACGGCCTGGAACACGCCTTCCTGGAAGCAGGCCTGCTGCTGGCCGACGGCCACGACAACGTGCTGGTGGTGCTGGCCGAGGAACAGCCGCCCGCGCCCTACTCGCCCTGGATCGACGACGTGCCGTTCACCTACGCGGCGGCGTTCCGCCTGCGCGCCGGCACCGACTGGCGACTCGAGGCCGGCGCCCACACCGCCAGCCCGCCGCCGCCCTGGCCCAACGCGCTGAACCTGCTGCGCCACCTGAACCTGCAAACCCCCAGCTGGCGGCACGCCAACCGCGCCCGCCAATGGCTCTGGACCCGCTCGGCATGACGTCTACCAGCACCACTCCCACCGCAGCGCCGGCCCGCCAGGATTTCTGGCTGTGGCGGCTGGTCGCCACCGGCATGGCCTTCACCATGTTCGGCGTCGGCGGACTGCTGCTGCGCCTGCTGGTGTTCCCGCCGCAACGCCTGATTCCCGGCGACGCCGCCGACCGCCAGCGGCGCGCGCGCTGGGCGCTGAACGGCACGTTCCGCTTCTTCATCCGCTTCATGGTCCGCGTCGGCATCCTGACGGTGGACTTCAAGGGCGCCGAACGCCTGGGCCGTCCCGGCCAGATGATCCTGGCCAACCACCCGTCGCTACTGGATGTGGTCTTTCTGGTGGGCCACGTCAAGAACGCCAACTGTATCGTCAAGCACGGCCTGGCCCGCAATCCGTTCACGCGCGGGCCGATCAGCAATGCCGGCTACATCACCAACGACGAGAGCTTCGACATGTTCGACCGCGCCGCCGACGTGCTGCGCAACGGCGAAACGTTGATCGTGTTTCCGGAAGGCACCCGCACCCCGGCCGACAGCCTGCCCCGGTTCCATCGCGGCGCCTGCGCCATCGCGCTGCGCGGCGCGCGGGTGGTGACGCCGGTGGTCATCCGCATGAATCCGCGCAGCCTGACCAAAGGCGAGCCCTGGTACCGCATTCCGCCGTGCCGCATGCGCTATGTGATCCAGGTGGGCGAGGACATCGATCCCGCGACGTGGTCCAATGCGCACCCGCTGCCGATCGCCGGCCGCCGCATGAACGACTACCTGCATGCCTATTTCGATGCCGAGCTGGCGCGCCACGCGCCAGCCGGCGCCCCGGCGCCCGTCGCCGGCCCCGACAACGAACAAGCGCGAATCGCGCCGCAAGTGGAGTCCAAGCTGGATGAATCACCTCGAAACTGAGCTCAAGACGCTCGTCATCGAATCCCTGGGGCTGGAGGACATCGCCCCTGACGACATCGACCGCGAGGCCAGCCTGTTCGGCGACGGACTGGGGCTGGATTCGGTCGACGCGCTGGAACTCGGCCTGGCGCTGCAAAAGCGCTATGGCATCACCATCGACCCCGAGACGCGCAACATGCGCGAGCACTTCGCCAGCATCGCCAACCTGGCCGAATTCGTCGCGGCCCAGCGCCGCAACTGAGGCAATGGAGTTGACCATGCAGACCCGCGATGAGATCTTCAATACGCTGCGCGACGCGCTGAGCGAATTGTTCGAGATCGAGCCCGAACGCATCACCCCCGAGGCCAACCTCTACACCGACCTCGAAATCGACAGCATCGACGCCATCGACCTGATCGACCATGTGCGCCGCCAGACCGGCCGCAAGCTCGACGCCAATGATTTCCGCAGCGTGCGCACCGTCGAGGACGTGGTGCAGGCCATGTGCCAGAAGCAGCAGGACGCCAGCGCATGAAACGTGGCCTGGCGCCCGCGCTGGTCGTGGCCGGCCTGGCCTATCCCTTCGTCGTGTACGCGACGCTGGGCCGGGTCGGCGCGGCCTGGCTGGCGCTGCCGCTGGCCGTGCTGTGGCTGGCCCGCGGGCTGGCCGGCCGCGACGGACAGCCCGGCGCGCGCCTGCTGCCGCTGGCGGCGGTGGCGTTCTGCCTGGTGCTGGCCGTCTCCAATTCCACCGACTGGCTGCGCTGGTACCCCGTGATGGTCAACGCCATGCTGCTGGCCATCTTCGGCGCCAGCCTGTATCGCGGCCGTCCCGTCATCGAACAGCTGGCGCGCCTGCGCCACCCCGACCTGCCGGCCGCGGGCGTGCGCTACACGCGCAACGTCACGCGCGTCTGGTGCGGTTTCTTCGCGCTCAACGGCACGATCGCGGCGGCGCTGGCCGCCTGGGGCCCCTGGAGCTGGTGGACCGCCTACAACGGCGCCATCAGCTATGTGCTGATGGGCCTGTTGATGGGCGCCGAATGGCTGCTGCGGCCGGCCGCGGCAAAGGCGGCCTGAGCGGTGGCCTGGACAGACCTGACGCATCTGCTGCTGCCGCGCGCCACCGGCGCCAACGACGCGTCCGTCGCCGACGATCCCGCGCTGCCGCAGGCGGATTTCGCCGCGCAATGCCTGGCCACCGCCGGCGCCCTGCGGGCGCGCGCCACGCACCGCGCCGCCCTGTGGTTCGACGACGCCGCCGCCCTCGCCATCGCCCTGTTTGCCTGCTGGCGCGCCGGCGTGACCGCGATCCTGCCGGGCGATGCGCGACCCGGCACTTGCGCCCTGCTCGACGCCAACGTCGATGCCTGGCTGACCGACACCGAACTGCCGCCCACCGCCCGCCCGCGCTGGCGCCTGGACGCGCTGCGCGACGCGCCGCCGCTGGCGCCCGCCACGCTCGATCCGGAACAGGCGCTGGTGCTGTGCACCTCCGGCTCCAGCGGCGCCCCCAAGCACATCGCTAAGCGCTGGGGCCAGCTGGCGCGCGAGGTCCACGCCCTGCAGGCGCAATGGCCCGACGCCGCCGGCCCGGTGCTGGGCAGCGTTTCGGCCCAGCACATGTATGGCCTGCCCTTCCGCGTGCTGTGGCCGCTGTGCGCCGGCCGCCCGATCGACCGGCGCCAGCGGCTCTACCCCGAAGACCTGCAACAGGCCAGCCTGCGCCATCCCGCCTTCACCTGGATCGCCAGCCCGGCGCTGTTGCGCCGCCTGGGCGACCGGCTGGACTGGACGCAACTGCGCGGCAGGCTAGGCCGCATCTTTTCATCGGGCGGCGCGTTGCCGCCCGAGGTGTCCGACGAGATCGCGCGCCAGCTGGGCCTGCGTCCCACCGAGATCTACGGCAGCTCCGAGACCGGCGCCGTGGCCTGGCGCAGCGGCGCCGACCCGTGGCAGCCGCTGCCCGGCGTGGCCGTCGGCCTGGACTCGCACGGCGCCTTGCGCGTGGACTCGCCCTGGGTCGAGGCCGCCGACGCGCAGACCGCCGACGGCGCCGAGCTGTGCGGCAACCGCTTCCAGTTGCTGGGCCGGCAGGACCGCATCGTCAAGATCGAGGAAAAGCGCATCGCGCTGCCCATGCTGGAACAGGCGCTGGCGCGCCATGCCTACGTGGCCGAGGCCCGCGTCGGCCGCGCCGCTGGCGCCACCCGCCTGAGCGCGCTGGTGGCGCTGAACGCCACCGGCCTGCACGCGCTGCGCAACCAGGGCCGGCGCGCCGTGGTGGATGCGCTGCGCCAGCACCTGGCGGCGGGCTTCGAATCGCTGGCGATTCCGCGCGGCTGGCGGTTGTCGCGCCAATTGCCCTGGAACAGCCAGGGCAAGATGACCCAGGCCGACTTCGAAGCCGCCGCCGGTCCGCGTCCACGGCAACCCGACGCCGAGCCGCTGCCGGCCGCCACCGCCAGCGAGCGCCGCTACCGCCTGGAAATTCCCTGCGACCTGGCCTACTTCGCCGGCCATTTCCCCACCGCCCCGGTGGTGCCCGGTGTGGCCCAGATCGGCTGGGCGCTGGCGCTGGCGCAGCGCGACCTGCTGCCGGCGCTGCGCTTTGCCGGCATGGAAGCGTTGAAGTTCCAGCGGCTGCTGCGCCCCGGCGACGTGGCCGAGCTGGCGCTGCGCTGGGATGCCGGCAAGCGCAAACTGTATTTCACCTACACGCTCGACGACGCGCCCTGCTCGTCCGGACGCGTGCTGCACGGAGACGGCCATGGCGCCCCATAAGCTCTGCGCCGTCATCCCGGTCTACAACCACGGCGCCACGGTGGCCGCGGTGCATGCGCAGCTGGCGGCCCTGGGGCTGCCCTGCGTGCTGGTGGACGATGGCTCGGCGCCCGACTGCGCCGCCGCCCTGGACGCGCTGGCGGCGCTGCCGCACACCCACCTGGTGCGCCGCGCCGCCAACGGCGGCAAGGGCGCGGCGGTGCAGGACGGACTGCGCGCCGCGCGCGGCCTGGGCTACAGCCACGCCTTGCAGGTCGACGCCGACGGCCAGCATGCCCTGGGCGATGCCGCCATCTTCGCGCAGGCCTCGCGGGCCAGGCCCGACGCGGTCATCTGCGGCGCCCCGGTATACGGCGACGACGTGCCGCGCAGCCGCCTCTACGGCCGCTGGCTCACGCGGGTGTGGGTCTGGATCAACACGCTGTCGCTCGATATCCCAGACGCCATGTGCGGCTTTCGGGTCTATCCGCTCGAACCGGCGCTGCGGGTCATCGACGCCACGCAGGTGGGCCGCCGCATGGACTTCGACATCGCCATCCTGGTGCGCCTGCACTGGCGCGGCGTGCCCATGGCCTGGCTGCCGACGCGCGTGGTCTATCCGGAAGGCGGCGTCTCGCACTTCAAGGCGCTGCGCGACAACCTGCTGATCAGCCGCATGCATGCGCGCCTGTTCTTCGGCATGCTGGCGCGCTCGCCGGCACTGCTGCTGCGCCGCCTCACCACGGGCGCGCGCCCATGAGCGCGACCGATTCCCACTGGGCCGACCAGCCCGAGCGCGGCAGTCCCCTGCTGCTGCGCCTGACGGCCTGGGCCGCGCGCCGCATAGGCCGCCGCGCGGTGGCGCCGGTGGTGTGGCTGGTGGTGCTGTATTTCTATGTGTTCGGCCCGCGCGCCCGGCGCGCCATCGGCGCCTACCAGCGCCGGCTGGCGCGCGCCGGAGGGCCGGCCACGCCGCTGCCGCGCTCGTTCCCGGTCTACCGCCAGTACCTGGCGTTCGCGCAGGCGCTGCTGGACAAACTCGACGTCTGGCAGGGCAAGATCACGCTGGCGGACCTGGACATCGACGATCCCGACGGCCTGCATGCGCAGATGGGCAGCGGCCGCGGCCAGATCCTGGTGGGGTCGCACCTGGGCAATATCGAGGTCTGCCGCGCGCTGGCCGAGCAATCCGGCCTGCTCAAGCTGAACGTGCTGGTGCATACCAAGCACGCGGTGCAGTTCGGCCGCCTGCTCGACGAGGCCGGCGGCGGCCTGCGCATGATCCAGGTCAGCGAACTGGACGCCGGCGTCATGCTCGACCTGGCCCAGCGCCTGGAGCGCGGCGAATGGCTGGCCATCGCCGGCGACCGCGTGCCGCTCCGGGGCGACCGCAGCACCGAGGTCGCGCTGCTGGGCGAACCCGCCGCGCTGCCGCAGGGCCCCTGGCTGCTGGCCGGCCTGCTGCGCAGCCCGGTCAACCTGCTATTCTGCACCCGCCATGGCGCGCGCTACCGCGTGTCGATGGAACGCCTGAGCGACGGCATCGAATGGACGCGCGCCACGCGCCAGGCCCAGATCGCCCACTGGACGCAGCGCTATGCCAATCGTCTCGGCGCGCACTGCCGCCAGGCGCCGCTGCAATGGTTCAACTTCTACCCTTTCTGGAAAGACGATGCGTAAACGCGGCGCCCTTGGCGCGGAAGTCGAGATCCGCGTGCCCTTCTACGACGTCGATTCGATCAACGTCGTCTGGCACGGCCACTACGTCAAATACCTGGAAGAAGCCCGCTGCGCGCTGCTCGACAGCCTGGGCTACGGCTATGACGCGATGCGCGCCAGCGGCTACGTCTGGCCGGTGATCGACCTGCAACTGCGCTACGCCCAGGCGGCGCAGTTCGGCCAGCGCCTGGTGGTGCGCGCCGAGCTGGTCGAATGGGAGAACCGCCTCAAGATCAATTACCTCATCCGCGAGGCCGCCAGCGGCCAGCGCGTGACGCGGGCCAGTTCCGTCCAGGTGGCGGTCTGCATGCGCACCCGCGAGATGCAGCTGGCCTCGCCCGCCGCCCTGCTGGACGCGGTGCGGCGCAAACTCGACACCCCGGAGTCCGCCTCGTGAAACGCCTGCTGATCTGCCTGGCCCTGGCCATCCTGCCCTGGAGCGCGCGGGCCTTCGACCTCGACGACCTGCAACAGCAACTGCGCGCCACGCCGATCGTGCGCGGCCATTTCGTGCAGCAGAAATTCCTGCGTTCGCTGCCGCAGCCGCTGACCAGCCGCGGCGACTTCACCCTGGCCGCCGGCCGCGGCCTGCTGTGGCTGCTGCGCAGCCCCATCGCCCAGGACCTGCGCATCAGCGCCAATGGCATCGCCCGCCGCGGCCCCGACGGCGCCTGGCAGGCGCTGCCGCAGCACACCGGCGCCAGCCGCGAGAACCGCCTGTTCCTGTCGGTGCTGGCCGGCGACACCAGCGGCCTGCGCGAGAACTTCGACCTGAGCCTGTCGGGCGGCCCCGACGCCTGGCAGCTGATGCTGCTGCCGCGTTCGGTGCTGCTGCGCCAGATCTTCGAGAACATCCAGATCAACGGCGGCAAGCTGGTCGACCGCATCGAACTGCGCGAGGTCCAGGGCGACCGCAGCGTGCTGCAGATGACCGACGCCGCGGCGGCCGACGCCCTGACGCCCGAGGAGCAACGTGCCTTTGCCGATTGAACGCTGGCTGCCGCGGCTGTTCAAGCTTGGACTGCTGCTGTTGCTGGGCCTGGGCGCCTGGCAGTGCCGCGATGGCTGGCCGGTGTCGGCCAACCTGATGGAACTGGTGCCACAGGCCCGCGCCGACGCCACCCGGCAGTTGGCCGAGGCCCGCATCCAGGAGCCGCTCAGCCGCCAGCTGGTCGCGCTGGTCGCCGCCCCGGCCGGCGGCGACAGCGCCGCCGCGGCGCGCCAACTGGCGCGCCGCTGGCAACAGAGCGGCCTGTTCGACACGGCGCTGGTGGACGTCGAGGTCGACCTGCCCGACCTGCGCGCCCGCCTGCTGGCCAACCGCCTGGCGCTGCTACCCGCGGCGCAACGCCAGCAACTGCTGGCCGATCCCGCCGCCTACGCCCAGCGCCGCGCGCGCGAACTGGTCGATCCGTTCTCGTCCTCCAGCGTGGTGCCGGTCGACCAGGACCTGCTCGGCCTGGCCCGACTCGCCGAGCAGGCCCTGCGCCCCGGCGGCGCGGTGCAGTACGACGTCGGCACCGGCACGCTGCAAGCCGAAAGCGCCGGCCGCGCCTGGGTGCTAGTGCGCGCCAGCACCCGCGACGACGCCTTCGACAGCAGCGCGCCGGCGCGCATCGCCGCCCAGATCGACAGCGACCGCCAGGCGCTGGCCGCCAGCGGCGCCGACCTGCTGGTGGCGGGCGGCGCGCTCTACGCCGCGGCCGGCCGCGCGCAGGCCGTCGCCGAAAGCGGCTGGATCGGCGGCATCGCGGTGGCCGGCATCGTGCTGGTGCTGCTATTGGCGCTGCGCCGCTGGCGCGCGCTGCTGGCATTGGCGCCAGTCGCCGTGGGCCTGCTGGCGGGCACGGTCGCCTGCGTCGCGGTCTTCGGTTCCATCCACGTGCTGACGCTGGTGATCGGCGCCAGCCTGATCGGCGTCGCGGTCGACTTTCCGATGCACTGGCTCGGCAAGAGTTACGGCATGCCCGACTGGCGCGCCTGGCCCGCCCTGCGTCGCGTGCTGCCAGGCCTGACCATCAGCCTGGCGGCCAGCCTGGTCGGCTACGTGGCGCTGGCGTTCACGCCCTTCCCCGCCCTGACGCAGACGGCGGTGTTCTCCGCCGCCGGCCTGCTCGGCGCCTATGCCTGCACCGTCTGCCAGTTGCCGGCCTGGATGGAACGCTTCCGCCCCCGTCCGTGGCCGCCGCTGCTGCGTTTCGCCGAGGCCGCGCTGCGCGCGCGTGAACGCCTGGCCGGCCGCCGCGCCGTCCTGTGGGTGGGCGGCGTGCTGCTGGCCGCCGTCACCGCCGGCGGCATCGGCCGGCTCAACATCCAGGACGACCTGCGTCAATGGTTGAGCCTGCCCGCGCCGCTGCTGCAACAGGCGCGCCAGATCGGCGAGATCACCGGCTTCATGCCGACCAGCCAGTTCTTCCTGGTGCGGGCGCCGGATCCGGACGCGCTGCTGCGCCGCCAGGCGCAGGTCAGCCAGGCGCTGGACGCGCAAGTCGCCGCGGGCAACCTGCAGGCCTACACCGCCTTGAACCAGCGCGTGACGCCGCAGGACGACCAG
The DNA here is from genome assembly GCF_056523125.1 of Achromobacter sp. ISS7. Classification (NCBI taxonomy): domain Bacteria; kingdom Pseudomonadati; phylum Pseudomonadota; class Betaproteobacteria; order Burkholderiales; family Alcaligenaceae; genus Achromobacter; species Achromobacter sp. ISS7. Next base: position 891,676 of record NZ_JAWRZD010000001.1, on the reverse strand, counting down.
CGCGCCCTGGCCGCCACGCTCGGCGCCCTGGCCGAGCGACCCGAGGCCTGGCGCGCCCTCACCGACATCGGCGTGCCCTTCGAGGCCCTGCAACGGGAATTGCGCACATTGGCGGCGCTGCCGCCGGTCACGATCGACACCGCCATGCAAGGGCAGGCGGGCGAACGCTGGCGTCCGCTGTGGCTGGGGCAGCACGACGGCGAGGCCGCTGGCATGATCACCCTGCTGGGCCTGCGCGACCCCGCCGCGCTGTCCGCCATCGCCCAGGCCGCGCCCGGGGTCACGCTGGTGGACCGCAGCGGCGAATTGAACCGCATGTTCACCGCCACCCGCATCGAGGCCGCCGAGCTCAAGCTGCTGTCGTACCTGGTCGCCGCGGCGCTGCTGTGCCTGACGCTGGGCCGCGCCGCCACCTGGCGCATCCTGGCGGTGCCGCTGGCGGCCACCGCGTGCAGCCTGGCGGCGCTGGGTTACCTGGGCCAGCCGCTGACCCTGTTCAGCCTGTTCGGCCTGCTGCTGGTGTCTGCCATTGGCGTGGACTACGCCATCTTCATGGCTGAACGGGTTGCCGGCGCGGCGGCCAGCCTGGTGGGCATCATGCTGGGCGCGCTCACCACCCTGCTGTCTTTCGGCCTGCTCGCCGTCAGCCATACGCCGGCCATCGCCAATTTCGGCATGGCGGTGGCGCTGGGCGTGGGTTTTTCCCTGTTGTGGGCGCCGTGGATCCGGCTTCCGCGCCAGGCCTGATTTTTATCTTGTCATTGATCATTCATGGAAGCATCGAGCATGGAACATCGGGAAGTCATCGTCATCGGAGCGGGCCCCGCCGGAGCCGTGGCCGCCGCGCTGCTCAAGCGCCAGGGGCACGACGTCCTGGTGCTGGAGCGCCAGCAGTTCCCGCGCTTCTCGATCGGCGAGAGCCTGCTGGCCCACTGCCTGGAGTTCATCGAAGAGGCCGGCATGATGCCGGCGGTGCTGGCCGCGGGCTTCCAGACCAAGAACGGCGCCGCCTTCGCCCGCGGCGATGAATACACCTACTTCGATTTCCGCGACAAGTTCAGCCCCGGCCCCGGCAGCACCTTCCAGGTGCAGCGCGCCCACTTCGACAAGGTGCTGGCCGACGACGCCGCGCGCCAGGGCGTGGAAGTGCGCTACCAGCAGGAAGTGATCGCCGCCGATTTCAGCGGCGAGGACGGCCCCTTGCTCACGGTGCGCGGCCCGCAGGGGCAGCCCTACCAGGTGCGCGGCAGGTTCGTGCTGGACGCCAGCGGCTACGGCCGCGTGCTGGCGCGCCTGCTCGACCTGGAACGGCCGTCGTCGATGCCGCCGCGCAAGGCCATCTTCACCCACATCGAGGACCGCATCGACGACGCCGGCTTCGACCGCGACAAGATCCTGATCAGCGTGCATCCGGAGCAAAGCGGCATCTGGTACTGGCTGATCCCGTTCTCCAACGGCCGCAGTTCATTCGGCGTGGTCGGCGGCCAGGACCTGTTCGGCGGCGCCGACGAAGACCTGATGACCACCCTGCGCGCCATGGCCGACGCCGCCCCCAACCTCAAGCGGGTGCTGCGCAACGCCGTCTGGGACACGCCGGCCAACACCATTGGCGGCTATTCCGCCAGCGTCACGCGGCTGCACGGGCCGGGCTACGCGCTGCTGGGAAACGCCGCCGAATTCCTCGATCCGGTGTTCTCGTCCGGCGTCACCATCGCGCTGCGCTCGTCCAAGCTGGCCGCCGACGCCCTGCACCGGCAATTGGGCGGCGAAACGGTCGACTGGCAAAGCGATTTCGCCGATCCGCTGATGCTGGGGGTGGAAACCTTCCGCGCCTACGTGCAGGGCTGGTATAGCGGAGAATTCCAGGATGTCGTCTTTTACGAGAATGCCCAGCCTGAGATCCGCCGCATGATCAGTTCGATCCTGGCCGGCTATGCCTGGGACACCGCCAACCCCTTCGTCGCCAGTCCGCAACGCCGCCTGCGCATGCTGAGCGAACTGTGCCGCGCGCCGGCCACGCAGGCGCAGCCGGCCTGATGATCCGCCCATGATGTCCGTCCTGCCCCCGCTCCCGTCCGCCCTGCGCGCGGCCTGCGTCGCGCTGGCGCTGGCCTTGCTGGCCGGCTGCGCCGGCGCGCCGCCGGTGCCCGCGCGGGCAATCGGTTTCACGCTGCCGCGCCAGTTGCACGTGATCCAGGCCAGCCCCGGCCAGCCCACGCAGGACACGCTGCTGGTGGTGCAACGCGAAGCCGCCGCCACGCGCTGGTCGCTGTTCGATCCGATGGGCGTGCCGCAGGCGCGCCAGATGCTCGAGGACGGCCGCTGGCGCAACGACGGGTTCCTGCGGCCCAACGGCCAGGCGCGCGACCTGTTCGCCGCGCTGATGTTCGCCTGGACCCCGCAAGCCGATCTGGACGCGGCCTATGGCGCCGGCGCCTGGCGCGCCAGCCGCGCGGCCGACGGCTCGGCGCAACGGCAACTGCTGCAACGGGGCCAACCGCGCTGGACGGTGCGCTGGCCGGCGGACGCGCAGGACGGCGCGCTTGAAATCCGCGACGCCGCCGGCACGCTGTGGCGCGTCGCGCCGCTCAAGGAGCAACCATGACCGCCACCTGGCTGAGCCGCCCCGGCGTCGTCTGCGCGCTTGGCAGCGGCGTCGACGCCGTGGCCGAGGCCGCCTTCGCCGGCGACACCCGGGGCATGCGCCCGCTGACCGGCTGGGTCGCCGACCGCGCGCTCACCCTCGGCGCCGTCGCCGACCCGCTGCCCGCCATCCCCGACGCCTTCGCCGCGCACCACCGCAGCCGCAACAACCAGCTGCTGCTGGCCGCCGCCGGCCAGATCGAGCCCCTGCTGCGCGGCGCCGTCGCCCGCCACGGCGCCCACCGCGTGGCGGTGGTGCTGGGCACCAGCACTTCGGGCGTGAACGACAACGCCCCGGCGTTCGGCGATCTGGCCGCCAATGGCGCCTGGCCCGACGGCTACGATTACCGCCGCCAGGCGCTGTCGTCGCCGGCGGCGTTCCTGGCCGAATGGCTGGGCGCGACCGGCCCGGCCTACACCCTGTCCACCGCCTGCACCTCCAGCGCCCGCGCGCTGCTGTCCGCGCGCCGCCTGCTGGCGCTGGGGCTGTGCGACGCGGTGGTCTGCGGCGGCGCCGACACGCTGTGCCGCCTCACCATCAACGGCTTCGCCACCCTGGAAGCGGTGGACGAAGCCCTGTGCCTGCCGTTCTCGGCCAACCGCCGCGGCATCAACATCGGCGAGGCCGGCGTGCTGTTCCTGATGCAGCGCGAGCCCGCCGACGCGGCCGCCGTGGCCCTGCTGGGCGGCGGCGCCAGCTCCGACGCCTGGCACATGTCGGCGCCCGAACCGAGCGGCGCCGGCGCCCTGCAGGCCATGCGCGCCGCCCTGCGCGGCGCGGGTCTCGATCCCGCCGACATCGGCTGGATCAACCTGCACGGCACCGGCACCCCGCACAACGACGCCATGGAAAGCCAGGCCGTGCACGCGCTGTTCCCGCGGGGCGTGCCCTGCGCCTCGACCAAGCCGCTGACCGGCCACGCCCTGGGCGCGGCCGGCGCGCTCGAAGCGGCGCTCGCCTGGATCACCCTGGCGCCCGCCAACGCCTCGGGCCGGCTGCTGCCGCACGTCTGGGACGGCCAGCCCGACCCGGCCTTGCCGGCGCTGGAATTCAGCACCCGGGGGCACCGCTACGCCACGGGCCGCCGCCGCATCGCCATGAGCAATTCGTTCGCCTTCGGCGGCAACAACGCCAGCCTGATCCTCGGGGGGACGACATGAGCCCGTGGCCCATCGCCAGCCTGCTGCCGCACGCCGGCGATATGATCCTGATCGACGACGTGCTGGCGCACGACGCCGACAGCCTGACGGCGCGCGCGGTGGTGCGGCCCGGCCCCTACTCCCTGCCCGACGGCGCGCTGCCGCCCTGGCTCGGCCTGGAACTGATGGCCCAGGCCATTGGCGCCTGGGCCGGCTGCCAGGCGCGCCTGGCGGGCGCCGAGGTCAAGCTCGGCTTCCTGCTGGGCACGCGCCGCTACGACTGTCAGGTCGACGCGCTGCCGGCCGGCGCCGTCCTCACCATTCACGTGCAACGCGGGTTCATCGACGACAGCGGCATGAGCGTATTCGAATGCGCGCTGCGCGAAGGCGAGCGCGAACTGGCGAACGCCCGGCTCAACGTCTATCAACCCAGGGACCCCAAAGTTTTCATCCAGGAAGATCCGCCCCAATGAGCGCCGCTCCCATTCTCGTCACCGGCTCCAGCCGCGGCATCGGCCGCGCCATCGCGCTGGCCCTGGCCGATGCCGGCCATGATCTGGTGCTGCACTGCCGCCAGCAACGCGCCCAGGCCGAGGCCGTGCAGGCCGAGATCGCCGCCCGCGGCCGCCAGGCGCGCGTGCTGCAGTTCGACGTGGCAGACCGGTCGCAATGCGCCGCCGTGCTGCAGGCCGACGTCGAGGCCCACGGCGCCTACTACGGCGTCGTGCTCAACGCCGGCCTGACCCGCGACGGCGCCTTCCCCGCCCTGACCGGCGACGACTGGGACCAGGTGCTGCGCGCCAACCTGGACGGCTTCTACAACGTGCTCAGCCCGCTGGCGATGCCCATGATCCGGCGTCGCGCGCCCGGCCGGGTGGTCTGCATGGCCTCGGTCTCGGGCATGATCGGCAACCGCGGCCAGGTCAACTACAGCGCCTCCAAGGCCGGCCTGATCGGCGCCGCCAAGGCGCTGGCGGTGGAGCTGGCCAAGCGCCAGATCACGGTCAATTGCGTGGCGCCGGGCCTGATCGACACCGACATGATCGACGAGCACGTGCCGGTCGAGGAAATCCTCAAGGCCATCCCGGCCCAGCGCATGGGCCGCCCCGAGGAAGTGGCGGCCACCGTCGCCTTCCTGATGTCGCCCGGCGCCGCCTACATCACGCGCCAGGTCATCGCGGTCAACGGAGGGCTGTGCTGATGCAACGCGTCGTCATCACCGGCATGGCCGGCATCAGCGCGCTCGGTTCCGACTGGACCACCATCCGCCAGGCGTTCGCCGACGGCCGCAGCGCCATCCGCGTCATGCCGGACTGGGCCCGCTACCAGGAACTGAACACGCGCCTGGCCGGGCCGATCGAGGATTTCCGCGTTCCCGCGCACTGGACCCGCAAGCAACTGCGCAGCATGGGGCGCGTCTCGCAATTGAGCGTGCGCGCCGCCGAACTGGCGCTGGACGACGCCGGCCTGCTGGGCGACCCAAGCATCCGCGACGGCCGCATGGGCGTGGCCTGCGGTTCGTCGGTCGGCAGCACGGCCGAGATCCGCGCCTTCGGCAACATGCTGCTCAACGGCGTCACCGACGACCTCAACGCCAATTCGTACGTGCGCATGATGCCGCACACCACCGCGGCCAACGTCGGCATCTTCTTCGAACTGAAGGGCCGCATCATCCCCACCTCCAGCGCCTGCACCTCGGGCAGCCAGGGCATCGGCTATGCCTACGAGGCCATCCGCTACGGCCGCCAGGCCCTGATGCTGGCCGGCGGCGCCGAGGAACTATGCCCCAGCGAAGCGCTGGTGTTCGACGCCCTGTACGCCACCAGCCAGAAGAACGACACGCCCGAACTGACGCCGCGCCCCTACGACCGCGACCGCGACGGCCTGGTCATCGGCGAAGGCGGCGGCATGCTGGTGCTGGAATCGCTGGAACACGCGCAGGCGCGCGGCGCCCGCATCCACGCCGAGATCGTCGGCTTTGGCAGCAACTCGGACGGCACCCACATCACCCGCCCCGAGGCCGCCACCATGCGCATCGCCATGGAAATGGCGCTGGCCGACGCCGGCCTGCCGCCCGAGGCCATCGGCTACGTCAACGGCCATGGCACCGCCACCGAGCAGGGCGATATCGCCGAGACCCAGGCCACCCACAACCTGTTCGGCAGCCGCATGCCGATCAGCTCGCAAAAGAGCTACCTGGGCCACACCCTGGGCGCCTGCGGGGTGCTGGAGTCGTGGTTCAGCATCGAGATGCTGCGAGGCGACTGGTACGCGCCCACGCTCAACCTGCAAAACGTCGATCCGCGCTGCGGCGAGCTGGACTACCTGCGCGAAGGCCGGCGCATGAGCCACGAATACGTCATGAACAACAACTTCGCCTTCGGCGGCATCAACACCTCGCTGGTGTTCCGCCGCTGGCCCTGAAGACACTTTCAACCCGTCACCTGGAACGCACCCCATGAACGTCTCCCATAAGCTGTTTGGCGCCCTGGCCCTGTCGCTCGCCTGCTCGGCCCCGGCGCTGGCCGCGGACCGCACCGTGTTCCTGCCGCTGCAACCGGCCATCGAGGCCGCCCAGGCCGCCGGCAAGATCGACGGCAGCGTCAAGTTCTACCTGGCGGGCACCGGCCCCAAGGGCAAGGTGCTGGAAGCCGGCGTGGTCACCAACCGCAAGACCAACGCCTTCGCCAAGAAGGACGCCGAGGCCTGCCTGTGGGTGGCGCAATCGGCCGTGATCGCCCTGCACGAAGCCGCCAAGAAGGCCGGCGCCAACGCGGTCACCAACATCGTCAGCTACTACCGCAAGAACGAATACAGCAGCAAGACCGACTACGAATGCCACGCCGGCGCCATGGTGGCCGGCGTCGCCCTGCGCGGCGACCTGGCCCAGGTCAAGTAAGGGCCGCCCTGGCCAGCCAGCGCGGAGGGCCGTCCCACGGACGGCCGCCCCACGGTTACACTGCGCCTTTGACGCAACACCACAAAGGTTCCCCCATGAGCACCGCTACGCTCAAGACCCGCCTCTCCGACGCCGTCAAGGACGCCATGCGCGCCAAGGCGACCGAGCGCCTCGCCACCCTGCGTTTCCTGCTGGCCGCCGTCAAGCAGAAGGAAGTCGACGAACGCCGTGACCTGACCGACGCCGAGATCACCGGCATCATCGAAAAGCAGGTCAAGCAGCGCCGCGAATCCATCGCCGCGTTCGAGCAGGCCGGCCGCACCGAGACCGCCGAGCAGGAAAAGGCCGAACTGGTCGTGCTGCAGGAATTCCTGCCGCAGGCCGCCACGCCCGAGGAAGTGTCCGCCGCCATCGACGCCGCCCTGGCTGAAGTGGCCGCGCAGGGTGTCACCGGCGCTCCCGCCATGGGCAAGGTCATGGCGCTGCTGAAGCAATCGCTGGCCGGCCGCGCCGACATGACCGCGCTGTCGCAGCAAGTCAAGAGCCGGCTCGCCTGAGCATGGCCGGCGCCGCCGACGCGCTGGACGCCCTGGCCCCGCCGCTGCGCGGGGCGATCGGCGACTGCGTGGCGGCGATCAACCTGGCGCGGCAGCATTTCGAGTCGCGCTACGACACCGCCATTGCCGATCCACTGCAGGCCGACCCCGCGGCCCTGCGCCGCCTGTCGGACGCCATCGCACCCGTGATCGAACGCCTGGCCGCCGAGCCGGACAACGGCCACGGCTGGGGCGCGGGCGGCGGCTCGGCCCTGGGCTACCGCGAGGCGCGCCCGGTGACGCTGGGCCTGTGGCGCGGCAGCCATGGCCGCCCGAGCGACGCCGACGGCACGCTGGATTACACCCGCTGCCTGTACCTGCTGTTCCAGGCCACGGGCCTGGCGCCCGCCGCCATGGCGCAGGCCATCGCGCCGCTGCGCGACGACATCGTCTTCAACCACGTCACCCTGCACATCATCGAAGACGCGCTGGCGCAGGCCCTGCACGCCGGCGCGAGCCAGCCGGCGCGCGCCGCCGCGGCCGAACCCCACATCCAGCAACTGCGCGTCACCCACATCTTCCGCGAGGAAGACAACCGCTACCAGGGCTACCGCATCCTGCTGCGCGACGCGGCCGACCAGGGCGACGCCGCCGCCGCGCTCAAGCTGCTGCCCCAGTGCAATACGCGCAGCGAACGCCACGAGATCGACACGATCAAGAGCCGGCTGGTGGCCGCCGTCAGCGCCCGCGAGGGCCTGCAGGCCGCGCTCGACCTGTGCGCCAACAAGCGCATCGGCGCGGCCTACCGCGAATACGCGCTGCAACCGGTCATCGACGCCGGCGCCTACGAGGCGCTGCGGGACACGCTGGCGCGGCACCCCGACCTGGCCAGCGCCGACAGCGGCGACGGCCTGAGTTTCCTGGTGCCCGCCTTCTGCGTCCGTGAAAAGGCCGCCGGCGCCGCGCGCGACGCGCAGGAATTCGACGCCCTGTTCGCGCGCGTCGACGCCATGGATCCCAAGCTCAAGCACGGCGATGCGCGGCTGCGCGACTGGCTGCTGCTGGAACTGGGCCTGGCCTCCCCCAACGACCCGGCCTACGTCGCGCGCTGCCGCAAGGCCATCAAGAACGCCTCCATCAAGCGGGAACTCGGCGGCGCCTGACACGGCGTCCGCCGCCCCCCCCGTGCCTCAGAACGCGCCGCCGAACAGGTCCGGCTGGCGCGTCTGCTCCTGCGGGTCGGCGAAATTGCTCATGCCCACGCCGGCCAGCCGGTACAGCGTCTGCGCCGGCAGGTCGACGCGCTCGCACAGCAGCCGCGCCTGCGCCGCCAGTTCGGCGGCCGAGGCCGGCGGATGCGGGCTGGTCTGGCTGCGCGTCAGGATGCGGAAGCGGTCGGTCTTGAGCTTGAGCACCACCGTGCGGCCCAGCGCGCCCTTTTTCAGCGCCTGGCTCCAGACCTTCTCGGCCATGCGGTCGATGGCCTCGCCGATCGCCTCCAGCCGCACGTCTTCGGAAAACGTGGTCTCGGCCGACACCTGCTGCAGCGGCTGGTCGGTCTGCACCTCGCGCTCGTCGATGCCGCGCGCCAGCTCGTACAGGCGCCGGCCATAGCGGCCAAAGTAGTGTTCCAGTTCCTGGACCCCGTGCGTGGCCAGGTCGCCCACGGTCTGGATGCCCAGTTGCTCCAGCCGCGCCTGCGTCACCTTGCCCACGCCCGGCACCTTGCGCACCGGCAGCGGCTGCAGGAATTCCAGCACCCGAGTCGGACGGATCACGAACTGGCCGTCCGGCTTGTTCCAGTCGGAAGCGATCTTGGCCAGGAACTTGTTGGGCGCCACGCCCGCCGACGCGGTCAGGCCGGTCTCGGCGCGAATCTGCTGGCGGATCACCTGCGCCACCTCGGTGGCCGACGGCAATCCCAGCTTGTTGACGGTGACGTCCAGGTAGGCCTCGTCCAGCGACAGCGGCTCGATCAGGTCGGTATGGCGGGCGAAGATCTGGCGGATCTGGCGCGACACCTCGCGATAGCGGTTGAAGTCGGGCGGCACGTAGACCGCCTGCGGACAGAGCCGCTGCGCGCGCACCGCCGACATCGCCGAATGCACGCCGAAGCGGCGCGCCTCATAGGAGGCCGCGCACACCACCGAGCGCGGCCCGGTCCACGCCACCACCACCGGCTGGCCGCGCAGGTCGGGGTTGTCGCGCTGCTCCACGGAGGCGTAGAACGCATCCATGTCGATGTGTACGATCTTGCGGCTGGCGTCGCTCATGTCAATGAAAAACGGATCGGCGACCGCATGGCGCCGGCAGGGGCGCGAAAAGTACGATCACCGGAAAAAACGGCCACTGCCGACGAATCCGCTCGGGTCGGCAGCATAAAAGTGGATATTATGACCGCCAAATTCCCGTCTTCCCCTTTCCCCGCGTGCCCCCTTCGATGACTGCAACCGCAACCCCCGCCCCGGGCGAGTATTTCGGCCTGGCGATTCCCTTCATGCGTTTCCTGGGCCTGGTGCCCGAGCAGATCGGGCCGGCCTATGCCCGCACTTCGCTGCCGTGGCGCGAAGACCTGACCAACAGCCGCGGCGACGTGCACGGCGGCACCCTGATGAGCGTGCTGGACTTCACCCTGAGCGCCGCGGCGCGCGGATCGGCCGAGGCCACCGAGGGCATGGCCACCATCGACATGAACACCACCTTCCTGTCGCCGGGCACCGGCGACCTGGTGATCGAGGCGCGCTGCCTGCGCCGGGGCGGCTCCATCGCCTTCTGTGAAGGCGACATCCGCCGCGCCGACGGCGAACTGGTGGCGCGCGCCACCGCCACCTTCAAGATCATCCGCCGCCGCCCGGGCGGCGACTGAACGGACGGCGCCGCCGCCGTTATTTCGGCAGGTCGCGCGACGGCTTGACCGGCGGGCGCGGATCCAGCGGCATGTAGCTGGCGCACGAGCTCATGCCGTAGTAGATCGCGTCCTGCATGGCGCGCATCGCGGCCGCGTCCCAGGTGCCCTTGCCCCACATCACGATGCGGGTATCGGTGGTCTTGGGGCCGGCCGCCTTCAGGTCGACCCGGGTCATTTCGTTGTCGGTGTACGGCGCCAGCACCCGCACCACGGCGGTCTGGGCGCTTTCGTCCAGGTTCGACACCACGCGGTAGGCGTTGTCGGTGCTGCGCAGGCAGGCGTTGGCCTGGCGCACCGTGGTGGCGTAGGCGTCCTTGAAAGCGACGGGCGCCTTGAATTCGCTGTGCGGCGAGGCGCCGTCCTGCGAAATGCCCAGCGAGCAGCCCGCCAGGCCCAAGGCCAGCGCCGACGCCACGACCAGATTCCGAACCATGTATTTCTCCAGATTGATAGCCGCGATTATCCCGCAAACGGGACACCGGCATAAGAGGCCTGGCCGGTTCGACACCCCGGCCGCGGCTATGGCATTATCGACGAGTCCGGCGGCGCATGGCGGCCGGATGAAACCGTCGGAGGTATGCCTTGCTCTCATTCATGAAACACACCCTCATGGCCGCCGGCATCGTCGGCGCCTCCCTGGGCGCCAGCGCCGCCGCGCAGCCCCCCCGGGCCTACCCCCTGAAAGACTTTTTCCGCAATCCGGAACGCGGTTTCTTCCGCCTGGCCGACGACGGCAAGACCCTGGGCTTTATGCAGCCCACCAGCGTCGACGGCAAGCCGCCGCGCATGAACATCTACGTCCAGGCGCTGGACGGCAGCAAGCCGGTGGGCGAACCGCGCAAGCTGACCAGCGAATCGGCCCGCGACATCAGCAATTTCTTCTGGAAAGGCCCCGACGTGGTGCTCTACCAGAAGGACTTCGGCGGCGACGAGAACTTCCACGTCCTGGCGGTGGACGCCAAGAGCGGCAAGGTCACCGACCTGACCCCCTATGACGGCGTGCGCGCCAGCATCGAGGACGACCTAGAAGACGACCCCGACCACATCCTGATCAGCCACAACCAGCGCGACCCGCAGGTGTTCGACGTCTACCGCGTCAACGTGCACACCGGCGCCGGCGTGCTGGTGGCGCAGAACCCCGGCAACATCGTCGGCTGGCAGACCGACCACGCCGGCAAGGTGCGCGCCGCCGTCACCAGCGACGGCCTGAACACCACCCTGCTCTACCGCGACAACGAAGCCTCGGAATTCCGCCCGCTGTTCACCACCGACTACCGCACCAGCGTCAGCCCGGCCTTCTTCACCTTCGACGACAAGAAGTTCTACGCCCTGTCCAACCGCGGCCGCGACAAGCTCGCGCTGGTGGTGATCGACCCGGCCAGTCCCGACAAGGAAGACGAGATCTTCACCCCGGACACGGTCGACCTGGACGCCGCCGGCTTCTCGCGCAAGCGCCGCGTGCTGACGGTGGCCTCGTACCAGACCGACAAGCCGCAGTACAAGTTCTTCGACGCCGAGACCGAAACCCTGTTCAAGAAACTGTCAGCCCAGCTCGAGGGCTACCAGTTCGCCATCCAGGGCGCCAACCGCGACGAGGACAAGTTCATCGTCGCCGCCTACAACGACCGCACGCCCGGCTCGCGCTACATCTACGACGCGCGCGCCGACACGCTCTCCAAGCTGGCCGACATCAACCCGGCCATCCCCGAGGCCGACATGTCGCGGGTGCAGCCGATCAGCTACCAGAGCCGCGACGGCCTCACCATCCACGGCTACCTGACGCTGCCGGCCGGGCGCGATCCCAAGAACCTGGCGTGCATCGTCAACCCGCACGGCGGCCCGTGGGCGCGCGACGGCTGGGGCTACAACCCCGAGGTGCAGTTCCTGGCCAACCGCGGCTTCTGCGTGCTGCAGATGAACTTCCGCGGCTCCACCGGCTACGGCCGCCGCTTCTGGGAAGCCAGCTTCGGCCAATGGGGCCTGAAGATGCAGGACGACATCACCGACGGCGTCGAATGGCTGGTCAAGCAGGGCATCGCCGACCCCAAGCGCATCGGCATCTACGGCGCCAGCTACGGCGGCTACGCCACGCTGGCCGGCGTGACCTTCACGCCCGACCTGTACGCGGCCGCCGTCGACTACGTCGGCGTGTCCAACCTGTTCACGTTCATGAAGTCGATTCCGCCCTACTGGAAGCCGATGCTGGACAAGATGCAGGACATGGTCGGCGACCCCGTGCGCGACAAGGACCGCCTGGCCGCCACTTCGCCGGCGCTGCACGCCGACCGCATCAAGACGCCGCTGTTCGTCGCCCAGGGCGCCAAGGACCCGCGCGTCAACAAGGACGAGAGCGACCAGATGGTCAAGGCGCTCAAGGCCCGCGGCGTCGAAGTGGAATACATGGTCAAGGACAACGAAGGCCACGGTTTCCACAACGACGAGAACAAGTTCGAGTTCTACGCGGCGATGGAAAAGTTCTTCACCGAACACCTCAAGCCCTAGGGTCAGGCCTCGGTCGCCAGGTCGGCGGCCTCGCCCTGCCCATCCTCCCGGGCCGCCTGCGGGCGGCCCGGCGCACGTCCGCTCCAGGCCATCTCGACCCGGTCTCGTCCCAGTTCCTTGGCCTTGTACAGCGCCAGGTCGGCGCGGGCCAGGATGCCGTCGGCGGTATCGCCCGGCTGCAAGGTCGCCACGCCGCCGCTGGCCGTCATGCGCAGTTCCTGCCCCGGCAGCTGCAGCGGCGAATCGCGCAAGGCATCACAGACCCGCTGCGCCTGCACCAGCGCGCGGGCGGCATCACAGTCGTACATCAGCAGCACGAATTCCTCGCCGCCCAGGCGGCCGAAACGGTCGCTGGCGCGCACGGCCCGCGGCACCACCTGCGAGAAATGGCGCAACGCGACGTCGCCCGTGGCGTGGCCATGGCGGTCGTTGATCGATTTGAAGTGGTCGATGTCCAGCACCAGCACCGCCAGCCGGCCGCCGCTGCGGGCGCAACGCCGCAGCTCGTGTTCCAGTTCATCGAGGATGCTGCGGCGCGAGTAGGCCCCCGTCAGGCTGTCGAAGGTCAGCGCGGCCTGCATCTGCTCCGACAGGGAAGTCTGGATCAGCAACAGCAGCGCCAGGAACAGGGCCGGCACCGTCACCGAACCGCAGACGATGAAGAACAGGCCCCAGGGCGTCGGATCCACCAGCGACGCCGGCGGCACCCAGCCGCTGCCGTACACCGCCACGCGCAAGGCATGCAGCGCGGCCAGCCCGCCCATCGACAGCAGCACGTACAGCACCACCCCCGGCGTCTGGATGGTGCGGCGCTGGCGGTACACCACCGAACAGGTCGTCGCCATCAGCGCGGCGGTGTAGCCGGAAAACAGGCTGATGCGCCCGCTCAGGTAATCCACGCCGTACAGCATCACCGCCATCCCCACGATGGCGGCCAGCGCCATCAGGGCCACGCGCAGCGCCTGTGGCCGCAACCCGAAGAACTGCCGCACGCCCACGTAGACCAGGCTCATCGCGGCCAGCCACGAGGCGTTGGACAGCAGCACGTAGGCGGCGGGCGGCATGATCTCGGACGAGGCATAGCCCAGCAGCGACAGCACCGCCAGCGCGTTGGCCCAGATGAAGACCTGCACGCCCGGCACCCCGCCGCGCGCATGCAAGGGCAACAACAGCGGCAGCGCCAGGGCCGTCGCCAGGCCCCACACCAGGAAAAATAAAGAAGTCGTCATGTTTTTGCCGGCTCGCGCCTTTGGGGGCGGTCGCCGTCGCTAGGAACATCTGTTGCACCGGATGCAGGTTCAGGGACGCGTTACAGACCTGCACTTTTGACGTTTTTTGTTACCTGCATGGCGAACCATGCGAACCCTTTCCGTCGCGCACAACGTTCCGTACCAGGTCTGCCCCAATACCGGCATACCGCCACGACGGTTGCGCGGTATGCAACAGAGAATACGCCAAGCTTCGTAACAACGATCCACCCTTTGCACTAATTGACAGTTGGATCGGCCGAAAACCCATAAAGTTCGACCTGTTGCCGGCGTCGCCAGAAGCGCCGCAACCACGCCCCACGGGCGTGGCGCGTACTAGCCATGCACTCCTTCGCGCGAGTGCGAAGGTCCCCGCAGCGGGCGCCGCGCAGTCACTACCCAACGCTCACCCATCCGCCGCCGGCGCCCCTTCGCGTCCGCGCCGCGCCTTCGGCAACGCGACCCGCGCGTCCGGCCGGCGGAGCCCTGAGCGCCCTCGTCGCAACTGCGGAAGTACTACGGATGCTGAAAGGAACTCTGCCCCTTTGGGGTCAAGCGGGCCACGACACCGGGCCCGCCACGCAGGCGGGCCCGCGGCAGCGGGCCGCCGCCTCGGCGCTGCGCGCCCTGACGGCCTGCGCGCTGCTGGCCCCCTCGCTGGCGCTGGCCGCCCCCGCCGCCGACTATGACGCGCTGATCGCGCGCGCTCGCGCCGGCGACTACGAACCGGCCCTGGCCATGCTGCGCCAGGGCGCGGGCGCCGGCCGCCAGGCGGTCTACGACCACATCGTCATCGCCGGCTGGGCCGGCCGGCCGGCCGAGGCGGTCGCCGCCTACGAATCCCTGCCGCCGGCCGCCGCCCTGCCCGCCGACATCCAGCTGGCGGCGGCGCGCGCCTACCGCGACCTGCGCCGCTGGCCCGAGGCCCTGGCGGCCTATCGCGCCGGCCTGCGCCGCCATCCCGGCCAGGCCGCCTTCGCCGCCGGCGAAATCATGACCCTGGCCGATGCCGGCCAGACCGAGGCCGCGCTCGCCGCCGGCCGCGCCTGGATCAAGCGCGCGCCGCGCGACGCCGACGCGCGCCTGGCGCTGGGCTATGTCCACGTGCGGCTGCGCCAGCCCTACGAAGCCCTGCACCAGGCCGACCAGGCGCTGGCGATCGCGCCCGGCACGCCCTACGTGCTGCGCGAATACATCGACGCCCTCAGCCGCGCCCGTCTGGCGCAGCCCGCGCTGGACCTGGCGCGCCAGCACCCCGACCTGTTCGATGCCGCGCAGTTGCGCCGGCTCGAGGGCGACGCGCTGGCCCAGCAGGTCCGGCTGGCCGCCATGCCGACCCGCGGCGAGGCCGAGCGCTTCGCCATCGCCGACCGCGCGCTGGCGCGCTACGACGTCCTGATCCCGGCCTGGGAAGCCCTGGGCGAACCGGCGCGCCAGGACGTGCTGCGCGCCCGCATCGACCGCCTGCACGCGCTGCATGCGCGGGTCCGCATGGCTGACGTGGTGCGCGAATACGAAGCCTTGCACGCCCAGGGCGTGGCGGTGCCGCGCTATGCGCTGAACGACGTCGCCTCGGCCTACCTGTACCTGCGCCAACCCGAAAAGGCCCGCGACCTCTACCGCCAGGTCGGCGCCGACGGCGCCAGCCGCGACGACGACGCCGAAGACCGCCTCAGCACCGAAACCGGCCTGTACTACGCGCTGGCCGAAGCCGAGGAATTCGACGACACCGACGCCGTCACCGACGCCATCGAATCGGGCTACGCGCCCTGGCTGTACTACAAGGGCCAGGCCACCCGCAACCCCAACGACCTGAAGCTCGAAAGCGCCCAGACCGTGGCCGCCGCGCGCCAGCTGGCCGACGACACGGTCTCGGCCGAACAGCGCCTGCGCGGCATGGTCGAGAACGCGCCCAACAACTCCACGCTGCGCGCCGACCTGGCCTCGCTGTACCGCCGGCGCGACCTGCCGCGCGCCTCGGAACGCGAACTGAAACTGGCCGAGACCCTGGCGCCGCGCGCGCTCTCTGTCGAGAACGGCCAGGGCTTCACCGCGATGGACCTGCAGGAATGGCGCCAGGCCGAGGCCCTGTCCGCCGACACCCTGACGCGCGCGCCGGAAAACCTCACCAGCCGCCGCCTGGCGCGCGAATGGGAAGTGCACAACAAGGCCGAGCTGCGCATCAGCGGCTATCGCGGCCTAGCCTCGGACAGCCCAGTCAACGGCAATGGCGACTTCGGCATCGACGCGGTGCTGTATTCGCCGCCCATCGACTACAACTGGCGCGCCTTTGGCGGCGGCGGCTACGCCACCGGCGACTTCGAGGAAGGACGCGGCAATTACCGCTGGCTGCGCACCGGCGTCGAATGGCGCGGCCGCGACCTGACGGTCGAGGGCGAAGTCTCGACCCACAGCTACGGCCACGGCGTCAAACCCGGCCTGCGCCTGTCGGCGGCCTACGACATCGACGACCACTGGCAGGTGGGCGGCTCGGGCGAACTGCTGTCGCGCGAGACCCCGCTGCGGGCGTTGACCAACGACATCACCTCCAACCGCCTGACCGGCTTCGTGCGCTGGCGCGCCAATGAGCGGCGCGAATGGACGCTGTCGCTGTCGCCGTCGCGCTTTTCCGACGGCAACCAGCGCTGGGAACTGGGACTGGCCGGGCGCGAGCGCGTCTACACCGCGCCGCACCTGAAGGCCGACCTGACGCTGGACCTGTCGACCCAGCGCAACAGCCGCGACGACGCGCCCTACTACAACCCGCGTTCGGACCTGATGGCGCTGCCCGGCGTGCGCCTGACCCACACGCTGTACCGCCGCTACGAAACCGCCTGGGAACAGATCGGCACCGCCGGCGCCGGCACCTACACCCAGCAAGGCCACGGCACCGGCGGCGTCATCGCGCTGGGCTATGGCCAGCGCTACCGCGCCAACGACGTCCTGGACATGGGCGCGATGGTCACCGGCATCAGCCGCCCGTACGACGGCCAGCGCGAGCGCGAACTGCGCATCGTGTTCGACCTTGCCTACCGCTTCTGAGACCGCCATGTTGCTCAAGCTACCCACCCGACTCCTGCTGGCGGCCCTGTTGCTGCTGGCCATCCTGGCGCTGACCGCCTGCGCCAAGGACATCCCGGTCTACACGCCGCCGTCCGAACGGCCCGTGGCGGCCGCCGAAAAACCCTGGGTCGCCGGGAATTTCCTGGCCCTGGCGTACCACGACGTCGAGGACGACGACCCCGACCAAGCCTTCCTGAGCGTGCGCACCGACCGCCTCGTCGACCAGTTGGCCTGGCTGCGCGAGAACGGCTACCAGGCCGTCTCGGTCGACCAGATCCTGGCCGCGCGCCAGGGCGGCAAGCCGCTGCCCGAGCGCGCCGTGCTGCTGTCGTTCGACGACGGCTACCGCAGCTTCTACACCCGCGTGCTGCCGATCCTGAAGGCCCACCGCTGGCCGGCGCTGCTGGCGCCCGTGGGCACCTGGATGGACACCCCCGCCAACAAGCCGGTCGACTTCGGCGGCAGCCCGGAACCGCGCCGCCGCTTCCTGGACTGGAACGAGATCCGCCTGATCTCGCAGTCCGGCCTGGTCGAGATCGCCGCCCACACCGACGCCTCGCACTACGGCGCGCCGGCCAACCCGCAGGGCAACACCGAGCCGGCCGCGGCGATCCGCGCCTACGACGCCAAGACCGGCAACTACGAGACCGAGGCCCAGTTCCAGGCCCGCATGGGCGGCGACGTGCGCGCCATCAGCCGCAAGATCGAGCAGGTCACCGGCAGGAAGCCGCGCGTCTGGGTCTGGCCCTATGGCGCCGAGGGCGGCAGCACGCTGCGCATCGCCGCCGACAACGGCTACGAGCTGGCGCTGACGCTGGAAGACGGCCCGGGCCGCCTGGACCGGCTGATGTCGACGCCGCGCATGCTGCTGGCCAGCGACCCGCCGCTCAAGCCCTTCGCCAACAGCATCGTCGGCATGGAAGCCACGCCGTCCATGCGCGTGGCCCACGTGGACCTGGACTACGTCTACGACCCGGACCCGGCGCAGACCGACCGCAACCTGGGCGAGCTGGTGCAGCGCATCCTCGACCTGCAGATCAACACCGTGTTCCTGCAGGCGTATTCGGACCCGACCGGCGACGGCCTGGTGCGTTCGGTGTACTTCCCCAACCGCTGGCTGCCGGTGCGCGCCGACCTGTTCAACCGCGCCGCCTGGCAGTTGCACAACCGCGCCAACGTCATGGTGTACGCCTGGATGCCGGTGCTGGCCTATGACCTGGACGCCTCGATCCCGCGGGTCACGCGCTGGCAGCCTGGCCAGGCCGAGGCGCGCCCCGATCCGGACCAGTACCGCCGCCTGTCGCCGTTCGACGCCACCGCGCGGGCCCGCATCGGCGACCTGTACGAAGACCTGGCGCGCCACGCCATCTTCGACGGCATCCTGTTCCACGACGACGCCGTGCTGTCCGACTTCGAGGACGCCAGCCCCGGCGCGCTGGCGGCCTACCGCGCCGCCGGCCTGCCCGCCGACATCGGCCAGCTGCGCGCCGATCCGGACACGCTGCAACGCTGGACCCGCTTCAAGAGCCGCGCCCTGGTCGACTTCACCGCCGAGCTGACCGAGCGCGTGCGCGCCGTGCGCGGCCCGCAGATCAAGACCGCCCGCAACCTCTTCGCCATGCCGATCCTGGAACCGCAGTCCGAGACCTGGTTCGCGCAGAACCTGGACGATTTCCTGGGCGCCTACGACTGGACCGCCCCCATGGCCATGCCGCTGATGGAAAACGTGCCCAAGGGCCAGGAAAACGCCTGGCTCGACCGGCTGGTCGACGCCGTGGCGCGGCGCCCCGGCGCGCTCGACAGGACCGTGTTCGAACTGCAGGCGCGCGACTGGCGCACCGGCCCGGGGCGTCCCGAGGCCACGCCGATCGACACCGCGGTGCTGGCCGGCTGGATGCAGCGCCTGCAACTGCGCGGCGCGCGCAGCTTCGGCTACTACCCCGACGACTTCTCGCAAGACCAGCCCCGGTTGCAAGGCATCCGGCCCGCCATCTCCGAAGCCTGGTATCCCCTCCGATGATCGACCGTCTGATTGCCCTGATTATCCTGCTGGCGGTGCTCGGCGCGCCGTTCGGCTTCACCATGATGCTGACCGGCCAGGCGCTGCTGGGCTTCGTCTTCTTCTATCCGCTGTTCATGTCCGGCATGTGGATGGCCGGCGGCCTGTACTTCTGGTGGCACTGGGAACGGCGCTGGCAGTGGGGCCCCGGATCGACGCCGCCGGCGCTGGCCGGCGATCCGCTGGTGTCGATCCTGGTGCCCTGCTACAACGAGGCCGACAACGGCGAGGAAACCCTGCTGGCCGCGCTCAACCAGCGCTACCCGAACATCGAGGTCATCGCCATCAACGACGGCTCCAGCGACGCCACCGGGCCGATGCTGGACCGGCTGGCCGAACAGCATCCGCGCCTGCGGGTGGTGCACCTGGCGCAGAACCAGGGCAAGGCCATGGCGCTGCGCATGGGCGCGCTGGCCGCGCGCAGCGAATACCTGGTCTGCATCGACGGCGACGCGGTGCTCGACCCCGACGCCGCCGCCTACCTGGTGGCGCCGCTGATCGACAACCCGCGCGTGGGCGCGGTCACCGGCAACCCGCGCATCCGCACCCGCTCGACCCTGATCGGCCGCATCCAGGTGGGCGAGTTCTCGTCCATCATCGGCCTTATCAAGCGCACCCAGCGCGTCTACGGGCAGGTCTTCACGGTGTCCGGCGTGGTCGCCGCCTTCCGGCGCGCGGCGCTGGACCGGGTCGGCTACTGGAGCCTGGACATGATCACGGAGGACATCGACATCAGCTGGAAGCTGCAGCGCGACCACTGGTCGATCTTCTACGAGCCGCGCGGCCTGTGCTGGATCCTGATGCCCGAGACGTTGCGCGGGATCTGGAAGCAGCGCCTGCGCTGGGCCCAGGGCGGCGCCGAGGTGTTCCTGAAGAACCTGCGCTCGATCTGGAGCTGGCGCCACCGCCGCCTGTGGCCGCTGATGCTGGAGTTCTGCCTGTCGACGGCCTGGGCCTTCGCCTTCGGCGTGTCGGTGCTGCTGTGGCTCATCAGCCAGGTCGTGACCCTGCCCAACAACATGCACATCGCCAGCCTGATGCCGCCCGCCTTCACCGGCATGATGCTGGCGGTGGTGTGCCTGCTGCAGTTCGCCATCAGCATCCTGATCGACCGCCGCTACGAGCCGGGCCTGTCGCGCGCGCTCTACTGGGTCATCTGGTATCCCCTGGCCTACTGGATGGTGAGCCTGTTCACCACCCTGGTCAGTTTCCCCAAAGTCATGCTGCGCAAGCAGGCCAAGCGCGCGCGCTGGACCAGCCCCGACCGCGGCATCAAATCACCGGACGCATCATGATCATCACCACGCAACGCTCGCGCGCGGGCTATCTGTTCGACCTGCTGTTGACCGCGGTGGGCTGGTTCGCCTTCGTCTACCTGTTCGGCGCCGGCATCGTCGCCATCCTGCGCGGCGCGGCCAGCGGACCGCAGGCGCCGCTCTGGCCGACCTTCCTGCCCTCGCTGCAGACGCTGGGCAGCTACGCCGTGCTGGCGTTGTTGAATGCAGCGGTGCTGGTCTTGTGGGCGGCCTACAACCACCTGCGCTTCGGCGGCAAGGACCGGCGCCAGCCGATCGCGCCGCTGGACGACCAGCGGCTGGCCCTGAGCTTCGCCGTCACGCCACGCCAGATCACCCAGTTGCGGGCCGCTCGCGTCACCATCATCCACCACGGCGGCGACGGCGAGATCCAGGCCATCGAGGCTGCCCGCCCGCGCCTGGCCGCCGTGTCGGCCGCCTGAAGACGGATACGGAGCGGACCGAAGGATGGCCACCCATGGCCATCAGCGGCGCGCCCGGCCTCGCGCCGCGCGCCATCAGGCGCGCTTGCGCTCCACGTTCGGCAGCAGCACCGCCACCACGCCCAGCAGCGGCAGGTAGGCGCAGACCTGGTACACATAGCCGATGCTGGTGGCATCGGCCAGCTTGCCCAGCGCCGCCGCGCCCAGCCCGCCCATGCCGAAGGCGAAGCCGAAGAACAGGCCGGCGATCATGCCGACCTTGCCCGGCACCAGTTCCTGCGCATACACCACGATGGCCGAGAAGGCCGACGCCAGCACCACGCCGATGATCACCACCAGCACGCCGGTCCAGAACAGGTTGGCGTACGGCAGCAGCAGCGTGAACGGCGCCACGCCCAGGATCGACACCCAGATCACGATCTTGCGGCCGATGCGGTCGCCCACCGGCCCGCCCACCACCGTGCCCACCGCCACCGCGGCCAGGAACAGGAACAGGTACAGCTGCGCCTCGCGCACCGACAGCGCGAACTTGTCGATCAGGTAGAAGGTGAAATAGCTGTTCAGGCTGGCCAGGTAGAAGTATTTCGAGAACACCAGCAGGCCCAGCACGGCCAGCGCGCCCAGCACCTGGTTGCGGGTCAGGCCGTGGCCGCCGCCCTCGCGCCGGGCGCGCGGCTTCAGGCGCACGCGGTTGGCGCTGTACCAGCGGCCGATGCCGGTCAGCACCACCATGCCGAACAGCGCCGCCAGCGAGAACCAGGCCACGCTGCGCTGCCCATGCGGAATGATGAATAGCGCCGCCAGCAGCGGCCCCAGCGCCGAGCCGACGTTGCCGCCCACCTGGAACAGCGACTGCGCCAGCCCATGGCGCCCGCCCGAGGCCATGCGCGCCACCCGCGACGATTCCGGATGGAACACCGACGAGCCCGTGCCCACCAGCACCGCCGCCACCAGCAGCCAGCCGAACGACGGCGCCACCGACAGCAGCAGCAGGCCGGCCAGCGTGAAGCCCATGCCCACCGGCAGCGAATACGGCTTGGGATTGCGGTCGGTGTAGAAGCCGATGAACGGCTGCAGCAGCGAGGCCGCCAGCTGGTACACCAGCGTGATCAGGCCGATCTGCGCGAACGACAGGCTGAACGAATCCTTCAGCATCGGATAGATGGCCAACAGGATCGACTGGATCATGTCGTTCATCAGGTGCGCCACGCTGATGGCGCCCAGCACCGCGAACGCGGTGGATGGGTCGGCAACGGCGGGGTTCGGCGCCGGCGCGGCGGACGCGGCGCGGTCCGGCAGCCCGGCGGCGGGATTCTGGGCGGAGTTCATGGATAGGGAAAAGGAAAAAGGAAACGGGAATGCGTCCGACCTCACGCCGGGCGCCCTGGTTAGTGTAGGAACGGCGCTCCGCCCGCGACTGACAATTTTCGTCGGGAAAGTGACAAAATAGCGCTTTCCCCACCATGAATCCGGCTTCCTCCTTTTGTCGGAAGTGACACCATGCCCACTCGGCCCGCGCGCCTCGACCCGGCCCGCAGCATCGACGCCCAGGACTACCAGGACCGCCCCCGCGGCGTGACGGCGATGGCCAAGGAATTCACCGCCGGCGCCCGCACCGGCGCCCATTCCCATCCGCGCGCCCAGCTCATCTACGCCGTCGAGGGCGTGATGCACGTCACCACCCCGAGCGGCTTCTGGGCCCTGCCGCCGCTGCGCGCGCTGTGGGTCCCGGCCGGCGTGCCGCACGGCGTCGACATGATCGGCGCGGTCTCGATGCGCTCGCTGTACATCCATCCCGACGCCGCGCAGGCCTACTGGCCGCAATGCCAGGTGATCGAAGTCAGCGGCCTGCTGCGCGAACTGATCCTGGCGCTGACCGCCGAGCCCATCGACTATCCGCTGGGCGGACGGGCCGAGCAGGTGGCGGCGCTGATCCTGTCCGAACTGGCCGCCGCCCGCGTGGTGCCGATCCAGATTCCCTGGCCGCGCGACCGCCGCCTGCAGACCATCTGCGAAGCCATCCTCGACCGCCCCGGCCTGCAGCGCGGCATCGAGGACTGGGCCAGCGAGGTCGGCGCCAGCGCGCGCACCCTGATTCGGCTGTTCCAGGCTGAATTGGGACTGAATTACCGCCAGTGGGTGCAGCAGGTGCGCCTGGCCGACGCAGTCTGCCGCCTGTCGCTGGGCGTGCCGGTGGCGCGCATCGCCGCCGACCTGGGCTATCGCAGCCCCAGCGCCTTCAGCGCCATGTTCCACCGCGCGCTGGGCGCGCCGCCGCAACGCTACCTGCGGGCGGAGGCCCCATGACATCTGCAACCGGCCTTGCCGTTTGTCACGGCGCGCAATACATTTCAGCGCGCGCTTGCCCTGTCGCGCTGCGTGAAAGCCGCGCAGCGCGTATGCTCAAACCCGTCCCCATATCCTTGGCCCGTACGCCGGTTCCTCCCCGCGGGCAAGTTTGGTTACCGAAACCTTCCGGCGCCATCGCCGGTCTATAGCGTTCTGCCCTAGAATCGCCTGCAATGAGCACCCCCCAGCAATCCTCCGCCAACCCGGGCGGCAAATCGGGCTTTCCCTGGAAACGACTCCTCGTCAAGGCTGGCGTCGCCGTCGCCGGCCTCGGTGTCTGCGGGGCGGTCCTGGTCGGCCTGGCGCTGGCGATCGCCTGGCCCAGCCTGCCGGACCTGCACGCCATGACCGACTACCGGCCGCGGGTGCCGCTGCGCATCTACACCGCCGACAAGGTCCTGATCGGCGAATACGGCGAAGAACACCGCAACGTGCTGCGCTTCGATGAAATCCCGCCGGTGATGCGCCAGGCGGTGCTGTCGGCCGAGGACGACCGCTTCTACCAGCACGGCGGCGTCGACTGGATGGGCATGGCGCGCGCCGTGCTGGTCAACCTCGTCAAGCAATCCAAGACCCAGGGCGGCAGCACCATCACCATGCAGGTGGCGCGCAATTTCTACCTGTCGTCCGAGAAGACCTATTCGCGCAAGTTCTACGAACTGCTGCTGACCTACAAGATTGAATCCGAGCTCACCAAGGACCAGATCCTCGAGCTCTACATGAACCAGATCTACCTGGGCCACCGCGCCTACGGCTTCGCCGCCGCCTCGCGCACCTACCTCGGCAAGCCGCTGTCGGAAGTGACGCCGGCCGAAGCCGCGATGCTGGCCGGCATCCCCAAGGCGCCCTCGCGCTTCAATCCCATCACCAATTTCGCGCGCGCCGAGATCCGCCAGCACTACGTGCTGGGCCGCATGAAGACGCTCGGCTACCTGACGCCGGAACAGGCCGACGAGGCCCTCAAGCAGCGCCTGACCATCCGCGGCAGCGACGGCTCCAGCATCCGCGGCTTCGCCATCCACGGCGACTACCCGGCCGAACTGGCGCGCCAGCTGATGTACGGCGTGTTCCAGGAACAGACCTACTCCAAGGGCATCGACGTCTACACCACGATCGACTCCAAGGACCAGGAAGCCGCCTACCGCGCCGTGCGCGATGGCGTGATGGACTACACCCGCCGCGCGCCCTACCCCGGCCCCGAAGACCAGATCGAACTGCCCGACGGCGTCGAGAAGGACCCCGCGGCGCTGGACGACCTGCTCGACGGCGTGCAGGAAAAGACGCCCGACAGCGAAGACCTGCTCACCGCCGTGGTGCTGGCCGCCAGCCCGCAGGAAGTGACCGTGGCGCGCAGCGCCCGCGACATCATCACCATCTCCGACAAGAAGGCGCTGTCGGTGGTGGCGCGCGCGCTCAACCCCAAGGCCAGCGACAGCCAGCGCATCCAGCGCGGCTCGGTGGTCTACATCCACAAGAACGGCGACGGCTGGGAAATCATCAACATGCCGGCGCTGCAGGCGGCGCTGGTGTCGATGGTGCCGCAGGACGGCGCCATCCGCGCCATGATCGGCGGCTTCGACTACAACCGCGGCACCTTCAACCGCGTCACGCAGGCCTGGCGCCAGCCGGGCTCGAACATCAAGCCGTTCGTGTACGCCGCGGCCCTCGAGCGCGGCCTGACGCCCGCCACGCAGATCTCGGACCAGCCGTTCATGCTGACCGCCGCCCAGACCGGCTCGAAGGACTGGCAGCCCAAGAACGACGGCAACCGCTACGAGCCCATGCTGACGCTGCGCCAGGGCCTGTACAAGTCCAAGAACATGGTCACCATCCGCATCCTGCAGGCCATCAGCCCGCAGTACGCGCAGGACTACCTGACCCGCTTCGGCTTCGACAAGGCGCGCTGGCCGGCCGTGCTGCCGCTGGGTCTGGGCGCCGGCGGCGCCACGCCGCTGCAGGTGGTCAACGGCTACAGCGTGTTCGCCAACGGCGGCTACCGCGTCACGCCCTACCTGGTGGCCAAGGTCACCGACCGCTCGGGCAACGTGCTGATGCAGGCGCAGCCAGTGGTGGCGGGCGACGCCGCCGCGCGCGCCATCGACCCGCGCACCGCCTGGGTCATGGACGACATCCTGCGCGGCGTCACCACCAGCGGCACCGCGGCGCGCGCGCACCAGGTGCTCAAGCGCAACGACGTGGGCGGCAAGACTGGCACCACCAACGAGGCGGTCGACGTCTGGTTCTCCGGCTTCACCCCCAGCCTGGCCACCACGGTCTGGATGGGCTTCGACCAGCCCAAGTCGCTGGGCACCAATGAATTCGGCAGCGGCCTGGCGCTGACCACCTGGCTCGACTACATGCAGCCGGCGCTCAAGGGCGTGCCCGAGGCCAAGCCGGCGCCGCGTCCCGACGGCCTGCTGGTGGACAACGGCGAATACTATTTCAACGAATTCCCGCCGGGCCAGGCGGTGGCTTCGCTGGACCTGTCCAGCGGCGACCCGCTGACCGACTTCCTCAACAACAACCGCTCCACCGACGGCGTCGACAACTCGGTGCGGCCCCTGCCCGCCCCCGGCGCGGCGCTGCCGCCGGCGACTCCGCCCCAGGCGGGTACGCCCCAGGCGGGTACGCCCCAGTCCGGCGCGCAAGCGCCCGCGCAACCGATGCCGGCCCAGCAGGCGCCGGTGGCGCAGCCGATCCCCGTGCCGGCCGCCGGCGGCGGCGCCCTCGGCGGCTCGCTGGGCGGCGGCGACGGCGGCAATACCCCGATCCCGCCGATCCCGGTGCCGCGCGTCGAGGCCGATCCGCTGGGCGGCGCCCGCGCCAGCGCCGTCAACGGCGTCGGGCCGCTGGCCGCGCGGCCGCTCTAGGCGCCACAGCCCCCTCTCGGCCCGTGTTGCACGGGCCGCCCCCCGGGAAAAGCCGGCCTTGCCGGCGCACGCATGGATAAACTATCATCCGGAATAATTCGCATTTCGGATAGTGGAATGCGCCGCGCCAACGCCACGCCAGTCCATCATGTCCGCCACCGGGACCTCCTCCCAGCCCATCGAAGTGCTTTACGGTGACCACCACGGCTGGCTGCGCGGCTGGTTGCGCAAGCGGCTGGGCAACGCCTTCGACGCCGCCGATCTGGCGCACGACACCTACGTCCGCATCCTGGCATCCGGCACCACGCCGCAGCCGGACCAGTCCCGCCGCCACCTGACCCAGATCGCCAACGGGCTGCTGATCGACCTGTACCGCCGCCGCGGCATCGAGGCCGCCTACCTGGAAGCCATCGCCGCGCTGCCCGTGGCGCTGGCGCCTTCCGAGGAAGTCCGCGCCCTGGCGGTCGAGGCCCTGGTCGAGGTCGACACCATCCTGCACAAGCTGCCACCCAAGGCCCGCATGGCGCTGCTGCTGTGCAAACTCGACGGCCTGAGCTACCGCGAAATCGCCGAACGGCTGCACGTGTCCGTTTCCTCGGTCGAGAAATACGTCGCGGCGGCGCTGCTGGCCTGTTACCAGGCGCTCTACGATGGTTCGCGCTGACGCCACCGCCGGGCAAGGGCCGGCGATCGATCCCGCGGTCGTGCGGCGCGCCTCGGCCTGGATGGCGCGGTTGTGGTCGGGCGAAGCCAGCGCGGCCGACCGCGCGGCCTGTGATGCCTGGCTGGCCGCGCATCCCGACCACCTGCGCGCCTGGCGCCGCCTGCAGGTCTTGGACGCCAAGCTGGCCGGCGTGTCCGAACCGGCCTCCCGCACCGTGCTGCTCGAATCGCGGCCCCTCGCCTCCGCCGCGCGCCGCAAGGCGCTGCGGGCGCTGGGCATCGCGGCGGCCGCCACCGCCAGCGCCACCCTGCTCTGGCGCGAAAGCGGGCGCTGGGGCGTGCTGACGGCCGACCATCGCAGCGCCGTCGGCGAGATCCGCGACGTCACCCTGGCCGATGGCACCCGCGTGGTGCTCGACAGCGACTCGGCCATCGACGTGCGTTTCGACGGCCACGAGCGGCGCGTCATCCTGCTGGCCGGCGAAATCCTGGTGTCGACCGCCGTCGATGCCCGCGGCCGGCCGTTCCGGGTCCAGAGCCGGCAGGGCATGGTGCAGGCGCTGGGCACCCGCTTCACCTTGCGCGACGCGGGCCCGCTGGCGCACCTGGCGGTCTATGAAGGCGCGGTCGACATCTACCCCGGCGCGGCCACGCAGGCGGCGCTGCGGGTGCGCGACGGCGAACGCACGCGTTTCGACCAGCATCATGCCGAAGCGCCGGCCAAAGCGCGCGAAGCCGACGCCGCCTGGGCGCGCGGGGTGCTGCTGGCCGAAGACATGCGGCTGGCGGACTTCACCACGCGGCTGGCGCGCTATCGCAGCGGCTTGCTGCGCTGCGATCCCGCCGTCGCCGAGCTGCGCGTCACCGGGGTCTTCCCCCTGCGCGACACCGACCGCGCCCTGCACAACCTGACGCTCGGGGTGCCGGTCGACATCCACTACCGCAGCCGCTACTGGGTCACCGTCGGCCCCCGGGCCTCGCGCTAGCGCCGCGCTCCCCTGTTGCAATTTTTCTTGGCGGGGCATTGAGGAAATCGCCCGCTCGTCCGGAAGACATAGCAGTCGCAACACTTTCTTCCGTACTTTCTGGGATCGACCCGATGGCGAGCCGCCACCTTTCCTCTCCGTTCTCCATGACCGCGCCCCTGTCGGCGCGCCCCGCCGCCAGCGGCCTGCTCCCCCGCCGCACGGTGTTTTGCCTGGCCTTGGGCGGCGCGATCCTCGCCACCTCGCCGGCGCCGGCCCAGGTGGCGCCGCCGCCCGCCGGGGCGCAGGCTCCGGCGCGCACCTACCAGATCCCGTCCGGTCCGCTGGACCAGGCCCTGACACGCTATGCCAGCGAGGCGGGCGTCGAGCTGTCGGCGGACGCCGCGCTGACCCGCGGCAAGACCAGCCCCGGCCTGAACGGCGCCTACAGCCTGCAGGACGGCTTCGCCGCCCTGTTGCAGGGCCAGGGCCTGCGCATCGTGCGCGGCGCCAACGGCGCCTATTCGCTGCGCCCCGCGCCCACCGCCGACACGCCCGCCACGCTACCCGCCGTGACCGTCACCGGCCGCCCCGAAACGGCCTGGAGCCCGGTGGACGGCTACGTGGCCACCCGCAGCGCCACCGGCACCAAGACCGACAGCAGCATTCTCGAAACGCCGCAGTCGATCTCCGTGGTCACCGCCGACTTCATCCGCGAGACCGGCGCCTCGCGCCTGAAAGAAAGCCTGGCCTACACCCCGGGCATCAACACCCTGCCCTGGGGCGCCGACACGCGCTTTGACTGGACCATCATCCGCGGCTTCGACGCGCAGGCGCCGGGCTACTACCTGGACGGCCTGCAACTGCGCAACAACAACAGCTGGGCAGTCTGGCAGACCGAGGTCTACGGCGCCGAGCGCATCGAAGTGCTGCGCGGCCCGACCTCGGTGCTGTACGGCCAGAACGGCGCGGGGGGCATGATCAACGTCGTCAGCAAGCGTCCCACCGACGAACCGCTGCACGAACTGGAGGTGCAGCTCGGCGACCATTCGCGGCGCCAGGTGGCGGGCGATTTCTCGGGCCCGCTGGATGAGAACGGCAAGGTGCTCTACCGCATCACCGGACTGGCGCGCGACGCCGAGCTGCCCGCCAGCGGCCTGCCCAACGACCGCTTCTTCATCGCGCCGGCGCTGACCCTCAAGCCGTCCAGCGACACCACGCTGACGCTGCTGTCGCAGTACCTGCGGGTGCGCGACGGCAGTTCCTACGGCAGCTTCCCCGAGGTCGGCACGCAACTGCCCAATCCGAACGGCAAGTTCAAGCCCAACACCTATGTGGGGGAACCGGGCTTCGACCGTTTCAACCAGGAACAGTGGATGGTCGGCTACCTGCTCGAGCATCGCTTGAACGACACCTGGACCGTGCGCCAGAACACGCGCTACGGCTACACCAGCGTCGACTACCGCCAGGTCTACGTGCGCGGCGGCTTCGCCACCGTCAACCCCGCCAACCCGGACGACCCCGCCAACTTCCGGCTGCTGGAGCGGTTCCCGTTCGGCAGCCAGGAAAACGCGCGCCTGTTCACCATCGACAACCAGGCGCAGGCCAAGGTCGCGCTGGGCGACTGGACCCACACCTTCCTGTTCGGGCTGGACTACCAGCGCTCGCGCAACTACCAGCGCACCTACAACGATGGCGTGGTCGCGCCCATCGACGGCTATTCGCCGTCCTATGGCAGCCCGGTCGAGACCGCCGCGCCCTGGTTCGACGCCACCACGCGGCTGGCGCAGACCGGGCTCTACCTGCAGGACCAGATCAAGTGGGGCAACTGGGTGGCCACGCTGGGCGGCCGCTACGACAAGGCCAGCGCGGACGTGGACAGCAACATCGACGGCTCGCGCACCAAGATCTCCGAGCACAATTTCAGCAAGCGCGCGGGGCTCGTCTACCTGCATCCGAGCGGCATCGCGCCGTACTTCAGCTACGCCGAATCGTTCTCGCCCACCGCCACCATCGACCCGGAGACCAACAGCCCGATGCGCCCGGAGACCGGCCGCCAGTACGAACTCGGCATCCGCTACGAGCCGCCCGGCGGGCGCAGCCGCTACAGCGCGGCGGTTTTCGACCTGCGGCGCCACAACTACATCACCTACACGCCCGAGTTCCTGCCCAAGCAGACCGGCGAGGTGCAGGTGCGCGGCCTGGAACTGGAAGCCGCGTTCCGGCCGCTGCCGCAGATGAACGTGGTGGCCGCCTATACGTACACGCCCAAGGCCGAGGTCACGGCCAGCAGCACGCCGAGCGAGGTCGGCAAGCAGATGCAGGCGGTGTCGCGCAACCAGATCGCGATCTGGACCGACTATCGCTTCGAATCGGGCATCAAGGTCGGGCTGGGCGCCCGCTACACCGGGCCGAACTGGGGCTATCAAGAGTCGGCCGCGGAAAAACTGCCGGGCTACACGCTGTTCGACGCCATGATCGGCTATCAGGTGCAACGCTGGAACCTGGCGCTGAACGTGCGCAACCTCGGCAACCGCACCTATCTCAGCAATTGCAGCGCGGGCGCGTGCCGCTACGGCGACCAGCGCACGGTGCTGGCGACCGCGACCTACCGCTGGTAGGCGCGGCCGGCGGCAGCAGGCTTGGCCCGCGTCAGCCGACGGCTTCGGTGTCCGGTTCGGTCACCACCGCGCGCGGCCAGGCCTGCAGCGTTTCCAGGTCCAGGAAGGTGAAGTAGCCGTCCCTCCAGCCCTCGGTATCGATGTGATAGACGTTGCCCAGCGCCAGCGGCGCGGCCACGGGCGTGTGGCCCGCCACCACGGCGCGCACGCCGCGCACCCCGGTGCGGTCCAGTTGCCGCAGCCGCTCGCGCGACCACTGGCAGGCCGCGCTGGTGCGCTTGTAGCGGTCCTGCAGCGCCGACTCCAGGCGCGGCCAGAACAGCACCGGGCAGTCCGCGTGCAGCAATCCCACCGGGCCGGACGAGGTTTCCACCTCGATCGCGATGGGCAGTTGACCGAAGGCCTCGGCGTAGACCTGCTGGCGATCGGCCGGCAGGTCCAGGAACCAGCCGCCGCCGTAGCCGCGCCAGTTCACCACGTCCACCTGCCCGGTGCGCACGTGGCGCACGGCGTAGTCCTCGTGGTTGCCCTGCACCGCGAAGAACCAGGGCTGCGCCAGCCATTCCAGCGCGGCCTCGCTCTCCGGCCCCCGGTCGACCAGGTCGCCAACGGAAAACAGCCGGTCGCGGCTGGCATCGAACCCCATCCGCCCCAGGCTGTCCTGCAGGCGGGTAAAACAACCGTGCACGTCGCCCACCGCGAAATCGCGGCCCTGCTCGTTGCGCGGTACTTTCAGAAAACGTTGCTGCATGATGATCCAGCCCGCCCAATCGGGCCCATGTTTCTTTTTAACCCGCTTTCATCAGTCCCCGATTACACCGGGCTTTCACGCGTCTTCCACATATTGCGTTACGAGAATAGCTATTATTCGTGATAATGTTCCGTCTTTCCCAAAATCCAACTTGAAGGGGGCCGCGCGAGCCGCCCCGCCGTCGCCATGACCGCCGCCTCCACCATCAAAACCTGGTACCTGGTCCACAAGTGGACCAGTCTGGTCTGTACGATCTTCCTGCTCATCATCTGCCTGACCGGGCTGCCGCTGGTGTTCCACCACGAGATCGAGCACTGGCTCGATGACGGCAAGCCGCTGTCCGACGTGCCCGCCTCGACGCCGCCGGCCAATCTCGACAAGCTCATCGACACCGCCAAATCCATGTATCCGGGCGAAGTCGTCGACTATCTCTTCTTCGACCCCGATGAGCCCCAGGTCTACGTCGGCATGGCCAAGAAGCCGGGCGACGGCCCGGTATCCGGCCATGCCGTGCGCATGGACGGCCGTACCGGCGACGTCCTGCTTGATGGCCCGCCCTACAGCCAGGACAAGTTCTCCTTCATGGGCATCATGCTGGCCTTGCACGTCGACCTGTTCGCGGACCTGCCCGGTGAACTGTTCCTCGGCTTCATGGGCCTGCTGTTCTGCATCGCCATCGTCTCGGGCGTGGTGCTCTACGGCCCCTTCATGAAGAAACTGGAATTCGGCACCGTGCGCGCCGGCCGCTCGACCCGCCTGAAGTGGCTCGACCTGCACAACCTGCTTGGCATCGTGACCCTGGTATGGGCCTTCGTGGTCGGCTTCACCGGCGTCATCAACGAGCTGTCCACGCCGCTGTTCCGGCTGTGGCAATCGACCGAACTCGCGAGCATCCTGGAACCCTACAAGGGCCAGGGCGTGCCGGCCGAGCTGTCGTCGGCCCAGGCCGCGGCCGACACCGCGCGCAAGGCCCTGCCGGGCAACCAGGTGTCGTTCATCGCCTTCCCCGGCAACGCCTTCGGCAGCCCGCACCACTACATCAGCTGGATGCGCGGCGACACGCCGCTGACCTCCAAGATGAACACGCCGGTCCTGATCGACGGCCGCAGCGGCGAACTGACCACCATCGCGAAAATGCCGTGGTACCTGACCGCGCTGGAGCTGTCGCGTCCGCTGCACTTCGGCGACTACGGCGGCCTGCCGCTGAAGATCATCTGGGCCGTGCTCGACCTGATCACCATCGTGGTGCTGGTCAGCGGCCTCTACCTGTGGCTGGCGCGCCGCCGCGCCACCGAGGCCCGCATCGCCGAGCTGGTGCGCAAGCACCAGGCCGCCGCCCCGCAACGGAGCCCCGCATGAGCAAGAAATCCTCGCGCGGCTTCCTGTTCGTCTGGGGCGTGCCGATCCTGCTGGGCGTGCTCAGCATCTTCGGCCTGCTGGCCGCGCTGCTGGGCACCGGCGGCTGGCACTGGGCCTCGTGGACGGCGCTGACCATCCTGCTGGTGGTCATCGTGCGCTACTGGTGCTTCCCGCCCAAACAGCCCGAGGCGTAGCCCGCCGGCGGCCCGCGGCCGCCGCGCGCCTCACTTGCCGAACTTCTCCGGATCAGGGCCCAGGCGGGCCCCTTCCTTGATGGCGTCGATCGCCGCCATCTCCGCGCCCGACAGCTCGAAATCGAACACGTCGATGTTCTCGCGGATGCGCGCCGGCGTCACCGACTTCGGGATCACGATCAGGCCATGCTGCAGATGCCAGCGCAGCGTCACCTGGGCCGGCGACTTGCCGTGCTTGCTCGCCAGGTCCACGATCGTCTTGTCCTTGGTGACCGCACCCTGCGCCAGCGGGCTCCACGACTCGGTGGCGATGCCATGCTTGTCATGGAACGCGCGCAATTCGCGCTGCGCGAAACCGGGGTGCAGTTCGATCTGGTTGACCGCCGGCGTCACGCCGGTGGCGTCGATCAGGCGCTCGAGGTTGGCCTGCGTGAAGTTGGACACGCCGATCGAACGCGCGCGGCCATCCTCTTTCATCTCGATCATCGCGCGCCAGGCGTCGACGAACTTCTCGCTGCCCGCCACCGGCCAGTGGATCAGGTACAGGTCCACGTAGGCCAGGCCCAGTTTTTCCAGGCTCTCGTTCATGGCCTCGTGGGCCGAATCGAAGCCATGCCTGTCGTTCCACAGTTTGGTCGTGACAAACAGATCCTTGCGCGCCACGCCTGCCGCGCGCAGGCCGGCGCCGACGCCGGATTCGTTGCCATAGATCGCGGCGGTGTCCACCGAACGGTAGCCCGCCGCCAACGCCTCCTTGACGCTGGCGGCGGCCTGGTCGTCCGGCACCTGCCAGACGCCCAGGCCCAATTGCGGAATCTTGCTGCCGTCGTTCAGTTTCACTGTGGGTACCTTCGCCATATGACCCTCCGAAGCTTGCAACGCAACACTTGCACGGCGAAAACGCGCCAGGTCGCGCGACCAGGAATGCTGCCGGGCGTACGCCTGGTCGACAGTGGATGACGGGCTCGCCCTGCTGCGCCCGCATACGAAAACCGGATGGAAAACCCCCGGGAGCGGCCTGCGCGCGGCCCATCCGTCCCAGGGGTTTTCAGTTAAATAATAGCGCCGGTGCCGGATAATCGCCTCCATACCCGGCCCGCGCCCCGCGCTGGCCCACGCCATTTGCCCTTGCCGCCCCTATGACAACCCCTGACTCCCGGACGCCCGGCCGTGGCGGTTTCGCCACGCTGCGCACCCTGTTTCCCTACCTCTGGCCGCCCGGCCAGACCGGCCTGAAGGTCCGCGTCGTCGCCGCCCTGCTGTGCCTGTTCGCCGCCAAGGCGGCCACCGTCTACGTGCCGCTGCTGTACAAGCACGCCATCGACGCCCTGGGCCAGGGCGCGCCGGGCAGCGTGACCGTGCCGCTGGGCCTGATCCTGGCCTATGGCAGCGCGCGCGTTCTGTCCCTGTTGTTTTCCGAATTGCGCGACGCCCTCTTCGCCCGCGTCGGCCAGCACGCCATCCGCTCGGTCGGCCTGCGCATCTTCCGCCACCTGCACGGTCTGGCGCTGCGCTTTCACCTGACGCGCCAGACCGGCGGCCTGACCCGCGCCATCGAGCGCGGCACCAAGGGCATCCAGACGCTGCTGTCGTTCCTGCTGTTCAACATCCTGCCGACCTTCTTCGAGATCGGCCTGGTCTGCATCGTGCTGTGGCGCATGTTCGACGCCTGGCTGGCGCTGGCCACCGGCGCCACCGTGGTCCTGTACATGGCCTACACGCTGGCCGTCACCGAATGGCGCGCCAAGTTCCGGCGGCAGATGAACGAGACCGACTCCGAGGCCAACACCAAGGCCATCGAGAGCCTGCTGAACTACGAGACGGTCAAGTACTTCGGCAACGAAGAACACGAAGCGCGCCGCTACGACGCCTCGCTCACCCGCTACGAGCGCGCCGCGGTGCGCAGCCAGGTCAGCCTGTCGATCCTCAACGTCGGCCAGGCCGTCATCATCTCCGCCGGCCTCACGCTGGTGATGTGGATGGCCGCCAATGGCATCGCCGAGGGCCGCTACACGCTGGGCGACTTCGTGCTGGTCAACACCTACCTGCTGCAGCTGTACTCGCCGCTCAGCTTCTTCGGCTTCATCTACCGCGAGATCAAGCAGGCCATGATCGACATGGAACGCATGTTCGAACTGCTGGGCCAGGACCGCGAAGTGGCCGACCGCCCCGGCGCGCAGCCGCTGCGCGTGGACGGCGGCGCGGTCGAGTTCCGCGACGTGCGCTTCGGCTACGACGAACGGCGGCCCATCCTCAAGGGCGTGAGCTTCACCCTGCCGGCCGGCAAGACCGTGGCCGTGGTCGGCACTTCGGGCGCGGGCAAGTCCACCATCGCGCGGCTGCTGTTCCGCTTCTATGACGCCGACGCCGGCGCCATCCTGGTCGACGGCCAGGACATCCGCGACGTCACCCAGGCCAGCCTGCGCGCCGCCATCGGCGTGGTGCCGCAGGACACGGTGCTGTTCAACGACACCATCCGCTACAACATCGGCTACGGCCGGCCCGGCGCCTCCGACGCCGAGATCGAGCACGCCGCCCGGCTGGCGCATATCCACGACCTGATCATGGCCATGCCCGACGGCTACCAGACCATGGTGGGCGAGCGCGGCCTCAAGCTGTCCGGCGGCGAAAAGCAGCGCGTCGCCATCGCCCGCACCCTGCTCAAGGACCCGGCCATCTTCCTGTTCGACGAAGCCACCAGCGCGCTCGACACGCGCACCGAACGCGACATCCAGACCAACCTGCGCGAGGTCAGCCGCGGCCGCAGCACGCTCATCATCGCCCACCGCCTGTCCACCGTGGCCGACGCCGACGAGATCATCGTGCTGGAGGATGGCCGCATCGCCGAACGCGGCCGCCACACCTACCTGCTGGCCGCCGGCGGCCTGTATACCGCGATGTGGGCGCGGCAACAGGAGAACACCGCCGTGCCGGCCGATTGACAAGCCCCGCCCCCTGACCCAAGATCGCACCCTTTGATTCCAAGGCCTTCCATGCAGGATTCCCGTATCGCTCCCGAAGTCCGCGTCTGCGCCGCCACCGACCTGGTCAATGGCGGGCTGGGCGTCAAAGTGCCGGTCTCCGACAGCGCGGGTCAGACCACGGCGTTCTTCGTGCGTTACCAGGACCAGGTCCATGGCTATCTGAATCGCTGCGCGCACGTGGGCGTCGAACTCGATTGGGAAGGCAGTTTCTTCACCCGCGCCGGCGACCTGATCATGTGCGCCCGCCACGGCGCCACCTACCAGCCCGATACCGGCCTGTGCGTGGGCGGCCCCTGTAAGAACGGCCGCCTCACGGTGCTGACGGTGCAGGAGCGCGACGGCGCCGTCTACTGGCAGCCCAGCGGCAAGATCCAGCCGCTGGCCGTCTGAGGCCTCAGGCGCGGGCCGGCGCGGCCGCCTGCGCCGGCTCGGCGCGATCAGCATAGCGCCGCGCCAGCACCGCGCAGACCATCAGCTGCATCTGGTGGAAGATCATCAGCGGCAGCACCACGATGCCCATCTGCGAGGTGCCGAACAGCACCGTGGCCAGCGGAATGCCGGACGCCAGCGACTTCTTCGACCCGCAGAACACCAGCGTGATCTCGTTTTCCTTGGACAGCCCGAGCTTGCGGCTGCCCCAGGTGGTGATCAGCAGCACCGCCCCCAGCAGCAGCGCATTGACCAGCACCATGGTCGCCAGGTCGATCGCCGGGAACGCGTGCCAGATGCCCTGCGCCACCGCTTCGCTGAACGCGGTATAGACCGCCAGCAGGATCGAACTGCGATCCACCTTCGACAGGATGCGGCTGTTGCGCTGCGCCCAGGCGCCGATCCACGGCCGCAACAGGCTGCCCACCGCGAACGGCAGCAGCAATTGCAGCAGGATGCGGCCGGCGTCGGCCAGGCCGTGGCCGCCCCCCTGGCGATGCAGCAGCACCGCCACCAGCAGCGGCGTCAGCACCGTGCCCAGCAGGTTCGAGGCGGTCGCCGCGCAGATGGCGCCCGGCACGTTGCCGCGCGCCATCGAGGTGAAGGCGATCGACGACTGCACCGTCGACGACAGCGTGCACACGAAGATCACGCCCAGCCACAGCGCCGGCGTCAGCAGCCCGGGAAACGCGGCCCGCAGCGCCAGCCCCAGCGCCGGGAACAGGATGAAGGTGCAGCCCAGGATCAGCGCATGCAGCCGCACGTCCTTGACGCCGGCCACGATCGCATCGGTCGACAGGCGCGCGCCGTGCAGGAAGAACAGCAGCGATATCGCCAGGTTGCTGGCCACCAGCATGAACGACGCGCCCTTGCCCACGGCGGGGAAAAAGCTGGCGAAGGCCACGGTGGCAATCAGGATGAGGGTGAACTGGTCGGGCAGGAAGCGGCGCATGGCGAGGGGTTTCCAGGAAGGTCGCGGTCACTATAGGCGCGCCGCTTGCTATCGTGAAGACCACTGGTTACTGTAACTGCTATTGGAATTCCCTATAGGCAGGCCGCCATGCTCAATCCGCTCTGGCTCAAGACCTTCGCCACGGCCGCCGCCTCGCCCAGCTTCAGCGAGACCGCGCGCCGCCTGGGCCTGACCCAGCCCACCGTCAGTGAGCACATCCGCCAGCTGGAACAGGCCCTGAACCGCCGCCTGTTCCTGCGCGACACCCATTCGCTGGCCCTGACCAGCGACGGCCGCAGCCTGCTGGTGCACGCCGAGATCATCCTTGACGCGCACGAACGCGCCGAGCGGCTGTTCGACGCCCCGCGGCTGCGCGGCCGCGTGCGGCTCGGCACCTCCGACGACCTGGCGATGGGGCCGTTGCCCGACGTGCTGGCCGCATTCCGCCAGGCGCATCCCGAAGTGGAGCTGGACATCACCATCGGCGTCACCAGCGACCTCTACCGCCTGCTCGACGACAACGGCCTGGACGTGATGATCGGCAAGCGCCGCCGCGGCGACCGCCGCGGCCAGACCCTGCACAAAGAGGCGTTGCTGTGGCGCGCCAAGGAAGGGCTGCGCCTGGCGCCCGACGCGCCGCTGCCGCTGATCCTGCTGCGCGAACCCAGCGTCACCCGCACCCTGGCGCTGGATGCGCTGGCGCGTGCCGGCCGCAACTGGCAGATCGTCTGCACCAGCACCAGCTACGCCGGCTGCCAGGCGGCCGCCCGCGCCGGCCTGGGCATCACCGTGCAGCCCTCGCACCTTTCCACCACCGGCCTGGCGGCGCCGGCCGGCGCGCTGGCCCTGCCGGCGCTGCCGCAGGTGGAGTTCATCGTCATCTCGGCGCCCACGCCCAACCAGCCCACCCAGGCGCTGACCGAGATCCTGATGCGCAGCTCGCTGACCTGAACCCTTCCCCGTCGGCCAGGCGCGTCGGCCCGGCCGACGGGCCGCCCCGCCCAGCGCGCACGGCGGCCGCCGCTCACGCCCCCGTCCGCGTATGCCGCACGCTGCCTTCCAGCGGCTGCGGCTGCTTGAGCAGGTTGAGGATCGGGCACCACTGCTCCACCGCCTCGTGCACCGCCCGCACCGCCTGCGGGTCGGCCGGCGACACGATGTGCGCCGTATAGCGGATGTTGTGCGGGAAGAACGGCACCTTCTCGTAGCCCGGCTTGCCGCCGCGCGGATCCAGGTCGCCTTCGATCTCGACTTCCAGCGATTCCAGCGGCAATTCCAATTCGGCCGCCTTGATCAGGAAGATGTGCGTCAGGCAGCTGCCCAGCGATCCCAGCAGCAGTTCCGGCGAACTCGGCCCCAGGTCGTAGCCGGCGAAATCCGCCGGGCTGTCGCTCACCACCTGATGGTCGCGGATGCGGATGCGGCGCACGCCGCTGCGCCCCTCGGCGCTGACATGCGCGCGCAGCTTCACCGGCGTCACCGTGCCCGGATCACGCGCATTGCGCGCCAGCACCGCCTCGCGCTTCTGGCCCAGGTATTCATTCAAGGTACTCATCTTGCCTGCCTCGCGTTTGTGAAAGGGAAAGGAAAAAAGGTGCCCGGCCGCCACGCCGCGCGATGGCGCGTCACTGCCTGCGCCGCGTATCCGGAATCTCGATGGGGGCACGGTCCATCGCCAGCAACAACGCGCCCAGCCCTTGCGCCGAGGTGTTCTCCATGCGCCCGCCCGGGCCGCAGACGTTGTCCGCGCTGGTCCAGGCCGGCGCCGCGCCCGGCAGCCGCCGCGCCCGCAGCCAGCCGCGCCGGTCCACCATGAACTGCGCGCCCGCCAGCTCGGCCGGCGCCACGCCCGCGGCCAGCGCATAGGCCTCCCATGCCGCCTCGTCCGCCGCCACGCAATCGGCGTCCGCCGCCAGCGCGCCGCCGCGCGTCAATGCAACGGTCAGCAGCCGTGGATCCTGGGGTTCCGGCGGCGCGCCCGGACTGAAGGCCGCCACCCGCACCGGCAGGCCGCGCAGCCCGGACAACGTGGCCGCGCGCCCGTCGCGACAGGCCAGCGCCACCACCGGCGCCGGAATCGCCGGCATGCCCGTGCCGCCGCTGGCGCCATAGGCCTGCACCCGCAAATAGTCCAGCACCAGCCAGACCTGGTCCGGCGACAGCGCCTCGCCTGGCGCCCGCGCGGCCGCGCCGCCGTGCGTCGCGCCCTCGCGCGCCAGGCGCGCATACAGCTCGCCCTCCAGGCGGTTGTCGAACAGCGCCGCCCCCAGCACGCTGGGCCAGGCGGGCAGCCCGGCGGCAAGCACGCCACGGCCATCCGCCCGCGCCCCGTGGCAGGCGGCGCAATGCGCCTGGTACAGGCGCGCGCCCCGCAGCAGGTTGTCATCCGAAAACAGCAGTGGCGAACGCTGGTAGGACGTGTGCGTCGCCTCCGTCAGCAGCAACCGCGGCGCCGGCCAACTGGCGCTGGCCAGCAATCCCGCGGCGGCCGTCAACAGCACCAGCCGGCCACGCCGCGCGAACAGTGCCGCGGTCAGCAACGCCAGCGCCACCAGCGTCAATCCCAACGCCAGCCACAGGCGGCGCCAGGTATGGCCGCTGACCGGCAGGCCGGCGTCGTAGCGCCACGCGAACGGCCAATGCGCGATCGCCAGCGCTTCGTCCGGCTGCCAGGCGATCGCCACCGCCAGCAATGCCGCCAGCAGCGCCAGCGCGCCCAACAGCATGGCGCCGGCCCGGCGCCACCCGGCCCGCGCCGCGCGTTCCGGCGCGCGGCTATGCAGCCAGGCGGCCGCCAGCCCCGCCAACCCCAACACCGCCGCCGCGGCCAACGCCAGGTGTCCAAGCCGAGACCCCAACAGCCCTGGCGCCCCCAGCGTGCGCTGCCAGCCCAGCGCCACCACGCCAATCGCGGCCGCCAGGGACAGCGCCGCCAGCGCCGGCAACGGCAGCCCGACCGCGATCGCCTGGCCGTCGGGGCGCCGGCGCGCGGCGGCCAGGCACGCCAGCATGCCGGCCGGCGCCACCGCGACAGCCAGCGCCAACCCCGCGTTGCTCACCACGTCGCATCCAGTCCCAACAGCGCCAGCGCGCGGCGCCGCAGCTCGGCCAGGCGCGGATCGCCGCGATGGCGCGGATACGGCAGGTCATTGACGATCTCGTCCTTGATGCGCGCCGGCCGCTCGCTCAGCACGATGATGCGCGACGCCATGAAGAGCGCCTCCTCCACGTCGTGCGTCACCAGCAAGGCCGTGAAGCCACTGCGCTGCCACAGTTCCACCAGTTCGGACTGCATCGCGATTCGCGTCAGCGAATCGAGCTTGCCCAGCGGCTCGTCCAGGATCAGGATGCGCGGATCGTTGACCAGCGCGCGCGCCAACGCGGCCCGCTGCGCCATGCCGCCCGACAGCTGGTGCGGATAGGCCGCGCCGAACGCCGTCAGCCCGACACGCTGCAACGCGTCGTCGACGCGTCCGCGCTCGGTCTTGAGCAGCCCGCGCGCCTGCAGGCCCAGCGCCACGTTGTGCCACACCGTGCGCCAGGGATACAGCGTCGGATCCTGGAACACCACGATGCGCGACGGCGACGGCCCGTCGATCGGTTCGCCATCGGCCAGCAGGTCGCCCTGCGCCGGCGGCTCCAGCCCCGCCACCAGCCGCAGCAGGGTCGACTTGCCGCAGCCGCTGGGGCCCAGCAGCGCGACGAATTCGCCGGGCCGCACCTCCAGGTCGATATCGTCCAGCACCGGCAACGCCGCGCCGTCCAGGTCGAAGCGGTGATTCACGCCCCGCACCGCCAGCGCCGCGCCGCGCGCCGCGTCCGCCGTTCCCGCGCCTTGCGCCACCGCTACCATTTCACCACTCCCTTCTGCCAGGCCAGCAGGCGGTCGCGGCCCACGAACAGCAAGGTGATCAGGCCCGAGAACACCAGCGCCATCACGATCAGCGCGCCGTACATATTGGCGTACGACGCCCAGCCCTGCGCCCACGACAGATACCAGCCCAACCCGGATTTGACGCCCATCATCTCGGCCGCCACCAGCACGGAGAACGACGCGCCCAGGCCCATGAACAGGCCGACGAACACCTGCGGCAACGCCGCCGGAATCGCCACCCGCAGCACCAGGAACCACTCGCTCGCGCCCAGGGTCCGCGCCACGTCGTAATAGGCGCGGTTGACGCCGGCCACGCCCGACCACGTCAACACCGTGACCGGGAACCACGTCGCCAGCGCGATCAGGAACACCGCCGCCGACCAGCCCGACGGAAAGAAGAAGAACGCCATCGGCAGCAGCGCCGTCGACGGCACCGGCCCCAGGAACCGCAGCACCGGATGCACCCAGTACCCCAGGCCGCGCGACCAGCCGATCGCCACGCCCGTCAGGAAACCCGCCGCCGCGCCCAGGCCGAAGCCGTTGAACAGCAGCCACAGCGAATTGCCCAGGCTGTCCGCCAGCCGCTTGTAGTCGGTCACGTAGACCTCGATCAGCGACTGCGGCGGCGCGAAGAACGGGCTGGGCAGCAATGCCAGCTTGGCCGTGGCGATCTCCCACGCCCCCACCGCCAGCGCCAGCAGCACCAGCCACGGCCCGCCGCGATACAGCGCCCGCAGCGGCCGGCGCCGGTCCGCGCCGGCCACCG
The DNA here is from genome assembly GCF_056523125.1 of Achromobacter sp. ISS7. NCBI lineage: Bacteria > Pseudomonadati > Pseudomonadota > Betaproteobacteria > Burkholderiales > Alcaligenaceae > Achromobacter > Achromobacter sp. ISS7. The sequence continues at coordinate 850,164 of NZ_JAWRZD010000001.1, read as the reverse complement.
CCGCCAGCAGCAGCAAGGCCGCCAGCACCAGCGCCGCGATGCCGAATTCCCGCGTATAACCCCACGACACGAAACCCACCTCGACATTCGGCCAGCGCAGCGTCAGCGCGCCCACCGCCGCCCACAACGCGGCCGCGACCACGCCGGTCTTCCACAGGCGCCAGGGGTGCGCGGCGGTGGGCGCGCCGCGCAACGCGCCCACCGCCAGCGCGTCAGCCGAGGACATTGGGCACCACCGCTTGCGCGTACTTGTTGATGTCGAGATTGGCGTTCAGCACCTTGATCGTCTTCAGGTCCTTGGCGTAGCCCACGATCTCGTCGCGCAGCGCCGCGCCGGTCGACGCATGGCCATGGCTGTGGCTGCGCAGGATCGCCGCCACGCGCTCGGCCGGCACCTTGCCCGGCACGTACGGCGCGAAGATGCGCGCGGTCTCGTCGGGGTTGGACGCGGTCCAGCGCTGCGCGTCGATCACCGCGCGCGTGATGGCCGCCGCCGACTCCGGATCATTGCGCACCAGGTCGCCGCGCAGGCCCAGCACGCAGCAGGTGCGGTTCTCGTAGTCGCCCTCGATGTTGGTGGCGATCTCGCGCAGCTTGTTGTCCTCGCGCAGCGTGTAGATCAGCGGATCATCGCCCGCGATCGCATCGACCTCGCCCTTTCTGAGCACCTCGCCGAACAGGTCCTGCGGATACTGGCGCCAGTCCACCGACTCCGGATCGATGCCCAGCTGCGCCACGCGGATCGCGAAGAAGTTCTTCACCGGGCTGGCCTGGTCCGACACCGCGACGCGGCGGCCCTTCAGGTCCTGCACGCTCTTGACCGGCGAATCCGCCGACGTCAAGAGGCGCATGCAGCCGCCATGCGTGCCCACCGCCAGCTTGACGTCGAAGCCCTGTTCCAGCGGCTTGAGCCAGCGCAGCGCCATGCCGATGCCGCCGTCGGCATGGCCGGTGGCGATGGCTTCGAGCAATTGGTCGGTGGAGCCGCTGAAATTGATCCGCTCGACCTTGAGGTTGTACTTGTCGAAGAAGCCGCGCTCCAGCGCCACCGAGACCGGTGACTGGCACACCGCGGTCTGGCTCCAGGCGATCTTGTAGGTGCGCGGCGCGCCATTGGCCGCCAGCACCCGCGATCCCAGCATGCCGAGCGGCGCGGCCAGGCCGGCCAGGGTTGCCGCGCGCAGCAACGAGCGGCGCGAGATACCGCGCGCCGGATTGGCGCGCGTTTGGACGTTCGTATTCATCAACCTTCCTTTTGAGCAGACTGTGAATGGCGATGCTTGCCATGCGGCATCATCGGCCCGTGCTCAGGCGTTCGACAAATACAAAGTGGGGATAACAATATGGGCGGCGGCCGCGCCGCCAGGCCCGTGGGGTCCCGGGGCCGCCGCGCTCGGCCGCCCCGCTCCATGCGCCGCGTCAGTCGGGCAGGTGATCCGGCACGCCGTCTTCGTCCACCGACTTGACGCGGTCCAGCGCGTTGCGCGCCGCCGACATCGCTTCGACCGCGCCGCGAAAACGGCGCGTCACGAAAATCTCGAACGCCAGGCTTTCCGGTTCATCCGCCTCGTCCCGCGCTTCGCCGTCCGGATCCGGACCGGCTTCGGTGGCAGGCGTGGCCGCGGCATCGCGCTTGGCCGGCAGCCGTCGGGTTTCCAGGAAGGCGCGCGCCGGGATGCGCCCCTCGGGTTGCGTCGCATACGCCACGACGGAAAAACCATTGATGATCTTCTCGGCCATACCGGTTTCCTTTAGGCCGCGCCAATCGGCGGCGCAGCTCGTTGTTAGCGACAACGGCCCGCCATCGGGAAACTTAAGCGCATGCGCGGCGGCCGCGATTGATACGCATCAATCGCGGCCGCGCAGCAACACAATATTCAACCGAGTCTATTTTGTCGACGATATGGCGGCCGTGCGCGCCTGCACATATTTCGCCACCTGCGCCAGCACCTGCGACAGGTCCGCGCGCAGCGGCTCGAAGCCCGCGTTGCGTTCGCGCGTGACCTCGTCCATGTACAGCGGACGGCGGATCTCGATCTGCAGGCTGTGGCGGTTCAACGCCGGCTGGCCGATCTGCGCGATCAGCTGCACGCCCTTGTAGGGATCGTTGCGCGCCACCGTGTAGCCGCGGTCGCGCAGCGCCGTCTCGATCAGCGCGATGAATTCCGGCTCACAGGTGGTGCCGTCGCGATCGCCCAGCACGAAGTCCGCCAGCGGATGCGCGCTTTCGCGGCCCAGCCGCTCATACGCATCGTTCGGCATCGAGTGCAGGTTCAGGTGCCAGACCGCGCCGAAATCGCGTTGCGCGCCTTCGATGGCCCGCGCCAGCGCCGCGTGATAGGGCTCGTAGTACGCCTGGATGCGATGCCGCACTTCCGCCAGCGTCAGCTTGCGGTCATAGATCGGCGTGGCCTTGTCCATGCGGCGCCAGATCAGGCCCTTGCCCAGGCGCGTCTTCTCGCCGGGATCGAGCGGCTCGGGCCACGGCTCGGCCAGCAGCTCCGGATCGAGGTCGCGCAGCGTGCGGTTGGGATCGATGTAGACACGCGGAAAGTGCGCCGCCACCAGCGTGGCGCCCAATCCCGGCGCCGCCGACCACAAGGCGTCCACGTGCGTGTCCTCGCCCTGGCGCAGCTGCGCCAGGCTGGCCGCGGCGCCGAAGTCGGCGGGGTACTGCTCGCCGCTGTGCGGCGAATCGCACACCAGCGGCAAGGCTGGCGCGGTCGGGGCATGCACGGAAACGGCTTGGAAATCGGCGTTCGTCATTGTCAGTCAGCCTGGATGTTGGCGGCCTTGGCGACTTTGGCGTAGCGCGCCAGGGCCTGTTCGATCTGGACCTTGAATTCCTGCGGCGTGGTCGGCATCAGCGTACCACCGACGTCCTCGGCCTTCTTGCGGAATTCCGGATCCTGCATCGCCGCGCGCACCGCCTGGTTCAGGCGTTCGACCACGGCGGGCGGCGTGCCGGCCGGCGCCACCAGGCCGAACCAGCCGCCGGTGCCCATGTCGGGATAGCCCAGCTCGATATAGGTCGGCACGTCCGGCAGCAGCGGCGAGCGCTCGGCGCCCAGCACCGCCAGCGGCCACAGCTTGCCGCCCAGCACCTGCGGCAGGGTCGAGGACAGGTTGTCGGTGATGGCGTCCACCTGCCCGCCCATCACGTCATTGAGCGCCGGGCCCGCGCCGCGGTACGGCACGTGCAGCAGCTTGATGCCGGCCAGCATCATGAAGTTCTCGATATTCACGTGGCCCAGCGAGCCCACGCCCGGCGAGGCGAAGCTGTACTTGTCCGCCTGGCCTTTGGCCAAGGCGACGAACTCGGCCATGTTCCTGGCCGGGATCTGCGGATTGATCGCAAAGATGCTGGGCACGGCCAGCACGTTGGCCACCGGCTCGAAGTCCTTGAGCGGGTCGTAGTTCATCTTGCGATAGACCGCCGGGTTGGAGCCGTGCGTGCTCATCGTCGCCATGCCGATGGTGTAGCCGTCGGCGGTCGAGCGCGCCACCTGCTCCATGCCCAGCGAACCGCCCGCGCCGGCCTTGTTCTCGACCACGATGGTCTGCTTCAGGTCGCGGCCGGCGTACTCGGCCACCAGGCGCGCCACGATGTCGGTCGAGCCGCCCGCGGCGAACGGCACCACCAGCTTGATGGGACGGGCGGGATAGTCGGCGGCGTGCGCCGGGCCGGCGAAGGACAGCGCGGCGCAGACGCCGGCAAGCGCGATGCGCGCGGAACAGCCGAAAAAGCGGCGGGACATGGAGCGACTCCGGAAAAAGGTGCAGGTCTAGCTGCGAGGCCGCCAGTGTCCGAACTTTACGATCCGCTTTCAAACGACTATATTGCACGCCTTCATTACCAACGCTCATGCTAGGGCCGCGCCTGCGGCCTGCTGGAATCCGCCGCGCCATGCGCCTGCATTCGCCGTCCATGTCCGAGCTGCACGCCTTCATGACGGCGGCGCGCCTGGGCAGCTTCACCCTGGCGGCCGAGACCCTGTGCGTGACCCAGGGCGCCGTCAGCCGCGCCATCGCGCGGCTCGAAGCGCATTTCGGCCAGCCGCTGATGCGCCGTAACGCCCATAGGCTGACCCTGACCGAGACCGGCCGCAAGCTCTACGAAGGCGGTATGGCGCCGCTGCAGGCCATCGAGGCGCTCAGCGCCGAGTTGCGCGCCGACGACCGCCGCCTGCGGCTGACGCTGTCCAGCGTGCCGACCCTGGCCAGCGCCTGGCTGGTGCCGCGCCTGCCCGACTTCCACCGGCGCCATCCCGATATCCAGCTGGGTTTCGCGGCCTATCGCCGCAACGAGGATTTCTCCGGCGCCACGCCCGACGCCAGCATCCTCTCGGGCGTGGCCGGCCAATGGCCCGGCTGGCAGGCGGACTACGTGATCGGCCGCGAAATGATCGCCATCTGCAGCCCGGCCCGGCTGGCCGCGCGCCGGGCCGCGGGCCTGTGGCATACCCCCGCCGGCCTGCTCGGCGAACCGCTGCTGTACCACGCCAACGGCATGGACAACTGGGGCCGCTGGTTCGAGGCCGCCGGCGTACGGCGCGACAACCTTACGCTGGCCAACGGTTTCGACCAGGTCAGCATCCTGGTGCGCGCGGTCATGGCCGACATGGGCATCGCGGTGCTGCAGCGCTGCCTGGTGCAGGACGACCTGCAGGCCGGCCGTGTGGCCGCCCCGTTCCCCGACCTGCGCATCGCCATCGCGCGCGGCTATCACCTGTGCGCCCCGCCGCAACGGCGCGACCACTACGCCCTGGCCTGTTTCCGCCAGTGGCTGCTCGAAACCGCCGGACAGGATCCCGACGCCGCAACCCCACTACCGGCCTGAAATCGCGACAAAACATTACAAAACAAAACGGGCCCCGACACGGGGCCCGAATATGACAGGCAATTGCGGCCTGGCGGCCGCGCGTTCCGACGCCTCAGGGCGCCAGCTTGAAACCCAGATCCACACCCCACTTGTCCGTCTCGCGCAGCCACTTGGCGCCGCAGTTCAGGCAGCGGAAATGGTCCTCGCGGCTTTCCTCGCGGCCCTTCTGAGTCGGGTTGGTGAATCCCTGATGCCCCAGATGCGAGTGCGGGGCGACGCCCGCCAACCCGGGGTTGATGCGTTGGCAAGCCAAGCACATAACGCTCATTGATGCTTCCCCACTAACTTGGTTACCAAATTGTAAGGGATTTCACCAATGTTTTTCTATTAAATCTGTCCCCAGTTAGACAAAAAATTGTTAACGGCGCAATTAAACAACGGCCGGCAAGGCCGCCAGGCAGGTTGCCAGGTGGTAAGGCGAAGTCGACGGCATGTCCGCCCGCGCCACCGCGCCGTCACGATCCAGGCACTCGTACCAGCCGCCGGGATGCAGGAAACGGGCGCGGAAATGCGCCAGCGCCTGGTTCAACGCCGGCAGGTCGCCCAGCACCGCCAGCACCCGCAGGTATTCGGTCTGCGCCCAGATCCGGCGAGTGTCGTCCAGCACGGCGCCGCGTTCATCCAGCGCGGCCAGCACGCCGCCCGCGTCCACGCCATGGCCGCGGGCCCAGTGCACCCCGCGCGGCAGCGATTCCGGCAGATCGAGTCCGTCGAACACCTCGGCCGACTCGCGCACCAGCGCCAGCCATTCGAACTGGTGGCCCGGCTCGATGCGGTTGCCCGGCGTGCCCTGCGGCAGCTCGGCGATGCACTGCGTCGGCGCGCTCAGGAACACCTGGCTCATGACCTGCGCCAGGCCGCGCAGGCGGGCCGCGAACAACGCCGGCTCGGCCACCTGGGCCGCGGCCAGGTAGGCCTCGGTCAGGTGCATCATCGGATTCTGCGCGGGCCCGCGCAGCGCCTCGCTCCAATCATGGCTCAGCGCGGCGTGATAACGCCCGTCGGCCATCCTGAAGCGCGACTCGATGGTCTCCGCGGTGGCCAGCAGCAGCTTGCGCGCCTGCGCGTTGCGCGAACGCCGGAAATACGCGGCGCAGGCGAACACGATGAAGGCATGGGTATACAGGTCCTGCGTCGAGTCGAGCGGGCGGCCGTCGGCGTCCACGCTGTAGCGCCAGCCGCCATGCTCCTCGTCGCGGAACACGCGGCACAACGAGGCGAACAGGCGATCGGCGTGCGCGCCCGCGGCGGCGCCCGGCGCGCATGCATACACATACAGCTGGCGCGCGCAGGCCATGGCGCGATAGCGCTCGGCCGGCAGCGGCTCGCCGGTGGCGGCATCCAGGGATTCGAAAGGCAGACCCAGGGCGTCATTGAAGCCCCGCCCCATCCACATGGGCAGGATGACAGAGTCGAAATGCGCGTGAAAAGCGTTGATGTGCTCCGCCAGCGCGGAGTTGGTCTGTGCGGCAGTCATCTTGGAATGACGCAGGCCCGATGAGAGCCATTTGTTTTGAAGCAGCGACGATAACCGAAATTTCCGCCGCCATCTCTTGAATGCCATTCTGAGCGTCATGCGCACACAGACCGGTACAGCCGTTCAGCTTCCTTCAAGCGCGGATGCGCCTAGCGGAAGATGTTTTCCTCGACCCAGTTCTGCGCGAATATTTCCGCGCGATCGCGTGCTTCGTCCAACGAAGCGCAGTTGCCCAAGTGGGAAAACGCGGCATCCACCTCGGTGCCGCCCTCAGCCGTTACCGTCAGCAATACGCCATATCCGCCGGTATCCATGGCCGCTGTGGAAACGTCGATCAGTACTTCCTGGTCACGATGCTGCATGTGCTACCTCCCAGTCGGTTACCTAAACGCGTGAACCACGCGTGACGTAGCGGGTGCAGAATTCCCGCGCAATGAATAGACCTGAATCCGTCACGCAAGTTCATCTTACCGGCGACACGCTACCGGCGATACGTCCGGACGCTGCCAAATCGAACAAACCGTCTCAGGAGATTCCCGTAGCCCATCGGGATGAGCCTCGGCGCGCGCGCAGACATTCGCAATAAATGCACTAATTCGTGACGCGTGGACAGCCGTCACAAACCTGCAGTGGAAATCGGGATCAACGCAGATGGATGGCGCCGGGCTCTTCCATGCGCAGCGCCAGCTTGCCCTTTTCAGTGATCCGCCAGGCGCCATCGGGGCCGGGATCGATACAGCGCAGCGTCTGCAAGGCTTCTGCCACGTGCGCGGGCACGGTGGTCTGGACGGCGCCCGGTTCCGAATTATCGGCAACGATGCGCAGCCAATGTCCCAGTTCGCCTTTCTCGAAACGATGCAATGCCATGCGTGACTCTCAGTTCAATACCACAACGATAGCACGCCGCCCCTACGACGGCCGCAGCGCCAGGGGACGCTTCACCCGCGCCGCCGCGGCCGACCCCGCCACGCTCAGCGCGATCAATCCCAGGCCCAGCATCAGGTCCGGCGAAAGGTGTTCATGGAACACCACGGACGACACGATCAGGCCGATGACGGGCACGCACAGCATCGCGATCGAGGTTGCCACCGGCGGCAGCTTCTGCGTCATGCCCAGCACCACGATGAAGGTCAGCGCGGTGGCCAACGGCCCGGTATACAGGATCACCGGCCAGGCGTCGGGCACGCCCAGGAACGTCGGGGCGCCGTCACGCAGCCAGGCCAGCGCGGCCAGCGGCACGGTGGCGATCGCGGTCTGCCACGGGATCATGTCGGCGCCCAGGCGCACGTGGCGGTTGCCGCGCAGCTGGATGATGTTGCAGGCCCAGGCGAACGAGGCGCCCAGCAGCATCACCAGGCCGATGACGGTATGCGCCTGCCACGGGCTGAAGGCCGGCGCCACGATCACGCCGATGCCGGCGTAGCTGAGCGCGGTGGCCAGCCACTGCGCCGGCGACAGCCGTTCCTTGAGCACCAGCGACGACAGCGGAATGACCCAGATCGACGTGGCGTAGGCGATTACCGACGCGCGCCCCGGCGCCACGTACTGCAACGCCCACAGCGCCAGTGCGGTGAACGCTCCCATCTGCAGCAGCGCCACGCCCGCCACCAGCGGCCATTCCTGGCGCGTCGGCAGCCGCAACCGTCCCAGCAGCCCCAGCACCAGCGCGCTGATCAACGCGGCCGAGCCGAACCGGCTGGCCGCCAGCCACAACGGGCTCATGTGCGCTAGGCCCAGTTTCATGACGGGCCAGTTGCCGCCCCAGATCATGACCGCCCCGGCCAGGGGCAAGAACTTGCGCAACGTACTCTGCTGACTCATTACTACCGCGTCTACCGCTCAAATATTCCGTGCTTTGGCCGATTCGCCAAAGAAAGAAATAGTCTATAGGGTAAACCCCAGCATATTTCACCTCAATTTGCCGCCATACCATGCATACTCAGCACAAGTGCATGGTTCTCTCCACAATAACAGGTCGCTTATGCCGGATATCAACCTGGATGCCACCGACATCCGTATCCTCAACGAACTCCAGCGCGACGCGCGGCTCACCAATGTCGAGCTGGCCGCGCGCGTGAATCTGTCGGCCTCGCCCTGCCTGGCGCGCGTGCGGCGGCTGGAAACCGAAGGCCTGATCGACCGCCGCGTCACGCTGCTGAACGCCCGCAAGCTCGGCCTGAAGGTCAACGTGTTCATCCAGATCTCGCTGGACAAGCAGCGCAAGGCCGCGCTCGACGTGTTCGAGCGCGAAATCGCCGTGCTGCCGGAAATCATGGAGTGCTATCTGATGTCGGGCGACGCCGACTACCTGATCCGCGCCCTGGTGCCCGACGTCGATGCGCTCGAGCGGCTGATCGTCGAACACATCACGCGCATTCCCGGCGTAGCCAGCATCCGCTCCAGCTTCGCGCTCAAGCAGGTGCTCTACACCACCGCGGTGCCGCTTGGTTGATGGCGCTTGCGGGATCGCGCCGGCCAGCCCAAAATGAAAATGTCCGCCGCCGGTTCCGGCCGGCGCCGGCGTCCCTCCATCGCTTAGCAAGGAGCACACCATGCCTGAAACCGAATGGTTCCCCGGCAACACGCTACCCGATCGTCAGGGCTACTTCGAAGTGGCGTTCGACACCGGCGAAACCGAAATCACGCGCTACGGCATCCTGGGTTGGGAACCCGCCGAAGAACGCGGCCGCATCCTGCGGTGGCGCGGCCTGGATCCGAAAATCGAAGCCGCCGAGATCGAACGCGAGAGCGCGGTGCGCAATCACGGCGACGATATCCTGCGCTGACGCGCCAACCCCGGAAAAGAAAACGCCGCGGCTTGCACCGCGGCGTTTTTTCATCAGGCATCGGAATGGCCCGGACGCCAGGGTCCGGGCACCGATGGTCCTTACATATCGATCTTCGCGATCTTGGTGCCTTCCAGCGACACGCCCGCCATCAGGCCGCCGTTGTTGAGCACGAAGCCCACCACCGGCTGCTGCGCGGTGTTGGTGTCGATGCGGCCATTGGCGCCGATGTTCACCACCGCCACCGTGGCGTCCGCGCCCACCGTCCAGCCATTGCTGTTGCGGAACTTGTTCAGGGCTTCGTCCGTCATGAACAGCACGAACATCGCCTTGGACTGGGCGCCGGCCTGGAAGCCAATCGAGCCCGCGGTGGTGCTGTAGTAGCCGGCATTGGCGCCGCCCACGCGCAGCACGCCCTTGCCGTGTTGCGCGCCGATGAAGAAGCTGCCGCTCAACACGTCAGGGAAGATCAGCACGCCCTTGGCGCGCGCGACCAGGTCCTTGGACTGCGGCGCGGCCTGGTAGAGCTTGCCCAGCGACGCGTTGGCCGCGCTGTTGATGGATTGCCGTTGCTCGGATGCCGTGGCATTGGACTGCGGCGAGGTCGTAGTGCAACCGGCGAACAACAGGCCGGCGACGCTGATTGTCGCGGCGGCCATGCCGACGCGGCGGAAACGAGGAAAAGTGTCGAACATGGAACTCTCCTTTTTGTTGTCATCCGTTGACCACTCTACCGGCCCCAGACAGGGGCGCAAGGCACATGTTGTGATAAACGAAACAAAACCTACCGTGCTGCCATCCCGCGAAATTGCGCCATGCGCCGTGGCGAGGGGTCGCCCCACGCACATGCATCACGCCATACGCGGCAACATTTGGTATGCCAATCCGCGTCTCGATACCAGGCTGCAAGCCAATCGACATCCTGCCACCGCGACGCGTCAGAGAATGCCGTAGCGCGGCTCGCCCGTCGCCGGGTCGACCGACACGATGCCGGACAACACCAGCTCCGCGTGCCGCCGGGCAACCCCGGCATCCACGAAGGTCACGAAACGCGGCAACGACCAACGCTGCTGGAAGTCGGTCTCGCCGGGCCGCGACACGCTGATTTCTATCGCCAGCACCCCGGCATCGAGACTGACCACTTCACACATCACTTCGAAGCCGTCAATGTGACGTTGCGGCCACGGGTTCATTCCTGTGCTCCTGAATCTGCTTTACCCGGCCGCAATATAGAAAAAATAATTCGCCTTGAAAAGCCTTGTTTTCAAGGGGTTATGGCGTACTAGATGGACTGGTGCGAAGGCACCTGGACAAACACGAAAACCCCGAAAATTCGGGGCGATTCCGGGCATTTCAGGACTTGCGCGCCAAGCGGCGCGCGGCATGCCAAGCGCGGCGTCAACGCGCCGGCGGATGGATCCACTGCGAATCCCACAAGGCCTCGCCGCGTTCCAGCGTCGCGGCCAGTTCCTTTTTACGGCGCAGCGCCACCGCCGCCAGCAACGCATTGCAGATCGACAGCGCCGCCACATGGGAATCGAACGGCGATGCGCTCGACGTGCGTGCCAGCAGCACGTGGTGTGCCTGCGCGGCCGCGGGCGCAGCGGCGGAATCGGTGACCAGCACCACCTTGCCGCCACGTTCGCGGAACACCTTGACGGCATTGGCCGCCGCCACCGAATAGCGCCGGAAGGTGAACGCCAGCAGCACGTCGTGCGGCTCCAGCCAGAGCAGCTGGTCTTCCAGGAACAACGGCCCCGACGCGGCCATCGCCTTGACGTCGGGCAGGCACAGGTTGAGATACAGCGCCATGTGATTGGCCAGCGGCGCCGCCTGCCGCAAGCCCAGCACGTGCACGCGCGCGCGGCGCTGCGTCAGCAGCCGCACCGCCGCCTCGAACGCCGCCACGTCGATCGAGGCGAAGGTCGTCTCCAGGTTGTGCTGATCGTGCAGCAGCGCATTGCGCAGGCACGCCTGCGCCGACGGATTGTCGACGCTGACGGCGTCGGCGCGCTCGCCCGGCGAGGCCAGCAACGCCGTGAGTTCGGCGCGCGCCTGCATCTGCGCCTGGGCATAGCTGTCGTAGCCGAGCTTGGCCAGCAGGCGCACCACCGTCGATGCGCTGGTGCCGACCTTGCGCGCCAGCGCGGTCGCGGACTCGAGCAGGCCCTGCGGGTAGCGCGCCTGCATGTCCTCGACCAGGCGCCGTTCGGTCTTGGTCAGTTTCCGGTCGTAGGCGGCGATGCGTTGATGCAGATTCATGATGGCAAGGTCCCTGGCCCGGTTACCACGCGGGAAGGCCTCGCGGCGGTCCTAGGTGATAACCCCAAATTCAACAACGTTCATTGCAGACTATATTTCGTTCTGCAACGTCCGTTGCAGAATAGACCGAACTGTCCGTCACCACAAGAGAGCGTCATGAAGCATCCCACCGAGGCCGCGTCGCCCGTCCGCCGCAATCTGCTCATCGCGGGCATGGCCGCCGCCCTGCTGCCGCTGTCCGCGCGCGCCGACACCTATCCGTCGCGCCCCATCTCCCTGGTCGTGCCCTTCCCCGCCGGCGGCTCGGTCGACCTGGTCGGCCGCCTCTACGCCGAAGTGCTGGGCAAGATCCTGGGCGTGACCGTGGTGGTCGAGAACCGCGACGGCGCCGGCGGCGCGATCGGCAGCCAGCGCGTGGCGCGCGCCAAGCCCGATGGCTACACGCTGGTCGCGTCGTCGCAGAGCTCGCACCTGGCCAATCCGCTGATGCATCCCAACCTGGGCTACGACCCGATCAAGGATTTCACGTCCATCTCGCAGCTGGCGCGCACGCCCAATGTGCTGGTCACCAGCACCGCCCTGCCCGTCAAGGACTTCGCGGAATTCGTCGCCTACCTGAAGGCGCATCCGGACGACGTCCACTTCGCCACCGCGGGCGTCGGCAGCATGGGCCAGTTGAACGCCGAGCTGCTCAAGCACACCCTGCAATTGCGCGCGGTGCACGTGCCCTACCGCGGCGGCGCGCCGCTGCTGAACGCGCTGCTGGCCAACGAAGCCCAGTTCGCGCTGGACAACCTGGCGCCCTTCCTGCCGCACATCCAGAGCGGCAAGATGCGCGCGCTGGCCGTGGCCGCGCCCACGCGCCAGGAAGCCCTGCCCGACATCCCCACCTTCGCCGAACTCGGCTATCCGGTGCTGAACGCGATGTCGTGGATCGGCCTGGCCGCCCCGGCCGGCACGCCACCCGAGATCACCAAAAAGCTGCTGGAGGCCGTACAGACCGCCGCGCGCCAGGACAGCACCGTGCAGTCCCTGGAAAAGAGTGGCGCGCTGCCGCCCGAACTGCAGACGCCCCAACAATTTACCGACATGATGTCGCAGCGCCTGGCCTTGTATAAAGACCTGATCGACCGCGCCGGCATCCGTCCGGAATAGGATCCCCGATATGACCAACCCCGCTTTCGCCCCCGACACCGCGCCGCTCGAAGTCCTGCCACGCGATCTTTCCGCCTATCGCCAGGGCAATACCGGCATCGACTACGTGCACCGTTTCGAATCGGGCAAGCCCGGTCCCCACGTGCTGGTCAACGCCCTGACGCACGGCAACGAGATCTGCGGCATGGTGGCGGCCACCCATCTTCTCGATACGGGCGTGCGCCCGAAGATCGGCACGCTCACCGTGAGCTTTGCCAACATGGAGGCGTACAACGCCTTCGACATCGACAACCCCTACGAAAACCGCCAGCTGGTCCACAACCTGAACCGCATCTGGTCGCCCGAATGGCTCGACGGCAGCGAGCAGAGCCCGGAGCTGCGGCGCGCGCGCGAACTGCGCCCGGTGCTGGACGCGGCCGACTACGTGCTCGATATCCATTCGACGCGGGCGCCGGTGCAGCCGTTCTGGGTCTATCCCGAGATGGACCGCAACACCGCGCTGGCCGCCGCCGTCGGCGCGCCCGCGGTGCAACTGGTGATGCCGGCCGGCCGCTTCCCCGGCACTGGCGTGCTGAACTACGGCCGCCATGGCGATCCCGCCTCGGACAGCGGCGGCGCGCTGGTGGTCGAGTGCGGCCAGCATTTCGCGCAATCGGCCGCCCTGCTCGCCACCGACGTCACGCTGCGCTTCCTGGCGCACCTGGGCCTGATCGACGCCCCGGCCAACAGCGCGCCGGCGGCGCCCGCGCAACCCTTCCGGCTACTGGAAGTGCATATGGTCAAGTCCGAGGACTTCACCTTCACGCGGCCGCTGCTGGGCTTCGAGGTCTTCAACAAGGGCGAGCTCATCGCCATCAACGCCGGCGAGGAAATCCGCTCGCCTTGCGACAACTGCACCATCTTCATGCCGACCCGCATGCCCATCGTCGGCCGTGAAGCGGTGTACCTGACCGAGCCGATGTAGATGTGGGAGCCCCATCCCTGGGACCTGGACGACGCCGCCGCCGACATCCAGCGGCAGGGTTTCCATGTCCGCGGGATGGTGGCCGTCAGCTGGCAAAGCATCCCGTACGCCGACCTGCCGGCCGAGGGACTATTCGACCTGACCGCGGATCAACTGCGCTCGGCCGAAGCCGTCTGCCATGCCACCGTGCAGGACGAGCATTGGGTGCTGACCCAACTGCTCTGGCATGGCTTTCCCGATCCGCCCGAATGGGGCCTGTGGACGCGGCCGCGGAACGCGAGCGGACAACCCTGGACATCCTGGGGCCAGTTCGCCCACCTTCCGCCGGCATGGCGCCTGCCGCCCGGCGTCGACTGAGCGCGCGGGGCGACGGGCTTTACTCCTCGGGGAACGCCGGCTCGGCGCCGGCCTCCTCCAGCAGGTCCGCCACCTCCTGCGCGCCCTTCTCGACGGCCCAGGCCCAGGCGTTCCAGCCTTCTTCGTCGCGGCGATCGGCCTCGGCGCCATGCGCCAGCAGCAATGCGGCGATGGCGGCATTGCCGCGCGCCGCGGCCGCCATCAGGGGCGTGCCGCCGTCGTCGGACGCGGCATCCACCTGCGCCCCCGCCTCCAGCAGCAAGGCCACCAGGTCCAGGTGCTCCCAGCCCGCGGCCTGATGCAGCGCGGTCAATCCATGCCCCGCCTGGCAGGCCGTGTCCGCGCCCTGCGCCAGCAGCAGGCGCGCCGCCTCGGCCGTGCCGGCGGTCGCCGCGCAGAACAGCGGCGTGGCGCCGAACGCATTGCGCGTGTCCACCGCCGCGCCAAGCGCCAGCGCCTGCGCCACGCCCGGTGCGTCGCCGGCCGTCGCGGCCTGCAGCAGTTGTTCGTCTGGTGTCGTCATGAAAACCCGTCATCGGAAAAGAGTCGAAGGCGCCCATTAGACACCGCCCGGATCACAGATCGGGAATCAGGCGCTTGCCCAGGCTGATCACCTCGTCCTGCTGGAACCCCAGGCTGGCATAGAAATCCTTCACCGCCACGTTGCCGGCACGGATCAGCAGGTTGATCTTGGGGCAGCCCATCTCCAGGAACTTGCGCTCCAGCGCCCGCATCAACGCCGACGCATAGCCGCGGCGCTGGTGCGCCGGCGACACCGCCAGGTAGTTGACCCAGCCACGGTGGCCGTCATAGCCGCCCATCAGCGTGCCGACGATGGCGCCGTCCGCCTCGCCCACCAGGAACAGATCGGATTGCACGGTCAGCTTGCGCGCCACGTCCTTGCGTGGATCGTTCCAGGGACGCGTCAGCCCGCAGTCGGTCCACAGCTGGATGATGGCGGCTTCGTCCGCCGGATGAAAAGACCGGATGGCCAGTTCGGGATGCTTCATGCTTCGTTCCTCTTGAAGGGAAAACGAAGGCCGGGCGCTACGCCTCGATGGCTGGAAAGCAAAGCGCGCATGCCGCGCAAACAAAAAGGCCACGAGGGGTATCGTGGCCTTCTGGATGGAACACCGGGGATCCGGCGTTCGAACACGGCTTGCCACTCAACGCAGGCGTCGAGTGATTCGTCGGTTGTCTGCCCGGGCCGGCGCGGCCGGCGGGGCGATGAGAATGCGGTTCATGGCGGGCAGCATACACGACCCCGGCCCGCCGCGACAAGCGCGCCGCTCAGGCCGCGGCGGGCGCCGGCAGCGTGCCTTCCATCACCACCACCGCCTGGCCCGCCACGCCAGCCCATACGCCGTCGGCGCGCACCTCGGCGTGCGCCAGCAGCAGGCTGGCCCGGCCCATGTCCACGCCCTGCCCCACCCGCAGGCGCAATTCACCCTGGCCGCGCAGGGCCGCCCGCAACGCCGTGGCGGCGCCGGTGGCGCTGCCGGTGGCGGGGTCCTCGGTCATGCGGCCGGTGAACATGCGCGCCTGGATGTCCGTCGGCCCCAGCGACGTCTCGGCGCCGCAATCGGTGGTGTAGGCGTAGATGGAACGGGCGCCGTCCAGCGGCAGCAATGCCGCATAGCCGGCCGGATCCGGCCGGGCGCGGCGCAGCGCATCGCGGCTGGCCAATTGCACCACCAGGAAAATCAGGCCCACCGACACGACCTGCGGCGCATGCTCGGACAGCAGGATATCGCCCGGCGCCAGGCCCAGGGCGCGCGCCGCGGCCTCGGCCGTCACCTGGCTGGCGCGCGTCAAGGGCTGCGGCGCGGCCAGCTCGGCGCCCACCAGGCGGCCGTCCTCGCCATAGCGCAGGTCGATGCGCACCAGGCCCGCCTCCTCCTCGAACACGAAGCGCGCCGGCGCCGGCTGGCCGGCCGCGATCATCTCGCGCGCCAGCACCACGGCCGTCCCCACGTTCGGATGGCCGGCGAACGGCACCTCGCGGTCGGGCGTGAAGATGCGCACCCAGGCGGTGTGCGCGGCATCACGCGCCGGCAGCACGAAGCTGGTTTCGGAATAATTGAATTCGCGGGCGATGCGCTGCATCTGCCCGGTATCGAGGCCGTCGGCCTCCAGCACCACCGCCAGCGGGTTGCCCTGGTAGGCGTGCTCGGTGAAGACATCGGCGGTGACGTAGCGGTAGCGCATGCGGGTTCCTTCAAAGGGATGGCGGATGCGGAAAATTATCCGCGCCGCCCGCCTTGCGCGACAGACACAGAGCCGTCGAAATCCAGGCATAACAGAGGCGCGCGGCCGAACCCGGCCCGCCGCGCGCCCGCGCGCTCCGCTCAGTCGAACACGGGGCGGAAGAAGCTGCGCTCGTAGCTCAGGATGCAGCGCGTGTCCTCGGCGTACTTGAATGCCGCCTGGCATTGCGCGTCCTGCATCGACTGCTGGCGATAGCGTTCGTATTCGGCCAGGCTGGGAAACGTGAACAGGGCCAGCGCGATATTGTTGGCGCCTTCGGACGGCAGGAAATAGCCATGGTGCGTGCCGCCGAACTTCTCCACCAGCGGAATCCACATCTTGCCGTAGGCTTCGAATTCCTTGAGGCGGCTGGGGTCGATGACGTAACGCAGATAGCAGGTAACCATGAAGACTCCGTGGAGGGTGGATGAGGCGCGAACACGCCGCGGCATCCTAGCGCGCGGGACAAATCCGGGTCAATCCACCGAGCGCGGCGGCGGCAGGCCAAGCAAGCGCATGCGATCGTCGAAACGCCGCGCCACCTCATCGGACAGGCCGCAGACCGTCGCGACAAACTCGTGGTACCACGGGTTGGGGTGCGAGGTCTCGAATTCGAAATCCAGCGGATACTGCCCCTCCCAGGCCGACACGTCTCGCAGCGCCTCGGCGATGCAGTCGCCGGCATCATCGAAATTGCCATGGCCGTATCGCGCCTCGATGTCCTGGCAGGCGAAGCGGTAGTGACGCACGGCGGCATTCGGTTTCGGGAGGTGGGACATGGCAAGGCTCGCATCGCGGCGGCGCAAGAACGCCGACTTCTTTGCGACAATCCCACAGCCCTCGCCGCGCGTCAATGCGGCGCCCCGACACATTTCGCCGATCCGCCCATGAACCTGATCCAGCACGTCGAAATTCCCGCCACCGACCTCGAACGCGCCATGCGCTTCTACAGCCAGGTATTCGGCATCGCGTTCGAGGGCATCGTCGATCTGCATGACAGCAGATTCGCCTACTTCCCCTTCGAGGAAGGAGAGGACGGCGCCAGCGGTGCGTTGGCCCAGGGCCCTGCCTATCTCCCCACCCTGCAGGGCCCCATCGTCTACTTCGGCGTGCGCGATCTCGACGCGGCCTTGCGACAGGCCCAGGCGCTGGGCAGCGAGGTGCTGTTTCCCAAGACCCCGACCGGCTCCGGCTGGCAGGTGGCCGAAATCCGCGACAGCGAAGGCAACCGCATCGCGCTGCAATCCCGCCTTCCCTGACACCGGGCCGGCGCTCCCACGACAGTCATCCGATATTGGGTTAAAAACCGGTTTGCGCCCGCGCCAGCGCGGGCTTTCATCCTTCCCGGAGCTCCAGCCCTTGTCATATTTTCTCGCCCAGGCCATGGCGCCTCGCCTGTGGGTTCTCACCTTGGCCGTGCTGCTGGCGCTGCGCTGCGTGCCGCTGCGCGGTTGGCGCGGGACGCTCGCCACCGGCTTCACCGCCGGCATGGTATTCGACAGCATCCAGTTCCGCGTCGGTCCGCCGCGACTGTGGGACAACATGGTGCTGGACTCGATGTTGGCGGCGCTCTGCATCGCGGTGATCCTGCAACTCGGATTGTCCGCGGCAGCAAAGCTGCGGGCGCGCGGCTGAGGCGCGAGCGCCCCGATCCTGAAATCGCTGTCCGCCGTGGCCCATGCGCCGAACGGCGTCGTGCCTTCAACACGCCCGCCCATGGCCGGGCCTGGCCGCCATGACGGGCCCGCGTTACATCCTGTCCGACCGCGCGCAAACGTCATTACATTCACCGCGCAATTTCCCACTATTCGTCGTCCGTCCACGGCGCAGAATCCAGGCATTGCGCCCGACCTTGCCCGCGGCGCCAATCCTCGCCGACGAATGCCATGAAGTGGTTGCTGGTATCCCTGCTGTGCCTGCCCTGTACCGGCTGCGGTCTCGCCGCCGCGCCCTGCCGCGTCACATCCGCGGTCATCAAGATCGTGCCGGTGGTGGGCGGCGTCGCCGCCGCACCGACCGACGCCTGCGCCGACGTCATCGACTGAAAGCACGATCCACGCCACGCGTTCGCGCATGACTCGCCATGACGCCGACACGCCCGCGCGGCCACTCCCGTCAATCCGCTCAAGCCTGAATACGGCACCACCGCCAGGGAATATCCGCGTCCAATCGCCGCGTTTGCCTGTCGGTTTTCTGACGGTTTTCTGAAGCTTTTCTGACGGTTGAAACCAATCCTTGCCAGGGCGGATTTTGCCTTCTCAAACGCAAGAAGCGGTGGCTATACTCGCCCACCCGATGCGCACCAACTGAGGCCACTAAATGCTAAAAAGCATCTGCCGCATTGCCCCCGCCGTCATCCTCCCGCTCACGCTTTCCGCGTGCATGGGACTGTCCGTCTACTCCCCCACCCGCAACAAGCTCAACGCCCAGGTCGGCAAGAACATCAACGAGATGTTGCCCGCCTGGCCGCCCGAGACCGGCGCCAAGCCGTTCGTAAACAAAGTGGATGACCAGACCACGAGCTACACCTACGTTTATGGCTACCACCCCGGCCACTACGAGGGCCGCGGCTATTCCACCAACGGCCCGATGGGCACGACGTACGGTTCGTACAGCGCCTATGTTCCCGAATACACCGACTGCGCGGTGATCTTCTACACCGACAAGGCCGGCACGGTGCTGCGCTACGACATGAAGACCAACGGGAAGATCAGCTACAACTCGTGCGGGGAATACATTAGCGGGTTCAAGTTCTGATTGCGCGGACCAGGCCGGCGCGATTCAAATCCATGGCTTCGTGCCTTTCATGCACGCATGAATCCGAGCGGCCTGTTTAGCTGTTGAAGCGGTGCGAGAACACCAGCGCAACAGCCACAATGCCAAGAGCAGCACAACAACAGCAAGCAGCACATTCAGCCCAGCGCATTCCGCCATGCTCCTGGTCTTCGTGTTTGCTCCTGGTCTTAATGGATCACATGCCACATGCCGCAACATGCTCCGCACGCCTTGTGCGGACGCCTTATGCGGACGCGCCAATGAGAAAGGGGGTTAGTGATTTTCATCACTAACCCCCTAGGGTATTGCTGGTCGGGACGGCGGGATTCGAACTCGCGACCCCTTGCACCCCATGCAAGTGCGCTACCAGGCTGCGCTACGCCCCGAAAGAAAAAGAGTATAGCAGACCTAAAAATTGTTTGCACGCATTGGTGCAAAAAAAGTGCCGAATACTCAAAAAAATTTGCGTGCCCCGCGCGATGCCTGCATCGCTTTCATGCAAGGCTCGCGCATGGCACGCAAGGTACTGAATGTTGAACTGCGCTTGAACCGCGCGCCGCTCAGGCCGTGGCGCTCGCGCTCACCGCGTTGCCGCCGGCGACCGGCGCCGGCGAACCCAGCGCTTCGCCCAGCATCGCCGACACATTGCCCAGCTCGTTGCGCAGGGCCTGCATCTCGGCGCCGGTCAGGCGCACCGCGGCGTCCTGATCGTGCGGCGTGTCGCGCGCATCGCCCAGGCGGTTGCGCGCGCCGCTGATGGTGAAGCCCTGCTCGTACAGCAGGGAACGAATGCGGCGGATCAGCAGCACTTCGTGATGCTGGTAATAGCGACGGTTGCCGCGCCGCTTGACCGGCTTGAGCTGCGTGAACTCCTGTTCCCAATACCGCAGCACGTGCGGCTTGACGCCGCACAGGTCGCTGACCTCACCGATGGTGAAGTAACGCTTGGCGGGAATGGGCGGTAAGGTGACGGTGGATTCGGTACGTGTCATAAGAGAATTCTATGCCGCGATGCGTCGAGTGCCGATAACAATTACCGACAAAGCGTATCACTCCTCGGCATCTGGCGCTGCGGGAGTGGCCTGCTCCACCACGCTCTTGAGTTTCTGACTCGCGTGGAACGTGACCACGCGGCGTGCGGCGATGGGGATGGTCTCGCCGGTCTTGGGGTTGCGCCCCGGGCGCGGCGGCTTGTCGCGCACCTGGAAATTTCCGAAGCCCGAGAGCTTGACGGAGTCTCCGCGCGCCAAGGCGTCGCGGATTTCCTCGAAGAACGTATCGACGATGTCCTTGGCTTCGCGCTTGTTCAGGCCGACCCGCTCAAAGAGCAGTTCGGCCAGCTCGGCCTTGGTCAGGGTACGCGGCTCGGCAAGCATACTGTTCCCCATGGTTCAAGCGCGCTGGCGCGCGCCGTGGGCACTGACCAAAGCGTCCTTGATGCGCGCCAGGCAATCAGCCACCCGGGCTTCGTCCAGTGTGACCTCAGTGTCCTGTAGCCAGAAACGGAACGCAAGGCTTTTCTCGGCCACGGGCTGGTCGCCCTGGGCCTTTTCGCGCCAGACGTCGAACAGGCGCACGTCCTGCACCACGGCCAGTTGCGGATCGGCCTTGACCGTCGCCGCCACCGTGTCCAGCATGGATTGAGCGGTCACGGGCGCATCGACCCACAGGGCCAGGTCGCGCACCACCACCGGCTGGCGCGACAGCTCGCGCACCTGCGGCAGTTCGCCTTCGGACAGGGCATCGACGTCCAGCTCGAACACCACCGGCGCGTGCGCCAGGTCGGCCTGCTGCGCCCAGCGCGGGTGCAGTTCACCGATCCAGCCAACCTGCTTGCCATCCAGCGTGACGCGGGCGCTACGGCCCGGATGCAGCGCGGGATGGGCCGCGGCTTCGAAGCGCAGGCGGGCGCCACGGGCGCCGAACAGCGCCTCGACGTCCATCTTCACGTCGTAGAAATCGACCTGGCGCGCGGGCACGCCCCACTGCTCTTCCACCGACGGGCCCCAGGCGGCGCCCGCCAGCTTGAGCGGCTGGCGCACGCCGGCCACTTGCAGCGGACCGTCCTGGGCGGCGTCGTCGCGCGCGAACACGCGGCCCAGCTCGAACAGGCGCACGCGCGTCTGCTTGCGGTTGGCGTTGTGGCGGATGTTGGCCACCAGGCCGGCGATCAGGCTCGAACGCATCACCGACAGGTGGCTGGCGATCGGGTTGACCAGCTTGACCGGCGTGTCGTTGCCGGCGTAGTCGCGTTCCCACTCGGCTTCGACGAAGCTGTAGTTGACGACTTCCTGGTAGTCCTGCGCGGCGGCCAGGCGGCGCAGCGCGTGCGGGCCGCGGCGCACTTCGGGCTGCGAGAACATCTTGGCGCGCGCCATCGGCGGCACCGTGGGGATGTTCTCGAAGCCGTAGATGCGGGCCACTTCCTCGATCAGGTCTTCCTCGATGACGAGGTCGAAGCGGTACGACGGCGGCGTGACGATGAAGTCGTCGCCATCGAGCGTGAATTCCAGGCCCAGGCTGCCGAAGATCTTGGCGACTTCGGCCTGCGTGACGGGCACGCCCAGCACGCGGTGGCAACGCGCCAGGCGCATGCGCACCGGCTCGCGCTTGGGCAGGTTGACGATCTGGTCGTCCAGCGGACCGGCCTGGCCGCCGCAGATGTCGACGATCAGGCGCGTGATGAATTCGATGTGCTGCGGAATCGTGGCGAAGTCCACGCCGCGCTCGCCGCGGTGGCTGGCCTCGGAGCTGAACTTGAAGCGGCGCGCGCGGCCGGCCAGCGATTGCGGCCACCAGAACGCGGCTTCCAGGTAGATGTTCTGCGTGTCGAGCGTGACCGAGGTGGCCTCGCCGCCCATGATGCCGGCCAGGCTTTCGACCTGGTCGCCGGCCACCACCACGCCGACCTTCGAATCCAGCGTGACGGTCTGGCCGTTCAGCAGCTCGAGCGTCTCGCCTTCGCGCGCCCAACGCACCGACAGGTCGCCGTGGATCTTGTCCAGGTCGAACACGTGCGAGGGGCGGCCCAGTTCCAGCATGACGTAGTTGGAGATGTCGACCAATGCCGACACCGAACGCTGGCCGGCGCGCTCCAGGCGCGTCTTCATCCACTCGGGGGTCTGCGCGCGGGCGTTCACGCCACGGATCACGCGGCCACCAAAGCGGCCGCACAGGTCGGGCGCCTCGACCTTGACGGGCAGGCGCTCGTCCAGCGTCACGGGCACGGCCTTGGCGGTCGGCACCGACAGCGGCGCGCCGGTCAGCGCGGCGACTTCACGCGCCACGCCCAGGATCGACAGGCAGTCGGCGCGGTTGGGCGTCATCTTCAGCGTGAAGAGCGTGTCGTCCAGGTCCAGCGCTTCGCGGATCGACTGGCCCGGCGTCATCTCGGCCGGCAGTTCCAGCAGGCCCGCGTGGTCTTGCGACAGGCCCAGTTCGCGCGCCGAGCACAGCATGCCCGACGATTGCACGCCGCGCATCTTGGCCACGCCGATCTTCATGCCGCCGGGCAATTCCGCGCCGACGCGGGCCAGCGGCACCTTCAGGCCGGCGGCCGCGTTGGGCGCGCCGCAGACGATCTGCAGCAGCGTGCCGGAGCCGTCATCGACTTGGCAGACGCGCAGCTTGTCGGCGTCGGGGTGCGGGGCGATCTCGACGATGTGCGCGACCACCACGCCCGTGAACGCGGGCGCGGCCGGCACGGTGTCTTCGACTTCCAGGCCGGCCATGGTGAGCCGGTGCGCGAGTTCGTCGGTTGCGATCGGAGGATTGACCAGCGTACGCAGCCAGGATTCGGGAAATTGCATGATCTAGCCGTCTGTTATTCGTTGAACTGGCGCAGGAAGCGCAAATCGCCTTCGTAGAACTGGCGCAGGTCGTTGACGCCGTAACGCAGCATCGTCAGGCGCTCGAGTCCGGAGCCGAAGGCAAAGCCGATATAACGTTCAGGGTCCAGGCCGAAGTTGCGCACCACCTGGGGGTGCACCTGGCCCGAGCCGGAGATCTCCAGCCAGCGGCCGCGGTTCGGGCCCGACGTGAACATCATGTCGATTTCGGCCGACGGCTCGGTGAACGGGAAGAACGACGGGCGGAAACGCACGACGAGATCGTCGCTTTCGAAGAAGCAACGCAGGAAATCGGTATACACGCCCTTCAGGTCGGCGAACGAGATGTCCTCGGCGATCCAGAGCCCTTCCACCTGGTGGAACATGGGCGAGTGCGTGGCGTCGCTGTCGACGCGGTAGGTGCGCCCCGGCGCGATGACCTTGATGGGCGGCTTGTGCATGCGGGCGTAACGCACCTGCATGGGGCTGGTGTGCGTGCGCAGCAGCAGCGGCAGGCCGTCGGCGTCTTTCATGTCGACGTAGAACGTGTCCTGCATGGAACGCGCCGGATGGTCCAGCGGGTTGTTGAGCGCGGTGAAATTGGTCCAGTCGTTCTCGACTTCGGGGCCGTCCGCCACGTCGAAGCCTATGGAGCGGAAGATCTCTTCGACGCGCTCCCAGGTCCGGATGACCGGATGGATGCCGCCCGGCACGCGGCCACGGCCCGGCAACGATACGTCAATGGTTTCGGAAGCCAGTCGGGCATCCAGTTCCGCTTGCACCAGGGCGGCGCGGCGCAGGTTCAGGAGCTCTTCGACCTTCTGCTTGGCCTGATTGATCCGGGCGCCCATGTCGCGCTTCTGCTCGGGATCGAGCTTGCCCAGCCCCTTGAGCAGGACCGTCAGCGCGCCGTCCTTGCCCAGGAAACGGGCCTTTGCGTTTTCGAGCGCGGCGGCGTCGGTGGCCGCGGCGAACCGTTCTTGCGCCTGGGAAACCAGGTCGTCAACCGATTGAGTCATGAAATCCAGCCTTCAAAACGCAAACGGGGCCATTACAGCCCCGTTTGCAGCGATGCGCGATGAGTTAAAGCGCGCGATCAGGCAGCCAAGGCAGCCTTGGCTTGCTGCACGATGGCGGCAAAGCCGGCCTTGTCGCGCACGGCCAGATCGGCCAGGACCTTGCGGTCGAGTTCGATCGCAGCCTTCTTCAGGCCGGCGATGAACACGCTGTAGCTGACGCCATGTTCGCGGACGGCGGCGTTGATACGCGTGATCCACAGCGCGCGGAACGTGCGCTTCTTGTTGCGGCGGTCGCGGTAGGCGTATTGGCCAGCGCGCATGACCGCTTGCTTGGCGATACGGAACACATTACCGCGGCGGCCACGATAACCCTTGGCGGCGGAAATGACTTTTTTGTGACGTGCGCGGGCAGTTACGCCGCGTTTGACGCGAGGCATAGTAGATCTCCCTTAGATCAAGCGAAAGGCATCATGGCTTTCACGGAAGCCACGTTGGATTCATGGACCGCTGCCGAACCGCGCAGCTGGCGCTTGGCCTTGGTCGTCTTCTTGGTCAGGATGTGACGCTTGAACGCCTGACCACGCTTGATGGATCCGCTGCCGCGAACCTGAAAGCGCTTTGCGGCGCTTTTCTTGGTTTTCATCTTGGGCATGATGATTCCCTAAACTGAACACTATTGTTGATTTACATGACGCGAGGTGCTTGTCGCAAGGCGGTTGGCGCCGCGCCGGCCATGAAGGCAGGCACGTTCGACCTACACCATTGCGGCAAAACTTGAGGACCTCTTGCCACTTCTGGGGGTACTTCCGGGGTACTTCTGGGATACTTCAACTACTGGGGTACTGCAACTTTCCCCGATGGCCCGGGCGAAAAAAATGGCCTGGATCCGGGAAAGCCTTTGATTATATGGTGATTTCCCTGGTTTTGTCGAGCCGGATCGGGGCTTGCGGGCAGACACAGGGGAACATGCAGGGACGGAACCCGTCCGCCCTGCCGACGGCAACGGACTCCGCCACGCATTATGCCCCCGGGCGCCGGTACTGCACCGCCTGCGCCACATGGTGCGCCTCCAGCCCGTCCGCCTCGTCGAGATCGGCGATGGTCCGGGCCACCCGCAGCGCACGATGCATGGCCCGGCCCGAGCCCGCCAGCCGGCGCATCGCCTGCAGCAACAGGTCGCGGGCCGGCGGCTGCAACGGGCAGTGGCGCTCCAGCTCCGCGCCGGCCAACGCGGCGTTCGGCTTGCCCTGGCGCGCCAGCTGGCGTTCACGGCAACGCGCCACGCGCGCCCTGACCGGCTCGGACGCCTCGCCCGGCGGCCCCTGCAGGCTTTCCAGATCGACCGGCGGCAACGTCAGGTGCAGGTCGATCCGGTCGAGCAGCGGCCCCGAGACCTTGCCGGCGTAGCGCGCCACCTGGTCGGGCGTGCACTGGCAGGCCCGCCGTGGATGGCCGCGCCAGCCGCAGGGGCAAGGATTCATCGCGGCCACCAGCTGGAAGCGGGCGGGAAACTGCGCCGTCTGCAGCGCCCGGGCGATGACCACCCTGCCCGTCTCCAGCGGCTCGCGCAGCGCCTCCAGCGTGCGCCGGCTGAATTCCGGCAGCTCGTCGAGGAACAACACCCCATGATGGGCCAGGCTGATCTCCCCCGGCCGTGGCCGGCCGCCGCCGCCCACCAGGGCGATGGCGGACGCCGAGTGGTGCGGCGCGCGAAACGGCGGCGTGCCCATCCTGACCGGCGGCGCGCCCGCCAGCGCGGCCAGGGCCGCGACCTCGAGCGCCTGCGCGCGCGCCAGCGGCGGCAACAGGCCCGGCAGGCGCGCGGCCAGCATGCTCTTGCCGGCCCCCGGCGGCCCCACCATCAGCAGGCTGTGGCCGCCCGCCGCCGCGACCTCCAGCGCGCGCCGCGCGCCCGGCTGCCCGCGCACGTCCGCCAGGCAGGGCATCGGCGGCGCCTCGGGCCAGGCGTCGGGCAGCGCGTCCGGCAGGCGGCAATGGCCCGCCACGTGCGCCGCCACGTCCGCCAGGCTGCGCGCCGACAACACCCGCAGCCCTTCGACCCAGGCCGCCTGTCCGGCGCTGCCGGCGGGCAGGATCAAGGTGGCGCCGGGGGATTCCCGCGCCACGCTCAACGCGATCACCAGGGCGGCGGCGACCGGCACCAGCGCGCCGGTCAGCGACAACTCGCCGGCCAGCACCAGGCCGGCCAGCAACGGATCCGGCGCCGGCGCGGCGGCGCCCTCGCCCGCGGTCGCCGCGCCCTCGCCCGGCGGCGCGAGTTGCCCCGCCGCCAGCAGCAGGCCGACGGCGATGGGCAGGTCGAACCGGCCCGATTCCTTGGGGATGTCGGCGGGAGACAGGTTGACGGTGATGCGGCCGGCGGGGAAATTGAAGCCGCTGTTGATGATGGCCGCGCGCACCCGCTCGCGGCTTTCGCGCACCTCGGTGTCGGGCAGGCCGACCACGTTGAAGCTGGGCAGTCCCGGCCCCAGGTGGGTTTCGACCCGCACCGCGTGGGCATGCAGGCCGCTGAGGGTACGGCTGGCGATTACGGCTAGCGTCAAGACAGTCTCCGATGGCGATCGAAGACGAGTATGGCGAAAACAAAAACGGCCGCGCAGGCGGCCGTGGCAAAAGTGTCCCGCGCGGATTACTTGTCCAGCGCGGACAGGCGCGACTCCAGCTGCTCGACGGTGGCGGCCAGCTGGTCGACGCGGGCACGCGTGCGCGCCAGCAGGTCGGCCTGCACATCGAATTCCTCGCGCGTGACCAGATCGAGCTTCGAGAACGCCTGCGTCATCATGGCGCGTACATTGCGCTCGACGTCCGCGGCCGGGCTGCGGGCGATCAGGTCGGAGATGTTCTTCTGGATGTCTTCCATCCACTGGGTGCGATTGTTCATAGCGGCCTCACGATGTTCTTGGTGCCTCAAGTGTAGTGCTTTCCACGGGCCTGGCCGCGGGCAAAAAAAAGGGCGGGCCGCATGCGGTGACCGCCCATCAAAGCACAGGAGAAAACCGGGCCGCCTTGGGGGCAGCCCCCTACCAACATCGTTACTGGCAGCCCATCTGCGTCGCCGACTGCGCGAACAGGTCGGCCGACTGCTTGCACTGGGACGCCAACTGCGTCTTGTCGCTGATCGTGGCCCACTGCGTCTTGGCCGCGTCGAGTTGCTGCTTGAAGCTGGCCGCCGCGGGGTTGGACGCGCCCAGCTTGTCCATGCACGCGCTGACCTTGGTCAGGTAGGCGTCGCATTCGGCGGGCAGGCCGGCGGTGGCGCCGGCGGCCGGGGCCGTGCTGGACGGCGCGGGCGTGGAAGCCGGCGGCGTGGTGGCCGCGGGCGGCGTGCCCGGCGTAGTGGTCGACGGCGCCGGCGTGGTCGATGCCGCGGGCGGCGCGGCCTTTTCGTCGCTCTTGTTGCAGCCGGCCAGGGCGGCCAGCGCGGCGGTCAGCGCCAGCACGGCAAAGGTCTTGCGTTGGATCGTCATCATTCCTCTTTCCTTTCTTGCTTTTCGTCTTTGTTCAGAGAGCCGCGACGCCGGTGTCTCCTGCCGCGGCCCGGTCACGCCCAGATACCGCCATGAGCTGGACTTGATTCTTCTTCAGCCTACCTTTGGCAACAAGCTTATGCGTGTAAACCCTCGTATCACGCCCCGCCCCCGTTTTGACACTCTGTCCGGACCGCTTTCAATCGCCTGACACCCGGACCATTCACCAGCCGAGGCCCGGCCAGCAACGTTCAGCGGCCTGTCGGGCAGTAAACGCCCAAGACCGCCGTGCCTGCGGCAAACGCGACAAAGCGCAACCGGCCCGGCATCAACTGGCAACAAATGGCGGCGGCGAAACATATTCCGTTGCATTCCTCACTTTGGCCCGGCATGCACCGGTTTGAGGCTGATGCGTGGTGCATGACGCACTATATTGGTGCATTCAGGCACAACAAACGCGCCTGCCTTCCCGCCTTCCGGGTACCGGCCCGCATGGCATGGAATTTGCTTGATTGACGATGCCAACGTGCAACCATGAGAGGAAATGCCATGAAACTCATCATCGCCATCATCAAGCCCTTCAAGCTCGACGAAGTGCGGGTGGCTCTATCCGGAATCGGCGTCCAGGGCCTCACCGTTACCGAAGTGAAAGGGTTCGGGCGCCAGAAAGGCCATACCGAGCTGTATCGCGGCGCGGAATACGCCGTCGACTTCCTGCCCAAGCTGCGTGTCGAGGCCGCCGTGCCCGACCACCTGGTCGACCAGGTCATCGAAGCCATCGAACAAGCCGCCCGCACCGGCAAGATCGGCGACGGCAAGATCTTCGCCGCCCCCCTTGAACAGGTGATCCGCATCCGGACGGGTGAAGCCGGCGAAGCTGCGCTGTAGAACAAATAAGAAAGACTCATTGGAGCCTGAAAATGGATAAAGCAGATATCTCCTGGTTGCTCGTCTCTACCCTCCTCGTATTGATGATGGCCGTACCCGGTCTGGCGATGTTCTATGGCGGCCTGGTACGCAGCAAGAACGTGCTGTCGGTGCTGCTGCAAGTGTTGTGCACGTTCGTGCTGGGCCTGGTCCTCTGGTTCATCTACGGTTATTCGCTCGCCTTCACCGAAGGCAATGCGTTCTTCGGCGGCCTCTCGCGCGCCTTCTTCTCCGGCATGTTCAATCCAGCCGACGGCAAGTACGCCATGTCGAACTCGCTGACCGAACTGCTGTTCGCCTCGTTCCAGGCCACGTTCGCCGGCATCACCTGCGCGCTGATCGTCGGCAGCTTCGCCGAACGCGCCCGCTTCTCGGCGGTGCTGGTGTTCACGGTGATCTGGTTCACCTTCGCCTACATCCCCATCGCGCACATGGTGTGGTTCGCCTCGGAAACCGTGCCGGGCCTGCTCAACGCCAAGGGCGCGCTGGACTTCGCCGGCGGCACCGTGGTGCACATCAACGCCGGCGTGGCCGGCCTGGTGGGCGCCTATGTGGTCGGCAAGCGCGTCGGTTACGGCCGTGAAGCCATGCAGCCGCACAACCTGCCGATGACCTTCGTCGGCGCCGCCCTGCTGTGGGTGGGCTGGTTCGGCTTCAACGCCGGCTCGGCCCTGGCCGCCAACGAGAACGCCACCCTGGCTTTCTTCAACACCATGATCGCCACCGCTGGCGCCGTGCTGTCCTGGCTGTTCACGGAATGGGCCATCAAGGGCAAGCCCTCGATGCTGGGCGCCGCCTCCGGCGCCATCGCCGGCCTGGTGGGCATCACCCCGGCGGCCGGCCTGGTCGGCCCGGTGGGCGCGCTGATCATCGGCGTGATTGCCGGCGTGGTCTGCGTGTGGGGCGTCAATGGCCTGAAGCGCCTGCTGCGCGCCGATGACGCGCTGGACGTGTTCGGCGTGCACGGCGTGGGCGGCATTGTCGGCGCCCTGCTGACCGGCGTCTTCAACGCCCAGGTCCTGGGCGGCCCTGGCCTGGCGGAACCCGGCATGATCCTGGGCCAGCTGTGGGTGCAGCTCGAAGGCGTGCTGCTGACCATCGTCTGGTCCGGCGTGGTCGCCTGGATCGCCTACAAGATCGCCAATACCCTGTGCGGCCTGCGCGTGCCGGAAGACCAGGAACGCGAAGGGCTGGACGTCACCAGCCACGGCGAATCGGCCTACCACAGCTGATCGTCACGCTCCCGCCCGCTGCCGGGCGGAGCGATGGAAAGCCCCCTCTCGCAGGGGGCTTTTTTTCGCCCGGGCGTAAAAAAAGCCCGGCGCAATGCGCCGGGCTTTCCTGGTCGCCGGAGCCATGCCCCGGCGCCAATGGCCGTCAGGCCAGATCGAGCGTGTCCAGATCGACCGGCAAGGCCCGGTTCAGGGCGCTGGCCACCTTCACGCGCAGCGCGTTGGTGTGCGCCCGCCGCACTTCCCGCTTCACGTCCAGCAGTTGCTGCGGATGCATGGAAAACTCGGTCAGGCCCAGGCCCAGCAACAGGCGCGTCATGCGCGAATCGCCGGCCATTTCACCGCATACCGCGACCGGCTTGCCGGCCCGCTCGCCCGCGTTGATGGTGTGGGCCACCAGCCGCAGCACGGCCGGATGCAGCGGATCGTACAGCGCCGCCACGTCGTGGTCGCCGCGGTCGATGGCCAGGGTGTACTGGATCAGGTCATTGGTGCCGATCGACAGGAAGTCCAGCGCCTGCGCGAAGGGCTCGATGGCGATCGCGATGGCGGGCACCTCGACCATGGCGCCGACTTCCATGTGCGGCGCGTAGGCCTGCCCGCGCGCATCCAGCTCGCGCCGGGCGGACTCGATGGCCGCGCGCGTCGCCACCACTTCATGCATGTGGGCGATCATCGGGATCAGCAGGCGCACCGGCCCGTGGGCCGAGGCCCGCAGGATGGCGCGCAACTGCGTCGCGAACATCTCCGGACGCGCCAGGCAGTAGCGGATGGCGCGCTGCCCCAGCGCCGGATTGGTGGCCACGGTGGCCTCGCCATCCAGCGTCTTGTCCGAGCCGATGTCGAGCGTGCGGATGGTGACCGGGCGGCCCGCCATCACCTTCACGACCGATGCATACGCCTCGTATTGTTCTTCCTCGCCCGGCAGGTCCGGACGCCCCATGAACAGGAACTCGCTGCGGAACAGGCCGATGCCGTGCGCGCCCGAGGCCAGCGCCAGCGCCGCCTCTTCCGGCAGCTCGATGTTGGCATGCAGGACGATGTCGATGCCGTCCAGGGTGACCGACGGCTCGTCGCGCAACAGGCCCAGCTCGGCGCGCTCGTCGGCGTAGGCGGCCTGGCGGCGGCGGTATTCCTGCAGGATGCGGTCCGACGGATTGACCACCACCGCGCCGGCGGCGCCGTCGATGATCAGCATGTCGCCGTCGCGCACCAGCTCGCGCACGTTGCCCATGGCCACCACGGCCGGCACGCCCATGCTGCGCGCCACGATGGCGGTATGCGAGGTCGGACCGCCCAGGTCGGTGACGAAGGCCGCGAAACGGCCGCCGCGCAGGCGCAGCATGTCGGCCGGCGAAATGTCGTGCGCCACCACCACCAGCGCGTCGTCGCCGCCCATGTGCGACATGTCCGGCAAGGTGGCCGAGGTGCCCGCCAGCACGTGCAGCACCCGCTCGATCACCTGGCGCACATCGGCGCCGCGCTCGCGCAGGTACTCGTCTTCCATGGCGTCGAACTGCTGGCCCAGGATCTGGCCCTGCGTCGTCAGCGCCCATTCGGCGTTGTAGTGGCGTTCGGCGATCAGCGCCAGCGTCTGCTCGGCCAGCAGCGGGTCGCCCAGGAGCAGGCTGTGCACGTTCAGCATGGCGCCCAGCTCGCGCGGCGCATCGGCCGGCAAGGTGTCGGCCAGCAGCCGCAATTCCTGCTGCGCCGAGGCCAGCGCCTCGGTCAGGCGGCGGCTTTCGGCCGGCACGTCCTCGGGGGCAATGCGGTAGTGCGCGACTTCCAGCGCCGCCGCGCCCATGACCACCGCGCGGCCGATGGCGTAGCCGCGCGCCACGCCCTTGCCGTACAAACAAATAACGGGGCTGGCAGAGCCAGCCCCGTCATGCGTCTGGACCGCGGCAGCGGCCGCGGACATGCCGGCCCCGACATCGTCAGGGCCGGCGGATTCGGAAACGCTGCTATTCCTGTTCACCGAATTTGCTATCGAACAGAGTTTCAATTTCGGAGAGCGCCTGCTCGGCATCGCTGCCCGAGGCCTCCAGCTTGACCGTCACGCCCAGGCCGGCGGCCAGCATCATGACCCCCATGATGCTCTTGGCGTTCACGCGCTGCGCGCCGCGCGAGATGAAGATCTCGCTCGAGAACTTGCTCGCCAATTGCGTCAGTTTGGCGGCCGCCCGCGCATGCAAACCCAGTTTGTTGCTGATGACAATGTCTGTATTAGGCATAGTGAATATTATGACCACGGCATCACACCGCAGTTGGTGATTGCAGCAAATTGTCGAACCGCTCGTCGGCTTGAAATATTAGCCGAAATAATCGGACGAGTTCCTGTCCGTCAGTCTACTCGCAATACCCCTTGCACCCCGCCCGCGAGCGCCTTTTCGCGGGTCTCGGCCAGCGAAAGGCTACGGTAGGTCAGCGCGCGCAACAACATCGGCGTGTTCAGGCCGGCCAGCACGCAGCACTGGATGCCCTGCGCCTGGGCGTCGGCCACGGCCCGCTTGGAGATATTGGCGGGCGTGGCGCCGATCAGGTCGGTCAGCACCAGCACGCCGCCGCCGTGGTCCTGCTCGAGGATGTCCTTGAGCACCGCGGGCGCCAGGTCGTCCGGCCGGTCCTCGGGCAGGATGTCGTGGATGGCCAGCATGCCGTCGAGGTTGCCCATGACGTGGCTGGCGCATTCGCGCATGGCGGCGCCCAGGGGCGCATGCACGACGATGACGATACCCGTGGTCATGACAGGTTCCAGGAGGATCAGGCCGCGGCCGGCACCGCGGCGCCGGCAGCCACCGCTTTCTCGAGCGCCTGCACGAACATGCCCGCGACGTCGAAACCGGTCTGTTCGGCGATTTCCACGAAACAGGTGGGGCTGGTGACGTTGACTTCGGTGACGTAGTCGCCGATGACGTCCAGGCCGACCAGCAGCAGGCCGCGCGCGGCCAGCTTGGGCGCCACGGCCTCGGCGATCTCGCGGTCGCGCGGCGACAGCGGCTGCGCCACGCCCCGGCCGCCGGCGGCCAGGTTGCCGCGGGTCTCGCCGGCCAGCGGAATGCGCGCCAGCGAATACGGCACCGGTTCGCCGCCGATCAGCAGGATGCGCTTGTCGCCCTTGACGATCTCGGGAATGTAACGCTGCGCCATGATGGTGCGCGCGCCGTTGTCGGTGAGCGTTTCCAGGATGGCGTTGAGGTTCGGATCCTTGGGCTGCAGGCGGAACACGCCGGTGCCGCCCATGCCGTCCAACGGCTTGACGATGACGTCGTGGTGCGTGTCGTGGAACGCCTTCAGGCGCGCCATGTTGCGCGTCACCAGCGTCGGCGCGGTGAACTCGCTGATCTCGGTGATGGCCAGCTTTTCGGGATGGTTGCGGATCGCCGCGCCGCTGTTGAACACCTTGGCGCCCTGCGCCTGGGCGTATTCGAGCAGGTGGGTGGAATACACGTATTCCATGTCGAAAGGCGGGTCTTTGCGCATCACCACCGCGCCGAAATCGGCCAGCGGCAGATCCTGGGACGCCGATTCGCGCCACCAGTCATGGCCGTGCAGGTCGGCGTCGGCCACCAGCTCGATGGGCGTGGTGACGGCCTTGACCGTGCCGGTCTCGATGTACAGGTCGCCCTGCATGGCCACGCTGAGCGTATGGCCGCGCGCCACCAGGGCACGCATCATGGCGACAGAACTGTCCTTGTACGCTTTCAAGAGCGGCAAGGGATCCAAAACGAACAAAACATGCATCGCGACACCCCGAACGTACGCCGCCTTCCCTTTCGGGAAGGCGGCTATCTATGACATCGTAGCGCAGAGCCGCCCAATAAGCGAACCCGCCGAACATGGGCTGGACGGCGGGTCGCGGGGAAGAGCGGCCAGGCCTCCCCGGACAGGAAGGCCGGCAGGAGCTTTATGCCGCCGATTCCGGCTTGCCCGCGGGGACAGCCTTCTTCTTCGGCGCCAGCACCATGACCATCTGACGGCCTTCGAGCTTCGGCATGGCTTCGACCTGGGCCAATTCCAGCAGATCGTCGCGCACACGCTCAAGTACCCGCATGCCCAGTTCCTGATGGGCCATTTCACGGCCACGGAACCGCAGCGTCACCTTGGCCTTGTCGCCTTCCTCGAGGAAGCGGCGCAGGTTGCGCAGCTTGACCTGGTAGTCGCCCTCGTCGGTGGCCGGACGGAATTTGACTTCCTTGACCTGGATGACCTTCTGCTTCGAACGAGCTTCGGCTTGACGCTTCTGCTCTTGGTACTTGAACTTACCGTAGTCCATCAAACGGCAGACCGGCGGCTCGGCGTTCGGCGCGATTTCCACCAGATCCACGTCGCTTTGCTCGGAAAGACGGAACGCGTCGGCGATCTTGACGATGCCCAGCTGTTCTCCGTCCAGACCTATCAGGCGCACCTCGGGGACGCGGATTTCACCGTTGATGCGATTGGCTTTTTCAGTGGCGATGTTGAAAGCTCCTACAAATGTTAAGCAGCGCTGCCATCGGGTTGATTGACGTCGCGGCGGGTGGATACGTCTTCGGACAGGCGAGCGACGAAGTCGTCGAACGCGATGGCGCCGAGGTCCAGACCCCCCAGACCGCGTACGGCGACGGTACCGTTTTGCTTCTCCTTGTCGCCGACGACGAGGATGTACGGCACCTTCTGCAGGCTGTGCTCCCGAATTTTACGAGTGATTTTTTCACCGCGCAAATCGGACTCTACTCTAAAGCCTTGTTTTTTCAGGCTTTGCGTGATTTCAGCCGCATAATCGGCCGAAGGTTCGGAAATGCAGCACACCACGGCCTGCACCGGAGCCAGCCAGGGCGGCATCGCGCCGGCGTGGTTTTCGATCAACATGCCGATGAAACGCTCGAGCGAACCCAGGATGGCGCGGTGCAGCATCACGGGCGGACGGCGCTGGTCGTTCTGGTCCACGTACTCGGCGCCCAGGCGCACGGGCATGGAGAAGTCGACCTGGATCGTGCCGCACTGCCAGTGGCGGCCGATGGCGTCCTTCAGCGTGTACTCGACCTTGGGGCCGTAGAACGCGCCCTCTCCCGGGGAGATCTCGAATTCGCAGCCGGTGCGGCGCAGGCTTTCCATCAGGGCCTGTTCGGCCGTGTCCCAGACCTCGTCCGAGCCGATGCGCTTTTCCGGGCGCGTGGCGACCTTGTACAGCACTTCGGTGAAGCCGAAGTCGCGGTAGACCTTCTGCAGCAGGGCCGTGAAGTCGGCGCATTCGTCCTGGAGCTGTTCTTCGGTACAGAAGATGTGGCCGTCGTCCTGCGTGAAGCCGCGCACGCGCATCATGCCGTGCAGCGAGCCGGACGGTTCGTTGCGGTGGCACTGGCCGAATTCGCCGTAGCGCAGCGGCAGCTCGCGGTACGAGTGCAGGCCGGCGTTGAAGATCTGCACGTGGCCCGGGCAGTTCATCGGCTTCAGGCCGTAGACGCGGTTCTCGGACTCCGTCGTGAACATGTTTTCACGGTAGTTGTCCCAGTGGCCCGTCTTCTTCCAGAGCGAGATGTCGAGGATCTGCGGCGCCTTCACTTCCTGGTAGCCGTTGTCGCGGTAGACGGAGCGCATGTACTGCTCCACCTGCTGCCACAGGGCCCAGCCCTTGGGGTGCCAGAAGATCAGGCCCGGCGCTTCGTCCTGGAAGTGGAACAGGTCGAGTTCGCGGCCGATCTTGCGGTGGTCGCGGCGCTCGGCCTCTTCCAGCATGTGCAGGTAGGCTTCCTGTTCTTCCTTGGTGGCCCAGGCCGTGCCGTAGATGCGCTGGAGCATCTCGTTCTTGCTGTCGCCGCGCCAGTAGGCGCCGGCCACCTTCATCAGCTTGAAGACCTTGAGCTTGCCCGTGGACGGCACGTGCGGGCCGCGGCACAGGTCGATGAACTCGCCTTCGCGATACAGGCTGAGCGGCTCGTTCGACGGGATCGAGGCGATGATCTCGGCCTTGTACTTTTCACCGATGCCCTTGAAGAATTCGACGGCGTCGTCGCGCGACCAGACTTCGCGCGTGACGATTTCGTCCTTCTTGGCCAGCTCGGCCATCTTCTTCTCGATGGCCGCCAGGTCTTCGGGCGTGAACGGGCGCTTGTACGAGAAGTCGTAGTAGAAGCCGTTGTCGATCACCGGGCCGATGGTGACCTGGGCGTCCGGGAACAGCTCCTTGACGGCGTAGGCCAGCAAGTGGGCCGTGGAATGGCGGATCATGTCCAGGCCGTCGGCGTCCTTGGCGGTCACGATGGCCAGGCGGGCGTCGCCCTCGATGCGGTAGCTGGTGTCGACCAGCGTGGAGTCGGCGCCGTCAAAGGTCACGCGGCCGCCCAACGCGGCTTTGGCCAATCCCGCGCCGATCGACTGCGCCACTTCGGCGACCGTGACCGGCCCCGGGTATTGGCGCTGCGAACCATCGGGCAATGTGATCTGTACCATCGGGAGTGCTTCCTGGGGTTCTTGGGAGAAAAAACGAAATTCAGAAACGACAAACGCGGCTGGTAGCCGCGTTCATTTGGTTGTCTTGCTGAGTCTTACCGCTGACCTGACACGGTGAAACCCGACGCACGAAAAACTAACGCGACATAGGGCGAAAGTTCCGGGTCGTAGTTCGTGCCAGCGGGAAAAACATGGTGCTCGGGCCTTCGGGATTGACTTGCGGTGCGCAGCGCCGGGACAAAAGGCGCGCTTATCGTTGCTGATTGTAGCACCCTTTGGGCCCATTTCGTGACATTTACGCTACAAAAGGGGCGGGATGACGGAGTGAACCCGGGCCGCTGGCGGCGGATGACGGGACGCCGGAGCCCCCTCAGGCCAGGTTGCGGCTGTCGGCGATCGCGGCCAGCGCGTGCATCACGCCCTCTTCCCAGTGCGGCGCGCGCAGCCCGAAGGTGCGCTCCAGCAGCCGGCTGTCGAGCCGCGAATTCAGGGGCCGGCGCGCCGAGGTCGGATATTGGTCGGACGACACCGCCCGGATGTCGCCCGGCGTCAACGTCACCGCCAGGCCCGCGCGCCGGGCCTGCTGCGCGATGAAGCAGGCGTATTCGTGCCAGCTGGCGTCGCCGGTGGCCGCCAGGTGGTACAGGCCGAACGGAAACACCGCCCCGGCCGGCCGCGCCAGGTAGCGCGCCACGACCTGCGCGGTGGCATCCGCGATGTACGCGGCGCCGGTAGGCGCGCCGCGCTGGTCGCTCACCACGCGCAGCGCTTCCGGCTGGCGCAGCGCCATCAGCATGGTCTTCAGGAAGCTGTTGCCGAACACGCCGTAGACCCACGACGTGCGGAACACCAGGTGGGCCGGATTCAGCGCCCGCACCGCCTGTTCGCCGGCCAGCTTGCTGCGGCCGTAGACGTTCAACGGCGCGGGTTCGTCCTGCTCGTCGTAGACGCCCGCCTTGGCGCCATTGAACACGTAGTCGGAGGAATAGTGGACGATGAGCGCGCCGCGGTCGGCCGCCAGCGCGGCCAATTCGCCCGCGGCCTCGGCGTTGATGCGCATGGCGCGCACCGTGTCTTCCTCGGCGCGCTCGACCGCGGTGTAGGCGGCCGCGTTGACGATGATGTCGGGCTTCTCGCGCCGCACCAGCCGCGCGATCTGCAACGGATAGGTCAGGTCGCAATCGGTCCGCCCGACCGCCGTCACCACGCCCAGCGGGGCAAGGCTGCGCCGCAGCTCGAAGCCGAGCTGGCCGTCCCTGCCGATCACGAGAATTTTGCTGGGCATCCGCCGTCCGCCGCCTTGCCAGTCCTGCGCCGCGGGCTGGCAACAGGCCGGCCCGGAAATGCTGCGATTTTATGCCTTGCGGGCAATCCCTCGCGAGGCGGATTTAACGTCGCGCAACGCCACCCCGTTCGTCGCTTAGTCTGATTCTCTCTTAGTTTTCGTCTATATGGCGCCGTAAGACCATAAGCTTCGCACTCGAATTTCGGACTGGTTACGGCGTGTGCGCGGCCCCGCCCCTTGGGCGCCCCTCTCCGCACCGATGTGTGCCTTTCCATTCTGTGGAGCCTAGATGAATACTCCCTCAGCGCCGGACAACGCCGTCTCGTCCGAGCCGCGATCCCCCGATGCGGTTGACCGCCCCAATTCCCGCAAGCACCTGCTGCTGTCACGCCCGCCCCCCGTCATCCGGGTGGCGATCCTGGACGACCACCCCGTCGTGGCGCTGGGCCTGGGCGCCTACCTCGACGCCCGCCCCGGCTTCCGCGTCATCCACCAGGAAACCTCCGCCCGCCGGCTGCTCGACAAGCTGGCGACCACGCCATGCGACATCGCCCTGGTCGACTTCTATCTGCCGCAGGAACCGTGGGATGGCGTCAACTACCTGCGCCGGCTGCGGCGCTATCACCCGAATCTGGCGATCATCACGTTCTCGGCCGGCAACCGCCAGGAAACCCAGTACGCCGCCTTCCGCGCCGGCGCCAACGGCTATCTGGCCAAGCAATGGGGCATGCTGCTGCTGCCCGAAATGATCCACGGCGTGCTCAGCAAGAAGAACCCGTTCCTGTCGGTGCACGAGGGCAAGATCCGGCCGGTGTCGCCGCGGCCGCCGCACGCCTTGCTGACGACATCCGAGGTCGAAGTCCTGCGCCACATCAGCCAGGGCATGTCGGTCACGCAGATCGCGATGCGCCTCAAGCGCAGCAAGAAGACCGTCAGCACCCACAAGCGCCGCGCCATGCGCAAGCTGCAGCTGTCGGATGACCTGGCGCTGGCCCTGTACCTGCGGGAAAAGTTCGCCGAATAGCAACGTGGCCGACGCGCGGTCGGCCACCGTTTCACGGAGAGGCGGCGGGCGCCTCAGATGATGCGCGAATAGCTGGCGGCGGTGCTGACCGTGCGCAGATAGCCGTCGAACGCCATGGCCACGGCCCTGACGAAGTACCAGCCCAGGCCGGTCACGCGCAGTTCGCCGGCCCGCAGGTTGACCAGGCCGAGTTCGGCCAGGTTGGCCACCTGCGACAGCTCGGGCCCGAAGTAGTCGCCGAACCGCAGGCCATGGCGCGCCTCGACCCGCGCGAAATCCACCCGCCCCTGGCACATGATGTCCATGATGACTTCGCGCCGCGCGAGGTCGTCGGCGCTGAGCGCCAGGCCCTTGTCGGTGGCGAAGCGGTCGGACTCGATGGCGGCGTAGTAGCCGTCCAGGTCCTTGGCGTTCTGGCTGTAGGTATTGCCGATGCGGCCGATGGCCGATATGCCCAACGCGACCAGGTCGCGGTCGGGCTGGGTGCTGTAGCCCTGGAAATTGCGATGCAGCTCGCCGCGCTGCTTGGCGATGGCCAAGGCGTCGGTGTTGAGCGCGAAATGGTCCATGCCGATGTAGGTGTAGCCCTGCTTGAGGAAGCCTTCGATGGCGGCGCTCAAGAGGCCGACACGCGTGGCGCGGTCGGGCAGGTCCAGCGGATTGATGCGGCGCTGGGGCTTGAAGCGTTCGGGCAGGTGGGCGTAGGCATAGAGCGCGATGCGGTCGGGCCGCAGCGCGCTGACCTGCGCGATGGTGCGGGCGAACGATTCGGTGGTCTGCAGCGGCAGGCCATAGATCAGGTCGACGTTGATCGAGGCGTAGCCGAGCGCGCGGGCGCTTTGCATCAGGTCGCGCACGTCCTCGAACGACTGCACGCGATGGACCGCCACCTGCACCTTGGGATCGAAATCCTGCACCCCGAAGCTGAGCCGGTTGAAGCCCAGCTTGCGCAGCCGTTCCAGCCGCTGCGGCGTGGCGGTGCGGGGATCGACCTCGATGGAGATTTCGGCATCGGGCTCGAAGCGGAAGGCGCCGCGCAGGTCCGCCATCAGGCGGTCGAGTTCCTCGTCGGACAGGAACGTGGGGGTGCCGCCGCCGAAATGCAGCTGCGAGACCGGCACGCCCGGGCCCAGCTCGGCCACGTGCAGCGCGATTTCCCGCGCCAGCGCGTCCAGGTAGCGGGCGGCGCGGTCGTGATGGCGGGTCACGACCTTGTTACAGGCGCAGTAGTAGCAGACCGAATCGCAGAACGGGATGTGCACGTACAGCGACAGCGGCTCGGTCGTACAGGAATCGCGGCGCTGGCGCAGGGCCTGGCGGTACTGTTCGACGCCGAAATCGCCGTGGTAGCGATCCGCCGTGGGGTAGGAGGTGTAGCGCGGCCCGTTCTTGTCCAGGCGCGCCAGCAACTGCGGCGGAAAGAAGGGTTCGGCGGCGGAGGCCGCAGGGTCGGCGGAGGCTGGGCGTAGGGCGGCTTGCATACCTCGAATTATTCGCCTGTGCCGCCCCACCCGCCTTGATCTTGCGCAAACGCGCCGCCCCATCCCAAGCGGGGACGCAACCCGCGATAAGCTTGCGCGCATGGCGCTTGACCCTCACGTCGCGTCAGGTTCCACCATCAGCCCCGTCACGATTCGAACAGGAGTTCCGCATGTTGTTGAAAGTGGGTGAATTGGCCAGGCGCGCCGGCCTCACGGTGCGCACGCTGCACCACTACGACAGCATCGGGCTGCTGGTCGCGTCGGTACGCTCCGATGCCGGCTACCGCTTGTACAACCGCGACGACATCGCGCGGCTGCACCAGATCCAGGCGCTACGCCGCCTGGGCCTGCCGCTGGCGGACATCGGAGATCTCCTGGCAAGGCCGGACGTGTCGCTGGCGGGCGTGATCGACCAGCAGATCCACATGCTGGAACATCAGCTGGCGCAGACCGCACGGCTGCGCGACCGGCTGCTGCGCCTGCGGGCGCAGCACGCGAGCGGCGCCGCGCCCGACCTTGCCGACTGGTTGCAAACTTTGGAGCTGATGACCATGTACGACAAGTACTTTACCGACCACGAACTGCGCACCCTGCCCTATTTCGCGCCCGACAGCGGCGTCCAGCAGCGCTGGGCCGCGCTCGCGCGCGAAGCCGCCGCCGCGCTGGCCGCCGGCATGGCGCCCGCCGACGAACGGGCCCAGGACCTGGCGCGCCGCTGGATGCTGCAGCTCGAGCACGACACCGCGTCGAACCCGGAACTGGCGGCGCGGCTGGACCATATGTTCAGCAGCGAACCGGCGCTGCAGCAGGACCAGGGCGTCACGCCGGCCATGATCGACTTCATCGTCGCGGCGTTCGCCGAGACCAAGATGCGCCTGTACGAAAAGTACCTGGCCGCCGATGAAATCGCCCATCTGCGCGCCAACTACGGCAAGCGCGTGAAGGAATGGATGCCGCTGGTGGCGCAGGTGCATCGCGCCATCGCCAACGGCGACGCGCCCGAGGCGCCCGCGTCGCGGGCCCTGGCGCGGCGCTGGCTGGAACTGTTCCGTTCGTACGCGGGCGACAGCCCCGCCACGCACGAGAAATTCCGCCACGCCATGGCCCAGGAACCCGAGCTGCTGGCGGGTACCTGGGTCACGCCGGACACCCTGGCGTTCCTGCGGCAGGCAATGACGCCTCCGTAAGGCATCGAGCTCGGACCCGCGGGGCGCCAGCGCCGGCCGGCGCCCCGTAAAATGCCGGGATTCCTCCATTACAAGGACATCCCCGTGGAAACCGAACTCGACGGCCGCCTGCTCGCCTTGCGCCAGGCGATGGCGATCGCCATCGCCCTGTCCACCCGCGGCAGCCCCCAGGCCACCGACATGGCGCTGGAACTGCTGGACGACCTGAAAGCCAACCTGGACAACACGCCGTCGGACAGCCCCTTCGAAAAGCCCGAATGGGCGCTTGGCGCGCACGACGAACTGGAAGGCATCGCGCGTCTGGTGCGGGCCTTCACGCAGACGCCCGAACCGGACGAAGACGGCGCGTAAGGCGCTGCCGGCGCGGCCATCGCCGCGCCACCCCGGCCCCGCTAGCGCGCGAGGCCGGCGCCGCAGGCCGCGACCGGCGGCTTGACGCGCCAGTGCAGTTTGGGGAATGCAGCCCCCACCGGCTCGAACCCCTCGGGCGCGACCCGCGCCTTGCTCAACTCCAGCGCGCCGCAATCGGCCACCAGGTGGGCGCCGACCCATGGGCTGAATCGCGGCTGTCCGTTGATCAGCACCAGCGGCCTTTCGGGCAACCGCAGCGACAACGCGCCCGACTCTTCCCAAGGACCGGAAATGACCCGGACCGGCCC
The DNA here is from genome assembly GCF_056523125.1 of Achromobacter sp. ISS7. Taxonomy (NCBI): domain Bacteria; kingdom Pseudomonadati; phylum Pseudomonadota; class Betaproteobacteria; order Burkholderiales; family Alcaligenaceae; genus Achromobacter; species Achromobacter sp. ISS7. The sequence continues at coordinate 808,698 of NZ_JAWRZD010000001.1, read as the reverse complement.
GCCCAGCGCGGCTACGGCGCGGGCATGCAGCGTGTCGGCCAACGCCTGCGCGTCGAAATAGCGCCAGTCGGTCGGCCGCCGCAGCAGGCCCAGGCCATTGGGCGCCGTCAGCTCCACCCGCAGCATCAGCACCAGCTGGATGACGATGAATACCAGCATCGCCCGGCGCGGCCGGAAAGGGGCGCTCCAGGCCGCGCGCGCCCCTTCCATCGCGGCCGGCACGATGAACAGTAGGAACGGCGTGCCCCAGTGCAGCTGGATGTGCGATCCCGAGATCAGCGCCATGACGCTGACGAACACCAGCGGCGTCAGGCCGAACGACAGCAGCAGGGTGCGCCCCGCGTCGCCGGTGGTGGCGGTGGCGGTGGCGGTCGCAGTCGCGGTAACAGTAGCGGTAGCGGTAACAGTAGCGGTAGCGGTAGCGGTAGCAGTAGCGTTGAGTGACGCGGCAAGGCGCCGCCGTTCGCGGCGGCCCAGCAGCCACAGCGCCGCCAGGAACAGCCAGGCCGGCAAGGCCCGGTTCAGCAATTGGTCGCCCCACCACCTGGCGACCTCATGCCACCGGGCAAGCCACGGCAGGCCGGCCGCCAGCGATGACGACATGGCGTAGTTCAGCGGCTCGAAATCGTGCTGGATCAGCCAGACCAGGTGCGGCGAGAACACCGCCAGCGCGGCCAGGCCCGCCACCTGCAGGCCAAAGACGTGCATGGGATCGCGCCAGGCCCGGCGGATGCACCAGAACACCAGCACCGCCAACCCGGCCACCGCGATCTGGTACTTGGCCAGCGCCCCCAGCCCCAGGCACCCGCCCAGCACGACCCACCAGCCGATCTTGCGGGTCGTGTAGGCCTTCCAACAGGCCAGCGCACAGCCGGCCACCAGCGGGATCAGGACGATCTCGTGGTTGTAGAAATACAGACGGCCGTTGTAGAAGGTGACGCACAGGCCCGCCAGCGCTGCGAGCGCGGCGTGGGCCTCGCCGCGCATGTCGCGCAGCAGGCGCCACATCAGCGCGAACGCGCCCAGCACGCAGGCCGCGCCCATGACATAGGTGGCCCAGGCGGTCCCGCCCAGCAGCTGCACCACCGGCCAGAGCAGCCAGGTCGGTAGCGGCGGATGCTTGTAGTAGCCCCATTCCAGGCTGCGCACCCAGATGAGTTGCTCGATGTTGTCCGTCGGCGGGGCCAGCACGGCCCGGTCCAGCAGCCAGAGCCAGGCGGCCGCGAACACCAGCATGCCGATCCCGACCCGCCATGGATCCGGTTTCCAGGCCTCGTCGCCATTCCGTCGCACGCCACACTCCCAGTCTTGGCGTACGCAAAGCCCCGCCCTGTTTCCCCGGTTTCCGGGACGCAGGGATTATCGGGTCCGGCTCGCGTCACGACGTCGATGAATTTGTCCGGCAATTGTTCGAAAACTGTAAAGCGCGATGGCGGGGAACAGGGTTGCCTAACTGGCCTGACCACTGGATAGGAAGAGGGGGAATCCCTCTGATCGTTTTCCCTCGATAAAGCGATTTTTACTTTTATTTCAAGGAGACGCTGCCTATATTGGTGGCCTGACCACCAGACCATGCGTACCGCAATACCACGATGAACACCTTCCAAGCCGTTGCCGTCACCCGCCTCTACCGCATGATCGCCGACCAGATCGCTGGACGGATCCGCGCGGGCGATTTTCCGCGCGGCGGCCGGCTGCCGTCGGAGCGCGAACTGGCCGAACAGTTGCAGGTCAGCCGGGCCTCGATCCGCGAGGCGCTGATCGCGCTGGAAATCGAAGGCTATGTCGAGGTGCGCGTCGGCACCGGGGTATTCGTCACCGCCACCCGTGAAAGCGCCGCCCTCCCCGCCGTGGCCGGCCAGGCCGCGCCGCTGCAGGACGACATCGGCCCCTTCGACCTGCTGGAAGCGCGCATGCTGATCGAACCCGAATGCGCCGCGCTGGCGGCGCAGCAAGGCTCGGCCGCGCAGCTCGCCGCCATCCGCGACGCCCACGAGGCCATGTCGCTGACGGACGCGCCGGGCTGGCATGACCGCGAATTCCACAGCGCCATCGCCGCCGCCTGCGGCAACGCGGCGCTGGCGGCCTCGGTGGCCCACCTGTGGAGCCTGAGCCTGGCCAGCCCGGTGTTCAGCCGCATGCAGGATTACTTCGTCAACACCAAGGTGTGGGCGGTTGCCCACGCCGAGCACCAGCGCATCCTGACCGCCATCCTGGCGCGGGATCCGATCCGCGCGCGCCATGCCATGCATGCGCACCTGATCGGCATCCTGGCCCGCCTGCGGGAAGACTTCGGCGACGACGACGGGAGCATCCGGCCCGATATCTAGGCCCCGCGCGCCAACCCGCTGGCGGCGCGGTCCGCCCCCCCCTGCCACGAACCCCAAACCCGCGCCCGGCGCGGACAGCCCATCCCGGGAGTGTTTGCATGACGGTTGTATCCCCCCTGCCGCGCAACGGCGGCCAGATCCTGATGCAGCAGCTGCGCATCCACGGCACGCGCCGCATCTTCATGATTCCTGGCGAGAGCTACCTGCCCTGCATCGACGCGCTGAACGAGCATCGCGGCGCCATCGAGCCGGTGGTGTGCCGCCAGGAAAGCGGCGCCGCCTACATGGCCGAGGCCCATGGCAAGCTGACGGGCGAACCCGGCGTCTGCTTCGTCACCCGCGGCCCGGGCGCCACCAACGCCAGCATCGGCGTGCACACCGCGTTCCAGGATTCGACGCCGATGATCCTGTTCGTCGGCCAGGTCGGCAACGACTTCTACGAACGCGAAGCCTTCCAGGAGATAGACTACCGCCGCATGTTCGGCCAGATGGCCAAGTGGGTGGCGCAGATCGACCGCACCGACCGCATCCCGGAATTCGTGGCGCGCGCCTACGCCACCGCCACCAGCGGCCGCCCCGGCCCGGTGGTGCTGGCGCTGCCGGAAGACACGCTGTGGGGCACGGCCACGGTGGCCGACATGCCGCGCTACCAGCGCGTCGCCGCCAGCCCCGGCCAGCCCGACCTGGAGCGCATGCGCCAGTTGCTCGACCAGGCCGAGCGGCCCGTCATGGTGCTGGGCGGCAGCGGCTGGAATCCCGAAGCGATCCAGCAGGTCGCCGCCTTCGCGGAACGCTTCGAATTGCCGGTGGCGACCGCCTGGCGTCGGCTCGAATGCTTCGACCAGCGCCATCCCAACGCCGCCGGCCAGATGGGCTGGGGCATGACCGACGCGCTGCGCGCCCGCATCAAGGCGGCCGACCTGATCCTGGCGGTCGGCACGCGCCTGGGCGAAGCCACCACCGAAGGCTATCAGCTGATCGAGAGCCCGCTGCCGCGCCAGGCGCTGGTCCACATCTATCCGGATCCGCAGGAACCGGGCCGCGTCTTCGCCCCGACCCAGGCGATCGCCGCCAGCGTTGCCGGCTTCGCGCAGGCGCTGGCCACGCTGCAACCGGCCCACGCCACGCCGCGCGGCGCGGCGGTGCGCGCGGCCCATGCCGAATACCTGGATTCGCTCAAGCCGCTGCCGTCGCCCGGCCCGCTCGGCCTGGACGCCGTGGCCGCGCTGGTCAACCAGCGCCTGGCGCCGGACGCCTGCATCACGGTGGGCGCGGGCAACTACGCGCTGTATCCGCACCGCTACCGCCAGTTCACCGGCCTGGGCACCAGCCTGGCGCCGACCGTGGGGTCGATGGGCTACGGCCTGCCGGCGGCCGTGTCGGCCAAGCTCGAACACCCCAACCGGACCGTGGTCTGCTACGCCGGCGACGGCTGCTTCCAGATGAACCTGCAGGAACTGGGCGTGGCCCAGCAGTACCGGCTGGGCATCGTGGTGCTGGTGTTCAACAACGGCATGTGGGGCACGATCCGCGCGCACCAGGAACGCGAGTTCCCCGGCCGCCCGATCGCGCTGGATTTCGAGAACCCCGATTTCACCCAGATCGTGCGCGGCTACGGCGGCTATGGCGAGGCCGTCGAACGCACCGAGGACTTCGGCGCGGCATTCGACCGCGCGCTGGCCTACGCAGAACGCGAGCGCCGACCCGCGCTGCTGGAAATCCGCTACGACGCCGACGGCATCGCCCCCGGCCAGACGCTCTCCGCCATCCGCGAGGCCGCCCTGGCGCGCCAGGCCGCGGCCTCCACCCACTAACACCGAACGAGGATCACCATGACTTCATCCCTGTCCGTCAACGGCAACCGGCTCTGGCAATCCCTGATGGATCTGGCCGAGATCGGCGCCACGCCCAAGGGCGGCAACTGCCGCCTGGCCCTGACCGCGCTCGACGGCCAGGGCCGCGACCTGGTCACCGGCTGGATGCGCGACGCCGGCCTGACGATCCGCGTGGACCAGGTGGGCAACATCTTCGCCCGCCGCGCCGGCCGCAACGACGCGCTGGCGCCGGTGATGACCGGCAGCCACATCGACACGCAGCCCACCGGCGGCAAGTTCGACGGCTGCTTCGGCGTGCTGGCCGGCCTGGAAGTGATGCGCACGCTGAACGACGCCGGCGTGCAGACCGAGGCGCCGCTGGAACTGGCCATCTGGACCAACGAGGAAGGCTCGCGCTTCGTGCCGGTGATGATGGGGTCGGGCGTATTCGCCGGCAAGTTCTCGCTGGAGACGGCGCTGAGCGCGCGCGACGCCAAGGGCCTGGCGGTGCGCGATGAGCTGCAGGCGATCGGCTACGCCGGCGCCGAGCCGGTCGGCGGCCGCCCGGTGGATGCCTATTTCGAGGCCCACATCGAGCAGGGTCCGATCCTGGAACACGAAGAGAAAGTGATCGGCGCGGTGACCGGTTCGCTCGGCCTGCGCTGGTACGACGTCACCGTGACCGGCATGGAAATGCACGCCGGCCCCACGCCCATGGGCATCCGCCGCGACGCGCTGTTCGCCGCCAGCTATCTGCTGCAGGCGGTGGTCAACATCGCCAACGCGCACCAGCCGCACGGGCGCGGCACGGTGGGCGAGATCCACGCGCACCCCGGCTCGCGCAACGTGATCCCGGGCCAGGTGCGCTTCACCACCGACCTGCGCCACGAAGACGAAGCCACCCTCATGCGCATGGACCAGGCCTGGCGCGACGCCTGCCGCGAGATCGCCGAGAAGCACGGCGTGCAGGTGGACGTCAAAGACGTGCAGTACTTCCGCCCCACCCCGTTCGATCCGGACCTGATCGAAAAGGTGCGGCAAGGCGCCGCCCGCCGCGGCCTGCCGGTGATGGACATCGTCACCGGCGCCGGCCACGACGCCGTCTACATGGCCGCGGTGGCGCCCACCGCCATGATCTTCGTGCCGTGCAAGGACGGCATCAGCCACAACGAAATCGAGGACGCGCAGCCCGCGCACCTGGAAGCCGGCTGCAACGTGCTGCTGGACGCCATGGTGGCCCGCGCCAACGCCGCGCGCTGAACCAAGGACACGTCATGACCCTGCATACCCTCGAATACTGGCAAGCCCGCGCCGACGCGTTGACGCTGCGCGGCCAGGCCTACATCGACGGCGCCTATGTCGACGCCGCCGACGGCGCGACCTTCGCGGCCACCAGCCCGATCGACGGCCGCAAGCTGGCCGACGTGGCCGCCTGCGGCGCCGCCGACGTCGACCGCGCCGTGGCGGCCGCGCGCCGCGCCTTCGAGGCCGGCGTCTGGTCCGGCCTGGCGCCGCGTGAACGCAAGGCGCGCCTGGTGCGGCTGGCACAGCTCATCACCGAACACAGCGAAGAGCTGGCGCTGATCGAGACGCTGGACATGGGCAAGCCGATCCGCGACGCGCTGGCCTTCGACCTGCCCGAGACCGCGCATTGCTATGCCTGGTACGGCGAGGCCATCGACAAGCGCTACGACGAGATCGCGCCCACCGGCGGCAACGCGCTGGCCACCGTCACGCGCGAGCCGCTCGGCGTGGTGGCGGCCGTGGTGCCGTGGAACTACCCGCTGCTGATGGCGGCGTGGAAAGTCGCGCCGGCGCTGGCAGCCGGCAACAGCGTGATTCTCAAGCCCGCCGAGCAGTCGTCGCTGAGCGCATTGCGGCTGGCGGCGCTGGCCGAGCAGGCCGGCATTCCCGCCGGCGTGTTCAACGTGGTGCCCGGCACCGGCCCGGTCGCGGGCAGCGCGCTGGGCCTGCATCCGGACGTCGACTGCGTGGCCTTCACCGGCTCCACCGCCACCGGCAAGCGCTTCATGAGCTATTCGGGCGAATCGAACCTCAAGCGCGTGTGGCTGGAGTGCGGCGGCAAGTCGCCCCACATCGTCTTCGAGGACTGCCCCGACCTGGACCGCGCCGCGCTGATCGCCGCGCTGGCGATCTTCTCGAACCAGGGCGAAGTCTGCATCGCCGGCTCGCGCCTGTACGTGCACGACGCCATCTACGACACCTTCATGGAGAAAGTGGCCAGGCATGCCGCCGAAATGCAGCCGGGCAACCCGCTGGATCCGGCCACGGCGCTGGGCGCCATGGTCGACGAGCGCCAGACGCGTTCGGTGATGGCGCGCATCGCGGCCGGCCAGGCCGAGGGCGCGACGCTGCGCATCGGCGGACGCCAGCTGCACACGGACAGCGGCGGCTTCTACATCGAGCCCACCATCTTCGATTGCGCGGATGCGTCCAGCGCGCTGATCCGCGAGGAGATCTTCGGCCCGGTGCTGGCGGCGCAGCGCTTCCACACGGAAGACGAAGCCATCGCATTGGCCAACGATTCCTCGTACGGCCTGGGCGCCGGGCTCTGGACCGCCAACCTGGGCCGCGCGCACCGGCTGTCGCGCCGCCTGCGCGCCGGCCTGGTGTGGATCAATTGCTATGCCGACGGCGACATCACCGTGCCGTTCGGCGGCGTCAAGCAATCGGGCTTCGGCCGCGACAAATCGCTGCACGCGCTGGACAAGTACAGCGACCTGAAAACCACCTGGATCGACATCACCCTGTAGCACCGCATGCACCTCGGCGTTCGCCGCATTGGTGCGCGGCGCCTTGCCTGCACCTATACGAAGCATTGTTGTAGCAGCTCCACCCCGCAGTTCCCCGAGAAACAGGTGGCACGAGGTTTGCTTGTCATACGCGGCACACGCCGCGTGACGCGCGGTCACCTGACAACCCTCTTCCAGCCCGGAGGCTCGCAGTGAAATCGAAGACTTGGTTCTCCCTCAGCATCGGCGCCCTGGTCCTGGCGGCGGCCTTGCCCGCCACGCAGGCCCTGGCCCAGACCAAGGGCGGCACGCTCAACATGATCGTCCAGCCCGAGCCGCCCGTGATCGTCACGGCCATCAACCAGCAGGGCCCGACCCAGTTCGTCGCCGGCAAGATCTATGAAAGCCTGCTGACCTACACCACCGACCTCAAGCCGCAGCCGGGCCTGGCCAAGTCGTGGGAAGCGGCGGCCGACGGCCTGACCTACACCTTTCACCTGCAGGACAACGTCAAGTGGCACGACGGCAAGCCGTTCACCGCCGACGACGTGGTCTTCACGCTGTCGGACATGCTGCCCAAGACCCATGCGCGGGCCCGCGTCATCCTGAACAAGTTCGTCGATTCGGTGCAGGCGCCCGACCCGAAGACCGTGGTCATCAAGCTGAAGTCGCCGTTCCCGGCCTTCATGCTGATGTTCGAGCCGGGCTTCGCGCCGATCATGCCCAAGCATATCTATGCCGGCACCGACTACATGGCCAACCCGGCCAACCAGAAGCCGATCGGCACCGGCCCGTTCATGTTCAAGGAATGGAAGCGCGGCGAATACATCAAGCTGGTGCGTAATCCCGACTACTGGAAACCGGGCAAGCCCTACCTGGATGAGCTGGTGTTCAACGTGATCCCGGACGCGGCCTCGCGCGCGGTGGCGTTCGAGCGCGGCAGCGTCGACGTGCTGCGCGGCGGCGACGTCGACAACGTCGACATCAAGCGCCTGCGCGCCCTGCCCAAGGTCGAATACACCACCGCCGGCTGGGAGATGTTCTCGCCCCAGGCCTACCTGATCTTCAACATGCGCAAGCCGCCCTTCGACAACCTGAAGGTGCGCCAGGCGGTGATGGCCGCGATCAACCGCAACATGGTGGTCAACAACATCTTCTTCGGCCTGGGCAAGGTCTCGACCAGCCCGTTCGTGACCACCGAGATGTTCTATGACAAGAACATGCCGCCGATGCCGTTCGACATGAAGAAGGCGCGCGAGCTGATCAAGGAATCGGGCATCAAGCCCGGCGACTACACCATCCGCCAGTTGAGCTTCCCCTACGGCTCGACCTGGGACCGCCTGGGCGAATACACCAAGCAGGCGCTCGAACAGCTGGGCTTCAAGGTCAACCTGGAATCGACCGATGCCGGCGGCTGGGCCAGCCGCACCGGCAACTGGGACTTCGACCTGACCACCAACTTCACCTACCAGTACGGCGATCCGGCGCTGGGCGTGCAGCGCCTGTACATCTCGTCCAACATCGTCAAAGGGTCGCCGTTCGCCAACGTGCAGGGCTACAGCAACCCCGAGACCGACAAGCAGTGGGAAGCCGCCGCGTCCGAAGTCGATCCGGCCAAGCGCCAGGCGCTCTACACGCAGCTGCAGACCACGCTGGTCAATGAAGTCGCCAACGGCTTCCTGGTGGACATGGAGTTCCCCACGCTGTATCGCGCCAACGTCAAGAACCTCGTCAAGACGGCCATCGGCCTGAACGAGTCGTTCGACGACGTCTACATCGAGAAGTAAACGCCGCAAGCCGCGGGCGGCGCCATCCGGCCCGCCCGCGGCGCCCGGCCGCGCGACGGACGTCCGCGCCCGTCCACGGAGGACCCACAGCATGAAATTCCTGTCTTTCCTGGTTTCGCGCATCGGCAAGGCCCTGGTGGTCGTGCTGGGCGTGGTCATCATCAATTTCTTCCTGATCCGCCTGGCGCCCGGCGACCCCGCCGCCGTGCTGGCGGGGCAGGCCGGCGCGGGCGATGCCGCCTACGTCGAGCAACTGCGCGTCGCGTTCGGGCTGGACAAGCCGGTGCTGACGCAGCTGTTCCTGTACCTGAAGGGCGTGGTCCAGCTGGACCTGGGCTTTTCCTACCGCAACCACGTGCCGGTGCTGGACCTGATCGTCGAGCGCCTGCCCGCCACCTTCCTGCTGATGTCCTGCGCCTTCGTCTTCTCGATCGTGCTGGGCGTGCTGCTGGGCGTGGTCGCGGCCAAGGCGCGCTACCGCAACAAGCGCCGCTGGATCGACAGCTCGGTCATGACCGGCGCCCTGCTGCTGTACGCCACGCCGCTGTTCTGGCTGTCGCTGATGGGCATCCTGCTGTTCTCGGTGGTGCTGGGCTGGCTGCCGGCGTTCGGCATGGAGACCGTGGGCGCCGGCCTGACCGGGTGGGCCCGCGCGGGCGACATCGCCCAGCACCTGATCCTGCCGACGGTGACGCTGGGCTGCTTCTTCATGGCGGTGTACGTGCGCCTGACGCGCGCCTCGATGCTGGAAGTGATCGGCATGGACTTCGTCAAGACGGCGCGCGCCAAGGGCGTCAGCCCCAGCCGCGTGATCCGCGCCCACGTGCTGCGCAACGCGCTCTTGCCGGTGATCACCTTCGCCGGCATCCAGCTGGGCCAGATGGCCGGCGGCGCGGTGCTGACCGAAACCGTGTTCGCCTGGCCGGGCATCGGCCGGCTGATGTTCGATGCGCTGCTGCAGCGCGACTACCAGCTGCTGCTGGGCATTTTCCTGGTGACCTCGATCATGGTGGTGGTGTTCAACCTGTTGACCGACGTGCTGTACCGCCTGATCGATCCGCGCATCGGCGCGGGCGCGCAACAAGGAGCCTCGGCATGAAGCAATTCGCCCGACGCTATATGCGCAACTACGGCGCGGTGGCCGGACTGGCCATCGTGCTGGCCGTGGTCATCGTGGCGCTGGCCGCGCCGCTGCTGTACCAGGATTCGCCCTGGATGATGGTGGCCGATCCGCTGATCCCGCCGTTCACCGACGCCGCCTACCCGTTCGGCACCGACATGCTGGGCCGCGACATCACCGCCGGCCTGGTGTGGGGCGCGCGCGTCTCGCTGATGGTGGGCCTGTTGTCGACCGCGGTGGCGCTGGTTTTCGGCATCGTGGTCGGCGCCATCGCCGGCTACTGCGGCGGCCGGGTCGACGACCTGCTGATGCGCTTCACCGAGTTCTTCCAGACCATTCCGCAGCTGGCGATGGCGGTGGTGCTGGTGGCCATCCTGAGCCCCTCGATGTATTCGATCATGGGCGCGATCGCGGTGGTGTCGTGGCCGCCCGCGGCGCGCCTGGTGCGCTCCGAGTTCATGACGCTCAAGCAGCGCGAATTCGTGCAGGCGGCCATCGTCATCGGCCAGACGCCGGCGCGCATCGTCGGCACGCAGATCCTGCCGAACGCCATGTCGCCCATCATCGTCTCGGCCTCGTTCATGGTGGCCACCGCCATCCTGACCGAATCGTCGCTGTCCTTCCTGGGGCTGGGCGATCGCAACGAGATGAGCTGGGGCTTCATGATCGGCGCCGCCCGCACCATGATCCGCGAAGCCTGGTGGATGAGCGTGTGGCCGGGCGTGGCCATCCTGCTGACCGTGCTGGCCATCAACCTGATCGGCGAAGGCCTGAACGACGCCCTCAACCCGCAACTGCGCAAGCGCGGCGAATAGGAGACCGGCATGAACGCTTCCCCGCCCCTGCTGTCCATCCAGAACCTCAGCATCGCCCTGCCCCGCGGCGGCGACCGCCCGTTCGCTGTGCAGGACGTCTCGTACGACATCCACGCCGGCGAGATCCTCTGCATCGTCGGCGAATCCGGCTCGGGCAAGTCCATGAGCGCCAACGCCATCATGGGCCTGCTGCCCGACTACCTGACGCCGCAACAGGGCCGCATCCTGTTCCGCGGCGCCGACCTGCTGCGCCAGGACGAAGCCGCGCTGCAAGGCATGCGCGGCAAGGACATGGCGATGATCTTCCAGGAGCCGCTGTCGGCGCTGAACCCGCTGATGACGGTGGGCGAACAGATCAACGAGGTCATGCGGGTCCACAACGCCTACCCCGGCCCGGAACGCATGCGCCGCACGCTGGAACTGCTGGCCTTCGTCGGCCTGCCCGATCCGGCCACGCTCTACCACGTCTACCCGTTCCGACTTTCCGGCGGCCAGCGCCAGCGCGTCATGATCGCGATGGCATTGGCGCTGGAACCGGCGCTGCTGATCGCCGACGAGCCGACCACCGCGCTCGACGTCACCACCCAGGCCCAGATCCTGGCGCTGATCGCCCGCATCCAGAAGGAAAAGGGCATGGGCGTGATGTTCGTCACCCATGACTTCGGCGTGGTCGCCGAGATCGCGCACCGGGTGGCGGTGATGGAAAAAGGCGTGCTGGTCGAACAGGGCCCGGCCGAGGAAGTGCTGAACCGTCCGCGCCATCCCTATACCCAGCGCCTGATCGCGGCGGTGCCGCATCGCCGCGGCGAGGAGCGCGCCGCCGCCGAGCAGGAACGGCCGGTGCTGGAAGTGAAGGACCTGAAGAAGACCTACTTCATCGGTCACGGCTGGCTGGGCGGCAAGCGCGAGGTGCACGCGGTCGACGGCGTCAGCTTCAGCGTGCGCCGCGGCGAGACGCTGGGCATCGTCGGCGAGTCCGGCTCGGGCAAGTCGACCATCGGCAAGTGCCTGCTCAAGCTGGTCGGCATCAACGGCGGCCAGCTGATCTTCAATGGCCAGGACATCGCCGCCATGCCGGAATCGCGCTTCCGGCCGCTGCGCAAGGACATCCAGATGATCTTCCAGGATCCCTTCGCCTCGCTCAACCCGCGCCATACCGTGGGCCGCATCATCAGCGACGGCCCGGTCGCCAACGGCGTGCCGCGCGCGCAGGCCGAAGCCCGGGTGCGCGAGCTGCTGTCGCTGGTGGGACTGGACCCGTCCGCCTTCGACCGCTACCCCAACCAGTTCTCGGGCGGCCAGCGCCAGCGCATCGGCATCGCCCGCGCCCTGGCGCTGGAACCCAAGGTGCTGGTGGCCGACGAATCGGTGTCGGCGCTGGACGTATCGGTGCAGGCCCAGGTGCTGCAGCTGCTGCACGACCTGCAGCAGCGCCTGAAGATCGCGCTGGTGTTCATCACCCACGACCTGCGCGTGGCCGCGCAGATCTGCAATTCGGTGCTGGTCATGCACCGGGGCAAAGTGGTGGAATACGGATCACCCAGCCAGATTTTCGACAACCCGCAGCACGCCTACACGCAACAACTCATCGCCGCCGTGCCCGGCCAGCACTGGGATCCGACCCAGGCGCAGGCCGCGGCCTGAAGCGGCCATCACCACCAGGAGACTTGCATGCAACGCCCCCCCGCCGTGCCCACCGTCCAGATCGACAACGACCAGGTCACCGTCACCGAATGGCGCTTTCCGCCCGGCGGGGAAACCGGCTGGCACCGCCACGGCATGAACTACGTGGTGGTGCCGCAGACCACCGGCCCGCTGCTGCTGGACACCCCCAACGGCCAGGTCACCAGCCAGCTCACCACCGGCGTGTCCTACTACCGCCCGGTGGGCGTGGAGCACAACGTCATCAACCCGGGCGACACCGAGTTCGTGTTCGTCGAGATCGAGATCAAGCAGCCGGGGCAGGCCCCGGACTCCGGCTGTTCGCACTGACGCGCAAAGGAACACCATGAAGGCGTTTTTCTCGGAAGAACAACTGCTGCACACGCCCCAGCAGTTCATGCGGCTGGGACGCATCAGCGCCCCGACCGACCTGCCCTCGCGCGCCCACAGCCTGCAAGCCGCGCTGGCCGCCCGCGGCATCGCGGTCCAGGCGCCGCCCGACTACGGCCGCCAGCCGCTGGATGCCATCCACAGCGCGGACTACCTGGACTACCTGGAAACCGCGTTCACCCGCTGGCAGGCGCTCAAGGCCCCGGGCGTCGACCCCGGCCCCGAAGTGCTGCCGAACCTGTCGCCCTACTACAGCGGCCGCGTCGAATCGGCCGGGCGCGGCCCCTGCCCGTCGCCGTCGATCGTGGCGCAGACCGGTTACTACCTGAGCGACCTGTCCTGCCCCATCGGCCCGCATACCTGGCGCTCGGCGCTGCGCTCGACCCATAGCGCGGTGGCCGCGGCCGAACACGTGGCCGCCACCGGCGGCTCGGCCTATGCGCTGTGCCGGCCGTCGGGTCACCACGCCCACCGCGACCGCGCCGGCGGCTTCTGCTACCTGAACAGCAGCGCGGCCGCCGCCGCCCGGCTGTTGCAGACCTGGTCCAAGGTGGCGGTGCTGGACGTCGACGCGCACCATGGCGACGGCACCCAGAACATCTTCTACCAGCGCGCCGACGTCATGACGGTGTCGCTGCACGCCGACCCCACCGGCTACTACCCGTTCTACACCGGCTATGCGCACGAGCGCGGCCATGGCGCCGGCGAAGGCTGCAACCTGAATCTGCCGCTGCCGCACGGCGCCGGCAACGACCCGTTCCTGCGGGCGCTGGACTCGGCGCTGGCGGCGCTGGCCGGCTATGGCCCGCAGGCGCTGGTGCTGGCGCTGGGCTTCGACACCTACAAGGACGATCCCATCAGCGTGCTGAAGCTGGACATCGACGCCTACCGCGACATCGGCGCGCGCGTGGCCAGCCTGGGCGTGCCCACGGTGGTGGTGCAGGAAGGCGGCTACATGGTGCAGGCCATCGGCCCGGCGCTGGACGCTTTCCTGCAAGGCCTGGCCCGCGCCTGAGCCACGCCATGGCCACCTCCTCCGCCACGGCGCCCGGCGCCATCCCGGCCGCCGGTTCGCGCCAGGCCGGCATCCTGCTGTTCTTCGCGGCGCTGGTGGCCTTCGCCACGTTCGACGCCGGCTCCAAGCAGATGCTGATGCGCTACCCGGCGCCGTTCCTGAACATCATGCGCTATCTCGCCGTGGCGACGCTGGCGCTGGGACTGCTGTGGCGCCACGGCTGGCCGGACCTGCGCGGCGCGCCGCAAAAACCCCTGCTGATCCTGCGCGGCCTGATGCTGGCCACCGTCGGCACCTGCTTCATGACGGCGCTGATCTGGATGCCGCTGTCCGAGGCCACGGCCATCTACTTCACCTCGCCCCTCATCATGGTCGCACTGTCGCCCTGGCTGCTGGGCGAACGGGTGCGGCCGGTGCAATGGGCGGCGGTGGCGGCCGGCTTTGCCGGCATGCTGCTGATCGTGCGGCCGGGCGCCGACCTGCCGGCGCTGGGCACGCTGCTGATGGCGGTCTCGGCGGTCAGCTACGCCATTTTCCAGGTGCTGACCCGCAAGCTGTCGGGCAAGGTGGCCGGTCCGGTGCAATACGCCTACACCGCCTTCATCTGCCTGATCGTCACGGCCCTGCCCGCGCCTTTCTTCCTGCCGGATCCCTGGCCGGATCTGACGGACATGGCCTTGATCGTGGGCCTGGGCGCCTGCAGCGGGCTGGCGCAGATCCTGCTGATCGCCGCCTTCCAGCGCGTCTCGGCGGCCACGCTGGCGCCGCTGAACTACTTCCAGCTGCTGCTGGCGGTGGCTTTCAGCACCTTCTGGTTCCAGCGCCCGCCCGACGGGCTGGCGCTGACCGGCATCGCCATGATCATGGCGTCCGGCGTGTTCCTGGCGCTGCGCCGCGCCGGCTGACGCCGGGATCAGGTGGTTTCGCGCCGCACCAGCGTGAAGCCCAGGTCGACGTGGCGCTGCGCGATGGGCTGGCCGGCCAGGTGGCGCATCAGCAATTGCGCCGCCTCCCGGCCGATCTCGTAGCGCGGCGTGGCGATGGTGGACAGCGGCGGCGTGGTCCAGGCGGTGCCGGCGAAATCATGGAATCCCACCAGCGCCACCTGGCCGGGAACGCTCACGCCCAGGCGGCCGCACTGGAACACCGCCCCTTGCGCCAGGTCGTCATTGCAGAAGAACACGGCGTCGCAGTCCGGATGCCGCGCCAGCAGCGTTTCCAGCAACGTCGCGCCCAATGCGATCGAGGACTTCTCGGGCGTCATGATTTCCAGCGCGGGATCGTACAGGCCGGCATCGCGCAGCGACTGCCGGCCCCCTTCGCAGCGGCGCAGCGACCGCGGATCGAGCTGCGCGCCGACGATGCCGATGCGCCGATGGCCGCGCTCCACCAGATGGCGGCCGGCGGCATAGCCGGACTCGAACTGCGAGAAACCGACGCTCATGCCCTCGCCGCCCGCCAGCGTCTCGATCGTGTGCACCGTGGGCATGGCTTGCGCCCGCAGCAGTTCCCAGACGCCGGGATTGTGGTCGATGCCGGTCAGGATGAGGCCATCCGGCAGGTGCTGCAGGTACTTGCGCAGCAACGCCTCCTCGGCATCGGGCGAATACCCGGTGACGCCGATCAGCAGGTGGTAGCCCTGCTCGTCCAGCACGTCCTTGATGCCGGTGATGATGTCCACGAACACCACATTGCTCAGCGACGGGATCAGCACCACGATGGTCTGCGAACGCGTCGACGCCAGCGCGCTGGCGGCGTGGTTGGGCACGTAGCCCAGTTCCCGGCAGACCTCGGCGATGCGCTGGCGCACCGCTTCGACGACCTTGTCGGGCGTGCGCAGGGCGCGCGACACCGTGATCGCGCTGACCCCGGCGCGGTCGGCGACCTCTTGCATGGTCACCCGTCCGGCGCGGGTGCTGCGGGGCTTGCGGATGGACATCGAACTGACTGGGCGGTTGGCGAGCACGTAGTCTGACGTAAAGATCAGGGCTTGCCAAACTAAAAATGTTAGCGCTAACATCCACCTCGCGATATCCATAAGAATTCCGGAAAACGGAGAGGAGACAAGCATGCAAGGATCCCCCAAGGGGCGGCCTGGCGTCGCCGCGTGGGCGCGCGCGGCCGACTGGTGCGCCCGGTTGCAGACCTGGCTGATGGCCGCCTGCCTGGTGGTCATGGTGGTGTTGCTGTTCGGCAATGTCGCCATGCGCTACCTGTTCAATTCCGGCATCAACGTCTCCGACGAGATCTCGCGGCTGGCCTTCGTCTGGCTGATCTTCCTGGGCTCGATGCTGGCGCTGCGCGACCACCAGCACATTGGCGTGACGATGCTGGTGGAACGCTTCGGCCCCGCCGCCCGCCGCGTCACGCACATCGTCTGCCAGCTGCTGGTGCTGTGGATGCTGTGGCTCATGGCCGATGGCAGCTGGGCGCAGACCCTGATCGGACTCGACACCCGCCTGCCGGTGACCGGGATGCCGCTGGCGGTCTTCAACGCCGCCGCGCTCTATGCGGCCATCGCCATGGGCCTGCTGACCCTGGTCGACCTGATCCGCGTCCTGGCGGGCGGCCCGGTGCCCGCCGAATCCAGCCCCGAAGACCCGCTGGTCTGACCCTTCCGCCCCTCGCCCGGACCCGCCCCATGATCCTGACCGTCTTCCTGCTGGTGCTGCTGGGCTTCATCGCCCTGGGCATGCCGATCGCGTTCGCGCTGCTATTGAGCGCGATCGCCATGATGTTCCAACTCGATTTCTTCGACACCCAGATCCTGGCGCAGAACATGCTGTCGGGCGCCAACAGCTTCACGCTGATGGCGGTGCCGCTGTTCATGCTGGCCGGCGAATTGATGAACGCTGGCGGCATCTCGCGCCGCATCGTCAACCTGGCCAGCATGTTCGTCGGCCACATCCGCGGCGGGCTGGGCTATGTCGCCATCTTCGCCAGCGTGCTGCTGGCGGCCCTGTCCGGCTCGGCCGTGGCCGACGCGGCCGCACTCGGCTCGCTGCTGATCCCGATGCTGCGCGAAAAGGGCTACGACGCCGGCCAGGCCTCGGGCCTGATCGCCGCGGGCGGCATCATCGCGCCGATCATCCCGCCGTCGATCTCGTTCATCATCTTCGGCGTCGCCACCAACGTCTCCATCACCAAGCTATTCTTCGCCGGCATCGCCCCCGGCCTGATGATGGGCCTGACGCTGGTGGCGGTGTGGACCTGGGTGGCGCGCAAGCATGGCGCCATCAAGGCGGCGCCGCGCCAGCCCTGGAGCGCCCGCCTGCGGGCGCTGCGCGAATCGGCCTGGGCGCTGCTGCTGCCCGTCATCATCATCGGCGGCCTGCGCGGCGGCATCTTCACCCCCACCGAAGCCGCGGTGGTGGCCGCCGTCTACGCGCTGCTGATCAGCCTGTTCGTCTACCGCGAGATCGGCCTGCGCCATCTGCTGCCGCTGTTCATCAACGCCGCCCGCACCACCGCCGTGGTCATGTTCCTGGTGGCCGCCGCCATGGTCTCGTCCTACATGATCACCCTGGCCGACATGCCGCAGGACCTGATCGCGCTGCTGGAACCGGTGCTGGACCAACCCAAGCTGCTGATGTTCGCGCTGCTGGTGCTGCTGACGCTGGTGGGCACGGTCATGGACCTGACGCCCACCATCCTGATCCTGGCGCCGGTGCTCATGCCGGTCGTCACCCAGGCCGGCATCGATCCCGTCTACTTCGGCGTCATGTTCGTCATGGTCGGCTGCGTCGGCCTGCTGACACCACCGGTCGGCACGGTGCTCAACGTGGTCTGCGGCGTCGCCCGCATCAACATGGAAACGATCTGCAAGGGCGTGTGGCGCTACGTCGTGGCCTACACGCTGCTGCTGGTACTGCTGGTGATCTTCCCCGAACTGATCACCGTCCCCGCGAGCTGGATGCACTGAGGCCCGTAAACAGATGCGCCGATCCGGCGCCACCTAGAAGAAGCCAAGGAGGAACACCATGACCATCCGTTTCAAGACCCGCCTCGTCGTGCTGGCCACGGCGCTGTCCTGCGCCTTCGCCGGAGTCGCCGCGGCCGCCGACGTCAAGCCGCGCCTGATCCGCTTCGGCTACGGCCTGAACGACGACAGCGTGCAGGGCCGCGCCGCGCGCCACCTGGCGCAGGAACTGGAAAAGATCAGCGGCGGCAAGCTCAAGATGAAGACCTTCGGCTCGGCCAACCTCGGTTCCGACGAGCAGATGCAGGGCGCGCTGGTCGGCGGCGCGCAGGAAATGATGGTCGGTTCGACCGCGCCGCTGGCCGGCATGGTCAAGGAGTTCGGCGTGTTCGACCTGCCGTTCCTGTTCAACAGCGAGAAAGAGGCCGACGCGGTGCTCGACGGCCAGCTCGGCCAGGACCTGCTCAAGAAGCTGGAGGCCAAGGGCCTGGTGGGCCTGGTCTACTGGGAAAACGGCTTTCGCAACATGACCAACTCCAAGCGCCCCATCGTGCGCGCCGAGGACATGCAGGGCATCAAGCTGCGCGTGATGCAGAACCAGATCGCGCTGGGCGTGTTCAACACCCTGGGCGCGAACGCCGTGCCGATGCCGTTCTCGGAACTTTTCACGGCGCTGGAAACCCGCACGGTCGACGGCCAGGAAAACCCCATCACCACGATCCAGAGCAGCAAGTTCTACGAGGTGCAGCCCTACCTGACGATCACCCGCCACGTCTACACCCCATGGGTGGTGCTGGCGTCCAAGAAATGGTGGGACAAGCTCTCGCCGGATGAACAGCAACTGGTGCGCCAGGCCGCCGAGGCCTCGCGCGACTTCGAGCGCAAGGACAGCCGCGCCGACTCGCTCAAGGCGATGGGCACGCTGGAACAGGCCGGCATGAAGATCAACACCGTGTCGCCCGAAGAGGTCGCCCGCATGCGCGAAAAGGTGCAGCCGGTGGTCGACAAGTACACCCAGGAGCTGGGTCCCGATCTGATCCGACAACTGAACGCCGAAATCGGCAAGGCACGCAATTAGGTCCACGGCGCGCCCGCCGGCGCGCCACGCATCATCGAAGCACAAGAGGCACCCATGACCGACACTCCCCGCAAGCTGCGCAGCCAGAAATGGTTCGACGATCCCGCCCACGCCGACATGACGGCGATCTACGTCGAGCGCTATCTCAACTACGGCCTGACGCGGCAGGAGCTGCAATCGGGCCGCCCCATCATCGGCATCGCCCAGACCGGCAGCGACCTGGCGCCCTGCAACCGCCACCACCTGGCGCTGGCCGAGCGCGTCAAGGCCGGCATCCGCGACGCCGGCGGCATCCCGATGGAATTCCCCGTGCATCCGCTGGCCGAGCAAGGCCGCCGCCCGACCGCAGCGCTGGACCGCAACCTGGCCTACCTGGGCCTGGTCGAGATCCTGCACGGCTATCCGCTGGACGGCGTGGTGCTGACCACCGGCTGTGACAAGACCACGCCCGCCTGCCTGATGGCGGCGGCCACCGTCGACATCCCCGCCATCGTGCTGTCGGGCGGCCCGATGCTGGACGGCTGGCACGATGGCCAGCGGGTCGGTTCCGGCACGGTCATCTGGCATGCCCGCAACCTCATGGCCGCGGGCAAGCTCGACTACGAAGGCTTCATGACGCTGGCCACGGCGTCATCGCCCTCGGTCGGCCACTGCAACACCATGGGCACGGCGCTGTCGATGAACTCGCTGGCCGAGGCGCTGGGCATGTCGCTGCCGACCTGCGCCAGCATCCCGGCGCCCTACCGCGAGCGCGCACAGATGGCCTACGCCACCGGCCAGCGCATCTGCGACATGGTGCGCGAAGACCTGCGCCCGTCGCATATCCTGACGCGCCAGGCGTTCGAGAACGCCATCGTCGTCGCCTCGGCGCTGGGCGCGTCCAGCAACTGCCCGCCGCACCTGATCGCCATGGCGCGCCACGCCGGCATCGACCTGAGCCTGGATGACTGGCAGCGGCTGGGCGAGGACGTGCCGCTGCTGGTGAACTGCGTGCCCGCCGGCGAGCACCTGGGCGAAGGCTTCCACCGCGCCGGCGGCGTCCCCGCCGTGATGCACGAACTGCTGGTCGCCGGCCGCCTGCACGCCGACTGCGCCACCGTGTCCGGCAAGACCATCGGCGACATCGCGGCCGCCGCCAAGACCCGCGACGCCGACGTCATCCGCGGCTGCGACGCGCCGCTCAAGCACCGCGCCGGCTTCATCGTGCTGTCGGGCAACTTCTTCGACAGCGCGGTCATCAAGATGTCGGTGGTGGGCGAAGCATTCCGCCGCGCCTATCTGTCGGCGCCCGGCGACGAGAACGCCTTCGAGGCGCGCGCCATCGTGTTCGAAGGCCCGGAGGACTACCATGCGCGCATCGACGATCCCGCGCTGAACATCGACGAGCACTGCATCCTGGTCATCCGCGGCGCCGGCACCGTCGGCTATCCGGGCAGCGCCGAGGTCGTCAACATGGCGCCGCCGGCGCACCTGATCAAGCGCGGCATCGACTCGCTGCCCTGCCTGGGCGACGGCCGCCAGAGCGGCACGTCGGCCAGCCCGTCGATCCTGAACATGTCGCCCGAGGCCGCGGTGGGCGGCGGCCTGGCGCTGCTGCGCACCGGCGACCGCATCCGCGTCGACCTGAACCAGCGCAGCGTGGTCGCGCTGGTGGACGAGGCCGAGATGGAACGGCGCCGGCAGGACCCGCCCTACCAGCCGCCAGCGGCGCAGACGCCGTGGCAGGAGCTCTACCGGCAACTGGTGGGCCAGCTGTCCACCGGCGGCTGCCTGGAGCCCGCGACGCTGTACCTGAAGGTGGTCGAGACCCGCGGCGACCCGCGCCACTCGCACTGACGGCGGGGCGTCAGGCCTTGAAGAACCGGTTGAACGCGGCCCATTGCGTGAACAGGCCGGGCCACGCATGCACCAGCGAGTCCGGCTTGCCCATGCCCCAGCCATGCTTGCCGGCCGCGAAGATATGCATCTCGGCCGGCACGCCCAGGCGCCGCAGGGCGCCGAACATCAGCAGGCTGTTGTCCACCGGCGCGATCGGATCGTCCTGCGCCTGCGCCAGGAAGGTCGGCGGCATCTGCGCCGTCGCCAGATGGTCGACCGAGAACGCCGCGCTCTCCTCGGCGGAGGGGTGCTCGCCGACGATCGAACGGCGGGCATGGGTGTGGTCGAACGGCGGCATGAAGGTCAGCACCGGATAGATCAGCCCGGCGAAGTCCGGCCGCGACGACAGCTTGTCGGCCTCATCGACCGGCTGGTAGCGCGCCACGCCCGGGGTGGCGGCGGTCATGCCCGCCAGATGCCCGCCCGCGGAAAACCCCAGCACGCCGATGTGCCCGGTATCCAGGCCGAACGCCTGCGCCGATGCGCGGATCACGCGCATGGCGCGCTGGCCGTCCTGCAGCGGCGCCACCGCGGGCCAATGCTCGCCCGGCAGGCGGTACACCAGTTCAAAAGCGGTCACGCCCTGCGACTGCAGCCACAGGCTGGCGGGCGTGCTCTCGGTGCCGCGCTCGATGTGGGCATAGCCGCCGCCGGCGATCACCAGCATCGCGCTGCCGTTGGGACGCTCCGGCCGGTACACCACCAGGCGCGGCCGCGACACCCGCGTGACCGAGCCCTTGGCGCTGACCTTCTCGGCCTCTTGCGGACCCGGACCGCCGGGCGCGCGATTGTCCGGCCACAGGTCGATGCTCTGCTGGCCGCTGGGCGCCGCGATGGCCATCGCCGGCTCGGTCATCATGCCCAGCGCGGCGCTCGAGAGGCCGGCGAACAGGAGTTCTCGTCGTTTGATATGCATGGTTGTTCCTCGCGGGCCCACAGCGCCGGGCGGGCGACACACCCGCCGGCCCAGCCGCGCTGCAGGCCATTTAAGCAGAGAAAGACGACCGCCAAGGCAAGCAGCAAAGTCACGCTGGTTTCGACGCGTTACGCGCGCCGCGGCCTTTCGATCAGGCTTCAGGCGCCTGCCGCCGGACCGTCCCGATCAGGCCGGGTTTTCGTTTCGGAATCAAGCGGTTGCGGGCTGGGACGCGTCAGTACATAAGCGGCGCTTGCAAGGAAAAACAGCCCCACGCCAGATGCAAGCAAAAGCGACGGCTTCGCGCCCCACCAGAACAGGCCATAGCCCACCGCCATGCCCAGCGACGCATAGCACTTGCCCTTGCGCGACACCGCGCCCTGCTCGCGCCATGCGCGCAGCGACGGCCCGTAGGTCGGACTGTCCAGCAGCCAGCGCTCCAGCCGCGGCGACGAACGCGAAAAGCAGCCCACCGCCAGGATCAGGAAAATCGTCGTCGGCATCACCGGCAGGAAGGCGCCGATCACGCCCAGCGCCAGCATCAGGCAACCCAGGATCAGCCATAGTGCTCTCATCATGATGGGGTGCAGGATAACGCAGTTGCATGGGCGCGCCGTGAATCGGGACAGCCCGCCGGGGAAAGCGCGAGAACATCATGCCCCGATCACAAAGGCGCCTGGAACATTTGCCGCCGCCTTCGGTCACATCCCCTCGCGCCACGACCGGCCTTGCCCCAGGAGACACCCTTGACCCAAGAAACGCCCCGCGCCAAGGCGCCACGGCCCGACAATGCGCTCGTCGCCACGCCCGCCGCCCCGGACATGACGCCGCTGGCCCACATGAAGAAAGCCCTGGCCCAATTGCAGGCCGGCCGCCAGACGCCGGAACGGGTCCAGGCCGCCGGCCTGCTGGCCAGCGCCATCGCCTGGATCAATATCCTGACCTGCAGCTAGGCGGGCGCCCCTGCCCCTTGCACGCGACGGGTTCGCCGCGCCGCCGTCAGTGCTGCGCGGGCTCCGGCATCTTCGCGCGCAGCATCTCCAGGAACCGCGGACTGCCGCGCCCGCCCGCCTGCCGCGCCTTGGCGACCATGGTCCAGGCATCCGCGTACTGGCCATTCCAGTAATACGCCGTGGCCCACGAGTTGTAGAGATAGGCCTTGTCCGGCTCCACCCGCTCGCCATTACGGTACAGGGCATCCGAACGCGCGATCATGGCCGCGCGCTCGGGGCCGGTCAGCGTCGTGTCCTGCGCCGCGCAACGCGCGGCGATGCGTCCGGCATCGGCATAAATGCCCTGGAACGACGGCGGTTTCAGGGTCAGCGCCTGCTCCATCATCTTCATCGCATCGCAGAATCTGTTCTGGTCATGCAGCACCGCCGCGAATCCCGTGTAGACGCCGGGGTTGTCGGGATTCATCAGCCAGGCCTGGTTGAAGCGCCGCGTGGCCATGCCCAGCTGGTCCGCCTGGTAGAAACGGAAGCCCTGCTCCACCCATGCCTGCGCCGCATTGGCGCGCGAACCGAAGGCGCTCGTCGCCTCGGCGACCAGCTTGTCGTCCGCGGCGCGCACCGCCGGCGCGGAACGATCCATGCCGCCGTACATCGGCACCTCGTCCACCCGTGACTGCGGCGTGGCTGGCGCGGTGGCCAGGCAACCCGCCAGCGACAGGCAGGCGCTCAGGACGGCAAGCTTGAACGGTAATGCGCGCATCGATACTCCCTGGTGAGGCCCAAGACTATCACCGAACCGGCGTGGCCCGATCACGCCCGATATGCTCTAGTCATCTAGATGTCACTCTGAGGCGATATCGTCGCTGTCGATCCCCGTCCATCAAGGCATCCCATGCTCACCCTGCCCACCATCGAGAACCTGTTCGCCCACCACGGCGCCGCCTACTACGGCGGCGAGGCCATCAGCCAGACCGAGCACGCGCTGCAATGCGCGCAACTGGCCGAGCAGGCCGGGGAGCCGGAAGCCGTGATCGTCGCCGCGCTGCTGCACGACATCGGCCACCTGATGCTCGCCGAAAGCATCACCACCGACATGCGCCACCAGGAAGTCGCCGCCGACGCCCTGGCCGAGCTGTTCAGCGACGACGTCACCACCCCGGTGCGCCTGCACGTCGCCGCCAAGCGCTACCTGGGCGCCATCGAACCGGCCTACCTGGACACGTTGTCACCGGCATCGGTGCAGAGCCTGGAACTGCAAGGCGGCGTCTTCACGCCGGCCCAGGCCGACGCCTTCGCCACCCAGTCGCACGCCCTGGCCGCCGTGCGGCTGCGCCGCTATGACGACCTGGCCAAGGTGGTCGGTTTGCCGACGCCGACGCTGGGACACTATATGGAGATGGCGGAGCGCTGTTTGCGGGCGGGCTGAGTCCACATGAGCCCGACCTCGGCATTGGCCGGCGCGGCCATCGCCAGAATGCAAAACGCCTCGGGATGAACCGAGGCGTTTTCACACCAGCCCTGTTTACAGAGGCGTGATGCTGCTGAAGCGGAAGATGAATTCAGGATCCATCAACTTACCGCGCAGGCCCAGGCTGGATTCGTAAACGCAATCCCCCTCGGTACCCTTGAAGAACGTGCCGGAGAACTTCACCATTTGCCCCTTCTTCAGGTTGGAAGCGGTATTGAACAAAGGGCTTCCGGGCTGAAACAACGTCTTGTGCATGATGTCCGAGAAGTCGTTGTTCCAGGTCTTGACGGTAATGTCCTTTGCCAGCTCAACGGCGAAGACACCCTTGCCATCGCTATTGGCGCCGATCTGCGTCACCTTGCCCACCCAATCCTGAGCGCCAAGCCCCTGGATCGACTTGCACAGCCCCTGATCGCGCTTGGCCTTGATGCCGCCACGCTGCATGTCATTGTCCGCCTTGGACGCCTCTTTCTGGGCCGAGGATACGAGCGAAACGAAGTTCGCCTCGGCCGCCGGCAATGCCGGGCCCGACTTTCCACCCGGCGCCGCATCGCGCTCCCCTCCCATTACCCCGGCCACAATCACGACGCCCAAAGTCCACACCCACCAGCGCTTGTAAAGCGGCTTTTTTTGAATCTCCGACACGCGGCTCACTCCCTGTTTGTTACTAAATGTCCCGGGATTTTGCCATAAACATGCGACTACGTTTCGGGATGGGAAAGCGCCGCTGTTTACATATACCTTGATACGAGGCATGGGTTGACGCCATCAACAAACTCGTCAACGCCTCAACCGCGGACAGCCACTCGCCTCTGGCTGCATCCTCCCCATTGGGCTGCCGTGCTCGCCGCGGCAACCGGAATTTTGTAATGCCACGATCCGTTCCTTATTAATAATTTTTCTTATTTGTAAAGTTTGACATAGTGGACTACACAAATTTTAATAAGTACGATGCTACTTTTAAGTAGCAATATGGATAATGAAAAAGACAATTCACTTGCTTGGGGCCTGTACCCTGGCAACGACGATCTACGCCATATCCCTCGCCTGGCCCTCCTCGCCTCCCACGTTGATCGGCTTCAGTTCCATGTCGGACGCCGTCATCCTGAAGTTCGACTCAGTCGCGGATATCTCGTACACCATCCATGCAAGCGTGCCGGAGTCGCTCAGTCCCGACGACCTGCTGACTTCGCCGGCTGACAACATCGTTCGTGGCGACGAAATCACTATCCCGTTGCCGCGGGTTGAGCCCGACGACACCGAATACTCCATTGCCGTGCGGTTTGGCGACAGTTCGCTCGAACTGGTACGGCAATCGGAACAATGGCTCAAGAACAAATTCGATTTCGACAAGCCTGGCGGCTACACGATTCTCGGGCGTCGAGACATCGACACGCCCTTTGGCCTGGAGACGGAATCTTCCCGAGTCGAATTCGTAGGCAAGAGCGGCATTTCCGCCAAGCCAATGGGAGACTCGCCCTACCTGGCCGTTCGGAAAGCCACCGGGCTTCTGCACTATCTTTGGGGTCAACCTGTGAAGCAGGGCCCGACAAGCTTGCCGTACAACGAATTTCTACAGAAACCGATGGCCAGCAAGCTGCAGATCATTCGTGATGGCGACTTTGCCGTGATGTGCGCGGGATTTCGCGACCTGTTTCTTCATGCCGCGGCCAACAAGACATCGCTGAAAGTCCGAGCCGTGGCGGCGATGAACTATTCACCCCCCCTGAACGGTCTGCTCTCCTACAGCCATGCCACCACGGAAATATGGATTCCCGAACTGAAGCGGTGGGTGATTTTCGATCCGTGGATGGGCATCATGGTGACGATGAACGGCGAGCCCATCGGCGCCATGGACATCCAGAAAAACTACGACCGGGCTGATGAAATGCAGATAGTGCCGGTGATCGACGAGATTCCGCGTTTTCACCAGAATGGCGATGGCACGGTCAAGCGCACCACATTCATACCCGCGTCCGTGGACATGACCAAATTCAGCTGTAATGAACTTGGATGCAGTCCCGGCTATCGCGAGTACTTTCAGCGCGTATCCACGAGTGAGATGCAGTCGCTGGTCGTCGATAGCTGGACGAATTTCAACGAGGCAAACTGAGCGCGGTTCCGGTGTGACCTGGCAGGGCGTGACCAGAGCACGCCGGCCGTCCCGCAGACGCTTTCGCAATTTTTTCGAAGCTTTTTTGGTCTGATGGATTCGGTGGGCGCAGTCCCACTGCCCCCCCCAGATTCATGCCTGGAGATTCAGGCCAGGCTTGATCGTAAAGAAGGCGAAAAAGCAAAAAGCCGCGAAAGTCTCAGACTGTCGCGGCTTTTCAGGGTGGCGCTTGACTAGCTCGATCAAGCACTCACTTTGCAGGAATTTGGTAGGCGGTATTGGAATCGAACCAACGACCTCCACGATGTCAACGTGGCGCTCTAACCAGCTGAGCTAACCGCCTGCAAAGAAGAAGAATTATATAGTGCTTTTTTAAACTCTGCAAATCGTCTTTTCAGATTTTTTGCGGTTTTTATTGCGCCTCAGAGTTTTGCGAACTTTCACTCGCATTAGTCTTTACCCGCAACGACCGGAGCAAAATTCCGCACCGGCCAGCACTACAACCTTCCCTATCTCTTCGCGTCTGCGGCATGCACCGCAGCAACGAAGAACGAGATTCTATCAGAACTTTTTATTCCTTGCTCGACCTCGACGCCGCTGCTCACATCGACCGCCCACGGCCGCACGGCTTGCACCGCGGCGGCGACGTTGTCGGGGGTCAGGCCCCCGGACAGGATCAGCGGACGCGAGACGGAATCGGCCTTCACGTCGGCAAGCAAGGTGTAGTCGAAACCATGGCCGCTACCGCCGTAGCCCGCGCTATAGCTGTCGAACAGCCAGCCGGCCGCCTCGCCATAGGCGCGGCAATACGACGCCAGGTCTTCGGCCGTCGCCAGGCCCGGCGCGCCCGCGCGGAACGCGCGCAGGTAGCGGCGGCCATAGCGCGCGCACTCCTGCGGCGTCTCGTCGCCGTGGAACTGCAGCAGTTCCGGGCCGGCTTCATCCAGCACGGCCTGCACATCGGCCGGGTCGGGATTCACGAACAACGCCACCACGTCGACGAAGGCCGGCACCGCGCGGCGCAACTGCGCGGCGCGGGTCGGCGTGACATAGCGCTTGCTCTTGGGATAGAAGACGAAGCCGATCGCATCGACGCCGGCCGAGACGGCGGCGTCGATGTCTTCTTCGCGGGTCAGGCCGCAGATCTTGATGCGTGTGCGCATGGAATTCATCGCTTGCGTCGCCCAGCGCGACGGATGCGGTCAGTATAAGGCGAGCGCGCCCCACGCCCCGGCGCCTGTCGGGCCCGGGCGACAGGCCCGGCTCAAGCCGCCGGCTGCCCCAGGTTGGTCATGAGCGAATCGAATCCGCCCTCGGCCACGCGGAACCAGGGAATTTCCTTGTCGCGAAAGGCGGTCATGCTCTCGTACAGCTTCTTGAACATGGGGTCCTTGGCGCTCAATTCCTGGTAGAGCTTGAGCGCGGCCTCGTGCGCGGCCTGCAGCATCGGCTTGGAAAAGGCCTTGAGCTGCGCGCCGCGCTGCACCAGCCGGCGCAACGCGTCGGGGTTGCCGGCGTCGTACTTGGCGATCATGTTGGCGGTGGCCATCCGCGAGGCCAGCCCGAGCGCCGCCTGGTAGGACTTGGGCAACTCGTCGTGCGCGGCCTGGTTCACATAGAGCGACAGCTGCAACGTGCCCGCCCACCAGCCGGGAAAGTAGTAGTTGCGCGCGACCTTGTAGAGCGCCAGGCTCTCGTCGTCGTGCGGGCCGATCCAGGCCACCGCGTCGACGCCGCCCTGCTCCAGCGCCGCGTAGGTGTCGGCAATGGGCAGGTCGACGGGCTCGGCGCCCATGCGGGCCAGCACCTGGCGGGCGAAGCCGCCGGCCTTGATCTTCAGGCCACGCAGGTCGTCCAATGTCTTGACCTCGCCCCGGAACCAGCCGCCCATCTGCGCGCCGGTGAACCCGCAGGGAAAGTTCAGGATGCCGTATTTGTCGAACAGCACGCGCGTCAGCGCCAGCCCTTCGCCCTGCAGCATCCACGCATTCATCTGCCGGGTATTCAGGCCGAACGGCACGCCGGCGTCGAAGCACAGCGCGGGATCGGTATCGAAATAGCGCGTCGACGCGGTATGCCCGCAATCGACGATGCGTTGCTGGACCGCGTCCAGCACCTGGCCGGCATCGACCAGGTCGCCGGCCGAGAAGATCTCGATGCGGAACTTGCCGTCGGTGACGTCGCTGACGTAGCGCGCCACGTCCTCGGCGCCGGCGAACAGGGTCGGCGACTCATTCGGAAAACTGGAGGCCAGCCGCCATGAGACGGCCGGCGCTTCCTGCGCGTAGACCGGCGCGGCGATCGCGGCGCCGCTCGCGGCCCCCAGGGCGGTTCGTTTCAAAAACGCACGGCGTTGCATGAGACAGTCCTCCAGTGGGCGCCCGCGGGCGTCCGGCTAGGACGGGATGCCCGGCGCTTGGGTAAAGGGCGCCAGCAGCACGGCCCCGCCATCCAATTCGTCCAGGCCGAATTCGTCCGGATACTCGATGGCCGACAGATACAGGCCATCGGGAGAAAACGTGGGCGCGCCGCGCCGGCGGTCGCGCCATGACAGCAACTGCGCCATCCAGTCCACCGACTCGCGGCCCTGCCCGACCTGCAGCAGCGCCCCCATGATGTTGCGCACCATGTGATGCAGGAAGGCGTTGGCGCGCAGCGTGAACACCAGGAACGGGCCGCGCTCTTCGATATCGAGCCGGTGCATCACGCGCACCGGATGCTTGGCCTGGCACTGCGAGGAACGGAAACTGGAAAAATCGTGTTCGCCCAGCAAGGCGCCAGCGGCCGCGCGCATCGCCTCGACATCCAGCGGGTGATGGCACCAGCCGGCGCGGCCGGCCCACAGCGCGGGACGCACGCGTCCGCGCCACAGCAGGTAGACGTAGGTGCGGGCACGGGCAGAGAAACGGGCGTGAAAATCGTCCGGCACCGCCTTGGCCCATTGTACGGAAATGGTCGGCGGCAGGAACGCGTTGACGCCGCGCACCCACGACTCCATGCGGCGCTCGAGGGGCGTGTCCAGATGGACCACCTGCATCGCGCCATGCACGCCGGTATCGGTGCGGCCGGCGCAGATAGTGGGTACCGCGTCCTTCACGCCGCAGAACTGCGCCAGCGCGGCTTCCAATGTGTCCTGCACCGTCTGCCGGTGCGGCTGGGTCTGCCAACCCTGCCAGGCGGAGCCGTCATATGCCAGCCCCAATGCAACTCTAGACATCGTTCAAACCCGAGGACCGCTGGCGGGGCGCGGTTCGTCCGTGGGCGGCTCATCCAGGTCGAGGCTGATGGAATCGAGCTTGCGGTTCAGCGCCGCCGTGTCCAGCGCCGGCTCGTTGTAGGCATAGGTTTCCTCGTCATCGTCGCCGCGCCGCGCGCCCGCGCGCCGCAGCACCCAGGCGATGGCGAAGGCGATCAGCGCCAGGACGGCGGTGACGATCACGAGAAGATTGTCGGCCAGCCAGGCCGGCATGGAAGAAGTCAAATCCTTATCCTTGGTGTTGCTGGCCGTCGCATCCGCGGCGGCCTTGTCTTGTTGCGTGGCGGCCGTCGATGCGCCGGCGGCGCCGCTGGCGCCTGGAGCGCCCGAGGCGCCGGGCGTGCCCGCCGCTCCCGGGGCGCCTACCGCGCCTGTGGCACCGGTTGCGCCCGTGGCCCCCGTGGTTCCCGTGGCGCCAGCAGCCCCTGCGGCGCCGGTCGCGCCCGCAGCACCCGCAGCGCCCGTTGCGCCGGTCGTGCCCGCTGCTCCCGGAGCGCCTGCCGCGCCGGTCGCGCCTGCCGCACCCGCAGCACCTGCGGTCCCGCTTGCGCCAGTCGAACCGGAAGCGCCTGCTGCCCCGCCGGCACCTGCCGCTCCCGGGGCACCCGCGGCGCCGCTTGCGCCAGCCGCGCCCGACGCGCCTGTTGCACCACTTGCACCTGTCGCCCCCGGCGCACCAGCGGCACCCGTCGCGCCCGGCGTGCCGGTCGCTCCCGCAGCACCCGCTGCGCCTGTTGCACCCGCAGCACCCGGCGAACCCGCAGCGCCAGCCGCTCCGGAGCCACCCGTGGCCCCAGAAGCACCGGCCGCCCCGGCGGCGCCAGAGGCGCCGGCAGCACCGGCGCCCGACCCGGACGCCCCCTGCCCGCCCACGGCCTTGTTCAATTCATCGACGTTGCTCTGCAACTGGTTCACGCGCCCCTCGGCATCCGCCATGGCGCGCTCGTTGGAGGTACGCTGGTCCGCCTGCGCGTCGGCCTGCGCCGCCGCGCCGCCCTGGGCCTGGCCCGAGGACAGGCGCACCCGGTCCTGCGGCTGGGAAGCGCTCGCCACGCCGGTGTCGCCGGGCTTGGTTACCGTGCCGGACGCCGCGTCCTGCCCCTTGACCACCGACGGATTGGCCCCGGCCGCCGCGCCGATGCGCGCGCGGTAGCGGGCGAATGCCTCGGCATGTTCATTGAAGATGCGGCGCGCCTCGGCCGGATCCACCGCGCGCACCGTGGCCGCGTCGGGAATCACCAGCTTTTGCCCCGAGCGCACCAGATTCATGTTGTTCTGGATGAAGGCCTCGGGGTTGGCGCGCCACAACGCCACCAGCATCTGGTAGATCGAGGCGTTGGGCACGGCGTTGCGCTGGGCGATGGCGTACAGCGTATCGCCCGACTTGACGTTGACCGACCCTGCCGTGCCGCCCGCGCGGCCAGGCGTACCCACGGCCGCCGGCGTGACGTCGGCGCCCGCGCCGCGCAGCGGCACCAGGATGCTGACCTGCACCTGCCGCTGGCCTGAACTGGAACTGATATCCAGCAGCAGATCGACCGCGCCGCTGGCAGGCGCCTGCGTCGACCGCACCCGCAGGTTCTTGCGGGTCGGATCCAGGCCATCCTCGACCCGCACCACCAGGCTGGCCAACGGCGCCGGCGGCTTCAGGCCGGCGCGCTGCCAGGCCGCCTCGTCGGCCACCGACACGCGCAGCGACGACACTTCGTCGGGCGTGAGTTCCTGCAACCCGACCAGCGCCTGCAACGGCGTGCCCGGCGCCGACACCACGCGCGAATGCCCCACCCGCATCGCCAACGCCGGGCTGCACGCGCTCGCGCCGATCGCCAGCGCGATCGCCCACTGGAGGGCCTTCAAACGGCGGGCATGCTTCACTTGGCGCGAACGCTGGGTCATAAGCTGGAATTCCGTTCTTATCGTCGATTTTCGGGCGGGGGCCTGTTCGTGGCGATCGCGTGAGAACAAGCCTCAATTCACCGGAAAAGTGTAATGGATCGAGCGCGTTTCACAAACCTGAAAGGCGCATCGGCGTTGGCTGGCGGGCACATCGTCCGATTGGCCGGCGCGGCGCAAACGACAAAGGCACCCGCGGGTGCCTTTGTCGATACTGCCTTTCGCGACCGGGCGGCATGCGCCGCCCGCCAGGCCTCAGGCTTCGGCCAGCGCGATGCGCAGCATGCGGCGCAGCGGTTCTGCGGCGCCCCACAGCAGCTGGTCACCGACGGTGAAGGCGCTGAGGTACTGCGGACCCATCGACATCTTGCGCAGGCGACCCACCGGGATGTCCAGCGTGCCCGTGACCGCGACCGGGGTCAGTTCACGGATGGTTTCTTCCTTGGTGTTGGGGATCACCTTGGCCCATTGCGTGCCTTGGGCGATCAGCGCTTCGATCTCGTCCAGCGGCAGGTCGCGCTTGAGCTTGATGGTCAGCGCCTGGCTGTGGCAGCGCATCGCGCCGATGCGCACGCACAGGCCGTCGATCGGGGTGGCGGCGGAGCCGAAGGCGGCGCCACGGCCGAGGATCTTGTTGGTCTCGACCTCGCCCTTCCACTCTTCCTTGGACATGCCGTTGCCCAGGTCCTTGTCAATCCAGGGGATCAGGCTGCCGCCCAGCGGCACGCCGAAGTGCTCGTGGGGCAGCGCCGCGTCCTTCTGCTTGGCCAGGATGCCGCGGTCGATTTCCAGGATGGCCGAGGCCGGGTCGTCCAGCAGCGGCTTGACGGCGTGGTTCAGCTCGCCGAACTGGGTCAGCAGCTCGCGCATGTGCTGCGCGCCGCCGCCCGAAGCGGCCTGGTAGGTCATGGTGGTCATCCACTCGACCAGGTCGTTGTTGAACAGGCCGGCCAGGCCCATCAGCATGCAGCTGACCGTGCAGTTGCCGCCGATGAAGTTGCGCACGCCGCGCTTGAGCGCCGCGTCGATCACGGGACGGTTGACCGGGTCCAGCACGATGATGGCGTCATCGGCCATGCGCAGCGTGCTGGCGGCGTCGATCCAGATGCCGTTCCAGCCCGCGCCACGCAGCTTCGGGTAGACCTCGGAGGTGTAGTCGCCCCCTTGCGCCGTCACGATGATCGGCAGTTTTTTCAGAGCGTCAATGTTGTAGGCATCTTGCAGCGGGCCCGCGCCAGTCGCCCAAGTGGGGGCGGCGCCGCCAGCGTTGCTGGTGGAGAAGAACACCGGTTCGATCAGTGCGAAGTCGTTCTCGTCGCGCATGCGTTGCATGAGCACCGAGCCGACCATACCGCGCCAGCCGACAAGGCCTACTGCTTGATTCATTTCAATCGCTCTTTAAAGGTGGGGACAAGGTGTGGTGAAAAAACGTGCAAGAACCCAACAATTTATCAGAATGCACGCAGGGATGTTGCGGCGCAGCTTGAAAAAACGGGGCCGCAATCAAAGCCACCCCGCTTTCGCGGCGCGGCGGCAACACCGCCATGAAAAAGGGCCGCCCGGCGGGCGGCCCCTTGGAATCGGGACCGCGCCGCAAGGGCGCGTCCCTCGCAGGCGTCAGGCCAGGGCCTTGAGGACGGCGTCGCCCATGCCCGAGGTGCTGACTTTGGTGGTGCCCGGTTCGAAGATGTCGGCGGTGCGCAGGCCATCGGCCAGCACGCGGCGCACGGCGGCTTCGATGCGGTCGGCCTGCGGCGCCAGGTTCAGCGAGTAGCGCAGCAGCATCGCGGCCGACAGGATGGTCGCCAGCGGATTGGCGATGCCCTGGCCGGCGATGTCGGGCGCCGAGCCGTGGCTGGGCTCGTACAGGCCCTGGCCGCCGGCGTTCAGCGAGGCCGACGGCAGCATGCCGATGGAGCCCGTCAGCATGGCGGCCTCGTCCGACAGGATGTCGCCGAACAGGTTGCCGGTGACGATCACGTCGAACTGGCGCGGGTTGCGCACCAGCTGCATGGCGGCGTTGTCGACGTACATGTGCGACAGCTCGACGTCCGGGTACTCGCGCGCCACTTCGATGACGATGTCGCGCCAGAACTGCGAGGTCTCGAGCACGTTGGCCTTGTCGACGCTGCACAGCTTCTTGTTGCGCTTGCGGGCGGATTCAAAGCCGATGCGGGCGATGCGGCGCACTTCCGACTCGGCGTAGCGCATCGTGTCGTAGCCTTCGCGTTCGCCGGCAAAGGCGCCGTCCGGCGACGAGCGCACGCCGCGCGGCGTGCCGAAATAGATGTCGCCGGTCAGTTCGCGGATGATCAGGATGTCCAGGCCGGACACGATCTCGGGCTTGAGCGACGAGGCGCTGGCCAGCTCGGGATAGAGGATCGCCGGACGCAAATTGGCGAACAGGCCGAGCGCCTTGCGCAGGCCCAGGATGGCCTGCTCGGGGCGGAATTCGCGCGGCAGGCTGTCGTACTTCCAGTCGCCGACGGCGCCGAACAGCACGGCGTGCGATTCCTTGGCCAGCTTCAGCGTGGCCGGGGGCAGCGGGTGCTCGAACTCGTCGAAGGCGGCGCCGCCGACGGCCGCCTGCTTGATGTCGAACGGCACGTCCAGCGCCTTCAGGACGCGCACGGCCTGTTCGATGATTTCGGGGCCGATGCCGTCACCCGGCAAGACTGCGATGTTGTGAGTCATGGAAAAAACGGTCCTGTGGTCGATAGAAAGGCTGGGTCAGGCGATCGGACGGCTTTCCAGCCAGGGATGGCGGGCCAGGCGTTCGGCTTCAAAGGCGCGGATCTTGTCGGCGTGGCGCAGCGTCAGGCCGATGTCGTCGAAGCCGTTGAGCAGGCAGTACTTGCGGAACGGCTCGATGTCGAACTTCATGGCGCGGCCGTCGGCCGCCACCACCACCTGGCGGTCCAGGTCGATGTTGAGCTTGTAGGCCGGGAACGCCTTCACTTCGTCGAACAGGCGCGCCACTTCGAGCTCGGACAGCACGATGGGCAGCAGGCCGTTCTTGAAGCTGTTGTTGAAGAAGATGTCGGCGTACGACGGCGCGATGATGGCGCGGAAGCCGAACTGCGTCAGCGCCCAGGGCGCGTGCTCGCGGCTCGAACCGCAGCCGAAGTTCTTGCGCGCCAGCAGCACCGAGGCGCCCTGGTAACGCGGCTGGTTCAGCACGAAATCGGGGTTGAGCGGACGCTTGCTGTTGTCCATGCCCGGTTCGCCGTGGTCCAGGTAGCGCAGTTCGTCGAACAGGTTCGGGCCGAAGCCGGTGCGCTTGATGGACTTGAGGAACTGCTTGGGGATGATGAGGTCCGTGTCGACGTTTTCGCGGTCGAGCGGAGCCACCAGGCCTTCGTGAGTGGTGAATGCTTGCATGATGTCGGTACTCGGTGGGCGCTTAACGGAACGTGCGGACGTCGACGAAGTGGCCGGCCACGGCGGCGGCGGCGGCCATCGCCGGGCTCACCAGGTGGGTGCGGCCACCCTGACCCTGGCGGCCTTCGAAGTTGCGGTTCGAGGTCGAGGCGCAACGCTCGCCCGGCTCGAGCCGGTCGGCGTTCATGGCCAGGCACATCGAGCAGCCCGGCTCGCGCCATTCGAAGCCGGCCTCGATGAAGATCTTGTCCAGGCCTTCGCGCTCGGCCTGCTGCTTGACCAGCCCCGAACCCGGCACCACCATGGCCTGGCGCACGTTGGAGGCCACGTGCTTGCCGCGCGCCACGACGGCGGCGGCGCGCAGGTCCTCGATGCGCGAGTTGGTGCAGGAACCGATGAAGACGCGGTCCACGCGGATGTCGGTCAGCGGCGTGTTGGGCTTGAGGCCCATGTATTCCAGCGCGCGTTCCATGCCGCTGCGGCGCACGTCGTCTTTTTCGCGATCGGGGTCCGGCACGCGCGAATCGACCGGCAGCACCATTTCGGGCGAAGTGCCCCAGGTGACCTGCGGCTTGATGTCGCGGGCGTTGACTTCGACCACGGTGTCGAACTTGGCGCCTTCGTCGGTGCGCAGCGTGCGCCAGTAGGCCACGGCGTGGTCCCACAGCACGCCGGACGGCGCGAACGGGCGGCCGCGGAAGTATTCAACGGTCTTGTCGTCGACGGCGACCATGCCGGAGCGGGCGCCGGCCTCGATGGCCATGTTGCAGACCGTCATGCGGCCTTCGACCGACAGCGCGCGGATGGTGCTGCCGGCGAACTCGATGGCGTGGCCGGTGCCGCCGGCGGTGCCGATGATGCCGATGATGTGCAGGACGACGTCCTTGGCCGTACAGCCGAACGGCAGTTCGCCTTCGACCTTGATCAGCATGCTCTTGGCTTTCTTCATGAGCAGCGTCTGCGTGGCCAGCACGTGTTCGACTTCGGAGGTGCCGATGCCGAACGCCAGCGCGCCCAGCGCGCCGTGCGTGCTGGTGTGCGAGTCGCCACAGACCACGGTCATGCCCGGCAGGGTCGCGCCCTGCTCCGGCCCGATCACGTGGACGATGCCCTGGCGCAGGTCGTTCATGCGGAATTCGGTGATGCCGTACTTGTCGCAGTTGGCGTCGAGCGTGTCGACCTGCAGGCGCGAGATCGGATCATCGATGCCCTGGGCGCGGTTCATCGTCGGCACGTTGTGGTCGGCGACGGCCAGGTTGGCGCCGTTGCGCCACGGCTTGCGCTGGGCGATGGCCAGGCCTTCGAACGCCTGCGGGCTCGTCACTTCGTGCAGCAGGTGGCGGTCGATATAGAGCAGACAGGTACCGTCTGATTCCTGGTGGACGATGTGGGCGTCCCAGAGTTTGTCGTAAAGGGTTTGGGCCATGGATGCGCTCTGCAAATAGACAATCCGGCTCGTGCCTCGCATGGGGCGAATCCATCGCTTCCACGCCGGCCGCTGCGGCATGTGAAGGATTATGCCCAGCCTCTGAACCTAGTACAACTACACCCAATATACTAGTACTATTAATACCATGGTGAGCAGCTGGAACGGCCGCAAAGCGGCCGCGGTATCGAGGCAGGAACGCTATCCCGGCCTAGCGCGACGCGCGGCCCTTGGATTGCTCGTACAGCGGCAGCACCTGTTGCGCCGCCGCCTGCAGGTCGGTGATGCGCGAGGCGGCCGACGGGTGGGTCGAGAGGATCTCGGGCGGCGCGTTGCCGTTGTCGGCGGCCCCCATCTTCTGCCACAGCGTGACCGCGGCGCGCGGATCGAAGCCGGCGCGCGCCGCCAGTTCGACGCCCATGCGGTCGGCCTCGGTCTCGTGGGTGCGGCTGTTGGGCAGCGTGAACATCACGTCGCTGAGCTTGCCGCCCAGGTCCGACGCGGCGCTCGAACCGGTGGCGATCGACAGCACCTGCAACCCCAGGCTGGTGGCCATCTGCTGCGAGACGCGCTCGCGCGCATGCTCGCGCAGCGCGTGGGAAATCTCGTGGCCCAGTACCGCGGCCAGCTCGTCATCGGTCGGCTTGATCTTGTTGATCAGGCCGGTGTAGACGGCGATCTTGCCGCCCGGCATGCACCAGGCGTTGACCTCGTCGCTGGTCAGCACGTGCACTTCCCATTTCCAGCTAGAGGCGTCGGGGCGGAACACGCCGGTCTGCGCGATCAGGCGCTGCGAGATCGTGCGCACCCGCGACACGAGCTGGGCGTCGCGGTCCAGCAGGTTCTTGGCCTGGGCCTGCTTGAGGATGTCGGCGTACTGCTGGTTCGCTTCCTGCTCCAGCGCCTGCGACGGCACCATGCTGGACATGTACTGCGTCCGGTTGACGCCGATGGCGCCCGACTGGGTGGTGTTCATCCCGGTGCAGCCCGCCAGGACGGCCAGGGACAGCGCGGCCGCCACGCGGCGCAAGGGATAGCGATTACGGCTCATGCCAGCCTCCAACAGTCAGGAACAACGGGACGCGCGCGGGCCTCAGGCCGGATCGCCGCACTGGCCGCGGTGGCGCAGGGCGTGGTCGATCAGCACCAGGGCCAGCATGGCTTCGGCGATCGGCGTGGCGCGGATGCCGACGCAGGGATCGTGGCGGCCGAGCGTCTGCACCATCACGGGCTCGTTGGCGCGGTTCACGGAACGGCGCTCGACCCGGATGCTGGACGTCGGCTTGATGGCCAGCGACACCGTCACCGGCTGGCCGGTCGAAATGCCGCCCAGCACGCCGCCGGCGTGATTGGTGACGAAGCCGTCGGGGGTGATCTCGTCGCCGTGCTCGGAGCCGCGCTGCGCGATGCAGTCGAAACCGGCGCCGATGGACACGCCCTTGACCGCGTTCAGGCCCATCATCACATGCGCGATGTCGGCGTCCAGGCGATCATAGATGGGCTCGCCCCACCCGGCCGGCAGGTTCTCGGCCACCACCTCGATGCGCGCGCCGACGGAATCACCGTCGCGGCGCAACTGGTCCATGTAGGCTTCCAGTTCGGCCACGATGTCGGCGTTGGGCGCGTAGAAGGGGTTGTTCGGCACCTCGTCCCACGAGACGAAGGGAATCGGGATCGGGCCCAGCTGGCTCATGTAGCCGCGCACTTTCACGCCGTATTGCTCGGCCAGCCACTTCTTGGCCACGGCGCCCGCGGCCACCGTCGGCGCGGTCAAGCGCGCCGAGGAACGGCCACCGCCGCGCGGATCGCGCAGGCCGAATTTGCGCCAGTAGGCGTAGTCGGCGTGGCCCGGCCGGAAGGTGTCGGTGATGTTGGAATAGTCCTTGCTGCGCGCATCGGTGTTGCGGATCAGCAGCCCGATGGGCGTGCCCGTCGTCAGGCCCTCGAACACGCCGGACAGGATCTCGACCTGGTCGGCTTCCTGGCGCTGGGTGACGTGACGCGAGGTGCCAGGGCGGCGGCGGTCCAGTTCGTGCTGGATGTCGGCCGCTTCCAGCGGCAGTCCGGGCGGGCAGCCATCGATGACGCAACCGATGGCCGGCCCGTGGGATTCGCCAAAATTCGTGACGGTGAACAGAGTACCGAGGGTATTGCCGGGCATAGGAAGTCAACAGGTGGGGGTTTGCAAGCAACCCCGATTATGACACCGCCGACGCCAAAGCCTGAATTTCCGCGGCGGGCGCGGGACGCCCCAGCAGGAACCCCTGCATCACGCGGCACCCCAGCGACTTGAGGATCTCGCGCTGCCCTTCGGTCTCGACGCCTTCGGCCACCACCGGCAGGTGCATCGCCTGGCACAGTCCGAACAACGCCGACACCACCTCGCGGCTGCCGGCGTCGGACTCGAGGGCGGAGATGAAGCTGCGGTCGATCTTGACCCAGTCGATCGGCAGGTGCCGCAGATGGTTCAGGCTGGAATAGCCGCAGCCGAAATCGTCCAGCGCCACGCCGATGCCCTTGGCCCGCAGGGTGTTCAGGATCTTCACGTGACGCTCGTAGTGCAGGATGAAGATCGATTCGGTGATCTCCAGCACCAGCTTGCGCGGCGCCAGCTTGGTCGAGGCCAGCACGTCGGACACCAGCTGCACCAGGCCATCCTCGTTCATCTGCTTGACCGACAGATTCACGTGCACGCGCCACGCCGCTGGCCACAGCGCCGCCTGCGAGCAGGCGCGTTCCAGGATCCAGGCGCCCAGCGGCACGATCAGCCCGCTGCGTTCGGCCAGCTCGATGGTGACGGCCGGCGACACGCTGCCCAGTTCGGGATGGTGCCAGCGCAGCAGCGCCTCGCAGCCCTGCACCACGCCCGTGCCACTGTCGCAGACCGGCTGGTAGTACAACTCGAACTGGTCCATCGACGCGGTCGTCAGGGCCAGCCGCAGGTCGTTTTCCAGGCCCTGCTGGTCACGCTGGCGCGCCAGCATGCGGAAGTCGAACATGTTCCAGCCGGGGCCGCCGCGTTCCTTGAGCGGCACCATGGCCACCTGCACGCAACGTTGCAATTCCTCGACACTGCGACCGTGGTCCGGATACAACGCCGCGCCCACGCGGAACACCGCGATCAGGGGCCGGCCACCCAGTTCGTAGGGCACGGACAGGTCTTCGAGCAGCTTGGCCGAGACCTGGGCCGCGCCCTCCTCGTCGACGTCGGGGATGCACACGGTGAAGGTGTCGGTGCCGGTGCGGGCGACCATGCCGCCCAGCGCGCGGGTCAGCAGGCTGAGCCGATCGGCCACCATCACCAGCAGGGCCTGGTCTTCGCCGGCCCGCAGCATCGCACTGATCTCGGCGTACTGGTCAAAACTGACCAGGAAAAACGCGCCAATGCCGCGCGTGCCCGAGCGAGCGCGCGCAATACCCAGGGATTCCTGGTTGTCCTGCACCGGTCCGCCAGGGCCGAACGCGCCCCTGCCGGACAGCCGTTCAGCCTGGATCAGCCACGCACGCGCGCGACGATGCAGCTCCCGCTGGCTCAGGACGCCGGTCAACTCATCACGCGTCAATCGCCCGCGCAGGACGCGTTCCCGGCGGACGAAAAACAAACTTATCGCTGCAAGTGCGCCCACGAGCGTCAGGCACAGTGCGAGCAGGTAACTCTCACGCACGGAGCCCCCTATCTAGAAACCCTTGGCGTTGTGGTCCGGAAAGAAACCCAAGGGCTGTAACATTTTTTAAATTATGCATTATTTTCGCAAAAAAACGCCACACTTCAGGAGCAACGCGCTCCCTTTCCTTCGATTCCTGCCCTGATCTGGTTGCTCGTTGGGGGTCATGACGGTCCTTGGATAGCAGTCGCTGGCCGGTCCTTTGCGCCATGCCGTGCCCTTACTACGACAGCCGGAACCGGAAAATTAATACGGCCTGTCTCAATAGTTATCATCCGGGCAATTATCACGAACGAAATAATTGCACAGGTTGTCTGATATCGCAGGTGATTTCGTAATATTCTGTATGTTCTGTGACATGCGGAATTACAGCGTACGCGGCGACACTGAGGTATTAGTAACGTGTGTCACGTTTCTTATCCAGCATTTTTCCCGTCAGGGCACTTGCGCTGCCCGACGTCTCCCCTTTCACTGGCAGGCCGGCATTGCGCGGCACCGGCAACGGTGCGGGCCACGAAGGGAACCTCTAATCCATGTCCACACTACGCCGGCTGATCCTCTGCACCGCTCTCCTGATTGCCTTCATCCTGCTTGGCGCACAGGCCTTGGGGATGCTGGCCGCCCACCGTTACCTGAACACCCAGCTGGCCCAGCAGGGCCAGGCCGGCGCCAGCGCGCTGGCCTGGGTCCTGTCGCACGACCCCGGCGGCGTGCAGGACAAGCGCCAGTTGGCCGACGACCTGTTCGGGGCCGGCATGTATGCGCTGGTGCGCATCTCCGGTGAAAACGGGGACACGCAGGCCGAACGCCGTGAACCCGTCCAGGACGGGCAAGCGGGCGCGTCGCGCGACTGGCGCGACGCCTGGCTGTCCATGGATGCGCCGGCCGCCACCCGCCCCTATCTGGGGCCGGATGGCCGGCGCCTGGGCACGGTCACGGTGCAGGCCGACGCGCGGCTGGCGCGCGACACCCTGTGGCAGGGCGGCGTCCGCGTCATCGGCCTGACCCTGGCCGCCGGCGTGTTCTGGACGCTGTTCGCCGCCAACCTGATGCGCTGGCTCGAGGCCAAGACCGGCTGGAGCGGCCTGGGTCGCGCCCGCCCGCTGGCGCCACACGACGCGGACAACCCGCGACCGCGCGAGCCGGCCGGCGTCGACGAGGCGCTGATCGACGCCCAGCGCAAGGCCGCCGCCACGGTGCAGGAACAGAACGCCCGCATCGAATCGCTCGAAAGCGAAATCCAGCGCGACGCCGTCACCCGGCTGCCCAACCGCAAGTACTTCATCGACCACTTCCGCCAGGCGCTGACCGGCCAGGCGGCCGACACCGGCGGCCACATCCTGATGTTCCGGCAACGCGACCTGGCCCAGATCAACCGGCACCTGTCGCGCGCCTTCACCGACCAGTGGCTGCGCTCGTCGGCCGACCGGCTGCGCAAGCTGGTGGATGCCAACGGCGGCGCCGACATGACGCTGGCGCGCATCGGCGGTTCCGACTTCGCCCTGCTGATGCCGGGCACGTCCGCGCCGCAGGCCGGCCTGCTGGCCGAGCGGGTCCGGCACGAACTGCGCTCGCTGCGCGTGCCCATGGACAAGGACGGCTGGTGCCGCTGGGCGCTGGCGATGGCGGCCTTCACGCCGGGCGACAACGTCAGCGACACGCTGGCCCGGCTCGATCACGCCCTGATGTGCGCCGAAAGCGCCGACGACGACCAGATCGCGCCGGCCAGCCAGGCGCCCGACAGCACCCGCATCGGCGAGTACAGCTGGCACGACGCGCTGTCCACTGCCCTGGAACAGCACCGCTTCTCGCTGACGGTGCAGGCGCTGGCGGACGTGCGCGGGGCCCTGCTGCATTACGAGGCCAGCCTGACGCTGCACGACAGTCGCGGCGCCGATCCGGTGCCGGCCGCGATCTTCATGCCGCCCGCGGTGCGCCTGGGCCTGTCGGCCGAATGCGACATCCAGGCCATCCGCCTGGGGCTGGACTGGCTCTACACCCACGACGCCGCGTTGACGGTGCACGTGTCGCGCGCTTCGCTGGCGCAAGGCGCGTTCCTGTCGCGGCTGGAACGCATGCTGGCCGACCGGCCGGCGCTGTCCCCGCGCCTGATCGTCGAAATGGACGCGGCCGCGCTGGTGGAGCTTGGCGACGAGATGCGCCAGCTGTGCCGCATCGTCACCGCCGCCGGCGGCCGTGTCGGCCTGTCGCGCCTGTCGCGGCAGTTCGGCGCGATGGAACACCTGCACGAATACCCCCTGTCGTACGTCAAGCTGTGTGGCGGTTTCATTACCGGCATCCTGCACAGCCCGGGCAGCCAGCACCTGGCCGCGACCGTGGTGGCGACCGCCGCCTCGCTCGGCATGGCGGTGTACGCTGAGGACGTTCCCGACGACGCCACCCGCGCCACGCTGGAGAAAATCGGTGTCCACGCGATTCGCGGCGCTGTCGTAAACTTCGCCCGCGCTCACGACCACGCGCCTGACCAACAATGGGTTCCTAGTTGACGGAAGGATTGTTTCTTCGCACCCTTTGGCGCTCGCGCCAACGCCGCGCCGACCGCGCGGCCGCCCCGCGCGCGGCGCGCTCCGCGTGGCCCGGATGGCTCGCAGCTGTCCTGTTGTGGCCCGGCGCCGCACTGGCCGACGGCCTTGGCCACGCATCGGCCGATCTGCTGACGGGCCTCACGGCCGGCATCGCGCTGGCCTGCGCCGTGGCCAGCGCCATCGCCTGGCTCCACACCCGCGCCGCGATCTACGGCGCCGGCCTGGCCTTCGCGCTGGTCGAGGGCATCCTGCGCACCCAACCGACGCTGTTTCCCGCGGCCGCGCTGCAGGCGGGCTCGTACGCGGCGCTGCTGGCCCTGTCCGTTCCCCTCATCACCACCGGCCAGCCGGCCGCCGCGCGCCTGGCCGCCGCCTGCCGCTGGGCCTGCATCGGGCTGACCGGACTGGCGGCGCTGGCGCTGATCTTCGTCTATGACACCGATGGCGGCCTGCTGCCCAGGCTGATCACCGGCGCCGGCGCCACCGCCAGCGCGGTGCTGGCGGCCTGGTTCCT
Organism: Achromobacter sp. ISS7; assembly: GCF_056523125.1. NCBI lineage: Bacteria > Pseudomonadati > Pseudomonadota > Betaproteobacteria > Burkholderiales > Alcaligenaceae > Achromobacter > Achromobacter sp. ISS7. Next base: position 766,006 of record NZ_JAWRZD010000001.1, on the reverse strand, counting down.
GGCCGCCGCCGCCCGCCCCTCCCCGCGCCGGGCCGCGACGCTGGCGCTGGGCGCGGTGCATCTGTCATCGGTCTGGATCCTGGCCCACGACGCCTGGTCGGCTCCCGCCGAAGGCGGGCCGGTAGTGCCGCTGGCGCGGCTGCTGCTGGCGCTGGCCACCCTGCTGCTGGCGGGACTGGAACGGCGGACGCAGGCCGAGCCCGCGCGCCAGGAAGCGGACGACGCCCGGCAACTGGTCCAGGGCGAATTGCGATTGGTGGAAATGACCGGCGCGCTGGATGCGCAACGGCAGATGAACGCGCTGATCTCGCACGAGCTGCGCGCCCCGCTCGCCACCATCAGCGCCGCGGCGCAATCACTGGACATGATCCTGTCCGGCAGCGGCGAAGCCGTCGACAACCGGCTGGCGCGAATCCATCGGGCGGTGACCCGCATGACGGAGCTGATGGAACAGTTGCTGAACCAGGACCGGCTCGGCGAACAGGCCTGGACCCCGCGCGGCGAACAGACCGACATGTCCGAGCTGGCCGGCGACGTGGTCGCGGCCATGCAACCCGATACCGCCCACGCGTTGCGCCTGCAGACCAGCGGCGCGACGCTGCCGGTCTACTGCGACCGCGCGCTGACCAGCGTGGTGGTGCGCAACCTGATCCACAACGCCATCAAGTACTCGCCCGCCAGCGAACCGATCCGGATCGAAACCGGCCAGGCCGAGGACCAGGGCGTGCCGATGGCGTGGGTGGCCGTGACCGATCGCGGCCCCGGCATTGGCGTGGAGGAACAGGCGCGCATCTTCGAGCCGCGCTTTCGCCGCGCGGCCCATCGTGAAACCCAGGGCATGGGCATCGGCCTGTATCTGGCGCGGCGCATCTGCCAGAGCCAGGGCGGCTCGCTGGCGATGCACAGCGAAGTGGGCGTGGGGACGCGTTTCGTCATCACCCTGCCCGCCCGGCCTCCGGAGCCGAGCACGCAGGCTCAGGCCGCGAACACGTAACCCTGGCCGCGCACCGACAGCACCGGCAACTTCAGCCCCGCGCTCTGCGCCTTGGCGCGCAGACGGCTGACCAGCACGTCGATCCGCCGCAATTCGAACCCGCCCGGGCTATCCGGCAGGAACAGTTCGGCCAGGGCCTGGCGGCTGACCGCGGAACCGGCCGCGTCCATCAACGCCATGAGGAAGGTCCGTTCCTGGGCGCTCAGGTGCAGCGATGCGCCATCCGGGCCACCAGGATCCAGCCGCCATCCTGCAACGACCAGGAGGTGTCGGCCGCCGCCGCGCGGGTCTCGGCATCGGCCGGACGCGGCGACTTGGCCAGGCGCATGCGGCGCGCCAGGCTGCGGATGACGGAACTGAGCTCCAGCAGGTCGACGGGCTTGGTCATGTAGACATCGGCGCCGCCTTCCAGGCCGCGCACCCGGTCCTCGAGCGCGCTGCGGCCCGTCAGCATGACAATCCCCACCGGGCTCAGCGCGCGCAGGCGCGTCGCCACGGAAAAACCGTCCTCTCCAGGAAGATGGGCGTCGAGTATGACGATATCGCAGGGTTGTTCCTGCAAGCGGCGGTAGAACGCCGCGGCATTGTCACAGGCGAACGCCACACGGAAACCGTACCCGCCCAGGCCCAACGCCAACTCCTCCCGGAAGTCCGCATCATCCTCAAGCAGGCCGATACACAGCAAACCATCTGCGCCAGGCATATTCAGAGTGCTTTTATATTGAAAATTGTCGACAAATGCCCCAGTGACAGGCATGCCATCCTGAGTGTCCCGCAGGCGACAATCTTACGACTTTTACAATGGAAACGAATGATTGCAGAGAAAAAAACCGCGATTTTTCGTCTCAATGCGCCAATTTTCCGTATTTTCCGCACTCAAAATGCCGCTTTGCCATCAATACGCGCGCGCAACGAACATCAGGACGAACAGCTGACCTCGATGCCGTTGGCCCAGTCCGGGGGCAGGCTGGCGTACTTTTCGTAGCCAGTCCGGGCCGTGAACGGGTCGCGCAGCAACGTCATCAGCGTCTCGATTTCACCGGCGTCGCCGGTCTTGGCAGCGCGGATCGCCTCCTCGGCCAGATGATTGCGCAATACATATAGGGGATTCACCCGGTTCATGGCCGCGGCCACCTCGGTCGCCGGGCGTCCATCCTGCGCCTGGCGCGCCAGCAGGCGGTCAAGCCAGGCCGAGGCCGCCTCGCGGTCGATGAACAGGTCCTGGAACGGCGCACGGTTGCCCGACACCGCATCGGCCAGCCGCCGCCAGGCCAGGGTGAAATCGGCCTGGTTGGCGTCCATCAGCTTGAGCAGGTCATCCAGCAGCGGCTCATCCGCCGGGCGCCAGGCGGCCAGGCCCATCTTGGCGCCCATGCGGTCGTGGAAGGCGCGCGTGAACACGCCCTCGAATTCGTCCAGCACCGCGCGCAGGCCGTCGACATCCTGCACCAGCGTGTGCAGGCTGCCGCCCAGGCGGTAGAGATTCCACAGCGCCACGGAAGGCTGGCGGTTCCAGGAATAGCGGCCCTCGGAATCGGAATGGTTGCAGACATGGCCAAGCCGGAAGCCGTCCATGAAGCCGTAGGGGCCGTAATCCAGGGTCAGGCCCAGGATGGACATGTTGTCGGTGTTCATGACGCCATGGCAGAACCCCACCGCCTGCCAGTCCGCCATCAGCAGCGCGGTGCGGCGGGTGACCTCGCGCAGCAGGCGCACGTAGGGCGCGGTGTCGCTCGGCGCCTCGCCGGCGGGCACGGCCCGGCATTCGGGGTAGTAACGGTCGATCACGTAGTCGGCCAGCGTCTTGAGCAGGTCCGGCTGGCGGCGCGAGGACCAGTGCTCGAACGAGCCGAAGCGCACGAAGCTGGGCGACATGCGCGTCACGATGGCGGCCGTCTCCACGGTTTCGCGCCATACCGGATCGTCCGAGGCCACCAGCGCCAGCGCGCGGGTGGTCGGGATGCCCAGGCCGTGCATGGCTTCGCTGGCCAGGTATTCGCGCACCGACGAGCGCAGCACCGCGCGGCCGTCGCCCATGCGCGAATACGGCGTCAGGCCGGCGCCCTTGAGCTGCAATTCCCAGGCGCCCGCCGGGCCCTGGATCTCGCCCAGCAGATGCGCCCGGCCATCGCCCAGCTGCCCGGCCCACACGCCGAATTGGTGGCCGCTGTAGACCGCGGCCAGCGTATCGCCGCCAGGCAGCGGCTGCGCCCCGGAAAACACGCGCAGGAACTCCGGCGTCCGCAACGCGGCCGGGTCCAGCCCGATCAACGCGGCGGCATCGGCGTTGGCATGCAGCAGCCGCGGGTTGTTCAGCGGTTGCGGCTCGAGCCGCGTATAGAACGCGGCCGGCAGCGCCGCGAACGAGTTGACGGCATGCAGTTCGGACAGGGAATGGGCGCTCATGCGCGTTGGCTCCTGGCGGCCCGCTTGGCCGGCCGCACGTAGAAAATGGCGCTGACGAAGAACACCGTCGACAGCAGGATCTCGCCCCACGCCATCAGCACCGACAGCGGCGCCGGATCCGACATGGCACGCACCACGCCCTCCATCAGGTAGAGCAGCGACAGCATCGAGGCCCACTGATACGTGTAGAGGTTGCCGCGCACGATGCCGCGCAGCGGCAGGACCAGCGGCAGCGCCTTGAGCAGCATCCAGGAGCCGCCCGGGCGCAGCGGCGCCACCAGCGTTTCCCAGGTGACGCACAGCACGATCAGGGCGAACAGCGACAGCGAGGCCGCCAGGCGCAAGCGGGGGTTGAGTTCAGGGTTCATGCTGCTATTATCGCCTGATGAACCGCCCCGCCGAGCCCGCCGCCGCCGCGACGGCGGCCCCCGAGTCCCCGCCCCCGCGCGCATCGTGGGCGGTGCGGGTCGGGCGTGCCTTTGTCTTCACCGCGCAGCGCGCCGACGAAGAAAAGCTGCTGCAGGTCGCCTCCAGCCTCACCTTCACCACGGTGCTGGCGATCGTGCCGATGCTGGCGGTGGTGCTGTCGCTGTTCACCGCCTTCCCCGTCTTCCAGGAATTCCGGGTCGCGCTCGAGGACTTCCTCGCCAACAGCCTGATGCCGCCGTCCGTCTCGGACAACATCATGGAATACCTGAACCAGTTCGCCCGCCAGGCCTCGCGCCTGACCGCGATCGGCGGCGCATTCCTGCTGGTGACCTCGCTGCTGCTGATCATGACGATCGACACGGCCTTCAACGACATCTGGCATGTGACCCGGCAGCGGCCGTTGCCGCAGCGGGCGCTGGTCTACTGGGCCGTCATCACGCTGGGACCGGTGGTGGCGGGCGCCAGCCTCTGGGCCACCTCGTTCGTGGCGCGCGAATCGCTGGGGCTGGTGCGCGACGTGCCCGAGATCGTCAGCATGGCGATCTCATTCATTCCGCTGGTGCTGACCGCCCTGGGCTTCGCCGCCCTGTTCGTGGTGGTGCCGAACCGCCAGGTGCTGTGGCGCGATGCCCTCATCGGCGGCTGCGTCACGGCGCTCGCGCTGGAAGTCATGAAATCGGCCTTCGCCTACTACCTGACGCGGTTCCCCACCTATACCGTCATCTACGGCGCGTTCGCCACGCTGCCGATCTTCCTCTTGTGGATCTACCTGTCCTGGCTGGCGGTGCTGCTGGGCGCCACGCTGGCCGCCAGCGCCCCGCTGATCCGCCTGGGCCGCTGGGAATTCAACCGTTACGCGGGCGCGCCCTTCGTCGACGCGGTGGAGGTCTTGCGCACGCTGCGCCGCGCCCAGTCCCGCACGCCCCCCGGCCTGCCCGCCGGCCAGTTGGCGTCGAAACTGAAACTGCACCAGGATGAATTGAACGACGTCCTGGAAACCCTGTGTGACATGAACCTCGTCACCCGCACCCCGGACGACCTCTGGGTGCTGACCTGCGATGCCCGGGAGACCTCGTTGGCGCCGGTGGTCGACCGTTTCCTGCTCGATCGCGGCCAGCCGCGGGTGCGCGACGACGGTGAAATCCTGCGGGTCGCGGCGGCCGTGATTTCCCGGGAAAATACGCCCGTGCTGGAAGAACTCTGCGGAGAGGCGCAAAATACCGGAAATGGCGTCGCCCCGGTATTGCAGCTGGAAGCGAACAAGAAATAGCAATCAGGGCACCACCGCCCAGGAGAAACCGATGTTGAAGGTCAGCGAGATTCTGCGCGTCAAGGGAGACACGCTTTACACGGCATCGCCGGACATGCCCGTGTCCCAGGCCGTGCAAACCATGAGCGAGCAGGATATCGGCTCGCTCGTCATCATGGAATTCGGCACGCTGGTCGGCATGCTGACGTTCCGCGAGATCATCCGCCACATGCACGCGCATGGCGGCGCGGGCGAAACCACCATCCGTTCCATCATGGACGACGCGCCGGTCAGCGTGTCGCCCAACACCAGCGCCGACGAGGTGCAGCGCCTGATGCTCGAGAAGCACGCGCGCTACATCCCCGTCATGGACGGCCCGACGCTGATGGGCGTGATTTCGTTCTACGACATGGCCCAGGCCATCGTGGCGGCGCAGCAGTTCGAAAACAACATGCTCAAGGCCTACATCCGCGACTGGCCCGCCGAAAGCGCGGAATCGACCCAGTCCTGAGCCACCGGCGGTTGCCGGGCGGCGGCCTCATCGCCTGCGCCCGGTGATCGTCCAATGGACAACGCCCAGGCGGCCTCGCGGCCGCCTGGGCGTTGTTGCATTCAGGGTCACCGCGCGTTCAGGCGCTCGCCGGCACCGCCGCCAATGCAGGACCGCGTTCCTGCGGCGCGTGCCGCTGGCTGCGCCAGGCGTCGTAGATCAGGGCAGGATCATTGGCCGCCAGCAGCGCCGGGTCCGACAACATGCGGCGCCAGCGCCGCGCGCCCGACTGGCCATTCACCAGGCCCAGCATCGGCCGCGTCATGACCCGCAGCGGCACGCCCTGCGCCACCTGGCGCGCTGCGTACTCCATCATCGCGTCGACCACCTGGGCATCGCTGGGCAGGCGCACCGAAGGCCACAGCTGCAGCGACACCTCGGACAGCACCCGGGGCGTGTGCCAGGCCGCGCGGCCCAGCATCACGCCGTCGAAATCGGCGGCCGCGCGCACCGACTGCTCGGCATCCGCCAGCCCGCCGTTCAGCACGAACACGCAGTCCGGGAAATCCTGCTTGAGCTGGCGCACCACGTCGTAGCGCAGCGGCGGAATCTCGCGGTTGTCCTTGGGCGACAGGCCCTTGAGCACGGCATTGCGCGCGTGGGCGATGAACACCCGGCAGCCGGTGTCGTAGATCTTGCCGACGAAATCACGCACGAAGGCGTACGACTCTTCATAGTCCAGTCCCAGGCGGTGCTTGACCGTCACGGGGATGTCGACCGCGTCCTGCATCGCCTTGATGCAGTCGGCGACCAAGTCGGGCTCGGCCATCAGGCAGGCGCCGAACGCGCCCTTCTGCACCCGTTCCGACGGACAACCGCAGTTCAGGTTGATTTCGTCGTAACCCCACTGCCGCCCCAGCCTGGCCGACTGCGCCAGCGCGTCCGGCTCGCTGCCGCCCAGCTGCAACGCGACCGGATGCTCGGCCTCGTCGAAGTCCAGGTGGCGCGCGACGTTGCCGTACAGCAAGGCGCCGGTGGTGATCATTTCGGTGTACAGACGCGCGCGCGGCGCCAGCAGCCGGTGGAAATAGCGGCAATGCCGGTCGGTCACGTCGATCATCGGGGCGACGCACAGCCGCCAGTCGGGGGAGTCCAAGAATCACTCGTCAAAACAAGGGGATGCGGTATTTTACGGTGCTTGGCGGGATTCTGCCCGGCAAGCTGGCCGAAGACGGCGCCACCGCCCCGGGCCATGTGGTCTAAAATTGCGCCGCCGCCGCGTGCAAGCACGCGCCCGCGCCCGTGGCACACGTCCGTCAACTCCCCTCTTCTCGTAGATCAATGGCCGTATTCACCCCCGTATCCGATGACGACGCACGCGCCCTGCTGGCGCATTTCGACCTGGGCGAGTTCGTCTCGCTGCGCGGGATCACGGCGGGTATCGAGAACACCAACTACTTCCTGTACACCAGCCGCGGCGAGTACGTGCTGACGCTGTTCGAAGTGCTGACGCACGCCCAGCTGCCGTTCTATATCGAGCTGATGTACCACCTGGCCAGCCGCGGCATTCCGGTGCCGCAGCCGCAGACGCTGCGCGACGGCACCCGCCTGACCACGCTGCACGGCAAGCCCTGCGCCATCGTCACGCGCCTGCCCGGCGGCTACGAACCCGCCCCCGGCGCCGCCCATTGCGCCCTGGCCGGCGCCACCCTGGCCCGCGCCCACCTGGCGGCTCAGGACTTCCCGATCCAGCAGCCCAACCTGCGCGGCCTGTCCTGGTGGACCGAGACCGCGCCCAAGGTCCTGCCCTTCCTCGAAGCCGGCCAGGCCGAGTTGTTGCAGTCCGAACTGGCCGCCCAGCAGGCCGCGGCCGCCAGCCCCGCCTGGCAAACGCTGCCCGCTGGCCCGGCCCACTGCGACCTGTTCCGCGACAACGTGCTGTTCGCCGGCACCTTCGAGGATCCGCTCATGGGCGGCATCATCGACTTCTACTTCGCCGGCTGCGACACCTGGCTGTTCGACGTCGCGGTCAGCGTCAATGACTGGTGCATCGAGCGCGATACCGGTGAATTCGTCCCCGAACTGGTCGAATCCTGGCTCGACGCCTATGCCCGCGTGCGCCCGTTCACCGACGCCGAGCGCCAGGCCTGGCCGCTGATGCTGCGCGCCGCCGCCCTGCGCTTCTGGCTGTCGCGCCTGTACGACTTTTTTCTGCCGCGCCCGGCCCAGACGCTCAAGCCGCACGACCCCCGCCATTTCGAAAGAGTGTTGCAAGCGCGCCACCGCCCGGGCCTGCCGGTATTGCCGTAATCGTTACGCCCCCCATAATTGGGGGTAGCACGTCCCTTATTGAGAGATCACTCCCCAAGAGAGCCATGCAAGCAGCATTCCTACCCGCGTCTTCCGGCTGGCAATGGGTCCGAGACGGCTTCCGTCTGTTCCGCAAGCAACCCCTGGCCATGTTCACCTGGGCGCTGGTCAACAGTCTCCTGGTCATTTTCGCCTTCGCCGCGCAGATCGTCGGCCCGATCCTGTTCATCGCCCTGATGCCGTCGATCACCCTGATGAGCCTGGCGGCCTGCAAACACGTCGACGCAGACCGGGTCATGCTGCCCTCGATGTGGGCCAAGCCGCTCAAGCAGCCAGGGGTGTTCCGCAAGCTGTTCCTGATGGGCCTGTTGTACGCGGCCGTCAGCCTGGCGGCCGGGCTCGCCACCTTCCTGCCGTTCTCGGCCGCCTTCGCGGAAGGCATGCGCATCGCGTCCATCGAGAACAGCATGGAACCCATCCTGATGGCCTTGCGCGCCCCGCTCATCATTTTCACGATCATCTACATCGTGATCGCGGCGCTGTTCTGGTATGCGCCGGTCCTGGTCGCCTGGCACGGCCTGCGGCTGACGCAGGCGCTGTTCTTTTCCGGCATCGCCTGCTGGCGCAACAAGTGGGCCTTCCTGGTCTACGCCGCCACCTGGGTCCTGATCGCCCTGTTCCTGGACTTGTGCTCCGGGCTGCTGGTCGCCCTGGGCCTGTCGCCGCAATTGGCCAGCACGCTGCAGATCCCGTTCACGATCGCCGCGGCAGGCGTGTTCTATTGCAGCTTCTATCCGTCGTATACCTCCGTGTTCGGCATCAACAGCCCCAGCCCGAACCTCGACAACGGCCACGGCGCCCAGGCATAACGCCACCCGGCAGGGCGCCAGCGCCCTGCACACCTTCACCACCCGCCGGTCGCGCGCCACGAACACCACGTCGATGGCATGGCGCATGCCAAAGGTATGCACCGCCCGACAAGGCGCCAGCAACAGGCCTGAACGCGGCCCCGGCGGCCGGCGCCCCAGCAATCCGCGCATCCGGCCCGGCCAGCTCCCGACCCGCAGCAGCCGCAGCCGTGCCCGCGGCAACGGCAGGCGGGCGCTCACCAGGCCCCCTGCAGCAATCGCACGGCAATCGGAAACGCCAGCACGATGAAGGTGCACGGGAAGATGCAGCCAATCAACGGCAACAGCATCTTCACCGGCGCCAGCAACGCCAGCCGCTCGGCGCGCCACTGGCGTTCGCTGCGGCATTGCCTGCCCTGCGCGCGCAGTACCGGCCCCAGGCTGATACCCAGCGCGTCCGCCTGGGCCAGCGCCGCGGTCCACTGGCGCACCAGCGGACTGCCGCAGCGATCCGCCATGGCCTGCAGCGCGGCGGCCCTGGACACGCCGGCCCGCATGTCCGCCAGCGCCTCGCCCAGGACGTCGCGCAACGGTCCGCAGGGACCGTTGGTGGCGGCCATTCGCAGGGCGCCGTGCGTGCTCAGGCCGGCCTCGACGCACAAGGTCATCAGGTCGAGGACGAACGGCAAGCCCTGTTCGATCCGCCGCTGGCGTTCCCGCGTCCGGCTGCGCAGCCATACTGCCGGTTGCACGCCCGCCAGCAGCGCACCGGCGACGGCCCACGCGACGACGCCGCCACCCGAATCCGTCGGCAATGGTCCGGCCGACATGCCGCTGCCCCGCACCGCCCACACCGCCAGGCCCGCGAGTGCGCCACCTGCCATTGCGGCCAACAGGCTCAGCGCCATGATGTGCTCGCCGTGCACGGTCGCAGGCAGCCCCGCCCTGGCGGCCATCGAGGCCAGATGCGCTTGCCAGGCTCGCGGACACAGCCGACCCGCCGCTGGCGCCGTCCACGCGAGCCCGGACCGGCCCAACCATGCCCACCCAGACAGGGTGGCGTCGGCCCGGACCTCTCGCCCCCAGGGATGCAAAGCCAACCCTGCGCATCCGCCCGCGCCCAGCGCCACGGCAGCCACGCCCAGATACAGCCACATCGCCACCCTCCCTTAGAAATCGATCCGGACAATGCGCCGGATCAGCAGGATGCCGGCGACTTCCAGCGTTGCCAGCAGCGCGAGCACCATCCAGCCTTGCCTCGTATGCCAGAGCAACGCCATGCTGTCCGGCTCCAGGCGGTCCAGCACCGCGAGCAGCAACACCGGCAGCCCGCCGACGATCCAGGCCTGCATGCGGCCCTGCGAGGTCAGGGCCCGCACTTTCGCCTGCCACTGCAGCCGCGCCCGCACCGCCTGCGCGATACCGTCGAGCGCCTCGGCCAGGCCGCCGCCGGATTGCGCGGCGACACGCATCGCCACCACCACGAGCGTGGTCGAGTCGGCCGCCATCCGCATGTTCAGATGGCTCAGCGCCTCGTCCCAGGGCACGCCGAGCCGCTGTTCGCGCAGCACCAGCCCGAACTCCTGCGCCAGCGGCGCATCGCCCTGCGTCACCACCTGCCGCAACGCGGGCGTCAGGGCGATACCCGCGCGCAGGGCCGAGGCCAGCATCAGCAAGGCCATCGGCAGCTGCTGCTCGAAGCGCCGGATGCGCCGTCGCCGCCAGGCGCCCATCAACGCGCGCGGCGCCCGCAGCGCCAAGGCGGCCGCCAGTACCGCGCCCACTGCGCTGGCGGTGACGACAAAGACCACCGCCGCCACGAGAACCGACAGCGCCATCGCGCCCGCCCATAGCCATGCCGGGTCGACAAACACGAACAACTCGCCGAGGCGCCCTTCCGCCTCGTTCGTGTAGCGCTCGCGATAGTCGCGCAACGCGGGCGCGAGCCAGCATTGCACGCCCCAGGCCAATGCCGTGACGCACACCGTCGTAGCCAGCGCGGCGAGCCAGATCACGACAAACTCGCCGCGCGGCCGGCTCCCGTGGCAACACGGTCAACGGCGAACCAGGACACATCCAGGGCCTGGCCCGCCTCCTGCCATGCCTGCGCGAAGCTGGGCACGATGCCGCATCCGGCGAATCCGCCATGGCGCCCATGCCGGAACAGTTCCTGCAACTGGATGCGCCCGCTCTCCATGCCGGTGACTTCCGCGATGGACACCACCACGCGCCGCCCGTCGGACAATCGCGCCTGCTGCACGATGATGTCGATGCTGGCCGCGATGTGTTCGCGCACGACGGCCAGCGGCAGGTCCAGCCCCGCCATCAGCACCATCGACTCCAGGCGCGCCAGCGCATCCCTGGCGGAGTTGGCGTGCAACGTGGTCAAGGAGCCTTCGTGCCCGGTGTTCATGGCCGTCAACATGTCGAAGGCCTCGGCGCCGCGGCATTCCCCCACCACGATCCGGTCCGGCCGCATGCGCAGCGCATTGCGCACCAGTTCGCGGATATCGATACGCCCGCGCCCCTCCTGGTTGGACGGCCTGGCTTCCAGCGAAACCAGGTGCTCGTGGCTCAAGCGCAATTCCGCCGCATCCTCGATGGTGACGATGCGCTCGCCTTCCGGGATTTCGTTGGACAGGACGTTCAGCAGCGTGGTCTTGCCGGCCCCCGTGCCACCCGAGACCACCAGGTTCTTGCGCAGGCGCACGCATCGGGTCAGGAACTGCGCCATGGCCTCGCTGAGCGTGCCCGCCGCCAACAGGTCCGGCATCCCCGGCCGGCGTGTCGGGAATTTGCGGATGGTCAGGCTCGCGCCTTTCAACGCGACCGGGGGAATGATGGCGTGCACCCGGGAACCGTCGGGCAGCCGCGCGTCCACCATGGGCGAGCTTTCGTCGATGCGGCGCCCCAACGGGGTGACGATGCGCTCGATGACCCGGCGCACCGACTGTTCGCCGGTGAAGGCGCCGGCATGGCGCCACAGCCGGCCATCGCGCTCGACGTAGATTTCGTCATGCCGGTTGACCATGATCTCGGTGACATCCGGCGCCGCCAGCAGTGGTTCCAACGGCCCCAACCCGACCGCTTCATCCAGCACCTCGCGGCACAGGGCCTCCCGGTCGACGGCCAGCGGCAACCCGGCATCCTCGGCCACGATAAGCGCCAACAGGCGCGCGGCCTCGGCACGCAGAGACGCGTCGCTCATGCCCGCCACGTCGCGCCGGCGCAGGTCCAGCGCGCCCAGCAGCGCGGCATGCAGCCGCCGGCGCCATTGCAGGGAGGGCAACGACGAGACAGGCAGGGCTGCCACTGCTTCCTCCCGCAAGGGAGGTGGCGATGGCAGTGGCGCCGCGGGCACTGCCGCGTTGCTCCCGCCCTCGCGCCGCGCGGGCGCCACCTTCAGGCGGCAGGGGCCGATCAGGATCTCGTCATCCGGCCCCACCTGCACATGGCGCGCCACGCGCAGGCCGTTGACGAAGCTACCGCCAAGCGCGCCGAGGTCTTCGAGAACGACCGCCGACGCGTCGCGCCGCAGCCGCGCATGCTGGCGCCCCACGCGCCAATTGGCGATACGCAGATCGCAATGGACGCCGCGGCCGATCAGCACCGGCGCCGCCGCCACGATTTTTCGCGTGGTCGCATCATCAAAGGTCATCTGGATTTCAAGCATGGCGCTACTCCTGGTTGGCCGGCGCGGGCTCCGGCTCGTCGTGGTCCCATTGAGAACCCGCCCCGGCGCGGGTGCTCCAGCCCGCGGTCGCGAGCGAGGCGGCTCCCAACCGGGGCGGCTGCGGAAATGCGGCGTCTACCAACGCGTGCGCGCGCCGCACCCGATCCGCCATGGCGGGCTCGTTGCGCGACACGATGCGCGGCGTCACGAAGATCGCCAGTTCGGTCTCGCGCAGCTGGTAACGCCGCGACGAAAACAGCGCGCCGAGGATCGGGATGTCTTTCAAGCCGGGAATGCCACTGGCATCGTCAGCGCGCTCGCGCGAAAGGAAACCGCCGATGACCAGCGTGTCGCCGGAGCGCACGTTGAATTCGGTGGACGCCCGTCGCGTACGCAGCGCCGGCCCGCCAGCAGCGGTCAGCGCCATGTCGACGGAGCTGGCCTCGACCTCGATCAGCGAGCGGATGACGCCGTTGCGGTCGATGCGCGGCGTGATCCGCAGCGAGACGCCGTAGGGCTTGAACAGCGTCGTCGGGTTGCCGCGCGAGTCGGTCGAGACATAAGGCACCTCTCCGCCCGCCAGGAAGGTCGCGCTGGCGCCGCTGCGGGCCAGCAGTTGCGGTTGCGCCAGCATGACGGCCTCGCCACGCTGGGCCAGCGCGGCGATACGGGCGGACAACAGCGCATTGACGCCGAAGTAGCCGGCGGCGGACGACAACGGCGCCGGCGCCGCGACCACCTGCTCGCCCGGCCGCGCGATGCGGCCAAGCGATCCGGCATCCCAGGCCAGCGCCGCATTCAGGCCCCCCTGCGTCGCGCCGTCCCAGCGCACCCCGATCTCGCGCAACCTGGAAGAAGGAATCTCCACCACCTGCACATCCAGCAGCACCATGCTGTCCCACCCCACCTGGCCCGTGAAATCGACGACCTCGGGATAGCGCTGCGCCAATGCCGCGATCCGGTCACGGTCATCATCGGACAGGTCATCGCCCTCGATCACGATGCGTCCGCCCACCGCCGAACTGCGCGCCCCGGGAATGCGCGCCAGCAGAGATTCGATTTCCGCCCGCAGTCGCGGGGCCCCCGCCGGCACCACATCGACCGCGTAGGTCCGGACGCCGCCATCGGCCCACACCTGCACCGACGACATGCCTTCGGCGCGCGCGAAGACCACGACCTCGCGGCCCTCGGTGGCAACGGCGCTGAGCACCTCGCCATTGCCAATGGCCACCTGGGTCACGCCCGGCGCCGCCAACACGCGGCTCTCTCCGACCTGCATGTCGAGCGCCTGCCCCGCGGACCACGCGGGTAATGCGACCGCCCCCAGGCACAATGCGGACAACGCCGCGATCATTCCGATGTTCATGGAAACTCCGATTCAAGGTCCGCTGGAGGCCGACTCGATGCCTCCGCCAGGTCACCCAGCCGGTCGCCGTACAGGATGACCACCCGCGGCGCTGACCGGGACTGGCGCCCCTCCTCCAGCAACGACATCAATTCCGTGGGCGGCATGGCATCACTGACCGAAGCGTCGGCCCCGTCCCGCAACACGGCGGTCAACGTTCCGGCCCGTCTGGCCATGAGGTAGCTGGTGATCTGATCCGCTGATGCCGCCAACGTGACCGGAAGGGTTCCGTCGGCCACGCGGGCATCGGTCGCGGCCAACACCCGCACGCCTCGCAACACGGGCACCACAACATCCCGGCCGTGACGCGGCAGCGTCAGATACACATCGATGGCGTCTCCGGCCCGCAACGTCCCGCCCAGGTTGCCGAGGTCGGCGGCCGGCAGCACGAAGGCGCGCTGCCCCGCCTCGAGCCGCGACGCCAACGACGGCCTGGCCACGGGCTGCGCGGCCGCGAGGCAGGCATTGAGCACCAGTTCGCCGCCAGGCAACGCCGCGGCCAATCGCATGCCCAGCACGCTGTCGACGGCACCCGGCTCGAGGCTGCTCGCCGGCGCCCACCGCGCGGGAATGTCACGCACCGCCAGATGCCGCTCCTCCAGCACCGTGCCCGCCGCCAGATCGTGGGCGGCGACCAGGCGACTGACCAGCGGCACGCGCCCCGCGGCTTCCAGGGTCTCGACACGCTGCCGCACGTGTTCACGAACCGCCCAGGCGGACAACAGGCCCGCCGCCAACGCCAACAGAAAGGCAGCGATCTGGCGCGGACCGGGAACGAACCGGCGCGTCATGGCGTCCACCGCCGGATCCACAAGCCGCTGCCGGCATCCAGCGGCGCCAACATCCATTGCAGACGCTCGCCGCGCCGCTGCCATGATTGCCAGGCGACGGCCCGGCCACTATCGAGATCCCGCCAACCCGCGCGCAGCAATCCTTGCCGCAATAACGGCGCCAACCGCGACGGCGCAAGAAGATGGCGCCAGATCGACTCAACCACGATCCCCTGCCCCTGCTGGACGGCGAAATCCAGCATCAACCGTGCGTCAACCGGCACCCAGGCGGGCACGTCGACAACGGCGGCCGCCAACGAAGTGATCGACGAAACGATGCCGACGCTGCGACCGCTTCCCGGGCTACCCAATTGCGCCACCCACAAGGCATCGCCGACCCGGCCGGACAGGACCGCCAGCCCCGGCAGTATCTGGAGATCGCTGAATGCGGGCTGCTGGCGCGACAGGGCCTGGATCAGTTCCGGCACATCGACCGGCGCATCGAATACCACTGCCTGCATCGGGGCGCCATTGAGCCACATGCGATCCGCCAAGGGTTCGACGCGAGAGCCGGGAGGGAACCGCAACCCGGCCAAGGATGCCGGCTCCGACGATGCGCGAGGGGTCTGCGTGGCGGCTCCAGCCAGGGCCACGGGCCACCCCAGCGCCACCCACACGGTCAATGCCGACGCGACCCGCACGGGCGACGTAAAGCTCCGGTGCGCACCATGCGCTCGTCCGCGGACCGAGGGACCATGCCACTGCCTGCCAAGGAATGACGGCGCATTCATCGCGTCACCCTCCCGTTTCGTGCCAATCCTTGCGCGGGCATCACGTCGGCCCATGAAGACAGCCAATCCAGGGAAAGCGCCGGCCGCCCCCAGGGGCTATCCACGACCATCCCCTGGCCGCGGATGTCGCGGGCCAGCGACAAGGAACGCTCCGCCGTTCGCGTCCAGGAAATCTCCGCCGCGCCGATACGTCGACGCACATCGTCATCGCCTTCCGCGTTGCCGGCGCCGGCCGCGACGCGGGTACGCCGCTCGATACGCACCGCGCCCCAGGGTCCGACGCCCGCCACGTCGGCATGCGCCGTGACCGACACCCGACGCGCTTCGGCGCCCAGCCACTCAGCCTGCAAAGGCGCCAAGCGGGGGACACCCGCATCGACCGACGACCCGGCCAAAACGAACGATCCCGATCGCGCGGGGACGCCCCCGCCCACGGCGGCGACCATGGCGGCCGAGCGGCTGGCCACGGCGGCCTCCTGCGCGGTGAACAGCAACTGCCCCAGCCACGCCACCGCCATGAAGGACAAGATCAACACAGGCAGCAAAACCAGCGCCTCGACCAGCGCCTGGCCGCGTTGCCATGCACGAGGAATCGTCATGGCGTCTCCCGAGCCAGCACGGCTTCCTCAGCCGTCACCGACGCCAGCCGGGCCTGCCAATACGGGAGAAACAACGTCGGCGGTTCCTCGCGACCGTCGGTACGCGGTTCGGGGCCCGCGAAGTAGGTCTCGGCAGCGCTGGTGACCCGCAACCGCCCACCCGAATCCGCTCCCGCGCCGCGCGGCCCGCCCATGGGCGCCGCGGCGTCCACATCCCCAAGCCCATCGTGCGCCACGCTGACCACCACGGCGAAGCGCAGCGGATCAGCGCCACGCGCGCTCGGCACCTCGTAGTAGCCGGGCAAACCCAGCCCGGGCCAAGGCTGCATCTGCGCCATGGCATAGGAATTGGCCAGGGGATTGCCCGTCCCGCCACGGAGGTCCCAGGTGGTGGCTCGCTTCACCCACTGCCAGAAGTCCTGGGAAGTGAAATCGCCAGGCGGATTCTCGACATACTCCAGGCCTTGCGGGCCTGCGGATCCGGGCTCCGACACCACGCCCCAGCCCATCGCATATTCCCGGTAGTAGCACCCCGCCCAACGGTTGAAGCGTTGGGAATGGAACGACTGCGTGTCCAGCGCGCCCCAACGCCCGTCCGCGCCAAGCCAGGTGGCGCCACGGCGACGCAGTTGATGCCGCGCGAGCGGACACTGCGCATTGACGGTCGCGGCATTGGCGCGCGTCCCATCACGGCTTCCGAGAAAGCCGTAACGCCCGGCGGCCTGCTCGACGGCCGAACGCAGGGCGCTACCGGGCCGAGCCGCGCGATGCTGGAGGAATTCCGGCCAGCCATCGCTGAGCAGGCGGATCGTCGGCACGTCGGCCATAGGCGTAGCTGCACGCGTCCGCCCTGCCACCGAATAGTTTTCCCGCAGCACTGCCCGCATGAGACGCTCACGCGCAGCGGGCAAGCCCGCCACCGCCGAAGCCGCCCCCGCCTCGAGCACCTGATGCACCACCCGGTCATGCTCCGCATAAGCGTGCATCAACGCGGCCTGCGCCCCGGGCGCGGCGCGCGCCGCGCCATAGGCCAGCCCGACGTCACGGCCGAACA
This sequence comes from Achromobacter sp. ISS7, assembly GCF_056523125.1. Classification (NCBI taxonomy): domain Bacteria; kingdom Pseudomonadati; phylum Pseudomonadota; class Betaproteobacteria; order Burkholderiales; family Alcaligenaceae; genus Achromobacter; species Achromobacter sp. ISS7. The sequence continues at coordinate 748,988 of NZ_JAWRZD010000001.1, read as the reverse complement.
GCGTGGACAGCAGGCGCGCGGGCGGATTGTTGCGCCGGCGTTGGTCGGCAAGCGTATGCGCGAACGACAGCGACGCCCCCAGCGTGACCAGATGCGCCATCGCGATCTGATGGGCGATCTGCGTGCGATTCACATAAGCCAGGAAATTCAGCTGACGGGCCTGCTCCAGCGCGCCACTGTAGGCCGCGGCATCCGCCGCGTGGATCAGGCGCGCCCGCGCCTCGACCGTGCGCCCCAGCGCATACAGCATGGCCAGCGCCACCGAAACCGAGGCCACCAGCATCATGCCCAGCACGAGTGCCTGGCCGCGTTGGGCGATGCGCGGCGCGGCATGCGTTGCCGGGCCCGTCATTGATCCGCCGCCGCATTGCCGGTGAAGGACTTGAGCGAACGCGCCTTGGTCTGGCCCGCCGCCTTCTGCACCGCCAGTCTCGCGGCGTTCGACTGGGCACTGCCATCCTCGCCCGCCAGCTCGCGCGCCATGGCCGCCGTCTGCGACCGCACCACCTGGCCAAGCGACTGGTAGACGGCGATCGCCGCAACCGCCACCAGGGCCACGACCACGATGTATTCCGTCATGCCTTGTCCGGCTTGACGCTTCAGGTATCCCAACACTGCCGATCTCCGCTCGCGATGAAATGAGGGATCCAGTGTCGGCGGGCGGGGAAAGCGCAACAATTCGCGGATGCCGAGCTGGATGAATTCATCCCAAGGCCTTGACGATGCGCCAGGCGGGGAGCATCGCCGCGCCGCCCCGTCGGGAACGGTGCGGCGGAAAATGTTGTAACCCCCTAATTTATATCGGGTTTTCCCTATTGCCGCCCCTCTGGGGTGGCAGTAGATTGGACTTGCCGGGCTGTCTGACACCCATCGCGTGCGAAGCCGGGCAGGAGCGCCCCAGACTCATCTCGAGCTGGGGCGCTCTTCCATTTGCGGGCCACGGCGGGCCAGATGGATTTCACCCCCGGCATTACAAAATCTATACACAGTCGCCCAATCCCCTCACAGGGCGCTGGCTAGTATGGCGTCTTTCCGTACCCGGACTGACCGATGCCTGCTTTCGCCCCACCGCCCAGGGCCGCGCGCCCCGAGCAGGGCGCCCGCCGCAACCCCGCCATCGATGCCCTGCGGGGCATCTCGATCCTGAGTGTCGTGCTGCTGCACGTGCAGATCCATATCCCGCAGGAACAAAGCCTGCTGGGCAAGGTGCTGCCCGCCGCCCTCTTCAACATCGTCTATCGCAGCGGCTACTACGGCGTCATCATCTTCTTCGTGATCTCGGGCTTTCTCATCACCCGCGCGGCCATCGAGCGCTGGGGCAGCCTGGAGGCCGTGCCGTGGGGCCAGTTCCTGCGCCGCCGTTTCGCCCGCATCTATCCCTGCCTGCTGTTGCTGCTGGCGATCCTGGCCGCGCTGCACGCGATTGAAATGCCCGGGTTCGTCATCGAGAACACCAGCCTGGCGCGCGCCACCGTCAGCGCGCTGACGCTGCACCTGAACTGGCTGGAAGCCCAGGTTGGCTATCTGCCGGCCGCCTGGAACGTGCTGTGGTCGCTGTCCATCGAGGAAGCCTTCTACCTGGCATTCCCCTTGATCTGCCTGTTGTCGCTGGCGGCGGGTCGGCGCGCGCTGGTGCTGGCGCTGCTGCTGTTCGTCGTGCTCGGGCCGTTTGCCCGCGTCGCCTTCACCCACAACGAGATCTGGGCCGACCACGCTTACCTGGCCGGGATGGATGGCATCGCCATCGGTTGCCTGGCCGCGCTGTATGCCACGCGCCCCGCCGCCTGCGGCCAGGCCGGCCGCAAGCTGCTGCTGGTCGGCGCCGTGCTGTTCGCGCTGGTGTTCTTCCTGCGCAAGGCCACCAGCATGCTGGGACTGACCGCGCTGGGCCTGAATGTGACGGTGCTGGAAATCGGCGTGGCCTGCCTGCTGATCGGCTGGAGCCGCCACCCTCGCCCGGCGCGCCCCAACCCGTTTCTGGCCGCGTTGCGCTGGGCCGGCCACAACAGCTACGAGATCTATCTGACGCACATGTTCCCGGTCCTGCTCTTGGCCGCCGCGTCCTGCCGCAACTCCGGCGGCGTCGTGTCGACCTGGTGGCGCGCCGGCGCGCTGACCGCCGCCAGCGTGCTGGCGGTCCTGCTGTCGGCGATGCTGGGCGGACTGGTGGTGCGCTATTACTCGACGCCCTTGCGCCGCTGGCTGACGGGCCCCGAGGCGCGATGAACGGCCGGGCCCGGCCGCGCTAGCCGGCCGCGCGTCGGCCGGCGCCGTTCAGGCTCCCGGCGTCCAGACGCCGGAACACCAACGCCGACAGCAGCGTGATGACGCCGACACACAGGAACGTCAGCATGCACGCGCGCCCCAGCATGGCATTGTCCGCGCCCGAGAACACGCCGACCAGACCGCCGCCGATGGTCACCCCCAACCCGATGGCCAGCATCTGCACCATCGAGAACAGGCTGTTGCCGCTGCCCGCGTCGCGCGTGCTCAGGCCTTTGAGGGTGACGCTGTTCATGGCCGCGAACTGCATGGAATTGGCCGCGCCGAACAGCGCCAGTTGCGCGATCTGCAGGGGCAACGGCCAGTCGTGCGAGATCGCGGCGAACGACATGATGGCGGCGCCGACCAGCACGGTGTTGGCCAGCAGGAAAGTGTCATAGCCGAAGCGCCGCACCAGCGGCGCGATCCAGGGCTTCGAAATGGTGCCCGCGATGGCGGCCGGCAGCATCATCAACCCGGACTGCAGCGGCGTGTAGCCCAGTTGCAGTTGCAGCAGCAGGGGCAGCAGGAAAGGCACCGCGCTGCTGCCGACCCGGCACACCAGGTTGCCGACCAGCCCGACGCTGAAATTGGGTTCACGGAACAGGCGCAGCTGGAACAGCGGATTGTCGCGCCGCCGTGCATGCGCCACATACAGCAGCACGGTCAGCGCGCTCAACGCGAACAGCGCCGATGACCAGGCCATGCGGCCCTCGCCGGCGGGCAGGTCCAGCGCCAGGGAGAAGGACACCATGCACAACGACAGCAGCCCGCAGCCGAGCACGTCGAACGGCGCCACATCGGCCAGCGCGTCCTCGGGCAGGTAGCGGCGCACCGCAATCAGCCCCAACAGGCCGATCGGCACGTTGATCATGAAGATCCAATGCCAACTGGCCACCTGCACCAGCAGCCCGCCCAGCGTCGGCCCGAAAATCGGCCCGACCTGCCCCGCGATCGAAACGAACGCCAGGGCCGAGATGTACTGGTCGCCCGGCACCCGCCGCAGCACCGCCAGGCGCCCGATCGGCAACAGCATCGAGCCGCCCACGCCCTGCACCACGCGCGCGATCGTCAATTGCGTCAAGGTCTGCGCCAGCCCGCAGAACACCGAGCCGACCGCGAACACCAGGATCGCCGCCAGATAGACGCGGCGGGTGCCGTAGCGGTCGGCCAGCCAGCCGGACGCGGGCGTCAGCATCGCCATCGTCAGCGTGTAGGCCACCACCACGGGCTTGAGCGCCAGCACGTCTTCGCCCAGGCTGCGCGCCATCGCGGGCAAGGCGGTATTGACGATGGTGGTGTCCAGCGTCTGCATGAAGAAACAGGCGGCGACGACCCAGAGCAGGGCTCGCTGAGAAGGTGGCGAAGGCATGTCTGAAATCGTACTCCCGGCCAGCCCACGCGCCGCTGACAGGCTTGTCTGAACGCAGCCAACGAAAACCGGCGAAACAATCGGTTATCCTGCGCAGCAAAAGCAACGAGGATGAATCGAACGTGAGCCCTGCTCATTCCTTCCGGACCGGCAACATCGCGCTGGTCCTCTCCAACCGCCTTGGCGACTCGCTGTACCAGATGACGCTCGCCAACAATCTGCGCAAGGCCGGCCACGACATCACCGTCTACGGCGTGCATGGCTACGCCCTGCGCGAATGGTTTCCCGACTTCGACATCCAGCCCTTGCCGGCGGACATCGCCAGCCTGGCGAGCTACGACACCATCGTGCAGATGGATCCGGACAGCCCTTTCGACGGCCTGACCCGCGTCTGCCAACGCTTCCTGAGCACCAAGGAATGGGGCAAGATCCGCGCGGCGCCGCGCAAGCACGCTTCGCCCAATGGCATCCTGGATGAATTCCGCCGCTTCTCGGTCGACGCCTTCGGCCTGAGCGAATGGAGCGACGACAACGGCCTGCGGGCCCCTGCCCGCTTCAAGGCCCGCCGCCACGACAAGCGCGTGATCCTGCATCCGACCTCGAGCGAAGCCGAACGCTGCTGGACGCCAGGCAAATACGTCATCGTCGCCCGCCGGCTGCGCGCCATGGGCTACGAGCCAGTCTTCGTGCTGGCGCCGGCCGAACGCGCCCACTGGCTGCCACTGCTGGAACAGGCCCATGCCGGCCTGGTCGAGGCGCCCTCCATCGACGGCGTGGCCGCCGAGGTCTACGAGTCCGGCTGGTTCATCGGTACCGATTCCGGCATCGGCCACCTGGCCTCCTGCTGCGGATTGTCGACGGTCACCATCGTCGACCGACCCCGCAACATGCCCCGCTGGCGCCCGGCCTGGGCCGACAACGTGGTGGTCCAGCCCTGGTGGCTGCCGCTGCGCTCCCTGCGCCGCAAATACTGGCGCGAAGCCACCACGGTCGCGGCGGTCATGCGCTGCTTCGGCCGCATGGTGCGGCGACGCGGTCGCTGACCGGCACATCCCAGGCCGGAAACGACACGGGCCGGCTGCCGAACTGTCGGCAACCGGCCCGTTCACTTGAAACGGCAGCGGCGACCAGAGCCGCCATTCCAGCGCGCGTCTGCGCGCGCAATATCAGGCCATCGCTTCCACGTTCCTGGCCGAGCGCGCATCCTCCATCGCGGTCTGGTAGGCGCTCAGCGTCTCCGCCATTTTCTGGGACAGCATCAGGTGCCGGTCGGCGAACGTGCGGGCCTGGTCGGCGATCCTGGCCGCCTGCTCGGGATGCGCCCAGATCCAGGCCAGGTGATCGGCGAAACCCGCGACATCCTGCGCCGGCGCCAGCCAGCCGGTGTCGCCGGGCCACACGATCTCGGGCAGGCCGCCGACCGCGCTGGCCACCACCGGGCAACGCGACGCGTAGGCTTCCGGCACGACTCGCGACCAGGCCTCGTTGATCGACGGCACCAGCACCGCATCGGCGGCGTGGATGATGTTCGAGATATCTTCCCGATGCCCGGCAAAGGTCACGTAGTCGCCAATCCCGAGTTCCGCGACCAGGTCATGCAGCTTCTGGCCATACGCCGCCGTCGCTCGCGTCGGCATGCCGACCACCAGCGCTCGCGCGGGCACGCCACGCTGGCGCAGCACGTGCACCACGCGCAGCAGGTCCTCCTGCCGCTTGTCGGGCCGCAACATGCCGATGGTGGCCACCACGAACGCGGCCGGATCCAGGCTCAGTTCCTGCCGCATGGCATGGCGTATCGCCTGCTTGTCGACGTCGGCGAAGAATCCATGGTCGGCCCACTCGCCCACCACGCTGATTCGTTTCTGCCCGGCAAAACCCGCCGTGACGATATCCTGGGCGCCGCCCTGGCTGGTGGTGATGACGCGGTGGCAACCCAGGCGCCACTCCAGCCGCCGCCGCCACGACGTGCGCAGCGGGCGGGAGAAATGCCAGGTCCGCACCAGCGAACACAGATCGCGGCAGAGTGCGCTGGCTTTCGCATCGGGCGTGCCATGCGCGTCGATGACCTGGATGCGCAGGTCTTTCACCAGTTGCCGCAGCTTGAGCACGCCCGCCCACGAATAGGGCGAGTTGAAGTCCATGCCAACGGTCGCCAACCCCCAGCTACGCGCCAACTTCAGGGTGTCGCTCCCGGGAGGCGCGGCGATGGCCACCGAATGGCCCTGCTCCTGGAGCCAACGCGACTGATCCAGGACGCGAAACTCCAATCCGCCCAGATTGGGGCCAGAGAGCGTGTGCAGAATTTGCATGGGAATCAGATACGGAGAAGCGCGAACCGGCCTGCCAGGCGGGCGACGACAACATGCATGGAACGCCGGATCCGAGTCACATCAGGAGCGGCGCGCAGCGGCAGGAGCGGCGGGAAAACAAAAATGGGCGGCATCGCAGGGTCGGCGGCTTGGTAAGATGGGTTCTAATTGTTTGCCGGGCGAGGCTGTTGCATCGTTGAAACTGACTGAAATGCCATTTTTGTGAAATTTAGCTACGAGTCAGGAATATAGGCGCGCAGTATGGCGAGAGTTGGAGAAAGTTTTTAACCATTGTTAATTTCTTTGCTGTTTATGTAACTAAATAAATCAAACAGCTGTCCCAGCCCGAACCTATCGAAAAGGTGTTCACGCCAAGGGCCCGAAGGGTGTTTGGAAGCCGATTCCACGTCGCGGGCAAGCAACGGACGCGCCAAAGCCCGCCCGGCCAACAGGCGCTGACACGCCCGCCCACCGTCGGACGGTGCGAAATGAAGACAGAGGAAACAGGCGGCTCGGCTGTGCAGCCCCTGCGGCGCAAGGCAAGCGCGCCGGACGCGCCGGATCAGATCATCCGGCGGAACCGGAAACCTGGCTCAGAAGATGCAGGCCTTGCGCGAACACTCGATCAAGAAGTACCCCACCATGACCGCCGGATAGAGCACGACCGGCGCGGTCACCAACACCCACCAGCGTCGCTGCCGCCAAATGACGAGCACGACGCTGACGAGCCAGGCCAGCACGGCGGTCCAATACGCCGGGAAATACGGTCCCAGCCCCACCGTCAGCCAGTCAACCCGCATCAGCAGCAGCACGACCGCCGCGAGAATCACGAAAATGAGGATCGTCAGGCGATTGCCGGGCTTGATGAAGGGGTCGCCGGTCATGGATGTCGTTTTCCGGGAAACAGGGATTCGCAGTGAGGGAGATGGCCTCCCCAGCACCGATTGCGATCGGCGCTTGAGGAGCATTCTGCATCATTGCCGATAGAAGCGGAATGAACGACGCCCGCCACGCAAATGCCACGCAAAACAAAGCGGGCCTCGGATTACTCCGAGACCCACGAGAGTTTCTTTGGTAGGCCCCCCGAGAGTCGAACTCGGCACCAACGGATTATGAGTCGGGCGTTTTAGAAATAGGCATAAATAGAGATCAACTCAAAATCCAACGACCAGCGGATGGCATCACGATACGCGATGAACTCTCCGTTTCTGCAGCAATACGATCGACCAGATCCGCAGCGATCGGACCTCGCATGCATTCCGGCAGGGATGCGTTTTTGGGCGCTTCTAGCATGTACGACTCTCGCGCACCCGCAGGCGGAAGTGGCGTCCTTTCCACCGGCTTTCCGGTCCTGAGTTTCATCCAGTACCCTGCCGGAGGAGTTGGCACAACTAGCGCCTTGCAGACTTTTCTAAGACCACTATCCGAGAGCCCGAACTCAAGACAGAACTGTGTTATGGGCACAGCCCAAATGCGTTCGTACAGGTCTGCTCCATAGATAATCTTCCGCACTCAAGGCTCCATCGTTCAGTCGGCACAATGCCTGAGGCGCAGAGCCGCAACCGCATTGATTAGCTTGCGTGTCCGACCGAGTGCTATCGGCAAACAACTGTATATTCAACCAGCCCCACTTCACGTTCAGCCAACATAGCTGCGGCAGCTTGGCAGTTGATGAACGCCTACTTATGATTCTGGGATTTCTGCCGTAGATCAGGTAAACCTAATCCAACCCTAGCTTCGTGTTTCAGAAAGGAAAACCACAGTGGATATCACTGGCTTCTTCGGCAAAGAAGTTTTTCGGCCGATTGTTATTACCCTCGTCCCTGGAATATTCACTTCAGCTCCGCTTCTAGCATATCTGCATAGAAATTTTCCGGGAATTCAAAAACTGGTAGCGGACCAAGCTACTGTGGCCGCGATATTAGCCACCGCACTCATCATTGCGGCGGGCTTTCTTATGGAAAACCTCGGGTCGTGGATTGAGCTCGGCCTGTGCAAAATTCACGCTCGACGCAACATAGCAACACCGCCCGACGACGAAATCTGGTACCCATTCCTCCGGACGCACTTCGCCACACCTCCGATCGGCGTGCACTATCTAGAATCAATCGTCCTGAGGCTGAAGTTCGAGACGTCAATGATCGGCCCGCTTGTGCTCCTGGCAATTTGGATTCCAGTTCTCACGGAACGAGAAATCTGCGATAAACCTGTCCTCGCAATGGTAGGAGGTTTAATCGTACTTGTCTCATGGCTCATGTACGAGTCGGACCGGGGCTGTGGGGTTCTTGCTAGGCTCAGACGCAGCCTTCTTCAAGGCGTCCACTCGATGTAGTTGCGTCAATTGCAATGTGCAGCCACTACCAGACCCTGAAGGACGCCGAGCTGCTGCTCAAGAAGTTCGGCGCGTCCAACAAGCCGGCCGGCGGCAAGTACGACATGTGGCCGCGCTACCCGGGCGTGTTCATCCGGTGGTCCTAGAGGATATCCCGCGTACTTAGCTCGCCCACGCTTTGATAATCTGATGCGGCGTTACATGCGATAGAGGTCTGCTATGGCAACCCGCGTAAAGCTGTTGTATTTCAAGCCGACAAGCATTCAGGCTCGCCTCACGCCCCTTGGCATCGCCCTGAAGTGGACGTTGGGCCTAATCCCTCCGCCACGATCCATCACCATGGATCGCGCCCAATATGGTATGGACCAGCAGGCAGAAGCCAGCTTCTGGACCTTCGCGCTTCGAGTGGCCATCATAGGCGAGGCCATCCTCGTCACCAGAAATGGCCAGTGGGATCCTGTCGGCACTGTTGATGGCTGTGGAGTCCACGCCTTCGGCCGAGACTTCGAACTACTCCCCTGACACAACCTGACGAGGTGCCCCAACCCTAGCGGGCGTATGGACTGTAGAAAAATGGTGAAGCAAGCTATCAACGAAATCAACGCTCAGATCAACGCACTTCGGGCAAAGCTGGAGCACGTCCGAATTGCTCGGCGTGCAGCTGAAATAAAGATCATCGTCCGATCCATGCGCGACAACGCCATCTCGCCAGAAGAAATATCGATAGCCTTTGCAGACGGCGTGCGGACGAGGAAGAAACCGACGTCCACACCTGGAGTGCGCAAACGGCCGCCGGCTCCCCCGAAATATCGGCACCCGAATACCGGAGAAACCTGGACTGGTAGAGGTCGGCCACCTCGTTGGCTCTCCGCAGAGGAAAGCTCCGACGCCGATCAGGATCAATTCCTGATCGCCAAAACCTGACCGCAAGCGCAGTATCGGCGGCCGAGCTGCCTGCTGCCGGTTGCCCGACCGAACTGCGCGGCGAGCGCAGTCGCGATAACGATCCTGGTCTGCCTGTCGTGGGTACGGTCCGGATGCACTCCATACTCCACAAGGGCCTAAACCGACACCTCCCGCGCATGACCATGAAGTCCCTGGCCACGTTCGGCGCCCCCTACCTATTCGAACCTCAGTTGCTCACCTTCAATTCCGAGCGTGGCATGATGGTCGTAGGCTTCGAAGAAATCGCCGGCTGTGGGTACTACCAGGGCTGGTGGATGCAGTGGATGAGCTAGAAAAGACGAGACGCTGTCAGTGGATACCTAGCCCAACATCAGCCTTTTTTTGGCCGATTCAACATCAGCTTAAAATTTCAGCCTCAATTTTCAGGTAGAAAATCCGTGGGAAATAAATCTCGTCGCTTGCACCAGTTTCTAACAAACCACCCCAAATGCTGTTATTGCGGCGGCGACACTCCGGCTACCACCGAAGACCATTGGCCGCCCAGGACTGTGTTTGTTGGACGGGCATGGCCAGAAGGCTACGTCTTCCCAGCGTGCGCGTCTTGCCAGATCTATACGTCAAATGTGGAAGGGCTGTTTGGGATGATTTGTCGGCTCGCTCCGCAAAATCAAGCGATGGACGGCCGAGCATTGGCCGAATTGGAGAAACAGGCCCGAGGCCAAGCCGTGCGGCACCCGGAACTTATGCAGTCATTGATGTTGGCTAGTAGAGAAAAGAGAACAGTTCTACGAAATAGAAACGCCCGACCAGAGCCAGGACAATTGATCCGCGACGTTCCCATCCTTACGCTTCGTCATCCCGAAGTTCAGCGAATCATCGAAACCTGTTTTCAAAAGCTATTATTGAGTTTGCACTATTTTCACACTGGAACAGCACTACCTCGGCAGGGTGTTGCCTTCTTGCGCTGGTTTTCCAATGGAGATCCGACTTCCACTGACGCTTTTGACGAAGTCTCAACCAAGCTGCCTCACCAAGTGCAAAGAAAGCGGGGAAAAGTCGATCTCTCCGACCAATTCGCTTATAGATTCACGATATCCAACGACAACAGTACAAGCGCCTTTCTAGCGGTATTCGGAGAAAGTTTAGCAGTCCTAGGCTTTCTATGTAACGACCGATCTCAGATATCTGAAGCGACAAAAGGATGGAAGGTTGAGTTCGGCCCATTAGACCCTTCCGCAACCACTCGAATGCGTTAGCGCGTCGCTGATTGCACCCCACGGATGTAACCCTGCAAACCGTTCACTTGGTCGGAGCATAACGTCTGCCAGCCGGTGGACCGCCGGACGGTTCTATCTGCCCCCTACTCTCTGGCAACAAAAAAGCCCCCGATTCTCTCGGGGGCTTCTTACCTGATCCGCTGTGCGCTTAGATCAGGTTGGGGTGTTCGGCGATCAGCTTCGCGCGGCTGGCGGCGATCAGTTCGTCGAGCGTCTTGCTCAGCATTTCTGCCTCGGAAGCGTAGGCCACCGCGACGTTGTAGCCAGCGTTCACCCCGTTGGAACGGATGTCGAACACCACGCGCGTTTCGGCCCCCGTGCCTGAGACACCGGGGATCAGCCAAGTCATGTTGGTAGCAGTCAAAGACATTTGAAGATTCCATTAATAGTTGTTGTGGAACCTTCATGCTACGCACGGCGCGCCGCCATAACTATCAAGCGGTGTCGCATTGCGTTGCCATCTCTCAACGCGTGTCGCAAAGCGCTCGCCAAATATCGTTCCCTTGCAGCACCTGGCGCCGGATCGGCGCGGGCGTCTGGTCAACCTGTGCGGCCGAAGCAAAGTAGATCGGCCGCGCGTGGTCGCAGTATTCAACGCCCACCCTGGCCGGGGCCGCGCACCCAGCCAGACTTGAGGCGATCAGAAACAGCATCATCATCCATGCTCGCCACTTCATTCTCCACATTGCGCACCTCCTGGCGAGCCTTCGTCGCCTGTTCGTTGATCTGCTCGGCGCGCTCCTGGCGCTCGGCCTGGCGCCCGGTGGCGCGGCCGCGGTAGAACACGCTGAACAGCGTGCCCACCGCGATGCTGGCCAGCAGCAGCCAGCCTTGCATCCGTTCAAGCCACGTTCGCATGCTCCCCCCCCACGGCGGCCAGGGCCTGGCGATACAGGTCCGGCCAGGTCTGAGGATGCGGCCTGCCCGGCCGCCAGGTGCGCAGGTACAGCGCCCAGCCCGCATCCGCATCCCCGACCGGCGGCAGCGCCTTCGGATCGGTCCAGAGCAGCAGCCGCGCGACGCCGGCGGCCAGCACGTCGTCGTACTCTAGCGCCGCATAGATCGCATCCGGATCGCCCGCCACGCTGCGCGCCTTGCACAGCGTGGCCAGGTGGTCCCTGCTGGCCGCGTGCAGGAATACGCCCCACACGCCGCCGCGACTGGCGCGGGTGCCCTTCTCGAACTGCCAGAAACCGCGGGCGGGCCCGCCGATCTGGCGTCGGTGCACGAAGCGGCTTTCCTGCAGGCCGATGGCCAGCAACATCACGCGCGCCGCCGGCGTGTCCATGCGCGCCGGCAGCAGCGCCAGCGCCGGAGTGATCGCGGTATCGTTGATCGTCTGAAGATTCATGGTCAGCCCTCCCCGCCCGACCGCAGGCCCAGCAGCTTGGCGCGGACTTCAACCAACCATTCCAGTAGCCCCTTTTGCCGCATGCTCGCCATCCAGCGCATGTAGGCGCCCAGCACCCACCACGCCGGCAGACCTGCAAGCAGCATGCTCGGCCCCAGAACGTAGAACTTCGCCAGCAGCGCGTCGTCGGAGCCGGCGCCATGGTGGGCCAGCCACGTCATGGCCTCCATCAGGCTAGGCTTCCAGGCGATGACCGCCCCCGCGAGCGCCGGCCCGAACATGAAAGAGCACGTGACCGTGCAGACGCTTCGCACAGTGAATTCCCGCGGCGTTTTAGGCGGCAGAATAAGCAGCCCCAGCATTGCGGCAAGCGCGGCAGGAATGCCGTAAGCCATTGCGACCTTCAAGGCCGCCAATCCCCCAAAACCGGTGGAACTCGGTTCCATTCGAATACTCCTTTGATGGGTTTGCATTGCTGCCTCCCGTGGTATGGACGAAAAAAAAGCCCGCGGATGCGGGCTATTGGTTCGGTTGTTGTCAGTCTATGCCTGCGGCGTAGCCCAATAGGGGCGGCCACCCGGCGCCCACATGGCCTCCAAACTGCGGAAGAAGTACATGCAGTCATAGGGCCGATAGCTACCCGAGGAAAGCGCCGTTTGCACGGTAGCCAGATAGGGCAGCAGATCAGTCCATTGCCAATAGAAGTTCTTGATGCCGGTAGCGGGCATCCCCATCACCAGACTGTTGTATCCAGTCTTGGCGAACACACAGACCGTCGGATCGATGAGAACCGCCCAGGAAGCGTCAGGACTCCACGCCAGGATCTGCGCATGGTTGCCGATAGCTCCGCCGTTCCAACCCATGATTGCGAAGCCTGCGTCATTACTCGCCGTCATCATCTGATATAGGCGAATTGCCAGCGTTGCGTAGTTGTCGCAATCCAAAGCCGGAGCAGCCAGCAAATCCTCCATCGTGCTGGCGTTCGAATTGCCATACGGCTTCAGATGGTGGGCAACCATCCCGCACCACATAAACCGCAGGACGCTTTCCGGTACGCCCGAATAGGCCGATCCCAGGTCATTCAAGAACGTAGACCGCACGCTGTTGTAGTACGTCTCGCATTTGGTCGGGTCAGCCTCAATCGCATTGAGCGTTGCCTGTGCAAGGTATCCCATGTCTCTCTCCTTTCTTGTGGGTCAAGCGGGAGGCGCTGGCCAGGTGGGGCTGATGGCCTTCACGTCCACCCTCGATACATCTATGCGGTACTGCCGCCATAGGGCCAATTCGCTCGTCTCGTCTTTCGTGGCCTGATTCGAGTCTACAGCGTCCTGAAGCGGCCCTATCCGCAGCGCAGCGTATGAGAGCAACCCATCACGTTGCCCAGCAGCAGCGGCGATCCGCTGCGCTTCTGTGGGCGGTTCCTGGCTAGGCTCCGGATTCAATGTAGGCATGTCGACCTCTACCCACACCTGGCCGCTCAGTCTGTACCGCTTTCCTGCCCGGATCTTCGTCGGTGCAGGCAAATCGACGGCACCACCCGGGATAAGAAAAACGCCCGGCTCTAGTGGCGATTCATCGGCAGCGACGGCGGCGACGAAATATCCTTCAGCATCCAATTGCGAAACGATTTTCTCCATGTCAATTCCTAGTATTTGATGCATGCCAGCAGCGCCACGTTGCGCGCACGAGTTTCGGTGCCCCCGAACACCGCCATGTTCGACCCGTACGAGCTAATCGGCGAATTGGACAAATAGGCTACGGCAGCACCAATCCCAACTCCTGTGGCCGCCCACGTCGTTGAGGCTTGACGAAGCTGCACGCCAACGGAATCCACAGCAGCCGATTGAGCCGATCCGAACGCCCGGCCTGCGTCAACACCCCGGCTGTCGTCCCAGCCCTGCAGGAACTCACCTCGCAGATCAGGAAGAACGATGTACGCGCCGGAGATGTGCGGGTCGTGGTTGGATTGGCTACGTCCGTGCAGCGGTATCCAAAGAGCGCCGTGGCGTTCAGTACGTCGCCGCAATAGATATTCGTCGCGAGCGCGGCGTAGGTATCCTCCCTGCTCATTCCCTCATAAACCCTCATGGCGTACCTCGTTATGCAAGTTTGCTCACCCGCGAGCGCCCGGAGCCTGCCGACTTGACCCGCACCGTCGGACCGCGATGGCCCGAGCCAGTCGCGGGCGTCGGCGCGACCGACACCTCGCCGTCCGGCAAGGGCGGCGCCCCGTGCAGAACCTCCGCCAGATCCTCGACGGTTCGATTCAGCTTGAGACCGAAGTGGATCAATGCGCAGAGCGCGGCATATGCGTAGACGCGACAGTCCAATGCCTCGTTGGCGCGTCCCGATGGCAGATCCCACACACGGAACTTATGCCCGCTGGCTTCCTTGACCACGATCCGCTCGGATGTGAGCTGCGCGTAGTAGTTCAAGTCACGGTCCGCCGGGAAGTGCATGAATCCAGGACCTGGAGCGTCCTTATTCAACCGGTTCCGAATCGTGTCCTTCGCCGTGTTGACGCCGATGATGGTGGGGCGATACGTGGCCTTGTTTCGTCGGCTGGGCACCTTCGTGGGCCAAACCGGCGAGCGCTGCCCGTTCCGGGCGGATTCCCCCTTGATGGCGTAAATCCGTCTCCCCAATCGGGCCTCGGCGAACTCATACACGCGCTGCGCGTTGTGGCCGCCAGAGTCGATACATGCTGCCGAAACGTTGTATGGCCGACCATCGTGGCGATACCACGTCTTCAACAGGTAGGCGTCGACGCGTGTCCTGCACGAACGCATCGCGGTCAGCACGCAGGTCCATTTCCCAAGCGTTCACGGCAGCGCGCAGCTGGGCAGCGGTGATGGTGGTCATACCTTTCATGTCTTTTCTCACTTTGCAGTTTTCAGGGCCTGCGCCAGGGCGGCGTCGAAGTCACCAGGGAAATGCCGCTCGACAACTTCGCGCGAGGTCGCACCGAAGTTCAGCTGCTTCTTGACGGGCAGCTCGTCGCCGAACCGGATCAGCAGCTTCAGACGGCCACCGCGGTTCTGCTGGTTCGCCAGCTGCCCCGTCGTCACCGCCTGGCGCCGCCCACCTGCCTTCACGCTGCGCGCCCGCTTGGGCGCAACACGCTGCCATACCCCATTTACGGCCTGGCCGTTGCGCGTGCGTATCGAGCCTACATAGACATCCGGCCTTGCCTTCAGGCGCCCCATTGCGGCGCGCGGCAGGTTGCCGTGGCTATTCAGCTTCACCCCTTTAGGATTGAGCAACGCCCGGCTGTTCAGCTTGTGGACGCCGCCCGTCTCGTAGGGCAGCGGGTGGGCGGCCGCGATCTTCTTGATAGACCACTGCCACCGGTGACGACTTGCGACCCTTGCTCACCCCGACGGACTTCTGCGTGAATGGCGTCGGGCTGTCGAAGGGCGACTTGATGCTTTCCTGCTCGGCCGCCTGGACTCGGGCAGCGGTCGCGTTGATGGCCTGCGCCATCGCAAACGGCAGCTGTTCCGATGTGAAGGCGTCGATGCGCCGCAGGACATCTTTCAGGTTGGACGTGATCTTGATCTCGATCATCGCTCGCCTCAGCTAGTGTCATTTCTTACACAGTTGTAAGAATTCATTGCTATGGTCGATTGATGCTTCCACCTTTTGGAGAGCCTATATGGCTGACTACAAGATCGCGCATATCAGACAACAAGGGCAAGACATAATCATTGTCCCGCTTGATCCAGCGTTTGGAACAAAGCCGCCCGGCGTCCAACAAGACATCATCGAGCAACTTCAGGCTTGCGCTCAGTCAGCGGGATTGGCTGGAACAGTCGTCCCGGTTTGGCGATACGGAAATGGATTCAAGTTCATAGCCCCCACGCCATGGGAGCCCTTCTTCAAGAGCCTGCACTGGAACGACATCATGCGTAACGTCAATAAGACTCTGACGTGTCATTGAGGAACCCCGTCCTCGCCGCATCATTCGCTGCAGATTGACCCAGTTGTTTCGAGCCACATGGTCACCATCAAGAACCGGCTCCGTCAGCAGTTCTGCAAGAGCTTTCATTTCCGCCTCACTTTGAGATCCCACATGGCACATTTCATCGTCACTTTCAGACTCAAGAACGACTCGACCTACCAGGACCGCTACGATTCTTTCGTTGACAAGGTCAAGAGCATTGCGACGCTCTCCCCCTGGGACGAAACATCATCATTCTTTGCGTTCCGAGCCGACGACACTGCGACCGGGATTTGCTCCACCCTATATCTCCAGACCTTATTCGACGCCACAAAGGATCTGATGGTCGTCATAGACCTAGACAGCAAACAGAAGGCGAGCAAAGGGAAAATCGAGTATCCGGCGTTGCTTGAGCTGGGCCTCGGTTTCTAATTGCATCGCGACCTGCGCCCCCCTCCCTATCTGTGATCTAGCCGGGTGCCACCAACCGCCCCCCGCGGCGATTACCTCAACTCCGCCGCGCGGCATGCTCCTGCCCCTACACCTTACAGTTCCGTAAGAATTAGTTGCTATGGTCAAAGTTGCTGTCGCATTCAGGCGTTCATAAGTTGTTTTCGCCACCACATATTTATTGGAGACCACCGGTTATGGCTAACACAGCCCAGATCACTTGCATCAACAAGATTCCCAGAAATGACCCGAACGAGTCGATCACCCACGTTGGCGGATTCGTTACGTCCAAATGGAAATTGCCCTTGCACGACGCCATCGGAAAGATAGAGCGTGGGGAATGGAGCTTTTACGTTCACGTAGGCGGAAAAAGCGTTTGGGTAGTTGTTGCTACCAGTCGCGCCGGAAACAAGTACCTCAAAACGGAAGCGGACAGCAGTACATCCAACAATCTGCTTAGCCTGCCGGAATGCCCTTAGATCACAGGCCTATTCCGTGTTGCGGCTGTCAGTTGGAGAACTCGTGATTCCTCTGCGGTCGCCGCCTTTTCTCATCTCAAGGTAAGACGAGCGAAATTTGCATGCCTTCATATGCGAAGGTTGGCTAACACTCAACAGACTCAGGAATGCTTGAAGAATGACGACTTACTCGATCCATTACAGGCTGGACCAAGAGAGAATTCCCGCGTCCTACGATCAACGCTATCGAGACCTGCAAGCCGCCATCAAGCGTGTGGCCGGAAATCTCGGCTCTCATGTCGATGCGACCTCGACTGTATGGATTCGCACTAGCGAAGGTGGCGAATCTATCGCGAAAACTCTAAAGCTGGCGGTTGACCCTCGATACGATGTGGTGCTGGTAAAGATTGCCGATTCCGCAATGTTGTATGCAGTTGGCGATAGCATCGACCCCATTCAGTTTGAGCTTGAAACCTCTGTCGTCGTATTTAAGGTGTGAACAACATAGTCGCCAATCAACAGCGACCCAAAACAAAAGCCCCCACCGGAATGCCGTATGGGGGCTTTTTTTAGAGACTCGGTATCAGGCGCTACTGCACTCGTGCGAATGCTAACATGGCGGAGGCACAAGCCACTGAGCAATGATGACACCGCCCTGAAACAACGCTGCAAGTGCGGCCGATCCTGCCGCCCAAGCGTTCAGCTTTCCTTGTAGCTCAAGAGTGCGGACAACATCGACCCACTTGCCGTCTCGGTCGAGTGAAATAGGATTTTGCCCGCCATAGAAGGTCAGGTACTTTGTACCTGGCGGCACTTCTCCTGCGTAATCTGAGAGGACACGGGCCACTGACGCGCGCCACCACAAGCCTGCAGCCGAAAAAGCGAAGATGGCGGAAAAGACGTTGAGGGACAGCCCACCTTGCTCCGACGCACCTTGCCCACCACGCCGAGAACGTCAAGATTACGTCAATGTCGGAGCTGGAAACGAAACAGCCGCCATTGCTGGCGGCTGTAAATACCTGATTTACTGGGTATTTTTTGGTAGGCCCCCCGAGAGTCGAACTCGGCACCAACGGATTATGAGTCCGCTGCTCTAACCAGGCATGAGCTAGAGGCCCAGGAAACTTACTGCCCTTCCAGGAAGCTCTTCAGCTTGTCGGCCCGGCTCGGGTGACGCAGCTTGCGCAGCGCTTTAGCCTCTATTTGGCGGATGCGCTCACGCGTGACGTCGAATTGCTTGCCCACTTCTTCCAGGGTCTGGTCGGTGCTCATTTCGATACCGAAACGCATGCGCAGAACCTTGGCTTCCCGCGGGGTCAGGGAGTCTAGCACTTCCTTGACCACGTCGCGCATGGAACCATGCAGCGCTGCGTCCGAAGGCGCCAGGGTCGAGGTGTCCTCGATGAAATCGCCCAGGTGCGAATCGTCATCGTCACCGATCGGCGTTTCCATGGAGATCGGCTCCTTGGCGATCTTCAGGATCTTGCGGATCTTGTCCTCGGGCATGTCCATCTTCTGCGCCAGGGTCGCGGGATCCGGCTCTGCGCCGGTTTCCTGCAGGATCTGGCGGCTGATCCGGTTCATCTTGTTGATCGTTTCGATCATGTGAACCGGGATACGGATGGTGCGCGCCTGGTCGGCGATGGAACGGGTGATGGCCTGACGGATCCACCACGTCGCGTAGGTCGAGAACTTGTAGCCGCGACGGTACTCGAACTTGTCCACGGCCTTCATCAGGCCGATGTTGCCTTCCTGGATCAGGTCCAGGAACTGCAGGCCGCGGTTCGTGTACTTCTTGGCGATCGAGATCACCAGGCGCAGGTTGGCCTCGGTCATTTCGCGCTTGGCCTTGCGAGCCTTGGCTTCGCCGGTGGCCATGCGCTTGTTGACGTCCTTCAGGTCCTTGAGCGGCAGCACCACGCGGGTCTGCAGGTCGATCAGCTTCTGCTGCAGTTCCTGCACGGCGGGAATCTGGCGCTCCAGCGTCTCGGCGTACGGATGGCCGGCGGCCACTTCGTCGACGACCCACTGCAGGTTGGTTTCGTTGCCCGGGAACACCTTGATGAAATGCGTGCGCGGCATGCCGGCACGGTCCACACACGTGTGCAGGACGGCGCGCTCGAGCTGGCGAACTTCTTCCACCTGGTTGCGCAGCGTGTCGGCCAGCTTCTCGACCATCTTGGCGGTGAAGCGGATGCCCATCAGTTCGTTCTGGATCGACTCCTGCGCGCGCACGTAGATGTCCGACTTGTAGCCGTCCTTCTCGTACGACAGGCGCATCTTGTCGAACTGCTTGCCGACCTCGTCGAACTTGGCCAGCGCCTTCACGCGCAGGTCTTCCAGCTGCTTGCTGGACATGCCGCCGGCGGGACCGTCGTCGCTTTCGTCTTCGTCGGCGGTGACGCCGGCGCCGGCGTATTCCTCGCCGTCTTCCGGATCGACCAGGCCGTCGACCACTTCGTCGATCTGCGCCTGGCCTTCACGCACGCGCAGGACGTGGGCGAGGATTTCGTTGATGGTGGTCGGGCAGGCCGAGATGGCCATGACCATGTGCTTCAGGCCGTCTTCGATGCGCTTGGCGATCTCGATTTCGCCTTCGCGCGTCAGCAGCTCCACCGAGCCCATTTCGCGCATGTACATGCGCACGGGGTCGGTGGTGCGGCCGAAGTCGGAGTCCACGGTGGTCAGCGCGGCTTCGGCTTCGTCCTCGACGTCGTCGTCGTTGGACGCGACCGGCGCGTTTTCGCTCATCAGCAGCGTTTCGGCGTCGGGGGCCTGGTCGTAGACCGCGATGCCCATGTCGCTGAAGGTGCTGATGATGCCGTCGATGGCTTCGGCGTCGACCAGGTCATCAGGCAGATGATCGTTGATTTCGCCGTAGGTCAGGTAGCCGCGGTCCTTGCCCAGCTTGATCAGCTGCTTGAGGCGGTTGCGGCGGGCTTCGTATTCTTCGGCCGAGACGGGGCCGCGGGCGATCAGATCCTTGGGATCGGCCTTGCCGCGCTTGCCACCGCGCTTGGGCGGCTTCAGGTCCGGCAGGACTTCGCCTTCGCCGTCCATGGTGTCGTCGAAACCGTCGGAATCGTTGTTGGCGTTCTTGGCAGGGCGACCGGGGCGGCGGCCGCTGGGGACCGGACGCGCGCTGCCGACCAGGTCGGCGAGCTTGTCCTCGGCCTTCTTGGCACGAGCCTTGGTCACCTTCTCGGGCTTGTCTGCCGCCGCCGTCTTGGCGGCCGCCTTCTTGGCGGCCGTCTTCGCGGCAGGCTTGGCGACCTTCACCGCCGTCTTGGCGGGCGCTTTTTCCGCTGCCATGCTGACGACCCGCTTGGCCTTCGTGGCCAGGGCGTCGGTCGCATCAATTGCAGAGGAGGATTTGCCGGTGGATTTGGTCATAGTCGCTTCCGTGGTCGTCGCAACCCGTTCGGGCATGTTGCACCGCATGACGCCGCTGCCGGGCAAAGGCCCTTCGCGGCATCCCTACGGGTAAATCAGGTGAATCGGCGGAAGCCCCGCGGCTGCGTTGTTCGCAGCACCAGCTCTTGCGAGCCCGCCTGGCGCCGTTGCGGTCCGTGACCGGCTGGGCGCCTGGCGTGCATGGCTTCATCCCGCGATGGACTTCGGGCGTCGAGGGGGGCTGTCTGCCTATAAATAGGCGTTGCTTGCCTGTCGGGCCTTGCCCTTGGCAGCTGGATCGACACAGCACCCAAACCTCAGACGCGGCGCGAAGATAGCCATCGCCGGACTGCGTGATTCACCACTCAGCTATAGTAATTAACTATGTAACAAGTTTGACGCACACGTCCGCTTTTTTTTCCGCGCTGGCGCCTGGGGCTTACCCGCCCCGGACCGACCCGTACAAGCGGTATCGTCCTGCCCGCCAGCCCGGCGCATCTTCAGCCGACCTGCCCATCAAACCCTAAAACAATTAGATTCCGGCAGCGGCAATAGATTCCGCCCGCCGTTCGCTTTCTTGCTATGCCTTTTGCTACGCTTTTTTGCTACGCTTTCTAGCTACATTTCCTGCAATCGTTTTCCCGCAGCCACGACGGGCTTCGATCCTGCGCGCCAGGGGATCCATCGCCATACCTCGCCGCCGTGTCATCGGCGGTTGCCGAACTGCTTCAGCCAGTATTCAGTATTGCGAGATCCACGACCTATGCGCGCTGCCAGGGAATGTCTTGCGACTGCGCGGGGTTCGCCCTCGCTATCGCCTCGATCTTTGACCCCTATCCTTGCCCCTTGCCCTTGCCCCCTGCCCTGTCCCCGCCCTCTTGGTTTTCGTGGCGGCGCCGGCATTTAGCTTCATACCCTTAGCGTCCATACACTCAGCCAGCGTTCATACCTGCTGCTGACCTTGCGCCGATATTGATCCGCGGCGGGAAAACCCTTGATTTTACCGCATTTAGCGTATGCCGGCACCTTTGAGCACCAACATGCGGCTGGACAGCTCCAGGTAGCGCTTGCGCGCCTCCTCGCTCGCCAGGCCGGCCGCCGCCAGCTTGGCCATTTCCGTCTTGGCCGAATCGAATTCGATCCGGCGCAGCGCGTCGTCCCACTCGGTCTGCGGATCGGGCAGGTCCTCCTGCGACAGGATGTCGACCCGCAATCCCTTGAGCACCGTGGCAAGGTCCGAGTCCGGCTCGGCCGCTTCCAGCAAGGCGCCCACATGGCGCGCGCCGCTGGACTGCGCCAACATGATCAGGTCCCTCACCAATCCTAGATGGGGGCCGTGGTCGATGACTTCAAGCTGCTGGTCGCCCATCGAGTCGACCAGTTCCGGATGGGCCAGCAACAGGCTCAACAGGCGCTTGGCCAGCGACGGCATGGTGCGGCGTCCTTCGAAGCCGCCGACGTCATCGCGCTTGCCCTTCCAGTTGCCCTTGCCGCCTTTCCAGTCGCCCTTGCCCTTCCAGTCGCTCTTGCCTTTCCAATCGCCCTTGCCTTTCCAGTCCTGCTTGCCGGCGCCACCGCCCCAGCCGCCGCCCGATTCGCCGCCTTGCGACGGGAACTGGCCGTAGTCGGCATACTCGCCGTCCTCGGCTGGGATGTCGTGGAAATCGTGGCCGGCGAAGTCGTAGCCGCCATCATGCGGCACGCCGTCGTGCGTCGCCGCCGGGCCGGCAAGCCCCGCGGCGCCCGCCTCGCCGGCGGCCGGCTTGGCCGGCGCGCCGAACGGCTTGGCGGGCTGCTGCGCCAGCACCTGCGCCATTTCCTCGGGCGTCAGTTGCACCAGCTTGGCCATCTCGCGTTCGATCTGCACGCGCAACGCGCATTCAGGGATCGACGCCAGCAAGGGCTTGGCCTCGTGCAGGCAACTGGCGCGGCCCTCGGCCTCGTCCATGTTGTGGCGCGAGGCCAGCTCGTCCAGCAGGAAGCGGGACAGCGCCACCGCCTCGCCCAGGCAGGCGCGGAAGGCCTCGGCGCCCAGCTCGCGCACATACGAATCCGGATCGTGCTCGGTCGGCAGGAACAGGAAGCGGATGGCGATGTCGTCGCGCAGCACCGGCAGGCACGCCTGCAGCGCGCGCCACGCGGCGCGGCGGCCGGCGCCGTCGCCATCGAAGCTGAAGATGACCTTGTCGCTGGTGCGCAGCAGCTTCTTGACGTGGTCCGGCGTGGTCGCGGTGCCGAGCGTGGCGACGGCATTGGCGATGCCCTGCTGCGCCAGCCCGACCACGTCCATGTAGCCTTCGACCACGATGACCTGACCTTCCTGGCGGATCGCCTGGCGCGCTTCCCACAGGCCGTACAGCTCCTGGCCCTTGGAAAACAGCGGGGTTTCCGGCGAGTTCAGGTACTTGGGCTCGCCCTTGCCGATGATGCGGCCGCCAAAGCCGATCAGGCTGCCACGCGCATTGCGGATCGGGAACATGACCCGTTCGCGGAAGCGGTCATAGCGGCGGCCGTCCTCGGACTCGATGACCAGGCCCGACTCCACCAGCGTGGGATCTTCGTAATTGGGAAAAACCTGCGACAGCCCATGACGGTCCGTACCGGACCAGCCAAGGCCGAAATGCGCGGCAATCTCGCCGGTCAGGCCACGCTGCTTCAGATAGCGGATCGCCGCGGGCGATGCGCGCAACTGCTTCAGGTAATGCGCCTGGGCGGCGTCCAGCACTTGCGTGTGGCGGGACTCCTCGGCCTTGCGGCGCGCGGTTTCCTGCTGCTGGCGGGGACTGCGATTTTCTTCGGGGACCGTCATTCCCGCCGAAGCCGCGAGCGTGCGCACGGCTTCGGGGAAACTGGCGCCCGTGTGTTCCATCAGGAAAGTGATGGCACTGCCATGCGCTCCGCAACCAAAGCAGTGATAGAACTGCTTGGTGGGGCTGACAGTGAACGACGGACTTTTTTCGTTATGAAAGGGGCACAGGCCAAGCAAGTTGGCCCCACCCTTTCGCAACTGCACGTACCGCCCGACTACATCGACGACGTCGACCCGGGCGAGTAGTTCCTGGATGAATGATTCTGGAATCAATAGATTCTGGAATCAGAAATCAATACAGGCGCGGGGGCAGTTGCTGGCTACGGATGCGCTTGTAGTGGCGCTTCACGGCGGCGGCGTGCTTGCGCTTGCGCTCGGCCGTGGGCTTCTCATAGAACTCGCGCGAACGCAGTTCGGTGAGCAAACCGGTCTTTTCGATGGTGCGCTTGAAGCGGCGCAGAGCGGCTTCAAACGGTTCGTTTTCCTTCAGTCGAACGATAGGCATAAAGTGATTGGCCTGCTTGTAGGGTAACAAAAGTTGATGACAAACCTGGCTTGCTTACCAGCAACGCCACGGGGTTCCCGGCGGCGAACCGCCTGTCAGCCCAGGCCGCAGACCATGCATACGCGAATATAGTAATCGGGCATGCCCATCCGGGCCAAGAGATACGCGCACCTGGAACCCAGGCCACCGATCTCTCATTTTCCGCTTCCAGGCGCCAACGCCAAGAGCCTTGCAGCGCTAAATTCGCTGGCTGTTTCCGTTACCCAAAGACTACCCAGAGAGTAACAAGCCAAGTTCGGTTTAGCGATAACCAGCGATTCTAGCATGGTCATGGCTATTTTGACTACCGGGGGAACAGTCTGGCGCCCAGTCCTCGCACGACTCCGTCGCGCATCGGCGACCGGGATCGCCCGACTATCCGTCCCCGTATGACTTCAGCTCTTGGAACCCTTGCGGATCCAGGCTTCCAGCTGGTGCGGACGCAGGCTGTCGTAGTCTTCGAAAGGCTGGTGGATCCAGGGATTGGTCGGCAGCTTGTCGACGTAATAGTCGGGCTGCGCCTGGGAATGCCCCTTCCACCACAGCACGGCGCTGCGCAATTCGGTGATGTCGGCGAACTGGCTCTTGAGGTGGTCGTACACCTTCATGAAGGTCTTGCCGGTATCCACCATGTCGTCCACCAGCAACACCCGCCCGGACAGCGTGCCGCGCGTGATGGTGATGAACTGCGCGATATCCATATCGCCCTGCTTGGTGCCCGCGGCTTCGCGGTAGCTGCTGGTCGCCAGAATGCCCAACGGCACATCAAAAATACGGGACATGACGTCGCCGACGCGCATGCCGCCGCGCGCCAGGCACAAAATCTTGTCGAACTCCCAACCAGATTGATGCACCTGCAAGGCCAGGCGCTCGATCAAGCGGTTGTAATCGTCCCACGTCACCCACAGATGGCTATCGTCACTGGTTGGCGCGCTCATAGGCAAGGATCTCCTGCGTGAAAATACGAAAAGGCCGCCGCCGGTATGAGACCGGCGGCGGCCTTGCGGATAATAACCCGATGTCAGCCCTTCAGGGGATGACGCAGCACAATGGTTTCGTTGCGGTCGGGACCGGTGGACACCAGGTCGATCGGCACGCCGCAGACTTCGGCCACGCGCTCCAGGTAGCGACGGGCGGCCTCGGGCAGCTTGTCGTACTCGGTGATGCCGACGGTGGATTCGCTCCAGCCCGGCAGCTCTTCGAGCACCGGCTGGGCTTGCGCCACGGCATGCGCGCCATACGGCAGCACGTCGCGGAATTCACCGTTGACGCGGTAGCCGACGCCCAGCTGGATGGTTTCCAGGCCGTCGAGCACGTCCAGCTTGGTGATGCACAGGCCGGTGATGCCGTTCAGGCGGACCGAGCGCTTGAGCGCGGCGCCGTCGAACCAACCGCAGCGGCGCGGACGGCCGGTGACCGAGCCGAATTCCTTGCCGATGGTGGCCAGGCGGGTGCCGATCTCGTCGACCAGTTCCGTGGGGAACGGGCCCGAGCCGACGCGCGTGGTGTAGGCTTTGGTGATGCCCAGGACGTAGTCCAGCGACTGCGGACCGACGCCCGCGCCCGCCGAGGCGGCGCCCGCAACGCAGTTGCTGCTGGTGACGTACGGGTAGGTGCCGTGGTCGACATCCAGCAGCGCGCCCTGCGCGCCTTCGAACAGCAGGCGCTTGCCTTCCTGCTGCATGGTGAACAGCGTGCTGGAGACGTCCGCGACCATCGGGGCGATCGCCGGCGCCAGCGCCATGGCCTGATCGCGCACTTCGCTGGCCGACACGGCTTCGGCGCCGAGGTACTTGGTCAGCACGAAGTTGTGATAGTCGAGCACTTCGGCGAGCTTCTCGTCGAACAGCGCGGGATTGAACAGGTCCTGCACGCGCAGCGCGCGGCGGGCGACCTTGTCTTCGTAGGCCGGGCCGATGCCGCGACCGGTCGTGCCGATCTTGCCATCGCCCTTGCGCGCTTCACGGGCCTTGTCGACGGCCACGTGGTACGGCAGGATCAGCGGGCAGATCTCGGAGATGCGCAGACGCGAACGCACGTCCAGGCCGGCGGCCTCGAGCTCTTCGATTTCCTTGAGCAGGGCCTCGGGCGACAGCACCACGCCGTTGCCGATGAAGCAGGTGACGCCGGGATGCATGATGCCCGACGGGATCAGGCGAAGAATCGTCTTCTTGCCATTGATCCACAGCGTGTGGCCGGCGTTGTGGCCGCCCTGGAAGCGGACCACGCCCTGGACGGATTCCGCCAGCCAATCGACGATCTTGCCCTTGCCCTCGTCACCCCACTGGGTGCCGATTACGACTACGTTCTTGCTCATGTTACGAATCAATATCGAGTTTCTCGGGAAATCCGGAAATCTCCCCGCGGCCCTCTCGTTGCCGAGAGGGAGTTAGTCACAGCGTTCTGACCGTCCAGGCGCCATCCTGCAGCGCCAGCTCGCGATCGCAAACGAATTCGTCCTGATCCTGCTCGTGACCGGGCAATACCTGAACGACAATTTCCCCTGACCGGCGCAGGCGGCGGACCGCCTCGACCAGGGCGGGGGCTTGCCCCCAGGGCGCGCGAACCGCACGCGCCCGTTCCGCCGGCGGCAAACCCGCCGCCAGCTTGCGTAAATCCAGACTGAAGCCGGTGGCCGGGCGCGCGCGCCCGAACGCCAGACTGACATCGTCGTAGCGGCCGCCGCGCACCAGCGCATCGCGCCAGCCTTCGGCGTACAGCGCGAACTTGATGCCGGAGTGGTAGCCGTAGCCGTCCACGTCCGCCAGGTCGACACCGAAGTCGACGTTCGGCTGGCCATCCAGCAGCACCTGCAGCGCATCCAGCGCGGCGACGACGCCGGGCAGCAGCGGCAGGTCGTGGCGGGCCCGCTTCAGCACTTCGGGACCGCCGTAAAGCTTGGGCAGCAGCTGCAACGCCTTGAGCGTTTCAGCGCGCATGCCGGGAGTACGCGCGGCCAGTTCGGTCAGGCCCGGCACGTCTTTCTCGCGCATCAGGCGGATGACTTCCTGCGAGACCGCGGCGGCGGCCGGATCGGCTTCGACGATGCCGCGCAGCACGCCCGGATGGCACAGCACCAGGCGCGGATTGCGCACACCGGCGATGGCCACCGTTTCCAGCACCAGCTGGATGATCTCGAGGTCGGCCTCGAAACCGGCATGACCGTAAATTTCAGCGCCGATCTGCAGCAGCTCGCGGCTGGACAGCAGGTCCGCCGGGCGGGCATGCAGCACGTTGCCGCAATAGCACAGGCGGGTCACGCCGGCGCGGTTCAACAAGTGCGCGTCGATGCGCGTGACCTGGGGAGTCATGTCGGCGCGAACGCCCAGCGTGCGACCCGACAGCTGGTCAACCAGCTTGCAGGTACGCAGATCCAGATCGCTGCCGGTGCCGGACAGCAATGAATCGATGTACTCGACCAGGGGCGGCGCGACCAGCTCGAAGCCGTAAGTACGGTACAGATCGAGAAGTTCGCGGCGCACTTCCTCGATGCGCCGGGCCTCTGCCGGAAGTACGTCGGCAAGGCTCTCGGGCAGCAACCAGTTACCCATGAATGTTTACCTGAATAACGCCTAGAGATGCGTGGGCGTCGCCAAAACGAAAAGCGGCTGAGGGGGCGTAAGCCCGCTCAGCCGCTGCGGAATGTTTTCTAGCTTACGGGGTATTGTACATGGTTCAGCCGACAGCGCCAGCCGGGAAAGCCAGCAGCGCAACACCGTCCCCGATTGCCTCGCCGCGCGCGGCGGCCTGGCCTGCCCGCCAGGAAAAAGCCCCTTGGCGCAGGCCAAGGGGCTTTGGGATACCGCTTAAGGCGCCGCCTTACTTGGCGGGCACGGTCACCGGGGCCAGGGCCTGGCCGGTGGGGTCCTTCATGAACTGGAAGAAGCTGGAGCTGGGGTCGACCACCAGCACGTCGCCCGGCTTCGAGAACGAAGCGCGGTAGGCTTCCAGGCTCTTGTAGTACGTGTAGAACTGCGGGTTCTTGCCGTAGGCCTGCGAGTAGATCGCGGCGGCCGCGGCATCGCCCTCGCCCATGATCGTCTGGGCCTTGGCGTAGGCCTGGGCCACGATCACTTCGCGTTGGCGGTCGGCTTCGGCGCGGATCTTCTCGCCCTCGGCGGCGCCGATCGAGCGCAGCTCGTTGGCGACGCGGGTACGTTCGGCTTCCATGCGGCGGTACACCGATTCCGAGATCTCGGGCGCGAACTCGATGCGGCGCAGGCGCACGTCGACGATCTGCACGCCCAACGGCTCGGCGCGCTTGGCGACGTTGGTCAGGATTTCGGCCATGATCTTGTCGCGTTCGGTCGAGACCACGTCGCGCACCGTGCGCACGTTGACCGAGGCGTTGAGCGCGTCGCGGATCTGCGCTTGCAGGCGTTCCTGCGCGGCGCGTTCGTTGCCGCCGAAGGTCACGTAGTACAGGCGGGGATCCGCGATGCGCCACTTGACGTACGAGTCGATCAGCAGGTTCTTCTTTTCGGAAGTCTGGATGCGCTCGGCTTCGTTGGTTTCGATGGTCAGGATGCGCTTGTCCAGCGTCACCACGTTCTGGAACGGCGGCGGCGCCTTGAAGTACAGGCCGGGCTCGCTGATGACCTTGCGCACTTCACCCAGCGAGAACACCAGGGCGTAGTCGCGCTCGCGCACCACGAACACGCAGGAAGAAAGGGCGGCCAGCACGATGAGCAGGCCGACCAGGATGGGCATAAGACGTTGCATGATCAAGAATCCTCCGGGTTAGCGCGACTGGCGGTCGCGGGGCAGCGCGTTGCTATTGCTGCTGCCGGAGGGTTGCGGGGCCGGCGCCACGTTGCCGCGGAGCGGCGACTGGGCGGGCGGATTGATCAGGGTCGACGAACCGGCGCTGCCGGCAGCGGCCTTGCTGGCGTCTTGCGCGGCCAGATGCATGATCTTGTCCAAGGGCAGGTACAACATGTTGTTGTTGCTCTTGGTGTCGACCATGACCTTGCTGGCGCGAGTGAAGATCTCCTGCATGCTTTCCAGGTACATGCGCTGACGCATGACCTGCGGCGCCTTCTCGTATTCGCCCAGGATGCTGGTGAAGCGCGCGGTATTACCCTGCGCGTCGCCCGTGACCTTGGCGCGGTAGCCCTCGGCCTGCTCCATCATGCGCGAGGCCTGGCCGCTGGCGAGCGGCACGACCTGGTTGGCGTAGGCCTGGCCTTCGTTGATCTGGCGTTCGCGATCCTGACCGGCCTTGACGGCGTCGTCGAACGCGGCCTGCACCTGTTCAGGCGGCTGCACGTTCTGGATGGCGACGGTGCTGATCTGCACGCCGGTCTGGTAGCGATCCAGGATCTGCTGCATCAGCGCCTGGACCTGGGTGGCGACGGTGGTCCGGCCTTCGTACAGCACGAAGTCCATGGACTGCTTGCCGACCACTTCGCGCATGGCGGTTTCGGACGCCTGACGCACGGAATCGTCCGGGTCGCGGGTCATGAACAGGTAGTCGGGCGCGCCATCGGCGCGCAGGCGGTATTGCACGACGAACTGCATGTCGACGATGTTCTCGTCCGTCGTGAGCATTAGCGCCTCGGGCAGCACCTTGTTGCGGGCGCCGCCACGGAAACCGACTTCGAACGTGCGCAGTTGCGACACGTTGACCATTTCATGGCTCTGGATGGGGTACGGCAGGCGCCATTGGAAACCGGCCTGCGACGTGCTCTTGTACTTGCCGAACTGGGTGACGACGGCGACCTGGCCT
The DNA here is from genome assembly GCF_056523125.1 of Achromobacter sp. ISS7. Taxonomy (NCBI): domain Bacteria; kingdom Pseudomonadati; phylum Pseudomonadota; class Betaproteobacteria; order Burkholderiales; family Alcaligenaceae; genus Achromobacter; species Achromobacter sp. ISS7. The sequence continues at coordinate 719,857 of NZ_JAWRZD010000001.1, read as the reverse complement.
TCCTGGACGATATAGAAGCCACTGGCCGCCCAGATGCCGACCGCGACCAGGGCGATCACTCCCAGTCCGATGCGCGCGCCCCGCGGCGACGGCGGCGTCATGCCACCGCGATTGCCACCGGGGCGGTTGTTGCCACCCCCGCCCTTGCGGCCGAACAACGATCCGATGCGATTATTGAAATCGCGCCAGACCTCGTCGAGGTCGGGCGGACCGTCTCCGTTGCCTTGGGGCCGCTTGGGCGGCGGCTCGGAGCCATTGTTGTTTCCACGACCCCAGCCGGGGTCATTCAGATTGAAGAGTTTGATAATTCGAGGCATTGTTTCCCACAATCTGTCCGGTCTCCGCAATTGCCCCGCGCAACGCGTCCAAACCGGCGCGCTCGGTGGCGCTTACAAATACTCGCGCAATCGTACCATGGGCGTCGCGCTCCGCCCGGGGTTCCAGGCCAGCACGGTCGATCTTGTTGTATACCAGAATGGTGGGAATCGAGGCAGCCCCGATTTCCGCCAGCACCTTGTTGACCTCGAAGATCTGCTCGTCGCGCTGCGGACTGGCGGCGTCGACCACGTGCAGCAGCAGGTCGGCGTGCACGGTCTCTTCGAGCGTGGCGCGGAACGCGGCGATCAGGTCGTGAGGCAGGTCGCGGATGAAGCCCACGGTATCCGACACCACCACGTTGCCCGCCCCTTCGATCCAGATGCGACGGGTGGTCGTGTCGAGCGTGGCGAACAACTGGTCCGCCGCGTAGGTGTCGGCGCGGGTCAAGGCGTTGAATAGTGTCGACTTGCCGGCGTTGGTGTACCCCACCAGCGACACCGACAGGGCGCCGCCCCGGGCCCGCGCGCGGCGCTGCGTGACACGCTGGCGCTCGACCCGGTCCAGGCGCTCGCGCAGCGTCTTGACCTTGGCGCCGATCATGCGGCGGTCCATTTCGAGCTGCGATTCGCCGGGGCCGCGCATGCCAATACCGCCGCGCTGACGTTCCAAGTGGCTCCACATGCGCGTCAGGCGCGTGGCCAGATGCTGCAACTGCGCCAGTTCGACCTGCAGCTTGCCTTCGTGGCTCTTGGCGCGCAGCGCGAAGATGTCCAGGATCAACGCCACGCGATCCACCACGCGCAGGTTGAAGACCCGTTCCAGGTTGCGCTGCTGGGCCGGCGACAGGGGCTGGTCGAACAAGACGATGTCGGCCAGCAGCGCCTGGGCCATGCCCACGCCCTCATCGGCCTTGCCGGAACCGATGAAGAACTTGGCGTCGGGACGGTCGCGGCGGGCCGTGAGCGTGCCGACGATTTCCGCGCCGGCGCCCTTGGCCAGCATGGCGAATTCCTCGGCGTGTGCCGTGAAGTCGGGATCACCCAGATCCACGCTGATGATCAGTGCGCGCATACATGCACCATTTTGGAGCCAAAGCGAAAATGCCCGCCGACGTGGAACGTCCGGCGGGCAATAAAAGGTACTGCGGGAGCGAGATTACTCAGCAGGGACTTCCACCTGAAAATTCACGGCGCGGGCGGGAACAACGGTGGAAATGGCGTGCTTGTAGACCATTTGCGTGACCGTGTTACGCAGCAGCACCACGTATTGGTCGAAAGATTCGATTTGCCCTTGAAGCTTGATACCGTTCACCAGGTAGATCGACACCGGCACATGATCCTTGCGCAGCGTGTTCAGGAACGGATCTTGCAGAGTTTGCCCTTTATTGCTCATTGGCCAGGCTCCATTTGTTTGTTATTGAGTGATGACGCGCTTTTTACAGGTGGGGCACGTCGAAACATGTACTCTACAGGGTTTTCCCGGCCCGTGCTACTTGTGTCGGATGCAAAAGATGACACCAGAGTTTTCCGCCGGAAGGGCCCTTCAGCCGGGGTTCAGACGAGCTCGGCGAGCGCTTTCAGAAGCAATTCGCACTGCTCGTCCGTGCCCACTGTAATACGCAGAAACTGGTCTATGCGCGGCAGGCGGAAATGGCGCACGATGATGCTGCGCTCGCGCAGGCCGGCGGCCAGCGCGGCGGCATCGCGCGAGGCGTGCCGGGTGAACACGAAGTTGGCGCTGGACGGCAGCACCTCGAAGCCCAGGGCCTGCAGGCCGGCCGTCATCCGCCCGCGGGTCTGGATCACCGCCTGGCGGGTCTGTTCGAAGTAGTCGACGTCCTCGAGCGCGGCGACCGCGCCGGCCGAGGCCAGGCGATCCACCGGATAGGAATTGAAGCTGTTCTTGACGCGCTCCAGGCCGTCGATCAGCGCCGGGCTGCCAACCGCGAAACCGACCCGCAGGCCGGCCAGCGAACGCGATTTGGACAGCGTCTGGATGACCAGCAGGTTGTCGTAGCGCGTGGTCAGCGGGATGGCCGATTCGGCGCCGAAATCGACGTAGGCCTCGTCCACCACCACCACGCAATCCGGGTTGCCCGCCAGCACGCGCTCGATCTCCGCCAGCGTCAGCGCGCGGCCGGTGGGCGCGTTGGGATTGGGGAAGATGATGGCGCCGGCCTGGCCATGGCGGCCCGGCAGGTAGTCTTCGACGTCGATGCGGAAATCTTCCGTCAGCGGCAGCGTCTCGTAATCGATGCCGTACAGGCCGCAATAGACGGGATAGAAGCTGTAGGTGATGTCGGGAAAGCGCAGCGGACGCTCGTGCTTGAGCAGCGCCAGGAAGGCGTGCGCCAGCACTTCATCCGAGCCGTTGCCCACGAAGACGCTGGCCGGCGCCACGCCGACGGCCGTCGCCACCGCCTGGCGCAGGCGGTCGGACGACGGATCGGGATAAAGCTTGAGCGTGTCGTCGCACGCCGCGCGGATCGCCTCGAGCACCTTGGGCGACGGCCCGTAGGGATGCTCGTTGGTATTGAGCTTGACCAGGTTCTGAAGCTTGGGCTGCTCGCCCGGGACATACGGACTGAGCGTCCCGACCACGGGACTCCAGAAACGGCTCATGGATCAGCTTTCCTGCGCGTAGGGGTTGTGCGAAGACTTGAACTCGATCCGCAGCGGCGTGCCGGCCAGATCGAAGGCGTTGCGGAAACGGGTTTCCAGGTAGCGGCGGTACGAATCGGGCACCGAGTCGAGGGCGTTGCCGTGGATGACCACCAGCGGGGGGTTCTGTCCGCCCTGGTGCGCATAGCGCATCTTGGGACGGAAGATGCCCTTGCGGGGCGGCGGCTGCTGCTCGACGGCGGCCTGCAGTTCGCGCGTCAGCTTGGGCGTGGACAGCTTGGCGAAGGCGGCGGCGTGGGCGGCGTTGACCGACTTGAGCAGCGGCTTGATGCCCTGCCCGCGCAAGGCCGAGATGGTGTGCACGCGGGCGAACGACAGGAAGCGCAGCTTGCGCATGAATTCGCGCTCGATGCGTTCCTTTTCCTCGCCGTCCAGGCCGTCCCACTTGTTGATGGCCAGGACCACGGCGCGGCCGGTTTCCAGCACGAAGCCGGCGATGTGGGCGTCCTGCTCGGAGATTTCGGTCTGCGCGTCCAGCATCAGCAGCACGACGTTGCTGGCCTCGATGGCCTGCAGCGTCTTGATGACGGAGAACTTCTCGACCGCCTCGAACACCTTGCCGCGCTTGCGCAGGCCGGCGGTGTCGATCAGCGTGTAGCGGCGGCCATCGCGCTCGAAGTCGATCTCGATGGCGTCGCGGGTGGTGCCGGGCATGTCGAACGCGATCACGCGCTCTTCGCCCATCAGCGTGTTGATCAGCGTGGACTTGCCGACGTTGGGGCGGCCCACGATGGCCAGCTTGATGCGGTGGTCGTGCTCGCCCTCTTCGGCCGCTTCCTCTTCCTCGGCGGGCGGCTCGGCCAGGTCCTGCAGCGCGAGTTCGATCAGGTCGACGATGCCGTCGCCGTGCGCCGCCGAGATGGGATAGGGTTGCCCCAGGCCCAGCTCGTGGAATTCGGCGATGGCGGCGCCCGCCCCCATGCCTTCGGCCTTGTTCACCGCCAGCAGCACGCGCTGCTGCCCCGACTTGCGCAGCAGCGTGGCGATTTCGTGGTCATGCGCGTTGAGGCCGGCGCGGGCGTCCACCAGGAACACGACGACGTCGGCCTCGGCGATGGCCTGCCGGGTCTGGCGCGCCATTTCCAGCAGGATGCCGTCCTTGGCGACCGGCTCGAAACCGCCCGTGTCGATGGCGATGAAGGGGATATCGCCCACCCTGCCCTCGCCGTAATGGCGATCGCGGGTCAGGCCGGAAAAATCGGCCACCAGCGCGGCGCGCGATCGCGTCAGGCGATTGAATAGGGTCGATTTCCCCACGTTGGGGCGGCCGACCAGGGCAACGACAGGCTTGAAAGACACGGTGTAAGGCTTTGTTCTTGAGGGTTTAGTTGGTGCCGATCAGGACGAGATTGCCATTGCCCGTCTGGACCAGCACACCTTGGGAAGTCGTCTGCGGCGGCGAAACGATGGCACCGCCGCCCACGGACAGGCGCGCCATCAGGCTGCCATCGCTGCGCGACAGGAAATGCACATAGCCATCCAGGTCGCCGACCGCGAGCGCGCCGCCCAGCAGGGCCGGCACGGTGAGCTGGCGGTTCTTCAGCGCGGCCTGCTTCCAGACGTTGCCGCCGTTGTCCAGCGCGAAGGCGTTGACCACGCTGTTCTGGTCGGCCGAGTAGGCAAAGCGCTGGTCCAGGGTCATGCCGCTGACGCTGGAGAAGTCCTTGGCCCAGATCGGACGGCCGCCGGCCGTGACGTCAAAGCACACGATACGCCCTTGGTAGGCCACCGCGCAAAGCAGGTTGCCGGCGATGCGGGGCGCGCCGACCACGTCGGTCAGGCGTTCCAGGTCGCTGGCGCCGCGCGGGGTGGCGACGGTGCCTTCCCATTGCACGTTGCCGCTGTCGGAGGCGATGGCCATCATCTTGCCGCCGGGCAGGCCGGTGATGACGAGGCCTTCGGCCAGCACCATCTGCGCGGCGCTGCGCAGGGCCAGCGCCGGGCCGGGACGCTGCACGCTCCAGAGGCGCTCGCCGCTGTTGGCGTCGAAGGCCTGGATGCGGTAGTCGCCGCTGCGGACCACGACGATGCCATAGCCCACCACCGGCGGGATGTTGACGTCGCTGGTGGCGCGCACCTTCCATTTGACCTTGCCGCTGTCGTCGAAGGCGACCACGTCGCCGTCGGGCGAGGCCACGGCCGTGGTGGTGCCGTCGCTGCCGGCGCCCGCGGTCAGCTTCACGCCGGCCTGCGACTTCCAGATGGGACGGCCGCTTTGCAGGTCGAACTTGCCGACCGAGCCATCGGGCGTGGCGGCGTAGATGGCGTTTTCCAGCACCGTGGGCGCGAAGCCCAGGCCGGAACCGCTGCCGATCGAGGTCGACCAGACCTGGCGCACCGACATGCCGGCCTTGTATTCGGTCAGGGGAGCGGGGTCGTAACGGCCGTCGTCATGGGAAAACAGGCCGCAACCGCCCAGGGCGAGCACGCCCGTCAGGCAAACCGCGCCACGCCACGTCCGGCCAAAGGCAAATTTACGCATTACAGTCACGCTCCGCTCAGGGCATCCAGTTTCAGTTGCACAACCTGGGTCAGCGGATTCGCCGTGCCCAGGCCATCAATGGCGCTTTGCCATGCGGCACGCGCGTCCTCGCGCTTGCCTTGCGCCGCGAGGATATCGCCACGGCGGTCGGCGAACAAGGCGGCGAACGCGGCCGGGGCGTTGTTCAGCTGGCCCAGCGCGGCGTCGTATTGCTTCTGGTCCAGCAGCAGGCCCGCCAGGCGCAGCCGGGCGACGGCCTGCATGGACGGGTTCTTGGTCTGGCCGGCCAGCCATTCGAGCTGCTGGCGGGCGCCGTCGACGTCCTTCTGGGCCTGCAGCGCCTGGGCCGCCACCAGCGCGCCACGGGTGGCGTAGCCGGTCGAGCCGTATTGGTCGCGCAGGGTCGCCGCGGCGGCCTTGATGCGCACCGAGGAATCAGCGCCGCCCAGGCGGGCCGCGTCTTCGAGCGCCTCGAAATAACCCATGGCCTGGTTGGCCTTGTGCGATTGGTAGGCCTTCGAGCCCCACCAGCCGCCCCAGGCCACCGCCACGGCGGCCACCAGCGACAGCACCAGCGTGCCGTAGCGAGCCCACCACGCCTTGATCGCGTCGAGTTTTTCCTGTTCTTCCAGATCGTATGCCATGCCCTAACCCTTGAGATTCTTCAGTACGTCGGCCAAGCCCGCCAACGGGACTTGCTGCTGCGCGCCATCGCCTTGGGCGTCGGCGCGCAGGAATTTGATGCTGGCGGTCTGCGAAGCCACTTCATCGGCGCCAAGGATAACCGCAACCCGGGCGCCGCTGGCGTCGGCGCGCTTGAATTGGGACTTGAAGCTGGCGGCGCCGGCATGCACCACCACCGACAGGCCGGCGTCGCGCAGGTCTTCGCCGACCCGGGCGGCCAGGCGCTGCGCGTCTTCGCCCTGGTGCACGACATAGACGTCGCACTCGGCCGGGGCCTCGACCTGCACGCTCTGTTCCCACAGGTCCAGCAAGCGCTCCATGCCGATGGCGAAGCCGACGGCCGGCGCGGCCTTGCCGCCCAGCAGTTCGATCAGGCCGTCGTAGCGGCCGCCGCCGCACACCGTGCCCTGGGAACCCAGGCGGTCGGTGACCCATTCGAAGACGGTCAGGTTGTAGTAGTCGAGCCCGCGCACCAGGCGCGGGTTGAGGCGGTATTCGATGCCGGCGTCGGTCAGGCGCTGGCACACGCCGTCGAAGTGGGCGCGCGATTCCTCGCCCAGGAAGTCGAACAGGCGCGGGGCGCTGTCGGCCATTTCCTGCATGGCGGGGTTCTTGGTGTCCAGCACGCGCAGCGGGTTGGTGTAGAGGCGGCGCTTGCCGTCCTCGTCCAGGATATCGCTGTGCTTTTCCAGGTGCGCGATCAGCGCGGCGCGATGCGCGGCGCGCTCGGCCGGCTGGCCCAGCGAGTTCAGCTCCAGGCGCACGTCGGTCAGGCCCAGCAGCTTCCACAGGCGGGCCAGCATGACGATCAGTTCGGCGTCCACGTCGGGACCGGCGAAGCCCAGGGCCTCGACGTCGATCTGGTGGAACTGGCGGTAGCGGCCGCGCTGCGGGCGCTCGTGGCGGAACACCGGGCCGATCGAGTAGACGCGCTGCGGACGGTCGTACAGCAGGTTGTGCTCGATCGAGGCGCGCACGATGCCGGCGGTCATCTCGGGCCGCATGGTCAGCGATTCGCCGTTGAGCGCATCGGTGAACGTGTACATCTCTTTTTCGACGATGTCGGTCACTTCGCCGATGCCGCGCGTGAACAGGCGCGTATGCTCAAGCACGGGCGTACGCACATTGCGATAGCCGTAGCCGCGCAGCCAGCCGCGCACGATTTCCTCGAATTGCTCCCAGCGGGCGCTGGGCCCTGGCAGCAGGTCATTCATGCCGCGGATCGCGGCGACTTTCTGGAAAGCTTGAGTCATCTTGATCATGCCGCCCCGCGCGCTGGCAAGCGCGCCTCGCGGCCACACCCTTTCTTTAATGAGAGGCGAGCGCGCCATAGCGGCGCGCCACGTAGTCTTCAACGATGGCCTGGAATTCTTCGGCGATATGGTCGCCCTTCAGGGTGACCGTGCGCTCGCCGTCGACGAACACCGGCGCGGCCGGCACCTCGCCGGTGCCCGGCAGGCTGATGCCGATGTCCGCGTGGCGGCTTTCGCCAGGCCCGTTGACCACACAGCCCATGACCGCGACGTTCATGCTTTCGACGCCGGGGTATTGGGCGCGCCACACCGGCATCTGCCGGCGCAGGTAGGACTGGATGCTATCGGCCAGTTCCTGGAAGAACGTGCTGCTGGTGCGGCCGCAACCGGGGCAGGCCACCACCATGGGCGTGAACGCGCGCAGGCCCATGGTCTGCAGGATTTCCTGCGCCACCACGGCTTCGCGGCCGCGGTCGCCGCCGGGTTCCGGCGTCAGCGAGATGCGGATGGTGTCGCCGATGCCCTGCTGCAGCAGCACGGCCAGCGCCGCGGTCGAGGCGACGATGCCCTTGCTGCCCATGCCGGCCTCGGTCAGGCCCAGGTGCAGCGGATAGTCGCAACGCGCCGACAGGTCGCGGTAGACCGTGATCAGGTCCTGCACGTGGCTGACCTTGCACGACAGGATGATGGCGTCGCGGCGCAGGCCGAGTTCCTCGGCGCGCTGGGCGTTGCTGATGGCGGACACCACCAGCGCGTCGCGCATCACCGCCTGCGCTTCCCAGGGCTGGGCGCGGCGGCTGTTCTCGTCCATCTTGCGCGCCATCAGCTCGTGGTCCAGGCTGCCCCAGTTCACGCCGATGCGCACCGGCTTGTCGTAGCGGCAAGCCACCTCGATCATCTGGGCGAAGTTGTCGTCACGACGCTTGCCGCCGCCCATGTTGCCGGGATTGATGCGGTACTTGGACAGCGCCTGGGCGCAGTCCGGGAATTGCGTCAGCAGCTTGTGGCCGTTGTAGTGGAAGTCGCCCACCAGCGGCACGTCCACGCCCATGCGGTCGAGCTGCTCGCGGATCGCCATGACTTCCTTGGCGGCCTCGGGCGTATTGACGGTGATGCGCACCATCTCGGAACCGGCCAGCGCCAGTTCCTTGACCTGGATCGCCGTGGCGATGGCGTCGGCGGTGTCGGTGTTGGTCATGGACTGGACCACCACCGGCGCGTCGCCGCCGATCATGACCGTGCGGTCGCCCCACTTCACCGCCACCGAACGCGTGACGCGGCGGGAAGCCGCGCCCACTGAGGGCGGCGGCGCATCCTGGCAAGGCAGAGAGGAATCTTGCATCGGCTAAACCGGTATTTACTTGGACAGCTTGGGGAGCCAGTCGAACGCCAGCCACTGCTGCGGCAGCCAGCCTTGCCAGAAGGCGTAGGCGACGCCGGCGGCCAGCACCAGCACGATGGCGATCAGCCAGCCCCAGGAGGTCGAGGACCCGCGATCGTCGTCCGCGCTCGACTGGGGAATGGAATGCGCCGAATGCAGCGCGCCCGGGCTCAGCTTGACCGGGCCGGTGACGCGGGCCTTGGGGTCGAGCGAATCGACGATGGCCTGGGAATCGGCGCCCAGCATGCGGGCGTAGTTGCGGATCAGGCCGCGCAGCGAGACGCCGGTGGGCAGCTCGCCCCACTGTTCGTTCTCGAGGGCCTCGATCTGCTTGGCCGAGAACTTGATGCGGCTGGACACTTCCTCGAGCGACCAGCCCTTGGACTGGCGCAGCGTGCGCAGCGCCGAGCCCACCTTGCCCGAATCCCCTGCGCCCGCGGGCGTTTCTGAAACTGCAGAAGCGATATCCTGCGTCATGCATGCACCTGTCTAATTGGTATGGTCTGGCGCTGCGCGGCGTTCCGTTCGGTGATCCGGGTACGGTCGCGCACTTCTCCGGCCAGTTGACCACAAGCGGCATCGATATCGTCCCCCCGGGTCTTGCGAACCGTCGTGATGATGCCGGCGTCCATCAGACGCTGGGCGAACACCTTGACGCGGGCCGTCTGCGAACGCTTCAGGCCGGACGCGGGGAAGGGATTGAACGGGATCAGATTGAGCTTGCAGCGGATCTGGCGTGCGATGTTTATCAGTTCCTTGGCGTGCTGGTCGGTATCGTTGATGCCGTCCAGCATGCAGTATTCAAACGTGATGAAGTCGCGCGGGGCGAAAGCCAGGTAGCGTTCGCACGCGGCCAGCAACTCCTTCAACGGGTATTTCTTGTTCAGCGGCACCAGCTCGTCGCGCAGCGCGTCGTTGGGCGCATGCAGCGACACGGCCAGTGCCACCGGACAGTCCTGCGACAGGCGGTCCATCATGGGCACCACGCCCGAGGTGGACACCGTGACGCGGCGGCGCGACAGGCCATAGGCGTTGTCGTCGAGCATCAGGCGCAGGGCCGGCAGCACCTGGTCGTAGTTGAGCAGGGGCTCGCCCATGCCCATCATGACCACGTTGCTGATGACGCGGGTATCTTCGGTGGCGCGGGCGCTTTCCAGGCGCGCGGTGCCGATGTCGGCTTCCAGCACGCGCTTGGCCCACCACAGCTGGCCGATGATCTCGCTGGTCTTGAGGTTGCGGTTGAACCCCTGGTGCCCGGTCGAGCAGAAACGGCAGTTCACCACGCAGCCGGCCTGGCTGGAGATGCACAACGTGCCGCGGTCGTCTTCGGGGATGAAGACGGTTTCGATGGCGTTGCCCTGCCCCACGTCGAACAGCCACTTGCGGGTGCCGTCCGACGAGCGTTGCTCGGTGTTGACCGCCAGCGCCTCGATGACGCAACGCGACGCCAGCTGGCCGCGGAAATCGCGGGCCAGGTCGGTCATGGCGTCGAACGAATCGGCGCCGCGCTGGTGCATCCAGCGCTGCAGCTGACGGGCGCGAAACGGCTTGCCGCCCCACTGCCCGACGAGTTCGGACAGGGCGGAGGCATCCAGCCCCAACAGGTTGATTCGTTCGACGGTTTCCATGACCAGGGTATTGCTATGACGCTAAAACGATTTCCGGAAAATCAACGGCTGTGGATGTTGATTTCGGGGAAGAAGAAAGCCACTTCGACGGCGGCCGTTTCCGGCGCGTCCGAGCCGTGCACGGCGTTGGCGTCGATGCTGTCGGCGAAGTCGGCGCGGATGGTGCCCGGGGCGGCCTTCTTGGGGTCGGTGGCGCCCATCAGGTCGCGGTTCTTCAGGATGGCGTCTTCGCCTTCCAGCACTTGCACGAACACGGGACCGGAGATCATGAAGTCAACCAGGTCCTTGAAGAAGGGGCGTTCCTTGTGCACGGCGTAGAAACGCTCGGCGTCGGCGCGCGACAGCTGGGCCAGGCGGGCGGCGATGACCTTCAGGCCGGCTTGTTCGAAACGGCCGACGATCTGGCCGATGACGTTCTTGGCGACGGCGTCGGGCTTGATGATCGAGAGGGTACGTTGGATGGACATGAGAACTCCAAAAACTGATTGCTGACTGGTTTCTATGATTGCCTGGCGTGGCCTGCGCTTGTCGGTGTCACCCTTCAAGCGGCATCGCGCCATGGGCGCGCAAGCGGCTCGGAACAGCTGCGTTGACAGCGCGTTCCGGGCCGTCCCGGCCGCCTGTGCCAAGGCGGGGATTCGACACTGTCCACCCTTCGGAGTTATCCCGGGGTTGCCCCCGGGTTGTCCCACCTCGAGTGCTTCGCTCGGTTCATTGTGCTGAAATTCGCAGCGTTTTTTCAATGAACTTTTGGCGAAACCTCAATGAATTCAGGGACTTCTAAAAGGTTTACAGTAACCCGGTATTCTAACACGCCGATACGACCGCATTACATCTTAAAATGAGCGGTTTGCTTGCCCGTTTCCATCGACCGGGCGCCCTGTCTGCCGGAACCCTGTAATGACTCAAGCTGCTCCCCCGAACGCCGCGCCCGCCGCGACCGACTCCCCGGAACTCTCCAAGAGCTTCGAACCCGCCGAACTCGAATCCCGCTGGTACGCCGAGTGGGACAAGCGCGGCTACTTCGCCGCGGGGTCGCACGTAAAAAAGGGGACGGAAAACAAGGCCGAGCCTTACGTCATCCAGTTCCCGCCGCCCAACGTGACGGGCACGCTGCACATGGGCCACGCGTTCAACCAGACCATCATGGATGGCCTGATCCGCTACCACCGCATGCTGGGCGACGACACCGTCTTCATTCCGGGGACGGACCACGCCGGCATCGCCACGCAGATCGTGGTTGAAAGACAGCTCGACGCCCAGAAGGTTTCGCGTCACGACCTCGGCCGCGAGAAATTCGTCGAAAAAGTGTGGGAATGGAAGGAAAAGTCGGGCAGCGCCATCACCGGCCAGGTGCGCCGGCTGGGCGCCTCGGCCGACTGGCCGCGCGAGTACTTCACCATGGACGACCGCATGTCGCGCGGCGTGGTGGAGACCTTCGTGCGCCTGCATAAACAGGGCCTGATCTACCGCGGCAAGCGCCTGGTCAACTGGGACCCCAAGCTGCTGACGGCCGTGTCCGACCTGGAAGTGCAGTCGGAAGAGACCGACGGCCACATGTGGCACATCCTCTACCCCTTCGTCGACGGTCCGCAGACCATCGTCGACAAGGACGGCCAGACGGTCACCCTGCGCGGCATGACCATCGCCACCACCCGCCCCGAGACCATGCTGGCCGACGGCGCGCTGTGCGTGCACCCCGAAGACCCGCGCTACAAGCACCTTGTCGGCAAGCAGGTCGAGCTGCCGCTGTGCGACCGCAACATCCCCATCATCGCGGATGACTTCGTCGACCCCGAATTCGGCACCGGCTGCGTCAAGATCACCGGCGCGCACGATTTCAACGACTACGCCTGCGCGATGCGCCACGACCTGCCGCTGATCGTGATCTTCACGCTCGACGCGCACATCAACGAAAACGGCCCCAAGCAGTTCCAGGGCATGGAGCGCTACGAAGCCCGCAAGGCCGTGGTCGCCCAGCTGGAAGCCGAGGGCTACCTGGTCAAGGTCGAGCCGCACAAGATGATGCAGCCCAAGGGCGACCGCACCGGCGTCGTGCTCGAGCCCATGCTGACCGACCAGTGGTTCGTCGCCATGAGCAAGCCGGCCCCCGAGGGCACGCTCAACCCGGGCAAGAGCATCACCGAAGTGGCGCTGGAAGTGGTGGCCGACGGCCGCATCCAGTTCTACCCGGACAACTGGACCACCATCTACAACCAGTGGCTCAACAACATCCAGGACTGGTGTATTTCGCGCCAGCTGTGGTGGGGCCACCAGATTCCCGCCTGGTACGCGGAAGACGGCCAGGTGTTCGTCGCCCACGACGAAGCCGAAGCGATCCAGCAGGCCCGCGCCGCCGGCGTCACCGGCGAGCTCAAGCGCGATCCGGACGTGCTGGACACCTGGTTCTCGTCGGGCCTGGTGCCCTTCACCACGCTCGGCTGGCCCGACCAGACGCCCGACCTGCAGCGCTACCTGCCGTCCAGCGTGCTGGTCACCGGCTTCGACATCATCTTCTTCTGGGTCGCGCGCATGGTCATGCTGACCACACACCTGACCGGCCAGATCCCGTTCAAGCACGTCTACGTGCACGGCCTGATCCGCGACGCCGACGGCCAGAAGATGAGCAAGTCCAAGGGCAACACGCTCGACCCGGTCGACCTGATCGACGGCATCGACCTGGACGGCCTGGTGGCCAAGCGCACCTACGGCCTGATGAATCCCAAGCAGGCCGGCGCCATCGAAAAGGCGACGCGCCGCCAGTATCCGGACGGCATCCCCGCCTTCGGCACCGACGCGCTGCGCTTCACCATGGCCGCCTACGCGACCCTGGGCCGCAACATCAACTTCGACCTGAAGCGTTGCGAGGGCTACCGCAACTTCTGCAACAAGCTCTGGAACGCCACCCGTTTCGTGCTGATGAACACCGAAGGCCACGACCTGACCGGTTCGGACGCGGGCGAAACCTCGTTCGTCGACCGCTGGATCGTCAGCCAGCTGCAGGCGCTGGAAGCCGAGGTGGCGCGCGGCTTTGCCGACTACCGCTTCGACAACGTCGCCAACGCGCTGTACCGCTACGTCTGGGACGAATACTGCGACTGGTACCTGGAACTGGCCAAGGTGCAGATCCAGACCGGCACGCCGGCCCAGCAGCTGGGCACGCGCCGCACGCTGATTCGCGTGCTGGAAGGCGTGCTGCGCCTGGCTCACCCGATCATTCCGTTCATCACCGAAGAGCTGTGGCAGAAGGTCTCGGTGGTGGCCGGCAAGCGCCAGGAAGGCGTCGCCGACAGCGTCAGCGTGCAGCCGTTCCCGCAGGCCAACCCGGCCGCCGTGGACACCGCCGCCGAAGCCGACGTGGCCGAGCTGAAGGCCCAGATCGAGGCCGTGCGCGCGCTGCGCGGCGAGATGAGCCTGTCGCCGGCCCAGAAGGTGCCGCTGTGCGCCCAGGGCGACGCGCCCACGCTGACGCGCAACGCCCCCTACCTGGCCGCGCTGGCCAAGCTCAGCCAGGTCGACGTGCTGGACGTCCTGCCCGACGCCGGCGCGCCGGTGCAGGTGGTCGGCGCCAGCCGCCTGATGCTGCACGTCGAGGTCGACGTGGCCGCCGAGCGCGTGCGCCTGGACAAGGAGATCGCCCGCCTGGAAGGCGAGATCGCCAAGGCCAACGGCAAGCTGTCCAACGCCAGCTTCGTCGAACGCGCCCCGGCCGCCGTGGTCGAGCAGGAAAAGGCCCGCGTCGCGCAATTCGGCGAGACGCTGCAGAAGGTACGCGAACAGCGCGGCAAGCTGGGCAATTGATCGCCTGACACGCCGCATGCAAAAAGCCCCGGACCTGTCCGGGGCTTTTTTTTCGCGGCTGTCTTGGCGCCGGATATCGCTCCGGCGCGTGCCGCGCCAGCCTACACGCCGCCGTCCGTCATGCGGTACCACGTGACCACCGCGTTGACGTACAGGCGCCGCAACCCATAGAGCGGGAACGGCGTCACCGGCGACAAGGGCACCGGCAGCGCCTTGGCGTCGCCGCTGACGAGGTACTGCGCCATGGCGCGCCCCATGCTGGTCTGCAGGCCCACGCCGCGCCCCTGGCAGCCGATATCCACCAGCAAGCCGGGCTGCGGCTCGTGCAGGTGCGGCAGGTAGTCGCGGGTGATGGCCACGCGGCCGCACCAGCGGTATTCGAACGGCGTGCCGGCCACCTGCGGGAACATCTTCACCATCACCCGTTCCAGGTGGGCCCAGTCCTGCGGCCCCTTGGGCTCGCGGAACGGCCCGCGCCCGCCCATCAGCAGGCGGCCCTGGTGATCCAGCCGGAAATAGAGCAGCAGGTTGCGGGTATCGGAGGTGACCTGCCCTTCCGGGAAGATGCCCGCGCGCAGGTGCTCCGGCAGCGGCGTGGTCGCGACCTGGAAGGTGTTGGCGTCGATGATCGAGGTCTTCAGGCCCGGCAGCAGGTCGGCGCCGTAGGCGTTGGTGCACATCACCACGCGGTCGGCCGTCACGCTGGCGCCGCCGGCGGTGGTGGCGATCCACTTGCCGCCGTCGCGCTTGAGCCCGGTGACGGGCGTATCGGTATGGATCACCGCGCCCGCGTTCAAGGCTGCCAGCGCCAGGCCGCGCGCATAGCTCAGCGGCTGCACCGCGCCCGCGCGCCGGTCGATCCAGCCGCCCGGGTAGCGATCGGAGCCGATCAGGCGCGCCACCTGCGCCTTGTCGAGCGGCTGCGCGTCGGCGCCATGGCGCGCCCATTGCGCCGCGCGGGCATGCGCCAGTTCCAGCGTTGCGGGATTGTGGGCGCCCTGGATCCAGCCGCTGCGCACGTGCGGCACATCCATTGCGTGCCGCTCGATCAGGTTGAACACCGAATCGGCGGTGGCGCCGGCAAAGCGCACCAGGCGCTCACCCCGCTCGCCGCCGAACATCGAGACCAGCGCATCGGGATCGTATTTGAGGCCCGGAATGACCTGGCCGCCGTTGCGGCCCGAACCGCCAAAACCGATCTCGCGCGCCTCCAGCAGCACCACGCGCACGCCTTGCTCGGCCAGGTGCAGCGCGGTGCTCAGGCCGGCATAGCCGCCACCCACCACCAGCACGTCGGCCTGCGCGGACTGCGCCAGCGGCTGCGTGTCCGGCGGCGGCGCCGCGGTGGCGGCCCAGAGCGATGGGGAAAGCGGAAACGGCGTCTGCGACATGATGGTTCCTCACATGGGATGCAGCACGCGGCGCAGGAAATCCTGCGTGCGCGGGTGCTGCGGCTGATTCAGCACTTCACGGGCGGCGCCCTGCTCAACCATCACGCCGCCGTCAAAGAACATGACGCGATCCGCGACCTCGCGCGCGAAACTCATCTCGTGCGTCACGACGACCATGGTCATGCCGGCCTCGGCCAGCTTGCGCATCACCCCCAGCACGTCGCCCACCAGTTCAGGGTCGAGCGCCGAGGTCGGTTCGTCGAACAGGATCGCCTTGGGCTGCATCGCCAGCGCCCGCGCGATCGCCACGCGCTGCTGCTGGCCGCCGGACAGTTGCGGCGGATGGGCGTCGGCCTTGTCGGCCAGGCCGACGCTGGCCAGCAATTCACGGCCGCGCTCCAGCGCCTGTGCGCGCGGCTCGCCCTTCACGTAGATCGGCCCTTCCACCACGTTCTCCAGCGCGGTACGATGCGGGAACAGGTTGAAGCGCTGGAACACCATCGCCACCTGCGTGCGGATGGAGACGATGGAGGCTGCGTCGCAGTCCACCAGCTCGCCATCCACGGTGATGCGGCCGGCGTTGTAGCGCTCCAGCCCGTTGATGCAGCGCAGGATGGTGGACTTGCCCGAGCCGGACGGCCCGATCACGCACACCACCTCGCCCTTGCTGACCTCGGCGTCGATGCCCTTGAGCACCTCCAGCGACCCGAAGCTCTTGCGCACGCCCTTGAGTTCGATCATTTGGCGGCACTCCTCTTTTCCAGATGCCGCACCAGCAGGATCAGCGGCACGCACATCACCAGGTACATCAGCGCCACCAGCGAGAACACGGTGGCGTTCTTGAACGTCGACACGGCGATCAGCTTGCCCTGCAGGGCAAGCTCGGCCACCGTGATGGTGGACGCCTGCGACGAGTCCTTGAGCATCATGATCATGATGTTGCCGTAGGGCGGCAGCACGATCTTGACGGCCTGCGGCAGCACCACGCGGCGCATGGTCATGCTCCAGCTCATGCCCATCGCCATGGCCGCCTCGATCTGGCCGCGGTCGATGGCCTCGATGCCGGCGCGGAAGTTCTCCGCCTGGTAGGCCGAATAGGCGATGCCCAGGCCGATGATGGCCGCCTGCACCGCCGTCAGCGCGATGCCCATGTCCGGCATCACGAAGTAGATGTAGAACAGCAGCACGATGATCGGGATGCCGCGCAGCAGGTTGATCACGCCCGCGCTGAACTTGGACAGGTATTTGTTGCCGGAGACCCGCATCAGCGCCCACACCAGCCCCAGCAGCGTGGACAGGACCAGCGACCCGAGCGTCACCAGGATGGTGAGCTTGGCCCCCTGCAACAGGATCGGCAGGTACTCCGCCGCGTCTTTGAAGAATTCCGTCATGACTCGATTCACCCCTACTGGGCCGCATCCGGGAAGCCGGGTCGCGGCCGGTCCGCGCGCCAGGGCGCGCAGTCCGGGCGGACGCCTGTCACGGCGCCGCGCCCGCCATCAAACGGGCGTCAGCCGCCCAGCCCCCACTTCTTCAGGATCTGGTCGATGGCGCCATCGGCCTTCAGCTTGGCCAGCGCCTTGTTGATGCGTTCGAGCAAGGCGGTGTCGTCCTTGCGCGTGGCCAGGCCCAGGCTGCCCATGACGGTGGGCTGGTAGGACTGCGCCATCTTCAGGTTGGGATAGTTGCCCTGGGTCAGGATGTACGCGGCGATCGGGTAGTCCATGAAGCCGCCCTGGATGCGGCCGGCGTTGGCGTCGCGCATCATGTCCGGCGGATTGTCGTAGAGCTTCACTTCCTTGAACACGCCGCTCTTCTGGATCGGCTCGACGAAGGCGGTGCCGACCTGCACGCCGACCGTCATGCCCTTCATGTCGGCGAAGGACTTGTATTCCTTGTTGTCGCTCTTGAGCACCATCAGGCCTTCGCCGTAGCGGTAGACCGGCTCCGAGAAACTCACCACCTGCTGGCGCTGCGGCGTGATGAACATGGCCGCCGAGACGATGTCGATGCGCTTGGAGGTAAGCGAACCGATCAGCGCCGAAAACGCCATGGGCTCGATCTGCACCTCGAAACCGGCCTCCTTGCCGACCGCTTTCACGATGTCGACCATCACCCCCTCGATGGAATTGGTCTTGGTGTCGAGAAAGGTGAACGGACTGCCGGTGGGCGTGGACCCCACCTTCAGCACCGTCTGGGCCTGCGCGGCCGTGGCCGTGGACAATGCTGCGAATACAGAGACAACCAGAGTCTTGAATTTCATGACATTTCCTCATCTAGGCAAAGAGTTCCGGAGCGTGCCCGGAAGGCGGATGATCCCCAGTGTCATCGCGCCGATTCACTGCCCGCGCGCTCAAGGCGGCGGTTGCGTCACATCCCCCGCGGCTTGATTGATGTTCGAGATGGCCCAGATGACCTCGGTCGCCTGGGAGCCGGGATTGCGCCAGCGCCGCGGCGTGCTGCTGGCATAGCAGAAACTGTCGCCTTCCTTGAGCAGCACGACGCGGTCGCCCACCCAGAGTTCGAGCGTGCCCTTGAGCACCACGCCGATCTGCTCGCCCTGCCCGGTCACGAACAGCTCGTTGCCGGTCGAACCGCCGGGCTCGATGGTGGCGCGGCACAGGTCCATGCTGCGGCACGCGGGCGGCGTGTACATCTCCTTGACGATGCCCTTCTCGCGCAGGTCGATGTAGCGGTGCGTGCCGGCGCGGGCGACACGGCCGCCGTCCTCGCCTTCGGTGTGTTCGGCGTTGCGCAGCAAGGCGTTGACCGATACGCCGAACTCGCGCGCCAGCTGGTGCAGCGTCTTCACCGACGCCGAGCTCAGGCCGCGCTCGATCTGGCTGAGCAGCCCCAGCGACATGCCGCAGGCCTGCGCCACGTCCGCCAGCGAACGGCCGTGCTGCTTGCGCAACTGGCGCAGCTGCTGGCCCAGCCACATGTCGACGGCGGACTCGGGACGGCCCGCCGCCAGCGATGGCTTGGACAGCGCGGCGGCATCACTCGGCATGGGAGAGGATCGGCTCATATGAAAATTTCATTTTTATGTAATTTTCAATACTAAGGAGCGAGGCGAGCCGCTACAACCTAGGAGCATCCCTAGGCCGAACCGGTCTTGGAAAACGGGAAAAGGCTTGCAGAGGAATCCCGCGCGATGAACGGCGGCACGCCGGCCGGCGCTGCGGGAACAAGGACGAACGGAGGCCGGGGCATCGGCATCAAACCGGGATGCACGCATCCTGGCGCGGGCCCCGGAAAGATGCGCCCCGCCACAGAATCGAGAGGGATGCGGAGAGGGATGCGCCCGTCACGAAACCGACAGAAGCGCGTCCTGGCGCAAGGCCTGGGGATGCGCCGGCCGGCTCAGGAAGTCTTGGGCCTGGATCCGCGGCGGCGCTTGGCGGGCAGCGGCGGCAACGGCTCGCCGGCCAGCTCGGCCAGGAAGCGTTCGTCGGCCAGCGACAACCAGCCCTGGGCGCGGGCCGACGCGATCAGCTCGGGGCGGCGCGCGACGGTCAGCGCCAGCGAGCGTTCACGGCGCCAGCGCGAGATGTTGGCGTGATGGCCACTGAGCAGCGGCGCCGGCACCGGCGCGCCCTCGTAGACCTCGGGGCGGGTGTAATGCGGGCTGTCCAGCAGGCCGGACAGCGTGTCGTTGAAGGAGTCCTGCAACGCGGAGTCGCCGTCGTTCAGCACGCCCGGCAGCAGGCGCACCGCGGCGTCGATCACGGCGAGCGCCGCGATCTCGCCGCCGGACAACACGAAGTCGCCCAGCGAGATTTCGTGCGTGACGCAGCGCTCGATGAAGCGCTGGTCGACGCCTTCGTAGCGACCGCAGATGAGAATCAGGCCGTCGCTGGCGGCCAGCGCCTCGGCGCCGGCCTGGTCGTAACGCTTGCCCACGGGCGCGAGCAGCGCCACCGGGGCAGGCCCCAGGCCTTGGGCCGCGCGCGCCGCCTGGGCGGCGTTGACGGCGGCTTCCAGCGGAGCCGCCATCATCACCATGCCGGGGCCGCCGCCATAAGGGCGGTCGTCCACGGTACGGTGGGGATCACTGGTGAAATCACGCGGATTCCAGGCATGCAGGGCCCACCGGCCCTGGGCATGGGCCCGGCCAGTGACGCCCAGGTCGCGCACCACCCCGAACATTTCGGGAAAGAGCGTCACGACATCAATGCGCATCAGAGATCCGCGGGCCAGTCGCTATCGATGCGGCGCGCGGCCAGATCGACGGCTTGGATGTGCGCGCGCACGAACGGAACGAGCATTTCGGCGGGCTTTCCCTTGGCGTTCAGGATGGGTTCGGGGCCGTCGGCCCCGACCTTCTGGCACAAGACTTTCAAGACGGCGTGAGCGCCGTTATCCAGGACCTCGTCCACCACGCCTATGAGCGCGGCGTCGCCGTTCGCCGTGGTGTACAGCGAGCAGCCAATGAGATCGACCCAGTAGTATTCGTCTTCTTCGGGCGCGGGGAAGGAACCCCGCGGCGCCTGCACGGAAAAACCGCGCAGCGCTTCGGCCTTGTCACGGTCGGCGATGCCAGCCAGCTGGGCCACCACGGTGGCGCCCTGCGAACGGACTTGCACGACCTTGTATGCGACAGGCGCAGACGCGACAGCGCCCCGCGCCAATTCAGGCACAGGGCGAGTCAACCACCATTGAGAAGCTGAGAGCAGCACTTCGGCATTGGCCGAATGCGGCTGCACCTTGACCCAGCCTTTCACACCGTAGGCCGCACTGATGCGACCCAGCTCGATCAAGTCCGCAGGCGCCGCGTTGGAATGTGCGGCATCAGACATGTGTCGGGCTATCGGTTTCGTACAGCGTAGCTAGAAACTAGCAGGGTTCAGGCGTGCGACGCGGGCATTAAGCCGCGGCGGAAACCTTGGCCGAGTAGTCCTTGACCAGACGCTCGACGGCCGGCGACAGCTGGGCGCCGTTGCTGGTCCAGTGTTGCACGCGATCCAGCGCGATGCGCAGGTTTTCCGTGCCTTCGTTGCCGACGGGGTTGTAGAAACCCACGCGCTCGATGAAACGGCCGTCGCGACGGTTACGCGAATCGGTGGCCACCAGGTTGTAGAACGGACGCTTCTTGGACCCACCGCGGGCCAGGCGAATCACCACCATAGGTAATCCCTTGAATTAGTTGTGAAAAACGGGAAATTCTAGCACTTAAACAAGCCGGCTGGCAAATGCCCGTGCTGAATATCGGAAGTCGCGGCGCGATTTATACGCGAAAACACCACATATGCGCCACATACGGGTATTCTACAAAATCCGGGCCGCAGCCCGCCGCAGGCAGAGTGTAGCCCGTCAAGGGCCGCCGTGCCGCGCCGGGCTGCGCGAAAATCGCCCGGCGGCGTTTCCATCCGCGACGCGCCGCCCCACCGGCGCCCTTTGCAAGTGCGTGTGAAGCATGTCCCCGATTGGAGAGATCGGAATGTCATCCTGCGCCACATCCGCAAGCCCGCCCCCCCCTGCCGCGCCACAACGGCGCCGCCCCTCCCTGCCCTCGCATACCCCGCGCCCGCGCAAACGTCCCCGGTTTCGCAGCGGCTGATCGCGCCTGTTTCTCCCCCGCGTTTTCCCCCAACTTCCTCTACCGGAGGGTGCTACACCATGAAGAACCGTAAAACTGTCTTCACCCCTGTCGCGCGCCTGGCGGCAACAGGTCTGCTGGCGGGCATGCTGGCGCTGCCGATGGCGGCCCAGGCCCGGGTGGTCGGCGCCGCGCTGACCACCGCCACCGGCAAGGTCACCGCGGTGGACCCCGCCACCCGCACCGTCACCCTGCAGGGCGCCAATGGCAATGTGGTGGATGTCCAGGTCGGGCCGAACGTACGTAATTTCAACCAGATCAAGCCGGGCGATTCGCTCTCGCTGGACTATTACGAGTCGGTCGCCGTCGACGTGCGCCCGGCCGGCTCCGGCGCTCCCGAGGTCGTCACCCAGACCGCCGGCACGCGCAGCGCCAAGGGGGCCAAGCCCGGCGGCGCCATGGGCCGGCAGACCACCATCACCGCCGAGATCTGGCACATCAACAAGAGCGCCAACCTGGTCACGCTGAAGGGACCGCAAGGCGGCCTGCGCACGATCCAGGTGCAGGACCCCGCCCTGCAGGCGCGCCTGGCGCAACTGAAGGAAGGCGACCTGGTGGACTTCACCATCACGCAGGCGGTCGCGGCGGCGATCCACAAGTAAGGCGCCGCGCCGGAAAGCAAAAAGGCCAGCCCGGGGAGGCTGGCCTTTTTCATGGCGCGCGCTGGTCAGCGGCGACGTAGGAAATGCACGCCGCGGCCGTCGGCCTCGTGTTGGGCGACCAGCACGTTGCCGGTCTGGCGGGCGAACGCCTGGAAGTCACGGATGGCGTTGCGGTCGGTGGTCAGGACGCGCAGCACCTGGCCGCTTTCCATCTGCGCCAGGGCCTTCTTGGCGCGCAGGATCGGCAACGGGCAGGTCAGGCCGCTGGCGTCGACGTCCTGGTCGAAGGACGGCGCCGGCACGGCCGGCGCGGTGTCCAGGTCAGAGGCGCTCATCGACCCACTTCTGCACGCTGGCGATCGCGGCGGGCAGCGCCGCCAGATCGGTGCCGCCACCCATGGCCATGTCCGGACGGCCGCCGCCCTTGCCACCCACCTGGCTGGCGACGAAGCCCACCAGGTCGCCGGCCTTGATGCGGTTGGTCAGGTCGGCCGTGACGCCGCCGACGACACTGATCTTGCCATCGGCCGAGCCGGTGGCCAGCAGCACCACGGCGGGCTTGAGGCGGTCCTTCAGGTTGTCGACCATGCCGCGCAGGGCCTTGGGATCGACGTCGCCGATGCTGGCGGCCAGCAGCTTGATGCCCTTGACCTCGACGGCCGCGGAACTGGCCAGGTCGTTGCCGGCGCTGGCGGCGAGCTTGCTGCGCGATTGCTCCAGGTCTTTCTCGAGCTGCTTGACCTGGTCCTGCACCTGCGAGATGCGGGCCGGCAGGTCGGCGGGCGTGCTGCGCAGCATGCCGGCCACCTGGGCCAGCAAGGCGCTCTGGTTCTGCACCCAGGCCAGGGCGTTGTCGCCCGTGATGGCCTCGATACGGCGCACGCCGGCGGCCACGCCGCCTTCGGACACGATCTTGAACAGGCCGATGTCGCCGGTGCGGCCGACGTGGGTGCCGCCGCACAGTTCGCGCGAGAAACCGATGTCGAGCACGCGCACGGTGTCGCCGTACTTTTCGCCGAACAGCGCCATGGCGCCGCCCTTGACGGCGTCGTCGTAGGCCATGACCTGGGCCACGGTGGGCTGGTTGGCGAGGATTTCGGCGTTGACGATGGCCTCGACGCGCGCGATCTGCTCGGCGGTCAGGGGCGCGTCCTGCGCGAAGTCGAAACGCGTCTTGTCGGGATCGACAAGCGAGCCGCGCTGTTGCACGTGCGCGCCCAGCACCTGGCGCAGGGCCTTGTGCATCAGGTGGGTGGCCGAGTGGTTGCGCACGGTACGGGCGCGGCGCACCGCGTCCACGCGCGCCAGCAGGGTGTCGCCCACGGCCAGCTTGCCCTCTTCGAGCGTGCCGTGATGGCCGAACACGCCGGACTGGATCTTGAGCGTATCGCCCACGGCGAAGCGCACGCCGGCGGCTTCGAGCAGGCCGGTGTCACCGACCTGGCCGCCGGACTCGGCGTAGAACGGGGTGGCGTCCAGCACCACCACGGCGCTCTGGCCGGCCTGGACCTGTTGCACCTGGGTGCCGTCGACGTACAGGGCCGTGACCTTGACGTTGTCGAGCTCGAGCTTTTCGTAGCCTTCGAAACGCGTTTCCGCGCCTTCGTAGCTCAGGCCCTCGGCCATCTTGAACTTGCCGGCGGCGCGCGCCTGGTCGCGTTGGCGTTCCATGGCGACTTCGAAGCCGGCCATGTCGACGTCGACCTCGCGTTCGCGGCAGATGTCGGCGGTCAGGTCGACCGGAAAGCCGTAGGTGTCGTACAGCGTGAACAGCGTGGTGCCGTCCAGCTGGCCGCCCTTGGGCACATTGGCCAGCGCGCCGTCGAGGATGCGCATGCCGTGTTCGAGCGTTTCGCCGAAGCGTTCTTCTTCCTGCTTGAGCACCTGTGCCACGCGCTCGGCGGTGGCGGCCAGCTCGGGATAGGCCTCGCCCATCTCGGCGACCAGATCCGGCACCAGGCGGTGGAAGAACGGCTTGGTCTGGCCCAGCTTGTAGCCGTGGCGCAGCGCGCGGCGGACGATGCGGCGCAGCACGTAGCCGCGGCCTTCGTTGCTGGGAATGACGCCGTCGACGATCAGGAACGAGCAGGCGCGGATGTGGTCGGCGATGACCTTGAGCGAATTGTTTTCCAGGTCCTTGATACCGGTCTCGCGCGCGGCGGCGGCGATCAGGTGCTGGAACAGGTCGATCTCGTAGTTGGAGTGGACGTGCTGCAGCACGGCCGCGATGCGCTCCAGGCCCATGCCGGTATCGACACAGGGGCGCGGCAGGCGCGGCATGTTGCCGGCGGCGTCACGCTCGAACTGCATGAACACCAGGTTCCAGATCTCGATGTAGCGGTCGCCGTCTTCCTCGGGCGATCCCGGGGGGCCGCCCCAGATCTCGGGACCGTGGTCGTAGAAGATTTCCGAGCACGGACCGCAGGGGCCGGTGTCGGCCATCTGCCAGAAGTTGTCCGAGGCGTAGCGGGCGCCCTTGTTGTCGCCGATGCGGATGATGCGCTCGGTCGGCACGCCGACTTCCTTGGCCCAGATGTCGTAGGCTTCGTCGTCTTCCTGGTAGACGGTGACCCAGAGCTTGTCGGCGGGCAGCTTGTAGACCTGCGTCAGCAATTCCCAGGCGTACTGGATGGCGTCGCGCTTGAAGTAGTCGCCGAAGCTGAAATTGCCCAGCATTTCGAAGAACGTATGGTGGCGGGCGGTGTAGCCCACGTTCTCCAGGTCGTTGTGCTTGCCGCCGGCGCGCACGCTGCGCTGCGACGACGTGGCACGCGTGTACGACCGCGATTCCTTGCCCGTGAAGACGTCCTTGAACTGGACCATGCCCGAATTGGTGAAAAGCAGGGTCGGATCGTTGCCCGGCACGAGCGACGACGAAGGAACGATGGTGTGTCCCTTGGACTTGAAGAATTGCAGGAACTGCTGGCGAATCTCGGAGGATTTCATCGTGGATGAAGCAGAATTTAGGCGAATCTTTGATTATAGAGGGTTGTCGGCGCCTTGCACCGTCGGGGCCGACCCGCAGGCGGCGCGCGCCCCCTCGGACGGCCCCGGCGCGCGGCGCGCCCGCGCCGACAGCCGGCCGCCACGGAACACCAGGACGTCCCACCGGCCGGCCAGCACCACGTAGGGATCGCGACGCGCATAGGGCAGGACCCGTTCGCCGGCGGGATCGACGCCGAAAATGGCCGGCACCGCCTGGTCCGGCGCGAATTGCAGCCAGGTTTCGCGGCCGTCGTCGAACACCTGCAACGGCGCCACCGCCGGATCGCCGGACAGCCGCCAATCGAAATCGTACTCCCGCGACGCGGCCCCGGTCGGCCGCCAGGACGCGCCGGTCGCCGGTCGCGTGGCGGGCCACGCCGCGCATCCGGCCAGGCCCGCCAGCCCTGCCGCCAGGAAGAATCTTCGTACCATCCCTGCCACCTTCGGAAAGACGGCGGCCCGGAGGCGGGCCGCACCGCCATCATGGTGCCGGCGCGCCGACCATCTTCACAGACCGGCATGTACGCAGGGAGCAATCCATCCCGCCCCTGCTGGCGCCATGCAACCCCGCCGGCCGCGGGCATGAAAAAAGCCCGGTTCGGAAACCGGGCTTTCGGGTGGCGGGGTGGCGGGGTGGCGCCGCGGCGCCAGCCCGACGGGCCTGCGATCAACGCTGCGTGGCGATGGCGCGGGCCTGGTTGGCGGCGTTGTTCAGGGCCGACACCGGCGGCGTCTTGCCTTCCAGCGCGTCGTTGAGCTGCTGGTTGAACACGGGCTCGATGCGGTCGTAGTTGGCCATGCGGAAGCCGCGGCTGTTGGCGACCGGGCGGGTGCTCATCGAGGCCACCACGGCCTGGGCGCCGGGGATGCTCTTGTAGAACGACACGTCCGAGGCGCGGAACGCGGCTTCGGTCAGCGGCAGGTAGCCGGTGCGCTGGTGCCATTCCGCCGCGATGACGGGCTTGGACAGCCAGGCCAGGAATTGCGCCGTGGCCTTTTCCTCGTCCTTCGGACGGCCATCAAGCGCCCACAGGGCCGAGCCGCTCACGAACGGCTGGCCGCCGGTCTGGGTGACCTGGTCGTAGTAAGGCAGCGGCGCCACGCCGAACGACAGCGACTTGGTGTTCAGGAACTGGCCGAACGAGCCCGAATTGCCGGTCAGCACCGCGCACTCGCCCTTGGCGAACAGCTTGTCGGCGCTGTTGTCGGCGGTGTGCGCCATGAACAGCAGCGAACGCTTCCAGCTGACCATCAGCGAGATGTGGCGCATGTAGAGCGTGTCGAACTGCATCGCCGGCGCCGCGCTCTTCTTGGTGACCGCGTCCAGGCCGTTGTTGTTGCTGGTGTACTGCTGGTTGTTCACCGGCGCCAGGTTTTCCAGGTGGACCGCGACCTGGTCGCTGGAGGCATAGGGACAGTCGAGGTCGGCCACGTCGCGCAGCTTCAGCAGCTCGGCCTGCAGGCCGGTCCAGGTGCGGGCGGGCTTGTTGGGATCGAGGCCGGCCTTCTTGTAGGCAGCGGTGTTGTAGAACATCACCGGCACTTCGGCCATCCACGGGAAGGCCAGCAGGCGGCCCTTGCCGTCGCGGATGAAGCTGCTGGTGGCCGGCACGAACCAGTTCAGGTCCTTGATCGGATACTTGGCCAGCAATTCGTACATCGGCAGGATGGCCTTGTGTTCGGCCACGACTTCCGGCGAGTGGTTGTCGTTCAGTTGCACCAGGTTGGGGGCCTTCTTGGCCTTGACCGCGGCGGTGGCTTCCTGCTGCAGCTGCGCCTGCGAGGCGAAGGCGCGCAGGGTCACTTTGACCTGGTCCTGCTCCTTGTTGTACTGCTTGGCCAGCTTCTCGAACTCGGCCTTGTTGGCGTCCGGCAGCGTGTGCCAGACCTGGATTTCGACGGGAGCGGCATGGACCGCGCCCGCGACCGCCATGGCGGCGCCAAAGACCCATGTGCGCCGGCTGGCGAACATCGCGCGGGCAATGCCCGCCAATTGCAATTTCTTCATAGGTTCATAGACCAAGAAAAGGGAATTCCGGTTCTGGACGACGTCCGCTCAGCAGGTCGGCCAGTGCCCGGCCCGAGCCGACGCCCATCGTCCAGCCGAGAGTACCGTGTCCGGTATTGATATACAAATTGGGAATGTGGCTGCGGCCGATGATGGGCACGTTCGAGGGAGTGGACGGGCGCAGGCCCGACCAATAGCTGACGCGCTCGAAGTCGAGCGCATCGGGAAAGAGTTCGCGGGCCAGCCGCGTCATGGCTTCGCAGCGGCCGGTATTCAGGCCGCGCGAATAGCCGGACAGCTCGGCCGTTCCAGCCATGCGCAGGCGGTCGCCCAGGCGCGAGAACACCACCTTGTGGCTGCTGTCCGTCAGGCTGACCGTGGGCGCGCCGCCGGGGTTCAGCACCGGGAAGGTGGCCGAATAGCCCTTGGCCGGGTAGACGTTGCACGGGATGCCGAGCGGACGCAGCAGCGACGGGCTGAAACTGCCCATGGCCACCACGTAGGCATCGGCCGCCAGGGTGCCGTAGCGGCCATCGGGCTCGATCAGTTCGACGCCGCTGACCGCGCCGGCCTGGGTGATGAGCCGGGTGACGCGGGTGCTGTAGCGGAATTCGACGCCGGCGCGCGCGCAGCGCTCGGCCAGCGCGACCGTGAACAGGTGCACGTCGCCGCTTTCGTCCTCGGGGGTGTAGTCGCCGCCGACGATGGTGTTGCGATGCGGCGCCAGGGCCGGCTCGATGGCGATGACCTCGTCCGTCGAGACGACGCGGCGCTCGACGCCGAAATCGCGCATCAGGCCGGCGGCGCGCTGCGAGTTCTCGAATTCGTGCTGGTCACGGTAGAAATTCAGGATGCCGCGCTCGAGGTGGTCGTATTCGATGCCGAGTTCGGCGCGCATGCCGCGCAGCGTGGCGCGGCTGTATTCGGCCATGCGCACCATGGCGCGGATGTTCGGCGCCAGGCGGCCCGGCAGGCATTCGCGCAAGAAGGCCAGGCCCCACATCCACTGGCGCCAGTCCAGCTGCGGGCGGAACAGCAGCGGCGCGTTGTCCTGGAACATCCACTTGAGCAGTTTCAGGGGCGCCTGCGGGTTGGCCCATGGCTCGGCGTAGGAAACCGAGATCTGCGCGCCGTTGGCCAGACTGGTTTCCTGGGCGGGTCCGGTGCAGCGGTCGATGACCACGACCTCGTGGCCCGCCTGGCTGAGCCACCAGGCGCTGGAGATTCCGATGATGCCGCTACCCAATACCGCTACTTTCATGCCCGCATTGCTCCCTGCTGGCCCACTGAGCCCGCGGACACGATGCCCGCGTCCCGTGGCAAGCCGCTGCCAAGATGACACCGCAGTTTACCCCGGCGCCCCGCCCCCGCCTACGGCCGATTCCATCAAAAAAAGGGAAGGAACCCGCCGTGGCCGGATTCCTTCCCTTTCGGGTCATGCGCCGCCCTGCTGGATTCAGGTCGCGGCTTTCGCCAGGTCGGCCTCGGACGTGAAGGCGTCGGCGTAGAACTCCTCCGGCGGCAGGCCGCACTGGGCGCTGAATTCGCGCCGCGCGGCGTCGACCATGGGCGGCGCGCCGCAGGCGTAGACCTGGTGGCCGGACATGTCGGGGATGTCCTGCAGCACGGCCTCGTGGACGAAGCCGTCACGGCCGCTCCAGCCGTCTTCCTCGAGCGCGTTCGACACCACCGGCACGTAGCGGAAATCCGGCAGGTCGCGGACCCACGACTGCGCCAGTTCGTCCATGTACAGGTCGCGCGGGCGGCGGCCGCCCCAGTACAGCGACACCGGACGGCGGATGTTCTTGTGGATCATGTGCTCGACGATGGCCTTGACCGGCGCGAAGCCGGTGCCGCTGGCCAGCAGGATGACCGGCTTGTCGCTGTCTTCGCGCAGGAAGAACGACCCGAACGGGCCTTCCAGGCGCAGGATCTCGCGCTCTTTCATCTGGGTGTCGCCAGCGCCGAACACGTGGTCGGTGAAGACCCCGCCCGGCATGTGGCGGATGTGCAGTTCCAGCGGGCTGCCGGTGTGCGGCGCGCCGGCCATGGAATAGCTGCGGCGGCGGCCGTCCTTGAGGATGACCTCGATGTACTGGCCGGCGTAGTAGCGGAATTGCTCGGAGGCGGGCAATTGCAGCTTGAGCACGGTCACGTCCGGCGCCGCGCGCTCCATGGTCTGCACGCGCGAAGGCAGCTTGCGGATCTGGATGTCGCTGGCCAGGCGCACTTCGGTGGACTCGACCACCAGGTCGGACGCGGGCCGGGCCTGACAGAACAGGGTGTAGCCGTCGGCCAGTTCCTCGGGCGACAGGATCTGCGCGGGGTACTGGCCGGCGTCGAACTCCCCGGACACCACTTTGCCCTTGCAGGTGGAGCAGGCGCCGTTGCGGCAGCTGTAGGGCAGCACGATGCCCGCGGCCAGGGCGCCGTCGAGCACGGTCTGGCCCGGCTCGACCGGGAATTGATGCTTGCTGGGTTGAATGATGACCTGGAAGCTCATGATGAAACGTATCAGGGTTGACGGCGCGCCACGCGACGCGCCGCCCGGCCCGGCCTCAGGCCGGGAACTTGCGGATTTCCTTGACGCGGTTGGCGTCGTCCACCAGCACGACCTGCGGCTTGTGGGTGGCGGATTGCTCTTCCGACATCGGACCGTAGGTGCAGATGATCATCAGGTCGCCGACCTGCGCCCGGCGCGCGGCCGCGCCATTGAGCGAGATGATGCCGCTGCCGCGGGCCGCCTTGATGATGTAGGTATCGAAGCGTTCGCCATTGTTGATGTTGTAGAGCTCGATGCGCTCGAACTCGCGCATGCCGGCAGCGTCCAGCAGGTCTTCGTCGATGCCGCAAGAACCCTCGTAGTGGAGATCGGCTTCGGTGACCGTGACGCGGTGCAGCTTTGCCCGCAGCATGATGCGTTGCATGATGGGAATATCCTGGTTTCGCGTGCCGGAACGCGAAGTGATGCGATAAATGCGAAAACACCCGCGGATGGCGCGCACCTGCGGGCATGCAGTCCAACGGCACCCGGTTTTGCCGTCGGAAGCCGGTATTCTATAATTTTTGCCGCGACGGGACGGCCCGTTGCTGCGCCCGCCGCCACATGGCGGCATTTGCCATCGGCAACGACGGCATTGGCCATTGCCGGCGGCGCATCAATCCGGGGACGACCCCTCTCAAGTAGGAGTCGTCATGACCTGGATCATCCTCATCCTCGCCGGCCTGTTCGAAATCGTCTGGGCCGTCGGCCTCAAATACACGCACGGATTCACCCGCCTGATGCCGTCGCTCGTCACCGTCGGCGGCATGCTCATCAGCTTCTGGCTGCTGGCCGTGGCGATGAAGACGCTGCCGCTGGGCACCGCCTACGCGGTGTGGGTCGGCATCGGCACCGTCGGCGCCTTCGTGGCCGGCATCATTCTGTTCCAGGAATCCCTCAGCTGGATGCGCATCGCCAGCGTCGCGCTGATCGTGCTGGGCCTGGTCGGCCTGAAGCTGTCGTCGGCCTGAGCGCTGCCGGCCTGATTCCCGCGGCCCCGGCCACGCGCCGGGGCGCGGCGGGCTAGAAATCGAGTTCGATCTCGACCCCGTCGCCCACTTTCAGGCGCACGCCGGCCGGGGCGTCGACGATGGCGTTCTGGCCGAACACCACTCCAATATCCAGATTGCGGTAGCCCGCCAGCGTGCGGCCCGGCTCGTCGTGCTGCACGGCGGTGCGCTGGTCGATGTCGGGAATCGAGCAGCGCGTGCACGGCTTGACCAACGCCATGCTGACCGCGCCGGTCGTGATCATGGCGGTGTGGTCTTCCTCGAAGGCCTCCCACTCCCCCTGCACCACGATATTGGGCCGGAAGCGGTCCATCGGCACCGGCTCCACGCCCTTGGCCCGCAGGCGGGCGTTCAGGTCATCCAGGGACGCCTGGTTCGCCACCAGCAACGGAAAACCGTCGGCGAAGCCGAAGAAATGATCGCCCCCGAACACGTCGGCCAGATCGGGATGGCCGGCGGTCCACTTGTCCACCCATTCGGGCTTGGCGGGCCGCGCCGCGCCGGCGTCGACCTTGTACAGGCGGCAAGGCGTCTTGAGGAAATCGGAACACCACTGCGCGGCGGCCTCGCTTTCGCGGCGCGCCTCGAGCGTGTCCTTCCAGACACCGACCGTCTCCACGCCCGGCTGCAGGGCCGAGCCGTCCAGCGGCACCTCGAGGTCGGGCATGCCCGGCGCCGACAGGCGCAGCGCGTCGGCGGCGAGCGCCGTGCGTATCAGCGCCATGGCGGGCCACTGGCGCTGCGTCATGAACTGGCCGTCGGCCGACACCACCATCCAGCGGCGGTCGTGCGCCAGCCCGGCGCGGTCCACCGGCGATTCGGCCAGGTCGATGCCGGCACAGGATTTGACCGGGTAGATATGCAGGCTGAGGATGCGGGCGGACATGGCGGCGGATGCGGGCGTGGCGGGGAGCCAGAGCATAGCGGATGGCCGGCAAAAAGCCCAGGCCGGCGGGCCTGGGCTCGATGGGCGAGCGAGGGGCGGCCAAGGCGCCCCCGGCGACGCGTCAGCTGCCGACCAGCTTGAGCGTATCCAGCGGCGTCACCGCCTTGAACGCCTTGCGCGTGGCGATGTGCTCGGGACGCGGGGTCAGGCCGTACTTGGGCGGCTCCAGCGTGTTTTCCATGCTGTTGTAGACCATGAACACGTTGGCGCGCGGCCACGGCGAGATGTTGCTGTTCGAGCCGTGCATGGTGTTGCAGTCGAAGAACACCACCGAGCCGGCCTTGGCCGTCATCGTGCGGATGCCGCCCTGCTCCACCAGCAGTTGCAGGCTGACCGGATCCGGCACGCCGTACTCCTGCTTCTTGAGCGATTGCTTGTAGTGGTCGTTGGGCGTTTCGCCGACGCACGAAATGAACTGCCGGTGCGAACCCGGCACCAGCATCAGCGGGCCGTTGCAGTCATTGTTCTCGGTCAGCAGCACCGAGCAGCTCAGCGCGCGCATCGACGGCATGCCGTCTTCCACGTGCCAGGTCTCGAAATCCGAGTGCCAGTAGAACTCCTTGCCCTTGAAGCCGGGCTTCATGTTGGCGCGCGACTGGTGGATGTAGACCTCGGACCCCAGGATCTGGCGCGCCACGTTGACCAGCCGCGGATCGCGCACCAGGCGCGCCAGCACGGGGTTCAGCACGTGCACCATGAAAATGGAGCGCACGGCATTGCTGCCGGGCTCGGTGATCGATTCCTCGCGGCGCACGATCGACGGGTCGCGCGTCATGCGCTCGACCTCGGACGACAGCGCCCGCACTTCGGCCTCCGAGAACACGTCCTCCAGCAGGAGGAAGCCGTCGCGCTCGTAGCTGCCGACCTGCTCGCCGCTCAGGGCGTTGGCGTATTTGCCTTCTTCGTAGACCACCGGATCCTGGCGGGAAATGATGGCGGAACTTCGATCCGTACGGGAGGCGTACGGATCCTGCGCAGGTGAGATCATGCGAACCTCCTTGTATCAGGCCGCTTGGGCTTGGGCTTCAGGCAAGGCGTAGACGCCCTCTTTGTCATGCACTTCCTGGCCGGTCAGCGGCGGGTTGAAGACGCAGATGACGCGCAGCGGCTCCTTGCCGCCGCACAGCCAGTGCTCGTCATGCTCGTTCAGGGCGTAGACCACGCCCGGGCCCAGTTCGTACTTCTTGCCGTCGGCGATCGTCTCGATGGAGCCGTCGCCCTCGATGCACCACACCGCTTCAAGGTGATTCTTGTAGTGGATGTGGGTACGGCCGCCCGGGAAGATGGTGGTCTCGTGGAAGGAAAAGCCCATGCCGTCCTTCTTGAGCAGCACGCGGCGGCTGACCCAGGTATCGGTGCGGACTTCGTCGGCGGTGCCGATCACATCTTTGACATTGCGTACGATCATTGACGTTTTCCTCCAAATTTCAGGATGCGGGCGGACTGCCCCTCTTCGGCCAGCGCGTCGGCCACGCTCGCCTCGATCACGTCCAGGCCCTTGGACAGCAGGTCTTCCTCGATGGTCAGGGCTGGCAGCAGCTTGAGCACTTCGTCGTGCGCGCCCGAGGTCTCGATGACCACGCCGCGCTTGAATGCGTTGGCGGCGATGCGGTTGGACAGCGCCGGGGTGGCGTTGCTGACCAGGCCCTGGATCAGGCCGCGGCCGCGCACCGACAGGCCGGCGTTGGGGTAGCTGTGCACCAGGTTTTCCAGCCAGTCGCGCACCAGGCGCTCCTTGCGCTGGATCTCGGCGGTGAACGCGGTGTTGGCCCAGTAGGTTTCCAGCGCCTGGGTGGCGGTGACGAACGCCAGGTTGTTGCCGCGGAAGGTGCCGCTGTGGGCGCCGGGCTTCCAGACGTCGAGCTCGGGCTTCATCAGCACCAGCGACATCGGCAGGCCGAAGCCCGACAGCGACTTGGACAGCGTGATGATGTCGGGGCGGATGCCGGCGGCCTCGAAGCTGAAGAAGGTGCCGGTGCGGCCGCAGCCGACCTGGATGTCGTCCACGATCAGCAGCATGTCGTGGCGCTTGCAGAGCTTGTCCAGTTCCTTGAGCCAGCGCAGCGTGGCGACGTTGACGCCGCCCTCGCCCTGCACGGTCTCGACGATGACGGCGGCGGGCTTGTCCATGCCGCTGCTGGGATCTTCCAGCATGCGCTCCAGGTAGGCCATGGTGTCCACGTCCGGGCCGAAGTAGCCGTCATAGGGCATGAAGGTGGTGTTGGCCAGCGGATAGCCGGAGGCATCGCGGAACTTCATGTTGGCCGTCACCGCCAGCGAGCCGCCGCTGACGCCGTGAAAGCCGTGCGTGAAGGAAATCACATTGGGACGTCCCTTCACCTGGCGCGCGATCTTCAGCGCCGCCTCGACCGCGTTGGTGCCGGTCGGGCCGGTGAACTGCAGGGTGTATTGCCAGTTGCGCGGCTTGAGCAGCACGCGATCGACGGCCTCGAGGAAGCTTTTCTTGGCGCTGGTGGCCATGTCCAGGCCATGCACCACGCCATCGGACTGCACGTACTCGAGCAGCTTTTCCTTGAGGATCGGATTGTTGTGGCCATAGTTCAACGTGCCGGCGCCGCTGAAGAAGTCGATGTATTCGCCACCGTCCTCATCCACCAGCGTCGATCCCCTGGCCTGGCTGAAGATCACGGGAAACGACCGGATATAGCCCCGTACTTCCGACTCCATCCGGTCAAAGATTTTCAAGTCCATGTGATTAATCCTCCCTTTCATCTCATAAGTTGACAGACGGCCAGATCCCCTCCGCATGCGCGCCGGGCGCATCCGGATGCGTCAAAGCCATCCCGGTTTTCGACAGGACCGCGTCGCCGCCTAGGGGGCGGGCAAGGTGAACGGGCCTATCCTCAACAACATCTCGTCGTCATGGTCCGCGCCGCCGAAAAGCTGCCGGTCGAAGAACGGCTGCTCGGAGACGTGGGCGCCTAGTTCGCCGGCCAGGCCGGCGAAGGTGCGGCGCGATGCCTGGTTATCAGGCGCCACCGTGGTTTCAAGATGACGAACATGCGCGAGCCCCTCGCGTTGCAAGAGCGCCCGAAGCATGGCGCGGCCTAACCGTTGGCCGCGTGCGCGGGTGTGCACGGCGACCTGCCAGACGAACAACACGTCGGGCCTGTCGGCAAGCACGTAAGCGGAGATAAATCCATCGATGCGTCCTCCGGCGCTTTCGGCCAGGACGCAGGTGCCGCGGTTGTGCTCGCACAGGAGCAGGTACGCGTATAGGGAATTGAGGTCGAGTGGCGGGCACTCGGCAATGAGCTGGTGGATCGCGGCGCCGTCCTTGCGGCGGGGCTCACGCAACAGATGCGTTTTGCTGCCCGCCGCCGGCGCCACGGCACTTGAGTTCGTAGTGGTGTCGTTCAGTTCGTTTGCTCTCATACAACCAATCCTGATTCGGGAGGCGCGCCACCCGTGGGCACCTCGAGGATGGGCGACGACACGTCGCCCTGGGTTTCCGTCGCGACCCCGCTCTCTTCTTCCATGAGCGCCACGATGCGCTCGAGCGACAGGGTGATGGTGGCCTGCTCCAGCTCCGGCAACGCGTTGAGCGCGTCGGCCAGATGCTTTTGCAGCGGCGACGGCGCCTGCTGCGCCACCTCGCGGCCGGCGTCGGTGGCGGTCACGAAGACGATGCGGCGGTCTTCGCGGCCGCGTTCGCGGCGGATCAGGCCCTTGTCTTCCAGGCGGTCGAGAATGCCGACGACCGTGCTGGGGCTGACGTGGATCTCGCGGCTGATCGCCGTGGCCGTCAGCGGCCCGTTCGCGATGACCGTGCGCAGGCACATCAGCTGCGGCGCGGTGATGTGGCTCACCGCGGACAGCTGGCGCGAATGCAACGCGATGGATCGCGTGATCCGGCGCAGTGCCCGCAGGATGCGCAGGTCATATTGCTGCGCGGGGTCGGTTACGGTCTGTTTATTCATGACTGAATTAGTTCAGCTAAATTGATTTCTATACGAATGATATGGGTGACCTATCCCTGTGTCAAACCCGATCACCGGCCATTTTGTAATCATTTCCGCGCTATCCGCCGTCATGTCGCCAGGGGTTTCCCAGGAGAGCGGCGTCGTTACGATATGTCGGAGTTGCTCTACGATTCGAAAATAAAACAACTGTTTTTCCATTCAATATGGATGTAGCATTTGTTTTATCATCAACGATGTCCCCCGCCTCCGCGCCACCGTGATCGCTCCCCTGCAAGACCACCTGCGCCATCTCAGCGCGACGTTGCCCGCCGAACTGCAGCGCGCCGCGCATTGGGTATTGGCCCATCCGGCCGAGGTTGGGCTGTGGTCGATGCGGCGCCAGGCGCAGGCGGTGGGCGTGTCGCCCGCCACCATGCTGCGGCTGGCCCGCGCGGCGGGCCACGACAGCTACGAGGCCTTCCGCGCGCCGTTCCAGCGCGCGCTGGCCGGCGCCGCCGATGACGGCCTGCGGCAGCGCGCCGCGCGTTTGCAGGCCTCGCACGCGCGGCAGGCCGGCGGCGACGGACACGACGCGCTGACCGAGCTGCAGACCGCGGCGCTGGCCTCGATCTGGCAGGCCAATGACGCGGCCGCCTTCGACCTGGCCGTCGACGCGCTGCTGCGCGCCCGCCAGGTCGGCTTCCTCGGCACGCGCTCGGCCTTCGGCATCGCCTTCCAGATGCGCTACGCCTACCACCTGGTGCGCCGCAACGGCCTGCTGATCGACGGCCTGGGCGGCGCCGCGGCCGAAGACGCCGACAGCCTGCAGCCAGGCGATGCGCTGGTGGTGGTGTCGCAAGCCCCCTATCCCACGGCCACCGTGCGCCTGACCCGCCAGATCGCCGCGCGCGGCGTCACGGTGCTGGCGCTGACCGACAGCGCCGACAACCCCGTGGCGCGGACGGCCGATCACGTGCTGCGCTTCACCCGCGCCGACGAGCCTGGCCCGGATGCGCCCGCGCTGCGCGGCCCCGGTTCGTTCTTCCACAGCACCGCGGGCCTGCTGGGGCTGGCCGAACACCTGATCGCGCGGCTGGCGGCCCGCGGCGGCGACGAGGTGCTGCAGCGCCTGGCCGAAATCGATGCCCGCCTGCAGGCGGACGGCGCCTACTGGCAGGACGCGCCGCCCAGGCGCGGCCGCGCGCCGCGGTCCGAATGAATCGTCCCGGCTGAATCGCCCTTCCCCTTCCCCACGCCTTCCGCGGAGTTCCACGCCATGACCAGTACCCATGTTCTCCACCGCTCCCTGCGCAGCACGCCCCCGGTCGCGGTCCGCGGCCAGGGCGCCTGGCTCTATGACCAAGCGGGCCGCGCCTACCTGGATGGCTCGGGCGGCGCCGCGGTCTCGTGCCTCGGGCACAACCATCCGGACGTGCAGGCGGCGATGCACGCGCAGATCGACGCGCTGGCGTATGCCCACACCAGTTTCTTCACCACCGAGGTCGCCGAGCAGTTGGCCGCGACGCTGGTGGCCGACGCGCCGGCCGGCACCTCGCATGCGTACTTCGTCTCGGGCGGCTCGGAGGCGATCGAAGCCGCGCTGAAGATGGCGCGCCAGTACTACGTCGAAATCGGCCAGCCGCAGCGTCGCCATATCGTGGCGCGGCGCCAGAGCTATCACGGCAACACGCTGGGCGCGCTGGCGGTGGGCGGCAACGCCTGGCGTCGCGCCCAGTTCGCGCCGCTGCTGATCGACGTGGCGCACGTGTCGCCGTGCTATGCCTACCGCGACCAGGCGGCCGGCGAAACCGATGAGCAATACGCCGAACGCCTGGCGCAGGAGCTGGAGCAGACCTTCCAGCACCTCGGCCCCGACAGCGTGATGGCCTTCGTCGCCGAGCCGGTGGTGGGCGCGACCTCGGGCGCGGTGGCCGCGGTGCCGGGCTACTTCCGCCGCATCCGCGAGGTCTGCGACCGCCACGGCGTGCTGCTGATCGCGGATGAGGTCATGTGCGGCATGGGCCGCACCGGCACGCTCTACGCCGTCGAGCAGGAAGGCATCACGCCCGACCTGATCACCATCGCCAAGGGCCTGGGCGGCGGCTACCAGCCGATCGGCGCGGTCATGGCGCAGGAACGCATCGTGCAGGCGATGCAGCAAGGCAGCGGCTTCTTCCAGCACGGCCACACCTACCTGGGCCATGCCACCGCGTGCGCGGCCTCGCTGGCGGTGCAGCAGGTAATCAAGCGCGACAACCTGCTGGCGCGCGTGCGCGCCCAGGGCGACGGCTTGCGCCAGCGCCTGCGACAGGCGCTGGGCGAACACCCCCACGTCGGCGATATCCGCGGCCGCGGCCTGTTCATGGGCGTGGAGCTGGTGCAGGACCGCGCCAGCAAGGCGACTTTCGACCCGGCCCTGTCGCTGCATGCGCGCATCAAGCGCGAAGCCATGGCGCGCGGCCTGATGGTCTACCCCATGGGCGGCACCATCGACGGCCGCCAGGGCGACCACGTGCTGCTGGCCCCGCCCTTCATCATCACGGACGACGAGCTGGACCAGCTGACCGAACGCCTGGCCGGCGCCATCGACGCCGCCATCGCCAACAGCGGCCGCTGAACCGGTGCGGGCCGCCTAGCCGGCCTGCTCCGCCGCCTGGCGGCGCCACGCGGGCCAGGCGCCGATGGTCAGGGCGCGCAGCAGCCATTCGACCGGACCATAGGCGTGGCGGCGCAGCCACCACGCCGACAGCGGCAGCTGCGCCAGGAAGATCGCCACGGCGATCAGCAGCGCCACGCCCGGCGACACGTTGCCCGACAGGCGCAGGCCCCAGCCGGTGAAGAGGAACGCGCACACCACCGATTGCATCAGGTAGTTGCTCAGGGCCATGCGGCCGGCCGGGGCCAGCCCGCGCGCCAGCGCCGCGCCCGGCCGCGTGCGCATCGCCAGCAGCAGCGCCGCGGCGTAGGACATGCTCAACAGCGGCGCCGTGAACAGATCCATGGCCAGGCCCGGGGTTTCCCACAGCGGGGACATCGACGGCAACGCGGTGGTCGCATAGGCGGCGGACCCGGCCAGCCCGGGCAGCGCACCCAGCGCGCACAGCAGCCACAGCGCGCGCGGCTGGCGCCACGGATCGGCCAGCGCCTGGCGCCGGCCAAGGGCGTAGCCAACCAGGAACATGGCAAAGACGAACGGCCCCTGCACCAGCAGGATGACGCCCCAGATGCTGGTGGTCAGTTCGTACCAATGACGGGCAATGGTGCTGCCGATGGTGCCGCGATAGGCCTCGATGGCGGCCTGCGAATCGGCCGCGGATGCCACCCCGGCGGCGCGGCTCAGTTCGACGGTGCCGGCGGGATCGAGCAGGCTCAACGCCCCCAGCAGAGCCCAGGCCAGCGACACCAGCCCGATCAGCCACAGCGCGCGGCGCAAGGCGCGACCCGGATCCATGCGGCGGCAGGCCATCAGCGCCAGGCCCAGCACCGCGTAGGTCAGCAGAATGTCGCCCTGGTAGAACAGCACCGCGTGCGCCAGCCCCAGCAGCGCCAGGCCGACGAGGCGCCGCAGGAAACGCGGCCCGAAGGCGGCGCCGCTGCGTTCGGCCGCGCTGATCTGCAAGGTGAAGCTGTAGCCGAACAGGAATGAGAACAGCAGGTAGAACTTGGTCTCGAACAACCACGCCACCAGCCAGCGCACCGCCACGTCCCACGCCCCCGAGAAGGCGGGGTCGGTGATGCCGTTGGCGTAGAACGGCGAGGCGAACACGCCGATGTTGACGACCAGGATGCCGAACAGCGCGAAGCCGCGCAGCGCATCGACCTGCGCCAGGCGCGGCGGCACCATCCCGACGGTGTTTGCGGCGGCGTTCATGGCTGTTCTCCCGCCGCGCCGGACGCCGGCGGCAGGCACCCCTGCAGCGCCGCGTCGAGCAACCGCCCGCCCGCCGCCGCGTCGAATCGCGGATCCACCACCGAGCGGCTGTAGATGCCATCCAGCAGCAGCAACAGCATGTCGGCCATCTCCTCCACGGGCCGCGGCATGGCGCTGCGCGGCGCGCCTTGCCAGACGGCCGCCAGCAGCGCCGTCAGCGACGCCTTGCGCTCGCTTTCGTTGGCCATGACCAGCGTGTGCACGCGCGGATTGCGCACCGCCTCGGCCAGGATCTCCATGCCCAGGCGGGCAAAGCCCGGATCGCGGTACTGCGCCAGGTTCTCGTCGACCCAGCCGATCAGGGCGGCGCGCGCATCGCCCGCGGCGGCGCCGGCCTGGCGGCGTTCGCGCAGCGTGTCGGTGTCGGACGCGATCAGCGCCTCGATGATCTCGGCCTTGCTGGCGTAGTAATGGAACAGGTTGCCGGGGCTCATCCCGGCCCGCGCGCAGATCTGCGCGGTCGAGGTGGCGTGGAAGCCGTTTTCGGCGAAGCACTCGGCGGCGGCGGCCAGGATCTGGCGGCGCCGCTCCTGCTGCCGGGCGGGGTCGATTTTGCGCATGCTGCGTCGGGATTTAATTAATAGACTGATTGATCTATCTATTAAATATCGAACGTCCGATGCGGGTCAAGCGCGCGCCCGAAAACAAAACGGCGGACCCCGCGAGGTCCGCCGTTCATCGGCATCGTCAGCCGGACCGCGCTCAGCCCAGCACCGGCGACAGCAGCGGCTGCTTGGGCCGCACGTCCAGCGCCCGCCCCTTGCGCGCGCGCTTGCCGACATACACCGCCAGGGCCGCGCCCACCAGGATGTCCTCGGTGTGTTTGTTGCGGTAGATGCCCGCCGCGCGCAGGCCGAGCGCGCCGATCGGCACGGTCTGGTCGAGCTTGTCGGCCCCGTCCAGCCCCATCAGGATGGTGCCGCGCCCGCCACCGGACAGTGACTTGAGCTCGTCCAGCCCGAACACCAGGAACTTGCCCTTCTGCGACAGCAGCGCCAGTTGCGTGGCGCCCTCGAACAGCGGCACCGGGCGCAACAGTTCGTCGCCCGCCTCCAGCGTGATGAACTGCTTGCCGGCGCGCTGGCGGCTGGTCATGTCCGACAGCTTGGCGGCAAAGCCGTAGCCGCCGCGCGTGGCCAGCAGCCAGCGGCTGTCGGCCGCGGCCGCGATGGTGTGGACGATGCGGGTGCCGCTTTCCAGGTCGATCATGGTGGTGACCGGCTGGCCGTCGCCGCGCGCCGACGGCAGGCCGGACACCGGCACCGAATAGACGCGGCCGTTGTCGCCCATGGCGATCAGCGTGTCGGTGGTGCGGCATTCGAAGGCGCCGTAGAGGTCGTCGCCCTGCTTGAAGCCGAACTGCGAGGCGTCATGGCCGTGGCCCTGGCGGGCGCGCAGCCAGCCCTTCTGCGACACGACCACGGTGACCGGCTCGTCCAGCACCTTGGTTTCGAGCACCGCGCGCTCGGCGGTCTCGATCAGGGTGCGGCGGTCGTCGCCAAACTGCTTGGCGTCGGCCTCGATTTCCTTGATCAACAGGCGCTTGAGGGTGTTGGGATTGTCCAGCAGTTCCTGCAACGAGACCTGCTCCTTGCGCTTGTCCGCCAGCTCCTGCTCGATCTTGAAGCCTTCCAGGCGCGCCAGCTGGCGCAGGCGCATTTCCAGGATGTCCTCGGCCTGCCGTTCGGACAGGTTGAAGCGCTCCATCAGCGCCACGCGCGGCTCGTCGGATTCGCGGATGGTCTGGATGACCTCGTCCACCTTCAGGTAGACCACCATGCGGCCTTCCAGCACGTGGATGCGGTCGATCACCTTGTCCAGGCGGAAGCGGGTGCGGCGCAGCACGGTGTTGGTGCGGAACGCCAGCCACTCGACCAGCACGTCGCGCAAGCCCTTCTGGCGCGGACGGCCATCGGTGCCGATGCAGACCAGGTTGACCGAGGCGCTGCTTTCCATGCTGGTCTGCGCCAGCAGGGTATTGACGAATTCGTCGCGGTCGACGCGCGAGGTCTTGGGCTCGAACACCAGGCGCACGGCGGCGTCCTTGCCGGATTCGTCGCGCACCGCGTCCAGCAGGTTCAGCATCACGGCCTTGGCCTGCGTCTGCTCGGGCGTCAGGCTCTTCTTGCCGCTCTTGACCTTGGGGTTGGTGATTTCCTCGATTTCCTCGAGCACCTTCTGGCCCGAAGTGCCCGGCGGCAGCTCGGTGACCACCAGTTGCCACTGGCCGCGCGCCATTTCCTCGAACTGCCAGCGCGCCCGCACCTTGAGCGAGCCGCGCCCGCCGGCGTAGATCTGGGCGATGTCTGCGGCCGGCGTGATGATCTGGCCGCCGCCGGCGAAGTCCGGACCGGGGATCATGCCGAACAGCTCGGCATCGGGCAGTTGCGGCTGCTTGATCAGCGCCACGCAGGCCTGCGCCACTTCGCGCAGGTTATGGGGCGGGATCTCGGTGGCCATGCCGACCGCGATGCCGGAGGCGCCGTTCAGCAGCATCACCGGCAGGCGCGCCGGCAGCATCTGCGGCTCCTGCTGGCTGCCGTCGTAGTTGGGCACGAAATCGACCGTGCCTTCGTCGAGCTCGTCCAGCAACAACTTGGCGATCGGCGTCAGGCGCGCTTCGGTGTAGCGCATGGCGGCGGCGTTGTCGCCGTCGCGCGAACCGAAGTTGCCCTGGCCGTCGATGAGCGGGTAGCGCAGGGAGAAGTCCTGCGCCATGCGCACCATGGCGTCATAGGCCGCCTGGTCGCCGTGCGGGTGGTATTTGCCCAGCACGTCGCCGACGACGCGCGCGGACTTGACCGGCTTGGCGCCGGCCGCCAGCCCCATCGCCTGCATGGCGAACAGGATGCGGCGCTGCACCGGCTTCTGCCCGTCGCCGACGTCGGGCAGGGCCCGGCCCCGCACCACGGACACGGCATAGTCCAGATAGGCCTGTTCGGCATAGCGCGCCAGGGTGATGGCGGCATCGCCGCCCTCGTCGGGCGCGGCGTCGAACAAACCGTGTTGATTGCTGTCGGTCATGATGGTTTCAGGTAGATAGATTCATTGAAACGGCGTCATTGGGGAGCCGCGGCGCCCAGCAGCTGGGCATCGGCCACGTGCTCGCGCAATTGGACGCGCACCGCGTCCAGCGTGGCGGCGTCCTGCCCGCGCTTGGGAATGATCACGCCTTGCAGCGTCCCCAGGATGACATACAGATGCTGCGGCGTTTCCTCGACCCGCCGCACGTCGGCCCAGTCGATGCGGCCGGAGGCGTCGGCGATGCTGTCCTCGATGCCGTCGGCGCCAAACACCAGCTGGTGGCGCCCCAGGAACAGGCCGTCGGGCCGCTTGGCCAGCATGCGGCGCGTGTTCATGCGCACCAGCCCG
The DNA here is from genome assembly GCF_056523125.1 of Achromobacter sp. ISS7. NCBI lineage: Bacteria > Pseudomonadati > Pseudomonadota > Betaproteobacteria > Burkholderiales > Alcaligenaceae > Achromobacter > Achromobacter sp. ISS7. The sequence continues at coordinate 677,320 of NZ_JAWRZD010000001.1, read as the reverse complement.
GGCAGCACGAACTCGTAGGCCAGCGTCAACACCGCCAAGATGCCCAGGCCCACCGCCAGCCCCTCGAAGTACACCGGCAGCAGCAGGCTCCAGTTCGGGCCATGCCCGTCCCAGGTCTGCCAGACCAGGTAGCCCAGCAGCACCACCACCATCAGCACCGCGAAGCGCAGGTGCGACAGGTAGCGGCGGCGGCGCAGCTCGGGCCGCCGGTAGACGTACGCCGCGAATTCGGCGTAGTCATCGGCGCTGAGGTCGACCGCCATGGTGGCGGCCGGCGGCGGGGACGCGGACGGCGTCATCAGATGTCCAGCTCCGCCAGGTTGCCCTTTTCTTCGATCCAGGCGCGGCGTTGCGAGGACTCGCCCTTGCCCATCAGCATGTCGAACATGCGGGTGGTGTCTTCAGGCGTCTGGTCGCCATAGCCCACCGGCAGCAGCCGGCGCGTGTCCGGATTCATGGTGGTTTCCCACAGCTGCTCGGGGTTCATTTCGCCCAGGCCCTTGAAGCGGCTGACCGACCAGGCGCTTTCGCGCGAGCCTTCCTTGCGCAGCTTGTCCTGCGCGGCTTCCAGCTCGCCTTCGTCCAGGCAGTAGATCTTGCGCGCCGGGCGCTTGCCCTGCGCCGGCACGTCCAGGCGGAACAGCGGCGGCTTGGCGACGTAGACGTTGCCGGCCTCGACCAGCTTGGGGAAGTGCTTGTAGAACAGCGTCAGCAGCAGCACCTGGATGTGCGAGCCGTCGACGTCGGCGTCCGACAGGATGCAGATGCGGCCGTAGCGCAGCCCCGACAGGTCGGGCGAGTCGCCCGGGCCGTGCGGGTCGACGCCGATGGCAACCGAGATGTCGTGGATTTCGTTGTTGGCGAACAGGCGGTCGCGATCGACTTCCCAGGAGTTCAGCACCTTGCCGCGCAGCGGCAGGATGGCCTGGAATTCCTTGTCGCGGCCCATCTTGGCCGAACCGCCGGCCGAGTCGCCCTCGACCAGGAAGACCTCGGTGCGGGTGGCGTCGCTGGATTCGCAGTCGGTCAGCTTGCCGGGCAGCACCGCCACGCCGGAGCTCTTGCGCTTCTCGACTTTCTGCGCCGAGCGCTGGCGCGCCTGCGCCTGGCGGATGGCCAGCTCGGCCAGCTTCTTGCCGTATTCGACATTGCTGTGCAGCCACAGGTCGAGCGCGCTCTTGGAGAAACCGCCCACCAGGCGCACCGCGTCGCGGCTGTTCAGGCGTTCCTTGATCTGGCCCTGGAATTGCGGGTCGAGCACCTTGGCCGACAGCACGAAGCTGGCGCGGGCGAACACGTCCTCGGGCAGCAGCTTGACGCCCTTGGGCAGCAGGCTGTGCAGCTCGGCGAAGCCCTTGACCGCGCCGAACAGGCCTTCGCGCAGGCCCGATTCGTGCGTGCCGCCGGCCGGCGTCGGGATCAGGTTGACGTACGACTCGCGCACCGCGTTGCCGTCCTCGGTCCAGGCCACCACCCACTGGGCGCCCTCGCCTTCGGCGAAGGTTTCGTGGTCGGCGCCGGCGTATTGCTCGCCCTCGAAGAACGGCACCATCAGCTCGGCGCCGGCCAGGGCCTCGGACAGGTAGCCGCGCAGGCCGTCCTGGTACTGCCAGGTCTTGGTGTCGCCGGTCTTTTCGTTGACCAGCGAGACCTTCACGCCCGGCAGCAGCACGGCCTTGCTGCGCAGCAGGTGGGTCAGCTCGCCCAACGGGATGTTGGGGCTGTCGAAATACTTGGCGTCCGGCCAGACCCGCACGCGGGTGCCGGACTTCTTGCGGCCGCCCTGGTCGAAGGGCGCCAGCGGTTCGGCGACGTCGCCGCCCTTGAACACCAGGCGGTTGACGGCGCCATCGCGCCAGACCACGACTTCGAGCCGGGTCGCCAGCGCATTGGTGACGGACACGCCGACGCCGTGCAGGCCGCCGGAGAACGCGTAGGCGCCGCCGCCGGCCTTGTCGAACTTGCCGCCCGCGTGCAGCCGGGTGAAGACCAGCTCGACCACGGGGGCGTTTTCTTCGGGATGCAGGCCGACGGGAATGCCGCGGCCGTCGTCCTCGACGGACACGCTGCCATCGATGTGCAGCGTGACCTGTATCTGTTTGCCGTAGCCCGCCAGGGCTTCGTCTGCGGCGTTGTCGATGACCTCCTGCACGACGTGCAGGGGGTTTTCGGTGCGGGTGTACATGCCCGGGCGCTGCCGCACGGGTTCCAGCCCCTTCAGGACGCGGATGGACGCCTCGTTGTAACGTGGAGTGGCCAAGTTATCCCCAACATCTGTGGAAAAAAACCGACATTTTACGGATAAGCCCAGATTCTGCGCGGCTCCGGGTGGGATGCGCACGACCTGACCAGCTCCGAATTCGGTAGGATGACGATAGAGACACAGCCAGCGGATCCGGGTTCAATGCCCCGGATCGCGATAACTGCGCCGCGATATCCTACACAAAAGCGGCAAGTACTGTTGTTATAAACAGTGGTATGCCTGTTGTTTTTGACAGTGGTATGCTTTAATCCATTCCACAAACAAGAACAACGGCAAGGCGTCCCTTTTTTCGCCTTTTGCTGCCGAACCCGAGAATCACCATCATGAGCGACCAAATCAAGAACGTCAGTGACGCGAGCTTCGATGCCGATGTGTTGAAGTCCGGCCAGCCGGTGCTGGTGGACTACTGGGCTGCCTGGTGTGGCCCCTGCAAGATGATCGCCCCGATCCTGGAAGAAGTCGCCACCGAATACGCCGGTCGCCTGACGATCGCCAAGCTCAACGTGGACGAGAACCAGGGCACCGCCGCCAAGTACGGCATCCGTGGCATCCCCACCCTCATGCTCTTTAAAGACGGCCAGGCTGCCGCCACCAAGGTTGGCGCGCTGTCGAAGTCGCAACTCACCGCATTCCTGGACGGCGCGTTGTAAACTGCGTGCTGTGAACGAAGGCGCCGCCCTGGGGGCGGCGCTGCTTCCATACCGCGCGAGCCCGTCCGTGGCGCGCCGCCAGAACCCTCCTTTACTTTTCCCCCAACACTCACCGCGATGCACCTCAACGAACTGAAGGCGCTGCATGTCTCGCAGCTGCTGGAAATGGCCGCTGGCCTGGAAATCGAGAACGCCAACCGCCTGCGCAAGCAGGAGCTGATGTTCGCCATCATGAAACGGCGCGCCAAGCAGGGCGAGCAGATCTTTGGCGACGGCGTGCTGGAAGTCCTGCCCGACGGCTTCGGTTTCCTGCGCTCGCCCGAGACCTCGTATCTGGCCAGCACGGACGATATCTACATCTCGCCGTCCCAGATCCGCCGCTTCAACCTGCACACCGGCGACTCGATCGAAGGCGAAGTGCGCACGCCCAAGGATGGCGAGCGTTATTTCGCCCTGGTCAAGGTGGACAAGGTCAACGGCGTGGCGCCCGAGGCGATCAAGCATCGCATCATGTTCGAGAACCTGACGCCGCTGCATCCGAACCGGACCATGCGTCTGGAACGCGACATCAAGAGCGAAGAGAACCTGACGGGCCGCATCCTCGACGTCTTCGCCCCCATCGGCATGGGCCAGCGCGGCCTGATCGTCGCCAGCCCCAAGTCGGGCAAGACGGTGATGATGCAGCACATCGCGCACGCCATCACCACCAACTACCCCGACGCGGTCATGATCGTCCTGCTGGTGGACGAGCGTCCCGAGGAAGTGACCGAAATGCAGCGCACCGTGCGCGGCGAAGTGGTCGCCTCGACCTTCGATGAGCCCGCCACCCGCCACGTGCAGGTCGCCGAAATGGTCATCGAAAAGGCCAAGCGCCTGGTCGAAATGAAGAAGGACGTGGTGATCCTGCTGGACTCGATCACCCGCCTGGCCCGCGCCTACAACACCGTGGTTCCGGCTTCCGGCAAGGTGCTGACCGGCGGTGTCGACGCCAACGCCCTGCAACGTCCCAAGCGCTTCTTCGGCGCCGCGCGCAACCTCGAGGAAGGCGGTTCGCTGACCATCCTGGGCACCGCGCTGATCGAGACCGGCAGCCGCATGGACGAAGTCATCTACGAAGAATTCAAGGGCACCGGCAACTCCGAAGTGCACTTGGAACGTCGCCTGGCGGAAAAGCGCGTCTACCCGTCCATCAACCTGAACAAGTCGGGCACCCGCCGCGAAGAACTGCTGATCGCGCCGGACCTGCTGCAGAAGGTCTGGGTGCTGCGCAAGTTCATCCACGACATGGACGAAGTCCAATCCATGGAATTCATCCTGGACAAGATGCGCGCCACCAAGACCAATGCCGAATTCTTCGACATGATGAAGAAGAAGTAAGCCGTCGCCGCCCGCATGCCGGGCGCACGCATCGATTTGGCGAGGATTGCCCCACGGCGATCCTCGCCAAATGCTTTCTGGGGCCGGGATCGCGCGCGGGCCGGACGCGCGTTGCGCCGGAGCAGCCCGCTCCGACGGCGGTCACTCAGCCCGGCATCTCTTCAAGCTGGCGCTCAATGCAATTTGGGGTCGGGGAACGGCAGCTTGTCCTGCGACATGCTGGGCTGGGCCTTCCACTTGTTCCCTTCCTTGTAGAAGTCCATCTGGTTCTCGTTGACCGCGGCGCCCATCGTCACCGCCACCGTGCAGGCGACCTGCCCCGGATGGGTGGCGTCTTCCGCGACCACGCAGGTCCCCAGCTTGACCTCGGACGGGCGCGACAGGCCGGTGCCCGCAAGCATGTCGACTATGGCCTCGGTCGCCTCGGAGACCGTGGGCAGGGCAAGGCTCAGGGCATGGGCCCCGGCGGAAACACTCATCAATGCGACCACCATTGCCAGGCGGATACGGGACTTGGCCATGCGACGACTCCATCGGTATCGGGACTGGCGAGAGCTTAATGGCGCCGGCGCGTTGCTGTCTGTACGGTCTGTATCCCAATGTCAGGAAGCGGCGGCCGGATCAGTGCTCGATGAATTCTTCCAGGCTGCGCGGCTTGGGCGTCTGCTTGGGCGCCGGCTTGCCCGAGTCGTCGATCGGGTCGATCTTGGGATCGTCCCAGCTGCCGGTCACGGCGTATTCCATGGTCATGGCGCGCGCCAGCGGCTGCTTGAGCAGCCATTGCGTGACGAAGGCGCCCAGGCCGATCAGCGGATTGACCGCCAGCGCCGTGACCATCGCCGCGCCGCTGGCGTCCAGGTTGGGAATCACCACCGCCTTCAGGTTCCAGCGCTCCTGCACGATGTTGACGTCGCCCGCCAGCACGATGGCGGCGACCGGGCCGTTGATCTTGTAGCCCTCGGTCTTGAGCAAGCCGTCCGCCAGCTTGATCTGGCCGCGCACGGTATCGAAGGGGAAGCCGTCGCGCAGCAGGTTGGTCGGATTGACGTCGAGCCGCGCCAGGCGCTGCAGCGATTGCAGCGACAGCAGCTCCAGCAGGCGCGCCGTGCGCGAATTCACGTGCATGAAGCGGCCCTTGTCCAGGGTGATCTCGGCATCGCCGATCACGTCGGCGATATTGTGGGTCCAGGGCAGGTTGCGCCAGGTCACGTTGGCCTTGATGCCGCCGGTGCCGCCCGACACCACGTGCTCGAAGCCGATGCGGTCCATGAAGCTGCCCACGTTCTCGAACTTGGCGGTGGCATCCACCGTCAGGCCGCGGTCCGGGCCTTCGAGGCGCCAGGCGCCGGTGGCGTTCAAGGTGGCGGCGTCATTGGTGATCGACAGCTTGTCCAGGCGCCACTGGCGGCCGCGTTCGAGGTTGGTGCCGAGCACCTGCAGCTCGCCCAGGTTCTTGCCGTACAGGCGGAATTCCTTGGCCTGCAGGTCGATCGCCGGAATGTCCGACAGGTCGTTGCCCGAGGACAGCGCCTTGTCAGCCTCGTTGGTGTCGTCCGCGCCGCCCAGCGCCAGGTGCTTGAAGCGCGCGGTGATCTGGCCGGCGATGGCGCCGGAGGCCTCGCGCCAGGACAGCGAGCCCGCCGCCTGGCGCGACTGGATATCCACGCGCCATTGGGCCGGAGCCGGCCGGGTGGCATACAGGGTCAGGTCGTTGAGCGTATAGCCGCTGGTGCGCAGCAGGCCGGTGGCCAGGCTCACGCGCTCGGGCGCGGGCAACAGCGGCCGCGGCGCCGGCCGGCCCTTGACGGGCGGCGGGTCGAAACCGTCGGACACCTTTTCCCAGGCATCCATGTCCAGCTCCGGCAGCGTGGCGCTCAGGCTCAGGCCGCGCTCGGGCAGGCTGGCCGGACGATCGATGCCGAGCGTGCCGCGCGCGAAGTACGACGGCGAGGCATCGCTCGGATCGCGCTCGAACAGCGCGTTGATGTTGTCGCCCAGGCTGGCGGTCAGCCAGCGCCGGCCCTTGGCGCCGCGGTCCTGCGCCGCGCCCCATTGCAGCTTGAGCGGCCGCGCCAGCGGCGCCGCCTTGCCGACGGGCGCCGGCATGTCGATGGCCAGGCCGGTCAGGTCTGACTCCATCGACAGCTCCACCGAGCCGCCGCGCTGGTAGCCGACCTTGCCCTTGTAGGCGGTCTTGCCCGAAAAGCGCCCCATCGACGGCGTATTACTGATCTGCGCCAGCCCGGACCCGGCCAGCACGCCCTCGAAGCGCAAGGCGTCCGTCGGCTGCGCCAGGCTGCCCGAGATCTTGACCGGGCCGCCCAGGAACTGGGCGCGGATTTCCTTGGTGCGCACGCCCTTTTCCGAGAACTCCAGGTCACCGTGCATCTGGCTGAGCAGCGGCATTTCCGGCATGAAGGTGAAAGTGTTGTCGGCGAACTGGATCTTGCCTTCGACCTGGGTGTCGTCGGTGTTCATCAACGGCACCTTGAGCTTGAGCGGCATGCGCCAGTTGCCCGTGCCGCGCGCCTCGTCGAGCGCGCCGTCCAGCAACTGGCCCAGCGGCGAGCTGTCCGACAGCGCCAGGTAGGCCGGCACCGTCCCGCTGGTGTCGCCGTTGACCGTCAGTTCGGCGTTGTTCTCCATGTCGGGGATGGTGGCGGTGACCGCCCCCAGCGTCACCGTCTGGCCCGGCCCGGTATGGGCCACCGCCCCGCCCGGGCTGTCGAGCACCAGCCCGACCTTGTCGACGCGGAAGTTGCCCGACAGGTTCTCCAGCATCGGCCAGCCCTTGCGGTGCGTCCGGGCCGGCGCGTAATCGACCTTGGCGCCGGTGTAGGCGCCGGCGATGACGAACTCGCCGGTCGAGCCGGGGGCGCCGAAGGGGAATTCGTCCAGGTCGCCCTTGAGCGTGATCGAGGCCGACTCCATCTGCCCGGCCGGCAAGCCGGTCGCCAGCCATTCGCGCGCGTCCGCGTTGACCTCCAGCGGCAGGTAGCGGTGGATCGCGTTCATGGCGCCGCGCACCAGCGTGCCGCGCATGTCGACGCTGCCCGCGGCGCTCTTGCCTTCCTTGCGCCACTGGCCCTGCAAGCGGACATCGAGGTCGTCGTTGACGACCCGCAACTGGCCCACGTCGACGAACCAGTCGCGGGCATCGACGCCCTTGACGCGGGCATCCAGCGCGATCTCGCTGGCGCCCAGCTCGGGCTGTTCGAAGACGCCGGGCAAGGCCACGCGCAATTGCTCGACGCGGCCGCTGACCGACAGGTCCGCCGCGCCGGCGCTGCGCGCCAGCGGCACCTGCTCGCTCAGGACGAAATCGCCGGGCGTGCCCTCGATGCGGAACTGCGCGTAGCCGCCGCGCACCGCCGGGCCGTCCGGCGCCGACGCCCAATCGACGCCGCGCGCGGCCACGTCGGTGGTCAGCCTGGTGAAGGTGCCATGATCCAGCTGCAGCCAGGCGCGGGCGCTGACGCGCCCCTTGATGGCCGGCGGCGACATCCAGGGCGCCCAGGCCATCGGCTCGGCGTCATCCAGCTCGGCATAGACCTGACCGCTCCAGTTGGCCGGGCTGGCGGCGTTGGCGCTGAACAGGCTGCGGTTGAATTCGCCGCGCAGGTCCACCTTGCGCGCCAGCGCCGGATCGGCATCGGCGCGCAGCACGAAACGGTGCGACAGGCTGCCGTTGCGCACCAGGAAATCGACATTGCTCAGGACCAGTTCGGGCGCCTGGCGCAGTTCGTCCTGCCAGCGGATGCGGGCGCCATGGATGAGCAGTTCGCGCTGCGCGGTCAGCCAGCGCAGCGCCGGATGATCCAGGTCCGAGCGGTGATCGCTGGCATTCAGGTCGATGCCCTGCCCCGCCACCCACAGGCGGTTGTCGGCATCGCGGCGCAGCGTCAGTTCGGGTTGTTCCAGGCGCAGCCGCACCAGCTTGGGCGACAGCGTCAGCAGGCTGCGCCAGGCCAGCACCGCCGACACCGAAGGCAGTGTCAGCACCGGCGCGGCCTGGTCGTCGTAGACCTGGACCGAGGAAAGATCCAGGCGGGGATTGAGGCCCTGCCAGTCCGCCTGGATGGCGCCGATCGTGACGCGAGCGCCCAACGCCTGACTGGCGTAGGCTTCGATCTGGGGACGCCACTGGTCCACGCGCGGCAAGACCCAATAGCGGACGCCCAGGAGCCCGATGGCCACGACGCCGTACACGGTCAGCACCGCCCAGAACAGGCAGCAGAACACTTTTTTTGAAACAGACACGGATCGGTGGGCAGGAGAATAGTCTTGCGGTATCGTCCCCACTTATACCTGAAACGCGTCCATCCGTCTTCGTCCGATCGCCATGTCCACGCCCGCCCTTTTTGCCCCCGCCCTCGCCTGGTCCGGCCATCTGCGCCGCCGTCTCGACGCCCACCCGGATCTGGCCGCCTGGGTGGCGCAAGCGGCGCAACATCCGGTCACATCCGAGCGGCTGGCGCAATGGCAGGCGGAGCTGGCCGGCCCCGGCGCGCCCGACATCCTGCCGGTGGACCTGTGCCGCCAGGTGCTGCGCAAATTGCGCGAACGCGTGTTCAGTACCCTGATCGTGCGCGACCTGGCCGGCCAGGCGCCGCTGGAGGAAGTGGTGGGCGCGATGACGGCGCTGGCCGATGCCGCGGTGGCCGCCGCCTATCGCAGCGTGGCCGCCGACCTGGCCGCGGTGCACGGCGTGCCGCGCGATCCGGCCACCGGCCTGCCCCAGGAAATGCTGATCGTCGGCATGGGCAAGCTGGGCGGCGGTGAATTGAATGTCTCGTCCGACATCGACCTGATCATGCTGTACGGCGAGGAAGGCGACACCGACGGCCCGCGCCGCATCAGCCACCACGAGTTCTATGGCCGCCTGACGCGGCGCATGATGCCGGTGCTGTCCGAGGTCGACGCCAACGGCCAGGTGTTCCGGACCGACCTGCGCCTGCGCCCGGATGGCGACGCCGGCCCGCTGGCCTGGAGCCTGGACGCGCTGGAACACTACCTGATCGGCCAGGGCCGCGAATGGGAACGCTATGCCTGGCTCAAGGCGCGCCTGATGCCGGGCCAGGCCTTCGAGGGCAGCGACAGCGCGGCCCAGGCCCGCCAGCTGGAAAGCCTGCGCGTGCCGTTCGTCTATCGCAAGTATTTCGACTTCGACGCGCTGGCCGCGCTGCGCGCGCTGCGCGAGCGCATCCGCCAGGACTGGCAGCGCCGCGCCTCGGCCCGCAACGGCATCGACAGCGCCAACAACATCAAGCTGGGCGACGGCGGCATCCGCGAAATCGAGTTCGTGGTGCAACTGGCGCAGCTGATCCGCGGCGGCCGCATGCCGGCGCTGCAGCAGCGCGGGCTGCTGGCGGCGCTGCACGCCGAGCAGGTCGCCGGCCTGGTGCCCGAGGACGACGCGCGCCGCCTGGAAGAGGCCTACCGCTTCCTGCGCCGCACCGAACACGCGCTGCAATACCGCGAGGACGAACAGACCCACCTGCTGCCGGGCGACCCGGACCAGCGCGCCGCGCTGGCCGCCGCGCTGGGACTGAGCCCGCAGGACTTCGAAAGCACGCTGGCCGCGCACCGCCAGTTCGTCTCGCGGACCTTCCGCAACGTGTTCCGCATGGTCGGCATGGACAAGGAAGACACCGCCGATGCCAGCGCCGACACGCCCGCCGAGGAAGCCGACGAGGAATGCGCCCTGGCCGAGCAGATCCGCCTGGCCTTCGGCGAGCAGGCCGACGACCTGCTGCGCCGCACCGAAACGCTGCTGGGCAGCCACCGCGTGCGCAGCCTGCCCGAAAGCAGCCGGCGCCGCATGGAAACCCTGCTGCCGGCCGCGCTGCGCGCCGCGCGCCAGACCAGCGCGCCGCTGGACGCCGCCGTGCGCCTGTTCGACCTGATCGAGAAGATCGCCCAGCGCAGCGCCTATCTGGCGCTGCTGGCCGAGTACCCCGACACCCTGGCGCGGGTCGCGCGCATGGTCGCGGCCAGCCCCTGGGCGGCCCAGTACCTGACGCAGCACCCGCTGCTGCTGGACAGCCTGATCGACTGGCGCACCCTGTTCGAGCCGCTCGATTTCGCCCAGATCGCGCGCCAGCTGTCCGCCGACCTGGACGCCTGCCGCCTGCCCGATGGCGACCCCGACATCGAGCGCCAGATGAACCTGATGCGCGATGTCCAGCGCCAGGCCAGCTTCCAGCTGCTGGCGCAGGACCTGGAAGGCGAGCTGACGGTCGAAAAGCTCGCCGACCAGCTGTCGGCCCTGGCGGACCTGCTGCTGACGGAAACCATCCGCCGCACCTGGCCGCTGGTGAACAAGGTCGCGGGCGCCGCGCCGCGCTTCGCCGTCATCGCCTACGGCAAGCTGGGCGGCAAGGAACTGGGCTACGCCTCGGACCTGGACCTGGTGTTCCTGTATGACGATCCGCGCGAGGACGCCGCCGAGGTCTACGCCAAGCTGGGCCGCCGCATGACCTCGTGGCTGTCCACCATGACGTCGTCGGGCCGCCTGTACGAGATCGACCTGCGCCTGCGCCCGGACGGCGACGCCGGCCTGCTGGCGGTGTCGGTCGAGGCCTTCGAGCAGTACCAGCAGAAGCACGCCTGGGCCTGGGAGCACCAGGCCCTGACCCGCGCCCGCTACGCCTCCGGCGACAGCGAAGTGGGCCAGCGCTTCGAGCAGATCCGCGAGGCCATCCTGGTGATGCCGCGCGACGCGGCCAAGCTGCGCGCGGAGGTGCTGGCGATGCGCGAGAAGATCAACGCCGGGCACCCCAACAACACCGACAGGTTCGACCTGAAGCACGACGCCGGCGGCATGGTCGATGTGGAATTCGTGACCCAGTATCTGGTGCTGTGCCACGCCGGCACCCACCCCATGCTGGTGCGCAACCTGGGCAATATCACCCTGCTGCGGCTGGCTGGCGAGGCCGGGCTGATCGAGCCGGCCCTGGCCACCCGGGCCGGGGACGCCTACCGCACGCTGCGGCGCGTACAGCACCAGCTGCGCATGCAGGGCGTGGAAAAGGCCCGCGTGGCGCCCGACCAGTTGCAGGCCGAACGCGCGGCCGTGCGCGAGCTGTGGGACGCGGTGCTGGGCTGAGCCGCGGCAAGGCCTTGCGGGCGGCGCTTGCCGGCGCCTGCTGGCCAAGGCGGCAACTCAGCGTAAAATAAGGAGTTTTCCGCCTTACCGCCTGCTTTTCGATCATGTCTGAACTCGTGCGCCCCAAACTCGACCTGCCCGCTGGCCGCCGCAAGGTGCTGATGCACTCGTGCTGCGCGCCCTGTTCCGGCGAGGTCATGGAAGCCATGACGGCTTCCGGCATCGACTATGCGATCTACTTCTACAACCCGAACATCCATCCGGTCAAAGAGTACGAGATCCGCAAGCAGGAGAACATCCGCTTCGCCGAGCAGCACGGCATCGAGTTCATCGACGCCGACTACGACATGGACAACTGGTTCGACCGCGTCAAGGGCATGGAAGACGCCCCCGAGCGCGGCGAGCGCTGCACCGCCTGCTTCGACATGCGCTTCGAGCGCACCGCGCTGTACGCCCACGAGCATGGCTTCGACACCATCACCAGTTCGCTCGGCATTTCGCGCTGGAAGGACATGAACCAGATCAACGGCTGCGGCGAACGCGCGGCCGCGCGCTACGACGACCTGATCTACTGGACCTACAACTGGCGCAAGGGCGGCGGTTCGTCGCGCATGATCGAGATCAGCAAGCGCGAGAACTTCTACCAGCAGGAATACTGCGGCTGCGTCTACTCGCTGCGCGACACCAACCGCCACCGCCGCGCGCAGGGCCGCGAACGCATCCACATCGGCGTGAAGTTCTACGGCAAGGAAGACCTCATCAACGAGGAAAACCTCTGATCGGACCGGGCCGCGCCGGCCATTGCGCAAGCGCGCGGCTACGCCGGCCTCAGGCCGATTCGCCCGGCAGGCGCCCCTGGCGCCGGTACTCCGACGGCGACACCCCATAGCGGTTGCGGAACGCGTGGCTGAAACGCGCCGCATCCGAAAACCCATGACGGAAGGCAATCTCGCCGATCTGCCGCGCGGTCTGCGCGGCGTCGGCCAGCATGTCGCGGCAGCGCTCCAGGCGCGCGCTGAGGATGAAATCGGCTGGCGTCGTGGCGGCCTGGGCGAACAGGTTGTACAGATAGCGGCGCGACACGCGCAGGGCCTCTGCCGCCGTCGCCGGCGACAGGTCCGGGTCGTGCAGGTTCTCGACCAGGTATTGCTGCACGCGGCGCAGTTGCGCCTGGCGCATTTCCAGCTGGTCCTGCCCGCCCGCGCCACCGGCCCGCTCGCTGATATCCAGCCCCATCATCTGCATGACGGCGTTGGCCGCGTCGCGCGCCGCGCTGTCCGACAGGTGCGCGTGCTCGCTCAGCGCCACCCGCAGCAGGTCCATGGCCATGCGGCCACAGCCGTGGCGGGCGCTGAAGCTGCGCGCCACCGCGTTGCGCATGGCCGGCAGCCAGGCCTCGGATTGCTTGCCCGGCACCTGCATCACCAGGAAATGGGCATCGTCGTCGACATCGACCTCGTACGGACGGGTGGTGTCGTAGATGCCCCATTCGCCCGGCATCAGCAAGGCGGTGCGCGCCGCCTGCCGGATCTCGCTGCGGCCATCGAGCTGCAGCGTGACCTTGTAGCCGGACGCCTCGGCGCGCTCGGCCAGCAGCCGGGTGCGGCGCACGCGCTGCGCGCCGGTGCGCATCTCGCAGACCTGCATCCAGCCCAGCGAATCCACCGCCACGCTGCTGCGAAAGCGCTTCGGATCGGCGGCCGACACCTCCAGCGGCACAAAGGTGTTGCTGATGTTTTCCTTCCAGCTGGCGCAATCCAGGAACTGCTGGGGCGCGCTGCGTAAGAGAGGGTGGGACATGGCGGCTCCGGCGCGCGGCGTGGAACAAAAGGCGGTCTTCTTTCTATCACCGAGCCCCTGGCCGGGAGTATCCGTGACAACCCCTAGGGCGCCTGGCGCGGGCCCCGGGCGCCGCGTGGCCTCAGGGCTTGCGAGCACTGCCATATGAATAGTCGGACAACGCCAGGCCCAGCGCCGCCAGCTCGCGCGCCAGGCCATGGCGCACCGGCACCACGTCGTCATAGCGGCGCGGCCGCGCCGCCGCCACCTCGCTCTCCGTGTAGGGCGAGAAGTCGGCCGGCAATTGCGCCGGACTGAACGTGTGCAACAGCCAGTTCAGCACATTGGCCAGCTCGGCATTGCTCAACTGCGAATAGGCCGCGCCCGGCACCCGGACCAGGTATTCGCGCCCGGCCGGCAGGTGCGTGAAGGCGCCCACCGAGTTGCGGAAATCGGGAATGCCGTGCGGCGTGCTGCCACGGCCGTCGACCCGGTGGCAGCCGGCGCATTGCAGCACGTAGTCGGCGCGCGCGGCCTGCCGCAGTGTGTCGGCGCCGGGCGCGCCATTCGCCGCCGCGACCGGTCCCGCGGCGGCCTGCCCGGCCGCGGGCGCCGCCTCGCCGGCGACGGCGGCCGCGCCGATCGTCACCGCGGCCGCCGCACAGGCCAGCCGGGCGATGGCGCCACGCCACCGCCCTCGCCCGCCGCGCCGTCTTCCCGCCATCCCGTTCATGGCTTCTTCTTGGCCAACCCCACGATCACGGAGGTGGTGCAGTGGAAGATCGACGACTCGTTGGACATGCACCAGTTGACGTCGTTGTGCAGGAACATCTGGTAGCCCGGCCGCTCGCGCTCGGCCGAGGCGCACATGCACTTGCCGCAGGCCGTCTTGCCGCAGCAGTCGTTGTAGCTGATGAGGTAATCCTTGCCGTCCAGCGGGTTGTGGCAGGTGCCGACCCACGACACCGCCGACGGCGAGGTACCTGGCGGGCACGAGGTCGTGCTGCCGCCGCAGCACGAACACAGGAAGCCGTCCACCGCGCAATAGCGCCAGTAGTCGCAGGCGGTCTCGTCGGTCTGCGGCTTCTTGGCCGCCGCCGGCGCGGACCGGGCCACCGGCAGCACCGGCACCAGGAAGGCGGTGCCGACCAGCACGCGGCCGATGCGGTTGAGCACGCTGCGGCGCGACGTGGCGTGGGCGACGGAGCGCGTGGCGCGCTCTCCAAGCTTATCCAACCAGCGCATTGCCGTTCTCCTTGCGTGAAATGCGGGTCTCTTCCAACGCGCCGCCGGCCAGGAATTCCTGCACCGACGCCACGCCCAGTTCCTTGGCCGTGAACAGGCTTTCCAGCTGTTCGCGCGAGTTGATCAGGCCCTTGGCGCGGATCACGCCGGACTCATCGATCAGCACCGCGTACGGCAGCTTGCTGATCTGGAACTTCATACCCAGTTCGGTCGACAGCAGGTAGGGAAAGCGCTCCAGCCCCGCCTGGCGGTAGAACGCCAGGTGCTCAGGCATCTCGCCATCACTGGCCAGCACGATGCGCAGCCAGGCGCTCTCGGTGCCGGCCACCGACTTGAGGATCGGCAGCAGCTTCTTGCACACCGGGCAGGTCGGCGACAGGAAGAACAGCAGCTGGCTGTGCTGGCCGCGTTCGCCGATGGTCAGGCGCCGGCCCAGCAGGTCGGCCAGTTCGAAGCGCGGCGCGGCTTCGCCCACCGCCGGCCCCTTGTCCATGGTCAGCGCCCCCATCGGCGCCACGCGCTCGTACAGCACGCCGATCTGGCGCGACAGCGCCAGGATGACCAGCATCAGGCAGAGCACCACGCCCCACAGCAGAAAATTGGAAATGATCAAGGCTTCCATAATCGTGTCGCTCCCTTGGTTCTAGGTATGCAGCTGCCGCAGCTTCAGGTGCGAGGCCAGCAGATGATTGACGGTGAAATACAAGGCCACGGCGCACATCGCCAGGCCGAAGACGGAGGCCGCGTCGGCCCATTGCAGGCCGCGCGAGGCGCCCTGCGCGGCGGCGAAGACCGGCAGCGTCCACAACGCCAGCAGGGCATTGCGCAGCACCATCCACCAGGACAGGCCGGCGCCACGCCCCGCCGCGCCGCGAAAAGCCGGGCCACCGCAGCCGCAATCGATATCGCGGCGGCCGCGCGCCAGGTTGATCGCCACGCCGGTCGTCGCCAGGGCCAGCACCAGCAACGCCAGCGCGGCGCCCCCGGCCTGCGCGCCCGGCGCCAGCAACAGGGCGCCGGCCAGCGCTTCGGCCAGCACGTAGCCCCAGGCGAACACGGCGGCCAGGCCGGCCGGCACGATCTCGTAGGCCGTCACGGCGGCGCTGAAGGCGGCCATGTCCTTGAGCTTGTCGAGCGCGCCCAGCAGCAGCACGCAGGCCAGCGCGGCGCTGGCGGCATAGAACAGGACGGGATCGGTCATTGCGCGCCTCCCGGCTGCGGCTCGACCTGCAGCGCCGTCTCGCCCGCGCCCTGGATCGTGCCCTTGAGCACCGGCGCGGCCGGCGCCGCGTCGTAGATGTTGACGTTGCCGCCGTCGATGGTGAACAGGCGCGGCTTGTCATCCTGCGACACCGACATCGACAGCGCATTCTTGCCGGGGATGCGCGCCAGCCGCTTGTGCGTGGCCAGGTCGTAGACCCAGATCTCGGCCGCCGGCGTCTTGTGCGTCCCCTCGGCGCCATTCGGATGCATGCCCACGTACAGCCGCTTGCTGGCGCGGTTCACCGCCAGCAGGTTGTAGCCGCCGGGACGCCAGCCGCGGTCCTTGCCGGAAGCGTCCAGCAGCGACCAGCGCTCGCCGAAGCGGGCCTCGGCGCCGCTGAAATCGGCGCTGTAGACGTTGCCGTTGTACGAGACGAAGTAGAAGGTGTCGCCCAGGCGGTCGGTATGGGTGAAGATCGGGTCCTTCTCGACCTCGAACATGGGCTTGCTGCGCTGCTGGCCCGACGGCTTGCCGGCCGCGTCCAGATCGACCGTGACGAACGAGCCGTCGCCGCAGATGCTGGCGAAGCTGCGCGGCCGCGACGGCGGCACGATGATGCTCCAGCAGCCCGCGGACGCGGTCACTTCGTCGGCGAACTTGCGCGTCTTCAGGTCGACCACCGTGACCGACGAGGCCGGCGTGGCGTTCTGCACGAACAACAGGCCGCCGTCGGCACTCTGCTGCAGGTAGTTGCGGTAGTTCAGCGCCTGGGCGCGCTTCTCGGGAATCGGCACCTCGTACTTGGGCGTCAGGGTCTCGGCGTCCCAGGCCTCGACCACGTCGGTGCGCTTGCCGCGGTTCAGGCGCTCGTAGTAGGTGGTCATGATGTAGATGTCCTTGCCGTCCGCCGACACCGTCATGTGGCCGTTGAACGACGAAGGCACCAGCCCCAGGAATTTCATCGTGTCGCCGTCGTAGATATTGACGCGGCTGTCGACCAGGTGATTGAACACCGCGTCCATCACGTACAGCCGGTGCGGCGTGGCCGGCGGCAGGCGGGTGCCGCCCTTGAGCTCCTCGACCGGCAGGTCGGCGCGGGCAAGCCCGGCGGCCGCGGCCAGGGCCGCGCACAGCGCCCATTTGCCGGCCCGCGCGGCGCGTCTGTTGGCACAAAGCGCAATCATTGGATCTCTCCTGGTGTCATGTCCGTTGCTCCTAGAAGGCGTAGACGTAGCGCATCTGCACGCCCCGCATGCGCGGGCCGTTCTCGACCTTCAGGTCGTGGATGTACTGCATCTGGATCTGGTTGGCGTCGTTGATCTGGTGCGTCAGTTCCAGCGCCAGCTGGTGGTTGCGGGCGCGGCTGGTCACCGTTTCGCCCGCGGCGCGCTCGCGCCCGCCGGTCTCGTAGCGGTAGCGGATGCCGGTGTAGGTGTTGTCCGTGATGTTGGTGGAGGCAAGCGCGAAGAAGCGGAAGGACGGATCCTTCTTCAGCGTCTGGCTCATCCAGTCGCTGTTGCGGCCGTAGATTTCCACTTCGCCGATGGCCTCGAGGAAGGTGGATTCGCCCACCCCCTTCACGAACGAGAAGTCCTGGATGGTGGACCAGCGGTTCTTGCCCGGCGAGGTGTCCGGGCGCGAGCCGTCGTAGCGTCCCACCGGCACCACCACGAACGGCTCCCAGGCGAACCAGGTCTTGGTCTGCTCGTTGTTGTAGAGCCAGATCGCGGACCCCAGCGTCACGTCGCCGATGCCGGTCTGGCGGTCGCGCGAGGCGCCCGGCAGTTCCATCGTGGTGCGCGACATCGGCACGATGAATTCGAGCTGCACGGTCTTGCCGAACAGCTCCCGGTAATGCATCTGGCGGTAGATCAGCGCGTCCACGTCCACCGAGGCGCCGTCGATGCGCTTGCCGGCCGAATACAGCCCCGACGAGCGCAGCCCGGTCAGGTAGCCGGCGATGATGTTCGTGCCCACCGGCGCGGGTATCCAGTCCCGCGCGCTGGGGTCTCCAGCCCATGCCGCCTGCGCCATGGCCAGGCCCGCCAGCAGCAATGCTGTGCGCGCCCGGGCCCGGCAATTGGTCTTGCCTGCCATGCACTTCCCCTTGGTTGCGCGGCCTCGCGCGCGCCGGTATTTCCCGGCTTGTCTCGCGCGGCCGTCAGTCTAGTAAGCGATACAAACGGACTTCTTCTCCAGGTACATGTCCAGTACGGCGCGGCCGTGTTCACGGCCGATGCCGGACTGCTTGAAACCCCCGAACGGCATGTTCGGGTCCAGCATGTTGTGGGTGTTGATCCAGAGCGTGCCCGCGTCGATGCGCGGGATCAGGCGCTGGACCCGCGTCAGGTCGTTGCTCCAGAGGCTGGCGCCCAGGCCGAAGGCGCTGTCGTTGGCCAGCCGCACGGCGTCCTCGAGCGTGTCGAACGGCTGCGCCACCACCACCGGCCCGAAGATCTCTTCGCGGGCCATGCGGGCGTCCTGCGGCAGATCCGTGAATACCGTGGGCCGCACGAAATACCCGGCGCCTTCGCCCGCGTCGCCACCCGCCAGCACCTTGCCGCCCTCGGCGCGGCCGATGCCGATGTAATCCATCACGCGCTGCTGGTGGCGCGCCGACACCAGCGGCCCCACCTGCGTATCCGGCGCGAAGCCCGAACCCAGCTTCATGCCGGCGGCCAGGTCGGCCAGCCGCTCCACCACCTTGGCGTACAGGCCCTTCTGCACATACAGCCGCGAACCGGCGGTGCAGACCTGGCCCTGGTTGAAGAAGATGGCGGCGGCCGCGCCCTGCGCCGCCACGTCGGCGTCGCAATCATCGAGCACGATCACGGGCGACTTGCCGCCCAGTTCCAGCGACACGCGCTTCATGTCGTCCATGGCGGCGCGGCCGATGAGCTTGCCGACCTCGGTGGAGCCGGTGAAGGCGATCTTGTCCACGCCCGGATGCGCCACCAGCGCCGCGCCGGCGGTCTCGCCGCGGCCGGTCACCACATTGACCACGCCCGGCGGAAAGCCGGCTTCCAGCACCAGCTCGGCCAGGCGCAAGGCGGTCAGCGGGGTTTCCTCGGCGGGCTTGAGCACCACCGTGCAACCGGCGGCCAGCGCCGGGGCAATCTTCCAGATCGCCATCAGCAGCGGGAAATTCCACGGAATGATCGCCGCCACCACGCCCACCGGCTGCGGCAGCGTGTAGGCGCTGTATTTCACGCCGGGCGGGAACGGGATCGACAG
This sequence comes from Achromobacter sp. ISS7, assembly GCF_056523125.1. Taxonomy (NCBI): domain Bacteria; kingdom Pseudomonadati; phylum Pseudomonadota; class Betaproteobacteria; order Burkholderiales; family Alcaligenaceae; genus Achromobacter; species Achromobacter sp. ISS7. The sequence continues at coordinate 658,460 of NZ_JAWRZD010000001.1, read as the reverse complement.
CGCCAGCGTGTCGCCGGTCAGCTTGGTGGCCCAGCCCGCCATGTAGCGCAGCCATTGCGCGCCGGAGCCGACCTCCAGCCCCTGGGCCACGCCCAGCAGCTTGCCGTTGTTCAGCGTCTCGAGCCGCGCCAGTTCCTCGCCGTGGCGTTCCACCAGGTCCGCCAGGTTCAGCAGCAGGCGCTCGCGGCCGGCCGGCAGCATGTCGCGCCACGGCCCACTGGCGAACGCCCGGCGCGCCGCCTGCACCGCCAGGTCGATCTGCGCCGCGCCCGCGTCGAGCTGGGTGGCGATGACCTCGCCGGTGGCCGGATCGTGCACGGCAATGGGTTCGCCCTGCCCCTGGCGCAGCGGCTTGCCGTCGACGATCATGTATTCGCGGATGGCGGCCAATTCCGGGCGGCCGGAGGCGGAAGGATGGGCGGACGGCATGCGTGAGGCTCCAACGGGATAGGGTGAGGCCAGGATAGCAACGGCCCACCGCGCTGGCTTGTCCGCCCGTGCATGGCGATTTGTCCCGGTGCGCACGGCAAAAAAAACGGGACGCGCCATGCGTCCCGCCTTGTCCGTGGCGCCAGGGGCGCGCCGGATCAGTCCAGCATCAGCACCGTGGCGCCGGTGGTCTTGCGCGAGGCCAGCGCGGTCTGCGCTTCGCCCGCCTGCTCCAGGTTGTAGCGCTGGTCGATGCGGACCTTGATCTTCTTCTTCAGGATCAGGTCGAACAGCTCGTCCGAGGCGGCCTGCAGCTTTTCCAGCGTGTTGACGTGCACGCCCAGCGACGGCCGCGTCACGTACAGGCTGCCCTTCTGGTTCAGGATGCCCAGGTTCACGCCCGCCACCGGACCGGAAGCGTTGCCGAAGCTGACCATCAGGCCGCGCGGCTCGAGGCTGTCCAGCGAGGTTTCCCAGGTGTCCTTGCCGACGCCGTCATACACCACCGGCACCTTCTTGCCGCCGGTCAGTTCGAGCACGCGCTCGGCGACGTTCTCGCGCGAGTAGTCGATGGTTTCCCAGGCGCCGTTGGCGCGGGCCAGTTCGGCCTTCTCGGGGCTGGAGACGGTGCCGATCAGCTTCACGCCCAGCGCGCGCGCCCATTGGCAGGCGATCAGGCCCACGCCGCCGGCGGCCGCGTGGAACAGGATGGTTTCGTTGCCTTGCAGGCGGTAGGTCTGGCGGAACAGGTACTGCACCGTCAGGCCCTTGAGCATCACGGCGGCGGCCTCGTCGAAGCCGATGCCCTTGGGCACCTTCACGACCTGGTTGGCCGGCACGTTGCGGGCCTTGGCGTAGGCGCCGATCGGGCTCTGGCCGTAGGCCACGCGGTCGCCCTTCTTCAGGTGCTTGACATCGGCGCCAACGGCCGTGACCACGCCCGCGCCCTCGAAGCCCAGGCCGTGCGGCAGCGGGTGGGGATACAAGCCCGTGCGGAAATAGATATCGATGAAGTTCAGCCCGGCCGCGTGCTGGTCGATGGTGACCTCATTGGCGGCCGGCGGCGGCACTTCGACTTCGACCAGTTTCAGGACTTCGGGACCGCCATGCTGCTCGATACGAATTGCCTTGACGAGATTGCTGGCCATGCTGGCCTCCTTTCTTTGAAATGTTGCGACGCAAGCTTGAGAATCAAATGTGAAGCCCGGACTTCAGCGCGCGGACGCGCTGCCGCCCGGCGCGGAGGGCGGCGGCTTGGCGACCGCGCCCCCCATCAATACGAATACCCCGGCCAGGACCAGCGCGGTGCCGGCCATCTGCCATACCGTCACGGGCTCATCCAGGAACCACGACGCCAGGAACAGCACCGACACCGGCCCCAGCATGCCCAGCAGCGACGCGGTCGGCGCGCCGATCAGCGCCACCGCCCACATCAGCATGAAGACAGGCACCACCGTGTTCAGGGTGGCATGGATGATCGAGTAGCCGTACACGCCCATCGGCTGGATCAGCACGGAGGCCGGATGGATCACGAAGAACTGCACGATGCAGGCCACGCACGACACCAGCATGGCATACGCCACCAGCCGGGTGGGCCCGACGCGCTTGATCAGTTCCCCGGAACAAATCAGGTACACAGAATAGCTGAGCGCCGAACCGAAAACGAACAAAGACCCTAACAGCACCTCGGCGGACCCGCCGAAGCTCAGGTCATGGGCGAAAACCAGCACCACGCCGGCATACGACAGCGCCATCGCCAGCCATTGCCGGCGCTCGACCGGTCGCTTGAACCAGAAGGCCGAGATCAGCACCACCAGCGACGGCGACAGGAACAGGATCAGCCGCTCCAGGCTGGCGGTGATGTAGCGCAGGCCGAGGAAATCCAGGAAGCTGGACAGGTAGTACCCCAGCAGGCCCAGCAGGCAGACCTGGATGCGTTCCTTCCAGGTCATGACGACGATTTCGCCGCGCGCCGCCAGGCGCGACTGATGCCACGCCACCGCCGCGAAGAACGGCATGGCGAACAGCATGCGGAAGGCGATGAGGGTGACCGCGTCGATCCCGTAGCGGTAGGTGAACTTGACGACGATGGCCTTGGCGGAAAACAGGATCGCGCCAAGCGCGGCCATGAAAAAACCGGCCGCGCGGCTGGAGGGACGAGAGACCGGCAAAAGCTTGGCAATGCGATTCATGCGATGATTTTAGATTCAGCGCCGCGGGATTTGCACGCCCGGCGCGCATTTTCAGCCTGCCGCGGCCCGGCCACGAACCGACGCCGCGCCTTTCCGTTCCCTGCCATCCCCTGCGAATGACCCGACACCGCGCCCTGACTTATATCCATATCGCCGCCGTCCTGTTCGGCCTGACCGGCGTCTTCGGCGAGCTGATCCAGGCCAGCGCGGCGGTCATCACGCTGGGACGGGCGGTCTTCGCGGTCATCTCGCTGGGCCTGTTCGCGCGCATGCGCCGCCGCCCGCTGCTCGGCGCCCTGACCCCGGCCCAGCTGTTCGTGCTGGTGATCGCGGGCGCCCTGCTGGCGGCCCACTGGGTCACCTTCTTCATTTCGGTCAAGGTCGGCGGCATCGCCATCGCCACGCTGGGCTTCGCCAGCTTCCCGGCCTTCATCACGCTGTTCGAGGGCCTGATCTTCCGTGAACGGGTGCGGCTGGCCGAATGGCTGCTGCTGGGCCTGGTCACGGCCGGCCTGGTGCTGGTCACGCCCTCGTTCGACCTGGCCGACCAGGGCACCATCGGCCTGGCCTGGGGCCTGCTGTCGGGCCTGACCTTCGCCCTGCTGGCCCTGAGCAACCGCCGCTCGGCCTCGGGCATGGACCCGATGCAGGTGGCCTGCTGGCAGAACCTGGTGGTGGCGCTGGTGATGCTGCCGTTCGCCGCCGGCCAGTTGCCCGCCCTGCCCGCCATCGACTGGTTCTGGCTGGCGTTGCTGGGCGTGTTCTGCACCGGCCTGTCGCACTTCCTGTTCGTCTCCAGCCTGACCCGCCTGAACGCCCGCAGCGCCGGCCTGGTGATCGCGCTGGAGCCGGTCTACGCCATCGCCTTCGCCTGGGTGCTGTTCAGCCAGCAGCCGACGGTGCGCATGATGGCCGGCGCGGCCCTGATCGTGGCCGCCATCGTCTGGTCGGGCCTGCGCAAGGCGCCGGCCGCCCCGGAAAGCGTCCCTCAAAAGCAGCCTTGACAATTACTGACTAGGCAGTAAAATTCGCTGCATGAATGCCTCGTCACGTCCTGAATCCACCGAAAATCCGGTTCATTATCGCGGGGATACCCGCTGCATGATGGAAGAAAACGCCGGCTACCTGATCAAGCTGGTCGCCAACTCCCTGAACCGCATGCTGGACCAGGAAATGGCGCCGCTCGACCTCACCGCGATGCAGTGGCGCCCGATCGCCATGGTTGCCCTGGGCCGGGCCGACACGCCCGCCGAACTGGCCCGGCTCAACGGCGTCGACACCGGCGCCATGACCCGCACGCTCGACCGGCTCGAGGCCAAGGGCCTGCTGCGGCGGGCCCGCAACCAGCTGGATCGGCGGGTCGTGAAGATCGAATTGACCGAACTGGGCGAGACCAAGGCGCGCGAAATCCCGCCCAATATCGCCCGCGTGCTGAACCACCACCTGCGTGGTTTCTCCACCGACGAAGTGACGCAGCTGATGCACTTCCTGCGCCGCATGATCGCCAACGGTTCAGCCTCCGCGCCCGAGCGCTGACGGTGCCCGCCCAAGCCAACCCGCCCCTGCGAAAGGGGTTTTATTTGACGTAATATTTGCCTAGGCAAATACAGATTAATCAATTACTTTCAGCAGATTGTCAGGATGAAACGCCTTCTTTCTACCGCATTAGTGCTGGCCTTGAGCGGTTGCGCCCTGATGGAACCCGGCTCCGAGCCGGTGGCCGCCCTGAATGAAACCAAGCTGGGCCTGACCGCCCAGGCCGTCGCCTGGCCCGACACGCAATGGTGGCATCGCTACGGCGACAGCCAGCTCGACGCGCTGATGGACGAAGCGCTGGCCAACAGCCCATCCATGACCGCCGCCCAGGCGCGCCTGGCCAAGGCCAACGCCGCCGTCAGCACCGCCCGCGCTCCCCTGATGCCGCGCGTGGACGCCAACTACACGCTCAACCGCGAGCACCTGTCCGGCGACTACATCTACCCGGCGCCGCTGGGCGGATCGGTCGTCAGCGACAACCGCCTGGCGCTGGACTTCAGCTACGAGCTCGATTTCTGGGGCAAGAACCGCTCGCACCTGAAAGCCGCGGTCTCGCAGCAGGCCGCTGCCGAGGCCGACGCCCAGGCGGCGCGCAACGTGCTGGCCAGCGCCACCGTGCGCGCCTACCTCAATCTGCAGGACGCCTTCGCCCAGCGCGACGTCATCAAGCGCGTGCTGACCCAGCGCGAGGAAGTGCTGTCGCTGACCCGCGGCCGCTATTCCGCCGGCCTGGACACCCAGGTCGAGGTCAAGCAGGCCGAATCATCGCTGGCCGCCGGCCAGGTCGAGCTGACCCAGACCGAGACCACGCTGGCGCAACTGCGCAACCAGGTCGCGGCCCTGGCCGGCGCTGGCCCGCAGCGCGGCCAGTCGCTCGTGCAAGCCACCCTGACCGCGCCCGCTGGCGGCGTGCCCGACAGCGCGCCGCTGGACCTGCTGGGCCACCGTCCCGACGTGGTCGCCGCGCGCTGGCGCGCCGAGGCCGCCCGGCACCAGATCGACAGCGCCCGCGCCGAGTTCTACCCCAACGTCAACCTCGTGGCCTTCGCCGGCTTCCAGGCGATCGGCACCGGCAACCTGCTCGGCGCCGCTGCCCGCACCGCCGGCTTCGGTCCGGCCATCACCCTGCCGATCTTCCACGGCGGCGAGCTGAACGCCAACCTGGCCGGCCGCCGCGCCGACGCCGACCTGGCCGTGTCCGACTACAACCAGACCGTGCTCGACGCCGTGCACCAGGTCGCCGACGCGCTCGACGGCCTGCGCCTGCTGGAACAGGAACGGGCGCAGCAGCGCCAGGCGCGCGAAGCCATCGAGGCCGCCTATGAACTGGCCGTCAACCGCTACAAGGCCGGCATGGGCAACTACCTGACCGTCCTGGTCGCGCAGACCGGCGTGCTGACCCAGGCGCGGCTCGACACCGACCTGCGCATCCGCGCCTACCAGCTCGACGCCAACCTGGCCAACGCGCTGGGCGGCGGCTACGTCCCCGCCCCCGCGCAGCAGCCCGCGCCCGCCACGAACTCCACTCATTGAACGCTCCGGATTCAGACGTCATGAACGCAGCCACTCCCACGACCAACCCCGCCCGCAAACGCCTGCTGCTGACCGCGACCGGCGTTTTCATCCTCATCGCGATCGCCTACGGCATCTGGTGGGCCCTGTTCGGCGCCCACTTCGAAAGCACCGACGACGCCTACGTGCACGGCAACCTGGTGCAGATCACGCCCCAGGTGCCCGGCACCGTGGTCGCCATCGAGGCCGACGACACCGAGACCGTCACCGCCGGCCAGCCGCTGGTGCGCATCGACCCGGCCGACACGCAGGTCGCCCTGCAGCAGGCCGAGGCCAAGCTGGCGCAGACCGTGCGCCAGGTCCGCACCTATTACGTCCAGAACGACGCGCTGGCCGCTGACGTCGACCTGCGCCAGGCCGACATCCAGCGCGCCCAGGCCGAACTGACCCGCGCCCAGAGCGACGTCACCCGCCGCCAGCAACTGGCCAAGTCGGGCGGCGTCAGCGGCGAGGAAATCCTGCACGCCGAAGCCGCGTTGAAGACCGCGCAATCCGGCCTGGCGCAGGCCCGCGCCGCGCTGGCCGCATCGCGCGCCAAGTTGGCGACCAACCAGGCGCTGACCCAAGGCACCACGGTGGCCGACCACCCTGACGTGCGCCAGGCCGTCGCCGGCCTGCGCAACGCCTGGCTGGCGCAATCGCGCACGGTGCTGCCCGCCCCCGTCGGCGGCGTCATCGCCCGCCGCACCGTGCAGGTCGGCCAGCGCGTGGCCCCCGGCGCCGCGCTCATGACGGTGGTGCCGCTGGACCAGGTCTGGGTCGAAGCCAACTTCAAGGAAGGCCAGCTGCGCAAGATGCGCATCGGCCAGCCGGTCAAGATGACCGCCGACCTGTATGGCAGCTCGATCACCTACCACGGCACCGTCGCCGGACTGGACGCCGGCACCGGCAGCGCCTTCGCCCTGCTGCCGGCCCAGAACGCCACCGGCAACTGGATCAAGGTGGTGCAGCGCGTGCCCGTGCGCATCGCCCTCGACCCCGAGGACCTGAAGACGCATCCGCTGCGCGTAGGCCTGTCGATGGACGTGGAAGTCGACGTCGGCAAGCAGGACGGCGAAGCGCTGACCACCGCCGCCCGCAAGGAACCGGCCTGGTCGACGCGCGCCTTCGAACCAGCCCATGACGAGGTCGACGCCCTGATCGGCAAGATCATCCAGGCCAACCTCGCCTCCGACGAATTCACCCCGCAGGCGGCGCAGTCGCCCGTGGCCAAAGAGGGCTTGGCGCGCGGCGCCAAGTAAGGGAGCTTTCCCATGAGCACCACCGCTCAGCCCGCGGCCGGCGGCGCCCCCGCCGAGCCGACCGTACTCCCGCCCGGGACCTACCCGCCGCTGGAAGGCGCCACCCGCATCATCGGGTCGATCGCGCTGTCCACGGCGGTGTTCATGAACGTGCTGGACACCTCGATCGCGAACGTGTCCATTCCCACCATCTCCGGCGACCTCGGTGTCAGCTCCAGCCAGGGCACCTGGGTCATCACCTCGTTCGCGGTGGCCAACGCCATCACCGTGCCGCTGACCGGCTGGCTGACGCAGCGCTTCGGCCAGGTGCGGCTGTTCCTGATCTCCACCCTGCTGTTCGTGCTGGCCTCGTGGCTGTGCGGCTTCTCGCCCTCGCTCGAAGCCCTGATCGCGTTCCGCGTGCTGCAGGGCGCCGTGGCCGGGCCGATGATCCCGCTGTCGCAGACCCTGATGCTGGCCAGCTTCCCCAAGTCCAAGGCGGGCATGGCGCTGGCGGTCTGGTCCATGACGACACTGGTGGCGCCGGTGGCCGGCCCCCTGCTCGGCGGCTGGATCTCCGACAACTACACCTGGCCGTGGATCTTCTACATCAACGTGCCGGTGGGCCTGCTGGCGGCGTGGATCAGCTGGCGCATCTACGGCAACCGCGAATCGCTGACCCGCAAGCTGCCGATCGACAAGCTCGGCCTGGTGCTGCTGGTGGTGTGGGTCGGCTCGCTGCAGATCATGCTCGACAAGGGCAAGGAACTGGACTGGTTCGCCAGCCCCACCATCATCGCCCTGGCCGCCATCGCCTTCGTCGCCTTCGTCTTCTTCCTCATCTGGGAACTGACCGACGCGCACCCGGTGGTCGACCTGCGCCTGTTCAAGATCCGCAATTTCACGGTCGGCGCGCTGACGCTGGCGGTGGCCTACGGCGTGTTCTTCGGCAACGTGGTGCTGCTGCCGCTCTGGCTGCAGAGCTACATGGGCTACACGGCCACCTACGCCGGCCTGGTGACCGCGCCGGTGGGCCTGCTGGCCATCCTGCTCACGCCGATGGTGGGCAAGATGCTGGCCACCCGCGACCCGCGCCAGATCGTGACGGTGGCGTTCCTGATCTTCGCGCTGGTGTGCTTCATGCGTTCGGGCTTCAACACCCAGACCGACGTGCGCACGCTGATGATCCCGACCATCATCCAGGGCGCGGCCATGGCGGCGTTCTTCGTGCCGCTGACCTCGATCACGCTGTCGAGCATCGAGCCCTGGCGCATCCCGGCCGCCTCGGGCCTGTCGAACTTCCTGCGGCTGACCGCGGGCGCCTTCGGCACCTCGATCGCGACCACCCTGTGGGAGAACCGCGCCACGCTGCACCATGTGCAATTGACCGAGTCCGCGCGGCCCGGCCAGCAGGCGTTCGACCAGACGCTCGACGTCCTGCAGAACACGGTCGGCATGTCGCACCAGCAGTCCTTGAGCACGGTCGACCGGCTGATCAACGCGCAGGCGTTCACGATGTCCGCGGTGGATGTGTTCTACGCCTCGGCGGTGATCTTCCTGTTGCTGACCGGCCTGGTCTGGTTCGCCCGGCCACGCTCGGCCAAGGCGGGCGGTGGCGGCGGCGCGGCCGAAGCGGCGGCGGGCGCCCACTGAGCCCCCTGCCCGCGCGGCAGGATGCACCAGGAAAAAGGCCCGGCAAATTTGCCGGGCCTTTTTTCAATGTTTCAGCAGCGTATGCCAGTCCTGCCGCTCGATCACCTCCGGCGGCAACGCGCTCACCGGCGACAGGTTGATCACCGACACGCCACGCCCGCGCCACTGCTGCGCGGCGAAACGGAACGAGGGCTCGATGAGGCGGGCGAAGTTGCGCGCCAACCGGCTGGTCTGCGGCGTCTCGCCTTCGTCGTAGAAGCGCATGCCGTGCTGCAACGTCAGGTCCAGGCCGTGCAGATAGACCTTGCGCGCGCCGCCCGAGATCATGACCTGCAGCGCCACGTAGGCCACCGTGTCCGCGTCGAACACGCCCAGGGACGCGTCGAAGCTGTAGCCCAGGCCCTGCTTGGCGTCCAGCAGCCGCAGGTCGGGCGACGCGGCCACCATGCGCTTGAGCACCGCGGGCGCGGCGCTGCGCTGGTAGGCGCGTTCGGAAATGAACTCGATGATGCAGATGCGGCAGCGGATCTCTTCCTGCGGAATCCCCTGCATGATGTAGCGCAGCACGTCGGGCAGCACGTACAGCGTCAGGTCACAGGCGACGATCTCGCGCACCAGGTCGATGCGATCGCGCACGAAATTCTGGTCGATGATGCAGTAGTACTTGAACTGCACATTGAACTTGCGCGCCAGCGCGATCGAGCCGTTCACCCCCATGGCCGCCCGGATGTCCAGGCGGTCGTAGGGAATCTCGGCGATCGACGGCCCGCTCAGGATCAGGTGCATCTCGTCGTCGTCGGGGTCGTACCCCTGCTCCAACGGCGTGATGGGCACGGACCGGCCGAACGCGCGGAAACCACAGATCACCCCGGCGGGATTGCGCCAGATGCGCACGAACGGCCACAGGTGCTGATTGTGCCGCTGCGTGCGCGACCGCAACATCCGGAACAGCTTGCGGGCGAAGCGGTCGGCACGGCTGCCGCCCACCGGGGCGGAGGGGGAGGCGATGGAATCGACCATGGTCTGGCCCCCCTGGCAAGGCATCGCGCTAGCTCGCCACGATCAGCGACGCAATGGCGTCGCCTACTTCGGCGGTGGACGCGGTGCCCTTCATGTCGCGCGTGCGCGGGCCATCGGCCAGCACCGTTTCAATGGCGCGGACCACGGCCGCCGAGGCGTCGTCATAACCCAGGAAGTCGAGCATCAGCGCGCCGCTCCAGATCTGGCCGATCGGATTGGCGATGCCTTTGCCATAGATATCGGGTGCGGAACCATGCACGGGCTCGAACAGGGACGGGAATTTGCGCTCGGGGTTCAGGTTGGCCGACGGCGCGATGCCGATCGTCCCCGTGCAGGCGGGGCCGAGATCGGAAAGGATATCGCCGAAAAGGTTGGAAGCCACGACCACGTCGAACCAGTCAGGATGCTGCACGAAATGCGCGCAGAGGATATCGATGTGATATTTGTCCCAGCGGACATCCGGATAGTTCCCGGCCATTTCCGCCACGCGCTGGTCCCACCAGGGCATCGAAATCGAAATGCCGTTGGACTTGGTCGCCGCCGTCAGGTGCTTGCCGCGCTTGCGCGCCAGCTCGAAGGCGAATTTCAGCACGCGCTCGGCGCCGATGCGGGTAAATACGCTTTCCTGGATGACCACCTCGCGCTCGGTGCCGCCGAACAGGACGCCGCCGCTGTTGGAATATTCACCCTCGGTGTTTTCACGCACGATGAAGAAATCGATCTCGCCGGGCTGGCGGCCGGCCAGCGGCGAAGGCACGCCGGGCATCAGGCGCACCGGGCGCAGATTGATGTATTGGTCGAATTCGCGGCGGAACTTGAACAGCGAGCCCCACAGCGCCTCGTGGTCGGGCACCGTGGCGGGCCAGCCGATGGCGCCGAAGAAAATCGCTTCATGCTGGCCGATCTGCCGCTGCCAATCGTCCGGCATCATTTTGCCGTGCTTGGCGTAATAATCGCAGCTCCAGTCGAAGTGGTCCCACTGGAAATCAATGCCGAAGCGCGACGCCACGGCGTCCAGCACTTTCAGGCCTTCCGGAACGACTTCCTTGCCGATTCCGTCCCCTGGGACCACCGCAATCTTGTGTTTTTTTGCCACCACCGTTTCCTTTGTAATCCTGGATTGCACCGCCCAGAATCATAGGCATAAATGGCGGTAACGCAATACCCCAAGTTACAAACAACGTACTACCCGACGTTACAGCGCCGGGGTTCGGTTTGTTCCGGAGATGGAATACAGAATTCAACGGCGCGTCTTGGACCCCAGGAGCGATCCGAGAATGCCGCGCGCCAGTTGCGTCGCGATCGAACGCGCCGTGCTCTTGGCGAAAGTCTGCACCACGCCGTCGCGCTTGCCGCCACGCGGACCGGTGGAGCCGAACAGCACATCGTTCAGGCTGTCCATCAGGCCGCCGCCCTGCGCCTCGGCTGGGGCGCCGCCCGCCGTCGGCGTCGGCGCGGCCCTCCCGGGCGCCTGGTCGGCCGGCGCGGCGGCGCGTCCGGCCAGCACTTCGTAGGCGGATTCGCGGTCGATGGCCTTGTCATATTTGGCGGACATGGGGCTGCCCTGGCGCAAGGCCTGGCGCTCGGCGTCGGTGGCCGGGCCGATGCGGCTGCCGGGCGGCACGATCCAGGCGCGCTCGGTCGGCATCGGCCGGCCCTTGGCGTCCAGCAGCGACACCAGCGCCTCGCCCACGCCCAATTCGGTAATGGCCGCTTCGATGTCCAGCCCAGGATTGGGCCGCATGGTCTGGGCCGCGGTCTTGACGGCCTTCTGGTCGCGCGGCGTGAAGGCGCGCAACGCGTGCTGCACCCGGTTGCCCAGCTGGCCCAGCACGGTGTCCGGAATGTCCAGCGGGTTCTGCGTCACGAAATAGACGCCCACGCCCTTGGAACGCACCAGGCGCACCACCTGCTCGATCTTGGTCAGCAGCGCCGGCGGCGCGTCGTTGAACAGCAGGTGCGCCTCGTCGAAGAAGAACACCAGCTTGGGCTGGTCGACGTCGCCCACTTCCGGCAGTTTCTCGTACAGGTCGGCCAGCAGCCACAGCAGGAAGATGGCGTACAGCCGCGGCGCCTGCATCAGCTTGTCGGCGGCCAGCACGTTGACGATGCCGTGGCCCTGGGCGTCGGTGCGCATCAGGTCGGCCACGTCCAGCATCGGCTCGCCGAAGAATTTCTCGGCGCCCTGCGACTCCAGCGCCAGCAGGCCGCGCTGGATCGCGCCGACGCTGGCGGCGGACACATTGCCGTAGCGGGTCTTGAGCTCGGCGGCGCGGTCGGCGACGTTCTGCAGCATGGCGCGCAGGTCTTTCAGGTCCAGCAGCAGCTGGCCTTCGTCGTCCGCCACCTTGAACACCAGCGTCAGCACGCCTTCCTGGGTGTCGTTCAGTTCGAGGATGCGCGCCAGCAGCAGCGGCCCCATGTCGGTGATGGTGGCGCGCACCGGCGTGCCCTGCTCGCCGAACACGTCCCACAAGGCCACCGGGCTGGCGCCCCAGGCCGGTTCGTCCAGGCCCAGGTTCTTGAGCCGCTCCTGCAGCTTGGGGCTGGCCACCCCCGCCTGCGAGATGCCGGTCAGGTCGCCCTTGACGTCGGCCATGAAGACCGGCGTGCCGAGGCGGGAAAAGGACTCGGCCAGGACCTGCAGGGTGACGGTCTTGCCGGTGCCGGTGGCGCCGGTGATGCAGCCGTGGCGGTTGGCCAGGGCTGGCAGCAGCGCCAACTCGGTCTGCGCATTCTTGGCGATGACGATGGGGTTGGGCATGGGCTGCTCTCCGGACCGGAATGACTCAGATGCCCAAGTGTAGAGCCTGCGGTGGCGCTTGTGCGCGTGGCAATATGGACACAGGCGGCCGACTCCCGGGCGCGCAGGCCGCCGGCACGGTAAAATGCCGTTTTTGCAGACAATTTATCCTGGGAAGCCATGGCCGGACACAGCAAATGGGCCAATATTCAGCACCGCAAAGGCCGCCAAGACGCCAAACGCGGAAAGCTCTGGACCAAGATCATTCGTGAAATCACCGTGGCGGCGCGCGCCGGCGGCCCCGACCCGGACAGCAACCCGCGCTTGCGCATGGCCTGGGACAAGGCCACCGACGCCAACATGCCCAAGGACAACATCCAGCGCGCCATCCAGCGCGGCGCGGGCGGCGCGGACGGCGAAGCGTACGAAGAAGTGCGCTACGAGGGCTACGGCATCGGCGGCGCGGCGGTCATCGTCGACTGCATGACGGACAACCGCACCCGCACCGTGGCCGAAGTGCGCCACGCCTTCGCCAAGAACGGCGGCAACCTGGGCCAGGAAGGCTCGGTGGCCTTCATGTTCAAGCACTGCGGCCAATTCGTGTTCGCCCCCGGCACGCCGGAAGACCAGGTCATGGAAGCCGCCCTCGAGGCCGGCGCCGAAGACGTCGCCACCGACGAGGAAGGCGTGATCGAAGTCATCTGCGCCCCGACCGACTACGCCGCCGTGCGCAAGGCGTTCGACGACGCCGGCCTGAAGGCCGAAGTCGACGGCATCGTCATGAAGGCCCTGAACGAAACCGAACTGGCCGGCGAAGACGCCATCAAGATGCAGAAGCTGCTCGACGCCCTGGAAGGCCTGGACGACGTGCAGGAAGTCTATACCACCGTCATTTTCGACGAAGCGCAGTAAGTTGTCTCGCGACACTCGACTGGCAACCTTAAGAATCACGCAACAATGAAACTCCTGGTAATTGGCTCGGGCGGCCGCGAACATGCCCTCGCCTGGCGACTGGCCCGCTCCCCGCGCGTGCACAAGGTGTACGTGGCGCCGGGCAACGGTGGCACGCAACGGGCCGAGCAGATGGAAAACATCGCGCTCACCAATGCCGAGGAATTGGCTGATTTCGTCCAGCGCGAAGGCATCGCCCTGACCGTCGTCGGCCCCGAGGCGCCGCTGGCCGCCGGCGTGGTCGACGTCTTCCGCGCCCGCGGCCTGAAGATCTTCGGGCCGACCAAGGCCGCCGCGCAGCTGGAAAGCTCCAAGGACTACGCCAAGGCCTTCATGGTCCGGCACAACATCCCGACCGCGCGCTACGAGACCTTCACCGATCCCGCCGCCGCCCACGCCTATATCGACCAGGAAGGCGCCCCCATCGTGATCAAGGCCGACGGCCTGGCCGCGGGCAAGGGCGTGGTGGTCGCCGCCACGCTCGAAGAGGCGCATGCCGCCGTCGACGCCATGCTGGGCGACGGCTCCATGGGCGAAGCCGGCGCGCGCGTCGTCATCGAGGAATGCCTGGTGGGCGAGGAAGCCAGCTTCATCGTCATGTGCGACGGCCGCAACGTGCTGGCCCTGGCCACCAGCCAGGACCACAAGCGCCTGCAGGACGGCGACCAGGGTCCGAACACCGGCGGCATGGGCGCCTACTCGCCCGCCCCCATCGTCACGCCCGAACTGCACCACCGCATCATGCGCGAAATCATCCTGCCGACCGTGCAGGGCATGACGCGCGACGGCATTCCCTACACCGGCTTCCTGTATGCCGGCCTGATGATCGCCCCCGGCGATGATCCCGACCGCGACATCAAGACACTGGAATTCAACTGCCGCATGGGCGACCCGGAAACCCAGCCGATCATGATGCGCGTCAAGAGCGACCTGCTGGACGCGCTCGAGCACGCCGTCGAAGGCACGCTGGACCAGGCCGACATCACCTGGGACCGCCGCACCGCCCTGGGCGTGGTGCTGGCGTCGCACAACTACCCCAACACCCCGCGCACCGGCGACGTCATCCGCGGCCTGCCCGCCGACGCCGACGATTGCATGGTGTTCCACGCGGCCACCCGCCTGGAAGGCGAGGAAACCCAGACCACCGGCGGCCGCGTGCTGTGCGTCACCGCGCTGGGCGACTCGGTCAAAATGGCGCGCGACCGCGTCTACGAAGCCATCGACGGCATCCACTTCGACGGCCGCCAGTACCGCAGCGATATCGGCTGGCGCGCGCTCAAGCCGTCGCAGCAGAAGCCCAAGTCGAACGCGTAGCCGGAAACGCCGATGAACGCCTTGCCCGTCGCCGACGTCCGCGGCTACCTCACCGGCCTGCAGTCCCGCATCGTCGCCGCGCTGGAGGCCGCCGAAGGCGGCCCCTTCCGCAGCGACGAATGGGTCCGGCCCGAAGGCGGCGGCGGCCTGTCGCGCCTGCTCGAAGGCGGCCAGCTGTTCGAGCGCGCCGGCGTGCTGTTCAGCCACGTCCGCGGCTCGAAGCTGCCGCCGTCGGCCAGCGCGCACCGGCCCGAGCTTGCCGGCCGCTCCTGGGAAGCCATGGGCGTGTCGATGGTGCTGCACCCGCGCAATCCGTATGTGCCCACCACGCACATGAACGTGCGCATGTTCGTCGCCGCGGCCCGCCCCGGCCATGACGAAGCCGACGTGTTCTGGTTCGGCGGCGGCATCGACCTGACGCCCTACTACCCCTTCGAGGAAGACGCGCGCCACTTCCACACGGTGTGCCGCGACGCCCTGGCCGGCCACGGCGCCGACTACTACCCGCGCTACAAGCGCTGGTGCGACGAGTATTTCTTCCTCAAGCACCGCAACGAAACCCGCGGCATCGGCGGCATCTTCTTCGACGACCTGAACGCCCCCGGCTTCGACGCCTCGTTCGCGCTGACGCGCTCGGTCGGCGACGCCTTCCTCGACAGCTATCTGCCGATCGTCGAACGCCGCCGCGGCACGCCCTACGGCGAACGCGAACGCGACTTCCAGGCCTATCGCCGCGGCCGCTATGTCGAATTCAACCTGGTGTTCGACCGCGGCACGCTGTTCGGCCTGCAATCCGGCGGCCGCACCGAGTCGATCCTGCTGTCCATGCCGCCACTGGCGCAATGGCGCTACGACTGGCATCCACAAGCGGGCACGCCCGAAGCCGAATTGGCCGCCTACCTGACGCCGCGGGACTGGGCGTGAAGCGTATCGGGCTCCTGGGCGGCAGTTTCGACCCCGTCCACGTCGCGCATGTCGCGCTGGCCGACAACGCCTTGCGCGCGCTCGGCCTGGCCCAGGTGCAACTGATCCCGGCGGCCAACCCGTGGCAGCGCGCGGCCCTGAACGCCACCGAGGACCAGCGCCGCGCCATGCTGGAACTGGCCATCGCCGGCCACGACGGCCTGGTCGTCAATCCGATCGAACTCGAGCGCGGCGGCGCCACCTACACCATCGACACCCTGCGCGCCCTGCCCGCGGATGTCCGCTACGTCTGGCTGCTCGGCGCCGACCAGCTGGCCAATTTCTGCACCTGGCAGTCCTGGCGCGAGATCGCCAGCCTGGTCGACCTGGCGGTGGCGACGCGGCCCGGCACGCCGCTGGCGCCGCCCGCCGAACTGGCGGACTGGCTGCGCGTCCAGGGACGCCAGCTGGAAGAATTGCCGTTTGCCCCGATGCCGGTGTCGGCCTCGCAGATCCGCGAGCGCCTGGCGCGGGGCGAATCCACCGACGGCCTGCTGGCCCCTTCCGTCGCCGCCTATATTGCGGCGCACCATCTTTACCGATAAACCCATCCCGCCCGGGCGCGCAGCGCCACGGAACCGGCACCCGCCGTCCGTGAGCGGGTTATATTTGCAGCTATGGATATTCAGAAACTCCAACGCGCCGTCATCGACGCCCTCGAAGACGTCAAGGCGCAAGACATCAAGGTCTTCAACACCACGCATCTGACCAGCCTGTTCGATCGCGTCGTGATTGCAAGCGCCACCTCCAACCGCCAGACGCGGGCGCTGGCCGCCAGCGTGGCCGACCGCGGCCGCGCGCTCGACCTCTCCGGCATCACGATCGAAGGCGAAGACACCGGCGAATGGGTCGTCGTCGACCTGGGCGATGTCGTGGTCCACATCATGCAGCCCGCCATCCGCCAGTACTACAACCTGGAAGAGATCTGGGGCGGCAAGCCGGTGCGCGTCAAACTGCTGCCCGAATCGACCCGGGTCGCGCCGATCGCCAGCGACAGCGCCTACGACAGCACCGACGACTAAGGCGCGTCGTGAAGCTGATCGTCGCCGCCGTGGGCACGCGCATGCCGGACTGGGTGCAGACCGCCTGGGACGACTACGCCAAGCGCCTGCCGCCCGACTGCGCACTCGAACTGCGCGAGATCAAGCCCGAACCCCGCACTACCGGCAAGACGCCGGCCCAGATGATGGCCGCCGAGGCCAAGCGCATCGAGGCCGCCCTGCCGGCCGGCGCGCTGCGCCTGGCGCTGGACGAGCGCGGCCGCGACCTCACCACCATGGCGTTGTCGCAGAAGCTCGAACAATGGCGCGCGGGCGGCCAGGACGTCGCTTTCCTGGTCGGCGGCCCGGACGGCCTGGATGCCGACCTCAAGGCCTCGTGCAGCGGCCAGTTGCGGCTGTCGTCGCTGACGCTGCCGCACCCCATGGTGCGCGTGGTGCTGGCCGAACAGCTCTACCGCGCCTGGGCCATCATGACCAACCATCCCTATCACCGCGCCTGAGGCATGACGCCCGGCGCCAGCCTGGCGCGCCCGCCACGCGCCGCCTCCCATGACTGACGCCTCCTCTCCCGCACGCCTCTACCTCGCCTCCGCCAGCCCCCGCCGGCGCGAACTGCTGACGCAGATCGGCCTGGCGCACGAAGTGCTGCGCGTGCCCGCGCCGCCCGGCGAAGACGAACCGCAACACCCCGGCGAAAGCGCCGCCGACTACGTCCAGCGCACTGCGCGCGACAAGGCCGAGCGCGGCCGCGACTGGTTGCGCGCGCAAGCCCTGCCCGCCCTGCCGCTGCTGGCCGCCGACACCACCGTGATCCTCGACGGCCAGGTGCTGGGCAAGCCCGCCGATCGCGACGATGCCATCCGCATCCTGCAGGCGCTGTCGGGCCAGACGCACCAGGTGCACACCGCCGTCGCGCTGTGGACGGGCGACCGCCTGCTGGAAGCGGTCTCGATCACCCACGTGCGGATGCGTCCGCTCGAACTCGACGAAATCGCGCGCTACTGCGACAGCGGCGAGCCTTACGGCAAGGCCGGCGCCTATGGCATCCAGGGCCTGGCCGGCACCTTCGTCGCGAACATCGATGGCAGCTACACCGGCGTCATGGGCCTGCCGCTGTTCGAGACCGCCAACCTGTTGCGGGCCGCGGGCATCGCGATTCCCTGATTCCGCGCGATCCCATGAAAAAGCCCCCGTGCCTTGCGGCCGGGGGCTTTTCGTTGCGATCGGATTATCGCGATCAGCTCTGCGAGGTCGACACCCGAGCCATCGCCTGCGGCTGCGCGGCCGGCGCCTCGCCTTCCAGCGCGGCATGCAGCTGGTCCTTGTCCAGTTCGCCTTCCCAGCGCGCCACGACGACGGCGGCGGTGGCGTTGCCGACCAGGTTGGTCAGCGCGCGGCATTCGGACATGAAGCGGTCCACGCCCAGGATCAGCGCCATGCCGGCCACCGGCACCGTCGGCACCACCGACAGCGTCGCGGCCAGCGTGATGAAGCCGGCGCCCGTCACGCCCGCGGCGCCCTTGGAGCTCAGCATCGCCACCAGCAACAGCAGGATCTGGTCGCCCAGCGACAGCGGAATGTCGCAGGCCTGGGCGATGAACAGCGCCGCCATCGTCATGTAGATGTTGGTGCCGTCCAGGTTGAACGAATAGCCGGTGGGCACCACCAGGCCGACGACCGACTTCGAGCAGCCGGCGCGTTCCATCTTCTGCATCAGCGTCGGCAGCGCCGCTTCCGACGAGCTCGTGCCCAGCACCAGCAGCAGTTCTTCGCGGATGTAGCGCACCAGCTTCAGGATCGAGAAGCCGTTGTAGCGCGCCACCAGGCCCAGCACCACCACCACGAACAGCACCGCGGTGGCGTAGAACGTGCCCACCAGCATCGCCAGGTTGATGATCGACTTGATGCCGTACTTGCCGATGGTGAAGGCCATGGCGCCGAAGGCGCCGATGGGCGCGGCCTTCATCAGGATGGCGACCAGCTTGAAGATGGGCTGGGCCAGCGCCGTCAGGAAGTCCAGCACCGGCTTGCCGCGCTCGCCGACCTGCGCCAGCGCGATGCCGAACAGCACGGCCACGAACAGCACCTGCAGGATGTCGCCGCCGACGAACGGACTGAAGATCGTGGTGGGGATGACGTTCAGCAGGAAGCCGGTGATGGTCGAGTCATGCGCCTTGGCGACATAGCCCGACACCGCCTTCTGGTCCAGCGTGGCCGGATTGATGTGCATGCCGGCGCCCGGCTGCACGATGTGGCTCACCACCATGCCCACGATCAGGGCCAGGGTCGAGAACACCAGGAAGTACAGCATGGCCTTGCCCGCCACGCGACCGACCTTCTTCAGGTCGCTCATGGCCGCGATACCGGTCGCCACCGTCAGGAAGATCACCGGGGCGATGATCATCTTCACCAGCTTGATGAAGCCGTCACCCAGGGGTTGCATGGCCTGGCCGAGGTCGGGCTTGAAATAGCCCAGCAGAATGCCGATCACAATCGCGAAAAGCACCTGCACGTACAGGATTTGATAGAACTTGAGCTTGCGCGCGGGCGCGCTTTGATCTACTTCGATCATCGGGATTTGTCCCCACCAGGGGCCCCATGCTCCATGCGACGATGCGCAGCGGGTATCGGGGCGTTATCTCTTTTAAAGCCTTGCGTATCTCCGCAGGCCGATTTCACCCGGTGAGCAATATCGCCGGGCTTGCCCAGCTATATGCAAATGCCGTGCCAACCAGCGGCCGATGTTTCCCTGGATTCAAGCCCTTGATTCAGCGACGATTTTTCAGGTGAGCCCTGGATGCCACCGAAAAGAATGGCGGAATATCACACAGAACTCGGCTAGAATGTGCGAAAAACCGCACAACATCATGCCCACTCGCCCTTCCTCCCAGGCGGCGCCCGCGCCGGCGCCTGCCCAAGCGGATGCCGCCGCGTCCCGGCGCCGTCCGGCATGGCCGTGGGCCGTGCTGATCCTGGCGGCCGTGGCGGTGGTGTTCGGCATCCTGCATGCCGCCAGCGAATGGGCGCGCGACGGCGCCCTCAAGGAAGCCTATCTGCAGGCTCGCAGCGCCGGCCAGATCAACGCCGCCCTGCTGCGCAACAACCTGGATAAATTCCGCGCGCTGCCCTTCGTCCTGACCCGCGATGTCGACCTGCGCGCCACGCTGCAGAATCCCACGGCGGCGCAAATCGAATCGCTCGACGAAAAACTCGACACCCTGAGCCGCGGCGTGGGCGCCTCGGCCATCTACGTCCTGGACCAGACCGGCTACGCCATCGCCGCCAGCAACTGGCGCGAACCCGCCACCTTCGTCGGCGTCGACTACCAGTTCCGGCCGTACTTCCGCGGCGCCGTGGCGCACGGGTCGGCCGAGCATTTCGCGCTGGGCACCATCAGCCACGAAGCCGGCCTGTACCTGTCGCGACGGGTCGACGACACCAACGGCGTGATGCTGGGCGTCGTGGTGCTGAAGGTCGATTTCCGCGACCTGGAAGCCGACTGGCGCCAGTCGAACGCGCCCATCTTCGTCACCGATGAGCATGGCGTGGTGCTGCTGGGCAGCGTGCCCGACTGGCGCTTCCGCGTGCTCAAGCCACTGGCGCCCGACCTGGCGCAGACCCTGCGCACCAGCCTGCAGTTCGGCGACGCCATGTTCCAGCCGCTGCCGTTGCAGCCCACCCCGAGAACCGTCAGCGGCGGCCAGCTGCTGAGATCCGGCGACGCCCTGCCGCAGATCCCGGCCGGCGCGCCGCTGCTGCACACCACCCTGCCCATCGTCGAATCGCCGGGCTGGACGCTGCACCTGCTGTCGCCCGTGCAATCGGCGCTGAACCGCGCCACCGCCAACGCGCAATTGGGCGCGCTGTTGGCGCAGGGCGTGCTGTCCGCCGTCATCGGCATCCTGCTCTACCGCCGCCATCGCAGCCGCGAAGGCGCCGCCCAGCAGATGGCGGTGCGGCAGCAGCTGGCCGCCCAGGTCGAAGAGCGCACCGCGCAACTGCGCGAGGTCAACCAGCAACTGCTGGCGCAGATGGACGAACGCCAGCGCACCGAGGCGCGCCTGCACACCATGCAGGACGAGCTGGTACAGGCGAGCAAGCTGGCGCTGCTGGGCCAGGTCGCCGCCGGCGTCGCGCACGAAATCAACCAGCCGGTGGCGGCGATCCGCGCCTATGCCGACAACGCCGCTGAATTCCTGCGCCGCCAGGATCCGGCCTCCGTCGAGGAAAACCTGGGCACCATCGCCTCGCTCACCGACCGCATCGGCCATATCACCGGCGAGCTGCGCGCTTTCTCGCGCAAGGCGGGCGCCTCGGTCGGTCCCACCAGCCTGAAGGAAGCGCTGGACGGCGCGCTGTTGCTGGTCGGCCCCCGCGCCCGGCGCCAGCGCGTGGTGCTGCAACGCCCGCCGGTGGAACAGGACTACCTGGTGCAGGCCAACCGTATCCGCCTCGAGCAGGTGCTGGTGAACCTGCTGCAGAACGGCATGGATGCGCTCGAAGGCCAGGCCGACGGCCGCATCATCATCGCGCTGCAGGACATGGGCGCCTCGGTGCAATTGTTCGTCAACGACAATGGTCCCGGCCTGTCGCCCGAAGCCAGCGCCCGCCTGTTCACGCCGTTCCACACCACCAAGGCCGAAGGCCTGGGGCTGGGCCTGGTGATTTCACGCGACATCGTCGCCGAATTCGGCGGCGACCTGCGCGCCGCCCATCCCGGCGACGCCATCTTTCCCGCGCCCCACGGCCCCGGCCGCGGCGCGATGTTCACCCTGACGCTGCGCAAGTCGCCGCCTTCGATCCATGACCCGCGTACCTGACACCGACCACTCCCAGCCCGCGCCGCCAGGCGCCATGCCCGGAGCCGCCTTGCTGGAAGATCCCCGCGCCCGGCCGGCCGTGCCCCGCGTCGCCTTCATCGACGACGACGAGGAACTGCGCCGCGCCAACGTGCAGACGCTCAAGCTGCACGGCATGGCGGTCGAAGCCCACGCCAGCGCGCGCGGCGCGCTCGCCACGATCAATCGCGATTTCGACGGCGTGGTGGTCACCGATATCCGCATGCCCGACATCGACGGACTGCAACTGTTCCAGCGTCTGCGGGCCATCGATCCGGAGATCCCCGTCATCCTCATCACCGGCCATGGCGACATCGCCATGGCGGTGCAATGCATGCGCGACGGGGCCTATGATTTCCTGGCCAAGCCCTATCCGCCCGATCGCCTGGTCACCGCCATCACCCATGCCGCCGAGAAGCGTCACCTGGTGCTGGAGAACCGCCGCCTGCGCGAGGCCGCGTTCGTGGTCGAAGCCGACGAGGTGCCCTTCATCGGCACCGCCCCGGCCATGCAGCGCATCAAGCAGACGCTGCGCCACATCGCCGACGCCGACGTCGACGTGCTGGTGGAAGGCGAGACCGGCACCGGCAAGGAAGTGGTCGCCACCGCCCTGCACCGCCTGAGCCGCCGGCGCCATCGCGCGCTGGTCGCGATCAACTGTGGGGCGCTGCCGGAAAGCGTGATCGAAAGCGAGCTGTTCGGCCACGAGGCCGGCGCCTTCACCGGCGCGCAGAAACGGCGCATCGGCCGCATCGAGCACGCCAGCGGCGGCACCCTGTTCCTGGACGAAATCGAGAGCATGCCGCTGGCGGTGCAGGTCAAGCTGCTGCGCGTGCTCGAATCGCGCCAGATCACTCCACTGGGCAGCAACGAAGTCCGCAGCCTGGACCTGCGCGTCGTCGCGGCCACCAAGGAAGACCTGGGCAGCCCGGCCATCCGCGCCAAATTCCGCGAAGACCTGTTCTACCGCCTGAATGTGGTCACCATCCGCATTCCGCCGCTGCGCGAACGCCGCGAAGACATCCCGCTGCTGCTGGCCCACTACCTGGGCCACGCCTCGCGCCGCTTCCAGCGCGACATCCCCGACATGCCCGCGGACATCAAGCGCCACCTGTTGACGCATGACTGGCCCGGCAATGTGCGGGAACTCGCACACTTCGCCGAACGCTTCGTCCTGGGCGTGCTCAACGCACCTACCGCCACGGCCTCCGAACCCGTAGCCAGCACCGGCACCCTGCCGGAAAAGATGGAGCGTTTCGAGGCCCAGCTCATCCGCGAAGCGCTCGCCGCCCACCAGGGCGACGTCCGCGCGACCCTGGAAGCGCTGGGCATCCCGCGCAAGACCTTCTACGACAAGCTGCAGCGCCACGGCATCGATCGCCAGGACTATACCGGGACGGCGCCGCTGGGCTGAAGCCGGCCTCCAGCGGCATCCACTTCCGCATTGCGGGGATGTCATGTGGCTGGATCTATTGGCCTGGCGCCAGCAAGCATAGGCATCGACGCCTGTCAGCAGCCCAACGCAAAACCCCCCGTGCGGCGTCAGCCGCACGGGGGGTTCTTTTTTGGGATTCGCAGCGCGGCCTCGAACCTGCACGCACAAAAGACAAAACCCCACAGGCGAGAGCCTATGGGGTTTTGCGGAATAAAAGCCTGACGATGACCTACTTTCACAGACGTCCGTCCACTATCATCGGCGCAAAGGCGTTTCACTGTCCTGTTCGGGATGGGAAGGAGTGGTACCACCTTGCTATGGTCGTCAGGCGTAACTGGTTGAGAGATTGTCTTTGGGGGACAACCGCTCCAATCTTGGAAGAAGCGCAACGTGTGGGGGATCAGAGACTAGCTCGATGATCCCGCACAGTGGGTGTAATTGGTGTTGGCTGGCTGCTGACGGGGCAGCCAGATTTTGTATTGAACGACACTTGGAACGCTATACCACCAGGTCATAACCATCAGTGTTATAGGATCAAGCCTCACGAGCAATTAGTATCGGTTAGCTTAACGCATTACTGCGCTTCCACACCCGACCTATCAACGTCCTGGTCTCGAACGACTCTTTAGGGGGATCAAGTCCCCGGGATACCTAATCTTCAGACGAGTTTCCCGCTTAGATGCCTTCAGCGGTTATCTCTTCCGTACTTAGCTACCCGGCAATGCCATTGGCATGACAACCGGTACACCAGAGGTACGTCCACTCCGGTCCTCTCGTACTAGGAGCAGGCTCCGTCAAGTATCCAACGCCCACGGCAGATAGGGACCAAACTGTCTCACGACGTTTTAAACCCAGCTCACGTACCTCTTTAAATGGCGAACAGCCATACCCTTGGGACCGGCTACAGCCCCAGGATGAGATGAGCCGACATCGAGGTGCCAAACACCGCCGTCGATATGAACTCTTGGGCGGTATCAGCCTGTTATCCCCAGAGTACCTTTTATCCGTTGAGCGATGGCCCTTCCATTCAGAACCACCGGATCACTATGTCCTGCTTTCGCACCTGTTCGACTTGTCAGTCTCACAGTCAAGCACGCTTATGCCATTGCACTATCAGCACGATTTCCGACCGTACCTAGCGTACCTTCGAACTCCTCCGTTACACTTTGGGAGGAGACCGCCCCAGTCAAACTGCCCACCATGCACTGTCCCCGATCCGGATAACGGACCAAGGTTAGAACCGCAAACAAACCAGGGTGGTATTTCAAGGATGGCTCCACGTGATCTAGCGACCACGCTTCAAAGCCTCCCACCTATCCTACACAGGCCGGTTCACAGTCCAATGCAAAGCTACAGTAAAGGTTCATGGGGTCTTTCCGTCTAGCCGCGGGTAGATTGCATCATCACAAACACTTCAACTTCGCTGAGTCTCAGGAGGAGACAGTGTGGCCATCGTTACGCCATTCGTGCAGGTCGGAACTTACCCGACAAGGAATTTCGCTACCTTAGGACCGTTATAGTTACGGCCGCCGTTTACCGGGGCTTCGATCAAGAGCTTGCACCCCATCACTTAACCTTCCGGCACCGGGCAGGCGTCACACCCTATACGTCGACTTTCGTCTTTGCAGAGTGCTGTGTTTTTAATAAACAGTCGCAGCCACCGATTCTCTGCGACCCCATCATGCTAAGCGCGCAGGCGCTTCACACTACCGGGGTATACCTTCTCCCGAAGTTACGGTATCAATTTGCCGAGTTCCTTCTCCTGAGTTCTCTCAAGCGCCTTGGAATATTCATCCCGTCCACCTGTGTCGGTTTGCGGTACGGTCTCGTACAGCTGAAGCTTAGAGGCTTTTCTTGGAACCACTTCCAATCACTTCGCAAGCAATGCTCGCTCGTGCCGTACCCTTGATTTACGCGCCCGGATTTGCCTAAGCGCCATCTTCGATACGTCAACAGGGACATCCAACACCCTGATGATCTTCCGCGATCCGTCCCCCCATCGCACTGTACGACGGTGCTGGAATATTAACCAGCTTCCCATCAGCTACGCATCTCTGCCTCGCCTTAGGGGCCGACTCACCCTGCGCCGATGAACGTTGCGCAGGAAACCTTGGACTTACGGCGAGGGGGCTTTTCACCCCCTTTATCGCTACTCATGTCAGCATTCGCACTTCTGATACCTCCAGCAGCCTTTACAAGCCACCTTCGCAGGCTTACAGAACGCTCTCCTACCGCGTGCACAAAGTGCACACCCGCAGCTTCGGTTTATCGCTTAGCCCCGTTACATCTTCCGCGCAGGACGACTCGATCAGTGAGCTATTACGCTTTCTTTAAAGGATGGCTGCTTCTAAGCCAACCTCCTGACTGTCTATGCCTTCCCACTTCGTTTCCCACTTAGCGATAATTCGGGACCTTAGCTGGCGGTCTGGGTTGTTTCCCTCTTGAGTCCGGACGTTAGCACCCGGTGCTCTGTCTCCCAAGCTGTACTTGCGGGTATTCGGAGTTTGCCATAGTTTGGTAAGTCGCCATGACCCCCTAGCTATAACAGTGCTCTACCCCCCGCAGTAATACTTGAGGCACTACCTAAATAGTTTTCGGAGAGAACCAGCTATTTCCAGATTTGTTTAGCCTTTCACCCCTATCCACAGCTCATCCCCTAATTTTTCAACATTAGTGGGTTCGGTCCTCCAGCACGTGTTACCGTGCCTTCAACCTGGCCATGGATAGATCATCTGGTTTCGGGTCTACACCCAGCGACTGAATCGCCCTATTCGGACTCGCTTTCGCTACGGCTTCCCTATTCGGTTAACCTTGCCACTGAATGTAAGTCGCTGACCCATTATACAAAAGGTACGCAGTCACCCCACAAGGAGGCTCCTACTGTTTGTATGCATACGGTTTCAGGATCTATTTCACTCCCCTTCCGGGGTTCTTTTCGCCTTTCCCTCACGGTACTGGTTCACTATCGGTCGATCACGAGTATTTAGCCTTGGAGGATGGTCCCCCCATCTTCAAACAGGATTTCACGTGTCCCGCCCTACTTTTCTTACGCTTAGTTCCACACACAAAATTTCGTCTACAGGGCTATCACCTGCTACGGCCGGACTTTCCATTCCGTTCGACTATCTTGCATGCTAAAACGTAAAGGCTCTTCCGATTTCGCTCGCCACTACTTTCGGAATCTCGGTTGATTTCTTTTCCTCGAGCTACTGAGATGTTTCAGTTCACCCGGTTCGCTTCCACTGACCTATGTATTCAGTCAGGGATACTCCTTACGGAGTGGGTTTCCCCATTCGGATATCTGCGGATCAAAGCTTGTTTGCCAGCTCCCCGCAGCTTTTCGCAGGCTACTACGTCCTTCATCGCCTGTGATCGCCAAGGCATCCACCATATGCACTTAGTCGCTTGATCCTATAACGCTGTAGGCTATAGGACCTGAGTATTAGCGTTTGTGCCGTTCATAAGTTTCAAAGCAGTCTGAGGTTATTCACCCCAGTCTTGAGAACTTGGAACAAAATTAATGCAATCACAACCCGTACTTATCTTCATCGACTTGCGTCGAGTACTTGATAAGTACATTTCGTTGTGCTTCTTCCAGATTGTTAAAGAACGAATATAGCTGTTAGGTAAAACCTAACTCATAGCACTGCTCGCAGTGTTATGAGTTAGCCTCTACGACCGCACCAGGTAGTGGTGGAGGTGAACGGGATCGAACCGATGACATCCTGCTTGCAAAGCAGGCGCTCTCCCAGCTGAGCTACACCCCCATACTCTGCTTCGCAGAATACTTGGTGGGTCTGGTTGGATTCGAACCAACGACCCCCGCCTTATCAAGACGGTGCTCTAACCGACTGAGCTACAGACCCAAAACCTTCTCGGATCAGTAGTCAGGAGTCATGGACACAGGGAGGAATCCCTCTACCCAAGCCCACAACCGATCCCAGCTATATATCAAACAACCGATAAGAGTGGACGCTTAACACGAGCACTAAGCTCTGAAAGGAGGTGATCCAGCCGCACCTTCCGATACGGCTACCTTGTTACGACTTCACCCCAGTCATGAATCCTACCGTGGTAATCGCCCCCCTTGCGGTTAGGCTAACTACTTCTGGTAAAACCCACTCCCATGGTGTGACGGGCGGTGTGTACAAGACCCGGGAACGTATTCACCGCGACATGCTGATCCGCGATTACTAGCGATTCCGACTTCACGCAGTCGAGTTGCAGACTGCGATCCGGACTACGATCGGGTTTCTGGGATTGGCTCCCCCTCGCGGGTTGGCGACCCTCTGTCCCGACCATTGTATGACGTGTGAAGCCCTACCCATAAGGGCCATGAGGACTTGACGTCATCCCCACCTTCCTCCGGTTTGTCACCGGCAGTCTCATTAGAGTGCCCTTTCGTAGCAACTAATGACAAGGGTTGCGCTCGTTGCGGGACTTAACCCAACATCTCACGACACGAGCTGACGACAGCCATGCAGCACCTGTGTTCCGGTTCTCTTGCGAGCACTGCCAAATCTCTTCGGCATTCCAGACATGTCAAGGGTAGGTAAGGTTTTTCGCGTTGCATCGAATTAATCCACATCATCCACCGCTTGTGCGGGTCCCCGTCAATTCCTTTGAGTTTTAATCTTGCGACCGTACTCCCCAGGCGGTCAACTTCACGCGTTAGCTGCGCTACCAAGGCCCGAAGGCCCCAACAGCTAGTTGACATCGTTTAGGGCGTGGACTACCAGGGTATCTAATCCTGTTTGCTCCCCACGCTTTCGTGCATGAGCGTCAGTGTTATCCCAGGAGGCTGCCTTCGCCATCGGTGTTCCTCCGCATATCTACGCATTTCACTGCTACACGCGGAATTCCACCTCCCTCTGACACACTCTAGCTCGGTAGTTAAAAATGCAGTTCCAAAGTTAAGCTCTGGGATTTCACATCTTTCTTTCCGAACCGCCTGCGCACGCTTTACGCCCAGTAATTCCGATTAACGCTTGCACCCTACGTATTACCGCGGCTGCTGGCACGTAGTTAGCCGGTGCTTATTCTGCAGGTACCGTCAGTTTCACGGGGTATTAACCCATGACGTTTCTTTCCTGCCAAAAGTGCTTTACAACCCGAAGGCCTTCATCGCACACGCGGGATGGCTGGATCAGGGTTTCCCCCATTGTCCAAAATTCCCCACTGCTGCCTCCCGTAGGAGTCTGGGCCGTGTCTCAGTCCCAGTGTGGCTGGTCGTCCTCTCAAACCAGCTACGGATCGTCGCCTTGGTGAGCCGTTACCCCACCAACTAGCTAATCCGATATCGGCCGCTCCAATAGTGCAAGGTCTTGCGATCCCCTGCTTTCCCCCGTAGGGCGTATGCGGTATTAGCTACGCTTTCGCGTAGTTATCCCCCGCTACTGGGCACGTTCCGATACATTACTCACCCGTTCGCCACTCGCCACCAGACCGAAGTCCGTGCTGCCGTTCGACTTGCATGTGTAAGGCATCCCGCTAGCGTTCAATCTGAGCCAGGATCAAACTCTTCAGTTTAATCTCTGTATTTGTTTCGTATTTCTTAGTTCCGAAGAACTGAGTCATACGTCGCTACTCAAAGGAAGTGAGGTATGTTCTTAAACTTGACGTCTAAGGTACTTCACTTCTAGTGAGCACTTGATTTCATTGTGCTTGTGGCCGGGGTTTAAAACCCAGTCACTGTGCACTCGCATCAAGCGCCCACACTTATCGGTTGTTTAATTGTTAAAGAGCGGTACTGCTAAATTCTGCACTACTTACTGCATCTTCTGCTTTCTTCGGCGATTTCGCTTTCGCGTCGTTCGCTGTGTCAGCAGCAGAGAAACGAGATTATGAAGAAGTTTTTATCGTTTGTCAAGTCAGCGTCGTTTGATTCACTTCGCTGTCTTGCCTACGACCTCTTCAGGTCTCACCAGGCTCGCACCCGGCTTTCTCTTTAGCAGCTATCGAAATATCAGGGTTAACCCTAAGTTTTCGGTAACTGCCAAGCCTGAAACTATAACACAACTTTTGCAGATTATGCAACCGGCTTTTGCCTAATTTGCATCTTATCTTGCAACCCCGCCGCGCCGGTGAATCACCTCACTTTTACAGCAGCCCCGGATCGCTCCAGAGGTTGGTTACCGCCCAGTTGGCTTGCAACGCCTTTCAGACCACCCTACCGGGTAAACCCTGATTTGCCGTCACCAGCCAAGCCCAAGACTATAGCACAATTTTTGCAGGTTATGCAACTGGCTTCTGCCTGATTTGCACCACCTTTTGCAAAATTCGCTGACTGCCGGTTCGAAAGAATCATTACTGACTCACCGCCTTGCTGCCTTGCGGCAGATTCATCACCGAAGTGTCGAATCCGTTGCACTTGCCTGGCCTCGCCGCTCAAAACTGCTTGAACTGCGAAGGAGCGAGACTATAGCACAGAATTTTCGGCTGTCACACGCCGGACGCAAAAAGACTGATGAATTTCGCACGCCGCCCGCGCGCAGGCATCCGCGGGCCGTCCCTGCCCTGCCCCCGCACTTGCCCAACGCGGCGTCTCTCTATATAGATAGAGCATTGTGTGCCCGCATGCCGTTGGCGCGGTCGTCTCTATCCATATAGGGCTGTCCAGCTGCCCATATCTATATAGATAGGTCGTCTCGCCAGGAGGGCGCCGCGCCGCTTGCCCGGCGCGCCGGTACGTTTACTATTCGCCTTGCGCCGCACAGCCCTTACCTTGGAGAAGATGCCCCCATGCCCCCAACCATCGCGTTGAGCGAAGATATCCTGATCAACGTCACGCCCTTCGAGACCCGCGTCGCGCTGGTGGAGCAGGGATCGGTGCAGGAGCTGCACGTCGAGCGCAGCATCCAGCGGGGACACGTCGGCAATATCTATCTGGGGCGGGTGGTCCGGGTGCTGCCGGGGATGCAGAGCGCCTTCATCGACATTGGCCTGGAGCGCGCCGCCTTCATCCATATCGCGGATCTGCGCGAGAACCGCGGGGAGCGCAGCCAGGGCCTGACGCCCACGCCGATCGAGAAGCTGCTGTTCGAGGGGCAGACCATCATGGTCCAGGTGGTCAAGGACCCCCTGGGCACCAAGGGCGCGCGGCTGTCGACGCAGATCAGCATGGCCGGCCGCATGCTGGTCTACCTGCCGCATGATCCGCACATCGGGATTTCGCAGAAGATCGACTCGGAGTCCGAGCGCACCCAGTTGCGCGAGCGGCTGCAGGCGCTGATGCCGAGCGAAGAGAAAGGCGGCTTCATCGTGCGCACCCAGGCCGAGGGCGCCAATGACGAGGAACTGGCCGCCGACCTGGAATACCTGCGCAAGCTGTGGACCAGCGTGCAGGCCGCCGCCCGCACCCAGCCGGCCCCGGCGCTGCTGCACCAGGACCTGACGCTGGCGCAGCGGGTGCTGCGCGACATGGTGGGACCGTCGACCGGCAGCATCCTGGTCGACTCGCGCACCACGACGGCGGCGATGCTGGAGTGGGCCCGCGTCTATACGCCGTCCGTGGTCGACCGCATCCAGCACTACAGCGGCGAGCGCCCCCTGTTCGATACGGCCAATGTCGACGAGGAGATCGCCCGGGCGCTGTCGCGCCGCGTCGACCTGAAGTCGGGCGGCTACCTGATCATCGACCAGACCGAGGCGCTGACCACGGTCGACGTCAACACCGGCGGCTTCGTCGGCGGGCGCAATTTCGACGACACCATCTTCAAGACCAACCTGGAGGCGGCCCAGGCCATCGCGCGCCAGTTGCGGCTGCGCAACCTGGGCGGCATTGTGATCCTGGACTTCATCGACATGGAGGAACAGGAGCACCGCGAGACCGTGCTGGCCGAACTGAAGAAGGCACTGGCGCGTGACCGCACCCGCATGACGGTCAACGGTTTCACCCAGCTGGGCCTGGTGGAGATGACGCGCAAGCGCACCCGCGATTCGCTCGCGCACCAGCTGTGCGAGCCCTGCCCCATGTGCGAGTCGCGCGGCAACGTGCGCACGCCGCGCACGGTCTGCTACGAGATCCTGCGCGAGATCCTGCGCGAGGCGCGCCAGTTCAATCCCAAGGAATTCCGCATCCTGGCGTCGCAGGACGTGGTCGATCTGTTCCTGGAAGAGGAAAGCCAGCATCTGGCGATGCTGGGCGACTTCGTCGGCAAGCGGGTGTCGCTGGAAGTCGAGAGCACGTACTCGCAGGAAAAGTACGACATCATCCTAGTTTGAGGCTCGACGCCTTGCCGGCCTTCGGGCCGGTGACGCACTATCCGTGATGCCGGAAAGCCGCGACAGCGGCTTTTCTTCTTTGGGCGCGGGCCGCCCCCTGCTCTCTCGCCACCTACCAGTTGCAGCGCAAACTTTCACGTCAATGTGTGTGAATTTTGTATCGCCGCGATTCGATTGCAATCAAGTTTGAAACCGGTGGCGACCGGGATGACGACCCGATAAGCTCGCCACCGGCTGGCAGGCCCCGGGGTTGAGGGGCCGTGCCATTTCCCATGTTTTCCGGAGAATCACGCAATGAAAACCCTATTCCGTCCGTTCCTGCTGCTGGCCCTGGCCTTGCCGCTGGTGCTGGCCGCCTGCGGCAGCAAAGAGCCCGAACAGCGCGCCGCGTTCACGCAGTTCCTGCAGACCCGCATCGTCGACAAGCCCGGCGTGCGCGTGCCGAAGCTGACGGAAGAAGAGAAGAAGTCGTTCGGCGACTACGCCGCGCAGTACGCCGTGATCACCGATTTCAACGCCGCCATGGACGCGTCCGTGAAGCCGATGGGCAACCTGATGCAGAAGGGCGCCGTGCGCTCGCTGAACGACGTGATCGCGCGCCGCGACGACATCAAGACCGTCCAGACCGCGCTCAAGGACATGGGCGAGGCCCTGACCAAGGAACAGGCCAAGGCGGACGCCGCGCGCGCGCAGCTCAAGCAGCCCGATGACCTGAAAGTGGTCTACGACAAAGCCTACGCCAAGACCGTCACGGTGCCGGCCGACACGTTCCGCGAAGTGCTGCCGCAGATCAGCGGCACGCTGGACAGCAGCCTGAAGGTGGCCGAATACGTGGAAGCGCACAAGGCGCAGATCGACCTGTCCGGCCCGATGCCGAAGGTGCAGGATCCGACGGTGCTGGCCGAGCTGAACAAGCTGCTGCAGGACCTGACCGCCCAGGCGCAGAAGGTGCAACAGGCGCAGACCCGCCTGCAGGCCGTGATGCTGGGCGGCTGATCACCAACGCCCCGGTCTTGCCAGGACGGCCTCGAAAGGGGCCGTCCTTTTTTTACGCCGTGTCCATCCGCGCGGTCGCGCGGCCGTCACGCATCCGCCACCATGACCCGGTTGCGGCCGGCCTCCTTGGCGCGGTAGACGGCGGCATCGGCGGCCTCGACCAGCGCGGCGACATCGTCGCCCGGCCGTGGCTGCAAGGTGGCCACGCCGATGCTGACGGTGACGATACCGCCTTCGTTGTCTTCATGCGGCGCCCCCAGTCCGGCCACGGCCTGGCGGATGTTTTCGGCGATGACGCGGGCGCGCTCGCGGGTCGTGTCGGGCAGCAAGGCGACGAATTCCTCGCCGCCGTAGCGCGCCGCCAGGTCACGCGGCCGCCGGGCCTTGCCGCGCATCGTGAGCGCCAGGATCTTGAGCAGCTCGTCGCCTTCCTGGTGACCGTAGCGGTCGTTGTAGCGCTTGAAGTGGTCGGCATCGAGGAACAACAGCGACAGCGGCTGGCCATCGCGCATGGCGCTGGCCCATTCGCGCGCCAGCGCTTCGTCGAAGGTGCGGCGGTTGGCGATGCCGGTCAGGCCGTCGGTCTGGGCTTCTTTCTCGAGCCGGCTCTCGACTGCCAGACGCAGGCGGGTTTCGCGCCGGTACAGCACGATCTGCGCCATCACCGAGGCGAACAGCGCCAGCGTGATGGGGATGATCAGCATGGCGCGGCGCACCCAGGGTTCGAGGACTTCGTCGACCGCCATCGCCACGTCGATCACCAGCGGCGTGCCGGGCACGCTCTCGAAGGTGTAGAGGCGGTCGACGCCGTCGGGCGCCAGCACGCCGACGAAGACGCCCTCGCGGCGGATCAGGAATTGCTGGAAATCCAGCTCCTGCCCGATGTCGGCGCCCACGTCGGCGGACGAATACGGCGTGCGCGCGAGGACCGCGCCATCGTTGCGGAAGATGGTGATGGCGTCGCGCGGGCCGATCGACAGCCCCGCGAAGCGGTCGCGGAAATAGGCCAGCCGCAACGAACCGGTGACGACGCCGGCGAAGCTGCCGTCCGGATTGGACAGCCGCCGGCTGATGCCGATGCTTTCGTCGCCGCCGCGCAGGCGGCTGAGGTAGGGACGGCTGACGTACATGCCCGCGTCGGCATGGTCGCGATGGACCTGGAAGAAATCGCGGTCGGCGAAGTTGACCGTGACCGGCTCGGTGCTCTGCGAGTCGTAGCGGACGTTGCCGTCGCGATCCAGGATGAGGATGGTGCCCAGGTATTCGGCGCTCGCGGCGCGGTCGAACAGGAAGCGGTGCAGCGTGCCGCGCGGCAGCGACTCGATATCGGGTTCGTGCAGGCGTTCGATGACGCCTTGCAGCGACAGGTCGTAGACGCGGATGGTGCGGCCGATGTCGGCGGCCAGCACTTCGGTGAGATTGCGGGCGGAGACGTAGGCCTGGTTCCAGGTCGTGCGCCGGTCCATCCACAGCAGCGCGACCGCCGCGGCGCAGATGCCGACCGCGATCAGCCCCGCCAGGGCATACAGACTTCGGTGTAGTAACCCGTGGGACTTCAATACGGCGCTCCTTCGCTGTCGCGGTAGGGGTCGTGCCATCTTTACCGGTCATAATGCCGCAAGGCCATACGGGCAGGCAAGATGGCGCCAGCGGCG
Organism: Achromobacter sp. ISS7; assembly: GCF_056523125.1. Lineage (NCBI taxonomy): Bacteria > Pseudomonadati > Pseudomonadota > Betaproteobacteria > Burkholderiales > Alcaligenaceae > Achromobacter > Achromobacter sp. ISS7. Next base: position 624,719 of record NZ_JAWRZD010000001.1, on the reverse strand, counting down.
CCGCGCCCGCCCTTCCCATTTAACGAAGCTATGAACATCCAGGACAGGATTTACAGCGTACCCACCCGGCGGCTCACGCGGTGGCTGGTCGACCCCGGCCGCAACGTGCCGCCGGATATCCGCGTGGCGCTGGTGGGCGGCCTGTTCGGATCCCTGCCGATCTTCTTTGGCGGCATCATCAATACCTTGCTGGTGGCGGCGCTGATCACGCTGCGCCGGCCCGAGCCGCCCTTCCTGCTGTGGCTGGCGATGGAATCGCTGATCTGCGCCACCCGCATCGTGGTGCTGGTGGCGGCGCGGCGCTCGGCGCTGGCCCACCGGCCGACCCCGACCGACCTGTACGTGGTGCTGGCGCTGTTCTGGGCCGGCAGCGTGGGCTACGGCACCTTCATCAGCCTGACCAGCGGCGACTGGATCGCGGCGACGCTGGCCTGCCTGTCGGCCGCCTCGATGGTCGGCGGCATCTGCGTGCGCAATTTCGGCGCGCCGCGGCTGTCGGCGGCGATGGTGGCGCTGAGCGTGGGCCCGTGCGCGCTGGCGGCGCTGTTCACCCAGGAGCCGATTTTCTGGCTGGTACTGGTGCAGGTGCCGCTCTACATGACTTCGATGTCGATGGCCTCGTACCGGCTGAACGGCATGCTGGTGTCGACCATGCTGGCCGAGCGGGAGAACGAGCGCCAGGCGCGGCAGGATTCGCTGACCGGGTTGCTGAACCGCTACGGCCTGCTGCGCGCGCTGGACCAGGCGGTGAGCCGGGCCAGCCAGGGCAAGGCGGAATTCGCGGTGCTGTACCTGGACCTGGATGGCTTCAAGTCGGTCAACGACACCTATGGCCATGGCGCCGGCGACACGCTGCTCAAGCAGGTATCCGAACGCCTGCAGGCGCTCAAGCCGCCGGGCGCCGAGGCCGGCCGGATCGGCGGCGACGAGTTCGTGCTGTTGATGCGGCTGGACGGCAATGAGGATATCCGGCGGTTTTCCGACCGGATCATCGACAGCGTCAGGCAGCCCTATGATTTGCAGCAGGCCATGCCGGTGTATATCGGCGGCAGCATCGGCATCGCGCTGATCCCGCGCCACGGCGCCGACACGGCCGCGGTGCTGCATGCGGCGGACCAGGCGTTGTATCTGGCCAAGTCCGCCGGCAAGAGCCGGGCGGCGATGGCCCAGCTCTGACAACCGGCGAGCGCGGCCCGCGCCCCCACGGCCACGCGCCCGCCTTCAGGATGCCGTGGCGGCGATCCGGAAGGGAAAGGCCTTGGCGCCGCGCGCCTTGTCGGTTTCGCGGTGGGCGTTGATGGCCCAGGCCGGGCCGACCCCGCGCGTCGACTGGACCAATTGGCGCATCGCGCCGGCGGAAAACCCGCAGTGCAGGGTCGTGGCTTGCCGCCGCGCAAGCTCAAGCCCGACAGCGTGCGGGGTCGTGGAAATCCGATCGGATTGCAGCATGGCAGGCCCCTGGCAGAGGCGCTTCGGAAGTGAAGCGCCGATGGAGATCAATCTACCTCAGCCGCTCAGGCTTGCGCGTGAAATGAAGCGTAAAGTAATGAAAAGACGCTGTAATACATCATCCAAAAGACCTGTCATACGCCGGTCATGCCGGCGCACCAGGCTCGGCGTGGCCGGCCGGCGCCACGGTTTCCCGGTCGGCCTGGTCGTTACGGCCGTCGGCCGGACCGGTCATGTTGCCATACAGCAGCGACCGGCCGGCGAACAGCCCCCCCGCCACCTCCAGCGCGAACCGGTCGGTGTCGCGCTTGCGCACGTCCGCCAGGACCTCGGCGGCTTCGTCCGGCGGCACGCCGATGACGCGTAGCGCCGCCTCGCCGAACACCATGGCGGATTCCAGGGTCTCGCGCACTTGGTAATCGACCCCTTCCCTGGCCAGCGCCAGGGAATGGATGCGGTCATAGGCCCGCACCACCAGTTGCACTAGCGGGAATTCGGCCTTGATCAGCTTGACCATGTGATTGACCGACTGCGGATTGTCGATGCAGATCAGGATGACCTTGGCGGTTTCGGCGCCCGCGGTGCGCAGCATGTCGATACGGGTTCCGTCCCCGTAATACACCTTGACGCCCCACTTGGCGGCGGCGCGGATGGCGTCGGTGTCGGTATCCAGGATCGATACCTTGATGTCGCGCGCCAGCATCGCCTGGGTCACGATCTGGCCGAAGCGGCCGAAACCGACGATCAGCGCGCAGCCGTCCAGGTCCTGGGCGACATCCACGCCCTCCATCGACGGCACCGGCTTGGGCAGCAGCCAGCGCAGCGCCAGCACGCACAGCGGCGTCAGCGCCATGGATATGATGACCACCGCGATCAGCACCGCGGCCAGGTGCGCGTCGAAGATACCGGCGGCCGCGGCGGCGCCATACAGCACGAAGGCGAATTCGCCGCCCTGCGCCAGCAGGGCCGCGCGGGTCAGCGCCTCGGCATGGCTGGCGCGCAGCAGGCGGGCGACTAGGTAGACGCCCACCGACTTGACCACCATGAACACCACCACGCCGGCCAGGATCAGCTGCCATTCGCGGGCCACGGCGGCCAGGTCCAGCGACATGCCCACGCCCAGGAAGAACAGGCCCAGCAGGATGCCGCGGAAGGGTTCGACCTCGGCTTCCAGCTGATGGCGGAAGGTGGATTCGGACAGCAGCACCCCGGCCAGGAACGCGCCCATGGCCATGGACAACCCGCCCAGCTCCATCAACAGCGCCGCCCCCAGCACCACCAGCAGGGCCGCGGCCGTCATGACTTCGCGCGCATGCGCGGCGGCCAGCAGCCGGAACAGCGGATTGAGCAGCCAGCGCCCGGCCGCCAGCAGCGCCAGCACGCAACCGAGGGCGATGGCCGACTGCAGCCAGGGATCGCCATGCTCGCTGGCGCCGGCCGGCGCCAGCAGCGCCACCAGGGCCAGCAGCGGCACGATGGCCAGGTCTTCGAGCAGCAGGATGGAGACGATGCGCTGGCCCTGGGCGCTGGCGGTCTCGTCGCGCTCGGCCAGGATCTGCATGACGATGGCGGTGGACGACAGCACGAAGCCCATCGCCGCCATGAAGGCGGCCAGGCCCGACAGGCCGGCGGCCAGGCCGACCACGGTCAGCAACGCGCCACAGGCCAGCACCTGGGCCACGCCCAGCCCGAAGATCTCGCCGCGCAGCTTCCATAGCCGCGACGGCTGCATTTCCAGGCCGATGATGAAGAGGAACATCACCACGCCGAGTTCGGCGACGTGCAGGATGGATCGAGGGTCGGAGAACCAGCCGATGCCGAACGGGCCGATGGCCAGCCCGGCGGCCAGGTAGCCCAGGACGGAGCCCAGGCCCAGGCGCTTGAACAGGGGCACCGCCACCACCGCGGCCCCCAGCAGAACGACGACGTTGACGAGCTGGTTGCCTTCGGCGGGCAGGGACATGGGCGGCTCCTGGGTGGCGGCCTGGCGCGGCGCGCGAGGCGCCGCGCGGGATCAGTCTTCGCGGAACTGCATCTTGTAGAGCGAGGCATACAGGCCATTGGCGGCCAGCAGCTCGGGATGCGCGCCCTGCTCGACGATCTTGCCGGCGTCGAGCACGATGATGCGGTCGGCGTTCTGCACGGTCGACAGGCGGTGCGCGATGACCAGCGTGGTGCGGCCCTTCATGAGGCGCTCGAGCGAGGACTGGACCTGGCGTTCGGATTCGTTGTCGAGCGCGGAGGTGGCTTCGTCGAGGATCAGGATGGGCGCGTTCTTGATCAGGGCGCGGGCGATCGCCAGGCGCTGGCGCTGGCCGCCGGACAGGCGGGCGGCGTTCTCGCCGACGGGGGTGTTGATGCCCTGCGGCAGGCCTTCGACGAACTCCAGCAGGTTGGCGGCGGCCAGGGCGTCGCGCACCTGCTGCTCGCTGGCCTGGCCGAGCGCGCCATAGCCGACGTTGGCGGCGATGGTGTCGTCGAACAGCACCACGTCCTGGCTCACCAGCGACAGGTGCGAGCGCAGGCTGCGCAGCTTCAGGTCGTTGATCGGCACGTCGTCCACGAAAATGGCGCCGCTGTCGGCCAGGACGAAGCGCGGCAGCATGTTGACCAGCGTGGTCTTGCCGCTGCCGGAACGCCCCACCAGGGCCACGGTCTGGCCGGGCTCGACGATGAACGACACGTCGTTGACGGTGTCGCGGTCGGCGTCGGAGAAGCGATGGGTGACGTTGCGGAATTCAACCTTGCCGCGCACCGGCTCGGGCAGCTCGCGCGTGCCGTCGTCGCCTTCGGGAACCTGGTCGATCAGCGTGAACACGCTTTCGGCGGACACCAGCATCTTCTGCATGCGGGCGGCCAGGTTGGTCAGGCGCTTGATCGGATCGAAGATCTGGGCCAGCGCCGCCATGAAGGAGGCGAAGCTGCCGACGGTGAGCGCGCCGCTGTTGGCCTGGCTCAGGGCCACGGCGATGACCGCGCCCACCGAGATCGAGATGCAGACCTGCGTCAGCGGCGTCAGGGCCGCGTCGGCGGTGGCGGTGCGCATGGCGAAGCGGCGCAGGCGGGTGCTGACGAAATCGAAACGGCCGCGCTCGACTTCATAGCCGTCGAACAGCTTGATGACGCGCTGGCCGTCGATGCCCTCGCTGACCACGCGGGTCAGTTCGGCGTTCATGTTGACGGTTTCGCGGTTGATGCGGCGCAGGCGCTTGATGAAGATGCGGGCGATCAGCACCGAGACCGGCAGCATGATCAGGATGATCAGCGTCAGCACCCACGACATGTACAGCAGCACGCAGATCAGCGCGATGACCACCAGGGTCTCGCGCACCAGCACCGTGATGACGTCGGTGGCGTAGCCGGTGACGTTGCCGGCGTCGATGGTGAAGCGGTTCAGCAGCCGGCCGGTGTCGCCGCGCTTGAAGTCGGCGTCGGGCAGGCCCAGCAGGCGTTCGAACATGTCGCGCCGCATGCCCAGCAGGACGTTGTTGGCGACCCAGGCCAGCAGGTAGTCGCTGAAGAAGTTGCAGACGCCGCGCACGAAGATCAGGCCCACCACCGCCAGCGGCAGCGCCCAGACATAATAGGGTTTGGCGCCCGAGAAGCCCTCGTCCAGCAACGGCTTCATAATGACGGCCAGCGTGGGCTGCGTGGCGGCGGCGCCGGCCATCAGCAGGGTCGCCAGCACCAGCCCCTTCCAGTAGGAGCCGACCCGGGTGTAGATACGGCTCCAGAGTTCAGCTTTGACGGGCTGGGAGCCCGCAGGCGCGTTGCGTGCGGCAGAATTCAATGGAATCACTCGCTTTTATACAATTGTGCCCCGGATTGTACTGGCTACGCGTTGCCGCGCGGGGCCGGGCGTCCCCCCTTCAGCCCCTATCGCGCCGCGCGCCTGTCCATGTCCGAAATCAGTTGCCTTTACGTCCGCCTGCCCAACTGGGTGGGTGATGTCTGCATGAGCCTGCCCAGCCTGCGCACCCTGCAGGCCGCCGGCCTGCCCCTGGTGATCTGCGCCCGCCCCTGGGCCCGGGACCTGTTGGATGGCATCGAGAAGCGGGAGTTCCTGCCGATGCTGGGCAAAGTGGGGCCGGATCGTGCCAAGGTCAGCGCGCACCGCCGCTCGCTGGGCGCCGACGGCCGCCGCGCCCGCGGACTGCTGTTGCCGGATTCGCTGTCGAGCGCGCTGGTGTTCCGGCTGGCGGGACTGCCGTCGGCCGGCTACCGCGACGACGGCCGCAGCTTCCTGCTGCGCTGGCCGGTGGCCAAGCCGGACGCCGGGCTGCACGCGGTGCAGTCGTGGCACCACCTGACCCGCGAGGCGCTGGCCCGCTGGGGGCTGCCGGCCGGCCCCGCCGAGCCGGGCCCGACGCTCGACCTGCCGCTGACGCCGGCCCACCAGCAGACCGCCAGCCTGGCCCTGGAAGCGGCCGGCCTGGCCGGCCAGCGCTTCGTCCTGATCGCCCCCACCGCGACCGGCCTGCACAAAGGCAGGATCAAGGTGTGGCCGGGATTCGATACACTTACCCGCACGCTGCAAGCCCGGGGCCATACCGTGGTAATGTGCCCCCCTCCGGCGGAAACCGAGGAAGCCCGGCGCAATGCGCCGACGGCGCAGTTGCTGCCCCCGCTGCCGCTGGGCGCGTTCGCCGCGCTGACGGCGCGTGCGGCGTTGGTGATTTGCAACGATTCCGGCGTCTCGCACGTGGCCGCCGCGGCAGGCGCCCGCGAGTTGACGCTGTTCGGCGTCACCCGCCCCGGCCGCACCGGGCCGTGGTCGCCCCGCGCGGTATGCGTCGGTTCGGAAACCGCCTGGCCGTCCACCGAGGAGGTGGAACGGCAGGCCGGCCAGTTACTGGACGGCGCGCAGTAAACGCTTAGTTTTGAAATGACCATCATGTCCAGCTACCTCACGAATCTGATCATCCCCTACAACCTGTGCCTGACCCTGGTGGTGATCGGCCTGGTGCTCGGCCTGTTCCGGCTGCGCAAGACCGGTGGCGCCCTGATCGTCGCCGGCCTGCTGTGGGCGCTGGCCTGGTCGCTGCCGGCCACCTCGCTGTGGCTGGGCGGCGCGCTGGAAAGCCGCTATCCGCACCTGCCGCCGACCGAGTCGCCGACGGCCGACGCCATCGTGGTGCTGGGCGGCAACACCGCCAACGGGCGCGCCAACTGGTTCCTGCCTTACGACAAGGACACCGCGGTAGTGCGCGTGGACACCGCCGCGCAGCTGTACCTGGCCGGCCGCGCCCCCAAGGTGGTGCTGTCCGGCGGCGCCCTGGAAGGCGACGTCAGCGAGGCCCGCGGCATGGCGCATGCCATCCGCCAGCAGGGCGTGCCGGAATCGGCCCTGATCCTGGAAAACGCCAGCCGCACCACCTACGAGAACGCGGCCCTGACCGAAGACCAGCTCAAGACGCGCGGCATCGGCAAGGTGCTGCTGGTGACCTCGGCGCTGCACATGCCGCGCGCCATGGCGGCCTTCTCCAAGCAGGGCGTGGTCGCCATCGCCGCGCCCGCGCCGCCGCAGATCGTGGCGCCGACCGACGGTTCGCTCAACCGCTGGCTGCCCGACCAGCGCACCTTCGACGCCAGCCGCTCGATCATCAAGGAATACGCCGGCCTGTTCGTGTACTGGCTGCGCGGGTGGGTCTGAGCATGGCGACGGCGCTGGCCTGTCGGCCGGGATGCGGCGCCTGTTGCATCGCGCCGTCGATCACCCGGCCGATCCCGGGAATGCCGGACGGCAAGCCGGCGGGCGTGCCCTGTATCCAGTTGCTGCCGGATATGCGCTGCGCGATCTTCGGCCAGCCGTCGCGGCCGGATTTCTGCGGCGGACTGCAGGCCCAGGCCGAAATGTGCGGGCCGGATCGGGAATATGCGGTGCGCTGGCTGGGCGAACTCGAACGCGCCACGGCGCCGGCGCACTGAATGCACAACGGGACCTCGCGGTCCCGTTGTCGTTTCTGGCACGGGCCTCGCGGCCGCCGTCAGGCGCGCTCGGCCAGCACGGCCTGATACAGGTCCTCGTAGCGCGCCGCCACGGTTTCCCAGCTCTGGTCGCGGGCGATCGCCAGGCCGCGCTGGGACAACGCGGCGCGCAGCTCGGGCTCGTCGCCCAGGCGTTGCAGGGCCTGCGCCAACTGGGCGCCGTCGCGCGGGTCCTGCAGGATCAGCGCGTCCTTGCCGGCCGACAGGTACTGGGCGAAGCCGCAATAGGCGGGCGAACTGACCACCACCGGCAGGCCGTGCGACATGGCTTCCAGCGGCGCCATGGCGTAGCTGTCGTTGAGCGTGGGATGGGCGTAGATGTCGGCCGCCGCGAAATAGCGGGCGACCTCGGGCGTGGGATCCACCAGGGTGACGCGGCTGGCGACCGCGCCGGCCGCGCGCACGCGGTCGCGGGTGGCTTCGTCGGCGCCCACCACCAGCAGGCGATAGGGCGCCGGCAGCAGCGCCAGGGCGTCGAGCAGCGCGGGCAGGCCCTTGCGCAACGGATTGCGGGCCACCAGCAGACAGCCGATGGTGGCGTCGTCCCAGCCGAGTTCGGCGCGGGTGGCGGCGCGGGCCGCGGCGGCCTCGGGCGCGGGCAGCTTGACGCCGGGCGCGATGATCTCGACCGGCAGCTGCGGGCCGTAGCTGCGGTGCAGCTGGTCCATGATGAGGCCCGACACCGCCACCACGCGCCGCGCGGGCGCGCGGCGCACGCGGAATTTCTCCAGCAGCAGGTAGGTGGCCAGCCGCGGGCTGATCCAGGCCAGCGCGCGCTTGAGCGGCTTGACCCGGGTCAGGCGGTTGTAGCGCACCGGCGTGACGTGCATGACCTGGATTTCACCGGCCCAGCCGTTCATGTGCGAATGCACGATGTCGTAGCGGCCGCGGGTCAGGCGATCGGCCTTCCAGGCGAAATACAGCACCCGCATCCAGCTGGGCAGCCAACCGGGGAAACGCACGGGCAGGAAGGGAAACGGCAGGTCGCTGTCGAAGTCGCGCGCCACCACGGAAATGTCGTGGCGCTCGCCCAGCACGCGCATGAGTTCGACGCCGTAGGCCTCGGCGCCGCCGAAACGGTTGCCGAAGCGGTCGACCAGCAGTGCGATCCGCAGCCGCCGCTCAGCCGCGTCCGCGGATGTCTTCATAGCGCGTCAGGCATTTCTGCAGGAAACGGAAGATGCCGGTCGAACGCGACACCGTGACCCGCGGCAGGCCGAAGGGATCGTCGCTGGCGTTGGCCAGGCCGCGCTTGGTCAGCGTGGCGTTGTCATAGCCCGCTTCGCGCGCCATGACCAGGTGTTCCGGGCCGTGGTCGCCGTAGGGATAGCAGAAGGCGGTGACGGGCGCGCCCAGCACATGTTCCAGCGCGTCCTTGGACTCGACCATCTGGCGGCGCGCCTCGTCGGGCGTCATTTCGGGCAGGTGGACGTGGTCCAGGGTGTGCGAGCCGACCTCGTGGCCGGACGCGGCCCACTGGCGCATCTCGTCGACCGTCATCAGCGGCGAGAACGGAATGCCGATCTTGGCGTCCCAGACGTTGCCGCCGTCGAACTGGTTGGCCACCAGGTAGTTGGTGGCGGTGAAGCCCAGCTTGTCCAGCACCGGCATCGCGTTCTGGACCACGTTGCGGTAGCCGTCGTCGAAGGTCAGGCCGAACACCTTGCCGCGGCGCTCGCCGCGCACGTAGGGCATGACGTCGCGCATCGACAGGCCGCGATAGCCCAGGAAGCGCATCCAGCGCATCTGGCGCGCGAAATCGTCCGGGTGCACCGTCAGGCCGCGGAACGGCGTGCCCTTGGGGTTGGGCTCGCCGATCTGGTGGTACATGAGAATTGGGATAGACATAGCGCGGATTATAAGGGCTCAGTGTCCGCCCAATGTACGTTGGTAGACGTCGACCGTGGCTTGCGCGAAACGCGCCAGGTTGAAGTCGCGCTCGGCGGTCTGGCGGGCGTTCCGCCCCATCGCCCGCACCTGCTCCGGGTCATCCAGCATGAAGCGCAGGCGCGCGGTCATGGCGGCCACGTCGCGCACCGGCACGATCCAGCCGTCGACGCCGTCGGTCACGTTCTCGGGCAGGCCGCCGGCATCGGTCACCAGCGCCGGCAGGCCCAGGCCCATGATTTCGCGGCAGGCGAACGACAGGGCCTCGCGGTACGACAGCACGAAGCCGGCGTGGCACGAGGCCAGCGCCGCGCGCACGTCGTCGAGCAGCCCGGGGAAACGCACCTGGTCGATCATGCCGAGTTCGCGCACGCGGTCGAGCTTGGCCTCGGACGGCGGGTCGCCGGCCACCAGCAGCAGCACGCGCTCGCGGTCGCCCGGCGGCAGCGCCGCCACGGCGGCCACCAGGTCGAGCCAGCCCTTGTCGTAGTCGGTGCCGCCGGCGCTGCCCAGCAGCAGCTTGCCCTGCCATTGCGGCCCGAAGAAGATCTCGCGCAGCTTGTCCAGGCTGTCGGGCGGCGGCGGCGCGAAAAAGCGCGTGTCGATGCCGTGACGGATGGTGGTGATGGGCCGCTTGCCGTAGGGCGAGGCCGCCAGCAGGCCGTGGATGTAGTCGCTGACCGCGATGCTGTGGTCGGTGGCCAGCGCCACGCGCAGCTTGTGGCCGAAGCTGGCGACCGGATGGTCGTTGTGCTTGGTGAAGACAATGCGCGGGCGGCGCGGCAGGGCAAGCGTCGCCAGCATCACCTGCTTGTGGTCGGCCGAGCCGTTGGCGTGGATGATGTCGAAGCGGCCGTCCTTGATCAGGCGGCGCAGCCGGGCGCGGTCCTTGAACCAGGACGAGGGCCGGGTGGTGTAGCGCATCTCGACCACCGTCACGCCCGGGATCGCCTTGGCATAGCGGTACAGGCGGCTGGTGGCGGGCGCGGCGACCGTGATCTGGTGTTCCGCCGCCAGGGCGCGCGCCAGGTTGATGATGTAGGTGACGTGCCCCCCGCCGTTGTTGGCGTGGAAGTTGGTATAGAGGATTCTCACTTGTTCTTCTCGGCCAGGAACATCAGCTTCGAATAGCGGAAGAAGCTGCCCGAAGCGGCCGTCACCGCCAGCACCAGGCCGTGGCGGCCGTCGAGAAAGCCGCGCCGGATCAGGTAGATGCGCACGAAGGTCCAGAAGCTGTGGCCGAGCGCGCCCAGCACGGAAGTGCGGCGGCCCTTGGCGTACATCATGGCGGCGGCGTCGGACGAGTAGCGGTTGATCTTGGTGATCAGCGCGTCCAGGTTGTCGTACGGGTAATGCTGGAAGTGGCCGGCGAGCCGCAGCGGCGGCTGGCCGTTGGCCGGCACCACCCGTTCGTGCACCACCACGTCGTTGAAACGCGCCGCGCCGCGCTTGAACAGGCGCAGCACGTAATCGGGCCACCAGCCGCTGTGGCGGATGTCGCGGCCACAGAAATTCGACAGGCGGGCGATCTCATAGGCATCGCCGCGCGGCGCGGCGATGGTGTCCTGGATCTCGCGGGCCAGCTCAGGCGTGACGCGCTCGTCGGCGTCGATCGACAGCACCCAGTCGCCGGTGGCCAGGTCCAGCGCGCGGTTCTTCTGCGGGCCGAAACCGGGCCAGTCGGCCGTTACCTCGACCCGCGCCCCCAGGGCGCGCGCCAGTTCCACCGTGCCATCGGTGCTGCCCGAATCCACCACGATGAACTCGTCGGCGAAGGCGACCGACTTGAGGCAGTCGGCGATGTTGGCCGCTTCGTTCTTGGTGATGACAATGACTGATAACTTCATCCGCGATTCCTAAGACGCTTTTTCCAGGCTTTCCAGGCGTGATAGCGCGGCCCCCAGAAGGGATCGCGCGACAGCCAGATGCGCCGGTTCAACCAGGTGCCGCCCTGGTTGCGCACCGCGAAGCGGTAGATGTGCCCGGGATCGGCGCCGGGCGTGTTCTGGCCGAACGGGTCGGTCGTGTACAGGTGGCGAAAGCCCGCCTGGCGGGCGGCGGCCACGTAATCGGCATCGAAATAGCCCTGCGGCCAGCAGAGGTGATCGCTGACCTGCCCCAGCCGGCGCGCCAGCGTCTCGCGCGAATCGGCCAGTTCCTGGGCGATGTGGGCGCGCTTGGCCGCGATATCGGCGCCGCAGACCTTGTCCCAGCGGGTGTGGGTATGGGTGTGCGAATGGAATTCGAAGGTGCCGGCGGCCTGCATGGCCTCGATCTCGCTCCAGCGCAGCATGGCGTCGTCGGCGCGGCCCTCGGCCACCAGCTTCTTGCAGGCGTCGTGGTCGGGCGTGGCCGGCAGCGGCAGGCCCTGGCCTGCGTGCGGCCGCACCGGGCCATCGCCGATCCAGCCAGTGATGGTGAACAGCACGGCGCGCATGCCATGGCGCGCCAGCACCGGATGGGCATGGACCCAGTTGTTGAGATAACCGTCGTCGAAGGTGATCAGCACCGAGCGCTCGGGCGCCGGCGCGCCGGCCAGGTAGGCGGCGAACTGGTCGGTCGACAGCGACTGGTAGCCGGCGCGCGCCAGGCGCGAGATCTGCGCCTCGAACACGTCCGGCGTGGCGGCGATCATGCCGCCGGCCGGCGTGACGTGGTGGTACATCAGCACCGGGACGTTGGGCGCGCTCATCCGCGCCGCTCCGCCAGCCAGCGGGTGTAGACGGCCTCGGTGGTCTCGGCCAGGCGGGCGGGCGAGAACACGCCCTCTTCCCAGACCATCTTGCGGCCAGCCTCGCCCATGCGATGGCGCAGCGCGGCGTCGTCGATCAGTTTTTCGAGCGCGGCGGTGAGCGCGGCCGGGTCCTTGGGCGGCACCAGGATGCCGGTTTCGCCGTTGCGGAACATCTCGGACACGCCGCCGACGTCGGTGCCGATGACGGGCAGGCCGCTGGCCTGGGCCTCGACGTAGACCGTGCCGGAGGCCTCCTGCTGGGTCGCCAGTGCGAACAGGTCGCAGCCGGCCAGCAGGTTGGGCACATCGCGGCGCGTGCCCATCAGGTGGATGCGATCGGCCAGGCCGCGTTCGGCCACGTAGGCCTGGGTCTGCTCGAACACCGGCGAACCGCCGCCCACGAACACCAGGTGTAGCTTGGGCCGGGTGGCCATCAGCGGCGCGATGGCGTCGATCAGGTCTTTGTGGCCCTTGGTGGCGCGCATCACGGCGACACAGCCGACCACCAGGTCGTCCGGCGCCAGCCCGAGTTCCTCGCGCAGGGTCGAATGCTCGACCGGCGGCGGCAGCACGATGGGCGAATAGACGGTGGCGACGCGATCGGCCGGCACGCCGCGCTCGATCAGGTGCTCGCGCACGTGGTCGCTGACGGTGGTGACGCGATGCGGCAGGCGCGTGTACGACCAGAGCGAGCCGACCTTGTTGGACAGGTGGCGGGTGCGCACGATCAGCGGCGTACCCGCCAGGCGGCCCGCGGCCGCGGCGATCACGGTGTCGCGCCGGCTGTGGGTGTTGAGCACGTCGAAGCGGCCTTCGCGCAGGATGCGGCGGATGGCGGCGACGCCCTTGAGGTAGTTGACCGGCCCGTCCATCTCCAGCGTGTGGACGGTGAAGCCGGCGTCCGACAGGCGCTCGGCCAGCAGCGCGCTCGGCTGGCAGATGGCTTCCAGGTGATGGCCACGCGCGCGCATGGCGTTCATTTCCTTGAAGATACGGCCTTCCTGGCCGCCGAAACTGGTGGCGGCTTCCGAGTGGACGATACGCATCAGTACGTGACCTCCACGCCGTTCGGCTTGGTCCAGGCGTTCAGGTTCTCGAGCAGCGTGTCGGCCATGCGCACGCGCCATTCCTCGCCCAGCCGCACCGTGCACAGGAAATTGTTCTTGGTGTAGACGATGTCGACCGGCACGCCGGGGATGCCGTTCTCGGGCTCGGCGCGGAACGGGTTGAGCATCTGGCGCAGGCGCGCGGCGTCGGCGCCGCCGTTGAGCTTGACGCGCAGCGACTTGGCGCGCGCCTCGCGCGCCAGCTGCAAGTCATAGAGCTGCTCGGCGACGATGCGCATGCCGCCCGAGTAGTCGTCGTTGCTGACCTTGCCCTGGACGATGACCAGCTGGTCTTCGCGCAGGCGGTTGCGGTGCTTTTCGTAAAGCTCGTTGAACACCGAGATCTCGACCTGCGCGGTGCCGTCGTCCAGCACCGCGAACACCATCTTGCCGCGGCGCGTCATCATGACGCGCACGCTGGCCAGCACCCCGCACATCCATTGCAGGTCGCGCTGCGGCTCGACCCGCGCCAGCTGCATCGGCACGATCTGGCGCACTTCGTCGCGCCAGGCGTCGAACAGGTGGCCGCTGTAGTAGTAGCCCAGCGCCGATTTTTCCTCGGTCAGCTTCTTGTGCAGGTCCCACGGCGCGACCTTGGCCAGTTCGCCGGCCACCACGTCGCTGCTGTCGTCACCGAACAGCGAGGACTGGTTGGCGCTGCGCGCGGCCTGCTCGGCCGCTTCCATGGCGGTCGGCACCGAGGCCAGCATGGCGGCGCGGTTGGGTTCGATGGTGTCGAACGCGCCGGCCTTGATCAGGGCCTCGATGGTGCGGCGGTTGACCGCGTGCTTGCTGACGCGGCGGCAGAAGTCGAACAGGTTCTGGAACGGGCCGCCTTCCTTGCGCGCGCGCAGGATGTCCTCGACCGCGCCCTGGCCCGTGCCCTTGACCGCCCCCAGGCCGTAGCGCATGGTGCGCGGCGGCTTGCCCTTTTCGGTGTAGCGGTCGGCCACCGGCTCGAAGCGGTAGCCCGAGAAGTTGACGTCCGGCGGCAGCACCTCGACGCCGTTGTCCTGGGCGTCGCGGCAGAAGATCTGGACCTTGTCCGTGTCGTCCATGTCGGAGGACATGGTGGCGGCCAGGAATTCGGTCGGGTGGTAGGCCTTGAGCCAGGCGGTCTGGTACGAGATCAGCGCGTACGCGGCCGAGTGCGACTTGTTGAAGCCGTAGCCCGCGAACTTCTCCATCAGGTCGAACAGCTTGACGGCGAGGTCGGGGTCATGGCCCTTTTCCTTGGCGCCCTGCTCGAACAGCTCGCGGTGCTTGGCCATTTCCTCGGGCTTTTTCTTGCCCATGGCGCGCCGTAGCAGGTCGGCGCCGCCCAGCGAGTAGCCGCCGATGATCTGCGAGATCAGCATCACCTGTTCCTGGTAGACGATGACCCCGTAGGTGCTCTTGAGCGTGCTCTCCAGATCGTTGTGGAAGTAGTCCACCGCGGCGCGGCCGTGCTTGCGGTTGACGAAGTCGTCCACCATGCCCGATTCCAGCGGCCCCGGACGGTACAGGGCCAGCATGGCGATGATGTCTTCGAAGGTGTTGGGCCGCAGCTTCTTGAGCAGCTCCTTCATGCCGCGCGATTCCAGCTGGAACACCGCGGTGGTGTTGGCGTCGCAAAGGATCTTGTAGGCCGCCGGATCGTCCAGCGCCAGGGCCATGACGTCGAAGTCGCGCTTGTCCGCGTTGAACTGGCGCACGTAGCGCACCGCCCAGTCCAGGATGGTCAGGTTGCGCAGGCCCAGGAAGTCGAACTTCACCAGGCCGGCGGCTTCGACGTCGTCCTTGTCGAACTGCGAGACGGCGCTGTTCTCCTGCCCCGCCTGGCAATACAGCGGGCAGAAGTCGGTGAGCTTGCCGGGCGCGATCAGCACGCCGCCGGCGTGCATGCCGATGTTGCGGGTCAGGCCTTCGAGCGGCTTGGCCAGGTCGACCAGCGCGCGCACTTCCTCTTCCTGCTCGTAGCGGTCCTTGAAGGCCGGCTCGTCCTTCAGCGTGCGTTCGAGCGTCCACGGATCCATCGGGTTGAACGGGATCAGCTTGGACAGGCCGTCGCAGAACATGTAGGGCATGTCCAGCACCCGGCCGGCGTCGCGCACCACGGCCTTGGCGCCCAAGGTACCGAAGGTGGCGATCTGGCTCACGGCGGCGCGGCCGTACTTTTCCTTGACGTAGTCGATGACGCGTTCGCGGTTGTCCTGGCAGAAGTCGATATCGAAGTCGGGCATCGAGACCCGCTCGGGATTCAGGAAGCGCTCGAACAGCAAGTCGTAGCGGATCGGATCCAGGTCGGTAATGCCCAGCGCGTAGGCCACCAGCGAACCGGCGCCCGAGCCCCGGCCCGGGCCGACCGGCACGCCGTTGTTCTTGCCCCAGTTGATGAAGTCCTGCACGATCAGGAAGTAGCCGGGAAAGCCCATCTGGATGATGGTCTTGCACTCCCAGCGCAGGCGCTCGTAGTACTGCTCGCGCTTGGACTCACGCTCGGCGCTGTCCGGGAACAGGAAGGCCATGCGCTTTTCCAGGCCCTCTTCGGACAGCTGCACCAGGTAGTCGTCCAGCGACACGCCTTCGGGCGTGGGGAAGTTGGGCAGGCGCGGCTTGCCCAGCACCAGGCTGAGGTTGCAGCGCTTGGCGATCTCGACCGTGTTGGCCAGCGCCGAGGGCACGTCGGCGAAGCGGCGCGCCATTTCCTCGGAACTGAGCAGGTACTGCTCTTTGGTGAAGCGGCGCACGCGGCGCGGGTTGGCCAGGATCTCGCCTTCGGCGATGCAGACGCGGGCCTCGTGCGCCTGGAATTCGTATTCGTCCAGGAACTGCACCGGATGCGTGGCCACCACCGGCAGGCCGGCCTCGGCCGCCAGGCGCATGGCGGCCTGGGTGTAGGCTTCGTCGCCGTCCATGCCGGCGCGCTGCAGTTCGATGTAGTAGCTGCCCGGGAACAGGTGCGCCCACTGGCGCGCCAGCGCCAGCGCCGACACCGCGTTGCCGGCGTCCAGCGCCTGGCCGACGTCGCCGCCGCGGCCGCCCGACAGCACGATCAGGCCGTCCTGGCCCTGCAGCCATTCACGGCGGATCTCGGCGCGGCCCTTGCCCTGGTTGGTCAGGAACGAGCGCGACAGCAGTTCGCACAGGTTCAGGTAACCCTGGTGGTTGCGCACCAGCAACAGCACGCGGAACGGCTTGGACGGGTCGTCGTCGTTACTCAGCCAGACGTCGCAACCGGCGATGGGCTTGATGCCCGCGCCGCGCGCGCCCTTGTAGAACTTGATCAGGCCGAACAGGTTCGACAGATCGGTCAGCGCGACGGCGGGCTGGCCCAGCTTGGCGACGCGCTTGATGAGGTCGGGGATGCGCACGAGGCCGTCCACCACCGAGAACTCGGAGTGAACGCGCAGGTGAACAAATGGGGACGGGTTTGTTACGGCTTCGGACATAGGCAGAATTGTACCTAGTCGGACGATCGAAAACCGCCCTTTGGCCGATTCGGCCGCCGCCCGCCGGGCGCCCCTGTGTAACAATAGGCGGTTGGACCTGACTCACCTGCCGCAGGACGAGATTTACGTATGAAATGGCTGATTCCCGGGATCTGGCTCGCCGCCATCCTGTTCGCGCACTTCCGCGGCCGCGTCAAGCTGCCGCTGGGCCGGCAATTGCTGGACCACTCGGTGCTGCTCGCGCCGGTCAACGCCTTCATGGTGCTGGCCTCGCGCGTGCCGTCGACCCCCTACCTGACCACCAGCGAGATCGCCGAACTCAAGGTGCTGGACGACAACTGGGAGACGATCCGCGACGAGGCCCTGCAGATGGCCGAGATGCGCCGCATCAAGGCGGCCGACAGCCATAACGACATCGGCTTCAATTCGTTCTTCAAGTACGGCTGGAAGCGCTTCTACCTGAAGTGGTATGACGCCCGCCACCCGTCGGCCGAGGAACTGTGCCCCAGGACGGTGGCCATCCTGAAGACGCTGCCCAAGGTCAAGGCGGCCATGTTCGCCGAGCTGCCCCCGGGCGGCAAGCTGAACCCGCACCGCGATCCGTTCGCCGGCTCGCTGCGCTACCACCTGGGCCTGGCCACGCCCAACGACAACGGCTGCCACATCATCGTCGACGGCGAAACCTACAGCTGGCGCGACGGCGAAAGCGTGGTGTTCGACGAGACCTACGTGCACGAGGCCTACAACCACACCGACCAGAACCGCATCATCCTGTTCTGCGACGTCGAGCGGCCCCTCAAGTGGGGCTGGGCCGAGGCCTTCAACCGCTGGTTCGGCCGGGTGGTGATGTCGGCCGCCAGCTCGCCCAACGACGGCGGCGACCAGACCGGCGCCATCAACAAGCTGACCCACGCACACTGGGTCATCGACCAGAAGCGCAAGGCCTTCAAGGCCTGGAACCGCAATGTCTACAAGGCCACCAAGTACGGCCTGATCGTCCTGGTGATCGCGGGCTTCATCGCCTTGTGATCCCCCAATGACGGCGCACTGATCGCGCCATCGCGGCGGGCCGTCCGGCCCGCCGTTCCCCACCCTACCCCGCGTCGCGTTCCGGCAAGGTCAACAGGCCGGTGTGGTAGTCATAGCCGTAGATCTCGCCATAGCGGCCCCATTCCACCGCGATCTTCAGCACGCGCTCGGCTTCGTCGGGCTTGAGGAACTCCTCCAGCGAATCCAGGAAGTTCTTTTCCGGCAACTCGCCGGCGGGTTCCTGCTCCAGGCTGTGGCGGATGTGCGCGGCCAGTGGCACGTGCGCCAGCAGCTGGCGGCCGAAGATGGCCTGCTTCTGGCCCTGGTCGGCATGCACGTAGCGCTGGCCCAGCGGCGTCAGGAAGATGTCGCCCTTGTCGATCTGGGCCAGCCCGAACAAGCCCAGCGCTTCGCAGGCCGGCAGCAGGTCGTCGTCCGAGATCTCGGCTTCCTCGGCCAGCTTGGGCAGGTCGGCGCGGCCATTGAACGGCGCCTCGGCCAGCACGTCCAGCACGCCTTCCATGCGCTCGACCTCGGTCTGCGGAAAGCGGTAGCCCAGGCCCTGCTGGCGCGGCGTCGGCACATCGTGCGCCGGGCGTTGCGTCATCAGCGCGTAGACCTCGTCGATCAGCGCCCGCACCTGCGGCGAATCGGCATCGCGCGGCCGCGGCAGGCCAATCTGCACCTGGCTGCGGATGCGGCCCGGATCGCTGGAGAACACGATGATGCGGTCGGCCATCATGACCGCTTCCTCGATATTGTGCGAAACGATCAGAATGCCCTTGGTCGAGATGCGGCTCTCGTCCCACAGTTCCAGCATGTCGTCGCGCAGCGTCTCGCCGGTCAGCACGTCCAGCGCCGAGAAGGCTTCGTCCATCAGCAGCACGTCCGGGTTCATGACCAGCGCGCGGGCGATGCCGACGCGCTGGCGCATGCCGCCGGACAGTTCGCGCGGCAGCGCGCCGCCGAAACCGCCCAGGCCCATCAGGTCGAGCACCGCGTCGGCGCGCTTGGCGCGTTCGGCCGGCGCCACGCCCTGGGCTTCCAGCCCCAGTTCGACGTTCTGCTGCGCGGTCAGCCACGGGAACAGCGCGAACGACTGGAACACCATGGCGATGCCGGCAGCCGGGCCGTACACCGGCTGGCCGCGGTAGGTGACGGTGCCCTGGTCGGCGTTGACCAGCCCCGCCATGATGCGCAGCAGGGTCGACTTGCCCGAACCGGACTTGCCCAGCAGGGCCAC
Source organism: Achromobacter sp. ISS7 (assembly GCF_056523125.1). Taxonomy (NCBI): domain Bacteria; kingdom Pseudomonadati; phylum Pseudomonadota; class Betaproteobacteria; order Burkholderiales; family Alcaligenaceae; genus Achromobacter; species Achromobacter sp. ISS7. Next base: position 605,852 of record NZ_JAWRZD010000001.1, on the reverse strand, counting down.
GATCTCGCCTTCGTGCAGGATGAAGTCCACGTGTTCCAGCACGTTGCGGGCAGTGCCGTCGGCGGCGCGGAACGACTTGCCGACATCGTGCAGTTCGATCAGGAAATTGGAATTCATGAAGACTCCTACCGGCCGCGGTCTTCGGCCAGCAAATACAGTTTGCGCCAGAAAAACCGGTTCAACAGCATGACGAAAATGCTCATGACGCCGATGCCGAGCGCGATGCGGTGGAAATCGCCCTGCTCGGTCATCTGCTTGATGTAGCTGCCCAGGCCGTCGGCCACCAGCGAGGTATTGCCCCAGGACACGTACTCGGCCACGATGCTGGCGTTCCAGGAGCCGCCGCTGGCCGTGATGGCGCCGGTGATGAAACTGGGGAACACCGCCGGCAGGTAGACCCGGCGCCACAGCAGCCAGCCTTTCAGGCCCAGGTTGCTGGCGGCCAGGCGCAGTTCGTTCGGAATGGTCGAGGCGCCCGCCACCACGTTGAACAGGATGTACCACTGGGTGCCGAAGATGATCAGCGGGCTGAGCCAGATGTTCGGGCTGAGTTTCAACGCCACCATCACGAACACCACGGCCGGGAATAGCAGGTTGACGGGGAACGCCGCCAGGAACTGCGCCACCGCCTGCACCCGCTGCGAATACTTGGGCCGCAGGCCGATCCAGACCGCGATCGGCACCCAGATCAGCGACGCCAGCCCGATCAGCACCATCACCCGCAACAGCGTGATGCCGCCCAGGCCGATCACGTGCAGCACTTCGCTCCAGCCCACCTCCGCATGCACGAAGACCACCAGCTTGTAGGTGGCCAGCAGCGCGCCGGCGGCCAGCAGCGAATCCCAGACCCGGGTCCAGCGCGGGTCCGGCGCCTTGGCGCGGGCGCGGATCGAGGTGCCGTCGTACGACACGCTGAACCAGCCCAGCGCGCGCCGCATCTGCGCCCAGAACCTGTTGGATAGGGCCTGCATCCAGCGGCTGCGGCGGGTCCAGTCCAGCAGCCACGACTGCTGCGCCACGTCGGCCTGCGATTCCTCGAAGCGGAACTTGTCGGCCCAGGCCAGCAGCGGCCGGAAGAACAGTTGGTCGTAGAGCAGGATGCCGGCCATCATGGCGCCGATGGCCCAGGCGATGGCGCGGCCGTCCTCGGCGTCGATGGCCACGGCGATGTACGAGCCGATGCCGGGCAGCTTGATGTCCTGGCCCGCCACCGAGATGGCCTCGGCCGCCACCAGGAAGAACCAGCCGCCGGACATGGACATCATCATGTTCCACAGCAGGCCCGGGGTGGCGTACGGCAGCTCCAGGCGCCAGAAACGCTGCCAGCCGGACAGCCGGAACACGCGCGCGGCCTCGTTCAGTTCGGCCGGCACGGTGCGCATCGACTGGTACAGGCTGAACGCCATGTTCCAGGCCTGCGAGGTGAAGATGGCGAAGATCGCCGCGCACTCGACCCCCAGCAGGTTGCCGGGAAACAGCGCGATGAAGGGCGCGATGGCGATGGCCTGGAAACCCAGGATGGGCACCGACTGGAGGATGTCCAGCATCGGGATCATGGCTTTTTCGGCGGTGCGGAACTTGGCCGCGATGGCGGCGAAGATGAAGCTGAACAACAGCGAAAAGGCCAGCGCCGTGAACATCCGCAGGATGGTGCGCAGCAGGTAGTACGGCAGGTAGACCGGGTCGAGCGAGATCGGCAGTTCTTCGCCGACGGCGAAGGGGCGGCTCATCTGCGAGGCGCCGTAGGCCATGGCGGCCAGCACCACCAGCACCAGGGGCAGCAGCGCCCAGTCCCAGCGGTTGGGCGAGGAGCGCGACGACGAGGACGGGCGCGTGCGGGTGCTGAAAAGCTCGAACATGTCGGCAATGCTCCAGGGAGCGGCGGGAGAAGGCCCGCGCATTGAAGCATAACCAGATGACGTGTCTCTGAACAGAAAACGACTGAAATCCGGGTGTAATACGGGACGGCTCGCGCCGCCCCGTCCCGGGGATCGCGGGGCTCAGGCCGGCCCCGCGAAAACCTGCAAATCAGCGTTGCAGGGACTCCCAGCTTTTCATCAGCCGCTTGACCGATACCGGCATCGGCGTGCGCAATTCCTGCGCGAACAGGGCGACCCGCAGCTCCTCCAGCAGCCAGCGGAACTCGTCCAGGCGGGGGTCGGGCGCCCCCTTCAGGGCCGAGCGGGCGCGCTGGTACTGGGTCACGAGCGGCGCCATCTCGGCCACCAGCTTGGCGTCGCGGCCCGGATCGGCGCGCAGCTTGTCGATGCGCGCCACCGCCGCCTTCAGATAGCGGGGAAAATGCGACAGCTGGGCGTACGGGGTATCGCGGATGAACCACTTGGGCATCAGCGCCCCCAGCTGCTGCTGCAGGTCGGCGTAGGCCGCGGCGTGCGGCTTGGCCTGCGGCAGCTTGCGCTGCAGGGCCGCATATTCGGTCAGCACCGTGCCCGCCAGGCGCGCCACTTCCTGCGCCAGCAGGCCCAGCCGGCCCTTGCCCTCGGCCCGGCGGGCCTCGAACTGCTGCTCGTTGACCGGCCAGGGCTCGGCCAGGCAGGCCTGGCCCAGGGCGCAGTCGATGATCTGGTCGCGCAATTCCTCCTGCGTGCCCAGCGTCATGTAGAGCATGCTGATCTTGGTCAGGTCGGCCAGGTTCTTTTCCAGGAACTTGACCTGCTCGCGCAGGCCCAGCCGGAACAGCTTGAGCAGGCCGGCGCGGTGCGCCTTGCGGGCCTCGTCCGGGTCGTCGAACACGTCCAGGTCGCAATGCGCGCCGCGGTCCACCAGCGCCGGGTAGCCGATGACCGACTGGTCGCGGCGCTTGATCTCCATGATTTCCGGCAGCGGCCCGAAGGTCCAGGCGGTCAGGTTCTCGTGGGCCAGCGCCTGCGCCACCTGGGTGTCGCTGGCGGCCAGTTGCTGGAAAGTGGCCTGGGCCTGCTTGCCGAACTCGGCCCGCAGCTGCGCCAGGTTGCGGCCGGCGGCCAGCATGCGGCCGTGCTCGTCGACCACGCGGAAGTTCATGAACAGGTGCGCCGGCAGCGTCTCGAGCTTGAAGTCGGCGGCCGCCGGGCGCACTTGCACCTGGTCCCACATGTCGGCGATCAGGGCGTCCACCAGGCCGGTCTGCGGGTCGCCCAGGCGCTCGAACCAGCGGTCGTAGAAGCCGGCCGCGTAGTCGGGCAGCGGCACGCAGTGGCGGCGCAGCTTCTGCGGCAGCGACTTGAGCAGCAGGTGCGCCTTTTCCTTGAGCATGCCGGGCACCAGCCATTCGCAGCGCGCCGGATCGATCTGGTTCAGGGCGAACAGCGGCACCGCCAGCGTCACACCGTCGCGCGGCGAGCCGGGCTCGAAGTGGTAGTCCAGCGCCATCGACACGCCCTGCCACTCGACCTTCTTGGGGAAGACGTCGGTGGTGACGCCGGCGGCTTCGTGCCGCATCAGCTCGTCGCGCGTCAGCAGCAGCTTGGCGGCGGCGGCCTTGTCGAGCCCGTTGACCCACTTTTCCAGGGTCGCGGTCTGCGAGATGTCGGCCGGCAGCTGGCGATCGTAGAAGGCGTAGATCAGCTCGTCATCGACCAGGATGTCGGGGCGGCGGGTCTGGTGCTCCAGTTTCTCGATGCCGGCGATCAGCTTGCGGTTGTGGGCCACGAAGGCCAGGCGCGTGTCGATCTCGCCCGGCACCAGCGCCTGGCGGATGAAGAGCTCGCGCGCCTCGCGCGGATGGACCCGGCCGTACTGGATGCGGCGGCCGGTGTAGATGGTCAGGCCGTAGAGCGTGGCGCGTTCGTTGGCCACCACCTGGCCGGCCTTCTTTTCCCAGCGCGGGTCCGACCAGTTCTTGCGGATCAGGTGGGCGCCGACCTTTTCCAGCCAGACCGGGTCGATGCGCGCCACGCAGCGCGCGTACAGGCGGGTGGTCTCGACCAGCTCGGCCGCGACGATCCAGCGTCCGGCCTTCTTCACCAGGCGCGAGCCCGGATGGATGTGGAAGCGGATCTCGCGGGCGCCCTGGTAGTGGCCGCCCTCGTCGCTCTTGAAGCCGATGTTGCCCAACAGGCCCGACAGCAGCGCCATGTGCAGCTGCTCGTAGGTGGCCTCGAGCTGGTTGACGCGCCACCCCTGCTCGCCCACCAGCGCCGCCAGCTGGGTGTGGACGTCGTGCCATTCGCGCAGCCGGATGGGCGACAGGAAGTTCTGCCGCAACAGGCCCACCAGCTTGCGCTGCGAGGCCTTGTGCTGCACCTGCTCGCCGTACCAGCGCCACAGCTTGAGGAAAGAGATGAATTCGGACTTGTCGTCGGCGAACTTGGCGTGCGCGGCCTCGGCCGCCTCGCGTTCCTGCATGGGCCGGTCGCGCGCGTCCTGCACCGACAGCGCCGAGGCGATGATCAGCATTTCCGCCAGGCACTGGTGTTCGCGCGCGGCCAGGATCATGCGGCCGATGCGCGGGTCCACCGGCAACTTGGCCAGTTCGTGGCCGGTCTGGGTCAGGACGAACGAGGCGCCGGTGCGGCTGGCGTCGTCGCCCTCGTCGGCGGCGGCCAGCTCGATCGCGCCCAGCTCCTGCAGCAGGTGGTAGCCGTCGGCCACCGCGCGCCCGGGCGGCGCCTCGACGAAGGGGAACTGCTCGATGTCGTCGAGCTTGAGCGACTTCATCCGCAGGATCACGGAGGCCAGCGACGAGCGCAGCACCTCGGGGTCGGTGAAGGCGGCGCGGGCGTTGAAATCGGCTTCGTCGAAGAGCCGGATGCAAAGGCCCGGGCCGACCCGGCCGCAACGGCCGGCGCGCTGATTGGCCGAGGCGCGGCTGATCGGCTCGATGCGCAGCTGCTCGACCTTGTTGCGCCAGGAATAGCGCTTGACGCGCGCCAGGCCGCTGTCGACCACGAAGCGGATGCCGGGCACCGTCAGCGAGGTTTCCGCCACGTTGGTGGCCAGCACGATGCGGCGCGCGTTGCCGCGCGGATGGAAGATCTGTTCCTGCTCGGCCTGCGACAGGCGCGCGTACAACGGCAGCACCTCGGTGCCGGCCGGGTGGCGCTTGCGCAGCGCCTCGGCCGATTCGCGGATCTCGCGCTCGCCCGGCAGGAACACCAGCACGTCGCCGGGGCCGTGGCGGGCGCATTCGTCGACCGCGTCGACGATGGCGTCGATCAGGTCGCGCTCCTCGTCGCCCGACATGCGCTCGCGGTCGCGGCCCGGCTTGGCGGGCGCGGCCTCTTCCTCGGTTTCCTCGCGCACCGGGCGGTAGCGCACCTCGACCGGGTACAGCCGGCCCGAGACCTCGATCACCGGCGCCGGCTTGTCCTCGGACGCGGCGAAATGGCGGGCGAAGCGCTCGGCGTCGATGGTGGCCGAGGTGATGATGACTTTCAGGTCGGGGCGGCGCGGCAGCAGCTGCTTGAGGTAGCCCAGCAGGAAGTCGATGTTCAGGCTGCGCTCGTGCGCCTCGTCGATGATGATGGTGTCGTAGCGGCGCAGCAGCGGGTCGCGCTGCGACTCGGCCAGCAGGATGCCGTCGGTCATCAGCTTGATCGACGCGTTCGGGCCGGTGCGGTCGTTGAAACGCACCTGGTAGCCCACCACCTCGCCCATCGGCGTGTTCAGTTCCTCGGCGATGCGCTTGGCCACCGAGGTGGCGGCCAGCCGCCGCGGCTGGGTGTGGCCGATCATCTTCTGGCGGCCGCGGCCCAGTTCCAGGCAGATCTTGGGCAGCTGGGTGGTCTTGCCCGAGCCGGTCTCGCCGCTGACGATGACCACCTGATGGCCGGCGATGGCGCGCGCGATTTCCTGGCGCCGCGCGCTGACGGGCAGGTCCTCGGGGTAGGTCACGACGGGAATGGGCCGCTCGGGGCGGGGCGCCTGGCGGGCCGCCGGAGCCGCGGCGTCGGCGCGCGGCTTGCCGGGGGCCCGGGTCGGCCCGTCGGCCGGCACGGGCGGCCGCGGGCGGGAAGATTCTGGCATGTACGATTTGTCCGGTTAGGTGCCTATTATATAAACGCCCCGCGGTCATATAATTTCGCCACGCCGTCCCGTGACGGCGCGTTGACGCGGCCCCGGGCCGCGTTGTTGCCACTCTCAGGAACTTCCCCACCCATCATGCCCGACCTGGAACCAGACACCGTCTCCGCCCTTGAAGCCCCCGAATTCGCCCCAGCCCAGTTCGTCCGATGGTTCCGAGACGTGGCGCCCTATGTGCACGCGTTCCGAGGCAAGACATTCGTGGTGGCGTTCGGCGGCGAGCTGGTGCAGGCCGGGGCGCTGAACGCGCTGGTGCAGGACTTGTCGCTGCTGTCGTCGCTGGGCATCCGCCTGGTGCTGGTGCACGGCTCGCGCCCCCAGGTCAATGAACAGCTGCGCCTGAAGGGCTTCACCCAGCAATTCGACCGCGGCCTGGCGCCCACCGACGCCGCCGCGCTGGAGTGCGCCAAGGAAGCCGCCGGCGAGATCCGCCTGGACATCGAGGCCGCCTTCAGCCAGGGCCTGCCCAACACGCCGATGTCGCACGCGCACATCCGCGTCATTTCGGGCAATTTCGTCACCGCCCGCCCCACCGGCGTGCTGGACGGGGTGGACTACAAGCACACCGGCCAGGTGCGCAAGATCGACGTCGACGCGCTCAAGTTCGCCATCGAAAAGGGTTCGTCCGTCGTGCTGCTGTCGCCGCTGGGCTTCTCGCCCACCGGCGACGCCTTCAACCTGGCCATGGAAGACCTGGCTACCAGCGTCGCGGTGACCCTGCGCGCCGAGAAGCTGATCTTCCTGTCCAGCGAACAGGGCGTGCTGAACGAAGACGGCTCGGTCGACACCGAGCTGGCCCGGGTCGACGCCGACGCGCTGCTGGCGGCCGGCTCGCTGGACGAGGAAACCGGCGCCTACCTGCAATACGCGTCGCTGGCGGTCAAGCGCGGCGTGGCCCGCGCCCACCTGGTGCCGTTCTCGCTGGACGGCAGCGTGCTGCTGGAGATCTTCACCCACGATGGCGTCGGCACCATGGTGGTGGAAGACACGCTGGACGACCTGCGCCCGGCCACGCTGGACGACGTCGGCGCCATCCTCAGCCTGATCGAGCCGCTGGAAGCCGACGGCACGCTGGTGCCGCGCCCGCGCAGCGTGATCGAGCGCGACGTCGAGAACTTCACCGTGCTCGAGCACGACGGCGTGATCTACGGCTGCGCCACGCTGCACAACTTCCCCGAGGATCACATGGCCGAGATGGCCTGCCTGATCGTGCACCCCGAATGGCAGGGCTCCGGCGAAGGCGAGATCCTGCTGCGCCACATGGAATCGCGCGCCCGCGCCTCCGGCGCCAAGCGCCTGTTCGTGCTGACCACGCGCACCTCGCACTGGTTCATGAAGCGCGGCTTCGTGCAGGGCGGCATCGCCGACCTGCCGCGCGAAAAGCAGAACAACTACAACCGCTCGCGCAACAGCCTGGTGTTCATCAAGAAGCTGTGACGCGGCCCCGCCCCGGGCTCGCCCCGGGGCCTACCCGCAGTGCCCGCAGGGGCTTGGCCGCCTTCCGGCGCCAAGCCCGCTAAAATGGCGCATTACCCATTCTTTCCGGCAGCGAACCATGGCCCGTACCATCAACTGTGTGAAATTGAAGCGTGAAGCCGAAGGGCTCGATTTTCCGCCCTACCCCGGCGAACTCGGCACCCGCATCTGGCAAAGCATTTCCAAGGAAGCTTGGGAAGAGTGGAAGCAGGTGCAGACCCGCCTGGTCAACGAAAACCGCCTGAACCTGGCCGACGCCCGCGCCCGCAAGTACCTGCAGCAGCAGATGGAACGCTTCCTGTTCGAGGACGGCAGCGTCGAAGCCCAGGGCTACGTTCCGCCCTCGGCCTGATCCCCGCCGCGCCGCCGCGCGCGGCACGCCTTCGAAGCCCCTCTTCCACGAGGGGCTTCGCGCTTCTGGCCGGAGCCCCAGCCGCCCCGGCGCCTGCCTTAAGATTCCGTTGTTGCTGGCCGTACTAATTGCCGTCATGAAAGAAGAACCGAGTTCCGCCGCTTCCTCCGACCTGCCCCGGGCCATCCGGCGCGCGCTGGCGGTCGCCCCCGACCGCAAGACCGGCACGATCAACGATGTGCGGCACGTCGTCATCCTGATGCAGGAGAACCGTTCCTTCGACCACTATTTCGGCGCCCTGCCGGGCGTGCGCGGCTTTGCCGACCCGCATCCGGCGCCGACGCCGGCCGGCGACGTGCTGACCCAGGCCGACGGCGACCGGCGGCTGCGTCCCTATGCGCTGCAGGCCGAGTACGCCAGCGACACGCCGGTCGGCTACATCACCCCGCATACCTGGGACGATGCCCAGCGCGCCTGGAACGATGGCCGCATGGACCAGTGGCTGGCGGCCAAGAGCCGCCTGGGCCTGGGCGCCTACCGCCCCGCCGAGGTGCCGTTCCAGACGGCGCTGGCCAATGCCTTCACGCTGTGCGACGCCTACCACTGCTCGATCCAGGCCGGCACCAATCCGAACCGCCTGTTCCTGTGGACCGGCACCAACGATCCGCTGGGACGCGCCGGCGGCCCGGCCCTGGTCAACACCTTCGACCGTCTCGGCCCGGCCGACCAGGGCTATGGCTGGACCACCTACCCGGAACGGCTGCAGGCCGCCGGCATCGACTGGCGCATCTACCAGGACATGGCGGACAACTTCCACGACAACCCGCTGGCGGGCTTCCGGCAATACCGCCGCCAGCACGCCGCCACGGCCGCCGAAGCGCCGCTGCGCGACCGGGGCTTGTCGACCCATACCCTGGATGACCTGGCGCGCGACGTCGAGCGCGGTACGCTGCCGCAGGTGTCGTGGATCATCGCCCCGGCCGCCGATTCCGAGCATCCCGAGGTGTCGTCGCCGCGCCAGGGCGGCGCCTACACCGAGCGCGTGCTCGATATCCTGACCCGCAACCCCGAGGTCTGGAGCGGCTGTGTGTTCCTGGTCACCTACGACGAGAACGACTGCTTCTTCGACCACATGCCGCCCCCGGCCCCGCCAGCGCGCGCCCCCGACGGCGGCTCGGGCGGCCTGTCCACCATCGAGCTGGACGGCGAGTACCACGACACCCGCCACGGCCCCAGCGCCGCCACCCCGGACGATCCGCCCGCCCTGCACGGCCGCGGCTTCGGCATGGGCCCGCGCGTGCCGATGCTGGTGGTGTCGCCCTGGAGCCACGGTGGCTGGGTCAATTCGCAGGTGTTCGACCACACCTCGGTGATCCGCTTCCTCGAAGCCCGCTTCGGCGTGGCCGAGCCCAACATCAGCGCCTGGCGCCGCGCCGTGGCCGGCGACCTGACCTCGGCCTTCGATTTCGCCGGCGACCGCGCCCTGCAGCACGCCGACAGCGTGCGCCACGCCTGCGCCCTGCCCTACGCGCTGGAGACGGTGGGCCGCATGACCGCCGACGGCGAACACTACCGCCTGACTTTCCGCAACGCCGGCCCGGCCGGCGCCGTCCTGCACGTCTACGACCGCCGGGCGCTGGCGCATGCGCCGCGCCGCTACACGGTGGGCGCGGGCGCGCGGCTGGACGACGGCTGGCGCCTGGATGCCGACGGCGCCTACGACCTGTGGCTGCTGGGCCCGGATGGCTTCCACCGCCACTTCCGCGGCGACCGGCGCGACGCCGGCCTGCTGGAAGCGCAGCTGGTGCCGGTGAGCTCGGGACTGCGCCTGCGTCTCATCAACCATGGCGACGCGCACCAGCCGGTGCACATCGAATCGCGCATGGGCGACGGCTGGCGCGCCATGGCGCACGTGCAGGCCGGCGGCGCGCTGGAGCTGAAATACGCCGGCTGCGAAGGCTGGTACGACCTGGAGGTCAGCGCGCAGGGCCTGCCGCGGTTCGGCCGCCGCCTGGCCGGGCGCATCAATCCGGGCAAGTCCGGCGTGCCGGACCCGCGCCTGTGCCAGGGCGCCGACCTGCCTTTGTAAGGCCCATCCCGGCCGCGGCGCGCGCCGGACAAGAAAAAACCCCAGGCCGCCGCGAGGCGCCTGGGGTTTTCGCGTTCAGCGCGGACCGCCCGCAAGGCGGAGCGTGATCAGTCGTCCTGCTCGGGCGTGTCCTCTTCGCCGCGCGCCAGGCGCTCGGTGTTCTTGACGCCGGTGTGACGCACGTCGGCGCCCTTGACCATGTAGATCACGCGTTCGGACATGTTCTTGGCATGGTCGCCGATGCGCTCGAGCGCGCGGGCGATGAAGATCATGTCGATGGCGCGCGAAATGGTGCGCGGGTCTTCGATCATGTAGGTGATCAGGTGGCGCAGCGCGCCCTTCCATTCCTTGTCCACTTCCTTGTCGCTGCGCACCACGGCGGCGGCCAGGATGGGGTCGAGGCGGGCGAAGGCGTCCAGGGCCTGGTGCAGCATGGTGCGCACGTTCGAGGCCATGTGGCGCAGTTCGATCACCGGGATGTGGCGGATTTCGGATTCGTGCACGCGGCGGGCCACGGTGGCGACCTTCTCGGCCTCGTCACCCGAACGCTCCATGTCCGTCAGCATCTTGGACACGGCCATCAGCATGCGCAGGTCGATCGCGGTGGGCTGGTGGCGGGCCAGGATGCGGCTGATGCTTTCGTCGATCTCCACTTCGTGGCGATTGACTTCCTTTTCGCGCTCGCGCACCTTCTCAACCAGCGTCAGATCGCCGCTGGCCAGCGCGTCGATGGCCTCCTGGATCATGGCTTCGACCACGCCGCCCATTTGCAAGAACTGCGAACGGACGCTTTCCAGATCAGCGTCGAACTGCTTGTTTGTATGCTCCGTCATCCGGGCTCCCTGCGTGGTTGATCTCATTGCATTGCCCCGATATGAAAGCGTTTCAAGTATGGGCCTGCACAACCCGCAAGGTTATGACCCAAGTGTGACAGGATTATGAATCGCGCCCTGACCGCCCGCAAGGGCGGCCGGGGCCCGCGATCCGCGCTCAGGCGCGGCGATCCAGGCGGCGGATGCCGTTCTGGGTGGCCAGCAGCGCCACGTCGGCGCCGGCGATGGCGAACAGGCCGCAGGTGACCACGCCCGCCAGGTTGTTGACGCGGGCTTCCAGGCCCGGCGCGTCGGTGATCGACAGGCCGGCGACGTCCAGGATGATGTTGCCGTTATCGGTGACGAAGCCTTCGCGCAGGCGCGGCTGGCCGCCCAGCGCGACCATGGCGCGGGCCACCGATTCGCGCGCCATCGGGATGACCTCGATCGGCAGCGGGAACTTGCCCATGACCTCGACCAGCTTGGACTCGTCGACGATGCAGACGAAGCGGTCGGCCACCGAGGCCACGATCTTCTCGCGCGTCTGCGCGCCGCCGCCGCCCTTGATCATGTGCAAGTTGGCGTCGATCTCGTCGGCGCCGTCCACGTAGATCGGCATCGAGGTCACGTCGTTCAGGTCCAGCACTTTCAGGCCATGGCCGGCCAGGCGGGCGGCGCTGCGCTCGGAACTGGCGACGGTGCCGCCGATACGGCCCTTGAAACGCGCCAGGCCGTCGATGAAGAGATCGGCGGTCGAGCCGGTGCCCACGCCGATGATGACATCGGGGCCGGCGACCTGTTCAACCAATTCCAGGGCGGCGTCTGCGGCTTGCTGCTTGAGTTCTTGCTGGGAGAGCATGGCGGGAATGCGGAAAAAAGGTGAGTGAAGCGGGGAAATTTAGCACGCGGCCGCCGCCGGCCAGGCCCGCGCCAGGATCGCGGCCACGTCGGTGCCGGCCGCCAGCTCGCCGAACACCCCGCCCGCCGCGCCAAGCCGGCTGCCGACGAAACCCCGCGCCACCGGCTCGGGCGCATGCCGGATCAGCAGCGCCGCCTGCCACAGCCGCGCCAGCCCGCAGGCGATGCGGCGGGCCTGGAACTCGGCCTGGGCCGGATCCGCCAGCAGCGCCCGCCACTGCGCCAGCGCGGCGTCGAACTCACGGTGCTGGCCGAGGGCGGGCGCGAATTCGGCTTCCAGCGCCGGCAGCGCCTCGGGCTCGCGCTGCAAGGCCCGCAGCACGTCCAGCGCCATGACGTTGCCCGAGCCCTCCCAGATGGAATTGACCGGCGTTTCGCGATACAGGCGCGGCATCGGCCCCTCTTCGACATAGCCGTTGCCGCCCCACGCCTCCATGCACTCGGCCACCGCCGCGATGGCGCGCTTGCAGACCCACAGCTTGGCCGCCGGCGTGCCGACCCGCGCCAGCGCGCGGGCGCCGGCGTCGGCGCGTTCATCCACCGCGCGCGCCAGCCGCAGCGCCAGCGCCTGCGCGGCCTCGGCTTCCAGCGCCAGGTCGCCCAGCACGTTGCGCATCAGCGGCTGCGCCAGCAGCGGCTTGCCGAAGGCGTGGCGGTGGCCAGCGTGGTGCAGCGACTGCACCAGCGCCTGGCGCAGCAGCGCGGCGCTGCCCAGCACGCAGTCGAGCCGGGTGGTGGCGGCCATCTCCAGCAGCACCGCCAGGCCGCGGCCGGGCTCGCCGACCATCACGCCCCAGGCGTCCTCGAACTCGACTTCGGCGCTGGCGTTGCTGTGGTTGCCCAGCTTGTCCTTCAGGCGGCGGATGCGCACCGCGTTGCGCGGGCCATCCGGAATCCAGCGCGGCACGAAAAAGCAGCTGAGTCCTTCGTCGGCCTGCGCCAGCACCAGGTGGGCGTCGGCCTGCGGCACCGAGAAGAACCATTTGTGGCCCACCAGCTGATAGGCGCAGCCGCGGCCGGCCGCCCCCAGCGGCGCGGCGCGGGTGGTGACCGCGCGCAGGTCGGAGCCGCCCTGCTTTTCGGTCAGGCCCATGCCGATCAGGGCGCCGCGCTTGCCCGCCAGCGGCGCGTCGGCGCCATCGAATTCACGCGAATACAGCGCCGGCAGCCAGTCGCCGCCGTAGTCCACCACGCCCGCCGGTTCGCGCTGCAGCAGCGGCACGGCGGCGAAGGTCATGGTGGTCGGGCACAGCGTGCCGGCCTCGACCTGGCCCTGCATCAGGTAGGCCGCGGCCCGCGCCACCTGCGCGCCCGGCACCGGCTGCGCCCAGGCGCGGCTGTGCAGGCCGCGCGCCACGATGCCGCTCATCAGCACCTGCCAGGCCGGATGGAAATCCACGTGATCGATGCGATGGCCGCCGCGGTCGTAGGCCTGCAGCCGGGGTGGAAAGCGGTTGGCGTCGGCGCCGGCGGCCAGCGTCTGCGCCCGGCCGAGCCAGGCGCCATGCGCGGCCAGGTCGCCGGTCCAGGCGCCGGCGCCCTCGCGCGCGGCGGCCTCGCGCAGCGCCGGGTCGGTGTCGAACAACGAATAGTCTTCCAGGGGCGGGACCTGGTTGAGGACGGTATGGGTCACGAACGACGGCATGCTGGCTGCTCCTATTCGCTATGCATTCGTGGGCGCGCCGCGGCTGCCGGCGCGCCCCGCCCGCGCGCCTATCTGGCGATGGGCGCCACCCGCTGCCAGGGCCGCAGGGCCTCGACCTGGGCGGCCAGTTCCAGCAGCCAGGCCTCGCTGCCCAGCGGGCCCATGACCTGGATGCCGATCGGCAGGCCGTCGGCCGACAGGCCGAACGGAATCGAAATGGCCGGCATGCCCGTCAGGTTGGCCAGCGGCGCGAACGGCGAATAGCCGATCACGCCCTTCTTGCCCAGGCGGTAGGCCAGGTAGTCGGCGTTGTCCATCGCGTAGCGGCCGATCGGCGCCGGCAACTGCGCCAGCACCGGCGACAGGAACAGGTCGTGGCCCTGCGTGCCTTCGCGATGCAGGAAGCGGCCGATGCGGCGCGTGATCTCGTGGCAGCTGTCGACGCAGGCCACGTACTGGGCGCCGGAAATGGCGCGGGCGTATTCGCGCGCGCCGAGCGTGGTGGGCTGCAACTCGTCGGCGGCCAGCCGGCGGTTGCGGGCGCCGACGTAGCTGTCGATGGCGTTGGCGGCGGCGCTGGCGATCAGCGGCAGCATCGGCGACAGCACCTCCTCGGAACCCACCGGCGGCGCGGCCACGACCAGTTCGTGGCCCAGCCCGGCGAACAGGCGCGCGGCCTCGTCGACCGCGGCCGCGACTTCGGGATGGATGGCCTGGCCTTCGTAGGTGGTATTGATATAGGCGATGCGGCGGCGCGGCGCCGATCCCGGATCGGCCGACACCCGCGCCACGATGTCGCGGTACGACTCGCCCGGCCTGGCCGGCGCGGCATAGGGCGCGCCGACGTCGGCGCCGGCGCTGATGTCCAGCGCCGCCGCGCAGTCGCGCACCGACAGCGTCATCATGTGTTCGGTGGCCAGCCCGCCCCAACCCTCGCCCTTGAGCGGCCCCAGCGGCATCATGCCGCGCGATGGCTTCAGGCCCAGCACGCCGCAGCACGACGCGGGAATGCGGATCGAGCCGCCGCCGTCGCTGCCGTGGGCGATGCGCACCATGCCGCTGGCCAGCGCCGCGCCGGCGCCGCCGCTGGAACCGCCGGCGCTGTGGCCGGCCTTCCAGGGGTTCTGGGTGGGCACGCCGTAGACGGGCGATTCGCTGGTGGGGCTCAGGCCCAGTTCGGCGCTGGTGCTGCGGCCGAACGGGATCAGGCCGGCGCGGCGGTAGCGCTTGACGATCTCGGCGTCGACGCTCCAGTCGACCTTGCCGTACAGCACCGAACCCATGGCGCTGGGCAGGCCCAGCGCCGCGGTGCCGAGGTCCTTGAGCAAGGTCGGCACGCCCAGGAACGGACGTTCATGCAGCAGGGCCAGGCGCTGCTCGGCGCTCAGCGCCGCCAGCTCGCCGTCCAGCGCGCGCGCCAGGTCCAGGCCCAGTTCGGCCTGCACGCCGCAGGCCGCGTTGATCGACGGATTGCGCGCCGCCACCCGCTCGAGCGCCTGCTGCATCGCGGCAAGCGCCGTCGTGGCTCCCTGGGCGATATCGGCGCCCAGCGCCATCGCGTCGAAGGAAGAGGAATCAACTCGGTCAGCCGTGCCCATGCTTACGATGCTCCAGATATCGACGGCGGAATGCCGCAAGTATGAGGATATCGACAGAGCGCCCGGGTCACAAGCCGAGCCCGGCGGCGGCCGCGCGAATCAGGCGCCGGAACCCGGCGCGGCCGGCGCGGCCGGCGCCTCG
The DNA here is from genome assembly GCF_056523125.1 of Achromobacter sp. ISS7. Taxonomy (NCBI): domain Bacteria; kingdom Pseudomonadati; phylum Pseudomonadota; class Betaproteobacteria; order Burkholderiales; family Alcaligenaceae; genus Achromobacter; species Achromobacter sp. ISS7. Next base: position 590,796 of record NZ_JAWRZD010000001.1, on the reverse strand, counting down.
TCCGTGGCGGCGGCGTCGTCCGCGCCCTCGTCGGCCGTGGCGCCTTCGCCGCCCAGCAGGCGCAGCGCCTCGGCCTCGGGCAGGGCCTCGACGCTCTTCAGGTTGCGCAGCATGGCGCGCGTGCGCACCTCGGTCTGGCCGATCTTGCTGCTGGCGGTGTCCAGGGTTTTCTTGACCCCGGCCAGCGCGTCGCCGAACTTGCCGAACTCGGTCTTGACCGCGCGCAGCACCTGCCAGACCTCGGACGAACGCTGCTCGATCGCCAGCGTGCGAAAGCCCATCTGCAGGCTGTTGAGCAGCGCCGCCAGGTTGCTGGGCCCGGCCACATTGATGCGCAGGTCGTGCAGGCGGTCCAGCAAGCCGGGGCGCCGCAGCACTTCGGCATACAGGCTTTCGGTGGGCAGGAACATGATGGCGAAGTCGGTGGTGTGCGGCGGCGCCACGTACTTGCTGGCGATCAATCGCGCCTGCACCTCGACCGCCTTGCCCAGCGCGGCACCGGCGGCCTTCACGCCCTCGGCGTCGGCCGCCTCCTGCGCGTCCATCAGGCGCTCGTATTCTTCCTTGGGGAACTTGGCGTCGATCGGCAGCCAGACCGGCGCGGCGCCGTCGCCCCGCCCCGGCAGGCGGATGGCGAATTCGACCACCGCGTCGCTGCCCGGCACCGGCTTGATGTTGGCGGCGTACTGCTCGGGGGTCATGTTGTCCTCGATCAGCCGCGCCAGTTGCACCTCGCCCCAGGTGCCGCGCGACTTGACGTTGGTCAGCACGCGCTTGAGGTCGCCCACGCCGGCGGCCAGCGCCTGCATCTCGCCCAGCCCCTTGTGCACGGCCTCGAGGCGGTCCGACACCTGCTTGAACGATTCGCCCAGGCGCTGCTCGAGCGTGGCGTGGAGCTTCTCGTCGACGGTGCGGCGCATGTCGTCCAGCTTCACGCTGTTGTCATTCTGCAACGCCTGAAGGCGCTGATCGACCGTGGTCCGCACCTCCATCAGGCGCCGTTCGTTGATCTGGATGAGCCCCTGCAGCTGCTCGCCGAAACCGGCGGCGAAGCGCGCCAGCGACTCGGCCGATTCGGCCCGCGCCGCCTGCGCGTCCCGCGTCAGGGCGGCGCGCAGGTCGCCGTGGGATTGGGCAAGTTCCTGGCGCAGGCCGCGGGTGGATTCGGCGAACTCGGCGCGTAGGCCGCGCTGGCTCTCCGCCATGTCGGCGCGCAGGGCGCGTTCGGTGCGTTCCAGGCCTTCCAGCAGCGCCTCGAGCCGGTCGTCGCGCGCCGGCCGCGACAGCCAGGCCAGCAAGGCAATCAGGCAAGCCAGCACCGCGCCGCCAGCGGCCACCCAAAGCAGAACATCATTCGACAAAACGGCCCCTTTCAACACCGCGCGTCCACGCCGGACGCGTGAAATTATAGGACGCTGATCCGGCCCCGGTAGTCAATGCCGGTAGTCATCAGAAACGACTTCCTGGCCGCGCAAAAAGCGAAAAGCAAGCAACGGCATTAAACTGTTAACAACTTACATATAATCTTAAAAGCAGTTGAACACAGCTGATCTCCCAACATTCTGTCCGCCCCCCGTCGCCTACGGCTCCGTTTTCGGCCCATTGAATCTCAATGACGAAACGCCAGTCGCGGTGGGCGGGGACCGTCATATCTTCCAGCATCCCCACGCGCCCGCCCTGCTCGTCAAGGTCATGGACATGCAGGCGCGCGCCGTCTACCTCGAAACCCGTCCGTTCAAGCGCTGGTACAAGCAATTCCAGCGCGAAAGCGCCTACCGGGTCTACCTGAACGAAATCACCGAATACGTCACCACCACCACCCGCCCCTCGGGCGTGTGGCAGGTGCCGATGGCGCGCATCCTGGGCCTGGCCCAGACCACGCTAGGCCTGGGCCTGCTGGTCGAGAAGATCACCGACGAGGCCGGCAACATCGCGCCCACGGTGGCCGACCTGGCGCGCCAGGGCAAGATGGACGAGGCGCTGTCGGCGCGACTGGACGAGTTCATCGAGGACCTGGCCGACGCCCACGTGGTGCTGCACGACCTGTCGCCCAGCAATATCGCCTGCGGCCTGAATGCCGACGGCAAATCGGGGCTGTTCCTGATTGACGGCTTCGGCGTGCTGCCGCTGGTGCCGCTATACGCCTGGAGCAAGCGCCTGAACCGCAAGCGCATCCAGCGAAAGTACGCCGAGATGCGGGCCGCCATGGCCCGGCGCGCACGCGAAGCGGCGCTCAGGGCCGCGGGCCGCGCCGACGGCGGCGCCCCCAAGACCTGAAGCGCGCGCTCAGGGCGCCCGCTTGAGCGGCGCCCCCTGCCGGTCCACCCAGTGATAGTCGCGCCCCGCCTGCTGCCCGCGGCGCAGCGGATTGCGGGTGCACCAGGCCGCATAGGCCGGATCGACATAGCGGTATTCCAGATGTTCGTCGCGCCCGGCGGGAATGCCCAGCCGGGTGGTGCTGATGAGCGCCTGCGGCGATTCGCCCACGTCCTCGACGTACAGCGCGCCCGGATCGAAGCGGCGCGCGTCCCAGTCCGGCACCTTCAGGCCCAACGCGCGGCACAGCAGCGTCTGGCCGGCGCACAGCCGCCCCGGCGGCCGCGGCTGCCCCTGGGCATCGGGGTTCAGGGCCTGCATGCGGGCCAGCGCCTCGGGGCCGGACACGGCATCGACCCAGGGGTAGGCCGACTTGATCAGCACCGCGTTGCCGGGACCGCCCGCGCTGAAGTTGAGCGAGTCGCCGCCGCGCGCGTAATACATGTAGACCACGCCGCCATCCATGAACAGCGCGCGGCGCTTGTGGGTGTAGCCGAGCGAAGCGTGGCTGCCCTTCTCTTCCAGGTAATAGGCCTCGGTCTCGATGATGCGCGCCGACAGCCACAGGCCGTCGACGCGATGGCGCACCACCTTGCCCAGCAGTTCGCGCGCCAGCTGGCGCGCGTCGCGATCAAAAAAGGCATCGGGCAACGCCTTGCCGGCGTCGCGCGATGCCTTGTCGGCCCGGGCAGCCACGGTGTCAGGCGAAGCGTTCGCCGTAGCGCTTTTCGCTGAAGCCGACGCCGACCTCGCCGTCCGGCGTCACCGCCACGGGACGGCGCACCAGCGCCGGGAACTCGGCGATCAGCTTGGTCCATTGGGCATCGGTGCTGGCCGTCTTGCGATCGTCCGGCAGGTTGCGCCAGGTCATGGAGGCGCGGTTGACCAGCTTTTCCCAGCCGCCCAGTTGCCCGGCCCAGTCCTTCAGAGTGGCGGCCGCCACCGGGTGGTCGCGGTAGTCGATGAACTGGTGGTCGACGCCGTGCGCGGTCAGCCACTCGCGCGCCTTGACGCAGGTGCTGCACTTGGTCAGGCCATACAGGGTGGTTTGCTTCATTTGGGTTCGGACTCCTTGCGCCATTGCATGCGGTTGGCCAGGATGACGCAGGTGCCCACCGCCAGGATGAACAGCGTCGCCAACGCATTGATCTCGGGTTTCAGCCCCAGCCGCACGCGCGAAAAGACTTCCATCGGCAGCGTGCTGGAGCTGGGGCCGGACAGGAACGACGCCAGCACCACGTCGTCCAGCGACAGCGTGAAGGATAGCAGCCAGGCCGAGGCCAGCGCCGGCGCGATCAGCGGCAGCGTGATCTTGAAGAACACGGTGATGGGCGTGGCGCCCAGGTCCAGCGCGGCTTCTTCCAGCGAGCGGTCGAGGTCGCGGATGCGGGTCTGGATCACCACCGCCACGAAGGCCATGCACAGCGTCACGTGGCCGACCCAAATGGTGAAGATGCCGTTCTCGGCCGGCCAGCCCAGGTGGCCGCGCAGCTCCACGAACATCAGCAGCAGCGAGATGCCCAACACCACTTCGGGGATCACCAGCGGCGCGCTCAGCATGCCGACGTACAGCGCGAAGCCGCGGAAACGGCCCATGCGCCCCAGCACGTAGCCGGCCCAGGTGCCGATGATAACGGCGGCGGTGGCAGTCATGGCGGCGATGCGGAACGACAGCCAGGCCGCGCGCAGCAGCGCGTCGTCGTTGAACAGCGAGTGGTACCAGCGGAACGAGAAACCGGTCCAGGAGGTGACGGCGGGCGATTCGTTGAACGAGAACACCATCAGGCTGATGATGGGCACGTACAGGAAGAAGTAGCCCAGCCCCAGCACCACGGCGCGCAAGGTCTTGTTGGGACCGTTCATTTGCGCCCTCCGCTGGCCAGTTCCTGCTGCTTGACCTGGTTGTACTGGAACAGCGCCAGCGGCACCAGCAACAGCAGCACCATCACGCAGGTCACCGCCGAGGCCATCGGCCAGTCGGTGTTGTTGAAGAACTCGTTCCACATGACCCGGCCCATCATCAGCGTGTTGGCGCCGCCCAGCATTTCGGGAATGACGTATTCGCCGACCGCCGGGATGAACACCAGCATGGCGCCGGCGATGACGCCCTGGCGCGACAGCGGCACGGTGATCTGCCAGAACGCCTGCCAGGGCTTGGCGCCCAGGTCGTAGGCGGCTTCCAGCAGGCGCAGGTCCATCTTCACCAGCGTGGCGTACAGGGGCAGGATGAAGAACGGCAGGTACGCATAGACCATGCCGATGTACACGGCCAGGTCGGTGCGGTAGATCTCCAGCGGGCTGGAGATGATGCCGAGCCATTGCAGGAAATTGTTCAAGAGGCCGTCGTTGCGCAGGATGCCGACCCAGGCGTACACGCGCAGCAGCAGCGAGGTCCAGAACGGCAGGATCACGCCCAGCAGCAGCAGGTTGCGCACGCGCGGCGACGACCGCGCGATATAGTACGCCATCGGATAGCCGATCAGCACACAGGCCAGCGTGGTGATGGCGGCGATCTTGACCGAACTGAGGTAGGTGGCGAAATACAGGCTGTCGGTGAACAGCAGGATGTAGCCGCGCAGGTGCAGGCTGAACTGCACCGCCTCGTCCTTGAATTCGGCCAGCGCGGTGTACGGCGGAATGCCGAACTTGAGCTCGGCGAAGCTGATCTTGAACACCAGCAGGAACGGCACCAGCAGGAACAGCACCAGCCAGGCGAACGGCGGCACTACCGCCAGCGCCCGGCCCGAGGGCAGCCAGTCGCGGGGCGAGAAGCGGCTCATGACGCCAGCACCGTCGCGCTGTCGGCGTCCCAGCTGACGAAGATCTCTTCGTCGATGCCCGGGGCGTCCAGCTGGGCCAGCTGCAGGCTGGGCACGCTGGCCTCGACCATGGCGCCGGAATCCAGCCGGATCTGGTAGAGCGCGTAGCTGCCCATCCAGGCCATGTGGCTGACCATACCGTGGGCCCAGTTGTAGTCGCCCGCCGGCTGTTCGCGCGACACCACCATGCGCTCGGGGCGGATGGAGACGTGCACGTCCATGCCCAGCGGCTCGCTGACGCCGTGGCTGACGTACAGCGGGCGGCTCAGTTCGGGGCTTTCGATGGCGACGTGGTCGGGTTCATCGACCACGATGGTGCCGGTGAACATGTTGGTCGAGCCGATGAAGCTGGCGACGAAGCGCGAGTTGGGGAAGGCGTAGACGTCCTGCGGCGTGCCGCACTGGACAATCTGGCCGTCGGTCATGACCGCCAGGCGATGCGCCATGGTCATGGCTTCTTCCTGGTCGTGGGTGACCATGATGCAGGTCACGCCGACCTGCTCCAGGATCTTGACCAGCTCGATCTGGGTCTTCTGGCGGATCTGCTTGTCCAGCGCCGACATCGGCTCGTCCAGCAGCAGCAGCTTGGGCCGCTTGACCAGACTGCGCGCCAGCGCCACGCGCTGCTGCTGGCCGCCGGACAGCTGGTTGGGCTTGCGGCGCGAATAGCCGGCCATCTGCACCAGGTCCAGCGCCTCGAACACGCGGTCGTGGATCTCGGCGCGGTCCACGCCTTCCTGCTTCAGGCCGAAGGCCACGTTGGCCTCGACCGTCATGTGCGGGAACAGCGCGTACGACTGGAACATCATGTTCACCGGCCGCCGGTACGGCGGCACGTTGGTGATGTCCTCGCCATCGAGCAGGATCTGGCCCGAGGTGGCTTCCTCGAAGCCGGCCAGCATGCGCAGCAGGGTCGACTTGCCGCTGCCCGAGCTGCCCAGCAGCGCGAAGATCTCGTTGCGCTTGACCGAGAGATTGACGGAACGGACGGCGACCACGTCGCCGAAGATCTTCACCACGTCGGTCACCCGGACGAACTCGTCCGGATCGGCCGCAAGCTGCGCCGAGTAACGGCTATCGGTCATGATGCTCAGCGCCCCGATTTCAGCTCGGCCCACATGCGCGTCTGCAGGCGTTGGATGTTCAAGGGCTGCGCCTTGATGACGTACAAGGTCTTGGAGACCTCGGGCGACGGGTAGATCATGGGGTTGTCGGCCACGTCCTTGACCACGTACTGCCGCGCCTCTTTGTTGGCGTTCGGGTAGAACATGGTGTTGGTGATGGCGGCGTGGACCTTGGGCGTCTCGATGTAGTTGATGAACGCCAGGGCCTCTTCCGGATGCGGCGCGTCCTTCGGGATGACCATCAGGTCGAACCAGGCCGGGGCGCCGCCCTTGGGAATGAAGTAGTTCACTTCATAGGCCTTCTTGGCCTCCTGGGCGCGCTTGCGGGCGATCATGACGTCGCCCGAGAAGCCGTAGACCATGCACAGGTCGCCCACGGCCAGCTCGTCGATGTAGCCCGACGAGCTGAACTGGCGGATGTACGGACGGATCTGCTTGAGCACGTCCAGCGCGGCCTTGTAGTCGTCCGGATTGGCGCTGTTGGGGTCCTTGCCCAGGTACTTGAGCACCGCCGGGAACACCTGCGCGGCCTCGTCCAGCATCGAGATGCCGCACTCCTTGAGCTTGGCGGCGTTCTCGGGCTTGAAGATCATGTCCCAGTTGCCCAGGTCGACGTTGTCGCCCATGATCTGCTTGACCTTGGTAACGTTGTAGCCCAGGCCGTTGGTGCCGTAGCCCCAGGGAATGGCGTATTCGTTGCCGGGATCGACCGAGGCGACCAGCGCCATGACGTCGGGATCCAGGTACTTCCAGTTGGGGATCTTGGACTTGTCCAGCTTCTGGAACAGGCCGGCCTCGATCTGGCGCGAGGCGTAATGCGTGGACGGGACAACGACGTCGTAACCCGATTTGCCGGCCAGCAGCTTGGCCTGCAGCGTGTCGTTGCTGTCGTAGACGTCATAGCGGACCTTGATGCCGGTTTCCTTCTCGAAACCGGAGATCGTGTCCGGGGCCGTGTATTCGGCCCAGTTGTAGACGTTGACGACCTTGTTCTGCGCCATCGCCGCCGACGTGGCTGCCGCGACCAGCATCGTCCCCAGCGCCCAGCGCATTCCCGCCCGTAGTTTCATTACCAGCCCCCCAGCCATATGCCGTAAGTTACAGGAGTACCAAAAGGCGGAATCATAAAGCCTTTTAGTGATGACCTGCCCAACTTTACCGGGAGATTTACCCCAATTTGCCGCAATTGGGCCCCCATTGCAGCCCGCGGCCAACGCCCCGGCTCAGGGCTGGACGCCGACGCCCCAGGCGGTCCAGTAGCTGTCGCGCAACTTGAGCCAGAAACGCTCGCCGTCTTCGCCGGCCACCTTGACCAGCGAGCGGCGCAGGCGTTCCAGGTTGCCCTGGCGCTGGCGGTCGGACAGGCCGCCCTGGGTGCCGCGGTCGAAGTCGATCAGCCAGACCTGGCCGTCCGAGCCGATCAGGATGTTGAAGGCGTTCAGGTCGGCGTGCCAGACGCCGGCCCGGTGCATGCGCACGATGGCTTCGGCCACCGGTTGCCACAGGGGTTCGGCCAGCGCCAGGGCCAGCGGCCGCACGCCGGGAATGCGCTCGACCACGATGGCGGCGCGGTAGGTCGGCCCCTGGCGCCAGTAGGCCGCGGCCAGCGGCGCCGGCACCGGCAGCCCCTGGGCGCGCATGGCGGCCAGCAGGCGGAACTCACGGAAGCTGCGGGTGCGGTCGGCGCCCGCCCACAGGTAGGTGTCGCGGCTGAGCTTGGCGATCAGGCCGCCGCGCCGGTAGCGGCGCAGCACGCCCTGCCAGCCCTGCCCCTGCACGAACCAGGCGGCCTGGCGGCCGCCGGCGTCCACCGGCCGGGCGCGGTCGCCGTAGTGGGCCGGGTTGAACACTTCGGGGCCGGACTCGCCCAGGCGCGGGTCGGCCAGCATGGCGCCGGCCAGCGGCGCCGGCCAGCGGTGGCGCCGGGCGCCGGAGGGATCCCGCTCAGCCTTCACGGTTGCGCATCCAGTCGGCCACGCCGAAGAAGGCCTGCAGCAGGCGCTCGACCAGGGCGGGGTCGATGCCCTCGTCCTCCATGGCGCGGCCCATGCAGGCCACCCATTGGTCGCGCTCGATCTCGCCGATCGAGAACGGCAGGTGCCGGGCCCGCAGCCGCGGATGGCCGAAACGCTCGATATAGTGGTCGGGGCCGCCGAAGTAGCCGCACAGGAACCAGAACAGCTTGTCGCGGGCCTCGTCCAGGCTGGGGCCGTGCGCGGCGCGCAGTTCCTTCAGGTCCGGCTCGATGTCCATCAGGTCATAGAAGCGGTCCACCAGGGCGCGCACGCCGGGCTCGCCGCCCAGGAGATCGAAAATGCTGCGGGAGGTTTCCACGGGTTCGGCAGGGGTTTGGACGGAGGACGTCATCAGGTTTCTCTCAGGGTGACCAGCGGCGGGGTGCGCAGCACGCCACGCAGCGCCAACGCGCCACCGGCCCAGGCGCCGAGCATACCCGCGCCGACCCCCACCAGCCAGGGCCAAAGGCTGAGGGTAATGGTGAAATCGAACACCTGGGTTGATAAAACCCAAGCGATCGCGCTGGCGCCGGCCGCCGCCAGCAGGCCGGCCAGGCCGCCCACCGCCCACAGTTCGATGCGCTGCGAACGCGCCAGCTGGCTGCGGGTGGCGCCCAACGCGCGCAGCACCGCGGCCTCGCGCATGCGCTCGTCGCGGGTCGCGGTCAGCGCGGCCGACAGCACCAGCACGCCGGCCGCCAGCGTGAACAGGAACAGCAGCTGCACCGCGCGGCCAACTTCGTTGAGCACCGACTGCAACTGTTGCAGGATGGCGCCCACGTCGAACACCGTCAGGTTCGGGAACTGCCGCACCAGCGCGGGCAGCACCTGGGCCTTTTCCGGCGGCAGGTAGAAGGACGTGATCCAGCTTTGCGGCATGTCGGCCAGGGTTTCAGGCGTCAGGATGGCGAAAAAATTGACGCGCATCGTATCCCAATCCACCCGCCGGGTGCTGGACACGGCCACCTCGAACTGCTGGCCGGCCACGTCGAAGGTCATCTTGTCGCCCAGCTTGATGCCCAGGGTCTTGGCCAGGCCCGACTCCAGCGACACCTCGGCCGAGCCCGGCTTGAGCCAGCGCCCTTCCTCGATGCGGTTGGACGACGGCATCTGTTCGCCATAGGACAGGTTGAACTCCCGGTCCACCAGGCGCTTGGCGCGCGGCTCTTCGTAGTCGTCCGGGCCGACCGGCTTGCCGTTGACCGCGATCAGGCGGCCGCGCACCATCGGCGACAGCACGATCTGGCCCAGCCCCTCGCGGGTCAGCGCGTCGGTCACGGCCTGGCGCTGGTCGGGCTGCACATTGATAAGGAAACGGTTGGGCGCGTCCGGCGGCAGCGTGCGCTGCCAGCCCTGGATCAGGTCGGTGCGGGTCATCGCCAACAACAGCAGGGCCATCAGGCCCACCGCCAGCGCGCACACCTGGGTGATGGTGGCGGCGCGCCGGCGCACCACGCCGGCCAGCGCGAAACGCAGCGCCGGCAGGCCGGCGGCCAGGCCGCGCAGGCGCGCCAGGCCCAGGATGCAGAGCCAGGCCACCAGCGCGAACAGCGCGAACGCCCCCAGGAACCCGCCCGCCACCACGCCGCCCAGCTTGGCGTCGCCGGCGAACCACCAGATCAGCAGCGCGAAGCCGACCGCGCCGACGCCGTAGCCGAGCGCGCTGCGGGCGCTGATGACGTCGGCGTCGCGCCGCAGCACCCGCGCCGGCGGCACGTGGCGCAACTGCGCCAGGGCCGGCAGGGCGAAGCCCAGCAACAGCAAGAGGCCGGTCAGCACCCCCTGCAGGGCCGGGATGGCCGAGGGCGCGGGCAGGGTCGTGTCGATCAGCGTGCCCAGCAGCATCACCAGCACCTGGTGCACCGCGTAGCCCAGCAGGCAGCCGGCGGCCGAGGCGAACAGCCCGACCAGCGCGAATTCCAGGGTCAGCATGCGCGAGACCTGCGACTGCACCGCCCCCAGGCAGCGCATCACGGCGATGCCGTCGCGGTGCCGCGTCATGTAGCGGCCGGCCGCCAGCGCCACCGCCACCGCCGAGATCAGCACCGCCAGCAGCGCCACCAGCGACAGGAAGCGCTGCGCCCGGTCGAGCGTGCGCCGCACTTCGGGCCGGCCCGATTCCAGCGTGGCGACCTTCTGGCCGCGCTTGAGGTTCTGGCCGAGCCAGGCCGAATAATTGGCCACCGCGTCCGGCTGGCCGGCCACCAGCAGGGCGTAGCCGATGCGGCTGCCGGGTGCGATCAGGCCGGTGGCCGGCAGGTCGCTGGCGCGCAGCATCACCCGCGGCGCGACGTTGACGAACTGCATGCCGCGGTCCGGCTCATAGGTGATGACCCGGTCGATGCGCAGGTGGGCGTCGCCCACGTTCAGGCTGTCGCCCACTTTCAGGCCCAGCAGCGACAGCAGCTGGCCGTCGACCCAGACCGCGCCCTCGGGCGGGATGTCGCGGGTCGGGCCGTCGGGGTTGAACGGCGCATCGGTCACCCGCAGGGCGCCGCGCAGCGGGTAGCCCGGCTCGACCGCCTTCAGGGCGGCCAGCTGGGCGCCGTCGCCGGCGCTGACCATGGACGGGAACTGCCAGGTGCTGGAGACTTCCAGGCCCCGCTCGCGCGCCTGGTCCAGGAAGGCCGCGGGCACGGGCTCGTCGGCGTCCAGCACCAGGTCGGCGCCCAGCATCTGGCCGGCGTCGCGCTCCAGCGCCCGGCTGACGCGGTCGGCCAGGAAGCCGACGCTGGTGACGGCGGCCACCGCCACCACCAGGGCCAGCACCAGCAGCCGCAGCTCGCCGGCGCGGGCGTCGCGCATCATCATGCGGGCGCCCAGCGCCAGGGTGGTCCAGAAGCCGGGGCGCCTGGCCCGGGAGACATCAGGGAAATCCATCATCTGCCAATGTTAACCAACGGCCGGAATGGGGGCCGAATCCCGCTATCATGCGCGAAGCGCCTTGCGGCGCCGCACACCCACTGCAAAACAAAATACCGACACCCCTGGAGAAGACAAATGCGTAAATCCTGGCTCGCGGCCACGATCCTGGCCGCCTGCGCGGTCGCCGCGCCCCTGGCCGCCTCGGCCCAGGCTCCCCTGAAGATGGCCTATGCCCTGTCCACCTCGTCGCACTACGGCGCCGGCGCCGACGCCCTGGCCAAGTCGATCGAGGCGTCCAGCAACGGCAAGTACAAAGTACAGCAATTCGCCAACAGCGCGCTGGGCGGCGAACGCGAAGTGATCGAAGGCCTGCAGATCGGCACCATCGACCTGGCCATCGTCTCGACCGGCGCCACCCTGAACTTCGTGCCCGAGACCGGCGTCTTCGACATCCCCTTCCTGCTGCGCGACCTGCAACACGCGCGCAACGTGCTGGACAGCAAGATCGGACAGGATATGCTGGCAAAGTTCCCCAGCCGCGGCATCATCGCGCTGGCCTGGGGCGAACAGGGCTTCCGCCACCTGACCAACAACGTGCGCCCGGTCAAGACGCCGGCCGACGCCAAGGGCCTGAAGATCCGCACCACGGAAAACCCGATCCACATCACCGCCTTCCGCCAGATCGGCATCCTGCCGACCCCGATGGCCTGGCCGGAAGTGGCCACCGCCCTGCAGCAGGGCACCATCGACGGCCAGGAAAACCCGCTGTCGGTCATCACCTCGGCCAAGCTGTCGCAGATGCAGAAGTACCTGTCGCTGACCGGCCACGTCTACGGCCCGGCGCTGGTGCTGATGTCGGCCAACGTCTATGACGGCCTGTCGGCCGACGACAAGGCCAAGTTCGACAAGGCCGGCAAGGAATCGGCCCTGGCCATGCGCGCCTACGTCGACAACATCGAGAAGACCGGCGTCGAGCAGCTCAAGAAGGAAGGCATGCAGGTGTCCGAAGTGGACCGCGCCGCCTTCGCCGCCGCCGTCGAGCCGGCCTACCCCGAGTACTACAAGAAGTTCGACAAGAAGCTGATCGAGTCGATCCGCGACACCAAGTAAGCGCACGGCCGGCACGGCCACCGGCGGCGGGCGGAAGCGGTTTCCGCCCGCCGCCCTGCCCTCGCGCGTCCTGTTCTCCGCCCCTGGAAATCCTCATGCGTCTGCTCTGCGCCTTCGACCGCGTCCTGTTCAAGCTGGTGTCGGTCATCGCCCAACTCCTGCTGGTGGCCGCCGCGGCCGCCGCCTTCTACCAGGTCATCGCCCGCTTCGTGCTGCACTCCCCGGCCGACTGGAGCGAGGTGCTGACCCGCGCCCTGCTGATCTGGACGGTGCTGCTGGGCGTGGCCCTGGCCTTCCGCCACGGCGCCATGATCAGCGTCGAACTGCTGCGCAACCTGCTGGGCGGCATGCGCCGCCGCATCCTGGAAGCCGTCATCGGCCTGATCTGCGCCGGCTTTCTCGGCTTCATCGCCTGGATCGGCGGCCAGATGACCTACCGCGTGCGCTTCCAGAACGTGCCCAGCCTGGACATCTCGATTTCCTGGATCTACCTGGCGATCCCGGTGGGCGCGACGCTCGCCGCCATCGCCGTGCTGGCGCGCTGGTGCGCCGGCGAAGAAGAAGACATCCCCGTGCGCAACGACGCGCAGGGTTGAGCCCCCGCCCCGAATCCAAGCAGCCGATATCGCCATGTCCCAATTAATGATTGTCTCGATGCTGATTTTCTTCGGGCTGTCCGTGCCGGTCGCCGTGTCGATCGGGCTGGCCAGCCTGGCGGGGGTCGGCGCCGCCAACCTGCCCTGGCTGGTGGTGGCCCAGCAGCTCTATGCCGCGCTGGACAAATACCCGCTGGTCGCGATCCCGTTCTTCATCCTGGCCGGCAACCTGATGGAAGCCGGCGGTATCTCCGAACGCATGGTGGAGTTCGCCAAGAGCGTGGTCGGCGGCATCCAGGGCGGCCTGGCCTGCACCTGCGTGCTGACCTGCATGATCTTCGCCGCCGTCGCCGGCTCCAGCGTCGCCACCACCTTCGCGGTGGGCGCCATCCTGATCCCGGCCATGATCCGCCACGGCTACCCCGCCCCCTTCGCCGCCTCGCTGCAGGCCAGCGCGGCCGAGCTGGGGGTGATCATCCCGCCATCGATCCCGATGATCCTGTTCGCGGTGTCCACCGACACCTCCACCGGAGAGCTGTTCATCGCCGGCGTGATGCCCGGCATCCTGATCGGCGTGGCGCTGATGTTCTACGTCTGGTTCTACGCCAAGCGCAACAACCTGGGCAAGCGCGACGGCGAGGGCCGCCTGCCGCTGTGGCCGGCCTTCAAGCGCGCCTGGCTGGCGCTGATGATGCCGGTCATCATCCTGGGCGGCATCTATGGCGGCGTCTTCACCCCGACCGAAGCGTCGGTGGTGGCGGTGATGTACGCCGTGGTGGTGGGCAAGTTCATCTATCGCCGCCTGAGCTTCAGGCAGCTGTCGGACACGCTGCACAAGTCGGTGGTGTCGACGGCGGTGATCATGTTCGTGATCGCCAACGCCGGCGTCTTCAGCTTCCTGCTGAACCGCGCCGGCATCCCCGACGCGCTGGGCGTGTGGCTGGCCCAGCTGTTCGACACCCAATTCTCGTTCCTGATGGGCGTGAACCTGGCGCTGTTCGTGATCGGCATGTTCATCGAGACCTCGGCCTCGATCGTGGTGCTGGCCCCGCTGCTGCTGCCGGTGGCGCTGAAGTTCGGGCTGGACCCGGTGCATTTCGGCATCATCATGGTGGTCAACCTGGCGCTGGGCATGATCACGCCGCCGTTCGGGGTGAATCTGTTCGCGGCGTGCGCGGTGGCCAAGCTGCCGCTGGAGCGGTTGATCAAGCCGTTGATCCCGTTCGTGGGGGTGGTGATCGTTTGCCTGATGGTGATCACGTATTGGCCCGGACTGTCGCTCGGGCTGCGCGATCTGGTCTACGCGAAGTAGCGCGCCTGCCCGCCGCCGCGGGGGTCGCCCCTGCCGGCAGCCGGGCCGCAGCGGCGCCCCGCTCGCGCGGCACGCGGGTAGGAGCCGCCCCGCCCCTGGCCTCAGGGGCGCGCGATCGCAAGCCTGAAAGACAAAGCGCCCGGTTCGGGCGCTTTGTGGTTTCGGCTGGCCTAGATTTCGCGTTCTTCCGTCTTGAGGTGGTTGTCGCGGGCGAAATCCACCACGAACTTGTACGCCAGCGGTTCGAGATCGCGCAAGCGCAGGTCGACCACGATGCCGCGCACGCCGTCGATCACGACGGGGAGCACGTAGGGCGAATAGGTGAGGTGGTTACCCGCACAGCCGGCGGGCCGGAACTGTGCCATTACGCCGGCGAGCCGCTCCGCCCAGTCGCTGGGGCGAAATCGGCTACCGCTTTCGGTAACGCCATGAATTACGAATTGTCTGACGCGAGTTGCCATGGATTCTTCACTACGGGACGCCCTTCACTGAGCCGGATCTTCGGCGTGATCAAACATGCGCCCCGCGCCGCGAATTGTATATGATTGATCCTTTGCCCTGTCCCGAAAGGCGCTTCGCCCAGGGAAAAATGCCCAGGAGGACCCGTCATGACCTCGCCTCTGGCCAATATCTACGCCCGGTTGCCGGTCGCGTTCACGCACGGCCAGGGCGTCTGGCTGTGGGACGCGCAGGGCCGCAAGTACCTGGACGCGCTGGCGGGCATCGGCGTCTCCTGTCTGGGCCACGCCCATCCCCGGCTGGTCGCCGCCATCAGCGCGCAGGCCGCCCGCGTCATTCATACGTCCAATATCTACGAAGTCCCGCAGCAGACTGAGCTGGCCACGCGCCTGGCGGCGCTGTCCGGCATGCGCGACGTGGTCTTCAACAACAGCGGCTCCGAGGCCAACGAGGCCGCCATCAAGCTGGCGCGCTACTACGCCTACCGGCACGGCAACACCCACGCCCACATCATCACCATGGATTCGTCCTGGCACGGGCGCACGCTGGCCACGCTGGCGGCCACCGGCAGCGACAAGGCGCGCAAGGGCTTCGAGCCCCTGCCCTCGGGCTTCATCCAGGTGCCGTACAACGACGCCGCCGCGATCCGCGCCGCCGGCGACGCCGAGCCACGCGTCGCCGCCGTGCTGCTCGAAGCCCTGCAGGGCGAAGGCGGCATCCGTCCCTCTGACGCCGCCTTCCTGCAGGAGGTGCGGCAGCTCTGCACCGAGCGCGGCTGGCTGCTGATGATCGACGAGGTCCAGTCGGGCATCGGCCGCACCGGCAAATGGTTCGCCCACCAGTGGGCCGACATCGTGCCGGACGTCATGACCCTGGCCAAGGGCCTGGCCGGCGGCGTGCCGATCGGCGCGATGCTGGCCGCCGGTCCGGCGGCCGGCGTGTTCACGCCCGGCAGCCATGGCACCACCTTCGGCGGCGGCCCGCTGGTCTGCGCGGCCGGCCTGGCGGTGCTGGACGCGCTGGAATCGGAAAACCTGCTGGACAACGCCCACACCGTGGGCGGCCACCTGCAGGCGCGGCTGGCGGCCGAGCTGGCCGGCGCGCCGGGCGTGGTCGAGGTGCGCGGGCGCGGCCTGATGCTGGGCATCGAGCTGAACCGTCCCTGTGGCGTGCTGGCGCTGCGGGCCCTGGAAGCGGGCCTGCTGATCAATGTCACCCGCGACCGCGTCATCCGCCTGCTGCCGCCGCTGGTCCTGTCGCGCGCCGAAGCCGACCAGATTGTCGACATCCTGGTGCCGCTGATTCGACAGTTCCAGGCCGAACATCCATAATCAACCTCCCGCCCGGGCCACGAGCCCGTCCGGGCCCAATGACCTGCGACATCACCATGACTCCTCCCACGACTCAAAACGGCCCCTTGCGGCACTTTCTGCAGTTCAAGGACTTCTCGTCCGCCGAGATCGCCTACGTGCTGGACCGCGCGCGGCTGATCAAGGAAAAATTCAAGCGCTACGAACCCCACATGCCGCTGCACGACCGCACGCTGGCCATGGTGTTCGAAAAGGCCAGCACCCGCACCCGCGTCTCGTTCGAGGCCGGCATGTACCAGATGGGCGGCTCGGTCATCAACCTGACCTCCAATGATTCCCAGCTGGGCCGCTCCGAGCCCATCGAGGACACCGCGCGCGTCATCTCGCGCATGGTCGACATCGTCATGATCCGCACGTTCGAGCAGACCCGCATCGAGCGCTTTGCCTCGCACTCGCGCGTGCCGGTGATCAACGGCCTGACCAACGAATTCCACCCCTGCCAGATCCTGGCCGACATTTTCACCTACATCGAGCACCGCGGCCCCATCGCCGGCAAGACGGTCGCCTGGGTCGGTGACGCCAACAACATGGCCTACACCTGGCTGCACGCCGCCGAGATGCTGGGCTTCACGCTGCATGTGTCGACCCCGGCCGGCTACGAGCTCGAAGCCGCCCGCATCGGCACGCCGTCCGACAAGGTGCTGCGCCAGTTCAAGGACCCGATGCAGGCCTGCCAGGGCGCGCACCTGGTCACCACCGACGTCTGGACCAGCATGGGCTACGAGGCCGAGAACGAAGAGCGCCGCGCCGCCTTCGCCGACTGGTGCGTGGACGCCGAGATGATGGCCGCGGCCGATCCCCAGGCCGTGTTCATGCACTGCCTGCCCGCCCACCGCGGCGAGGAAGTCACCGGCGAAGTCATCGACGGCCCGCAGAGCGTGGTCTGGGACGAAGCCGAGAACCGCCTGCACGTGCAGAAGGCGCTGATGGAGTTCCTGCTGCTGGGCCAGCTCAAGTAAGCCGCGCGTCCATGGAAAAAGCAGCCCCGCGGGGCTGCTTTTTTTGTGTCCGTGGCAGGCGGACGCGTCGGGCGGACCCGCCTGGCGGACGTATCAGGCCGACCTCTCGCGCGGACGATCAAGCTCAAGGCTTGAGCGACTTTTCCCAGCGCACGATGGCATCGGCCACCGCCTGCGGCGCTTCCGGCACCAGCGCGTGGCCGGCGCCCGGGATCACCACCACCGACACGCGCTCGCCGAATTCGTCGCGGATCTCGTTGCGGGTCGATTCCGGCTTGAACAGGTCGGCGCCCGCCTGCAGGTCCAGCAGCGGCTTGCTGCCGCCCGACCACCAGTCCGACTGGCGCGTGGCCTTGCCCGCCAGGCGCTGGCTCTCGCTGACCTCGGGATACCAGCCGTCGAGCCAGACGCGCGCGTCGTGGCCCGGCGCGAAGAACGCATGCTGGATCGACTTCAGGCGCTCGGCGTCGGGCAGCGACAGGTCGGCGCTGCGGTCGACGTGCTCGCTCAGGCCGGCGGGATACTTCTTGGCCGCGGCCGCCACGATCACCACGCCGCGCACCAGGTCGGGATGGTCCACGCCCGTGGTGCGCGCCACCCAGTTGCCGAACGCATGCCCGATCATCACCACCGGCTGCCTGGCGACATCGCGGATCACCGCCGCCATGTCGTTGCCCAGGTCGTGCAGCGTGATGTCCTTCATCGGTCCGCTGCTGCCGCCGATGCCGCGCGGCTCGGGCCGCAGCACGCGGTAGCCCGCCTGCGCCAGGCGCGCCGCCAGGTCATCGAAATCCTCCTGGCCGCGGCCGCGCGACGGCAGCAGCACCAGGGCCGGGCCCTGGCCCTGCACCAGCACTTCGATGCGGGCGCCGTTGCCCGGCAGCACGGTGACCCGCTCGACCTTGTCGGCCGGCGCCACGGCGGCCGAAACCGGCGCGGCCTGCGCCGTCATCGCCATCCCCAGGGCGCTCAACGCCCCGCACAACACCACCTTCGCCCATCGCTTGTCCATCGTTGTCTCCCCGTTCTTCTTGGTTCAAAGAATCTTCTGGAACATGGTGCGGCGCGTGTTGCGGAACGACGGCCGCACCCGGCTGCTCCAGTCGGTGGCCCGCACCGCCAGCCACGGCGGGCTGCCGAAGGTCTCGCGCGTCTCCAGGTCGTAGCAGGCCAGGTAGCGCGGGCCCTGGTCGCGGCACTCGTAGCGCTGCGCGCGCACGGTGCCGGGCACCGAGGCCAGGCCCGGCAGGTGCTCCTGGTCGTACCAGGCGTTCAGGTCGGCCTCGGCCTCGGGCAGCACATCGGTCTCGACGATGTAGTGCCAGGGCGCCTCCAGACCGGCCGAGGCGCCGGCCAGGTCCAGGGTCAGGTGCAGCACGCGCGCCTGCGCCCCCGGGAACAGTTCCGCCAGGCGCGCCTGCACCTCCGGCTGGCCGCCGGCATCGCCGTCGACATACACGTAGGTGTCCTCTTCCTCGACCGCGGCGAAGGCGCGCAACCGCACGCCGTCCAGGCCCTCGGCCAGGCGTTGCGCCATATCGGCCGCGCGCGCCGCGTCGAAACGCTCGCCCAGCGACACCAGCAATACCGTCTTGTCCATACGTAGCTCCTTTCAGTGCCCGACGCGCAACGCCACCAGGAAGCGCGACACCATGTTGTAGGCCGCCACCGTCGCGGCCAGCTCGACCAGTTCCTGGTCGTTGTAGCGCGAACGCAGCGGCGCGAACAGCGCGTCCGGCACCTCGATGTCGCGGGTCATGACGTCGGTCAGGGCCAGCACGTCGGCCTCGCCCGCCTCCAGCCCCTGCACCGCGTCCGCGCGCGGGCCGCCGCGCAACTGCTCGACCACCGCCTGCGGCATGCCCGCCGCCAGCGCATGCGGCACGTGCGCGTCGAACTCGTAGGGCGCGTTGTTCAAGGTCGCCACGCGCAGGATGATCAGTTCGCGCACCCGCGGCGACAGCGACGTGTTCAGGCGGATCGCGGTCAGCATCGCCTCCCAGCCCTGCACCACGGCGGGGCTGTTCAGCAGCACCTGGTACAGCGGCGAGATGCGGCCGCGCGCGGCCGCGATGCGCGCTTCCATTTCGGCCAGGGCCGGGCGCGTGCCCGGCACCACCGGCGAGACTCGGCAGTCGCTCATGCTCACTCCGGACGGATGTTCTTGCGCTGGATCAGCGAACCCCACTTCTCGCGGTCGGCGGCGATCAGCGCCGCCAGCTCCTGCGGCGAGCTGGGCGCGGCCTGGGCGCCGAACTTCTCGAGCTTGGCGCGCACCGCCTCGTTGCCCAGCGCGGCGCGCAGGGCCTGGTTCAGTTTCTCGACCGTGGCCGGCGGCGTGGCGGCCGGCGCGACGATGCCGTACCAGTTGTTCGATTCGACGCCCGGGATGCCCTGCTCGGCCAGCGTCTTGACGTCCGGCAGCAGCGGATGGCGCGTCGGCGCGGCGATGCCCAGCGCCTTGAGCTTGCCGCTCTGGATGTGGCCGATCAGACCCGGCACGTCGCCGAAGAAGCCATTGACCTGGTTGCCCAGCACGTCGTTGATGACCGGCGCGGCGCCCTTGTACGGCACGTGCAGCACCTTGGCCTTGCTGGCGTCGGCGAACATTTCCAGCGTCAGGTGCGGGATGCTGCCGATACCCGACGAACCGATCGCCACGGACTGCGACGCCGCCTGCGAGCGCTTGACGAAGTCGGCCGCGTCGGTGGCCGGGTTGGCCGGGTTCACCACGAACACGGTGGCGTTGTTGACCACGCGCGACACCGGCGCGAAGTCGCGCACCGGGTCGTACGGCAGGTCCTTGTACAGCGCCGGGCTGATGGAGACCGCGCCGACGCTGGTCAGGAACAGCACCGAGCCGTCGGCCGGCGCCTTGGCCACATACGCCGCGGCGATGTTGCCGTTGGCGCCCGCCTTGTTCTCGACGATGACCGACTGCTTGAGCTCCTTGCCCAGCTGTTCGGCCAGCACCCGGCCGACCAGGTCCACCGGGCCGCCCGGCGGGAAAGCGATGATCAGGCGCACCGGACCGTCGGCGTGCGCCGTGGCGCCCAGGCTGGCCAGGCCCAGCAGGCCGGCGAATACGATTTTCTTGAACATGGATTGTCTCCTCGGGATGTCGTGTTTTCTTGTTGCCCGGTATCGGGCGATGGCGCGGCTACAGGAAGCCGTAGAGACGCGCCGGGTTGTCCACCAGGACCTGCCGGCGCGTTTCCGCGTCCGGGCAGGCCAGGAAAAAAGCGTCGGCCAGTTCGCCGTCGTCGGGCATGTCGCCCGCCACGTTCGGATGCGGCCAGTCGGTGCCCCACAGCGTGCGCTCGGGCAGAGCGTCCACCAGGGCGCGCACGAACGGGATGCCCTCGGCAAAGGGGCGCTTGCCCGAGGCGATGCGGTCGATACCCGACACCTTGACCCAGGCCTGCGGCACCCGCTCCAGTTCCAGCAACGCGCGGAACGCCGGCGCGTCCAGCCCGTCCGCCGCCTTGATGCGGCCCATGTGGTCGACCACGAACGGCACCGGCAGTGCCCGCAGACGCGGCAGCAGTTCGGGCAGCATGGCGCCGTCCAGGTGCACGCAGACATGCCAGCCCAGCGGCGCGATCAGGCCGATGACGTGGTCGAACACCGCCGGGTCGGGCGCGCCGCCCAGGTGCGGCACGAAGTTGAAGCGCGCCCCGCGCACGCCGCCGTCATGCAGCTGCCGCACGCTGGCGGCGGTGGCGTCCGCCCCCAGCAATGCCACGCCGCGGTAGCGGCCCTGGCTTTGCGCCAGCGCGTCGAGCAGGGCGGCATGGTCGTTGCCATGGCAGTTGGCCTGCACCACCACGGCGCGCTGCACGCCCAGGTGCGCATGCAGCGCCGCCATCTTGGCGTAGGGCGCGTCGGGCGGCGTATAGGAACGGCCCTCGGCATAGGGAAACCGTTCAGCCGGACCGAACACGTGGCAATGCGTGTCGCAGGCCCCGGCCGGCAGCGCGTGGCGGGGACGGGAGGGCGTGGCAAGCGGAGGACGGCAATCGGGCACGGCGGGATCCAACGGGGAAAACGCCATGCTCGCGGATTGCGCCCCGCTTAACAATGCTATATCTTTGATTTCAGATATAGAAAATTTAGATATCCGAGCGAACACCGCGCCGCCCGCCTCCCCATGGACCTCAAGCAGATCGAATACTTCGTGCGCGTCGCCGAGCGGCGCAGCTTCTCGCGCGCCGCCGAAATGCTCGACGTGGCCCAGCCCACGCTGAGCCGCCAGGTGCGGCTGCTGGAGCTGGAACTGGGCCAGCACCTGCTCTATCGCAACGGCCGCGGCGCCGAGCCGACCGAGGCCGGCCTGCGCTTCCTGGAACACGCGCGCGCCCTGCTGGCGCTGGCCGACCGCGCCAAGCAGGACCTGCAGACCTTGCGCGAAACGCCGACCGGCAAGGTGGTGGTCGGCCTGCCGCCGCGCATCGCCCGGGTGCTGACCCCGCCCCTGGTGCAGGCCTTCCGGCGCCGCTTTCCCGACGCGTCGATCGCCGTGGCCGAAGGCCTGAGCGCACAGATGCGCGAATGGCTGCTGGCGGGCCGGGTCGATCTGGCGCTGCTGTATGACCCCGCGCCGTCGCCGCAACTGGGCTACGAATCGCTGTTCCGCGAAGACCTGGTGCTGGTGGCCGCCGCCGACCACCAGCCGCCCCTGCCCGCC
Organism: Achromobacter sp. ISS7; assembly: GCF_056523125.1. Classification (NCBI taxonomy): domain Bacteria; kingdom Pseudomonadati; phylum Pseudomonadota; class Betaproteobacteria; order Burkholderiales; family Alcaligenaceae; genus Achromobacter; species Achromobacter sp. ISS7. Next base: position 569,164 of record NZ_JAWRZD010000001.1, on the reverse strand, counting down.
CGCGTGGCCGTGGCCGGCCTGGGCGCCTATCCGCTGGTGCTGCCCAGCCTGCCCAACGCCATCCGCACCCTGGTCGAGAGCATCTGCCGCGCGCAGGGCGTGCGGCTGCAGGTCGCCGCCGAGGTGGACGCGGTGCAGACCATCGTGGAACTGGCGGCCCAGGGCGACGCCTATGCCATCCTGCCGCGTTCCGCCGCGCGCGGGCCGGCGGCCGAACATGCGCTGTCGCTCAGCGACATCGTGTCGCCGCGGATCACCAACAACCTGGTGCTGGCCAGCGCCCGCCATCGCCCCGCCACCCGGCTGGCCGCGGCCACCGGCGACCTGATCCGCCAGCTGAACCTGGCCGCGCTGTTCGCGCCGGCCGCCGCCGCGCGCTGAACGCCGCCAGCCGAACACCCGCGGCGGCCGCGCTACCCGGCCGCCGTGCCGACACTGAACGCCACCCGCGTCACCCCGCCGCCGCTGGCGGCCGAGACGCTGCCGCCATGCATGGCCGCCACCGCCTTGACGATGGCCAGGCCCAGGCCGTGGCTGTGCTCCACGCCGTCGCCGCCGCGCGCGGCGTCGACCCGGTAGAAGCGCTGGAACAGATGCGGCAGGTGCTGCGGCGCGATCGGCGGGCCGGGGTTGCTGACCGCCACTTCCAGCAGCCCGTCGCGCCGCGCGATGTCCACGGTGATCTCGGCGCCCGCGGACGAATACTGGATGGCGTTCTGCAGCAGGTTGGTCACCGCCCGCCGGAACAGCGCCGTGTCGATCAGCGCCACCGCGTCCCGTTCGCCCTGGATGCTCACGCGCATGCCGGCCTCGTCCAGCAGGAACTCGAAGAACTCCACCGTCTTGCCGACCTCGTCGGCCAGCACCGCGTGGATGCGGCCGGTGGCGGCCTCGCCCTGGTCGGCGCGCGCCAGGAACAGCATGTCGTTGACCATGGCCCGCAACCGGTCCAGCTCTTCGAGGTTCGATTGCAGCACCTCGCGCAGCTCGCCCGAGCCGCGCGGGCGCGACAGCGCCACCTGGGTCTGGCCGATCAGGTTGGTGAGCGGCGTGCGCAGTTCGTGCGCGACGTCGGCGTTGAAGTCCTCGAGCTGGTTGTAGGCGCCCTCCAGCCGCGCCAGCGCGCCATTGAAGGACGTGGCCAGGTCTTCCAGCTCGACCGGCAGCGCCGCCATGCTCAAGCGCTGCGACAAGGCGCTGGGACGCAGCGCCCGGGCCTCGGCCGACAGCCGGTTGAGCGGCCGCAGGCCCAGCCGCGCCACCCAGAAGCCCAGCAGGCCCACCAGCAGGATGGCGGTCAGCGACAGCCCGGCCATGGCCCACAGGAAGTAGCGCAGCGTGTGCGCATAGGGCGCCGAATCCATGCCGACGATCAGGCGCACCCGCGGCCGCTGCTGGAAGGCCTCGACGGTCACGGTGATGGTCAGCAGTTCGTTCTCGCGGTCCGGCAGCGTGATCGTGCCGAAGCCATCGGCATGGCGCTCGAGCCGGTCGACGTCGGCCAGGCCCTTGCCGTATTCATAGGCCGGATCATCCGACAGCACCCAGAAGCGCAGGCTGCCGTCGGCCGGCGTCAGCGTATCGAGCTTGGCCTTGAAGCGGCCCCAGCGCTCCGGGTCGCCGCTGCGCGTGAGCGAATAGCTGACCTCGTGCGCCGTGGTGCGCAGGGCATCCTGCTGGATGCGGTCGAGCTGGCGGTCCAGCACCCCGTACAGCGCCACGCCGGTCAGGGCGAAGGTGGCCGCCGCCGCCACCGCGAACATCACCACCAGCCGGGACTTGAGCGAGGATTTCATTCCGCCGGCTCGTCGTCGCGCAATTCCAGCACGTAGCCCATGCCGCGGATGGTGTGCAGCAGCTTGCGGTCGAACGGCGCGTCGACCTTGCCGCGCAGCCGCTTGATCGCCACCTCGACCACGTTGACGTTGCTGTCGAAGTTCATGTCCCAGACCAGTTCGGCGATCGCCGTCTTGGACAGGATCTCGCCCTGGCGCCGGGCCAGCACGGCCAGCAGCGCGAATTCCTTGGCGGTCAGGTCCAGCCGCGTGCCGGCGCGCCAGGCCTTGCGGCTGATCAGGTCGATCTGCAGGTCGCCGATGCGCAGCTGCACCGGCTCCTGGGCACGGCCGCGCCGGGTCAGCGCCTGCAGCCGCGCCAGCAGTTCCAGGAACGAGAACGGCTTGACCAGGTAGTCGTCGGCGCCGTCGTGCAGGCCGCGGATGCGGTCCTCGACGCCGTCGCGCGCGGTCAGCATGATGACCGGCGTCTGGCGCACGCTGCGCAAGGAACGCAGCACCGCGAAGCCGTCCATGCCCGGCAGCATCGCGTCCAGCACGATCACGTCGTAATCGTGCTCCAGCGCCAGGTGCTGGCCGTCGATGCCGTTATGGGCGACATCCACCGCGCAGCCCTGCTCACCCAGGCCCTTGCGCAGGTAATCCGCCGTCTTCAGTTCATCTTCGACTATCAGGATTTTCATGGCAGCCCCGCCAGGGCATGTCGACGATCAAGGAAGCCTATTTTGACTCAACTCCGGGCTGCACAGGCGCCCCCGCCTTGCGGGCGGCGCGCTCCTGTTTCTTGCGCATGTACCAGAAGTGCGCCCGGTCCAGGTACAGGTACACCACCGGCGTCGTGAACAATGTCAGCGCCTGCGACACGATCAGCCCGCCCACCATCGCATAGCCCAGCGGCCGGCGCAACTCCGAGCCCTGGCCGTGGCTCAGCATCAGCGGCAGGCCGCTGAGCAGCGCGCACATGGTCGTCATCATGATCGGCCGGAAGCGCAGCACGCAGGCCTGGTAGATCGCCTCCGACGGCGACATGCCGTGCTCGCGCTCGGCCGTCAGCGCGAAGTCGATCATCATGATGCCGTTCTTCTTGACGATGCCGATCAGCAGGATGATGCCGATCAGCGCGATCACGCTCAGGTCGTAGCCGCCCACCATCAGGATCAGCAGCGCCCCCACCCCAGCCGACGGCTGCGTCGACAGGATCGTCAGCGGATGGATGTAGCTCTCGTACAGCAGCCCCAGCACGATATACACCGCGATCAGCGCGGCGGCGATCAGGTAGGGCTGGGTCGACAGCGAGTCGCCGAAGGCCTTGGCCGTGCCCTGGAACGCCCCCGTCAGGCTGGCCGGCGCGCCCATCTGCGCCTGGGCCTGCTGGATCGCCTGCACCGCCTGCCCGAGCGACGCCCCCGGCGCCAGGTTGAACGAAATCGTCACCGCCGGGAACTGGCCCTGGTGGCTGATCGACAGGTAGGCGGTCTTGTTGGTATCGAGCTTGATGAAGGTCGACAGCGGCACCTGTTGGCCCGTCAGCGGCGAGGTCAGGTAGAGCTTGGAGAACAGGTCCGGGTCCTGCTGCAGCTTGGGCGTCACCTCCAGCACCACGTGGTAGCTGTTGATCTGGGTGAAGTACTGCGCCACCTGGCGCTGGCCGATGGCATCGTAGATGGTGGCGTCGATCAGCGCCGGCGAAATGCCGAACGACGAGGCGCGGGCGCGATCGATGGTGATGGACGCGGTGGCCGCCGCGTTCTGCTGGTCGGACGCCAGGTCGGTCAGCATCGGCAGCTCGCGGAACTTGGCCAGCAGGCGCGGCGCCCACACGTTCAGCTCGTCCAGGTTCGAATCGGTCAGCGTGTACTGGTACTGGGTGCGTGACAGCCGCCCGCCGACGTTGATGTCCTGGCCCGCCTGCATGAACAGCGTCACCCCTTCCAGCTTGGCCAGCTGCGGCCGCAGCCGCGCGATGACCTCGTCGGCCGAAGCCGTGCGGCCCTCGTCCTTCGGCTTCAGGCCGATGTAGAAGTTGCCGGTGTTGTAGGTGCTCTGGCTGCCGTTGAAACCGAAGCTGGCGATGTCCGGGTCCTGCCGGATCACGTCGGCCATCTGGATCATGCGCTGGTTCATCAGCGAGAACGACGAATCCTGGGCCGATTCGGCGAAGCCGAAGATGAAGCCGGTATCCTGCTGCGGGAAAAAGCCCTTCGGGATCATCACGAACAGCGCCACCGTGCACGCCACCGTCGCCAGAAACGAGCACAGCGTGGCGAACGGGTGCCGCAACACCAGCTTCAGGCCGCGCTCATAGCCATGCAGCATGGCATCGAAACCGCGCTCGAACAGCAGGTACAGGCGTCCGTGGCGGTCGCCGTGGTGGTTCTTCAGGTAGCGCGAGCACAGCATCGGCGTCAGCGTCAGCGACACCAGCACCGACACCACGATGGTCAGCGTCACCGTCACCGCGAACTCGCGGAACAGCCGGCCGACGATGCCGCCCATCAGCAGCAGCGGAATGAACACCGCCACCAGCGACACCGAGATCGAGACGATGGTGAAGCCGATCTCGCCCGCGCCCTTGTAGGCCGCCTCCATCGGCGACATGCCCGCCTCGACGTGGCGGTAGATGTTCTCCAGCATCACGATGGCGTCGTCCACCACGAAGCCCACCGCGATCGTCAGCGCCATCAGCGACAGGTTGTCCAGACTGAAGCCCACCACGTACATGATGGCGGCCGTGCCCATCAGCGCCAGCGGCACCGTCACGCACGGAATCAGCGTGGCGGCCACGTTGCGCAGGAACAGGAAGATCACCAGCACCACCAGGATGATGGTCAGCGTCAGCGTGAACTCCACGTCCTGCACCGAGGCGCGGATAGTCTGGGTGCGGTCGATGATGGTGTTGACGTGCACCGACGGCGGAATCGACGCCTCCAGCCGCGGCAGCGCCGCGCGGATCCGGTCCACCGTGTCGATCACGTTGGCGCCCGGCTGCTTGCTGATCTGCAGCACGATCGAGCGGCCGTTGGTGATGGTGTTGTCCGGCGGCGAGGCCGGCCCGGCATAGGCCCAGCCGGCCAGCTTGGTGTTCTCCGGCCCGTCCACCGCCACGCCCACGTCGCGCACCCGGATCGGCGCGCCATTGCGGTACGCCAGCACCATGTCGTTCCATTGCGCGGCCGACAGCAGCTGGTCGTTGGTGTAGGTGGTGAAGCTCTGGCGCGGCCCGTCGATGGTGCCCTTGGGCTGGTTGACGGTGGTGGTGGCGATGACGCCGCGGATGTCCTCCAGGCTCAGGCCCAGCGCCGCCAGCTTGCCCGGATCCACCTGGATGCGCACGGCCGGCTTCTGCTGGCCGCCGATGTTGACCAGCCCCACGCCCGAGATCTGCGAAATCTGCTGCGCCAGGATGTTGTCGGCGTAGTCATTGACCTGGATCAGCGGCAGCGTGTCCGACTGCACCGCCATCACCATGATCGGCGCGTCGGCCGGATTGACCTTGCGGAAGGTCGGCGGGTTCGGCAGGTTGTTCGGCAGCTGGCCGGTGGCGGCGTTGATCGCGGCCTGCACGTCCACCGCCGCCGAGTCGATGCTGCGGTTCAGGTCGAACTGCAGCGTGATCTGGGTCAGGCCGATGGCGCTGACCGAGGTCATCTGCGACAGGCCGGCGATCAGCGAGAACTGCCGCTCCAGCGGCTGCGCCACGTTGGACGCCATGGTCTCGGGACTGCCGCCCGGCAGATTGGCCTGCACCTGGATGGTGGGAAAGTCGACCTGCGGCAGCGGCGCCACCGGCAGCAGCGGCCAGGCCGCGATGCCGACCAGCAGGATCGCCAGCGCCAGCAGCGAAGTGCCGATGGGCCGCTTGATGAAGTTCGCTGAAATGCTCACTGGCCGCCTCCCGCCGCCGCGGCCAGCTCACGCACCTTGCTGCCGGGCTTGAGCTTGTACTGGCCGTCCACCACCACGCGCTGGCCGGCGTCCAGTCCCTGCTGGATCACGGCCAGGCCGTCCTGCATGCGTTCCACCTTGACCGGCCGCGGCTGCGCCACGCCGGCGCCGTCCACCACGTACACGAAGGTATCCGCCTGGCCGCGCTGGACCGCGGCCGCCGGCACCGTCACCACGCTCTCGTGCGGGTCCAGCACCAGCCGCGCATTGACGTACTGCCCGGGCCAGAGGCGATGGCGCGGATTGTCGAAGCGGCCCTTGAGCTGCACCGTGCCGGTGGTGGTGTCGATCTGGTTGTTCAGCAGCACCAGCTGGCCCTGCTCCAGCGGCTCGTTGCCGCCGCGCGCATACGCCACCACGGTCAGCGCCTGGCCCTTGTCCATGGCCGCGTTGATCGCCGGCACCGACTCTTCCGGCAGCGAGAACAGCACCGTGATCGGATCGATCTGGTTGATCACCACCAGGCCGTTGGCGTCGGCCGCATGCACAATATTGCCCGGGTCCACCAGCCGCGCCCCCACCCGGCCGGAAATCGGCGCGACGATGCGGGTGTAGTCCAGCTGCACCTTGGCGTAGCTGATCTGGGCGTCGTCGGTCTGCGTCGCCGCCTCCAGCTGCGCCACCAGCGCGCGCTGCGTGTCCAGCGTCTGCTGGGTGGCGGCGTCCTCGCGCTGCAGGCGGGTGTAGCGCTGCAGGTCCAGCCGCGCGTTGACCAGCGTGGCCTGGTCCTTGGCGCGCTGCGCCTGGGCCTGGGCCAGCTGCGCCTGCAGGGCGCGCGGGTCGATGTTGGCCAGCACCTGGCCGGCCTTCACGTCCTGGCCCTCGACGAAGCCGACGCTGTCGAGCTGGCCATCGATGCGCGCCTTGACCGTGACGGTCGCCGCCGACGTCACCGTGCCGACGCCGGTCAGATAGCGCGGCACATCCTGGCGCTGCGCCAGCGCGGTCGCCACCGGCACCGCCGGCGCGGGCGCGGGCGCCACCTCGCGGCCGCCGCGCAGCCACCACCACGCGGCCAGGCCGCAGGCCGCCAGCGCCAGCACCAGCAGCGCCGCCTTGCGGCCGCCCGCACCCGGATGGGAAATCGTCACTGCCTTGTCCATGGACTTACTCATTCTCGGTAGGGGATTTGGGCGCGACCGGCGCCGCGCCGGCCACCGCCAGCGCCTGGGCATCCGGCGTATCCAGGGCGGACGCGTTCCAGCCGCCGCCCACGGCCTTGATCAGCGCCACGCTGGCCACCATCTGGCGGCCGCGCAACTGCACGGCATTGCGTTCGTTCGACAGCGTCAGGGCCTGCGCCGTGGCCACGGCCAGGAAGGTGGTGGTGCCGGCGCGGTACTGCGCCAGCGCCAGCTGCTCGCTCAGCCGCGAGGCCGCCACCGCCTGGTCCTGCGCCCGCGCCTCGTCGTCCAGCACCCGCAGCGTGGACAGGTTGTCCTCCACCTCCTGGAACGCGCCCAGCACCGTCTGCTTGTATTGCGCGGCGCTGGCGTCGAACGCCGCCACCGCCAGCGCATCGCGCGCGCGGCGCAGGCCGCCGTCGAAAATCGTCCCGGCCAGCGCCGCCCCCAGCGACCAGACCCGGCCCGGCGCGTTGAACCACTGCGCGAAGCTGGCCGCGCCGAAGCCGCCCGCGGCCGACAGCACCAGCGACGGGAAGTAGGCGGCGCGCGCCACGCCGATGGCGGCATTGGCGGAGGCCACCTGACGCTCGGCGGCGGCGATGTCCGGACGCCGCTCCAGCAGGTCGGATGGCAGCCCGGTCGGCACCGCGGGCACGTGGAACATCCAGGGTTGGTCCGCCGCCAGCGGCGCCAGGCTGAACTGCGCCGGCGCCCGCCCGGTCAGGATGGCGATGGCGTGTTCGAGTTGGTTGCGCGAGGTGTCCAGGTCGATCGCCTGGGCTTGCGCGGTCCTGAGCTGGGCCTCGGCCTGGGCCACGTCCGACCGCAGCGCCACGCCCGCGTCGTACTGACTGCGGGTGAGTTTCAAGGTGCGCTCATAGGCCTGCAGGGTGCGTGCATACAGGTCCTTTTCCCGGTCCACCGCGCGCAGTTGCAGGTAATCCTGCGCCAGCGCCGCCTGGATGCTGAGCCGGGCGGCGGCCAGGCTGGCCTCGCTGGCCTGGGTCGACGCGTCGCTGGACTCGACCTGGCGGCGCACCGCGCCCCACAGGTCCGGCTCCCACGACACGTCGATCGCGGCCGCGTAGCTGTTGGAGACCGCGATCCCCGTGCTGCCCTTGGCGCGGGCGCGCTGCGCCGACACATTGGCGCCGACCGTGGGCCAGAACCCGGCGCGGGCCGCGTCGGCCGCCGCGCGCGCCTGGCGGTATTGCGCCTGGGCCTGCTGGATGGTCTGGTTGGCGCCGTTGGCGGCCACGATCAGGCCATTCAGGGTCGGATCACCGTAAGCCTCCCACCACGGCTGCGAGCCATCCACCACGCCCGGCTGCGCCGTCTTCCAGGGCCCCGCCTCTTTGTAACCGGAGGGCAGATCCATGGCCGGCCGCTGGTAATCGGGCCCGACGGCACAGCCGGCCAGGCCGGCCACCGCCACCAGCCCCGCCGCCCACCGCGACGCCCTGCGCTTGCCTGTGTTCATTTTTCGGAGCCGCCCGCGCGGCTGACAGTCAGTACGGCTCCCACTGTAGAAAGCCCTACGGGACCGCACGCTGTCCGCTTCCTGACAATTCGGACAGGTTGGCCACGCCCCCCGCTCCAATATGGCGACCGCTCCTCCCCGCGCGCCCGCCCCGCAGCCCTGCCCGGCCCCGCTGCCCGGCCCGGCCGCCCGCGCCGCCGCCGGCTTTCCGCCCCGCCGCCCCAATCCCGGCTGCCCCCGGCCCAAAAGAGTTAAAATGGCCGCCAGATTTCTTGTTTGGCGGCTCGTTGCTGTCAAAGTCCCGTTGGCGTCTCACCTCAAACAATGACCACTATCCTCCCGAACCTTCCCACCGGCCAGAAGGTCGGCATCGCCTTTTCCGGCGGCCTCGACACCAGCGCCGCGCTGCTCTGGATGCGCAACAACGGCGCCATCCCCTACGCCTACACCGCGAACCTGGGCCAACCCGACGAATCCGACTACGACGAGATCCCGCGCAAGGCCCTGGCCTACGGCGCCGAGAACGCCCGCCTGATCGACTGCCGCGCGCAGCTCGTGGCCGAAGGCATCGCCGCCCTGCAGGCCGGCGCGTTCCACATCTCGACCGCCGGCATCACCTACTTCAACACCACGCCCATCGGTCGGGCCGTCACCGGCACCATGCTCGTGGCCGCCATGAAGGAAGACAACGTCAACATCTGGGGCGACGGCAGCACCTTCAAGGGCAACGACATCGAGCGCTTCTACCGCTACGGCCTGCTGACCAACCCGGACCTGAAGATCTACAAGCCCTGGCTCGACCAGCAGTTCATCGACCAGCTCGGCGGCCGCTCGGAAATGTCCGAGTACATGCGCCAGGCCGGCTTCGACTACAAGATGTCGGCGGAAAAGGCCTACTCCACCGACTCCAACCTGCTCGGCGCCACCCACGAAGCCAAGGACCTGGAGCACCTGAACTCCGGCATCCGCATCGTCAAGCCCATCATGGGCGTGGCGTTCTGGCGCGACGACGTCGCCGTCAAGGCCGAGGAAGTCACCGTCCGCTTCGAGGAAGGCCAGCCGGTCGCCCTGAACGGCGTGGAATACAGCGACCCGGTCGAACTGATGCTCGAAGCCAACCGCATCGGCGGCCGCCACGGCCTGGGCATGAGCGACCAGATCGAAAACCGCATCATCGAAGCCAAGAGCCGCGGCATCTACGAAGCCCCGGGCCTGGCCTTGCTGTTCATCGCCTACGAGCGCCTGGCCACCGGCATCCACAACGAAGACACCATCGAGCAGTACCGCGAAAGCGGCCGCAAGCTGGGTCGCCTGCTGTACCAGGGCCGCTGGTTCGACCCGCAAGCCATCATGCTGCGCGAAACCGCCCAGCGCTGGGTCGCCCGCGCCATCACCGGCGAAGTCACGATCGAACTGCGCCGCGGCAACGACTACTCGCTGCTCAACACCGAATCGCCCAACCTGACCTACGCCCCCGAGCGCCTGTCGATGGAAAAGGTCGAGAACGCCCCCTTCACCCCCGCCGACCGCATCGGCCAGCTGACCATGCGCAACCTCGACATCGTCGACACCCGCGCCAAGCTGTTCACCTACACGCAAACCGGCCTGCTCTCCGCCTCCGGCACGTCGCTGCCGCAACTGAAGGACGAGGCCAAGAAGAAGTAATTCTTCCCGCCCAGCAAAAAGCCCCTCGCACACCGAGGGGCTTTTTTATTGCGCAACAGCCACCGCCTTTTCGCACCCGCCAGCCAACGCCAGCACCGGCCGCAACAACAACCAACCCCCATCACCCAGCCCAACGCCAAAAAAGGCCGCCCGCGCGGCCGCCTTTGGCGACCCCGCAAACTCCTTCCAAGCCAACAGACTGTAGGCAAGCAAGCCAAGAAAACGGCTCCCCCCAGCAACCGCCCAGCGGCAGACACTCGAGCCCGCCGGGGTGGCGTTGCGGGGGCGCGGGGCGTGTAGATGCGCCCGAGGGAATCTGAAGGAAAGGCCGAAGGCCTGGACGAAGATGACAACGGGGAAGTCCGGAGCGAACGCTCCGGACCGCAATCGTAGCCCCGCGCCCCGCAACGCCACCCCGGCGGGCGCCTCAAGAACCAACTACCAAGGGCCAGGAAAAAACAGGCCTACAACTCCACCTGCATCCCCATCTCCACCACCCGATTCGCCGGAATCTTGAAAAACTTCGTACTCCGCGTCGAATTGCGCGCCATGAACGAAAACACCGCCCGCCGCCAGCGCCACAGCGCCGGCTTCCTGGCCGCCACCACCGTCTGCCGCGACAGGAAGTAAGACGTCCGCATCGGCTCCAGATCCAGCTCCGGATAAGCCTCGGCCACCAGCCGCAGCGCCTCCGGCACATCCGGATCTTCCTTGAAGCCGTAATTGATCGTCGCCGCCCAGCTCGACGCGCTCATCTTGGTCACCGAGAAACGCTCATCCTCCGACACGTACGGCACGTCGGCCACCCGGATCGTCAGGAACAGCACGTGGTCATGCAGCACCTTGTTGTGCTTGAGGTTATGCAGCAGCGCCGGCGGCACATTGCCCGAATTCATCGTCATGAAGATCGCCGTGCCCGGCACCCGCGACGGCGGATAGGCCTCCAGCTGCTCCATGAATTCCTTGAGCGGCTGGCGATCGCGCTGCTGCATGTCGGACAGCAGCCGGCGGCCGCGGCGCCACGTCATCATCAGCGTGAACACCACGATCGCCACCACCAGCGGCAGCCAGCCGCCTTCGTGGATCTTGAACACATTGGCCGAGAACAGCAGCACGTCGAACAGCAGCAGCAGGCCCAGCACCACGAACCACAGCATGCGCTTGGCGCCCGTGGTGCCGCGCGGCAGCACCGCGAACGCCAGCACCGACGTCGTCAGCATCGTCCCCGTCACCGCGAAGCCATAGGCCGCCGCCAGGTTGTCGGAGTTGCGGAACACCAGCACCAGCACCAGCACCGCGCACAGCAGCAGCGCGTTGACCTGCGGCAGGTAGATCTGCCCCTTCTCCACCGCCGAGGTGTGCAGGATCTGCATGCGCGGCCAGAAGCCCAGCTGCACCGCCTGGCGCGTCACCGAGTAGGCGCCCGAAATCACCGCCTGCGAAGCCACGATGGTGGCCACCGTCGCCAGCGCCACCAGCGGCGCCAGGCCCCACTCAGGCGCCATCATGAAGAACGGATTGCGGATCGCGCTGGGGTCACGCAACAGCAGCGCCCCCTGGCCGAAATAGCACAGCGTCAATGCCGGCAGCACCATGCTGAACCAGGCGCTGCGGATCGCCGGCCGGCCGAAGTGGCCCATGTCGGCGTACAGCGCCTCGGCGCCGGTCAGCGCCAGCACCACCGCGCCCAGCAACACGAAACTGATCCACGGGAACTCGACGATGAAACGCAGGCCCCACATCGGATTGAGCGCGGCCAGCACCTCGGGCGTCTGCCAGATCTGCCAGCCGCCCAGCGCCGCCAGCGTGCCGAACCACAGCAGCATCACCGGCCCGAACAGCTTGCCCATGGCGCCCGTGCCATGCGACTGGATCGCGAACAGCGCCACCAGCACCACCAGCGCCAGCGGCACCACCCACGCATCCAGCGTGTGCGAGACGATGCCGATCCCTTCCAGCGCCGACAGCACCGAAATCGCCGGCGTGATCATGCTGTCGCCATAGAACAGCGCCGCGCCGAAGATGCCCAGCACGATCAGGATCCAGCGCAGCTTGCCGTCGCGGTTGCGCACCGCCAGCTCCAGCAGCGCCAGCGTGCCGCCCTCGCCGCGGTTGTCGGCGCGCAGGATCAGCGTCACGTACTTCAGCGACACCACCACCATCAGCATCCAGAACAGGATGGACAGCACGCCCAGCAGGTGGGCCGGCTCCAGGTCGGTGTGCACGCTCAGCCCGGTCAGGCAGGCCCGCAGCGTGTACAGGGGGCTGGTGCCGATGTCGCCGTACACCACGCCCAGCGCCCCCAGGACGAGGGCGGCGCGCGAGGACGGCACGTGGCCGGCAGGAGCCGCGCCGGTAGTCGAAGGAGGAACGCTGACCGAGCCCTGGCTCATGATGTGGGTTCTTGCCGAGTGAGTTGCGCCCCCTTGCGGGGGCCGGGGAACACGACGGAAAGCCGCGTTCCGGAAAAATCGGGGCGGCTGGTGAGCTTCCACCAGGCGCCATGCGCATGCGCGATCTCGCGCACGATCTCCAGCCCCAGGCCCGAGCCGCCGGCGGTGACCGACGGCGAACGGTAGAACGCCTCGAACACGCGGTCGCGCTCTTCCGGGGGAATGCCCGGGCCATCGTCCTCCACCGTCAGCGACGGCGGATTGGCGCCGACGATCAGGGTGATCTTGCCGGTGTCATTGCCATAGCGCAGCGCGTTGTCGATCAGGTTGCCCAGCAGTTCGGCCAGCAACAGCGGATCGGCGTCGATCCAGATCGGCGCGTCCGGCGCCACCAGGTCCAGTTCGTAGCGCGCCTCGCGCACCCGCGGGAACCACTCCGCGCCATGCGCCCGCACCCATTCGCACAGGTCGATGCGCACGAAACTGTCCTGCGGCCGGGCATTGGGGTCGGCGCGCGCCAGCACCAGCAGCTGCTGGCCCAGCCGGATCATGCGGTCGCTGACCGCCTTGATGCGCTCGGCGCGCGCCCGCACGTCGTCGGGCAAGGGCCGCGCCAGCATCAGCTCGGACTCCAGCCGCAGGCCGGACAAGGGCGTGCGCAGCTGGTGCGCGGCATGGCCGATGAAGCGGCGCTGCGCCGCCAGCGACGCGTCGAGCCGCAACAGCAGGTCGTTGGTATGGGTGACGAGGGGTTCGATCTCGACCGGCACGCCAACCACTTCCAGCGGCTGCATGTCGTCGATGGAGCGCTGCCGGATCTCCTCGGACAGGTGGTTGACCGAGCGCAGGCCGGAACGCACCCCCTGCACCACCACCCAGGTGAACAGGGCGATCAGCAGCACCTGCCCCACCACCATCAGCCAGAAGAAGTCTTCCAGCATCCACAGCGACATGTCGATCTTGTGGGTGATGACCCAGGTGGCGGCCAGATCCAGCAGCACCAGCAACAGGATCGGCGGCATCAGCCGGATGACCAGATGCCGCGCGAGCGAACGTGAGGGGAGCAATGGCCGGGGAGCCTGGGGCGCGGAAGGAGTGCGTTCTGACGTCATGACGCGGTGCCCTCGCTTAAGTGGACGTGGAGTTTGGCCGCCGCGGGCTGGCGGCGCCAGCCGGCTTCAGGCGGCCAGACGGGCCGTCAGGCCGTTTCCACATCCAGCATGTAGCCGAAGCCGCGTACCGTCTGGATGCTGGCGCCCGTGCCTTCCAGGCGCTTGCGCAGGCGGTACACATAGACTTCCACTGCGTTCTCGCTGAAATCGGCGTCCCAGGCGGACAGCGAATTGACGATCTGGCGCTTGGTGACCACGCGGCCAACGCGGGCCATCAGCATTTCCAGCACGGACAGTTCGCGCACGGACAGCGACAGGCGCTGGCCATTGGCCCGGACTTCGCGGCCAACAGTGTCGAACACCAGCGGACCGACCTCGATCAGCGGCTGCGCCTGCCCCGCCCGGCGACGGCCGAAGGCGCGCACGCGAGCGGCCAGCTCGGGCAATTCGAAAGGCTTGGTGACGTAGTCGTCGGCGCCGGCGTCCAGACCGGCGACGCGGTCCTCGATGCCGTCACGGGCCGTCAGGATCAGCACCGGAACCTGGTTGCCGTCCTGCCGCAGCTGGCGCAGCACGTCCAGGCCGCTCATGCCGGGCAGATTGAGGTCGAGCAGCATCAGGTCATACGGCTGGCCTGCCAGTGCGCCCAGAACCCGGTCGCCCTCGGTCAGCCAGTCGACCGCATAACCTTGGTCGGCCAGAAATTCCTGGAGCGCGTGGCCCAGGGTGGTGTCGTCTTCGATTACCAGAACTCGCATGCCGCGATTCTAGCGCGATCCCAGAAAAAACGGGGCGCGAAATGCGCCCCGTTGTTGGGAATCGTTCAACGGGCGGACGGCGCCGGGGTGCCCGGGGCCTCTGCCGCTGCCCCGCCCGAGGGCGGCGTGGTGACGAAACCGATGCGCGTCATCCCCGAGCGGCGAGCCGAGGCCATGACCTTGGCCAGCGTCTCGTAGCGGGTGTTCTGGTCGGCACGGATGCGGATTTCGGGTTGCGGCTTGGTGCCGGCGATCGACTTGAAGCGATTCGGCAGGTCGTCGATATTGACCGGCTTCTCGTCCCAGAACAACGCGCCGCTGGCGTCGATGGCCAGGTCCACGGTCTTGGGTTCTTCCTCGATCTGCTCGGCGGCCACCTGGGGCATGTTGATCTTGATCGAGTGCGCCAGGAGCGGCGCCGTGATGATGAAGATCACCAGCAACACCAGCATGACGTCGATCAGCGGCACCATGTTGATCTCGGACACCGTGTGGGTGCCGGATCCTTTGCCCTCGAAGCTGCCAAAAGCCATTATTCGCTCCCGCGTTGGACCGCGGCGCCGTTACCGTGCTGGCGGCGCAAGGCGCGCACCTTGCTGTCCGACAGCGCCACTTGCTGGCCGGTCGTCAGGAAGGCGAACAGGTCATGCGCGAAGGCGTCCAGGCGCGACAGGTAGACGCGGTTGTTGCGCACGAAGGTGTTGTAGGCCAGCACCGCCGGAATGGCGACCGCCAGGCCCAGGCCGGTCATGATCAGGGCCTCGCCCACCGGACCGGCGATGCGGTTGATGGTGACGCCATCGGACAGGCCGATGCCGACCAGGGCATGGTACACGCCCCACACCGTGCCGAACAGGCCGACGAACGGCGCCGTCGAACCGACCGAGGCCAGCACCGTCAGGCCGTTTTCCAGCTTGGCGGTTTCCTCGTCGATCACCTTGCGCATGGTGCGCGTGACGAAATCGCTGTTCGAGCCCGCCTCTTCCAGCTTGGTGGCGCCGAACTTGTTGTGGTGCGCCTGGGCGTGCATGGCGTGGCTGGCCAGGTGCGAGAACGGATCGCGCGCGCCGTGCGTGGTGATCTCGTGCTCGACCTGCTCCAGCGAGCTGGCGTTCCAGAACTTGTTCAGGAAGTCGGCCGAGCGGCGGCGCATGCTGATGTTGCTGCCGACCTTGACCAGGATCAGGTACCAGGTCACCAGCGACATCAGGATCAGGATGATGAACAGGCTCTTGCCGACGAAGTCGCTTTGCGCCACGAAGTGCATGAAGCCCATGTCGGGGACGGGCGCGGGCGCCGGCGCCACCGCGGGCAGCGCGGCGGCGGCGCTGTGCAGCGCGTCCGCGGATTGCTGGACTGCGCCAGCGGCTTGCTGGGCGATGCCGCCGGCCGTGGCCGCGGCCTGCTGGGCGGCGGGCGCGGCGGCGGCGGCTGCCGGAGCCGCGGCGGCCGGCGCCGCTGCCGGGCTGGTGGCCGCCTGCGCCACCAGGGTGGCGCTATGCATTGCGTTGGACATCTCAGTTCCTCATTACGAAATCGAACGGAATTTTTGCTTTGGCGGGGTAGGCCACGCCATTGCGGGTATAGGGTTTCATGCGGGCCTTGCGAGCGGCGGCCAGCGCCGACTCATCCAGCCTGGGGAATCCCGAGGACGCGTCGATGGTTGCCCGTTCGACCAGTCCCTGCGGATTGATTTCAACCAGCACCACCACCCGCCCCTCTTCCCGCATGCGGCGCGAGGCCATCGGGTAGTTGGGCATCGGCCGCGCCCCCAGGAACTCGATCTGCGATTCCTGCAGGATCTGGTCGGGCGGCGGCCCTTGCCGCGGCGCCTGCGTGGTCTGCGCGCCTTCGGCCGCGCCGGCGGGCGGCGTCTCGACCGGCGGCGTTTCCTGCTTGGGCTCGGGTTTGACTTCCTGCTTGGGCTGCGGCTTGGGTTTCGGTTTGGGTTTGGGCTTGGGCGCCGGCATCGGCGGCTTCTCGACGACCGGTTCCGGTTCGGGTTCCGGCTCGGGCTTGATCTCGGGTTCGGGCTCGGGGTCCGGCTCGATCTCGGGTTGCGGCTCGGGCGGCGTTTCCGTCACCGGTTGCGGTACCTCCGGCGTGGGATCGGCTTTGGCGACCTGCGGAATGGGCGCGTCCACCACACTCACCATGATGGCCTCGGGCTCCTCCAGTTCGGGACGGTTCTCGGGCGCCAGGTAAATGGCGTAGACCACTGCGGCGTGTAGCGCAACGACCGCCAGGCCGGCGCCCAGGCGTATACCAATTGAAGACGGCGGTGAAGAGTTCAAACCACGTTGAAAGCTAGGCATGAATCAGCCAGGGTGCATTAACTTATCTGGCCAGCCAGGAAAAATGGCGCGCGACAGGCCGCGCCGGCTGACCGGTACAAGCCAAACATCATAGCTTAAATGCGAATGATTCGCACGCCATATTTCGTCTGCAACAGCGTAACACCCTGACGCGCATCAAGGCGCGGCGCTCGCCGGGACGATATGAATGCAGGCCAAACGCGAACACCGACGAGGAAAATGCCCGTCCGCGCCACCCCGCGCGGTATCCGTGCCCGATCTCGAGCCCGCTGACGCGATCGCAGGCGCATGCCACCCGAGGCCGGCCCGCTCCGCAATATCTCGGACCACAGGCGGCCGATCGCCACGCGACCGACGGACGAAAAAAAAGCGCCCAGGAGATTCCTGACCGCTTGTTTTTTCGCTTGCATTGTCGCTTTTGATGGTGGGTGCTACAGGGGTCGAACCTGTGACCTACGCCTTGTAAGGGCGCCGCTCTACCAACTGAGCTAAGCACCCGTCTTGGTTGCGGATCCATCGAAAAAACGATGTATGAAACGCCAGCCGGGGTACTCAAAAGCAATACGCGGGCCGGAGTATACCGGACCGCGTATAGGTCGGCAAATTACCGGGGCCGTGCCCTCGACAACCGCCTTGACGTCAATTAGTTGACGGCGTCCTTCAGGGCCTTGCCCGGACGGAACTTCGGCACCTTGGCCTTCTTGATCTTGATGGTTTCGCCCGTGCGCGGATTGCGGCCGGTGCGAGCGGCGCGAGCCGACACGGCAAACGTGCCGAAGCCCACCAGGGTGACCGTACCGCCCTTCTTCAGGGTGGTCTTGACGGCGCCGATCAGGGCGTCAAGCGAACGACCGGCGGCAGCCTTGGAGATATCGGCCTTGCTGGCAATGTGATCGATGAGTTCGGTTTTGTTCATTCAGGTGTACCCCTCACAAGGTATGGAGTCTGCCGGGAGTGCAGTTCATCATGGCTGTCATGCTGGACATCACGACTTGCGCGTAGACCCGACAAACGACGAACAGACTAGTGGATAAACTTTTTCTTGCGCTGCAAAGCACAACTTTTAAACTGCTGCGCCGCCTGGGTTTCAAGGACTTTCGAGCCCTCGAACCGTCAGCGACGCAGACATGTATTAGGCCTTGGCGTAGAGCGGCTGTCAAGCGAAAACCTCACCACAAGCCGCACCAATACTAGCTTTTAGGCCTTTTCGCAATAAACAAAAACGCGCATTTCGGGGTTTGCGCGACACCGGCGCAATGCCCTGAAATCCGCTCACACGTCGGCCCAGCGGCGCAGCAGATTGTGATAGATGCCGGTGAGTTGCACGATCGATGGATGACCGGCCGCGTCCTGGTTCAAACGCTGGATCGCGACGTCCATGTCGAGCAGCAAGGCGCGCTGGCTGTCTTCGCGCACCAGGCTCTGCATCCAGAAGAACGAGCTCACGCGCGCGCCGCGCGTCACCGGGTTGACCTTGTGAAGGCTGGTGCCCGGATACAGCACCATGTGGCCGGCGGGCAGCTTCACCGTGCGCGGACCGTAGGTGTCGTCGATGACGAGTTCGCCACCGTCGTAGGAATCGGGATCGGAGAAGAACAGCGTGGCCGACAGGTCGGTGCGCACCCGCTCGGCGGTGCCGGTGATGCCGCGCACGGCGTTGTCGACGTGGTAGCCAAAGGCCTCGCCGCCTTCGTAGCGGTTGAACAGCGGCGGAAAGATCTTGCGCGGCAGCGCCGCCGACATGAACAGGTTGTTGCCCGCCAGGCGCTGCAGGATCAGGTTGCCCAGTTCCTGCGCCAGCGGATGCTGCTCGGGCAGCTGGCGGTTGTGCTTGACCTCGGCGGACTGGAAGCCCGCCGTGACCTTGCCGTCGACCCAGTCTGCGGTATCGAGGCGATGGCGGATGGCCGCCGCTTCGTCGGGAGTGAAAACTTCGGCGATCTGTATAAGCATGGATTCGTGCCCGGGTTGCGGCCGGCGCCTGCCGCGCCGGCGCCCCGTGAATTATCCCTGCAGGCAGCCGTTGAGCGCCTGATCGAAGTCAAATAGCAGATCAGTCTCGTCCTCGATGCCGACCGACACCCGGATCAGGCTGTCGGCGATGCCCATCTGCTGGCGACGCTCGGCGCCCATCTCGTAGTAGATGGTGTGCGCGGCGGGCAGCGCCAGGCTGCGCGTGTCACCCAGGTGCGTGGCCATCAGCACGATGCGCAGGCGGTTCAGGAAGTCGAAGCAGTCCACGCCGTCGGCGAGCTCAACGCCCAGCAGCCCGCCGAAGCGCGCGCCGAACAGCGCCGTGGCGCGCGCATGCTGCGGATGGCTGGCCAGGCCGGGGTAATGCACCTTGGCCACGCCGCGATGCTCTTCCAGGAAGCGCGCCAGCGCCAGCGCGTTGGAGCAATGCTTGGCCATGCGCAGCGCCAGCGTTTCGGCGCCGACCGCGATGCGGTGCGCGGGTTCGGCCGCGAGCGTGCCGCCCATGTCGCGCAGGCCCTTCTTCTTGATCTGGGTCAGGCCCCAGCCGGTCGACGGCCCCTTGCGGTAGGCGTCGTAGATGTTCGAATAGTCGGCCCAGTCGTACAGGCCGGTGTCGGTGACCGCGCCGCCCAGGGCGTTGCCGTGGCCGCCGATGTACTTGGACAGCGAATTCATCACCAGCGACGCGCCCACCGTCGACGGACGGAACATCCACGGCGAGGTCAGCGTATTGTCCACGACGTAGACCAGCCCCTTCTCGCGGCAGATCTCGCCGATGACCGCCAGGTCGGCGACCTGGGTGCCGGGGTTGGCGATGGTCTCGGTGAACACCATGCGCGTGTTTGGCTGGATCGCCGCGCGCACCTGCGCCGAGTCGGTCGCGTCGACGAAGGTGATCTCCACGCCCAGTTCCAGCAGCGTGCCCAGCAGGCTGTTGGTGTTGCCGAACACGTACTGGCTCGACACCAGATGGTCGCCGCGGCGCAGCAGCGTGGTGAAGATGGCGGACAGCGCGGCCATGCCGGTGGCGAAGCTCACCGTGCCTTTGCCGGCTTCCATGTGGTTGATCTTGGCTTCCAGCGCCGTGGTGGTCGGCGTGCCCTGGCGGGCGTAGGTAAAGCCCGGCTTGCCCTGGAACACCGCGGCCAGCTCGCGCGCGTCGGCGTATGCGAATTCCGACGAGGGATGCATGGGCTTGTGCACCGCTCCGTGCTCGACGGATTGCTGGCGGTCGGAATGGAGGATCGTGGTGGTAAAGCCGTTCTGGTGCATGATGGGCTACGCGGGAAGGAAGATAGCGATGGGAAAGAAGGTTCAGCCGCGGCGTTGGCGCACGGTTTCGTACAGGCAGACGGCGCTGGCCACGCTGACGTTCAGGCTCTCGACCGATCCCAGCATGGGGATGTTCACGAGCTGATCGCAGGTTTCGCGCGTCAGGCGGCGCATGCCCTCGCCTTCGGCGCCCATGACCCAGGCCATCGGCTGGCGCGCGTCGATCTGGTGCATGCTGTCGGTCGCCTGGTCGTCGGTGCCCACCAGCCACACGCCGCGGTCCTTCAGGCCGCGCATGGTGCGCGCCAGGTTGGTGACCATCAGGTACGGCACGGTGTCGGCCGCGCCGCAGGCCACGCGCTGCACGGTGCTGTTCAGCCCGACCGCGCGGTCGCGCGGCGCGATCACGGCGTGCACGCCGGCGGCATCGGCCGTGCGCAGGCAGGCGCCGAGGTTGTGCGGATCGGTCACGCCGTCCAGGATCAGCAGCAGCGGCGGACCCTCGATCACGTCGAGCACTTCGTCCACGTCCACCGCCAGCTGGCGTTCCTCGGCCAGCGCCACCACGCCCTGATGGCGGGTGCCGCGCGCCAGGCCATCGAGACGCTCCATGGCGACCGGATGCAGGCGGCAGCCCGCCTTTTCAACCTGTTCGATGAACGTCTGCATGCGCTTGTCGCGACGCGACGCTTCTACGTAGATTTCCTTGATCGAGTCGGGCGCGTGGCGCAGCCGCGCGACAACCGCGTGAAACCCGGCAAGGACTTGGGTCGACGCCATAAATGCAAATACCTTTAGAAAAACGGATGCCCGCCCCAGAGCGGAGCGGGCCGCCGGACGCAGCCGGCCATAGCCGCAATGTTACCCCTTATGGGCCCTCCGCCCCAGGCGATTGGCCCCGCAGGCGCGGCCGGGCCGTTTCTGGCATCCGGCCGCCGCGCGGCAAAGCGCCGCCCGTCAGTGACGCTTGCGCACCGCCTTCTTGGCCGGCGCGGCGCGCTGCGGGGTCTTGGACGGCTTGCCGGCCTTCTTGGCTTCGGCGCGCCGCTCCTTGGCGGTCTGCCCCTTGAGCGCGGCCGGCTTGGGCGCCGCCGCCTTCTTGACGCGGCGCGGACCTTCATCAGGGCCGCGCGCGGCCGCCTTGCGCAAGGCGTCGAAGCTGGTGCCCTGCACCAGGCGGAACTCGATGCGGCGCGCCTCCAGGTCCACCCGCGACACCTGCACCTGGACCTTGTCGGTCAGGCGGTAGCGCATGCCGGTGCGTTCGCCGCGCAGCTCGTGCAGCGCGTCGTTGAACTGGAAGTACTCGCCGCCCAGCTCGGACACGTGCACCAGCCCTTCGACGTGCAGCGTATCCAGCGTGACGAAGATGCCGAAGCTGGCCACGCCGGTGACGGTGCCGCTGAAGTCCTCGCCCACGCGCTCCTTGACGAACCAGCACTTGAGCCAGGCCTCGACGTCGCGCGAGGCTTCGTCGGCGCGGCGCTCGCTGGCCGACAGCACCAGGCCCATCTTTTCCCAGATGGCGTGCTCGTGCTCGCGCTGGGTGCGGCCGATGACGACCGGCTGGTCGTCCAGGCTGGGTACGTAGCGCTGACCGGCCAGCAAGGCCTTGATGACGCGGTGCGTGAGCAGGTCGGGATAGCGCCGGATCGGCGACGTGAAATGGCTGTAGCCGGGATAGGCCAGGCCGAAGTGGCCCATGTTGTCCGGGCTGTAGATGGCCTGCTGCATCGAGCGCAGGCACATGGTCTGCAGCAGCTGGTAGTCGGGACGGCCGCGCACGGAGTCGAGGAAGTCGCCGTAGTCCTTGGCCGTGGGCGTCTCGCCCCCGCCCAGCGACAGGCCCATGGTGCGCAGGAATTCGCGCAGCGACTGCAGGCGTTCGGGCGTCGGGCCTTCGTGGATGCGGTAAAGGCCGGGATGCTTGCTGCGCGTCATGAAGTCGGCCGCGCAGGTGTTGGCGGCCAGCATGCATTCTTCGATCAGCTTGTGAGCATCGTTGCGCACCGACGGCACGATCTGCTCGATGCGGCCCAGCTCGTTGCAGACGATCTTGGTCTCGACGGTGTCGAAATCGATCGCGCCGCGCTTCTTGCGGCTCTGCGACAGCAGATGGAACAGCTCGTACAGGCTCTGCACCTGCGGCATGACGGCGCGCATGGCGTGGGCCGCCGGGCCGCCGGGTTGCTGCAGCGCCGCCCAGATATTGGTATAGGTGGTGCGGGCATGCGAGTGCATCACCGCGTTGTAGAACTGGTAGGCCGTGACCGTGCCGGCCTTGGCGCCCGAGGCCGGGATCACCATGTCGCAGACCAGCACCAGGCGGTCGACGTCAGGGTTCAGCGAACACAGGCCGTTGGACAGCGACTCGGGCAGCATCGGGATGACACGGCGCGGGAAGTACACGCTGGTGCCGCGCTCGAGCGCGTCTTCGTCCAGCGCGTCGCCGGGACGCACGTAGTGGCTGACGTCGGCGATGGCCACCAGCAGGCGCCAGCCCGGACGCTTGCGC
This sequence comes from Achromobacter sp. ISS7, assembly GCF_056523125.1. NCBI lineage: Bacteria > Pseudomonadati > Pseudomonadota > Betaproteobacteria > Burkholderiales > Alcaligenaceae > Achromobacter > Achromobacter sp. ISS7. Next base: position 546,809 of record NZ_JAWRZD010000001.1, on the reverse strand, counting down.
TGGCCCGTGCCCAGTTCGACCGCCTCGCAATAGACGGCGTCGTCGAAGTCGCGCGCGTCTTCGCCGTCGATGGTGATCAGCGGCACGTCGCGCAGGTCGACGCGGTCTTTCAGGTCGCCCTTGCGGACGACGTCGGGCAGGCGGGCGGCCTGCTTGCGGGCGCCCTCGGAAAACTCGACGGGCACGTCGAACTTGCGCACCGCGATCTCGATTTCCATGCCCGGATCGTCGATCTCGCCCAGCACCTCGGCCACGCGGCCCAGCGGCTGCGTGTGGCGGGTGGGCTGCGCCATGATCTCGACCGCCACCACCTGCCCGTGCTGGGCGCCGTTGGTGTCGCTGGGCGGAATCAGGATGTCGTGCTTGATGCGCTGGTCTTCCGGCACCACGATGGACAGGCCGTGCTCGTGCAGGAAGCGGCCCACCAGCTTGTTGGTGCGGCGCTCGATGACTTCGACGATGGTGCCTTCCGGCTTGCCGCGGTATTCGCCCGTCGGCTTGACCAGCACGCGGTCGCCATGCAGCACCTTGAGCATTTCGCGCGGCGACAGGAACAGGTCCGGGCCGCCGTCATCGCGCAACAGGAAACCGAAGCCATCGCGGTGGCCCAGCACCTTGCCGGCCACGAAATCCAGCTTGGTGGCCAGCAGCAGCACGCCCTTGCGGTTGGGCATCAATTGGCCATCGCGCTCCATCGCGCCCAGGCGGCGTTCGAATCCCACCATCGTCGCGGGACGCTCCACGCCCATGCGTTCGGCCAGTTCCACCGGGGACAACGGCGCCCCCGCGGATCGCAGCGCCTTCAGGATGGCTTCACGGGACGGGACATCGGGGTCGAAGTCTGGCGGCGCTTCCGGCAACGGAGTGGATCTGTTGTTGTTCGATTCGTTATTCGATCGTTTTGCCAAAGCTAATTTTTCCGTATATAATGCGCAGCTTCTGTGGTTCGCCCAAGGCTGAACACTGAAGCAGAAATGGTCAGACGGATTGTAGAGTGGTTTTGCAATTACGCTTTGAATACATGGGAATAAAAACCTCATGCAATCGAAGTGGCAGCGTATCACAAAGTTCTGACTGCAATGTCTCAGTGCCCAGGTGGCGGAATTGGTAGACGCGCATGGTTCAGGTCCATGTGCCGCAAGGTGTGGAGGTTCGAGTCCTCTCCTGGGCACCACGGAATTTCAGCCAAGGCTGTTTTGGTTCGCGATGAAAACACATCGGCATGAAATCAAACAGGCAGCGTTGGCAAAAAAGTTGAAAACCCCGGAAATCGCGAGATTTCCGGGGTTTTTGCTTTGTGCGGCGTGAATAGGGCTGCTCGGCGTGAATATCGGCTGCTCAGCCTGAATGGCACTGCGCGACGCGGAATGGATCTGCGCGGGCTGAATATAGTGCCGAGCAGAAGACTGCGCAAGGGCGCGGGATATTCGTAGCCGTCGAATCCCCGACCCGATCCGATCCGCAATCGGAATCTTCCCCCTTCCCCGCCACGCACACCAAGACCGCCATCAACGCCACGGCACCTTGCGGTTCAGGTGATGGCGCGCATACAGGTCTGCCCCCATCCCCTCGATCTGGCCATCGATCAACGCCTCGAACGGCCGCAGCAGGTCATCGTAGTTATGCGGCGCCTCGAGCGCGTTGAGCGCGTGCGTCACCGCCTCGATGGTGGACAGCGCGCCCGGGATGTCCGCGTGCCGCACCCGATAGCGCGTGGTCAGCCCGGGCGGCAGCATCACGCGCGGCAACGCGGCCAATTGCGGATTGATGTGCAGCAGCTTGCGCGCATGGGTCCAGGTGCCGTCCGGCACGATCAATTGCACCGGCGCGCCCATCGCGGCGGCGCACCCCGGCGCCAGCACCTCGGCGCCCTCGCCGGGAAACAGCACGTGCGGCGCATAGCCGGGCTCGGCCCACTGCTCATATTGGAAGCGCTCGCCCACCAGGCGCCGCGCGCCCTGCAGGCCCAGCACCGCCAGCCGCGCCGTGTTCAGCGCGTGGCGCGCCTCGCTGGGATGCTGCAGGACCACCACGCGGGTGCGCGGCGTCAACGCCGGGATCAGGGCGCACAGGCAGTGGGTTTCAGGGCGCTTGCAGCGCAGGCAGAGAGGGCGTGACATGGGGCGACACTATAGCGAAGCCGGCCGCATCGAAAAAAAAGTGAAAAAAATGCCGCATGACTTGCACACTTTCAAAAAAGTATGCATAATCTCGTTCCTCTGCTGTTGAACACGAAACGAAACGCAGCCGGTAGCAAAAAGTCGAAAGACAAGAAGCCGCAAGGTGGAAGGCAAACCGGAAAGCGACGCGGAAGGTAAGACATCAGCGCCCAGGTGGCGGAATTGGTAGACGCGCATGGTTCAGGTCCATGTGCCGCAAGGTGTGGAGGTTCGAGTCCTCTCCTGGGCACCAATTATTACATCACGAGGTACCTGTCGTGATGCGCCAAGAAAAACCCCGTTCGCGAAAGCGTCCGGGGTTTTTTCTTTTCCGGTCCGGACGATCCGCGTGGCCGGCCAGCCAGGACAGCCAGCCGATCTTTCGCGGCGCCTAGGCCAGCACCCGCGTCATCACGACGTGCGCGATGCCGGCCTCCATGAACTCCTCGCCTTCCACCTGGAAACCATGGGCCTCGTAGAAGCCCTTGGCGTGGGTCTGCGCGTGCAGCACCAGCATGCGGTGGCCGTCGCCGTGGCCCTGGCCGATCAAGGCGTCGAGCAACTGGCCGCCCACGCCCAGGCCGCGCGCGCGCTTGTGCACGGCCATGCGGCCGATGTGGCCATCGGGCAGCAGACGGCCGGTGCCCAGCGGCGTGCCGTCGGCGGCGTAGGCCACGGCATGCACCGAGACCGCGTCATCGTCGTCCATCTCGACCTCGGGCGGCACCTTCTGCTCGACCACGAACACGTCGTAGCGCACCGATGACGCGTCGTCGCGCAGGCGGTCCCAGGTTCCGAGAGTGATGCGTACCGCCGGTTTATCGCTAGCCATTTGTTTTCCTTCGCGTCGCCGCTGAATATGAATCCTTTGCCGGCATTTTCGCAGGGATGGCGCATTGGCGAAACAGGCGTACCATCGCGGCTGGCCCATTCCCGCAGCTGACATCCATCATGCCGCAAGCCGCAACGCCCGCCTGGTTGAGATTCGCGCCCGCGCTTTTCCTGCTGCTGTGGTCCAGCGGCTTCGTCGTGCTGAAAGTGGGCCTGGCCTATGCCGACCCGATGACGTTCCTGGCGTTGCGCTATGCCTGTGTGGTGGCGCTGCTGGCGCCATTGCTGCTGGCGCTGCGGCCGCCGCTGCCGCAAGGCGCCCGCGCCTGGGGCCACCTGGCCATGGTCGGCCTGCTGCTGCAGGCGGGCTACTTCTGCTTCACCTATTTGTCGCTCAAGCAAGGCATGTCCGCCGGCGGACTGGCGTTGATCACATCGCTGCAGCCCATCCTGATCGGACTGCTGGCGCCGGTGATCGCGCACGAACGCGTCGACGCGCGGCGCTGGGCCGGGCTGGGACTGGGCGTCTCCGGCGCGGCGCTGGTCATCATCGCCAAGGCCTCGGTCGACCTGGCCTCGACCCTCGGCCTGGTGTTCGCGGTGGCCGCCCTGCTCTGCATCACCAGCGGCACGCTGTATGAAAAGCGCTTCGGCGTGCAGACCCACCCCGTCACGTCCAACACGGTGCAATACGCCGTGGGCCTCGCGGTCACGGCGCCGCTGGCCTTCTGGCTGGAACCGATGCGCATCGACTGGACCGCGCCGTTGCTGGGTTCGCTGGCCTATCTGGTGGTGGGCAATTCGCTGGTCGCGATCTCGCTGCTGCTGGCCATGCTGCGCCACGGCGAGGCATCGCGCGTGTCGGCGCTGTTCTTCCTGGTGCCGCCCTCGACCGCCGTCATCGCGCTGCTGGTGCTGGACGAGCCGATCCCGCCGCTGGCCTGGCCCGGGATGGCGCTCGCGGCGCTGGGCATCCTGCTGGTGACGCGCTCGGGACGCACGCCCGCGCCGGCGCGGCAAGTAGAATGAGCGCCCTTTCGCGCCCATTTCTCCCGCCGCCATGAATGCCGTCATCACCGCCGCCCTGCCGGTCTTCGCGCTGATCCTGACCGGATGGCTGGCGGCGCGGTGGCGCATTCTGGGGCCAGCCGCCACCGATGCGCTGAACCGCTACGTGGTCTACCTGTCGCTGCCGGCGCTGCTGTTTCGCGCCATGACGCAGGTGGACCTGGCGCACATGGCGCACTGGGGCTTCGTCGGCGCGTTCGCCGGCGGCATCGCCGTCACCTTCGTGCTGTCGTTCCTGCCGCGCAAGCGCGGCCCGCGCGGGCTGACGGACCGCAGCATCGAGGGACTGGCGGCGGCCTACGCCAATGCCGGCTACATGGGCATCCCGCTGTGCCTGGCGCTGTTCGGCGCCGAAAGCCTGGCGCCGGCGGCCTTCACCACGCTGATGACGGCAAGCGTGCTGTTCGGCTTTGCCATCGCCCTGATCGAATTCGACCGCCAGCAGGCGCCCGGCCTGGGCGCCACGCTGGTCAAGGTCGGCCGCGCGCTGATGCGCAATCCGCTGCTGGCCGCGCCGGTGCTGGGCCTGGCGTGGGCCGGCACCGGACTGGCGCTGCCCGAAGGGCTGGATCGCTACGTGTCGTTGCTGGGCGCCTCCGCCAGCCCTTGCGCGCTGGTCACCATCGGCCTGTTCCTGGCGCAGACCGAGACCGCCAGCCCGGGGCCGGGCGTGCTGCGGCTGGTGGTCGGCAAGCTGCTGCTGCAGCCGGCCGTGACCGCGCTGCTGGCGTTCCAGGTGTTTTCCATGCCGCCGCTGTGGGCCTGGACCGCGGTGCTGATGAGCGCCCTGCCGATCGGCACCGGGCCCTTCATGCTGGCCCAGATGTACGGGCGTGATGCCCGCGTCACCTCGCGCGCCATCCTGGTGTCCACGGTGCTGTCCGTCCTGACCGTGAGCCTGCTGGTCGCCTGGATCAGCGCGCACCCGATCTCCTGAGCCGCGCATTCTTATATAATTTATAGTTATTAAAGAAGCACAAATAGATGCTTTGAGAAATGATTCACCGGCTTTAGACTTTTATCCACGATGACGGGTGCGGCTACGCGCCCGTTTGCTTTTCCCTTATCGAATTCCCGGGACTCTTCCATGAGCACCAACACTTCCGCCCTGCCCCTGCCTTCGGCGCTGCCGCCCATCCAGATCAACCGCAAGCCGCTCTGGATCGCGCTGCTGCTGGTGCTGGCCGGCGCCCTGTACCTGAACCAGACCGTCAGCTGGCGCCAGGGCGCGCTGTGGATCGTCGGCGCGCTGCTGGGCGTGGCGCTGTACCACGCGTCGTTCGGCTTCACCCAGGCCTGGCGCGTGTTCGTGTCGGACCGCCGCGGCGCCGGCCTGCGCGCGCAGATGTTCATGCTGGCCATCGGCGTGCTGCTGTTCTTCCCGTTCCTGGCGCAAGGCTCGCTGTTCGGCCAGCCGGTCAATGGCCTGGTCTCGCCCCCGGGCGTATCGGTGCTGCTGGGAGCGTTCCTGTTCGGCATCGGCATGCAGTTGGGCGGCGGCTGCGCCTCGGGCACACTGTTCGCGGTGGGCGGCGGCAATACCCGCATGCTGGTCACGCTGCTGTTCTTCATCATCGGTTCGGTCATCGCCACCGCCAACTTCGGCTGGTGGTCGACCCTGCCCGCGCTGGCGCCGACCTCGCTCATCAAGACCTGGGGCCTGGCGCCCGCCATCATCGCCAACCTGGCGGTGTTCGCGCTGATCGCCTGGATCGCCACCGTGCTGGAAAAGCGCCGCCACGGCCACGTGATCTCGTTCGCCTCGCGCACCGCGCGCCCGGCCTCGCTGCTGCAAGGCCCGTGGCCGCTGATCTGGGGCGGCGTGGCGCTGGTGGTGCTGAACTTCGCCACGCTGGCGCTGGCTGGCCGGCCCTGGGGCATCACCTCGGCGTTCGCGCTGTGGGGCGCCAAGGCGCTGGACGCGATGGGCGGCGACGTGGCCACCTGGGCCTACTGGAGCAAGCAGGCCGCGCTGGGCGCGCCGCTGCGCCAGGACGTGACCACGGTGATGGACATCGGCCTGATGCTGGGCGCGCTGGCCGCGGCCAGCGCCGCCGGCAAGTTCGCGCCGGTCTGGAAGGTGCCGGCGCGCTCGCTGGCCGGCGCGGTCATCGGCGGCCTGCTGCTGGGCTACGGCGCGCGCCTGGCCTTCGGTTGCAACATCGGCGCCTACTTCAGCGGCATCCTGTCGGGCAGCCTGCATGCCTGGCTGTGGCTGCCCGCGGCGTTTGCCGGCAGCGCCCTGGGCGTGCGCCTGCGTCCGCTGTTCGGCCTGGCGGTCGAAAAGACCCCCGCGGCATCCAGCTGCTGAGAAACACTGTTCCAGCAACGGCCCCCTGCCAGGGGGCTTTTTTACGTCCGTGCCCCGCAGCGCCAGCATTGGCGCCGTTTCCGAGATGACGGACGGGTCCGAGGCAGCCGCCCCGCCGCCCCGCCCGTTTACCGGTTTTACAGCCGCCCTGGTGTATGGTTGCTGCATTCCGCAATACGGAGATGGACCATGCAATGGATCGCCGGCCGCTTCACGGCCTTTATCTTGACCCTGGTGGCCGCCGCAGCGACCACCACCCTGGTGTTCACGGACTCGTACTGGTGGCTGTGGGCCGCCGTGCCGCTGGTGCTGCTCGGCCTGCTGGGCGTGTACGACCTGATCCAGACGCGCCACGCCATCCGCCGCAACTATCCGGTGCTGGGCAACCTGCGCTTCCTGTTCGAATTCATCCGCCCCGAGATCCGCCAGTACTTCCTGGAAGACGACACGCAGGCCTCGCCGTTCTCGCGCGCGCAGCGCTCGATCGTGTACCAGCGCGCCAAGCGCGAGATCGACAAGCGCCCCTTCGGCACCCAGGAAGACGTCTACGGCGACCGCTACGAATGGATCAACCATTCGATGTCGCCCACCCACATCGGCGACACCGACTTTCGCGTGGCGGTCGGCGGCCCCGACTGTACCCAGCCGTATTCGATGTCGGCCTTCAACGTCTCGGCCATGAGCTTCGGCGCGCTGTCGGCCAACGCCGTGCTGGCGCTGAACGAAGGCGCGCGCCAGGGCAACTTCGCGCATGACACCGGCGAAGGCGGCATCAGCCGCTACCATCGCCAGCCAGGCGGCAGCCTGGTGTGGAACATCGGCTCGGGCTACTTCGGCTGCCGCGACGAGCACGGCGCCTTCTCCGAGGAAGCCTTCGTCAAGAACGCCTGTACGCCGCAGGTGAAGATGATCGAGATCAAGCTGTCGCAGGGCGCCAAGCCGGGCCACGGCGGCATCCTGCCGGCTGGCAAGGTCACACCCGAGATCGCCGAGGCGCGCGGCGTGGCCGCCTGGCAGGACTGCAACTCGCCGGCCAGCCACTCGGCCTTCGATACGCCCATCGGCCTGATGAAGTTCGTCGCCCGCCTGCGCGAGCTGTCCGGCGGCAAGCCGGTCGGCTTCAAGTTCTGCGTCGGCCATCCGTGGGAATGGTTCGCCATCGTCAAGGCCATGCTCGAGACCGGCATCACGCCCGACTTCATCGTGGTCGACGGCGCCGAGGGCGGCACCGGCGCGGCGCCGGTCGAATTCGTCGACCACGTCGGCACGCCGCTGCGCGAGGCGCTGCGCCTGGTGCACAACACGCTGATCGGCGTGAACCTGCGCGACCGCATCAAGCTGGGCGCCTCGGGCAAGATCATCACCGCGTTCGACATGGCCCGCGTCATGGCCATGGGCGCGGACTGGTGCAACGCCGCGCGCGGCTTCATGTTCGCCATCGGCTGCATCCAGGCCCAGGCCTGCCATACCGGCAAATGCCCCACCGGCGTCACGACCCAGGATCCGCTGCGCCAGCGCGCCCTGGTGGTGCCGGACAAGGCCCAGCGCGTGGCCAACTTCCACAAGAACACGCTGCACGCGCTGGCCGAGCTGCTGGCCGCCGCCGGCCTGACGCATCCGAACCAGCTGCGCCCGCACCATATCGCGCGCCGCATTTCGTCCAGCGAGATCCGGCTGCTGTCGGCGCTGTTCCCGGAACTGGCGCCGGGCGAACTGCTGCGCGGCGAATTCCGCCACCAGGTGTTCCGCGCGGGCTGGTCGATGGCGCGCGCCGACTCGTTCCAGCCGACCCACGACATCAGCACCGCACTGGCGCAGGAATACGTCATGGCGCATCCGCCCCAGGGCGCGCCGGCCTGAGCGTGAGACGGGCCGCCGCGGCACTCGCCGCCGCGGCCTACAGCCAGCGCTCGAACATGCGCGAGAAGAACTCCATGAAGCGATCATCCACGCCCCGCGCCCGCCAGGCCTCGGGCGTGATGCGCACCGACTCGGCCACGTCGCGCTGGAACAGCGCTTCCATGTCGGCCGCGAACTCCGGTCCCAGCACCACCGCGTTGACCTCGTAGTTCAAGGCGAAGCTGCGCCAATCCATATTGCTCGATCCCACGGTGGACCAGACGCCATCGACCACCGCGGTCTTGGCGTGCAGCAGCGCGTCGCGCCGCTCGTAGATCTTCACGCCCGCCTTGAGCAGCTTGCCGTAATGGGAACGGCCGGCATTGAACACCAGCGAGGAATCACTGAAGCCCGGCAGCACCAGCACCACGTCCACGCCGCGCTGCGCGGCCGCGGCCAGCACGTCGACGAAGGCCGGGTCCGGCACGAAGTAGGCCATGGTGATGTGGATGGAACGCTGCGCGCTCTCGAACGCGGACATCAGCGTCAGGTAGACGGTGTAGCCGTCGCTGCGATCAGGCTGGTTGGCCAGGATCCGCACCCGCGTCGGCCCGGTGGCCGGCGCGATAGCCGTGCCGCCGCCGCGCAGGGGCTCCTTGGCCTGCGATTGCCAGCCGTCCTGGATCACGGCTTCGAGCTGGGCCACCGCCGGCCCCTCGATGCGCAAGTGCGTATCGCGCCAGGGCGCGGCCTGGGCGTCGGTCCGCTTGGCGTCGGGACCGCTGCCCACGCCGCCCGACGCGCCGCTGCCGCCGGCGGGCGATGAGGCGTATACCGCGCTGACATTGATGCCGCCCAGATAGCCCACCTTGCCATCCACCACCAGGACCTTGCGATGATTGCGCTGGTTCGGCGACCAGCCGGCGCGGCTGCCGCTCACGGGACTGACCGGGTTGAAGACCGCGACCTGCACGCCTGCGTCGCGCAGGCGCTGGAACAGCGCGTCGGGCGTCTTGATCGTGCCGATCGCATCCACCATCAGCGCGACGTCGGCGCCGCGGTTGCGCGCGGCGATCAGGGCCTCGGCGAAGCGCGCGCCCTCTTCGTCATCGTCGAAGATATAGGTTTCCATGTGCACGTAGCGCCGCGCCTGCGCGATCGAGCGCAGCATGGCCTGGTAGGTGCCCGGCCCATCGGCCAGCAAGCGCACGCGATTGCCGGCCACCAACGGCGCGCCGCTGACCGCTTCCTCGACGGCCAGGTGGCGCGCCAGGAAATCATCCTTGGCATTGCGGGGATCCGCCGCGATGTCATGGCCACGGCGGTAACTGTCCTGCGCGCTATCGGCGGACAGGCCGGCCTGCGCCTTGCGGGCGGCGCGCTCCTGCGCATCGGGCACGCTGGCGCAGGCGGCCAGCAGGGCCGCGCAACAGGCCAGCGCGACCGCGCGCGCCCAGCGCCGCCATGCGATCGCCCCCGGCGCCGCCGGCGCGGGCCTGCCCGGCGACGGGGCCGCAGGCGGCCTCATGGCGAATGGGCTCAGCGCCGGTTGGCCAGCAGGCAGCAACCCAGCAGCACGCCCACCAGCGTCGCCACGCCCACCGATTTCCAGGCGTGCTCGTGGACGTATTCATCGGCATAGGCCTTGGCGCGGCGAGCCCGTTCGCGCGCCACGCCTTCCCAGTCGCCCGCGGATTCGCGCGCCTCGGCCAGCTGGCGCGTCAGCCGCGCGCGCGCCGCCTCGATCTCAGAGCCGGTGTATGAGGCGGTCGAACGCAGCAGGTCTTCCGTACCGGCAAGCAACTCATGGAGGCTGTCGCTCACGCGGTCGCGGTGCAGGGCCATTTCGGCGCGTTGGTGCTTTCGATTCATAGTCGCTCCTTGTCGCTTGTTGCTCGTGGGGGCCTCCCGGCTTGCCGCCTGCCCGGCGCGGCGCTGGGCCACGCCAGGCGCGGGGCAGACTGGCCCCGCTAGGCCGTGGACACATTGTGGCCATTCCCGCCGCCGCGCGCCCGAGCTTTCGCAACCAGCCGTTAACCGATATTTCAGTGGCGCGGCGCTTGCTGAGGGCTGTCGGCACGGTGACGGCCAGACGTACCGTCCCCCTGCGCGGACGGCGCTACCGCCCCCGCCAATTTGGTAAAAGTCCATTGCATTTCAGTGGCTTAACTTGACACCGGAACCCCTCTGGCGGCCACAATGTATTTTTTGCAATGCGCTTCATCAGCCTCAAAAAGGAACTGAACGCATGGTCTCTCCCTCCGCCCTGCTCGCCAGCGCCGCCCCGCGGTTCCTGGCGCCGCAACCCCAGCCCCTGAGCGCCGAGCAGCATGAATTGCGCGACGGACTGCTGGACCAGCCCGCCCATATCGACCCCAAGTTTCTCTACGACGCGCTCGGCTCGTCGCTGTTCACCGCCATCACGCAGTTGCCCGAGTACTACCCGACCCGCTGCGAGGCCGAGATCTTCGCGCGACACGGCCAGGACATCGCGCGGCATATCGGTCCGGTGCAGGCCATGATCGACTTGGGCGCGGGCGACTGTGTCAAGGCCGAGCGGCTGTTTGCCAGCCTGCGCCCGCGCCACTACGTGCCCATCGACATTTCCGCCGACTACCTGCAATCCGCGGTGCGGCGGCTGCGCCTGTCGTACCCCGACCTGCGGATCACGCCCATCGGCCTGGACTTCTCCCAGGCGCTGGCCTTGCCCGCCGACATCGGCGCCGAGCAGCGCCTGTTCTTCTATCCCGGCTCCAGCATCGGCAATCTCGACCCGGACGCCGCGCTGGCCATGCTGCGGCGGATCCAGCGACAGTGCGCTGGCGGCGGGCTGCTGCTCGGGGTCGACCGAGTCAAGCCCAGGCAGGTGCTGGAACCGGCCTACGACGACGCCCTGCACCTGACCGCGGCCTTCAACCTGAACCTGCTGCGCCACGTCAACGATCTGCTGGGCAGCGACTTCGACGTCGACGACTGGCGCCACGTGGCGCTGTTCAACAGCGAACAGTCGCGCATCGAGATGCACCTGGAAGCGCGGCGGCCCGTCGCCGTGGCCTGGCCCGGCGGCCAGCGGCGCTTCGCCGCGCAAGAGCGCATTCACACCGAGAACTCCTACAAGTTCACGCCCGAAGCCTTCACGGAGTTGCTGCAACGCGCGGGCTACCACGACATCCAGCACTGGTCGGACACGCGCGGCTGGTTTTCCGTATTCAGCGCGCGTGCCTGACGTCGCGCCCCCTCAACCCGCCCCTGGAGGATCGCCATGGAACCTGCCTGCCTGCTGACCCACCCGGCCAACGGCCCCTACGCCGCCGGACAGGCCGGCCAGCATGACCGGTACGATGCCGTACGCGCCACCACCACGGCGCTGGCCGCCCCGCTCAGCCCGGAGGACTGCCAGGTGCAGTCCATGCCGGACTGCAGCCCGGTCAAATGGCACCTGGCGCACACCACCTGGTTCTTCGAGACCTTCCTGCTGACGCATTTCCATCCGCCCTACGCGGCATTCCATCCGCAGTACCGGATGCTGTTCAACTCCTACTACAACGCCATCGGCGCCAAGCATCCGCGCCCGCAGCGCGGCCTGCTGACGCGGCCGCCGCTGGCCGACGTGATGCGCTATCGCGAGCACGTCGACCAGGCCATGCACGACCTGATCTCGCGGCTGGGCGGCAACGACCCGGCCTTCGACGCCTTGCTGGAACTGGGGCTGAACCACGAGCAGCAGCACCAGGAGCTGATCCTGACGGACCTCAAGCACCTGCTGTTCGCCAACCCGCTCAAGCCGGCCTACGTGGCCTCCGGTTCGCCCGCGTTGCCGCCGGGCACGCCCGCCGGCTGGACCCGCTACAACGGCGGCGTGGTCCGCATCGGCCACGACGGGCAGGACTTCGCCTTCGACAACGAAGGGCCGGCGCACGACGTGCTGCTGGCGCCCTTCCACCTGGCCGACCGCCTGGTGACGCAGCACGAATACCTGGCCTTCATCCGCGACGGCGGCTACAAGCGGCCCGAACTGTGGCTGTCGCTGGGATGGGAGCGGGTTTGCGCGGAAGGCTGGCGCGCGCCGCTGTACTGGGAAGGCCAGCGCGACGACTGGCGCGTCTTCACGCTACGCGGCATGCAGGAGCTGGAATTGCAGGCGCCGGTCACGCACATCAGCTACTACGAGGCCGACGCCTATGCGCGCTGGGCCCGGGTACGCCTGCCGCGCGAGGCCGAGTGGGAGCACGCGGCGCGGCAGCTGCCCGACGGCGCCTGGTCGAACCGCGCCAACCTGCTGGAAAACGGCCACCTGGATCCGCGCCCCGCGCCCGCCCGGCAGGGCGGCGGTCCGGCACAACTGTTCGGCGACGCCTGGGAATGGACCGCCAGCGCCTATGACGCCTATCCGGGCTTCAAGCCCGATGCCGGCGCGGTGGGCGAATACAACGGCAAATTCATGTGCAACCAGTTCGTGCTGCGCGGCGGCTCCTGCGCCACGCCGCGCGGCCACATCCGGCCGAGCTACCGCAATTTCTTCCCGCCGGAAGCCCGCTGGCAGTTTTCCGGCATCCGCCTGGCGCGGGATGCCTGAGAGGGGCGCGTGGGGGCCGTGAAGGGCCGCCAGCGGGCCGGAACAAAAAAGCCCGTCCCCTACTTGCAATCCTAAAAATTTCCATGCTAGAATTTCGTTCTTCGTTGCTTGGCTTTCATTGAAACCGGCGGCGATAAGGATGGCGCATTAGCTCAGCCGGTTAGAGCGACGGAATCATAATCCGCAGGTCCCCTGTTCGAATCAGGGATGCGCCACCAGAGAATTCAAAAAGGCCTTCACTCGCGTGAAGGCCTTTTTTTCATTGGGCCTTTTCATTTGGCCTTTTTCATTGGCTCGCCGGTCCGGCCGGCCATGCCCCTCCCGGTTGTTTGCCCGGCCGTCACACCACGGCCTTCACACCGCGGCCTTCACACATTTCCACATATTCCCCACATTTTTCCCGCAGACCGGCACGGTGCGCCCTCTTAGAATCTTCGCCCACCACGCCCCCGCGGAGAATCTGACATGCCCCCCAGCCGCATCCAAGTTTCGCGCCTTGCGCCAGCTTGCCGACCCGTTGTCCCGGCCCTTACCCCGGCCGTTAACCCGGCGACACATGGCCGCCCGGCCGCCTTCAGAACCGGTATTGCTGCAATCGCCGCGCGCGCCGTGCTTGCCACGGCCCTGGGCCTGACCGCCGGCCACGCCTGTGCCGCGCAGGGCGGCGTGCAGGCATCGAGCGTCACCTACGCCCCCACCGCCGCGCAATTGCAGACCGTCGAGACGCTCAAGCAGGCCTCCATCGACGCCTTCGCGCCGGCGGAATTCGCCCGCGCCGGCAAGGCCCCGCTGCCCTATCGCCTGGTCTCGCCGATTGCGCCGGAAAGCGGCAAAAAATACCCACTGGTGGTGATTTTCCACAGTTCGGGCGGCGTCGGCAGCGACAACCTGCTGCCGCTGAACGCCTTCACCCGCGCCTTCGGCTCGGCCGAATCGCGCCGCGATTTTCCCGCCTATGTGCTGGTGCCGCAGACGCCGGGCCGCACCGCCAACTATGAAAAGGACGGCCGTGGCGTGCGGATCTCGAAGGCCGGCGCCGACCTGGCCGACGTCATGCGGCTGGTCGAGGACATCGCCAGGCACCATCCGGTCGACGTCAAGCGCATCTATGCCGTCGGTTTCTCGATGGGCGCATCGGCCGCGCTGGACGCCGCGGTCGCGTCACCCGGACGCTTCGCGGCCATCGTCGCCATGTCGGGCGTGCCGCCGGAGCGCTCGCTCGCCAAGCCGCTCGCGGGCATTCCCACGCTGCTCATCCACGGCACCGCCGACCAGGAAAATCCCTACGAGGGCAGCCAGATCTGGGCCAAGGCCCTGGCGGCCGCGGGCGGCCAGCCGGTCTTCATCACCTACCAGGGCATGGATCACCACATCGCGCCGGAACTGCTGACCGCCCGGCCCTGGCGCGAATGGATGTTCCAGCAGAAGCAGCCGTAAAGCGGCGCGGGGCGTGATGCCCCGCGCCGGCCTCGCCTGCGGCGATTACGGCTTGACCACCATGTCGCGGCGGCGTCCGCCCCAGGTCGCGCACAGGCTGGCCACGAACGCGCCGATCAGCATGGAGGCAAAGCCCCACAGCGCGAACGCCGCGGCGGCCTTGCGCGCCGCGTCGGCCGCCTCGCGCGCCTTGCGCTTGGCGTCATCGGCGGCCTGACGGGCCTGCTGCAGCGTCTGGTTCACGCGCTGCTGCGCGGCGGCGGCATCGATGCCCGCCTGCGCCGCGATCACGCGGGCCACGTAGTCGCGATCCGCCGGCGTCATTTCTCCGCGCGCCAGGCTCATGGCGACGATGCGCCCGACTTCGGCGCGGGCCGCGGCGTGATCGCCGGCGGCATCGGGCCGTTCGTTGCGCAACAACACGTCCGTGAAGTAATCGCCGGCGCCGTCCATGCCGCCCGCGGCGGCACCCGCGCCGGCCGCCGCGCTTGCCGTGACCGCCGCGCCCGCCCCCGCCGCAATGGAGGCGCCGGCCTTGGCCGCCCCCGATGCCAGCGTCGCGATCGCCGAGCCCAGCAGGGCAGCGCTCACGACCGCGCTCAGCGCCCACACCAGGAAGCCGTGCGCGGTGTCGCGGAAATAGACCTCGTCGCCATGCACGTCGGCCCATTTGGTGCGCAGCCGGCCGGCGACATAGCCGCCAACGCCATAGGCCACGATCTGGGTGAACAACATCCAGGCGATCAAGCCGATGCCTGCCGCGGGCGCCGAGACGCCCTCCCCGCTCCAGGGCGAGATCGACAGGAAGCCCAGGCCGGAGCCGCCCGCGAACAGCGCCAGCGACAAGGCCGCGGCGATGACGGCGCCGGCGAATACCGCGGCCCAGGACACGGCGGACACCGCCGATTCCCGCACCGGCGGCACGCCGTCGTAGGGCCGGTTGGCCGAGAGTGCATTTTCCATGGTGATTCCTCGTTCACATTACGCGCCACGGCGCGGGACCGGACTGGCTCAATGCCAAAACAGCGCCAGCAGGATGATGATGGGAATGGGTACCCCCAGCAGCCATAACAGGATCGAACGCATGCAAGCCTCCTTGGGTGTGGAATGGGATTCGGTGGCGCTCAGGCCAGGTCGATCGTGCCTGGCGCGCGCGGATCGGGCGGCGGCGGGACGATATCGGGCTCGCCCGGATCATCGGGCGCGTGGTTGGGATTGGGTCGCGGGTCGTCGGGCCGCGTCGGATGGCCGGGCAGCGGCGGGTCGTCGGGCGGCACGTCGTCGGGCGCGCCCGGGGGGCGGTGATCAGATGGGGACATGGCGGATCTCCTGGGCGCGCCTATCGCGCCGGTCCGCTACTCAGCAACTGCCATGCCCGGCATGCCGCCCGCCAACGGCCCGACGCAAAAAAGCCCTCAAACGAGGGCCTGCGGGCATGGCCGGAACGCCGTTATCAGGACTTGGACGGCTTGCCGTCCTTGGCGGGTTCCACGGCGTTCGGGTCGCTGTTGCCCAGGAACGCCACCACGGCAGCCTTGCCGGCGGCCGAGGCCTCGTCCTGGCTGGCATAACGCCGTTCGGAATAATTGGTGCTGCGCACATTGCCGGTGTCGGGATCCAGCAAGGTGATGATCCAGGCGAATTCGCCCGGCAGCAGCTGCCTGACCTGCAGTGTGGCGCGCGTGCCAGGGCGGAGTCGTTGCGGCATTTCGCGATCTGGAGAGTGGGTGGACGCCGCCATCGTAGCGCAAAGCGCGGACGCGGCGGGCCTCGAAAAATGCTGCGCCGCACACTGAATTCATGCTGCACGGTGCGCGGCGAAAACGCCACAGCGCCCGCCAGAGTCAGGAAAACCCTAGCGCCACGCCCTGGCATACAGGCGCACAATCAGACTAAACGTAGCGACGAAGTGACAGACCGCAGTAGCGGCGCCGCATCCCTTTAATCAGGCGAGGACGGAGACATCATGACTTACGTAGCAGTGGTAATCAGCTGTTTGATGGTTGTGGGTATCGTCGCGTTGGTGGTTCAAACGATACAAAGCGCGGGGCCCGAGCCCTGGCTGAAGATATCGGCGGCGATCGTCAGTTCCCTGTTCGCCTCCTTGTTGCTCATTCCGCTCGGCTACGCCGTGGCGCAGACCATCGTGCTGGAATGAGCTGACGGCTTTTCCCCGCTGGCCGTCACCCGATGAGCCAGAAGGCTGCCCCGGGGCTACCCGCCCCGGGCAGGCCTGCCCCTTGTCGCCGCCCAGCAGATCAGCGAACCGGCGGTGACCATCGCCACGCCTTGCCAGAATGTCATGGTCAAGCGCGTGGACAGCCATATGGCCGCAAAAAAAGTCGACAACACTGGCGTGAAGTAGGACGCCGTGGCCAGCAAAGTCAGATTGCCGTTGAGGATGCCCACGTTCCAGAGCGCGTAACCCGCGGCCATCGCGCCGCCGGTCACGCACAGCTCGAGCACGGCGGGCCAGGCGAACGTCAGCGCCGGCTCGGCGCTGAATCCGTATTTGATCCACAGCACCGCCGCGGTCAGCATGAAGAACAGGGCCACGCCGTTCTTGCCATCGGCATAGCGTTTTGTGACGTTGCAATAAACGGCCCATATGATGGCGCCGCTGAAAGCCAGGCCGTAGCTGAGCGGATTGCTGGAAACATTGGCGACCAGGCGTTCCCAGGAAACGCCGCCGTCGCCGCCGACCACCCAGACGATGCCGCAGAGCGACAGCGCGATGCCGGGCACGACCCAGGCGCTGGCGCGCTGGCCGTTGATCAGGATCGCCAGGATGACGGTGAAGCAAGGCCACAGGTAATTGACGATACCCAGTTCGATCGCCTGGCCACGGTTGGCGGCGAATCCCAGCGACAGCGACAGGCAGATTTCATAGGCCACGAACAGCAGGCTGCCGGAAAGCAGGTAGGCGCGCGGGAATGAACGCACGCGGGGCAACCCCAGCAACAGGACGAGGAAAGCCGAACCGACCGTATAGATCAGGGCCGCGCCGCCGATCGGCCCGAAGCTCTCGCTGACGCTGCGGATCAGGCCGACGACGGTGCCCCAAAGCACCACGGCCATCAATCCCATGAAAGTCGCCGTGTTCCGGCTGGGAGCAGATTGCATTACTTTTTTCCGATTTCCCGATGTCCATCCAGGGCGCCGCGCCGGGGCGCGCGCGCCAGAACGACGCAGTGTAGCGAAAAGAGGAAAACCGCCGCGGCAGGGCCGGCACGGGGATCGAATGCCGGCGCGGCGCGACCGACCGACCGACCGACCGACCGACGATCAACGAGAAGGAGATTTCGCCGCATGACCATCTCTGTACGCAGGCTGAGCGACGTGCTCGCCACCACGGCATCCGGCCGGCTCTACCGGATCGAAGTGTTCTCTCATGCCGATCGGCGCGCGGGGCCGCCCATCACGATCCGCTACATCCTCAGGACCACGGAAGGAGAACGCGTGATCGCGCTGGGCGAGCGACGCTATCGCCTGAAATCAGGCGAGGTGCTGACCGCCCTTCCGCCCGCCGCCACGCCGCGCCACGACGCCTGACACGGCGGCCGCGGCCGCCTCAACGCTCGTCGGACGCCACCCGCCGCTTGCCCAGGCCCTTGGCCCGGTACAAAGCGACGTCGGCCCGCTCCAGCAACTGCAGCATGGTCACGCCCGACTGCGGATAGACGGCAATGCCGACGCTGGCCGACACCGCCACGCGGATCTTGGGGTAGGGCAAGGACAGGCTCTCGACCAGGGACTCGGCCACCGCCTGCGCGTTTTCCTGATTGGCGCCGAGCAGCAGCACGGCGAACTCGTCGCCGCCCAGCCGCGCCGCCACGTCCGAGACGCGGATCGCGTGGGCCATGCGGTCGGCGGCTTCCTTCAGCACGGTATCGCCGGCGGCATGCCCATGCAGGTCGTTGACCGCCTTGAAGCCGTCCAGGTCGATCGCCAGGATGGCGAACGTCTCGCCGCTGCGCTGCGCCACCGCCAGTTCGCGCAGCACCAGTTCGCCGAACAGCACCCGGTTGCACAGCCCCGTCAGCGGATCGTAGTGCGCCAGGTGCTGCGCGTGCGCCAGCATGCGCGAGGCCTGCAATAGCGCCGTGCCGACCTCCTCGGCCTCCTTGACGCGCGTGCCGGGCAGCTCGACGGTGCGGCCTTCGCCCAGCGCCAGGGCCGGGCCGACCAGCCCCTGCACCGCCGACGTCAGGCGGTTGGCCAGCCGCAAGGCCAGCCACAGCCCCAGCCCGAACGCCGCCAGCGTGCCCAGCGCCAGCCAGGCGATGGAGCGGTACAGGTCGGTCGTCACCAGCGTCATCGGCGCGCCCGCCGCGACCGTCCAGCCCGTCAGGCCGGAGCGGCTGAACGCGGTGTAGACCGGCGTGCCTTCCTTGGTGGTGGATTCCAGCGAACCCTCGTTCTCCAGCTGCACCGCCCGCGCCAGCGTGGGCACGGCCTTCTGGCCGACGAATTTCTCGGGGTCGCGCGTGCGCGCGATGATGGTGCCGTTCTTGTCCAGCACCGCCGCGACCCAGCCTTCCGGCAGCCCGCGCCGGCCCAGCACATTGCCGATGCGGTCGGGCGACAGGCCGACGTTCAGGCTGTAGATGACCTCGTCGCCGCGCACCACCGGCACCCCCAGCGCGATGGTCGGCACGCCGCTCAGCGCGCCGGTGAACAGGCCGCTCAGGACCGGTTCGCGCGCACGGAAGACCCGGGCCAGTTCCTGCGTCACGCCCGAAGGCGGCAGGGGCGTGCCATAGGGCACCATGGTATTGACCACCTGGCGGCCGTCCTTGTCCGTCAGCACATAGCTGTCGACGATCTGGAACTTGATGGCCTCGCGGGCGCGCTGGTGGAACCCCGCCAGGTCGCCGCCGACCAGGTCGGGGGAGGACGCCAGCATCTGCAGGCCGGCTTCGACGCCGGTCATTTCCCGGTCGAGAATGGACGTCAGGTTACGAGCCAGGAAAATCGTGTCGCGGAAAATCCGCTCTTTCTGGATGAGGTAGCTTTCGTAAACGGCGATCGAAGACACCACCAGCGCCGGCGTAATACAGGCGAACACCAGCACCAGCAATCCGGTTCGCATCGAATACCGGAGCTTCGGGCGGACCCGCGCGGCGACAAGGCTTTCGCCGTCAGCCATATTATTTTTCCCTGCCGCGCATTTGCACGGGGCAAAACGCTTGCCGACACTGCACCCGCTGACCCATCGCGCCTCTCCTGGAACAGTCATTCGGGCCGGCGGCCCGAAGGGACGGAAAACCAGAAATTATTGCAGAACCAGACCGCGGCAAACCCTCCTTCGATCCAACCGTGCCAGCAAAAAAAAGCGTACCGGCGTTGGAAAAAATCGCGTCCCCAATTTACCTCAAAAACAAAGCCGCGAAACCATTTCATTATGCTCGAGCACCTGCCGGCGTATTGCCGCCGGCGTCGCGTCGACCTCGGCGGCGGAATTGAAATAAACCGGCCGGGCATGGTCGCAATATTCAATCCCGGTCCGCGGGGGGAGCGATCCGCACCCAGTCAGACTTGAGCCGATCAGCCACGGCATCGTCATCGCTGCGAGCCACTTTTTCCTGCACATCCCTGGCCTCCTTGCGGGCCTGGCCCGCCCGCGCCTGGAGGCGGGCCTCACTGTCCGAGCGTTCCTGCGCCCGGCCCATGGCCCGCCCCCGCCAATACACCCCGGCGACGGCGGCCAGACCCGCCAGCACTGCCGCCATCACGCCGAGGCCCCGCTTAATCCACTGTTGCAACATGCGCCGCGCTCCTGTCGATGCGGGCCTGGACGGCCGCCATGGCCCGCTGGTAAAGGCCGGCCCAGCTGTCCGGCTTGGGCTTGCCCGGCCGCCAGGTGCGCAGATACAGCGCCCAGGCCGCGTCCACGTCGCCGACCGGCGGCAACGCCTTCGGATCGGTCCAGAGCAGCAGCCGCGCGACGCCGGCGGCCAGCACGTCGTCGTACTCCAGCGCCGCATAGATCGCATCCGGATCGCCCGCCACGCTGCGCGCCTTGCACAATGTGGCCAGGTGATCCCTGCTGGCCGCGTGCAGGAATACGCCCCACACGCCGCCGCGACTGGCGCGGGTGCCCTTCTCGAACTGCCAGAAACCGCGGGCGGGCCCGCCGATCTGGCGCCGGTGCACGAAGCGGCTTTCCTGCAGGCCGATGGCCAGCAGCATGCAGTCCGCCTCGGGCGTATTCATGCGCGCGGGCAACAGCGCCATCGCCGGCCGCAGCGCGTCTTCCATGATCTGGTCAAGCGTCATGCCTGCCCTCCTTGTCTGCCTGGGCTTCCATGCCCAGCGTCTTGCGTCGTATCTCGACCGCCCAGTCCACCAGGTCCTGGTTCTGCAGCTTGGCGGTCAGGCGCAGATAGGCGCCCAGCACCCACCAGGCCGGCAACCCGGCCAGCAGCATGCAGGGGCCGAGCACGTAGAACATGGCCAGCAGCCCGTCCTCGCCCAGGCCGGTGCGCTGCGCCATCCAGTAGGCCGAGGACATCAGGTCGGGCATCCAGGCGATCATGCCGATCGCCAGCAACGGCCCGAACAGAAATGAACTGACCACCGTGCAGGCGGTGCGCGCGACGAATTCGCGCGGCGTGCGCGGCGGCATCAGCAACATGCCGATCAACGCCGCCATCGCGGCCGGCATGCCAAAAGCCAGCGCAATTTTCAGGGCGGCCCAACCGCCCAATCCCGTAGATGCCGGTTCCATGGTTACACCGCTCCTGTCGACGGTGCGCATTGCTGCCTCCCGTGAACATCACGGGCGCCGCAGGGGCGCGCCGGATGGACAAATTGAAATGTGGGCGACACTGTCGTCCGTTTGCTCCAGGCACTGCCTGTATCGGAAATCGCGGTTCCTTTGTTGGTCATACCCAACCCACCAGAGCAGCCATCAAGCGGGACCACCAGGATGTCATCGGGCAAAAAAAGGCCCGTCGCAACGGGCCTCACCAAACAGATATGTCGTTTCTTGGGTTGCCGCTCCCCGTCGACTATTGATAGTCAGGCTTGGACGGCCAGGTCTGCAGATCGGCTTCGACGTCAATTCGTGCGACGTTCACGCGATACAGCCGCCAGGCAGCAAGCGCCGTATGCTCTTTCTCCGTGGCAATACCCAGTTGCACGGCATCATTCAGAGGATCTATCCGAAGCGCAGCCTGTGCGAGTAGCGCATCGCGACTTGCGATTGCTGCCGCTACGCGCTCCTCACGGCTCGGTGGCTCGACTTGCGAAGCCACCGGCAATACATGAGGAACCCATTGCCCGTTCTCAAATGAGAATCGCTTTCCCGGTTCAATGGAAGCGGGGGGCAACACATCCACCGAACCGCCGGGAATATGGAATACCCCAGGCTCCAGTGGCGAAGGATAAGCAATCGCGGGGCCGAGAAAGAAGCCCTCCGCGTCCAACTGCGAGACGATCTTTTCCATGTTGATATTTCCTTAGAACTTGATGCAGGCCAATGCAGCCACGTTGCCGGGGCGAACTCGGTATTTCGTCAACGTGGCGTTGACACCAGCAGACCAGTTTTGTTGAAGAGCTGTCACGACGACGGGAGAATCTCCCCACGAAACCGGGATCGACAGCGACCCCCCCGATGCGCCCAGGACAGCATTCGGGATTTCAGTCCCCTCTTGTCTGGTCCAAAGCGAACGGCCGGCATCGATGCCACGACCGCTGTCCAAGCCACGTTCGAACAACCCTCGTCGATCCCGCAAGACGATGTATCCACCCGTTGTATTGCGCGAAGTTGCTGGACTCCCTGGATTGGTACAACGGTAGCCCCACTCCGCAGTCGGATTATTGGCATCCCCGCAATAGATGGCCGCAGCCAGCGCACCGTAGGCAGTAACGGATATCGCAGCGCCATCCTCTGCCAACCATCCCGTAGGCGGTGAGACGGTCAACCAGGATGCGCTCATACCGCACATCGGCGATCGATAGCCAGTGAAATACTGGCCCGCGGACCAAGTCCAAATCTCGGAGCGTTCCGCAACGATAATGGGGCCGACATCCTGAGCCGGCAAAGCAGCGATCGAATATATCCTCGGGAAATTGTCCGCGACGAACGCAGTAGTGGCCAGCCGGGGGCTTTTGTCGCTGGCGGCGGGCGTCGGCGCGGTCGGCGTCCCGGTCAACGCCGGCGACGCCGCCAGCGCGGCCACGAACTTGGCCTGCAGCGCGGCCAGGTCGCCGTTGTCCAGCACGTCCTGGCCGGCCTTGTCGGCGATGTACTGGCCGATCATGGCCGCCACGAACGAGGCCTGGCGCCAGACGGTGTTCAGTTCCTTCGATTTGGCCGTGCCGGCCGAGAAGCCGGCCAGTCGGGCGGCCAGCGCCTGGTAGTCGGCGGGAGCGAGCACGTTGGCGCCGGAAACGGTGCCGAAGGGGAGAATTTGATTGATAGCCACGGAATGTCCTTATTCAACCGGCAAAAAGCGAGCCCCAGAGTCCGCCGTCGAACCCGGAGATGTATTGGTTTTGAACGTCAAAACCGAACAAAGGCCCCTCAGCCGAGGGGATGACGTAGTAACTGATGCGCACGCCTTCCGGCTTGAGCGGGATGTACCCGCCGGTAAGCAGCGCCAGGAACAGCGCGGACGGCGGCGTACCGGCCACGCCGATGTCCACCGACATGTCGCCGTTGTCCTGGATGAACACATGCGTGCCGCCGCCGAAAATCCGGTCCAGGATCGCGGCCGATGTCTCCAGCGTGCCATCCCAGTGGTTGGCCCCGATCTTGGCGCGCAGCAACAGCCGATAGGTATCGTCGTCCAGCTCGGTCAGGCCGCTGTCCGGATCGAACGGGCCCTGCCAGACACCCTGGTCGAAGCCCAGGCCGTCGATGTCGTGCGAGAAATACACATTCAAAATGGGCGTCCGGACCTTCCGGTCCAGCCCCACCCAGCGCCCCACGGCGTCCAGCTGGACGCCGACGGCCAGATCCAGATCGAAGGCCGCCGGCATGGCGCCGTACAGCTCCTGCAGTCCGGCAGGCGCGCCGCACAGCGCGGCGACGGTGGCATTGAACTTGGGCTTGGAGCGGTAATAGGCCGACAGCCGCCTGAGATAATCGTCGGGTTTGGCCATGTCAGGTCACCGTGAGTTTGATGTCGTCCGGCGTCGCCGCGGCGGCTTCGTTGAACGCCAGGGACACGTCGGGCGCGCCGTTGCCGGCCGGGCCTCGCAGTGTCAGCCCGGAAATCTTGAACGTGCCATTGCCGGCCACGCCGTTGGCTGCCGAAATGGCGTCGGCCCACTCCACCGACGCGCTGGCGCCGCCGCCGATCGCGACACCGTTGATGTAGTCCGCGACCGCCCGCTGTACCGCCACGCCGACGGCCGTGGTGTAGCCCGGCAAGGCCCGCAGCTGCACGTCGACGGCCAGCGGCACGATCGTGGGCCGGAAGAACCGGATGCGATGCGCGATGCCGTAGATATCCGTCACGACCACCGTGGTGGTGCCGTGCGTGCCGGTCCCCGGCGTCTTCTTGGCGGCAATGGCCTGCGCGATCAGCGCCGCGTCGCCGCCATCGACCACCAGCGCGATACTGTGCGGCGGCAGGCCATGGGCGTCGGCCACCGCGCCATCGTTCTCGAAGGCGGCGTGGCGCAACACACCAGGCACCGACGCAACGGCGCCAATCGTGCCCTCAAGCACGCTGCGCGAAGGCAGGGCCACCGAGACGGCCTGCCGCACGCGCAATGCGGCGTCGCTCTCGACCGGCGCGCCGGGCGTGGCTGCCGCCGGGTTGGCCACGGACTGCCAGCCCAGCGTGGGCGTGCCGATCTGGTTGATCGTGCCCGCGGCCGCGGTGATCGCCCCCAACGCCTGGCTGTGGGCAGTGACCGTGATCTCGCCGCCAGGCGGAATGGTCACGCTGGCCGGCAGTTGCCAGCGGGTACGGTTGGCATCGGTCGCCACGCCGTTGACGATGGTGACGCCGCCCTGCCCCACCAGGCGCAGGTCCACCGACGAACGCGTCGCGGCGCCGCGCGCCAGGCCGTTGATCTTGACGTTGCTCGACAATGCCGCGTTGGCGGCGGTGGCCGGCGAGAACGCGTTGTACACATTGATAGCCGCCGTATTGGCCTCGTGTATCGCCAGCGCGAACACCGCCAGCAACTGGCCGTCCTGGCTGTCCGCTTCCAGATAGGTGTCGGCGCCGTAGATGGCCCGGTACTGGTCCTTGAAATACTGCAGCACCTCACCGTAGCCGGGCGCGCGGATGCCCGTGGCGTCGATGACCGGGGCCGTGGAAAGAATCGTCATAATGCCGCCTGCACGATGGCCGTGCCATAAAGGGTTGAGATGGATGCCGTCACGCTCAGGCCCCGGGTGTCCGGGTCGAGCTGGCTCGAGTAGTCGGTCAGTCCGGTCACGCCGGTCGTGCCCAGGATGCATTGGCGTATCGCCCAGTCATAGCTGGCCCTGGGCTGCTTGCCCAGGACCTCGCCGCGCCAGGGCATGCCTTCGGTCTCGTCCAGGAACCACTCGCCGCGCGCCAGCATCAGGCGTGTTTTCACGGCCTGGGCCACGGCCTCGGGCGAATCGCGAAGGAAATCGGCCTGCGACGTGCCGAACGAGTAGTCGCCGCCGGCGTCCAGTTTTCGGTAACGCATAGAAGTCCTCAGTTGGGCGGCGAAGTCACCGCGTTGGCGCCTTGCGCCGTATGGGTGTGGCTGTCGTCCACCCGCTTGCCGTTGGCCAGGATCTGGCCGATCACGTTCAACACCCCGGTGATCTGGGCGGTGTTGCCCTGGCCGCCGCTTCCCACCAGGCCGGCCAGGTAGCTGAGCAGGCCGTTCACCAGCACCTGCCCGGAAAACTCGGAAACCGGCGCGACCACGTCGAAGCCGCCCGGCGCCACGATCCTGACCTTGCGGGAGTCGGGATCCAGTTCCAGGAAGGTCGAGCCGTCATCGCTGCGCAGCTGGGTGGCGCGGGTGCTGACGGCGGGCAGCACCCGC
The DNA here is from genome assembly GCF_056523125.1 of Achromobacter sp. ISS7. NCBI lineage: Bacteria > Pseudomonadati > Pseudomonadota > Betaproteobacteria > Burkholderiales > Alcaligenaceae > Achromobacter > Achromobacter sp. ISS7. The sequence continues at coordinate 521,596 of NZ_JAWRZD010000001.1, read as the reverse complement.
GGCTGCGATCGCACGCCCACGTAGACAAAACCGTCGGACAGGTCATGCATCCGCACTTCCGCCTGGTTCTGCACCTTGCCCGACTGCCACCAGGCGTCGATACAGCGCGACGCGAACACCACCAGGCATTCGTCGCCCGGCTTGACCGGGAAGGTCAGCGTGCAATTGCCGCCGGACGGGAAATACACCGGGCAGTCCACCAACAGCGGCAGCGTGGCGTTCTGCTCCCGCCCTTCCGGCGTCGTGATGCGCGCGCGGATGGCGGGCTGCGCGGTGCACGTCATGGCCACCGGATCGAAGTCGCCGATGATCGCCGGCATCGCCGTCCAGGTCTGCGCCAGCGCGCCGCGCAAGGCGGCGCCGATCGCGGCTTCCGGATCGTTCAAATTCTCAAGTCGCTTCATGAATCATCCTGCTGAAATGGCGCCGACGCGCCACGGACATGGCGCCCGCTACTTGACGACGTTGGCGGACTTGGCGGCATCGCCGTCCATGCCTGCCCGGCCCAGATCGCCGGGATACAGCGTGGCGTCGGTCGCCAGGCACAGCACGTCCGTGTACCAGTCGTTGTCGCGGGTATTGCCGAGATGCTCGGTTTCCATCACGTAGTAATAACCATCGCCGCTGATGCGGCGTTGTTCGCTGTAGTCGATTGCTTTCGCGCCGTCCTCGCCGCCGCCCTTGGCTTCATAGCCGTACTCGCGGATGCGGCTGTTGTCCAGATGGATCAGCCCGCCCACGCGGATGCTGGGATTGAGCAGCATGCGCAGCTTGATGCCCTTTTCCGTCTGCTCGGGCATGCCGACCAGGCCGGTGTCGTGCGACACCACCGGCACGGAGCCCGGCACGTAGGCGGTCTCGGGCACCACCACCACCTTGCCATCCTGGATGCTCCACAGCGTGTTGGCGCTGCTGCACACGTCCTGCAGGTAGTCGCGGACCATGCCCGACATGACCGAGCCGCGGATCGAGCCCTTGCCGCCCAGGTCCGGCACATAGCCTTGCTTGACGCCATAGGGATTCATGGCCGAGCACAGCAGCTGCACCTTGCCGCCGCGGGTGCTGCCCTTGGACAAGGTGGCGTTGATCACCGCGAAGTTGTAGGCCTTGTCGCCGTCGGCCGCGGTGATTTCCAACACCATGTCGGTATCGCGCGAACGCCCCCATTTGGCGCGCACCACGTTGCCGTGGAAGATCACGCCGTAGTTGCCCTCGTAGCCCGCCTGTAGCACGACGCGGGTGAACTCCCGCTGCACCAGGCTGGCCGTTTCGCGGCTGGCGTTCATCACCTTGATGGTGGCGCTGTTGGGCGACTTGGCGTCATTGCGCTTGATGGCGAAACTGAAGCTAAGCGCCGACAGGTCCAGGGCTTCCTCGTCGCCAACGATCAGCGACACTTTCCTGCCCCACTGGCGCACGCCCTCATCGTCCACCGGATCGCCATAGACGGTGATCGGTTCCATCGTCGAATTCTCGGCCATGTCAGTCCGCCACCCAATAGAGTTTGGCGCCACGTCCCAGATCGGTGAACGTGGGCACATCGTCCGGCGCATCCGCGCCCGTCACCCGCAGCCCGCCAGCGAACCCCAGGTGCCGGTACTGGCCCAGCAGGTTCAGGCCGGTGACCAGCGGGATGCCCGAAACCAGCGGCTGGCCAAGGTCATCGGCCACGTCCAGGATCCAGCCGTCGCGGTATTGCAGCGTCAGCCGGTAGTCGTCGCCGCCCAGCGAAATGGCGAACACCTGCGGAATCGGCGACACGGGTATCTCGAAGTAATTCATGTGCCTCTCCTAGTTCCAATGCAGCGATCCGCCCTTGGGCGGCGCCGCGGGCCGGGACGACTTCGTGCCCAGGCTCTGCTTTTCCGCGGTCTTGTCCTTTTCCTGCTGGTGCGCGTACGGCGGCAGGGACGTGCTGCGGGTCCGCGCCACGATCACTTCGCGCAGCGCCACGGTGGCGAATACGGCGCCGGACGTGTCCTTGTTGTTCTCGACCGAGATTTTCTCGATCAGCATGCTGCTGTAGCGCCGCCGGCTGGTGACCACTTCCACCGGCTCGCGCGACTCCTGCAGGCTGAGCAACTGCGAATAGATGGCGGTCGCGAAATCGTCGGCCGCCGCCTTGCCGTTGGCCACGTCCTTGGCCTGCGCGCCACGCAATGCCTTGTACGAGGCGTTGCTCCAGGCACATTTCATGGTCAGCGTCAGCGGCTGCTTGAAAGCATGGTCGCTGATCGCCGACTGGCCATAAGGCCCCGACTCCACCGGATGGCTGGTGATCTTGAGCGAATCGTCGAAGGACTCGCTGATCGTCGCCTGCACCACGATGTCGCCGATTTTTTTGGACAGCAGGCCCACCATGTCGGCGCCCGCGATATTCAAGTCAGGCATAAGACCCCTGCAGGTTGCGCGTCAGGTCGGCATTGACCCGGCTCTGTTGATTGGCCACGGCTTCGCCGGTCGCGCCTGGATCGGCCGAACCGTTGACGTGGATGTGGGTGGTGGCATTGACCGAGACCGACGCCGCGGCGGGCGCCGCCAGCACGCCGCCGGCGGTTTCGCCGGTGGAGAACCCGGAGCGGTAGTCACGCCACGGCTCGACCCGGGCGCCATCCATGGCCTCGGGCCGGATGCCGCTGCCCGGCAGGTACAACCCCGGACCTGGCCGTCCGGCATCAATGCCGGGGCCTCCCTGCAACGACTTCAGCGTCCCGTCGCCCATCGGGCTGGGGTACAGCAGCAACCCGGCGCCCGCGGCCAGCGGCGAGGTCGCCACGCCGCGCACCACCGCCTTGGCGCCATCGGCGATGCGGCCGATCCAGGAACCGGCGGCTTCCCACAACGACTTGCCCCACTGCAGCGCGGTCTGGCCGGCGGCCTTGACGCCGTCGACCACCATGGCGCCGCCACGCGCGGCCATATCGCCCATCCAGGACCAGACGGCGCTGGCCATATTGCCCATCTGGGTCGCGGCCGTCCGACCCATCGAGGTCATCCTGCCGAACACGCCGCTCACGAAATTGCTGGTCGCCGTCCAGGCCTGGCTCACGAGACCGCCGATCCGGCCGGGCAACGAGGCCAGCTGGGTGCCCAGTCCGCCAATGATCGACCGCATGCCGCCCAGTCGCGAGACCAGGCCCATCAGCGCCCCCACCACGCCGCCGCCGCCCAGCATCAGGAATCCGCCGACCAGCAACAGGAGCTGCGAACTCAGGCCCCAGGTCACGCCGTCGAGCCAGGTGATCAGGCTGATCACCGGCCCCAGCAACGACATGATCGACAACACGAAATTGCCGACCTCGCCCAGCCGCTTGCCGGCCGTCTGGCCGTTCTCCTTGAACCAGGCCGAAATGCCGTCGAGCGTCTCCTGCAGCTTCGGCCCCATCGTCAGGAGCGCCTGCGCGAACATCGCGTCGACGGAGCCGCTCAATTCACGGACGGTGCCCATCAGCTGGTGGGCACGTTCCCCGGCCGCCTCGATGGTGCTGTTTTCCTGGGTATCGCGCTGCACCGACAGGCGTTGCCCGAATTCGGGACTGCGCAGGACCTCCATGACGCCGGCGTCCAGCCCCAGGCTCTGGCCCATCTCCCGGGCCTGCGTCGGATCCATGCGCTTGAGCGCATCGCTCAGCTCGAGCATCAGGTCGGCGCTGTTGCGCTGGCCGCCCGCGCCGTCGCTCAGCGTGATGTGCAGCTGTTCCAGCAAGGCGGCGATCTTGGGGTCGTCGCGCGCATTGCGATGCAGCGCCTGGGTACTGTTGCGCATCGCTTCGGCGGATACGCCGAAGCCCTGCGCCACCGTCTCCAACGCCCGCATGTCCCGGCCCGTGGTGCCACCCAGTTTGGCGGCGAAATAGCCTTGCTCGAACTGGGCGATCTTGTTCTCGGCAAAGTCGACGACGCTCTTTGCCCGCCCCGCGAATACCGCGAGCGCGTCGGCCAGGCTCTGCTTGCGCGAGTCGCCGATCGCCTGCTTGAGGTCCTTGAGGTCGTCCTTGTCGATCTTGATTGGACCCATCAACCCGGAAAGGTCGATGGACAGGATTGTGTTAGCCATTTTTTTCTGCCATGTGGCGGCGGTACGCTTCCGCCTTGTTGTCTGCCCGGACCGACAGCGCGTCGTTCAGGAGCGCGATATCGGTCAGGTCCAGGGTGCCGTCCTTGAGGGACTCGTACTTGCAGAGCCCCTCGAGGACCGGCGCCAGCAACCAATCCTCGCCACCGGGCAGGCTCTTCAGCCAGCCTGTGTCGCCTCGGGGCTGCCGGTCTGGCTGGTAAGCAGCCCTTGTATAAAAGGCCCGAGGCTTCCGACGATGACGCGCAGCGTCAGCGGCAACATCACCGACAGGTCGATGTCCTGGAACATCGGCACGCGCTGGCTGGCCGACCAGATGGCGGTCCAGCCATGTTCCTGCTTGCGCTGGACCGCCTGCATGCAGGTGTCCAGCACGTAGTCGGCGTCCTCGTCCTTCATCGCCGCCAGGCCGTCGGCCAGCGGTTGCAGGACATCGGCCATGCCGCCCGGATCCTCGGTGATCCCGCGACCGCCCGCCGCGAGGCGGACGAACACGGGGATCAGCGTAGGAACGATCGGAGCGATGCGGCGCGACACGTGGAACTGTTGCTTGGCGCTCAGTTTCCCGATGGAGTACCGGTGGCCGTTCAGATCAAGTTCCTGTGACATGGCTTAGTAGATTCCCAGGATCGTGTCGATCTTCGCGGCGTCGAACGTCCACTTCACCACGTCGCCGTCCTTCTTGTAGGTGAGGTCGGGCTTCTTGCTGAAGGCGCACGAACGGCACGCCGTCACGTCGCCCGTGGCCGGGTTGGTGATGGTGATCAGGTTCTTGCCCCACAGGCGGCTGTCCAGCGACTGGGCGTCGTACAGGGCCTGCAGCTGCGCGTTGACCGGCGACGTCTTCAGGTAGCTCAGCGTCACGGTGCCGCTCTTGTCGGCACGCAGCGTGTGCATGACCTCGCCGTCGGCGCCCACGGTCATGGCGCTTTTCTCGGCCTTGGCGGCGATGGCGATGCCTTCATCGGCCACGCCCGAACCGGAACCCAGCGAAATCGCCCCGCCCGGGCCCACGAGACTGGCGCTGATATCAGCGAACGAATAGGTAGACATCTGCTACTCCTGTTTAGCGGTTGACCGTGACCAGAACGTCGACGGTGTGGATGGCGCCGGCTTCCTTGGCGGCGACCTGGAACGGAACGGCCTTGCGCGCTTCGCGGTCGGCCTGCGACTGGGTGGCGATCGCCGGCGCGTAGACGTAGTAGCCCTTGGCCAGCGTGTCGCCCTGCTTGAGGGCGCCGAAACCGGCCGAATTCCATACGCCCGGGGCCAGGTAGCCGTTGTTGACGGCGGCCTCGCACGCGGCCTCGATCACCGAGGCGATCAGCTGGTTGCCGGCGTCGGTCTGCGGCACCTTGGTCGGGCTGGTGTACAGCAGGTTGTAGACGTCGGTCTGGACGCGGTTGCGGAACCAGATCGCGTTGTAGACCGAGTCGATGAAGATGCCGCTGGGCGTCACGCCGTACTGGATGATGGCCGTGTCGTTGTCGTAGTTGACGAACACGTTGCAGTTCTTGGCGGCCAGCGTGTCGGCCTGGCTGCTGCTCAGGGTCTCGGCGACGATGCCGGGCTCCTGCTTGTACATCAGCGTGATGGTGGTGTTGTTGGCGTTGAAGTTCACCGTCAGCATGCGGCCCAGCAGCGAGGCCACCGCGTACGGATGGGCGCTGGAGAACTGCACGATCGAGTACTTGTACTTCAGCGCCTTCAGCTGGCTGGCGATGTCGTCGTGATTGGTCGGGTCCAGCACCTGCGGCGCCTGGGTCGACACGCCGTACAGGTGGCGCTGGTCGGCCTCGATCAGGGCGGCCACGGCCAGGTGCTGGGCGTTGGTGATCTCGGCGTCGGCGAAGGCCAGGCCCAGGAACTTGTTGGCGAAGCGGTCCAGGAACAGCGACACGGCATCCACCGGGGATTCGGCGACGACGCCGGCGACGGGCGCGGAGGCCTTGGCCGCGGTCAGGCCCAGCATCGACGAGATGTCGGTGCCGGCGCCGGCGGCCGAGGCGTAGCCCAGCGTCGAGGTGGTGCCCGAGGTGTTCGAGGCCACGACGAACTGCGAGCCGTTCCACACCACCGAGGCCGAGGCCAGGGCCGTCGAGATGATCGTGGCGACGCCGTTCAGGTTGGTGGCGCCGGAGAAGTCCAGGCTGTTGACCGTCTTGGCGGTGCCGTCGACCGTCAGGGTGAAGGCGCCCGCGGTCACCGCGGTCCAGGCCGACATCTGCTTCTCGGCGGCCGACAGCACGGCGCCGCGCAGCGTGGCCGAGGTCGCGCCCTTGGCCCAGCGGCCGATGTACAGCTGCGAGGGCTGGGGCGTCTGCTGGAAGTACAGCAGGGCCGCGCGGTATTCGGCCGCGGTGGTGCCGAAGTCGGCGGCGACGGCGTCGATGCCGCCATAGGAACGCATGCGCTCGCCGGTGTCGATGACGGCGGACGAGCCCAGCAGCAGCGCGGTGTTCAGGCGCGCGCCTTGCGCCGCGAGCGGCGACATGTTGATCGTGACGTTGATCAGGCGTGATACCGGCAATCCATTAGCCATGGTAAATCCCTTAATCTTCAAGGTGGTTGATGTTGTCCGTCGGGGACAGCGACGCGGCATGCGTCGTGACTTGCGCCGACAGGAGATTCAGGACCGGATAGCTGCGCGTGACCCGGCGCGTGAAGTGCAGGGTCATGTCGAACTGCCGTATCCACTGCTGATTCACGAGTTCGTGCTTGGCCAGGATCGGCCCCGCGCCGCCGACCGCCATGCCTTGCGCCAGCAAGGGTTCGCGGTTCTGCGGCACGGCGGCGCCGTCGCGCAGCTGCGCCGCGTGGCGCAGCGCGCGCGGTCCGTACATCGAGCAAAGCACCTCGATGTCTTCGTGCCGAACGTATGAATCAGATCCTTCCCCGGCCGGGTCGTGGGTGACGACCGGACCGGCGTCCGCGGTTTGCGACCGGATGTCCATCAGGCACCAGGTATCGGTCTGCGCGGGCGGTTCCACGCCGGCCGCGGGCCAGCGTGTGCGAACCATGTCTGTGGGCAGGCCGGACACGCCGGCGATGAACCCATGCAACAGCGCCTCGAGCTCGGCATCCTCCAGGGGCGGAGAAATGGCGATCGGCGCCAGGTAGCCGCCGGTGGCCGAACTATTCGCCATGCGTCGCTCCTTTGTCGTGTTGAGATGCCCGAAGGCGGGTTTGGGGGAATCCAGAGGCCTGGAAGCGGAACGCCGACTTTGGTGCGCCATCGGCGCGATGCCGCGTTGCGTGATGCGTGCGGCCGGGTTGCGGCGGATTCCGGCTGTCGCCCACCGGGCTGCCGCCTCGAGCCGTTCCAGGTCACCGCGGGCGGGAGAAAGGCCCGGTCATGGAAGGAACGGCGAGGCGGCAGGCCGCTGGGCCCCGCCTTGCGGGCGGCGCCAAGCAAAACGCCCCGCGCTCTCGAAGAGAACGCGGGGCGTGCAAACGAAAAAAGGCCCCACGCTCCGCCGCTACGCGGGTCGCTGCCCCCCGAGGGGGCGTTTTTGCCTTGGGGCGGCCCGGCGGCAAAAAAAAAGGCCCGCCTGTGGCGAGCCTGTCTTGGGGGAACTGCAAAGAGCATGAGGGACGCGCATCCGGCGATTCATCCGCCTTCCGGCGGAGTGGCCGGGCACACGTACCCTCTCATAAATAAGGCCCGCTGTTGGCGGGCCTGGTTTGCTTGCTGCTGTTTGTTTGGTGCTACTTGCTTATTGCTACTTGCTTGTTGCTGCGTGCTTGTTGCTGCGTGCTTGTTGTTGCGTGGATGCTGATGCCTGCTTGTCGTGCGGCTCTTGCTGCCTGGAAAGGCCGGCGATGTGAACCGCGACGCCATGAACGAATTGTCACGCAACCCCTGCCGCCGAAGCAATCCCGGCATGTCGCACCGTGCGTATCGTGCCGCTGCATGCAGGGCGTGTTCTCACGAACGTACCCTCTCATAAATAAGGCCCGCGATGTGCGGGCCTTTTTCTCAATGCTTATTCAACGTTCATTCAAGGCTTCCGCGCCTGGGCGCTTGAACCAATCGTCGGCGGGTAGCGCGACGACATGGATGCATTCTCTCGCGGCATCAGGCGTGCAGGCAATTCCCCTCGCGTCGCACTTCGCCCCAGACGTAGGTCAGCGAGTTGCGCGCATGCTCGATCCGCGCCACCTGGCCACCTTCGTGCAGGGTTTCGAGCACGCGCAGGATCGCCTGTCGCATTGCGTTGCGTTCGCGCCGCGTCAGCTCGCGGGCGCCGGACGCGCCGCGCACCAGTTCGGCCATGCGCCACGGACGCCCCGGCGCCGCCGCCATGAGGTCCAGCACTTCGGTTGCATATTTCATCGGGATGCCTCCCCGCCAAGACGCTTATCCATGCTTTTTTTTCCTTGATGCAAGCTTGCCGTTCGTCGTATTCCCGGAAAGGCCGGCAGTTGAATAATCGCTACCTGGGTAGCGATGAGTGGGCCACATTTGCCGGTCACCCACCCCAATCGCCACGGACGCGGCGGCGAGCCCCGCCGTATCCGTACAAGCCGCAAGCCGCCTGATCGAAGGCTTGCGGCTGGCCCTACTGTCTCCGGGATGAAAGTCATGGTAGCGAGTCGCTACCGAAAAATCAACAGCGAATCGCTACTGTACTTTCGGGTAGCGGGTTGCTACTATCGCTACCATGGACATCCGCTCGATACGACTGAACAACCTCAAGTACGCCGTACACGAAGCGGGGGGCGTCGACCGCCTGGCCGAACGCGCCGGCGTCAGTCGCAAGTACCTCGACCAGATCCTTCAAGGGTTCCAGGGCAGGCGCGACAAGAACCCGCGCCGGGTCGGCGATGCGCTGGCCGCCAGGCTGGCCGCCGGCCTGGGCCAGCCGGCCCACTGGATGGACCTGCCCCACCCCGACCTGTGGCGCGAGCTCTCGCCCGACGTCGTGGCCGACGAGCCCACGGGCCGGCTCGTGTCCTTCCACCCCGCGCGGCTGGGCAGGCCCGATCACGGCAATGTCCTCATCGCCCAGTTCGACACCGGAGGCGCCATGGGCAACGGCCTGGAATTGCGTGACCAGCCCGGCGTCATCCAGAGCTGGAACGTCAGCCCGGAATGGCTGCAGAAGAACGTGCGCGGCTTTTCCGCTTCGAAGAACCTGTGCATCGTCACCGGGTTCGGCGACTCCATGCGCCCCATGTTCAACCCCGGCGATCCCCTGATCGTCGACCGCGGCGTGCAGGCCGTCGAATACGACGCCATCTACTTCTTCCGCGTCGGCAGCGAAGGCTTCATCAAGCGGCTGCAACGCATTCCCACCGCCACTGGGCTGGTGGTCCGGGCCAAATCCGAGAACACCAAGTACGACGCCTGGGACATCACCGAAGGCATGGATTTCGAGGTCTTCGGCCGCGTGCTGAAGGTCTGGCGCAGCGAGGACTTCTGACCCCATGGCAACCCCTTCGCGCCTGTCGGCGCCCGAGAAAACCATCCTGATCCATGGCGCGCTCGGCGCGCTGCTGGCCTTGGCGCTGCATGCCACGCTGTTGAACCGCGTGTGGCCATGGCACAACCTGTTCGCCACCCTCTTCGCGATCCAATGGATCTGGCTGGTGCCGCTGGCGGGCGCCATGCTGGCCGGCATGCGCTCGGGCAAGCGCTGGCTGCTGGCGCTGGCGGCCTACGGCGTGGTCCTGCCGGCGCTGCATGCCTACGGGCTGGTGACGCTGCTGGGCTGGCAGCCCGCCGCCTACACCGATAGCGGCCCGCGGTCGCTGGCGACGCTGATCACCGCCGCCAGCGGCTTCATGCTGCTGCCGCTGATCCAGGCGCTCGATCCCTCCCGGCCCGGCTGGGACTATCCCGCCGTGTTCCGCGCCGCGTGGCGCAACACCGTCAAGCTGGCGCTGGCGGGCGGCCTGGCCCTGGCGGTCTGGCTGCTGTTCTGGGCCGCCAGCGCCATGTTCGGCATGATCGGCATCACCGCGGTCGGCCAGGTTGTCAAATCCACCCGCTTCCTGCTTGGCGTCATGCCGCTGGTGCTGGCGGTCTGCCTGGTGGGCGTGCACCGCCGCCCGCAACTGGCGGACACGCTGCAACGCTCGTGGCTCACGCTCACCGCGTGGCTGCTGCCGCTGGTCGCGCTGGTCGGCATCGCCTTCGTGCTGGCGCTGGTGGCCCGGCTGACGCTGGACCTGCAGGCGGGGGCCCTGTCGGCCGGCGCGCTGATCGCCTTCAGCGCGCTCTGGATCAAGCTCATCAACTCCGCCTGGCAGGACAGCCCGCAGGCCCCGCCCTTCGGCCCGCGCCTGCGCGCGGTGCTGCGCGTGGCGGCGATCGGCCTGCTGCCGCTGGCGCTGGTGGCGCTGTACGGCCTGGTGGTGCGCATCGAGCAGTACGGCTGGACCGTTCCACGCATCTGGGGTCTTTACGCCTCGATCCTGCTGACGCTCTACGCGCTGGGCTATGCCTGGGCGGCGTTGGCGGCGCGGCGCTTCCACACGATCCTGGGCGGCACCAACATCCTCGCGGCGTTCTGCGCGCTCATCATGCTGGCGCTGGTGAGCACGCCGCTGCTGAGCCCCGACCGCATCGAGGTCAACAGCCAGGTGCAACGCCTGATCGACGGGCGCATCCCGCCAGAAGAATTCAGCTATCTCTCGGCCGCGCGCGACCGTGGCGAATACGGCCGGCAAGCCATGCGCAGGCTGGCCGATGGCGCCGCCCAGGCGCAATCCCCCAAGATCGCGACGGCGGCCGCCGACGCCCTGAAGGGCCAATACCATGACTGGGGTCCGCGGGTCACCTCCCAGGAACGCGCCCCGGCCAAGCCGGCCACCCTGCAGGCGTATCCGTCGGGCAGCCCGGTGCCGGATGCCTGGTGGCGCTACGCCGCGGCGGAAAATCCCTACGAGGCAGACAGATGCGTGCGCGCGGAACAGGCCGCGGCCGACAATCCGGCCTTGAACGGCTCGCGCTGCTGGCTGATCCACGCGGACATCACCGGCCTCGGCAATGACGACCTGGTCCTGTACGTGCCGCCGCGTCCCGACGCCAGCGCGGGGGGCTACGAAGCGTTCCTGAGCTATCAAAAGCTGGGCAACGACACCTGGCGCCTGGTGTCCTCCAAGAGCAACCGCAAGTCCGAAAGCGGTCCGGAGGTGGACATCGGCAGCGCGCTGGCGCAAGGCCAGGTGCATACCGAACCGCGCCAGGATCGCGACCTGATCGTCGGCGGGCGGCGCCTGCCGCTGCGCTGAACGGCGCGGGCGCTCCCGAGGCAGTCCGTGCGCGTCGCGCGGGCTACCCCGGGCATGCCGGTTACGGCTTTTCTTCCAGGTCCGGCGTGCCGGTGAACTGGCTCTTGAGCAGGGTCAGCGCGCCCTTTTCCGCCAACGCTTCGTTGGGGAACACGTTCTTGGTGTCTTCCAGCACGGGAAAGCCGAAGACGCGGACGCGGGCGTGGTAGCCCTCGGGGGTTTCGGCCAGCTCGATGTCGAAGTTGCGTTCTTCGATCCAGCCCGACTTGTGCAGTTTCCAGTCCATATCCGACGTGCTCCTGGTAAGAGAAGGAAAGGCGCGCGGCCGGCGTGCGGCCGGCCGCGCCGTTGATGCGTGGCGCCGGCCCGCGAGGACCGGCGCCATTACCGCCTTACACCGGCCGCGCTGACGGCGGCTTGACCGGATGCAATGCCTTCAATCCGCCTTCTCGGGCGACGGCGGGGGCGGCGGCTCGGCTGGCGCGACGGCGGCCTCGGCCGGAGGCGAGAACAGGTCCCAGCAGGCCATGAACAGCGCGGCGATCAGCGGCCCGATGACGAAGCCGTTCAGGCCGAACAGCGCCATGCCACCCAGCGTCGAGATCAGCACCACGTAGTCGGGCATCTTGGTGTCCTTGCCCACCAGGATCGGACGCAGCACGTTGTCGACCATGCCGATCACCAGCACGCCGAAAGCGATCAGCACCGCGCCCTTGATGGTCGCGCCCGTCAGCAGGAAATAGATCGCCACCGGCGCCCAGATCAGCCCGGCGCCCACCGCCGGCAGCAGCGACAGGAAGCCCATGATGACGCCCCACAGCAGCGCCCCCTGGATGCCCAGGATGGAGAAGATGATGCCGCCCAACGCGCCCTGCGACGCCGCCACCGCGATGTTGCCCTTGACCGTGGCGCGCACCACGGTCGTGAACTTGCGGAACAGGTGATGCTTGTGCGTGTCGCTGAGCGGCATGGCGCGCTTGATGCGCAGGCCCAGTTGCGGCCCGTCGCGCAGCAGGAAGAACAGCAGGTACAGCATGATGCCGAAGCTGATCACGAACTGGAACGTGTCCTGGCCGATGCTCAGCGCCTGGGTCGCGAGGAACTGGCTGACCTGCATCGCGCCCGCGCTGAGCTTTTCCTGCAGGCTGGGGATGTCGGCCAGGTCGAACCGCGCCAGCAGGTCGTGCACCGAAGGCGGCAGCGCCTCCATGGCCTGCTGGAAGTAGGCGCCGAAGTTGATCTGCCCGGACTTGATGCTCTGGTAGAGGTTCGCGCCCTCGCTCACCAGCGAACCGCTGATGACCACCAGCGGCAGGATCACCAGCAGCAGCACCAGCGCCAGCGTGATCAGGGCCGCCAGGTTGCGCCGTCCGCCGATGCGCGGCACCAGGCGCCGTTGCAGCGGCGCGAACAGGATGGCCAGGATGGCGCCCCAGAACACCGCGCCGTAGAACGGCCACAACAGCCAGCCGAAGGCGATGGAGACGATCACCAGGAGGAGCAGGAAAGTCCGGTAATGCAAGCTTGAGGATTGGCTCATGTTCCGTCCAAGGCGCGGCATGCGCCGCGAGACCCGCATTGTACTAAGGGCCTGCCGAGAGGCCGACACCAAGGGGGGCCGTGCTAGGGAGCCTGCCGCGCCACCACGGCGCGGGCCTGTTCCAGCGCCCCGGATTGCGCATTCAACCCTTGCAACCGCTGGTTCAGTTCCAGCTGCAGCGATGGCGTGGCGACCTTGGCCTGCCCGTCCTCGAGCGTGATGTCGCCGGCATGGGCGGCGACGAAGTCGGCCACGCCCAGCGCGTCGCGCGCCACGGTGTCCATCCTGCCCGCGGCGTCCCGCAACTCGGCCGCGGGGGCCGTGACCGCCTCGTCGTACACGCCGTCATAGACCGGCGCGAGGTCCGGCGCCAGTTCCATGCCGCCGCGCGCCTTGTCGGCGCGGGCCTGGGCGACCTGCAACCGGCGGGCACTGTCGGCCAGCGTCGCGCGTGCGTCGGCCAGGGCCTGGCGTCGCCGCACGATGTCGTCGACCGACTGGATGCGCTCGGCCGCCAGCACAGGCCGCAGCGACGCCGAGGCCTTGGCCAGGGCGTCCTGGAAATCGGTGATGACCGCATAGGCGTCGCGATAACGGCCGATGGCGTCCGACTCGGCCTCGCTCAGCGCGCCGATCGGCGCCAGCGTGCCCGCCGCGATCCGTTGCTGCAGCAGGCCGATGAAGGCGGCCCGCTCCTCTGGCTCGCGATTGCCGCAAGCTGCGAGCGCCAGCACCGTGGCCGCCGCCAGGGTGGCCAGGCAGATCCGCAGCAGTGCCATGCCCTTCCTCCTTGCGTATTGCGTTGCGGCGCGGCGATCGGCCCGCCATGCGGCCGAGGCCGACGCCCCCGGCCAGATTATCCCGAAGCGTCCGCCGCATGCCGCCGGCGGGCGGATTTTGTTGCCATCGAAGCGAGTTGACACAGGGCGCGCCGCGCTCAGTCCGGCCACGCGAAACGCATCGCGCAGCGCCGGGCAGGATCGAATCCCGCGGCCGCCTCTTCCCGCAGCCGCGCGCGCAGTGCCGGCGTCAGTTGCGCCGCGGGTACCTCGACAAAGCCGTGCCGCCGGTAGAACGGGCCATTCCAGGGCAGCTCGCGATCGGTCGTCAGCACGACCGCGTCGTACTCCCCCGCCGCCCGTGCCTGCGTCACCACCGCGCGCAGCAGGCCGCCGCCAAGGCCTTGGCCCTGCCACGGACTGGCGACCGACATCTCCGCCAGGAACAGGTCGCCGCCCAGCGGTTGCGCCAGCGCGAACCCCACGGGCCGGTCGTCGTCGTCGGCCGCGACCCACAGCAATCCGGCTGCCGCCGCGCTCGCCAGCGCTGCCGGCGGCTGGGTCTCGCCGGTGGCGGCCCAGGCCATGGGCGTGCCAAGAAAGCGCTCGGCGGCCGAGCGTTCGATGTCGGGCAGGAAGGCCAGGTCGGCCGGATGGGCGTGTCGGATCATGGGGCGCCAAGTATGCACCAGGCGCGCCCCGCGCGAACGCCAGCGGGGCCCCTGGCTGCGGGCGTATCGGCCAGCGGCCGGGGCCATCCCTGCCGTTACCCCCTAGAATGTCGGTTTGCCGGCCCGCCTGGGCCGCCCATCCTCCTAGCCATCCCGCGGAATGACTCAAGACGTTTCCCCCGACACCTGGGGCTTTGCCCAGCCCGACTGCCGCGGCGCCGCCGCGCTGCTGTATTTCATGAGCGACCTGGCGCGCGTGGCCAACCAGTACCTGCGCCCCGGCCACCTGAGCCAGGAAGCGCTGGCCGACGCCCAGAAGGCCGTGGACGCGCTGCTGGAGCGCTATGTCGACATCGAAGCCGCTCCCCAAGCCTTCGATGACGAACGCGTCGAACTCGCCCTGGAGACCGACACTCGCCCCGACGGCTCGACCGCCGCCCAGGTCGCGTTGCGGATGTCGCCACGCCTGGAAGGCCTGATCATCGAGGCCCAGCGCCAGGCGGCCGGCCCCACCAGCCACTGACGGGCATCCCGGGGGCGCGCGCGTGCCCCCGGCATCGCCCCGGTGCGACACGCCCCTTCCCCCGGCGCAAAAAAACCCTTGCAAAATCACGGCACTAGCTATATGATTAGCAGTTGAGCCGAAAGATTTCTCATACTTGGCTCATGTTTTTGCCCCGTCTGGCACCCCATCTGGCCCACCTGCCAGGCGCTTGCAAAACGCCCTTCCTGGGGCCGGTTTCACCCGATTCTGCGACAGACAACCCTAACAACGCAGACCCGGTTGATGCCATCATGATGGATGGCAAGATCATCCCGCCCAGGTTTCGTCTTACGACACACATTGCCGTTTTCTGATCGTTCCGCCCAGTCCGGCCTGATCGGAAAACCTCTACCCGCAGCCCGACGGCCGCGGTAATTCCAGACCGCGGTAACCCCGCAGTAACCCATTCGCGGCGGCGACCCAACGCCACCGCCCGCCAGGACCGCCGTTCGTCATTGACCGGCGCGGTCCGGCAGCAAGCCGCAGGCGCATGCCCGCGGTCAGTACCTCCGCCACCGGCGTGGCGCGCAAGCAAACCATGAGAATGCGCAAAATGCCGGTAACGGATATGCGTTAGTGTCATGCATGACTCGGCACGCGGACAGGACGCGGCGCGACAGCGCCCTCACCCGGTCCTCGCGGCATGCACTGCGCGGCAATTCCCATAACAAGAACTTGAAAGAGAACAAACACCATGAATACTCGTTTCACGACCTCGGACCTGATCCGACGCCCGGCCCATACCAAGCTGGACAACATGCCGATCCACATCGGCGACATCGTTTATCTGCAACCGGCCCACGGCCCGGCCATTCGCGCCGCCGTGATCTTCAACGCGCCGATCGACGGCACGACCACGTACACCACCGAAGTCGTGCCGTGCGGAGCGGCCGCGCAAAAGGCGCCCGGCCAGCGCATCCGCTTCCGTCACGAGCACGTGCACCGCATCGAACCGGTGCGTCGCGCCGCTCGCTGATCCAGCGCAAACCCGCCGCGGCCCTGCCGCGGCGGCTTCATTTGTGCGTGATAAAGTCGCAGGCAACGCAGTCATCGCGCGACCATCATGCAAAACAACCGGCTTGCCATCCGCATCTGGGACCTTCCCACCCGCCTCTTCCACTGGGCGCTCGTCGTCTGTATCGTCGGCGCCTTCGTCAGCGTCAAGCTGGGCGGGTTGTACATGGACTGGCACGTGCGCTTCGGCTGTACCGCGCTGGGCCTGATCATCTTCCGCCTGCTGTGGGGCTTTGTCGGCCCGCGCTATGCGCGCTTCGCGCAATTCGTGCGCGGTCCGCGCGCCGTGGCCAACTATCTCAAGGGTGCGGCCGCGCCCGCCGGCCACAATCCGCTGGGCGCGCTGTCGGTACTGGCGCTGCTGCTGGTGATTGGTTTCCAGGCCGTGAGCGGCCTGTTCACCACCGACGACATCATGACGCAGGGCCCACTGTTCGGCCACGTCAGCGAGCCCACCGCCAACCTGCTGACCTCGTGGCACAAACTCAATGAATGGGTCATCATCGGCCTGATCGCGCTGCACCTGCTGGCCGTGGCCTGGTATGCGCTGGTGCGGCGCAAGCGGCTGGTGCGCGCCATCATCACCGGCAACGTCGATCCGAAGGACGTCCCGCCCGGCACGCCGCCAACCCAGGACGGGTTCGCGATCTGGCTGCGCGCCCTGATCCTGGGGGCGTGCGTCACCGGCCTGGTGCTGTGGATCCGTTCGCTGGAGATCGCCGCGGACATGTCGTTCTCGTAGCGCGGTTCGCGCGTCGCGCGGCTCCGACGCCAAAGCGCGGCGCCAAGGTACGACGCCAAGGCACAACAGCAAAAGAAAAGCCCCTCGACCGAGGGGCTTTTTGCATGCTGGGCGCCGCGCCACGGGGGCGCGCGACCGGCTTACTTCTTCTTGCGGTAGGCGTCGTGACAGGCCTTGCAGCTGGCGCCGACGTCGCCGAAGGCCGCGCGCAGCTTGTCGAGATCGCCGGCGTCGGCGGCGGCCGACAGCTTGACGATGTTGTCCTGGAACGCCTGCTGCTTCTGCTTGAAGCCGGCCGCGTCGCTCCAGATTTCCGGACGGGCGTCACCGCCTTCCGTACCCGCGCCGAAAGCCGTCCACGGCAGCGCCGACAGGGTCTTGAGCACGTCGACGTTGGCCTTGATCTGGGCCGCGTCGTAAGGCGCCTGGCCCTTGATCACCGGCGTCATGCGGCCGAAGTGCGAGGCCATCAGCGTCAGCGCCGACTGGCGGTACTTGACGGCATCTTCAGGCTTGGCGAACTGTGCCTGGGCCGAGGTCGCCAGCAGCGACCCGACGGTCATACAGGCCAGCGCGGCGAGCGTGGACAACTTCTTCATTGCAATCTCCCGTAAGTACAACAAGAATGCCGCGCGCCCTGCGCGCGGCGTGGCGACTATACCGCCCGGGCCAGGTCCGCGGCCAGGCCGATATACGAACGCGGGGTCATCGCCAGCAGGCGCGCCTTGGGCTCGTCCGGCAGGGCCAGGCCCTGGATGAATTCTCGCAGGGCTTCCTCGGTGATGCCCTTGCCGCGCGTCAAGGCCTTGAGCTGTTCGTACGGCTGCGGCAGGCCATAGCGGCGCATGACCGTCTGCACCGGCTCGGCCAGCACTTCCCAGCAGGCGTCGATGTCGGCGTCGATCGCGGCGACGTTGACTTCCAGCTTGCCCAGGCCGCGCATGCAGGCGTCCCACGCGACCAGGCAGTAGCCCAGGCCCACGCCCAGGTTGCGCAGCACGGTGGAGTCGGTCAGGTCGCGCTGCCAGCGGGAGATCGGCAGCTTGTCGGCCAGGTGGCGCAGCACGGCGTTGGCCAGGCCCAGGTTGCCTTCGGAGTTCTCGAAGTCGATGGGGTTGACCTTGTGCGGCATGGTCGACGAACCGACCTCGCCTTCCTTCAGGCGCTGCTTGAAGTAGCCCAGGGCCACGTAGCCCCAGATGTCGCGGTCCAGGTCGAGCACGATGATGTTGGCGCGCGCGATGGCGTCGAACAGCGCCGACATCCAGTCGTGCGGTTCGATCTGGATGGTGTGGCGGTTCTGCGTCAGGCCCAGGCCGGCCAACACGCGCTGGCTGAAGGCGGGCCAGTCGATTTCCGGGTACGCCGACAGGTGGGCGTTGTAGTTGCCGGTGGCGCCGTTGAGCTTGGCCAGCGGCTCGACCGCTTCGACGGCGGCAATGGCGCGGTTCAGGCGCGCCGCGACGTTGGCGAATTCCTTGCCCAGCGTGGTGGGGCTGGCCGGCTGGCCATGGGTGCGCGACAGCATCGGCTGGTCGGCCTGGGCCACGGCCATGTCGTTGAGCTTGGTGGCGATTTCACGCAGGCGCGGCAGCACCACTTCGCTGCGGGCGCGCGACAGCATCAGCGCGTGCGAGGTGTTGTTGATGTCTTCGGAGGTGCAGGCGAAATGGATGAATTCGGCCGCGGCCGCCAGTTCGGCGTGGTCGGCGACCTTTTCCTTGAGCCAGTATTCGACGGCCTTGACGTCGTGGTTGGTGACGCGCTCGATGTCCTTGATGCGGGCGGCGTCGGCCTCGGAGAAGTCGCGCACCAGCTGTTGCAGGCGGGCGCGGGCTTCCTGGGAGAACGCGGGCAGTTCCGGCAGGCCGGCGTCGGACAGGGCCACCAGCCAGGCCACCTCGACCTCGACGCGGTGGGCCATGAAACCGGCCTCGGAGAGCAGCCCGCGCAGCGCGTCGCCGCGGGAGGCGTATCGGCCATCCAGTGGCGAAAGGGCGTTAAGTTGGCTAAGCTGGTCGGCGATTTGCATGGTCTGGGAAAGAAAAAGCTGCGGATGGGAAAACCCGGCGATTTTATCATTCAGGGCCGTGCAACATTGTGGCAAACTGGACGGGATTCCGTCCCGCGGACGGTTTGGCCGTCATGCGGCCTGCTATACTTCGGCCGCTTTCCGACTCCGCTTGTGAATCCATGAAACTGATCGGCTCGCTTACCAGTCCATACGTGCGCAAGGTGCGTATCGTCATGGCCGAGAAAAAGCTGGATTATCGGCTTGAACTCGAAAACGTCTGGTCCGCCGACACGCAGATCCAAACGTACAACCCGCTGGGCAAGGTGCCCTGCCTGGTCATGGAAGATGGCGGCGCCCTGTTCGACTCGCGCGTCATCGTCGAATACCTGGACACCTTGTCGCCCGTCGCCCGCCTGATTCCGCAGCCGGGCCGCGATCGCGCGGCCGTCAAATGCTGGGAAGCCATCGCCGATGGCCTGCTGGACGCCTGCGTCACCATCGTCAAGGAAAGGCAGCGCCCCGAGGCGCAGCGCAGCCCCGAATGGATCGAACGCCAGTACGGCAAGATCCACGCCAGCCTGGACGCCATGGACAAGAGCCTGGGCGACAACGCCCACTGCATGGGCATCAACTACAGCCTGGCCGATATCGCCGTGGGCTGTGGCCTGGGCTACCTGGACCTGCGCTTCGCCGAACTGGACTGGCGCGTCAACCACCCCAACCTGGCGCGCCTGTACGACAAGCTGTCGCAGCGCCAGTCGTTCGTGGATACCATCCCCAAGACGGCCTGACGCCGCCCCGGCGCCAAACCGCCCTGCTCCGGCCGCCTCGCGCGGCCGGTTTCACGTCCGGCTCAGGCCAGGAAGGCCTGGCCGGCCTTGAACAGCATGTAGGCCGCCAGCGCGAACAGCAGGCAGGCGAACACCCGCTTCAGGGTCTGCACCGGCAGGCGGTGCGCCATGCGCGCGCCCAGCGGCGCCGTCAGGACGCTGACGCACACCAGCACCAGCAGCGCCGGCCAATAGATGTAGCCCAGCATGCCGGGCCGCGTCGCCCCTTCGTTCAGGCCCGACACCACGTAGCCGATGCTGTTGGCCAGCGCGATGGGAAAGCCCAGCGCCGCCGAGGTCGAGACCGCATTGTGCAGCGCGACGTTGCACCAGACCATGAACGGCACCGACAGGAAGCCACCGCCCGCGCCCACCAGCCCCGACAGGAAGCCGATGCCGGCGCCAGCCGTGCTGGTGCCGATCACGCCGGGCATCTGGCGGCTGGGCTTGGGCTTCTTGTTGCGCAGCATGTTCCAGCCGGAATAGCCCACGAACAGCGCGAAGAACAGCGACAGCCACAGGGTGCTGAGCGCCGCGAACACCGCGCCGCCCGACAGCAGGCCGCCGAGGATGATGCCCGGCGCCATCGCCCAGACGATCGGCCACTTGATGGTGCCTTTCTGCTGGTGCGCGCGCACGCTGGAGATCGAGGTGAACAGGATCGAGGTCATCGAGGTGGCGATGGCGGCATGCACCACCAGGTCGGCCGGCATGCCCTTCCAGGCGAACAGCATCGTCAGGAACGGCACCAGCAGCATGCCGCCGCCGATGCCCAGCAAGCCCGCCGCGAAACCCGCCACCGCGCCCAGCGCCAGCAGGCAAATCACCATCGTTACATCCACATCCCTCTCCTCGTTGTCGGCGTGTGCCGTTTTTCATGAGCCAGGCCCCGCGAACGCGACGCCCGCGGGGCCTGGCTGGAACTGCTATCGGTATCGCAACGGCCCGTCGCGGGCCGGATTGCCTAGACGATGATGCCGCCGCCCAGGCAGATATCGCCATCGTAAAGCACCGCCGATTGCCCGGGCGTGACCGCCCATTGCGGCTCGCTGAAGTCGAGCGTGAAGCCCGCGGTGGTCGCGTCGCCCAGGCGGCAGGCGGCATCGGCCTGGCGATAGCGCGTCTTGGCGCCGTATTCCCCCGCGGCCGGCGCGTGCCCGGCCACCCAGCTGACGTCCTGCGCCCGCAGCGAGCCGGACAACAGCCAGGGATGGTCATGCCCCTGCACCACGTAGAGCACGTTGCGCTCGAGGTCCTTGCGCGCCACGTACCAGGCCTCGGCCGTGCCGTCTTCGCGCTGGCGGCCCTTCACGCCGCCCACGCCCAGGCCCTTGCGCTGGCCCAGCGTGTAGAACGACAGGCCCTCGTGGCGCCCGACCTTCTGCCCCTCGGGCGTCAGGATCGGACCCGGCTCGGTCGGCAGGTAGCGGTTCAGGAACTCGCGGAACGGCCGCTCGCCAATGAAGCAGATACCGGTCGAATCCTTCTTGGCGGCGTTGTGCAGGCCGATCTCGTGCGCGATGCGGCGCACCTCGGTCTTGTGGATCTCGCCCAGCGGGAACAGGGTGCGCGACAGCTGCGCCTGGTTCAGGCGGTGCAGGAAATAGCTCTGGTCCTTGGAACCGTCCAGCGCTTTGAGCAGCTCGAAGCGCGAGCCGCCGCCCTCGGCCGCCACTTCGCGCACGCGGGCGTAGTGGCCGGTGGCGATGTGTTCGGCGCCCAGCGCCATGGCGTGGTCGAGGAAGGCCTTGAACTTGATCTCGGCGTTGCACAGCACGTCCGGATTGGGCGTGCGGCCGGCGGAGTATTCGCGCAGGAATTCCGCGAACACGCGGTCCTTGTATTCGGCGGCGAAATTGACGTATTCGAATTCCACGCCCACCAGATCGGCCACGCTGGCCGCGTCCAGCAGGTCCTGCCGGGTGGAGCAGTATTCGGAATCGTCGTCGTCTTCCCAGTTCTTCATGAACAGGCCGACGACCTCGTAGCCTTGCTGCTTGAGCAGCCAGGCGGTGACCGAAGAATCGACCCCGCCGGACATGCCGACGACAACGCGGCCCTTCTTGGTGGATATTTGACTCATGATGATGCCATTTTACTGTGGGCTGGCCGGGTCCCGCGGCTGCGGCTCGGCCGCCCGCGAGACTTCCATCAGCCAGGTCCGGAACGCCTGCAGGGTGGGCAGGTTGGCCTTCTGGTCCGGGTAGCACAGGTAGTAGCCCATGCGCGCGCGGATCGGCAGCTGCATCGCCACCGCCAGCTTGCCGTCGCGCAGTTCGTCCTCGATCAGGCAGCGCGGGATCAGCGCCACGCCGAAACCGGCCGCGGCCGCCTGCGACAGCAGCGCGTACTGGTCGAAGCGCGCCCCTTCCAGGCTGCGCCGGCTGTCGCAGCCGGCCTGCTCGAACCAGTCGCGCCAGCCTTCGAGGGCCGAGGTGTGGTGCAGCAGGGGATAGGCCAGCAGGTCCGCCGGCACGCTACAGCCGCCCGGAATCAGGCGCGGGCTGCAGACCGGCAGGATCTCGCGGCCGACGATGTAGTCGGCGCCGCTGCCCGGCCAGATGCCTTCGCCGAAACGGACGGCGGCGTCCAGCTCGGGCGAGGAAAAGTCATAGCCCTGGCGGTGCGGCAGGAATTCCACGTGGATATCGGGCCGCAGGCGCATGAAGGCCGTCAGGCGCGGGATCAGCCAGCGCGCACCGAAGGTCGGCATACAGGTCAGGTTGAGCGTGCCGCCCTGCCCCTGGTGCGCGATCAGCTCGACCGTGGCCGCCTCGATCTGGCCCAGCCCCGCCTGCACCTTGGTCAGATAGCCGCGGCCGGCCTCGGTCAGGACCAGGCCTTGCCTGATGCGCAGGAATAGTTCGACGCCGACGAACTCTTCCAGGTGTTTCACTTGCTTACTCACCGCGCCCTGCGTGACGCACAGTTCCTGGGCGGCGCGGGTAAAGCTGCTATGCCTGGCGGCGACTTCGAACGCCTGCAGGTCGGTGAGCGAGGGACAGAACCGTCTCATGGGAAAGCGCCTCGATACCGGGTTTTCCGGGCGAGGAGTTACAAAAAGAAACCCCGCCGCAAAAGAGGCATGAAAAAAAGTCATAGCTTAAGGAGAAACTTTCGTTTGTGCAAACTGGCCTTGCACGAAAGAATCTTCCTGTTTGCGTCTGCCTTTTGCGCATCCGCGTTCCAATTCATAGGGGAATTCATGCAACGCCGTAATGTAGTCCTAGGCCTCTGTGTCGCCGCCGCGACCCTGGCCACGCCGCTGACCTCGAGCATCGCCCATGCCGAAGACGCCTACCCGAGCAAGCCGATCCGCCTGATCGTGCCGTTCCCGCCCGGCGGCACCACCGACATCGTCGGCCGCCTGTTCGCCGACAAGCTCGGCAAGGAACTGAACCAGACCGTCGTGGTGGAAAACCGCGGCGGCGCCGGCGGCTCGATCGGCAGCGCCTTCGTCGCCAGCAGCGCCCCCGACGGCTACACCCTGGGCATCGCCACCGTCAGCACGCACGGCATCAACCCGGCCATCTACCCGAACCTGCCGTTCGATGGCGAGAAGGACTTCACGCCGGTCTCGAACCTGGCCGCCGTCCCGAACATCATGACCATCAACCCGAAGGTGCAGGCCAAGGACATGGCCGAGTTCATCAAGCTGGCCAAGAGCCAGCCGGGCAAGCTGACGTACGCCTCGGCCGGCAACGGCTCGGTCTCGCACATGATGGGCGAGCTGTTCAAGATGGCCTCGGGCACCGACCTGATGCACGTGCCGTACCGCGGCGTGGGCCCGGCCCTGAACGACGCGCTGGCCGGCCAGGTCGACGTCATGTATGACAACCTGCCCTCGACCCTGCCGCACGTGCAGTCCGGCCGCCTGATCGCCATGGCCGTCGCCTCGCCCAAGCGCGTCGCCAGCCTGCCGAACGTGCCCACCTTCGCCGAAGTCGGCCTGCCCGCCGTCAACGACGCCTCGTGGTTCGGCCTGGTCGCCCCGGCCAAGCTGCCGGCCCCGATCCTGGCCAAGCTGAACGCCGCCGTGCAGAAGGTCAGCGCCGAAGCCGACGTCAAGTCGCGCCTGGAAGCGCTGGGCGCCGAACCGGCCGCCAACAGCCCCGAAGCGTTTGCCAAGCAGATCTCGGCCGAGATCGCCAAGAACAAGCGCATCGCCAAAGAAGCCAACGTGAAGATCGACTGAGCGATCTTCGGCCCCCGCCGCGCCCGCGCGGCGCGCGGGGGCCTCCGATTCACGAACGCACGACCCCTATATGCGAATTACCCAACCCCTGTCCTACCGGCTCGACCTTCCGCAGCAATATCCGAATTCGGCGCCCTCGGCCCCCCTCGTGCTGGACTCCCCGCACAGCGGCACCGCCTATCCGCCCGACTTCGCGCCCGCCGTCAATTTCGGCGCACTGCGCACCGCCGAGGACACCTGGGTTGACGATCTGTGGGGCGACGCCATCGACATGGGCGTGCCCATGATCGCCGCGAGCTTTCCGCGCGCCTACATCGATGCCAACCGCGCCCCCGACGAAATCGACGAACTGCTGCTGGACCAGTCCTGGCCCGGCGCGGTCAACGCCTCGCCCAAGGTCAAGCTGGGCAAGGGCCTGATCTGGCGCATGCTGGACGACGGCACGCCGCTGTACGACCGCACGCTGAGCGTCGCGGAAGTGACGCACCGCATCGAAGCCTGCTGGAAGCCGTACCACGCCGCGCTCGGCCAAGTGCTCGACAGCGCCCACCAGAAGTTCGGCAAGGTCTGGCACATCAACTGCCATTCGATGCCCAGCGTCGCCGGCGCCTACGCCACCGACCGCCCCGGCCTGGTCCACCCCGACTTCGTGCTGGGCGACCGCGACGGCAGCACCAGCGACCCGGCATTCCGCGAATTCATCGCGGCCTGGCTGCGCGAGCGCGGCTACAACGTGACGGTGAACGATCCCTACAAGGGCGTCGAACTGGTGCGCGCCTTCGGCCGCCCCGAAGAAGGCCGCCACAGCCTGCAGATCGAAATCAACCGCAAGCTCTACATGGACGAAGTCAGCCTGCGTCCGTCGGCCAACTACGGCCGCCTCAAGGCCGACCTGCGCGACCTGACCGCCGCGTTGATCGACTGGACTCGCGCGCAGACGGCCTGACGCCGGACGCCTGCGCGCCGGTGCCGGCCAGCAGCCCGTTGTCAGTCTGGCCGGTATGACCGGGGCGCGAGCCCCAAGCCCCATGGTTAACCCCATGGGGCTTTTCTTTTGGGCCGCGCGAACCTCGTCCCCCGGGCGTATATCCGTTATAACTACGGCGAACCTTCTGAGGAGAGGCGTCGATGCACATCGGGATACCAAGGGAAACCCGAGACGGGGAGACCCGTGTCGCAGCAACACCGGAGACCGTCAAGAAGTACGTAGGCGGCAAACACACCGTTGTCGTGGAGCGTGGCGCGGGCACCGCGGCACGCTATCTGGATGAAGCCTACGAGGCCGCCGGCGCCACGCTCGGCAGCGCCCAGGAGGCGTTGGGGGCGGAACTCGTGATGAAGGTTCGCGCGCCGTCTTCGGCCGAACTGCCGCACATGAAACCGGGCAGCGTGGTCATCGGCATGCTC
Source organism: Achromobacter sp. ISS7 (assembly GCF_056523125.1). Lineage (NCBI taxonomy): Bacteria > Pseudomonadati > Pseudomonadota > Betaproteobacteria > Burkholderiales > Alcaligenaceae > Achromobacter > Achromobacter sp. ISS7. The sequence continues at coordinate 496,546 of NZ_JAWRZD010000001.1, read as the reverse complement.
GATCCCTTCGATGCCGACGGCCTGCAGCAGATGGCCGCCGTCGGATTGGTCGGATTCGCGCTGGAAGCCGCGCCGCGCATCACCCGCGCGCAAAGCCTGGACGTGCTGTCGTCGCAGGCCAACCTGGCCGGCTACAAGGCCGTGCTGCTGGCGGCCCACCATTACGGCCGCCTGATTCCCATGATGATGACCGCCGCCGGCACGCTCAAGGCCGCGCGCGCCGTGGTGCTGGGCACCGGCGTCGCCGGCCTGCAGGCCATCGCCACGGCCAAGCGCCTGGGCGCGGTGGTCGAGGCCTCCGACGTGCGGCCCGCCGCGCGCGAGCAGGTCGAATCGCTCGGCGCCAAGTTCATCGACGTGCCGTTCGAGACCGACGAGGAACGCGAGATCGCCCAGGGCGTGGGCGGCTATGCCCGCCCCATGCCGCCGGCCTGGATGGCGCGGCAGGCGGCGCTGGTGTCGGAACGCTGCAAGCAGGCCGACATCGTCGTCACCACCGCCCTCATCCCCGGGCGCCCCGCGCCCACGCTGGTGTCGGCCGAGACCGTCGCGGCCATGAAGCCCGGCTCGGTGCTGGTGGACCTGGCGGTCGAGCGCGGCGGCAACTGCCCCCTGTCCGAGAAAGGCAAGGTGGTCGAGAAACACGGCGTGACGCTGATCGGGCTGACCAACCTGCCCGGGCTGGTGGCGACCGACGCGTCGGCGCTCTACGCCCGCAACATCCTCGACTTCCTGAAACTCATCATCAATGCGGACGGCGCGCTGGCGATCCAGCGCGACGATGAAATCGTGGCGGCCTGCCTGGTGTGCGAAGGCGGCAATGTGACGCGCGGGAGCTAAAAGCATGGAAGCGATCAACCCCACCCTGATGAATCTCATCATCTTCGTGCTGGCCATCTACGTCGGCTACCACGTGGTCTGGAACGTCACGCCCGCGCTGCACACGCCGCTGATGGCGGTGACCAACGCGATCTCGGCCATCATCATCGTCGGCGCCATGCTGGCGGCGGCGCTGACCGAAGGCGGACTGGCGCGCGGCATGGGCGTGTTCGCCGTGGCGCTGGCCGCGGTCAACGTGTTCGGCGGCTTCCTGGTCACGCGGCGCATGCTGGAAATGTTCAAGAAAAAGGACAAGAAGCCGGCCAAGGAGGAAGCGAAATGATCTCGCTGAACCTCGTCACGCTGCTCTACCTGGTTGCCTCGGTCTGCTTCATCCAGGCGCTCAAGGGCCTGTCGCATCCCACCACCTCGCGCCTGGGCAACGCCTTCGGCATGGCCGGCATGGCGATCGCGGTGCTGACCACCGGCGCGCTCATCGTCGGCCTGGCGCGCTCGGGCACCGCCGGCATCGGGCTGGGCTGGGTGCTGCTGGGGCTCCTGGTCGGCGGCTCGATCGGCACGCTGATGGCCAAGCGCGTCGAAATGACCAAGATGCCCGAGCTGGTCGCCTTCATGCACAGCATGATCGGCCTGGCGGCGGTCGCCATCGCCGTGGCCGTGGTGGCCGAGCCGCACGCCTTCGGCATCGTCGCCGCCGGCACGCTGATCCCCACCGGCAACCGCTTCGAGCTGTTCATCGGCACCTTCGTCGGCGCCATCACCTTCTCGGGCTCGGTGATCGCCTTCGGCAAGCTGTCGGGCAAGTACAAGTTCCGGCTGTTCCAGGGCGCGCCGGTGGTGTTCGCCGGCCAGCACATGCTGAATTTGGCGCTGGCGCTGCTGATGCTGGCGATGGGCGTGTGGTTCATGCTGACGCAGGCGTGGACGCCCTTCATCATCATGACGCTGATCGCCTTCGTGCTGGGCGTGCTGATCATCATCCCGATCGGCGGCGCCGACATGCCCGTGGTGGTGTCGATGCTGAACAGCTATTCGGGCTGGGCGGCGGCGGGCATCGGCTTCTCGCTCAACAACCCGATGCTGATCATTGCCGGCTCGCTGGTGGGTTCGTCCGGCGCCATCCTCTCGTACATCATGTGCAAGGCGATGAATCGCTCGTTCTTCAACGTGATCCTGGGCGGCTTCGGCGGCCAGGCCGGCGAGGCCGCGGCGGCGGGCGGCGGCCAGCAGCGCAGCGTCAAGTCGGGCAGCCCCGACGACGCGGCGTTCCTGATGACCAACGCCGAAAGCGTCACCATCGTGCCGGGCTACGGCCTGGCGGTGGCGCGCGCCCAGCACGCGTTGAAGGAACTGGCCGAAAAGCTCACCGAGCGCGGCGTGACGGTCAAGTACGCCATCCATCCGGTCGCGGGCCGCATGCCCGGCCACATGAACGTGCTGCTGGCCGAGGCCGAGGTGCCCTACGACCAGGTCTTCGAGATGGAAGACATCAACAGCGAGTTCGGCCAGACCGACGTGGTGCTGGTGCTGGGCGCCAACGACGTGGTCAACCCGGCGGCCAAGAACGATCCCAAGTCGCCGATCGCCGGCATGCCGATCCTGGAAGCCTACAAGGCCCGCACCGTGATCGTGAACAAGCGCTCGATGGCCTCCGGCTACGCCGGCCTGGACAACGAACTGTTCTACATGGACCGCACCATGATGGTCTTCGGCGACGCCAAGAAGGTGCTGGAAGACATGGTCAAGGCCGTGGAGTGAAGCGCCGGCGCCGCGATGCGCGCGCATCGCGGCGTCCTTCCCTGGCGCGCTCGCGAGCGCGCTTCTACGCATCCCCGCTACGTCGCGGCCCGCCCTAGGCGCGGGCCAGCTGCTCGTCCACCACTTCGATCCAGTGCCGCACGGGCGTGCCGGTGCCGCTCTGCAAATGGCCGATGCAGCCGATGTTGGCCGACAGGATCACGTCCGGCGCGGCCGGGGCGATCGCGCCCAGCTTGCGGTCGCGCAGCGCCAGGGCGATCTCCGGGTTGAGCACCGAATAGGCGCCGGCCGAGCCGCAGCACAGGTGCTGTTCGGCGAATGGCTGCAGCTCGAAGCCCAGGTCCGCGAGCAACCGCTCCGACAAGGGCCGCAGGCCCTGCCAGTGCTGCAGCGTGCAGGGCGGATGGAACGCGGCCCGCATCGGGTTGCCCGCCAGCCGCTGGCGCAGTTCCCCGGCCTGCGGCGCGACGATTTCCGCCACGTCCTTCACCAGCGCCACGATGTCCGCGGCGCGCTGCGCGTAGGCCGGATCGTGGCGCAGGTGATGGGCGTATTCCTTGACCATGGCGCCGCAGCCCGACGCGTTCATGACGATGGCCTCGACCGCGCCGTCGCGCACCAGCGGCCACCACGCGTCCACATTGGCGCGCATCTGGTCCAGCGCGGCCGCCTGCGCATCCAGGTGGAAACTGGCCGCGCCGCAGCAACCCGCGCCGGGCGCGATGCGCGCGCCGATGCCGATGGCGTTGAGCACGCGGATGGTGGCGGCGTCGATCGACGGCATCATCGACGGCTGCACGCAACCGGCCAGCATCAGCACCTGCCGCGTGTGGCCTTCCACCTGCGGCAGCGCGCCGGCCGGACGCCGCTCGGGCACCTTGCGCTTGAGCGATTCCGGCAACACGCCGCGCACCGCCTGCCCCAGGCGCATGGCGGGTCCGAACAGCGGCGACAGCATCGCCCGGCGCAGCATCTTGCGCTTGGCCTTCTCGGCCCAGGGCCGCGGCACCCGCTCTTCGACGATCTGGCGGCCGATGTCCACCAGGTGCCCGTACTCCACGCCCGACGGGCAGGTGGTCTCGCAATTGCGGCAGGTCAGGCAGCGGTCCAGATGCTGCTGGGTCGACTGGGTCGGCTCGGCGCCTTCCAGCACCTGCTTGATGAGGTAGATGCGGCCGCTTGGGCTGTCGAGCTCGTCGCCCAGCACCTGGTAGGTGGGACAGGTGGCCGTGCAGAAGCCGCAATGCACGCAGCGCCGCAGGATCGCGTCGGCCTCTTTGCCCAGATCGGTATCGCGGGCCCAGGCTGCCAGATTGGTTTGCATGATGCCTATAGCTCCAGGACCAGCCGGCCGGGGTTGAACAACCCCGCCGGATCGAGTTCTTGCTTGAGGCGGCGCGTGATCAGCGCCACGCCCGGCGACAGCGGATGGAACACGCCATCGGCCGGCGGCCGCGTGCCGGCCGGACGGAACAGCGTCGCATGGCCGCCCAGCCGTTGCGCCAGTTCGCGCAGCTCGGCGGCGTCCTGCGCCCCCGACAGCCAGCGCTGGCCGCCGCCCCACTCCACCAGGGCCTGCCCGCTGCCCAGCGCGGCCGCGGTGGGCGGCAACGCCAGGCGCCAGAGCGGCCGGCCCGGCGCGAAGAAGGCATGGGTCTGTTCACGCAAACCGGTCCACCAGGCCTGCGCCGCATCCGGCGCCAGCGGATCGCCGCCGATCACCTGGCGCGCGCTGGTGATGGCCGGCGGCGCGCCCGACAGGCGCACATGCATCCGGCCTTCCTCGTCGGCGCCGCCGACCCAGCTGGTCGCCGAAATCGGCAGGGGCTTGCCGCGCCACAGCGCGAAACTGGCCAGCGCCTGGGCCTGCGTCGCCGGCAGCGCCAGCGTCAATTCTTCCATCGGCCTGGGCACGACCTTGAGCGACACTTCCAGGATCGCGCCGAAGATGCCGTGCGATCCGGCCAGCAGCCGCGACACGTCGTAGCCGGCCACGTTCTTCATGACCTCGCCGCCGAACGACAGCACCCGGCCGTCGGAATCCAGCAGCCGCGCTCCCAGCACGAAGTCACGCAAGGCGCCCGCGCTCATGCGGCGCGGCCCCGACAGGCCCGCGGCCACGCAGCCGCCGACGGTGGCGGCGGGCGAAAAATGCGGGGGTTCGAAGGCCAGCATCTGGCCGTGCTCGGCCAGCGCCGCCTCCAGTTCGGCCAACGGCGTGCCCGCCCTGACCGTCACCACCAGTTCGGACGGGTGATAGCTGACGATGCCGCGATACGGGGTCATGTCCAGCAGGCAATGGCCATCCTGCGGCGTCACCGGCCGGTAGTTGCCGTAGAACGCCTTGCTGCCGCCGCCCATGACGAACAGCGGCTTGTGACCGGCGCGAGCCGTCATGACCTGGTCGCACAATTCCGACAGGACGAAATCCATGAGAGGGACGTCCTAGAAGCGTGCGAGATCCGGGAAGCGCAGCTCGCCCGCGTGTACGTGCATCTTGCCGTATTCAGCGCAGCGGGCCAGCGTAGGTATGACCTTTTCGGGATTGAGCAGGCACGGCGGATCGAATGCCCGCTTGACCGCCAGGAACGCGTCGAGTTCTTCGCGAGAGAATTGCACGCACATTTGATTTATTTTCTCCATTCCCACACCGTGCTCTCCAGTCACGGTTCCTCCTACCTGCACGCACAGTTCGAGTATGGCCGCGCCGAATTTCTCGGCGCGTTCCACTTCGTCCGGTTTATTCGAATCGAACAGGATCAACGGATGCAGGTTGCCATCGCCCGCATGGAACACGTTGGCGCAGCGCAGGCCAAACTCGTCTTCCATTTGCTCGATGGCGCCCAGCACCCGGGCGAGATGACGGCGCGGAATCGTGCCGTCCATGCAGTAGTAATCGGGCGACACGCGCCCCGCGGCGGGAAACGCGTTCTTGCGTCCCGCCCAGAATTTGAGCCGCTCGGCCTCCGACGCCGACACCTGGCAGCGGGTCGAGCCCGCCGCGCGGAAGATGGCTTCCATGCGCGCGATCTCGTGCGCCACTTCCTCGGGCGTGCCATCGGACTCGCACAGCAGGATGGCTTGCGCGTCCATGTCGTAGCCGGCGCGCACGAAGGGCTCGACCATGTGCGTCGCGCGCCGGTCCATCATCTCCAGCCCGGCCGGAATGATGCCGTCGGCGATCACCTGCGTCACCGCATTGCCGGCGGCCTCGACGCTCGCGAAGCTGGCCATCACCACCTGGGCGCAGGCCGGCTTGGGGATCAGCTTGACAGTGACTTCGGTCACCACGCCCAGCATGCCTTCCGATCCGATGAACACCGACAGCAGATCCAGCCCCGGCGCATCCGGCGCCTCGGACCCGAGCTCGACCACGTCGCCGTCGATGGTGACCATGCGCACCCGCAGCACGTTGTGCACCGTCAGCCCGTACTTCAGGCAATGCACGCCGCCCGAATTCTCGGCGACGTTGCCGCCGATCGAACAGGCGATCTGGCTGGAGGGATCCGGCGCGTAGTACAGCCCGTAAGGCGATGCCGCTTCCGAAATGGCCAGGTTGCGCACGCCCGGCTCGACCACCGCGGTCGCGCTGGCCAGGTCGATGTGCTTGATGCGGTTGAATTTGGACAGGCCCAGCAGCACGCCCTGGCTGTGCGGCATGGCGCCGCCCGACAGGCCGGTGCCGGCGCCGCGCGCCACCAGCGGCGCATTCAGGCGCTTGCAGATGCGCATCACCGCCTGCACCTGCTCCTCGGTCTCCGGCAGGGCCACCACCGCGGGCAGCGCCCGGTACAAGGACAGGCCATCGCACTCGTAGGGCCGCGTGTCTTCTTCGCGGAACAACACGCAATGCGACGGCAGCGCGGCCGACAACGCCTCGACGAGTTGCTGCAACGAATAAGGCGCCTGCGCGTGTGCCAGGCCGGTTTCGACCAGTGAATTCATGAGCGCAACAATAGCGCGACCGCTGGTTGGACGCAGGCCGGGATTTACCCGCATCCTGCGTACATCCAACGGCCGCGCGACGGCGCAGACGTAACCAGCCGTAAAGCCCCTTCGCGCGGGATGGACAAGTGTGCGTCCGCTCGTGCGCCACCCTCATTCCCATCCGCTGGGAACGCTTGTCAGCCGCGCGGGTCCGCTTGTTCCTCCCGTCGAAAAAAAAGCCGGCGGGTCGCCCCGCCGGCTTTTTCGTCGCGCCCCTGCGGACGGCTTACCAGGACACGATCTTGCCCGGGTTGAGGATGTTGTTCGGATCGAACGCGTGCTTGAGACTGCGCATCAGATCCAGCGCGTCATCGCCGTGTTCCTCGGCCATGAACTGCATCTTGTGCAGGCCGACGCCGTGCTCGCCGGTGCAGGTGCCGTCGGCCGCGATGGCCCGGCGCACCAGGTTGTGGTTGATGGTCTCGGATTCCTGCCATTCGCGCTCGCTGTCGGCGTCCAGCAGCATCAGCACGTGGAAGTTGCCGTCGCCGACGTGGCCGACGATGGTGTACGGGAAGCTGGCGCGGTCCAGTTCCTCGACCGTGTCGCGCACGCAGTCGGCCAGGCGCGAGATCGGCACGCAGACGTCGGTGGTGCTGGCGCGGCATCCCGGGCGCAATTGCAAGCCGGCGAAATAGGCGTTGTGGCGCGCGGTCCACAGGCGGCTGCGGTCCTCGGGACGCTCGGCCCACTCGAAGTCCATGCCGCCGTGTTCGGCGGTGATGGCCTGCACGGTCTCGGCCTGTTCCTGCACGCCGGCCGGGCTGCCGTGGAATTCGAACACCAGCAGCGGCGTCTCGCGCAGCGTCAGCTTGCTGTGCAGGTTGACCGCGCGCACGCTGGCCGCGTCCATGAACTCGACGCGCGCGATCTGCACGCCCATCTGGATGATCTCGATCACGCTCTGCACCGCGGCGTCGAGCGTGGGGAAGTTGCAGACCGCGGCCGACACGGCCTCGGGCTGCGGGTACAGGCGCACGGTGACTTCGGTGATGATGCCCAGCGTGCCTTCGCTGCCCACGAAGATGCGGGTCAGGTCGTAGCCGGCCGACGACTTGCGGGCGCGGCCGGCGGTGCGCACGATGCGGCCGTCGGCGGTGACCACGGTCAGCGACATGACGTTCTCGCGCATGGTGCCGTAGCGCACGGCATTGGTGCCGGAGGCGCGCGTGGCGGCCATGCCGCCCAGGCTGGCGTCGGCGCCCGGATCGATCGGGAAGAACAGGCCGGTGCTGCGGATCTCTTCATTGAGCTGCTTGCGCAGCACGCCCGCCTGCACGGTGGCGGTCAGGTCTTCGGCGTTGACGGCCAGCACCTTGTTCATCTGCGACAGGTCCAGGCTGATGCCGCCCTGGATCGCCAGGATGTGGCCTTCCAGCGACGAACCCGCGCCGTACGGAATCAGCGGCACGCGGTGTTCGTTGCAGAGCTTGGCGACCTCGGCGACTTCCTCGGTGCTCTGGGCGAAGACCACGGCATCGGGCAGCATCGCCGGATACGGCGACTCGTCGCGGCCATGGTGCTCGCGCACCGCGGCGGATTCGGAGAAACGGTCGCCGAAACGGGCGCGCAGGGCCTCGAGACAGGCGGCCGGCACCGCGCGGCGCAACGATTCAGCGTGCAAGGGAGCGTTCATGATGAGCGGGTTCTCGGATGGGGGAATCCAACTATTCTACGCCGCCCGCCTTGCTGCGCCGCAAACCGCCCGCATGGGGGCGGCCCGCGGCCGGCACGCTTACTTGCCGGAGGTCAGCGCGACGCGGCGGCGTTCACGCACGGCGTGCGCCAGGCGCTCGAGCACGGCAACCGAAGCGTCCCAGTCGATGCAGCCGTCGGTGATGCTCTGGCCGTAGACCAGCGGTTCGCCCGGCACCATGTCCTGGCGGCCGCCCAGCAGATGGCTTTCGACCATCACGCCGACCAGGCGCGCGTCGCCGGCTTCCATCTGGCGCGCCACGTCCTCGATCACCAGCGGCTGGTTCTCGGGCTTCTTGCTGCTGTTGGCGTGGCTGGCGTCGATCATGATGCGTTGCGCCAGGCCGGCCTTGGACATGTCCTGGCAGGCCGCGTCGACGCTGGCGGCATCGTAGTTCGGCGTCTTGCCGCCGCGCAGGATGACGTGACAGTCTTCGTTGCCCGCGGTCGAGACGATGGCCGAATGCCCGCCCTTGGTCACCGACAGGAAATGGTGCGGCTGCGACGCCGCCTTGATCGCGTCCACGGCGATCTTCACATTGCCGTCCGTGCCGTTCTTGAAACCCACCGGACACGACAGGCCGGATGCCAGTTCGCGATGCACCTGGCTCTCCGTCGTGCGCGCGCCGATCGCCCCCCAGGAGACCAGGTCCGCGATGTATTGCGGCGTAATCATGTCCAGGAATTCGCACCCCGCCGGCAATCCCAGGCTGTTGATGTCCAGCAGCAGTTCGCGCGCCACGCGCACGCCCTTGTTGATGTCGAAGCTGCCGTCCAGGTCCGGATCGTTGATCAGCCCCTTCCAACCGACCGTGGTGCGGGGCTTCTCGAAATACACGCGCATCACGATTTCCAGGTCCGCGCTGAGGCGGTCGCGCACCGGCTTCAGGCGCTTGGCGTATTCGATCGCGGCGCGGGTGTCATGGATCGAACACGGGCCGATCACGACGATCATGCGGTCGTCCATGCCGTGCAGGATGCGGTGCATCGACTGGCGGGCGGCGAACACGGTGTCGGAAGCTTCCTTGGTGCACGCGAACTCACGCATGACGTGCGCGGGCGGATTCAGCTCTTTGATTTCTCGGATGCGAAGGTCGTCGGTATTGTGTGACACGGTACTGCTCCTGGGTTTCCCGCCACCGGGATGCATCCCGGGGTGTTCCTCAAGCTGACGGCACAAAAAAAGCCGCCAGTTCGCTGGCGGCTTTTTTGGGGGGATTCTTTCCAAACTTCAGATTGAGCGCTTCCCTTCCTCCGCCAGCGGCTTCAGAAAACCAAAAAAATAAAAATAAAAGGCGGGGGAAGCGAATTTCATGGGAAAAGACTCTAGCACAATTTTTTCGGGCCGTCACGCCGGTTTGCGACGCGGCATGGCGGCCCCTGCCGGCGGCGGGTCTGCCGTCAGGCCGTGCCGCCAACGGTCAGGCCTTCCATGCGGACGGTGGGCATGCCCACGCCCACCGGCACGCTCTGGCCGTCCTTGCCGCACGTGCCCACGCCCGAATCCAGCTTCAGGTCGTCGCCGATCATGCTGACGCGGGTCATGGCGTCGGGGCCGTTGCCGATCAGCGTCGCGCCCTTGACCGGATACGTGATCTTGCCGTCCTCGATCATGTAGGCCTCGGAGGCCGAGAACACGAACTTGCCGTTGGTGATGTCGACCTGACCGCCGCCGAAATTGGCCGCATACAGGCCGCGCTTGACGGACGAGATGATTTCCTCGGGCGCCTTGTCGCCGGCCAGCATGTAGGTATTGGTCATGCGCGGCATCGGCAGGTGCGCGAACGATTCGCGGCGGCCGTTGCCGGTGGCCGCGGTCTTCATCAGGCGCGCGTTCAGCGTGTCCTGCATGTAGCCGCGCAGGATGCCGTCCTCGATCAGCACGTTGCGCTGGGTGGCGTTGCCCTCGTCGTCGATATTGAGCGAACCGCGGCGATCGGGAATGGTGCCGTCGTCGACCACCGTCACGCCCTTGGAGGCGACGCGCTCGCCGATGCGGCCCGAGAACACGCTGGAACCCTTGCGGTTGAAATCGCCTTCCAGGCCGTGGCCGACGGCTTCGTGCAGCAGGATGCCGGGCCAGCCCGAACCCAGCACCACCGTCATTTCGCCGGCGGGCGCCGGACGCGCCTCCAGGTTGACCATGGCTTCGTGCACGGCGCGCTCGACGTAGCCCTGCAGCATTTCGTCCGTGAAATACGCCAGCCCCAGGCGGCCACCGCCGCCGGCATGGCCCATTTCGCGGCGGCCATTGCGTTCGGCGATGACGGTCAGCGACAGGCGCACCAGCGGGCGCACGTCGGCGGCCAGGCGGCCGTCGCTGCCGGCCACCAGCACCACGTCATACTCGGCGCCCAGGCCGGCCATGACCTGGATCACGTGCGGATCGCGGGCCCGCGCCATGCGTTCGACGCGTTCGAGCAGCGCGACTTTCTCGGGGGCGCTCAGGGTCGCCACGGGATCGATGTCGGCATACAGGCTGCGGCCCATTTCGGCCTCGACCTGCGCCGCCACCTTGACCTTGCCGGCGCCGCGGCGGGCAATGCCGCGCACCGCGTGGGCCGACGACAGCAGGGCCTCGGCGGAAAGCGAATCGGAATAGGCGAACGCGGTTTTCTCGCCGCTGACGGCGCGCACGCCGACGCCCTGGCTGATCGAGAAACTGCCGGTCTTGACGATGCCCTCTTCCAGGCTCCAGCCCTCGCTGCGGGTGTACTGGAAATACAGATCGGCGTAGTCGACCTTGTGGGTGAAGATTTCGCCCAGGGCGCGCGCCATGTCGGCCTCGGTCAACCCCCACGGGTCGAGCAGGAGCGATTTGGCGGTGGCCAGGGATGCAATAGCGGGATCGATGATTTTCATAGGACTCTGTTCGGGGGCGCCGGCGCGACGAACGCGGCAGCCATGACGCTCAAGGCTCTATCGTACCGCCGACACGGGGGTGGCGTCGCGGCCGCCGAATATTGTCTATCAAGTTAACCAATTGGGGACCGGTCCCAAACTGCGGTGGCGCCTCTTGCAAAATAACCTTTGCCCGGGCGCCGGGCCGATTGCTCGTCGGCCGGAGTGGCCAGCACGCTTGCCAGACCAATGCGTCGAACTTGTCATACAACTCGACAACAAAATGAAAATGGCACAAAAATGTCCCGCGCAAAAGGGCGTGCATACCGTTCTCGATGGATGGGAATGAAAATCCGCATACCCCTGGAAACCCGCGCGCCATGCGGGTTGGAGCCGGTCGTCCTACCACCGGTTGAAACTCGCGCATTAGCGATGGGAATGCCCCGCCATACCAAAAAGCAAAGCTTACTAACCCCTGAAAAGAGGTCAACTTATGCGCATCCGCTCGCTTCGTGAAACAAAAACGTGCATTTTCCAACACGGGATGTTGCATTCGTCCGCCCCATGAACCAAAGGGGCGTTTGTTTCATTTAGTCCCAAATTTGAGAATATCATTCCCAATACTTGTTCATAGCGCAAACCCGCTAGCCTAAAGACTTTCCGGCCGTTTTGATACAAAGTAATTAGGCCAGGACAGCGGCAAAGGGGCGTCAACTTCTGTATTATGCGAAGCACAACAAATAAACATAACTCCGCCGGCGATTAAAGCAGTTCCATAATCAGGAATAACCATGGCCCGAGAAACCTACGCAGCTCTGCAAGCAAAGATCGAAAAGGAAATCAACAAGCTCCAAAAGAAGGCTGAAGTCCTCCAAACCAAGCGCCGCAAACCGGTCATCGCCTCGATCATCACGTCGATGCGCGAGTACGACATCACCCCCGAAGAAATCGCCGCCGCCTTTGGCGCCGGCAAGCCCGTCCGCCCCGCCACCAGCGGCCGCCGCAAGGCTGGCGCCGCTGTCCGCCCGGCCAACGCCGCCAAACGCGCCGTTGCCCCCAAGTACCGTCATCCCCAAACCGGGGAGACCTGGAGCGGTCGTGGCAAGGCCCCCCGCTGGCTCGCCGCCGAAGAAGCATCCGGCGCCACGCGCGACAGTTTTCTTATCAAAGAATAAAACCTATTATTCAGTAAGAAAAAATAAAAGGCGCACCATTTTGGTGCGCCTTTTTTATTTTACGACTGCCTTTTGGCGTGGCAAAAACTACTGGACCGGGAATTGGATTTCGCGTTCGGCGCCATTATTTCCCGGAAATCCGTCAAATATTGCACGCACCAGATACGGCATCATCCGCACGAAGTTGTCCCGCTCGCTGAGTATGAAGGCGCTGGAACGGTAGACCTCGGCCCCGCCGCGCTGGCTGTCGTGGATCTGCAGCGTGAGCGTGTTGCGCTGGACCACCATGGGCACGTCGACCCAGTCCGGGCCCCAATAGCCGTAGTAGCCGCCCCAGGGCCGCGGACCGTAGAAACCGCCATAGCCATAGCCGCCGTTGAAATACGGGTCATACGGACGCCGCACCATCACCTGGGTCTGGCTCGTGCCATAACGGAACGAGACATCGAAGCGGCCCTTGGCGCCCGGCTGGGCTTCCACCAACCCGGTGGCGCCGATGCCGGCGCGCACCATGTCCTGGTAGGACTGGTATTCGAGATTATTGGCTTGCGACGGTTCGGCCGGCACGAATTGGTAAGTCTGGCCTTCGACGCCCGTCGGCCACTGCTGGAAGGAGGTGACGCGCGCCGACACGGTGGGCGTGGCGCATCCGCTCAGCACCAGCGCCCCCAAAACAGCCAGGACGGCGGCCCAACGGCCGGTATTGAACGGGGAAGAACGAAACATTTGCAACTCCTCATTGCGCGACGGCGCCCATCATACTGAGCTTTGACCGCGCGGGCCGCGGAAAGTTTACGCCTGGCGGGAGCGCCCGGGTCCTGCGCCCGCCAGGCCTGACACTACAATAGGACTCTCGTTCATACAGGACTGCAATCCCATGCGCACAGACACGCCCGTTACCGTATACCGCAAGGATTACCAGCCCTACCCCTACGACATCCCGCAGGTCTCCCTGGCCTTCGACCTGGCGCCCGACAGCACCGAGGTGCGCTGCGTCATGCAGGTCCGGCGCAAGGCCGACGCCAGCGCCGACGCCGCGCTGGTGCTGGATGGCGAAGAGCTGGAACTCGTCTCGGTAGGGGTGGATGGCCAGGCGCTGCCGGCCGACCGTTTCCACCTGTCCGAACACAGCCTGGCGCTGTATGGCCTGCCCGCCGAAGCCACCGTGGAGATCGTCAGCCGCTGCAAGCCTTCGGCCAACTCCACGCTGATGGGCCTGTATGTCTCGGGCGGCAATTTCTTCACGCAGTGCGAAGCCGAGGGCTTTCGCCGCATCACCTGGTTCGCCGATCGCCCCGATGTCATGTCGCGCTATCGCGTGACCCTGCGCGCCGAGCCGGCCTACCCGGTGCTGCTGTCCAACGGCAACCTGGTCGCCTCGCGCCAGCTGCCCGACGGCCGCAACGAGGTCGAATGGGAAGACCCGTTCCCCAAGCCCTGCTATCTGTTCGCGCTGGTGGGCGGCAACCTGACCCACCGCGAAACCACGGTCAAGACCGCCAGCGGCCGCGACGTGCTGTTGCAGGTCTACAGCGACCCGGGCGCCGAGACCAAGACCGAATGGGCGCTGGACTCCCTGGTGCGCGCGTTGCGCTGGGACGAAACCCGTTTCGGCCTGGAACTCGACCTGGACCGCTTCATGGTCGTTGCCGTCCATGATTTCAATATGGGCGCGATGGAGAACAAGGGCCTGAACATTTTCAATGCCGCCTACGTGCTGGCCGACGCGGATACCGCCACGGACGCCAATTACGAAGGCATTGAATCGGTCATCGGCCACGAGTATTTCCACAACTGGACCGGCAACCGCGTCACCTGCCGCGACTGGTTCCAGCTGAGCCTGAAGGAAGGCCTGACGGTGTTCCGCGACCAGGAGTTCAGCGCCGACATGATGGCGCAGGACATGGACGAGACCGCCGCCGCCAGCGCCCGCGCGGTCAAGCGCATCGACGACGTGGTGACGCTGCGCGCCGCGCAGTTCCCCGAGGACGCGGGCCCGATGGCCCACCCGATCCGCCCCGACAGCTACCAGGAAATCGGCAATTTCTATACGGCCACGGTGTACGAGAAAGGCGCCGAGGTCATCCGCATGCAGCACACGCTGCTGGGCGAAGCGGGTTTTCGCGCCGGCATGGACGAATATTTCCGCCGCCACGACGGCCAGGCCGTGACCTGCGACGACTTCGTCGCCGCCATGGAGTCGGTCTATGCGCGCCAGCACCCGGGCCGCGACCTGTCCGTGTTCCGCAATTGGTACCGCCAGGCCGGCACGCCGCGCGTGACGGTCAAGCTGACGCATGACGCCGCCGCGCGCCGCTGCACCGTGACGCTGTCGCAGGAATGCCAGCCGGTCGGCGTCGAGAAAAAGGCCCCCGCGGGCTTCGTCAAGGCGCCGTATCACATCCCCTTCGCCATCGGCCTGCTGGACCGCGATGGCCGCGCCCTGCCCCTGCGCCTGGACGGCGCGGAACACGACACGGCGCTGCTGGAACTGACCACGCAGACCCAGCAATGGCATTTCGACGGCATCGACGAGATGCCGGTGCCGTCGCTGCTGCGCGATTTTTCCGCGCCCGTAATCGTCGATTACGACTGGACCGACGAGGAACTGGCGCTGCTGTCGGCCCACGACGGCAACCCCTTCGCGCGCTGGGAAGCCGGCCAGGAACTGGCCACCCGCCAGATCCTGGCGCTGGCCGAGGCGCGCCAGGCCGGCCGCACACTGCACGCCGACCCGGCCTTCATCGCCGCCTGGCGCGCGCTGCTGACCGACCCGGCGCTGGACGCCGCCTACCGCGCCCGCGCCCTGGCGCTGCCGTCGGAAAAGACCCTGGCCGAGCGCATGCAGGCCGTCGACCCGCCGGCGCTGGCGGTGGCGCGCGACTTCCTGCGCGCCGAGCTGGGCCGGCAACTGGCGGCGGAATTCCGCCAGGCCTTCGACGCCAACCAGACGCCGGGGGAATACAGCCCCGCGCCGGTCCCGGCCGGCAAGCGCGGCCTGAAGAACCTGGCGCTCAGCCACCTGATGGCCGCCGGCGAGCACGAGGCGCAGCGCCTGGCCGAGCAGCAATACGAACACGCCGGCAACATGACCGACAGCATGGCGGCGCTGTCGGCCCTGATCAACTATGGCCAGGGTGAGTTCCCGCAGCAGGCGCTGGCCGCGTTCTACGACAAGTGGCGCGACAATGCGCTGGTGGTGGACAAGTGGTTCGCGCTGCAGGCGGCGGCGCGCTACACCACGGTGCAGACCGCGCGCGACCTGATGACGCACCCGGCATTCACGCTGCGCAACCCGAACCGGGCGCGCGCGCTGATTTTCCAGTTCTGCCTGAACAATGCCCGCGGCATGCACCACCCGGACGGCTCGGGCTACACCTTCTGGGCCGACCAGGTGCTGGCGCTGGACGCCCTCAACCCCGAGATCGCCGCGCGCCTGGCGCGCGCGCTGGACAACTGGTCACGCTACGTGCCCGCCCTGCGCGGCCCGATGCAGGAAGCCCTGCAGCGGGTGCGCGGCCACGAAGGGCTGTCGCGCAACGTGCAGGAAATCGTATCCAAGGCTTTAGAATTCGCAGCATAGGGAGAACCTTTTGAAACGTAAAACACTTACCCAATACCTGGTGGAGCAGCAACGCTCCGCGCAGGCCCTGGCCCCCGAAGTGCGGCTGCTCATCGAAGTCGTGGCGCGCGCCTGCAAGGCGATCAGCCACGCGGTCAGCAAGGGCGCGCTCGGCGGCGTCCTGGGCAGCCTCGAAAGCGAGAACGTGCAGGGCGAAGTGCAGAAGAAGCTGGACGTGCTGTCCAACGAGATCCTGCTCGAAGCCAACGAATGGGGCGGCCACCTGGCGGCCATGGCCTCGGAAGAGATGGAAACCATCCACCTGATTCCGAACCGCTACCCCAAGGGCGAATACCTGCTGCTGTTCGATCCCCTGGACGGCTCGTCGAACATCGACGTGAACGTGTCGATCGGCACCATCTTCTCGGTGCTGCACGCCCCCCACGACGTGTCGGGCGCGCCGGTCTGTGAAGCCGACTTCCTGCAGCCGGGCAACAAGCAGGTGGTGGCCGGCTACGCCGTCTACGGCCCGCAGACCATGCTGGTGCTGACCATCGGCAACGGCGTGGTGGGCTTCACGCTGGACCGCGAAATGGGTTCGTGGGTGCTGACCCACGAGAACATCCGCGTGCCCGAGGACACCAAGGAATTCGCCATCAACATGTCGAACATGCGCCACTGGGCACCCCCGGTCAAGCGCTACATCGACGATTGCCTGGCCGGCGCCACCGGCCCCCTGGGCAAGGACTACAACATGCGCTGGATCGCCTCGATGGTGGCCGACGTGCATCGCATCCTGACCCGCGGCGGCATCTTCATGTACCCCTGGGACGCGCGCGAACCGGGCAAGGCCGGCAAGCTGCGCCTGATGTATGAGGCCAACCCGATGAGCTTCCTCATCGAGCAGGCCGGCGGCGCCTCGATCAACGGCACCCAGCGCATCATGGACATCCAGCCCGACAAGCTGCACCAGCGCGTCAGCGTGATCCTGGGCTCGAAGAACGAAGTCGAGCGCGTGGGCCGCTACCACGCCGAGGACGCGGGCAAGTAAGCCTGGTCCGCCCAAACAAAAAGCCCCGGCGCGAACCGGGGCTTTTTTTCGTCAGGATGCGGCGAAGGGCTACTTGACCTCTTCGATGGATTTCACATCGTCCTTGTTGATCTGGACCTTCTTGCCGTCCTTGTCGTACTCGTACATGCCGGACTTCTTGTCATAGGTCGGCGTGTCGGGCGTCACGGTCGAGGTCCCGTCCCGTTGCTGAATAACCGAGGGCGACGAGCATCCGGCCAGCACCCCTACTCCGGTCACCACCAGGGCCAACGTCATGGTCTTCAGGTTCATGGGCGTGTTCTCCGAGTGTGAATGGTGGAATCACTGTATCGGATGCGCGTCCGGAAAAAGTGACCGCATGTGGCCAAAATGCGTGAGAACGTAAAAAACCCCTCGCGGCTCACACCGCGAGGGGTTGCAACCCCATACAACCGCAAGCTGCTTTTACACCTTGGCGTGGGCCTCGATGTAGCGGCGCACGGCGGCGGCATCGCAGTCCATGACTTCGACGCGCTGCGGCAAGGATTCCAGGTTGGCCAGGTTGCCCGGCGGCGTGGCCGGACGGCCCAGCGCGGCCTCGATGGTTTCCGAAAACTTGGCCGGCAAGGCCGTTTCCAGCACCAGCATCGGCACGCCGGGTTCGACATGCTCGCGCGCGACCTTGACGCCATCGGCGGTGTGCGGGTCGACCAGCACGCCGGTCTCGTCGTAGAGCGAGCGGATCGTGGCCAGGCGGTCTTCGTGCGTGCTGGCGCCCGAGACGAAGCCGTACTGCGCCTCGAATTCCGGCTTGAGCGCCGACAGGTCGAAGAAACCGTCGCGCGCCATGTCGGCCCACAGCGCCTTGACGCGGCCGGCGTCGCGGCCCACCAGGTCGAAGATGAAGCGCTCGAAGTTCGAGGCGCGCGAGATGTCCATCGACGGGCTGGAGGTGGCGTAGGTCTGCTCGGCCGGACGCGGACGGTAAACGCCGGTGCGGAAGAATTCTTCCAGCACGTTGTTCTCGTTGGTGGCGAGCACCAGGTGGCGCACCGGCAGGCCCATGCCGCGGGCGATGTGGCCCGACAGGATGTTGCCGAAGTTGCCCGAGGGCACCGTGAACGAGACCTGTTGGCCCGGCTTGTCGGTGGCTCGCAGCCAGCCGTGGAAGTAGTACACGACCTGGGCGGCGATGCGCGCCCAGTTGATCGAGTTGACCGCGCCCAGGCGGTACTTGGCCTTGAAGGCCAGGTCGCCGGCCAGCGCCTTGACGATGTCCTGTGCTTCGTCGAACACGCCGCGCACGGCGATGTTGTGGATGTTCTCGTCCTGCAGCGAGTACATCTGGGCGCGCTGGAACGCGCTCATGCGGCCGTGCGGCGACAGCATGAACACGGCCACGCCGTGCTTGCCGCGCAGCGCGTACTCGGCCGCCGAGCCGGTGTCGCCCGAGGTCGCGCCGACGATGTTGAGCGTGGTGCCTCGCTTGGTCAGCACGTACTCGAACACCTGGCCCAGGAACTGCATGGCCATGTCCTTGAAGGCCAGCGTCGGGCCTTCGGACAGTCCCAGCAGCGACAGGCCGTCGTTCAGCGGACGCAGCGGGACGATGTCTTCGCTGTTGAAGATCTGCGGGGTGTAGGCGGCGCGGGTCAGGCGGCGCAGGTCCTCGGCCGGGATGTCGGTGGCAAAGCGCGACAGCACTTCGAACGCCAGGTCGGCGTACGGCAGGCCGCGCCACGATTCCAGCGTCTCCGCCGAAATCTGCGGCAGTTGTTCCGGCACGGCCAGCCCGCCGTCCGGCGCCAGCCCTTCGAGCAGGATGTCGGAGAACGGCAGGGGCGCCATGCCCCCCCGCGTAGAAATGTAGTTCATGTCATTGACTCCACAATGCACTGGGACCGACCAAGCCCGGCCGCGCGGAGCCGGCTCCGCCGGGCCGCCGCCGGCGCCCCCTTGAGGGGGAAGCGCCGCAGGCGCTTCGGGGGTGGGCCTCCGTCATACCAGGTGTTCCACGCGCAGGCGCGTGACCTTGGAACGGACGAACGGCAAGGCCTCGATGCGCTCGATGGCCTGGTTGACGTTGCCTTCCACCGCCTCGTGCGTCAGGAAGATGATGTCCGCGCCGCCGATGTGCGAGGGCTGCTGGATCATCGACCCGATCGAGATCGAGCGGTCGGCCAGGAGGCGCGCGATGTCGGCCAGCACGCCCGGCTGGTCGTCCACGCGCAGGCGCAGGTAGTACGACGTGCTGACCTGCTCGATCGGCAGGATCGGCGTGTCGGACATGGCGTCCGGCTGGAACGCCAGGTGCGGCACGCGGTTGCCCGGATCGGCGGTGTGCAGGCGGGTCACGTCGACCAGGTCGGCCACCACCGCCGAGGCGGTCGGCTCTTCGCCGGCGCCCTGGCCGTAGTACAGCGTCGGGCCGACGGCGTCGCCCTTGACCAGCACCGCGTTCATCGCGCCTTCGACATTGGCCAGCAGGCGCTCTGCCGGCACCAGCGCCGGGTGCACGCGCAGCTCGATGCCATCGGCGCGGCGCTTGGTGATGCCCAGCAGCTTGATGCGGTAGCCCAGGCGCTCGGCGTGCTCGATGTCTTCGGCGGCCAGTTGCGAGATGCCCTCGATGTAGGCGCGGTCGAATTGCACCGGCACGCCAAAGGCCAGCGAGGCCAGCAGCGTCAGCTTGTGCGCGGCGTCGACGCCTTCCACGTCGAACGTGGGATCGGCTTCGGCATAGCCCAGGCGCTGGGCTTCGGCCAGCACGTCGGCGAACGGCAGGCCGCGCGAGCGCATCTCGGACAGGATGAAATTGGTGGTGCCGTTGATGATGCCGGCGACCCACTGGATGCGGTTGGCGGTCAGGCCTTCGCGGATGGCCTTGATGATGGGGATGCCGCCGGCGACGGCGGCTTCGAAGGCCACCATCACGCCGCGCTCGGACGCCGCGGCGAAGATCTCGTTGCCATGCTTGGCCAGCAGCGCCTTGTTGGCGGTGACCACGTGCTTGCCGTTGGCGATGGCTTCCAGCACCAGCTCGCGCGCCAGGGTGTCGCCGCCGATCAGCTCGACCACGATGTCGATCTCGGGATCGCGCACCAGCGCGTGCACGTCGGTGTCCACGGGCAACGTGTCGCCGACGCGGGCGCGCGCCTTGGGCACATCGCGCACGGCGGCGCGGGTCACTTCAATGCGGCGACCGGCGCGGCGCGCGATCTCTTCCGCATTGCGCGACAGCACCGTCCAGGTGCCGCCGCCGACCACGCCCAGGCCCAGCAGGCCCACTTTCATGGGATTCATCGCGGCGCCCTCGGCGGACGGGCGTTGAGGGGAATTCATTTCAGTTCTCCATAATGCGGGCGCTACGCCACGCAAGCCACGCAAGAAACGGGTGCCCCGGAATCGGGATGCCGCGGATCCGGCTCCGCCGGTCCGCAGGCATGCCCCCTCGAGGGGGAAGCGCCGCAGGCGCTTCGGGGGTGGACCTAGAGCAACCCGTCCTTGCGGAACATATCCTTGATGCCGCGCACCGCCTGGCGGGTGCGCTGCTCGTTTTCGATAAGAGCGAAGCGCACGTATTCGTCGCCATACTCGCCGAAGCCGATCCCGGGGGACACGGCCACTTTCGCATCCGACAGGACGCGCTTGGCAAACTCCAAAGAGCCCATTGCCCGGTAGGGTTCGGGGATCTGCGCCCAGATGTACATGGACGCCTTGGGAATTTCCACATTCCAACCTGCTTCGTGCAGACCGCGCGCGAGCACGTCGCGGCGGCTTTGGTACTGCGCCACGATCTCGTTCACGCAGTCCTGCGGGCCATCCAGGGCGGCGATCGAGGCCACCTGGATCGGCGTGAACGTACCGTAGTCGTGATAGCTCTTGATGCGCGCCAGCGCGCCGACCAGCTCGCGGTTGCCGACCATGTAGCCGATGCGCCAGCCCGCCATGTTGTAGCTCTTGCTCATGGTGAAGAACTCGACCGCGACATCGCGCGCGCCGGGCACCTGCATGATCGAGGGGGCGACATAGCCGTCGAAGGTGATGTCGGCGTAGGCCAGGTCGTGCACCACCAGGATGTCGTGTTCCTTGGCCAGGGCCACCACGCGCTCGAAGAACGACAGGTCGACGCACTGGGCGGTCGGGTTGCTGGGAAAGCCCAGCACCATCATCTTGGGCTTGGGGATCGATTCGCGCACGGCGCGCTCGAGTTCCTCGAAGAAGTCCACGCCCGGCGTCATGCGCACGGAGCGGATGTTGGCGCCGGCGATGACCGCGCCGTAGATGTGGATCGGGTAGCTGGGGTTGGGCACCAGCACGGTGTCGCCGCGGTCCAGGGTGGCCAGCATCAAGTGCGCCAGGCCTTCCTTGGAACCGATGGTGACGATGGCTTCGGAATCGGGGTCGAGCTCGACCGCGTAACGGCGCTGGTACCAGTCACAGATGGCCTTGCGCAGGCGCGGGATGCCCTTGGACACCGAGTAGCCGTGGGTGGTCGGGCGGATGGTCGCCTCGACCATCTTGTCGACGATGTGCTTGGGGGTGGCGCCGTCCGGATTGCCCATCGACATGTCGATGATGTCCTCGCCGCGCCGACGGGCCGCCATCTTGAGCTCGCCGGTAATGTTGAAAACGTACGGGGGCAAACGCTCAATGCGAGAGAACTTCCTCATGATGGGAATCCTTAGGGGGCGAAGGGGCAAAAATCCAGGGCGCGAGGGCGCGAAGGGGAAACGGGCTCAAAAGCCGCGCCAGCACACGTTTGCGGCGCAGCAAAACCCTGTAATCTAGCGCAAGGACGCCTGGGCGGCAAATTGGGCGGAAAAGCCCCCAATTTCGCAGTGGAAACCATGCAACATGCCGCCATCCTGATGCGCTATTATCGGAGCCATAAAGCCGGAGTATTTATTGAAGCTGCATACCGATCCTGCGACGGCCGCTCTGAATACCGTCACCGCCTACGGTGACGGTTATATCGAGGTCAACCAGGTACGTTTTTCCTCCTCGGTCGCTTTTGGCCCCGAAGGCGAAGTTACCCATTGGCCCGTTGAGTCGCCGGCCGACATCACCCCCACCCTCTTGCGTCAGGCGGCCGGATTGTCCGAACCCGTCCGCGACCCGTTGGCGTTCCTGGACGAACCCGAAGCCACCCCCAGCCGCCCGGCCAATGCGCCGGAAGTGCTGCTGGTGGGCACGGGCGGCCGGCAACAGTTCCTGCGCCCCGAAGTGCTGCGTCCCCTGTTGGCGGCGGGCATCGGCGTGGAAATCATGGACACCCACGCCGCCTCGCGCACCTACAACATCCTGATGGCGGAGGGCCGGCGCGTCGTCGTCGCCCTCATCCCCCCCAACGGAGAACCCCAGACATGATGCCGATCATAGGCAAACCCGCCCCGCTGTTCACCGCTGAAAGCACCATTGGTCCGATCAGCCTGGAGCAATGCCAGGGCCGCGCCGTGATTCTGTACTTTTACCCCAAGGACAACACGCCTGGCTGCACCACCGAGAGCCAGGATTTCCGCGACCTGCACGCCGACTTTCTGTCGGCCAGCGCCGTGGTGGTCGGGATCTCGCGCGACTCGCTGAAGTCGCACGAGAACTTCAAGGCCAAGTACGAGCTTCCTTTCCCTCTCATCTCCGACGCCGACGAAACCGTGTGCAATCTGTACGGCGTCATCAAGCAGAAGAACATGTACGGCAAGCAGGTGCGCGGCATCGAGCGCAGCACCTTTCTGATCGACGCTTATGGCGTGCTGGTGCAGGAGTGGCGCGGGGTGAAGGTCCCGAACCACGCCAAGGAAGTCCTGCAGGCCGCCAAGAGCATCGGTTAAGCCGTGCACAGGAATACCCGTCAGGTGCCATAGCCGGCCCATACTGGAGAGTGACGCATATGCCGCTTCCGAAGTTGCCCACCCGCCCCGCAGCCATCCTGACCTTCCCCTCGGGCGATAACGCCCGGGCGCAGGCCCGCACGACCAAGACCGCCGCTGCGCGGTCGAATACCCAGGCCGCCCTGGCCGAAGACGACGAGGACGAGCTGCTGGTGCAGCCCGAACTCGACGGTATCGGCGCGCCGGGCCGCAAGGCGCAGATCCCGGCCCGCCAGGTTCCGCCCCCGCCGCCGGCCGCGCCGGCGCCTGCCGCCCCCGCGCGCCAGGCCAAGGCCACCCCGGCCCCGGCCAAGCGCGCCAAGACGCGCGCCCAGAACGCGCCGCGCAAGCTGTTCGTGCTGGACACCAACGTGCTGCTGCACGACCCCAGCTCGCTGTTCCGCTTCGAAGAGCACGACATCTTCCTGCCGATGATGACGCTCGAAGAGCTGGACCACCAGAAAAAGGGCATGTCGGAAGTGGCGCGCAACGCCCGCCAGGTCAGCCGTTCGCTCGACGCGCTGGTGCAGGACGCGACCCAGCTCGAAGACGGCCTGGAGCTGGCCAAGCTGGGCAACAAGGACGCCACCGGGCGCCTGATGTTCCAGACCACCGCCATCCACAGCACCCTGCCGTCGGACCTGCCCATGGGCAAGGCCGACAACCAGATCCTGGGCGTGGTGCGGGCCCTGCAGGAAAAATACCCGCAGCGCGAAGTCGTGCTGGTGTCCAAGGACATCAACATGCGCCTGAAGGCGCGCGCGCTGGGCATGGCCGCGGAAGACTACTTCAACGACCATGTCCTGGAAGACTCGGACCTGATGTACTCGGGCGTGATGCAGTTGCCCGAGGACTTCTGGAACAAGCACGGCAAGGACGTCGAATCCTGGCAACAGGGCGGCACCACCTTCTACCGCATCCACGGCCCCCTGTGTTCGCAGTTCGTGGTCAACCAGTTCGTCTACTTCGAAGGCCAGATGCCCCTGTATGCCCAGGTGCGCGAGGTCAGCGGCAAGATGGCGGTGCTGGCGACGCTGCGCGACTACACCCACGGCAAGAACAACGTCTGGGGCATCACCGCCCGCAACCGCGAGCAGAACTTCGCCATGAACCTGCTGATGAACCCGGAATGCGACTTCGTGTCGCTGCTGGGCCAGGCGGGCACGGGCAAGACGCTGCTGGCGCTGGCGGCCGGCATCACCCAGGTGCTGGAGACCAAGCGCTACACCGAGATCATCATGACCCGCGTCACGGTGCCCGTCGGTGAAGACATCGGCTTCCTGCCCGGCACCGAGGAAGAAAAGATGCTGCCCTGGATGGGGGCGCTGGAAGACAACCTCGACGTGCTGAACATGGGCGAAGGCGAAGGCAACGGGGACTGGGGGCGCGCCGCCACCATGGACCTGATCCGTTCGCGCATCAAGGTCAAGTCGCTGAACTTCATGCGCGGCCGCACCTTCCTGAACAAGTACCTGATCATCGACGAGGCCCAGAACCTGACGCCCAAGCAGATGAAGACGCTGGTGACCCGCGCCGGCCCCGGCACCAAGGTGATCTGCCTGGGCAACATCGCCCAGATCGATACGCCCTACCTGACCGAAGGCAGCTCGGGCCTGACGTTCGTGGTCGACCGCTTCAAGGGCTGGCCGCATTCGGGCCACGTGACCCTGCAGCGCGGCGAACGCTCGCGCCTGGCGGACTACGCGGGGGATGTGTTGTAACCCCCCCCCCCCCACGCCGCCAAGCCAAAGAAAAAGCCCCTTGATCGCTCAAGGGGCTTTTTTATCACCTGGGCCGGACGATCATTTGTCGGCGGCGTTGGTGATGGCGTTGCCGGCTCGCGACATGTCCTTGCCCATGCCCGCCACGGTATTGCAACCGGCGAGTACGAAGCCGAACACGACGAAGGCGGTCAGCACGATCTTGCTGCGCATGCTGCGCTCCTGAAGTGTGGGGAAACGATTCCGGGGCGTACTTTAAACGATCTGGACGCGAAGTTCGCCCAGGCCGTCCACGCCGCCGGTAATGACGTCGCCCTGCACCACGGCGCCCACGCCTTCCGGCGTGCCGGTGAAGATGATGTCGCCGGGCTGCAGTTCGAACAGGCCCGACAGGTAGGAAATGCTTTCCGGCACGTTCCAGATCATCTGCGAGATGTCGCTGGCCTGCTTGCGCTGGCCATTGACGTCGAGCCAGATGGCGCCCTTGTCGAGCGTGCCGACCACGCTGCGCGGATGGATCGGGCCCAGCGGCGCCGACAGGTCGAAGGCCTTGCCCACTTCCCAGGGACGGCCCTGCTTCTTCATCTCGCCCTGCAGGTCGCGGCGGGTCATGTCCAGGCCCAGGGCATAGCCCCAGACGCAGTCGTTGGCTTCTTCGACGGGAATGTCGCGGCCGCCCTTGCCCAGCACCACCACCAGCTCCATTTCGTAGTGCAGGTTGGAGGTCTTGGGCGGATACGGCATCTTGCCGGTTTCGCCGTCGGCCACGCTCAGCACCGCGTCGGCGGGCTTGCAGAAGAAGAACGGATCTTCACGGCCGGTGAAGCCCATTTCCTTGGCGTGCTCGGCGTAGTTGCGGCCGACGCAATAGACGCGGCGCACCGGGAACAGCGCGGCGCTGCCGGCAACGGGAACCGCGGTCAGCGGCTGGGGAGGCAATACGTAGTCCATGATCTATCAACCTATGACGGGTGGAACGGTCCGATGGCAAAAATCATTCGCGAGTGTATCCCGTTCCGGGACAGCGGAAATATTCAGCAAATTGTAGGGATTTCTCCATCGAACACCACCAGGCGCTCGATGAAATCCGCCATGTAGGCCTTCATTTCCTGGTGGGCGGGCGACACCTGGTAGCGGTCGTGGGCAGCGGCGTCGCTGAACGCCGCCACCACCGCGTGGGTCAGGCCGTCCGAGCGGCTGGCCTGGTTGGACCGGAAGGCGTAGCCGGCCACCCCGTCGCATTCGGCCAGGATGCGGTCGCAGTAGCCCTGCACCCGATCATGGAAGCGCGCATCGGCGGCGCCGGACAATTGCAGCATGACGACGTGCAGGAACATCAGGACTCCTTTCTCGGACGGGCGACGGCGAGCCAGGCACGGGACACCAGCCCCATGATGCCGTCGCGGAACAGCAATACGCACAGCACGAAGATCGCGCCCTGCACGATCAGGACCCACGATCCCAGCGGCGCCAGGTAGTTTTGCAGCGACACGAAGGTGAAGGCGCCGGCCAGCGGACCGAACACCGTGCCGATGCCGCCCAGCAGCGCCATCAGCACCACCTCGCCGTTGGCGTGCCAGTGCACGTCGGTCAGCGAGGCCACGCCGAACACCAGCACCTTGAGCCCGCCGGCCAGCCCCGCCACCGAGGCCGACAACGTGAACGCCAGCAGCTTGTAGCGCGAGGTCGAATAGCCCAGCGACCGCGCGCGCTGCTCGTTGTCGCGCACCGAGCGGATCACCTCGCCAAAGGGCGAATTGAGCACCCGCAGCACGAAGGCGTAGCCCAGCGCGAACACCGCCAGCGTGAAGTAGTACATCGGCATCACGCCATCCAGGTCGAACAGGCCGAACAGCTTGCCGCGCGGCACGCTCTGCAGGCCATCCTCGCCGCCGGTGAAGCCCGCCTGCACCGCGATGAAGTACACCAGCTGCGACAGCGCCAGCGTGATCATGGCGAAGTAGATGCCCTGGCGCCGGATGGCGATGGCGCCGAACGCCAGCCCCAGCAGGCCGCCGGTCAGCACCCCGGCCAACAGGCCCAATTCCGGCGTCGCGCCCAACAGCTTCATGACGATGCCGGTGGCATAGGCCGCCGCGCCGAAGAAGGCCGCATGGCCGAACGACAGCAGGCCGACATAGCCCACCAGCAGGTTGAAGGCGGCGGCGAACAGCGCGAAGCACAGCACCTTCATCAGGAACGTGGGATAGACGAACCAGGGCGCGGCCAGCGCCACCAGCGCCAGGATCGCCATGCACCAACGCATGGCGCGGCGCCCCAGCTGCACCGGCTGGCGGGTGGCTTCGGCGGCCAGCACGTTCTGCACCTGCAGCGGCTTGCCGAACAGGCCCGCCGGCTTGCACAGCAGCACCAGCACCATGATGATGAAGATCGCCAGGTTGGCGGCCTCCGGGTAGAACACCTTGGTCAGCCCCTCGATGATGCCCAGCCCGAAGCCGCTGACGATGGCGCCCATGATGGAGCCCATGCCGCCGATCACCACCACCGCGAACACCACCACCACCAGGTTCGAGCCCATCATCGGGCTGACCTGGTAGATGGGCGCGGCGATCACGCCCGCCACCGACGCCAGCGCCACGCCCAGCGCGTAGGTCAGCGTGATCAGCAGCGGCACGTTGATGCCGAAAGAGCGCACGATGGTCGGATTCTCCGTGGCGGCGCGCAGCATGGCGCCGACCCGGGTCTTCTCGATCAGCACCCACACGGCCAGGCACAGCACCAGCGACACCGCCACGGCCCAGCCCCGATACCACGGCAGGAACATGAAGCCGAGATTGACGCCGCCCGTCAGCGCCTTGGGGATGGTGTATGGCAATCCCGACACGCCATACGCCTGGCGCAGCCCGCCCTCGATCAGCAGCGCGATGCCGAAGGTCAGCAGCAGGCCGTAGAGGTGGTCCATGCGGTAGGTGCGCGAGATCAGCACGCGCTCGACCACGATGGCGAAGGCCGCCATGATGAGCGGCACCAGCACCAGCGCGGCCCAGTAGTTCACCCCCAGGTAGTTCAGCAGCATCCAGGCCAGGAACGCGCCCGCCGTGTACTGCGCGCCATGGGCGAAGTTGATGATGTTCAACAGGCCGAAGATCACCGCCAGCCCGATCGAGAGCAAGGCGTAGAACGAACCGTTGATCAGGCCGAGCAGGAGCTGGCCGAACAGTGCCGTGGACGGCACACCGAAAATTTCGAACACAGGATTCTCCCCCTCAGACACCCAGGCGGCGCGCGATCCGCTCGGGATCGTTGCGCGCCTCTTGCGCCGACAATTGGTCGACCACGCGGCCATGCTCCATCACGTAGTGGCGGTCGGCCACCTTGGTGGCGAAGCGGAAATTCTGCTCGACCAGCACGATGGTGAAACCGCGCTCCTTGAGCGTGCGGATGGCCTGCCCGATCTGCTGCACGATCACCGGCGCCAGCCCTTCGGTGGGTTCGTCCAGCAGGATCAGCTGGGCGCCGGTGCGCAGGATGCGGGCGATCGCCAGCATCTGCTGCTCGCCGCCCGACAGGTTGCCGCCGGAGCTGGCGCTGCGTTCGCGCAGGTTGGGAAACAGGGTGTAGATTTCTTCCAGTGACATGCCGCCGTCGGCCAGGCGCGGCGGCAGCATCAGGTTCTCGGTCACGTCCAGGCTGCGGAACACCGCCCGTTCCTCCGGGCAATACACCACGCCCAGCCGCGGGATGCGGTGCGGCGCCATGCCCACGGTTTCCTGGCCGTTCAGCCGGATCGAGCCGCGGCGCTTGTCCAGGATGCCCATGACGGCGCGCAGCGTGGTGGTCTTGCCGGCGCCGTTGCGGCCCAGGATGGTGACCAGTTCGCCGCGGCGCACTTCGATGTCGACGCCGTGCAGCACATGCGATTCGCCGTACCAGGCGTTGAGGTCCTTGATCGACAGCATCAGCCCTCTCCCTCTTCCGAGCCCATGTAGGCGGTGATGACGCGCTCGTCGCGCGACACCGTGGCGTAGTCGCCCTGCGCCAGCACCGCGCCGCGCGCCAGCACCGTGATGGTGTCGGACAGGTCGGCGACCACCGACAGGTTGTGCTCCACCATCAGGATGCTGCGGTTGGCCGACACGCGCCGGATCAGCGCCGCGATGCGCGCCACGTCTTCCTGGCCGAGGCCGGCCATCGGTTCGTCCAGCAGCATCACGTCCGGCTCCAGCGCCAGCGTCATGGCGATTTCCAGCGCCCGCTTGCGTCCATAGGGCAGCAGGGCCGCCGTGGTGTCGGCCATGCCGGCCAGGCCCACGGCCTCCAGCAGCGCCAGGCCCTGGTCGTTCAGGCGGTCGACGCTGCGGCGGCTGCGCCAGAAGCGCAGGCCGTCGCCATGCTGGCGCATCAGCGCCACGCGCATGTTCTGCAGCACGGTCAACCCCAGGAACACCGCCGAGATCTGGAACGAACGCACAATGCCCAGGCGCGCGATCTGCTCCGGCGCCAGCGACGTGATGTCGCGGCCGCGGTAGTGGATCACGCCCTGGTCGGGCGTCAGGAATTTGGTCAGCAGGTTGAAGCAGGTGGTCTTGCCGGCGCCGTTGGGGCCGATCAAGGCATGGATGGAACCTTCCCGCAGGGCCAGGGACACGCCGTCGACGGCATTGAAGCCGCCGAACCGCTTGACCAGCCCCTGGGCGGACAGAACCGCTTGGGTGCTCATGGCCGTCCTCCTACATGCGGGCCAGCAGGCCGCCGTCGATGGCCAGCACGTGGCCGTTGACGAACGCCGACCCCGGCGAGGCCAGGTAGACCACCGCCGGCGCGATGTCCTCGGGCGTGGCCCAGCGCCCCACCGGCACCGCGGTCGACAGGAACGACTGGAACTGCGGATTGTCCTGCAGCCCCTGGGTGAAGTCGGTGCGCACGAAGCCCGGCGCCAGCGCGTTGCAGGTGACGCCCTGCCCGCCGTATTCGACCGCCAGCGCGCGCGTGAACGCGGCGATCGCGCCCTTGGCGGTGGCGTAGGCGGCGATGTTCGGCATGGTGGCCTGGCCCGCGACCGACGACATCAGCACGATGCGGCCGAAGCCGCGCGCCGCCATGGCGGGCAGCACCGCGCGGGCGCAATGGAACGCGCCGTTCACATGGACGTTCTGCAACGCCTGCCATTCGGCCGGCGTCATCTCGATCACCGGCTTGCGGTTCTGGTTGCCGGCATTGCTGACCAGCACGTCGATGGCCACGCCATCGGCCTCCAGCCGCGCCACGGCCTCGGCCACGGCGGCGCCGTCGGCCACGTCGAACACCGCGCTGCGCGCCGTGATGCCGGCCGCGGCCAGCTGTGCGCAAGCGGCGTCGCAGGCGGCCTGCGACAGGTCGTTGATCACCACGCGCGCGCCCGCCCGGCCCAGGCCGGCGGCAATCGCATACCCCAGCCCGCGCGCGCCCCCCGTCACCAGCGCCGTGCGCCCGGCCAACCCGAAGGTCTGGCCCAGATAGTCCTGATTCAAGCTTGTCTCCTTGTCTTATAGGCGCCGGATCTCTCGGGACGGCGGGCATCGGGAAAGGCTTCCCGAGACCCGCAGCTCCTGGTCCGGCTCGTGTCTCGCCCGCTTTCCTTGGTCGAAAACAGGATTGACATTAATCTCAATATACGCGACTATTTTTAAACACTCAATAACAAGATTTTTAGTTTTTCTTCCATAACGAGTATTGGCTAGGAGACATCATGGCCCTCGAAACCCCTGGCTGCCCTGCGGCCAACGCGCTGCCGCCGCTGGCGTCGCGCTTCTTGAAAGTCGACGAACTGCCCTGGAAACCCACCCAGGTCGAAGGCATCGACATGAAGGTGCTGATGCAGGACAAGGAGTCCGGCCTGCTGACCGCGCTGTTTCGCTGGCAGCCCGGCACCGAGCTGCCGCTGCATGAGCACGTCGAAGTCGAACAGACCTATGTGCTGGAAGGCTCGATCGTCGATGCCGAAGGCGAAGTGCGCGCGGGCGACTACGTCTGGCGGCCGCGCGGCAACCAGCACGTGGCGCGCGCCCCGCACGGCGCGCTGGTGCTGAGCTTCTTCCTGAAACCCAACCTGTTCATCGACGCCTACGCCGGCCAGACCCTGGAGTAGGCGCCGGCACAGGCGCCACCCCGGCAAGATCCGCGCGACCGCCCGGCACAGGGCGGCGCGCAAAGACACAAGCCCCCAAGGAGACAAACCCATGAAAACCCGTTTCAAGCTTTGCCTGGCCGCCTGCGCGCTGGGCGCTGTTTCGCTGTCGGCCCAGGCCCAGGTGTCCGACGACGTCGTCAAGATCGGCGTGCTGGGCGACCAGTCCGGCATGATGGCCGACCTGTCCGGCAAGTTCGGCGTCGAGGCCGTGAAGATGGCGGTCGAGGATTTCGGCGGCACCGTGCTGGGCAAGCCGATCGAGGTGGTGTCCGCCGACCACCAGAACAAGGTGGACATCGGCGTCTCCATCGCGCGCCGCTGGTACGAGAACGACAAGGTCGACCTGATCCTGGACGTGCCCAATTCCGCCATCGCCCTGGCGGTGCAGGACCTGACCCGCCAGATGAAGCGCGTGGTGATCTTCACCAGCGCCGGCTCGGCCGACCTGACCGGCAAGGCCTGCTCGCCCAACGGCATGCACTGGACCTACGACACCTACGCCTACGCCACCGGCGTGGCCAGCGGCGTCATGGAAGACGGCGGCAAGAGCTGGTTCTTCATCACCTCCGACTACGCCTTCGGCCACTCGCTCGAACGCGACGCCATGGCGGTGGTCAAGGCCAAGGGCGGCCAGGTGGTGGGCAGCGTGCGCCACCCCATCGCCAGCGCCGATTTCTCGTCGTTCCTGCTGCAGGCGCAGGCCTCCAAGGCGCAGGTAATCGGCCTGGCCAACGGCAGCGGCGACACCATCAACAGCATCAAGCAGGCGTTCGAATTCGGCATCATGGGCAGCAAGCAGCGCGTGGCGGCGCTCTTCATGAGCATCGTCGATGTGCGCAGCGTCGGGCTGGAATACGCGCAGGGGTTGAACCTGGTCGAGCCGTTCTACTGGGACCAGGACGACAAGGCGCGCCAATGGTCCGAGCGCTACTTCAAGCGCACCGGCCGCATGCCGTCGATGGTGCAGGCCAGCAACTACAGCGCCACCATGCACTACCTGAACGCGGTCAAGGCGGCCGGCACCGACGCGTCCGAGGCGGTGATCAAGAAGATGCACGACACGCCCATCAACGACTTCATGACCGAGAACGGTCGCATCCGCGAAGATGGCCGCGTGATGCGCGACCTGTACCTGTTCCAGGTGAAGAAGCCGTCCGAATCGAAGCGCGACTGGGACTACTACAAGCTGGTGCGCAAGATTCCCGCCGAACAGGCGTTCCGTCCGCTGGACCAGGGCGGCTGCGCGCTGGTGAAGCAATGACGGGGGGCCCGCTCGGACTATTGGCCGGCAAGCGGGCCGTCGTCACGGGGGGCGCCAACCCCCGTGGCATCGGCGCCGCCATCGTCGCGCAATTCCTGGCGCAGGGCGCCAGCGTGGCGGTGCTGGACCGCGACTACCCCGACAACGCCGACGCCGGGCTGGCCGGCGGCCGCGTCAACCTGCACTGCGATGTGTCGAGCAGCGCCTCCTGCGAGCAGGCCGTGGCACAGGCGGCGCGGGCGCTGGGCGGCATCGACGTGCTGGTGAACAACGCCGGCATCGTCGCCGCGACCCGCATCTGGGACCTGCCCGAGGACGAGTTCCGCCGCATGGTCGACGTCAACCTGACCGGCACCTACAACGTCACCCGCGCCGCCCTGCCGCGGCTGCTGGAAAGCGAGCGCCAGCCGGCCATCGTCAACCTCGGCTCGACCGCGGCGCTGCGCGGCGGCGGCCTGCTGGGCGGATCGCACTATGCCGCCTCCAAGGGCGGCGTGATCAGCTTCACCAAGGCGCTGGCGCGCGAACTGGGGCCGCGCGGGGTGCGCGCCAACTGCGTGGCGCCGGGCATCATCGAGACCGACATGACGCTCGGCAAATTCGGCGAAAATTGGGAACAAGAACTCAAACAGGGCATTCCGCTGCAACGCTTCGGCTCTCCGGCCGAAGTGGCGCAGGCCATTCTGTTCCTGGCCTCGGACCTGTCCTCCTACTCAACCGGCATCGTGGTCGACGTCAACGGCGGCTTCCACATTCACTAGGCGCGTCAGCAGCAATGAGCACTCCCGATCGCATGTTGTCCATCCTCGACCTCTTCCGCGACGACACCACCGCCGCCTTCCAGGAGGATGTCATGGCGCATCTGGAGTGCTCGCGGGCCACGGCCTACCGCTATCTCAAATCGCTCACCGAAAGCGGCCTGCTGGCGCCCACCGCGGGCGGCGCCTACGTGCTCGGCTCGCGCATCATCGAGCTGGACCGGCACCTGCGCCGGCACGACCCGCTGATGCGCGCGGCGCGCGAGGTGATGCGCGCCACCGGCGACGAA
Source organism: Achromobacter sp. ISS7 (assembly GCF_056523125.1). NCBI lineage: Bacteria > Pseudomonadati > Pseudomonadota > Betaproteobacteria > Burkholderiales > Alcaligenaceae > Achromobacter > Achromobacter sp. ISS7. The sequence continues at coordinate 463,628 of NZ_JAWRZD010000001.1, read as the reverse complement.
CTCAACGCCAACCTGATGCTGTGCAGCTACTACGGCGACAAGGTCATGTGCGTGGACCGCTACTGGACCGACCATTCGATCGAATCCAGCTACGCGCGCGGCCGCCCCTTCCCGATGTTCCGCGGCGCCACCGCCAAGCCTATCCTGGCCAACCTGCCGCCCTACCAGCTGCGCAACCTGATGCTGTGGCACGCCGCCGAAATCCGCGAGGCCGGGCTGGGCGAGGACTGGGATGCGTTCCGCGCCAACATCAAGCAGCTGCGCGCGGCCGGCGTCTGCGTCTCGCACGGCGAGGTCGACCCGGGGTTGATGGGGATCGGCTCGGCCATCTTCACGCCGGACCAGAAGGTGGTGGGCAGCCTGGTGTTCATCGCCGCCGAGGCGCGCACGCCCGCCAAGCGGCTGGCGCTGCTGCAGGAACGCATCCAGGCCGCGGCGGCGCAGGTGACGCAGAATCTGCAGGGCCTGCAAGACAACGGCGCGGCGGCGATCGGCATCATGCCGTCGCGGCCGCGCCGCCTGAAAGCGCCCGCCGGTGCGACACCGGCGCGGCGCAAGGCCTGATCGATCAGGCCTTGTTGTAGCGCTCGGCGCTCTTGACGATTTCCTCGTGGGCGGCGTCGACGCCCTTCCAGCCCTTGACCTTGACCCACTTGCCCTTTTCCAGGTCCTTGTAGTGCTCGAAGAAGTGCTGGATGCGGGCCGTGTCTTCGGCCGGCAGGTCTTCGTAGGACTTGATGTTGCGGTACGGGGGGTACAGCTTTTCGATCGGCACGGCCAGCAGCTTGGCGTCGCCGCCCGACTCGTCGTCCATTTCCAGCACGCCGATGGCGCGGCAGCGCACCACGGCGCCGATCTGGATCGGGAACGGGGTCAGCACCAGCACGTCGGCGGGGTCGCCGTCTTCCGACAGGGTCTGCGGGATGTAGCCGTAGTTGCACGGGTAGTGCATGGCCGTCAGCATGAAGCGGTCGACGAAGATCGCGCCCGACTCCTTGTCGACCTCGTACTTGACGGGGTCGGCGTTCATGGGGATCTCGATGATGACGTTGAAGTCTTCCGGCAGCTTCTTGCCGGGGGGCACGCGATCAAAACTCATGATTGAACCTTGTTAGTCTGAAAGAGGATCAAAGCGAACCGTCGTCCTTGAACGGCGGCTTGGTGGTCGGCGCCGGCACCGCGGGCGCGGCCGGCTTGGGAGCGGCCGGCGCGGCCGGCGAATACGTCGGCACGGGGTTGTCGAACGCCGCGGCCGGAATCGGCGCGCTGTCGAAATACTCGTCGATGTCGGAGGTGCCGCCGACGACCGGCGCGTCTTCCGGCGCCAGCGCGCGCGCCTGCTGTTCCTTGTTGGCGCGGGCGTCCGGATCCAGCACGTAGTCCGACGCCGACGCGGCCACCGCGGGCGGCAGCGCGGGATAGTCGCCGCCGATATCGGCGTCGCCATCCGACAGGCCCACCGCGTAGCCGCCCTCGGCGTCCAGGCGGTAGGGATCCGAGCCGATATCCGCGGCCGGCAGCGCCGCGTCGGCGGCCAGCACCGGCAGCGCCATGCTGGCGGCGGTGGCGAGGCGCCAGTGGCGCACCGCGTCGGCCGGGCGGTCGAGACGGTCGTACAGGCTGCCCAGCAGCGCGTGCGTCTGCGCATCGCTGCGGCGCGACAGGCTGCGCAGCAGGTAGCGTTCGGCCTGGCCCCACAGCTGGCCGTTCAGGCACAGCATGCCCAGCGCGGTCAGCAGGTCGGGATCGGTGGGCCGCTGTTGCAGCCAGGTCTCGGCCTTGGCCAGGCGGCGCGACACCTGCTCGGCATCGCAGCGCGCGTAGGCGGCCACCAGGGCGGGGTTGAATTTCACGGCGATGGCAGCCTCGAGCACCTTGGCGGCCTCGTTGGCCTCGCCGGCCGCTTCGAAGGCGGCGGCGCCCGCCAGCGCGATCTCGGGCAGCAGGCGCTCCTCGGCCTTGAGGTCCTTCCAGATGGCGCGCCAGCCGTCGTTGGCGGCCGCCGCGCGCAAGCGCGCCGCGCCGGCCACGTCGATCAGGTGGTCGCCTTCGGTGCGCGCCAGCGCATTGCGGCGCAGCAGGCCGCGCGCCAGCGTGAAGACCTGTTCGTCATGATGCAGGGCCGTGTGCGCGCGCAGCAGCAGGCGCATGGTGTGCAGGTGGCGGGCGCCGCCATCGGCCAGCGGCGCCAGCACGGCCAGCGCGCGCTCGGCGCGGCCCTGGTCCAGCAGCATGTCGGCCGAGACCGTCGCGGTGGCTTCCACCAGGCCCGGATCGGTGCCGGCCTGTTCCTGGGCGGTCGCCAGCAGGCGGTCGCGGCGGTCGAATTCACCCAGGCCGTGCGCGGCGCGGGCGGCCGACAGCGCGGCCAGCACGCGGCGGGTCTGCACCTTGGTCTGTTCGAGCAGCTTGGTCAGATCTTTTTCGGCGTGCGAATAACGGCCTTCGAGCAGGCCGATCCAGCCGCGCTCGAGCAACTCGTGGTCACGCGCCTGGGCGCGCTTGCCGCGCCAGGCGCGGACGCGATCGGGAATGGCCAGCAGCCAGGCCAGCAGGCGCAGGCCCACGTAAAGCACCACGAAGGCCGCCACGATCAGCAGCACGGCCAGCGTCAGCGACATCGAGATGCGCCACGGCCAGACCAGCAGCAGCACATTGCCGGAATGGGAACGCAGCACCACCGCCAGGGCGACGGCGATGACGGCGAGCAGCAGAGTCCAGAACCAGGTACGCATGGGCCTTAGTCCTGGTCGCTGGTCTTGAAGCCGGCGGCGCGCAGCGCGGCCACGGCGTTCAGGCTGTCGGACACGTCGGGCATGCGCACCGCGATGTCGGTCTGCGCCAGTTCGCGGGCCAGGTTCTGGGCCGCGATCGTGTCGGGGGAACGGTTGTCGAAATACTTGGCCAGCGTGGTGCCGACGTTCTCGAGCTCGCTCTTCCAGACCGCGGGCTGACGCATCAGCATGGCCAGTTGCACGGTCAGCAGGCGCTGGCGCAGCGTGCCGCGCACCTGGTCGGCCTGTTCCGGCGACAGCAGCAGCGCCGCGGGTTCGTCGACGCGCTGGATGGTGATCAGGCCACCGAGTTCATGGGCCAGCGCCGAGCCGGCGCGGCCGGGCCACGAGGCCACTTCGGCGCGCCAGCGTTGCCACCAGGCCGCGTCGGCCGGCAGGCCGGCCTGCGGATCGACCGCGGCCGGCGCCGGGGTCGCGGGGCGGGTCTCGCCGGCGGCGATGCCGGGCGCGGCGGCGTCCGGCACCAGCAGCGGCGCCTTGCCGACCAGGGCGGTCAGGCGCTCGATGCGGGCCGACTGGGCCGGGATGTCGACGGTGGAGACGGCGCGCAGGCGGTCCAGGTCGCCGTTGATGGCCTGTTGCAGGCTGGAGAAGCGCGGACGGTCGGCCCGCGCCAGGCGCGATTGCGCGGTTTCCAGCGCGACGATGGCGTTGGAGACGTTGCCGGCCAGGCGCAGCTGCTGGCTGCCGATGGTGAGCAGGCGCTCGACGTCGTTGGCCAGCAGTTCGTCGCTGGCGCTGTCGTTGAAGTTCTGCCAGGCCTGTTGCAGGGCGTTGTATTGGCTCTGGGTCTCGCGCACGCTGTCTTCGAGGTCACCCAGGCGGCCGGCCTGGGCTTGCGCCAGGGCCAGGGCCTCGCGCGTGTCCTTGCGCGCCTGCGCCACGTCGGCGGCCAGCGTGTCCAGGCGCGAGGCGACCTCGCGGCCGGCGGCGACGAACTGCGTGCGTTGCTGCCACAGGGCATAGCCCAGCCCGACGGCGAGCAGGATGACGATGATGAGGGCGGTGACCAGGGGGCCACTGCCGCGCTTGGCCGGACGGGCCTTGACGGAATCGGCCGGGGCCGATGCGGGCGCGCTGGCGCCCGGGGCGGCCAGGTGAACGGCCGGATCGGTAGCGGGAGTCTTGTCTGTCATGACGCGATTGTATTCGGTGTCAGTCCGAAGCAACGAATCAAGCAGCAACAAAAGCCTGGAAAATCGACTCGTCGTTGGGCAGGCAGATTTTTACCGTTGCTTGCACGCCCAGGTCCTGTGCCGGCGCCGGCACGCGCCGCGCCAGCGAAGGATGCGTCAGGACGAAGCGGCAGCCGCCCCACCAGGCGGCCAGTCCGGCCGCGCGCAACTGGTCGCGCACCGCGTCCGCGCCCTCGCCGCTGGTGATGAGCCAGGTAGCCGCCACGCCCTGCGCGGCCCAGCGCCGCAGGGGTAAAAGCTCGGACTCGTCCCATTGGGCCGGCTGGCGCCGGTAGGCCGCATGACGTGTCACGGCCACGCCATGTGACTGCAATTGTTCGCTCAGCCAGTCGCGGCCCTGCGTGCCGCGCACCAGCAGCACGCGCGACGGCAGCCGCGGCAGGCCGCAAAGCACCTCCCAGAGCGCCTCGGAATCATGGCTGGCGGCCTCCTCGCCGGGATGCAGGACTGTTGTATTCGCGCCAAAACACGGCAGCTCGGCCAGTCCCGCCGCGCTGGCCGGCCCGACCGTGGCGATGGCCACGCCCGCGGGCCAGGCCGCCGGGCCGTCGGCGCGGGCCAGTTGATCCAGGTATTGCCGGGCGGCGTTGCCGCTGACGAACACCACCAGGTCGTAGTCCGCCGGCCGCGGCAGGGCCGCGGGGGCGACAGGCAGCGGATGGATATCGAGCGCGGGCAGGATGCAGGGCGTCCAGCCGGCGGCGCGCAGACGGTCGGCCAGCGCCTCATTGCGGCCGGCGGGCCGTGTCAGCACGGCCACGCGCGGCGCCTGGGCGTTGGCCCCGTTCATCAGTCCTCGGGGGACGCGTCTTGCAGCAGCTCGTCGAGAATGGCCTGGGCGCCGGCATCGAACAGCTCGGCGGCGACCGCCTCGCCGATGGCCTGCGCCTGGTCCACCGGACCGCTGCGTTCGGCGCGCAGGGTGCGCGTGCCGTCGGGCGACGCCACCAGCGCGCGCAGCGTCAGCTTGCCGCCGTCGATTTCGGCGTAGGCCGCCAGCGGCACCTGACAGGAGCCACCCAACCGGCGCGACACCGCGCGTTCGGCCAGCGAGATCGAGGTGGCGGTGGCGTCGTTCAGCGGCGCCAGCCAGGCGCGCATGTCGTCGCGATCGTCGCGGATCTCGATGGTCAGCGCGCCCTGCCCGGCCGCCGGCAGGCAATCCGCCGGATCGAGCAGGCAACGGATGCGGTCGGTCAGGCCCAGCCGGTTCAGCCCGGCGGCGGCCAGCACGATGGCGTCGTATTCGCCGCGATCGAGCTTGCCCAGGCGGGTGTCGAGGTTGCCGCGCAGCGGCTTGACCACCAGCTGCGGGTAACGCGCGCGGATCTGCGATTCGCGCCGCAGGCTGGAGGTGCCGACGACGGCCCCGGCCGGCAGGTCGGCCAGCGTGTCGTAGCGGTTGGAGACGAAGGCATCGCGCGGATCGGCGCGATCGAGCACGGCGCACAGCTCGAACGGCGCCTGCAGATCGACCGGCATGTCCTTCAGACAATGCACGGCCAGATCGGCGCGGCCGTCGAGCAGCGCGTTTTCGAGTTCCTTGACGAAGAGCCCCTTGCCGCCCACCTTGGAAAGCGTGCGGTCGAGGATCTGGTCGCCTCGGGTCGTCAGGGTGAGCAGTTCAACCGCGCACGCCGGGTACAGCGTGCGCAGCCGATCGCGCACATGCTCGGCTTGCCACAGGGCAAGCCGGCTGGCGCGGGTCGCGATGACCAAGCGTTGCGGCAGAGACACGAGGCGTCATCGAACGAAGTGGGAGACGATGACCGTCGCCACAACGCCGAGGATGGCCAGCACGAACAGGCCCTGCAGGAGGCTCAGGCCTGATTCGGTTTGCTGGGGATCGGCGGATCTACGCAGACTCATGTACGGATTCCTTGGAGGCGGTTTTGCGGCTTGCCAGCCACCGTCCAAGGACAACAACGAGCAAGGCGCCGAAAATTTCTACGCCGATTTTAACCGCAGTGGGCTGGACGCCGAATTGACCTTCGACAAACACGTCCGTAATCAGCATGCCGCCCGCGATCCAGCCCAGCAGCGCCGCGCCGAAAGTCACCACCAGCGGGTAGCGGTCGATCAGCTTCAGGACCAGCGTGCTGCCCCAGATGATGATGGGCACGCTCACGACCAGGCCGAAGATGACCAGACCGATCTGATGGTCGGCATGGGCGTTCTGGGCGGCGCCGGCGATGGCGATGACGTTGTCCAGGCTCATCACGAAGTCGGCGATGATGATGGTCTTGATGGCGGCGATGATGGATGTGCCGCCCTTCACGTTGCCGTGGGCGTCATCCTCGGGCACCAGCAGCTTGACGCCGATCCAGACGAGCAGCAGGCCGCCCACCACCTTCAGGAACGGGATCGACAGCAGGGTCAGCGCGAAGGCGATCAGGACCACGCGCAGCAGGATGGCGCCGGCGGTGCCCCACAGGATGCCCTGCATGCGTTGCTTGGGCTCCAGGTTGCGGCAGGCCAGCGCGATCACCACCGCGTTGTCGCCGCCGAGCAGGATGTCGATGAGGATGATCTGGAATACCGCTGCCCAACTCAGCGTCTGGAAAAACTCAAGCAATTTGAACCCCCGAAGGCATTTATCAAAATATAAAGGCCGGCCCCGTGCCGGCCAACCCGCCGCCGCGTCAGGCGCGGCAGCGGGCTTGGTACAACCTGTTATTGTAGTTCAGCTTTCAGTCAGCTTTCTGGCGCATCAGCAAAACTTTGCCGATCGCCAAAACCAGCACCGCGCCCAATACCCCGGTCATGAGGGCAAAGCTGTGCTGGGTCACGCCCAGTGCCGCGTCGATGCGCGCCACCGGTTCCTGCAGGGCCGGATCTCCCACCAGCAATTCGCCGGCGATGAAACCCAGCAGCGCCGCGCCCACCCAGACAATGAGGGGGAAGCGCTCGATCACCTTGAGCAGCAGCGTGCTGCCGAAAATGACCAGCGGAATACTGATCGCCAGGCCCAGCACCAGCAGGGTCGTGTCGCCCATCGCCGCGGCGGCCACCGCCACCACGTTGTCCAGGCTCATGACCAGATCGGCGATCATGATCGTGCGGATCGCGGTCAGCAGGTTCCCATGATTCTTGCCGTCGCCCTCTTCCTCGCCTTCCGGCAGCAACAGGGTCACGCCGATGTAGACCAGCAGCAGCGCGCCGATGAGCTTGAGCCACGGCAGCATCAGCAGCTTGGCGGCGACCAGCGTCAGCACGATACGCATGATGATCGCGGCGGCCGAGCCGATCACGATCGCTTTCTTTTGTTGCGCCGGAGGCAGCGAACGCGCCGCCAGCGCAATCACCACGGCGTTATCGCCCGACAGCAGAATGTTGACCCAAATGATCTGGAGCAACGCTAACCAGAATGCCGCTGAACTGAGTTCCATACCTCTCTTTCCTAGGACGTGATCCCCCTAGGACAAACCAAATGAATGGGTGAAAAAGACAAAAAGACGTACTGACCGTCTTGGTGCGAGCCCGACGGCATTCTTGCTGGGTACGTGCAGAATTTCTTTCATTATAGTTTCGTTCAGCTTTCCGTATGTTTCACCGGCCGTATCATGGACACGGGGTTTCCCTAGGGAAGAACGAAAAAAGGCCCGCCGAAGCGGGCCTTCTTCATGCAAACAACCTTACAGCACCGACTTGAGCAGCTTGCCCATTTCGGACGGGTTGCGCGTCGTGCGGATGCCGCAAGCTTCCATGACTTCCAGCTTGGCGTCGGCCGTGTCGGCGCCGCCGGAGATCAGGGCGCCAGCGTGGCCCATGCGCTTGCCGGCGGGAGCCGTGACACCCGCGATGAAACCGACGACCGGCTTCTTCATGTTGTCCTTGGCCCACTCGGCGGCGTTGACTTCGTCCGGACCGCCGATTTCGCCGATCATGATGACGGCGTCGGTGTCGGGATCGTCATTGAACAGCTTGAGCACGTCGACGTGCTTCAGGCCGTTGATGGGATCGCCACCGATGCCGACGGCGCTGGATTGACCCAGGCCCAGCTCGGTGACTTGCGCCACGGCTTCGTACGTCAGGGTGCCCGAGCGGCTGACGATGCCGATGCGGCCCTTGCGGTGGATGTGACCGGGCATGATGCCGATCTTGATTTCGTCGGGGGTGATCAGGCCGGGGCAGTTCGGGCCCAGCAGCAGCGTCTTGCTGCCCTTGGCCTTCATGCGGTTCTTGACTTCCAGCATGTCACGGACCGGGATGCCTTCGGTGATGCAGATCACCAGATCCAGTTCGGCCTCGACGGCTTCCCAGATGGCGGCGGCGGCGCCCGCGGGCGGCACGTAGATGACGGACACGGTGGCGCCGGTATCGGCCTTGGCGTCCTTGACCGACGCGAAGATCGGCACGCCTTCGAAGTCCTCACCGGCCTTCTTGGGGTTCACGCCGGCCACGAAGGCAGCCTTGCCATTGGCGTACTCGCGGCACATGCGCGTGTGGAACTGACCGGTCTTGCCCGTGATGCCCTGGGTGATGACCTTGGTGTCCTTGTTGATCAGAATCGACATTTGTGAATCCTTGGATTTTCTTTGTACCGCCGGGCCGTCCCAAGGTGGCAAACACCCCCTTGGGGGGCAGCAAGCCACGAAGGGGCGCGGCGTGGGGGCATATTTACTTGACGGCGGCTACGACGCGGGTGGCGGCTTCGGCCATCGTGTCGGCGCTGATGATCGGCAGGCCCGAGTCGGCCAGCATCTTCTTGCCGAGTTCTTCGTTGGTGCCCTTCATGCGGACGACCAGCGGCACGTTCAGGTTGACGGCCTTGCAAGCAGCGATCACGCCTTCGGCGATGACGTCGCAGCGCATGATGCCGCCGAAGATGTTGACCAGAATGGCCTTCACGCTCTTGTTGGCGAGCATGATCTTGAAGGCTTCGGTGACCTTCTCGGCCGTGGCGCCGCCGCCGACGTCCAGGAAGTTGGCCGGCTCGCCGCCGAACAGCTTGATGGTGTCCATGGTGGCCATGGCCAGGCCGGCGCCGTTCACCAGGCAGCCGATGTTGCCGTCGAGCTGGATGTAGGCCAGGTCGAACTTGCTGGCTTCGATTTCAGCGGGATCTTCTTCGTCCAGGTCGCGGTAGGCGACGATTTCCGGGTGACGGAACAGGGCGTTGGGATCGAAGTTGAACTTGGCGTCCAGGGCGATGATGTTGCCCTTGCTGTCGCGGTTCAGCGGGTTGATTTCAACCAGCGAGGCATCGGTTTCCATGTAGCACTGGTAGAGCTTCTGGAACACGTCCACGGCCTGGGCGGTCGAGTCGGCGGGCAGGCCGATCGCGTTGGCGATCTTGGTGGCTTGCTCGGCGGACAGGCCGGTCAGCGGGTCGATGTATTCGGTGATGATCTTCTCGGGAGTGGAGTGGGCCACTTCCTCGATGTCCATGCCGCCTTCGCTGGAGGCGATGAAGGCGACCTTCTGGGTGGCGCGGTCAGTGACCAGCGACACGTAGTATTCCTTCTGGATGTCGGCGCCGTCTTCGATGTACAGGCGACGGACCTTCTGGCCTTCCGGGCCGGTCTGGTGCGTGATCAGCTGCATGCCCAGGATTTCCGAGGCGAGCTTGCGCACGTCGTCCAGCGAGCGCGCCAGCTTCACGCCGCCGCCCTTGCCGCGGCCGCCCGCGTGGATCTGTGCCTTGACGACCCAAACCGGTCCACCCAGCTTTTCAGCGGCAGCCACGGCCTCGTCGACGGAAAGAGCGGGGATCCCGCGCGGCACCGGGATGCCAAATTGCTTCAGCAGTTCCTTGCCTTGATACTCGTGGATTTTCATGTGTTACCTGTCAGGACGTATGAGAAAGAGAAGGTGAATCGGAGGTCGAATCGGCCGATGCCTCAGCGCTACCCCCGGTGTACCACTTGGGATAGTGCTCAGCCACCACCGGGCCGTCGGTGCTCAGCGCATGACAGCCGTCCAGTTGGAATGGACGCCGGTTCGGGTTGCTTTCCTGCCGCCGGCGGTTGGCCATGGTCTGCACCGCCGCGGTGGGAAGCACCTGCGACAGCTCGGTCATGTGCGTACAGCCCTCGACATGGCCGAAGCGCTCCTTGACCTGGCGACGGAACCCCTTGAGCAGGTTCATGCCGATCAGGTCAGCGTAGGCGGATTCGATGGCCATGCAGTGCTCGCCGTAGGGAGCGGCATCATAGACGGCCTGCGCCGCCACGATGGTGAAATCGCCATCGATGGTGATGCGCAGGTGCATATGGTGGATGGGTTGCCCCGCCTTGAACATCTCGCCGTCGCGCTTGGGAAAATCGTACGCCTTGACGTCGATGAGCTCGGCTTCCAGGTCCCACTTGCCGTCATCGCGCGCATACGACTGCACGCGTATGGAACGCGTGTGCAGCGGCTGGCGAGGACAATCCGGCGGTGGCAAGGGCATGCTTGGGGCCTGCGGGGCGAAGACGGCCGGCGCATGGTGCGCGGCAACAAAACCTTCAAAGTATAGCGCAGCCCGCCCTGCCCCGACCGTCAAAATGCGCGCCGCGAACGCCCGCCGCCCGGGCGGATCGCGCCGCGCCGCCTCAGCGTTGTGTCCACGGCGTGGCCGGACTGCCCATCCAGGCCTGCCCCGCCGGGATGCTTTCGCCCTTGAGCACCAGGGTCAGCGGCCCCAGGCGGGCGCCGTCCTCGACCCGGGTGTCGTACAGGATGGTGCTGCGCGGGCCGACATTGACGCCGTTGCCGATGCGGACCTGCCCGATCTTCATGACGCGATCCTCGAACAGGTGCGTCTGCGGTCCCGACCAGGCATGCAGCACGGCATCGTCCCCAATTGATACACAGTCGTACTCGGTGATGTCGGTGGTGTCCATGAACACCCGCTTGCCGATGCGCGCGCCCATGCAGCGCAGGGCCAGCGGCAGCCAGGGCGTGGCGCGCAGAAAGTTGAAGAAGTTCGGCACCGCGATCGACTCGTACAGGCTGGTCACCGCCTCGCTCTTCCACACGAACGGCGTCCACATCGGTTCGGCGTGCGGACGGTAGCGGCCGATCAGCAGCCACTTGAGCGCCACCAGGAACAGGAAGGTGCCGACGCCGTACAGCACGCCGGCCAGCATCAGTTCGTCGAACGCCGCCAGGAAACCGTCGCGCACCGCGATCGGGATGACCTTCATGACCGTCAGGTAGCCCACCGCGATCACCACCGCCAGCGGCAGGATCATGCGCATCAGTTCGACCGCGCCGCGCGCCACCTTGCGGCCCACGCTGGGGCGGAAGGTCAGGTGGTCGGGAAAGCCCGCCGCCTGTTCGCGCGCCGGCAGCGCCAGCGGCGGATTGCCCAGCCAGGTCTGGCCGCTGGCCATGCGGGCGTTGGCCGGCGCCCGGCTCTGCACCCCGATCAGCACGTCGTCGGGCAGGACCGAGCCATCCGGCACGTAGGCGCCATTGCCGACGAAGCTGCGGTTGCCGATGACGGTGGGCCGCATGGTCATCCAGCCGCGGTCGATCTCCTCGTCGCCCAGCATCACGCCGTCGGCGATGAAGCTGTCGCGGCCCAGCGTCAGCATGTCGGGCACGATGCCCATCGCGGTCGAGATCTCGGTGCCGGGCCCGACCTTGGCGCCCAGAAGCCGGTACCAGGTGCCGGCATAGATGGAGGCATACAGGCCGTGCAGCACGCTCAGGCTGGATTCCTGGATCTGGTTGGTCAGCCAGCGCCGCAGGTAGATCTGGCCATAGACCGGCCAGCGTCCGCTCGCCAGCCGCGGCAGCAGCGCCCAGCGCAGCATGGCGGACACCAGCACCGTCAGGAACAGCAGCAAGGCGCTGGCCGGCAGGGCCAGCAGCAGGTAGGCCAGGAAGGCGTTGGGCCACCAGACGCGCGAGCCCATCAGGTCGAGCCAGCGCGCGTCGATCCAGTCGATCAGCACGAAGCTGGGGAACACCGGCATGAAGAACAGCGCGGCGATCAGCGTGCCGCCGGCGGCGTAGGCCAGCATGTCCAGCCGCGCCCAGCGCCCTTCCCGCACCGGCCGCTCGGGCAGCTCGGGGGCGCGCGCCTGCGGATCGTGCCGCGCCGGCGCGCCACTCCAGATCTGGCCGGCCGGAATGCGCGAGCCGGTCGCCAGCGACGACAGGCCGTCGAGCCGGCCATCGTCCTCGATGGTCACGTCGCCCTGCACCACCGCGTACGAACCGACATAGGCGTTGCGGCCCAGCGTGATGGGCGCGACGTCCCAGTGCGCGCCGTGCACCTCGAAGTTCTCCAGGTTGACCGCCGCGCCGACGCTGGCGCCGTCGCCCACCGTCAGCAGGTCTGGGGCCCGCACCGAAATGCGGCTGATGGCGGTATCGCGGCCGATGCGCGCGCCCAGCGCCCGCAGATACCAGGCCTGCAACGGCGAGCCCGCCAGGAGGTGCGCCGGCGGAATGTCGAGGATGCGGTCTACCAGCCACCAGCGGTAGAACGTCCAGCCGTAGAGCGCATAGCGGCCCGCCTTGAGGCGGCCCAGGATGCCCCACTTGCAGACCACCGCCACGCCGAAGCTGAGCAGGTTGCAGGCCAGGTAGCTGGCGATCGACAGCGCCACCGCGCGCCAGACCGAATCGCCCTCGTCGCCGGTGAAGTAGTGATAGGTGAAGAACGGCGTCAGCCAGATCAGCATGCGCACGCCGATCAGGAGCGGCAGCACCGCCAGCTGCGCCAGGCCACAGGCCCAGCGGCGCCATTCCGGCGCGCGCTCGATCGGCGGCTGCTGGACCGGCGCCGCCGCGGCCGTCGATTCGGCCGCCAGCGCGTCGAGCCGCGCCGCCAGCGCGCCCAGCACGGAATGCTGGTAGAGCTCGTGCATGGTCAGCGCGGAAAACTGCGGATGCTTGCGCAGCGATGACACCAGCCGCGCCGCCAGCAGCGAATGGCCGCCCAGGTCGCGGAAGAAATCGCTGGCCAATCGCAACGGCTGGCCCGGGAACAACGGCCGCAGCGCCTCGAACAAGGCATGCTCGGCGGGCGAGACCGGCGTGTCGTCCTCGCCGCTGGGCTCGGACGCGGTAGCCAGCTCGCGCGCCTTCAGCGCCTTGCGGTCGATCTTGCCCGAAGTCAGGCGCGGCACTTCGGCCACCAGCTCGAAGCGGGCCGGAATCATGTAGGCGGGCAGTTCCGCGGCCAGCGCGGCGCGCAGCGCGTGCGGATCGAGCCGCGCGTCGCCCTCCGGCGTCAGGAACGCCACCAGCTGGTCGATGCCGGCCAGGTCGCGCAGCACCACGGCGGCGGCGCCAACGCCGGCCTGCCGGTACAGCGCGGCCTCGATCTCGCCCAGCTCGACCCGGAAGCCGCGCACCTTGACCTGGTCGTCGCTGCGGCCCAGGCACTGGATCTGGCCGTTCTCGTCGATGCGCGCCAGGTCGCCGCTGCGGTACATGCGGGTGTCGTGCTCGCCGCTGGGACGCGGATTGGCCAGGAACTTCTCGGCCGTCAGTTCGGGACGCCCCAGGTAGCCGCCGGCGACGCCGGGGCCGGTGATACAGAGCTCGCCGGTCTGCCCCTGCGGCAGCACCGCGCCATCGTCGCCGCGGATCAGCATGCCGTAGTTGGGCAGCGGCGTGCCGATGGTCACCGGCTGGCCGGGCAGCAATTCCGCCAGGCTGGCCGACACCGTGGTCTCGGTCGGGCCGTAGGTATTGAACAGGCGGCGGCCAGGCGTGGCCCAGCGCTGCACCAGGAATTCCGGGCACATCTCGCCGCCCAGGTTGACGATGCGCAGGCCGGGCACGTCGCGCGCGAACAGCGCCAGCAGCGTCGGCACCGCGTGCAGCACGGTCACGCCCTCGCGCACCAGCGCGTCGGGCAATGCCTCGGGATCGGTGGTCAGCATCTTGGGCGCCACCCACAACGTGGCGCCGACCAGATAACTGATCCAGATCTCCTCGAACGACATGTCGAAGGCCACCGAGAAGCCCTGGTAGACCTTGTCGCCATGGCGCACGCCCAGCACTTCGTTCTCGCTGCGCAGGAAATGGCAGATGCTGGCCTGGCTGATCGGCACGCCCTTGGGCTTGCCGGTGGACCCCGAGGTGTAGATCACGTAGGCCGGATGCTCGGGCAGCAGCCCGTCACGCCGGCGCAGCGGCGCATCGACCGCCACCGACAGCTCCCAGGTGGTCCAGGTGATCATGCCATCCAGGCGCACGTCGCCGCCCGCGACCAGGCCGCGCGCGCCGGCGTCCTGCAGGCACACCAGCATGCGGTCGGGCGGCGTATCGGATTCGAACGGCAGCCAAGCCGCGCCCGCCTTGGCGATGGCGGCCTGCATGACCAGCAGGTCGTCGCCGCGCGGCAGGCACAGGCCGACGATGTCGCCCGGCCGCACGCCGGCCTCGATCAGGTGGTGCGCGGCCAGATCGGCGCGCCGCCCGAGCGTTTCGTAGGTGAGGGTTTGATCCAGCCAATGAATGGCCGCGGCGGTGGGATACCGCAGGATCGTGGCTTCCAGAATATCGGGCAGCGTCTCCGCTTGCAGCAGATCCGGCCGATAGGGGCCTTGGAGAATCATAGGTACGGCGACAATCCAGCAGAAAGGATGTTGTCCCTATTGACCCACACGGCGCGATTTCGTTCAAGCGCCAATGAAAAAAACCCCTATGGTGTGCATCCCGCGCACAACACAGGGGTTCCGGGCCGCCGGACCCGGAAGGCCGGCCCGGACGCATCCGGGCCGAGGCCCGACCGGCCGCCGCCGCTCAGGCGGCGTCGCGCAGCGCGCGGGCGGCTTGCACCATGCCGATCAGCGCGGCTTCGGTTTCAGGCCAGGCACGCGTCTTCAGGCCGCAATCCGGGTTGACCCACAGCCGCTCCTTCGGCAGGCGGGCGGCGGCCTTCTGCATCAGGCCGACCATCCAGTCCACCTCGGGCACGTTGGGCGAGTGGATGTCGTAGACGCCCGGGCCGATGTCGTTCGGGTAGCGGAAGTCCTCGAACGCCTTGAGCAGTTCCATGTTGGAGCGCGACGTCTCGATCGTGATCACGTCCGCGTCCATGGCGGCGATCGATTCGATGATGTCGTTGAACTCCGAATAGCACATGTGCGTGTGGATCTGCGTCTCGTCGCGCACGCCGGCGGTCGACAGGCGGAAGCAGTCCACCGCCCAGTCCAGGTACGCCTGCCAGTCGGCGCGGCGCAGCGGCAGGCCTTCGCGGATGGCCGGTTCGTCGATCTGGATGACGCTGATGCCGGCGGCTTCCAGGTCCACCACTTCGTCGCGCAGCGCCAGCGCCAGTTGGCGGCAGGTCTGTTCGCGCGGCTGGTCGTCGCGCACGAACGACCACTGCAGGATGGTGACCGGACCGGTCAGCATGCCCTTGACCGGCTTGTCGGTCAGCGACTGGGCGTACGAGGACCAGCCCACCGTCATCGGCGCGGGACGGGCCACGTCGCCGAAGATGATCGGCGGCTTGACGCAGCGCGAGCCGTAGCTCTGCACCCAGCCGTTCTTGGTAAAGGCGAAGCCGGCCAGCAACTCGCCGAAGTACTCCACCATGTCGTTGCGCTCGGGCTCGCCATGCACCAGGACATCCAGGCCGACCTTTTCCTGGAAGCGGATCACTTCCTCGATTTCCTTGCGGATAGCGGTCTCGTAGCCTGCGTCCGTCAGCGCGCCCGACTTCCAGTCGCGGCGCAGCGCGCGGATCTCGGCGGTCTGGGGAAACGAACCGATGGTGGTGGTCGGATAGGCCGGCAGCCCCAGTTCTTCCTGCTGGCGGGCGATGCGGCCGGCGAACGGCGCGCGGTCGCGCGACACGCTGGCCGACGCGGCCATGCGTTGCGCCACGGCGGGATTGTGGATGCGGGTCGACGAGCGGCGCGCGGCCAGGGCGGCGCGCTGCCTGGCCAGTGCTTCCTGCACGCCGGCATCGGCGGTGCCTTCCAGCGCGCGGCCCAGCAGGCTCAGTTCATCCAGCTTCTGCGTGGCGAACGACAGCCAGCTCTTGAGCTCGGCGTCCAGTTCGGTTTCGTTGGCCAGGTCCACCGGCACGTGCAGCAGCGAGCACGACGGCGCCAGCCACAGGCGGTCGCCCAGCTGCTGCCTGACCGGCGCCAGCGTGGCGATGGCGGCATCCAGGTCGGTGCGCCAGATGTTGCGGCCATTGATGACGCCGGCGGACAGCACCTTGTCGGCGCCCAGGCCGGCCAGCACCTCGGCCAGTTGCTCGGGCGCGCGGACCAGGTCCACGTGCAAGCCGGCCACCGGCAGGTCCAGCGCCGTGCGCAGGTTGTCCTTGAGGCCATCGAAGTAGGTGGCGATCAGCAGCTTGACCGGGCTGGCCGACAGCGCGGCATACACCTGCTTGAAGGCGTCGCGCCAGGCCTGCGGCAGGTCCAGCACCAGGATCGGCTCGTCGATCTGGACCCACTCCACGCCCAGCTTGGCGAAACGCGCCAGCACTTCTTCATACACCGGCACCAGGTTGGCCAGCAGTTGCAGCTTGCCGGCGTCGGCCGCGCCGTCGGCGAAGGCGTCGCCCTTGCCCTGGAACAGCCAGGTCAGCGGGCCCGGGATCACCGGCTTGACGGCATGGCCCAGCGCCTGCGCTTCCCGGATCTGCTCGAACAGCGATTCACGGGCGATGCGGAAGGTCTGGCCCGGCACCAGCTCCGGCACGATGTAGTGGTAGTTGGTGTCGAACCACTTGGTCATTTCGCACGCGGCGGCGGGCTTGCCCGACGGGGCGCGGCCGCGGCCCATGCGGAACAGCGTGTCCAGCGAGACCGGCTCGCTGTCCTTCTGGCCGAAACGCGCGGGCACGGCACCCAGCAGCGTGGTCCATTCCAGGATCTGGTCGTACCAGGCGAAATCGCCCACGGGCACGAACTTGACGCCGGCGGCGGCCTGCACCTTCCAGTGCTGGGCGCGCAGTTCGCGGCCCGTCTGTTCCAGCGCCTCGCCGCTCTGCTTGCCAGCCCAATAGGCTTCGACAGCGCGCTTCAGTTCCCGCTGGGCACCAATGCGGGGGAACCCCAAATTATGAATCGTAGTCATGGCAATCCCGTCGTTAGACAAAATTTGTTCAAGTGACGGCTATTCTGCGGCCAAACCAAAATGAATCAAAATCAATGTCTACATCCATAAGATGAAGAAATCTCATAAAATACAAGTTCATTCCCTCCGGGGCCGGCTGCCCCGGCCGCTGGATCGCCGCGCCATCCTCATCCCATCCTTGCCGTTACCGCCCCATGCTGGAAATCCGCCATCTCGAAACGCTGACCGCCATCCGTGAAGGCGGCAGCCTGCAGGAAGCCGCCGACCGCCTGCACCTGACCCAGTCAGCGCTGTCACACCAACTGCGCGATCTGGAGACCCGGCTGGGCACGCCGCTGCTGAACCGCCGCACCCGTCCGGCGCGCCTGACCACCGCGGGCCTGCGCGTGCTGGCGCTGGCCGACGAAGTGCTGCCGCGCATTCGCGCCACCGAACGGGAACTGCAGCGGCTGGCCGCCGGCCGCACGGGCCGCCTGCACCTGGCCATCGACTGCCATTCCTGCTTCCAGTGGTTGATGCCGGCGCTGGACGCGTTCCGCGTGCAATGGCCGGACGTGGCGCTGGACCTGTCGGCGGCGTTCTCGTTCGCCCCCCTGCCCGCGCTGGTGCGCGGCGACCTGGACCTGGTCATCACGTCCGATCCCCAGCAACTGGACGCGGTCGAATACCTGCCGCTGTTCAAGTACGAACTGGTGCTGGCCGTGTCCGAATCGAATCCCCTGGCCGGCAGCAAGTTCGTCATGCCGGACCAGCTGGCCGACCAGACGCTCATCACCTATCCGGTGGACAAGCAGCGCCTGGACATCTTCACGGCTTTCCTGGATCCCGCCGACGTCGAGCCGGCCGCCATCCGCAAGGCCGAACTGACGCCCATCATCGCGCAGCTGGTGGCCAGCAATCGCGGCGTCGCGGCCCTGCCCAACTGGGCCCTGACCGAATACATGAACCAGGGTTGGCTGCGCCTTTGCCGCCTCGGGCCACAGGGCGTGTGGCGCACCCTGTACGCGACGGTGCGCAGCGAGGACACCGACGCCTCGTACATCGACGAGTTCCTGACGCTGACGCGCGACGTCTGTTTCAAGACGCTCAGCGGCATCAAGTCGGCGAAATAAGCGCGGCGGAAAAACAGGCGTGGCGGCAAGGCATGCGGCGGCCGGCGCATGCCGCCGCGCGCCGCGCCAGGCACGCGGGCGACTCAGTCGTCGTCGCCCGCCCCCAGGATGCGGCGGATGACGTCGTGCGCGAAACCGCGGCTGGCCAGGAAGCGCGCCTGCTTGGCATAGGCGGCGCGATCCTCGGGTTTGGCGCCGAAGCGCTTCTGCCAGACCTCGAGCGCGCGCGGGTATTCAGTGGCGCGCAATTGCTCGCGCAATTCGGACACCTGGGTGTCATCGACGCCGTGCTGGCGCAATTCCTGCACGATGCGCGCCGCCCCCTGGCGCGAGGCACGGCGATGCACCAGGCTTTGCGCGAAGCGCTCGGTCGACAGCCAGCCTTCCTTTTCCAGCGCATCCAGCACGCGCTCGACCTCGTCGGCGTCTTCGGCGTGGGGCGCGAGTTTTCGCGCCAGTTCGTCGCGGGCGTGCTCGCGCCGTGACAGATAACCGACCGCGCGCATCTTCAGCGATGGCCCCTTGGGCGGGGTGCGGGGCTTGTCTTCCGACGACGGCGCGCCCTCGCCCGCCGTATCGGCGTCAGCGCCCCGGCCACGCCGGCCGCGCCCGCCGGCCGCGCGCCGCTCGGAACTGCGCTGCCACTGCGAGGCCGGCGCGCCCCCGTCCTGCGGCGCCGGGCCGTCCGGGTCAGGGCCGGACGAGGCGGCGGATTCAGCGGCCCGCCGCAAGTCCGACGTGCGGCGCAAGCCCTCGGGCTTGGCCACGGTTTCGAACTCATCGTCCAGCTTGGCGCGCAGGCGGTCGGCGGACGTGACGGGCGGTTTCCAGCTCATGCGCTTCCTCTATGTGCCAGCGGCAGGCCTCCCGGAAAGGGAGCCTGCCGCTGGCGACCGGGCTGGCGGGACCGGTGCGATCCGATGATGGCGTGACGATTACTCGTCGCTGTCGTCTTCGGCGGTGGGCACGAATTCCGCGGCGCGGCTGACGATGCCCTGGTTCTCACGGACCCGGTTCTCGATCTCGATCGCAAGTTCCTTGTGTTCCTTCAGGTATTCACGGACGTTGTCCTTGCCCTGGCCGATGCGGTTGCCGTTGTAGCTGTACCACGCGCCGGACTTGTCCACCACGTTGGCGGCCACGCCCAGGTCGATGATTTCGCCTTCGCGCGAGATGCCGGCGCCGTACATGATGTCGAACTCGGCCTGCTTGAACGGGGGCGCGACCTTGTTCTTGACCACCTTGACGCGGGTTTCGTTGCCGACGACCTCGTCGCCCTTCTTGATCGAGCCGATGCGGCGGATGTCCAGGCGCACCGAGGCGTAGAACTTGAGCGCGTTGCCGCCGGTGGTGGTTTCGGGGTTGCCGAACATCACGCCGATCTTCATGCGGATCTGGTTGATGAAGATGACCATGCAGTTGGTCTTCTTGATGGTGGCGGTCAGCTTGCGCAGCGCCTGGCTCATCAGGCGGGCCTGCAGGCCGGGCAGCGAATCGCCCATTTCGCCTTCGATTTCGGCCTTGGGCACCAGGGCCGCGACCGAGTCGACCACGATCAGGTCGACCGAACCCGAGCGCACCAGCGCGTCGGTGATTTCCAGCGCCTGCTCACCCGTGTCCGGCTGCGAGATCAGCAGGTCGGCCAGGTTGACGCCCAGCTTCGAGGCGTATTGCACGTCCAACGCGTGTTCGGCGTCGACGAAGGCGCAGGTGCCGCCGATCTTCTGCATTTCGGCCACGACCTGCAGGGTCAGCGTGGTCTTGCCCGAGGATTCCGGACCGTAGATTTCCACCACGCGGCCGCGCGGCAGGCCGCCGACGCCCAGCGCGATGTCCAGACCCAGCGAGCCGGTCGACACCACCTGGATGTCGTGCGAGACCTCGTTGTCGCCGTAGCGCATGATCGAGCCCTTGCCGAACTGCTTTTCGATCTGCGAGAGCGCGGCGGCCAGCGCCTTGGCTTTTTCCGAAGCGGCGGCCTTGGTGGTTTTGTCGTCCATGTAGTGTCCTGTCGGGTCTAGGTCTGTAACGTATCGGGTGTCGGGCGCGGCACGGATACCGGTCAGCGCGCGGGTTGTCGCAAGGGATTGATCGAAACGGTGCCGCAGCGGCGGATCCAGGCTGCAATCGGCACCGATCAGAAAGCGATAGCGCAGATTATGGCATCGGATTGTACTGTACAAAAAACCAGTGTGCCACAGTTTTCCACGTATTCCCTGAGTGGGCAAGCACGGTGTCGTATGACAGAATCGTGGAAAAAACCGGCGCTATGTCCCCATTGCGCCTCCCCGGCCCGCCGCCCCGGCTATCCGCCCCAGGGCGGCATGCGCGCGCCGCTCACGCGTCGCGCTTCTCCTTCTTTTCGACAGCCCATGCGCATCCTGATCGCCGAAGACGACAGCATCCTGGCCGACGGCCTGTCACGCTCGTTGCGCCACAACGGCTACGCGGTCGACGCCGTGCGCGACGGCCTGGCGGCCGATTCGGCGCTGGCGGCCCAGGCCTTCGACCTGCTTATCCTCGACCTGGGCCTGCCGCAACTGGCCGGCCTGGAAGTGCTGCGGCGCCTGCGGGCCCGCAACTCCGCCCTGCCCGTCCTGATCCTGACTGCCGCCGACAGCATCGAGCAGCGCGTCAAGGGGCTGGACCTGGGCGCCGACGACTACATGGCCAAGCCGTTCGCGCTGTCCGAGCTGGAAGCCCGCGTGCGCGCCCTGACGCGGCGCGGCGCGGGCGGCGGCGCCACCCTGCTCAAGCACGGCCGGCTGGTGTTCGACCAGACCGGGCGCGTGGCCATGGTCGACGACCAGACGCTGGACCTCTCTGCGCGCGAAGTCAGCCTGCTGGAGATCCTGCTGACCCGCAGCGGCCGCATGGTCAGCAAGACCCAGTTGGTCGACCACCTGTGCGAATGGGGCGAGGAAGTCAGCACCAATGCCATCGAAGTCTACGTGCACCGCCTGCGCAAGAAGCTCGAACCGAGCGGCGTGAAGATCGTGACGGTGCGCGGCCTGGGCTACTGCCTGGAGCGGGATCAGGGTGCGGCCTACCTCGCCAGCTGAACCGCCCCAGCCGGAGGCGCTCAACCAGGAAGCGCTGGATGTGATGCAGGCCGGGGCCCGCGGCCCCAGCTTCGCGCCGCCGCAGCGCTCGCTGCTGGGCGAGATCCTCGACTGGATGCTGGCGCCGCTGTTCCTGCTGTGGCCGATGAGCGTCGCCATCACCTACGTGGTGGCGCAAAACATCGCCAACGTGCCCTACGACCGCGCCCTGGCCAACAACCTGCACGTGCTGACGCGCCAGGTCCACGCGCAGGACGGCCGCGCGGTGCTGCGCATGACCGATCCGGCGCGCGACGTGCTGCGCGCCGACGAGACCGACAGCGTGTTCTGGCTGGCGCTCGGCAGCCGCGGCGAATACCTGGGCGGCGACCGCGCCCTGCCCCTGCCCGCCTCGGTCGGCCAGCCGCGGCCCGGCGAGGTCCAGTACGAGGACGACACCCTGCGCGGCTTCGGCGTCCGCCTGGCCTTCACCTGGGTCGACCTGAACCAGCCCAATACCCAGCCGGCGCTGCTGATCGTGGCCGAGACGGTCGAAAAGCGCACCCAGCTGGCCAACGACATCATCAAGGGCGTGATCATTCCGCAGTTCGTGGTGCTGCCGATCGCGGTGCTGCTGGTGTGGTTCGGGCTGTCGCGCGGCGTCGCGCCGCTCAATGCGCTGCAGCAGCGGCTGCGGGCGCGGCGGCCGGACGACCTGTCGCCGATCGACGAACGCGCCGCGCCTTCCGAGATCGCGCCGCTGGTCGCGGCCATGAACGACCTGCTCGACCGGCTGTCGGACAACGTGCAGGCACAGCGCCGTTTCGTGGCCGATGCCGCGCACCAGTTGAAGACCCCGCTGGCGGGCCTGCGCACCCAGGCCGAACTGGCCCTGCGCGACGCCAGCCCCGAGGAAATGCAGGCCAGCCTGCGCCAGCTGGTGACCGGCTCCGAGCGCGCCACCCGGCTGGTGAACCAGCTGCTGCTGCTGGCGCGGGCGGAAAACCCCAGCGCCATCGGCCTGGCCGCCACCGACCTGAACGCCATCGCCTACGAACAGGCGATGCACTGGGTGCCGCAGGCGCTGTCGCTCGGCACCGACCTGGGCTTCGAGGGCTCCGAGACCCCGGTCGAGATCAACGGCAACCCGCTGCTGCTGGCCGAGTTGCTCAACAACCTGGTGGACAACGCGCTGCGCTATACGCCGCGCGGCGGCCACATCACGGTGCGCGTGCAGGCGCAGGGCGACCAGGGCGTGCTGGAGGTCGAGGATTCCGGCCCCGGCATCGCGCCGGAAGAGCGCGAGCGCGTGTTCGACCGCTTCTACCGCGTGCTGGGCACGCTGTCGGACGGCAGCGGACTGGGCCTGGCCATCGTCCGGGAGATCGCGCAGAAACACCAGGCGACCGTCGTCGTCACCGACCACCCGACCCCCCACTCGAACCTGCCGGGCACCCGCATCCGGGTGGTCTTCCCGCTCTACGCCGAACCCGCCGACGACCTCGGCGACTGAGGCCGGCCAACCCCGCCTGAAACCCTGACGGGCGCCTCGCTCCGGCCCAGGCGCTTTCCTGCCCGGCGCAGCCGCGCGCGGCGCTCGCCGCCACGCGAGTTCCCCGTTCCGTCCCTAGGACTATCCCTAGCCTCCCCAGGGATGTTTACTTTTTGTTTCAAATTTAAGATTCAGGTAAGGGTCTCGTCAGAACCTCGTCAGCCTCGCGCCCCAACCTTGCGATAGCTCGATGTCGGCCTCGCCGGCGGAGGGTCAAGCACGGCGGAAAACCGCCGGCCAGAAAAATCGAGGAGACATCATGAGCACAACTACCATGGCAGGCCGCGGTCCATCCGCGGATCCGCGCCCGATGACCAAGGATGAACGCCGCGTCATCTTTGCCTCGTCGCTGGGCACGGTGTTCGAGTGGTACGACTTTTATCTGTACGGTTCGCTGGCGGCCATCATCGCCCAGCACTTCTTCTCCGGCGTGAACCCGACCGCGGGCTTCATCTTCGCGCTGCTGGCCTTCGCCGCCGGCTTCGCGGTGCGCCCGTTCGGCGCGCTGGTGTTCGGCCGCCTGGGCGACCTGGTCGGACGTAAATACACCTTCCTGGTCACCATCGTGCTGATGGGCCTGTCCACCTTCCTGGTGGGCGTGCTGCCCAGCTACGCCAGCATCGGCCTGGCCGCTCCCGCCATCCTGATCGTGCTGCGCCTGCTGCAAGGCCTGGCGCTGGGCGGCGAATACGGCGGCGCCGCGACCTACGTCGCCGAGCACGCGCCGCACGGCCGCCGCGGCTTCTACACGTCGTGGATCCAGACCACCGCCACGCTCGGCCTGTTCCTGTCGCTGCTGGTGATCCTGGGCATCCGCACGGTCATGGGCGAAGACGACTTCAAGGCCTGGGGCTGGCGCATTCCGTTCCTGATCTCGGTCGTGCTGCTGGGCATCTCGGTGTGGATCCGCCTGCAACTGAACGAATCGCCCACCTTCCAGCGCATGAAGGAAGAAGGCAAGGGCTCGAAGGCCCCGATCGCCGAATCGTTCGGCCAATGGAAGAACCTGAAGGTCGTGATCCTGGCGCTGCTGGGCCTGACCGCCGGCCAGGCCGTGGTCTGGTACACGGGCCAGTTCTACGCGCTGTTCTTCCTGACGCAGACGCTGAAGGTCGACGCCAACACCGCCAACATCATGATCGCGATCGCGCTGCTGATCGGCACGCCGTTCTTCGTGATCTTTGGCGCGCTGTCCGACAAGATCGGCCGCAAGCCCATCATCATGGCGGGCTGCCTGATCGCCGCGGCGACCTACTTCCCGATCTTCCAGGGCCTGACGCACTTCGCCAACCCCGCCCTCGAAAAGGCGCAGGCGACTGCCCCGGTCACGGTCATCGCCGATCCGACCACCTGCTCGTTCCAGTTCAACCCGGTGGGCACCTCGTCATTCACCAGCTCGTGCGACGTGGTCAAGTCGTTCATGGCGCGCAATTCGGTGAACTACAAGAACGAAGCGGCCCCGGCCGGTTCGATCGCCAAGGTCAAGATCGGCAACGACGAGTTCGCCTCGTTCGACGGCAAGACCATGGCGCCGGCCGACTTCAAGGCCAAGGCCGCCGAGCTGGACAAGGCCCTGACCACCGCGATCCGCAGCCACGGCTACCCCGCCAAGGCCGATCCGGCGCAAAGCAACAACGTCATGGTCGTCGTGCTGCTGACCATCCTGGTGATCTACGTGACCATGGTGTACGGCCCGATCGCGGCGATGCTGGTGGAAATGTTCCCGACCCGCATCCGCTACACCTCGATGAGCCTGCCGTACCACATCGGCAACGGCTGGTTCGGCGGCTTCCTGCCCCCGGTCGCCTTCGCCGTGGTGGCTGCCACCGGCAACATCTACGACGGCCTGTGGTACCCGATCATCATCGCGGTCATGACCCTGGTCATCGGCACGCTGTTCGTGCGCGAATCCAAGGACAACGACATCAACGCCTAAACGACCATCCCCCGCCGGGCGGGACTGCTGCGCCTGCCCGGCCTTTCAAAAGCTCCCCTGGGAGCTTTTTTTTTGCGCGCGCGAAATGGCGGACTCGCGACTCCCCTGATTCAGGACGCTGTCAGACCCCCGCCGTTAGACTGGCGCCTCAGATTACGGCCTTGCGCCTGATCGCCCGGCGATTGATCCCCCTGCCAGGCGGTTGCAGGGCTAGTGTTCTGACACCGATACCGCGTTCCCCGCGAGCCTTTTATGACGCGGTATTGTGTGCTCCCGTACCGGCCCGGCCTCTATTGAGCCGGGCCGCTTTTTTTTCCGGGCGCATTTCGCGCGCCCATGAAAAAGGCGGCCTCGCATCGGCCGCCCGGATACTGCGCGCAACGCGCCTCAGCGGCGCATGCCCACGCCGATGACCAGCACGCCGGCCACGATCGCGGCGATGCCGGCCCACATGGGAATCGGCACGGACTTCTCGGTCTCGGCCGTGGCCTTGACCGAACCGACCTGCAGCACGGTTTCCTCGGACTTGTAGCTGAAGCCCTTATACGCCAGGGCGGCGATGCCCAACACGATCAGGATGGCGCCGACGATCTTCATGCTTCTTCTCCTATTGCACACGGGTGCCGCGGACATTACCGCATGGCCGCGCGGCTGTCAGTGACAGAACGTGTCGCCTGGCCCCATCGTATTGCACCGCTGCGGCAAAGCCGCCCGCGTCGTATAGAATCTACCCTTTTGGCCGACGCTCATGTGGTTCAAGAATCTCAAGATTTACCGTCTCTCCTCGCCGTGGACGCTGACCGGCGAGCAGCTTGAAGAAACGCTTGCGCGGCATGCCTATCAGGCCGGCAACAACCTCGAAATGCAAAGCCTGGGCTGGGTCCCGCCGCGCGAGAACGGCGGGCTGGCGCACGTCGTCGGCGGGCAGATCCTGCTGAACCTGCGCGCCGAGAAGAAGCTGCTGCCCAGCACCGTGGTCAACCAGGTCGCCAAGGCGCGCGCCCAGGAGATCGAAGAGCAGCAAGGCTACAAGCCGGGCCGCAAGCAGATGAAGGAAATCAAGGAGCGCGTCACCGACGAGCTGCTGCCGCGCGCCTTCAGCGTGTACCGCGACACCCGCGTCTGGATCGACCCGCAGAACCACTGGCTGGTGATCGATGCCGCCGCTTCGGCCAAGGCCGACGAAGTCATCGGCCTCCTGGCCAAGTGCGTGGATCCCTTCCCGCTCGAGAACCTGTACGTGGCCCAGTCGCCCGCCTCCGCCATGACCGGCTGGCTGGCCGAGGACGAAGCGCCGTCCAACTTCAGCATCGACCAGGACACCGAGCTGCGTTCGTCCGGCGAAAGCGGCGCGGCCATCCGCTACGTCAAGCACTCCATCGACGCCGATGACGTGCGCCGCCACATCCAGTCGGGCAAGCAGTGCACCCGCCTGGCCATGACCTGGGCCGACCGTATTTCGTTCGTGCTGACCGAAGGCCTGGACGTCAAGCGCGTCGCGCCGCTGGACGTGCTCAAGGAAGGCAACGACACCGTCGCCACCAATGACGACGAAAAGTTCGACTCCGACATGATGCTGATGACGGGCGAGCTGGCCAAGATGCTGGCCGAGCTGGTCGACGCGCTGGGCGGCGAAAAGAAGATCTGAGCTCCACGCTCCGGCTTCACCGCGACGGGCCGCTCCTCAGGGAGCGGCCTTTTTCATGGCGCGGAGGGCGTGCGGTCGCCGTCAGGCGGCGACGCTGCGGTCGCGGCCCAGCTGCTTGGCCTGGTAGAGCGCCTTGTCGGCGCGATCGATCAGGTAGGCGTAGTCCGGGTGCCCATCGAAGGCCGCCACGCCGATGCTGGCGGTGATGCGCAAGGTGCCCACTTCCGGAATGGTGAAGGCGTGGCGGCGGATCTCGGCGCCCAGCTTCTCGGCCACCAGCAGGGCCGCGTCGCGCGCCGTGTCCACCAGCACCACCAGGAATTCCTCGCCGCCATAGCGGAACACGAAATCGCTCGAACGACAGGACTGGTGCACCACCTCGGCGAACTGCCGCAGTATCTGATCGCCACCGGCGTGGCCATGCTGGTCGTTGACCGCCTTGAAGTGGTCGATGTCCAGCAGCAGCACCGAGAACGTCGACCGTTCGCGCGTGGCGATCAGGATCTCGCGGCCGATCACCGACGGCAAAAAGCGCCGGTTGAGCACGTTGGTGAGCGGGTCGCTGCCGCTCTCGATCTCGGCCACCATGTCGAACAGGCCGTTGAGCAGGTGCTTGATGCGCGCCACCAGTTCCTGCAGTTCGCGCACCTGGTCCGGCAGCCCCGCCAGGTCGGCCTGCAACAGACCCGGCAACACCACGTCGTCCAGCCGCGCCACCGCCTCGGTGATCTGCCGCAGCGCCGGCGCGCTCTCGAACAGCACGCCGCCCTTGTGCTGCAGCCACAGGCCGAACTCGGAGGCCGCCAGGCGCGGCAGCACCTGTTCCGGCGCGCGATAGTGCAGGCCGATCAGCACCGCCTGGCTCCATTCGAGCAGGGCGGCGCGCTGGCGCTCGCGTTCGGTGGAAATGTTCTGGCCCAGCGCGAACAGCCGGTAGGCCTCGTCGTTGCGGGCGCCGCGGTTGATGTCGCGCATGAAGGCGCGGCTCATCTGCTCGATCGCCAGGTCGAACAGGTTGCAGACGTACTGGGTCGCGATCGATGCCGCCACGCCATCCAGGTCGCTGGCGCGCAGGCGCAGCGCGATTTCGTTCTTCAGGATGCGGGCGCCGGCCATCACCAGGTGGATCGGGATGTGCACGCGCGCGTGCACCTCCCCCACCTTCTTCTGCACCGCCATCAGCGCCGCGATGTCACCCTGCTCGCGCACGCACAGCAAGCCCTTGAGCCAGCCCTTCATGCCCTTGTGCAGGCGGGTGGCGACGATCTCGTGCGACAGGCGCGGGCCAGCCTCGGCATCGGCCAGCAACGTGGAATAGAAGGCGTCGACCAGCTCGTTGGCGCTGTCGGACACCACTGCCGCGACCTGGCCGCGGGTATAGGCATCGACCGACGAATAGACCGCCTGCCAGGCCTGGACATTGGACGCGCTCAGGTAGCACGCCTGCCCGGCGGGATCAGGAGAAGACGGGACCGCGCGACTGCTCGAAGACATAAGACCATCCGACCGAAGATTCCATGGCGTGTCTCGGAGCGACACGCGACAGGAAAAACCAGCGCGGATTATGCTTGAAATCGCCGGCGTCGGCCGTCATGACGGCCGCGCCACGCTGCCCCGCGAACGCCTTACTCCAGGCCGTGGAACACGGAGTCGTCCGGACCGATGTGCGACGGGTGCTGCCAGGTCACATCGCGCAGCGAGTGCTGCACCAGCCCTTCCACGCCCAGCAGCACCGCGAAGATGGCCATGCGGATGGGGATGCCGTTGTCGGTCTGGCGGAAGATCGCCAGGCGCGGATCATGGTTCAGGTCCACGCTCAGGTCGTTGGCGCCCGGCCGGCTGTCGCGCGGCAGCGGGTGCATGACGATGGTGTCCGGGCCGCAATAGGCGTCGATGATGGCGCGGTTGATCTGGAAGTCGGGCGTGTAGCCTTCGTTCTCTTCGTTGGCGAAACGCTCTTTCTGCACCCGCGTCGCGTAGATCACGTCGGCGCCCGCCAGGCCTTCGGCCAGCGAGGTCTTCTGCTCGATGATGTTGCCGTTGCGGCTGGCCTGCTCGATGATGTACGAAGGCATTTCCAGGCCCTTGGGCGACACCAGCGAGAACTTGACGTTCTTGTACAGCGCCATCAGCTTGATCAGCGAATGCACCGTGCGGCCGTACTTCAGGTCGCCGACCATGGCGATATGCGCGCCGTCGAGCAGCTTGCCCAGGCGCGAGAACTCCGTGAGGATGGTGTACAGGTCCAGCAGCGCCTGGCTCGGATGCTCGCCAGGACCGTCGCCGCCGTTGACCACGGGGATGTTGGTGGCGCGCGCGAATTCGGCCACCGAGCCCTGGTCGGGATGGCGGATCACCATCGCATCGACGTAGCCGCTCATGACGCGGCTGGTGTCGTAGATGGATTCGCCCTTGGCCATCGACGAGAAGGTGAAGCCGGTGGTGTCGCAGACCGAACCGCCCAGGCGGCAGAAGGCCGAGCCGAAGCTGACGCGGGTACGGGTGCTGGCCTCGAAGAACAGGTTGCCCAGCACCGCGCCTTCCAGCACGCGCGAGACCTTCTGGCGGCGCGCGATGGGCTGCATCATGTCGGCCACGCGGAACAGGTCCTCGACCGATTCGCGGGTGAACTGGTCCACCGACAGCAGCTGGTTCTTGCCCTCGACCGCGATCCGCTCACGCAGCGGGCCATCTTGTACGCTTTGCGTATATTTTTCGAGCAGCACGCCGTTCTGGACGATCTCGCTGACGAAACGCTGCACCACTTCCGGCATCGCGCGGAATTCCTGCGAGCCTTCCGGCAGCAGCCAGGTATCGAGCGCGCGGCGTTTGACGCCGATCCGGGTCGCGAACACGTCGCGCGTGAGATTCAGGCGGCGCATCGCATCGCGCAGGAAAGCTTGCTGGGAAATGGTCATGACAGGTCCCGAAGAAAGGGTTTATATACGCACTGCGCATATTATTCCCAACGCAAGTGCATGTCCAACACTTTTGCGCACACGGGTTTACCCTCGAAACTCAGCGTCGAGCGTAGGTCGTCATCTGTGGCGCGGCATCCGTCGTGCCCTGCCCGGCCGCCAGCCAGCAGCCGGCGCAGAACGCCAGGGCGCTGACGAGGTAGCAGAGCATGGCCAGCACCTGCGCCGGCAGGTGCGCGCGGGTCACATGGCCGGTGTAGCCCTGGCGCAACAGGCTGACCTGCGCCAGGTAGGCGAACAAGACCCCGAGGCAGGCCAGCAGCAGGCCGGCCAGCAACAGCAGCAGGGGCAGTTGCAGGTCGGGCGCGGCGATATCGCCCCCGACGATGCCCAGCGAAAACGCCGCCAGCCCCAGCGCGGCGCCGCCGTTCAGCCACCCCAGGAAGCGGAACGCGCCCGCCAGCAGCGCGAACGGCAGGCCGGCGGCGCGCAGCTGCTGGGCGCGCGGGTCCATTTAGTCTTCCTTGCGGCAGACCGGCGTGGCGGTCTGGATCGAGGCGCGGGCGGCGGCGATCTCGGCCGCGTTCCAGCGGCCCTGGCCCAGCACGGTCACGGTGACCTTGGCCTTGGCCGGGCCGTCGGACTCGGCCGAAATCAGCTCGAGGATCTTGGCGGTTTCGCCCACCTTGTAGACCTGGACTTCGTCCGGCGCGCCCTTCTCGCCGAGGACGTGCTTCCAGGCATACGCCACGTTGTACGGATGCTGCACGTTCACATGGCAGGTGCGCACGTATTCCCCGGCGCGGCGGAAGGCCGCCTGGTAATTGGTATCCACGCTGAAGGTTTCCTTCAGCACGGTATCGGCCTCGTAAACGCCCGTGCTGGCGCAACCGCCCAGCAACGCCATCAACGAGACACCCACCCACACAGACTTGCGCATGATTCTTCCTGCCATCGGATTCGGATTCCCGCGATTATGCCAGCGGCCGCAAAAAGGCCACGCCCGAAATGTCGCGACATTTCTGCGTGGCCCTGGGCGCGCCCGGGGGCGCGCGGAACGCCCGGCACCCTTTACTTGGTCGCGGCGCCCTCGATCTTCTCGCCGCCGCGCTGGATATCCTTGCCGGCGCCGGCGACGGTATTGCACCCCGCCGACATGGCGGCAATCGAAAGCAGCATGACGAGAATCACTTTGTTCTTCATGGGCATCTCCTGTCGAGGCGTGAAAACCGAAGCCAGCATACCGCAAAGGCCACCGTTTGCGCAGGGTGCGCCCCCTCCCCCGTACGCCTGTCGCGTATTTGGCGGCAATGGATTAGGATGCGCTATGAACAAGAAACACCTATCGGAAAACGCGGGCGGCACGCCCCAGGCATGGGGCTGGGAACAGCCGCAGTGCCGCGGACAGGCGGCGCTGGCGCTCTTCATCGACGATCTGCACCGCATCCTGCAGAACTACACCGCCGGCAAGCTGGCCGCCAGCGGCACCCTGGCCGACGCCCAGGAACAGGTCGACCAGCTGCTGGCCCGATACAACGAGATCGCCGCCGCCCCCGAGATCTTCCTGGGCCAATCGGTCCAGCTCAAGGAAGGCGTCGATCGCAGCGGCGTCTCGCACACCGTACCCATTTTTTCCGCGCGACTGAAGCAGTCCCTGGTCGCGATGCTTGGACAAGGACCCGGCTGACCCCACCTCCGGCGCGCGCAACGCCGGACAGAACCACTCAAAAGAGAGGGAGACCGAAGCATGAATACAGACAATGTCGTGGAGTTTCTCCGCCTGCTGTCGCTGGATGTCTCGCTGGGCGCGGCCGCCCAGCACGCCGCGAGCCAGGCGGATGCGCCTCTGGCGTTGGCCCGCCTGGCCACCGCGCACGGCTTGCCTTGCAGCGCCTCGGACTGGTCGATGTTCACCCGCGACTGCCTCGATGCCGCCGGCAGCGCCGAAAGCGAAGCTTTCTCGGGCGACGCCAAGATCTGGCAGCTGGTGCAGGATCCGGGCCAGGGCACCAGCATGCCGGCCAGCGCCATCACCCGCGTCATGGGCATCGCCACGCAACCCGATGGCCCGACCGTGGTCGGCCACGTCGTCAACGACCTCGCGCCGCGTCCGGCCCAGGGCGCCTCGCCCTATCCCGGCAGTTCCTGAGCCGGCTCTCCGGCCATCCCCAGAAACGCCGCCACGCCGTTGGCGGCCACCACCCCGCTGGCCATGCACGCGGTCAGCAGGTAACCGCCGGTCGGCGCTTCCCAATCCAGCATTTCCCCCGCGCAGAACACGCCCGGCGCCTGGCGCAGCATCAGGCCGGGCTCAAGCGCGTCGAACGCCACCCCGCCCGCGGTGCTGATGGCCTCGTCCATCGGACGGGTGCGCAGCAGCGTGAGCGGCAAGGCCTTGATCAGGCGGCCCAGGCGCGCCGCGTCGCGGAAATCATCGGCGCCGGCGCACTCGCGCAGCAGCCCCGCCTTGACGCCGGTCAGCCCCAGCCGGCTCTGCAGGTGGCTGGACATCGAGCGCGCGCCACGCGGATGGGTCACGGCCTCCAGCACCCGCTCCTGTGTCCAGCCAGGCGCCAGGTCGAGCAAGGCGACCGCCTGCCCCGTCGCCTCGATGCGGTCGCGCAGCGGGGCCGACAGCGCATAGACCAGGCTGCCCTCGATGCCGTTTTCCGTGACGACGAACTCACCCTGGCGGGCTGGCCCCGGTCCCGACTCGCCAACGCAGCGCAGCGTGACGGACTTGACCGGCTGGCCGGCATGGCGCTGGCGGAAGTGTTCGGACCATGCCACGTCGAAGCCGCAGTTGGCCGCGCGCAGCGGCGCCGTGGCGATCCCATGCGCCGCCAGTCCGGGCAGCCAGGCGCCATCCGACCCCAGCTTGGCCCAGCTGCCGCCGCCCAGGGCCAGCACCACCGCATCGGCCGCGCAGGAGCGCAGGCCGTCGGGCGTGTCGAAGCGCAGATCGGCCGCGCCGGGCGCCTCGCCCGACGGCCAGCCGAGCCAGCGATGGCGCATGTGGAAGCGCACGCCGCTGGCGCGCAGGCGCGTCAGCCAGGCGCGCAACAGCGGCGCCGCCTTCATCTCGGCGGGAAAGACGCGGCCCGACGAACCGACGAAGGTCTCGATGCCGAGTTGCGCCGCCCATTCTCGCAAGCCATCGGCGTCCAGCGCGCGCAGCCAGGGCGCGATCTGGCCCGCGCGTTCACCATAGCGCGCCAGGAACGGCGCCGCGGCCTCGCTGTGGGTCAGGTTCAAGCCGCCGCGCCCGGCCATGAGGAACTTGCGGCCGACCGACGGCATCGCGTCGTATACGTCGACCTGCGCGCCCTGCGCGGCCAGCCCCTCGGCCGTCATCAGGCCGGCCGGCCCGCCGCCGATAACGGCCACGCGCTTGGCGGACGGACTCATGGCGCCCGGGGGCGGATGCGGGTTGGAATGCATGGCAGCGGAATTCAGGAGGGCCAGGGCGGGACGGGCCGCCGGGGCTGCGATTGTCGCACGCGGCGGCGCCACGCCCGGCCACCGCCCCCGCGGGACAAAAAAAAGCCCCGGATGGGGCATTTTTTCATCGCTGCGGCCAAGCCATTGATATTGCGGCGATATTGCGACATGCGCAACGCCTATCCCAAGGCTTGTCCACAGTCGCTGTGGGTAACTGCGCTAGGCGTTGCCGGCGGCCTGCATCGGCCCGGACCAGGGTTCGGCATCGAGTTGGAAGCGCAATTCCTGGTATTCGCCGTCGACCCCCACCGAGCGCAGCAGGCCCGAGCCCAGCGCCTGCCCCATGGCGCGCCGGCACAGGGTTTCGGGATCATCCGGCAACGACTGGAACACGCCATCGGGAATGCGCAGCCGCAGCAGCGCCTGGGGATCGCCGCGTTCGGCGGGCCGCCCGATATGGATGTGGGCCGGATAGCCGTGCGGGCACCAGATGCCCACGTGGTACTTGCCTTCGCTGCCGGTATCGGCGACGTAGCCGGGATGATCGTATTTTGCCGTGCCCATGGACCCTCCTCTTGTGCGGCGGATTCGCGCGCTTGAGCCATGGTAGCGCAGCGCCCGCCGCCTGTGCGGGCCCGCGCCCCCGGGAAACTCCGGACTGGAACGCCGGCTTGATGCAAGGCAAGCGGGGAACGAAAAAAAACCGCGACGATCGTCGCGGTCTTTTTGAAGCGCTGGCGGCGGCGGGAACCATGGCCAGACCATCCGTGGAGAACCGTGCTGATTCTGCGTCGCGGGTTGCCCTCTGCCGTCATTCGAGAGCTATCGTAGCGGCAACGACCTTCGCAGCATGCGATCCCCAACATCTCCCCTCAAGCGCCGCCCATGCCTCTCTACCATCGCCTGGCCAGTTCGACCCAGCGACTCGACATCGCCTTCCATCAGACTCACAGCAAGGAAGTCTGGGGTACAGGCGCTTTCCTTACCGGAATTGCCTGCGTCAAGGCATACCTCGGCCCCCTGCCCGCCGGCGACGATGGGATCGAATTCGAAACCAATATCGCGCCCACGCCCGGTACCAGCACCCTGACCGTTGCGTACTGGTACCAGGGACAGGCCCAGGCGGCCGCGAAGTCCGGATTCGTCATGATTCCGGTTAGCATGAGGAAGGTTGCCTACACACAACCCGCCAATCTCGGGGCAGCATCATGCGTCTTTTGACCGTTGAACACATCCCTCCGGCTCGCCGACGAACCGTCCCCATCTGGTATCCCGCCGTCATGCTCAGCTTGTCCGGCGAAGCGTTACGTCGCACGGGACTCGATTTCGAGACGGCGCAGGATGATCTCGACGCGGTCACCTTTGCGTATGCCGAGGTCGAGAGAATTCCCATCATGTTGATGCGCCACGCGTCCGAGCCCAAGCACGTCTACACGCTGATGGTGGATGCGGAAAGTGAAGCGAATGACCGTGGCTGGGGCGTCCTGAGCTTCGCGTCGGGCGTATTGGCCAGCCTGCACGTGGGACCTGGAGAAGTGATCTGGCGCAACGACGAACTGGACAGGCTGTTTCCTGCCAGGCTGAATCTCAAGCCGGGCAAATCGGCTTTCGAACAGCTCGACTTGAACCATATCGAACCGGTGTCGCTTGACGATGCAAGTCCATCGTCCGGGCCCGCCCACACGCCGCCGGCAAAAGCCAGGTTCTGATTCGCGCCGGCGGTGCGGGGTGTCGCGGCACTCTGCTCCCCCGCCAGAAAGGGGGCGAATCACCCTCAACAAGGGGGCCCGGAAAGCAAAAAAGCCTTGATTTCGTCATGAAATCAAGGCTTCGAATGCTGGTTGCGGGGGCAGGATTTGAACCTACGACCTTCGGGTTATGAGCCCGACGAGCTGCCAGACTGCTCCACCCCGCGTCTGATGTGTGAATCATACATCATTTTGAAATCTTGTGCAGCGCACCCAGCGCATTGGGCCGATTATTTTTGCTTTCCGGGCCAAAAAAACCCGTCGCGAGCGCCGCGACGCGCGCCAGCAGGCTGGGCGGATCCAGGCAGATGGCCTGCGCCTGGCCGACCGCCGTCAGCGTCAACGGACCGCCTTCCGGCAGGCAATGGCTTTCACCCGCGTTCAGGCGCATTGGCGGCGGCAAATAGCGGCCTGGCGGCATATCCGAGCGATACGGCGGCTCGGCCACCATCAGGCTGCCGCTGACGCAGACGATAAGCGCCCCGCCGCGCAGGCGCACCTGGCGGCTGGCGCCGGCCAGCAGATCAAACCGTTGCGAACGGGGTTCGGGGGCGGGAAACAGGACCATGGGAATCTCCAATCTGACCCCTACAGGCTACGTCCGCCCTGTTTTGCGCAACAGCCACACAATCTGGCTTTCTGTACCGATGCAGCCTCTCGATTTCGGCACTGTTATGGTGTACTTTGCGTGAATCTGTGCCTACCCTCAACCCAACCTCGGGGAGCATGATCGGCGCATGGACCCGCAACCGCTATACCTACGCCTGGCGAACCACTACCGGCGCGCCATCCAGACCGGGGTCCTGGCCCCGGACCAGCGCATGCCGTCCGTGCGCACGCTGGTGCGCACCCACCACGTCAGCCTCTCGACCGCGCTGCAGGCCTGCCGCCTGCTCGAGGACGACGGCCTGATCGAGGCCCGCCCCCGCTCCGGCTACTTCGTCCTCAAGCCGCGCCGCAACAGCATCCCGCCCGTCAACGAACCGGACATACGCCAGGCGCTGGGCACGGCCCAGTACGTCGGCATCCACGATCGCGTCTCGGACTTCATCGCCAAGTGCGAGGCCCATCCCGTCAGCGCCAACTTCGCGCTGGCCGCGGCGGTGCCGGAAGCCTATCCGATGGAAGACCTGAAGCAGGCGATGATCCGCGCGCTGCGGCAGTCGCCCCAGGTGCTGGTCAGCCCGGTGCCGCCGCAGGGCCACCCCGACCTGCGCACGGTGCTGGCGCGGCGCGCGCTGGCCAACGGCATCAACGCCACGCCCGATGACGTCATCGTCACGCATGGCTGCATCGAGGCGCTGAACCTGGCGCTGCGCGCCGTGGCCCGCCCGGGCGACACCATCGCGGTCGAGTCGCCCACCTACTTCGGCCTGCTGCAGATCCTGGAAAGCCTGGGCATGCGCGCGCTGGAGATTCCCACCAGCCCGCAGCACGGCCTGTCGATCGAGGCGCTGGATCTGGCGTTCCAGACCCACGGCAACATCCGCGCGGTGGTGGTGGTGCCGAACTTCCAGAACCCGCTGGGCTGCGTCATGCCCGACGCCGAGAAGGCGCGCCTGGTGGCCCTGTGCGAACGCCAGCAGGTGCCGCTGATCGAGGACGACACCTATGGCGCGCTGAACGACGACGACACGCCGCTGGCCGCGGCCAAGTCCTGGGATCCGACCGGCAACGTCATCTATTGCTCGTCGCTGCACAAGACGCTGGCGCCGGGCATGCGGCTGGGCTGGCTGCTGGGCGGCCGCTGGAAGGCCCGCATCGCCATGCTGAAGTTCGCGCAGAGCCGACCCAACGAACCGCTGGCGCAGATGGCGGTGGCCGAATACCTGGGATCGCGCGCCTACGACCGGCACCTGGCGCGGCTGCGCCGGCAACTGAAGACGCAGCGCGAGCAGACCGCCGAAGCCATCGCCGCGCATTTCCCGCGCGGCACCCGCCTGAGCATGCCGACCGGCGGCATGCTGCTGTGGCTGGAGATGCCGGACGGCCGCTCGGGGCTGGATGTCTTCGAGGCCGCCCTGCAGCAGGGCATCCGCGTGGCGCCGGGCGCGATGTTCTCCAACGGCACGCGCTACAACCATTTCCTGCGCATCAGTTGCGGGCAACGCCACACCCCCGAGATCGCGCGGGCGCTGATGGCCCTGGCGCGCATCGTCGGCGAGCGCCAGCCATGAATCCGCACCTGCATCAATTCATCGTCGACTACGGCCTGTGGGCGGTGCTGGGCGGCACCCTGCTCGAGGGCGAAAGCGTGGTGGTGCTGGCGGGCTTCCTGTCGCACCAGCGCCTGCTGCACCTGCCCTACGTGATGCTGTGCGCGTTCGCCGGCTCGTTCATCGCCGACCAGGCACTGTTCTATTTGGGCCGCCGCTACCGTGAGCACCGCTACGTGCGGCGGGTGCGGGCCCAGCCCGCGTTCGGCAAGGCGCTGGCGCTGGTCGACCGCTATCCGCACGGCTTCATCCTGGCGTTGCGCTTTCTCTATGGGCTGCGCACGGTGGGGCCGGTGGCGCTGGGGGTCTCGCAGGTCTCGTCGCTGCGCTTTCTGGCGCTCAATGCCATCGCCGCCGCGATCTGGGCGGTGTGCTTCAGCCTGGTGGGATATGTGTTCGGGCAGACCATCGAGTCCCTGCTCGGCCGCCTGCATGGCGTGGAGACCAAGCTGGCGGTGGCCGCGGTGATCGGCATCGCGACCTGGCTGGCCTATTGGCTGTACGCGCGGCGGCGCCGGTAGCCGTCGCGCCGCTCAGAAGACCAGCTTGCCGCTGGCGCGCAGCACGTGCCGGCGGCGCGCCTTGCGATACAGCGGGCCGATGAACGGCAGCAGGGCCAGCCGCCGCAGGATGGGATGGCGCTGGTCGAAGTCGTGCCAGGCCTTGAAGCCATGGCCCAGGCGCTCCCAGCTTTGGCGCGCCTCGGGAGAAAGTTTGCCGGGGTCGAACGCCGCCAGCTTTGCCGCTTCCGAAACCCGGGCCGCGAGGCCACGATTCCGGTATTCCAATGGATACTGATTCCGCATGGGGCGGCATATTACCCGGCTTGCGGGACCTCTGCCGGCCCCTGTCGCGCGGCGGACACAGGCGGTTTTGGCGCCGCCTTTGACCGCACTTTGCAAGCCGTTGTAATTAAAGGAAAAAGGCTTTCTATGCCCGCGCTATCCCAAGGCTTGTCCACAGAAGTTGTGGGTAACTTCGGCGGACCGCGGGGGCCGGCGGCTATTTCAGCGCGGCGATGATCTGGTCGCGCACGCTCTCGAAACCCGCCACGTATTGCGGGTTTTCCGAACGGGCCAGCAGGCTGGAATAGTTCTGCTCCAGTTGCGCCTCGATCGCCTCGCGCAGGCCGGGCGAGCCCTTGGCCAGGTGCAGCATCGTCAGCAGCGCCGAGTTGAGCGCGTCGATGCGGCCGCCCTGGTGCGAAATGGTATGCACGATGACCGCGATTTGTTCCTGGATGTCCATGGAAAAGCCTCCTGGCAATGAATATCGGCGCAAATCCTAGCATGGGCCGGCCGGGCCGCTGGGCAAGCGCGGCCGCGCGCGCTAGCATCAAGCGTAGCGCGGCATCAACGGAGCGTGCCCATGAAGACGATCCACGACTATGTGCCCCCCGACGCGGCATCGCTGCGGCGGCTGCAGGAACGGCTGGGATACAGCGATGCGCAGATGGCCGAGCTGGCCGGCCTGGACGCCGCGGTGCCCTGGTCCAGCTACATTGGCGGCCCGCAGCCGCGCGCGCTGGGGCAACAGCGGCTGCTGGGCATCGCCGCCCGCCTGACGCTGGACGAGTCCGCCTGGCAGGGCGTGCTCGCGGCCATGCGCGAGGCCGGCGCGCGCTTCGACTACGATTCCAACGGCGCGCCCCGCGCCGCGCCAGCGCCGGCCGCCCCGCCCGCCGCCCTCGAGGAAGACAAGTTCGGCATGCGGCTGGTCAGCGACCACGGCGCCTTCCACGAGATGGAACAATTGCGCGAGTTCGCCCATCACGTGCACGAGTTCGGCGTCAGCGATCTGGTGCGCGAGGCGCGCTACGACAGCGCCGCCGACCTCTGCCGCTTCACGCTGGCGCCGGCGCGCGAACCGGACGCCGCCCGCCGCGACCGGGTTTTCGACGCGGCCTCCCGGACCATCACCCGCTTTGCCTTCGACGGACGCGTCTATCAAGGCGGCATTCCGCCCGAATCCGACGGCTGAGCTGCGCATTGACTTGCGCCGCGTCGCCCCTGTATGGTCGGGCGCATGAATGAACGCCTAGACGCCATCGACCGGCAACTGCTCAGCCTGCTGCAGGCCAACGCCCGCGAACCGGCCGCCATCCTGGCGCGCAAGCTGGGGCTGGCGCGCACCACCGTGGTGGCGCGCATCGCCCGACTCGAGCGCGAGAGCATCGTGGCGGGCTACGGCGTGCGGCTCGGCCGCCTGCTCGAAGAGGCCGCGGTGCGCGCCTACTGCTTCATCAGCGTCCTGCCCAAGACGCCGGCGGCGGTGATCCGCGAGCTCGAGAAGATGCCGGAGGTCGAGGAAGTGTCCTCGGTCAGCGGCCCGTACGACTACCTGATCTTCCTGCGCTGCGAAACCCATGAGCAGCTCGACGAGCTGCTGGACCGCATCGGCCTGATCGAAGGCGTGAAGCAGACGCAGACCTCGATCGTGCTCAGCCGCAAGGTCGACCGCCGCAGCGCGGTCGGCGCGCCCTAGGGCGCTGTCCCCTCCCCGGCGGGCGGCGGGGGCGGCATAATGTTGTAATGTGGCCAATTGCCTTTTACGGATCTCCCATGCTCGCACGCCTTGCCTTCGTCTCCGCCATGCTCGCCCTGCTGACCGCGTGTTCAAGCATGAGCGAAGTGACGCCCACCGGCAAGAATGGCTATAGCGTCACCTACAGTTCCGGCACGCAGCTGCTGACCTGGGTCGAAATCAAGAACCAGGCCTTGCAGCGCGCCGACCAGTACTGCCAGTCCATCGGACGCAAGCTGCAGAAGCCGTCGGTGACGTCCAACCACGCCACGGGCCTGGGTTCCAAGCGCGCCACGGTCACGTTCGAGTGCGGCGAGATCGGAACGCCGAAGGACACCAAGCAGTAATCCTGGAACACATCGTGAATACTCCCCCGCCCGTGGGCATCACCATGGGGGATGCCGCCGGCATCGGCCCCGAAATCGTCGTCAAGGCCTGCGCCCAGGGCCTGAATGCGCCTTGCGTGGTCTACGGCGACGCCGGCGCCCTGCGCCGCGCCGCGAGCGCGCTGGGGGCGCGCCTGGAGATCACGGAAATCGCGCACGCCGGCCTGGCCAGCGGCGACGCCAGCCGCATCGAGGTCATCGCCTGTAGCCCCGCGCTGCCGCCCGACCTGCCCTTCGGCCGGGTCAACGCCGCGGCCGGGCGCGCCGCCTACGAGTACGTCTGCGCCGCCATCGACGACGCCCAGGCCGGACGCATCCGCGCCATCGTCACCGCGCCGCTGAACAAGCAGTCCATGCACGAGGCCGGCATCGACTATCCCGGCCACACCGAAATCCTGGCC
This sequence comes from Achromobacter sp. ISS7, assembly GCF_056523125.1. Classification (NCBI taxonomy): domain Bacteria; kingdom Pseudomonadati; phylum Pseudomonadota; class Betaproteobacteria; order Burkholderiales; family Alcaligenaceae; genus Achromobacter; species Achromobacter sp. ISS7. The sequence continues at coordinate 423,722 of NZ_JAWRZD010000001.1, read as the reverse complement.
GAGCGCTCGGGCACCGACGACTTCGCCATGATGCTCGCCAACGACGAACTGCGCGTGCTGCTGGTGACCATCCACGTCGCCCTGGCCGACGTCATGGCGCGCATCACGCCCGAGGCCGAGCTGACCGCCATGCGGCTGGCCGACCGCGCCTGCCGCCAGATGGGCATCGCCCATCCGCGCGTGGCGGTGGCCGGCCTGAATCCGCACGCCGGCGAAGGCGGCAAGTTCGGCCGCGAGGACCTCGACATCATCGAGCCGGCCATCCGCCGCGCCCGCGACGAAGGCATCGACGCCAGCGGCCCGTGGCCCGGCGACACCGTCTTCATGCGGGCCCGCCGCGGCGAGTTCGACATCGTGGTGGCCCAATACCACGACCAGGGCCTGATCCCCGTGAAGTACCTGGGCGTGGACCATGGCGTCAACGTCACCGTCGGCCTGCCGTTCGTGCGCACCAGCGTCGACCATGGCACCGCCTTCGATATCGCCGGCAAGGGCGTGGCCGACCAGGCCTCGCTGATCGCCGCGTTCGACCTGGCGCTGGCCATGACGCCCTGAGCCCCAGGGGGCTCAACAGGCGGACACCCGCCCGGCCCGCCAGCGGCCTGCAAGCCCCCGGGGTCTACAATACGCCCCGATTCCGGCGCGCCAGGCGCGCCGCCGCTTTCCGTCATCCCCCTACCCCCCTCCATGTCACGCCTTGTCCGTCTCCTGCCCGACCGCTTCACCCTCTACCTGATCTGCACCGTCATCATCGCCAGCATCGTGCCCGCCCACGGGCAGGGCGTGGTGGTGTTCGGCTGGATCACCAACATCGCGGTCGGCCTGCTGTTCTTCCTGCACGGCGCGCGCCTCTCGCGCGAGGCCATCATCGCCGGCCTGACCCACTGGAAGCTGCACCTCACGATCTTCTCGGCCACCTTCCTGATGTTCCCGCTGCTGGGCCTGGCGCTCAAGCCGGTGCTGGAGCCGCTGGTCACCCCCGAGCTGTATCTCGGCATCCTGTTCCTGTGCTGCCTGCCGGCCACCGTGCAATCGGCCATCGCCTTCACCTCGATGGCGCGCGGCAACGTGCCGGCGGCGGTCTGCAGCGCCTCGGCCTCGAGCCTGCTGGGCATTTTCCTGACGCCGCTGCTGGTGGGCACCGTGGTCGCCAACGCCGGCAGCGCGCCGATTTCGTTCGACGCCGTCGGCAAGATCATGCTGCAGCTGCTGCTGCCGTTCGTGCTGGGACAGTTCGCCCGCCGCTGGATCGGCGCCTGGGTCCACAAGCGCAAGGCGATGCTGAAGTTCGTCGACCAGGGTTCGATCCTGCTGGTGGTCTACACGGCGTTCTCGGAGGCCATCAACGAGGGCCTGTGGAGTTCCACGCCGATCCCGGCGCTGCTGGGCCTGGTGGTGTGCTGCGCCGTCATCCTGGCGCTGGCGCTGGGCCTGTCGGCGCTGGCCGGCAGGATGTTCGGCTTCAACCTGCCGGACCGCATCACGCTGCTGTTCTGCGGCTCCAAGAAGAGCCTGGCCAGCGGCATTCCGATGGCCCAGGTGCTGTTCGCCGGCCACGCGGTGGGCGCCATCGTGCTGCCGCTGATGCTGTTCCACCAGATCCAGCTGATGGTCTGCGGCGTGCTGGCCGCGCGCTACGGCAAGCGGCCCGAAACGGAGGAGTGAATCCGCCCCGCCGCCATGAAAAAACCGCGCCCTGGGGCGCGGTTTTTCTTGGGTCGGCGATACACCCTCAGTACAGGTCCCGCGGCTGCGCGCCGGAGAAGTTCAGGAAGCGCGTGCTCGACCCCTGGAAGGTCAGGCGCACCGAGCCGATGGGGCCGTTACGCTGCTTGCCGATGATGATCTCGGCGGTGCCCTTGTCCGGCGAGTCGGGGTTGTAGACCTCATCGCGGTAGATGAACAGGATCACGTCCGCGTCCTGTTCGATGGCGCCCGATTCGCGCAGGTCGCTCATCACGGGGCGCTTGTTGGGACGCTGCTCCAGGCTGCGGTTCAGCTGCGACAGCGCGATCAGCGGGCAGTTCAGTTCCTTGGCCAGGCCCTTGAGCGAACGGCTGATTTCCGACACTTCGGTGGCGCGGTTCTCGCCCGAGCCGTTGCCCGACATCAGCTGCAGGTAGTCGATGATGATCAGGCCGAGCTGGCCGCACTGGCGCGCCAGGCGGCGCGCGCGGGCGCGCACTTCCATCGGGCTGAGCGCGGGCGATTCATCGATGTAGACCTGCGCGTCCTGCATCAGCTGCACGGCGTGGGTCACGCGCGGCCAGTCCTCGGCGATCAGCTTGCCGGTCCGCATGCGGTGCTGGTCGAGCAGGCCGACCGAACCGAGCATACGCATGGCCAGCTGCACCGCGCCCATTTCCATCGAGAACACCGCCACCGGCAGGCCCTCTTCGATGGCGACGTGCTCGCCGATGTTCATCGAGAACGAGGTCTTGCCCATGGACGGGCGGCCGGCCACGATGATCAGGTCGCCGCCATGCATGCCCGAGGTCATCTTGTCGAGGTCGGTAAAGCCGGTGGGCACGCCGGTCACATCAGAAGTGCTCTCGCGGTGGTAGAGCTCGTCGATGCGTTCCACCACCTGCGTCAGCAGCGGCTGGATTTCCTGGAAGCCGGCGGCGCCGCGCGCGCCTTCCTGGGCGATCTGGAACACCTTGGACTCGGCCTCGTCCAGCAGCTGGCGCGCTTCCTTGCCCTGCGGGTTCATGGCGGCCGAGGAGATCTCGTCGGCGATCGACACCAGCTTGCGCAGCATGGCGCGCTCGCGCACGATTTCGCCGTAGCGGCGGATGTTGGCGGCCGACGGCGTGTTGTGCGCCAGCGCGTTCAGGTAGGCCAGGCCGCCGGCGTCGTCGGCCTTGCCGGCGCTGACCAGCGATTCGTGCACGGTGATGACGTCGGCCGGCCGCGCCAGCCCGATCAGTCGGGCGATGTGGTGCCAGATGAGCCGGTGGTCGTGGCGGTAGAAGTCTTCTTCGACCAGCACGTCGGCGATGCGGTCCCAGGCTGCGTTGTCCAGCAGCAGGCCGCCCAGCACCGACTGCTCCGCCTCGATGGAATGAGGGGGAACGCGCAGGTATTCGAGCTGGGAGTCGGCAGGTGTGTTCATGGCTTCAATAATAACGGCTGCAGGATATCCGCGACGCGGAAGAAACCCTGCACATCGCGCGACGGCAGGCGGCCCAGCAGGGGCCGCAGCGGCGTGGCGATGAAGGAAAGCACCCGGGTCAGGCGGCGCAGGCGGGCCTTGACCTCGGGGTCGGGATTGCATTCGAAATAGACGTCCAGCGCCAGTTTACCCAGCGTGCGGCCGACGTCGTCGGGCAATTTACGCAGCGATGCCAGCGAGGCCAGCATCTGGAACAGATCATAGGCCTGAGCCAGCGGACGCGACAGCGTCGAGCCGATGTTCTCTTCGAAATCGATGCGCCACAGTTCGCCATCCTGCAGGGTGATGTTGCGGATCTGCGCGCCGCCGTGCCACAGCCCGCGGGCGTGGAAGGCGGCCAGGTCGGTGGCGGCCGCGCGCGTCAGCCACAGGCGCGAGGTGGTGTCCTCGTTGCGGATCAGGTCGGCCAGGTCCTCGCCGACGAATTCCAGCACCAGCAGGCCCTGCTCCTGCCACCAGACCTCGGGCACGCGGCAGCCGGCCTGCAACAGTTGGTTGAGGCGCCGGGCCTCGTGCTCCAGGCCATTGCGCAGCAGGATGCCGGGACGCGGGAATTCGCCCAGGAACAGCTTGCAGCCCACCCCGAGGAACAGCGCGCGCGCATAGCGCAGCACATAGCTGACCCCGCTCGCCAGGCTCGGCCGGCGGCGCTTGATGATGCAGCGCACCCCATCGATGGTGGCGTCCCGCACCGACGGCTCGCGCTCGGCGTCCAGGCTGTCGAGCCAGGCGCGCAATCCGGGGGGGGCGTTGTGGTGGACGGGCGGCTGGGTCAAGAGGTCCTCGGTGGCAACAGCGTGGAAGGTGGGCATGCAGCCCGAAAGACTACACGCAAACACCGGATGGCAAAGCGGGGAAAAGCAACCGCGCCGTGAAAAGAAAAAAAGCCGGCACGCGGGCCGGCTTTCCTTCCTGGCGAGGAGTCCGGTTTAGGACAGTTCGCCTTCGACCAGCACCGTGACGTCGACGACGACGTCGGCGTGCAGGGCGACCTGGATCGGGAACTCGCCGACGGCCTTCAGCTGGCCATTGGGCATGCGCACTTGCGACTTCTCGATGCCTTCGAAACCGGCCTTCTTCAGACCTTCGGCGACGTCGGCGTTGGTGACCGAGCCGAACAGACGGCCGTCGACACCAGCCTTCTGGACGATCTTCAGCTGGTAGCCGTTGACGCGTTCACCCAGAGCCTGGGCGGCGGCCAGCTTCTCGGCCTGGATCTTTTCCAGTTCGGCGCGGCGGGCTTCGAATTCCTTCAGGGCGGCGTCGGTTGCGCGACGGGCCTTCTTCTGGGGGATCAGGAAGTTGCGGGCGTAGCCATCACGCACGCGGACGACTTCGCCGAGGTTACCCAGGTTGACGACTTTTTCGAGCAGAATAACTTGCATTTCAGTGCCCCGGATTAGTTGTGGTTGTCGGTGTAAGGCAACAGGGCCAGGAAGCGCGCGCGCTTGATGGCGGTGTCCAGCTGGCGCTGGTAGATTGCCTTGGTGCCGGTCAGACGAGCCGGGATGATCTTGCCGTTTTCTTGCACGAAGTCGCGCAGGGTGTCCAGATCCTTGTAGTCGATCTCTTCGACGCCGGCGGCGGTGAAGCGGCAGAACTTACGACGCTTGAAGAGCGGGTTCTGCTGCGTGAATTTGCGTTTTTCCTTGCGTTTTCCGAAGAAAGCCATGATATGTGCCTTATGTTTGAGAGGACCGGGTCTACCTTGATCGGGCCCGACTCCCCGTAACCTATCCGTATTCAGAAGGCGCTCTCGCGCCCGTCACCCATTCCCGTCAAGCCACCAGCGGATCGCGTCCTGCGCTGCCGCTGATCCTGCGCGCCTGCTGCAAATGCAGCTTGAACTTCACGGAGTCCTTGCGCACCGGGGCCAGAAACCCCTGCACGTGCAATTCGGCCCCCAGCGCCGTTCCTTTCAACAGCAACGCCAGATCGCCCAGTGCCACGGCCGAGATCGTCAGTTCGACACGGCGCGGATGGCCGGCTTCGATGACCTCAGATTCGTGCGCCAGCACCATTTCCAGGGCTGGCAGACCGGCGGGAGTGTGGCGCAAAGGCTCGCATTCGAGAACGCGGGCGCTGAGTTCCAGCTTGTTCATCCTGCCAGGCACCGAGGGGACTTCATGGGATGGGCTCTCGCGTGAGCCCTGCTTACTCGGCCTGAGCCGCGACAGCTTCCGCCGAAGCCTTGCGGGCTTCTTCGCGCTCGACCGACTTCATCATGATCGAGGGCGTGGTCTGGGCCTTCTTGGTCTTGATGACCAGGTGGCGCAGAACGGCGTCGTTGTAGCGGAACGAGTGTTCCAGCTCATCCAGCGTGGCTTGGCCGCACTCGATGTTCAGGCAGACGTAGTGAGCCTTGACGAGCTTCTGGATCGGGTAGGCCAGTTGACGGCGACCCCAGTCTTCCAGGCGATGCACCGAGCCGCCTTGGCCCGTGACCAGCGCTTGGTAACGCTCGACCATGGCGGGCACTTGCTCGCTTTGGTCGGGGTGAACGATAAACACCACTTCGTAGTGACGCATGAGTAAAACTCCTTGAGGATGTCTTGCCCGCCGTCCGCCTGACACCGTCCTCAGCCCGCATTCACATCGTGTTCGCGGTCAGTTCCGGCTTTCCAGTGCTTTCTCTATCACTGGTCTTTTTCTTCAAGGCGTATGGCTTGCAAGGGGCAGCCCGCTACCCAAAAAACATGGGCGGTCGAGCAAGAAAGCTCTCGATTATCGCCGATCGGACCGCTGGACGCAAGCCAGCGACGCTCAGGAAATCGGGGACGCGTTACCCGGCCCCGCCGGACGCGGCGTATCGGCCACACCGATCTCCTGCGGCCGGCTGACTACGCTGACCATCACGTAGCTGATGATCATGAGCAGGAACCACGAACCCAGCTTGTTGATCGAGACCAGCTCCCAGCCCTGCGACTGGTTGGGATAGCGCCAGGCGTTGGCGAAGGTGCCGATATTCTCGGCGAACCAGATGAACAGCGCCACCAGCACGAAACCCAGCAGCAGCGGCATGCGGCGATAGTCGCGCCAGATGCGGAAATAGACCCAGGTGCGGGCGAACAGCAGCGCCGTCAGGCCGAACAGCGCCAGGCGGAAGTCGACGATGAAATGGTGCGCGAAGAAATTCACGTAGATCAGCACCGACAGCGCCACGGTCGCGGCCAGCGGCGGATGGGCGCGGAAGCGGAAGTCGAACAGGCGCCAGACCCGCGCCAGGTAGCTGCCGACCGCGGCGTACATGAAGCCGGTGAAGAGCGGCACGCCGCCGATGCGCAGCACGCTCGCCTCGGGGTAGATCCAGGAGCCGGCCGCCGTCTTGAACAATTCCATGCCGGTGCCGACCACATGGAACATCAGGATGACCTTGGCCTCGTCCCAGGTTTCCATGCGCAGGGCCAGCAGCGCCGCCTGGATCGCCAGCGCCGCCAGCGTCAGGAAGTCGTAGCGCGCCAGCCAGGCGTCCTGCGGATACCACCAGTGCGTGCCCAGCAGCAGCGCGCACATCAGGCCGCCGAACAGGCAGGCCCAGGCCTGCTTCACGCCGAAGCGGAAGAACTCGTAGCAGGCGACGCCCAAACGACCGCGGCCGGCCAGATGATCGGCCAGCCGCGCTTCCCACCCTTGCAGTCTCGCGATGAGCGGCCAGTCACTGGCCGCCGGATGCCGCACGGAGGACTCAGCCTTCCACCACGGCGTAGGCCGAGTGGTTGTGGATCGATTCGAAGTTCTCGGCCTCGACGCGGTAGCGGGCGATGCCGGGATGCGCGTTCAGGCGCGCCGCCACGTCGCGCACCAGGTCTTCGACGAACTTGGGGTTGTCGTAGGCGCGTTCGGTGACGTACTTCTCGTCGGGGCGCTTGAGCAGCCCCCAGAGCTCACACGAACCTTCGTCTTCGATCAGGCGGATCACGCCATCCATGCTGATGTCGGATTCCAGGATGGCCGAGACCGTCACGTGCGAGCGCTGGTTGTGCGCGCCGTATTCGGAGATGGCCTTGGAACACGGGCACAGGCTGGTCACCGGCACCTGCACCACCAGCTCGAACTCGACCTGGTCGCCCTGGGCGCGGGCGATCCACTGCACTTCGTAGTCCAGCAGGCTCTGCACGCCGGAGATCGGCGCCGACTTGTTGATGAAGTACGGGAAGGCCGCGGTGATGTCGCCGCCCTCGGCATGCAGCAGCGGCAGCATGTCGGCCGCCATGGCGCGGAACAGCGTCGGCGTCATGGGGGTGCTGCGGTACTTTTCCAGCAACGCCACGAAGCGGGACATATGCGTCCCCTTTTCTTCGGGGGGCAGCGCCACCGTCAGGGTCCAGTTGGCCACGGTGCCCTGGGGCGAACCGTCGGCGCTCTCGACGAGCATGGGGTGGCGCACGCCACGGATGCCCACGCGCTGGATTGGGATGTGCCGCGTATCCGCCGAACTCTGGACGTCGGGCATCACGATGGCGGGGTCGATCGGAGAATTCATTTCGGCTTACCTGTCTGGGCGACGAGCGTGGCGTAAACACGCAGACCCAGGAATCTTTAGGAGGGGGCCATTATCGCCCAAAGTCCCGCCAGCGCCAGGGAAAACCCTTTCATTCGTAGGCTGGCGGGGCCGGAACACACTGTTTCGCCACACGGACCAAACCGGCGGTTCGGTCCGTGCGTGGCTGGAATCAGGCCAGCAGCGAGGCGTAGCGCGCCCGGATCGATTGCTCGATGCCGGCGGCATCCAGGCCGATCCCGGCCAGCAGCGCCAGCTGGTCGCCGTGGTCGATGAATTCGTCGGGGAAGCCCAGCTGCAGCACCGGAATCGCGATGCCTTCGGCGGCGAGCACTTCCAGCACGGCGCTGCCGGCGCCGCCCATGATCGCGGCGTCCTCGATCGTCACCAGCGCGTCGTGGCGGCTGGCCAGGTCCAGGATCAGCGCGCGGTCGATCGGCTTGACGAAGCGCATGTCGGCCACGGTGGCGCCCAGCTTTTCGGCCACCACCAGCGCCGGCTGCACCAGCGTGCCGAAGCCGAGGATGGCGATCTTGCGGCCTTCGCGGCGCACCACGCCGCGGCCCAGTTCGACCGTGCCCAGGCCGGCCGTTTCGGCCGCGCCGCAGCCCGCGCCGCGCGGATAACGCACCGAGGCGGGGCCGGGATACTGATAACAGGTGGACAGCAGCAGGCGGGTTTCGTTTTCGTCCGACGGCGTGGCCACCACCATGTTCGGCACGCAGCGCAGGAACGCGGTGTCGTAGTTGCCGGCGTGGGTGGCGCCGTCGGCGCCGACGATGCCGGCGCGGTCGAGCGCGAAGGTGACGTCCAGGTTCTGCAGCGCCACGTCGTGGATCAGCTGGTCGTAGCCGCGCTGCAGAAAGGTCGAGTAGATCGCCAGCACCGGCTTTTGCGCCTCGCAGGCGATGCCGCCGGCGAAGGTCACGGCGTGCTGCTCGGCGATGCCGACGTCGAAGTAGCGCTGCGGGAAGCGTTTCTCGAATTCGACCAGGCCGCTGCCCTCGCGCATGGCGGGGGTGACGGCGACCAGGCGCGAATCCTGCTCGCCCATCTCACACAGCCAGTCGCTGAACACCTGGGTGAAGGTGCGCTTGCCCGGCGCCTTCGATTGCTGGATGCCGACGGCCGGATCGAACTTGCCCGGGCCGTGGTACAGCACCGGATCGGCCTCGGCCAGCTTGTAGCCCTGCCCTTTCTTGGTGACCACGTGCAGGAACTGCAGGCCTTGCAGCGCCTTCAGGTTCTGCAGCGTCGGCACCAGCGCGTCGAGGTCGTGGCCGTCGATCGGGCCGACGTAGTTGAAGCCGAATTCCTCGAACAGCGTGGCCGGCGTGACCATGCCCTTGGCGTGTTCCTCGAAGCGGCGCGCCAGTTCGAGCACCGGCGGCACGTGCTGCAGCACGGCGCGGCCGACGTTCTTGGCGGCGGCGTAGAAGCGGCCCGACATCAGGCGCGCCAGGTAGCGGTTCAGCGCCCCCACCGGCGGCGAGATCGACATGTCGTTGTCGTTCAGGATCACCAGCAGGTTGATGTTGGCGGTGACGCCGGCGTTGTTCATGGCCTCGAAGGCCATGCCGGCGGACATCGCGCCATCGCCGATCACGGCGATGTGCTGGCGCTGCACGCCGGCGTTGCGCGAGGCCACCGCCATGCCCAGCGCGGCCGAGATCGAGGTCGACGAATGCGCGGTGCCGAAGGCGTCGTACTCGGATTCGCTGCGCTTGGGAAAGCCCGAGATGCCGCCCAGCTGGCGCAGCTTGGCCATGCCGGCGCGGCGCCCGGTCAGGATCTTGTGCGGATACGACTGGTGGCCCACGTCCCAGACGATGCGGTCATGCGGCGTATCGAAGACCTGGTGCAGGGCCAGCGTCAGTTCCACCGTGCCCAGGTTCGACGACAGGTGGCCGCCGGTCTTGGAGACCGACTCCAGCACGAAGCCGCGCAACTCGTCGGCCAGGCGCTTGAGTTCGCGACGATCCAGGCGTTTGAGGTCTGCCGGGGATTGGATGCGGTCCAGTAATTCTGTCGTCATGCTTGTATGGGGTTCGTATGCCCGGCCTGCGGCCAGCCCGGACGGGTCACGGTTCAACGGTCTCGGAGGACGATGAAATCAGCCAGCTCGGCCAGGCGCTTGCCGGCGTCGCCCAGCGGCTCGAGCGCGGCCAGCGCGGCTTCGCGCAGTTCGCTCGCGAACGCGCGGGCCTCGTCCAGGCCCAGCAGCGAGACGTAGGTCGGCTTGTTCTCGGCCGCGTCCTTGCCCGGCGTCTTGCCCAGGCTGGCGGAATCGGCGGTCACGTCGAGGATGTCGTCCACCACCTGGAACGCCAGGCCCATGGCCTGGGCGTAGATGTCCAGCGCCTGGCGCGAGGCCGAGCTGGCGCCGGCGACGATGCCGCCCAGCGCCACGCTGCAGGCCAGCATCGCGCCGGTCTTCATGCTGTGCATCTGCTGCAGTTCGTCGCGCGACAGCCGGTGGCCGACGCTGAGCAGGTCGATGGCCTGGCCGCCGGCCATGCCCTGGCTGCCCGCCGCGCGCGCCAGCGACTGCGTCGCCTGCACGATCAGGGCCGGGGCGATGGGCATCGAGGCCAGCAGTTCGAAGGCCAGCGGTTGCAGCGCGTCGCCGGCCAGCATGGCGGTGGCTTCGTCGAACTGCACGTGCGTGGTGGGACGGCCGCGGCGCAGGACGTCGTCGTCCATGCAGGGCAGGTCGTCGTGCACCAGTGAGTAAGCGTGGATCAGCTCCACCGCCGCGGCGGCGCGGTCCAGCGAGGCCTCGACGGCCAGCACGCTGCCGCTGACCGGGCAGGCTTGGCCGGCGGCGTAGACCAGCGCGGCCCGCACCCGCTTGCCGCCGCCGAGCACGGCGTAGCGCATGGCTTCATGCAGGCGGGCGGGCACGGCGTCGGCGGGCGGCAGGAGATCGTCGAGCACGTCTTCGACGTGCCGCACGCGGCCCTGCAGCCACTCCGGGAAAGCGAGTTGTATTTGCTTCATCCGATTCTTATTCGTCATCCAGCGCCGCGGCATCCAGCGGGCGCAGCAAGTCGCCCTCCAGGACCTTGACCTGCTGTTCGGCCTGGGCCAAGCGTTCCTGGCAGACGCGCGTCAGGGCCACGCCGCGCCGGTAGGCGGCGAGCGACTGCTCCAGCGGCAGCGAACCGTCTTCCATGGCCGCGACCAGCGATTCCAGTTCGGCCAGGGCCGTTTCGAAATCCTGGGGCAAGGGACGGTCGTCGGTCTGCGGATCGGCTTGTGAAGGTTTGGCCAAACGGGCCTCCGGGGGCACTAGGGGTGGATCAATCCGTGAATTGTACGAGATACCACGGCCCCGCCACGACGCGCCGCCGCGCTCAGGCCGGAGCGCCCGCCAGGCCCGCGATGGCGGCCCGCAGCGCCGGCGCCACCTGGGTGCGCAGCCCGGCCTCGGGCAGCAGGCCCTCGGGACCGCCGCAACTCATGACGAACACGCCCTCTCCGGTGATGGACGTGAACGGCACCGCCACGGCGTTGATGCCCGACTGCCACTCGCCGATCGCGAAGCAGCAGCCGGTGTCGCGCAGTTCGGCGCGGGCGCGCTCGATGGCGTCCGGCGCCGGCGCGGCCGGCCCCAGCCGCTCCAGCACGTCGGCGCAGGCCGCCGCCGGCAGGCTGGCCAGGTAGGCGCGGCCCATGGCGCTGTCCAGGCTGGCGCGGTAGCCCACCGGCAGGCGCAGGTACAGGGCGGACGAGCCGTGGATGGCCTCGACGTAGGTCATGGCGTCGCCGTCGAAGGCGCCCAGCGCCACCGCGCCGCCGGTCTCGCGCGCCAGGTCGGTCATCGAGGCCTTGGCCAGTTCGCGCACCTCCAGCCCGGCCAACAGGCCGAAGCCCAGCGCCAGCACGCCGTAGCCCGGCGAATACTTGCCGGTGTCCGGGTGATAGCGCAGGTAGCCCAGCTCGGTCAGCGTGTAGGTGATGCGGCTGATGGTGGGCTTGGGCAGGCCGGTCAGGCGCGCCAGGTCCAGGTTGCCCAGCGCCGCGACGCCGGGCCGGAAGCAGCGCAGCACTTCCAGGCCGCGCGCCAGGGCGGTGATGAAGTCGGGCGACACCGGCCCCTCGCCCACGGCGCCGGCGCGCTTGCGGCGCGCGGGGGCGCTCAGCGCCAGCTTCTGGTCGGGCTTGGCCGCGGGGTGGGGGATGCGCTTGGGGTCAGAAAAAGATTGCATTTCTATTCGCTTCGTTTTTATAGTTTATTCCGAATAACAAAATTAAATTCCAATTAACGGAATTTAAATGATCCATGAAGACCTGGCAAGCCCTGCCCGCCCCCGCCCTCACCGGCAGGCGGACCGGGCCGAGCCGGGCCCGGCCGACCACTCTCAAGCACGCGATTTCAAGGGGAAAACATGATTCGCAAGCGCTACCCGTTCCTGGCGGGTCTACTGCTCAGCCTCGCCGCGCTGGGCGCCCAGGCAGATACCTACCCGTCCCGCCCGATCAAGGTGGTCTCGCCGTTCCCGGCGGGCGGCGCCACCGACGTGCTGACGCGGGTGCTGGCCGAACGCATGGCCAAGACGCTGGGCCAGCCCATGATCGTCGAGAACAAGGCCGGCGCCGGCACCTCGATCGGCGCCGCCTTCGTCTCGCGCGAAGCGCCGGACGGCTACACCATCCTGATGGCCACCAACTCCACGCTGGTCACCAACCGCTACCTGTATAAAGAGCTGCCCTACGATCCCGACGGCTTCGCGCCCATCGGCATGGTCGGGATCGGCCCGCTGGTGCTGCTGTCCAGCCCCAAGCGCCCGTTCAACAGCACCGCGGACGTGGTCGCCTACGCCAAGCAGAATCCGGGCAAGCTGACCTTCGCCACCTTCGGCGCCGGCACCTCGTCGCACCTGGCGGGCGAACTGTTCAAGGAACGCGCCGGCGTCGACATCCTGCACGTGCCGTTCAAGGGCGCGACGCAGGCCCTGCCGGCCCTGATCAGCGGCGACGTGGACCTGTTCTTCGACATGGTCGCCACCGGCATGCCGCAGGCCGAGGCCGGCAAGGTCAAGGTATTCGCGATCACCAGCCCCACCCGCCTGGCCACCGAGCCGAAGCTGGCGACGCTGGCCGAGCAAGGCTATCCGGCCTTCGACATGACCGCCTGGTTCAGCTTCGTGGCGCCCAAGGGCACGCCGGCGCCGGTGCTGGACAAGCTGCAGGCCGCCCTGGCCGAGACGCTCAAGGACGAGGCCGTGAAAAAGCGCATGCTCGACATGGGGATCGAGCCGCGCTCGGGCAGCGCCGCCGAACTGGACAAGCAGGTCAAGAGCGAACAGCCCATCGTTTCGCAGCTGATCAAGCAGGCCAACATCGTCCTGCAATGACGGCTGCATCCGTTTCGTGACAAAACGTTCGCGGCGCCGCGCCCGCCCGCGAACCCTTGGCCCCGCGGGGCCAGCGACCGACAGCGCCTTGCAGGCCCTGTCGGTTTTTCATGCGCCCCCTAACCCCTGGATACAGAACCCGCATCGCCCCGGCTGCTAAGGTGAAAAGCGAGGATGGCCGCCGCGCCCGCCCCCGCCACACCTTCACCTGGGAGCCCGATGCCACTGACCGATGACCGCTACGCCCGGCTGGATGCCGCCCGCTGGCTCGCCGCCGCGGCGGTGGTGCTGCTGCACAGCGCCGCCCTGATCGTCAGCGACCCGTCGGCCTATGGCAACGGCGCCTGGCTGGCCGCCAATCTGTATGACTCGGCGGCCCGCTGGTGCGTGCCGGTGTTCGTGATGGTCAGCGGCGCCCTGCTGCTCGATCCCGACAAACCGCAGGACGCGCGGCGCTTCTACAGCAAGCGGGTGGCGCGGATCTGCACGCCGCTGCTGTTCTGGACCCTCTTCTACCTGGCCTGGCGCACGGGACTGGACTGGTGGGACGACGGCCACGTCGACTTTTCGTTCTGGCCGCGCAAGGTCGCCCAGGGCGAGCCCTACTACCACCTCTGGTACCTGTACATGATCGTGGGGCTGTACCTGTTCGCGCCGCTGGTGCGCCTGCTGTACGTGCGCAGCACGCCGCGCTCGCGTTCGCTGTGGGTGGTGGGCATCCTGGGCCTGGCCATCCTGGATGCGCTGTACCGCCGCGCGCTCGGCGCCCAGCCCGGCTTCTTCCTGACCTGGTTCCTGCCCTACCTGGGCTATTTCGTCGCCGGCCGCCAGATATTCGATGGCGAGCTGCGGGTGCCGCGCCCCGCGCTGATGCTTGGCGCCAGCGTCGCGGCCACGGCTCTGGGCGTGTACGCCATGTCCAACTCGCGGACACTGGATACCTACTTCTACGACTACTTCAGCCTGACCGTGCCATTCATGTCGCTGGCCGCGTTCCAATGGATCGTCTCGTCGCCGCGCCTGCCGCGCCTGGCCTCGCTGGCGCCGCTGACGTTCGGGGTCTACCTGATCCATCCGCTGTTCCTGGACGTGGCGCACCGGGCCGGCGCCATCGGCGGCGGGCGTCGCGACGCCTGGGTCGTGCCCTTGCTGACGCTGGCCGTGTTCGCCCTGTCGGCGGCCAGCAGCTGGCTGTTGCGACGCCATCCCGCCACCCGCAGACTGGTCTGAAAAACCTACGGAGCGAAGGGTTAATCACGATTTGCGCGGACTCAAACCGCGGGGGCCGAATCTTCACCAAGCTTCACCGATCTTCACGGGCGGGGGGAATGGGGTTGGGGTACAATTCACGGCTTACTTGATCGGCCAGACACCGATTTTTCTTCGCGCCAGAACGGATTTAGCCATCCCCTTCCGAACAGCTAGGGCGTGGTGAAGCTCAAGCCGTCCTGGCTTTTTAACGCCGGGCCGCCCCAAGAAAGAGGCCCCCATTGAGGGCAGCCCGCCCACCGCGTACGCAGTACTGAGTGGGCACGGCGTTGGGGGAAATATTCATCCGAGCGGAGGGAATCATGACCGACATCGGTCGGATGGCACATGTTGTGCCAGCTCGCACCCAGCTACCCGTCAGTGCTTACTTTGACGAAGCCCTCTTTGCCCGCGAGCAAGAATTCATTTTCAAGCAATCCTCGCTGTACGTCGGCCATCAGAAACTGGTGCCCGAAATCGGGGATTGGCGCACGTTGGCCCAGGAAAATGGAGGGCGCGTGCTGGTTCGCAACCAGCAAGGCGTTGAACTCATCTCAAATGTCTGCCGCCACCGCCAGGCATTGATGCTGGGCGGCGAAGCCGGCGACGTGACCGGCCACTGCAATTCGCACGGCAGCCTCAAGGCCACCGGCGGCAACATCGTCTGCCCGCTGCACCGCTGGACCTACAACAACCAGGGTGAGCTGCTGGGCGCGCCGCAGTTCGACACCACGCCCTGCATGAACCTGCAGAAGTTCCGCCTGCGCGATTGCCACGGCCTGCTGTTCGAAGGCCCGCGCGATCCGGCCTCCGACATGGCGCCGCTGTTCGCGCGGCCCGAGTTCGACTTCGGCGACTACGTGCTGGACCACGTCGAAGTGCACCAGTGCAACTACAACTGGAAGACCTTCATCGAGGTGTATCTGGAGGACTACCACGTCGGCCCGTTCCACCCGGGCCTGGGCCGCTTCGTCACCTGCGACGACCTGACCTGGGAGTTCAACGACTGGTACAGCCTGCAGAAGGTCGGCGTGCACAACGCGCTGGCCCAGCCGGGTTCGGACGTCTACAAGCAATGGCACGACCGCCTGCTGTCGTTCCGCGATGGCGACGCGCCCGATTTCGGCGCGGTCTGGGTGACGTATTTCCCGACCCACATGATCGAGCTGTATCCGCACGTGCTGGTGCTGTCGACGCTGTACCCGAAGAGCCCGCAGGAAACGGTCAATGTGGTCGAGTTCTACTACCCCGAGGAAATCGCCGCCTTCGAGCGCGAGTTCGTCGAGGCGCAGCGCGCGGCCTACATGGAAACGGCGATCGAGGACGACGAGATCGCCGAGCGCATGGACGCCGGCCGCAAGGCCCTGATGCTGCGCGGCGTGAACGAGACCGGCCCCTACCAGTCGCCGATGGAAGACGGCATGCAGCACTTCCACGAGTGGTACCGCCGCATCATGCAGGAGCGGCTCTGAGGCCACCACACGCATGAAAAAGGGCTCGCCATCGCGAGCCCTTTTTTTCGCCCTGCCGGGGCCGCCTAGGCGGCGCGCGGTCAGCGGCCCAGCGCCCCGGCGACCGTGCGTTCGCCGATGGCCAGCCCGACCGTCATGCCCACGCCCGAGTGCATCACCGCCACGGTGGTGGCGGCGTCCACCGGCATCACCGAGAACGGCGCCGGGCCATGCGTGCCATAGACGCCCTGCCAGCGTTCCAGCACCCGCAGCCGCGAGCCCAGCGCCTGCGACGCCAGGTCCAGCATGGCGTTGTCGACGGCCTCGTCATTGAACGGGAAGGCATCCTGGCCATAGCGATGCGAATCGCCGATGATCAGCTCGCCATAGGGCGTGGGGCTGATCAGCAGGTGGATGCCGTTTTCCAGCAGCATCGGCGTGCGCGCCTGGATCTGGTCGCGCAGCGCCAGCGCCGACGGCAGGTCCGAGAAGGCGCCGTAGTGCACGCACGACAGGCCGGTCAAGAGCGGACGGTCCAGCGCCATGGGGCGCGTCTCGAAGGCCGCGCGCAGCATCTGCAGGCGCGTCACTTCCAGGTTCAGCGGCGCGAACCGCTCGGGCAGCAGCGTCAGGTAATCGTGGCCGGGGCAGACGAACACGTGCGAACCGGCGAAGTCGCCCGCCGTGGTCGCGACCTGGCCCTGCTCGACGGCGCGCGCCAGCGTGCCGGTGATGAAGGCGACGCCCAGCGATTCGGCCAGGTAGCGCGTGATGGCCGGCAGCGCCTCGCGCGAATAGATCTGCAGGTCGTCCTGTCCGCGCAGCGCGGCGCAATGGTGCGCCAGCTGGCCGTCGTACAGCTTGGCCACCTCGCGGCCCGACAGCAGTTCGGCGCGGTAGCCTTCCTGTTGCAGGCGGGTCTGGGCGAACTCGTCCAGCACGTCGGCTTCGCCGGCGTCGCGCGCCAGCACCAGCGCGCCGTTGGCGCGCACATGGAAGCCGGCCCTGGACGCCAGATCCAGCCACAGCTCGCGCGCCTGCTGGGCGTGCGACAGCATCATGCCGGGGGCCTGGCCGGTGACGATCACCTGGCCGAAATTGCGGATGGTCGCGCCATGCGCCTGGCGGCTGCGTTCGATCACGGCCACGGACAGGCCACGCTTGGCGGCGGCCCAGGCGTGGGCGATGCCGAGCATGCCGGCGCCGACCACGACTACGTCGAATTTTTTCATTTGGAAAGCGAGGTAGAAAGGTTGCGCGGGAGGCGCCCGCCCGGGCGCCTTCCCTGCCGCGGCGGCGTGGCCGCCGCGGTGGCCCGATTACTTCTTCTTGGGCTCGGACTTGCCGTCGTAGCGGCGGGTCCACTCGGCGATGATGCGATCGCGGTTGGTGGCGGCCCAGACGAAGTCGTTCTTGATCATGCGCTTGGTCAGGTCGGCCGGCAGGTTGGGGTTGGACGTGGCGATCGAGGGAATCGCCAGCACCGCGAAGTTGGTCTTGTACAGCTCATTGGCTTCGCGGCTGGCCGAGAAGTCGGCCAGCTTGCGCGCGGCTTCCAGGTTCTTGGTGCCCTTGACGATGGCGGTGGCTTCGACTTCCCAGCCCAGGCCTTCCGACGGGAACACGGCTTCGACCGGCGCGCCGTCGGCCTTGAGCTTGGCGGCACGGTAGTCGAACGACACGCCGATCGGGAACTCGCCGGCGGCGGCCATGTTGCAAGGCTTGGAGCCCGAGTGCGTGTACGAACCGATGTTCTTGTGCAGGGCGTCCATGTAGGCCCAGCCCTTCTCTTCACCGAAGATCTGCAGCCAGGCGCTGACGTCCAGGAAGCCGGTGCCCGACGAGGCCGGGTTCGGCATGACGATCTTGCCGGCGTAGACCGGCTTGGTCAGGTCCTGCCACGATTCGGGCTTGGGCAGCTTCTGCTTTTCGGCTTCGACGGTGTTGAAGCAGATGGCGGCGGCGAAGCCGTCCATGCCGACCCAGGTGGGCTCGGCCTTGGCATCGCGCATGTTGGCGGCGATCTGGTCCAGGCCCTTGGGGGCGTAGGGCTGCAGCATGCCTTCCTTGTCCATCAGGCCCAGCGAGGTGCCGGCCAGGCCCCAGATCACGTCGGCCTTGGGGTTGCCCTTTTCGGCCAGCAGCTTGGCGGTGATGATGCCGGTGGAGTCGCGCACCCACTGGATCTTGATGTCGGGGTTGGCCTTCTCGAAGGCGGCCTGGTAGGCCTTGATCTGGTCGGCTTCCAGCGCCGTGTAGACGGTCAGCGTGGTCTCGGCGGAAGCGGCGCCGGTGATGCCGGCGAAGGCGGCGGCCAGGGCAAGCAGCGTGAAGCGTTTCATGAAGGTACTCCGTGGGTGAGCGGAAAAAGGGTGAGTCGGGTCGCCGCGGCCGGCGGATGCCCGCCGCGGTGTGTTGCGAAAAAAGGAGGATTCAGGGTCGGCGGTCGCAGCCTCAGGGTCGCTGTCCCGCCGCCAGGCGGGATTCGATATCGGCGATGACGCCGGGCAGGTCGGCCACGGTGTCGATCAGGTAATGCGGCGCGGCGGTCGACAGCTCGCGGCCGGCGCGTTCGCGGGCCGCCTGGCGGCCGTCGTCGTCCAGGCTCAGGTACTCGTCCAGCGTCAGGCCGGCGGCGTTGCCCGACAGCAGCAGGCCGACGGTCCACATGCCGGCGCGGCGGCCTTCCTCGATGCCGGGGGCGGTGTCGTCGACCTTGACGCAGCCGGCCACGTCCGCCAGGCCCAGCTCCACCACGTTCTTGAGCGCCATGGCCGGCGCCGGGCGGGCACGCGGCACGTCGTCGCTGGCGACGATGCAATCGGGTTGCAGGCCTTCGCCGGCGGCGCGTTCCACCACGCGGCGCATCACGCTGCCGGGGTAGCCGGAGCACGAACCGATCTTCAGGCCGCGCTGGCGCAGCGCGCGCAGCAGCTCGGCCGCGCCCGGAATGGCCCCCGAGTACTGCGCCACCTTGTCCAGCTGCATCGGCAGGAAGCGCTCGTAGATCGCGGTGACGTCGTCGTCGGTCGGCAGGCGGCCGAACTGGGCCTGGTACTGATTGGCGATGGCGGGCTCGTCGCACAGCGCGCGGATGTGGTCCCACTTGCCCACGCCCATCGGGCCGCGGGCCTGCTCCAGCGTGACTTCCATGCCGAACTCGGCGAAGGCGTCGACGAACACCTTGGTCGGCGCGAACGAACCGAAGTCGACCAGCGTGCCGGCCCAATCGAAGATCACCGCTTCCAGGCGGACGGGCAGAGTCGAAACAGTCATGAGGGTCTTCCTTGCAGAATATTCAATCAAAGGGCCGCGGGCCGGCGCCAGGCCTGGCTGCGCGCCACCAGGGCGCGGCTGGCCAGGTGCAGCAGCAGCGCGGCGACCGCCGAGCTGGCCATGATCACGCTGCACATGGCGGCAGCCGGGCCGATGAAGCCGGCGTCGTCCATGTTCAGCACCGCGACGGCGGCCAGCACCGTGGACGGGCTGTACAGGAACACCACGGCCGACACGGTGGTCATGGCGGAAACGAACAGGTAGCGGGCGACGTCCAGCGCGGCCGGCAGGCACATCGGCAGCGTCACGCGCAGGAAGGTGGTCAGGCGCGGCACCTTGAGCGAGGCCGAGGCGGCCTCGAACTCGGGATCCAGCGCGTTCAGCGCGGTGGCGGCAGTCAGGTGCGCGCTGGTGTAGAAGTGCACCACCGTGCACAGCACCAGCAGCGGCATGGTGCCGTACAGCACGTTGAGCGGATTGGCGGCGCCGTTGAAGAAGAAGATGTAGCCCAGGCCCAGCACCAGCCCCGGCACGGCCATCGGCATCAGCGCCAGCATGCCCAGCACGCCGCGCAGGCCGCGCGCCGAGGCGCTGCGGGCCGGCACCTTTTCCATCATCCAGGCGCCCAGGAACACCACCACCGTGCCGATCACCGCGGTGCAGAAGGCCAGTTCCAGGCTGTTGCGCCAGGCCAGCCAGCCGCCGCCATCCATGTTGTCGAAGTCGTACGAACGCAGCGACAGCGACAGGTTGTACGGCCACATCTTCACGAACGACGCCCACACCGCCACGCCGATGATCAGCAGCAGGAACCCGGCCATGGCGCCGGCCAGCAGCAGGAAGGCCGTGTCGCGCCGGCGGTTGGCGCCGGCCGCGTAGGGCTGGGCGCGGCCGCTCAACTGGGCGCCCTGGCGGGCCCGCAGGCGGCGGTCCAGCACGAAGGTCAGCAACGCCGGCAGCAACAGCAGGATGCCGATGGCGGCGCCCTTGGGGAAGTTCTGCTGGCCGACCACCGCCTTGTAGGCCTCCATCGCCAGCACGTTGTAGTCGCCGCCCACCACCTTGGGCACGCCGAAGTCGGTCACGGTCAGCGTGAACACCACGCAGCAGGCCGAGAACACGGCGTAGCGCGTGCCGGGCAGCGTCACCGTCATGAAGGTGCGCAGCGGCCCCGCGCCCATGGCCCGCGCCGCGTCGTAGAGGCGGCCGTCGGCCAGCGTCAGGCCGGTTAGCAGGATCATCAGCGCGTGCGGGAAGGTGTAGAACGCCTCGCCCACCACGATGCCCCAGAAGCCATAGATGGTGGCGCCGCCAAACAGGCCTTTCAGCAGGCCCTGGTTGCCCAGCAGGTAGACCAGCGCGATGCCCGGCAGCAGCGACGGCGCCAGCAGCGGCAGCAGCGCGATGGTGCGCAGCAGGCCCTTGCCGGGAATGCGGCTGCGCGTCAGGGCGTAGGCGAAGGCGTAGGCGCACGGCACCACCAGCATCATGGTGACCACGCCCACGGTCAGGCTGCGCCCGACCATGCTCAGGAAGCCATCGGCGCCGATGATGCCCAGCACCACCGACAGGCCGGCCCAGTCGCCATTGGCGTCGGTGACCGATTTGGCCAGGATGGCCACCAGCGGCAGGGCCAGGAACAGCGCCAGGCCCAGCGCCAGGGCGCCCTGCCCCAGCGTCAGCCCGAAGGCGCCGACCCAGGCGGGCAGCGGCCGGCGGCCCAATGACGGGGCGACGGGCACGGCGGACGTGTCGGCGGGCACGGACATGGCGGCGGGAGCGGGGCTCGAGGCCGGATCAAGCGTAGGCGCGAATCGCATGGCGCGGCAGCTCCACCCAGCAACGGCTGGCAGCGTGAGGACCCAGCAGGGCGTCTCCGGTTTCGGGGGACACGATCGAGTGCACGGTGGCGCCGGGCACGCCTTCCAGGCGCAGCGCCAGGCGGTAGCCGCGGCCCAGGAACACGCCGTCCAGCACGTCGGCCAGCATGCTGTTGGATTGCTCCGGACGCGCCACGCTCACGCGCACCGCCTCGGGCCGCACGAACAGCTTGCCGGTGTTGCGCTCCAGCGCCTCGTCCACCGCCAGCTCCTGGCGGCCGACGCGGGCGCGGTGCGCGTCGATGCGCTCGAACGGCAGCCAGTTGGCCTCGCCGACGAAATCGGCGATGAAGGCCGAGCCCGGCTGGCGGTACAGCTCGCGCGGGGTGCCGAATTGCTCGATGACGCCGCCGTTCATGACCGCGATGCGGTCGGCCATGACCATGGCCTCTTCCTGGTCGTGCGTCACCATCAGCGTGGTGATGGACAGGCGCTTCTGCAGCGCGCGCAGTTCGATGCGCAGGTGTTCGCGCACCCGGGCATCCAGCGCCGACATCGGCTCGTCCAGCAGCAGCAGGGACGGCGACGGCGCCAGCGCGCGGGCCAGGGCGACGCGCTGCTGCTGGCCGCCGGAGATCTGTCCCGGATATTTATGGGAAGCGCCGGCCAGGCCCACCAGCGTCAGCATTTCCTCGACCCGGTCGGCCACGTGCTTGCGATGGGCGCGCTTGCCGCTCAGGCCGTAGGCCACGTTCTGGGCCACGGTCAGGTTGGGAAACAGCGCATAGGACTGGAACAGGATGCCGTAGTCGCGCTCCTGCGGCTCGGCATGAGAGATGTCGCGGCCCGACAGCAAAATGGTGCCACTGTCCTGGCGCTCGAGCCCGGCGATGGCGCGCAACAGCGTGGTCTTGCCGCAGCCCGACGGGCCCAGCAGGCACACCAGTTCGCCGGCGCGGATATCCAGCGACACATCCGACAGCGCCGTGTGGCTGCCGAAGCGCTTGACGAGATTGCTGACCGAAAGAAAGCCCCCGCGCTGCGCTCCGGGCTGGGGCGCGGCGCCCGTCGGAACTGTGTTGGTATCGCGTTGGAGCTGTTGGGCCATGGGGCCTCCGGTCTGGGAACGAAGGCAGTATGGAAGGCGCGTATTGAGTGTTTATGACACTTCGCGCAAATGCAGTAATAAAAACATCAAATTATTTTGGTGTACTGGCGGTCTTGCGCATTGCGTCCATTTACAGGCCCCGTACACCGTGCTCGTCGCCGAACTCAAATCCTTCTATGCCGTGGCTCGCTGCGGTACCGTCACCAAGGCCGCCGCCCAGCTGGGCGTGAGCCAGCCCACGGTGACGGGGCAATTGCGCCAGTTGGAGTCGCGTTACGGCGTCGAGCTGTTCCACCGCCAGGGCCGCGGCATGCGGCTGTCGGACGCCGGGCACAGCCTGATGCCGATGGTGGAAAAGCTGGTGCAGCAGGAAACCGAGATCGATTTCCGGCTGCGCGACGCCAGCGACCTGCGCGAGGGCAACCTGCGCATCGGCGCCACCGGCCCGTACTACATCATGGACACGGTGCGCCGCTACAACCAGCTCTACCCCGGCATCGACCTGACCGTGGCCATCGGCAACTCGCAAAGCATGCTGCAGGCGCTGCATGACTATCGCATCGAGATTGCCACGTCCTCGTTTCTGATGGATGACAAGCATTTGTACCGCCGCATGATCGCGGCCGACCCGATCCGCGTGGTGACGCATCGCGACCACCCGCTGGCGCGGCGCGGCAAGGTGGCGCTGGCGGACCTGGCCGACCACGCGCTGCTGCTGCGCGAGCCCGGCTCGATGACGCGCCAGCTGACCGAAGAGGCGCTGCGGGCCGCCGGCGTATCGGTGCGGCGCACCCTGGAAATCGGCAGCCGCGAATCGATCCGCCAGGCGATCCTGTGCGAGCTGGGCATCAGCCTGATCCCGTCGCGTGAAATCCCGTCCCATCCCGAACTGGCGGCCCTGGACATCGAGGGCGCCGACGTCGTGATGCATGAATACCTGTACTGCCTGCGCGAGCGCCAACCGGTGCAACTCATCGCGCGCTTTCTGGAGATGGCGCCGGCAGCCGGATGATCCTCGGATCACTGCCCGCCTCTTCCCCTTGCGGCCACTCAGGAGACAACCATGGCCTTGACCTTGCAGGATATCGAACAGCTTTTCCTGGAACGCGGGCACCGTTCCTACCATGGCGAATCCGTCAGCCACCTGCGGCACGCGCTGCAGACCGCGGCGCTGGCCGAGCGCCACGGCGCCAATGCCCAATTGATCACCGCCTGCCTGCTGCACGACCTGGGCCACCTGATCGCGGACCATCCGGACACGCCCACCCTGCGCGGCATCGACGACAAGCACCAGTACTTCGTGCTGCCGTTCCTGCGCGGGTTGTTCAGTTCGGCGGTACTGGATCCGATCCGGCTGCACGTGGAGGCGAAACGCTACCTCTGCTACGTGGAGCCGCAGTATGAAGCGACGCTTTCGGCGGATTCGAAACGCAGCCTGGCGCTTCAGGGGGGCAGCTTCGATGCGGGCCAGGCGGTGGATTTCGCCAGCATGCCGGGCGCGCCGGATGCGATCCGCCTGAGGCGCTGGGACGACATGGCCAAGGTGCCGGGGCTGGCCACGCCACCGCTGGACCACTTCCTGGAGATCGCCGAAAGCGTCTCGGGGCGGGTCAAGCTGGCCGCGGTCTGGTAAGGCCGCCACCGGCGCCGTCGGGACACCGCGGCGCGGCTTCAGGCCCGGCTTGCAGCCGGGCCGGACAAGGCGCTCATTCGCCCTTGGCCACCGGCCGGGACGGATCGCTGCACCACTCGCTCCACGAGCCCGGGTAGAGGCGCGAGCCGGCCAGGCCGGCGATTTCCATCGACAGCAGGTTGTGGCAGGCGGTGATGCCCGAACCGCACTGGTGCACGATGGCCGCGGGGTCGCGGCCGTCCAGCAGCGCGGTGAACTCCTCGCGCAGTTGCGCCGCGTCCTTGAAGCGGCCATCGGCCTGCAGGTTCTGGCCGTTCGGGCGGTTCAGCGCGCCCGGAATGTGGCCGGCCACCGGATCCATCGGCTCGACCTCGCCGCGATAGCGGTTGGCCGCCCGCGCGTCGATCACGGTGAAGGCCGGACGGGCGATGTTGTCCAGCACCGCCTGCGCGTCGACGCTGCCGACCCGCGGCGCGGCCGGCGTCACCGGCGCGCCGACCTGCACCGGCGCGGCCGCCTCGGTGGACGTCGGCAGCCCGGCCGCCTGCCAGGCCTGCCAGCCGCCGTCGAGCACAGCGACGCGGTCGTGGCCCAGCCAGCGCAGCATCCACCACAGGTGCGCCGCGTACATGCCGCCGCTGGCGTCATAGGCCACCACCAGGGTCTGCGGCGTCACGCCATGCGCCGCCATCAGGGCGCCGAACTGGCCGCGATCGGGCAACGGATGACGGCCATTCTTGCCGGTGCGGGGGGCGGCCAGCTCGGTTTCGTGGTCGAGGTAGCGGGCGCCGGGGATGTGGCCCGCGGCGTAGGCGTCACGGCCGGCCGCGTGGTTGGTCAGGTCGTGGCGCACGTCGAACACGCGCACGTCCGCCGCGCCCAGGTGCGTGGCCAGGTCGGCCGCGGAAATCAGGGTCATGCTCATCGGGAAAACTCCTCTGATGGGATCGGGTTCGCGCGGTCAGACCGGCTTGGGATCGCGCATGGTGCGCCAGACCGACAGCAGGCCCGCCGAAATGATCAGGCCCATGCCGGCCCACGCCAGGCCGTCCAGGGTATCGCCCCAGAAGCCCATGCCGAGCAGGGCCGCGAAGATGATCGTGCTGTACTGCAGGGCCGCGGTCAGCAGCGCCGACCCCAGGCCGAACGCCCGCGTCATGGCCAACTGGCCGAACAGGCCGGTCACGCCCACGCCCAGCAGGGAGCTGTAGCCGGTCCAGTCGGCGTGGCCCCAGCCCTCGAAGCCCAGGCCGGCGAAGCTGGACGCGCACACCGCCACCGAAAAGAACAGCACGGTGCGCCATTCAGGCTCGCCGATGCGGCCCAGCTGACGGATCTGCATCATGGCGATCGCCGACATGGCGCCCGCCCCCAGGCCCAGCAAGGCGGCCAGCCACTGGTCTTCGTTGATGCTGGGCCGCAACACGGCGATCACGCCCAGGAAGCCCAGGGCCACGGCGGCGATCCGCACCGGGTCGCGCTGCGCCCCGCCCCACCCCAGCATCCAGCAGGCGATGAACAGCGGCGCCGTGTAGTTCAGGCTGGTGGCGGTGGCCAGCGGCAGGTGGGAAATAGCGAAGAAACCGAGCCACATCGAGGTGACGCCGGACAGGTTGCGCCACAGGTGCAGCTTCCAGCTGGTGGGCACGATGGACTGGCGCCCGGCGCGGGCCCACAGCAGCAGCAACACCACCGACGGCAGGCCACGGAACAGCACCACTTGCGGCAACGACGCGCCGTGCTCGGTGCCCAGCTTCACGAACGACCCCATGATGGCGAACATGGCGGACGCCAGCAACATCCAAAGTGCCTGCATTTTGGGGGTTTGCGCTCAGGTGAAAGTGAGGGGGAAATAGGGGAAAGCGATACTATACTCTCCGTCACCGGGAGCGGCGCCGGCAGTCGGGGAACTGCCATGCCGCGGCACAGTCCAATCCCGCACAAGTCCCGCTCGCTGAGGAACAAAAAAAGCATGAAACGCATCATCCTTTTCGTCATTACCAACCTGGCCGTCATGCTCGTGCTGTCGGCCACGCTGCGCATCCTGGGCGTAGACCGCTACCTGACCGCCAACGGCCTGAACCTGCAGGCGCTGCTGATTTTCTCGGTGGTGGTCGGCTTCACCGGCGCCATCATCTCGCTGCTGATCAGCAAGCCGATGGCCAAATGGAGCACCGGCGCCCAGGTGCTGGACCCGAACGCGCCGCGCAACCAGCGCGAGGCCTGGCTGCTGGACACCGTCCACCAGCTCGCCGACCGCGCCGGCATCGGCCGCCCGGAAGTCGCCATCTACGACGGCGCGCCCAACGCGTTCGCCACCGGCGCCTTCAAGAACGACTCGCTGGTGGCGGTATCGACCGGCCTGCTCGAGAGCATGAGCGAAGAGGAAGTCGCCGCGGTGCTGGCCCACGAAGTGGCCCACATCGCCAACGGCGACATGATCACGCTGACCCTGATCCAGGGCGTGGTCAACACCTTCGTGGTGTTCCTGGCGCGCGTGGTCGGCTACTTCATCGACCGCGTGGTGTTCAAGAACGAACGCGGCCTCGGCCCGGGCTACATGGTCACCGTGATCGTCTGTGAGATCATTTTCGGCATCCTGGCCTCGATCATCGTGGCCTGGTTCTCGCGCCAGCGCGAGTACCGCGCCGACGCCGGCTCGGCCCACCTGATGGGCGCCCGCGAACCCATGATCCGCGCCCTGGCCCGCCTGGGCGGCCTGGAACCGGGCGAACTGCCCAAGTCGTTCGAAGCCTCCGGCATCACCGGCAAGGGCGGCCTGGCGGCCATGTTCGCCTCGCACCCGCCGATCCCGGCCCGCATCGCCGCGCTGCAGAACGCCCGCGTGATCTGATCCTGGCAAAAGGCCCGTTGGAAAGCCCCCCCACGCCGCGCCCTCGGCTTGCTGCCCCGCCGAGGGGGCGTTTTCATCTTGAGGCGGCCCGGCAATGAAAAAGCCCCTTGAGCGATCAAGGGGCTTTTTTTGGGGCGAGCCCGCCTCAGCACTCGACGATGTTCACCGCCAGGCCGCCACGCGCCGTTTCCTTGTACTTGGTCTTCATGTCGGCGCCGGTCTCGCGCATGGTCTTGATGACCGAGTCCAGCGACACATAGTGCTGGCCGTCGCCGCGCAGGGCCATGCGGGCGGCGTTGACGGCCTTGATCGAGGCCATGGCATTGCGTTCGATACAGGGAATCTGCACCAGCCCGCCGACCGGGTCGCAGGTCAGGCCCAGGTTGTGCTCCATGCCGATCTCGGCCGCGTTCTCGACCTGCTCGACCGAGCCGCCCAGCGCCGCGGCCAGGCCGCCCGCCGCCATCGAACAGGCCACGCCGACTTCGCCCTGGCAGCCGACCTCGGCGCCCGACAGCGAGGCGTTGTACTTGTACAGCAGGCCCACGGCCGCCGCGGTCAGCAGGAAGTCGCGCACGCCCTCGCGGTTGGAACCGGGGACGAAGCGGTCGTAATAGTGCAGCACCGCCGGGATGATGCCCGCCGCGCCATTGGTGGGCGCCGTCACGACGCGGCCGCCGGCGGCGTTTTCCTCGTTCACCGCCATGGCGTACAGGTTGACCCAGTCCATCACCGACAGCGGATCGGACAGCGTGCGCTCGGCGCGCTGGGTCAGGTTGCGGTACAGCTCGGGGGCGCGGCGGCGCACCCGCAGCGGGCCCGGCAATTCGCCGTCGGCTTCCGGATAGTTGATGCCGCAGCCGCGCGAGACGCAGTCCTGCATCACCTGCCAGATGCGGTCCAGCCCGCCCGCGACCTCGCCGGTATCGCGCCAGGTCAGCTCGTTCTTCATCATCAGCTGCGCCACGCTCAGCCCGCTTTCGCGGCACATGGTCAGCAGCTCGCGGCCGGTGCGGAACGGATACGGCAGCTGGTCATGCGCGGCGATGACCTGGCTGTTGGAGGCGCCCGCCGTCACCACGAAACCGCCGCCCACCGACAGGTAGCGGGCCTCGCGCAGCGACTGGCCCTCGGCGTCGAAGGCGTGGAATTTCATGCCGTTGGGATGCTCGGCCATGGCTTCGCGGCGGTAGAACATCATGTGTTCCTTTTCCACGAACGGCACCGGATAGTGGCCCAGCAGCGGCAGCTGACGGCTGGCCCGCACCGACGCGATCATGCCCGCGATGGCGGCCGGATCGACGGTATCGGGCGCCTCGCCCATCAGGCCCAGCAGCACGCCCTTGTCGGTGCCGTGGCCCTTGCCGGTGGCGCCCAGCGAGCCATAGAGCTCGGCGCGCACGTTGGCCACCCGCGGCATCAGGCCGTCGCGCTCCAGGCCCTGGGCAAACAACAAAGCGGCCCGCATGGGGCCGACGGTATGGGAACTCGACGGACCTATGCCTATTTTGAACAGATCGAAGACGGAAACGGCCACCGGAAATCCCCTGCATTCAAGAATGATCCGGCAATGATACGCGGAAGGTCCGGCCGTGCGCAGCAAAGCCCCGCGGGCGTATGCTGTATTCAAGGCACGGGTTTCCCCGCCCGCCCCGACATGCGATCATTACAGAATTATTTCTTGTCATAAAAAGAATGGAACTGCCCCAGGATGTCCGGACTTATCACCCTGCTTGACTTCGCCGGCTACGTCGCCCTGCTGCTCTGGGGCGTCCACATGGTCCAGACAGGCGTGCAGCGCGCCTTTGGCGCCGCCCTTGGCGCCGCGCTGGGCCGCGCCCTTGGCACCCGCTTGCGGGCCTTCGCCGCCGGCCTGGGCATCACCGCCGCGCTGCAGAGCAGCACCGCCACCGGCCTGATGATCACCGGCTTCGCCGCCGGCGGCGTGGTCGGCCTGGTGCCGGCCCTGGCCGCCATGCTGGGCGCCAACGTCGGCACCACGCTGATCGTGCAGCTGCTGTCGTTCGACCTGACCTCGCTGGCGCCCATCCTGATCCTGGCCGGCGTCTGGATGTTCCGCCGCTATCCGCCGGGCCGCACCCGCGACCTGGGCCGGGTCTTCATCGGCCTGGGCCTGCTGCTGCTGTCGCTGCACCAGCTGGTGGAACTGTTCGAACCGTTCCAGACCGCCCCCATGCTGGGCATGATCCTGGACGCCCTGGCGACCCAGCCGGTCGCCGCCGTGCTGCTGTCGGCCGCCTTCACCTGGGCCGCCCACTCCAGCGTCGCCGTGGTGGTGCTGGTCATGTCGCTGGCCAGCCACCACATGGTGGCGCCGCACGTCGCCTTCGCGCTGGTGCTGGGCGCCAACCTCGGCACCGCCATCAACCCCATGATCGAAGGCGTCACCGGCGACGACCCCGCCGCCCGCCGCCTGCCTCTGGGCAACCTGCTGACCCGCATCCTCGGCGTGCTGGCCGGCCTGGTGCTGCTGCCCTGGCTGCAACCGCTGATGAGCGACATGTCCAGCGACCCGGCCCGCGCCGTCGCCAACTTCCACACCCTCTTCAACGCCGTCATCGCGCTGGCGTTCCTGCCGCTGCTGGCGCCCTACGCGGCTCTGCTGACCCGCTGGCTGCCCAAGCGCACCGACCCCAACGATCCTGCCCGTCCCCAATACCTGGACGAATGGGCCCACGACGTGCCCGCCGTCGCCCTGGGCAACGCCGCGCGCGAAGCGCTGCGCATGGCCGACATGCTGCAGACCCTGCTGCTGTACGCCCGCGCCGGCTTCAAGCGCGACAACCGCCACCGCATGGTGCAGGCGCGCCAACTGGACGCCGCCCTGGACAAGCTGGAAAGCGCCATCACCACCTACCTGGCCACCCTGGACCAGGAGAACATGACGCGCAGCGACGTGCAGCGCATGGATGACATCCTGGCCTTCATCAGCAACATCGGCCACGCTGGCGACATCGCCCACCACGGCCTGCTCAGCCACATCGCCAAGCTGCGCAAGCAGGGCTGGACCTTCTCGCCCGAACAGCGCGCCAGCCTCGACGATACCCTCGGCGAACTGATCGCCAACCAACGCCAGGCCGCCGCCCTCTTCGTCAACGACGACCTGCGCCAGGCCCGCGCCCTGGCCGGCGAGAAATCGCGCTTCCGCACCATCGAGACCCAGGCCGCCGACGTACACCTGCAAAAGATCAAGGCCGGCCAGGTCGACGCCGCCGAAGTCGGCGCCCTCTACCTCGACATCCTGCGCGACATGAAGGGCATCAACTCCCACCTCGTCGGCGCCGCCGCCTACCCCCTCCTGGCCCGCCACGGCGAACTCCTCCCCAGCCGCCTTCGCGAAGCCGGGAATTAGGGCCCCCACGCGGCGCGCGCTTCGCGCGCTTGCTGCCCCCCGAGGGGGCTGGCCCGCCTTCGGGCGGCCGGGCGGCGGGCCGGCCATCCTAGCGAGGGGATTGCGATGGGTCCCTCGCTGCCCCTCAATGGCTGCCACCGTTGGGGCTACCCCGGCTTGAAGCAACCGCGTACGCCAGGACCGGCTGCCCGCGCAGCCGGTCCTTGCGGGCCCCGCAAACCCCTCGCATGCCGCCGCGGTCCAGCAGCGCCCCATGCCTCGAAACCGCTAGCCCGGCGCGGGTGGCGCACGGGTGGGCGCGCCGTCAGATGCGCCCGACGGAAACCGAAGGGAGCCGCAGGCGGACGAGGTTGAGGCAGGGGCAGTCCGGAGCGAACGCTCCGGACCGCAATCGCAGGCGCGCCCACCCGTGCGCCACCCGCGCCGGGCGGCCTACGAAGCAAAAAATCGCCAAAAAAAAAACCGCCACGCAAACGCGCAGCGGCTTTATCACGCCAAGAGGAAAAATCCCCCCTCAAAGGTACCGCTTGAACCACTCAAGCATCCTCCCCCACCCATCCTTGGCCGCCTCAGCCTGATAACTCATCCGGTAATCCGCCATGAACGCATGATCCGCCTGCGGATACACCACGAACTCCGACCGCCGGGCATTCTCGTTCCCCGCCGCCAGCTTGCCCTTCATGATCTCGATATCCGACACCGGAATCCCAGTATCCTTGGCGCCATACAGCCCCAGCACCGGCGCGTGCAGCTCATTGACCACGTCGAACGCATAGCGCTTGATCAACGGCCCGTGGCCCGCGCTCAGCTTGCCGTACCAGGCCACGCCCACCTTCACGTCCGGATTGTGCGCCGCATACATCCACGTCAGGCGGCCGCCCCAGCAGAACCCCGTCACCGCCACCCGCTTCGGATCGCCGCCATGCTGCGCGGCCCAGGCCACGCTGGCGTCCAGGTCGGCGAACACCTGTTCGTCGGACACCTTGCTGACGATCTCGGCGATCAGCTTGGGGATATCGGTATAGGTCGACGCGTCACCCTGGCGCTCGTACAGGTTCGCGGCCACGGCCAGGTAGCCGGCCTTGGCCACGCGGCGGCAGACATCCTTGATGTGCTCGTGCACCCCGAAGATCTCCTGCACCACCAGCACGACCGGCAGGTCGCGCTTGCCTTCGGGGGCGGCGTAGTAGGCGCTGATGGATCCATCGGCCACGGGCAATTGGAAATCCCCGTGAACCAGCCCCTGGGTGTCCGTGTGGATCACGGTGGGGGCGACGTTGCCGGCGGCGGCGGAAAAACTCATGGCGAACTCCTGTGTAGGGATCAACGCGGAGCCGGCGCGCCGCGGTTCGCCATCGGGGGCGAACGCGACGACCGGCCAGGATCGGAAGCAAAGCCGGGTATCGCGAACGCCACGCCTCAATGTGTGTGGACGTGCTCCGTGCGTGCCGCGCCGGCGCCCGCCTCGTGCTCATGCCCGTGGTGCATCAGGGTCGTCACGCTGTAGATCAGCACCACGCCCACGCCCACCAGCAGCAGTTGCGGCACCGCATCGGCCAGGGATACCCGTTCGTGCATCTGCGGCATCAGGTCGGCCACCGAGATGTAGAGGAAGCTGCTGGCGGCAACCACCAATACGTACGGCACCCAGTCCTGGGCCTGCTGCAGCACGAAGTAACCTATTATGCCGCCCAAGGCTGAACACAAGCTGGTGAACAGGATCAGCGCGAAGGCGCGGCGGCGCGCCAGGCCGGCATTGAGCAGCACGACGAAGTCGCCCAGCTTGTGCGGCACTTCGTGCACGATGATCGAGGCCGCCGTCAGCACGCCCAGCAACGGGTCGGTCAGGAAGGCCGCCGCCACCAGCACGCCGTCGCACAGGTTGTGCAGCGAGCTGCCGACCAGGATCAGCACGCCCCCGCGTCCCGCCTCATGCCGGTCATGGCCATGATGATGGTGGTGGCCGTCGCCCTCGTGGTGATGGCTGTGGCGCAGCAGCGCGATCTTCTCCAGCACGAAAAAGCCGATCAGCGACGCCAGCATCAGCCCGAACAGCACATGGGCGTCGGCCACCCCGCTCTCGAAGGCTTCCGGCAGCAGGTGCAGCAGCGCCACCGACAGCAGCACCCCCACGGACAGGCTGACCATGTGATGCAGGTAATGGGCGAACACCTTGTAGGCCAGCCAGCTGGCGACAAGGACGGCGATGAGGCCACCGGTGACGGTGGCAAGCAGGACCCAGAGCAGCAGCATTTGGGGGACGTATTATGGTCAGGGGGAAGCGCAACATTATATTGTTGCAGCCACAAAAGCGGAAATGGGCCGCCGGACGCTGCGCGGCCCGCACGGCCCGATTCAAGGAACCCACGGCGAACGGCCCGTTCGCGGGCGCGCCGCCGTCCAGGCGTGTCAGTGCGCCTGTTCCCAGTTCTTGCCCACGCCCACCTCGGCCACCAGCGGCACGCGCAGCTCGGCCACGTTGCACATCAGCCGCGGCAGGGCTTCCTTGACCAGCTCCAGCTCCGCGTCGGGCGCTTCCAGCACCAGTTCATCGTGCACCTGCATGATCATGCGGGTCTGCAGCTTCTCGGCCTCGAGCCAGTCCTGCACCGCCACCATGGCCATCTTGATCAGGTCGGCCGCGGTGCCCTGCATCGGCGCGTTGATCGCCGCGCGCTCGGCGCCCTGCCGGCGCGGGCCCGAGGCGCCGCGGATCTCCGGCAATTGCAGCCGGCGCCCGAACACGGTCTCGACATAGCCCTGCTCGCGCGCCACGCGGCGCGTGTTCTCCATGTACATCGCCACGCCGGGATAGCGGGCGAAGTAGCGGTCGATGTAGGCCTGCGCCGCGTCCCGCGTGATGCCCAGGTTCGACGCCAGGCCGAACACGCCCATGCCGTAGATCAGGCCGAAGTTGATGGCCTTGGCCGCGCGCCGCTGCTCGGACGAGACGTCCGTCAGCGACACGCCGAACACTTCCGAGGCCGTGGCGCGGTGGATGTCCTCGCCGGCGGCGAAGGCGCGCTGCAGGTTGGCGTCGTCCGACACGTGCGCCATGATGCGCAGCTCGATCTGCGAATAGTCGGCCGACAGCAGCAGGCCCTGCTCGGCGATGAACGCCTCGCGCACCCGGCGCCCGGCCTCGGTGCGCACGGGAATGTTCTGCAGGTTGGGATCGGACGAGGCCAGCCGGCCGGTGATCACCGCGGCCTGCGAATAGTGCGTGTGCACGCGGCCGGTATCCGGGTTGATCATGCGCGGCAGCTTGTCCGTGTAGGTGGACTTGAGCTTGGACAGCCCGCGGTATTCCAGCAGCACCTGCGGCAGCGGGTAGTCCTGCGCCAGCTTGCTCAGCACTTCCTCGTCGGTCGACGGCGCACCGCCGGCGGTCTTGCGCACCACCGGCAACTGCATGCGGCCGAACAGGATCTCGCCCAGTTGCTTGGGCGAATTCAGGTTGAAGGGCTGGCCGGCCAGTTCGTAGGCCTTCTGCTCGAGTTGCAGCATTTCCTGGCCCAGCTTGTGGCTCTGGCGGCCCAGCTCGGCGGCGTCGACCTTGACGCCGTTGCGCTCGATGGTGGTCAGCACCGCCGACACCTGCATCTCCAGCAGGTAGATGCGTTCCAGCCCGGCGTCGGCCGCCACCTGCGGGCGCAGCACCTGGTGCAGCTGCAGCGTGAAGTCGGCGTCCTCGGCGGCGTAGTGGCCGGCCTTGTCCACCGCCACTTCGTCGAAGCCGATCTGCTTGGCGCCCTTGCCGCACAGGTCCTCGTACGAGACGCCGCTGCGGCCCAGGTAGCGCTGCGCCAGGTCGTTCAGGCCGACGCCGCGATGCGACTCCAGCACGTAGGCCTGCAGCATGGTGTCTTCGGCGATGCCCGCCAGGCGGATGCCTTCGTTGGCGAACACATGGGTGTCGTACTTGGCGTGGTGCAGCAGCTTGGCGCGCGAGGCGTCCTGCAGCCACGGGCGCAGACGCTCCAGCACTTCGGCCTTGGGCAACTGGGTCGCGCCATCCGGGCCGCGGTGCGCCACCGGGATGTAGCAGGCCACGCCCGGCGCCACCGCCATCGACAGGCCGACCAGCTTGGCCTGCATCTCGTCCAGCGAGGTGGTCTCGGTGTCCAGCGCCACCAGCTCGGCGCCCTGCGCCAGTTCCATCCAGGCGTCGAACGCCTGCCAGGTGTCAATGATGCGGTAGTCCAGCTCGGCCGGCGCGGCCGGCGCTTCGACCGCCACGCGGGCGTCGCCCGTGGGCACGCGCTCGGCGTCGCCGGTCAGGTCGCGCAGCCAGGTGCGGAAACCGTAGCGTTCGTACAGTTCGGTCAGCGTGGCCTCGTCGCGGCCGCGCGGGGTCAGGTCGTCGACGCTCTCGACATGGCCGGTCAGGTCGCAATCGCACTTGACGGTCAGCAACTGGCGCGTCAGCGGGAAGTTGGGGATGGCTTCGCGCAGGTTGCTGCCGGCCACGCCCTTGATGCCCTCGGCGCCCTCGACCAGCTTGTCGATCGAACCGAATTCCGAGATCCACTTGGCGGCCGTCTTGGGGCCGACCTTGGTCACGCCCGGCACGTTGTCGACGGTGTCGCCCACCAGCATCAGGTAGTCGACGATGCGGTCCGGCGGCACGCCGAACTTGTTGACCACGCCGGCCTCGTCCAGCACCTCGCCGCTCATGGTGTTGACCAGCGTGACGTGGCTGTTGACCAGTTGCGCCAGGTCCTTGTCGCCGGTGGACACCACCGTGTGCACGCCGCGCTCGGCGGCGCGGCAGGCCAGCGTGCCGATCACGTCATCGGCCTCGACGCCCTCGATGGCCAGCACCGGCCAGCCCAGCGCGCGCACGGCGCGGTGGATGGGCTCGATCTGGGCCGCCAGGTCTTCCGGCATGGGCGGGCGGTGCGACTTGTATTCCGGATACAGATCGTCCCGGAACGTCTTGCCACGCGCATCGAAAATACATGCGGCATACTCTGCCTTATAGTCGGATACAAGCTTGCGCAACATATTGACCACGCCGTACAGCGCACCCGTAGGTTCGCCTTGCGCATTGCGCAAATCAGGCATAGCGTGAAAAGCGCGGTACAAGTAGCTTGAACCGTCGACCAGCAATAAGGTTTTTTTCATGGTTACAAAGGCAGATATGGCAACAACTGCGGCAACAATTGCGGCGACGCCCGCCGAAAAACAAATTCCGCTGATTATGTCAGAGATACGGACGGCGGCCGAAAAGCTCGCGAACATCGGGCCAGCAGTCAGTGTCTTCGGCAGTGCGCGCGTCAGCCGCAACTCCCCCCACTACGAAACCACCGTGGCAATCTCAGCCGCCCTGGCCGAGGCGGGATTCGCGGTCATCGCGGGCGGCGGCCCGGGCATCATGGAAGCCGCCAACAAGGGCGCGTTCGAAACCGGCGGCACCAGCATCGGGCTGAACATCAGCCTGCCGCACGAAGCGCACAACAACGAGTATCAAACCATCAGTCTATCGTTTGAGTACTTTTTTTCACGCAAAGCCACGTTTTTCATGCACAGCTTCGCCTACGTGGCGATGCCGGGCGGCTTCGGCACCCTGGACGAGCTCTTCGAAGCGTTGACGCTGATCCAGACCGGCAAGGTCCCGGCCGCGCCCATCGTGCTGGTGGGCAGCGAGTACTGGTCGGGCCTGGTCGAATGGCTGGGCGGCCAGGTGCTGGGCAATGGCATGATCGGCGCGCATGACCTGGATCTTTTCATCATCGAGGACGATCCCCGCAAGGTCGTGCGCAAGGTGGTCGAATTCCACCAGAAGGCCAGTTCGGAAGCGCAATACGCGCCGTCCCTGCCGGCCTGACCGGCGCCGGCCCGCCTCAAGCGGGCCGGACACCGCGGGCGGCTTCCGACAAGGGCCGCCCCGTGCCGCCTACTTGCGCATGAACCACGGCAGCACGTCGGCCGGAATCGGGCAGACGTAGGGCTGGCCCCGGCGCATTTCCAGCAGTTCCTCCCTGGCGCGCGCCAGCGCCTCGGGCTGGCCATACAGGTCGGCGGCGGTGGCCGCGATGACCTTGGCCGCGTGCACCATGCCCTTGTGCGCCAGCGACAGCTTGCCCTGCGCCACCATCTGCCACGAATGGAACGGCGTGCCGTAGGCGTAGCAGGCGCCCCAGCACTGCGCCGTGGGCGTCACCCAGCTGACGTCGCCGACGTCGGTCGAACCGTAGCTGATCTCATGCTTGCCGGGCACGTACGGCGCCACCCCGCTGAACAGCGGCGTCGGATTGCGCAGCACCGCGCCCAGGTTCTTGCCGGCGTTGTCGATGTCGTCGGCGGAAATCGCGTCCCACATGCGGCGCGCGGCCTGCTGTTCGCCCTCGGTGTAGGCCGGCCCCTGCAGCGCCTGCATGTTGGCGTACATGACCTGGTTGAGCACGTCGTTGGGGATGTAGTTGGAGCAGGCCTTGTCGAACACGATCTCCAGCTCGCAGTCGGTCATCAACGCCGCGCCCCGCGCCACGTTCTTGACCCGCTCGTACAACTCGGCGGCCTGCGAATTGATCGGCGCGCGCACCAGGTACAGCACCTCGGCGCGGGCCTGCACCACGTTCGGCGAAATGCCGCCGCTGTTGGTCACCGCGTAGTGCACCCGCGCGTCCGGCACCATGTGCTCGCGTAGATAGTTCACGCCCACGTTCATCAGCTCCACCGCGTCCAGCGCGCTGCGGCCCAAGTGCGGCGAATTGGCGGCGTGCGCGGCCACGCCGCGAAAGCGGAAATAGGCCTGGATGTTGGCCAGCGACGACTGGTGGAAGATGCCAGTGTGCGAGGCCGGATGCCAGGTCAGCGCCGCGTCCAGGTCGTCGAACAGCCCGGCGCGCGCCATGAAGGTCTTGCCCGACCCGCCCTCCTCGGCCGGACAGCCGTAGAAGCGGATGCGGCCCGGCAGGCCGTTGCTTTCCAGGAACTCCTTGACCGCCACCGCCGCGAAATGCGCGGCCGTGCCCAGCAGGTGATGGCCGCAGCCGTGGCCATTGCCATTGGGCGTTTCCGGCGACGGCTGGCAGGCGAAGGCGCCGCTTTCCTGGCTCAGGCCCGACAGGGCGTCGTATTCGCCCAGGATGCCGATGACCGGGCCGCCCGCGCCGGCCTCGGCGACGAACGCCGTCGGGATGCCGGCCGCGTCGCGCGTGACGCGAAAGCCGGCCTCTTCCAGCATGGCGATGTGCAGTTCGGCCGATTTGTGCTCGTCATAGCGCAGCTCGGCCAGGCTCCAGATGCGGTCGCTCAGTTCCGCATAGCGGTCGCTGCGGGCGTCGATGAACGGGGCAAGTTTGTCGATGGCTCCCATCGTGTCTCCAGTGGCGGTTCTACAGGGTCTACAGGCGCCGGCGACGACACGCCACCGGCGGTGCAACGCTTACTCGTCAAGCTTGATGGCGGCAGTTTCAATGATTTTCCGGTTGGCGGCCAGCGTCTGCGCGATTCGCTGCCCGAAGGCCTGCGGCGTGCCGGTATCGGGCTCGGCGCCCAGGCCGGCCAGGCGCTGCACCAGCGCCGGATCCGCCATCGCCTGCCGTACCGCGTCATTGAGTTTGCGCACCACCGCGTCCGGCGTGCCCGCCGGCGCCACCAGGCCAAACCAGGTCTGGCCCAGCGCGTTCAACTGCGGATAGCCCAGCTCGGCCAGGGTCGGCAACTGCGGCAGACCCGCCAGGCGCGCCGGCGCGGCCACCGCGATCGGGCGCAGCTTGCCCGCCTTGATCAGCGACTGCGCCGAGGCGTACTGGTCCTGCTGCACCTGCACCTCGCCGCCCACCGCCGCGGTCAGCGCCGGGCCCATGCCGCGGTACGGCACGTGCAGCACCTCGACCTTGAGGTCGGCATTCATCGCCGCCAGGTTCAGGTGGCCAAGCGAGCCGACGCCCGGCGAACCGAAGGAATACTTGCCGGGATGGGCGCGCAGCTCGGCCAGGAACTGCGCGAAATCCGTGGCCGGAAAGGCCGGGTTCACCATCCACACCACCGGCACGTTCGCCACCGAGCCAACCGGTTTCAACTGGGTCGCGGGATCGACGCGGCCGGTGCCGTACAGCAGCGGATTGACCGCCATGGTGCTGACCGTGGCCATGCCCAGCGTGTAGCCGTCGGGCTCGGCCCGCGCCACGGCCTCGGTGCCGATCAGGCCGCCGGCGCCGGCGCGGTTTTCCACCACCACGCTCTGGCCCAGTTCCTTGCGCAGGCCATCGGCCACGGCCCGCGCCAGCACATCGGTGGAACCGCCCGGCGCGAACGGCACGATCAGGCGCACCGGCTGGGACGGATAGGCGCCTTGTCCAAGCGCCAGGGAGGACGCGCCGACCAGGGCGGCGCAAACGACAGCATGCAACAGACGGGACTTCATGGAACGGCGAATCCTCGAGTGGAAACCGGTAGCCGGCGTCACGCCATTCTGGGCAGGGCATATCCTTATTTCAAATACATTGATGCGCCAATACATTCATATTTTGAATAGCTGATTCGCTCGTGCCATGGACGTCGCCCCCGCCACCCTGCTTGCCCGCCTGCTGGCCAAGGGGCGCCTGCGCCACCTGCAACTGCTGGCCGGCGTGGCCGAACTGGGCAGCCTGCAGCAGGCCGCCGCCCAGATCGGCATGAGCCAGCCGGCCGCCACCCACGCGCTGGCCGACATCGAATCCCTGCTGGGCGTCGAACTGTTCGAGCGCCACGCCCGCGGCATGCGCGCCACCCGCAGCGGACAGCTGATGGCCGATTGCGCGCGCGGCATGCTGACCACGCTGCGCGCCTCGACCGATTCGGTGGCCGCCTTGCGCGGCGGCGCCTCGGGCAACCTGCGCCTGGGCGCCATTCCGGCGGCCAGCAGCGGCCTGCTGGCCGAGCGCCTGCCGGCCTACATGCGGACCCATCCCGGCCTGCAGGTCGACTTCCAGGAAGGCAGCCGCGAACAATTGCTGCCGCTGGCGGCCGCGGGCAACCTGGACATGCTGCTGTGCCGGCGCCCGGAAGCGGTGCCCGCCGGCCTGGAATTCGTCCCGCTGCAACAGGATGCCGCCGTCATCGTCGCCACGCCGGGCCATCCGCTGCTGGCCGGCGGCGCCGCGCCCACGCTGGCGCAGGTGGCCTCCCAACTGTGGATACAGCCGCGGCCCGAACTGGCGATCCACGCCGTCTTCACCGCCTTCTTCGAGCGCGCCGGCGTGGTGCCGCGGCTGTGCCGCCTGGCCAGCGCCGCGCCGCCCATGCCGTTGCTGATCGCGGTCATGCAGGCGCAGCAGGCGCTGGCCATGGTGCCGCTGACGCTGGCCGGCTGGTATCTGCAGCATGGCCATTTCGAGCGCCTGCGGATCGAGTCGCCGGGCGCGTTCCAGCCCATCGGCGCGATCGTCGGCGAGGCCGGCCCGGGCCGCGAATTCCTGCAGTGGCTGATGCGCGCGCCGGCCCGGCAGGCGCGCTAGCGGCCGCGCCGAGGCCGGCTCAACGCAGCGCCCGCTCGATCGCCTCGCGCGCCTGGCCGATGAAGGGGTCTTCGCCCGGCCGCGGCGGCAACAGGCGGAATTCGACGTCGGGCAATGGCGGCAGGCCCGGCGCCTGCAGGCGGCCGATGCCGGGCGTCAGCGCCGACTCGTTCAGGCAGGCCACGCCCAGCCCCGCCGCGATCGCCAGTTGCAGCCCTGCCACGCCCGAGGCCACATGCGCCACCGCGTACGGCACCGCGCGCCGCGCCAGCAACCGCTCGGCGTACTGGCGCAACGCGCAGGTCTCGGGCAGCGCCAGCAGCGGCAGCGGCGCCACCGGCGCCGGCGCGCCCTCGGCCGCCATCCACAGCAGCGATTCGCGCCGCAGCAACGGCCCCTGCGGCCGCCCTTTCGACGCGCCGCGCTCCTGGATCACCATCGAGATGCCGACATCCACTTCGCCGCGTTCGTAAGCCGCCTCGATCGTGCCGCTCTTCATGATGGTGACGTGCATGCGCACCTGCGGATACTGCTCGTTCAGGCGCCGCAACAGCCGCGCCACGTCGCCGGGACGGAAGTAATCGGTGATGCACAGCCGCAATTCGCCGCGCAGCGCCACGCCGCGCAGGTCGCGAAAGGCCTCGTCGCTCAGCGCCAGGATGGCGCGCGCATGCGCCAGCAGGCGTTCACCGGCGGGAGTGGCGATCACGCCCGCCTTGCCGCGGATCAGCAGCGGCTGGCCGGCCCGCTCCTCCAGCTTGCGCATCTGCTCGCTGACCGACGACTGCGACAGGAACACCTTGGGCGCGGCGGCGGTCAGGCTGCCCGCGTCCAGCACCGCCACCAGGGTGCGCAGCTGGTCGAGATCAAATCCGGACATGACTTATCCAACGTTTTATACGATGGATGAAATCGTAAATTCCCGCTTTTCCGATGTCAATGCAGTCCCTACACTGGCTCCATTCCCCCTCACCCAAGGAGCCTGTCATGCCCCACAT
Source organism: Achromobacter sp. ISS7 (assembly GCF_056523125.1). Taxonomy (NCBI): domain Bacteria; kingdom Pseudomonadati; phylum Pseudomonadota; class Betaproteobacteria; order Burkholderiales; family Alcaligenaceae; genus Achromobacter; species Achromobacter sp. ISS7. The sequence continues at coordinate 383,476 of NZ_JAWRZD010000001.1, read as the reverse complement.
CGTCATCCACGTTTCCGGCCAGCCCGATGCCGCCCGCAACCGCCGCATCGTCGATTCGGTCGCCAGCCTGACGCAATCCGTGCTCGGCAAGAAGCTGCCGGTCATCGCCATCACGCTGCAGCACATCCCCCACGACCAGTGGTTCATCGGCGCGCGCCCCCTGTCGGAACTGGGCAAGAACGCCTTCCACCTGGACATCAGCGTCACCGACGAGACCAACACCAAGGCCGAGAAGGCGCGCTTCATCCAGGAGATCTACGCGGCCTTCGGCGAAATCCTGGGCGAGCTGCACGAATGCTCCTACGTGCACGTGATCGACGCGCGCGCCGCGGCCTATGGCTATGGCGGCAAGACGCAGGAATACCGGCACCAGCACGCCTGAGACCCGCGCGCCGCGGCGCCGGCTGGCGCGGCAAGGCCGCCAGGCTTCGCCGCGCCGCCGGTCGATCACCAGCCGGCGATCGACGGAAAAAAAAGCCGCACACCCCGAAAGGTGTGCGGCTTTTCCGTTTTCAGCCGCGGGGCAGCAGCCCCGCTTCGCCTCAGACGGCGGATTCGCGCGCGGCGCGCTTGCGGTCGTTTTCCTGCAGGTGACGCTTGCGCAGGCGGATCGACTTGGGCGTGATTTCGACCAGTTCGTCGTCGTCGATGAATTCCACGGCGTATTCCAGCGACATCTGGATCGGCGGCACCAGGCGCACGGCTTCGTCGGTGCCCGAGGCGCGCACGTTGGTCAGCTGCTTGCCCTTGATCGGGTTCACGACCAGGTCGTTGTCGCGGCTGTGGATGCCGATGATCATGCCTTCGTACAGCGCATCGCCCGGGTTCACGAACATGCGGCCGCGATCCTGCAGCTTCCACAGCGCGTAGGCCACGGCGTCGCCGTTGTCCTGGCTGATCAGCACGCCGTTGCGGCGCTCGCCGATCGAGCCTTCCTTGATGGGCGCGTATTCGTGGAAGATGTGACTCATCAGGCCGGTGCCGCGCGTCAGCGTCAGGAACTCGTTCTGGAAGCCGATCAGGCCACGGGCGGGGATCAGGTATTCCAGGCGGGTGCGGCCACGGCCGTCCGGCTGCATGTCCTGCAGATCGCCCTTGCGGCGGCCCAGCTCTTCCATCACGCCGCCCTGGTGGGCGTCTTCGACGTCGATGGTCAGCGACTCGAACGGCTCGCACTTCACGCCGTCGACTTCCTTGAACACCACGCGCGGACGCGACACGGCCAGCTCGTAGCCTTCGCGGCGCATCGTTTCCAGCAGAATCGTCAGGTGCAGTTCGCCGCGGCCCGACACTTCGAACACGGTGTCGTCGCCGGTGTCGCGCACGCGCAGCGCCACGTTCGACTTCAGTTCGCGGTCCAGGCGGTCGCGCAGCTGGCGGCTGGTGACGAACTTGCCTTCACGGCCGGCCAGCGGCGAGGTGTTGACCATGAAGTTCATGGTCAGCGTCGGCTCGTCGATGCGCAGCATCGGCAGCACTTCCTGCGTCACCGGGTCAGTCACGGTGCAGCCGATGCCGAGGTCTTCGATACCGTTGATCAGCACGATGTCGCCGGCTTCGGCTTCATCCACCACGATGCGCTCCAGGCCGTGGAACTTCAGCACCTGGTTGATGCGGCCGCGGCCGCCCTGGCCATCGGGACCGAACTTGTACGCCACATCCATGCCGGGACGCATGCGGCCGCGGTTGATGCGGCCCACGCCGATCTTGCCGACGTAGCTGTTGTAGTCCAGCGAGATGATCTGCATCTGCAGCGGGCCATTGGGATCGTCGTCACGCTGCGGCACGTGCTGCAGGATGGCTTCGAACAGCGGACGCATGTCGCCCTCGCGCACGTCGGCGGTCAGGCCGGCGTAGCCGGACAGGCCCGAGGCGTACACCACCGGGAAGTCCAGCTGCTCGTCGGTCGCGCCCAGCTTGTCGAACAGGTCGAAGGTGGCATTGATGACGAAGTCGGTGCGGGCGCCCGGACGGTCGACCTTGTTGACCACCACGATCGGCTTGAGGCCCAGGGCCAGCGCCTTGCGGGTCACGAAGATGGTCTGCGGCATCGGGCCTTCGACGGCGTCGACCAGCAGCAGCACGCCGTCGACCATGGACAGCACGCGCTCGACTTCGCCACCGAAGTCCGCGTGCCCCGGGGTGTCGACGATGTTGATGTGCGTGCCTTCGTATTCAACGGCACAGTTCTTGGCCAGAATCGTGATGCCGCGTTCTTTTTCCAGGTCGTTCGAGTCCATGACCCGTTCGGTCAGCGCCTGGTTTTCGCGGAAGGTGCCGGATTGGCGCAGCAGCTGGTCGACCAGGGTGGTTTTACCGTGGTCCACGTGGGCGATGATGGCGACGTTGCGCAAGGCGCGAGTCATAGCGAGTCCTTTAAGGTGGTGGCGGGCAGCAAGCCCGCCGGCAATTCGTTCAGTGCAAGCAATGCCTGCTTGGGGTCTGGCATCGCCTGCAAGGCATCCAGCGCAACGGCGCGTTCCAGAGAAAATGGCCCGACGTGCGTGCGCCGCAGCGCCGCCAGGTGGGCGTAACAGCCCAGCGCGCGCCCGATGTCCTGGGCCAGCGTCCGGATGTATGTGCCTTTACTGCAAGCCACATCGATCTCTGCCTGCGTCCCGTTCAGGGACAGCAGCTCGATGCGGTAAATCGTAATCTGCCGCGGCGGGCGTTCCAGTTCGATGCCCTGCCGCGCGTATTCGTACAGCGGCTTGCCGTCGCGCTTGAGCGCCGAATACATGGGCGGAATCTGCTCGATCGTGCCCGAGAAACGTGACAGCGCTTCGCGCAGGGCCTGTTCCTCGACCACGAAACCGGGCGCGGCGGTGGACACCACGTTGCCGGTCAGGTCGCCCGAGTCGGTTTCTTCGCCAAATTGAAGCGTAGCGCGATATGCCTTGTCGGCGTTGAGCATCGCGCCGGAAATCTTGGTTGCCCGACCCATGCAGCACACCAGCAGGCCGGTGGCGAAGGGGTCGAGGGTGCCGGTATGGCCGGCTTTCGCCGCGTCCATGGCACGCTTGGCGCGTTGCAGCGCGTGATTGCTCGACAAACCTACGGGTTTGTCGAGCAACAGCACACCGTCGAGCGCAAGCCCGCGTCGTTTAGCCATCGTCGGAATCCGGAAATTAAAGCAGTGACGACAGCCCGATCAGGACTGGTCTTCAGGTTCGTCGGGCACGCCCGAGTGCGGGCCGGGCCGGTTTGCGCGGTCGATGAGGATCGACATTTCGATACCACGGGCAATCTGCTCGTCGTGGAAGAAACGCAAAGTGGGGACAGTATGAATGTGCAGCAGCTTGTACAGCTGGGAGTGCAGCCAGCCGGCCTTCTCGTTCAGCAAGGCGGTCGCGGCCTCGGGCTCGGCGCCCAGGACCGTGAAATACACCTTGGCATGCGCGTAGTCGGTCGACAGTTCCACACCGGAGAGCGTGATCAAGCCAGCGCGGGTCGTGTCGATCTCGCGCTGGATGATCCCGGCCAGATCCTTCTGGATCTGGTCGGCCAGTCGCAGATTGCGACCGGGGATGGCTTTGGACTTGTGACGGCTCATTAGAAGCAATGCCTCGCGACGCCTTACAGCGTACGCGCGATTTCCTTGATTTCAAAGACTTCCAGCTGGTCGCCCACCTGGATGTCGTTGTTGCCGCGCAGCGTAAGACCGCAATCGAAGCCCGACTTGACTTCCTTGACGTCGTCCTTGAAGCGGCGCAGCGAATCGAGCTGGCCGGTCCACTGGACCACGTTGTTGCGCAGCAGGCGGACCTGCGAATCGCGACGCACCAGGCCGTCGAGCACCATGCAACCGGCGATGTTGCCGATGCGGGAGATGCTGTAGACCTCGCGGATCTCGACCAGGCCGATGATCTCTTCCTTCTTCTCGGGCGCCAACATGCCCGACATGGCTGCCTTCACTTCGTCCACGGCGTCGTAGATGATGTTGTAGTAGCGCACGTCGATGCCGTTGGTCTCGGCCAGCTTCTTGGCGCTGGCTTCGGCGCGGACGTTGAAGCCGATCACCACGGCGTTCGAGGCGATCGCCAGGTTGATGTCGCTTTCCGAGATGCCGCCCACGGCCGCGTGCACCACTTGCACACGGACTTCGTCGGTCGACAGCTTGGTCAGCGACTGCACCAGCGCTTCCTGCGAACCCTGCACGTCGGTCTTGACGATCAGCGCCAGGGTCTGGGTGCCTTCGCCCAGGTTGTCGAACATCGATTCCAGCTTGGCGGCCTGTTGGCGGGCCAGCTTGACGTCGCGGAACTTGCCCTGGCGGAACAGCGCGATTTCGCGCGCCTTGCGCTCGTCGGACAGCACCATCAGCTCGTCGCCGGCGGCCGGCACTTCGGTCAGGCCCTGGATTTCCACCGGGATCGACGGGCCGGCGGCCTGGATCGGCTTGCCGTTCTCGTCGAGCATGGCGCGGACGCGGCCGAAGCTGGCGCCAGCCAGCACCACGTCGCCACGGTTCAGCGTGCCGCTCTGGACCAGGATGGTCGCGACCGGGCCGCGGCCCTTGTCCAGGCGGGCTTCGATCACCAGGCCCTTGGCGGCCGAGTCGACCGGAGCCTTCAGTTCCAGCAGTTCGGCTTGCAGCAGCACGTTCTCGAGCAGCGCGTCGATGCCCTCGCCGGTCTTGGCCGACACCGGCACGAACGGCACGTCGCCGCCGTATTCTTCCGGCACCACTTCCTCGGCGACCAGCTCTTGCTTGACGCGCTCGGGGTTGGCGCTGGGCTTGTCGATCTTGGTCATGGCCACCACCATCGGCACGCCTGCGGCCTTGGCATGGTGGATGGCTTCACGCGTCTGCGGCATCACGCCGTCGTCGGCCGCGCAGACCAGGATGACGATGTCGGTGGCCTTGGCGCCACGGGCACGCATGGCGGTGAACGCCTCGTGGCCCGGGGTATCCAGGAAGGTCACCATGCCACGCTCGGTTTCCACGTGGTAGGCGCCGATGTGCTGCGTAATGCCGCCGGCTTCGCCCGCGGCGACCTTGGCGCGGCGGATGTAGTCCAGCAGCGAGGTCTTGCCGTGGTCGACGTGGCCCATCACGGTCACGACCGGAGCGCGCGGCAGCTGTTCGGCTTCCGACACGCTGGCGGTTTCGTCCAGGAAGGCTTCCGGATCGTCGAGCTTGGCGGCGATCGCCACGTGGCCCAGTTCCTCGACCACGATCATGGCCGTTTCCTGGTCCAGCACCTGGTTGATGGTGACCATCTGGCCCAGCTTCATCAATTGCTTGATGACTTCGGCGGCCTTGACGGACATCTTGTGGGCCAGGTCGGCCACGCTGATGGTTTCCGGCACGTGCACTTCACGCGCGATGAATTCCTGCGGCGCGGGCTCGTTGCGGCGGTCGTTCTGCTGGTTGCGGCCACCACGGCCGCCACTCTTGCCACCGCCCTTGCCGCCGGCACGCCAGCCGTCACGGCTGGCCGGCGCCGCCGGCTTGTCGGCCGGCTTCTTGCGCGAGGCGTCATCCGACCAGGTCGAGGCGACCTCGGCCGTCTTGATGGTCTTCTTGGTGCCGGGCGCGGCGGGCTTGGCGTCCTTCTTGGCGCCAGGCGCGGCGCCGGGCTTGCCGGCCGGCTTGTGCAGCGTGCCCGAGATCGGGGCGGCCGCCGCGGCGGGGGCTTCCGGTTCGGGAGCGCGCAGCACCTTGCGCGGGCGGTTCAGCATTTCGCGCAGCGCGGCGGCTTCGGCCTCGGCGGCACGGCGGGCCTCGTCGCGGCCGGCGCCAGTGGCGGAGGCGGCGAGCGGCGGGCCGGCGCGGCGGTTGTCGGCGCGGTTGCCGACCTTGGCGGCGGGCGCAGCGGACTCGACCGGCTTGGCGGCGGATTTGACGGATTCAGACTTCGCGGCAGGCGGCACCTGCGCGACAGGCGCGGCGGCCTGGGATGACGATGGTTCGGACGTATTGGCTAGCACAACGGGTTCCGGCTTGGCTTCTTCAGCCTTGGGCTCGGTGGATTCAGTCTTGACTTCGGGCTTGGCCTCTTCGGCCACGGGCTCGGCAGGAGCGGGCGCCGGCGTCGGTTCCGGTTCAGGCTGGGCCTGGACTTCGGCGGCGGGAGCCGCGACGGGGGCGGGCACTTCGGCCGCGACGGATTCAACAGGCGCGGGCGCTTCAACCGGCGCGGGCGCTTCTACAGCAACGGGCTCTTGCACCGGGGCCGGAGCGGGAGCCTGGACCGGCGCGGCATCGCGCGGTTCGACCGGCGCGGCCACTTCGGACGCGACGGGTGCGGACACCTGCTGGGCTTCTTCCGCGCCCGCTTCCTCTTCGGCGCGAGCGGCGGCGGCTTGCTCAAGGGCGATTTCGGAGGGATCACGCTTGACGAACACGCGCTTCTTGCGAACCTCGACCTGGATGGTACGCGAGCGGCCGGTGGCGTCAGCCTGGCGGATCTCGGAGGTCTGGCGGCGCGTCAGGGTGATCTTCTTGCCTTCGGTCGCGCCGTGGGCGCGACGCAGCGATTCGAGCAATTTCGCCTTGTCGCTGTCGGTGACGGAATCGTCCACCGATTTGAGGTCAACGCCAGCCGAGCGCAGCTGTTCCAGCAGCACATTGGCAGGCATTTTCAGCTCGGTAGCGAACTGGGCGACGGTGTTACTCGACATTAGGCTCTCTCTTCCCTATATGCAGCTATTACAAACAACGTGAACATGCGGCGGACTTGACGGCCATCCGCCGCAGACCCGTGTCCTTTTGGTTATTCTTCATCGAACCAATGGGCGCGGGCACGCATGATGAGGTCGCTGGCTTCCTGCTCGGTCAGGCCGGCGATTTCCGCCAGTTCGTCCGTCGCCAGTTCGGCCAGATCATCACGCGTATGCACTTGACGCTCGGCCAGCTTGGCGGCCAGTTCGGGCGTCACGCCTTCGAGTTCAAGCAAATCCTGCGCCGTTTCAAGGCGCTCTTCCTGGGCGATGGCCTCGGTCAGCAGCGCATTGCGGGCACGGGCGCGCAACTCGTTGATGGTGTCTTCGTCGAACGCCTCGATCTCCAGCAGTTCCTGCATGGGGACGTAGGCGATTTCCTCGATACCGGTGAAACCTTCGTCGATCAGGATGTCGGCGACTTCCTCATCGACGTCCAGCTTGTTCATGAACGTGGTGCGCAGGCCCGAACGCTCGACTTCCTGGCGGTTCAGGCTTTCTTCCGGCGTCATGATGTTGATCTGCCAGCCGGTCAGCTCGGAAGCCAGGCGCACGTTCTGGCCCTTGGCGCCGATCGCCTTGGGCAGGTTTTCCTCGTCGACCACCACGTCCATCGCGTGCTTGTCTTCGTCCACCACGATGGACTCGACGTTGGCCGGCGCCAGGGCGCCGATGACGAACTGCGCGGGATCTTCCGACCACAGCACGATGTCGACCTGCTCGCCGCCCAGCTCGTTGCGCACGGCGGTCACGCGCGAACCGCGCATGCCGACGCAGGTGCCGATGGGGTCGATACGCTTATCGTATGCCACCACGGCGATCTTCGCACGCACGCCGGCGTCGCGAGCGGCCGCCTTGATCTCGAGCAGACCCTGCTCGATCTCGGGCACTTCATTCTCGAACAGCTGGCGGATGAACTCGGGCGAGGTGCGCGACAGGATCACCTGCTGGCCGCGGGCCGCATGGTCGACGCGCAGGACGAACGCGCGGACGCGGTCGGCGACCCGGAGGTTTTCCTTCGGGATCATTTCGGAGCGCGGCAGGCGCGCTTCGATCTTGCCGGTCTCGATGATGGCGTCGCCCTTGTCCATGCGCTTGATGGTGCCGGACACGATGGTTTCGCCGCGGTCGAGGAAGTCGTTCAGGACCTGCTCGCGCTCGGCGTCACGGATCTTCTGCAGGATCGCCTGCTTGGCGGCCTGGGCGCCGATACGGCCGAACTCGATCGGCTCGAGCGGTTCCTCGATGTACTCACCCACCTGGATGTTGGGCACGATCTCGACGGCGTCCGACAGCATTTCCTGCTTGTCGGGTTCTTGCAGGCCCGCTTCGTCGGGCACCACCAGCCAGCGGCGGAAACCTTCGTGGTCACCGGTTTCACGATCGATGGCAACACGAATGTCCGCATCATCCTTGAAGCGCTTTTTCATGGCCGAGGCCAGCGCGCTTTCCAGCGCCCCGAACACGACATCACGCGTGACGTTCTTTTCACGCGCCAAGGCATCGACCAACAGAAGAATTTCGCGACTCATCGCTTTTTGCCCTTGAAATCCAGAACGGGGTCCAGTTTTGCACGCTCGATATCCTCGACCGTGAAATTCAACACCTGGACTTCGTTCTTTTTTGCCTCAAATTCGAGACCGAACACGGTCTTGTGCATCCCAGCCGCGGCGTCCGGAGCTGCGGGCGCGTCCTCGGGCACGGTCAACGTGCCGGAAAAGACCTTGCGTCCGTCCAATGCCTCGCGCAGCTTGATCTCGATGCGTTCGCCTGCGAAACGGCGGAATTCGGCCTCGTTGCGCAGCGGGCGGTCAATGCCCGGCGAACCGACTTCCAGCCGCTTGTAGTCGATGTTCTCGACCTCGTACACCCGCGACAATTGGCGGGACACTTGCTCGCAGTCTTCGATGCGCACACCGCCGACCCGATCGATCGTGACGCGCAAAAGGCCCAGCGCGGCACGTTCGACGTCGACGAGTTCGACGTCCATGCCGGCCAGTGCCTCTTCGGTCAATGCGAATAAATCAGCCATATACTCAAAAAAAATGGGCTGCACGCCCAGCCCACCGTATTGCACAGTGCCCAGCCGCCACCCTACTGCACGTAAGGAGCAATGCTGGGCAGTGCCCTATATTGCGACCTAAATTTCGGCTCGCGCCGCCCTTGCGACGCACCCGCCAACTCCGCGGGGGCAGTCAGCCCAAACCCGTTTCACCGAGACCACTTGCGCCGCAAAACCACTGCGACCACATGGGTTCCAGCCATGAAACCGGCCAACGGCCCATCTGACGACCCGTCAGCGACCCGCCTGCCCAGACAGTCCGTACAACCCGCGCATCCATGAAAAACGCCGCATGAGCGGCAAACCAACGGCGCGAACCGACAGGCCAACGGCGTTAACGGACAGACGCGAAGCCATGAAAACCATTGATTTTACCAGATAAACCGGAAAAACGCCTGATTCGTCACGGGCTTACGTTTATGTGGGACGGATCGAGCCAGCGGCGCCGCGTAGACGCCGCTATGGCGCGGGTTTAACGCCCCCGGCCGCCCCGGCCACCCATCACGCCCAGGCGCGATTCATGGGCCGACGCGCCGCGCGGCTGCCAGTCGTCGCCACGGGGCGACGCCGCATTGCGGGCCGCGCGCGGCTTGCCACCGGCGCCCGGGCCCTTGTTGCCGCCGCCCGCACCACCACCACCACCGGCGCGCGGACCATCAGCCTTGTTGCCGCCACGGCCTGCGCCCGCCGGCTTGCCACCGCGAGCGGCATTGCCGCCACGCGCGGCCGCCGGCTTGCCGCCGGGCTTGCCACCAGCCGGCTTGCGGCCAGCGCCTGCCGGTGCATCCACCGCGCCCGTCGCCACGGCCGGACCATTGGCGGCCGCGGCACGCGCGCCGCGCGGCTTGCCGCCGCCCGCCTTGCCACCCGCGCGACCGCCCGGCTTGCCACCGCCACCCGCGCCGCCACCCGCCGCGCCGCGGCCACCCGCGGGCTTGCCGCCCTTGCGGTTGCCGGCGGCTTCGCCCGCCAGGGGGTGACCGTTGGCGTAGCCGCCAGCGATCATCAGACCGGTACCAAAAGGATCGGACGGACACGCCGCCGCCTGGCCGGCGCTGCCGGCACGGCCGCCCTGGATCTTGCCGCGGCGGCCGATACGGGCGCCGTTCATGCCATTGCGATCCATCGTGCCAAAGCCCGGGGGCAAGGCGCTGTCATGCGACTGCGGTTGCTTGGAACGGCGGCGGTTGCCGCCAGATTCGTCGTCTTCACGCAACAGGCCCAGCTGCACCATCAGCGCGGTGACCAGCGAGGCGTCCAGCTCTTCCCAGCGGCCACGGCGCAGCGTGCGCGGCAGCACCACATCGCCGAAGCGGGTGCGGATCAGTCGGCTGACCGTCACGCCCACCGCCTCGAACATGCGGCGCACTTCGCGGTTGCGCCCTTCCTGCAGGGTCACGCGGTACCAGCGGTTGCTGCCGTCGCCGCCCAGGTAATCGAGCGCGCCGAACGCGGCCACGCCGTCTTCCAGCTCGATGCCGTCGACCAGCGACTGGCGCTGCGCTTCGTCCATCTCGCCCAGCACGCGCACCGCGTATTCACGCTCGGTGCCGTAACGCGGGTGCATGATGCGGTTGGCCATGTCGCCCGAGGTCGTGAAGATCAGCAGGCCTTCGGTATTCAGGTCGAGGCGGCCGACCGACAGCCACTTGCCGGTGCGCAGCTTGGGCAGGCGCGCGAACACGCTGGCGCGGCCGCCCGGATCGTCATGACTGACGATCTCGCCGGCCGGCTTGTGATACAGGATCACGCGCGGCGGCTTCTTGGTGTTGGTGCGCATGATGGGCTTGCCATTGACGCGCACCTGGTCGTTCGGGCCCACGCGCTGGCCGATATGGGCCGGCTCGCCGTTGACCGACACGCGGCCGGCGACGATCAGCTCTTCCATCTCGCGGCGCGAACCGATGCCGGCGTCGGCCAGCACCTTGTGCAGCTTCGGCATCACCGCTTCGCTGTTCAGGTACTTGCCCAGGCGCTGCTCCATGCGGTCAGCGGTTTCCAGGTACGACAGGGCCTGCTCGGCTTCCTGCTCGCCGCCGCGGCTGTCCGCGCTGTCGGCGGCAGCCTGGGCGGGCGCGGCGGCCTGCCCTTCGGCAGCCGGCGCCTGCTCGGCGGCGGCGTCGCCGCGACGGCGGCGGAACGGGGTGCGCAGCTTGCGGCCACGGCCGCGGGCCTCGCCTTCGGCGGCCGGCTCGCGGCCGGCGGAAGCTTCCGCCGGCGCATTGGAAACGGCGTCATCCGGACGGGGATTGTCGTCCTGCATTGCTGTATTCGTTGTCACTGGGACAGCTCCGAATTTCAAACTTGGGGAGGCCTGCCGGTGGCAGGCGCATCATCATCTGGGGACTCCGGTTCGCGCTCAGCCTCGGGCTGAGCGGAATCCGGCTCGGCAGGCTCCGCCACGGCGGAGCCGGTATCAGGCTCAAACGGCCCGGCGCCAGGCACCAGGGGTTCGGCCTCGTCTATCGGTTCGGTCGGTTTCGCGCTTTCCGCGTGCTCGACAAGTTCATCCGCGGCGCCGGATTCGGCGCGTGCGTCGGAACTGCCAGTCTCTGCGGGGTTTTCGGACAACCCGCTATGCGCCTCTTGGGCGGCATCCACACCCGGCGCATCGGCTTCATCGAAGCGCCCGGCATTCTCGATGCCCACGGATGGCGCATCGGACAAGCTTTCGGCTTGCGCCCGGACGGTGGAATCGTCTGCGGGAATCGCGTCTTCTTCTGAGCGCGAAAGCGGGGATTCTACGCCATCATCCGCCGCGATGGGAGCGCCGTCGTCCGAAACAGACAATTCCGCCCCTGGAATACTGGCTTGCACGCCAGCCTCGACAAGGGTGCCCTGCCCTTCGCCATTATCGGCGACGGCGGCGATTGCCACGCCCTCGACGGACTCCGCGCCTTCGACGGAATCGGCGACATCAACGGCATCAGCGCCTTCCGCGGCGTCGGCGGCATCCGCCAACTGCTGCACTTCGCCCAGGTCCAGGCCAGCCAGCGCGGCGGCGGCATGCGTGGATTCCAGCGCGGGCAATTCGTCCAGCGCGCGCAGGCCAAGGTCATCGAGGAACTGGCGCGTGGTGCCGAACAGGGCCGGGCGGCCCGGCGCGTCGCGGTGGCCGATGACTTCGATCCAGCCGCGGTCTTCCAGCGCCTTCACGATGTTCGACGACACGGTCACGCCGCGGATGTCCTCGATGTCGCCGCGCGTCACCGGCTGGCGCCAGGCCACGATGGCCAGGGTTTCCATCACCGCGCGGGAGTACTTCGGCGGCTTCTCGGGATTGAGTCGTTCCAGGTAGCGCTGCATGTGCGGGCGACTCTGGAAACGCCACCCCGTCGCCAGCTGCACCAATTCCAGGCCGCCATCGGCCCAGTTGTTCTGCAGCGTTTCCAGCAACGTGCGCAAGGCGCTGTTGTCGAATCGTTCATCGTCCCCGAACAGCTTGCGCATTTCGGACAGTTGCATCGGCTGCACCGCGCAAAGCAGCGCGGTTTCCAGCACGAGTATCGCCTCGCTATCGTTCATCGAGATTCAAATTCAAAAAGGGCTAACTTGCGTTAGGTTGAAAATAAGGCTACTATTCTTTTCTCAGACGCGGGGTGGAGCAGTCTGGCAGCTCGTCGGGCTCATAACCCGAAGGTCGTAGGTTCAAATCCTGCCCCCGCAACCAAATTGATCAAGGCCTGGCGAATGCGCCGGGCCTTTTTCATTTGCGGCCGGCATGTTGAAAACAAATACGTTGAAAACACGCAGGGCGCCATCGGCCAAGGCAAGCCCGCGCCAGGCAGCGACCCGCGCGGCCGCCCGAACCGCGCCATGGGCGGGACGGCTACAGACAGCGCTGGTTTGCGTATTTCTCACGAGAATCCTGTATTTACCACCAACCGCCGCGGGCTCGCGCGGCGATACTCACGCCATTCAAGATGGGCTGCGCGCAGCCCCCGGCCATGGCGGGGACAAATCCATCCGCGACGGATTCGTTCAAGCAAAATCTGGAAAGCTGGCAAATGCGCCAACACGCCTGCGGAACACGCCACCCTTTGGCGCCATTCCCGCGGCAACCGACATTGCGGTAATCGATATTGCGGTATTCGAGATCAAGGACCTGAATCGTCAGGCATTGGCCAATGGCATCCTGCGCCTGCGGCCGTCATCCGGAAAATCCGGTGCGCCTCTCCCCTGGTGCTCCTGGCGCCCGGCCCTGCGGGGCACTGGCCTGACAAGCCGGAACCCGATACGCCGGAACCACGATTCTTAGATATTTTCCAAGACTGCATGCTGGCGGACGATGGCAAAGGCTCTGATGCACAGCGCCCGGCCCGTCGAGGCAGCACCCAAATTATACCGTTATATACCCCGCCCTCAACCCGGCGCCTCGAAGCGAGGACGGCTTAGGACTGATCCCAAGGGGCCGGCCCCAGCCGTTCCACCAGGAAATCCAGCATCGAACGCAGGATCAGGGGCATCTGCCGGCGTGACGCGTAGACGCCGTAGATGCCGAGTTCCTGCGGCTTGGCCTGCGGCAGAATGACCTTCAGGCGCCCCTGCGCCACATACTCGGCGGCGTAGTAAGTTGGCAACATCGCGACGCCGGCGCCTTCCAGCGCCGCCTGCAGCAGCACCGACACTTCGTTGGCGCTGATGTTGCCGCTGACCGGCACATCGACCGGCACGCCCTCGCGCTCGAAGCGCCACAGGCTCTTGCCGAAATAGGAGTGCGTCAGGCAGTTGCGCAGCGACAGGTCCTCGACCCGCGCCGGCTCGCCCTCGCGCTGCAGGTAGTCGGGCGAGGCGCAGACGATCGAACGGCAGACGGCCAGCTTGCGCGCGATCAGGTTCGGATCCAGGTCATTGGTGATGCGCACGGCCAGGTCGACCCGTTCCTCGACCAGGTTGACCGTCCGGTCGACCAGCATCAGGTCCACCGAGGTGCCCGGATGCAGCTTGACGTAGTCGGTGATGACCCGCGCCAGGTGCCGGGAGCCAAACGACATGCTGGTGGTCATGCGCAACAGGCCGCGCGGCGTATCCTCGGGCGTGGAGACCGCGCTGCGCAGGTCGCCCACCATGTCGAGCATCTGACGGCAGCGCGGCAGCGTCTCGGCGCCGGCCGGCGTCAGGCTGAGGCGGCGGGTGGTGCGATGCAGCAGGCGCACGCCGACCCACTGTTCCATTTCGGCCAGGTAGCGCGACACCATCGCGCGCGACATATCCAGATGAACCGCCGCCGCCGACAAACTACCCCTGTCGGCGACCTCGACGAATACCTGCATCGCTTTCAATCGGTCCATGATTGTCTCGATTCTTGCACCAGACTTTCTGGTTATACCGTATTTCCATGCATTTTCAGCACATGAAATGACGGCCATCCAGCCATTTCAAGACAATCGGCAGACGCGCGCCGGCCTCGCCAGCGAGCGGCGCCTCGCCCGGCCCGTCAGGCGGGGAACTGGCCCAACGCCGCGCACACCTCGGCCCGCACCGCATCCACATCCGCGCCCCTGACGATATAGACCAGCCGCGACAGGCGGTCATCGCCCGGCCACTGTGGCAAGGCCCGGATCGGATAGAGCTCGCCATGGACGCCATGGACTTCGCAGGGCAAGGCCTCCCCCTCGAAACACACCAACCCCTTCATCCGCAACAAGGCAGGGCCGAACCGCTCCTGCACGCGCGACACACCCGCCAGGAAGGCGGCGCGCCCGATCGGCGCGACCAGCGTCAGCGAAAAGCTCGCTACCTGCGCGTGGCGCGCGGCCATCGGCTTGGCGAACGCCCGCAGCCAGCCCGCCAGGTCGGCGCCGTCGCGCCGCGCCTGCGTGTCGGGCCCTTCCAGCAACGCGCCGACCAACGGCGCATCGGTGCGCTGCACGCAGCGCCGCGCGCCCGGATTGACCGCGGCCACGGCCTGCTCCACCGCGCGCAATTGCGCGGCGTCCGCCAGGTCGGATTTGCTGAGGACGACCGTATCGGCCAGGGCCAGTTGCCGCAGCGCTTCCGGCTGCGTCTCCATCTGCTGCGGCCCGTGGCGCACGTCGACCACCACGATGGCGCCCTGGTAGGCATAGCGCTCGGCCAGGAAGCGGTCGTGCTTGAGCGTGAAGAGCACCGGCGCCGGATCCGCCAGGCCGCTGGTCTCGATCAGCACCCGGCGAAACGGCTTGATACGGCGATTGAGCGCCAGCATGAACAGCTCGCGCAGGGTATCGGCCACCGCCCCGCTGACCACGCAGCACAGGCAGCCGCCCTCGATCAACACGATGTTGTCCTGCGCTAGCCGGACCAGGTGATGGTCCACGCCGATGTCGCCGTATTCGTTGACGATGACCACCGCGTCGGCATAGGCCGGCTCACGCAGCAGGCGATTGAGCAGCGTCGTCTTGCCGCTGCCCAGGAACCCCGAAATCACCGTCACGCCGATGCGCTTGTCGCCTTCCGCTGCCATCACCCCACGGGCTCTCGCCCCGCCCTCGCTATTGCGCCGCGCCCCAGATGGGGAACGGATCCCGAATCGTAGCCAATTCGATCGCCGGGCGGGTCATTTCTTCCTGCGTCATCAGGCAGGCCTGCAGCCGCGCCGCCAGCGCCGGCTGGTCCATGCCGATGCCGATCAGCACCAGTTCCTGGCAGCGGTCGCCATAGATGGGATCCCAGTCGGCCACGATGCGGGCGCGCGACTCGACGTCCTCCGGCCAGCGCTCGCGGGGCAGCGCGGCCCACCAGTACCCGGCCGCTCCATGGCGCGTGACGGGGCCGGCCTGCGACCAGGAGGCGGCGAACGCGGGCCGCGTCACCAGCCAGAAATAGCCCTTGGAGCGCACCACGCCGGGCCATTCCTCGTGAAAGCAGTCCCACAGGCGCTGCGGATGGAACGGCCGCCGCGCGCGGAACACGAAGCTGCCGATGCCGTACTCCTCGGTTTCCGGCGTGTGCTCGCCGCGCAGCACCTTGAGCCAGCCCGGCGCCTGCGCCGCTTCCTCGAAGTCGAAGCGCCCCGTATCCAGCACGCGCGCCAGCGGCACCTGGCCAAACTCGCCGCGCACGATGTCGGCGCGCGGATTGAGCTGGCGCAGGATCGCCTCGAGCCGCTCCAGTTCGTCCGCCGCGATCAGGTCGGTCTTGTTCAGCACCATAACGTCGCAGAACTCCACCTGCTCGATCAGCAGGTCGACCACGGTGCGCTCGTCTTCCTCGCCCAGCGTCTCGCCACGCGCGGCCAGGCGATCGTGGCTGGCGTAGTCGCGCAGGAAATTGAAGGCGTCCACCACGGTGACCATGGTGTCCAGCCTTGCCACGTCGGACAGGCTGAGGCCATCCTCGTCGCGGAAGGTGAAGGTCTCGGCCACCGGCAGCGGCTCCGAGATGCCGGTGGACTCGATCAGCAGGTAGTCGAAGCGCCCCTCGGCGGCCAGGCGGCGGATCTCGATCAACAGGTCCTCGCGCAACGTACAGCAGATGCAGCCGTTGCTCATTTCCACCAGTTTTTCGTCCGCCCGCGACAGCGCCGCCCCGCCCTCGCGCACCAGCCGGGCATCGATGTTGACGTCCGACATGTCATTGACGATGACCGCCACGCGCCGCCCTTCGCGGTTGTTCAGCACATGGTTGAGCAAGGTGGTCTTGCCCGCGCCGAGAAAGCCCGACAGCACCGTCACCGGCAGGCGCGCGTCCGACCGCGCCAATGCCGAACCGGGCTCCACGCCCAGCCCCTGCTCCAGCCCCACACCCTCGCCATTCGTCCGCATGATGCCCCACCAAAAAGAAATGTTATTACATAACAAATCTTACGCGCGCCCAGCCCCCGGAAGCAAGGCCGCGATGATCGGGCGCGGGTAACAACAACGAGGGGAGGATGACGGGCCAGCCAGGCCTGGCCTGAATTTCGCCAAACGGACAAGCCGCGCGATAAAAACCAAAAGGGCCACTCACTTGCGTGAGTGGCCCTGAATTCTTTGGCTCCCCGAGCTGGGCTCGAACCAGCGACCTGCGGATTAACAGTCCGTCGCTCTACCGACTGAGCTATCGGGGAACTGCTAAGAAACGAGATTATGAAGGAAAAATTCGAAGTGTGCAAATCGGATCTTTTTTCGCGCCACACGCTTCCCAAGTTTCCCATCGCCAAAAAACTCTGATATGATTTCGGTCTTTCCAGATCAGGCCCCATAAACAGGGCATGAAACGGGGAAGAGAAGATGTTTTGCTTGAACTTCTGGCTTGCCGGAAACGAAGCAAATGGTCTTGCCGGCATAGCTCAGTTGGTAGAGCAGCGCATTCGTAATGCGAAGGTCGTAGGTTCGACTCCTATTGCCGGCACCAGGATTCAAAAAGCAGCCCCTCGGGCTGCTTTTTTCATTTCCGCCTCCGGCGCGATCGATCGCGCGCCCCGCCCCGCCGGGAACTCCGGCCGCGCGCCCGGCGTCCAACCCGCTGGACACCTTGGGGGGACGACAATCATGCGCATCCTTCTCGTTGAAGACGACACCATGATCGGCGAAAGCGTGCTGGACTGCCTGCGCGCGGAACACTACGCCGTCGACTGGGTCAGGGACGGCCACGCGGCCGAACTGGCCCTGCGCACCGACCCCTACGACCTCGTGCTGCTGGACCTCGGCCTGCCGCGCCGCGATGGCCTGTCGCTGCTGCGCGATCTGCGCGGGCGCAAGGACCGCACGCCGGTCCTGATCGCCACGGCGCGCGACGCCGTCAGCGACCGCATCGCGGGCCTGGACGCCGGCGCCGACGACTACATCGTCAAGCCCTACGACGTCGATGAATTGCTGGCGCGCATGCGCGCCCTGATCCGCCGCAGCGCGGGCCGCGCCGAACCGGTGTTCGAGCACGACGGCATCATCATCGACCCGCAGTCGCACGCCGCCACGGTCGACGGCACGCCCGTGCCGCTGACCGCGCGCGAATGGGCGGTGCTGGAACCGCTGATCGCCCGCCCGGCATGATCTTCTCGCGCGCCCAGCTCGAGGAAAAGCTGTACAGCTGGAAAGACAGCGTCAGCAGCAACGCGGTCGAGGTTTATATTCATGGCCTGCGCAAGAAACTGGGTCAGGACCTGATCCAGAACGTCAGAGGCGTCGGCTATGTCATTCCCAAAACATGAGCATCCCGCTTAGCTATTCGCTGCGGGCCCGGTTGCTGTTCTTCCTGCTGGCCGCGATCGCGGTCGGCGCCCTGGTGCAGGGCGCCATCGCCTATCGCAGCACGCTGCAGCAGGCCGACGACATCTTCGATTCGCTGCTGCAGCGCACCGCGCTGTCGCTCGGCACCGGCGACGGATTGCTGCGGATGGGCCCCTCCCATGCCAAGGGCTCGGCCACGCCGATGGCCGACGACCTCATCATCCAGATCTGGACGCCGGATGGCGTGCGCGTGTTCAACTCGCGCTCGCGCCGGCCCCTGCCCGACCAGATCATCCTGGGTTTCGCCGACGCCGAAGTCGAAGGCAGCACCTATCGCGTCTACTCGCTGGCCACGCCATTCCAGGTGATCCAGGTCGCACAGGACATGCAGGTGCGCAAGCGCATGGCGGGCGCGCTGGCCTGGCGCACGGTCGCGCCGATCGCGGCGGCGGCGCCGCTGCTGATGCTGATCGTCTGGTGCGTGGTGAGCTGGTCGCTGCGGCCCGTCAAGCGCGCCCGGGCGCAGGTGGCCGACCGCCGGCCCGAGGACCTGTCGCCCATCAACGTGCCCGACCTGCCCGATGAGATCCGGCCGCTGATGCAGGAACTGAACCTGCTGCTGGAACGGATGCGCGGCGCCTTCGCGCAGCAGAAGCAATTCGTCGGCGATGCCGCGCACGAGCTGCGTTCGCCGTTGGCGGCGCTGAACCTGCAACTGCAATCGCTGCGCCGCGCCAGCGACGACGACAGCCGCCGCGTCGCCGAGCAACGGCTGGCGGCGGGCATCGAGCGCGCCACGCGGCTGGTGGAGCAATTGCTGTCGATGGCGCGGCACGAGAACAACGCCGAGCAGCCGCCCGCTGAAGCCGTGGACCTGGCCGACGTGGTGCGCCTGGCGCTGTCCGAGACGCTGCCCGCGGCCAACGCCAAGGACATCGGCATTGAGTTGCAGGGCGCGCCGCAGGCCATGGTGCGCGGACGCCGCGACGACCTGGTGCTGCTGGCGCGCAACCTGCTCGACAATGCCATCAAATACACCCCCGCCGGCGGCCGCATCGAGATCCGGCTCGACACGCCCCCGGAAGGCGCCCGGCTGCTGATCGACGACAACGGCCCCGGCATCCCGCCGGCCGAGCGCGCCCGCGTGTTCGACCGCTTCTACCGGCTGGAAGGCAACGCCCAGCCCGGCAGCGGCCTGGGGCTGGCGATCGCCCGCGCCATCGCCCAGCGCCATGGCGCTGCCATCACGCTCGAGGACGTTCCCGGCGGCCCGGGCCTGCGGGCCCAGGTGGCGTTTCCGCCCGCGCAGGCGCCGACTTAAGATTCACCTAAGTGTCAGGCCCGAAGATAGCGCCATGTCCCCACACATGACGCAGGAGCCGACATGAAGACCTCGCAGATGAACCCCTCGCGCCTGGTGCTGGCGCTGCTGGCCGCCGGCGCGATTGGCGGCGCGGGCGCCACCGCCGCGTTCGGCGGCATTTCGATGGCGGCCAGCGCGCCGTCCGCCGTGGCAAGCGCCGCCGCCACTACGCCGGGCGCCCCTACGCCGGGCGCCCCCAACTTCGTGCAGATCACGCATGACTACGGCCCCGCCGTGGTCAACATCAGCATCAGCGGCACGCGCAAGGTGTCCGATGACGACGACGATCCCTTCGCCCAGTTCTTCGGCCAGATCCCCGGCGCGCGCGGCGGCATGCCGTCGCGCGAGGTGCCGATCCGCGGCGAGGGCTCGGGCTTCATCGTCAGCAGCGACGGCGTCATCCTGACCAACGCCCACGTCGTGCAAGGCGCCAAGGAAGTGACCGTCAAGCTGACCGACCGCCGCGAATTCCGCGCCAAGGTGCTGGGCGCCGATCCGCAGACCGACGTGGCCGTCATCAAGATCGACGCCAAGAACCTGCCGGTGGTGAAGGTCGGCGACGTCAACCAGTTGCAGGTGGGCGAATGGGTGCTGGCCATCGGCTCGCCCTACGGCCTGGAGAACACCGCCACCGCCGGCATCGTCAGCGCCAAGGGCCGCTCGCTGCCGGACGACACGTCGGTGCCGTTCATCCAGACCGACGTGGCGGTGAACCCCGGCAACTCCGGCGGCCCGCTGTTCAACGACCGCGGCGAAGTCGTCGGCATCAATTCGCAGATCTACAGCCGCACCGGCGGCTTCCAGGGCCTGTCGTTCTCGATCCCCATCGACGTGGCGTACAAGATCAAGGACCAGATCCTGGAACACGGCAAGGTGCAGCATGCGCGACTGGGCGTGACGGTGCAGGAGGTCAACCAGGACCTGGCCAACTCGTTCAAGCTCGATACGCCGTCCGGCGCGCTGGTCTCCAGCGTCGAGAAAGGCAGCGCGGCCGAGAAGGCCGGTCTGCAGCCCGGCGACGTGGTGCGCAAGATCAACGGCCGCACCATCGTGTCGTCGGGCGACCTGGCGTCGCTGATCACGCTGGCCACGCCGGGCGAGAAGATCACGCTGGACCTGTGGCGCAACGGCGCCCCCAAGGAAGTCGTGGCGACGCTGGGCGGCGTGCCGAAGGACCGGACGCAGACCGCCGGCGACAGCCGCGACGTGCAGAAGGGCCAGCTTGGCCTGGCCTTGCGCCCGCTCTCGCCGCAGGAGCAGGAAGCGGCGGGCACGCAGGGCCTGTTGATCGAGCAATCGGCGGGTCCGGCCGCCAAGGCCGGCATCCAGCCGGGTGACGTGCTGCTGTCGCTCAATGGCGTGCCGGTGCACAACATCGGCCAGGTCAAGGACGCGCTGTCCAAGGCCGGCAAGACGGTGGCGCTGCTGGTGCAACGCGGCGAAGACAAGATCTTCGTGCCGGTGCAGTTGGGCTGAGCCCGATCGACAGGCGGGCGGCGGGCCGGCCGGGAAGAGATCCCGGCCGGCCCGCGCCTCATTCGGCGTCGGGCTGCTTGCCCGGCGCGGCGGCGTCGAAGGCCGGCAAGGCGCGGCAGGCGGCGTCGATGCGCACGACCGTCGGCATCGCGCTCAGGTCGCATTCGAAGCGGCGCGCGTTGGCCACCTGCGGCACCAGGCACAGGTCGGCGATGGTCGGCGTGTCGCCATGGCAGAACGCGCCGGTGGCGGCCGAGCCAGCCAGTTGCGCTTCCAGGGCTTCCAGCCCCTGGCGCACCCAATGCTGGTACCAGGCCGTCTTGGCGGCCTCGTCCACGCCCAGCGTGTGCTTCAGGTACTTCAACACCCGCAGGTTGTTCAGCGGATGGGTATCGCAGGCGATGCCCAGCGCCAGGTCGCGCACGCGCGCGCGGCCGATCGGGTCGGCAGGCAGCAGCGGCGCCTGCGGATGCGTTTCCTCGAGATACTCGATGATCGCGAGCGACTGGCCGATGACCGCGTCGCCATCGACCAGCGTGGGCACCAGCGCGGTCGGATTGACCTTGCGGTAGTCGGCCGACAACTGCTGGCCGCCGTCCTTGAGCAGGTGCACCGCCAGGTATTCGTACGGCAGGCCCTTCAGGTTCAGCGCGATGCGCACGCGATACGCGGCCGAGCTGCGGAAATAGCTGTACAACTGCATGAGGTCTCCTCGATTCTTGTTCTGGACGACGCCCGCGCGGGGCGTCGCGCCTATTCCAGCGATTCGGTCTGCGCGGCCTTGCGCGACAGCCCCTTGGGCAACGGGAACGCCACGTTCTCTTCCAGGCCCGGCATGGTGCGCACCGACACGGCGCCCAGTTCCTTGACCCGCGCGATCACCTGCTGCACCAGGATCTCGGGCGCCGACGCGCCGGCGGTCACGCCGATGCGCTTGCGGCCCTCGAGCCAGGCCGGGTCGATGGAATGCGCGCCGTCGATCAGGTACGACGCCACGCCCTTGCGGTCCGCCACTTCGCGCAGGCGGTTGGAGTTGGAGCTGTTGGGGCTGCCCACCACCAGCACCAGGTCGCATTCGGGCGCCAGCACCTTGACCGCGTCCTGGCGGTTCTGGGTGGCATAGCAGATGTCGCTTTTCTTGGGCTCGACGATGCTGGGGAAACGCGCTTTCAGCGCCTTCGAGACGGCCGCGGCGTCGTCCACCGACAGCGTGGTCTGCGTGACGTACGCCAGGTTGTCGGGGTCGGTGACCTGCAGGCCGGCCACGTCCTCGACCGTCTCGACCAGGTACATGCCGCCCTGGGCCTGGCCCAGCGTGCCCTCGACTTCCGGATGGCCCTTGTGGCCGATCATGATGATCTCGCGGCCGGCCGCGCGCATGCGGGCCACCTCGATGTGCACCTTGGTCACCAGCGGGCAGGTGGCGTCGAACACCTGCTGCCCGCGCGCCTCGGCTTCGGCCCGCACCGCCTTGGACACGCCGTGGGCCGAGAACACCACGATGGCGCCGGCGGGCGCATCGTCCAGTTCGTCGATGAAGATGGCGCCCTTGGCGCGCAGGTCTTCGACCACGTAGCGGTTGTGGACGATCTCGTGGCGCACGTAGATCGGCGCGCCGTGCAGTTCGAGCGCGCGCTCGACGATGTCGATGGCGCGATCGACGCCGGCACAGAAGCCGCGCGGCTGCGCCAACAGGACTTCGGCGCCGGCGGCGGTGACAGCCTGGCTCATCAGAGGACTCCCAGCAGCGCCACGTCGACCCGCAAGCTGATGCCCGCGAGCGGGTGGTTGAAATCGAACAACGCCGATTCCTCGTTGATTTCCTTCAGGACGCCCGAATAGCGGCCGCCGTTGGGCGCCGCGAACTCAACCAGGTCGCCCGGCTCGAACGTGGCGTCGGCGCCGGCGTGCTCGGCGAGCATCTTGCGCGTGACGCGCTGGATCAGCTCGGGGTTGCGGTCGCCATAGGCGTCGGCCGGCTCCAGCGTGACGCTGAAACGGTCGCCCTCGGCCTTGCCCAGCAAGGCGGTTTCCAGGCCCGGCGCCCATTGGCCGCTGCCCATCTGCAACGTGGCCGGACGGCCGTCGAAGGTATCGGTGAACACCGAATCCTTGCCGGGGCCCGAAGCCAGGGTGATGCGGTAATGCAGCGTCAGGTAGGAGTCCGGACGGACCAAAACATTCATTTCGTTAGAGGCGATGCTCAAGATCTGCCACCGTATTCAGACAGTAAGTGAACCCTGATTTTAGAGCCTCTTATGAAATTGTCTGTCCGGGTGTCCAAACACGAGCGTCCCCGCGAGCGCCTGCTGCGGCTGGGCGCCTCGGCGTTACAAAATACCGAGCTGCTCGCCATCGCCCTGCGCACCGGGGTGCCCGGGCTGAATGTGCTGGATCTTTCCAGCCAGTTGCTGGACCGGTTCCGCGGCCTGCGCGGGCTGCTGGGCGCCACCCCGGAAGAGCTGCTGACCGTGTCCGGCCTGGGCACGGCCAAGGCCTGCGCCCTGGCGGCGATCCTGGAACTGGCCAAGCGCGCCATCGAGGAGGAACTGACGCTCGCCAGCACCCTCGACCATCCGTCACGGGTGAAACAATATTGCAAGGTCACGCTGGCCCACCGCCGGGTCGAACACTGCATCGCGCTCTACCTGGACAGCCAGCTGCGGCTGATCGCCAGCGGCGAGCTGGCCCGCGGCACGTTGTCGCAAGCCTCGGTCTATCCGCGCGAGGTGGTGCGCGAGGCCCTGCGCCATCACGCGGCGGCGCTCATCATCGCCCACAACCACCCGTCCGGCCTGGCCCAGCCCAGCGCGGCCGACCTGGCGTTCACGCGCCACCTGAAGCAGGCGCTGGCGCTGGTCGACATCGCCCTGGTCGACCACCTGATCGTCGCCGGCGACGACGTCTCCTCGATGGCGGAACATGGCCGCCTCTGACAGGCTGCGCACGCGGCGGGAATTCGTTAGACTACGGCCCGATATTGTTTTAGGCTTAACCTAATTTCCGCTTTCGCGACCCCGCGCCTTCCATGAAACGCCTGTGGGATATCTCCCCTCCCGTCTCCACGGCCTCGCCCGTGTTTCCTGGCGATACGCCGTATCGCCAGCAATGGAAGTGGTCGCTCGCGCCCGGCTGTCCCGTCAACGTCAGCGAAATCACCCTGTCGCCGCACGTGGGCGCGCATGCCGATGCGCCGCTGCACTACCAGAACGGCGCCGCGGCCATCGGCGCGGTTTCGCTCGAACCCTTCCTGGGCCCCTGTCGCGTCATCCACGCCATTGACTGCGGGCCGCTGATCACCCCGGAGCACCTGCTCCACGCCGCCAACAACCTGCCGCCGCGCATCCTGGTGCGTACCGCCAAGCATGCCGCGCAGGAATGGTGGACGGACGACTTCTCGGCCTACGCGCCCCAGACCATCGAATGGCTGGCCGAACGCGGCGTCATGCTGATCGGGTTGGACACCCCCAGCATCGACCCCGCGTCCAGCAAGACCCTGGACAGCCATCACACCATCCTGCGGCACGACATGCGAGTACTGGAGAACCTGGTGCTCGACGACGTGCCGGAGGGCGATTACGAACTGATCGCACTGCCGCTGGCTTTGATCCAGGCTGACGCCAGCCCGGTGCGCGCCGTCTTGCGCGAACTGGGCTGATACCGGCCACCGGGCAGGCCGCGCGCGAGACGCGGCGCGATGAGCGCGCCGTCCCGTCGCGCGCGGCCCGCCCCTTCGAAGAAGCACGACCATGAAGACTCCCTCCGATCCGCGCATGGCGCTCGCCTGCGCCCGCCTGCCGCATGCCGGCTGGCGCAGCCTGCCCGCCTCCGCCCGCCGCGCCGCCCCGCCCTGCCAGGGAGGCCGCGCATGAGCCAGAACCCACGCCCCGAAGACATCGTCCGCGAGGAAAAGGCGCAGCTGGATTTCACGCGCGACATGACCTACGGCGATTACCTGCACCTGGACGAGCTGCTGGGCGCGCAACACCCGCTGTCGCCCGAGCACAACGAGATGCTGTTCATCATCCAGCACCAGACCAGCGAGCTCTGGATGAAGCTGATGCTGCATGAACTGCGCGGCGCCATCGCCAACCTGGCCGCGGACCGCCCGCAGCCGGCCTTCAAGATGCTGGCCCGGGTCAGCAAGATCATGGAACAGCTGGTCCACGCCTGGGACGTGCTGGCGACCATGACGCCGCCCGAGTACTCCGCCCTGCGCCCCTACCTGGCGCGCTCCAGCGGCTTCCAGAGCTACCAGTACCGCCAGATCGAATTCCTGCTGGGCAACAAGAACGCCGCCATGCTCAAGCCGCACGCGCATCGCGCGGACCTGCTGGCGCAGGTGCAGCAGGCCTATGAAGCGCCGTCGCTCTATGACGAATCGCTGCGCCTGCTGGCGCGGCACGGCGTGGCGGTGCCGGCCGACCGCCTGGAGCGCGACTGGACCCAGCCCTACCAGGCCTCCGACGGCGTCGAACAGGCCTGGCTGACGGTCTACCGCGACACCGACCGCTACTGGGACCTGTACCAGCTGGGCGAAAAGCTGACCGACCTGGAAGACGCCTTCCGCCTGTGGCGTTTCCGCCACGTCACCACGGTCGAGCGCGTCATCGGCTTCAAGCGCGGCACCGGCGGCACCTCGGGCGTGGATTACCTGCGGCGCATGCTGGAAGTGGTGCTGTTCCCGGAGATCTGGAAACTGCGCACCGATCTGTAATCGGCGCGATCATCCGTCCCCGGATGAAGAATCCGGGCGCCCCCCAGCGGAGCGACCCGGATTACCTGACCCTGGCAGTGATTCCCATGCTAGAATGCACAGTTACTTTTCGGATACGTGGCAAGAACGCCTGAAAAAGCGATTCGTGCTGGCGACCCTAACTTTTGACATGACTCCCTTGAGGGAGTCCTAGGAAAGCACCATGAAAGAAGGCATTCACCCCGAATACCGCGAAGTCGTCTTCGCCGACCTGCAAACGGGCAGCAAGTTCATCACCCGCTCGACCGTTCAAACGCGCGAAACCGTCGAACTCGATGGCAAGACGTACCCGCTCTTCAAGTGCGACGTGACCTCCGAATCGCACCCGTTCTACACGGGCGCCCAGACGCGTATCGTCGAAACCGGCCGTGTGGAAAAGTTCCGCGCCCGTTTCGCCCGTACCGCCGGCACGGTCAAGTCCGCTTCCTGATCCTGTCGCTCCCACGGGAGTCACAGCAAAAAGGCAGCCTCCGGGCTGCTTTTTTTTCCCCTGACCCTGCTCCTACGCACACCGGGGGCTGGCGCTTCCCGATCACTCGGTTACATTAACGCCCGTGTCCCCACTTTCCATTTCCACTCCGGCCCGGCTGACGTCCGTGGCCACCGCGAAACTGCCCAGGCTGATCCTGCTTGGGCTGGCGCTGGCGTACATCATCGCCGGCCTGTTCATGCGCGACCCGTGGAAAACGGACGACGCGGTCGGCCTGGCCACCATGATCACCGCCATCCGCGAAGGCGGGATCACCTGGCTGCTGCCGCAAGTGGGGCACCTGGCCCACGCCGAGGAAGGCCCGCTGATCACCTGGGTCGGCGCGATCAGCATCTGGCTGTTCGGCCCCTTCATCGGCGACATCACCGCCGGCCGCCTGCCGAACCTGCTGTGGTTCGGCGTGACGGCCATGAGCGTCTGGTACGGCACCTACCTGCTCGGCCGCCGCGCCGAAGCCCAGCCGCTGGCGCTGCCCTTCGGCGGCGAACCGGAGCCGCGCGACTACGGCCGCATGCTGGCCGACGCCGCCCTGCTGTTGCTCCTGGCCACGGTCGGCATCCTGCAGCGCACCCACGAGACCACGGTGGTGCCCGCCATCATGGCCTGCCAGGCGCTGGCCTTCTATTCGCTCGCGCGCACCGTGGACCGCCCCGTCACCGGCTCGACCACGCTGGGCATCGCGCTGGCCGCCAGCTTCCTCACGCGCGGCTGGATCGGCGCCCTGCCGATCATGGTCGCCGCCCTGCTCGCGTTCTATCCGCGCGGCCCGCTCTGGAAATGCAAGCGCTGGCTGCCCTGGGCCGCGCTGGTCGCCGCCGTCCTGATCCTGGCCTGGTGGATTCCCGCCACCCAGAGCAGTGAATACTGGATCCGCAACTGGAAGACGTGGAACCTGGCGTCCTTCGCCGTGCCCACCTGGCACGACGTGGGCCGCACCCTGCGCGACCTGCCCTGGTACCTGTGGCCGACCTGGCCGCTGGCGCTGCTGGCCATCTGGCGCTGGCGCGCCTGGATCTACGCCCCGCACATCTGGCTGCCGCTGATGCTGCTGATCTGCTCGGCCCTGGTGCTGTTCGGGCTGGACGAGGCCAGCGACTCCGAGTACGTGCTGCTAGCCGTGCCGTGCGCGGTGCTGGGCGCGTTCTCGCTGCCGACCCTGCGGCGCGGCGTGGTCAACACGCTGGACTGGTTCGCCGTGATGTGTTTTTCGCTGACCGCCGCCACCGCATGGCTCGGCTGGATCGCCCTGCACTTCCAATGGCCCGCGCAGATTTCGCGCAACATCGGCCGCCAGACGACCGGCTATGAGCCCGTCATCTCCTGGGTGGCGTTTGCGCTGGCGGTAGTCTTCACCATCGGCTGGATCGCGCTGGTGGTCTGGCGCCTGCGGGTCAAGCCGCAAGCCCTGTGGCGCGGCACCGTGCTGTCCGCCGGCGGCCTGACCGTCACCTGGATCCTGCTGGTGCTGTTGTGGCAGCCCGCGGTCGACTATGCCCGCAGCTATCGCACCGTGTCCGGCGAACTGGCCCAGGCCCTGGAGCAGAACATCCGGCCGGGCGAATGCGTGCGCGGCCTGAGCCTGGGCAGCGGCCAGCGCGCCTCGTTCCTTATCTTCAACAACCTGACGTTCACGTTCGACTCGAAGTGCACGCTGGTGCTGCAGCAGACCACCAACCAGAGCCTGCGCGACAACACCGCCGCCTACAGCGACAGCGCCGACGTGCTGTGGCAGGGCGGCCGCCGCGCCGACCGCCAGGAAGTCTTCCGCCTGCTGCGCGTCGGCCCCACGCGATGACTCCCGCCTCCGCGGCGCCGGCCAGTTTCGGCGCCACCCTGCGCGGCATCGCCAAGCAGGCCTGGCCGGTCCTGATCAGCCAATGGGCCGGCATCTCGTTCGGCGTCCTCGACACCGCCATGACCGGCCACGCCAGCGCCAATGACCTGGCGGCGATGGCCCTGTCGGCCTCCATCTACATCACCGTCTTCGTCGGCCTGATGGGCGTGGTCCACGCCCTCATCCCGATCCTGGCGCAGCACTTCGGCGCCGGCAACAACGACGAGGTCGGCCGCAGCTGGGGCCAGGGCGTGTGGCTGGCGCTGGGACTATCGGTGGTGGGCGGCATCCTGATGCTGTTCCCGGATTTCTGGCTGTCGATGTCGGGCAACGTCGATCCCGGCGTGCGCGAGCGCATCGCCTCGTACCTGCGGGCGCTGATCCTGGCCCTGCCGGCCGCGCTGGTGTTCCGCACCATCTACGCGCTCGGCACCTCGGTCTCGCGGCCCAAGCTGGTGATGGCGATCAACCTCGCCGCCATCGGCTTCAAGGCCTTCTTCAACTGGCTGTTCATCTACGGCAGCCTCGGCCTGCCCGCCATGGGCGCCACCGGCGCCGGGCTGGCCACGGCGGTGGTGTCGTGGATGAGCCTGGGGCTGGGCCTGTGGGTCATCACCCACGACCGCTATTACCGCCGCTTCCACCTGCACGTCGGCCGCCCCGACTGGAAGACGCTCAAGGAGCTGCTGCGCCTGGGCATCCCCATGGGCGGCTCGTACCTGGTGGAAGTCTCGGCCTTCACCTTCATGGCGCTGCTGGTGGCGCGCGAAGGCACCTTCGTGACCGGCGGCCACCAGATCATGTCGAACCTGGCGGCGCTGTGCTACATGATGCCGATGGCGCTGGGCGTGGCCACCGCCGCCCTGACGGCGCAGGCGATCGGCGCCGGCAACCTGGCGCATGCCCACCGCACCGGCATGGCCGGGCTGGCGCTGGGGCTGATGGGTGCCCTGCTCACCGCGGTGGCGCTGCTGGCCGGCCGTCCGCTGATCCTGGCGGCCTATACCGACAATCCCCAGGTGGCCGCGGTGGCCACCACGCTGCTGGCGGTGCTGCCGCTGTTCCACCTGTTCGACTCCATGCAGTGCATCAACTCGTACCTGCTGCGCGCCTACAAGGTGGCGGTGGTGCCGCTGCTGCTGCAGACCGTGGCGCTGGCCGGCGTCGGCCTGGTCGGCGGCTGGTGGTTCGGCTTCGGGCCTGGCCGCGGCGGCCTGGACGGGCTGCGCGAGATCCTGGTGCCCGGCTCGCCCCAGGGCGCGGGCAGCATGTGGCTGATGGCAATGGTTGGCCTGGCGCTGTCGGCCACCCTGCTGCACTTCTGGTACCGTCATATCGTGCGCGCCGTGGCGCGCTAGGCGGGTGCCGGTCCAATAAAAAAAGCAGCCCATGGCTGCTGCTTTTTTTATTTCCGCGCGCCGCGTGGCAACGGCCACGCGGCGTGGCCATGCTCAGCCCTTCGGGCGCTTGTCGATCACGCGCCGGGCCTTGCCGGTCAGCGTGCGCTCGACGTGGCCGGCATCCGACACCTGGATGCGGGCGCTGACGCCGATGTGCGTCTTGACCGCGTGCTGCAGCTGCTTGCCCAGCGCGGCGCGCTCGGCGTCCGACAGGGTCGAGAACTCGGCCCGGACTTCCGTCAGGATCTCGAGCTCGTCCATATTGCCGGTGCGCGACAGCACCAGCTGGTAGTGCGGCGCCAGCTGCGCGATCTTGAGCACCAGTTCCTCGACCTGGGTCGGGAACATGTTCACGCCGCGCACGATCAGCATGTCGTCGCTGCGGCCGGTGATCTTGCCGATGCGGCGCATGCTGCGCGCGGTGGGCGGCAGCAGGCGGGTCAGGTCGCGGGTGCGGTAGCGGATGATGGGCATCGCTTCCTTGGTGAGCGAGGTGAACACCAGTTCGCCCGGCTCGCCGTCCGCCACGGGCTCGCCCGTGTCCGGATTGATGATCTCGGCGTAGAAGTGGTCTTCCCACACCACCGGACCGTCCTTGGTCTCGACGCACTCGCTGGCCACGCCCGGGCCCATCACTTCGGACAAGCCATAGATATCGACCGCGTCGATGCCGGCCTCGGCCTCGATGTCGGCGCGCATCTGGCCGGTCCAGGGCTCGGCGCCGAAGATGCCGATGCGCAGCGAAGTTTGACGCGGATCAATTCCCTGGCGGCGCTGCTCCTCCAGAATATTGCAGAAATAGGAGGGCGTGACCATGATGATGTCCGGACGGAAATCGTTGATCAGCTGCACCTGCTTTTCGGTCTGCCCGCCCGACATCGGAATGACGGTGCAACCCAGGCGCTCGGCGCCGTAATGCGCGCCCAGGCCGCCCGTGAACAGGCCGTAGCCGTACGCCACGTGCACCGTGTCGCCGGGCTTGCCGCCCGCCGCGCGGATCGAGCGCGCCACCAGGTTGGCCCAGTTGTCCAGGTCGCGCTGGGTGTAGCCCACCACGGTCGGCTTGCCGGTCGTGCCGCTGGATGCGTGGATGCGCGAGATGCGCTCGCGCGGCACCGCGAACATGCCGAACGGATAGTTCTCGCGCAGTTCCTTCTTGGTGGTGAACGGGAACTTCGAAATATCCGACAGCTGCTTCAGGTCGTCCGGATGCACGCCCATCTCGTCGAACGCCTTCTTGTAGTGCGGCACGTTCTCGTAGGCGTGCTTGAGCGACCACTTCAGGCGCTCGAGCTGCAACGCGCGCAGCTCATCCTGGCTGGCATGCTCGATGGGGTCCAGCCCCGGCTTGCTCATGGTGTTGGACATGGTTATCTCTCTCCTGGAATGCTCTACCCTCCGTGCCGGGGGACGCGCCGCGCGTCCGCCTCGGCCGGTGGCCTTGTCTCTGATTGGTTGATGCGTTCAAGCCTCGGCCGGCGTGCCGACGATCTGCCCCTTGATGCGGTAGGAACGGCCACGGAACAGGGCGACGTTGCGGCCGTCCTGGTTGGTGATGGTCACGTCGTACACCCCGGTGCGGCCCGCCAGCGAACGCTCTTGCGCCACCGCGGTCAGCAGGTCGCCCTCGAAGCCGGGGGCCAGGTAATCGATGGTGCAACCCGACGCCACGGTGCTGACGTTGCGCGAATTGCAGGAAAACGCGAAGGCGCTGTCGGCCAGCGCGAAGATGAACCCGCCGTGGCAGGTCTTGTGGCCGTTGAGCATGTCGGGACGCACCCGCATGGTCAGGCGCGCATAGCCCGGCGCCATTTCCTCGACCTTCATGTCCAGGCCCTGCGAGGCCGCGTCGCCGGCGTACATCACCGTGCCCACGGCCTGCGCCAATTCCTGCGGATCCGTCGGCGCCTCGACGGGCGGAACGTGCGTGCTGCTCATCATTGCCCCTTGAACTGCGGTTCGCGTTTGCCCAGGAAGGCCGCCACGCCTTCGGCGTAGTCGGCGCTGCGGCCCAATTCACGCATCATGTCGCGCTCCAGGTCCAGCTGGGTCGCCAGGTCATTGCCCAGGCTGGCCTGCAAGGCGCGCTTGGTATAGGCCAGGCCCTTGGTCGGCGCGCGCGAGAAATGCTGCGCCAGGTTCTCCAGCGTCGCGTCGAACGCGTCGTCGGCCACGCATTGCCAGATCAGGCCCCAGGCCTCGGCCTGGCGCGCGCTGAGCTTGTCGCCCAGCAACGCCAAGCCCATGGCGCGGGCGCGCCCCACCAGGCGCGGCAGCACGAAGGTGCCGCCCGTGTCGGGAATCAGGCCCAGCTTGCAGAACGACTGGATGAAGTTGGCCGATTCCTTGGCGATGACGATGTCGCCGGCGAACGCCAGGTTGGCGCCGGCGCCGGCCGCCACGCCATTGACCCCCACCACCACCGGCATCGGCAAGGCGTTCAGGCGGCGCACCAGCGGCGCGTAGAACTTGTCGACGGTCTCGCCCAGGTCGGGCGGCGTGCCGTCGGGCGCGGGCTTGCGCTCGCTCAGGTCCTGCCCGGCGCAGAAGCCGCGGCCGGCGCCAGTCAGCACCAGCACGCGCGCGCCTTCGGTTTCGACCCGGGTCAGCGCATGCGCCACTTCACCATGCATGTTGGCGGTGAAGCTGTTGAGCTTGTCCGGGCGGTTCAGCGTCAGGCGGGCAATGCCGCCGGCCAGTTCGAATTGGATGTCTTGATAGGTCATGTGCGGATCCACCGTTCAGATGTGGCGGCGGGTCTGCACCACGCGGAAGCGGTTGGACACATAGGCCGAATCGGACAGCGCCGCGTTGGCCGCCGGGTTGGCGCCGGTGCCGTGGAAGTCGCTGAAGGCCGCGGTCTGGTTGACGAACACCGCGCCGGTCAGGTTCAGCGACAGCGACACGCCGGACTCTTCCGCCGCTTCCTGGACCTGCTCGGCCACGTCGTTGCTGGTGGTGTAGGCCGACAGCGACAGGGCGCCGTGCTCGATCACGCTGTCGCGCGCGATCTGGATGCTGTGCGCGGTGGAATCGGTGGCGACCACGAAGGCGATCGGGCCGAACCATTCCTGGCTGATGGCGGCGTTGCCGGCCTCGGCGCGCAGCAGCAGCGGCGTGCGCACGCGGGCGTTCTCGAACTGCGGGTGCGTCAGCGTCTTGCTGTCGGCCACCACCGGCAGGCCCAGCGCGCGGGCCTTCTCGATGCGCTCGACGATGCCTTCGTTCTGGATTGCGCCGGTCAGTTCGACGGCCTTGGCGGCATCGGCGCCGAGCTTGTCGACCGCGGAGCCCAGGGCGGCGGCGACCTCATCGAAGCTGACCCGGCCTTCCGGCGTCTGGATGCCATCGCGCGGCACGTAGATGTTCTGCGGGGCCGTGCACATCTGGCCCGAATACAGCGCCAGCGAGAACGCCAGGTTGCGCGCCACGCCCTTCAGGTCGGCGGCCGAATCGATGATGACCTGGTTGACGCCGGCCTTCTCGGTGTAGACCAGCGCCTGGCGGGCGTTGTTCTCGAGCCAGTCGCCGTTGGCGGTGCTGCCGGTGAAGTCGATGATCTTGACCGCGGGATCCAGCGCCAGCTGGCGCGCGGTGTCTTCCTCGGCGGTGTGCGCGGCCAGCAGCACCACGTCGGGATCGAAGCCGGCTTCCTGCAGCACTTCGCGCGCGACCTTGACGGTCAGCGCCAGCGGCAGGATCGCGCCCGGATGCGGCTTGACGATGACGGTGTTGCCGGTCGCCAGGCTGGCGAACAGGCCGGGATAGCCGTTCCAGGTCGGGAAGGTCGAGCAGCCGATCACCAGCGCCACGCCGCGCGGCACCACGGTGAAGTGCTTTTCCATGCGGATGGGGTCGTTCTTGCCCTGCGGCTTTTCCCAGATGGCGACGCCGGGAATGCGCGACATTTCCTGCCAGGCGTAGGCCACGGCCTCGAAGCCGCGGTCCTGCGCGTGCGGGCCGCCGGCCTGGAAAGCCATCATGAAGCCCTGGCCGGTGGTGTGCTGCACGGCGTAGGCCATTTCGAAGCTGAGCTTGTTCAGGCGCGCCAGGATTTCCAGCGACACGCCCACCCAGGCCTGCGGGCCGGCGCGGCGCCAGTCCTGCAGCGCGCGCTTGGACGCGGCCACCAGCTTGGCGGCCGGCACGTGCGGATAGGTGATGCCCAGGTCGAAGCCAAAGGGCGACTTCTCGCCGCCGACGGTGCCGTCGGCGTCATGCAGGTTCAGCGGGAACGGCTTGCCGCGCAGGGCGTCGAAGGCGGCGCGGCCGTCGTCATTGGCGGTCTCGCCATAGTTGCGGGGGCTGGGCGACTCGGCAAACGGGCTCCAGTAGCCGCGCAGCGCGGCGGCGGCCAGGGCTTGTTCCAGCAGGGGCTGATGGCGTTCGAAGAATTTCTGGGACACTGCGTCTCTCCAAATGGAATAGGGGTCTGACTGGCGCGCGCCGGGTCAGGTTTCCTGGTCGAAGTCGATCACCAGGCGGTCGCTGACCGGAAAGCTCTGGCAGCTCAGGATAAAGCCTCGCGCCACTTCGTAGTCTTCCAGGGCGAAGTTGGCATCCATGTCCACTTCGCCCTCGACCACCTTGCAGCGGCAGGTGGAACACACCCCGCCCTTGCACGAATACGGCAGCTCGATGCCCTGCGCCAGCGCCGAATCCAGCACGCTGTCTTTGTTCTTGTCGATCACGAACTTGCGGCTGTGGCCGTCCTGCACCACCGTCACCTCGCACTGGCCCTTGCCGGGCGCCTGGCGGGCATCCTGCCCCGTGCGCAACGCGCGCGGCCCCTTCGGGGCGCCGAACAGTTCGAACTTGATGTTCGCCTTCGGGATGCCGCGGGCCTGCAGCCGCTCGACCACGCTCTCGGTCATGGTCTGCGGACCGCAGACAAAAGCGTAGTCGATATCCTCGGGGCTCATCCAGGCCGACATCAGCTGGTCGACCTTGTCGCCGTCCAGGCGGCCGTTGAACAGCTCGATGTCCTGGGTCTCGCGGCTCATGACGTAGACCAGCGAGAAGCGGTCCATGTACAGGTTCTTCAGGTCCTCGATCTCTTCGCGGAACAGCACCGCCGACGAGGCGCGGTTGCCGAAGAACAGCGTGAACTTGCTGTTCGGTTCGGTCGACAGCGCGGTCTTGACCAGCGAGAACACCGGCGTGATGCCGCTGCCCACCGCGAAGGCCACGTAGTGGCGCTGGTTCTGCGGCGCGAAGTCGACGGTGAAATTGCCGGCCGGCGCCATCACTTCCAGCGTCTGGCCCGGCTGCAGCTCGTGGTTGGCCCAACTGGAGAAGACGCCTTCATCGACCTTCTTGATCGCCACGCGCAACAGCTTGTCGCGCGGCGCCGAACAGATCGAATAGGAGCGGCGCAGTTCCTCGCCGTTGAGCTGCGTGCGCAGCGTCAGGTACTGGCCCGGCAGGAAAGCGAATTCATCGACCAGCGTGTCGGGCAGGTCGAACGTCACGACCACCGCGTCGCGCGTGTTGCGCGCCACCGAGGCCACTTTCAGGGGGTGGAATTGGTTCAGGCTCATTCTCGAAACCACTCTCAGTGAGTCTTGAAGTAATCGAACGGCTCGCGGCAGCTGACGCAGCGGTACAGCGCCTTGCACGAGGTCGATCCGAAGTTGCTGACCAGGCGCGTGTCGCGCGAGCCGCAACGCGGGCACTCGATGGCGGGCCCGGCATTGCGCCGGCTGATGCCCGAGATGTCGATGGCCTGCTGCGCCGGCGCGGCGATGCCGTAGTCCTTGAGCGCGGCGCGGCCCTTCTCGCTCATCCAGTCGGTGGTCCAGGCGGGCGACAGGCGCGTCTCGACGCGCACCTCGCCGATGCCGTGGCGCGCCAGCACCTGGCGGATGTCCTCGGTGATCTCGCGCATCGCGGGGCAGCCGGAGTAGGTCGGCGTGATGACGACGACGCAGGCGTCGCCATCCCAGGCCACGTCGCGCACCACGCCCAGGTCCACCACCGACAGCACGGGGATCTCCGGATCGGGAACCTCCTGCAGCCAGGCGTAGACCTGCTCGATGGACGCGGACGCCAGCGTGTTCACCACGTCGCTCCCGGATAGGCGCGCGGCAGGTACTGCATTTCCGCGAGCACGTAGCCCAGTTCCTCGGTGTGCCGGCCCTGGCGGCCGCCGCTGTGGGCCGGATGATTCGCGGCCGCGGCGTCGGGCACCGTCAGCGTGGCTTCCTCGAGCACTTCGCGCACGTGCTGTTCCCAGGGCGCGCGCAACGCGGCCAGTTCACAGCCGATGCCGCGCGCCGCCATGTCCTGGTCGATCGCGTCGTCGGTGAACAGTTCGCCGGTGAAGCGCCAGGCGTCGTCGATCGCCGCCTGCATCCTGGCGTGGCTGGTCTCGGTGCCATCACCCAGGCGCACCACCAGGTCGGACGAGCGCCGCACGTGGTAGGTCACTTCCTTGAGCGACTTGGCGGCGATGCCGGCCACGCGCTCGTCCGACGACTGCGCCAGGCGCTGCAGCAGGAAGTAGTGCCAGACGTCGAACAGGAACTGCCGCGCCATGGTGTCGGCGTAGTTGCCGTTGGGCCGTTCGACCAGCAGCGCGTTGTGGAACTGGTGGGCATCGCGCAGGTAGGCCAGCGCGTCCTCGTCGCGGCCCGCGCCCTCGACCTCGCCGGCCAGCGTCAGCCACATGCGGGCCTGGCCCAGCAGGTCGAGCGCGGTGTTGGTCAGCGCCAGGTCCTCTTCCAGGATCGGGCCGTGCCCGGTCCAGGCGCCCAGACGTTGCGACAGGATCAGCGGCGTGTCGCCCAGGCGCAGCAGGTATTCGAAGAAAGTCTTGTCCATGTCTCCCCCGCCGCCTTACATGTGCTTGATTTCTTCAGGCATCGGGAAGAACGTGGGATGCCGATAGACCTTGCTGTTGGCCGGCTCGAACAAGGGATCCTTGTCGCCGGGGCTGCTGGCGGAGATGTCGGAGGCGCGCACCACCCAGATGCTCAGGCCTTCATTGCGGCGGGTATAGACGTCGCGGGCGTGGTTGATCGCCATTTCGGCGTCGGGCGCGTGCAGGCTGCCGACGTGCTTGTGCGCCAGGCCGTGCTGGCTGCGGATGAACACTTCCCACAGAGGCCAGTCTTTGCTCATGATGGATATCCTCGGATGCCGGGCGCGCAGCGCGCCCCGGGTATGGATGAGTAAGAAGTTGGAAGGCCGGGCGCCGCCCGGCCAGGGCTCAGGCCGCCTTGCGCTCGGCCTGTTTGTCGGCGTAGGCGACCAGCGCGTCGCGCACCCAGGCGCCGTCTTCGTGCGCCTTGACGCGCGCCGCCAGGCGCTCGCGGTTGCACGGGCCATTGCCCTTGAGCACGGCGTAGAACTCGCTCCAGTCGATCTCGCCGAAGTCGTAGTGGCCGCGTTCGGCGTTCCACTTCAGCTCGGGATCGGGGACGGTGAGGCCCAGGTACTCGGCCTGCGGCACGGTCTGGTCGACCATCTTCTGGCGCAGTTCGTCGTTGGAGAACAGCTTGATCTTCCAGGCCATGGACTGGGCGCTGTTGGGCGAGTCGGCATCGGACGGGCCGAACATCATGAGCGCCGGCCACCACCAGCGGTTCAGCGAGTCCTGCACCATCGCCTTCTGTTCGGGCGTGCCGTGCAGGCACATCTGCATCAGCAGGTCGTAGCCCTGGCGCTGGTGGAAGGACTCCTCCTTACAGACGCGCACCATGGCGCGGGCGTAGGGGCCGTAGGAGCAGCGGCACAGCGGGATCTGGTTGATGATGGCCGAGCCGTCGACCAGCCAGCCGATCATGCCGATGTCGGCCCAGCTGAGCGTGGGGTAGTTGAAGATGCTGGAGTACTTGGCGCGGCCGGCGTGCAGGTCGTCGATCAGGTCGTCGCGCGACACGCCCAGGGTCTCGGCGGCGCTGTACAGGTAGAGGCCGTGGCCGGCTTCGTCCTGCACCTTGGCCAGCAGGATGGCCTTGCGCTTGAGCGACGGGGCCCGGGTGATCCAGTTGCCCTCGGGCAGCATGCCGACGATCTCGGAGTGCGCGTGCTGCGAGATCTGGCGCACCAGGGTCTTGCGGTAGGCCTCGGGCATCCAGTCCTTGGCCTCGATCCGCACGCCATCGTCGATGCGGCGCTGGAACGTCTGTTCGCGGCCTTCGAGCTGGTCCGCGGTCTTGACCTGCTTGACGCCGGTTTCGACGAGTTGAGCGTACATGGTTGTCTCCTTGAGACGGTTTGCGATAGCGCAAAGCAAACGCCGCGCAGTGCCGTCATGTCATAGGCGGATTATTTAATACAAAAAAACCATTGTCAAACTCAAATCTGTATCACATTGGATTTATGTATCATATCGAGGATCCCGATATCGGCCGCTCGCGGCCTCCCTTATGGCAAACCCTCAGTCGCCCCTGGACCGTTACCTGTCACGCCTCATCAAGAGCGATCCGCCGCGCGCCAAATCGCTCTGCGTCAGCCTGCTGGGCGATGCCCTGGCTCCCCATGGCGGCGCCATCTGGCTGGGCGACCTGATCGAGCTGCTGGCGCCCCTGGGCATCAACGAACGCCTGCTGCGCACCAGCGTGTTCCGGCTGGTGGCGCAGAACTGGCTGCAGTCCGAACGCCATGGCCGCCGCAGCCTCTACCTGATTTCCGAACAGGGCCTGCGCCACACGGCGCACGCCTCACAGCGCATCTACGTGGGCGCGCCGCGGGACTGGAACGGGGAATGGACGCTGGTGGCGTTGCCGCGCACCGGCAACGGGCTGGCCGAACGCGCGGAGCTGCGCCGCGAGCTGGTTTGGGAAGGGTTCGGCATGATCGCGCCGGGGCTGTTCGCGCATCCGCACACCGAGGCGCGCGCGGCGCACGACATCCTGGAAAAACTGGGCATTCCGGACAAGGCGCTGGTCCTGTCGGCGCGCGACCTGGCCGGCGCCGGCGGCCTGCCGATCGCCAGCCTGGCCTCGCAGTGCTGGAACCTGGACGACGTGGCCGAGCAATACCGGCAATTCAGCAGGAATTTCGGACCATTGGAAAAGCTGCTGGAAGCGCCCCCGCCCCCGCCGGACGCGTTCGTCACCCGCGTCATGCTGCTGCACAATTGGCGCCGGATCGTGCTGCACGACCCTCACCTGCCCGGCCCCATGCTGCAGGACAACTGGCCTGGCCATGCGGCGCGCGAGCTCTGCGGCCGCATTTACTGGCAGGTGTTCGACGCCTCGGAAGCGCACCTGAACACCCTGGCCGGCCGCGACAACGAACGCTACACGCCGCTGGCTGCCGACATCGCGACGCGCTTCGGCGGTCGTCCGGCCTGACAGGGCCGCCGCGGGATGGCCATCAGCCCCCGCCGCCCTCTTCCGGCATCACGACGCCCAGCGTATCGATGTGAAGTTCGCCTGCCGCCGGGGCGCGTTCCAGCCCCCTGGCCCGGGCGATGAAGGACAGCGTCCAGCGCGCCAGCACCGGCCGGCCCAGGGCCGCGCCCGTGTCGGCGTCGATGCCGCTGGGCACGTCCAGCGCCAGCACCGGCACCCGCCAGCCGTTGACCGTATCCACCAGCGCCTGCCAGTCCGGCCCCAGGGGACGGTTCAATCCGATGCCGAACAGGCCGTCGATGACCAGGTCCGGCACCAGGCCGGGCTCAAGCCCCGGCGATACGGCGCCGCCCGCCGCGATCCAGCCGGCGTAGGCGCGGGCGGCATCGTCGGGCAGCCGCTGCGCGCCGGCGGGCAGCACCACCCGGACATCGTGGCCGCATTCCCGCAGCCGGGTCGCCGCTTCCAGGGCATCGCCGCCATTGTTGCCGGGGCCGGCCAGCGCCAGCAGCGTGGCGCCGGGCGCCACCCGGCGCGCCACGAAACGGGCGGCCGCAGCGCCCGCCAGCGGCATCAGCCGCCGGCCTTCGGCCAGGGCCTGGCGTTCGGCGGCGCGGATCCGGGCGACGGAATGGGAAGTCGGCATGGCGGCTCGCGGGCGGCTGCCGCCAGCTCGGCGGCTTACACCTTCAGGAAGTGTTCGCGGTAATACTTCAGTTCGTCGATCGATTCATAGATGTCGGCCAGCGCTTCGTGGCGGCTCTTCTTCTCGAAGCCCTTGTACACGGCCGGCGCCCAGCGGCGCGCCAGTTCCTTGAGCGTGCTGACATCCAGGTTGCGGTAGTGGAAGAACTGTTCCAGGCGCGGCATGTAAGCAAACATGAAACGACGGTCCTGGCTGATGGTGTTGCCGCACAGCGGCGACTTGCCGGCCGGCACGTGCTGCGCGAGAAACGCCAACAGCGTATCCTCTGCCTGCGCTTCGGAAATCGTCGAGGCGCGGACCTTGTCGATCAGGCCGCTCTTGCCGTGGGTGGACTTGTTCCAGCTGTCCATGGCGTCGAGCAGGCTGTCCGACTGGTGCACGACCAGCACGGGGCCTTCGGCGACGACGGTCAGGTCGGCCTCGGTCACCACCACGGCGACCTCGATGATGCGCTCTTTCTCAGGGTCCAGGCCGGTCATTTCCATGTCGAGCCAGACCAGGCGGTTTTCGTTCACAGCCATATAATTTGCCTATAAAAGACGCGATTTCAAACCCGCGATTTTCGCACATACCCATTTGAGCCGGCCGCATCGCCCATGTTCACATTGCTGTTCGTTGCCTTCCTGCTGACCGATATCGCCGTGCGCATGTGGCTGGCCAGTCGCCAGATCCGCCACGTGGCGCGCCATCGCGACCAGGTGCCTCCGGAATTCTCCCACCGGATCGGCCTGGCGAGCCACCAGCGCGCCGCCGACTACACGGTTGCCCGGGTCAGGCTGGGCATGTTCGAACGCACCTATGACGCCATCCTGCTGATCTGCCTGACGCTGATGGGCGGCCTGCAGGCCATCGACCTGCTGGTAGGCCAGCTTACCAGCAACGACTTCCTGCGCCAGATGCTGCTGCTGGTGGCGGTGGCGCTGCTGCTGGGGCTGCTGGGCCTGCCTTTCACCCTGTGGCGGCAGTTCAAGCTGGAAGCCCGCTTCGGTTTCAACCGCATGACGCCCGAGCTGTTCATCTCGGACGCGGCCAAGGGCCTGCTGGTGGCGGCGGTGCTGGGGCTGCCGCTGGCCGCCGCGGTGCTGTGGCTGATGGGCAGCGCGGGGCAATACTGGTGGATCTGGGCCTGGGCGCTCTGGACCGTGTTCAACCTGGCGCTGCTGATCGTCTACCCGATGTTCATCGCCCCGCTGTTCAACAAGTTCACCCCGCTGTCCGACCCCGAACTGGCCGGCCGCATCCAGCGCCTGGCGCAACGCTGCGGCTTCGCGCTCAACGGCCTGTTCGTGATGGACGGCTCGCGTCGCTCGGCCCACGGCAACGCCTATTTCACCGGTTTCGGCCGCTCGCGCCGCATCGTGTTCTTCGACACGCTGCTGGCGCGCCTGAACGCCGACGAGATCGAGGCGGTGCTGGCGCACGAGCTGGGCCATTTCGCCAAGCGCCACATCATCAAGCGCATCCTCTTCAGCTTCGCGGCCGCGCTGGGCTTTTTCGCCATCCTCGGCTGGGTCGCGCAGCAACCGTGGTTCTACGTGGGCCTGGGCGTGCTGCCGCAGCTGGGCGGCCGCAACGACGCCATGGCGCTGTTGCTGTTCTTCCTGGCCATTCCCGTTTTCACCTTCGTCTTCACGCCGCTGGCCAGCTGGTACTCGCGCCGCGACGAGTTCGAGGCCGACCGCTACGCGGCCGAGCAGAGCTCGCCCGACCGCCTGGTGTCCGCCCTGGTCAAGCTCTACGACGACAACGCCGCCACCCTGACTCCCGATCCCGTGCACTCCGCCTTCTACGACAGCCATCCCCCCGCCGCCGTGCGCATCCGCCACCTGACGGCGCCCGCGGCATGAGCATGAACGACCGGAACAAGGCCGCCTTCCAGGACGCGCCCCAAGGCGGCGCGCCCGCCAACGCCGCCAACGAAGGCCGCATCATCGCGGCGCACGGCCGCCACTACACCGTCGAGCTGGCCGATGGCAGCCTGCGCAAGTGCTTTCCGCGCGGCAAGAAGGCCGGCGCCGCCGTCGGCGACCGCGTCCGCATCACGCCCCAGGGCCAGGACGAAGGCGCCATCGACGCCATCCTGCCGCGGCGCAACCTGCTGTACCGCTCCGATGAAATGCGGTCCAAGCAATTCGCTTCAAACGTGGACCAGTTGCTGATCGTCGTGGCGGTGCAGCCGACCTTCTCCGACGATCTCACCGGCCGCGCGCTGGCCGGCGCCTGGAGTGCCGGCATCGAGCCGCTGATCATCCTGAACAAGACCGACATCGCCGACGCGCTGCCCGCGGCCCGCGCCCGCCTGGCGCCGATCGCCGCGCTGGGCGTGGACATCATCGAACTGAGCGCGCTGGAACCCGAAAAGGTCCACACGCTGCTGGCGCCGCGCCTGGCCGGCCGCACCAACCTGCTGCTGGGACAGAGCGGCATGGGTAAGTCGACGCTGCTGAACGCGCTGGTGCCGGATGCCGCCGCGCCCACCCGCGAGCATTCGACGGCGCTGGACATGGGCAAGCACACCACCACCAGCACCCGTCTCTATCACCTGCCCGCGCCGGGCGGCGACCTGATCGACTCGCCGGGCTTCCAGGCCTTCGGCCTGCAGCACCTGAGCCGCGAGGACATCATCCGCGGCTTTCCGGAATTCACCAAGCCGATCGAATCCTGCCGTTTCTACAACTGCACCCATCGCCACGAGCCGGGCTGCGGCGTGGTCGCGGCGCTGGACGCGGGCGCGATCGATCCGGCGCGCTATGCGCTGTACCTGCGCATCCTGGACGAGAACCTGGCGGGACAACAACGGTATTGAGCGGGCCGCCTGGCGGCGGCCGGCCGGCGCGGCGATCCGCGCGCCAGCCGTATCAACGCGGCTGGAAGCCGTTGCGCAACAGGTGATAGAGGTTGCGCAACATGCCGGCCGTGGCGCCCCAGATGAAGTGCCTGCCATAGGGCATGCCGTAATAGT
The DNA here is from genome assembly GCF_056523125.1 of Achromobacter sp. ISS7. Lineage (NCBI taxonomy): Bacteria > Pseudomonadati > Pseudomonadota > Betaproteobacteria > Burkholderiales > Alcaligenaceae > Achromobacter > Achromobacter sp. ISS7. The sequence continues at coordinate 341,328 of NZ_JAWRZD010000001.1, read as the reverse complement.
GGCGCACCCGGCCATCCTCGAGCCGCGCTTCGTACAGGCGGTGATTGGCCGGATCCATCAGGAACGACAGCGGCACCTCGAACACCTCGGCCACCTCGAACGCGTCCGGCGCCAGCTGGAAGCCGGGGGTCACCAGCGACACCACGGGAATGATCGAGAAACCCGTGGCGGTCAGGTACGGCGGCATGCTGCCCAGCACCTCGACGTGGTTCGCCGGCAGCCCGGTTTCCTCCTGCGCCTCGCGCAGGGCGGCGTCGATCGGGGTAGCGTCGCTGGTCTCGATGCGGCCACCCGGAAAGCTGATCTGGCCGGCGTGGTCGTGCAGGTGGGCCGCGCGCTGGGTCAGCATGATGTGCACGCCGTTCTCGCGGGTCACCAGCGGGATCAGCACGGCCGCCGGCACCGGCGCGCCTTCGCGGCCGGGATAGCGCAGGTCGTTGTCGCGCGACAACTCGAGCGTCCAGGTGGCAGGCTGGCTGAGCGTGCCGCGCAGCTGGTCGGGCGTGAGCAGGCCGGACGGCACCGCCGGCAGGGAATCGTTGGCGACGACCCAGGGTTGCGACGCCGGATCGAATCCGGGACGCGCCAATGGCCGTCGTGGCCGAGCAGAAGACGAGGAATCAGACATTCGGCTTTTCAAAAAGAAAAAGGCACCCTCGCAGGTGCCTTTTTAACCCGGAAACCCGTGCCGAACGAAAACGCTGGATGGCGTGTGCGTCCGACACTGGTAGGGCCGTGTGCCGATAAGCGATCAAGCCGCCGAGGCTTGCTTGCTGACCAGCTTTTCCTTGATACGCGCCGACTTGCCCGAGCGGTTGCGCAGGTAGTACAGCTTGGCGCGGCGCACGTCGCCGCGGCGCTTGACTTCGATGCCGGCGATTTGCGGCGAGTACAGCTGGAACGTACGTTCCACGGCTTCACCCGACGAAATCTTGCGCACGGTGAACGCGGAGTTCAGGCCGCGGTTGCGCTTGGCGATCACGACGCCTTCGAAAGCCTGCACGCGCTTGCGGGTGCCTTCAACGACGTTCACGCTCACGATGACGGTGTCACCGGGAGCAAATTCAGGCTTGGCTTGGCCGCCGGTCAGGCGGGCAATCTCTTCCTGTTCCAGGATAGCGATAAGGTTCATTGAGAACTCCTAGATCATCATGCCTTTGCGGACTAAAAAGCTTTGCCGTTCGATGTTGTTCACGCCCGCCAAAAAGGCCAGGCCATGTACCGCAAGCAGAGGATGAGATTTGGCAAACCAATGATTCTACACCAAAAATTGGCCGACGCCTCGGGTAACATGGCGCCCTGCCCGCGGGTTTGCGGTACCCTAGCGGTTTCTGTAACAAACACGTCATAAGACGCTGTTCCCTCATGTCGTATTCGTCCCTGTTATTGGTCGTCCTGGCGGCGATGGCCCACGCAACGTGGAACCTGCTCGCCAAGCGCGCGGCCATGGTGGGCGCTCCCTTTGTCTTCGCCTATGGGCTGTGCGCCTCGGTGCTGTACGCGCCGTGGGTCGTGTGGGTGCTGCTGCATGACGGCATGACGTGGACCTGGCCGGTGGTCGGGGCGATCCTGACCTCCAGCCTGTTGCATCTGGGCTACAGCCTGTGCCTGCAACGCGGCTATCAGGTCGCGGACCTGTCGGTGGTGTATCCGATCGCCCGTGGCACGGGCCCCCTGCTCTCGACCACCGGCGCCTTCCTGCTGCTGCGCGAACCGGCCACCACCACCGGCATCGCCGGCATGCTGTGCGTCGTGATCGGGGTGCTGCTGATCGCCACCCAGGGGCGGCTGTCGATCTTCCGCAACGCCCAGGCCTGGGTAGGCGTGCGCTGGGGCATGGTGATCGGCCTGTTCATCGCCGCCTACACCGTGGTGGACGCCTATGGCGTCAAGGTGCTGCTGATCAGCCCGGTGCTGTTCGACTGGTTCACCTGTGTCACCCGCACCGCCATGATGACGCCGCACATGGTGAAGCGCCGCGCCCAGGCGTGGGAGCTGATGCGCGGCCACTGGCACCTGGCCCTGGCGGTGGGCCTGCTATCGCCGCTGGGCTACATCCTGGTGCTGTATGCGCTGCGCAACGGCGCGCCGCTGAGCCTGGTGGCCCCGGCGCGGGAAATGTCGATGATGCTGGGCACCCTGGCGGGCATGTTCCTGCTACGCGAGAAAGTCGGCCCTGGCCGCCTGGCGGGCTGCCTGTCGATCCTGGCGGGCGTGGTGCTGCTGGGTTCGACCTGACTGCCCTCAAAAGCCGCCGGCCACGCCCAGCCACATCAGGGCGGGAATCATCGCGCCCCACGCCAGCACCAGCACCACGTCCAGCACCATGCTTTTCACGCTGACCTGATCCGACACGGGTTCGACGGTGGCATTGCCCAGGCTGCGCTCGCGCGGCGCCTGGACGACATTGCCAACCGGCACGGCATCAGCCGTGGCCGGCGGAAACGGCCACCGGCCCGGCTGCGTACCCGACCGCTTGCGCGGCTCGACGTGCGCGGGCGCCGCCACGCCGCCCGCGGCGGGAACCGAAAGATCGATGGACGCGGCGCCATTCGCATGGCCGCCCGCCGGCGCGGTAGCCCAGGGCATGGCCAGCCCCGTGAAACGGGCATAGGCGGCACGCGCGCGCTGCGCCGCGCGGCGCAGCGGGGTCAGGGAAACGGCGGCGAGATCATCCGGCAGGACGGAGAGTTGAGCGGTGTTCATGAGGAACTCCTAGTAACGCGGTCAAGAACCGCGGCAACGCGCCGCGGCGGCAACCCACGGCCGGGCCGTGGGTCAATCGAACAACGACAATTGCCCGGCAACCATGGCGCGCAATTGGCGCGCGCCGCGCCCGTAGGCGCCGGCAACCGGCAAGGCACTGGCAAAAGGGACCCCTGAAGACGCTTTCGCGCCAGCCGGGGATGGGAAAGCGGGGGCGCCGGCGGCGGCCGGCGAGAACAAGGCGGCGGAACCACCGGCGGGCGCCGGCGGCTGGAAACGGTCGCAGTCGAGCGCCAGCCGGTGGCGGTTCAGGCCGAGCTTGCGGGTGGCCACGGCGAAGCGCTGGCGCAGCAGGTCGGCCCAGATGCCGGTGCCGCGCATGCGCGAACCGAAGTTGGGATCGTTGCGGCGGCCGTTGCGCAGGTCTTCGATGCGATGGAGCACGCGCTGGGCGCGATCCGGGTAGTGGGCGTTGAGCCAGTCCTCGAACAGGGTTTTGACTTCCCAGGGCAGGCGGATGACGGTGTAGCTGGCGTAGTGCGCGCCCGCCGCCTTGGATTCCTGCAGGATGTGTTCCATGGCGTCATCGTTGATGAACGGGATCACGGGCGCCACCAGCACGCCGACCGGCACCCCGGCGGCGGTCAGGTTGCGCACGGCTTCCAGGCGGCGCCAGGGGGCCGCCGCGCGCGGCTCGAGCGTGCGGGCCATGTCGGCGTCCAGCGTGGTGATGCTCATGTAGACCACCACCAGCTTGTGCTCGGCCAGCGCGGCCAGCAGGTCGAGGTCGCGGGCGACCAGGGCGTTCTTGGTGACGATGGTGACCGGATGGCGGGTTTCGAGCATCAGCTCGAGCATGCCGCGCGTCAGGCGCCAGTCGCGCTCGATGGGCTGGTAGGCATCCGTGGCCGAGCCGATATTGATGGGCGACGGCTTGTAGCCGGGGCGGCTGATTTCCGCCCGCAGCGCCTCGACCGCGTTGGCCTTGGCCACCAGCCGTGTCTCGAAATCGAGGCCGGGGGAATAGCCCAGGTAGGAGTGGGTCGGGCGGGCGTAGCAATAGACGCAACCGTGCTCGCAGCCACGATAGGGATTGACGGCCACGTCGAAGGGGATGTCGGGCGAATCATTGCGCGACAGGATCTTGCGGGCTTCTTCGGCCGTGACGGTGGTCTTGGGGGCGGCGGGCGCCCGGCGGACGTCGGGCAGGATGGGGATGACGGAAGTATTGGGGACAGCGTCAACGAAATCAGCCGGGAGGCCCGACGTGGACCAGCCATCGTCGACCTGCTGGCGGTCATCTTTCTGGAAGCGATGCCGAACATTAGTAACCGCACCCCGACCGCGCAAGGCGGCGGGGGCGGCAGCCGGGGACCCAGAACCGGCGGGAAAAGAATGATCGGTGCGTGCCATGAAAACTACTGTACAAAAACACAGTGGTTTTGACAAGCACCAAAAGCCTTTTCGTAAGACAGCCCCACTTTACCGCAAGACGAAGACGGCGTCCGGACAATTCGATTTCATGTTGCGATATCGCCCGGAAACCCGCGCCTGCATTGGATTTGGAATAAAAACAACACCTCAGGACCGATGCCGCGCGGGCTTTTTCCGCCCCGACTTGCGGTTTACCGAAGCATGCCCGCCGCCGCGGTCTGATGGGTGGCTTCGTCGATCAGGATGAAGGCGCCGGTGGCGGGCACATCCGTGTATCGATCGACCGCCAACGACTCGCGCGTCGTGAACGCGACGCGACCGATGTCGTTCATGCGCAGCGTGCCCTCGGTGTTCTCCACTTCCTGCAATTCGTGGATGTCGCGATGCGAGAGCACCGCGCGGATCTTCGCCGACGTCAGCCGCGTGCCATGCTTGAGCAGATACTTGCGCGCGGGGTTGAGCGCCTGCGCATCGAGCCAGCACAGCTCCGCCTCGAACTCGCGCGCGACCTGCGCCGGCGCCGCCGCGTGCACGATCACGTCGCCGCGCGACACGTCGACATCGCGGTCCAGCACCAGCGTGACCGAGTCGCCCGCCACCGCTTCATCGAGCGCGCGATCGAACAGCCGCACTTCCTGCACGCGCGCCGTCACGCCCGACGGCTGCACGGTGATCTCGTCGCCGGGACGCAGCACGCCGCTGGCGATGCGGCCGGCGTAGCCGCGGAAGTCATCCTTGCGGCTGCCGTCGTGACGCGCCACCCACTGCACTGGAAAGCGCAGCGGACCCGCGCCGTTGTCGCCGCTCAGTTCCAGCGATTCCAGCAGCGTCAGCAACGGCTGGCCCGAATACCACGGCGTCTTGTCCGACAGCGTCACCACGTTGTCGCCGTTCAGCGCCGACAACGGCAGCGCATCGAAGTGCGCGATGCCGAGCTTGCCCGCCAAATCGGCGTAGGCGTCGCGGATGCGCTCGAACACGGCCGGGTCCCAATCGACCAGGTCCATCTTGTTGACCGCCACCACGATGTGGCGGATGCCCAGCAGCCGCGCGATAGTGCTGTGGCGCTTGGTCTGCGGCAGCAGCTTGCCGTCGGCGGCGCGGGTGGCGTCGATCAGGATCACGGCCACGTCGGCGGTGGACGCGCCGGTGACCATGTTGCGGGTGTACTGCTCGTGGCCGGGCGCGTCGGCGATGATGAACTTGCGCGCCGGGGTCGAGAAATAGCGGTAGGCCACGTCGATGGTGATGCCCTGTTCGCGCTCGGCCTCCAGGCCGTCGGTCAGCAGCGAGAAGTCGATGCCGCCCTCGGCCACGCGCTTGTACTTGGCGCGCGAGATGGCGTCGAGCTGGTCGGCGAACACGCCCTTGCTGTCATACAGCAGGCGGCCGATCAGCGTCGACTTGCCGTCGTCGACCGAGCCCGCGGTGATCAGGCGCAGCACGCCCGTGCCGGCGCCCGAAAGAAAAGAATCGTTTACTGCGTTCATATGCGTCCCCTGTCGGCCGGCCTGGCGCCGGCCACTCGTGCGATCAGAAATAGCCTTCCTTCTTGCGGCGCTCCATCGAGGCCTCGGAAGTCTGGTCGTCCATGCGCGTGGCGCCGCGCTCGGTGATGTCGGTCACCGCGGTCTCGGCGATGATGGCGGCCGTATCGGTGGCGTCGGAGGCTACCGGGCAGGTGCAGGAAATGTCGCCCACGGTGCGGAAGCGCACCGACAGGCGCTCGACCGTGTCGCCGTCCTGCGGCGGCGTCAGGCGCGTGACCGGCACCAGCAGGCCCTTGCGGCGCACCACCTCGCGCTCGTGGCTGAAGTAGATCGACGGCAGCGCCAGCTGCTCGCGCTGGATGTACTGCCAGACATCCAGCTCGGTCCAGTTGGAGATCGGAAACACCCGCATGTTCTCGCCGCGGTGCACCTTGGTGTTGAACAGGTTCCACAGTTCGGGACGCTGGGCCTTGGGGTCCCACTGGCCGAACTCGTCGCGGAACGAGAAGATGCGCTCCTTGGCGCGCGCTTTTTCCTCGTCGCGCCGGGCGCCGCCGATGCAGGCGTCGAAGCCGAATTCCTCGATCGCCTCCAGCAGCGTCACCGCCTGCGCGGCGTTGCGCGAGTCGGTCTCGCGCCGCAGCACCACGCTGCCGCGCTTGATCGAGTCTTCGACGCTGCGCACGATCAGCGTCTCGCCCAGCTCGGCCGCGCGGGCGTCGCGAAAGGCGATCACCTCGTCGAAGTTGTGGCCGGTGTCGATGTGCATCAGCGGGAACGGAAAGCGTCCCGGACGGAAGGCCTTTTCGGCCAGGCGCAGCAGCACCACCGAATCCTTGCCGCCCGAGAACAGCAGCACGGGTTTTTCGCTTTCGGCCGCCACCTCGCGCATGATGAAAATGGCTTCCGATTCCAGCCAGTCCAGGTGGCTGCGTTGGATCACTGCGGACATTGGTATTCCCCTAAAACGAATTCTTGAGACGTGACGGGTGTCAGGCGCGCGTGGTTTCCGCGACGATGCCGATGACCCGGTTGCCTGCATGCAGGCCGCATTCCTTGGAGTCCGACGACTCCCACCACCAGCGCCCGGCCCGCAGGTCTTCGCCCGGGCGAATGGCGCGGGTACAGGGCTCGCAACCAATCGACGGATAGCCCTGGTCGTGCAGCGGGTTGTACGGGATGCCGAGGGCGCGGATCACGCTCCAGACATCCTCCTCGCTCCACTCGGCCAGCGGGTTGAACTTGTACAGGCCGAAGGTCGGATCGTGCTCTTCCAGGTGCAGCTCGCCCCGGGTGGTCGATTGCGCCCGCCGCTGGCCGGTGATCCAGGCGCCGCGTCCGGCCAGCGCGCGCTTGAGCGGTTCGACCTTGCGGATCTGGCAACAGGCCTTGCGCAGCTCGACGCTTTCGTAGAAGGCATAGGCGCCGTGCTCGGCCACGTGGCGCTCGACCGCGCCGGCCTCGGGCCGGTACACGGTGACTTCGCGTCCGTAGCGCTCGCGCACCGCGTCCAGCACGCCCAGGGTTTCGGCGTGCAGCCGGCCGGTGTCGAGCGTGAACACCTCCAGGTCCAGGCCGGTGCCGTAGATGGCGTGCGTCAGCACCATGTCCTCGGCCGCCAGGGACGAGGCCAGCGCGGCGTCGGGATAGCGCTGGCGCGCGTCCGCCAGGCGCGCGACCAGTTCGTGCCAGCGCGCCGCGAGGGCCGGCTCCAGGCCGGCGGCGAGATCGGCGGCCGTCATGCCTGCACCGCGAAGACACGCGCCCGGCGCGGGCGGGCCAGCAGGATGTCGCCATCGCGCAGCGCCAGCTCGCGATACAGGTGCTCGGGCACCTCGGCTTCGATCACGGCGTCGGAATCCTCGCTGGCCAGTTCCAGGTACGCGCTGGGTCCGGCCAGATAGGCATGGGACAGGCGCACCGGGATGCCCGCGCCGCCCTCTCGATAGCGCTCGATGTCGAATTCGTGCGGCCGCACATAGGCGGTGGCGCGCTGCGACTCGGCCTGCGCCAGCTCGGGCGCCGGCAACGACAGGCCCGCCCCTTCCCAGACGCCGCGGGTGGCCACGCCCAGCAACTGGTTGACGTCGCCCAGGAAGCCATAGACGAACGGCGTGGCCGGCCCTTCCCAGACCTCGCGCGGCGTGCCGACCTGTTCGATCCTGCCGGCATTCATCAGCACCACGCGGTCGGCCACTTCCAACGCCTCTTCCTGGTCATGGGTGACGAACACGCTGGCTACATTCAGCTCGTCATGCAGGCGGCGCAGCCAGCGCCGCAGTTCCTTGCGCACCTTGGCGTCGAGCGCGCCGAACGGCTCGTCCAGCAACAGCACGCGCGGCTCCACCGCCAGCGCGCGCGCCAGGGCGATGCGCTGACGCTGGCCGCCCGACAGCTGCGCCGGATAGCGATCCGCCAGCCAGTCCAGCTGCACCAGGTTCAGCAGGTCGTGCACCTTGCGCCGGATCAGGTCTTCGGACGGCCGCTGCGAGCGATGCTTGACGCGCAGCCCGAAGGCGACGTTCTCGAACACCGTCATGTGCTTGAACAGCGCGTAGTGCTGGAACACGAAACCGACCTGGCGCTGGCGCACGTCGACCGCGGTGGCGTCCTCGCCGGCGAACAGCACGCTGCCCGTGTCGGCCGACTCCAACCCCGCGATGATGCGCAGCAGCGTGGTCTTGCCACAGCCCGAAGGCCCCAGCAGCGCCACCAGCTCGCCCGTCTCGATGTGCAGCGATACGTCGTTGAGCGCGCGGAACTGGCCGAAGCGCTTGGATAGATTGCGAACCTCGATACTCATGCTTGTCTCCGTCTGGCCGGCCGCGTCAGGCGACGGCCGGCTTGATGGCCACCGCGGGCCCGGGATACTCGACCGGCAATTCCGCCGCCTTCAGATAACGCGCGTTGCGCCACTCGACCACGTTCTTGGCCACCAGCGTCACCAACGCCAGCAGCGCCAGCAGCGAAGCCACCGCGAACGCCGCCGAATACTGGTATTCGTTGTAGAGAATCTCCACATGCAGGGTCATGGTGTTGGTCAGGCCGCGGATCTGGCCCGACACCACCGAGACCGCGCCAAACTCGCCCATGGCGCGCGCATTGCAGAGGATGGCGCCGTACAGCAGGCCCCACTTGATGTTCGGCAGCGTCACGCGCCAGAATATCTGCCAGCCGCTCGCGCCCAGCGTCAGCGCGGCCTGCTCTTCCTCGCTGCCCTGCGCCTGCATCAGGGGGATCAGCTCGCGCGCCACGAACGGAAAGGTCACGAACAGCGAGGCCAGGATGATGCCGGGCACGGCGTAGACGATCTTGAAGTCATGGTCCTGCAGCCAGCCGCCGAACCAGCCCTGGGTGCCGAACAGCAGCACGAACACCAGGCCCGCCACCACCGGCGACACCGAGAACGGCAGGTCGATCAGCGTGATCAGGAACTGCTTGCCGCGGAACTGGAACTTGGTGATGGCCCAGGCGGCGGCCACGCCGAACACCAGGTTCACCGGCAGCGCGATCGCGGCCACCAGCAGCGTCAGGCGGATCGCGGCCAGCGCGTCGGGCTCGACGATCGCTTCCAGGTAGAGCGCCCAGCCCTTGCGGAAGGCCTCGTAGAACACCGCGGCCAGCGGCACCAGCAGGAACAGCGCCAGGAAGCCCAGCGCCAGGAACAGCAGGATGCCGCGCACCCAGCGCGGCTCGGTCAGGTGGGCGGGACGGTCAACAAAACTCATGACGATCTCCCGAGGCCGCGACGGGCCTGCCAGCCCTGCAGCAGATTGATGATGAGGAGCAGCACGAACGACAGCACCAGCATCACGGTGGCGATGGCGGCGGCGCCGGCATAGTCGAACTGTTCCAGCTTGGCGATGATGAGCAGCGGCGTGATCTCGGACACCATCGGCATGTTGCCGGCGATGAACACCACCGAGCCGTATTCACCCACGGCGCGGGCAAAGGCCAGCGCGAAGCCGGTCATCAGCGCCGGCAGGATGGTCGGCAACAGCACGCGGCGGATGGTCTGCCAGCGGTCGGCGCCGAGGCTGGCCGCGGCCTCCTCGATCTCGCGCTCGACATCCTCCAGCACCGGCTGCACCGTGCGCACCACGAACGGCACGCCGATGAAGATCAGCGCGATCACGATGCCCAGCGGCGTGAACGCCACCTTCAGGCCGAACCAGTTGGCCAGCGGCGCGCCCAGCCAGCCCTTTTCGGCGTACAGCGCGGTCAGCGCGATGCCGGCCACGGCGGTGGGCAGCGCGAACGGCAGATCCACCAGCGCGTCCAGGATCTTCTTGCCGGGGAAGCGGTAGCGCACCAGCACCCAGGCCACGATGGTGCCGAACACCAGGTTCACCAGCGCCGCCAGCAGCGAGGCGCCAAAGGTGAGTTGATACGACGCCAGCACCCGCGGCGCCGTCACCGCATCCCAGAAGCCCTGCCAGCCCAGCGACGCGCTCTTGATCGGCAGCGCCGCCAGGGGAATCAACACGAGCACGCTCAGGTACAGCACCGCGTAGCCCATGGAAATGCCGAAACCGGGCAGCACGCCCGGGCTGTTGCGCCGAACGGCAAAAGGCGCCTGCGCGCCCTTTGCCGTCGGAATCGAGGCTGAAGTCATGGCCGTCGTCCGCTGGTTGTCCGCTTACTTCTTCTGCGGCTGGTAGATCTGGTCGAAGGTGCCGCCGTCGCTGAAGTGGTCCTTCTGCGCCTTGCGCCAGCCGCCGAAGATCTTGTCGTCGATGGTCACGAGCTTGACCTTGGGGAACTTGCTTTCGTACTTGGCGGCCACGGTTTTGTCGATCGGCCGGTAGTAGTTCTTGGCGATGATTTCCTGGGCCGTCGGGGTGTACAGGAACTCCAGGTAGGCCTGGGCCGCGGCGCGGGTGCCCTTCTTGTCGACGATCTTGTCGACGATGGCCACGGGCGGCTCGGCCAGGATCGACAGCGACGGCACCACGATGTCGAACTTGTCCGGACCCAGTTCCTCCAGCGCCAGGAAGGCTTCGTTTTCCCAGGCCAGCAGCACGTCGCCCACGCCGCGCTCGACGAAGGTGGTGGTGGCGCCGCGGGCGCCGGTGTCCAGCACCGGCACGTGCTTGAGCAGCTCGCCGACGTAGGCGCGCGCCTTGTCTTCGCTGCCGCCGTTCTTTTCCAGCGCGTAGGCCCAGGCGGCCAGGTAGTTCCAGCGCGCGCCGCCCGAGGTCTTCGGGTTGGGCGTGATCACCTGCACGCCGTCCTTGACCAGGTCGTCCCAGTCCTTGATGTGCTTGGGGTTGCCCTTGCGCACCAGGAACACGATGGTCGAGGTGTAGGGCGAGCTGTTCTGCGGCAGGCGCGCCTGCCAGTTCTCGGGCAGGAGACCGCGGTCGGCGATGGCGTCGATGTCATAGGCCAGCGCCAGCGTCACCACGTCGGCTTCCAGGCCGTCGATGACCGAGCGCGCCTGGCGGCCGGAACCGCCGTGCGACTGGCGGATGGTGAGGTCCACGCCGGCCTTTTCCTTGTACTGCTTGATGAAGGCGTCATCGATGGCGCGGTACAGCTCGCGCGTCGGGTCGTAGGACACGTTCAACAGCGTCTGCTTCTGCTGCGCCTGCGCCGGCGCGATCGCGGCGAGAGACATCGTTACCGCGGCCAAGGCGGCCAACCATCCGGCTTTCCTGAAAGACATTCCTTGCTCCCTTCCCGTGTTTGGCAATGTGGAAGCAAGTGTGCAGGCGGCCTGTTCTGAACGGAACGAATCATTCTTTGATTGCTCATCGCTCCCAGGCATATAGCGCGGTGGCCGCCCGATGTGAAAAAGCCGCGCATTCCCAGGGAATACGCGGCTTTGCGGGCGGTTGCGAGGCGCCATCCGGCAAGGCGGCGCGGGCCGCCTTGCGCACGGATTTCTTATTTACTTATTCGGTTGGGGCGTAATGCGCAGATAGGGACGCACCGCCTTGTAACCCTTGGGGAACTTCTGCTTGATCACGGCTTCGTCCTGCAGCGACGGCACGATGATGACGTCGTCGCCGTCTTCCCAGTTGACCGGCGTGGCCACGCTATGGCTGTCGGTCAACTGCAGCGAGTCGATGACGCGCAGGATCTCGTTGAAGTTGCGGCCGGTGCTGGCCGGATACGTGATGATCAGGCGCACCTTCTTGTTCGGGTCGATGATGAAGACCGAGCGCACCGTCAGCGTGGCGTTGGCGTTCGGGTGGATCATGTCGTACAACTCGGACACCTTGCGGTCCTTGTCGGCCAGGATCGGGAAGTTGACCTTGGTCGACTGGGTGTCGTTGATGTCCTCGATCCACTTGCTGTGCGAATCGGTGCCATCCACCGACAGCGCCAGCACCTTCACATTGCGCTTGGCGAACTCATCGGCCAGCTTGGCGGTGTAGCCCAGCTCGGTGGTGCAGACAGGGGTGAAATCGGCAGGATGCGAGAACAGCACTCCCCAGCTATTGCCCAGATACTCGTGGAAACGGATCGGGCCGGCCGAGGATTCCTGTTCGAAATCGGGCGCGGTGTCGCCCAGGCGTAGATGACTCATGGTGTCTCCTGCTTGCGGATTCAGGTTACGGAATCGACCGGCCGCCACGTCCGGCGGCCGGCTGGAAAAACGTCTCGGTGGCGGCCTGTGCCGCCCCTCGAAACGATTCTTCCATCAAACCTGTTGCAGGGGAAATACGCAAGACATATAACCTTATGCAATATTCGCGGCGGCGCCGCAGGCGTCGGCCACCACCCCGGCGCGCACCGCCGCCGACAGCGCCAGGGCGCGCGGCAGGATATGGGCGGCGTAGAACAATCCGGTCGCCAGCTTCTCGCGGTGGAACGGATCGGTCGACCCCGCGGCCAGGCGCCGACGGCACGCCAGCACCGCGCGCGCCATCTGCCAGCCGCCATGCACCACGCCGGCCAGCATCAGGTACGGCACGCTGCTGGAATACACCGCGCGGATGTTCGCCGCCGATTGCTCCAGGATGAACTCCACCCCGGCCTCATAGGCCTGGATCGCGCTGTCGAGGTTGTCGCGCAGCAGGCGCAGGCCGTCGCGCTCGGACGCGGCGGCGCGCGAGGATTCGGCCTCGACCGCGCGCAGCGTCTCGCGCATGGCGGCGATGGCGGCGTAGGCGGTGGCGCCGGCGTCGCGCTGGGTCTTGCGGCTGACCAGGTCGTTGGCCTGTATCGCGGTGGTGCCCTCGTAGATCGGCAGGATGCGGGCGTCGCGGTAGTACTGCGCCGCCCCGGTTTCCTCGATGTAGCCCATGCCGCCGTGCACCTGCACGCCGAGCGAGGCCACTTCCACGGCCGATTCGGTCGAGAAGCCCTTCACGACCGGCACCATGTACTCATAGAAGGCGCGGTTGCGGGCGCGCTGTTCGGGGTCGGGATGATGCGTGCCCTTGTCGTGCGCGGCGGCCGTCACATAGGACACGGCGCGCGCCGCCTCGGTCAGCGCCTTCATGGTCAGCAGCATGCGCTGCACGTCCGGATGGCGCGCGATCGCGACCGCCGCGGCGGAACCTTCCACCGCCCGTCCCTGCACCCGTTCGCGCGCATACGCCAGTGCGTGCTGGTAGGCGCGCTCGGACACGCCGATGCCCTGCTGCCCGACCGAATAGCGGGCCGCATTCATCATGATGAACATGTACTCCAGGCCGCGATTGAGCTCGCCGACCAGGTAGCCGATTGCGCCCTCGCCCACCTCGCCCTTGCCCGAGCCGTACAGCAGCACGGCGGTGGGGCTGCCATGGATGCCCAGCTTGTGCTCCAGCGAGGCGCACCAGACGTCGTTGCGCGGCCCCAGCGTGCCATCGGCGCCGACCAGGAACTTGGGCACGATGAACAGCGAGATGCCCTTGACCCCGGGCGGCGCATCCGGCGTGCGCGCCAGCACCAGGTGGATGATGTTCTCGGCCAGGTCGTGCTCGCCGTAGGTGATGAAGATCTTCTGGCCCGACAGGCGGTAGCTGCCGTCTTCCTGGCGCACCGCGCGCGTGGCCACCTGCGCCAGGTCCGAGCCGGCCTGCGGCTCGGTCAGGTTCATCGTGCCGGTCCATTTGCCGCCGATGAGGTTGGGCACGAATTTCTTGCGCTGTTCCTCCGAACCCACCGTGAGGATGGCTTCGATCACGCCGTCGGTCAGCATCGGGCACAGCGAGAACGCCAGGCTGGCCGCCTGGATGTTCTCGCCGGGCGCGGCCGCCACCAGCTTGGGCAGGCCCTGCCCGCCCCACGCCTGCGGATGCTGCAAGCCCTGCCAGCCGCCGGCCGCGTAGTCCTTGAAGCCCTGCGCGTAACCCGGCGTGGCGGTCACCTGGCCATCGTTCCAGACCGGCGGCCGCGTATCGCCGGGTACGTTCAGCGGCGCGATCGCCTGCTCGACGAAGCGGCCGTTTTCTTCCAGGATGGCGTCCACCAGGTCGGGCGTCACCTCCTCGAAGCCGGGCAGTTTGAGCACGTCATCCAGGCCGGCCAGTTCGTTCAGCGCGAAGCGGAAATCCTTCAGCGGGGTAAGGTAGGGCATCTTGTCTCCATGAGCCTGCTCCCGTGACGGCGGGGGCGGCGGGGTGCGATGGGATGCCGCCTTGGGCGACGCGCGTGGCGCGGTCGATGGCGGTCTCGGTAGTTTCCCTAGCCTATGTTAAACCCTGGCTCCACGTCATGGGGCGAAGCGCCCTGCCGGCGTCATCCGCCCAGATGGTGCGCCAGCGACACGATGATCGGCCCCAGCACCGGCAACAGCACGTTGGCGATGGCGTAGGTCACCGTGTAGCCCAGCAGCGGCACGGCGCTGCCGCTGGCGCCCAGGATGGCGCTGATGGCCGGCGTGCTGACGTGCTGGCCGGCGATGGCGCCCACCAGCAGCGGCCCTTCGATCTTGAGCAGCTTGTGGCCGACCCACAGCGACAGGCAGGCCGGCCCCAGCGACACCAGCAGCCCGATCAGCGGCAGCACGGCGCCATGCTCGCGGATCAGCGACACCGCCTCCGGCCCGGCCGACAGGCCGACGCAGGCAACGAACACCGCCAGCCCCAGATCCTTGAGCAGCTGCACCGCATTGGCCGGCATATGGCCCAGCGCTGGCCGCTTGGCGTTGACCCAGCCGCACACCAGCCCGCTGACCAGCGCGCCGCCGCCGCTGCCAAGCGACACCGGAATGCCCCAGAGACGGGCGCTCAGCGCGCCGATCAGCAGGCCGACCAGGATGCCGAACGCCAGGAACACCAGGTCGGTGACGCCGCTGCGCCGCAACTCGTTGCCCAGCGCCGCGCCGGCCTCCGACAGCTCGGGCTCGGCCCCCACCAGCGTCACCAGGTCGCCGTACTGCACCACCGTGGCCGGCGTGACCGGCAGCATGTGGCCGGAACGCTGGATCGATTGCAGGAACACGCCGCGCGCGCGCTGGGCGCCGGGCCGCTTGGCCAGCTCGCCCACGGTGTGGCCGTTGACCGCTTTCTTGCTGACGATGACCGACAGCTCGACCAGTTGCAGGTCGTCGGCGTGCGCCTCGGGCAGCTGGATCTCCGGCCCGATCACCGAGCCGGCCCGCAGCGCGAAGCGGCGCAGGCCCAGCACCACCACCACGTCGCCGGTGGCCAGCACGTCGTCGGGCGTCGGCTCGACCGCCTCGCCATTGCGCAGGATGCGGCTGATCGCGGTGCGGCCGCCCAGTTCCGCCTCGACCGCCGCCACCGTCTTGCCGGCGGCATCCTTGACCACGTGCGAGCGGCCCACCAGCCGCGGCAGGGTCGGCATGTTGACGTCGTCGGCCTCGCCCGAGGTCGCGCCGAGTTTCTCCTCCAGCGCCTTGGAGGCCTCGCGCAGGTTGATGCGCAGCAGCGCCGGCGCCACCTGGCTGGTGAAGAACACGATGCTGATCAGTCCCACCAGGTAGGTCAGCGTGTAGGCCGTGGCGATGTTGGCTTCCATCCGCTGCACCTCGGCATCGGCCAGGCCCAGGTGCTTGAGCGCCTCGGCGGCGGTGCCCACCACCGCGGACTCGGTCGCCGCCCCCGCCGCCAGCCCGGCCGCGGTGCCCGCGTCCAGGCCGAACAGCGGCACGGCCGCCAGCACCACGGTCAGCACCAGCACCGCCTCGATCAGCGGCAGCAGGATGTAGCGCAGGCTGGACCGGTTCAGGTTGGCGAAGAACTGCGGCCCGCCCGAATAGCCCATGGCGAAGATGAACAGGGCGAACGCGACCTCCTTCAGGTCGCCGCGCATCTGGCAGCCCGTCTGGCCGATCAGCAGGGCGACGATGAGCGTGCCGCACACGCCCCCCAGCTGGATCGGCCCGACCTTGAGCTTGCCGATCAGGTATCCCAACCCCACCGTCAGGAACAGCACCGCGATGGGAACGTTATTGAAAAACCCGATGGAGCACGTCATGAGGTCATGTCACCCTGGATGTGGTGGCAGCAGGCTACGACTTGATCCCTTTCTT
Organism: Achromobacter sp. ISS7; assembly: GCF_056523125.1. Classification (NCBI taxonomy): domain Bacteria; kingdom Pseudomonadati; phylum Pseudomonadota; class Betaproteobacteria; order Burkholderiales; family Alcaligenaceae; genus Achromobacter; species Achromobacter sp. ISS7. The sequence goes on along the minus strand of NZ_JAWRZD010000001.1, from coordinate 325,263 downwards.
GGCGGAACGCTCGGCCTTGGCGGCCTGTTTGACGGCCTGCTTCACCGCCTTCTTGGCCGCCTGCTTGCCGCCCGCCTTGCGCTTGGCGGCCGCGGCCTTGATCTTCTGGCCCTTGCCCGCGGTGGGGCCCGAACGCACCAGCTGGCCGGCCTTCCAGGCTTCGACGTATTCGGTGGCGGCGTCGACCATGTGCTTGCCGATCTTGGAATAGTCGCCGTCATCCAGGTTGGCCAGCGAAATGCGGATCGACCACGGCGGGCCGCCGAAGCCGCCGCCGTCCATCAGCACCACGCCGGACTTCTCGGCCAGGCGGAACAGGAAGTCGACCGGCTCGTAGTTCGACGTCATGTACTTGCAGAAGGCGTCGCCGTAGGTGTTCTTGGCCCACACCATGAAGTCCAGTTCGACGTAGTACCAGCCGCGCATCGGGTCTTCCGGCGGCAGCGGCGCCCCCAGCCCGCGCCACAGCGCGTCGCGGCGGGCGCGCACGATCTGCATGGTCAGGTGCTTGTAGGCGTCCTTCAGGTCCAGCAGGTGCGACAGCGCGAAGAAGCCCATCTGCACCTGCTGCGGCAGCGACAGGCCGGCCGTGTGGTTCAGCGCCACGTTGCGGCTGTCGGCCACCAGCCGGTCGATGAACTTGAGCTTCTCCGGCTCCATGGTCATGGCGCCGTAGCGCTTGTTCAGGCGGTTCTTCCACGACGCCGGCAGCTCGGCGATGCGGCGGTCCATGGTGTTCTTTTCGTGGGTCGCGATCACGCCCAGGCGCCAGCCGGTGCAACCGAAGTTCTTCGAGAACGAATACACGCAGATCGTGTTGTGCGGCACCTCGGCCATCAGCGAACGGAAGTTGGGCACGAAGGTGCCGTACACATCGTCCGTCACCAGCACCAGGTCCGGATTCTTGCGGATCAGGCCCACGATCTGCTTCATCTCGACCGGGCTGAACGCGACCGACGGCGGATTGCTGGGATTGACCGTCACCGCCAGCTTGATCTTCGGGTTCTCGAGCTTGGCGATCTCCGAGGCCGGATAGTGCCAGTCATGGGTGCCGTCGGCGCGCACGCTGCTGGCGTTGATGGCGACGATCTTGAACTGGAAGCGCTCCAGGTGCGCGATCTCGATGTAGGGCGTGAAGGTCGGCAGGAACAGCGCGATGGTGTCGCCCTGCTTGAGCAGGCCGTTCTGCATCAGCGAATCGAAGATGTAGCACATGGCCGCCGTGCCGCCCTCGACCGGGAACAGGTCGAACTTGCCCTTGGGCGGACGGCCGTCGCACATTTCCTTGATCAGGTAGTCGTGCACCACCTGCTCCAGGTGCACCAGCGCGCGCGGCGGCACCGGATAGTTGTCGCCGATGACGCTGTCGGTCAGCTCGTGGATCCATTCGTCGGGCACGAAGTTCTTGATCTTCACGCCGTACTCCAGCACCCCGGCCAGGAAGTCCGCGCCCGCCGCGCCCTTGTTCTTGGACAGGAACTTGCGCAGGCGGTCGGCGCAGCCCTTCTTGGGCGGCATGCCCGCCAGGATCACGTCGTCGCGCACCCGGCGCGCTTCCTTCATGGCGAACTGGCCCAGCAGGAAAAAGGCGTCGCGCGGTTCGGTGGCGATCCAGTTGGGATTGCCGCGGCCGGCGTTCAACATGGTCAAGGCGGCGGTCTGCTGGCTGTCCTTGGCCAGCGTGATCAGGTAGTCCTTCAGTTCGAAGGGCGACAGCTGCTCCAGATCGCGCTGGCGCGAACGGGTGGTTTTCAGGGCCGAGGCCAGGCTGACGGTGAGAGGCGCGGTGGAAGCCATTGTTCAGTACTCCTGGTTTGCGATTGACAGGCGCGGCGGAAGATCCCGCTAGGTCATGAGCATGACGATGACAATGCCCCAGATGATGAGCAGGGTATTGCCGATGGCGTACGGCACCGTGTAGCCCAGGGCCGGCACCTGGCTCTTGGCGGTCTCGGTGATCTGGCCGATGGCGGCCGTGGTGGTGCGGGCCCCGGCGCAGACGCCCAGCACGATGGCCGGATGGAACTTGAACACGTAGCGGGCGATGTACACCCCCAGGATCATCGGGATGCTGGTGGCGATGATGCCGGCGATGAAGAGCTTGGCCCCCAGCTGCTGGAAGCCCTGCACGAAGCCCGGCCCGGAACTGATGCCAACCACCGCCACGAACGCGGTCAGGCCGACCGATGTCAGGAACCAGTGCACCGGTTCCGGCACGCGGCCGAAGGTCGGATGCACCGACCGCAGGTAGCCGAAGATCAGGCCGGCGATGAGCGAGCCGCCCGAGGTCGACAGCGTGATCGGGATGCCCCCTACGGTCAGCACCAGCGTGCCGAACAGGCCGCCCAGCAGGATGCCGAAGCCCACGAACACCATGTCGGTCTGCTCGGTGGCGCGGTCCACGTAGCCGACCTTGCCGACCACCCGTTCGACGTCGCGCTTGGCGCCCAGGATGAAGAGGCGGTCGCCGCGGTCCAGCTTCAGGCCCCAGTTGACCGGCATCTCGTGGCCGCCGCGCACCACTTTGCGCAGGAACACGCCGCGCCCCAACTGGCGCACCGACTCCATTTCGGAGATTTCCTTGACCGTCTTGCCGGCCAGGTTCTTGTTGGTCAGCACCACCTCGATGATCTCGGCCGGCAGGTTGAGCAGGTCGCGGTCCTCGACCTCCACGCCGATGATGCCGGCCGCCTGCAGCACCAGCGCGTCATGCCGTCCGGTCACGCCCAGCACGTCGCCGGCCTGCAGCACCGTGGTGGAATCGTTGTCGATGATCTGGTCGCCGCGGCGGATCCGCTCGACGAACACGCGTGCCTCGACGAACCGCGACTCCAGATCACCCACGGTCTTGCCGACGAATTCCGGGTGGTCGAGCTTGTAGGCGCGGGCCGTGAACTTGCGGTAGCCCGACAGCTCCATCGAGTCGGCGCCGCCGGACATCTTGGCCTCGTACTCCTTGCACTCCTTGACGATGTCCACGCGCATCAGCTTCGGCCCCAGCGAGGCCAGCAGCCAGGCGCTGCCAACCGTGCCGAAGATGTAGCAGACCGCGTACGCCACCGGGATGCTGTCGATCCATTTCTTCTTGGTGGCCGCGTCGATGCCCAGGCCGTTGATGGTGTCGGTCGCCACCCCCATCACCGCGGAAATGGTCTGCGCGCCCGACAGCAGGCCCGCGCCCGTGCCGGCATCGAAGCCAAAGCCGACGGCGGTGCCCCAGGTGACCAGCAGGCAGATGACGCAGATGACGACGGCGAAGATCACCTGTGGCAGGCCATCGCTTTTCATGCCGCGGAAGAATTGCGGCCCGACGCCATAGCCCAGGCCGAACAGGAACAGCAGGAAGAAGACTTGCTTGACGATGGGCGCGATCGTGATGTCGAGCTGGCCGACCAGCACGCCGACCAGCAAGGTGCCGGTCACCGCCCCCAGGTTGAATCCGAATATCTTTTTGGCACCGATCCAATATCCCAGACCAAGGGTCAGGAATATCGCCAGTTCCGGATATTTTCGCAGAGTGTCAAAGAACCATTCCATCCCGAATCTCCTTCGTTATGTACAGGCCAAGCACTTGCGCGAATCCTAGCTGCGCGCGGCATACATTATCAGAATCTTTCAGAAGATCAAAAGATTCCCACCATAAATATCAAATGGTTTCGATTGTCAGCCAGCAATAAAGATCATCGGCCATGAATGAAAAAAGCCCGCGGACAATAATGTCCGCGGGCTTTTGGGCCTGCCTGCGCCCGAAACGCGTTGGTTTACAGCGCGCTGGTCAGTTCGGGAACGACCTGGAACAGATCACCCACCAGGCCATAATCGGCCACGCCGAAAATCGGCGCTTCGGCATCCTTGTTGATGGCGACGATGACCTTGGAGTCCTTCATGCCGGCCAGATGCTGAATGGCGCCGGAAATACCGACGGCCACGTACAGCTGCGGCGCAACAATCTTGCCGGTCTGGCCGACCTGCCAATCGTTCGGCGCGTAGCCGGCGTCGACCGCGGCGCGCGAGGCGCCCAGGGCGGCGCCGAGCTTGTCGGCCAGCGGATCCAGGATCTTGAAGTTCTCGGCGCTGCCCAGGCCACGGCCGCCGGACACCACGACGCGGGCGCCGGCCAGTTCCGGACGGTCGCTCTTGGCGACTTCGCGGCCGACGAAGCTCGACAGGCCGGAATCGGCCACGGCGGCGACGTCCTCCACGGCGGCCGAGCCACCCTGCGCGGCCACGGCGTCAAAGCCGGTGGTGCGCACGGTGATGACCTTGACCGGGTCGGCCGATTGCACGGTGGCGATGGCGTTGCCGGCGTAGATCGGGCGCTGGAAGGTGTCGGCGGATTCGACACCAATGATGTCGGAGATCTGCGCCACGTCGAGCTTGGCGGCGACGCGCGGGGCGACGTTCTTGCCCGAGGCGGTGGCCGGGAACAGGATGTGGCTGTAGCCGGAGGCCACGGCCAGCACCTGGGCGGCGACGTTCTCGGCCAGGCCGTCGGCCAGTTGCGGCGCGTCGGCCAGCAGCACCTTGGACACGCCAGCCGCCTGGGCGGCCTGGTCGGCCACGGCGCGGGCATTGGCGCCGGCGACCAGCACGTGGACGTCGCCTCCGATCTTGGCGGCGGCGGCGACGGCGTTCAGGGTTGCGCCCTTGAGCTGGGCGTTATCGTGTTCGGCAATAACCAGCGTCGTCATTTCAAACCACCTTCGCTTCGTTCTTGAGTTTGTCCACCAGGGCCGCGACATCGGCCACCTTGATGCCGGCCTTGCGGGCGGGCGGCTCGCTGACCTTGAGCGTCTTCAGGCGGGGCGCCGGATCCACGCCCAGGTCTTGCGGGCTGACGGTGTCCAGCTGCTTCTTCTTGGCCTTCATGATGTTGGGCAGCGTGACGTAGCGCGGCTCGTTCAGGCGCAGGTCGGTGGTGATGATGGCCGGCAGCTTGAGCGACAGCGTTTCCAGGCCGCCGTCCACTTCGCGCGTGACGGTGACCTTGCCATCGGCCAGTTCGACCTTGCTGGCGAACGTGGCTTGCGGCCAGTCCAGCAGCGCGGCCAGCATCTGGCCGGTCTGGTTGGCGTCGTCATCGATGGCCTGCTTGCCCAGGATCACCAGTTGCGGTTGTTCCTTGTCGACCAAAGCCTTGAGCAGCTTGGCCACGGCCAGCGGCTGCAGTTCGGCATCGGTCTGGACCAGCACGCCGCGGTCGGCGCCGATGGCCATGGCGGTGCGCAGCGTTTCCTGGCATTGCGCGACGCCGCAAGAAACCGCCACGACTTCGGCCACGGAGCCCTTTTCCTTCAGGCGGGTGGCTTCCTCGACGGCGATTTCGTCAAAGGGGTTCATGGACATCTTCACATTGGCGATATCCACGCCGGTCTGATCAGACTTGACGCGCACCTTGACGTTGTAGTCAACGACGCGCTTGACAGGTACCAACACCTTCATCCCGCTGCCTCCAAATGGAAATAATTACCCGGCATGCGCCGGGATCGCATTGCACAATTTTTTCCTGATTCTACAGCTTCGCCAGCGCCCGTATATGGGCCACGACGCTGCGTCCCAGGGCGGACAGGTTGTAACCGCCCTCGAGCGTGCTGACGATACGGCCCTGGCAGTGGCGTTCGGCCACGTCCACGAGCTGCTCGGTGATCCATGCATAGTCGGCCTCCACCAGCCCCATTTGACCCATGTCGTCCTCGCGATGGGCATCGAAGCCGGCTGAAATCAGAATGAGTTCCGGGCGGTGCGCCTCGAGCCGCGGCAGCCAGGTGTCGGTGACGATGGTGCGCACGGCGGCGCCCGCCGTATAGGCCGCCACCGGCACGTTGACCATGTTGGCCGCCGGGTGCTCGGTGCCGCTGTTGGGAAAGAACGGGTGCTGGAAAATGCTGCACATCAGCACGCGCTCGTCGCCGGCGAAGACGTCCTCGGTGCCATTGCCGTGGTGCACGTCGAAATCGACGATGGCCACCCGCGACAGGCCGTGGAAGTCCATGGCGTGGCGGGCCGCGATGGCCACGTTGTTCAGGAAGCAGAAGCCCATCGCCTGCGAGCGGCAGGCGTGGTGCCCGGGCGGACGCACCGCACAAAAAGCGGTGCGGGCCTCGCCGCCGATCACCGCGTCGACCGCCGCCACCCCCGCGCCGGCGGCGTACAGCGCGGCCTCGTAGGTGTGCGGATTCATGAGGGTGTCGGGATCTATCGGGTAATACCCTTGCTCGGGCGTATGTTCGCGCAAACTGTCCAGGTACTGGACAGTGTGCACCCGCAGCACGTCATGGCGGGACGCCTGGGGCGCCTGCCGGTCATCCAGATAGGGCATCAGGCCGCTGGCGAGCAATTGGTCGGAAATGGCGTCCAGCCTCTGCGGGCTTTCCGGATGCCAACTGCCCATTTCATGCAAGCGGCATGCCGGGTGGGTAAGATACATGGTCTCCATAAGGAAGATTATGTTCATCTGTCGGCGATTACTGCAACTCGGCACTTTGTCGGCCCTCCTGGCCGGCTGCTCCACCACCGCTCCCACCGCCTCGAATCCGTCCGCCGTCCAGCCCCCCGCGGCCACCGCCGGCAACCCCGCCCCCATCCGCATCGGACCCGCGGCGCCGCCCCCCGGTCCCGAATTGGCGGACGACGGCCCGGCCGCCCTCACCCCCAGCGGCGTCCTGCGCCCCGAGGTGCGCAGCTTCGTCGAAAGCCTGGCCGCCGAACGCAATCTGCCGCTCAAGCCGATGGTCTCCGCGCTCGAAAGCACGCGCTACAACGCCACGGTGGCGCGCCTGATCGCGCCGTCGCCGCCGGGCAAGAAGATCTGGCGCAGCTGGCTGACCTACCGCTCGCGCTTCGTCGAACCGAAGCGCATCGGCTGGGGCGTGGAGTTCTACAACGAGCATCGCGACCAGCTCAACCAGGCCGCGCAGCGCTTCGGGGTGCCGGCGCCGATCATCGCCTCGATCATCGGCGTTGAAACGCTGTATGGCCGCAACATGGGCAATTTCCGCGTGCTGGACGCGCTGACCACGCTGGCCTTCGATTATCCGGACCCGGCCAAGCCCGAGCGCGCCACCATGTTCCGCGGCCAGTTGGCCGACTTCCTGACGCTGGCCATGAGCGGCAAGCTCGACCTCGAAACCCGCGGCTCCTACGCCGGCGCCATCGGCATGCCGCAGTTCATGCCCACCAGCATCAAGCACTATGCGGTGGACGGCGACGGCAGCGGCCATATCGACCTGACCAACAACACCCGCGACGCCATCATGTCGGTCGGCAGCTTCCTGTCGCAGCATGGCTGGCAACGCGGCCTGCCGGTGTTCGCGCCGGTGGCGCTGCCGGCCGATCCCACGGCGCTGGTGGACGGCGGCCTGGAGCCCAAGCAGACCTGGAGCACGCTGACCGCCGCCGGCGCGCGGCTGCAGCCGGGCGCCTCGGCCAATGGCTGGGGCGCGCAGCCCATGGGCATCGTCGATCTGGTGGAAGAAGCCCGCGGCACCGCGCAGTACCGCGTCGGTACGCCCAACTTCTTCGCGCTGACCAAGTACAACCGCAGCTATTTCTACGCCACCGCGGTGGCCGACCTGGCCAGCGAAATCGAGGCGCGCGTCGGCCGCTGAGGGGGCGGTGCCCGCGCCGCCCCGTTACGCTTCAGACCGTGGCCACCGGCGTGGCGGGCGAGCCCACCGCGCCCGGCAGGTTCAGCGGCGGCGCGGTCAGGAGGAAGCGGCTGCGGCCGTTGGCGGTCAGCCAGCGGGCCAGCGCGCCCAGGTACCACATCTCGCCGATCGGCAGGCCGAGCTTGAAAATGCAGTGGTGGTGCAGCGGCAGCGCCGCGCAGCAGGCGTTGGGCTTCTGCGTCGGGTAGATTTCCAGCGCATGGTTGTCCGACGCCATCGCCGCCACCTTGGAATCGGTGATCCACTGCAGCAGCTTCTCGTCGCTGCCGTCCAGCCCGGCGCAGATCTCGTGCAGGGTGTGGTGATCCGGCTGACGCGCCTTTTCCAGCAACGCGTCGCCGAACTCGGTGTGGAACAGCACGATGTCGCCCTGCTCGATCTCGATGCGGTCGGCCTCGATGATGCGCATCAGGTCGTCATAGCCCACCGACTTCTGCTCGCGGCCGAAATGCCGGGCCAGATCGACCATCACGCCGCGGCTCTGCAGGCAGGATTCGGCCAGCTGGGTGATGTCCAGTTTCTTGGCATGGGAGGCGCCGCCCTGGCCCAGATCGGTCTTGGCAAAGCCGTTGTCGACGTCGTAATCGACCGGGCCGACCACGTGCTCGTTGGGACGGTAGCCGTTGTAGTAGACGCGTTCGGGCAGGCCGTCGCCATTGGCGTCGAACAAGGCGCCCACGTGCGCCAGCGAGTCCCACTGGGTCGAGTACTGCAGGCTCATCTCGACGATGTCGTCGCTCAGCACGTCGACGCATCCCGGACGCAGGCGGCCCAGCGGGAAGTTCAGGTACTGGTCGCCGTCGCGCTCGGTCGGGCGCAGCTTGGGCGGATGGCGGCGCACGTTGACGCCATTGCCGCCCGGATAATCCAGCGGCAGCGACAGACAGAAGCTCAAGCCCTCGCGGACTTCCTGGATTCCCTTCATCACGTTTGCGGGAGTGATGTAATTCAGGCAACCCCGTTGGTCATCAGGGCCGAAGTCTCCCCAGTTGGATCCCTCGGGACGGTTCTTCCATCTCATGTGGCGCGGCTCCTTGGCCATGAATTAAGAATTTGACACAAATTTATCACATATAGGATAATAACATCATGGATGTGAAAACAGCCGCACGAGTCCTGGATGTTCTGAACCTCTTCGCCGAGGCGCAGAAGCCGTTGCTGTACAGCGAGATCGCCGCGCAGATGGAGATCCCGCTGTCCAGCTGCCATGGTTTGCTCAAGACGATGGTGGCGCGCGGCTATCTGTACGAGATCGGCAAGAAACACGGCTCTATTACCCGACGCAGAAGCTGATCCACGTCGCCACCCTGATCTGCCGCAGCGACCCGCTGAACGCGGTGATCGAACCGGTGCTGGCGCGAGTGCGCGACATCACCGGCGAGACCGCCCTGCTGGCCAAGCTGGCCGACGACAAGGTCGTGTACCTGATCGTCGCCGAATCCAAGCAGACCATCCGCTTCTCGCACCAGCCCGGCGGATTCAAGGCGGTGCATGCCACCAGCTCGGGCAAGGCCCTGCTCTCGGTGCTGCCCGAGGACGAGCGCCAGAAATGGTTCAAGACCTACCCCGGGTTCGCCTCGTACACCGAGACCACCCTCACCAGCCAGGCCGCGTTCGACCGCGACCTGCAGGCCGGCATCCAGCGCGGCTGGCAGCGTTCCCTCGGCGAAAACGTCGAGGACGTGATGTCCATCTCGCTCGGTTTCCGCGCCTATGAACAACCCTTCGCCATCGTGGTGGCCGGCCCCCTGGGGCGCATGCAGAAGAACGAAGCCACCACTGGCCAGCAACTGAAAGAGGTCAAGGCGCTGCTGTACGCGGCCCTGCCCTCGGCCAACCTTACCTTTGTAGGAGAAGACAGCAGATGAACAAGCGCACTTTGCTCGCCGCGGCATGCTCGGCGATCGCCATCGGGGCCCTGCCGCTGGCTGGCGCGCAGGCGCAGGACGCCTATCCCGACAAGCCGATCCGCGTGATCATGCCGTGGGCCGCGGGTGGCCCGACCGACGTGGTGGGCCGCGTGATCGCGGTGCGCATGGGTGAGATCCTCGGCCACCCGCTGGTGATCGAAAGCCGTCCCGGCGCCAGCGGCACCATCGGCGCCGCCCAGGTCGCGCGCGCGCCGGCCGATGGCTACACCGTGCTGATGAACCCGTCGGTGCAGGGTATCTACCCCGCCCAGTTCAAGAGCCTGACGTTCGATCCGATCAAGGACTTCCGCATGGTCGGCGTGCTGGGCACGGTGCCGATGGTGGCGGTGGTGCCGCCCGATTCCAAGTTCAAGACCTTCGGCGAACTGATCGCGCAGGCCAAGGCCCAACCGGGTTCGCTCAGCTTCGCCTCGCCCGGCGTGGCCACGCTGCCGCACCTGGCGGGCGAGCTGATCAATACCACCACCAAGGCGTCCATCTCGCACGTCGGCTACCGCGGCAGCAGCCCGGCCCTGACCGACGTCGCCGGCGGCCACGTCGACCTGATGTACGCGCCGCTGGCGCCCGCCCTGCCCCTGATCCAGAGCGGCAAGGTGCGCCCGATCGCCGTCACCACCAAGACCCGCCTGGCCGAGCTGCCCGACGTGCCGACCATCGCCGAGAGCGGCCTGCCTGGTTTCGACATCGTCACCTGGTACGGCATGTGGGTGCCCAAGGACACGCCCGAACCCATCATCGCCAAGCTCAACAAGGCCATGATCGAGGCGTCGCAATCGCCCAAGGTGATCGAGGCGCTGAAGTCGCAAGGCACCCTGCCCAGCACCATGAGCTACCAGGAAGCCGAAGCCTTCAACCTGGCCGAAAGCGCGCGCTGGATCAAGGTCATGAAGGACGCCAACATCCAGCCCGAATAAGGACTGGCCTAGCCCGGCTGATCGCGGCCGGGCGCGCAATGCAAACGCCCCACGCCCCGGACGATCTCCGGAACGCGGGGCGTTTTTCCTGGGCGCGCGGACAACCCCGCGCGCGGCGCATCAGCTATTGAAGACGCCCGTGGACAGGTAGCGGTCGCCGCGGTCGCAGACGATGAAGACGATGGTCGCGTCATTGACGCGCTCGGCCACGCGCAGGGCGGCGACCAGCGCGCCGGCCGACGAGATGCCACCGAAGATGCCCTCTTCGGCCGCCAGGCGGCGCGCCATGACTTCGGCCTCGGCCTGCTGGATCGACTCGTAAGCGTCCACGCGGCTGCGGTCGAAGATCTTGGGCAGATAGGCTTCCGGCCATTTGCGGATGCCGGGAATCGACGAGCCCTCGGCCGGCTGCGCGCCGACCACCTGCACCGCCGGATTGCGCGACTTCAGGTAGGTGGACACGCCCATGATGGTGCCGGTCGTGCCCATGGCGCTGACGAAGTGCGTGATGCGGCCTTCGGTCTGGGTCCAGATTTCCGGGCCGGTGGTCTCGATGTGGGCGCGCGGGTTGTCCGGATTGGCGAACTGGTCCAGCACCACGCCGCGGCCATCGGCCTGCATTTCCGTGGCCAAGTCGCGGGCGTATTCCATGCCGCCCTTGTCGGCCGGCGTCAGGATCAGCTCGGCGCCATACGCCGTCATGGCGGCGCGGCGTTCCACCGACAGGTTGTCGGGCATGATCAGGATCATGCGGTAGCCGCGCATGGCGGCGGCCATGGCCAGCGCGATGCCCGTATTGCCGCTGGTCGCCTCGATCAGGGTGTCGCCCGGCTTGATGTCGCCGCGCTCTTCGGCATGCTTGATCATGGAGAGCGCCGGGCGATCCTTCACCGAGCCGGCCGGATTGTTGCCTTCCAGCTTGGCCAGGATGACGTTGCCGCGCGCCGCGCCGGCGGCGCCGGGAATGCGCTGCAGGCGCACCAGCGGCGTGTTGCCGACGGTCTGCTCGATAGTGGGATAGGTAGTAGTCATGGAGCCGATGATAACCCCGCCCGGCGCGGCGCGTCGCCAAAAGCCGCGCTCGCGCCAGGGGTTCCGCGCGGCGGCGGGCGTCGGGGCCCGCCGCCGGCCGGATGGGCGCGGCGCCCGTCCCGGCCACTGCGGCCATGGCGGCGCACCAGCCCCACGCTGGCGCCGATCAGGGCCGGGAGGCGGCCGCCGCCTTGCCCGCCTGGCCCGTGCCCGCCTGGACCTTGCCCGGCTTGGCGGCCGCGCCGCCCGCCACCGCGGCCTTGGCGGCGCCCGCCCCTGCCGCGGATCTGGCCCCGGCCGGCGCCGCGACCGCCGGCTTCGCGCCCGCGGCCTTCGGCCCGTCGCCGGCCGCGCCCACCGTCAGGCCGGCGGCCCCCAGCGCCTCGGCCTTTTTGGGGCTGATGCCGCGCACCCGGTCGGCCAGGTCCTGCAGCGACTCGAACTTGCCGGCGCGGTCGCGTTCACTGACGATGGTCTGCGCCGTGCGCCGCCCGATGCCGCGGATGGCCTCGAGCTGCTGCGCGGTGGCATCGTTCAGGTCCAGCGCCTGCGCGGGCGCGTGCGCCACGCCGGCGGCCAGCAAGGCCACGCCCAGCGCCTGGCGCAGTACGGGGCCGCCACGGCGCGCGGCGACGCGCTGCGGGCGACGCCACGGCAATGCCGGCAGGCGGCGGGCAACGGCGGAATGGAGGAAAGGATTCATTGGACAGGTCTCCGGAAAAGGCGCGACGCAGCGGTTGCCGCGCCACCTCCGGATCATGGCCCGCCCGCCGTACCGGGCGGGTGCGCGGTGAATGGATTGATCCACCTCGGCAACTGCGTAGGCGAAAAAAAGCCGCCCGGGCTGGCGGCTCTTTTTCCCTGTCGGCACGGCCACCGGCGGGCGGCGGCCGTTGCCGGCCTACTTGCGCGCGCGCCAGTAGCGCACGTATTCGGCCACGCCGGTCTGCACGTCGCGCATGGGGGCGACAAAGCCCGCCGCGCGCAGGCGGCTGACGTCGGCCTGGGTGTAGCTCTGGTAACGGCCCTTCAGGTCGTCCGGGAACGGGATGTAGCGGATCAGGTCCAGCTCGACCAGCTGGGCCAGCGTCAGCTGCGCCTCGCCGCGTTCGGCGCGCAGCGTGTTCACCACCGCCGCGGCGACGTCATTGAACGGCTGAGCCCGGCCCGTGCCGCAATTGAACACGCCCGACTGCTCCGGATGGTCCAGGAAGTGCAGGTTGACCGCCACCACGTCCTCGACCGAGATGAAGTCGCGGCTCTGGCCGCCGTCCACATAGCCGTCCCAGCCTGCGAACAGGCGCACGTGGCCGTGCTCCAGGAACTGGTTCATGTTGTGGAAGGCCACCGACGCCATGCGGCCCTTATGCTGCTCGTGCGGACCGTAGACGTTGAAGTAGCGCAGGCCGACCACCTGGGCGGTCAGGGAGTCCATGCGCTTGCGCAGCACCTGGTCGAACAGCAGCTTGGAATAGCCGTAGACGTTCAGCGGGCCTTCGTTGGCCGGATCTTCCACGTAGATCGACGAACCGCCGTAGACCGCGGCCGACGAGGCATACAGGAACGGAATGCGGCGCGCCTGGCAGAACTCGAACAGCTCCAGCGTGACGCGGTAGTTGTTGTCCAGCATGTAGCGGCCGTTGCGCTCGGTGGTGTCCGAGCAGGCGCCCTGGTGCAGCACGGCGCGGATCTCCGGCAGGCTGCCATCGGCGACGCGGCGACGGAAGTCGTCCTTGTCCATGTAGTCGGCGATCTTGCAGTCGACCAGGTTGACGAACTTGTCGCCCTCGGTCAGGTCATCGACCGCGATGATGTCCTCGATCCCGCGGCGGTTCAGGCCGCGCACCAGGTTGCTGCCAATGAAGCCCGCGGCTCCGGTAACGACGATCATGAGAGTTCTCCTGCCAGTTCGGCGGCGGTGACGACGGACGTGCCCAGCTTGCCCACGGCGATGCCGCCGGCCCGGTTGGCCCAGCCCATGGCATCCGCCCACGGCAGGCCGATGGCGCGCGAGACGGCCAGCGTCGCCAGCACGGTATCGCCCGCGCCGGACACGTCGAACACCTCGTGCGCCTGCGCGTCGATGTGCTCGCGGCCCGTGTCGGTAAACAAAGTCATGCCCTGCTCGGAACGCGTCACGAGCAAGGCTTCCAGGTCCAGATCGGCGCGCAGGCGCTGCGCCCGATCGGTCAGTTCGGATTCGGAATTCCAGCGGCCCACGGCCTGCTGCATTTCGGAACGGTTGGGCGTGACCAGCGTGGCGCCGCGATAGCGCGAATAGTCGTCGCCCTTGGGATCGACCAGCACCGGAATGCCGGCGCTGCGGGCCAGCGCGATCAGCGACTCGACGCGGGTCAGCACGCCCTTGGCGTAATCGGACAGCACCACGATGTCGTGGTTGGCCAGGTGGCGCGCCAAGGCGGCATCGATGCTGTCGAGCGCTTCCTGCGCCGGATGCTGTTCGAAGTCCACGCGCAGCAGCTGTTGCTGGCGGCCCAGCACGCGCATCTTCAGCGTGGTGTGCAGGCTCTGGTCGGTGATCAGGTCGGCCTGGATGCCGGCCTCGGTGGCCAGGCGCCGCACGCTGTCGCCGGCCTCGTCCTCGCCCAGCACGCCCACCAGCGTGACATGGCCGCCCAGCGCGGCGACGTTGCGCGCCACGTTGGCCGCGCCGCCCAGGCGGTCCTCGCGGCGCGCGACGCGCACCACCGGCACCGGCGCCTCGGGGGAAATACGCTCCACCTCGCCGAACCAGTAGCGGTCCAGCATGACGTCGCCCACCACGAGCACGCGGCTATGCGAAATGGATTCGGCGGGAAATTGGCTCATTCAAGTTCTTCCAGACGGCGCGGCGCGTAGGTTTCCCAGGCGTTGCAGCCAGGACATTGCCAATAGAAGCGGCGCGCTTGAAAACCGCAGTTCCGGCACGCGTAGCGGTCCAGTCGTTGCGTATGCTTGTGGATCAGGCTGCGCAGCAGCGTGAGGTCGGCCCCGGGGACGGGGCCCTGTTCGGTGGCGCCTTCCGAGTTGGCCAGTTCGGCTTCCAGCAGGCGGTCCAGGCCGAGCAGCGACGGATGGCTGCGCAGGGCGCCGCGGGCGAAGGCCCAGGCCGGCGCCGAGCCCTGCTGCACGCGCAGCTCGCGGAACACGACGTTGAAGAGATCGAGCGACGCATGGCGGGCGTACTGGCGCTGCAGCAGCTCCAGCCCGGCCTCGGCCTGGCCGGCGGCGCGGTAGTTGGCCAGCAACTGCTCGGCCACCAGCCCGGCGTACTCGGCCGAGTCGGTCATGACCGACTCCAGGTACAGGCGCTCGCGCTTGGGGTCCTGTTCGATCAGCGCCAGGCGCGCGCGCAGCATGGCGGTGCGCACCACGGCGCCCTTGCTCGACATGCCGGCGTCGGCGGTCGACAAGGCGTGGTCGGCGGCATCCAGGGCGGCATGCGCGGCATCGACGTTGGGCGGCTTGGCCGCCAGCGCCGTCGAGGCCTGCTCGCAGTAGTAGTGCACGATCTGCGGCACCGGCTCGTCCACCAGGCCATGCAGCGTCTTGACGGCCTCGATGGCGCGCGGCCAGTCGTGTTCGGATTCGTAGATGCGGATCAGCGACCGCAGCGCGGGCAAGGCGTAGCGGGTGTCCTTGAGCTGCTCGAAACCGCTTTCGGCGCGGTCGAGCATGCCGGCCTTGAGGAAGTCCTGCGCCAGCTCGTGCTGCGCGTGCTCGCGCTCGGCGGCGGGCAAATCGGAACGGTTCAGCAGGCTCTGGTGCACGCGGATGGCGCGCTCCATTTCGCCGCGGCGACGGAACAGGCTGCCCAGCGCGAAGTGCAGTTCGGTGGTCTCGGGATCGAGCTTGGCCACCTCGACGAACGCGTCGATGGCGCGGTCGGGCTGCTCATTGAGCAGGAAGTTCAGGCCCCGGAAATACGAATCGGGCAGGCTGCGGGTCTCCCGCAGCATCTGCCGGATGTCGAAGCGCGCGGCCAGCCAGCCGAGCGCGAACAACACCGGCACGAATATCAACCACCAAGGTTCAAAATCCACTATGCGGGCTCTTGCGTAGATTCAATGCGGAAAAAAGGCTTGCGGACGGCGCGGCGCCGTCACAGCGGCGACATCGGCGCGACGGCTTCCGGCGGCACGGCCGGCGTGGTGCCGTTCACGGCGGCCTGCACACGGTCGAGCTCGCGGCGCAGGCGGATGGCCTCGCGGCGACGACGCATGGCGGCCGGCACGGTCAGCAGCAGGCCGAACAGGGCGCCGACCACGAATACCACCAGCATGACGACGATCAGCGGCACATCCTGCACCACGTAATCGGCGTAGAACTTCACGGCGACGGGATCGGTGTTCTTCAACGCGAACATCAGTACCGCCACGAACACGAGCAATCGCAGGGCCCAGACAAGGTAGCGCATGACGCATGCTCCTAAGAATTCGAGAGGGTCAATTGTAAGCGACCTCTGCAAAAACAAAGCCCCTTGATTGCTCAAGGGGCGTTGCTCGCGGTCCGATCTGCCCGAAGGCAGCTTGCTGGCCGTGCCGTCAGTGCATGGCGTGCATGCTCGCCATGGACGGCATCGGTTCACTCGATCCAGAGGATTGAGCGTCCTCGTCATTGCCGCCGACCAAATCCACCCGTTCGCGCAATTCCTTGCCCGCCTTGAAGTGCGGCACCTGTTTGCCAGGCACCAGCACTTGTTCGCCGGATTTCGGATTGCGGCCGATACGGGGAGACCGCTGCGACAGCGAGAAGCTGCCAAAACCGCGGATCTCGATGCGTTGGCCCGAGGCCAGGGCCTGGGTCATTGCATCGAGCACGGTCTTGACCGCGTAATCGGTGTCGCGGGCGGCCAGCTGAGGATAGCGGGCCGCCAAGGCGGCGATCAGCTCCGACTTGGTCACGAATTAACCGTCGTTGCGCTGTTGGTCCAGCTTGGCCTTCAGCAGCGCGCCGAGGTTGGTGGTGCCGGACGAAGCGCTGGCGTCGGACATGCGCTGGATCGTTTCGGCGGTTTCGGCGTTGTCACGGGCCTTGATCGACAGCTGGATCGAACGCGTCTTGCGGTCGATGTTGACGATCATGGCTTCGATGTTCTCGCCGGCGTTCAGCACGGTGGTGGCATCTTCGACGCGGCCCGAGGAGATCTCGGAAGCGCGCAGGTAGCCTTCGACGTCCACGGACAGCGTCACGACGGCGCCCTTGGCTTCGACCGACTTGATGGTGCCCGGAACCACGGCGCCCTTGTCGAACGTGGCAACGAAGTTGTTGAAGGGGTCGCCTTCCAGCTGCTTGATGCCCAGCGAGATGCGTTCCTTGTCGGTATCGATGCCCAGAACCACGGCTTCGATCTCGTCGCCCTTCTTGAAGTTGCGCACGGCTTCTTCGCCGGTTTCCGTCCACGACAGGTCGGACAGGTGAACCAGGCCATCGATGCCGCCGGGCAGGCCGACGAACACGCCGAAGTCGGTGATCGACTTGATGGCGCCGCGGACCTTGTCACCACGCTTGAAGTTGGTGGCGAACTCTTCCCACGGGTTCTGGCGGCACTGCTTCATGCCCAGCGAGATGCGACGACGGTCTTCGTCGATTTCCAGGACCATGACTTCGACTTCTTCGCCCAGGGTCACGACCTTGCGCGGATCGACGTTCTTGTTGGTCCAGTCCATTTCGGAGACGTGCACCAGGCCTTCGATGCCGGCTTCGACTTCAACGAACGCGCCGTAGTCGGTCAGGTTGGTGACCTTGCCGAACAGGCGGGTGCCTTGCGGGTAGCGGCGAGCCAGGCCCACCCACGGATCTTCGCCCAGTTGCTTGACGCCCAGCGAGACGCGGCTCTTTTCCTGGTCGAACTTGAGGACCTTGGCTTCGACTTCCTGACCCACTTGCAGGACTTCGGACGGGTGACGCACACGGCGCCAGGCCATGTCGGTGATGTGCAGCAGGCCGTCGATGCCGCCCAGGTCCACGAACGCGCCGTAGTCGGTGATGTTCTTGACCACGCCCTTGACCACGGCACCTTCGTGCAGGGTTTCGAGCAGCTTCTGGCGCTCTTCGCCCATGCTGGCTTCCAGCACCTGGCGACGCGACAGCACGACGTTGTTGCGCTTGCGGTCGAGCTTGATGACCTTGAATTCGAGGGTCTTGCCTTCGTACGGGGTCGTGTCCTTGACCGGACGCAGATCCACCAGCGAACCCGGCAGGAACGCGCGGATGCCGTTGGTCATGACGGTCAGGCCGCCCTTCACCTTGCCGGTGATGGTGCCAGTGACCAGCTCGCCGTTTTCCAGGGCCTTTTCCAGTTGCAGCCAGGCCGACAGGCGCTTGGCGCGGTCACGCGACAGGATGGTGTCGCCGTAGCCGTTTTCCAGGGAATCGATGGCCACCGAGACGAAATCGCCGGGTTGCACTTCGAGCTCGCCCTGGTCGTTCAGGAACTCTTCCAGGGGAATCAGCGCTTCGGACTTCAGGCCGGCGTTGACGACGACGAAGTTGTGGTCGACGCGCACGACTTCGGCGCTGATGACCTCGCCGGACTTCATGTCCTGGCTCTTGAGGCTCTGGGCGAAAAGGTCGGCGAAACTTTCGCCGCCGGTGGCGGTAGTGGAAACGGAAGACATGGGGTTGAAATCCATTGGGCCAAAATGGCCGTTAAAAACACACCGCAGCGGATTGCCCGCCACAGTGGAGTCAAAATGCCTGCCTGCCGGTTTGCCCTTGCGGGGTGTCCCGTGGGGGTTTCGCCTGGCGAAGACAGGGCCGATAAAAACACTGGCGGGTATCCGCCATTCATACATTCAGCGAATGCCTGCCCTGCTGCTTATTTAGCGGGGCTGGCCTGCCAGAGATTCAGTATTGCCTGCACGGTTTCCGCAATCGTCAGGTTCGACGAATCCAGCACGTGTGCATCCGCTGCGGGAGCAAGCGGCGCCGTGGCGCGCTGCGTGTCGCGGGCATCCCGCTCGCGCATATCCCGCAAAAGGTCGTCTAGATTAGCAGAAATTCCCTTTTCGATCAACTGCTTACGCCGCCGCTCGGCTCGCGCGACCACATCGGCCACCAGGAACACCTTCAGGGACGCATCAGGGAACACCACCGTGCCCATGTCGCGGCCGTCGGCCACCAGGCCGGGAAGCAGGCGGAACGCGCGCTGGCGCTCGAGCAGCGCCTGGCGCACGCCGGGGAACGCGGCCACCCGCGACGCGAAATTGCCGACGGCCTCGCGGCGGATTTCATGGCCGACATCGGCGCCTTCCAGATAGACGTGGGGGCCGTCGAAACGCACATCCAGCGTCTCGGCCACGCGCGCCACGGCGGGCTCGTCGGCCGCGTCGACACCGCGGTTGATCGCCGCCAGGGCGGTCAGCCGGTACAGCGCGCCGCTGTCCAGCACCGCCCAGCCCAGCGCCTTGGCGACGCGGTGGGCGACGGTGCCCTTGCCCGAGGCGGTGGGGCCGTCGATGGTGATGACGGGAGCGGCGGAAGTCACGGTCGGATCAGTCGAAGTCATGTAAGGGAAATGGGCCGCAGCCCGTGGTCGCTACGCCGACACCAGGCCGGCGTAGACATCAAAGTAACCCGGGAACGTCTTGCTGACGCAACCCGGATCCAGAATCCGCACCGCCGCCGGGCCGAACGCGGCCAGCGAAAAGCACATCGCCATGCGGTGGTCGTCCCAGGTGCCGATGTGGGCGTCGCGCCAGGCGCCGTCGGCCGGCGGCGTCACGCGCAGCCAATCCGGCCCCGATTCCACCTGCGCGCCCAGCTTTTCCAGCTCGGTCTGCATGGCGTGGATGCGGTCGGTTTCCTTGACGCGCCAGCTGCCGATGTTGCGCAGATGGCAGGGACCGTCGGCGTACAGCGCCAGCGCGGCGGCCGTCATGGCGGCGTCGGGGATCAGGTTGAAATCAGTGTCGAAGGCCTTCAGGCGTCCGCCCTCGGCCACGCGCACGCCGCTGATCTCGATCCAGCCGTCGCCATACGTCACGGTCGCGCCCATGGCGGCCAGGGTGTCGGCGAACTTGACGTCGCCCTGGATGCTGTCGGCGCCCACGCCGGTCACCCGCAGCGGGCCACCGCCGATGGCGCCGAGCGCCAGGAAGTACGAGGCGGTCGAGGCATCGCCTTCGACCGCGATCTGCCCCGGGCTGCGATAGCGCGCGCCGCCGGCGATGGTGAAACGGCTCCAGCCGTCGCGCTGCACGGTCACGCCGAAGCGCGCCATCAGGTTCAACGTGATCTCGATGTACGGCTTGGAAATCAGCTCGCCCGCCACCTCGATCACCACCGGCTGGCCGCTCTGCGCGGCCTGCAGCGGCGCCGCCAGCAGCAAGGCGGTCAGGAACTGGCTGGAGACCGAGCCCTGCACCTGCGTCACGGCCGGCGTGGCGATCTCGCCGCGGCCGATATGCAGCGGCGGATAGCCGGGCTGCCCCAGGTAGTCGATGCGGGCGCCGAGCGCCTTGAGCGCGTCGACCAGGTCGCCGATGGGACGCTCGTGCATGCGCGGCACGCCCGACAGGCGGTAATCGCCGCCCATCAGCGCCAGCGCCGCCGTCAGCGGCCGGATGGCGGTGCCGGCGTTGCCCATGAACAGGTCGGCGCTGTCGACCGGAAAGCGGCTCACGCCGTGCACGGTGACACGGCCCTCGGCCAGCTCGGACACCGCCACGCCCAGCTGGCGCAAGGCGGCCAGCATGACGCGGGTGTCATCGGAATCCAGCAGTCCGGTGATGGCGGTCTCGCCGTCGGCGATGGCCGCCAGCAACAGCACGCGGTTGGAAATGCTCTTGGAACCGGGCAAGGCCATGACGCCCTGCGCGCGCCGCGCGCGCGGCAGATCCAGGAAAGGCAAAGCGCCCATGTCGATTACTCCTTGCGCCAATTGCGGCGCGCCTGCGCCGCCGTGTCCAGCAGCGCCAGCAGGTCCGCGCCGTCGCCGCCGTCGATCGCGCGCTCGGCCCGATCCAGCACGGCGCGCACGGCCGCCAGCTCGGCCAGCATGGCGTCGCGGTTGGATAGAAAGATATCGCGCCACATCTCGGGCGAACCCGCCGCGATGCGGGTGAAGTCACGGAAGCCGCTGCCGGCCAGCGCCAGCCGCGTGGCGGCGTCGTCGGCGGTGGCGACCTGCTCCATGTAGACCGACGACAGCAGGTGCGGCAGGTGGCTGACCGAGGCCAGCACCCGGTCGTGCGCGCCGGCGTCCATGTCGATGACCTGGGCGCCACAGGCCCGCCACGCATCGCGCACCACGGCAATGGCGGCGGCGCTGTTCTCGGCCAGCGGCGTCAGGATGACGCAACGGCCCTGGTACAGGCCGGCTTCGGCGGCCTCGGGGCCGGTACGCTCGGCGCCGGCGATGGGATGGCCCGGCACGAACTGGCCGATGCGCGCGCCCAGCGCCAGGCGGGCGGCATCGACCACCTCGGCCTTGGTGCTGCCGCCGTCCGTCAGCAGCGTGGCATCGCGCAGATGCGGCAGCATGCGCGCCAGCATGTCCTTCAGCCCGCCCACCGGCGTGGCCAGGAACACCAGGTCGGCGCGGGCCGCGGCGTCTTCGGCGCTGACGGCTTCGTCGATCAGGCCCAGTTCCACCGCGCGCGCCAGCGAGGCGGCATTGCGGCCCACGCCCAGCACTCGCCCCACCTGCCCCGCCCGGCGCAGGGCTGCGGCGAAGGAACCGCCGATCAGGCCCACGCCAACGACGGCCAGCACAGGAATCAGGGGGCCAGCGGCCCCCTGATTCGGCTTGGAAGAAGCGCCGTTCATTCGGACAGGATGGCGGTCAGCGCGTCGATGAAGCGGGCGTTTTCCTGTGGCAGGCCGATGGACACGCGCAGCCACTCGGGCAGGCCGTCGCCGGCCACCGGGCGCACGATCACGCCGCGCTTGAGCAGCGCCAGGTTGATGCGCGGGGCGTCGCCCACGTGCACCAGCACGAAGTTGCCGTAGCTCGGCACGTAGCGCAGCTTGAGGCGGCCGAAGGCTTCGCACAGCTGCGCCTTGCCGGCCTTGTTGGAGGTGTAGGCCTGCTCCAGGTAGGCAGCATCGCCCAGCGCGGCCACGGCGGCGGCCTGCGCCAGCGTGTTGACGTTGAACGGCTGGCGCACGCGATTGAGCAGGTCGGTCAGGGCCGGCTGCGCCACCGCGAAACCCACGCGCAGGCCCGCCAGGCCATAGGCCTTGGAGAAGGTGCGCGAGACGATCAGATTGGGATAGCGGCGCACCAGCGCGGTGCTGTCGAAGCGGAATTGCGGTTCGAGGTATTCGTTGTAGGCCTCGTCCAGCACCACCGTGACACGGTCGCCGTGGGCGGCATGGACGCGCTCCAGGAACGCGGCCACCTGGTCGCCCGGCACGAAGGTGCCGGTGGGGTTGTTGGGGTTGGCGATGAACAAGAGGCGCGTGTCGTCGGCGATGGCGTCGAACATGGCGTCCAGGTCATGGCCGTAGTCCTTGGCCGGCACCACGATGTGGCGCGCGCCGCGGGCCTGCGTGGCCAGGCGGTAGACCGCGAACGAGTGCTGCGCATAGACCGCCGACGCGCCCGGCTCCAGCAGCGCCAGCGCGGCGATTTCCAGGATGTCGTTGGAGCCGTTGCCCAGCGTGATCCAGTTCATCGGCACTTCGTAGCGCGCGGCCAGCGCGGCCTTCAGGTCGAAGCCGTTGGGGTCCGGGTAGCGCGCCAGCGATTCGGCCGCGGCCAGCATGGCGGCGCGCGCCGACTGCGGCATGCCCAGCGGGTTCTCGTTGGAGGCCAGCTTGACGATCCCGGCCGGATCCAGCCCGAATTCGCGGGCCAGTTCCTCGATGGGCTTGCCCGCCTGGTAAGGGGCGATGGCGCTGACGTGCGCGGGAGCGGCGAGAGGCTTGGAGGTGTTGGTCATGGAGGACTCACGGCGCCGGGTAGGAACCCAGCACTTTCAGGTAGGCAACCTGCGCCCGCAGGGTATCCAGGGCGAGCGCGACATTTGGATCGTTGCGATGCCCGAGGACATCGACGTAGAAATAGTATTCCCACTCGCCGGTGCGGGCCGGCCGCGACTCGAAGCGCGTCATCGACACGCCATTGGCCGCCAGCGGCGCCAGCATTTCATAGACCGCGCCGGCGCGGTTCGGCACCGCCAGGATCAGGCTGGTCTTGTCCTTGCCGCTGACCAGCGGCTCGATGTTGCCGATGGCCAGGAAACGCGTGCGGTTGTGCGGATCGTCCTGGATGCCGGCGCTGACGACCTGCAGGTTCCAGGCCGGCGCGGCCACTTCGCCGGCGATCGCGGCGATGGCCGGATCGGACGCGGCCAGGCGCGCGGCCTCGGAGTTGCTGGCCGCGGCCACGCGCTCCAGGTCGGGGTAGTTGCGCGTCAGCCAGCCCTGGCACTGGGCCAGCGCCTGCGGATGCGCGGAAATCGTCTTGATGCCGTCCATCTTGCCGGACTGCGACATCAGGCAATGGCGGATCACCAGCGAACGCTCGCCCAGGATGCGCAGCGGCGTGTTCAGCAACAGGTCGAGGCTGCGGTTGACCGCGCCTTCGGTGGAGTTCTCGACCGGCACCATGCCGACGTCGGCCTGCCCCGCCTCGACGGCGCGGAATACTTCGTCGAACGACACGCACGGCAGCTTCTGCACCGCGTGGCCGAAATGCTCCAGCGCGGCCTGCTCGGAAAACGAACCCTGCGGGCCCAGGTAGGCGACGGTCATGCCGCGCTCCAGGCCACGGCAGGCCGAGATGATCTCGGTCCAGACCGAGGCCACGCCGGCCGCCGGAAACGGACCGGGATTGAGCTGCTGCAGGCGGCGGATGACCTCGGCTTCGCGCTCGGGGCGCAGCACCGGGCCGTCGGCGTGGGCCGCGTGCTTGGCCTCGCCCACTTCCTGCGCGGCGCGGGCGCGCTGCGACAGCAGATCGAGGATTTGGGCGTCGAGCGCGTCGATGCGGTCGCGCAAGGGGCGCAGCTTGCGCTGCAGATCGTCATCCATAGCGGCGCTCGAATTCCTTCAGGTACTCGACCAGCGCGGACACGCCGGCCAGCGGCACGGCGTTGTAGATCGAGGCGCGCATGCCGCCCACGCTCTTGTGGCCCTTGAGCTGCGTCAGGCCGGCGGCATCGGCGCCTTGCAGGAAGGCGTCGTTGAGCGACTCGTCGCGCAGCACGAACGGCACGTTCATGCGCGAACGCACGGGCGCGTGGATCGGATTGCGGTAGAAACTGGTGCTGTCGAGGTAGCCGTACAGCAGGTCGGCCTTGGCCTTGTTGGCCGCTTCCATGCCGGCCACGCCGCCATTGGCCTTGACCCACTTGAACACCAGGCCGGCGATGTAGATCGCGAAGGTCGGCGGCGTGTTGTAGCGCGAATGCTCGGCGGCCACGTTGGCGTAGTCGAACGCCGACGGGCAGATCGGCAGCGCGTGGCCGATCAGGTCACGGCGGGTGATGGCCATGGTCACGCCGGCCGGGCCGGCGTTCTTCTGGGCGCCAGCGTACATCATGCCGCAGCGGCTCACGTCCATCGGACGCGACAGGAAATGCGACGAGGCGTCGATCACCAGCGGCACGTCGGGCGCGCCGAGCGCGGCCGTGTCGGGCCAGTCCATGAATTCGACGCCGCCGATGGTCTCGTTGCTGCACAGGTGCAGGTAGGCCGATTCCTTGCGCACCTTCCAGGTGTCGACCGGCGGCACCCAGGTGAACGGCGCCTGTTCGCGGCCGTCCAGTTGCGTCGCCTGGCCGCTGGTGGCCGCGACCTGCGCGTCACCGTAGCGGCCGGCTTCCTTGTAGGAACGCGAAGACCAGTGGCCGGTCACGACGAAGTCGGCCGCCGGCGTGCCGCGCCGTCCCATGAGATTCATGGGAACGATGGCGTTCTCCCCGGAACCTCCGCCTTGCATGAACATCACCGCGTAGTCCGGAGACAGGCCGAGCAGATCGCGCAGGTCGCTTTCCGCTTCGTCGCAGATCTGCACGAAGTGCTTGCCGCGATGGCTCATTTCCATCACGGACATGCCACTGCCGTGCCAGTCCAGCATTTCCGCAGCGGCTTGCTGCAGCACCACCTCGGGCAGGGCCGAGGGGCCAGCCGAGAAGTTCCAGGGGCGGGCCATTATTGCTCCGTAGGTTCCGTCGAATCCGTTGCACCGGCGTCGCCGTTGCCCTCTTCCTGGCCATCGTCGTCCAGGTCTTCGCTGTCATCGTCGGCATCGCTTTCGACAACGCGGCGCACGCCGGACAGCGAGCTGCCGTCGTCGACGTTGATGAGGGTGACGCCTTGCGTGGCGCGGCCCATTTCGCGGATTTCCGCGACGCGGGTACGCACCAGCACGCCGCCGGTGGTGATCAGCATGATTTCATCCGAAGGCATCACCAGCACGGCGCCAACCACCTTGCCGTTGCGCGAGCTGGTCTGGATGGCGATCATGCCCTTGGTGCCTCGGCCGTGGCGCGTGTACTCGGTGATCGGGGTACGCTTGCCGTAGCCGTTTTCGGTGGCGGTCAGCACGCTCTGCGTTTCGTCCCCGGCCACCAGCAGCGCGATCACGGTCTGGGTGTCCTCGAGCATCATGCCGCGCACGCCGCGGGCGTTGCGGCCCATCGGACGCACGTCGTTCTCGTCGAAGCGCACGGCCTTGCCGGCGTCCGAGAACAGCATGACGTCGTGCTTGCCGTCGGTGAGGTCGGCGCCGATCAGGTAGTCGCCGTCGTCCAGGTCGACCGCGATGATGCCGGCCTTGCGCGGGTTGGAGAAGTCGGACAGCGGGGTCTTCTTGACCGTGCCGCGCGAGGTCGCCATGAAGACGTAGTGGTCTTCGCTGAATTCCTTGACCGGCAGCACCACCGTGATCTTCTCGCCTTCGGCCAGCGGGAACATGTTGACGATCGGCTTGCCGCGCGAGTTGCGCGTGCCTTGCGGCACTTCCCAGACCTTGAGCCAGTAGACCCGGCCGCGGTTCGAGAAGCACAGCAGGAAGTCATGGGTGTTGGCGATGAACAGCTGGTCGATCCAGTCGTTTTCCTTCATTGCCGTGGCCTGCTTGCCGCGGCCGCCGCGCTTCTGCGAACGGTACTCGGACAGCGGCTGGCTCTTGATGTAGCCGCCGTGCGACAGGGTCACGACCATGTCGGTGGGCGTGATCAGGTCTTCGGTGTCGAGTTCGGTCGCGTTCAGCTCGATATCCGAGCGGCGCGTGTCCTTGGCGCCGGTCGAGAACTCGGCCTTGATGGCCTGCAGCTCTTCGCCGATGATGGTCGTGATGCGCTCGGGACGGGCCAGGATGTCCAGCAGGTCGGCGATCGCGGACATGACGTCCTTGTATTCGCCGACGATCTTGTCCTGCTCCAGGCCGGTCAGGCGCTGCAGGCGCATGTTCAGGATTTCCTGGGCCTGGGTATCGCTCAGGCGGTACAGGCCGTCGCCCTGCAGGCCGAATTCGGCGCCCAGGTCGTCCGGACGGAAGGCCGCGCGGCCTCCCGGCGTGTCGCCGTCGGCGCGCGACAGCATCTCGCGCACCAGCGAGGAATCCCACGACTTGGCCATCAGTTCCTGGCGCGCGACGGGAGGCGTCGGCGCGGCCTTGATGATGGCGATGAAGTCGTCGATGTTGGCCAGCGCCACGGCCAGGCCTTCCAGCACGTGGCCGCGTTCGCGGGCCTTGCGCAGCTGGAACACCGTGCGGCGCGTCACCACTTCGCGGCGATGCTGCAGGAAGTAGTCGATCATCTGCTTCAGGTTGAGCAGGCGGGGCTGGCCATCGACCAGCGCCACCAGGTTCATCCCGAAGGTGTCCTGCAGCTGCGTGTTCTTGTAGAGGTTGTTCAGCACCACCTCGGGCACTTCGCCGCGCTTGAGCTCGATCACCAGGCGCATGCCGTCCTTGTCGGACTCGTCGCGGATGTCGGAGATGCCTTCGATCTTCTTGTCGTTGACCAGCTCGGCGATGCGTTCCTGCAGCGTCTTCTTGTTGACCTGGTAGGGGATCGCGTCGACCACGATGGCCTGGCGGTTGCCCTTTTCCATGTCCTCGAAGTGGGTCTTGGCGCGCATGATGACGCGGCCGCGACCGGTGCGATAGCCTTCGCGCACGCCGGACATGCCGTAGATGATGCCGCCCGTGGGGAAGTCCGGCGCCGGGATGATCTCCATGAGTTCATCGACCGTGCACGCGGGATTGCGCAGGCAGTACAGGCAGCCGTCGACCACTTCCTGGAGGTTGTGGGGCGGAATGTTGGTGGCCATGCCGACCGCGATGCCCGAGCTGCCGTTGACCAGCAGGTTCGGCAGGCGCGAGGGCAGCAGCAGCGGTTCTTGCTCGCTGCCGTCGTAGTTGGGGCCGAAGTCGACCGTTTCCTGATCGATGTCCGCGAGCAGCTCGTGGGCGATCTTGGCCAGGCGGATTTCGGTGTAACGCATCGCCGCGGCGTTGTCGCCGTCGATCGAGCCGAAGTTGCCCTGGCCGTCGACCAGCATGTAGCGCATGGAGAAATCCTGCGCCATGCGGACGATGGTGTCGTAGACGGACTGGTCGCCGTGGGGGTGGTACTTACCGATGACGTCCCCGACGATACGCGCGGACTTCTTATAGGCGCGGTTCCAGTCGTTGTTGAGCTCGTGCATCGCGTAGAGCACGCGCCGGTGGACGGGCTTGAGCCCGTCCCGCACATCCGGTAGCGCCCGCCCGACGATCACGCTCATCGCGTAATCGAGGTAACTGCGGCGCATCTCTTCTTCCAGCGATACCGGAAGCGTCTCCTTGGCAAAGGAATCCATATATATAACGACAGAATCGTGTAAGGAGGAACCCGGGCCGGGTAAACAGGAAATTCTATCATTCGATTGGGATCACGGCCCCAAGGGCCCCGCCCCGCCATTGGCGCGGGCCTTCAAGCGGATGTCGGCGGCAAGCGGCACCGGCGCGTCCGCCATCGTCCGGGGAGCCTGTTGCCAAAAACCAACATGGCCAACGGATGGAGCGCGGAAAACGTCATATCCAGCACCAATGCGCCTCTCCAGGGAAGCCAAAGCCCCCCAAATGCCTTAAGATTGTTTCCAGCACGCAGGAAACCCAGTAGCTATTCCTTTGAACCAGCTCTTGGCGTTGCTATACTGGCCCCGTTTTCCTGATATGCGGCGGGGGTTCGCTGCGAGTCACTTATCCAGCTTCAAGCTCAACGAGGAGAAACATGAACAAACCCTCCAAATTCGCTCTGGCGCTCGCCTTCGCCGCCGTCACGGCCTCGGGTGTAGCCTCGGCCCAGACCTATCCCCAGACGGTGGACAACTGGCGCAATCCGTTCGGTAACGTTTGGAAGAACGGTACGAACGAACTGTGCTGGCGCGATGCGTTCTGGACCCCGGCCACCGGCATCCCCGGTTGCGACGGCGTTCCGGTCGCTCAACAGAAGGCGAAGCCGGCCCCGATGGCGGCCAAGGTCGTGTTCAACGCTGACACGTTCTTCGACTTCGACAAGTCGACCCTGAAGCCCGAAGGTCGTCAGCTGCTGGACCAAGTCGCCCAGCAAGCTCGCGGTATCGACCTGGAAACCATCATCGCCGTCGGCCACACCGACTCGATCGGTACGGACGCCTACAACCAGAAGCTGTCCGAGCGCCGTGCCGCTTCGGTCAAGGCCTACCTGGTCAGCAAGGGCATCGATCCGAACCGTATCTACACGGAAGGCAAGGGTAAGAAGAACCCGATCGCTTCCAACAAGACGAAGGAAGGCCGCGCCCAGAACCGTCGCGTTGAAATCGAAATCGTGGGTAGCCGCAAGTAATTGCCGGACTAGCTACAATAAAGGGCCTCGCATAGCGAGGCCCTTTTTTTCGCCCGGCTTGCACCAATCCGGTGCAAACGCTCCGGCGCCCGCGGGCGCCGCCGACCCTCTATATATAGAGCCGTCTTATGCTGGACCGCCCATGAGCACCCAAACCCGAGATTCCGCCCAAGCCACCGTCAACGCCGACCAGGCCGAACTGGACAAGTTCGGCGCGCTGGCCAGCCGCTGGTGGGACCCCGAAAGCGAATTCAAGCCCCTGCACGCCATCAACCCCCTGCGCCTGGAATGGATCCAGGAAAGCGTGGGCAGCCTGGCCGGCAAGAAGGTGCTGGACGTCGGCTGCGGCGGCGGCATCCTGTCGGAAGCCATGGCCCGCGCCGGCGCGGAAGTCACCGGCATCGACCTGGCCGACAAGTCGCTCAAGATCGCCAAGCTGCACGGGCTGGAATCGGGCGTGAAGGTCGAATACCGCAAGGTGCCGGTGGAAGCGCTGGCGGCCGAGCAACCCGGCCAGTACGACGTGGTGACCTGCATGGAAATGCTGGAACACGTGCCGGATCCCGCTTCCATCGTGCGCGCCTGCGCGGCGCTGACCAAGCCGGGCGGCTGGGTGTTCTTCTCGACCCTGAACCGCAATCCCAAGGCGTTCCTGTTCGCCATCATCGGCGCCGAATACGTGCTGCGCCTGCTGCCGCGCGGCACCCACACCTACGACATGTTCATCAAGCCGAGCGAGCTGGCGTCGTCCGCCCGCGGCGCCGGCCTGGAACCGGTCGGCATGCGCGGCATGGAATACAACCCGATCACCCAGATCTATTCGCTGACGTCCGACACCTCGGTCAACTACCTGATGGCTACCCGCAAATGAGCGCCCTGATCCTGTTTGATTTCGACGGCACGCTGGCCGACACCGCCCCCGACCTGGCCGCCGCCGCCAACCAGCAGCGCACCCGTCGCGGGCTGGAACCCCTGCCCTACGAAACGCTGCGCCCGGTCGCCTCGCAGGGCGCGCGCGGCCTGCTGCGCGTGGCGTTGGGCCTGAAGCCGGGCGACGACGAGTACGAGCCGACCCGCCTGCAGTTCCTGGAAGACTACGCCGCCAGCTCCACCGTCCACAGCAAATTGTTCCCCGGCATCGAGGCGCTGCTGGCCGACATCCGCCAGCGCGGCCTGTCGTGGGGCATCGTGACCAACAAGGTCACCTACCTGACGCTGCCGATCGTCGAGCACCTGAACCTGACCCGCGACAGCGCCGTGCTGGTCTGCGGCGACACCACCGCCCACGCCAAGCCGCACCCCCTGCCCCTGCAGCATGCCGCGCGCGAGGCTGGCTTCGCCACCGACCGCTGCGTCTACGTCGGCGACGACCTGCGCGACATCCAGGCCGCGCACGCGGCCGGCATGCCCGCGGTCGCTGCCGCCTACGGCTACGTCGGCGAAGAAGACAACATCAGCACCTGGGAAGCCGAGACCTGCGCCAACACGCCGGCCGAGCTGTGGACGGCGATCGAACCCCTGCTGCCGCGCGATCTACGTTGATGCCCCGTCATCCGCGCGGATCTCCCGCGCCCGCATGGCCGCCCTTCGCGGCGGCTCTTCGCGGTGGTACTTGGCCCAGGATGACAAAGGCTCGATCGCATTAGTTGACCTGACCGAACAATTTATCCGACGCCAAGGGGTTTATCCCTGGGCGCCGGTGAATTAAAGTACGTTTCATGCAAGGCAATCCGGGCGCCTCCCGATTGCCTTTCCCGGCTCAGGCCGGATGCCGCGCGGCGCCGCCCGCACGGCAACTCTCGTTACGCATCGATGGTTTACCGCCCTCATGCGCCCGCGCGCCGACGTCTCCCCGGCGCGCAACCTTGACCTTTTAGACCACTCATCCGCCCACCGCGCGTTGCCTCCCGGCTTCGCGCGCACCTGGAATTGCCTATGCTTTTGCCCATCCTGCTACTTTCGGCCGCTGGTTTCACCATTCTGACCACCGAATTCCTGATCGTCGGCCTGTTGCCCAGCCTGGCCCGCGACCTCGACGTCACGGTTTCCCAGGCCGGCCTGCTGGTGTCGCTGTTCGCCTTCACCGTGGCCGCGACCGGCCCGCTGCTGACCGCGTTGATGGCCAACATCGAGCGCAAGCGCCTGTTCATCAGCGTGCTGGTGCTGTTTGGCCTGTCCAACGCCCTGGCGGCGGTGGCGCCCAACATCTGGGTCATGGCGGTCGCCCGTTTCGTGCCCGCGCTGGCGTTGCCGGTGTTCTGGTCGCTGGCCAGCGCCACCGCGGTGGAACTGGTCGGACCGGCCCGCGCCGGCCGCGCCATCTCGATGGTGGCGTTCGGCATCGTCGCCGCCACGGTGTTCGGCATCCCGATCGGCGTACTGATCTCGGATGCCTTCGGCTGGCGCGCGGCCTTCGGCGTGCTGTCGGTGGTGGCGTTCGCCAAGGCCCTGTTGCTGCTGCTGGCCTTCCCCAGCACCCGCATCCGCGCCGAGAGCGTCAAACTGGTGACGCAGCTGCGCATCCTGCGCAACCCCATCGTGGTGGGCCACGTGCTGCTGTCGCTGCTGGTGTTCACCGGCATGTTCACCGCCTACACCTACCTGGCGGACATGCTGGAACGCCTGGCCGGCTTCAACGGCCAGATCGTCGGCTGGACCATGATGGCGTTCGGCGCCGTTGGCCTGATCGGCAACACCCTGGGCGGCCGCATGGTCGACCGCAGCCCGCTGGGCGCCACCGCGCTGTTCTCGTCGCTGATGGCGGTCGGCCTGGCGTTCGTCGCGCCGGTGATGCAGTCGCACGGCCTGCTGGCCGTGGCGCTGACGATCTGGGGCGTCGCCCAGGCGGCGCTGTTCATCGTCTGCCACGTGCGCCTGATGAAATCGGCGCCCGAGGCGCCCGCCTTCGCCGCGTCGCTCAACATCTCGGGCGCCAACATCGGCATCGGCCTGGGCGCCGTGGTCGGCGGCCATGTCATCGACCAGTACGGCCTGGCCTCGCTGGGCTGGGCGGCGGCGGTCATCGTGGCGATCTCGGTGGCGCTGGCGTTCGTGCTGATGGCGGCCTCGCGCGCACGCCCCGCCGGCAAGGCGGCCTGCGCCAACGCCTAGCCCGCATTGCGGCATCCGCGCCCCGCCCGGCCGGGCGGGCGCGGAAACGCAGCGGACTATCGCGTTTACCAGTACAATAGGAAGTTCTTGGGGCCGATCCGGATTCGACGTGGGTCGCGAAACAACTCAGGGCATGCCGAGCACCAGTACGCTCGTTAAACCACTGGAACACTACAAACGCCAACGACGAGCGTTTCGCTCTCGCCGCTTAAGCGGTGAGCCGCTGCACTGATCTGTCCTTGGGTCAGGCGGAGGAAGGCAACTTCCTAGGGGGGCAACCCTCGAACCGCAGCAGCGACATTCACAAGGAATCGGTTCGCGCTGGGGTCACACGGCTCGGATTTAAATTACGTGAATCGCTCTGGTCCGGCCTGTCGGTTGGCTAAGTCCAGGGTTAAAACCAAATAGATCGACTACGCATGTAGAACTGGTTGCGGAGGGCTTGCGGACGGGGGTTCAATTCCCCCCGGCTCCACCAAATTTCCGCTATAGCGCCAAATGGCCGACCTTTACGGGTCGGCCATTTTTTTTGGCTTGGCCGCTATCGCCGCACCGTCTTCAGTGAATATGTTCCTGCTCGGAACGATCCGACCGCTCCACCTGCAGCGTCGTATGATGCAGGTCGAAGCCTTCCTGCAGGCGTCGTTCGATTTCCAGCCGGACGGCCTCGCCGTCGGCGCCCGCGGCCAGCACCACGTGGCCGGTCAGGAGCGGCTGCTTCTGCGTGATCGCCCACAGGTGGATGTCATGCACGCTGGCGACACCCTCGGTGCCGGCGATGGTGTCACGCACCGCGCTCAGGCTCATGCCGGGCGGCACGCCTTCGAGCAGCAGGTTGATGCATTCGCGCAGCAGCACCCAGGTACGCGGGAACACCATGAAACCGATGGCCACGGCCAATGCCGAATCGACCCAGCGCCAGCCCGTCAGCCAGATGACCACGGCCCCCGCGATGACGGCGACCGAGCCCAGCATGTCGGCCCAGACTTCGAGATAGGCGCCTTTCACGTTCAGGCTGTCGTCCTTGGAACCGGCCAGCAGCCGCATCGACACCAGGTTGATCACCAGCCCGACGATGGCCACGGCCAGCATGCCGGCGGACTGGATATCCGGCGGCGCCTCGAGACGGCGCCAGGCTTCGTACAGGATGTAGAACGCCACGCCCAGCAGCACCAGCGCGTTGACCGCGGCCGCCAGGATCTCGAAGCGCGCGTAGCCGTAAGTGCGCATCAGGTCGGCGGCCTTGCGGCCCGCGCGGATCGCGATCAGCGCCAGCAGCAGCGCGATCGCGTCGGTCATCATGTGCATGGCGTCGGAGATCAACGCCAGGCTGCCGGTCCACAGGCCGCCGACGATCTCCACCACCATGAAAGTGCTGGTCAGCCCGAACGCAAGCCACAGGCGGGATTCGGGCAGCGCCCGCACGTCGGCGTGTTCATGGCCGCCGCTCATGCCCGCTCCTGCGAATCGACCGCGACGCGGGCGCGGATGGGGTGGCTTTCCAGCAGTCTCTTCGGCGAATCCATGGCGCGACGCTCCGGGTGATGTGGCGCGGCACCGTGGCGTCAGGTGCCATGGGCGTATGAGAAAGCCTGAAGTGACTACAAGGTCAAATGGAGAGAGAGCCGCGGCGGCGCGCGAGGGATTGAAGCCGCGGGGGCGTCAGGGAGAGCCCCCGCCGGAATTCAGCCACGGTTGCCGAACAGGCCCGACAGCGAGGCCAGCAGATCGGTGGGATTGAGCGACTGGCCGGGTTGCACCGCGCCTTCGGGGGTGGCCTTGTCGATCAGCTGCGGCAGCAGCGAAGACAGCGAGCCCAGCACCGAACCGGTGTCCTGGCCGGTCTTGGCGGCCAGCTCGTTGACCACGCCCGGATCCAGCACCTGGCCGAGCTGGTCGGCGCTGACCGGCAGGTTCTGGCCCTTGCCGATCCACGACGCGACGATCTCGCCCAGGCCGCCCTGCTGGAAGCTGGCGATCAGGCCCGACAGGCCGCCGGGGTATTTGCTCAGTTGTTCAATCAGGGCGGGCAGCAGCGAGGCGGAGCCTCCTTGCTGGCCGCCGCCGGCCATCGAGGCCAAGGTATCCAATAGACTCATCGCCGTACTCCAGGAAAATCGGAAATCCAGTATAGGCCCGTGGCGGCGCCGATGTGGTCATCCAAAGGTCGGCAACCGGCGATCTTTGCAAAGCTTGTCTTTCCGGCCCTCAGCCCGCGCCATGCAGGGCTGGCGAGGCCTGGGGAGCCTGGGAGGCCTTGAGGGCTTTCAGCGCCTTCTGGCCGGCGCGGCCATCGGCGGGCAGGCCGAGTTCACGCTGCGCCGCGCGCAGGGCTTCGCGGGTGCGCTCGCCGATCATGCCATCGGGTTCGCCCAGCTCATAGCCGCGGGCAATCAGCAGCCGTTGCAATTCGCGCCGCTCGGCGCGCGACAGGCCCGGGTCGTCGGTCGGCCAGGCCTGCGCCAGCGGCCCGCCGCCGCGCAGGCGGTCGGACAGGTGCGCAATCGCCAGCGCATAGCTTTCGGCGGCGTTGTAGGAATACAGCGCATCGAAATTGCGGGTCACCAGGAATGCCGGGCCCTTGGGACCGGCCGGCAGCAGCAGGCCGACAGGCGTGTCGCCCGCGGGCAGCGGCTTGCCGTCGGCGCGGGTCAGGCCTTGGCCGCGCCAGAACGACAGCGGACGCTTGTTCTTGCGGCCGGCGCCGGCGGTACTCGCGCCGGCGGGGAGGATCACCTCGTAGCCCCAATCCAGGTTGTCGTTCCAGCCGGCGCGCTTGAGGAAGTTGGCGGTGGACGCGAGCGCGTCGGGCACGCTGTCGATGAGGTCGCGGCGGCCATCGCCGTCGAAGTCGACCGCCAGCCGCAGGTAGGTCGACGGCATGAACTGGGTCTGGCCGAACGCGCCGGCCCACGAGCCCTTGAGTTTGTCCGGGTCGATACGCTCGTCCTGCACGATCTTGAGCGCGGCGAAGAACTCGCCACGGAAGTACGCCTGGCGCCGGCCGAAGCACGACAGCGTCGACAGCGAGGTCAGCAGCGGCCGGCCGCCCAGGGTGCGGCCGTAATTGCTCTCCACGCCCCACACGGCCGCGATGGTGGCCGGGTCCACGCCATAGCGCGCGGCGGCGCGGTCGAGTTCGGCGCGCCAGCGCTCGATGCCGGCCTTGCCGTCGGCGACGCGCTCGTCGTCGACCAGCGCCGCCATGTAGTCCCAGATCGGCGTCTTGAATTCCGGCTGCGCGTCCAGCAATCCGATCACCGCCATGTCCGGCGACAGGCTCGCGGTATGCCTGTCGAAGGTGGCGCCCGACACGCCGGCCTTGGCGGCGGGGGCGCGCAGTCCGGCCAGGCAGGCGGCGAAGGCGTCGGCAGCCTGGGCGGCGGGCGCGGACAGCGCCAGCAGGGCGGCCAGGGGAACGGCAAGACGAAGGGTCATTGGGAAAGGGCTCCTGCGGAGGGGTTGGCCGCGCCGCGTGGGTCGAGCAAGGCGGCCAGTTCGGCCTCGTCGAAACCCGCCGCGCGGCGCGCTTCCAGGTTGAAGGGGCCGCGCAGCCGCGGCGCGTTGTAGCGGCCGGCCAGCTCGGCATAGCAGGCGACTGGCTCCCTGCCCTGCTCGGCGCACAGCCGCTTGTACCAATAGTTGCCGATGGCCACGTGGCCGATCTCGTCGCGCAGGATGATGTCGACGATGGCCGCGCTCTGCGCGTCACCCGCGCCGGCCAGCTTGTTGCGGATCAGCGGCGACGCATCCAGGCCGCGCGCTTCCAGCGTGCGCGGCACCAGCGCCAGGCGCGCCAGCAGGTCGTCGCAAGTGCGTTCGGCCATGTCCCACAGGCCGTTGTGACCGGGGAAATCGCCATAGGCATGACCCAGGTCGGCAAGCCGCCGATTGAGCAGATCGAAATGCGCGGCCTCTTCGCGCGCCACGCGCAGCCAGTCGCGGTAGAACGCATCCGGCATGCCGGCGAAGCGCCAGAGGATGTCCAGCGCCAGGTTCACCGCGTTGAATTCGATGTGCGCCAGCGCGTGCAGCAGCGCCGCGCGGCCCTCCAGCGTCGCCATGGAACGCTGCGGCACCTCGGACGGCGCCACCAGCACCGGCGCGGCGGGCCGCCCCGGCAACCCCTCCGGCGTCGCGTAATGCCGCGCGCCCTCCAGCGGGGCGTCGTCGCCGATGGCGCGCACCCGCGCCAGCTTGTCGGCCCAATCGGTGGCAGCCAGCGCCAGCAGGGCCTGGGCGCGCAGACAGGACGAGCCGGGTTCGTGCGGCTCACTGCTATCCGCGGGAAGGGTCGAATTGCTGTCCATGAGGATTTCCGGTGCGGGGCGCAACAACGCCGCCCGCAAGACAATAACCATGCGCGGCCATGCCGCGCGGCGCGCCATGCGCCAGCGAAGACTTTATCATTCGTCCATGGATTCGCCGCTTCGCCTGACCATCGAGACCGACCTGTCGCGCATCGACGCCCGCCAATGGGATGCGTTGGCCGGAGACCAGCCGTTCCTGCGGCATGCGTTCCTGCATGCGCTGCACGACACCGGCTGTGCCGCGCCGCGCACCGGCTGGTCGCCGCATTACCTGATGCTGTGGCGCGGCGATGCGCTGGCGGGCGCGGTGCCGCTCTACCTGAAATCGCATTCACGCGGCGAGTACGTGTTCGACTACGCGTGGGCCGACGCCTTCGAGCGCCACGGCCTGCGCTACTACCCCAAGCTGCTGGCGGCCGTGCCGTTCACCCCGGTGTCGGGCCCGCGCCTGCTGGCCGCCAGCGACGAAGACCGCGACACGCTGGTGCGCGGGCTGGTCGCCTTCGCCGAAGAGATCCAGGTGTCGTCGCTGCATCTGCTGTTTCCCGCCGCCGCCGACCTGCGCGCCTTGCGCGAGGCCGGCTTCATGGTGCGCGAAAGCGTGCAGTTCCACTGGACCAACCCGGGCTATGCCGACTTCGACGCCTTCCTGGCGACGATGAGCCACGACAAGCGCAAGAAGATCCGCCAGGACCGCAAGAAGGTGGCGCAGGCCGGGCTGGCGTTCCGCTGGCTGCGCGGCGCGCAGATCGACGCCGCCGACCTCGACTTCTTCTATCAGTGCTATTGCCACACCTATTTCAACCACGGCAATCCGCCCTACCTGAGCCGCGAGTTCTTCCTGCGCGCCTACCGCGAGCAGCCCGACGCTTTCGTGCTGATCCTGGCCGAACGCGACGGCCAACCGGTGGCGGCGGCCCTGAATCTGGCGGGCGGCGATACGCTGTACGGACGGTACTGGGGCGCGACGGAATACGTGCCGGGGCTGCATTTCGAGACCTGCTACCTGCAGGCCATCGCCTACTGCATCGCCAATGGCATGGCGCGCTTCGAGGGCGGCGCGCAGGGGGAACACAAGATGGCGCGCGGACTGCTGCCCACGCCCACGTGGTCGGCGCACTGGGTCGCCGACCCGCGCTTCGCGGCCGCGATCCAGCATTTTCTCGATGAGGAGACCGCCGCGGTGGATGACTACCTGGGCGAACTCGAGGCCCACACGCCGTTCAAGCGCGCGGCCCCGGACTGACCGCTCACAGGAAGCGGTCCAGCAGCTTGCGGCTGTGCTTGTCGAGCGACAGGATGTCGCGCACCAGGTAGAAGATGCCGTGGCTGTCGGCGATCAACAGCGTCTGCGGGCTGAGGCGGCGGATGTCCTCTTCGCCGCGCAGCGTGAAGCGGGTGGCGCCGCGATCGGTCTCGACCTGCCAGACGCTGGGCGTGGCGAAGGTGGACACGCTGGCCAGCTTGCGGATCTCGGGCATGAATTCCCGGCCGGCCAGTTCCTCTTCGATCAGGGCGCGCTCGGCGGCGGGCACGTCGGCCAGCCGTTCGATCCACAGCAGTTCGCGGCCGTCGCCGGTCACCAGCGACAGCCCGCGATCAGCCTCGCTGATCGGAAAGGCCCGCACCGGGATCACGCCTTCGTGCGCGACGCCGTCGGCACCCTGGAACACCAAACGCCCGAACGCATTGCGTCGCAGCTGAAAAACGGGAAGCGTCATGACGGTTATCTCGCTCAGGCCACGGCGGCCATGTCTTCGCTGCCGGAGGCCTGCGCGTCCGCTTCGTTCTGGCGCGCCTGCGCCTGGTACAGGCGGTAGTAGGCGCCTTCACGCGCCATCAGTTCCTCGTGCGGCCCCTGCTCCACGATCTGGCCACGGTCCAGCACCACCAGCCGGTCGGCCTTGCGCAAGGTGCTCAGGCGGTGGGCGATGGCGATGGTGGTGCGACCGCGCACCAGGTTGTCGAGCGCCTTCTGGATTTCCTTCTCGGTGGTGGTGTCCACCGACGAGGTCGCTTCGTCCAGGATCAGGATGCGCGGATCGATCAGCAGCGCGCGCGCGATCGAGATGCGCTGGCGTTCGCCGCCGGACAGCGCCTGGCCGCGCTCGCCGACCAGCGAGTCGTAGCCATGCGGCAGGCGCAGGATGAACTCATGCGCGTGGGCGGCGCGGGCCGCGGCCACGATCTCGTCGCGGGTCGCGTCCGGCTTGCCGTAGGCGATGTTCTCGGCGATGGTGCCGAAGAACAGGAAGGGTTCCTGCAGCACCAGCCCGATGTTGCGGCGGTAGTCGGCCACCCGCACCGAGCGGATGTCGGCGCCGTCCACCAGGATCGCGCCTTCCGACACGTCGTAGAAGCGGCAGATCAGGTTGATCAGGGTGCTCTTGCCCGAGCCGCTGTGGCCCACCAGGCCGATCATCTCGCCGGGGGCGATGCTCAGGTCCAGGCCGCGGATGACCTGGCGGTTGCCGTAGCGGAAACCGACGTCGCGCAATTCGATGCGGCCGTTGATCTGCGGCAGCTTGGCCGGATTCTGCGGCTCCGGCACGCTCGACACGTGGTCCAGGATGTCGAAGATGCGCTTGGCGCCTGCGGCGGCCTTCTGCGTCACCGAGACGATCCGGCTCATCGAGTCCAGGCGCGTGTAGAAGCGCCCGATGTACGCCAGGAACGCCGCCAGCACGCCCACCGTGATCTGCTTCTGCGAGACCTGCCAGATGCCGAAGATCCACACCACCAGCAGCCCGACCTCGGTCAGCATCGTGACCGTGGGCGAGAACAGCGACCAGGTGGTGTTGACCCGGTCGTTCACTTCCAGGTTGCGGTTGTTGGCCTCGCGGAAACGCGCCACTTCGCGCTTTTCCTGGGCGAAGGCCTTGACCACGCGGATGCCCGGAATGGTATCGGCCAGCACGTTGGTGATCTCCGACCAGATGCGGTCGACTTTCTCGAAGCCATGGCGCAGGCGGTCGCGCACGGCGTGGATCATCCAGATGATGAACGGCAGCGGCACCAGCGTGACCAGCGCCAGCCACGGATTGATCGACACCAGGATCGCCGCGGTCATGGCGATCATCAGGATGTCGTTGGCGAAATCGAGCAGGTGCAGCGACAGGAATACGCAGATGCGGTCGGTCTCGCTGCCGATGCGGGAAATCAGGTCGCCGGTGCGCTTGCCGCCGAAATACTCCAGCGACAGCTGCTGCAGGTGCTCATAGGTGGTGGTGCGCAGGTCGGCGCCGATGCGCTCGCTGACCCAGGCCAGGATGTAGGTCCGCGCCCAACCCAACCCCCAGGCCAGGAAGGCCGAGCCGAGCAGCCCGCCCAGGTACAGGCGGACCTTGCTGTAGTCGATGGGCGCGCCGTTCT
Source organism: Achromobacter sp. ISS7 (assembly GCF_056523125.1). NCBI lineage: Bacteria > Pseudomonadati > Pseudomonadota > Betaproteobacteria > Burkholderiales > Alcaligenaceae > Achromobacter > Achromobacter sp. ISS7. The sequence goes on along the minus strand of NZ_JAWRZD010000001.1, from coordinate 286,154 downwards.
GGAACGGAATCAGCACGTCGTCCATCAGCGGCATGGTCAGGTACGGCGGCACCAGGGCCGCCGCGGTGCCCATCAGGGTCAGCAGGAAGCCGGCCAGCAACGGCAGGCGGTACGGCCGCGCGAAACGCCACAGGCGCAGCAGCGCCCAGGTGGTGGACGGCGCCGCCTGCTCCTGGTTGCAGGTGGGGCATTCGTCCTGGCCGGCGGGGATGGCGCTGTTGCAGATGGTGCACTGGCGTTCGCCCGCCTCGGCTTCCGGCTGGCCGGACAGGCGGATCGCCTGCTGCGCCTCGAACTGGCCCAGCAGCCGCAGCGCGGCCGGGTTGCAGGCCAGCGTGAAGCGCCAGATGCCCAGGCGCGCGCTGTCGTCGTGCAGTTCCAGCACGGCGGCGCCGGCGTGGTCGGAAAGATTCAGGGACAGTTGGGGACCGTACGCCCAGGATTCCCAGCCGGTATCGGCCGGGTTGCGGGCGATCACGCGGCGGTCGGTGACCGCGACCAGGCCGGGCTGGAACTTCAGCCGCTGATCCAGGTCAATTTCAACCCAGGCCAGCAGGGTTTCATCCTGCGCGAGTTCGGCGCGGATTTCATCCCGCCAGCGGGCAGGAAAGGCTTCGGCTAGGCCGGAAAGCAGGTGTGGTTTTTTCATTAGAACGCATACCGGGCCAGGACTCTGCCCTACAAGGCGGCGACGGCATGCCAACCCCGGGCTGGCAACGTGTCCCTTCCTTACAACACAACGAGTTCACGCCTTTCAAGGCGTCGTATAGTATCAGCCGATTTTTCTAATTAGGAATATCTGGGATCCCCCACTCGTTGGCATTATTCTTAAGGCGCAACCCCAATAAATTCGCGGTCTTGCATAGGGGCGTCCGCGCGTGCCAACCTGCTTCTCAAGTAAATTAAAACATGAAAAAGAAAGACATTGAATTTCTCGATGTCGTGGCTTTGCGCGGCCCGAACATTTGGACGTACCGTCCGGTACTTGAGGCGTGGGTGGATATCGGCGAACTGGAGGACTACCCCTCCAACACGATCCCCGGCTTCTATGAGCGCCTGACCGCGTGGCTGCCGACCCTGATCGAGCACCGCTGCAGCCCGGGCGTGCGGGGCGGCTTCCTGTCCCGCGTCAAGGAAGGCACCTGGCCCGGCCACATTCTCGAACATGTCACCCTTGAGCTGCAGAACCTGGCCGGTTTGCGCGGCGGCTTCGGCAAGGCCCGTGAAACCTCCACCCGCGGCGTCTACAAGGTCGTCGTGCGCGCCTGGCAGGAACAGGTCACCCGCACCGCCCTGAACGAAGGCCGCGACCTGGTCATGGCCGCCATCGAAGACCGTCCGTTCGACGTCGACGCCGCCGTGGCGCGCCTGCGCCGGCTGGTCGACAAGCACTGCCTGGGTCCCAGCACCGCCTGCATCGTCGATGCCGCCGACGACCGCGACATCCCCTACATCCGCCTGTTCGAAGGCAACCTGGTGCAGTTCGGCTACGGCTCGCGCCAGCGCCGCATCTGGACGGCCGAGACCGACCGCACCAGCGCCATCGCCGAAGGCATTTCGCGCGACAAGGACCTGACCAAGGAACTGCTCTCGACCTGCGGCGTGCCGGTGCCCGAAGGCCGCCTGGTCGACAGCGAGGACGACGCCTGGTCGGCCGCCGAAGACATCGGCCTGCCGGTGGTGGTCAAGCCGTATGACGGCAACCACGGCCGCGGCGTGTTCACCAACCTGACCACCCGCGAAGAAGTCATCTCCGCCTACCGCGTCGCCGTCGACGAAGGCAGCGGCGTCATCGTCGAGCGCTTCGTGCTGGGCAACGAGCACCGCCTGCTGGTGGTGGGCAACCGCATGGTGGCCGCCGCCGCCGGCGAGCCGGCCTGGGTCACGGGCGACGGCAAGTCCACCCTCACCGAACTGATCGACCACCAGATCAACACCGACCCGCGCCGCGGCCGCACCGAAAACCATCCGCTCAATCCGGTGCGGCTGGATTCGGCAGCGCGCCTCGAGATCGCCCGCCAGGGCCTGACCGAAGAAAGCGTGCCGGCCGACGGCCAGCGCGTGCTGGTGCAACGCAGCGGCAACGTCGCCTTCGACGTCACCGATCGCGTGCACCCCAGCGTCGCCGCCACCGTGACCCTGGCCGCCCGCGTGGTCGGCCTGGATATCGCCGGCGTCGACCTGGTGGCCGAGGACATCTCGCGCCCGCTGGACGAACAGCGTGGCGCCATCGTCGAAGTCAACGCCGGTCCCGGCCTGCTGATGCACCTGAAGCCGGCCGACGGCACCCCGCGCCCGGTTGGCCACGCCATCGTCGACCACCTGTTTCCCGAAGGCGACGCCGGCCGCATTCCCATCGTCGGCGTCACCGGCACCAACGGCAAGACCGTGGTGGCACGCCTGGTCGCACGCCTCTTGCACCTGTCGGGCAAGCGCACCGGCCTGGCCTGCAGCGAGGGCCTGTACCTCGACCGCCGCCTGGTGCAGAAGGGCGACCGCGCCGACTTCGCGTCCGGCACCCGCGTGCTGATGAACCGCAACGTCGACGCCGCCGTCATCGAGAACGACAGCGGCGTGATCCTCGGCCAGGGCCTGGCGTATGACCGCTGCCAGGTCGGCGTGGTCACCAACATCGACGACGCCGACCATCTCGGCGACTTCGACATCAACGAAACGGAGCGCATGTTCAATGTGTTCCGCACCCAGGTCGACGTGGTGCTGCCGACCGGCGCCGCCGTGCTCAACGCGCGCGATCCGCGCGTGGTGGAAATGGCCGAGCTGTCCGACGGCGCCGTGATCTTCTTCGGCATCGATCCGGCCCTGCCCGCCATCACCGCCCACCTGCAGCAGGATGGCCGCGCCGTGTTCGTGCGCGACGGCGCCATCGTGCTGGCGCAGGGCGCGCGTGAAGAGCGCCTGGCCGACGTCGCCGCGATCCCGCTGACGCACGGCGGCCGCGTCGCCTTCCAGGTCGAGAACGTGCTGGCCGCCGTGGGCGCGGCCTGGGCGCTCGACATTCCGGTCGAGCTGATCCGCGCCGGCATCGAGACCTTCGACATCGACCAGGCCGACGCGCCCTGGCAGTTCACGCTGTTCGAGCGCAACGGCAGCACCGTGGTGGTGGACGACGTCCACAACGCCTCCGCGCTGCGTCCGCTCATCACCGCCATCGACCAGTTCCCGTCGAGTACCCGCGCCGCCGTGTATTCGGCCGGCGCCGACCGCCGCGACGCCGACCTGATCGAACAGGGCAAGCTGCTGGGCGACGCCTTCGACCGCGTGGTGCTGTACGACGACGCCACCGTCACCAGCAAGCGCCCCGCCGGCCAGGCGCGCGCGCTGCTGCGCCAGGGCCTGGAGCAAGGCAGCCGCGTCAAGCAGATCCTGGACGAGCCCGACCATGGCAAGGCCATCGAGAGCCAGCTCGCCGGCATCGCGGCGGGCGACTTCGTCCTGCTGCAATCCGACGAGGCCTTCTCCGGCCCCACCATCGATCTCGTCCGCCGCTGGATCCAGCAACACTGACATCATCGTGCGCGCCGCGGCGACCCGCCGCGGCCGCGCGCAAGCTAGACAGGAATACCTGCCATGGAAGTTTCCCGTATCCGAGCACTGCGCGGCCCCAACCTGTGGAGCAAGAACACGGCGATCGAGGCCATCGTGTCGTGCGCCGACGCCGAATGCTCGATCGACACCCTGCCCGACTTTGAAGCCCGCCTGCGCGCGCGCCTGCCGCAGACCGGCCTGCTGCGCCCCGAAGGCCACCAGGGCGCGGTCTCGATCGCGCACGTGCTGCAGATCGTCTCGCTGACGCTGCAGGCCTATGCCGGCTGCCCCGTCACCTTCGGCCGCGCCTCGTCCACCATCGAACCCGGCGTGTTCCAGGTGGTGGTGGAATACAGCGAGGAAGAAGTCGGCCGTCTCGCCATGGACCTGGCGCAGCAGCTGGTTCAGGCCGCGCTGGACGACACCCCGTTCGACCTGGCCGACGCCCTCAAGCGCCTGCGCGAGCTGGACGAGGACGTGCGCCTGGGCCCCAGCACCGGCTCCATCGTCAACGCCGCCACCGTCCGCAACATCCCGTACCGCCGCCTGACGCAAGGCAGCATGGTGCAGTTCGGCTGGGGCAGCAAGCAGCGCCGCATCCAGGCCGCCGAGACCGACCTGACCAGCGCCATCTCCGAATCGATCGCGCAGGACAAGGACCTGACCAAGATGCTGCTGGACGCCGCCGGCGTGCCGGTGCCGCTGGGCCGCTCGGTCACCACCGCCGAAGACGCCTGGGCCGCGGCCCAGGAGCTGGGCGGCCCGGTGGTGGTCAAGCCGCGCGACGGCAGCCAGGGTCGCGGCGTGGCGGTCAACATCGAAACGCGCGAGCGCGTGATCCAGGCCTTCGAAGTGGCCGAGGAGATCAGCTCCGAAGTCATCGTCGAACGCTACATCCCGGGCCACGATTTCCGCCTGCTGGTGGTGGGCGGCACGCTGGTCGCCGCCTCGCGCCGCGATCCGCCGCAAGTCACCGGCGACGGCGTGCAGACCATCCGCCAACTGGTGGACCAGGTCAACGCCGACCCGCTGCGCGGCGACGGCCACGCCACCTCGCTGACCAAGATCCGCTTCGACGACATCGCGCTGGCCACGCTGAAAAAGCAGGGCTTCGACGCCGATTCGGTGCCGCCTCCCGGCACCCTGATCTTCCTGCGCAACAACGCCAACCTCAGCACCGGCGGCTCGGCCACCGACGTCACCGATGAAGTTCACCCCGAGATGGCGGCGCGCGCGGTGTCGGCGGCGCGCATGATCGGCCTGGACATCTGCGGCGTCGACGTGGTGGCCGAAAGCGTGCACTACCCGCTCGAGGAACAGAACGGCGGCGTGGTCGAAGTCAACGCCGCGCCCGGCCTGCGCATGCACCTGAACCCCTCGTTCGGCAAGGGCCGCGCGGTGGGCGAAGCCATCATCGCCAACATGTACGCCGACGGCGACGACGGCCGCATCCCGGTCGTCGCGGTGGCCGGCACCAACGGCAAGACCACCACGGTGCGCCTGACCGCCCACATCCTGGGCACGGCCGGCAACCGCGTCGGCATGACCAACTCCGACGGCGTCTACGTCGACAACCTGCGCATCGACACTGGCGACTGCAGCGGCCCGCGCAGCGCCCGCAGCGTGCTGATGCACCCGGACGTCGACGCCGCCGTGTTCGAGACCGCGCGCGGCGGCATCCTGCGCGAAGGCCTGGCCTTCGACCGCTGCAACGTCGCCATCGTCACCAACATCGGCATGGGCGATCACCTCGGGCTGGGCTACATCAGCACCGTCGAGGACCTGGCCGTGGTCAAGCGCGTGATCGTGCAGCACGTGCATCCGAGCGGCACCGCCGTGCTCAATGCCGCCGATCCCATCGTGGCGGAGATGGCCCACAGCTGCCCCGGCTCGATCACCTACTTCGCCGAGGACCGCAACCATCCGGTCATGGCGACGCACCGCGCCCAGGGCCTGCGCGTGGTCTACCGCGATGGCGATGCCATCGTCGCGGCCCAGGGCACCGAGGAAACCCGTTTCCCGCTGGCCGAGATCCCGCTCACGCGCAACGGCACCATCGTGTTCCAGGTCGAAAACGCCATGGCCTCGATCGCCGCCGCCTGGGCGCTGAACCTGAACTGGAGCATCGTGCGCCGCGGCCTGGCCACGTTCGTCAACGACGCCCAGACCGCGCCCGGCCGCTTCAACGTGTTCGACTATCGCGGCGCCACCGTGATCGCCGACTACGGCCACAATCCCGATGCGATCCTGGCGCTGGTGCGCGCGGTCGACGCCATGCCCGCCAAGCGCCGCTCGGTGGTCATCAGCGGCGCCGGCGACCGCCGCGACGAAGACATCCGCATGCAGACCGAGATCCTCGGCGGCGCCTTCGACGACGTGTTGCTGTACCAGGACCAATGCCAACGCGGCCGCGCCGATGGCGAAGTGCTGGCGCTGCTGCAGCAAGGCCTGGTCAATGCCAGCCGCACCCGCCACATCGAGGAGATCCACGGCGAGTTCCTGGCGATCGACACGGCGCTGGCGCGCCTGGGCGCCGGCGACCTGTGCCTGATCCTGGTGGACCAGGTGGAAGAGGCGCTGGCACACATCGCCCAACGCATCCGGGAAGCCTGATCCCGCGCACGGGATCGCATGCAGACGGGGCGCGCGAGCGCCCCGTTTTTATTCTGGATGACCGGCGATGGCCGCCCCGGCCATGCCTGGCGGCCACGCGCCTGGACGCGGCGCTGCGCCGCAGGCCCTAGCCTTGTGGCGCCACCACGGGCACGGCGGCCTGATAGCGATCCGTCACATGGGTGCACCCCAGCGCCGCCATCGCGGCCAGCGCCAGCAGGATCGTACCGAGCAATCGTTGCGTCATGACATGCCTCCCTTGCGTGATGTAGCCAGACCGCGCGGGCCATGAACCCGGGCACGGAACCTGCCCCCGACTATACCGGCGCGCCGGCCATGCAACCAGCGCGGGATGCGCTTGCCCATCGGCGCCACGCAATGCCTGTTTTTCGCCCAAACGCCGTGTAGGTCCCGTTACCAGCCCCGCTCAAAACGGCTCAATACGTTGCTCAGATGTAACTCCCGCTCTTGGTACGCCTGCGCTACCCCTCGTCGAAGGAAGCGCGATTTGCCCCGTCCCCGGCTGTTACATTTACCCACAGCGTCCTTTGACAGGGCTCGCGGCAGGCCTGTACCTTGAACTCAAGCTGATCAGTGCCCAACTCAACCGCGAATGCAGAGCTTATCGGCCATAAGCCGCTGCCCTCGCCCCTACGAAGAGAGGTCACCATGAACAACGACATCATCGCTGGCAAGTGGAAGCAACTGTCCGGCAAGGCCAAAGCGGCCTGGGGTGAACTCACCGACGACGAGTTGACCCGTACGGAAGGCAACGCCGAGCGCCTCGCTGGCCTGATCCAGGAGCGCTACGGCAAGACCAAGGAACAGGCTCAGAAGGAAGTGCGGGATTTCTTTGACCGCAATCCCTGATCCCAACGCCACCAGGAGAAGCTGACATGTTGCACTACGCCGTCGTATTTTTCGTCATTGCGATCATTGCGGCTGTCCTGGGCTTCGGCGGCATCGCCGCCGGCGCCGCGGGCATCGCCAAGATCCTGTTCTTCGTCTTCCTGGTTCTGGCGCTGCTGTCCATTCTGGGCGGCGCATTCCGCAAGAAATAGAAGAACATCGCACCCCGAGAATTTTCGCTTAGCCGTTGCGTCATGAACGCGCTGAACCCCATACATAAGGAGCACAACTATGGAAATCCGCAAGCTGATCGCCGCCGCCGCACTGGGTACGGGCGCCGTCTTCACTTCCATGGCCTTTGCCGCCGATGACGGCAAGCCCAAGCAATCCGTGGGCGAATATGCGTCCGACGCGACCGTGACCACCAAGGTCAAGGCCGCCTTCGTGGCCGACAAGCAATTGAGCGCGCTGGATATCGCGGTCGAGACCACCGATGGCGTGGCCAAGCTGACCGGTACCGTAGGCACCTCCGCCGAAGCCGATCACGCCGCCACCGTGGCCCGCGGCGTCGAGGGCGTGAAGCAGGTCATGAACAACATCAAGGTCGACCCGGCCAAGAACAAGAAGTAAGCCGCCAGGCCTTGTGATGGCCACGCAATGAAAAACCGGCGCCTGTGCTCACACACAGGCGCCGGTTTTCGTTTGACGCGAGATAACGGTGGCGCGATGCGCGGGCTCAAACGTCCACCGTTCCGCGACCGATCTCCAGCGCGCGGCCGCCCACCTGGATGCGTCCGTCGGCCTGCACGTCCAGCAGCAACCGGCAAGGGCGGCCCATCTGGTCGCCCTGCTCCACCAGGAAACTGGCAGGCAGCGCGTGCTGCCGATGCCGCAGCCAGCCGCCCAGGTTGGCGCAGGCCGAACCGGTGCCGGCGTCTTCCTGCACCCCGCCGCCGGGCTTGGCATAGAAATAACGCGTCACCACGACATCGCGCCCGTCCTGCTGGCGGTTCGGGTCGAAGGCAAACAGATAGCAAACCTTGCGCCCCAGGCTGTTGGCCTGCCAGCGATCAAGCTGGGAGGCATCCGGATTTGCTCGCCGCAACGCGTCGACGTTCTTGAGCGGCACCAGTAGCTGGTCCGCGCCCGTATCCACCCAGATGGGATCATCCGCCAGGTCGTCCACGTCCAGCCCCATCAGTCCGGCAATATCAGCGGCCGGCAGCGTCGGCGCCGCCGTGCGCACGCCATTCGGGCAGGGCGCGGTGAAAGTCCAGGCATCACCCTGCGCGGTGACCGGCACGACGCCGGCCTTGAATTCCAATGTCAATGCATCGCCGCGCTTGAGCAGGTCGCGCACCACCTGCGACGTGCCGATGGTCGGATGGCCCGCGAAACCCATCTCGAAGCCGGGCGTGAAGATGCGCACCCGCGCATCGGCCACGTCGGACGGCAGAATGAAAGTGGTTTCGGAAAGATTGAACTGCGCCGCCAGCTCGCGCATGGTGGCGTCGTCCATGCCACGCGCGTCTTCGAATACACAGAGGGGATTGCCGGTGAAGGTGCTGGAAGCGAAGACGTTGAGAAGGCGGAATGCGTAGGTGGCCATGGGTTGGAGGGAGGTTGCCGTGGGGAGGAAGGTCATTACTTTATCGTAACGGGGCGGCTACGGGGCGCTCCCTGTGCTGCACGGTCTACCCTCACCCCGATTCAATACAAATCAATGATTACTGGTCAAATCAAGTGCAATCAGCATCTCTAAATTGCTTAACCTACCCCTCAATTTTCTTGAGTATTCAAACACCGAACCATTCTCCACCCCGCAAATAACTCCCAACACTCTCTCAACCTCAAAACGCACAACAAAACAGCCGTTAACTAGAATATTATATATATCCCCATACTCAGTCGATCTCTGATCTTCAATTCCGCACGTGCTCCTCTCAGTTTCACCCCATCTCTCCTGGGTTACCGTAAGCTCACGTCCAACACGGTTTCGATAAATATTTTTCACTTAATAAAAATCATCACCCAGCTGCCCCTCGGATTTTAGAATGCCCAAAAACCTTTCATAGGCATTTTCATCCAGCTCGAGCAAACCATCCAGCAATCGCTCTCGTATTAGAGCCCAGTGATACACACCAGGAATCACCTCTTCATCTTGGATGTAAATCATTTTGAAACTCAAGACAGAGTCCAGCACATCAACTTTGGAAAGGTTATATACAGATAGTCCACCATGCCCCCAAGGAAAACCCAGACACAGGGATTTATTATTTATCCAATATATTGCAAAAACATCAATTATCTCGCCATTCGATTCTTTAATTTTCATTCACGCCCCTCTGAATTCACCAACAAACGCCGCATATCCGCGTTCATCTGCCACGGGATATCGCTATCTCCCCGCACATGATCTATCGCATCGCGGATCAGCATGCTGTTTGCCGGGATATCGCCGTACTCCTTCCGGCACGCATTTGGATCGGTGGCGCAGACCGAGATCAACCGGTCCTGCTGCGCAACACTCAGCCGCTCCATCTCCTCGATGACTTGATGGCAATCGCCGCGAGCGCCGCAACCTCGTGCGCGCTCCGCGAACTCGTCCAACTGAGGTGCGCTCAGATTGTTATTCTCGACCGCATTCCTGCCCGCCTGCGCGCCAGTCACGCCGCCGGCCGCATCCTCCGTGAAAGGGCCACCCGCAATTCCCGCCGCCAACTAGCTCAGCGTGCTTATCTGCTGCTTCTCGGTTTCGCTCAGCGCGTCGGGGTCTTTACTTGGAAACAGCTGCCGCGCGATCACCCGCGCCGCCAGTTCGCCGCCGCCCGCGCCCAAGCCGCCGGCCAGCGCCGATTGACCGTTCAACCGCGCCGTCACCGCGCCCAGCACCGCGTGCGCCATCGCATTGGCCGCGGGATTGTCCTCGCCGATCCGCCGCTTTATTTCGGTCGCCAAGTAGGGCGCGGCGCCGCTGCCCAATGCGCCGGCCAGGTTATTTCCCGCGAATGCAGTTAGCGCCACATGCCGACCGTTTACCCCCTACGTCGAAGCTCGACTTGAAGAATCGTAACTTCGATATAAACGTTTTTATTTAATAAAAATCATCATCCAATTGCCCCTCGGATTTCAAGATTTCCAAGAATCTTCCATAAGCATTTTCATCCCGCTCAAGCAGATCATCCAACAACCGTTCCCTTACCAGAGCCCAGTGAAGAACACCAGGAATACCACTACCATCTTTACAATAAATCAATTCAAAACTCAACGTGGCATCTACCACACCAACCTCTGAAAGATCATATACACATAGCCCACCATAATTTCTCGAAAATCCCAAACACAGAGTTTTATTACTTACCCAATAAATGGCAAAAACGTTAATAATTTCACCATCCGATCTTTTGACTTTCACCTGCCCCACCTTTTATGGAATCTTTCAAGTCGCAGCCGTCGCCCATGCCGTACCGGCATCGAACCCCATGGCTTCAAAGCGCGTCTACCAGCTACAGCAGGGCTTTTTATTAGCTTCCAGCATGGTTGTAGCGTGCCGGAATTTCATAATCTTCTGGAATATCAGCTAGCGGCTTATCATCAGGCCACCCTGCCTTTTCTATATCATCAAAGATTCTCTTAAAGAAATCTGAAAGGAACTGAGCGGAAGATTGCACCCTTTCGAGTGCGTACCTCACTGCTACCCAATCGTTCGTTCGCATCGATTTCTCAACAAGCTCTAGGTTTATGAGCAAACTCTTTATATCACCAGAATATATTTCATCCAAATTCGACACACAACCCACTCCCCACCCACCCATTGAAAACCGACCCTCACTGTCCGACAAAAAAATTAAGGAGGAGATTATTTTTTTCATTAGATTAAAATTTAATCCATTTGCAAAAAGATCATCTGATGAGTTAGAAACACTCGCAACCTCGCAAGCCACCACGGCACCACTCAACCGTGGAATTATTGAATTCACTCTATCCACATCTTCAACAATGTTATGAAAAAATCCATAAAGGCTTAGCAAATAAACTCTAACTCGAACTATGGCGACCATAGCTGCAACCAGATCTTTTTCCTGCAAAGCCTCATTCAAGATGTTTATCCATACTTGAAGACTAGCGGTTTCCCTTCTTAATTCTTCATCTAAATTCTGCTTGTAATTCACGCACCAGTCCATATCCGACCATTTTTGATCAGAACAAAGCGACCCATACAAACGCGGCAGCAAATACTTTATTTTGTCGATGCCATTCATTTCAACCTTCTCCCTTTCGCCGCCATAGTTTTTGAATCGTTAATAGAACCGTCCAAATTCAGAACCACCTTAAAATTCCCGTGCCTATCAAATACCTCAATATGATCCTTATGCCTCTTATCTAAATAGAAATTATCACCTTTTTTTATATAACCACCAATATCATCATTTGCTTTATAAACAGTCATCCCGTGATAGTGCTGACTTGTTCTTTGTGAATTATTTTTTATTTCACCACCAAAACCAGGCCGCTCGAAAATTGCCGTCATATTTTCAACAGCATCCTTATTTGGTTTATATCGATCGGGCTCCTTATTGAAATGGGTAGTTTGCTTGGATGCTGCCCCCTTCCCTCCTAACTTACCTCCTTTCCCCCCACCCACACCACTAACCACCGCTGGCAACGTCGCAGCCATCACCCGTGCCGTATCGGCATCAAACCCCATGGCTTCAAAACGCTTGGTCCAACCGTGCTCGGCAACAATCCCTCCCGCCTCCACGTCCGACATATACACCGCCGGCATATAGTCGCGAAAATCGTCAGGCAGCGACTTGTCCTTCGCCAGCCTTTTTATCGTGTCGTCGAACAACTCCCATTCGTCAAGCAAATAGCCATATCGTTGCTGGCATTGCTGAGGTGATGTGGCGCAGACTTCCTTTATCTCATCCTGCTGGCGGACATTGGTATCCACCATGTCCCGAATGACTTTCTGGCGTTCCTCTCCTGTGCCGACCTTCGCCCGATGCGCGAAGTCTTCCAACTGAACAACATCTAAAAGGTTGTTCTCCACCGCATTCCTGCCCGCCTGCGCGCCAGTCACGCCGCCAGCCGCATCCCCCGTGGCAAGGCCGCCCACAATCCCCGCCGCCACCTGGCTCAGCGCACTGATCTGCTGCTTCTCGGTTTCGCTCAGCGCGCCGGGATCTTTACCCGGAAACAGCTGCCGCGCGATCATCCGCGCCGCCAGTTCGCCACCGCCCGCGCCCAACCCACCGGCAAGCGCCGATTGACCGTTCAACTGCGCCGTCACCGCGCCCAGCACCGCGTGCGCCATCGCATTGGCCGCGGGATTGTCCTCGCCGATCCGCCACTTGATTTCAGTCGCCAGGTAGGGCGCGGCGCCGCTGCCCAATGCGCCGGCCAGGTTGTCGCCCGCCAGCGCCGTCAGCGCGCCGGTCACCGCCTGTGCCGCTTTTTGCAGATCGCTGCCGGTGCCGTATTGCTTCATGGCGTTGGCATAGGCCCGGTCCATCACGTCCGCACTGGTGTAGAGCCGGCCTTCCTTGCCCAGCTGCGCCTTGGCTTCGGCCAGCGCCTTCGGGTCGGTCTGCGCCTTCAGGCCCGCGATATCGCCCTGCGTGCGGATGACGTCCATCGCCTGACTGCCGAGCTCGCCGATCAGCTGCATTTGCCTGAGGCGGTTCTGTTCTTTTTCCTTGTTGAAGATCGGGCTGATGCTGCCGTCGTTCGCGTGCGCCGCGTCACGGTTCAGTTCCGCCAAGTCCTGGCGCTGGTTGGCCTGATCGCGTACGCGCAAGCCGCCTTCGCTCACCGCCGCACGGGTGGTGCCCGACGCATGCCCGCCGTGGTTGGCGCCGGACAGCACGCCGCTGGCCGCGTTGGTCAGCAGGTCCTTGCCCACCGGCCCGCCCGTGCCCATCGAAACGCCGCTGTGCTGCGCCTTGAAATCCGCGCGGTTGTCGATGTCGCGCCAGCCCAGGGTTCCGGTATCCAACCGGTTTTGATCCGGAGCGGCCGTGCTTGCGATGACCGCGCCGTCCAGCTGGGTATGACGGCCCACCGTGACGTCGTAGCCGCCCCGCCCGGCGAATAACCCGGTCTGTTCCTTGACCGAGTCAAAATCGCTGCGCAGTTTGTCCTGGCTTGCGCTGATATTGGCCGAGCCGGTCATCGAACCAAAGGTAAAGCTGCCGCCGGCGCTGACGTTGCGCTGCTGCGCGGTGTAGCGGCTGCTGTCCTGTTCGCTCTGCAACGTCAGGTCGCCGCCGACGTCGATGCCGACCCGTCCGCCACTGGCCTGGGCGCCCTTGAGCAGGGTGTCGCGGCCGCTGCGCAGCGCCAGGCGGCGACCCGCGTCCAGCGTGGTCTCGGCATGGGTCAGCCCATTCCCTTTTTCGCTGCCCTTACCGGCGTTGATGCCGGCCGACACGCTGATGCCATAGCCACCAGACCCTACGCCGATACCGACGCCGATATTGCCGCCGTGGCTGCTCTGCCTGCCGTCGGTATGCTCGATGTTCTGCGCCGACAGCAGGGAGATATCGCGGTCAGCCGTCAGCGATACATCCTGGCCGGCCTTGAGCCGCGCGCCCACCAGCGCGATATCGCCGCTGCCGGCGGCCCCGCCGGTGCCAGTGGCCGCTATCGACACGCTGCGCGCCGCGTTCAGCGTGCTGCCTTGCGCTTGCTGGCTTTCGGAGCGGGTTTCGCTCCGGGACGACTGGCTGCCATAGGACAGACTGACACCGATGGTGTTGGTCGCTCCCTGCGCCGCGTCCTTGTCGCCCGGCGCCACCCCGGCGGCAGCGTTCCTGGCATCGGCGGCCTGCGTCTGCAGGCCGTCGCGCTCGAACGCCTGCGCCGCCTGAACGCCGGAAAGCGCCGCCTTGGCGCCCTGCAACGTCCGCAGGCGTCCGTCGCTCTCCTGCCTGGCCTGCTGCGCCGTGCTGACCGCGGTGTTGAGCGCGCTGCCGACGGTCCCGGACAGCGCGACGGTCAAACCGCTTTGTTTCGACTCGAACGTCTCTTGCCGGGTGCGCTTGTCATAGCCAGGATCGATGCGCACGCTGTCCGCGGCAATGTCCAGATCCTGTCCCGCCACCACGTCGGCGCCGCCCAGGTGCACGCGCTTGTCCGCGACGATGGTGACGTCGCCTTGGGTGCTCCCGACGGTGCTCACGCTCTGGCTCTGGACGGTGCCTTTCTCGTCCGCTTCATGGCGCGAGGACTGGCTGCCGATGGTGAAGCCGATGCCGCCGCTATCCAGCAATCCGCTCTTTTTCTTCTTTTCCTGCAGGTAGCGGGATTCAGTTTCGGTGGCCGCTGAAATATCGACGTCGCGCCCCGCGCGCAGAGTGACGTCGCGGTCGCCGACAATGGCCGAGCCGGTCACCGCCAGGTCATTGCCCGCCACGATGCCAACACGGTCGCCGCTCAGCATGCTGCCGGCCTCGCGCGTCACGCGGTCGTCCTTGGCCGTGTCGCTGCTGCTCTTGCGCAGGAAGCCCTTTTTCTCGGCATGTTCCCGCGACTGCCGCGTCTCGCTTTGGGTGCTGCTGGATATCCGCACATCTTGCCGCGCCTGCAGGGCGAGATCACCTTGCTCGCTATGCAGCGTGCTGCCCGTCACGGCGATATCGCCGGTACGGGCGACGATCGTTATGCCGTCCTGGCCACTGAGCGTGCTACCGGTGGCCTCATTACGCGAGGATTCCATCTCACGCCGGCCTTTGGTCTTGCCGTCGCGCGTATGCTCGACGTCCTGATCGGTCACCCGCCGACGCGCGCTGCCGAGGGAAACGTCGTTGGCCTCCAGGCTTATCTGTCCTTGCCGACTGTCGACCTGCGCGCCTTCCAGCACGGCGGCGTTGCCCGCCTGTACGGTGACGCCTTTATCACCGCGCACGCTCGCCAGGCTCAAGCGCTGTTCTTCCCGCAGGTTGTCGACCGAAGACGTGCTGCTGCCGGCCTTGAGCCGGGTCGTGTTGGTGGTGGCGGCCGCCAACAGCCGGACATCGCCCCCCGCCTGCAAGTGCGTCGAACCACCCGCGGCGACCTGGCTGCCTTGCACGACGAGGTCCCGCCCCGCCGTCACGCTGACGTTGCTCCCCGCGTTCAGGGTACTGCCCTGCGCCTGCTGCCATTCGCCGCTGACTTGCGCCATGCGCTTGCCGGCGGTCTCCATGCCTGATCGGGTACGGTTGCCCAGGGCGCCGGCAATCACGTCGACGCTTGCGCGATGGCGGCTCTGCGCGACGCCGATATCCAGGTTGTCGCGCGCGCTCAGGCTCAGGTTCTGCGAGGCGTCCAACCTGGCGCCACGCAGGCGAATGTCGCCGCCGTCGAGCTTGATGTCGCTGGCGCTCATGCTGGCCTGGCGTAACGCGTCCTGCAGGTTGCTGCGGATCGTCAGGCTGTCGGCCCGCGCATCGATACGGTCGGCGCGGATGTCGCCGCCGCGATGCAGGAACTGGCCAGCGTCGATCCCGAGCGCGCGGTCGGCGAACAGGTCGCCGGCATTGTCGATACGATTCGCCGCCAGTTGCAGGCTGCCACCGCCAATCAGCGCGCCATCGCCGGTAAGGCGTAGCGTGGGGGCCGCCAGATAGACCTTGGGCACCCATACCGTCTGCGGGCCCGTGCCGGTGTCGACCGTTTCGCTGACCATCCAGACGATGTCCTGCTGCAGCGCCGCGATCTGTTCCGGGGTCAAGGCGACGCCAGGCACCAGTTGAAGGTCCTGCGCCGCTTTCGCCCCTGTGTCCATCAATGCCTGGTATTGCGCCATGGCGCTTGCACCGCGCACCGACGGCCGGCCAGTCAATTGCAGCATCTGTTCGCGCACCAGGCGCTGTTCAAGGAAGCCGTCCCCCAGGCGCTTGTGTGATCGTGCGGGATCGAACCCAACCCGCTTCAGCAGGTAGTCGCTGCTGATGAATCTGCTGCGGCTGGTGAAGCGCTCATCGGTCACGACCAGGTAGGGACTTGCCGGCGCCGATGGTTGACGGAACAGCCCGTTGTTCGGGATCGACGTGACCACCCGGCTCAAATGCTGCCTTTGGGTCAACGCCTGTTCGGCGGGCGGCAAGGGGCGCCCGACCGCCAGGGGCGTGGCCGCATCGACGGGATCTTCGTCGGGCATCGTCATCGCCAGCGGATTACGCCGCGATTCGGCGCGCTCGGCGTCCACTGCCGCGAGCGCTGCGGCGACGCCGCTGATTTGCGCCTGGCCGACCGTGGTGCTGGTGATGCTCGCGCCGTGGATGGTGACGCTGCCGTTGCCGGTCATGACACTGTCGACGGTACTCAGCGCGGTGGTGACGTCACGGTTGAACGTCGGATACCAATGCACCGTGTCCCTGTCGTAGTGGTCGACGATGATTTCGTGGCGGCGCTCGTTGACGGAGTACCCCCGGTTGTCGACCGTGCCGTCGACGGCGGTGTCGAGGTTGCCGTTGGCGGTGATGACGCTGGCATCGTTGAACAGGTTCCCGGAGACGCGCAACGCCATGTCGCCGCCCGCCAGGATGCGGGCGCCGGTGCCTTCGGACACCAGCCTGTCGCGGGTCACGGTGGCGGTGACCGTGCGCTCGCGGAAATTGTTGTAGTCCGTCACGAAGGGCGCATCGACGATATCGACGTGACTGTCAGGGCTCCATTTCTCGACGTGCCCCTCGTCATATTCGCGCCAGACCGTGTTGTGATACGGCGTGGGCACGCGGGTCTGCCGATATCCGCGCGTCTCGTAGAAGGTCATGGCATAGCGGCCATCCGCATCAGGCGTCAACGCCAGGTAGTTGACCCACAGCGTTGTCATCCTGCCCCCGCGGCCACGGACGCTCACCTGGGCGCGCTTGCCCGGGGCGTCTATGGCCATCAGGGTGCCGTACGGATTGCTTTTCGCGGTCGCCAGGTCCTGAAAGGTCAGGAGCTGCGTGGTGGGCGCCATGCTGCCCACGTCGGGATTGACGCCCGAACCGTAGGAACGCCAGTAGTAGTTGTAGCGGTGCCAATGGGTCGGTGCCTGCACGTCCGCGTCGCGCGCGATCTGCAGGCCTTCGCGCAGGTTCTCCAGGCGCTTTGCCCCGATCGCGACATCACCATCGGCCTCGATGGCGCTTGCGCGGTTTTCCAGCAGATCGCCGCTATCCAGGTTCAATGCGCCGCCGCTGTACAGAAGGCCGCCCTCCTGGTTCGTCAGCCGTTCCCGTGCCTGTATCGACAGCTGCCGCATGGCAGCGACCACGCCATCCTTGCCATGGTTGTCGATGACCCGGCCGCGCACGGTGATGTCATCCCCCATCACGGCGGCGGGATTGTCCAGCGTATCGACATCGAGCGTCATGCGATCCGCTTCCAGTCGACCCGTGTTGCGCAGCATGCCCGTGGTCACGCGCAGCCCCTGGCTCGCCAGGGAACCCGGGTTGGTGAAATGCGTGCTGCGCAGGACGAGCTCCCCCGGTAGCAGCCATTGGGCCTGATTGGTCAGGGCGCCGTCCACGACGAGCGTGACCCGGCCGTTGCTGCTGATCGTGTCGCCCGCGCGATGGAGATAGTCCTGCCCTACCGCCAGCGACAGAGCGCCTTGACTGAGCAGCGTGCCGCCCTGGTTGTCCAGGGTATGGGTATCGATGGCGAGCACGTCGCCGCTTTGCACCACCCCGTCCTGGTTGAACAGCGCACCGGCCTTCAATCCTGTGTGGGTCGTGCCCAGCAATACGCCGCCATCACGGTTGATCAAGTGATCCGCCGCAATGTCCAGCCGCCCCTGGCTGGTGATGTGCCCGCGCCCGCTGTTATCCAGCCGCGCCGCATTCAGCACGAAGGCCTTGGCCGCCCCCAACCGGCCCGCCTGGTTGTCCAGCCGGTCGGCAACCAGGGCCAGCGCGCCCGCTCCGCTGAACACCCCGTGCCGATTGCTGACCTGTTGCGCGGTGATGTGTTGATCACCGTCGCTGCGCACCTTGCCCTGGTCATTGCCCAGCAGTCCGGTGATACGCAGATCGAGCCGCCCCAGGCTGTCGATGGCGCCGCCTTCGTTCAGCAATTGTTGCGCGTCGAGTTGCAACGCCTCGTCGCTTTGCAATTGGCCCAGCCGGTTATCCAGGACGTTGCGCACATCGAGCCGCGCTTGCCGCTGGCTATGGATCAGGCCTAGCCCCGTGTTGTCCAGCCCTTGCGCGGCGAGCGTCAGCCCGGTGCCCGCCAACATGCGGCCCTTGGCGTTGTTGATGAAATCCACGGGCGTGGCATCGTCCGCGCCCTGCACCGACAACGGTCCCGCGGCGTCGATGTCGCCGGCATGATTGTCGATATTGCGCGCAACCCGCAGCGTCAGGGCCGCGGCCGACTGCACCGTGCCCTGGGCGTTATCCAGGATGTTCGCCGCAAGCGTGGACACGCCTTGGCTCTGTACCGATCCCGCCGTGTTGTCGAATTCCCCGGCCGTCGCGGACCAATCGCCCTGGCTGCTCATCGCCCCTTGCGGGTTGAGGATGTCTTGCGCATGCAGCTGCTGCGTCTTGCGACTGAAGATGCGGCCGCCGCCGTTGTCCAGCGTGCGCGCGAATCGCATATCCAGGCTGTCCAGCGTCTGGATGCTGCCTTGCGCATTGCCCAGCCGGTCGGCGCGCACCACCGTACGCCCCTTGCCGGTCAGTTTTCCGCCCTGGTTGTCCCAGGCGCCGGCCAACGTGAGAGCCAGGCCTTGCTGGCTCAGGACGGTTCCCTGCCGCAAGTTGTTCAGCGCCCCGCCCGCCAACGACATGGCGCCGCCGCTTTGCAGGGACCCCGCGCTGTTGTCGAACAGGCTCGCGGCGCCCCCTCGCCAGGCCAGCGCTTGCCCGGCCGTCAGGGTGCCGCCGTGGTTGACGACATCGCCGGACGTATCCAGCTCGAACGCACCACCCGATTGCAATAACCCGCCGGTGTTGGCCAAGCCGTCCACCGTCGCCTGGATCCGCGCGCCCGCGAGGGCGGTGGCGTCGTGGTTGTTCCAAATGCCGCCCGCCTCGACGGACAGTGTCTCTTTGGCCTCCAGCCAGCCGTGCGCGTTATCCAGGACCTGCCGCGTCGTCAGCCGCAGATTGCCCAGGCCGATCAGTTGGCCCTGGCTGTTGCTCAGGCGTTGCGCGGCCACCGCGACCTGCGCGCCGGTGATTGTCCCGGCCGTGTTGTCGAGCGCGCCCCGCGCATGCAGGGCCAGCGTGGTGCCGGCCCGCATGGTGCCGTCGGTGTTATTGACCCCGCCGTCCGACGTGACTTCCAACGCCTGCGGGCTCGTGATCTTGCCGGACCGGTTATCCAGCGAACCGGCCTCCAGCGCCAGGAGGCCGTTGCCGCCCAGCTCGCCGTCGCGGTTATCCAGCAGGCCGCCGATGCGCCAATGCTGCGGGACGCCCGCAAGCGCCACCAGGCGCCCCTGCCGATTGTCGACGGCACCCGCATCCAGCGCCAATTGGCGGGCTTCGATGGCGCCTTCGGCATTGTCCAGTACGCCAGCCAAGGTGAAGCGGCTGGCGCCATCCTCGACCTGCGTCCATACCGCCTGCCGGTTGAGCAGGCTATTGCCATCGACCCTCCAGTTGCCGGTCCGCACCTTTGCCTGCCGCGCGTCGATGGCCCCCGTCGTGCTCAACGCCAGCCCGCGGCTGTCGATCCTGGCCTGCGTCAACGCCACGCCGCCGTCCCGCGCCTGGACCTTTACGAGATCCGCCGCAAGCGTGGCCTGGCCCAGGTCCACCCGGCCGCCCTGCAGGTCGATCGTCTTCTTGCTGAACAGGCTGCCGCTGGCGCGGACATCTTCCTGGCTGTTCAGCACCAGGTCGGCCTCTCTCGTCAGCACACTGTCGAGATCGCTGCCGGCCAACACGTTGCCGCGGCTTTGAATGCCCCGCTTGGCCGTCAGCCGGACATCGCCGGCCGCCGCCAGCGTGCCGGACTGTTCGAGGCTTCCATCCCGGCTCTCGACCGACAACATGCCGCCGCCATGGAGCTTGCCGTGATACGCAATGCCGTCCCGCGCGACCAGCGAAATATCGCCGCCGGCCTGGATCACGGGCTGCGTTGAACCCGCCAGCCAGCTGAGCTTGCCTTCGCTGCTTATCGTCAGTGTTTTCGACGCCAGCACATGCCCGCCCTGATTGCGCACCCCGACCCCGGCCTCGGTGCCGATCATGTGAATGTGGCCGCTGTACATGCCGCCCATCTCGCCCATGTCTATCGACAGTTGCGGCTTGATGGCGTCGGAGGCCAGCGGCGTAATCGTTGCGCCATCGGCACTGACACGGTTGCGTCCCGCCACGATCGACACGTCTTCCCCGGCCCACACGCCGGCATTCACTTGCACCGCGCGCGCCAGGATGTCGACGTAGCGGGTGTCATGGCGCGGATCGCCATTCAGGCCGCCGCCTTCGATTCGCACCACGCCCTGCTCGACCCGGAATCCCGCCAGGGTGCCGTCGGCATTGCGCTGCGGCTGCCCCGTGCTGAGGGTCATGCGCCCCGCGTTGATGGCGCCGCAACCGTCACACAGGATCCCTGACGGATTGGCGACGATGACCCGCGCCTTGTCGCCGGCGACCTCCATGAACCCGCGCAGCACGCTCGGATTGGCGCTGTTCACCTCATTGAGAATGACCCGCGCCCTTGCGCCGTTCGCATCGAGGTTGGGGTTGCCCTGGATCATCCCCGCCAACCGGGTCGAGGTCATGACCGCCGAGTTGTTGAGAATCACGCCTTTCCGATCGACGTCGAACTGGGTGTACCGGTTGTGCGACAACCCGCCCTGATCAGGCGCTGCGATGTTGACCTGCGGCAGGCCATTCTGCGTGGTCACCACATGCGGGCGCTGTGCCGTTGGCGCCGCGCCATCGGCAACGATTCCGTCCGCGGCCGCCGGCCTGCCAAGCATGACCAAGCCTGCCAACCAGACGGTCCACAGGACGAAAGCGAAGCGGTAGCGATATCGCATGAACCAGGTCTTTGAAAAGCGCTATCAGATTTCCAGATTCATGCTGAATCCGATCGTCATTCCAGCGGTGTGGAAACCACGCGGTTTGTAGATGGGCGCACCAGCAAACAGGTCGTAGCCAAGCTTTTTCCAGAGCGCACCGCGCACGCCCAGGGCTGCGCCCGCCAACTGGCGCCCGACCAGATACCGGGCCCCCTGGCCGCCGACCCACCCGTAATCCAGAGCCGCATACAGCGCGTTGCTGGGTGACAACCCATTCCATGCGAATTCATTGCGCCAGAGCAGTCCGTTTTCGCCGGACAGCGTCTGCTCGCCATCGAAGCCGCGCACCGTATAACGGCCGGCGATGGCCATGCGCTCCTGGGGCGTCAGCGCGTCCGGGCTCCACTGGCCCCGGACGATCGCCAGATAGCGCCAAGGCTGCTTTCCCCAGGAAAAGGGTTGGTCGACGCTTACGTCGCCCGACAGCACGCCGCCGCGGGCACTGCCGCTGCGCGAAGCTTCCTCGGGTGCCGCGAGGGCGCCGAATGCGCCGGTGCCGTGCCTCCAGCCCACGTTCGCATCCAGCGTGGCGCTGCCGAAATAGCTGCGCTGGTTGACGCCGAACTCCCATCCGGCCGTGCGACGCCGCTGCTGCTCGATGGCAATGTCATTGACCGCGTTGGTGGAATATTTGCGATACACACGCAGGTTGAGCGTGGTCTTGTGAGACTGGTCGCGATACACCAGCCGCGACACGCCGACCTGAAGGCTCGCGCTTTTCCCGCTGTATCTGAGCACCTCGTTGGCGCTGGGGAGGTTCTGGTGATAGGCGTAATTGCTGTAATTGACGGAGTAGGCCCAATAACCAAGCGGGAACATGTAATTCAAGGCGTTCGAACGATTGCCGAGCGCGCCCTGCGGGAACAGGTCCCTGCCGACGTTGGCATAGAAAAGATCGTTGTGCGCGAAGGGGGCGTCCACGGCCACGGTGGCGGAACCGAGGTAACGCCCGGTGCTGTCCGAACCGCTATCGTCCAGGCCGATGCTTAGCCGTATCGGTCGGCTTTCTTGCCAGCTCACCAGCAGATCGCTGGTGGATTCGCGCTGTCCTGGCGTGATCCGGATATCGGCGGCCGCACTGGGAACGCGCTTGAGATTTTCCAGTCCCTGCTCGATATCGCGCAGGTTGAGAATATCGCCCGACGATGCCGGGATGGCATTCCATAAGCGACCGCGCCACGAAACCGACTCGTCGTAGCGGATATCACCCACGCGGCCGGGCAGCAGCGTCAAGACCAGAAGGCCGCCGGTCAGATCCTGCTCGGGTGCCAGCACCCGCGTCGTGACATAGCCTTTGGCCAGGATGGCGTTCTGCACCTTGTTGATGGCCGCCGTGATGCCCTGGCCGCCAAGGCAGTGGTTGATTACATCCGCAGCGGCATCGAGCGCCCATTGAAAGCTGGCGGACGAATCGCCTGTCAGCCGCAGGGCCTTGATGACGAAGCAAGGGCTTTCATCGGCGGGGTAATCGGATGGGGATGCTTCAGGGCGGGGAAGGCGCCCGTCGACGCGCGGGGTATTCTGCTGTTGCAGGACACGTTCACGCTCTTGTTGGCGCAACTGCTCGCGGGCATCGATGGAGATTGCCGGCGGTGGCGGCGCCTCGGGCACCGAGGCGCCGAAAGCCGGTGAAACGACGGCGGCGAGAACCAGAAACCCTGGCCCCAGGAAGAACAACCGCTTATCGCCACGACCGCACCGCATCTCTGCTCCTTGATTGCGCGGAGCCAGAGTAGCAACGAATTACCAGCGGACGTAATTGTTAAATGGTCGTACAAATTCAAGCGCCGCCGCGATATGCGGGAAACAGCGCGGGATATTTCCCGCGCGTGACGCCGCGGTTTCTTCGCCTGCTTGCTTGTTATCTTGCGGGCATTACCAGATGGCGAAGAACAGCACCCAGGCCCAGCAGAACGGCGCCAGGCCGGCGGCCAGCACCAGCCAGGCCGCGCCCTTGCGCGCCAGGCTCACCGGGCGCTGGTTCAGCAACCGGGCGAACAGGCGCAGGGTCCACAACACGGCCAGCGTCAGCAGCGTGAAGCGCACCGGCGCGGCCCAGGCGGCGCGCACGCCTTCGTGCTTGAGCAGGTTGATGGTGGTGGCCGACAGCCCCAGGAACACGCCGATGCCTGCCGACGGAATCAGGCCCTGCGCCAGCTTGTGCAGTCCCGGGCGGAACCAGCCGCCCGCGGGCTGACCGTCCACCGGCGCCGCCGGCGCCAGGCGGTCGGCGATCCACAGCGACAGGAAACTGGCGCCGCCGATGCAGATCGTGGCGCCCACCACGAACATCATGATGCCGGCGCCGTCGAGCCACGAAAAGCTGTCGTTCACTTCCGGATAGTGGGTCAGGATGAACCACGGCGCATTGTCCATCAGCGGCCACATGATGTCGTGCTCGACCAGCCAGGTCGCGGCCCATTGCTTGGCCGCCACGTACCAGGGGCTGGCGCTCCAGAGGAACGCGCCCATGGCGATGCCCATCAGGCCGAAGCACAGCAGCGCGGTCTGCCAGGGTTCGCCGTCGGTGACGCTGACGACTTCTTCCTCGGGCGAACGCGGCGTCAGTTCGATGGCGCCGCGATAGCCGCTGCAGCGGCCGCAAACGTGGCAGTCGCCGGCGCCCTTCATATGTCGCAAGGGCACCAATGGCGCACAGTTGATGGGTTCGATCCGGATGACCGGATGGCGCCACTTTTCCTCGTTGACCTTGAAATGCCACGGCGCCAGCTTGGCCAGCAGGTTGAAGACGCCGTTGACCGGACAGAGGTATTTGCACCAGACCCGCTTGCTGCGGCCATAGCGCCAGCCGACGATCATCGCCGCCACGGTCGAACCGCCCAGCACCGCCAGCACCGCCAGCGGGTATTGGTAGACGCTGACCAGTTGGCCGTAGATGGTGGTGAGCGCGAAGGCCACGAACGGCCAGCCGCCCCAGCGCATCCACTTCGGAATGGCATGCCCCTGGCCGCGTTCGCTGGCCCATTCGGTGAGCATGCCCTCCGGACAGAACCAGCCGCACCAGGCCCGCCCGAGGATCGGCATCGAGATCAGCACGAACGGCCACCACACGCCCCAGAAGGCGAACTGGGCGACGATGGTCAGGTTGTTGAAAACCGATGCCGAATTGTCCGGCAGCGGCATGATGGCCGGCACGATCAGGAGGAACGCGTATATCGCAACAATGCCCCACTGCAGCTTGCGCAACAGAGGGGCATGGTCTCGGAGAAAGTCGGCGATACGGGAGGTTGCCCTCCCGAGTGCAGCTGCCATGGTCAAACCTTCATTAATTCAGTCCGATAAATGGGTCGGAATCAGCGGTCAAGAAGCGGCACGGGTGGCCGCGACCGGCGCGGGCTTGCCGCCCACCCAGCGCAGCAACGCCCAGACCACGATCCAGTACGCAACCCACAACAATACCGAAATCAGGGCGGGCAAGGCACGATAACCCGCGAAATCAGCCAGGATCTTGCCAACGCCGGTGCTGTCGCTCAACAGCCACGAGCTGTCCCAGACCGGATCGATGATGGTCGGCAGCACGTCCAGCGAAATCAGGTGATCCAGGCCGCCCACCAGCAACGAACCGGCCAGCAGCAGCAACAGGATTTCGGTCACGCGGAAAAAACGGCGCCAGGTGATGAGCTTGCCGCCCAGTTGCAGCAGCCAGAAGGTCAACAGCGCCACCACGAAACCGGCCACGCCGGCCAGCGCCAGCATCAGCATGTTGCTGCCGCCCTCGCCCGCCGCGACGGTGCCGTACAGGAACACCACGGTTTCGCTGCCTTCGCGGGCCACCGCGATCGCCACCAGGACAAACAGGCCCCACCAGTTGTCGTTGGCCATGGAAGACCGGGCGCCACTTTCGAGCTCGCCCTTGAGGGTGCGGCCGTGCTTCTTCATCCACACGACCATCTGCACCACCAGCGCGCAGGCCGCCAGCGACATGATCGCCTGGAACCATTCCTGGCCTTCGTCGCTGAGCCACGACGACACGCCCAGCAGCACCAGCGCCAGCGCGACCGCCAACGCCAGGCCCGCGCCCACGCCACCCCACAGATACTTCAGTCCGCGCTTGCCTTCCGGCGTCGCGCGCAGCCAGGTGTACAGAATGCCCACCACCAGCATGGCTTCGACGCTTTCGCGCCAGACAATGAAAAGAACCTGTTCCATGTAGTGCGGCCGCCTATTCCTTGGGCTTGACGATCAGGGTGCCTTTGACCGCCTGGTGAAAATCATCGAAGAACGGATACTCGCCGGGGCGCGAGATGGTGATGACCACGAACGACTTGACCCCGGGACCGAGCACCTTCTCCTTGCGCAGCGGAATGCTTTCGAATTCCACCGGCTCGTTGCTTTCGTTGATCAGTTCGATCTTGAAGCGGCCGGCCGGGACTTCCAGCGTGGCCGGTTCAAAGGTGCCGTCCGGCTTGAACGTCAACGTGAAGGTAGGCAGTTCGTCCGCCTGCGCGGGCGCCATGCCGGCCAGGCCAGCCAGGCTGATCAGCAGCGCGGTGATGACGCGGGACAGGCGACGCACGATCAGTAACCGCCCTTCTTGCCGGTGCCGGCGTAGACGAAGTCATATTCGAGTTCGATCGGCTTGAACCAGTCGCCCACCCCGGTTTCCTTGTCGATGTGGCGACCGAAGTGGTTCATCTTGTTGGCCGTCGGCGGCAGGATGGTGTACTTGAGCTTGTACTTGCCCGGGCCTTCGAGCTTGATGTTTTCGCCATAGTGCGGGCCGTCGTTGGCCACCATGGGCATGAGCTCGCCCTTCTGCACGTTCTGGCTGCCGACCTTCTGGATCTCGTAGTTCACGACCAAATAGGGCATCCACTCGCCTTCCGGGAAACCGGTGGGGTTGCCGGCGGTGGCGTGGATGTCGGCTTCCAGGTGGACGTCGGAATCCTTGGCGGGACGCATCATGCCCGGCGGGTCCATTTCGATCGGCTGCAGGTAGACCGCGCCGATTTCCATGCCGCCTTTTTCCACGGGCTTGCCGATGGGGTATTCGGCCGCTTGGGCGGCGGACACGCTCAAAGCGACAATGGCCAGCGCCAAGGCTTTCTTCATCATGTGGGTCATCCTCAAAGCTCGATTGAAACGACGGCGTTCAAAACATAAACAAGAACCGTTTGCATTAATGTAACGAAAAAATCTGACATCCCCCTGAATCGGAATAGTCCGAAACAAGAGGATGCTTGCGTCCGGTCAAGCCAAAAGAAAGCCGGCGGCGCAATCGCGCCGCCGGCTGGCCGGCTTTCGGGCCCGCGGCCAGGCCGCGGTCCGGAGGATCCGCTACGGCTTGCGGCCGCCGCCCTGCGAACCGCCCGGCGTGAACGGGAAGTTCGAGAACATGGCCCGGGTCTGGTCTTGCATCTGGTCCTGCATCTGCACGAACAGGTTTTTGCTCTGGTCGATGTAGTTGTTCATCATGTTCTGCAGCATCGGCGTCTGCACGTTCATGAACTGGGTCCAGGCCTCGGGGCCGAACTGGCTGCCGTACAGGCCCTTGGACTGCTCGGCCATGCGCTGCTGGATTTCCATGAAGGCCTGGATGTTCTTTTCCAGGTACGAGCCCATGATGCCCTGCATCGCATGGCCGTAGAAACGGATGATCTGCGACAGCATGTTCGACGAGAACATGGGCATGCCGCCGCTTTCCTCTTCGAGGATGATCTGCAGCAGGATGCTGCGCGTGAGATCCTCCGCGCTCTTGGCGTCGACGACCTGGAATTCTTCGTTGGCCAGGACCAGTTGCTTGACATCCGCCAGGGTGATGTAGGTGCTGGTCCGGGTGTCGTACAGACGACGGTTGGGGTACTTTTTAATCAGGCGCAGGCTGGCGCCGGTTTGTGCTTGCGTCATGGTTGTCCCCGGATCGGGCGATCTCTAAGACTTCGAATAGGGTGAAGTGTAATGCCGCGGCGCCTTCTCCCCGAAGCGCCGCGGCCTGGAAAGGCCGTCCCGCGGGCGGCCCGCGATGCGTCAGCCCATGTGCAGGCCGCCGTTGAGCGAGAAGTCCGCGCCGGTGGAAAAGCCGGATTCGTCGGAAGCCAGCCATGCCGTCATCGACGCGATTTCCTCGGGCGTGCCGAGGCGGCGCACCGGGATGGTGGCGACGATCTTTTCCAGCACGTCCGGGCGGATGGCGCGCACCATGTCGGTCCCGATGTAGCCGGGCGAGATGGTGTTGACGGTGACGCCCTTGCTCGCGACTTCCTGGGCCAGCGCCATGGTGAAGCCATGGATGCCGGCCTTGGCCGTGGAGTAGTTGGTCTGGCCGAACTGGCCCTTCTGGCCGTTCACCGAACTGATGTTGATGATGCGCCCCCACTGGCGCTCGACCATGCCGTCGATGACCTGCTTGGTCACGTTGAAGAGGCTGTTCAGGTTGGTGTCGATGACCGCGCGCCAATCGTCGGCGGTCATTTTCCGGAACAGGCCGTCGCGGGTGATGCCCGCGTTGTTGACCAGCACATCGACCTGGCCGAGTTCCGCCGTGATGCGTTCGAAGGCGGCGACGGTGGAATCCCAGTCGGACACATTGCCGACGGAAGCATGGAAGGTATATCCCTGCGCTGCTTGTTCATCCAGCCATTGCTGGTAATTGCGGCTCGGGCCGCAGCCTGCCACGACGCGAAAGCCCTCTTTGGCCAGGCGTTGGCAAATAGAGGTGCCGATCCCGCCCATCCCGCCTGTAACGTAAGCCAGTTTTCCGCTCATTGGACTTCCTCCTGTGTGCGACGGACGCCTCGTTGATTGACTTCTACTTCTTATTGGCCTGGGGCCCGCCGCAAGCGCGGCTTCAGGCGGCCCTGACCTTCACATACCTGCCAGGCGCCGGCTCGATCGGCCGGTAGCTGGCGTTACCTGATTTTGCCCGAGCCTTGACCTGCTTGCCGGAATGCCCGGCCAGCCAGCCCGCCCAGTCGGGCCACCAGCTGCCCGGTTTTTCCTGCGCCTGCGCCAGCCAGGCGTTGGGATCGCCCGGCAGCGGCTTGCCCGCGCCGCCCATATTGTCCGCCACCCAGTAGCTGCGGCGCTTCTTGGCCGGCGGATTGACCACCCCGGCGATGTGGCCCGACGCGCCCAGCACGAAGCGCTGCGGACCGCGCAGCACCTGGGTCGAGGCGTAGGCCGAGACCCACGGCACGATGTGATCTTCGCGCGAACCGAAAATATACGCCGGCATCGACAGGCGCGTCAGGTCCAGCGGCAGGCCGGCGGCCTGGGCCCTGCCCGGCACCTTGAGATTGTTTTCGAGGTACGTGTTGCGGAAGTACCAGGAAAAGAACGGTCCCGGCAGGTTGGTGCTGTCGCCGTTCCAGAACAGCAGGTCGAAGGCCGGCGGCTTCTGGCCCTTGAGGTAGTTGCCGACGACGTAGTTCCAGACCAGCTCGTTGGGCCGCAGGAACGAAAAGGTGGTGGCCAGGTCGCGTCCCGGCATCAGCCCGCCGGCGCCCAGCTGATGGTCGCGCAGCAGGGCGTGGGCCTCGTCGACGAAGACGCTCAGGATGCCGGTGTCGTGGAAATCGAGCAGCGAGGTCAGCAGCGTCAACGCCGCGACCGGATGTTCGCCGCGCGCCTCGGCCAGCGCCAGCGCCGAGGCCAGCATGGTGCCGCCGACGCAGAAACCGAGGGCGTTGACCTGCGGCTGGCGCGTGATGTCGCTGGCCACCCGCAGCGCCTGCAGCACCGCGTCGTCGAGATAGTCCGACCAGGTGGCACGATCGACGCCGTCGGTATCGCTGGCCAGCGGATTGCGCCAGGAGATCAGGAAAACGGTGAAGCCCTGCTCGACCGCGTGGCGCACGAACGAGTTCTCGGGCTGCAGGTCGAGGATGTAGAACTTGTTGATGTTCGGCGGCACGATCACCAGCGGCACCTCGTGCACCGTGGCGGTGGTGGGCGCGTACTGGATCAGCTGGAACAGCGGATTCTCGAACACCACCTCGCCGGGCGTCACCGCCACGTTGCGGCCGATCTCGAACTGGGTCTCGTCGGTCTGGGTGATGCGGCCTTTCTTGACGTCGCCCAGCAGATTGGCCAGGCCCTCGTTCAGGGCGCGGCCGGCGCTTTCGACGATGGACTGCTGGGCGTCGGGGTTGAGGGCCAGGAAGTTCGAGGGCGACAGCGCGTCGACCCACTGCATGATCGAGAAGCGCAGCCGGTCGCGCATCGGTTCGCTGACCTGGGCGGCGTCGACCATGCGCGACATGGCGCGGGCCGACAGCAGATAGGTATGGGCCATCAGCAAGTGCTGGCCATTGGCGGCCCAGGCCTCGCCGGCGAAGCGCCGGTCGGCCAGCGGGGTCAGCGCGCCGCGGCGGGCGTCGTCGCACAGCCGCTGCCATTCGCGCGAGAATTCAGCCTGGATATCGGCCAGGACGTCCGGAGCCACGCTCACCGGAAGGGGCCCTGAGGCGGAGAGATTGGCATTCACTTCGACACCTTGTTATCGAGACTTCCCGATTGATGTTGCATGTCGGGTTCAGCGCTGTCAATGCGGGTATTCAATGAGGCCAGCAAGGCTAGCCGCCCGCGCGTGCGGCCGCTTTGCGCTGGATCAGTCCGGGTCGAGCCAGGCCAGCAACGCCATGCGGCCGGTCTCGCTGTCGCGGCGGTAGGAAAAGAAGCGCCCGGCGTCCGCCACGGTGCACAGGCCGCTCAGGGTGACGTCCTGCACGCCGGCCCGCCGCAGGCGGAATTCGGCCAGGCCGGCCAGGTCGGCCAGCCATTTGCCCGCCACGCCCGGCCGCGGCCGGAAGTAGCGTTCGGCGGCGGGGTCGTCCGCCATGAAGGCGTCCAGCACGTCGCGGCCGACCTCGAAGGCGTCCGGCCCGATGCCCGGGCCGACCCAGGCGCGCCAGGCGCTTGCGTCCGGCGCCTTGGCGCGCATGGCGGCCAGGGTGTTTTCCAGCACACCGCCGGACAGGCCGCGCCAGCCGGCATGGGCCGCGCCCAGGACACGGCCGTCGGCGTCGGCGATGACGACCGGCAGGCAGTCCGCCACCATCACGGCCAGCACGCGGCCCGGCTGGGCGGTGACGCTGGCGTCCAGCGCCGGCTCGTCGGGCAGGTCAGTGGCGTCGGCGTCGATCACGTCGCTGCCGTGCACCTGGCGCAACCACAACGGCTCGGCCGGCAGCGCCGCGCGCAGGCGGCGGCGGTTCTCGGCCACGGTGTCGGGATCATCGCCGGCGCGGCGGCCCAGGTTGAGGGTGTCGTGCGGCGCCACGCCCACGCCGCCGGCGCGGGTGGTGCAGAAGTAGTTGACGCCGGCCCAGGCGGGGCCGGTCACCACGGGCAAGCCTTCAATCACGCGTTCCATGCGATCGCTTCCTGGACCAGGGTCATGTCCGCCGGCACCGGCGCGGCGAACTGGACCTCGCCGCGCCCGCCCGGATCGTCGAAATGCAGGGCGCGGGCGTGCAGCATCTGCCGCTGCGCGCCCGCGATGTTCTTGCCGCCGTAGATAGTGTCGGCCAGCAGCGCATGCCCGAGGCTGGCCAGGTGCACCCGGATCTGGTGGGTGCGGCCGGTTTCCAGGCGACAGACCACCTCGGTGACGCGGCCGCCGGGATCGACCTGGCCGCGGCGCGCCGGGGCATAGTGGGTGATGGCGGGCTTGGGCGCCACCGGCCGTTCGACGCTCATGCGCACCGGCACGCGCGGATCGCGGCCGATCGGCCGGTCGACCTTGCCGGCGGCGGCCAGCCAGCCATGCGCCAGGGCGACGTATTCGCGCCCCATGCTGCGCGCCTGCAGCTGGCGCACCAGGTGGGTCTGGGCGATTTCATTGCGCGCCACCACCATCAGTCCGGAGGTGTCCTTGTCCAGCCGGTGAACGATACCGGCACGGGCCACCTGCGCCAGTTCGGGGTAGCGGTGCAGCAGGCCGTTGAGCAGCGTGCCGCTCCAGTTGCCGGCGCCGGGATGCACCACCAGGCCGGCGGGCTTGTTCACCACGATCCAGTCGGCGCTTTCGTCCACCACGGGGAAATCGATCGGTTCGGGGGCGAAAGCCAGGGTTTCGGGCGCCGGTTGGGCCCAGACCGTGATTTCGTCGCCGGGCCCCACCGTCTGGCGGACCTTGCCGGGCGCGCCGTTGACGTGGACGTTGCCGGCCTCGATCCAGCCTTGCAGCCGGCTGCGGGAATGGTCCGTCAACAGCCCGGCCAGCACCTTGTCCAGCCGGTCGGCGCGGGTGCCCGCGGGCACCGTTACAAGTTGCGGTTCGCCGCGCGGGTTTTCGCCGGGAAGGCTCAGGAGTTCATCGTCGGAAACGAGATCTGCGCTGATGGCTGTATCAGACATGGAGACAAATCATATAATCAGCCTGCCATGCTAACACCAAGGATACGATTCTCGTGATTCACCACTCCGCAGCTCCCTTGAACCCCGCCTCCCGAAGCGGGTCGGTTTTGCGCGTGGTTATCGCGCTATTTGCCGTCATCGCGATCGCCGGTTGCGGTTCGACCAACAGCAAGTACGACAAGACCACCAACTGGAGCGCCGAACAGCTCTACGCCGACGCCAAGGCCGAAATCTCCTCGGGTGGCTGGAAAGAAGCGCGCGAGCGCCTGACCGCCATCGAGAGCCGCTATCCCTTCGGCGTCTACGCCCAGCAGGCCCTGCTGGAACTGGCCTACGTCAACTGGAAGGACGGCGAAAACGAACAGGCGCTGGCCGCGATCGACCGCTTCCAGCAGCTCTACCCCAACCATCCCGGCACCGACTACGCGCTGTACCTGAAGGGCCTGATCAACTTCACGCCGGCCAGCGCGTTCATGAGCAACATCACCGGCCAAGATCCGGCCGAGCGCGACCCCAAGGGCCTGCGCGCGTCCTATGACGCGTTCAACGACCTGATCAAGCGCTACCCGGACAGCAAGTACACCCCGGACGCCATCAAGCGCGTCGCCTGGCTGGTCAACACCATCGCCATGAACGAAGTGCACGTGGCCCGCTACTACTACGAGCGCGGCGCCTACATCGCCGCCGCCAACCGCGCGCAGACCGTCATCACCGACTTCGAGGGCGCCCCCGCTACCGAAGAAGCGCTCTACCTGATGGTGCAGTCCTACGACAAGCTCGGCATGACCGAACTGAAGAACGACTCGCAGCGCGTGTTCGACAAGAACTTCCCCAACAGCTCGTTCAAGGACAAGGGCCTGAAGGCCGACAAGAGCTGGTGGAATCCGTTCAACTGAACACCGCTCGCATGGGAAAAGCCCCTCGATCTCTCGAGGGGCTTTTTTTATCCGCCATCCCGGCGTCCGATTCTTGCGGCGTGATGCGCCGCCGTCCTATTCCTGCTTGCGGCGGTAGAAGGCCAGCACCTCTTCCAGCTCGCGCGTCCGCGCGAACGGCGGCAGGCCGCGCCACAGGCGCTTGCCATAGGGCTTCTCGACCAGGCGGGCATCGCCCACCATCAGCACGCCCCAGTCCGATTCCGTGCGGATCAGGCGGCCGGCGCCCTGCTTGAGCGAGATTGCGGCCTCGGGCAACTGGTATTCCGAGAACGGATTGCCGCCGTGGGCGCGACAGGCCCGCAGCCGCGCCTCGATCACCGGATCATCGGGCGGCGCGAACGGCAGTTTGTCGATCGCCACCAGCGTCAGCACGTCGCCGGGCAGGTCGATGCCCTCCCAGAAGCTGGCGCTGCCCACCAGCACCGGGTGCGTCAGCTTGCAGAAGCGGTCCAGCAGGTCGCGGCGCGTGCCCTCGCCCTGCTTGAGCAGCGGCCAGTCGTGGCCGGCGTCGTCGAAGGCGTCTGCCAGCAGGTTGGCGACCTTGTCCACGGCGCGCAGCGTGGTGCACAACACCAGCGTGCCGCCCGGGCTGGCTTCCAGCAGCGGCAGCAGAGTCTGCACGAAGCGCTCCAGGAACTGCGGCGATTGCGGCTCGGGCATGCCGCGCGGCACGAACAGCAGCGCCTGCTCGGGGTAATCGAAGGGCGATTCCCACTTGCCGGTGCGGGCGCGATCCAGGCCCAGCTGGCCGGTGAAATGGGTGAACTCGCCGTTCACCGACAACGTGGCCGAGGTCATGATCCAGGCCTGGCCCGGCTTGCGGTATTTGGAGAACGCCTGCGCCACCGACAGCGGCGCGGAATGCAGCCGCACGTGATGCTGGCCATGCTCGACCCAGCGCACCGCCGGCCCGGTCCACTCCACCGCCGCGGCCGCGCCTTCGAGAATCGCGGCGGGCGTGGACAGGCCGTCGCCCAGCGCCGATTGCGGCGCCGGCGCGGGCGCCTGGTCGTCGCGGCCCCAGCCTTCGTCGTTGAAGCCGGCGCCGTCGCGGCCCGGCGTGGCCCAGCGCTTGAGACGCATGGCGATCTCGGCGCCGCTGCGGGTGGCGGCCACCAGGTCGGGATGGCGTTCGGCGACCGAGCCCAGCGCGTTGGTGGCGATGTCCACCGCCTCGCGCAGCACCGCCAGCGCGGCATCGAACTCATCGGCATTGGGAATGGCCTCGAACGTGGCCTTGCGGCCCGGCAGCCGCTCGAGCGGCGCACAGGCCAGGCGCAATTCGCGCGTGGCCGTTTCCAGGTGGCGCGCCACGTCGCTCCATTTAGTGGCTTCACGCGCGTACGCCAGGCCGGCGGCCTCGAGCGCGCGGCCGAAGTCCAGCAACTGGTGGGTGGACACGCTGCTGCCCAGGAAGCGGGTGGCCGTGTCGGGCAACTGGTGCGCTTCGTCGAAGATGACGGTGTCGGCCTCGGGCAGCAGGTCGGTGACGCCTTCTTCGCGCAGCACCAGGTCGGCCATGAACAGGGCGTGGTTGACCACCACCACGTCGGCCTCCTGGGCCTGGCGGCGGGCCTTGACCACGAAACAGTCGCGGATGCGCGGGCACTCCTGGCCCAGGCAGTTCTCGCGCGTCGAGGTGACGCGCTGCCAGATATCGGCGTCTTCGGGCACCTGCGCCAGGTCGCCGCGGTCGCCGGTCTTGGAAATGCCGGCGAATACCTGGATCTGGCGCAATTGCTGGGTCTCGGTGCGCGACTTCAAGGCGCGTTCGTCGCCCTGCAGGCGTTCCAGGTGGTAATGGCAGACGTAGTTGCCGCGGCCCTTGAGCAGCGCGGCGGTGACCGGCGCGGCCAGCGCCGCGCGCACGCGCGGCAGGTCGCGGGCGAACAGTTGATCCTGCAGGGTGCGCGTACCGGTGGAAATCAGCACCTTGCCGCCCTGGATGAAGGCGGGTACAAGGTAGGCCCAGGTCTTGCCGATGCCGGTGCCGGCCTCGGCCACCAGCGTGGCGCGATCCTGGATGGCCTCGCCAATGGCCTGCGCCAGTTCCACCTGGGACGGGCGCGGCTTGTAGCCGGGCATGGCCGACGCGAGCGGGCCGTCCTCGGCGAAGAATTCGGAGATGTCCAGGTCCAGCATTGAAACAGCCGGGCGTCGCGATCGACCGCGCGGGTCGACGGTCGGGGCGCCAGGCCCTGAATAGGGTGGGAAAGGATCAAATGATACCCGCTGGCGCCGCCCTTTTCCGCCGATCGCGTCGCAAACGCCACATCCCATGGGGACGGATGTGTCCCGCCTGGCACGTTCCGTAACAACGGCTTATGGCACAATCCGCCCCTTGTTTTTCCTTTTTTGCCGTCGTATCGAGATGTCTGAAACTTCCGTTATCACGAACGTCGCCGCCGGCGTCGACAATGCCCGTATCGTTGCCCAGCTCGCCACCGAGCTCGGCGCACGCGCCTCCCAGATCGCCTCCGCGGTGGAACTGCTGGACGATGGCGCCACCGTGCCCTTCATCGCGCGCTACCGCAAGGAAGCCACCGGCGGCCTGGACGACACCGTCCTGCGCAACCTGGAAGTGCGCCTGGGCTACCTGCGCGAGCTCGAAGAACGCCGTGGCTCGATCCTCGAATCGATCTCGCAGCAAGGCAAGCTGACGCCCGAACT
Organism: Achromobacter sp. ISS7; assembly: GCF_056523125.1. Lineage (NCBI taxonomy): Bacteria > Pseudomonadati > Pseudomonadota > Betaproteobacteria > Burkholderiales > Alcaligenaceae > Achromobacter > Achromobacter sp. ISS7. The sequence continues at coordinate 251,201 of NZ_JAWRZD010000001.1, read as the reverse complement.
GCAGCAGGAAATCGCCACCGCCGATACCAAGCAGCGCCTGGAAGACTTGTACGCGCCGTACAAGCCCAAGCGCCGCACGCGCGCCCAGATCGCCCGCGAGGCCGGCCTGGAGCCGCTGGCCGACGCCATCCTGGCCGACCCGGCCTGCGATCCGGCCGCGCTGGCCGCGCAATACCTGAATCCCGAAGCCTCGATCAACGACGCCAAGGCGGCGCTGGACGGCGCCCGCGACATCCTGGCCGAGCGCTACGCCGAGAACGCCGACCTGCTGGCCGACATGCGCGAGCACCTCTGGTCCACCGGCTATCTGTATTCCAAGATGGTCGACGGCAAGGAAACCGAAGGCGCCAACTTCCGCGACTGGTTCGACTTCAACGAGCCGCTGCGCACGCTGCCGTCGCACCGCATCCTGGCGCTGCTGCGCGGCCGCCAGCAGGGCGTGCTGGAAATCCGCCTGGGCCTGGAAACCGAGCTCGAAGCGCAACTGCCGCACCCCTGCGTGGCGCGCATCGCCGGCTTTCTCAAGCTCGGCAATGGCCTGTTCGCGCTGGACGCCTCGCCGCGCGCGCGCTGGCTGGGCGAAGTGTGCCGCTGGACCTGGCGCGTCAAGCTGGTGACGGCGTTCGAAAGCGAACTGGTCGGCCGCCTGCGCGAGACCGCCGAGGCCGAGGCCATCCGCGTGTTCGCCGCCAACCTGAAGGATCTGCTGCTGGCCGCGCCGGCCGGCCCCAAGGCCGTGCTGGGCCTGGATCCCGGCATCCGCACGGGCTGCAAGGTGGCCGTGATCGACCAGACCGGCAAGGTGGTCGATACCTCCACCGTCTACCCGTTCGAACCGCGCCGTGACCGCGAAGGCACCATCAATACGCTGGCCGCGCTGGTCGCGCGCCACAAGGTCGACCTGATCGCCATCGGCAACGGCACCGCCTCGCGCGAAAGCGAGAAGCTGGTGGGCGACATGCAGGAACGCTTCCCCGACCTGAAGGTGACGCGCGTGGTCGTGTCCGAGGCCGGCGCCTCGGTGTACTCGGCGTCGGAAACCGCCGCGCTCGAATTCCCCGATCTCGACGTGACGCTGCGTGGCGCCGTGTCGATCGCGCGCCGCCTGCAGGATCCGCTGGCCGAGCTGGTCAAGATCGATCCCAAGGCCATCGGCGTCGGCCAGTACCAGCACGACGTCAACCAGCGCGAGCTGGCGCGTTCGCTGGACGCCGTGGTCGAGGATTGCGTGAACGCCGTGGGCGTCGATGTCAACACCGCCTCCGCCGCGCTGCTGGCGCGCGTGTCGGGCCTGAACTCGCTGCTGGCCAAGAACATCGTGGCCTGGCGCGACGAGAACGGCGCCTTCCCCACCCGCGAACTGCTGCGCAAGGTGCCGCGCTTCGGCGACAAGGCCTTCGAGCAGGCCGCCGGCTTCCTGCGCATCCCCAACGGCGACAATCCGCTGGACGCCTCGTCGGTGCACCCGGAAGCCTATCCGGTGGTCGAACGCATCGTGGCCAAGATCAAGGCCGAGGTGAAGCAGATCATCGGCCAGCGCGATGCGCTCAAGGGCGTGTCGCCGTCCGACTTCACGGACGAGCGCTTCGGCCTGCCGACGGTGCGCGACATCTTCGCCGAACTGGAAAAGCCCGGCCGCGATCCGCGCCCCGAGTTCAAGACCGCCCAGTTCAAGGAAGGCGTCGAGACGCTCAACGACCTGTATCCCGGCATGGTGCTCGAAGGCGTGGTGACCAACGTCGCCAACTTCGGCGCGTTCGTCGACATCGGCGTGCACCAGGACGGCCTGGTCCACATCTCGGCGCTGGCCGAGAAGTTCGTGAAAGATCCGCGCGACGTGGTGCGCGTGGGCCAGACGGTCAGCGTGAAGGTGCTGGAAGTGGACGTGGCGCGCAAGCGCGTGGCCCTGACCATGCGCATGAACGACGCCGCCGTGCCGGCCCGGCGCGGCGCCGACGCCGCCCCCAAGGGCGGCGAGCGTGGCGGCCGCCGCCCGCAAGGCGACAGCGGCCGCGGCAACGCCGGCGGCAGCGGCGCGATGAACAGCGCCATGGCCGACGCGTTCGCCAAGCTCAAGCGTTGAGTCCCCTCCCCTGGCCGCTCCCCATGGGAGCCGGCCAGGCGGCATCCGCAAGTCCTCCAACCGGCGCCCAGGCGCCGGTTGTCATTCAGGGTTGTCATTCAACTAAGGACTTTCCCTCAAAGCCTCCCCTTCCTTGCGTTGCCTCAAGCCGGACGCAACAAAAATAAGGGAAAATATCGAATTGTGTCCAAATAATAATAAGCCGGCGGATCGGGCATGCACGGCGGAAGCAAACCCATGATCAGGCGAGCTGCGGCGCAAGCGTCTATCGGGTCGAAGCACAAGAAAAACAGCGCCATACCTGAGAGACCGGAGATCCGTCCCGCCATGCGCAACACGATTACGCTTGCCGCCAACGAAACGGCAATCATCACCGAGAAAGAAGCCAGCCTGAGCGGCGCCTACAACGAAGTCACCCTCGGCCAATATGCCCACCTGACGGTGGACGGCGCCGAAGTCACCTTCAAGCACATCACCCTGGAACGCCTGGGCAGCCGGATCATCGAACTGGCCAACGGCGCGCAGTTGCACGTCGGCGCGCTGGGATTCGCCAGCATGGGCGCCAGCATCATCTACCGCATCGGCGCCGGCTGTGCGCTGACCTTCGACGCCAGCCAATGGGATCCGGAAGTCGTGGCCAACACCACGTTCGATTTCGTCAGCCAGGGCAGCGGCACGCTCAAGTACTTCCCGTTCATCAACCCCGAGTGGCTCGACTGCCCCACCGTGACGGGCTATTCGGAAGGCGACATGCTGGAAATCGCCGGCCAGGGCAGCGCGCAACGATTCCAGGTGCGCGACGGCCGCATCGTCTCCGCCAACGCCCGCTAGGCGCGGCGCCCGACGCGCGGCAAGCTTTTCCGCCGCACAAACGACAAGGGCGGCGCGATGGCGCCGCCCTTGCCTTGCTGCCTGCGCGGCGTTATTCCTGCGCCATCGAGCGCAGCGCGTCGCGCGCCTTCGCCAGCTGCGCCTGGACGTCGCCCTCGGCGCCGGCGGGCGCCGTCGCCACGGTCGCGCCGTCCAGCACCGCCGCCAGGCCTTCGGCCGTGGCTTGCAGCAGGGTCTCGGGCGATTCCGCCTGCAGGCGACGCATCAGCGCGCCGGCTTCCTTGGGATCGGCGAAGCGTTGCGACAGCAGCAGTTCCTCGCCATCGGCGGCCAGGAAGCGGAAACGGAAGCCGCCGTCCTCGTCGCGGAAGCTGACGAAACGCGCGCCCTTGCCCTTTTCCTTCTTGGCCGGCGCGTCCTTGCCCGGCGCCTGCGCGTTCAGGTTGCGCAGGCCCACGGCCTCGCGCAGTTCGCGCATCATCGGCACCGCCAGCTTGCGCGCCTTGGCGGCGCCGGCCTGCAGCACGTCCTCGATGCGCCCGGGGTTGGCCATCAAGTCGAAGTAGCGCTCGCGCATCGGCGCCAGCAGGTTCTCCAGGTGGTCGTAGAGCGCCTGCTTGGCCTCGCCCCAGCCCAGGCCTTCCTCGAGCTGCTTGCGGAACGCCGCGGCCTGTTCGTGCGTGGCGAAGGCGCGGTAGATGGTGTACAGGTGCGAGCCTTCGGCGTCCTTGGGTTCGCCCGGTTCGCGCGAGTCGGTGACGATGCGCATGATCGAGGCGCGCAGCGCCTTGGCGCCGCCTTCGAACAGCGGAATGGTGTTGTTGTAGCTCTTGGACATCTTGCGGCCGTCCAGGCCCGGCAAGGTGGCCACGTCTTCCTCGATGGCGACCTCGGGCAGCGTGAAGTACTCGCGGCCGTACAGGTGATTGAAGCGCTGGGCGATGTCGCGCGCCATTTCCAGGTGCTGGATCTGGTCGCGGCCCACCGGCACCTTGTTGGCGTTGAACATGACGATGTCCGCGGCCATCAGCACCGGATACGAGAACAGGCCCATGGTCACGCCGTCGTCGGGATCCACGCCCTTGGCCACGTTCTGGTCGACCGAGGCCTTGTAGGCGTGCGCGCGGTTCATCAGGCCCTTGGCCGTGACGCAGGTCAGCAGCCAGCTCAGCTCGGGGATCTCGGGGATGTCCGACTGGCGGTAGAAGGTGACGCGTTCGGGATCGAGGCCCACCGCCAGCCAGGTGGCGGCGATTTCAAGCCGCGAACGGGCCACGCGGGCCGGATCGTCGCACTTGATCAGCGCGTGGTAGTCGGCCAGGAAGAAAAACGCGTCGACACCCGGTTGCGTGCTCGCCTGGACCGCCGGGCGGATCGCGCCAGCGTAGTTGCCGAGGTGGGGGGTTCCGGAGGTGGTGATGCCAGTGAGGACGCGGGTGTTCATGGACGATGCAGGCGTTTGCTTGGTGAAACGCCCAGTGTAACGTGCCGCGCGTGGCGCCAGGATGGCACGGGACGGCGACGGGCCGCCCGGGCGCCGCGATTACAGGACGGCCAGCAGCGGCGCGGCCAGCGCGCACAGCCCGCCGGCCGTCAGCGCGGCGCGCGGCCGGAAGGTCAGGAACCAGATCAGCAGCAGGCCGGCGATGCTGAGGATGCCGATCCATTCGATGGTGCCATAGCTCCAGCCCCAGACCGCGGCCGAGGCGCACAGCGACAACGCCAGCGCCAGCCAGCCGAAGGTGCGCAACGGCACGCGATGGCGGCGCGGCAAGGCGCGGTCGAACAGGTCCTCGTAGTGACGATCCATGCCCAGGCACAGGGCGGAGAATCCCGCGTAGGCAAGGCAGAAGGCGGCGAGCGTCATGGCGTATCACCTCGGTTCATAGGCAGCTTCGGAAGGGGAATGCGAGGGCGTCAGATCGGGCGCGGCGGGACGGGGCCGGGCCTGCGCCGCTTGCGCCGGGGCGGGCGCTTCGGCGGCCGTCGCGGCGCGGGCGCGGACGGGCGCCTTGGCGGCGCCCTTGGCCGGCGCCTTGCGTGCGCGGGCGGCCTTGCGCGCCATCCAGCCCAGGAGCAGCGCGCCAGCCAGGCAGGTCAGGTCGAAACCGGCCATGACCCAGTCGCCCGCCGGCAGCGACACGCCGAGGTGGCGCGACGTGGTCAAGGCGTTGACCACCGGCACCAGCGCCAGCGAGGCGGCGGCCAGCGTCAGCAGGTCGACCCATTTGCGCTTGTGGAACAGGAACGCGTACACCAGCGACAGGCCCCAGGCGCTGAAGAACGCGCGCACTTCCCACAACTGGCGGCCCGGCAGGTCGGCCGGCACCAGGCGGTTGGTCCAGAAGAACGCGGCGACCGCGATGAAGAGGCCCGCGATGGTGCCGGCGTTCAGGCCGTCCACCAGGCGCAGCGAGAAGGCCTCGCGCGCGCCGGGGCGCGCCTTCTGGCGGCGCTTGGCAATCCACAGCACCAGGCCGGAGCCGACCATGCCCGTGCCCGCCAGGCTGACCAGGAAATAGAACCAGCGCAGCAGCGGCTCGGCGAACAGCCCCAGGTGCAGTCCGATGACCACGCCGGCGGTGCGCATGGTGGGAGTCAACTCGTCCTGCCCTTCCTGGAAGGCGCCGGTGACGCCGTCGAACCTCGCATACGGCGCGAGCCGGCCGTAGGACACGCCGTCCGCCGCATCGCGCGCCAGGGTCACCGTGGCGCCAGCATCGCCGGGATTGTTGACCGTGACGCGGCCGACCCGTCCATGCCAACGCTGCTCGACCTGTTCGACCAGCGGAGCAAGCGCCACCAACGGCGCCGGCTCATTGCGAGGCGGCGAGACCTTGAAGCCCGGGAACATGTCGTCGGCGTACTGGCGCGGGTTTTCGTAGGCGGCCAGGATGCCGGCCGGCAGCAGCATGCTGGCGAACAACAGCAGGCCGCTGAACGTGATCATCAAATGGAACGGCAACCCCAGCACCGACAGCGCGTTGTGGCCATCCATCCAGGCGCGCTGGCCGCCCTTCTTCGGGCGGAAGGTGAAGAAGTCGGCGAAGATCTTCTTGTGCGTGATGATGCCGCTGATGATGGCCACCAGCATGAACATGCCGGCGATGCTGGCGAGCCAGCGCCCCCACGGGAACGCCGTCTCGAGTTCGAAATGGAAGCGGTAGAAGAAGTCGCCGCCGCGCGTCTCGCGACCCGCGACGGCCTGGCCGGTCAGTGGGTCGAGCTTGGCGCGCACGAAGCCGCGTTCGCCCGGCTTGGGTTTCTGCACCTGGTACAGCAGCAGGATCTCCGGCTCGCGGTCTGAGGGCGGCGTGATGAACCAGCGCTTGGCGTCGGGCGCGTGCTCGGTCAGGTAGCGCTGCGCCATGGCCACGGACTCGAGCGTGGGCGCGGCCTTCACCTGGATCTCGGGCTGCATCCAGCGGGTGATCTCGGGACGGAAGAACGACAGCGTGCCGGTCAGGAACATCGCGAACAGCACCCAGCCGAAGATCAACCCCGACCAGGTGTGCAGCCACGACATGGATTGGCGCAGGCCTTCGCCTTGCGCTTTTCCGGTACTCGGTTTCATGCGCCCCCCACCATGCGGCCGATCAGGAACAGGCCGCCGAACAGCGCCGCCGGCAACAGGATGCCGGCCCAGGCGCGCCAGGCGTTGCGGGTGGCGAACACCCAGATCACGCCACAGGTGTAGACCACGAAGGCCGACATCTGCGCCGCGACGACGGCGTCGGCGCGCTGCATGGGCAGCCAGACGGCCAGGCAGGCCGCAGCCGCCGAGGCCAGGCCGTAGCCGCCGAGGATGGCGGCCAGGGCCCGCGAGGCCACGGCCAGACGGTAGCGCATCATGCCTGCGCCGGCTGCGGGAGCTTTCACTTGGTCACGTTGAAGGTCAGGGTGGAAACGTAGCGGATCTTGGTATAGGCCTTGCCGTCGGCCTCGCCGGCCTTGCCCTCGACGTGGGCGGCTTCCAGCACGTACTGGCCCGGCCACGGCGTGGTGATCTCGATGCGGCCGTTCTCATCGCTGTGGAAACGCTTTTCCCACTTGGGCGGGCCGAACACGGTGACTTCGGTCTTGGCCAGCGGCTTGCCCTTGAAATGCAGCACGAAGGTGTTGCTGCCCGCGGCGGCCGGCACCAGTTCCAGGTCGAGCTTGCCCTGGGTGTCTTCGCGGCCGGCTTTGGCGCCGTACTGCATCAGCGTGTCCTTGAACTGGATCGGCTGCGACAGGCGCACGTCGCCCTTGCCGCTGGCGGCGAACTCGACGAAATCCGCGCCCTCGGCCGACGCCTTGAGCGCCTTGCCGTCGGCGCCGGTCACCACCGGCGCCACCAGGACCTTGCCCAGGAGGCCGTCGCGCTTTTCACGTAGGTCGTCCGCCCACTCGCCGAAGTACGCCTTTGCCGGCCCCTGGTCGGCCCGCTCGAGCCAGACGAAGTGCGCCTGCGCCGCGCCGGCGCTGCCCAACAGCGCGATGGCTGCCAAAGTCCTTGCGAATTTCATTGTCGATCTTCCTGTTATGAACGCCGGTCCGGAACCGCCCCCGCGGCGGTTACCGTATCGGCAGGGTCTGAATTATAACCATTCTCACTACGATGCGAGACTTTGCATGCCTGCCCGCCCACGGCCGCGCCGCGGACGGGCAGTCTGATTTACCAGCGATACCGCAGGCTGGCCTTGATCGAGCGCTGGTAGCCGTACCAGCACCAGGAATCGCCCGAGCACGAGGCGATGTATTCCTTGTCGAACAGGTTCTGCACGTTCAGCGCCACCTGCATGCCCTTGAGCGACGGCGACACGCGGCCCAGGTCGTAGTCCAGCATCAGGTCGAACAGCGTGACCGACGGCACCTTCATGGTGTTGGCCTCGTCGCCGTACGACGACCCGATGTAGCGCACGCCGCCGCCCACGCCCAGGCCGGCCAGCGGACCGCCCTGCAACTGGTAGCGGGCCCAGGCCGAGGCCTGCTGCGACGGCACGCCCACCGGCGCCTTGCCCTTGAGGTTCAGTCCCGTGGTGCCGGGATTGGCCTTGGAATAGGCGTTGTCCAGCAGCGAATAGCCGGCCATCAGCGTCAGGCCGCGCAGCGGTTCGGTCTTGGCCTCGAGCTCGATGCCCTGCGTGCGCAGCTCGCCGGACTGGATCTGGCAGCGCGCATTGGACGTGCCGCACAGGTGCGTCGGATCCGGATCGGTGGTCAGCATGTTCTCGCGGCGGATGTCGAACGCGGCCACCGACAGCAGCGTCGCGCTGCCCGGCGGCTGGTACTTGATGCCGACCTCGTACTGGTTGCCCTCGATCGGCTTGAACGGCGCGTTGTTCCAGCCGGTGCCCGACTGCGGCTCGAACGATTCGGAATAGCTGAAGTACGGCGCCACGCCGTTGTCGAAGTTGTAGATCACGCCGAAACGGCCGGTGAAGGCCTCGGCGCGCAACGACGAAGGCGTGGTGCGACCGGTGGCGATGGCGGTGCTCTCGCCGACGTTGCGCGACCAGTCGTAGCGTCCGCCCAGCAGCACCGAGAGGCGGTCGATCTTGATCTGGTCCTGGAAGTAAAGGCCGGTCTGGTACTGCGTGGTGGTGGCGTCGGTGGAGAAGGCCGGCACCGGAATGTTCTGGTGGTTGTCCGGGTTCATCACGTTCAACGCGGGCGCGCTGCCGAAGCCCGACAATGTGTCGGTCTTGACGTGTTGGTAGTCAAAGCCCAGCAACACCGTGTGGCCGAAGGCGCCGGTGTCGAAACGCGCCTGCAGGTTGTTGTCGATGGTCAGCGCGCCGACCTCGACGTCGGTCGCGATCGCGGCGCGCTGCTGGTAGAGGTAGCGGCTGTCGGTGTAGCCGTAGAAGCGGCTGGACGCGCCGTAGATGCTGCGGTACTTGGCATCGGAATGAGTCCAGCGCAGGCTCTGCGTCGCCTTCAGGCTGTCGCTGAAGCGGTGGTCCAGCACATAGCCGAGCGAATAGCTCTTGCGGTCGCTCTTCTCGAAATTGGCGTCGCCGTCGTAGTAGCTCGGCGACAGGCGGATGCCATCCGGCGCCGACAGCAACGAACGCATCGGCGGCACGGCGCCGTAGGAACCCATGTCGGGATCGCGCTGGAAGTTCGTCAGCACCGTCAGCGACGTGTCGCCATTGGGCTTCCAGGTGAACGCCGGCGAAACGAAGTAGCGACGCTCCTTGGTGTGGTCGATCTGGCCGTCGGACATGTAGCCCGATCCCACCAGGCGGTACAGGTACTTGCCGTCCGCATCGAGCGGGCCGCCGAAATCGAAGTTGGCGCGCCGGTAGTCGTAGTTGCCGACCTGCAGCTCGACTTCATGCAGGGCTTCTTCCAGCGGCCGCTTGCTGACCTGGTTGACCACGCCGCCGGGGCCGCCCTGCCCGTACATCACCGAGGCCGGCCCTTTCAGCACGTCCACGCGCTCCAGCCGGTAGGCGTCCACCTGCGGCAGGGCATCGCGCCCACCGAACACCCGCAGGCCGTCGAGGTAGGTCGACGCGGAAAAGCCGCGCACGCTGAACTGGTCGAGCCGCGTGGCGGTCGCGCCGCGCGTTTCGGTCGCCACGCCGGGCGTGTAGCGCAGCACCTGGTTCAGCGTCTGCGCGCCCTGCTCGGCGATCTGCTCGCGCGTGACCACGGACACCGATTGCGGCGTCTCGATCAGCGGCGTGTCGGTCTTGGTGGCGCTGACGCTGGCGCCGGCCACATAGCCCACGGTCGGCGCCAGCGCGCTGAGGGAATTGCCCGACACCGTGACCGGCGCCAGCGTATGCGTATCGCCCGCCGGCGCGGCCGGGGCCGCCACCAGCGTCCAGGTGTTGCCGGACTGGGCGCGCGCCTGCAGGCCGCTGCCCGCCAGGATGCGGGCAAAGCCGGCGCCCACCGAATAGGCGCCGTCCAGGCCGCCGGAACGCAGGCCGCGCACCTGGGCCGGATCGAACGACAGCACCACGCCGGCGCTGCGCGCGAACTGGGTCAACGCATCGCCGAGCGGACCAGCGGCGATCTGGTAGGTGCGCGGCGCCTGGGCGGCGGCGGGCGAGGCTTGCGCCCAGGCGGCGGGCGCGGCGGCCAGCCAGGCGCCGGCGCAGGTCGCGGCAAGCACGGCCAGGCGGCCGGCGGTCAAGGTCGCGCGAGGGCGCGGGCAGGATGAAGCGGACACGAAAAACTCCCTGTACGTAGGTCTCTATCTCTGCCTTTCCGTACCGGGAACAAAAACCTGCAATGCGTCGAGCGAGAAAATTGTAACGATCAGGCCGTGCGTGGCCCGACTTGCAGCCAGTACTGCGTGTGGCGCGTCACCACGATGGGCAGGGCCGGCTCCAGCGCCCTGAGCGCGCGTTCGGCGTCGTCCAGCGGAAAGACGCCCGACAGCCGCAGGGCGGCCACCGCCGGGTCCACCCGGATCACGCCGATCCGCTGGCGCGCCAGGTATTGGGCGAAGGCATCCAGGCGCCAGTCCTTGGCCACCACCAGGCCATCAACCCAGGCCAGGCGGTCCGGGTCCGCGGCATGCCGCTCGACGCTCCCCTGCGCGCCATAGGTCAGGCGTTCGCCCGCCTCGACCTGGGCCTGCTGCCCATCGCGCAGCAGCGCGACGCTGCCCTGGTAGACCCCGAGCCGCGCGCCGTCGTCGGTGCGCCGTACGTCGAAGCGCGCGTTCTCGGCCAGCAGCACGCCATAGCCCGTATCCACCCGCAGCGCGGCCGCGCCCGGCCGCGCTTGCGCGTGGACCAGGATCTCGCCGCGCAGCAGGTCGATGCCGCGCGCGCCGCCATCGAGCCGCAAGCGCAGCGCGCTGTCGCTGTTCAAGGTGACGTGCAGGCCATCGGCCACGGCGACCGCGCGCCGTTCGCCAACGCCGGTGCTCAGGTCCGCCGCCAGCCGTTGCCACGGCGTGTGCCGGTATCCGGCCCATCCCGCCACCCCGACACCCGCAAGCGTCAGCATGGCGCGCAAGGCGCGGCGGCGACCGGCCGGATCCGGAGCGTCCAGCGCCGCATGCGCCAATGCCGCGGGAACACGGCGCGCATCGCGGCCGATCATTTCCAGCCGTTCCCAGGCCTGCCGGTGCAGGGGATCCCGCGCCAGCCAGGCATCACAGGCGTCACGGTCGCGCGCATCGGCCTGGCCGGATTGCAGGCGGGCCCACCAGGCGATGGCTTCGCGCACCACGGATTCCGGCGGCCTGCCGATGACGCTAGTCATAGAGCGCGGCATAGCAGGCGGACATGGCGCGCACCATGTACTGCTGCACGGAACTGAGCGACACGCCGAGCCGCTGCGCGATTTCGGGATAGGTCAGGCCGTCCAGCTGCGACAGCAGGAACGCCGAGCGCGCCTTGGGCGGCAGGCTGTCGAGCAGCCGGTCGAGCTGCATCAGGGCCTGCATCTGCTCGGCCTGCGTCTCGGGCGACGGCGCATGGGCCTCGGGCATTGAGGCCAGATAGGCCAGGTAGGCGTGTTCAAGCGCCGCGTGCCGTTGGTGATCGACCACCAGGCCCTTGGCGATGGTGGTCAGCAGGGCCCGCGCATCAGCCGTGCGCACCGCCTTGCGGCCCTGGATGACGCGCACGAACACGTCCTGCGCCAGGTCCTCGGCGCGGTGCGCGCAGCCGAGCTTGCGGCGCAGCCAGCCGAACAGCCACGGCCGATGGTCGCGGTACAGGCCATCGACGGGCGTGACGGACGCATCGGCGCAAGAGACCGAAGACGGGATGAAGGGGGAAGACACTTGAAGACTGCGGTGCGGGACCTGAAGTCTTCGGATGTTAATTGATAATGACTTGCATTACCAACATTAACCACGCAAACCGCCCCGCTCGCGTCCACGGGACGGGCGCTTGCGGCATAACTACAACGTTACGGTCAGGCGGCGTTCGGATTCCAGGTATTCGCGCGACTGCATTTCGAGAATGCGCGAGACCGTGCGGTGGAATTCATTGGCCAGCACGCCCTCGGTATAGATTTCCTCGGGTTCGCACTCGGCCGACATGATCAGCTTGACGCGATGGTCGTAGAACACGTCGATCAGCCAGGTGAAGCGGCGCGCCTCGGAGGCCTGGCGCGGCCCCATGCGCGGCACGCCGGACAGGATCACGGCGTGGAAGCGGTTGGCCAGCTCCAGGTAATCGTTCTGCGAACGCGGGCCGCCGCACAGCGTGGCGAAGTCGAACCACACCACCGAACCGGCCAGCGCCAGCGCGCGGATCTCGCGGTGCTCGATGTGCAGCACCGGCTCCTGCGGCGGCGTGTCGGCCAGGCTGTCGAACGCCTGCTGCAGCGCCTGCTGCGCATGCTCATCGAGCGGCGAGTGGTAGCACTGCACCTGCTCGAGCGAACGGCGGCGGTAGTCGACGCCGGCGTCCACGTTCATCACGTCCATGCGCGCCTGGATCAGCTCGATCGCCGGCAGCACGCGGTCGCGGTGCAGGCCGTCGGGATACAGCGTCGACGGCTCGTAGTTGGAGGTCATCACGAACGAGGTGCCGTACTCGAACAGCTTGAACAGCAAGCGGTGCAGGATCATCGCGTCCGCCACGTCCGACACGTGGAACTCGTCGAAACAGATCAGGCGGTAGCGCTTGGCCACGCGCTTGGCGACCTCGTCCAGCGGGTCCTGCATGCCCTTCACTTCTTCCAGCTCGCGGTGCACGCCACGCATGAACTCATGGAAGTGCAGGCGCGTCTTGCGCACCACCGGCACGGTGGCGTAGAACGCGTCCATCAGGAAGCTCTTGCCGCGCCCCACCCCGCCCCACAGGTACACGCCGCGCGGCACGTCGGGACGGTTCAACAGCTTCTTGAGCGCGTTCGAGCGCAACGCCTTGAACTTGATCCATTCGTCGTAATAGCGCTGCAGCCGGTCGATCGCCTTTTTCTGGGCGGCGTCGGGCTGGTAGCCGCGTTCGGCCAGGGCTTGTTCGTAGTATTCGCGGACGTTCATGGAAGAGGCAGGTCAAGCAAGTGAAAAAAAGGGCGGGTCCGAGAACCCGCCCCTTTGGCCAAGCCGCAGCGCGGTGCCGGATCAGAAGTTCAAGGCGCGCTTGTCGACGGCCAGGGCGGCTTCCTTCACGGCTTCCGACAGCGTCGGGTGCGCATGGCAGATGCGGGCGATGTCTTCGGCGGCGCCGCGGAATTCCATGATGGTCACGGCTTCCGAGATCAGCTCCGAGGCCATCGGGCCCACGATGTGCACGCCCAGGACTTCGTCGGTCTTGGCATCGGCGATCACCTTGGCGAAGCCGGTGGTGTCACCCAGCGCGCGGGCGCGGCCGTTGGCCAGGAACGGGAAGCTGCCGGCCTTGTACTCGCGGCCTTCGGCCTTGAGCTGCTGCTCGGTCTTGCCGACCCAGGCGATTTCCGGCGAGGTGTAGATCACCCAAGGCACGGTGTCGAAGTTGACGTGGCCGTGCTGGCCGGCGATGCGCTCGGCAACCGCCACGCCTTCTTCCTCGGCCTTGTGCGCCAGCATCGGGCCGCGCACCACGTCGCCCACCGCCCAGACGTTGGGCAGGTTGGTCTTGCAATCGCCGTCCACGGCGACGAAGCCGCGCTCGTCAAGCTTCAGACCCACCGCGTCGGCGTTCAGGCCGCCGGTGTAGGGCACGCGGCCGATCGAGACGATCAGCTTGTCCACCACCAGCTTCTGCTCGGCGCCCTTGGCGTCGACGTAAGGCACGGTCACCGACTTGGCGGTCGCCTTGATCTCGCCGATCTTGACGCCCATCTGGATGTTCAGGCCCTGCTTGGTGAAGGCCTTCAGGGCTTCCTTGGCCACTTGCTGGTCAGCGGCGGCCAGGAATTCCGGCATCGCTTCCAGGATGGTGACGTCGGCGCCCAGGCGGCGCCACACGCTGCCCATTTCCAGGCCGATGACGCCGGCGCCGATCACGCCCAGCGACTTCGGCACGGCGCCGATGTTCAGCGCGCCGTCGTTGGACAGCACGACCTTTTCATCGAACGGCAGGCCGGGCAGCTCGCGCGCCGACGAACCGGTGGCGACCACCACGTGCTTGGCAACCAGGTCTTCCTCGGCGGTGCCGGTGACCTTGATGGCCCAGCCGCCCTCGACCTGGCCGACGAACGCGCCCTTGCCATGGAAGAAGGTGACCTTGTTCTTCTTGAACAGGTACAGGATGCCGTCGTTGTTCTGCTTGACCACCGAGTTCTTGCGGCCGATCAGCGTGTCGAGCTTCAGGCTGACGCCCTTGACTTCGATGCCGTGCTCGGCGAAGTGGTGGTTGGCTTGCTCGAAGTGCTCGGACGATTGCAGCAGCGCCTTGGACGGGATGCAACCGACGTTGGTGCACGTGCCGCCGGGAGCCGGGCCGCCCTGGCCGTTTTGCCAGGCGTCGATGCAAGCCACCGACATGCCGAGCTGCGCGGCGCGGATGGCGGCGATATAGCCGCCGGGGCCCGCGCCGATGACGACGACGTCGAATTGTTTGGACATAGTGTTCTCGCGAATGAGGAGGGAGTGAAACTCGCCCCGGCCCGCGCGAGCCGGCCCGTGAGGCCGGCCGGGCGCCGCCGGCCCGAAGGCCGCGGCGGCGCCGGGCTCAGGGCGCCGAGATTACAGGTCCAGCAACAGGCGCTGCGGATCTTCCAGGGCGTCCTTCATGGCGACCAGGCCCAGGACGGCTTCGCGGCCGTCGATGATGCGGTGGTCGTAGGACAGGGCCAGGTAGTTCATCGGGCGGATGACGATCTGGCCGTTTTCCACCACGGCGCGATCCTTGGTGGCGTGCACGCCCAGGATGGCCGATTGCGGCGGGTTGATGATCGGGGTCGACAGCATCGAGCCGAACACGCCACCGTTGGAGATCGAGAACGTGCCGCCGGTCATCTCTTCGATGCCCAGCTTGCCGTCGGCGGCGCGGCGGCCGAAGTCGGCGATCGTCTTTTCGATTTCAGCGATCGACAGCTGGTCGGCGTTGCGCAGGATCGGCACCACCAGGCCACGCGGGCTGCCGACAGCGATACCGATGTCGAAGTAGCCGTGGTAGATGATGTCCTTGCCGTCGATCGAGGCGTTGATCAGCGGGAACTTCTTCAGCGCGGCAACGGCGGCCTTGACGAAGAACGACATGAAGCCCAGCTTGATGCCGTGTTCCTTCTCGAACTTGTCCTTGTACTTGTTGCGCAGATCGATGACCGCTTGCATGTTCACTTCGTTGAACGTGGTCAGGATCGCGTTTTCCTGCTGCGATTGCAGCAGGCGCTCGGCGATGCGGGCACGCAGGCGGCTCATCGGCACGCGCTGTTCCGGACGGCCGTCCAGCGACAGCGTGGTCGGGGCGGGCGCGGCGGCGGCCTTGGCCGGGGCGGCCTTGGCGGCGGGGGCGCTGGCGTTCAGGGCGTCGCCCTTGGTGACGCGGCCGTCACGGCCGGTGCCGGCGACGTTGGCGGCGTCCACGCCCTTCTCGGCGAGGATCTTGGCGGCGGCGGGCGAAGCCACGCCGGCGGCGGCGGTCGAGGCGGGAGCGGCCGGGGCGGCGGCGGCTTGCGCGGCGGCCTTGGGCGCTTCGGCGGCGGGGGCGGTCGCCGGGGTGGCGGCGGCCTTGCCGGCGGTGTCGATACGGGCCAGGACTTCGCCCGAGGTGACGGTGCTGCCATCGCCCTTGACGATTTCAGCCAGCACGCCCGAGGCGGGAGCCGGCACTTCCAGCACGACCTTGTCGGTTTCGACTTCGATCAGGATTTCGTCCGCTTCGACGGCAGCGCCGGGCTGCTTCTTCCAGGTCAGCAGGGTCGCTTCGGAGACGGATTCGGAGAGTTGAGGGACGACGACGTCGGTGATAGCCATTTTGTTTATTCCGTAAAGTGTGTGTTCTGGACCGCGCGGCGCGGGCAAAGTTCGAAACGGGGTTTCCGCAACTTGCCGCGCGCCGCGCGCGCATCGGGTTGATTACTTGGTCAGCATGACCTTGAACTTGGGCGCGAACGCCGTTTCGATCAGGGCCTTCTGCTGCTCCTGGTGCTTGGCCAGGTAGCCCACGGCCGGCGATGCCGACGCGGCGCGACCGGCGTAGCCCAGCTTCTGGCCTTCGACCATGTTCTCGTACACGTGATGCTGAACATAGAACCAAGCGCCCTGGTTCTGCGGCTCGTCCTGGACCCAGATCACTTCGGTTGCCTTCGGGTACTTGCGCAGTTCGGTCTCGAACGACTTGTGCGCGAACGGGTACAGCTGCTCGACGCGGACGATGGCGACGTTGTCGGCGCCACGTTCACGGCGGGCATTGACCAGATCGTAGTAGACCTTGCCCGAGCAAGCCAGCACGCGCTTGACCTTGGCGGCGTCGATGGCCTCGTCGACCTCGCCGATGACCGGGCGGAAGCTGCCGCCGGCCAGTTCGGTCAAAGGCGAACCGGCGTCCTTGTTGCGCAGCAGCGACTTGGGCGTGAACAGCACCAGCGGCTTGCGGAACGGACGGATCATCTGGCGGCGCAGCACATGGAAGATCTGCGAGGCCGAAGTCGGCTGGATCACTTGCATGTTGTTGTCGGCGCACAGCTGCAGGAAACGCTCGATGCGGCCCGACGAGTGCTCGGGGCCCTGGCCTTCGTAGCCGTGCGGCAGCATCAGGGTCAGGCCCGACTGGCGGCCCCACTTGGCTTCGCCGGAGCTGATGAACTGGTCGATCACGACCTGGGCGCCGTTGACGAAGTCACCGAACTGGCCTTCCCAGATGGTCAGCGTGTTGGGTTCGGCGCTCGAGTAGCCGTATTCGAAACCCAGCACGGCTTCTTCGGACAGCACCGAGTCGATCACGGTGAACGGGGCCTGGCCTTCCGAGACGTTCTGCAGCGGAATGTAGGTGCCGTCGTTCCAGCGCTCGCGGTTCTGGTCGTGCAGCACGGCGTGGCGGTGCGTGAACGTGCCACGGCCCGAGTCCTGGCCGGTGATGCGGATGGCGTAGCCCGACGACACCAGCGTGGCGAAGGCGAGGTGTTCGCCCATGCCCCAGTCCAGGTTCATCTCGCCCTTGGCCATGGTGCGGCGGTCGTTCAGCAGCTTGGCGACCAGCGGGTGCACCGTGAAGCCTTCCGGCACCGTGGTGATGCGCTCGCCGATGCGCTTGAGCTCGGCCAGCGGCACGGCGGTGTCGGCCTGGTCGGTCCACTTGGCGCCCAGGAACGGCGACCAGTCGATGGCGTACTTGCTCTTGTAGTCGGTCAGCACCGGTTCGATGGTGCGCTGGCCGTCTTCCATCAGCTGGCGGTAGTCCTTGACCAGTTGGTCGGCTTCACCCTCGGCCAGCACGCCTTGCGTGGTCAGCTTGTCGGCGTACAGCTTGCGCGTGCCGGGGTGGTGGCCGATGCGCTTGTACATCAGGGGCTGCGTCAGCGACGGGGTGTCCTGCTCGTTGTGGCCCAGCTTGCGGAAGCAGACGATGTCCACGACGACGTCGTGGCGGAACTGCAGGCGGTAGTCCAGCGCCAGCTTGGTCACGAACACGACGGCTTCGGGATCGTCGCCGTTGACGTGGAACACCGGCGCTTCGATCATCTTGGCCACGTCGGTGCAATACAGCGTCGAGCGCGAGTCGCGCGGATCCGACGTGGTGAAGCCGATCTGGTTGTTGATGACGATGTGCATCGTGCCGCCCGTGCCGTAGCCGCGGGTCTGGGCCAGGTTCAGGGTTTCCATGACCACGCCCTGGCCGGCGAAGGCCGCGTCGCCGTGCACCAGCACCGGCAGCACTTGCTTGCCTTCGGCGTCGCCGCGGCGTTCCTGGCGAGCGCGCGCGCTGCCTTCGACCACGGGGTTGACGATTTCCAGGTGGGACGGGTTGAACGCCAGCGACAGGTGCACCGGACCGCCACGGGTCGACAGATCGCTCGAGAAGCCGTTGTGGTACTTCACGTCGCCGTCGGTCAGGCCTTCGGCGTGCTTGCCTTCGAACTCGGCGAACAGGTCGCCGGGCATCTTGCCCATGATGTTCACGAGCAGGTTCAGGCGGCCGCGGTGGGCCATGCCGACCACGATTTCCTGGACGCCGTTTTCACCGGCGTGGTTCACCACTTCGTCCATCGAGGCGATGAAGCTTTCGCCGCCTTCCAGCGAGAAGCGCTTCTGGCCGACGTACTTGGTGTGCAGGAAGCGCTCGAGGCCTTCGGACTCGGTCAGCTGCTGCAGGATGTGACGCTTTTCCTCGACCGAGTAGGTCGGCGCGCCCAGCGTGGTTTCCAGGCGTTCCTGGATCCAGCGCTTGGCGGCGGGGTCGGAGATGTGCGTGAATTCGGCACCGATGCTGCGGCAGTACGTGTCGCGCAGCGCCTTCAGGATGTCGCGCAGCGTCATGGTGCTGGCGGTCGTGAAGTAGGTGTTGGTGGCCGAGTAGGTCTGGTCCAGGTCGGCTTCGGTCAGGCCGTAGAAGGCCGGATCGAGTTCGGGGATCGGGGGACGTTCCTGGCGCTTGAGCGGATCCAGGTCGGCCCAGCGCGAACCGAGCGAGCGGTAGGCGGCGATCAGCGATTGCACCGAGACTTGCTTGGAGGCGACGCTCAGGTCGGGTTCGGCGGCGCGTTGCACGAAGGCATTGGCCTTGGCGCGCTGGGCGAACGATTCGACGATGGGAGCGTGGGCCTGGTCGCGGGTGGATTCCTGGCCGTCGGTGGCGGGAGCGTGCTGCAGCTGGTCGAAGTATTCGCGCCAGTTGTCAGGCACCGAACCGGGGTTGTCGAGGTAGGCTTCGTAAAGCTCCTCAACGTAGGGGGCATTCCCCCCAAACAAGTAAGACGTGGATAGGGATTCTATTTCCGAAGACATAATCGCTTCACCTTTACGAGTGCTTCACTCGATTACGATGCAGGAAAACCTTCCGCGACACGGGCTTCCCGTTTAGCGGATAGCAGGGGCAGAAGGCGCGTACAAGCCTTGAAAGCCGTATGGATGAAAGTATAACCCTTTGAGTTTATGGGCGTCTTCTTGCGATTGCGTGACGCAAAAGCGCAAGCGGAATGGCTCCATGCGGGTTTGGAATGTCCGTTCAACCCCTGCAATTACGCCGTCTACTCGCCACCAATTTCCGCTAACGAAAAATGCCGCATTGCGGCATTTTTTTTGGCCCGCGCACCGGGTGTTGCGCAATTGCCTCGTCAGAGCGGCAGCTCGGTGGTCGACAGGATCTCTTTCAGGACGAAGAAAGTGCGGATCTGGCGCACGCCGGGCAGCTTGATGATCTCGCCCGCGTGCAGCTTGTTGAAGCGCTCCAGGTCGCGGATGCGCAGCATCAGGAAGTAGTCGAACTCGCCCGCGACCAGATGGCATTCGAGGCAGCCGCTGATGCCGCGCGCCGCCGCCTCGAAGTCGGTGAAGGACTCGGGCGTGGAGCGGTCCAGCACCACCCCGACGATCACCAGCGTGGCCATTTCGACCTCGGCCGGCTCCAGCAGCGCCACGGTCTTCCTGATGATGCCCTCGGCCTTGAGCTTTTCCACCCGCCGCAGGCAGGCCGCGGGGCTCAGGTGGACGCGCGCGCTCAGGTCCAGGTTGGTGATCTGGGCGTCCTGCTGCAGCAGGCGCAGGATCTGGCGGTCGATGCGATCCAGCCCGGCAATGGCAGCCATTCAATATGTCCCTATAAAATTTAATTTGGTATTTATTTTTTATTCATAAATATTAGATCCAAAAAACCAATTTCCAAAAAATTTAAATGGAAGAAATCCAAAAAATACGCAATTGACCAACAATCCGACGGGTTCCTATGATTTTTCCATCCGCGGCGCCGTCCGCCCGGACCGTTTCCCCCCAGGAGCCCGCATGGATCTGCAACGCTTTCCCCGCCATCGCCTGACCTTCGGCGACACCCCCATCGAGAAGCTCGAGCGTCTGTCCGCCCACCTCGGCGGCAAGGTCGAGATCTACGCCAAGCGCGAGGACTGCAACAGCGGCCTGGCGTTCGGCGGCAACAAGCTGCGCAAGCTGGAATACCTGATTCCGCAGGCGCTGGAACAGGGCTGCGACACGCTCGTCACCATCGGCGGCATCCAGTCCAACCACACCCGCATGGTGGCGGCCGTGGCCGCCAAGCTCGGCCTGGCCTGCGTGCTGGTGCAGGAGAACTGGGTGGACTACTCGGACGCCGTCTACGACCGGGTCGGCAACATCATGATGAGCCGGCTGATGGGCGCCGACGTGCGCCTGGTGGACCAGGGCTTCGACATCGGCTTCCGCCGCAGCTGGGAAGAGGCGCTGGAAGACGTGCGCAAGCGCGGCGGCAAGCCCTATGCGATTCCGGCCGGCGCCTCCGACCATGAACTGGGCGGGCTGGGCTATGTGGGCTTCGCCGAGGAAGTGCGGCGGCAGGAGGCCGAGCTGGGCTTCAAGTTCGACTACATCGTGGTCTGCGCCGTCACCGGCAGCACGCAGGCCGGCATGGTGGTGGGCTTTGCCGCCGACGGCCGCGCCGACCGCGTGATCGGCATCGACGCCTCGGCCACGCCCGACCAGACCCGCGCGCAGATCCTGCGCATCGCCCGCCGCACCGCGGACATGGTGGGCCTGCAGCGCCCCATCACCGACAGCGACGTGGTGCTGGACACGCGCTACGCCTACCCGGCCTACGGCCTGCCCTCGGCCGAGACCAACGAGGCCATCCGCCTGTGCGCGCGGCTCGAAGGCATGATGA
The DNA here is from genome assembly GCF_056523125.1 of Achromobacter sp. ISS7. Lineage (NCBI taxonomy): Bacteria > Pseudomonadati > Pseudomonadota > Betaproteobacteria > Burkholderiales > Alcaligenaceae > Achromobacter > Achromobacter sp. ISS7. Next base: position 230,642 of record NZ_JAWRZD010000001.1, on the reverse strand, counting down.
CCGACCCGGTCTACGAGGGGAAATCGATGCAGGGCATGATGGACATCGTGCGGCGCGGCGAAATCCCCGCCGGCTCCCGGGTGCTGTACGCGCATCTCGGGGGGGTACCGGCGATCAACGCCTACAGCTTTCTCTACCGCAACGGCTGACGGCGGCTACGGCGCCAGCGCCTGGCCCTGCGGCGACCTGCGCTGAACCGCCCTTTTTTCGATGTTCCCCCAACACCCCGCCGGCAGCGCATGCCGGCGGGGTGTTCGCTTGATGGCGGCCGGCCTTGCCTGATGTATTAGGGTCATCACTAATGATGTACATAAATTGTATACAGACAATGCGGTTTACCTTATCGTGTCGAACACGATGTCCACGCCCGCCCAGCCATGAGCACCTACGACGCCACCCAGCCCTACCCGCGTGACCTGATCGGCTACGGCCGCAATCCGCCGCACGCGCAATGGCCCGGCGGCGCCCGCATCGCGGTGCAGTTCGTGCTCAATTACGAGGAAGGCGGCGAGAACTGCGTGCTGCATGGCGACGCGGGGTCCGAGCAGTTTCTGTCGGAAATGTTCAACCCGGCCAGCTATCCTGAACGCCACCTCAGCATGGAAGGCATCTACGAGTATGGCTCGCGCGCAGGCGTCTGGCGCATCCTGCGCGAATTCGAAAAGCGCGGCCTGCCGCTGACGGTGTTCGCGGTCGGCATGGCCTTGCAGCGCCACCCCGAGCTGGCCGCGGCGCTGGTCGAGCTGGACCACGAGATCGCCTGCCACGGCTGGCGCTGGGTGCACTACCAGCACGTGGACGAAGTCACCGAGCGCGAACACATGCGCCTGGGCATGGACGCCATCGCGCAACTGACCGGCGCCCGCCCGCTGGGCTGGTACACCGGCCGCGACAGCCCGCGCACGCGCCGCCTGGTGGCGGACTACGGCGGCTTCGAATACGACAGCGACTACTACGGCGACGACCTGCCCTTCTGGATGCGGGTGCAAAAGAGCGACGGCAGCGTGGCGCCGCAACTGATCGTGCCCTACACGCTGGACTGCAACGACATGCGCTTCGCGCTGCCGCAGGGCTACTCGCACGCCGACCCATTCTTCCAGTACCTCAAAGACAGCTTCGACGCACTCTACGCCGAAGGCGAAGAGGCCCCCAAGATGCTCAGCATCGGCATGCACTGCCGGCTGCTCGGCCGGCCGGGCCGCATCGTCGCCCTGCAACGCTTCCTGGATCACATCGCGCGCCACGACCGCGTCTGGGTCTGCCGCCGCCTGGACATCGCCCGGCACTGGCAGGCGCGCCATCCCTATCAACCCGCTCTTTGAACGGCGCAACCATGGCCCATACCCTCGCCCAATTCAACGACGCCGCGCCGCAAGACGCGGCCGCCATGCTGGCCGACCTGTATCCGCACGCGCCCTGGGCCGCGCAACAGGCGGTAGGCGCGCGGCCGATGCACAGCGTGGCCCAGCTGCAGCTGGCGCTGCAACGCGCGGTGGACGATGCCGACGTCGCCACGCAACTGGCGCTGCTGCGCGCCCAGCCCGCGCTCGACGCTGGGACCGACGCCGCCGCGCGCATCGCCGACCATGCCGCGCGTTTCGGCTTTCCCTTCGTGCTGTCCCGCTACAGCCCGCGCTGCGCCGGCCTGCAAGACGCGCAACGGGTCCAGGCGCTGGAGCGCCGCCAGCACAACGCGCCGGACGACGAACGCCGCGAAGCCCTGCGCCAGTTGCACCGCGACGCCGAAGTGCGGCTGCACGAACGTTTCGGCGCCGAACCAGACCTGGGCAACGACATCTGGGACTGGCAGGAAAAACTCAGCGCGCACAGCGACCCCGGCTACGCTGAGAACGGCCAGCTCACCGTCACCTACCTGACCGATGCGCACCGCGCCTGCGCGCAGCGCATCTCGCACTGGATGCGCGATTGCGGCTTCGACGAAGTCGGCATCGACGCGGTTGGCAACGTGGTCGGCCGCTACCATGCGGTCCGCGCCGACGCGCCCATCCTGATGAGCGGCAGCCACTACGACACGGTGCGCAATGCCGGCAAATACGACGGCCGCCTCGGCATCTTCGTGCCGATGGCCTGCGTGCGCGCGTTGCACCGCCAGGGCAGGCGCCTGCCCTACGCGATCGAAGTGATCGCCTTTTCCGAAGAAGAGGGCCAGCGCTATCCGGCCACCTTCCTCGGTTCCGGCGCGCTGATTGGCGACTTCCAGCCGCGCTGGCTGGAACAGAAGGACGCCGACGGCATCAGCATGCGCGAGGCCATGGCGCACGCGGGGCTGTGCGTCGACGACATTCCCAAGCTCAAGCGCGACCCGGCCCGCTATCTGGGCTTTGTCGAAGTGCATATCGAACAGGGCCCCGTGCTCAATGAAATGGGCCTGCCGCTGGGCGTGGTCACGTCCATCAACGGCTGCGTGCGCTACCGCGTGCGCATCCACGGCACCGCCTGCCACGCCGGCACCACGCCGATGGACCGGCGCCGCGACGCCGCCGTGGCCGCGGCCGAGCTGATCGTGTTCGTCGAAGGCCGCGCCGCGCGCGATGGCGACTCGGTCGGCACTGTCGGCATGCTGGAAGTGCCCAATGGCTCGATCAACGTGGTGCCCGGCGAATGCCGCTTCAGCCTCGACCTGCGCGCGCCCAGCGATCGGCAGCGCGATGCGCTGGCCACGGACGTGCTGGCCGAACTGGAAGCGATCTGCCAGCGCCGCGGCCTGCGCTACACGCTCGAGGAAACCATGCGGGCCGCCGCCGCCCCCAGCGCGCCCGCCTGGCAACAACGCTGGGCACGCGCGGTCCAGGCGCAGGGCGTGCCGGTCCACTGCATGCCCAGCGGCGCCGGCCACGACGCCATGAAGCTGCACGAGATCATGCCGCAGGCCATGCTGTTCGTGCGCGGCCAGAACGCCGGCATCAGCCACAACCCGCTCGAATCCACCACCAACCACGACATGCAGCTGGCCGCACAGGCGATGCAACGGCTGCTCGACGATCTCGCCAACGAAGCAACGAGCTGAACCATGACCGACTACGCCCGACTCGACGCCTGGGTGGACGCCCACTTCGATGAAGAAGTGCGCTTCCTGCAGGAACTGGTGCGCGTGCCGACCGACACGCCGCCGGGCAACAACGCCCCCCACGCCGTCCGCACCGCCGAACTGCTGCAGGGCTTCGGCCTGCAGGCCGAGTCCCATCCCGTGCCCGCCGACGAGGTGCGCGCCTACGGCATGGAATCCATCACCAACCTGATCGTGCGCCGCGAATACGGCGCCGGCGGCCGGCGCGTCGCGCTCAATGCCCACGGCGACGTGGTGCCGCCGGGCGACGGCTGGGAACGCGATCCGTACGGGGCCGAGATCGTCGACGGCAACCTCTACGGCCGCGCCGCCGCGGTCAGCAAGAGCGACTTCGCCAGCTTCACCTTCGCGCTGCGCGCGCTCGAGGCGGTGGCCCGTCCGAGCCAAGGCGCGGTCGAGCTGCACTTCACCTACGACGAGGAATTCGGCGGCCTGCTCGGCCCGGGCTGGCTGCTGCGCCAGGGGCTCACCCGCCCCGACCTGCTGATCGCGGCCGGCTTCAGCTATGAAGTCGTGACGGCGCACAACGGCTGCCTGCAGATGGAAGTCACGGTGCACGGCAAGATGGCGCACGCCGCCATTCCCGCCACCGGCGTGGACGCGCTGCAGGGCGCGGTCGCGATCATGAACGCGCTCTACGCGCAGAACGCGCGCTACCGCGAAATCACCTCGCAGGTCGAGGGCATCAGCCACCCCTACCTGAACATCGGCCGCATCGAAGGCGGCACCAACACCAACGTGGTGCCGGGCAAGGTGGTGTTCAAGCTGGACCGCCGCATGATCCCGGAAGAGAACGCGGCCGAGGTCGAGGCCGACATCCGCCGCATCATCGAACAGGCCGCGGCCGCCATGCCCGGCCTTCGCGTCGAGATCAAGCGCCTGCTGCTGGCCAACGCCATGCGGCCGCTGCCCGGCAACCAGCCGCTGGTCGAGGCCATTCGCAAGCACGGCCAGGACCTGTTCGGCGAGCCCATCCCCGCCATGGGCACGCCGCTCTACACCGACGTGCGCCTGTATGCCGAGGCCGGCATTCCCGGCGTGATCTACGGCGCCGGGCCGCGCACCGTGCTGGAATCGCACGCCAAGCGCAACGACGAACGCGTGGCGCTGGAAGACCTGCGGCGCGCCACCAAGGTCATCGCCCGCACCCTGGCCGACCTGCTGCAACCGGCATGAAAAAAGGGCATGGCGCCCACGCGCCATGCCCTTTGACCGCCACGCGGCGGCGCTACGCCAGCCGCATCACGCGGCGCCAGAACAGCACCGCCACCAGCGCGAACACCGCCAGTCCCAGGAACGAAGCGGTACGCGCGAATTCCTCGCCCGCGATCGCCAGCGGCGCATCGGTGCCGGCGGCGCCGATGATGGCGGCCATCACCACGCCCACCAGGCTCTCGCCCACGATCAGGCCCGAGGCGATCAGCACGCCGCGCCGGTTGGGGGCCTCGGCGAACGACTCGTAGTCCTTGCCGGCGGCCGCGGCGCGACGGCGCAGCGCCCGCTCCAGCAGCCAGGCCAGCAGCGCGCCGGCCACGATCGGCGCCGCCACGGTCGGCGGCAGGTAGATGCCGATGCCGACCGCCAGCACCGGAATGCGAGCCACCTTGCAGGTGCGCTTGAGCACCTCGTCCAGCGCGATCAGGCCGACACCGACCGCCATGCCGATCAGGATCATGGTCCAGTTCAGCTGGTGGGTGAAGATGCCGCGCGCGATCGCCAGCATCAGCGTGGCCTGCGGCGCCGACAGCGCCTGCGCCGGGTCCATGCCTTCGCGCGGCATGGCGTCGGCGAAACCGTAGGCGTTGTACAGCAGTTCCAGCACCGGCGAGATCACCGCCGCGCCGACCACGCAGCCGATCAGCAGCGCCACCTGCTGGCGCCAGGGCGTCGCGCCCACCAGCCAGCCGGTCTTCAGGTCCTGCAGGTTGTCGTTCGAGATCGATGCCACCGCCACCACCGCCGAGGTGCTGAAGATGGCCAGCGCGATCGTCATCTGCACGCCGTTCTGCACCGCCAGCAACTCGCCGCCCAGTGCCAGCATCAGCAGCGACACCAGCACGATGGCAACGATGCCCACGCCCGAGATCGGGCTGGTCGACGAGCCCACCAGGCCGGCCATGTAGCCGCAGGCCGCGGCCACCAGGAAGCCGAACACGAAGGCGAACAGCACCGCGTAGGCCACCAGTTTCCAGATGGCCGCGGCCGATAGCGGCGCGCCGGCCAGGAACACCTGGAAGGTGATCACCAGCACCGCCACCAGCACCAGCGTGACGACCGAGATCCAGCCGGCCGACAGGTCGCGCTCGGTGCGCGGGGCCTTGCCGGCGCGCGCCGCGCCAGCGCGGGTCAGCGCCGAAAACGAGGCCTTGACGCCGCGCGCCATCGGCACGAACAGCGTCGCCAGCGTCCAGATGGCGCCCACGCCGATCACGCCGGCGCCGATGAAGCGCACCTGCGACGACCACAGCCCGGTGGCGAACTTCGCCAGCGTCATGTCGGCGGGAATCTCGGCCATGGAGGTCAGGATCGGCACCGCGATGCCCCACGAGATCACCAGCCCGGTCAGCATGGCCAGGCCGGCCACGATGCCGATCAGGTAGCCGGCGCCCAGCAGCGCCAGCGAGAAGCCCATCGGCAGCCGGAACACCGCGCCGCCCAGCGCGAACCAGCCGCTGACGCCGTCGCCCAGCACCCGCAGGCCGCTGGCGGCGAAGCTGACCGCCGCCGCCACTACGCCGCCGCTGACGATGTCGCCCATGCCGGTGGCGGCCGGCTTGGCCGGCGCCCGCCCGGACTCTTCGGCCGCATCCTGGGCGCGCTCGGCGCTGCCGACCCGCAGGATCTCGGCCGCCGCCACGCCTTCGGGATACGGCAGGTCGCTCTGCACCACCATCACGTGGCGCAGCGGAATCGTGAACATCACGCCCAGCATGCCGCCGGCCGCGCAGATGCCCAGCGTCTGCCAGAACGGAAAGCCCTGCCAGTGGCCCATCATGACCAGGGCGGGCAGGATGAAGATGATGGAGGACAGCGTGCCGGCCGCCGAGGCCTGCGTCTGCACCATGTTGTTCTCGAGGATGTTGGCGTCCTTGAACAGCCGCAACACCGACATGGAAATGACCGCCGCCGGGATCGCCGACGAGAAGGTCAGGCCGACCTTGAGCCCCAGGAACACATTGGAGGCGGTGAAGATGATGGTGATCACTGCGCCCAGCAGCACGCCGCGGAACGTCAGTTCCGGTAGCGTGACCTCTGCCGGGACGGTGGTGGGTTGAGTCATTGAAGTCTCCTTCTACTGGCCGGGGTCGACCCGCCGCGGGAGCGGGACGGCCACGGCTTTCAGGGCGTTTACGCCCTGTTGGTTGCCGGTTTGTTTTTTCTGAAGCGCGAATTCTAGCGCCTCGGCGTCCAGCAGGTGGTCACCACCGGTAAGCGGCCCATCGCAGCAGATCCTGCCGTCCACCCAAAAAACGGCGGACGATTATGCTGAAAACCCGGGTTCTCCCCCGGCTTTTTGATTACCCATGCCCCAGGGACAGGACTAGCATGGCGCTTACAAGGAGACAAAACCATCATGTGCGACGCCAGCCATTCCCCCGCCGGAGCAGATCCCCGGCATGACGCCGACCCCGCCGAGACCGCCGAATGGCGCGACGGCCTGCAGTCCCTGGTCGAGGCCTCGGGCGCCGACCGGGCGGGCTATGTGCTGGACAACCTGCTGGGGCATGCCGCCACGCTGGGACTGCGCGCCAACAGCCAGACGCGCACCGCCTACCTGAACACCATCCCCGCCGACCAGGAACCGCCCTTCCCCGGCAACCTGGCGGTCGAGGAACGCATCGCCCGCATCAACCGCTGGAACGCGCTGGCCATGGTGGTGCGCGCCAACCAGGCCCATGGCGAACTGGGCGGCCACATCGCCAGCTACGCCTCGGCCGCCGACCTGTTCGAGGTCGGCTTCAACCACTTCTTCCGCGCCGCCGGCGCCGATGGCCCGGGCGACCTGGTCTACATGCAGCCGCACTCGGCCCCCGGCGTCTACGCCCGCGCCTACCTGGAAGGCTTCCTGAGCGATGACGACCTGGCCCACTTCCGCCAGGAAATCACCGCCACCACGCGCGGCCTGCGCGGCCTGTCGTCGTACCCGCACCCGTGGCTGATGCCGGACTTCTGGCAATTCCCCACCGGCTCGATGGGCATCGGCCCCATCAACGCGATCTACCAGGCGCGCTTCATGCGCTACCTGGAACACCGTTCGCTGGTGCCCGGCGGCGACCGCAAGGTCTGGGGCATCTTCGGCGACGGCGAAATGGACGAGCCGGAATCGATCGCCGCGCTGACCCTGGCCGCGCGCGAAAAGCTCGACAACCTGGTGTTCGTGGTCAACTGCAACCTGCAGCGCCTGGACGGCCCGGTGCGCGGCAACGGCCGCATCATCGACGAACTGGAAACGCTGTACGCCGGCGCCGGCTGGAACGTCATCAAGCTGGTCTGGGGCAGCGACTGGGACGCGCTGCTGCGCCGTGACACCAACGGCGCCCTGGCGCGCGCCTTCGCCAACACGGTGGACGGCCAGTTCCAGACCTTCGCCGCCAACGATGGCGCCTTCAACCGCGCCCACTTCTTCAACCAGAATCCCGAACTGGCGGCGCTGGTGGCCGACTGGACCGACGAAGCCATCGACCGCCTGCACCGCGGCGGCCACGACATGGTCAAGATCCATGCCGCGTATCACCGCGCCGCGCATCATCGCGGCCAGCCCACCGTGATCCTGGCGCAGACCAAGAAGGGCTTCGGCATGGGCACGGCGGGCCAGGGCAAGATGACCACCCACCAGCAGAAGAAGCTGGACGACGAGGCGCTGCTGGCGTTCCGCGACCGCTTCGCGCTGCCGATCTCCGACGCCGACTGCCTGGCGCTCAAGTTCTACCGCCCGGCCGAGGACAGCGCCGAGCTGCGCCACCTGCAGGCGCGCCGCGCCGCGCTGGGCGGCCACATCCCCCGGCGCCAGACGCAGGCGCCACGGCTGGCGCCGCCAGCGGTCGATCAATGGGCCCGCTTCGCGCTCAGCGCCGACGGCAAGGAAATGTCGTCCACCATGGCCATCGTGCGCATGCTGACGGCGCTGCTGAAGGACCCGCAGGTCGGCCCGCGCATCGTGCCCATCGTGGCCGACGAGGCGCGCACCTTCGGCATGGCCAACCTGTTCCGCCAGATCGGCATCTATTCGGCCCAGGGCCAGCTGTACCAGCCCGAGGACATCGGCTCGGTGCTGTATTACCGCGAGGCGCGTGACGGCCAGATCCTGGAAGAAGGCATCACCGAGGCCGGCGCGATCTCGTCGTGGACGGCGGCCGGCACCAGCTACTCGGTCAACGGCCTGCCGATGCTGCCCTTCTATATCTATTACTCGATGTTCGGCTTCCAGCGCATCGGCGACCTGATCTGGGCCGCCGCCGACCAGCGCACGCGCGGCTTCCTCATCGGCGCCACGTCCGGCCGCACCACGCTGGGCGGCGAAGGCCTGCAGCACCAGGACGGCTCCAGCCACATCATGGCCGCGGCCGTGCCCAACTGCCGCGCCTACGATCCGGCCTACGCCTACGAAGTCGCGGTGATCGTCGAATACGGCATGCGCCGCATGCTGGACGAACAGCGCGACGAATTCTTCTACCTGACCGTCACCAACGAGAACCTGGCGCAGCCCGACCTGCCGCAGGACGGCGTCGCGGCCGAAGGCATCCTGCGCGGCATGTACCGCCTGCGTCCGGCCCGCCAGCAGGCCGCGGTGCGACTGCTGGGCGCCGGCCCCATGCTGCGCGAAGCGGAAATGGCCGCCGAGCGGCTGCACGCGGAATACGGCGTGGATGCCGAGGTCTGGAGCGTGACCAGCTTCTCCGAATTGGCGCGCGATGGCCGCGAGGCCGAACGCGCCCGCGCGCTCGGCCTGCCCACCGCGCCGGATGCGGACTGGGTGCGCGCCTGCCTGGGCGGCAGCGACGCGCCGGTGGTGGCCGCCACCGACTACGTGCGCGCCGTGCCCGAGCAGATCCGCGCCTGGGTGCCGGCGCCCTACCGGACGCTCGGCACCGACGGCTTCGGCCGCAGCGACACCCGCGCCCGCCTGCGCGACTTCTTCGAAGTCAGCGCCGACTGGATCGTCCTGCACGCGCTGGACAGCCTGGGCCTGCAGGCGCAGGCCGACACATTGCGCCAGAAACTCGGGGCCGCGACCCGCGCCACGCCGCCTTGGGCGCAATAACGCGCTGAAAGCAAAGGAAAAAGCCCCGATCCCAGGGGCTTTTTCCTTTTGCGTGGCGGCGCCGCGAAAGCGCGCCGGCTTGATCAAAATCGGACGATCGCTGCGGTGCAGCAACCAATTCGCGCCGCTTTCTGTTGAAATACGGGTGTTCCCTAAGCATTTCCCAAAGAATACGGCGGGCCGCGAGCCCGCTTTTTGCTTTCCGTTTTTTATCTACAGTTAGCGCCGAAAAGGCTATATCCCATGGACGAAACCCTCACCAAGCTGGCGTTGGATTACCACGCCTATCCCACCCCCGGCAAAATCTCGGTCACCCCGACCAAGACGCTCGCCAACCAGGACGACCTGTCGCTGGCGTACTCGCCCGGCGTGGCCGCCGCCTGCATGGCCATCTTCGACCAGGGCGACGACGCCGCCTCCAAGTACACCTCGCGCGGCAACCTCGTTGGCGTGATCACCAACGGCACCGCCGTGCTGGGCCTGGGCAACATCGGTCCGCTGGCCGCCAAGCCGGTCATGGAAGGCAAGGGCTGCCTGTTCAAGAAGTTCGCCGGCATCGACGTGTTCGACATCGAACTGGCCGAGAACGACCCCGACAAGCTGGTCGACATCATCGCCGCGCTCGAGCCCACGCTCGGCGGCGTCAACCTCGAGGACATCAAGGCGCCCGAGTGCTTCTACATCGAGAAGAAGCTGCGCGAGCGCATGAAGATCCCCGTCTTCCACGACGACCAGCACGGCACCGCCATCATCTCGTCGGCCGCCATCCTGAACGGCCTGAAGGTCGTGGGCAAGGACATCGGTTCGGTCAAGCTGGCCTGCTCGGGCGCCGGCGCCGCCGCCATCGCCTGCCTGGACCTGCTGGTGCACCTGGGCGTCAAGCGCGAGAACATCTACGTGGTGGATTCGCGCGGCGTGATCTGGGAAGGCCGCGATGAAAACATGGAAGCCAACAAGAAGCGCTACGCGCAGAAGACCGACGCGCGCACGCTGGCCGACGTGGTCAATGCCGCCGACGTGTTCCTGGGCTGCTCGACCGCCGGCGTGCTGACCGCCGACATGGTCAAGACCATGGCCGACCGTCCGCTGATCCTGGCGCTGGCCAACCCGGAACCGGAAATCCGCCCGGAAGTCGCCAAGGCCGCCCGCCCCGACTGCATCATCGCCACCGGCCGTTCGGACTACCCGAACCAGGTCAACAACGTGCTGTGCTTCCCCTTCATCTTCCGCGGCGCCATGGATGCCGGCGCCTCGCGCATCACCGAGGAAATGAAGCTGGCGTGCGTCAAGGCCATCGCCGAACTGGCGCAAGCCGAACAGAACGATGAAGTGGCCCGCGCCTACGCCGGCCAGGAACTGTCGTTCGGCCCCGACTACATCATCCCGAAGCCGTTCGACCCGCGCCTGATCGTCCAGATCGCCCCGGCCGTGGCCCAGGCCGCCGCCGACTCCGGCGTGGCCGCCCGTCCGATCGAGGACATCGAGGCCTACCGCCAGAAGCTGATGGGCTTCGTCTACCACTCGGGCCAGCTGATGCGCCCGCTGTTCGCCCAGGCCAAGAAGGCGCCCAAGCGCGTCATCTACGCCGACGGCGAAGACGAGCGCGTGCTGCGCGCGGTGCAGACCGTGGCCGACGAAAAGCTGGCGTTCCCGATCCTGATCGGCCGCCCGTCCGTGATCGAGATGCGCATCAAGAAGTTCGGCCTGCGCCTGGTGGCCGGCCAGCACTTCGAGATCGTCGATCCCGAAGACGACAGCCGCTTCAACGAAACCTGGACCGCGTACTACCAGCTCAAGGGCCGCGAAGGCGTGACCCCGGCCATCGCCAAGGCGATGATCCGCAAGCACAACACGCTGATCGGCGCGATGCTGCTGCGCCGTGGCGATGCCGACGCGCTGCTGTGCGGCGTGGCCAGCAAGTACGACAACCAGCTCAAGTACATCGACGAAATCATCGGCAAGAAGGAAGGCCAGACCTACGCCGCCCTGAACGTGCTGATGCTGCCCGACCAGACGCTGTTCGTCACCGACACCCACGTCAACGAGAACCCGTCGGCCGAGGAAGTGGCGAACATCACCATCCAGGCCGCCGACGAGATGCTGCGTTTCGGCGTGGTGCCCAAGATCGCCCTGCTGTCGCACTCGAACTTCGGCAGCCGCGTCACGGAATCGTCGCGCAAGATGGCCGCCGCGCGCCAGCTGGTGCAGGACCGCGCGCCCGACCTGGAAGTGGACGGCGAAATGCACGCCGACGCCGCCCTGTCGGAAAAGATCCGCGTGCTGGCCTACCCGGACAGCACCCTGAAGGGTCCGGCCAACCTGCTGGTCATGCCGACGCTGGACACCGGCAACATCACGTACAACATGCTGAAGATGACCGGCAGCAATGGCGTCGCGATGGGTCCGATCCTGCTGGGCGCCGCGCGCCCGGTGCACATCCTGACGACCAGCGCCACCGTGCGCCGCATCGTCAACATGACCGCCCTGGCCGTGGTCGATGCGCAGCAGGAAGCCGCCGAGGCCGCCAAGAAGCGCCGTTGATCGCATTGCGCTGATCGGCAGGCAAGGGACGCCCCGCGGGGCGTCCTTTTTTTTGCGCGGCTTGATGGCGTGATGGTGCGCGGCGACGGGCGAATGGTAAAAACGGGGCAGAGATTTCCCTCGACCCTTCCTTACTGGAGCCCGACCCTATGCTGCTAGACGCCTTCCTGGCCTGGTTTCACTTCCTGGCCATCTTCGTGCTGGTGGTGGTGCTGACCGCCGAAGCGGTGCTGCTGCGCCCCGACCTGACGCCGGCCACGCTCAAGCGCCTGGTGGTCTATGACCGCCTGTACCTGCTCAGCGCGATCCTGGTGCTGGTCACCGGCGTGCTGCGCCTGATGCTCGGCGTCAAGGGCGCCGCCTTCTACATGGGCAACCCGTGGTTCCACGCCAAGATCACGCTGTTCGTCATCATCGGCCTCTGTTCGGCCCCGCCCACGCTGGCCTTCCTGCGTTGGGCCAGGCAGGCGCGCCAGCAGCCCGCCTTCGTGCCGGACGCCGCGCAGATCAAGCGCGCGCGCCGCTGGGTGATGATCGAATCGCACCTGTTCATCTTCCTGCCGCTGTTCGCCGTCCTGATGGCGCGCGGCATCGGCGCGTAAAACCCGCGCCGCGGCCCGCGCCCTCGGGTACGGCGCGCCGCGCCAAGACGGCCCGCGCGGTTCAGGGACAGCGCGCGCGGGTCGGCTGGGGCATGTCGTCGCCGACGATGATGGTGGCGAAATGAAACACCCCCACCGTGTCGTTCTTGACCACGTCCACGACCTCGCCGGCCAGCGTCTGCATCACCGACATGCCCTCGGGCACGTCGGCCTGGCCCTCGCGCTTGGCGACCTGGCCGTTCCACGGACTCAACACCAGCACGCCCGGATAGGATTCACGGTCATCGCCGCGGCCACGCCGCGCCGTCTTGACCTGCGTGCCGGCCGCATAGTCGACGCCGCCGAACCGCGTCGGGCAAGCCAGCTCCGCATCGCTCACGCGCAGCAGGCGCCGCTGGCCATCCAGGTAGAGCCGAGGCTCGCTCAAAGGCAGCCCGTACACCTTGACCGCGACCGGGTCCTTGACCTCGATGCGCCATTGGTCCGGATCGCGCGAGCCATCGGTATAGACCGTGCCGCTCGACCCGTACACGATGGAACCCGACGCGAGATCCAGCGCCTCGACCCGGTTGCCCGGGCCCAGCACGCATTTGTTCAGCATCTTCAGGGCGCCGTCGGCCTCCACGTCGAATTCGATGTCCTGGGTGGCATCACACTGCCAGCCCTGCACCGCCTGGCTGCCCGCGCCGCGCAGCAGCACGCTGCGTGGATGGCGGCCGCGAAGCGCGTAGGTCTCGCTGTCGTAGTCGGCATCCAGATAGCGCGTGGCGCGCGACGCCTGCACGCCGTACATCGCCACGGGCTGCGGAAACTCGGCCTCGACGTAGGTTTCGAGTTGCCCTTCATCCTGCAGTTTCAGGCGCGTGCCGGCGGGCATGGCGATGCCGCCCACCGTCGTCGTCGCCTCCAGGGTGACGTTGCGGGCCGCCTCGCGACGATCGCTTTCGCGCCCGATCTGCCAGATGACCGCCTGGACCCAGGCATAGAAGGCAAACGGCACCGCCAGCACCACGAACAGCAGGCTGGAGGTCTTCCAGTATTTGCGGACCGTGCGGCGCGCTCCGCCGCTGGCCACCAGCACCAGCGCCCAGCCCAGCAGCGCCAGGCCGGCAAGAAACCCCAGGGAAACGAAAATGTAGAAGCCCGCGGAGGGCAGCGCTATCGGAATCATGGCAAGGATGATAAACGCCAAACCGCCCTGCCGCGACCACGCGGCCGACGGCGGCGCGAGCGGGCAACAAAAAACCGCCCGAAGGCGGTTTCTTGTTCAAGCCAGGCAGCGTATCAACGCTTGTCCATCGGGGGCACGTCGCGCGTGACCGAACCGGTGAACAGCTGGCGCGGACGGCCGATCTTGTAATCAGGATCCGACAGCATTTCGTTCCACTGGGCGATCCAGCCCACCGTGCGGGCCAGCGCGAAGATGGCAGTGAACAGCGAGGTCGGGATGCCGATGGCGCGCTGGACGATACCCGAGTAGAAGTCCACGTTCGGGTACAGCTTGCGCTGCACGAAGTACGGATCCGACAGGGCGATGCGTTCCAGTTCCATGGCCAGCTTGAACAGCGGGTCGTTTTCCAGGCCCAGGGCCGAGAGCACTTCCTTGCACGTTTCCTGCATCAGCTTGGCGCGCGGGTCGTAGTTCTTGTAGACGCGGTGGCCAAAGCCCATCAGGCGCACGCCCGAGTTCTTGTCCTTGACCTTCTCCATGAACTCGCCGACCTTGGCGATGCCGCCGTTGGCTTGCAGCTCTTCGAGCATCTGCAGGCAAGCTTCGTTGGCGCCGCCGTGGGCCGGGCCCCACAGGCAAGCCACGCCGGCCGAGATGGCGGCGAACGGGTTGGTGCCCGACGAACCGCACAGGCGGACCGTGGAGGTCGAGGCGTTTTGCTCGTGGTCGGCGTGCAGGATGAAGATGCGGTCGAGCGCGCGCTCGACGACTTCATTGACCTTGTAGTCTTCGCACGGCGTGGCGAACATCATGCGCAGGAAGTTGCCCGTGTAGGACAGGTCGTTCTGCGGGTAGATGAACGGTTGGCCTTGCGAGTACTTGTACGCCATCGCGACCAGCGTCGGCATCTTGGCGATCAGGCGGATGGCCGAGATGTGACGGTGTTGCGGGTTCGTGATGTCGGTCGAGTCGTGGTAGAACGCCGACAGCGCGCCCACCAGGCCCGTCAGGACGGCCATCGGGTGGGCGTCGCGACGGAAGCCGCGCAGGAAGAAGTGCAGCTGCTCGTTGACCATCGTGTGATGGGTCACTTGCGAATCGAAGTCGGCCTTCTGTTCCTGGTTCGGCAGTTCGCCGTTCAGGATCAGGTAGCAGATGTCCATGAAGTCGCAATTGACGGCCAGCTGCTCGATCGGGTAGCCGCGGTACAGCAGCTCGCCCTTGTCGCCGTCGATGTAGGTGATGCCCGATTCGCAGGCAGCGGTCGACATGAAGCCGGGGTCAAACGTGAACATGCCCGTCTGGCCGTACAGCTTGCGGATGTCGATCACATCCGGACCAACCGTACCCTTGTAAACAGGGAACTCAATGGGTGCGCTGCCGTCCGAGAAGGACAGAGTGGCTTTTTTGTCAGACAGGTTCATGTTTTTTCCTCTCAATTAATCAGAGCGACCGCATCTGGCCGATGATGCCGCGGAGTCGGGGCGTGTCGAGCGCGCCCTCGAGTTCCTTGCGGGCCAGCAGCAGGTCGAGAAGATCGTTGTCTCCCATCTCGAAGAGCTGCGTCAATGCCGTCACGTCATCGTCGGTAAGCTCGGCCTCGTGGGCGTCGAGATACCGGGTGATGATCAAGTCGTTTTCGAGCAGGCCCCGGCGCGCCCGCCAACGCAGACGCGCCCGTTCCAGTTCAGTAAGCCTGCTCATCATTACACCTTAAATACACCAAACTACTAGACCGTGCGACGGACCATCAGTTCCTTGATCTTGCCAATGGCCTTGGTCGGGTTCAGCCCCTTGGGACAGACGTCGACGCAGTTC
The DNA here is from genome assembly GCF_056523125.1 of Achromobacter sp. ISS7. NCBI lineage: Bacteria > Pseudomonadati > Pseudomonadota > Betaproteobacteria > Burkholderiales > Alcaligenaceae > Achromobacter > Achromobacter sp. ISS7. Next base: position 215,160 of record NZ_JAWRZD010000001.1, on the reverse strand, counting down.
ATGATGGTATGGCAACGGAACAGGCGGTACGGGTCTTCCAGGTTGTCCAGACGCTCGCCGGTGGCTTCGTCGCGGCTGTCGGCGATGAAGCGGTAGGCTTGCAGCAGGCCGGCGGGGCCGACGAACTTGTCCGGATTCCACCAGAACGACGGGCAGGAAGTGGAACAGCACGCGCACAGGATGCACTCGTACAGGCCGTCCAGCTCTTCGCGCGCCTCGGGCGACTGCAGGCGCTCTTTCTCGGGCGGCGGCGTGTCGTTGATGAGGTACGGGCGGATCGAGTGGTACTGGTTGAAGAAGTGCGTCATGTCCACGATCAGGTCGCGGATCACGGGCAGGCCCGGCAGCGGGCGCAGCACGATCGGTTCCTTCAGCTCGCGCAGGTTCGTCGTGCAGGCCAGGCCGTTCTTGCCGTTGATGTTCATGGCGTCCGAACCGCACACGCCTTCACGGCACGAGCGGCGCAGGGCCAGGCTGTCATCGACGTCGTTCTTGATGCGCACCAGCGCATCGAGCAGCATCTTGTCGGTGGGCTGGAGTTCGACTTCCAGCTTCTGCATGTACGGGCGCTCGTCCTTGTCCGGATCGTAGCGGTAGATTTCGAACTTGACGATTCTCTTGGTGCTCATAGTAGGCTCTATCCGGACTTAGAAGGTACGCGCCTTGGGCGGGAAGGACTCGACCGTCAGCGGCTTCATCTGCACAGGCTTGTAATCCAGGCGGCTGCCTTCGGAGTACCACAGCGTGTGCTTGAGCCAGTTCTCGTCGTCGCGGGTCGGGTGGTCGTCCAGCGCATGGGCGCCACGGCTTTCGGTGCGGTTGGCGGCCGACTTGATGGTGGCGCGGGCCACTTCGGTCATGTTGGCCAGCTCCAGCGCCTCGACGCGCGCGGTGTTGAACACCTTGGACTTGTCCTTGAAATAGATGTTGTCGGCTTGCTTGGCCAGGTCTTCGATCTGGGTCACGCCTTCGTTCAGCAGTTCCAGCGTGCGGAACACGCCGCAGTGGCGCTGCATCGAGAAGCGGATGGCGTTGCCGATGTCCTGGGTCTTCTCGCCCGAAGTGCGCGATTCCAGCTTGTTGACGCGGTCCAGCGAGAATTCGACGGCTTGCTGCGGCACGGGCTGGTGCGCGTGCTGGCGTTCCGGATGCGAATTGACGATGTGGTTGCCGGTGGCGCGACCGAACACGATCAGGTCCAGCAGCGAGTTGGTGCCCAGGCGGTTGGCGCCGTGCACCGACACCGCGGCGCATTCGCCGATGGCGTACAGGCCGTTGACGATCTTGTTCTCGCCGTTTTCGCGCGTCAGCACCTGGCCGTGGTAGTTGGCCGGGATGCCGCCCATCTGGTAGTGGATGGTGGGGACGACGGGGATCGGTTCCTTGATCGGGTCGACGTTGCCGAACTTGATGGCGATTTCGCGGATCGAGGGCAGGCGCTTGTTGATGACGTCGGCGCCGAGGTGGTCGAGCTTGAGCACCACGTAGCTGCCGTCCGGACCGCAACCGCGGCCTTCCTTGATTTCCTGGTCCATCGAGCGCGACACGAAGTCACGCGGGGCCAGATCCTTCAGCGTGGGCGCGTAGCGTTCCATGAAACGCTCGCCGTCCTTGTTCAGCAGGATGCCGCCTTCGCCGCGCACGCCTTCGGTGATCAGCACGCCGGCGCCGGCCACGCCGGTCGGGTGGAATTGCCAGAATTCCATGTCCTGCAGCGGGATGCCCGCGCGGGCGGCCATGCCCAGGCCGTCACCGGTGTTGATGAAGGCGTTGGTCGACGCGGCCCAGATACGGCCGGCGCCGCCGGTGGCCAGCACCGTGGTCTTGGCTTCCAGGATGTAGATCTCGCCCGTTTCCATTTCGAGGGCGGTCACGCCCACGACGTCGCCGGCTTCGTTGCGCAGCAGGTCCAGCGCCATCCATTCGACGAAGAACTGGGTGCGGGCGGCAACGTTGCGCTGGTACAGGGTGTGCAGCAGCGCATGACCGGTACGGTCGGCAGCGGCACAGGCGCGCTGGACCGGCTTTTCACCGAAGTTGGCGGTGTGGCCGCCGAACGGACGCTGGTAGATGGTGCCGTCGGGGTTGCGGTCGAACGGCATGCCGAAGTGCTCGAGCTCGTACACGGCGTTCGGGGCTTCGCGGCACATGAATTCGATGGCGTCCTGGTCGCCCAGCCAGTCCGACCCCTTGACGGTGTCGTACATGTGCCAGTACCAGTTGTCTTCGCTCATGTTGCCCAGCGAGGCGCTCACGCCGCCTTGCGCGGCCACGGTGTGCGAACGCGTGGGGAACACTTTGGACAGCACCGCAACGGACAGGCCCGCTTGGGACAGTTGCAGCGAACAACGCATGCCGGCTCCGCCGGCGCCAACGACCACCACATCAAACTGGCGGCGCGGCAAGGATTTCAGGACAGAGACCACGGCTTAGATGCTCCAGAGGATTTGCGCGAAGTAAACGACCGTACCGATCAACCAGAGGATCGTCAGCACTTGCAGCAGCAGGCGCAGGCCCACCGGCTTGACGTAGTCCATCCAGATGTCGCGCACGCCAATCCAGGCATGCCAGGCCAACGCAAAGAAGGCAAGGGAGGCCAGGATCTGGCCAACCGGAATGAAGCCCACGTAGAAATTGAACAGCTTGACCCAGTGTTCGTACGTGAAGGCGGGCATCGTCAGGATGCCGATGAGCAGCACCAGCGTGTACACGGCCATGATGACGGCGGTGATGCGCTGGATGATGAAGTCCATGACGCCATAATGGGCGCCGACGACCAGGCGCTTGGGTCCGTAGTTTTTAGCGGCGGCCATTTACAGCACTCCGAACAGTTTGAGACCGAACACCAGCGTCAGCGCCAGGCTGACACCGAAGACCACGCCGGCGCTTTTCTTGGCCGACAGCTTGTCGATACCCAGGTGCAGGTCCAGCAGCAGGTAGCGGATGCCGGCACAGAAGTGGTGCAGGTAGCCCCAGATCAGGACCAGGAAGACCAGCTTGACGATCGGGTTGGCCGCGATGGAGGCGATCCATGCGAACGACTGCGGCGCGGCCACGCTCGCTGCGAACAGCGGAACGATGACCAAGGGCAAACAGAGGAACAGCAGTATGCCGCTGATGCGGTGCAGGATGGACAGCTTGCCGGCCAGGGGCAGGCGATAGGAGAACGCAACTTGGGCAAGCCCAATATTGCGAAACTGCGGACGTGGCTTGGCAGCGGTGTCGGACATGACGGCCTCGGTGTTTCGGAACTAGGGAATCGTGACGGCGCTAATGCCGTGGCCCTTGCGGGCAAACACGGTATTTTCGCCCAGAGATTGGGTTGGTATCAAATCGTAGATAAAAAGCTCATCAATTCAGACTATTGCGGTAGTGGTAGCGATCGGTCAAGTACAAGCCCCGGCGAATTTCCATGGGGCGGTCACCATACGTGTACGACACGCGATCCACCTGCAACAACGGCGCGCCGGCGGCAACATTAAGCCACGTACAGACTTCGGCCGGCGCCGCCACGGCGCGCAGCTTTTCGTCCGCGCGCACCATGCTCACGCCGAACTCGGATTCAAACAGGCCATAGAGCGGCGCCTTGTTGGCGGTCAGCAGCTCCTGGGTGAGGCCGCGGAAGATCGATCCGGGCAGCCAGATGTCGTCCAGCACGGTGGGCGCCTGCCCCATGCACAGCAGCCGGCGGATCGAGATCACGGTTTCGCCGGCGCGCAGGTCGAGCGCGCGCGCGATCTCGGCCGGGGCGCGCAGGCGGCGGCACTCGAGGATGCGGCTTTCCGCCCGCACGGCCTCGCCCTCTTCATCGGGGGCCAGGCGCAGGAAACGGTAGCGCACACGGGCTTCATGGTGGGTGGCGACGAAGGTGCCCTTGCCCTGGCGACGCAGCAGCAAGTGTTCGGCGGCCAGCTCATCGACCGCCTTGCGCACCGTGCCCTGGCTCACCTGGAAACGGGCGGCCAGATCGATTTCGCTGGGGATGAGTTCGCCGGGCTTCCATTCGCCGCGGTCCAGGCTCTGCACGAGCAGGTCCTTGATCTGGCGGTACAGCGGACTGAAAGCGGCCCCCTCGCCCGTCGGACGGGCGGCGCGTGTGCGTAGGGGAGTTTCGGGCCGGGGGTCTGCCATGGATCGTCTTGGAAGTGTCATGTTCATCCGGAGAATGGAAAGGCAGCGCAAACGATGCGGTTTCCATTCGCATGCGCTGCTGCGTTGCCGGTGTTCTGGCCTGATACAGGCGCGCAGCCGGCGGTGCTGCGGCGCATTCGAACAAACGCTCTATTGTGGCATATCGGGGGCGGCGCTGTCCAACGTCTTATGTCTTATATAAGATATAAGATCAATTGACGCACCCGTAAATTAGTTCTAGGATTTCTGTCTGTCCGGCAACCTGTCCGCCCCTCGCGCGCGGAGGGCCTTCGCCGCTCAACGGATTACACTGATTGGTGAGATTTTTTTCTCGCCACACCATTACGGAGAACGTCCATGTCTAAGCCTGCCTTGCGTGTCGCCGTCACCGGCGCCGCCGGCCAAATCGGTTACGCCCTGCTGTTCCGCATCGCCTCCGGCGAAATGCTGGGCAAAGATCAGCCCGTCATTCTGCAACTGCTCGAAATTCCCGACGAGAAAGCGCAAAAGGCCCTGAAGGGCGTCATCATGGAACTGGATGACTGCGCCTTCCCGCTGCTGCAGGAAGTCACCGCCCACAGCGATCCGCGCACGGCGTTCAAGGATGCGGACGTGGCCCTGCTGGTCGGCGCCCGCCCGCGCGGCCCCGGCATGGAACGCAAGGACCTGCTGTCGGTCAACGCCCAGATCTTCACGGCCCAGGGCAAGGCCCTGAACGACGTCGCCAGCCGCAACGTCAAGGTCCTGGTGGTCGGCAACCCGGCCAACACCAACGCCTACATCGCCATGAAGTCGGCGCCGGACCTGCCCGCCAAGAACTTCACCGCCATGCTGCGCCTGGACCACAACCGCGCCCTGTCGCAACTGGCCGCCAAGTCGGGCAAGGCCGTGGCCGACATCGAAAAGCTGGTCGTGTGGGGCAACCACTCGCCCACCATGTACCCCGACTTCCGCTTCGCCACCGTCGGCGGCGAATCGCTGTCCAAGCTGATCAACGACGACGCCTGGAACCGCGACACGTTCATCCCCACCGTGGGCAAGCGCGGCGCCGCCATCATCGAGGCCCGTGGCCTGTCGTCGGCCGCCTCGGCCGCCAACGCCGCCATCGACCACGTGCGTGACTGGGTCCTGGGCAGCAACGGCAAGTGGGTCACCATGGGCATCCCGTCGGATGGCTCCTACGGCATCCCCGAAGGCATCATCTACGGCGTGCCGGTCACGACCGAAAACGGCGAATACAAGCGCGTCGAAGGCCTGGAAATCGACGCCTTCTCGCGTGAACGCCTGGACTTCACGCTGAAAGAGCTCCTCGAAGAGCGCGACGGCGTCAAGGACCTGCTGAAGTAAGCAGTCATCAAGCAGAATTGGGCCCGTTGACGCGGGCCCAATTCGCAAGCGGACGGCGCGTCAACGGATGCGCCGTCCGCGGAACGCAAGCCTGCCTCTTTGCGCCCGCGCAATGAATTGTCGCGAAGGGGACAGATTTACGTTCCGCGACCGCGGTAAGGTCGTGGCCAGGCGCCGGAGCCCGATCCGGCACGGCCACCCGCCGCGGGCCCGCAGACCCAGCCATCCCAGCCGGGGCAACGTCACGACACCCGGCCCTCTATAACGGAGACTCCTCATGTCCAGACCCGAATCCGCCGGCGCCCTGTTCCGCCGCGCGCTCGCCGAAGAAAGCCCGCTGCAGATCATCGGCGCCATCAACGCCAACCACGCCCTGCTGGCCAAGCGCGCCGGCTACCGCGCCATCTATCTTTCGGGCGGCGGCGTGGCGGCGGGTTCGCTGGGCCTGCCCGACCTGGGCATCAACACCATGGACGACGTGCTGACGGACGTGCGCCGCATCACCGACGTCTGCGACGTGCCGCTGCTGGTCGACATCGACACCGGCTTCGGTCCGTCGGCGTTCAACATCGCCCGCACCGTCAAGAGCCTGATCAAGTTCGGCGCCGCCGCCTGCCACATCGAGGACCAGGTCGGCGCCAAGCGCTGCGGCCACCGTCCGGGCAAGGAAATCGTCAGCACCGAGGAAATGGCCGACCGCGTCAAGGCCGCGGCCGACGCCCGCACCGACAGCGACTTCTACCTGATCGCGCGCACCGACGCCATCGCCTCGCACGGCGTGGACGCCGCCATCGAGCGCGCGCTGGCCTGCGTCGAAGCCGGCGCCGACGCCATCTTCGCCGAAGCCGCCTACGACCTGCCGACCTACGACCGCTTCGTCAAGGCCGTCAACGTGCCGGTGCTGGCCAACATCACCGAATTCGGCAAGACGCCGCTGTTCTCGGTGGAAGAGCTCAAGAGCGTGGGCGTGGGCATGGTGCTCTACCCGCTGTCGGCCTTCCGCGCCATGAACAAGGCCGCCGAGGCCGTCTACACCGCGATCCGCCGCGACGGCCACCAGAAGAACGTGGTCGACCTGATGCAGACGCGCGAAGAACTGTACGACCGCATCGGCTACCACGAATTCGAATCGCGCCTGGACGCCCTGTTCCAGAAGGGCAAGGCCTGAGCGCGCGCCACCGTATCCGGCGCCGCGGCGACCCCGCGGCGCCCCGCTTCCCCCATTGCATTGCATCGACCACCGCGAAAGGAAAGGAGTAGAGACATGAGCACGGCTCCCAAGAAGCAAGCAGCCAAGACGGACGCCACCCCGGCCGCCAAGCCGGAAGAAAAGGCCGGCTTCAAGCCCAAGAAATCGGTCGCGCTGTCCGGCGTGGTCGCCGGCAACACGGCGCTGTGTACCGTCGGCCGCAGCGGCAACGACCTGCACTACCGCGGCTACGACATCCTGGACATCGCCCACACCAGCGAGTTCGAGGAAATCGCCCACCTGCTGGTCCACGGCAAGCTGCCCAACAAGGCCGAACTGAAGGCCTACAAGGAAAAGCTGCGCTCGCTGCGCGGCCTGCCGGTCCAGCTGCAGGACGCGCTGGAAGCGCTGCCCGCCGCCAGCCACCCGATGGACGTGATGCGCACGGCCGTCTCGGTGCTCGGCTGCGTGCTGCCCGAGAAGGACGACCACAACCTGCCCGGCGCGCGCGACATCGCCGACCGCCTGATGGCCAACCTGGGCTCGGCCCTGCTGTACTGGTACCACTACAGCCACAACGGCCGCGTGATCGACGTGCAGACCGACGATGACAGCATCGGCGGCCACTTCCTGCACCTGCTGCACGGCGAGAAGCCCAGCGACGAATGGGTCAAGGCGATGCACATCTCGCTGAACCTGTACGCCGAGCACGAGTTCAACGCGTCCACCTTCACCGCCCGCGTCATCGCCGGCACCGGCTCGGACATGTTCTCGGCCATCACCGGCGCCATCGGCGCGCTGCGCGGCCCCAAGCACGGCGGCGCCAACGAAGTCGCCTTCGACGTGCAGAAGCGCTACGAGACGCCCGACGAAGCCGAGGCCGACATCCGCCGCCGCGTCGAGGCCAAGGAAGTCATCATCGGCTTCGGCCACCCGGTCTACACCGTGTCCGACCCGCGCAACAAGGTCATCAAGGAAGTGGCCAAGAAGCTCTCCAAGAAGGCCGGCAGCACCAAGATGTTCGACATCGCCGAACGCCTCGAGACGGTCATGTGGGACATCAAGAAGATGTTCCCCAACCTGGACTGGTTCTCGGCCGTCAGCTACCACATGATGGGCGTGCCCACCGCCATGTTCACTCCGCTGTTCGTGATCGCGCGCACCGCGGGCTGGTCGGCCCACATCATCGAGCAACGCGTCGACAACAAGATCATCCGCCCGACCGCCAACTACGTCGGTCCGGAAGATCAGAAGTTCGTGCCGATCGACAAGCGCAAGTAAGACGACATGGGCCTGCCGACGCCTTCCCCCGCGCCGCGCGGGCCCAGTGCCGCCTGTATTCACTCAGGAGAGGTACCCAATGTCTGCCCCGATCTCCAACGTCCGTCCCGAGCCCGACCAGGTCCTGGTCGATATCGCCGACTACGTACTGAACTATGAAATCCAGAGCGGCCTGGCCTACGAGACCGCCCGCAACTGCCTGATCGACACCCTCGGCTGCGGCCTCGAGGCGCTGGAATACCCGGCGTGCCGCAAGCTGCTGGGCCCCATCGTCCCCGGCACCGTCGTGCCGCACGGCGCCAAGGTGCCTGGCACCCAATTCCAGCTTGATCCGGTACAAGCCGCGTTCAACATCGGCGCGATGATCCGCTGGCTCGATTTCAACGACACCTGGCTGGCCGCCGAATGGGGCCACCCGTCCGATAACCTGGGCGGCATCCTGGCCACCGCCGACTGGCTCTCGCGCACCGCCGTCGCCGCCGGCAAGCCGCCGCTGACGATGCGCGCCGTGCTGACTGGCATGATCAAGGCGCACGAGATCCAGGGCTGCATCGCGCTGGAAAACTCCTTCAACAAGGTCGGCCTGGACCACGTGGTGCTGGTCAAGGTGGCGTCCACCGCCGTGGTGGCGCAGATGCTGGGCCTCACCCGCGACGAAGTCATCAACGCCGTCTCGCTGGCCTGGGTCGACGGCCAGAGCCTGCGCACCTATCGCCACGCCCCCAACACCGGCAGCCGCAAGAGCTGGGCCGCCGGCGACGCCACCAGCCGCGCCGTGCGCCTGGCGCTGATCGCCCGCACCGGCGAGATGGGCTACCCCTCGGTGCTCTCCGCCAAGACCTGGGGCTTCTACGACGTGCTGTTCAAGGGCCAGCCGTTCAAGTTCCAGCGCCCCTACGGCAGCTACGTCATGGAAAACGTGCTGTTCAAGATCTCGTTCCCGGCCGAGTTCCACTCGCAGACCGCGGTCGAATGCGCCATGCAGATCCACGACCGCCTCAAGTCCCTGGGCAAGTCCGCCGACGACATCGCCAGCATCACCATCCGCACCCACGAGGCGTGCATCCGCATCATCGACAAGAAGGGTCCGCTGAACAACCCCGCCGACCGCGACCACTGCATCCAGTACATGGTCGCCGTCCCGATCCTGTTCGGCCGCCTGACCGCCGCCGACTACGAGGACGACGTCGCCGCCGACCCGCGCATCGACGCCCTGCGCGACAAGATCACCTGCGTCGAGGACCCGGCCTACACCCGCGACTACCACGACCCCGACAAGCGCTCCATCGCCAATGCCCTGACCGTCAAGTTCACCGACGGCACCCAGCTCGACGAGGTCGTCTGCGAATACCCCATCGGCCACAAACGCCGCCGCGCCGACGGCATCCCCCAACTGGAAGCCAAGTTCCGCACCAACCTGGCCCGCATCTTCCCCGCCCGCCAACAGGCCCGCATCCTGGAAGCATCGCTGGACCAGAAAAAGCTGGAAGCAATGCCCGTCCACGAATACGTCGACCTGTATGTGATCTAAGGCGACAAGCAAACGCCTCCCCACCACCGCGCAGCGAACCTTCTGCCGACGCAAACCCCAACGCGTAAGTCAAAACCGGCCGCCCGCGCGGCCGGTTTTGACGGGCCCCGCAAACCTCTCCACACCCCCACCGGTCTGGCAGCACCTCATTTCTCGAACCCCGTAGCCCCTCGCGGCGGCGGATTGGGGGGCGGGCAACCTCGATGCGCCCGAGGGAATCCGAAGGGAGCCGCAGGCGGACGAGGATGACGCAGGGGCAGTCCGGAGCGAACGCTCCGGACCGCAATCGTGGGCGCCCGCCCCCCAATCCGCCGCCGCGAGGGGCGACCTACGAAGAACCTCCAGCCCCCAGCAATTACAATCTCCCTTCCCCAAGAAAACAGAGACCGAACCCCACCATGTCCATGCTCTGGGTAAAAACCTTCCACATCGTCTTCATCGCCTCCTGGTTCGCCGGCCTGTTCTACCTGCCCCGCATCTTCGTGAACCTGGCCCAGCAATCGGATTCGGCCGTGCAGGTCACCCTGCTCGGCATGGCGCGCCGCCTCTACCGCTTCACCACCATCCTGGCGGTCATCGCGGTGGCGCTGGGGATGTGGCTGTACCTGGGCTACGGCATCGGCGTCGGCCCCGGCAACGGCTGGATGCACGCCAAGCTCTTTTTCGTCCTGCTCGTCATCGGCTACCATCACGCCTGTGGCGTCATGCTGCGAAAATTCGAACAGGGCAAGAACACCCGTTCGCACAAGTTCTATCGCTGGTTCAACGAAGTTCCCGTCTTGCTGCTCTTGGTGGTGGTGGCGCTGGTCGTCGTCAAACCCTTCTGATTCCCCCTACCTTTGCACATTCGCCAGGATTCGTATGTCCGCTGATGACCAGGACCGCCCGCGCAAGACGCTGACGATCAAGAAAACCGCGCGCGACGCGCATGCCGAAGCCGCGCCCAAGCGCGTGCGCACCGGCGCCCGTGCCCGCCTGGTCGCCCAGAACGAGCGCGCCAAGGACAACGTCGAACGCCAGAAGGACCCCGAGGGCTACCAGCAGCGCCAGGCCGCCGCCCGCGCCGCGCGCCGGCCGGACGACCGTGAACGCGGCGACGGCCCGCGCCGTGCGGACGGCCCCCGTGGCGACAACCCGCGTCGTGGCGACGGCCCGCGCGGCGACAGCCCGCGTCGCGGCGATGGCCCGCGCGGCGACCGCCCGCGCCGTGGCGATGACGCCCGCAACGACAGCCCGCGCCGCGATGCCGCGCCGGCGCCGCGATCGGGCCGCACGCCGCAGCGCGCGCCGCGCCTGGACGACCAGTACATCGCCCCGGCCACGCCCGCCGGCCGCTTCTACGATCCGTTCGAGGATGACGGCCCCGCGCCCGAGTTCGCGCCGGAACCCGATTACGACGACGACGCGCCGATCCACGCCGGCGCAGCCCGGGACGACGACGCGCCGCGCGACCACGCGCCCGCCGTCGAGATCCGCGAACGCCGCCCGCGCGAGCCGCGCCAGGCCGAGCGTTTCAAGGTTTTCGCCCCCTGCCCGCAGGGCCTGGAAGAAGCCCTGACCGCCGAGATGCAGGCCCTGGGCTACGACGACGCCGAAGCCGGCCGCGCCGGCTGTTCCTTCACCGCCGACTGGGCCGGCGTGCAGCGCGCCAACCTGTATTCGCGCCTGGCCACCCGCATCCTGGTGCAGGTCGCCCACGCCGAGATCTCGCACGAAGACGACATCCTCGACCTGGCCCGCGACACTCCCTGGGAACGCTGGTTCGGCGCCGAGCAGACGCTGCGCGTGGACACCTCGGCGATCAAGAGCCCGGTGCAGAGCCTGCAATACTGCAACCTGCGCGCCAAGGACGGCATCTGCGACCGCCTGCGCGAGCTGGAAGGCGAACGCCCCAGCATCGACACGGTCCGCCCGGACGCGCGCGTGCACCTGTTCCTGACCGGCCACACCGCCACCCTGTACCTGGACACCTCGGGCGAATCGCTGTTCAAGCGCGGCTGGCGCCTGGACAAGGGCGACGCGCCGCTGCGCGAGAACCTGGCCGCCGGCATGCTGGCGCTGGCGGGCTGGGACCCGGCCGCGCCGCTGCTGGACCCGTTCTGCGGCTCCGGCACCATCCTGATCGAAGCCGCCTGGATCGCGCTGGGCGTGCCCCCCGGCATCTCGCGCCCGTTCGGCTTCGAGCGCCTGCGCGGCCACGACGCCTACCGCTGGCGCGACCTGAAGGACGACGCCCGCGCGCGCATCCTGCCGCAGCTGGACGCCCCGCTGGTCGGCTACGACCTGGACCCGCAGGCCGTCGAATTCGCCCGCAACAACGCCGAACGCGCCTGGCTCACCGCCGACTCGATCCGTTTCGAGGTGGGCGACGCCCGCGAAGTGCAGGCGCCGGCCGACCATGGCTGGATCGTCACCAACCCGCCCTACGGCGAGCGCATGGCGACCGAGCAGGACGCCGACCTGTGGCGCGACTGGGCCACCTGCCTGAAGCGCAATTTCGCCGGCTGGCAGCTGCACGTCATCACCAGCGACCTGACCCTGCCCAACCAGATGCGCCTCAAGCCCAAGCGCCGCGTGCCGCTGCACAACGGCGCCCTGGACTGCCGCCTGTTCGGCTTCGAGCTGGTCGCCGCCGGCTACCGCGACGCCTGACGCGCCCCTCACGCCCGGGGCGGTTCCCCCCCGGGCGCCCTCCTTTTTGCTGCCGGCCGCGCGTTGTAAAAGCGCCGCAACATCGCCCCCGTATCTTTGCTTATGGTGCCCCGCGGCGCCGATTTGGGGCATCATCAGCACCAAGGTGTTGCCGATACGCACCAGGTGCTTGCACAGTTTCAGGGTTAACCCTATAATTCGGGTTATCCCTAGTAGCTAAACAACAGTGCAAGCCCGTGGAGGCTATTGTGATCAACCCGAACAACACCATCCGCCTGACCGACGAACTTGAGCGTCAACTGATGCTCCAGGCCATCGAAGAACAGTTCCGCCCGCACCCGATGCGTGCGTTGGCCGCAGGCCTGCGTAAGCTGGCCCACGGCGTCCGTGCCCTGGCTGGCAAGACGAGCGCCAAGAACGCGCACTCCGCCGCCTGAAGCAGGACCCCCAGGCCTTCGGGCCTGAACGATTTCCCCTTGGGGGCTGCATAGCCCCTTTTATAGACCCGCCCTTACCGGCGGGTTTTTTTTATGGTCGGCACCGGGAAACCGTCAACCCACCGGGCGGTGGCTTTGTCGGATAATACCGGCCCATGACAGACGCCTTCCTCGACCAGACCCCCAACCGGCTGCGCCGGTTCGCCTGCATGATGTACGAAGCCGTGCTGCTGTTCGGCGTCGTGTTCCTGGCCGGCTACCTGATGGATACGCTGACCCAGAGCCGCAACGCGCTGGCATTGCGGCCGCTGCGCCAGGCCTGGCTATTCGTGGCGATCGGCGCCTATTTCGTGCTGTGCTGGCGCCGCCGCGGCCAGACGCTGCCGATGAAGACCTGGAACATCCGCCTGGTCGATCGCGACGGCAACCCGCCATCCACCGCGCGCCTGATCCTGCGATACGTGCTGGCCTGGCCGCTGGTGCTGGCCGGCGCCGCCGTGGTCTGGGCCGCCGCCAGCGCCACCGGCTGGCCGTCGATGGACATGTTCATCGTGGCCGCGCCCTTCGCGATCTTCCTCTGGTCGTGGGTCGATCCGGACGGCCAGTTCCTGCACGACCGCCTGCTCGGCACCCGCCTGCGCAACGCGCCGCAGCGCAAGAAAGCGCGCTGAACCCGGCGGCGGCGCACGCTGACCGCGCGCTGAACATACCTGCTTACAACTGGCAAAATCGTGCGGCGAATTTGGTGCTTGCTTTCAGAAAGTTGAAAGTCGCGCGCAAAGACAATGGGGCCCCTTTCATAGACGCTCCAATAACTAATCATGCGCGCACTCCTCTCCCGCCTGTCGCTGGCCGCCGCCAGCGCCCTCCTGTTCCTGCCGTTCGGCGCCTCGGCCCAGAACGCCGCCGCGCAACAGGAGATCGAAGCCGCGATGAAGGCCGCCTACGCGGCCGCCCAGGAAGGCCCGGCCGACGTGAAGCTGGGCGACCAGGCCGTGGTGCACCTGCCCGAATCGATGTTCTTCGTGCCGCGCATCCAGGCCGACCGCCTGATGGCCGCCTACGGCAACGGCAAGGACCCCTCGCTGCTGGGCGTGGTCATGCCCAAGAGCGACGATGACGACTGGGTCATCACCGTCAATTTCGACAAGGCCGGCTACATCAAGGACGACGACGCCAAGAACTGGAACGTCAGCGAGCTGCTGGACAGCCTGCGCGACGGCACCGAGGAATCCAACGTCGAACGCAAGAAGCGCGGCTTCCCCGAACTGGTCATGGACGGCTGGGTCGAGGCGCCCAAGTACGACAGCAACACCCAGCGCCTGGTCTGGTCGGTCGCCGTCAAGCACAAGGGCGAGTCCGCCAACGACAACCCCACGGTCAACTACAACACCTATGCGCTGGGCCGCGACGGCTACATCACGCTGGACCTGATCACGCAGAAGAACCTGGTGCCGAAGGACAAGACCGCCGTGCTGACCCTGCTGGACAACCTGAAGTACGTCGAAGGCAAGCGCTACGCCGACTTCAACTCGTCCACCGACAAGGTCGCCGAATACGGCCTGGCCGCGCTGGTCGCGGGCGTGGCCGCGAAGAAACTGGGCCTGTTCGCCGTGATCGCCGCGTTCCTGGCCAAGTTCGCCAAGGTCGGCATCCTCGCCGCCGCGGCGCTGGGCGGCGGCCTGTGGAAGCGCTTCCGCGGCAAGAAGGCCGAGCAGCAACAGTCGTAAGCAATGAAGCTGCTCCTGCTGCTGTTTTCCGGTCTCAAGTACCTGAAATTCGGCAAGCTGTTCGCCACCGGCGGCACCATGCTGCTGTCGGTGGCGGTCTACGCGTTCATCTTTGGCTGGCGCTACGCGGCGGGCTTCGTGCTGTTGCTGCTGGTGCATGAACTGGGCCACTACATCGCGGCGCGGCAACGCGGGCTGGATGTGGGCGCGCCGGTGTTCATCCCGTTCGTCGGCGCCTGGATCCAGCTCAAGGACATGCCGCACGATGCCGACACCGAGGCCTACGTGGGCCTGGGCGGCCCGCTGGCGGGCACGGTGGCGTCGCTGGCCTGCTACTTCGCGGCGCGCAGCACCGGCAGCGACCTGCTGCTGGCGCTGTCCTATGCGGGCTTCTTCATCAACCTGTTCAACCTGATCCCGCTGTCGCCGTTCGATGGCGGCCGCATCACCGCGGTGCTGTCGCCGCGCATCTGGCTGGTGGGCGTTCCGGTGCTGGTGGCGCTGTTCTTCTGGCGTCCCAGCCCGATCCTGATCCTGGTGGCCGTGCTGGCCTTTCCCAATGTGGTGCGGGCCTTCAAGTACGACCCGTCGCTGCCCGAGAACCAGGCCTATTACGGCACCACGCTGGAAAGCAAGCTGACCTACAGCTGCGCCTACCTGGGCCTGGTCTGCGTGCTGGCCATCATGGCCCACGACGTGCACGATATGCTGGGCCACCTGCGCGGCTGAGCGCCGCCTGTTTGACGGCCGTCACCACCGGCGCGGCGATGGCCGTCACAACAGCGTCACTTTTTTTTCATGTCACGGTCATCGCGGGATGGTTTCATTCCCAGGCATGACGACAGCCCCCATGGATAGCACCGTGAACGAAATCCGCCCCACGCACTGGCGCGCTCTCTGGATTTCCGACATTCACCTGGGCACCGCCGGGTGCAAGGCGGAGTTCCTGCTGGATTTCCTCGAGCACAACGATTCCGACACCCTCTACCTGGTCGGCGACATTGTCGACGGCTGGCAGCTGCGCAAGCACTGGCACTGGCCGCGGGCCCACAACGACGTGATCCAGCGCATCCTGCGCAAGGCCCGCAACGGCACCCGGGTGGTGTTCATCCCCGGCAACCATGACGAATTCGCGCGCGAGTTCGCCGGCTTTGCCTTCGGCGACATCGAGATCCTGGACGAGGACGTGCACGTGACGGCCAAGGGCCTGCGCCTGCTGGTGCTGCACGGCGACCAGTTCGACGGCGTGATCCAGCACAGCCGCTGGCTGGCCCATCTGGGCGACGGCCTCTACCAGCTGGCGCTGTGGATCAACCACCACTTCAATCGCCTGCGCCATCGCATGGGGCTGCATTACTGGTCGCTGTCCCAGTACCTCAAGCACAAGGTCAAGAACGCGGTGTCGTTCATCACCGACTTCGAGGAGGCGCTGGCCGGCGAGGCCCGCCGCCGGGGCCTGGACGGGGTGGTCTGCGGCCACATCCACAAGGCCGAGCTGCGCGACGTCGGCGGCATCCTGTACTGCAACGACGGCGACTGGGTGGAAAGCCTGTCGGCCCTGGCCGAGACCCATGACGGCCAGCTGCAGTTGCTGGACTGGGCCGCGATCCAGGCCGAGCGCCAGGCCGACCCGGCGCAACGCAAACCCCGTTCGCTGTCCCTGCCGGCGCTGCCGTCGGCACTGCGCCGCCAGGGCAAACACCCGTGATAACCCTTATACGTCCCCGTTACGCAACGGGGATATTGCAGTTCACGGCCCTCTAGGTCATGCTTGCAATTGGGGCAACGGGCAAAAACTGACCCGTTCACGCTGCAACATGCTTACAACATAGGGCCATGAACGACCAATATCAGGTGCTCTACCAAACATTCCGCTGGCTGGTTCCCACCCAGTTCAACATAGCGGAAGCGTGCTGCCACCGCTGGGCATCCAGTAGTCCGGATGCGCGGCGCATCGCCATCTACTACGAAGATGAAGCCGGCAACCGCGAGGTCTGGACCTATGCGCGGCTGGCCGAGGCCGCCAATCAGCTGGCCAATGGCCTGGTGAAGATGGGCGTGGGCCGGGGCGACCGGGTAGGTGTGGTTTTGGGACAACGCCCGGAGACCGTGGTCGCCCACATGGCCATCTACAGCGTGGGCGCGGTGGTGCTGCCGCTGTCGGCGCTGTTCGGTCCCGAAGCCCTGCAGAGCCGCCTGTGCGATTCCGAGACCCGCGTCGCCATCGTCGACCATGCCTCCAGCGCCAACCTGCTGGCCGTCAGCGACCATTGCCCCAACCTGCAGCAGATCATCGGCATCGGCTTCGCCGACGAGCGTGTCCTGCCCTGGCGCAGCCTGCTGGCGCGCCAACCCAGTGAATTCAAGCCGGTGCCGACGCGTTCGTCGGACCCCGCCATCCTGCTCTATACCTCCGGCACCACCGGCGCGCCCAAGGGCGCCCTGCTGCCGCACAGTGCGCTGATCGGCAACCTGCCGGGCTTCGTGGCCTCGCAGGACTGGTTCCCGCGGCCCGCCGACGTGTTCTGGTCGCCCGCCGACTGGGCCTGGACCGGCGGCATGATGGACGCGCTGCTGCCGACGCTGTATTTCGGCCACCCCATCGTCGGCACCCGCGGCCGTTTCTCCGTCGAACGCGCCTTCGAGCTGATGGAGCGCTACCAGGTCACCAACACTTTCCTGTTCCCGACCGCGCTGAAGATGATGATGAAGGCCGTGCCCGAGCCTCGCAATCAGTACCAGCTGGCCCTGCGGTCGATCATGAGCGCCGGTGAAAGCGTCGGCGAGACCGTCTTCGAATGGTGCCGGTCGGCGCTGGGCGTGACCCCCAACGAGATGTTCGGCCAGACCGAGATGAACTACGTGGTCGGCAACAGCCAGAAGCGCTGGCCGGCCAAGCCGGGCAGCATGGGCCGGCCCTACCCCGGCCATCGCGTGGCGGTGCTGGACGACGCCGGCCAGCCGGTGGCGGCCGGAGAAACCGGCGAGATCGCCGTGAATCGCTACGACATCCACGGTTTTCCCGACCCGATCCTGTTCCTGGGCTACTGGCGCAACGAAGCCGCCACCCAGGCCAAGTTCAAGGGCGACTGGTGCCTGACGGGCGACCTGGCCCGGATCGACGCCGACGGCTACCTCTGGTACGCCGGCCGCGCCGACGACGTGTTCAAGTCGTCCGGCTACCGCATCGGCCCCGGCGAGATCGAGAGCTGCCTGATCGGGCACCCGGCCGTGGCCAATGCCGCGGTGGTGCCCAAGCCGGACGCCGAGCGCGGCGCGGTGGTCAAGGCCTACGTGGTGCTGACGCCCGAATTCGCCCAGCGCGACCGCAGCGACATCATCGAGAACCTGCAGGAACACGTGCGCGAGCGCCTGGCGCCCTACGAGTACCCGAAGGAAATCGAGTTCGTCGACGAATTGCCCATGACCACCACCGGTAAAATCCAGCGTCGCATCCTGCGCCTGCGCGAAGAAGAACGCGCGCAAGCGTCCAGGCCCCAATGACGCGGGCGGGTCCGCAGAGACCCGCCGCCGTACCCGGAGACAGGGCATGCCCATTTACCAGCTCGACGACCTCATTCCCCGCATCGACCCCGCCGCCTACGTGGCCGACAGCGCCGACATCATCGGCAACGTCACGCTGGAGGCCGGCGTCAGCATCTGGTCGCACGTCTCGATCCGTGGCGACAACGACGCCATCCTGATCCGCCAGGGCACCAATATCCAGGAAGGCAGCGTGCTGCACGTGGATACCGGCTGTCCCATGACCATCGGCCCGAACGTCACCGTGGGCCACCAGGCCATGTTGCACGGCTGCACCATCCACGAGGGCGCGCTGGTGGGCATGCAGGCGATCGTGCTGAACAACGCCGTGATCGGCCGCAACTGCCTGATCGGCGCCGGCGCCATCATCCCGGAAGACCGGGTGATTCCGGACAATTCCCTGGTCATCGGCATCGGCAAGATCGTGCGCGAGCTGTCGGACGAGGAAATCGCCAATCTGCACAAGAACACCGCCCATTACGTGGCGCGCGGCCAACACTACAAGACCGCCCTGAAACGGCTGGCCTGACCCCGCCGCCGGGAACGTCCCGGCAAGCCCCTACGCCCCTGCCGCCGGCAGGGGGAATCGGCCGTCCGATCGGCTAACATTCCCCCATGACCGATCAGCTCAAGAAATACCTCCTCGAAGACCGCAGCGTCCGCGTCCAAGCGGTGCGCCTCACGGATACCTGGAAGGCCGTCCAGGCCAACCACGACTACCCACCCGCCATCACCCACCTGCTGGGCGAACTGGTGGCGGCCTCCACCCTGCTGGCCGCCAACATCAAGTTCGACGGCTCGCTGGTGCTGCAGATCCAGGGCGACGGCCCGATCGCCCTGCTGGTGGTGGAATGCCGTTCCGACCTCAGCCTGCGCGCCACCGTCAAGGTGCGCGAGGGCCACGAGGTGCCGGCCGATGGCGACATGCAGAGCCTGCTGAACCCCGGCGGCAACGGCCGCTTCATCGTGGTGCTGGATCCCCAGCACAAGGTGCCCGGCCAACAGGCCTACCAGGGCATCGTGCCGCTGGAAGGCGAAACCGTCGCCGAGGCCCTGCAGCACTACATGAAGGCCTCCGAACAGCTCGACACCCGCCTGTGGCTGGGCGCCGACGCCGACCATGCCGCCGGCATGCTGATCCAGCGCCTGCCCCACCATGGCGGCTCGGATGCGACCACGCTCAGCGAACAGGCCGCCACCGAGACCTGGGACCGCGCCACGGCGCTGGCCTCCACGCTCAAGCGCGACGAACTACTGGCCACCGAGATCGACACCCTGATCCACCGCCTGTTCTGGGAAGAAACGCTGGTGGCGTTCGATCCGCAGCCGGTGCGCTGGCACTGTCCGTGCACCCGCGAGCGCGTGGCCAACATGCTGCGCTCGCTGGGCCAGGTCGAGGTCGACGACATCCTGGCCGAACGCGGCCAGGTCGACGTGGCCTGCGACTTCTGCGGCAAGCCCTACGTCTTCGACGCGGTCGATTGCGCCGCGCTGTTCACCGGCAGCCAGCCGGCCAACGGCGACGCGCCGCCCACCGTGCACTGAACCCGCGCCGGGGGCCCATCCCTCGGCTTGTACGAATCGACAGGCGGTCATGCCCGCGCCACACTGGCCGGCCATGACCGCCTTTTTTATCGCCCCGCGTTCCGGCGCCGCGCGTTCGTTGCAGCGCGGCGCCGCCGCCCTTGAATTCACCCTGGTCGCCGCCCTGGTGCTGCTGCTGGCGCTGGGCACGCTCGAGGCCGTCCGCTGGCAACTGACCCGCCAGGTCGTGCACCTGGCCCTGTTGCAGGCGGCCCGCGCCGGCGCCACGGCCCACGCCGATCCCGCCCGCATCCGCGCGGCGTTCCAGCAGGCCCTGCTGCCGCTGCACGCCGGCAGCGGCGGTGAAGCCGGCGCCCGCCGCCGGCAGGCCAGCGCCCAGGCGCACATCGCCGCGCGGGTGGGCGCGTCCCCCTGGCGCATCGAGATCCTGCGGCCCGACCTGCCGGACAGCCGCAGCATCTTCCTGGCCAATACGCTCAGGCTGCGGTTGACCTACCTGTACCGTCCCCTGTTGCCGCCACTGCGCATGCTGCTGGCCGCGCTGGCCAGAACCGACGGCAGCTACGCGGCCGCGGCTTGGGCCAGCGGCCTGGCGCCGATCGCCATGGAACTCGAGCTGGAGATGCACAGCCATCCCGTGGACTGGCGCGGCGGGCGGCCGTACCCGGCCGGCGTGGTGGCCGGGGCGTGCCGCGGCCTCCACTGCCCGTGAGCGGACGGGGTGGCGCGGACATCGGCGCTGGGATGTGACGGGACCGTCGGCGGGTCCGGGCATTGCCCGGACGCGGGGCGGATCAGCGTTGGGGCGTGGCGCTGCCGTTGGCGGGCCGGGCATTGGCCGGCCGTGTGGCGGATGGGACGGATGTGGCGGCCGGGGCCGGCCTGGCGGGCGTGGCCGGCGCGCTCGCGCGCACCGGGGTGGCCGGACGGGTGGCGGCCTCGGTGGCCAGCGATGCGCCGCCCGCGGGCGGCTGGGTGTTCTGCGGCAGGATATGCACGAAGACTTCGCCGTCGCGCATCATGCCCAGTTCACCGCGGGCCCGTTCCTCGATGGCGCCGGAGCCGTTTTCCAAATCGCGGACTTCGGCTTCCAGGGCCGCGTTGCGCGCGCGCAGGCCTTCGTTGGTCTCGCGCTGCGCCGCCACCTGGCGTTGCAGGTCCCAGACCTTGAACCAGCCGCCCTTACCCAGCCAGAGCGGGTACTGGATCAGCCCTACCAGCACGAACAGCACCAGGAACAACAGGCGCATACGCAGGAACCCTCAGCAGTCGTGGCGCAAAGAAGGCCGCGGCGCGCGCCGCGGCCCGCTTACATTAACGCAAGTTGTAGAAGGCTTCCAGACCGGGGTACGACGCGACTTCGGCCAGCTCTTCCTCGATGCGCAGCAGCTGGTTGTACTTGGCCATGCGGTCCGAACGCGACAGCGAGCCGGTCTTGATCTGCATGGCGTTGGTGGCCACGGCGATATCGGCGATGGTCGAATCCTCGGTTTCGCCCGAACGGTGCGAGACGACGGCGGTGTAGCCGGCGCGCTTGGCCATTTCGATGGCGGCGAAGGTTTCGGTCAGGGTGCCGATCTGGTTGATCTTGATGAGGATCGAGTTGGCCACGCCCTTCTGGATGCCTTCGCGCAGGATCTTGGTGTTGGTGACGAACAGGTCGTCGCCCACCAGTTGCACCTTCTTGCCGAGCTGGTCGGTCAGCAGCTTCCAGCCGTCCCAGTCGTTTTCAGCCATGCCATCCTCGATCGAGATGATCGGGTACTTGTCGCACCAGGTGGCGAGCAGGTTGGTGAATTCCTGCGAGGACAGCGAGATGCCGCCTTCGCCGGCCAGCGTGTACTTGCCGTCGCGGTAGAACTCGGAGCTGGCGCAGTCCAGGCCCAGGGCGATCTGCGTGCCCGGCTCGTAGCCGGCTTCGGTGATCGCCTTCAGGATCAGCTGGATCGCGGCTTCGTGGCTGGCCACGTTGGGGGCGAAACCGCCCTCGTCTCCCACCGCGGTGGACATGCCCTGGCCGTGGATCAGCTTCTTGAGCATGTGGAAGACTTCGGCGCCCCAGCGCAGGGCTTCACGGAAGCTGCCCGCGCCCACCGGCAGGATCATCAGTTCCTGCAGGTCGAGGGTGTTGTTGGCGTGCGCGCCGCCGTTGATGACGTTCATCATCGGCACGGGCATGCTCATGGGGCCGCTGCCGCCGAAGTAGCGGTACAGCGACAGGCCGGATTCGTCGGCGGCGGCGCGGGCCACGGCCATCGAGGCGGCCAGCAGGGCGTTGGCGCCCAGGCGTTCCTTGGACTCGGTGCCGTCCAGCTCGATCAGGGTGCGATCGACGAAGGTCTGCTCCTGGGCGTCCAGGCCCATCAGCGCTTCCGAGATTTCGGTATTGAGGTTCTCGACGGCGCGCAGCACGCCCTTGCCGAGGTAGCGGCTCTTGTCGCCGTCGCGCAGCTCGATGGCTTCGCGGGCGCCGGTGGACGCGCCCGACGGCACGGCCGCGCGGCCCATGGCGCCGGATTCCAGCAACACGTCACATTCGACGGTCGGGTTGCCGCGCGAATCCAGAATCTCGCGGCCGATGATATCGACGATTGCACTCATGACTTTACATTCCCTGAACGATAAACATATTCATCACGGCCGCGCCTTCGCGGGCATTGCGGGCGCGTCGGTACTGCCAGGAGTCGTAGAAGGCCTGGGCCGCGGCCATGGACGGAAACTCCATGACGACGGTGCGGCCGGGCTCACGCCCCTCGAGGTGCCGGGATTCGCCGCCGCGCACCAGGATCTTGGCATCGTACGCGCGCATGGCGAGCGTGGACAGACGCTTGTAATCCTCGTACTGCGCGGGCTTGGTCACTGTGACGTCGGCGATGAGGTAGGCACTCATGGGGTTCCTTCAGAGCAGTTGCGTTGATGGGGTCGCGGCGCCGGACCGCATGACACGGGCAGTGTCTCGCAACACGGCCGGGCCGTGCCTGTCCGATGCTAAGTGGTTGTATCCGAAAGCAGCGCCGTGGCGCGAGGCCACGGCGCATTGTCCGCCAGGAGCGAAGGCGGGAACAAGGCCGGCGGCCCGGGCGGCGCAGATGCGCGGCTCGGTGCCGCCGACCCCCATTACGCCCCCTGGCCGCGGCGAGCCTTCTGCTCGATGGCGGCGCGGATGTAGCTGGAGAACAGCGGATGGCCGTCACGCGGGGTGGACGTGAACTCCGGGTGGAACTGGACGCCGACGAACCAGGGGTGGTCGGGCAGTTCCATCATTTCCGGCAGGTTCTCGGTCGGGGTGCGCGCGCTGATCACCATGCCGGCCTCTTCCAGGCGCGGCACGTAGACGTTGTTGACTTCGTAGCGGTGGCGATGGCGCTCGTTGACTTCGTCGCCGTAGATCGTCTGGGCGCGGGTGCCGGCCTTGATCGGCACGCGCTGCGCGCCCTTGCGCATGGTGCCGCCCAGGTCGGACGAGTTGTCGCGCTTCTCGACCTTGCCTTCGCGGTCCATCCACTCGGTGATCAACGCCACCACGGGGTGCGGCGCCGACGGATCGAACTCGGTGCTGTTGGCGCCGCCCAGGCCGGCCACGTGGCGCGCGAATTCGATCACGGCCAGTTGCATGCCCAGGCAGATGCCCAGGTACGGCACGCCGTTTTCACGGGCGTAGCGGATCGCGGCGATCTTGCCCTCGGTGCCGCGCTTGCCGAAGCCGCCCGGCACCAGGATGGCGTCCAGGTGCTTGAGCTGGTCGGTGCCGCGGGTCTCGATGTCTTCGGAATCGATGTACTCGATGTTGATCTTCGAGCGCGTGTGGATGCCGGCGTGCACCAGGGCTTCGGTCAGCGACTTGTACGATTCGGTCAGGTCGACGTACTTGCCGACCATACCGATGGTCAGCTGGTGCTCGGGGTGTTCGAGCGCGTAGACCAGGTTGTCCCACATGGACAGGTCGGCCGGCGGCGGGGTCAGGCCCAGCGCCTCGCAGACGATGTTGTCCACGCCCTGCTTGTGCAGCATGGCCGGGATCTTGTAGATCGAGTCGGCGTCCCACACCGAGATGACGGCATCCAGGGGGACGTTGGAGAACATCGAGATCTTGGCGCGCTCGTCGTCCGGGATGGGACGGTCGGCGCGGCACAGCAGCGCGTTCGGGTAGATGCCGATTTCGCGCAGCTTCTGCACCGAGTGCTGGGTCGGCTTGGTCTTGAGCTCGCCGGCGGACGCGATGAACGGCACCAGCGTCAGGTGCACGAAGGCGGCGTTGTTGCGGCCCATGCGCAGGCTCATCTGGCGCGCGGCTTCCAGGAAGGGCAGCGATTCGATGTCGCCCACGGTGCCGCCGATCTCGACGATGGCGACGTCGGTGTTGCCGTTCCAGGCGGCGTCAGCGCCACGGGCGATGAAGTCCTGGATCTCGTTGGTGATGTGCGGAATGACCTGGACGGTCTTGCCCAGGTAGTCGCCACGGCGCTCCTTGCGCAGCACCGATTCGTAGATCTGCCCGGTGGTGAAGTTGTTCACCTTGTGCATGCGGGCGGACACGAAACGCTCGTAGTGGCCCAGGTCCAGGTCGGTTTCGGCGCCGTCTTCCGTGACGAACACTTCACCGTGCTGGAACGGGCTCATGGTGCCCGGATCGACGTTGATGTAGGGGTCGAGCTTGAGCATGGTGACCTGCAGACCACGCGACTCGAGGATGGCGGCAAGCGACGCAGCGGCGATGCCCTTGCCCAGGGAAGACACCACTCCGCCGGTGACAAATACGTATTTGGTCATCGTAATAAGCGCCCGGGACGAGCGGGCGCGTGCGGGAAATTTGGATTATAGCCGGGAGGCGGAACTTGTCTGGGTTTTCCCCTAGCGGCCACGCGTAACATTTGGCTGCACTCGCGCGGCTGACCGAAATTCCGTCGCGGCGACCTTCATGCTATGGTCGTCCCCGATTTCGTCGTCCCGAGGCGCTTGCCGATGAACCTTCCGACCGCACACCCGAACGCGCTGGCCAGGCGCCTGACCGCCGCCGCCATCGGCCTGCAGTTGCTGGGCGCCATCCTGCTCCAGCTCTACCTGGTAAGCGCCGGACCGCTGGCCGCGCTGACGCGCCAGGCGTTTTCCCGGCCCGACATGGTGGCGAGCACGGTGGTGAACATCGTCGTCGGCTGCATCCTGGTCGGCCTGACCACCTGGGGCGCCACGCAGCGCTGGCTGCGCCGGCACAACGCGGGCGACGTCGACCGTCCGGGCCGGATGGTGGCCGTGCTGCTGGCGGTCTCGCTGGTGCTGTTCGTGCTGATCTCGACCGGCCTGGCGTTGCTGCATCATGGTTTCTACACGCTCATCGTCAGGCACAAGGAATGGGTGGACGAGGCCTTCGGCTATTACGGCGTCCGCCGCATGCTGCTGATGGCCCTGCCGCCCAAGCTGTGCGCCATCCTGCTCACCATCCTGGGCAGCTGGCTGGCGGTGCGCATCGCGGCCTGGAGCGTCACGCCCGTCGCCGCCACGCAGGCGCCGTCCATGCAGCGGCGCCACGCCGCGTGGATCGCCGCGCTGACGCTGCTGCTGTGGCAATTGCATGTCGCGCTGGTGGTGGGCCTGTACTTCATGAACGATGCGGGATCGGCCGGCATGCTGGAGCACGCGATCGGCTACTGGATACTGCCCGCGTTGCTGCTGGCGCTGGCCGCATGGGTCTGCCTGCGCAGCCTGCCGCAAGCGCTCGGCACGGCCGGCATGGGCCGCGCCATCGCCCACGGCACCTTCGCCTTCTGGCTGACCCAGGTGCTGGGAATCGGCCTGGCTCTTTTGGTCCTCTGGACCATGACCTGGAGCCAGCTGATGCGCACGGCCGCGTCGTACACGACCTCGGTGGTGTCGGTGCTGATCTACAGTGTGCTGCTGGCGCTGAGCTGCTACCTCGGCGCCCGGCTGTTCTACCGCCGCCGGACGCCGCCGGAGATCGCATCGGCCTGAGCCTGAGCGCCGCGCGATGGCGCGCCATGAAAAAAGGCCCCTCGGGGCCTTTTTTCATGGTCGGACACAGCGTTCAGATGGCCGCGGTGCGACGCTCCAGCCAGTCCAGGGCCTCGCCTTCCACCAGCGGCGACAGGCGCTTGAGCACCGTCTGGTGGTAGTCGTTGAGCCACGCGATTTCGTCGGCGCGCAGCAGCGACGGTTCGATGCAGCGCGTGTCGATCGGGCACAGCGTCAGCGTCTCGAAGCACAGGAACTCGCCCAGCTCGGACGTCAGCCAGGCGCGGTTGGCCACCAGGTTCTCGATGCGCACGCCCCAGCGGCCCGGGCGGTAGATGCCCGGTTCGTTGGAGGTGATCATGCCCGGCTCCATCGCCGTGTGCGGGCCAGGGGCCGCGCGGTAGGAGATGACCTGCGGGCCTTCATGCACGTTCAGGAAATAACCCACGCCGTGGCCGGTGCCGTGGCCGTATTCGGCGCCGCCTTCCCAGATCGGGGCGCGCGCGATGGCGTCCAGCATCGGCGACGGCGTGCCGCGCGGGAACGAGGCGCGCGACAGCGCGATCATGCCCTTGAGCACCAGCGTGAAGTCGACCTTCTGGTCGGCGCTGGGCGTGCCCACCGCGACCACGCGGGTGATGTCGGTGGTGCCGCCCAGGTACTGGCCGCCGGAGTCGATCAGCAACAGGCCGTCGCCCTCGATGGTGGCGTGCGATTCGGCCGTGGCGCGATAGTGCGGCATGGCGCCGTTGGCGTTGAAGCCGGCGATGGTGGCGAAGCTGGGGCAGACGTAGTCCGGGCGGCGCGCGCGGGCGGCGGTGATCTGCTCGTCGATGGTCAGCTCGGTGATGCGCTCGTTGCCCAGCGCGCCTTCGAACCAGGCGAAGAACTCGCACAGGGCCGCGCCGTCCTGTGCCATGGCGTGGCGCACGTTGGCCAGCTCGGCGTCGGTCTTGCGCGACTTGATCAGGGTGGACGGATTGATGGCCTCGACCCGCGGCACGGCCGGATCCATCGCGTGGAACACGCCGCAGGTGACGCGGGCCGGGTCGATCAGCAGCTTCTGGTCCCGTTCCAGCGAGGCCAGCGCATCGGCGGCCTGGGCATAGTCGGCCACCTCGACGCCGTCGGCGGCCAGCGTGGCGCGCAGGGCGGCGTCGATCTTGCCATCGGCCACGAACAGCGTGGCGTGGTCCGGGCCGATCAGCGCGTGGCCGACGAACACCGGGTTGTAGTCGACGTCGGCGCCACGCAGGTTGAAGAGCCAGGCGATGTCGTCGAGGGTGCTGACGAAATGCACGTCGGCGCCATGGGCGCGCATGGCGGCGCGCACCTGGGCCAGCTTGTCGGCGCGCGCGACACAGGCCTGCGGCGCCACGTGTTCGTAGATCGCGGCCCGCGGCAGACCGGCGCGGTCCGCCCAGATGTCGTCGAGCAGGTCGGCGCGGATTTCCAGCGTGGCGCCCGACGTGGCGGCGGCCACCGACAGCGCGCGGAACGCGGCCAGGCCCAGCACCTGTCCATCGACGCCGATGACGTCGCCGGCGCGGGTATTGGCGGCCAGCCAATCCACGTGGCCCGGGGTGGTGGCGACGGCGATCTTCATCAGCTGCACGCCGGTGCCGGCCAGCTGCGCCTCGGCCTGCACCCAGTAGCGGCTGTCGACCCACAGGCCGGCGAAATCGGCCGTCACGACCAGCGTGCCCACCGAGCCCGTGAAGCCCGACAGCCAGCGCCGGCCCTGCCAGCGCGCCGGCAGGTATTCGGACAGGTGCGGATCCGAGGACGGCACGATATAGGCGGACAGGCCGCGGCGGCGCATGGCCTGCCGCAGTTGGGCAATACGGGTGTCGGTGCTGGACATGGGTTTCCTTAGCGCAACATGAAGGACATGGCGGCCAGGCTGTTCAAGGTGCGAACGGCGGCCTGCATGCTGTCCGTGGTGAACCGCAGCGTCACGCCGTCCACGCGTTCGAGCGTGGGCCACATGCAGAACAGGTCGGCGAGCGCCGCGCTCTGCGTCTGCAACCGGCATTCTATAGGGGCGGGGATGCGGAAAGGAACTGCCTTTCCACCGCTGGGCCGCCCCGAGGTGGAAACGCCCCCTTGGGGGGCAGCAAGCCCGCTCTGCGGGCGCGGCGTGGGGGCCGTTTCCTTCAGATTGCGCACCGCAGCCTCCGCGGCGGCGGCGATGGCGCGGCGCGAGGCCGCCGGCGACAGCGTCACGCCACTGCCCTGGCCGTGCGCGACCTTGGTCTGCACCCATTGCGCGCCGGGGAACAGGTCGGTGGTCTCGGCGATGAACACGTCGTCGCCGGTGGCCAGGATGACGGGCACGCCCATCTCGCCGGCCAGCGCGCCGTACAGGCCGGCCTCGCCCAGCTCCATGCCGTTGATGAAGACGCGCGAGAAGGCGAAGCTGTTGATGGTGTGCGCGAGGATGCCGCGGCCCTGCGAGCGCGAGTGGTAGCCGATCATGAAGACGGCGTCGCAGCCCTCTTCCAGGCCGCCCATCATGCCCAGGTAGCGCGGCTTGCCCAGCACCAGGCGGGCGCGTTCGTCGAGGCCGTCCGGCAGCAGGTTGCGAAAGCCGCCGTGCGAATCGTTGACCAGGATCTCTTCGGCGCCGCCCGCGATGGCGCCCTGCACGGCGGCGTTGGCCTCGGCCGTCATCCAGGCGCGGGCGCGCTCGTATTCGCCGTTGCCGGCGCGCACTTGTTCGGCGTGGAAGACGCCGGCGACGCCTTCGATATCGGTGGAAATCAGGATCTTCATGGGGTGTGCCTTGGTAGGATTCAGAATTCGGTGTCCGCCAGCCACTGGCGCCAGGCGGGAGCGGCGTCGCGGATGGCGGCGCGGTGATGGCCGTCGCGGCCCTGCACGCCCTCGGCCTGCCACAGCGCGGCGATGATGGCCTGCTCGCAGGCCTCGGCGGCCGCCTCGAACAGCGGATCGATGCGGGTTTCGTGCAGCATGGCCAGCGCCGGCATCGGCTGCTCGGCCTGTTGCGGCACGGTGTAGGCGGTGGAGAACGCCAGCGCGATGTCGCCGCTGCCATGGCCGAACACCGAGCCGGTGCGGGCCAGGCCGGCGCCGGCGCGCAACGACAGGCGGCGCAACTGGCGCGCGTCGAGCGGCGCGTCGGTCGCCACCAGCAGGATGATAGACCCCTTCTCCGGCACGATGGCGGCGTTCTCGCCCGCCTGCGCCAGGCCGCGGTCCAGCTGGTCCGCCAGCCGCCGGCCGAAGGGCCGGCCGGCCACGGTCAGATTGGGCAGGCGGCCGAAATTGGCCAGCACCAGCGCGCCGACGGTATGCCGCAGGCCCGGCTGGATCGACGCCACGCGCGAGGCCGAGCCGATGCCGCCCTTGAAGGAAAAGCACGACATGCCGCGACCGGCGCCGACCGCGCCCTGCGCCATGCGCTTGTCCGCGGCGGCCAACGCCTGGGCGTAGTGCGACTCCTGCACCGCCATGGCCTGGATGTCGTTCAGGTAGCCGTCGTTGCACTCGAACACCAGCGGATTGACCGTCGACATGCCGCGGCCGATCTCGGGATTGGCCGCCACCGCCGAACGGATCTGGGCGTTGGCCACGGTGCCCACGCCGAAGGTGTTGGTCAGCGCGATCGGCGTTTCCAGCACGCCCAGCTCCTGCACCTGGACCAGGCCGGTGCTCTTGCCGAAACCGTTCAGCACCGTCGCGGCGGCAGGCACCTTGTCCAGGAACAGGTTGCCGCCGTGCGGGCGCACCACGGTCACGCCGGTCTGCCGCGCGCCGTCGTCCAGCGTGCTGTGGCCGACGGCGATGTCGCCCACGTCGCAGATCGAGTCGAGCGGGCCGGCCTCCAGCTTGCCGATGCGGGGTTGGTCCAACGCTTGTTTGTCCATGCTTGTCGCTGCGTGTCGCCACGCTCCAGAATGCAAAATGCCGCCGTCCTGCGTGGCCGTGGCGCGCGCCGCGAGGCGGGCGCCCGGACGCGGGCGGCGGCAAGGGAACCGATGGCGCGCGCCAAGCCCCGGGGGGCGGTCGGCGCGGCGGCCATCATCCGCTTGGCGGTTACTTGCGATCGATCTTGGGATCGAGCGCGTCGCGCAGGCCGTCGCCCAGCAGGTTGAACGCCAGCACCGTCAGGAAGATCGCCAGCGCCGGGAAGATTGCCACGTGCGGGGCGATCACCATGTCGGCGCGCGCCTCGTTCAGCATCGCGCCCCACTCCGGCGTGGGGGGCGAGGCGCCCATGCCCAGGAACGACAGGCTGGCCGCGGTGATGATCGAGGTGCCGATGCGCATCGTGCCGTACACCACGATCGGCGAGATCGTGCCGGGCAGGATGTGGCGCATGATGATGGTCCAATCGGACGCGCCCACGCTCTTGACCGCCTCGACGTAGGTCATCTGCTTGATCGACAGCGTGTTGCCGCGCACCAGGCGGGCGAACGCCGGCACGCTGAACACGGCCACGGCCACGATCACGTTGACCATGCTCGAGCCCAGGATCGCGACCACGCCGATGGCCAGCAGCATGCCGGGGAATGCCAGCAGCACGTCGGAGATGCGCATCGTGATGCGTTCCCACCAGCCTTCGTAGTAACCGGCCATCAGGCCCATGAAGGTGCCGACGACGGCGCCCATGGCGACGGACAGGAAACCGGCGGCCAGCGAGATGCGCGCGCCCATGATGATGCGGCTGAAGATATCGCGGCCCAGCGAGTCCACGCCCAGCCAGTGCGTCAGCGACGGGCCGGCGTTGAGCGCGTCGTAGTCGAAGAAGTTCTCCGGATCGAACGGCACGATCCAGGGGGCGAAAACCGCCACTACGACCAGCAGCAGGACGAAGATGCCGGCGCCCACGCCCAGCTTCTGCTTCTTGAATTTGCGCCAGAACTCGGTGGCGGGCGTGCGCACGTCGTTCTTGGGCGCGGCGGTGGCGACGGTTGCGGCGGGTGTCGTATTGCTCATGGCCGCCTCACTTGTAACGGATGCTGGGATTGATGACGCCGTAGAGCACGTCGACAATCAGGTTGATCAGGATGAATTCGAACGAGAACAGCAGCACCAGGCCCTGGATCACCGGGTAGTCGCGCTGGGTCACGGCATCGACCAGCAGGCGGCCGAGGCCGGGCCAGTTGAACACCGTCTCGACCACGATCGAGCCGCCCAGGAGGAAGCCGAACTGCAGGCCCATCATGGTGACGACCGGGATCAGCGCGTTGCGCAGCGCATGCTTGATGACCACGCGGCGCTCGCTCAGGCCCTTGGCGCGGGCGGTGCGCACGAAGTCTTCCTGCACCACTTCGACGAAGGAGGCGCGGGTGAAGCGCGCCATCACCGCGGCCACGGCCGCGCCCAGCGTGATGGACGGAAGTATGTAGTGTTTCCAGCTGGAGGCGCCCACGGTTGGCAGCCAGCCCAGGTTCACGGAGAAGATCTGCATCAGCATCATCCCCAGCGCGAATGCGGGGAACGAGATGCCGGACACCGCCAGCGTCATGCCGAGGCGATCGGGCCAACGGTTGCGCCAGACGGCGGACACGATCCCGATGATCATGCCGAAGGTGACGGACCAGGCCATACTGGCGATCGTCAGCCACAGCGTGGGCATGAAGCGGTCGGAGATTTCGGTCAAGACGGGACGCTTGGTACGCAGCGAGGTACCCAGGTCGCCTTGCAGCATGTGGCTGAAGTAGCGCACGAACTGCTGCGGCAGGGGCAGATCCAGCCCCAGTTCCTTGCGCACCAGTTCGACGGTCTGCTGGTCGGCCTCCTGGCCCGCGGCCAGTCGCGCCGGGTCGCCCGGAAGCATGTGCACAAACAGGAACACGACCACGGCCACCAGCAGCAGCGTGGGGATCATGCCCAAAAGACGTTTGACGATATAGGTCAGCATTGAAATTCCTGCAACATCGGCGGGGACACCGCGTCCCCGCCGTATGTGGCCTTGCAAGGGCCTTGCGGCCCCGAGAGTTACCGCCGGATTACTGCTTCAGATCGATGTCGCCGAACCAGAACGAGGTGTCCGGTTCCACGTACACGCCCGACAGGTTCTTCGACTTCACGTACAGGTTGTTCTGGGTCACCAGGAAGGCCCACGGGGCGTCCTTCCAGATGGTTTCCTGAACGGTCTTGTAGATCTCGGTCTTCTTGGCGCGATCGGTCGTGGCCAGGGCTTGCTGGATGCCGTCGTCAACCGACTTGTTCGAGTAGTACGACACGTTGTTGAGCACCGGCGGGAAAGCGGCGGTGGTCAGCAGCGGACGCAGGCCCCAGTCGGCTTCGCCGGTCGAGGACGACCAGCCGGCGTAGTACATGCGGACCTTGGCGTCCTCAGGCTTCTGCACCTGTTGCACGCGCTGCACGCGCTGGCCCGATTCCAGCACTTCCACCGACACCTTGATGCCGACTTGCGCCAGTTGCTGTTGCAGGAACTGCACCACCTTCACCGAGGTGCCGTCGTTGTAGGCGGACCAGAGCTGGCTTTCGAAGCCGTTGGGGTAGCCGGCTTCGGCCAGCAGCGCCTTGGCCTTCTTGATGTCGTACGGCCACGGGCCGGTCTTGTGGGCGAAGTCCACGCCGGTCGGCACGACGCCGTCGACGATGGTGGCGTAGCCCGAGAAAGCGACCTTGGCCAGGGCTTCCTTGTTGATGGCGTAGTTGATGGCTTCGCGCACCTTGACGTTGTCGAACGGCTTTTGCTGCGTGTTCATCGACAGGTAGCGGGCCATGATCGAGTTCTTGTGGTCGACCACGTCCAGCTTGTCGTTCTTGGACAGCACGGCGGCCTGCTCGAACGGCACCGGGAAGGCGAATTGCGCTTCGCCCGTCTGCACCACGGCGGCGCGGGTGTTGTTGTCGGTGACGGTGCGGAAGGTCAGGGTGTCGACCTTCGGGTAGCCCTTCTTCCAGTAGCCGTCGAACTTCTTGACCTTCAGGTATTCGGCCGGTTTCCATTCGACGAATTCGAACGGGCCGGTGCCGACCGGGTGGAAGCCGATTTCCTTGCCGTACTTGGCCAGGGCGGCCGGCGAGATCATCATGGCGGCCGGGTGGGCCAGCGCGTTGATGAAGGCCGAGAACGGCTTCTTCAGGGTGATCTTGACGGTCAGCGGATCAATCACGTCGATCTTCTCGATGACGCTGAACTGGATGTAGCGCGACAGGCGGTTGTCCGGATTGGCCGGGCGGTCGAAGTTGATCTTGACGGCTTCGGCGTTGAACGGGGTGCCGTCATGGAACTTGACGCCATCGCGCAGCTTGAAGGTGTAGACCAGGCCGTCTTCGCTGACGGTGTAGTCGGTGGCCAGGACCTTCTGGACCTTCAGGTCCTTGTCGAACTCGAACAGGCCTTCGTAGTAGGCCTTGCCGGCCGCCTGGTTCAGCGTGCTGTTGGTGTTGTACGGGTCGAGCGTTTCCAGTGCGATGGAGACGGCAAACGTCACGTCCTTGGCAGCATGCGCCAGCGGCGAGGTGAGCACGCCGAAGGCCACCGCGGCGGCGGCCATCAGCTTGGTGGGGCGCAGAACTTTCATCATTGCAACTCCTGGTTCCTGTACGGAATTAGGGGGTTTGGTGGAAGAAAAACAAGTACGACAACTGACTCAATACGCTCCGCCGACCGCGTGGCGGGCGACGAAGTGATCGGTTCCTACCTGTACCAGCGGTTGCACCACCGGCTCGTCGCCGAGCTTGCGGATCGGGCTGGGAATTTCATCGGACAGCAAGGTGCGCTTCATGTGGCGACGCGACGGATCCGCGATCGGCACGGCGGCCATGAGCTTCTTGGTATACGGGTGCTGCGGGTTCTCGAAAATGGCCCGGCGCGGGCCGATCTCGACAATCTGTCCCAGGTACATGACGGCCACGCGGTGGCTGACGCGCTCGACCACGGCCATGTCGTGCGAAATGAACAGGAACGAAATGCCCATGTCGCGCTGCAGGTCGATCAGCAGGTTGACGATCTGCGCCTGGATCGACACGTCCAGCGCCGACACCGATTCGTCCGCGATCACGACCTTGGGGTTCAGGGCCAGGGCGCGCGCGATACAGATGCGCTGGCGCTGGCCGCCAGAGAATTCATGCGGATAGCGCTGCGCCATTTCGGGCGGCAGGCCGACGCGCTCGAGCAATTCGGCCACGCGCTGCTCGGCTTCCTTGCCCTTGGCCACGCCGTGCACCAGCAGCGGTTCCATGATCGAGAAACCGACCGTGACGCGCGGATCGAGCGAGGCGAACGGGTCCTGGAACACGAACTGGATGTCGCGGCGCAGGGCTTGCAGTTCGGAAGTCTTCAGGCGCACGATGTCGCGCCCGCCGAAGCGGATCTCGCCGCCCTGGCTGTCCACCAGGCGCAGCAGCGAACGGCCGGTGGTGGACTTGCCGCAACCGGACTCGCCCACCAGCGACAGCGTTTCGCCGGGGTACAGGTCGAAGCTGACCTTTTCCACGGCGTGCACGCGGCGCTGCACGCGGCTCAGGATGCCGCCGCGCAGGTCGAAACGCGTCACCAGGTCGCGCACGCTCAGGATCGGCTCGCGGCGCGCGGCCGGCACTTCCTGGGTGCTGGTGGCGCCGGGCTCGGCCACGGGCTGCGCCTTGCCGTCCACCTGCAGCAGCGGGAAGCGCGCCGGCAGGTCGGTGCCCTGCATCGCGCCCAGCTTCGGCACGGCCGACAGCAGCGCCTTGGTATAGGCGTGCCGGGGCGTGGCGAACACCGACGCCGACGGGCCTTCCTCGACCTTGTCGCCGCGGTACATGACCAGCACGCGGTCGGCCACTTCGGCGACCACGCCCATGTCGTGGGTGATGAACACCACGCCCATGTGCATCTCTTCCTGCAGCTGGCGGATCAGTTGCAGGATCTGCGCCTGGATGGTGACGTCCAGCGCGGTGGTGGGTTCGTCGGCAATCAGCAGCGCCGGCTTGCAGGCCAGCGCCATGGCGATCATGACGCGCTGGCGCATGCCGCCCGACAGCTGGTGCGGGTAGCGGTCCAGCACCGACTTGGCTTCCGGGATGCGCACCTGTTCCAGCATGCGCAGGGCTTCGGCGCGCGAGGCCGCGGCGTCCATGCCCTGGTGCTCGCGGATCGACTCGGCGATCTGGTCGCCGGCGGTGAACACCGGATTCAAGGAGGTCATCGGCTCCTGGAAGATCATGGCCATGTCGGCGCCGCGCACATTGCGCATCGCGCGCTGGTTGGCGTTGACCAGGTCGATCACGGAGCCATTGCGCCGGCGCAGGGCCATGCTGCCCTGGGCGATGCGGCCACCGCCATGTTCCACCAGGCGCATCAGCGCCAGCGACGTCACCGACTTGCCCGAACCCGATTCGCCCACGATGGCCAGGGTCTCGCCCCGGTCCACATGGAACGACAGGTTGCGCACGGCTTCGACCGTGCGCTCCGAGCCCACGAAGCGCACCGTCAGGTCGTCGACCTGGACCACGCGGTTATCCGGCAGCGCCAGGCTGTTTGCGCGATCAACCATATCTCTAGTAATCCCCAAAACTTACAAAAACGAAGCCCGCTGCCGCTCAGCGGTAGATGGCGGTAACCGGCTTCTCACCGACGCGGGCGTAACCGCGGTACATGCCTTCCGTGTTGAACGGCAAGGCCACATTGCCCTGGGCGTCGACGGCCACCAGGCCGCCCTTGCCGCCGATGGTGGGCAGTTTTTCCATCACGACGCGGTCCGCCGCCGTTTCCAGCGACGCGCCGCAATATTCCATCTGAGCCGCCACGTCATAGGCGGCGACCATGCGGATGAACATCTCGCCGGTACCCGTGGTGGACACGGCGCAGGTCTTGTTGCTGGCGTAGGTGCCGGCGCCGATCAGCGGCGCGTCGCCGACGCGGCCGACCTGCTTGTTGGTGATGCCGCCGGTGGACGTGGCCGCGGCCAGGTTGCCCTGCGCGTCCACCGCCACCGCGCCCACGGTGCCGAACTTCTTGTCGGAATCGAGCGGATCGGCCGGCGCCGGCTGGCCGCGCGCGACCATGGCCTGGCCGTCGTGGTCCAGCACCGCCGCTTCCGGCGTTTCGCGCTGCACGCGCAGCAGCTGCTCGCGGCGCGCGTCGGTCGAGAAGTACGACGGGTCGACGATTTCCAGGCCGGCGTCCTTGGCGAAGGCTTCGGCGCCCTCGCCCACGAACAGCACGTGCTTGCTGGTTTCCATGACCTTGCGCGCGGCGAACACCGGGTTGCGCACGCAGTTGACGTTGGCGATGGCGCCCGAACGCAGCGTGGCGCCGTCCATGATGGCGGCGTCCAGCTCATGGGTGCCGGCGCTGGTGAACACGGCGCCATGGCCGGCGTTGAACAGCGCGCAATCTTCCAGCAGGCGCACGGCTTCGGTGACGGCGTCCAGCGCGCTGCCGCCACGGGCCAGCACGGCCTGGCCGGCGGTCAGGATGGATTCCAGCGCGCTCAGGTATTCCTGCTCTTTCTCGGGCGACATGGCCGCGCGGGACATCGCGCCGGCGCCACCGTGAATCGCGATCACGGGTTGAATCATCGTTTACCTACTCCATGGATGAGCCACGGCATCACGGACTGGGTCACCCCAGCGGCGGCCGCGACGGAATTCTTGGCCCGATAGGCCACCGCCGCCGACAAGGCCTCGATCAGGCCCAGCGCGGCGGTTTCGGAATTGGGGATCAGCTGGCGCGTGGACACCGCGTACAGCACCACCGACGCGGTCGGGGCCAGCGGCGAGGTGGGCTTGTCGGTCAGCACCAGCACCGGCACGCCGGCCTGCTTGGCGGCGCCGGCCAGGGTCACGGTGTCGGCCAGGTAGCGTGGAAAGCCGATGGCGATGACCAGATCCTTGCTGGTCATGCGCGACATCTGGCGCGCCGCATGCGACACACCGCCCGGACCGGCCAGCGACTCGACCGAATGCAGGTGCATGCACAGGCCGCGCTGCAGCATGCCGGCCAGGAAGCCGCTGGCGCCGAAGCCGATGATGAAGACGCGGTCGGCGGCCAGGATGGCGTCGACCGCCTGTTCACAGGCGGCGGCGTCCAGGCTTTGCAGGTTGCGCTGGGCGTTGCGGATGTCTTCTTCGAGGGTCGCGGCGAAGATCTGCACCGCGCTGGCCGAGTGCGCGAGTTCGGTGCGCAGCTTTTCGACCGGCTCCAGCGCCGCCTCGAAACCGCGCGCCAGTTCGGCGCGGAATTGCGGGTAGCCCGGCAGGTCCAGGGCGCGCGCGAACCGGTTGGCGGTCGCGACCGACACCCCCGCCGCCGCCGCGAATTCGTCGATGGTCATGGTGGCGACCCGGAACTGGTGCGCCAGCACGTATTCGGCCATCTTGTGCTGCTTGCGGCTCAGCGCGGGCTGGGCCCGGGCGATCCGATCAGCGATCGTGAGTGCGGCCTTGTTCATCGAGAAAAGGGGGGAAACGTAGCGGAGGTTTATGTAAATCTGTTTACACACAAATTTTAGATAAGAAAATTCATTTTCATACTAAGGGTATACCCGTGAATTTATGTAACAGTGCTTCAAAAGAAACGGGGCCGGTTTGATGTACGCTTGATCCCTGCCTTTTCCCTTTGATTTCGGGACTTTTCGAATGCCCCTCTGGACCTGCAAACCCCACGCGGAACTGACCCTGGCCGAGCTCTACGCCATCCTGCGCCTGCGCTCGGAAGTGTTCGTGGTGGAACAGGACTGCGTCTTCCTGGACATGGACGGCAAGGACCTGCTGGGGCAGACGGAACATCTGATGGCCTGGGACAACGGCGAGCTGCTGGCCTATTGCCGCCTGCTCGAACCCGCCCTGAACGACGGCCAGGCGGTCATCGGCCGCGTCATCACGGCGCCGGCCGCGCGCGGCACGGGCCTGGGCCACGAACTGATGCGCCGCGCCAAGGACGAAGTGGCGCGGCTGTGGCCGGGCCAGCCGGTCTACCTGGGCGCGCAGGCCCGGCTGCGCGGCTATTACGGCGGCCACGGCTTCGTGCCGGTGACCGAGGAATACATCGAGGACGGCATCCCGCACGTCGGCATGCTGCTGCGCGAAGCGGCCTGAACGCCGCCCTGCTCCGCCCGCGGCGCCGTGCGGCCGGCCCAATGAAAAACGCCCCTTTGCGGGGCGTTTTTCATTGGGGCGTGGCGGAGGCTTACTTGACCGCCGACACGTCCAGCTTGGCGGCCGTCTTGGACTGGATCTCATCCACCGTCACGCCGGGCGCCGTTTCCAGCAGCTTCAGGCCGTTGTCGGTGACTTCCATCACGCCCAGGTCGGTGATGATCAGGTCGACCACGCCCACGCCGGTCAGCGGCAGGTTGCACTCGGGCAGCAGCTTGATGTCCTCGGTGCCGTCCTTCTTCTTGGCCACGTGTTCCATCAGCACGACCACGCGGCCGACACCGGCCACCAGGTCCATCGCGCCGCCCATGCCCTTGACCATCTTGCCGGGGATCATCCAGTTGGCCAGGTCGCCCTTTTCGGACACCTGCATCGCGCCCAGGATGGCCAGGTTGATCTTGCCGCCGCGGATCATCGCGAACGAGTCGGCCGACGAGAAGATCGACGAGCCGGGCAGCGTCGTGACCGTCTGCTTGCCGGCGTTGATGAGGTCGGCGTCGACCTCGGCATCGGTCGGGAACGGGCCGATGCCCAGCAGGCCGTTTTCGGATTGCAGCCAGACTTCGACGCCCTTGGGCACGTGGTTGGCCACCAGGGTCGGCAGGCCGATACCCAGGTTCACGTAAAAACCGTCTTGCAGCTCGCGCGCGGCGCGCGCCGCCATTTCATCGCGGGACCATGCCATGTCGTGTTCTCCTTAGGCCGGGCGAGTGGTGCGTTGTTCGATGCGCTTTTCCGGATTGGCGTTCAGCACGATCCGGTGCACATAGATGCCGGGCAGGTGGATCTGGTCGGGGTCCAGGCTGCCGGTGTCGACGATCTGCTCGACCTCGACCACGGTGAACTTGCCGGCCATGGCCACGTTCGGGTTGAAGTTGCGCGCCGTCTTGCGGAACACCAGGTTGCCGCTGCGGTCGGCGATGTGCGCCTTGACCAGCGACACGTCCGGCACCAGCGAACGCTCCATCACGTATTGCTGGCCGTCGAATTCGCGGATTTCCTTGCCGTCGGCGACGATGGTGCCCACGCCGGTGCGGGTGAAGAACGCCGGGATGCCGGCGCCGCCGGCGCGCAGCTTCTCGGCCAGCGTGCCCTGCGGCGTGAATTCAAGCTCGAGTTCGCCCGACAGGTACTGGCGTTCGAATTCCTTGTTCTCGCCCACGTACGACGCGATCATCTTGCGGACCTGGCGCGTGTTGAGCAGCTGGCCCAGGCCGAAGCCGTCGACGCCCGCGTTATTGCTGATGCACGTGAGATCCTTCACGCCCGAATCGCGCAGCGCGGCGATCAGGGCCTCGGGAATGCCGCAGAGGCCGAAACCGCCGACGGCGATCATCTGGCCGTCCTTGACGATGCCTGCCAGCGCCTCCTGGGCGCTTGCAAAAACCTTGTCCATCGCTCCAACTCCTAGTTAAGGTCGAACTGAAGAGGATCCGCCCGCCCTGCCGGACCGCATGCCCCGCGAAGGAGGCCGGCGATCCTGGGTGGACCCTGTCTTTTACTTGGGGCGCGGCTGCCGGTTTCACGGCCCGGCGGCATCGCGGCGTGGCCCGATGCCTGCTGGTTCGCGGCGCCGATGGTGGCGCGCCCTGTCATTCGTATTGTGGTTCTGTCCTGGATTTTAACGGCATGGCCGGCAAATGCGGGCGCCGTTTCAAACGCCGCATTGAAGTCGGACCGCCCGCCGCCGGCGCGCCTAGGCCGCCGGCTGGAACTGCGTGGCCATTTTCGCCAGCACTTCTGGCGGCCACGGGGCGGACGTATTGGCCACGTAATCCATCCACACCAGCACGTTGCGCCCCCGCGCGTAGGGGCCACCGTCGTCGCCGACCTTCTCGAGCAGCAGCTCGAATTCGGCGCTGGAACGGCCGATGCGCGTCACCTTGTGCGTCACGCGCACCGTGGCGGGATAGGTCAGCGGCCGCAGGAAATCGCAGGACGCGTGCGCCAGGATGGCGCCGTCGTCGGCCGGCAATTCAAAGCCCGCGTCGTACAGGATCTGCATCCGCGCCTCTTCCATGAGGCGGAAATACAGCGTGTTGTTGAGATGGTTCAAGGCGTCGGAATCGCCCCAACGCAAGGGCAAATCCACATGATGGGTATCCCCAACCGTCAGAATCCGCGCAGACAGAGTGTCCGGGTTCACCAATTGCTCCTGATATCTGATGGAAATGCGAAGACGTGCAAGGTCTCCGCCTGCAATACAATCGCCGATAATACTTCCAGCCATATATGGAATACATACGGGGAGCTTTGCAATGTCTGAACGCGAGTCGATGGAATATGACGTGGTCGTGGTTGGCGGGGGTCCCGCCGGCTTGGCCACCGCTATCCGTCTGAAGCAACTGGCCGCTGAGAAGAACCAGGAAATCGGCGTCTGCGTCCTGGAAAAAGGCGCGGAGCTGGGCGCGCACATCCTGTCCGGCGCCGTGATGGACCCGCTGGCCCTGACCGAGCTGATCCCCGACTGGAAGGAAAAAGGCGCGCCGCTGACCGTGCCCGTGACGCAGGACAAGTTCCTGTTCCTGTCCGAAAACGGCGCGCGCGCGACGCCGAACTGGCTGCTGCCGCCCTGTTTCCACAATGAAGGCAACTACATCGTCCGCCTGGGCGACGTCGTCAAATGGCTGGGCGAACAGGCCGAGGCGCTGGGCGTCGAGATCTTCCCGGGCTTTGCCGCGGTCGAAGTGCTGTACGACGAGAACGGCGCCGTGCGCGGCGTGGCCACCGGCGACATGGGCGTGGCCCGCGACGGCAGCCACACCGACCACTACCAGCCGGGCATGGAACTGCATGCGCGCTACACGGTGTTCGCCGAAGGCGCGCGCGGCCAGCTCGGCCGCCAGCTGATCGACCGCTACAAGCTCGACGACGGCCGCGATCCGCAGGCCTACGGCATCGGCATCAAGGAAATGTGGGAAGTCGATCCGGCCCAGTCCAAGCCCGGCCTGGTGATCCACACCGCCGGCTGGCCGCTGGATTCGGATACCTACGGCGGTTCGTTCCTCTACCACCTGGACAACAACCTGGTGGCCGTCGGCATGATCGTCGGCCTGGACTACGCCAATCCGTGGCTGTCGCCGTTCGACGAATTCCAGCGCTACAAGACCCACCCCGCCATCCGCGGCACCTTCGAGGGCGGCAAGCGCATTGCCTACGGCGCGCGCGCCATCACCGCCGGCGGCCTGCTGTCGCTGCCCAAGCTGACGTTCCCGGGCGGCGTGCTGGTCGGCTGTGAGGCCGGTTTCCTGAACGCCTCGCGCATCAAGGGCAGCCACGCCGCCATCAAGTCCGGCAAGCTGGCCGCCGAGGCCGCGTTCGACGCGCTGGTGGCCGACCGCCGCCAGGACGAACTGGCCGCCTACCCGGAAGCCTTCAAAAATTCGTGGCTGCACGCCGAGCTGAACAAGGCGCGCAACTTCAAGCAGTGGTTCAAGAAGGGCCGCACCGTGGCCACGCTGATGACCGGCATCGAGCAACTGGTGTTCAAGGGCAAGATGCCCTGGACCCTGCGCCACAGCAAGCCCGACCATGCCTGCCTGCAGCCGGCCTCGCAGTGCGCCCGCATCGACTATCCCAAGCCCGATGGCAAGCTGACCTTCGACAAGCTCAGCTCGGTGTTCATCTCCAACACCAACCACGACGAAAACGAACCCATCCACCTGACGCTGAAGGATGCGTCGGTGCCGGTGAAGGTCAACCTCGCCAAGTACGGCGGCCCGGAATCGCGCTACTGTCCGGCCGGCGTCTACGAGTTCGTCAAGGACGACCACGGCGAGGACCGCCTGCAGATCAACGCGCAGAACTGCGTGCACTGCAAGACCTGCGACATCAAGGACCCGACCCAGAACATCGTCTGGGTGGCGCCGCAAGGCGGCGAGGGCCCGGTCTACAGCGGCATGTAGCAAGGTCGCGGGCGATGGCTGAACGCGTGCTCTTCATCGGCTGCGGCGATCTCGGCCAACGCGCCGCGCGCCGCTTCCTGGCGCGCGGCGACGAGGTCCACGCGCTGCGCCGCCATCCCCCCGCGGGCGACGCCAGCGGCATCCGCTGGCTGCAAGGCGACATCACCCGCCCCGATGGCCTGCCGGCCTTGCCGGCCGGCATCACCCGCGTCATCCACGTCGCCACCGCCGGCGCGCGCGATCCGGCCGCGTACCGCGGCGTGTTCGTCGACGGCCTGAAGCATGCGCTGGACGCGCTCGACACGTCGCGCGTGGAACGCATCGTGTTCGTGTCCTCCAGCGCGGTCTATGGCGAACACCATGGCGACTGGGTCACCGAAGACACCCCGCCCGCGCCGCAGGGCTTCAATGGCCGCATCCTGCTGGAAGCCGAAGCGCTGCTGGCCGCGCAGGCGCTACCGCACACCACCTTGCGTTTCGCCGGCCTCTACGGCCCCGGCCGCCTGCAGCTGATCGAACGGCTGCGCGCCGGCGACGCGCGCGCGCCGAGCCAGCCGCCGCACTGGGCCAACCGCATCCACATCGACGACGCCGCCGCCGCCATCGCGCACGTGGCGCTGCTGCCCGCGGCGCAACCGGTCTACATCGGCTGCGACGACACGCCGCTGCCGCTGCATGAACTGTATGCGGACCTGGCGCGCATGATCGGCGCGCCGGCCCCGGCCGAAGGCCCCGCGCCCGCCGGCATCGGCAGCAAGAAGCTCAGCAACGCCCGTCTGCGCGCCAGCGGCCTGGCGCTGCGATGGCCCGACTCGCGCGCCGGCTACGCCGCGCTGCTGGCGGACGCGGCCTCGCCGGCATAGTTCGACCGACACCGAATCGTCGGCGGCGTGACGCGGCGATACTGGCTTGCCCAGACCCGCTCCCACGCCGCCATGTCCATCCTCTCCCCGCTCGATCCGCTCCAGGCGGTGACGCACGCCAACCCCTATCCCTATTACGCCGCGCTGGCCAGGGACCGGCCGCTGTACCACGACGCGCGGCTGGGCCTGTGGGTCGCCAGCGGGCCGCGGGCGATCCTGGCGCTCATGCGCCATCCCGCCGCCCGCGTGCGTCCTGTCGCCGAGCCGGTGCCGCGAGGCATCGCGGTGGGCCCGGCAGGCCAGTTGTTCGGCCGCTTCCTGCGCATGAACGACGGACCGTCGCAAGTCCTGCTCAAGCCCTTGCTGAGCGAATTCCTCGCGCAACAGGCGCGGCAGGCGCGCGATCCCGCGTGGCCGCGGCTGGATGCGGGGCAGGCTTCGACGCGGACACCCGATGCCGCCGCCATCGACCGCTTCCTGTCTGCCGCGCCGGTGCTGGCGCAGGCCTGTTTCATCGGCCTGCCCGATGCCCTCGCGACGAACTGTGCGCGCGATATAGGCGACTTCCTGGCGGCCCTGCCGCCCGCCGCGCCGCGTGCCCGGATCGCGGCCGGGCACGCGGCCGCCGAACGGCTGGCCGCGCGCTTGCGCGCCCACCTGGACGATCCCGCCGCCGCCCCGGCGCTGCGCGAATTGCGGCGCCAGGGGATCGACGCCGGGCTGGAGCCGGCGCTGCTGGCCGCCAACCTGGCGGGGCTGCTGTTCCAATCCTGTGACGCCGGCGCCGGCCTGCTCGGCAACGCGCTGCTGCGGGCCGGCCGTCATGGCGCCGCGGCCGACCTGACGGTCGCGCAGGCCCTGGCGCTGGTCGACGCGACGCTGCGCGAAGATCCGCCCATCCACAACACCCGCCGCTTCCTGGCCGAGGCCATCGACCTCGATGGCCAGCGTCTCGAGGCCGGCGCCACGGTGCTGCTGGTGCTGGCCGCCGCGGCCATGGCGCAACCCGACGCGCACTGGACCTTCGGCGCCCTGGGCCACGCCTGCCCCGGCCGCGACCTGGCGCGGCGGCACGCGGCGGGCGCGCTGGTCCACCTGCTGCGGGCCGGCGTCGATGGCCGCGCCCTGGCGGGGCGCGCGCGCTACCGCCCGCTGCCCAATGCCCGGATTCCCCAATTTGATTTCACCGAGGAGCCCACCCCATGATCGCCGTGATATTCGAAGTCGAACCCACCGACGGCAACCCCGCGCCCTATCTGCACATCGCCGCGGGCCTGATCGACGAACTGAAGGCCATCGACGGCTTCATCTCCGTCGAACGCTTCCAGAGCCTGAGCACGCCGGACAAGCTGCTGTCGCTGTCGTTCTGGCGCGACGAGGACGCGGTCAGGCGCTGGCGCACGCTGGACTCGCACCGCCGCGCGCAGGAGGCGGGGCGCGGCGGCGTGTTCGCCAACTATCGCCTGCGCGTCGCGCAGGTGCTGCGCGACTACGGCATGCAGGAGCGCGAGCAGGCCCCGGGCGACAGCCGCGCGCGCCACGGCTGAGCGGGCGCCGGTCCCTCCCCGGGCCCGGCCGCGCGGCCACCACGGGCGGGCGCGCCGCGTTACAGTTGGGCCGATTACGGCGGCCCATCTGTCCGTTACCATTGCTCCACCGCCGCTCCCGCGCCCATTCATGCCCACTGCCGCTCACGCCCGCCCCACCCCGCTGCAAGTCGATCTGGCGCGCCTGATTGCGCAGGACATCGTGGCCCGGCGCTATGCGCCCGGCGCCCACCTGTCCGAGGAAGCGCTGGCCGCGGGCTACGAGGTGTCGCGTACGCCGGTGCGGGGCGCCCTGCGGCTGCTGGCGGCGCAAGGCCTGATCACGCATCGGCCCAACAGCGGCTACACCGTGGCCGAGAACGCCGCGCTGGCCACGCCCGCCATCGCCGGCGCCGTGCCGACCCAGAACGAACTCTATCGCCGCCTGATCGACGACCGCGCCACGCGCGCGCTGCCCGACCAGTTCACCGAGCGCGAACTGCTGCAACGCTATCCCGCGCCGCGCAGCGTGCTGGCCAAGACCCTGCTGCAACTGTCGGCCGACGGCCTGATCGAAAAGCGCAAGGGCCACGGCTGGCAGTTCGCGCCGTCGCTGGAGAACCGCGAGGCGCTCAACGAGAGCTACCGGTTCCGCATGACGATCGAATGCGCCGGCCTGCTGGAGCCCTCCTTCAAGCTCGACCGCGACGCCCTGGCGCGCATGCGGGCCGCGCATGAGACGCTGATCCAGCGCGACGACGCCGACATCTCCGCCACCGAGTTCTTCAGCCTGAACGCCTCGTTCCATGAAATGCTGGCGCGCTTCTCGGGCAACCGCTACATCCTGCAGGCGGTGCAGCAGCAGAACCAGTTGCGCCGCCTGGAGGAACACGCCGCGTTCTACCGCGACGCGCGCTTCGTCAATTCCAGCAACGAGCACCTGCGGATCATCGAGGCTCTTGAAGCCGGCGACCAGGAATGGGCCTCGCAGCTCATGCGCCGCCACCTGAAGACCTCGCAGCAGCAATCCTGATCCGCGCCGCCGCCACGCGGCGACTTTCCCTGCCTTTGCCTCGCCATGCCCATTGACCGGGGTCGCTTTCTCGCGCCCATCGGCCTGGGAGGGTTTTGCC
Source organism: Achromobacter sp. ISS7 (assembly GCF_056523125.1). Taxonomy (NCBI): domain Bacteria; kingdom Pseudomonadati; phylum Pseudomonadota; class Betaproteobacteria; order Burkholderiales; family Alcaligenaceae; genus Achromobacter; species Achromobacter sp. ISS7. The sequence goes on along the minus strand of NZ_JAWRZD010000001.1, from coordinate 170,290 downwards.
TTGAATTGTATTTTTATTCTTATTAATACAAAATAGGCGAACCCCAACTCCTCCCGACAGGACGCCCATGACCTCGCCCGCCCCCGCCACGCCGATCAACGCCGATGCCTTCTGGATGCCGTTCACCGCCAACCGGCGCTACAAGCGCGACCCGCTGCTGTTCAGCGCGGCCGAGGGCATGCACTACATCCGCCCGGACGGCCGTCGCGTGCTGGACGGCATCGCGGGCCTGTGGTGCGTCAACGCCGGCCATCGCCGGCCCGAAATCGTCGAGGCCATCGCGCGCACCGCCTACGAGCTGGACTACGCGCCGTCGTTCCAGATGAGCCATCCGCTGGCGTTCGAGCTGGCCGAAAAGCTGTGCGAGGAGGCGCCCGCCGGGTTTTCCAATGTATTTTTTTCCAACTCCGGATCCGAGGCCGTCGATACCGCCCTCAAGATCGCGCTGGGCTATCACCGCGCGCGCGGCGAAGGCCAGCGCGTGCGCCTGATCGGTCGCGAGCGGTCGTATCACGGCGTGGGGTTCGGCGGCCTGTCGGTCTCGGGCATCGGCGGCCATCGCAAGCCGTTCGGCAACCTGCTGCCCTACGTCGACCACCTGCCGCATACCTATGACCGCGAGCGCATGGCCTACACCCGCGGCCAACCCGACTGGGGCGCGCACCTGGCCGACGTGCTCGAACGCATCGTCGCGCTGCACGACGCCTCCACTATCGCCGCCGTCATCGTCGAACCGGTGGCCGGCTCGACCGGCCTGCTGGTGCCGCCGCGCGGCTATCTGCAGAAACTGCGGCAGATCTGCGACGCGCACGGCATCCTGCTGATCTTCGACGAGGTGATCTGCGCCTTCGGCCGCATCGACGGCGCCTTCGCTTCGACGCATTTCGGCGTCACGCCCGACCTCATCACCAGCGCCAAGGGGCTGACCAACGGCGCCATTCCGATGGGCGCGACGCTGGTGCGCCAGCATGTCTACGACGCCTTCATGCAGGGACCGGACAGCGCCATCGAGCTGGCCCACGGCTACACCTACTCGGGCCACCCGGTGGCCTGCGCGGCCGGGTTGGCGATGCTGGACATCTGCCGCCGCGACGGCCTGTTCCAGCGCAGCCGCGACCTATGGCGCTATTGGGAAGACGCGGCCCACGGCCTGAAGGGCCTGCCGCACGTGCTGGACATCCGCAACATCGGCCTGCTGGCCGCGATCGAACTGGCGCCGCTCGCGGGCAAGCCGGGGCAGCGCGGCTATGCCGTGCACCAGGCCTGCCTGGAACGCGGCTGCCTGATCCGCTCGGCGGGCGACACCATGCTGCTGTCGCCGCCGCTCATCATCGAGCCCGCGCAGATCGACGAGCTGTTCTCCGCGCTGGCTGAGGCGCTGCGCGCCGCGGACTGACGCGCCGCGTCGGCCTCATGTCGGCGTGGCCGGCCCCATGCGGGCCGGCCATGCCGCAGCCGCTCACCCCAGGTGGCGAGCGACGGCCTCGACCACCCGGCGCACGTCGGCGCTCGACACGTCCAGGTGCGTCACCAGGCGCGTCGGGCCGCCATAGACCGCGCGCATCAGGATGCCGTCGGCCGCCAGCGCGGCGGTCAGCGCCTCGCAACGCGCCGGCTCGAATTCCGCGAACACCATGTTGGTGTCCTGGCTCAAGACCGTCACGCCAGCAATGCCGCGCAGGCCGTCGGCCAGCAGGCGCGCGTTGGCGTGGTCTTCGGCCAGGCGCTCGACGTTGTGCTCCAGCGCATACAGGCAGGCCGCGGCCAGCACGCCCGACTGGCGCAGGCCGCCGCCCAGCACCTTGCGCCAGCGGCGCGCGCGGGCGATCAACTCGGCGCTGCCCACCAGCACCGAACCGACCGGCGCGCCCAGGCCCTTGGAAAAGCAGATCGACACGGAATCGAACGGCTGGCACATCTCGGCCAGCGGCTTGCCGCTGGCGACGGCGGCGTTGAACACGCGCGCGCCGTCCAGGTGCGTGGCCAGGCCTTGGCCGCGGGCCCAGTCGGTCGCGGCGCGCACGTAGTCCGCCGGGATCAGCTTGCCGTGGAAGGTGTTCTCCAGCGCCAGCAGGCGGGTGCGGGCGAAGTGCGGATCGCCTTCGGGCTTGACCGCCGCCGCCAGCTTTTCCAGCGGCAGCGAGCCATCCTCGGCGTGTTCAATGGGTTGGGGCTGGATGCTGGCCAGCACCGCCGCGCCGCCGCCCTCGTACTTGTAGGTGTGGGCTTGCTGGCCCACCAGGTACTCGTCGCCGCGCTCGCAATGGGCCATCAGGCCGGCCAGGTTGCTCTGCGTGCCCGACGGGAAGAACAGGCCCGCGGCCTTGCCCGCGCGCTCGGCGACCGCCTGCTGCAACTGGATGACGGTGGGGTCGTCGCCCATCACGTCATCGCCCAGCGGCGCGCTGACCATGGCCTGCAACATGGCCGGGGACGGCCGGGTGACGGTATCACTGCGCAAATCGATCATGAAGCTTCCTTGAAGGAAAACGGAATCCGGTAAGCGGGCCGGTCAGCCCGCGCGCGCGGCGGGCGCCGCGCGGCTCACGACAAAAATACCGGCGAGGATCAGGGCCATGCCGCCCAGCTCGACCGGCGACGGGCGTTCGGACAGCACCGCCCAGGCCATCAGCATCGCCACCACCGGCACGCCCAGGCTCGACAGGCCCGCGATGGAGGCCGGCACGCGCCGCACCACCTGCAGCCACAACAACCAGCCGGCGGCGGTGGCGATCAGCACGATATAGGTCATGCCGGTCCACAGCTGCCAGCCCCATTGCGGCGCGATCTGCGGCACCAGCCAGGCCACCGGCGTCATCACCAGGCCGCCGAACAGCATCTGCCAGGCGGTGAACGTCATCACGTCGGGCGCGTGGCGCTCGAACATGCGCTTGGACAGCACCGTGCCCACGCCCCAGCACAGGCCGCTGCCCAGCCCCAGCAGCACCGGCCGCATTTCGCCCACGCCATGCCAGGGTTCGATGAACAGCACCAGGCCGATCGCGGCCAGGCCAATGCCGATGCCATGGCGCGCCGTCGGCCGCTCGCCCAGCAGGCCCCAGGCGAACAGCACCACCCAGAACGGCATGGTGTAGGCCATCAATGACACCTTGCCGACGCCGCCGGACACGAGCGCCGTCTGCACGAAGCCCTGGAAGCCCGCGGTCTGGGTCAGGCCGATCAGCAGGGTCAGCTTCCAGGGCGGCAGGGCCAGCGGCCGCCGGGTCGCGGCCGCCAGCGCGAACAGCACCAGCGCGCCGGTCACGTAGCGCAACGCCACGAAATCGAAGGGGCCGATGTAGGGCACGATCAGCTTCATCGCGATCCAGCTGCCCGCCCAGACGACGATGGTGCTGAACATCAGGGCAAGCCCTGCGCGATCGAAACTGCTGCGGCTCACGGCGGCGTCTCCGGTGGAAGTGGGAAAGGAAAAACGACGATGCCCATGCCGGCAAACCGGCATGGGCATCTCGCATTATGCTCCCGTCGGGCCGGGAACCGTCCACGCCGTCCGCATGACGGACGGCGCGCGCCGCATTACAACGGCTTGGACAGCTGTTCCAGGATCGCGGGGTTTTCCAGCGTCGACACGTCCTGCGTCACTTCCTCGCCCTTGGCCACCACGCGCAGCAGGCGGCGCATGATCTTGCCGGAACGGGTCTTGGGCAGGTTGTCGCCGAAGCGGATGTCCTTGGGCTTGGCGATCGGGCCGATCTCCTTGGCGACCCAGTCGCGCAGCGTCTTGGCGATGGCCTGCGCTTCGGCGCCTTCGGGACGGGCGCTCTTGAGCACCACGAAGGCCACCACGGCCTCGCCGGTGGTGTCGTCGGGACGGCCGACCACGGCGGCCTCGGCCACCAGTTCGTGCGCGACCAGCGCCGATTCCACTTCCATCGTGCCCAGGCGGTGGCCCGACACGTTGAGCACGTCGTCGATGCGGCCCATGATCCAGAAGTAGCCATCCGCGTCACGCTGCGCGCCGTCGCCGGCCAGGTAGTAACCGCGCAGTTCCGGCGGGAAGTAGCTCTTCTTGAAGCGTTCCGGGTCGCCCCAGATGTTGCGGATCATCGCGGGCCACGGACGCTTGATCACCAGGAAACCGCCGTTGCCCTGGTCGACGTCGCCGCCGGTCTCATCGACGATGGCGGCGGCGATGCCCGGCAGCGGCAGCGTGCACGAACCCGGCTTGGTCGGCGTGGCGCCCGGCAGCGGCGTGATCATGTGGCCGCCGGTCTCGGTCTGCCACCAGGTATCGACGATCGGGCAGCGCTCGCGGCCGATGTTCTTGTGGTACCAGATCCAGGCCTCGGGGTTGATGGGCTCGCCCACCGTGCCGATGATGCGCAGGCTGTCCAGGTCGTACTTGGACGGATGGGTCTCGGGCGCCGCCTCGGCGGCCTTGATCAGCGAGCGGATCGCGGTCGGCGCGGTGTAGAAGGTGGTGACCTTGTGGCGCGCGATCATGTCCCAGAAGCGGCCGGCGTTGGGGAACGTCGGCACGCCCTCGAACACCACCTGCGTCAGGCCGGCGGCCAGCGGGCCGTAGGTGATGTACGTGTGGCCGGTGACCCAGCCCACGTCGGCCGTGCACCAGTAGACGTCGTCCTTGCGCGCGTCGAAGGTCCACTTGACCGTCAGCAGCGCCCACAGCAGGTAGCCGGCGGACGAGTGCTGCACGCCCTTGGGCTTGCCGGTGGAACCCGAGGTGTACAGGATGAACAGCGGGTGCTCGGCGTTGACCGGCACCGGTTCGCAGGTGTCGGCCTGGCCGGCCTCGACGTCGTGCATCCAGAGGTCGCGGCCTTCGTTCCAGGCGACCTTGCCGCCGGTGCGGCGATAGACGATGACGTGCTTGATGGCTTCGCAGCCGCCCATGGCGATGGCTTCTTCCACCGCCGGCTTGAGCGGGATGGTCTTGCCGCCGCGCACCTGCTCGTCGGCGGTGATGACCAGCGAGGCGCCGACGTCGACGATGCGCTCCTGCAGGCTCTTGGCCGAGAAGCCGCCGAACACCACCGAGTGCGTCACGCCCAGGCGCGCGCAGGCCTGCATGGCCACCACGGCTTCGATCGACATGGGCATGTAGATGATGGCGCGGTCGCCCTTCTTGTAGCCCAGCTTGGCGATGCCATTGGCGAAGCGGCACACGCGCGCCAGCAGTTCGCGGTAGGTGACCTTGTCGACCTTGCCATCATCGGTTTCGAAGATGATGGCGGTCTTGTCGGCGTTGCCGTTGGTCAGGTGCACGTCCAGGCAGTTGGCCGAGACGTTCAGTTCGCCGTCGCCGAACCAGCGGTAGAACGGCGCGTTGGATTCGTCCAGCACCTCGGTGAACGGCTTGGTCCACTGCAGGTTGTCGCGGGCCTGGCCGGCCCAGAAACCGTCGAAGTCCTTCTCGACCTGCGCGCACAGCGCGTTGTACGCGTCCATGCTGGGAATCGCGGCGCCCTTCGCCGCGCGCTCCGGCGGCGGGAAGACCCGGGTTTCCACCAGTACGGACTCAATAGCATTCGACATGATCTTGTCTCCAATCTGTGATTCTGTTGTTGATGCCGTTTTTATCTAACTGCCCACTCGCAACCGTATCGCCACGCTCTTACGGGCACCTTACGCAAAATACGGGCCATAAGCCCGTATTCCGCAAGAACGTGCGCCAATCGTGGCGGCAACGGCATCGACAACTGACAGCGCAATACGCAACCCGCCGGCCTTCGCCCGCCGGCAGGCGGCGCGGCGATGGTCGGGACTTCATAAGAATATCAGTTGCCACGGCCGCACGCGCCCTTACGCCGTGCGGCGCGCCAGGCCGCGCGCCATGTCCACGCGCGACAGCAGGATCAGGCCGCCGACGAAGAACAGCCCGGTCACCAGGATCGCCAGGCGATGGTTGCCGTGCGTGGCCCAGGTCACCAGGCCATAGGTCAGCGGGCCGATGACCGCCGCCAGTTGCACCGCGAAGGTCCAGAGCGAGAAGAATTCCGCCAGGCGTCCGGCCGGCGCCAGCGCGCCGGTCATGGCGCGGCCCGCGCTCTGGGTCGTGCCCATGCACAGTCCGGCCAGCGTCGCGGCCACCCAGAACACCGGCGCGGTCACGGCCGCATAGGCCACCAGCACCATCAGGATCCAGCCACACAGCGTGATCGCCAGCGCCGGCTTGTGGCCGATGCGGTCCTGCACGTAGCCGAACGAGAACGCGCCCGCCGCCGCGCCGATGTTCACGGTGAACACCAGCAGCATGATCTGCGGCGTGGTGAAGCCCATGACCTCGGAGGCATACACCGCCGCCAGCGTGATCACGACCGAGATGCCCGCCTGATAGCAGGCGATGCACATCAGCAGCCGGCGGAACTCGGGAAAATGCTGGCCGGTCTCGCGCCAGGCGTAGGCCAGCCGCTTGAGCATGGCCAGCGTCTCCTGCGCCTTGCCGGAAGGCCGGGCGCGCTCGCGCAACAGGAAGAACGACGGTAGCGCCGCCAGCGCGAACACCGCGCAGGTCACCAGGATGACGCGCGGCACGAAATGTTCGGCATCGAGCCCGTCGGCCTCGGCCAGCTTCACCACCACCAGCGACAGGCCCAGCGTCAGCATGCCGCCGCAATAACCGAAGCTCCAGCCCCAGCCCGACACCCGGCCCAGCGCCGACGGCTTGGCCAGTTCGGGCAGGAACGCCGCCACCACGGACTCGCCGACGCAATAGCAATAGTTGGACACGACGATGGCGGCCAGCGCCAGCCAGACGTCGCCCGGCCCGGCCTGCGTCAGAACCAGGGTGGCGGCCACGCAGCCGATGGTGCTGGTATAGAGCAGCCGCCGCTTGCCGGCGCGGGCGTCGGCGCGCGCGCCCAGCGTGGGCATCGTCAGCATGATGAGCAGATAGGACAGCGACAGCGCCGCGGTCCAGGCCAGCGTGGCCCACGGCGCGCGGCCGCCGACCACGCCGACGAAATAGGTGCTGAACACCGCCGTGAGGATCACGGTGGTGTAGCCGGAATTGGCGAAGTCGTACATGGCCCAGGCCCAGACTTCGCGTTTGGCCACGCCGGGGTTCAGCGGACTCCTGTCCGCCTCCCCGCCGGCGGACGCGGCGGCGCCTTCGGGCGCCGGCCGCGGCGTTTCCTGGCTCACAGGCCCAGCGCGGCGATGCCAGCCTGGGCGATCTGGGCGTCCTCGGTGGACTTCACGCCCGACACGCCGACCGCGCCGACCACCTGGCCGTTGACCGTGATCGGCACGCCGCCTTCCAGCATGCCTTCGATCAGCGGGGCCGACAGGAAGGAGTAGCGGCCATTGTTGATGATTTCCTCGTAGACGCGCGATTCACGGCGGCCCAGGGCCGCGGTCTTGGCCTTGGCCGGCGCGATGTGCGAGGAAATGGGCGCAGCGTCGTCCAGGCGCAGCATGCCCAGCAGGTGGCCGCCATCGTCCGACACGGCGATGGTGACGGCCCACTTGTTCTGCAGGGCGTGTGCTTCGGCCGCGGCCAGGATTTTCTTGACGTCTTCGGCGTTCAGCACGGGTTTGGTGTTCATTGCAGCGACTCCTTGATCTGTTCCAGGGCGGTGGGATCCTCGATGGTGGTCAGGTCGCCGGGATCGCGGCCTTCGCATACCGCGACGATCGCGCGGCGCAACACCTTGCCGGAACGGGTCTTGGGCAGCGCGCCCACGAACCGGATCCGGGCGGGTCGCGCCACCGCTCCCAGCTGATCTTCCACCAGCCGCATGATATCCGCTTCCAGCTGTTTTGCGCCTTCCGGCGTTTCCGCCGCGGCCGGATTCTTCAGCACCGCGAACGCCATCGCCACCTGGCCCTTGAGCGCGTCCGCCACCCCCACCACCGCGCATTCGGCGATGCCATTGTGGCTGTTGACGGACTCTTCGATCTCGCGCGTGCCCAGGCGGTGGCCGGCGACGTTGATGACGTCGTCGGTGCGCCCCAGGATGAACCAGTATCCGTCCGCGTCGACCAATCCCCAGTCGAAGGTGGAATACACCTGGCGGCCGGGAATCGAGGTGAAGTAAGTCTGCACGAAGCGCTCGTCGTCGCCCCAGATGGTCGACATGGCGCCCGGCGGCAGCGGCGGCACGATGGCCACCACGCCCTTCTGGTCCGCCCCCAGGTCCTCGCCGCTGGATTCGCTGACGATGCGCGCATCGAAGCCGTAGACCGGGAACGACGGGCTGCCGAAACGGGTCGGCACCTTTTCGACGCCGGGCTGGGCCGACAGGATCGGCCAGCCGGATTCGGTCTGCCAGTAGTTGTCGATGATGGGCTTGCCCAGCCCCTCCGAGATCCAGTGCGCGGTCGGCTCGTCCAGCGGTTCGCCGGCCAGGTATACCGCCCGCAGCGTGGACAGGTCGTGCTTCCTGAGCAAAGCCGGATCCTGGCGCTTGAGCACCCGCACCGCGGTCGGCGCCGAAAACAGCGTGTTGACGCCGAACTGCTCCACCAGCTTCCACAGGATGGCGCCGTCCGGGCGCACCGGCGTGCCCTCGTACAGTACCGTGGCCTGCCCGCCGATCAGCGGGCCATACACAATATAGGAGTGCCCCACCACCCAGCCGATGTCGCTGGTGCAGAAGAACGTATCGCCGGCCTTGCCGTTGAACAGGTATTCCATCGACGACGCCAGCGCCACCGCGTAGCCGCCGGTGTCGCGCTGCACGCCCTTGGGCTTGCCGGTGGTGCCGGACGTGTACAGGATGTAGCTGGGCTCGGACGATTCCAGCCAGGCCACCGGCACGTGGACGCCGCGCTGCGCCGCGCGCAGGGTGGCGTAGTCCAGGTCGCGGCCGGCGACCGGCTCGAACGGCGCCAGGCCGCGGTCGAACACCACCACCGAGGCCGGCGGCGTCTTGCACAACGCCAGCGCCCGGTCCAGCAGCGGCTTGTAGGGCACCACCTTGCCGCCGCGCGAGCCGCCGTCGGTGCACACCACCACCTTGGGCGCGGCATCGTCGATGCGCTGCGCCAGGTTGACCGAGGCGAAGCCGCCGAACACCACCGAATGCACCGCGCCAATGCGGGCGCAGGCCAGCATGGTGAAGACCGCCTCGGGCACCATCGGCATGTACAGCAGCACCCGGTCGCCGCGCCCCACGCCCAGGTCCTGCAGCATGGCGGCGGCCGCGTTCACTTCGTCATAGACGTCCTGGCGGGTGTAGACGCGCTCGCGCTCGACTTCGGTCGATACCCAGATCAGGGCCGGCTTGTCGGCCTGGGTCGGCAGCCAGCGGTCCACGGCGTTGTAACAGAGGTTGGTCCTGCCGCCCACGAACCATTTGGCGAAGGGCGGCCGGGAAAAATCCAGGACTGACTCGAACGGCGTCTCCCAGTGCACCCTGCCCGCCTCTTCGCGCCAGAAGGCGTCGCGGTCGTGCACCGAGCGGTAATGGAAATCCCTGGTTTTTTGCATTTTTGTCTCCTGTTATTGTGCATACGCCGTATGGCTGATTGCTTTCTTTTCGAATCCTTTGGTCATTCTGGTGGGCAAACCTTGCATGAGGCTTGCCGCAGGTCAAAAAATTCTGCCACGCGTCTACGCCGCACGGGCGCCGGACTGGTTACAGTAACGAACCAGTCTTAAAAGTTTGGTAGAATCCCCGCGAAGTTGTAGACAACATATCTGTTGGTTCGCTGCTTGATTCCCGCTATTCAGGTGTTTTTTAGCGTTTTTGACGCTTTATTTCCTGGAATGCGCGAAACAAGACGCAACCATCCCCAGGCGAATGCATCGACACTCCAAAAGCGCGCGACTGAATTCATCCTCTGGCCAGGCAAACCGCGGTCTGCGTTTGCTGGCGCTGGCGGCGTGCGTCGCGGGTCTGGCGGGTTGTGCGAACACCTCTCAAAAATCCACCGCCTATACGTCCGAGATCGATCCCTACGAGACGGAATGGGTCGCCACCGCCGATGATCCCATCGGCATGCTGGTGGTACAGAAATTCAAGCGCGACCGCCAGCGCAACCACAGCGAAGTCAGCAGCGACAACGCCATGGTCAGCGAAGCCCTGAACTACCTGGGCATCCGCTATCGCTTCGGCGGCAACTCCCCCGATACCGGTTTCGATTGCAGCGGCCTGGTGGCCTACACCGCCGAACGTTCGCTGGGCCTGAAGCTGCCCCGCAACGCCGCCGAAATCGCGCAGCAGGGCATTTCCGTCGCCAAGAACGAGCTCAAGGCCGGCGACCTGGTCTTCTTCAACACCCTGGGCCGCCGCTACTCCCACGTGGGCATCTACCTGGGCGACGACCGCTTCGTGCACTCGCCCAGCGCGGGCGGCGTGGTGCGGGTCGAAAACATGACCATGGCCTACTGGAGCAAGCGCTACAACGGCGCCCGCCGCCTGGACAACGGCCTGGTGGCCAGCGCCCGCGCGGCCAACTGACCTCCCGCAGTGTGACGCGCCGGCCGCGATGCGGCCATCCTCCAAACGGCGCGATCGTCACACGCAATCGGACACGGACAGCAAAACGCCGCCGGACTATCCAGTCCGGCGGCGTTTTTCATTCCTCTTCGCGGCCCTGGGGCCGCAGGCCGTTTCGGCCTCCCCAGTTTTCAGTGTTGGCGGCGGCGTGGCACGGCGGTGTCAGTGGACCGCGGCGCCCCGGCTGCACAGGCCGCACTGCTGCAGGGCCTGCTGCATGCTGCACACCGAACGGCGACAAGCCACGACGCGGATGCCACCGCGCTGCGCCGCGTTGCGGAAGGTCTTCATGACGTTGTGGCCCAGGAAATCGGTCAGCAAAATGACCAGCTGGGTGCCCGAGGGCAGTTGCAACGTCTTCTTCTGATGCGAGGGATCACGGCCACTGATGTGGTGCGTGATCGAGATGTTGTGTCCTTTAAGCAGATCCGGAATGTTGCCGAGCCTGTCGGCGCCCACTACCACTGCACTCAATCCTGCCGTCATGTTTAACCTCACTGGGTCGTTGAGACTGGATGTAATGATAATGATTCCTATTTTTTAGTCAACTCAAATGAGATCAGTTCTTATTTAATATTTTTTATGAGCTTATGGAAAGGGATAGCGAGACACCCTGCGCGCGCCCTTCCCCGCCCCCGTGCCTCCAGAAAAAAAGCGGCTCCCCGCCAGGGGAACCGCTTCCTCTCGTCCGACTGCGACGGCGCTCGTCATGGGCCCGCCTACTTCGGCGTTCCCTGCACGGCCTCGGTCACGACCGCGCGCGTCAGGGACGGCGCCAGCATCTCCAGGAACGTGTAGACGTAGTCGCGCAGGAACACGCCGGCCTTCACGCCGACGCGGGTGGTATGGGTGCCGAACAGGTGCCCCACCGGCAGGCCCACCAGGCTCGAATCGCGCCGCGGATCGTAGGCCACGCCGGCGATGATGCCGATGCCCAGTCCGACGTCGACGTAGGTCTTGATCACGTCGGCGTCGATGGCTTCCAGGACGATGTCCGGATGGATGCCCTGGTTGGCGAAGACCTCGTCGATCGTGCTGCGGCCGGTGAAGGCGCGGTCATAGGTCACGATGGGGTATTCCGCCAGCTGCGCCAGCGACAGGCGCTTGGCGGCGCTGGAGGTCAGCTCGGCCAGCGGGTGGTCGGGCCGCACCACCACGGTGTGCTCCCAGGCGTACACGGGCAGCGTCGCCAGGCCGGGCGTCAGGGCCAGCGACTCGGTCGCCAGGGCCAGGTCGGCCTGCTCGTGCAGCACCATTTCGGCCAGCTGCGCGGGGCTGCCTTCGGCCAGCGACAGGTGCACCTTGGGGAATTGCTTGCGGAACGCCGGGATCACGCGCGGCAGCAGGTAGCGCGCCTGGGTGTGGGTGCAGGCGATCACCAGGCCGCCCTCGTCGCGGCGGGCGAATTCGTCGCTGACCTTCTTGAGGTTGTCGACTTCGCGCATGATGCGGTCGATCACCTGCGACACGGCCAGGCCGGGCTTGGTCAGGCCCTTGATGCGTTTGCCATGGCGTTCGAAGATCTTGATCCCGAGTTCGTCCTCGAACTCGATGATGGCCTTGGACACGCCCGGCTGGGAGGTATAGAGCATCCGGGCGGCTTCGGTCAGGTTGAAGTCGCGCCGGATGGTTTCGCGCACGAAACGAAATTGCTGCAGGTTCATGAATTGGCCCCTGATAGACGGGCCAATTATAAGTAATAAGGACACCTTGTTATATGACTTATTTGTATAAGCTTAGGACAAGGCGTCCCTCTTTCAGCGCATCGAGATCGTGGTGTTCACGGTCTTGGCATGGGCCGACCAGCGCGCCGTGACGGTCTTGGTCTGCGTCCAGAACTGCACCGCCTGCTTGCCGTTGGGACCCAGGTCGCCCAGCTTGGAGCCGCGCGAGCCGGTGAAGCTGAACCACGCCACCGGCACCGGGATCGGCACGTTGATGCCGACCTGGCCGACGTCGATGTTGTTCTGGAAGTAGCGCGCCGCGCCGCCGTCCTGCGTGAACAGGGCGACGCCGTTGCCGTTGGGGTTGCGGTTGATGAACTCCACCGCCTCTTCCAGCGTTTCCGCGCCCACCACGCACAGCACCGGGCCGAAGATTTCCTCGGTGTAGATGGTCATGTTCTCGGTCACGCCGTCGAACACGGTCGGGCCGACGAAGTTGCCCTGCTCGAAGCCCGAGACCTTCAGGTTGCGGCCGTCCAGCAGCAGCTTGGCGCCTTCGTCCACGCCCTTCTGGATCAGGCTTTCGACGCGCTTCTTGGCGTTCGGCGAGACCAGCGGGCCCAGGTCGGCGGCGCGGTCCATGCCCGAATTGACCTTGAGCTTCTTGGCGCGCTCGACGAAATCGGGCAGCCAGTTGCGGGCTTCGCCCACCAGCACGGCCACCGACGAGGCCATGCAGCGTTGGCCGGCGGCGCCGAACGCGGCGCCCAGCAGCTGGTTCAGCGCCACGTCCGGATCGGCGTCCGGCAGGATCACGCAGTGGTTCTTGGCGCCCATCATCGACTGGCAGCGCTTGCCGGCGGCCGAGGCGCGGTTGTAGATCTCGGTGCCGACGCGGGTCGAACCGATGAACGACACCGCCTTGATGTCGGGATGCTCGCACAGGCCGTTGGCCGTTTCCGGGCCGCCATGCACCACGTTCAGCACGCCCGGCGGCAGGCCGGCTTCCAGCGCCAGCTGGGCCAGGAACAGCGACGAGGTCGGATCCTGCTCGGACGGCTTGAGCACGAAGGTATTGCCGCAGGCCACCGCGATCGGGAACATGAAGCACGGCAGCATCACCGGGAAGTTGAACGCGGTGATGCCCGCGCACACGCCCAGCGGCTGGATCAGGGTGTAGACGTCGATGCCGGAGGCGGCGTTCTCGGCGTATTCGCCCAACTGCAGATTGGCGATCGAGCAGGCGTGCTCGACCACTTCCAGGCCGCGGCCGACTTCGCCTTCGGCGTCCGGCAGGGTCTTGCCATGCTCGCGGGTGATCATCTCGGCCAGCTTGCCGGTGTTGGCGCGCAGCAGTTCCTGGAACTTGAGCATGACGCGCATGCGCAGGCCCTGGCCGCTGTTGCGCCAGGTCTTGAAGGCCTCCTTGGAATTGGCGATGGCCTCGTCCAGTTCGTCGCGCGTGGCGAACGGCACCTTGGCCACGACCTCCTGGGTGGCGGGGTTGATCACGTCGCGCCATTCGGTGGTCTTGGACTGCACGAGCTTGCCGCCGATCAATAGCGGAACGCGGGGGACTTCACTCATTTGATGCTCCTCACACTGCATAGTCGATGCGGATGGAATCCGCGTTCTTGGATCTCGCGCGCGCGCCGCCGGGCTCCGCCGGCGGCGCACCGCGCCTTACTTCTGCACCAGCGGGCAGGCCGAATCGGCCAGCGGCTGGAAGGCCTCGGCCGCCGGGATGGTGGCCACCAGCTTGGAATAGTCCCAACCGCCCTTGGATTCGGACGGCTTCTTCACTTCATACAGGTACATGTCGTGGATCACGCGGCCATCGGGCCGGATCGAGGCGTTGCGCATGATCGGATCCTTGATCGGCAGCTCGCGCATCTTGTCGGCCACCACCTTGCCGTCGGTGCTGCCCGAGGCCGCCACCGAACGCAGGTAGTGCAGCACGCTCGAATACACGCCGGCCTGCGTCATGGTCGGCTTCAGGCCGCGGAAGGCCTTCTCGAAGCGCGTCGACCACTGCCGCGTGGCGTCGTCGTAGTCCCAGTAGAAGCCGTCCACGTACGACAGGCCCTGGGCGCTTTCGAGCCCCAGCGCGCGCAGGTCGGACAGGAAGATCAGCAGCGACACCAGGCGCTGGCCGCCGGCCACGATGCCGAACTCGCGCGCCTGCTTGACCGCGTTGACCGTGTCCTGGCCGCCGTTGGCCAGCGCCACCACCTGCGCCTTGGAGCTTTGCGCCTGCAACAGGTACGAAGCGAAGTCCGGCGCGTTGAGCGGATGACGCACGCTGCCGGCGACGGTGCCGCCCAGCGCCTTGACCGCCTTGGCCGTGTCGGCCTCGAGCGAATGGCCGAAGGCGTAGTCGACGGTGATGAAATACCAGGACTTGCCGCCCGCCTTGACCGTGGCCTTGGCGCCGCCGGCGGACTGCGAATAGGTATCGAACATCCAGTGGAAGCCGACCGGCGAGCATTCCTTGTTGGTCAGCGCCGTGGTGGCCGGGCCGGAGAACATCACGACCTTGTTCTTTTCGCGCGCGATGCCCTGCACCGCCAGCGCCACCGCGGAATTGGTCAGGTCGGCGATGGCGGTGACGCCGTCGCGGTCGAACCACTCGCGCGCCTTGGCCGCGCCCACGTCGGCCTTGTTCTGGTTGTCGGCCGACACCAGCTCGATCTTCATGCCCTTGCACTCGGCCGCCAGGCAGTCATCGATGGCCAATTGCGCCGCCGCCACCGAACCGGGTCCGCCCATGCCGGCATAGGTGCCCGACATGTCCGTCAGGATGCCGATCTTCACTGGCGGCTTATCCGCCGCGTACGCCTGACCCACCAGCGCTGCGCCCAGACACAAGCCTGCGGCCAGCCCGCGTGCGTGCAATTCCATGGATTTGTCTCCTGAGTGTTATGCGTTATGGCGCCGTCTTCGCGGCCCGCGGCTCCTGGAGCATTCCCCCAGGGCTGCCGACCCAGTGTAGATGTGTGAAAATCAACAAGCAACACCAGAAATGCACATTCCTTGTGCATCAATGCACAAGCCTGTCGGGAGCGAAAAACGTGCTGGATTGGGACAGTCTGCGGTATTTCCTGGAGGTCGCGCGGACCCAGCGCGTCAGCGCCGCGGCGCGCAGGCTCGGGGTCGAGCACACCACGGTGTCGCGCCGCATCCGCGCGCTCGAAACAGAGCTGGACACGCTGCTGTTCGAGAAATCGCGCAGCGCCGGCTTCGTGCTGACCGAGGACGGCCAGCGCCTGTTCGTGCATGCGGAGCAGATGGAAAGCACGGTGCACAGCGCCCGCGAGACGCTGTCGGGGATCGGGCAGGCGCTGTCCGGCCACCTGCGCATCGGCGCCACCGAGGGCTTCGGCAGCTACGTGCTGACGCCGCTGGCGGCCGACTTCCAGCGGCGCTATCCGCACATCACGCTGGACATCCTGCCGGTGCCGCGCTTCGTCAGCCTGTCCAAGCGCGAGGCCGACCTGGCCATCACGATCGAGCGCCCCCAGCGCGGCCCCTACGTGTGCAGCAAGCTGTGCGACTACACGCTGCGCCTGTATGGCACGCCCGAGTACCTGGCGCGCCATCCGCCGATCCGCGGCCGCGCCGACCTGGCGGGCCACAGCTTCATCGGCTATGTCGACGAACTGCTGTTCAGCGAGCGGCTGCGCTACCTGGAAGACCTGCTGCCGGCCAGCCGGGTGGTGTTGCGCAGCACCAGCGTGGTGGCGCAGTACCACGCGGCGCTGCAGGGCCAGTCGCTGGCCATCCTGCCCTGCTTCATCGCGGCGCAGGACCCGCGGCTCAAGCCGGTGCTGGAAAAGGAAGTGGAGATCACGCGCTCGTTCTGGATGTACTGCCACGAGGACCTGCGCAAGCTCAAGCGCGTGACGGTGCTGTGGGAGTTCATCCGCAAGTCGGTGCTGAAGAATGCCGACCTCTTGGCCGGCAAGCGCGGGACGATGAAATACCTGCCCTGAAGACGGCGGTGGCGGCGCGGTCAGGCGCCGCCGGGGGCCGGAGCCAGAGGCCCGGCTCACCTATCCCGCGCCCCTGGATCGGGCGCGGGCCGGGCCGCTAGCTGTTCTTGGGCGCCTTGACGCGCAGGCGGCGCATCAGCAGGAATGCCGTGAAGGCGGCCACCACCAGGTGGATCGCCACGGTGCCGACGCCGAAACTGAGCTTGCCGTTGGAAATCCAGGCGCGCGACAGGTTGATCAGGTTCATGTACAGCAGGCCCACCAGGCCGGCGATCAGCAGGTCGCCGGAACGGCCCAGGCGCGGGTTGACGGCGCCCAGCGGGATCGCCAGCAACGCCAGGTTCAGCGCGGCCAGCGGCAGCGAGACGCGCCACATCACCTGCGACCAGCTGCTGGTGGTGTTGTCGGCCATCAGCTGCGGCGTGGTGCGCGCCTTGGCCGAGCGTTCGGCGGCGGCGCGCGCGGACGCGACCGGGTCGTCGCCGCCCTTGCTTTCCAGGCGCAGGCCGTATTTCTCGAAGTGCACCAGGCGGATCTCGGGCGTGCCCGGCTTCAGGTCGTAGCGATGCCCCTCGCCCAGCACCAGGAAGCGGTCGCCGTTGGGCAGGGTTTCGCTGTGGGCGCTGCTGGCGGTCAGCACGCTGAGCCATTCCGGCCCGGTTTCGCGCGCGAACACGTTGCCCAGTTCGTCGGTCGGCTTGGCCGGATCCTCGGCGAAGAACACGCGGTTGCCGCCCGCCGATTCCGCGAACTGGCCGGCCGTGACCTTGGACAGGTCGGAGCGCTGCTCGAAGCGTTCGTGGTATTCGCCGATCTGGCGATAGGCCCAGGGCGCGGCCACCAGCGTCAGGCCGGCCACCGCGATGGCCACGGGAATGGCGACGCGCAGCACCGGCTTGAGCCAGTCCGCCAGCGACAAGCCGCTGGCGAACCAGACCACCATCTCGGATTCCCGGTAATTGCGCGTGACGGTGGTGAGCACCGCGATGAAGACCGACACCGCCAGGATGGTCGGCAGCGCCGTGATGGTGGACAGCGCGGCCAGCACGAGCACGACGTCCGCCCCGATGTTGCCGCCCGCCGCTTCACCGAGCAGGCGCACCAGCAGCACGCTGAGCCATACGATGAGCAACGTGGAAAAGACAACGCCAGCGTGACTGGTGATCTCGCTGACGACAGAGCGTTTGAATAGAGACATGGGAGAATATGCGGGATAATCGACCGCATCATACAGACGCACACGGGAAACCCTCATGGAATTTAGCACACAGACCACTGCTTCCCTGCACCAGATCAAAACCGCCGCCCTGGCGGTCGGGGTCTTCGCCGACGGCGTGTTGAGCCCCGCCGCCGACCTGATCGACCGTGCCGCCAACGGCGCCGTGCGCGCCGTCACCAAGACCGAATTCCGCGGCCGCGCCGGCAGCACGCTGGTGCTGCGCGCGTTGCCGGGCGTCGCGGCCCAACGCGTGGTCCTGGTGGGCCTGGGCAAGCAGGATGAATACTCGGCCCGCGCCCACGCCTCGGCCGAACAGGCCTTCGCCGCCGCCTGCGTCTCGGCCCAGCTGACCGAAGGCGTGTCGACCCTGGCCGCCAACCCGATCGCCGACGTGGCCATCATCGCCCGCGCCCGCAGCGCCGCCATCGCGGCCGGCAGCGCCACCTATCACTACGACGCCAGCTTCGGCAAGCCCGACCGCGACGCCCGCCCCAAGCTCAAGAAGATCGTCCAGATCGTCGAGCGCGCCGACGCCGCGCAGGCCCAGAAGGGCCTGCGCGAAGGCGCCGCCATCGCCAACGGCATGGAACTGACCCGCACCCTGGGCAACCTGCCGGGCAACCTCTGCACCCCCACCTACCTGGGCGAGACCGCCAAGCGCCTCGCGCGCGAATACAAGTCGCTCAAGGTCGAGGTCATGGACCGCAAGCAGGTCGAGGCCCTCGGCATGGGCTCGTTCCTGTCGGTGGCGCGCGGCTCCGAGGAAGCGCTGCGCTTCATCGTCCTGCGCCATGCCGGCAAGCCGGCCAAGAAGGGCGCCAAGGCGTCCGACGGCCCCATCGTGCTGGTCGGCAAGGGCATCACCTTCGACGCCGGCGGCATCTCGCTCAAGCCCGCCGCCACCATGGACGAAATGAAGTACGACATGTGCGGCGCCGCCAGCGTGCTCGGTTCGTTCCGCGCCCTGGCCGAACTGGAACTGCCGCTGGACGTGATCGGCCTGATCCCGGCCTGCGAAAACCTGCCGAGCGGCAAGGCCAACAAGCCGGGCGACGTGGTCACCAGCATGGCCGGCCTGACCATCGAGATCCTCAACACCGACGCCGAAGGCCGCCTGGTGCTGTGCGACGCGCTGACCTACGCCGAGCGCTTCAAGCCCTCCGCCGTCATCGACATCGCCACCCTGACCGGCGCTTGCGTGGTGGCCCTGGGCCACGTCAACACCGGCCTGTTCAGCAAGGACGACGCGCTGGCCGAGGCCCTCTCGTCGGCCGGCCGCCAGGCCCTGGACACCGCCTGGCGCATGCCGATGGACGATGCCTACCAGGACCAGCTCAAGTCCAACTTCGCCGACCTGGCCAACATCGGCGGCCCCCCGGCCGGCGCCGTCACGGCCGCCTGCTTCCTGTCGCGCTTCACCAAGTCGTACCGCTGGGCCCACCTGGACATCGCCGGCACGGCCTGGAAGAGCGGCAAGGACAAGGGCGCCACGGGCCGTCCCGTGCCGCTGCTGATGCAGTTCCTGCTGGACCAGGCTTGAACGGCCGCCCACGGACCCCGGCATGACGCGCATCGACTTCGCCTTTGGCGCGCCCGACCGCTTGCGCATGGCCTGCCAGGTCGTGCGCAAGCGCTACCTGGCGGGCCAGCGGCTGGTGGTGTATTGCCGCGAGGGTTCGCGCCTGGCGCAGTTCGACCGCATGCTGTGGGCCTTCGACGACACCTCGTTCGTGCCGCACGTCCTGGCCAATGACCCGCTGGCGGCCGAGACGCCCGTCGTCCTGACCGCCGGCGATCCGCAACAGGCCGCGCAGGCCGCCGGGGACGGCCCGAACCCGCCCTGGCTGCTCAATCTCGACGACGACTGCCCGCCGGGCTTCGAGACCTTCGAACGGCTGCTCGAGATCGTCTCGGACGATCCCGAGGACAAGCAGGCCGCGCGCCAGCGCTGGCGCGTCTACCAGGGCGCCGGCCACACGCCGCAAAGCCACGACCTGAGCCAACGGCAGCCAGGCGCCTGATCGCCCTCCCCGCATCCCGCGCCGCCCCCCCCCCCTGGCGGCGCCATCCAGACCCTCGGGAGCCTCCATGCCCCACCGCCCCTCCGACCCCGGCATCCCCACCCTGACCCAGCGGGCCGAACCCACGCTGTCCCCGTCCGCGCCGCTGCCGGACGCGCCGCTGCTGACCGAGGTGGCGCAGGACGATGCGCCGGCCTTTGCCGACGACGCCTTTCCGCTGCTGACGGACGTCGCGCAGGACGACGACGTCCCGCTGCTGACCGAGACCGCCGATGCCGTCGCCGTGCCGCCGTCTGCCGCCGTGGCGGTTAGCGGCGCCCGGGAGGACGCCATCCCCCCGGTGGAGGCTGTCGCCCCGGCCGCGGCCGACGCATCGCCGCAAGCCTCGGTGCTGGCGGCCCGCCTGCAGGCGGAGGTCGAGCAGGTCATGCGCCAGGCCCTGGCCGACGCCATCGAACAGATCCAGGCCCGCATGGACGAGGAACTGCCGCGTATCGTGGCGCGCGTGCTGCAGGACGTCAGGCCCGGTTGAAACCGGCTTGACCATCCCCATAACAGGGTCATGCCTGCCCACCCTGCGCGCTAATTCTTCCGAAAACTAGATTCTTCAGGGAACTGTAAGGTATCCTTGGCATCTAAGCCTTCTAGGCAAATCAATTTCTGCCGTACACAGGAGTCCTCCATGAACGAATATCGTCCGTCCCCCTTTAACCGTTCTGGCACCCTCGCCGGCGCGCCGGGCGAGGTCGTGCGCAACAAAGTGCTGCGCAACACCTATTGGCTCCTGGCGCTCTCGCTGATCCCGACCGTGCTGGGCGCGGCCGTCGGCCTGTACACCGGCATCAACCGCGTCATGGGCGCCAGCCCGGGCCTGTCCGCCATCGTGTTCCTGGTGGGCGCCTTCGGCATGATGTTCGCCATCGAGAAGAACAAGAACAACTCGCTGGGCGTGGTCCTGCTGCTCGTCTTCACGTTCTTCATGGGCGTGATGCTGTCGCGCCTGCTCGGCTTCGTGATGGGCTTCAGCAACGGCTCGCAGCTGGTCATGACGGCGTTCGGCGGCACCGCGATCGTGTTCGGCACGATGGCCACGCTGGCCACCACCATCAAGCGCGACCTGTCCGGCCTGCAGAAATTCCTGTTCATCGGCGCGGTCGTGATCCTGGTGGCGGCCCTGGCCAACATCTTCCTGCAGCTGCCCGCGCTGATGCTGACCATCTCGGTGCTGGCCATCGTGATCTTCTCGGCGTTCATGCTGGTCGACCTGCAGCGCGTCGTGAACGGCGGTGAAACCAACTACGTGTCCGCCACGCTGGCCATCTACCTGGACGTCTACAACGTCTTCTCGAACCTGCTGATGCTGCTGGGCATCTTCGGCGGCAACCGCGAGTAAACGCGCACCGCTGTTACTGTCACAAGGGCCTGCATGAACAATGCAGGCCCTTTTTCATTGGAGCCAGCCATGCCCGACCGCCGCCGATTCCTGCAAGCCGCCGCCTGCGCCCCGCTGCTGGCCCAACCGTGGACCGCGAGCGCCCTGACCACCCGGCAGCCGATGCTGGCGCGCACCATCTGGTCTTCGGGCGAAATGCTGCCGGTGGTCGGGCTGGGCACGGCCGACACCTTCAACGTGTCGCCGTCCGACGCCGCCGCGATGGCGCCCCTGGCGCAGGTCGTGGATGCGCTGCTGGACGGCCGCGGCTCGCTGATCGACACCGCCCCCAGCTACGGCCAGGCCGAGGCCGTCACCGGCGCGCTGCTGGCGCGCGAACCGAACCGGCGTCCGCAGGTGTTCCTGGCCACCAAGATCAGCGTCCAGGGCCACGAGGCGGCCATGCGCCAGATCGAGCAGTCGCGCCGCGCGCTGCGCACCGACAAACTCGACCTGATCCAGGTCCACAACCTGATCGACACCCGCAACCAGCTGGCGCTGCTGCGCGACCTCAAGCGGCAAGGGCAGACGCGCTATATCGGCATCACCCACTACACCGATGCGGCCCATGACGAACTGACCGAGCTGGTCGAGCGCGAAAAGCCCGATTTCGTGCAGATCAACCTGTCGGTGGGCGCGCGCAACGCCGAAAAGCGCCTGCTGCCAGCCTGCCAGGCCAATGGGGTGGCGGTCCTGATCAACCGTCCGTTCCAGGACGGCGCGCTGTTCCGCCAGGTCAGGGACCGGCCGCTGCCCGGCCTGGCCGCCGACATCGGCTGCACCTCGTGGGCACAGCTGTTCCTGAAATTCATCATCGGCCACCCGGCCGTGACCGCGGTCATCCCCGCCACCTCCAAGCCGGCCAACATGGTGGACAACGCGCGGGCCGGCTTCGGCCAACAACCGGACGCGGCCCTGCGCGAGCGCATCGCCGCCCTGCTGGGCTGACGCCATGCCCGCCGCCGGCACCTGGCGCCAGCGGGCGGCGCAAGCGCTGGGGATCCAGCCCGGCGAACTGGTCGCGGGCGCCTGCGGCTTCGCCTTCTTCTTTTTCCTGTTCTGCGGCTATTTCATGCTGCGGCCGATCCGCGAGACCCTGGGCATCCAGGCCGGCGTCGACCAGCTGCAATGGCTGTTCACCGCCACCTTCCTCGCCATGCTGGCGGTGGTGCCGCTGTTCGGCTGGCTGTCGGCCCGGGTGCCGCGCGCGACGCTGGTGACTTGGGCCTACACGGTGTTCGCCGCCACCATGGCCGGCTACGCGGCGCTGTTCCACTGGCAACCCGATGGCGTCTGGGCGGCGCGCAGCTTCTACGTGTGGCTGTCGGTCTTCAATCTGTTCGTGGTGTCGCTCGGCTGGAGCCTGATGGCCGACGTCTTCCGCATGGAGTCGGCCAAGCGCCTGTTCGCCTTCATTGCCGCCGGCGCCAGCGCCGGCGGCCTGTGCGGCCCCTTGCTGGGCGGCCTGTTGGCGGGCACGCTCGGCGCGGCGGGCCTGCTGCTGCTGTCGGCGTTGCTGTTGACGGCCACGCTGCCGCTCAAGCGCTGGCTGCTGCGCTGGCGCGCCGCGACCCGCCCCGAGGCCGAGACCGCCGAACTGGCGCGTCCGATCCCGGGCGCCATGCTGGCGGGGCTGTCGCGCGTGTTCCAGTCGCCCTACCTGCTGGGCATCGCCGTGCTGGTGCTGCTGCTGGCCACCCTCAGCACCTTCCTGTACATGGAGCAGGCGCGGCTGGTGGCCGATACCTTCCCGGACAAGGCGCAGCGCATCCGCGTCTTCGCCACACTGGACTTCATCGTGCAGGCCCTTGCGCTGCTGTCGCAGCTGTTCCTGACCGGCCGCGTCGCCGCCTGGCTGGGCGTGCGCTTCCTGATGGCGGCGGTGCCGCTGGCAATGGCGCTGGCGTTCCTGGCGCTGGCGGCCTATCCGGTGTTCGCGGTGCTTGCGGTAGCCATGATCCTGCGGCGCGCCGGCGAATACGCCCTGGTCAAGCCGGGACGCGAGATGCTGTTCACTGCGGTCCCGCCCGAGGACAAGTACAAGACCAAGAACGCCATCGACACGGTGGTCTATCGCGCCGGCGACGCGGCCAGCGGCTGGGTCAAGGCCGGGGTCGATGCGCTGGGCCACGTCGTGGCGCTGATCGCCCTGCTGGGCGCGCTGTGCGCGCTGGCGGCGGCGGCGCTCGGCTACGGACTGGGGCGCAAGGCCGACCGGCAGGCGCCGCCCCAGCCTTAGCTTTCACCGAACAACCATCTTAGAAAACCAAACGGATTCCCGACGCGGCCGCCGCACAATAGCGCAGCCCTCAACGTTCCGGGAATCGTCATGAAACGCTCCGCCAGCCTTGCCGCCCTGTTGCTCTGCCTGACCGCGCAGCCCGCGCTGGCCGAATACCCGGAACGGGCGATCACGATGATCGTGCCCGCCGCCGCCGGCGGCAACGCCGACATCACCGCCCGGCTCGTCGGCCAGGAAATGAGCCGCGTGCTGGGCCAGCCGGTGGTCATCGAAAACCGCGTCGGCGCCGGCGGCCGCATCGGCACCCAGGCGCTGGTGCGCGCGGCGGCCGACGGCTACACCATCGGCTACGCGCATGTCGGCACGCTGGTGCTGCACCGCTACCTCTTCAAGCAGCAGCTCTACGACCTGGACCGCGACATCACGCCGATCGGGCTGGTGGCCGAAACCCCCAACGTCATCGTCGTCAACGCCGCCTCGCCCTATCGCGACCTGAAGAGCTTCATCGACGCCAGCCGCGCCCAGCCTGACCGCCTGACCATGACATCGGCCGATCCCGGCACCACCAGCGAAGTCGGCGTCAAGCTGTTCATCGCCCAGACCGGCGCGGCGGTGCGGCAGATTCCCTACAAGGCCACCGCGGCGCAACTGGCGGACCTGCTGGGCGGCCACGTCGATTCGATGATGGAGAACCTGCCGCCCCTGATCGGCAACCTGAAGGATGGCCGCCTGCGCGCGCTGGCGGTCACCACCAAGGCCCGCGCCGCCTCCAACCCGGACGTGCCGACGGTGGCCGAGCAAGGCTATCCCGACTACGAGCAATCGGCCTGGAGCGCGCTGGTGGCGCCGGCCGGCACGCCGCCCGCCGTCATCGCGCGCCTGAACGCGGCGATGAATGCCGCGCTGCGCGCCGAGCCAATTGCCCGCGAGCTGCGCAGCCGCTCCCAGGAACCGCTCGGCGGCACGCCCGCCGACGTCCAGACCCAGATTCAGAAGGAACTGCCCAAATGGGAACACCTCATCAAGGCCGCCGGCACCACGCTGGATTGACGCCCCATCGCCCGCAACCGGAAGGCACGCCATGATCAAGGTGAGCCGCGAAGACTTCACCTGCGCCGCGGCGACCAACGCCTCGGCCTATCGGCGCGTCACCATCCCGGTGCTGAAGATCGAGGCCGGGCCCGGCCCGGCCGTGGCGCTGATGGCCGGCGTGCATGGCGACGAATGGGAAGGCCAGGCGGCCATCCTGCAACTCTGGCAGTTGCTGCCGGGCGTCCTGCAGCGCGGCACGGTCTACCTGCTGCCCGCCGCCAACGCCGAGGCCTCGCTGGCCGGCACCCGCCTGTCGCCCTCCGACGGCGGCAACCTGAACCGCGCCTTTCTCGGCGCGCCAGCGCGCGGCTATACCGAAAGCGTGGCCGCCGCCCTGGAGGCCCGGCTGCTGCCGCGCATCCAGGCGCTGGTGGACGTCCACAGCGGCGGCGCGTCGCTGCGCTACCTGCCGTCGTCGGTCATCACCCGCTACGGCGACGACGCCTATGACGAACGGCTGCCGGCGCTGGCCCGCGCCTTCGGCATGCCGCATTGCGTGTTCTTCCGAGGCGGCGAATCCGGTTCCATGCCCGCCGCCGCCAGCCGCCTGGGCGTGCTGCGGCTGAGCGCGGAAATCGGCGGCGGCGGCGAAACCTCCCGCGCGCTGGTGGAACGCTGCCGCGACGGCCTGCTCGGCTGCCTGGCGCAGCTGGGCCTGCTGGCCGCCGCCGCGCCGCGCCAACCGGCCCCGTCGCTGCACGACCTGGACGCGCCCGCCGCCACCCTGCGCGGCCGCGAGCCCGGCGTGTTCATTCCCGCCGTCGACCTCGGCCAGACCGTGACCGCCGGCCAGACCATCGGCCAGCTCATCGAACCCGCTCGCCCCGACCTGCCGGCGCGCGCCCTCGCCAGCCCGCAGGCCGGCACCGTCGTCTGCCTGCGCGCCATCGCCCGCAGCGACGACGGCGACTGCCTGCTGCAGGTGGCGCCCGCCCTTCCCCTGGACTCCCTTGCCTCGTTGTACTGACCCATGCAGATGAATCCCCGCTTGTCCGGCCTGCGCTGCATCCGCTGCGACAGCCACCTGCCGCCCGCCGACTATCCCGAAGGCTGCCCGCACTGCCTGGAGGCCGGCCATCCCGCGACGCTGGAATGCCAGTACGACGCGATGCCCGGCGACGTGATCGACCTGCCCGTGCTGGACGCCGTCACGCTCGGCGAAGGCGCCACGCCCTGCCTGGAGGCGCCCGCGCTGGCGCAAACCGAAGGCGTCGGCCGGCTCTGGCTGAAATGCGAAAGCGCCAATCCCACCGGCAGCCACAAGGACCGCATGGCCGCGCAACTGGTGTCGCGCGCCCGGCTGGCCGGCGCCACGCGCGTGGCCGCGGCCTCCAGCGGCAACGCCGGCGTCTCGCTGGCCGCTTACTGCGCCGCCGCCGGCCTGCAGGCCGACATCGCCATCACCCGCAACTGTCCGCCATTGCAGCGCGAAGCCATGCAGCGCTTTGGCGCCCGCCTGACCGCGTTCGACGACAGCCTGGGCCGCTGGCCCCACGTCGCCGACCTGTGCCGCAACCAGGGCGCCTTCGCCGGCACCAACTACCTCAATCCGCCGGTTGGCACGCACGCCTACGGCGTCGAGGGCTACAAGCCCATCGCGCGGGAATTGTTCGACCACAGCGGCCTGCCCACCGACATCGTCGTGCCGACCGCGCGCGGCGACCTGCTGTGGGGCATCTTGCTGGGTTGGCAGCAATTGCTGCGCGCCGGCCGCATCCCGCGCCTGCCGCGGCTGCATGCGGTGGAACCGTACGCCCGGCTGTCGCGGGCGCGCGGCGCGGGCGATGCGCGCGGCTTGTGGGAAGGCACGACCGACCAGTACTCGATCGCCGGCGGCACGGTCACGCTGCAATCGCTGGAGGCGCTGGCGCGCTCGGGCGGTTCGCCGGTCGAGGTCACCGATGCCGCCGCCGCCCAGGCGCAACAGCGCCTGGAACGCCTCGGGCTGGCCACGGAGCTGTCATCGGCCGCCGCGCTGGCGGCGGTCACGCGGCTGCGTAGAGCGGGCCAGCTGGATGCGGAATCATCGGTGGTGCTGATCCTGACGGCGGACGGCCGCCGCGGCTAACGCCTGCTCGCACGGAAAGGAACCCGGCCCAAGGCAAGAGGCAAGACAACGACAGCCCGAGGCGCGCCCGTCAGCCGCGCTTGACGCCGTAGCGCTCCACCAACGGCGCCAACGCGGCGCGCAGGCAGGTCGCCCAGTACTTGCCGGCCTCCGACAGCGGCCGGCTGCCATGCAGGATCATGTGGCATTCGAAATGCACCGGCGCCGCCAGCGGCCGGTGGCACAACCCGGCGGCTTCCAGTCCCACCGCGGTGGCGGGATTGGCGATGCCGACGCCATGGCCCGCCAGCGCCAGCTGGCACACCGTGCTCGAATACGGCGTCTCGATCGCGACGCGCAGGCTGAGGCCGGCCTGCAGCACCAGCGCGTCAAGCCGCAGGCGCGAGGCATCCTCGGCGTTCAGGGCGATCACGTCCACTTCGGCCAGTTGCGCCAGGCCGACCTGCTCCAGGCGCGCCAGCGGATGGCCCTCGGGAAATACCGTCACGGCTCGCAGGCTGGCCAGGCGGTGGCCGCGCAGGCCCTCCAGTTCCGACTCGTCGGCCACGGCGGCCAGATCGAGTTCGCCCGACACCACCATGTCGCGCAGCGTGTTCGAATCCCGGATCTGCAGATACAGCGGCGTGTCCGGATAACGCTCGCGAAAGCGCGCGATGGTGCCGCTGACGACCGCCCCGCTGTAGGCGTGGATGCAGCCGATGCGCAGGCGCGGCTGGGCGGCGCCGCGGATCGCGCGGATCTTGCGGCCCAGGCTTTCCAGGCCGACGTTCAGGCGACGGATTTCCTCGTACAGCAGCGTGGCCTCGGGCGTGCGCTGCATGCGCTGGCGCACGCGTTCGAACAGTCGCAATTCGATGCTGGCCTCGAGCGCGGCCAGCGTGGCGCTGACGGTGGCCGGCGACACGTCGAGCCGTCGGGCCGCGGCGGTCACGCTTTCCGTTTCATAGACGGTGCGGAAGGTCTCGACCTGTTTGAGCGTGAAGGTCATGGCCGGACGCGCCGCGGCTTCAGATGCGCTGCAGGTCCATCAGCACCCGGCGCGTGGCCAGGGGCCGGCCCGCCAGGTTCTCGGCCAGGCGTTCGCGCAGGTCGCGGCGCAGCGCCGGCTCGATGACGGGATCGTCGAAGTCGGGTTCGGCCTCGTCCACGCCGTAGCCGGTTTCGCGCAGCAGCGTCCACTCGAAGCGGCGCAGGGCGCCGGCCGCGCGCGTGCCGCCCGACAACTGCTGCAGCGCCATGTCATAGGCATCGAACAGCAGCGGATGGGCGTCTTCGCGCGGCAGCAGCCGCAGCAGCAGTTCATTCATGTACCACGCCGACATCAGCGCGGTGCCGCTCAGGGCGCGCACGCCCATGATCTCGGCGCGGGTCAGGGTCTTGACCTCGCCGTTGCCGGTCCAGGACAGCAGCAGCGGCTGGAACGCCGACAGCACCGGACGCAGCACGGAATACGGGCGCTTGGCGCCCTTGGCGACCATGGCGACACAGCCGTGGTCACGGGAGAAAGTCTGAACGATGAGGGACGTCTCGCGCCACGCCGTGGCGTGGAGCATGTATCCCGGGCGATCCTGGACGCGAGGCGCCCGTCTACTCATAGCCCAGGTCGCGCAGCGCACTCTCGCGGTCGGACCAGCCCTTGCGCACCTTGATGTAGATCTCCAGGTGCACCGGCTTGTCCAGCAGCTTGGCGATGTCCTGCCGCGCCTCGGAGGCGATGCGCTTCATGTGCATGCCGCCGGTGCCCAGCAGGATGGGCTTGTGGCTGTCGCGCTCCACCACGACGCAGGCGGCGATGCGCGCGCCCTTGTCGGTCTCTTCCCACTGCTCGATCACGACCGTACAGCCGTAGGGCAGTTCATCGCCCACCAGGCGGAAGATCTTCTCGCGCACCAGCTCGGCGGCGATGAAGCGCATCGGCCGGTCGGTCAGGGTGTCTTCCTCGAACATCGGCTCGCCTTCCGGCAGGCGCGCCGCGATTTCCTGCAGCAGCTGGTCGAGCTGCTGGTTCTTGGTGGCGCTGACCGGCACCACGGCGCCGAACGGATGCAGCGCCATGATCTTCGAGACGAAGGCGAACAGCTCGTCGCGGTTCTTGAGCGCGTCGATCTTGCTGACGACCAGGATGGTGCGTTCCGGCGCCGGCAGCAGCGGCAGCAGCTTGGCGTCGCCCTCCGACCACTTGCCGGCCTCGACCACATGCACCACCACGTCGACGTCGGCCAGCGCCTGCGTCACGACGCGATTCATCATGCGGTTCATGGCGCCGCCGTGGCGCGTCTGGAAGCCGGGCGTATCGACGAACACGAACTGCTCGTGGTCGCGCGTCAGCACCCCATGGATGCGGTGGCGCGTGGTCTGCGCCTTGCGCGACACGATGGAAATCTTGGAACCGATCAGCGCGTTCGTCAGCGTGGACTTGCCCACATTGGGGCGGCCGACGATGGCCACGAAACCGGTACGGAAAGGGGTATCGCTCATTTAGTCTCTTGGGACACTGCCACGGGCAGCGACAACTGCGCGGTCTTGCGCGCCTTGCCCGACTTGCGGGCGGCCTTGGACGCCGGGCTGATGGCCTGCGCCGCCTCCAGCGCCAGCTTGGCGGCCGACTGCTCGGCCGCGCGGCGGCTGGCGCCGGGCGCGTTCACCTTGATCTCCAGCGCCGGAATGGCGCATTCGACCTCGAACTGCTGGCTGTGGGCGGCGCCGTGCGTGGCCACCACGGTGTACACGGGCAAGGCCAGCTTGCGGCCTTGCAGGAATTCCTGCAGCAAGGTCTTGGCGTCCTTGCCCAGGGTCTTGGGATCGACCGAGGCCAGCACCGGCTGGTACTGGCGCACGATCACGCGACGGGCGGCGTCGAAGCCGGCGTCCAGGAACACGGCGCCGAACAGGGCTTCGACCGTGTCGGCCAGGATCGACGGACGGCGGAAACCGCCGCTCTTCAATTCGCCTTCGCCCAGGCGCAGGTATTGGGACAGCTCCAGGCGCTGGGCGATATCCGCCAGCGAGGCCTGCTTGACCAGGTTGGCGCGCAGGCGCGACAGGTCGCCCTCGTCGATTTTCGCGTAACGCTCGAACAGCATCGCCGCGACGACAAAGTTGAGCACGGAATCCCCGAGGAATTCCAGGCGCTCGTTGTGGCGCGCACCATGGCTGCGATGGGTCAACGCCTGTTCAAGCAGTGCTGAATCACTGAAGTGGTGATCCAGCCGGTTTTCTAGCGTGGCTAGCGACATAATCAGTGGAACCGGCCGATGCGGCTGAGATCGCTGAAATTCATCCAGATGAAGAAGGCCTTCCCGACGATATTGGATTCCGGCACGAAACCCCAGTATCGGCTGTCGGCGCTGTTATCCCGATTATCGCCCATGGCGAAGTATTGCCCCTCGGGTACTTTGCAGCGTACCCCATCGCGGGAATATTGGCAGTTCCCGAGGTTGGGAAATTGGTACTGCGGACGATATTCCTGCGGCCGGCCTTCATCCAACAGGATATTGTGGCTAACTTCGCCCAATTTCTCTTTATATTGTGCGATATACGAGACACGGTCGGGTTCGAAATAGTCGCCGGCGCGCTCATGCGGCACCAATTGACCGTTCACGTACAGTTTTTTGTCGATGTAGGCGATTTCATCACCGGGCAGGCCGACCACGCGCTTGATGTAGTCGACGTCCGGATCCACGGGATAGCGGAACACGAACACATCGCCGCGCTGCGGCTCGCCGATCCCGACGACCTTCTTGTCGATCACCGGCAGGCGCAGGCCATAGCTGAACTTGTTCACCAGGATCAGATCGCCGGATTGCAGCGTCGGCAGCATCGAGCCCGACGGAATGCGGAACGGCTCCACCACGAACGAGCGCAGCACGAACACGAACAGGATCACCGGGAAGAAGCTGACCGCGTATTCGATCCACCACGGCACGCGACGGGCCTTGTCGCCGGCCTCGCGGCGCAGGCGCTCGGCTTCTTGCGCGTCTCCGACCAGCGCCGCGTCGTACTGCGCCATCGCCTCTTGCGCCCGACGCTCGCGGCCGCGTCGCAATACGGCCAGATCGAGCGCCCAGATAATGCCGGTCAGCACCAGCAGAACAAACAGGATCAGGGCAAAGTTCCAACTCATCAGCTAACCGCCTTCTTTGGTTCTATTTGTCTTCCACTTGCAGGATGGCCAGGAAGGCCTCTTGCGGAATTTCCACCGTGCCGACCTGCTTCATGCGCTTCTTGCCGGCCTTCTGCTTTTCCAGCAGCTTCTTCTTGCGCGAGATGTCGCCGCCGTAGCACTTGGCCAGCACGTTCTTGCGCAACGCCTTGACGTTCTCGCGGGCGATGATTTCGGCGCCGAT
Source organism: Achromobacter sp. ISS7 (assembly GCF_056523125.1). NCBI lineage: Bacteria > Pseudomonadati > Pseudomonadota > Betaproteobacteria > Burkholderiales > Alcaligenaceae > Achromobacter > Achromobacter sp. ISS7. The sequence continues at coordinate 139,787 of NZ_JAWRZD010000001.1, read as the reverse complement.
GGCGGCCTGGATCACCACGTCGAACATCTGGCGCGGAATCAGGCCGCGCATGCGCGTCACGACGTCGCGGGCGCGATGGCGGGCGTTGCTGCGGTGAACGATCACGGCCAGCGCGTCGACGCGGTCGTTGTTGATCAGCAGGTCCACGCGCACCACGTCGGCCGAACGGTACTCGAGGAACTCGTAGTCCATCGAGGCGTAGCCGCGCGACACCGACTTGAGCTTGTCGAAGAAGTCCAGCACGATCTCGGCCAGCGGGATCTCGTACACCAGGTGCACCTGGCGGCCGTGATAGCTCATGTTGATCTGCACGCCGCGCTTGTTGTTGCACAGCGTCATCACGGGACCGACGTAGTCCTGCGGCATGAACAGCGTGACCTTCACGATCGGCTCGCGAATGTCGGCGATCTTGCCGATCTCGGGCATGCGCGACGGGCTTTCGACGGTGATCACCGAGCCATCGCGCTGCTCGACTTCGTACACCACCGACGGCGCGGTGGTGATGATGTCCATGTCGAACTCGCGCTCCAGGCGCTCCTGCACGATCTCCATGTGCAGCAGGCCGAGGAAGCCGCAGCGAAAGCCGAAGCCCAACGCCTGCGACACTTCGGGTTCGAACATCAGCGCGGCGTCGTTCAGCTTGAGCTTCTCGAGCGAATCGCGCAGCTGGTCGTATTCGGAGCTTTCGACCGGGTACAGGCCGGCGAACACCTGCGGCTTCACTTCCTTGAAGCCAGGCAGCGGCGCGGCGGCAGGCTTGTTCGCCAGCGTCACGGTGTCGCCGACCTTGGCGTCTTCGAGCTGCTTGATGCCGGCGATGATGAAGCCCACCTCGCCCGCCGACAGGTGCGGACGCTGCTGCGACTTGGGCGTGAACACGCCGGTCTGCTCGCACAGGTGGGTGGCGCCGGAGGCCATCAGCAGGATCTTGTCCTTGGGCTTGAGCACGCCGTTGACGATGCGCACCAGCATGACCACGCCAACGTAGTTGTCGAACCACGAGTCGATGATCAGCGCCTGCAGCGGCGCGTCGGGGTCGCCCTTGGGCTGCGGCACGCGCGCGACGATGGACTCGAGGATCTCGTCGATGCCCATGCCGGTCTTGGCGCTGGCCAGCACCGCGTGCGAGGCGTCGATGCCGATGACGTCCTCAACTTCCTGGCGCGCGCCTTCGGGATCGGCCTGCGGCAGGTCCATCTTGTTCAGCACCGGCAGCACTTCCACGCCCAGCTCGATGGCGGTGTAGCAGTTGGCCACGGTCTGGGCCTCGACGCCCTGCGAGGCGTCGACCACCAGCAGCGCGCCTTCGCAGGCCGACAGCGAGCGGCTGACTTCGTACGAGAAGTCGACGTGCCCCGGGGTGTCGATCAGGTTCAGGTTGTAGACCTTGCCGTCCTGCGCCTTGTAGTGCAGGGCCGCCGTCTGGGCCTTGATGGTAATGCCGCGCTCGCGCTCGATCTCCATGGAGTCGAGCACCTGGGCCGACATTTCGCGATCCGCCAATCCGCCGCAGCGCTGGATCAGGCGATCGGCCAGGGTCGATTTGCCGTGATCGATGTGGGCAATGATGGAGAAGTTGCGAATATGCTGCATGCTTGAATTTAAAAGGGACGGAACATTCGGCAAACTGCCGGAAGACGCCGCCACCAGGGTAGGCACGGCTGACGGGTTAGGGCCACTCGGCCGGAACGCCTGCCGCCGGGCCACGCTTGCGGCGGGCTGCGGGCGGCATCTGGCGGGGGTCCGGGCAAAAACGAGGGGGCGCCAGGCGCCCCCTCTTGCGGCAACCAGCCATTTTAGCCGGTCTTGGGCCTTATTTGCTTGCGGGCACCGCCACCCACTGGGTCTGCTCGCCACGACGCACCAGCAGGCCGACCGCGCGGCCCTTGTCCAGCTTGCCGACCAGCTCGGCGAACTGCTTGGCGCCAGTGACGTCGGTGTCGTTCAGGGCCAACACAATGTCGCCTTCCTGCAGGCCGGCCTTGGCCGCGGCGCCTTCGGCGACCTTGACCTGCACGCCGCCCTTGATGCGCAGCTTCTTCTGCACGTCGGCGGGCACGTCGATCACGCCCAGGCCCAGCGCGTTGGTGACTTCCGGCGCCGGCGGCGTACCCTTCTTGCCCGGGGCGGCCTTGTCGACCGGAATCTCGCCGACCTTGACCGACAGGGTCATCTTCTTGCCCTTGCGCCACACTTCCATGTCGGCGCGCGTGCCCGGCTTGGTTTCGCCGACGATGCGCGGCAGATCGGACCAGCGCTTGATCGGTTCCTTGTTGAAGGTCAGGATCACGTCGCCGGGCTGCACGCCCGCCTGTTCGGCCGGACCGTCCGCCTCGACGCTGCTGACCAGCGCGCCTTCGGCCTTGGGCAGGCCGATGGCCTCGGCCACGTCCTTGCCGACTTCGCCGATCTGCACGCCGACGCGGCCGCGCGTGACCTTGCCGGTGGCGCGCAACTGGTCGACCACCCGCATCGCTTCGTCGATCGGGATGGCCAGCGAGATGCCCATGAAGCCGCCGCTGCGCGAGATGATCTGGGAGTTGATGCCCACGACCTCGCCCGCCAGGTTGATCAGCGGACCGCCCGAGTTGCCCGGGTTGACCGCCACGTCCGTCTGGATGAACGGCAGGTATTCACCGGTATCGCGGCCGATGGCGCTGACGATGCCCGAGGTCACGGTGGAATCCAGGCCGAACGGCGAGCCGATCGCCAGCACCCACTGGCCCTTCTTCAGTTTCTTGGGATCGCCGATCACCAGCGGCGTCATGTCCTTGGCTTCGATCTTGATCAGCGCCACGTCGGTGCGCTCGTCGGTGCCGATGACCTTGGCCTTGAACTCGCGGCCGTCAGTGAGGGTGACATAGATGTCGGTTGCATCGCTGACCACGTGATTGTTGGTCATGATGTAGCCGTCATCCGAGATGAAGAAGCCCGAGCCCACGCCGCGCGGCACGGTGCGCTCTTCGGGCTGCTGCGGCTGCGGACGCTGGCGCGGATTGGGCGACTGCTGGCCCGGCGGCTGGAAATCGGGGCCGAAGAACCAGCGGAACAGCTCCGCCGGGTCGTTGCCGCCCGGACCCACGCCACGGATCGGCACGGTGGCGGTGGTGCGGATGTTGACGACCGCCGGGTCGGCTTTTTCAATGATGCCGGTGAAGTCAGGCAACGCCACCGTCGGCGTGGGCGTTTCGGCCGCGGGGGTCTGCGCCTGCGAGACGGGCGCGAAGGCGGCCGACATCAAGAGCCCCGCCGTCGCGGCCGCCAGGAAGCGGCGCAGGCCGGGGTTCGACACCATCATTGCTTTCATAGATTGCTCCGAAATCACTTCTTGCCGCAGAGGCCGCTCACTGCTTGGAGCCGGCCGCCGGAGCGTTCGCCACGGGTACGTATTCAGTCGCTTCCGCCAATTGTTCCAGCGTCGCCACGGGCACTTCGCCCACGGCCGTCAGCCAGTAATCGGCGATGCGGGTGCCATAGACGGTAATCGATCCACGCTGCGCCGCGCCAGGGGGCGGATGATGGCCGCGCTGGCTGTCGTAGGGTTCGATGAACACCGAGATGGCCGCCAGGCCATCGGACAGCACCATCTGGTTGACCGTCGCGCCGCGCCCCATCGAGCGCGCCACCTGCATGACCACCGTGAATCCCTTGGGCGCCGGAATGCGCCATCCCAGGGCCCCCAGGTCGACCGTCTTCATGGAGGGCTCGAGCACCTTCCAGTCGCGCGTGTTCCAGCGCGACGACAGCGACTTGGGATCGACCTCGGCGCCCAGGCGCAGCGAGGTGAACGACACCTGCTCGACCACGCCGCGGGCGGCGTTGAGGGTCTGGGCCTTCAGCAGGAGATTGGTTTCGACGTCGGCACAGAGGCGATAGCCATAGCGCAACTTGTCCAGCGGCTCGATAGTGATCAGGCGGCATTCACGCCCGGCGACGCGGTGCAGCGCCGACTCGGTGCGGATCTTGTAGTGCTCGGTCAGGTTGGCCGGGTCGCCCAGCAGCAGGCCGGGAAAGCGGTCGCCGCGGCGACGCTCGATCAGGACCGTCTTGCGCTCGGGGATCAGGCACTGCACGTCTTCGTTGTGCCGCAGGTATTCGCGCGGCTGCCCGTCCAGGATCTCGAGACGCTCGCGCTCGCCGGTGCCGTCCAGGACGTGCACCAGGCGCGACGACTGGATCATCTCGCCCTGTTGATACATGAACACGCCGGCGTAGTCCTGCTTGCGCGCGGCCTGCTGGATGCGCGAAAGCAGTTGCACCACGTCATCGCCCTGCTGGGCGGGGGCGGCGTCGGCGGCGCGCGCGGGATCATGCGCGGCCAGGAATGCGGTCAGGAGCGTAGCGGCGAACCAGCCGGCGCGGTGGGCTTGCCACGAGGCAGCCCGTCCCAGCACCGGCCAACGGGTCGGAAGCACCAGGGCCATCAGCGCCCCGCCCCGACGTCGAACGACACCTGACGGACCGCGCTGGGGCCGGCCATCTGGCGATGGGCCTCCAGGTAGTCGCTCAGGCCCGACGTATCGGCGTTGCCGCTCAGGCTGGCGTCGGCCAGCACGCGCGTCTCGGTGCCGGGGGAACCGCCCGCCAGATACGGCTGGGCGACCCAGGCCACCGTGGCGACCGCGGCCGCCACCGCCAAGCCGGACAGGCCCAGGCGCAGCGGCGAACGGCGCCGCGGCGCGGCCACGATCGGCAGTTCGGCATCCAGCGCCCGCGACAGGCGGGCGTGGAAGTTCGCGCTGGGCGTCAGCGCCAGGTCGGTGTTGCGCAGGGCATCACCGATCAGATGATAGGTATCCCAGGTCTGTCGCCCTTCGCGGGTCAACAGGCCGGAGAGAATATCGTCGGTTTCTTCCCCGTCCATCCAGGCGGAAACGGATTCCTCCCAGGCGGCTTCGGAAGAAACGACGGACTTGGCTGCTGTAGTCTGCATGACTGCCACTCCTTACCAGCGACGCTCGGCATCGGTGCCAAGCAATGGGCGCAACTTGGTCGCGATGGCTTCTCGCGCACGGAAAATGCGGGAGCGCACCGTACCAATGGGGCAGTCCATGCTCTGGGCGATGTCTTCGTAACTCATACCTTCGATTTCACGCAGGACGATTGCGGTGCGCAATTCCTCGGGCAATTCCTCGATGGCCGCGTTCACCGTCTCGGCGATCTCGCGGCTGGCAACCATGGACTCCGGCGTGCTTATATCGGTTAGGTTGTCGGTTTCGTTAAAAGTTTCACCGTCTTCCGTTTCTATCGCGTTGGGCGCGCTCGGCCTGCGCCCCTGGGAGGCGAGCCAATTGCGGGCCGTATTGATGGCGATACGATACAACCAGGTGTAGAACGCGCTCTCGCCCCGGAACTGGGGCAAGGCCCGGTAGGCCTTGATGAACGCTTCCTGGGCCACGTCCTCGATCTCGGCGGGGTCGCGGATCATGCGGGCCAGCAGACGGAGAATCTTGCGCTGGTACTTGAGCACCAGCAGGTCGAAGGCCTTCTTGTCGCCCCGCTGGACGCGCGCGACAAGCTCGGCGTCGACTTCGCGCTCGCTCATGTGGCCTCCCGCAGGCGGACCGTCGGGGGCGTTCGCCGCGCCGCGCCGGCCAGCAGGCACAGGCGCCGCCAGTCGTCGGATCGCAACGTCGGTTGCCAGACGGTGAAAGTTACATTGTGGTCGTTAAAGGCCATACTCCCGGGGGGCAAGGGCTGCAGGGTGAGCGAAAGCCACGCCGGTCCGCGTCGCTGTTGCACCAGCGCCGCATCCCGCCAACCGCCCGGCAGGCGCACCTGCCAGCGGCCGCCACCGGCCGCCGTGCGCAGGGCCGATACCGGGGACAGGCTGCGACGGGTCGAGTGTAACAGCCCCGCCGCCAGCGCCAATGACATCAGCACGGCGCCGGCCGTCCAGGCCGTGCCGTGCCAGGAGGCGGCGGTGACGAGGCTGGCAGCCGCGGCGGCCAGCCCCAGGCCCGGCAACGCCACGACGCCGCGTGGCCGCAGGACGGGCACGCGAAACGTCCAGCGCCCCTGGCCCGGGCCTTCCAAATCAGACCCGGCGAACGGCCATCGAGCCGTTGGTGCCGCCGAAGCCGAACGAGTTGGACAGGCCGACGTCGATCTTCATCTGCCGCGCCTCGTTGGCGCAGTAGTCCAGGTCGCATTCCGGATCCTGGTTGAAGATGTTGATGGTCGGGGGCGAGACCTGGTTGTAGACCGCCAGGGTCGTGAACACCGCCTCGATCCCGCCAGCCGCGCCCAGCAGGTGGCCGGTCATGGACTTGGTCGAGTTCACCACCAGCTTCTTGGCATGGTCGCCGAACGCCAGCTTGAGCGCGTCGCTCTCGTTCTTGTCGCCCAGGGGCGTCGAGGTGCCGTGCGCGTTGACGTACTGGATGTCTTCCAGGTTCAGGCCGCCGTTGCGCAGCGCGTTGACGATGCCGCGGCGCGGGCCGTCCTTGTCGGGAGCCGTGATGTGATGCGCGTCGGAGCTCATGCCGTAGCCGGCGAACTCGCCATAGATGCGCGCGCCGCGCTTCTTGGCGTGTTCGTATTCTTCCAGCACCAGCACGCCGGCGCCCTCGCCCAGCACGAAGCCGTCGCGGTCGCGGTCCCAGGGACGCGAAGCCGTCTGAGGATCATCGTTGCGGGTCGACAGCGCGCGCATCGCGGCGAAACCGCCGATGCCCAGCGGCGACACGGTCGACTCGGCGCCGCCGGCCAGCATGACGTCGGCATCGCCGTACTCGATCAGGCGGGCCGCGTCGCCGATGCAGTGCAGGCCCGTGGTGCAGGCCGACACGACGGCGTAGCTGGGACCCTTCATGCCATAGGCGATGGACAGGTGGCCGGAGATCAGGTTGATCAGCGAACCCGGCACGAAGAACGGCGAGATCCGGCGCGGACCCTTGGCCATGTATTCGACCTGGGTTTCCTCGATGCGCGGCAGGCCGCCGATGCCCGAGCCAACGATCACGCCGATGCGCTCGGCGTTGGCTTCGGTGACTTCAAGGCCGCTGTCGCGCCAGGCCTGCATCCCGGCGGCCAGGCCGTAATGGATGAAGGTATCCATCTGGCGGGCTTCTTTGCTCGAGATATAGGCGCTGACGTCGAAGTCCTTGACTTCGCCGGCAATGTGCGTGGTGATGGCCGAGGGATCGAAACGGGAGATGCGGCTGATGCCAGAACGTCCGTTGACGATATTGTCCCAAGCGGTGGTCAGGTCGTTGCCAACGGGCGAAACGATACCAAGGCCAGTGATGACGACACGTCGCTTCACGGATGACTCCTCAAACAGACAAAAGAAAGGCGGTTTTCGGGATGCACTGCGCGTGCGGAACACGCAATAGCGGGATGGGCGTCAATGCCCTTCCCGCGCGTGGACCACACGGCAAATTCCTGAAACCGCCCCGGTTCCCGGCTGGCCCCGGACGTGGGGCAACCGGAAGGATATAGGCTGAGCTTACTGCTTACCGTTCGAATTGATGTAATCAATCGCTTGTTGCACGGTCGTGATCTTTTCGGCCTCTTCGTCGGGGATCTCGGTCTCGAATTCGTCTTCGAGCGCCATGACCAGTTCGACCATGTCGAGCGAATCGGCACCGAGGTCGTCAAGGAAGGAGGATTCGTTCTTGATCTCGGCTTCGTTCACGCCAAGTTGTTCAGCGACGATCTTCTTGACGCGCTGTTCGATGCTTTCCATGCAGATCTCCAAATGGGAAAAATCCCGCGAATTATAGCCAAGCGCAGAGTACTGCAAACGCCAGGCCGTGACAAAAATAACACCGCGCACTTTGATCTGTCGCCCGCCGGGCGCAGGAAAACCGGTGTGCGGCGTTTCCGGATGAACCGCGCGTTGCCGTGCCGGTATCCCGGCGCGAGCGCGCGTTTCGTGACTTATTGCATGTACATCCCGCCGTTGACGTGCAGGGTGGTGCCGGTAATGTAACCCGCCTGCGGCCCGGACAAAAAGGCCACCGCATGGGCGATGTCCGTGGGCGAACCCAGCCGGCCCAGCGGAATCTGCTGCAGCAGCGCGGCGGTCTGGTTCTCGCCCAGCGCGCGCGTCATGTCGGTATCGATGAAGCCCGGCGCGACGCAATTGACGGTGATGTTGCGGCTGCCCAGCTCGCGCGCCAGGGCGCGCGACATGCCGGCGACGCCAGCCTTGGCGGCGGCGTAGTTGGCCTGGCCGGCATTGCCGCTGGAACCCACCACGGAGGTGACGTTGATGATGCGTCCCCAACGGGCCTTCATCATGTTGCGCAGCACGGCGCGCGACAGGCGAAAGACCGATGCCAGGTTGGTGTCGATGACGGCGGACCAGTCGTCGTCTTTCATGCGCATTGCCAGCGTATCGCGGGTGATGCCTGCGTTATTGACGAGGATGTGCGGACCGCCGCCTTCCTTGCCGAGCGCGTCGATGAGCGCGTCGCAGGCTTCGGCGTTGGTCACGTCCAGCACCACGCCACGGCCGCCGAACGGCGCCAGCGCTTCGGTGATGGCGGCGGCGCCGGATTCGGAGGTGGCGGTGCCGACGACCACCGCGCCACGCGCGGCCAGTTCCTGGGCGATGGCGCGGCCGATGCCGCGCGTCGCGCCGGTGACCAGGGCGATCTTGCCCTGCAGTTCGATCGAGGTGTTTTCCATGGTCTTAATTTCCGTTGACCGCGGCCAGCGCGGCCTCAAGCGAGGCCGGATCCGTGATGGCCAGGCCGGTGAGCTCGGGGTCGATGCGTTTGGTCAGGCCGGTCAGCACCTTGCCGGGACCGCACTCGATGACGTGGGTCACGCCCTGCGCCTTCATGGCGCGCAGCGTTTCGACCCAACGCACAGGATGCCATGCCTGGCGCACCAGCGCATCCCGGATTGCCCCGGGTTCCACCGGCGAGGCGACATCGACGTTGTTGATGACCGGCACCTGGGGCGCCGAGACCGTCACCGCGGCCAGCGCGCCGGCCAGCACATCGGCGGCGGGCTTGAGCAGGCTGGAGTGGAACGGCGCGGACACCGGCAGCAGCAGCGCGCGCTTGGCGCCCGCGGCCTTGGCCAGTTCGCAGGCGCGCTCGACCGCGCCCTTGTGGCCGGCGATCACGACTTGCGCCGGCGCGTTGTAGTTGACGGCTTCGACCACTTCGCCCTGGGCCGCGGCGGCGCAAGCGGCGCGCACGGCATCATCGTCCAGGCCGAGAATGGCGGCCATGGCGCCAGTGCCGACGGGCACCGCGGCCTGCATGGCGTCGGCGCGCACGCGCACCAGGCGCACCGCGTCTTCCAGCGCCAGCGAGCCGGCGGCCGTCAGCGCGGCGTATTCGCCCAGGCTGTGGCCGGCGACGACATCGGGATTGCGGCCGCCCGCCGCGCGCCAGGCCGCGAAGAACGCGGCACCGGCCGTCAGCATGGCGGGTTGGGTGTTGGTGGTCAGGTTGAGCTGTTCGATCGGGCCCTGCGCGATCAGCGCGCCCAGGTCCTGGCCCAGCGCCTGCGAGGCGCGCGCCACGGTATCGGTCACGGCGGCGACGTCGGCCCAGGCATCCAGCATGCCGACTGCCTGCGAACCCTGGCCAGGAAAGACAAAAGCGATTTTCATGTTCGACCGTGTGGAGTGATTCTGAGTCTGTGGAATGTCGGGCGCGACATCCGGGCGGGCGCGGCGATCCGCGTCCCGGCCGGACACGCCCTTACATGCGGGCCAGTACCGAACCCCAGGTGAATCCGCCGCCCACGCCCTGCATCAGCACGAGCTGGCCCGGCTTGACGCGGCCATCGCGGCGCGCGGCGTCAAGCGCCAACGGCACGCTGGCAGCGGAGGTATTGGCATGGCTGTCGACGGTGATGACCACCTTCTCGACCGGCACGGCAAGCTTGCGCGCCAGGAAATTCAGGATGCGGACGTTGGCCTGGTGCGGCACCAGCCAATCGACTTCGCTGATATCGACGCCGGCTTCGGCGCAGGTATCGCGGGCGGAGCGGTCCAGCACCGTGACGGCCTGCTTGAACACGGCCTGGCCGTCCATGCGCAGGAACGGATCGCCGGTGACGTCGCCATAGGCCACGTTGCCCGCGGCGCTGAGGATCTTCATCTGGCTGCCGTCGGCATGCAGCTGGGCGGCCAGGATGCCGGGCTTGTCGGAAGCCTTGAGCACCACCGCGCCGGCGCCGTCGCCGAACAGCACGCAGGTGCTGCGGTCGTTCCAGTCGAGGATGCGCGAGAACACTTCGGCGCCGATCACCAGGGCGCAACGCGCGCGGCCGGCACGGATGAAGCTGTCGGCGGTGGTCAGGGCATAGACGAAGCCGCTGCACACGGCCTGCACGTCGAAGGCCGCGGAGCCCTTGGCGCCCAGGTTGGCCTGCACCAGGCAGGCGGTGCTGGGAAACACGAAGTCGGGCGTGGACGTGGCCAGCACGATCAGGTCGACCTCGGAGGCGTCGACACCCGCGTCGGCCAGCGCGCGGCGCGAGGCCTCGGTCGCCAGCTGGCTGGTGGTAACGCCGCGCTCGGCCAGGTGGCGCTGGCGGATGCCCGTGCGCTCGACGATCCACTCGTCGGAGGTGGCGATATCGCGCGTCGCCAGTTCCGCAGCCAGGGCGTCATTCGAAACCACGCGTTCCGGCAGGAAGCTGCCGGTGCCCGCGATCACGGAATATTTCATTGCGGTATCCATCAAGCGGTGTCTCCAGCCGCGCCCGGCTCGAGCGCCGGAGCACCCGAGGCAGACTGGACGCGCTGGTTGAGCTGCGCGACCGTCTGTGCGGTGCGCTCCAGCAGTTTACTCACGACGGCTTCGCGCGCCCGTTGCAGCGCGAAGCCGAAGGCGTAGACATCAGCCGAGCCGTGGCTCTTGATGACCACGCCACGCAGGCCCAGCAACGCCGCGCCGTTGTAGCGGCGGTTGTCGACTCGGTTGCGCAAGCGGTTCAGCACCGGCTTGGCCAGGGCGCCGGCCAGCAGCGTGATCAGGTTGCGTTTGAACTCTTCGCGGATGACGCTGGACAACATCTTGGCCAGGCCTTCCACGGACTTGAGCACGACGTTGCCGACGAAACCGTCGCAGACGACGACGTCGACCGTGCCCTTGAAGATGTCATTGCCTTCCACGTTGCCGTAGAAGTTCAGGGGACTGGCGCGCAGAAGCTCGGCGGCTTCCTTGACGACCTCGTTGCCCTTGATGACCTCTTCGCCGATGTTGAGCAAGCCCACGGTGGGGTTGTCGCGATGGTCCACCGCCTGCGACAGCGCGGCGCCCATGATGGCGAATTGCAGCAGGTGCTCGGCCGTGCAGTCCACATTCGCGCCGAGGTCCAGCACCGTGGTGGCGCGGCCCGTCTGGTTCGGTATGGACGTGGCGATCGCGGGCCGGTCGATGCCGTCCAGCGTCTTGAGCACATAGCGTGAAATGGCCATCCACGCGCCGGTGTTGCCCGCGGAAACGCAGGCGTCGGCGTTCCCGTCCTTGACGGACTGGGCGGCCAGGCGCATGGAGGAGTCTTTTTTGCGGCGCAGGGCGACCTCGACCGGGTCGTCCATGGTGACGACTTCGGAAGCCGCCACGATCTCGAAGCGATCACGCTCGACGCCGCGGTGCTCGGAGAGCGCCGCTTCGATGGCGTCGGGAAGCCCGACCAGCAATAGCCGGGTATCCGGAAATTGCCGGGCGAACTCGATCGCAGCCGGAATCGTGACGGGCAGACCGAAGTCTCCGCCCATACAGTCTATGGCGATGCGTATCACGGGTGCCAGGTATCAGCGCTCAGCCGAATTGGTCCGAGTACGAGTTCGGCCCGGGGGCCTTATTCGTCGGCCTTGGTCTTCAGGACCTTGCGGCCACGGTAGAAGCCGTTGGGGCTGATGTGGTGACGCAGGTGCGTTTCGCCCGTGGTCGGTTCGATAGCCGTCGACGGATTCACCAGAAAATCGTGCGAGCGGTGCATACCGCGCTTGGACGGGGACTTCTTGTTTTGTTGAACAGCCATGATGACTCCTAGAAACGGGGCGCATTGTACGCGATGCGGCCCGATGTTGATCTCAATCTTTGTGCTTCAGTTGTTCCAGCACCGCAAACGGCGACGGACGCTTGACAACGGGCTCTTGGGGAGCTTCGTTGTCCTTGGCCTGCGCGCCCGGGCATACATCATGCTTGGGCACATACGGAACGCTCAGAATGAGCTCATCTTCGATCTGGGCCAACAGATCGAAATGATGCGAACCCACCACCTTTTCAGGCTGGTTGGACACAAAACCTTCTCCTGCGTTTCCTGCTTCCTCGCCGTCCTCATCCTCGTCGTCGATACCCGCGGCGTGATCGCCGGAGGCAAAGCCGTCGTCGAGGTCGGCTTCGGACTTGACCAGTTGCAGCAGGACCTCGCTGTCCACCGGATAGGCGAACGGCTCATTGCACCGCTGACACACCACGACCGGATTCGCCTGCACATGAATGCGCAGGAGCGGCTGACCCAGCAGCAGCCCGGCCCTGCCCATCTCGCCGCGCACGGACCACGTCACGAGGCCGGCCTCACCCGCCGGTTGCTCGGGAAGTCCGTCAACCGCGCGCGTCAACCGCACAAGAGGTATGGTGCCTTGCGCTTCCTTGCCCGAATGGGCGAATGCGAATGCGTCGATGGGCTTGATGTTCTGTCCTTTCGCACGAGGCCGCCGGGCATGCGCATTCGCGCACAACCTGCTCATCCCGTGCATTCGCGGCCATCCCAGGGCGTCAAACCGATGACTGACGCGGGGTTGCGCCCCGCCCCTTAAGTGGGGGTTGCGCCCCGCCCAAAAGTCATGCTGCCCTGCAAAAATGCCGCAAAACGTTAGATAATACTGTGACTTAAGTCCCAGCGTCAAATATCGCATGCCCTCACAACCCAGCCTGATCCTCGCTTCCAGCTCGCGCTACCGCAAAGAACTGCTCAGCCGCCTGCGCCTGCCCTTTACCGCCATTTCGCCGGATGTGGACGAAACGCCACAACCGGGCGAATCCCCCGAGGCGCTGGCGCTGCGCCTGTCGGTCGCCAAGGCCATGGTGGTGGCGTCCGCGCACCCGGGCAGCATCGTGATCGGCTCGGACCAGGTGGCGACCGTGGACGGCCAGCCCATCGGCAAGCCCGGCGATTTTACGCGCGCCCAGGCGCAATTGCGGGCACTTTCCGGGCAGATCGTGGAATTTCACAGCGCGTTGGCGGTCACGGACGGCCAACGGGTGGAGAAAGCCGACATCGTCACGCGCTGCCGTTTCCGGCGCCTGTCCGACCACGCCATCGACGCCTATCTGCGCGCCGAGGAACCCTACGATACCGCAGGCAGCGCCAAGGCGGAAAGCCTGGGCATCGCCCTGATGGAAAGCATCCAGAGCGACGATCCGACCGCCATCATCGGCCTGCCGCTGATCGCCCTGACCACCATGCTGGCCGGGTTCGGACTCGACCCGCTGGCGGCGCCGGGAGCGCCCGCATGAGCGGCTCGCTGCACCTGATCCCCGTCGGGCTGGGCGAGGCCGCCCCGGAAAGCTGGCTGCCCGCCGACGCACGCGCCCGGGCCGGCAGCCTGGACACCTATATCGCCGAGAACGCCAAGACGGCGCGCGCCTTCCTCAAGCAGGTGGGCACCACCCGGCCGCTGCAGGAAATCACCATCCACACACTCAGCGACAAGACCGACGCCGCCGAGATCGGCGCCTGGCTCGAGCCGGTGCGCCGTGGCGCCGACATCGGCCTGGTATCCGAAGCCGGCTGCCCGGCGGTCGCCGACCCCGGCGCCAAGGTGGTGGACGCCGCCCACCGGCTCGGCATCACCGTCAAGCCCTGGGTCGGCCCCTCTTCCATCCTGCTGGGCCTGATGGCCAGCGGCCTGGACGGCCAGCGCTTCGCCTTCCACGGCTACGCGCCCGTGGACGCCGGCGAACGCGCCAGGCAGCTCAAGGCCTGGGAACAGCACTCCGCCCGCCACAACCAGACGCAGTTGCTGATCGAGACCCCCTACCGCAACGCCGCCATGTTCGCGACGCTGCTGGCCAGCCTGAAGGGCGACACCAAGCTGTGCGTGGCCCGCGCGCTGACCACCGCCGACGAATGGATCGCCACGCGCACCATCGCCGACTGGAAAAAGCAGCCCGCGCCGCAGCTGGACAAGATGCCCACCCTGTTCCTGTACCTGGCGCGCTGACCATGATCCGATTTGCCGCAGTATTCCTGGCCCTCGCGGCCCTGGCCGGGTGCGCCCAGCGCGGCCCCGCGGGCCTGGACCTGGACACCTCGGTCACCGCGGTCAGCCAGAGCAGCCGGGTGCGTTTCGTCGTGGTGCACTACACCTCGACCGACGACGCCGTGTCGATGAAGCTGCTGTCGCAGGGCAAGGTCAGCGCCCACTACCTGATCGACACCTCCGGCCGCGCCCACCGGCTGGTCGACGAGACCCGCGCCGCCTGGCACGCCGGCGAAAGCGCCTGGTATGGCCTGAACGCCATGAACAGCACCTCGATCGGCATCGAGATCGTCAACCCGGGCTGGACCGATGGCACCGACGGCAAGCCGCAGTGGCATGCCTACGGCGACCGGCAAATCCGCGCCCTGACCCTCCTGCTGCGCGACGTCATCCAGCGCAACGGCATCACGCCCGAGAACGTGGTCGGCCACAGCGACATCGCGCCCCAGCGCAAGGTAGACCCGGGCCCGCTGTTCCCCTGGAAGCAACTGGCCGCGGCCGGCATCGGCCGCTGGTACGACGAAGCCGGCGCCGCCGCGCACCTGGCGCGCCTGCAGGCGCAGGGCACGCCCGAGGTCGCCTGGTTCCAGCAACAGCTGCAGCGGCTGGGCTACACCACGCCGCGGAACGGCACGCTGGATCGCGCCACCATCAATGTGCTGGCGGCGTTCCAGATGCACTACCGCCCCGCCCTGCACGATGGCCAGCCGGACGCCGAGACCGCGGCGATCATGCTGGCCATGCTGTAACCGGACGGCGCGCGCCGCTCACCCGGGGCGGCGGCGCCACCAGGCGGCCAGCCGCCAGCCCAGCAGCAGCGCCAGCACCGCGGCATACAGGATCGGCTGCGACAGGTCGTTCTTGCCGGCCTTGTGCCACCAGTAGTGCAGCACCGCCAGCAGGCCGATCAGGTAGATGGCGCGGTGCAGTTGCTGCCAGCGCCTGCCCATCTTGCGCATGGCCCACTGGGTGGAGGTGGCCGCCAGCGCCGCCATCAGCACGAAGGCGGCGAAGCCCACGGTGATGAAGGGCCGTTCGCCGATGTCCTGCAGCATGGCGGCCGGATCGAAGCCGCGGTCCCACCAGACCCAGGCCATGAAATGCATGGCGCCATAGAAAAACGCGAACAGGCCGCACATGCGGCGCAGGCGCACCAGCGCCGGCTGGCCGGTCAGGCGCCGCAGCGGCGTGATCGCCAGCGTCACGAGCAGGCACACCAGCGTCCAGGTGCCCGACGAGCGCGTCAGGAATTCCACCGGATTGGCGGTCAGACCGTTGGTGAAGCCCAGCCAGACCCAGCGCGCGAACGGCGCCAGGCCCAGCAGGAACAGCCAGGGCTTGACGCGTCCGACCGCGCGCGCCGACCACTGCGGCTTGCGCGGCGCGGCCACGGCGACGCCATCAGCCACGGGCGGCTTCAATAGTTGGCCTTCAGGTCCATGCCCTGGTAGAGCGACGCGACCTGATCGGCATAACCGTTGAACATCAAGGTCTTGCGCTTGGGCGTGAACAGGCCGTCCTCGCCGATGCGGCGCTCGGTGGCCTGGCTCCAGCGCGGATGCGGCACGGTCGGATTGACGTTGGCATAGAAGCCGTATTCCTGCGGCGCGGCCTTGATCCACGAGGACACCGGCTGCTTTTCCACCAGGCGGATCTTGACCAGCGACTTGCCCGACTTGAAGCCATACTTCCAGGGCACGGCCAGCCGCAGCGGCGCGCCGTTCTGGTTGGGCAGCACCTTGCCGTAGACGCCGAACACCAGCATGGCCAGCGGGTGCATGGCTTCGTCGATGCGCAGGCCCTCGACATAGGGCCAGTCGAGGATGGCGGCGCGCACGCCCGGCATGTTCTCGCGCTGCACGGCGGTGACGAATTCCACGTACTTGGCATTGCCGGTGGGCTCGACCTGCTTGAGCAGCGCCGACAGCGAATAGCCGACCCACGGGATGACCATGGACCAGCCCTCGACGCAGCGCAGCCGGTAGACGCGCTCTTCCATGGGCGCCAGCTTGAGCAGCTCGTCGATATCGAAGGTGCGCGGCTTGCCGACTTCGCCCTCGACGCTGACCGTCCAGGGGCGGGTCTGCAGTTTGCCGGCGTTGGACGCGGGCTCGCCCTTGTCGACGCCGAATTCGTAGTAGTTGTTGTACGACGTGATATCAGCGAAGGACGTCTGCTTGTCCATGACGCTGAGCGCGGCGTTGGACTGGCCCGCCAGGGCGCCAGCGCCCGCGCCCTGGGCGAAGGCGGAGCGTGCCGCCCAGCCCGGCAGCCCCAGCCCCGCCGCCGCCACGCTGGCGCGCAGGATCAGGTCGCGGCGCGACCGCCAGACGGCCTCGGTCGTGATGTCGGACGGAACGATGTCATCGGGCTTGCGTATCAACATGGGAATCTCCTGGGGGCCGGCGCGTGGATCCGCATCGCGACGACGCCCACGCCTGAACGGTAGACGTTTCGCGACCCCATGATATTCCGCCGGCCGCGCCGGCGGCGATCAGCAATAGACCGCCTCGCCACCTCGGCGTTCCCGGCGAGGCCAGCGCCCCGGCCGTCAGGCGGCGGCCGCCAGGGTCCGGCTGAGCAGCCAGTCGCGCACCAGCGGCACGCTGTCCAGCACCGCCTGCGGGCCACAACCCTCGAGTTCCTTCAGGGTGTGCGCGCCGTAGGTCACGCCCAGGCCGTGCACGCCGGCGTTGGTGGCCATCTGCAGGTCGTGGGAGGTGTCGCCCACCATCACCACGCGGGCCGGAGCGACGTCCAGTTCGGTCATCAGTTCGTGCAGCATGGCCGGATGCGGCTTGCTGAAGGTCTCGTCGGCGGTGCGGGTGGCGTCGAACATGGGGCCCAGGCCGGTCGCGGCCAGGGCGCGGGTCAGGCCGACCCGGCTCTTGCCGGTGGCGACGGCCAGGCGCACATCGCGCTCGGCCAGGGCCGTCAGCAGCTCGGGGATCCCGTCGAACAGGCGCAGCTCGGGGTCGCGCAGCAGGTAATGGGTGCGGTAGCGCTCAAGAAAGCGCGGCAGCATCGCCTGGGTCAGCTGCGGCACGGCGCGGCGCAGTGCGCTTTCCAGCGACAGCCCGATCACCCAGCTGGCGTCGGAGGCCGACGGCACGGGCAGCTCCAGGTCACGACAGGCGCCCTGGATGGCGGCCACGATGCTGTGCGTGGAATCCATCAGGGTTCCGTCCCAGTCAAAAACGACCAGCGAATACGACATATCAGACCGACTCCAGTTGTTTCAGTATTTTCCGGCAAGCGGGCGGCAATTCGGCCGTCAGCGTCATCGGCTCGCCCGTCAGCGGATGATTCAGGGTCAATTGATGCGCATGCAGGAACATGCGGCCAAAGCCCATGCGCGAGAACTCGGCGCGGACCTCGTCGTGGCCGTACTTGTCGTCGCCCACGATGGGAAAGCCGCTGGCCGCCAGGTGCACGCGGATCTGGTGGGTGCGTCCGGTGCGCAGTTCGGCGTCCACCAGGCTATAGCGGCCGAAGCGCTGCTTGAGCGTGATGATGGTGTGGGCGGTCTGGCCGTCGGGATCGACCTTGACGCGGCGCTCGCCGGACTGGGTGGTCCACTTGGACAGCGACAGCTTGATGTGCTGGCGATCGTTGACCCAATCGCCCTCGACCAGCGCGTAATAGTGCTTGTCGCTGCGCCCCTCGCGCAGCATGGCGTGCAGGGCCAGCAACGCGCTGCGTTTCTTGGCGACCATCAGCAGGCCGGAGGTCTCGCGGTCGAGCCGGTGCACCAGCTCCAGGAACTTGGCCTCGGGGCGGGCGGCGCGCAGTTGCTCGATCACGCCGAAGGACACCCCGCTGCCGCCGTGGACCGCCACGCCGGCGGGCTTGTCCACCACCAGCATCGCGTCGTCCTCGAACACCACCGGGAATTCGGCGGCCGGCACCGGCTTGGGCTTGCCCGGGTCGGGCAGGCGCAGCGGCGGAATGCGGACCATATCGCCTTCCGCGACCCGATAGTCGACCGAGATGCGTCCCTTGTTTACCCGGACCTCGCCGCCACGGATGGCCTTGTAGATGTGGGTTTTGGGGACGCCCTTGCACAGGCGCATCAGGTAATTATCCAGGCGCTGGCCGGCGTGTTCGGCGCCCACTTCGACCATGCGGACGGAGGGGGTGGCCATAGGGGAGGAAGTTTCTTTGCGCATTGCGGAAAGCGACATATAATCGGGACAGCCTTAAGGGGCTGAATCAGCCGCTGGCGTAGAGATGCAACTCAAGTACGCAACTCCGTCGAGCGCGTGGGCCGCCATTGTACTGCCTGCTCATTCAACCCCTGGGTCATTTGGTCGCCGGCGCAACCGCGCCCTGCCGGATAGTGGTGTGGCATTCATTTTGCCCGCTGTCCCAGCAGGTCCGTTGCCTGCCGCAAGCGGCTTGAAGCACTGCAAGAATCGTCGCATATTTAAAGCACCAGCTGCGCGTCGGCAACCAATCCGGCCGCAACTGCCGTTCACAGCACATTTCCGTCAAACCACATTCAGTGAAGCTGACCCTCCTGCTGAAAGAACCCCGTGCCCCACGGCACGACGTGCCCGCCTGACCCGCGGCGGATACGCCTGGGCGCCGCCCAGGTACGGTCCGCATCTTCTTGCCCGCTTCAGCCGCAGCCCGAGTGGCCCGAGGTCACGCGCCGATATCGGCGCGTCATGACAACGGAGAAACCCTCTCATGAAGCGCATGCTGTTCAATGCGACGCACCAGGAAGAATTACGCGTCGCTATCGTCGATGGGCAAAAACTCATCGACCTCGACATCGAGACTGCCGGCCGCGAACAACGCAAAGGCAACATCTACAAAGGTGTCATCACCCGGATCGAACCCGGCCTCGAAGCCTGCTTCGTCAACTACGGCGAAGACCGCCACGGCTTTCTTCCCTTCAAGGAAGTTGCGCGCAGCTTCTTCAAGGAAGGCGTCGACGTCCGCACCGCCCGCATCCAGGACGCCCTGCGCGAAGGCCAGGAACTGATCGTCCAGGTTGAAAAGGAAGAGCGCGGCAACAAGGGCGCCGCCCTGACCACGTTCATCTCGCTGGCCGGCCGCTACCTGGTCCTGATGCCCAACAACCCCCGTGGCGGTGGCGTTTCGCGCCGCGTCGAGGGCGAGGACCGCCAGGAACTGCGCGACACGATGGAGCAGCTCGAGCTGCCCCAGGGCATGAGCATCATCGCCCGCACCGCCGGCATCGGCCGCAACGTCGAAGAACTGCAATGGGACTTGTCGTACCTGTTGCAGCTCTGGACCGCCATCGACGGCGCCGCGCGCGACAACTCCGCGCCCATCCTGATCTATCTGGAATCGAGCCTGGTCATCCGCGCCATCCGCGATTACTTCTCGCCCGAGATCGGCGAGATCCTGATCGACACTGACGAGATCGCCGACCAGGCCACCGCGTTCATGAGCGTGGTGATGCCGGACAACGTCCAGCGCGTGAAGCGCTACCGCGACGACATCCCGCTGTTCTCGCGCTTCCAGATCGAACACCAGATCGAAACGGCCTACTCGCGCACGGTCACGCTGCCCTCGGGCGGCGCCATCGTCATCGATCACACCGAAGCGCTGGTGTCCGTGGACGTCAACTCGGCCCGCTCGACCCGCGGCGCCGACATCGAGGAAACCGCCCTGCGGACCAACTCGGAAGCCGCCGACGAAGTGGCCCGCCAGCTGCGCTTGCGCGACCTGGGCGGCCTGATCGTCATCGACTTCATCGACATGGAAGACAGCAAGAACCAGCGCGCCGTCGAACAGCGCCTGCGTGATGCCCTCCATTTCGACCGCGCCCGCGTCCAGATGGGCAAGATCTCGCGCTTCGGCCTGATGGAACTGTCGCGCCAGCGCCTGCGTCCGGCCCTGAACGAAGGCTCGCACATCACCTGCCCGCGCTGCAACGGCACCGGCGTGATCCGCGACGCCGAATCCAGCGCCCTGCACGTCCTGCGCCTGCTGCAGGAAGAAGCCATGAAGGAAAACACCGCGGCGGTCCACGCCCAGGTGCCGGTCGACGTGGCGACCTACCTGCTGAACGAAAAGCGCGCCGACATCACCAAGATGGAAGCCCGCCTGAAGGTCAACCTGGTGCTGATCCCCAACAAGCACCTGGAAACGCCGCACCACCACATCGAGCGCCTGCGCCACGACGATCCGCGCCTGGAAGAAGTGAAGACCAGCTTCGAGCTGGTCGAGGCGCCCGCCACGGACGCTCCGTGGCAGCCGCGCGAAAACGAGATCAAGGCCCGTCCGGAAGCGCTGGTCAAGGGCATCACGCCCTCGCAGCCGGCTCCCGTGTCGACCCCTGCCCCGGCGCCCGCTCCCGCGGCCGCGCCGGCGCAGTCGGGCGGCCCCGGCCTGCTCAAGCGCCTGTTCGGCTGGCTGACCGGCAACGCCGAGCCCGCCAAGGCCGCGCCCGCCGCCCAGGAAGAGGCTGGCGCCAAGCGCGCCGCGTCGCCGGCACGCGGCAAGGGCCGCGGCGGCCACGACGGCCAGGAACGCCGCGGCGAACGCCACGGTTCCGACCGCAACCGCAATCGTCGCGGTGAGTCCCGCGCCGAAGGCGCCGAGGGCAGCGAAGGCGGCCGTCCGCACATCCGTGGCAACCGCCGCCCCGAAGGCGAACGCGGAGAACGCCAGGAACGCGGCGAGCGTCACAACCGCAACGAGCGTGGCGACCGCGATCAGGCCGTCCAGGCCGCGCAGGCCTCGAACCGTCCCGACATCGCTCCGGAAGCCGGTGGCGATGACGCCGGCGCCGGCCGCAATCGCCGTCGCGGCCGTGGCCGCAACCGCCGCGAGGAAGGCCAGGCCGACGCGCCGATGAGCGATCAGGAAAGCATGGTGGCCGCACTGGCCCAGACGGTCGCCACGGCGCTGCCTGAAGCCAAGCTTCCCGCCGCCGACGCCACGGCCGAGCAGGCCGATGCCGCCGAACAGACCGCCGATGGCGTGCCCGCCGCGGAAGGCGCCGAAGCCGGCGCCGATCCGGAGCGCAAGCGCCGCCGCCGCCGCAGCCGTCGTGGCCGCCGCAGCCCGGACGAAGCCGGCCTGGCTGGCAGCGACGAGCTGCAGGAAGATGGCATCGACGACGACGCCGGCGAACCGGCCTCGGACGAGACCGCCGCGCCCGCGCCGGTGGCCGCCGCTCCGGTGACGCCGCAAGCCGAGACGGCACCGGTCGAGGCGCAAGCCCCGGCCCAGCCGGTCGAAGCCGCCCCGGTGCAGGCCGCGCCGGTTCAAGCCGAGCAAGCCCCCGCTCCGGTGGCCGAGCCCGTGGTTGAACCGCAGCCCGTGCAAGCCTTCGCGCCCGAAGTGACCGCGCCGGTGGCCGTCGAGCCCGCCAGCCAGGTCTCCGAGCCCGCCGCGCCCGTCACGGCGCCGGTGGAAGCCGCCGCGGCCGAACCGGTCGTCGAACCCGTCGTGACGGCCGCCCCGGCCACGCCGGCCGAACCGGTTGCCGCGCCGGCGCCCGCTCCGGCTCCGGTGGCCGCGCCCGTGGCCGCCACCCCGGCCAGCGCCCAGCCCATCGTGGTGCCGGCAACGGCCCCCTCGGCCAAGGCCCAGGCCCTGCACGAGGTGGTCAACGCCGCCGGCCTGCAGTGGGTTGAAACCGACCCCGAGCGCCACGCGCAAACGCAGCTGCGCATCGCCGCCGCACACACGCCGGTGCGTCTGGGCCGCGAGCGCAAGCCGGTGGCCCAAGTCTCGAACGAACCCCTGGTTCAGGTCGAAACCCGCCACTAAGCCGCCCGCGCGGACAAAAAGCCCCCATCGCTCGATGGGGGCTTTTTTTATTCCCGCCCGCGGCGTCGCGAACGGCTTTCCAGGGACGAAAAAAAACCCTCGTCGCCGAGGGTTCTTTCATCAGGCCGGATCGCGCAGCGATCAGAACTGGTACGTGTAGGTCAGCTGCACCATGTCCAGGCCCGGGTTCGGGCGCTTGATGCTGGCGTTGGAGAAGTGCGAGTAGCGTACGCCGATGCGGTTGTTCGGCGTCAGCAGGAAGCCCAGGCCGACGTGGTCGCCGAACTGGAAGGCGGTGCTGATGTTCTCGTCGGCGAAGCGGGTGCGCGAGAACACGGTGGCGCCGATACCGGCTTCGAGGTAGAAGCGCTCGCCAGTCCACCAGCGGAACATCGGGATGGCGTTCAATTGCCAGACGCTGCTCGGCGAACGATCGCCGTCGGCCCACCAGTACGACGCGCCGAATTCGGGCGTCAGGTCGAGGCGGCCCCAGTTGCCACCGAACTGGTACGTCCAGATCGACGGGGTTTCGTAGTTCAGCGTCAGGCGCTGATAGTGGTCACCGATACCGTAGTGCAGGCTCACGCCGCCCTGGGTGCCTTGGGAGGATTGCGCGCTAGCGATGGTAGCGCCACAGGCCAGGGCCAGACCGACAAGGCGGACGAGCATTTTCTTCTTAGTCGACTGCATTGGGAGCAACTCCGTATTTTGTTGGGACGAACACCCGGCAAAAATCACGAGTGACATCCAGTACTACAGAACATAGCAAAAACCGGGCCAGAAGGCTCGCAATATGTCGCAATAAGGCAACACAATCGATGGAAAACACTGTTCCGCACGACAGACGAAATGGTGTGGTCACCCTTTGGCCGCCGCGCCTGTGAAAACGCCGCCGGCCCAACGGCGCGGCGGCGTCTTCGCGAGCCCGCCCCGGAAGGCGCGGGCCAGCATGTGGATGGCGATCAGGCGGCGGTGACGACATCGGCCGGCTGGTTGGTCAGCAGCGCCAGCAGGCGGGCGATTTCCTCGCGCAGCTGGCGGCGATCCACGACCATGTCGATGGCGCCCTTCTGCAGCAGGAACTCGGCGCGCTGGAAGCCTTCGGGCAGCTTCTCGCGCACGGTCTGTTCGATCACGCGCGGACCGGCGAAGCCGATCAGGGCCTTCGGCTCGGCGATGACCACGTCGCCCATGAAGGCGAAGCTGGCGGACACGCCGCCCATGGTGGGATCGGTCAGCACGCTGATGAACGGCAGGCCGGCCGCCGACAGGCGCGTCAGCATGGCGTTGGTCTTGGCCATCTGCATCAGCGACAGCAGGCTTTCCTGCATGCGCGCGCCACCCGAGGCGGCCACGCAGATGAAGGGCGTCTTGTTCTCGAGGGCGGCCTGGGCGCCGCGCGCGAAGCGCTCGCCGACCACCGAGCCCATGGAACCGCCCATGAACTCGAATTCGAAGCAGGCCAGCGTGGCAGGCACGCCGCGGATGGAACCGCTGACCACCACCAGCGCGTCGGTCTCGCCCGTCTGCTTGACGGCTTCGGCCAGGCGCTCGGGGTACTTGCGGGTGTCCTTGAACTTCAGCGTATCCACCGACCGCGTCGACTGGCCGATCTCGACCCGGCCTTCGAGGTCGAGCAGCGACTCGATGCGGGCGCGGGCGCCGATGCGCATATGGTGGTCGCACTTGGGGCAAACGTGCAGGTTGGCCGCGAGATCTTCGCTGTACAGCACCGTTTCGCACGACGGGCATTTCACCCACAGGCCTTCAGGCACGCGGCGGGCGCCGCTGTCGCTGGTCTTGTTGATGCGAGGCGGCAGGAGTTTTTCGATCCAGCTCATTGTTTGTTCATCCCGTAAGGAGGTCGCGCCAGGCCGCTCAGGCCGACGCGCTTTGTCGTTTTACTTGGTCCAGCGCCTGCCGGATGGTGTGCAGCCAGCCGCTGGCGGCGGCGACTGCGGCGTCGGTTTGCTGGGCGGCGGGGGCGTTCGCCACCGCCTGCTCCATGGTTTCAATCAGTTTGCTGCCGATGACGACCGCGTCGGCCACGGCGGCCACGCGCTGCGCGCTGTCGGCGTCGCGGATGCCGAAGCCCACGCCAACCGGAATGTCGCGCACGTGGCGGCGGATCACGGCCACGCGTTCCGCCACATCGTCGGTGTTGAGCGAGCCGGCGCCCGTCACGCCCTTGAGCGACACATAGTAGACGTAGCCGCGGGCCACCTTGGCCACGGCCTGGATGCGGTCCTCGGTGGAGGTCGGCGCCAAGAGGAAGATCGGGGCGATGCCGTGGCGGCCGAGGGTCTCGGCGAACTCGACGACCTCTTCGGGCGGATAGTCGACCACCAGGACGCCATCGACGCCGGCGGCTTCGGCGCGGCGGGCGAATTCAGCCTGGCCCATGCGCTCGATCGGGTTGGCATAGCCCATCAGCACCACGGGCGTGGCCGTGTCGCGCTGGCGGAATTCGGTGACCAGTTCAAGCACGCGGCTCAGGCCCACGCCCTGGGCGATGGCACGGTCGGCGGCGCGCTGGATCACCGGGCCGTCGGCCATGGGATCGGAGAACGGCACGCCCAGTTCCAGGACGTCGGCGCCGGCTTCGACCAGCGCGTGCATCAGGGGCACGGTGGCGGCGGGCGAAGGATCGCCGGCCGCGATGTAGGGGATCAGCGCCGCGGCGCGGCCGGATTCGGCGGTGCGCGCAAAGGCGGCGGCGATGCGATCGGAGCGGGATGTCGTCATATCAGAGTTCGATACCGGCGCGTTCGGCGACGGTATGCATGTCCTTGTCGCCACGGCCCGACAGATTGACCAGGATGACCGCGTCGCGCGGCAGCGTGGCGGCCATCTTCACGGCCTGGGCGATGGCGTGGGAGGATTCCAGCGCCGGCATGATGCCTTCGATGCGGCAGCAGTCGTGGAACGCCTTGAGGGCTTCATCGTCGGTGATGCCGACATACTCGGCGCGGCCGGAGTCCTTGAGCCAGGCATGCTCGGGGCCGACGCCGGGATAGTCCAGCCCGGCCGAGACCGAGTGGGTTTCCTGGACCTGGCCGTCGGCGTCCTGCATGACGTAGGTGCGGTTGCCGTGCAGCACGCCGACCTGGCCGGCGGCCAGCGACGCGGCGTGCTTGCCGCTGTCCATGCCCTCGCCGGCGGCTTCGACGCCGATCAGGCGCACGTTCTCGTACGGAATGTAGGGATGGAAGATGCCCATGGCGTTGGAACCGCCGCCGACCGCGGCCACGACGTAGTCGGGCTGGCGGCCGATGGCCTCGGGCATCTGCGTCAGGCATTCATTGCCGATGACGGTCTGGAAATCACGCACCATGCGCGGATAGGGGTCGGGACCCGCCACCGTGCCGATGATGTAGAAGGTGTTCTCGATGTTGGTGACCCAGTCGCGCATGGCTTCGTTGAGCGCGTCCTTCAGGGTGCGCGAGCCGGACGTGACCGGCACCACCGTGGCGCCCAGCAGCTTCATGCGGTAGACGTTGGAGGCCTGGCGGCGGACGTCTTCGCTGCCCATGTAGACCACGCATTCCATGCCGTAGCGGGCGGCCACCGTGGCCGAGGCCACGCCGTGCTGGCCGGCGCCGGTCTCGGCGATGACGCGCGGCTTGCCCATGCGCTTGGCCAGCAGGGCCTGGCCGATGCAGTTGTTGACCTTGTGCGCGCCGGTGTGGTTCAGGTCTTCGCGCTTGAACCAGATCTGGGCGCCGCCCAGCAGTTCCGACCAGCGACGGGCGTGATAGACCGGGCTGGGACGGCCGACGAAATGCTTGAGTTCGTAGTTGAACTCTTCCAGGAAGGCGGGATCGGTACGGTAGTGGTCATAGGCGGCGCGCAGCTCGTCGAGCGCGTGCATCAGCGTTTCCGCCACGAAAACACCGCCATAAGGGCCGAAATGGCCCTGGGCATCCGGAAAATCGTAAGGTTTCACCAAGCATCTCCCCCGGTATCGCGGCCAACCTCTGCCGGCCGCAAATCCGGTTTGCAACCCGTCATTTTACCTGACGCCGGCCACGGCGGGGGTTGCACCCCGCCCTGGCCGGGCGTCCTCGGGCGGGCGCCCCGGCCAGTTGCCTCAGAGCGACTGGCCCATGCGGCGCAGGAAGGTTTCGCAGGCGGCCAGCTGGTCCAGCGCGACGAATTCGTCGGGCTTGTGCGCCTGCTCGATGTGGCCGGGGCCGCAGACCACGGTGGGGATGCCGATGCCCTGGAACAGGCCGGCCTCGGTGCCATAGGCCACCTTGCGGGTGGCGCGGTCTTCGGTCAGGGCGCGCACCAGCTGGGTGATGGCGGCTTCCTCGGAGGCTTCCAGGGCGGGCGCGGCGGCGCCGGTCTCGATCTCGATGCTGGCGCCGTCGAATTCGGCCTTCATGCGCGGCAGGAGCTCATCACGCACGTATTTTTCGACTTCGGCCTGGATCTGGTCGGGTTGCATGCCCGGCAGATTGCGGAATTCATAGGTGAATTCGCACAGCTCGGGGATGGTGTTGACCGCGATGCCGCCCCGGATCTGGTTGGTCGTCATGGTCGAGAACGGCACGTCGTAGAACTGGTCGTACGGGCCGTTGGCCTTGAAGCTGTCGGCCAGGTCGCGAATGCGGCAGATCAGGCGGGCGGCGTATTCGATGGCGTTGCAGCCGCGCGGGGTCAGCGACGAGTGGGCCGCCTTGCCGTGCACCTTGCAGCGGAACAGGTTGATGCCCTTGTGCGCCACCACCACCTGCATGCCGGTGGGTTCGCCCACCACGCAGCCCTCGGGGCGGATGCCGCGTTCGAGCAGGTCGGCCAGCATGTAAGGAGCGCCGGCGCAGCCGACTTCCTCGTCGTAGGAGAACGCCAGGTGGATCGGCTTCTTGCGCGGCATGGCCAGGAATTCCGGCACCAGCGCCAGCGAACCGGCAATGAAACCCTTCATGTCGCAACTGCCGCGGCCGTACAGCAGGCCGTCTTTTTCGACCAGCTTGAACGGATCGGTGCTCCAGTCCTGGCCGTCGACCGGCACCACGTCGGTGTGGCCCGACAGGACGATGCCGCCCTGCTGGTTGCCGTCCTGCGCCGGCAGGGTGGCGAAGAGATTGGCCTTGGTGCGCTCGGGATTGTGCGCCAGCCATGCCTCGACGCCCTGGCCCTTGAGCCAGTCACGGACGGTCTCGATGAGGGCAAGATTGGAATTTCGGCTGGTGGTGTCGAAACCGACCAGCGTCTCCAGCCAGGTGCGCGCGTTCATGTAGCAACTCTCTCGGGGAAAAGAGTGAGTGTAAAGCCAGGACGCGTCCGCGTCGCGCGGCCGCGGGCTGGCACGCGGCGGACACAGGCCTAGAATGACGCCATTCCAGCCCTAAACCCCCAAGGAGAATCCGTGCAGCACAAAGCAGTTCCCACGCGCAACATCGTGGCGGCAGTCATCGGCAATGCCCTCGAATGGTATGACTTCCTGGTGTTCGCGTTCATGACGCCGATCATCTCGAAATTGTTCTTCCCCACCGATCCCAGCGTTCCCGGCAGCGAACTGAACGCCATCCTGATGACCACGGCGATCTTCGGCGTCGGATTCTTCATGCGCCCCGTGGGCGGCATCATCCTGGGCCTGTACGGCGACAAGAAGGGCCGCAAGGCCGCGATGGTGATGGTGACCTCGCTGATGGCGGTGTCCATCGCCCTGATCACCGTGGCGCCGACGTATCACGCGGCCGGCATCCTGGCCCCGATCTTCATCCTCATCGCGCGGCTGCTGCAGGGCTTCTCGGCCGGCGGCGAATTCGGCACCTCGACCGCCCTGCTGATCGAGATGGCGCCCAACGGCAGGCGCGGCTTCTACGGATCGTGGCAGATGGCCGGGCAGATGCTGGCGCTGCTGCTGGGCGCGGCCTGCGGCACGCTGATCACCGAGTTCTTCACGCAAGAGCAGATCGCGGCCTGGGCCTGGCGCCTGCCGTTCGCCTTCGGCCTGGTGATTGTGCCGATCGCCATCTATATCCGCCGCAACATCGACGAAACCGACGCCTTCAAGCAGATGAAGGAAGACGAGCGCCAGGCCGCCGCGCGCGGCGAGGTGCAGCGCCTGAGTCTGGGCGAGATGGTGCGCGCCCACACGCGTGAGACCTTGATCGGCGTGGGCCTGGTGGTGACGGCGACGGTGTCGATCTATATCACCTTCACCTACCTGGTGACCTACTCGACCCAGATCCTGAAGCTGCCGCTGAACCAGACCTTCCTGGTGCAGATGGCGGGCGCCGCGCTGATGGTGCTGCTGACGCCGTTCATGGGCGCCTGGTCCGACCGCATCGGCCGCCGCCCGCTCGTGATCGGCTCGCTGATCGGCTATCTGCTGGTGCTGTACCCGCTGTATCACTGGCTGTCGGACGCGCCGTCGATCGGCCGCCTGCTGACCGTGCAGATCGTGGTGTGCTTGTTCGTGTCGGCCTTCTTCGGCGTTTTCAGCACCGTCATGGCGGAGCTGTTCCCGGCGCGGGTGCGCTCGGTGGGCCTGTCGCTGGCCTATAACGTGGCGGTGATGATCTTCGGCGGTTTCGCCCAGTTCATCGTGACCTGGCTGATCAAGACCACGGGTTCGCCGATGGCGCCGGCCTACTACGTGATGTTCGGCGTGGCGCTGGGCCTGGTGGCGTCGTTCTTCATGCGTGAACGCGCCCACGAGAACCTGGATCACTGAGATCCGCCGGCATGACCCCGGGCCGCGATGGCCCGGGCAGCCGCTTGCGCGGTTCTGGCCCGCCCCGGCTAGCGGCGCGCCGCCGACGACACGCCCGGCACCTCGGCCAGCGCATCCAGCGCGCGCGCCAGCGACTCGCCGCCGCGCACTTCCACCGTGAACACCATGTGGGCCAGCGACTGCCGGCTCTGCGTGTTCACGCCCACCACGTTCAGGCGCAGGCGCGCGAATACTTCGGACAGGTCGCGCAGCAGGCCGGAGCGGTCGTGCGCGCGCACGCTGATGTCGACCGGGTAGAACGTGTCGGCCGGGGTCTCGCCCCAGGCCACCTCGATCACCCGTTCGGGCTCGCGCGCGGCCAGCGCCAGATAGCTGTGGCAGTCGCTGCGGTGGATCGACACGCCGCGCCCGCGCGTGACGAAGCCGGCGATGGCATCGGGCGGCGCCGGACGGCAGCAGCGCGCCAGCTGCGTCAGCAGCGAGCCCACCCCCACCACCAGCACCCCGCTCTTGCCGCTTTTCTCGGCGCTGCCGGCGCTGGCGTGGCGCAAGGCCGCCGGCTGCGGCTCGACGGCCGGCCCGGGCTGCTGGAACACGGCATCGATCTGCCGCAGGCTGAATTCTTCCTTGGCCGCGGCCACATACAGGTCGTCGGCGCGGGCGAACCCGAGGTTCTGCGCCAGCTGTTCGAGATTGACGGCGGTCTTGCCGAGCCGCTGCAATTCCTTTTCGACCAGCGCCTGGCCTTGCGTGATGCGCTGCTGCAGTTCGATGGCGTTGAACCACATGCGCACCTTGGCGCGGGCCCGCGGGCTGGCCAGGAAACCCAATTGCGGGTTGAGCCAGTCGCGCGACGGCCCGCCCGACTTGGCCGAGATGATCTCGACCGTCTGGCCGGTGGCCAGGCGCGTCTGCAACGGCACCATCTGGCCGTCGACGCGCGCGCCGCGGCAACGATGGCCCAGATCGGTGTGCAGGTGATAGGCGAAGTCGACCGGCGTGGCGCCGGCTGGCAGTTCGATCACGCGGGCCTGCGGCGTCAGCACGTAGATGCGTTCGTCCGTCGGCGCGGGCGTGACGGCGGCCTGGCGGCTCTTGCCTGGGCCGGATTTGGCGGCGGGCTTGGCCGCGTCCGGCTTGTCGGCGGCGGGCTCATCGCCCGCCTCGACGTCGCTGTTCCAGGCCAGCAGCTGGCGCATCCAGGCCAGCTGCCGGTCGTATTCGCTGGAGGCGGCCACCTGCCCGCCCTTGGCGCCGGCCTCCTTGTAGCGCCAGTGCGCGGCCATGCCGTATTCGGCGAACTGGTGCATCTCGCGGGTGCGGATCTGCACCTCGAACGGGCGGCCGTCATCGTCGGCCACCACGGTATGCAGCGAACGGTAGCCGTTGGGCTTGGGCCGCGAGATGTAATCGTCGAACTCGTCGGACAGCGGCGTCCACATCTCGTGGACCATGCCCAGCGCCGTGTAGCAGGCGCGCACGTCGTCGACGATGATGCGCAACGCGCGCAGGTCGTACATCTGCGCGAAGTCGAGGCGCTTGACGCGCATCTTGTTCCAGATGCTGTAGATGTGCTTGGGCCGGCCGCTGACCTCGGCCTCGATGCCATGCTTGGCCAGCGCCGTCTGCAGGCGCTCGATGGCGCCGGCGATGAAGGCTTCGCGCTCGACCCGCTTTTCCTCGAGCAGGCGGGCGATCTGCTTGTAGCGGTCGGGCTCCAGGAAGCGGAACGCCAGGTCTTCCATTTCCCACTTGATCTGCCAGATGCCCAGGCGGTTGGCCAGCGGCGCGTACAGGTCGAGGGTCTCGCGGGCGAAGTCGGTCGAACAGGGGGTCTTGCTTTCGGCGTGCCAGCGCAGGGTCCGCAGGCGCGAGGCCAGGCGCATCAGCACGATGCGCAGGTCGGCCGCCATGGCCAGCAGCATCTTGCGCTGCATTTCCTTCTGCGAGCCAGTTTCCGCCACCGCGTCACTGGCCTGCCGCGCCACCACGCCCAGCCGCAGCAGGGCCCGGGTGCCCTGCACCAGGCGCGCGACCTCGGCGCCGAAGGCCGTGGCGACCGGGTCGTTGCGCAGCGCGGGCGCCGGCACGGTCAGGTCGGTCGGCAAGGCGGCCAGCAGGGCCGCGGCGCGCGTGGCCGCATCGGTATGCAGGCCCGCCAGGATCCGCGCCACGCCGGCGCCGTGCGAGGCCAGCGGTTCGCCCGTCAGGGCCTGCTGGCCCTCGAAGCGGGGAACCGACCAGGCCACCGCCTGGTCGATAAGCGCAAGGCCGTCGGCGTCGAGCCCCGCCCCCGCCTCCTGTCGCCAGGAAGCGTCGAAAGGCGAAGGCGCATCAGGAACGGGCGGGGCGGACATCGCGGGAGTATTGCGGTTACGGTAATCGAGGATTCCGACACTCTACACTAGGAATCAACGCTGAAAACCCTGGTGAACGCCAGGCACATATACAAGGAACCCAAGCTTATGTTGCGCTGGCTCAAGGGCCGGGGTGTGCGCGCCGCCGAGGTGGCGCAGATGCAGGCCCGGATCGCGCCTGAACTCTGGCGGCAGGTGCTGGACGCCCACCCCTTCCTGGCGGCGCTGGACGCCGACGAAACCGCGCAGTTGCTGGCGCGCTCGGCCTGGCTGCTGGCCAGCAAGACCATCAACGGCGCCCGCGGCCTGGAGGTCACCGACTTCATGCGGCTGTCGATCGCCGCCCAGGCCAGCCTGCCGATCCTGAACCTGACGCCCACGCTGTACGAGGGCTGGGACGAGATCATCGTGTACCCCGCGGGCTTTCGCATCCCGCGCAAGCAGATGGACGAGGACGGCGTGATGCATGAATACCTGGAAGACGCCGCCGGCGAGGCCTGGGAAGGCGGCCCGCTGGTGCTGTCCTGGGAGGACACGCAGCTGTCCGAAGGCGGCTTCAACGTGGTCATCCACGAGTTCGCGCACAAGCTCGACCTGCAATCCGGCCTGGCCGACGGCATGCCGTCGCTGGCGGCCCACGGCGACCTCAAGCCGCGCGAGTGGCGCCGCATCCTGGACGACAACCTGGACCGCTTCATCGCCGCGGTGGACGCGGTCGAAGCCGCCATTCCGCATGACGTCGATCCCGAAAGCGCCGAGGCCGACGCCTGGTACGGCCGCCTGCCGCTCGACCCTTACGCCGCCACCGACGAGGCCGAGTTCTTCGCCGTCAGCTCCGAGCACTTCTTCGTCGATCCCTACCCGATGGCCGAGGCCCTGCCGGAATGGTTCGGCCTGCTGCGCGCCTATTACCGTCAGGATCCCCTGGCGCGCTACGCATGAAACGGCTGCTGATCGTGTGGCATTCCCGCACCGGCGCGGCCCGCCAGATGGCCGAGGCCGCCGCCCGGGGCGCGGCCGCGGCGGCGGCGCTGCTGGAACAGCCGGACGACTTGGTGGTGACGCTGCGCCGCGCCGCGCACGCCAGCGTGGACGAGGTGCTGGCCAGCGATGGCTTCCTGTTCTGCGCGCCGGAGAATCTGGCCAGCCTGAGCGGCGAAATGAAGGAGTTCTTCGACCGCTGCTATTACGGCGCGCTCGACCGCATCCCCGGCCGCCCCTACGCCTGCCTGGTCAGCGCCGGCAGCGACGGCGCCGGCGCGGCGCGCCAGGTGGAGCGCATCTGCACCGGCTGGCGCCTGCGCGCCGTGGCCCCGGCCCTGATCGTCAACCTGGGCGCGCAGACGCCGCAACAGATCGCCGCCCCCAAGACCGTGGCCCCGTCCGAGCTGGCGCGCTGCGAGGAGGCCGGCGGCCTGCTGGCGGGCCTGCTGCTGACGGCGGCTTGACGCGGGCGTGCCGCCTGCAGCCGGTCAGCGCGGGCCTCGCAGAGCCCCCCAGGACCGGCAATCCTTCCCCGCGCTCACGGCGCCGCAGCGCCACGCAAGGGATGCCCGGAAACAAAAAAGCCCTCCGACCGAGAGGGCTTTTTTCATCGTGCGGACGCGCCGATCAGGCGACGGCGGCGGTGACGACGATCTCGACCTTGAAGTCGGGGTTGGCCAGGCGGGCTTCGACGGTGGCGCGCGGGGGCGAGTTGCCGTCGGCGACCCAGGCGTCCCAGGCCTTGTTCATGCCGTCGAATTCCTTCATGTTGGCCACGTAGATCTGGGCCATCAGGATCTTGGTCTTGTCGGTGCCGGCTTCGGCCAGCAGGCGGTCGATGGTGGCGAGCACTTGCTCGGTCTGGCCGGTGATGTCCAGCGTGGAATCGTCCGGCACCTGGCCCGCCAGGTACGCGACGCCGTTGTAGACGGCCATGTCCGACAGGCGCTTGGCGACGTGGAAGCGCTTGATGCTGCTCATGAATATTCCCCTAATGACGAGTTGCGGGTTGAACGATGCGAAGAATGGCGAACTAAGAATGGCGAACTTTACCCTGCCCGGGGCCGGGCCCGCTAGGCGGGCGGCAGCTGGAACACCTGGCGCAGATAGGCCAGGTAGGCCGGATCGTCGCACATGGTCTTCTCGGGCGCGTCGGACACCTTGGCCACCGGCTGGCCGTTGCAGCGGACCATCTTCATGACGATCTGCAGCGGTTCGTGGCCCAGGTCGTTGGTCAGGTTGGTGCCGATGCCGAACGAGACCTTGCAGCGCCCGGCGAACTGGCGCGCCAGCTCGATGGCGCGCGGGAAGGTCAGCGAATCGGAGAACACCAGCGTCTTGGCGCGCGGGTCGACGCGGTTCTTGCGGTAGTGCTCGAGCAGCCGCTCGCCCCAGATGAAGGGATCGCCCGAGTCGTGCCGCGCGCCGTCGAACAGCTTGCAGAAATACATGTCGAAGTCGCGCAGGAAGGCGTCCATGCCATAGACGTCCGACAGCGCGATGCCCAGGTCGCCGCGGTATTCCTTGGCCCACACTTCCAGCGCGAACACCTGCGAATCGCGCAGCCGCGGGCCCAGCGCCTGGCAGGCCTGCAGGTATTCGTGGCCCATGGTGCCCAGCGGCAGCACCTCGTGCTGCTTGGCCAGCAGCACGTTGCTGGTGCCGGCGAAGTGCGGCCCCATCTGGGCCTTCATGGTCGAGACGATCTCTTCGTGCCAGACCTTGGAGAAGCGGCGGCGGGTGCCGTATTCGGCCACGCGGAAATCGGCCAGCGCCGGATCGTCCAGCACCAGGTGCATCTTCGATTGCAGGCGCTTGCGGCCCTCGGCCCAGTCCGGGTTCTTGCGCGTGTTGCGGAAGTAGACCTCGTTGACGATGGCCAGCACCGGGATCTCGAACAGGATGGTGTGCAGCCAGGGGCCCTTGACCTCGATGCTGATCTCGCCCGGTCCCTCGCCCTCTTCGATGCTGATGCAGCGCTCGGGCAGGTGGAACAGTTCGAGGAAATCGACGAAGTCGCTTTTGATGAAACGCAAGCCGCCCAGATATTTAAGTTCGTCCTCGGTGAAGCGCAGCTGGCACAGCTGGTGCACTTCTTCGCGGATCTCATCCAGGTACGGGCGCAGATCGATGCCCCGCGTACGGCACTTGTAACGGTATTCGACCTGGGCGGCGGGGAACTGATGCAGCACCACCTGCATCATGCTGAATTTGTACAGGTCGGTGTCGAGCAGCGAGGTGATTATCATGATTACGCGTATCGTTTCGCGACACCATAGCATAGCGGGGCTGCCCAAACCCCCGATGCGCCACGATGTCAACAGGGTATTGGCGGCGGATCGGCGCCGCATTGGGTAAAATTGGCGCAACAAGACACACATGCCGCCTGCCCGGAGTTCCTGAGAATGACCCACGTAGTCACCGAAAACTGTATCAAGTGCAAGTACACCGATTGCGTCGACGTATGCCCGGTGGACTGTTTTCGTGAGGGTCCGAACTTCCTGGTGATCGACCCCGACGAGTGCATCGACTGCGCCGTGTGCATCCCCGAATGCCCGGCCAACGCCATTTACGCCGAGGAAGACGTGCCGCAGGACCAGCTCAACTTCATCGCCCTGAACGCCGAGCTCTCGCCCGAGTTCGCCAGCATCAGCCGCGCCAAGAAGCCGCTGCCCGACGCCGACGACTGGAACGGCAAGCAGGACAAGCTGCAATACCTGGAAAAATAATCCGCGTGCGCGGGGCCGCCCCGGCCTCGCGACGCGCGATGCCCCGATGACCGACGATTCCAAATACACGCGCCAGACCGTTACCCACGTCCATACCTGGGTGCCCGACAAGCTGTTCTCGGTGCGCGTCACGCGCGACGACGCGTATGCCTTCCAGCCGGGCCAGTTCGCCCGGGTCGGTCTGCCTGGCGCCGAGGATCCCGCTGGCCCGCCCACGCTGTGGCGCGCCTACTCGATGGTCTCGGCGCCGCACCAGCCCTGGCTGGAGTTCTATTCCATCGTGGTCCCCGAGGGCCTGTTCAGCCCGCGCATGGCGCGGCTGCAGCCCGGTGATGCGCTCTACGTCGAAAAGGCCCCCTACGGCTTCCTGACGCTGGAACGCTTCGCGCCCGGCGGCGACCTCTGGCTGCTGGCCTCCGGCACCGGCCTGTCGGCCTACCTGTCGATCCTGCGCGATCCGGCCGTCTGGCGCGCCTATCGCCGCATCGTGCTGGTGCACGGCGTGCGCACCGCGGCGGAGCTGGCCTACCGCGAGGAAATCGAGGGCTGGCGCAATGATCCGTCCCTGGCCGACCTGTTCGCGGCCGACCCCGACAAGCTGACGTACCTGCCGATCGCCACCCGCGAGGCCTTGCCCGGCATGCCGCAGGCGCGCCTGACCACCTTGCTCGCCGACGGCGGACTGGAACGCCTGGCGGGCCTGCCGCTGGACCCGGAGCAAGCCAAGATCATGCTCTGCGGCAATCCGGACATGCTGGCCGATGCCCGCAAGTTGCTGGGCGAACGCGGCTTCAAGCCGGGCCGCCGCGGCATCCCCGGCAACCTGGCGGTGGAAAACTACTGGTGAGTCCCAGCCCCGTCCGGATCGGCCCCTGGCCCGTCCGGCCTAGGGCGGAAATCCCCCTTTTTATGCCGCCGGCACCCCTTGATTCCGCCCTAAACTGGTGCGCAAGGGATGACGGGTCGCATTTTCGCAACACAAAATCCGGTTTTCGGGCGCTTTCGTCAGACAAATTGGAAATACCGTTACTCCCCGGCGCAATAATCGGGGCACACGCACGACCCAGAAGGACTTCCCCAAATGCTGTACCAATTGCACGAAATGCAGCGCGCCTTCCTGACTCCGTTCGCTGCTTTCACGGATGCCGGTTCCCAGCTGTTCTCCAGCCCCTATAGCCCCCTCGCCTACACCCCGATCTCGCGCCAGATGGCCGCGGGATACGAGCTGATGACGCGCATCGGCAAGGAATACCAGAAACCCGCCTGGAACCTGCCCGCCACGGACATCAACGGCAAGTCGGTCCGGGTCACCGAATCGGTCGTGCTGGACAAGCCCTTCTGCCGCCTGGTGCACTTCCACCGCGACGTGCGCCAAGCGCCGCAGGACGATCCCAAGGTCCTGCTGGTGGCGCCGCTGTCGGGCCACCACGCCACCCTGCTGCGCGACACCGTGCGCGCCCTGCTGCCGGGCCACGACGTCTACGTCACGGACTGGATCGACGCCCGCATGGTGCCGCTGTCGGCCGGCCCGTTCCACCTGAACGACTACGTGCGCTACGTGCAGGACTTCATCCGCCACCTGGGGCCGGACGTGCACGTGATCTCGGTCTGCCAGCCCACCGTGCCGGTGCTGGCCGCCGTGTCGCTGATGGCCTCGGCCAACGATCCCCGCCAGCCGCGCAGCATGGTCATGATGGGCGGCCCGATCGATCCGCGCCAGTCGCCCACGCAGGTGAACCGCCTGGCCACCACCAAGCCCTATTCGTGGTTCGAGAACCAGGTCATCCATCCGGTGCCGCCGCGCTATCCGGGGTCGGGCCGCAAGGTCTACCCGGGCTTCCTGCAGCACGCCGGCTTCATGGCCATGAACCCCGATCGCCACATGAAGTCGCACTACGACTTCTACCTGGACCTGCTGCGCGGCGACGACAGCGACGCCGAGGCCCATCGCCGCTTCTACGACGAATACAACGCCGTGCTGGACATGCCGGCCGAGTTCTACCTGGACACGATCCGCATGGTGTTCCAGGAATTCGCGCTGCCCGGCGGCACCTGGGAAGTCGACGGCCAGCTGGTGCGTCCGGCCGACATCAAGAAGGTGGCGCTGTTCACCATCGAGGGCGAGCTGGACGATATTTCCGGCCAGGGCCAGACGCGCGCGGCCATCAAGCTGTGCAAGAACATCCCGGCCGACCGCAAGATGCATTACACCGCGCCCAACTGCGGCCACTACGGGATTTTCTCGGGCCGCCGCTGGCGCGAAATGATCTGTCCTAAAATCGCGGAATTCATCCGCCAGTCGGCCTAGGGCGATCCGTCCTTTCCGAACCGTAGTCCACGGGGCCCGAGCGGCCCCGTTTGTTTTCCCGCCCGCGCGGCCACGCCCGGTTTCGCGCCCGCGCGGCGCCTTACGTTTTTCACTGTTCGCCATGTCCTGTCGTTCACTCGCCGACCGCGTCGACGCCCTGCTGCCCCAGACGCAGTGCACCAAGTGCGGCTATGACGGCTGCCGGCCCTATGCCGACGCCATCGCCGCCGGCGACGCCCCCATCAACCGCTGCCCGCCGGGCGGCGACGAAGGCATCGCCTCGCTCGCCGCCCTGTTGCAGACGCCCGCCCTGCCGCTCGACCTGAGCCGCGGCGAGCCCGGCCCGCTGCTGGTGGCCCGCATCGACGAGGCGCACTGCATCGGCTGCACGCTGTGCATCCAGGCCTGTCCGGTCGACGCCATCGTCGGCGCCAACAAGCACATGCATACCGTGCTGGCCGACTGGTGCACCGGCTGCGACCTGTGCGTGGCGCCCTGTCCGGTGGACTGCATCCAGATGGTGCCCGCCGGCCGCGCCTGGAGCGCCGAGGACGCCGCGGCCGGCCGCCAGCGCCATCGCCGCCACCAGGCGCGCATGGAGCGCCTGGCCGCCGACAACACGCGCCTGATGGCGCCCGAACCCGCGGCCGTGGCCACGCCCGCCGCCACCGCCACGGACGACGCGCAGAACGACGACCGCAAGCGCGCCGCCATTGAATCCGCGCTGGCCCGTGCCCGCGCCCGTCGCAACACCCCGCGCCCATGAACGCCGCCAAACGCCGAGAGATCTTCGCCCGCCTGCAGGCGGCCAATCCGCATCCGACCACCGAGCTCGAATACGACACGCCGTTCCAGCTGCTGATCGCGGTGCTGCTGTCGGCCCAGGCCACCGACAAGTCCGTCAACATCGCCACCCGCAAGTTCTTTCCCGACTACGGCACGCCGCAGGCGCTGCTGGCGCTGGGCGAGGAAGGCCTGGCCGACTACATCAAGACCATTGGCCTGTATCGCACCAAGGCCAAGAACGCGATCGCCACCTGCCGCCTGCTGATCGAGCAGCACGGCGGCGAAGTGCCGCAAACGCGCGAGGCGCTGGAAGCGCTGCCGGGCGTGGGCCGCAAGACCGCCAACGTGGTGTTGAACACCGCCTTCGGCCAACCCACGATGGCGGTTGACACGCACATCTTCCGCGTCTCCAACCGCACCGGCCTCGCCCCCGGCAAGAACGTGCTGGAAGTCGAGCTCAAGCTCGAGAAATTCGTGCCGCGCGAATATATGCAGGATGCGCACCACTGGCTGATCCTGCAGGGCCGCTACGTGTGCGTGGCGCGCAAACCGAAATGCCCGCAATGCGGTATTTCCGATCTCTGCGAATACAAAGACAAGACCCCGGCCTGAAGCGCTTGTCGCGCACCGCGATATAACCGTGGCGGCAACTCGCGCATCGGCAAAACCGGGTTTTCCCCGATGCCCGCGGCGATGACGAATTGATGACGATCAATACGAATTTGCTGCAACGCATTTTGCACTCGCACGGCGCGCCAACCCAATGGCAATGCGAATTGTCCGCTATCCGACAATTCACCTTGCCGCACCGCAAAACCTATGACAAACCCTCATGGAATTTTGATGGAGAGGTGCGCATACTCGCCGGCAACTCTTATAGAAAACCGTGGAATTTCCATCGTTTTCAAAACCCCGCGGGGGCCTGGCCCATAACGCCAGGCAGGGTCCATATAAATACAACGCCGGTGCAGCGGACATGGACGACACGATCCTGGAGACAAAAGGCCTCACCAAGGAATTCCGCGGTTTTGTCGCGGTCAATGGGGTCGATTTGCGTATCAAGCGAGGCGAGATTCATGCCTTGATCGGGCCGAACGGCGCGGGCAAGACGACATGCTTCAACCTGCTGACCAAGTTTCTCGCTCCCACCTCGGGAAGCATCAAGTTCAACGGCATCGACATCACCGGCGAGCGCCCGGCGCAGATCGCGCGGCGCGGGGTGATCCGTTCGTTCCAGATCTCGGCGGTGTTCCCTCACCTGACCGTGCTTGAGAACGTGCGCATCGGCCTGCAGCGCAAGACCGGACTGTCGTTCCATTTCTGGCAGAGCACCAAGCGCCTGGCCGCGCTCGACGAGCCGGCCCGCGCGCTGCTGGAGCAGGTCGACCTGGGCGCGTTCGCCAACGAGACCACCGTGAATCTGCCTTACGGCCGCAAGCGCGCGCTCGAGATCGCCACCACGCTGGCGATGGAGCCCGAGCTGATGCTGCTGGACGAACCGACGCAAGGCATGGGCCACGAAGACGTGGACCGCGTCACGCAGCTCATC
This sequence comes from Achromobacter sp. ISS7, assembly GCF_056523125.1. Classification (NCBI taxonomy): domain Bacteria; kingdom Pseudomonadati; phylum Pseudomonadota; class Betaproteobacteria; order Burkholderiales; family Alcaligenaceae; genus Achromobacter; species Achromobacter sp. ISS7. Next base: position 100,440 of record NZ_JAWRZD010000001.1, on the reverse strand, counting down.
AAGCGCGTCAGCGCCGGCCGCACCATCCTGATGGTCGAGCACAACATGAACGTCGTGTCCTCCATCGCCAACACCATCACCGTGCTGGCGCGCGGCGCCGTGCTGGCGGAGGGTTCCTACGCCGAAGTGTCCCGCCATCCCGCCGTGATGCAAGCCTACATGGGCACCACTGACGGCGAACTGCAAGGAGCGCACGCATGAGCACCCCGGCACTGGAAATCTCGGGCCTGCAGGCCTGGTACGGGGAATCGCATATCCTGCATGGCGTGGATATGCGCGTGGGGCAAGGCGAGGTCGTCACGCTGCTGGGCCGCAATGGCGCCGGCCGCACCACCACGCTGCGCGCCATCCTCGGCCTGACCGGCTCGCGCAAGGGCTCGGTGCGCATCCATGGCACCGAAGCCATCGATCTGCCGACCTACAAGATCGCCCACCTGGGCGTGGGCTACTGCCCCGAGGAACGCGGCATCTTCGCCAGCCTGTCGTGCGAAGAGAACCTGCTGCTGCCCCCGGTGGTCGGCTCGCTCGGCGGCGGCATGTCGCTGGCCGAGATCTACGACATGTTCCCCAACCTGCTGGAACGCCGCCATTCGCCCGGCACGCGCCTGTCGGGTGGCGAGCAACAGATGCTGGCGGTGGCGCGCATCCTGCGCACCGGCGCCAACCTGCTGCTGCTCGACGAAATCTCGGAGGGCCTGGCGCCCGTCATCGTGCAGGCCCTGGCCCGCATGATCACCGCGCTCAAGCAGCGCGGCTACACCATCGTCATGGTGGAACAGAATTTCCGCTTCGCCGCGCCGCTGGCCGATCGCTTCTACGTCATGGAGCACGGCCAGATCGTCGAGCATTTCGAAGCGTCGGAACTTTCAGAAAAACAGGACACGCTCAACGAATTGCTGGGCGTCTAAAACAACCTGTCACCCGCCGGTTTCCCGGCATCCCATATACCAAAGGGAAGAGGAGTCATCCCATGAAGCTGCACACCATCACTGCTGCACTGGCCATGGCGGGCCTGGGATTTGCCGGGGCACCCGCCCAGGCACAAGGCATCTCCGACGATGTCATCCGCATCGGCTTCATCACCGACATGTCGGGCGTGTATTCCGACATCGACGGCAAGGCCGGCCTGGAAGCGATCCGCATGGCGATCGAGGACTTCGGCGGCAACGTCAACGGCAAGAAGATCGAAGTGCTGTCGGCCGACCACCAGAACAAGGCGGACGTGGCCTCGGCCCGCGCCCGCGAGTGGTTCGACCAGCAGAAGGTCGACGTGATCATCGGCGGCACCAACTCCGCCACCAGCCTGGCGATGGCCGCCGTCGCGGCGGAAAAGAAGAAGCCCTTCATCGCCATCGGCGCGGGCGCTTCCGACCTGACCAACGCCCAGTGTTCGCCCTATACCGTGCACTACGCCTACGACACCGTGGCGCTGGCGCGCGGCACCGGTTCGGCGGTGGTGAAGGACGGCGGCAAGAGCTGGTTCTTCCTGACGGCCGACTACGCCTTCGGCCACGCGCTCGAGCGCGACACGATGGCGGTGGTCAAGGCCGCCGGCGGCGAGGTCAAGGGCCAGGTGCGCGCACCGCTGGGCGCTTCCGACTTCTCGTCGTTCCTGCTGCAGGCGCAATCGTCCAAGGCGCAGATCCTGGGCCTGGCGAACGCGGGCGGCGACACCATCAACTCGATCAAGGCCGCCAACGAATTCGGCGTCACCAAGACGATGAAGATGGCCGGCCTGCTGGTGTTCATCAACGACGTGCACTCGCTCGGCCTGGAAGCCACCCAGGGCATGTACCTGACCGACGGCTGGTACTGGGATCAATCCGACGCCTCGCGCGCCTGGGCCAAGAAATTCGAAGCCAAGGTCGGCCGCAAGCCCTCCATGCTGCAGGCCGGCGACTACTCGTCGGTCACGTTCTACCTGAACGGCGTGAAGGCCACCGGCACCGATGACGCCGACGCGCTCATGAAGTGGATGAAGTCGAACAAGATCAACGACTTCTTCACCCAGGGCGGCTACGTGCGCGAAGACGGCCGCATGATCCATGACATGTACCTGATGCAGGTGAAAACGCCGGCCGAATCGAAGGCCCCGTGGGACTACTACAAGGTCGTCGCCACGCTGCCGGGCGACGAGGTCTACACCAAGCTGTCCGAGTCGACCTGCAAGCTGGTCAAGAAGTAATTTCCGTCGATGCGACCCCTTGATGCGATCTGGCCCGCGCGGCCAGGTCGCATCTTGAATTTGCCCGCTTCCCTTCGTACGCGCAGGATTTTCACAAGATGACTGATATTTTCGGCATCCCCATACAGGCCTTGTTCGGCCAGTTGCTGCTGGGACTGGTCAACGGTTCGTTCTACGCCATGCTGTCGCTCGGCCTGGCGGTTATCTTCGGACTGCTGAACGTCATCAACTTCGCGCACGGCGCGCTTTACATGCTGGGCGCCTTCGTCGCCTGGATGGGGCTGTCGTACCTGGGGTTGAATTACTGGGTCATGCTGATCCTGGCGCCGCTGGTCGTCGGGCTGTTCGGCATCCTCATCGAGAAACTGCTGCTCAAGCACCTGTACAAGCTCGACCACCTCTATGGGTTGCTGCTGACCTTCGGCCTGACGCTGCTCATCGAGGGCCTGTTCCGCAGCTTCTACGGCGTGTCGGGCCAGCCCTATCCCACGCCCGAGGCGCTGCGCGGCGCCACCAACCTGGGCTTCATGGTGCTGCCGAACTACCGCGGCTGGGTGGTGGCGGCATCGGTGGTGGTGTGCCTGGCGACCTGGTTCGTGATCGAGCGCACCCGCCTGGGCGCGCTGCTGCGCGCCGGCACCGAGAACCCGCGGCTGGTCGAGGCCTTCGGCGTCAACGTGCCGCGCATGATCACGCTGACCTACGGCTTCGGCGTGGCGCTGGCCGGCTTCGCCGGCGTGCTGGCGGCGCCGGTGCTGCAGATCTCGCCGTTGATGGGCTCCAACCTCATCATCGTGGTATTCGCGGTGGTCGTGATCGGCGGCATGGGGTCCATCATGGGCGCCATCGTCACCGGACTGGGCCTGGGCGTGATCGAAGGCCTGACGAAGGTGTTCTGGCCCGAGGCGTCCAGCACGGTCGTCTTCATCATCATGGCCATTGTCCTGTTGCTGCGCCCGGCCGGGCTGTTCGGAAAAGAGAAATGAATCGTCAATTCCTGGGCTATGCCGTCCTGGCCGTCGTGGTGGCCATTCTTCCTTTCGTCGGGGTGTATCCGATCTTCGCCATGAAGATCATGTGCTATGCCCTGTTCGCCTGCGCCTTCAACCTGCTGCTGGGCTTCACCGGCCTGCTGTCGTTCGGCCACGCCGCCTTCCTCGGCAGCGCCGCGTACGCGGCCGGTCACGCGCTCAAGGTATGGGGCGTGCCGACCGAGATCGGCCTGCTGTTCGGCGTCGCGGTGGCCGCGCTGCTGGGCCTGGCGATGGGCGCGCTGGCGATCCGCCGCAGCGGCATCTACTTCGCCATGATCACGCTGGCGCTGGCGCAGATGGTGTTCTTCTTCTTCCTGCAGGCCAAGTTCACCGGCGGCGAGGACGGGCTGCAGAGCGTGCCGCGCGGCACGCTGCTGGGGATCATCGACCTGTCCAAGGACCTGAACCTGTACTACCTGGTGATGGGCGTGTTCATCATCGGCTACTTCATCATCTGGCGCACGGTGCACTCGCCGTTCGGCCAAGTGCTGCAGGCGCTGCGCGAGAACGAGCCGCGCGCGATCTCGCTGGGCTACGACGTCGACCGCTTCAAGCTGCTGGCCTTCGTGCTGTCGGCCGCCATCGCCGGCCTGGCGGGCGCCACCAAGACGCTGGTGTTCGTGTCGGCCACGCTGTCCGACGCGACCTGGCAGATGTCGGGCCTGGTGATCCTGATGACGCTGATCGGCGGGCTCGGCACGCTGACCGGGCCGATCCTCGGCGCCTTCATCGTGGTGCTGCTGGAGAACAAGGTGGGCGACTTCGGCCAGATGATGGCCAACCTGACCGGCGTCGACTGGTTCCTGCGCCTGGGCGAATCGGTCACCATCGTGATCGGCCTGATCTTCGTGATCTGCGTGCTGGCGTTCCGCCGCGGCATCGTCGGCGAGATCGGCGCGTTGATCGAGAAGCGGCGCGCGGCGCGCGCCTGATGCGCGCGGCCGCCGGCCGCGTCGCCTGCCTGACCCTCGGGGCCGCTGAACGCGGCCCCGATTGCATGGCGCCTTTACAATGACCGGCACGCAATCAGAAAGGTGCTCCATCATGCGCATGAAGCCTTTGCTCGCCGGCGCCCTGGCGCTGACCGCCGCCCTGCTCGCGCCCGCCGCGGCCCATGCTGCCAAGCCGGTCTGCGAAGTCGACCGCCCGGTCCGTTTCAGCGGCCTGAACTGGGAATCCAATCTGGTGCTGGCCGGCATCGAGCGCTACGTGATGGAACACGGCTACGGCTGCAAGACCAGCGTCGAGATCGGCGAGACGCTGCCCATGCTGGCCGCCCTGCAGCGCGGCGACGTCGACGTCACGCCCGAAGTGTGGCCGGGACAGATCGAGGTGGCCTGGAAGAAGGCCCTGGCCAGCGGCCGCGTGCAGGGCCTGGGCCACGTCTACGACGCCGGCGAAGGCTGGTACGTGCCGCGCTATACCGTGCAACGCCATCCCGACCTGAAGTCGGCGGCGGACCTGGCGCGCTTCAAGGAAGTCTTCGCCGACCCGGAAGACCCGGGCCGCGGCCGCATCTACGGCTGCCCCGCGGGCTGGGCCTGCGGCACGCTGAACGACAACCTGCTGCGCGCGCTCGACCTGGACCGCGACTACAGCCTGTTCGCGCCGGGTTCCGGCGCGGCGCAGAAGGCCGCCATCCTGTCGGCCTACAAGCGCAAGCGCGACATCGTCTTCTACTACTGGACCCCCACCGCGCTGGTCGGCGCGCTCGACCTGGTCAAGCTGGAACTGCCGGCCTTCGACCAGACCGCCTATACCTGCCTGACCGATCCCAAGTGCGCCAAGCCCGTGGCCACCGAATTCAAGCCCAACCCCGTGGTCACCGGCGTCAACAGCGCCTTCGCCAAGGACGCGCCGCAGCTGGCCGCGTTCCTGGCCAAACTCACCATTCCCAGCGACGCCATCGATGCCACGCTGGGCTGGCTGGAGACCGAAGGCAAGGAACCCGAGGAGGCGGCGCGCTACTTCCTCAAGCAATACGGCCCGGTCTGGCGGCAATGGATGCCGGCCGACGCGGCCGAACGGGTGCAGGCGGCGCTCGACAAGGAGTGAGGCGGTCCGCGCCTCATGTATCCTGACGTTTCGGCGCCGCTGACGCGCCCACCCGATACCCCCGAAGGAAACCCATCATGGACGCCCTGTTCTGGCACAACGGTCACTGGACCCCCGAAAACCCCAAACTGCTCGGCCCCGCCGACCACGCCTTCTGGATGGCCAGCATGGTCTTCGACGGCGCGCGCGCGTTCCGCGGCCTGACGCCCGACCTCGACCTGCACTGCCAGCGCGTGGTGCGCTCGGCCGAAAAGATGCTGATGAAGCCGCAGATCACGTGGCAGGAAATCCAGTCGCTGTGCCTGCAGGCCGTGGCCAAGTTCCCCGAGGGCAGCGAGCTCTACATCAAGCCGATGTTCTTCTGCGCCGACGGCTTCCTGCTGCCCGACGCCGACAAGACCCAGTTCGTGCTGCACGTCTTCAAGGTGCCGATGCCGGGCGAACAGGGCTTTGCCGCCTGCTTCTCCAGCTTCGCGCGTTCGTGGCCCAACATGGCGCCGACCGACGCCAAGGCCTCGTGCCTGTATCCCAACGGCCAGCGCGCCATCCGCGAAGCCATGGACAAGGGCTTCGACAACGCCATCATGCTGGACGGCGCCGGCAACGTCGCCGAGTTCGCCTCCAGCAACCTGTGGATCGCCAAGGACGGCGTGGTCTCGACCCCGGTCGACAACGGCACCTTCCTGAACGGCATCACGCGCCGCCGCGTGCTGGCGCTGCTCAAGGCCGATGGCGTGGACGTGCAGGAACGCAGCCTGACGCGCGCCGACATCGAGGCCGCCGACGAAGTGTTCTCGTCCGGCAACTACGGCAAGGTGGTGCACGTGAACCGCGTCGAGGACCGCGCGCTGGAATACGGCCCGCTGGCGCGCCGCGCCCACAAGCTGTACATGGACTACGCCGAAAGCACCCGCAAGCAATAACCCCCGCGGCCGCGGCGCGGCGGACCGCGCCGCCCGCCCCGGGCGGCGCCGCATGACAAGGAAGATTCCGCATGCATTCCCGACGCGAGTTCCTGCGTAGTGGCGCCGCGATCGCCGGCGCCGGCAGCGCCCTGGCGCTGCTCCCGGCCTCCATCCGCCGCGCGCTGGCGATTCCCGCCAACCGCCGCAAGGGCACCCTCGAGGACGTCGAGCACATCGTCATCTTCATGCAGGAAAACCGTTCGTTCGACCATTACTTCGGCGGCCTGGCCGGGGTACGCGGCTTCGGCGACCGCTTTCCCATCCCGGTGCCCGCCAGCCCCGATTTCGAACGCCGCACGGTCTGGGCGCAGTACAACGGCCGCCCCGATGAAGGCGCGCCGCGCAGCGTGCTGCCATTCCGGCTCGACACGCGCGAGGCCTATGAAGCCATGCGCGTGGCCAGCACCCCGCACACCTGGTCCAACGCCCAGGACGCCTGGGACGCCGGCCGCATGGGCCAATGGCCGGCCGCCAAGAAGAACCATTCGATGGCGTACTACACCGAGGCGGACATGCCTTTCCAGTACGCCATGGCGCGCGCCTTCACCGTGTGCGACGCCTACCACTGCTCGTTCACCGGCGGCACCAACGCCAACCGCCTGTTCGTCTGGAGCGGCACCAACGACGGCCTGGGCCGCGGCCACGGCCCGGCGCTGGGCAATACCTACAACAAGCTGGGGGGCGGCGATCCGGCCGGCGCCTACACCTGGACCACCTATCCCGAACGCCTGGAGCGCGCCGGCATCCGCTGGCGCATCTACCAGGACATGGCGGACAACTACTCGCTCAACCCGACCGCCGGCTTCAAGGCCTACCGCGACGCCTTCCACGGCCTGCCCGGCTCGCTGGCCGCGCTCAAGGACAAGGCGCTGACCACCCGCGGTCTGGACCTGCTGCGCCAGGACGTGCTCGACGGCACCCTGCCGCAGGTGTCGTGGATCTGCGCCACCAAGGCCGGCTCCGAGCATCCCAGCCCCTCCAGCCCGGCGCAGGGCGCCGACTACACCGCTCGCGTGCTGGACGCGCTGACCGCCAATCCCGAGGTCTGGAGCAAGACCGTGCTGCTGCTGATGTTCGACGAGAACGACGGCTTCTTCGACCACATGCCGCCGCCCGCCCCGCCCTCGCGCGGCCGCGATGGCCGGCTGGCGGGCACGTCGACCGTGGACACCGCGGGCGAATACCACGAGCTCGTCACCGGCGCCGAGAAGGACGACACGGCCGCGCACCTGCACGGCGTCTACGGCCTGGGACCGCGCGTGCCGATGTACGTGCTGTCGCCCTGGACCAAGGGCGGCTGGGTCAATTCGGAAGTGTTCGACCACACCTCGGTGCTGCGCTTCGTCGAGCGCCGCTTCGGCGTCGCCGAGCCCAACATTTCGCCCTGGCGCCGCGCGGTCTGCGGCGACCTGACCTCGATCTTCGATTTCGCCACGCCCGACCAGGCCGACCTGACGCGCGGCCTGCCGGCCACCGCCGCGCGCGCGGCCCAGGCCGCCGCCCTGCCCGGCACCATCACGCCGCCCGCGCCCGAACGGCCCGCGCTGGCGCGACAGCAGCCCGGCACCCGGCCATCGCGCGCGCTGCCCTACGCGCTGTCGGTGCAGGCCCGCGCCGGCCACGACAGCATCGCGCTGCGCATGGACAACACCGGCGCGGCCGGCGCCGTGCTGCACGTGTACGACCGCCTGCGCCTGGAGGACGGCCCACGCCGCTATACCCTCGAGTCGGGCAAGCATCTGGAAGACAGCTGGCCAGTGGCGGGCAACGACGGCCGCTACGATCTGTGGGTCCTCGGCCCCAACGGCTTCCATCGCCACGTGGCCGGCCGGCTGCACGCCGACGCCGCGCCCCTGTCGGTCGAGGCCGCCTGCGATCCCGCCGGGCCGACCTTGCGCCTGAAGCTGCACAACCCGGGCGCGCTGGCGCGCGGCTTCCAGGTCGAGGCCAACGCCTATGGCCACGCCGGCCATCACGAACCGGCGCTGGAAGCGGGCGTCAGCGCCACCCTGGCCTGGGACCTGGCAGCCAGCGGCGGCTGGTACGACTTCAGCGTGCGCGCCGACGACGCGCCCGGCTTCATCCGCCGCGTGGCCGGACGCATCGAGACCGGCGCCCCCTCCACCTCCGACCCCGCGATGGGCCAGGAATTGATTCTGCATTGGACGCTACCGGCATGAAACCGCCCGCCCCCTACGAGAACGCCGTGACCTTCCAGTTCGGTGATTCGCCCGAACTGGCCGATGAACTGCTGGCATTGGTGTTGTCGGGCGCCAAGACCGCGACCTGCGGCGCGCTGCGCGACTTCGACGAGAAGGAACCGGTGCCCGGGCCGGGCCGGCGCGACGTGGTGCTGGACGGCCGCGGCCGCCCGGCCTGCGCCATCGAGACGCTCAGCATCGTGATCCAGCGTTTCGACGAAGTGGACGAAGCCTTTGCCTTGGCCGAGGGCGAAGGCCCCTACGACGTCTGGCGCTCGGAGCACATCGCCTATTTCGACCGCAATGGCGGCTATGCGCCGGACCTGCTGCTGGTGTGCGAGCGCTTCCGCGTGGTCGAGGTGTTCGAACGCGAGGCGGGCTGAGGCGCCCGCCTCGCGGCGTGGATCAGGCCTCGGCCTGCTCCGCGCCCTTGCCCAGGCCGAGATAGCTCTCGATCACCTTGGGATCGCCGGCCAGCTCGCGCGCCGGGCCGTGCAAGATGACTTCGCCGGTTTCGAGCACGTAGCCGTAGTCGGCCACTTGCAGCGCCGCGCGCGCATTCTGTTCCACCAGCAGGATCGCCACGCCGGTTTCGCGCAGGCGCGCGATGATGTGGAAGATCTCGCGCACGATGCGCGGCGCCAGGCCCAGGCTGGGCTCGTCCAGCATCAGCAGCGCCGGCTTGGCCATCAGCGCGCGGCCGACCGCCAGCATCTGGCGCTCGCCGCCCGACAGCGTGCCGGCCTGCTGGGCGCGGCGCTCACGCAGGCGCGGGAACAGGTCGAAGACTTCGTTGAGCGTGTCGCGCCAGCCGCTTTCACGGGCGCGGTAGCGGCGGAAACCGCCCAGCAGCAGGTTGTCTTCCACCGACATGCTGCCGAACAGCTCGCGCCGTTCGGGCACCAGCGACATGCCGGCGGCGACGCGGCGCTCGACCGGCCAGCTCGACACATCGGTGCCGGCGTACTGCACGGAGCCGGCCGCGTGGCCGGTCTGGGGCAACGCGCCCATCATGGCGTTCAGCATGGTCGACTTGCCGGCGCCGTTGGCGCCGATCACGGTGACGATGCTGCCGGCCGGAACCGTCAGCGTGGCGCCGGCCAGCGCGCCGACCTTGCCGTAGCGGGCCGACAGGTTGGTGACTTCGAGAACGGGCTTGGACGTCGTCATTGCACGCCTCCCGCGGACACCGGCTTGGCCTGGTCGGCTTCGGGCAGGTCGTCGTCGATGCCGCCCAGGTAGGCTTCCAGCACCGCCGGGTTCTGTTGCACTTCGGCCGGCACGCCTTCGGCCAGCTTGGTGCCGAAATCCATCACCACCAGGTGGTTGGTCAGGCGCATCACAAAATCCATGTCGTGTTCAACCAGCAGAATGCTCATGCCCTCGGCGCGCAGCTGTTCCAGCACGCGGGCCAGGTCTTGCTTTTCCTTGTAGCGCAGGCCGGCGGCCGGCTCGTCCAGCAACAGCAGCACCGGATCGCTGGCCAGGGCCCGCGCGATTTCCAGGATGCGTTGCTGGCCCAGCGCCAGGTTGCCGGCCTGTTCGTACAGGTATTCGCCCAGGCCGACGCGCTTGATCTGCTCGGCGGCCTCGTGCAGCAGCTGCGCCTCGCGCGCCCGGTCGGTGTGCAAGGCGCCCGCCCACACGCCCACGTCGGAGCGCAGGTGCGCGCCCAGCGCGACGTTTTCCAGCACCGTCATGCCCGGCAGCAGTTGCACGTGCTGGAAGGTGCGGCCCACGCCCAGCTTGGCGATCTCGCGCGCCGAGCGGCTGTCGATGCGCTCGCCCATGAACGTGACCTGGCCGCGCGTCACCGGCAGCACGCCGCTGATCAGGTTGAAGGTGGTGCTCTTGCCGGCGCCGTTGGGGCCGATCAGGCCCATGATCTCGCCGGAGCGGACCTTGAAGCTGATGTCGTTGACGGCGACCAGGCCGCCGAATTCCTTGCGGATGGCGTCCACTTCCAGCACCACCTGCCCGGCCTGCGGCCGCGCGCGCAGCGGCAACGCCGGCGCCGGCTTGGGCGGCGCCAGGTTGCGGCGCGAACCGTCGGCGCCGGTGAGGCTGCCCCACCAGCCCGCCAGGATCGGCCAGAGGCCGTTGCGGGCGTATTGCAGCATCAGGATCAGCAGCACGCCGAAGACGATCATCTCGAAGTTGGCGTTGGTGTCCAGCAGCTTGGGCAGCAGGTTCTGCAGCTGGTCCTTCAGCACCAGGATGACGCTGGAGCCGAGCAGCGCGCCCCAGACGTAGCCGGCGCCGCCGACCACGGCCATGAACAGGTACTCGATGCCGTAGTTGATGCCGAACGGGCTGGGGCTGACGGCGCGCTGCATGTGCGCGTAGAGCCAGCCCGAGACGCAGGCCAGCAGCGCCGCCCAGACGAAGATCACGACCTTGTACGCCGCAGTGTTCACGCCCATCGACTCGGCCATGCCGGCGCCGCTCTTGAGCGCGCGGATGGCGCGGCCCGGACGCGAGTTCAGCAGGTTGCGGGTGGCCCACAGCGCCAGCAGCACGAATACCCAGATCAGGTAATAGATGTGGCGGCCGCTGGCCAGCGACATGCCAAAGAGGCTGATGGGCTCGATGCCGGCGATGCCGTCATGCTTGCCCAGCCAGTCCAGGTTGCCGAACAGGAAGTACAGCGACAGGCCCCAGGCGATGGTGCCCAGCGGCAGGTAGTGGCCCGACAGGCGCAGCGTGATCGCGCCCAGCAGGTAGGCCACCACGGCGGTCAGGATCAGGCCGGCGGGCAGCGCCAGCCACGGCGACACGTCGTATTGCGTGGTCAGGTAGGCGGTGGTGTACGCGCCCAGGCCGACGAACGCGGCCTGGCCGAACGAGGTCAGGCCGCCGACGCCGGTCAGCAGCACCAGCCCCAGCACCACCAGGCTGGCCAGCCCGATGTAGTTCAGTTGCGTCACCCAGAACTCGGGCGTGACCGGCAGCAGCGGCAGCCCCGCCAGGACGACGATGAAGAGGACAAGCAGAATGCGGTTCATGGCGTTTATTCCTCTTCGTCCACGTGATGGGTGCTGAACGAACGCCAGACCAGAACCGGGATAATCAAGGTGAAGACGATCACTTCCTTGTAGGCGCTGGCCCAGAAGGACGAGAACGATTCCAGCACGCCCACCAGCAGCGAGCCGGCGGCCGCCACGGGGTAGCTGGCCAGGCCACCGATGATGGCGCCGACGAAGCCCTTCAGGCCGATCAGGAAGCCGGTGTCGTAGTAGACCGTGGTGATGGGCGCGATCAGCATGCCGGACATGGCGCCGATGGCGGTGGCCAGCGTGAAGGTCAGGCTGCCTGACATGGTGGTGCTGATGCCGACCAGGCGCGCTCCGCGGCGGTTGACAGCGGTGGCGCGCAACGCGCGGCCGTACAGCGTCTTGCCGAAGAACAGCCACAGCGCGATGATCAGCAGCGCGCAGGTCGCGACCACGAACAGGCTCTGCGCCGACCAGGTGGTGAAGCCCAGGTCAACCTGGCCGCTCACGAACGCGGGCGTGCGCCAGCCTTCGGCGCCGAAGAACACCAGGGCCAGGCCGGTCAGCGCGAAGTGCACCGCCACCGACACGATCAGCAGCACCAGCACGGTGGCCTCGGCCAGCGGCTGGTAGACGATGCGATAGACCATCGGGCCCATCGGGATCACCAGCAGCAGCGTCAACAGCATGTTGAGCCACAGGGAATTGCCGGCCGCGGTGTAGGTGACCGTCAGCCACAGCAGCGCGAGCGGCAGGACGAGACAGGTCAGCACGGCCTTGGGCAGGCCTGCCGCGCTGCGGGTCCGCAGCGCGCGCAGCAGTTCAAGCGCCAGGCAGACGACGCCCAGCAGCGGCAGGAGATAGGCGGTGCCGGGCACCTTGCCGTCCACCAGCATCGCGAGCGTCAGGGCGCCGAACGCCACGAACTCGCCCTGGGGAATGAAAATGACGCGCGTAACGGCGAATACCAGCACCAGCGCCATGCCCAGCAGGGCATAGATGGCGCCGTTGACGATACCGTCTTGCAGCAGAATCAGCGCAATTGAGGAATCCATCTAACAACCTTATTGATTCTTGGTGTTCCGACCCCGCCCGGAACACTGATACGACACACCGGCCGGAGAGGCCGGTGCGAAGCATTGCTCGGGCACCACGAAAGGTGCCCGTGGATCGGGCAATCCAGGGGAATTACAGGCCGGGCTGGTAGACCCACTTGCCGCCTTCCACCTTGACGATGACGCGCGAACGCTCGTCGAAACCGGCGTGGTCGGTCGGCGACATGTTGAACACGCCTTGCGACGCGGGCAGGTCCTTGATGTTTTCCAGGGCGTCGCGCATGGCGGCGCGGAATTCCGGCGTGCCGGGCTTGGCGCCGGACTTCAGGGCCACGGGCAGCGCGGCCACGACCAATTGGCCGGCATCCCACATGTGGCCGCCGAAGGTGTTGGTCGAACCGGCGCCGTTGGCCTTCTCGTAGGTCTCGACGTAGGCCAGGGCCGACTTCTTGACCGGGTTGCTGTCGGGCAGCTGGGCGGCGACCAGCAGCGGGCCGGCCGGCAGGTACATGCCGTCGCAGTCCTTGCCGCAGACGCGCAGCACGTCGTTGTTGGCGGCGCCGTGGGTCTGGTAGATGGTGCCGCCGTAGTTGCGGGCCTTCAGTTCCTTTTGCGGCAGCGCGGACGGGGTGCCGGCGCCGGCGATCAGGATGGCGTCGGGCTTGGCGCCGATCAGCTTGAGCACCTGGCCCGTCACGCTGGTGTCGGTGCGGCTGTACTTTTCGATGGAGACGATCTCGATGCCCTTGGCCTTGGCGGCCTTCTGCATCACGTCCAGCCAGCCGTCGCCGTAGGCGTCGGCAAAGCCGATGAAGCCCAGCGTCTTGACCTTGGACTTGGCCATGGCGTCAGCCAGCGCGCCGGCCATCAGGGCGTCGTTCTGCGGGGTCTTGAAGACCCAGCGGCGCTTGTCGTCCACGGGCTCGACGATCTTGGCGCTGGCGGCCACGCTGATCATCGGCACCTTGGCTTCGGCGGCCACGTCCACCATGGCCAGCGAGCCCGGCGTGACCGACGTGCCGATCAGCACGTCGACCTTGTCGTCGGACGCCAGCTTGCGCGAGTTCTTGACGGCTTGGGTCGTGTCGGTGGCGTCGTCCAGGACGATCCACTCGATCTTCTGGCCGGCCACTTCCTTGGGCAGCAGCGCAACGGTGTTGCGCTCGGGGATACCCAGCGACGCGGCGGGGCCGGTGCTGGACACCGTCACACCCACCTTGACCTGGGCGCTGGCCAGCAGCGGCAGGGTCAGGGCAACGGCGGCGGCGGCCGCGGACAAGCCGAAGTGCTTGCGCATGTTTTGTCTCCTGTGGTGGCTCTTTTTTTGCCCCGGACGAGGCGGAAGCGAGCCTAGTTAAAGTTATACAGAAAAAAATATTATAGGGTTAAAACAGTATCAGATGACTTCGCGCAACTACGGTAAATCCCTGACGTGCTACAGAAACCACAATTCAGCAAACGCATTCGTTAATGGCGAACTTGTACTTGAAAGGCTCGCGGGCGTCAGTTGGGGGATTCCCTTGGACCACGGCCGCCCGCGCGGCGTTCACCGCCCGCGCATCGGCCAGACCCGCTCGACCCGCGTCGCCACCCATGCCGCCAGCGCGGCCTTGATCAGGTCGCCCGGCACGAACACCGCCACCGCCATGGTGGCCTTGGCCAACCCCATCTTGGTGACCGTCGCCAGCCACGGCACGCCGAACGCATAGACCACCACGATGCCGCCCACGACGCAGGCGATGGCGCAGCCAGCCAGTTGGCCGCCGAATCCCGCCGCCCTGCCCGCCAGGCGCCGCGCCAGCCAGCCGGTCACGAATGCGCCCGCCACCAGTCCGACCAGGAAACCGCCGGTCGGCCCGAAGAACGCCCCGAGACCACCGCGTCCGCCAGGCAGCACCGGCAGGCCGATGGCCGCCAGCGCCAGGTACAGCAGGCAGGCCAGCGCGCCGCGGCCCGGCCCGAGCATGGCGCCGGCCAGCATGGCGCCCAGCGTCTGCAGCGTGATCGGCACCGGAATGCCCGGCAGCGGAATCGGCGGAATCAGGCTCAGCACCACGATCAGCGCGGCGAACAGCGCCACCAGCACAGTGTTATTGGATTTCATTGCAATGCCCTTTCTATCTAGTGGGACGGAAGAATCTGGGATGGGGTCGACATGTCACAGGCTGCGGGCGTCGATGGCCTCGGCCACTTCCTGCGCCCGCTTCAGCGTCAGCACCACCAGCGGCACGATCAGCGCCACCGGATTGGCGCCCAGCCCTCGGGCCGCCTGGGCCTCGCGGATCTCGTGGAAATTGCGCCAGATCTCGGGCACGAAGCGCAGCGCCAGCGCCAATGCCAGCGAGACCTTGCCGGCGTCCAGCAGGCCGATGCGCTGCAACGGCATCAGCACCCGTTCGCACACGGCGATCAGGTCGGAACTGCGGGTCGACAGCGTCACCGCCAGCGCCAGCCCGACCATCGCGGCGATGCGCAAGAGTACCGCCAGCGCCTCGCGCCAGCCCTGGAACCAGGCCGTGAACGCGCCAACCGCCAGCAGCACCCAGACCAGGCCGCGCACCTGGCGCCAGACGCCGCCGGGCGTGGCGCCGGCGCACCACAGCAGCAGGCCGGCCACCGCGCAGGCGCCCGCCAGGATGGCGGGATCGCGCACCAGGAACAGCCCGGCGCCGGCCGCGGCCAGCGCCAGCAGCTTCAGGCCGGCGGGCAGCCGGTGCAGCGGCGAGTCGCCGGGAATATATAGGGGCTCGATCACGCGCAGTGATTCCGGTACCAGCGCAGCGCGGCGGCCGGCTGGTCGTCGGCGGCGATGGCGCCATCCTGGATCA
Organism: Achromobacter sp. ISS7; assembly: GCF_056523125.1. Lineage (NCBI taxonomy): Bacteria > Pseudomonadati > Pseudomonadota > Betaproteobacteria > Burkholderiales > Alcaligenaceae > Achromobacter > Achromobacter sp. ISS7. The sequence continues at coordinate 85,124 of NZ_JAWRZD010000001.1, read as the reverse complement.
CCAGCACCCGCTCGAAGTCTTCCAGCAGCGCCAGGTCGTGGCTGACCACGATGGCGTCCTGCGGCATGGCGGCGATGGCGTCGCGCACCCGGTTGCGGTTGCGCAGGTCCAGCTGGGTGGTAGGCTCGTCGAACACCACCAGCCCCGGCCGCATCACCAGCACCGCCGCCAGCGCCACCAGTTGGCGCTCGCCGCCGGACAGGGTGTGGCTGGTGCGGTCCGCCAGGTGCGCCACGCCCAGGGCGGCCAGTTCGGCCTCGATGCGGGCCTCGCGCTGCGCGCGGTCGGGCTCCAGGTGCTTCAGGCCGAACGCCAGGTCCTCGCGCACGATCGGAAAGACGATCTGGTTCTCGGGGTTCTGGAACACGAAGCCGACCTGGCGGCGCACCGCCTTCAGTTCATGCCGGGTGTCCAGGCCGCCGACGCGCACGCTGCCGGAAGTCGGCAGCACCAGGCCGTTGACCAGCCGCGCCAGCGTGCTCTTGCCGGCGCCGTTGGGGCCGACGATGCCGACCCGGCGCCCGGCCAGCGCCACGCTCACCCCGCGCAACACTGTGGTCTGGGGCGTCGCTACAATCGCCTGGTCAAACTCGATTAACATGGGGCGGGATTATGCCCGAACCATTTCGGGCATCGGGACTCCACGAGCTGATATGGACAAAGTACGCAAAACCGACGCCGAATGGCGGGCCCAGCTGTCCCCGGAAGAATACGTCGTCACCCGCCAAAAGGGTACCGAACGCGCGTTCACCGGGCGCTACTGGAATACCTTCACCCCGGGCATTTACCGCTGCGTGGGCTGTGGCACGGCGCTGTTCGCGTCGGACACCAAGTTCGACGCCGGCTGTGGCTGGCCCAGCTATTTCCAGGCGCTCGACCCGGAACTGGTGCGCGAGGAACGCGACACCACCCACGGCATGGTGCGCACCGAAGTACTGTGCAATGTCTGTGACGCGCACCTGGGGCACGTCTTCCCCGACGGCCCCGAGCCCACCGGCCTGCGCTATTGCATCAATTCCCTGTCGATGACGTTCGAACCCATAGAAGAATGAAGAAGTTCCTGTTCGACCTCTTTCCGCTGTTCCTTTTCTTCCTGGCCTACCGGTTCACGGACATCTTCGTGGCCACCGGCGTGGCCATGGCGGCGGCCGTGCTGCAGATCGTCTGGCTCAAGGCCACCGGCCGCCCGACCGAGGCCATGCACTGGATCAACCTGACCGTGATCCTGGTGTTCGGCGGCGCCACCATCTGGCTGCACAGCGACGTCTTCATCAAATGGAAGCCGACGGTGCTGTACTGGCTGTTCGGCGGCGCCCTGGTGTTCGCCCGCCTGCTGTTCGGCCGCAACCTGATCCGCCGCCTGATGGAAAAGCAGATCCAGCTGCCGGACGCGGCCTGGGACAAGCTCAACCTGATCTGGGCCGGCTTCTTCCTGTTCGCCGGCGCCATCAATCTCTACGTGGCGTTTTCGGGGCATTTCACCGAATCCCAGTGGGTCAGCTTCAAGGCCTTCGGCCTGATGGGCCTGATGATCGTCTTCGTCATCGGCCAGTCCCTCTGGCTGGGCAAGCATATCCAGGCCGACGACAACACCCCGCCCAAGGCCTGAGGCCGCGGCGCCGGGGCCCCTCTCCCCCACGGCGCGCCTGCCGGCGCGCCGGAACTTTACGATCGACCTCATGTCAGAGACCACCGACCGCATCACCCTGATCCGGGAGCGCCTGGCCGTCCTGGAACCGGTTTCCCTGGACATCCAGGACGACTCGCATTTGCATGCCGGTCATGAAGGCAGTAAAAACGGCGCCGGCCATTATCGCGTCCATATCGTGGCGTCCTGTTTCGCAGGGCTGTCCGCCGTGGCGCGCCATAGGCTGGTGTATCATCATCTGCAAGATTTGATCCCCTATCCGATTCATGCGCTTGCGCTAGACGCCCAGGCTCCCAAATAGAAAGTAAAAGGATATTCATGAAACGCATCGTCATGCTGGCCGCCGCCTGCGTCATCGCCGTGCCCGCTTTCGCCCAGAACGTTGCCACCGTCAACGGCAAAGCCATTCCGCAGAAGAGCCTGGATCAATTCGTCAAGCTGCTGGTCAGCCAGGGCGCCACCGATTCGCCCCAGCTGCGCGAACAGGTCAAGCAGGAAATGATCAACCGCCAGGTCTTCGTGCAAGCCGCCGAATCCGGCGGCATCGCCAAGCAGGCCGACGTCCAGACCGAAATCGAACTGGCCCGCCAAGGCATCCTGGTCCGCGCCCTGATGGCCGACTACCTGGCCAAGCACCCGGTGTCGGACGCCAAGGTCACCGCCGAGTACGACAAGATCAAGAAAGAACAGGCCGGCAAGATGGAATACAAGGTCCGTCACATCCTGGTCGAAGACGAAAAGACCGCCAACGACCTGCTGGCCCAGCTCAAGAGCAACAAGGGCAAGTTCGACGACCTGGCCAAGAAGAACTCGAAGGACCCCGGCAGCGCCGAAAAGGGTGGCGACCTGGGTTGGGCGCCTCCCACCAACTACGTCCAGCCGTTCGCCCAGGCCGTGACCCAGCTCAAGAAGGGCCAACTGGTCGACAAGCCGGTGCAGACCCAGTTCGGCTGGCACATCATCATGGTCGACGACACCCGCCCGGTGGAATTCCCGCCGCTGGACCAGGTCCGTCCGCAACTGGAAGAAATGCTGCGCCAGCAAACCCTGGCCGACTACCAGAAGGAACTGCGCGAAAAGGCCAAGATCCAGTAAATCTGGCGTCTTCCCGCGAAAAACTGCCCGCCCTGCGCGGGCAGTTTTTTTTCGCCCGCGCAGGACGCCATGGCAGGACGACGGGCACACCCGCAACGAAGGCAGCCATGCCGGAAATGAAAACAGGCCGCGCGCCTGGAGGCGGGCGGCCTGTTCGACGGGCCTGGGAGCGACGGACCGGCTGACGCGGCCCCGGCGCGATCAGGACGCGCCCAGCAACGCCTTCAGCGCATCCTCGTCCAGCACCGTCACGCCCAGTTCCTGCGCCTTGGTGAGCTTGCTGCCGGCGTCTTCGCCCGCCACCAGATAGGCGGTCTTCTTGGACACCGAGCCGCTGACCTTGCCGCCCGCGGCTTGGATGCGCATGGAGGCTTCCTCGCGCGTCCAGTTGGGCAGCGTGCCCGTCAGCACGAACGTCTTGCCGGCCAGCGTGGTGTCCTGCGGCACGGCTTCGGCCACCGGATGCACGCCCTGCGCCTTGAGCTGGTCGATCACGTCGCGGTTGTGCTGCTCGGCGAAGAAGCGGCGGATCGAGCCCGCCACCACCGGCCCCACGTCGGGCACCGAGGACAGCGCGTCCTCGTCGGCGTCCATGATGGCCTCGATGCTGCCGAAATGCCGCGCGACGTCGCGCGCAGTGGTCTCGCCCACGTGGCGGATGCCCAGCGCGAACAGCAGGCGCCCCAGCGCCGGCACCCGCGCCTTGTCGATGGCCTCGACCAGGTTGTCGGCCGACTTCTGGCCCATGCGGTCCAGCCCCACCAGCTCGAGCGGACGCAGGCTGAACAGGTCGGCCAGCGACTTGACGCGGCCGCTGTCGACCAGTTGCTCCACCAGCTTCTCGCCCAGGCCCTCGATGTCGAGCGCCTTGCGGCTGGCGGCATGCCACAGCGTCTGCTTGCGCTGCGCGGCGCAGAACAGGCCGCCGGTGCAGCGGGCGATGGTTTCGTCTTCCAGGCGCTCGATCGCCGAGCCGCAGACCGGACAGGCCTTGGGCATGACGAACTCGCGCGCGTCGGCGGGGCGCTGATCCAGCACCGCGCCCACCACCTCCGGGATCACGTCGCCGGCGCGGCGCACGATGACCGTATCGCCGATGCGCACGTCCTTGCGGCGGATCTCGTCCTCGTTGTGCAGGGTGGCGTTGGTGACCGTCACGCCGCCCACGAACACCGGCTTGAGCCGGGCCACCGGGGTGATCGCGCCGGTGCGGCCGACCTGCACCTCGATGTCCAGCAGCGTGGTGGTGGCCTCTTCGGCCGGGAATTTGTGCGCCAGGGCGAAGCGCGGCGCGCGCGCCACGAAGCCCAGCAGCTTCTGCGCCGGCAGCGAATCCACCTTGTAGACCACGCCGTCGATGTCGTAGGGCAGGTCGGGGCGCAAGGCGCCGACCTTGGCGTAGAAGGCCATCAGGCCCTCGGCGCCGGTGGCCCGGTGGTTGTGCTTGACGTTGACTGGCAGGCCCAGCGCGGCCAGCCAGTCGAGCATGGCGCCATGCGATTTCTCGGGCAGGGTCGCGGCGGCGGCATCGGTCGCGCCGGCCGGGGCCTCATCGAACAGCCCGCTCTGGGCGCCCGGCAGGCCCTGCACCTCGCCCCAGCCATAGGCGAAAAAGCGCAGCGGCCGCTTGGCGGTGATGCGCGGGTCGAGCTGGCGCAGGCTGCCGGCGGCGGCGTTGCGCGGATTGACGAAGACCTTCTCGTCGCGCTTGGCCTGGGCGGCGTTGAGCTTCTCGAAATCGGCGCGGTTCATCAGCACCTCGCCGCGCACCTCCAGCACTTTGGGCGCCGGGCCGGTCAGCTGCAGCGGGATCGCCTTGATCGTGCGGATGTTGGAGGTGACGTCCTCGCCCGTCTGGCCGTCGCCGCGGGTGGCGGCCTGGACCAGCCGGCCGTCCTCGTAGCGCAGGCTGATCGCCAGGCCGTCGAGCTTGAGTTCACAGAAATATTCGGCTTGCTGCGCCGGACCCAGCAGGCCTGCGCCGCGCAGCGTGTCGGTGACGCGGCGGTCGAACGCCACCACGTCTTCTTCGTCGAAGGCGTTGCCCAGCGACAGCATCGGCACCGCATGGCGCACGCTGCCGAAGGCCGACACCGGCGCCGCCCCCACCCGCTGGGTCGGGGACTCGGGCGTGACCAGTTCTGGATGGGCGGCTTCCAGGTCCTGCAGCTCGCGCATCATGCGGTCGTACTCGGCATCCGAGATCGACGGGTCGTCGTAGACGTAATAGCGGACGTTGTGCTGCTCGATTTCCGCGCGCAGGCGCGCCGCGGTTTCCGCCGCGGGGATCCTTCCGGCCTTGCTCATTATGCAAACACCCGCTGGGCGCGCTCGCTGCCGGCCGGCAGGCCGGCCTGCTCCAGCTGGCCGAACAGCACCTGCAGGCGTTCGTCGATGACGCTTTCCGAGCCGTCGGCCAGGGGCTTGCCCTGGTCGTCGACCAGATCGGCGCGCAGGCGGGCGGCGAGCTCGCGGCCCACGTCGACCATGCGGCCGAAGGCGCGGCTGTCGGCCGGGCTGCAGGGCACGTCGAGCAACAGGTACAGGCGCTCGATGCCGCCCATGCCGGCGTCGAAGGCGGCGCCGTCGGCGCGCGCCAGGGTGAAGCGGGCCACGCCGTTCTCGGCCGGCCACGCCAGGCGGTTGCCATCGGCGACGAAGCCGGCGTCGCGGGCGACGCTCAGGACCTCGGCGGCCGGCTGGGCGGCGCCCAGCAGCAGCGTCAGGCCGACCTGGGTATCCAGCGCGGCGCAGGTATCGTCCAGGCGCGCGGCCTGTTCCAGCACGGCCTGCTGGTCGGGGCCTTCGATGGTGGCGTCGAAGCGCTCGGCCATGTCCTGGGCGCGGGCCCAGGCCTGCGACCATTCGATGGCGGTCAGCGGGCCGCTGCGGTTGGCCAGCAGCACGGCCAGCTGCATCGAGGCATACGACTCGCCGGTGTGCACGCGCGCGCGGTGGCGGCGCTGGTCGGTCTCGGCGAACACGCGCATGGGCTTGCGGCCCACCTGGCGCAGGCTCTGCATGTAGGGCAGCAGGTCGGCGCCGCGCACCGGCTCGGCGAAGTTGATCTCGATGACCACCTCGCAGGCGGGATCGGGTTCCTCGGCGTCATCGGCATCGCTGCCCGGATCGACCGGCTTGGGCTGCTCGGGGTGCGCCTTGGGCGCGTCGCCCATGCCCGGCTCACGGCGCACGGACGCACCGCCCGCGGCGGCTGTCGCGCCCGTCGCGGCTCCCGCGCCCAGCAGCGGATCCTGCTCGGAGGTGGGGAAATGGCTTTGCATCTTGCGGCGGACGCGGCGGTCCTGCCACCAGTTGAAGCCCAGCACCAGCAGTATCAGCAAGACGCCCAGGGCAATCAGCCCGATCTGCAAATCACTCATGTGTAAATCCCGCGCCATGAAGCCGGCGCCATTCTGAATATTGGTTTATGCCGCTTCGGAGGCCATCATCTGGACGGCCGAATCTATGTCTACCGCAACGATACGCGAAACCCCCTGCTCTTGCATGGTGACGCCGATCAGCTGCTTGGCCATCTGCATCGCGATCTTGTTGTGCGAGATGAACAGGAACTGGGTCTGCTCGCTCATGTTGGCGACCAGGTTGGCGTAGCGTTCGGTATTGGCGTCGTCCAGCGGCGCGTCCACCTCGTCCAGCAGGCAGAACGGCGCGGGGTTCAGCTTGAACAGCGCGAACACCAGCGCGGTGGCGGTCAGCGCCTTTTCACCGCCCGACAGCAGGTGGATGGTGCTGTTGCGCTTGCCCGGCGGCTGCGCCATGACCTGCACGCCGGCGTCGAGGATTTCCTCGCCGGTCATGGTCAGCTTGGCCTCGCCGCCGCCGAACAGCTTCGGGAACAGCTCGCCGAAGTGGCCGTTGACGACGTTGAAGGTCTCTTGCAGCAGGTCGCGGGTTTCGCGGTCGATCTTGCGGATCGCGTCTTCCAGGGTCTCGATGGCGGTCATCAGGTCCTGGTGCTGGTCGTCCAGGAACCCCTTGCGCTCGCGCGAGGTGTTCAGTTCGTCCAGCGCGGCCAGGTTGACCGAGCCGAGCGACTCGATCTGGCGCGAGATGCGCGTGACTTCCGATTGCAGCCAGCTGGCGCGGCGCCATTCGTCGGGCTGGTTGGCCAGGTCCTGGGCCAGGGCCTCGCGGTCGACCTCGCGGGCGTTGAGCTGCTCGGTGAATTGTTCTTCGGCCAGGCGCGCGGCCTGTTCCTGCAACTGCAATTCGGTGATGCGGGCGCGGCGCGGCTCGAGCGTGCGCTCCTGTTGCATGCGGTCTTCGTCGGCGCCGCGCAGCAGGGCCGCCAGGTTTTCCATCTCCTGGCGGGCGCGCGACAGCGCTTCCTCGCGCTCGGCGCGCAATTCCAGGGCGTCCTGCAGGCCGGCCTGGGAGGCCGAGGCGTCCAGGTCGACCAGGTCGGCCAGCAATTGCTCGAGCTCGACCTCGCCGCGCTGGCTCTGGTCGGCCGCCAGTTGCCGGTTGCGCTGCAGGTCGGTGATGCGGACCTGGATGCCGCGCTCGGCGAACTCGGCTTCCTGGGCGGCGCGTTCGAGCTCGCGCAGGCGGGCGCGGGCGGCCTCGGCCTGGGCGGCCAGGGTCTCGCCGTCCATTTCGGCGTCGGCGAAGCGCGACTGGTGTTCGGCCAGTTCCTCGTCGAGCGCCTCGAAGCGGGCTTCGGCCTCTTCGCGGGTGGCGCGCAGGTCTTCCTCGTGCGCCGAGATCTCTTCGAGGTCCTGGCGCAGGCGCGAGGCGTGCTGGCCGGACTGCTCGGCCTGCTGCTGCAGGCGCGAGTGTTCCAGCTGGATGTCGTGCACCCGGCGGGTGACTTCGGCGACCCGCTGGCGGGCCGGCGCGATGGCCTGGCTGACCTGCTGCCAGGCGACCTCGGCGCGGGCGACGGCGGCGCGGGCCTGGTCGGTGATGAGCTGCTGGGCCTTGATCTCGCGCTGCAGGTTCTCGATTTCCTGCTGGCGCGCCAGCAGGCCGGCCTGCTCGGAATCCGGGGCGTAGAAGCGCACGCTGTGCGCATCCACCAGGTGGCCCGCCTTGACCACGCAGGCGGCGCCGGCCGGCAGCGTGGCGCGGGTGGCCAGGGCCTGGGCCAGGTCGGTGGCGGTGTAGATGCCGCCCAGCCAGTCGTTGAGCAGCGTGCGCAGGTCCGGATCGGTGATGCGCAGCAGGCTGGCCAGCGGCGTCAGCCCGGCCGGGGCCGCCGGCGCGGGGGCCGCGGCCGGCAATTGGTAGAAGGCCAGACGCGCGGGCGGCGCGTCCTCGGAGAAGGCGCGGGCCCAATCCAGGCTGCGCACCTCGAGGGACGCCATGCGCTCGCGCAGGGCGGCCTCCAGGGCGGTTTCCCAGCCCGGTTCGATATGCAGTTTCTGCCACAGGCGCGACAGCCCGGCCAGCTCGTGCTTTGCCAGCCACGGTTCCAGCGCGCCCTGCTTCTGCACGTCTTCCTGCAGCTTCACCAGCGCCGACAGGCGGGCCTCCAGGCGCGCCAGGTTCTGCGCGTCGGTCTGGGCGGCGGCCTGGGCGCGGCTGCGCTCGGCGTCGGCATCCGGGACCTGGCCTTCGAGGGTGGCCAGCGCTTCCTGGGCCTCCTCGAGCTGGTCTTCGCCGGCGACGCGGTCGCCGGCCAGTTGCTCCAGGCGCACCGGATCGGGGCTGTGCAATTCGCGCAGTTCCTGCTGCAGGCGCTCGCGGCGCTGCTCCAGGGTCTGCATCTGGCGGTCGGCGTCGCGCTGGGTCTGCGCCACCAGGGCCAGGTTCTGCTCGACCCGCGCCAGGGACGCGCGCATCTCGTCGCGGCCGGACGCGGCCTCGCGCACGCGCTGCTCGACCGCCGGCAACGCCGCCTGGGCGTCCTCGGCGGCGGCGCGCGCCTCTTCGGTGCGGGCGGCGCCGGCGGCCAGGTCTTCCTCGGCCTGCGCGATCTGCTCGGTGCAGTGCTCGCGCTGGCTGGTCCATTCGGCGATCTGCTGCTGCAGCTGGTCGCGGCGGGCCTGCAGGCGGTTGCGGGAATCCACCACGTGGCGGATTTCGGCCTCCAGGCGGCTGACCTGGGCGTTGGCCTCGTACAGGGCGCCCTGGGAGGTGTGGACCGCGTCGCTGGCGGCGTAATGGGCCTGGCGGCGGGATTCGAGCGCGGCCTCGCCGGCGCGCAGGCCGGCGATGGCGGCTTCCAGCTCGTTCTGGGCCTGCGCCATCTCCTGGGTTTTCCTGGCGCGCTCTTCGCGCGCGCCGGTTTCCTTCAGGAACCACAGGGCGTGCTGCTTCTTTTCGCCGTCGGCCTGCAGCTCGCGGTAGCGGGTGGCGACCTCGGCCTGGGCCTCCAGCTTTTCCAGCTGGCTGTTCAGTTCGCGCAGGATGTCTTCGACGCGGGTCAGGTTCTCGCGCGTGTCGGACAGGCGGTTTTCGGTCTCGCGGCGGCGCTCTTTGTAGCGCGACACGCCGGCGGCCTCTTCCAGGAACACCCGCAGTTCCTCGGGGCGCGCCTCGATCAGGCGGTTGATCATGCCCTGGCCGATGATGGCGTAGCCACGCGCGCCCAGGCCGGTGCCCAGGAAGATGTCGTGGATGTCGCGGCGGCGGACCTGCTGGTTATTGACGAAGTAGCTGCTGGTGCCGTCGCGCGTCAGCACGCGGCGCACCGCGATCTCGGCGTAGGTGCTCCACTGCCCGGCGGCGCGGCCTTCGCTGTTGTCGAACACCATTTCGACCGACGCGCGGGCGGCCGGCTTGCGGTTGCCCGAGCCGTTGAAGATGACGTCCTGCATGGACTCGCCGCGCAGCTCCGAGGCCTTGGCCTCGCCGAGCACCCAACGCACCGCGTCGATGATGTTCGATTTGCCACAGCCATTGGGGCCCACCACGCCCACCAGCTGGCTGGGCACGGGAATCACGGTGGGATCGACGAAGGACTTGAAGCCGGCGAGTTTGAGCTGAGTAAGACGCACAGTACGATGACGACGGGGTGGGTTGAACGAAAGGCGTTAACGGACCTGCCGCACAGATTGCAAACCGGCCCGTGTAGGGCCGGCTTGCGTATGGGTCGTATGATACCGCAGGCAGTCTGTCCCCAAACGTGAGCAAAGGTCAAGCCGGGGACTGCCCGCCCCCTCGGGCGCCACGCGACTGACCCACCGCAACCCGCGGGCAAACGCTGAATAGCCCTCCCCCTGGCACGGGCTATACTCGCTGACACTTTTTCGCAAGACGCATAATTTTCACGCAGACCGACCGGGCTCAGGTCAAAGTACGGGGACATTCTTGAAACGAGGTTTCTATCTGGTCATGGCCGCGCAGGCCTTCTCGTCATTGGCGGACAACGCGCTATTCATCGCCGCGATCGCCCTGATACAGGAACTGCATGGCCCCGACTGGCTGGCCCCGATCATGAAATGGTCCTTCGCGCTGGCGTACGTGGTGCTGGCGGCCTTCGTCGGCGCCATCGCCGACTCCTACCCCAAGGGCCGCGTGATGTTCTCCACCAACGCCCTGAAGGTGGCCGGCTGTCTGCTGATGTTCTCGTACGCCAGCATCGGCGTGGCGCCTGAATACCAGACCTATCTGGTCTGCGGCGCCTACGCCGTGGTCGGCATCGGCGCCGCCGCCTACTCCCCCGCCAAGTACGGCATCGTCACCGAAATGCTGCCCCCCAGCATGCTGGTCAAGGGCAACAGCTGGATCGAGGGCCTGACCGTCTTCTCCATCATCCTGGGCACGGTGCTCGGCGGCCTGCTGATCTCGACCACCGTCTCCACGGCGCTGCTGCAACATTCCTTCATCGGCAAGCTGGTGCACACCCCGGCCGAGGCGGCCATCCTGGTGATCGCCTTCGTCTACCTGCTGGCGGCGCTGTGCAACCTGCTGATCCCGCACACCCACGTGCGCTATCCGCCGCAGCAGAAGAACCCGATCAAGCTGATGGGCACCTTCCGGGGCTACGTCCGCGTCCTCTGGAAGGACAAGCTGGGCCAGATCTCGCTGGCCGTCACCACCCTGTTCTGGGGCGCCGGCGCCACGCTGCAGCTGATCGTCATCGAATGGGGCCGCAGCCACCTGGGCTACCAGCTCGACAAGGCCTCCATGCTGATGGGCGTGGCCGCCCTGGGCACGGTGGTGGGCTCGATCCTGGCCGGCCGCATTCCGCTGCGCCGCGCGCTGTCGGTGCTGCCGGTGGGCGCGGCAATGGGCCTGGTAGTGCTGCTGATGCCGCTGGTCTATTCGCCCTGGAGCGTCTACCTGCTGCTGTTGCTGACCGGCGGGCTGGCGGGCTTTTTCGTGGTGCCGATGAACGCCCTGCTGCAGCATCGCGGCCACGTGCTGCTGTCGGCGGGCCACTCGATCGCGGTGCAGAACTTCAACGAGCAGCTCAACATCCTGCTGATGGTGGCCGTGTACACGCTGCTGCTGTGGCTGCAGCTGCCCATCAACATCATCATCGTGATCTTCGGCACCGTGGTCGCCGTGCTGATGGTGGTGTTCATGCGCTGGAGCAAGCGCAACCTGGCGGACAATCCCGAACTGCACGACCAGATCGGCCAGGAAGGCCACGGTCACGCGCTGGACTCGCACACCCCTCGCTGAGTCCGGCGGCCGGGCCGCCCGCGCGGCGGCCCCCGCCCTATCCCCCGCCCTGGGGGAGCAACGCCCGGCCTATGACTGCCGGGCCGCCAATTGCAGATCCTGCCAGGCCCGCGCCTTCTCTGCCGGGCTGCGCAGCAGGTAGGCCGGGTGGTAGCTCACCACCACCGGAATCTCGCGCCCCTCGTCCGTTTTCATCTGGTGCACGCGGCCGCGCAGGCTGCCGATGGTGGCATCCGTGCCCAGCAGCGTCTGGGCGGCGAAGCGGCCCAGCACCAGGATGCGCTCGGGCTTGAGCAGCGCGATCTGGCGCATCAGGTAGGGACTGCAGGCGGCGATTTCCTCGGGCTTGGGATTGCGGTTGCCCGGCGGACGGCACTTGATCACATTGGCGATGAAGACGTCGCGCTCGCGGCTCATGCCGACGGCCGACAGCATGGCGTCCAGCAATTGCCCGGAACGGCCGACGAAAGGCTGGCCCTGCCGGTCTTCCTGTTCGCCCGGCGCCTCGCCCACGACCAGCCAACGCGTGGGCTGACCGCCGTGGCCGAACACCGCGTGGCGCCGGCCGTTGCACAGGCCGCAGGCGGTGCAGGCCAGCACCTGCTCGCGCAGTTCATCCAGATTGGCGTTCCTGACTCTTTCGGCGACCGGAATGACCGCCGGGGCGGCCTGCTCGGCCTCGACCTTGGGCGCCGGCTTGGGCGGCGGACCATTGCGCAGGCCCGGCGCCGGGCTTGCCGCACGGGCGGCGGGCGCCTGTGCCGGGCTCTGCGCCGCCGCAGGCGGCGGCACCGCGATCGCATCGCGCGCCGGCGCGGGCGCCATGGCCCCGCCAGCCTGTTCAGCCGCCGGGGAATCCGTTTTGGAAACAACGACTTGCGGCGCGGGCGCGGCCACCGGCTGCGGCGCCGGCCGCAACCACAGGCGTTCCATGCCGAGCTCGCGCAGCCACAGGCGCTGCAGCGGATTGACGCGGGGCGCGGACGAGGCCGGCACGCTATTGGGCGCCGTCATGCCGACGCTCCCGCGGGGGCCGCGGCGGCAGCCGCGTCCAGGCGCTTCTGCATCACCAGCGCATCCTCGCGCCCGCCCTTCTCGGCCGGGTAATAACCGCGCCGCAAGCCGATCTGCAGGTAGCCGCGGGCCTTGTAGAACTCGACGGCCGACACATTGGACGGACGCACTTCCAGCAGCACGCCCTCGAGGCCGCGTTCGCGCGCCTGCTGCTCGCACCAGTCGAGCAGCACGCTGCCCAGCCCCTGCCGATGCAGGTCGCGGGCCACGGCGATCACCAGCAGGTGGGCCACGTCGGGCGCGAACATCAGGATGCAGAAGCCCGCCACCCGGCCCTCGCGCCGCAGCGTCCAGGCGCCATAGCCGGCCGCCAGCGCGTCGGTGAAATTGCCGCGGGTCCAGGGGAAGGCCTGCACGTTGGCCTCCAGGGCCACGACCTCGTCCAGGTCCGCGTCGGTCAGCGGTTGCGGGCAGACCGGCGCCAGCGTCGACTGCGCCTTGGGGTTGCCGCCCTCGCCGCGCAGGCGTTCGGCAGTGGTGAAGGCGACCTTGTCGCGCACATACAGCGGCGCGGCCAGCTCCGGCGGCACGGTTTCGCCGCGTTGCCAGGCCTGGCTAGCCAGGCGCGCCACGCTGGCGGCCTCGGGCCGCCGCGCCTCGGCGGCGCGGCGCCAGCCGGCGGGGATGGTCATTTCGGCGGCGTAGGCGTCCCAGGCGTCACCCGCCAGCAGCGCCTGCAGCGGCCTTCCCGCGGCGCGCGACCAGGCCGGCAGGTGATGCGCCGTCCAGGGGGCCACCTCGGCGGCCGCGATCAGCAGCGGCGCCTGCAGCGTGTCCCAGGCGGGCTCGCCCGTGGGGCCGGTGCCCTGGCGGTAGACCGCCAGATAGACTTCGTTCATGCGGGCGTCCAGCGCCACCACGATGGCATCGTCCGGCCCGCCGCCCGCCTGGGCGGCCACGGCCTGGTGCGAGACCACCGGCAATACCGGAATGCCCAGGCCCATGGCCATGCCCTGGGCCACGCCGCAGGCCACCCGCAGTCCGGTGAAGCCGCCCGGCCCCTGGCCGAACGCCACCGCCTGTAGGGCGGTGGGCGCCAGGCCGGCCTCGGCCAGCAGTTCGTTGGCCATCGGCAAGAGGCGTTCCGCGTGCTCCTGGGAGCCCTCGTGTTCGCGGACGGCGACCTCCAGCCGCCCCTCGGAGACGCGCAAAAGGGCCACGCCGCAACGCGACGAAGAGGTTTCCAGAGCCAGCAGGTTTAGTTCCATAGATGCAGATTGTACGAAATACCGGGGGATTCCCCCCGTATGTAAGGGGGATTTCAACCATGGTTCGCAATGTGTAATATCTTGTGAACGCCCACTAGCCGCTGGTTCTTGTCACTGTTACATTTCCGGCCATGAACACGCAAAACACCACCCCCACCCGAAAAATCCTCGTCGTTGACGATGATCCGCGCTTGCGCGATTTGCTGCGTCGGTATCTGTCCGAGCAGGGATTCAACGTTTTCGTTGCCGAAGACGCCAAAGAGATGGGCAAACTCTGGCAACGCGAGCACTTCGACCTGCTCGTGCTGGATCTGATGCTGCCCGGCGAAGATGGCCTGTCCATCTGCCGCCGGCTGCGCGGTGGCCACGACAATACCCCCATCATCATGCTGACGGCCAAGGCGGAAGAAATCGACCGCATCGTCGGCCTCGAGATGGGCGCGGACGACTACCTGTCCAAACCGTTCAACCCTCGTGAGCTGCTGGCCCGGATCAACGCGATCCTGCGCCGTCGCGGCACCGAGGAACATCCGGGCGCCCCCAGCCAGGAAAACGAGTCCATCGCCTTCGGCCCCTACGTGCTGAACCTGTCGACCCGCACGCTCACGCGCAACGGCGAACAGGTGCCCATCACGACCGGCGAATTCTCGGTGCTCAAGGTGTTTGCCCGCCACCCGAAGATTCCGCTGTCGCGCGACAAGCTCATGGAGCTGGCCCGCGGCCGCGAATACGAAGCCTTCGACCGCAGCCTCGACGTGCAGATCTCGCGCCTGCGCAAGCTGATCGAGCCGAATCCGTCCAAGCCCGTATTCATCCAGACCGTCTGGGGTCTCGGATACGTGTTTGTGCCGGACGGTGGTAGTTGATCGACACGCCCGCCCCGGGCAGGAGCGCAGCCTCGTGCCCCGCTTGCGCAAAACCTTCAGGAACCTGACTTCACGTCTGCGGCTCGGCTTGTTCGGCCGCACGTTCCTGCTGCTGGCCGCTCTCATGCTGGTCAGTCTTGGGGCGTGGCTACAAGTCTTCTTCAGCATGGAGCTGGGACCGCGCGCCAATCAGATGGCGCAGCGGGTGATCACGGCCGTCAATATCACGCGCACCGCGCTGATCTATTCCCATAACGGCGAACGCAGCAAGCTCCTGCTCGACCTGGCCACCAATGAAGGCATCCAGGTCTACCCGCGCGAGGTCACCGACTTCGCCGAGGCCCTTCCCGACGACGATTACTGGCAGCGAGTGGCGCAGCATATCCGCACGCGCTTCGGCCCGGAAACCCAGATTGCCTGGGGCGTGAACCAGGTGCCCGGGTTCTGGGTCAGCTTCCAGATCGAAAAGGATCTTTACTGGCTGGTGTTCGAGCGCGAGCAGATCGGGCTGACCGGCGGCATCGAATGGCTGGGATGGGGCGCCACGGCGCTACTGCTGTCCCTTGTGGGCGCGGCGGTCAGCGTCGGCTTCGTCAACCGGCCGCTGTCGCGGCTGGCGCGCGCGGCCCAGGTGCTGTCGCGCGGCGAGACGCCGGCGCCCCTGCCCGAGCAGGGGCCGCTGGAAATCCGCGACCTGAACGCCTCGTTCAACCGCATGGCCAAGGATCTGCGGCAAGCCGAGGCCGACCGCGAGCTGATGCTGGCGGGCATTTCCCACGACCTGCGAACACCGCTGGCGCGCATGCGCCTGGAAATCGAGCTGAGCGGCGTGTCGGAAGACGCGCGCCAGGCCATCGACGAGGACCTCGGCCAGATCGACCACAGCATCGGCCAGCTGATGGAGTACGCCCGCCCCGCCGGCACCCTGCCGCAACTGGCCACCGACATTTCCGCCGTGCTGGCCGAGCTGTACGAACGCGAGCGCAGCCACACCTCGTCGCTGGGCGGCGAGCTGGACGCCACGCTCGAACCCGGCCTGCGCGCCCGCATCACCGCGCTGGACCTCAAACGCATCGTCAGCAACCTGATCGAGAACGCGCGCCGCTACGGCCGCTCGACCGACGGCATGGCCCATCTGGTCATGACACTGCAAGCTGAGGGCGGCATGATCGTGATCGAGGTGTCCGACCGCGGTCCCGGCATCGCCCCCGAGGACGTCGACCGCCTGTTGCGTCCCTTCTCGCGCGGCGAGGCCGCCCGCACCGGCGTCAGCGGCGCCGGCCTGGGCCTGGCGATCGTCGAGCGCCTGCTCAAGCACGTCGGCGGCGCCCTGCGCATGCTGCCGCGCGAGGGCGGCGGCCTGACCGCGCGCATAGAGTTGCCCAAAGCGAAGTTTAGGAATTATCAATTAGACAACGATAATCCATAGCGTAGAATTTATGGTTTGAGGCACCGCCTTAATTCCACCAACAACTACTGGGAGTAAACATGAAAACTGTTGGCGACAAACTCGAGCCCTTCAAGGTTACCGGCGTCAAGCCCGGCTTCAACCAGCACGAAGAAAACGGCGTCTCGGCTTTCGAAGACATCACCGAGAGCTCGTTCCCCGGCAAGTGGAAGGTGATCTACTTCTACCCGAAGGACTTCACGTTCGTGTGCCCGACCGAAATCGTCGGCTTCAACAAGCTGGCCAAGGATTTCGAAGACCGCGACGCCGTCCTGCTGGGTGGCTCGAGCGACAACGAATTCGTCAAGCTGGCCTGGCGCCGTGAGCACCCGGACCTGAACAAGCTGGGTCACTACCAGTTCGGCGACACCACCGGCGCCCTGATCGACCAGCTGGGCGTGCGTGAAAAGGGTGCTGGCGTTGCCCTGCGCGCCACCTTCATCGTCGACCCGGACAACACGATCCAGCACGTTTCGGTGAACAACCTGAACGTCGGCCGTAACCCGGAAGAAGTCCTGCGTCTGCTCGACGGTCTGCAGACCGACGAGCTGTGCCCGTGCAACCGTACGGTTGGCGGCGCCACGCTGTAATTTCCAGCCCGGCCGGGGACCTGTCCGCAGGGCCTTCGCCGGGCTTTAACTGCGCTAGATTATAGGTAAAAACTATGGAATTTCTGACGACCATTAAGGAACAGCTGCCGGATTGGGCCAAAGACATCCGCCTGAATCTGGACGCCGTGATCGCCCGCTCGACCCTCGCCCCGGAAGACGCCATCGGCGCCGCCCTGTCGGCCGCCTACGCCGCGCGCAGCCCGGTGCTGGTCGAAGCCTTCAAGAGCGGCCTGTCGGAAGCCGACGCCAATGCCGCGCTGACCGCCTCGGCGCTCATGGGCATGAACAACACCTGGTACCCGTACGTCGAGATGACCGGCGACGCCCAGCTCAAGAGCCTGCCGGCCCAGCTGCGCATGAACGCCTACGCCACCCACGGCGGCGTCGACAAGAAGCGCTTCGAGCTGTTCGCGCTGGTGGCCTCCATCATCGGCAAGTGCCACTTCTGCGTCGCCTCGCACTACGAGAACCTGAAGAAGGACGGCCTGTCGACGGAGCAACTGCGCGACGCCGGCCGCATCGCCTCGGTCGTCAACGCCGCCGCCCTGGCGCTGACCGCGCAGGGCAAGTAAGCCCCGGCTGACGGCGCCAGAAAAAAACCCGCCTGTGCGAACAGGCGGGTTTTTTGTTGGGCGCGTCGCGACGGGCTTGCGGCGCCTACTTGTCCTGGGCGGACTTGACCTTCACCATCGGCAGGCCATTGGCGACCCAGGCCTCGATGCCGCCGCGGTACCAATAGGCCGGCCAGCCCAGCGTGCCGGCGCGCAGCGCGGCGTTGTAGGACGAGCGGTCGTTCATGCTGGCGCCCACGAACACCAGGGGAACGTTGTGTTCCTCTGCGGTGCCCGTCTTCTTGTGCAGCCAGCCGTCAAAGGCGTTCTGCATCTGGTCCGCGACGCTGCCGTCCGAGCCCGCGTCGACCAGCGGGAAGGCATCGGGCAGCGTCTCGTTCGAGCCGCTGGTGTCGATCACCAGCAGGTTCTTCTCGTTCTTGTACAGGGCCACCAGGTCGCGCGTCGTGATGATCTTGGCGCGCGGATGGTTGTTCGGCGTCGGCCCCTTGTAGGGCGACGAGAACAGCAACGTGGTCGGCGGCACGCCGAGGTCGCGCAGTTCATCGAAGCCGCCGCTGGGCGCGGCGCCGCCGGCAGGTTGCTGGCGCGGCTGTTGCTGCGGTTGCTGTGGTTGCTGCTGTTGCGGCGCGGCCCCGCCCCCCTGCTTGGGTTCGCCGCCGACCGTGCCCATCTCGATGTCCGACACCATCACCGCGATGTTCTCGATCAGCTCGTAGCACATGGTGATCGTGCCTTCGCGCGGGCTGTACCAGGCGTTGAGCTTGCCGCAGTCCTTGAACACCACGTTGACCGGCCGCGGCAGGACGTAGGTCTTGCCCAGCTCCTTGATGTTGTTGCCGATCGGCTGGGACAGGTTGTTGGCGAACATGTTGCCGATACGGCGCGACGAGGGCTCGAACACCACGTTGACCGGCGCGCCGGGCGCGTTGGCCGGCTGCTCGCCATCCGGCGTCCAGGCGCCGACGCGGGTGTGGGGCGCCAGGATCCTGCGCCAGGCGCGGTTCTGCTTGGCGTATTCATCCGCGCAACGCGCCTTGGTGCGGTCCTCGAAGCCAACCTGTTGCACCAGGGATTCGAACACGCCCGGGTTGCCGCCGTACATGATGCACAGCATGTTGCGGAAGCGCTTCAGGTCGCCGGTGTGCTCGTCCTGCCAGGGCGAATTGCCCGCGCCCTTGGCCTCGGCCAGCTTGCCGCTGTAGTACCACTGCAGCGCGGCGTAGGTCGCGCCGCCATTGACCATGGCGTTGGCTTCCTTGTCCTTGGACGGGTACATGGTCGGTTCGACGATCTGCAGCGCCGAATAGATGTCGACCGCGTCTTCCTCGGCGCCGGTCGACGGCAGTTCCAGCTCGCCGATCAAGGCGTGGCCGAACTCATGCAGGAAGATGCTGCGCATGATGCCGACGTAGACCGACACCATCCGCACCGTGTCCCCGCCGAATCGCGGCAGCGGCCCGGAGCCCTGCACGCCACTGTTCTCGCCGGATTGGGGCGCCTGCTGGGGCGCGCGCGGTGGCTGCTGGGGCGCGCCGCCCTGTTGCGGCGCGGCGCCGCCGGCCGGCTTGTTGGAATTCAGGTTCGAATTGATGGTGAAGTCGGCGATCCCGAAGGTGCCGACGTCATACGCCATGATGCCGAGTTCGGAACCCAGCGCCGGTTCGTCCTCGATGTCGCCGATCTTCTGGCCATTGACGATGAAGCGGGCCGCGCCCGGCACTTCGACGACCTTGATGCGGTCGGAGCCGTCCAGCTTGGCCACGTTGGGCACGTTGGCGATATCGCGGCGCTTGTCGCCGTTCAGACAGAACAGGATGGTCTGCTTGGCGGCCGTGAGTTCGAGCAGGGACAGGGCCTTGCGGGCGCGGTTGTTGAGCACCAGGCCGATCGAGGCCTTGGGGTTGGTCGAACTCAGGACCACGTTGACGTCGGTGATGCGGCCGTTTTCCGGCGCCTGACCCACGTTGAGATAGAACGTCTGTTCGCTGCCGGATGTCGCCCGGTTGCGCAGGGTGAACCAGCCATCCTCGACACCCGCGGTCCAGCCCTGCAGCATCTGGGATCGGACAGCCCCGGAAAGCGGGCCGAGCTGCTGCTCGAATTCTGCATGTGCAGGCGAACCGAAGGCGACCAGGGCCAAAAACAAGGCAGCGCCACGTACATGCATTTCCAGTGTCCCTATTATCCAGACGTTAAGTAGCGGCAGAGTATTCCAGTTCAAATGCACCCGCAAGACGAAAGCACGGCGTGTTCCGGGCGCTGGCGGCCGAAATCGCGGGCAATCTCCGTCAAACCGCAGCAGCGACGCGGCTCGCGGCTTTTCTTGCGTTTTGTTAATTTGTTATGGACATGTATCCGCGCGGATATCCGTGCGAATAAAACAACGCATGCACGCAAAAAAAAGGCGCGGGAGACACCCGCGCCATGCATTCAAAACGTCGGTCGGCCCGGCGACTTTCAGGCCCGCGCCAGCAGCGCCACCACGGTTGCCGCGATGCCTTCCTTGCGGCCCAGGTAACCCAGGCCTTCGTTGGTCTTGGCCTTGATGTTGACCTCGGTTTCGGCCAGGCCGGTGTCGGCCGCGATGTTCCTGACCATGGCCGGCGCGTGCGGGCCGATCTTGGGCGCCTGCGCATGCAGGGTCGCGTCGATGTTCACCGGCGTCCAGCCGGCCTGGCGCACCCGCGCCATGGCCTCGCGCAGCAGCACGCGGCTGTCCGCGCCCTTGAAGGCCGGGTCGGTATCGGGAAAATGGCGGCCGATGTCGCCCAGGCCGGCGGCGCCCAGCAAGGCGTCGGTGATCGCGTGCAGCAGCACGTCGGCATCGGAATGGCCCAGCAGGCCGTGGCTGTGGGGAATGGTCACGCCGCCGATGATCAGCGGCCGGCCCTCGACCAGCGCATGCACGTCAAAACCCTGTCCGACGCGGAAAGGAATACTCATAGCCATTTTTCCATCAGTTCGAAATCGTCCGGCCAGGTCACTTTGAAATTGCGCATCGCGCCGGGCACCAGCAGCGGCGCGTAGCCCGCGGCCTCGATCGCCGAGGCCTCGTCGGTCACCGCCACGCCGTTCACCGCGGCGGCCGTCAGCGCGTCGCGCAGGGCGCCGGCGCGAAACATCTGCGGCGTCTGCGCCAGCCACAGGCCGTTGCGGTCGAGCGTGCGCTCGACCCGCTCGTCGCCGCCCTTGACGGTGTCGGCCACCGGCAGCGCCAGCAGGCCGCCGACCGGGTCCGCCAGGCAGGCGTCGATCAGGCGCGCCAGCGCCGCGGCCGGCAGGCCGGGGCGGGCCGCGTCGTGCACCAGCACCCAGGTATCGTCCGGCACGCCGCTATCGGCCAGCGCGCCCGCCACGGTATCGGCGCGGGTGGCGCCGCCGCAGGCGCGCCAGACGGTGCGCGGCAGGCCGGCCACGGCCTGGTCGACCCAGCCGTCGCCCGGCGTCACCGCCACCCGCACCTGCGACACGCGGTCGTCGGCGAGCAAGGCGGCCACCGCGTGGCGCAGCATGGGCTGTCCGGCCAACGGACGGTATTGTTTCGGCACGCTCTCGGCGCCGGGGCGGCTGGCACGGGCGCCGACGCCGGCGGCGGGAACGATTGCGATGATTGAGTCAGACATGGTTCGGTGATTTTATAATCTTCCGCTTGATGCCTGCTCCCAGCCTGATGCCCGCCCTCACCTCCTCCGCCACGGCAGCGCCGCCCGTCCCCGCGACCGCCCCCACTCTTGCCGCGCTCAAAGCCGGCGCGCGCTATGCGCAGCCTCGTCCGCCGGGCTCCGGCGACGCCTGGCTGCTGGCCGACCTGGCCCGGCAGGCGGCGGCGCCCCTGGTGGTGCTGACCGCCGAGCCGCTGGAAGCCCAGCGCCTGGCCGAGGAAATCGCGCTGTTCGCGCCCGGCCTGCGCGTGCGCCAGCTGCCCGACTGGGAAACGCTGCCGTACGACGCCTTCTCGCCGCACCAGGACCTGATCTCCGAGCGCCTGCACACCCTGCATTCGCTGATGATGAAGACGGTGGACGTGCTGACGGTGCCGGTCACCACGGCGCTGTACCGGCTGGCGCCGCCCTCCTTCCTGGCGGCCTACACCTTTTCCTTCAAGCAGAAGGACAAGCTCAACGAGGCGGCGCTGCGCGCGCAGCTGACGCTGGCCAACTACAACCACGTCACCCAGGTCACCGCGCCCGGCGAGTTCTGTCTGCGCGGCGGCCTGATCGACCTGTTCCCGATGGGATCGGCGCTGCCCTACCGGCTGGACCTGTTCGACGACGAGATCGAGACCATCCGCAGCTTCGACGTCGACACCCAGCGCAGCCTGTATCCGGTGCGCGAGGTGCAGTTGCTGCCGGGCCGCGAGTTCCCCATGGACGAGGACTCGCGCAACCGTTTCCGCGCGCGCTTCCGCGAGATCTTCGAAGGCGACCCGTCGCGCGCCCTGCCCTACAAGGACATCGGCAACGGCATCCCCTTCGCCGGGGTCGAGTACTACCTGCCGCTGTTCTTCGACGAGACCGCGACGCTGTTCGACTACCTGTCCGAGGGCACCATCACCGTCACCGTCGGCGACATCGACGACGCCATGATGCGCTTCAGCCAGGACACCGGCAGCCGCTACGGCTTCCTCAAGAGCGACCGCGAGCGCCCGGTGCTGCCGCCGTCCGCGCTGTTCCTGGACGAACAGGCACTGTACGCCCGCCTGAAAGACTTCCGCCGCCTGGCGCTGGCCGCCGGCCAGCCGCACCCCGACTTCCGCGCCGCGCCCGACGTCAGCGTGGCGCGCCGCGCCGAAGACCCGATCGCCAAGCTGCGCACGCATGTCGGCAAGCCGCAAGGCCGCGTGCTGCTGTGCGCCGACTCGGCCGGCCGCCGCGAGACGCTGGTGCAGATGCTGAACGAGTTCGGCGTCACCCCCGATGCGCAGCCGGACAGCATCGAGGCCTTCCTGGCCTCCGACGCCCACTTCGGTATCGTCGCCGCGCCGCTGGCCACCGGCTTCGAGCTGCCGCAGGCCAACCTGGCGTTCCTGACCGAGAACGACCTCTATCCGGGGCTGACCAGCACCGGCCGGCGCGGCAAGCGCGACCAGGAACGCGCCAGCAACGTCGAAGCGATGGTGCGCGACCTGTCCGAACTGCGCGCCGGCGACCCGGTGGTCCATGCGCAGCACGGCATCGGCCGCTATCACGGCCTGGTCAACATGGACATGGGCGAAGGCGAGATGGAGTTCCTGCATCTCGAATACGCCAACGGCAGCACGCTGTACGTGCCGGTGTCGCAGCTGCACGTGATCGCCCGCTACAGCGGCGCCGATCCGGAAGTCGCGCCGCTGCACCAGCTCGGCTCGGGCCAGTGGGACAAGGCGCGCCGCAAGGCCGCCAAGCAGGTGCGCGACACCGCCGCCGAGTTGCTGGCGCTGTACGCCCAGCGCGCCGCGCGCGAGGGCTTCGCCTTCAACCTGCCGCTCAACGACTACCAGGCCTTCGCCGAGGGCTTCGGTTTCGAGGAAACCGCCGACCAGGCGGCCGCCATCGAGGCCGTGCTGGCCGACATGACCTCCGGCCGGCCGATGGACCGCCTGGTGTGCGGCGACGTCGGCTTCGGCAAGACCGAGGTGGCGCTGCGCGCCGCGTTCCTGGCGGTGGCCAACGGCAAGCAGGTCGCCCTGCTCTGCCCCACCACGCTGCTGGCCGAACAACATGCGCAGACCTTCTCCGACCGCTTCGCCGACTGGCCGGTGCGGGTGGTGGAGCTGTCGCGCTTCCGCTCGGCCAAGGAAGTATCGGCCGCCATCGAGGGCATCAACGACGGCCGCGTCGACATCGTCATCGGCACCCACAAGATCCTGTCCAAGGACGTGAAGTTCAAGCGCCTCGGGCTGGTCATCATCGACGAGGAACACCGCTTCGGCGTGCGCCAGAAGGAAGCGCTCAAGGCGCTGCGCGCCGAGGTCGACGTGCTGACCCTGACGGCCACGCCGATCCCGCGCACGCTCGGCATGTCGCTGGAAGGCATCCGCGATTTCTCGGTCATCGCCACCGCGCCGCAAAAGCGCCTGGCGATCAAGACCTTCGTGCGGCGCGAGGACGGCAGCACGCTGCGCGAGGCGCTGCTGCGCGAACTCAAGCGCGGCGGCCAGTGCTACTTCCTGCACAACGAGGTCGAGACCATCCACAACCGCCGCGCCCGCCTCGAAGAGCTGGTGCCCGAGGCCCGCATCGCGGTGGCCCACGGCCAGATGCCCGAGCGCGAGCTGGAACAGGTGATGAAGGGCTTTTACCAGCAGCGCTACAACGTGCTGCTGTGCACCACCATCATCGAGACCGGCATCGACGTGCCCAGCGCCAACACCATCGTGATCCACCGCGCCGACCGCTTCGGCCTGGCGCAGCTGCACCAGCTGCGCGGCCGCGTCGGCCGTTCGCACCACCAGGCCTACGCCTACCTGCTGACGCCGGGCGAGGACGCCATCACCAGCAACGCCAAGAAGCGGCTGGAGGCGATCCAGGCCATGGAGGAACTGGGCTCCGGCTTCTACCTGGCCATGCACGACCTGGAAATCCGCGGCACCGGCGAGGTGCTGGGCGACTCGCAGTCCGGCAACATCCAGGAAGTGGGCTTCTCGATGTACAACGAGATGCTGAACGAAGCGGTGCGCGCCCTGCGCGCCGGCGAAGAGCCGGACCTGGACGCGCCCTTCAACCTGGCCTGCGAGGTCAACCTGCATGCGCCCGCGCTGCTGCCGTCCGACTACTGCGCCGACGTGCACGCGCGCCTGAGCGTCTACAAGCGCCTGGCCCACGCCGCCGACGAAGACGACCTGATCCAGATCCAGGAAGAACTGATCGACCGCTTCGGCAAGCTGCCCGAAGCCGCGCAGACGCTGCTGACCACGCACCGCCTGCGCCTGGCCGCGCAGCCGCTGGGCATCGTCAAGATCGACGCCAGCGAAACCCAGGCGCTGCTGCAGTTCGGCCCCAAGACCAGCGTCGATCCGGCGAAAATCATCGAGCTGGTGCAGCGACAACGCCACATCAAACTCGCCGGACAGGATAAATTGCGGGTTGAGATCAAGGCTGCGCAGATCCCGGCCCGCGCCGATGCCGTGCGCGCCGTGCTGCGCGCCTTGAA
Organism: Achromobacter sp. ISS7; assembly: GCF_056523125.1. Classification (NCBI taxonomy): domain Bacteria; kingdom Pseudomonadati; phylum Pseudomonadota; class Betaproteobacteria; order Burkholderiales; family Alcaligenaceae; genus Achromobacter; species Achromobacter sp. ISS7. Next base: position 60,874 of record NZ_JAWRZD010000001.1, on the reverse strand, counting down.
GTAACCCGCCCCGACCTTCGCATTTTTATGACTATCCATCACCTCGTCGTCCAATCTCCCGGCCTGACGGTCGAACACGCCGAACAGATCGCCGCCCTGGCGCAGGCGCAGGGCGTGGCCCGCATCAGCGCGACGGCCGCCCGCCTGCTCGACGTGCAGCACGACGACGCCACCCGCGCCGACGTGGTGGCGTGGGCCGAGCGCCATGGCATCGACACCGCCTTCGTGCCGGCCGGCCTGAAGCTGGCGCAATGCAAGGTGCTGGCGATGGACATGGACTCGACGCTCATCAACATCGAGTGCATCGACGAGATCGCCGGCGTGGCGGGCGTCAAGGACAAGGTCTCGGAGATCACCGAGGCCGCCATGCGCGGCGAGATCAAGGACTTCTCCGAAAGCCTGCGCCGCCGCGTGGCGCTGCTCAAGGACGTGCCGGCCGAAGCGCTGGAGCAGGTCTACACCGAGAAGCTGCGCCTGAACCCGGGCGCCGAGCGCCTGATCACCACCGCCCAGGCGGCCGGCATCAAGGTGCTGCTGGTCTCGGGCGGCTTCACCTTCTTCACCGACCGCCTGCGCGAGCGCCTGCGGCTGGACAGCGCGCACGCCAACACGCTGGAGATCGACAACGGCGTGCTGACCGGCCGCGTGCTGGGCGACATCCTGGACGCCGACGCCAAGGCCGTCTACCTGCGCGAGTTCGCCCGCACCCACGGCGCCACCAAGGAACAGATCATCGCCATGGGCGACGGCGCCAACGACCTGAAGATGCTGGGCGCCGCGGGCTTCCCGGTGGCCTACCACGCCAAGCCGCTGGTGCGGCAGCAGACGCGCTACGCGCTGAATGTGTCGGGCCTGGACGGCGTGCTGAACTGGTTCGAAAGCTGATCTTCACGCGGGTACGCCGGAAGGCCATGGCATCGGCCTGACGCGGTACGACGTATCCGCAAGAAAAAAGGGCCGCCCGTTGCCGGGACGGCCCCACGGGGACCGCCTGGCGGGCGAAATCCCCCCGCCAGGCGGCGCTACGCCGTGTTACTCGGATGGGTTACTCGGACGGCTTCGAAGCATCCAGCTTCACCGCCCCGCACTCTTCGCCCGCGCACACGCTGACGTCCACCTCCTGAGCCGCCATCTGGTAGTGGCTGGCCGGCACCGCCGGTTCACCACTGACATGGAAGCCGCTCTGAGGCGCCTGGGTCTGGGCCGAGGTCTGGGCGTTGGCGCTGCTCTGTCCCTGCGTGACCACAGTCGCGCTCGTGACGAGCTTCGCATCCTCGGCCGTCAACTGCGGGAACGGACCGCGCACCTCATCGATCGGCTTCTCGGGCTCGGCCGGCTTCACCGGGTCGACGGGCTTCTCTACCGGGTCGACGGGTTTCTCCACCGGGTCGACGGGCTTCTCCACCGGGTCGACGGGTTTCTCCACCGGGTCGACGGGTTTCTCCACCGGGTCGACGGGTTTCTCCACCGGGTCGACGGGCTTCTCCACCGGGTCGACGGGTTTCTCCACCGGGTCGACGGGCTTCTCCACCGGGTCGACGGGCTTCTCCACCGGGTCGACGGGCTTCTCCACCGGGTCGACGGGCTTCTCCACCGGGTCGGCAGGCTTCTCCACCGGGTCGACGGGCTTTTCCGACGGTGCGGCAGGATCCTTACCTGGCAACGGTTCTACGGGCGTCTCCGACGACGGATCCGGATCCTTGACCGGCGGAGTGACTTCAGGCTTGTCCGTCGGCGTCGTGGTTTCCTTGTCGGAGGACGGATCCGTCGGCGTCTCCGACGGCGTGGCCGGCTCCTTGTCCGACGACGCATCTTCGGGCTTTTCCGACGGCGCGGCAGGATCCTTGACCGGCAGCGATTCCACCGGTGTCTCCGACGACGGGTCCGGATCCTTGACAGGCGGGGTACCTTCAGGCTTGTCCGACGGCGTCGTGGTTTCCTTGTCCGAGGACGAATCCACCGGCTTGTCCGACGGCGTCGTGATTTCCTTGTCCGGGGACGGCTCCACCGGCTTGTCCGACGGCGTCGCCGGATCCTCGCTCGACGACGCATCTTCGGGCTTTTCCGACGGCGCGGCAGGATCCTTGACCGGCAGCGATTCCACCGGCGTCTCCGACGACGGGTCCGGATCCTTGACAGGCGGGGTACCTTCAGGCTTGTCCGACGGCGTCGTGGTTTCCTTGTCCGAGGACGAATCCACCGGCTTGTCCGACGGCGTCGTGATTTCCTTGTCCGGGGACGGCTCCACCGGCTTGTCCGACGGCGTCGCCGGATCCTCGCTCGACGACGCATCTTCGGGCTTCGTCGACGGCGCGGCAGGATCCTTGACCGGCAGCGATTCCACCGGTGTCTCCGACGACTGGTCCGGATCCTTGACAGGCGGGGTACCTTCAGGCTTGTCCGACGGCGTCGTGGTTTCCTTGTCCGAGGACGAATCCACCGGCGTCTCCGTCGGCGTCGTGGTTTCCTTGTCCGAGGACGAATCCACCGGCTTCTCCGACGGCGTCGCTGGATCCTTCTCCACCGGCTTCACCGGCGTTTCCACGGCGGGCAGGTTCGTCACGCCTTCGGCGGAACCCGCGGCGCTGAGCACGACGTTCTTGGGGACGGCCAAACCTCCCTTGAGCGTATTGTTTTCCAGGGAAAATCCCATCCCCTTGTCCGTGGCGATGCCGTTGACCTCCAGGCTCGCGGCGGAGAGCGTGCTATCGGTCATCCTTACACCGATGATGCTCCGGGTCGTGCCCGTCAACAGGATCTTCCCTGCAGCGGCATCCGCCGTGATGGTGCTGCCCGCGATGGTCAGCGCATTGCCCGGGTTCTCGTTGGCGGGATCGGATCCCGACAATCCGGTCAACGTGACGTTGCCGCCAGACGTGAGACGGCTGTTCGTCAAAGTCACGCCGTTGGAGCCGGCACCGCCCACCATCTCGGTACTCAGCTTCTTGGCGATACCGGTGATGTCAATATTGCCCCCCGCCTTGAGCGTCACGTCGGACAACAGTGCGGCCTTGCCGAAGTACGTGAGGCCATCGAGTTTCGTGCTGCCCGCCGAGGTGATGTCCACGCTGCCGAGCTGGAGCCCGTTGGTGCCATCCTGGACTTTCCCGCCGAGGTTGACCGCACCGGCACTGCTGCTGATCGTGATGCCCTGCTTGGCGCGGTCCGCGACGCTCATCGCCAGATGGCCGCTATTCGCCTGTAGGTTGACCCCACTCTTGCCCTGGATGGCGATCGTCCCGTAGTCGTCCTTGTCGGCCTTGCCGGCCCCCGAGGGCATGAAGGAAAACCGAATGTCTCCCGACGGTGCGATGATCTCGAGCGATCGCCCGGCCGAGAGGTTCGAAATCAGGGTGAACCCCGCCTTGAGCGACAAAGGCCCGTTCACCTTCAGGTCACCCGCGGCAACCAGGCTATAGAAACTTCCACTCGTCCCCCCCAGCGTGTCCAGGATGATATTGCCCGCGGTGATCGAGCCATTGTTGGAGAAAACCAGGGACGTCTTGCCGCTGGCGACGTTCGCCGGGCCAGCATGGAAATCACCGCCGTTCAGGTTGAAGTGAACATAATTTCCGATAGTGACAGTTCCGTCCTGTCCGCCATTTCCCGTCAGCAGGTTGACGTTGAGTTTGCCCGCGGTTGAGACCATGGCCAGGTCGGGGTTTGCCGGATCGGTCCATGTTCGATCTTCGAACGAGATGCCCTTGTCCGCCTTCAGCGTGAGGGTTGCATCGCCGCCCGCGGTCTTCTTTATTTTCGCGTCCAGCTTGACCGTGATGGCGCCGGGTTGGTCGCCTGCACCATGCGTATCCACCGTGACGCTGGTCCCGGCGCTCAATCGTTCGGAGATCTTTGCCGCGCTGACCTGCGCACCCGCGGCGGAAGGGCTGAACACCTGGCCCGATGCCGCATCGCCAGTGACGGCCGTACCCACGTTCGCGGCGCCACTGACGATCGCCACATCCAGCGGATCCAGCAGCCAGTTGCCCCCCAGCCCAGCCGGCGCGGAGGCGTCCACATCGCCAAAGGCCTGGAGATTCCCGCGGGACGACGTTTCCACCTGCCCGCCGTTACCGGCGCCAGCGCCGCCGCGCGCCAGGATGTTCCCCTGGAAGTTGGTGTAGTCCTCCGACCACAGCACGGCGGTGCCGCCATTGCCGCTTTGCGTCGCGGAGACGTCGATGGTGGCGGCCTTGTCCATCACCACCTTCGAGGCGTTGCGGATCTTGCCATCCTTGCCTTGCCAGCCTCCGCCGATATACACCTGGCCGCCACCGGTCTTGCCGGTGGCGGAGGTCTTGCCGGCTGCCGCGAGGTGGATGTTGCGGCCTTCCAGCGTGACCTTGCCGCCCTGCCCCGCCGCGCTGTCGGCCAGCAAGCGGCCGGACTGGCTCACCACGCCGCTGTCGCCGCCGTCCAGCACGATCTCGCCGCCGCGGCTTTCCAGTCCTTGCGCCTCGACGGTGCCGCTGTTGTTCACCACCGTGTTCAGCAGCATGTCGCGGCCGCGGGCGGTCAGGAACACCTGGCCGTCGGGCGCCGCGATCAGGCCGGTGTTTTCCACCAGCGCATTGACGACGCTACCACTGACCGACACCGACACCAGGCCGCTGTTGTCCAGTTGCAGGGAGACCTTGTCCGCCGCCGCCAGCACCGTCTTGCCCGCGGGTGTGGCGATGGTGCCGCTGTTCTTGACCTGGCCGCCGGCCAGCACGATGTAGCCGCCCGGCGCGGCCACCAGGTTGCCCTGGTTGACGACCTGGGCGTCGGCGCTGCCGCCGCTCAGGTCGTAGCGGCCCGCCATGAAGTCGGTGGTGCTGAGATTCTTGGTGGAGGCCAGCAGGCCCGCCACGTTCACCTGCGCATCCTTGCCGAACAGGACACCGTTGGGGTTCAGGATGATGACCTTGCCGTTGGCCTGCAGGCTTCCGAGGATCTGCGAGCCGCTGGCCCCTATCACCCGGTTCAGCGCCACTGCGTTGCTGTCGGGCTGGACGAAGCGCACGGTGTTTTGCGCGCCGACGTCGAAACTCTGCCAATGGGTGACCAGGTTCTGCGTCTGCTGCTGGATGGTCATCTGGTTGCCGGACGTGCTGATGCCACCCTGGCCCGCGACGATCTGGCCGCCGACGGGCAGGTCGGGATTGGCCAGCGCCAATCCGGGCAGTGTGACCAAGGCGAGTGCGGCCAAGAGCGGACGCAGCGACAGCACGCTCGCGCCGCCGGAGCCCGCGCGCGAAGCCGAGCGGCCCGTGCTTTTCTGCTTGCCAGCCCCGGTGGTCAGCTCGCTCACGGCGACCAGCTGGTTGCGGCGCCGGTCAAATTTCAATCGATAGATCTTGTTCATGATTCATGCTCTTTGGAGATGCGGACACGCAAGCACGGCAGCCCGGGTGGGCGCCATGCGCCTGGCGTCGTGCTCAGGTATCCGCATGGACGAAATGGGTCACTGCCGGGAAGTCAGAAGGTCTTCACCGCCGACAGCCAGAAGCGGTCATGGTCGTTGTGCACGGCGTTCGGCTCCGCCACGCCCGTGCGATGCGCCCAGGTCATGGTCAGCGCGTAGTCGCCCGGCGACGACAGCGTCAGGTACATCCCCGCCCCCGCCAGGTTCAGGTGGTTGTCGCCGGCCAGACGGCTGCCCTGGCTGGACGTGTTGTTGCGGTACTGCTCGCCCCAGCCCTGGTCATAGAAAGCCGCCACCGTGACCTGCGGCGCGTTGCCCGCCCAGGCCGGCGCGGTGATGCCCTGGCGCAGGCGCAGTTCGGCCGTGGCCACGGCCCCCTGGTCCACGGTGCCGTCACCGATGTCGTAAGCGCGCACGGCGGACGGGCCGCCCATCAGGAATTTCTGCGATGCATCCAGGTTGTGGTTCGCCACCTGGCCATTCAGGCCGACGTAGAGGGAGAACGGCCCCCACATCTGTTGATCGTGATTGACCTGGAAATTGAAGCGGGAGAACTGGCCGCCGGAGTTGGCCGCGGCCCCGAGTTCGCGCGACATGTCGCTGCGCAGGCTCACGTTGCCCAGCGTGCCGGTGACGCCGAACCCCGTCAGCCCGCCGGGCAAGTCCAGCACGGAGCCGGTCACGGACAGCGCGCCCAGGCTGACCTGCTTGCGGCCGAGGGTGACGCCGGACGGCGTCAACCCGGCGAACAGATCGGGGTACTCGTCCTTCAGGAATTGCTGCCCGGCATCCAGCCGCACATCGACGCGCGCGCGGGCCGTGCGTATCCAGGGCTGCGTCACGTACAGGCCGACGCTGTCCGAATGCCCCTTGAACGCCAGGCCGCTCAGGTTGTAGCGGTAGTTCAGATGGCTGTAGTTCAGGCCAAGCCGCGTGCCGCGGCCGCCGCCGGGCAGCAGGCTGTAGTCGATGGCGCCATTGAACAGATTGCTTTTTTCATACGCGTCCAGCACATCCACGCGCAACTGGTCGCCCAGGCCGAGCAGATTGTTGGCGTAGCCGCCCATCATGACCCGGCCGCGGCCGGTGGTGCGGTCGCCTTGATTGTCCAGACCCACGTAGCCCCCGTACCGCTTGCCCGGGGTCACGGTGATTTCCGGCGTGGTGGTGCCGGGCTTGGTGCCGGTGGCCATGGAAACCTGCGCCGTCACCCCCGGGATTTCGTTCAGCAGCAGCGCTTCGCGGTCGAGCGTCGCGCGCGTCACCAGTTCGCCTTCGGGGGTGGTGGCGCGGATCAGTTGCTCCACGATGGAAGAACGCAGCGAAGAGGTGTTCTTCACTTGCGCGCGGTCGTAATGGCCGGGAATCACCTGAATGGTCAGCTCGCCGTCCTTGACGGTCTGCGCGGGCAACACCGCGCGCGCCAGCAACAGGCCGTGCTGCCGATAGAGGTCCGTCACTTTCTGCGTCATGGCCGACAGGCCCGCGAAAGTCTGCGGGTGGTCGAGATCGGCCGCCACGACGCGCTGCAGCGCGGCCTCGTCAACGCCCTTGAGGACCGGCAAGCCGGTGAAGACGACTCGCTTGACGACCACCGTGGCACTCGAGTTCGGCGCGACACGACCCCGGGCCTGTTCCGGCGGCAACACCAGCGCCGGCGCGGCCGGCGCTGGCGGCCGCCCCGTTTCCTGCTGACGGATCTGGTTGCCGAGCGCCCCCGCGCCGGGCGGCATGCTTTGCGCCGCGGCGCCCGCGCTGGCGAGCAAGAGCATCATCGGCGCCAGCGTGAACATCGCGCGACATGGACGTGTCTTGTGTTTTTTGAGGCGAGCGAAGCCCACCCGCGCATGCAGATTGTGCATAGAAAATACCACCGGGTTAACTATTTAAAAAAGGACGGCTACCGCATCCGGGTAACTGAACACAAAGAACAAAGCGCTTCCAACGGCAGCACGATCATTGCCACGACCGGTGCCTTGCGCGGGCTGAACGCCGTCTTCCCTTTGCGGCGATGAACGTTGCGGGATGGCGCCAACGTTGCATCGCGTGATTGAGCAGGGGTTGATGATAAGTACGGGCACCACGGTCCGGACGCCCTGCAAACGAGTCAGCTTATGTGTGCACCACAAATCTCCGGTTTAGAAAATTGAGCGCTTCCACACGGGTTTGCGTTGCCTGGAAGCAGCTTTAATTCTGAAGCGGAATAGCGATAAAGTTCGGCGCGAACCCGGCATACAGGACCAACTAACGCGCGGGCAATCGGGCTTGAGGAAATTCCGCGACAACACCGCTGCCATCGATCAGCCGCGACAGACCGGCCCGACGCGCGAGGCGCCTGGAGATGCATCCGATGCAGGCGGGATCAGGGATTGCGCGGGATGGGTTTCGCGCCGCGCAGGCATGCGCGATGCCGCCGCGGGTGGCGGCGGTCATCGCGGGAGGCTGCGGGATCAGTAGCGCACTTTCACCGACAACAACGCCGCCCGTCCCGTGCCGAGCGCGGCGTGGTTCTTCGGTCGGGCGCGGGTGTAGTACGTCGTGTCGAACACGTTCAGCACGTTCAGCTGCAGCGATAGGTTCGGGCTGAACTTGTACTTGGCCATCGCATCGAAGCGCCAATACGACGGCACCCAGCGCGCCTTCGGCGCGCCGCTGGCATCGACGCCTGCATCCGCGTTGCCATAGACCTTGTCGACATAGTAGGCGCCGCCGCCCAGCGTCAGCTCGGGCAGCACCTTGTAGGTGGACCACAGGCTGAACGCGTTGCGCGGCGTGTTCGGCAGGTCCTGGCCCTCGGCGCCGATGTCCTTGCGGCCGCCGCGGATCAGCTTGCTGTCCAGGAAGGTATAGCCGCCATAGACGTTCCAGGCGGGCGTGATGGCGCCCGAGAAGCCCAGTTCGATGCCGCGCACGCGAGTCTGGCCCGCCTGCTCGTATTCGTTCGGCAGCACTTCGATGTTGGTGTTCTTGCGCTTGTCCTGGAACACCGCGCCCGTCAGCGTCAGGCGTTCATCGAACACCTGCCACTTGACGCCCGCCTCGACCGTGCGGCTCTTCTCCGGTCCGGCCGCTTCGTCCTGGCTCTTTCTCAGGATGTCGGATGCCGTGGCGCCCGACACCGCCGACGGCGTGGACGAGGTGCCAAAGGAGGCGTAGATCGTGCCTTGAGGCACCGGCTTGTAGGCCAGGCCCAGTTGATAGTTCAGCAGATTGTCGGTGCGGCTGTAGCTTTTCTGTTTCTTGTCGTGGCCTCTGGTGCGGTAGTCGTCCCAGCGCAGGCCGACGCTGGCCTGCCATTGCTCGCTGAACTTGAGGGTGTCAAAGCCGTACAGCGCCAGGGTGTCGGTGGCGTAGGGCGCCGACCAATCGGGGGCAGTGCGGCAGGGGTAAGCCACGTTCGGATCGGGATCGAACAGCGAGGTCTGCTCCAGACCGGCCGGGCATTTGGTGATGCCATCCGAGGCCAGCACCTGGGTGTTGGTGTAGGACATGGTTTGCCTGGCGCTGCTGTATTCGAACCCCAGGTCGAACCCGTGCTTGACCTCGCCTGTCAGGAATTCACCGCTCAGGTCGGTCTGGTTGGCGAATGTCTTGGTGGTGTAGTACCTGCCGTAGCCCGGCCTTCTCACGACCCCCGCGAGCAGGTCCGCGCGCTCGAACTGGGGCTGAGTGGCGATGTAGTCGGCAATTTCGTGGCCATACCGCACCACGCTGCGCAGCTTGAGCTTGTCGGAGAAATCATGCTGGAAATCAACGGTGCCCACGTTATCACTCGTGTCCATGTGATCGCGTCCAGCCAGACCGTAGAAGTTCTTGCGGCTGATACCGAGAGTCTCCGTGACCGGCAGACCCACTGTCGGGTCGTAGGGGATGGAGTAGTCCGGCATGCTGTCGTTCTGGTAGTGGTAGTAGCTCAGCGTGATGCGGGTCGGCGTGCCCATGCCCAGCGTCAGCGACGGCGCCACGCCCCAACGCGAGAAATTCACCGCCTTGTCGCGGCCCGGCACGTCGCCCTTGGTGCCCATGACATTCAGGCGGAAGGCCGACTTCTCGCCCAATCGCCAATTGCTGTCCAGGGTGCCGCGGTAGTTGCTGTCGGTGCCGATCTGGCCCGTGGCCTCGATGGCGTCCTTGGCCTTGGGCGCCTTGCTGACCAGGTTGATGCTGCCGCCCGCGCCGCCACGGCCGGCATAGACTGAATCGGGGCCCTTGATGATCTCGACCTGCTCCAGGTTGAAGGTGTCGCGCGCCTGCATGCTGACGTCGCGCACACCATCCAGGAACAGGCTGCTGGCGGCGTTCTGGCCGCGGATGACGGGCAGGTCGCCGCCAGCGCGGCCGCCTTCGCCGGCGGCGAAGGTGATGCCAGGCGAGTTTTGCAGCACATCCTGCAGCGAGGTCGCGGACTGGTCGGACATGACCTGCCTGGGCACCACCTGCACCGAGCGCGGCGTGTCCAGCAGCGGCGCGGTCATCTTGGACGATTGGACGCTGTCCGGTTGATAGGGCGAGGCCTCGCCTTCCACCTGCACCGGCGCCAACTCGGGGACGTGGCTGCTACCCGATTGCGCCATCGCATAGGGGCTGACGAACAGCGCCGGCACCGCCACCGCGGCGGCCAGCGACCCGGCCAATGAATTCAGGGCGTACGAATCTTCTCGTTTCACGATCAAGCTCTCCAGAATGTGAATGACAACCATTCCTGTTTATGGAAGGTTGCGATTCTGGACGCGAAACCTGATCGCCTTCAGCCAGGCGGGGGAAATCGGACCCGGTAACTCGCGGATGCCGTCGCTTGATGGCAATTGGCCACAAAAACGGCAATCGACGACAACGCGGGCGCCAAAGCAAAACGCCCCTTGCGGGGCGTTTCACGGGTACTGCGGGTATGGCGGGATCAGGTCCGCAGCCGCGGGTGCCGCTTGAACAGATAGCGGTACACGAAGCCGGGATAGGCCAGCACCAGGTACAGGCTCAGCGTGATGGCGTAGAACTCCCAGGTCTGCGCGAAGCGGTTACCCAGCACGGACTCGAACGTGAAGCCCAGGGCGCCCACGATCAGGTAGAACACCAGCACTTCGACCAGGCGCATCCAGAACGGCTTGACGGCGTCCGCCCCGCCCCGCTTCCACGGCAGCACCGCGAACACGCGCTCCGTCAGGAAGGGCAGGTTCGCGCTGACCAGGGCCAGCGCGATCAGGAGCCATACCGCCAGGGTCTGGTTCATGGCCCGTTCCGCTTACAGGCTGAGCGAGCTGCGGATGGCCTGCACGCACAGGGCCATCAGGCCGCCCGGCAGCAGGCCCAGCACCAGGATCAGCAGGCCGTTGACCGACAGCACGCCGCGTTGGCCGCAGGTGGCCGACATCGGGGCGGCATCGGCCGCCGGTTCGTCGAAGTACACCACCTTGACGACGCGCAGGTAGTAGAACGCGCCGATCAGCGAGAACAGCACGGCGATCACGGCCAGCGTGACGTGGCCGGCGCTGACCAGCGCCTGCAGCACGGCCAGCTTGGCGTAGAAGCCCACCAGCGGCGGAATGCCGGCCAGCGAGAACATCAGCAGCAGCACGATGGCGGCGTGCCACGGGCTGCGGCGGTTCAGGCCCTTCAGGTCGTCGATGTGCTCGCACTCGAAACCCTGGCGCGACAGCAGCAGCACGATGCCGAAGCTGGCCAGCGTGGTCAGCACGTAGGTCAGCATGTAGAACAGCGACGCGCCGTAGGCGGACGAGGCCAGTTCCGGCTTGCCGACCACCGAGCCCGACATCAGGCCCAGCAGCACGAAGCCCATGTGCGAGATGGTCGAGTAGGCCAGCATGCGCTTGAAGTTGGTCTGCGCGATGGCGGTCAGGTTGCCGATGGCCAGCGACAGCACCGCCAGGATCATCAGCATCGGCTGCCAGTCGGCCGCCAGGCCATGCAGGCCGTCGACCAAGAGGCGCAGCGTGATGGCGAAGGCCGCCAGCTTGGGCGCGCCGCCCAGGATCAGCGTGACCGCGGTCGGCGAACCCTGGTAGACGTCCGGCACCCACATGTGGAACGGCACGGCGCCGAGCTTGAACGCCAGGCCCGAGACCAGGAACACGATGCCGAACACCAGGGCCAGCTTCTCGGCCTTGCCGGCGGCGATGACCTTGGAGACTTCAGCCAGGTCGAGGTGACCGGTGGCGCCGTAGACCATCGACATGCCGTACAGCAGGAAGCCCGAGGCCAGCGCGCCCAGCACGAAGTACTTCATGGCGGCTTCGGTGGCGACGACGTTGTCGCGACGCAGCGCGATCAGCGCGTACAGCGCCAGCGACATCAGTTCCAGGCCCAGGTAGATCGAGATCAGGTTGCCCGACGAGATCATCACCATCTGGCCCAGCAGGGCGAACAGCGTCAGCACGTACAGTTCGCCGCCGCGCATCATGTCGCGCAGCTGGGCGTAGACGCGGCCGTAGACCAGCGTGACCGCCACCGCGATATACGAGGCGATCTTGAGCAGGTGCGACAGCTCGTCGGTGACGTACAGGCCATTGAAGGTCGAACCCGTGACGCCGTTCTTCCACTGCAGCACCGACACCACGGTCAGCACGCCCAGCGCAAGCATGGTCAGCAGGAACGTCGGCTTGCGCTCGGGGTGATTGCTGACCGCGTCGACGAGCAGGATAGCCAGGCCGAAAACCAGCAGGAGGATTTCCGGTGTCGCCAGGGCGAAATCGATTTGGGATTGCATCATTGTCTTGTCTTACAGTTTCGAGACGGCAACGTGTTGCAGCAGGGCCTCGACCGACACGTGCATCACGTCGGTGAAGGGCTTGGGATAGATCCCCATGTACAACACGGCGATCGCCATCACGCCAAGAATCACGAATTCGCGGCGGTTGATATCGGTCAGTTCACGGACGTGGTCGTTGGCGACGTCGCCCAGGACCACGCGCTTGACCATCCACAGCGAATACGAAGCGCCCAGGATCAGCGCGGTGGCCGCCAGCAGGCCGATCCAGAAGTTGTGCTCGACCGCGCCCATGATCACCATGAACTCGCCGACGAAACCGCTGGTGGCCGGCAGGCCGCTGTTGGCCATCGAGAACAGGATGAAGAACGTGGCGAAGCGCGGCATCACGTTGACCACGCCGCCGTAGTCGGCGATGCGGCGCGAGTGCATGCGGTCATAGAGCACGCCGATACACATGAACATGGCGCCCGATACGAAGCCGTGGGAGATCATCTGCACGATGGCGCCTTCGACGCCGGCCGTGTTGAAGATGAAGAAACCCAGGGTGACGAAGCCCATGTGGGCGACCGACGAATAGGCCACCAGCTTCTTCATGTCGTCCTGCACGATCGCGACCAGGCCGATGTAGATCACGGCGATCAGCGACAGCGTGATCATCATGCCGGCCAGGCTGTGCGAGGCATCGGGCGCGATCGGCAGCGAGAAGCGCAGGAAACCATAGGCGCCCAGCTTCAGCATGATCGCGGCCAGCACGATGGAGCCGCCCGTGGGCGCCTCGACGTGGGCGTCCGGCAGCCAGGTGTGCACCGGCCACATCGGCACCTTGACGGCGAACGCCGCCAGCAGCGCCACGAAGATCAGGATCTGCGGGGTGTAGCCCAGCTTGGTCTGCTGCCAGGTCAGGATGTCGAACGAACCACCCGAGGCGTGCCACAGGTAGACGAACGCGACCAGCATCAGCAGCGAGCCCATCAGGGTGTAGAGGAAGAACTTGAAGGCCGCGTACACCCGGTTCGGTCCGCCCCAGACGCCGATGATGATGTACATCGGGATCAGCGTGGCTTCGAAGAACACGTAGAACAGCATGCCGTCCAGCGCGCAGAACACGCCGACCATCAGACCCGACAGGATCAGGAAGGCGGCCATGTACTGGGACACGCGGCTGGTGATGACTTCCCAGCCGGCCAGCACCACGATGATGGTGATGAACGCGGTCAGGAGCACGAACCACAGCGAAATGCCGTCGACGCCCAGGTGGTAGTTGACGTTGAAGGCTTCGATCCAGGAGGTCTTCTCGACGAACTGCATGGCAGCCGTCTTGGAGTCGAATCCGGTGTACAGCGGGATCGTGACGAGGAAGCCGGCGATCGAGCCGACCAGCGACAGGCCGCGCGTCAGACCGGGACGGTCGTCACGGCCCACCGCCAGCACCAGCAGGCCGAATACGATCGGGACAAAGATCGCAAGCGTGAGCCAGGGGAAAGTGTTGGATGCCATCTCGCTTGCCATCATTGGGGAATCAGCACAAAGAAAGTCACCAGCGCCATGATGCCGATGATCATCGCGAACGCGTAGTGATAGATGAAGCCGGACTGCAGGTGGCGGCTGATCGCCGACACCCAGCCCACCACGCGGGCGCTGCCGTTGATCAGGAAGCCGTCGATGATGCCGCGGTCGCCGGTCTGCCACAGGCCACGGCCCAGGCAGCGCAGGCCGCGGGCGATGATCTGCTCGTTGACCCAGTCGACGTAGTACTTGTTCTCAAGCACCTTGTTGACGCCCGACAGGCTCGACTTGATCGCGGCCGGGACCTTCGGGTTGATCAAGTAGCAGTACCAGGCGATGACCGCGCCGGCCACGACCAGCCAGAACGGCAGGGTCTGGAAGGCGTGCAGGCCGAAGGCGACCCAGCCGTGCCATTCTTCGTGCAGTTCGTGCATGGCGGGATGCTGCGGCAGCACCGTGATCACGCCGTTGAAGAACTTGCCGAACAGCATCGGATCCACCGCCCAGGCGCCGATCAGCACCGACGGGATGGCCAGCAGGATCAGCGGCAGGGTCACGACCCAGGGCGACTCGTGCGGCTTGCCGCCGTGGTGGCCGTGGCCATGGTCGTCGTGGCCGTGGTCGTCATGGCCATGCGCGTCGTGGCCGTGGCCATGACCGTGGTCGCTGGTGTCGAAGCGTTCCTTGCCGTGGAAGACCAGGAAGTACACGCGGAACGAGTACAGCGAGGTCACGAACACGCCGATCAGCGTGGCGTAGTAGGCGAAGCTGGCGCCCCAGACGTGGGCGGCGCCGGCGGCCTCGATGATGTGTTCCTTCGAGTAGAAACCCGAGAAGAACGGCGTGCCGACCAGGGCCAGCGTGCCCAGCAGGAAGGTGATCCAGGTGATGGGCATGTACTTGCGCAGGCCGCCCATGTTGCGGATGTCCTGGTCGTGGTGCATGCCGATGATGACCGAGCCCGCGCCCAGGAACAGCAGCGCCTTGAAGAACGCGTGCGTCATCAGGTGGAAGATCGCCACCGAGTAGGCCGAGGCGCCCAGCGCGACGGTCATGTAGCCCAGCTGCGACAGCGTCGAATACGCCACCACGCGCTTGATGTCGTTCTGGATGATGCCCAGGATGCCCAGGAACAGCGCGCCGATGGCGCCGATCACGATGATGAACGACAGCGCGGTGTCCGACAGTTCGAACAGCGGCGAGAAGCGCGCGACCATGAAGATGCCGGCCGTCACCATGGTGGCGGCGTGGATCAGCGCGGAGATCGGGGTCGGGCCTTCCATCGAGTCGGGCAGCCAGGCGTGCAGGGGAACCTGCGCCGACTTGCCCATGGCGCCGATGAACAGGCAGATGCAGGCCACGGTCAGCAGCATCCAGTCCGAACCGGGCAGCGTCAGCTTGGACAGCTGGTCGGCCTGGGCGAACACTTCACCGTAGTGCATGGTGCCGGCGTAGGCGAACAGCAGGCCGATACCCAGCACGAAGCCGAAGTCGCCGACGCGGTTGATCAGGAACGCCTTCATGTTGGCGAAGATCGCGGTCGGGCGGGTGTACCAGAAACCGATCAGCAGGTACGACACCAGGCCCACGGCTTCCCAGCCGAAGAACAGCTGCACCATGTTGTTCGACATCACCAGCATCAGCATGGAGAACGTGAACAGCGAGATGTACGAGAAGAAGCGCTGGTAGCCGGGATCGTCGGCCATGTAGCCGATGGTGTAGATGTGCACCATCAGCGACACCGAGGTCACCACGACCATCATCATGGCCGACAGCGGATCGATCAGGAAGCCGATTTCCAGCTTGGTCTGGCCGATGAGGCTCCAGGTGTAGACCGCGCCGTCGAAGCGCAGGCCGTTGAGCACGTCGCCCAGCACCACCACCGAACCGATGGCGGAGATGAGCACGCCCAGGATGGTGATGACGTGCGAGGCGCGGCGGCCGATGGGACGGCCCAGGAAGCCGGTGCCGAAAAGGCCCGCGAGAATTGCTCCGGCCAGCGGCGCCAGCGCGATGAGCAGGTAGAGATTGGGTGAGCTAGACATTTTCTTCCAATACCCCGTCAGCCCTTCAGGCGATCGAGTTCGTCAACGTTGATCGTGTTCAGGTTGCGGAACAGCAGCACCAAAATGGCCAGGCCGATCGCCGCTTCGGCGGCGGCCACGGTCAGGATGAAGAACACGAACACCTGGCCGGCGGTGTCGCCGAACCAGCTGGAGAACGCCACGAAGTTCATGTTGACGGCCAGGAGCACCAGCTCGATGGACATCAGCAGAATGATCAGGTTGCGGCGGTTCAGGAAGATGCCGAAGATCCCGATGGCGAACAGGATCGCCCCCAGGATCAGGTAATGGGCCAGCGTCAGCGTCATTGTTTTTCTCCTTGGGCCGCGGCGGTGCCGTTCTGGGCCTGGGCACGCTCGCTCTGGGCGGGCATGCTCACCATGCGGAAGCGGTCCTTCGCGCGCACGCGGACGGCGGCGACCGGGTCGTTGTACTTGACGTCGCGGCGGCGGCGCAGGGTCAGCGCGATGGCGGCGACCATGCCGACCAGCAGCAGCGCGGCGCCGACTTCGATGGCGTAGATGTAGTGCGTGTACATCGCTTCACCGAGCGCGCGGGCGTTGTTGTAGTCGCCAGCGACCGGGGCTTGCGGGCCCGAGCCGTACCAGGTCGAACCCAGCACGAAGGCCATTTCCAGCACCATCACCAGGCCGATCACCAGGCCCAGCGGCAGGTAGGTCTTCATGCCCTGGCGCAGCGCATCCATGCGGATGTCCAGCATCATGACGACGAACAGGAAGAGCACCATCACGGCGCCCACGTACACCAGCACCAGCAGCAGCGCGAGGAACTCGGCGCCCAGCAGCATCCACAGCATGGCCGCGTTGGCGAACGCCAGGATCAGGTGCAGGACGGCGGTGACCGGGCTGCGCGCGGTGATCACGCGGAACGCCGCGATCACCAGCACGGCGGCCAGTATGTAAAACAGGACAGTGGTAAAAGTCATGGATCAGGACCCTGGGCTCAACGGTAGGGAGCGTCTTCGGCCCGGCGGCGGGCGATTTCGGCTTCGTAGCGGTCGCCCACGGCGAGCAGCATGTCTTTGGTGAAATACAGGTCGCCGCGCTTTTCACCGTGGTATTCGTGGATATGCGTTTCCACGATCGAGTCCACGGGGCAGCTTTCCTCACAGAAGCCGCAGAAAATGCACTTGGTCAGGTCGATGTCGTAGCGCGTGGTGCGGCGGGTGCCGTCGTCACGCTGGTCCGACTCGATGGTGATGGCCAGTGCGGGGCACACGGCTTCACACAGTTTGCACGCGATGCAGCGCTCTTCCCCGTTGGGGTAGCGGCGCAGCGCGTGCAGGCCGCGGAAACGCGCCGAGGTCGGCGTCTTTTCCTGCGGGTAGCGCAAGGTGACCTTGCGCTTGAAGAAATACTTGCCCGTCAGGCGCATGCCCTTGAGCAGTTCGGCCAGCATCAAGCTGCCGAAGAAATCTTTGATCGCTTCCATATCCTGCCTCTGCCTGGCGGCTTAGCGCCAAATGTTCCAGGGCGTCTGCATCCAGATCGCCACAACGACCAGCCAAACACCGGTCAGCGGGATGAAGATCTTCCAACCCAAACGCATGATCTGGTCGTAGCGGTAACGCGGGAACGACGCACGGAACCACACGAACAACGAAACCACGAAGAACGTCTTGAGACCGAGCCAGATCCAACCCGGGATCCAGGTCAGCGGCGCGATGTCGATCGGCGATGCCCAGCCGCCCAGGAACATGATCGAAGCCATGCACGACAGCAGGATCATGTTGGCGTATTCGCCCAGGAAGAACAGCGCGAAGGCCATGCCCGAGTATTCGACCATGTGGCCGGCCACGATTTCCGATTCGCCTTCCACCACGTCGAACGGGTGGCGGTTGGTTTCGGCCACGGCCGAGATCACGTAGATCACGAACAGCGGCAAGAGCGGCAGCCAGTTCCAGGACAGGAACGTCAGGCCCTTGTCGGCGAACCAGCCGCGGTTCTGCACATGCACGATCTCGGACATGTTCAGGCTGCCGGACACCAGCAGCACCGTCACCAGCACGAAACCGATGGCCAGTTCATACGACAGCATCTGGGCCGAGGCGCGCAGCGCGCCCAGGAACGCGTACTTCGAGTTCGAGGCCCAGCCGGCGACGATCACGCCGTACACGCCGATCGACGTGATGGCCATGATGTACAGCAGGCCGGCGTTGACGTTGGCCAGGACCACGTCGGGGCCGAACGGCACCACCGCCCAGGCGGCCAGGGCCGGCATCAGCGTGACCACGGGGGCCACGATGAACAGCACCTTGTTGGCCTGGCTGGGAACCACGACTTCCTTGGTCAGCAGCTTGAACACGTCGGCGAACGGCTGCAGCAGCCCCTTGAAACCGACGCGGTTCGGGCCCATGCGCACGTGCATGGCGCCGATCATCTTGCGCTCCCAGTATGTCAGGTAGGCAACGCACAGGATGATGGGCACGGCGATGACCACGATCTTGATGATCGTCCAGAGAACCATCCAGACCGTCGGGCCCAGCAATGCCGTGCCGTGGCTTTCAAGAACATTGAGCCATTCCATCAGGCACGCTCCACGCTGAGTTGACCAAATGCGCCACCCAGGGCTGCGGTATTTTCAAAGGCTGCGGCGATGCGCACGGCGCGATCGGCCACGGCGTCGTCCTGCACGGTTTCGAGCTCGACAGCGCCCTGCCCGCCCGTCACGCGCACCTTGACGCCGGCGGTCAGGCCGAGGCTGGTCAGCGTGTTGCCGTTCATGCGCGCGGCGGGCTGCTTCGAGGCCGGCGCGGCCTGCAGCGGCTCCGAGCGGCGCACCATGGCGTCGGTACGGTAGATCGGCACGTCGGCGACGCGTTCCAGGCCGGCCAGGGCCTGGCCCAGGCCCAGCGGCGCCTTGATGTCGTTGGACAGGCGGCCTTCGACGCCACCGGCCAGCGCGGTGTCGCGCACGGACTCGGAGGTTTCGTCATCGAAGCCGGCCAGGTGCAGGACGTTGCCCAGCACGCGCAGGACCTTCCAGGCCGGACGGGTCTGGCCGAACGGCGCGACCGTGCCCTTGAAGCTCTGGGCCAGGCCCTGGGCGTTGACGAACGTGCCCGAGGTTTCGGTGAACGGCGCGACCGGCAGCATGACGTCGGCCCATTCGGCGGCGGCCGAGCGGTAAGGCGTCAGGGCCACGGCGAATTGCGCGCCGCGCAGCGCGGCGATCGCCTGCTGGCCGTTGTCGGCATCCAGCAGCGGCTCGGCGTGCAGCACCACGTAGGCCTTGAGCGGCTCGGCCAGCATGGCGGCGGCGTTCTTGCCGCCCTTGCCCGGGATGGCGCCGGCCAGGTAACCGCCGACGGTGTTGCCGCCGGAGGTCAGGAAGCCGAACTTGCCACCGGCCAGGTCGGCCACGGCGCGGCCGTTGGCGGCCAGGGTCGAGGCCTGGGCGCTGGCCACGGCCAGGTTGCCCATCAGCACGGCGGTGTTGGCGCCCGACGCCAGGCTGGCGGCGATGATCTTGGCGTTCTCGCCCGGGGTGACCGAAGCGAATTCGGCCGGCACCGCGGCTTGCTTGGCTTGCGCCAGGGCCACGGCCACTTCGGCCAGGGCGCGCGGCAGCTCGGACGGGGCCACGGTCAGGCGGCCGGCGACCGGCATCAGGGGATCATCGGCGGCGCTGTCGACCATCAGGATCTGCGTGCCGCGCTTGGCGGCCTGGCGCAGGCGCTGGGCCATCAGCGGGTGATCCTTGCGCAGGAACGAGCCGACCACCAGGACGCGGTCCAGGTTGTCGAGTTCGGCAATGGGCATGCCCAGCCACGGCGCGCCGGTCAGCGCGGCGTCGAACGCCGGGTCGGTCTGGCGCAGGCGGAAGTCGATGTTCTCGGAACCCAGCGCGCGGACCAGGCGGCCCAGCAGCGCGTATTCCTCGGTGGTGGCGTATTCGGACGCCAGGGCGCCGATCTGGCCGGCGCCGAAGCTGTCACGCACGCGCGACAGGCCTTGGGCCACGGCGGCCAGGGCGTCGGCCCAGGAGGCTTCCTGCCACTTGCCGTCGGCGCCCTTGATCATCGGGGCGGACAGGCGGTCTTCGCTGTTCAGGCCTTCGTACGAGAAGCGGTCGCGGTCGCTGATCCAGCATTCGTTGACGGCTTCGTCTTCGAACGGAACCACGCGCATGACGCGGTCGCCCTTGACCTGGACCACCAGGTTGGCGCCCAGGCTGTCGTGCGGGCTGACCGAACGGCGACGGGCCAGTTCCCAGGTGCGGGCGCTGTAGCGGAAGGGCTTGGAGGTCAGCGCGCCCACCGGACAGATGTCGATCATGTTGCCCGAGAGCTCGGACTCGATCGAGCGGCCCACGAACGACGTGATTTCGGAGTGTTCGCCACGGCCCAGCATGCCCAGTTCCATGACGCCGGCGATTTCCTGGCCGAAGCGCACGCAGCGGGTGCAGTGGATGCAGCGGCTCATTTCCTCGGCGGAAACCAGCGGGCCCAGGTCCTTGTGGAACACCACGCGCTTTTCTTCCTGGTAACGCGAGGAAGAGCCGCCGTAGCCCACGGCCAGGTCCTGCAGCTGGCATTCGCCGCCCTGATCGCAGATCGGGCAGTCGAGCGGGTGATTGATGAGCAAGAATTCCATCACCGACTTCTGAGCGGCGCGAGCCTTCTCGGAGCAGGTGTGCACGACCATGCCGTTCGTCACGGGGGTGGCGCAGGCGGGCAGCGCCTTGGGCGCCTTTTCCACTTCGACCAGGCACATGCGGCAGTTGGCCGCGATGGAGAGTTTCTTGTGGTAGCAGAAATGCGGCACGTAAAGCCCGACTTTCTGGGCCGCATGCATCACCATGCTGCCCTCGGGCACTTCTACCGTATTGCCGTCGACGGTTAGTTCAACCATTGCTGTTCCTGAGACCTACAGATATTGCGGAACCACACACGACTTGTGCTCGATGTGGTGCGCGAATTCGTCGCGAAAATGCTTGAGGAAGCCACGCACGGGCATGGCGGCGGCGTCACCCAGGGCGCAGATGGTGCGGCCCATGATGTTGCCGGCCACGTTGTCCAGCATGTCCAGATCTTCCGGACGGCCGTGGCCGTTTTCGATGCGGTGCACCATGCGGTACAGCCAGCCGGTGCCTTCGCGGCACGGCGTGCACTGGCCGCAGCTTTCCTCGAAATAGAAATACGACAGGCGCAGCAGCGACTTGACCATGCAGCGCGTCTCGTCCATCACGATCACGGCGCCCGAACCCAGCATGGAACCCGCCTTGGCGATGGCGTCGTAGTCCATCGTGGTTTCCATCATGATGTCGGCCGGCAGCACCGGGGCGCTCGAGCCGCCGGGGATCACGGCCTTGAGCTTCTTGCCGCCGCGCATGCCGCCCGCCAGTTCCAGCAGGGTCGAGAACGGGGTGCCCAGCGGGATCTCGTAGTTGCCGGGACGCTCGACGTCGCCGGTGATCGAGAACAGCTTGGTGCCGCCGTTGTTGGGCTTGCCGACTTCGAGGTAGGCCTGGCCGCTGTTGCGGATGATCCAGGGCACCGCCGCGAAGGTTTCGGTGTTGTTGATGGTGGTGGGCTTGCCGTACAGGCCGAAGCTGGCCGGGAACGGCGGCTTGAAGCGCGGCTGGCCCTTCTTGCCTTCCAGCGATTCCAGCAGCGCGGTTTCCTCGCCACAGATGTAGGCGCCGTAGCCGTGGAACGCGTGCAGCTGGAAGTTGTATTCCGAACCCAGGATCTTGTCGCCCAGGAAGCCGGCGGCGCGCGCCTCTTCCAGGGCCTCTTCGAAGCGCTCGTAGACTTCGAAGATTTCACCGTGGATATAGTTGTAGCCGACGCTGATGCCCATCGCGTAGGCGGCGATGGCCATGCCTTCGATCACGATGTGCGGGTTGAAGCGCAGGATGTCGCGATCCTTGAACGTGCCCGGCTCGCCTTCGTCCGAGTTGCAGACGAGGTACTTCTGGCCGGGGAAGGCGCGCGGCATGAAGCTCCACTTCAGGCCGGTCGGGAAGCCCGCGCCGCCACGGCCGCGCAGGCCCGACGCCTTGACTTCGGCGATCACGTCTTCCGGCTTCATGCCGGTGGTGAGGATCTTGCGCAGGGCTTCGTAGCCGCCGCGCTTGACGTAGTCGGCCAGGCGCCAGTTGGCGCCGTCGACGTCGGCCATGATCTGCGGCTTGATGTGGCGGCCGTGCAGGCACATCGAATTGGACAGGTCGTTCAGCGGGTTGGGCTCCAGGCCCTGCGCGAACTGCTTGTAGATGTCCGGCGCGTTCATGCCGACTCTCCTTGCGCCTTGAGGGTCGCGACCAGCGCGTCCAGCTTCTCTTCGGTCATGCGCACGCACATATGCTTGTTGTTCACGATCAGCACGGGGGAATCGCCGCAGGCGCCCATGCACTCGCCCTCGACCAGGGTGAACTGGCCGTCAGCGGTGGTCTCGCGATAGTCCACGCCCAGCTTGCGCTTGAGGTAGTCGCCGGCACGTTCGCCGTCGCGCAAGGCACAGGGCAGGTTGGTGCAGACCGCGATCTTGGTCTTGCCGACGGGCTTGACGTCGAACATGTTGTAGAAGGTGGCGACTTCCTGCACCGCGATGGGCGGAACGCCGATGTAGTTGGCCACATCTTCGATGATGTCGGTAGCCAACCAGCCCTTCTCTTCTTGCGCGATCGCAAGAGAGGCCATGATGGCGGACTGCCGCTGGTCGGCCGGGAACTTGGCGAGTTCTCGGTCGATTTTCTGGTAGGCCTGTTCGGAAAGCAGCATAGTTTGAATCCGGGTTATGCGGGCGTGCTCGTGACTGTCTCTGGGCGGATCAGCGATCGATCTCGCCGAAAACGATGTCCTGCGTACCAATGATGGTGACGGCGTCGGCGATCATGTGACCGCGCGACATTTCGTCCAGCGATTGCAGGTGGACGAAGCCGGGCGCCCGAATCTTCAGGCGGTACGGCTTGTTGGCGCCGTCCGACACCAGATAGATGCCGAACTCGCCCTTCGGGTGTTCCACCGAGGCGAACGCTTCGCCCGGAGGCACGTGGAAACCTTCGGTGAAGAGCTTGAAGTGGTGGATCAGCTCTTCCATGTTGGTCTTCATGGCGGTGCGCTTGGGCGGGGCGATCTTGTGGTTCTCGATCATGACCGGGCCCGGGTTGTTGCGCAGCCATTCCACGCACTGGCGGATGATGCGGTTGCTCTCTCGCATTTCGGCGATACGGACCAGGTAGCGGTCGTAGCAGTCGCCGTTGACGCCGACGGGGATGTCGAAATCGAGCAGGTCGTAGACTTCGTAGGGCTGCATCTTGCGCAGGTCCCAGGCCACGCCCGAGCCACGCAGCATCGGGCCGGTGAAGCCCAGCGCCTTGGCGCGGTCGGGATCGACAACGCCGATGCCGACCAGACGCTGCTTCCAGATGCGGTTGTCGGTGAGCAGGGTTTCGTACTCGTCGACGCAGGCGGGGAAGCGGTTGGTGAAGTCTTCGATGAAATCCAGCAGCGAGCCCGAACGCGCGTCGTTCATGACGCGCATTTCCTTCTCGCCGCGGTATTTGCTGGTGTCGCCGTACTGCGGCATGGTGTCCGGCAGGTCGCGGTAGACGCCGCCCGGACGGTAGTAGGCCGCGTGCATGCGTGCGCCCGAGACCGCTTCGTAGCAGTCCATCAGGTCTTCGCGTTCGCGGAAGGCGTACAGGAACACCGCCATGGCGCCCACGTCCAGCGCGTGCGAACCCAGCGACATCAGGTGGTTCAGGAGACGCGTGATTTCATCGAACATCACGCGGATGTACTGCGCGCGCAGCGGGGCTTCGACGCCCAGCAGCTTCTCGATGGCCATGACGTAGGCGTGCTCGTTGCACATCATGGACACGTAGTCCAGGCGGTCCATGTAGGGCAGCGCCTGGATGTAGGTCTTGTGCTCGGCCAGCTTTTCAGTGGCGCGGTGCAGCAGGCCGATGTGCGGGTCGGCGCGCTGGATGACTTCGCCGTCCAGCTCGAGCACCAGGCGCAGCACGCCGTGGGCGGCCGGGTGCTGCGGGCCGAAGTTGAGCGTGTAGTTCTTGATTTCTGCCATGATTCAACGTCCCAAGCCGTAGGTGTCTTCGCGCACCACGCGCGGCGTGATCTCGCGCGGGTCGATCGTGACGGGCTGGTAAATGACGCGCTTCTGTTCCGGGTCGTAGCGCATTTCGACGGTGCCCGACAGCGGGAAGTCCTTGCGGAACGGGTGGCCGATGAAGCCGTAGTCGGTCAGGATGCGGCGCAGGTCCGGGTGGCCTTCGAAGACGATGCCGTACAGGTCGAACGCCTCGCGCTCGAACCAGCCCACGGCCGGCCAGCATTCCATCAGCGATGCGACCATCGGAAACTCGTCGTCCGGCGCCCAGGTGCGCACGCGCAGGCGCCAGTTGTGTTCGACCGACAGCAGGTGCGCGACCACGGCGAAGCGCGCGCGGTGCACCTTGGCGTTGGTTTCCTCGGGCAGCTGGCGCGTGCCGTTGCCCCAGGTCAGGTAATCGACGCCACAGAGGTCGATACAGATTTCGAAGCGCAGGCCGGCTTCGGTGCGCAGCTTGTTGCAGACGGAGAACCACTGCTCCGCGGGCACTTCGAGCGTCAGCTCGCCCAGCGCCTCGGTCAGCGCGATATCCGCGCCGAGGGTGGTCTGCAAATTGTTTTTCAGGGTTTCGAGCCTGGTCATCATCTTGTACGCTTAGGTGAACCGATACGCTGTTTCGCGGGGTCCTGCGGCGGCGTTTACGGCGGCCGCGGACCGGAGCGCAAACTCAGCGCGCAATCGTGTTGGTCAGACGGATCTTGTTCTGCATCTGCAGCAAGCCGTAGACCAGCGCCTCGGCCGTGGGCGGGCAGCCCGGCACGTAGACGTCTACCGGTACGATGCGATCGCAGCCGCGCACCACGGAATACGAGTAGTGGTAGTAACCGCCACCATTGGCACAGGAGCCCATGGAGACCACCCAACGCGGCTCGGGCATCTGGTCGTAGACCTTGCGCAGCGCCGGCGCCATCTTGTTGCACAGCGTGCCGGCGACGATCATCAGATCGGACTGGCGCGGGCTGGGGCGGAAGATGATGCCGAACTGGTCCAGGTCGTAGCGGGCCGCGCCCGCGTGCATCATCTCGACCGCGCAACAGGCCAGGCCGAAGGTCATGGGCCACATGGAGCCGGTTTTCGCCCAGTTAAGGAACTTGTCGGCGCTGGTTGTGATGAACCCTTGCTTGAGAATGCCGTCTATAGCCATATTCGTCTCTGATAGCGTGCGGTGATGAAATAACCCGGCGGGTTATTCCCAGTCCAGCGCGCCCTTTTTCCATTCGTAGATGAAGCCGACGGTCAACACGGCGAGGAAAACCATGACCGTCCAGAAGCCGACGAGCCCGACCGTACCTTGGGCGATGGCCCACGGGAACAGGAACGCGATTTCCAGGTCGAAAAGAATGAACAGAATCGCCACCAGGTAGTAGCGCACGTCAAACTTCATGCGCGCGTCTTCGAACGCTTCGAAGCCGCACTCATAAGGGGATAGCTTCTCGGCGTAGGGACGCCGCGGGCCAAGGAGGGAGCCGGCCGTCAGAAGCGCGAACCCGATAAGGGTGGCCACTACGATAAACAGCAGGACGGGGAAATACTGTTGCAGGTTCATTCAGGCGTCCGTCAAATGCGCAAACCTTAGGATTGTAGCATTCGCGCGGTTACTTCCGGCTGAACTCTGTAGCGTGAACAGCGGGTGAAAGACTGCATTTCTCCAGTGGAACAATCGCAGTTTTCAAGGCGGAGGCGCAAGCTTACCGCCACATGCGCCGATATGCCGCGCCGGGACGGCAAAACGCCCGCACAGCGGTCGCGGATACGTCGAAAAAAGCGCGCGATCACGCACGACCGCCCGACCCATCGCGACACAAGAAAACGCGGTCCACTCAAATAAAAAAGCAGACACTTCCGAAATAAAAAAAGCCACCCCGAAAGGTGGCTTCATATGAGCGGGCCGAAGCCCGCTCATGCACTGCGTATCCAGGCAGGACTTGCGCCCTGCTTTGGATTAGAAGCGGTGGCGGATGCCCACGCCGACGGCGGTCGACTTCAGACCGTCGATGAAGGCGTAGTTCTTGGCGTACGAACCGTAGGCGTACAGGTTGGTACGCTTGGACAGGTCGTAGGTGTAGCCCAGGCTGTAAACGTTCATCGTGGCGTCGTCGCCAGTCAGGATGTCGTTCGAAGCCGAAACGCGCTGCCACGAACCGAACAGGCTCGAAGCGCCGCCGATCGGAGCCGACAGACCCAGCAGGTACGAGTTGGCCTTGAAGCCGTCGGCGAAGATGCCGGTCGAACCTTGGCCGCTGCGGCCGAAGTTCAGGTCGCCGTTGCCGGTCGACACGGTTTGGCTTTGGAACCAGCCGTCGGTCGTGCGAGCGTAGGCCAGAGCCAGCTTCACGACTTCGAAGTCGTACGAACCGCCGATGGTGTATTGACGCGGGGTGGCGTCAACTTGGCCTTGGGCCAGCTTGTTCGAAGCATTCAGCTGATCGAACGACAGAGCGACGTTCAGCGGGCCGTTGACGTAACGCAGGCCGGTCGTGATGGCGCGGGTGTTGTCAGCGGTGCGGAAGCCGGTTTGGCCAGCGTTGGTGTCGTTAGCGTTGAACGAGTAGCCAACGCCGAACTGGAAGCCGCTGAACGACGGGGTTTGGTACAGGACCATGTTGTCGTAGCGCAGCGTGTTCAGAGCACCGAAGCCCATGCCGATGTTGGCTTGACCGAAGCCAGCGCCGAACGGATCGATCGAACCGAAGTACTTCGAAGCGATGTTGGTTTGACGGCCGAAGTCGATTTGACCCCAGCTGTCGCTGGCCAGACCGACCGTGGCTTGACGACCGAACAGACGGCCGCCTTGAGCGGAGTTACCGTTGCCCGAGTTGAAGCCCGATTCCAGTTGGAAAACAGCGCGCAGACCATCACCCAGATCTTCCGAACCACGCAGACCCCAGCGCGAACCGTTCTGGACGCCGTTGATCATGCCGATCTTGCTACCGTTCTGAGCATCGGTACCACCGCTGATCTTGTTGTAGCCGATACCCGTGTCGATGATGCCGTACAGGGTGACAGACGTTTCTGCCTGGGCGACACCGGCAAAACCGGCGAGCAGGGCGGCAGCGAGCAGAGTCTTTTTCATTTAAGAAATCTCCGTTGATTTGAGTGACAAGAGCAGCAATCCAGCAAACCAGCCTGCCGCCCCCCTAACTCCGCGAAGGGAAGTTGACGCTATTGCATCAAAAATCAGGGGGGCTGGCTATGGTCGACACCAGAAAAGTGCAGGTTTGCGACAGCCCTGTTGGGATATTGCAACATCAGACCAATCTCACTAGGGCTAACCCTGCATTTTTCAAATGACCACGTATTCATGCGACTTTCAGCCCTGGCCCCAATAAACGACGAATCGCTCTGACCTTTCTTTCAGACTCCTTCCGCATTCCCGGCGAGCCAGTTGAGGGTCAACTCCACGGCCGTCCCAGGGCAGCTTCGCCAGCCGCGGTCCGTCAGCCTCAATAACATTGTTATTTAAATAAACCGCCGATATTATTTCGGAACAATGCAACGTTCCTGACCGCCCGACCATGCCCACGCTCTCCCAGCGCGCCGACCGCAACGAACGCCTGAGCGCCCTGCGCCGCCAGCTGATCCTGGACGCCGCCCAGCGCGTCTTCGAGCGTGACGGCCTGGAAAAGACCACGCTGCGCGCCATCGCCAAGGAAGCCGGCTGCACCACCGGCGCGATCTACCCCTGGTTCGCGGGCAAGGAAGTCTTGTACGGCGCCCTGCTGGACGAGTCGCTGCAGCGCCTGCACACCCACCTGCTCGGCGCGACCTCGGGCGGCAGCCCCGCGGCGGCGGCGCGCCAGGCGATCCAGGCGTTCTTTGGCTATTACGCCGAGCGCCCGACCGATTTCTCGCTGGGGCTGTATCTGTTCCAGGGGCTGGGGCCGCGCGGCCTGGGCCGCGACATGGACGAGCAACTGAATCAGCGCCTGCGGCTGTGTGTCGACGTGCTGGGCCAGGCCCTGGCCCGGACCAAGGCCTGGAGCCCCGACGCGGTGCGGGTCGAGCAGATGAACGTCTTCACCTACCTGATCGGGCTGTTGCTGCTGCTGCATACCCGCCGCCTGAAATCCCTGGGCCAGCAGGCCGATGTCCTGCTGGATCACTATTGCCTCGCGCTGGAACAACGATGACGCCCTCCCCCCTGCCCCGCGACGACGCCGATGCGTCGCTGATCAGCCTGGCCGACTTCCGGCTGCTGCTGGCCGAACAGCATCCGTTTTCCCTGTTACTGGGAATCGAAGTGGAGCGGATCGGCCGCGGCACCGCCCTGGCCGTCCTGCCCGCGCGCGACAGCCACCAGCGGCTCGGCGGCATCGTCGCCGGGCCGATGCTGATGGGGCTGGCCGACCTGGCGATGTACGCCGCGGTGGTCGGCGCGACCGGCCAGGCCCACGCGGTGACCGCCAGCCTGACCATCAATTTCCTGCGCAAGAGCCCGGCCGGCGCGATCCACGCCGACGCCCGGCTGCTGAAGGTGGGCCGCCTGTCCGCCGGCGAGGTCATCCTGACCGCCGCCGGCGCCGCTGAACCGCTGGCGCACATCGTCAGCACCTGGTCGGTGCCCAGATCATGAGCCTGCGCATCAGCATCGTCGGGATGGGCCACACCGGCACCCAGGCGGCCCGGCGGCTGCTGGCGGCCGAACCCGACATCGCCCTGACCGTCTACGACATCGATCCGGACCGCTGCGAGGACTTCCGCGGCAGCGCCACGCTGGCGACCTCGGCGCGCGAGGCGCTGGCGGAGTCCGACACCATCGTGCTGGCCCTGCCGCGCGAGCGCGAGATCGACCGCACGCTGGAACGGTTCAGCGACGGCGAGGTCAGCGCGCCGGTGGCCGGCAAGCTGATCGTGGACCTGGAACCGCCGCCGCCGGAGCGCGCGCGGCGCCTGGACCAGGCCATCGCCAGCGCTGGCGGCCGCTATGCCTGCGCGCCATTGCGGCTGGCGAGCGCCGGCGAGCCGGGCGCGCGGCTATTGAACGCCTTGATCGCGCCGCGCTGAACCCGCCAGCCCTTCCGTGGCCGCCACGCACAGCGCCAGCCAGACGAAGGTGATGGCGAAGCCGGCCGCGACGTCGCTGGCGAAGTGCACCTGCAGCAGCACGCGGCTCAGGCCGATCGCCATCACCAGCCCCGCCGCCAGCGCCACGCCGGGCAGCCGCCAGGCAACCGGCGCCAGGCGCCAGGCCAGATAGCAGGCGCCGCCGTACACCGCCATGGCGGCCGAGGCATGGCCGCTCGGGAAACTCCAGCCCAGCGCGGTGGCGAAACCATGGTCATGCTCGGGCCGCACGCGCTCGAAGCCCAGCTTGAGCAGCCGATTGAGCAGGCCGCCACCGGCGGTGGCCACCGCGTAGAACGCCGCCAGCCGCCACTGCCGCCGCCACAACAGCGCGGCGGTCACCAGGACGGCGAGGACCGTGAGGAACATCCGGTCGCCAAGCGTGGTGAACCACGACAGCAGCCACAGCACGGAATCCCCCAGCGACATGCTGAGGGCGCCCGCCAGGGCGCTGTCGAACTCGACCACCACGCCGGGCCGGCTCACGGCCGCGGCCAGCGCCAGGAACACCGCGGCCGACAACGCCACCGCCCCGGTCCAGCCGGCCATGCGCAAAGCCGGCGCGGCCCGTGCATGGACGCGCGCCAGCGCCACCGCCATGGCCGCGGCGGCGAGCGGCAGGAGCGTGAACAGGAGCAACGCATGGGAGGCCACCCAGGCCGCATCGGCATCGATCATCGCGCCCCCTTCATGATGGCCCCGCCACCGCT
This sequence comes from Achromobacter sp. ISS7, assembly GCF_056523125.1. Taxonomy (NCBI): domain Bacteria; kingdom Pseudomonadati; phylum Pseudomonadota; class Betaproteobacteria; order Burkholderiales; family Alcaligenaceae; genus Achromobacter; species Achromobacter sp. ISS7. The sequence continues at coordinate 31,301 of NZ_JAWRZD010000001.1, read as the reverse complement.
AGCCGGCGACCAGGGTCTTGTCGACCGGCGCGAAGGCGTGGGTGGCGGCGGCATAATCCCAGCGCTCGACATGGCAGACCCGCGTGTCGCCGTCCGCTTCGCAGGTGATCACGTTGACCGAATTGGGGATGTTGCCGCGCACCCGCCGCGAGCAGGCGGTGCCGGCCTGCACCGCCCAGCCGGCCGCCACGGCCGGATTGGCGCTGGCGGGCAGGACATAGGGCAGGTGGATGTGGCCGCCCAGGATCAGGTCGACGCCGGCCTGGCCCCAGGCCGACAGCGCCCGTTCGCGGCCGATCAGCAGGTTGAAGCGGTCGGATTCGACCTTGGCGCGCACCGGATGGTGCGCCACCACCACGCGCAGCTGGCCCGGCCTGGCCTGGCGCAGGCGCTGCGCCACCCGCGCGATCTGGGCGTCGGAGATCTCGCCGTCCTTGCGCCGCCGCGGCCGGGTGGTGTTCACGCCGATCGCCAGCAGGCCCGGCGTCTCGTAGATCGGTTCCAGCACGGCGCCCAGGGCGCGCTTGTAGTTGCCGTAGGGATTGAGGGCGCGCGCGAAGAGGTTGAACAGGGGGATGTCATGGTTGCCCGGCACCGCCAGCACCGGCAGCGACAGGCGCTCGATGAACTTGCGGGCGGCGGCGAACTGGCCGCGGCGGGCGCGCTGGGTGATGTCGCCGCTGATCACCACCAGGTCGGGCGCCAGCGCGCGGGCCAGGTCCAGGGCGGCCTCGACCACCGGCTTGCGCTCGGTGCCGAAGTGCGTGTCGGACAATTGCAGAATGCGCGTCATGGGCGCGCTCCGTCCGGCGTATCGGCCGGCACGACCAACGGCAGCGGCGTTTCGGACACCTTGAATTCCAGCGGGGCATCCATCCAGGAAATCTCTCCATCCATGGCGACCTTGACCCGGCGGCGTCCGCGGATGGACACCGCCAGGCGGTCGAAAGCGAAATTGACGACGTGTTCGGCGTCGCCCAGGCGGCTGAACAGCCCGCGCAGCAGCAGGCCGTACAACGCCAGCGTGCCGACCGGCCGGGTCGCCATGGCCACCAGGCGGTTGCGGTCCAGTTCGGTGGGGTCGATGCCGATGTGTTCCAGCTGCAGGCGGTTGTTGCCCACCACCAGCGTCGGCGCGCGCAGGTCGCGCACGCGGCCTTCGTACTCCAGGCGCAGGCTCAACTGGCGTGGCGCGCGCAGCAGGGTCACCAGTCCGGACCAGAGCGCCACCAGGCGGCTGCGGCCGAAGCGCTGCTTGTAGGCTTCGCGGTCTTCCAGCAACTGGGGATACAGGCCGAGGCTGGCGTTCACCAGGAACAGGCGGCCGTTGAGCAGGCCGACCTGCACCGGCCGCAGCTCGCCGCCGAGCAGGCCGCGCAGGGCCGGCTCGGTGTCCTGCGAGATGCCGTAGCGGCGGCCGAAGTAATTGAAGGTGCCTTGCGGCAGGATGCCGAACGGCACGCCCTGCCCCAGCACCTGGCTGGCGACGGCGTTGAGCGTGCCGTCGCCGCCCGCGGCGACCACGATGCCCTCGGCCTGGCGCGCCTGCGCGACGGCGTCGCGCGCGGTCGCCACCAGGCGCGACGGGTCGTCGACCGGCATCAGCTGGTAGCGGCGGCCGGCCTCGTCGAGCACGCGGCGGATGGTGTCCTGCAACGCTTGCGCGTCGCCGCGCCCGGAGCCGGTGTTCAGGACGATGAAGAGCGGTTCGTGTCCCGTCAGGGGACGAGCCCCTGTCGCCGGGCTCTGCTGGATAGGCGTCATGGGCAAAAGATAGCCCATGCCGGCAAATCGTCGCAACCGTGCCGGCGCGCGCGTCGCGTGCGCGCTGGCACGCGGCTCAGCGGCCGACCGCGTAGGCCTGCATCAGGCGCGGCGTGGCGGCCGCGTGCAGCAGGCCGTCGGCGTCGCGCGAGGCGGCGGTCAGGCGGCCGACCGACCACTGCGGCACTTCCTCGATCTGGTGGCCGCGGGCGCGCAGGGCGGCGATGGTCTCGGCGCCGAAGCCGCTTTCCACCGCCAGGTGGCCCGGCTTGCGGTCGCGCGGGTAGAACGACGAGGGGAAGTGCATGGTGTGCGACATCGGCAGGTCGATGGCTTCCTGCAGGTTCAGGCCGTGGTGCACGTGGCGCAGGAAGAACAGCAGCTGCCATTGTTCCTGCTGGTCGCCGCCCGGCGTGCCGAACGCCAGGTACGGCCGGCCCTCGCGCAGCGCCAGCGACGGCGTCAGCGTGGTGCGCGGACGCTTGCCCGGCGCCAGCGTGCCCGGCAGGCCCTCTTCCAGCCAGAACATTTGGGCGCGGGTGTTCAGGCCGAAGCCCAGTTCCGGGATCACCGGCGAGGACTGGAACCAGCCGCCCGACGGCGTGGCCGAGATCATGTTGCCCCAGCGGTCGATGACGTCGACGTGGGTGGTGTCGCCGCGCTTGACCGAGGCGCGCATGTCGGCCATGGTCGGCTCGTTGGTCGCGCTGCCGGGGGCCGAGACCTTGGACAACCGCTGCAGGGTGTCCATCACGCGCGCCACCTGCGCCTCGAAACCGGGGATCTGGCCGGGCCGCAGGTCCTGCGAGGCCTGTTCGCCGATGAGGGCGCGGCGCGCGTCGTTGTACTCGTCGGACAGCAACTGGGCCAGCGGCACGTCGACGAAGGCGGGATCGCCGTAGTAGGCCTCGCGGTCGGCGAAGGCCAGCTTCATGGCCTCGGTGACGCGGTGCACGAACTCGGCGCTGGTCGCGCTGACGCCGGCCAGGTCCATGTCCTTGAGCAGCGCCAGGGTCTGCAGGAACACCGGCCCCTGGCTCCAGGCGCCGGCCTTGGCCACGGTGTAGCCGTGGTAGTCATAGGTGGCCGGCTGGTCGTAGCTGGCCGACCAACCCGCCAGGTCGTCGGCGGTGATCACGCCGCGATGGCGTTCGCCGCTTTCGTCCATGACCTCGTTGCCGCGCGCGAACTTGTCGATGGCCTCGGCCACGAAGCCGCGGTAGAAGGCGTCGCGGGCCGCCTCGATCTGGCGCTCGCGGTCGCCGCCGGCCTGCTCGGCGGCCTGCAGCACGCGGGTCCAGGTGGCGGCCAGCGCCGGGTTGCGGAACAGCTTGCGTGCCTCGGGCACGTTGCCGCCGGGCAGGTAGACCTGCGCCGTGGTGGGCCAGTGGGCCTGGAAGAAGTCCTTCAGGCCGGCGATGGTGTTGGAGATGCGCGGCATCAGCGCGTGGCCGTGCTCGGCGTAATAGATGGCGGGTTCCAGCACGTCGCGCACGCGCATCGTGCCGTGGTCGCGCAGCAATTGCATCCAGGCGTCGAACGCGCCCGGAATGACGGTGGCCAGCAGGCCGTTGCCGGGGATCAGCTTGAGGCCTTCGGCGCGGTAGCGCTCGAGCGTGGCGGCGGCGGGCGTGGTGCCCTGGCCGCACAGCACTTCGACGCGGCCGGTGCGGGCGGAATAGAACACCGCCGGCACTTCGCCGGCGGGGCCGACCAGGTGGGGCTCGACCACCTGCAGCACGAAGGCCGAAGCGACACAGGCGTCGAACGCGTTGCCGCCGCGCTCGAGCAGCGACATGCCGGCCGAGCTGGCCAGCCAATGGGTGGAGGTCACGACACCGAAGGTGCCGAGGATTTCCGGGCGAGTCGTAAACATGATGCGATCCTGTCGCGGACGGCGCGGGGCCGGTGGCCGCAAGAACACGTAAAACGGGACCCGCAAGCGGGTCCCGCGTCTGGCTTGATGCCTACTTCCTGGCGAGGCTGACGCCCTTCAGGCGGATCAGGCCGTCGGGATACGGCACGAAGCCTTCCAGCTTCTTCTGCGTGCCGAAGGTCCACGGCAGGTAGAACAGGTAGACGATGGGACGCTGGTCCTGCATCACCGACAGCACCTTGTCGTACATGGCGCGGCGCTTGGCGGTGTCCGGCTCGGCGCGGGCGTCGTTGAGCAGCTTGTCGGTCTCGGCGTCGCAGAACTTGCCGTCGTTCAGGTTGCCCTTGCAGCTGACGTACTGGTGGATGTTGCCGCTGGGATCGACCCGGCCCGACCAGCCGCTCTGGCCCACCTCGAAATCACCGCGCGCCAGCGACGATTGCAGCGAGGCGAACTCGACCGGACGCAGGGTGATGTCGAAACCGGCTTCGGCGCCCATGGCCTGCACCAGCTCGAACACCTGCTGCATGGTGGTGTTGTTGCCGAAGGTGATCTCGAACTTGACGCGGTCGAAGCCCGCTTCCTTCAGCAAGGCCTGGGCCTTCTTGGGATCGCGGCCGGCGTGCTCGAACGACTTGTTGTAGGCGAAGCTGGCCGGCGGGAACGGCTGGTAGGCCGGCTGGTACTGGCCTTCGCCGATGACCTGGTTGAGCACGTCGCGGTCGATGGCCAGGTCGAGCGCCTGGCGCACGCGCTTGTCCTTGGCCAGCGGGTTGTTGGCGCGCGCGCCATTGCCCAGGTTGACCGAGATCGACTGGAAGCCCAGGCCGGTGACCGGGGCCAGGCGCAGGTTGGCGTCGTCCTTGACCGCCTTGACGTCGCTGGGCGCCACGCGCTCGATGATGTCGAGGTCGCCGGCGCGCAGGTTGTTCAGGCGCACGGTGTTGTCGGGGATCGGCGTGAAGACCACGCGGTCGAAGTGATAGTTGGCGGCGTCCCAATACTTGGGAAATTTCTCGAGCACGATGCGGTCGTTCTGCACCCGCTCCTTGAACTGGTACGGGCCCGAGCACACCGGCTTGCCGCCGGGGTCCTTGTCGAACGAGGCGGGCGAGATCATCATGCCGGCCCGGTCGGACAGCTGCGACAGCAGCGAGGCGTCGGGTTCGGCCAGGTGCAGCACCACGGTGCTGGCGTCCGGCGCTTCGACGCTGGCCACGGTGGCCAGTTCGCTCTTGCGGTTGCTGTCGGGCAGCGTGCGGGCGCGGTCCAGGTTGGCCTTGACCGCGGCGGCGTCGATCGGCGTGCCGTCATGGAACACCGCGTCGGTGCGCAGCTTGAAGGTCAGCGTCTTGTTGTCGGCGCTGGTGCTCCAGGACTGGGCCAACTGCGGCACGAACTTCAGGTCCGGGGTGATGTCGACCAGCTTGTCGCACAGCGAGGCAAACACGATGCGGCCGACGAAGGTGCGGGCGCGGGTCGGATCGAGCACGTCCGGGTCGTCCTGCAGGCCGACCCGCAGGGTCGATTGGGCGTGGGCCAGCCCGCTGGCCAGCATTCCCGCCATGGCCATGGCGAGGCAAAGTTTACGCATGAATGATCTCCGTCGATTCAGGGGGTCGGCTTCCCCGCGCGCCTGGCGGCGCGCCGCCTGGCGATGAGGGAACAGACCCTGAGCCGTGCTGCATCGCCGGGCCCATCCCCCCGTTGCGCACGTTCTTGTTTGGATTCTGCGCCAGGCGCGGCACGATTGTATAGAGCGGCGGCTGTCAGCCAGCCAAACGCGCCCGGGGCGACCGCCTTGCGGACAGGTCGCCCGCGCGCCGTTGCCCGCCGGGTCCGACGCGTGGCCTCAAGGCAGGCGGCAAGGCGCCGAGAAATCGACCGCCGCCTGCACGGATTCCCGCAGCTTGCCGACCAGCGGCCGGGTATCGTCGCGGCGGTACTGGAAGGAATATGGCAACGCCGCCGGCGCCGGATCGCAATCGAGCACCCGCAGGCTGCCCTCGTCCTGCAGCGCCCGCGCCCAGTGGCTGGGCAGCAGCCCCACCCCGGTGCCCTCGATCAGCAGCCCGGCGATGGCGCCCCAGTTGTTGCAGCAGAGCCGCTCGCCGGCCACGTCGCGCCCGGCCAGCCAGTCGTCGACGATGCGGGTGGTGCCCGCGCCCGCAGGCAGGGTCACCAGCGGCAACCGCGCCAGCAGGTCGGGCGACATGCGGGTCGCGCCCGCCAGCGCGGCGGGCGCCGCGGCCCAGGCGAACGCGGCTTCGCCGATCGGCGCGGAAGCGATGTTGGGGCGCGAGGAACGTCCGGCGATGACGGCGAAATCCAGTTCGCCGTCGGCCACCCGCTGCTCCAGCACCTGGCCGATATCCACATAGGGCTCCAGCACCAGGTCGGGATAGGCGGCGCGCACCACGCCGATCAGGCGCGGCAGCCAGGTCAGCGCGGTCAACTCGCCCACGCCGAAACGGCAGCGGCCGCGCAGGCCCGGGGTTTCGGCCAGCGAGGCGCGGATCCCGTCGGCCGCGGCCAGCAGTTCGCGCGCCTGCGGCAGCAGCCGCTGGCCGGCGTCGGTCAGGACGGCCTTGTGGCCGCTGCGGTCGAACAGCGGCCGGCCCAGCGCGTCCTCGAGTTCGACGATGCGCTTGGACAACGACGACACCGACAGGTGCAGCCGTTCGGCCGCCACGGCGAAACTGGCGCAGGTGGCGGCCCAATAGAAGGCTTCGAGTTGCTTGAGGGTCATGCCCGGATTGTAGGATCAGGCGGCCTGCGATCAGGCGGCCTGTGGCAACCGCAGTTGCGGCGACAGGCGCAGCGTGTCGATGGCGGCGCGGAGCATGCGCTCGACGCGCGGCCAGATATCGCCCTTGAGGCGATCGGACCAGCAGATGGTGCCAAACACGCCCTCGACCAGGGAGTGCAGGTAGACATTGGACAGGCGCACGTCCAGCGCGGGCGGCAGGTCCTCGCGGCTGACGGCGGCGCGCAGCAGTTTTTCGGAAGTGCGCAGGGCGTGGCGCTCCCACAGGTCGCGGCGGCGCAGGAGCGGCGCGTTCTCGTCGCTGCGCTCGCATTTCAGGTAGAGGATTTCCAGCACGCGCTGCACCGAGCCTTCCTCGGCGTAGATCTGCACGTACTGGCGCATCGAGGCGTAGAGCGCTTCCAGCGCCTCGCCGTCGGTCGACACGCGGGTCAGCGACACCGCTTCCCCCAGGGCCCGGTCGCACATGGCGATGCAGACATCGATCTTGTTCTTGTAATGGCCGTAGACGGCGCCCCGGGACACGCCCGCGAAGTCGGCGATATCGCTCATGGTGGTGCTGGCCACGCCCTTGGACAGGAACACGTGTTCGGCGGCGTCCAGGATGCGGTCGCGGGTGCGTTGGGATTCTTCTTTCGTCTTGCGGGCCATACAGGGATCTCCTTGCAAAAAGGGTTGGGGGAACGGCATGAAAACGGCGGCCCGTCTTGCGGGGGCCGCCGGCTGCGCACTGTAAAGAAGTATGCAGGCGCCAGCATACTTTTGAACAAAACAATTAATCAAGCATGATGGATTAAATGATAGACTGCCGACCCCACAGGGAAAACCCGCGACTTTCCCTCTCTCGCCCGCAACGGGCGCCTCACAATAATTTTTAAAAATGACGCACCGAGTTCCCTTCAGAACGCTCGCATTCGCATCCGTACTGGTTCTCGTTTCCGCATGCTCGAAGCAGGAAGCCCCCGAAGCCGCCAAGGCCCCCGCCGAAGTCGGCGTCATCGTGGCCAAGGCCACGCCCACCGCCGTCGCCAGCGAGCTGCCCGGCCGGCTGGAGCCCTATCGCGAGGCCGAGGTCCGCGCCCGCGTGGCCGGCATCGTCACCCGCCGCCTGTATGAAGAAGGCCAGGAAGTGACGCGCGGCACGCCGCTGTTCCAGATCGATCCGGCGCCGCTGCAGGCCGCCTACGATTCCGAGGCCGCCGCGCTGGCGCGTGCCCAGGCCAATCTGTCGGCCGCCGCCGACAAGCTGCGCCGCTACGCCGACCTGGTGTCGGACCGCGCCATCAGCGAACGCGACCACGCCGAGAGCGTGGCCCAGGAACGCCAGGCCCGCGCCGAAGTGGCGCTGGCCAAGGCCAACCTGCAAAGCGCCAGGTTGCGGCTGGAATACGCCCGCGTCACCTCGCCGATCGACGGGCGCGCGCGGCGCGCGCTGGTCACCGAGGGCGCGCTGGTGGGCGAAGGCCAGGCCACGCCGCTGACCGTGGTGCAGCAGCTCGACCCGATCTACGTCAACTTCTCGCAACCCGCGGCCGAGGTCATGCAGTTGCAGAAGCAGATCCGCGCCGGCGCGCTGGAGGGCGTTGCGCCCGACAAGATGCGGGTGCGCCTGCTGCTGCCCGACGGCTCCGAGTATGGCCAGGGCGGCACGCTGTCGTTCGCCGACCTGGCGGTCGATCCCGGCACCGACAACGTGACCATGCGCGCGCTGTTCGCCAACCCGGGCCGCGAACTGCTGCCGGGCATGTACGTGCGGGTGCGGCTGGAACAGGCGGTCAACCGCGACACCTTCCTGGTGCCGCGCAACGCCCTGCTGCGCAACGCCGACGGCGCGCACGTGCTGGTGGCCGGCGACGACGGCGAGCTGCGCAGCGTGGCGGTGACCGCGCACCGGCTGCTGGGCCCGAACTGGGTCGTCACCGAGGGCCTGGCGGGCGGCGAACGCGTAGTGGTGGAAAACGCCGCGCAGCTGGCCCCCGGCCAGAAAATCAAACCGGTCGAGCGGGCCGCGCCGAGCGCGCCCGTGGCGACCGCGGGAAATAACGAAAAAAGGTAAACCGCCATGGCGCGTTTCTTTATCGATCGCCCCGTTTTCGCGTGGGTGATCTCGCTGCTCATCGCGCTGGTCGGCCTGTTGTCGATCCGCGCGCTGCCGGTGGCGCAGTATCCGGACATCGCTCCGCCCGTCGTCAACATCGGCGCCAGCTATCCCGGCGCCTCGGCCAAGGTGGTCGAGGAAGCCGTCACCGCCATCATCGAACGCGAGATGAACGGCGCCCCGGGCCTGATGTACACCTCGTCCAGCAGCGATTCGACCGGCTGGGCCAGCATCAACCTGACCTTCAAGCAGGGCACCAACCCGGACATCGCGGCGGTGGAAGTGCAGAACCGCCTGAAGGCGGTCGAGCCGCGCCTGCCCGAATCGGTGCGGCGCGACGGCGTGCGCGTGGAAAAGGCGGCCGACAACATCCAGCTGGTGGTGTCGCTGAAGTCGGACGGCAGCCTGGACGACATGCAACTGGGCGAGCTGGCCGCCTCCAACGTGCTGCAGGCGCTGCGGCGGGTCGAAGGCGTGGGCAAGGTGCAGTCGTTCGGCGCGGAAGCGGCGATGCGCATCTGGCCGGATCCGGCCAAGCTCACCGCCCTGTCGCTGACGCCGGGCGACATCGTCTCGGCGCTGCGCAGCCACAACGCGCGCGTCACCATCGGCGAACTGGGCAACCAGGCCGTGCCCAAGGACGCGCCGCTGAACGCCAGCATCGTGGCGGGCGAATCGCTGCACACGCCGGAACAGTTCGCCAACATCCCGCTGCGGGCGCTGCCGGACGGCGCCACGTTGCGCCTGAAGGACGTGGCGCGGGTGGAGCTGGGCGGCACCGACTACATGTACCTGTCGCGCGTCAACGGCCTGACCGGCACCGGCCTGGGCATCAAGCTGGCGCCCGGCTCGAACGCGGTCGAGACCACCCGCCGCATCCGCGAGACCATGCGCGAGCTGGCGCAATACTTCCCGCCGGGCGTGACCTGGGACATTCCGTACGAGACTTCCACCTTCGTCGAGATCTCGATCAAGAAGGTCCTGATGACGCTGCTGGAGGCGGTGGCGCTGGTGTTCTGCGTGATGTACCTCTTCATGCAGAACCTGCGCGCCACGCTGATCCCGACACTGGTGGTGCCGGTGGCGCTGCTGGGCACGCTGGGGGTGATGCTGGGGCTGGGCTATTCGATCAACGTGCTGACGATGTTCGGCATGGTGCTGGCCATCGGCATCCTGGTGGACGACGCCATCGTGGTGGTCGAGAACGTCGAGCGCATCATGGCCGAGGAAGGCCTGTCGCCGCATGACGCCACGGTCAAGGCCATGGGCCAGATCAGCGGCGCCATCGTCGGCATCACCGTGGTGCTGGTGTCGGTGTTCGTGCCGATGGCGTTCTTCGACGGCGCGGTGGGCAACATCTACCGCCAGTTCGCCGTGACGCTGGCGGTGTCGATCGCCTTCTCGGCCTTCCTGGCGCTGTCGCTGACGCCGGCGCTGTGCGCCAGCCTGCTCAAACCCATCCCGGCCGGCCACCACGAGAAGCGCGGCTTCTTCGGCTGGTTCAATCGCGCCTTCGCGCGCCTGACCACGCGCTATACGGCGCGGGTGGCCGGCGTGCTGGCGCGGCCGGTGCGCTTCGGCCTGGCCTATGCGCTGGTGATCGGCGTAGCGGCGCTGCTGTTCGCGCGCCTGCCGTCATCGTTCCTGCCGGACGAGGACCAGGGCAGCTTCATGGCCATGGTGATCCTGCCGCAGGGCTCGCCGCAGGCCGAGACCATGGCGGTGGTCAAGGACGTCGAGCGCTACATGATGGAGCACGAGCCGGTGCAGTACGTGTATTCGGTCAACGGCTTCAGCCAGTACGGCAGCGGCCCGAACTCCGCCATGTTTTTCGTCACGCTGAAGGATTGGAAGGAACGCAGCGATGCCTCGCAACACGTGGACGCGGTGGTCAAGCGGATCAACAAGGCGTTCGCGGATCGCAAGAACCTGATGGTGTTCGCGCTCAACTCGCCGCCGCTGCCGGACCTGGGCTCGACCTCGGGCTTCGACTTCCGGCTGCAGGATCGCGGCGGCCTCGGCTACGAAGCCCTGACGCAGGCGCGCCAGAAGCTGCTGGCCAAGGCGGCCGAGCATCCCGCGCTGACCGAAGTGGTGTTCGCCGGCCAGGAAGAGGCGCCGCAGCTGCAACTGCGCGTCGACCGCGACAAGGCGCAGGCCATGGGCGTGCCGATCGACGAGATCAACACCGCGCTGGCGGTGATGTACGGCTCGGACTACATCGGCGACTTCATGCTGAACGGCCAGGTTCGGCGCGTGATGGTGCAGGCCGACGGCAAGCGCCGCGTGGACGTGGACGACATCTCGCGCCTGCATGTGCGCAACCTGCAGGGCCAGATGGTGCCGCTGTCAGCGCTCGCCACGCTGACGTGGTCGATGGGGCCGCCGCAGCTGAACCGCTACAACGGCTTCCCGTCGTTCACCATCAACGGCTCGGCGGCGCCGGGCCACAGCAGCGGCGAGGCCATGCGCGCCATGGAGACGCTGGCGGCCGAGCTGCCGCGCGGCATCGGCTTCGACTGGTCGGGCCAATCGTACGAAGAGCGGCTGTCCGGCAACCAGGCGCCGGTGCTGTTCGCGCTGTCGGTGCTGATCGTGTTCCTGGCGCTGGCGGCGCTGTACGAAAGCTGGTCGATTCCGCTGGCGGTGATCCTGGTGGTGCCGCTGGGCGTGATCGGCGCGCTGCTGGGGGTGACCGTGCGCGCCATGCCCAACGACATCTACTTCAAGGTCGGCCTGATCGCCACCATCGGCCTGTCGGCCAAGAACGCGATCCTGATCGTGGAAGTGGCCAAGGACCTGGTGCGCGACGGCCAGGGCATCCTGTCCGCCACGCTGGAGGCGGCGCGGCTGCGGCTGCGGCCGATCGTGATGACCTCGCTGGCCTTCGGCGTGGGCGTGCTGCCGCTGGCGCTGGCCACTGGCGCCGCCTCGGGCGCGCAGGCCGCCATCGGCACCGGCGTGCTGGGCGGGATCATCACGGCGACCGTGCTGGCGGTGTTCCTGGTGCCGCTGTTCTTTCTCATCGTGGGACGCATGGTCGGCATGCGCGCCCGCCCCGCGCGCCCCGAGGGCCGCGAACCGCTGGAGACGACGCCATGAAACCCGTGGCAATGACCCTGCTGGCGCTGGCATTGTCCGGCTGCTCGCTGGCGCCCACCCATGAGCGCCCCGCGGCGCCGGTGCCGGCGCAGTACGACACGCCGGCGCAGCCCGGCCAGGCCGCCGCGCCGCAGGACTGGCGCGCCTATTTCAACGATCCGGCGCTGCAGGCCTGGATCGCGGCCGCGCTGGCCAACAACCGCGACCTGCGCGTGGCGGCGCTGCGCATCGAGGAAGCGCGCGCGCTGTACGGCGTGCAGCAATCCGAACGCCTGCCGGCCATCGACGCCAGCGGCGAATTCAGCCGCGGCCGCGCGACCGAGCCGGGCCAGCCGCGCACGCCGGTGTCCAACCGCTACCGCGCGGCCGTCGGCATCACCGCCTTCGAGCTGGACTTCTTCGGCCGGGTGCGGAGCCTGTCGGACGCTGCGCTGGCGCGCTACCTGGCCAGCGAGGAAGCGCACCGCGCCGCCACGCTGGCGCTGGTGGCGGAAACGGCCACCGCCTACTTCAACCAGCGTTCGCTGGCCGAGCAACTGCGCCTGACCGACGACACGCTGGCGCTGCGCGAGACCACGCTCAAGCTGACCCAGCGCCGCTATGACGCCGGGCTGGAAACCGCCATCGGCCTGCGCACCGCGCAGATGCTGGTGGAAAGCTCGCGCGCCACGCGCGCCGAGCTGACCCGCGAGGCCAGCCTGGCGCGGCACGCGCTGGGCCTGCTGGCCGGCGATTTCGCGCTGCCGCTCGGCGTCGACCCGGCGCCGCTGGAAAGCCAGAGCCTGACGCCGCTGGCGGCGGGGCTGCCGTCCGAACTGCTGACGCGCCGCCCCGACCTGCGCCAGGCAGAGCAGGCGCTGCGCGCGGCCAACGCCGACATCGGCGCGGCGCGCGCGGCGTTCTTCCCGTCGGTGCAGCTGACCACGGACATCGGCACCACCGCCGACCGCTTCTCGGATCTGTTCAGCGGCGGCACCGGCGGCTGGAGCTTCGCGCCGCGCCTGACGCTGCCGATCTTCAACGCCGGCCGCAACCGCGCCAACCTGTCGCTGGCCGAGACCCGCAAGCACATCGCGGTGGCCCAGTACGAAGGCAGCATCCAGGCGGCGTTCCGCGACGTGGCCGACGCGCTGTCGGCGCGCGACGCGCTGCGCGACCAGATCGAGGCCCAGCGCAAGGTGCGCGACGCCGACCGCGAACGCCAGCGGCTGGCCGAGCGGCGTTATGCGCGCGGGGTGGCGAACTACCTGGAGATGCTGGAGGCCCAGCGCAGCCTGTTCGAGTCGGAACAGGAATTCATCCGGCTGCAGCAGCGCCGGCTGGTCAATGCGGTGGATCTGTACAAGGCGCTGGGCGGCTGGGACGACGGCTCATCGCCGGCGTCCTGACGCAAGGGCTGTGCGGGGCGATGCGGGACGCGTAGCCCCGGCAGGTCAGGCGCGCGCGCTGACGCGGTAGGCGCAGCGGCGCGCGCCCAGCAGGATGTGCTCTTCGCGCTCGACCCGCACCTGCGGGCCCAGCACCTGCCGGAACAGTTCCAGCTCGCTGCGGCAAAAGCCCATACAGGCCTGGGCCGCCGCGCAGATGGGACAGTGGTTCTCGATGAACAGGAAGTCGTCGCCGTCGCGGCGCATCTCGGCCATGTAGCCTTCGGCCGAGCGCACCCGCACCAGGCTTTCGAGCCGCCGCGGCAGATCGTCGGCGTCCGCCAGCGCCTGCTGGTAGGTGGCCAGCATGGCGGCTTCGCGCACCGCAATCAGCTTGTCCACGCCGTCGTCGCCGAACACCTGGCGCACGGCGTTGATCATCTGCACCGTCATGTCGGCATGGGTGTCGGGGAAACGGCGCTGCCCGGCGGCGGTCAGGAACCAGATCTGCGTGGGCCGGCCGCGCCCCGCGCTGCGGCTTTCCGAATCGACCAGGCCGTCCGCGTGCAGGCGCGCCATCTGCTGGCGCACCGCCTCGGCCGTGACGTCGAGCGCCTTGGCGATGACCGCGACCGACTGCGGGCCGCGCGTCTTGAGCGTCATGAGCACGCGGTCCGCCGGCTGGTGCGGTTGCCAGGAAATGGGATGGGACAGGCTGTCGTCGGACATGGAAGGTCGGAAAGGCGCTAAGCCCTTATGGTGCCACGAACCGCGTCCATCGGTCAGCCGGCCGGCGCGGACGCGGGCGACTGCGCGCGCGGGGTATCCGTTGCCGAAGGCGCCTCCCAGCCGCCGCCCAGCGCCTTGTAGAGCGCGACCAGGCTAGTGTAGGAAGCCGTTTCGGCCTGCGCCACCGCGTCCTGCGCCCGTAACTGCGTGCGCTGCGCGTCCAGCACCGTCAGGTACGGCGCGCTGCCTTCGCGGTAGCGCAGGCGCGCCAGTTCCGCCGCGCGGCCGCTGTGGGCGGCCGCCTGCGCCAGGTTGCCGAGCCGCTGCTGGGTCTGGCCGTACTGCGTCAGCGCGCCCTCCAGTTCCTCGACCGCCTGCAGCACGGTCTGCTCGTAGCGCGCCACCTCGCCTTGCGACCGCGCCTGCGCCGCGCGCTTGCGCGCCAGCGCGGTCGGCAGGTGGAAAGCCGGCCAGCTGACGCCGGGCGCCACGCTGAAGGCGCGGCTGGAGGCGCTGCCGAAGTCGGCGCCGCGCAGGGCCACGAAACCGAGGAAGCCGCCCAGGTCGATGCGCGGATACAGTTCGGCGGTGGCCACGCCCACGTCGGCATTGGCTGCCGCCATGTTGCGCTCGGCCGCCCGGATATCGGGACGGCGCGACAGCAAGGCGCCGACGTCGCCGATCGGCAGGCGCGCCGCCAGCGGCGGCTGCGGCGTGGCCGCGTCCAGCTCGCCCAGTTCCACCGGCCGCAGGCCGGCCAGCACCGCCAGGCGGTACAGCGCCAGGCGCCGCGCGGTTTCCTGCAGCGGCACGCTGGCCTGCACGGTTTCGAGCTCGGCGCGGGCGCTGGCCAGGTCACCCTCGTCGCCCCGGCCCGCCGACACCATGGCCTGGATCACCCGCAGGCTGTCGCGCTGGCTGTCCAGGTTGGCGCGCGCCACCGCCAGGCGTTGCTCGGCGCCGCGCAGTTCGAAGTAGTTGCGCGCCACTTCGGCCACCACCACGATGCGGGCCTGCGCCAGGTCGGCGGCCTGGGCCTCGCTGCGCGCCGCCGCGCCTTCGGCGGCGCGGCGCAGGCGGCCGAACAGGTCGATCTCCCAGGTGGCGTCAAAGCCGGCGCGATAGCTCTTGGCGAGGTTGCGTTCGCCCGTCACGCCGGGGTTGGCCTGCGACAGGCTGCGCTCGAAACGCCCGCCGAGCGTCACGGTGGGAAACTGGTCGAGTTCCTTCTCGTCCAGCACCGCGCGCGATTCGGCCAGGCGGGCCTGGGCGATGCGGATGTCGTGGTTGCGTTGCAGCGCCAGGGTCACCAGGCGATCCAGCTGCGGGTCCTGCAACTGTTTCCACCAGTCCTGCTGCAGCCGGTCGGTGGAGAACAGGGTCTGTTCAGGGCTGGCCAGCGCCACCGGCGCGGCCCGGGGTTTCTGGTAGTCGGGGCCCACGGCGCAGCCGGCGGTGGCCAGCGCGGCCAGCAGCACCGTGGCGCCGCGGCGCAGGCGTTGGGACAGGTCGGGATGTTTCATGATGGGTTCCTCAATGCGATGCGGCGGGGCGCGGCGCGGCTGGCGGCGGCGCGTCCTCGGCCTGCGCCTGCGCCAGTTCGCGGGCGCGCGGCGTGTCGTTGGCGGCGCGGTGGTCGCGCGCCAGCACGGTGTAGACGGTGGGCAGCACGAACAGCGTGAAGAGCGTGCCGACCAGCATGCCGACCACGATCACCAGGCCCAGGCTGTAGCGGCTGTGGGCGCCGGCGCCGCTGGCGAACAGCAGCGGGATCAGGCCCACCACCATGGCCGCGGTGGTCATCAGGATCGGGCGCAGCCGGATGCGGGCGGCGTGCTCCATGGCGCTGCGCCGGTCCAGGCCGTGGCTGACCTGCATCTCGTTGGCGAACTCCACCATCAGGATGCCGTGCTTGCTGATCAGCCCGATCAGCGTCACCAGCCCGATCTGCGTGTAGATGTTGATGGTCGCCATGCCCAGCGCCAGCGGGATCAGCGCGCCGCAGATCGACAGCGGCACGCTCACCAGGATGATGAACGGGTCGCGCAGGCTTTCGTACTGCGCCGCCAGCACCAGGTAGATGACGATGATGGCGAAGATGAAGGTGATCATCAGCGCCGAGCCTTCCTGGCTGAACTGGCGCGCGTCCGACTGCCAGTCATAGCTGAAGCCGGCCGGCAGCTGCTGCGCCTGGCGCGTCAGGAACTGCACCGCGTCGCCCATGGTCACGCCCGGCATCGGGATGGCCTGGAAAGTGGCGGCGTTGAGCTGGTTGAACTGGGTCAGCTTGTTGGGCTCGACGCCCATCGACACCGACACGATGTTCGACAGCGGCACCTGCGCGCCGCTGGCGCTCTTGACGTAGTACCGCGCCAGCGATTCGGGCGAGATGCGCTGCTCGCGCAGGCTCTGCGGGATCACGTCGTACGAGCGGCCGTCCATGCCGAAGCGGTTGATGTAGTTCTCGCCCACCAGCACCGCCAGCGTGTCGCCCACCGCCTTCATGGTGACGCCCAGGCTGTTGGCCTTGGCGCGGTCCACCTTCAGCTGCACCACCGGGTTGTTGTAGTCCAGGTCGCTGTCGACCACCATGAAGAGGCCGCTGGTTCTGGCCGCCTTTTTCAGGTTCTCCATGGCCTCGTACACCACCGGATAGTCGGCCGCGCTCATGATGACCATCTGCACCGGCAGCCCGCCGGTCGAGCCCGGCAGCGGCGGCAGCTGGAAGGCGAAGATGTTGCTGCCCTCGATCTGGTTGACCATCGACTGCATGTCGGCCTGGATCTGGTTGGCCGAGCGCTTGCGCTCGTGCCAGTCGACGAAGTCGACGCCGCCGATGCTGTTGGACACGCCGTCCGAGCCGTTGATGAGCCAGCGGCCCTTCTGCTCGGGCAGCGTCGCCATGACGTCGTCCCACTTCTTGCCGAACTTCTCGACGTAGTCGATGTTGGCGTGCTGCGGCGACTTGATCGCGGTCAGCACGGTGGATTGGTCCTCGACCGGCGCCAGCTCGCGCTGGGCGGCGTTGTACAGGAACGGCAGGCTGGCCATCACCGCCACCGCCACCAGGCCGGTGACCCAGCGATGGTGCAGCGACACGTCCAGCAGCCGGCCGTAGGCCTCGCCCAGGCGGCTGAAGAAATGCTCGGCGCGACGCGCCATGCGGCCTTCGGACACCTGGCTATTGAGCAGGAACGAACTCATCACCGGCGACAGCGTCAGCGCGATCACGCCAGACACCACCACCGCCCCCGCCAGCGTGAAGGCGAACTCCTTGAACAGCGAACCGGTCAGGCCGCCCATCAGGCCGATCGGCGCGTACACCGCCGCCAGCGTGATGGTCATGGCGATGACCGGGCCGGCCACCTCGCGCGCGCCGATCAGGGCCGCGCGCACCGGCGACTTGCCTTCCTCGATATGGCGGTGCACGTTCTCGACCACCACGATGGCGTCGTCCACCACCAGGCCGATGGCCAGCACCATGGCCAGCAGCGTCAGCAGGTTCACGCTGAAGTCGAACAGCGCCATGATGGCCGCGCCGCCCAGCATCGACAGCGGGATGGTGACCACCGGGATCAGCACCGCGCGCAGCGAGCCCAGGCACAGGAAGATCACCGCCACCACGATGACGATGGCCTCCATCAGCGTATGCACCACGCCGTCGATCGAGGCGCTGATGAAGCGCGCCAGTTCGAACGGCACCTGCACGCTGGTGCCGGGCGGCAGGTTCTGCTTGATGTTGGGCAGCAGCTCGTTCAGGCGCTTGACGATCACCAGCGGGTTGCCCACCGGCGTGGCGTTCAGGCCGAAGTACACCGCCGGCTCGCCGTCCATCAGGCCGCTGGAGTCGGTCGAGGCCGCGCCCAGTTCCACCGTGGCCACGTCGCCCAGGCGCACGATGGCGTCGCCCTCGCGCTTGACCACCATGTCGCGGAACTCGGCCACGTTGACCAGGTCGGTGTTGACCTTGATGTTGGACACCACGTACAGGCCCTTGGCCTGGCCGGGCGCCGCCTGCACGTTGTTCTGGCGCAGGGCGTCGGCCAGTTCGCCGGCCGAGATGCCGCGCGCGGCCAGCCGGTCGGGGTCGAGCCAGACTCGCATCGCCAGCTTCTGGCCGCCATACAGTTCCACGCTGGCCACGCCGTCGATCGACGACAGCTGCGGCTGCACCACGCGCGACAGGTAGTCGGTCAGCGCCGGCAGCGACATGGTCGAGCTGGAGAAACCCACGTAGGCCACGGCCGTCGCCTCGCCGGCGGACTTGACCAGCACCGGGTCGTAGGCGTCCTGCGGCAGGCGGTATTTGACTTCGTTGACCTTGGCCATGACCTCGGTCATGGCCTTGTTGGAATCGGCGTTGAGCTTCATGCGCACCGTGATCACGCTGCGCCCCTGGGTCGAGGACGACGACAGGTAGTCGATGCCTTCGACGGTGGCGACGGATTGTGCGATCGGCTGGGTGACGAAGCCCTGCATCAGGTCGGGCGAGGCGCCCGGGTACTGCGTGGTGATGGTGATGGTGGTGCTTTCGGTCAGCGGATATTGGCGGATCGGCAGGCCGCTCAGGGCGCGCAGCCCGAGCAGCAGCAACAGCGTGCTGACCACCAGCGCCAGCACTGGCCGGCGCACGAACAGATCGGTGAACTTCATGATCGACTCCGCGGGCTCAGCGGGCTTGCGCCACGGATTGCGGCGCGGCGTCCAGCGCCACGGTGTCCTGGGCGCTGATCTCGACGGGCGCGCCGTTGTGCAGGCGCAGTTGGCCCGAGGTCACCACGCGGTCGCCGGGTTTCAAGCCCTTGATCACCACCACCCGGCCGCGCACGCGCTCGGCGGTCTGCACGTAGGCCTGGGTCACGGTCGGCGGCGCCGACGCGTCGCCGGCCTTGGGCGGCGTCACCACGTAGACCGAGTCGCCATAGGCGCTGTAGCTGATGGCCGTCTCCGGCACGGTCAGCACGCCGGGCCGCGGCGGCAGCACCACCTGGCCATGGGCGAACATGCCCGCCGCCAGCGCGCCGTCGGCGTTGGTCAGCGTGGCCTGCACCCGCACGGTGCGCGAACCCGGGTCGACCTGCGGCTCGATGGTGGTGACCGCGCCTTCAAAGACCCGGCCGGCATGGGCATCGACCGTCACGGTCACCGGCTGGCCGGCGCGCAGCGCGCCCAGCGCCTGTTCCGGCAAGGTGATGTTGGCGTAGACGCTGGCCGCGTCGGTCAGCGACACCAGCGGATCGCCGGCGCGGGCGAACTGGCCGAGGTTGACCCGGCGCACGCCCAGCACGCCGTCGAACGGCGCCTTGATGCGCTTCTGCTCGATCAGGGCCTGGATGCGCTTGATCTCGCCGGCGGCCTGGTCGTAGTCGGCCTGGGCCTGGTCCAGCTGTTCGCGGGTCGCGGCCTGCTGCGGCACCAGGCGGCGGGTGCGCTCCAGCAGCGTGCGGGCGTTCCTGGCCTGGGCCTGCAGGCGCGCCAGCTCGCCCTGCTCGGGTGCGTCGTTCAGTTGCACCAGCAGTTGCCCGGCGCGCACCCGCTCGCCGGGCGTAAACAGGATCTGCGCCACCCGGCCATCGACTTCGGCCGGCACCAGCACCTGCCGCGTCGCCTCGAGCGAGGCGATGCCCGACAGCGCCGCCGGGAAATCGGCCTGCAGCACCGGCGCCACCGCCACCTTGGCCGGCGCCATGGCCCAGCCGCCCTTGTGCTGCGCCGCGCCGAATTTCCAATACAGGCCGCCCCCCGCCACTACCGCCAGGACCAGCACCCCGGCGGCCCATGCACCCGATTTCGCCTTCATGATTCTCTCGCTATTTATCAAAGGAATGGCTTTGATAATCCTCGAAAAATCAGACGAAGTCAAAAAACCTAAAGTAATGTTGAGGATTGAGAAAACCTATCGACGGGAAATGGGCGAAAAAAACCGCCGGCGAAGGCCGGCGGTGTGCGGGGAAAGCTCGCGGGGAAATGGATGTGCGCCCGGGGCGCGTGGCGCTGGATGCCTCGCGGCGCCAGGAACGAGCGCCGCGGGACAGGCGGGCGCTATCGCTAGGTACGCACCATGTGCAGGTAGTGGCGGTGGCGCTCGTACTGGTCGAGGATGTCGCCGATGACGGCGTCGCGGCTCCAGCCCATGATGTCGTAGTCCTGCCCGCCTTCGCGCAGGTGGACCTCGGCGCGGAAGTACTTGCGTTCCTCTTCGTCGGCGGCCTCCTCGGGCGTCAGGCTGGGCCGCACGAAGGCCTGCGGCTGCACCGAATAGAAGAAGTCCAGGTGCTCGCCGTGGTTCACCTCCAGCACCACCCCGCCCTCGCCGTCGCCTTCCTTGACGGCAACCGCGTAGCCCTGCTTGCGCAGTTCATCGGCCACGTCTTCCAGCGCCGGCTGGACCACGTCGGAGATGAAGCGCATCACGTGGGCGCGGCGCGGCATCATGACCATGTTGCGCAACCGCCGCTCCCAGGACTGGCCGCCGCGCGCCGGCCGCGACAGCGTCAGCGACTGATAGCGGATGCCGCGCTTGGTCGCATCCAGCCTGAGCGCCTTGAACAGGCCCCACAGCGACAGCAGCAGGATCACGGAGAACGGCAGGGCGCTGGCGATGGTGGCGGTCTGCAACGCGGTCAGGCCGTCGGCCAGCAGCAGCGCAATGGCGACGGCGCCCATCAGCAAGGACCAGAAGATGCGTTGCCACACCGGCGTGCGGTCGCTGCCCCCCGAGGCCAGCAGGTCCACCACCAGCGCGCCGGAGTCGGCCGACGTGACGAAGAACACCGCCACCATGGCGATCGCCACCAGCGACACGACGCTGCTCCATGGCAATTGCTCGAAAAAGGCGAACAAGGCCAGCGAACTGTCGGCCTGCACCGTCTGCGCGAAATCCTTGACCCCGTCGACCAGGATGAGGTGGATGGCGGTGTCGCCGAACACGGTCATCCAGAACAGCGTGAAACCGGCCGGCACCAGCAGCACGCCGCTGACGAATTCGCGGATGGTGCGGCCGCGCGAAATACGGGCGATGAACAGGCCGACGAACGGCGACCAGGCAATCCACCAGCCCCAGTAGAACAGCGTCCAGCCGCCGATCCAGTCGGTCGGCTCGTAGGCGTAGAGGTTGAAGGTCTTGTTGACGATGTCCGACAGGTAGGCGCCGGTATTCTGGACGAAGGTCTGCAGCAGGAACACCGTGGGACCGGCGACCAGCACGAACAGCAGCAGCACCGCGGCCAGGACCAGGTTGGTCTCCGACAGGATGCGAATGCCCTTGTCCAGTCCGCTGGCCACCGACAGGGTCGCCAGGCCGCAGGTGATGATGATCAGGATGATCTGCGTCGGCACGCCCAGCGGCACGCCGAACAGGTGGTTCAGGCCGCTGTTGATCTGCGCCACGCCCAACCCCAGCGACGTCGCCACGCCCAGCACGGTGCCGAGGATCGCGAAGATGTCGACCGCGTGCCCCACCGGCCCGTAGATGCGATTGCCGATCAGCGGATACAGGGCGGACCGCAAGGTCAGCGGCAGGCCATGGCGGTAACTGAAGAACGCCAGGATCAGCGCGACGATGGCGTAGATCGCCCAGGCATGCAGCCCCCAGTGGAAGAAGGTGATCTTCATCGCCTCGCGGGCGGCGACGGCATTGCCGCCCTCGCCCACCGGCGGCGCCATGAAGTGCATGACCGGCTCGGCCACGCCGAAGAACATCAGGCCGATGCCCATGCCGGCCGAGAACAGCATGGCGAACCAGGTGAAATTGCGGTAGTCGGGTTCGCTGTGGTCCGGGCCCAGCTTGATGTCGCCATAGCGGCTGACGGCCAGGAACACCACCGACAGCAGGATGATGGCGACGACCAGGATGTAGAACCAGCTGGCGTTGCCCAGGATCCAGGCCTGGACCGCCTCGAACAGGCTCTGCGCGGCCTTGGGCGTCGCGATCGCGAAGCCCACCAGCAGCAGCGTGAACAATGCCGCCGTGTAGAAGACCGGGCGATTGATGGTGGATGGTCGGGTTTCTGAAGACATGCTGCCGCTCCTTTCGCCCGAGGGATGCTGAGGCTGCGGCGCTGGCCCCCTCAGTCCAGCCGGCGCGCCGCCGTTATTACTATCATGCCGCCGGGCAGGCTGACAAATCCCGCTGCGCGTGGGAGCCCCCAGCCGCGCCGCCGATCGCCTGCATGCGAGGCGGCCGCAGCGCCCCGGCCAGCCCTAGCCGGCGTCGCGTTCGCCGAACACCACGCGGCGGAAGAATCCGGCCAGCACCGATTCGGTGGTCTCGGCGCTGACGTTCTGCGGATCGAAGGCGAAGCTGAACTGCATGCCGTCGGACAGCGCCAGCAGGCCGATGGCCAGTTCGCGCGCCGGCAGCGGCAGGGGCGTGCCGACGCGCTCGGAGAACTGGCGGATGTACTCGGTGGTGGCTTCGCGCAGCTCGCCCATGCAGGCGATGAAGCCGACCCGGAATTCAGGGTCGCGGGCGGCCTGCAGCTTGGCTTCCATCCACAGCAGGAAGCACTCGTTGTCGCGGAAATGCGTGCTGTAGTAGTGCAGCACGCTGTCTTCCATCTGCTGGCGGGTCTCGCCGGCCTCGAAGATGGCGCGCATGTCGCCCATGACGTTTTCGTGGTCGCGCTTGAGCAACTGCAGGAACAGCTCGGACTTGCTGGCGAAATTGGAATAGAAGGCGCCGCGGGAGTAGCCGGCCAGCTCGGCGATGTCCTCGACGCTGGCGGCCACGAAACCCTTGGTCAGGAAGATCGATTGCGCGGCATCGAGCAGACGCTGGCGCGTCTGGTCACGGCTTTGCTCTCGGGTAAGGCGGACTTTTGACATGCGGCGATTCTATCATCTGGAACGATTTCAGATTCATACTTGTATTTGAATACACACCCGCATTAGAATCCATCCCGTATCGGATTGCCAGGGTGTCGCGCCGGCCTGCAAGGGCCTGCCGCCTCGCGTCCCGTTCCCCCTTCTTGCCCGCGTCGCGAGGTGTTTCGTGAATTCTTCAGGTTCTTGCGCGCCCGTCGCCGCGCGCAATCCCGCCGCCCGTGCCGCGGCGCTTTCCCGTCCTGCCCTGCGCCGCCCCTGGCCCGCGCTCGCCCTGGCGCTGACGCTGGCGCTGGCCGGCTGCGGCGGCAAGGAAGCCGAGCCGCCGCCGCCGCGGCCGGTGGTGGCCATGCCCGCCAAGGCCGACGCGGCCCTGCCGGCCTGGACCCTGCCGGGTGAGGTGCAGGCGCGCTACAGCACGCCACTGTCGTTCCGGGTGGGCGGCAAGATCATCGAGCGCAAGGTGCGCCTGGGCGACACGGTCAAGCCCGGCCAGGTGGTCGCCAAGCTCGACCCCGCCGACGCCACCAAGAACGCCGCCGCCGCCCGCGCCCAGCTGTCGGCCGCCCAGCACCAGCTGGACTACGCCAAGCAGCAGCTGGACCGCGACCGCGCCCAGGCCAAGGAAAACCTGATCGCCGCCAACCAGCTCGAGCAGACCCGCAATGCCTACGCCTCGGCGCTGGCGCAGCGCGACCAGGCGGCGCAGCAGGCCGCCCTGTCGGCCGACCAGCTCAACTACACCACCCTGGCCGCCGACCACGCCGGCGTCATCACCGCCGAGCAGGCCGACACCGGCCAGAACGTGGCGGCGGGCCAGGCGGTCTACAACCTGGCCTGGGCCGGCGACGTCGACGCCCTGTGCGACGTGCCCGAAAGCGTGCTGGCGGGCCTGGCCATCGGCCAGCGCGCCACCGTCACACTGGCGCCGCTGCCCGGCAAGACCTTCACCGCCGTGCTGCGCGAGATCGCGCCGGCGGCCGATCCGCAGAGCCGCACCTACCGCGCCAAGCTGACGCTGGAAGCGCCCTCGCCCGAAGTACGGCTGGGCATGACGGCCAACATCAGTTTCGACAACCGCCAGGCCAACGGCGCCACCACCTTCACGGTGCCGGCGACGGCGCTGTTCCATGACGGCACCGAACCCGCCGTCTGGATCGTCAAGCCGCAGGAAGACACGCTGGAACTGCGCCGCGTGCAGGTGCTGCGCTACGACGCCCGCAGCGTCACCCTGACGCAAGGCGTGCAGGCCGGCGAGCGCGTGGTCTGGCAGGGCGTGCACGCCGTGTCGGCCGGCGAGAAGGTCCGCGCGGTGCCGCCGCTGCACCCCGAGGACTTCGCATCATGAGCGCGCCGGTTCCCGAAAACCAGAACGCCGCGCACCGCCACGAGGAAGGCAAGTTCAACCTGTCGGCCTGGGCCCTGCGGCACCAGCCGCTGGTGATCTTCCTGATCACGCTGGTGACGCTGTTCGGCGTGCTGTCGTACTCGCGCCTGGCGCAGTCGGAAGACCCGCCCTTCACCTTCCGCGTGATGGTCATCAAGACCCTGTGGCCCGGCGCCACCTCGCAACAGGTGCAGGAACAGGTCACCGACCGCATCGCCAAGAAGCTGCAGGAAACGCCGTCCACGGACTTCCTGCGCAGCTACTCGCGCCCCGGCGAATCGCTGATCTTCTTCACCATGAAGGATTCGGCGCCGGCCAGCGAGGTCGCCAACGAGTGGTACCAGGTGCGCAAGAAGGTCGGCGACATCGGCGCGACCTTGCCGCAAGGCGTGCAGGGGCCGTTCTTCAATGACGAGTTCGGCGACGTCTACACCAACATCTACACCCTGGCGGGCGACGGCTTCTCGCCGGCGCAGCTGCGCGACTACGCCGACAACCTGCGCACCGTGCTGCTGCGCGTGCCGGGGGTGGCCAAGGTCGACTACTTCGGCGAGCAGCCCGAGCATGTCTACATCGAGATCAGCAACACCCAGCTGACGCGCCTGGGCGTGTCGCCGCAGCAGATCGCCGAGGCCATCAACAGCCAGAACGCGGTGGCCAGCGCCGGCACCCTGACCACGGCCGACGACCGCGTCTTCGTGCGTCCCAGCGGCCAGTTCCAGGACACCCGGGCGCTGGCCGAGACGCTGATCCGCGTCAACGGCAAGTCGATCCGGCTGGGCGACATCGCCACCATCCATCGCGGCTACGACGATCCCCCGGCCGAGCAGATGCGCACGCGCGGCGAGCCGGTGCTGGGCATCGGCATCACCATGCAGCCGGGCCAGGACGTGGTGCACCTGGGCAAGGCGCTGGACGCCAAGTTCGGCGAACTCAAGACGCGCCTGCCGGCCGGCCTGACGCTGACCGAAGTGTCGAGCATGCCCAAGGCGGTGTCGTTCTCGGTGGATGAGTTCCTGCGCTCGGTGGCCGAGGCCGTGGCCATCGTGCTGATCGTGAGCCTGGTGTCGCTGGGCCTGCGCACCGGCATGGTGGTGGTGATCTCGATTCCGGTGGTGCTGGCCGTAACCGCGCTGTTCATGGACATGTTCGGCATCGGCCTGCACAAGGTCTCGCTGGGCACGCTGGTGCTGGCGCTGGGCCTGCTGGTGGACGACGCCATCATCGCGGTCGAGATGATGGCGGTGAAGCTGGAACAGGGCTGGAGCCGCGCGCGCGCCGCCGCCTTCGCCTACACCAGCACCGCTTTTCCGATGCTGACCGGCACGCTGGTGACGGTGGCCGGCTTCCTGCCGATCGCGCTGGCCAAGTCCAGCACCGGCGAATACACCCGCTCGATCTTCCAGGTGTCGGCGATCGCGCTGATCACCTCGTGGTTCGCCGCGGTGGTGCTGATCCCGCTGCTGGGCTATCGCATGCTGCCCGAGCGCAAGCGCGAGGCGCACCTGCCCGACGACCACGAGCACGACATCTACAACACCCGCTTCTACCAGCGGCTGCGCGGCTGGGTGGCGTGGTGCGTGGACCGCCGCTGGCGCGTGTTGCTGGCGACCGTAACGCTGTTCGTGGTGTCGATGGTCGGCTTCGGCCTGGTGCCGCAGCAGTTCTTCCCCAGCTCGGACCGCACCGAACTGCTGGTGGACGTGCGGCTGCAGGAAGGCGCCTCGTTCGCCGCCACGCTGCGCCAGGTCGAGCGGCTGGAAAAGGTGCTGGACGGCCGGCCCGAGATCGCCCATTCGGTGAGCTTCGTCGGCACCGGCGCGCCGCGCTTCTACCTGCCGCTGGACCAGCAGCTGGCCACGCCCAACTTCGCCCAGATCGTCATCACCGCCAACTCGGTGGAAGACCGCGAGAAGCTGGCGCACTGGCTCGAGCCGGTGTTGCACGAGCAGTTCCCGGCGATCCGCAGCCGCCTGTCGCGGCTGGAGAACGGCCCGCCGGTGGGCTTCCAGGTGCAGTTCCGCGTCAGCGGCGACAAGATCCCCGAGGTGCGCCAGGTGGCCGAGAAGGTGGCCGCCGAGGTGCGCGCCGACAGCCGCTCGGTCAACGTGCAGTTCGACTGGGACGAACCGTCCGAACGCTCGGTGCGCTTTGACATCGACCAGCAGAAGGCGCGCGAAGTGGGCGTGAGCTCGAACGACATCTCCAGCTTCCTGGCGATGACGCTGTCGGGCTACACCGTGACGCAGTACCGCGAACGCGACAAGCTGATAAACGTCAGCCTGCGCGCCCCCGACAGCGAACGGGTCGATCCGGGCCGCCTGGCCACGCTCGCCATGCCCACGCCCAACGGCCCGGTGCCGCTGGGCAGCCTGGGCCACGTGCGCTACGGCCTGGAATACGGCGTCATCTGGGAACGCGATCGCCAGCCCACCATCACCGTGCAGGCCGACGTCAAGGCCGGCGCGCAGGGCATCGACGTCACCCATGCGATCGACCGGAAGCTGGACGCGCTGCGCGCCGAACTGCCGGTGGGCTACCGCATCGAGGTCGGCGGCCCGGTCGAGGAAAGCGCCAAGGGCCAGTCGTCCATCAATGCGCAGATGCCCATCATGGTCGTGGCGGTGCTGACGCTGCTGATGGTGCAGCTGCAGAGCTTCGCCCGCGTGCTGATGGTGGTGCTGACGGCGCCGCTCGGCCTGATCGGCGTGGTGGCCGCGCTGCTGCTGTTCGGCAAGCCGTTCGGCTTCGTCGCCATGCTGGGCGTGATCGCGATGTTCGGCATCATCATGCGCAACTCGGTGATCCTGGTCGACCAGATCGAGCAGGACATCAGCGCCGGGCACAAGCGCGTCGACGCCATCGTCGGCGCCACGGTGCGACGCTTCCGTCCCATCACCCTGACGGCCGCGGCCGCGGTGCTGGCGCTGATCCCGCTGCTGCGCAGCAACTTCTTCGGCCCCATGGCCACCGCCCTCATGGGCGGCATCACCAGCGCCACGGTGCTGACGCTGTTCTTTCTGCCCGCGCTGTACGCCGCCTGGTTCCGCGTGCGCCACGACGAGCGCGAAGAGCCCGAAGGCGTGCCGCCCGGCGCCCACGCCGGCGACAACGTAGAACGAGGAGCCTGACGATGCCTATCCGTCTCCCGACCCCGGCCTGGCGCCTGGCCACCCTGCCGCTGCTGCTGGCGCTGGGCGCCTGCGCCTTCGCCCCCGACAGCAAGCCGCCGGCGATGGCGCAACCCGCGCAGTACGGCGTCGAGCCGCTGCCCGCCGCCGGCGCCCCCGCGCAGGGCGTGGCGCAACGCTATGCGCGTGACGCCCGCCCGGTGCCCGAATGGTGGAAGCGCTTCGGCTCGGATGCGCTTGACGCCATGGTGGAGGAAGGCCTGGCCAACAGCCCCGACCTGGCCGCGGCCGAACGCAACCTGGCCGGCGCCCGCGAGCAATTGCGCGGGCAGGTCAATTCATCGCTGCTGCCGTCGATCGACGCCGGCGCCGACGTCACGCGCAAGCGCGCGCTGACCATGCCCAACCTGCCGGAGCCGACCGCGCTCTACAACGTGTTCACCGGCCAGGTGCAGGCCAAGTACGACCTGGACCTGTTCGGCGCGGCGCGCTTCGAGAACGTGTCGCGCGCGGCCCATGTGGAGCAGCAGGCGTTCCAGCTGGAATCGGCGCGCCGTTCTTTGGCCGGCAACATCGTCACCGGCGCCATCACCTCGGCCTCGCTGGCCGAGCGCGTGGCGCTGACCGAGAAGCAGGTGGTGCTGGCGCGCCAGGTGGCGCGCGACACGCAGCGCCGCTATGAACTGGGCTCGGCCTCGCAGAACGACGCGCTGCAGGCCGACCAGGACGCCGCCACGCTGGAGGCCTCGCTGCCGGGCCTGCGCGCGCAGTGGCAGACCACCCGCCACGCGCTGGCGGTGCTGATGGGCCGCAGCCCCGACCAGGCGCCGCCCGACCTGGCCTTCGCCATGCTGGCCGTGCCCGCGGAAGTGCCGGTGCTGGTGCCATCCGAACTGCTGGCGGCGCGGCCCGACATCCATATCGCCGAGGCCGTGCTGCGCGCGGCGGCGGCCGACGTCGGCGTGGCCACGGCGCAGCTGTTCCCCAGCCTGTCGCTGTCCGCCTCGATGGGCAAGGGCGGCTTCAGCTGGCCGACGGCGCTGTCGGGCGCGGGTTCGATTTGGGCGGTGGGCGCGTCGCTGACGCAGCCGATCTTCCATGGCGGCGCGCTGCTGGCCGAGCGCAGCGCCGCCAAGGAGCGCTATGAAGCGGCGGTGCTGCAATACAAGCAGACCGTGCTGACCGCGTTCCGCGACGTGGCCGACACGCTGGCGCAACTGGACGCGGACGGGCAGGCGCTGGCGTCGGCCGAGGCCTCGCGCCGGTCCGCCGAGCAGTCGCACCGCAACACCGCCAACCGCGTGCGCCTGGGCGCGCTGGCGCCGTACACCGCGTACGCCAGCGAACAGCATTACGTCGCGGCGCGGGTGCGGGAAGTGGAATACGCCAATGCCCGCCTGACCGAAACGGCGGCGCTGTTCCAGGCGATGGGTTCGCCGGTGCGCGCGCCGCAGGCGTCGGCGCAGCCGGCCGCGAGTGGCGACGCTGCCGAATCGCAAGCGCCTCGGCAGCAGCAGCAGCAGCAGCAGCAGCAGCAGCAGCAGCAGCAGCAGCAGCAGCAGCAGTAACCCGCGCCGCTCGATCCGAGCGGCCCACAGGCCCCCGACGCCTACGGCGCGGGGGCCTGTTCCTTGATGCGGGACGCGAGCGCCATGGACTCGATGCGCCGCGCCGCCGCCTGCAGCAGCGCCGTGGTCTTGTCCTGCGCGATGGTGTTGAGCCGGGTCGCCAGGAAGGTCACGGTCAGCGCGCCGAAGATGCGCCGGTCTTCCTGGAACACCGGCACCGCGATGCCGGCGCGTTCCGGCGAGATCTCCCCCACCCCCAGATAGGCGCCGCGCACCCGGATCTCGTCCAGGCGGCGGATGAAGTCGGCCTGCGTCGGCCCCAGGCCCGCGGCCTCGATCTCGGCGGCATGTCCGTCGTACAGCTTGCGCTGGTCCTTGCGCGGCAGGAACGCGATGATGGTCTTGGCGGTGGCGCCGCGGAACAACGGGTGGGCGCGGCCGCGGCCGTGCGGGATGCCGAGCGCGTCGGGCCCGCGTTCATGGTGGATGTTGAGGATCCGCAGGCCGTGGATGACGCTGAGCAGCACGTCGCCGCCGACCTGGTCCACCACCTCGCGCATGATCGGCCGGGCCACGCCCAGCACCGGATCGCCGTCGATGATGAGATGGTCCAGCTCGATGATGCGCGGCCCCAGCTTGTAGCCGCCGCCCGTCATGCGCAGCAGGTAACCCAGGTCCGACAGGTCGCGGATGTAGCGGTAGCCGGTCGGCGCCGAATAGGACAGCTTGGAGATGATCTCTTCCGCCGTCAGCACCGGCGTGGCCAGGCTGAAGAGGTCGAGGATCGCGAGGGCGCGCTTCAGGGTGGACATGGAATCGGCGGGCAGTGGGCGAGGCGGAACCGGCGCAGCGTATCACAGCGATCCCGGCGCGCCCCGGCGCCATAACCGGCCGCTATCGCCTTCTGCCCAGCGCTTTGTTTCTCGCTATCAACTTCGGTATTTTTATCATTTATAGATAAAAACTAATTGGTGAAGATTGTTTTTTATCGAATAATGATACTGAAGCAGCAGACCAGCGGACAGCGAAAAGTCCGCGGCCCGCCTCGCCCGGCATGCACATCCAAGGGGAAATCGCATGAAGCAGTCCAGCAGCAGGCCCGGCGGCATCAGCCGCCGGCAATTCATGGCGGCGTCGGCCGCCTCGTTGGCGGGCGCCGCGCTCGCCCGCCCTGGCCTGGCCCGCGCGGCCGGCTATCCGTCGGAACGCCCGATCCAGTTCATCGTGCCGTTCCCGGCGGGCGGCGGCACCGACCTGGTGGCGCGGCCGCTGGCCCAGGGCATCGGCGAAGCGCTCAAGCAGAGCGTGGTGGTGATCAACAAGGGCGGCGCGGCCGGCATCATCGGCACCCAGCAGGCGGCGCGTTCGGCGCCCGACGGCTACACCGTCGCGCTCGGCTCCACCGGCACCCACACCGTGAACCAGAGCCTGTACGAGAACATCGCGTACGACCCCATCAAGGACTTCGAGCCGGTCTCGATGGTCTGCTACTACAACAACGTGCTGGTGGTGCACCCGTCGTTTCCGGCCAAGACCCTGCAGGAGTTCGTCGCCCTCATCAAGGCCAACCCCGGCAAGTACTTCTACGGCATCACGCAGAACGGCAGCTCGGCGCACCTGGCGATGGAACTGCTGAAAGCCACCGCCGGCCTCGACCTGCCCGGCGTGCCCTACAAGGGCGCGGCGGCGGCGGTCAACGACTTCCTGGGCGGCCAGTTCCCGGTGCTGATGGACGTGGTGATCAACCAGCAGCAGTTCATCCAGGGCGGCAAGTCGCGGCCGCTGGCGGTGACGTCCAGCGCGCGCTCGCCCGCCCTGCCCGACGTGCCCACGGTGGCCGAGTCCGGCTATCCGGGCTACCAGGCGATCGGCTGGAACGGCGTGTTCGTGCCCGCCGGCACGCCGCCCGCCATCGTCCAGACGCTCAACGGCGCGGTGCAAAGCGCGCTCAAGCAGCCCGCCCTGGCGCAACTGACGCAGAACGGGCTGGAGCTGCACGGCGGCACGCCCGACGAGCTGCGCCGTTTCGTCGCGACCGAAAGCGAGAAATGGCGCGCCCTGATCAAGAACGCCAACATCAAGGCCACCTGATGCAAGCCATTCCCTATGGCGTCCCGCTGGACGCCGCCGCCAACCCCTGGCTGGCGCTCGACCATGAACTGCGCGGCCAGGGCCGGCGCGCGCCCTCGGCCCCGCCAGTGCGGGCCGTGGTGTGCGTGACCGTGCACGTCGACGGCCCCGCCGTCGAGGTCGGCCGCAAGCAGTTTCCCGGCGCCGGCATCCATACCGCCGGCCGCTACGCCATCCGCCGCGGCGTACCGCGCCACCTGGAGATCCTGTCCCGCCACGCCCTGCCCGCGACCTTCTTCGCCTGCGGCTACGACGTCGAGCGCTACCCGGACACCTTCCGCGCCATCCTGGCCGCCGGCCACGAGATCGCCGCCCACGGCTACCTGCATGAGGCCTGGGACCTGGGCGAGGACGAACCCGCGCTGCTGGAAAAGACCCATACCTTGATCCAGCAGCGGCTGGGCGTGACGCCGGCGGGCTGGTGTTCGCCGTCGGGGCGCAAGAGCCACCGCACCCTGCCCACGCTGCGCCGGCTCGGCTACTGCTATGACGCCAGCGAAAAGGACCGCGACCGCCCCTACCTGCCGGCCGGCGGCGACGATGGCTTCGTCATGCTGCC